>NZ_CP150299.1:0-4800000 GCF_045040615.1 Paenibacillus sp. FSL H8-0175 | reverse complement strand
ACTATTTCCTGTAGTACCTCCATCTGCTGTTGCTTCAGGGGTAGGACTGGCTGTTGCTTCAGGTGCTGGCGCCGTAGTTTCTGCGCTTTGTGTAGCTGCCGCCGTGGGCGGATTGTTTGTGGTGTTTGTTTCCTTGGCTGTATTTCCATTTGCACCGCTGTTGCCACAGGCTGTAAGCAGCAAGGTAGCCAATAGGAGCACTGATGTCATTTTACCCACTTTTTTCAACTCGCTTTCTTGTTATTAGGTTGTATGAGCCGGAATCTTTCCGCGAACACTAAACATGATTTTACCATACAAGGAGGCTGGAAATATGAATACTTCGTCATTTTTATGCGGGGTGCTGATGGGCGCCGCAGCCAGTATGATTATGTCCAAAAAGCGGAATTCTTTAATGTCTTCGCTAGGGCAATCGGGTGGTTCCATGAGTGGGGCTGCAGATAAAGCAAAAGAAAAAATAATCGGTATGGCCACGACTGGTTTTGGTAACACTGCTGTTTCAAGTAGTAATGCTCAAAGTAACGGTTCAAGCAGCGCAACCTCTGAGCATAAGACTGAATCACCAGTGAAGTCGAAGGAATCCAATCTTAAATTGTTAAAGGAATTCATTCGCAGCAATCCTGAAGTAAAGAGCGAAGTAGAGCAGATTCTTAAAGAAACGCATACAACCATACCGGGATTGTAACCGTAAAGGACTCCATCAGAATCATTTTGGGGATGAAATATTCCGCAGAATGATTCTTTTTTATTATTCAGGGCCTTGAAAATGGTTTATTCAATAGAGAGGATTTTATATATTTATTTACGTGCATTTATCTCGGCAAAATGATAACATACTTACATAGTAACCATTTTTGGCTCATTACTCGGGACTCATCATACATTATAATAAATGAGCTTGCAAAAGGAGGATCCTGTCATGAGAATAGAGCGATTAAGTCAAGATAAGATACGGATTTTCCTCACTTTTGACGACCTGAGCGAGCGGGGCATCCAGAAGGAAGACATGTGGCAGGAAGTTCCTAAGGTTCATGACCTGTTTACAGAGATGATGGATCAAGCATATAGTGAACTAGGTTTTGATGCCACGGGTCCGCTTGCCGTAGAAGTTTTCGCATTGCCCGCGCAAGGCATGGTCGTTATAGTGACCCGAGGAAAATATGATCACCATCAGTACGGTGCGTCCGGGGAAGAAGAATTGCCAGAAGAGATTTATGAAATGGAAGTTACTCTTGAACAAAGCGACTCCATTGTATATGCATTCCGCGATTTCGAGGTTCTGGTTGAAGCGGCTCATGTGCTCATCGGTAATATTACTTCCCAGGGGAAACTGTATTCTTATAACAATAAATGGTATCTGTATTTCGATCCAAAGGAATTTGAAGAAACGGCGTTGTCAGGTCTTGTTGGCGTACTTGCTGAGTTTGGAGATTCCTCACCGGTCACAGAAGCTGTTCTCGATGAATACGGGAAAACAGTGATGCCGGAGAATGCGGTCCAGTTATTGTGCACTCATTTTAAGCGTCAGGAGTAATTAGGCAAGACTAGGGGCTGATGACCATTGTTTAGGCCGATCAGCCCTAGTCTTGTTGTTGGTGATATGTCGGTCATTCTTGTATCAAAGTTATCATCTACCTTGCTGTGTAACGGCAGTAATAGGGTTTAGGGGTGTAGGGAGGTTATTCGGTGCTCGTGTTATCGGTCATTACGTCGGCAGTAGCGCCGGGACTTGCTCTGTTGACCTTTTTTTATCTGAAAGACAAGTATGATCAAGAACCGCTTCATGTAGTCATTAAAGTATTCTTGCTCGGCCTTCTGATTGTGTTTCCAGTAATGATCATTCAGAGAGGGCTGATGCTGGGACTAAATGGTGGTCCCTACGTGGAGTCGTTTCTCATATCCGCTGGCGTGGAAGAATGTCTAAAGTGGTTTGTGCTGTACCATATGATTTACAATCATACCGAATTTGACGAGCCATATGATGGGATACTATACGCTGTGGCGATTTCGCTCGGCTTCGCAACAATAGAAAATGTAATGTACGCTTGGTATAGCAACGCTTCAATCGGATCAATGTTTCTAAGAGCACTTCTTCCGGTTTCTGGACACGCTATGTTTGGTGTGATCATGGGCTACCATATGGGAAGGGCGAAGTTCTCAAAAGGAGTTCATACCCGCAGAATTCTGGTGTTTTCTCTCCTGTTGCCATGGATGTGGCATGGGATATATGACTTTATTTTGAGTACGACAGCCAACTATTGGATATGGTTTATTGTGCCTCTGATGGCTATCCTATGGTATGGAGGTATGGGAAAGGTTGCTAGGGCCAACAGCCGTTCTCCTTTCCGCTTTCTGAAACGTGAAGAAGAGGTTAACCTATAATCGAGATGGACACACTTATATTCGAAGGGCAGTTCCTAGTAAGGAATTCCAGAGAGGAGAGAGGTGTCTTTTTTTGCGTATAAAAGTACGTATCGTTTGCAAACAGTGTGGTGAGACCTACATATTAAGAGGGATTAAAGAGCATGGTGTCATTCAAACCGGCTTTAAACAATGCCTTTGCAGTAATAGCAGTGGCTTTGAGATTGAAGAGAGAGCATGAGCGGACGTTATAGTCACATTGTGTAGCAACTTCAGTGCATAAGACTCCTAGTTTATTGTCAAACTAACGCCAATAAGCTATCGAAAGGAGTCTTGTAGCCCTATGTACAAAAGATTAAGTGCTGTAATGTTCCCGCTGACCGCGCTGCTGCTGATTGGTGCGCTTGTGTGGGGTTATCAGGAGAATCAGGAGAAGAATTCAATACTAATTAAGGCGGAGAACCAATATCAACGCGCCTTTCATGATTTGTCCTATCATGTGGACCGTCTTCATGGTGAGCTTGGAAATACGCTTGCGGTTAACTCTGCTTCTAATGGGATGCACCGTAAAGGACTTGTGAATGTGTGGCGGATGACTAGTGAGGCCCAAAATGAGATTAACCAGCTGCCGCTGACCTTGCTGCCATTTAGCAAAACAGAGGAGTTTCTGTCCAAAATCTCCAACTTTTCTTATAAAGCCGGGATTCGTGACTTCACTAAAAAACCTCTGACAGATGGAGAGCTGAGCAATCTAAAAGCATTGTACAAGAACTCAGGAGAAATCTCTAAGGATTTGCAAGAGGTACAAAATAAAGTCATTGGCAATCGGCTGCGCTGGATGGATGTTGAAACGGCGTTGGCGACAGAAAATAAAGCGGAGGACAACACGATTATTGACGGCTTCAAAACGGTGGATAAACGTGTAGGGGCATATCCTGAGCTAGACTGGGGTCCTTCAGTAGCAAGCATCTACGATAAACGTTCCGTCAAAATGCTCGGAGGTACCCCCGTGACTGCCGAAGACATCAAACGTAAGGCGTTGAAGTTCGCGGATGCGGGCTCCAATGCTAAAGTGGATGTTAAAGAAAATGGGAAGAACACCGAATGGCCATCCTATACAGCAACTGTTAGCGCTTCGAATAAGAAGCACGCCATTAGTATGGATTTCACCAAAAATGGCGGGTTGCTGATCTCTTATTATGACAACCGTGAGGTTGGCCCTGCCAAAGTTTCTATTAAAGAAGCAGTTACCAAAGCAGAGCAGTTTCTTGAGAAAAAAGGATATCCCCATATGACTGCAGTCAGCGCTGATCGTTACGATAATATCGGGAATTTGACCTTTGTAACCAAACAGAATGATGTATTGATTTATCCTGAAAAGATGACCATTCGTATGGGGCTGGATACAGGTGATACCATCGGTTTTGAGGCCAGCGAATACGTCAATGAGCACAAGGACAACCGGAAGCTTCCAAAACCAAAGCTTACCCTTGCAGAGGCGAGAAAATTTCTGAATTCTGATTTCAAGGAGCAATACAATCGCTTGTCCTGGATTAAAAATGATGATTCCGTCGAGGTCTTGACTTACGAGTTCGGTGGAGGAGTTAATGGCTCAAAGTATCGTATTTACATTAACGCCGAGGATGGCATTGAAGAGTCTGTGGAAGAAATCAGACCTTCTTCGGGGTCTGAGGCAAAATAAAGGGAGGGCGCATCCAGCAGTTGGGTGCGTCCCTTTTTTTTGCAATATCTATAAAATATATCTGACTGGCTGATATTCCCATGCTATAATCAGGGGTAGTGATAATTACTAAACTGATGTGGCGGTGACATCTTTGTATCCTAAAATTAACGAATATCTATACATACAGGTTGCTTCCAGTGACGCTGCTGAAGCAGAAGTTGAATATAGATCAAGAATTGCAGAGACGGAAGAAGACGCATTCCTGATTGAAATTCCTATGCAGGAGAGCAATGGTCGTCTAAAAAGGCTCTTTATGGGGGACGAGCTTTCGGTTTATTTTTTAACTGAGGGTGGCATCAAAAATTACTTTAATACTTATGTACTGGGCTTTAAAGAAGATGTAATTCGTATGGTCCGGATTCAAAAGCCGGAGACAGATTCGATTTTTAAGATCCAGAGAAGAAGCTTTTTCCGAGTGAATGCAGATCTAGAGCTTGCTGTGAAGGATAGCCTTGGCAAACGGTTCCTAGTTCGTACAGATGATATTGGTGGTGGAGGAATCTCCTTTTTGGTGGATAACCAGGTTAAGCTGGAGGTTGGTAATAAATTGTCCTGCTGGGTACTGGTGCCTTATCGAAACGGAAGCACGGAGCATGTCAATTTTGAAGGTGAAGTAGTGCGCATTAAAAAGCTAGAGAATGGACGGCTTTTAGCGATGTTGAAATTTGTCGCTATTTCAGATTTGGAACGCCAGAAAATTATCCGTTATTGCTTCGAACGTCAGTTTGATTTCCGCAACAGATAAGCATTTTTTACAGCTCTATTAAGCTGTCTGATTTTGCACTGAAGTATAAACTGTGGTATAATTTTATAAGTCGCAGGCAATGCCTGCTTTTTTCTTGATAATATCATCAAGCATAACAATTTATGTGTGCTCCTTGATATTGCAGGAATAGTTTTCGTAACGCTAGATGCTTTTTTTATGAAAGAGTGTTTGAGGAGGAATGCCCCGTTGGATAGGCAGGGTACACATACTTATGACAGAATAAACGTCGCCATCGACGGACCTGCCGGGGCAGGCAAGAGCACTGTAGCCCGATTGGTAGCCCAGAAGTTGTCTTATATCTATGTCGATACTGGTGCAATGTACCGGGCAATCACCTGGTATATGATCCAAGAAGGCATTGAACCGGAAGATCAGCATCGAGTGAACGAGAAGGTTCGCGACATGGTGATTGAACTTATTCCGGAACGAGACATTCAGAAGGTGCTGATTAATGGGGAAGACGTGACCCCACATATTCGGAGCCTTCAGGTTAGCGGCCTTGTGTCGCAGTATGCGAAGATCGAGGATGTAAGATCCAGACTGAGTCAATTGCAGCGTCAGATGGCGCTTCGCAAAGGCGTGGTAATGGATGGCCGCGATATCGGTACAACCGTGCTGCCGGATGCCGAGGTAAAGATTTTTATGACGGCAAGTGTGGAAGAACGAGCTCTCCGTCGTTATAAGGAACTGAGAGACGCGGAATCGGTGACGCTTCAGCAGCTTGAACACGATATTGCAAAGCGGGACCGTCTGGATGAAGGACGGGAGATTTCACCGCTGCGCCGTGCAGAAGATGCTATTCTTCTGGATACGACCTTAATGAATATCGATCAAGTTGTGGAGGCCATTGTATCCCACTGTAGATCTCATGTTGACGGGGAGAGAAATCATTTATGATTTATGCAATTTGTGTTGGATTGCTTCGCTTGATTTACGCAATCCTTTTCCCACTTAAGATTGTGGGGAAAGAAAATGTGCCAAAGGAGGGCGGGGTACTGCTCTGCGCTAACCACATTAGTCTGCTTGATCCAATGACTATTGGAATTAAGCTGGACCGTCAGGTAAAGTATATGGCTAAGGCTGAACTGTTTGAGGTTCCGGTGCTTGGCTGGCTCATTAATAAATTGGGTGCTTTTCCGGTGAAACGTGGCGGCGTAAGCAAAGAATCCATAAAAACGGCCCTTAACACACTTCGTAATGGTAATGTCATGGGTATCTTCCCGGAGGGTACGCGTAACTCTGATGCCGGAGTGGCCAAGAAGGGTGCTGCTAGCTTTGCACTTCGAAGTGGCGCAGCAGTTATTCCAGCGGCTATTATCGGCCAGTATAAACCCTTTCGACGCATGGTCGTTGTCTACGGTGCTCCTGTAGACCTTAGTCAATTTGCCGGTGCGGGGAGCGAATCTCTCGAGGCTGTTACCGATGTCATTATGGATCGCATCCGTGAGATGAAAGAGACAGGTAAACCAAGTGCTAGTTAAGGGATGAGCAGAACAACAAATTTTGCTCAATGTTTTGATTAAATAACGGCATAGCCGCTATTTTTTGGAACATACTATCATCAAGTGTAAGTGAAATATTATGCATTGCTTGTTTTGAACTCTGCTATACGCAGGTTTAAATAAATGGGGTTTTGAATCGAGGAGGCTAATCACATGTCTGAAGAAATTAAAAATCAGGAAGCTGCGGAAAAGAATGAATCCGTAGAAGCGGTGGATTCCGCTGTGACAGAAAATAACGGAGCTGTAGAAGAAGTTGCTGCCGTTAACGAAGAAGAAGTGACTAACCAAGCTGACTTGGAAATCATTTCTCTGAAAAAAGGCGATACCGTGAAAGGAACAATCGTCAAAATCGAAGATAACCAAGCTTATGTAAGCATTGGATATAAATACGACGGTGTGATTCCAATTCGCGAATTGTCCGCAGTACAACTGGACAACGCTGCTGCAGCAGTAGAAGTTGGACAGGAAGTAGAATGTAAAGTTGTCAGCATCAACGACAACAAGGAAAGCCTTGTTCTTTCCAAACGTGCTGTTGATAGTGAAAAATCATGGGAAGATCTTGAGAAATACTTCGCTTCCCAAGAAGCTTTCGAAGTTACTGTGGCTGACGTTGTTAAAGGCGGCCTCGTAGCTGATGTTGGAGCTCGCGGATTTATCCCAGCTTCCATGGTAGAGCGTCACTTCGTTGAAGATTTCAGCGATTACAAAGGCCGTACCTTGCGCGTTAAAGTGAAAGAACTTGACCGTGAGAACAGCAAAGTAATCTTGTCTGCTAAAGAAGTTCTTGAAGAAGAATTCGAAGCTAACAAGCTGAAAATTATGGCTGAACTATCTGAAGGCCAAATCATCGAAGGTACAGTACAACGTCTGACTCAATTCGGCGCATTTGTTGATGTGGGCGGAGTTGACGGTCTTGTACACGTATCTGAAATCGCTTGGAGTCACGTAGAGAAACCTTCTGATGTAGTATCTGAAGGTGATAAAGTACGTGTTAAAGTATTGAAGGTTGATCCTGAAAAAGGAAAAATCAGCCTGAGCATCAAAGCTGCTGCTCCAGGTCCTTGGGACTCTGCTGCTGGCGAAATCAACATCGGTGATGTTGTAACAGGCGTTGTAAAACGTCTTGTGAACTTCGGAGCATTCGTAGAATTGCTTCCGGGTGTGGAAGGTCTTGTGCATATCTCACAAATCTCCCACAAACACATCGCTACTCCACACGAAGTATTGAAAGAAGGACAAGAAGTTCAAGTGAAAGTTCTGGACTTCAATCCATCCGAGAAACGTGTTAGCCTGAGCATCAAAGAAACTGAAGAAGCTCCAGCTCCATCTGCTAGACCTGAACGCAGCAATAGCAGAGACAGAGCTCCTAAAGAAGTTCTGAACAACCCTAACGTTTCCCTTAGCAACGAAGGCCTTAGCTTTACGCTTGCTGAACGTTTTGGTGACAAGCTGGACAAATTTAAGGGTAATAACTAATCCCTAAACGAGCTTTTGAATATACGGGTAAAGTAATCGGCGAGCCCTCGATACGGGGGTTCGCCGATTGTCTTTTTTTCGGAACTGGTCGGATTATTGAGAGTTAACATGATTGTTAGCCAATTTAAATGTTTTTTGCTATGATGAGTAACGTAAGGATGACAGGAGGAATGAATATGGCAAGACCCGTTGTGGCAATTGTTGGGAGGCCTAACGTCGGAAAATCGACGATATTTAATCGGCTGATTGGCGATAGATTAGCCATTGTAGAAGATAAGCCGGGGATTACACGTGACCGGATTTATGGTATTTCAGATTGGAACGGTAAGTCGTTCAGTGTGATTGATACCGGAGGTATTGAAATTGATGGAGAAGATACAATTCTGAAATCAATCCGTGTTCAAGCGGAGCTGGCGATTGAAGAAGCGGATGTTATTGTATTTATGTGTGAGGCGAAGAGTGGTGTGACGAATTCAGATGAAGAGGTAGCTCAGATTCTGTTCCGTTCAGGTAAACCAGTCGTTCTTGCCATCAACAAAGTGGATAATATGAAGCGTGCGGATGATATTTATGAGTTCTATAGCCTTGGTTTTGGCGATCCAATCGGAATTTCTGGTAGTCACGGAACCGGACTCGGCGACTTGCTAGATGCTGTAGTTGAGCGCCTACCTGAGAAAATAGATGATGAATACGATGAGGATGTCATTCGTGTAGCTTTGATTGGCCGTCCGAATGTAGGTAAATCCTCTCTGGTTAACGCGATTTTGGGCGAAGAACGTGTTATCGTCAGCGATATTGCAGGGACAACAAGAGATGCTATCGATACTCCTTTTGAACGTGATGGGCAACGTTATGTGCTTATCGATACGGCAGGTATGCGTAAAAAAGGCAAGGTATACGAGAACATTGAAAAATACAGTGTTATGCGTGCTATGCGTGCGATCGAACGGGCTGATGTGGTCCTCGTTGTAATTAACGGCGAAGAGGGCATCATCGATCAGGACAAGCATATTGCTGGTTATGCACATGAAGCTGGTAAAGCATCTATTTTTGTTGTCAACAAATGGGATGCCATTGTGAAAGACGATAAGACTATGCAGAACTTCGAGACGAAGATTCGTGACCATTTCTTGTTTATGAGTTACGCACCGGTTGTCTTTTTGTCGGCTTTAACCAAACAGCGTTTGCAAAAACTGCTGCCTGTTGTACAGCATGTATCTCAACAGCACGCACTGCGCATTACTACACATTTGGTGAACGACGTTGTATCTGATGCAATCGCGATTAACCCTCCACCAACTGACAAAGGCCGTCGCTTGCGTATTAACTATGTAACGCAGGTTGCGGTTAAGCCGCCTACGATTGTGGTGTTCGTGAATGATCCGTCGCTGATGCATTTCTCCTATGAACGTTATCTGGAGAATAAAATTCGCGCAGCATTTAATTTCGAAGGAACACCAATCCGTCTCTTTACACGGCGCAAATCCGAAAACGAAGGTTAGGGGAGAAGAAGTGTGGCGCTTGAACTTCTGGTTATCGTTGTAAGCTATTTGCTTGGTTCTGTCAGCTTTAGTGTACTGCTTGCAAAGTTGCTAAAGGGAATTGATATCCGTCAATACGGAAGCGGAAATGCGGGGGCTACCAATACACTGCGTGTATTGGGTAAAGGTCCTGCAATACTAGTGCTGTTGCTGGATGTGCTGAAAGGGGTGGCCGCTGTATGGTTAGGAACCTGGGTCGGCGGTTGGGGAACCTGGGTTCCGGCTCTTTGCGGAATCGCTGCCATCATCGGACATAATTGGCCGCTCTATTTTCGTTTTCGTGGGGGGAAAGGCATTGCTACTACGATCGGTGTTATGGCTACGCTTTGTTTATGGCCAGCGCTGCTCGCCGGTATCATCGCCATCCTGTCTATCTTTATCACACGTTACGTGTCCCTTGGCTCATTAATTTTTGTAGCACTGACACCAGTGGCTTTATTGTTGACAGGATTTACACAACCTGTGCTCTGGACCAGTATTATTATTGCGGTCTTCGCCTTCTGGCGGCACCGGACGAATATTGTAAAGATCGTAGAAGGCCGTGAGAACAAGATAGGCTCAAAAGTTAAAGGAGGGAATCGTGTTGTCTGATAAAGTTACCGTACTTGTAGCGGGGAGCTGGGGAACTGCGCTGGCTAGTGTGCTGGCTGCAAACCACTCGGAAGTTTATCTGTGGACACGCAACTCTGATCAAGCTGCCGAGATCAATGGCTCTCATACGAATAATAAGTATCTGCCTGGCATCGCATTGCCAGCTAACATTATTGCAACTACGGATATGGAAACGGCAGTGTCCGGTTCTAAGGCGGTTGTAATTGTAGCTCCGTCTTCAGGAATGCGGCAGGTTGCTCGCAGTCTGAAGCCATTCTGGAAGGATGACATGTTATGTGTTCATGCTACGAAGGGCTTTGAGTCGGAGAGCAATAAGCGGATGTCCATCGTAATTGCAGAGGAACTAGGCTGTGACGAAGGGCAGATCGTCGTCCTCTCCGGTCCAAGTCATGCAGAGGAAGTTGTACGCCGGTGTCCTACAACCGTTGTAGTTGCTTCACCTGATGACAAACGTAGCGCCGAAGCGCAGGAATTGTTCATCAACAACGATTTCCGTGTATATACGAATCGTGATCAGGTAGGGGTAGAGCTTGCCGGAGCTCTTAAGAATATTATTGCCCTTGGTGCAGGTCTATCCGATGGCCTTGGATATGGGGACAATGCTAAAGCAGCGCTTTTGACCCGTGGACTCGCCGAGATATCTCGGGTGGGAGTTGAGCTTGGAGCCAATCCTTTGACCTTTGCCGGCCTTGCCGGAATTGGCGACCTTGTTGTGACGGCTACTAGTCAGCACAGCCGTAACTGGCGCGCTGGGTCCATGCTTGGTCAAGGCAAGCCGCTGGCTGAGGTGCTGGAATCCATGGGGATGGTAGTCGAAGGTATACGTACTACCGAAGCAGCTTATGCAATTTCGCTCAAGCTGGGTGTGCAGATGCCGATTACGGATCAGATTTATCATGTGCTCTTTCAAGGAAGAAGCCCACGCAGTGCGGTTGAAGCCTTGATGGGTCGTGATCGTAAGCCTGAGCTTGAGTCGATCTCCCAGGAAACTTGGGAGCAGTGGCATTCCTGATCCTGTTCACCTTTTTCCGCAAATTCTCATATGTTGTAATGGGGATTGACGGAGGAGGGATGAAAAGTGAGCAGAGATTTTTCCAAGGATGCATTGAACGCCATTAACAAAAAGGCGGGCAAGAACATTACGGAAAGTGCCGTCAAAAAGCTAGCCAGTACGGTAAAGCCAGGAACTACGCAGAATGAAGCCCAGCTCCGCCAGTTAATTAAGCAGGTGTCATCAATGGCGAAAGTGCCGGTCAGTGAAGCTACTGTGCAGGAGATTATCAATGCCGTTAAAAAAGGCGGCGCAGGTTCCAGCACAATGGAGTCTTTAATGAAAATGATGCTTAAAAAATAGCTTTAAGTTGGGTGAGCAAAAGAAAACGGATCAATGAACGATTCCGTCGTCTTTTGCTTTTTTTTATATTCCTGATAATTTTCACGAAGCGTAATTTATTTAAAATAATACATAAAAAATGATGTTTTTTTACAGAAAAGGATAAGGTCATGATATAATAGTCCCTAATAAATTACAGGCGAATGGGGGCTTTGACCATGGATCCGATGACGAAAATGTGGTTATCCCTGATTGCGATGCTGATTATGGGATTATCAGTATTTCTTATAACTTTTGCTCGGAGCAAAACCAAGGGATTGCTTAAGGCTGTACTGTCTATACTTGCTTTTGTCATCATGTTAGTGGGCCTATTGGGCGGAGTTGTTTCAATTATGTAAGCAGTTACATAGTGTTGAGGAAGGAAGTAACATCATGAAATCACAAAAAGGAGTTACCGTTGTATTTCAACCAGAAGGTCGTAAAGCTGTTGTGAACCGTGGCATTTCGTTATTAGAGGCCGCTCGTAAAGCAGGAGTGCCAATTACAACTAGATGCGGAGGCAAAGCAGGCTGCCTGATGTGCAAGGTTACAGTCGCGAAGGAAGAGGCTTCTGCAGTAAGGCCTCCCGGAGAGATTGAGCGGCGTAAGCTTGGATCGGCCTTAGAAGAAGGAACACGTCTGGCCTGTCAGGCTGCCGTATGGAGCGACGTAACCGTTCAGGTGCCGGAAGATCCACTGAAGGCTGCGGTGCGCCGTAAGCTTGAAGCAGCGCGGCGTGGGGAAGAAGATGAACTGTGGTAGCGTAAGAATGTCACCGTGGGAGGGACTCGGTTGGAGTTTATAGGATATAAAATGAAACTGAAGGCAGGGGCCAAGCTTTTGCTAGGGATGGTATCGCTCGCGCTTACGCTTTCGGGCTGTCTATACCCAGGTGAAGAGAAGCGGGCTAGTGTTAATTATCGGGAAAGTGTTAAACGGATACAAGCAGCCGTTGATGATTATCAACAGGAGGAAGGGGTACTGCCCATTCTTAATGCGGATGAAACTACTCCAAGGTATGAGAAGTTTCGTATTGACCTGGGGAAGTTGAATAATAAGGGATATTTGGATGATATACCGGCTACCGCTTTTGAGCAGGGTGGAAGTGCTTATTTTCTTATTTTGAATGAGGAAATTGATCCTGTGGTGAAGGTGATGGACCTTGTTACGGTTCAAAAGGTGAATGACGTGCAACGACAGGTTAACCGTTATAAATCAGCTCATGGCGGCAACCTGCCTGTGCTTGATGAGCTATACCCCGGATTGTATACCATTGATCATAAGCAGGCGGGTACAAGCTCTATAACCTTAACTAGCGTCTATTCCGGTCAAGTTCTTGACTTTATCATGGATAAGGATGGAACTGTCTACGTAGATTATGTTTTTGATATCATGGCTGCCGTCGATAAGAAGGGTGGAGAGCACGACAAGAATCAGGACTTGCGACTGGATCTGGAGGAAGCTTCATATTACGTTCCCGTAAAGTCTTTGCCGTATCTATGGATTAATGATCAGCCGATCCCACAGCCTCCAAGTTAGAGTTATAGTTTAAAAGCGTCTAAGCTTCGGTTTTATCCGGGGCATTAGGCGTTTTTTGTTTATAACCTTTTAATCTCAGCATCCACTAAAAATAGTTCTATCAACGAATCCTACCTCATAAGATGGATGAGTAAGCTTCCGGGCGTCAGACGCCTTGCGGCGCGCAGACTTAACTTTTTTTGAAATTACATTGTGAAATGCGCGAATATGGGTCATAAATTCGTTCCGGATACATATGATGATACTAGTCCAAATGCATGTCCGAGCATTCGGAGTTTAGCGCGGGGCAAGTACGTCCCGGTCGAAAGCAGCTAGGCTTCGGGCGGGCATACGATAAGTCCGGTTGATGTCCTGCAAGGGTCAGATTACCGGCGGAACGCGAAGTCGATGCTCTTCAGGCATTTTTTCTTCGGAGTAATATGAGGAGGGGATCTCTTTTGGAAAAAGTGGATATTTTCAAGGACATTGCCGAGCGTACCGGCGGAGACATTTATCTTGGCGTCGTCGGCGCGGTTCGCACGGGGAAATCGACATTTATCAAGCGCTTCATGGAAACCATTGTCCTGCCAAACATCACGAATGAGGCTGATCGAGTAAGAGCTGTGGATGAGCTTCCGCAAAGCGCAGCAGGCAAAACGATTATGACGACAGAACCGAAGTTTGTGCCAAACAACGCAGTCCAAATCAAGGTTGCGGAAGGGCTTGAGGTTAATGTTCGTCTGGTAGACTGTGTGGGTTACGCTGTAGAGGGTGCAAAAGGTTACGAGGATGAAAATGGACCACGAATGATCTCTACACCTTGGTTTGAAGAGCCTATTCCTTTTCAGGAAGCGGCAGAAATCGGGACACGTAAGGTTATTCAGGAGCATTCAACGCTAGGTGTAGTGGTAACAACAGATGGTACGATTGCAGAAATTCCGCGGAACTCGTACGTGGACTCTGAAGAGCGCGTCATTGCAGAGCTGAAGGAAGTGGGTAAGCCGTTTGTGCTTGTCATTAACTCCACCCGGCCACGCAGTGAGGAAGCGCAGCAGCTCCGTAACGAGCTAGCCATCAAATACGATATCCCAGTTATGACGCTAAGCGCCGCAAACATGAGCGAAGATGACGTAACTGGTGTGCTGCGGGAAGTGCTTTATGAATTCCCAGTGCATGAAGTAAATGTAAATCTGCCAAGCTGGGTTATGGTGCTTGGAGAAAACCACTGGCTACGTAGTAGTTATGAGAACTCCGTTCGCGATACGGTAAAAGACATTCGCCGCCTGAGGGATGTTGACCGCCTTGTATCTCAGTTCACCGAATATGACTTTATTGATAAAGCTGGCCTAAGTGGTATGAACATGGGTCAGGGTGTAGCAGAGATCGACCTGTATGCTCCAGAAGAGCTGTACGATCAAGTTCTGATGGAAGTGGTTGGGGTTGAGATCCGCGGTAAGGATCATTTGCTCCAGCTTATGCAGGAGTTCTCACATGCGAAACGAGAATACGACCGATTCTCAGAAGCTTTGGAAATGGTCAAGACTACTGGCTATGGTATCGCGGCTCCATCTTTAGCCGAAATGGCACTCGACGAGCCAGAACTGATTCGTCAGGGCTCTCGCTTCGGGGTTCGCTTAAAGGCTACGGCACCATCCATTCATATGATTCGGGTGGATGTGGAGTCTGAATTCTCGCCAATCATCGGAACGGAAAAGCAAAGCGAAGAGCTGGTTCGTTATCTGATGCAGGACTTTGAGAATGATCCTATTAAGATTTGGGAATCCGATATTTTTGGCCGCTCCCTGCACTCCATTGTAAGAGAAGGAATTCAAGGCAAGATAGCTATGATGCCGGATAATGCGCGCTACAAACTGCAAGAAACGCTTGGTCGCATTATAAATGAGGGTTCCGGCGGACTTATTGCAATTATTCTCTAAGCTGAATATAAATAAATTCAAAGAGTGGGAGAAATCCTGCTCTTTTTATTTGTATCTATCCTAAAACTTGATTCCTAGTTCCTATAATAACGGTGAATCTGACTCAATTATTCTGATGAAATAAAGACCTTAAATGCTCCTATAGGTCTAACAAATTAGATTGAATTTAGATAAATATGCAAGGATAGATGATAATTTCTGCTCCTTTTTTGAGTAACAGCTTGAATTTATGGATGGGCTGTATTACTATAAGTTTGTTGCGCTTCAAGGTCTAAGGGCGCCAAAGTTAAGTTTTAAACGGGATTATCACGTATATTTTACGTTGAAACGGAAACAGTGTATGATACCGGAGAATTTACTCAGGGAGGTGAGAAAACATGAATAAATCAGATTTGATCAATGTAGTTACAGAAGCAACTGAACTTCCCAAGAAGGATGCTACTAAAGCTGTAGATGCGGTTTTCGAAGCAATTACAGAAGCACTGCAAAGCGGTGATAAAGTACAACTGGTTGGATTCGGAAACTTTGAAGTGCGTGAGCGTTCAGCACGTAAAGGCCGTAACCCGCAAACTGGTGAAGAAATCGAAATTCCTGCAAGCAAGGTACCGGCATTCAAACCCGGTAAGGCGCTGAAAGACGGAATCAAATAAAGATTTCTACATACCTATCCCATAGTCTTTTTAAGAACAACTATGCCGCCCTCCAAGGCGGCATTTGTTTTTTGAAATACTATGAACTGTATAATAGGTTTAGAGGAGGATGAGTGATGATGGATAAAAATACGGGTACTACTCCGCTTCCAACGGGCAGCGACTATATTGTGGTTAAGGCTAAAGATAATGGCGTTCAGGTCATTGGGTTAACCAGAGGTACAGATACACGTTTTCATCATACAGAGAAGCTGGATAAGGGTGAGGTATTGATTGCCCAGTTTACTGATCATACCTCAGCGATGAAGATCCGCGGTAAGGCTGAAATATGGACAAAGCACGGACAATTGGAAAGTGAAAGCTGAAAAGCAGGCATAGCCTGCTTTTTTTCAAAATATAGTAAAGAGAAATGATCGTATTCCGCTAAGAGTGGGAATTATGGATAAGGGGGGCGTGTTCATGAACAAGGCCTGGTGGGTTGGAGCCGTATTACTCTTGACTGCAACCTCTGCTGTAATATTGCCCAAAGTGGCAGATATGGATTCAACCTTACAGCAGAGAAATGGTGCAGTGGAGACTTTTACTGGCGGCCATAACACGGTGCTAGACAACGATAATCTTGTTGATGTTCTTGGCTCACTTCCATTGACCTTATCCATTGATAGCGTAGGCTGGGAGGATCACGTTCTGTCTCTGGATTTAAAAGTGAGCGGAAATGATCATGAACCCCAGGAGCTTTATCGAAATATGGCACAGACTATTTCTTTTGCTTTTCAAGAAACCTTGAATGTGGATCAGCTTCTGCTGCGCATCGTGGTCATGGATAAATGGCTGGATAGCCGCCGGCTGCTGCTAGCAGGGGATATCAGACGCGCGGAGTGGTCCGTTGAACTCCAGAATGAACTTCAGTCTGCGGGTAATCTCCCCATATCCGAGCGTCTCAAGACAGGCTTCCGTATTAGTGAGACTGAGCTCTGGAAGAAGCAGTTCATTTATCCTTGAGAAGAATAAAAGAAACTCAGTTGTATCACAGTGCGTGACAAAAAAACATGTGATATAATAGACAAGATTGTGAACAAAGGAATTAATATAAATGTCAATGGCTTCGGAGGCTGAAATGAAACCGTACTGCATACCGCAACTGGCAAAACCCTACACCGACTACGACATGATTCAGAAGCATACGGATTTGCCGCCGTTTTCTGATGGCCGGGGTCATTTGTTATATATTTTTCTAAACCATGGATCTTCTGTAAAAGGAAGTACTGGTGAGTTGTATACGCTCGTAACCGCACTTATTCAACTTGGACTAGATACACATGAGGTAATTGACCGCTCGAATGATAGACGCGGTGGAGATCCTATGCGTTCCCGTCAATTAAAGGTATTGGCTGGTGATTATTTTAGTAGCTGGTTTTACCATCTGCTTGCAAAGAGTGATCAGATTGAGATGGTTGGAATCTTGAGTAAGGCGATTGCTGATTTCAATGTCTTGAAAGCGAACCTCTATGTGAAGATGAGAGGAATCCGTCTTTCGGCTGAACAATACTTGCGGCACATGGTACAGCTCAATATGCGGCTGTTCCTTTCTTTTACGCCCATGATCGAGAATTCCTTAGTGGAATTGTGGGAGAAGTTATTGACAGAGTTCAGTCAGTGCGAAACGGTTGCCATAGAGCTTCAGCGTTGTGATAACCTTGAGAATGCAAGCAATGGTTATTGCTACTGGAAGATGCTGGAGTCAGCGACAGAGGAAGAACGCAAACAGCTTCAAGACCAGAACCTTGATCAGAAGGACTGGAAGATGCTGAAGATGAAATATAAATGTGATTCTCTGCTGACGGACAAGCTCCATCAGTCGATTCAGTCGATTCAGGGACTATTACAAAGCGTTAAAGACGAAAGCCTGCTTAGAGAGCTTGAGATAGCGCTGGATCGTATTCTCCTGCAGATGAAAGTCTCAGGACAAGCAGCCGTGGAGGGTTAGTGGATGACTATGGACAAAACTACAACTGCTGTGGGTGATAACAGCAAGCCGAAGGAACAGTTTGTGCACTCGGTGTTTGAGAGTATTGCAGGTAAATATGATTTGATGAATGACATCTTAAGCTTTCGCCGCCATAAGGCTTGGCGTAAGTTCACGATGAAGAAGATGGGTATGAAGCGCGGGGATTCAGCTGTAGACTTATGCTGCGGCACTTGCGATTGGAGCATTGCCTTGGCCGAAGCCTCACAGACAGGGAATGTGATAGGGCTCGACTTCAGTGCAGGCATGCTTGAAGTGGGGCGCCGTAAGGTGGAGGAGCGCAAGCTTCAGGACCGGATCTCTCTCGTACAGGGCAACGCTATGGAGTTGCCTTTTGAAGACAACGCATTTGATTATGCAACGATTGGTTTTGGACTCCGCAACGTACCGGATCTTGTTCAAGTGCTGAACGAGATGAAACGGGTGGTGAAGCCCGGAGGAATGGTGGTCTGCCTGGAGCTTTCCAAGCCGATGAAACAACCGTTTAAAGGTATCTATTTCTTTTATTTTCAGCGTGTACTCCCATTGCTGGGCAAGTTATTCGCTAAAAGGTATGAGCAATACAAATGGTTGCCAGAATCGCTGGCGCTGTTCCCTGACCGGGAGCAATTAGCTGCTATTTTCCGTGAAACCGGACTGCAAAAAGTGGAATCCTTCCCCTTGACCGGAGGCATCGCGGCATTACATATTGGGCTCAAGGAGAACGGGAATGTTTAAGAAAATCGGTATCTTTTTACAAATGATCAAGTTTGAACATACGGTATTTGCTTTACCTTTTGCTTTTATGGGCGCTTTACTTGGTTCCGTTGTCATGTTTGGCACGCTACCTACCTGGAGCCAGATTGGTTGGATCGTAGTGGCTATGTTTGGGGCACGGAGCGCTGCTATGGGTCTGAATCGACTGATTGACCGGATAAGTGATGCTAAGAATCCACGCACAGCGGGAAGAGCTATTCCTGCAGGATTATTGAAGATCGGTGAAGTCGTCATTTTTATCGGCATTTCGTTTTTCTTACTCTTTTGGGCAGCCTTTAAGCTGAATCCTTTGTCGGCCAAGCTCTTGCCAATCGCAGTTTTCCTTCTTGTCATTTATTCATTTACTAAGCGCTTTACATGGGCCTGCCATCTTATCCTCGGTCTGACCATTGCGCTTGCACCTTTAGGCGGTTGGGTAGCTGTAACTGGTAGTGTGAATTGGACTTCAATGGTATTTTATTTCACTATTGTGTTTTGGACTGCAGGTTTTGATGTAATTTATTCTTGTCAGGATGTTGAGTTTGATCTAAAAGAGGGCTTGAAGTCCATTCCGGTTCGGTTCGGGGTTCAAGGTGCACTCTTTATTGCCCGCGTATTTCACATTCTCACGGCGATTGGTTTCGTATCGTTGCTGTTTATGACGGATTTAAGCTGGTGGTATGTAGCAGGCATGATCATCGCATATATCATTCTCTTTTATGAGCACTACATTGTATCTCCGAGTGACCTGAGCCGTCTGCAGACTGCTTTTTTCACTATGAACGGCGTATTGAGCATCGTGGTGTTCTCTTTCACTTTGATTGACTTGGTGGTGCAGTTCTACTAATGACGCTTACTAAACCGAAAAACATCGTGGTTGGAATTACAGGAGCAAGCGGTGCGATATATGGTGTTCGTCTAACTGAAACCTTGCTGTCACTAGGCTACTCCGTGCATTTGGTAGTTAGCAATGCGGGCTGGCGCGTATTTAAAGAAGAACTTGGCTATATCGCATCAGACCGGGAGGGCTTTTTGAACGAAAGGTTCAAAGGCTATCCCGGTTCTCTGCTTTATCATCCTGTTGCGGATATCGGCGCATCCATTGCAAGTGGTTCGTTTCGTGTGGAAGGGATGATTATTATGCCTTGCTCTATGGGAACATTATCCGCGGTAGCGAATGGGACCTCTGATAATCTGATGACACGTGCTGCTGACGTTATGCTCAAGGAAGGCCGCCCACTGGTGCTTGTACCTCGTGAGACTCCACTGCATGCTATTCATCTAGAGAATATGTTGAAGCTGTCCCGTCTGGGAGTTCGGATGATTCCCGCAATGCCGGCTTTTTATTTTGGGCCGCAAAGTATGGATGATCTGATTAATTTCATGGTGGGCAAAGTGCTTGACAGCTTTAATATTGAACACAATTTATTTCGAAGATGGGGGGATTGAAAGGATGGACAATAACAGCCACACCATCATTGGCAAAATCAGCTATACCAACTCATGGCCGGTATTTCACAATTTTCATCCCTCTGCACTGAAATATCCTGCAGAGATGGTGAGTGAGGTACCTGCCATTCTTAATCAGGGGATGAGCCGTGGAACTATTCATGTAGGTGCTTTATCCTCTTTTGCTTATGCTGAGGCCAGTGACAAATTATTACTTCTACCTGATTTATCGGTTAGCGCGGACGGTCCTGTGAGATCAATATTCCTTTTTTCCAGGGTGCCATTTGCTCAGATTGGCAGCGGTAAGATCGCTGTTACGAATACTTCTGCAACCTCAGTAAATTTGCTGAAAATTTTAATGGAAAAAGCTTTTGGCAATAAACCGGAGTATATTAGCGCTAATCCTGATTTGGATGACATGATGCATGAAGCGGATGCCTGTTTATTAATTGGTGATAATGCTATTAAGGCCTCATGGCAGGATCAAGGTTATATCGTTACTGATCTAGCTGAGGTTTGGAAGGAATGGACGGGCTTAGGGATGACCTTTGCGGTCTGGGCAGTGAATCGAAAGGCTGCGGAGGACAAACCGGAAGCTATTTCTGAGATTGCAGAGGCTTTTGCCGAGAGTAAAATGCGGGGATTAAGAGATTTAGATCCTATTGTACAAGCAGCTTGTTCTAACATTGGAGGAACAAAGTCTTATTGGGAAGGGTACTTCCGCAATTTATGTTATGATTTTGGAGAAAGGCAGCAGCAAGGTTTGAACCTCTATTTCCGCTATGCCTATGAGATGGGCCTGCTGCCGCAGGAAGTGAAGATGGAGATTTGGAGCCATAAACTGTTGACACGGGTGAAAGAATGAAACGACTGCAAATATTCGGATTACTGAACAGAGATATGGATCAGATTGAAAAAGAGCTGTACCGCAGTGTACAGGGGGATGACGATCTGCTTACAGAAACCTCCCTGCATTTATTAAAGGCAGGCGGCAAAAGATTACGTCCCGTATTTGTCCTAATGGGCGGGAAATTCGGTAAGTATGATCTGGAAAAACTGAAACGGGTGGCGATACCGTTAGAGTTGATCCATAGCGCTTCACTGGTCCATGATGATGTGATCGACGATGCAGAATTGCGCCGTGGTGAACTCACCGTGAAAGCAAAATGGGGCGATAAAATTGCCATGTACACTGGTGACTACATATATGCAAAAGCGCTGGTTATGACTACGGAGCTGAAGAATCCACGAATTCATCAAATTCTGTCTAAGGCGATGATCGAAATGTCGATCGGAGAGATGGAGCAGATTCGTGACTTTTTCAACAGTGAGCAAAGTGTACGTCATTATCTACGGCGTATCCGCCGCAAAACAGCCCTGCTGATTGCAGTTAGCTGCCAACTCGGCGCTCTTGCTGCTGAGGCAGATCCAGAAGTAGCTCGTCTGCTTTATAATTATGGATATAACGTGGGTATGGCGTTCCAGATTCGTGATGATTTACTGGATCTCTCAGGCACAGAGAAACAGATCGGTAAACCTCCGGGCAGTGATATGCGGCAAGGAAACATTACACTTCCAGTGATTTATAGTCTTGAGGATGAGCGACTGCGCGAGTCATTGCTTGAGGAACTGAAGTCTATACGTGAGGGACATAGCACGGTAGGACATGCGATTGATCTCATTCTTTCCGGAGACGGAATCGCCCGTTCTGAGGAGCTCGCTTCACGTTATATCGACAAGGCGCTGGCGGCGCTGGAACAATTGCCTAACAATAAGACTAAGCGCAATCTGCGCGATATTGCGTATTTTATAACAGGAAGAAGTTATTGATCTTCTGGTGAGATTGAAATTAAACGTTTCCAGAAAGCAATGTTTCTGTTAAGATAGCGTCAAAACAACCCTTCAAATGGGAAAATGGAGAGTGCTTCTATGGAAAAGACGTATCTGATGGTCAAGCCTGATGGAGTTCAACGTGGATTAATAGGGCGTATTGTTGCCCGCTTTGAGGATAAGGGGTTTAAATTGGTCGCTGCTAAACTGATTACAGTGAGTGAGGATCAAGCGAAAAGACATTATGCTGAGCATGCAGGCAAAGACTTTTTTTCAGAGCTGGTCTCTTTCATCACTTCAGGTCCAGTGTTTGCAATGGTATGGGAAGGCGATGATGTCGTAACTTTATCCCGGACACTCATAGGCAAAACAAAAGTTGGAGAAGCTCTGCCAGGCACGATTCGTGGCGACTTTGCCAGCCATACACCACTTAATTTAATTCATGGATCAGACTCGCCTGAAAGTGCAGAACGGGAAATTGCTAATTTCTTTGCTCCAGATGAACTGAATCAGTATAACAAAGACATCGCAGTCTGGATGTAAGGTCCAGGTGGGAGGCAGGGGATTAACATGTCTGATCGTAATGTTGCAGCATTAACAACAGATCCAGATTATAGCGGATTTATTCACAACGTTAAACAAAGCACCGGAATTGATCTGGCTCAATATAAAGAAGCGCAGATGAAGCGGCGTTTGACGACTCTTCGGATGAAGAATGGGTATCATACCTTCAGTGATTTTTTTGCAGCGATGATGAAAAATAAGGACTTATTTTATGAATTTTTAGATCGAATGACGATCAATGTCTCTGAGTTCTGGCGGAATCCGAATCGCTGGGAAGTTTTGCGGGATATTATCCTCCCTGACCTCCAGCAGTCGGGCCGCAAATTAAAGCTGTGGAGCGCGGCATGTTCCACAGGCGAAGAGCCTTACACGCTGGCTATGATTTTGTCGGACAAGAATATATTGGCGCAGACAGGTATTCTTGCCACTGACATTGATGATGGCGCTTTATCCAAAGCAAAGCAGGGTCTTTATTTGGAACGCTCTTTAAAGGATGTGCCGAAAGACGTGGCAGCACGTTATTTTACGCCGGAAGGCCCTGTCTTCAAGGTCAGCGATTCACTTAAGAAAAACATAGATTTCCGCAAACAAAATTTGCTCTTGGACAAGTTCGACGAAGGTTTCGATCTTATTATTTGTCGCAATGTAATGATCTATTTTACTGAAGAAGCGAAGAACAAGCTCTATCATAAGTTTTCGGCTAGCTTACGTCCGGGTGGTTATTTGTTTGTGGGCAGCACAGAGCAAATCTTTACACCGGCTCAATATGGCTTTGAATCGACGGAAACTTTTTTCTATCGTAAAAAATAAATACTTTTTGCTCCTTCGCCATTAACTTCAAAGGTATACTTTCGCAAAAGTTCAGTGATACTGGATAGTAGAATCTGTACGCTAAGTGAAAGGAAAGTTAAACCGATGGACAAAAGCAAGGTCATTGCCGCGTACAAACGAGGCTTTATCACCGTTCGTGAGTGCGGGCAAATTCTCGGTGTGGAGGAAATGCAATTGGAGCGCCTTCTGCAGCTGGAAGAGCGTAAGTCTACATTCCCTCCACCAAGCCAGCGGCTCGGCAGCTAACAAGCTGAGGACCCAGCCGAGGAGCGCCATTCATACTCTTAAGGGTATGGATGGCGCTTTTTATTTCGGTATACATACAGTGTTTCTAGGGAGATCCCTTTCTTGTCAAAGCGGATTCCCTATACTATAATGAGCAAAGATCATAGGATTTTAGCGGTTTACAGTTTAAAAGTATAAAAGGGGGAAGACATCATGAGTTTACGCTATTTAACAGCGGGGGAAACGCACGGCCCCCAGCTAACGGCTATTATTGAGGGATTGCCAAGTAATTTAACTTTGGATTTTGAAGAGCTTAACTTTCAATTGCATCGTCGACAAAAGGGATACGGACGTGGACGCCGCATGCAGATTGAGAAAGATACGGCACAGATTGTAGGTGGAGTACGTCACGGCTATACTACGGGTGCTCCGGTAGCCTTGGTAGTAGAGAACAAGGATTGGACTCACTGGAAGAACATTATGAATATTGAACCTATTCCAGGCAGTGATGAAGAAAAACGCCGGGTAAATCGGCCGCGTCCTGGACATGCAGATTTGAATGGTGGATTGAAGTACAATCATACGGATCTTCGCAACGTTCTGGAGCGCTCCAGTGCCCGCGAAACCGCAGCCAGAGTCGCATGTGGCGCAGTAGCCAGACAGCTGCTGGCAGCTTTTGGTGTGAAAGTAGCAGGTCAAGTCATTCGCATTGGTGAAATTGAGGCACCTGCAAATGATCTGCCTATCGATGAGCTGATTGAACGGACAGAACAGTCTTCTGTCAGAGTTGTCGACAAAGAAACAGAACAGAAAATGGAGGCTTACATAGATCAGATCAAGGAAGAGGGCGACTCCATCGGTGGAATCGTTGAATGTATCGTCGAAGGACTGCCCATTGGACTTGGCAGCTATGTACAGTCAGATCGGAAGTTAGACGGGGCAATTGCTGGGGCAGTAATGTCGATTAATGCCTTCAAAGGCGTTGAGATCGGCATTGGATTTGAAGCAGGAAAATTGCGTGGATCGCAAGTCCATGATGAAATTATGTATGAAGCTTCTAAAGGATACTATCGCGCAAGCAATCGTTTAGGCGGTTTTGAAGGCGGGATGACGAATGGCATGCCGGTAGTGGTTCGTGGTGTTATGAAGCCTATTCCTACCTTGTATAAGCCACTTCAAAGTGTAGATATCGATACGAAAGAACCTTTTACAGCTCAAGTAGAACGTTCGGATGCATGTGCGGTTCCAGCGGCATGTGTGGTTATGGAAAGCGTAGTGGCATGGGAAGTTGCCAAAGCATTTCTTGATAAATTCGGCGGGGATTCTCTCGAAGAAATTAAAGCGAACTATGAAAACTATCTTGCACAATTGGAGAGTTATTAATCATGCGTACAATCAATGTAGATTTGGGAGATCGTTCTTATCCAATCCACATCGGTAGTGGTCTGCTGCAGAACATTGGCCAGTACTGTGCTGAGGCTGGACTGTCCACTCGCAGCCCGCTACTGGTTGTGAGTGATAGTGAAGTAGCTCCACGGTATTTACCGGCGCTTGAAGAAGCTCTAAGTCAGCAAGGCTATACCGTAGTAAGCCATATTATGCCGGCAGGGGAAGCATCCAAATCATTAACCGTGTATGAAGAGGTTATGACGACCGCGATTCAAGCGGGACTGGATCGCAACTCAGCGGTGTTGGCTTTAGGTGGCGGGGTTGTTGGTGATTTAGCTGGTTTTGTAGCAGCTACCTACATGCGCGGAATAGGATTTCTACAAATTCCAACGACGATTCTGGCCCATGACAGCAGCGTAGGCGGCAAAGTGGCTGTCAATCATCCACTAGCCAAAAATATGGTTGGTGCGTTCTATCAACCTTCGCTGGTGCTTTACGATTTGGATACCCTTCGCACGCTTCCGCCGCGCCAAGTCTCTTCTGGCTTAGCTGAAGTAGTGAAGCATGGTCTGATTATGGACAAAGAATTTGCATATTGGTGCCGTGAACATGCTGATGAGCTGCTTGCTCTGAATGCTGAAGCCCTCGGTTATGCCCTTGAGCGCGGTTGTGCGATCAAAGCTCATGTCGTGGCGAACGATGAACGTGAGCATGGACTTCGGGCGATCCTGAATTTAGGCCATACGATCGGCCATGCTATTGAAGCGGTTGGCGGATATGGTGTGTTTTTGCACGGTGAAGCGATTGCGATTGGTATGGCGGGTTCGGCGCTGCTGGCTGTAAAGCTTGGACGTGACCGATCCATTTATGAGGATACAGTATCTATGTTATCTGCCCTTTCACTGCCTATACAGCTTCCTTCTGAATATGATGAAGAGGAGCTAATGGAAGCGATGATGCATGATAAGAAATTCAAAGAAGGCAGAATGACTTTTATTGTGCCTGATGCCATAGGAGCCGTTAGTATTGTAAACGATGTACAGGAATCGCTTGTGCGAGAGGTTCTCGCAGAGCTTAAAAAGGAGGGGAAACCGTGGTAAATCGAGGGATTCGCGGAGCAACTACCGTGATTAATAACGAAGAAACAGAGATTTTGCGTGAAACCGTTGTGCTGCTGCGGGAGATCGTTGAACGCAATAATGTTATAGCTGAGGATATTAGCAATGTATGGATTACGATGACCAATGATCTGGATGCTACTTTTCCGGCAAGAGCCATTCGTGAGATTGAGGGCTGGGAAATGGTGCCGCTTATGTGTTCAACCGAGATCCCGGTCAAAGGCAGCCTGCCGATGTGTATCCGGTTAATGGTGCAGTTTAATACGGATAAATCACAGCGTGAGATCCGCCATGTGTATCTGAATGAAGCTCAGAAGCTTCGTCCGGATTTGTCGCAGAGTAAGTCTTAAATTTGAGTTGTGGGTTGTCAATGACCCTTGTCATCATGTATAGTGTAATTAGCCGAGTATAGAAGAGTTTAGTTGAGTTGAGATGAGTATAGTTGAGCAGAGTGCAAGAAATTTTTGCGAATATAAGAAAGTATAAGCTTTGTTCTATACATTCTTATATTTCACGCATATACGCTTACCGTCCTTATAAGGATGCTGAAGACGTTATGCCTGATTAGCAGTTTTTGTGTACGCAGAGTCTTTATTTTGATATGTACTGGAGTGTTATTTCACATCCGTGATGTATCTTATTTAGAGATAAGTCTGTAGGCACAACATAACGATGCTGATCATTGCTCAAAAACATATACTTACTTACACAAACCCTCTACTTTGGTAGAGGGTTTTTCTGTGTTTCGGAAAGATTTATATAACTAAGGGGGCATCTAAAAATGACGAATCCGAGTGTTCAAGAGGTGGTAAAGCTGTCGCAGGATTATAATCTGATTCCTGTTGTGAAGCGGCTGCTGGCTGATATGGAAACACCTATCCGGTTATTCCAACGTTTTGCTGAACGTGACCGCGCGTTCTTACTAGAAAGTGTAGAGGGTGGCAAACAATGGGCCCGGTATTCGTTCATCGGCAGCGATCCCTTTTTAATGATATCGGGAAAAAAGGGTGCGATTAACGTAGAGATCGACGGTAAGAAAAAACAGCTGCATGGAAAGCCGATTGAGGAGCTTAAGGCGCTGCTTCGTTCATACCGTAGCCCTAAGCTGGATGAGATGCCGCCATTTACTGGAGGAGCGATCGGATTTTTTGGATATGATCTGCTGCAATATTATGAGAAGCTGCCTGAGCATCCAGTAGATGATCTCCAAATGGATGATATCCGGTTTATGTTCTGTGATCGCATCATTGTTTTTGATCATGTGAAACAACAAATTCTCCTAGTTGGCAACCTGCATGTTAAAGACGGTGATACGGACTCAGATATCAAATCCAATTACGAAAGCTTAAGTCGTAAGCTTGAGGATATGGCCGAAGAGCTGCAGAAGGAAGGGCCTAAGGAAAATGTGAACCGCCGCAGTATTCCGCAGGATATTGAGCTGGGTGAGATTCATTCCAACCTGACTAAAGATCAATATATCAACAACGTAGAACAAGCGAAGGAATACATTCGGGCTGGCGATATTTTTCAAGTGGTGTTGTCGCAGCGCCTGCATATTGAAACGGAAGTTTCTCCACTGCATGTATACCGGATGCTCAGGACGCTTAACCCATCTCCATATATGTATTATTTGAAAATGGATGAAGAGATTATTGTTGGAACCTCACCGGAAGCGCTCGTAAAGGTAGATGGAAATCGTGTGGAGACACGGCCGATTGCCGGAACAAGACCAAGAGGTGAAAGTGAAGCTTCGGATCGTGCTTACGCCGCGGAGCTGCTGGAGGATGAAAAAGAACGTGCAGAGCATTTGATGCTAGTTGATCTAGGTCGTA
Source organism: Paenibacillus sp. FSL H8-0175 (assembly GCF_045040615.1). NCBI lineage: Bacteria > Bacillati > Bacillota > Bacilli > Caryophanales > Paenibacillaceae > Paenibacillus > Paenibacillus sp. FSL H8-0175. The sequence goes on along the minus strand of NZ_CP150299.1, from coordinate 4,772,522 downwards.
ATGATTTAGGAAGAGTGTCCAAATTCGGTTCTGTAAAATGTGATTCCTTTATGGAAATTGAAAGATACTCTCATGTCATGCATATGGTATCGAATGTGTCAGGCACGCTTAGCGAGGATAAAGATTTCTTTGATGCCTTTCTCTCCTGTCTGCCAGCCGGTACTGTCTCAGGAGCACCTAAGCTACGGGCAATGGAGATTATTGCTGAATTGGAGCGAGAAGCCCGTGGTGCTTATGCGGGGGCGATTGGATATTTGGGATTCTCGGGAAATATGGATTCATGTATCACCATCCGTACAATCATCTTCCGTAAGGGCAGAGCATATGTGCAGGCTGGGGCGGGTATCGTTTGGGACTCGGTTCCGGAGAAAGAGTATGAAGAGACGGTGAATAAAGCGAAGGGCATGCTAAAAGCTATTCGTATGGCAGAGGCTATGTTCCCACCCGAGATAAAAGAGAAACAAGTCATCAATCAAGATTACATGTACGCATATACCCCTGAACAGGTGGTTTGATTAATAAAAAAGATTACATTAAGGCTGGAGGATGAACATTATGGATGCAACAAAATTGATACAATCAGGAATCGCTGGACTAATCGAAGGCAAAAGTCTGACACGTGTAGAAGCACGGGATATAATGGGTGCAATCATGCTGGGAGAGGCTTCACAGGCGCAAATCGGATCACTGCTGACCGCTTTACGGATTAAGGGAGAGACCGTGGAGGAGATTACGGGGTTTGCGGAAGCCATGAGAGGTTTCGGCACACCTGTCCTTACTGAAAAAGCGCGTCTGCTAGATACATGTGGTACGGGCGGTTCCGGCATCCATAAGTTTAATATTTCTACCGCCTCAGCGATTATTTCATCAGCGGCTTCGGTACGAGTTGCCAAACATGGCAACCGCTCAGCTTCCGGTAGAGCAGGAAGTGCAGATGTACTTGAAGCTTTGGGCGTCAACATTCATCTGAATGCGGATCAGGCTCGGGAATGCTTGGATCGAATCGGCATTTGTTTTTTATTCGCGCAAATCTATCATCCTTCGATGCGGCATGCGGCGGCACCGCGTAAAGAGCTTGGAGTGCGGACGATTTTTAATATGCTTGGTCCGCTTACGAATCCCGCTGGTGCTGACCGTCAGCTGCTGGGGATTTATGATCGGAATAAGACAGAGACGGTGGCTAATGTACTGAAGGAGCTGGGGTCCAAGCGTGCGATGGTTGTTAGCAGCTTGGATGGTCTGGATGAAATCAGCATCTCGGCCCCTACATTAGTGTCTGAGCTAAAAGAGGGCATCGTAACCACGTATGAGGTAACGCCAGAGGCATTAGGTCTTAACAGACATCCACTGGAAGCTGTGCTGGGTGGAGATGCAGCTGAAAATGCGGCGATTATTACCTCGGTCCTTCAAGGGCAGATGAATCCTTATCGCGATATCGTTCTTGCTAACGCCGGAGCCTGTATATATGTTGCTGGTCTGGCAGATACCATGGCCGGAGGCGTAGAGAGAGCAAAAGATGTAGTGGATTCAGGCAAGGCACTATCCAAGCTTAATCAGCTTGTAGCTATGACGGAGGAACTTAATTATGTATCTTGATAAAATTGTCGCGACTAAGATTAAAGAGGTTGAACTGCTCAGTAAAAACTTTTCGCTGGCACAAGCAGAGCGTGATATTGCGCTTCTTCCGGCAACAAGAGGCTTTCGTAAGGCTCTGACCCAAGGGAAGAACAGAGATATGGGCTTGATCGCTGAGGTGAAGAAGGCTTCTCCTTCCAAAGGGTTGATCCGTGAAGATTTTGATCCTGTTTCCATTGCAAAAGGGTATGAAGCTGGAGGTGCAGATTGCTTATCTGTTCTGACGGACACAGAATATTTCCAGGGCAGCGCAGCTTATCTGCAGCAAGTGAAGGAAGCTGTAAATCTGCCGCTGCTTCGCAAAGATTTTATTATCGATGAGAAGCAGATCTACGAAGCACGTCTTCTCGGAGCGGATGCGGTGTTGTTGATCGTCGCTATTTTGACACCGGCACAACTGTCTCATTTTATAGATATAGCTTCAGAGCTTGGATTGGATATCTTGACTGAGGTGCATGACCGGAATGAACTGGCGGTTGTACTGAGCACAGAAAAGATAACCCAACCAAACGTTCTTCTTGGAATTAATAACCGTAATCTACGTACCTTTGAGACCTCTTTGGAGACAACAGCCGAGCTGGCAGCTCTTGTGCCGCAAGGTGTTCCAGTGATCAGCGAAAGCGGAATTTCCGGGTCAAAAGACATCGGCTACCTAAGAACTACTGGTGCTCACGGAGTGCTCGTTGGGGAGTATCTAATGCGTCAAGCTAACGTAGAGGATGCGGTTAACGGTTTGCTCGGGGAGCTTCCTAACGGAAAGGACCGTGTCCGGCATGGCTGAGACATTAGTAAAAATCTGTGGACTTCAGGACGTTGAAGTGCTAAAATCTATGTTACACTTACCACTAGATTATATCGGATTTGTTTTTGCACCTAGCCGCCGGAAGGTGTCCATAGAGCGTGCTGCCGAACTGATTGCAGAGCTTCCAAATTGGAAGACTGGTCCAATCCCTAAGGCTGCCGGGGTTTTCGTTAATCCGAAGCTGGATGAGTTGAACGAATTGCTGTCTGTGGTGCATTTAGATGTAATTCAGCTCCATGGACAGGAGAGTCCAGCTTTTTGCCAGCAGGTTCGCCGAGCTTATCCACAGGTTCAGGTATGGAAGGCACTGTCCGTTGCTGATCAAGAGCGGGAAAAAGTTGAAAATGAATATACCTTGGAAGATTACGCAGCTGCAGTAGATGCGGTTTTATTAGATACTTATGATCCATTGCAGAGCGGCGGCTCTGGCCGAACCTTCGCATGGAACAAATTACCTGCTTACCAAGAAATTGCAGTACAACATGACTTGCCCTTGTTTGTGGCTGGAGGGCTTCATTCAGATAATGTTGGTGAATTGCTTGATACCTATGCCCCGTATGGGGTAGACGTGTCGAGTGGAGTAGAGACTGACGGCATTAAGGATATTCAAAAAATGACAGCTTTTGTGGAAAGGGTGAAGCAATCATGATACAAGTACCGGACCAGCATGGACGTTTCGGTTCATTCGGAGGCCGCTTCGTGCCCGAGACTTTGATGAATGCATTGATTGAGTTGGAGGAGGCTTACCGTAAGTTTTCGGCAGATCCAGCTTTTCAGGAAGAAATAGATTATCTATTAAAGCAGTATTCCGGACGGGAGACCCCGCTGTATTATGCGGAACGGCTGAGCAAACATCTGGGAGAAGCTAAAATATATCTGAAGCGTGAAGATTTGAATCATACAGGTGCCCATAAGATTAACAATGCGATTGGTCAAGGGATCTTGGCCAAAATGATGGGAAAAACGAAGGTAATCGCTGAGACGGGTGCGGGTCAACATGGTGTAGCCACAGCTACAGTTGCAGCTTTGCTAGGTATGGAATGTAAGGTGTTTATGGGGGAAGAGGATACACGTCGCCAGGCCCTTAACGTATTCCGGATGAAGCTGCTTGGTGCAGAAGTGATTCCCGTTACTTCCGGATCGCGTACTTTAAAAGATGCCGGCAACGAAGCGCTTCGCTACTGGGTTAGCAATGTAGATGATACCTTCTATATATTGGGTTCAGCTGTAGGACCGCATCCTTATCCGATGATGGTTCGTAACTTTCAGCGGGTTATTGGGGATGAAACACGGCGCCAGATTCTGGAGGCTGAAGGAAGGCTGCCGGATGTGCTCGTAGCTGCTGTAGGCGGTGGCAGTAATGCCATCGGTATGTTCTATCCATTTGTTGAGGATGAAAATGTCGGTATGATTGGTGTAGAGGCGGCTGGTAAAGGCATTGATACCCCTTTTCATGCGGCAACAATGAGTAAAGGAACTCATGGCGTATTCCAGGGATCGATGAGTTATCTCCTGCAGGATGAGCATGGACAAGTAACAGAAGCACATTCCATCTCCGCAGGCCTGGATTATCCTGGTGTAGGTCCTGAACACTCCTATCTAAAAGATATCGAACGCGCAAAATATGTCCCGATTACAGATGCAGAGGCGCTAGATGCACTGAAGCTGCTATGTGTAACGGAAGGCATTATTCCAGCGTTAGAATCGGCGCATGCGATAGCACATGTTGTAAAAATGGGTCCAACCCTTACTAAGGATGACATTGTTGTCATCTGCCTGTCAGGCCGGGGAGACAAAGACGTAGAATCCATTATGGCGTATACAGAAGGGAAGGGAACTGAATGACAACCCAAACTACAAACCGGATGGATTTGGTATTCCGGAAGCTAAAAGCTGAGAACCGGACCGCATTGATTCCTTTTCTGACTGTTGGAGATCCGGATTTGGAGACTACTCTTGCCATCATCACTGAACTGGAGACAGCAGGGGCAGATATTCTGGAGCTTGGAGTACCATACTCTGATCCGCTTGCAGATGGCCCTGTAATTCAGCGAGCATCTGCCCGGGCACTGCGGGGTGAAGTTCACCTGCGCACTTGCATGGAGACCGCGTTAAAGGCTCGTGAAGCCGGCAGCAGTTTGCCATTTATCTTGTTTTCTTATTACAATCCTATTCTGCAAATGGGTCTAGATACGTTTTTTGCTGATCTGAACAAACATGAAATTAGCGGACTTATTATCCCGGATCTTCCCGTTGAGGAATCAGCGGAGATGCGGCGCCGTAGTGATGAAGTTGGAGTCAACCTCATTCCTTTAGTTGCACCAACCTCAAGCGAACGTATTGCAAAGATTGTATCCGGTGCGAGCGGTTTTATCTATTGTGTATCTTCATTAGGGGTGACTGGAGAAAGATCCTCTTTCCATGCGGATGTAGAAGCCTTTATTGATTCCGTTCGTCAAGCTACGGATCTGCCAGTGGCTGTAGGATTTGGGATCTCTACTGGCGAACAGGTTGCCCGTTTTGCTCAGATTTGCGATGGTGTTGTAGTAGGGAGTGCCATTGTCCGCAAAATAGAAGAGGTAATTCCGTTGCTCGATCATCCTGCTACGCGGAATGAGGGACTGTTGCAAATTCGAGAATTTGTGGCACAATTAAAAAGACCATAACAGTGTCATTCTGACCTGTGTATAGTGGAGTAATCAACTATGGAGAGCGAGGACTATTGTATGAATCCAAAACCGAATATAGTTAATCTCCCTGTCTACAAACCAGGGAAACCTATAGACGAAGTCAAGAAGGAGCTTGGCTTAAGTGAGGTTATTAAGCTTGCATCCAATGAGAACCCGTATGGAGCTTCACCGAGTGCAAAAGAAGCAATTCTAGCAGAACTTGAGAATCTTTATCTTTATCCGGACGGCTCAGCCGTTGAATTGACTTCAGCACTTTCCAGCCGTCTTGGCGTGAATAACGACAATATTATTTTTGGCTGTGGCTCAGATGAGATTATTGCACTTATTGCTCGTGCCTTTTTCTTACCGGGTGATGAGACAATCATGGCGGACCAAACCTTCTCCGTGTATAAGAGTAACGCAGACATTGAAAGTGCGGTATCTATTGAGGTGCCGCTTGTAAAAGGTACACATGATCTGGATGGGATGCTGGCTCGTATAACGGACCGCACTAAGGTTATCTGGATCTGTAATCCGAATAACCCAACAGGTACGATTGTTCCAGAGGAAGCTTTGGTTTCTTTCCTGGATGCTGTGCCTTCCAATGTAATGGTTGTCCTTGATGAGGCATACTGTGAATATGTAACAGATCTTTCATACTCCAATGGTATCCAGTTACTGACTCGTTACAAGAATCTGGTTGTGCTTCGCACATTCTCCAAAATTTATGGCTTAGCTGCATTGCGTATTGGATACGGTGTTGCGAGTCCTGAGATCATTTCGTTGATCAACAAGGTACGTGAGCCTTTTAATACCTCACGACTTGCTCAAGCTGCAGCTCTTGCTGCTTTGAATGATCAAGATTACGTACAGGAATGCCGTCGTCTTAATAGCGCGGGTATTGTCCAATTGCAAGGTGAATTCAAACGTCTGGGTCTAGAATCCTTCCCGGCACACGGGAACTTCATCATGGTAGATGTTCGTAAGCCTGCTACAGAGGTCTTTGATGCTTTGATGCGTAAAGGAATCATCGTAAGAGCGGGTCATCAGGTTTATCCGACTTATATTCGGGTTACTGTGGGCTCGGCTGAGCAGAATACAGCTTTTATCACCGCGCTGGAACAAACTCTTTTAGAGAGTGGAGTACGCGCTTAGTAATAACAGCAAGTCAAGACTAAAGAAGGCAGGTAGTTCAAAGAACATGACGACAAAAATAGCAATATTCGGTGTCGGTCTGATCGGAGGCTCACTGGCCCTTTGCTTTAAAGGCAAGGAGGGCCTGACCGTCGTTGGCCATGCCCACCGTCCTGAATCCGCGAGTAAGTATATTAGCAGAGGTGTGGTCGATAGTGCCACATTGTCTGTGGAGGAAGCGGCAATCGATGCCGATTTCATTTTTTTATGTGTGCCGGTGGGTATGCTAGAGGATTATTTGCAGCAGTTAAGCAAATTGCCGCTCAAGCCCGGCTGCATCATTACAGATGTTGGAAGTACGAAAGCTAGTATTGCCGCATGCGCGGTCTCTTTGGATATTCCTGGAGTACATTTTATCGGCGGTCACCCTATGGCAGGATCAGAGCGTTCAGGTGTTGAGGCAGCTTCATCGCTGTTGTTTGAGAATGCCTATTACGTATTAACGCCTCCACCGGGAGTGCCAGACGAGGCTTATCATGCGTTGGAGTCCTTACTCCACCTTACTAGAGCGCAGATTGTACGCCTTAATCCAGAACGTCATGATGAGATTGTAGGCGCCATTAGTCATTTGCCACATATTATTGCCGTTGCGCTGGTAAATCAGATTAAAGCTTATGATGATACTGACTCCTTGTATAGTACGTTAGCTGCAGGGGGCTTTCGGGATATTACACGGATTGCGTCCAGTGATCCAATTATTTGGCGTGATATCTTGTTAAACAATCGTTCAGTGATGCTTCGTTTGTTGAAGGATTGGAACGAGGAAGTTTCTTCTTTTGTTCGTTTGCTGGAAAGTGAAGATGGTGTAGGGATTGAAGAGGCATTTCATGAAGCCAATGGCTTCCGTAGTCAGTTGCCTGAACGGCGTAAAGGTATGATAGCACCTTTATTTGACCTACATATTGATGTACCGGATCATCCGGGGATTATCGGTCGTATTGCTACAGAGCTGGGGGATCAAGGAATTAACCTTAGCAACGTACAAATTATCGAAAGCCGTGAAGATGTTCCGGGGATTATGCGTCTCTCTTTCCGTCAGGAGAACGATATGGAGCGGGCGAAGATCCTGTTGCAGCATCATGATTATACGGTATACGTGTAGTATTAAGGTTCGCTCGGGTTCATTTTCAAATCATAAAAAACAGTAAAATAGCGATTCTCATGTGAATAGAGAATCGCTATTTTTTTGTTTGTTGGTTTGTTGGTTGCTTACTTCAACGTGCCTTCGTTAGTATCGTCATCGGCATCGGTACCACCATAAGTACCACCTAGTACTTACGGACCCTAATGACGTTATTTGCTCGTTTTTTGCCTTTGAAGCAGTCTTTCGGACTCCACAGACGCTATTTCACATAAAGAGGCTTATATTGGGTGTTTTTCGTGCCAATAGCTGTTATGCGGTCCGTTAGCATCCCAAATGCGGATTAATGCTGCATTTAAGGTCAACTGTGTCCGATAGCGACTTCGTACAAGCTAAATGTTTATTGGATCAACGAAGAAAAGAAAGGAGTGCCGCAAAATGCTTCCGGATTTATACCCGCGGACTCTAATTTAGGTTTGGTTTGTTGCAACTGTTCCCAAACTCGCTTTCTTCATTCTGATCAGTATTTCTTCCATGAAATTCTCTGGTACTTGAGTTTATTTCGTCGTAACTATTTCGACTACCTACAAAACGATTTCTTGCTGCTCCTAGACCGACAATAAAGAGTAAGACCGAAGCTCCAAGCAGTATGAAAAGTGGCACGTTCCAACTATTTGTCGTGTCATGCAAATATCCTATAAGGGCAGGACCAATTGCGGCAAGCAGATATCCGATCGATTGCGCCATACCAGACAGTTCCGCTGCTTGATGCGCATTTTTAGTACGTAAACCGAAAAACATCATGGACAAGCTAAAGGCGCAGCCTCCACCAATTCCGAGTATGATGATCCACAACAGAATGATATTGGAGCTTCCGTAAAGCAGTCCGAGCGTTCCCGTCAAAAGTAAAATGGTTGTGATGAACACTAACGAACGTTGATTTGACATTTGCCCTGCAATAACGGGGACAATAAAGGTAAATGGAAGCAGCGCTAACTGCATTATTGAGAGGTACCATCCTGATTGGCCTGAGTCAATGCCTTGCTGTTTTAAAATTTCAGGCAACCATGCGATTAGCACATAGAAAATCATGGACTGCATCCCCATAAACAAGGTTACTTGCCAGGCAAGAGGGGAACGCCAAACCTTCACATCATTGTCGGCCATCTGTTGACTCGTCGAGGCTGTTTGCTTCGTATGCTTCCTTAATTGAGGCAACCAGCAGAGGATCGATACAAAGCTTAGGATCCCCCAAATTCCCAATGCACCCTGCCATTTTAAACCTGCGTTTGCAGCTAGCGGTACACTGATTCCCGAGGCGATCGCTCCAGATAAACTCATTGAAATTGCAAATACACCAGTCATGGCACCGATTTTATTAGGGAAATCACGTTTGATTAAACTTGGCATTAATACATTACAAACGGCAATTGCAAATCCAAGAATTGCAGTTCCAATATACAGATTTGCAGCCCCAGATAAAGAACGTATTACAATACCAACAGTCAAAAAGATCAGAGCAAACAAAATTAAAAGTTCTACTCCATACCTACGTCCTAATTTTGGTACTAGAGGCGATAATAAAGCAAAGGTAAGTAAAGGTACCGTTGTGATCAAGCCTGCTAAAGTATTGGAAATATGAACGTCACCCCTAATGAGACCCACTAATGGACCGACCGAGGTTAAGGGAGCACGTAAATTTGCGGCAATAATAATGATGCCGAGTAGTAGCAGCCCTAAAGATGATGGTACGATTTTTTTATTCGGCATTCTTCATTTTCCCTCCCAGAATTAATGCGTACTAATATCCGCGCGGACAATGAAAGTATAGTATAATATATTAAATTTAACAATAAGTATTTTAAAGTTTACTTTATTGAGATAGTTCTATAACTTGAAATGCTTATATTAGATAAAAAAATACAACTCAGAGTTTCCATTTAGAATGGAATACTGAGTTGCATGTAATAGGTGAAATTTACGACTTTTAGAAACCATATTTTAAGGAGATATGGAGCACTGTTTCGCTATTCGTATGATTGGTATAAGAGTGAGGGCGATCTGCACGAAAACTGATCGTATCATATTGATTCAATGTGTACATTTCTCCATCGACTCGTATTTCAATGGAACCAGTCATTACTGTCGCAATTTCAGTTGTATTCACATGATGACCTTCAGGGTGATACGAACTATTTGGCTGTAAGTAAGCCCGACACATTTCAATATCGTTGCTTACATTTTTAAAGACGGGTTCTATGATCCAATTCTTTTGATCATTAGAAAACCGAAGACCTTCGCCTGCTCGATACAAACTAACAGGGTCTTCAGATTTGAACAAAGCTAATAGGGGCAAAGATATGCCTTTTGAAATTTTCCATATTATCGCCAAAGTTGGATTTGTCTCGCCACGTTCGATATTCCCCAGAGTAAGTTTACTTACGCCCGTTAATTCCGCTAAGTCGTCTAAGCTCATGTTTTTTTCTTTTCTGTACTTTTTCAAGGCACCGCCGATTTGTAGTACCAGTTGTTTTGATTCATCGATTTCATCCATTTCAAATTCACCTCAACAAATAACTTTATAGCTAGTATATTGTTTATCCTGACTCTTTTCCATACGATTAGGATTAGAGGGTGGATTACACACGCAGCTATGCAAATGACGTCTATGTAACGAACCTGCCCGTAGGCTTATCACCTTTCCCGGTTTAATCCTTTATTTTTGCAAAAGGAGGGATCCCAATGGGGTGAGCGCAGAGGAGTCTATATTTGTAGGTGATCATCCAATGAATGACGTACAAGCGAGCCGTAACGCAGGGCTGCAAGCCATTGGGAAACGTAATGAGCAGATATCTCTTCAAATGGACGTAGACGGGGTAATAGATGATTGTGGGGATTTGTGGAAGCTGATTCGCTCGCTATAGTAAAAATAATCTAATATAGATCATCTAAAAAAAAGGTAGAGCGCTTTCAGGACAAAAAAAGACCGCTTACAAAGTAAGCGGCTACAGTTCACAATAAATTGGAACCGTTAAGTATTGGATAGGAGTGGAGAGAAACCATACTGTACTTTTATTATATGTATACGTTTACATTTTGTCAACAGTTTTTAAAAATTGATAAATGTGTTATTTTTAAAGCCGGATTCTAAGTCAGAAATCCAATGTCGGGTCTTGCTGGCGAGTCGACCTATCTAAAGTCTATTAATGTCATCCTATGAGAATATGTGGTACAATAGAGCAGGTATGTTTCTAGATTCGTTTCTATATTTATGTAAAATTAGAAGTATGCCTTATTTCTTTTTGTCTTCTTCATATACATCATGCCTTAATTATCGGGTAGTTGAATATACATAGGTGTATTTCATAAAAAAACTAAAAATTTGCAGTAACACCGCAACTTTTAAAGCCCAAACCGGTATAATAAGTACGGACCGGATGGGAAAAGACGTGCAAGGGCGAGGAGGGCCAATCTCACCATGACGGATTCCCAGTTGATCCAGCAAATCAAACAAGGAAACACGGAATTATATTCAGAATTAATGCGTCGTTATCAACGTAAAATACTAGCATTTGTATATCATATGCTTAGAAATTCACATATGGAGCTTATCGCAGAGGACCTTTGTTCGGAGACCTTCTACAAGGCATTTCGTAGCTTGCATTCCTTTCGAGAGGTAGATGCTTCATTCTCAACATGGCTGTACACTATCGCCCGCAACACTGTTCTAAGTGAGCTTCGCAAGAACCGTGCCGGTAATGTATCTCTGGAAGAGAGTGGATATACACCAGTAGCACCGTTTGAAGTTGCACCCGAGCAGGCTGCATTGCGCAATGAACGGATGAATTTGGTCCGTGAGGCGATAAATAATCTTCCCGAAAAACAACGCTCTGCACTTATCCTACGTGAATATGATCAAATGGACTATCAAGAAATCGCAGAAATTTTAGATCAGAGTGTAAGCTCAGTGAAATCATTATTGTTTCGTGCCAGGAGTAGTGTGAAGCTTCAACTCGAATCCTATTTCAATGAGCCTGAAGTTGAAGAGCAGGTTGAGAGGGTGTAAGGCGAATGAATTGCAGGGAAGCGCAAGAATGTATTCCGCTCTTGTGGGACGCTCCCCCCACACATCCTAGGCGGATTTTACTTGAAAGACATATTGAAACTTGTCCTTACTGCGCTGCAGAATGGGCTCTATGGCAAGAGAGCAGCCTGCTTATGCAAGATTTGAGGGAAGAGATCAGTGAAGAGCGTGCTGAAGCCATAAATGTTAAGGTCATGGAGCGGATTTATTTAGAGAGTCCATGGTTGATGCCCGGTGACGGGAAATCTGCTGGGACCTCTGCTATTGTTCGCCATCGGCTTAGCTTATGGATCGCATGCTTTCTGGCAATATTTCTGTCCAGCGTTCTTTATTTTACGATGTTCAGAACTCCAGGTGATGCAGTTGTTGCTCAGAGTGGAATTGTGGAGACAGGTGTCGCTGGATCCTCGATGGAATGGCAATCAACGTATCCAATTTTGGGCTCTGAAGGTGGGATCATTGAACCCCTTGTAGTAAGTATGGGACCCACTCATCCTCAATACTGGATGATGTTATCAATGTTAGGTGTAGGCTTTGCAGTATTTTCATTAACTAGGCTGAATCGTTATCGCCGATCATAGAGGGTTATTAGACGTATGTCTTTGCTTCCGTTGTTTATAATATTCAGAACATTGAATGAGTCCCTTTACTTAATGTAATGAGGGGCTTTTTGCATTGTAAAACTCATAAAAAGAAGACTTTTTATTTCATCCATGTTACATTAAGAGACAAATACTTTGCTGAAAAGGGGGAGGCAACATGCTAATCGGCTTGATACGCCATGGATTGACGGACTGGAACGCGATAGGGAAAATACAGGGACAAAGTGATATTCCACTTAATGATGAAGGACGGATGCAAGCTGCAATGCTTGCTGACCGCTTATTACAGGAACCGTACAGCTGGGACTGCTGCGTTACTAGTAATCTTTCCCGCGCTGCTGAGACCGGTAAGATTATTGCTGACAAGTTAGGGATTCCGCTATTAGAACCTGATCAGCGTATCCGGGAACGTGCTTATGGGCAGGTAGAAGGGCTTACTGCCGCAGAACGTGAAGAGAAGTGGGGGAAGGAATGGAGCCAGCTCTCCCTCGGTCAAGAAACCGACGAACAGCTTCAGGCTCGGGCTCTTGCTTTTATGGAAGATATTTCTGCGCTGCATCCCAATCGGAATATACTCGTCATATCGCATGGAGGATTTCTTGCTCAGCTGTATACTGCTCTTTACAAGGATAAGTATTCTGAACGAATTGGCAATCTATCCTTGACGATTCTGGAGAAGAAAGAGCGGGAATGGAACCCTATTTTATATAATTGTACTCGCCATATCCTGCAAAATCAGCATTAACCCGGGCTTCGGGTTATTTTTTTTGCAATAAAGGGAATAAAATAGGCAGTATTCCCCATAATGGTAGTAAAACGGTGAGGCGATAAAACATGAATCTGGCGGATATGCTTACTTATGCAGATATTGGACAGCTGACCGCCATAGCGGGCCGCTACCGGTGTGAATGCAAACAGAATTCCAAACACGACTTGATCCAAAGTATTTTGATTATGCTTGGAAGCAGAAGTTTTATGGAGTCTCATATCCGGGAATGCGCTCCGGAGGATTTACGGTTTTTGAATACATTGCTTTTTGATGAACGCACCTACTTTAGTCTTGAGGATTTATTGGCTGTGGCAAGGCAAGCATCTTTTGATGCACCTGAAGGAAAAACTGGAGGTTTCCGGGAGATGGTCTCACGCTTCAAAAGTGGAGGCTGGCTCTTTAGTGGTTCCTCGCAGCAGACCAGATATTTGTACCAGGTACCCAAAGATTTAAAAGAGCGTTTTCGGGAGACGATGAGTGCACATATCAAAGAGAGCATCGCAACTAGCCCTGAACCTGTGATGTATCGCAGTGAAGGAGAATTAATGATCAGTGATCTGGTAATGCTGCTGAGATATATTAAGGACAATGAGCCAGAACTGAATCAGGAAGGGGCAATGTATAGGCGTTATCAGCAAGGTGTGATGAACGCGCTTCATATTCCGGAGGAGCTTCTTAGCAAAGGCGGTTGGAGGTTTGGTTATGGGAGAGCTTGTGAGCATTATCCTCCAAGATTTGCGCTTTTGTATGACTATATTCGTCACCGCCGTTGGATCTCTGAGGAAGGCTTCCGGCTAAGGCTTACTGCGACCGGTGAGGCTGTGTTAAACGATGGAAAATGTGATTCGTTGATGCAGATATTCTCTTTTTGGTTAAGACTATATAAAGGGGCTGTGCCAAATCTACCTTCACTTGTGTATTGGATAAGCATCAGCGCCGGCAATTGGGTGACAGTACCTTCTTTAGTGGATGGTGTGGGGTGGCTAATTAAACCGTTTTATTATGACAGTGCTGCTTCTATTCTAGAGCAACGTATAATACGGATGATGGTGCACCTAGGCATGCTTAAACTGGGCGAGACTTCTGGTGGACTCGCTGTGATGATGACACCATGGGGGATAGAGACAGCCGTGCCTAAGTATCTTCGGTAGAGGTGCGCGTGCGAATGCTTATGGGGATTACATATGCAGAAGTAGGAATCCGTTATTGTTGCTGATGGGTACAATAGAGGAAGTGTTGAGCGGAATGGGCGAATATGTAGAACGAAGACAGGATTGATGAATATGCTTTAGTAGGTGCCGATTCTCTTGAAACCGAAAACATAATCATCTTGATGAATATCAAAATATCAAATAACAAGAAAAAAAGGATCTCTTAAACAGCGGAGGTGTATCGAATGGACAAAATGAAGGCTACGTATGAAGTGATGCTAGGACTTGCGGCAGAAATGGTGTGGGATGAAGCGCTGCGAAAGCGTCGCTCCGACATCTTGCACCGTGAGATTGACACGGCGCTGGCTACCGGAGATGAGATGGCTTTCCGAAATCTTACTGAGGAACTTAAAAGTTTGGCATAAAGAAATGCGCTTAGCGCATTTCTTTTTTTGCTTATAATCTACTCAATTTGCTTAATCGGACGAAAATAAAAAATCTAAATCTGGACGTTCCTCCTCCTCCTTCAATATAATGGGTTCTATAACTTCAGGAAGATCTGCGAAAGACCGGAAAAATTAACAATTATACATAGGGAGATGAATGGGAATGAAATTCAGCGATTTTGAAGTGGACACTTGGGAGGAGAATCGAAAATTCTATGATACATGTCTCATACCTTTTACAGGATTAAGTGGACTGGAGAGTCCTCCTGAGACCGTTCAGGCACTCGAAAGATTACGTAATTTCATGGATATGGTGGAAATACCGTTCAAGGGGCGGATCGTGACTTACCCAGCCATTCAGTACGCTGGAGAGGGCTATGTGAATTTAATTAATGAGATTTGCCAAAAAGTCAAATCCAGTGGTTTCCAGCATGTAGTGGTGTTGACAGCGGATGTACCTCTCCAAGAAGGCCAAATCTATGAAAGCGATTTAGTTCTCTCTCTGCCTATCATTGAGGCTTCTCATGAAGGGAAGAATGACAGTGAAATTAGGATGAAAATTCAAGACATGTGGCGGAGATGAACTCCTTATAAATGTGACAGAAAATCAACAATTATAGGTTGAAATCGCTTTTTAGCCTGTCACAAATTAGACAATATTCTTGACGGGTTTTGGAGCCTAAGCTATTATTAGGTTGAATCCAAATGGTATGTGATGTATTTCATTGAAAAGATTTGAAAACGGATTATTTATATTGAGACATCTCTGATCGGACACCACAGATACTTTCTTATATCTTGAGAAGGGGGTTATATAACAGTATGAGCAGCCATAATGAACAACAGGAGACATGGCCTGAACAACCACCCAGCCGTAAAGAGATGTCGCGCAGGCAATTTTTGACCTACACGCTTGGTGGCGCCACTGCTTTTATGGGGGCGGGTACAATTCTCCCCATGGTCCGTTTTGTCGTGGATCCGATATTACATAAGAAGGGTGCTGGAGATTTTATCAAGGTTGCTGAGATAAGCAAAATCACCGAAGAGCCCCAGGAATTTACTTTTGAATTGAAACAGAAGGACGGATGGTACGACAGTACAGCGACACTCACTGCGTGGATCCGGAAAGACGCGAAGGGTGATATTTATGCGCTTTCACCGATCTGTAAACATTTGGGATGTACGGTCGGGTGGAACAACGATAAAGCTCATCCGGACGAATATCACTGCCCATGCCATGGTGCACGTTATACAAAGCTTGGCAAAAATCTCGAAGTTGCTCCTAAGCCGCTTGACCAGTATAAAACGAAATTCGATAACGGGTGGGTGCTTTTGGGAGACATTGTGCCAAATACAGTAGCTCGTGAGGAGGCGTAGTTCTGATG
Organism: Paenibacillus sp. FSL H8-0175; assembly: GCF_045040615.1. Taxonomy (NCBI): domain Bacteria; kingdom Bacillati; phylum Bacillota; class Bacilli; order Caryophanales; family Paenibacillaceae; genus Paenibacillus; species Paenibacillus sp. FSL H8-0175. The sequence goes on along the minus strand of NZ_CP150299.1, from coordinate 4,756,704 downwards.
TTTAAAAATGTCTATAACTGGATTGACGAACGTCTGGATGTTACGCCGATTTGGAGAGACGTGGCCGATCACGAGGTTCCTGAGCATGTTAATCCGGCCCATCATTTCTCTGCGTTCGTGTATTGCTTTGGCGGACTGACCTTTTTTATCACTGTCATTCAGATTTTATCAGGTATGTTCTTAACGATGTATTATGTTCCGGACATTATTAATGCTTATGCTAGTGTTGAGTATTTGCAGACAAGTGTTGCATTTGGACAGATTGTCCGCGGGATGCATCACTGGGGCGCAAGTCTAGTAATTGTTATGATGTTCCTTCATACAATGCGCGTCTTCTTTACAGGCTCTTACAAAGCGCCGCGCGAGATGAACTGGGTAGTTGGAATGCTGATTTTCTTCGTAATGTTGGGACTTGGTTTAACAGGTTACTTGTTGCCTTGGGATAATAAAGCTTATTTCGCAACAAAGGTAACTCTTGAAATAGCCAATTCTGTTCCAGTGATGGGGCCGGTGCTGAAGGAACTGATGCAAGGTGGAACGATTGTTGGTGCCGAAACCTTAACTCGTTTTTTCGCACTACATGTATTCTTCCTCCCAGCGGTGCTTCTTAGTCTGCTCGTAGGACACTTTATTATGATCCGCAGACAAGGGATTTCCGGACCGTTGTAAGTTAATCTGAGAGAGGAGGAATACGGATGGCGCATGGAAACAATTCTAAGGAAAAGGTTGTATATGTCGGTGATTCCAGAGTTCGCAGAGGGAACGGATTTATCACACCTCCGGACTACACGGCTTACCCCGGCAAATCGGAAGCCTTTATCCCTAACTTTCTACTGAAGGAATGGATGGTCGGAGTCGTTGTACTTGTAGGAATATTAGTCCTTACTATTTCAGAGCCAGCTCCGCTAGGTTTTCCAGCAAATGCTAGTGCTACGGTTATCCCGATTCCTGACTGGTATTTCTTGTTCCTCTATCAGTATTTGAAGCTCCCATATGCTTCAGGCGATTATATCGTTCTGGGTACACTAGGAGTTACTGGTGTGGCTTTTGGTTCACTTCTGTTGGCTCCTTTTCTGGATACGGGTAGAGAGCGTCGCTTTTACCGTAGACCGATTGCTTCATCTTTAATGTTCTTGTCACTTGCAGCGATTGTTTATTTGACCAATACAGCCTGGACTGAATACAAACATGAAATGGCTGAAACGGGTCAGATTCCTGAAGATGTTCAACGGGAAGAAAAGGCGGCGGAGAACAGGGCTAAGGGTCTTCCAACCTCCAGTGCCGTTAAGCCAAAAGAAGTAGCGATTGTGGACAAGGATGATCCTGCTATGGGACTCTTCAAGCAAGCCACTTGTATCTCCTGTCACGCAGCAGATTTGAAAGGGGCGGGCGGTCCTTCACTTCGTGGAGTTGGAGACACCCACGACAAAGAAGCAATCCTTACTATTATAAAAGAGGGTCAAGGGCAGATGCCAAAAATGTACGATACCGCTTTGGGAGCAGGTCTATCAGAAGCGGATATTGATACCTTGGCCGGCTGGCTTGCCAAACAAAAAAGCGAACAGTAAAATAATGATAACGCAACCTGATCGTGCATGCGGTCAGGTTTTTGTATGTCTAAATGCGAAGTGCCATTACTTGGGGAGGTTAATAATCTGTATGCCAGTTCATTGGTTTAACAAACTGTTTAAGAACCGGGGAATTATCTGGTTGTTATTTATCGTAAATTTCCTGGGTACAATTTATGGTTACATATGGTATGGCAATCAACTGGAGTTCACTGCGGCTAATTATCCACACTGGCTGCTTCCATTTGTTCCGGATAGTCCAACCGCAAGTTTGTTTTTTACCTTGGCTCTGTTGCTGATGCTTTTCCCTCCAAAAAGCTACACAGGAAACAATGTAAGGGAACTTATTGAGGCTTTGGCGGTCGTTACGTCAGTGAAGTACGGGATATGGGCAGTGAGTATTATTTTTGCCGGGGGTTATCACGGTGATGTTTTGGTTTGGAAAGATTGGATGCTGGTAATCTCCCATACGGGGATGGCAGTTGAAGCATTGATTTATGCGAGGTTTTTTTCTTTCCGCAAAATGATTCCATTAGCCCTGCTTTGGACACTCGCCAACGATATGCTGGATTATTCTTACGGAATCTATCCGTGGTTACCTTCTGTTTTGAACGATTATGTTATACAGGTACAGTACTTTACAATGGCGCTTACGCTGCTTAGTGTTGCAGCTGCTTGGTTGTTTAGTAGAAGACAAAGACCGGTAGATTCAATCTATCAGTTCAAGAATAGACGTTAGTAAGCAGTTCTATCCCTTGTCCCCCTGCCATACATTTAGAATTATAAGAAGTATAAGTTTTATACTATGCTTTATCCTTATAATTTTACGAGAAACGAATATCGTCTTTAAAAGACGACAACGTCGTTTCTTCTTAAGTAGGAGGGGGATGTCTCATGCTCCGCGGGAGATATTATGTAGTGGTTGTTCTAGTATTCTGCTGGCTGCTGTCCAGTATGGATGTTGTAAAGGCTTCAGCAGCGCTAGGGGATGCTGGTGAAGGGTCTGGCAAAGCTTCGAAGCAAAGCGCCGACGTTAGTTCGGGCAACGGTTTGGCAGTAATGAGCGGAAAGACTGGGGCGCAGCAGCTGGAACAAGCTGCTGAGGCATTGTATGGGTATGTTTTGGAAGGGGATGTAATGAAGGTCCGACAGGAGACCGAAGCGATCTCCAAGATCTTTGTGTCCTCATCCTTTGAAGGAATGACCTCTGTGGAGGGTATTAATGCATTGTCAGGGGTCATTATGGACCTGAAGGCTACCGTGGCAGGCGCGAAAATAAATCCACAGCAATGGGAAGCGGCAGCCGCCAAGCTACGTCTAGCTGCCAACAGTCTTAATCATCCGCGCCAGCCTATTTGGCTTCAGTACTACAAGCTGATTCTCGAGGATCTAAATGCGATGGAGCAAAGTGCGGTTGCAAATGATTTGGCGGGCTGGAAAACAGCTCTGGAAAGACTGCAGGGCAGGTATGATAACATTCGGCCAGCAGTGATTGTCTCCCGCCAGCCTGAAGTTGTGAATGCTTTTGATTCCTGGCTCTCATATGCGGCCGGCATTCCTTCGTCCTCACAAAAGGTTGAACGTGCCCGCCTGCTTGAAATTGTATCTTATGGTCAGGATGCGGTAAGAGTAATGTTCGGAAAAGAGAAGGATGAACCTGCTTTGTCCTTGCCGCTGGCATCGCAAGAATTTGGGATTTGGGGAGGGTTAGCCGCAAGCTTCATTATAGCTGCGTTAGCCTATGTAGCCTATCGCAAGTACCGAGGTCAGAATCAGAATTGGAAGCCGATTCCGTAGGGTGAAACTATAAACAGTAAAAAGGAGTGTGGGCTTGAAATGGCCTACACTCCTTTTTATTTAGGTTTCTCGAAAGCCTTCTCCATGTACGTCGTGTACATCGCTAATAATTACGAAGGCGCGTGGATCAACGGATTTGACCAGCAGACTTAGCCGGCGGATTTCTTGCCTTGAGACTACACAGTACACCATATATTTGGCTTGCTTGGAATAAGCACCGATGGCAGGGATGAGGGTTACACCACGGTCCATTTCGGCTGTAATCAGATCGGCAATTTGTGGTGCTTCATCACTGATAATTGTAAATGCCTTGGCAGCATAGGCGCCTTCTTGGATAAAATCTATCACTCGTGATGAGATAAAAACTGCGACGAGTGTGTAAAGTATTTTTTCTTTAGGAATGTAGAGGATGGAAGAGCCAATAATAATAATGTCGATGGCCAAAATAATCTGCCCCATGCTCCAGCCAAAATTCCGTCCCAGAATTCTTGCGACAATATCAACACCACCTGTTGTACCCCCAAATCGGAATACAAGCCCAAGCCCCGTTCCAAGCGTTACTCCTGCGTACAGTGCCGCAAGAATAAAGTCGTGTTCGGTACTGAAGGGGATAATCCATCCCGCAGTAATCATTCGTTCGAAAACCCACAGGAAAAAGGTCAACGCCCCGATCCCTACACCTGTATACACAATTTGCCGCCCGCCTAGGACTTTCCAGCCCAGCAGAAACAAAGGAAGGTTGATCAGCAGTGTGGATAAAAAGATGGGAATACTAAAGGCATAATTAAGGAGAAGTGTGATCCCGGTTACGCCGCCTTCCATCAACTGATTAGGAATGATGAAATACAGTAGCCCGAAGGCATATACTGCGGCTCCGAGCAAGATGGGAGCGACTGTCTTGCTGATTGTAATTACCTTTTTTGAATTCATGAAATCCCTCGTTAGGCCTTTTGTAGGCAGTTTTTCTTTTCCTATAATAAGTATACCTTTTCTTGCGTGTGTTAAAATATTCAAAAAAGATTGTCTTCAAAACGTCTTTACGATAACATAGGGGCAAACAGAAGGCAAGATATACAGAGGGGGAGAAGTTACATTTTATGGACAAAAGTCTTGGTGACATACAGCGTGAAGTAGACGCTTATATATCGCAGTTTAAGGAAGGGTACTTCAGTCCACTCTCTATGCTGGCCCGCATGTCCGAGGAAGTCGGAGAACTGGCTAGAGAGGTCAATCACGAGTTCGGCGAGAAGCCTAAGAAGTCTGATGAAGCTGAGAATTCCATTGAACTTGAACTGGGAGATATTCTGTTTATTACCGTTTGTTTTGCAAATTCTCTCGGGATAGACCTGACGGAAGCGCATAATAAGGTAATGCATAAATTTAATACCCGTGATGCGGGACGTTGGACACCGAAAGACACCGATTAGGCCTCTATAACATATGCTGTACCAAACGAACGGGATTTAGCCGTGAGGATGGTGTGTATATGGATCATAAGGATTATGTAAGAGAGGCCTACCGCTCGATATTGCGCAGTGACTTTGCCGAAGCTATTGTTTGCTTCGAGTCTGCAATTGCAGCAAGCCCTGCTGATGCCGAGGTTAGATATCGTTGTTCCATAACGTATGCCCGCAGTGGTATGCTAGATAAAGCTTTAGTTCATGCTCAGGCTGCTGTAAAGCTGGACACCAGCAAACCTGAGTATAGTCTGCATCTGCAGCATTTGCAGGCTATGATGCATGTACAGGAAGCCAAACGGTTGATAGAAGATGAAGACAACAAAACTCGCAACCCTTATCATCCGATTACACTGCTCAAAGAGGCTATTACCCTTGATCCATTATATGGGGATGCTTATGTATGGCTTGCTATCGCGCATAGCCGAGTGAATGAACATTTACAGGCTATGACTGCCTTAAAAGAAGTGATTTCGTTACATCCGGATGATTCTGGCTTGCGGGAATTGATGAGAGACCTTCAGAAATCCATACAATCGTATATGCAATAACTATATAACTAGTGAGAGCGAGGATGGAAAAAATATGAATAACAAGATCAGGGTCGTTGTATCCGGCGCAGGCGGAAGAATGGGTAAAGAGGTTGTTAAACTTGTATTGCAGGACGAAGAGCTGGAGTTAGCAGCAGCAGTAGATCGTTCTTCGGGCGATATTGATGCAGGGCGTCTGGTAGGTCTGGAAGACTCAGGCGTTATTGTAACTTCTGATCTTGAGGCCGCCCTCGCGGGAAGCAACGGAGATGTCCTTGTGGATTTCACTACACCGCAGTCAGCGTATACGAATACAGCGCTAGCTATTAAGTACGGAGTGCGTCCGGTTATCGGTACAACCGGATTCACACCGGAGCAGATGGTGGAACTGGACAAGCAGTGTCAAGAACAGGGGATTGGCGGACTTATTGCTCCGAATTTCTCCATTGGAGCTATTCTATTGATGAAATTTGCGGCACAAGCTTCAAAGTACTTCCCGCATCTGGAAATTATAGAGTATCATGGTGACCAGAAACTGGATGCTCCATCCGGAACTGCGGTCAAAACCGCAGAGATGATTTCGGAAGTTCGTGAGGAACTTCGTCAAGGTAATCCTAAAGAGGAAGAAACCATTGAAGGTGCCCGTGGTGGTTACTATAACGGATTCCGGATACATAGTGTCCGTCTTCCTGGTGTGTTTGCTCAAGAAGAAGTGATTTTTGGTGGATTCGGACAATCCTTGAAGATTCGCCATGATTCTTATGAGCGTGCAGGATATATGCCAGGCGTTAAGATGGGTATTGAAAAGGTAATGGGATATACAGGCTTGATCTATGGATTCGAGCACTTTATAGAATAGACAGGAGAGAACACCATGTTAAAGATCGCATTTATTGCCCACGATCGTAAAAAAGATGAAATCGTAAATTTTGTATTAGCTTATGAACATGTATTTGAAGGTCATGAACTATTTTCTACAGGGACTACTGGCCAACGGATTATGGATGTAACTAACTTAAAAATTCATCGTTACATGTCTGGTCCATTAGGTGGAGATCAGCAAATCGGTGCAATGGTAGCACAGGATGAACTGGATCTTATTATTTTCATGCGGGATCCATTAATGGCGCAGCCACATGAACCTGATATTTCAGCTCTGCTTCGTTTGTGTGACGTATACGGGATACCGGTAGCTACGAATATTGCCACAGCGGAGGTTCTTGTGAAGGCGATTGATCGTGGTGATTTTGCTTGGCGTGCACTGGTTCATAAATACAAACCGGGTGTTGATGAATGAAGCTGGACATTCTTGTATTTGGTGCGCATGCAGATGATGCGGAGATTGGTATGGCAGGAACAATTGCGAAACATACCGCTGCGGGACTTAAGGTGGGACTTTGCGATTTAACAGCCGCGGAAATGTCATCGAACGGTACAGTAGAACTTCGCAAGCAAGAAGCGCAGCAAGCTGCAGACCTTCTCGGAGCATCCGTGCGGACAAACCTGGGTCTGCCAGATAGAGGGCTTTTTATTACAGCAGAGCATGTGGCGGCTGTGACTGCTGAAATTCGCCGCTTTTCTCCTACGATAGTTTTTGCTCCTTATTGGGAGGATCGTCATCCCGATCATATCGCCTGTAGCAAGCTGGTGGAAGAGGCTGTGTTTAATGCCAAGCTACGTAAATATATGCCGGACAAGCCGGCAATTCCTGCTCCACAGCTGTACTTCTATTTTATCAATGATTTAGGACGTACCGATCTTATTGTTGATGTTACTGAGCAATATGGCTTGAAAGAGCAGGCGTTGTCCTGCTATCGCTCGCAGTTCACCAAACCTCCGGGTGAGGATGCTGTATCCACACCGTTAACGGAAGGCTACATTGAACGAGTCCGTTCGAGAGATATGCTGCTTGGCCAGCGCAGACTGATTCCTTATGCAGAAGGGTTTGCAACCAAGGTACCTCATACGGTGGAATTGTTTACTTAAGGAACGGATATAACGAAGTTTGTATGATAATATAATAAGCTGATTAAGATTGATCCAGGAGCGCTTGGAATTAATACGCCATTGCGCTCCTGAGAGCTTTTATTGAACAGCTTAGAGAAATGAAGTCCTGTGTGATTTTGAAAGAAACGGTGTTCGCTTTTTTGAAAGCGGCCGACAAACAATAGATGATTCATTACACGAATCAATACTGGAGAAGAAGGAGACAGGAAGATGGATCGTATGCTAAAAATAGGAATTACCTGTTATCCGTCTCTTGGCGGTTCAGGCGTAGTTGCGACTGAATTAGGTAAACTCTTGGCCGAGAAGGGTCATGAAGTTCATTTTATTACACATAGTATCCCGTTCCGCTTGGGAACGTTTCAGAAAAATATTTTTTACCATGAGGTAGAAGTAAACGATTATTATGTATTCCGCTATCCCCCGTACGATCTAGCGCTTGCTACGAAGATGGCTCAGGTTGCTAAAATGCAAAATCTGGACCTTCTCCATGTTCACTATGCAGTGCCACACGCAGTGTGTGCTTTCCTTGCAAAGCAAATGCTTGGGAACGATATGAAGGTTGTAACCACGTTGCATGGTACGGATATAACGGTGCTTGGTCAGGATGAATCGCTTAAAGATTTGATTCGTCTGGGGATTAATGAAAGTGATGCCGTTACGGCGGTCTCTCAGGATCTTATTAGAGAAACACGGGACGTACTCGATATTACCCGCGACATTGATCTCACTTATAACTTCGTGGATCATCGGGTCTATTATCCGCGTGATGTAACGGATCTGCGGGGAGATTTCGCAGCGCCTGATGAGAAGATTCTGATGCATATCAGTAATTTCCGTCCTGTAAAAAGAGTCAGCGATGTTGTTGACGTTTTTGCCAAAGTGAATCGTGAACTGCCTTCACGCCTGCTGCTTGTAGGTGAAGGTCCGGATCTTCCCAAAATTCAAGCCAAAATTAGCGAAATGGGTCTGGAAGATAAAGTTCGTTTTCTGGGAAGGCAGGATGAAATCGCTCAGGTGATCTCTTTAGCTGATCTGCTTCTGCTACCTTCCGAGAAGGAAAGCTTTGGTCTGGTTGCTCTGGAAGCAATGGCTTGCGGCGTACCGACGATTGGCTCGCAAACCGGAGGCATCCCTGAGCTTATAGAGCATGGAAAGACTGGATTCCTTGCCCCGATTGGCGATACAACGGCTATGGCTAAATATGCAGTTAAGCTCCTGTCGGATGAACGTATGGTGCAACAGTTCAGAGAAGCTTGTCTACAAACAGCCTGCAAAGATTTCTGTAAGGATTCGATAACGAAACAATATGAAGATATTTATTACCGGGTGCTGGGGCGCAAGGTACTTGGACTGGACCCAGTTCGGGGGTAAGGAGTCATATATGGAATGGACAATGGCACCTTCTGCGATGGCAGTTGCAGCGGAGATTGTAATTTCCGAGTTAACCCAAAATGGCCACGAGGCTTATTGGGTTGGAGGATGTATTCGCGATGAGCTATTGGGTAGGCCAGTGCATGATATGGATATTACAACCTCAGCACTGCCGGAGGAAGTGATAGCTATCTTTGCGCGCAGTGTGCCAACAGGATTAGCTCATGGTACGGTCACCGTGATACAGGATGGTTGTGCGTTTGAAGTGACGACATACCGCACAGAAAGTGGTTATGTTGACCATCGTCGTCCTGAGCATGTTTTTTTCGTCAACGATGTGAAGGAGGATCTTCGTCGTCGTGATTTCACGATCAACGCGATTTGCTGTGGATTAAATGGGGAACTTATTGATCCTTTTGAGGGTGAGAAGGATCTACAGCTGCAGGTGATTCGCTGTGTAGGCGATGCGGAGGAGCGGTTTGACGAAGATGCGCTTCGCATGCTTCGCTGCATTCGTTTTGCATCGGTGCTGGATTTCTCCATCGCGAAGAACACGTGGAGGGGCCTGATGCGCCAGCGGGATAAGCTGGCGCATATTGCTGTGGAGCGTGTCCGCGCGGAGCTGGACCGCATCGTCGAGGGGCCGCATCCTCTGCGCGGCCTCGGCATGCTAGCGCGCTGCGAGCTGCTGGCGCGCGGCAAAGCCCCGTTCCCCTGGACCGGAACCGATATGGCGGCTGCTGCCGCCTTAACGGCCGGGGTCGGGGAACTGGAGAGCGCCCGCCTGCGGTGGGCGCTTCTCCTCCATGCCCTGAAGCAATCGGCCCAAGAGGCCGATGTGCTGCTGCGGGCATGGACGTTCTCGGGGACGACGCGGAGCGGCGTCGTCCAGGTGCTGCGGGTCCGCGAAGCTTGGACCGCTGCGATAGAGGCCCTGCCGCCGGGTACGGGCGGCAGGGAAGGTCTGCGGCGGCAATGGATCGCCGCCGTGCTGGCCTTTGGCGTGGAAGCTGCCGAAGGGTGGCTCTCGCTGCTGGCGATCCTGCCAGCAGTTGCACCTACTCTTCCCGCTGCGGCCTCTTCTGCCTTTTCCGTCGTGGAATCGACAGAGGCCTCAACAACACCTGCCGCTGTAAATGTACAAGCGGCAAGAGAATGGATCGCTCAAATGCCGCTAACCAGCCTTTCAGAGCTTGAGATTACAGGCAATGAGCTGGTGGGGGCTTTGGACAAACGTCCGGGACCATGGCTAGGCAAAATGTTAAATGGACTCCTGCAAGCGGTCGCTTCAGGTGATTTACCTAACGATAAACAATTATTACTGCTTGAAGCAAAAAGGATGGATAGACATGAGCGATGATAAAGCGCTGTCGCTAACTGAGCTGAAGCGAGAGACCTCCGCTTCGAATTGGGTAGGCGTCATTCAGTTGCTGGAATCTGTGGTGTCCACTCAAGAAGAAGCTAAGTTTTTAGCGGAGAACGGCGCGCCGGAAGGGACAACTGTCATCGCGGAAGAACAGACGGGCGCCCGAGGCCGAATGGGAAGAAAGTGGTTTTCTCCCCGTGGCAAGGGCATTTGGATGAGTATTGTGTTACGGCCCCAATTACCCTTGTCGGAGACTCCGCAGCTGACATTGCTGGCTGGGGTTGCCGTCTGTAAGGCAATTCGACGGGTAACAGGTGTAGATGCCGGCATCAAATGGCCGAATGATCTGCTCGCAGGCGGTCGTAAGATTTGTGGGATTTTACTGGAATCTTCTCTAAGAGAAGGGGAGCTTCATTATTGCATTGCTGGAATTGGCATTTCCGCGAACATGACAGAGGAAGATTATCCTGATCATCTGCAGGAGGTCGCGACTTCACTTCGGATTGAGCGGGGGGGTGCTCCAGTTGACCGTTCTGAGCTGGTAAAAGCAGTTTTGGACGAGCTGGAGATGCATTACAATTTGTACATGAAGCAAGGTTTTAAACCCATCAAAGAACTATGGGAGTCCATGTCAGTGACTTTGGGCCGCCAGATCGCACTGAATAGCCCTCAGGGGCGTTCCGAAGGTGTGGTAGTAGGTTTGGATGAAATAGGTGGTCTGCTGCTTAAAAACAGCTTAGGAGAGATCTCTAACGTATGCTCAGGTGAAATTGAACTTTTATAATATTTTTTATATGACAAGGGTATCATCCCTTGTCATATTTTTTTCGTGTAATTCCGAGCTTTTTTTGTTATACTATGGGTCGGAGGCGGTATCGTTTAACGAACTGTACTCTTGAACTGAAGAACTTTTTTATATTTTTATTATTGGAAATACCTTCATAACTGCGTTTGACGGTTACGTTGGATTCTGCTCTGAGCCGTAAGGACCGAGACAGAAGGGACGATCGCAAGTGACTCTTTTTTGCCCTTCGGACCTTTTTAGCAAATGATTGCTAAAAGGTTTTTTTGTTGCGATTTTTACGGGCAGGTTACTTAAAAAAGGAGGACGAAAAGAGAAATGGCAAACAAACAAGCGCTAAATATTGTAAAAATGAAAAAAATGAAAGCAGAAGGTGTGCCCCTGAGCATGCTGACCGCTTATGATTATCCGTCTGCAGTTCTTGCAGAAGAAGCAGGTATCGACCTTATTTTGGTTGGTGACTCTCTTGGGAATGTAGTCCTTGGATACGATACAACTTTACCGGTAACGATTGAAGATATGGTGTACCATACCCGCTCGGTAACCCGAGGAGCACAAAGCACCTTTATCGTGGCGGATATGCCATTTATGACTTATCACGGAAGTGTAGATGAAACTCTGCGGGGAGTGCGCAGATTAATGCAGGAAGGGCGGGCTCATGCCGTCAAAATGGAAGGTGGACTCGAGATTTGTGAGACTGTAGCTACGGTGGTAGCTGCGGGAGTCCCTGTACTGGGACATATCGGGCTTACTCCGCAATCCGTGAATATGATTGGTGGCTACCGGATTCAAGGCAAAGATGCCAAAGATGCGCAACGCCTGATGGATGAAGCTAAGGCGCTTGAGGCCGCAGGTGCTTTTGCAATCGTTCTGGAGCTGGTAACGGAAGAAGTAGCCCAAGCGATCTCTGAAGCGCTTAGCATCCCAACCATTGGGATCGGTGCAGGCCGTTACTGTGATGGACAGGTATTGGTTTTCCATGATTTGCTGCGGTATGCCTCACCTTACCGTGAGAAACGTTTTGTCAAAACCTATGCGGATGTGGGTAATGTAATCCGTGAGGGCATCAGCCAATATGTGAAGGAAGTAAAGGAACGTTCCTTCCCAGATGAAAGTCACGTTTTTAATGCAGATGAAACGGTTTTGGAATCTTTATATGGCGCTGCAAGAAAGGAAGGAAAATAAATGAGAGTCGTCAGAAGCATGGAGCAGCTGCGCGAAGCTTTGGAGTATATGAGACAAGGCGGGCACGCCCCGATTGGGTTCGTTCCTACGATGGGATACTTGCATGACGGACATGCCAGTCTGCTTCGCCGGGCTGGAGAAATGAGCAACACAGTGGTAATGAGCATTTTTGTGAATCCTTTGCAATTCGGGCCAAACGAGGATTATGATTCCTATCCGCGTGACGAGCGTCGTGATTTGGAACTCGCTGAACGTGAGGGAGTAGATATTGTATTTATCCCCAGTGTGGAAGAAATGTATCCGCAGCCTACTCGGACTACGGTCTCGGTATCGGAGCTTACTACCCGGCTTTGTGGGGCTTCCCGCCCTGGGCATTTTGATGGTGTAACCACAGTAGTTAATAAATTCTTCAATGTCGTACAGCCGGATTATGCTTTCTTTGGGCTGAAGGATGCTCAACAAGTTGCTGTGCTTCGTCGAATGGTGTCCGATCTTAATATGAATGTCGAAATTATTCCTTGTCCGATCGTTCGTGAAGGGGATGGACTTGCACTCAGCTCACGTAACGTATTCTTGTCTCCAGAGGAGCGTAGTCAGGCATTGGTGTTATCTCGTTCCTTACGTGAAGCACGTCAGTCCATTGAAGAAGGAAAAGTAACAACCGTTGCTGAAGTGCGGGAATTGTTGACATCGGTTATTTCCAGCTCCCCTCTAGCGGTGATTGATTATGCGGAGATCTTAACATTCCCTGATCTTGAAGGATTAGAGGATGAAGCTCTTTTATCAGAAGTGGATGGGGAAATTATTATAGCGCTCGCCGTGAAGTTTGGCAGAACACGCTTGATTGATAATAATGTATTTATTCCAAAGGAGGTTGCTGCACTTGTTTAGACATATGATGAAATCCAAAATTCACCGCGCAACAGTAACGGAAGCGAATTTGAACTATGTGGGCAGTATTACCATTGATGAGAGCTTGATGGAAGCCGCGGACATTCTTGAGAATGAAAAAGTTCAAATTGTGGATAACAACAATGGTTCGCGACTGGAAACCTATGTAATCCCTGGACCGCGTGGAAGCGGAGTGATCTGTCTTAATGGTGCCGCAGCTCGTCTGGTTCAGCCGGGCGATACAGTAATTATCATTTCCTATGCGATGTTGTCCTCAGAAGAACTGGAGTCACATAAGCCAACGGTGGTATTCGTGGATGAGAATAACAAACCAGTGAAGCTGGCTGATCATGAATTGCATGCTACAATCGCATAATTTATGGACTTACGCCATGTAATGAATGGCAGGGATGAAAGACCCCGATCTCGCAGAAAATGAAGTCAGGCAAGCTGAACTGATTTCATCTTCAGTAAGGGGGGATCGCCCATGTTTCAACATTTGTTTGCTGAAATGAACAAGGTGCTTCAGGAGATCGTAACAGATTACCCTACAGCGGAGGGTGCCCGCCGGAACGAGCTTTTATGCAATTATAATATGCTGCATAGACTGAGCGACAAAGTGATGGATGAATGGCTCGCTTTTGCTGAGAAGCTTAGTTCCTTTCGCGAAAGTGCGGATTTTACAGCAGTGGTCGAAGAGGAAGTGCCGGAACAGGAAGCACCAGAGCTATGTATGGATTCCTTTGTAAGAGGTCAGGGGTATTATAAGCTGCTGATGTATGGAAAGTGTATTGATCAGTTTAAAGAAGTTATTGCGCAATACCCGGATAGCTTGGCTGCTCGATTATATTTAGCCATCTCTTATCTGCAGGAAGGTGACGGTGAGGCCGCTTGGAGTCATCTGAACCATATGCTGGGCTTGATACGGGAAACCAAGCTGAAAGCCATGGTTTATAATGCTTTAGGCTGCATACGAGCCTCACAGGAACGTTTCAATGAAGCGCAGGAATTGTTTGATCTTGCTTTGCAGCATGACCCTGCGCTTCCGGAACCAAACGTTAACTTAGAGGTATGCCGCCGTCGTGGAGGGAAGCTGCATTTTGGAAATCAGCTGGTTTCCCTTTTGTAAAAGAATAACGGTTTTGGAAATTTCCATTCAAGCGATGCATCCCCTGAACCAGTGGTGTGCATCGCCTTTTTTCGCAACTTCTGTTATGCTGATTAAGAGTCTCAATTGAAAGGGAATAGAATTATAATGAAATTTGCCGTGCTTGATTTTGAAACAACAGGAACCCAATCCGTGGGTGAAATTATCCAGGTTGGCCTTGCAATTATAGAAGAAGACCGGTCCATCTCCCGGGTATATGGTTCCTATGTCAAGCCCGGAACGCCGATTCCTCCTTTTATAACAGGTCTGACGGGGATTACCGATGATGATGTTAAGGATGCGCCTGAGCTGGATGAGATGATGATGGAGCTTGTTCCGCTCTTGGATGATGTTGTGCTTGTAGGGCATAATGTCGCTTTCGACTTCCATTTTTTACAAAATGCTTTAGATCGTTGTGGTTATTTGCCATTTCAAGGGCGGATTTTGGATACGATTGATTTTCTGAAAATTTGCTTTCCTTCGCTCACATCTTATCAACTAGGCTCTGTCAGTGCTCATTTTGGAGTGACACATGATCGTCCGCATCAGGCAGATAGTGATGCACTTGCGACTGCTTTAGTGCTGTTGAAATGTCTGGAGGAGCTCTACGAGCTGCCGCTGCTTACGATCCAGAGACTCTGTGAGCTGTTTACCGAAGAGGATAGTGATCTGGGCTGGTACTTTGATGGTCTGCTGCGAGAGCGGGAAGCGGAGACGCTACAGCCCGAAGGTGATCTGACTTTCTATCGTCAATTAGCGCTTGCAGTAGGAGATTGGACGGAGTTAGCGCCACCTAGAGATGAGCATGCTGAGAATCCGCTAGCGAATTTATCTTTTACTGATTATATGGACGAAGTAACCAAACGACTTAAAGACACATTACCGCAGTATGAAAGCCGGGAAGCTCAGGATATTATGATCAATGAGGTGATGACGGCACTTGCCGAAGACAAACACCTACTGATCGAAGCGGGCACAGGAACCGGTAAATCGCTCGGTTATTTGTTGCCTGCCATTTATCAAAGCGTTCGCACCAATGAAAAAGTCATGGTCAGCACTCATACCATTAATCTGCAGGACCAATTGCGCGAGCGGGATATCCCTTTGTTAACGCAGGTAGTTCCTTTTCCGTTTAAAGCTGCTATTTTTAAGGGAAGAGGGCATTATTTGTGTCTGCGTAAGTTTGAGCATAAAATTAATAAAAAGGACTTTATAAGCCCAAGGGAAGATGCGCTTACTGCCGCTCAGATGATTGTATGGCTCACTCAAAGTGAATCAGGGGATGATGAAGAGCTGAATTTAAGCGGCCGGGGCGGTGATTTCTGGGAGACGGTGGCAAGCGATACCGATTCCTGTCTGGGCCGTTCTTGTCCTTGGTTCCGCAAATGTTATTATCATAGGGCCAAGCATGAAGCTGGGATTGCTGATGTGGTTATTACGAACCACTCCAAGCTATTCGCAGATGTTAAGGCTGGGCACCAGCTGCTTCCGGCTTACGAGCATCTTGTCATTGATGAAGCACATCATTTAGAAGATGTGGCTGGTAAACATCTTGGCATGCATATGAAGCATTTCACGGTGGCACACACGTTATCGCGACTGTATAAAGATAGCCGAAACGGACAGCTCCCTGCTCTGCGTCAAATATTACAGTCGTCAGGCAGTGAAGAGGCTTCAGAATGGAGCGGAGTCATCGATCGGATCTACCCGGATCTGCTTACTGTCAAAGAAACCTGGGATGCACTCAGCGACAAGCTGTTCAGCCTATTGCCGGAACGCAGTGATGCAGGGGCAGGAGAAGCGGGACAACTGGTTATGCGGTTGCTTCCCGCCCGTAAGCCGAAGGATTGGGATGAATTGGTTGCGCTAGAGAACACTATGAATCTGACGTTAAGCGACATCATCCGTAAGGGTGATAAAATGCTTAACGAGATGCGTGACCAGGAAAGCCAATCCTCAGCAGACAGCCTTGTTACTGATATTAGCGGTTTATTTAAAGATTTGGCTTCCATACGTGAGCAAGTAAGATTCTTTATGGGGCTGAATGACGATAATGTAGTATATTGGCTGGAGGCAAATGGAAATTACCGTAGCAAATCCCTACAGCTGTATGCCGTCCCTGTGGATGTTAGCATCCAGCTTAAAGAGTTGTTCTTCGATAAGAAAAAAAGCATCGTGCTTACCTCGGCGACGCTATCTGTAGATAAATCTTTTCAATTTATGATTGATAATCTCGGACTTAACGAAGCTGCAGAAGAGGGACGTCTAATGACCTCACTCCTTCCATCTCCCTTTAAATATCGCGAGCAGGCACTGCTAGTTATACCGCGTGATTTTCCTAGTGTGAAGGGCAGTGTGGGCGATGCTCGATTTGTCGATACACTCGTACAGTCATTATCGGAAGCTGCTAAAACAACACGTGGGCGGATGCTGGTTCTGTTTACTTCTTATAAAATGCTGCGTCAGGTATATGATCCGCTTAAAGAGGCTTTAGCCTCACAAGAGATTACGGTGCTTGGTCAAGGCGTGGAAGGTGGCAGCCGGAGCAAGCTGATCCGCCGCTTTCAGGACAGTGCAGCATCCGTATTGCTGGGGACGAGCAGCTTCTGGGAAGGTGTAGATATTCCAGGTGAAGCACTGACTTGCCTGGCCATCGTGAGACTTCCATTTCAACCGCCGAATCACCCGTTGGCGGAAGCGAAGTCGGAGTTATTACAGGCCCAGAAGAAGAATCCGTTCATGAAATTATCTGTTCCTCAAGCGGTTATTCGTTTTAAGCAGGGATTCGGAAGACTGGTTCGCACGGCGCAGGATCGCGGAATAGTTATTGTTTATGATACAAGGGTTATTGAATCTCATTACGGGAAGTATTTCCTTTATTCATTGCCTGGTCCCAAAATGGAGCATATGCTTACTGATCAAATGGTCCCACGCATAGCGGAATGGCTAGAGGATGGCGGCGCTTCTTAAAACGCTCGTCTTCAGTTTAGCTCCTCCTTATCCTTAAGGGCGGTGTGTTACAGTACCGTCCTTAATAAGGAGAGGTAGACGTTTGAATATGGATTTTCACAAGAACATTACTATTTTTAGGAGGAAAAATATGAAATCGGATAAAATATCAGAAGCCGTTGTTCGCAGACTGCCTGTGTACTTGCGTTTTTTGAATGATCTCCAGAATCGCGAAATATTAACAGTTTCCTCTCAGGAACTTGGGCAAAAGCTTGATCTTAATCCCGCACAGATTCGTAAGGATTTAGCATATTTTGGTGACTTCGGCAGAAAAGGTATCGGCTATGATGTAACGTATCTTATTGAGAAAATCCGTCATATCCTGAAGCTGGATCAACAGCTTAATGTAGCTTTAGTTGGAGCAGGTAATCTCGGACATGCCTTGTCTAATTACAATGCATATCTCAAAGATACTATGAAAATCACGGCTATATTTGATTCGTACGCTCCTAAGGTTGGACGTAAGATCAACTCACTTACTGTGCAACCGATGGATGAACTAGGCAGCACAATTCGTGAGCAAGGTATTCGCATTGCCATTATTACCGTACCTGATTCAGAAGCTCAAAATGTAGCAGATATCCTCATTTCTTCTGGGATTGAAGCGATTTTGAACTTTGCCCCTGTGATTCTGAAGACACCACCGAATATCCGGGTGCATGCAGCTGATTTTACAACTGATCTGCAAAGTCTTGCTTATTACTTGCGGGATGGAAAGGAAGAAAGTGAACATGAACAACAATAAAACGATAATTAAGGGCGGGTATTTTCTGACTCCGGGAACGGATGAGCCGGTTCTGAGTGGATATATGACTATTGAAGATGATTTAATCACTTACATAGGAAAAGAAGAGCCTCAGATGGAAGCTGGAGTGCAAGTGGTTGATGGCAGCCGTCTGCTGTTCATGCCTGGACTTGTAAACACACACGGTCATGCGGCGATGTCTTTGCTGCGTGGATATGGAGATGATTTAGCGCTACAAGTGTGGCTTCAGGAGAAGATGTGGCCAATGGAGGAAAAGTTCACCGGTGATGATGTATACTGGGGAACCTCCTTATCTGTATTGGAAATGCTGAAGGGTGGAACTACGACCTTCCTCGATATGTATGATCATATGGACCGAGTAGCCGAGGTAGCTGAGTTATCAGGTATCCGTTCCGTATTGATGCGTGGTGTGATCGGGTTATGTCCAGAGGATGTACAGAATCACAAGCTTGCGGAAGCGATTTCTTTTGCCCGTAACTGGCATGGAAAGGCTGACGGTAGAATTACTACTATGATCTCGCCACACGCCCCTTATACTTGCCCTCCTGACTTCCTGGTTAAGTTCGTGCAGGCAGCGCATGATCTGGATTTACCAATGCATACGCATATGTCCGAAACGAAACGTGAAGTGGAACAAAATGTGGCGGATTACGGGTTGCGTCCTGTAGCTCACTTAGAGAAGCTTGGAATGTTCACACGTCCCTCGATAGTTGCACATGGTGTTCATTTAAATGATGAAGAGATTGAGATCTTGGCTCGCCATAATGTGGGTGTATCTCATAATCCGGGCAGTAATTTGAAGCTGGCTAGCGGAGTGGCTCGGGTTACTGATCTTCTAAAAGCTGGTGTGAAGGTGTCTCTTGGCACGGATGGCGCGGCAAGCAACAATAACTTGGATATGTTTGAAGAGATGCGGCTTGCAGCTCTCATTCATAAGGGTGTCAGCGGTGATCCAACGGCTGTCCCTGCTCCAGAAGCTCTGCGTATGGCTACAGAATATGGCGCGCAGTCCATCTTTTTAAATAATGTAGGCAGACTTGCTGGAGGGATGAAAGCAGATTTCATTGCTATTGATATCGATCAGCCGCATTTGCTGCCACACACAGATCTGTTGTCTCATGCAGTTTACTCTGCTAGCGCTAAGGATGTTGAGCATGTGTGGGTGAATGGTAAACAGGTCATCAAGCATGGACAATGCTTAACCCTGGATGAGGAAGCTATCCGGCGTAAAGCGCAAGAAGCCTTCGAAGGTTTATTGAAGCGTTAAGTCTGGAGAATAACGAATAAATAATAGGCTGTGACTTTTTGCTTTTAGCAAAAGTTGCGGCCTTTTGTGTATTTTTAAGGCTGGGAAAGCTAGAAAATTATGAAATTTTGGATAAACGCGCGGGTGTGTTATATAATCAAAAAAGATATATTACTAGAAAGGGAGCTGTACCTTGAAGAAAAGGAAAAAATGGATCCTCCTGGGGTCAGTTCTGATTCTGCTCCTGGGGTTTGGACTTATCCAGTTCTATGCCTATATTATGAAAGATCAATGGAACGAGCGTGATATCGCTAAGGATGTTGCCAAAACCAGAGCGGGTCTAACAGAGGTAACCAAAGCACAAAAATCGGTTTGGGATGAAAATGCAGTGTACTGGGTATTAACAGGGAAAAATGAAGCCGGGACTGCTCTTATGGTCTGGGTCCGCTTTACGGTAGATGGAAAATTTGCTGAAGGCGACGACGCAGTGTTTGCTGAGGAACTAAGTAAAGGAACCTCGGAAGCCCAAATACGCGGCATTATCAAAGCTGATCTTCCGGACATAACGATTGAACGCTTGCTGCCGGGAGTATATAACGGAGAGTATGCTTGGCAGCTTTTTTATAAACAGAGCGGTCGGTATTATTATCAATTTTATCGCTTTTCGGATGGGTCCCGAATGGGCGAAGGTTACAGTTTACCTAAAAGTTAAGCTGAACATAAGGAAATTAAGGGTGGCATAGTAAACAAGCGAACTTATTATAAGTTCGCTTGTTTACATTTATTTGATGTACAAAAGTGATATACTGAATGGGTGGTTATCACCGAGTATTCTCTTATATTCACATACGAAAATAGGCCGATTGATTAAAAATCAAGGCCGATTTTGTCGAAAGTGAGGAATTTATTTGGTATTGATGGAAATATTTAAAAAATTAAATTTTAAATATATTCACATTTATTTTGAAATTAGTATATACACCTGTGATATACTACTACTTGTAATTAGAACAGCAATAAGAGACTTCAGTCTCTCTGATGAGCTCTCAAGTAGCTATAAATTATTATAATGAGCTTTATATTTTGTCATCTTTGAGAGGAGGACGTTTCTTGAAATTACGTCTTGTACCTGTGCTGATAACGTCTCTACTGTCGGCTACTCTATTGTTTGGTGGCTTCTTTTTGTATCGTCAGTTTGCAATGCAGGAACCACTTCAGAAGATTGTATCTCAATATGAGGGCGTCAATAATTCTCATATCAGTATTAACCGCAATGAGGTCACTTTGAAACTTGATCTCCAGCCAGGCACGAAATTACGTGAACTGGTTCAGTACGTCTCCCAAGAAGGAAAATCGATGATTGATGGACGTACACTAAAACTTGATGTAGAACAGAACTCCAGTGAACTGCTGGATGAATACTGGGATAAAGCGATGTTCTCTGTAGCCGAAGCCATGGAGAGCCGTAAATATACACTTATACCCACAGAACTTGATGGACTCAAAGCGCAATATCCGCAATATAAAAATGTGATAGCCTCAACAGAAATTGATGACAATAATGTCTATGTAAGCTTGAGTAATGGAAAAGAAAGCAAATTTATTATTTTGCCGCGTAAACCTGCGACATTGGGGGTATGGAATAATGCCTAAATACCTTAAAGAAATTCTAATCGGATTTATTCCTGTCTTGTTTATTTTTTTGGCTTTTCTAGGCATTAATATATTCCCGATTGTAATTGCTGCTGGGATGCTCACGGCCTTACTTATCATTGCTCATTTAAGAGGCGGACTTGCGGTAAATGCAGGTGCCGGGAAGAAACGCAAGAAGGATGGACCTTCAAAGCTTACTTTTGAAGAAATTGGCGGGCAAGACAATGCAAAACAGGAGCTTCGTGAAGCGTTGGATTTTTTGATCCGGCATGAGGAAATCAGCAAATTCGGGATTCGGCCTTTGAAAGGGATTCTGCTTACAGGCCCTCCAGGAACAGGTAAGACCCTTATGGCTAGAGCAGCAGCACATTATACGAACTCTGTATTTGTGGCAGCATCAGGCAGTGAGTTTGTAGAAATGTACGTAGGTGTCGGTGCCGGCCGTATCCGCGATTTGTTTAAGGATGCCCGTACCCGCGCCCTTAAGGAAAACAAGCAAAGCGCTATTATTTTCATAGATGAAATTGACGTAATTGGCGGTAAGCGTGAGGGCGGACAGCAGCGAGAATATGATCAGACCTTGAATCAGCTGTTGACTGAGATGGACGGGATCTATAACAACGAAACACCACGCATTCTACTGGTAGCAGCCACTAACCGTAAAGAAATGCTTGATTCAGCATTGCTGCGTCCTGGCCGGTTTGACCGTCATATTCAAGTGGACATGCCTGATAAAAAAGGCCGCAGATCGATTCTCGAATTGCATGCCCAAAATAAGCCGCTTCATGCCAATGTGAACCTCGACAAAATTTCCGAAGAAGCCTATGGTTTTTCCGGTGCTCAGCTCGAAAGTGTTATGAATGAGGCAGCAATTTATATGATGCGTGAGGAATTGACAGAGGTTGAGCAGCGGCATCTGTCGATGGCGATTGACAAGGTTATGATGGGGGAAAAAACGGACAGAGAAACTAACCACGAAGAGAAAAAACGTGTGGCGATCCACGAATTGGGACATGCCATTATGGCAGAACTGCTTCGTCCGGGAAGTGTCAGTCAGGTTACGCTGACTCCGCGGGGGCAAGCCCTTGGTTATGTACGTCACAATCCTCAGCAAGAGCAGTATCTGTACACCAAAGATTATCTCGAAGATCAGATTATGATCGCACTTGGTGGAGCGGCTGCAGAAGAAATGTATTATGGCGGACGAAGCACAGGTTCACGTGGCGATTTTGATCAGGCCCTGAATATTGTCGAAACCATGATGAAATCCGGATTGACTTCGTTGGGTATTGCCAAGCTGGAAATGGTTACCACTGAAGAGCTTATGAAGGAAAACAGTAAAATATTGGACGAGTTGATGGTACGTACTCACGACCACCTTGAAAAGCAACGAAATGTATTTGATTACTCCCTTGACATTTTAATGAAGGAAGAAGTGCTCTCTGGAGAGCAATTTCGATGTCAATTTCGTGACAGCGTGCGTTTACCAGCATAAATATTTATGCTGGTTATTTTTTTTTACTTTTCAGGCATGCTAAGATATCATTATATGTCGGGCTTTATAAATTTTTGCGACAGACAAGGTACAATACAAAAGTATAGATACCTGAAAGGATGGAGACTTTTTTATGAATTTCAAGAAAATTGGTGTCATCGGCGGTGGCACAATGGGACAAGGGATTGCCGAAATGCTGGCAGCCAAGGGCCTGGATGTATTGCTGGTGGAGAAAACCCCTGAGAAACTGGACTACTCCTACGAAATGATCGAGACAAGTCTAGATAAGCAACTGGAGAAATGGGCGATCACTCAAGCTGAGAAGAAGCTGATTCTTAGCCGCATTCAAAAAGTGACACATTTCGCAGAGCTGAGCTCTTGTGACATGGTTATCGAAACAATCGTTGAGGATTTAGAAGAAAAGAAAAAAATATTGAATCAACTGGATCAAGTATGTCCAAACCACATTATTCTTGCCAGCAATACGTCAACACTTAGCTTGACTGAACTTGCAAGTTCTACAATGTATCCGGAACGCGTGATCGGAATGCATTTCATATACCCTGTAGCTAAAGTGGATCTTGTTGAAATTGTACGCGGTCTGAAAACTTCAGATGCTACTTTTGAAGATACAAAATCCTTTGTTGATGAAATTGTTGAGAAAAAAGGTGTAATGATTTATGAATCCCCAGGATTTGTAACATCACGCCTCATTTGCTTGTTTATCAACGAAGCTATGCATGTACTGCAAGAGGGCGTTGCCTCCGCACAGGATATTGACGATGCTATGCGTATTGGTTATCAATTCCAATATGGACCGCTTGAAATGGCTGACAGATTTGGTCTGGATTCGGTTCTTGCTGCACTCGAAAATATGTTCCGTGAATATGGTGAGCTGAAATATCGTCCTTCCACGATCCTTAAGAAGATGGTGCGTGCAGGACAATTGGGTATGAAATCAGGCGAAGGCTTCTTCCAGTACGACAAGGATGGTGACCGTATATGAATATTCTAGTAATTAACTCCGGTAGTTCTTCTTTAAAATATCAATTGTACAATATGGCTGATGAATCCGTTTTGGCTAAAGGTTTGGTGGAACGTATCGGGATGGATTCCTCCATTCTGAACCATAAACCTACTGGTAAAGCTGAAGTAACAGAAGTAAGTGAAATTTTGGAGCATAACACAGCGATTCGTAAAGTTCTAGCTTGCCTAACGGATAAAGAGCATGGCGTTATTGAATCCATTAAAGAAATCAATGCTGTGGGTCACCGTGTAGTACATGGTGGTGAATTCTTCAAAGCTTCCGCACTTGTGGACGCTGATGCCAAGACTAAAATTCGTCAATTGTTTGACCTTGCACCCCTGCATAACCCAGCAGCAATGATGGGGATTACGGCTTCTGAAGTAAATATGCCGGGTGTACCGCAGGTTGTTGTATTCGATACTGCATTCCACCAAACAATGCCTGAAAAAGCTTATATGTACGCGATTCCTAGAGTACTGTACAATAAATATAAAGTTCGTCGTTATGGCGCACACGGTACATCACACGACTTCGTAAGCAAAGCTGCTGCGGAGTACTTGGAGCGTCCGTTGGAAGATCTGAAGATCATTACTTGTCATATCGGTAACGGAGGTAGTGTAACTGCAGTTCAAGATGGAGTGTCTGTGGATACTTCGATGGGTATGACTCCTCTGGAAGGTTTGATGATGGGGACTCGCAGTGGTGATCTTGATCCAGCAATTGTACCTTACGTGATGAACAAGGAAGAATTGTCCGTAGGCGAAGTTAACTCCATGTTGAACAAACATAGTGGACTCCTAGCTATTTCGGGCGTAAGCAGTGATATGCGTGATATTATTGAGGGTATGGAAAAAGGTGAGCCTAATTCCACGCTAGCTTTTGAAATGTATGAGTACCGCTTGCGCAAGTATATCGGTTCTTATGCGGCTGCTATGAACGGTGTAGATGCTATCGTATTCACTGCTGGTGTTGGTGAAAATGCTTCATTGCTACGTGAGAAACTGCTAAATAACCTTACGTTCCTGGGTATTGAGTTGGATGTTGAAGCTAATAAAGTTCGCTCCGGCGACCCGCGTCGTATCTCTACGGTAGATTCCAAAGTGCAGGTGCTTGTAGTTCCGACTAACGAAGAGCTTGTCATCGCACGTGATACAAACCGTATTGTGCAAGGAATTAACGGCTAAATTAGAGGAGAGATTGAAGGCATGGCTAACAAGAGTGTAATCAAGAACGTGAATGAACATGTTGGAGAAAGTGTTGTTATCGGTTGTTGGGTAAACAACAAGCGCTCCAGTGGTAAAATTCAGTTCCTGCAGCTTCGCGATGGTACAGGTTATATTCAGGGAGTTGTAGTGAAATCAGAAGTGCCTGAAGAGGTATGGGATGCAGCTAAGAGCCTCACACAGGAAAGCTCATTGTATGTGACCGGTATTATTCGTGAGGAGCCTCGCAGTCAATCCGGTTTTGAAATGACTGTTACCGGAATTGAAGTTCTGCACCTTACAGAGAATTATCCAATTACTCCGAAAGAGCATGGCGTTGATTTCTTGATGGATCACCGTCACCTCTGGCTCCGTGCCTCGAAGCAGCGGGCTGTTCTGGTTATTCGTGCGGAGATTATCCGGGCAATCCAACAGTTCTTCAACGAGAGCGGATTTACAAAGGTGGATCCTCCGATTCTGACGCCAACGTCAGCAGAGGGAACTACTAACTTGTTCCACACGAAATACTTCGATGAGGATGCTTACCTGACCCAAAGCGGACAGTTATACATGGAAGCTGCAGCTATGGCACTGGGCCGTGTATATTCCTTTGGACCAACCTTCCGTGCGGAGAAATCTAAGACTCGTCGCCACTTGATCGAGTTCTGGATGATCGAGCCGGAAATGGCCTTCACAGATCATGAAGAAAGCTTGAAGGTTCAGGAAGAGTTTATTAGCTTCGTAGTACAATCCGTATTGAAGAATTGCCGTGCGGAGTTGGAAGCGGTAGGCCGCGATATTTCCAAGCTGGAGAATATCAAAGCACCATTCCCACGTATTACTTATGACGATGCGATCAAGTTCTTGAATGATAAAGGCTTTGAAGATATTGCTTGGGGTGATGATTTTGGTGCACCTCATGAAACAGCAATCGCTGAAGCATACGATAAACCTGTATTTATTACTCATTATCCTGCTTCATTCAAAGCGTTCTACATGAAGCCGGATCCAAATCGTCCTGAAGTCGTACTGTGTGCTGATATGATCGCTCCTGAAGGTTATGGAGAGATTATTGGGGGTTCACAGCGGATCGATGATCCTGCGCTGCTTGAAGAGCGTTATAAAGAGCACAATCTTTCGATGGATTCTTATAAATGGTACATGGATCTGCGTACTTACGGATCTGTACCTCACTCCGGTTTTGGACTTGGGCTTGAGCGTACTGTAGCTTGGATCTGTGGTCTTGACCATGTACGTGAGACTATTCCATTCCCACGTACACTGTACCGCCTCTACCCATAAGTTCTTAGGATTTGAACAAAGGGGGAAGCACATGGACGGCAAGACATGGAGTACCTGGAGCGAAGGCGTCTCCTTCGGTCTGGAGAACGGAATGGCCGTCATACCTTACGCTTTACTGAAGTATTACCGGAAGCTGAATTTAAGCGGAAGTGAAGCGATGCTGCTGATTCATCTGCTCTCCTTCAGGCAAGTGGAAGGGATTGAGTTCCCTTCTCTAGAGGAGCTTCAGGTCGTAACTGGTCGTAGCATTTCCGTTCTCGCCGGAGAATTGCAGAAGCTCATGAAGGAAGGTTTCATTAGCATCGATGGAGACAACGATGAGCTAAGAGATATCCATTATGAACGCTACAATTTCTCAGGGCTATATGGAAAGCTAGGTGCTTATCTTGCGACAGCTGTACAAGAAAATGAGCAAGATAAGGACAAAGGGGCATATGCAACATCAGCTCCCCGGGCTGCTGCGTCAGGTGGAGGATTCGGAACTCCCCCCATATCTCCTTCTTCACTTGGAGATAAAGAGGAGAGCCGGAATCTATTCAGTATTTTCGAGAAGGAATTCGGGCGCCCGCTGTCTCCAATGGAATGTGAGACGATTTCCAGCTGGGTGGATCAAGACCGATACCCTGAGGAGCTGATTCTGTTAGCACTCAAGGAATCCGTATTTGCGGGGAAGGTTCATTTTCGTTATATCGACCGGATATTGCTGGAATGGGCCCGTAACCGGGTCAAGAACGCTCAGGATGTTAAGACGTATACACAAAAATTCCGCAATGGTGGAAGATAGATCGTTTAGGAGAGAACCGTATTGCTTTAGCTATTGCTAGAGTCTGTACGGTTCTTTTTTTATTTTTTTAGATAAGTGCAGGGGTAGGCGAAGAACTCAGCGTCTATTGCTGTGGGAAGGAGGGGAGAGTCATTGAGGAAGAGCTATTAATCAAGCGGATTTGCCAAGGAGACGAAGATGCGTTTCGCCAGTTTGTAAATACATACAGTCAGCACATATACAAAATCACCTATTCTGTATTACGTGAAATCAAAGGGGCTGAAGACGCTGCTCAGGAAGCTTTTCTTCAGATGTATAAATCTCTCCCTGACTACCGTTATCAAGGCTTAAAATCATGGATTACGCGGATCGCCTTAAATAAGGCTATTGATGCCAAACGTAAACGTGATCGGCTACGAGAGTTACCTGTTGACTATGAGCTTGTGCTGAGCCAGACACCTTCTAATGAGGAGGATGTACTAGCTACTGTTGTCCGTCGTGACCGGATGAATCGTCTGTCGGGTGAGATCAACAATTTACCGGAGGGTCATCGGGAAATTATGGTGGCTTATTATCTGGAAAATAAAAAATATGAGCAAATTGCTGCTGAAAATGAAATTACTTTGAAGACGGTGGAGTCCAGACTATATAGGGCGAGACAATGGATGCGAAAACATTGGAAGGAGGACGAATGGCTATGATGAAGAGTGGAGAAAACTTAATTCGCCGCGAGCAGGCAAAAGCTTATCTTGAAGGGCAAGAAGATAGTATAGAGCGAGATGAATGGGAACAATTGCTGCTCAAGGATGAAGACACATTTGTTTCATACATAGAGATGCTGGATGAGCTAAAGGAGGATCTGCCTTCATTGGAGAATTCGTCTGCTTTTACTGAGAGAGTTATGGGAGATTGGGTGGCTACGGTGAGATCTTCAGTAGTCATAGAAGAAGTAGCGGGGCAAGAAGAAGGATCACGGCGTTATCGCTGGTATGATAAAACAATCTTTCATTATGCCGTTGCTGCTTCGTTAACGCTGTTGATTATGTCTTCCGGGATGTTTGATAAGTTACTCACGGGTGAAATGGAGCTTATTGTCCCTAAGAAAGATAATTCGCCATCTTATAGCGAACAATTCATGCAAGCCACCAGCGGATGGTTGAGCCGGATTATGGACGGAAGACAGAAATGAGAGGAGAAATGAACAATGCAACAGCAGCGTAATAAAATTAAGGGTCTTTTTCTTAATATGATTCCTGGAGCAGGTCATTATTATATGGGAAGACGACCACAAGGGATTGTTTATTTTTTGCTAAGCTTTGGTGTGTTATTTATGTCATTCTTAATCGCTATGGCTGAAGGGGATGAGGGGATTCTGGCATTGGGCGTGATCGGATTCTTACTTCTATGGATTCTTTCGATGATTCATCTGGTGATTAAATTACTGCAAATGCCCACTCCAATTGTAGCGCCTGATGGATCAATGCTGGATTTTAGTTCTACTATGCCCGTAAAGACGGAGGATAATGAACGTGTGCATGTCATCTTATTGTCTTTCATTCCTGGATTGGGTCATTTTCATATGGGGCTGATGCAGCGTGGACTATCCTTTCTGATTTCATTTTTCGGATTCATGACCGTTATGTTATTCTTGGCTGGAATTACTTCGAGTGATGCATTTTTGCTGCTGTTTGGAGTATTGCCAGTAATTTGGCTGTATTGCATGTTTGATGCAGTTCAGTTGATCCATCGTAAACAAGCAGGAGAAATGCTTGTTGACCGCACATTATTCGAAGAGATGGAGGCTGGACGTGAGGAAGGACGACGCAGCAAAGTATTAGCGACATTACTATCCGCATTTCCTGGTGCTGGACAGATGTATCTGGGACTGCAAAAAAGAGGGCTCCAGCTCATGCTTCTTTTCTTAGGAAGTATTTATGTCATGGATCTATTGCGGTTAACATTGCTCTTTTTCCTTATTCCGGTCATTTGGTTCTATAGCTTATTCGATGGCTTACAGTTAGTTAGCCGATATGGACGTGAACCTTTGCAGGATAAGCCGGTTATCGAAGGTTTCTTAAATCATCAAGGCTGGCTCGGAGCAGTCCTGATGTGTCTCGGATTATACTTTATTGTTGTGAATGTCGCAGTTCCTGCCATTGATATCAGATTTCCAGAATGGCGGCTGGAATATCGCGTAAATGAATATTTTAAGACCATTGTCGTCTCCGTGTTATTGATTGGTGGTGGGGTGAAGCTGATGACTGGAAGTAAAAATAATAAAGGTAGAAAAGGGGCGGGGGGTCAATCTTGAATAATCCAATAGAAGTAGAGCCGGGAGTCATGGTAACTAGCGAGTTTCCAGTGAACGTAGGGAAGTCTAGAAGTTGGCGTGTAGGTACGTTGTCGATGGGACTGAGCCTTTTATTTCTCGGGGCATTAATAATGGTCTCGCAGTGGAAAGGAGCGGATGTGTTCGAGACAACGCTTGCTTGGTGGCCGCTCATTTTTATCTTACTTGGTTTAGAAATTGTAATTTACACCTTATGGTTCCGTGGTAAAGGGAAAATGTACTATGATGTGCTAAGTGTTCTGTTCGTCGGATTTCTGGCAGTGTGCTGTTTAGTATTCGCAGGAGTCAGCTCTTTAGGATTAACACAGGAACTTAGACATGTGATCTCATCTACGGAGGAGAATTATTCCTTGCCGGAATGGAAGGGGAATGTTCCACAGGGTGTAGGTACACTTATAATCCAGGCTGCCGAACCTTATGGAATTATGGTTGATCGAACGGCTGGGAATGAGTTGAATGTATTTGGGAGTTATTCCACGGCAGAAGGGCAACTCAAGCAAGAGCAAGAGAAGCGGCTGTTGCAAACTAAACAAGTCGGAGATACATTTTACGTCATTTTAGGAGACATACCTAGACATCTAGTATTCGATAACTCCAGGAATGCGTTGAACGTGACCGTTGCGGCTCCTGTAAATCTAAAGGTAATCGTAAGAGATAATTATGGAAATGTTGTAACAAGGTAAAAAAAGATCGCTTCCCACCCGATGAGGGGATGGGCTGCGATCTTTTTTTGGTTAAGAACGAAGCTCTTTCTCTAGGGCAGCACCCATTTCACGTGAGCGCTCGGCACATCGGTTAACGGCTGCAATCACAGTTTCAAAGAATTCCCCTCGTTCAAGCACTTCTATAGCTGCTTGTGTTGATCCGTTAGGGGAAGTAACCTTCTTACGAAGTGCTGCGGGTTCTTCTCCCGTCTGTTGTACCATTCGGGCAGCTCCCAGCACAGTTTGAACAGTTAATTCGGTGCTTTGATCAAGTGGCAGCCCACCACGGATACCAGCGGCGATCATGGCTTCCATCATGTAATAGATATACGCAGGCCCGCTGCCTGAAATTCCGGTCAAGGTTTCCATACGTTCCTCATCAATGACTGTTGTAAGCCCGACAGCCTCAAAGATATTAAGAGCAAGGCGACGGCCTCTTTCGTCTACTTCTTTGGAGAAGGCTAGACCAGTGGCACCCAGACCGATGGAACTGGATGTGTTAGGCATTGTGCGAACAATAGGCTGTGCTTTGCCAAGTAGACCTTGCATGGTTCGAATAGATAGACCTGCAATGACAGAAACTACGATCTGATCCGGAGAAAGAAGCGGGCCTAGTCCGCGTAAGGATTCGGCAGCATCTTTAGGTTTCATTGCCAGTACTATTACTGGTGCGTTCCGTAAGTATTCTACTTTTTGTTCGGGATCATTTGTGCCTATTACACCATAACGGCTTTTTAATTCTGCCAGACGTTCACTGCTGCTGCGATTGAGCATGATGACATTATCGGACTTCACGATATTGCGGCTAATCATCCCGCGAACGATGGCTTCTGCCATGGAGCCTGCGCCATAAAAAACAATATTATGATTCATGAGTGGAACTGAAGGTTGCTGACACATGGCTAAAATCCTCCTAAAAGTTGTGTGATAGAATACTTAAACGTGTATACTAACCCCGAATTTGTCCCGTTCCGTAGATCTTATATTTGGTTGAAGTTAGTGCAGGCAGACCCATCGGGCCACGAGCGTGGAGTTTCTGGGTACTAATACCAATCTCTGCACCGAATCCAAATTCAAAGCCATCCGTGAAGCGGGTTGAGGCATTGTGATAAACAGCGGCAGCATCCACTTCTTGTAAAAAGCGTGTGGCGTTCTCCTGATCTTCTGTTACGATACATTCCGAATGTTTTGTGCCATACTGGGCGATATGCTGCATAGCTTCTTCCATATCACTGACGATTCTAATATTAAGGATATAATCATTGTATTCTGTAGCATAGTCTTCTACGGTTGCAGGTAATACCCATGGGACATGAGAGATGGTTTGTTGACAGCCACGAAGTTCTACATGAACCTCACGGAATGCTTCGGCTAAGGATAACAGATATTTGCTCGCGTAATCCTGATGAACGAGTAGTGTTTCCATAGAGTTACATACCGAAGGGCGCTGAGCTTTGGCATTTAAACTAATGTCCTGTGCCATTTCTGGCAAGGCAGTTGCGTCGAGATAAGTATGGCAGATGCCTGCTCCAGTTTCAATTACGGGAACGGTTGCGTTAAGGACTACATTTTGAATAAGAGAGCTGCCTCCGCGCGGGATAATCACATCTAAAAGTCCGTTCAGCTTTAGCATTTCATCTACTGAAGAACGATTTGGGTCTTCAATCAGCTGAAGCGCGTTAGGCGGCATTGAGGTTTCAGCAAGAGCATTGTGCAGAACCTCGACAATTTTACGGTTGGAGGACAGGGCAGAGGAGCCACCGCGCAGCACAACAGCGTTGCCGGTTTTAAGACATAGACCCGCAGCATCAACAGTCACATTGGGACGTGCTTCGTAGATGATGCCGATCACACCAAGCGGAACACGCAGCTTCTGGATGTTGAGGCCGTTAGGACGTTCAATGCTTTCTAGCGTGTCACCGATAGGGTCCGGTAATACAGCGATTTGTTGCAAGCCTTCGGCAATGCTGTTAATCCGGTCAACATCTAATGCCAGCCGGTCGAGCATGGATTCCGGAGTTCCATTAAGTCTTCCTCGTTCCAAATCCTCCGCGTTGGCGGTGATAATGGCGGGAGCTTCGCGGCGAAGTGCATCGGCCATGACCAGCAGTGCTTCATTCTTCTGGCCAGTTGTTAAGCTTGCTAGAACTCCTGTTGTCTCCTTGGCTAATTTACTCTTATTAATAACTTCACTCATGACGTTTCCTCCCTATATTTGAATTGAAAAAAATGTTTATCTCAGTGTAATCCATTCGTCACGGTGAATGACCTCAAGCCGGTGTACTTCTCCCAGCTTCGGTACAATTTCACGGCTTGGCAGACCTTGAATGCTGCGCAGCTGAGCATCATCGTAATTTACAATCCCACGTCCAAGCAATTTGGAGTCGGGTCCAAGAACTTCTACAACATCTCCTGCGTGAAAACTACCTTCTGTCTGTTTGACGCCTACAGGCAACAGGCTGTGTCCGCCATGTAGCAAAGCTTCTACAGCCCCTTCGTCCACGTATAGGGAGCCGAGAGGGGTAGACATAAAGCCTAGCCATTGTTTTTTGACGGGAAGAGAGGATAGCTTCGTTGCAAAATAAGTGCCCCTGCCTTCTCCCGTTGCAGCAAGCTGTAAATCACCAGGTTCGGTGGCTCTTCCGACAAAGACAGGAACACCACCCCGAGTAGCAATTTTGGCCGCATCGATTTTGGATCGCATACCGCCTGTTCCAACACTAGAGCCAGCTCCACCAGCAATAGCATATATCTCCGGTGTAATGTCATCTACGAACTGATAACGGACAGCATCCGGATGCTTGCGGGGATCTCCACTGTATAAACCATCCATGTCGGTTAAGACAAGCAGTCTAGAGGCTTTTAACAGGTTGGCTACGAGCGCAGAGAGGGTATCATTATCGCCAAATTTCAGTTCATCTACGGAGACAGTGTCATTCTCGTTAAATACGGGCACCGCTCCTTGGCGAAGTAGCTCTTCTACAGTCATCATAGCGTTATTCATGGCTCTGCGGCTGCAGAAATCGGTGCGAGTCAGCAATATTTGCGCGGTAGTAATTCCATGCTGGGCAAAAGCTTCCTGATAAGCCTGCATCAGCAGTACCTGACCCACAGCCGCAGCGGCCTGCTTCTCATGCAGCAGCTTCGGACGTGCTGGATAACCGATACTGCGGAAGCCGGCGGCTACCGCACCAGAGGTTACTAACAACACCTCACAGCCGTTTTTCTTCAACTCGGCAATCTCTGAGGCAAAAAAGGAGACTGCTTCACGATTCAAACCGCCCTCGGGTCCGGTCAGCGAGCTGCTGCCTATTTTGACCACGATTCGCGTCGTCATTTCTATCCACATCCTCTTCGTTTATTAAGTCCTGAAAACAACAAAAAGCCCCCATCCTTAGACTTAGCAAAGGACGAAAGCTTATAAACTTCCGCGGTACCACCTTCATTGATGAGGGATCATCCGACTTCATTCTCATAACGGGAGGATCCGTCCTGTTAGACACAGGCCGCTCGGGGGTAGGATTCGGAACGAAAACCGCGGTAAATTCTTTCAGCCTGTCGGAATCTACTCTCTAGGCGCGGTTAGACTCATTCTTACTGGTCCCGTCTGCACGTTTCACTTATTTTCAATAGAATACCATGGAGCTGGTTGCATTGCAAAGGGAAAACGTAGGATATATTTCTTCATGCAGAAAGCTCTATATATTATGTTTAACCTCAAAGAGAAGGGGTAAAGAACTTATAATCTGTTACCAGGAGGTGGATTAAATTGACTAAAGACAACAATGCCGAGCAGGGACAGAATCAAGATTCAAACGAAGTAGCAGAGCTTCAGAATAGTGTGACTCGTGAATTTGTGGAAGAGCACACCGGGGCTCCAGTTGATAAGGGATTGACTGATTCAAGTAAAGCACGTGTGTCGGATGATCAGAACCGCCTGATTACACAGCGTAATTTGCGTAAATAATCTAGTATTGTTAAAAGAGGTTTACCTGAAAAAGTGCCCCGACAACCACGCGAATGGTTACTGGGGCACTTTATTTGTATATATTCTATTCTTCCGTTAATTCAGACACGGTTGATTTGAATGTTTCTACAAAAGCCTTTGCGGCCTTGGATAAATATCGTCCGCGTCGATATGCTACAACTAGCGTACGACTAGGCACCGGATCAGCGAGCGGTAAGTAGACTGGAACAAATTCACTCCGCGGTGCACGAGCGATAAAACGAGGAACAAGAGTCACGCCCATACCTGTTGCCACTAGGGATTGAACGGTTTCCATATTATTGCTCTCGAAAACGATTCGTGGCTCGAATCCGGCTTTCCGGCACAGCTCCACAGTCATTTTGCGGAAGCCCTGACCTTCCTTAAGTACGATGAAAGGTTCGTCCTTAAGCTCTTCAAGTGAGGTCCGTGTTCCATCTATGATTCGTTTAGCGAGCGGATGTTCAGGAGGGACGGCAAGATCAATTCTTTCCTCTCCAAGCTCTTCATAAGCTAGAGCAGGAATTTCGAGGGGTAAGGAGAGCAGGCTTAAATCGGTCTGACCACTTGCCGTGAGCTTCTCTAGGTTCATCGACGAGTCTTCTAGCAGCGTAATTTCTACCTCAGGATAATTTTGTTTGAAAACTGGAAGCACATGCGGCAGAAGATGTGCACCTGTAATCGGCATACTGCCCACAACTACACGTCCAGTGCGCAGTTCTGATATGTCGGACATCTCTTGTCGCAGCAGCTCCACTGCGTCAATGATAATCTGGGCTTGTTCAACGAATTTAGAACCTGCGTAGGTCAGCTCAACTGAGCTGGTATTACGCTGAAAAAGCATTACGCCGAGCTCTTTTTCCAGTTTGGAAAGCTGCTGGCTGAGCGAGGGCTGGGCAATATGCAGCTTGTCCGCTGCACGTGAAAAGTTTTTTTCGGCTGCGATTTGCAGCACATACTGCAGTTGTCTCAGTTCCATATATGGACTCCTTAGGGAAATGATTTACTTATAAGTATATCCTATTGGATTATAGTTTTGTATAGGCAACCCGAAGGAGCATTCACTTCTTCACTCCCCAGAATTTGCGGGGCCTGTTTTCAAGAATTATCCCTACTACACTGATCGAAGTATCCGATACCCTCCCGCAGTATATTTATTGCGCCGGATCTTGAGAGTATCTATGAGATAACTGCATTCTGTGCAGCTATTTCGTATGCAAAAGGGATGATTTTGGTTTTAAGTGTATTCTATACAACTAAAAACCAGAGTTCCCAGCTATAGAGCGATAATTCAAGAAAATAGCTGCACAAAATACAGTTATATTCATTAACGAATGATTCACAGGAATATAGCTGTACAAAATACAACTAAACGCTCCTACACATCCCGCTTGCGCAACGCTCCTACATATCCCGCTTGCTCAAC
Organism: Paenibacillus sp. FSL H8-0175; assembly: GCF_045040615.1. Lineage (NCBI taxonomy): Bacteria > Bacillati > Bacillota > Bacilli > Caryophanales > Paenibacillaceae > Paenibacillus > Paenibacillus sp. FSL H8-0175. The sequence goes on along the minus strand of NZ_CP150299.1, from coordinate 4,721,655 downwards.
GCTCCTACACATCCAGCTTGCGCCTCGCTCCTACACATCAAGCTTGCGCATCGCTCTTACACATCCCGGTTGCGCAACGCTCCTACACATCCAGCTTGCGCCTCGCTCCTATACATCCCGGTTGTGCATCGCACCTACATATTGCGCCTCAACACACCCTAACTCAGCTTATAGGTTCAGACTATCACTTTTATAGATATCATATCTTGGAATTATAAAGACAGGGGTGTTATATTTAGATCATTCAAGAGAGACTCCACGCTCTCTTCCAATGAACGATTCTATTAATGAGGTGAAATTATGAGCAACAAGACAATGTTTGAGAAGATTTGGGAGAATCACGTTATTCATCAAGAGGAAGGTAAACCTAGCATTATTTATATTGATCTGCATTTGGTTCATGAAGTTACTTCTCCGCAGGCTTTTGAAGGGCTTCGCCTCAGCAACCGGAAGGTTCGCCGTCCTGAGCTGACTTTCGCAACGATGGATCATAACGTACCAACTAAAGATCGTTTTAACATTAAAGATCCAATCTCCAAGCAGCAAATTGATACCCTTTCTAAGAACTGTGCTGATTTTGGTGTAAGACTGTTCGATCTGAATGATATTGATCAAGGCGTTGTACACGTAATGGGTCCTGAAATCGGGTTGACACATCCTGGTAAAACTATCGTTTGCGGCGACAGCCATACCTCCACGCATGGTGCATTCGGCGCGCTGGCATTCGGTATCGGAACTAGTGAAGTTGAACATGTAATGGCTACCCAATGTTTGCAGCAATCCAAAGCTAAGACTATGGAAGTACGCTTTACAGGCAAACGTAACCCTGGCGTAACAGCAAAAGATATGATCCTTGGTGTTATTGCTAAGTACGGTACTGATTTTGCCACAGGTTATGTAATTGAGTATACAGGCGAAGCTATTCGTGAATTGTCGATGGAAGAACGTATGACTGTCTGCAATATGTCGATCGAAGGTGGAGCAAGAGCTGGCTTGATTGCCCCTGATGAAACTACTTTTAATTATCTGCGTGGACGTCAATACGTACCGCAAGGCGAAGCTTATGATGCTGCTGTAGAAGCATGGAAGAGTCTTGTAAGCGACGAGGGCGCCCAGTACGATACGGTTGTTGAATTTGATGTGGAAACATTGATTCCACAAGTGACTTGGGGTACTAGCCCGGGCATGGGAACTGACATCAACTCCAGCGTTCCGAATCCAGCGGACTTCACCACTGAAAATGAACGTAAAGCTGCTGAAAAGGCGCTTGAATATATGGATTTGACTCCTGGAACACCTATTTCCGAAATTCCGATTGATTATGTATTTATCGGTTCCTGCACTAACGGGCGGATCGAAGATTTGAGAGCTGCAGCAGTGGTAGCTAAAGGTCATAAGGTGTCTGAAAAGGTTACTGCCATTGTTGTTCCAGGCTCGGGCCGTGTTAAGATGCAGGCTGAGAAAGAAGGACTTGATAAAGTCTTTACTGACGCTGGCTTTGAATGGCGTGAAGCGGGATGCAGCATGTGCTTGGCCATGAACCCGGATGTTCTGCAGCCTGGACAACGCTGTGCATCTACCTCGAACCGTAACTTTGAAGGACGCCAAGGACGCGGAGGACGTACACATCTGGTATCTCCAGCTATGGCAGCCGCAGCTGCGATCAAAGGTCGTTTCACTGATGTACGTGATTGGAATTATAAGACGGAAGCCGTCAGCTCATAGAACTAGAGAGAACACGGGAGGATAAAACTATGGATGCTTTTAAAAAATTAACAGGAATTGTTGCACCAGTTGACCGGGTAAATGTAGATACGGATGCGATTATTCCAAAACAGTTTTTGAAACGGATTGAACGGACGGGATTTGGACAGTTTTTGTTCTATGAATGGCGTTTTGATGAAGAAGGTAACGATAATCCAGCCTTCGAAATGAATAAACCACGTTATCAAGGGGCTTCTGTTCTGATCTCACGCGCTAACTTTGGCTGTGGATCCTCTCGGGAGCATGCACCATGGGCGATTATGGATTACGGGTTCAGAGTTGTAATTGCACCTTCTTATGCGGATATCTTCTACAATAACTGCTTTAAGAACGGCATTCTGCCGATTAAGCTTTCGGAAGAGCAAGTGGATGAATTGTTCAAACGGACAGCTGAGCATGAGGACTACAAGCTGACAGTTGATCTTGAGAACAATGCTTTACAAGATGAATTCGGACTGAGCATCAGCTTTGATCTGGATGAGCACCGTCGTCAATTCCTGCTGCAAGGCTTGGATGATATCGGTTTGACCCTTCAACATGCAGATGAAATTGCTGCTTATGAAGAGCGTCATGCTGCAAAGCTATTCTCTTAAAAAGAGGATATAACTGGTCTGATACTTAAACTTTACAAAAAATACGCAAAACTTCTATTTCCGGGTGTCGGAAATAGAAGTTTTTTTGCTATAATCGATATATTCATTGGTCATTAAGGAAACATTTGGTGATTTCTGTCGTCTAAATACTTATCTAGGATCTATTACTTGCAGAAGGAGCGGAAAATGAGAATGAGAAGAGCTGGGCTTCGTGTATTGCTGCTTTTGTTACTGCCTTTATTATTTTTAACATCCACCGGACAAGAAGCTGCCGCAGCTGGTAGCAGCACAGGCAGAATTATTATGGACAATCAGGAACTTGCTTTGCCAAAAGGAATTAAACTCGAAAATGTAAATGGTAGCGTTATGATTCCGGTCAGAGTGGTAGTAGAGAATCTTGGATTCGAGGTGTTATGGGAGCAGCAGACCCGGAAAGTAACCGTTCACCAGGATGGTAAAAGCATTGAGCTGGCGGTAGGACGGAAAACAGCTGATGCAGATGGGGTGACATTTGATTTAAATGCAGCTCCTAAGCAGAGTGGCGGCACAGTACTCGTTCCAATTCGTTTCGTAAGCGAGCAGTTCGGCTTAAAGGTGGGCTGGGATAATGTTGATAAAACCGTCTATTTGACAGGTGGACAAGTTAGCAATCCTACAATGACACCTGAGGGGAATACTACCAATCCAACAGCAACTAATACACCTGCTCCAACTCCAAGTGCTACGCCGGGAAGTGACAACGGGACAACTGCTGGCAGTGTAGTAACTTCACCCAGCCCGACACCAGTTCCACAAACAACTACGGCACCGGGAAGCACAGCAGGAATTCCAACAGGCCCTCTAGTAAACGGGGCAGTATTCACTGAGAACCGACTTATTATCGCTGTGTCGGGGGCTACTAAGCCAAACGTTACAAAAATGAGCAACCCTGATCGAATCGTCGTAGATTTTCCGGGTGCTGCGTTCGATCCGAATTTCATTGGAAGTCTTACGGGTGTTACCACCACTGGCGGTCCACAAGGTAAGCTGGACGTTGCCGGCTACCCGCTCGTTTCTGAGATCCGTTATGCACTGTTCAGTGTGAGTCCTTCCACTGTCAGATTCGTAATTCAAACGGTTGGAAATCAACCGTACCAGCTTAGTACGGATGAAAGCACCGGGCTGGTTACGATTGATTTGAATGTAACTAACAACGGAGGCAACACCACAGGGGCTAATGGAACGTTAGGTAAGCCAATTGTAGTTCTAGATGCGGGTCATGGCGGAACTCAATCAGGAGCTGTCAGTCTCACAGGTAAGCTGGAAAAAGACTTCAATCTGGCCGTCATCCGCAAAGTACAAACACTGTTAACGCAGGAAGCATTAGTTGACGTGGTGTTTACTCGAACTGACGATGCTACATTGGGGCTTCAGGATCGCGTGAAAATTGCGGAGGCTGCTAAAGCGAATCTCTTTATTTCAGTGCACGCGAATTCGCTAGAGGTTGGATATCCAAATAGAGATAAAATAAATGGCAGTGAAACCTATTATTCTCGCAGTGATAGTCTGCCTCTTGCTCAGATTATGCATAAGCATTTATTAGCCGCTACTGGTTTTAAAGACAACGGGATTCGTACGAAAAGCCTTCATGTTACACGGGAAACCACAATGCCAGCAGTCTTGCTAGAGGTAGGATATCTTACAAATTCAGGAAATGAATCGGCGATGTATAGTGAGCAGCTTCAAGAGAAATTAGCGAGAGAAATTGTTGCCGGAATTAAGGAATATCTGGGGCTTTAACACTTGCGGTTGGTGAGATTTCTCAATTTTTATGGAATATATTCGCAACCTTTATAGATTACCAGCGTCTAATAGAGGTCTGAGGTTGACGGAGACAGGGGCACCACGATCGCCATTCACAGGCGAATACTAGATTCTTAGAGGTGAAGAATGAAGAAATTCAGTTTGATGTTGTTATTGTTGCTCTTTGTGTTGGTTTTGCCTGAGCATGGACATGCTGCTGCCGCGAATAGCAAGATTTATCTAGACGGCAAAGAGATTACTGCAGGGCAAAAAGTACCGGTTGAAAATGTGAATGATACTATCATGGTACCGTTGAGATTGATCTCCGAGAGTCTTGGTTATACCGTGGGCTGGGATCAAAAAAGCAAAACGGTGACGATTGAACAGCAAGGGAAGGTAATCAAACTTATTGTTAATCAAAAGACAGCTTCGGTTGATGACAAAACAGTACAGCTTACCACTGCGCCTGTCCTGCGGAGTGATACGACACTTGTACCTATACGGTTCATAAGTGAGCAGTTTGGTCTCACCGTCACTTGGGATAATGCGAAGAAGATCGTGTATCTTATTACCCCAGGATCCTCAAATGAAAACGGCAGTTCTGATGGGAACTCTGGAAATGGTGGATCTGAAGTTGTTGTTCCGCCGGTAGATCCTACTAAAAATTTAACCATGATAAATGGTTTGAGCTTTAGTGAGAATCGTTTGAGCATTGCGATGGAAGGTAATTCCGAGCCAAAAGTAAGTGTAATGACAGGGCCGGATCGGTTAGTTATTGATTTTCCTAATGCCACTTTCTCAGATCTGTTTGGTACGGGACAAGTTCTTGATCCTGATCTGAATGGTAAACTGGAAGTGAAGGATTATCCTGATGTATCAGGTGTCCGGTATTCGCTTTATAGCTCCAATCCTTATACTGTACGTTTTGTAATTGATTTGAATTATCCTAAGAATTATAACATCAGCGTATCTGGGACGGATTCTAAGTTGGTTATCATTGACCTGAATGCAGAAAGTACGGATGATACTTCAACACAGCCAGGTAATGATGGCAAGAAGCTCGTAGTACTGGATGCGGGGCACGGAGCTAAAGATTCTGGTGCAGTAGGAGTAACAGGAAAATACGAAAAGAATTTTAATTTAGCTATAGTACTTAAGACAGCAGCATTGCTGAAAAAAGAAAGTAATATCGATGTCGTACTGACACGCAGTGATGATACATTCTTGGAGCTCAAGGATAGAGCGGCTATGGCTAATAATTTAAAAGCAGATCTATTCATTTCTGTACATGCTAACAGTTCCGCATCTTCTGCGGCAAGCGGGACAGAAACGTATTATCAGCGGGAAGCCAGTAAGGCCTTAGCGAAAGTAATGCATAAGTATCTTGTTGAGGCTACAGGGCTTAGTGATCGCGGTGTACGATACGGAAATTTCCATGTCATTCGTGAAACGAAAATGCCTGCTGTTCTACTTGAAGTAGGATACCTTAGCAATAAGAAGGATGAGACATTGCTCTTTACGGAAGCATTACAAAATAAAGTTGCTGCTTCAATAGTGAGTGGAATCAAGGAATATTTGGGTATAAAATAACAGACCAGTGGCAGACGAGCGCCGCAAAGTCAGCTTTCTGCTTTTATCAATAAAAAGGCAAGAAGTGGTTTTGCGGTACCTGTCTGCCCGTATTCATCTAGAGGAGGCGTTTATTAATGTTTAAACAAAAATGGACTATGGTTGGGGTTGCTGCGCTGCTTCTACTAGTGATAGCTGGCTGTGGAGATAAGCCTACTGCAGCTCCTGCTAATGGAGTGGAGCAAGATACTACAAACGTTGTAAGTGGTGCGGGAGAAAGTACCCCAGCTCCATCTGATGATCAGGAAACCGAAGTGGCTAGTACTCCGCAACCGACAGCAGATAATACTAATGTAGAAACTCAGCCGTCTTCGAAGCCGGTAGAAAATGAGACACAAAAGCAAAGCCAGAGTATTGAAGTTTATTACACTGATTCGCAAATTATGAATTTAGTGCCTGCTAAGACTACGATTAACTACTCTGACGATGTTGAGAAATATACAGAAACGTTCAAAGCACTGCAAAGTAGTGAAAATACAGATCTTATACCTTTATGGGGAAAAATTGAACTGAAATCATTAAAATTTGTAGAGGGTCAAATCGTAATGGATATTCACAAACCAGATGAAGCTCAGCTTGGTGCGGGTGGAGAATCCTTTGCCATTACTTCACTTGCCAAAACTTATTTTCAATTTGCGGAAGTAAAGAGTATCGAAGTTTTAGTTGATGGTGAAAAGGTAGAAAGTCTAATGGGCCATGTGGATCTATTGCATCCTATGACTAGAGATAATTCTTAATTGGTTATGCAACAAAGGAATTAGGCATCTAGCTGACGAATTTTTAAACATACTATTTATTTGAGTCATAGAGAGGGGAATAATCTATTGTCCGCGCAAAAAAGGTCAAAACGTCCATTGAAGGCTTATTCTAATAAAGCAGTGTCGGCTGTTATGGCTGGTGTTATGGTTTTTGGTGGTGCAAGTGCAGTGTTTGCAGACACAGCTGCCACTACACCGACATCAACCACTACACAATCTGTAGGGATTTTTAGCGATGTGAAGACAGGCTTCTGGGCTGAAAAACATATTTATAAACTCGCTTCACAAGGAATTGTGGTTGGGAATAATGGATTGTTCCGTCCGGGTGATTCTGTAACTCAGCAGGAAGCAGTGCTTATGGCCCTGCGGTTTATGAAGCTGCAGGATAAAGTGGATGCTTCTTCTGCGGTAGCATTGCCTACAGATTTTAAGGTTACGAATTATTACAAGGATTATGTTGTGTTAGCTTTTCAACAAGGATTACTCGATAAAGCAACCGAAATGGCTCCAGATAATCTGAAGACTTCTTGGGGAGAGCGTAAAGCATCCCGGGAATGGATTGCGGAGCTGTTAATCCGCTCCCTTGGAAAAAGCGCAGATGCAGCAGGGGCCGCTAGTGAGCCAACAGGCTTTGCGGATGATACCAAAGTGTCTGCCAACAAACGTGGTTACATCAACGTTGCCGTTGATTTAGGCCTAGCAAACGGACTTGACGGCAATCGTTTTGATCCGCAAGGTGCTGTAACACGTGCGCAATTGGCGACTTTTTTCAGTCGTGCTGAAGCTCACAATACGGTTGAATACGACAACACGGTATCAGGAACGATCAGTCAATTAGCAGATGGGAAACTATCCGTTTATAACAACGGAAAGACTTCTACATATACCCTGGGAGCAAGCACTGCTTATTACACAAGTGCTTCTGAAAGCAGAATCAATCTAAGTGATGTCCAACCCTACACTAAGGTTACTGTAATTGGCGCGACATATAACGCGGCTTATGTTGAAGTGACTGACCCTACACAACAAGTAGAGACTCTGTCAGGAAACTTTGCCATGGTAGCTCCAGGTAATAAGCTTTGGTTAAAGTCACCAACAGGGTTCACTGAATACTACTACGATGAGACTACTTCCTTTGTGGATGTAAATGGAGCTGGAATTGAACCTGCTTCGCTGGTAACAGACAGTGTAGTTTCACTGCAACGTGAAACGTACAGTGGTTCGCATAAAGTAGTGAAGGTTCAGGTGACTTCAGGGGTCATTAACAAAACAACAACAGGCACCATTCAAAGTGTAGATCTTACTGGCAAAAGCATTACTTTCAAAAATACCGCGGGTACAGTAGAAACTTTTAAATGGGAAGATGAGACTTCATTATTCAGCTCCCAAGCATCAGTGCTGAAACCTGCAGATTTGAAGACAGGTAATGCGGTGAAATATACGATTCAAGATAATGTGATCCGCACTGTAGAAGTGACGGAAGGTGTTGAACGGACAGTTGAGGGGGTACTTACCGAGCTGACTAGTTCCACAGTTGTTTACAAAAAAGCAGACGGAAATCGTGAGGTTAAACTGCTTGGCACTAAACCGACGATTGTTATTCCGAACATGAGTGGAGCAGTAGCTGATGATCTTATTGCTGATGCAGTAGGTGGGGACAAGATTCAGGTTACCTTAAACAGCAGCGATCAAGTTACCAAAATTGAAGTGTTAAGCCGCCAAATTGAGCAGTATAGTGGAGCAACAATTGTGGATTATAATAGCAAAACACAGCTCCTTACAGTTATGGACAGCAGCAAAAAAGCCCATGTGGTTCAGTTGGATGAGAAAACAAAGCTGATTTATGAAGGTGCATTGCCTAACTTAACTAATATGGGTGCGAAACTTATCGAGAACCGCAAAGTTAATCTGAAGGCAATAGGACAGCGGGCTTTGTCTTTGGAAATTGTCACAAAGTACGAAGGAACTTTAACAGCTGTTAATTCTACGTCGAAAACTCTTGTTTTGAAGCTTAATGATGGACAAAGTTTAACGATGCCTTATCCGCAACTTGTTGATCTCTTTGGTAAGACTAGTCCTTCCCTAAGTGATATTCCTATTGGAAGCAATGTAACGGCTTCACTGACTACAGGTCAGGATCTGATAGCGGTATTGAAAGTGAAGACTGTGCTGCAAGTTGAAGCGGCAACCGTGAATTCTGGAACCAACCGTTTGGGCATCAAATGGAATGGGGGAACCAGTGATATTAATACTTTGGCAATCCCGTTGACCAATGAAGCTGGTGAGAGCATTAAGCTAACGGATTTAAAAGCGGGAGATTATCTTAATGTGACCTTTGATGGTAGCTCACCGCTGGCTATTCAAGCAGTTAAGCTCACAACAGGTCAGGTAAGTTCTGTAGATGCCGCTGGGAATAGCGTAGTCGTGAAGGATTATGCTGGAGCTGCACAGACCTTAGCGGTAAGTGGAGGAGTCAAAATCATTCGTGACGGCTCGACAACGACTGCTCTTAGCAACTTGACGGCAGGGGACAGAGTAGAGATTCGCAAGGATCCGGATGGATCTACAACGATTCGTATTATGTCTCAGCTCAGTAGAACATTCTCACGTTATGAGAGTGCAACAAACTCATTGGTGACGAAGAGACCTAATTTGAACGATAAATATCAATTTTTTGTTCCTGCTAATGTTTATATTCATCAGGGAGATTCGACTTTATCCGTGCAATCTTTGAAAGAAAATGATAATATTATAATGTATTTCAATAATGATATTTTGGTTGAAATTGTGAAACAATAGTTGCAATGGTGGATTTCTGAGTGAATCACCGTCTTGACACAGGGGGCTTTACCTGCGTCAAGACGTTTTTTTTGAAATATAAGAAAGTATAAGTATTGCTCCTATACTGTATGTCTTATATTTCTCGCTTAAACGCTTACTGTTCTTATTAGGACAATCCAGGCGTTAATACTTGAAATATAATGCCAGTATCGTATGTGTTGAAATGTATGAATCCATACGTTATAATACATACTTTGCTTATATTTCTAACATTTGAGGTGAGACGCTCGTAGAATTTTCTGAGCGTTTTTGCTCCGTGGAGGGGACACTATGAAAGCTGCAGACGTCCGCCACATTTTGGATACGATTGGAGATTTGTTTCCGGATGCACATTGTGAGCTGAATCACAGTAACGCTTTTGAATTGACAATAGCGGTGCTGCTGTCAGCCCAATGTACGGATGCAACGGTGAACAAAGTGACCGAGGACCTGTTCCAAAAGTACAAAGCCCCCATCGATTATATTTCTGTGCCGCTGGAGGAATTGGAGGGGGATATCCGGCGCATCGGCTTATATCGTAACAAAGCTAAGCATATCCAAAGCCTGTGCTCTATACTCATAGAACAGTATGGCGGAGAAGTGCCTGAGGCACATGACTTACTTGTAACGTTGCCAGGAGTAGGTCGTAAAACCGCTAACGTAGTAGTATCCAACGCATTTGGAGTTCCTGCCATTGCTGTGGACACTCATGTGGAGCGGGTTGCTAAACGACTTGCATTGGCAGGCTGGAAAGATTCTGTGCTGGAAGTGGAGAAAAAGCTGATGAAGGCTGTGCCACGTGATGAATGGACGCTCACGCATCACCGGCTAATCTTTTTCGGACGATATCACTGTAAGGCTCAGAATCCAAAATGTCAGGTTTGTCCGCTCCTTGATGTATGTCGAGAGGGCAAAAAACGTATGAAAACGGCTGTCGTCAGGAAAGCTAAAGATCATACGCCAAAAAGTTAAAAGTTAGAGTTGAAGAAGAGGATGGGATAGAGATGAAATGCATTTCTGTATACACAGATAATTTTGAGGTATTCTCGGATATTTTTGACCGCGTAGTGGAAAGCCCGCTGGAAGAAAATGAAGAGCAAGAAGTAGAGGGCATTACGATCAGTCATTCCGGTGATGTGCCTGAGCACTATCTGGAGCGTATGTCTGTAAAACCAGAGGTTGTCGTAATGAGAGACAAATCTCGTGGATTGACTATTCTGCAGCACGGAAAAGTATTTGAAATTCTGTTGCCTGTTTTGGAAACTGCATAATTGAGAAGTGACCTGAAATGGAGTCGGCCCTTGGGGCTGGCTCCTTTTTTATTGAATATCCTTATATTTCTACGAGAAACGACTGTTGGCTTTACAGGACGACAACCTCGCTTCTTTTTTTTATCATTTCGTAGGAGATGATAGGTTATTTTGTAAGTAGTGTGTATTTAATTTGTGTCAAACTGGTGATAAACTGTAATTATTATTTATAAAAATGTTCCGCGCTAAAGTTCAGAAATTGTACCTATATAAGTTTTGCATAAAAAAGAGCTTAAATCAGTATTCAAGAATGGATTAAGATCAGTGCATGATTAGAAGGTAACTGTGGAGGTGGAATGTCTGTGGGAGCGGAACGGGTTAGAATTCAGAGAGAGACATTAAGTGAAACAGCATCGCTGCTTTCCCAGCTGAAAGATTTAATGCGCCACTGGGGCGACGAGAGTGCTGAACGAATATATGAAGATTTACAAAATAAAGAGGGTGGGAATGAACTGACCCTTGCTTTTTGTGGGCATTTTTCGGCAGGGAAATCCAGCATGATTAATCTTTTATGCGGTAGCTCAGTGTTACCTTCCGGACCTGTGCCGACTAGTGCCAATATTGTTTCTATTCGCAGCGGGGCTCCACGAGTGCTTATCTATCCAAGGGTTGAGGGAAGTGAAAATGAATCTGCCCCTGTAGAGACAACACCAGAAAGATTACAGGAATATTGTCGAAATGGCGGAGAATATTCCGCGATTGAAGTCTGGAATGAGATTCCTCTTCTAGGGAAGCATGGTGTTCTATTGGATACGCCTGGCGTAGATTCGACGGATGATGGTCACCAGGCGGCCACTCGTTCCGCGCTGCATTTAGCTGATGTCGTCTTTTATGTTATGGATTATAACCATGTACAGTCAGAGAATAATTTGGCTTTTGCCAAAAATCTTAGTGACTGGGGCAAACCGCTCTATCTTATTGTTAATCAGATAGACAAGCATAGAGAACAAGAAATTTCCATTGAAGAATATAAACGCCAGCTTGAAAATGCTTTTGAGCAGTGGGGGATTCATTGTGCGGGGATTCTGTTTACCTCACTCAAAATGAAAGAGCACCCACTGAATCATTGGGATAATCTGCTGAACCTTATAACAGAGCTGTTGGAGCACAGGGAACAATTGCTTCAATATAGCTTGTCACGTTCCATTCATCATACAGCAGATTCTTCGCTAACCGCGTTCCGTGAAGACCAGCAGGAGGAACGGGAAACTTTTTTAGCTGAGCTAGAGGGTGCAGCGGTTACAGTTGTGATGGAAGAGCTGAAATCGCTGGAAGAAGAGAAGGCACTGCTTGAGGAGCTGCCTCAGCAATCACGAGCTAGCCTGCGAAGTGATCTTGATGCCTTACTCAATAATGCTAACTTAATGCCTGCGGATGTTAGAGAGGCGGCAGGGAGCTATGTGGAGAGTGTCAGCCCAGGCTTCCGCTTAGGTTTGTTCTCTACAGCCGGACGGCGGGAGAAGGAACAAGGCAAACGACTGGATGCCTGGCAAGGATTACTGGTCCGAGAGGTTTCCGCTCAGCTGGAATGGCATCTGATTCAGCTGGTACGTCAATGGGCGGAGAATCTCGGACTGTGGGCAGAGGAGGCAGAGACGACTCTGAAGCAAGGGTTCCCGGCGGTGAGCCAAGAATGGCTGGCGGCTGTAGTAAAGCCGGGAACGGGGTATAGCGGCGAGGCGCTGCTCAATTTCTGCCGCACACTTGCGGCAGAGCTGAAGAGCCAATTCCGCCGCGCTGCGCTGTTAGTTGGCGATGAGCTGCTGGCGAAGCTGCCATCGCTTATCGAGGAGCAGCGCGCGGAACTCCAGCGCCGCGAACAGGCCCTTACGCGGCAGGCGAGCGCTGCCCGCGCGCTAGCCGCCCTGGACCGCGCGGCTGACGCTCGCGCGCACGAGCTAGCGGCGCTGCTGCCGCCGCGCCGGACCCTCACCCCCGGCATCCTGCCGGAGGTGAGGGTCACCCCGCGTGCGGCTGCGCAGAGCGCCGCACCGCGGGCGACCCAGCCGCGCGAACGCGCCGCGGCTGGAAGTGCCGCCGCCGCAAGCTGGGCGGCGGGAACGGCTTCGCCGGCGGGCGGCCGCCGCCGGCTCTCGGCAGCCGCTGACGCGCTGGCGGCTGCGGCAGAGCTGCTGCGCCGCGAGCCAGCGATGGCATCGGCGGCGCGCAGTCTGGCCGCGCGGGCGGAGGATCTCGCCGGCGGCCGCTTTACCCTTGCGCTGTTCGGTGCGTTCAGCGCAGGCAAATCTTCCTTCGCCAACGCTTTGCTCGGCGAAGAAGTACTGCCCGTGTCGCCACACCCTGCCACGGCCGCAGTTAACCGCATATTGGCGCCGGAAGGAGACTTCCGCCATGCCAGCGCGGTTGTAACGATGAAGAGCATGGCGGATTTCTGGGATGACATCTGCCATTCCTTCAGCGTGCTGCAGCTTGGAGAGCCGCAACAGGATACGTGGACAGCAGTACTTGCGAGCCTGCCAACACGGGGAATTCACCCCTCTGCGCTGCCGCATGCAGGATTTCTAAGAGCCGCAGCATCCGGTTGGGCTGAAGCTGAGCCGCTATTAGGAACGGTACGGACGGTTGATTTGGATGAATATCGAAACCTAGTTGCGGAAGAGACCCGGGCTTGCTTCGTGCAAGGGATTGACCTGTATTATGCCTGTCCTTTGACGGAGAGCGGGATTGTGCTCGTAGATACACCAGGAGCAGATTCACTGCATGCACGCCACACTGGCGTAACCTTTAGTTACATGAAAAATGCGGATGCGATCTGTTTTGTGACCTATTATAACCACGCCTTTTCGAAGGCGGATCGCGGCCTCTTGGCCCAGCTGGGCCGCATTAAAGACAGCTTTGCTCTCGATAAAATGTTCTTTATTATCAATGCTTCTGATCTCGCTTCAAGCGAAGAAGAACTAGATGAGGTTAAAGCACATGTCGTTCAAAATCTGCGTGCCGGAGGTTTGCGGTCTCCGAGAATCTATGCTTTGTCCAGCTTGCTTGCTCTAGAAGCTAAAACTCAACATAATCACGATCTTTATGAAACCTCCCGCTTCAATGAATTTGAGCAAGCATTATCCAGCTTTGCTGGTGATGAGCTTCCACAGCTTTCACTTAACGCAGCTGCTGAGAGCATCGCATCGGTTCGGCGCCGGGCTGAGGAATGGCAGAATCTGGCTTCCAAGGCGGCGAGCGAGCGTGAAGCCGGGTTAAAAGAACTGCAGGAACGGCGGCAGTTCGCCATGAAGCGGTTATCTCTTTTGGAGACTGAGGAACGTCCTAGCAGAGATCTTATTCATGAAAGTGAAGAACTGATCTATCATGTGTGCCAGCGGATTAGCTTCTCCTTCAACAGAAATTTTCAGGAATCTTTTCATCCCTCCTTACTGCGTGAGGATGCAGGGAATTTAAAAGCCATTTTCTCTGCCTGTGGTGCCGAACTAATGCGTACTACTCAGCGCGAGCTTGAGCAAGAGCTATGGGCAACAACGCTGCGGCTAGAGAGCACGGGACGCAGGCTTGTACATGAAGCTGCTGAAGCGGCAGCTACAGAGCTACTCTTTTCCACGGAGGAATTTCATCTTATGGAGAATGAGGAGCAGGCTTGGCCATCTCCTAAGGATCTGGAATGCCAGCTTCAGCCTGTGCAGTGGTCCGCTTTATGGGGCCATTTCAAATCCCCGCGTTATTTCTTTGAGGGAACTGGGCGGGAATTAGTCAAAGGTGCGGCAGAGCCGCTTTTGAAAGAAGCGGTTAATCTTGCAGCGGCAGTGCAGAAGGAAAAATTAATTGCTCATTACGTCGAGAATATCAGCAGAGAATTAAAATCTGCTGCCGAAAGCCTGCAAGAAGGGCTTGCGGAGCAAGAGAAAGCGATGTTAGATCTCCTTAAAGGGGGTGAGACTGCAGATCATTGGGGCCAAATAAGCCACCAATTATCACGTCTAGAACAAACTTTCGTTGATAAAGTCGACAAAGTTCTGTGAAGTTTGTAGGAAAATGTCGAAGAACACTTGCAATCTGGCGTATGATGGATGAAAATAAAGAAGCCTGAAAATATACAATGAAACTGTTACGTTTTCTGAAATTCATAAAAACGAGACAGTCAATTTGCCGAAAGAGGTTGGAATCGACAATGTGGGGAGCTCCTTTTTCAGCTCAAAGCCGCAAGCTGTTGCTGCTGGGCAGCGGGGAACTGGGTAAGGAAGTCATAATTGAAGCTCAACGCCTTGGCGTAGAGACCGTAGCTGTAGACCGTTATACCGATGCACCGGCGATGGGTGTAGCTCATCGTTCACATGTAATTGATATGCTGGATGCAGAGGCGCTGAAAGCGCTGATTCGCTCTGAGAAACCGGATGTCATTGTTCCGGAGATTGAGGCAATTGCGACTCATGCTCTTCAAGAGCTTGAAGAAGAAGGCTTTTTCGTTGTTCCGACGGCGCGGGCGGCTCGGCTGACCATGGACAGAGAAGGGATTCGTCGTCTTGCGGCTGAAGACCTTGGACTGCCAACTGCTGATTACCGTTTTGCGGATAGTCTGGAAGAGCTGCAACAAGCTATAGCCGAGTTAGGCACTCCTTGTGTCATTAAGCCGATTATGAGTTCTTCTGGCAAGGGTCAGAGCGTATGCAAAAGACCTGAAGATGCAGAAAACTGCTGGAACACTGCTTTGGATGGAGCGAGAGCTAAAGGAACACGGGTTATCGTGGAGGCTTTTGTTACTTTTGAGAGCGAGATTACTCTTTTGACGGTGCGATCTGTGTCTGGTACGGTATTTT
This sequence comes from Paenibacillus sp. FSL H8-0175, assembly GCF_045040615.1. Lineage (NCBI taxonomy): Bacteria > Bacillati > Bacillota > Bacilli > Caryophanales > Paenibacillaceae > Paenibacillus > Paenibacillus sp. FSL H8-0175. Next base: position 4,706,215 of record NZ_CP150299.1, on the reverse strand, counting down.
GTCCACCTATTGGACATATTCAGAAGGATGGAGATTACGTGGAATCCTGGCAGCCTCACTTTATGAAGCCAGAGCTGCTTGAAGAAGCGCAATCTATTGCAAAAGCAGTAACGGATCAGCTCGGAGGTTTCGGTATTTTTGGAGTGGAACTTTTTTTGACAGATCGAGGCGTATTGTTCAGTGAAGTGTCACCTAGACCCCATGATACGGGGATGGTCACGATGGCGACGCAGGATTTATCTCAATTTGCAGTGCATGTCAGAGCTATTCTTGGTTTTCCTGTCCAGTCAGTACAATTGCTGACACCTGGTGCCTCAGCTACGCTGAAGGCTGATGGAGAAGGACGAGCCTTTGCTGTGACCGGAATTGGTGAAGCTTTGGAACTGCCTAGGACTCAGGTTCGCGTATTTGGTAAACCGGAAGTTCGTCCTGGTCGGCGGATGGCAGTAGCGTTAAGTGCGGCGGAAGATGTGGAAATCGCGCGGACGATAGCCAAGCAGGCGGCGTCTATGCTAAAAGTGGAGGTATATGAGGATGAACAGTAGTACCATGGCACCTGTACTGGAAATTCGCAAATGCGGCTTGAATGATCTGGAGAGAGTTACAGCGCTTCTGCGGGAATTCGGCTATCCAACAACGCTAAGCGTGATGAAAGAGAGACTGGAAAGCATGGAGAACAGCAATCTCCAATGCACACTTGTAGCAGAGCTGAACAATGAAGTTGTGGGTATGATCGGCCTTAGACAGGTAAGCTCGTATTACAAACAGACAGATTGTATCACTGAGATTACTGCACTTATCGTATCAGAAGAACTCAGAGGAAACGGACTCGGTAAAAGACTTGTGGCCGCAGCAGAAGAATGGGCACGTGAGCAAGGTTGCTGTCAGCTTTTCCTTAGAAGTGGCAACCGCGTAGAACGCGCACCGGCACATGCTTTTTATCGTCATATCGGTTTCGAAAAGACAGCAGGCTATCGCTTTAACAAAGCGTTGCTATAATACTTATAGGTTACCGATCATCCCCATCCCAGCTACGGCGGGATGGTTTTTTTTTGCTCTGGAACTCTTTTTTTATATGTATTTAATATATTAATACCTAAAACTATTTAAATAACTTAACCATAGATGGATTGGTTTGAATCATATACAATAAAATTTATGACATCTAAAACGTTTCCAAAGAGGGATGAGACATGTATAAGCTAGTTCTTGCTGAAGATGAAGAAGACGTTAGGGAAGGCGTTATCGGGCAGATTGACTGGGAGCGTTACGGATTTGAGATTGTCGAGCAGGCGGAGAATGGACGGGAAGCTGCGGATGCCATAGACCGTTTGCTGCCGGATGTGGTAGTTACCGATATCCAAATGCCTTTTATGAATGGACTTCAGCTGGCTGAATGGATTCGTAGTCATCATCCTAACACTAAGATTATCATTTTGACTGGGTATGATGAATTTGAATATGCTCAGAAGGCGATAAAATTGCAAATTGATGAGTATATTTTGAAACCGTTCTCTTCACAGGAATTAATTGAAGTATTGCTTAAGGTTAGAGCCACTATCGAGGCTGAAATTGCAGAAAAAGAAAATGTATTTGTACTCAGTGAGCATTACCGGAAAAGTCTGCCTGTGTTAAGGGAGCAATTTTTATCGTCCCTTATTTCGCGTAGATTGCGTACGGATGAAATTGCTGAGAAAAGCACTGAATATGGCATAAAATTAACGGGACGGTGGTTTCAGGCTTCGGTAATTAGTGTGGATTATATTCGTCCTGAGCGGGAATCTGCTGGGGGTGCAACAGGCGGACAAATTTCTTTACGAGACACTGGTGAAAAGAATTTACAGCTATTCGCTGTGCTGAATATTGCTGAAGAAATATGCTCGAAGCATGGTTTTGGAAGGGTGTTTATTCATCGTGATGAGGTCGTATTGCTCACAATCCATGAAGAAGGGGAAGAAACTGATATTACTGGAAAGACATTTGAGCTTCTTGAAGAAATCCGCCAGAACGTACAGCGTTTTCTGAAGCTGACGGTCACGGCAGGCTCCGGAACGGTCTGTTCATCGCCTGCTTTGTTATTTAATTCTTTTGGGGATGCCTTGCAGGCATTAGATTATCGGCTTATTCTCGGCAATAACCGGGTGATCTGGATTGAGGACGTTGAGTCACGTTCCAGCACACTGCTAACCTATGATGAACTAACCCAGCAATCCTTAATCCGGACGATTAAACTAGGTACGGTGCAAGAACTCAAAGAGGTTGTTGAGGATTTATTTGCCGGTCTTGACGCAGAGCAGGTGTCTACACAGGATTATCAGATTTTTTTGCTGGAGATTTTTACATCTATCCTGCGAGTGGCTAAAGAATCCGGCAGTGAGGCTGCAAAGTATATTGGTTCTGGCATTTCGTCGCTAACTGCCATCAATAAATTTAATAGTATGGCCGAAGCCAAGCAATGGATTATTGCAGTCTGTAGCGGTTTAATGGATACGATTGCATTAGAACGTCAATCCTCCTATAAGCTGCTTATTGATGAAGCTAAAGAATATATACGCAGCCACTATGTTGAATCTGATATTTCCATCGGCAAGGTTTGTCAGCATTTACATATAAGTACCGGCTATTTTAGCAGTATTTTCAAGAAGGAAATGAAAATGACGTTCGTTAGTTATCTTTTGCAAATTAGGTTAGAAGCAGCCAAGGAACTTTTGCGGTCCACGGAGCTGAAGGCCTTTGAAATTGCAGAAAAAATAGGTTTTGCCGATCCTAACTATTTCAGCTTTTGTTTCCGCAAAAAATATGGCCAATCTCCTAAAGAGTATAAAAACAGCTCCAGAGGAGGGTAAAGATGCTGAAGGATAAACCATATTCCTTTCCTCTAAGACCGCAGCATCCCAAAGGTGGAAAACGTCGGTTGTCCTCCAAGCTCCGAAGCATTCAAGTTACGATTACACTCACTTTTACATCTGTTGCCGTGCTAGTAGCTGTAGTTGTAAGTCTTATGCTGTACAACAAGTTTGCCAAGACCGCAGAAGAGAATGCCAATATGAATATGCAGCAGATCATTGAGCAAGTGAATTACAATCTAGGTCTTTATGTTAAGGGAATGCGCAATATTTTTGAGACAGCGGAGGAGCAGATTACGAATAGCCCTTCCGTGGATTCCGCTTTATTGACGGAAAGAATGGCTATGCTAATGGGGAGCAGAGAGGATCTGGTCTCGGCGGCTGTTTTTACCCCACAGGGGAAATATGTCGTGGGAACACCCGGTCAGAAGCTGCGCAGTAACACACAGCTGGAGACTCAGAGCTGGTTTACGACGGCGCAAAGAACATCAGAGCTCTCCTATTCCGCACCTCATATTCAGAATTTGTTCAAAGGTCAATATATCTGGGTTGTGTCTATCAGCAAATTAATTCAATATAAGGAGAACGGAGTCTTAAAAACCGGCATCCTGCTGATGGATTTTAACTTTCGAACCATTGATGAGCTGAGCAAGCAGGTTAAGCTTGGCAAAAGAGGATACGCTTACATCCTCGATCAGCTAGGAAATATTGTGTACCATCCCCAGCAGCAGCTGATTTACGCTGGCTTAAAATATGAGAATGTGGAGCCAGTACTGGAATATGCTTTTCGTAGCTATTTGGATGAGTCTACGGGTGAAAAACGTTTTATCACCGTAAGGACACTGGAACAGACAGGCTGGAAGATCGTGGGCGTGGCTTATTACGATGAGATTGTAACCACCAAACGTGATCTAAACACTTTTTTATCCTGGTTTTTAGCGGTAGTCATTTTATGCGTAATTATTGTATCCGTCTTTTTGTCTGCACGTATTGCCCGCCCTATCCGCAAGCTGGAACGGACGCTTCAGCAGGTGGGCGAAGGGGATCTCAACACCCGAATAGATGTCAGTGGGGCGTATGAGGTGGAACAGCTGTCCAAACGGTTTAACCTTATGCTGCAACGTATCCGTCAACTGATGGATCAGATTATTTATGAACAGGAAACCAAACGTAAAGGTGAGCTTGAAGTACTGCAATCCCAGATCAATCCGCACTTTCTGTACAATACCTTGAATTCTGTGATCCGGCTCGCTGAACGCGGCAAGACTGAGGAGGTAGTCACGATGATTCAGTCCTTATCGAAGTTTTTCCGGATTAGCCTTAGTAAAGGGAATAATATGATTACCGTGCAGGAAGAGCTTGATCATGTTCGTCATTACCTTGTGATTCAGAGCTTTCGGTTCAAAAATAAGTTCCGCTACGAGATCGAGGCTCAGGATGAAGTGCTGCAGTGTCAGACGATTAAGCTAATTTTACAACCTATTGTGGAGAATGCCCTGTATCACGGGATTGAAATGATGCCTGATGAAGGTTTTATTTCGATCCAAGCGGAGCTGAAGGATGATCTTGTCATCATCCGCATTCGTGATAATGGACTGGGAATGTCCGAGGAGACTATGAAGGTTCTTTTGACTGGCGGCAGTAAGAGTATGCATGGCTCCGGGGTAGGCGTTAGAAATGTTAACGAGCGTATTGAGCTGTATTATGGGCGTGATTATGGTCTTTCTTTTGAAAGTGAAATTGAAGAAGGCACTACGGTTACTCTTATCTTCCCGGCACTCACAGCAGGCGAGGGCAATCCTGGACATGAGGAGGATGAGACATCGGTATGAGAATCGTTCGTTTTTGGCTAACCCTGCTGGTATGTGTGATGTTATGGACAACCATCACCTCTTGTTTTAATTCGGCACCTAATTATATCAACACGAACAAAACCCGCAATATTCATCTTATTGTAAAAATGAACAAAGGCGACTATTGGAATACAGTTAGATTGGGGGCAGAAGCCGCGGCACAGGAATTTAATGTGAAACTAACGTTCAAAGCTCCGAATGCTGAGAGTGATATTGCGGAACAGGTCAGAATGGTTGAGGACTCCATTAAAGAAAAAGCGGACGTTATTATTTTAGCTGCCAGTAGCTATATGGGACTTGCACAAGTGGTTGATCGGGCGGCATATTCCAAGATTCCCGTATTGTCTGTGGATGCAGAAGTCGGTTCGGCCAGAGTAAGAGCCTATGTGGGTTCAAACGGCTATGAAGCGGGACAAAAGTCTGCAGAAAGACTCATTCAGCTGCTAAATGGATACGGGGAGGTTGGCATCATTAACTTCACAAATTCATCTTTGGGGGCGGAGCAGGAGTCTTCAAACGGCATTGAATATGGTGCTAGGGACGCGGAGGAGCGGGAAAAGGGATTTTTAAATTACGCTGCCCGATATCCGAACATACAGGTAGTAGAGATTTCTTATACCACGTCGAGTATTAGTGATGCTGAAGAGCTGACACGGTTAATGCTGCTGAAACATCCAAATCTTCGCGGGATCGCCAGCTTGAATGAGACAGCTTCACAGGGGGCGGCAAAAGCTATCCAGAGCCGAGGGCTGCATAATATTAAAATGGTTGCGTTCGACAGCTCCCCGTCAATGATGGAGTTGCTGCAGGAGGGTACGGTTCAAGCGACCGTAATCCAAAATCCTTTTAGTAACGGGTATTTAGCCGTAAAACATGCCGTTGAGGTAATCGAAGGAATGGATGTTCCTGAACGTGTCGATACGGGCACTAAACTCATTGATTTGGACAATATGCTGTGGCCTGAGAATCAGAAATTATTATTTCCCTTCGTCAGATAGTGGACGGTTTATTTTTGAAAAGACGAATGCCATCCTTAAAATGGGAGGTATTCGTTTTTTGGGTTCAGTAGAATTTTTATAAAAGTGAGTAGGATTTTATATTCGAAACCGTTTTCACCTAAGGCATAATATGGATGTGCCCGAGAGAATTCAGGGTTAAACCAAAAAAAGAAGTATAAACAGGAGGTCAATGAATAATGAAAAAAATCACTTCCGTTCTTTTAGCAAGCGCAATACTGGGTGCCGCCCTGGCAGGCTGTGGCAATAGCAACAATAATGCAGACAGTGGTAAAGCTACCAACGCTCCAAAAACTGAAAATGCGGGCTCTTCCACTGAAACGCCAAAAGTAGGGGTAGCCATTTACAAATTTGACGATACCTTCATGACAGGTGTTCGTAACGCAATCGACACTGCTGCCAAAGGCATTGCTACTGTAGATATCGTAGATAGCCAAAATTCTCAACCCACACAAAATGACAAAGTTGACTTGTTCATCACCAAAAAATATAAAGGCATGCTGATCAATCCGGTTGACCGTACTGCGGCTGGCGTTATTATCGAAAAAGCAAAAGCGGCAAATATTCCGGTGGTTTTCCTGAACCGCGAGCCGCTGCCAGAAGATATGAAGAAATGGGATAAGGTTTATTATGTAGGCGCTAAAGCGGAAGAATCCGGAACTATGTCCGGTCAACTGATCGTGGACTACTGGAAGGCACATCCTGAAGCAGATAAAAACGGCGACGGTGTCCTCCAATACGTAATGCTAAAAGGCGAACCGGGGCACCAAGACGCTGAGCTTCGTACTACTTACTCCATCCAAGCAATTGAAGATGCCGGCATCAAGGTAGAAAAGCTGGCTGAAGATACTGCGATGTGGGACCGCGTAAAAGGGCAAGAAAAAATGGCAGCGTTCCTTGGCTCCCATGGCGACAAAATTGAAGCTGTGCTTGCGAACAATGACGATATGGCTCTCGGTGCCATCGAAGCTCTGAAAGCTTCAGGTTACTTCACGGGTGATAAATTCATGCCGGTAGTAGGTGTAGATGCTACTGCTCCTGCGATTCAAGCGCTGCAAGATGGAACGATGCTTGGTACCGTGCTGAATGATGCGAACAACCAAGGTAAAGCTGCGATCACAGTTGCTGCTCTGCTTGCTAAAGGAGAAACACCTACAAAAGATAACGTAGGCTTTGATATCACAGACAACCAATACGTGTGGATTTCCTATAAAAAGATCACCAAAGACAATATCGATGACGCCAAATAATAACGCTCTAATCTAGATGGAATTCATGATCATATGGCAGCAACGGGGAGCGGATATTCGCTCCTCGGATTTCTTTCAGGCAGGGAACAGGATGAAACCGCTGTGCCTCTCATGAAAAAAGAAAAAAGCGTAGGGGGCGTAACAACATGGAAAAAGCTGAGTTTTTGCTAGAAATGAATGATATTACTAAAGAATTCCCCGGCGTCAAAGCGCTGGATGCAGTTAGTTTAAAGGTCAGACCAGGTTCGGTGCATGCCCTTATGGGCGAGAATGGTGCGGGTAAGTCCACTTTAATGAAATGTCTCTTTGGTATTTATTCACCGGATGCCGGTGAGATTTTTTTGGAGGGTGAGAAGACCTCTATCGGAAGCTCAAATGACGCTTTGAAAAATGGGATCTCCATGATTCACCAAGAGCTGCATCCCGTGCCGTTCCGAAGTGTGATGGAGAATATCTGGTTAGGACGTTTCCCAACCAAAGGGATTGGACCTTTTCAGTTTATTGACCATAAGAAAATGTACACTGACACGGAGAATTTGTTTAAAGATCTGGATATCGATCTGAATCCCGAGACATTAGTGGGTAAGCTGTCTGTATCCAAAATCCAATCCATTGAAATTGCGAAGGCTGTCTCTTTTCACTCCCGCGTTATTGTAATGGATGAACCTACTTCCTCCCTGACCAGTGTGGAGGTGGAGCATTTATTTCGGATCATACGGGACCTTAGGAGTAGAGGCGTAGCTATTATTTATATATCTCACAAAATGGAAGAGATTCTCGAAATTTCTGACGAGGTTACCATTATGCGGGACGGTAAAAAAATCGGAACCTGGCCAGCGGCGGAATTGACTACAGATCTTATCATTTCCAAAATGGTCGGCCGCGACTTGACCAATCGATTCCCAGAACGTTTTAACGTGCCTGGCGAAGTATATATGAAGGTTGAAGGATTAACCTCCCCTGAAGAAAGATCGTTTAAAGATGTTTCTTTTGAATTAAGACGAGGTGAGGTTTTAGGGATTGGTGGTCTGGTAGGCGCTCAGAGAACAGAGGTTATTGAGGCATTATTCGGCCTGAGGGCTATCAAATCGGGGACGATTTCTATCGATGGTAAGCGCATTCATATCCAATCTCCCAAGGATGCTAAGAAACACGGAATGGCTTTGCTTACGGAGGAACGGCGTGTCACCGGTATTTTTCCAGTCTTGTCTGTTCATGAAAATGGCGCAATCGCTAATCTGCATCGATACCAGAAACTACTACTTCTACTAGATGGAAAAAAGAAAAAAGAAGAAGTCGATAAAATGATTGAAAAATTACGGACCAAAACTCCAACAACCAAAACGCTGATCATGAATCTTTCTGGTGGGAATCAGCAAAAAGTGCTGCTCGCCAGATGGCTTCTAACCGAGCCCGAAATCCTGCTTCTGGACGAGCCGACTCGCGGTATCGACGTAGGGGCTAAATTCGAGATTTATTCGATTATTGCCGACTTGGCGCAGCAAGGGAAAAGCATCATTATGATCTCCTCAGAAATGCCGGAGCTGCTCGGAATGTCTGACCGTGTAATGGTCATGTCGGAGGGTAGGCTTACCGGAATACTAGAAGGCGAGCAAGCTACGGAAACCGAAGTTATGCGGCTCGCTGCACAGCATTAGGATAGGATTTCAATGATAGTTTTGCTGGGCGAAACTAGATTTGGTTTACGAAGAGAAGTACTCTTCGCGTAACTTTAAGGAGGAACACTACTAATGAACGCTAAACGAGCCCAATCTTTTATTACTCAAAATGCTATTTATATTGTCTTGGTAATTCTAATTATGGGTATTGCCTTATATGAGCCGGCCTTTATCTCTGTAAATACTTTACGGGACATTCTAATTCAGTCGTCAACACGGATTATCATCGCGCTTGGTGTTGCCTTCATCCTTATCACAGCTGGGACGGACTTGTCTGCTGGACGTGTGGTTGGTTTTACAGCGGTAATCTCTGCTTCGATGCTGCAAATTCCGGATTATTCCCGGCGCTTTTTTCCTGATCTGCCGCAGGTGCAAGTGTGGCTTCCGATCCTTATAGCTATTATCGCTGGCCTTCTCTGCGGACTAGTCAATGGTATTGTCGTCTCCAAGCTGAACGTCCCGCCGTTTATCGCAACACTGGGTACGATGGTTATCGTCTACGGCTTGAATTCCTTGTACTTTGACATGGACCCCAACCAATCACAGCCGATTGGCGGTCTGCGTCCAGATTTCACTACAATCGGTTCCGGGTTTATCGGCAAGGGGCAATATTCAATCCCGTATATCGTGCTGATAGCCTTGGGTGTCGCCGCCATCGTATGGGTGGTGTTCAATAAAACTAAGCTGGGCAAGAACATGTACGCTATCGGCGGTAACATGCAGGCAGCAAAAGTATCTGGCATCGATGTTTCCAAGAACTTGATCTACATCTATGCGATTGCTGGAGCCCTTTATGGTTTGGCGGGTGTGCTGGAGGCTGCCAGAACAGGTGGCGCAACCAATAACTACGGGAACATGTATGAGCTTGATGCGATTGCTGCTTGCGTCGTGGGCGGGGTGTCCACAACCGGTGGTATCGGAACAGTGCCAGGTGTTCTGGTCGGTGTTATTATCTTTACCTTAATCAACTACGGCCTGACCTTTATCGGCATCAGCCCTTACTATCAGTTGATTATCAAAGGTCTGATCATCATCGCCGCGGTCGCGTTTGATATGCGGAAGTATTCTTCGAAGAAGTAGTTGTGTGGGGGATGTGTGGTGATTATAGCGTTTGCTATTTATGGCAAACGCTTTTTGGTTTGTCCATTTTCGCTTGCGGATATAAGCAACTCGTAAGAATCAGTTCATAAGATACAAATCATATGAACCTATTTAAAGTACAAATTCATAAGTGCCAATTCATATGATGCAAATTAAAAGTACCGATTTATAAGAAGCAATTCATAAGTACAAATTCATAAGTACTGAACGTCGCCCCCTTGCTCCTCGCATAGGAAAACTACGCACGAGCACGAAAACTACCCACAAAAACTAACCACAAAAACTATGTATGAAAAACTACCCACAAAAACTAGTTTAATTAGTTAGGGATAAACCAATTTCGCTCCCACTAGTACCATTGGGACCAGCATCAAGTACAGCAATAATATCAACTACGCCAATAATATCAACTACACCAATAATGTCACTGTCAGCACTGCTAACTAAAGCACCACTAACTACGGTACTGCCAACCACAACACTGTCAACCACAACACGACTAACTACAGTACTAACAACTAAACACAACACCAAAACTACCCACTAAAATGCCACCACGACTAAACAGCGCCAGCAACACTAACATCAACATTACTTACTACCACCAACTTCAATCAACATTGCCACCCCTGCTCCATCAAATCTAATATTCCACCAATAGGATTTACTCCACCCAATAGTTGCACCATAACCGCCACGGTACTACTACAGCATCATTACCATCACCAATTAATATCATCAACACAAACACGGTTATCACAATCCTCTCAACATTATCAGCATGAACATGGCAATCACCGCCACAAATCAATATCAGCAGTAATAACACGACCATCGTCATCAGGAGCACCACGAAAACACATCATATTCATCATTGCTCACCAACAATATCAACAAACTAATAGTAGTTACAGAACAGAAGCACCATGAGGTGAGAGAACGGTATAAATCCCGTAGAATTGGCTGAAACGAGTTACGTGGGGCGAAAGAACGGTATAAATCCCGTAGAATTGGCTGAAACGAGCTACGTGGGGCGAAAGAACGGTATAAATCCCGCAGAATTGGCTGAAACGAGCTACGTGAGGCGAAAGAACGGTATAAATCCCGCAGAATTAGCTGAAACGAGCTACGGAGGAGGAAAGAGAGGCATTAATGCTCTAAAGTACGCCAAAACGAGCTACAGTGGAGGAAAGAGAGTCATTAATGCCCTAGAATACGCCGAAACGAGCGACGGAGGAGGAAAGAGAGGCAAAAATGCCCTAGAATACACCAAAACGAGCGACGGAGGAGGAAAGAGAGTCATTAATGCCCTAGAATACGCCAAATCGAGCAACGGAAGTGGAAAGAGAGGCAAAAGTATCCTAGAATACGCCTCCCCCTAACCCCAAAGATCAAAAAGCACATAAACCAACGTTCTCCCATATTCTATAGGCAAATGCCTTTGTTAAAGGGGAGCGACTGGATGTTAAGGATTAGGTTGAATGAGCTGGGGAAAGGGAATGACAATGGTCTGATACAGGCGGATGTATGGAAATGGGATGGCATTGGCTGGAACGAATATATTACTCAGCAGGATGAGGATTTCATACGCACGGAAGAGGAGTTGTTCGTCACGATTCCGGCAGAAGCGGGATTATATCGTGTAGATTACTCTAATAAGCCTTTTGAGGCGCCATACTTATTGCCGGAGTGGGTGGGGGACGATCTGCGGACCACGGGTCTCCATCCGGCGCCGTTTAATCTCAAAGAGGGCACACTTTGGGGATATATTAATGACGAGGGCCGTGTTCAGATTGAACCCCGGTACGAATATGCTGAGGATTTTCAAAAGAACGGTCTTGCCGTAGTTCAGCGAAAAAATAACAGCGGGCTCATTGACAGCACTGGAAGAGAACGAGTGAAGCCGATCTATTCTTTTATTGCGCCTTTTTCGGAAGAGCGCGCGGTCGTGTCGGATGCCAAGGGCTACACTTTTATTGATGAAAAAGGCAAAGAAGTGACGTCCGCCCGGTATGATTATTTGAACTCATTACATGAGGGGCGAGCACTATTTTCAAAACAAAATACGACCGGCGGCCAATCGCTATATGGATATGTGGACGCGCAAGGCAAAGAGGTGCTGCCCGCGATTTATGTAGATGCCAATGATTTTATGAACGGCGTGGCTTTGGTTAAAATCAAAGAAGGAGAGTATGCGCTCATCGATCCGGATGGGAACATTCTGCATACGTATAACCATCCTTTCGTTGGAAGTCCGGGAGAAGGTTTGCTAGCCTATCAAGCGACTGAAAACGGTAAATATGGCTATTTAAATACGGATGGTTCTGTAGCTATTCAGCCGCAATTCACCTCTGCTTTACCTTTTTCAGAGGGACGTGCGGTGGTGAATACCGCTGAAAATTATGGCAACGCCTACGGGCTGATTGATAAACAAGGAAAAATGATCATCCCGGCAAAATATTATGAAGTATTGCAGCTAGGTGAAGGCAGAGTAGCCATAGGAACGCCTGTATTCCCCAGCCAGCCTTATCGCGGATCACGTTACGTAATTGCAGATGCGGAAACGGGAGCGGTCCTGAGCAATCACACCCTGCTTGGCGTGAACAATTATCAGGAAGGCTTGGCGTCTGTATTTGATGCTAAAGATACTTATTTTATCGATAGAAGTGGAAAAAAGGCAGCCCAGCCCCCAGTTATTCCAGGGGCAGGAACACTCACCCTTAGCGGACGTTTGATAAGAGCAGATGTAGATCAACGCACATCTTATTATGATCGGCAGGGAAAGCAGGTTTGGCGCCAAAATGGAGTCATTCCGCTGAGACCTCCCTATTCCGTAGTGGAGAAGAAATACAAACCGAACAGGGATTATCTGGTGTATTATCCGGTCGTTGAGGGGATTGCAAGTGCGGAAGTTTCGCGAGAGGTTAACGATAAGCTGCGCAAGCTATCCCTTGCTGAAGACGTTGGGAGTGGAGGGGTTTCCCAGGACTTTAGTTATAATGGTGATTTTTCAGTCTCTTTCTTCCGTAAAAACCTGCTGGTGCTGGAGCTGACCGGGTATCGTTTTCCTTTTGGAGCAGCACATGGAATGCCTACCAAAATCTATCCGCATATTAATTTGCGCAGCGGCAGGTTCTATAAGCTGGGGGATTTGTTCAAGCCGGGCAGCAGATATGTGGAGAAGCTCAGTAAAATTGTGGGCAAACAGATCGAGAACGATCCACAATATTCATATGTTTTTCCGGATACGTATAAAGGAATTACCTCGGATCAGCCCTTTTTTGTAGATAATGAAGCGTTGTATCTATATTTCGCACCTTATGAGATCGCTCCGTATTCTGCAGGTTTTCCAACCTTCCGGATTCCTTATGCGGAAATCATGGGATTGATCTCTACGGAGGGCGAGTTCTGGCAATCGTTTCATTAATCGTCAGGTATCCATAGGTTTGCTGAAGTTGCCGTCCTTTCGGGGAGGGCGACTTTTTTCGCTTTTTTTTCGCGCATAACAGGTAAAATGGTATTTTTAGGCAGGAAAACAGCGAAAGAAAGCGAATGTATCTAGGAATCGGAAATCTTACAGTCAAGACTATTATATGTAAAAAATTAGAAGCGCACATTTGAGAGATTTATGCTACAATGACTGAGGAACAAATTACAACTTTGTAACATTTGTAGATGGTCACTCTAGGCAGAAGCATATATTACACGCAAGAAAAAAGGAGATGGCAGATTGAAGAACAAGACATTAAAAGCAATCATCGGTGGTAGCGTGGCAGCTGTTATGGCACTTAGTATTTCTCTTCCATTGGAAGCAAATGCGGCATCGAATGAATCGACAGTAACAATAAAAGGCACAAGTTATGAGCAAATATTACAATATTTTAAACAAGCTAATCTTGAGGGATTCCCTTTTTCGAATAGCACAATCGTGGTGACTAAGCCGCAAACTGGAACAGTACCAAACAAAGACAACACGACCACAACTACAACTACAAAACCGGTTACAAAGCCAGCAGACACAACTACTGTAACTAAGCCAACAGATAATACAACTACAACAGGTGCTGTGAGTAATAAAGGAACCTATGTTCAGCAAATCGTAACGCTGGTAAACAAAGAACGTGCAGCAGCTGGTTTGTCACCTGTAGCTGGTTTGTCACCTGTAGCTGGATTGGACAGCCTGCACAAAGTTGCCGCTACAAAAGCTACAGATATGCGTTCGAATAACTATTTCTCACATACTTCACCTACGTATGGTTCACCTTTTGATATGATGAAATCCTTTGGCATCACTTATAAAGCCGCAGGTGAGAATATCGCAATGGGACAAAAAACACCAGAGGAAGTAATGAAGGCATGGATGAATAGTCCAGGTCACCGCGCTAATATTTTGAATGCTAACTTCAATTATATCGGTGTAGGCTATGATAATAATTACTGGGTTCAAGAGTTTATTGGTAAATAATACGAGTAGATGCTTCAGGAAGAAATCGTTCTCCGATGTAAGTCGGGGAGCGGTTTTTTTTGTGTGGTGAAGATTAAAAATGCAACAAAAAAAGAAGCAAGGAACTTGTCCTTACTTCTTCTGTCTAGCTCTATGGGTTATGCAGGGGTCGAACCTGCGACCTGCCGATTAAGAGTCGGCTGCTCTACCAGCTAAGCTAATAACCCGTAATGTCTAAAGAGTCAACGGTGAATATTATATAATGGCATTAATTAAAAAGCCAGTATTTTTTTATTTTCAAAAAAGTCCACACTCGTTCCTCGGCAAAAACACTGTAGCAGCGGGATTTTTTTCTTTGCTAGACATTTGCAAAACTTGTATGGAAGAATTATGTTTATGTAACATAGTTAAGATCTTTGTAAATTGTGGAACAATACATAATAGAACGGCATACGGAGGGATAGCTTTGAAGGATTCGAAATGGACATGGCGCAGCGTCAGCTTGATTTCCATAGTAACAACTATAGTTTTGATGGTTGGTTTAGTTTATGCGGTTAAAGATATTATCTATCCGGTCGGAGAGGTTACCGAGAGCAGCTTGCCTCAGCAAACAGCCGCACCGGTGACGGAGACCGTCAAGCTCCTCAAAATTGTTGCGCTCGGGGATTCGCTTACCAAGGGGACCGGTGATAACACCGGAGAAGGGTTTGTTAAGCGTACGGTTACTGGTTTATCCGCAAAAGGTGTCACAGTAGACTTTTTAGGCAATATGGGGATTAACGGGTTGACTACTGCGGGGCTGTTAAGCAAACTGAACGAAGATGGTGTGGAGTATGCCTTGCGCATGTCGAATGTTGTTTTGCTATCCGTCGGAGGAAATGATCTGTTTAAGGATTCGGATATTCTTGAGAATAATGGGGCGCAACAGGGCAACACAACTTCATCAACCTCTGGGCAGGAGCTGACTCCAGAGTCTTTATTAGCCGCTCTGCCAGAAGCAGCAGCTAGACTGGAGAAGATTCTCGATAAAATCTCACAGATCAATCCGAATGCGCAAGTTTACTATATGGGGCTGTATAATCCCTTTGGCGATATTCCAGAATTACTGGCACCAGGCAATCAAGCGGTAACGAAGTGGAATAATACGGCAATGGATATTATTAATGAGCATAGCAACATGACCTTGGTTCCTACGTTTGACTTGTTTAACAGACATTTGGACAAGTATCTATCCACCGATCATTTTCATCCTAATGGTGATGGCTATCAGCGAATCGGAGAACGGTTCATACAGGCTGTGCAGTAGTATATAGGTGAGTGTTAAATTTTGCAGTAAGATCATGTAGGTAAATGCCCTTTGAGCAAGTACAAACCGAGAAAATGACAGTCACAAGGAGCTAAATTAAATATGACAAAAGCGAATAGTGAAGACTCCGGCACAGTCGTCTTGTCTGTGGACGGGGTACGTAAAAAAATAGGACGAAAATGGATTATAGATGATGTCACTTTCGATGTGAGAAAAGGGGAGATTTTCGGCTTTCTCGGGCCTAATGGGGCTGGGAAGACGACCACGATCCGCATGCTTGTGGATTTGATTCGACCTACTGAGGGCAAGATTACAGTATGTGGGTACAATGTGAACCGAAATCCGGAAAAAGCATTGCAATATGTAGGCTCTATCGTTGAGAATCCTGAGGTATATACCTATTTGACCGGGTGGGAGAATTTGCAGCATTTTGCCCGGATGCAGCCTGGCGTAGACAATGAACGTATTAGCGAAGTGGTAGATATTGTTCGATTAGATCAGCGGATACATGATAAGGTAAGTACATACTCGCTTGGGATGAGACAACGATTAGGCATTGCGCAGGCGCTGTTGGGACGTCCACGGCTGCTTATTTTGGACGAGCCGACGAATGGACTTGACCCTAAAGGCATTAAAGAGCTGCGAGAATTCATTCGCAAGCTGGCGGATGAAGGGCTGGCGGTGTTCGTATCGAGCCATCTGCTTAGTGAAATTCAGCTTCTTTGCGACCGTGTAGCGATTATTAGTAAAGGGCGTGTATTGGCAGTAGGTGCGGTAGATGAGCTGATCGCTCGTAATTCGCCGTATGTACTTTGGGAGCTGGAGCCTTTTGCTGAGGCCCGGGAAATGCTGGCTGATCGTTCAGATATTCAAATTCAGAAACTGGAAGACGTCACATTAGATGACTCAATTATTGCCGGGATGGGCCCCAATTCTTTAATAACGATCATGGATCAGGATCTGATCCCCGAGATTGTGGCCGTAATGGTTACTGCTGAAATTGAGGTGAGAGCTGTGCATAAAATTAATCCGACACTGGAACAGCTATTCTTGAAACTAACGGAGGGTGAGAATGTTGAGTAACTTGCTTCCGCTAATCCGTAATGAGTGCTTGAAGATTATAAAAAAGAAACGGTTTTATGTTATACTGCTGATTCTGATTGTACTGGTGCCTATGTTCACCTATGCACAGATGCGTTCAGCCGAACGGAGTCGGGAGAAATTTAATTCCGATTGGCGGCTTGAGATCCAGCAGCAGATTATCGATAATCAAAATTCACTGGGCAGTGACCGGATTCCAGAGGAATGGAAGACTTATCGGCGAATATTTGTACAACAGCTTCAGTATTATCTTCACCATGACGTTAATCCGAATGAACCTAGCGGGGTTACCTTTACCCGAGAATTTATGGATAATTCGGTTACATTATTTATTCCGTTGCTCATTATGGCGGTGGCCTCAGATTTGGTCTCGGCCGAAAGGACAACTGGAACTATCAAAATGCTGTTGACTAGGCCGGTCAAGCGTTGGAAGGTGCTCTTTAGCAAAATGACAGCACTGCTAATGTTTGTCTCGCTTATCGTACTTTCCACATTTGCAATCAGTTACTTTATCTCTGGTCTCGCCTTTGGTTTTAAAGGTTTTAATATTCCTGTTTTTACAGGCTTTAAAATCAGTGGTGATTCGCTAGATATGTCTACTGTACATGCAGTGCCCCAGTGGAAATATATGCTTATGCAAGGTGGTTTGATTTGGTTCGTCAGCGTAGTGGTTGCACTGCTCGCGTTTATGATCTCGGTGCTTGTTCGCAGTACTGCGGCGAGTATAGTAGTTATGATGGCAGCGCTGATTGCAGGTAGTATACTGACCAATATGGCCTCTGCCTGGACAACAGCAAAATATTTATTTATGGTAAATCTTGGACTGACCAGCTATTTGTCTGGTACTCCCGCCCCCATTGAAGGGATGTCCTTGTCATTTTCCATGGCTGTGCTGGCTGTATGGGGGGCCGCTTCGGTGATCATTTCATTCGCCGTCTTTACGAAAAGGGATATTTTGAATTAGAATGAACAAAGTGACCAAAACGTTTGTTTGCATTTCTTAGAAATATAGGAGAGTATAATTTCACGTTATATTCTATCCTTAGGTTTTTGGCAGTAACGGATACCGTTCTTAACATAAAGGACGGCCAAGCCGTTTCTTCTTAGTATAGAGAAAAGAAGGAGGAGCATGAATGCTCGAACAGATCGATATGTTTGCTGAAGTTTCTAATAACGGCGAGAATGGCCGTACTGGATACGATGCTGACGACATTCAAGTGCTCGAAGGTCTGGTTGCAGTACGCAAACGACCTGGCATGTATATCGGCAGTACGAGTTCTTCAGGACTACATCATTTAGTATGGGAAATCGTAGATAATGCCGTAGATGAGCATTTAGCCAAGTATTGTACAAAGATTGACATACTGCTTCGCAAGGATGGCTCGGTAACCGTTAGCGATAATGGACGGGGGATCCCAACTGGAATGCATAAGACAGGGGTACCTACCCCGCAAGTTGTATTTACAATTTTGCATGCGGGCGGTAAGTTCGGTGGATCGGGTTATAAAAAATCAGGCGGTTTGCATGGCGTAGGGGCTTCTGTCACAAACGCTTTGTCTGAATGGCTCGAAGTAGAGATTTATCGTGAGGGCAAAATCCATCGGCAGCGGTTTGAGTACTGGGTGGACAAGAAGGGCAAGGAGCATGTTGGCGAACCTGTAACTGGTCTTGAAGTTCTGGGTAACACCAATAAAACGGGTTCGAAAATTACTTTCAAGCCAGATATTCGTGTCTTCCCAAATGGAATTGCTCTGAATTATGACACGCTGGCAGAGCGGGTTCAGGAGATTGCTTTTCTGAATTCCGGTCTGCGTATTACACTGCAAGATGAGCGGAGCAACCGTCAGGATGAGTTCTTTTATGAAGGTGGAGCTAGTCAATTTGTGCAGTTCCTCAACGAAGGTAAGGATGTTCTCCATGATGTTATCCATTTCAGTGCAGAAAAGGATGATATCGAGGTAGAAGTAGCTCTGCAATACAACGGAGGCTACACAGAAACCTTGGCTTCCTTCGTAAACTCCATTCCAACTCGCAGCGGAGGCACACATGAGACCGGCTTTAAAACTGCGTACACTCGTGTATTAAATGAATATGCCCGCCGCACGCAATTGCTTAAAGAAAAAGATAAAAACCTGGAAGGTAATGATCTGCGGGAAGGCATGATGGCTGTCATCAGTGTAAAAATGTCCGAGGTTGAATTTGTTGGACAGACGAAGGATCAGCTTGGCAGTGCTTCCGCCCGTAGTGCAGTAGATTATATCGTTTCTGAAAATATGGCGCGTTTCTTGGAAGAAAATCCACAAGTTGCGCAGAGCCTGCTGAAGAAATCGATTCAAGCGTCGAAAGCGCGGGAAGCGGCACGTAAAGCCCGCGATGAGATCCGCACAGGCAAGAAACGCAGCGAAAGCTCGAATCTTGGCGGTAAGCTGTCTCCTGCACAATCAAAGGACGTTACACGTACGGAGCTGTTCATCGTGGAAGGTGATTCCGCCGGTGGTTCAGCTAAGCAAGGCCGTGACTCTAAGATTCAAGCGATATTGCCGCTAAAAGGTAAACCGATGAATCCGGAGAAAGCTAAGCTGCTGGACATCCTGAAGAACGACGAGTATAAAGCAATTATTTCTACAATAGGTGCTGGAATTGGTCCGGATTTCACCGTCGAAGACAGCAATTATTCTAAAATTATCATTATGACCGATGCCGATACCGATGGAGCGCATATTCAGGTGCTGCTGCTGACATTTTTCTATCGTTATATGAAGCCTTTATTAGATGCAGGTAAGGTCTTTATCGCTCAGCCTCCGCTTTATAAGTTGACCCGCAAAACGGGTAAGCTGGAGACCGTAAGGTATGCATGGAGTGATGAAGAGCTGCAAAATTACTTAAAGGAATTCGGCAAAAACTTCGAGCTTCAGCGTTATAAAGGATTGGGCGAGATGAACCCCGATCAGCTGTGGGAAACAACGATGAATCCAGAGTCGCGTACGCTGCTTCAGGTACAGATTGAGGATGCCGCTAAGGCGGAGCGCCGTGTTTCAACACTTATGGGTGACAAAGTCGATCCACGTAAACGCTGGATTGTTGAAAATGTCGATTTCACCGAAATTGTAGAGTAATGTCAGTGCTGCAAGTGACGATAATCCCGATTTTCTAAGAGCTTGGTGATTTATGGGACCTAGGGGAATTTTGGAACTGTAGGAGAGATAGTGCCCGGAATTCCAAAAATCTCTGAAGTACCTGAGACTCACCACACTATTTTAAAACGGGCAGTTTGAGGAACAGAAGGTGAGCAAAGTGAGTAGTTTATCAGAACAATTTTTGCCGGCATTTCTGGAAGAGGTCGTCGGTGACCGCTTTGGTCGGTATTCCAAATATATTATTCAGGACCGGGCAATCCCCGATGTCCGTGATGGACTTAAACCCGTGCAGCGCCGGATTCTTTATGCGATGTACGACTCCGGCAACACCCCTGACAAGCCATACCGCAAGTCAGCCAAAACTGTCGGAGATGTAATGGGTAATTACCATCCACATGGTGACTCCTCTATTTACGATGGTATGGTACGTATGGCACAGCCTTGGAAGATGGGGCATGTGCTAGTTGACGGTCACGGCAACTGGGGCTCCATGGACGATGACCCAGCTGCGGCAATGCGTTATACAGAAGCACGGCTGTCTCCCATTGCAATGGAGATGATGCGTGATATCGAGAAGCGGACGGTCTTGTTTAAAGATAACTTTGACAATACGGCCAAAGAGCCTGTTGTGGTTCCTTCCCGGTATCCGAATCTGCTCGTAAATGGCACGAGTGGGATTTCTGCGGGTTTTGCTACTGAAATTCCGCCACATAATCTGCGTGAAGTAATTGATGCTTGTATCGCAGTGATGCAGAAGCCAAATATTGAGCTGGAAGAAATTATGACCTTCATGAAAGGTCCGGATTTCCCTACAGGTGGCACAATCATGGGCGGAGACGGCATCATGGATGCTTACCGCACAGGTAAAGGCCGTATTTACCTGCGCTCCAAAACAGAGATTGAGAATATGCGGGGCGGCAAGCAGCAAATCGTGATCACGGAAGTTCCATTCCAGATTGTAAAATCACGGTTGGTTACTTCCATGGAGAATATTCGGCTGGAGAAAAAGATCGATGGCATTGCCGAGGTTCGTGATGAGAGCGGCCGTGAGGGACTGCGGATTGTAGTCGAACTCAAAAAAGAGGCTGATGCTCAAGGCGTGTTGGCGTATCTGCTCAAAAAAACCGATCTTCAAATTACCTATAACTTCAATATGGTTGCTATTGTTAACAAAGCACCTCAGCAGCTTGGTCTAAAAGCCATCCTGGAAGCTTATATCGCACATCAGCGTGAAGTTGTGACTCATCGCACCCAGTTCGATCTGGAACGCGCTGAAGACCGTGCTCATGTCTTAGAGGGCTTAGTTAAAGCACTAAACATCCTGGATGAGGTTATCGCTGCGATCAAAGCGTCGAAAAATCGTCAGGATGCTCAGAACAATCTCGTATGGATGTTCGGCTTCAGTGAACGCCAAGCCGATTCGATTCTTACTTTGCAATTGTATCGTCTGACCAATCTGGAGATCACTTCACTCCAGAAAGAGTTAGATGAAATGATGGCAAAGATTACACATCTGCGCGGCATTTTGGATAGCGACAAAAAGCTAGTTGCTGTAATTCGTAAGGAACTGCTGGAGATTCGCGACAAATACGGCATTGATCGCCGTTCTCTGATCCAAGGCGAAGTCGAGGAGCTCAAGGTTAGCCTTGAAGCGCTGGTCAATGCGGAGGATGTGCTCGTTGCTCTTTCAGCAGATGGTTATATTAAGCGGACTAGTATGCTTTCCTTCACCCGTTCTGGTGGGGAGCGTCATACCTCAGGCGTCAAAGAAGGCGATCATATCGTCAGGCTGCTGGATGTAAATACCCGTGACAGTCTGCTGGTATTTACCCGCAAAGGGCAATACTTCTTGCTTCCTGTGCACCAGATCCCGGAGTTTAAATGGAAAGAGCCTGGTACAGCGATTGTGAATGTTATTGGATTGTCTAAAGGAGATGGAATCGTTAGTGTGATTCCGGTTAATAATCTAGATGATCCGCAGCAGAGCCTTGTGTTTGTCACCCGCCGGGGTCAGGTGAAGCGTACAGAGCTCAAGGAATACTCTACAAGCCGTTCTGGAGCTGTAGCGGCCTGTAAGGTAGCCGAGGGTGATGAGATCATTACAGTGGCTTCTAGTACGAATGACAAGGACATTGTGCTGGTCACCCGTGAGGGAATGAGTATCCGATTCCATGAGAATGAGGTTAACCCTATGGGTCGCGTTGCATCCGGTGTAAGAGGAATTCAGCTGCGCGAGGGCGACGAGGTGATTTCCTGCTTCTGGGTCAGCGAAGATGAAGGCGAAATCCTTGCTATTTCTGATATTGGTTATGCGAAACGTTCATTACTTGTGGATTATCCATCACAAAGCCGTGGTGGCAAAGGAATGCCAACCTTCGAATTCAAGGAAGGCAAACGAATACGTCCAAATGGCAGCAGGTTAGCAGGGGCTTTCTATTGCAAGGAGCCATTAGAACTGAATGCCGTTACCCGTGAGAATGCCCACCATACGTTCTCCTCTGAATCAGCGCCGCTGGGCGAGCGTCGTTCTACAGGCAAACAGATTGTAGCTGTGGAGAAAAAGGATGAGATCATAAATCTTTTCCCATCAGTTCATTAAAACTAGCGATTAACAAGTGATTTTATAACGGCGTTTAGTCCGCTCTTTTGGAGGGTTGACTAAGCGTCGTTTTTTATTTTTTTATGCTGAAGGTCCGGCAGATTTATTTTTTCTTCGTTTGCAGGAAATGGAAGTTGTTTCGCGAAAATGTAGATATACCGGATAGAACCGCGAGGAAAGGAAGGAATAAGTGTGCATGCTTCTGAATTCAGTAAAATTTGGCATAAGATTTTAAAAGATTATAAATTACATATGGACAGTAATCTTGCTCCAACGCTGACGGATGCCCAACTTACTGTACTTGAACTGCTTCAGGAACGCGACGCCATGAAGCCTTCTGATCTGGCTCCACATTTGGCGACCAGTCCTGCAGCGGTTACGATGTTACTTGATCGGATGGAGAAGCATGAGCTTATTGTGCGGGAAAGAGATGCTTCGGACCGGCGGATTGTATGGGTGAGTATAACGGAGACTGGAATGGAAGAAACTGCACGGGGTCTAAAGATCCGCAGTGATTTTTTTGCGGAAGCGCTTGATCCGATCTCCTCTCATAACCAACAGTTACTGCTCTACTTAATGGGCAAAATGGTTGTTACAACTACACCGGAGGGTTCTACACCTTGAAGCAAATAGCTTGGCTGTATCACTACTGCTTTTAGAGTATGTAGAAGCATTAGAGTATGTAGAAGCATTTAGAGTATGTAGAAGCATTAGAGTATGTAGAAGCATTTAGAGTATGTAGAAGCATTTAGAGTATGTAGAAGCATTTAGAGTATGTAGAAGCGTTTAGAGTGTTTTAGAGCAATTAGAGGCATCTAAATGTATTTAGTTGTATTTTGTACAGCTATTATTTGTAAATTACTCGAGCATTGAGATATAACTGTATTTTATACAACTATTTTCTTGATTTACTTCTCTTTTTACAGTTTCCCTGATTTTTAGTTGTAAAGAGTACACTTAAAATCCGACCTACTGTTTTTTTATTCGGAATAAGTGTATAGAGTGCAGTTATCTTACTTTCATTTCAGATTCCAACTAGGATCCACTACTGTACCACTACTGTACCACTGCTGATCCATCGCTAAACAGAGCGGTGGACCGTTAGCTAAGTTCAGGCTGGAAGGTGGAAAGGATGTTTAATCTCTCAAAATGATGTTTAATCTCGAAGGGATATTCAATGCCCGGCTGGAAAAATCGGACTAAGCATATCCTGCGGAGCTAGAAGAGCACTCCAACGTGGACCCTCTGTCCATAGTCTGTTCAAGTAGCAGACGCAGAAACAAAAACAAGGCAGTGATTCTCCACTAACCGGAGAGTCACTGCCTCGTTTTTATCGTTTCATTGCCTAGAAAGGGCTGTTTTAGGACAGCCCTTCTTGTAGTGTTTCACGCGGCCACAGATCCCAAGGATGGGTTTGTGGGGGCAGAGAGATGAGTTCCACTTCTTCTTTAGTAACAGGGTGAGGGAATCCTACAAGTGCTGACCATAACGCAATTTGTTGCCCCGGTCTGTTCACTGAAGCCCCGTACTTCTGATCACCGTATAATGGACAGCCGATCGAACTCAGCTGCACCCGAATTTGGTGGGAACGCCCTGTAAGTAAATCAATCTTAAGCAGGCTGTATCCTTCTGCACTGTCAAGCACTGTGTAATCCAGAATTGCTTCCTTGCCGCCGGGAGTTCCTTTTCGAACCACGGTGACGGTGTTACTCTTTGCGTCTTTAAGCAGCGTATCTGTAAGACGGCCACGAGTGGCTGGCGGTTTACCATGCACAACTGTTAAATACACCTTATGAAAGCCGTGAATACGGACACTCTCGGATAGTCTTGAAGCCGCTTTGGAAGTCTTGGCAAAAATCATTGCGCCCCCAACCGGTCGATCCAAACGGTGGACCAGACCGATATAGACGTTGCCGGGTTTGTTGAAACGTTCCTTCACATCTTCTTTCAGCAGATTCAGCAGGTCAGGATCGCCTGTTGCATCCTCCTGAACAGGAATATTCACGGGTTTTACAATCCCCAGAAGATGGTTGTCTTCGTATAACACTTCAAAGCGTTGTGATCCGCCGCTTACAGCCTCATTGTTGCCGGAACTATGCTGTTTCATGGCTTACGCCTCCCAGCGACCCAGGATACCACATGGCAGGTTCATGCCGGAGGAGGTGATCGGAAGACCAATTTCGCCGGAGGTAAGTTTTCCGCCATAACGTTTGCCCATGGTCATGGACAACATGTTGCGCAGTACAGTTGGAGAAATTCCAGTGGTGTAGGAATTAATGAGCATGAACAATGGGTTGTCGCTCATAATCTCCATACAGCTCTCAAGGAAAGGGTACAAGCTTGATTCAAGCTTCCACATTTCTCCACCAGGTCCTCTTCCGTAAGAAGGAGGGTCCATAATAATCGCGTCATATTTGCTGCCGCGGCGTTGTTCACGTTGTACGAACTTGAATACATCATCCGTGATAAAGCGGACTGGACGTTCTCCAAGACCAGACAGCTGAACGTTTTCTTTCGCCCACTGCACCATACCTTTGGCTGCATCCACGTGAACGACAGACGCACCGGCACTCGCCGCTGCCACAGTAGCTCCACCTGTGTAAGCAAAAAGATTCAGCACTGAGATTGGACGGTTAGCCGCTGCAATCTTGTCCATCATCCAGCTCCAGTTGGCTGCTTGTTCCGGGAATAGTCCTGTATGCTTGAAGTTTGTAGGACGTAAGTGGAATTTTAATTTACCATAGCTAATCTTCCAATCGTCTGGAATGGTTTTTTTCATTTCCCATTGTCCGCCACCAGCGGAGGAACGGTGATAATGTCCGTGCACATCACGCCATTTAGCGGTCTCATTATTTAGAGGCCAAATAATCTGTGGATCAGGACGACGCAAGATAATATCGCCCCAGCGTTCGAGCTTCTCTCCACCGCCTGTATCAATTACTTCATAGTCTTTCCAATCGCTCGCTATATACATGATTTAATCCATCCTTCAAAAAAATTCATTTAGCCTTTATTGTACAACATTTCACCTGATTGCTACAAACAAATTACGCCTCAGCCAGCTTCACCAATTATTTTGTCCAATGCTAATGAAGTGTATAATATTCCCATACTTATGCGGCTATTCAACTGGTGCTTCATGACTTGATTGTGTATGATCAGATAGTAGAGTTCTTACCCTATTTACGATCGGAGAACTAAAGCTATGTTCAATCTCTCACCGCTGTATTTCCCTATAACTGCAAAACCCAACCACACTAGTGAGTTTCTGCCCAGCCATGCCTTGCAGCCGTTTATTCGCTGTTTTTGGGGTTCTGTAGATGTGGAGTCTATACAACAACCTGAGACGGAGACAATAATTCCGGACACCTGTATGGATATTATTTGGGATTTGGATAGAGAATCAGGCAATACAAACACTTTTTTCTCCGGCATCAATGACACTCCATTTGAAGTCTCTTCAGACAGAAAGCCAGGGGGGAGTTCAACCTTTGGTATCCGGTTTCATTTCTGGGCGGTTCATTTTTTTGCAGATGATCATCTGCGGAATGTCTTGAATGCACATGTCGATGTAGAACAATATTTTGGCACTTTTAAAAAAGAGCTTGGTCATCTATTGGAGAAAGTAAACTCGATGGACGAAAAGATTGCAGCCGCTGAAGCCTATCTGCTTCGTCGTCTTGAGCGTAGAGGGCGGACTAACGATCGGATGATGAACGCAGTCTATACTATGGTTAAACAAAAAGGGATTGTGACCGCAGAGGATTTGGAGACCAGTTCTAATTTAAGCAGACGACAACTTGAACGGCTTTTTCAAGAATATATAGGTGTATCGCCAAAAAAAACAGCAGATCTCGTGCGGTTTCAGAATGTATGGCGGGAGATGTGTCATTTACCTGGGCAGACGAAGAATATGCAGGATCTTATTTTCGCGTATGGTTACAGTCACCAGTCCCATTTTATCAATAATTTCAAAAAATATGCAGGAAGAACCCCACTTGAAGCCTTGGTCTATGCAGGCCGAAGAATGTCGTGATTTTGCAATACAAAGCGTGTCAACCTTGTTAGACTAAACCCAAGTAAGAAATGAGACATATTATGAGAATGAGAGGGGACAAGTTATGATTTCGTCTTTTGAAGGGACTAACATTTACACTAAAGATACTGCGGTGTCAGCTAAATTTTATACGGAGGTACTAGGAATTCCTATGCCTTTCGAAGGTTACGGTAATTTCGACGGGGCAAAGCTTGGCTTTGGCAAGAAACAGCCGGGAATTATTATTTGGGATGCTGCAAAGTGGGAAAATCTTACGACAGGTTTTGTTAATTTAGTATTCGGCTGTGATAATCTGGATGAGACATACGAGCAGTTGAAAGCTAAGGGACTGGATTGTCAGCCACCTGTTACGATGGAATATGGCGGTAAAGAAATGAATTTTCGTGATCCTGATGGGAATCACATAACCTTGCTGGAAGGTGCTTATTAAGCTTCTTTTTAAGAAAAATGAGACGGAGCGCAAACCTCAACCGTGTGTAATAACGGGGAGTTTGCGTTTTTTTAACTTTATTTATTGACAATGATAATCATTATCAAATAGAATGAGGTGAAGCGTATATGATTTAAATTTAAGGCGTTAGTAGGGGAGGAACAGGAGTTTATGGCTAAAGTGCTTGTGGCATATGCTAGTTTAACTGGCAACACTGAGGAAATGGCTGAATTGATTGTAGAAGGAATACGCCAAGCAGGCGGTGAGGCTGTTTTGAAGTCGGTCACTGAATGTAATGCGATTGAGATAAAATCATATGAAGGCGTTCTGCTAGGGGCATACACTTGGGGAGACGGAGAGTTGCCGGATGAATCTCTTGATTTCTATGAGGAGATGGATGAACTTGATTTGACTGCTATGAAGTCAGCAGTTTTTGGTAGTGGAGATACAGGCTACGCCATTTATTGTGGGGCAGTGGATGTTATCGAGGAGAAGCTAAAGGAGCGTGGAGCAGTCATTTTGCAAGATAGCCTAAAGATTGAGTATGGCCCGAATGCTGCCGAAAAAGAAGCCTGCCGTCAATTCGGACGTCAATTCATCGAAGCCTGTATGGCGGTAACCTAAGATGGGTGGGCCAGTGGGAAGTTGGTTTAACAAGCCAAGGGATGTACATAGCCCTCCGTATAAACGGCTGCACGATTATCGCATGGAGCATATTATGCTGGGCGGGACTGAGAATTTAGCTAGCGGAGCGCCAGCGACGGGGCTCCCACGCTGGCGCCAGCAGGTTCAATATGCTGTGGGGCATACACTTAATGACTTCTATAGTCTGTTGCCGGAAGTGCGAAGAGAGACACCTATACAATTTCTGTTAGAGCGCCGGTGGCCTCCTAGGGGAGATGCTTTTCCCTCCCTTTTGCAATATTGGGATATCAAAACGAGTGTAGCTGATGAGCTTATGCGTATCGTTTCAAGCAATCATCTACAGGAGATTCCAGTGATGTTATATGAACAGTGGCATGTCCCAGTTCCACCGCTGAATTTGGAGTTATCGATGATTACGCAGCTGGCTTGGAACTCTTCAAAAAGTGGCCGAAGCGTGAACATTCAGAAATTTATGGTTAATGGCAATGAGGATATCATCACTGGATTTATGCATATGGCCAATGTTTTTTGCCATCATGCTTATGGTGAGCCAGCGGAGACCGTGGAAGTTTTCTCGCTGCTGGATGGACGTAAATACTGCTTTGATGGAGAGGCAATCTCGATTATGGAGTCACTGGATTATGTGCGTCTGTTATCCGTATTTCTTGAGCGGGAAGTGTTAGCTGACGGTTCCTTAAGCTGCAGCGATCGTAGAAATGAGAGAGGCGAAGCGAATTATTTACTATAATAAATAGACCTCCTTATCTGCAGGTTAGAACACCAGCAAGTAAGGAGGTCTTATTGTGACTGCTTTATTAAAATCTCAAGAGTAGGTCTGGGGATTAGCCGATATATCGGTAATAATCCTGTTTATTCTGAATGACAAAGCCGCAGCTCTCATACAGCTTAAGTGCATTGGGATTATCCAGTGCGACCTCCAGATTTACACCATTATAATTTTTGCGCTCTCGTTCGATGGTCTGAAGAAGGGCGCTGCGGCCAATGCCAAGCCCACGTAGCTTTTTGTCGACTGTAAATCCATAGATCCAGGATTCATTATCTTCAGTCCACACT
The DNA here is from genome assembly GCF_045040615.1 of Paenibacillus sp. FSL H8-0175. Lineage (NCBI taxonomy): Bacteria > Bacillati > Bacillota > Bacilli > Caryophanales > Paenibacillaceae > Paenibacillus > Paenibacillus sp. FSL H8-0175. The sequence goes on along the minus strand of NZ_CP150299.1, from coordinate 4,677,677 downwards.
CGCATCTTCCCAACAGGCCTGCCGTCCATCTCGATCATAATATTCTCTTGCATACCTTCCTGTTTGTGCAACTCATACTGCTCTGCAGCATCTTCTGTCTTCATATCAAAACCTCCACAATCCAGTTCGACCAGAATGTGTGCCTCTTCTTCACGAGCTGGCCGTAAGACGACAGTCCCTGTTGCTGAGCTGACATCAGATGACACCATGGAATTGCCATCCCATTTCATTTGATATTCAGCGTGATTGAACTGCAGAGGCAAGGTTTGCAGGAAAGCAGTTCCAGATGAAGAAGCGGCGGGTGCATTTAGAAGAAGAGTAGAGACTTTATTGCGCTTGATTATGGTTTGTGCTCGGTTCCACAGAGAGGTGAAGATTCCGCGTCGACGGTAGCCTGGCCGAACCATGCCACAGACCTCCATATCGCTTCCAAAACCATAGAGTCCCAAGAAACCGACCAGTAATTCGTCCTCATAAGTCACGAGCCATTCCGTATCACCTGCGCTTGATGGCTGGCGGAGCATATCCCAATTCAGTTTTAATGAGATTCCTTCATATTGCTCACAGCGTTGTTGTAATTCCTCAATATTCTTAAAAGTGTCGGCAGTCGTCAAACCCGTTTCCCCCTAAAGTGTATTTGAACTATTATAAGTTCGCATAGTTACTAAAAAAGCTTCGCGGAAACGGGAGCAGGTTTTAAGCTCTCCCGCCAGTATTCCCGCTCAGCACGTCTTTGTACTCCGGGTGCTTCTCGAATTGATGCGCAGCATAGGAGCACACGGGTACAATTTTTAAATTCTCATTCCGAGCCTTGTCCACAACAGCACGTACAAGCTCTTGTCCAGTACCTTGACCGCGCAGTTCTTCGGAGACACGGGTGTGGTCAATGACTAATTCCCCGGCTTCTTTATCCAAACTGTATGTGATTTCGGCAAGGTCCTTACCGTCATTAGCAACAAAAAAACGTCCGTTTTCATTTTGAATTTGCATCTTATGGCTTCACTCCTAATTAGTTATTGCCTATATTTTACTACCATGAATTGCAAAAAGCGAGGAGCGAACCAGATTGATTGTTCTTCGGGTTGAATGTTGTTTTCCTTGTTACCTGTGGATCGCAGTGCTGCATTTTTGTTCATGTGGGCAACATGGCTATAGCAGAATATAGCAAGTGAGAGTTAACTAACCTCGAGTATTTGTTTTGATAAGCTGAAAACTGGGAACGCTGGGAACGCTGGTACCCCCGGAACCCCGGAACCCCGGAACCCCGGAACCCCGGAACCCCGGAACCCCGGAACCCCGGAACCCCGGAACCCCGGAACCCCGGAACCCCGGAACCCCGGAACCCCGGAACCCCGGAACCCCGGAACCCCGGAACCCCGGAACCCCGGAACCCCGGAACCCCGGAACCCCGGAACCCCGGAACCCCGGAACCCCCCCGGAACCCCGGAACCCCGGAACCCCGGAACCCCGGAACCCCGGAACCCTTGGAACCTCGGAACCTCAGAACGCTGGATCCATGGAACCCCGAACCCTTAACTCTCGCTTGTCCTAATCTCTGCGGAATCTAACGGACCCAATTGACGCTATTTGCACATTTTTAGTCATTTGAGCAAAGTTTCGGACCCCAGTGCAGCTATTCCTTTGGAATAGGCGCGAAATAGGCATTTTTAATGCCCATAGCGCCTATGGAGTCCGATAACATGCTGAAAATGGGATAATACTGCGAATAAGGTCAACTGTGTCCGATAGCGTAGGATCCTAATCCGCCGCAGAAGCTTACGGACCAGAGTCCTAATCCCCCGCTGATGCTTACGGTCCAGAATCCTAATTCCCCACTGATGCTTAGGGACCCAGCAGACGCTATTTGCACATATTTAGCCTTTTGAGTAAAGTTTCGGACCCCAGTGCAGCTATTCCTTTGGAATAGGCACGAAATAGGCATTTATAGTGTCAATAGCGCCTATGGAGTCCGATAGCATGCTGAAAATGGGATAATACTGCGAATAAGGTCAACTGTGTCCGATAGCGTAGGATCCTAATCCCCCGCTGATGCTTATGGACCAGAGTCCTAATTTCCCACTGATGTTTACGGACCCAGCAGACGCTATTAGCACAAGGTCAACTGAGTCCGATAGAGCTGAGTCTTGATCTCCCGCTGGAGATTGCGGACCCAGCAGACGCTATTAGCACAAGGTCAATTGTGTCCGATAGCGCAGAGTCCTGATCTCGCGCTGAAGCCTGCGGATCGAGCAGACGGCATTAGCACAAGCTCAGTTGTGTCCGATAGCACCCACGCTCGCGGAAATGACAGCTAAACCAGCGTGCAATACAGAAAATTCGGAGCAGAAACAGCAGCTAATGAATTTTTATGCACTCCCGTTTATAGAGTAGCTTGCGTATTCTCAGGATAATACAATAAGATTAAGAGAATATCTCACTACTGAAAAGAACCGCTAGCAGGAGGAATCATTGTGGAATACAAGGTTGAGGTTGAATTTGGATCGATTTATGAATTGTTGAACAGCTTACATACTTATCTCTGCAAAAAATCCTATAAGAAGATTGATTTAGGGGTAGCATGGGCTAATGAAATTGAAAGCACGCTCAGTGAAGAGCTGTTATCCCGTTTGAAAGAAACCGAACTAAACAATGAGTGGAAAATGTTGAATCTGCTCATTTACTGTTGTCCATTTAAAGATGATGTAGACAGTGTGTTGAACTGGATTGAAGGGTTATCGGTTGGCGAGTTATATGAGACCTTATCAAAATATGTAAAGGTATTTCCAAGCCATATGGAGGATTACCGTAACCACGTAGTATTTTTACTCTCCGAGTGGAACCGCCAGTACTTTAGCCAATGTAATCCTGCGATTTTGAGCAAACTGCAGCAGCATGCGGATGCCAAGAACATGGAGCTTAATGGACTGGACACTGCGGATTTCGTGAACAAGACGACCAACGGATTTTACTTCATGCCTACGGATGGGCTTAAGAAGCTCGTACTGATTCCACAGTATCATTTTCAACCTGCTAATATTATCTATTGCTACGGTGAATTAACGATCTGTCATTATGCGGCGTGGATATCGATGGAGAATGAGGAAATCTCCCCTTTTATGTACAGAGCGATCCGTAGTCTGAGTGAAAAAAGCCGGCTAAAAATCCTCCAAGCCCTTAGTGGTGGCCGTAAGACGTTTACCGAAATTGTTAAGCATGCGGGGATCTCGAAGGGGATTGTGCATGATCATATTTTTAATCTTCGTTGTGCAGGTTTACTTCATGCCTATATTGAAGGGGAGAATGTCACCGGATACAGTCTGCGTCTTGAAGGCATTCATCGGATGAATGAGCAGCTATTCGAGTATTTGAAATAATGATTTTTTAAAAATATAACCGCCTGAAAGCCAGGACTTCTCTTATGCAGAGAGGGTTTTGGCTTTTTTTATTTGTTTTAATTATCGCCTAATTCTGTTTATGGAGAATTTTTTTGAAGTTCTCTCTTTACAGAACTAGAAAACCTTTCTATAATGAACATCAGATGTTATTCATACTTAACGGGTAGGAATTATAGTTATTATTCTATTCAGAGAGAAAAGGGAGATAGGTACATGAGAAAAAATGCGATTGTAATCACTTCATTACTGCTTACGGGGTCACTGTTACTTTCTGCTTGCGCTAACAACAGTAATAACGAATCCTCATCCGCAAACAATGCGGCTGCAGGCTCCAATTCAACCAATGTGGAAGCAACCACTGCACCAGAGATCGTTCCTGCGGGTGCTCTAAGCGAACCTTTTACTGCCACGGATTTATCCAAACTTCCAGCGGTGGCCCAGAAACGTACAGATACCATTATCGTCGGGCTTACGGACCCAAGCGGAGCGTTCACTCCTTATTTTCAACAAAGTGGTTATGATGGCAATGTCTCTTCACTGCTATACGCTTCTCTCGTAACTGTTGATGACAAAGGCGTTCCAACGCCGGAACTTGCGGAGAGCTGGGATGTTTCGGATGATCAGCTTACATACACTTTCCACTTGAGAAAAGATTTGAAATTCAGCGACGGTTCACCGTTAACAGCGGATGATGTGGCATTTACATGGACGATCCAATACGACAAATCGTATGACGGTAGCTCCCAGCTTCCATCGCTAAATGTTAAAGGCGGCAAAGCCTATAAGGAAGGTACATCCCCTACAGTTGAGGGCATTAAAGTAATTGATCCACAGACGATCTCAGCAACCCTTGAGCAACCGAACGCAACGGCGCTGGTACAGCTCGGATCAAACGTACTGTCGAAAGCCTACTATGGCAAGGACTATAAAATTGGAAATCTTGAATACATTAAAAAGCTGCATGAGAAGCCACTTGGCGATGGTCCTTACAAGCTGGAGAAATTTATTCCAGGTCAAGAAGTGCGTTTTGTAGCGAATGAGAATTATTTCAAAGGTAAACCAAAGACGGAGCATTTCATCTACAAAACTACGGAAGGCGACGTATGGCAGTTCGTAGAAACTGGTGAAGTGGACTACGCTTCCTTTAGTGCGACTGACGAGAATATCGAGAAGCTGAAAGCACTCGGTTTTGTGAATATTATTCCTTACACTCCAAGCACCTATGGTTACTTGCAAGTTAACCTGAAGCATGAGCAGCTCAAGGATAAGCTTGTACGTCAAGCTATTGTGTACGGTTTGGATCGTCAGAGTATTTATGTGGATGCAGCACAAGGTGCAGGGTCTATTGCCAACATCCCGGCATCCCCTATCTCTTGGTCTTACACGGAGGAAGGTATTAATCCTTACAAATATGATCCGGAAAAAGCAAAACAATTACTCGATGAAGCTGGCTGGACGGTAGGCGCGGGGGGGATCCGTGAAAAAGATGGCAAACCGCTGTCCATCCATTACCTCGGTTCGAAGAGTAAAAACACAGATATTTTCATCGCTGTAGCTAAAGAGAATTTTGAAGCGCTGGGTATCGAATTCCAGCCTGAGGTTTTCGCAGACTTTAACTCACTGGTATCGAAAGTAGAAGGTGGGGACTACGATCTCGTATCCTTCTCCACAAGCATGTTGACTGATCCGTCTGACGGGTTCATGCAATTCTTCGATGGAGAAATCACGGATTATGACAATCCGAAATTCCTGGAGCTGTACAACAAAGCCTTGGCCACTACTGATATTGAGGCGCGCAAAGCGGTATATAAAGAGCTGTATCAGCTTTTCAATGATGAACTGCCTATTATTTTTACAAGTTATAAAAAGACAGTATACGCCTATAACGGACGTATTGAGAATCTATCGGTCAGCCCGTTCATCGGTCTTGCTGGCAGTCTGCCAACTTGGAGCCTGAAATAAATAAACCAGTGTCCCCTGCCCTGACTGGATTCAAGGGCAGGGGACGAATCATAAGGAGTCTGTCATGAGCGCTTATTTATCGAAAAGACTGTTGTACATGGTCATCATCTTATTTGCGGCATCATTATTGATCTTCTGTTTGTATGCTTCAACTCCCGGTGACTTCATAACCGGAAATATTAAATTGACCGCTGAACGCAAAGCTGAGCTGCGTGAAATCTACGGCTTAAATAAGCCTGTGCTTGAACGGTATGGGATCTGGATGAAGAATGCGCTGCATGGTGATTTCGGGTATTCCTTAGCCCAACAAAAGCCTGTGCTGCAGCTTTTTAATGATTATATTTGGAATTCCTTTCTGCTGGCTGCCGTATCTACGTTTCTGACGTGGGTGATTGCGGTCATTATTGGCGTCATCTCTGCCTATAAGCAATATTCATGGTTTGATACACTCGTGATGATCGCTATATTCGCAGCCATGTCGCTGCCGTCATTTTTTATAGGCTTATTCCTGATCAAAATCCTGGCCGTCGATCTCAAGTGGCTGCCTCCAGGTGGAATAATCACCACGGGTAGTAATGCTACGGGTTTGGCTTACTTTAAGGAGATCGTAACGCACATGACCCTTCCGGTTGTGGTTATGACCCTTCTGGGATTAGGTTCGCTCACCCGTTATTTCCGCAGCAATATGATCGATGTCTTAAAACAGGATTATATCCGTACGGCACGCGCCAAAGGCCTAAAAGAACGCAAGGTGCTCTTTACACACGCCTTACGTAATGCCTTGCTGCCCGCAATTACACTGGTTGGTTTTGAGCTTCCGGCACTATTTGGCGGATCACTTATTATTGAGAAAATATTCAATTGGCCTGGGATTGGCCAACTGTATATGCAGTCCTTCGGACTAAGGGATTATCCTTTGCTGATGGGCTTTACGATGTTTATTGCCATACTTACCGTCATAGGAACGTTGCTTTCGGATGTTTTGTACCGGATTGCCGATCCTAGAGTTCGGCTATAGAGAGGAGGAAGCTGACGTGGCAGTTCAAAGTAATGTAGCTGGGATCGCGAAGCCGCAGACCACCAAAGGAAAATCCTCTTTATTCCGGCAATCTATGCGGAGGTTGCTGAAGAACAAGCTGGCGGTATCCGGATTTGTGGTGGTGATCTTTATGTTTGCGCTTTGTTTTATTGGTCCGCTGTTCTCACCCTATACGGATAACAAAATTAATATGGCCATGATGAACAAGGCACCCAATATGAAGCATTGGCTGGGCACTGATGCATTGGGCAGAGATATTCTGACCCGGGTAATGCAGGCGGGGCGCATTTCACTGACTGTGGGACTAGCATCAATGGTTCTTTCGGTGTTTATCGGTGCTCTTCTGGGGGCTATTGCTGGGTATTACCGCGGTATTGCTGATCAAATCATAATGCGGATTGCGGATCTTCTGTTGACGGTTCCGAGTCTGCCACTGCTCTTTATTTTTGGTGCGTTATTATCGGAGTGGAAGATTCCAACGGATTATCGGATGTATATCGTTATGCTGATGCTTAGTATTGTTAGCTGGCCGGGTATGGCACGTATGGTACGGGGGCAAATGCTTAGTCTGCGTGAACGTGAGTTTATGCAGGCGGCGGTAGTATTAGGCCTCCGTGACCGGCGTAAATTATTTAATCATTTGCTGCCGAATATCGTTCCGTTGCTGATCGTTATGGCTACCCTTAACATCGGTGGCGCTATATTGAGTGAATCGGTTCTCAGCTTTTTTGGGCTAGGTGTTATGCCGCCAACTCCAACCTGGGGCAATATGATTGATGCTGCGAATAATATGATCGACTTTCAGGATCGGCCGTGGCTGTGGATTCCACCAGGGTTATCGATTTTTGCGACAGTGATCGCGATCAATATCTTTGGGGACGGACTCCGGGACGTGCTTGATCCTAAACAGAAGAGGTAGGTGACCCTCAGATGAGTGATTTAATGAATATAGACGGTCTAAGTACATACTTCTTCACGGAAGAAGGAAAAGTGAAAGCCGTTGATGATGTAAGCTTCCGTGTTCGCGAGGGAGAGACGGTATGTATCGTTGGAGAATCAGGCTGCGGCAAAAGCGTGACCGCGATGTCCATCATGGGGCTTGTTGAGGAACCCGGGGGCAAGGTAGCCCAAGGGAAAATTGATTTTCAGGGTGAAGATTTGTTGAAAATGGACAAAAACACACTGCGGACCATCCGCGGGAATGAGATCGCGATGATCTTTCAGGAGCCCATGTCCTCCCTTAATCCTGTAATCAAGATCGGTGAGCAAATCATGGAGCCGCTGATTGTACATTTGAAGATGAACAAGAAACAGGCGCGCATCCGGGCGATTGAACTGATTAAGCAGGTAGGCATATCACGACCAGAGCAAATTGCTGATAGTTACCCGCATGAATTAAGTGGAGGTATGCTGCAGCGGATTATGATTGCTATTGCCATTGCCTGCAGTCCAAAGCTATTGATTGCTGATGAACCGACTACGGCGCTGGATGTAACGATTCAAGCGCAAATTCTGGATATGCTGCGTGAAATTAAAGATAGCTCGGGCATGTCCATTCTACTAATCACCCATGATCTTGGCGTAGTGGCAGAGATGGCCGATTATGTGATTGTTATGTATTCCGGAAAGATTGTGGAGGAGGGGGAAGTTGTTGAATTGTTCAACAACCCCAAACATCCCTATACAAAAGGGCTGCTCAAATCGAAGCCGGTAATCAATCAGCGACAGGATGAGCTGTATTCCATACCAGGTCAAGTGCCAAATCCGCTTGAGCTGGTGCCCTCTTGTTATTTTCATGACCGCTGTGAGCATTGCATGCCTGTATGTGTCAGCCAGCAGCCCCAGCTTAAAGAGGTGGCCAGCAGACAAAAGGTAGCTTGCTGGTTGTATGAGGAGGCGGTTGTTCATGCCTGAAGCACTGCTTGAGGTCAATCATTTAAAGAAATATTTTCCTGTTACTAAGGGGCTCCTTAACCGAACCGTTGGGCATGTAAAGGCTGTTGACGATATTAGCATCACACTTCAACCTGGGGAAACGTTTGGGCTTGTAGGGGAATCTGGGAGCGGCAAAAGTACAGTCGGACGGACGATTTTACGGCTAACGGATAAAACGGCAGGTGAGATCAAGTTCAAAGGGATAGACATTCACTCCCTGTCGCCCGCTGAATTGCGCAATATTAGACCCCAAATGCAGTTGATCTTCCAAGATCCTTATAGCTCACTTAACCCACGGGTTCGTATAGGTGATGCCATTGGTGAAGCTTTACTGGATCATGGTTTATGCTCAAGATCCGAGGTGCGAGATCTGGTGCTTGAAGCGCTAGCGGCTTGCGGGTTATCTTCTTATCATATTGATCGCTTTCCGCATGAATTCTCCGGGGGGCAGCGGCAGCGGATCGGGATCGCCCGTGCGCTTGTTTTGAATCCTGAGCTGATCATTGCAGACGAACCAGTTTCAGCACTGGATGTTTCCATCCAAGCACAGATTATTAATTTATTCAGTAAGCTCCAGCAGAGTCGAGGGTTAACGTATTTGTTTATCTCCCATGACTTGAGTGTTGTGGAGCATTTGTGTTCAAGAATCGGTGTCATGTACCTGGGCTCTATGATGGAGACGGCTTCAAGAGATGAACTGTTTAAGAATCCGCTCCACCCGTATACCAAAGCGCTGCTGTCGGCTGTTCCGATTCCTATTCCAAAGCTGAAAAGGGAAAGAATTGTACTTAAGGGAGATATTCCGAGTCCGGTAAACCCGCCTTCTGGCTGTAAATTCCATACCCGTTGTCCCTTTGCGCAAGAGGTTTGTAGATCTGAAATCCCGGTATTTCGTGATGTTGGCAGTAACCATTTTGTAGCTTGTCATTTAGTTTAATAGTTGTCACAAATATAGCAATGATTTACTCCTAAGACATGAATAATTAATGTTGAATTGTATAATAATACAATTTGACCTTATTTTTGCCTGGGCTCAAAAGTCGTGAGAGGTTTCAAAGCCAGGTCAATGGGGTAATTAGAGAGTGGTTAGGTTAGGCGTACATATCTAATCGGTCTAGTATAAAATCCCTACTTAGGAGGAATCATCGTGAATACAACAGTACGTTTGACAGAAAGATCCGGCTCCACTTCTTCACAGCGCAGAAAAGGCTTTGTACCGGTAGTCGTGTACGGTGCAGGTTCAGATAGCCAGTCCTTTACAGCGGATGCTAAGACAATTTCAGGTATTTTAGCCAGCAACCCACGGGCTGTTCTTACTTTGGAATTGCCAGACTCGGGCAAAAAGAACGTGGTTATTCAAGAAATCCAACGTCAGCCCATTTCCAAACAACTGCTGCACATTGATTTTCAGCAGATTGATATGAAGGCCAAATTGGATACAAAAGTAGCGTTCCACTTTACAGGTGAACCAGTAGGTGTGAAGAGCGGCGGCGTGCAACAAATTGAATTGCATGAGCTGGATATTCGCACACTTCCAGATAAAATAGCTGCATCCTTTGAAGTGGATATCAGTGGACTAGATATTGGTGATCAATTGCTGGTATCTGATTTGCCGAAGCATGAAGGCTGGGAAGTATTGACGCCTGAGGACACATTGATTGTCCGTATTTCACCTCCAGCAGCGCAAGAGCCAACAGAAGAAGATACTGCTGAACCCGCTGTAGCTGAAACTGCTGGCGAAGATAAAGCAGAATAGTATAGAGATAAATAGTAAAGAGCAGATAGAATCCTTATAAAGGAGCTGTCTGCTCTTTTTGTTTTGTCTTCATAAATATGAATTCATAAAAATGATGCTGGTCTTTCGTATGATTTCTCAAATGGCAATTTTGGTTGTTTCGCCTCATTTAGTTAAAAATTTACATAAAATCGTTGACGAACGGGTTTCTAAGCCTGAAAATGAGGACAATTACCATGGTAAAATATTCAAAAGTCCCTGTTGTTGCTGTTTGAAAACGCTTTAGTTTTTATGCTTCAAAGAACTCTTATTGCCTAGTTCATCATGATTAAGAGGAGGAAAGTTATGAAGATGAGGAAGCTGTTTTCGATCTTAATGACAAGTTTGCTGGTGCTTGGGGTAGCTCTACCCTTTGGTGGAAAAGCGAATGCAGATGCTGCAAGTGACGCTTCAAATCGTGCTTTAATCTGGCTGAAGGCCCAGCAGGATGCAACAGCGGGGTATGCTTTTGAGGGACTGGTAGATAGCTTTGAAGATTTCTGGGGACCAAACAACCCCAAACAGATTGTATACACATATGATCAAGCGGTTGCAGCTATCGCCTTTATTGTAAAGGGTGAACGGACGCGGGCAGAGCAGGTTTTGAACAAAATGCGGGACATTCAAGATCCATCAGGCTTCTGGCTGAATTCTTATTGGTATAACAACGGCTTCGGAGAAGAAATCCGTAAACATGTGGGACCCGTTGTATGGATGGCAATGGCTGCTATGGCTTATGAGAAGCAATATAATGATTCACGGTATCGTCCAATGGCGCTCAAAGCACTAGATTGGAGTTTACAGTATAAAAAGGCTAATGGCAGTATCGCAGGGGGATGGAGTGGTTGGAGTAATTCCGATGAGCCTTGGAGCTCAACCGAGCACAATATCGATATTTACCGGGTATTGCAGTATTATGCTTCGGTGGATTCCTCAAAGGCAGCCACTTATAACAGTGCGGCTTCTGGAGTCAAAACCTTCCTGGATAATTATGTGTGGGATGACACAGTCAAACGTTTCAAGGGGGGCTGGAAAAACGATACAAATCTGATCGACCCCAAAATACCTTTAGACGTGAATCCTTGGGGAGTATTAGCTTTAGGCGTATCCGGAACACATAACTACGGCGCAAGCTTAACCTATGTGGAAAATGCCTCCGGCACCCCGGGAACACTTGCGAATCCGCGTTACAAGCAGACGCTTACTTACAATGATGCTGGGAATACGCTCACCGGATATGATTTTGACTGGACAGATGAAGTATTGCCAGCGTATGACGATAACGGAAATCAAATTGGCAATACGGGTGCTGACGTATGGTTTGAAGGAAGCGCATTCATGTCGCTCGCTTATTATCTGCAAGGCAATGCCTCAAAGGCAGACGCTATTAATACAGAGATTATTAAAAAACAAGGCACAAGCGGTGCTTCGCTTGGGGGTATTCCCTACTCGCTGAAAGGGTCCAGCAACAGTTATTGGGTGATGGCGCAGCAAAACTGTGTTTCCAGCACAGGTTGGTTAATAATGTCCCTGCACCGGTTTAATCCATTCACAGGTCAATATTTGACGGGTGGTGGTAATACTGGGGATACAACCGCGCCAACCGCTCCCGTTAATCTAACGGTAACCAGTAAGACGGATACAGGAGTTAGCTTAAGCTGGTCCGCTTCTACCGATAATGTTGGCGTTACAGGTTATATTGTTTATCGCGGAACACAGCAGGTGTCCACTGTGGGGGGAACTACAGCTACTGTTAGTGGACTTACTCCAAGCACAGCCTATACGTTTACAGTAAAAGCCACGGATGCAGCAGGTAATTTATCCTCCGCTAGTAATACCGCAACAGTTACTACTAATCCCACTGGAGGCAGCGGAGGCGGTGATCATGTGACGGCTGACTTTACAGCAGGGGTAACGAGACTTTCTGCTACAGAGGCGAGTATCTATATTACACCTGTAACCAGTGCCCTTTATGTAGATGTGCATTACAAGATTAATGGGGGTTCCCAGCTTAATTACAGGATGACTAATAACTCAGGAACATGGAAGCAGACGGTGAGTGGATTAAGCGCTGGCAGCAGTATTGAGTACTGGTTCACTTACGAAAAATCCGGCCCGCAATATGATTCAGCACATTATACTTTTGTTCAGTAAGATTAGCAGATCGTAAAAATCATTCTAAGAGAAGGCTGTTCCATGCTGCTATTTATAGCGGCGGGGGCAGTCTTTTGTTGTGGAAAAAATAGTGAATGACCGTTAAATCCTTCTCAAGACGGAGGTCTGCTCTTAAGGTATGCTTTAAAATCTTTGGGGGAGACGTTAGGACACGATGGTTACTAGCGTAGGTAGGTATGAGGGGAGTTTAATTTATTGGTTTTACAACGTAACAGTGTTATGTTACGATGGCTTCAAGGAGTGATAAGCATGGAAGAGGATTTGATCTCAAAGAAGCAGCTATTGGATTTAACCGGTATATCTTATGGGCAATTGTACCGCTGGAAGCGGAAGCAGTTGATTCCAGAGGAATGGTTTATCCGTAAATCTACGTTTACTGGACAGGAGACTTTTTTTCCAAAAGACATGATTTTGTCCCGTATCGATAATATTGTGAATATGAAAGATGGACTTTCTTTGGATGAAATGGCTGATAAGCTATCAGATAAGGCTTCTTTTGACAGAGTAAGTGTATCTGCTGCGGAAATTATAGAACGTAACATTGTTTCGTCGATGACGCTGGGGAAATTTGGAGAGAGGCTCGGTGTCAAGAATGGATATAGCTTCGATCAACTCACTTATTTATTGGCTGTAGATCGCCTGCTTAGTGCAGGGGAGATGAGTATGGAGGAAGCAGAGCTGCTGTTTCGAACCTTAATGGATAAAGCCTCCAATCTTGAGAGTGGCAGCTGGGAGTTATTTTTTATCCGCAAAATGGGGGTGTCATCCTTTATTCTGGCTCAGGCACCAGCGGAGTTATGGTTCGATGAAGGGGTAAAGCTGGTCAGTAAAATACTAAGTGCAGATGTAATAGAACAATTGAAAGGTAAGCTTGCTTTTAAGCTTGTTGAATAGGGGGTTAGTGTAATGGACAAACGAGAGCTGCCGGATCTGATTATAAACGGAGTCAGCGGGGGGGCCGGAGGTACTTATAACAGCGTGCGAATCGATGGTGTAGGCAAAGTAACGGGATCCATCGTGACGCGAATTTTTAAAGGAAACGGGCATATGAATTTGAAGAATGATCTCTCGGCGGAAGAAGCGGAATGCAATGGAACGATGAAAGTGCTGGGCCATTTGCGTTTTAACTCCCTAAAAGTGGACGGAATGATTACTGTCGGGGAGAGCATTCGGGGAGAAAGCTGCACACTTCATGGAATGCTGAATATCAAGGGTGATTGTGAGCTTGAGGATTTTGCGGGGGAAGGAAGCTTTAGTGTCGGAGGTTTACTTAGTGCAGGACATGTAGACTTCAAACTGCAAGGGCAGGGAAAGGCGCATGAAATTGGTGTGGAGAGTCTAGTGATCCGGCAAACGAATAGTGGAGTCTGGAGCAAAATGTTAAGTGGAATCATCCCTAAATTAAGATCGGAGCTGCGGGCTCGGACTATTGAAGGAGATTTTATTGATTTGGAATATACAACGGCTGATGTTATCAGGGGCAATATTGTGATTGTAGGTCCAGGCTGTACTGTCGAACGGATAGAGTATCGTGATCAGATTACAGTACATCCTGAAGCAAAGGTTGGAAAGGTGGAGAAGATCGGTGACTGAAGAAACAATTCGGAGTAATTTGAAAATAATGGGCACAACGACCTCAGCGGGAGGCTTTTTTCGGGATATTAAGGTTACTGGGGAAGGTCATTTTGCAGGGGATGTAGATTGTGAGAAGTTGAGCCTGACTGGAAATGCCAGGGTAGATGGAAACCTGCTAATGACCAAAATGAAAATAACTGGCGAAATGACACTTATGGGTAATCTTGAAGGGGATGCCTTGCGGGGTCAGGGTGAAATTAAAGCAGCCTCCGTAAAAATCGACGATATTCATCTTAACGGTAATTTGGAGGTTAATGGTGATTGTGAAGGTGAACATCTGCGTATTTCGGGCGCTCTCAATGTGGCAGGACTGCTAAGTGCGGAGCAACTGGAGATCAATTTATATGGTCTAAGTAGAGCGAAAGAGGTTGGAGGCAGTGCTTTAACGATCAAAAAAAGCAAGACCGGAAAATTCCTGCATTTGATGAAGCAGAATCCTAAAGTGCTTTTTGAGGCTGGGCTCATTGAAGGCGATACGATAGAGCTGAATAATACAAAAGCAAATATTGTCAGAGGAGATCGGGTAATCATCGGTGTGGACTGTGAGATTGATACTGTGGAATACCGTAGTGCTTTGGAGATTCACAAGAATGCAATAGTGAGGCATCAAGTGAAGCTGTAACAGATAGTTATAGATCTTTTGACAATGGGGAGTGGAATAAATGAGTGCTGCCAAAGCGCCCAATCTGGGCATTGTAATCGCAGGTCTGCTGTTAGGAATACTGATGGCCTCCATGGACAGCACCATCGTTGCTACAGCAATGGGCAATATTGTTGGGGAACTAGGCGGTATGGACAAATTTGTCTGGGTAACATCAGCTTATCTCGTAGCTGAGATGGCGGGGATGCCTATCTTTGGCAAGCTGTCTGATATGTATGGGCGTAAAAAGTTTTTTGTTTTTGGGATTATTGTATTTATGGCGGGTTCAGCGCTTTGCGGGACGGCAGATACGATTACTCAGCTGGCTGCTTATCGGGCGATTCAGGGAATTGGAGGCGGCGCGCTAGTGCCGATTGCTTTTGCCATAATGTTCGACGCCGTACCGCTGGAGACACGGGGCAAGCTGGGCGGTGCATTTGGTGCGGTATTTGGATTATCGAGTATTTTTGGTCCATTGCTAGGCGCGTATATCACCGATCATATTGCTTGGCAGTGGATATTTTATATTAACTTACCGCTTGGACTGTTGGCTTTTGTGATGATCGTTTTCTTTTATAAAGAGTCACATGAGCATTCCAAACAACCTATTGATTGGCTGGGTGCGGGCACATTGCTGGGCTCTGTCATCTGCTTAATGTTTGCGTTGGAGCTGGGTGGAAAAGAATACGCTTGGGGCTCATCGATGATCCTCGGCTTATTTGCAGCTTTTGCTATATTGGCGGCAGTGTTCCTTTTTGTAGAGACGAGAGCGAAAGAGCCGATCATTTCCTTTGCGTTATTCAAAAAAAGACTGTACGCCGTCAGCATTCTGTGCGCGCTATTTAGTGGTGCTGCATTTATCGTGGCTTCCGTATATATCCCGATCTTTATCCAAGGTGTATTAGGGGGTTCGGCTACCAATTCAGGACTTGTCCTGCTGCCGATGATGGTCGGCTCAGTAATTACCGCCACAACGGGAGGATTCCTGATGGCAAAAACCAGTTACCGCAATCTGCTGATTCCTACGTTTGTACTTTTGGTGATCGGCACAGGACTGGTAGCAACGCTTACTCCGGAAGCTTCACGTCTTTTGGTTACCTTGTATATGATTTTAATCGGATTAGGCATTGGCGCTTCCTTCTCTGTGTTAAGCACGGCAGCCATTCATGGTCTGACTGCGCAGCAACGCGGCTCCGCCAGCGCAACACTGAATTTCATTCGTTCGCTTGGCATGACCATCGGAATAACCACATTTGGCATTATTCAAAGCCATTATTTCTCGGGCAGTCTAACTAAGTTGCTCACAGCAAATGGAGGAGGAGCTGCTTCTGCGGGGGCTGCTGGGGTTATGGATTTTAAAGATCCGCATTCCCTGCTGTCGCCTGAGACTAGAGCACTGATTCCACCGGAAATTTTGAGCAAAATTACAGAGGGACTTTCCTCTTCCATTGCGAACACCTTCGCTTGGGCGGTTATTCCTGCTGCGTTAGCTTTGCTGGCCTCCTTTTTTATGGGGCGCCAGAAAATGGATGCCTCCGCGGAGGGGAAAGATCAGGCGCCCGGGCATTAGGCAATGGCGGAAGGCGCGGGCATTCGAATGACGAGCGGAAAATAGTGCGCATTATGCGGAATGCATTGAATTGGTTGTAAACAAACTAGGGTTGTAAAGTGATGGAGCAGCTCCTCATTTGAGAGGCTGCTTTTTATGTGTGGTTGGGAGTACAAATGAGCATGAACCCTCGAAGTAAGGGAGCTGAGTTCGAAGGTTGAGTAAATGCGATGAATTCTGGAAATAAGAGCATCTGAGTCCGATAGGATGAGGGAATGCGATGGATTCAAGAATGAGTCAGACAGCAGGTGGGAATGCGATGAATTCAAGAATGAGTCAGACTGCATGAGGGAGTGCGCTGAATTCTCGATAGAAGTGCGCCTGAGAATGATGCGTGGAGTGTTGCGGACCGTATAGTCGCTATTGCTGATTTTTGAGCTACTTTGCCGTAGTTTCGGACTGTATAGCTCTTATCGGCATGCATATGCTCGTATTTGGGCTATATTTGTGTGGATAGCTGCACCTGAGTCCGATAGCACGAGAAAATGTGTTGAATTCCGGAAATAAGTGCACCTGAGTCCGATAGCGTGAGCAAATGTGATGGATCCAAGAATGAGTCAGACAGTATTAGCAAATGCGATGAATTCTCGAGAGAAGAGTGCCTGATTTTGCTGCATGAAGTGTGTTGCGGACCGTATAGTCGCTATTGCTGATTTCTGAGCTACTTTGCCGTAGTTTCGGACTGTATAGCTCTTATTGCCACGGATTTGCTCGCAGTTGGACTATATTTGTGTGAATAGCTGCACCTGAGTCCGACAGCACGAGAAAAAGTGTTGAATTCCGGAAATAAGTGCACCTGAGTCCGAAAGCGTGAGCAAATGTGATGGATCCAAGAATGAGTCAGACAGTATGAGGGAATGCGATGTATTCTCGATAGAAGCGTGCCTGATTTCGCTGCATGAAGTGTGTTGGGGACCGTATAGTCGCTATTGCTGATTGTTGAGCTACTTAGCCATAGTTACGGACTGTATAGCTCTTATCGGCATTCATATGCTCGTATTTGGACTATATTTGAGTGAATAGCTGCACCTGAGTCCGATAGTACGATGAAAAGCGCTGAATTCCGGAAATAAGTGCATCTGGGTCCGATAGCGTGAGCAAATGTGATGGATCCAAGAATGAGTCCGACAGTATGAGGGAATGCGATGTATTCTCGATAGAAGCGTGCCTGATTTCGCTGCATGAAGTGTGTTGCGGACCGTATAGTCGCTATTGCTGATTTTTGAGCTACTTTGCCGTAGTTTCGGACTGTATAGCTCTTATCGGCATGCATATGCTCGTATTTGGACTATATTTGAGTGAATAGCTGCACCTGAGTCCGATAGTAAGATGAAAAGCGCTGAATCCTGGAAATAAGTGCACCTGTGTCCGATAGCGTGAGCAAATGTGATGGATCCAAGAATGAGTCAGACAGTATGAGGGAATGCGATGTATTCTCGTTAGAAGAGTTCCTGATTTAGCTGCATGAAGTGTGTTGCGGACCGTATAGTCACTATTGCTGATTTTTGAGCTACTTTGCCGTAGTTTCGGACTGTATAGCTCTTATCGGCATGAATTTGCTCATATTTGGACTATATTTGTGTGAATAGCTGCACCTGAGTCCGATAGCACGATGAAAAGCGCTGAATTCCGGAAATAAGTGCATCTGGGTCCGATGCCAAAACTATGAAGCGTGAAAGACCATAACTAATGAAGAGGACAAAGCGCACCATAGTTGATGTAGCGGACGAAGAGGACAAAGCGCACCATAGTTGATGTAGCGGACGAAGAGGACAAAGCGCACCGTAGTTGATGTAGCAGATGAAGAGAACAAAGCGCACCGTAGATGATGTAGCAGATGAAGAGAACATAGCGCACCATAGTTGATGTAGTGAACGAGGAGAGTCTAGTTGCCCATAGATCCCAAGCGCTCCTTGGCAAACCATCTCTTTCAGCGGCAGGATGACGGGAATCTCCGTCATCCTGCCGCTTTTTATAAGCCCAAAGGCATGTATGCTCTCCATCACTAGACCCACAGCGATTAGGTAGAAAATGGTCGAAATAGATGCGAATTTGGTTCACAAGCATCAGACGGTTCTCCAGTGAGGCCGTTCTGTGATCTATCTCGTCATACGTAAAGGTTCTGATACTATGAAAACGTAATCAAAATCTGGGTATAGGAGATTCCGACATGGGGGTACCTTCTGGTGAATTACTTCCCAGCGTCGATCCGGTTCATCGATCCCGCTGGAAGATGAAGAACAAGCATAAGTTGTTCTTCATGGCTTTTCCGTTTCTTGTTGTCACCTTTATTTTCTATTATCTGCCGATCAGCGGATGGATTTATGCATTTTATGATTTCATTCCCGGAATACCGTTGTCTGACACGCCATATGTCGGGTTGAAATGGTTCAAGACGATTGTATCCAATCCAACACAGACCGCAGAGGTTGTGCGCGTGCTGAAGAACACTCTTGCCATGAGTTCACTTGGACTAATCACCTCGATATTTCCAGTGATCTTTGCGATTTTCCTGACCGAAATTAAGTCAGGCTGGTATCGCAAGATGGTGCAGACGCTAACCACGATTCCGAACTTTATCAGCTGGATTCTGGTATATGCATTGGCCTTCTCGTTGTTTTCCGTTGATAACGGGGTCATCACACACATTTTAGTGCAGCTTGGAATCGTTGATGAGGGTTATAACTTTTTAGCCTCCAGCTCAAATATTTGGGTCACTATGATCATTTGGTATTGGTGGAAATCGTTAGGCTGGGGTGCCATTCTCTATCTTGCTGCAATCGCAGGCATTGATCAGGAGTTGTATGAAGCCGTAGAGGTGGATGGTGCAAGCCGGTTCCGTAAAATCTGGCATATTACCATTCCGGGTCTTATCCCAACCTTCTTTGTCCTACTGCTGCTCTCCATAGGTAACTTAGTCAATAACGGGATGGAGCAGTACTTTGCCTTTCAAAATGCGATGAATAAAGATTCCATAGAAGTGCTGGATCTTTATGTATACAATATTGCGTTCGCTAACAACTTTCCGTTTGCCACAGCTGTCAGTATGCTGAAGTCGGTTGTCAGTGTAATTCTACTGTTCGCAGCAAACACATTATCCAAGATGGTGCGTGACGAATCTATCATTTAAGGCAGGGGTGATCCCATTTGAGAAAGAAAAAACTAACTTCTGGAGAATTAATCTTTCAAATTATTATCTACACACTCTTTGGATTGTTCACCCTGTCATGCATTTATCCATTCTACTATTTGTTCATTAATACGATCAGTTCGAATGATCTTAGCGCAGCAGGGTACATCAAATTTTATCCAAGGCAGATCCATTTTGATAACTATAGTAAGGTTCTAAGAATCAGTGGTTTAGGTCATGCGGCTACAGTCTCTATTTATAGAACAGTTGTTGGTACTTTGCTCACCGTTGGATCTTCGGCATTTCTTGGGTACTTGTTCACCAAAAAGGAAATGTGGGGCCGGAGTATTTGGTACCGCAGTGTTGTAGTTACGATGTATTTCAGCGCAGGGCTGATCCCATGGTATATCACCATGCATAACTTGCATCTGACTAATAATTATCTGGCTTATATTTTGCCAACCATTATTACTCCTTTTAATATCATTTTGGTCAAAACCTTCGTCGAGGCAATTCCGCCCTCACTTGAGGAGTCAGCGTCAATGGATGGAGCAGGTTACTTCCGGGTGTTCTGGAGTATCATTGTTCCTCTTACAACACCTATCTTGGCTACGATTACGATTTTCTCAGCGGTGAATCAGTGGAATGCCTTTATTGATACGGCGTTTCTGATGACAGATACGAAATACTTTACGCTCCAGTTCTTATTATGGCGTTATTTGAACGAATCCAGTTCGCTCGCAGCCTTAATTCGTAATTCGCCAGATATGGCCGCTAGTGCAGCGAATATGCAGACTCCAACCTCTGTGCGGATGACTGTAACGATGATCGTCGTATTGCCGATTTTGATCGTGTATCCGTTCTTCCAACGCTTTTTCGTCAAAGGAATTATGATCGGTGCGGTTAAAGGCTGATGGGTGGCCGCTCTGGACTAGAACTGGGTTTTCCTCTGTTATAAGCAGAGTTGAACTATAAGTGAAGAGATGAAAGGGAGGGTATAAAGCAATGAGATTAAGAAGAGCATCGCTTGTCATGCTATCCGTAATTCTGGTCTTCGTTCTTGCAGCATGTGGCGGGGGGAATAATGCGGCTAACTCGGGCAAAAACACGAGCACAGAGAAACCTACGTCGGCTGCCACGAATGCCCCGGCGGAAGAGACAGCAGCACCGGATGACGGAGCGCTTGATCATTCCAAGCCGCTGAAGCTGACTGTATTCTCAACAACCGCTAACTATGCCGGTCCACAGACCGGATGGTTTGCAAAAATCATCAAGGATAAGTTCAACATCGAAATGGACATTGTAGCTTCAAACCTGACTGGTGGAGATACCAAAATCTCTGCAATGATGGCTTCCGGAGATCTTGGAGATATCATCATTTTCGGTGACGACAAGAACCACTATCCAAACGCCATCAAAGGAAAGCTGCTCTTGGACTGGACACAGGACGGTCTTTTGGACAAATACGGAAAAGACATTTCCAGCACTTTTCCAAAAGCTATTGAGAAAGCAAAGGTAGCTTTTGGCGGTGGATCATCAGTCTTTGGTATGGGGAACAGCGTAGCTTCTAACCCATCCGGACCTTCTGAAGGAAAAGATATGACTTGGGGTCCAGACCTGCGCTTTGATCTTTACCAACAAATTGGAGCGCCAGAAATTACAAAGATTGAAGATTATCTGCCTGTGCTGAAAAAAATGCAAGAGCTCGAGCCTAAGAATGAACAAGGCAAAAAAACCTATGCTTTCTCGATGTGGTCTGATTGGGATGGCAACTATAAAATGACATTGGCTAAACAGTTCGCAAACATGATGGGCTATGACGAAATTCCTGATACTGCTGTGTATGTTAAGGCAGATGAAGAAAAGTATTATGACTTCTTATCCGAAGATAGCTGGTACATGAAATCGCTCAAACTGTATTTTGAAGCTAACCAGATGGGGCTGGTTGATCCGGACTCTATGACGCAAAAATTTGACGATGTTGTTGCGAAATACAAAGATGGTCGTCTATTGTTCTCTTGGTTCCCATGGCTTGGAGCTGCTAACTACAATACACCAGAAAGAACAGCCGAAGGTAAAGGTTTTGCGCTGGTTCCGTTCAAAGATGAATTGATGTATTCCACAGGCTTCAATGTTTACGGTGGTAACGGTATTATTGCAATCGGCGCAAAAGCTAAGGAGCCTGCTAGAATTATGGAATTCATTAACTGGATGTACACACCGGAAGGTGCAATGATTTCTGCAGGAAGTGGTACAGCAGTACCAAACGGACCTCAAGGTCTGACTTGGGATATTGATGCAAACGGCAAACCTGCAGTGACTGATTTTGGTTGGAAAGCTTATACTGATCAACAGAATACTCAAGTTCCTGCTGAATACGGCGGTGGTGACTACTACTATGGCTCCAATCAAATGAACTTCTCGTTTGTGGTTCCGGCGATGGTGAATCCAGAGAATAGTGAGCCATTCGATCATAATCTGTGGACAACAACCCTAGAGCGTAACCCATCCAAGCTTGATAGTGACTGGAGAGCGAAAATGGGCGTTCTGACTCCTAAGGAGTATTTTGAGAAAAACAATCTATTGGCTGTAGCACCACAAGGCTTCACTGGCAAAGAGCCATTAACCATGGATAAAACAGTGGAACAAAAGAATAAACAAATCGGTACGGTTATTCAACAGATTTCCTGGAAAATGGTCTTTGCTAAAGATCAAGCGGAATACGATAAATTGAATAAAGAAATGCATGATAAGGTAAATGGTCTTGGGTATTCCGAAGTTATGGATTTCTCGATTAAAAAGGCTGAGGAATTGTTCGAGGCTCGTAAAAGCGTTAAATAAACACGGCTAGTAACTATAAAATAAGGCGGGGCGGCGTGGAGGCTGTTCTGCCTTATTCTATTCAATTAAGGATAAATGTGGTATTCTCACATTAATATAAAACGCTTTCAGATAGAAAGAAGAGGATAATCCAGATGGTAAGAGTACCCCTGCGGAGTCATACTCCAGCTGTCAAATCCTTACGTAATACCTTATTTATCTATCTAGTAATCGGAACACTACTTCCGCTTCTCTTAGTAGGATTCGTAACCTACACCTCTATTTACTCCATCCTTTCAGGTAAAATTGGCAACGGGATCAGCGCTAGTCTGAGACAGGAAGCCTCAAGCCTGGAGAATGCCATCGACAATATGGATTTTGCCTCCAAACAGTTTGCTCTGGACGGTCAGATTGTGCAGGAGATGTCCTCATTTATTCAGGAAAAACAAATTTTTCGCAAATCGCAAATGATGAATTCCATCAACCAGAAGATCAATCTAGTCAATTTTACGAACCCTTATATTGGACTTACAGCCTACATTATGCCGGACAGCGATGATCCCGTTCTGTTCACCAACATGAGCGCACGCAGAAATTTTGATATCAGTACATTGCCGTCTTTTATGCGATATAACGGGGCTGACTATTATGGACCACATCCTACTATGTACGCTGTTGGTGATAATCTCGTATTCTCGGAGCAGCGGATTGTCCGTGTGCCGGGTCAGCATAAGCTTTATATTTATTTGGAGACGAATTATAGTTTGTTTCGCAAAATCTTCAATCAGGAGTCCTACGGGATGAAAGTAAATCATCTGCTGGTCAATCAGCAAGGTAATAGTACAAAAGTGATCGATGGCAAACTTCCGCTAAGTATTATTAAAGCTGCGGGAAGCAACTCCAATCTCACCCATGAAACGCTAAGCGGATATCATCTTTTTCGTTACGCGAGTCCTCAGGGCTGGAAACTTATTGCTGTTGTGAAAAAATCAGAATTCAACAGTGAAATTTATTCTTGGTTTTATAAAATGATCTTACTTGCCTTCTCCACCCTTCTTTTTGCCGGATTTCTGGCTTGGATCATCTGGAGGAAAATTTATGGTCCGTTGCGTAAGGTCAACCTTGAAATCAACCGAATGGCGGAAAATGTTACCGCTCCGGTAGCCTATACGAATGTGGAAGAATTTGATTTCGTGCTTACCAACTTTCAGCAGATGAAAAAACAGGTGAATGAGCTGATTGTTGCGGTTGCCCATAATGAGAAACAGAAAAGCCAATTTGAGATTGAGAAGTTGCTCAGCCAGATCAATCCTCATTTTTTGCATAATACCTTAAATACGGTACAGTGGATGGCCCGGTTAAACGGCCAGAAGGAGATCGACAAGCTGGTCACTCTTCTTGTAAAGGTGCTGCATTATAATCTGGGCAAGCAAAGCATCATTGTTACCATTGGCGAGGAAATTGAAGCGATTCGAAATTATATGGAGCTGCAGCGTATTCGTTATGATTATGAATTTGAATTTAACGTTGAAGCTGATGAGGATGTATTGTCTGTGGCAGTCCCGAGATTTCTGCTTCAGCCTCTGGTGGAGAACTCGATTTATCATGGATTAAGCGATAATGGCAAGGTAGATGTTGAGATAACGAAACATGGTGAAGGAGAGGTTCAGCTATGTGTGAGAGACAATGGCGCTGGGATGGATGCAGATACATTAGATCAGCTGTTGTCTGATGATGGAGCGAAAAAACGGGGACTTGGAATTGGTTTTTCATATGTGAACCGGATGCTTAGAACCTATTATGGAGAACAAATGAAGCTAGAGATGTTCAGTAAGCCAGGAGAAGGTACGGTTGTATCCATTGTGATTCCGAGGAAAGGTAAGGAGGACTTCGATGATTAAGGCTGTAGTTGTCGATGACGAGAGACTCGTGCGAAAAGGCTTCATTTCCCTGATCGACTGGTCATCCTTAGGGATTGTTATAGTTGGGGAGGCAGGTGATGGTAAATCTGCTTTGGAGCTGCTTCAACAGCAGGAAGTAGATTTATTATTTGTGGATTTGACCATGCCAGGCATTTCAGGCTTCGAGCTTATTAAAATGGTTAGACAACGGTTCGCAGGCATTCGCTGTGTTGTCCTTACTTGTCATCATGAATTTGACTATGTTCAGGAGGCTATGCGTTTAGGAGCCGTTGACTATATTGTAAAAACACTGCTTGAGATGGAAAATGCGGATGAAACCATCAGACGTCTTGTCGATCGTATTAAATGGGAGGACAATACACGGGATGCTCTGGTTCGTGGGGAAAGTAAACGTATGGCTGCTGATAAGGCTCTGCTGTATTTGCCCCTAAATCATCAATGCAATGAAGAAGAATTATTTCAGCTGTCCAGCGTGAAAAATAATCCGCTCATTACTTTTCATGAGATGTGGATGTCGCCCTTATTACATCGTTTCTCAATAGATGAGAGCAAACGTGAGCTTAAGATCCAGCTATCCGGACGATGGCAGACCGCGCTGATCAGTGGATTGAGAGATCAACCCTTGCAGGAACTGGAGGAACAGCTCACTGCGAAATTACGCCGTATTCTATTTTATCATCCTGAACCTGAGGATTTGACCTCATTGAAATATGAAGACATAAAGAAGGAACCAGCGGCTCCCTATTCAAAACAAGAGGCGGATAATCTGCTGGAGCAAGCACAGAATCTAAAGTGGACAATTGATGGAAATGAGTGGGAGAAGTTTGTAGCAAACATACTTCAGCAGAAACCCCGTTCTGATCAGTTTCTGGCGTTTGCACACTCTCTAATACAAAGCTGGAGCTCTTTACTTTTAAAGCCTGAAGATGCTGCTCAACTGGAAAGGGACATCTCCCATAATCTGAACTGGTGCCATTGGAAGAACTGGCTGCGGCGATTTTCTGATCATGTGGGACGAAGAATGCTGGAACTTGGATTAACTAAAGAGGTTATGTCCTGTCTTATTCGTGCAGTTCGTTATATGCAGAGCCATGCAGGTGACAAAATCAATCAGAGCGACGTAGCAGCCGTCATTAATATGAGCCGTGGTTATTTCAGCCAATGTTTCGCTCGTTTTGCCGGAGAGACATTTGGTGAATGTTTACGGGGAATGCGGCTGGAGCTTGCCAAATCACTGCTGCTGGAGACTACGCTTCCCGTCTGTGAGATTGCTTCGCGGTCCGGTTTTGAGGATGATCGTTATTTTAGCAGATTGTTCAGAGAACGTATTGGTAAATTACCAAGTGAATTCCGTGCGGAGGGGAAAAACCAAATATGAAATTTTGGAAATCTATCCTCCTAGTGTGTCTGGTCATTGGAATGACATCATGTCGTGACAATATCGGTACTGTAGATTCGGTTGCAAGCCCTCAGGCAGGGGATGAAGCTACTTCTATCGCTTATAGCAAATATGAGGATCCGATTGTGATCCGAGTAGGGTTTAAGGTTCCCGACTCGCGGCTTAATACAGGTGACAGCAACGATAACAATCCAATCACCCGTTATTTAGAGAGCATTACGAATATCAAAGTGGTTCACTCCTGGGAAGCGAAGGGTGAGGATGCTTTTACGCAAAAGGTACAGCTTGCCATTGATAGCAACGATTTGCCTGATGCCATGGTTGTGGATCGTGATCAACTGAAGAAATTAATTGATAATGATATGATTGAAGATTTGACAGAGACTTATAAAATATATGGATCTGAACTTATCAAGGATATGTACAATTCTACAAAGGGTGAGGCATTAGAGGACGCTTCCCGCGATGGTAAACTATATGGATTACCGAATGTAGCTATTGATGCTGACTCTCCCGTGCTGCTCTGGGTACGTCAGGATTGGCTGGAGAAGCTGGAGCTGCGGCCTCCTCAAACTTTTGAAGACATCGAAAAACTTGCCAAAGCTTTTATTGAAAAAGACCCTGATGGAAATGGAAAAAGAGATACCGTCGGTCTAAGCGGCTACAAAAATATCGTATATGGAACTAAACCATTAGTTAATGGTCTGGATGCTGTGTTTAGTGCATTTCACGCTTTCCCCACGAATTGGATTAAGGATAACAACGGCAATATCGTGTATGGCTCTATTACACCAGAGACCAAACAAGCGCTTGCTAAACTTGCTGATTGGTATAAACGCGGGTTGCTGGATCCGGACTTTGCACTATATAAGGAAACTCAGGAGCCTATTATTACAGGTAAATCCGGGATGTTTTTTGGTCCTTGGTGGATGCCTTATTATCCTTTATCAGAGGCAGTGGCTTTGGATACGAAGGCAGAATGGAGAGCATATGCAGCTCCAGTTGACGATTCCGGTAAGTTTGTCGCTCATTTAGCGCCGGTAACAGATCGATATCTTGTTGTGCGTAAAGGGTTTGAACATCCTGAGGCTGTAATCAAGCAATTAAACGTGTTTACAAGACTCGAAAGAAGACAGGATCCTAATCAAGAGGAGGTAAAAAAGCTGGGTGATTTCTCTGCGCAGACAGGCATTCAGCTGCGTGCTTATTATCCGTTCGATCTTCTGATAGATTATAGGGATGCGATTGAGAAACATTATGCTGATATCCAGCAGGCTTTGCACGGAAAGATAGACCCGGATACATTAAATTCTGATACCCGGCTCATTTATGATCAATGGGTAGCGGAAACAGAGCAGCCCAAAAAAGATCTTGAAGGCTGGAAAGCAGCGAATGCGTATAAATATGGAGTAGCTGTGTTAACCTCAACTGCTATAGAGGGAGTGCGTGGGGTCTTTTATGGGAACACCCGGCTTATGAAGACTAAATGGCCGGAACTGCAGAATCTGGAGAATGAGACGTTCTTAAATATCATTGTGGGTGATTCACCGCTTAGTGATTTTGATGCGTTTGTAGCTAAATGGAAGAGTATGGGCGGAGAAGAGATTACGGAAGAAGTTACTGAGCTCGTAAAGCAAAAGTAAACGTGGGATGTCTCAACAGCCTAATGGCTGTGGGACATCCTTTTTCTTATGTTCTATTCTTCGTTTTTGCTGATTTTTTGCAGCAGGAAATGTAGTTGCTCTACTTCTTCATCGGTTAAATGGCCAACAAGGCTTTTATTAAATTCATCTAAGATGGACTGTAAAACTGGGAAGAAATCAATGGCTTTTGGGGTAGGATATAGAAGGTGAGAGCGTCGATCATTAGGATCGTCTTTGCGCTCGATATATCCCGAATTCTCTAATTGCTTCACAGAACGTGCTGTAGTTGCTTTATCGAACTTCAATTCGGCAGTTAACTGATCCTGAGTAATGCCTGGCCGAGAAAGAATCAATTTAAGAAAGCTATGCTGTCCACCACTACCGATTCCATAGGGGACAAATTGCTTAACCAGTTTCTTTTGATTTTGACGGTGAAGATGGGAAATTAGCTTCCCGATAGGCTCTCTTGCCAATATAGACACCTCTTTGGGTTATATGTTCGCTCATTTGTTGCCTTGAAATAAAGTGTACAATAAAGTCGTTGCGCACGCAACTAAATTGTTGTACACTGGGTATGGTGAGTTTGGTTGCGTGCGCAACTAAACAGTGATTATTAATATTTAATGAGGTGTTAGTTATGAGTTCTGTAAGTGCAACCTATCAGGAGGATAAAGAAATTCAGAAGAAACGCTGGATGATCTTAATTGTTCTGAATATTTTTACGTTCATGTCCACCCTTGATGGTAGTATTGTCAATATTGCTCTGCCTGAGCTATCCAAACAACTGAAGCTGCCCATGGCGCAAATCGAATGGGTAACAACAGGATATTTAATGGCGATCTGTGCGGCGATCCTTTTCTTCGGCAAGCTTGGAGATATCGTAGGAAAGATTCGAATTTTTAAGATTGGCACGATTGTATTTGTTATTGGATCTATGCTGTGTGGGCTTAGTGTAAGCTTACCAGCCTTAATTGCTTCACGCGTTGTTCAAGCCTTAGGTGCTTCGATGACCATGGCGAACAGTCAGGGAATTGTTACGGATATCTTTCCTGCCACGGAGCGTGGCAAAGCCCTTGGTTTCATTGGTACATTCGTGTCTCTGGGAAGTATAGCTGGTCCAAGTCTAGGCGGGATTATGGTTTCCACCTTAGGCTGGGAGTATATCTTTTGGGTAAACGTCCCTATTGGCCTGATCGCTATATTTTTTGGCTGGAAGGTATTGCCTAAGGATTTAACGAGAGTGAAATCTTCGATTGATGTGCCGGGCAGTTTACTGTTCGCTGTCTTTATTATTACTTTGTTCGCAGGATTATTACTAGGTCAACAGCTTGGATATGGTAACAGCTTAATTGTTACATCAATAATTGTTGCTGTAGTCAGCTTCGTTGCTTTCATATGGATGGAGCTTCGCAGAAAAGAACCGCTGTTGCAGCTGTCATTATTTAAGAATCCGTTGTTTTCTTTAAGTATCTTATGTGGTTTTCTCGTATTTACAGCGAATTTCTGCTTCAATATTATCGCGCCGTTTTATGCACAGAACATGCTTAATTTATCGCCATTCTATGCAGGCTTTTTGTTAATGCTGCTGCCGATATGTATGGTAGTCGTGGCTCCAATGAGTGGAGCGCTATCGGATAAAATAGGCTCGGAATTTTTGACTTTTGCAGGGCTGGTGGTCATGGTTATTGCGCAGTTCGGATTAGCACAGCTTCATGTAGGAAGCTCTGTTGTGCTGGTAGGTGTGTGGATCGCTATGCTGGGGATAGGAAGTGGTCTATTTCAATCGCCGAACAATTCGCTTGTCATGTCTAAGGTACCAAGAACACAGCTTGGTTCTGCGGGTAGTGTCAATTCGTTAGTTCGTAATGTTGGTATGGTTGTCGGCATAACAATTGCTACTACAATACTTTTTCAAGTGATGAGCAGTAAAGCCGGCTATAGGGTGACAGGGCTAGTTCCTGGTCGGCCAGAGTTATTTATCGAGGGCATGCATGTAGTGTTTGTAACCTCGGCATCGATATGTCTAGTGGCTGCTTTATTAACTGGCTGGAGATTGGTGAGTGCAAGAAGTGCCAAAGTGCAGTCATCTGAAAGATAACATAAAATGAAAAAGATCCTTCTGGCGCTACGGCTAAGAAGGATCTTCTTTGTGATGAAACTGTAAGGCTTCCTTAACGGCTTGCAAGTATTGATATTGATAACGTACATCCGGTTCTAGGTAGGCCCCTTCAGCCCATTCATTCCAGGCGTTGATATAAATATATTCACTTTTGAACATTTTTTTGGCGCGCTCAATTTGTCGTGAAAGGTATTGGCCGAATTTTTGAGGATTAGCGCCTAAGGTGCTTTGTCCGGCAGGGCCTTTACGTGGTGTGTTATCCCAGTTGACAAAGGCTCCCGGATATATGATCTCTCCGTCTCTATGGGGTGTCCGCTCCAACATGGATTCCCATAACTCATCATAATCAATTACGATATGCCTCTGATCCTCCACCTGCTTTGAGCTCCATAAATGCTTAACTCCGCCATGTGCGAATGTGTAATGCGGCTCAAATTCCAGACTGGCATCGAATCCTTGCTCTTTCTTTAGGGGGAAACCGCCCAGTGTCCGGACCAGATGAAGTCCTTTAAGTCCGTTCTGCAGAGCCAATTCGCGCCAATATTGAAGCATTTCTTCACAGTGCGGGATACTAGCAGACCGATAAATGATAAAGACAGGCTTATCCTCCACCCGGATATAACGATCATCTTTGAAGGCTTCCAGCAAAGCAAAAAAGTGCATTCGCCAATCCCGTTCTTCTCCGTATTCCTGTGGCATCAGGACATCCTCTTCGGTACCATCCCAGCTACGTGTCCAGGGTTCGTTAGCCCAAGAAAGGCAAAAGGGGAAGTCAGGCTCTTTGCTCGCAAGAATCTGCTGAACCGGTTGTTCCAGTAGCCGCCTGCCATTAAACCAATAGTGATAATAACAAAAACCGTAAATGCCATGAGCCCTTGCCGTCTCTGCCTGCCATTGTTTCACTTTAGGATCCGTTAAATCATA
The DNA here is from genome assembly GCF_045040615.1 of Paenibacillus sp. FSL H8-0175. NCBI lineage: Bacteria > Bacillati > Bacillota > Bacilli > Caryophanales > Paenibacillaceae > Paenibacillus > Paenibacillus sp. FSL H8-0175. The sequence continues at coordinate 4,647,556 of NZ_CP150299.1, read as the reverse complement.
GTAGTAATTATTTAATGGCTTCTTGGGCTGATCATGTTCAGGATAAAGGGCTGCAGCCTTCCTGACATTTGTCCATTCTGTAAAACCCTCACCCCACCAGGAATCGTTCTCTGAGATCTGATGAAACTGAGGCAATACAAAAGCAATGCATTTCAAGTCAGGTCACCCCCTATGGTTCCTTGAATATTTTTCTCAGCAGTAACTTTCCTTGCTGGATATAAGAATGGTTATATTTAAGTTCCTTTAGGGCACGAGAGGCAGAAATTCTTCTTTCTTCACTATGTGAAAAATAGTGCTTAAAGCTATCGGAGAGCTCTTTGAAGTTCTGGAAACGAATGAGATCTTCTTCTGCAATTCGGTAATTATGAAGATGGGGATGATCCTCCACTAACTGAAATACACCGCAAGCGGTGACCTCCATAATCTGCTGCACAGAACCAGTGCAATTGATGACGATTTTTGCTCCATTATAATAGCTGGACATATCTTTACTATGGGTGATATCAATGAAATTTCTGGGGGGTTCCCAACCACGCCCGGCGATCATTACCTTAAGGCCTTGAAGTAGGTCTGAATACGCCAACGTGTAAAGCACACTATCGATTTGAAAATCGCCAAGAATGAGTACGTCACTCTGATAACAGTCCTCCACACGTCTTGGATAATAGAGATCCGTATCCGCAGCATATGGGAGAAAGCTGGAATGTTTGCCCCATAAACCCTGATAATAGATCAGATTAGCTATGTTCTGTGTGAAAATATAATCGAACAACAATGCCAGATTACGTTCTGTTGGAGTAAGACAAGCGGCATCTGCCATCCATACCGCTTTGGGAACGTTGGAAGCTTTCAGAGCAGGGAGGTTCTCCTCCGGAAATAGGGTCTCCGATCCTAGAGCTAATATTAGATCAGGTTGAAAATGGGCTAAATATTCCTCCAGATTATGCTGGAATTTAATAGCAAGTACTTCTTTGACCAAATGCCTTAGTTGATCCTTAAAAAGTCGTACATTAGGCATTTTATCACTTGCCACTGTAGGAACAAGCAGCAATATTCTTAATTGCTTGAGTTCCCGTTGCAAAGGCTCTGCTCTATAAGAGTTCATCTCTAGGATGAGGTTATGGTGTTGCGATGGATTAACTTGGCTGATGGTGACTTCGTGACTTGAAGGCCTTTCAGGAGTGAGCCTATTAGCTGTCTTCTTCATAATTCCTCCTGTATTCTGTGGAGCCAGTCGTCCGCTCTAGCACCGAGTCTTGCTAATCATTATATGTGTAGGGGGTTATTTTGACTTTAGGTATAAGACCATTAATCAGAGTCTCGAAGATAAAAAGCGGATTTAGTGAAAGCTGTATATCTATCTATGACAGGGCTGGCTTGTTTAACATAAGATATACTATAAAACCTGAAAGGGATGATCGCCTTGCCAACCTTCGATAGCGTTCTAGTTACAGGAAGTCAGACCATTCAAAATGATCTGCACGTTAATGGAAATGAGACTATCGATTCGAATCTGCATTTGAATGGTAGTCAGACTATAATGGGAAGCCTAAATGTGAACGGCAGTGAATCCATACTCGGTCATCTGGGGGTAACCGGTGAAATTAGCGGGGCAGGCACCATCAGAGCTGCAACCCGGTTGATCGCTACGAACCAAGCAACATTGCCACCAGGCGCTCCTACCAGCCTGCAACAGGTTCGATACTTTTCTGTAGGTGCTGTAGGTCAGACTGGTCTCGTTCTGAAGGGCACAGATGGAAATGATTATGTATTATTTATCGATTTGACTGGCGGAACGCCTAATATCGGCATTCAACGGGCTTAATCAAGATAAACAAATATTCTCAGCTTTAGAATATAAAAAAACAGCAAGTCTCCTATGTACAAATAGGGACTTGCTGTTTGAGGTTTCTATTAATTCTTAAAGCTATGAATTGGAGCAGGGATTCGTCCGCCACGATTAACGAAGTTCGCGCAGTTGAAGCCATTCACTGCCATAACTGGTGCATATCCGAGCAGGCCGCCAAATTCGACCATTTCACCAACGTCCTTGCCGATTACTGGAATCACGCGAACCGCAGTGGTTTTGTTATTCACCATGCCGATTGCAGCTTCATCCGCGATGATGCCGGAAATGGTCTCCTTGGTAGTGCTTCCTGGGATAGCGATCATATCCAGTCCTACGGAACACACACAGGTCATAGCTTCCAGCTTCTCTAGTGTAAGGGCACCCCGCTGAACCGCTTGAATCATGCCATGATCTTCACTGACCGGAATAAAGGCTCCACTAAGTCCACCTACATAGGAGGAGGCCATTACGCCACCTTTTTTAACATTGTCATTTAGGATCGCCAGAGCAGCGGTTGTTCCCGGAGCGCCAGCTTCCTCCAGACCCATGACTTGAAAGATTTCGGCAATGGAATCTCCGATTTCTGGAGTAGGAGCTAAGGATAGATCGATAATCCCAAAAGGAACATTCATCCGTTTGGAAGCCTCTTGAGCAACTAGCTGACCGACACGTGTGACTTTGAAGGCTGTCCGTTTAATGGTTTCACATAAGGTTTCAAAATCCTGCCCTCTAACCTCTTCAAGCGCACGTTTGATTACACCAGGACCGCTGACGCCAACGTTGATGACACATTCCCGTTCACCAACCCCGTGAAATGCTCCGGCCATAAAAGGGTTGTCCTCAACTGCATTACAGAAAACTACCAGCTTGGCGCAGCCGATGGAATCCCGATCCTTGGTGCGTTCCGCAGTTTGGATAATGATGTCGCCCATTAATTTCACAGCATCCATGTTGATTCCACTTCTGGAGGAACCGACATTGACCGAGGAGCAGACTCTTTCAGTGACTGCCAATGCTTCAGGAATACTGTCGATCAGAATACGATCGCCTTTGGTGCAGCCTTTTTGTACAAGTGCAGAGAAGCCGCCGATAAAGTTAACGCCTACCTCTTTTGCAGCCTTGTCCAGGATTTCAGCAACAGGTACATAGGTATCTGTCTTCACCGCACCAGCGGCAATAGCGATGGGTGTGACAGAGATCCGTTTGTTAACGATAGGAACCCCAAATTGTCTTTCCAGATCTTCACCCGTCTTTACGAGCTTTTCAGCGGATCTGGTGATTTTGTCATATACATTTTGATTAAAGGTGCGCATATCCGTGTGGGCACAATCCATGAGGCTGATCCCCATCGTTATGGTACGCACATCCAGATTCATTTCACGAATCATCTTATTCGTTTCTTGTACTTCCACTAGTGATATCATGGTCAGCCATCCTCCTAGATTCGGTGCATAATATTAAAAATATCCTCATGCTGAAGCTTGATTTCCACGCCAATCGATTCGCCAAGCAAATGTAATTCCTCTACAATATTCTCAAAAGCTTTAGTTGAGCTAGAAATGTCTACAATCATCATCATGTTAAAATAATCTTGAACAATCGTCTGCGAAATATCCAGAATGTTCAAATTGTGTTCGGCTAGATATGTACATACTTTAGCGATAATCCCTACTTTATCTTTTCCTAATACAGTAATAATCCCCTTCATGAATACAGCCTCCCTTTGTATTTGTTGATTTCACCGTGTATACGGAATGAACCATTCCAACTATTATTGCAAATGATGAAACAAGCTTCAACCAAAGGTTTTTTGTCAGTTTGATTAAATATTTATTTTGGCAGCTGAAATTATAGAAAATTCATTTGACAGCCTATAAAAAATGTGATGAACTGAGAGTTTGATATGATAGTCTGAAGGAGTAAATATGACTACACAAAAATATAAAGACATGGTTGAGCAAAGAACGAAGATGACCCTCCAGGAATGGACGGAACAGGCGGAAGTGAAGGAAAAGGACATTTATCGTTTTTTGCATAATTTAAAAGGCACTGCTGGAACTGTCGGATTACCAGATGTCGAACAATTTGCCGAGGATACGCTGCCCTATTTCATGGAAAGCAGTCTTAAGAGTTGGTCAGTCGAGGAATGGGGGGATTATTTATATCCACTGATTCCATTGTTTAATGTCCATTCATTGGCAGCTTCAAGCTCTGTTAAAGCATTGGATAAAAAGGGACCTGCTGAGACGCTCACGCAGAATGATATTCTTCTTATCGACGATGATGTAGAGTTAGTTGCTTATCTGAAAGAGTCGTTGGAGAGGCAGAATTACTATGTAAGCATTGCCTTATCTGCTGAACGGGGACTCAAAATCTTTTATGAAACGAAACCAGATCTCATTCTGCTGGATATTCTTTTACCGGATAAAAGCGGGATTGAGGTGTTGAACCAAATTATCGGCAAGGCTAAAAAAGAACGAATTCCCATTATCATTATAAGCGGGGAGTACTCCAAAGCGACGCAAATGCAGGCGTATTCGCTGGGGGTGATGGATTTTTTACCGAAGCCTGTAGATATTGATTTATTTCTGGTATTGATCAAAAATCGCTTTCAGCTCAAAAGAGAATGGCAGGAGTCCATCATCGTGGATGATTTGACCGGCGCATTCAATCGCAAACACTTTAATCAAGTCATGAAGCAGCTGATTGGTGATTTTAAGCGGACCAACCGCGTATTTTCGTTAGCGCTGATTGATTTGGATTATTTTAAAAACGTTAATGATACATATGGTCACCTAATCGGAGACGAAGTTCTGCAGGGCTTTTCCGAGCTTGTGAAGAATTCCATCCGTCTGGAGGATACCTTTTGCCGTTATGGGGGAGAAGAGTTTGCAGTGTTCTTACCTCACACGGATGCGGAATCTGCAATGTTGGTTATACAACGTATTCAAGAGCGGTTTGTGGCGACTGACTTTTTTGCGAAAAATGAAATCTTTCATGTGACTATCTCTAGCGGGATTTCTGAGGTAACAGATGCCGAGAATATAGCCGATAAATTGATTGAGGAAGCAGATCAGGCTCTTTATGCTAGTAAGCATGCTGGAAGGAATCAGACAACGCTTTATTCGGACCATTTATCCACTACTAAAAAGCATTCGGTTCTGAATGTGATTGTTGTGGATGACGATACGCTAATTCGGAGAATTGTGACCAGTCAGTTCGCCATTTGGGAGCCGGAGAATATTGCTGAGGTGAAGGTTAGCAGCTATGCGAATGGGCTTGATTTCCTGCAATCGGATTGGTATGCCGTGGATGAGAAGTATATTATTTTGCTGGATGGTGTGATGCCTGATCTGGATGGGGTAGAAGTTCTGGAAAGAATCCGCAAAACGTATCCGGAAGTAAATATATTAGTGATCATGTTGACGGGAAGAAACAATCAGGCGGATATTGTACATGCCCTGCAGATGGGTGCCGATGATTATGTAGTCAAACCGGTCCATATGCCTGAGTTATTGTCGAGGATAGAGCGGTTGGCTCATAGATTTTTGTTCTAATTGGGTTCTGAATATGTTGTGAGCACCAGGAGAGATCTAAAGCGGAGGGAACTAGGCAGCTATGCAAAAGGTAATGGTAGTGGATGATGAAGAAGTATTACGAATGTTAATCGTAGACACCTTAGAAGATTTGGAAGACGTGGAGATCCACACTGCCGAGAACGGATTAGAGGCGCTTTCAAAATTGTCACAGGATCATTATGATTTGGTGATATTGGATTATATGATGCCTGAAATGACAGGGATTGAAGTCCTAGGCCAACTGGATGATGAGAAAAAGAAGGCTACAGCTATTTTAATGTTAACAGCCAAAGCCCAAGATGTAGATCGTCTTCGAGCGGTAGATGCAGGCGCACGTTATTTTATGCCAAAACCTTTTAGTCCGATGGAACTCTTGCAGATTGTGGAGGGGATCCTAAGTGACAAAGGGTAGCAGCTCTAATCACAGTATTAAAAATAGATATTTTCGTATCATTGCCTTGGTTTTTTCGTTAATCATTCTTATGGGATCTGTATTTTTGTTTTTCATAAACAATGAGCAGAACAAATTAAGTAGAGACCGTGAAGTTCTGCAAAATAAGGCGGACACGATTAACGAATTGGCGACTGCGTTAAATGAGGTTTTTTTCCGAGCGAGGGGATTCAGCGCACTTAAGAGTGACAATGAATTAGAGCTCTTAAACTTAGGACTTGTTAACTTTGATAAGATTCTGGATACCTATTCTAATCTCAATTTATCTCCGGAAGAAGCCTTGTTTAGAGATGGTTTGAAAGCATTTTATGTTCAGTACAAAACTAAAGTTTTGCCGGAAGCGATTCGGTTTGTCGAGGCAGACGATTATGTGTCTTTGAGAGCTCTATCCGCAGATGGCAACACGAAATCAGTAAATGATTTTTTAATGTATACAAAAGAGTACAAGCAACGATCCGATGCCGCATTAAATACTATGGCTATGGATTACATCAAACGTGCCAATGAGTTTACCTTTATCGCATTCTTTTTCAGCACGATTATTCTGCTAATCTTCACCTTTATGATCTGGCGGATTCTGAAGAACCTAATAGATCCTATTCTGAAGCTGGAAGGGGCAACCCATTCCCTGGCTGCAGGAGAAGAAATTCTTCTGGGCAAGCTTAAGAATCAAGATGAAATTGGCCGACTTTATGATGCTTTTCTAAATATGGCTAGAAGTATTCAAGATAAAGAAGAAGAATTGATGATGCAGAATGAAGAGCTGCATGCGCAGCAGGATGAACTTCAGGATCAGCAATATAGGCTGCAGCGCTCGCTTAGTGAAATTGAGAGTATGATGAAAGCCTTGGATCAATCGTCTGCGGTGGGGATCCTTACTGCTAAAGGTGTCTTTACCTACGCGAATGATAATTTAAGTGGATATACCCGCTATAAGAAGTCTGAGATTATCGGTTACACCTATAAGTTATTTGAACTTTATAATCTCTCTGATGAGGGTTATCAGAAAATCTTTAACAAATTAAATACAGGCGGAGTGTGGAACAATGAGCTGCAGATTCTAGCCAAAGACGGATTGCCCATCTGGCTGCATCTGACGATTGTGCCGTACCTGAATGAAGAGGGTGTGATTTATCAATACATCCTTATTGCGAACGATATCACCTCAATGAAAAGCGTGCAGCAGGAGCTAGCCGAAACGTTAAAAAACACAGAACAGACCAAGATGATGCTTGAACTTAATAATCAGCTGAATCATGATATTACTTATACTTTGGATAAACATGAATTTGCCGATAAGTTTATTGAGTTTATGCATCGCCTGTATGCCTTTGATTCGAGTTTCTTCCTGCTTGTGAAAGATAATATTGCGGCTGTGAAAGGCATTCCACAGGAGAATGTGGAGCGTTATCTTGATCATGAGAATAATGAGATGTTATATCGCTTGCAAGCGGAAAAAACGTACCTAATCAAGCGCCTGGCCACACAATCAGAGCAAGGGATTTCTGCGAGTGAGGTCTATGTTTACGACTTCTACACTACTGTTGTGAACGCAGAGGATGAGATTCTTGCAGTGTTCTGTGGCAGCCGGATTGGTCATTCCTTCAGCAAAGAAGAGATTAATGAGGTTCAGGGGATGATGAACCGCGTAGCGCTGGCGATTGAACGTTTATTCATGTATGAAGAGATTGAACATGGACGAAAGCTGAATCGGGACATCGTAAATAATGTGAACGAGGGCATACAATTTGTGAATACAGAAGGTATGCTCCTGCAGATGAATAAAGCGTTGAGCAACATTTTTAATTATGAGTGGACAGAAGGAGCTTTGATTCCCCGTCAGAAATGGATGGATTATTTCATTGAGCACTCGAATGAGAATCATGAACTTCGGATGTTTTTTGAAAAAGCGATTGCTGAGGATGCTCTGGAATCCAGCAGCATGCAATACTCCATTGGAACTGAATCGAAGAAGCATATTGACGTGTATGCGATCCCTGTATTCCGTCGCGAGCTGCGTATTGGTACATTGTTTGTCTACAGAGATATCACTAGAGAATATGAGCTGGACCTTATGAAATCTGATCTTGTCAGTACGGTAAGTCATGAGCTAAGAACACCGCTATCGAGTGTACTTGGTTTCACAGAACTGTTATTGTCTAAGACCATGAAGCCTGAGAAGCAGCTTAAATATCTGGAGACGATTCATAAAGAAGCTAAACGACTGACGGAGCTCATTAATGATTTTCTTGATTTGCAGAGAATGGAGTCAGGTAAGCAGCAATATATCACGGAGCATTTGAATCTCAGTGAAATTGTATTAGGTGTAATTGATCAATATAAACTGAGCAGTACCCATCATGTGCTCCTAGTGGATGAGGCTTTAAATGCGGATGTTGATGTGGACAAGGATAAGATTGTCCAAGTTCTGACGAATCTGTTAAGTAATGCGATTAAATTCTCACCTGATAACAATGAAGTTAAAGTACTGCTGCATAACGAGTCGGATAGAATTATTGTACGTATCCAGGATAATGGTCTTGGCATTCCTAAGGATCAAATAGGACAGCTATTCCAAAAATTCAGAAGAGTGGATAATAGCGCCTCTAAAAGAATTGGAGGAACAGGACTCGGACTTGCTATCTGTAAGGAGATCATTGAGAAACAAAAGGGAAATATCGGTATAGATTCCGTTGAAGGAGAGGGCACTACCGTCTGGTTTAGCCTCCCTATCCTCCATGCGGAAGCGAGCCGGCAACGGGATGAGCTTAATAAATGGAGCACCGAAAAAGAGCTCAAGCCTAATGTAATGATCGTTGAAGATGATTACAGTCTTTCGTTGCTTTTATCAGAAGAGCTTAAAGGGAAGGGGTTCCGTGTTACCCATCATTACCATCCACAGCAAGCTTTTGATCAGGCCTTGAAAACACCATTTGTGGCGATTGTGGTAGATTTGATGTTGGGTGAAGAACTGGATGGCTGGGATTTGATCCGAATGCTTAAAGAAGATCCAAGAACTGAAAATATACCTATCGTTATTTCTTCTGCTCTGGATCAATCGGATAAGAACCAATTAAACGATGTAATTCAAAAATATTTAACTAAACCTTATCCGCCCGGCGAGCTGTCGAATACGCTTGAGGAGATAGTGAAGATTAAGACGGGGATCGGCGAGGTGTTATTTCCCGAAAGTCAGCAAAAATTATAGCTTTTATTTATCACAATATTTTATAAATAGTATCACTTTTTATAATGAAACCGATCAAAACAGGTTAAATCATACTGTTTTGATCGGTTTTTACGTACTTTATAGATACTTTTTCAATAAATTACAATTATTAGGGTAAATCGACATCATTGATCGTTTACAATTATTGTGATAGCCTGATTTCATGAGGTACGGATCATCAGAAGATTTCATGTTTAGGAGAGGTGGATATTGTTGCAACTACAGGTAACGAACAGTCCTTTTAACGAGAGCCAAGTCGAGCTACTCAATCGTCTTCTACCATCCTTAACGGAGACACAGCAAATATGGCTTAGCGGTTATTTGTCAGCCATGGGCCTTACTACTGCATCATCGGCAGGTGCCGAGGTTCAATTAGTACAATCAAATACGATAGGAAATGTGGAAGGTAGTGCCGTTAGTCAACCTGTAGCTTCACGTGAAGTGACCGTGTTGTTTGGGTCCCAGACAGGGAACTGCCAACGGCTGGCTGGGAGCTTGTCCCGCAAGCTGGAGGAGCAAGGATTTCAGGTCACACTCACTGCGATGAACAGCTTTAAGCCCAATGCGCTTAAGAAGGTTCAGAACCTCCTATTGCTGGTCAGTACACACGGTGAAGGCGAGCCGCCAGATAATGCACGGATGTTCCATGAATTTCTCTATAGCAAAAGAGCCCCTCAATTAGAGAATCTGAAGTTCTCAGTGCTGGCACTGGGGGATACCTCTTATGAATTCTTTTGTCAGACCGGCAAGGATTTCGATCAGCGGCTTGAGGAACTTGGCGGCAAGCGGTTAAGTCCACGTGTGGATTGTGATCTTGATTATGATGATTCGGTTACCGAGTGGTTTGAAGGCGTGATTGGTGCCTTAAATGCACATTTAAATGCTCCGGCCATTGCGGCAAAAGCGGTTCAAGCTGCGGAAGACGCAGATTCTCAGGAGCCTTTGTATACCCGCAACCATCCTTTTAAAGCGGAAGTATTGGAGAATCTAAATCTGAACGGACGTGGTTCCGACCGTGAGACCCGCCATTTGGAGCTATCCCTAGAAGGTTCTAACATACAATTTGAGCCAGGGGATGCGCTGGGTGTCTATCCGGAGAATCATCCTGAATTGGTAGACGCTATTATTCATACTATGGGCTGGAATCCTAATGATATTGTTCCATTTAATAAAAAAGGGGAAGACGGCACCTTACGTGAGGCCCTTCTTCACCACTATGAAATCACTGTATTGACCAAACCGTTACTTGAACAAGCGGCGAAGTTATCTTCTTCTAACCATTTAAGAGATCTATTGTCGCCAGAACGTGCGCAACAGCTTAAGGAATATATTCAAGGCCGCGATCTGCTCGATTTGGTTCAGGACTTCTCTCCATGGGAGGGTTCGGCCAGTAGCTTTGTGACTATTTTGCGCAAGCTTCCGGCACGACTCTATTCAATTGCCAGCAGCTATAAAGCTAATCCAGATGAGGTTCATTTAACGGTTAGAGCTGTACGTTATGAGGCACATGGCCGTGAGCGTTATGGGGTCTGCTCGGTACATTGTGCTGAAAGAGTCCAGCCGGGAGATACGTTGCCCATCTACATTCAACATAATCCGAACTTTAAGCTTCCGACGAATCCTGATGCACCGATCATTATGATTGGACCGGGCACAGGTGTTGCACCCTTCCGCTCTTTCCTGGAGGAACGTGGCGAGCTTGGGGCGGAAGGTAAATCATGGCTGTTCTACGGAGATCGGCATTTTGTGACGGACTTCCTCTATCAGACGGACTGGCAGAGAATGCTTAAAGACGGCTTGTTAACTAAGCTGGATGTTGCTTTCTCCCGTGATACCGAAGAGAAAGTATATGTTCAGCATCGCATTCTGGAAAAGAGCCGCGAGGTCTACGAATGGCTGCAAGCGGGAGCTCATATTTACATTTGCGGAGACGAAAAGCATATGGCACATGATGTTCATTCTGCTCTGATTACTGTCATCCAGCATGAGGGTGGTCTGAGTCCTGAAGAAGCGGCAGCTTATTTGGATAATATGCAGCAGGCGCAGCGCTACCAACGTGATGTTTACTAATGGATAGAGGAAAGTTATCGAATGACTTCGGGGGGAGATAACAACAATGGCAAACAATGAAAAGGTTAAGCCGATCGGCGGGCCTCCAAGCGATGTTGAGCACATTAAGCAAGAGAGTAACTATCTGCGGGGCGCGCTTGTTGAGACATTAAGCAATCCGATTACCGGAGGCTTGCCGGAAGATGATAATCGGCTGCTGAAATTTCACGGAAGCTATATGCAGGACGATCGGGATTTACGCAACGAGCGCGAACGGCAAAAGCTGGAGCCTGCATTCCAGTTCATGCTTCGTGTAGTTGCCCCAGGCGGGGTAGCGACACCAGAGCAGTGGCTAGTGATGGATGATCTGGCACAAAAATACGGCAATGGAACCTTACGTCTGACTACCAGACAGGCGTTTCAAATGCATGGGGTACTCAAATGGAATCTTAAGAAAACCATTCGCAGCATTAATGATACGCTGATGACGACGCTGGCAGCTTGCGGCGATGTTAACCGTAACGTAATGAGTAATCCGAATCCTTACCAGTCAGAGGTGCATGCAGAGGTCTACGAATGGGCGCGCAAAGTAAGTGATCACTTATCACCACGTACGCCTGCTTACCATGAAATCTGGTTGGACGGTGAGAAGGTAGTAGATAGCTTAGGCGAGCGTGCGGAAGTAGAACCGATCTATGGACCGGTATATTTACCGCGTAAATTCAAGATTGGTCTAGCGGTGCCTCCTTCTAATGATGTGGATGTATTCTCGCAAGATCTGGGTTTTATCGCTATTCTGGAAAATGAGAAGCTAGTCGGCTTCAACGTTTCTGTAGGCGGCGGTATGGGGATGACTCATGGCGATACCAGTACTTATCCTCAGTTGGGACGTATAATTGGTTTTTGCCGTCCGGAACAGTTGATTGATGTGGCAGAAAAGACCGTAACAATCCAGCGGGATTATGGCAATCGCTCTGTCCGCAAAAATGCACGGTTCAAATATACAATTGACCGCCATGGTCTGGAATGGTTCGTAGACGAACTGCATGAAAGACTCGGATGGCAGCTTGAAGCAGTACGTGATTATCATTTTGATCACAACGGAGACCGTTACGGCTGGGTGAAGGGGACCAACGGAAAATGGAATCTGACACTTTATATCCAAAGCGGACGGATTCATGACCAAGAAGGATACACCTTGATGAGTGGCTTGCGGGAGATTGCTAAGATTCATACTGGAGATTTCCGGCTAACGCCGAATCAGAATCTAACGATTGCCAACGTCACTACTGCCAAAAAACGCAAAGTAGCTGAGCTGGCTAAACAGCATGGACTAACAGATGGAGCACATCTTTCTGCATTGCGGCGCAGCTCCATGTCCTGTGTAGCACTGCCAACCTGCGGACTTGCGATGGCTGAAGCGGAACGCTATCTACCTTCGCTGATAGATAAGCTGGAGCTTGTTATAGATAAAGCTGGTTTGCGGGACGAGGAAATTGTGATCCGAATGACCGGCTGCCCTAATGGCTGTGCTAGACCGGCGCTGGGTGAAATCTCGTTTATCGGCAAGGCTCCTGGCAGATACAATATGTATTTAGGAGCAGGCTTTACGGGTGATCGCCTCAATAAAATGTATAAAGAAAACATAGATGAGAAGGAGATCCTAGAGACGCTTGAACCTATTCTTCACCGATATGCCAAAGAACGTCAACAAGGCGAGCATTTTGGAGATTTCGTGATCCGTGCAGATTATGTTAAAGCCGTTACCTCTGGACTTAATTTCCATGACTAAATGAAAGTAGATTTAAAAATGTCCCGGGGCCAGTTGATGGCTGCCGGGATTTTTGTGGTTTGGTCGTAGTTAGATGCGCGGGGTGTCGTGTCGTACACATAATGCTCCAGAGGTAAAGAACGGTAGGTGAGCGCAGACGAGCGCAGACGAATAGAAGATGAGTAGTAGATGAGGGGCAGATGAGTAGTAGATGAGTAGTAGATGAGCAGCAGATGAGGGGCAGATGAGTAGTAGATGAGCGCTGACGAGCGGCAGTAGACTAACAAGGTGGCGGACTCAGGAGCCCGTATTTCCTGAAATCTTGCCAATTTGCCGAGTATTCGGACCCCAGCGCCGTTATGGGGATGAAAAGAGGCCAAAACAGGCTTTTTTCAGAGGAATAGCGCCTCTCCAGTCCGAAAGTTGCTCAAAACGGCTTAACTCGCACAAATAGCGTCATCTGAGTCCGAAAATCATAACAGAGTGCTCCAAAGGTAAAGAACGGCAGATGAACAGTAGATGAGCATAGACGAGCGGCAGTAGACTAACAAGGTGACGGACTCAGGAGCCCTTATTTCCTGAAATCTTGCCAATTTGCCGAGTATTCGGACACCAGCGCCGTTATGGGGATGAAAAGAGACAGGAACCGGCCTTTTTCAGAAGAATAGCGCCTCTCCAGTCCGAAAGTTGCTCAAAACGGCTCAAATCGCACAAATAGCGTCATCTGAGTAAGAAAATCACGACAAAAGCGCTCCAAAGGTAAAGAAGGCAGATGAGCGCAGACGAGCGGCAGTAGACTAACATCAGAGTAGTAAAAGGGTCATATTAGATAGTGGGACAGAGTGATATTAGCGCAGTAGGAGCAATTGTAGAGTAATACGCAGAACAGCAGGAGCAATAGTGAAGTAACGCAGAACAGGCAAACAAAAGAGCAGTAACCGACTAGCGGCACAATAAACGAGCGGCAGTAGACTAACATCAGAGTGGTGAAAGGGTCGAATTAAATCGATAGTAAAATAACATTAGATGGTGAAATAGTAAAATTAGATTAGCTCAGCAGTAGCAATAGTGGAGTAGTACGCAGAACAGCCAAATAAAAGAGAAGCAACCGACTAGCGGAACAATAGACGAGCGACAGTAGACTAACATCAAAGTAGTAACAGTCCAGCGGTAGACTAACATCAGAGTAGTAACATTCCGGGAGCAGGCTAACAGCAGTAGATCACCGTTGACTGACAAATCTAGCAACAGCCTTCATTTGATCTACAATAATCTAGTAAGATCCCAACATCTGCGCTACAACAGATTCAATTTAAAAACCAGCAAGTCTCCAATTCCGGGAGGCTCGCTGGTTTATGTGTTTAAGGAGCGATGCCGGAGATCAGTACATCGTTTTGATACAGGGTTACTTTGTTCCAAGTGCTGAAGGAAACTTTGGTTGGATCGAACGAATAGTCATTTGCTTCATTGAAGTTAGACCAGTCGCTTTTGTGCACGCGTAATTGGATTTCTCCTGATTGTCCACCGGCAGGTATGGAGCCCGCGCTAGTATTGAAAGTAAGCTCAACGTAAGAGTCGGCGTTCGTCCCACTTGTGGACCCGAGGGCAACCGATATATTAGAAGCACCGACCTGCGCCCAATCGATTACTCCATTGAGAGAGGCGCTTCCATCTTTAGTAAAGTAATAACGAATTTTCAGTCCATTTAAATTGACTGCCGTTGTTCCGTTGTTATAGATGTTGAAGTAGGGCTTGATTGAATTATCAGTAGCATTGGTATCTGCTGCACGGTAGTAAAGTGCCAGATTACTGGATGGCGAGCCGGTAGGAGTGGCTGTAGGTGTTACTGTAGCTGTTGGTGTAGGTGTAGGTGTAGGTGTAGGTGTAGGTGTAGGTGTAGGTGTAGGTGTAGGTGTAGGTGTAGGTGTAGGTGTAGGTGTAGCTGTTGGCGTAGGTGTAGCTGTTGGTGTTGGTGTAGGTGTAGGTGTAGGTGTTGGTGTTGGTGTTGGTGTTGGTGTTGGTGTAGCTGTTGGTGTAGTGCCACCATCCGGCACAGGTTGGTAACCAGGTGTTGTGTAAATTTTATTAAGCACGGAGGTTGCTAAGGTTCCGTTTGCTCCATTAACGACTGTATTTCCCCAGTTGCTGAGTGTTCCTGCTGGACCGCTGGCTAGATCCAGATATTCAACGCCTCCGCCATTACCATACCAGGACCAGGCGAGCCAGCCCACCTTTTTTTCCTTCGTGTAGCTCATAATGGTGGCTTCATCGACATCTCCACCCGTGTGCTTGTCACCGAATTCGCCGATAATCACAGGGGCTCCAATAGCCAAGGCACTATCGATATTACTCTTGACTGTAGCAGCATTACCTCCAGCATATTCGTACATATGAATTGAGAAAATAGTGTTTTTTAAGGTATCTGAATTAAATACAGCCTGACCACTAGTGAAAATAGATTGTGGGTATTGACCCCATCCCGCTGCATCTACAACTAAAGTGTTCTTAATGCCCGCATTTCTTAACGCAGGAATTGCCGCTTGGTATCCACTGGCCCATGTTGCAGTGTTCCAAGAACCGTACCATTCATTAGCAATATTCACAATGACACGATCTTCTTTACCGATCAAAGCATCCTTGATGCTGATCCAATAGTTTACTGCAGCGTTAAGGTCAGAGGTGTTGTCTGAGCCCGTAGCATCATGCACTTCAAGCATGGCAATCATTTTATACTGATCACAAAGCTTTAGAATATTTTGGACATCAGCTAAAGTATCGAGAGACCACTTGCTGCCATTAGAAAGTACAATTCTGACGGTATTGGAGCCAGTCGCTGCGATGGCCGGTATTGCAGTAGCCAGATCGTTTTTGTACCAAGTGTGTGCATGATTCACCCCACGCATTACAAAAGGACTGCCGGTGGCATCGTATAAAGTGGTACCGCTTACATAAAAACCTTTAACAGAAGTGTTTGCTGCCGCTGCCTGCTGTTGAGGTAAAGAAATAGAAAGAGTAAGGATACTAATTAATACTAACAAACTGATTTTCCGGAACGAAAAATGCTTTCTGAATTTCATCAACATTTCCTCCTTAATCAAATAGGGTTGCTTCTTTGATTATGCGTATCCTCCAGGTGGTTGCAGTAAATGCACTCAATTACAGGCATGTATCACCTCCTCAGTTATTTTGAATATAACATATAAAGGAATTTTTAGGAATAATAAATAATTTAACGATAACAATAACTTTATGTTTTATTAGAAAGATAAGAGAAATTGCTGATAAGGCACTCGTCTTTCATCTAACATTCTCAAAAAAAATGATGTTATTTTTAGATTCAGGAAGGAAAATATAATTTTTTTTGCCTAATGATTTGGATTTCTCGCGATTTTCTTTCATAATATAAAGGGTAAACTAAATACAAAAGAAGAACCGTTGCCCGAGAGCGATGTGTTCTGTACAGAAGAGGCGATATTATGATTATCATGAAAACGATGGAAGAGATCGAAAAAATGCGTGCGGCGGGAAAAATTCTCGCTGCATGTCATCGTCAAATTGCGCAAATTTTGCAGCCTGGTATTACGACCTGGGAAATTGATGAATTTGCAGAAAAATTTATATTGTCTCAAGGAGCTACTCCTGAGCAAAAAGGATATAATGGGTACCCGTACGCAACCTGTGCATCTGTAAATGATGTAATATGCCACGGATTCCCGAAAAAAGAGCCGCTAAAAGACGGGGATATCGTAACCATTGACATGGTTGTTAACTTAAACGGCTGGTTGGCAGATTCGGCCTGGTCTTACGGGATTGGCAATATTAGTGAACAGGCGACCAAACTTCTAGACACTACTAAGGAATCTTTATTCCGTGGAATCGAGCAGGCGGTTGCAGGCAACCGTATTGGCGATGTTGCGCATGCCATCCAAGTTTATGCAGAGTCTAACGGGTTTTCTGTAGTGCGTGATTTTATTGGCCACGGGATCGGTTCAGAAATGCATGAAGCTCCGGAAGTACCTCACTATGGTCCAGCAGGGAGAGGGCCTCGTCTTAAAGAGGGGATGGTATTTACCATTGAGCCCATGCTGAACACAGGCAGTTACAGAACAAAAATTGATGCGGATGGTTGGACTGCGCGTACCATTGACGGCGGATTGTCAGCACAATATGAGCATACTTTAGCGATTACCCCACAAGGAACGATTATCCTGACTGAACTGTAATTTTGATGAAAAATAAAATGACCAGTCTCCGTAATGGAGATTGGTCATTTTTTATTAATCTGTAATGTTGCGAGTGTAATATTCAATGATATCTTTTCTCCTAATAATTCCAACAAATACACCCTCATTATCAATCACAGGAACGAAATTCTGATCCGCAGCAAGCGTCAGCATATCCTCCATTTCTGCATTAATGAGAACACTTTCGTTATGAACATGCTTTTGGATGTCGCTTACTGGAACTTCCCCTATATTGTCAAAGGTTAAATCTGCTGTGTTTTTCAGCTTCCACAATAGATCACCCTCCGAAAGTGTTCCTACATATTTTCCTTCATTATCAATAATAGGGATAGCCGTGTAATGGTGCTGTTCTAATTGTTCTAAGGCTTCCAGCATGGATAGTGAGTTAGTGATATAGGCGACTTGATCTTTTGGCAACAAAAAAGAGGATATTTCCATCGGCATGAACTCCTTTGTATTATGTTATTTTTTGATTAGGCTACTTTTATTTAAACATACTTTTGGAATGGATAGAATTTTAAATTTTCACCCCTTGAATTATAGGTAATAAGTCCTATTGAATAGAGGTCGTATTTTGTCGATTAAAGATATATTATCCTAGAGTGGAGTTGTTCAGATGGCATTGTATCGAAGGCTTTCATTAACGTTTAAATTTGTTATGGTGGTAAGTTTAGTAATTATTGTGATCTTTTTCTTTAGTTTAGTCGCAAACCTGGCTAATCTGCGTAGTGTGAGCATATCCAACGGTGAACTTCAGGCAGAGGTCGCAGGAAAAAGTTATGCGGAGACCATTCAGAATAGAATGATAGACATTCAGTCGACGGGTGAAGCGCTCGCTGAAGTACTCCTTGAATCAAGAGAACGTCAAACCTTGGACCGTGAAGATGTTGTTTCTACAATGAAAACTATGCTTGAGCACAGACCAGAAATTTTTGGGATGAGCATATTATGGGAACCCAATGCTTTTGATCAGAACGATCAGGCTAATATAAATAAGATGCCATATGATGATGGTACGGGGCGTTTTATTCCTTATGTCTTTAGAAATCAAGGTGCAATAAAGGTTGAACCCTTAAAGAATTATGATGTAGAAGGTGCGGGTGATTATTACCTTTTACCAAAAAAAGAGAAAAAACCGGTCTATATTGAACCCTACTCCTATGAGACGACTGGTGGAGCTATAGAGATGATTTCGGTCATGCTGCCAATTTTGGATAAAACGGGTGCATTTCTGGGGACTGTAGGGTTCGATGTTTCGTTAACCCAATTGCAGGAAGAAGCCGTTAACTATAAACCTCTGGGAGGTTATGTTTCTTTAATCACTGGTAATGGCAAATATGCAGCCAACCCAAATGATCCTCAAAGTGTACTCAAAGAATTTGGTGATACAGAAGATAAAACAGTACTGTGGAAGCGTGTGAAGAATGGGGAGGCCAAACTGGGATACACGATAAATTCCAAGGGAGAAGACGTGCTGCGGACTTTTGTTCCGATACCAATGCCTGGAAGTGACCAGGTCTGGTACACACAGACAGCGATCTCTAAGGATGTTATCATGGCTGATTATGAACAAGCTAAAACAGAATTTTTTATCATTATGATTATTGGGATTTTGATTTTAGCTGTTATTGTTGGTCTTCAACTATGGTTGATGGTAGTTAAACCGCTTCGTTTGTTATCTGAGAAATTGCAGCTGATGTCTCAGGGGGATTTGACTCAAACCCTGCAGGTTCGAAATGATGATGAATTCGGCAAAATGGCTACACATTTTAATCATATGACCCATAAGCTTCGAGAAATGTTTGGACTTGTCGCTGATCTATCAATGTCCGTGGGAGCTACCTCTGAAGAGCTGACAGCTAACGCTGAGCAGACTGGAAAAGCTGCTGAACAAATTGCTGTGGCAATTGGACGAGTAGCCGAAGGAGCGCAGCTGCAGAATGATTATGCGGGTGATTCTTCAATGGCGATGAGCGAGCTGAATGTTGGAGTGCAACGGATCGCTGACTCTTCGTCATCGGTGTCTGCGTCTGCAGATGAAGTTACCGATCAGACGAAAAAGGGCAGTGCCCAGCTGCAAATGGCAGTGAATCAAATGTCGGAGTTAAAGCTGTCTGTAGATGAGACAAGTCTGGCGATTGAACGTTTAGGCGAACGATCTGCTCAGATCAGCGGGATTATCGGCTTGATTTCGAACATAAGTAAACAGACCAATCTGTTGGCACTAAATGCGGCTATTGAGGCGTCCAGAGTGGGTGAACATGGCCGAGGTTTTGCGGTGGTGGCCTCAGAAATTCGCATGCTGGCAGATCAGACTAAAAAAGCTGCCGAACAAGTTACTGCTTTGGTTGAAGATGTGGTGCAAGATACTAATCAAGCTTCACAAGCGATGGCTGTCGGCAATGAAAAAGTAATTCTTGGTGTGCAGAGTGTATCTGATAGTGATCTTTTATTTACGTCGATTCTGACAGAGATGACACAGGTAACCGATCAGATCCAAGAGGTCTCAGCAGCTGCACAGCAGATGACCGCGGGAACGGAGCAAATTTCAGTTACCGTTAAACAATTAGCCGATCTTGCTTCGGAAGCTTCCTCGGACTCCCAAAGTGTGGCAGCAGCCTCTGAGGAGCAGCTTGCTTCTATGGAAGAGATCTCAGCCTCGTCGGAGTCACTCAGCTCAATGGTGCAAGACCTGTTGGATAAATTATCTTACTTTAAAATTTAGATTGCCTTTTCAAATATAGAGAAGGGCTGTCACCTAAAACTATGAAAATGACTGCTGTGTCGAAAGCAGATGCTTAGTCACTGGAAAATACGCTTAGTAACCTGCTAACGGACACAGTGGTCCTTAAAAGTACGATTATCCGATATTTGGAATGTTATCGGACTCCAGTGCAGCTATTGGCCTAAAAAATGCTTATTATGAGCCTCTTTCCAAGGAATAGCGTCACTGGAGTCCGAAATCTAGCGGTAAAGAATTAAAACATGTAAATAACGTCTACCGAGTCCGAAAGCCCCGTAGGATAATGAATGTGTAGTCGTAGTAGGCCGCGAATGACCAAAAAACGCCGAACAGCGATTCTTCGATAACAGAAGAATCGCTGTTTTGTTGATTTTAGGATTTTGAAAGTGAGGAGGTCAGTCACCGCTCGTAGAATCAATTATGGCACAGCTCATTCTTACCTCCCATTTTCTTCATAATGCAGAAGAGTATCTATTTGGTGTTAGCTGTGTTATAATCAATCTATCGAAAGTATTTACCTGGCGAATTCACATAGCGTAGAGGGTTATTCTTTAGACATTAATAACCTTGTACCATATGTGAATTTTTATTTTTTTAGAGATTTTGCAAGAGATTTTTTGAGGATAAGAATAACATGTAAATAAAAATAAGGTGGTAATTATATTATGCAAACAGGAACAGTGAAATGGTTTAACGCAGACAAAGGTTTTGGTTTTATCGAGGTTGAAGGTGGAGAAGATGTATTCGTACATTTCAGCGCAATTACTGGTGACGGATTCAAGTCCCTGGATGAAGGACAACGTGTAGAATTTAACGTAGTTCAAGGTAATCGTGGTCAACAAGCTGAGAATGTTGTAAAACTGTAAGTAGTAAAATGAATCCCCAAACGTATCGTTTGGGGATTTTTTTATAGAAAGGTGGCGGATGTAAATGCAGGTGTTTGAAGACTGGAATTTAAAAGTTAAGAAAACCTTTAACGCTACAAGTAACAAGGAAGTATTGACGGTGTCTGAAGCGGGAAGCTTGCTCGGGCTGTCTAAAGATCAAATGAAAAGTTATGTAGATCAGCATAAGTTGACTAAAGTTCCGATCATGAGAAGTGTCGTCAGATATCTTTTACTCAAGAGTGAGATCGATATGATTGTGAAAAAAAACTAAGATCATCATTAATAAATAGGGTAGACCAATCCTTGATAGGATATGGTCTTTTTTTGTCTCACAAATTTCTTATAAATAGAAACTTATCGACCCTAAGATCGTCTATAATAATGGGATATTTTAGGTAACAGTGTCATCCAGCAAAAAATACCCTCACATACTGGTGGTTATCTATCAAAACATTACGTGAGATCTAAGGAGAAAATTATGAAACGACTAGAGCGTAAAGATTATTACAAAGCTATTGAGCCTTTAGGAAAAGTGAAAATAAATACGATGTTTGCTGAGTCAGTGGTTAAACAAGTCATACCTGGCAGCGTATATGTTGACGATATAGTTAACCCGCGTGCTTTTTACATTGCACACCCTTGTGGAATGTCTTTATTAATTGGAGAGTCGGATAATGAAGAGTTTAAGCGCGATCTTTTTGATTACATAACCAATAAAAATATGATTCGGCATCATCAAGAGCTGCTGCAGGCTGATCGAGCGGGAGGCTGGACGGAAGTTATCGCTCATTGGAGTGAACAGGAAATGCTCCATAGAAATACAAGGGTCAACTTCAGCTTTAACCGCGAGAAATATCTGAAACAGAAAGCTTCTTATCTTAACCAAGACCTTGAAGTGGTGCGAATGAACAAAGAACGGTTTTTGGCGGCAACAGGAGGTGTCAATCCTAAGGCGTTTTGGAGGAATGAAGAGCAATTTCTTGCTGAGGGGCTGGGCTTCAATATTCTTGACGCTGGGGAAATTGCCTCTACGGCATTTTCGGGTTTTGTTAATGAGCATCAACTGGAAATTGGCATAGAAACTTCAGAAGCACATCGGGGGAAGGGCTATGCCTACGCGGTCTGTTCAGCCTTAATAGAATACTGTCTAGAACATCAGCTTGAGCCGGTGTGGGCGTGTCGTCTGGATAACGAGGGTTCTTTCAACTTAGCGCATAGATTAGGCTTTGAGACAACCTACATGATTCCCTATTATCGGCTGGTAGAATCCGTCATCAGGAAGGGTTAAGGATCCGAATGAAAAATAAACAGACTACCCATTCAGCTTCTTCATTTTCTTTAAGTAGAATTGAGAAAAAAAAGGTGAAGAAGAAAACTAAGACCAGCAAGAAAAAAAAGATCTGGTTATTTACGCTTGCTATCGTACTTATTGCTGGGCTAGGATCTTATGTTTTTCGTAAAGAACTGCTGATTTTCGGATTTAATAATGTTGTGGCTCCGACTATTGAACACACGCTTGATGGATCATACGTTCCTTTAGAAAATAATGAAAACGCTGAAGCTCCTGGATTACAACCAACGGCGGATAACAAGGATCGTCCATTTTCTATCCTCCTACTGGGTACTGATCAGCGGGGAAAAGAGAACGGGCTTTCTGATTCGATTATATATACTGTGATCCGGCCAGTTGATCATAAAGTATTGTTCGTGTCGATCCCTCGTGATTCCTATGCAGAAATTATCGGAGCGGAAAAGGTTAAAGGAGCTAGGAAAGAAACCAAGATTAATGCAGCTCATTCCTATGGCGGTCCTCAGATGAGTGTAGACACCGTTAAAAATTTATTAAACGCGCCTATCGAATATTACGCTACTATTAATTTTAACGGTCTTGTGGGCGTTACAGATGCTCTAGGGGGTGTTGAACTTCCGATTACCAAGGTGATTGAGAACAAGAGCCCGGATCATGAGAAATTAAGAATTGAACCCAACAAACCGATTTATTCTGGCGCTGAAGCATTAATGTATGTAAGATACCGCGAGGATTCTGATTTTAAACGAACGGAGCGGCAGCGGATCTTTTTGAAATCTGCGCTTGAACGGATGAAGAGAGTAGATAATATCCTTAATATACAGAAAATCATCGAAATAGCAGGCAGTAATTTCCAAACCAATATGAAGTCAGACTTTATTCTTGATTTGGCGAAAAGAGTAATTCTTGAAGGGGGTACTCCTGAGATCACAAGCCATATGTTGCAGGGTGAGGGCAGACGGAAGGATCAATGGTATTACATCCTTGACGAAAATGATGTGAAGCGTACCCATGAGTTGATTGAGATTTGGCTGAATCCTGACTCTACCGATACGGATCTGGCCGCAGCTTCTGCGGATGACGCAGCATAGATGTTGTGACTGAATTATTTTATTTTTCATGTGGAGGTTGATCTCTCTGGCTGCAAAAACAAATGAGCAAATGTTACTCGAATTTAAGTCCCTCATCCCGTTCGTAGAATCTTTAGGTGAAGTATCAGCTAAACATTGGAATCAGCCTATTGCAGCTGGTAAATGGACTTTAAAGGATATCATCTGTCATCTCATGTTATGGGATAAATATTTTTATGAAGGTGCGATTAAGAAAATAATTCTCCGGGAACCGATCACAACCAAGCAGTTGGATTTTAACGAGTTTAATGCTAACGCTGTAGAATATGCTAAATTATTATCTGAACAAACATTAATTGAACAATTTGTACGTTATAGAACTAAAATCATAGATGCAGCTGTAGGCTTAACGGAAGAGGAATTCAATCAGGAATATAAGGATGGAGATCGCAAAAAATTCAGCGTTCGCAAGTACTTGAGAAGTTTTATCCCACATGATAAGCATCATAAAAAACAGATTGAGCAGTTCTTAAAACCTTAAAACTTGGCGCGATTTTGAACTAACTTCATGGATTGGCGTATGAGGATAGGACCAAACATGCTTCCGGCAGAGGCGGCAATTAAGGAATGGAAGGGGAATTTTATAGCAAAATAAAAGACCCATCCAGCAACAATATCAATAAGGATGAACTTCTTGATCTCGGATAATGGTATGGTCACGAAGACAATGGATTGTTTGTTTCTCACAGCAATGACCTCCTAATTTTAAGAAAACATCTTATAAATCCACTGTTCATTCTATTTTGGAACTAAGATGTCCCATTCCGTCTAAATCTACAATCGAATCGTAAAAAAAGGAAGTATGCCTTGCGTATCTTTTTCGCAAAGTGTAATTCCTTTTTTGTATGTGAGGATATTATCCGACTAATATTTGGCAGGGTATGGAAAGTCACAGAAGATATATTCAATCACTAGTACAATGTAAGCGTTGTCTTTTGTGAAAATATATCCTAAAGGAGCTAAGCTATGAGAGTGAAGAGACTATCTTTTAACCAGCTTGTGTTTATCTGTTTAGGTTTTCAATACTTGTTAATGCGTTTGTTCTCTGCCGGCGAGGCGATCGTTATCACATCGATAGAGCTAGTAATATATATTGTTTATACTGTCGCCACCCTTGCCGGATTGTTTCTCCGGAGCAGACGAATTGATAGTGAAGCTGTATCCGGGTTGTCGTCGTTATTTTTCAGCGTGTTATGGACGGTGTCTTTGTTCTCACAATTTCGGAAAGAAAGTTATCCAAATGCTTTAACAATCATTAATTCGCTGGGGGTGTCTTCAGCGGTAATCGTGATGCTCACGCAATTTATAATTTTGGCCAAGGCTTAGGCCTTAGCTGAAAAAAGGCGGGTGCCCAGTAGCTATTTTATGGCTATTGCGGCACTCGTTTGTTTTTTTCATCCCCAGAAATGAAAGCTCACCCTGTTCATTTCGTTTAAATTCAAATTCACTGTCATGCTTGGTATGATGGAATCTTGTTTCTGAGATAGGATAGAACGGTGTAACCTCTTCATCATTCCAGACAAAATAATAGTCCTGGCCCCTACGCTCCACGCTCGCTTTGCAGCCAAATCCCTCATAGGTCCCCATATATTCAGCATACATGCTATCATCAAGTGGGAAGGCTTGCGGGAATATCGGTATCTGGGCAGGCTCACCGAATACTAATCCAGATAGAGATTCCGTTAACTTGGTAATGGGGACACAATCATAATTGGTCAACATGATGACGGTTGTCTGCTCTTCTGGATATCTGTGCATTTCACTTCGGAAGCCGCGATAAGCGCCACCGTGATACATTCTTTTGCGATCATAACGTTCGTCCAAGAACCAACCAAATCGATATTTGAGATTACTTGAATGAAAAGCCATCTCCAGGGTATCGTGAGACACTAATTGATCGGAGTATAACGCTTGATCCCACAGGAAAAGATCAGCAGCCGTCGAATACATGGCACCCGCTGACAGGATAGAGCTCATATGTATGTATTCACCCTGAGTATACTCTCCCCATGAGGAATGATAAGGTGAGGCTAATTTTGAAATGATTTGCTGATTGTTATAAACTCCTGTATTTACCATGCCAAGAGGCTGTAATATAAAAGTAGTGATATAATCTTCAAATGTCATGCCAGTAATCTTTTCAATGATCATCCCCAATAAATAATAGCCTGAATTATTATAGGAAAACGATGTGCCAGGCATAAATGCAGGCGGTTGACTCACAAATAGCTGTAACATCTCCAAGGGAGTCAGCTTCAGTTTATTTAATTTTTGATTATATTCGGGTAGAGAAGTGTAGTTGGCTATACCCGAGGTATGCCCCAGCAGATGAAGGATGGTCATCCCCTCGAATGCATGCTGTTCAGGAAGATATTTTAAGATCGGATCTTCCAGTCGCAGACGTTTTTGTTCTTTTAGCATCAGAATCGCCATGCCAGTGAATGACTTGGTTAGCGACCAGATCCGGAATTTGGTATCTATAGCGTTCGGGACCTGATGTTCAAGATTCGCATACCCATATGCTTTTTGTAGCTTGATTTCTCCATGCTGAGCTATCAAGACTGTGCCGCTCAATGGCCAGCTTTGTTCGTATTTATCTAAAAATTGCTCCAGACGCTGGGATTGTTTATCCACAGGTAACCCCTCCTTAAAGGCATATTCTAACATAATACTAAATTCTGTTGAAGCGGAGAGAAATCCATGAGATATGATTGTTTAATTATTGATGATGAAACTGAACTTGCGGAGACCACCTGCGAATATTTTAATTTGTTCGATGTTCAAACCGCGTTTGTTACAAGCGCTGATGCCTGTCGAAGCTTTTTACGTGAGCATCAGGTCTCAATGTTACTGCTAGATATTAATTTAGGCGGTGAATCCGGCTTCCAGTTATGCAAAGAGCTGCGTCAGACGATGGGGATTCCTATCTTGTTTATTAGTGCCCGCTCGAGTGAAGATGATGTATTGATTGCTCTTGATATCGGAGGAGATGACTATATTCATAAGCCGTATACCCTGCGAGTGCTGCTCGCAAAGGTGAAGGCGGTGCTTAAACGCCACAATAACGAAGTTATAGCTGAGGCAGCTATCCTCCAAGCCGGCCCTATCCAGATAGACCCCGAACTTAGGAGGGCAAGTCTTAATGGCGTAGCTCTCAAGCTGAAAACGATGGAATATAAATTGCTCAGCTATTTGATTCAGCAGAAAAATAGGGTAATCCCCAAAGAGGAGTTATTTACTGAGGTATGGGGAGATGTTTTTGCGGGGGATGGCACCTTAAATGTACATATCCGTCATCTACGTGAGAAGATTGAGCAGAATCCTAATGATCCTCAGTACATCCGTACAGTATGGGGCATCGGTTATGCTTTTGAGGACAAATAGTTATGACAAAAAAACTGCTGTTGGCCCTTCTGCTTACTATATTTGCCGCAAGTTTAGCGCTCACCTTCCTAATTCTTAATTTGCAGGTGGAGACAGGAACAGATAGAGTGGCGATCAATACCATTGTGAAGCTCACGGAACAGAACTGGGACAAGCTTGATCCGAAGCTGTACAAGGAAAGTCCTTATGAATTTGCCATTATAGATACCACGGGAGTACTTAAATATCAGACGGGAAATGCGATTTCCGTTACTGTTAACGAAGCCATCAATAATCGGGATACTCTAGTGGACGTTTTTGTTCAGGATAAGATGGTGGGGAAGGTGATTATTAATAATGATTACCGTGCGATCTTTATACATATGAAAAAACAATTTATACAAGTTTCTATTGTGATGCTGCTTCTGCTTACGGTTCTAGGCGTTCTCTATATTTGGTTCCTGAATCGATCGGTTCTCCGTCCGTTCCGCAAAATGCAGCAATTCGCGAAGCATATCGCGAGAGGTGATCTGGAAGTGCCGCTGGAGATGGATCGTAATCATCTGTTTGGTGCTTTTACCGAAAGCTTTGATATGATGCGGGAAGAGCTTGCAGCGGCTAGACACAGCGAATATTTGGCGAATAAAAGTAAAAAGGAACTGGTTGCTAGTCTCAGTCATGACATTAAAACACCCGTTGCTTCGTTAAAGGCGATCACGGAACTGATGTTATTAAGCGCAAGGGATGAGAAGACCGGCAGACAGCTTAACACTTTGTACTCCAAAGCAGATCAGATTGATCGTCTGGTGACTGATATGTTCCATTCGACCTTGGAGGAACTAAATGAACTTAAAGTCAGCTTAACGGAAGAGCAAAGCCACCTGCTGATCCAAATTATAAATAATGTAAATTTCTATGAACGGATTTCAGCAGCGTCTGTGCCTGACTGTCTCATTACGGTGGACCCCTTGCGGTTGCAGCAGGTGATCGATAATGTTGTGAATAATTCCTACAAATATGCCTACACAGACACACCCATAGATATTAAGTTTGAGATCACGGATCATTATCTGGAGGTAGATATTCTGGACTATGGTCCCGGGGTTCCTGAAGAGGAGCTGCCTTTAGTATTCAATAAATTTTTTCGGGGCAGTCTGGCCGTGAGCCAGAATGGTGCAGGTCTAGGCCTGTACATTTCCCGTTATATGATGCAAAAAATGCAAGGCGATATTCTGTGCTCCAATCGGGAGGACGGATTTACAGTCAAACTGCTAATTCCTTTAGCAGGACAGAATTAAGAATTAGCTAAGGATTGCACAAAGACATGTTAAGAACATTTAACGTACGATAAGGTTGCAATTACGAATGAGTTTGTGATTGCAGCCATTATATTTCGCGTAGAGCTATGATTTTTTTTAGCGCAATTAATGAGCATGAATGTAAATGGAGTGTTCAACATGAGCGAAGTGAATAATAAAGTGCTGATGCAGACTAATAAGCTTGGAAAAACCTTCTCCCATGGAGGAACTCAGCAGCATGTTTTGAAAAATCTGGATCTGACCTTATATCATGGTGATTTTACGATTATCATGGGCAGCTCTGGTTCTGGTAAATCAACACTGCTGTATGCCATTTCGGGTATGGATAAGCCAACACTTGGAGAGGTTCTATTTGAAGGTCAGGATATCACAGCCATGAGTAATGATCAGCTTGCGATATTCCGGCGGAAGAATTGTGGGTTCGTGTTTCAGCAGATTCATCTACTGGATACGATGAGTGTCCTCGATAATGTATTATCAAGTGCTTTTCTTGTACAAAAGGATAGAGCAGGGGCTGTAAAAAAAGCCAAAAAGCTACTCTCTGATGTAGGTCTGGATGACTCTGTCTGGGGCAAGTTTCCGGCGCAAATCTCAGGTGGCGAAGCTCAGCGGGCGGGGATTATCCGGGCATTGATCAACAGTCCAAAAGCGGTTTTCGCCGATGAGCCGACGGGTGCGTTAAATAGTTCAGCAGGAATAGGTGTACTGCGCGTCCTTACTGAGGTGAATAGACAAGGGCAAAGTATAATTATGGTTACTCATGATCTTAAAACCGCGTTGCGTGGAAATCGGATATTGTATTTGCGGGATGGAGTCATCGTGGGAGATTTGCGTCTTACCCCTTATAGCGAAGATAACGGACCTGAACGGCAGCAGCAATTACAGTCCTTTCTAACCGAATTGGGGTGGTAGGGATGAGCAGCCTAATAGGAAAATTAGCTTGGTCCAATATTCGTAAAAGAAAAAGTGCTACGGTTACGCTCTTCATTCTTATCATGATAGCTGTGCTGCTGCTGAACATTGGTCTTACGGTCATTTTGAAGCTCAATTCCTTCCAGCAAGAAAAAATGACTGAATTAAGGACTCCAGAAATAAGTGCATATTTTCCAAAAGATGATTATCTAGAAGAGTATGAGGAGCTTGTGGATAGTTATTCATATACAGAATCCTGGGAGAATGAAGCAGCAATTCTGTTAGCAGATGCTAAAATGAAGTACGGACAAACGGACACTACGGTAGCTTTTATAATTCTTAACATGGATACACCGCGGACCAAGGGACTGTTCAAGACAACGACTCCACTAGGATCTAAGGATGCGAATATGATCTATCTGCCTTATTTGTTCCATGTTGGATCGGGGTATAACCTTGGGGATACTTTTACTTTTGTATACGATAATAACTCATTTTCTTATACCATAGGTGGCTTTATTGAGGAGCCGTTGCTAGGGACGTTAACTAATGGAGCTTTAAAAGTATTTTTGAATGATGAAGGTTATAAACAGTTGGAGGAACGTCTTGGAACTGAAGCTCAGTACAGCTTTCTATCAGCAGATTTAACCGATCCTTCAAAGGATGTAAAGCTGGAGCAAATGCTTAGTGAGCGGATTTTTGCCTCAGGAAGTACGGATCAATTTCAAGTCATGCGGGCAGAGGTTGGGCTCGAAGGGAACCGTGTTTTTGTTAATCTTTTAGCAGCCATTTTAATCGTATTTGCACTGATTATGGTTCTAATCTCGCTTATTGTCATCAGGTTTCAAATATTGGGGCATATTGAAGACAATTTAACGAACATCGGTATTTTAAAAGCTAACGGTTATACTTCATGGCAGATTAAAAATGCGCTTCTGCTACAGTTCACCTCAGTTTCCATCATTGCAGCTATACCGGGAGGCGGGTTATCTGGGCTGGTTATGCCGTTGGTAGGGAATATGATTTCGTCTTCAATCGGACTTCTGTGGCCAATATCCTTTGAAGGGGGCAGTGCAGTACTTAGTTTGGTTATTGTCTCTGGACTAGTGCTACTTGTTACCTATCTGTCGAGCCGGCGAATTCGGAACATTACTCCGATTACAGCTCTGCAGAGCGGAATTCTCACTCACAATTTTAAGCGGAACCCAATTCCACTCGAAACATCCCGGATGAATCTGCAATTCAGCTTAAGCCTTAAAGCTTTAGTAAGGCAGATGAAGCAGAATATGATGATCGTATTGATCGTTGCCGGATTAACCTTTTCTAGTATTTTTTGCTCTATATTGAATTTCAACTTTAAGGGAGACACTTCAGCAGTTATAGAACTGGTAGGTATAGAACGCAGCGACTTTTTGTTATTGCCGAAAAACGGTGACCTACAGCAGGGGAAGTTTACAGAATTAGAAGCCATGCCAGGGGTTGAAAAGTTGACTGTATTGGATAGCATGGTCGCTTCGATTAAAAACACCAGCTTTATGCTCCGGGTATCTGACGATTATAGCAAGCTGGAGACACAAACCATATACAAAGGGCGAGAGCCAATTTATGATAATGAAATTGTGATTTCCGGTGTTATTGCAAAGTTGGAAAATTCAGAAATAGGGGACGAGGTCCCGATCACTTTTAATGGTGTGACGGAGAATTATTTGGTTACTGGCTTAAGCCAGCAGATTAGCCAACTTGGAATGGTGGCGAGTATGACCGGTGATGGAATGAGAAGAC
The DNA here is from genome assembly GCF_045040615.1 of Paenibacillus sp. FSL H8-0175. Classification (NCBI taxonomy): domain Bacteria; kingdom Bacillati; phylum Bacillota; class Bacilli; order Caryophanales; family Paenibacillaceae; genus Paenibacillus; species Paenibacillus sp. FSL H8-0175. The sequence continues at coordinate 4,616,940 of NZ_CP150299.1, read as the reverse complement.
TTCAACCGGAGTACACCCCTCTGTCCATCAATGTGTATCTGAAAGAGGGGGGAGATGCGCAAGCTTTTGTGAAGGATCTGGAAGCACGCTTCCCTAAGCAATGGAACATTACTAACATTCGAGAAACGGTTGATAGTACGCTCAGTACATTCACTGCCGCAGTATCTTCTATGACAGCAGTCATCACTGTGGTGACGATTATAGTAGTCAGTCTGATTTTGTATTTAGTGATTAAGACTTTGATTCTGAAGCGAAAACGTGAGTTCGGCATTCTTAAAGGAATGGGTTATACCACTTTTAATCTGATGACGCAGATTACCTTTAGTCTGTTTCCGGTGATTGTGGTGGGAGTAGCTTTGGGGAGCATAGGGGGGTATTTTTTCTCAGACTCAGCGTTTGTACTATTGCTCTCGAGTTTAGGGATTTATAATGTCCAACTGGCGGTTAGTTTGCCTCAAGTATTGCTATTGTGTGCAGCCATTCTAGTAGTCGCTTATGCGGTGTCTATGCTTGTTGCCCGGCGAATTCGGAAGGTTAGTGTGTACGATTTGATTATGGACTAATTTAAGCGAAAAACAAAAAAACAACGAGCAGGAGGTTAGTTACTCCATGCCCGTTGTTTTTTTATTACATATTTATTCGTCCGTCATCATAATTGAATTGCCAGTCGATGCCGAATTTATCTTTTAGACTACCATAACAAGAGCTCCAGAAGGTTTCTTGCAGTTCCATAACTACTTTACCGCCCTCTTGAAGCTTATCGAAATATTTCTTTATGTTATCTAAATCCTTACTAACTACGGAAAGACTAATATTGTTTCCTTCGATAAAAGGCATGCCTGGAAAAACATCGGAAAACATTACATTACTGCCTTCGATATTCAAGCGGGTGTGCATAACCAAATCTTTAGCTTCCTCAGGAAGAGTGAAATTGGGATCGGGTGGTGTTTCACCAAAGGTCATGATTTGTGGACGTTCAGTGCCAAACACCTCTGCGTAAAACTCTGCTGCGTCACGACAATTCCCATTGAAATTAAGATAAACATCGATGGACATTTTTTTCACTCCTTAAAGGTTTGTTAGCGTTACTTTGAAAATACTTAAAATTCAAAATACCTTGTCACTTCCACATTGTATCATTTACCAGTTTATAAACAAATATTCTTATAGTCTCATTATTAAACTTTTATTTCATCTACTATCTTCTAATTAAAAATAGGATATGGTAGTATTCAAGAAAAGGGATAATTTTCTATAAATTAAATAAAATTATATTTATGTTAAATAGTTAGAGGATTTAGGCTCTTGTTAGATCTTTAAAACGGAGGGGAGGTGATGATGAGTGCGGGTAAGGCATAGAGGAGGTGACCATTCTTTAAAGGAGTGAATACTGCAATTGTAGCATCGCGCGGCTATTAATAAATTATTTGCGAATTTATTTAATTGTCGAAAGGAGAATAATAAATGACAAAAGCACTAAGGAAGCAAATGTTGTTATTGCTTACGATCATGGCTTTAGTTATCACCGGATATGCTCCTTCTACCACGTATGCCAGTGAGGCGCATGTTGACAATCCGTTTGTAGGAGCTACAGCATATGTTAATCCTGATTATGCCGCACTGATTGATACCTCTATTGCTCAGGTTACCGATAGTACTTTAGTTTCCAAGATGGAGACCATTAAAAAATATCCGACAGCCGTATGGCTGGATCGAATTGCTGCAATTTATGGCGGGACAGAAAACGGAGGCAGAAAAAGTCTTGAGGAAACATTAGATTCCGTACTCGCGCAAAAGCAACCAAACACGCCGATTACAGCCACATTCGTAATTTATGATATGCCTGGGCGGGATTGCCACGCTTTGGCCTCCAATGGCGAGCTGCCACTGACAGCAGCGGGTTTGACAACCTACAAATCAGATTATGTTGACGTAATCGCCAGTATTTTTGCAAAGCCCAAATATAGTGACATTCGGATAGTGACTATCGTAGAGCCGGACTCGCTTCCGAATCTAGTTACTAATCTCAGCACACCACAGTGTGCTCAAGCTAACTCCACGAATATTTACCGTGATGCTACACGTTACACTTTAAATGCTCTCCATGCCATTCCAAATGTGTATACTTACATGGATATTGGTCACTCTGGCTGGCTCGGATGGGATACTAACCGTGGCCCCGCTATCGACCTCTTTACTTCGGTTGTGTCAGGCACTACAGCTGGACTTGCTAGTGTCGATGGATTCATTACGAATACAGCCAATACCACTCCACTAGTAGAACCTAATCTTCCAGATCCGAATCTTACGATAGGCAGCCAGCAGCTTCGTTCTGCAAGTTATTATGAATGGAATCCGTATTTTGATGAAGCTGATTTCACAGCAGCTTTGTATTCAGGTTTTGTAGCAAAAGGTTGGCCTTCCACGATCGGCTTCCTTATTGATACTTCCCGTAACGGGTGGGGAGGACCAAATCGTCCGACTAGTGCAAGCGGAACAACCGTTAACGCTTATGCGGATTCCGGTCGGATTGATAAACGTCTCCATCGCGGCAATTGGTGTAATGCCAGCGGCGCCGGAATTGGAGAAGTTCCACAAGCAGCACCCGCAGGTTATGCAGCCTCACATTTGGATGCATTCGTCTGGGTGAAACCTCCGGGAGAATCTGACGGCTCCAGCAGCGCCATTCCAAATAATGAGGGCAAGGGCTTTGACAGAATGTGTGATCCGACTTATACCAGCTCAAGCGGCACACTGACCGGTGCATTACCTAATGCGCCTGTATCAGGCCACTGGTTCCATGATCAATTTGTTCAGCTGGTACAGAATGCTTACCCTGTAATTCCTCTGAGTAACGGAGGGGGTACTGTAGTTCCTGCGTCACCCACTAATTTGGTAGCGACAGCGGGAGATGCAAAAGTAAGCCTGAGCTGGACGGCATCCAGCAGTGCGATTAGTTACACCGTAAAACGAGCGACCACAAGCGGAGGGCCGTACACCACTGTAGCAACCGGGCTAACGGCAACGAGCTACACCAACACAGGCTTAACGAACGGAACAACCTATTACTATGTTGTAAGCGCAACCAATAGTGTAGGAGAGAGTGTGAATTCGGGACAAGCGAATGCGACCCCAGCGGCGGTGGCGACTGTTCCGACGGCACCCACTAACTTGGTAGCGACAGCGGGAGATGCGAAAGTAAGCCTGAGCTGGAGCGCATCCAATGGTGCGACTAGCTACACTGTGAAAAGTGCAACCACAAGCGGAGGCCCGTACACTACTGTAGCAGCAGGGCTAACGACCACGAGCTACACTAACACCGCCCTAACGAACGGAACAACTTATTACTATGTTATAAGCGCAACCAATAGTGTGGGAGAGAGTGCGGATTCTACACAAGCGAGTGCGGCTCCAGCAGCAGTGGCGACTGTTCCCGCGGCGCCAACCAATTTGGTAGCGACAGCAGGAGATGCAAAAGTAAACCTGAGCTGGAGTGCATCCAGTGGTGCGACTAGTTACACTGTGAAAAGTGCAACCACAAGCGGAGGGCCGTATACCACTGTAGCAACAGGGCTAACGGCAACGAGCTACATTAACACGGGCTTAACGAACGGAACAACCTATTACTATGTTGTAAGCGCAACCAATAGTACAGGAGAGAGTGTGAATTCGGCACAAGCGAGTGCTGTTCCACAAGTTCCGGCAGCAACTAGTCTGACGTTGCAGTATCGGGCGGGAGATACTAATGCGACAGACAATCAGATCAAACCTTATTTTAATATTAAAAATAACGGCACAACCGCAGTGAACTTAAGCGATCTTAAAATCCGTTATTATTTCACTAAAGATAGTAATCAGACGTTAAATGGCACAATTGATTGGGCACAGATCGGCAATAATAATGTTCAAGTCGCCTTTGCAGACTACACTGGCACGAATGCAGACACTTACGTTGAACTTTCGTTTGCTTCTTCGGCTGGTTCCATTCCAGCTGGAGGCCAGTCCGGAGATATTCAACTCAGAATATATAAATCAGATTGGACTAATTTTAACGAAGCCAATGACTACTCCTTTGATGCTACTAAAACTGCTTATACTAACTGGGATAAAGTGACGCTTTATCAAAGTGATGCTCTCGTATGGGGGATTGCTCCGTAACGGAAAGCAGGGGATAATTAAAAGAGCCGCTGGAGTGACCCTGGCGGCTCTTTCTGTATTATTTAATTCGTTTACCGAGTAGCACAAGCAGCCAGATGATTCCAGCCCCAACAATGGCGTGACCAAGCCCCGCAATATGGGGCAGGAAGCTAATATCACTGCCGTTAATTTGCAGCATTCCACGTGTAGCCATTGCACCAATCGTGATTAGAAGACCAATGTTATAGACAATGTACCATGCACCAAAAGATTTAGCCTCATGGATATTAAATAACTTGTCTAAGATCATAGCAATAATAAAGAAAAAGAATCCTAAGACTAGAATGTGAGTGTGAAGCGCAACTAATATAGTATCTCCTGTGAAATCATTCATTTTAGTAATTTCGCGATAGGCCACTCCGGCTATCAAACCAAGAATTGCATAGAAAAAAGACGTGTAATACAATTTTTTCATAAGAATATCTCCTTTGTAGTTATCGTTATGATTGAAGTGTATCAAGCAATTAAGAACGCAATATGAACAAATGATTACAAGGTGAAAAAAATCACTAGTTTATAAAATACATTATATCCTAAAGGAAGTTTCACTTTCCACGACGAACTGTACTACTAGAGAAATGAGAGGAGACTTAAGGAAAATATGATCGGTAACATTGAAGGATTTCCTGTGCTCGAAACAGACCGCTTTATTTTGAGAAGAATTACACTGGATGATGCTAAAGAAATATATAATTATTTTTCAAAAGATGAAGTGACCCAGTATTATGATCTGGATAGCTTTACCGATATACAGCAAGCGATCAACCTTATCGAAAGATGGGATGAACGTTTCAAAGGCAAACAAAGTATTCGCTGGGGAATAGCCAGGCGTGAGGATAATATAATGATGGGTTCGTGCGGATATCATAACTGGGCGCACAGAAATTTCAAAGCAGAGATTGGATATGAATTATCTCCACTTTATTGGCGGCAGGGTGTGATGACGGAAGTCCTGACAGCTATTATTGCGTATGGCTTTGAGCATATGAAGCTCCATCGAATTGAGGCGTTTTATGATCCGTCTAATATTGCCTCCAAGAAGTCTCTTTTGAAAGCGGGCTTTAAGTATGAGGGATTGTTGCGCGAATCTTTTTTTGAAAAAGGTAGATTTGTAGATGCGGAGATTTGCTCTTTGTTAGCTTCCGATACGAACTAAGAAGTATAAAATTAAAAAATGCGAGTTAACCATAATGCGAGAGGACGTATTATGGTTTTTTGTTTGTGATACAATAAATAGATTATCGAATTTATCCTACGTGGTACTAATCCAACATACATATCATGATGAAAGAAGGTGAAGGTATGGAGTTTGAGTATTTGCTTCGTGTAATTGGCGCGGGAATTTGTGGCGTATTAGTTGGATATGAACGCAAAAGCCGGATGAAAGAAGCTGGAGTTAGAACACATTTTGTTGTGGCCTTAGGTGCTGCACTCATGATGGTCATCTCCAAATATGGGTTTCAGGATCAAGCGGATTGGCCTAATCTTTCTCTTGATCCCGCTCGGATAGCTGCTCAGGTAGTAAGCGGAGTAGGTTTTTTGGGCGCAGGAATGATTTTTATGCAAAGACACACAGTCAAAGGGCTCACTACTGCTGCAGGGATTTGGGCAACAGCCGGAGTGGGCATGGCTATAGGGTCTGGTCTTTATATTCTTGGCGTAGGAGCAACGATAATCATTTTACTTGGGCAAAAGATCTTACACAGTCGTAACAGCTGGCTGGCCGCACCAAAAACCCAACAGCTCGTTATAAGTCTAGCTAACACAGAAGGCGCTATGGGCCGAATTCAAGAGTTGCTTAAAGAACACAAAATCGCTGTTCTAAGTTTTCATGCTGAAAATAACAGTGTAGAATCCGAATTAAACGTAGAAATCGTTGTAAGATTGCCTGAATCATTTAATCCAGTACAATTGTTATCGATGATCCAAGAGGACGCAGCGGTTAAGACCGTTGAGTTTCAATGATTTTTTAGCACCTTCGATGTAACTAACTCACTTCGCATCAAAAGCTACCTCCTTTTTGAGAGTTTCCTTTTGATGCGAGTGTTACCTTCAATTTACCATCGATTCACACACCCTCACATTAATCCAAGCAAAATACCACTTTCAGTCTTTCTATTCCAATTAATAGGTTCAAGATTCAAATTAAATGCTAATTCATGGGCTTGTATGTTATGTCTGTGTTATATATTGAGTGGTTTTTGTGTTGGTTATCTTTCGTTAACCGCTTACATTTATTTTTAAATAAAAAATATGTCATTTATATTGACACATAAACCATGACCCTTTATTATTAATCCCATCACTGGAGAAACTAAATTAAAATTTAAATCAAAGAATACATTATCAGCGCTTTATTTGCAAATAATTTCTTGTTTTTGTGGTTTATTAATCCAATTAATGCACTGGAGAAAATAATTAGGAGAATGCCCGTGAAAAAGCACGATCAGGATTTTATGAAGCGACAAAATCGTTTAACGGTTTTCGAAATTATAAAAAATCAACAACCGATTTCTCGCGCTTCTATTGCTAAACAGACTGGTATGAGTCCTACGACTGTAAGTCGAATTGTCGGAGAGTTGACGGAGGAAGGATATTTACTCGATTCAGAGCAGGTATCATCAGGATTAGGTCGGAAATCAACGTTAATAGGTATGATGGACGCTTCTGTATTATCGGTTGGCGTTGAACTGGATCGCAGTCTTATGTCTATTGGAATTGTGGACTTACAAGGACAGCTTATCTGCAGTAGTCAATTTCCCCGTACACCAGACGAAAGCCCGGATCGAACGCTGGAACGGATTCATGAAGCCATTGAGCAATTGTTCCAGCAGCATGTGATTGACAGAACACGTATCGTGGGTATTGGCGTTGGACTTCCCGGCATTGTGAATAACGAAGAAGGAATTGTTGTCTTCTCTGTTCAGCTAGGATGGAAAAATGTGCCGTTAGCCAAACGCTTGAAAGAGCTGACAGGTTTTGAAATCGCTGTGGACAATGAGCTGAAAGTAAGGGCTCTTGCTGAACATCTTAAAGGAGCCGCAGTCGGCTCAAGCCGTACGGCATTATTGGGTTTCGGTCAGGGCGTGGGCTCTGCGATGATTCTCGAGGGAGAGATTTATCGAGGGGTGATGAACAGTGCGGGTGAAATTGGGCACACGACAGTAGATCCTAACGGAATGATGTGTGAGTGCGGCAAAGCGGGCTGTTTACAGACCTATATAAATATCAGTTCTTTATTATCTGAAGCTAATCGGATTCGCCCGATCCGTACGATTGAGGAGTTATTCGCAGCAAAACATGCAGGAGAACAATGGGCGATGCACTTGATCGACCGTGCACTCATGTATATGGCCATCACCATTAATAATGTCGTATGCATGTATAACCCCGACAGCGTGATTTTAAGTGGAGAACTCGTGGACAAATTCCCGGATATATACGAAGAAGTTGAGCAGCTGTACCTCTCTCGCTTTACCTGGGAGCCGCTTCGTGGTTCCTTTACGATTCATCGCTCGTTGCTGAATGAGAAGGGTGTAATTATCGGATCGGGACTTTTATCGCAAAATCGATTTTTTGCCTTAGATTAAATTAACTACTGCTGGGGAGGTTGTACAGATGGGATTTACAACATTGGTAGAAGAATATCGTGGTGGCCTGCTGGAGAATGTGCATTATGGTGCAGTTAGTGTAGTTGATGAGAAGGGCAACATTTTGTACAAAGCAGGCGATCCGGAGCATATGACTTATCTTCGCTCTGCTGCTAAGCCATTCCAAGCTTTGCCGGTAATGAAACGCCGGATCGATGAAGTATATGGTTTGACAAGTAAAGAAGCTTCGCTGTTTACCGCTTCACACCGGGGAGAAGCCTTCCATATTGAAGCGCTTGAAGCTCTTTTTCAGAAAATGGGATTAAAAGAAGAGTCACTTCATTGCTGCTCTACATACCCGCTGAATGAAGAAGCCAAAGCAGAACGTCACCGGGCAAATGAGCCCACTCGTAAAATCTTTCATAACTGCTCAGGCAAACATGCAGGGTTAATGGGCCTTAGCAAATATATGGGTTGGGATATAAACACTTATTACGATCCTAACCATCCTGTACAACAGGAGATTCTTGAGATGATGGCTTATATCGCTGAAGTTCCCAAAGCGTCCATCCCGCAAGGTATTGATGGCTGTGGACTTCCTATCTTCGCACTTCCGCTTCATAAAATCGCTTATTCCTATCTAAAGCTAGCGTGTCCCGATTTGATTGAGGATACGGATATACGTAACGCAGCCGCTGTCATTGCAAAACTTATGAACGATAACCCGGTTATGATTGCTGACACGAAATTTGTATGCTCAGAGCTCCTGAAGGATGACAATCTGACGGCTAAAGGTGGAGCAAAAGGGGTATACGGTATCGGACTCCGTAAGGAACGAATGGGTATATCACTGAAAGTATCCGACGGATCAGAACAAGTCTGGCCATGTATTATCGCATCGATTCTAGAACGTATTGGTTACAGCAATCAAGACACAATTGATCGCCTATATGCACTCGTGCCTAACACGATTGTTAATGATGGCGGTACTGTAGTCGGCGAACGCCGTGCTGTATTTCAATGGGAGATCTAGAGCATAAGGTCAAGAATAATCTTCAAGTTTGGTGATTAATCGGACTAGAAGCTTTTCTAATACATCGTTTGAATAGGGGAGTGTAAAAAATGAAAGCAAAAGGAAAAGTATGGTCAATGTTCATGCTGCTGCTTATTACAGTAGTAGTGACTGCAGGGTGCGGCAACAAAGCGAGCAACGAGGGACAAAACGGCAATACTGCTGGTGGAACTGAAACTAGCACCCCAACTACAAAGAATGATAAAGACATTGTAATTGCCATCAATTCTAACTTTATTACGCTGGACCCTCATAACGCAAGCGATACGCATTCAATCAGCGCTGCCAGAACGATGTACGAAGGTCTGATGGGTTTTGACGAGAATATGAACGTGGTTCCTGTTCTTGCCGCAAGCCATTCCATAAGTGAAGACGGGTTGGTCTACACGTTCACGCTGCAAGAGAATGTTAAATTCCAAGACGGTACTGACTTTAATGCTGAAGCGGTTAAAGTAAACATCGCCCGTATTCAAGATGAGAAGAACAATCTGAGACTGCGCAAAAGCTTCGCAAAGGTAGCGAAAGTGGAGACTCCTGATGCTAAAACCGTGGTTATTACACTCAGCGAGCCGTACAACGCATTTTTAAATAAAGTAGCTATGGCACCTATTATTAGTCCGAAAGCTTTAGAAAAAAATGGCACCGATATTTCGAAAAATCCTGTAGGGACGGGACCATTTAAGTTCAAAGAATGGGTGCAAGGCGACCGCTTGGTTGTCGTTAAGAACCCTGATTACTGGCAAGCGGGCTTGCCAAAAGTGGATAGTGTGACCTTTAGACCTGTGCCAGAGAATGGATCACGGATAGCCATGCTAAAAACCGGCGAGGCAGATTTTATTTATCCAATGCCAACGGAGCAAGTATCTGAGGTTGAAGGTCTTGAAGGAATTACTGTAGATACCATCGATTCGACAATCGTCCGTTATGTAACGTTGAATACGATGAAAAAACCTTTCGATGATGTGAAGGTTCGTCAAGCCATTAACTATGCTATCAATAAAGAAGCTTATATCAAAGTTGTGAAATCGGGTCTTGGTGCTAAGCTTGATTCCACGATGTCTTCCAAAACACAATACTATTCCCCGCAAACAGGTTATGACTATGACATTGAAAAAGCTAAACAATTGCTTGCTGAAGCAGGATATCCTGATGGATTCGAAACCGAAATTTGGGGTGAAAATGAATCCGAAACTATGAAGGGTATGCAATTTATTCAGCAACAGCTAGCACTTGTAGGGATTAAGGTAGACGTGAAATCCATGGAAGGCGGCACATTGTCCGACCAAATTAACTCTGCTAAGACACCAGAAGAAGCAAAAATTCAAATGTGGTATGTCAGCTGGTCTCCGTCTTCAGGTGATGCAGATGGTGCAACCAGAGGGTTGTTCAGTAGTGAAATGTTCCCGCCTGCTGGCTCAAATACAGCCTATTACAAAAATGAAAATGTAGACAAATGGATCGCTGAGGCGAATAAATCTGTTGATCCAGAAGCGGCTAAATCCATCTATGGCAATATTCAAAAAACAATTTGGGAAGATGCTCCATGGGCATTCATGGGCGTCGACCAAATCATCTCAGGCAAAAGATCGTATCTGGAAGGAGTTAAGGTCTTCCCGGATGGTTCCATTAATGTCCTGAATGCAGAAGTGAAATAATGCTAAACAAACGTTAGGTTTAATATCCCAAGAAATGAACGAGGCCGCTTCTGTAGTATGGTGGGAAGCGGCCTCACTAAATCATTTGTCGATACTGAAGGGGGCTTATGAGTTGGGTAGATATGCTTTACAAAGACTCCTCGGGGTTATTCCGCTGTTGTTCATTGTATCGGTGCTTGTCTTTTTGTTTATTCACTTAATCCCAGGCGATCCAGCCCGACTTATTGCCGGTAAAGATGCCACGCTTGAAGAGATTCGTGGAATTCAGGAGCAGCTGGGTCTCAATCTGCCTTTGTGGAAGCAATACATAAACTACATGGGTGATCTGCTAAGTGGTAATCTGGGCAATTCGATCCGTTCAGGGATCCCGGTTACTGACATGCTGGAAAGCAGAGTAATGCCTACGTTGTGGCTGACTTTTCTTAGTATGGCCTGGGCTCTAATTATTGGTCTTCTAATTGGCGTGGTTTCAGCCGTTTATCGCAATCGGTGGCCGGATCATTTAGGGACATTGACAGCCATTTCAGGGATGTCTATTCCTGGATTTTGGTTAGGCTTGGTACTCATTCAAATTTTCTCGGTAGAGCTTGGTTGGTTTCCAACGGGTGGTGTTGATTCCTGGAAGTCCTATATTCTTCCTTCCATTACACTCGGGATGGGAATTATGTCTATGTTGGCCCGTTATTCTAGGTCATCTATGCTGGAGACCCTTCGGGAGGATTATATCCGTACAGGACGTGCAAAAGGCTTACGCGAGTATGTTGTTATCGGCAGGCATGCGCTGCGCAACTCTTTGATTCAGGTGGTTACCGTAGCTGGGCTTCAGTTTGGGTTCCTGCTCGGCGGCTCTGTAATGGTTGAGACGGTATTCAGTATTCCGGGTCTTGGCAGGCTGCTAGTAGACTCCATTTTGTTCCGGGATTATACAGTCATTCAAGCCTTACTGCTTCTGTTTGCTACACAATTTATTCTTATCAATCTATTAGTAGATTTATTGTATGGCGTACTTAATCCGAAAATAAGGTTTTCTCAGTAGCTAATGCGACTAAGAAGCAGAATTTCAATAGATTTATAGGGTGAATTTAGGATCAGGAGGGATATCATGAGTGACAATTCGGCGGTGATGGGAGCAAAATCTCCATTACCCGGAGAGGTACTGGCCCCGGAGAAAACAAAAGGCCGTATGGGTGTTTTTTTACGTAAGTTCAGTAAACAAAAGATGCCCCTTGTGGCCGCATTTTTTATTATATTGCTATTCCTAATTGCAATTTTCGGGCCATTTCTGACCCCGTATAATCCTGATGAACCAAACTACGATGCTCTTATGGCAGGTCCTTCTGCTGCGCATTGGGCCGGGACAGACGAATATGGCCGTGATATTCTAAGCCGTCTGATTGATGGTACTCGCTTAACCTTAGCGGTCAGTCTCAGTTCCGTCTTAATCGCAGGTGTACTTGGAACTATCCTAGGTCTGTTAAGCGGATATTATGGCGGTTGGCTAGATCGGATAATTATGCGTGGCAGTGATGTACTATTTTCTTTTCCTGACTTGCTGCTTGCCATTGGGATCGTCGCCATTCTCGGTCCGGGTCTATCCAACGTTGTTATCGCAGTTGCAGTCTTTGGTACTCCATCGTTCGCCCGAATTATTCGGAGCGTAACGCTGTCTGCGAAAGAAACATTGTTTGTGGAAGCGGCTCGTTCCATGGGAGCGAAGCATCGCCGGATTATTTGGCGTCATATTTTTCCTGAGACCGTGCCCAGCATTATCGTTAATCTATCCATGAAGATTGGCGGAGCGATTTTGGCCGCTGCATCATTGAGCTTTCTCGGAATGGGTGCAAAAACAACAGAGCCCGATTGGGGCGCAATGTTAAGTATGGGACGTGATTATTTAAGTATTGCTCCACATATCGTTTATTTTCCGGGGATAGCCATCTTTTTAACAGTACTTGCATTTAACCTGGTCGGGGACGGACTGCGTGATGCTCTTGATCCCAAAATGAAAAACTAAGGAGGGACAAGACATGACTCAACATTTGTTGGATGTACAAGGGCTGAAAACGGAGTTCAAACGCGGCGATGGAAGTATAACTGCGGTTGCGGGGGTAGACTTTGCTATTAAAAAAGGTGAAGTGCTAGGCCTGGTTGGTGAATCTGGTTGTGGCAAAAGTGTAACCTCATTATCGATCATGCGGTTGCTTAAAGATACGCCGGGCAGAATTTCTGAAGGTTCTGTGCGTTTTGAAGGAAAGGATTTGACGAAGATTTCTGAGAAGGAGATGCGCCAAATCCGGGGAAATGATCTGGCAATGATTTTTCAGGAGCCGATGACCTCTCTTAATCCAGTGCTGCGGATTGGGCTGCAATTAACAGAGCCGATTAGGCTGCATTTGGGTTATGGGCGCAAGAAGGCTCGTGAGCATGCCATTCATATGTTGCGGCTTGTAGGTATCCCTCGCGCAGAGGAATTAATCGATGAATATCCGCATCAACTATCCGGGGGGATGAGACAGCGGGTTATGATTGCAATGGCCATGTCTTGTCATCCAAAGCTGTTGATTGCCGATGAACCCACGACCGCACTCGATGTAACGATTCAAGCGCAAATTCTTGATCTGATGAAGCAGTTGAAAGATGAACAGGATATGGGAATGCTGCTCATTACCCATGATCTTGGAGTAGTTGCCGAATTATGTGACCGGGTAGTTGTTATGTATGCAGGTCGTGTGGTGGAAGAAGCCTCTGTTCAGGAGCTGTTCGCCAGACCGCAACATCCGTATACCAAGGGATTGATTCAATCGGTACCTAAGCTGCGCCAGAATGTACATCGCTTGGAGTCTATAAAAGGGAATGTGCCAGACCTTTCACAAATGCCTGCCGGCTGTAAGTTTGCGCCACGCTGCGAATTTGCCATGGAGCGTTGTCTGTCGCAAGAACCTGAGCTACTTCCGATTGAGGGGCTAGAGCGCAAAAGCCGTTGTTGGCTTACACAGCAGGAGGACACGGAAGGAGCGGGATGTTTATGAAAGAGACTCCATTAATTGAGGTTAAGGGTTTGAAGAAGTTGTTTTCTGTGAAGAAGGGCTTCTTCGGAACGACTAAATATTTACACGCCGTTGATGGGATTTCATTCGCCATTCGTAAGGGAGAAACGTTCAGCCTTGTAGGTGAAAGTGGCTGTGGGAAATCGACTACGGGCAGGCTGGTGACTCGCTTACTGGAACCCAATCATGGAGAAGTATGGTTTAAGGGACAAAATATTAGCCATATCTCAGACAACCAAATGCGGCCTCTGCGCAAAGATATGCAGATGGTGTTTCAAGACCCTTATGCTTCACTTAATCCCCGCATGAAGGTGAAGGATCTTGTCGCCGAACCCCTGCTTATTCATACAAAGCTGTCCTCTAAAGAACGGGATAAACTAGCTTGCGAACTGCTAGAGACCGTTGGATTGAACAGTTTCCACGCCGAGCGATTCGCGTTTGAGTTCAGCGGTGGACAGCGGCAACGGATTGGGATTGCCCGGGCTCTGTCCGTTCGCCCAAGTCTAATTGTGGCGGATGAACCCGTGTCAGCGCTGGATGTATCGATTCAGTCCCAAGTGTTGAATCTGTTACAGGACTTGCAGGAGGAATATGGCCTGACGTACTTATTCATCTCTCATGATCTCAGTGTGGTCGAGCATATTAGTGATCGAATTGGGGTTATGTATCTGGGTTCTCTTGTGGAGACGGCTGATAAGGATACATTGTATGACCGTCCCTTGCATCCTTACACCCAAGCGCTGCTATCTTCAGTTCCCGTGCCCGATCCAAGCTTGAAGAAGGAACGCATTATTCTAAAAGGGGATCTTCCAAGTCCCGTTGATCCGCCGACGGGCTGTCGTTTTCATACAAGATGCCCTTCCTGTATGGAAATCTGTAAGCAACATGTGCCTGTATTCCGGGAAGTTGAACCAGGTCATGAGCTCGCTTGTCATCTGTTTGATGAAGAAATGTTGAAACTAGAACGATAATTTAAAATGTGAGTACACTTTACGGAAAAGAAGGGACAGCTATGAATATCTTGTTCGATTCCGCTAATGGGGCGGATACGCTTATCTACTTAGCCTATGAAGAGGAGCCTTTTCCTCTTCGGCTGGGAGAAGCTCACAAACAGAGTGGCAGTGTGACATGGTTATATGCTCGCTCTGAGGAAGAGTCCGATGTGATAGCTATTGGAATGGGAAAACGCCGGGCTCTTACGCTTGAGAAAGTTCGCCGAGCAGCGGGATCTGCCGCCCGTACAGCCCTAAGAGAAGGAAGAAATTCAGCTTCATTTGTTCGTAGGACAGCAGAAAGTAATATTTCCGCTGCGGATGAGCTTCAAGCATGGATTGAAGGCTGGCTTCTCGGATTATATCGTTTTCAAACCTATCGTGGTGTTACTAAAATAGACATTTCAGTTGATTTGCTGCTCCAGACAGCTGATTGGCCTGAACTGACTAAGCTTGAACTGGAAGTTGTACTAAGTACTGGCCGCATGCGCGCTGAAGGAGCAGTGGTTGCTCGCGATCTGGTGAATGAGGTGCCCGGGACTCTAAATTCGGATCGGTTCGCAGAATGGATGGTCGAATATTTCGAGCGTGATAACGCAGCAGTGAAAGTTCATGTCTACCGGGGGCAGGAGCTGGTTGACCTACAGATGAATGGGTTGCTGGCGGTTGGAGCAGGCAGTAAACACTCCCCAGCCCTCGTTGAAATTCGCTATGAGAGTAACCCTGAATTGCCAATGCTGGCATTGGTGGGTAAAGGTGTTACCTTCGATTTGGGTGGGATGAATGTTAAGACCGCAAGTGATATTAGCGATGCACGTATGGATATGGGTGGCGCAGCAGCTGTTATTGGCGCGCTGGATATTTTAGTACGGAATCAAGCTCATGTAAATGTGACCGCATTGATCCCAGTTGTTGATAACGTACCTGATGCTGAAGCAATGCTGCCATCGTCTGTTATACGCTATCCTAATGGGCTGACGGTTCAGGTTGCAAATACGGATGGCGAGGGGCGGCTTATTATCGCGGATGCTCTTATTCATGCAGCAAATATCGGGGCAACTAAGGTCATTGATATTGCAACACTTACTGGAAATGTTGGCGCAGCGTTAGGATTAGGTATCGCCGGCATATGGGGTGATGGAGAGATGACGCAGAGCCTCGTCGAAATCGGTGAGCGCAATGGAGAACGACTGTGGCCCATGCCGCTTATGGATGAATACGAAGTCGATCTTCGAAGCAATTACGCTGATCTGCGCAACGTTAGTACTTCACCTTTTGCAGGTGCGATTACAGCAGCGCTTTTTATACGGCGCTTTGTAGCGGAATCGCTGAGCTGGGTCCATATTGATATGGCTGGGACGGTTCAGTACAAACAGGATGTGGGGTATTCAGAAGCTGGAGCAACGGGCTATGGTGCTCGACTGCTCGCTGATTATGTTATGAAACAGGCACAACAATAACAACCGGAAGAGTGGAGGGAAGTTATGAGATTGGAAGTCATCGCTACCTGTATGGACGATGCCCTTACAGCAGAAGCGAACGGGGCTGACCGCCTGGAGCTCATTACTGCGATTACGGAAGGCGGATTAACACCAGGGATAGGATTGGTGCAACAAGTTGCCAAATCGGTTAACATTCCTGCGTTTGTTATGGTTCGCCCGCACAGCCGTTCTTTTTGCTATTCAAAGTATGACATTTTGACCATGGCAGCAGAGATAAAGCAAATTGCAGCCAGCGGTGCGGCGGGGATTGTGCTTGGTGCGTTAACCCCGGAAGGGACTATCGACGAGCGAGCGCTTGAAACATTATTGCCGTTGACCGAGGGATTGCAAGTTACCTTCCACCGTGCTTTTGATGAGTTGAAGGATCAAATAGAAGGTTATCGAACGCTTTGTAAGTATCCGCAAATTACGCGTGTACTCACTTCTGCCGGGCCAGGTCCGGCACCTGAAGCTATTCCTGCTATGCGGAAGCTAGTCGAGGAATCAAGGGGTAAAACGGTAAGTATACTGGCTGGAAGCGGTCTGAAGCCGGAAGGTATTACTTCATTTATACATCAGACTGGAGTAACAGAAGTGCATTTTGGGTCGGCTGTTCGTTATGATAAAGACGCTTTGTCGCCAATCGATCCAGCAGCCTTACGGGCGTTAGCGGAGAGTATTCATTCTAACGGCTAATAATAGATAGTGAAAAGGTGAATGGGTTATGCAGAAGGTTGAGAGCTACGTAGTTGGAATCGATTTAGGAGGCACAAAAATTGCCGCAGCATTGTTCGATTCAAAGGGGACCGTGTTGAAACGGGAATTGATGGAAACGGCTGGGGCACGTACCGCTAAAGAAGTGGTGCAGCGAATGATCGATATGATCCGCTCCGTATCCGAAGGGCGACCACTCACAGGAGTGGGTCTGGCTTCTCCCGGAGCTGTAAATAGCCAGGACGGGATCGTTATTCACGGCACCAATCTTCCGGAGTGGGATAATGTCCCACTGAAGCACTGGATGGAGTTGGTGCTAGGCGTTGAAGTAAAGGTAGTGAATGATGCGAACGCTGCGGCTTGGGGCGAGTATGTCCGAGGTGCTGGCAAAGGTGCAGACAACATGGTTTATGTTACCTTTAGCACAGGGATTGGAGCAGGTATCGTCATTGACGGCAAGCTGCTTCTTGGCAAAAATTCATTTGCTGGTGAACTAGGTCATAATATTATTGACCCGAACGGAACGGAATGCAGCTGTGGAAGATTCGGCTGCTGGGAAGTTTTCGCTTCGGGCACAGCGATTCGGGATATGGCGCTGCGAAGTATGGAGAGCAGCCCGTCGATGATTACGGAACTGGCTAATATAAATGGAGAAAAAATTACTTCGCGGCACGTATTTGAAGCCATGGCACTTAACGATCCCGTGGCCGTCGAGGTTATTGACCGGAGTATTCATTATATGGCACTAGGTCTAGCCAATGCAGTACATACGTTCAATCCTGATCGGATCGTGATCGGTGGAGGCGTGAGTAAGGCTGGAGATTTGTTATTCCCTGCACTGGTGGAGAAGACGGATCTATTTGTCATGGATCCTTATAAGGGTACTTTTACAATTGAACCTGCCGCTCTCAAAGATGATGTAGGCCTAATTGGAGCAGCAGCATTATTCCATACCGCTTAGGTGGAGTGAAAGATTGATTCACAGCTTTCATTAACGGAGGAGTTGGAGAGATGGGTACAAGAGAAGAAAGAACGAAATGGTTCTTACAGGATAGGTTCGGGATGTTTATCCATTGGGGTTTATATTCAATTCCTGCTAGAGGGGAATGGATACGCGGCAACGAGCGGATGAGTAGAGAGCATTACATGACGTATTTCGATGAATTTGACGCCTCACGATATGATCCGAAGAAATGGGCAAGTGCAGCCAAAGCTGCGGGTCAGAAATACGCTGTGCTTACGACCAAACATCATGACGGGTTCTGTCTGTTCGATAGTAAGCTGACTGATTTCAAAGCGACTAATACGCCCGCTGGGCGTGATCTAGTGCGGGAATATGTAGACGCTTTCCGTGCTGAAGGTATTGCAGTTGGTCTATATTACTCTATCATAGACTGGCACCATGAGGATTATCCCGGTTATGGAGATAAGGCACATCCTGATCGGGATAACGAAGCGGTCAAAGATAAGCCGATTGATTTCGATAGATACTTGGAGTATATGCATGGGCAAGTAAAGGAACTGCTCACCAATTACGGTAAAATCGACATTATGTGGTTTGACTTCTCCTACGATAATATGACAGGGGAGAAGTGGAAGGCGACGGAGCTTATCCGGATGATTCGTTCCATACAACCTGATATTATTATCGACAATCGATTAGGTGGCAATATTCGTGCGGCAGAACCTGAGGAGTATGCTGGAGATTTCTTCTCCCCCGAGCAGATCATTCCGCCTGGCGGCATTGTTGACGTAAACGGCCAATCCATCCCTTGGGAAGCCTGCATTACCCTGAATGACAACTGGGGTTATCATTCCGAGGATAAGAATTATAAATCGACCAAGCAAGTCATCCGTACGATGGTCGAATGTATCAGTAAGAATGGTAACCTGCTCCTCAATGTTGGACCAGATGCCAAAGGTGAAATGACGCGGGAATCACTGGTTATCCTTGACGAAGTTGGGGATTGGATGCGCCTTAATGGAGATAGTATTTATGGATGCGGGAAGTCTTTGCTACCTAAGCCAGAGTGGGGACGTTATACGCAAAAGGGCAATAAATTGTATGCGCATGTCTACGACCGTGGAATTGGCCCGATCTATTTCCAAGGTCTGAAAGGGAAGATTAAAAAGGCAAGATTACTACGTGATGGTACCGAGCTAAAGGTGGAGGCGCCGTGGATGGCTGAGGAATATTCGGATGTTGACGGTGGAGCTTTTATTACATTAAAAGGCGCGATGTTACCTGATGAGATGGATACGGTTATCGAGCTTGAACTATTTAATTAAATCAGAAGGAGTTGTCCCATATGCCCTGAATGGCTGCTGAGACAACTCCTTTTTTTCGTATTCTTCGCCAACATTTGCACATACGAAACACCTATCGGACACAGATGACTCTAAACCCAGAAATATCGCACTTTTGGGATGCCAACGGACCGCATAGCCGCTATTGCCTTGAAACACCCCCGATATGGAGCTGATTCTAGGGAATAGCGTCATTGGAGTCCGAAGCCCTGTTCCAAAGGCAGAAAATGTGCAAATAACGTCATCTGGGTCCGTAACTCTCAGAGGGGGCTGACAATGTTGAAGTTGTTGTATTTGAAGCAGGCATTCAACGAGTCAGAAAACAAAGCGGCAATTCTCCAAATAACAGGAGAATCGCCGTTCTGTGAATACTAGAGGCGAGCCTTGCGGAAGCCTTCATATATATTGAGGACCGCAACTAAAATCAAGACTGCTATACCTCCACCTACTAGCCCCGTTTCAAATTGGTTAGCTGTAGTGGTTAATAAATTAGACATGTAGTTAATGAATTCTTGGTTAAATACATTCGGATTTATAAGGATAACAGCGAATACAATAAGCACAATGAGCTCAAGGGCCGTATTACATAATGCTAATTTTCTAGTCCATTGTCTCTTGATTAATTTATATATAGTTAACGCGACTTCTAATCCGATCACAATAAGAATAATAGGCCAATAATCAAGTAATACATGCTGATTAAAAGCTGGGGCCACGAAGTTAAGTGCGCCTTCACCGCCTCTATAGACTCTGATCAGGTGTTCAGCATTAAAATAAACAGTAGCCCAAATGGCAGTCCACAGTAAACTTCCGAACACTTCGAAGCTTGTAATTGCTTTTTTCTTATGGACAAGCGCGATATCCTTCAAATCATCAGGAGTCCATTTCCTTAATTTTGTAGTAAGAGGATGACCTTCCTTTCCTTTATCCGCCCGTTCGATAATAGCGAACACAACAGTTATCCAGAAAAAGACTTGGATGCCTACTTCAAGAAAGGTTCCAATTCCTGTACTTATAACTGCAGTAACAATATCCGCAACTGTTTTATCGCCGCTGTAGCCAATCAAGTAATCAGCAACCAGAGCGATTAAAGAAACAACTACAGCGATGGGTATAATCATTTTTAATAACGTAACATATAAATCGAAATAGCGTGGGCCGATGAGATACATGGGCTGATCGCGGTACTCACTAGCTAAAATAGCTGGATTGCCCAATTTTGCAAGGACGGCTTTTACCTCTTTTTCGTCATAATCATCCGGTAACATATCCTCGATGGTTGATCGTAATTCTAATGCGATGTCTTCCCGATTTTGTTCTGGTAACCTCCGAGTAACTTCATGAATGTAAATCTCAATCAGCTTCATGGTCATCCTCCCCTTGTAATAGGCCGTAGAGTTCTTTCGAATTCTTAAGCCATTCTTCCTTTAGCTGTAAAAAAATCTCTACACCATAGTCACTTAGAACATAATACTTACGGGGTCTGCTCTCGGATGTGTCCCAGCTGCTCGTCACTAATTCCTGTTTCTCTAATCGGCGAAGTAATGGATATAGGGTGCTTTGATCGATGATGATGCTGGATTCCTCCAACAATTGAACGAGCGAATATCCATACTGGGGCGTTCGTAATTGACTTAAAACGGCTAGCGTTAACGTACCTCTTCTAAGCTCTGTGATTAAAGAATTTAATAAAGTACTCATTCACCCACCTCATTATTTAAAATATAAGGATTTATAATCTCTTATAAATTGTTCTTATATTTTTGGTTTAAAAGCTTGCTGTCCTTAAGAGGACGTCGAAGTCGTTTATACTTACTATGTGTCATACAGTATTCGATCTATACTATGCATCATACACTATTGTTGTTCCAACATCAATTGAATAAAATAATCTTCTGAGAAATAAATAAGAAAATTTATCTATTTTGTGAAGCGGTTTGATTAAAAGGAGGTCGTGAAATGATTCCATTTTTTAGTGACATCCCGAATGCTTCTACATGGGAGGTAGTTGAACCGGTTCATAAGGGCTGGTCAAAGGATAGATTTGATTATGGTAATCCATGGGTATTTTAATCATGATGTTCCAGTTGTATTCTTTAGGCTTTATATACCGAAGTGGTATTGGCAAGTTATACTGAGTGAAAAGACTCAGCTATTTGAGAATAGTTAGGGGAATTAAGCGATGAATATACTGATTGCTGAAGATGAAACTGATATAAGAAAACTAGTGAAAATTCATTTAGAAGATCGATCCTATCGAGTATTCGAAGCCAAGGATGGCATTGAGGCTTTAGAGGTTGTTAATCAACATGAAATAAATCTTGCCATTCTGGATATTGTAATGCCCAGGCTTGATGGGCTTAATCTGCTGCGACGGATAAGAGAGAAAAGCCATATTCCGGTTATCTTGTTAACTGCCCGCGGTGAAGAAATTGATAAGATAGTGGGCTTAGGCCTTGGAGCAGACGATTATATGGTGAAGCCATTTAGTGCTTCAGAGCTTGTGGCTAGGGTTGAGGCGCAGCTGAGACGAAGAAATGTATACGATCTTAGCCAATCGATAACTGAAGAAACAATCCAACATAGAGAATTGAAGCTGAATTTAAAGGAATGTATGTTGTACATAAATGAAAGTCCAGTTCTTCTAAATGCCAAGGAATATAAGGTGTTACAATGTCTGATGCAGAGTCCTAATCAAATTTTTACGCCCAAAAAGTTATATGTAGCGGCGTGGGAAGAAGATTTCTATAGTGATAATAATACGATTATGGTTACCATCAGCCGTCTAAGGAATAAGATCGAACGGGACCCGCACCATCCCGAATATATCGTTACAGTGCGTGGACTAGGTTACAAATTCTACAACCCAGGTAAATAAGATGAGAAAACAAAATATATCCTATCAATTGTTAAAAAACTATATCGCGATCTTTCTTATAACAACGGTTATAACGATATTGGTGATTGTTGCTTTGTTTTGCATGAACAGGCTGGGATCTAAGGACATTATTTATAATCAGTTAACGGCTGCTAAGCTTATGCAAAATGACTATCAAAGAATTGACACTAGTGTTGTTAATGATGTCGGGGGCAGTTTACAGGTTGTGAATTCCAATTACGAAGTCATACACTCCATTGGCAACAATCCATTTACGTCCAAGCAGATTAGTGTCAAAGAATTTACGGATTTTCTAATGAATACTGGCGCTAACAAAGATATGATCACTGTTGAATATAATGAGCAGGAACAATTTTGGCTGATCGTCTCTTTACCTATACAACTGAAAATGACAGGCAGTTTCCATTGGAATTCAGATTCACCTATGCAGGATCATACCCTTCAAATGCTTGGGTTTATTGGGTTAGGTTATTTGTTGATTCTGATTCTAAGCACGATGATTTATGCGAGAATTACGGCGGTTAGTTTCATTAAACCCTTAGACCAGTTGTCCGCTGCTGTTAAAAAGGTTAAGAATGGGGATTATTCAGCAAGAGTGCAGGTAGGCGGGAATAGGGAGTTTAGTCAACTGGAGCAGGCTTTTAATCATATGGCAGAAGTGATTCAGATCCAGACCTCGTTAAAAGAACAGAGTGAAAACAATCGAAAAAATCTAATATTGGATATATCCCATGATTTAAAAAATCCATTAACAAGTATTATGGGTTACGCAGAGCTTGAACTAAAAGAACAGGGGAGCGGTCGGATAGAACATTTGGAATTTGCCAAAATAATATACGAAAATAGTATCCGTGCCAATGTATTGATTCAGGATTTGTTTGAATTATCGAGAATGGAAAGTCCCGAATTCCGCTTGGATGTTACAACAGATGATTTCTCAGAATATTTGAGAGAAGAAATGATACATATGTTGCCCGAGCTTGAGGCTGCGGGTCTGATCCCTGATTTTGTAATCGAGCCAGAAGAAATAATTCTACAGTTTGATAAAAAAAGAATGAATCGAGTATTCTCAAACCTGCTTTATAATGCCATCGCTTATCAGGAGCAAGGTTCTACGTTTCAAGTTGTGCTGGAAAAGGTGAATGATGGAGCCAAGCTTACTTTTATTAATTACGGCCAACCATCAGCCTTGAACCCGGCAGGTTCTGGATTAGGGCTACTCATTGTTCAAAAAATAATAGCTGCTCATGGAGGGACTGTTCAGCTGAATACGCAAGATAACCAGTTTGAAATTATAATTGAGCTGAACCGGCAAATTTAAGGTCTATGTAAGATTACATTAAGTCGTATGAAATTTCCCAATGCTAAAATGGTTGATATTCAGTCTATTAACAATTTTACTTGGGGGAATAGATTATAATGATTGATGAAAAATCAAGTAAAAGGCAATTGATCTTGGGCATTATATTAGCAGTAATGTACTTTTTAGGATTGTTCTCCAATCTCTTGATCAGGCCGGTTATGGGGATTCTTAACCATGTTTTTATTTGGCAGCCAGAACAACAAAATCGAATGGCCTTACTGTTGAATAGTCTGATCTACATAGGAGTGATTATAGGTTTTAGGGGATTCTATAAACAAGCTATTCATGATTTCAGACAATACTGGGTCCGTAATATGTTATGGATGGTTTGGGGACTTTGTTTGATTATTATCATCGGAAGTATGTTGATTCCCACACTAATTTCCATTTTTCATCCTATTACAAAGTCTGTTAATGAGGTGGATTTACGGGCAATGTTGTCCTCGTATCCATTTATTTTTACAGTGAACGTGGTATGGATTGGCCCCGTGATTGAAGAATTAGTATATCGGGTTACCATTTTTAGAACGATCCGCAGGAAGAGTCGTCTTCTGGCTTATCTGATATCCTCCTTTTTATTTGGCTTCCAGCATGTCTATAGAGCCGTGGTGTTCCAGAGCAACTATAATGAAATGTGGAATATCTTCTCCTATATGGCTGCTGGATTAATCTTTGCCTACCTATATGAGAAGAGAAAAAATATATTAGTGCCTATAGGCGCGCACATGTTTAGTAATGGTTTATCTGTGCTTCTCTATTTCTTAAGTTAATACGAAATTTGACTTCACATCAGATTACTAGTAAACTGATAATCAAATAGATCCAATTCCAAAGCAATGGATGTGGTATAATGCGAGACAATGGATTCACTGAAGACAACAAACTAAGCTTATTGATCTGGCTGCGGCTGGTAAGAGTTTATGACAATAGTAACGATCTTTCCAATGAGTTCTTGAAGCAGTTTGATTTAACGGTTAGCCAGTTTGATGCGTTAGTACAAATACTATTACATCAGCCTGTGACACAGATGGAAATGGCCGAGCATTTAACCATTACTAAAGGTGGAGTATCACATATGCTTGGCAGATTAGAAAAAGAAGGATGGATTGAACGCAAGCAGGATTGGAAGGTGAAGTATATTTCTTTAACTGAAAAGGGCCAGGCGCTTATCGAGAAGGTGCTTCCTTTGCAATCGGATTTCCAAGCTTCGTTATTCGATCCACTGACGGACGACGAGAAGAAAGTATTTTACAGCATGCTTAAGAAGATTCACCGCCATAGCCTGAATGAGAATCGAATTCCACGAGGAGTTCAGTAGTATTGTAAAAGCTTTATTCTGAATAAAGCTTCCTTTTTTCAGCATCAGTTTACTAGTAAACCATAATTATATTAGGAGGAAATTAAAATGAGCCAACCACAAATAACCGGACAACATCATGTATCAATGATTACTAAAGACGCTAAACAAAACCTATGGTTTTATACAGAAGTACTGGGACTAAGACTTGTCAAAAAAACCGTAAATCAGGACGATCCAACCATGTACCATTTATTCTATGGCAACTCTAATGGCGCTCCAGGCACCGAGGTATCCTTTTTTGAAATGCCAAATGCAGGCCAGACCCGGAAAGGAACGAACAGTATTTCTGCAATCTCTCTTCTCGTTCCTAGCGATGAGGCTTTAGTATATTGGGCTAGCAGATTAGATACATTTGAAGTCGCTCATGAAGCTATCGTAAGTATAGAGGAGCGCAATTCGCTTACTTTTCAGGATAGTGATGAATTAACGGTTCATCTGGTGTCCGCAGAAAAAGATAATGTGACTCAGCTGGTAGAACCTTGGATTACTGATGATATTCCACCACAATATGCCATTGTTGGATTGGGTCCCGTTGAATTGACTGTTCGTGAGGCTAGCCGTACAAAGGCTGTTTTGGAGGATATTTTAGGCTATACACAAGTTCGTAGAGTGCCATCCATGGGTGACCCGAAGGTAATGGTGGATATTTATGAAACAGCTAAAGGCGGCTTGTACACTGAACTTCAGCTCAAAGAAGTTAATGATCAAGACCGGGAAAGACCGGGAAGAGGGAGTATCCATCATGTGGCTATAAGAGTGAAGGATCTGGAAGAATTAACCGCATGGGCTGCTAAAATCACAGCTGCAGGGTTCAAGAACACAGGGGTCATTGATCGTTATTACTTCCATTCCTTGTATTTCCGTGATCCGAACCATATTCTTTTCGAGCTTGCTACAGATGGTCCAGGGTTTGAGATTGATGAATCTTTTGACACATTGGGCGAGAATTTGACCTTGCCTTCTTTTCTGGAAGAACGCCGGGAAGAGATTGCATCAAAGCTTCATCCTATCCAATAATACAGCGAAGAAAGTAGGACATCATCATGATGGAACAATATAGAATCGACGAGAATAAGGGTTTAGAAATAGGTTTATACACTTTAGGTGATCATGTTGCAGATGCCTTAACAGGTAAACCAATCAGTGAACGACAACGGATTCAAGAGATCATTGCTGCCGCCAAATTAGCAGAGGATGCTGGATTAGATGTATTTGGAGTGGGGGAGAGTCATCAGCCGAAATTTATTACTTCAGCAGCATCGGTCGTACTTGGAGCTATAGCAAACGCAACGGAACGAATCAAACTTATCAGTTCAGCGACTGTATTGAGCACAGCGGATCCTGTACGTGTACATGAAGAATTTTCGACATTGGATTTGTTATCCGGAGGCAGAGCAGAGATTGTTGCTGGACGTGGATCACGATTAGGAGCTTATGAACTGTTCGGATATGACGTGAGGGATTATGAAGAATTGTTCGAAGAGAAGATTGAATTGCTTATGAAAATAAATAACGAAAAAAGAATTACCTGGGAAGGGCAATTCCGTCCTGCTCTGAATGATATGGAGATTTTTCCGAAGCCACTGAGTGGTAAACTGCCCATCTGGAGAGCGGTTGGAGGACCTCCGGCAAGTGCAGTTAAGGCAGGAAGAATGGGCATCCCGATGATGCTGGCTGTTCTAGGTGGACCTGCTTCAGCGTTCAAGACCTCTGTGAATATGTATCGTCAAGTTGCCGCACAATCAGGTTTTAATCCGGCTGAGCTGCCGGTGGGTACAACCACCCTTTTATATATCGATAAAGATTCACAGCAAGCGTTCCGTAACTATTACCCTTATTTAAATCACATGATGAAAGAGCTTCGTGGATCAGCGTACCCTAAAGACCAATTTGCTGAAGCCATGAGTGTGAGAAATGCGCTGCTCGTAGGCAGCCCACAACAGGTTATTGAAAAAATCCTTTATCAACATGAGCTGTACGGACACAATCGTTTTCTGGCTCAGATTGATATTGGTGGTTTACCGTATGCTCAGGTTGAGCAAATCATTGATTTGTTGGGATCGGTAGTCGCACCAGCCGTAAGACGGGCCACAGCTAAGAAATAAGAAAAACTATGAGATTGGAAAAAATTATATTAAAATTATTCCAATAAGGTTAGACGATGGTTTGAGAAGGATCACTTAAGGAGGCGAAGTGTGACGAATAAAATGATAGCTGCGCAACGTCTATATAACCAGAAGATCGTTGATTACAAGCTAATCAAGCCTGAACAGGTCGTTAAAGAATTAGGGGCAGTACAGGCGCAGGATTACATGCAGGCGATGTGGGCGATCGGGTTACGTACTCCATCTTCGAGTTTAGCTGATATAGAGCGTGCTATCGCTGATCGTAAGATGATTCTGAATTGGACGCTGCGAGGTACGCTTCATTTTGTCCCACCGGAAGATGTAAAGTGGATGCATCAGCTATCTGTGCCGCGTTTAGCAGGACAGACAAAGCGGCGGAATGCAGAGCTTGGGCTAGATGATCAGACACTAGAACGTTGTAGACATATTATAGTTAATGCTTTACAAGGTGGAAAGCAGCTAGATCGTGCTCTTATACTTCAGCTAATAGAAGAAGAAGGTATTCACACAGGGAACCAGCGTGGTTATCATATGTTGTGGAATGTTGCGTACCAAGGGTTGATTTGTTTCGGACCGATGAATGGTAAGCAGCAAACGATTGTTTTGTTAGAGGAATGGGTGCCACAGTTTCGAGAACTTTCTTACGATGAGTCATTGTATGAACTCGCTCGGAGATATTTCACCGGACATGGTTTAGCAACTGTTCAAGATTTTGCTTGGTGGGCAGGCATAACCCTTACCGATGCTAGAAGAGGTCTGGAAGCGGCCAAAAGTCAACTGCAATCAGAGGTTATTGATGGCAGTGAGTATTGGATGTCTGCTGATCGGCTAGAGCCAACTGCTGAGGACTCGGGCGTTCATCTGCTTCCGGGTTTTGATGAGTACATTCTGGGTTATAAAGACCGAAGTGCCGTTCTAGAGCCCGACGTTGCTCCTTTAATAGTTCCGGGGAATAATGGTGTTTTTCTTCCGACGATTGTTGTGGAGGGTCAGGTGGTGGGTACATGGAAAAGAACCCTAAAGACCAAGGGGATTGAGATTATGATCCATCCTTTTGCCGATCTGGGCGATACGGAAAAGTTGGTACTTAAAGAAGCTGACCGATATGCGGCATTTATTGGGCTGCCGATACTCAAAATGAATGTGAGTGGTTCATTGAGATGAGTATTTCACTATTCTCACCAATCTCATCATTCTCACCATTCTGATCATTCTCACCATTTTCATCTTTCTTACCATACTTTTGTGTGCTTCTTTCTCGCTAACGGACACCGTTGCACTTATTAGCACCTAAATGCTGATTTGCTGAGCTTTTCGGACTCCAATGCAGTTATTCCCGTCGCAGCACCTCTTTTGACCCCTATTTTTGCGGAATAGCGGCATCTGGGTCCGATAGATTCGTAAAAAGGCTATTTTTAGCTCAATAGCGTCTCCTGAGTCCGAACGGCATAATGGGTGAAGGGTGAAGGGTGAAGGGTGAAGGGTGAAGGGTGAAGGGTGAAGGGTGAAGGATTAAATGGATACCGATTACCGAATAACATTTCACGAATGCACTCTGAGTAAAAAATAACCCGGCAGGGCGGATCTGCCGGGTTATTTTCATGAAGCATATAGTTAGCTTAATTAGATTCGTCTAGCTAATTCAGCGCCTTCCCAAATCGCATTCAGCGCTCTACGCGCTTGCACCGCATCGCCAATTACATGATAAGGGATGGAGCTTTCCTCCAAGAAGTCCTGAAGGGGTTGTTTGTTGAGGGCGCGTGAACCTACAGCAATTACTACATAATCAGCAGGTAGGCTGTGACGTTCGCCGTCTTTTTCAACAATTACGCTATCCCCTTGAATCGCCATACTTTTGCTGTTGGTCATTAATTCAACGCCATGTCCATATAGACTTTCCATGACACAGATTTTCCGCAGAAGCCCTAGATCATTAGCAACATCAGCTTGCATTTCAACTACAGTGATTTGATGTCCTCGCTCTACAAGCAGTTCTGCGACCTCAAGCCCCACTAAACCACCGCCGATAATAACGACTCTTCCTTCTGGATGAACCGTTCCCCATAACACATCATGTGAATTGACCACATGTGAACTGTCGATGCCTTCCACAGGCGGAATAATAGGAGAAGATCCGATTGCAAGAATGACCTCATCTGGAGCAATTTCCTGGATTAATTCAGGTGTAACCTCTGTATTCATTCGAATGTCTACACCTTCTCGTTTAGCGGTTTCTCCCATATTCAGAGCGGCTGCAGCCATTTCCTCTTTACGTGGTGCGGCACCGGCAATATAAAGCTGTCCGCCCAGAATGTTATTTTTTTCGCATAATATTGGATGATGCCCACGTCGTTTCAGGGTGACAGCTGCTTCTAATCCGCCAGGGCCACCACCAGCAATAAGTACTTTTTTGGGGATACCCGTTTGCTGCAATTCATATTCACTTTCACGGCCGGTTGCAGGATTAAACACACAGCTGATAAATGGAACATTAGGATTCACGAATCCATCGAAGCAGCCTTGATCGCAACCCACACATTTAACGATCGTGTCTGCACGTCCGGCTAAAGCTTTATTGCAGAATTCCGGATCTGCCAGCTGCGCACGCCCAATGGCTACAAAATCAGCCAAACCCTCCGCAATAATCCGGTCTGCAATTGCTGGATCATTAATACGGCCTACGGCAATAACAGGGATGTTAACCACAGATTTAATTTGTGCTGCGTTATCTACATTGAAGCCTACAGGTAAATCGATCGGCGGTACTTCATATTTAATTGCAGCGCCAGCAGGGACCCCACGAGATACATTAACAGCATCAATTCCAGCTTCTTCAGCGAGCTTTGAGAAGAGCTTCATATCTTCCAGTGTAAGTCCACCCGGTAGATCCTCAATCGCAGAGATTCTCATCAAGATAGGGAACCCAGGTCCAACCGCTTTCCGGATAGCCCGGATACAAGACAGCGGGAAGCGGCAGCGATTCTCCCAAGAACCGCCGTACTCATCCTGACGAAAATTCATTGCAGGACTTAGAAATTGTTGGGGCAAATAACCATGGCCCGCATGGAATTCCACACTGTCAAATCCGGCTTTCTTCGCACGTAATGCTGTATCTGCGTAAGCTTGAACCATCTCACCGACTTCATGATGCGCTAGTTCACGTGGTATATGAGTCACGCCTTCAAACGGAACAGGTGAAGAGGAGACCTGAATTAGGTTGGGAGTTACTTTACCTCCATGCCATAACTGCAGACAGCTTTTGCCTCCTGCCTCTCGAATAGCTAATGCTAATTGAGCCATACCTGGAATGAATTTATCATCATAAAGGGCAGGAGCATCATCGGAGGCCGCCGTTGGGTGAATAGTTGTTACTTCTACAGTATTTAAGCCGTTGCCGCCTTTAGCTCGTGCTACATGGTAATCAATCAGACGATCACTGACGTATCCACCCGGCGCGTTCATTTTCGTGCCCATCGCTGGTAAAATGACCCGGTTCCTAAGCTCCATATTTCCGATTGTGCCCTTGCTAAATAGATGTGTGAATTCCATACGATAACTTCCTCTCTACATATAGGTTAAAAATAAATAGGTTATTTTAACCTATATTAGCGAAAGGGTAGGGTGAAAGTATGTGCAAAAAATCACGAGTGATTTGGCAGGAATGTAGTAATTGAGGTAATATAAGAAAATGATGAACCGGATACGTATTCCGGAAGCCCGGAGGATGATTATGGATATTGAAGTTTTGATTCTGGCCCAATTAATGAAAGGGGCCAAACATGGTTATGAAATTAAAAAAAACATTATTTTTGTAATGGGCAATGATAAAATCGTAAACAATAACTCGCTTTATCCAAAGCTGAAATTATTTGAAAAGCGAAAATGGGTAATCAAAAAAACGGAAATTCAGGAACGCCGGCCTAAACGTTATGTATATTCTATAACTACTGAGGGTGAGGAGCGGTTTAACACCTGCTTAACAGAATTTACGCTGGAGACTATTCGAATTGATAATGAATGGTCTATTCGTCTTGCTTATTATGAGCTTTTGGATCAGGAGACACGTAGAAGATTGCTTGATTACAGAGAGACTTATATGAACGAAAAGCTGGACCATTTACAGCAGTTATCCAAAGTAGTTGGCAATAGTGAGGATATGGATTACTCTGAGGAGCTCTATTTTTACACCCGAAGTATGGTTTTACGAGAGATCGAGTTAATTAAGGAGCTGTCACGTAAATTAGAAGCATAAGGAAACCGTTGGATTAGCTATAAAAATAGAATTTTATAAACACACCTCGCTGTAATCGTTAATTAACGGTATATTTGTAAAATCGATTCATAGTTTAGCTTTAGGTTTTCCGCTTGTGATTGGTATCATCATCTTTATTTTGGGTTTGATCATATTGGGAATCGAATATTTCACATCAGATTAGTTGAACCCCTCTCCAGAGAGGTGGGCATAGAACTGGATGATGAGAGTGCGCTTTTTCAAGCACTAATGAAGGATTCTGCTGCTTCTATTCCTTATGTAAAGCTTGGTGAAACCATCCACTAATTCGCAGATCGAAAAGCAACGTTTAAACTTGAGTCTAATCTGGCAGCCTTTTTGAGTTCAAATAGTAAAGATTATGAGCCTGGAGCAACGATCAGAGGATTTCATCTGACAGGTAAATGGGCGGATCAGACTAAGGATATCATTTTTGTTGTGCGAACAGATGCTAAGTAAATACTGTATTTTAAAATAAAAAAGACTACCCAGAAAAAAATCTGGCTAGTCTTTTATTGTTCGCCTTTATTTTTTGGCTTTAAAACCTGATGCTTGCATAAGCTTGGTGAATACTTCGGTGTTTTCGTAGATTCCAGTAAATAATTGTGCATTTTTGCCCATAGCTGTAATTGGAATATCAACCGCAGTATGGCCTGAGGTCGTCCAGTCCACTACAAAATTGTGTTTGGAATTGGCGATGGCGAATGGACCGTCTTCTTTGGATATGCCGTCACCGGACTCATCATCTGCGTCAACTGCTTCAATAGAAAATCCGCCGGTCTCATGGTCGGCAAGCACTAGAACCAGTGTATCTGGATTCTTTTTGGCGAAGTCTTTGGCTACTTGCACGGATTTGTCCAGTTCTTGACCTGATTTAATCGTCATTTTAGCGTTGTTTTGATGTGCAAATTCGTCAGTGCCTTCTTCTTCCACCATAAGGAAAAATCCTTTTTTATTTGTTGCTAGCGTATCTATAGCTTTCTTAGTCATCTCGGGCAGCGATACCACCGGATTATAAATATCTCCTTCACCCTCAGGCTTTTGCTGGAACATTTCCTCGTTTGCGAATATTCCAAGCAGCTTGCCGTCTTTTGCTTTTTGCATATCCGCTTTGTTCGTTACATAGGTGTAGCCCAACTGTTTAGCTTTATCCACAAGGTTACCTTGCGTTCCTTTGCTTTTTTCTGAAGGATCTTCAGCGGGTTCATCTGGGAATTTGCCGGGATTGCCTGCCGGGTACCAGAAATCCTCACCCCCACCGAGCAGAACATCAACCTTGCTCTTTGTCAGAAGCTGAAGAGCGATATCACTTTGCTTTGAGCGGTCTTCAACGTGAGCACCAAATGCGGCGCCAGTCGCGTCTGTAATCTGACTAGTGGTAACGACACCTGTTGATTTCCCGGCATCTTTAGCATATTCCATAATGGTCTTAACACTTTTTTTATCGGCATCCATTCCGATAGCACCATTATAAGTCTTCACACCGCTCGCATAAGCAGAAGCAGAAGCAGCCGAATCTGTAACAGGGACAGTGGAGCTTGTATGAATTAATCCAACGTATGGCATGGAATCCATTGCTAGATTTCCTTTTTCACCTACGGTGGCAAGCCGGATGGCATCACGCTGAGCAGCACCCATTCCGTCTCCAATAAACAGAATTACATTTCTTGTGTTCGAAGATGCTGCGTCTGCTTGATTAGGTGCATTTGTAGTGACTATGCTGGATACAAAAAGAGCAGTTGCCGCTGTCGCTACAATTGCTGTTCTGACGCCATACTTTTTCGGTGATTTCATAATTTCCCTCCTAATGTATGTTTACAGTCTCATATTATAGTAGTTACATTAAGAGAATGTTTTCTGGACTTGTAAAAAATGTAAAATGGTATAGTGAATATAAATTATCGGAGCTTGATAAAAGATTTTAAAATAAAAAATATCTGGGTGTATTATTGGCATATTGGATATATTCGTCTCCGAATACGGACTTTAAATGTTGCTCTTCTTGAAGAATTAGTAAATGAATCGCGGCAATGTTAAGAATGAATATTAGGAGTGTTAACAGATTGGGGTACATCAGATACAATCCCAAAAACATGAGATCAAACCCGACAAATGCAGCGTTTCTACTATATTTATAAATACCGTGTGTGATGAGTTTGGTTACAGTAGTCTTATCAATCCCAACTCTCCATGAAGTGCGCATAGCAATCATAGCTTGAATGAAAATGGAACATCCGAGGGCAGCTACACCAACACCGCTAAAGTGAATTACAGGAATATCAAACGTTTTGCCTACAAGTGTAACCATAAAGGACTCTGCTACGGAAAAAACAAACCATGCTGCGCCCCATAAAAAAGTAGAGGTTTTTACCAATAGCTCGGTATAATGGATCTTAGATAGTTTAGCGCCTTTAGCCAGAACGTTTCCTTTAATGTGGTTTTTCTTGTAAAGTATAAGGAGCTTTAATAGATAAGAAATTAGGAAGATGCAGAAAAGAAGTAGAGATAGGATATTTTTAAGATCGCTCATTTTAATTTCCTCCTCACTAATACATATGAATGATTGCTCATATGTTTGTTTATATCTTATTTCCTAATATTGTACATGTCAACTAATTATTGATTTAGGGGGATATCGTGAAAATAAGAGTATACAAAAAACGGTGGCTATGGGTGTTGGTTATCGCGGTTATTGTACTTGCAGGTACTGTAATCGGTATGCTGGTTACGCAAACTGGGCTTGCAACCTTTACTTCCAATGCTTATGGAGTCTCTTTGAAGTATCCAACGGAATGGGTCTTAGATTCAGCAGATGATGAGAAGGGTCAGGGGGAGGATGGTTTTTTTCAATTATCCGCTATGTCTGGAGAGGGACAATCAATAGATGAAGTAGCTGAAATCATTGCCTCCCATCAGCTGAAGCCTTATGGCTCCAATCCGCAAATCACTGAACTGACATTAGAGGGGTTAAAAGAGGAAGAGAAGGCAAAGTTGATTATGCCTTCTGCTGACCAAGGGGAGGAATGGAATCATCAAGCGGCGCTTATAATTAAATATCCCGAAGCGGTGAAAATAGGAGATGATGTATACTATTATTTTATTTTGCAGGGCGATAAGGAACATGTGGAGGAGATAGGTCAGACCGTAAGATTTACGGGTAAACCGTAAAGTGCTTGCGCACGAAGGTAGTCTACGGGTTTATTTGCAGGGATATCCAAGAAATATTCCGACTGCCATGTTTGCGTTTTTTGAGCTTGGCGACTCGTGGGATTGTCCCAAGGCGGGTAGACTCGAAAAGCTCTTTTTCCACCTTCACCTTTATCAGATAGAATATCTTGTTCTCTTAGGACAGCTTTTGGAAAAATAAATTGGCCAAAGTGATTCCCATTTCGTGTACTTATAACGAAGAGATCAGCAGGATCTGAGATGTCATAGGGTTGGATGGGATGATCTCCAATTCGCTCCCATAGTGTCACAAATTGCCCGACTTTAGTGGGTGTGATTTTAGCCACCCGGAATCTAATGGCCAGTGCATTTAAGGTAAAGATATATGCTCCGTATTCTGCATTTTGCGGTTCAAGAATTGGATCGGAGCAATCAAACCTGCAAGGATTATATACTTCTTCCATGGTAGCAAGTAAGTCACTATGTAGGGTATCTAAAAAGCTCAGCTTCTTATCATTCATCTGTTATTCTCCCATTTGAGTTCGTAATGTTCACTATCTTAATGCAAGTGAACCGAGTTCACAAGTGTAGGAATAATAGAGAAATTGAAGTTGGATTTATTTTATTGATATGGTTTTCCAAAGAAAAATAGTTTGTGATTTTTGGGGGAGTAGAAATTTTGGATATGATGAACATACTGGTTGAAGAACGCCATTGTCCTTTATGTAAAGAATTGAATCGTTGTGGCGCTGAAGGCGGTGACTGTTGGTGTTTCCATACAGAAATTCCACTCGAATTGCAAGAACAGATCCCGGAAGAACTGAGAGGGAAAGCTTGTATCTGCCAAAAATGCGTAGAAGCATTTAATAAACATTAACGGGGATTTTAATTAACTCTCGACGAAAACCGTAATTTCATTGTATATAATTAAAGTGTAATCTAAAAAAATAATGGAGGCGCAGATGAGGAAGCCAATAATTGCAGTAGATATGGATGATACAATTTGCCATCTAGTGAAGCGAGCCATATACCATAATAATAATGATTTTCCCACGCATCTGCTGCGGTATGAGGAAATGCTTGATTGGAATACGGATCATTTACGTCATCCGGATTGTACACAAGAGATTTTCTATGGGCGGCCCGGTCTGTATGAAGAGCTTGAACTGTTTGACGAACATGTCGTAGGAGAAATGGAGAAGCTGCATAACGCTTATGATGTAATTATAGTTACGGCAGCCCAACCCCAGTCGGTGGTGGAAAAATGGAACTGGCTGCAGAAGCATATGCCGTTTATTCCGATTGAAAATTTCTTTACCTGTAAGCGAAAAAATCTTATTAACTACGATCTATTGATCGATGACGGGGTGCATAACCTGGTTCCGGCATTGCAGGAGGGAAGAAAAGTGCTTTGTATTCCGCATCCATGGAATTTGCGGGCCCGTGAACAATATGCTTTTCCATTATTGACCTCATGGGAAGGTGCAAAAGAGAAGATAGATCAGATGTTAGGACGTCCAGAGAACGAATGAGACTGTTTTTTTATAGATGATGTACAGAAAAATATCCTCCGCCAAAAAATGAAGGTATCCCATTAGCCATTGTGGATTTTGAGATACCTTTTTTATGTCTATTGCAGAAGCACAATTTCATTATTATGCTCTGGATGTAAATATGTTGAATTAGTGACATTTCGATTCTTGGACTCTTTTCTTTGTATATTATTGTATATAAAAGGAGTGGAGATAGTAGTGAGAACAATCGGAATTGATTTAGGAACGACCTATAGTCTTGCTGCTTATTGGGACGGCAGTCAGGCTGTAATTATTCCCAATGTACTCGGGGAGCATGTAACACCCTCGATTGTTAGTGTAGATGCAGGGGGAGAAGTATTAGTTGGAAGAATCGCACAGGAAAGACTGATTACACATCCACAGTTAACCGCCTCGACTTTTAAGCGCTTTATGGGATCAGCAAAGAAATACACGCTAGGTACGATGACTTTTACTCCTGAAGAGTTATCTTCTTTTGTTCTGCGATCACTGAAAGAGGATGCGGAAAATCATCTAGGTGAGTCCGTAACGAAAGCTATAATCAGTGTTCCGGCTTATTTCAATGATGTTCAGCGGAAAGCAACTAAGAAAGCGGCTGAGATGGCTGGTTTACAAGTAGAGCGGCTTATTAGTGAACCTACGGCGGCGGCACTCGCTTATGGCCTGCATCAGAATCAGGAGACTTCATTTCTTGTTTTTGATTTGGGTGGAGGAACCTTTGATGTGTCAATCCTGGAGCTTTTCGAAGGGGTAATGGATGTTAAGTCGATTGCCGGAGATAACTATCTTGGCGGGGAAGATTTCACAGAGATACTAGTGGCCTATTTTATCCAAAAGAATAAGCTGGACGCTGAATCGTTAACACCAATAACGAGGTCGATGTTGTATAAGCAGGCTGAGCAGAGTAAACGAATTCTTGGTACAGAGTCTGCTGCGACTATGCGGATAGTTATTAAAGAGGAAGAATACGTGCTGACTATAGAACGCTCAGAGCTTGAGCAATTGGTACAACCATTACTAATACGTCTAAGACAGCCGATAGAAAGAGCATTGCGGGATGCTTCTCTGCAGCCTTCCGATCTGGATGGGATTGTGATGATTGGGGGTGCGACTAAAATGCCTCTGATTAAGCAAATTATCAGCCGTATGTTCGGGAAAATGCCTTATGCGAATATCAGCCCAGATGAGACCGTCGCACTGGGAGCTGCGGTTCAGGTGGCGCTGAAGCAGCGTGATCAAGCGCTGGATGAAATGATTTTGACGGACGTTTGCCCCTATACATTAGGAACCAGTGTTCTGCGAAGAGGTTCAAGCGGACAAACGTCATCTGGACATTACTTTCCGATCATTGAACGTAACACTCCGATTCCTGTTAGCCGGGTAGAACGTCTATATACAGCCGCAGATAATCAAAAGATCATAAGTGTGGATGTGTATCAGGGGGAGAGTCCTCGCGTTGAAAATAATCTTTTCCTGGGAGAAATGGAGTTTCAGATTCCGCAAGCACCTCGGGGAGAAGAAAGTATAGATGTGAGATATACATATGATGTGAATGGGATTCTTGAGGTGGAGGTTACAACCGTTTCAACAGGTCAGAAGCATCAGATGATCATTGAGCAAAATGCTGGTGGAATGACGAAAAAGCAAATTGAAGCTCGTTTACTGGAACTGCGGAGTATCAAAATTCATCCGCGTGAGCGTACCGAGAACAGGCTTCTGCTTGCTAGAGGTGAGCGTTTATATGAAGAGGTGCTTGGGGACCAACGGAAATTTATCGCACAGTGTCTGAAAGTATTCGAAGATGCTTTATATACTCAGAACGAGAAAGTGATTGAAAAAGCGGCACAAGCTTTCAATGAGCAATTGGCGGAAATTGAAGGGTGGTCATACTTCACATGACAATCTGGAGTATGTTGGAGATTGAACCCACAGATGAACTAGCTATCATCAAAAAGGCCTATGCCAAAAAACTGAAATCGCATCACCCCGAAGATGACCCTGAAGGATACCAGCAGCTTAGAGAAGCTTATGATACAGCTGTGAAATGGGCCCGCTCCGGGCAGCGTATAGCAAGCACTGTCCCTTCATTGGTAGGTGAGGATAAGAAAGAAATAGCAGAAGCAATATCAAAAGAAATAGAAAAAATGGTGATACAAGCAGAAAAAGTAATACGAGTAGATGAAGTTGAGGAGGAAGAAAGCGAGGAGGAAGAACAAGAAGTTGCGGAGGAAGACACCGAGGAGGAAGTAGAAGGGGCTACTACTATACCGCATGAAAACGAGTGGGCGCTGTTTCGCCCACTTCCCATTCAACTTGATGCTGATCTTCAAGAACAGCCAGCAGATATTTTTGACAGACAAATTAGGGAACTGTATGCGGATTTCTCGCGGCGGATTAAACAAGCTTCGTGGCATTCACTTTTGAATGAAGATTTCATGTGGAGTATAGAGCATCGTGATCGGCTAAGGGATAAGCTTATGTTGTTCCTTGATCAGTATCGAAATTTGCCTCATGCCGTATGGGAGGCTTTGGATTCATTTTTTCATTTTCGTGAGGACAAGGAAATATTTCTTCAACGTTATGATAATAAGTTAGTTGAGTACATACTAGGGCAGGTCGACGGAAGCATGGAAATGCGTTATGAGTGTTTCCTTTTGCAGGAGTCTCTTGAGTTTGACATAGAACACTATCTAAATCTGAGGCGATCCGCTCAATTCATGCTGATGGAGGATAAACATACTGAAGCGGGTCAACTGCTCGACGAAGCAAATAAGCTGTTTCAGAATGATCCGGATCTGCAATTATTGCGAGCTAAGAATTGTCTGGATACTGCTGATTATATGGAAGCGCTGGTGTGCTTGGACCGAGTAACCACTATGTGGCCTAACGAAAGAGACGGTTACTTATTAAGAGGGCGGCTTCTCTACTATTTGCAGCGTTATGAGGAAGCGATGAAGGATTGTGAATATTTGTTGCAAGAGGATGCTGGAAATAGAGATGTGCAATGTTTAATTCTGGAATGTAAGATTGCACGTTCTCAAATTGAGGAAGCTCTTACACAAACGGAGACTAATGAGTCTAAAAAGGACGAGTTCATTCATTTTCGTTACCTTGCGAATAAGTCCATGTTGAAGAACAAAAAACTGTATCCACAACGTCTTCGTATCTCTTCGCTCGTAACCATTGGAAAGAACATTATGGGGCCTATATTATTCTATCTATTGGTTTTCCTGAAATTAAGCTGGTTCTATATTTTGGTATATACCATATGTTATTTTTCAGTATCTGAGCTTCCCCCGCTTGTCAATGCAGTGTTCATTCTTATTTTTCTATGGAAAATCAGGAAGATTTGCAAAACAGCATACCTATTCTCGAACTAATATCAGGAGGCTCTACATGCTGAAGGAATACAATGTTAAGCAAAGAAAACGATTGGAAATGTATTTCCGCTGTCTTTCCTCTACCTGCATACGTGGTCTCTTAGGGAGATACTATGTGGTTTATGAATTTGATTTCAGTAATGTCTTCTTCAAAAGAGGATTAATCAAAAATGCTTGTGAAAGATGGAATATCGAGGATGCTAACTCCTTTCATCGCCAGATTCGCTGGCTTCTAGAAGATGGCAACCGTGCAGAATATAGATCTTTACATGCTCGTTTAGCCACACTTTCCGAAACCTCACGCAGTAAATATCTTGAGGCACATAAGGATCATGAGGATTTTGTTAATCTGAAGGTTGTTGCACAAGGTATACATCAGTTGCCTTCTGGTGACATTTCTGCTTTTGGGTTAGCTTGGGTAATTTATCTGAGCCGGATTGGTTATGTTGAAGATTATTTGAAGAAGGAAGAAGCCTGGGAATACAAAATAGAAGCCGCAAGGCAGCTACAAGAACGTTATAGCAGTTGGGCGGATTATTATATAGCCTATTCCTTGGGCAGCAAATTTTCATTAGTACAATCCGGCGGTTTAGATAATCTATTTGAGACGGGATTGCAGAAGCTCATGCGAAATAGCAGCATTCTATACAGGGAAGCCGTTTGGGGGCAAAATCTCCAGCCGGAAGCCACTTAGTCCGAACTTAGGTAATTAATACCTATTGATTACCTATTGAATCCCTATCCCATGTTGCTTAAGGACCCAGAGGACGCTATTTGCAAATTTATAGCCCTTTGAGCCGGTTTTCGGACTCCAGTGCAGCTATTCCTTGAGGAAGCGGTCTTTTGTGGTGTTTTTGATGCCAATAGGTGCTATGCGGTCCGTTAGGAATCCAAATGGGGGATAATGCAGCGTATAAGGTCAGCTGTGTCCGATAAGCTGCGTCGTAAGTGCAAATGTGATCCAAGCAAACGAAGTTTAGTAGTTTAGTGTTACAACGCGAGCAAAGGTATCTCCATGGATCAGATCAAAGAGCAAGCTAAAAGTAAAACGCAGCAGTAAGTCCAAACAGTAAACAATAAGACCAAACAGTAAACGATAAGACTAAACAGTAAATAGTAAGACTAAAACTCAACAGCAAGACCAAACAGTAAACAGTAAGAATAAAACCCAGCAGTTAAACCCAACGGTAAAACCCAACAGTATATCCAAAAAAAGAGGGAGTTCCAGCTGCTATAACGTAGCTTTTGGAATTCTCTCTTTTTTGTGATGCCGGATTAATCTTGACAGGATCTAATATTTGTATATAATTGGAATAGACCGACGGTCGGTCAATAGAATGGAGGACGTTTCAGATGAGAATTTCCAAAGAAGCGGAAGAACGTAGAAATGAAATATTGGATACAGCAGAAATGCTGTTTTTTACGAAAGGGTATACCAAAACGACAGTGAATGATGTCTTGCAGGCTATAGGTATTGCGAAGGGAACCTTTTACTATTATTTTAAATCGAAGGAAGAGGTCATGGATGCTGTTGTGCTGCGATTTATTGATGCTGGTGTAGCAGCTGCTAAGCAAATTGCTGCAGATCCTAAGCTGACCGTTCATGAAAAGCTGCTGCAAATCATTATGGCACAAAAGCCGGATACGGACAGAAAAAGCCAAATGATTGAGCAGTTCCATCAGGCTGATAATGCACAGCTGCACCAGAAAAGCTTGGTGGAAACCATTTTGCGGCTAACTCCTGTTTTGACGGAGGTCATTGAGCAGGGTATAGAGGAGGGACTGTTTCACAATCCGTATCCCCGGGAGACGATGGAATTTCTATTGATCACCTCTCAATTTCTTTTTGATGAAGGGATATTCAAGTGGCAGCCTGAGGAAATCATCCAGAAGATAAGAGCTTTTATCTATACGATGGAAATTACGCTAGGGGCGGAGAAAGGTAGCTTCGACTATGTGTTTCAAATGTTTGAGTAGGGGAGAGGGAATATTCTGAACAACAAATCCTTCGGAAATTTTATGATCATTTGGATGGGGGAGTGGATATCCAGTATTGGCAGCGGGTTGACGGCTTTCACCTTAGGGGTCTATGTGTTCCAGATGACGCAGACCGCCTCTAGTGTGGCACTTTTAACCTTATGTGCTTTTCTCCCTTCCATTGTGCTCAGTCCTTTTGGCGGCGTGTTAGCGGATCGGTTTGATCGGCGATTGATGATGATAGCAGGGGATTTGTTGTCTGCTTTTGGACTTATATATGTTCTCATCATCATGCTGCTGGGTGAACCTCATTTATGGCAGATTTGTCTGGGCGTGACGTTTAGTTCGATTTTTGTATCCTTGCTTGAACCTGCCTACAAGGCTACCATTACAGATTTATTAACAGAGGAGCAATTTGCCAAGGCTAGTGGTTTAGTTCAGCTTGCTGCGTCCTCAAAATATCTTCTTTCCCCTATCCTTGCCGGGATTTTGCTTAGCTTTATGGATATAAAAACTATCCTGCTTATAGATATCTCAACCTTTCTAGTTACAGTTCTTGCAGTGATGGCTGTTCGCAGGAATCTACAGACTGAACACAGAGTTCCAACGAATCAGTCGTTTGTAAAAGATTTGAAGGAGGGCTGGGATGCTCTTATTTACACGAAAGGTGTACTGCAGCTTACGATCATTTTGTCTGTCGTTACTTTTTATGTGGGTTTTCTCCAAACCTTATATACGCCTATGCTTTTACCCTTTACGGATACGAAAACTCTAGGCACGGTATTATCTGTAAGTGCTATAGGGATGTTGCTCGGCAGTCTGATTATTGGAGTTTTTAGCATCGATCGTAAATATATCAAAGTATTAGCGCTCGGCCTAGGATTCGCCGGACTGTTTTTTTCTTTGGTGGGTCTGACCACGAATGTTGCTTTTATTACAGCTGCTGGTTTTTTATTTTTTGCAACGTTGCCTTTTGTTAATACCAGTGCTGACGTTATGATTCGCAACCATATCCCAAATGACACACAGGGGCGGGCATGGGGGATCATTGGCATTTTATCACAACTCGGTTATGTGGCTGCGTATGCTTTTGCTGGCATATTGGCTGATCAAGTGTTTAATCCTCTTTTACGAGAGGGAGGTCTACTTGCTTCATCAGTAGGTAAGGTGATAGGCACTGGGGAAGGACGGGGAATCGGCTTATTATTTATCATCTCTGGTTTGCTCATCATTATTATGGCATTTGTGATCCCCAGAATGAAATCAATTCGCTGCCTTGAACGTGAATAATTGAATTCCGTATTAGAGAGGAGAAGGCCCGTCAATGCTGCTACGAATTGTAAAAAGAGACCTTCAACGCAATAAAATCATTACCTTCGGATTATTTGTGTTTATCATGTTATCGGCTTTGCTTGTTGCTTCAGCGTCGCAAGTGATTATAGAATTGTCGGGGTCCTTGAATCAGCTATTGATTAAATCCAAAGCCCCTCATTTCGTGCAGATGCACGCAGGACAAATCGACAGCTCAGCAATCGAGAGCTTTACAGCCGCTAATCCACTGGTGAAAGATCAACAAACCGTAGAGATGCTTAACTTGGATGGATCTAACGTTTATCTAGGCAGTAACCAAGGCTCGGAAGCAAACAGCGTGATGGATATCGGCTTTGTAGAGCAGAACCCTTCATTTGATTTGCTGTTGAATTTAGAGAACAAGGTGATTGAGGTATCGGCAGGAGAAATCGCTGTCCCCATTTATTATATGAAGCAAAAGAATCTGAAAATCGGCGACGTAGTTAGTGTTCTAGGTGAACAGTTCGATAAAAAGTTTGTGATTACTGATTTTGTAAGGGATGTCCAAATGAATCCAGCCATGGTCAGCTCCAAACGTTTTGTCGTAAATGCT
Source organism: Paenibacillus sp. FSL H8-0175 (assembly GCF_045040615.1). Classification (NCBI taxonomy): domain Bacteria; kingdom Bacillati; phylum Bacillota; class Bacilli; order Caryophanales; family Paenibacillaceae; genus Paenibacillus; species Paenibacillus sp. FSL H8-0175. The sequence continues at coordinate 4,573,889 of NZ_CP150299.1, read as the reverse complement.
GCTGACTTTACAGCGCTTAAACAACAGCTCGGCGAACCTGAATACCTGATTGAATTTCAGCTTACAGATCTATCTAAGCTCAATGATTTCCGCAATGAGTATCAATCCTCAAATCTGCCCAATAAAGGCCCCTCCATTGACTATCCTTTATTTAAAACGCTGAATGCACTGACGGACGGGATTATCGCAGTTGTTATTATTTTGGTAAGTGTTCTGCTGATGCTGATTGCTATTTTATGTCTCAGATTTACGATGATCGCTACCTTGGAAGAGGATTACAGAGAGATAGGTGTCATGAAAGCGATTGGGATCACGCAGCAAGATATTCGCAGCATTTATTTAGCAAAATATATTGTGATGGCAGCCGTCGCCTCTGTATGTGGATATTTACTGTCTTTAGGTGTGGTTCGTTTGTTTACAGCTAATATTACTTTGTATTTGGGCGTTGCTCCTGCCAGTATCCTTCATTATTTTGTTCCTGTCCTGGCGGTAGGTTTGATCTTTGGAGTTGTTGTATTCTTTTGCCGGATGATTCTTAGACGCTTTAATCGCATCACGGTTGTAGAAGCTTTACGGTCAGGTACGAGGGGTGAAGCAAGGATGAACACAAGCAGATTTTCACTTAGCAAGCGTAAATTTGTTAACGTGAATGCTTTTCTCGGGGTAAAAGATGTTTACGGGCGCTTCACCATGTACGGATTATTGTTCTTCGTATTTGTGATCAGTTTGTTTATCGTTCTAGTGCCAGTGAATATATTGAATACCCTTCAGTCTCCCCGGTTTGTTTCTTATATGGGCGTCGGTCAGAGCGATATTCGCATTGATTTGCAGCAATCGAACCAAATAGAGAAGCGTTTTAATGAGATGATAACCAAGCTTGAAAATGACCCGGACATCTCTAAATTTTCTCCACTGATTACTTCTAGATTTAAGGTATTAGGTAGTGATGGTGTATGGGAATCGCTAAATGTTGAAACCGGTGACTTTACTATTTTTCCGCTCTCGTATGTTCATGGAGGAACTCCTAGAAGTGCAAATGAGATCGCTCTTTCTGACCTGAACGCCAAGGAACTGAATAAAAAGGTGGGGGATATCGTTCATTTAGAGGTTGCTGGGGTGGCAAGAAAATTGACCGTTAGCGGGATCTATCAGGATATAACTAATGGTGGCCGAACCGCAAAAGCGCAATTGCCATATGATTCGAAGAAGGTTCTCTGGTATGTAGTAGCTTTGGATGTGAATCCGGGAATTTCCGTCCAGGCAAAAATGGATCAGTACACCAAATTATTTTATCCAGCAAAAATCACTCATCTGCAAAGCTATTTAGCTCAGACATTAGGAAATACAATTCGCCAATTGAAGCTGGTTACAGGCTTATCCATCGTTATCGCATTTTCGATTTCGATATTGATTACCTCTTTATTTCTGAAAATGCTGCTTGCCAAGGATTCTTCGCAAAACGCTATTTTGAGAAGTGTTGGCTTTACGTTAGGAGATATTCGTAGGCAATACCTGGTAAGGATGCTGATAATATCAGGGCTGGGCGTCATTCTTGGTACTTTTGCGGCTAACACTCTCGGGCAAAAAATTGCTCAAACGCTAGGCTCTTTCATGGGGGCTTCTAAGATACAGTTTGTAGTCAATCCGGCGGTAGCCTATCTTATTCTTCCTCTACTTGTCATGCTTATTGTAGCGCTCACCACCGTAACAAGCACGATCTCAATCAGAAAATCCAGTATAGCCAAACTAATTGCCGAATGATAGGAGGTGGCAGAATGTTCATATTAGAGACGAAAGGGTTAAAAAAAAGTTATTCAACAGGGCAAGGAACTCCGCAGTCGATATTAAAGGATGTTCAGCTTCAGGTGTCTCAGGGGGAATTCATAGCTGTCATGGGACCTTCTGGTTCAGGAAAATCAACATTGCTGTATACGATCAGCGGGATGGATAAGTTGACAGAGGGAAGTGTTATTTTTAAAGGGCAGGAGATCAGCGGAGTTTCAGAGAACGAATTAGCCGGTCTGCGCTTAAAGCATATGGGCTTTATTTTTCAGCAAATGCATCTGTTAAAAAACTTGAATATCCGCGACAATATCATCCTGTCTGCTTATCGGGCGAGAACCAGCAGCCGTAGAACTATCAATAAAAGAGCAGCTGAGTTAATGAACAAAACAGGAATATCTGCGCTGGCTGAACGTGATATTACACAGGTGTCAGGAGGACAATTACAAAGAGCAGCAATCTGCAGAGCACTCATTAATCAGCCAGATATATTATTTGGCGATGAGCCAACCGGGGCGCTTAACTCAAAAGCAGCTAGTGAAATCATGGACATATTAGCAGATATTAATCAATCAGGAACAACGCTTATAATCGCCACACATGATGCTAAAGTCGCTGCTCAAGCTGAGCGTGTCTTGTATATGCTAGATGGCAGCATTGCAGCTGAGCAACGGCTTGGAAAATATAATCGCGTAGATGGGGAATTGAAAAGGCGGGAGGAGAAGCTTGCGGCTTGGCTATTAAAGCTGGGGTTCTAATTGGGGATCTAGCGCTGTACGAATGTCAAACAACGTTGTGCAGTTTAATATCTGCCCAGCACTAAAACCTATCCTATATGCAATAATAACCACTCAATGCGAAGGCATAAAACAATTAAAAAAACTATTAACGCACCTCGATCATTGCTGATGCTGGTATAAACCGAACAAAAAAGCAGTTGCCCCGGCACATCCGGATAACAGCAATTGCTTTTTTGTTCACTTACTGATTCTTTAGAAAGCTTACGGCACTACGTAGATATTGGGTTTAGACACAGTGGCCATACCGTTGCCTAGGAAAAATCCTGTGTGCGGAGGTTGATTGTAAGCTGTATTCTGCCAGGCAATGCTTAACCGATATACTGGATCATGCATTAAGGTATATATTTTATTAGTGGTGATGTTCGTAGTTGTATAGATTCGTAGAGCCGAGTTATCGGACTTTCTCCAGATAGCCTCTTCGCGCCAGTCTCCAAGCAGGTCGGCCTGTAGGCTTGGCGTTGCTTTGGTACTATTGTTGGATGCTACGCTCGCTCCGGTTAATAAATTGGTAACGGAGTTGCTTGCAGGGTTCCATTTATCAATCTTGACACCATCCAGCAGTTCGCGGGACAAGTCGCCATCCCACCAGATTCCAAAATTCACAGAAGGCATTGAGCTGCTTATTTTGGTGCCTGTAATGGAGTATAGGCCAACGCCGTGAGCCCATACCTCTTCCCCGGGATAATTGGGATCAATATCGGCAGCCATCCCCCGGCCGGTATCTTTTCCCGTGTATACACCCCATAAGACCGTCCCGTTTGCAGCATCCCATACCGCAGCGCCATAGGGAGAACTAGTATTTTCCATGACTTTAAAAACTTCGAGACCGGGGCGGTTCGGATTTAAATCACCTACATGCAGCGCGTCTCCATGACCCAGCCCTGTATTGTATAAGGTCGCACCGTTATTATCAATGGTTAAGGCACCATAAATGATCTCATCCTTACCATCGTTATCCACATCGGCTACACTTAAGCTATGATTACCTTGACCGGCGGTTCCAGCATTGGTGGAGCTATTGCTATCAAAGGTCCATTTACGGGTCAAAGCACTGCCATTCCAGTCAAAAGCTACAACGACTGTGCGTGTATAATAACCACGTGCCATAATGATGCTTGGATGTACTCCATCCAGATAGGCTACACCTGCTAAAAAGCGGTCTACTCGATTGCCGTAATTGTCACCCCAACTGGATACGGTTCCTCTGGCAGGAACATAATCAATCGTGGTTAAGGCTTTGCCCGTTTGTCCGGAAAATACACTCAGATATTCAGGCCCGGTCAGGATATATCCACTGGAGTTGCGATAATCTGCACTTGTGTTTCCAAGGGTTACGCCAACTCCATCAACTGTACCGTCTGCTGTTTTGCAGACTACTTCGGCTTTACCATCACCATTGAAATCATAGACTAGAAATTGAGTATAATGTGCGCCAGCCCGAATATTTTTACCCAGATCAATTCGCCATAGCCGAGTTCCATTCAGCTTATAGGCATCCAGATAGACGTTGCCTGTATAGCCACTTTGCGAGTTGTCTTTGGAATTGGAAGGATCCCACTTCAACACGATTTCATATTCCCCGTCACCGTCTAAGTCGCCCACGCTGGCATCATTGGCACTATAGGTATAACTTACGCCATCTGGCGTAGTGCCACCTGCCGGAATCTGAATCGGAACGTCCAAATAATTGTTGGCCCATACATTTGCTGCTGGGGAATCTGATTGCTCAATACCGCCGACGATTGCTCGAACTGTATAGCTAGACGAAGTTATGCCAGCGTTATCCTGATAATTCGTGCTGTCCGTGATTGGGGTAACGTTTACTTTTGTACCATTGCGGTATAAATTAAAAGAAACCGACAGTTCTTCTGTTCCGAGTAGCCGCCAGCTCACAAATACACCGCTGGATACCTTCACTGCTACTAGTCCCCGATTTAGCTTTTCCGCTTGCCGGGCAGATGCTGCCGACACAGAGGAAAGAGAGCCAAAAGCTGCCGTCCCTAAGGTAAAGACTAAAAACCAAATGATTACAAGATACCCTGATTGATGTAACCGCTTACTCATTAACGAAGCCTCCTTTTCATTTTTGGTTCACGAGGGTTACACAGGATGTCATAGTGAACAGTACATAATATTTCATAAAGATAAAAATATGTTTTAAATTTACTTGAACCATTTTAAATGAGTACGACTTTACTCACACAGAAAGGAATACATAACATGGAAAATATAAGCTATAATTTAAAATTCGCTACACTTTGTGCCAAATATAATCTGGGTCTGTTGATGAATGAACCTGAACCGATAACAGGCGGACTCTTGCACAGAATGTATCGCCTGCAAACGGATAAAGCGCAATACGCAGTAAAGGCCTTAAATCCTCAAATTATGCAACGAGATACAGCAATGTCCAATTATATTTTTTCTGAAATGGTTGCGAATCTGGCTTATCAAAAGGGAATCCATGCTGTTCCGGCAATCGTATCTAATGGCAGTAGTATGCATGAGGTTGAAGGGCAATTTTATTTATTGTTTCCATGGGTTCAGGGGAAGGCATTACCTTTAGATGAAATAGATTTAGATTGTTGTAAAAAGATTGGGGCAATTCTTGCGCAGCTCCACATCATCGATTTCTCACAGGGAACGGATGATCATCACTTTGAAACGCTTAAAGCGTCTAAGGCTGCAGTTGCCAATTGGAAAGAGCTTGCTCTCAAAGGAGAGCAGCAGGGTGCAGAATGGTCAAGCTTGCTGGCAGATCACCTGCATAAGATAGAGAATTGGGAGTCATTGATTCATTCTTCAACAAGTCTATTGACGAATCATTATGTTATCAGCCATCGGGATTTAGACCCCAAAAATGTCTTGTGGGATGAGCAGAAAGTTCCGATAATAATCGATTGGGAAGCAGCAGGACCTATTCATCCTACGTTAGAGCTGATAGATGTAGCTTTATATTGGTCAGGTTCTGAATCGGGAGATTTAAGCAAAAAGGCATTCTCAAATTTGATTAACAGCTATCTGGAGCATGGCGGAGAGATTTATGCGGATTGGCAGGTTGTGCTCAACTATGGCTTTTTGGGAAAATTAGAATGGTTAGCTTACAATATCAGACGTTCGATAGGACTGGAGAGCTCAGATGATGCAGAACGGGAGCTGGGTACTCGTGAGGTAATCCGTACGATTAATGCATTACACGACTACGCTGATTTTATTCCACAATGTTTATTATGGTTGGGAGATTTAGAGGAAGGTAGTGCCTAATCTATTAAAGGAGAACTTATTTATGAATGTTATTAACGCTACGATGGAAGATATAAATGGATGAGTGTGTTCCGATGGACCGGAAGGGGGTTCACGCCAAAAGTTTAAACTGACTGTACGTTAAAAAGGAGGACTTATGAAGAAGTTTATAGTTATATCTGGCGTCTCGCTATTTTTGCTGGCGATTTCTTTTAACCCATTGTTCAACTATATACGTGAGTACATAATCTCTGATCAAATTAATCAGCGTTATGAGATAAAGCATGCTGAAAAAGAATATAACCCAATAAACGTACAAGAGATAACGGTTGATGATAAGAATATTAAAATCAGGGAAGAAAAAACAGGCAGGAAAGCAGATTTGACCCCATGGGATAAAGAGGAGAAGGTCCCGCCTGGTGATATTGTCAAAGTTCAGTTCTTATTAAATGATCAAAAAATCTCCACCCCTGATGAAATATGGCTATCCAATCGGGACAGAGGCAGCCGATATTTTTCGTGGATAGATATTCTCACAGTAAAGGACCGAAAGACTGGTGAGAATCAAATAAATATAGTCCAAAGACTGACCGACGATAGTCAACCCATGGAAACAAGAAAATGGAAAATCATCACGATTGCACAAGACGGAGAAGTAGACGAAGAGGTTCTCAGCTATGCGCAAAGAAGCAACAATCATTTAGGCGTCAAGCTAATCGAGTTCTCCGGTACCTCCCTTATGGGTATGGGCTATTATTCAGATGTTACTAAGGCCTATCCTAGTATTTTCTTCCCACTCCTATTTCCATTTCTAACTGGAATAGCGGGTCTCCTGTTATTGATTTTTCTGGTTGTTCTATTACTGTTTGAGCTTCATCTTAGACGCGTTATTAGAAAAAGAGGGCGATAAAGAACACAGGATACGTTCTGAAATTACTTGTAGTTTCGAATTACCTTTAATTTAGTGATAGTTGATAAGGCAAACAGCAGCAGTAAGACCCCGATTGAACCCATGACAGGACCAGGGCTGAAGAGATCAGACAAGGATGAGACAGCAGTAAGACCAATGGATGGGGCTACACTCATGATAGAACCTAATACACCGAACACCCTACCCTGGAGGTCTTCTGAAACTTCCAGCCTAAGGATTGTATTAATCAGCAACGTGCAGAATGAGAACATGAAGCCAATTACAAGAATGATAGGAATGGCAATCGCAGCGGAAGTGACGAATGATAACAGGAGGTACAGGGGACCGAGACATAGCAGTCCAGTCATAATAAGAAATCCTCTATTCTTCAATTTGGAGCCGAGCAGTAAGATCAGACCGGATCCGATCATATAACCAAGTGGAATACAGGCTTCAATAAGTCCAAACTGAAAGGGAGTGGAATCCCACACGTTGACGGCCATAACCTGGGTCAACATCAGGGAGGGGACAAAAAATAAGGTTAAGGTAGGAAGCATAATCATAACGGCGCGTGCAAAAGGGTACCTCCAAATATAGCGAATTCCATCGATCAAATCCTGTGTGAATTTCCGTTCCTTCTTGGGCACGTTGTTTAATTGAGTTGGCAAAGGAAGGGAACGGACCGCTAACACGAGCAGAAAGGAGAGGAAGAATGTAGCTCCATCAAATAAAATAGCGTCGGCTGCTCCAAAACTCGCTACGAAAATCCCACCGGCGGAATAACCAATAGTCCGGCAGATGTTTTCAGACAAGTTCAACAGTCCTACCGCTTTTTGTAGATGTTCTTTACCAACAACAGTAGTGATAGAAGCTTGGTATGCCGGGGACTGGAATAAAGCTGAAATGGTCGTAAGACCCGTCAGTATGGCGACGATAATGAACGAAGTAGAGGGCAGGGAAATGGCTAAAGCTAGCGTCACTACGAGACCGCAACTTATCAGATCTGTGATCAGCATGAGGGTTCGACGATTGACCCTATCCGCAAAAGTTCCCCCTATCGATCCGAGCAAAGAACTAAGCAATAAATTGATTATCGTGATGATGGCAATCATTTTGGCGCTGCCGGTCGTTTGCAGTACCCATAAACTTAAAGCAATACTATGAAAAGTGTTACCGAACAAGGAAATGGAGTACGAACTGAGTAGCAGCAGGAATCTCCGATTTCCCCAAAGAGAGGGATGAGCTTGAACAGCAGAGGGAACTTGTTTCACTAATACAGGACCAGGCATAAGTTATGCTCCTTTCAACTTAAACGCTTAAGTGAATAGCAAAAAAAATTATTCTACAAAATAACAATTATTTTCTTGTGCGGAGTAGTCAGAATGATGCAATAATTTGTTCATGAGTTCAAATGCAGTAGCCGCTTTATCCCCTGTGAAAATGAATTTATGAACGTCATCTCCTAATATTTCCGGACAATTGCAGGTGCAAAGAACAGAGAGTTGTTCGAACCTCCCGTTTTTTTCAACGTAACTTCCAATAAACTCATTAATGACAATGGCCTCTTTATAGCCCCCCTCCTGTAAGAATGTATTTAATTCCTCCAAATTGACAACGGTGAATATCGCTTCTTCAGGTAATGGAAGACTGTCCTGAATAAAGCGGGTGAGGAAAGAGTTATTGAAGCTCTCCATAATTAAACATACCTGTGAAAGGTCCTGTGGTTTTACCTTTTGCAGAGCTGCTCGATAGTTGAAAAAGACTTGCTTAAAGAGTTTATCTTCTATCATGCTGTCGATCAGAATCAAAGGAATTCCTTCTACAAAATGCTTGGAGATCGAATAAAAGGCTTCCTCGCGCACATCGATCAGAAATACAGCCTCCAGCTTTCTTTCTACGATAATATCCAAAGAAGGCTGGTCAACATCAAGTGAATATAGCAGCGTATGGTAACCAGCATTTGTTAACCGTTGTTCCAAGGCATGTATAAATGAGAACTGGGCATGGAGCTTCCAGTGTGGGGTATGGGCTGCTGTGTTAACAAGCACACCGACCAATCCTGTTTTCTGATTCGCAAGTGAACGTGCTGCCAGATTCGGTATGTAATGCAGTTCCTCGGCAAGCTGAAGAATCTGCTGGCGCGTTTTCTCAGGAATGGTTTGGTTGCCGACACGATTCAGAACATAGCTCACTGTTGCGACGGAGACATTGGCACGAAGTGCGATGTCCTTCATGGTTGTCTTTTTCACCAGTAAATAGCTCCCTTATCCTTGTGATATTTTCTAAAGATTAACATTCTGATTCTAAAGCGTCAATGGGGGGTGAGTGAGCAGTCAGATGACCCTGTTAAGTAGCTAGAAATGGAAGAATGTAGCCCTTGAGATTCAACTCTGGGAAGATCTGCTTGATAATCGTCTTAAGCTAAATTATACGAAACAAGCTTTATGCAAAAGCTGAAAAAATGCTTATTGACCCAATGGTCATCCTTCCGCTGTATTATTTTTATGCTGGAGTTTTGCATAAACCTAACATTAAAAAAGTAAGCGTAGAGTATGATGGTTCCATATCTTTTTCAAGAGGATATCTAATCTAAAGATTTATAGTAATAAAGATTATGAGGATACTTCCGCAGTTATTGGGAGTGTCCTTTTTGTATGGAATTAAGCACCTTTGTGACCTTTCTTAAAATTTGGGTAAATAAGTATTAAGATCCATGAACCTAAAACGGGCAGCGAGATGAGGTGTTCCTTATGGATACGATTCCGGATGGAGAGGAGTGATCTTTGTGAAACCGCTTCAGATAACGACACAATATTGTGAAAATTTTCACCTGTTTATTAAAATTTTTAATATATAATTAATTTATAATCAAAAACAAGGGGGATTTCAAATGAAGTTATTTAAAATGATGTTAGTAGCAGGCGTCTCGGTTGCAGTCTTGTCTGGTTGTGGTGCGAATAATAATAATGCGACTAATTCGGCGGCTACTACGGCTCCAACTACAGAGCAAACGGATGCAGTTACTACAGCTTCAATCGTAAATCAAGCAGATGCGTTTACCAAGGCTGTAAGTAAAGATGGAAATTGGATTATTGCCATTCTAAATGATGTGACGATTGCCCAAGATGTTGTTGTTGAAGGCGAATTCCATGATAAAGGGGCCGCAGACGGCGACATCTACCGTAAGATTGCTCTTTATGCCCAAGACGCTGATCACAAAGTTACTGCCAATTACACACTCACTGTACCTAAGTTAACTGTACAAAGTGAAAATTTACGAGTTCAAGGCGGAACCATTAAAGGTGATGTTTATGTAGAAGCGAACGGATTTAATCTGCATGAAACCTCGACTATTGATGGAAATCTTTACTTCGCAAACGAAGATGTGAAAGCAACTGCAGGGATTGAAGGTAAAGTGACTGGGGCAACTGAAGTTAAATAAGTTAGTGATGTTTTCGATTAGTTAGATGTAGAAGTTGAAGGACTAAATAGATAGAATTATTCGGATAGGTTCAGGAAAAAGGAATCAGTATGAATGGGCAAACTCATAATGGACTACACCCCATCTAGTTACCATATGAGAGCCGACGGAAGCTTTGAAGTAACAAGTAATGGAGTATTGAAGTGTACAATAGATGGTTTTAACTGTATTTTGTACAACTAAAATGCTCAAAATGCTCGGCCAGTGAAAATAGCTGTATTTAGTACATCTATTTTCTTGATTTAATACTCTACAGGCTATTTCTCTAGTTTTTAATTGTATAGAATACACTTAAAGTTAGAATTAGCCCTTGTGGATATGGAATAAGTGTATAGAATGCAGTTATCTTACAAATTTCACCAAGATAGTGCGTTACAACGGAGTGGGTATCCGAAAGCTACAAATGATTAAGCTTAGCTCGTAACCTACTCAAGCAAACCACCGCAGACCCAAAACACCAGGCAGTGAACCTCCAACGGAGAATCGCTGCCTGGTTGTTTTTTGTGGATGAATATATGAACTATTGTTGATTTTCTTCATATTGACTTATAATATTACTACCACTACTAGGAGGAACACATATGTCTAAGGAGTATTCGCGCACATATATTGAGAGCGTAAAGCTTGAAATGTTAAATAGGTTGGGATTAAAGCAGGTGTTCTTCAAGGAGCAAATAGGGGATAGCCTAATTTTTGAAGCTGTGGGCTTTGATAAAGGGGCAAAACATCGCTTTTGCGTTAGACCAAAGACGAAAACGATTGATGAATTCATTTCAGGCAAATGGATGAAGGTCCGCAGTTTTATAATCAAAAGTGTGGATATTTAATGTTGAACCCTATAAAGGTAGCCCCGTTAATCGGAGTTACCTTTTTATTTTTTGACCCATAGTCATTGATAATGTGAAGTATCTCCATACAGATCAATGGTTGTATTGTTATCAGTTAGGGTTACTTTACATAATGCTGTAGAGAGAATATCCGGTAACTCCCCAATTTCCTGCAATGATTTATTGAGAAAATAAGCCATAATGACTTTTAAAGTCATCCGATGCGTGACGATGAGCACTTCTAGCCCTACGTTATCGTTTATGATGCGCTCCATTGTCGGCACTACTCTTTGTTCAAGCTGCTTGTAAGTTTCACCTGAGGTTAGAGGAATATATAGATCGGGTCTGGTGAAAAAATGGGAATATTGTAAAGGGGATTCTAGTTGTATCTGATCCGTATTCATTCCTTCCCAGCTCCCCATGTTAATTTCCATTAAAGAAACTTGCTGATGAATAGGTAAACTCCGCTTTCCCCGTAAAATCTGCGCAGTATGCAATGCTCTTGGACTAGTACTAGAATAAATTGCGCCTAAGTTTTCTACTTCCAAACGATCTCTTAACCATTCCGCCTGCTGTTCGCCCAAGGCTGTAAGCGCAGAATTTTGATGCCCTTGCATTCGTTTTTGTAAATTCCATTCTGTTTGCCCGTGGCGGGTTAAGTATAATACTGTTTTTGTCATTAACGAGACCTCCCTTATGAATAGTTGTAAGTATAAGATAAATAAATATAAATAAACAATATATAATAGTTAACATCCATAATGTATAGTTATAGTAAAATGGCTGAGGATAAGCGGCGAATACAGATATTATTTTATGAAGTGAGGAAGAGATCACGATGAACTATCATGTATTAAAATTGTTTTATTACGTTGCGATCACAGGTAGTGTGACCAAAGCCTCTGAACGTTTGCATATCAGTCAACCCGCTATATCAGCGCAAATCCGTAAGTTTGAACGGGAGAATCATATTTTATTATTTGAAATTAAAGGAAAGAGGATGGTGCTCACCCCTTTAGGAAAAAGGTTAATCGAACCTCTTGAGAAGTTTTTTGCCATGGGTGATCAAGTCCAGCAAATCATTGAAGACTATCACAAATTTCCTGAGGGGAATCTGCGGATTGCAGGTAATTATTTAGCGACAAGCATCCTCATTCCCCGGTGGGCGTCATTATTCAAACAATCTTTTCCGGAAGTTAACATTCAGATCACTACTACTAATTCTCATGGTGTCATGGAAAAATTAAATAATTTTGAAGCAGACGTGGCGATTTACAGTGATATGGAGTTTCCTTCGCATAATACAGGAGTGTTCGAACATCGGGAGTTATATAGGGACGAGTATGTATTCGTGGTTTCTTCCCATCACCCTATTGCCAATCAGCAGGTTAGTTTTGAAGAAGTGATGTCTGAAGCATTTATTATGAGGGAAGAGGGCAGTGCAGCCAGAGAGCAGCTTGTCCGGTTGTGTGAAGAAAGAAGTGTACAGCAGCCAACGATTGGGCTTCAATTTAATGGAGTGAATGAAGTTATTCAAGCTGTCATTGCCGGTTATGGAATTAGTTATGTATCCGCTTTGTTGGCGAAACCTTATCTTGATCAGGGAACATTAGCTAAAATAGCAGTAGAAAATGTAGTCTCCAAGCATTCGATATGGATGGGCTACAGAAAGAAGGAACTTCAAGAAAGTTATATGCAGTCGTTTATTACGCTCGTTATGAAACAATTAAGTATAAAATAATTTTAGGAAATTAAAGATAATCTCATGGTAAACTATGGATAAAAATATTAGGAGGGGTCATAATGGATCAAATTGTATTCAAACAAATTAAGTTTGTGCGTAGTGTTACTGTGCGTGCTGTCGAGGGACTATCTGAGGGAACTTTGAATAGCATTCCAGAAGGGTTTAATAACAATATCCGATGGAATTTGGGACATATTTATTTGGTGCAAGAGAAGTTTGCCTTTCATTCTGCTCGGGAGCTTATGCAATTGCCGGCAAGCTTTGAACGCTTATTTGCGAAAGGGACTAAACCAGCCGAGTGGAATGAGGAACCGCCAACGCTTGAAGTTTTACTTGAGATGCTTACGGAGCAACCCAAACGGATCCAGGAAGCTTTTCACAATCGCTTAAGTGAGCAAGTAACCCCTCTTACAACAGGAAGTGGATTAACCCTAAATTCAATCGGTGAATTCATAAATTTCACACTTTACCATGAAGGTATGCATTTCAATACAATAAAATTATTAAATCGCTTTGCAGATAAATAAATTCAAATAACAAAAGATATCGATATATAGTTGGTATCTTTTGTTAGCTTTATGATCGAAAAAAAGATTTGTAAATGAAAAGGTTATGTGATAATCTAATTTATGTAATACATGTAACCGGTTACACATTGGGGGGATGAATGAAAAAATGATGACGATCAAAGATGTCGCGAAAATAGCTGGAGTTTCGGTAGCAACAGTCTCACGGGTTATAAATGAATCTGGATATGTGAATATCGATACCCGCAAAAAGGTTGAGGCAGCGATCAAAGAAATGAATTATACCCCTAATGAGGTTGCAAGATCATTGTACAAGCGGAAATCTAAATTAATCGGGCTGCTCTTGCCTGATATTACTAACCCGTTCTTCCCGCAGTTAGCGCGGGGGATAGAGGATCGGATGCAGGAGCAAGGTTATCGGATCATCTTTGGCAATAGTGATGAGAACGAGGACAAAGAGATGGATTATATTCAAACCTTTATCCAAAACAATGTCATTGGCATGATATCGTCAACCAATTTCCCTGAGAGTGACGTTTATTCTAACTTGAAGATTCCGGTCGTATTTCTGGACCGTACTTCTAATGATAGCCCTTCCGTATACGCAGATGGCAAAAAGGGCGGACGTCTTGCAGCACAGGAGATTATCGCACGGGGAAGCAAAAAAATTACAGTGATACAAGGACCGGCGCATATCAAACCTGCACAAGATCGATTTCTTGGGGCGATTGAAGTCCTTAATGAAATGGGAATCAGCTATAATGTGATCGAAACTTCATCCTTCTCCCATACAGTAGCAGAACAATGGGCTGTGGAGTTATTTGATAAATATATAGATACGGATGGCGTAATTGCCAGTAATGATATTGTGGCGACGGCAGTCATTCATGAAGCACATCGTTTAGGTAAAAGAGTGCCGCAGGATCTGCAAATCATCGGATTTGATGATATCCCGCTCAGCAGCTTGTTGTCACCTGCTTTATCCACCATTCGCCAGCCGGCACATGATATGGGTAGAGAAGCAGCGGGTTTACTTATTAAGCTAATTGAGCAAGATAAGGTGGAAGAGAAGATTATTCAACTACCCGTTAGCTTTGTGGAGCGGGAAACTACAAGAAGTAAAGAATAGATGACAACATGAGAAAGGTTGATGAATATGGCTAAGATATGTGTAATTGGCAGCTGTTCAATGGATTTAGTAGTGACTTCGAATAAGCGGCCTCACGCGGGTGAGACTGTGCTTGGAGAACAATTCTCCACCGTTCCGGGCGGTAAGGGGGCGAACCAAGCCGTCGCTGCTGCCCGTCTAGGAGCAGAAGTTACGATGGTTGGTTGTGTAGGTGATGATTTCTATGGTACCGCTATCATGGATAATCTGAAAAAGAATCGCGTTTTTACCGCCAATGTGGAACCGGTTACACATGTCGAAAGTGGGACAGCTCACATCATTTTAGCGGAAGGCGATAACAGCATTATCGTTGTAAAAGGAGCCAATGATTTAGTTACTCCTGCATTGGTTGAACGGGCACTTGATAATATTAAAGGCTCTGACATGGTATTAATCCAACAAGAAATTCCGGAAGAAACGGTGTCTTATGTAAGTAAGATTTGCTATAAATTCAATGTGCCTATGTTGCTTAACCCAGCACCTGCTCGGCCTATCAGTGAAACGATTATAAACAATGCCACCTATTTAACTCCCAATGAACATGAATGTGCAATATTATTTCCTGAGATGAGTACTGCTGAAGCTTTACGCAAATATCCCAATAAGTTATTTATAACCGAGGGCAGCAATGGTGTACGTTATTACGATGGTAAACAGGAAGTTTTAGTTCCCACCTATAAAGTGAATGCTATAGATACCACTGGAGCAGGAGATACTTTTAATGCGGCATTTGCTGTTGCTCTAGCTGAAGGCAAGTCTATTCGTACTAGTGTAAAGTTTGCCAATCGCGCGGCTTCTTTATCCGTCACAAAATTTGGTGCTCAAGGTGGCATGCCAACAAGAGTAGAGGTGGAGGTGAGTCTTTAATTATGAAAAAACAAGGAATCTTAAACAGTCATATTTCCAAAGTGCTTACTGATTTAGGCCACACCGATACGATTGTCATTGCTGATATTGGATTACCCGTTCCATCTGGTGTTCCAAAGATTGATTTAGCGCTTAAATTGGGAGTTCCCAGCTTTCAAGAGATTGTCGAAATCATTTCAGAGGATATGGTCATAGAGAAAGTTATCGTGGCAGAGGAATTAGCAGCAAAAAATAAAGGCACTTCTGAATACTTGAATGACAAATTTAAGGAAATACCTATAGAGGCGATTTCACATGAACAATTTAAATTGTTAACCCAGCATGCGAAGGTCATCATTCGTACGGGGGAAGCTAAGCCGTATGCAAATTGTATTTTACAAGCCGGGGTCTATTTTTGATAAAAAGGGGGTTCAAAGCGTATGCACATTACGATGAAGGATATTTATAAATCTTTTGGGGCTAACCGTGTGTTGACGGGTGTGGATTTTGAGCTGAAGGATGGTGAAGTTCATGCCCTAATGGGAGAGAATGGTGCAGGAAAGTCTACTCTGATGAACATTTTGATTGGACTGCATCAGCGTGATCAAGGAACCATTAGTATAGATGGTCAGGAAACATACTTTAACAATCCCAAAGAGGCTGAACGTTATGGTATCGCTTTTATCCATCAGGAGTTGAATGTGTGGCCGGATATGACAGTTCTAGATAATCTGTTTATTGGTAAGGAACGAACCTCCAAACTAGGGATCTTAAATATGAAAGAAATGAAAGCGTTAGCAAATGAACAGTTTCGTAAGCTCTCCGTAACGATTCCCTTAAATCAAGAGGCGGGGGAATGTTCGGTAGGGGAGAAACAGATGATTGAGATTGCAAAAGCGCTTATGACTCATGCAAAAGTTATCGTCATGGACGAACCGACAGCGGCATTAACCGAACGGGAAATCCAGAAATTGTTCGAAGTCATAACTTCCCTTAAAAAGGAAGGCGTCTCCATCGTGTATATTTCGCACCGGATGGAAGAGATTTTTACGATATGTGACCGAATAACGGTCATGCGAGATGGGAAAACAGTAGACACGAAGCCCATTCCAGAGACTAACTTCGATGATGTAGTTCGGAAGATGGTAGGGCGTGAATTAACCGACCGGTTTCCTGAGCGTACCTCCAAACCCGGAGAGGTTGTTCTTGAAGTTAAAAATGCTACGAAAAAAGGGCAATTTAAAGATGTTAATTTCTCCGTTCGTTCGGGTGAGATCTTAGGTTTCTCAGGATTAATGGGATCTGGACGAACAGAAATGATGAGAACCTTATTCGGATTGGAATCGTTAGACCGTGGAGAAATTATGGTGCGGGGAGAAAAGGTCACGATTCGAAATCCCAATGATGCGATGAAGGCGGGGATAGGATTCGTTACGGAGGACCGTAAAGATGAAGGGTTAGTGCTTGATTTCTCTATTCGAGACAATATGGTGCTTACAAATTTATATAGCTTCGCTCCTAAGGGTGTAATCAATGATAAAAAAGAACAAGAATTTGTAGACATACTTATCAAGCGGCTGCACATCAAGACACAGTCTTCCTCCACTTTAGTCCGGAATTTATCCGGGGGGAATCAACAAAAGGTGGTCATCGCCAAATGGATTGGGATCGGCCTAAGTGTGCTTATCCTCGATGAACCTACGCGTGGAGTGGACGTAGGAGCTAAACGGGAGATCTATCAGCTCATGAACGAATTAACAGAGCGTGGAGTCGCCATTATCATGGTATCGTCAGAGCTTCCTGAAGTCTTAGGAATGAGCGACCGGATCGTAGTGGTTCATGAAGGGGAAATTAGTGGAGAGCTATCACAACAAGAAGCTACGCAAGAAAAAATCATGACGTTAGCTACAGGGGGGCAATAGTAATGACAACTATCAAAGGTGAGAGAGAAAATAAAGGTTTTCAAATCGGGCAAATTACACAGAAGCTAGGTCCATTACTAGGGCTGATTATTCTAATTGTTATCGTTACGGTGTTGAACCCAAGCTTTATGGAGCCCCTTAATATCCTGAACTTGCTTAGACAAGTTGCCATAAATGCGCTTATCGCTTTTGGGATGACCTTTGTTATTCTAACGGGTGGTATCGATTTATCGGTGGGTTCTATTCTAGCCCTATCCAGTGCCTTCACCGCTAACCTGATGTTGTCTGGTTGGGATCCTGTCTTAGCCATTATTGTAGGTTGTTTAGCGGGTGGCGTGATGGGGATGGTCAACGGACTGATGATTACAAAAGGTAAAATGGCGCCATTTATCGCTACGTTGGCGACCATGACGATTTTCCGGGGATTAACACTTGTATACACAGACGGAAATCCGATCACAGGTCTCGGAGACAGCATGACCTTCCAATTGTTTGGCCGTGGATATTTACTAGGAATACCTGTACCTGCTATAACAATGATCATCGTCTTCGCAGTCTTATGGGTTGTATTGCACAAAACTCCATTTGGCCGTAAAACCTATGCCATTGGTGGTAATGAAAAAGCATCTATTATTTCAGGGATTAAAGTCGACCGCATTAAAATAATGATCTATTCATTGACCGGTATGTTGTCCGCATTGGCAGGAGCGATCCTGACTTCCAGATTGAACTCCGCGCAACCCACAGCAGGCACATCTTATGAGTTGGATGCTATCGCAGCTGTAGTATTAGGCGGTACGAGCTTAACTGGTGGTCGTGGACGTATCGTGGGCACATTGATTGGTGCACTGATTATCGGGATTTTGAACAATGGATTGAACTTGCTCGGCGTATCTTCTTTTTACCAAATGGTGGTCAAAGGGATCGTTATTGCCATTGCCGTACTCATAGACCGTAAGAAAGCCGTATAAGGGGGATTCCAACATGAAAAAGTTAACTTTGATTCTTACTTCCTTACTATTAATTCTCATGACAGGTTGTTCCTTGGAGCCTCCAGAGTGGGCTAAGCCTAGCAGTGGTGGAAGCATGGAGAACATGAAGATTGGATTATCCATATCTACATTGAATAACCCCTTCTTTGTATCCGTTAAAGATGGTGTTTTGGCCGAGGCTAAGAAGCAAGGCTTGGAAGTCCTTGTCATTGATGCCCAAAATGATTCTGCTAAACAAAGTAATGACGTCGAAGATTTGATGCAAAAAGGTGTGAATGCGTTATTGATCAATCCAGTGGATTCATCAGCGATCTCGACGGTAGTGCAAACAGCTAACAGTTTAAATATTCCCGTCGTTACGTTGGACCGTTCCGCAGATCAAGGGGATATCAAAGCTCTTGTTGCCTCTGACAATGTAAAGGGTGGCTCTATGGCAGCAGAATATATTGTAGAGCAGCTTGGGAAAGGTGCAAAGGTCATCGAGTTAGAAGGATCCCCAGGAGCTTCAGCGACTCGGGAACGCGGTAAGGGATTCCATGAGATTGCGGACAGCCAGCTAGAGGTCATTGCTAAGCAAACAGCTGATTTCGACCGTACGAAAGGGCTGACCGTTATGGAGAACCTTCTACAAGGAAATCCTGGCGTACAAGCAGTTTTCGCTCATAATGATGAAATGGCGCTAGGTGCTATTGAAGCCATTCAAAGTTCAGGCAAGAATATCCCTGTGATTGGTTTTGATGGAAATGAAGATGCACTTAAATCCATCGAAGCTGGTAAATTAACAGGAACCGTTGCGCAGCAGCCTGAATTAATTGGCCAACTAGCCATTCAAGCCGCTAAGGATGTATTAGAAGGCAAAACCGTAGAGAAGCTGATTGCGGCACCGCTTAAACTAGTTGTTAAAGAGTCAAAATAATAATCATTATAGAAAAAGACTGCGCTCACCGATTTGGTGAGCACAGTCTTTTTTGCTATACATTGCAGCTTATTCTTCAATAACTCTATCCGGTAGCTGTGTAACATAACTGTCTGACAAATGGAGTAGCTGTAAGGCACGCTTGAATTCGTCTTCTGTGGATTGCAGAGGTTGGTTGCCGTTACCAGATAAAGTATAATGCTGGCCATCCTCGAAGCCACTGCCGGATAAGAAGAGCTCTTCGTTATTTACGAAAGATCCTGTAGGCAAGTAATACCGTTGTGGTAGTAAGTTATAAGTTGATTGATTCAAGAGATCTTGTCCGAAATGAATATGATCTGCAAGAGAGACACCCAATAAATTAGATACGGTAGGTAAAATATCCACTTGCCCGCCTAGCTGTTCTTTTACACTAGGAGTTGTAATCCCTGTTGCTGACATGATCAACGGAATATTAATCAATTCACGTTCCGAATATTCATGGCCGAGAATCTCTTCCAGTAGGAGATGATCATCCTCTTTTAGAGAGAAGATAGGCAGTCCACGATGATCCCCGTACAATACGATCAAGCTGTTATCCCACACACCGTTTTGTTTGAGCTCATCGATAAAAAGTCCCAGCGCATAATCAGCATAATTCTGAGCCCGAATATAATCGCCAACAAGCGTTCCTTCGAATCGCTCTGGAAGTGTCATTTTGTATTTATCCTCTGGGATGGAGAACGGATTATGAGATGACATCGAAATTACATGGGAGTAGAAAGGTTGCTCATTCTGATCCATTCTTGCCAGCTCTGCAGCTGTTTTTTCATACAAAACTTCATCAGAAGCGCCATAGAATACTGTGTCTTCTTCTCCGAAGTAAGTTTTATCATAATAACGATTGAATCCCAAAGCACTATAAAGCTCACCACGGTTCCAAAAGTCGACTTCGTTCGTATGGAATGTTGCCGTATCGTAACCTTGTGCTTGCAGCAGCTTGGGTAAGCTTGGAAGCTCTTTAGGAGCGTACATTTGGGTAGCTGGACCATCAGGGGGTACATAAAAAGAAGTGTTCACAATAAACTCTGCATCTGAAGTGTTGCCTTGTCCAACCTGCTGGTAGAAACGCGGGAAGTAGAAGCTGCTGGCGGCAAGCTTGTTCATATTTGGTGTGATTTCTTGTCCATCAATCTTTAGATTGATTAAGAAGTTCTGGAAAGACTCCATTTGCAGAATGATTAGATTTTTTCCTTTGGCGGCTCCAAATAAAACCGGATTAGAGATAGCTTGAATTCCTTTGGTTTTATCAATAGTGGATTGCGTAATCTCAGAAACGTCAATTTGTTCTTCCTCTTGATCAGCTAGGAGAGAGTAGGCTTCATAATTAAGAATGCCCATTTGTTCCGCTTTAATCGTTTCGTTCATACTGGCACGGTTTGGAAAAATATTCATTGCACAAATGATGATGGAAATACAGAACAGGACTGCCACCGCTTTACGGTTACTTTTGCGCGACATGGCTTTTTTCCAATCCAGCGCTTTCTGTTTTCTAAACATCACCAAGCTGATGACAATGATATCCACAAAGATAAGCATATATTGAGGACGAAGGACCGAAAATATACTTTTCTTTACGGCTCCCACTTGTTTGACCTGATCTAATACTTGCGAAGTAGCAATGATGCCAAAATGATTATGATATACAATTAATGAGAAAAATAGAGTAGTAATCAATACATTGACAAGCATGTAAATTGCAATTTTTCGTTTCGTAGCGAACCATTCAATCAAGCAAAAGACTAGAAGTACAAAAGGGATTTCTTTAAGCCAAGTGGTCCAAGTAGGGCCATCTTCAAATAGAAAATACCAGGCAAAATAGCTTTTCACAAGCATAATGAGAGAGAAGAATAGCAGGGATCTTTTACTAAGTGTACGAGGTTCTTTAAACGGCATTGCTTATGCCCATCCTTTTCTTTTTAGATTAGTTCATTCTATTACATTGAAGCGTTTAAAATCAACTAGATTTGGGTATGTCTGAGTGAAATTTTCCTGAATATTACAGTTTAGGTGGATTGAATAGTTCACGATATATAAAAATTTTTTATGAAGATGAACTTTTTATAGTGCTCCTGACTCATATAGGGGAGAGAGGTGAAGGCATGGATGTTGTTCGATTGGTGAAAAAAGCTAAAAAGGGAAATAAAGAAGTTTTGCTGCAATTAATCATGTATGAAAAAGATATTTTTTATAGGCTTGCGTACAGCTATATGGGAAATGCGCATGATGCTATGGATGCCATGGAGGAAATGATAGTTACGTTATACGAGAAGATTGATCAACTTAAGAAAGAGGAGTCTTTTTACAGCTGGAGTAAGACGATTTTGGTAAATGGCTGTAAAAGGCAACTTCATAAGCGAAGCAAGCTGGTGTTATTAGAGGACTGGAACATCACTGACGAGAAGGAAAAAGCCGATGTTACATCAGGCGATCCTTATCATAAAAGTGAACAGCAAATGGATATGCAGGCGTTATTGTTACATGTGAACGAGCAGCAAAGAGAAGCAATTCAATTGAAGTATTTTCATGATCTCGATTATCAAACGATAGCTGAGATCACACAGGTCTCGATCGGAACTGTTAAATCAAGGATCTACAATGGATTACAAACGCTGAAAAATCATTACAGAGGTGATGTTGATGAACAATAACGTCGAACAACGATTAGTGGATGAGAAGAGGAACTTAGAGTCCATAACTGCACCTGAGGGTTTAGAAATGAGATTAAGAAATGCTTTAGACTCGGCACCTCCAAAAAGAATAAAAAGAAAAAGCTCGCCCCTCTGGAAGATTGCAGCCGTCATTATATTAGTGATAGTAGTTTCTGGAAACAGCTATAATGCCTTCGCTTATTATGGAAAAAAGTTATTTGGTTTTGATGAGGTGTTAGAGGGAACTTTACAACAACTCAATGAACAAGGAATGGGACAAAGCATAGACAAAAAGACGACGTTAGCAGATGGAACAGAACTTACGATTAACGGAATTATGGCAGATGCCAATCAATTTATTGTATATTACACGTTAAACAATCCTAAGGGACTAGAGGAGACGGGAGATCATTTTAGTCCTTCAAAAATAGAAGGGTTTCTCACGAATTCCAACATAAGAAGTGGCGTATCTTTAATCAACGACGAACATACAGAAATAAAAGGCACGATGACATTTGATAGCGTAAGCCCATTCTCGAAAAAACTGACACTTCATTACTGGGGACCTCCACAGAAAGGGCAGATGAGTGAAGGGAGCATAACGTTTTCTTATAATCCAAATCAAGCGATGGTGACTCAGATCAAACAGTCGATTAATAAAAAGGTCAAAGCCGACAAAGGATCAATTACCTTCAAGTCGATCACGGCCACACCCACCATGACTGTGATTAAAGGGAGTATGAATGTCGAGAATTTCGATCGAATAAGATTAGGGTTAGAAGGCATTCAATTAATTGCCAATGGAAAGCCTGTAGAAATATTAGGTAGTAGCAATAAAACCTCGCTGGGTGGGAGATCATTTGATATTCGTTATGACACCTTGCCAAAAGAACTGCATTCATTGCAGCTGGTTGTTAAAGAGTTTGTTGGATATCAGAAACTGGAAGAAAAGTATCCTCTAAATGCTGATAGTAATGAGCCGATTCTACTGGGGGATAAAGAATTATGGATTAAGGATGTGACCAAGACCGCTCAAGGGATTGAAGTAACTATTGCTACAGATGAGGATGTAATGCTGGATGGTGTGTCTATAGAAAATGCTAACGAAAACACGGCTTTAAAAACAACAATTAATCAAAAAGAGTCAAAACAAACAAACGGTAAACTCATGAAGGAACGCACCTTATTATTTGATACACAAACGAAACCTGAAAGTATTCTGATAGAAGGAATACATTATATGAAGGAATATAACAAGGTCATTGAGATTCCTGTGGATTAAAAAGAAGTGCCATATCCATAATTTATGAAATATAGTAAGCTATAATAGTCTGAGAAAGTGAGGGGGTTATGGAAAATATAGGTGCTTATAAGGTGAGTCGTCCGTCGTTAATGTCGCTTCTGTTTTCTATGATTTTTTCAAGTGGCATACTATTGTTAAATACCAGAAATAATACGGAGTTTAAAGTATTACTTTATTTTGGTTATATATGGTCGACCTTCTGTCTGATTGTTGTAATCATATTGTTCTATAGGATCATTACGATTAGAAAGTTCATTGAGGTTCGGATTCTTCCGGACTCTATAATAGTAGAAAACAAAGAAATTCAAGCGAATCAAATTGATAATATTTATGTAAAGGGCTATTTCATACCCGTAATAGGCATTAAACCTGTAGATCACAAATTTCCTCCCTATAGATTATGTTTTAGTTTTCTTGACGAAGAATACAAGGGAATGAAAGAACTAACCGCATGGGCCGAAAGTAATCAGATTAAACTATCTAAAAAAAGATTTATGAGATGGCTTTAACCGGGCTCTTACCAGTCCACCATACCGCGCTATATGCGCATTGCGGAAAGGATGGGTGTCCCAAAAGCCGAAAATGGCTGCTGGGGCACCTCATTTTTTTTGCTCCATCATCGTCCCCCAAACGTCGCTCGTTTCCTCCATCCGCGAATCCTGAAACTTCGTTTGCTTCCTCCATCATCAAGAACCCTCTACTTTTGTCACCTCCGCTATCCCCCAAAAAAAACTACACTTTCTTCGATCACATTTGCACACCCGTAAGCATCTATCGGACTCAGATGACCCTTAGACGCGTCATATCCCACTTTTGGAATTCTAACGGACCGCATAGTCGCTATTGGCCTGAAAAACACCCCGAAAGCAGCCTTTTCAGGGGAATAACTGCACCGGAGTCCGAAACCTTGCTCCAAAGCCGAAATATTCGCAAATAACGTCATCTGGGTCCGAAAGTAGCCATCTTCCATCATCGAGTCCCCAAGCCACACTTTCTTCGATCACGTTTGCGCGCCCGGAAGCATCTAACGGACTCAGATGACCCTTAGACGCGCCATATCTCACTTTTGGAATCCTAACGGACCGTATAGCCGTTATTAGCCTGAAAAACACCCCGAAAGATGACGTTTCGAAGGAATAACTGCACTGGAGTCCGAAACCTTGCTCCAAAGCCGAAATATTCGCAAATAACGTCATCTGGGTCCGAAAGTAACCGTCATCCATCATCGAATCCCCAAACCACGCTCGCTTCCTTTTGGAGTTCTGACTGCCGTATAGAGACTGATTACCCCAATACGCTAATAGGTAGAATGAATGGTAAATCCTTAGTTTTTTTGTTGCAAATACAACAATTATGTTATACTATTTTCCTGTCACATCTGCATAACACCATATAATTAGAGCTCAAAATAAGAGTTTATTTGTAAATTGATATTTTAAAAGGAGAAAACAATATGGCTATCAATATAAAAAAGTGCACGTTCGAAGATCTAGGTTCACTTCAAGGAATTAGTGTTGAAACATTTAATGAGACATTTAGTAATCAAAATTCACCTGAAAATATGAAGGCCTACCTGGATAGAGCATTTAACTTAAAACAATTAGAAAAAGAATTGTCGGATAGCTCATCAGAATTCTATTTTATTTATTTTAATGAAGAAATCGCTGGGTATTTAAAGGTTAACACCGAAGATGCTCAATCTGAAGTAATGGGTAATGATTCACTTGAAGTCGAGAGGATCTATATTAGAAAAAAATTTCATAAACAGGGGCTTGGGAAATATCTAATAAATAAAGCTATAGAAATAGCGGTACAATGTAATAAAGAGAAGATTTGGTTAGGGGTTTGGGAAAAAAATAAAAACGCTATTAGCTTTTATGAAAAAATGAAGTTTGTTCATACAGGAACTCATTCTTTTTATATGGGTGAAGAAGAACAAATAGATTTTATTATGACAAAACAACTATAACATTTGTCTAAAATGATGTTAACTAAGAGGATCGATAGGAGGCTTAGAATGAAGCAACTTTATATAAAACAAAAGGTATTCAGTCTAAGTGGTAAATTCACGGTAAAGAATCAGCAGGAGCAAGATGTCTATTACGTAGAGGGCAGTTTTATGCAAATTCCCAAGACATTCTCCATTATGAATACAACAAGAGATGAAGTCGCACTTATTACGAAAAAAGTGTTCAGTTTTTTACCGAAGTTTTTTGTAGAAGTAGATGGTCGAGAGGTATTGACGATTAAGAAGGAGTTTTCTTTCTTTAAAGCACGTTATACGATTGATGCGGCTGACATTGAGGTACATGGTAACTGGTGGGACATGGATTTTCAGGTTTTACAGCATGGTGTAGTCATCGGTAAAGTGAACAAGGAATGGTTCACTTGGGGGGATAGCTATAAGGTTCAAATATTGAAGGATGAGATGGAGACGCTCATGATTGCGTTCGTTGTCGCTATTGATTGTGTGAAGGCTGACCAGGCATCTACATCACATCAGTGAAGATTCAATATTAAAGTTAAAAACTTAGTAAGGTGATGTGGACGGAATAAATTCAGCAGGTAAAGCTGAGTGTAATTGGTCAGTTTATCTATGATGCGCTGAACGTACCATAAGTAGAGCAAGTTAGGTTTCCGATAGGCCTATGTTAGATCTTATTGTTGATTTTCATTTTTTGAAAAAACGTCTATTGCGCCCAAACGCTCTCTCCGCGAATGCATATGATGATTATGCCTACTCATTGAAAGGAGCGATCACATATGGGATTTTTTCCAACACCGGGAGCCGGCGGAGGATTTCCAGGATTCCCAAGCGGACCAGGCGGACCAGGCGGACCTGGCGTGCCAGGAGGACCTGGAGGACCAGGGGGACCAGGGTTTCCGGGTGGAACCCCCGGACAATTTCCGGGGGGTGCACCGGGAGGCGTTCAAGCGCCGACGGCTCCTCCACCGCAATTCGTGCCACAAATGTCGTCTACCACATTTGCCATTGATCCCGGCGGGATCAGACGCTGCCTGTTCCGCAACACATACATTTGGCTGAACAACGGCGAGCAATTCTGGTTCTTTCCGGTATTCGTCGGACGTAATTCTATTGCAGGGTTCAGATGGAATGGTTTTTTCTGGTCGTACTTTGGCATTGATTTGAATCGGATTAGCTCGTTCACGTGCTTCTAAGGCAGACAGCGATAGAGAACAGCCAGCAGGCTGTTCTCTATCGCTGTGCAAATTATCGTGTCCCCGGAGTTTTGAATTACGCAAAAGATACATAGTGAAGAATCGTTTCCACTGACGCTAACGTTAATGCTGGATCAAAAAAGGGACTGCTCTGCGAAGGATAGCCTTAAAGCTTGCCGTTACAGACAGCGCGTTGAGCCATCTCATTAATCACGGTAATGCGGAGGGATGGGCACGTTGGTGATCCATTGTGTTATGAATTCAATTAGTTTTTTTGCCGCTGGAGAGGCATTTTTAATGGAGGCGGCTGCAATACCAATAGAACGATAATACTCGCCTTCCAATGGGCGATAACATACATTGTCGGGGAGATGTGACAAAATCATTTCTGGGAGAATACTTAACCCTAAACCATTTTGTACCATGGCGATTATGGCATGATCATCTTCTAATTCATATTTGATCGTGGGTGTGAGTTTATTTTGCGAGAAAATTCGCTTTACATCGGTGTCACAACCCGCAATGGGCATGATAAAAGGTTCATTAATCAATTGCTCAAGGCGGATATTTGATTGGCGCTCGAGAGGATGATTCTGCCACATAATGCAGACCATCCTATCTTTTTGAAGAGGGACCACATGAAAAGCATCTCGAGTAGGCAGATTAACAAATCCCAAGTCAGCGGTTCCATCGGCAATCCATTCTTCTATTTCAGAGTAGTTACCATCAAGTAGTTTTATTTCAATATGTGGAAACTGATTTTGAAATTGTTTAATGATTTGGGGCATCCATTGGATCGATACACTAGAGAAAGTACCTATTTTCACAGTGCCGATTTCGACACCCTTTAATGCAGCTACTTCTTGATTGAGTTTTTCATTAAGTTGGAGGATTTCTCTGATATGTGGGATTAAACGTTCGCCATCGTTGGTTAACCGGATACCCGATCTGTTTCTTATGAGAAGACACAGTCCGAATTCAGCTTCTAAGCTAGAAAGCGCATGACTGATGGCTGATTGTGTTAAATTTAATATCTCTCCTGTTTTGGTAATGCTGCCGATCTCAACTACCTTACTGAAAATTTGATATTTTAAAAGATTCATAATGATTTCTCTCCTCAATAATGTATGAAAAAAATTCATTAAACTAACAATTAATATTCATTATTTTTATCTTAATTATAATAGTATAATCTGTTTTATATAAAAACATCTACGATTAAAGGGGAGTTTGAGCGGAATGGTTCATGAATCAAACGGATCTTATTATGCAGTCATATTTTCAAGTCAACGTACGGAGGGGGATAACGGGTATAACCTTATGGCTGAAAAAATGGAGCAGCTTGCGTCCGGGCAACCTGGGTTTTTAGGAGTGGAAAGTGTCAGGGATTCTTCAGGAGCGGGTATTACGATTTCTTATTGGGAGAGCTTGGAGGCGATTAGTAACTGGAAACAGCATCAATCTCACAAAGTTGCTCAGGAGAAAGGTAAGAAAGAATGGTACCAAAATTACAAAGTGAAAATTTGTAAAGTTGAAAGAGAGTATTCTTGAGTGGTAAAATATTACTGCAAAGTAATTGGGAAACAATCCATTGAAGCGTACAACAACAATCATTTTATTTCAAAAGGATGCGAAGAAACTTATCCGAGAAAATAGAAGAGTCCGTTACTAATTAGATAAAATATAGATATGGGATGGTTTTTAGATGAACTATCAAATTAAAAGGGCGACCCTTGAAGAAAAAGAAATCCTCAACAACCTAATGCAATTTTATATGTATGATTTCTCCGAGTATATGGATTTGCACCTTGAAGAAAACGGAAAATTTAATGATTATCCTCTCAACGATTACTGGACAGAAGAATCGAATTTCCCATATCTGTTAACTCTGAATGGGAAAAATGCTGGATTCGTTTTAGTCAAAATAAAAAATAGAGATGATGATTTATACTTTTCCATTGCAGAGTTTTTTATTATAAAAAAGTATCGGAGAGTAGGATTAGGTAGACTAGTTGCAAAAGATATTTTAATATACATAAGGGGCAATGGGAAGTTTACCAAATAGATAATAACGAGCCCGCACAACGCTTTTGGAAAAAGGTGATAGAGGAATACACTGGCGGAAAATTCACTGAACGAATTGAAGCAGGGAGAAAGACACAGGTGTTTGTTAATCGAGTTGAATCTTAAGCTAGGGTACAATAGATCAATAAAAAGCGGCAGTCGAGGACTTTATTTTCTAGTCCAGGGTTGCCGTTGTTTTTTTAGGATCTCCAGAAGTGATGTTATAGGCCAGTTGTCCGGGTATTTTTGAGTAGTACAAAATCACTTCTAATGTTAAAATTACCCAAAAAGTATTTTAGGAGGCTAAGACGGGAATTATGCTAAATATACAGCAGATTGTAGAACTTATTCCTCATCGGTATCCGTTTATTTTAGTGGACAGAATTATAGAGCTGGAGGAGAACAAAAGAGCAGTAGGTATTAAAAATGTATCCATTAATGAACCGTTTTTTAGCGGCCATTTTCCTGAGCATCCTGTTATGCCGGGTGTTTTAATTGTGGAGGCATTAGCCCAGGTAGGCGGAATCACAATGTGCAAAAACGAGAAGCTGATGGGCAAGATAGGGTTATTAGTTGGCATTGATAATGCCCGTTTTAAGCGCCAAGTAACGCCTGGGGATCAGCTTCTTCTTGAATTCGAAGTCAATCGGATGAAAGGTGAAATTGTAAAAGGCAAAGGCACCGCAACAGTAAATAGTGAGCTTGTATGTGAAGCTGAGATTTCTTTTGCATTTGTGCAAAAAGGAGGTTCAAAATGAAAAGGATGCCGTTTGTACGACCAACCGAACATTACGATCTGCAAATTAAGGATATTGACGAGCAAATATGTGCATTGATCAAGCAACGAAAGGAAATCTCGAATAATAATCCAGGATTCCCACCGTTTGAATCTATCTCTAAATGGGCAGAAAATTATGAGCTCTATGAGGATTTTTTGAAAGCGGTATTTGGGATGTTGCTAAGTGAAGATCATTTTAAACCGATGGTTGAGCCAATTGATTTTAGAAAACATATTGCAGTTCTTAAATCAATTGAGAAAGATGGATTTTTTTATACACTGACCTCTATACGCCAATATAGTAATGCTAGTGTGGTCACCCTTAATATAGATTGGGACATGACAACTGAGCTTCCAACAAATTCTCATAACCATAGCTTTTTCGAGCTGTTTATAGGAGAAGAATATGATAGTCGAATGATGAATGGCGGAAGTTCAACCGGACAAGCTTCTTATAATTACGTAATTTCTCCACCGCTTTCTGACGATCCTTCAGGTGTTATATTAGAGTTCAGGGAACATGGTAAACCCTTCAAGAACAATGAGACAGGAAATCAAATTGTTTTTAGGCTGTAGTACTTATTTCTTCTCCGGAAAATATTGCTTATAGCTGTCTCCATTGCTATTATCAAAAGTGGAGATCCGAGCGAAGTTAGTTTGACTCCGCTCTATATCACAGTTAACGGATTTTTAGTGAAATAAAAACTGGCCATCCTGAGGGGATGGCTGTTTTCTGTGAAAGACAACTTAATGATTCATTTCCGAATGCGTTCCTTCCTCAGGAGATTTGCCTTCTGGTGGGATCCAAACGATTTGATGAATATTATTGTCTGCTACTAAATAGGTATAAGCCCAGCCCGCTTCATTTTTAAATCTAACCGTTAAATGATAAGGATTATATTGTCTGCCTTCTGGCCGGCTAATCTCCCACTCTTGATAAGGGTATTTTTTCTCCAGATATTGATTAAGTTGTTCTGTTTTTTTAGAAACTTGAAACTCAATCCAAACGGGACGAATCGCAAAGGATAAAAGCAAAAGTAATGTTAATATAGAGGCTACGATTAAACCGAGTTTTCTAATCCTCGTAGGTGAAACTAATACTATAACAAAAATGACAAGGACAAACCCAACCGACGTTACAATTTCGATTACGGTTATGGGATGCAATGAAATCCTCTCCTTCTCTCAGATACAGAAAGGTGGCAGCTCTAGATTTATGCGCCCTTAAAAACTACGAAGGTACAGTTTACAATTTAGATATTCAGGAATACGAAAATTGATGACCCCACACAGACTTCACATGTCTGTATTTTTTTGCTAATTGTGGTTCTATAGTATGATTTTTTGGGATTATTTGAAAAATGGTTGAGAAATACATAGTGTATAGTCAATACTGTGACTTATAATGTTAGCTTAGGTAATGATCTAAAACTCTTAATATAACCTTGAATATATTCATTTACGCAGTAAAAGGCTGAAAGGAAGTCATCTCTTGTTTGAAACCCTACTTTTAAATTTTTTGTTTTTGCTTTTTCCAGTATTAACATTTCTAATATTCTTTGAGAATCGGGCCTATTCCTACAATAGATTGATTCTCGTTTTTATGTCTGCAGTGACCATGAGTCTCTGTATTGCAAAACCTATCAGACTTGAAATTGGCTATATTTTTGATTTAAGGTACATTCCGTTTATTATTGTGGCACTGTTTGGAGGATATAGGAACGTTCTTCCTCTATATATTATTTTGAATGCTTACAGATTCTATGTGGGTGGAGGTGGAGTATTTTATTCGTTTCTATTTGCGACAGCGATTCTGATTTTGGTGCCGTTATATAAAAATAGATTTTTAAAATTACCATCGAAGGGCCGTGTGATTGCGGCAAGTCTGATTGCTTTGCTAATTAT
Organism: Paenibacillus sp. FSL H8-0175; assembly: GCF_045040615.1. Classification (NCBI taxonomy): domain Bacteria; kingdom Bacillati; phylum Bacillota; class Bacilli; order Caryophanales; family Paenibacillaceae; genus Paenibacillus; species Paenibacillus sp. FSL H8-0175. Next base: position 4,542,811 of record NZ_CP150299.1, on the reverse strand, counting down.
GGGGGTTTATCTGTTAATTTTAGGTTTTGTTCAGGATTCCTTAGACAGGCAATTTTGGATTCTTTCATTAAATGCGTTGACAACTCATGTTGGGGTGATGAGTGTCATTATGATTTTGATTGAGAAAATTATCTCCAATATTAAAAATCGGGAACGGATTGTCCAATCGGAAAGATTAAATGTCGTCAGCGAGCTAGCGGCAAGTGTATCCCATGAGATCAGAAATCCACTTACAGTGACTAGTGGTTTTTTGCAGCTATTAAATAAATCTAAAACGATGACGCCAGAGGAAAAGGGCTTTGTAGAGTTATCTCTACAAGAGCTACAGCGAGCAGAAAAAATTGTAAGTGATTATCTCTCCTTTGCCAAGCCACAATCTGAAAACATGGTTTACTCCAATATGAAGGCAGAGTCAGAATATACTAAAAATATCATAATGCCTTATGCCACTATGCACAAAGTAGATGTTCAATTTAGTTTTAATAATTCGTTAAATAAAAACTATGACCGGAACCAGATTCAGCAGTGTCTTATTAATTTATATAAAAACGGTATAGAAGCGATGAAGGAAACCGATGGCGGTACGCTATTTATCGATATATTTGAAAAAAAACAAAATATTATGATCAGTATCAAAGATAACGGAGTCGGCATGACTAAAGATGAAATATCGCGACTCGGTAAGCCGTATTATTCGACTAAAGCAGAAGGAACGGGGCTGGGTATGCTTATGGTCTACAGTACCGTCGATAAAGTGAAAGGAACTATTGAAGTCGATAGTGAAAAAGGCAAAGGGACAACGTTCCTTATAACTATCCCAACATAGGCAAGTTGCAGAGAGTATCTTTTGCTGTTTATACCCCACTAGGAGTGTGTAATACCTCTCATGAATGGATTTCGTGTAAAAAGGGTAACGAGCCTGTGCGAGTCCCATCTGGAGGTGCAGCAATGGAGATATTTGTATCTATAGGCGTCAAATTGGTCATCAGCTTTTTTGGTTTGTGGATCATTACCTTTATTACCGGCCGCAAGACGCTTAGTCAATTGACACCACTCGATTTTCTGTCTTCATTGATTTTAAGTGAAATTGTCGGCAATACGATATATGATGATGAGGTGAAGATCTGGCATCTGCTGTTTGCTCTTTTTATTTGGACCGCATTATCTTATCTGTTCGAAAAGGTGACCACCCATTTTGTGAAATTCGGGAACATGGCGGAAGGCCGGACAGTGCTGCTAATTGACGATGGCAAAGTGAATCAGGATTTGTTGGAGAAATACGATATTGAGTATACCCAACTGCTGTTCATGCTGAGGCAACAAAATATCTTCTCCCTAAGTGAAGTACGGTATGCTCTGCTTGAAACGAACGGCTCTCTATCGGTTATGCGCAAGTCTGAAGCTGAGCAGTCTTCTGCTTTTTCCATAACAGTTATTGATAAAGGCAGGGTACTGGAAGAGTCCATGCGGGGCAGATCGATGAACAAGGAGCAGATTCAGGAACGCGTCAGAGAGTCTGGTTATAATTGCATTGAGGATATTGCCTATGCTGAATATAAAGAAGACGGAACGCTCTATATCCTTCCCAAAAACAAACCATAAATCAACATGATGAGACGCTGGAGCCGGGAGGCTCAAGTGTCTTTATTTGAAATCAGGAGTGCCCAGTGGATAATAAATTTTAATGGAGGTATGGATGATTAGTTTAGGATTATGGATCTTAACCGCTCTAATTGTGCTAGTTGTTGTAATGTTTCACGCAGGAGCATTATTAGATTTTATCCGGCCTAGTGTGCTACAAACTCAACTTTTTGGTCTTCACATTACATTGTTTGGAGTAGTTGTGATATTAGCCTATGAGGGTGGTCACGGGATAGGCGTTTTTATTGGATTAATTGGACTGTTTACGGGGATCTTGGGCTCTTTTAGAGATTCCTCTAAACCGAAGGATAAAAAGAATATCTGACAGCTTATATATTTACTAACTTTCGGAGGGGTATAACTTTATGGAGATTTCTTTATGTAAAGCAGACGCGAGCGACGCAGAGTTTATTCATGAAATGCAAGTCAAAGCCTTTATGCCATTGCTGGAGAAATATAAAGATTATGAAACCAGCCCAGCCAATGAATCTGTGGAACAAATCAGGGATCGAATTAATCAGTCTTTTGCAGATTATTATATGATTAAGTATTTTGATATTGCTGTGGGCGGTGTCCGCATCGTTAAAAAAGATAATAAAGCTTATCGGGTCAGCATCATCTTTATATTGCCAGAACACCATGGAAAGGGGATTGCCCAGCAGGTTTTTGCAATCATTGAACAGAGATATAAAGATGCAAAGAAATGGGAGTTGGATAGCATTATACAAGAGCAAAGGAATTGCTACTTATATGAGAAGTTAGGGTATAGAACCACGGGGGAAACCAAAAAAATAAATGACAACTTAACATTAGTTTTTTATGAAAAACATATGAGTTAAAATCGTAGGATTATACTTGAAAAAAAGACAGCGGGCAGTTCATGTCCACTGTCTTTTTAACAGACAAATCAATACACTCGAATACGCTTCACAAATAACGATAAAATCAATCCTATAGCTGCAATTGCTGCGATAAATAAGTAAGCATGTGTAATTCCAGCGGTTAATATTTCAGGCTGTGCAGCGGTTGGATGTGTGTTTGCGAATTGTGTTTGTCCGCTTGACATTAGCGTAACAGCGAACGTTGTACCAAGAGCACCTGCAATTTGCTGAAGTGTACTCATAACAGCAGCCCCATCCGGATAGTATTTCACGGGTAATTGATTTAACCCATTGGTTTGAGCGGGCATAATGACCATAGCTAATCCGATAAACATTGCGCAGTGTATTAAAATAAAGGTTAGGCTACTGGTTTCAGTAGAGTTTCTTGTAAATAGAAAACCAGCAATGGTTGCGATAAAAAATCCAAGCGGCAGCAATAATTTCGGACCGTATTTATCGAATACTCTACCCGTAACTGGAGCCATAGCCCCGTTGATAACACTGCCTGGAAGAAGTAGAGTACCAGCCATTGTGGCCGATAACAATAAACCTCCTTTTAAATATAAAGGTAATAAAATTGCAGAAGATAAAATGATCATCATTCCTAAAAAGAGCATTATAAGACCTATCGTAAACATGGGATATTTAAATACCCGTAAATTCAGCATTGGGGTTTCCAATTTAAATTGCCGTAATACAAACAAGATTAAGCTGATGAAACCAACAATAAGAGGCAGCAAAACAATGATTTCACTCAAAGAATGATCAGCAAAGTTACTAAAACCAAAGACGATTCCACCAAATCCAAGAGTAGAAAGCAAGATGGATAAAATATCAATTTTAGGTTTTGTGATGTTGGCTACATTTTTGATGAATGTTAATCCGAAACCTAATGTAAATAACAATAAAGGTAAGCTTATCCAAAAGATATACTCCCAGCCCAAATGATCTACAATTAAACCAGATAGAGTAGGTCCAAGGGCCGGTGCACACATAATAACGAGTCCCATCATTCCCATGACAGTTCCGCGTTTATGTGCAGGGAAAATAATAAGAATAATATTGGTCATTAATGGAAGCAATAAGCCTGTCCCTAAGGCTTGCACTAATCGTGCAATTAATAATGAGGTGAAATTGGGCGAGAGGGCAGCAATTAATGTGCCGACGATAGATAATAGTAAAGAAGCTGTGAATAATTGTCTAGTGGTAAACCATTGCATTAATAGGGCGGATATTGGAACGAGGATTCCTAATACAAGTAAATATCCTGTGGTTAGCCACTGAACCGTTGAGGCGTTGATTGAAAATTCATCCATTAAATTTGTAAAAGCCATGTTTAAGGCGGTTTCACTGAATAGCCCGACGAATGCACCTAGCATAAGCGAGAAGGACATAAGAGCGGGACGTTTAACTTGAACAGTTGATGTTGATTCCATGATAATGATGAACCTCTTTTCAGAATTTTGATTCGGATTATTTTTGCATGATAGATGATATATCAACTATAAGGGAGAGAGAAATGCTTTAAGCATCTCTTACATTATCCTGCACACGAGTTAGCAAAGTCTTAAGTGTTGAATAATCCGCAGGAGATAGTCCTGTTGCGATAACTTCGTTTAATTTAATAGTCACCTCATTTATTGTAGACTCTAATTTTCTGCCTTCGTCTGTGACAAAAACATTTACTGAACGACGATCCTGCGTACTTGTTATTTTGCGTATATAACCTTTGCTCTCTAAGCTGGCGATCATTCGGGCAACACTGGCTTTGTCCTTCCCGAGTTTATTAGCAATCTCATTCTGAGATAAACCTTCTTTCTCAAGCAACAAAGCCATAAGTAAATGTTGTTCAGGCGCAAGTCGAACAGGGGCAAGCAATTTTGTTAAATAATTTGCTATTTCTAAATGCAAATCTCGAATGACCAAACCTAAAGGTTCTCTTGAATCCATATGATCTCTCCTAATTGAAGAATAGATGATATATCAACGTTATTGATTTGTCTATATTAGCATAAAGTTATGTATGCTTGTCAAGTTAAAGAAAATGAATTGAATCATAGACTTAGATACAAGCGGCAAAGTTGTTTAATGCCCAATCACTTGATGATACATAGTCATATGCTGTTGTGAAATTTGAAAAAATTAATTAGGGAGGGATTTAAATGGGGTATAACTGTGTTGGGGGCGTTCAAGAACAAAAAAAGGCTCCAGTTTGTATTAATCCTTGGACATCAACGGGTACGATTCTTGTGCTTTACATTCTTCTCGTCATTATCCTTAAAACTTGTTGGATCTAGAATTCATGTAAATTGATGCCCCAAAGTTTTTTTCTTCGGGGCGTTTCTTTGTTTTCTTTAGTTAGATAATAGACACGTTAAGGATTCAGGATAGACTTAACGGGAATAATCGGGTTGTGTCATAGAAATAGGCTGAGGATTGGCAAGTACCCATTGCACCGCCAGCTCGCATAATCTGGCTGGTTGCTCATTGCCAGCGATGTTGCGGAACCGTTTGGCGAGTGATGTTGCCTCTTGAAGAAGGACGGGCTCTAAAGGCGTTCCCGTGCTAAAATGCCGTATCAGTGCATCCAGCATTTTACGGTAATCGGCATCCCAGTTTCCTCCGCCATTATTAAGGATTTCATGAGACACCCGCCCTGTGATGCGGATAACCTCACCCTGCACCGTTGTCGCGTGTCCTGAAGCAGGGACGAGAAAATCCCACAGCTCTTGGTGCTGTGCGGGCCATGCGGTTGCCGTTACCTCGATAGGAGAGATTCCATCATGTCTCTGCAGTTTCGCTATAGGCTCGACATCAAATTGCCGGTACAGCTCCAGGAGAGCATTTGCAGTTTCATCCAGTCGATCTTTATTGTAATTTGTTCTGACGAATTCAAAATCCTTGCCGATACGCCGCACGGATTCCTTCATCTCCGGCGTGATTACTGCTCCTGCATCCAGCATAATTCGCGAGATTTCTGCCATGTGAACTATATCGATATTCCGGCATTGTAATAATCCTTTGGCGAGAGGTGTGTTTTTCCGGTTATTTTCTGCATGGACATTTGCGCCGCGTACCACCAGATCCCGCACTACTTTTGTTTTGTAAGAAGCAGCTGCTGAGTGCAGCGGTGTCTCATTCTGGTAATCCAGAGCTTCCATATCTGCACCTAGTTCAAGGAGTAAGGGGACATTTCCGGACCAGGTTGCAGCCTGAGCATGAAGAGGGGTACGCTTATAGTTGTCGGCAGCGTTGATGTCAGCACCCTGCTCCACAAGCCAGGAAACCATCTCATCCGGTATTTGCCGGAAGCTGAGGGCGGTACCTTTGCTGTAACCCCCACGGGCATCCCATTCGCATAGCTCAAATACCTCTTTTAAGGCAGATATATCATTCGTTTTAACCAGCTCGGCAAAATTGGCGGGTAATGTTTTTTTCTTTTTGCCCATCTCATTTTTCCGCTCCTTTATTAATAGATAAATAGCAGATAACTTCTTGCAAGTTTATCATATAGTAGAATTGAACACTAATTCATGCAGGACGAAAAGGTTGAAGATATAAACGTAACTTTATTGGAAAAGAGTGGGATATCGTTTATATGGCGTTCCCGAAATCATAGACTATTAGAAAATGAAAACATTAAGCTTGTGTCTTGGAAATATATTCGAGATTTACGAAGGGCATCGAAATTACGCTAACACAAGGCAGTCAGACAAAGCGATCGACTCTGCTTTTGTTGTTTTTTAAGTTCGTTCATTTCTAATTTTTCTGAACTCCTTAGGAGTTATGTTTAAGTGTTTTTTAAAAGACTGGATAAAGTGATTTGCGTTATTGAAACCAACTCGCTGTGCGATTTCAGTTATCGTGTAGTCAGTTGCTATTAACAAATCACAGCTTTTATTAATGCGATATTTAATTAAGTAGAAATACGGAGTCATATGGATACTTTTCTTAAAACCTCGAGTGCACTCCGATACACTTAGATGTGCTGTATCTGCTATTTCCTTCAATGTCAAATTATTAGAATAGTTTTTGTGAATAAAACTAAGCATTAATTGTAGTCTCTCTTGCTGGAGTCTGTTATATTTAGACGATTCCTCAGAGGATAGAGAAAAATTTGATATAAGGATTAACCATAACTGGACTGTTTTGATAGAAACTTCGTACTCCCATCCCCATTTTTTTTTCGATTCAAATTCTTTTTTCATAGCCCAAAGAATTTGTAGGATTTGATTATGCCAGTCCTTATCTCCTTTGATTTCTAAACTTAACAAGAATGAATTGGTATACGGAAGTACATACTTTTTTTCCATTGCACTATCAGAATAAAAAGCAAGTAACTTCTCTGGGAAGTTAAAACTAACATATTCACCCTCTTGGTTAAGGTATGTAACAATATGAAGTACGCTCTTATTAATAAAGATGGCCTGACCTGCTTCTAAATCATAATTGATTCCGTTGACTTGTATGGTTAGTTTCCCTTTGGTCACTAAAGTAATTTGTAGTTCTTGGTGCCAATGTAGATCGTTAACCCCTCTGCCATTAGGAATAGATTCATAATTGGTATGAGTGTACATGATGTATGGAAATGCATCATTAGGAAATTGAATGGCTTCGTGTAATTGCTTTTTCAAAGTGCTTATTCTCCTTATTTGACGATATTTCAATATAAATTAAAGATATAGTTGCACAATATTGATCTTGGCGGTGATATTATTATATCCAGCCTAGACTTATCATACAATTCTGTGCACAGGGATTGTCACACATTTTGGAGGAACTATGGCTAGTTCAAATAAACCGCCTATACTATTGCATCCGTTTATTCTGTTATTTATCAGTATTTTGTCCGTTTCTATCTCTTCAATCATGATTAAACTTTCAGATACACCTACTTCAGTGGCCGGGATGTATAGATTGTTTATTTCTGTAATCATCATGCTCTGTTTTACATCTGGGAAAATGGCTCGTTCTACTGAGATGAATAAAAAAGATTGGGTCATCGTTATTTTATCCGGCCTATTTCTAGGGTTACACTTTTTATTCTGGATGGAATCATTGGTCTATACTTCAGTTGCAAGCTCCATGGTGATCTTATCGTTACAGCCGCTATTTGTTATGATGGGGTCTTACTTTTTATTCAAAGAACATGTTAACCTGCTAAGCGTTTTTTGCCTGATTGTTGCTCTTTTAGGTTCGATTGTTATTGCATGGGGAGACATATGGGTTTCGAAAGATGCATTAATTGGCGATGGTTTATCGTTAATTGGCACATTCTTTGCTTCAGTCTATCTGTTGGCCGGGCAAAAAGTAAGCGGCAAAATCAATGCAAGTATATACAGCATTTTCGTTTTTTTTATTGGTGGTACTGTTATGCTCGTGTACAATTTGATAAATAATGTCTCATTAATTAATTATGCTTCATCAGATTGGATTTATTTTTTGCTTCTTGCAATAATTCCAACTATTTTTGGTCAATACATCTTTAACCTTTTGTTAAAGTCGATTGGAGCAACTACTGTCTCGGTTGGGATTATTGGTGAGCCTGTTCTTGCTATAGTCCTTGCATATCTATTATTAGGGGAAACTATATCATTATTCCAGTTTTTAGGTGGCATAATAACCTTACTCGGTATGGGAATGTATTTTTGGTCGAAATCTTTAAAGTACAACATTCAAAATAAGTGAATGAGTAGTTGGAAAATGTTTTAGCTAAATAGGGGGATGGCAAATGGTAACTATTGATGATTTTTTAAAACTTGATGTTCGTGTTGGAACAATTATTAAAGCGGAGTTTTTTGCAAAAGCAAAAATACCTGCGATTAAACTCCAAATTGATTTTGGACCAGATATCGGAAGCAAAACATCAAGTGCACAGATTACTAAACGATATAAGGCCGAAGAGATTGTAGGGCAACAAATCATTGGGGTAGTTAACTTTCCTGCTCGAAATATTGCGGGTTTCCAATCAGAAGTATTAGTTCTTGGAGGAATACCGGATAAAGGGGATGTGGTTCTCTTGAAGCCAGATATTAAATTACCTAATGGGACACCTATTGGGTAATATAGGGTAATTGTAGTATACAAAAATTGATAGTAATCGGAGAGAAGACAATGGAAGAATTAACAAGCTTAGCATCTGAAAGTATTGAGGCAAGTAAAACGGCGCTAGTCGTGATCGACTTGCAGCAGGGAATTGTCCACAGTCCAAAGCAGGGGCCGCATACAAGTGCTCAGGTGGTTGAGAATGCCAGCAAATTAGCCCAATCCTTTACGGAGAAAGGAGGATTTGTTGTTCTGGTGAGGGTGTCATGGCTAGATGGGCAAGATATGCTTAAACCTAAAACTGATTTGAAAATGAATTCCGTGACCTATCCAGAAGGTTGGGACGACATCGTACCAGAATTAGCGAATATCAAAAATGCACATCTGATTACCAAACGGCAGTGGGGGGCATTTTTCGGTACAGATCTTGATTTGCAGTTACGACGCCGCGGAATAGACACGATCGTATTATGTGGTATTTCTACCTCGATTGGTGTGGATACTACTGCTAGAGAAGCTTATCAGCTTGGTTATCATCAAGTTTTTGTAGAAGATGCTATGACCGCGATGGCTAAAGAAGAGCATGATTATGTATGCAAAACTATCTTCCCTCGCATAGGTAAGATCCGGTCGAGCGATGAAGTAATATCCATGTTGAAATAATATAAAAAAACCTCATGCTCTCTCTGTGATCTCAGAGATTGTCATGAGGTTTTTTAATTGAAGTTATGTCTTACATAAAGATGAGGAGAAGTATCCCAGCTAAGAAGCAGTAATAAGAGAAATACTTCAAATTACCTTTAGCCATAATCCCCATAAACCAACGCATGGAGAAATAAGTGACGATAAGTGTAGTAATAAATGCAATCAAGTATGGAATGGCTAGCTGCGAGCGGTTAGGATCGTGGGCAATATCAGATGCGCCCATAACAAGTCCGCCCAAACTGACAGGAATATAAAGCATAAAAGAAAAGCGTAAGGCAGTTTCTTGCTTCATTCCCACAGCGATGGAAGAGATGACAGTTGCACCAGAGCGGCTTATCCCAGGAATAAGGGCGACTGCTTGGGCAAGTCCGACTATAACTGCATCCTTCGCTTTTAAGTCACCATCTTGTTTACGTCCGCGAAGGTTACGGATCAACCATAAAGCTACCCCTGTAACCAGCAAGGCGATGGATACGGTATGAACCGACGAGAAGATATCCTCAATCTGATCCTTGAAGAGTAAGGCAACAATTACCGCAGGCAAGGTACCGATGATGATGTACAAAGAGAAGAGGAAATCCGACTTATATTCCTCTTTGCGGGTCAGAATAAATTGAACGAATCCAGTGATCAATCTTCCGATATCTTTGCGGAAAATAAAACAAATCGCAATTAGTGAAGCCGTATTTGTTAAGATTTCAAATGATAGCCCATTTTGTTTTAAGCCTAGCAATTTCTGTGCGATGATCAAATGGCCGCTCGAAGAGACGGGGATTGGCTCAGTTGCCCCTTGAACAAACCCTAGAAACAAGTATTTAAGCCACAGTATAATATCTTCCATTTTACCTCCCAGTATTTTTGTAATCTTTTCAATCATATCGTATTCAATAAAGAAATGACAATAGAACCATCGTGCCATATTCAATTGAACGAGTTATACTAATTCGTAAGACTATTAAATGAGGTGGAACTATTTGTAGTACAGTACTAAAAATTCAGCAGCATGATATTCCAAGAGCAGCCAGTGTTCTGGCCGAAGCATTTGCCAAAAATGATCCGTTATATCAGCATATCTTGCCTGATGAATCAACCCGATTACGCGTGTTGAATATTTTTTTTCATCGTTACATTGAGATGTTGTATCCATATTCGGATTTACTAACGACTTCTACTAACTTTGAAGCAGTGGCTTTAGTGTTCCATTCGGAGCGTCAGACAGGGACAGTGATTTCGAACGTCAGGTATATGAAACAGATTGTCTTTGCGATAATTAAGTCATTACCGATTTGCCGAATCATTGGGGTGCGAGGATTTATACGTGGTTTATCTATTTTGCGTAGTATGAGTTCCTTGTGGTTATCAATGTTTGGGGATCAGAAGTATAAACATTTGGATATGCTTGCAGTGCAGGATCAATATCGAGGTCAAGGATATGTATCAAAAATCATGACACCGCTACTCGCGGAATGTCGTATGAGCAATACGTTATGTACGTTAGAGACACAGACACCGAGCAATTTGCCCATTTATGAGCATTATCAGTTCCGTACGGTTAAGGTCATTCCTCTACCTAATAGCACACTTGAGCAGTATTGTATGGCGTTTACGCCAGGAGTTGCCGAGTAGTTAATAAAAAAGGGCGGTCCCATTCAGCCATTTCATGGTTTTTGGGGCAGTCTTTTTTTTGCGGAGTCTATAAGGGTTAATGAAGTTTCAACAGAAAAATCAGGGAATTTCTCCCTGTAATTCTGCGATCTTTTGTCATCCGGCTAGAATCAATTATTTTGTTTAACAAAAATAGCATAACCTTTGTAGGATTGTTATAATAGAAACATATATTCCCGTGCTTCAGAACCCTATACAGGATGTATAGGGGTTTTATTTCTTTTAGTGAGGGTGATCGAGAACAAGTATGGGGTTGTCCGTACAGGGAAAAGAGGATCGGAGAGTTCCGCAGGAAATTTTAAATTATGAAGTGATGGCGAGGTTAGCAGAAAGATGAATTGGTCGGATTTTGGCGAACGAAACAAACGATTGAATCCCCTGTGGAATTTGGGGGCTGGCATGAACCTTGGCGAAATCCAACCTTACAAAGAAATGGTATCTTTAAGCGTTCTGCTGCAAGTCTATTATCTGGAGCTAGAATCGAATGAGAGAAGATCCAAAGAGGATATTATTGAGCTTACTTGGACTGCGCTGGAACGTTTTAATATCGCCAATCTTGGGACTACCGAATCCGTAGAGCGTCTCGTGGACGGTTTATTGTGGAGCGGGAATGGTGGGGATTTCGAATCCTTTTTCTATGATGATGTGACCCGGCAAATGTCCGTGCAGAAATATAAGTATTTCACAGTGGACGAGGATGCGACTCGCAGCAGTTGGGAAGAGAACGGCAGAACCATCTATCGTCTCTCTGAATATGCAATGGAGCTCATTTTTATGAGCCATGAGATTATTGATGAATTTCAGATCAGCATCAAACTGCTCGAGATTCAAATGCATATTAAGCATGGGCGCGTAACTCGGGCTCTTCAGGATGTTAATGAACTGATCTCCCGTGTCCGTAAGATGACTCAGCAACAGCAAGAATACCGCAATGCGTTACGCCGCAATCCGAAGCATATTTTTAGTGAATTCGGAGTGGCTCGGCATCAGCGACTCGAAGAGATTCATCATCAGTTCGAGGAGGAACGCAAACATTTTGACAGTATTCACCGTTCTCTGGCCCGGCTGGCCAATGATGAGAAAGACGTGATCGACTTCAATGAGATCCGTATTCTCTCTGAACGAGTCGAGCTTTCTAGGCGTGTACACGATGAGCTGGCTGAGGTAGTGTTGAATATTTTTGAGATGGAGACCAATTTAAGATTGAACTTCCCTGAATTATTCTGGGGAGCAGCCGGGTTTAACTTTCGTACTCACGTATGGGAGGAATGGGTGAAAGAAGAGGGTCTGCCAAGCGGTGACAGTCTTGAACTGCTGCTCAGCGGATTATTCGCTCCGAATCAGGACTTCGTTTATCCGCTTCCTTGGGCTTGGGAGGAACAAGAGGTAGGGTTTATCCCCGACTTAGTGATGGATGATTTCGAAGATGAGGTGGACACAGAGCCTGTTCAATATATTCCTAAAGGTATTCCATGGGCAAGAGTAGTGGAGCTGTGGAAGCCGGTTTTTGCTGCCTTGGCTGAGCATGGAAGCTTTACCTTTACTGCAGACGCTTTTTCCGCCGAAGAACTGACAGGGTGGGCAAACACACCGGATGCTGTTGATCTGTGGGTGCAGTTTTTTCATACAGATATTTTAGTGCAGGAACAGGCACCAGAAGGTGGTAGCGGCGTTTCTGATGAATGCCAACAGCTAATCCAATATGTACTTGCAGAAGATCTTCTGTTGGAGAGTTTACGCGGCAAAACGCTGCGGACGAGCATTGCTCCAGAACCAGCCTCAGGGGTACGGTGTTCTGGTCTGGATATGAGTCCATATATGATTACGATCGTGGAGAGGTGAGAAGTTACTAACATGAGTTATACATTAGAACAGGTACAGCAAGCTTCGCGGCTATTTTTTGAATTGCTCCGTAAAAAAGTAATTCCTCTCGATGACCCTGCAGCGGCAGAATGCCTTCAGGATGCAGGAACTTATGATGCACTTCAGTACGTTGCTAAAGAAGGGGGCTGTCGGGTGATGAATTCCGGGCACCGTCTCCATCTGCTAGTTAATCCGCTGGGGTCAGTGTTTGCAACCAATTTCACCCAGTTGAAGAACAAATATTCACGTGTTGAGCGTAAAACTCACTTACATATTATCAATATTATTATTCTGGTTTTTCTGGCCGAAATGGATCAGGATGAGACTCATTTTAAGTCGGGGCAGGACAGTATGTCCTATATTCAAATTGCTGATCAGGTGTCCTCTCTCTTTCAGACGTGGATTCAGATGGATGAGGAAGGACGATTCAGCCAGCAGTGGCAGCTTGATATCCAAGCGATGTTTAAGGTATGGACCAGTCTTTACATGCAGACTAAGAGTCAGGAAGAGAGTGATCTTCTGACCAGAGGCGCAGGCTCACGAATTGGGCTGATTCATGAAGGCATGAAACTTCTGGAAGAGGAGAAACTCGTATTCATCTCTGAGACAGAGAAGCGTATCTTTCCTCGGGAAGAGCTTTATGAGAGAATGCGTTATTTATATCATGATGTCGATCGATATCAGGAATTAAAGAGCCTCATTGGAAGAACTTTAGCTGAGAAAGACGGTGCTACCTATGCCGCGGATTGAACGCATACGAATTACAGGACTTAAATACGAGAAGATGCTCAAGAAATACGACGACATGATTCTGGACATCTGCAACGAAGAGGGACCCGCTAATACGCTTATTACGCTCATGAATGGCGGTGGAAAGGGCGTACTGCTGCAATCTATTTTCCAGCTATTGATGCCCAAAACACCATGGGGCAAAGACGGTGAGAACCAGGTTGAGGCATTCTTTCATAATCATAAAAAACAACTTAAACCGTACACTTTTCACGTAGCTATCGAATGGCATCTCGACAACAATGAGCGCAATGAGTATATGACCACGGGAATCGCTATGACGGCACATAATTCGCTTGATCAGCAGGATATCAAAGTGGATTACTTGCTGTACGCACTTACAGATTACGGTGAAGCGGCTGAACTTACGCTATCAACGTTGCCGTTATTTGACGAGGTGACTGCTGAACCTACGAGTTTTGAAACGATCCAGCAATTTGTGCGCGATCGGCGGGGAGAGATTGTACCTTTTGGCAGCCATAGCTCGGATTTGAAAAGATATTATGACTACCTGGCTACCCGGGATATCCATATCGCCGAGTGGCGTAATATGCGGCGGATCAATGGTGAAGAGGGCGGTATCAAAGGTTATTTTAAAAAAAATGATGCCTTCACCAATCATAACTTGTTCGAAAAGCTGATTATTCCTGAAATCGGATCTAGTCTGAATGAAGGATTAAAGGAAGACGACAATACGCTGCAGCGGATGTTTATCGATACAGCAACAGTGGCTCAGCGCTTGCCGATGCTTGAACAGCGGGAGCAGGTCTATACAGAGTTTCTTAGTATGGCTGCACCACTTTATGAGCTGGTAAAACTAGGCGTGGAAGCAGAAAACGTAGTTCAAGAAACGGAATTACGTGGACGCCAAATCTATACGGTTATCTATGAAGAGCAGAGAAATGCAGAAGCTGAGCGAAGTAAGATTGCTGATGAACTGGCTGGACGTTATCAGGATGCGAAGCAATTGCGCTTTGAGACAGACAATCTTAAATACTTACGCAGTAAGGAAGAAACGGAACTGAAGCAAGAAGAGCTTAAGAAGCTCAGTGATGATCAGAGCCGTGCGCGTGGTCGGCTGGAGGATTCCAAAGCGCAAGATAAGAAGCTTGAAGTAGCTTATTTTCTGGCTAAACGGTTGCTCCATACCCGGCAAATTGAGCAGTGGCAAAAAGAAATTCAAGCTATCGAAGGTTCTCTGGAGATGAAAGAACGGCAAGAGGTCATTCAGGCAGCCAAGGAACAGCTGCGGAAACAGTGGAATGTGGTATTTAATCTCTGGCAGCAAACGATCAGAGAGTTTGGGACAGCACAGCAAGACCTAACGGCGGAAGAGAGAAGATTGCGCAAGGAAAGGGAGAGTTTCTTGGTAGAGCTGGCCGGGCTGGATAATCAGATCAATGATTTGACCTTATCTATTCGGCAATACACGGAAGAACTCGGAGCATTCGCAGCCCAATATGGGCAGGATGCCGCCCATTCTCCGGCAGCTACCCTGCAGCGTACGATCTCAGCGGCCAAAACGATTCTTGAAGACATTGGAGACTTGGAAGAACAGCACAAGCAGGAAGAGATTCGGAAGCTGGCACTGCATAAGAGTCATGCTGAGCTGAGTGAGAAACGGCGTTCTTATGAGCGTGAAGCGGACGAGCTTGGGGTTCTGCTTGAGTCACAGACTCAGAAAGAATCCCAATTATGGTCACAGCTCGTTGTACTGCTGGAAATGTATGAAGAGCATAATCGTTTAGGAGCTACTGGCCTTTTTGAAGAACAAGATGTTATCCCGGCACGTTTTATCCGAAAAATAGATGAAGTAGAGCAACAGACTAAACGTTCCAGAAGGGATTACTATAATCAGCTCATGGATGTGGAACTTCAGAACCAATCCTACTGGCTACCCAATTCAGATATTCTGACGGTCAAAGATACACTCGATTCGTTAAAGATTCAATCAACACTAGGTAGTTCCTACTTAAATGACCGTCCGTATCTTGAACGTGAGGAAGAACTGGAGCAATATCCGTTACTTCCATATAGTTTGATTATGACCCGGCGCGAAGCTGATAAAATTCAGCCGGAACTGATGAAGGACACCTTGCTTAAATCAGCGGTGCCGATCTTTATCCGTGAAGAGATGGCAGCTCCGCATCAAGCATCCTTCATGCTTTTTGCGAATCAAGGGCCGCAAATGGTCTTGCAGCCGGATCGTTTCCAGGATTGGAAGAGCAGTATTCAGGGGAAGCTCAAAGAACAGGAGCAGATCCTTCAGGACTCTGAAGCTTATTTATCTAAGTTAAAATCGGTGCGTCAAGAATATGAACGTTTATTCCAAACTGAGAATACCATGACGCTTACAGCCAAGCAGGATGCCCTTATTAAACTGCAGGCTGAACTTCAGCAGAGCATTAACAATCTGAGCCATGAGATGGATGAGAACGAAGGGACGCTTACCCGGATCGGACGGGAGCTCGCTGAGAACAAAGTTCTAAGTGTGGAGCATGAGCAGAGAGCGGGGGTTCTGCAAGCTTGGATTGAACGGACGAAGAAACAGGAACAAGATTATAAGGAAAAACAAAAAATAGTCGAACGAAAGAATATGGTGAGCAAAGAGTTAGCAGGTAAAGATCAGCAGCTTGAACACCTAAAGGTGCAAATAGAAAGCTTGAGTGGACAACGCAATAAATGGACGAGAGAAACCGAATATGCGATGTTCCCTAGACTGCAACGATGGTTTCCTGAGATTGTTTTCCCAACAGATCCCCAGCTTTCTGATGAAGGAGAAGTCATACCTGTAGATCCTGTAGAGCAGAATCTTCTATTGCAGCAGCTTAGTACCGTGGAAAGTCTACAGCAATCATTAACTGAAAATGAACTGGAAGTTCGGACAAGAGCTGCACAGATTAAAGCAGCAAGCGAGAATCTGGCTGAGCTTGAATCCAGCCTGAATCAAGTGGATGTGAATTGGCGGAAGGCGACCGAACCTACGGAAACGTCCGAGACCATTATGGCTGCAAGAAATCGCCAAAAGACGGATACTACTTCGTTGGAGGAAGACTATCAGATTGTTCACGACGGTTACATCCGCTGCCAGACTGAATTGGAGAACTTGCAGAAAGAGTTGCGCAAAGTAGAGAAGGGAATCAAAGAGAAACATGAACGTGCTGTGGAGCTTTGGAATGAGGCGCTAGGGGATAAGGAGACAGAAATTCAGGAGCGCTGCCAAGCGAATGAGCTTATGCTTAATCAGTGTAAAAGATCCTTGGACCGAATCGATGTCCTCCTTCAGACTTTATCCAATCAAATCAAAATAATGAACGCGCATATTGAGGATCGCGTCAACCTACGGAGTGTGCCAGAAGAAATAACGCTGAGGGTTAGAGAAAGCTGCGAGCCTTTAGTAGCCGACTGGCTTCTCCGCATTAAGGATAGCCGGATTAGACAGGATGAGATCTCCAAAAAGGTGAAGGAAGAGAAAAATTCCTTAACCGAAAAACTTGCGAAAAATGAACGGAATTCCGAACTGGAGACCAAGATTCTAGATCGATTGAATACGGTCCATTGGGATAATTTCGCCATTGCACTGCAAGTCCTAGATTCCATGCTACGCAGTTCGCGCGATCAGATTGAGAGCATTCAAAGCGATAAGGAAGGCATGGATCTCTCCCGCAAGATGTGGGTTGGCCGGGCATCTCTACGAGTGGTACAAATCATTGATATTATGAAGCGAATGGAACGCCGGATGATTATTCATAACGAGAATAATTATGCCTTCCCGCTGGTACGTCTGAACTACAAGAATATCAATGTGCCAAGAACAAGCGATGAGGTAGAGCCGATGGTGAGTGACTACTTCAATCAATGCATCAATGAATTGCTCAAAAAGTATCCCAAGATAGAACAAGTGCCGGCGCTGGTAATCAAAGAGGTTATTAATGACGGACGAATTGTCTATGCAGCGCTGCAGAACCGCTTTCCGATACTTCAAGTGTATAAACCGGTAACGGAGAATTATTTCCTCTACGCCGCACCGGAAGATTATCATTATTCGGACTGGGAGATTATTAATCGCGGCGCACTGGATGAAGCAGTCGGCAGTGGTGGGCAACGTCAATCTGTACAGCTGCTGGTCGCAATGATGATCATGACGCATAAACGGGTGAATCGTGAGAATAAAGGCTGGACGGTCTTTTTATATGACAATCCTTTCGGAGAAATGGTCTCCAATAACGTGCTTGACCCCGTCTTTGAAATTTCCAAGGCGCTCAAATTCCAATGGCTGATTGTTACGCCGCCGGAGCTGGTGAAGAATGATGTCAGCGTGCGTTTTGGCGTATATTGGCAGCTTTATTTTGGAGGCGTCAAAGGGGACATGCTGGAATCGACCCTGATTAAGGGAGGAAGAAAGCTTATTCCTGTCTCGTTGTTCTGAGTATGGAATGAAACTTAAAGAAGCTCCAGTAAGCATCACGCTGCTGGGGCTTCTTTTTATTAAATGTTAAAGATGGTGTGGTTATTTAGGTTTGCGTTCGGAAATATATGAACCGGTGAGCGTTAAAAAAGTTCCCGTCAGGATTGCCCAGGTGATCTTTTCATTCAGAACAAGGGCGGAAGCTGCCACTGTAATTACAGGCACAATATAGATGTATACACTTGTTTTTACAGCCCCTAGAATCCCTACAGCTTTATTCCAAGTCAAAAAACACAGTGCCGAGGCACCCAGACCTAAGAAAAGCAGGTGAGCTACATTTGAAATCTCTTTGAATCTACTCAGACCCAGCTGGAAATCAAACAGAAACAGAGGAGGCAGCATAAACAGCAGACCATAGAAAAATACTCTGCGGGTAGCCCCTATAGTATGAACCTTTAGTAGGCTTATTTTTCGCATCAACACTGAATATATTGCCCAAACCACAGGTGCCAGCAATGCCAGCAAGTCGCCGATGGGGTTCAGTTGGAGAAGAAAACTCCCGTTCAGCCCAATTAATATAATTCCTGCCAAGGCTATCAAAAATCCTATAAAAAACTGCCTGTGAAATTTCTCTTCTTCTAAAAAGAAGTGAGCGATAACCGCCGTGAAAAATGGAGCGATGGAGACAATCACGCCTACATTGGATGCAAGGGTATAGACTAGGGCAATATTTTCTATAAGAAAATATAACGTGACTCCACAAAGACCTGCTGAGATAAAGAGTAATTCCTCTTTAAAGGATGTAGTTCGGATTGGACGTGAATAGATCAGTAACAGTACAAAGTACCCAATAAGAAAACGGAAGAACAAAATTTCCACAGGCGTAAAGTCTTTTAACAGTATTTTTGTGGAGATAAAGGTGGTTCCCCAGATTAAAATCGTAAGCAATGCCAGCAGATGTCCTGTGTTAATCTTGCGTTGATTTATCATTTCGTAAGTTCCATTGATGACTTTACTCCCGTTTGTTGAACAAATATACGCATATATTGCTTAGGGGTTAAGCCTATGAGTCTTTTAAAAAAATTTGTGAAATGGCTCTGATCACTGAATCCGGTTAGAGAGGCCACTTCTATTGGCAATATTCCTTGTTCTAAAAGCCTTTTGGCGTGGTTGATGCGAATAGTTTCCAAGTAACGGTAAGGTGATATTCCTTTCTGTCTGGTAAATAAACGCAGCAAGTGATATTTACTTAAGCCGCTCAATTCACTTAGCTGGTTCAGCGTAATGTTCTGCGCATAATGTAACTCTATGTATTCGCAAATGATTTTAATTTCAGAAGTAGGCTCTTGAGCGGGACAGAGGGTTTCTGTCTCCGTGTATTCTCTCAAAAGCTGCTCAAGGAGAAATAGAAATAACTCTTCTTTTTGAAAATCGGATTGATCCTCTAATATCATTTGGTGCAGATCGTGTAAAGGGCTCGACAGTTCACTTTGGTAGAGGACATTGTGTGTGAACCGCGGTAAGTAGTCTATGCCGGTAATTTCTAGCACATACTCACGCATGACTTCCGGCTGAATATTGATGCAGCGATAGTCAAGCGTTCTCCCGTCTATCTGTTCACAGGCATGGGGATCCGCCGGATTAAAGATGACCACATCTCCGCTGTTAAGAATATGCTCTTCTTGGTTACATAGCAGATGTCTTTTTCCTTGTTCAATAAAACCTATGACATAATAGTCATGAAAATGGTTGGGAAACTTCTGCATAATACCTTCGAATCGATAGGCCTCAAATTTTAAGTCACGATCGAAAACAACTGTTCGAACTTCACGAGTCATTGCTGCACCTTCTTTTCCAATTATGTATAACCATTATAATGTGAAAGTTAGGGGCATTCTTGCATGATGTTGCGATACCTCATCTTCTACATGATAGGTTCCTCAGGTGTAATGATCGTTGGAATACTCACAGTAAAAGTTGTTCCTTGCTCCAGAATACTTTCTATAGAGATCGCTCCGCCATGATTATGTATAATATTTTGTGTGATCATATAACCTAAGCCTGTTCCTGTTTCTTTGGTCGTATAAAATGGTTTGCCGAGGGCATTGATCTGTTCCTCTGTCATCCCACAGCCTTCATCCTGCACACTGATTCGGGCTTCTCTGTCATAGGTTTGCACATGAATATAGATGTTTCCCCCATGATTCATTGCTTCCATCGCATTTTTAAGTAAGTTAATAAATACCTGCTTCATCTGATAAGCCTCACCATTGATCCAAATGGATTGATCAGTACAGACAGGGAGGATCTTGAGATTTTTTAGGGCAGCTTGTCCATTCATTAGTGTGGTGACTTGTTCCAGCAAAGACAATAAATCCACTGGTTTACTAATATGAGTGGTTTGGGGTTTAGATAAGACAAGCAGTTCGTTGACGATGAACTCGATGCGTTTCAACTCTGACTCAATAATGGAAATATATTTATCATTCATCCGCTCGGAAGAGCGCAGTAGCTTCATAAAGCCATTAATGGCTGTAAGAGGATTCCGTATTTCATGAGCGATTCCAGCTGCTAACTGTCCTGCTGTGGATAATTTCTCGGACTGTATCAGTCGTTCATCTTCCAATACTTGCTCGGATATATCTTTGAATATGCCAATGTAGGCTTCGTTTCCCTCATAAATGATCGGCAATGTAATCCCATCTACATATTTCTGCTGGTTATTTAAACAATTAATCAGGTAGCAGACAGAACCTGTTGTTCTATCAGTGTTGAATTTCTTTCTTCGTTCTGAGAGAATTTCATAATTAGAGTAGTCTACAATATCCATAGTCGATAGACCAAGCACTTGATCTAGGCTTTCCGCATGGATTAATTGTAAACCTGCCGAATTTGCATACAGAACAATCCCTCCCCTAGTGATAAGCACGGGCTGAGGCAGTTCCTCCAGCAGCTGTAGAAAAGAGCTCTCTTTTTCAAGTAGATGGGTCTTCACAACCTGAAGCTGAGTCTCCATTTCCCTGATCAGGGTCTTATTCTCGAATTGAGTAAAATAAAATATGGGTTTACCAATGTCATCCGAAAGGATAGATATGGAGATTTTTAAAGATAACCGGTGTCCGGTGGGATGGAAATAATCTACTTCGAGTCTCTGCGGATCAGTACTCGTAGGTGGAAGAGAGCTTCCTAATGAAATGAATTTATGAATCTGATCTAGAAGGGTACGGACGGTTGGAGAGGGTGTCGTTAATTCGGTTTCATCATACCCCAAGAGGTCGCATAATGCTGAATTCAGTTTTAGGAACGTTCCATCAAGCGAAATAAGGGCCATACCCATCACGGCTTGAGTAAAAACAAAGTCAAAACCTTGAAAATCATTTGTCCGCACAGCAGGTTACCTCTCTTCTTTATGGGGGAGTGAGTGTTATTTCGAAATGCAATATGTCTAACAGTCATAGTATAAAACATATAACTCAATAAAACATATAAAATTTCTGGGTTATTAGATATTCATACAACAGTTAAATAAAATCAGGTAGAATGGGAAGATACGTTGCATTTTAAGACAAGTGGAGGCGTTGTATTATGTTATCAGTTGTTGGTGAAATTCAAGGAATTAATCGTTATCCGGTCAAGTCATTTGCGGGTGAAAAATTAGAAAGCTGTATGATTGAACCGTATGGAATGCTTGGTGACCGTTTGTGCTCCTTTTACGATGAGTCAAAAGAGGGCTGGCGAAGATATATCACCGCTAGAAATATACCGAATATGCTTACCTATCAAGCGCAATTTATAGATGGACAAATCCATGTAACGGCATCAGACGGGCGAACCTTTGGATGGGATGATAATCTATTGGAAGAAATCCAAAGCCAAACCAAAACTCCAATCACTATGTCTGGTCTAAAAGCTGCACATCCACAGCCAGAACATCCGCAGCTCCTATCCGTGGATGGCGCTAGTATTCTACTCATTACGGATGCCAGCTTAAAAAAACTGGAGGCAACCTGGGGGCATTCCTTGGATCAACGTCGTTTTCGCGGGAATTTTGTTATCGCGCTGAATGATGATTCTCTTTTTGAAGGAGATTGGATTGGACGCCGGCTCAACATTGGGGATGTACAGCTACAGGTAGATAGTTTTTGTGAGAGATGTGTTGTGATTACGATGGACCCGGATAGTCTCCAGAAGGACCCAGTGCTTTTGAAAAAATTACATAAAGAGTTTGATTTGCATTTCGGAGTCTATGCCTCTGTAATCAAAACAGGGGAAATTCGAATCGGAGATAAAGTAGAAATAGTAGATTAGATATATAATCCCAATAGTATAAACTTCCTTTACATTACTCCATGGATAAATTATCCTTTAAAGGATGACGATTTCATATCGGGAGGTTATGTATGAAGAAAAATTTGGCATCCTTATTAGTTGCATTGCTTCTATTGGTGTATGTCCCTACTAGTGTTTTAGCAGCGGATAGCAGCAAAGGGCAAACGTATGTGAACACTCAGAAGGTGGCAGCAGAGAAGGCGGCGTTCTTAACGGAGAAGCTGGGGACGACTAGTCTCCAATATGCTCTTATTGATGGCGATAATATCGTTGTGAGCGGTCAATCTGGATTTAGCCATGTGGAGAGTAAGACAGCACCAAGCGTCACAACGATGTATGGTATTGGCTCGACGAGTAAAATGTATACAACAGCTTCTATTATGAAGCTTGTTGAGCAAGGAAAAGTAGATTTGGACGGTTCAGTCGTATCTTATTTGAATAATTTTACGATGGAAGATTCTCGTTATAAGCAAATCACTGTACGGATGCTGTTGAATCATTCATCAGGTCTTGCTGGCTCGAACTTATCCAATTCTTTCTTATTTAATGATTCCGATCCTATTGCAAAAGATAGTTTGCTAGAGACTTTGTCAACACAACGTCTGAAGGCCGATCCAGGCGCCTACTCAGTATATTGTAATGATGGATTTACGTTGGCTGAGTTGATTGTTGAAAAGGTCAGTGGCACGGACTTTACCACATTCATTCATCAAAATTTCACAGAACCTCTAGGGCTTGAACATACGAAAACGCCTGTAGATTCTGTAGCTTCTTCTCAGCTGGCTAGTGTCTATAATGCTACCTACTCAGCAGCTTTACCCAAAGAAACCATTAACGTGATTGGAACAGGTGGTATCTATTCCACTGCTGAGGATTTGGTGCGTTTTGCAACTATTTTTACAGGCCAATCGACTGGCATTTTGTCAGAAAAGTCTGTAAAAGCGATGGAACAAGAGGAATATAAGCGTGGAATATGGCCTAAAGGAGCCGATAATTCGTTAGCTTATGGATTAGGCTGGGACAGTGTGAACTTATATCCATTTAACCAGTACGAAATCAAGGCTTTGACAAAGGGTGGAGATACAGGTCTGTATCATACCTCATTAGTTGTATTGCCCGAGCAGCAGATGGCAGCAGCAGTAATATCTTCTGGCGGATCAAGTACAACGGACCAGATGCTTGCCAACGAAATTTTACTCAGCGCTTTACAGGAAAAGGGAGTTATTAAGGAACTGAAAGCTACACCTACATTTAAAACTTCGAACAAAGAGGATATGCCGCAAGAATTGCTAAACTATGCGGGTGTCTATGGTGATTCTACGCAACTGATGAAGATAGAGGTTAGTAAAACTGGGGAATTGAGTATATCTTCAATTATAGCTCCTACAATGCCTGCGCAGAAATTTTCCTATAATTCGAACGGAGAATTCTTAGATGCAGAGGGTACAAGTAAAGTTAGCTTTGTGAAGGAGAGCAATGGCCGTATCTATCTTTGGAGTCAAGGGTATGGGGTGATTCCAGGACTTGGTGAAACTGCCGTTACCCAATATGCAGCTGAGAAGCTTGAACCTAATGCCCTATCTCAAGAGGTCACTACTGCATGGCAGCAGCGCCAAGGGAAATTGTATTTTGATGTCAGCGAGAAGTACAGCTCCCAATATTACATGAGTATGCCGGTAGCTGGAATCGCTATGTTCCCTGACGCACCTGGTTATATGGGCTCGAATAAAATAACTGGGCCTAATAAAGCAGAAATGACCGTGCAAATCCCAACCATCGCTGGGCGCGATCTTGCGGATCTTATTTTTGAAGAGAAAAATGGTGTGGAGTATTTAAAGATTGGCAATCAATTGTTTATACATCAAGATGCGGTTAAACCTATTTATGCAGGCCCGCAATCTATGGTAACTATCCAATCAGATGGATATGCTAGATGGTATGGAGTTCCTGAAACGGCAACAGGTAAGATAATGACAGTAGAGCTGCCAACCAAAAGTTCCTTTGCCGTCTATGATGAGAATGGTGTATGTGTGAATTACTTCACCATAAGCGGTCTTAAACAAGTCAAACTTCCTAGCAACGGCAAAATTGTATTTGTAGGTGATGTCGGTGCGAAGTTTGAAGTGACCCTCAAGGCGCAATAAACGTATATAAAAAAAGAATCCTGTTATCAAGATTTTCGTCTTGGTAACAGGATTTTTTATTTGAAATTTTGTGAGAATTCTCTTATTTTATCTACCAAAATCCCTTTTAGCTGATCAGTACCTTCCTTTGGAGCCTTATAGGCCTTATAACCTCCAAAAGATTCAATACAAATCGCAGCTTCTTTCAGATCATCAGGGAAATTTTTCTCTATTAATTCTTCGGTTTTCTTAGGTTTCTCGTTGCAAATGTAGTAGCCCATCTTCTTAGTCAGTAACTCATCTTTATTTTTTTTGATAAAGTCACGAATGGCTTTATATATTTTTTCATCTCTTACTCCTGCTCCTAAAATAATGCTATCAAATGCCTCGATATTCGGCTTCTCTAATTCTATATTGCAAATTTTGCTCTGAGGTAGCTCTTCTGATAATACTTTTGCACATTGTTCTGTTGCTCCAGATTTTGTAGCGTATAGAATAAGTACTGCCATTGTGTTCCCTCTTTTCAGTTAAGATTAATCGTGTTCCCGCATTGAAAAAACTCTCGCATACCAATTATCTTGATTATCAAGATATAGTATATTTTATCGAATATACTGATCATTTGTCAAGCCAACGGCAAGCTCCTGAGTGTTAATTAGATATCCTTATTATACTATCATGGGAATAATATTAATCTAATGCTAACTATATCTTTAATGAAATATACAAAAATAAGAGGAGTGAACGTAAATTGGGGATCATCGTAATGCTAATCATCTATTTGTTGCTTGGAATATTCGTGATTAAAGTAGGCATCGATAACTCTAGAAGTACGCAACTATCAAAAGAAATATTAAATGAGTTAAAAGAAATCAAAGAACTAATGATCAGAAATAAATACGAATGAATTCTATATAAGAGTGGAGGTGAACGAAAGTGAAAATTGGACTTATACTTATAATCCTTGCTTTTTCTAACCTATTTCTAAGGATATGGATTGTTGGCCCGGATAAAGAAAAACTTCCTGAGGACGGTTATGAGCTTAATATAAAAGGGAAGCTTATACTTGCACTTGTGGGATTAATTACGGGGATTGTGATAATAATTGCCGATGGCCCAGAGGGTACGGTTATGAAGTGGTTTTGGATTGTAGTTATAATAGTAGCAATAGGATTTCAGTCGTTTATCGACTGGAAATTTCTAAAACATACGAAACAGCACATAGTTTCACTTATTCTGTTAGTCCTAGGTGTGGTATTAGTTTATTTTATATTCTGATCTAGTTTCATTCGTACCGGTATCGGACCCAGATGATGTTAATTGCTAAATAATCGCCTTTTGGGCAGCGTTTCGGACTCCAGTGCAGCTATTCGTTAGAAAGTGACTTATATTACGGGTTTTTATGCCAATAGTGGCCATGGGGTCCGATGGAATTCTTAAAGTGGAAATATACTGCTGTTAGTGTCGATGGAGTCCGTTAGTGACTTTGTAACTGCTGATGGCATCGAATCATACGAAGAAAAGAGGTGTTCCGGCAGCCAGCATATGGCTTGTTGGGCACCTTCTTTTTGTGTTCACATTATACTTCTGCTTTCGTAGCCACGAGTGGACAGAATCCAGGGTTCGTTATACATAATTCTTGAGCGAATTCCAGTTGGAGCTTGGAGAGCTCGGCGAAATAGCTGCTGATTACGTGATTACCACTTGTAGATCCATTCTGGAAAGACAGTGAGTTAAAAGTATGGACATGATTGTAATAATACTTTTTTTCCCGTTTGGGGAGCTTATAGACATGTGGAGGTGCGTAGGTTACAACATCAAAAAGATTGGCATACCGGTAACTCTTCCGCACATATTGTTTGAAAATATTAACGAAGTCCGGATCACCTACCCGTGGGGAACCATAAGTATATAGGTTAGGTGAGGTGTAAGAGGTATTTGCCGCAATATCTAAGGTACATAAGGTGGCGAGCGCTCCACCGAGGCTGTGGCCCGTAATGTATAAGGTCTTGTCAGGAGATAGCTTGGAGAGCGCAGAGAAGATGCCTTCCCGAGCTGAAGAATAAATGTTGGTGAAGCCACGATGGGTGAGAGAGTCTTCTTTAAGATATTTGAACCGTTCCTGTGAAGCGAGGACGTTGGATATCCAATTGGTCGTCGTACTGGTTCCCCGAAAAGCGATAATAATCTCTTGTGGAGACTCCAAAATAAAGCCGAAACGTTCCCATACATTATTGAAGGATTGTGCTTCAATGGGATGACATAGCTGATAATCTAATGGAATGACGAAAACTCCATCTATATTTGAAAATTGTGTATAGGTTTGCCCGCAGACTGCAGCTAGAAAGATCGCCCTTTGCTCTTGCTCATCCCTCTTACTCACGTACATCCCGCCTTTCTTTCCTACACTATATTAGGGGGATGAAGGAGTGATTCCTAAGAAAAAGGATTCCCTGAAACTTCTCTCTGAGTTACTATATATAAATAAGTCCAACAGCGAGAGAAAAGGGGGAAATGCATACATGGGCAACTTATTGGAAATTTTACACAAGGAAGTCGTGCCGGCAGAAGGCTGTACGGAGCCGATTGCAGTTGCGTATGCCGTCTCCTTGGCGGCAGAGCTTCTCGAGGAAGAAATTACGGGGATTCAGCTGCATCTCAGCGGTAATATTATCAAAAATGCAATGGGAGTGGGCATTCCCGGGACAGGCCAGACAGGCCTGCCCATCGCAGCAGCCCTTGGAGCGGTGGTCGGCCGTTCTCACAAGGAGCTGGAAATTCTGTCAGGTCTGACGCAGGCTGAGTTGAAGATGGCAAATGACCTGCTGGATAGAAAGCTGCTAAAAGTGGAGATAAAGGACACTCCTGAGAAATTATATATTGAAGCCCAATTGTTTACGCAGAACCATACGGCGACTGCCATTATTGCCAGAGAGCACACCCATATAGAATATTTG
Source organism: Paenibacillus sp. FSL H8-0175 (assembly GCF_045040615.1). Lineage (NCBI taxonomy): Bacteria > Bacillati > Bacillota > Bacilli > Caryophanales > Paenibacillaceae > Paenibacillus > Paenibacillus sp. FSL H8-0175. The sequence goes on along the minus strand of NZ_CP150299.1, from coordinate 4,515,405 downwards.
GCTCTGGACGGGGAGAAAATAACACCCCGGAATTCAAAAGCCGACTGTGGCAAGCCTGGTCTTTCCGACACGGAAGAGTATGCGGGCTCAGTTGACCAGATATTCGAGTTTATCTGTACCGCTCCTTTTTCAGACCTTAGCTTTCTCTTGGAAGGGGCGCGGATGAACAAAGCGATCTCTGATGAGGGATTGCGAGGCGATTATGGCTTGCAAGTAGGTAAGAAAATGAATCAGCAATCTGCGGTGAATCTGTTCGGCAATGATGTAGCGAACAGAATTATCGCGGCTACCGCAGCGGCTTCAGATGCTCGAATGGATGGCAGTGCAATGCCTGTGATGACAACTGCAGGCAGTGGCAATCAAGGCATCGCCTGTACGCTTCCCGTTATAGCTCTGGCGGAATTGTTGGACAAAGATGAAGAAATGCTAGCTCGGGCGCTTGCACTGAGCAATCTGGTCACTGTGCACATCAAACATTATATCGGGCGTTTGTCCCCATTATGTGGTTCAGGGATTGCAGGGGGAGTAGGAGCAAATAGCGGGATCATTTATCTCATGGGCGGCAGTCTTGAGCAGATCAAGCATGGAATACAGAATACGATAGCTTCTTTGTCAGGCATGATCTGTGACGGTGCGAATTCTACCTGTGCGCTGAAGATTTCCACCTCCACCAATACGGCGATCCAGGCAGCCACTCTGGCTATGAACAACATTGCTCCTACAACCAAGGATGGTGTGATTTTCGAAGAGGTGGAAGATACCATCCGCAACATGGAGCGTTTGGTTCAGGAAGGGCTGGCGGATACTGACAAGACCATTCTCAATATTATGCTCTCCAAAGGCGGAGCGAATTAGCTTCCAAATAATTTGAAAACAAGATAGAACATCATAATTAAGACCGCCCGGTTCCCTGCATAAAATGGCAGGAAGCCGGGCGGTCTTTGTAACACTTCGGCAAAAACATAGGTCTGCGAGAAGATTTGCATTAAATTTTAACATAACTTATTCTGAGTTAATAAAGGCATAGAGACTGAGGGTATAAAAAGGAGATAATATGACAGAGAAAATAGATATAGGCTGGAATTTTGCGAACAGTTATACTCAACTGCCGGAATCAATGTTTACAAGGATTAAGCCAACGCCTGTGGGTAAACCGGAACTGATTATTTTTAATGAACCATTGGCTGCTACTCTTGGGCTGAATAGCACCGCACTACAGAGTAAGGAGGGTCTTGGGATTCTTGCCGGCAACGAAGTTCCTGAAGGTACCCTGTCGCTTGCGCAAGCTTATGCTGGACATCAATTCGGACATTTTACCATGTTGGGAGACGGTCGAGCAGTGCTGCTGGGCGAACAGATCACCCCTCAAGGTGATCGTGTGGATATTCAATTGAAGGGTGCGGGAAGAACCCCATACTCTCGTGGTGGCGATGGCCGGGCAGCGCTTGGACCGATGTTACGCGAATATATCATTAGTGAAGCTATGCATGGACTTGGGATTCCTACGACTCGCAGCTTGGCGGTGGTAGCTACAGGGGAGTCGCTAATTCGGGAAACGGAACAGCCGGGGGCGGTTCTGACCCGGATTGCTGCCAGTCATTTGCGTGTTGGAACCTTCCAATATGTTGCTGCATGGGGGACTGTGGAGGATCTGCGTATTCTGGCTGATTACACGTTGCAAAGACATTATCCAGAAGCTCCTGTGGAAGATAATCCATATCTTGTTCTGCTTCGGGAAGTAATGGAACGTCAAGCAGCGCTAATTGCTAAATGGCAGCTTGTAGGTTTTATTCACGGAGTGATGAATACTGATAATATGGCCCTTAGCGGAGAAACGATTGATTATGGTCCATGTGCCTTCATGGATGTGTATAATCCTGAGACAGTATTTAGTTCCATAGACCAGCAGGGTCGTTATGCTTACCACAATCAGCCCGGGATTGGCGCATGGAATCTCGCCAGATTTGCCGAGACTCTCTTGCCATTGCTGGCTGACGATCAGGCACAGGCGATTAAGCTGGCTGAGGAGGCAATTTCAGATTTTTCGGAGCGGTCCTATCAATATTGGCTAACGGGAATGAGAGCGAAGCTGGGAATCTTTAACGAAGAGTTAGAGGATGTTGCTCTGATTGATACCCTCCTTGAACTGATGCAAAAATATCGGGCTGACTACACTAATACATTTCGGTCCTTAACTTTAGGCGTAACGGAAGATGCTGATCTGTTTGGCACCCCTGAATTTAAGCAATGGAATGAGCTATGGCAGGCGCGGCTTAGCAGGCAGCAGGAATCACAATCCTCTTCACAGAAGCTGATGCATAGCAGCAATCCTGCGATTATTCCGCGGAACCATCGTGTAGAAGAAGCGCTTGAGGCTGCGGTAGAGCGGGAAGATTACGATGTGATGGAGAGGTTACTTCAAGCTTTGACTAACCCATACGCCTACTCCTCTGAACAAGAGGAATACTCGGCACTTCCTGAGGAATCCGCATGTCCATATCGTACATTCTGCGGTACTTGATTTGCATATAATTTATCTGGAAAATGGGGGAAGGAAGAATGTTTCATGCTTATGATGTTCTAGCCAACCAGTTGCTGGCCAATGCGAATGATCCGAGTTGGTATGTGCCCTTTGAAGTGGCGGTTAAAGACTTAAGTGAAGAAGAAGCTTTTTGGAAGGTAACGGAAGAAAGCAATAGTATTGCTGAGATTGTGCAGCATCTGCTTTACTGGAATGAAACTTGGCAAACAAGGTATAAAGAAGCCAGTGTTCAGGCGGTTCCTCCAGTGGATAGTAATAATAATACCTTTGTCGTTGCAGAAGGGAAAACGTTCGAAGCGCTGCAAAAACAACTTTTAGAGGTTCTTTTACACTGGCAGGAATTGATTAAGAAAGAACAATTGGAAGCTGATGTTCAAGGATTTCCAGACAGTAAATGGTGGGAAGTTCTCGGAAATGTAACAACACATAATGCTTATCATGTGGGCCAAATTGTTTATATTCGAAAGATACAGAAGAGCTGGAACCGCGATGTGAAGTGACATTGTGAAGTGAATCCTAAAGAATAGACATTTTAAAGGCGTTAGCGGATGCACATGCATCTGGCTTTCGTCTTTTTTTACGCATTAATACTTATATATACTTAATTATTAACTTATAAATGCTTGTAAATACTTATAAAATGACTTATGATGACTTTAGGAGGTGAATTTCATTATGTATCAAGAGGAACGATTATTAAAAATACTCGAATATTTGAAACAACACCAATCGATGAGTGTTCAAGATATCTGTACGCAATTTGAAGTCTCAAGAGATACTGCCCGACGGGATATTGTTAGGTTAGTACAAGAGGGCGTCGTTGTTCGGACGCATGGCGGTCTAGCGTTACCTGAATTGCAAAAAGAATTATTATCTTATCAAGATCGTTTGATCGATGAATCCGAGAGTAAGCAGAGAATAGGGAAGATCGCGGCCGGGCTTATCCAAGATCGTGAGACTGTGATTTTAGATGTATCGACCACTGTACAGTTTGTTGCAGAACAAATTAGTGCGCAGGATATTACGGTTGTCACGCACTCGATAGATAATGTAGGGATTTTATCCCATCGCGAGGATCTGCTAATTTATGTACTTGGTGGTTACTTGAATGTGAAAAACCGCTTGTTATATGGTTCTTCCATTATCGATAAACTTAGTGAAATTCGTGCGGATAAAGCCTTTATTGGAGCATCGGCGATCTGTGCTGATGGACTCTATTATCCTTATGAAGAAGATGCGCGGGTAAAAAGAGAAATGGCTCGAAGATCTGATCAAGTGATTTTAGTAGCGGATCACACCAAATTTAATGCTAAATCCTTTTATCGGCTAGACTTTGATTTTGTTGATATTTTAGTTACAAATCGAGAGCTTCCAATCGAGATCAGAGAAGTTCTAGATCAGAAGAACATCACAGTTATTGAGTGCCTAGATGAAGCTGAAGAGGTTCGAAATCAAGAGTGATAACGACTGGAGGAGAATGTTTATGACTTATATTTTGCAAAATGTACAAGTAGTGCTTCAGAATAGTATAGTTTCAGCGGCCAATGTATGGATTTCTGAAGGAAAAGTGATGAGGATAGACTCAGGAGATATTTCTATCCCAGAGGGTGAGTATGAACGGATTGATGGCGGAGGGCATTTGTTAGTGCCCGGAATGATAGATGTGCATATTCATGGCGCTAACGGGTTTGATATGATGGACGGTACTGAAGAGAGTATTCAAGAAGTATCGAAGGCTTGTGCAGCTTCTGGTTGCACCTCATTTCTGGCTACCTCTGTGAGTTCTACGATGGAGGATCTTTTAGAGATGATTCGTAGTGTCAAACGTGTAATTGGGTATGAAGTGGGAGCAAAGATCGCAGGCATTCACTTAGAGGGACCTTATCTAAACCCCAAGAGAAAAGGAATGCAAAATGAAAAGTATCTGCGGCATCCTAACTTAGAGGAAATGAAGCTCATTTTCCAAGAAGCTGGATCACTCATAAAAATGGTTACGATTGCTCCTGAGCTGCCGGGAGGCATGGAGCTTCTTTCCTTTTTGAAAGAACAGGGAGTGGTGATAGCGATTGCTCATTCGGATGCCACATATGAGGAAGCCAAACAAGCTTTTGCCGCTGGGGCAAGTCATGTTACGCATTGTTTTAATGGCATGCGGCCGATCCATCATCGAGATCCGGGGATTGTGGTTGCCGCTTTCGAAGAGAAGCATGTGAGCCTGCAAGCTATTGTGGATAATGTCCATCTGCATCCTGCAATTATCCGCTTGATGCATACCATGAAAGGACCGGAAGGAATGGTCTTGATCACAGATGCCTTACAGGCAATGGGGTTAGGGGATGGGAATTATATATTTGGAGGACATCAGGTTACGGTATCTGGTGGCATAGCGCGATTGGAAGATGGCACGCTGGCCTCCAGTACAGTTACCATGAATGAAGCCTTACGTTATACTGTCGAAACTGGAATTTCGCTCACAGATGCGGTGCAAATGGCTTCAACTACACCGGCCAATATTCTTGAACTTCAACAAAAGGGGACGATCACCTCTGGCTTGGATGCTGACCTGGTTCTCTTGGATGATGAATTCAAAGTGCTCTGGACAATGGTAGGAGGGCAGATCTTACAGCTGTGACCGGTATTCATGTGCGGTTATTCCGAACACGCTTTTAAAATGCCTGTTCAGATGAGTTAGATCCACAAATCCGCAATCTACAACAGCTGCATAGATATCCTTGGTTCTCTCTATGGACTGCTTGGCACGCTCTACCTTGCAATTTAAGAAAAATTGATAGGGTGATATTCCTGTATGTGTCTTAAACTCGCGAATAAACTGATATTTGGACAGACCAAACTCTGTGCAGAGATCGTCCAGCTTCAGCACATGGTCTAAACTGCAGTACATCATTTCCTTTGCTTTTTTGAGAAATTTATTATTCGTTCTGCGATCGGTAACTATTTCAGTATTGGATACTAAATGAACCAGAGTGAATAACAGTTCACTGCACAAAGACTCCTCTTTGCCATTCTGGATGGCATGGTTTAGGGCTAATATGCACTGCGCCAATTTGTCATCGTATAAGATAGGAGTGGCGAAGCGGAGTTCTTTTTTTTCTAGTATCTCTAACATTAGGGTTGGCTTAATATAAAGCATGACATAATCAATGCCACCTTTATCATACGCATTGCCATCATGCGTTTGTTCTGGATTAAACAACATTACGCCATTTTTATGAGAGGATTGCAAACTACCGTCAAGATTATATTGCTGAATGCCACGAAGGGTCACACCGAGTGCATATTCCTCATGGCAATGTTTTTTATAGGTGAAATCAGTAAGGCTGGCGGATAAGGACAGGATCTCTGCTGACTTTTTATAGTTAAATTTCTCCACGTTCTTAACCTCCGCGACTTTATAGGATTCCCGATATCATAATGGCCGAGTATACTAAAAACAGTGCCATCACGGTATTTAGAACTTTTTGATGATTTTTCATAAATGTTCTGAAGATTGTCCCAAATACAACCCATGTCGTAAATGCAAAAAATCCGATCACAGTTATAATTATAACAAATATAAACAAGGCAAGCGAAGAGGTATAGAATGGCATTACGTAGTTGGGAATGACCGTTAGTGTAAATACTAGCACTTTAGGATTCACAAGCTGCATAAGCACGCCTGAGCGGAAATTGGCATTAGGGTCAGGCTGGTCTTCCATTGAACCCATTTTAAAGATTTTATAAGCAAGGTAGAGCATATATAAACTCCCAATGATTTGCATAATGATCAGGATATTTGGGATGATTTCTACTAGAACACGGTTCAGCAGAGTAGAAAGGATGAGTAATAAGCCAAAAGCCAGCGTAGATCCGTATACATACCCCATTGATTTTTTAGCCCCGGAATGTTGCACGGAAGAAAGAATAACAATATTGGTAGGACCGGGTGTAAATGTAGCGACAACGCAATAGATCAGAAAGGACAATATATTCATGATGACCTCCAGTAAAGTAGTTCTATGAATATAAACCTTTCAGTCTGAATGCTGATAGTATATTATTGCAGGATTTTTAAGAATTCCGGCCGGGAATAGAAGAGGTGTCCGAATCAATGAATAAGAGTAATCCAATGACCATAAGCACGCTTTCTCCAGCTGATTTTGAATCCACATGCTCTGTTTTTGAAACTTCAATCCAAGATGCCTTTGAAAAAGAAGGGCTTGATCATTTACAAGACGATATCCAAAGTGAAATAGATCATAAAAAGCAAATGGTGATGACTTCACTGGATACTACGACTGGGGAGCCTTACTTCCTTCTTGCAAAAATAGAAGAGCAGGTTGTCGGTACGATTTCCTTTGGACCTTGTGGCGAAGATATTCAAACCTGCACGGATCATCAGTTAGATGAAATAGGGGAATTGGGCAGTCTATACATTATGCCAAGTTATCAGGGCCAAGGTGTGGGTTCAGCCTTAATTAAGGAAATGATGATATTTCTAAAAAAGCAAGGGGTAGAGCAGTTTTGTCTGGACAGCGGTTATAAACATGCACAGGTCAGGTGGCAACGTAAATTTGGGCAGCCTTATAAAGTAGTAGAAGACTATTGGGGACCTGATTCTGTCCATATGGTTTGGTTTTGTAATGTGAATGATCATTTAAGCTAGAGATATATAGTACATGAAAATAACAGTCCCTTTGCTACGCGCAGAGGGATTTTTTGTTTTGTTGGATAAAACGGGTGTAATGTCGTTTGACAGATGATCTTTTGCCGGGTAATATGAATCTTATATTTAGTAAATTAGTAATTTAGTAAATTAGTAAATTAGTAAATTAGTAAATCATAAAATGGAGAGTGACTAACATGAAAATTCCAACAACTCTAAAACATAAACCTGTAGTCGTGTCAGAAAATTACGAGCAGGTTGATGGCCGGTACGCCGGGGACACAGATGCAAAAGGTCTGTCCCTAGGATTAGCACAATGGAACGATAGAGGAAAGGTCGACATCTCAGCAAAGGTATGGAGACATACAGGGGACAAATGGTCGAGACAGTCCGAAGAGCTGCCAATGCACAGAGTGCTTGACCTGGCAATTTTGATTTGCAGAAGTAGTTTGTATTTTCAAGAGGCCTATCGTTTTCCAAAAATGTATGATCCCGAGAGCCCTATGATTGATCGTATTGGACTGCAGGGAGATGCAATGAGTGTATCTGTATGTGCAGACAATCCCATGATTGATAATGATATTAAGCTGTTCGCTCAGGCGCTTAGTGATGATGGTGAAATGATCGGAGAACGACTTTCGGTATTGTCCCGTTTATTGAAAGAAATGGGGTACTGAAATTTAGCAGAATGGCCTGTGAAAGGAGAATCATAAATTATAATGGACAAAAGTAAACGTAAAGAACTTCAGGAGCAATATAAGCAGCTCAAGACGTACATGGGTGCTATTCAAATTACAAACAAAAGAAGCGGGAAAATATTCGTTGACAGCTATCCCAACCTGAAGAATAAATGGATGACTATACAGATGCAATTAGATATGGGCAGATTTGCGAATGCAGAGCTGCAAAAGGACTGGAAGGAACTTAAAGCAGAAGCCTTCAGCTATGAGGTGTTAGAGCAGAAGGAGTCAGAAGACGTAACCGACGTGCGCTGGGAGCTTAAACTATTGAAAAAGAAGTGGTTCGAGAAATTGCAGCCCTTTGATGACAAAGGATATAATAAGCCACTAACCCATTAAGCCAAGTATAAAGAAACCTTTAGCTTTTATAGCAAGGGTTTCTTTTTTTAGGGATCGTATTTCACTCCGGATTTTATGTGTCGTAATATTATATATGTTTTGTCGCATTTTCCTACTAAAAAAGCTGTTTATTATGTGTTATTTTTATAGCAGATGTCAGAATAACATATATACGGGAGGCACAAGTAAATGACCATTAGAATTGGTAAGCTCAGCTATTGGCATGTGCATGCATGGGATTATACCAAGCAAGCTCAGGAGCATGAAGATACCGTATTAGCTGCAGTTTGGGACGAAAACGTAGAGCGTGGGAACAAAGCTGCGGAAAGCTTGAATATTCCTTTTTTTGAATCACTGGATGATCTGCTTGCGCAAGAGGATATAGATGCCGTTATCGTGGATGCACCAACGAATATGCATAGAGACGTAATCGTGGCTGCGGCCAAGGCGGGCAAACATATTTTCACAGAAAAAGTTATTGCCCCAACGTTAAAAGAAGTTAACGCAATTATCGCAGAAGTTAACGAGAACAAAGTGAAGCTAACGGTCTCCTTGCCTCGTTTAAATGACGGCTATACATTAACTATTCAAGAGATTCTAAGTCAGGAGCTGCTCGGCAAGATTACTTACGTTAGAGTTCGCTTATCCCATAACGGAGCAACGGAAAGCTGGCTTCCTAATCATTTCTTTAGCTTGGAGCAATGTGGAGGCGGAGCTTTGATTGATCTGGGCTGTCATCCCATGTATTTGGCAAAGCTTTTCTTAGATCAAGATGTGACTGGGGTTAGTGCTAATTTTGGGTATGTAACCGGTAAAGAAGTGGAAGATAATGCTGTAGTGACATTATTTACGGATTCAGGAGCAATTGGTGTGGTGGAGGCTGGTTTCGTGAATAGTCATTCGCCGTTTACTATCGAGGTGCATGGAACTGAAGGAACGCTGCTTTACGGAACACCAGAGAATAAGCTTCTTCTTAGAACGAACAAATCCACGGATAAAGAAGAAGGCTGGAAAGAAGTAGCCCTGCAAAGCAATCGTGAAAGCGCCTTCCATCAATGGGTTGATCATATTCAAAATAATACACTCGCCACTCAAAATGTTGAAATGGCAGTTGAGCTTACCAGATTAATGGAGGCGGCGAACCGCTCGGCTAAAGAAGGCTGTGTAATTCCGATTGGGAGGACTTAACGTTGAGCAGCTTTCCCTATGAGATGATGTTTGAGAAGCAGGACATGCTTGAAAGATTGGATATCACGATTCTATGGGGACATTACGAGATTACAGTGTTTAGATTTCATTTGACATCTTTTCCACCGGGCAGAGTAGTCGAGTTCCATAATCATTCTGAATTTGAGTTTCATTTCATTCCGCGCGGGAAGGGAGAAGTCATTCTTGGGGATCAAAAGTATCCTCTGTCAGAGGGAATGTTCTATCTAACCGGACCAGGTGTCATGCATCGTCAAGAGGCAGCCGCAGATGAATCCATGGAAGAGCTATGCCTGCATGTTGACATCAAGAAGAGGATCCGGGATGATGCTGATCTTTGGGAGGTTGCGGAAGCTGAGACCTGTGTGGAGAAGCTGAAGTGTTTACCCTTGGTCCCAGCACAAGATTATCACGGGGCTATGAAGTGTTTTCGAGAAGCGTACGAAGCATGCGATGGGAAGTTGACCGGATATTATACTTCAATTAAGCATCTCGTGATTAGTATTTTATTAAAGGCCGTTAGAGCGTATGATTCAGGCGGGATCCGCACGGAGGCGCCGGTTAGAGATATGCTGACTTACCGGTATCAATACGCAATGCAATATATGGAAGCGAATTATTCAGGAACGGTTACCTTAGAAAATGTTGCGGAAAAGCTGAATATTAGTTCAAGGCAGCTGCAGCGGGTGTTTAAGCAAGTAAATGCAGAACAATCATTCAGTAGGGCGCTTGAGGACATCCGATTGCAAGCGGTCTGCCGCAAGCTTGAAGAAAGCAATTATCCGATAGAACAAATCGCACAGTCGGAAGGGTTTACCAATGCTACCTATTTGCATATTGTCTTCCGCAAGCGGTTAGGCATGACACCGGCAACTTATCGAAACAGCAAACAAATCCATTAGAGGTGAGGGTGAAGGATATGAGTAAGGTTTTTCGTGTAGGGATTATTGGATGTGGTGGTATTGCGAATGGCAAACATCTTCCAAGCTTGAGCAGACAAAGTAAGGTTGAGATCGTGGCTTTTTGTGACATTATTAAAGAACGTGCTGAAGAAGCAGCGGAGAAATACGGAAATAATAAAGCTACTGTCTATACGGATTACACTGAACTATTAAAAGATCAATCCATTGATATTATTCATGTGCTTACGCCTAATGATGTCCATGCGGAAATATCAATCGCTGCACTAGAAGCCGGAAAACATGTGATGTGCGAAAAACCAATGGCTAAGACAGCGGCAGATGCCAAACGAATGGTTGAAGCAGCGAAACGTACAGGCAAGAAGCTGACCATTGGATATGACAACCGATATAGAGAAGACAGCTTATATTTGAAAAAAGCCTGTGAGTCCGGAGAGCTTGGTCATATCTATTTTGCAAAAGCACATGCCATCAGACGGAGAGCCGTACCGACCTGGGGAGTATTTCTTGATGAAGAGAAACAAGGCGGCGGTCCGCTTATCGATATCGGAACTCATGCGCTGGACCTAACCCTTTGGATGATGGATAACTATAAACCTAAAGTCGTGCTTGGCACTAAATATCATGAACTTTCACAAAAAGAAGAAGCCGCCAACGCATGGGGACCGTGGGACCCTAAAAAGTTCACCGTGGAGGACTCAGCCTTTGGAATGGTCGTAATGGAGAATGGCGCAACAATCATGCTGGAAGCGAGCTGGGCTCTGAATTCACTAGACGTACATGAAGCGAAATGCAGCTTAAGTGGGACGGAAGCAGGCGCAGATATGAAGGACGGACTTAGAATTAACGGAGAGAAATTCAGCAAGCTGTACACTAATAAAATTGAGCTTGGGGCAGGCGGCGTTGCCTATTATGAAGGAAAAGCTGAAAGTGCTCCGGATATAGAATTAAGAAAGTGGATTGAAGCGATTGAACAGGATAAGGACCCGGTTGTAACTCCTGAACAGGCTTTTGTTGTTTCGCAAATATTGGAAGCTATTTATGAATCGGCGCAGACCGGCAAGGCTGTGTATCTGGATTAGATTTTGACAACTATAGCGATTTAGAGTAATATCCACTTGTGATTTAATTATAGGGATCTGAGACAAGACTCTCTCTTTACCGGGAGAGTTTTTTTGTTTTTTTACTTGTTTAGACTCTGGGTAATAGGGGTGGAAATCGTGGATACTATTGATCGTAATCATGTGCTTATTGTGGAAGATGACGATAATATTAGACGTTTTATATCTATAAATTTAACGAATAACGGGTTTGTGGTTAGTGAAGCTGCTTGTGGAGAAGAAGCCTTGCAGAGCTTTGAGGTGAGCCGTCCAGATGTTTTGGTTCTGGATATCATGTTGCCTGATTCTAATGGGTTCGAAATATGCCGAAAGCTAAGAGAGAAAGACGCTGGGGTCATCATCATTTTCTTAACCGCACGTGGACAGGATTTGGACAAAATCAATGGCCTTGAAATGGGTGCTGACGATTATATTGTTAAACCTTTTAATCCATTAGAATTGGTAGCACGTATTAAAGCTATTTTGCGCCGTACAGAATCAGCTCTAAAGCCGCAAAAAACGATACTTCAAGCTGGACCGATTCGGCTGGATCTGAATGCAAACAAGATGTTTAAGCAGGATGACAGCATTGAATTAACTCCGAAGGAATTTCAGATGATGAAGACCTTTCTGGAGCATCCGGATACAGCACTCTCTAGGAATGAATTAATGAATCTTGTCTGGGGAGAGGATTATATTGGAGATCCTAAGACGGTAGATGTTCATGTGCGTAAGTTAAGAGAGAAAATTGAGGTTGATCCTTCTAATCCGCTTTGGATTGAGACGGTATGGGGGCTCGGATACCGCTTTAGAAAGGATGGTTGAAGAATGGGGATTCAGAAAAGATTAGTAGGAAGCTATTTTGTAGTCATCTGTCTTACTGTGCTCATTCTTGAAATCATTCTTAATGTATCTGTGCGATATTATTATTTTCATAACATAGAGGAAACCCTGATGAATCAAGCAGAGCTATCGGCTTCTTTTTTTCAGCAATACTTTGGGGACCAGGATCTGGAGGAACAATCGGATAGGTTACTGAAGGGTTTTGCGAGTCATTCCGATGCACAGGTACAGATTATTAATGTTGAAGGCCGGCTGTTGCAGGATTCAAATGGACTTCAAGGCGATCTGACTATGACTGAGTACATAGATGTGCAAGCAGCAATAAAAGGGCAGCCCGGCAGTTGGAAAGGTGCGGACCCTAACACAGAGGAAGCGATTTACGCGGTATCCTATCCTTTACAAGCGAATGGAAACATCATGGGGGGAGTCAGATTTATTACGTCCTTAACGGAAACTATACATACAGTTAAACAGATTACGGTTTTACTGATCGGGGTGGGGATCATCGTCATTGGCATTGTCACCTTACTTGGATTATTACTGTCTTGGACCATAACCAGATCCATTAAAGATTTGAAGCAGGCAGCAGACCAGATGACCGAAGGTGATTTCAGCATCAGAGTGCATAAGCGCTATCAAGATGAGCTTGGTTCATTGGCGGATACGTTAAATATGATGGCAAGCCGAATCTCCAAGAGTGAACAGCTTAAGAATGATTTTATCGCTTCCGTATCCCATGAACTGCGAACACCCTTGACCTCGATCAAAGGTTGGGCAATTACCTTAAAGGCGAGTGAGGTGAGTAATCAACCTCTGTTTTATGATGGGCTTGATATTATTGAATCCGAAAGTGACAGGTTAACTCATATGGTGGATGAATTGTTGGATTTCTCCAAGTTGGATAACGGAAGAATCGCCGTTCACTTCACATCTGTGGATCTAACAGAACTGCTGCAGCATATCGGCAGACAACTTACCCCTAGAGCGACCCGACAAGGCATCTCACTAGATGTGAAAATAGAAGAACATCTGCCAGTGATTCAAGCTGACGAGAATCGTGTGAAGCAAGTCATGATTAATCTCATTGATAATTCACTCAAATTTACTGGTTCATCAGGTCGAATCTTTATCACCGCTCATACGGTTCCAGGGAAAGTCGTAATTTCTGTAGAGGATACAGGCTCAGGCATCGCAGAGACGGATTTAGAGAATGTGCGGCAAAAATTCTACAAAGGGGATCAACAGGCTTCGGGCAGTGGCTTGGGATTGTCCATCTCGGAACAGATCATTAAATTGCATCATGGAGAGCTGCGAATAAGTAGCACTTTAGGCAAAGGAACGATTGTCCAATTTGACTTACCGATAGAATAAGAATTCAAATTTAACTATTTCATAACCACTTTCATCTCTTTCACAGATAAAATACTATATATGCGGACAAGCGAGGAGTCGATGATCCAAATGCCGAGCAAATTCATAAAAATTGGTACCCTGTTGACAACTTTATTTTTGCTCGGAGGATGCGGAGTCCCGGCGACACCCGGAGAGCTGATTAAACCTCCATCATCAGAAGCAAATCTGCAGCGAGACAAAACGAGCCAGGAATTTATTAAGTGCCTTCCAGACAAAGCTCAATTGATAACTCCGATGAAGGGACAAGAAGATAATGCCATCTCCTTTGGCGATATGGATGGAGACGGAATCGACGAAGCTGTAGTTGTGTATGAGTACAGTAAAAACAAAGGATACACTATAAAAGCAATGTTGTTGAGGCAGGAAAATGAAGCTTGGCAGAAGATTTCCGAGGTTGAGGGGTTTGGGTATGGTCTAGATTATGCCGGATTCTTTGATGTTGATGAAGATGGCCATAACGAGCTTGCACTGGGCTGGTCATTGGGTGAGGCAGGTAATGGTATGGATATTTATACGCTAAGTGAAGATAAACTTAAGCTGTTATCGAAGAAGGCGTATCAGGGCAAATATGATCTGAGGTAATCATTTAACCTAATCATCCGCAGCGCTTCATTGAGAAAAAAGAAGTAAAAGTGCTCAGCGGATTATTTATAATGCCCATTTTCATGTATATATCCCCTACACAACAAGAAAACTACAGAAATTAAATAGAGGTTGTAAATGCTTATCTCTACCAAAATTGCAAAGCTGGACAGATCCGTACTTTTTCTCACCACCTGCTTAGTTGGCATGGGTACTGTTGCTATTTATGAAGCGACTACGGATACGCGGTTAGACGGTCTTTACATAAGTTATTTGTATTTATTTGCTTTATTTTGCCTACCCATGTTATTCATTGCTTTGGTAGATTATAAGATTCTATTAGGCAGGTTAGCCTATCTCTTTTATGGCGTGGGGCTAGGTTTACTAGTACTAGTCAAGCTGGTTGGAGAAAACCTCAATGGTGCTGTGCGTTGGTTAAGTATTGGGAGCTTTCAGCTTCAGCCCTCCGAGCTGGCTAAAATATGTACGGTGCTGCTCATTGCTCATCTATTAGGTACACGAGAGGGCCAGCGGCTGCGATTTTTTCAAGATTTAGTGCCGGTCTGTTTCGTTTTTTTAATTCCTTTCATTTTAATAATGGATCAGCCCGATTTGGGTACAGCACTCGTATTTGCTGGCATATTACTTAGTATGCTGTGGATTGGTAACATCCGTGCTCTATATATGATTCTGATCCTTGGTGTTGTGATTATTTCGATCGGCACGATACTATGGCTGTATTATGCTAACTTCGACCTGTTATCCAAGATTGTCGAGCCCCATCAACTGTCACGAATCCAAGCTTTTTTGGACCCGCAGAGCGATCCAGATAAGTCTTGGCATGTGAAAAACGCAATGTTAGCCATTGGCTCCGGGGGATTATCGGGCAGTGAAGGTATTTTTTTGCGAAAAGGATATATTCCATATGCGTATTCCGATTCGATCTACGTAGTCATCGGGGGAAAATACGGTTTTATAGGTTCATCCGTGCTGCTGATGCTTTATTTGCTGCTCGTGTACCGAATGATCTTTATTGCGCTGGATAGTAGGGACCGTGCGGGTACCTATATTGTCACCGGGTTTATCGCTATGTTCATCTTTCAAGTTTCCGTTAATCTTGGGATGCATATTGGGTTACTGCCCCTAACGGGGATTTCATTACCTTTTATTAGTTATGGAGGCAGCTCGTTGCTAACTAATATGATAGCGATTGGCATAGTGCTAAGTGTTAAAGTTCATAAGGATGAAAGCGCTGATTGAATAAGCTATTGGAACTGAGTGGAGGAAATTATGTCTAACAAACGCAAGTGGACAACAACCCGTAAAATTCTGACGAGCATTGGTCTTGTCTTAGGCGCAACTATTATAGGGATTGGAGTATATGCAGGGTATTTATACAAAAAGACGGATGATGCGATACAGCGTATGGCAGCTCCAGTCACCGTACAACCCACTGCTGCTCCAGAGGAAAAAAAGGAGACGGTATCGGTTGAACCTATGATTTTTCTGCTTGCCGGGGTAGATAGCCGGGACGGTGGCGGTGGGGTAATGAATACCGATGTTCTGATGCTTGTCAGCTTCAATCCGGACACGAAATCGACGAGTTTCTTATCTTTACCCAGGGATTTGTTGCTAAAACCTAAATCGTTACCTTCCCGTAAAGCCAATTATTATTATGCTTATCATTACATAAAAGACAAAACAGAGGCTATTCCGAATACAAAAGAGTTTTTCAGCAATTTGCTCGGTCTGCCGATTGATCACATGGTTGTGGTGAATTTTGATGTGTTGCAGGAGACCGTGGATTTGCTTGGCGGACTGACTATAGATGTCGATATGGATATGAAATATACCGATACGGCAGATGGTACACACATCGATTTAAAGAAAGGCTTGCAGAAACTGGATGGCCAACAAGTTCTTGATTTTGTGCGGTACCGTAAATCGAATCAAGGAACGGCTGAATCCTCCGATTTCCAGCGTAATGATCGGCAGCAGCAAGTAATCAAGCAGATTCTGGATAAGCTAGGAAACTTCCAAGGTGTGTCCCAATGGGGAAATGTATTGGATATCATTGGTGAAAATGTGAAGACGGATATTCCTCAAGCAGATCTGCAGCAGTGGTTATTCAACTTCCCTAAACTTAAACCAGAGCATATTAATTCCTTACATGTAGAATCTCTTTGGAAGAGCCCGTATGTCTATGTGAATAAAGAGGATCTAAAACAAGCACTTACTACTCTGAGTACGGAAGCAGGCGTCAGCTCCGAAAGCTCATTACACTTGGAGAATGTTGGAACGGTGGATTAACATCTATAACCCTGCTCTTAAGAGCAGGTTTTTTTGTTTGTTCTACTATAAATCCCGCTAACCAGTAAAGTAATCCGCCAAGAGGTAGAGGCCTGACTTCCATGCATAGTACCATAAACACAGCGATTATAACGAATCGTATATTGTTTCTGGTTTACTTGAGAGGAGAAGGGAATTTTATGAAATACAGACGGGGTATTATGTTTCTAATCGTACTTACAGGAATGATCTCAATAGCTGCTTTTAATCCGATTATTGGTCCGCTTGCGCGAAATTTGGGGCTGAGTGATTTTCAATCAGGATGTTTAGTATCGGTGGCGGGGTTATGTTGGCTGCTCGGGGGATATTTCTGGGAAAAACAAACGTTTATGAGCCGAAAGTGGCTGCTTGCTTCGATTATGTTCGTCTATATGGCCACACTCATCATTTTTGCACTATTGGCTGATTATGCAGTAAATGCACAGAGTAAAGAGAGTCTGTTTTGGAGTTTCTTTTTACTTCGCGCAATAGCTGGCTTTTTCTTTGGAGGAATTCCGGCATTAGCACAAGCTTATGTTATGGGCTGGAGTACAAAAGAAACCCGTACACAAGGAATGGCATTATTTGGTGCGGCCAACGGTCTTGGTTTCGTAGTGGGACCCGCAATGAGTGGAGGAATGGCTTCACTGGGCCTGACCTCACCAATGTACGCGGCCGCTATTTTATTGTTCACCTTGGCTATATTGTTTCTGGTGTTTATTCCTAAAGAAAAGAATATTGAGATTGAGCGGCAGGCGATTTCACTTTCCCCCAATGATCGACGGATACGCCTCTATTTATGGATTGGACTTTTGCTTTCGTTTGCTCTGAATATCGTGCAGGTTACTATCGGATTTTTTGTGCAGGATAGCTTGGGTTACAGTACTCAGCAAGCCACTCAGTTAATTGGAATGGGGCTGGCGATCTCGGGAATAATGGTAGTGCTCTCGCAAATTGTAATCAGTAAGTATCTCAAATGGCATCCTAAAAAAGTGCTGCTCGTAGGACTCTTATTTGTTGCCTTAGGCTTGCTGGGATTGTTATTGTTCATCAGATTTGCGTATGTAGACTTTACATTTTTGGGTATTGGCATCGGCTTTACACTGCTCGGCTACAGTGCGGGTGCTTCAATGGCGGTTCAAGACCATGAGCAAAGAAGCGTTGCTTCCTTT
Source organism: Paenibacillus sp. FSL H8-0175 (assembly GCF_045040615.1). NCBI lineage: Bacteria > Bacillati > Bacillota > Bacilli > Caryophanales > Paenibacillaceae > Paenibacillus > Paenibacillus sp. FSL H8-0175. The sequence continues at coordinate 4,497,557 of NZ_CP150299.1, read as the reverse complement.
ATTGCGGCCCTGCAAGGGGGCGGGTCATTCATAGGGCCAGTTATAGGTACGGCCTTATACACCGTTAATATGGCGCTTCCTTATTCTATCTGCGTACTGCTGATATGTATTGTAGGTCTCGCTAATATGAAGAAAAGAGCGGCGGATCGTGTGGAGAATTGTTAAAGAAGAAAGGCTCCTCTTAGGAGCAGCTTCAGGCTGTCGAGGGTGACTCGACAGCTTTTTTTGTAGCTTTCTGCTGGCAGTGAGTTTATGTAGAAAATAAGGAGAAAGAGTTTTTTACCTCGTATTGAGCTTCCAGTTAATAGTATAATAAGAACTCGTAGGAGTTATTTCAATATGTTGTAGAGAGGTTATCCACAATAACTTTATACGAATACATACTCATATTTTTTTGAGGAATAAGGAGATGAAAGCATGACTGTAAATACTACAGCGGAACAAATCCGCATTATCGAATACGATTCTTCTTATGCTGGGGCAGTCGCAGAAATGTGGAACCGCAGCAACGAAAGCTGGGGCGGAGGCACCAATCAAAGAACTGAGGACAGTGTGCGCCGTGAGATGGAGATCTCGTCCAATCTTAATGCCTTTCTTGCCGTTGATGGCAAAGAGGTAGTCGGCTTCTGCAGCTTCGCCCACTACCGTCAAGATGAAGGGGCTTTGTATGTCCCGCTATTGAATGTACGCCCCGATTATCACGGATACAAGGTTGGCCGCAATCTGATTCTGAACGCTGTTCGCCAAACAATAGAAGCGGGCTGGCCACGTCTTGATCTGTTCACTTGGGCAGGTAATACGAAAGCCGTACCGATGTATAAGAAATGCGGATTTTTTTGGGAGAAAAATGAAGATTACGTCCATCTGATGAATTTCATTCCAACAGTACTGCAAACGGAAGCACTTGCTCCTTATTTTGAAGAACTGGATTGGTATGCAGACAGTACCCGTGAACTTCCCATTCAGCCAGATGGCCGGCAGGAGCGTGGCTTTGATTTCTTTGATTACACTTGGCAAAAGGGAGAACTCTCCTTGCGGGCGGAATTCGAGAAGACTGGCCGCGGTCTGACCGCTCTTGATACACCAGACTATGAAATCTCTACGGAAATTGATGATCATGATCTTGTGTTTGGTTCGACCTACAAGATTCGCTATCGCATCAAGAATCGTTCGACGTCTGAGCTGGCCATTGAGATCGAAGGCCAGAACGATAAAAATATCCGTTTTGCTCTATCTGCTGCGCGAATACTCGCTCCAGGTGAAACGGTTATCGTGGAAGGTGATTTTGAGCTTGATTCAGTTCGGGAAGAGCAGAACGATAAGAAGACACACCCCGTTGTTATGAGCAAGTGGATCATCGGTGGCAAGCGTGCGGAATTCCGCATTGGCGTTGCTCCTAAATTTCCACTCAAAATGAAGATAGCGCTGCCACACCGGGAACTGTATCTGGGTCTTCCTTCGGAACTGTACCTTAATGTGGAGAATAATTTTGCTGCAGAAGCAGAATTTTCTTTTGATTTGCCCGAAGACGAATTCCTGATGTGGGCGGATCGTACAGTAAGCTTTACTGTTCCAGCTAAGAGTAAGGCTTCTATTCAAGTACCCTTTGCCCTAAATTCATACGGTCTTTATTCACAGGCTATTGAGGTAACGGCCGTTCCGGTTGGAGAGAAGGCAGTCACCTTTATCAGCAAGCTATCCGTTCTAATGAAGGGAACGAATGGCCGCTTTGGTGGGGAAAACGGGGATCAGTGGGTGGCGGTGAATGGCGCCTACTCTATTCATCTTAATAATACCGACAATGGAATGTGGATTGAATATCCCGGCTCGAGCCATAATTTCTGGTTGACCCATCCGAAGTTAGGCAAGCCATTCGCAGAAGAATTCTCTAAGAAACAGGCCAAAGAGGTAAAGATCTATTCTGAAGGGGAGAGTCAGGTTCTCGAAGCTCTTTACGAGTCGGAAGAATTTCCGGGTCTTGAGATAAAAAGAGTGGCTAAGCTATTTGCCAACGGAATCGCTGAGTTTTATAGCGAGGTCTGCAATACCAATAGTGATATCCTGGAAGAAGACATGTATCTGTTGACGAATTTCGGCTTTTTCGGTAAACAGCTCATCTTACCATATCAGGGCCAATACGTGGACATGGGCGACGCTTACTCAGGCGATCCAAGTCTTTGGGACAGTGCACAAATTACGGAGAACTGGTTGTTCTGCAAGGAAGAGAACGTCACATGCGGAATCTGCTGGGATCCTTCGCTAAAATTGCTTCGTCCGGAATACCCGCTTGGGCTGGAGCATAATCTTGGCCGAATCTCCGCTGGAGATGTCGTACGGACAAAAACTATGGTGTTTGCTCTTAACACCTTCCTTAAGTGGTCGGAATTCCGCGCCTTTGCCCTAAAACAGCAGAATTCGGTCATACCGGTGTTGGATGACCATCTTGAGCTAACGCTCGGCGGTGGAAATCCTTTTGCGGCAGGGGCACTTCATGCCGAGCTAATCGAACGAAAGATGACACCGCTTGATGGAAGCCTTGAATTGTATGTAGAGGCTGATGGAGAAGAGGAGCAAAGTGTCGCTGAGATGGAGTTGCAAAGAGGACAAAATTTGCACTCCGCTGGTTTTGAACTCTCTACTGAGGATACAGAATCACCAGAACACAACGAATCTGGCCGTAAGGTCCGGGTCGTCTATCGTGGTGAGGATCGCATTCAAGAGCGAACAGGCCTCTGGTTTCCACAAACGGAAACAAGCGTTGTTTGTGGGATAGAAGAAGGACCTGAGGGTCCCATTTACACAGTGAGCAACGGAGTTCTATCTATTGCAGCTGCTCCTGATTTCGGCAGCGTTGTGCATTCCTTGAAGCACCAAGGAGAAGAGTGGCTGGACAGCACCTTTCCGAAAGCTGAACCACGTTCCTGGTGGAATCCTTGGCATGGTGGACTCGGTGTGGGTATTTCTGGCATAGGCGGATTTAGCCGGTTGCAGGAGCCAAGAAGCGCAGCTTGGACGGAGCAGATGGATGATCACGGCAACGTCTGGAAGGGATTGAGACTGACCACTTCGATGGAGAAGCAGGAAGCAAACCGGGGGATCACGATCAATCAGCATTACCTCATGCTGCCCGGAGTTCCTGTGCTCTGTGTGTTGATTTCAGTAACCAATGAAAGTGGAATGACGCTGCCGCATTATTCGCTATCCGAGGATAGTTACTTTAAGCCTTCACCAATCTATTCGGAAGGCTGGATGGAGCTCCCAGAGGAAGGCAACTTCCCTATCGGGAAGGTCGAAGCCCATCTGGAATCCAAGGGGCTTATCCGAATCGGTGCAACTTCGCGTAAAGACATGCTGCATGTGGTGCATAGTTATCCTAATCAGAGAGCTATGTCTTACGTGAACAATAAGGTATTCACATATGGTGTGAATCACCATCTACTACTACTGAACGGAGAAACCGCTTGGACACAGCCGACCTTCATGATCATGGGAGAGCTCACTCTGGATCCAGAGGTAGTTCGTAATCTTATGAAGGTGACCTTTGCTAGTGCTTCTGACAAAAAGGAGACTATAAATGCCAATCATTGATATTCACATTCATCTGTCGGACATCGATAGCTTTCATCAGACAGCACTGGACCTCTCCAAAGTTGATTACACAGCTGCTGGGCTCAAAGCGGAGTTTGACAAGAACGACGTTGTTCTCGGCATTGGAATGGGGGTCACGGAGCAGACGAAGGGAGCCTTTCCTGACTCTGCCTCTCCCAATCCGATGGGTCTCGACTTGGAAGCCAGTGTACCGCCATTCTTAATGGAATGCGTGGGTATTAATCCAAATATGCTCGGAGGAAAGGATGCTTTGGATGAGCTGGACCGAATTGAGGCACGGCTGCAAGCTCCTGAGGTAGCTGGTATTAAGCTCTATGCCGGGTACTATCATCATTACGTTTATGACAAAATCTACTCGCCGATCTATGAGCTGGCAGCCAAGTACGGCACGCCTGTGGTTATTCATACCGGTGATACGTATTCGATGAATGGATTGCTTAAGTATGCGCATCCGCTTACCGTGGACGAACTGGCGTTCCAACGGCGCGACGTGAACTTTATGATCTGCCATCTAGGCGATCCCTGGGTGATGGATGCTGCCGAAGTGGTCGCCAAGAATCCGAACGTCTATGCCGATTTGTCTGGTCTCGTTGTTGGTGATCGGCCTCATTTTGAGCGGTTCATGAATGAACCCCTGTTTATGGATCATTTTCGCCGGGCGTTGGTGTACTCTGATCACTATGAAAAAATGTTGTTCGGTACCGATTGGCCACTCGCGCCTATTGACCTGTATGCGGAGTTCGTCCGCCGGCTTGTGCCTGAGCAGCACCACGAGAAAGTATTTTATGAGAATGCCTTTGCATTATTCCCACGCATCCAGCAGAGAATTGCAGCGCTCTGAGCGGAGCGGGACAGTATATCTGAAGCGCAGGAAAATAATATAATTACGAACAAGCCATCCTTAGTTAGTACTAAAGGATGGCTTGTTTTTACATTTGTATGATGACCATGCCTATTTTTAGATTGAGTTTCCAAATTTTAATCTTCCTTTTCTTTACTTAACAGATCAGCTAGCTCAACCGAATTCTTATTTCTTAAATCCAGCATCTTTTCGCTATTGCTAGCTTTAATCAGGAAACCATCTTTCGTTTTAAAATCCATATAAAGGCTGAATCCGGCCACCTTTGAATTAGCGTAAGTAACAGTCATTCGATAAGTCGGTTCACCCACATCAACAGACCCGCGTACTTTTTTTACAGTTCTTATAGCATCTTCGAAGATTTGAAGGCTTTCACGGTCAGTATAAGTAATTTCTGTTGTTTCGGATGCAAGATTGACACTTACGATCTTTTGCGTGGGTCTGACTAATACAAATAATAAAATTAGTAAAATTATCAGTGAAAATGATAGAATACTAAATTTTTTCATAACCTACCTCCTTACTTAAGAATAATGCAGACCAATCACTTAGTTTCCAAAATAGTTATAAATTTCAGCTGAGTGTGCGTTGGTTATCATTGTTGGAATCTTATAAAAATTCCTAGGGTTCTATTTATTATTTGCTACTGGACTTGTGAAACCTTTATTAAAATAATAAACGTCTAAGAATGTATACATATTTTAGAAATAATGTGCTTGCTTTTTAATTACACGTTTGTATAATGAATGTATTACACAAATGTATAACAAGGAGAAATATGGATGAATAACAAAATCAAACGCTTGCCAGATGCTGAACTGGAAATTATGCTGGTGATTTGGAGAGCCGAGAGTTGGGTTAGCTCCTCTTATATTTTGAATCAACTGGGGGATAAACGTAAGTGGGCGCTTGCTACTTTGATGACAGTGCTGTCACGGCTGGTTGAAAAGGGCTTTCTATCTTGCGAAAAAGAAGGGCGGAGCAACCGTTATCTCGCTGCAATTTCTGAGACAGATTATAAAGAGAGCGAAGGGAAGTCTACACTTGAAAAGCTGTTTGGCAACTCTGTGCAGGATATGGTGATGTCCTTATACAACGGGAAGGCGATTGATAAAAGCGATCTTGCTGAGTTGCGGGAACTGCTCGATAGAGTAGATAAGGAGGAATCCTGATGATAACAGGTCTTTTTACAGATTTTCTGGTTATTTCTGTGACCCTTAGTTTAGTTATTATCGGCTTAATCACATTAACTCCCTTGTTAAGAAAACATTATTCGGCTAAGTTGAGCTATTGGATATGGTTGATCCTAACCTTGCGATTATTGTTGCCATTCAACTTTTCCTTTACCAATCCTCCTGTGGCGATTCAGCTACCCGAAGGTCAGGCCATAGCAACTGTCTTTCAAAGCTCAGTGTCCCAGAATTTGCAGGCGGATACGCCAGTAATCTCTCAGCCGGTCCAGACAGGGGATGTAAGCCATATCACTTCTATAATTAATATTTTAGCTTACATCTGGGTTACTGGCGCTGTGCTTTTTATAGGGTATCATTTGCTGAGTTATTTCTTTTTCAGGAAACAGGTGTTACGTTGGAGCAGCCCTCTTCAGAGAGAGGATATGTTCGCCAAGCTCAAACAAGTCGCTAAAGAAATGCATGTAACAACCGCCATTGCGGTTCTGATAAGCAGTAAAGTTCCGAATCCGATGCTAATGGGTTTTTACAAGCCAACACTATTCTTGCCGCATGATCAATATAGTGACGAAGAACTGGAGTTTATCTTAAAACATGAGCTGGTCCATTACAAAAGGCATGACATCATATATAAGCTACTGCTACTGATTGTGCAGGCACTGCATTGGTTTAATCCATTGGTCTGGTTCATGGCACGCGAAGCTGTCCGCGAAATTGAAATTTATTGTGATGACACCGTTGTACGTAAGCAAAATGCGGCATATCGAAAGAAATACTGCGAAGCCATTTTATCGGTTATGCAAAGTAATGCTACTCGGCATGTAGCTTTATCAACGAATTTTGCAGGAGGAAAACACTCGATGAAGCAGCGATTTGGCAGTATTTTAAATATGAAAGAAAAACGAAATGGAGTAGGCGCATTTCTTGCGGTCTTAATGGTGGTTGGTGTAACAGCAGTGCTAGCAGCCTGTACGAACCTAAACGGCCAATCTTCAGATACCGAGTTCAAACCAGGTACTATTTATTCCTACAGCTCTAGTGGAGAACAAGTGGTTGTGCATGACGCTGGGAATGCGTATTCCATGGACGAGGATGGTAAGGTCTCTGTCTCCTATCGGAAAGGGGAGATCCAAGCGCCAACGCCTTTAAAACTTGATACGACTGGAACAGAAATGGGGATGGGGAGAGCGGATACCGGATTTTATATCTCCGAGGACAAAACTGCAATTGTATATGGATTTGCGGATGGTAAAGAATCCCCTCTACATGTATTAATCAGTGATGACATGGGGAAATCGTGGAATAACTACAACATTGCAGGTGCCAAGGGTTATGACGCCAAGTTCATCGGGTTTACTGACAAACAAAATGGATGGATCGTCTCCGGAGGTTCTGCAGGTGTGGGACGCTCATTAAATTATGTATACCAGACCTCTGACGGCGGGAAGACATGGACGGAGCTTGGAAATCCTAACGATTTATACGCGGAAAGTTTAGCCGGGGCAGGGTTTTCTAACAAGGATATCGGATTCTTAGGGTTCAGATATTATGAAGATAATGGGCCTGTTATTTATTGGACCAAAGATAAGGGGCAGTCATGGGAAAAGCTCGTGGTATCCCTTCCGGAAACCTTTAATGAATATCAAAAAACGCCGCTTTCACCTATTTTTAATGGAAAAGAAGGATTGTATCCTATTCTGCTCAGCAAAGAGGGCAACACTGTAGGTACCATCTATCTGTCGAGTATGGACAACGGCCTGAAGTGGACGTATGATCCAGCATATGATCAAATAGGCGATTCTAAATAGAAGCAAGTGGAGCAGGGGGTGATCTACAAAGATCTCGCCCCTTTTTTATACGGAGAGCGGACGAATATAATATGTAGCGGCTTTTAATTGTATTTTGTACAGCTATTTTCGCTCGAAAAACTCGCTCATGAAGATAGTTGTATTTTGTACACCTATTTTTTAGTTATTTGCCGCTAAAGCTGATAACTGTGATTTTTAATTGTATAGAATACAGTTAAAGTGAGAAGTTAGCCTTTTACAGACGAAATAAGTGTATAAAGTGCAGTTATCTCATAGGTTGCATAAAGTTACAGCGATAAAATATACGGGGAGAGGATAGCGGAAGCAAGCTGCTGTCAGTGAAGAAAGCAAGCGGCTGTCAGTGAGGAAAGCAAGCTGCTATCAGTGCGAAATGGATGCTCGATCGTAATTCGGCTGGGAATTGGAAAATTCTGCGTATTTTTCTCCGAGGGTTGCCCAAAGAAGACATTAAAATCGGATAGCTACGATTTATGATTATCTGCTTAAACAAACCGCTACAAACCAAAAACACCAGGCAGAGCTTCTCCATTAATCGGATAATCCATGCCTGGTTGTCTTTTTACTATTTTTATAATAACGAGACTTTATTTGAATCTATCATAATCTGCTTTCGTACGACGCCTCGTCACCGATAAAAGTGGAATAAATTACTTTTTCCAGCCTCCACCGCTATGTGAGGAGGACTCTACATAGTCTACGTTGATTTTGCCAGTGCTTGTTCCTACCTCAGTGTTGAAATTATATTGTCGCAGGTTCCAATCCTCGAAGGTTCCCTGCCAGTCATTATCTACGATGAAGGTGTAACGTGTTGTGGCGGAATTAGTGCCTCGAATATGAGAGCAGACTGCTCGTGATCCGTAGATACCCATTTTATAACCTTTGGAATTTTTAGTACTGCTGTCTAGCACTGATTTTATGCCTTGAAAATAAGGTACTATATTGTTTGTGATTTCGGTAGAGGTCATATCGCGGTCTATCGCAAAATAAATCGGAGTGCTGCTGGTTTGTCCCAAATCACTTGCTAATCCTACAGCCGTTTCAGCATCTTTAACCCCATTGGCTTTCGTAAAATGATCGAGCGATTTGCTGATTTGATAAAGGGATATGATATATAATCCCCCATCTGAAATCCGTGTAATCTCAGCTGAGGTGAGACCATCCTGGTATCCTTCGACGCGATTCAAATATCGGCAAACGAATGTGAATTTATTATTTTTAAGTGTAGTTAATCTTGCTGCTGTTACATTTGTAGCTGTATCACAACCTAAAGCCATTGTAATTGCCTTCTTTCAATTTTTTTGTTTAAGGTTTGGCGCCAACCTCCCTATCAATTTATGAGAAAACTTTCACAGATTCTTGGGGGAACAACGAAATGAGAGAAAAAGAGGCAGATGAGAGGATGAATAGAAGGAGAGACTTTGATCTTAGAATTTACTATTATTGTTAACTTCTAGGAACCTTTGAAATTAAACTGCGTCTATACCCTATGAAGAATTTATGATTTTCTAACATGGAGGTTGATCAAGATATGGATAAAAGATGGTTGCTAGCTCCAATACTTGTTGCATCATTGCTTGCTGCTCCAGTTGCGAATGCGGCATTGCCCGCTTACTTCACTTTCATTATGGATGGAGGCGGGAAAGGTACGAGCGCTGCACTAGTAAAGGATGGGATTACTTATGTTTCAGCCAGTCACTGGGAAGCGGCAGGACTTAAGGTTGTATGGGATAAATCGCATCAAAGAGCGGAGTTTACTGGATGGGGAAAAAAGATAGCCGTTCGTATTGGAAGTAAACAGGGGGTCCTTGATGGTAAATTGGTAAGTGTAGAAGGTGTTCCTTTTGAAATTAATGGTCAACTCTATGTACCTGCCCGTTTTCTTGTAAATTCATTAGGAGGAACAACGGTCAGCTGGGATGCGACGAAGAGGATATATACAGCAACTGGGCTATTGAACTATGCTAGTGCCAGCGCACAATTTGCTGGATCTACTTATACAGTGGATAAAAAAACAGGGGGTTTATATCTAACAGATTCCGCAGGACAAACTCGCTTGCTAACGAACCTTGGTTCGCAGTTATTCGATGCTGTTCAGTTCGATTTTCAGAAGACGCCGAAAGGCCTAATCTATCTGACCGTAACAGATGTTTACGGAGAACCAAGATTTTCTGCTGATTCGGTCCAATCAGCAAGGTTTCCTCATGATGATAGATCGTAAAACAGGTGCCAAAACATTGTTGTACAAGGCACTTCTTGACGTAGAGCAGCAAAAATATGCCGAAACAAACGACCTTCCTTTTTTTGGAGACAATCTGAAATTCCTGAAAAGAGAAGGGGATGCCCTGCTTTTTAATAATGAATATGCAAAAGACGGTAAGGTTTATAAGTTAATGCTGGACGGTTCATAATGGGGAGGCTGAGCGTTATCTCCGCAGGTTATCATAGTAAGATTTGATCCCAAGGTTTAAGAACCTTGGTTTTTTTGCTAACTAGAATAATATAAGATCATGCTTAAACGGGTCAATGATTGTCCTGGATTATAATATACATGGGGTTTGTCTGCGTTAAACGTGATAGAATCACCAGATTTTAATAGATATTCATTATCATCGACACGCAAAGACAATTCACCATCAAATACAGTGATTAATTCTTCAGTTCCTTCCATATGTGGATTGGCATCATGGTATCCACCCTCGTCTATCTCCACTGTATAACCCTCAAATCGTTTGCTTTCATCAAATGGGAAAGAGGGATACACCCGATATTTTCCGTTGTCTTCAAGCAGTGGCTGAATTTCATTTCTTAATACGACTCTTGTGTCAGGCTTTGGGTAATCTATCAGCGCAGAAAATGAAGTTTTTAATCCATTGGCGATCTTCCAAATGGTTGTAATGGTAGGTGCTGATTCGCCTCTTTCGATTTGACCAATCATTGTTTTGCTTACTCCTGTTAATTCTGCCACCTTTTCCAGGCTTAAATCTTTACTTCTTCTAATCTTTTTTATATTCTCCGCAATGATTTGATTTATCTCTTCCACGGTAATTCTCCTATTCCTATTTACTTTATAACGACCAGGATATACAATAAAACGCACATAAGGACGTTATAGCGTCTGATAAATACATTATAACATACAACGAGGTGGAATTCAGTGATTGTTTCTTTGTTTTTATATGCATTTGTGGCTAGCTTTACTCCGGGACCCAATAACATTATGGCAATGACTTTTGCAAACCAGTTTGGTTTACAAAAAACAATGAGATTTTGTTTAGGAGTGGGCACAGGTTTTTTCGTGATTATATTGTTATGTTGCTATTTTAATATACTTCTGATCAATTTTATCCCTAAGATTGAATCTATTATGGCTGTGATAGGCGGAGTCTACATGTTTTATTTAGCATTTAAAATTATTACAAGTAAACATCAAGAAAGTGATGGAAGTGGCGATAAACACAACAGTTTTATTGCGGGTATGCTTTTACAATTTATTAATCCTAAAGGGATATTATATGGAATCACAGTTACATCTACATTTATTCTTACCTCTCATTCTTCCTATTTTAGCTTATTGATTTACTCTATAGTCTTAGCATTCATCGGTTTTATGGGCACTTTTAGTTGGTGTTTATGTGGTTCTCTTTTCAAAAAAATGATATCTAAATATAGAAGTCAATTTAATATACTGATGGGATTGTTGTTAGTGTATTGTGGAGTTTCGATAGTGATAGGATGAATGAATGAATGAATGGAGCCCCATGTCAATAACGCCATAACATTGAACCGGCTTGATAACCTGACCCCAATGTCCAAAATAATAAGTTGTCGCCACGTTTGATCAAACCATGTTCAATAGCACAATATAAGGCCAGAAAGGGACTGCTTGTGCCTGTATAGCCATATTCGTCGGCTACATAAATAATTTTATGTTGATCCAGGTTCAGCTTAGCTTGAAGTAATTTAATATTAGCCAATGTAAATTGTGAAAAACAAAAAACTTGTATATCCTCGAATGTTAGGTGATGTTTGTTCAATAATTCAACAATAGATGCTTCCGCAAATCGTACACTGTCTATTCCGCTGAATCTCCCCCAGTGTAAGTAGCGGTGTTCAGCCCCATCACGCAAAGACTTAGCCAATCCTTGAGCGGGGTACACAATTTCTTCTGTAAAACGGCTGTCCGAAAGATACCTTACGTCAATTAATCCACTCTCTGAATGATCTTTTTCTAAAATGAGGGCTACGGCGGCATCGCCAAAAATTGAATATGTTATTGGATGTGAAGGATCAGCCCATAAATTTAAAAAATCCGAACCGATAACCAACGCTCTATCTCTATCAGGATCATCGTATAAAGTACGAGCAGCCTGTTCAACCGCAATAAACATTCCTATACAATTACCATTCAAGTCATAGCAAAGCGTATCATCTTTACCTTTGATAGCTTTGTGAATAAGCAATGAATTCGTAGGTGATAAATATTCCGGAGTTGAGCTGGAAAAAAGAATCAGGTCTATATCTGCAGATTTCAATGATGCAGCATCAATTGCCTGTTGAGCGGCATTAATCGCCATCGTCAACGAGTTCTCCTTCGTTCCTTCAATAACATGGCGGTTTTTTCTGCCTGTCTTTTTAAGAATCCGCTTAATATCTATACCTTGCTTTTGAAAATGGTCAATAAAATATTGGTTGTTAATCACTCTTTCAGGACAATAAATGGAGACTTGTTTTATCGAGATACCTTCTAACATAGCATGATCACTCCTTGTAATAATTTTGCAATCACATTACATTAAGTAATCTAAAAGTATCTATTAACCTAACAACGCCTGCTTATTTCTATAAGCTTGTTTGTCCAAATCTTATTTGATGTTATACTTTATGATCTTAACAAAGCATAACATTAATTAGTAAAAAATTCTATAAATTACTATAAATGTAACTATATCGACGCATCTAAAATATCCACTAAGATTAAGTCCACAGCAACCATGTTGCGAGTGGACTTTTTTGCTTTTTATATTTTTGAATTAGGGATGAATAAATCAGGGGTACTTTACAAAAACTTTATTCGATTAAGTCACTACTTTGCCAAATCAGGAGGGGTTCTTATTAAACCATTTATCGTAATAGTAGCGCTATTACTCGTTACTGCTTGTTCGGGTAATAACTCGGCCAACAACCAAATGACAACTCAACAAACGAAGGTTGACAATCATGCTCGTAAAACTGCCTCAAGTTCAACTTTAACGCAAGCATCTTCCATTTCCACGGAGAATGCAGGGAATTCAACAATTAAGACTAAACAAGTTCCTGGCGATGTAACGAAATGGCTGGATGGGTTCATCCGTACCAATCCACCTACAGGAAGCACAACAGATCAAACAACGTATCCGCAGCAATCGGCCAAACCACAATATTCTGCAAATCCGCAACATTCTGCTGTCCCACAGAAGTCTGCAAATCCACAACCATCCACCAATACATCCCAATCGGTACAGCAAGTATTGGATCTGGTGAATAAAGAAAGAACGAATGCAGGCTTGAAGCCTCTTAGCTTAAATAGCGAACTTTCGAAAATGGCTTTGGCTAAAGCGCAGGATATGTATGACAATAACTATTTTGACCATCAGTCTCCTACGTATGGATCTCCGTTTGATATGATGAAAGCATTCGGGATCTCATACAATTCAGCAGGGGAAAATATCGCCAAAGGTCAGTCGAGCGCAGAAGAAGTAATGAACCAATGGATGAACAGTCCTGGTCATCGTGCCAACATCCTGAATAGCAGCTTCACAGAAATTGGAATAGGTTACTATAACAGCGAGTGGGTTCAAGAATTTATTGGTTAGAGCGAGTAACGTAATAAACTTAACAGGGGTGTCCTAATAAGCTAAAGGTGGCTGTTGGGCATCCCTACTTTGCTTCGTTTGATCCAATAACAATTGCACAGACCAAGCCCATCGGACACAGCTGACCTTAAACGCGTCATTGGTCCATATTTTGCATCCTAGCGGACTGTATAGCAGCTATTCCCACAAAAAACACTCAATATGAGTCTTTTTATATGAGATAGCGTCAGTGGAGTCCGAAACTCTGCTCCAAAGGCCAAAAAATTGGGAATAACGTCCTCTGGGTCAGGAAATCTCAGAATCTTCAATCGCGATGGCAAGCAATTATGTAGAGCAATACTTTTGCTGGCGGGCTGGATTCAAGAAAAGAAGAAGCCGAAGTCTGCGAAATGAGATAGGGGAATTGAATCCGTTTAGAACGGGTTATTTTTTGTGTTGATTTATATGATAACGAATAAAAGTGACCAATAGAATCAGAAGAAACGGCAGGATGTAAGCTAGGTTAGTGAGCAAGGGCCATGTAGTATTCACGATTTTCTCAAGCTCAGACTCCTGTGTGTAAGTCGTTACAGATAACAGCAGGCAGACAAAAGCAAGTGGGAAAACAATTAAACGTTCATCATTCAATCTCAGAAGCTCCTTTAGTACTTTAATAAGAATAAGCAGCAGGATAGAAGCCTTGAAATAGAAGCCGATAATGAGTGAAAAACCAATCACGGATTCGATTCTTTCAATGGTTTCCTGAAAATAAATGAGTCTCGCCAACTGATATAATGAATATTTCAAGCTGCCGGACAGTGGTCCCAATACCATAATACTGCTAATGACAGAAGCAATTAACGTCAGGGCATTGATGATGAGTGCAAGATACATCTGTTTTCCCAGTTTAGAATTGTCTTCTTTACGCACGAACGGTAAAATCATCGAAAAAACGATAAGCTCGGAATAGGGGAAGCCATAGACTACATATGCAGCGCTTAGGATAGGCCTAAATCCATCAGGCATGATGGGCAGTAGGTACTCGGGATGATACAACCCTGCTACGAGTATCCAGACTAAGATGATAAATCCGAACATTAGTGACATTAGGACGGCTGCCATGCGGGCAATCACTTCAATTCCAGCTAGAGCTGTCATCGCAATCGTAATAAAAAACATGGTATTTACTGCGTAAGTGGGCGTTTCTTTTAACATCGTGCTTTTGAAAAAGGTTCCGATCTCAATTACAATTCCAGCGACATTCCAAAACAGTACACAAGTGAAAGGAATCAGGAGGACTAGGGTCAGTCCGTTTCCAAGTACGGAGCGGCTTTGTTCCACAAGCGAAAGATCTGGCGCTCGTCGGTTCAAATATAGAATACCGGAAAGCAGAGCCATTCCTATGGCCGAGGCGATTAAGAGGGATATCCAGGCTCCGTTGCCGGCAAAGTTAGTTAGTGACGCAGGGACGATAACGATTGAGGAACCGGTCATAAAGAAGAGAAACAGCATGGACATTTGGATCGAACTAACACGTTCTTGCTTATTCATACGTTCCTCCTCATTCTTTAAGCTTATGAAATGGCAGGGTTGATCCAATGGACGATGTGCTCAGCTGGAGCCGTGAATAAATTGAAGATGGAATCTAAATTGGGCCATGGCTTAGCTGCAATAAAGATAAATCCGAGATAAAGTACGGGTAGTAATAATACTCCATAAACTACTCGATCGCGGATGGAGGCTTGTCTAAACCTTGGGATGTCATGGGCTAGCATAGCGGAAGCTAATAAGAGAACGCAGATTATTTTTCCCACCATAGCTACTTCTCCTTTGTTCCAAATATTGTGCCTGAGTTCATTCCAGTACTTAACACTTTGACATCAACGTTGATATCGAACTGAGTCTGGGCGAATGTATCCTTCCATTGAGGCTCTAGTTGTTTCCACAGCTGCGGATTTTTCCGGTAAATCTGATTGCCAATTCCGAGTGCGTCGATCTTTTTTGTTTTCAAAAACTTGGTTGCGTGCTCAACCTGTTGTTCAACCTGAGTTATGATACGCTGCTCAAAAAGCTTCATGTCCTTATTGTTTTTTAAATGTGAGCAACGTAATTCTCCGATCATCCCTTCAATAGCAATGTTTACACCGACGGACACAGAACCGTTTTTTACGATTGGAGTAAGCGTACTGTTGAAGGTAAGCACTTCAAGCGTTTCTTTTTTTCGCAACGGTACTTCGGTCTCATCCGGGCAAGGAAATTCTAGTACTCCATAGATATATCTATCCGTCAGCATCATGAATGCTTCTGTATCCTTCTCCTTTAGAATGTCAATCATTTTACCGTCATGAATTACAGCCAGCCCAGATATCAAGGGTTTATGATCCAAACTGGTCTTATGCAGGTAAGGGATGATGGAAGTATTGGAGGGGCTACACATTTGTATAGCCAGCTCATAGAGAGGAATCTTGGAAGTTTTTGCGGCATATAGAGCACCGCTCGTCTCCATTCTCTTATACTGTTGACCAATGGTCTGCTCGATAAACGGGTTGATATCTAAAAATGGTGCCGCAGATTGCTCAGCGATGAGAGGAAGAACGGTACCACGCGGTTCTTGATCCCTGGAGAAAAAATCAAGTACCTCCCGGATGTTCGAGGTTCTGGCTAGTTGCTCCCCGATTAATATGACACGCATATGATCCCATTTGGCTTTTCGACCAAATTTTGCCGGGATCTCCCTTATTGCTTCAAAAAAGGTTTCTCCACTCGTAACAATATTAATTCCCTTGGACGCTGGATCCCCTGCTTGTCCCATTTCTATTTTGGTGGAAGGATTATAGAAATGTGTCGTAATCACAATCCGATTGTCTTCGCTTTGGTCAATGGCGACCGCCTGCACATACCCATACTCGTCCAATTCTTTATTATCCCAGCATCCGCTAGTTAGAGTGAGTACAAGAAGGGAAATTAGTATGGTAGTAAGCCGCTTCACTATATCTACTTCCTTCCTGAAGTCTTTTTATATAGGTGTCGATTTCGTGGTGAATGAAGCAGCAGTCTTCTCGGAAGTAGAAAAATAGAATCACGTACTCTTTTAAGATCTAGCGGAGCTAACGAGTCTAAATACGGTTCTCCTAAAGAGCGCAAGGTAGCCAGATGGAGATAAATTAGAATAAAACCGACCATGATGCCAAGTCCTCCGAATGTTGCCGCGAGAATCATTAAGGGAAACCGTAAAATCCGCAGCGCAATTGCCATATTGTATTGAGGTAGCGCAAATGAGGCAATGCCTGTCAAAGCGACGACAATGACCATGACCGGAGAGGCAATCTGCGATTGAATAGCAGCTTGTCCAATGACCAATGCCCCAACGATACTGACGGCCGACCCAATCGGTCTGGGTAAGCGTATGCCCGCCTCTCTCAATAGCTCAAAGAAAAACTCCATGATCAAAGCTTCAACCATAGCCGGAAAGGGGATTCCTTCGCGTGTGTTTAGAATGGCAAGCAGCAGAACTGTGGGAATTAGTTCGGAATGGAAGTTGGATAAGGCAATATAGGTACTGGGTAACAGCAGGGCGATGATGAAGGCAGCGACCCTAATCATTCTTATCAATGATGAAAAAATGGTCCGGTAGTAATAATCTTCACTATTCGTAAAAAACTCCATGAAATTCCCGGGACAGATCAGAATGGAAGGACTTCCGTTAACCATGGCAATAATCTTTCCGTCTAGCAGAGCTGTTATAGCTGTATCCGGTCGTTCTGTATAGCGGACTTGTGGAAATGGTGAGTAGAGCGAATCACCGATCCACTCTTCGAGATAGGAAACGTCAAGAATTTCTTCCTGATCAATACTTGCTATCCGTTGTTTGAATTGATTTAATGTTTCTGGTTTGACTACTCCATCCAGATAACCATAGGACAACGTTCTTTGAACCTGCTTACCAGAGGTAAAGAACTCGAACTTAAGATTAGTAGATTTCAGCAAACTACGAATAACACCTACATTACGCTCTAAGCTTTCTATAAAGCTGACGTGGGGACCTTGAACAGTAGGCTCTGAAATGGGCTCAGAGGTTTGGCGCTGTTCTACATCGAAGGCATAATAGGCAACGGCTTTTTGCCAACCTGTAAAGAAAAGGACAACTTTCCCATCAAGAATCCCCTTAATGGCTTGACCGATATTGTCCATTAATTCAAGCAGCGGTGATGAAACACCATTTTTTTCAAAATAGGAGATGACATCTTCAACGGTCACGTCCAAGGTGGGACCCAGCTCATGCGGAACTAAATTCTGCAAGACATCTTTAAAATAATTTGTAGGGTCAGACTTAGTAAGTGTATTGAAATAGACGGATGAGGCTTCATACTTAAGATCCGGGCCATAATGCCATGGAATAACCTTTAGGTCCGAACAATTCGCAAAACAATTATTAATAATCTGTAAGTTGTCTTCGAGAGACGCAGAGATAGCATGGGAAAAAAGATCCTTCATTGAAAGCTCATTTTCGGCTTCCAATTGAGGGTGCACCTTAGGATTAGACGGAGGTGTCTTGGCGTTAAAAAATTTCCGCATGCAATTCTCCTTAAATAAATGAGATGTTAAGTGATTTTTATCTTCTCCCTTATTTAGGAATTTATTCGGAAGATAGAGATAGATCAAATTTTTCGTAAAAAGAACAATTGGAACTGGCTCAGGGAAGAGATGCGATGTTATAATGAACATAATTTTTTCCAGGAGGTGCTCCTTGTGACCCATTCCATTCGTTTATGGTAATCAGTGGTGCAAGACAAGTGGACTCATTCATTTTTTTGAGATATGGAAATGAGTTTATTTGTGATGTGCCTGTTTCAGTGTGCCTATGCTCATGGAATGAGTTTATTTAAGTTTTTAATCAAAGGAGATGACCTTATGCAAATACAATGGAAAAAAGCCTTCGCCCTTATTTTTAGCGGACAGATTTTCTCGATTCTCACGAGTTCGATGGTTCAATTCGCGGTGATCTGGCACTTGACGGAATCGACAGGGTCAGCGGCAGTTTTGATGATTGCTGGGTTGGCAGCGTTTTTGCCGCAAGCGGTCTTGGGTCCTTTTGTAGGGGTCTGGCTGGACCGTTGGAATCGTAAAATAACGATGATTATTGCTGATAGCGCAATTGCGCTCTTCAGTCTGATATTAGGTATTTATTTCATGTGGGGGGAACCGGGACTTGGCTTTGTGTATGTCATTCTGAGCTTGCGTTCGGCGGCATCAGCCTTTCATGCTCCGGCTTTTCAGGCGGCTGTACCGTTGATTGCACCTGAAGAAGAATTGACAAGAGTCGCGGGCTGGCAGCAGATGGTGTTCTCTTTCTCGAATGTAATGGGTCCTGCACTTGGGATAGCGGTTTACTCGGCAACTTCGCTCGGGGCAGTATTACTACTCGATGTGGCCGGGGCTTTGATTGCGAATCTGATGCTGTTCATGGTGAAGATCCATCAGCCTAAAGTGCAGGCTACAGTTGCGCCGTCTTTCGTTCAAGAATTCCGTTTGGGTTGGAACGCACTCATTCAAGCGAAACCCATTGTGTTGATTACGGGGGCTACTGCGGTGTTTAGTATCGCATTTATGCCGTTAGCGACACTGTTTCCTTATATGACATTGTCTCATTTTGGCCGTGGAGGATACAGTGCCAGCCTGGTGGAAGCGGTGTTCAGCATCGGGATGATTTTAGGTGGTCTGCTATTGTCGATGTTCTCATCTAAATGGAGCGACATTAGCTATATGAGCGTAGGTCTGCTAGTCATCGGTCTTACCTGTGTGATCAGTGGTTTGATTGGTCCGAATGCATTTGTGATCTTTGCCATTCTCTCGTTCTTGATGGGCAGTGCGGCACCCTTCTTCAACGGTCCCTTCATGGCGATGATCCAACGTTCTTTTGAACCCGAGATGCTTGGGCGTGTCATTTCACTCGTGACCAGCATTATGATGTTGTCTTCGCCAATTGGGCTGCTGTTGGCAGGACCTGTGGTGGATCGATACGGTGTGCAGCTATGGTTCCTCGGTTCAGGAATTGTGGTGATGCTGACCGCTCTGTTTATTTTCATCCAGTTTCGGCGGCTGGCGTCCGCTCTTCCGATGAATTGACTAGGGTAGAAACTTCCCTGTAAAAAAGAGTTTATAGGCCGGTCCGAGAGGATCGGCTTATTGGCGGTTCTTCATATTTTTTCAAATTATAATATGATAGAATTACGTTCACTTGGAGGGATACATAATATGAATCTTCACATTGCAATCTGTGACGATCAGAGGCAAGATGCCTCGCGATTGGAAGAATTACTCATGAAGCAGATAACCAGCCTGCAAGGGATGACTGCCTCTATTGAGATTTTTGAATCAGGCCAAACCCTGCTTCAGGCAATGACGACTACCGCATACGATATAGTTTATCTGGATATGGAGATGCCCGAGTATAACGGTATAGAAGTCGCAGAGAAGATCCGGCTCAAAGATGCCAGGGTATTAATTATCTATGTCACCAGCCATACAAGTTATATGAGAAGAAGCTTTGCGGTTCATCCCTTTCGCTATTTACTGAAACCCATTGATGAACATGAACTGCAGACCGCCACAGTCAAAGCCATTCAGCAATGCATGCAAAGAAACAACGTGCTGTCATTCTCAATCCATCATATGAGCTATAATTTAAGGGTAGATGATATTATGTATATCACGGTAGAACGAGGCAAAAAATTGGTCCTTTGTACTGAACAAGGGACTTACTCGTATTATGGCAAACTGAGAGAGTTGGAAGGACAGCTGGGATCACATGATTTTTGTCGCGTACATACGGGATTCCTGGTAAATTGGCTGTATGTTCGTTCTTTAAGCAAAGAACTTATTCAGCTGAAGAACGGGGTGGAGCTTCCCGTCAGCCGCAGTAGAAGCTCTGATTCTTTACGGTCATACCATGCCTTTATAGAAAAGAGGCTCTTAAGATAAATGTCTTTCATCCGGGAGATTAGTCCTTACTTTTTTGGTGTATTTATGCTCGTCCTTATATATGTCCCGCAAGGGGTCACATTTTATATTTTTCTCAAGAAATTCCTGATCCTGAGCAGGAGCAAACAGTCATTTATAGGTTGTCTTATTATCTTTTATATAATTAAATCGCTTACCGCTGCTAGCTTACCTCTAGTTGATTCGGTCATCCTTCACCTGCTTGTGTATAGTCTGATTACTATTTTTTATTTCCGCGGCAGTGTGCTACAAAAGCTGTTCTTTAGCAGTTTCTATACAGTGTTTACGGTGGTTATTGAGATGCTGGTATGGTCTGGGATTCAGCATATCCCACTCAATGCCGAGGGAATAGATACAGTTAATTTCTGGTGGTTATCTTTTGCTTTCCTATTTGTTGTTTTGCTAAGCATCATGTTATGTCTGCTATTGCTGCGATTGTTCAAAGTGGATACCACAACGTTACTGTCGAATCAGGATTGGGCTGTGCTGAATCTTGTTTCGGCGGGTTCTTTGCTTATTATTATTGTGAATCTGAGACATTCCAGTGATAAACCTTTTGATATTCCGTTTGATTTTGTATTCATCCTGCTTGGGATTCTTGTAATTAATGTGGCTGTAATGTTTATATATCAAAAGTTAATGAAACGGATGCAAATAGAATTGCATAATCATGTGCTTCAGCAGCAAGTGAAGGATTACACGAGTAAACTGAAAGATAATCAGGAAGCACAGCGTTTGCGGCATGATCTGAACCATGTGTTGATCCTTATTCATTCTCTGCTGGATGAAGGAGCTGTACAAGAAGCCAAGCGATATATTGCGGAGCTTGCTTCGACACAGGAGGCAGGAGAAAAGTATATTTCTTCTGGAAATATAGCTATTGATGCCATCTATAATGAGAAGTTCGCCAAAGCCGAGCTACATCAAGTTACAATGCAATCTCATTTTTGCATCCCGCAGGACCTGTTACTTGCAGGCAAAGAGGTTGAAATTGCAATTATTTTAGGCAATGCATTAGAGAATGCAATCGAAGGGGTTCAGAGATTGCCAGAGTCAGAGCAGAATGTTATTGGGCTGGAAGTGATTTATTGCGACGGGTTATTGGTGATTTCTTTAAAGAATCCTGCATCTCTGCTTACAGAGGACGGGCAGGGCTCTTTTTTGTCCAGCAAGCGGAACTTTGGGCGTAGAGGGTTCGGAATCGAAAGCATTGAGTATGCGGTTCAACAGCTTCAAGGAAGCGTCAGTTTCAGATATGAGAATGGGCAGTTCATGATGTTGGCGGTATTACCACTGCCTGAGTAGCAATCCGCAACCAACTACTCCACCTAACCTGCAAGTTACGGTCTCTTCCCGCTGGTAAGCAGCGGTCCATGATATATTGAGGCTGTTCTTATTAAAGGGAGGGTATTCCGTTGACATTGTCATTGCTCATCAGTGCAGTCCTTCAGCTCATCTTATTCAGCATCATTCCCTATACATACTGGTTTTTTACAAGCAGAACAACTTCATCCTTTGCCATGTGGATTGGCTGGAAGAAACCCCAATTGCTTTCTAGGAAGCAGTTCATACTATGGTTTATACTTACCATGACTATATTCACCAGCCTGGGAATGCTTACAGCAATCTATATGCTGGATAAGAATACTTTGGCCAGCTCACAGTTTTATGGTACAGGTCTTAAAGGTTTGATTCCGGCATTGATTTATTCTTGGTTGCAGACTAGCTTGTCCGAAGAGATTCTGTTCCGCGGCTTCATTGGTAAACGGTTAAGTTCGAAATTCGGATTCGGAATTGGAAACTGTGCTCAAGCTTTATTATTTGGTGTCGTACATGCTGTACTGTTATACAGCAGTTCCGGATTATTGAATTCTGCTGTTGTAATGATTCTTACAGGTTTTGTGGGTTGGAGCATCGGAATGTTGGATGAGAAATTATCCGGCGGTTCGATCATTCCAGGTTGGGTTCTGCACGGGCTGACTAATCTGATTTCCACCATTTTTATGATGTATCAATGGATGTAGCAATCAAAGTTTTTAGAGAGTACATTTTAAAAATATGGTAAACTAAAAAAGTCTTAAATTATAAGATTAAAGTTTATATACCATTTTTATTGGGAGGTAGATATTATGAAAAACAATGTCAGCTTGCAAAATGATATGGGGATAACGTTTAACTGATCAAGCGTGTTGACGTTTCCCCACCATTCGAAAGGGGAAAATCATTTGAATCAGGTATTATTAATCATCGATGCACAACAAGAATTAATGGATGGAAACGAAAAGGAAAGTGCAGTATTCAATAAAGAGCAGCTTATCCGGAATATTAATAAAGTGATTGAACAAGCAAAAGAAGCCGATGTCGAAGTTGTGTTCGTTAGGGATCTAGATGTCGCTGAAGGAACAGGTACAGGCTTTCAAGTTCACAATGAAATCAACAGGTCTGCAAATGCCAAAATCTTTGATAAGCTGGCAACGAATTCTTTTCACGGAACTGAGCTGCTACAATATCTGAAAGATCAGCAGATTGAGCATGTGGTGATTATGGGATGTAAAACTCAACACTGCATCGATACTGCGGTTCGGACGGCTACGGTTAGCGGCATGGATGTTACATTGGTCGGAGATGGTCATTCTACAACGGACAATGATGTTTTAAGTGCAGAACAAATCATCAAGCATCACAATAAAACATTACATGGGCACTACAATGTCGAACATTTTTCTATGGTCAGAAGTTCCGAAGAAGATTTGTTTCGCCCAACGCATGACTCTTATAGATAATAATTCAGTGGCGGCACTTAAATGTGCCGCTTTTTGCTGTTTCGCAGGACCTCTGATTTTCCTCACCTATACTGATAGACATATTCGCCTAAACCATTTCCATCCCATCTTTATGGGATTGTTATTGCAAGGGATCTACTTATAATTGTTAGTAATTCTTAAACAATATGAGTAGGGACGGGATCAACATGATGGCAGCAAAAGATATAGAGTTTAAAAGCACACACGGGCAGCGGCTGGGAATGATGGCGGCTATTTGTATGGGGGCGTTTATTTCCCATTTTACAGCTGGAATTGTGAATGTGTCGCTTCCTTTTATTGTGAATTATTTTCAGACAGAGCTTGGGAAGGGATTATGGATCACAACAGGTTATCTGCTAGTGATTACGGCTCTTCTTCCTGTTATGGGGAAACTAGGCGACCGTTATGGTTTTCGCCGGATTCACAATCTTGGATTTATTATTTTTACTGTGGGTTCTGTCCTAGTCGCTTTTTCACCTAATCTGCCAATATTGCTAACGCTCAGAGTTGTACAAGGAGTAGGAGCTGCAATGTTTCAAGCAACTAATATTGCACTCATTACCATTCATATGCCGAAAGAGCAAAGAGGTCGTGCACTCGGAATTTTAAGTACAGCTGTCGCGCTGGGCGGGATGACGGGACCTATAGCGGGAGGTTTGATTGCAGAGTGGCTGAGCTGGAAATGGTTGTTTTTAATCCATGTTCCTGTGGCGATTGTGGCTACAATTATGGCATATCGGTACATACCGAACCGTGTGCAAGAGCGCAAGCCGGGTGCTATCAGCTTCGTGGGGGCCAGCTTGTTTATGGCATTCATCACCTTGGTCCTTCTCGTAATAACAAATGGGAGCAAATGGGGCTGGGTGTCCGTGCGGACAATGACAAGTTTGGTGGGGGTTTCCTTGTTGTTGATTACTTTTCTATTCTGGGAGCGGAAGCAAAAGAATCCTTTTCTACCCTTACAAGCATTGAAAATTCCAACTGTAGCGGGAGGCTTGATCGTTAGCTGTGCCTCTTTTATTTTATCTAATACATTGCTTGTCCTCATTCCATTTTATTTGATGGGGACTTCGGCTCCGTTCTCGTCATCTACGACAGGATATATTATGGCGGCTTATCCCATTGCCTTGGCGTTTGCAGGTCCTCTCGCAGGCTACTGCTCCGACCGTTATGGCTCTCATCGTTTGATGCTTATGGGACTGAGCTGCATGGGAAGCGGGTTTATCTTGTTACTGGTGTATTTAGATCATATACCGATTTATGGAATCGCGGCGATTCTATCTCTTATTGGCCTTGGTATGGGGCTCATTGCCTCTCCTAATAATAGCTTCATTATGCAGCAGACACCACGGGAACACGTGGGTTCGATTGGCGGATTAATTGCTTTAACAAGAAATGCGGGTATGGTCTTTGGCTCAGCACTTGGACTTGGTGTGATGAGTGGAGAGACAGGACAAGGGAGTCAGTTGCAGGCGTTCAAATTGGTTTTTGAGATTAATATTTTCATTTGTTTAAGCGTTATTGTATTAATGGTTGTTATAAATAGAAGGACATTTAAATCTGCTTGATCTAAAAAAATGTGTGTGTAATCACAACTCAAGCTTTGGTGTTCTGTTACGTTGGAAGTAACGAATGATTATCTAGATATGGAGGATAACGATATGTTTTGTTACCAATGTGAACAGACACCGAATGGCGGATGCACCGTTGTAGGGGTATGTGGCAAAAATGAAACCATTGCGAGTTTGCAGGATACGATGATTTTTGCATTAAAAGGAATTGCAGCGTATGCGACACATGCCCGGCAGCTAGGATATAGCGATCCCGAGGTGGATCGTATCACCCACGAAGCTTTGTATATGACGTTGACCAATTCCAACTTTAATACACAGGAACATTTGGAGATGGCTATGAAGGTCGGGGAAGCGGCGGTTCGCATCATGGATGTACTGGATCGTGCGCATACGGACCGCTTTGGCATTCCGCAACCGATCACAGTCAGTCAGAACAAAATTGAAGGTCAATGTATTGTTGTAACAGGACATAATTTATATGCGCTGGAGGAATTACTGCGGCAGACAGAGGGGAAAGGCATCAACATTTATACCCACTCAGAAATGCTGCCTGCGCATGGATATCCTGCACTCAAAAAGTATAAGCATCTGAAAGGCAACATCGGCAAAGCATGGTATGATCAGCGTAGATTGTTCGAGCAGTTTCCCGGTGCAATTCTTGCTACCACAAACTGTGTAATGCCGATTAAAGGCACGTATGCAGACCGCTTTTTCTCATATGAAGTAGCGGGGCTGGAAGGTGTAGAGAAAATAACGGGCGACGATTTCTCCCCATTAATTAATCGTGCGTTGTCCCTACCTGCGGCTGATGTAGAGTCAGATCTGGTACTTACGACCGGATATCATCATGAAACTGTAATCGGGTTAGCACCAGAGATCATTCAAGCTGTCAAAGACGGGCATATCCGCCGGTTTTTCGTCATTGCTGGCTGTGATGCGCCAGGTACTGGCGGGAATTACTACCGTGAGTTGGCGACTTCCTTACCGAACGATACTGTCATTTTAACGACTTCTTGCGGAAAGTTCCGCTTTAATGACGTAGATTATGGCACCGTTGGAGACACCGGTATTCCACGTTACATTGACCTTGGGCAATGTAATAATTCCGGTTCTACAGTGAAGATTGCTATGGCTCTGGCTGAGGCATTTGAGTGTACGGTGAACGAGCTGCCTGTCAGCATCGTGCTGTCTTGGTTTGAGCAAAAAGCAGTAGCCATTCTGCTAGGCTTGTTCAGTCTCGGCATTCAGGACATTCGCATCGGACCAAAGCCACCCGAGTTCATTTCACCAGGTGTACTGGATGTTCTGGTAGAGCTTTTTGGATTGAAGCTAATTACTACTGCTGAAGAAGATATGAACGCGATGTTGGCGTTGTCGTAGAGTAAAAATCAAAGGTTGCCGCCCATAAGGGATTGGCAGCCTTTTTTTGATAGGGGATTTAGGTGATACATCATTGTCGAAGCATAGCGATCCGTAATGGATGGTAATGCTTCTTAACTTGCCATTACAAGATGAGCTTATCGCGTGCTCGCCACATAATTATAGAGGGTATCTCTCAACTCGAACTCGTACGTCAAACCATTAACAATCCCCACAACATGATCGTTATCATACAGGTCAAGCATGAATCCAGCCATGTCCTTCGCGGTATGATATTTCGGCACAGTCCCATGATATTCGAATTCGGGGATATCGAAAGAAAGCTTCGCGAATTCTGTTTCTGTTGCGGCAGGTGCTAGCACTTTAGCCTGCATAAGTGCACCTTGACTCTTCAACTCATGAGAGAGTCCTTCAGTAAAGGCACTCACATAGAACTTAGTCGCACAGTACGTAATGGCATTTCCCACAATCGTATAGCCGCCACCGGATGAAACGTTGATTAATTGTGTTCCTTCAACATTGGAATAATCACGAACGAATAGAGAGGAAAGGATCGTCAACGATTCAATGTTCAGATGCAGCATTGCAGAAATTTTATCTAAATCTTGCTTGGCCACTGAAGCGAAATTTCCAAACCCCGCATTGTTGATCCAAGTTTCGATTTCGAACCCTTGTAGATCCTTATAAAGCTTATAAGCATTACTAGAAACGGATAAGTCAGTTACTCGAATAACGACATCTATATCGGGGGAGTTATGATTGATTTCAGATTTTAGCTCCTCCAGTTGCTCCCTTCTGCGGGCTGTAACAATTAAGTTTTTACCGCGAGCCGCAAAGGCTAGAGCGGTTTCAAAACCTATACCTGAACTGGCGCCTGTAATTACAGTATATTTCATATGAATTCCTCCGTTTTTACAAGAATATTTAGTGTTTCAACAACGATGTAATCATAAAGCTTAGAGTTTACTCTAAGTCAAATATTTTTTATAATTATGGGGACTCTTAAAATCAACATAGATTCGGGGGCTTGTATGTATACGATCAGCGATGTAGCCAAATTACTAGGGATTACCGCATATACACTGAGATATTATGAAAAGGAAAAAATTATTGCTCCGATGCGGAATGCGAATGGAGAAAGATTATATGATGACTCCAATCTTGCTTGGCTGCGATTTGTGATGAGGTTGAAACAAACCCAAATGCCGATCTCACAAATTAGAGAATATGCGCAGTTATATTTAGAAGGAGAGCATACGGCCCAAGCCCGCTTGAACCTTCTTGAGAATCATAGTAACTCTATACAGAGCCAAATCAGAAACTTAACAGCCACAGAGAAGATGTTGAAAGACAAAATTGCAGCCTACAAAAATTCCCTTGCGAAAGAGACAGGCATTTACTAAGCAGGCGACATAAAAGTATGCCAATGATTACGATAATTGTGAGATCAAAAAAAGGGCCCTCACGATTCATTGATAGACGCTAGTTCCGCACGTATGTTTGCGGATCAGCGTCTTTTGCTTTTGGGCTAGACTCCGGCAAAATAGCCGTATGCCTCGCTATTCGCATCCTCGTCTCATTCGGCAACACTTTATTGACAGCGCTAGACGTATTCGTTATTGTGTTTAGAAACATGATTCAATTGAGAATGATTATCTCTTGAGAATTTAAAGGGAGTTTGCGAATCAGTTATGGATGTTCTGAAACTTATACAAATATGGAACCAGGTGATTATGAGTGTACTGGACGTACGGCTAAAGCAGGCCGGAATCGACAACGATTTGAATCAATACCGTTTGCCGGCAAGCGCATTTTTATTCGCTTTTCAAGGACAAGGCGAGTTGTGGGTTGACGATGAGGTATGGCTGTGCGATCGTTTCCATGTACTGCACGCCGGCAAAGGCTCTCTGGTGACGGTTCGGAGCCGAGAAGCGCTGAATGTATATATCGTACTCTACAAAGCGTTTCTCCCCGCTTCGGCCTCGCGCGAATTTCATATGATGATGGAGGAATCCGACCCGTTTCTGGAAAGCTGGGGGTTCCCGCCTGGCGAACCGCTGGCCATGCTTGAGCTGCTTCAAACGATACGCGACGGTTGGCTTAAATCTGACGACGGATTAACCCGGCTGTCGGCCAAGGGAGACTTTATCCGCTTCGTTCACGCTGTCCTGAGGGAGCGTCTGTTCGGAGCCGGCGAGCCATCTTTATCGGAGCAAGTTATTCGACATTTGTCCAGGAATTATCGCCAGCCGATCTCGTTTGAGGAGCTTGCTCGGCAATTGAATTACAGCCAACAATATATATCGCGAAAATTTAAAGAACAGACAGGGCTCAGTCCGCTGGACTACGTCATTCGTTTCCGAATGGAAGATGCGAAGGCTCTGCTGGCCGGTACGATAGCAACACAACAGGAAATAGCATCACATGTCGGTTATCCGGACCTCATTTATTTCAGCCGCATGTTCAAAAAGCATGCCGGCATGACGCCAGGTCAATATCGTAAACGATACGGCCAGTTCGTTTCAGATCATGCAAGGAATAGGTCACAATCGTCCGTTGTTCTAAGCCGGTCATTAAGCTATCCTTTTTATGTGAGTGATATTGATTATCAATTTCAACAGGATGGGGCGAATAAAATGACTAGAGCAACCCGAAGTTTTTATGCAGTGATGCTGTTATGTTTGACCGTGATGTTAACAGCTTGTGGTGGGTCGGTGAACAACGGAGGTGCAACGAACAGCCAGGTTGCCGTCAGCGCTTCTCCAACCATGATCACTCAAGAGTCAGAGGTTTTGGCATCTTCTGAGATCAAGGTAGTCAAGACCGCTTTCGGCGATGTCGCAGTTCCTGCACACCCTCAGCGCGTAGCGGCAATTTCTTATCTCGGCACCGTACTTGCTCTGGAAGTCCAGCCGATCGCAGCCGAATCGTTCTTGATGTCGAGTCCTTATCTCGAGGGAATGCTGGACGTCGTGACGGATGTAGGCGACTCGTTAGAGAAGCTGCTGGAACTCAATCCGGATTTAATCATAACGCATAATCCACAGCCTGAGGTAGTCGAGAAATATCAGATGATCGCACCTACGGTATCGGTTCCTTACAATCAGTTTGTATCCATTCAGGAAGAAATGCTGTATTTTGGCGAGTTGCTGGATAGACGTGAGGAAGCGGAGAAATGGAACGAACAATTCGAGAAGGACATTGCAGACATTCGGGAGAAAGTCCAACAAGCCGTTCCCGAAGGAGAGACGCTTTCGATTATGCAAGAGTACGATGGAAACGTGAGCCTTTTTGGTCCGAAATCGGGACGAGGCGGCCGGCTGATGTATGAAATAATGGGGCTGAAGCCGCCGACGACGGTTCCAGAATTTATGCTGAAGGAATCCTACTATGAATTTTCGCTGGAGAAACTTTCGGAGTACATGGGTGATTATTTGATTCTGACGACGGAAGCCAGCTTGGAATCGCTGCAGGCTGATCCAATCTGGGGGTCGCTAGAGCCGATTCGCAACAATCGGGTATTTTTATGGACGGAGAACCAATCCTGGTACCGCGACCCAATCGCCGTGAAAAGACAAATCAACGATTTGACCGACTGGATCATCGAGGCAGCGAGTCGGTAACTGCCTAGAGTAAGGATTGATCGAACGGTAATATAAAATCAGAACTTGCCGTTACAGCCAGCGCGCTGATCCTTACCATAAGTGACGACGAAAAAATTTTGTTTTGGAAAGATGAAGAGTGTTGTGGGGGTGCGGAATAGCTCGACAGAGGGTGTCCTAAACGTCATAAAATGGCAGAGGGATACCCTCCTTTTTTTAAGAGCGGAGTGGGGAAGGGACTAGAGATTGTGCTGAACGGTCAAGTTTATAATTCTTTTTGTGCAAAGGTTATTTCTAAAATCCAGGTGAAAAGTAGGTAGACTCAGGACAAGCGATCACTATAATGGAAATATGAGACATTCATAGACCCGATCAATAGGATATAAATAAGAATCCGGCTGATTAAAAAAGCGATTAGAGGAGGCCATTTCGTGGGAAGATCATTCGCAAATTTGCATATCAAGTCGAACAACCTTGAGAAGACTGTCGAAGCATTAAGAGAGCTAAGCGAAGGGCATGCCAAAGTATTAGGCAAGAAAAATCATGAAGCTCCAGAGAACAAGGTTGTAATGTATGTAAGCAAAAGCAACGAAAACTGGATCAGCGTGCTCCACGATTATTTTGTATGGGGTACGGTGAAGAAGGCCGGTAAAACGTTGTCCCAGCTTACCGGGGAGCCAGTGATGACCGCCGGATATATGAATGAGGAGATATTCGAGTTGTCGTTGTTCGAGAATGGAGACATTCAAGCCGAAAAGATCTTTTGTGAGCAGTGGACGAGGGATGAATATGAACTACTCCGGGAAGAGCGTCTCAATGATGATTACTTGCGAAAAGCGTTGGATATCCGTAATGAGGATTTTGACGGCTTCATTGGCATTACGAGTCCGGGACAAGCCGTAGATAAGCTGTCAGAAATCGTAAGCATGTCTTTATGGAGTGACTGGGAGTGGATCCCGTACGAAGAAGCTCTCAAAAATCGATTTGTGAAATATGAATTTTGAAAATACACGAGTAAATGGCTAAGGACCTCTGAGATGACATTTTAATACATGGCGGTGAGCGAAAAGAAATGGATAAATTAAAGAACAGCGGATTTTATAAACTTAGATTCTTCATCAGGCCGGAAGAGTTTGAAGGCGTTTTGAAGCGTTTTGAACATAAGCAAGCGCAATTTCATCTAACCAATTATGCCCAGACAGAGCATGATCTGAAACAGGTGTATGAAGCATATCAGACCTTTTATCATTATTTTACGGCAGAGAAAAAAAGGAATGAGGGTCCCCCTTTCTTTGTTTATTCCATTTCTGTTACGTCTGATAATGAAAGCTCCGGATTTTTCGCGAGAAATGAGAGTGTCTATTTTCCATATTACGGACAATGGGCAGAGGATGAACTGCCGTGTATCTTGCTATCATTTCCTAAAGGCTTTCAAATAGATTTGGAAGATGAAAAAGGGAAGTATTATATCTATGAGGATATTCGGGATCATAAGCCGTTAACATATACGTTTTTCGATGAAATAACGGGTGCTATTAAAAAAATGACAAAGCCGCTTCGCTTCTCGGCGCATGATGCAGATGCTATGAAGGAGCAAAAGCCTTCTGTGCGTATAAGCCATGGTGCGATTCACGATTTGAGCAAATCGTGGATTTTCAATAAATATGGGCTTGTGATGGGTGGCAAATAGTCCAGGGCAAATTACACCGAGGCATTGGCCAAGCTGGAGAATTCAAAAATTGGGGATTGATATGTTGCACTCTCTAAAATTTCAGTATTATCTTGGATAAAAAAGCTGCTCAACCTGCAATATTTTAAAGAATTCTCTATCTGGAAGAGTTGCATGTTGGGGGCAGCAGGAGGAGTATTTATGTACATCGTATCTCGGCCAAAACCGCTGTCTGATGGTCAAAACCAAGCACTTGCAAAGGAAGACGCCACTGTTTATCCACCGGGCTACCTCCGTTTTTTGCGGCGATTCGGCGAAGGGACTTACAGAGGGTGGCTGAATGTTCAGTTTCCGGATGCGGAGGTGCTTAAACCTTTTGCAGAGTACGGATTATGGGAGCATGACGAGAATAGCCCCATTACTGAGCAACAGATCGGTGAGTGTATCGTTATAGGTACAACGGTGGACGGAGATTTTCTGGCAATACATCCCCAGACAGCTGGGCTGCTTTGGCTACCTCGGCATGCGGAGCACGTAAAGGCGATTTCCCTGCAAGCAGGGGAGCAGGAAGACGAAGGGTTGTACGCCTTGGTGCTGGACGAAATTTATCGTCAGGTGTATGGAATCAGTCAAGGGGAGAGCGTCTATTATGAACCGTGGACGGGCACTCGCAGCCATCGCTTTTTGCGTTTGCCACAAGGGCAGGACCAGCTTACGCTACCCGAACTGGCTGGATTGTGCCAACATGAATTTCCGCCGGATTTGTTTATTGAGAATGCCTATGTTTGTTTCCTGTTCTACCGGCAGCTGGGAGGCTATGTACGGTTGAATTATGCCTACCAGCAAGAGGTGGCCATCTTCTATGAACAGGATATGGGGCAGGCGTTTGCCGTAATGGAGCAGTGGCTCTTGTCGAAAGGCTGCGAAGCGATTTCAGAAAATAACAGCTAATCTGGGGGCTCCATAAGTCTGGGAGAGGGAGGTATGCATGAAACTAGTTTTTACTTTGGATACACATGGAACGTGTGTGGGTCAATTGAGAGATGAACTGCTGCCCTTAGAGGAATTAGCAAATACATGGGAGTTTCCCTATGATATCTTTTTTGTGTTGCGTGTTTTACCTGAAGGTTATGGTCGAAAAACATCCAGACGGTTTGATAGCAGGGATCATACCCTCGAATTAGATATCAGCATAAGTTATGAACAGTACCAACGGATGTCCAAGCATGAGCAACGTGAGGGATTAGGTATTCACCTTTTTAACTATTTGTCAGAGTCAGTTGCTAAATATAATAAGCATGCAGTTAAGGAAAACCAAAATCAACTACTGGACCTAGTGAAAAAATGGATGCTCGAAAACAATTGGCTAAATGGAAAGTTAAATCAAGCACGGGACCTACTTTCGCAAGACATGGATCTTTATGAAGTCAGCCAGAAATTGCAGATGCCATTAGAAGAGATTGAGTATATCCTTCTCCGTATGAATGACTATGAGCCAACTGATGTTCATCCTGATAACCTTGTAGTAGAAAAAGCACCGCCATATCATTTCTAGAAGGCTGGAGCAAATAGAAGACATCCTGCCTGAACGGATCCACTAACGGAAAGGAGGAAGCCGATGCAAGAAATAGAGAGGCTGGCGATAGAGATCGCCGATGCTGCTAGAACGTCTTTTCGCGCTCTTTTTGAAAATGGCGAATGTTACTATTACTGTACCCTTTACACTACTGGTGAGGGACATGCGCCAAGTATCTCCGCCTGGTCGTGGGAAGCTTTGGAGGTAGAAGCAGCCAGGCAAGGCGTCGAAAGTGACACACCGGCATCGACGATTGCGGAACTTATCAAATGGTCTTATGCGGATTCGCCCTATTGTTGTTTCGGCGATGAGAACTTTGATAATGTTAAACAGCGATTTACCGAGCGTTCTTTCATAGCTGATCTTGAGAATGACGAAGTGAATCGCGAGTTTGATTTGAGGCTGAAGGCCATGGAGCTGGCGATGAAAATACTCGATGATGAAGGTGTGTTTGCCTTGAATCAACTGCGAGAGTCAGTATGCGTCCTTGTCGAAGTCATGCCTCCGGATGAGATCAATACTGAAATCGCCCTCCGTTTGAATCGGGCAGAATCTCCAGCTATGCAAGTATGGTTGGCGGAAGCGGCGGAGTAGAAGCCTCCGCTTTCGGAAATCGTCTACTATATTCGGATTTAAAATGAGAGGAAAATAATTTATGAGCAATCTTTTCAGATTCATTCCTATTAGCCAACTAGCAGATAAATTTCCCGAAGGATCTTGGTGGGCGAAGTTTTACCAAGATTTTAGTGACGAGCAACTTGCCGCTTACTATGAAGGGGATTTGACGCTGCCTTCTCTTAATCTAGATTGGGAGCAACCTTTCCCGCAACAAAAAGAGGTAATCATCATTTTTATAGAAGGAAATTTTACTGTAGACAATCTTTATAATAAAGAAACGGATGGTGCCATAGGGCTTTTGGTGACCGGTAATATGAGTGCGAAAAATATAGCTGTAGGCGGTCAGGAAATTTATGTTTCGGGCAACCTGATGATTGAGGAAATATTATGCGGCTCCTACAATCATGGGGAAACGATTGTTAAAGGTGATCTCAGCGCTGCGGTTTTGGTTCAGGATGACGAGTACAGTTTCAAAGTGGACGGACATAAATCGATCGCCTGCTTAGTAAATGTGTGGGAGGGGGACGGCGTATTTCAGGAGCTTCCGGTAGACATTCATGAAGTGTTGATTGATGAAGTTTTTTTGGATATGGAAGAGGATGAGGAGGACTTTTCCTTTGGCACACTGGTGAACGTAATTAAAGAAGGCCGTTCTGCTCTAAAAAAAATAAAGGAATCCCCCGCTAGCAAGAAAGCTGTTCATTTATATTTCACCCATAACACAATCAATGAAGAAAATATATTGAAGTTGACGCAGTGTATTTTAATGCCAAGTGACAAGCCTTCTTTTAATTTTCGGGAGCAAGACGTTTTTTTCAAAGTTCAACTGGAGCATATTGATGCTGACGGGGATGAGCGGGATCTTAGCGTTTATATGAATGATAACCGGCATCACTATTATATTTGGCTGGAGCAAGATCATTCTGTCGGTTTGTTGAAGAGAACCATAGAAGAAGGGTCTGAGTGGGAGGACATTACAGAAGAGTCTCAGGAACAACTAGCAGAGATTAGCGATTGCTGGACGATGTTGCTGACCTGCGTTAATATGGCTGAGCTTTATTTACGAAACATTGAGGTACAGTATGTGCAAGACATTTTGCAACACACTGTAATTCAGGAATTATATTCGGAAGTGGAGGAGAATGGCGGGTTCTGGGACGGCTCTAAATGTTACAGCTTCCGTCAAACGCATACAGACGAGGACGGAGACCTTCTACATGGTCGGATTGAAATCAGGACTCCAGATGAAGCGTATTATTTTTATACAGTGGACAATGGAACTTATGTTTCCCGGCATTATCAGCCGCCCGATCAATATGGCAAGCAGGACATGTCCTATTTGGATCTTAGGCGCTGGGAAGCATCAGAGCGGTATTTTACAAGATTCAAACAATTTATTACAGAGAAGATAGAGTCAGGTGTGAATAGTTAGATCTTGATATGCATTAGAGGAAAGGATGATAGAAATGCCAAATGATAGCCAAGCTGGTCCTTCAGCTGGTTCTGTTAGAGAAGTTGGTAGTTATCCTATCAACCTGACAGGTCCACGTAGTCATACTCTTGTCCTTAAGCCCGGTGTGGGCAGTCTATCCATGGGTCCGTCGCAATTGGGGAAAAAGGTTGACCTTCATGTCGCGTCTGATGCGCCTATCGATTGGACCGTATTCGATGTCTTTGCCACACCGGCTGGCTCTCCCTGGCCGCGATTTCTGCATTATACAGGCAGTGATTCAGGCTTCTTTGACTGGGCACAGAAACGTCCCATTGAAGAGATGACATGGACTCCGATCCTATCTGCGGACACGGTGGCGGACGCCAGTCAGTCCAATTTGCATGGCTTGCATGTCGAGTTGGAAGCATCCGGGAGGTCCCTTAGCCTAATACTTCCGAAGCAGCCTTTCCGCCTGAGTGTGTCCGGCGATCTATCACGCTTCTCGGCCACAGGTGATATGCCATCTTCTCTTACACTAGCACCGCGCACCGGCCGACGTAAGAATGATCCCCCTTTTTTGCTGCCCGATATGGGGGAGCTGCACCAGGTAACGAGCTTGACGCTACATAACGCACCGCTGGGACAGCCCATCTCGCTAGAGTGTCTAAACCGGTACCCAAACCTTAACTCACTGAGTTTGTGGGGAAACTTCTGCGACCTGAATTTATTAGCTCATCATACCCAGTTAACGAATCTGGAGCTGCGCTTCATGCCTGATCTGGGGGACTTGCCGACCTTGAACGCGTGGCCGTTGCTTGACAGATTCATCGCCTACAATGTCGAAGAAAGCGCTGGCAAGCGTCTAAAAAAGCAAATGAAAACTCGCGCTGAAACCCGTCCTTGGACCGACCATGCTTCAGTGAGCCAATTACGAAAGCCAGAGTGGTGGACGACCGAGTTTGGCCGCCCATTCTCCTCCTGGGCTAAACGTCTAGCCAAGCTGGCTAATGAAGCTTACAACGTTGCACAGGTAACCTTGTCCGAAGCCCGTAGCTTTGCTGAAGCCGAGGCCGCCATTACCGCTTTCACCGTACGCTTCAACAATCTTAAGGGCATCGAAACCACCGAACGAGAAGACCTTGGTGAAGCAGTATGGCAACTTAGCCAGTCTGACCACCTGATTGGCCAGCCTATCACAGAGGAGATGGCTCAACGCTGGTTCGATGCAGCACGCGATTACTAAATGAATTGAAAGTCACACCCCTAGAATAGAAATCGGAATGACCCAGAGGTTTGTCCAATGTCTATTCTAAGGGGTGCACTTCACTATACTGACGGGGTTTTGTTATACGATCATCCCCATTTCTCGGAGTCTATCTTTAATTTTCTTTAAACGAGCTTCTTTTTCGGTGTCTTCAGTTAATACCTCTACAGATGTTTCGTTATACTTCTTAATGATCCTCTTTAAAGTTAATTCTTTCATTTCCTTTTTACTGTGGATGGTAACATGAGGGACAGTTGTATAGGTTTCTATAGTCTTGGGATCTGCAGAAATTCGTTCTAGTAAACTAAGTAGAAGCACCAGTCTTTGCTGGCCCAACCTCGGAACTTGGTATAGTTTTTTCCATGTGGAATCTAATAGATGTTCAAGATCTGTATATCCCTTCGAGTATAGAGCATTTATGAGGCCTGTTAAATTTGGACCCCGTTCTTCTGCATGCGCCACAGCAACAATACAAGCAATATTCTTAGAATAAAGATGCGCCGGAAGTGGAAAAAAATGTATTAATGCCGCATTTCCGTCGATGATGTCAATCATGATGATATACCTCCATTAAAATATGTGTTCACTATACACGTTTAGTATTCTGGCAAGGTCTGAGTCAGCAGGGTGAATTTTCCTGACTTGTCCAATCGATTGATACACTCTGCATTATTAAACCCCAAGCTACTGATCATTTTCTGAACACCAGCAAAACCCGTTACATAAGATCGTAGAATATGTAGGAGATATGATTCGCTGCGCTTCATAATCATTGCTAAGTAATGATATGATATAGGTATCAATTTTGTGGGGTGCACTGATATGGATTTCCGAATCAAAGAACTAGTTAATGCTACACAGCAAACCTATGGACTGGACAACTACTATTTACATACAAATGAAATTTATCGTGAAGTTACGATGCTGGGAGAAACCGGCTATTTGCTTAGTATGGAATGGTTTCCTTCTCACATTAAGGAATGGAAGGAAGATTATAATCCGGAAGGAACTGCAGTCATTACGCTTGACTTGCTATCCAATAACTATAAAAGTGTTATTTTTGTTGGAGGGAAATCTTATGCAAATCGAACACCGTTCCAAAACATTGAATTAAACGGCGTTATTCAGTGGATGGAAGCTGAAGTAGGGCTTGAATATGGTAAACAATTCTACTTAGTGAAGGAAGAAAGAGGAGAATATCATTTTGCTGAATGTATAGACGGTATACCCATCTCTCCCGGCGGGCGAATGGAGTTACGCTTCGATGCGGAAGGTAGAATTATTTTTTATAGTGTCTATGGCCAGTTTCCTTCCAGCTCCCTTGTGCAAAAAGAGGATTATTTTCTCACGCTTCAAGCGGTAGAGCCACTGGCTAAAAACCAACTACAGCTTATAGAATATCCAGTGTACGAGATGAAGCATCTCCTGCCGATCTATGGGATAGAAGAAATCTACATTACAAATGATGGAACAACCACAATTCTATTTGAGATGATATCAGGAACGAGAGCACGAATGAATATTGATCAAGTAATGCAGTGGGAGCAAGCGGACACGAAACAGTTCGCAAGGACGGAGATCCGTCTGCAAGAAGTGGTTACAATCGAACAGGCAATAGCACGTGAGCCGCATCCAGATTCATTTTCAATCACAGACATAGAACAAGCCCAATGTATAACCGCAGTCGAAATTGGTTTAAGCCAGCTCTATCCGGAAGAATCCGGACAATGGATATTGAAGACTTTACATCGGGAAAGAGGACATATTCAAGCGACATTGAGGAAGAATGTGTCAAGTAATCGTATGTTTCAGCGTAAGCTCCTTCTGTTCATCGATACGAACAATTATAAGGTTATAAATTATATGGATAACAAGCTAATGCTCGATACGTTTGATGAATTCAAGAGTGAAGGGAAAATTGCTGTGAGCCATGACGAAGCTTATGACAAGCTCAAGGGATGGTTCGAATTAACACCCGTATATGTGTATGATCCTGGGCAGAAGAGGTATGTGCTGTGCGGAAAGCTGGATTGTGATTATGCCGTGAAGGCCACCAGCGGAGATGTGGTAGAGTGGGGTAGTTTGGAATGATAGTGAAACCAGATTGATTTAGTCAAAAAGATAACATCCGAAACTCATGTCCAAGAGACATGGGTTTTTCTTTATGTAGTTGGATTTTCTTGCAGAAGTTGTCTAATTTAAGACCTACTAAATTTTGTCCTTTTTTTAGGTCAGAAAGTTTTTTTAACTAGATGCCAAAAATTTAGATTTACACGCAGAGAAATTCCGGTGAATAGCGTCAAATAGAAGTAGACGTTAGGAAAAAAGAAAGTTTCGTTAGGTACAATGGATGAAATGAGAGACAATAACCGTTTTAAGGATGGTGAAAAAGTTGGGTTTCAAAATACGTAAAAACACGGTGCAGTCCGTCTGGATGATGTGGGAAAAAGCTTTTGCGTTGCTTTCACATTTTCGCGGATCACATAAGTCACGCTTTGGTATATGTACCGTGATGCTAAAAAAGCACCGGGGACAGCCTATTGTATGCCAAGACGCCACGGTCATCAACCAGGGAGAGTGGGTGGGAGAACTCCACCTCGACAATGAAAGAATCCTGAAGTTGATCCGGTCCGAAGGATCGGATCGTGCCGCACTGCAAACGGCTCGCATGCTGCGCAAATCAATGCAGCAAATCAATGAAGCGTTCGAATCGCAGTCGGAGTTCAGGCAGGTCAAGGCTTTATTGGGGATTACACTGCTCCATCGGGGATTAACGCACGGTCTTGGTTTTGAACAACAAAATATAAAGTCCGGCGTTTTCGAACGCATCACCACCATCTATCTTCGATTGCTGCTGTCTGCCATGCATCCTGAAGGGAGACAAAGAATCAATCGGCGAACAGAGCAACTGGTCCCGATGTTACTGATCCATTCACGCGCCTCACTGAAAAATCGATTTTCACCCGGACAGAACTACTCTGGATAGGTCTTATGCTTGTTATAAGGAGGTGTAATCATACTTACATATCTGATAGGAGGAATACTATGTGCCGCTACTCTTTACATGTTTATTCCAAGTTTGATTACGCGAGTGAGCGGCTTTGGTGTTTTTCGCAAAGGAACGGTAGAAAAACAGGTGGCATTCACTTTTGATGATGGGCCACATCCGAAATATACGCCGGAATTGCTGGATTTATTGAAGTTACATCAAGTGAAGGCTACTTTTTTCGTGCTTGGATCGCGAGCGGAGCAGTATCCAGATCTGATCAGAAGGATGGATCGGGAAGGCCATCAGATAGGCATCCATAATTACTGCCATACCTCTAATTGGCTGATGCTGCCCAGTACAATTAGGCGAGAACATCTGGAACGCTCCGCTGATATTATAGAGTCTATTGTCGGAATCAGACCCAATCATTACCGTCCACCCTGGGGATTAATCAATCTATTTGATTTCTTTCGGCACAAGCAGTATCGAATTGTTCTATGGTCGCTGAAGGCGAGTGACTGGAACATCCGGGCCTGTCAAACCCGGATGCAGGCCATTTTATTAGGTGGAATCACCGATGGCTCCGTTGTTTTACTTCACGACAGCGGAGAGACTGCGGGCGCGGACCGGCATGCTCCTTATTTTATGCTGCAAGCTTTAGAAGAAGTGCTAAACCAACTACAGGCAAGAAACTTGCAATTTGTTAGGCTTGATGAAATGTCTTGACGTATTCCAGTGATTTGTTATTAAGACTTAAATTGTTTGCGGAAGCAGAGCGGCGAGATGCCCATTATTAATTTGAAGGTTCGTCCAAAGTGGGAAGTGTTATCGAACCCAACCATTCCCGCAATTTCAGTAACATTAAAAGAAGAGCCAACCAGCAAATCACGCGCTTTTTTAATGCGGATGTTATTGATATATTCAATGAAGCTGAACCCGGTGGATTCTTTAAAAGTACGGCAAAGGTAGGAAGAGCTTATTTCGAATTGCCGTGAAATCTCACAGAGCTTAAGCGGTTCCATATAATGTTGATTTACATAATTAACGATGTCCAGGACTTTCTTATGTGTACGATTGGATTCTACAAATGAAGCTACGCGGCTGTCAAATAGTTTACGATTAAGATAGAGAAGCAGCTCCACCAATAATATTTGTTGGTACTGTTCATATCCGCGGGCTTGCTTCTTCCCCTCCTGGATCATTTTCTGAAAAAGCTGTTCGATGAAATATTGATCCATCCCGGTCATCTTCAAAGCGCGGTAATCACTTTTGAACAATTCGAGCAGTTCCTCACATTGACTGCCGGTGCAGAAATGCTGCAGGAATTCTTTTTTAAACAGGAGTGTAACCCGTTCATACATATTGCAGCCGGAATTGACCAGTTTGTGCATTTCGTGAATATCCATAAATAGCAGTGTTCCGCCCGCAACCTGGTAAGTTCTGTCCCCTATAAAATAATAAAAATCCCCGGATATTAAATACAGAATCTCATATGCATCATGATAGTGTCTTGAAGGCATGCTGGTGTATACCTGTTTCTTGCGGCTGATGTCAAAAAGAGTAGACTCATAAAATACCG
This sequence comes from Paenibacillus sp. FSL H8-0175, assembly GCF_045040615.1. Lineage (NCBI taxonomy): Bacteria > Bacillati > Bacillota > Bacilli > Caryophanales > Paenibacillaceae > Paenibacillus > Paenibacillus sp. FSL H8-0175. The sequence continues at coordinate 4,456,753 of NZ_CP150299.1, read as the reverse complement.
GTTTCATTCAGCACCTCCTAAGAGGATTGTAGACTTAATCTATGGTTTGTAGCAACATATGTATAAAAATTAATATTTACAAGAAAATACGTGCTGTTTGGACAAAGTTTTTGAGATAAGCTTAAATTGAATTACCAAGTGTTGGAAAAAGGAGGGCTGTCATGCTCAGATAGGTTAGGGATAAGGTTCACTGCCACTAAAAGTTAAAGCGCTTAAACTATTCAATTAAAGGAGAGATTGCGGTGCTAAATTCAACGAAGAGTAAGGTTTCCAAGAAGATGAAATTTTCATTGATGATTCTGCTCAGTTTTTCAATGATTTTTTCTTATGGCTGTCTGTCCAAAACATCTCAACAGAAAAGTTATGCGGCAGGGAACCCTGATTCTAATTTCTCACCGGCAACACTTCAATTCTTGCGTGACAACACAGGTCTGGATGGTGAGCAGTGGAACAATATTATGATGCTTGTCAACAAACCGGAGCAGGACGATCTGAACTGGATCAATTTTTACGGATATTGTGAAGATATTGATGATGACCGCGGGTATACGATTGGAATATTCGGTGCGACTACAGGCGGCTCAAATGATACCGGTCCCGACGGTCCGGATCTGTTCAAGGCATATGACGCTGCCAAAGGCGCGAGTAATCCTTCGGTTAAAGGCGCATTGGCCCGGATCGGTGTTAAGGGTTCGATGAAAGGGAAGATCCTCGAGATCAATGAAAGCGAAGAGAGCTTCTGCAGAAAAATCGGCAATTTGCAAAATGATCCCGAGTGGAGAGAGGCTATGTGGAAAACGTTCTACAATATCTATATTAAATACAGTGTGGAGCAGGCCCGCAAACGCGGCTTTAACTCGGCATTAACTATTGGTTCCTTCGTGGATGCAGCGCTGAACCATGGAGCTACCGGCGGCTCCGAGACCCTTCAAGGGCTTTTGGGTAAATCCGGAAGCAGCACGGATGAGAAGACTTTTATGACCAAATTTTATAAAGAACGGACCAAGATTGTGGATACTAATGAGTACAACTCTCCGCCTAACGGCAAGAACCGTGTGAAGCAGTGGAGCAATTTGCTGAACATGGGAGAGACAGACCTGAAGGGTGCAGATTCGGCAATCCTTCAAGTCACTGACTGGGAACTCCAATAACAGGAAGGTAAGGGTAGCAGAACCGCCGTTCTTCTCGGAGACGGCGGTTCGATGATAAGTGAGATTAAGGAAGAGGGAGATGGGCTGAATGGATAACAACCAATCTTATCTCAAAAATAGATTTTACAAGGTAATCAGTCTAATGGTTATAGGTTTGCTGCTTGCCATGGAGTTGACTGGTTTTGTCTCAGCAGGAAGGGAAGAAATTGAGGAAGACCTTGTAAATGAAGCAACTGCAGTTCAGGAAACGATTGCCCAGTGGATTTTTAAAGACAAAGGCGAAAACGGTGTATTTCCGGCTACAGGCGGGGTATATCAGACGTCTCCATCCATTCGTGATGTAGGAACTAATACGGATGCGTACACCTATGAGTCAAGTGAGAACAGCGTACGCAACCAGGGCTGGCATGAAGGAACGGGCCTAAAATACTGGCTTGCCACGCTTTCTACCCAAGGCTTCGAAGGGATCTTCCTCTCTTCACAGCAAACCTCTTCAAGTACAGGACCCAGGGATTTTAAGGTGCAATACAGTATAGATCAACAGGAATGGATAGATGTTACGGGCGGCAACCTTGTTCTAGCCCAGAACAATTTTAATTGTTCCAATAATTCCTGCAAATTAACTAACCTCGCTTTGCCTGCCGGAACAAACAATCAAGATGTACTCTATATCCGCTGGGTGGTAAACTCTGCGAAAAGCGTAAGCGGGGGAACGGTGTCCAGCTCAGGCTCAAGCAGAATCAAAGATGTGATAATTAAAGGAACACGCAGCAGCGGCGAACCTGGGAACACTCCCACACTTGAGGTAAGCAAAACTCCCGCTTCAGGGGCTGCAGATGTTCCCCTTAACGCAGAGATCACCGTGAAGTTTAACAAAGCCATCAGTCTCGACAGTAGTTATCAAGTTGTAATCACAGAAAACAATCTTCCTCTTACCAACATTTCTGCTTCACTCCTCGGTCAAGACACAGTCAAAGTCAGCCACCCTACTTTCACTGCCGGCAAAACTTACAACGTGACCGTCCCTAAAGAGCTTGTTAAGGGGACTACGGATGGCCGGACACCTGAGAACGATATTACCTGGAGCTTTAAGACGAAGTCTCCGGATACCGGCATCAAAACACCAACGCTTCTGAACATGACTTTTAATGGAGACCCGAAGACAAGTATTGCCTTTGACTGGTATACAGCCGAAACCGTCAGAGGTACAGTAGTGCAAGTAGTGGAGGCCGCCAATGCGGGAGGAAGCGAGTTCCCGGAACAACTGGCAGCTTCTTATGAGGGCAGCGTAACAGTTATTGAAACCTTAATGACATCAGGAGACAGAAGCTCCAAAAAGTATAAAAAGTTCGCTAGCCACAAGGTTATTGCAAGCGGTCTTAAGCCTGGAACTAAGTATATCTACCGGGCCGGTAACGGTGATGCGGACGGCTGGAGCGAGGGGGGTTCTTTTACCACGGACAAGGCGGATAATCAGGATTTCCATTTCCTCTATGTAACCGACACCCAAGGCTCAAGTAAATCGAATTTCGATCTGTGGCAGGATACTTTTAAGAGAGCTATTGAGAAAACGGTAGATCCCAAGTTTGTTCTTCTTACAGGGGATCTAACGGATGACGGTGATCTGGAGCAGCTGTGGCAGTGGTTCTTAGGTGTGCCGAAAAAAGAATTTGCCAATGTGCCATTTGCACCGATTATCGGCAACCATGAGATAGAGGATTATCCGAATAACAACTTCTATAACCATTTTAATCTTCCAAAAGATGTCGGGACGGGCGCTCATGACGGGTCGGTATATGCTTTCGAATACGGCGATGCCCTGTTTATGCAGATCAATTCCCAGTACGAAGGGGAGGTTAAGCCGTATAAAGCGGATATTCAATTCACGAAGCAATTGGAATGGATGCGGAATCAAGTGGCAAAGACCGACAAGAAGTGGAAATTCGTCTCGATGCATAAGGGAGCGTATTCTTCAGGGGATAATGCTTCGGCAGAAAGCGACCGGGTAGAATTTTACCGGAAATATCTAATTCCTGTATTTGATGAGCTGGGTGTGGATATGGTGTTTGAGGGACATGACCATATGTATATGAGGTCTTTTCAAATGCTGAACAACGTTCCGATTAAGAATGTCATTACCGATGAGCAAGGAAATGTGCTGAATCCTAAAGGGACCGTGTATCTGATGGGCAACTCGGCCGCTTCGAAATTTTATGCCATTAATCCAGATGCAGACACTTTTTTTGCAGCAAAAAACGACCAGCCCAATAAGAAAATGTTCGTGGGTGTTTCCATTACAAGCGACGTGCTGAAATTCACATCCTACACAGCTGTTAAAGATAAACCTCTTGCCGTCTATGATGCTTACAGTATTAAACGGACTGACGTCAAACCCGGCATTGTAGAAAATCCAAGCGCAGTAAGACAGTCAGGGAACCGTGCAGTTCTTTCGTGGAAAGCGCCAGCAAATAGCTCTGAGCCTGTGCGAGGTTACCGGATTTACGAGAAAAATGATAAAGTCAGCACAAATTGGAGCGTGTATGTGCCGACGGTAAGCGGTCAGACGAGTTACAGTTATACATTAAACGGCATAGATTCTGCTAAAGCCTACAATTTCGTGATTAAAGCAGTGGGGACAAGAAATAATTCGCTTCCAGCAGAGGCAGGAATGCAATGAATGGATAGAGGAGGCGTTGACGGGGCTTAGGCATCCGTTAACGCCTTTTTTTCATAGTTGTTGAAGCTGTCCATTCCTCCTAGGGTAACTCCTCCAAAAGATAGCTTCACTTTTTACCAGATCATGAGCAGAATCGGCAAGAGGGTTTGGGGTGGGTCCTACGAAACCTAGAATTGGGATGATAAATTTAAGTGCCATCCATATATAGACCCCAGGTAAGCCGTGAATCAAAAATACGCAGATCCATGACAGTAAAGCTGCAGCCAACATTGTACTACCTAAATACCCGAATGTTTGAGTTATTTTTTTCATATTCGCTCCTAACGTATAAGAAAGTGTCTAATAGTTAGATGAATATAACTGGAAAATCACTTCGACTGCTAACCTATCCGAGGCTCGACCCGGTGATTTGGATAATACCACCGTAGGGAAATCTGAAAAACAATCATTTGTACAACTGTATTTGTCTTGTACCGTTCTTTGAAGTTAGTAATAGACTATATCAATCTCAGAGAAGGAGTTGATTTAGTTGGCTAACAGTGATATACGTCTTACTCTTTGGTCGGGTACTAATTTTACCAATCGCCGGATTCGATTCAGACGTGGAGGAGTTGCGGTTCGTGATCTTGGAGCGTTTCGGTTTAACAACGTTCTCTCGAGTTTCCGTCTCAGAAATGTTGTGCAGAGCTCTCAAGTAACGCTTGTACTATTTTCGCGAATTAACTTTCAGGGATCGTTCCGTGTATTCCGTGGCAGCCAAAACGTAGCGAACTTGAATAATTTTAACTTTAACAATGTCACATCTTCGTTGATATTGGTAGGCCGTATCCTTACAAGCTCCGAAATTTCCCAAATTCAAAGCACGGGTAGAGCGCCTCGAGATGTCCTCGTAATAAGACAATAATAATGCAAAGGGTGCCCCTAGGGCGCCCCTTTTTTACAAATATCAGTAGCACAGGTCAAGACAAAATATGCATAGAATTTAATATAAAATAAGAGAATAGGTGCTGCTCCCGCAAACAATCCTCCTTTAAACTAGTAACGTACTTAACAAAATCTGCTAGAGGAGGATTCAAATGCGCAAAAAGGTTATCGGGACAATTTGCAGTACAGTTATGGTTTGCAGTCTGCTTGCAGCAGGCAACGGAACATCCTACGCCAATAACTCTGATGCTCCTACCAACAAATCGGTCAAAAACGTAATCCTGTTTATTACGGATGGGATGAGCTTATCCGATGTGAACTTGGCCAGATGGTATCAGGGAGGTCAGGCGCTTGCGATGGATAAGTATTTCAGCGGGCTGGTGAGAACCTATTCTACGGATTCACTGACCACAGATTCCGCTGCGGGAGCTACGGCTTATGCCACAGGCCATAAGGTTAAGAGTGAGACGGTATCCATACTTCCAGACCGAATAACGATGCCTTTCGTAAGCGCAGTTAAACCAGAGGACATGAACAAACCTCTGCCTACCCTTATGGATGCAGCGAGAATGGCAGGGAAAAGTACAGGAACAGTATTCACTTGTGAATTAACGGATGCGACACCAGCTACATTTTTAAGTCATGCATACACGCGTGACAATGCGCAGTCTATTGCAGAACAGATGGTCTATAGTGGTGTAGATGTACTACTTGGGGGCGGTTCCGGGTATTTGGTACCCGGCAAAGAAGACATTAACCGCAAGGACGGAGAAGATTTAACCAAAATCCTGAAATCAAATGGGTATGAATACGTAACGGATAAAGCAGGTTTAATGAATTCTAAAACGAATAAAATCTGGGGACTATTCAACCCCGAAGCACTGGATGCTGATTTTGACCTGAACCCGCAAAAGCAACCGAGCCTTGCCGAAATGACCAATGTAGCGATAGAGAAGTTGTCACAGAACGAGAATGGTTTTATTCTGATGGTCGAAGCAAGCCAGATTGACTGGTATGGTCATGATAACGATCCAGTGGGGATTATGAGTGAAACCTTAGCGTTTGATAAAGCCTTCAAAGCCGCTGTTGATTTTGCAGAAAAAGACGGGAATACAGCAGTCTTATCGGTTTCGGATCATGCTACCGGCGGGCTCAATATGACGAACTATGATTCTACCAAAGACCTAATCTCCGTGCTGAAGAAAGCGAAGCACACCAGTTATTACATTGAAGGCAGTATTAATGAGAGCAATTTCAAAAAGGTCCTTGCGGATAATTATGGACTTAGTGATCTAACCAAAGAAGAAGCGGATCAAGTCAGATTGGGAATGCAGGACAACCTTTCGCCAGTCATCGGTAAAATTTTGGGGGATAAAATAGGAGTAACCTTCTCTACGGATGATCACACATCGGAAGAAGTTGGATTGTTCGCCTACCATCCGGCTAATTTTAAACCGACCGATTTCATGAACAGCGGTGTAATCCAGAATACGGATGTGAATAAGTATATTCAAGAAGTAACCGGACTCAATCTGGCGCAGCTTCAGGATACACTGTACGTATCCAGTGATAAATTCAAGGCCAAAGGAGCTACGATTACCCTAGATAAGACCGATAAGACTAATCCGGTGGTTGTAGTGAAAAAAGCAGGCCAAGTTCTCAAGCTGCCTATAGATAAAAATATCGCCATTCAGGATGGCAAAACAACGAAACTAAATGTGCTGACAGTAATGATTAAAGATAAAGTGTGGATTTCGCAGGATGCGTTGGACTTAATTCTCTAATTCTTAAAGTTCATGTTGTGATCTGTCGCCTAAAAGTTAAAGCGCTTAAACCCAAAACCCCCTTTTTAAAAGGGGGTTTTGGGTTTAGATAAGAAATTTCGACTTGAATTGAGGCGAGGAAAGCGAAGCTTTTATCGTTTGATTGCAGGCTTTGTTCCATAGGTCATCAAGCGCCAAACCTTTTCTAAAGGGCCCATGGAAAAAAACTTGAACCAAATGGTGCTAAAAATGATTTGAATCATATAAATCAGAACTGCGATGTAGAGAATATCTTTTGGTGAAACGACTTCGAGACCTATCATTGAAATGATTGCCGTCCCTATAATGCTTTGTGCTACATAATTTGTAAACGCCATTTGACCCACCCGTGATATGGGTTTCAGGAATTTCACCATTTGTTTATTTTCTAATAGTAGAAATAATGTTGTTAAGTAGAACAAAGTGGTTGGGAGAGATCCTAAGCCCGTAACTGAATCTACATTGCTGTTCCCATTTTGAGAAGCGTTCCAAATCCATAGTGAAAAACCAATGAACAACAGAAATGATACCATTTGAATCCATCTAATGGGTCTTGTTAATTCTTGTATATGTGTCAGCCAACCTAACTTTGCGGTTAAAAAACCAGCTAAAAACATAATAAAGATTTGTATAGCGTCATTAGAAAAAATATCAAGAATAGATGAGATTGCCCCTTGAGAAGGCAGGAATATTTTTACCACTAAGGAAATGATGTAAATGGATGTCATACCCATAAGCCACTTTTTAAGTGTAGAAACCGTTGTGTGATAAAAAGGGATCAGAAACAATCCGATAATGGCGTATGCGGGCAGAATGGTTCCCCAAAAGATAAATACATGAATGATTCCCAGCAGCAAAAGGATTAGTAAACGTCTAGCCATACGCCATCTGGGTTTATCTCCCCGGCTTTCGGCTCTTGAGGCGAAAATGTATAGACCTACACCAAATAGGAATGAAAAAATAGAAAAGAACTTTTTTTGTACGAAGATGATTATCAAGCTATGGATGATTCCATTAATGCCACTATAGTCTGGTAAGGGATCTCCTTCCATAATAACTTTAAAGGCTCCAACATTTATAAGCAGAATGCCAAAAAGAGCAAGTCCGCGAATGATGTCGAGTGAAATGATTCTTTCTTTTTGCGAAATGGAGGGATTCATTAATAGTGCTCCTTTGAAAATATTTTTATTTGCCTAGGAGTCAGTATAAGTTGCGAACCTTACATTAAATTGATGCCAACATTACAGGATCCTTAAATTTGATAAAATGTTCCAACTCCAGTTGAATTAGAATCAGTTTTATGGTTAATATGAATACTAAATCATTTTGGGGTGTGAACTAGAAATGTCAGCATATACTCAACCGATCTTTGTGGCAGCGATCTTTTTTGTCGTTTTAGCATTTGCCTTTTTTATCCCATGGCTCATTTATACCTATAGAAAATATAATTACCTTCCCTTTTCTACCACGTTAATTTCGTTTTCGTTTATCTTTTACTTTCTAGCAGCGTTATTTTTAGTATTGTTGCCGTTGCCGGAAATACGTAACACTTGTTCTCTTCAAAAACCGGGTACACAACATTATTCACTTATGCCATTTCAATTTATAGTGGGCACCTTTGGGAATAGTGGCATCGTGTTATCACAGCCTGCAACTTATAGGCTATTATTTAGCCAACCCTCATTCTATCAAGCGTTTTTTAATTTCTTGCTATTATTACCTTTTGGTGTTTATCTGCGATACTTTTTTCATGATAAGAAATATTGGAAGAAAGCTCTAGGCTTCACGTTCTTATTAACTTTATTTTATGAGATAACACAGGTAACCGGCATTTACGGGATTTATAATTGCCCTTATCGTATTTTTGATGTGGATGATTTATTGTTAAATACTACTGGCGGTGTACTGGGGTTCTTTATTGCTCCAGCTGTGTTGGCGTTATTCCCGTCAAAAAAGAAAATTAAGGAGAAAGCGGAAAGATTATTAGCGCTTGATGAAGTAAGAGGGATGTCTGTGTTACTGGCTGTTATTATTGATCTATTTATCAGCAACCTAGTAGTTAAAGTTGTGTTGAGTATGACCAACGTTAATATGGTTAGTGAATTTATTGCAAGCACCATTACACTTTCTGTAACCTTTTTTATTATTCCGATGATTTGGAATGGATCGACAATCGGTACGAAAATAATGCGTTATCGCTATGACAGTAAAATAAGTCGAGTGGAAACGAACAAGCGATTATTTAAACGCTTTGGTGCCATTTACGCGATGTACTTCATAACAGTCATTGCGAAAACGTTGAATAATGTGGAAATATCAATGGATTCTCCATTTTATAAGGCATCTATATTCTTAACGCTAGGTGCTGGATTGACCTCTCTCATTTTAACGATCGTATTGTTCGTTCATGTTATATTAGTCGTGTTTGGCAAACAAAAACGCCGCTTTTACTTTGATGAAGCTTCTGATTTATATACAACCAGAAAAAAATGAATGCTATTCAATAGCAAAGGGATACTCCGTAGTCTTAAATGGCTACAGGGTATCTTTTTTTTGTAGATTTAAGCTTGTTGTAAGGTTGGCATGAATTTGCTGTAAGGTTCGGTGCCTATAGTATAAGTATCAGCAAATTATGAGGTGAAATGAATGGAACCATTATTAAAAGTAGAAAACGTAAAAAAAGTGTACGGGAAGTTAAGTGCTGCTTACACAGCGTTGGAAAACGTGTCTTTTGACATTCATGAAGGTGAGTTTGTAGGGATTATGGGACCTTCCGGAGCGGGAAAATCAACCTTGCTAAATTTGTTAGCAACCATAGATTCTCCAACAGAAGGAAAGATATATATGAAGAACATGAGTATTCATGATCTGAAGGAAGCAGCTTTGTCAGACTTCCGGCGTGAACATCTCGGGTTCATCTTTCAAGATTACAATTTACTCGATTCCTTGACGGTAAAGGAGAACATATTGCTTCCCCTGGCGATTGCTAAAATTCCAGCGAAGAAAATTAATCACCTTGTGACTCAGATCTCTAAAGTATTTGGGATTGAAGATTTACTGGGGAAATATCCTTACCAAATCTCTGGGGGTCAAAAGCAAAGAACCGCTGCGGCTAGAGCGCTCGTGACAGAGCCAGCACTGATTTTGGCTGATGAACCAACAGGTGCACTTGACTCCAAATCAGCAACAGATTTATTGGAAAGCTTAAGTACTTTAAATGAAAATAACAATTCGACCATTATGATGGTGACCCATGATGCCTTTGCCGCAAGCTTCTGCCGCCGGATCATTTTCATCAAGGATGGTTCATTTTCAACAGAAATCTATCGTCGTGATCAGACACGCAAAGCCTTCTTCCAAGAGATCTTAGATGTTCATGCGGCCATTGGGGGTGAGGTAGATGACGTTATTTAGTCTAGCAAGAAAAAATATAGCCAGAAACTTCTCGCAATATTTTTTATACATCGCATCGATGGTGTTTAGTATCATCATTTACTTTACATTTGTGACCTTAAAATATAGTGATACGATAGCTGAACAGACGGCTTCATCCCAAAAACTGGGTTCCCTAATGAGTGGAGCGGCAGTCATTCTTATCTTTTTCGTGTTCATATTTATAGCTTATTCCAATTCATTTTTTATGAAAAAACGTAAAAAAGAAGTCGCACTGTATGCGTTGCTGGGGGTACGTAATCGTCAAATAGGCTTTATGCTCTTTTTCGAAAATTTATTGTTAGGATTATTCTCTTTAGTAGTAGGAATTGTACTTGGGTTCCTATGTTCAAAAGGATTTATGACGATTTTAATTCATTTAATGGGTTATGACGTTGTAGCACCCTTTACATTTTCAGCGGCGGCAGCGATGAACACGGTTATCGTATTTCTAGTTATATTCTTAGTAACATCGTTTCAAGGCTATCGCTTGATTTATCAATTTAAGTTGATTGATTTATTTCATGCTTCCAAAAAGGGAGAAGTGGCGCCTAAACCATCTATGATAGTAGCTGTTCTTGGAGTGTTACTCATTGTCTTGGGCTATTGGCTTGCAATGCAGGACCTTTTCACTTCTAAGGTATGGGAAAAAATTGGATTGCCCTTGACTGTATTAATTATTTTAACAACGGTTATTTTGGGTACATTTTTATTGTTCCACAGTGTGACTGGCTTTGTGTTAGCAATGATTAAGAAAAATGAAAGGTGGCTTTGGAAAGGCCTTCATGTCATTACTATTTCGCAGCTGCTCTATCGTATTCGTGGGAACGCACGTACATTAACTGTGATTGCCGTGTTGAGTGCTACGACAGTAACTGCCGGTGGAGCGGTCTATGGCCTTTATTACAATACGAATGACTCGGCGAAAACGATTAATCCGAATACCTTTATGTATCAATCCACAGATGCAGAAATGGACAAGCAAGTGAGTGCTGTAGTATCAGATACAAAATACGATAAAAATATTGAAGCACTATCCATTACGTTTCATACGAAAGAGTTAAACTCGCCATCAACATTCGATAGCTCTGATAAAAGAGGATATACAGTTATCGATGAAAAAACATACAACCAATTAGCAAGTTTACAACATAAAGAAAAATTAGATGTAAAGGACGGCTACGCGGTTATTTTAGATATCGGATATGACAAAAGGTTCTCACCTATATATACAGGAAAAACTATAACAACAGGAAACGGCCATCCTCTCACATTCCAAAGCTTTAAAACGCAAAGCGTATTGAATGTAGGTACAGCAGGTATAACCGTGGTAGTCTCGGATGACCAGTATAAAGTGTTGCAAAATGATGGGGAAGTGCTACGCTATCGTGTTCTTGGGGTAGAGGATGCCTCTGTGGATTTATCTGCAAAAATTGCAAACCAATTACCTGAAGAAGCGCTATTTTCAAGCAGGCCTCAAGATTTCCAAACAAGCTTGGAAAGTGTGGGTTCTCTACTTTTTATAGGAAGTTTCCTTGGACTCGTATTTCTGGCTGCAACAGGCAGTATCATTTACTTTAAAGTTTTAACTGAGGCAGAAGAAGATAAAGCACAGTACAATATGCTGCATAAAATGGGTGTCAGTGCAAAAGAAATGCGGAAATCCATTGCGTCACAGGTATTCGTTATCTTTGTTGTACCGCTTATAGTAGGGTTATTGCATAGTGTAGTGGCTTTAAAAGCATTCTCTAGTCTACTGATGATAGATTTAGCAAAGCCAGTGTTGCTCTGGATGATTGCTTATACCATAATTTATGGGTTGTATTATTTCTTAACCATAGCTTCATACAATCGTATTATCACACTAAATAATAGAACAGAAGGATGATTGAGATGAAAAAATTTCTAATTACTATGGGTATTTTGTTTGTTATTGGGGTTGTAGGTGTCTTTGCTCTAGCAAAGATTGATTTCAATCGCATGAATGCCGAAAATTACTATTTACAAATTACAGAGGATGGGGAACCCCATGAATATAAACTGAGTGATGGTACAGTGATGACTTCCTATTCCTATACACTAGAAGCTACAAATGCCAAAGGTAATACAATTCCACTGGAATTTAATGCACAAAAAAATCTTCGTAAAGGCGCCTACTTAAAAATGTATGTAAAAAAAGGTGATCAAGTCTCCTCATATGATGAAGTGAAGGTAGAGGATATTCCGCTAAAAGCAATAAAAAACTAATAAATTGAAGAAGGGCTGTCTCCAATAAAGGTAATGGAGCACAGCCCTTTTCTCTGCTAATGAGTAGGTAAGTCATTTGTATTATAAAAGTATAGTAATGGTGGTACCGGTATTTTCATCGCTCGTCAAATCGAGTTTCCCCTCATGAGCCCAAATAATATCTCTGGCGATGGCCATTCCTAACCCAGTTCCATGCTTGCTCGTTGTGTTTGTACCCCGATAGTAGCGTTCGAAAACCTGTTCCAGATCTTTAGCTGGAATACCCTGGCCATTATCAGAAATTGTAATTTGGGTATGCGGACTAATGGTTTCCACTCGAATCTTCACCACAACATTTTCATCGTTATGCACCAGCGCGTTGTAGATCAAGTTAAGGATCGCTCGTTTTAGTAATTTTTTATCTACTTTATGTACAGCTTTAACCACATTTGCCTCAAACTCTATCTTCCGTTCACCAAAGGTCGGGTCATTTAAAAGTTCAATCGTCATTTCTCGTAGAAACTGAACGAGATTCACCTCTTCAAATTGCAGGGATAGCTGGTGATTACGCAAACGTGTCGTTAAATTGAGGTCATCTAACAGATCTTTCATATACATCGATTTACTCTTGATAATTGACGTGTATTCCTGTAATTCTTGGGCTGTTAAATCTGTGGCACTGTCGTTAATAAATTCTGCATAACCTTGAATAGAAGCAAGTGGTGTCTTCATGTCATGTGAAACATTGCTAATCCATTCCTCACGCATTTGATCGAGACGTTTACGTTCCTCTTCATGTCGATCGAGCTTTTCAGATAGTTCATTCATATTACGAAAAACATCTTCATAAACACCTTTGGGAGTAGGCATTTTCTTAAAACGTCGTTCCCTGAGCTGTTGAATACCCTCTATTAATGTATGAAGGGGTGCAGTTAACTTTTTCCCAAATAGAAATCCAATGAGGATTACAATAAGCACATCAACGATTAAAAAAATGAAAAGAAAAACATTAACATCTTTGAAAATTTTAGCGTAGTCATAGGTCATTACGTACCGGCCTATTTTTGGATTATTAATCCCTAAAAAGTAACTGAAATTTTGGGCTTCGCTGACAAAAACCGTCGTGCGTGCATCTAATTCTTTATATTTATACATTTGTACAATTTCAATAGGAGAATACTCTGTTTTCAATTCTTCAGGGGTATAAAAGGCAGCTGCTTGCTCCCCTTGGTCATTCAAGAATTGTACCCAGGCACTCATTTCTTGTAGTTTTTTGAGACCTTCTTCATTCACAACAGGTTTGCCGGCCTGTAATTCTACGTATTGTGAAAAGGTCCGGCTAAAGGTTTCTGCAGATGCTTCTTCAGTGCCAAAGTTATTATTATTTACCTTTATAACGAATAAGGAAAGGAACAAAATCGCGTTTACAATACCAACGATCACAACAATAGTCATAACCGATCTTAAAAAGCGGAGTGTCAATTTCCATTTCAACTAGTCTCACTCCTTGGTATTTAATTTATAACCTAACCCTTTAACCGTCAAAATAAAGGAAGGATTTGAAGGGTCGGCCTCAATTTTTTCGCGTAAGCGCCGAATATGTACCATCACTGTATTATCGGAACCAAAAAAGTCCTCACCCCACGCCTGTCCAAACAAGGTTTCTTTGCTTAGAATCTGATTGGGATGATGCATAAAACAGCTCATTAAACCGACTTCTTTGGCGGTTAGCACGAGGACCTCGCCATTCTTTTTTAATTCTGTCTCATTGGCACTAAGCTCAAAGGGGCCAGCTTGTAAGCTTTTCGGAGCTTTTTTTTCTTCTGTAAAGCCAGCTCTTCTCAGTTGTGCCTTTACCCGATAAGCGACTTCTTTCGGACTGAACGGTTTAGTAATATAATCATCGCCACCTATCGCCAGTCCTAACAGCTTATTAATTTCCTCGTCTTTTGCAGACATAAATAAGATGGGTGCATTTGATGTTTCCCGAATTTTTCTGCATAAGTCATATCCTTCTCCATCTGGGAGCATAATATCTAGCAATATAAGCTCAGGATTATACTCCTGGAACTTGTCCCAACCCTCTGCAACGGTCCCGGCAGTTACAACGTCTGGAACACCTTCTTTATGTAAAACAGCCTTCATCAGACGCGCTAAATCATCTTCATCGTCTATGATTAATACCCATTTACGACTTGCCATTTATTTCCCTCCAAATCCGTCTTTATGTACATTATTACATTATAAAGAACTCTTTATTTCTTGCGCAAAAAAATCGCAAAAGAAAGACTTGCATGAAGATGGATATTACTTAGACGAACATAGCAAAGCAATATTCGGTCATTTATTAAAATTCATTCTAGATATAGTCAAATCCGGTAAGGAGGAGAACTTGTTACGCCCCCTGCCTTCCATGGCATTGATCTGCACTGTATATGGCCCTTTGAAGATGTTCGCTAAAATGATGGAAGAAGGTGAGTTACTGTATTCGCTTGAGCTCGAAGAAGAACTTGCAGACAGCTTTTGGAATGCCATTAGATGGCTTGATTGCAGCCCTGGGCGTTGATTACAGCATATTCCTGATGATGCGGTATAACGAGCTTGAAGGGGATGTTGGATCACCTGCGCCGCGTTGATTCCTTCGGGTAACGACACTTATACAGGTAGCATTCGTATTAATCATTGCACTATTATTACTAAGTGTAGCGGCCATGCCGGTGTTCTTGACTACATTAAAGCAGCTTGCTAGCAAATTAAATGGTTCAAGTACGGTGCTACATCACAGGATGTAGTTGACAAATTGAGTCATATTTAGACGGCAGTGAAATTTAAAAATACATGCGTATTACGTATGCTGAGAACAATAGAAAGAATCTTCGGGGACCTTTGTGGTCCCTTGTTTCACCATATCAGAAAGTATATAATTATCGACTATACCTTACAACTTTATTACGCTATAATCAACGTAAAGTCACCAGATGTCCTAAGAGTAGGATGATTTTAATAGATTAATTAATATTAGCTTTGATATGCCGAAACGTATTTTGTTATTGAAATAGGTTGTTTATATTGTTTATGATATTAATAAAGGTGTTAATTAAATCTAGAGTAGGTAGATTATGAGTCTAAATGACAACGTATTAATTAAAATTCGTGATATGCGAGAGAGTTTTACACCAGTTGAACGATTGGTCGGAGATTACATTTTAGAAAATACGGAAGAGATCCCTCATTTGTCGATTAAGGAATTGGCTCAATCGAGTAAGACAAGCGATGCATCTGTCCTTCGTTTCTGTAAGACGATGGGTTACAGCGGATACCGCAATTTTATTGTGAGTATATCGGCATCTTTGGGTTCTCGTGATGAGGATTCAAAGGCTCAATATACAGATATTCAGCCAGGTGATGATCTCTCGACAATTATATCAAATATTTCATTGAATAATTGCAAGTCCATTGAGGATACGCTTAGTGTTATTGATCGAAAAGAAATTACAAGAGCTGTAGAATTACTATGTCATAGTAAGCGAATTGTTTTCTTTGGAATAGGTGCTTCGGGACTCGTTTGTATGGACGGGGAACAGAAGTTCTCGCGAATTAATAAGATGTGTCATGCCTATACAGATGGTCATAGTCAGCTCACGGCAGCAACTTTACTTGAGAAAGATGATGTTGCCATTTTCATTTCTAACTCTGGAGCAACTAGTGATATTATTGATGCACTGGAAATTGCCCAAAAGAATAGAGCGAAATGTATTGCGATTACGAAGTACAATAAAAGTGAGCTTGCGGAGCGGGCGGATATTGTACTGAGCATATCCACACCTGAAATAACAATCCGCAGTGGGGCTATGGGCTCGCGTATTGCGATGCTTACGATCATCGACATATTATTTGCTGGTGTCGCAAGTGCAGAATATGAAGAAGTAAAAACCTACTTAACAAAAACGCATAATATATTAAAGAAAAAACTTAGAAATTAGGTTCTGATAGAATGAATGTGAAGGAAAGCATTGATCATGGATCAATGCTTTCCTTTTTTTGTATTCCATTCGCTTATTCGTGTACTAAAATGTACTACATATCAATCCATGTTAGATTATCTACATGATGAATACGTCGATCTAATGAATATAATAAGTAGTTTAATTCAATAATTAATAGCTTGGCACACAATAATGAGGAAGAAAATGAATGGAATCGAAGACGAAACATCATCCGGTTGAACGCGGATGATGTAACTTTATGTTTCGTTTAGAGCGATAATCAGCAAATAATACATTTTTTTAAATCGCTTTAACCTTAGAGCCATAGCGATCAAAGCAATTGGTAAAAATTTAAATTGTATCTTGTAAGCGCTTTATAAATGTGGTATAACATAGTATGTAAGAAATGAAATAAAACATCAGAATTTAATTTCTTTATGAAATTATATTTCAAAATCTATTGACGAAGCGATGGTGTTGTATTAGTATAAGAGCATAATAATTGTAAGTTAATATAACACATTTTGTTAACTAGGTGACAGATTGAGACTGGGAAGAAGGAGGATGGCTATGAATGACTACCTTGCGGGATTGACAACAGAGGCTGTGAATCCAGACACATTAATGATTGATGAATGTACTACGGAAGAAATGATCCAGTTAATGAATCAACAAGATGCACTGGTCCCCAGAGCTATAACTGAGGAGATTCCGCAGATTGCAAAGGCGGTAGATATTCTACATCATAGGTTGTCTAATGGTGGAAGAATGTTTTACATAGGAGCTGGCTCATCAGGAAGATTAGGTGTTCTGGATGCTTCCGAATGTCCTCCTACCTTTGGTACAGATCCTTCCTTGGTGCAGGGCTATATCGCTGGTGGTGATATTGCTTTGCGTACTGCGGTTGAAGGCTGTGAAGACGATATGGATGAAGGGATCGCATTAATCGAAAGCATTGGTGTAACAAACAAAGATGTACTAATTGGGATTTCGGCAAGCGGTAGTGCAAACTACGTTATTGCAGCTTTAGCGAAAGCAAAGGAACTTGGAGCAGCTACTATCGGTGTTTGTAACAACAGAGGCTCAAAGTTCGAACCCATTGTAGATGTTTGTATAACACCTGTTGTAGGACCTGAGGTCATTAGCGGTTCGACTCGATTAAAGGCAGGAACTGCTCAGAAGTTGGTGCTTAATATGCTGACAACATGCACAATGGTCAAGTTAGGAAAAACGTACAACAACTTGATGGTTGATCTGAAGGCTAGTAATTTTAAGCTCGTAGATCGCTCGATTCGTATCATCATGAACACGACTGGTGTAGATACATCAACCGCCGCAGAAACACTTGAAAAAGCATCTATGAACTGTAAGCTGGCAATTATGATGATTAAATCGGGGTTAGATGCAAAAGAAGCAGAACAAGTACTTAACGCAAACGGAGGACGCTTGAAACAGGCAATCGCATCATTGGTTTAGGTGTGAAAAGTGGAATAACAGGATGGATGCTATTAATAATTGAGGGGGCTGTTTTCGATGAAAAAAAGATCACGTGGATTAACTCTGTTTTTGTCAGGAATCATGATGGTATCACTCTTATCGGCTTGCGGTGGAAACGGAAATAACGCTACAACTTCTACAGATTCCGGTAATACAGGAACTAGTAACGGTGGTTCTGAGCCTAAAAAGGATACGATTACAGCACTTTTACCTCCGATATCAGCGAACTATCAAACACGTTTTGCTGATATGGAAAAAGAATTTAATACACTACATCCTAACTTGACTTTGAAAATCGAACCAGCGAGCTGGGAAGATATGACGCAAAAACTTGATACTCAAGTAAATGCAGGTTCTCCTCCAGATATTGCTTTTATCGGTGCTTCAGGAATTTCGAAATATGCAGCACTTAATGTACTAATCGACCTTAACGGTGCCCTTTCTGATGAAGCCAAGGCCGATTATGACGAAGTTCCATTGAAATATTTCCAACTAGGTGACGCTCAATACGGCCTACCAGCATATATGGAAATCCACACTATCGGTGGTAACAAACAATTCCTTGAAGAAGCCGGAATTGATTGGAAAAGCATTCAACAAAACGGTTGGACTTATGAAGAGTTCCGTAATGCAATTTCTAAAGGCGTAGTGAAAAATGATAAAGGTGAAACTACTCGTTATGGTTTCGTGTTTGCAACATCTGGTGTAGCATCTAAAGACTATCTAGCTATTCTTGCTAAAACTGCAGGTTTACCAGATTACTTCGATAAAGATCTTAAATATACGTATACAAGCAAAAACTTCTTGGGGCTACTTACATCTATTCGCGAAATGATCAACGATGGTTCTATGCCTAAAGAGCTAAGCTCTATCGATGCTGGCAAACGGTGGAACATGTTCCTAACGGGCCAAACGATGATCACAGGTAAAGGTTTATCTGCATTTGAAAACTCTGCTCGTCTAAACAATGAGAAGATTAAAGCGAACGATGGTTCAGCTGTTGCAGATTCTATTGAAGTTGATTATATTTCACTTCCAGTCCCAACATTCAACGGTGCCGATTATGTCCCTACTTCAATCGTTGATGGTTATATCGCACTTCGTGGTAAAAAAGCTCCATCTGAAGAGCACATCAAAAATATTGCCCTAGCAACGAATTTCTTGTCTTCTGGTTCAATTGCTGCTAACTACAGTAATGAGCTGTTCTTATCACCAATTACTGAATCTGCACGTAATGCAGAAGTACTTGAAAAATTCCCTCGTAACGAAGATAACGTTGCTGCAGGTAAAGCTATGATGGCAAAAGCGCTTCCGGCTCGTACAGATATTCCTACTGATCTGGCTGCTGAAGCATTAAAAATTGAAACAGAAGTTATTATTCCTAAACTACAAGCCTTACTTGCAAATGAGATTGCTCCACAAGAAATGTATGATGCAGTTAAAGCGGCTGCAATTAAATCTTTCGGTAAAGATGGTATTGTAGTTGACTAGTCTGTCGTAGGCTGACATGTGAAAGCTGTGCGTAGCTAGAACGTACAGCTTTCCTTCTAAATTAGCTAGAGCTTGTACTGTTTTTAGAAGAGAGGTGCGACCCAATGAATCAAACGTTGACTAAAAGAAAAAAATTGAAGCTCGAAAGTGACTCAGGTTGGGGATACGCGTTTATCGCAGTAGCACTTATTGCGTTTTCTTTATTTACCGCATATCCAGTCATCAATGCTTTTATTATCAGCTTACAAAAATATGGTCCATTAGGATCCACTTTTGTCGGCATGGATAACTTCGTTAACTCGTTTTCAGATGAACTTTTCTGGAAAGCGCTGAAAAACACGTTAGTATATACGCTATTAACTGTTCCGTTTAATATTCTTCTGTCATTTTTAATTTCAATTTTGATTATTCCTTTCAAGAAAAAAACACAAACGATCTTTAAAGCACTATATTACTTGCCAGCCGTAGCATCTGGTGTAGCGCTTTCTGTTGTGTGGCTGTGGATCTTCGATCCTTTAAAATCAGGTATTGCCAATAAGCTCGTGAGTTTTTTAGGTATTGAAAATCAAAACTGGCTTGGTTCCAGTGCAACTGCAATGTTCTCACTTGTGTTAATGTCATGGTTATCAAGTCATGGTACAGCAATTATTATTTATATAGCCGCATTACTCGCTATTGATAACAGCTATTATGAAGCAGCTGAAATTGATGGCGCGTCTTTCCTGCAAAAGCTTTGGTTTATCGTTGTCCCTTTCCTTAAGCCAACAACGCTATTCCTACTTGTTACGGGTGTTATCGGTTCCTTCCAAGTATTCCAAAACGCTTATCTTATGACAGGCGGTGGACCAGACCATGCAACAACAATGGTAGGTTTGTTAATCTTTAACAATGCGTTCACATATTTTGAGTTTGGTGAGGCAGCGGCACAATCATTAGTTCTAGCAGCGATTATTGGATTTATCTCATTCCTTCAATTCAAGTTTATAGGTAAAGATGTAGAATACTAGGAAAAGGAGCAGAATACTATGGGTTTGTACAACAATAGCTTAAGAAGCAAAGGGTATCTGTTTATACGTAATGGTGCAAACATTACGTTCCTTATCCTATTCGCCGCAGCTACCATATTCCCGATATACTTTATGGTCATTTCCTCGTTCGGTGATCCGGTAGAAGCTGGTGCAATGAGCTATTCTATCCTACCAAAGAAGATTTCATTTGAATCTTATAAATTCTTTTTTAACTTTAGCCCACATACATGGGACTGGTTATTGAACTCTTTTATAGTGGCAGCGTGTATCACGGTATCTAACGTATTTTTTGCTACTCTTGCTGGATATGCTTTTGCAAAAATGAAATTTAAAGGGAAAAACATTTTGTTCGCTATTTTGCTGGGATCTATGATGATTCCTGTTCAAGTTACTCAGGTTCCACTATATATTTTGATCGTAAATATTTTTGAATTACAAAATACGTACACTGCGTTGATTATGCCGAGCATAGTAACGGTATACAATATCTTCTTGGTTAAGCAGTTCATGTCCTCCATTCCAGGCGAAATTATTGAATCTGCTAAAATCGAAGGTTGTTCCCAGCCTAAAATCTTCTGGTATATCATTATGCCTCTATCTAAAACAATTATGGCAGTACTAGCAATCCTAACATTCATGGCGGCATGGAATGACTTTTTCTGGCCGTTCCTAGTAACGAATACGATGGATATGCAAACCATTCAGGTCGGCTTGAAAAACTTTCGCTTTGCGAATACAACTTACTTTGCACCGATGATGGCGGGGGCAACCATTTCAGCAGTTCCAATGTTTATTTTGTTCTTCAGTTTACAAAAATACTTCCTTGAAGGGGTAACAGTTGGAGCGGTGAAAGGTTAATGGACAAACAATCAAAAGTGGATGCAACATACTTTGTTGGCTTGATGTCAGGTACATCAGTAGATGGTATTGATGCAGCAGTAGTTAAGCTTTTCCCATCAGCCGAAAAAGAGCATGGAGTAGAGATTGAATTACTGGCTTTTGAAAACACTCCTTTTGAGGTGCAAGTTAGAAACTCCATATTTGAGCTTTTTGATCCCGCTAGCGCTACGATTGATAAGGTTGGCGCAATGAATATGTGGCTTGGCGAATTATACGCCCAAGCCACATTATCCGTTATAGGGAAATGCGGCCTTTCGCCTTCGCAAATATTCGCAGTAGGATCGCATGGTCAAACAATCTATCATGCTCCGGAAGAGAATGTTATGGGCGGCTATAATCTGCATTGTACCGTTCAGATTGGGGATGGTGCAGTTATCGCCAATCGCACAGGAATTCCTTGCGTATCAGACTTTCGAGTTGCTGACATGGCAATGGGTGGACAAGGAGCTCCGTTAGTACCATTTACCGAATACTTATTGTTTAACAATCCAAAGAAAACACTTCTGATGCAAAATATTGGCGGAATAGGCAATGTGACTGTTTTGCCTGTAAATGCCTCACCAGATGAGGTATTTGCTTTTGATACGGGTCCTGGAAATATGATTATCGATGGCCTTGTATCGCAATTATTTATACCAATGACAATGGATGTTAATGGCGAAATTGGTGCGGGCGGTCAAGTGATTGATGAGCTATTGAAATGGATGCAGCAGGATAAATATTATACGATGCCGTTACCAAAATCGACAGGCAGAGAACGGTTTGGTCAACAATACGTGGCACAAATCATTGAATTGATGAAGGTTAAGCACTGGAAAGCAGAAGATGTTGTTGCAACAGCTACGTACTTAACTGCCTGGAGCATCGTCGATAGCTATGAACGGTATATTGCACCGCAGCACCAGGCTGAGCAATTGTTAATTGGCGGCGGTGGAAGCTATAACAAGACGCTTTTGCGTGATTTGCAGCACTTATTTGCACCGCATAACGTGCAGGTGCTGACGCAGGAGGATATCGGTGGTAATAGTGATGCTAAGGAAGCAATTGCTTTTGCTCTGCTAGCGTATTACACGATGGAGCGCTTACCAAACAATATCCCGCTAGTAACTGGAGCATCACAGCCAGTAGTAATGGGCAAAATTTCCTGGCCCTATATTGGACGTTCACAGGAGGCTTAAATGTTGCAAATCAGACCCTTTTCAATTGAAGATCACTCTGCAGTTGTAGAGCTTTGGAATCGTGAGGCTACAAAATATGATTATAAGCCATTTACAGAGCGAGAGTTTCAAGATACATTCATCGACCATCCTTATTTTGACGCTGACTGTATATGGGTAGGCTGTGACGAAAAAGGGATTGTTGGTTTTGCAGCTGGCTGCTGCGGCTCTGATCTCCCTCTTGGAGATGTGGCCGGTTATATTACGAGTGTTATTATAGATACCCATGTGGCTTCTCTGGAGCTTTACGATGCTTTTCTATTGCGTTTAGAAAAAAGATTCCAAGAACTTGGGAAAAGACAAGCGGATGTATTGTTTTTCAACCCTGTTAAGCTGAAGTGGAGTATACCAAGTGCACCTCAGCATGAGCATAATAATGCCCCGGGCATCAGTAAGAATCAGCCATTATATGAAGCTTTAATGGCTAGAGGCTACGAAGATCGAGCGACGCAATGCTGCATGTATTTAAAACTCGGAAGCTTTATAGTTCCCGAAGATATTTTAGATAAGGAAACCAATGCAAATAGCAAGGACTATTACATTACGTCCTATGTCCCTGATTTACATACAGGGCTTGAAGCAACGCTTGCTGCCCTGCAAAATCCGCAGTGGAAGAAGGATATTGTTACTTATGTGAAGGTTGGCGCACCACTTGTAGTAGCTGTGTACGGCAACGAGGTTGTGGGCTTTTCAGGTCCAATTATTTCGCAGCCTGATGGAAGAGCATTTTTTTGCGGTATCGGAGTGCACCCAGAGCATGAGGGTCATGGTCTTGGCAGTGTATTATTTTTCCGAATGGTTGAAGCTTTTCAAAAAGTGGGCTGTCAATATATCTCTCTATTCACTGGAAATAATAATCCGGCTCTTCGAATCTATCAAAAAGCGGGCTTTACTATTGAAAAACAATTTTCTATATTGCGGAGGGAACTTTAAAGATGAGCGAAAAATTCACAGTATTAGCAATTGGAGCGCATGTTGGTGATGTGGAGCTAGCTTCTGGTGGTGTGCTCGCTAGTCATAGTTTAAAGGGAGATCGCATTGTGACATTAGCGTTAACTGCGGGTGAACGAGGGGTCCCGGCAGGACAGGATATGAAGGAATATCGTCAGCAAAAAGTGAAAGAGGCACAGGTTTTTGCGGATATGCTAGGTGGTGAAGCCATTGTATTCGATGATTATTGTGACGGAGAGTTGCCTGACAATCAAGAAATTCGTATGGAGGTTTGTGATGTAATTCGTCGCGTGAAGCCTAACATTATTATTACACACTGGAAAAACAGTATGCATAAGGACCATGCGCTAACGCATCATATCGTAAATGATGCCCGTTTCTTCGCAAGTCTATCATCCTTTGAACGAGCGCTCCCCGCGCACTTTGCAGCAAGATTATATTACTCCGAAAACTGGGAGGATGCGGTTGATTATGTCCCTTACGTATATGTGGATTTCGATCAAGCGGCATTTGATCTATGGATAGATGCTTTAAGCAAGCATTGGTTTGTGACGAATAGCAAATCTTTCAAATACATGGATTACTATAAAGCACTAGCAGTTGTTCGCGGCTGTGAAGCAAGAAAGACATATGCAGAAGCATTTATGGTGCCAGCTGAAACGGTGAAGGTTAGGCAGTCTAGTCTTTGGTAACTATTCAACTAGCTAAGAGGGAGTGTTTCTATGTATTGCAGGAAACATTCCCTTGTTCTATCCATTTATGCGAAAAAGCAGCTAGGAGGCAGCTTCATATGGTGTTAAATGGGATTGATTCTATAACGAATTATCGTTATTTGTTCGAAGGTAAGCGCGTAGGATTGATTACAGCGCCGACAGGTCTTACGAAGGATTTTGCATCAACGATTACTATTTTACATGAAAATTTTAATCTTGCTGCGATGTTTTCACCTGAGCATGGCGTTCGCGGAGATTTGGATGCAGGGGCAGTAGTAGACACTTACATGGATCCTTTTACGAATGTTCCAGTCTATAGCTTGTACCGTAAAGACTCCAAGCGTTTAACAAAAGAAATGCTGAATGAAGTAGACATCATTGTATACGATATTCAAGATGTTGGTGTACGCTATTACACATTTATTTATACGATGCTGTATGCACTTGAAGATTGTGCAAATGCAGGTGTGGAATTTGTTGTTCTTGATCGTGTTAATCCGCTTAACGGGGTAACGGTAGAAGGGAATGTCTTGAAGCCCGGCTTCAAATCATTTGTTGGAAATTACGAGCTAGCCGTGCGATACGGCTTAACAGCAGGTGAGGTAGCAACGATGGCAAATGATCAAATGAATTGGAATGCATCGCTGCATGTCGTTCGTTTGGAAGGCTGGGAACGGAGCATGTCCTTCCCGGATACAGGATTAACTTGGGTTCATCCTTCACTTGGAATACCACGATATGAAACGGCGTTATTATATACAGGAACATGTTTATTTGAAGGCACAAACTGCTCCGAAGGACGTGGAACAACGTTCCCTTTTGAAATGATTGGTGCTCCGTTCATTCAAGCGCAGCAATTGGCAGATGAGATGAATGCAAAAGGTATCCCGGGTGTGCTTTTTCGTCCAGTTCATTTCAAGCCAACGTCATCTAAACATTGTGGCGAGCTATGCGGCGGGGTACAAATTTACATTACAGATCTCCAAGTGCTGAGGCCTTTAGAAGTTGGGGTAACCTTATTATTTACGATAAGAGATTTGTACGAGCAATTTTCATTCCTGCCTCCTGTGAACGAGGGCTCTCGTCCATTTATCGATTTGCTGGGGGGAGACAACATGTATCGTACGGACAATATTCAAGCCAAGCAGCTGCTTGAACAGTTTGCAGCGGAAAGCAAGCAATTTGCAGAAATAACACAGCAGTATCATTTATATCGCTAGAGGAAGGTGAATAATTGATGAGAACAATAGAACATATGAGCCTGCGCGAAAAGATTGGACAAATGTTCGTAACAGGCTTCCCTTCAACCGAGATCACTCCTGAGCTGAAGGAAGTTATTGAGCATTATAAAGTCGGCAATATTATTTTATTCTCACATAATATCGACAATAAATATCAATTAGGCGAGCTAGTTACTGAGCTGCAGCAATGGTACACGACACATACTGGTATCCCGGGCTTTATTACGATCGACCAAGAAGGCGGTCGAGTCACTCGTATGCCTAAAGACGCGACCAATGTTGCTGGAGCCATGGCAATTGCTTCTTCAGGACGACCTGAAAATGCGTATGCAGCAGGCAGAATGACTGCCAGAGAATTGAAAGCATTAGGTATTAATTTTAATCTAGCTCCAGTTATGGACGTTAACAATAATGCATTGAATCCAGTCATAAATGTTCGTTCCTATGGTGATTCTGTTGCAACAGTATCCCAGTATGGAATTCAAATGATGAAGGGATTGCTCGATGGAGGCGTCATGTCCTCACTTAAGCATTTTCCAGGTCATGGTGATACAAATGTCGATTCACATATTGGCTTGCCTACCATTGAAAAAACACTTGAGGAATTAGAGCAGCTTGAGCTGCTGCCGTTTAAGGCCGCAATTGAGCAAGGCGCTCAAGCGATTATGAGTGCACATATTTTATTTCCGAAAATTGAAAAATCCGGTGTGCCCGGAACTATGTCTCATACCATTATTACAGAGATATTAAAAGGAAAATTAGGATATAAAGGGTTAGTTGTATCAGATTGTTTAGAAATGGACGCGATCAAACGATACTATGGTACGGCAAAAGGAGCGTTAGGAGCTGTTAAAGCAGGTATTGATTTGGTATTCATTAGTCATACTCCTGAGACAGTGAAGGAAGCGATTCATTTGATCGAAGAAGCTGTAGCCACCGGTGATTTGGATGAAGCGCTGATTGATGCAGCTGTTACAAAAATTTTAGCTTATAAAGCACAATATGCGACGATTGAGGAGCTAGATTATGAACTAGTTGGCTGCGATGTACATCGCCGAGCAAATGAGCTAATGCGTACGGAAACGATCTGCCTCATGAAAGGTGAGCTCCAGCCCATTCATACCGGTGACGAGCAAGTGTTATTTATGGGTTCCTATTCATACCGCACCGATCTTGCGTCCAGCAGCTTGAATCAAGCTCTTAGCTTTCCGCAATATATGGGGGAGCATTTTAATACAGCTTATGAGATTATCGACATTGACCCGAGCGAGGAGCAAATCAACGCTGCGCTGCCAAAGGTACAAGGCTACAAGCATATTGTTATCGGCTTGTTCAATGCGCGTGAAAACAAAGGTCAGCTTGCGCTTGTTCAGAAGCTGCTGGCAGCAGGCTGCAAAGTAACGGCCATTACATTAGGTCGCCCGTATGATTTACCGTTAATCGAAGGCGAGTTCTGCGGAATTGCGGCATTTGAGTATACACTTGATGCATTCAAATCACTCCTTCCAATCCTAAATGGTGAGGTTGTACCCACCGCCAAGATTACGATACAGATGTAGAAATAAGTACAACAAGGGGACATAGGTATGGCATTTATCGTTGGAATTGATGGGGGTGGCACGAAAACAGCTGTCACCATTACGCATGACCAGGAAGACTCTTTATTCACCTTTACTGTAGGGCCTATTAATTATAACGGTGGTGATGCTGATGCTATTGCCGCCTCCTTTGAGGAAATTTTTATTCAAACGAAGCTCTACTGCGGTAATTTACAAGAAGTTGCTCATATATGTATAGGTGCGGCAGGAATAAGTAATCCGCTGGTCATCAATTTTTTGGAGCAGCATGTGAGAAATAACGGTTATATCGGGCCATTAACGATTACAGGCGATCAAGAAACCGCATTATACGGGGCACAAAATGCGATGCAAGGCATCATTCTCATTGCCGGTACAGGATCGATTTGCTTCGGGGTGAATGAAAAAGGAGAGCAGCATCGCACAGGAGGCTTTGGTCATTTGATTGATGACGAGGGAAGCGGTTATAGCATTGGGCGCGATCTATTATCCGCATTAGTTCAAGTGGAGGACGGAAGAATAACCGATACGGTCATCCCAGCGATGGTATATGAGCAGCTTGCTTTAAGCACTGTGAAAGAGATTATTGGCTTTGTTTATGATAAAAATACTACGAAAAAAGATATTGCGCAGCTCGCACCGATTATGACGACCGCATGCGAGAAGGGCGATGCACATGCAATAGCGTTAGCGGAGAAATGTGCAGCCAATCTATATGAACTTGTTGTGCCTGTTATTGAACGGCTTAAGCTATATGAAAGTCCGATTGCGATTGCAGGAAGTGTGCTGCAAAAGTCTCGCTTTGTGAAAGAAGCCTTGGAGCGAAAGCTCGCACAGAGCTACCCGCAAACAAAGCTGATTTTGCCGATTAAGGATGCAGCCTACGGTGCTGTCCTGTTAGGAAGATCAAAAATGAACAACGACTAGTTTTTATCGCTATGGAAAAATAAGGGTGTGTCATAAGTCCGAGCAGTTGGACTTGCGACACACCCTTATTTTAAAATGGTAGGAATCAAAAATGGCTTAAAATTTATCGGTCAAATAAAACACGGCTTGTTGTTTCGGAAATAGAGCTTGAAGGATGTTAGCGTGCTCCGTACTGTCCTTTGCTGCGCCTGCTTCATTATAGCCGAACATGATATAAGTCATTAGCTCGCGTTCATCTACTTCTATTGAAGTATAGGGATTGGTATGATTACTAGCATCGGAAACAGAAAGCTGCTTTTGCTTATAATCCAAGTAGATACAGTCCTCATTGCTGCGAAGTGCAATATGCAGCTCCTGGCCTGCAATTAGGTTGCTACGGTTTAGGCGATCTTCTAATTCAGGCTGAAGCTTATGGAAAGTTGAACTGAGATTGATCATTTTCCACATCGCCATATTGATTTGAATTGAATTTGCTTGATGCTGTTGGTAATAGGAATATAGCTTATGGTCCTCTGGGAGCATCGCTAATATTTGCTTTGCATTTTGGCGCAGCTGACATAAGGCATGAAACAAAGCTTCAACACCGTTTTCGGCTTCGTTCAAATACAATAATTCATTAATAAATACTTGTTCAGTATCTTTCTTTTCAATGATGCCATAAGCGACGATTTTTCCATTTCTGCGAAGGAGCAAGCAGTCAACTTTCTTCCATTCCGGCCAGGTCAATAAATCATTCCAATACGTTTTACTTCGGATCACGGTGTAGGTACGATTCTTATTAAATTGTTCATAGATGAAACGGATATCATCGAGATAACAGGCTTCAAAAGGAATGATTTCATCACTGCTTTGCTGCTGCTCCAAACTTGCTGGTTTTTCAATTGCGAAAGCAGTCTCGGGAATAAGTCTCCAGCCAGCTTTTTCATAAAACGCATGCTTACTAGCCAAAAGCAAGCTTATATCATAATCGGTTTCTTTCATATAGTTGGTCTGCGCATGAAGAATTTTGTGTGCAAGCCCCAGCCCGCGGTAATTTAGATCTGTACCGACACTCCCCATTGCACCCGTTTTCAAGATCGCTTGACCGACTCTAATATGAAACGGAAAAATTTGTACATTAGATGCAATCTTATCGTCAACCATCGCAAACCATGTTGTATCTGGATCATATGTGGTGTCTAGGTCTAATCTTTCTTGGAAATAAGCTCGGCCTACGGAAAAGCATTCATCTAAAATATCGTAAATCTTTTCAAGCTGCTCTCTAGTTGGACGGTTCATTACGATGATGTTTGGTGTCGTCGTCATCTTCATTTCCTCCTGCGCCGTAATGTTGGGATAAATTTAATAAATGAAAAAAACGATTTTTTGGAATTTAATTTCTTATTTATAGTTTAATATTGAAAGAAAAATTCGTCAATAAAAGGAACGTGTGGAATCATAGAAGTGATACAAAATTTAGATTGCTCAATATAGTCAAATGAGTATTAGGAAAATAGCGACTTCGGCTGAGCAATTACAAGCACAAAGTGCACAAATGAAGGGGCAGCTTAAAAAGAAGAATGATAAACCGTTCAAGAACTTTTTGCGAAAAATCGGAATTATTTTCATACCAATGATTCCTGCATGGACGGACTTATTTATACTCTGACGCAGTGATCCGCACCATTGCAGATACGAGGCGAGTCCTTTACCTACACAGAATTTCAAACAGATGTACTTGCCATAATTCAGTTTTCAGATGAGTAGCTTTGCGCAGCAAAAAAACTGGATAAATTGTTAATTTCACCCCTACAGTCACTAAAATCGATTATAATAAAATTTATGTTCAAGTCGATCACCTATCCTAAGTTAATAGGATCATCATACGCAAAAAGGCATAGCGCTGAATCGCCTATGCTATAAGGGTTATAGAGTTTTTAAATACACACTTATGTATAAGAGGAGGCGAATGATATGACGATAATGCCTGTTATAGTAATGATCTTTGTATTTGTACCTGCCATTGTACTCATGCTAAGCATGCCTTATTTAACAAGAGAGACGATTAGTTTTGGGGTCACCGTCAGCCCTGTACAATTCCATAGTGAGCCTCTGCGCCAGATGCGGAAGTCATATGCTAGGATTAGTGCTACCGTGCATACCATCCTATTCATTGTTTGTATCCTCTGTCTAATATACGGTGATGAACATTCCAAGCAACAAAGTTGGATCATTGTCACTTATTCACTCGCCATGGTCGTAATCTCCCTAGTCATAAACATTAGCTATCATTTCAAAATGAAAAGTTTACTACCTATGCTGCCTATTGCTCTGGAACCATCGATCATGACAGTGGACACTGGATTTCGGAAAAGAAACATTGGCTTATCTAATAATTGGTTCCTCATTCATGTTTTAATTACTGTTGTTAGTATTGTAACTGTGCTGCGCAACTACGATCTGATTCCTGATCAGATTCCGATCCATTACAACAGCAGTTGGAACGTAGACCGCTATGCAGCTAAATCTTTTAGTTCTGTGTTTATGCCTACGATCATGCAAGTGTTCATAACACTTTTGTTCATATTTGAGAATTGGAGTATTCGCAGAGTAAAGCAGCAGGTTCAACCCAATGATCCTAACCGTTCCATCAGACAAGACGCAGCTTACCGCCGTACTTGGTCATATTTTATGCTTACAGCAAGCTTCTTAATAGTTATCCTGTTTTCCGTCGTGCAACTAAACATGATATCTCTGCTTAACATGAGTTTCGCTATCCCTATTATCCTAATCATAATAGCCCTTGTCATCCTATACGCCTTGGCCTTAACGTTCTGGGCTGGTCAGGGCGAAAGCCGCTTGGAGCGATCTGCCGATAGCTCCAATGTCAGACCTGTCCATGACGATGATAAATGGCGATTAGGTATGATTTATTTCAATCGCAAAGATCCAAACCTAATCGTCAAGAAAAGGCTCGGAGTCGGCTGGGGATTAAATTTCGGTCACCCAGTAAGCTGGCTGTTTTGGCTCGGAATTATTGTACTGTTAGTTGTGGTGCGGTAACAAGGCTTGGAGGTTAATACTCACCGGAGTATAGGCGAAGTTAGAGTTTCGAAACAGAATATGTACCGAAAAAAACGCCTAAAGGGCGTTTTTTATTATCTTTAAGGATCTCAGTAATATTTTTTTTGAATTAAACCGTATATTAAAGAGTATTTCTCGTATTAATAGCTCTTTGTTACAATCAGATTGTTATCTAAAGGAGGGTATAAAATGAACTATCGTAAATTAGGAACGAGCGGCTTACATCTAAGTGAGATTGCTTATGGTAATTGGATTACACATGGTGCTCAAGTGGACAATGATACTGCCCATGCTTGTGTTCGCGCTGCATTGGAAGTAGGGATCACAACATTTGATACTGCAGATGTATATTCCGATACGAAAGCTGAGATGGTGCTGGGCCAAGCATTAAAAGGAGTGCACAGAGCTGATATCGAATTGTGTACCAAGGTGTGCCATCCCACAGGGACGGGACGTAACGCAAGAGGTCTGTCTCGCAAGCATATTATGGAGGCGTGCCATGCTTCACTGAACAGATTACAGACCGATTATATTGATATCTATTATGCGCATCGCTTTGACGCATCAGTATCCCTTGAAGAGACCTTTTTGGCTTTTTCGGATCTGGTGCGTCAAGGTAAGGTTCTCTATGTCGGGATAAGTGAGTGGACGGCGGATCAGATAGCAGAAGGTGCTATTTTGGCGAGGGAATTGAAGGTGCCATTGGTGGCTAGTCAACCTCAATATTCGATGTTATGGCGCGTGATGGAGACGGAGGTAGTTCAAGCTTGTGAGCGGGAAGGGATTGGACAGGTGGTCTGGTCGCCGCTTGCTCAAGGGATTCTGTCAGGCAAATATATGCCAGGTCAACCATTGCCAGAGGGTTCTCGTGCTTCAACAGCTGCGGGCTCACCATTTATGAATAAATTGGCGGGTCAGTGGCTTCGGACTGTGGTGCTTGAGGCGGTCTCGAATCTCTCTTCCATCGCCAGTGAAGTTGGGTTGACGCTTCCGCAGTTGGCTATAGCATGGGTGTTGCAAAATCCACAAGTCTCATCTGCAATTATTGGGGCATCCAAACCTGA
This sequence comes from Paenibacillus sp. FSL H8-0175, assembly GCF_045040615.1. Taxonomy (NCBI): domain Bacteria; kingdom Bacillati; phylum Bacillota; class Bacilli; order Caryophanales; family Paenibacillaceae; genus Paenibacillus; species Paenibacillus sp. FSL H8-0175. The sequence continues at coordinate 4,424,886 of NZ_CP150299.1, read as the reverse complement.
GCAGGTTATAGAAAATGCCAAAGCTGCGGGAGTTCGTCTGGATAGGGAAGTGATGTTGGAAATCGATAGGGTGCTAGAAGGACTCGTTGAACGTGATCCTAGAAAAACGGGCTGAATATTATATTATTCACCATTAATAGCTTCTGAACTCATTTGTCCTATGATCTCTAGTAACGCGGATAAGGAGGCACGATCGCAATCGGTTCTCCAAGCGGCATAAAGGGGAATCGATGGTGTGCTTTCTTCAAAGGGACGAAATGCGACACCTTCACGCTGAAAAATAGCAACTGATGAGGGCACAATGGAAACTCCAAGATTAGCAGCTACCAAGTTTACAATGGTGTACATCTGAATGGCTTCCTGTACAACATTCGGATACATGTCGTGTTGGGCGCAGAAGCTCATAATGAGGTCATGAAAAGGAGCTCCTAAATGACGTGGGAACGATATAAATGGCTCTAAAGCTAAAGAGCGAATGGATAACACCGGTAAATGAGCTAGGTGATGCTGCTCTGGCAAAACGGCAATAAGCGATTCATTGACTAAGGGACGATGCTCGATATGTTTGCCCGACTCTGTATAACGTACAAATCCAATGTGAATCGTTCCTTCATGTAAAGCCTGCCACTGCTGAGCAGACGTCATCTCATGTAATGTGAGTTGGACTTGAGGATAACGTTCCCGAAACATTTTTAACATATCAACCAGTACTCCACCAGCTGCAGAATCTATAAATCCAATGTTCAAATGTCCGATAATTCCTTGATCGACTAATTGTGTTGTTTTAATAGAGCGTTCCAGTTGAGATAAAATGGATTTAGCCTCCTCTAGAAATACCGCCCCCGCTGACGTGAGACGAACTTGTCTTTTATTCCGTTCTAATAGTTTCACACCAATCTCATTCTCCAGAGCTTGAATTTGCTGGCTTAAGGGAGGCTGCGTCATATTTAGCTTCTCAGCTGCACGGTTAAAATGCAGTTCCTCTGCTACTGCGATAAAGTATTGTAATTTTTTTATGTCCATATTTTTCATTCTCCCTTGAAATGCTTCTCCAAGCAAGTATAAGGATCTTTGAACGAAAATGAAAGGAATGACATGTCGTCTCCTCACTTAAACTCTACCTCCCATCTTACTTTTAGACAAAAAAACATTTTTGCAGTCAAAGACATGATGTCTAAAAACGCATACATTTAAATAGAAAGTTTGAGGATCATGGGAGGTAATGAGGATGAAAAATAGAAAGATAATGTTTATGAGCCCACACCATGTGGAAACGGTTGAAGAGGAGCTTGTACTTAAGGCTTTAGGTGACCATGAGGTACTCGTAAAATTGATTTATTCGCTGATTAGTCCGGGAACGGAGATGGCAATGTTATCTGGCAAAGAGGATTGGGCAAAACTCCCGCTGTGTCCAGGTTATGCAAGCGTCAGTCGTATCGTAGAATGTGGTAAAGGTGTTCAGGAATTTCAAGCGGGCGATGTGGTTTTTCATTACGGAACTCATTGCGAATATCAAGTGGTTGAAGCTAGGGATGTTTTCATTCGAGTGCCGGATGCGCTAGACTTGAAATGGGTACCGTTTACCCGGATGGCTACGGTAGCTTTTACATCGATACGTGTGTCGGATATCGAACTTGGAGACAAAGTGAGTGTGACAGGTCTTGGATTGGTAGGCAATCTTGCAGCTCAATTGGCGCGTTTGCAGGGGGCTACGGTAATTGGTATGGATTTGTCCAAAGAACGGCTGCGGACCGCGCGTCAATGCGGTGTGGATTACACACTGGACAGTGGCGAAGGATTGATGAAAGAGCAGATTATGACGTTAACTAAGGGCAAGGGTGTTTCCAGTCATATTGAGGCAACCGGTGTTTCCAAAGTTGGAGTTGATAGTCTTCAATACATCGGCTCACAGGGAGAAATCATCTTTTTGGGCAGCCCGCGTGGAGAATACAATACAGATATTACGGATGTGCTTAATTACTGTCATCTGTATAACCGGGGATGCATTACATTTAAAGGTGCTCACGAATGGCGTTATCCAACAGAGCCTAATTCGTTTGTGAAACATTCCTTGGTGCGTAATTCTGGCATTGTCTTCGAGCTTATGCAACAACAGAAGCTGCACATCGAACCTTTGATTAGCCATGTCATCAAGCCGGAGCAAGCTAGCGAAGCCTATGAGGGATTAAGAACCAACAAAGATCAGTATAATGGCGTACTGTTTGATTGGTCATAAAGGGGGAGAACGACGATGATAAGAGGATTAACAACAGCGGGTTTGGGAGAAATTGCTTCTAATGAAGAATATATCAGACTTGCGAGCCAATTCGGGTTTCAGGCCATAGACGTCAATCCATTAGAGTTGGTACAGCAGTATGGCAAGGATGGGGCCATCCAATTACTGGAAAGTCATGGCATCATGCTAGGATCATTTGGTTTAGAGGTAGATTGGCGCACGACAGAGGAAAGCTTTAGGGAAAGTCTGAAATCGCTTACGCTGATGGCTGAGGCCGCTGCTGCATTAAATTGCACCACATGCTGTACCTATATTTTGCCTTCGACAGATCTTCCGGTCGCACCGTTCATGATTGCAGCCACTAGACGTTTAAGACTATGTGCAGAAATATTAGGCGCCTATGGTATTTCACTAGCCTTAGAGTTCGTTGGTCCTCATCACTTACGTACACAATGGGCAAATCCGCTAATCTGGACGATGCAAGATACGTTGGACTGGATGGATTCAATTCAAGTGAGAAATATCGGTTTGTTACTGGATTCCTATCATTGGCATACGAATGGATTAACGAGGGAGGACCTGCTGAAATTACAACCGCATCAAATTGCGTATGTCCATATTAATGATGCTAAACCTCTGCCGATAGAGGAATTGCTAGATTCCGATCGATTGTATCCAGGGGAAGGATCCATTGATCTTACCGGATTCTTGGGAAGCTTGAAAAAGATCGGGTACAAGGGCGTTATCGCTCAAGAAGTGCTAGCGCCAGCTTCATCACAAAGTTCATCTGAACTATTTTCTCGTTCCAAAACAGGCTTCGATAAAGTATTCTCATCACTGGAAATCTAACCCATCGAATCCAACATTGGAAGGAGCGTTAAGGATGAGTCTGTTCAAGGGTAGAATCGCTGCACACACCATCACTTGGGGGCAAGCGCATTTCAAAGCGTTGGAGGAAGTCTCCAGACTGGGTTTCACGGGGATTGAGCCGTGGGCGTCTTTTGCACTTCAATATGAAGAAAGTCCAGAACAATTACAAGAGCTCTTGGCTGGGTACGGGCTGGAGATGACTGCGTTGTATGGAGGTACGGCTGGGGGACAGCAGCAAAAATTCGGCAATGCCGCGAACACTTCGGGTATCATTGACTACAATGTGCGACTTGCTAAAATCATAGCGAAGTGTGGAGCAGACATCCTTGTCCTAGGGCCAGGTGGCACCCGGGATCAACCCTCATCGCTGGAAGAATTGAAGGTTGCCGCAGCCACGATGAATGAAGTGGCGGAAAGAACCTATGCCTTAGGGGTAAAGACATGTGTTCATCCGCATTTGTGGACGGAATTGCAAGACGAGAAAGAAATTGAGATTGTGATGAGCCTGACAGATCCGCGGGTGGTATATCTTGCCCCGGATTCAGCACATTTGCTCGGAGCGGGGATGGACCCGGCATCCATCATCCGAATGTATCAGGACAGGGTAGCTTATGTTCATTTGAAGGACCTGACAGACAGGTCTGCCGCTACACTTGATACACAGCTTCCTCATTTTTGTGAGTTAGGCAAAGGATCTGTTGATCTACACGCAACTATTGAAGCGCTGAATGAAATTGATTATTCCGGTTGGATGACACTCGAAGTGGACGAATCGCTAAATAGCCCGTACAATACCATGGAAATCTGCCGAGATTTTGTAGAAGATCACTTAAAGATTCCGGTTAGGATATAAAATAAGATCAATAAAATGTCAGAAGAAGGAGAAGATTCGAGGTGAATGAGTCGTGGATGAACAGCATTTCCCCTTATGTTCGAGTAGCCAAAGTCATGGAATCCTCCTTACTAGCAGGTGAATGGTTGGATCAAGATCACGTGTATACCTATATAGATCAGGGAGAGGCGGAGTTTTTCTTGAATGGGGTGAAGTTCCTGGTTCGAGAAGGGGATGTGCTGCTCATGCATCCATGCTTGCCCCATATAATTAGGTCCACCTCGGCTTTACCCTTAGTGCAGTATATCTTTCATTTTGATTTATATGATAACGAGGATAAAAGCTCATCGGATCAAGCGGATGGACTTAGGCCCGGGATCCAGGATATCATGCCAAGTGAAATGCAGCTTGCTGATATTTATCCGCTATCTCATCTGCAGCTCCCAGATAGAATCGAATTGAAGAAAAGATTCATGCAACTGCAAAAAGAGCTGCTAGATCCAACGTACGGTGGGGTATTAATCAACAAGTCTATCTGTTTGGAATTGTTGTTTTTGTTCTTTAGGAATCAGAATCTGTCCAAAGGAACGGAAGGGAAGAGAACCAAAGGATGGCCTTTAATTGAAGGCGCCATTCATCACATGCACCAGTGTTATCAAGATCCGCAGTTAAGTAATGAATCTATCAGTAGTCATGTTGGTGTGACTGCCAATCATTTGTCGTATGTGTTCAAGACTCAGCTTGGGGTGACCATTCATAATTACTTGAAGCATGTTCGTATCGAGCAGGCTAAATTGAGAATCATTCAGGGAAAGCAAAATTTAACGGAGATTGCCGAAGATGTGGGGTTTTCTAGTATTCATCTGTTCAGTCGGACGTTCAAAACAAATGTGGGAGTAATGCCTAGTAAGTTCGCCGCGATGCGATCAGCTTTAATCAATAAATCGCAATAAAAGAATCGACCATCTGCTCTATGGGATGGTTGATTCTTTTCCTCTGAACATAGGAATACATACGTCTATAGGCCTCTTAATATAGTATAATCATACTGTATTGCTCAAAGTTGGAGATAGGGATATAGCACTATTAAATACTATTGACGAATGAGGAGTCTATGAGAACTTCGGAGAATAAAATTAAGTTAAGTCATATGTTGTACATAGTAGTATTTATCTGCCTGCTGATTGCAATACGCTGGAGCTGGTACAATCATTTTAATCTGTCTAATCCTCCTGTAGTGGAGCAAGGTGTGCTCGATTTGCGGGGAGTAGACCTTGAATCACTAAGCTCCTTTCCATTGGATGGAGAATGGGAGTTTTATCCTGAACAATGGGTGAACGCTGCCAATATGGATAGTGTTTTAAAAGGCCAGATGCTTCAGGTGCCGGGTAACTGGAATTCTGTATTCAATTCTGCTGAGCAAAAGAAGGCGTATGGATACGGAACTTATCATTTGCGGATTCTGCTAGATCGCCCCTTGTCTGAACCACTTAGCTTTTGGTTCCAATCCATCTATACTTCTTCTGAAGTGGAGATTAATGGAACAGTCCTCTCACGGTTTGGAGTGTTATCTGACGAGAAGGAAGAGCATGTTTATGTGACGAAAGCATTCTTAATCAGTTATACACCTACAGATCAGAAGCATCTGGATCTGTTTGTTCGGACGTCAAACTATGAGTCTCCACTAAAAGGGGGCATAATTCGGTCCGTGGAGTTTGGCATTCAACATGGGGTAGACACTATATACTGGAATTCCATTGGCTTGCAGCTAGTCGTAGGGGTCATGCTTCTTCTACATGGGTTGTATTTATTGATTATCTATCTGATGGATGTACGAAAAACAGAGCTGATTATTTTTTTCCTAATGATGGTCGCTGCGGCTGTATCCATTGGGGTTGAACATAATGGACTGTTGTTCAGGTTTCTTCATGTTGATTTTGCCTGGATGCTGAGGTTAAAGGTTCTTTCGTATATAGGGTTTTGTTTATTCCTTTTATTGATGGGAAGAGAACTATTGGGGAATCGACGGAAAGGCAAGGCGTTTTATAGTTACATCCTGTCAGTTCTCATTTTTACTTTATTTATTATTGTAGGTCCTGAAGAGGCAGTGTTATATATCATCGGAAAAGGGTATTACATGATCCTGTATTACGTTCCAGTGTGTTGGACGGTATATTATTTTTGGAAGATGGTATCCTTACGAGCTGAAGGTGCTCTATTTTTATTGTTTTCAGTGTTAGCAGTACTAAATAATATGTTGTGGGGGGCTGTCTACTATGCCGGTAGCTCACAATTTATGTTTTATCCCGTAGATTTAATTGCTGCCCTTGCCGCATTTTCTGCCTATTGGTTTAGGAGATATTTTCATCAATCCCATCAAAATGTGTTACTGAACGCTCAATTGGCGGAATCCAATAAATTAAAGGACCGTTTTCTAGCCAATACGTCACATGAGCTGCGCACTCCACTGCATGGGATTATGAATATTGCCCAAAGTGTGTTAACAAGAAAAAAACATGTGCTGGATGAAGAGAGCCAGCGTGACATGGAATTGCTAATTATGGTCAGTCGCCGGATGTCGCTTATGCTGAATGACTTGCTTGATGTTGTGCGATTGCAGGATAAGCGGATTGTGATGAATATAAAGGCGCTGCAAGTGAGGTCATTGGCTGAAGGTGTACTGGATATGTTACGTTTCTTAACCGGTGGGACGAAGGTGGAGCTTCGAATGTCTATAGATGAGAATCTGCCGCGTGTTTATGCTGATGAGGAGCGATTGGTGCAGATTCTGATTAATTTGGTTCATAACGCACTAAAGTACACCGAACAGGGAAGTGTTGAACTGGCCGCAGAACAAGTGGGTGGGGATGTATGGATACATGTTACGGATACAGGAGTAGGTATGGATGAAGCTTTGAAAAAGCGTGTTTTTATGCGCTATGAACAAGGGGCTTACGGTCAAGGCGGCATTGGGTTGGGGCTTAGTATCTGTAAGGAGCTGGTCGAACTGCATGGCAGTGAATTATTGCTGCAATCGCAGCCGGGTCAGGGAAGTAAGTTCAGCTTCAAATTACCTGTAGCTAAAGGGAGCCTGAAGTCATCTATTCCAGATGTTCATACAGAAAAAGATTCGGATCCATTGTCACCATTCAGTACGTGGATAACTGCGGAGAAATCAGCTATGGTGGCTGCCACCTATAACACAAAGGAAGTAGAGGCACTCTCGAAGCTCGATACAGACTCTGACATCATACATGTGCTGGCGGTTGATGATGATTCGGTCAATTTAAAAGTTCTGCAAAATATTTTATCAGATGGAGCCTATCGGATTGATACAACGACTTCAGCCCGTGAGGCGCTGGATATGTTGCATCATGAGCAGTTCGATTTGGTTATCGCTGATGTGATGATGCCGGGCATGTCTGGATATGAATTGACAAGATTGATACGCGAGCGGTTCACGATGTATGAACTTCCTATTATTCTATTGACCGCTCGCAGTGAGCAGGAGGATGTCTATGCAGGTTTCTTGGCTGGCGCTAATGACTATGTAACCAAGCCAGTAGATGCCATGGAATTGAAGTATCGTGCTTCGTCGCTCACTTCTATGAAGCAAGCAGTCAATGATCGTTTGAGAATGGAGGCTGCTTATTTACAAGCGCAGATCCATCCACATTTTCTCTTTAATACATTAAATTCGATTATGTCCTTGAGTGATTTTGACACTGTCAAAATGAAAGATCTTTCAGATGCATTCACTACTTATTTGCGGATCAGCTTTGACTTCTTAAATGCAGGCAAACTTGTTTCGCTGTCGCAAGAGCTGGAGCTGGTCGAGAATTATGTATATATCCAGCAGCAGCGTTTTGAGGAGAGGCTGCAGGTTGAATGGGAGGTAGACGCGAATCTACAGCTTCTAATTCCTCCGCTGACCATTCAGCCACTGGTCGAGAACGCCGTCCGGCATGGGATCTTAAGTCGGGCAAAAGGTGGAACCTTGCGTATTCACATCGAGACACATGCGGAGGCTGTTCATTTTATCATTGCTGATACGGGGATTGGAATGGATGAAGCTCAAGTCAGTAAGTTATTGCAACCAAAAAGTCTTAAGGATCAAGGAATTGGACTCCTTAATACAGATCGGAGATTAACACAATTATATGGACAAGGCTTGAAGATTCAAAGTATTCCTGGGGTGGGAACTACGGTATCTTTCATTATTCCTGATTAGGAGGGTTATAAAACCATCCTTTTCTGTCCAGCTGTAATTGAGTGGATGTGATTTGGATGATCAATTCTTCCACGGCGGATAAGGTTGCAACTATACAGACAATGGTTGTCCAAATGGTGGGGTTACTATGGGAAAGCCATATAGGAGTTACAAATAAGAGAAGCCCGGTGAGTTTATTGCCGTAGGTATGGATACTTGCGTAAGTTTTGAATCTGCGGAGGGCAATCCCTGTCGATGTTATGCGGATGGCCGCGATCAAGAAGATCCATAGGATGAATTCGAGGGTAAGACCCAGATACGGATACAAAGTAAATAAGCAGATCCCGATTAGTATCGTGTCGGCAGCGGAATCCAGCTTTGCTCCGAGATGACTTGTTGTGCCTGATTTTCGGGCAATTGGACCATCTATCAGATCGGTGACTCCGCAAAGGATATAAATTGCAAGAAAGGCCGAACTTAGCGGCTCGAAGAATAACAGCATTATTGCCAAAATAATTCTGCCAAGTGTAATACAGTTAGGTATAACTTTCAACTTCAATCCCACCTTTGTTCATGACCTCATTTAATTCTATTGTACCAGAGGAAGAGTATATGCTATTTGGAAAAGGATTATAAGATAGTATTGAAGAAGTAGTGAAGTAGAAGTATAGATTAGGATTCTAGCGGTAAATAAGGAGGGATTTTATGAAGCAGAATACAAACTTAAAGGTACATACATTAGCTGATATCGAACATCTGAAAATTCACGGCAGAACAACAGGGTCACTTTCTCCACTAACATTATTTTGGACAGGCAGTGCGGTCGAATTAAATGTTAAAAGTTCTGAGCTATGGCTTGAAGTAGAAGCAGATTATGATGTTTATGAACCCTGGATTAGCATCCTGATCAATTCCGTTCCTGTTAGCAGACAAATGTTAGTAGCAGGCAGGTATTGGATTTGTGTATTTAGAGGCATGAATGATCGTGTTGTCAACAATATTCGTATTGTAAAAGATGTGCAGGCAATGAGTGGAGACCCTGGCTGCTCTTTGCAGATACATGCGGTGAAGATGGATGGAAAATTCCTGCCGGTTGCGGACAAACCCCACAAGATAGAGTTCATAGGTGACAGCATCACATCCGGAGAAGGAAGTATAGGTGCCAAGGCTGAAGAAGATTGGATTCCAATGTGGTTTAGCGCCATCAACAACTATACCAGAATGACAGCAGATGCTTTAAATGCAGAATATAGAGTTATTTCTCAAAGTGGCTGGGGCGTCCTTACTAGCTGGGATAATAATCCGCACGGTAATATCCCTGATTGTTATGAGCAGGTTTGTGGTCTTCTAACTGGAGCAAAAAACGAAGCTTTAGGAGCTTTTCAAGAACATTCTTTTGAAACCTGGCAGCCAGATGTTGTGGTAGTTAATCTAGGAACAAATGATGGGGGCGCTTTTCAATCGCCAGAATGGAAAGATGAGATAACAGGGGAGAGCCATAAACAACGTTTAAATGAAGACGGGACCTATAATGAGGATGATATACAAGCTTTTGTCGATGCCGCCGAGAAATTTCTGCTGAAGCTTAGAAAAAATAATCAACATGCACATCTCGTATGGGCATATGGGATGCTTGGTATCCCGATGATGCCAGCGATCTACCGGGCGGTCGATGTTTATAGCAAGAAAACAGGGGACAAGCAGGTTTCTGTATTGCAGCTTCCAAATATGACGGATGAGACCATAGGGGCAAGAAGTCATCCGGGAGCATTAGCTCATGAACAAGCGGCAAAAGAGTTGACGGGGTATTTGAAAGGGATTCTAGCGAGCGAAAATTAATGAGGAATTCATAAAAAAACAAGCCGGAGCGAAAGGATCACGCTCTGGCTTGTTTTTATTTACTTTAGTCTATTTGGTGGATACAGACTTGAACCATTCGTTAACTTCTTTGGTGATTTGATCACCACCATTTGCTTTCCAGTTGGAAACAAAGGAGTCAAAGGCATCTACAGGAAGCTTACCGTAAATGATTTTGTTGAAGGTTTCCATTTCGGATTGACGAAGCAGATTCCATTTGGATACCATCGTTGGTGTCGCAGCGCCAGTGAAATAGTTCTGTCTACGAATGTCTATTTGTGACATAACAACTTTTGCAGCGGCCCAGTTTTCCGGTTTACGGAACTCAGCCATTTGTTTTTCATAAGGAGTTACAGGTGTCTCACCATCAGCAAGTTTAACCAATGTTTTCATGAACAGATCAGGAATACGAGCCGGTCCAGTTAAGAAAGGAAACTCATTGGAGAAGTCTTTAATCTTCTCTTTATCACTAGTAGGTTTTCCATCAATCATGTCCCAATCGTAGCCTTTAGCAAAGCCGTATTCAAATTCACTACCAGCTGCTGGATTAGCTAGGTTATCAAGCAAGTAGTTGTAGTATAAGAAAATTGCTTCAGGGTGCTTAGCATCTTTGTTAATCATGATACTAGCGTTTACCCCAGAGTTCTGCCATTTGGTACCGATGAGTCCGTCTGGACCTGCTGGAACCGGATAAGCTTTGATCTTCGCTCCAGGTACATTTTTCATAAGATCGGGAGCCGGCCAGTCTGGAACCCAGTTTGCCCCTGGTAGAATACCTGCGGCGCCTTTTGTCCAGCTTTCAGCAGATTTACCTTCATCCCAAAGTGCAGAGTCTGTGTGAATATAACCTTTGTCCATCCACTCACTAAGCTTAGCAAGGGCTTGTTTAGCACCAGGGTTAATGGAACCGTATTCCAGATTGCCTTCGGCATCTTTATTCCATTGTTCCTCAATCGTACCGTAAGCACCGAATAACCAGTCGAGTTGACCCATCCAGGTGTTTGTATTATTTTTCAAAGAAATCGCAAGTGGGAAAACATCTTTAGGTGCTAGACCATCAGGGTTTTCGTTCTTAAATTTGTCCATGATATTCTCAAGATCGGCGATTGTTTTTGGAGCCTGAAGGTTCAGCTTTTCCATCCAATCTTCACGTAACCAGAGAAGAGTATCGTCATTATCAGTATATTCAAGGATCGGCATATTGTATTTCTTACCGTCTTTTGTGAATGGATACCAAAGTTCTGGGTGTGCTGCAGCATGATCTTTTAGAATTTTATTAGCATATTTGTCGAACAACTCATCGATAGCAATGAACTGACCGGAATCAATCAGTTGATTGGTCAATACTGCATTGGTTGGTACAGAAACGAAGTCAGGCAGCTTTTCGCCAGAAGCAATGGCAAGCTGAAGCTTTTGTCTGTATTGATCGTCATTGGCAGGATACCAAGTATCTTTATGCTTCATGCCCAGTGTTTCCAGCATCCAGCGATCGTGAACATTATTTTCTTTGGTATCACCTTGAACATATTTCTTCGGCATCAATACCGAACTGAACTCGATGGGTGGATCGTATTTACCTTTTTCAAAAGCAGCATCTGCTTCAGATAAACTAGTCTCAGACGATGTGGTATTGTTTTGTTTGGCGTTTTCATTATTTCCGCCGCCACTGCCACAGGCTGTGAGTGTGATAAGTGCTGTGACCGTTAACAACGACCACATTTTTTTGAACTTGATCATTCTTTAATTCCCCCTACTGTGTATGATCTTTACAAGTGTAACTTTAACAACTAGTCGGGGATGGCATCTATATGAGATTTTTAGTTTCGATAGGACTCTATCATGCTATTTATTATTGTCTCGAAATTCCTGCGGCGTTACTCCGAACTGTCGTTTGAACACTTTTATAAAATAAGCAGGGTCCATATAGCCAATCTCCATGCTGATTTCATAGACTTTTTTAGAGGTAGTCTTCAGCTTATGGCAGGCGCGATCCATGCGCAGGCGCGAGATATAATCGCTTATTCCTTCACCCGTTTCAATCTTATAAATTTTTGATAAATGAGTCGGATGGAGGTTTACATGGTCAGCCAGAACCCGTAATGAAACATCTAAATGCAGGTTTTTGTCTGTGAAATCTTGAATCTTTTTCACATATTCAGACCTGATGTCTTTAATTTCGTTAGACGTTCCCTCTTTCAATTTGCTCAGAATGCTCAGGGACCATTTTCTAAGTTTACCGATGGTCGAGAACGCTTCACCGCTTTGCAACCAACCGAGATCGTCTCCCGCTAAGTTAGCTAGAGAATGCCCATTTCGGTGTGCGAGATTCGTGAAGGATGCAGTGATTAAAAAACCGGCCTCCATGCAATGCTCCCACGATTCAGACCATTTCTCATCCAGCTCCGCGCAGACAGCGAGTAGTTTCTCTTGCGCAGCATCCCAATGCCCACTTTCAAGCAGGTGTATTAGTGTCGGCGGGGTGTAAAGGGCATCCAAAGGTCCTTGGGTAGTGGAAGGTTCAAATTCGCTGACCCGCATTACGAATTCGCGCTCGTCTCCCACGATCTGCCGGAAATAAGCTGTAGCCTGACGGAAACGGCTCGACACCTTCTCGGGAAACTGGAACCACTCGGTGATTACTATGGACAGGGAACCTTTCAGAAATTGCTTAACCTTATACTGAAGCTGTAAAGAAAGCTTTTCTAGGATGGTTTCTTTGCCGATGTCGGATCCTTTCTCTTTAAGCTGAAGCAGAAACACAAGATATCCATGTTCCTCTTTAACGCCCCAGACCTGCATGAATTCACCCATAATCTCTTCAGCCATATTGATGATGGCATATTCAATTAAGGTTTGATCATTATTGTTATAATGGCTAAATTCTTCTTCCATGCGTACAAGCATCAAAGCGCAATCGCCAGAATGGAAGGGCAAATCATAAGTTACGAGCTTCCGTTCCCATTCGCCAGCTTGAAATTGATGACCTTGCAAGGCATCAAGCAGCAGTTGACCACGTAAAAGCGGCAGATTTTCCCGTAGGGTAAACTGGGTTCGCTTAAGCGAACTGATAAGTTCCCATTCTGTGTTCAATTGCTCGATGGCAGTTTTGACTGCACCGATAATTTCATCATCGGTAGGTGGCTTAAGCAAGTAATCGACGGCATTATGCTGAAGTGCTTTTTTGGCGTAATCGAACTCCGAATGGCCTGATAAAATAATACATTTGATCTTTTTATCACGTTTTCTTATCCGCTCTATTAATTCAATTCCCGTCATTTCGGGCATTTGGATATCCGAGATCACAATATCAATAGGGTTGGTATCGATAATTTGTAGCGCTTCACGTGCTGAATACGCTTTATGCACCTGTTCAATGCCTAGCGTATGCCAGGGTTTAGTCATGGCAAGATTATCTACCCAGTGTGCTTCATCGTCTACTATAATCATTTGCATGTTGTTATTCTCCTTGATGATTCTTAAATTTAGAATATTCATCCTCCGTAGGGATTTCCCAGATAATCTCTGTTCGGAAACCTCCAAGAGGGGATGGTTTAAAGGTTAGACAGGATTGATTACCGAACAGGTGCATGATCCGCTGATTCGTATTCCAGAGCCCGCAGCCCATTTCTTCCTGCAATGGCTCCTGCATTTTACGATTCAAAGCTTCCAGCTGCTCCGGATTCAAGCCAGGTCCGTCGTCATCAATGTAGATCTTGCAGAAGCCGTTCGAAATCTCACCACTAATGCTGATCTCACCCGATGAATACGATTTTGCCACTCCGTGAATGACTGAATTCTCCACAATAGGTTGTAGCATTAGACGTGGCACAGACTGGCTTAACATGTTCTCAGGGATTTCGATATGATAATCAATTCTGGCATTGCGCAGCTTTTGAATATCCAAATAGTTGACGAGCAGCTTGATTTCTTCATCCAGTGACGCGGTTTCCCGTTCCATTCGGGTAGTATAACGGTAGTAAGCACTTAAATTATAAGCCATGGAGACGACAGCGTCCTCATCCTTCATTTGGGCCATATTGATAATATAACCAAGGCAGTTATAGAGAAAATGTGGATTGATTTGCGCCTGCAGTTGCTTAAGTGTAGCTTCGCGGGCACGGATTTTCTCATTGAACACATTCTCTATCAGGTCTTGAATTTGATGGGACATATCATTAAAGCGATGGAATAGAAACGAAAACTCGTTCCGGCCTTCATTATGAAGACGTACAGAATAATCTCCACGCTGCACGCGCCGTAAGCCTTTAATTAGCTTTTTGATAGGATATTGAACATTTCTGTATAGTAATATGGAAGCGGAAATTCCCATAACAAACAGCAAAATCATCGAGATATAGAACAAATCCTGACTGAGCGAAATGGGTTTTAGAATTTGATATAGAGGGACAACATCTATTAAATTCCAATCCAAATAGGAGGACTTCACAGAGCTGACCAAGTAGTTCTTGCCATTGAGTTTGACTACATCCTGGGTAGTATTCTCAGGTGAGTGTTTATCCAGGTAACGAATGAGTTCTTCAGATAGCTGCTTGTCCGCACTGCGATTCAGAATTGGCGAGTTCCCTTTATGATAGAGAAAAGGATCACCTTGTCCACCTTCCTTGTACGTATCCAGCATGTTCTGAATATTCTCATAACTGAAGCTGGCCTCAATCACCAAGTTGCTTCCCGTCAACATCCCCGGCTGAGCTAAGGAATCTGTATAGAACCAGTAGAAGGATTTTAACTCGTCTTTAGATTCCAAGCTGTGATCGCCATACGTCCATTTTCCACTCATATTTCTTTTTAAGTAATCCTCATCATACCCAAATGCTCGATTGTAGTTGGAGATGACATCTTTATTTTGCTGTGAATGTACGGCATATCTGGCAGGCCAAATATCTGCAACCCCGGATTGAAGCACCATCTTTTCCTGAATGACATACCGGGTCTGCATCTGATCATATCGATCAGCCCAAATGTTTAATCCGTTGAAGGCTCTGACATTGGGATCTCTAGAAAGGATAAGGGTGAAGTCCATCATCTGATTAATACGCGAATCAATTTGACTGGACAGAAAAGTGAGCTGCTTCGTATTGGACACCTGCAGCTCTTTGCTTACAACATCGTATGTGACGTTATTTGAAAAGGTATACATGATAATGATGGGGATGAATAAGAGTATGATCAGGCAGTTTATTTTGGCAAACAAACTAAACCGGGATTGTGTTAATTCTCTCAAGGATGTAAAGCGCTTCCAAATATTCATAAATGTACCCTCCAGATGATGTCCTAATAAAACCATATCAAGCCTAACAATGTTATATAGTCAAACCTGAGAAACGCCTGATACTATTTATAGCAGAGATCCCCATCACACACAAAATATTTTTTTTGGGAACAGGAGAGAGCTATGGAGGCTAATTCAATACAGCAGGTAGGCCTGGAAAATAAACCAAGTATAAAAAGAAAAAGAAAAAAAGGCTATAAACAACCATGGGTGCTCCACTTCATGGTATTACCAGCGGCAATTATGGTTTTTATTTTTTCTTATATCCCCATGTCAGGAATACTCATGGCATTTCAGGATTATAAGCCTGCATTAGGATTTTTTGATTCCGAATGGGTCGGACTTAAACATTTTAGGTACATGTGGGAGAACGATTATTTCCTGCAAATTACCTGGAACACACTGTTTTTTGCTTGCTCCAAAATTGTTTTGAACCTGATTATTCCTTTTATATTCGCCTTGTTGCTTAATGAGGTAAGGAATATGGGCCTTAAAAGATCGATTCAAACACTCGTCTATCTACCGCATTTCTTGTCATGGGTTACCCTTTCCGGAATTCTGATCGATATCCTAGCTCAAACAGGGATTGTGAATCAGTTTATTTCGTCCGTTTTCGGCATAAAACCGATCTTTTTTCTAGGGGACGGCAACTGGTTCCGATTTACCATCATAGCCAGTGATGTTTGGAAAGAATTTGGTTTCAACACGATCATTTTCCTAGCTGCGCTATCCGGCATTAATCCATCACTTTATGAAGCTGCTGAAGTGGATGGGGCAGGTCGCTGGAAGCAAACGATGTATATTACCATACCAGCACTTATTCCAATTGCTATTGTAATTGCGACCTTGGCACTGGGCAATGTATTGAACGCCAACTTTGACCAGGTATTTAACCTATATAGTCCTTTGATCTATCAACAAGGGGATATCATTGATACCTTTGTGTATAGAGAAGGTCTTCTCAGCGGACAATTCAGCTTTGCGACCGCAGTTAATCTTTTTAAATCAGCAATTAGTTTAATTCTAATCGTTATTTCATACCGACTTGCCTATAGATTTGCAGGGTACAGAATTTTCTAGAAAGGATGACAACAAATGTACCATAAAACCCTTCCATATCGAATATTTAGCATATTCAATAATGTGCTCCTAACTATCCTTTCGGTGCTCTGCTTGCTGCCATTGTATCACTTACTCATGGTATCTCTTAGTGCGTCCGCCCCAGCCAATGCTGGGTTGGTCACCTTTTGGCCAATTGGCTTCACTTTGGAGGCCTATGCAAAAACTTTTAACAATACTAATTTTCTTACATCCCTGTGGGTGTCGGTAGAGCGGACAATACTAGGAACAGCACTTGCACTGGTAGTAAATACGGTTGCAGCCTATGCTCTTTCTAAGGAAACTAGAGTTTTCCGGGCGCGTAATATCTATCTTTGGTATTTTGTCGTAACCATGCTGTTCAGTGGGGGTCTGATTCCGGGATATATCCTGATTCTAAAGCTCGGGCTGATGAATTCTTTGATGGCACTTATCTTACCTGGATTGGTAGCCGTGTTTAACATCATTTTGCTGCTGAACTTCTTCCGTGGTGTACCTAAGGACCTTGAGGAAGCAGCCTTTATTGATGGAGCAGGACATTTTAAGACCTTTTTGAAAATATATTTACCAGTCTCCTTACCAGTCATTGCAACAGTTTCCCTATTCATGATGGTGGGCCATTGGAACTCTTACTTTGACGGTATAATCTATATCAGAGATTCGGATAAGCTGCCACTGGCGACGTTTATGCAGACCATTATCGTTCAGGCAGATATGTCCAAGCTTGATCCGTCAGCTGTAGCTAACTTGTCTCAACGGACCATACGGGCTTCACAGATTTTCATAAGTGCGCTACCGATATTGTTAGTTTATCCATTCCTGCAACGTTATTTTGTGACAGGGATCGTAGTCGGCGCTGTAAAAGAATAGTCAAAAAAGAGGGAGTTACTGGACTAGTCCATGTAGCTCCCTTTTTTTTGTAGGTATGGCATGCAAATAAGCAACCCGAGATGAATTGCGCCTTCTAAAATACGGTGCTATACTTTTGGCATGAAATATGCTCGGAGGTGGTACAGTGCTAATGTTGAAATGCCCATTAGCTAGAAGTTCCTCACGCAAAGCCTAATATAGGGCGATACTTTGCGTGAGGTGCGATGGATGGATATATCGCCCAACTTAATTTTATCGTTTCTATAAATGGGCTTTGCACCTTATGAACTTTTAATATAAATAAGGGGCTGAAAAGCGATGTGTACACCATTTATTAGAAACCATCAATATAACTTAATTAAGAAACAAACGAAATTTGTTCTGCATACCCTGCGAACCGTTGCGGATCGTAGAGTCTTGGAGACTGTAAGATATAGTGCTGCTACGAACATTATTGAGGCATTTCCTTCTCTTACGGAGAATCACAAGCAGATGCTGGAACAAATATCGACCTTCGAAACTGCAGAAGATTTCCAGAGATATCTTAGTGAATTAGAACCATACCTAGAGTCATATCCGACGATTACGCTGAAGCAGATTCAGAAGCTATTCCCTAAGAATAAGAAACTGAAAGTACCTGATCTACAACTCATCGACTATCGCAACATAACGTATTTGAGTTGGATAGATATTGCCAGTAATAAATTATTCATTATCTATCCGTACGAAGGACAGTTCATTGGTATTGAGGGTAGAATCACACCAACGCACAAAAAAGGGTACTGCATGTTCTGCAATCGGCATCAAGAGCTTGCATTCTTTTATGTTAAGACCAAGAATGTGAACGTTTCGCCGGATAATATTTCTGCTGTGGGTCAATACGTATGTCTGGATAATCTGGAATGTAATCGGAGCATAACCGATACAGCTAAGCTTGAGAGGTTCATTCTCTCTGTCCGCAAATAATGTTTAGAAAAGGCTCCCTTAGTGGGAGTCTTTTTCGTTGAAAATATTGTCAGGATATAGACAATTCGTTTCATTGAAGCAATGGGGCACGACATTAGTGGATATAATGAGATTCAAGGGCCGAATGAATAATATAAGCGTTTACAAACAGAAAATTCGAGTGGTTATAAAAATAGTCAGAAAATTTCCATATGACGTGCTTTGTTACTTAAGCTATAATGAGGTCTAAAAAAGAAAACGGGGCGTTATAATGAATCAAATGAAGGGTAACAAAAATCTTCTCTCGGAGAAGGAGGAACGCTTCTCTTCCGCGGGCTTTATTTTTGCCGCCATCGGCAGCTCGGTTGGGCTAGGGAATATGTGGAAGTTTCCTTATATTACAGGAGAAAATGGGGGGGCAGCTTTTTTCCTGCTTTTCATCGTCTGTTTAGTGCTGATAGGGTTACCGGTGCTGTTGGCAGAACTGGCTATCGGACGCAGCGGGCGTGGTAGCGCGGCGACCTCTTTTATGCGGGCTGGAGGCGGGAAAAGTTGGTTTGCAGCTGGAATGTTGCAGGTACTTGCGCCGTTTCTAATTCTCTCTTTTTATATTATTGTTGCTGGCTGGACGCTGAACTATTCGATGATTGCTTTTAATGGACAACTATTCAGCACTACTGATTATGCAGGCGAATTCAATTCGTTTGTCTCCGGATATATGCCAATCGTTTGGCAGGGGATAGCCATTCTGATTACGGCGGGTGTAGTCATCCTTGGCGTATCAGGCGGGATTGAGAAATTTAACAAAGTATTAATTCCTGGTATGGTCGTACTCCTTGTAGTGTTAATGATTCGCGCAGTAACCTTACCGGGTGCATCCGCAGGGGTATCTTTTTTCCTAAAACCGGACTTTTCAGTGTTGACAGCGGAATCTGCGCTAGTTGCATTGGGACATGCCTTCTTTTCATTATCGCTCGGGATGGGGATTCTCCTGACTTACGGATCTTATGTTGATAAAAAACAATCGCTGGGTACCGCTGCAATCGCAATCGGTGCAGGAGATTTGTTATACGCGTTTATCGCAGGCTTGATTATTTTTCCGACGACGTTCTCATTTGGTATTGCTCCTGATCAGGGGCCTTCGCTGATTTTTATCGCTTTGCCAGCCGCTTTCTCGGCTATGCCTTTTGGTGCGCTTTTCGGCGGTTTGTTCTTTATCTTGCTGGCGATTGCTGCTCTAACCTCAGCTGTATCGCTGCTTGAAGTGCCTGTATCCTTCACAATGGAGCGCTGGAATTGGAGCCGGAAACGTTCGGTTTGGATTTTGACGCTGATCTGTTTCCTTCTTAGTATTCCTTTAGCGATGTCACTGGGGATGTTCCCGGAGCTAACGATTGGTGGCAAATCTCTATTTGATGGGCTGGATTTTATCACCTCTAACATTATGCTGCCGCTTGGAGGTCTGCTGATTACCATCTTCGCCGGTTATTTCTGGAAAGGTGCAGCGGAAGCCGCTGGACTACAGGCGCGCTGGTTCCGTGTTTGGCTGTTTATGCTCCGTTATGTGGCGCCGATCCTAGTGTTCCTAGTGCTGCTCCATACCTCGGGGATTATTTCCTTCTAATTCTGAAATTTATTTATCCAAAAATAGCTCTACAACCCCTGAGGGTTGTAGGGTTTTTTTGTGTTGAGAAGAGGGGATTAAATTGATTTTTAATTCCTACTTGACTAGGTGGAATAATTGGAATATAGTATAAAAAAGCTTGAACGGTATGGAAGGGAATGTAACTAACCAATCCATTCTTAACTAATAATTGTATACAATTATACAAATATATTATTGGGATTCGGACCCCACAGATTATCGATGAGGAGCAGTATAGAAATGGCGATACGATCACGAAGGTTATCAAAGGATAATACCTACTACGAATTAAAACAAAAAATTATTGATAGCGAGTTTGAACCGAATCAACCTGTAAATGAAGAAAATTTGGCGGCCTTGCTCGGGGTCAGCCGCACACCTCTAAGAGAGGCGATACAGAGACTGGAGAACGAGGATTTTCTGGTTCGACAGCCAAATGGAAGACTGCGGGTAGCTTCAGTAACCCTTAAAGAGGTTGAAGAAATATTTCTTATTCGCAGCATGCTTGAAGGCTATATTGCAAGAAGTGCAGCTAAGCATGCCACAGAGAAAGATATTGTGAATTTAACGACGATGATTACAAAAATGAAACACTCGTTCCAGCTTGGTGATAATCAGAATTTTGTTACATATGGATTTGAGTTCCATGATTATTTGTCAGAAATCAGCGAACTAAAAACCTTCGAGAAGGTTCTGAATCAATTAAGAGATCATTCGCTTCGTTATTGTCGATTCGTCTCTATGCATGGGGATTGGAACACACAAGCGGATGAAGAACATGATCTTATTTTACAAATGATCGCTGCTAAAAATGAAGATGGTGCTGAAAAAGCCATGCAAGATCATATTTTAAGCAGTCTATCGACTGCGCTTGATCGCATCAAAGGGATTGAAGAAAAGCTGGAAGCATAACGAAAGGGGAGACATCACCTATGAAACCACTAAATGAGGTTGAGCAATCTTTAGCTAATCAATTAATAGAGGTTCGCAGAAACCTGCATCGTGAGCCTGAATTAGCGTATGAAGAGTTTAAAACCACAACAAAATTACGGGAATGGCTGACCCAAGCCAATATTCACATCCTTGACTTGCCTTTACAAACCGGACTCATCGCAGAGATCGGGCAGGGTCACGGACCCATAGTGGCCATTCGTTGTGATATTGATGCACTTCCCATAGAGGAACAAACTGAATTGTCCTTTGCCTCAGAGATCCCAGGAAAGATGCATGCCTGTGGTCACGATTTTCACACGGCTACTATTTTAGGTGCTGCATTATTATTAAAGGCTCGTGAAAATGAACTACCTGGAAAGGTTAGAGTATTGTTTCAACCCGCGGAAGAAACAGGGCATGGGGCGGAAAGCGTCTTAGCCTCGGGAGGACTCCAGGATGTGGCGGCTATATTTGGTCTCCATAATTCACCTGACTTGCCTACGGGAGCTTTTGGAACAAGAACAGGAGCTTTAACAGCCGGTGTTGACCGGTTTGAAATTACAATAAAAGGTGTCGGCGCTCATGCTGCTTATCCTGAAAAAGGTGTGGATACGATTGTAACTGCAGCTCAGTTCATTACCGCACTACAAACCATCGTAAGTCGCCAAAACAGCACCACGGAACCAGTAGTGTTAAGTGTTACCCGAATTAATGGAGGCTTCACATGGAATGTATTGCCGGAAAAAGTCGAATTAGAAGGTACAGTAAGAACTTACAATGAAGAGATTCGCCGCAATATTCCAATACAAATGACTCGTCTTATCGAAGGGATTGCTGCGGGAGCTGGGGCAGAGGCCCAGTTACACTGGTATCCAGGTCCACCCGCAACGATAAATCATGGGGAATGGGCGGACTTTACCAAAGAGATCGCCTCAGATTTTGGCTATGAAGTACATGATATTCCTCCACAGATGGGTGGAGAAGATTTCTCTTTTTATTTACAACAGATACCGGGTGCTTTTGTGAATATAGGATCGGGTCCAGCCTATCCCTTACATCACCCTCGTTTCGATGTTGATGAAGCTGCGATATTGCCAGCTGCTAAGTACTTCGCTTTATTGGCAGAACAAGCGCTGGTGAAGCTGCAAGAGGAAGCTTAATCCTAAAGATGATTGAGGGGAATGGAAATGATTGAATTAAAGAATGTTTACAAATCGTTCACTCGGAAAGGGACCACTATTGATGCTCTTAAAGGAATCGATTTAAAGGTCGAAAAAGGCGATATATTCGGGGTTATCGGCTATAGCGGTGCTGGGAAAAGTACATTAATTCGTTTAGTCAATTATTTGGAAAGACCCACCAAAGGACAAGTTATGGTCGCTGGACGTGATTTGGGAACATACAACGATAAAGAGTTGCGTACCGCTAAGAAAAATATCGGAATGATTTTTCAACATTTTAATCTATTAGAATCAAAAAAAGTATTTGATAATGTGGCGATCCCTCTAGTTCTCCTAAAAAAGAATAAAAATGAAATCCGCCAGCGGGTAATGGAGCTGCTAGAGTTTGTTGGATTAAGTGACAAAGCGGGGAGTTACCCAAGTGAGCTATCAGGTGGTCAGAAGCAACGTGTCGGGATTGCCAGAGCGCTTGCCTCGAATCCGTCTATCCTTTTATGTGACGAAGCGACCTCTGCCTTAGATCCACAGACCACACATTCTATCTTACAGCTATTAAAAAAAATCAATGCTGAATACAACATTACCGTGATGATCATTACACATGAAATGTCCGTGATTCAAGAAATTTGTAACAAGGTAGCGGTCATGGAAGAAGGCCGGATTATTGAGCAAGGAAGTGTTCTAGATGTATTCGGAAGTCCAAAACATCTGACCACGCAAAATTTCGTGAAGACGGTTATTCAAAATAGCATGACCTCTAGCGTGCGGAAATCTATCAAAACAGAACCCGGAAGTCAGCTGTACAAGCTTAATTTTGTGGGAGCAAGTGCCTCTGAGCCTATCCTGTTTGAAATGATTCGCTCCTGCGATATAAAGGTCAATATTTTATTTGCGAATACGACGGAGATTCAAGAAACAACACTGGGAACAGTGATCATTCAATTCGATGGTGAGGCAGCAGAGATTAACAATGCATTATCTTTCTTAACAAGAAATGGAGTCGGTGTAGAGGAGGTAGAATCTAATGTTTTCGACCACAGTAACAGGTGATCAATTTCTGCAGGCGATTATAGAAACAATTCAAATGGTAGGGTTCTCCTTGTTTGTTGGTTCCCTGATTGGGATCCCATTTGGGATATTGCTTGTCATCACTCGTCCGGGTGGGGTTTTGGAGAACAAAGCGCTTTACGCCGTACTAAATCCAATTATCAACATCATTCGCTCATTGCCTTTTATTATTTTACTGGTTGCGATTGTGCCTTTCACACGATTGATTGTTCATACTTCAATTGGGACAAGCGCAGCGATCGTACCCTTGATTATCTATATCGCACCTTATATAGGACGGTTGGTAGAGAACTCACTGCTTGAAGTGAATCCGGGAATCCTTGAAGCCGCTGAGGCGATGGGAGCCACTCCTTTTCAAGTCATTTGGTACTTTTTATTGCCAGAGGCGGTTGGATCCTTAATCCTGTCTCTTACTACAGCGACGATTGGTTTGATAGGTGCAACTGCAATGGCTGGAACGGTAGGGGGAGGCGGCGTGGGAGACTTGGCGATCGTATATGGATACCAACGCTTTGACACTGTTGTCGTAGTAGCCACCGTGATTATCCTGATTATTTTAGTGCAAGGTATTCAATCTTTAGGCAACACGCTAGCAAGAAAAATTCGCCGTTACTAGTTACTACATATTCTGGGAGGGACTCGACAGATGAGTGAATGGAGTAAGCAAGATCGTTTTAAAGCATTATTATCTGGAGAACGGGCGGATCGTCCAATCGGAAGTGGTTGGCGCCATTTTATCGACAAAGAACAAACTGCAGATGATTTAGCAGAAACTACGATTTCTTTTACGAAAAAATATGATTGGGATTGGGTCAAGATTAATCCAAGAGCGACTTATCTGGCGGAAGCTTGGGGGAATCAATACGATTTTACGGATTATCAGACCGTATTTCCGAGACAGCAAACGACGGCTATTCCAACAGCGGCTAGTCTGTGGGATATCGACGTCAAAAAGGCAGTCCAGTCAGCCCCTTTGGCAGAGCATTTAGATGCGGTTAGAAAAATTCGTCAAGGGTTACCAGACACCCCGCTAATCCAAACTGTATTTTCACCATTAACAGTATTGCTATTTATTGTAGGGCGTTCTGCTTACGTTACTAAAACGGTGTTTGGTATTGAGCACCCGGTAACTTTGGAATCCTTGTTTAAAGAACATCGAGCGGCAGCACATCATGCGCTACATGCGATTTCCTTAACCTTAGCCGATTATGTACAAGAGTTACAGCAAGCGGGTTCTGACGGTTTGTTCTACGCAGTGACGGGCACAGCTCACCCAGGATTATTTGATGAAGCTATGTTTGACGAACTGTCCAGACCTTATGATTCTATTGTTTTAGAAGCAGCGAGCTATGGAAAAAACATTCTTCATACTTGTGGAGCCTACGCCCAGCCTGAGAAGTTTAACGATTATCGGATTGACGGGATCAGTTGGGATACGATAGCCGAGGGGAATCCAGGGTTAGAGGCAAATCTCAAAGCTACTAAAGTGGGTGGAGTCGATCATGGGTTGTTTGCGGTAAACGATATTGCCCAAATCAAGCAGCAAGCTGAAGATGCATTAAAGTTAATGAAAGACCAGCCGTTTATTCTATCTCCAAATTGCGCAATCCCACTCAATGTGACGGATGAGGCGTTGGCACAATTTAAAAAATCTATATTGGAATAGGGGAAGTAAGCATGAAAAAGTTAATGTTAGTGATGATGATAGGTGTTCTTGCAGTGTTGACGGCTTGTGGCAATAAAGAGGCGGGGGATTCTGGAGATAAGAAAAAGCTTACCGTTGGATTTGGTGTCGGAACCTATGAGGAACAATTCCGCCAATCGATTCTACCGATTCTAGAGAAACAAGGGTATTCCGTTGACATTAAAACCTTCTCGCAAAACATGCAGGTCAATCCAGCAATGAAGGAAGGCTCCATTGACGCAAGCATATTCCAAAGTACAGCTTATATGGAGGCCATTAACGAAGAAATCAATGCAGATATGGTCGGAATTGCTTATGTTCCAGGTGCTCCACAAGGCCTTTATTCTGTAAATCATACCACGCTAGACGATGTTAAAGACGGTACAACCGTAGCTGTTCCGAACGATCCGGTAAACCAAGAGCGTGCACTGCGTATTCTGGAAGAATTGGGTTGGGTCAAAATTAAAGAAGGGGCAGGCGTAGCGGATTTTAATATTAATAGTATGGAACCGGATAAATATAATATTGATATTAAAATATTGGACCCCGCTCAAATCCTTGTCTCCCTTCAAGATGTTGATTATGGCGTTGTAAATGGTAATTATATTGCTAATTCGGACAGAAAGATTACGGATGCTTTAAAAATAGAAAACACACCTATGGAACACAGAATTATCGTATCGGTTAATAAAAAGGATGAAAATTCTCAGTGGGCTAAAGATTTGAAAGCTGCTTATGAATCCAAAGAGTTTGAAGAATATATTCTTGGATTAGAAAAATATGATGGTTTCATTCTACCTGAAGCTTGGGACAACAATTAATTAAGGAAGTGAACGGAGTGACCAAAGAAAAGATTCATTTTATTGGTGGCGGACAGATGGCGGAAGCGATCATCCGCGCATGTATAGCGAATAACACCTTGTCTGTAAATCAAATTAGTGTATCGGATATTAATGAAGCGCGTCTGCAGTTTTTAAATACGAAATACGGTGTAGATACGAAGAGTTCGCAAGAGCATAACCTGTCTACAGCAGATGTGATTGTAGTGGCAGTTCGCCCACAGGATGATTTAACTACCCTTGGTCAAAACGTACAACAATTCGCTACAGCTTCTGCCGCAATCGTATCGATTGTGGCGGGTGTGACGAATGATCAGTTAGCTGGGTATTTTGGAGTTGAACGGTCCATTATCCGGGTTATCCCCAATACTTTAACCGATACAGGATATGGCTATAGTGGTGTAGCGTTAAATGCTTATGCTACTCGTGATCAAGTGGAGCATTTCCTACTCGGCTTTGGAAAAGTACAATATCTGGATGAGGCGTTAATGGATGTTTTCACTGGATTTGGTGTGGCGGGTCCTAACTATATCTATTATTTCATTGAATCTCTCGTGGATGCAGGTGTACTTGCCGGACTGCCGCGTGAGCAAGCCTGGAAGGTTGCACTGGAGAATATGATGGGCTCGGTAGCAATGCTGCAACAGACAGGGCTGCATCCACGACAGCTGCTGGATATTAATAATTCACCTGGCGGTGTCGGCATGCATGGCTTGTACGAATTAAACAACAGTGATTTCGCAGCGGGTCTGCAAAGAAGTGTTCTGGCAGCCGTAAAACGTACTACTGAGCTGGGAGTGAAGTAATCATGGCAACGATGAAATGGGATCATTTAGTTCACTATGTCAATGATTTGGCCAAACCGGTTGAGATCTTTGGAGCTCATGGATTGGTTGCTTTTAAGGGAGGCTCTCATAAAGATTGGGGAACCTATAATGCCTTAAGTTACTTTGGGCTAACCTATCTCGAGTTTCTGGGCATTGAGAATCTTGAGCTGGCAAAGGCAACTGAACATAATCTAGTGGTGAAAGATGCAGTTGTACTTTTACCAGAACATGAAGTTCTAAGTAGAGTAGTCATCCGGACGGATGATATTGAAGAAGTAGCGGCTTCCCTGAAAGCAGCAGGCTTATCATTATCTCCAATTATCGATGGTAAACGTCTAGATAACGAGGGCAGATTAATAGAGTGGCGGATGATGACCATTGCTGGTGACTTTGGGGGACTGGTCTATCCGTTCATCATTCAATGGAGCGGAACGGATACAGAGCGAGTGGAAAGATTAACATCATCTGGAGTCATTAAGCCTCATCCTGCGGGAGAAGTCGAAATCGTGCGTGCTGTATTCCATGTCTCCGATCCTGAAGCTGCAGCCAACCATTGGGGAACGATATTCGGACTGCCAGTTACGAAGTCAGAGGATGATACCTTCAGCCTTAAGATTGGCGATAGATCATTTGCTTTCGTGCAAGGAGACGAGAACCAATTCAAGCAGGTGGTTTTTGAAACGGATTCGTTAGACCTGAAAGGGAAGAAGATTTCGATTGGTGATGGGGAGTATGTTTTCGTTTAAGGGACTAGTATCTTTATAATTTTAGAAATAAAGACTTACTTGAAGGGATCGATACCTCGAGTAAGTCTTTTTGCTATTCACCGAAGGTACTAATGATTCTGGCATTTTTTTGTTTTAATAAATTTGTAAGATTTATTGAATTCCATTATATGGTACGATATTCATGGTATAAATGGAATGGATAAATTTAAATATTACATATGGAGGTAAAATTACGGATGAAAACTCACTATTACTTAGATTGGTTTTATGATAAGGGTTTTTCTGAGAAGCTAGTCAATGTGTTGCATGAGGATATAACAGACAGAAAATCGCTGGTTATGATTAGCGCTGAATCGTCTGATTTTAGTGATGAACAAGTTAATATTGATAGTGTTTTTGAAAGGACATGGTTTAATCAGGCTAACATTTATTTTGATGAATATCATTTCATTGATGACCGCACGCAGAAGGAAGATGCCCAGCGATTAATTCAAAACGCCTCTGTCGTTTTTTTATGTGGTGGAACCGCTCGGGACCAAAAGCACCTTTTGACGGAATATGAATTATCGGATTTGATTAAAAAAAGCAATGCTGTTGTAATGGGAACAAGTGCTGGTGGGATGAACATGTCTGATGAATATGTGGATGAATGCACTGTTTGTGAAGGTATGGCTCTTAATCACTTTTCTTTTGAAGCTCATTTTGATCATGATAACACCGCGCTAATTGAGGGGCGTTTTCCTTTATCGAATAAAATGGATATTTATGTGGCGGCAGACAAAGATGGTGCTGTACGTGTGAAGGGCAGCAAAATCGACATTATAGGCAATGTATATTTAATTTCCCACTCAAAGATTCAGAAATTGGCTGAGACGCTCTAATTATGGTTGAGTGGTTGTGACACTGACGGTTAACTGAATGGTATTTGTTTTGAGTCCCTATTTGACAGCACCTTACGAGCAAATCGAGTTGATTACTCCTGCGAAAAAGGAAGATTACGCATAACGCGCATACGATGTTCAAGCCAGCAACATTCGATCTTGAATTTATATCATTCGAGATCCATGTAAAGTTATCGGAATCTGCGATGGTAAGGATATGAAGTTTTAAGTGAAGAAGCGCGTTTGATACAGTGAGAGGAGAAATCAAGTCTCTTTTCTTATGTACTGGGTCTAGAAAGGAGTGAATAAGCAATGGAGTGGAAAGGCGATGCAAATGCCAATAAACAAAGAGAGTCTCAGTTCACTGAGGAACTATCGGAGTCACAATTATCGGCTTTAGAATATGTTACGAATTACGCGCGAACTCGAAAAAGTGAAGCAGTTCAGACCATCCATGAAATTCTTCAAATGTCTAATGTGGATCGGGAAGAGTTTGAAGATGCTGTGGTCAAAATAAAGTCACATGCGAAGATTGCTCTACATTTCCATCCAGATCGACTAGATCCGGTAAAGAAAAGTGTTGCAGAGGCGCTATTGGAGCAAGGCGTGTACAAGAGCCAATTTGAGACCTTGTTATCCAGTGGTAGTGTATCAGCCTATTCTGGCGGTCCACGTGATTTGTGGGAGGAAAGACTATTTGGAGGGGCATACCAACAAGAGGGTGCTTCGAATAGCGAACGCCCTAAATATGGCGCTCTTGATTTGATGCGTCATTCGGATGGGCCAGCTCCGCGCTTTGGCTCCTGCTATTTCCTCCTATCCCCTGAGGTTTCTTATCGCAGTACATACACCTATATGGATTCGCATCAAAACCATGTACAGAAAGGGACATATGCAGAATTTGATGATATGATGGCGGCATTATTAGAGGAGATTTTCTTAAGAGATTCCGCTCTAGGGGAAAAAGATCTTCAATCACAAAAATTAGTCGACCATCTTAGGGTCAACCTCACAATGCCGTTTACAGACCCTTCAAAGGGTGAAGCTAAACGTAATCTTAACCACTATATTGAGGCGCAAGTTCATGGAAACATTCGTCTAAAGGAAGATGTGGAAATTTTAGTTGCCGATCCTTCATTCAAGGGTACTCCAACAGGGCGAGTCCTGGAGCAAATATGTTTACAGTATGCCATCCAACTCTATTGGCACATGGGATTCGCGATGTGGGTAGACGAAGTGCCTTCAGATTTTAGAGGGCCTTCGATGCCCTCCTTGGCTAAGCGTATTGCTCATCACGGTTATATTGATGCGAGCATGATTGGATCTGCTGCTATGCACTTAAAGCATGATCCTTCAGCATGGCGGGACCGAGGAACCGAAAAAGAAGTACTTCAAGAATTAAAACTCTTATGGCATGTTTTGGTACGGTACGGAAAGCCGCTCCGAAACTTTAAGTTGTAAGAAGCCTTGGTACGCTTGAAGTTATGGGCATTTAAGTAAACAAACAAACAAATTAATAAGCGAATTTCCCTCCGTATGGGATATTTGACTTGTCATTGATGGAATTTTCGTGTGAATCAATTTTTCAAAGAAGCTTTTGCGGCTCAGTGTTGATTAGAAGTTTTTTGCGCTGAATCATGGAAATATCGCGCTACATCTTCTACCATGTTACAGTACAATGGGACTGTGGTTTATAAGACCTAGATTATAAAAATAAAACATTATGTTTAGTAAGATTCTGCACCCGGCCATTATGCAAGTGATTGCGGATGGCTCAGTCGAAAAGCTGAAGATGCTTTGCTCTATGTACCTGTATTCCTTCGAGAATTCGCTAAGGTATCTGAAAAAGTCGAAACGGGAATTCATTCAAAATAGCCTGAAATAGAACAAGTCGGAGCATGGATTTGTCATGTGCTCTGGCTTGTTTTTATTTTGTTAATTTTTCTGACTGTCTTGCGTAGAATGATGCACTTTGGGGAGAGGTATGTCTATCTCGGCCTCTGCTTGGACAGTTTGGCTCAATATCCGGGCCACATGTTCATGAAATTGCCGCAACGCTTTGTCGGATGGCTGATTACTTTCCTTGATTACATATTCATATTTCTTCATGAACTACGCCTCCGAAATTTTACAGTTGTCATATTCGATGATTTGTCATCAAAAATGCCCAACATTCTACTTGAAAGGCAGCAAAAATTTAACAGGTTTGGAGTAGAAACTATTATGGAAAGTAAAACAATTAAACACGTAGCCGTTTATTTAAGAAAATCACGGGATGATGGTGAGTTTGAAGACGTTCTCTCGAAGCATAGGGATACCCTTCTGACCTTGGTCGATAATCGAAATTGGACTTATAGGCTATTTGAAAAAGTGGCCTCAGGTGAAAAGATCGAGTCCCGTAAGGAAATGCAGAAGTTTCTTCGACATGTTGAAGACCAGCTCTATGATGGGGTAGTAGTCATGGATATTGACCGTTTAGGGCGTGGAGAAAACAAGGATTGGGCACTCATTAAAGATACATTCTTAAACTCAGAAACGGTCATTATCACACCAAACAAGATATACGATCTAGAAATAGACAATGACGATGTATCCTTTGATTTCATGTCTATTTTTGCCCGAATAGAGTACAAAACGATTAAGCGAAGAATGAAGCAAGGTAAAGAGGCCGGGGCGAAGAAAGGCATGTGGACAAACGGAAAGCCACCGTTTCCTTACTACTACGATAAGAACATAAGGTCGGTATTGGTGGATGAAACCAAGCGTCCGATTTATCGAGCGATTGTTGAAAAGTATTTGAATGGAACAAACCTTGGTCATATCGCCATTTGATTGACGGATAACAAGATACCTACGCCATACAACATTAAGCCCGATGGAAAGAACAAGGGATGGTCAAATATTACGGTTCAAAGATTGCTGGCAAGCGAAGTCTATTTGGGTTACATTACTTATGGAAAAAACGTTCCAAGCGTGGTTCACGAATGAGATTCCGAGTAGGTGAGAATAAGAAGCAAGGGCAGCACTGGAGTGCATTGTGCTATCACCAGTATAAAGATGGCAGTAAATGTGAGCAGCGCGGCAAGGTAATGGATGTTGATTTTTTCAATGCTCTCTATGATCGGATTATTCATGTAGACCCGAATATTTTACGGGAGATTGAATTGCATGGAAGTAGGTATAATGATACACAGGTCATTATCGAGGTCAAAGCGCAGGAATTGAAGAAGCAGAAGCGAGCGTTGGACAAGCTGCATGAATCTTATGAAGAAGACATGATAACGAAGCAGGTATTTTTGGAGCGTAAAGCTGTAAGAGCAAGGCAGATACAGAAGTTGGAGGAAGAGTTGAAGGATTTGCGGAAGGTTGTAGTAGATGAAGGCAATTATCCGACTGTGGAGCAGATATATGAGCGGATAGGTGAGTTTAGGGAGTTGTGGAGCGCTTCAGTGACGAGTGAAGAGAAGAATCGGGCTTTGAAGAAACTGGTGGAGAGGATTGTTTATAATCGGGAAGGGAACAGGGTGGAGTTGACGGTTTGTTATAGATAAGATTGAGTACTTTTGGAGGTCATTTCCACTGTCTCTACACATGTGGAGTGCTGTGTGTCGCTTATTAAAAAGTAATATCTCTTAGCCACATTTACCTATATTAAAAGCCCAATCCTTTGTGAGAGGCCGCTGAAGAACTAGCAATTTTTCGGTGAGGCCAAGAATCAAGCGAATAAAAAAGCAAAAGCGGCACCTGATCCAGATTTTCCGGAAGGTGCCGCTTTTTTCAAGGCGTTTTTTCCTTGTTCTTAGTCTGCCAGCTTCATTATTCGTTTCAAGTTCACCGCGAATATCGCCATTACCCCTTGTATTTGCATCCCTATCAGACCCGAGGACGACGCTACGTCGTACCCGTGCCGATGCCTGAGTTCGCAGTTCTTCGCTTCGATTTTGTAACGTTCTGTATCTTCTCCTTGAAATACTCCGTTTCTTGAAAAGCCATTTGCTCGTCGGTTGGTCGAATTCGAACCTGTTGTCGTTTGCAATTGAAAAATTAATTTGTAATATTTTGCAGGACTTTGTACTGGGTCTATAGAAGTAATTCTAGTGTCATGGGTGTTTTATCATTCTAAATAAATAATTGAATAAACAGAAGGACGGCCGGGACGCTTGCATTCGCTTGGTGAACAGCTATCTCATCGAATAGAGTGAAGATGGGGCTACAGGTTACTCCTACATCCATCCTAGGATTATTGAACAGATTAACCAAAGACCTGCATAAGTCTCTTGGGAGGGCTGATGGTTTTTCCAAAATTAGTAGGTTACAAAATATAAAACAAAGAAATACAGTTCAAAGAATAAATAAATAAAACTAAGTGAGGGAAATATGGCGAAAATCCAAAAATATATTAATCAAAATAATTTCAATGAAAAGACAAATTTTAATGGACCAACACAAATTGCTGCAGGAGATATCATTAACAACATACTAAACACTAATCATCAAGAGGCAAAATATACGCCTGAACCAACATGGCGAAGCCCATTTACTATGGCTGTTTTAACGTGGATTAGTTTTGCCATTGCAATTGGAGGGTTGCTTCCTATTGGCATTAAAATAGTAAAAAGTGGTCTGAATGTTTTTAATGGAACTCTGAAGGCATCAGTAGGTTTTGAAAGCCAGATTTATTTAATAATATTTGTAATACTGATTATCTTATTTGTGGTTTTTCTTAGTCTTAGGAGAATTGCCAAAAGTCAAACGAGGTACCCTCTATTTTTTAATTTTGCAATCAGTGGTTATGGCAAAAGATTGACATTAGAGAAAATACATATTGATAAATGTCCTCAATGTGGGGGAAAGATGAAATATTATAATAAACCAGTGGAATGGAGAGAGGTACAGTACAGTGATGGCAGAAGAAAGCGTGAAACTACAAATAGGGTTCCTGCATTAGAGTGTAAGCGAAATTCAGAGCATTGTTATAGAGTTGACCCTGCCGAAGATATGTTATTATAGTTTTTCGTTAAGTGAATCAATTTCAAAATGCATTGACTTGAAAAATTACAGACGACTCCAAAGTCATCGTATTGCATTTTTATTTTTATGCTGTTTGCATGTCTTGTTATTTGCTAACACGATCTACGATGAGCTTCATGCTGTTGTAAACTAAGGTGACGAGGGTAAAGTGTAGTTGAGATACGCATTTACGTGTTCTACTGAGGGTCTCCGCTTTTGTTCAAGGTAGACTTGGGCCTGAAGGGGAGGAG
Source organism: Paenibacillus sp. FSL H8-0175 (assembly GCF_045040615.1). Classification (NCBI taxonomy): domain Bacteria; kingdom Bacillati; phylum Bacillota; class Bacilli; order Caryophanales; family Paenibacillaceae; genus Paenibacillus; species Paenibacillus sp. FSL H8-0175. The sequence continues at coordinate 4,391,631 of NZ_CP150299.1, read as the reverse complement.
GAATCGTATATCTTGTTTCCACACATGTGGAGGTCGTAATAGGAATGCAACGAATAGATACCTAGAAATCCTTTGTTTTCAACACTTTGCGTCGTTTACGACTTTTACGAAGTATGACAATAATTTCAAAAATAAGGTCCTTGAGGAAATAATTAATGTTTCGGTCGTGCTGAACCTTGGTTTGACGTCGAGTGTGTAGACATGTAGTAAAGTGTATGGAGCGTCTTTAATTAGACGCTTTTTTTAATGGACTTCAATGGGAGAGGAATTTCCAATGATTTGTCGAATAGTCTGTCGAATAGTCTAATGAACGTGGTTTAAATCAATTTTGAATAGGGGTATGTATGGCTAATGAATCGAAGTAAATATTTCAATTATATAGAAGAAAAGCTGGAAGTTTTGGCAAGACGAATTGAAAAACGAGGAAAGATCAATTTATTGGATTTGAATATATATTCAGAGACGTTTTTTGCCGAATTAATGAATTTATTGTTTGGACTTACGTTGGTTAATATGAATATACTTAAACAGAATGTTGAAGGTATTGATTTGGTGGATGTAAACCACAAAGTTGTTGCTCAAGTATCTTCAACCTGTACAAAACAAAAAATTGAAGGCTCGTTAAATAAGGATATATTCCGTAGGTATTCAGGTTATCGTTTCATTTTTGTTTCAATTGCTAAGGATGCAACCAAACTTCGGGATATGAGTTTTATTAATCCACATAATGCTGCTTTTTCTCCCACGGATGACATTGTGGATATAAACACATTATTAAATGTTATACTGAGTATGGAAATCGACAAACAGCGTGAGGTATTTGAGTTGGTAAAAAAGGAACTTGGAAATGATGTTGATCTACTTAAAGTAGATACGAATCTTGCGACCATCATAAACATACTTGCAAATGAGAATCTTGCTAACTGTATTGAATCGCCAGAGATTAATTCCTTTGAGATTGATAAGAAAATAACCTTCAATGATTTATCGGATGTCAAAGACACAATTGATGATTACAAGATATTTTACCAAAAGTTAGATGAAAAATATGCTGAGTTTGATAGGGAAGGCTCGAATAAAAGTTTTTCCGTTTTTCAAATTATCAAAAAGCAGTATACAATGCATCAACATGAAAAAGCTAACTCTAAAGAACTTTTCTACAGTATAATTGATAACATAACCAAGATAATTATCGAGAGCAAAAATTATATTGAAATTCCGTATGAAGAATTGGAGCTCTGCGTCTGTATTTTAGTCGTTGATGCTTTTATACGATGCAAAATTTTTAAGAATCCGGAGGGATATAGCCATGTTATTGCCGGATAATATACATCCACAGCTTAGCATTTACTATAATGGATCTTTAGTTTTGAAAGAACTTAAACAACATGCCAAACAACAAGTATTTGATCTGTATCAAAGGATTAAAAGCCAATATAACATGTCTTTTCCCACTTTCATGCTTTGTTTAGATTGGCTTTATCTAATTGATTCTGCAAAGATAGATGATGATGGATGGGTGGAATTATGTTTATAAAAACACTGAAAATAACGTGTCGCACAGGGACAATAAGAGAACTGACTTTTCAATCCGGTTTGAACCTAATCATTGACGAAACACCATCCAATGATGATAAATCTACTGGGAATAATGTGGGGAAAACAACAGTATTAAAGCTAATTGACTTTTGTTTAGGTTCTAACGCTTCAATAATATATTCTGATACAGAGAATAAAAAGGAAGTCTATGAGTTGGTTAAAGATTTTCTTGTAACCGAAGAAGTATTGATTACTCTTATTCTTGTTGAGGATTTATCAGATGAGGCATCAGATGAAGTAATAATTGAACGCAATTTTTTGCCAAGAAAAAAGAACATTAGGAAAATTAATGGGAAGTCAATACTTGATAAGGATTTTGAAGACCAGTTACAGGGGTTTCTTTTTCCCGACCATAAGGCTGAGAAACCCACATTCAGACAAATCATCTCTCACAATATTAGATACAAGGATGAGAATATAGGTAATACACTTAAGACTTTGGACAAGTATACCTCTGATGTGGAATATGAGACTTTATATTTGTTCTTATTAGGTTGTGACTTTGATGAAGGAGCAAAGAAGCAAGCATTAGTGGCAAAAATAAAACAAGAAGAAGCCTTCAAGGAAAGACTGGAAAAAAAGCAAACAAAAACAGCTTATGAAATTGCTTTAGAAATGATTGAAGCAGAAATAGCTCAATTAAATGAGAAAAAATCAAATTTCAATTTAAACGAAAATTTTGAAAATCAGTTAGATCAACTTAACTTCGTAAAATTTCAAATAAATAAAAGTAGTTCAAACATAAGTAAAATGAAAATTAGAAAGAACCTCATAGAAGAGGCCAAAAAAGAGATTGAAAATAGCAAAGCTAATATTGACTTGAAGCAATTGGAAGTACTGTATGCTGAGGCTAATGCAAATATTTCTAACTTACAAAAGACCTTTGAAGAGTTAGTAGCGTACCACAACAATATGATTGTAGAAAAAATTAAGTTTATAGCTGCTGATTTACCTTCTTTAACTGTAAAAATTGAGACTGAAGAAAAGAACTTAAATACATTGTTATCTCAGGAGAAAGAGTTGGTAATGACTATATCTAAAGGTGACTCCTTTGAAGAGTTAGAAAAGATTATAACAGAGTTGAATGATAAGTATAGAATTAAGGGTGAATATGAGAGTATTATCTCGCAATTAGATGAAGTAGAGAAAAATATTAGTGGAATTGATGATCAAATTAAAGTAATTGATGATGTTTTATTTTCAGGAAGTTTTGAAGAAAAGTTAAAAGGCCAAATTCATAAGTTTAATAAACATTTTTCTGAAATTTCTTTTGAATTGTATGGTGAGAAGTATGCATTGAAGTATGATAAAGTTATTCATAAAAAGAGCCAGCAGCAAATATATAAATTCAGCGCATTCAATGCTAATTTAAGCTCAGGCAAAAAACAAGGTGAAATTTTATGTTTTGACCTAGCAGCTATATTATTTGCTGATGAGGAAAAAATACCGTGTTTGCACTTCCTTCTAAATGACAAAAAAGAATTAATGCATGATAATCAACTGATCAAGGTTGCAGATTATGTAAGTAAAGAAAATATTCAATTAGTGGTTTCTATTTTGAAGGATAAGTTGCCCGTAAGCCTACTTGATAAAGCCCATATTGTTGTTGAATTATCTCAAGAAAATAAATTATTTAAAATAGAAGAATAATTAATCTGAAATTCAATTTGATAGAACCAAGAGAGCGCTGAAATATTGGCCGCTCTTTTTTTATATAGATATCCTGCAAGGGCCGATTGCCTGAATTATAGCGAAAGCGGCTTTTTTTCGTTGAAGGGAGGAAAACGAATGAAAAAGGTAGTCGCCCTTGCTCCATTGTAAAAAGGAGAAGTCAATGTATCTGTGCAAAAGGCACATAAACCGGTGAACTGATCCCTTGGTCAGAAGCAGCTCTTGAAAACAATCCCACAACCTGGTCATATCTATTAAATATAGCTATTTATTGACCCACACGTACCTCTCATTGATGGAATGTCCACATGAATCAATGTTTTTTAACTCCTCCAATAATTTTTTGTGGGAGTTTTTTTGCATGTGGAGTTTTTCAATTTAGTATATTTACAAAATATGGAATATATGCTATCTTATCTATGAAAGCGCATCCAAGAGATGGTATATTGAACTTTTATTTACCATATTTAACATAGGGAGGAAAGGTGGAAATGAAAAATTTGCTCAAGAAGGCAATCACAATGATGCTGGCATTTACTCTGCTACTTGGATTGATGACAGCGCCGCCCGTTCATGCAGACAACGCACTTTTCACAATTGAAAGCGAAAATGCTCAGCTCACCTCCGATCTTCAAGTGACAACCCAAATTTACGGACAGCCCAAACCCGGATACTCCGGAAGCGGATTTGTCTGGATGCAGAATTCCGGTACAATTACCTTCACAGTGACAGTTCCGGAAACCGGCATGTATACGATCTCCACACGTTATATGCAGGAGCTCAGTGCTGACGGCAGGCTTCAATCTTTAGCCGTTAACGGCGTTACGAAGGGGTCGTATATGCTGCCCTATACGACCACATGGTCGAATTTCGATTTTGGCTATCACAAGCTGAATCAAGGCAGCAACACTATTCAACTGAAGGCTGGCTGGGGTTTCGCTTATTTTGATACCTTCACTGTGGATTATGCCGATCTTGATCCCCTGGATGTGCAACCTGTCCTTAGCGATACTCAAGCGACTCCGGAAACTCAGCTTCTGATGAATTATTTAACGGAGGTTTACGGCAATCATATGATCTCCGGCCAGCAGGAGATTTACGGAGGCGGAAATGACGGCAATTCCGAGCTGGAGTTTGATTGGATTCACAATTTAACGGGAAAGTATCCGGCGATCCGCGGATTTGATCTGATGAATTACAATCCGCTTTACGGCTGGGAGGATGGTACGACCGCCCGGATGATCGATTGGGTGAATAACCGGGGCGGGATCGCGACAAACAGCTGGCATATCACTGTGCCCCGAGATTTCACCGCCTATCAGCTCGGGAAATTTGTAGATTGGAAGAAAGCCACCTATAAGCCGACAGAAACCAATTTTAATACAGCCAATGCGGTAGTTCCAGGTACGAAAGAATACCAATATGTTCAACTGGCCATTGGGGATTTGGCGGAGCAACTGCAGATTCTGCAAAATAACAATGTGCCGGTAATCTTCAGACCCTTCCATGAGGCGGAGGGCAACGGTGGATTGAATGGAGAAGGTGCATGGTTCTGGTGGGCTTCGGCAGGCTCGGAGGTGTACAAGCAGTTGTGGGACCTGCTCTATACTGAACTTACAGAAACGTACGGTCTGCACAATTTGATCTGGACCTACAACAGCTATGTGTACAGCACTTCTCCCGCATGGTATCCCGGCGATGATCAGGTGGATATTGTAGGCTATGATAAATACAACACGATCTATAACCGCTATGACGGTTTGTCTGGTGTGCCCAATGAGGACGCGATTACCTCGATTTTCTATCAGCTTGTTGATTTAACCGGCGGTACGAAAATGGTAGCCATGACGGAGAACGACACCGTTCCAAGCGTTCAGAATCTGACAGAGGAAAAATCGGGCTGGCTCTATTTCTTACCGTGGTATGGCGAGCATCTCATGAGTTCCGCCTTTAATTATCCGGCCACCTTAACAACGCTGTACCAAAGCAATTATGTAATCACGCTCGATGAGCTGCCTGATTTGAAGGTTAACAATCCAATTCCAAGTGCGTCTATCACACCTGCAAACGTCGAATTTGATAAAAATGCCTCCAATCAGAATGACAAAGCCATCACCGTGAATTCAAACGGCAATACGTTAACCGCTCTCCGGACAGGCGCCAATGCATTGACAGCGACTCAGGATTATACCTTGAGTGGAAATACGCTGCTGCTCAAAAAAGCATTTCTGGCGACACTGCCGGTTGGCGAGCATTCGATCATCTTTGATTTTAATAAAGGACAAGATCCCGTATTAAAAGTGAAAATTGTCGATTCCACGCCAAGCGCATCCATTGCGCCCGTGAGCGCTGCATTTGATAAAGCAGCGAATCTAGCCCAGGATATTTCCGTAGCCCTTACTTTAAATGGACACCAGCTTGCAAGTATCACAAATGGAAATTCCACACTTTTAGCGAGTCAGGATTATACGGCATCAAGCGCTGCTGTTGTTCTGAAAAAATCCTATCTTTCCACGCTGCCGCTGGGACAGAATACCCTAACCTTTCATTTTAATGGAGGAAATAATGCTGTTCTTACAGTGAACGTAGCGGATAGTAGTGTTCCAGTACCCACTGGAGATTTGACGGTCCAAGCTTTTAATGGCAACACAAGTGCCTCCACCAACGGGATTTCACCCAAAATCAAAGTAGTCAATACCGGTGATTCAGCGATTCAACTAAGTGATGTGAAGGTCCGGTATTACTATACGATTGATGGCGAGAAAGATCAGAGTTTCTGGATCGACTGGGCCAGCATCGGAAATGCGAATGTAACCGGCAATTTCGTTAAGCTGGCGACTCCTGTTGCCAGTGCCGATTATGTTTTGGAAATTGGTTTCCCGAGTTCGGCTGGAACACTTAATCCAGGTCAGAGCGCAGAAATTCAAACCCGTTTCTCCAAAACCGACTGGTCCAATTACAACCAGGCTAATGATTATTCGTTCAAGGCATCCAGCAGTCAGTTCATCAACAATGAACAGGTCACCGGGTATATGAATGGTCAGCTTGTGTGGGGGATTGAGCCGTAAGCTTTTAATGAAAAAAGGTATCTTTGTGTAATACAAAGATACCTTTTTTCATTTTGGGAAGAAGCAGGGAGTGCAATGGAAGAACCATTTCTGAAGTAGCCAGATTGCTCGATGATCAGTTTCTGGAGAAGGAAAAGTTTGAATTGAGCGAGATTATCATCGACTGTGTTGGCTATTTTCAGAACAGGAGCAAAGAAATTTTTGTTAAAATTAGGGATTTAGGTGCTTCTGTGGAATTTTGTAGTCAGTCGCGATTCTCCTGAGTCGTTCCTATGGTGTGCAATGTCGCATTAATCCGGCTGCAATGTCGCAAAAGTACATGGAAATAGAGTATGAAGATAGATTATACTCGCTTTATTGATCTGATAATGAAAATCATTATCATACATAAGGGGGAGTCAGCATGAAAAGAACAAAGAAGAGGCAAGCAACCGGTAGAAAGGTAGATGCTGCCCAAAAAGCAGGACTATTAATGATATGGATGATGGCACTGGTACTTGTGCTAACGGCTTGCGGTACTGGAGGTGGAGCAAATGCGGGCACTGCCGCACTGCCATCTGCTTCAGCCGAGCCGTCACCTACATCTGAGAAACAGGCTCAGACTACAGCCTTCCCGGTTACCATCTCGCATATGAAGGGTGAATATACACTGACTGAGAAGCCGAAGGTCATCGCCGCGCTTGATGTGAAATTCGTCGATCAATTGTTAGCGATAGGCGAGCATCCGGCAGGCAGCGTTGTGGCTGGAGCGAAAGATGCAAAGTTTCCAGAATATTTAAGTGAACAATTGGGTGATGTGAAGGTCCTGGGCACACGCGATGAGCCCAATCTTGAAGCTATTGTAGCGATGAATCCGGATCTTATATTGATGACCGACTTTCAGGAGCAGGTGTATGACAGCGTCAGTAAAATAGCGCCCACAATAGTACTCGACTTCTATGAAGATTGGCGGGATACATCGGCTACCATCGGTATGATAACGGGCAAGCAGGCGGAGGCGAAGGTAGTGCGTCAAGCCTACGAGGACAAAATCGTCGGACTGCGGGAGCAGCTGTCGGCGAAGCTGGGTGACGAAACGGTAGCTCTGATTCGCCCAAGACCGGAAGGTATTCGCGTACACGGTCCCGAACATCGGACCGGAAGCATTCTTTATGAGGATTTGGGATTGAATATCCCTGCATTCGTTCAGGAGATCAAAGATGATACCTCCGTTGAAATTTCGATGGAGACCATCGCTGATATCGGAGCAGATCACTATTTCCTGTTATCGGATGAATTGTTTGCCAAAGAGGCAGAGGCAATGGCGAACAGTCCGGTCTGGAAATCTCATGATGCCGTTAAAAATAACCGCGTATACAATGTGAATTCAACGCTATGGATCGCTTATTATGGGCCAATTGCCCTCAACATTATTGTAGATCAAACCGCGGAAGCGCTGTTGGGATCGCATTAAAATGGACAACTATCTGTCGTCTGCCACCTGGAAGCAAATGGCGGAGGAATACCGTCTGTGGGTAGGTGAACCGCCTGAAGGCAACGTTCGGACAATTGCCCTTAGCCAGTTGCACGAAGAAGCTGCATGCCGCGAGTATGTAAGCTGGCTTAAGGGTTATATCGGTGCGCCTGATCTGCAGGTTGCCGCTTCCATGCTGGCCAAGCGGATCGGTTATCTGTGGATCGCGCCGCTGCTGACCGCTATGACCCTTCATAACCGGGAAGTCTCCATCCCGCTGGAGAACAGCTTCCTCTATCATCCGGCCTCCCCAGCTTTTAAAGGGGATACGCGTTTTCCTTTCCTTGCGCTGAACGGGCTTCGAGCGACGGCGGCACCGGAAGACAGGGAAGCGTGGCGAGAAGAGATCGTAGAGGAAATTTTCGCGGTACGTCTTGCGCCGCTGCTGCATACGCTTGCTGCAATTGGTCCCGTCTCCATGGCAGTACTTTGGGAGAATATTATGGTACGTATTGCTCCGCTGTATTCTCCTGGAACAGGTGAATTAGGGCAAGAAAGGCAACGAATGCAAGCAGATTTTGCCTTCCTGACCCGGATAGCTCCCGGACAATTGTTCGGCGCAAGACGCAATCCATTTACCCGGTTCACAGAGAACAATGACCTAGCTCCGGTTGCAAAAAAGAAACGTATCACCTGCTGTTTTTATTACAGGATGTCGGCGGAATATTGCGGGAAATGTCCGAAAATTGACAATGAGAATGAATCTCAATTAAAATGACAACAGCAACGCACTCACTTATGTTGCGGACGCGCTTTCACTAAAGTATGTAATCCTATTCGAGTGCGCCCGTTTAACAGAGGATGCTATTGTCAGGAGATGAGAGAAATGCCGCTGAAAGAACAGGCAAGTTTATGGAGTGATACAACGATCAAGATGCTTGATGTGCGCAGCGGTACTTTGCCACCCGGCGGCGTTATGAGCGAAACCGGATTAACAGCCAATGTATTGCTGCTGGCAGGCGGCGGGGAAGGTAGGCTTGTGATGAATGGCCAAATTTGCCATGTCCAGGCCTATTTCGCTTGTCACGCAGTCAAGGGATCAGCATTTACTTTGACTGCTGGATCAGAAACCATTCATTATACCGTTATTATGTACAAGGCTTTTCCAATGTTGGGGGCTGCCCATGTTCTGTTTCCGCAGCGCAATCACCCGTTACGCACTTCATTTGTTCACCGTCCTGTGCTCCTGGCTGAACTGCATCAGACTGCGGAACAAATCGAAGCCAAATGGAGCCGGGGCGAAGGGCTGGAGCGTTTCCATGCGAATGCGCTACTGCAAGGAATGCTTTACGAGCTTATTATGGAGTATGAATGTGGTCAGAAAGGCACAGAGGCGGATATGGTGGATGTTGTCGCTGCCTATATAGCGGGGCATTATCGTCAGGAGCTGGAGCTTAAGGAGCTGGCAGCGCTTGCCGGATGCAGTACAAGACAGTTACAGCGGCGATTCAAACAGGAGAAGTTACTAGGACCGATGGAATATGTAATCCAGCTGCGGATGGAGAGTGCCGAGCGGATGTTGCGTCATACGGATGCTCCCATCGGCGAAATTGCCGAAAAAACGGGCTATCGCGACATGTATTACTTTAGCAGGGCATTTAAGAAATATCACGGAGTTCCCCCGCAGATCTACAGGCGCACTGCTGCTTCAGGGATCAGTGCTCTCTCAGCATATTCTGGGCTGCCGGATCGCCTGGCCTCATCGTACCAGTCGCTGCAAGGCCCGGTAATTTGTCATATGCGAGGCGAATATTGCGTCACCGCTTCTCCGAGGCGTATCGCCGTACTCGACGTTCAATATGCAGACCATTTGCTTGCGCTTGGGATATCTCCGGCAGGGAGTGTAGGAACGGGTAGTGCAGCGTTAAAATTCCCCCAATATATCAGGGAAAGGCTTAAGACAACGGAAATGCTCGGAACTTATGAGTACCCGGACCTGCAAGCTGTTGAACGGCTGCGACCGGATTTAATTGTCTGTACTGAGGTGCATGCCCAGCATTATGAACGGTTAAACCGGATTGCGCCAACCCTAATGTTTCAACGGAATGAGAGCTGGCAGACGATTTTGGGCCTGTTCGGTGAATTGACGGACAAGCGGACAGAGGTGGGACGTATTATTGCGGATTACCTGCGCCGAACAGCATTGCTGTCTGAGCAGCTTGCAACGGCGCTGGCGGGTCAGAGCGTGGCCTTGATCCGTCCGCGTGAGTCGCTGGTACGGGTGCATACTGCCTCCCATCGCACAGGTGCCGTGCTGTACCGGGATCTTGGTCTGCCAGCTCCTCTATTTGTCGCAGACACTTCCGACACGGCTTATCATATTACAGTTGATAGACTGCCGGCTGTGCATGCCAGCCATTATTTTTTACTTAGTAACGAGATGATGCAGGAGGGGATATCTGCGACAGAGCAAAGCGTCCGAGGGATGTTGGATTCCGATGAGCGACCGTATATATACCCGGTAGATGCCGCTACATGGATCGGCTGCTACGGACCGACAGGTATCAATTACATTGTGGATCAGGTAGCCCGTACCTTGCTGGCCTGAGCGGTATCTAAGAGCAACCGCTAATTTCAGGCTATTTTTAGCCTAAACGTGAACAGCTCCTGTGATTATCACAGGAGCTTGTTTGTGCTGCGGATTATTATTTGTTGGGATAGCATTTAGAATTATCTGTCTGACCTAAAATATAGTCGATGCTTACTTTATAGAAATTAGCTAGCGTAATTAAAACGGCGCTCGGAACATCCAAATTTCCATTTTCATAGCGGGAGTAGGTGGCTTGTGTAATATGTAAAAGCTCCTCTATTTGTTGCTGTGTCAGATCTTTGTCTTCGCGTAAATCACGGATTCCTGTGTACAATGCTCATCAGCATAAGAATGAAATCCTTTGAAAACTGCGATATCTACTCATTCTTTAAATTTAACTTTTAGAGTAAGGAGTTTTTTGGTTCGTTCTGTTTAGTAAATAGTCAGTACTCGTCTTATGATAATCTGCTAGCTTAATCAGAATGGCCGTGGGAATATCAACATCACCGCGTTCATAATTACTATAAATCCTCTGGCTGCATTGCAAATACTCTGCTATTTGGGTTTGAGTTAAATCTTTATCTTCACGCAAATCTCGGATACGTTGATACATACTAAACACCTCCAAGGCAAGCATATCTTAGCGAATTATTCGCTATTGATTTTTAGCGATAAATTCGCTAAGATGATTGAAGAGATGATTTGGGAGGGATGACTGGTGAGTCTTTTGGAGGATTTATATTACGGGAAAATCTGTCCAAGTGAACTTTTGTGTTTACGCGATCCCGAGTATATACAGAACTCCAAGCTAATCTCAGAGTTTATGGACATCCTAAAAGCAAAGTTATCTATAGAAGACTTTACTATGATTGAACAAGCCTTGGATCTGAGTGGCATGCAGAACTCTATCTCATCCGCTTCCGCCTATACTCTCGGATTCAGAACGGGGGCTGCTATGATAATAGAAGTATTAGAACATAAGGATGAACTTATACACTCTAAGGGAGAAGCTATGTCTTGAAAAAATAAAGATAGAGCTATTAGAGGGTAGAAATCGAGAAGAGGAGAACAAAAATTGAACAATATCATTCCAAACCGCATATGTTGATAGACGAACTTCTTCAGGCAGAAAGTTGGGGCATTATTCAAGCGAAGTTGGTTCCTGCTATTAAGGAAGCTATCGCTATGGGAGAGGTTGAAAAACTCTCTAAACTTAGGACTAAGTTTCCATATTCTTTCGAAAATTCATTAAAGCATTTGAAAAAAGCGGAGCGGGAATTCATTCGAAACGGATGACGGAAGTGGGGGAACCTCTTAACATGCGCTGGTTATATGAAAAAGATAATTTGACGATCAGTTTTACCGTAGTGAGAAACTAAGCCAGTCGGAGGCGTAGTTGATATACCGATTAGCTCTCTTTCTTCGCTTAGGACGGATAAAAATATCGGTATCGGAAGCAGTGAAAAGGATATCATTGCAGCTATCCCTGAGGCATCCCGCAGCGAAAAGAAAGTAGATGGTGTTGTTAACTATTGGGTGAACGTTACCAAGCTTGACGAAGGATTCTATCATCCTTCCCTTGCCTTTGTCGTCAAAGAAGACAAGGTTGAAAATCTAGAGTTAACCAAATTACTTATTGATCTGAGTGAATAAAGAAGGCAGGCTTACATGGCCAGCCTTCTTTATTTAGCTTTACAAGGCGACTTCTTTTTTGTGACCAGCCGGATGCTTCAATTGCTTCATTGGCTACATAAATTCCCGTTAGAACTGATCCTCCTGTTTCTAAGATACCCTGGTTGATTACCGGAAGCAGCTTATAGCCTAGGGTCTTTTTTTTGGTGCCTGTAAAATCGGGGCTTGACCATTAAGGGCAGGGCCTTCTTTACGTTATTCCAGACCATTGACAATTATTGTAAAGATGGTGTATTGTAAGTAGTAAGTAGTAAGTAGTAAGTAGTAAGTAGTAAGTAGCAAGTAAATCAAACGCTCACCATACGGAATAAATATCATCCTGTAAATATGAATTAATGGATAGGGGTGGATGGTTATGATGGATCTTAAATTAGCACCAAGTTTTTCATTGATCGCGCTTAATGCACAGAGAAGTCTTCAGATGACTACTGTTAAGAAAGTGTCTTTGCGCTGCATGGCAGCAGCGGTTATATTGGAGCTTTACTTAGAGGGATGTTTTACACAATCTGAGAACAAGTTAACTTTGCACAAGGAAGCACTTGATCAATCTCATTCAACACTCTATAGAGAAACTGTTCTACAACCCTTACTTCATAATAGTGCTGGGGTAACGGGTGACCTAAATTGGTGGTTAAAGAAGGCTTCGAGGAAGTCTAACCATCAATTAAAAAAGTTCGAAACCGCGATTTCAGATTATCTTCAAGCAATGAATTTGCTTGAAGATATACCAAGCCTGATAGGAAGCGATATGTATTTTGATTCTGCTGAAGTTGAAATTAGAGCCTATCGCAGTAATATGGAGGCGTACACAAGCATTACAGAGAATATGCGGGCAGAGATTTTGGAAGAGGGCCCAGTAACAGATGAGGTCATTTGTATGCTATGGCTACTTCGTGAATGTGGATGTATGCATGATTTCTTCTCGCTGAACGAATTAGAAGAGGTGAATATCAAATTACATGATCTATACCAAAGTAACTTATGGGCAAAGGCGCTGTTTCCTATACAAATTCGCCAGGGAGTTGAGTTAGGTATCAAACGTTTTTTAGCATTGAAGACAAAGTTTGCGAAGACCTTTATCGGCAGTAGTCTCAATCTTATCTTCCCTGCCCTAGAGCGATCACGAGCTGTCTTTATAGAAACAGAGTCCTGGTTTGATAATTCTAATCAAAGGTTAGACGCAGTTATTACAAGATTAATGTCCTATGGACATGAAGTTAAGGTGCTGGAGAGAGGATCGATTGCGACTCTTAAAATTGATAATTTGCTCTACGATGCGATCCCACATTTTGTAATGATGAAAGTGCCAATTCAAGGTGTGCGTCTTATTCCGAAGCGCCCGCTGTAAAGGAGTTGGTTATCAATGTCTAGACAACGATCCATGGAGAATATTATGGCGTCAGAATATGTATCGATAGGGGAATTAGTAAGAATCACAAATACTCGTTATAGTACACTCAAACATTATACAGAAGAAGGCATGCTGCCCTTTGAACAGGCAGAGGAGAATTTAACACGCAGATATAAAAGAGAAGAAACCGTCGCGCGCATTCTTTGGATCAAAGAAATGAAAGCAAACGGTTTATCTATCCCACAAATTAAAGAAGCTTTAGGAATGAATTAAATTCCCCTTATCCTTGCAGTCAAATCTAAACCTAACTCCGTGGGAGCTTCCCCCCATACTGCGCGCGCAATTGCTGCAATTTATCCAGCTTGCTTAGACTACTGTCCCTATTCGCTAATCCCACTCCAAGGATCAGATTCTCAATAATATAGGTGGGGCCAACCATGGAATGGAACTCCCAAACCTCACCTCTCCCCGCATAAAGCACGATATCTGCATCTTGGGATCGCGGGTAGACAAGTCTATCTGTGATCAGGATGACCTGGTAATTTGCTTCACGTGCATGGTTCAGTATGACTTCAATCTCAGGCAGTATTTGCACAAATCCAAAGACAAGCAAGACATCTTGTTTGTCAGCATGCATTAAGGTCTCTAGCAGCTCATGGCCGCTGGGGGCCATTTTTTTCATTTGAAGACCAAAACGCGCCATTCGATAGATCATTAGCTCTGCTAATCCGGCGCAAGGTCCAGGGCTGTATACATAAATAATCCGAGCTGTAGATATCGCATCCACTGCACGCTTTAGTACATCGTCGCTTAAATAGCGGCGTGTTTCTTGCAAATGATGTGAACAATTGTCCAGCAGCAGTTGAGGGAGTGAGGTATCGTCTGATCGCTGCATGGCATCACGCATTTTTACAGAAGGTGTGGATTCAAAGCGGAAACGGAGCCGGTTTTTAAAATCTTTGGCATGTTTGTATCCCGCAGCTTTCCAGAACCGTGAAACGGAGGCGATGCTCAAATGCAGCTCGTCTGCCATTTCTTGTTCGGTCATGTAGACCACACGTTGCTCATTTTTTTGAATAAAGTCGGCAATTATCCGTTGATTAGGCGAAAAAGCGCGGTGGTTCCAATCTTTATACAATCTCTCAATCCTCCTATGATGATGCGATAGATAGAATATAACGTGTGAATATGTTGTAAATATTTTTACAACGTTAAAAATATTGAAAAAAATATTACTCTCATTTAACAAATGAAAAAAGCTGTGATGACATGGCCTTCTTATAATGAAGATAAATTCTTATTGGGAGGCCAAATATTTCATGAGCACGATAAAAACGCGTTACACACTGACTCAGTCACAAAAAATGATGATTTTTGTACTGTCGATGTCGCTTTACGGGTTGTCCAATATGTTTACCGAGCTAGTGCCTGGGATCAAACTGGGCCCGATTGAATTATCCATTGAATATTTCGCCTTCATTCCTTTGACATTATGTATGTTGTTTCACCCCTTATATGCGGCGGTCGGAGCAGCTGTTGGTGAGGTAATCTTCGGGGAATTGATGTTAGGCCAATTTGGAGGTTTAGGGGAGCTGGAGAAATTCATTACCTTCTCACTGGCGATGTATACCGCAGGCCGTATGGTGTCTGATCCGAAAAATCGAAGACAAGTTGGAGTGGCTGCGATTACCGGCGTGGCGATTCACCAGTTTTTTAGCTCCGTTATAGATATTGTGAAGGTATGGGTAGGGGTAGAAGAGCTAGAGGCTGTTAAAGGGCTGGCAGAAAGTATCGTTGTAATTGAGGGAGTAGGGTTCCTGAATGATGTCCTTTTCTCCGGCATTTTGTTCGCGCTGATTCCTACCATGTATCTGGTTCCGCGTTTATATGGAAAAATTGAACCTTTGCTCGGCATGAAGCCGCGTGAGCGGAATATGAAATATGCAACAGGAGCATGGCTATCTCCTAAGCTGGTCATTGCCGGAACCTTTCTAGTGATGGTAGCGGTGGGTTCGGAATTGTTATCGGAATCGGGCTGGAACTTCGGTGATTTTGAGCTTGCAGGCGCGGAATCGAATGAAAAGACCTTGATTTGGCTCAGTATGTTGGTAGCGGCTGTTGTAGCGGCAACGGCGATTATTGCACTGCTTCGGCGTTCGGCACGAAAAAGACAGGAAGCGGGTCAAGCAGATGCGTAATACAATTCTTGAATTGAACAAAATTAACTTTACGTATCCGGGAGCCGAACAACCAGTATTGCAAGACGTAGACTTACGACTGGGGGAAGGGGATTTTATTGCGATCATCGGCAGTAATGGCTCCGGGAAATCTACTCTCTGCAAATGCTTTAACGGCTTAATTCCACATTATTACACTGGTGATTTCAGTGGAGAGGTGACAGTTTGCGGCCAATCTGCGGATGGAAAAAGTGTAGCAGAGCTGTCCAAACGTATCGGTTATGTTTATCAGGATTTCGAGAATCAATTGGTACGACCGACAGTGCTTGATGATGTGTCTTTTACACCTCTAAATTATGGGTTTACGGATTACAGGGAACGGGGAGAGCGTGCGCTGGCGCTAACCGGACTTAGTGACTTGAGGCATGAATTTATTTGGCAGTTAAGTGGTGGGCAAAAACATCTGCTCGCTCTAGCTGGAGCCCTAGCTATGGATCCGGAAATTCTGGTGATCGACGAACCCGTAGCCCAGCTGGATCCGCAGCATGCCCGTCATATCTATGATATTTTGCAGCGTTTGAATGAGGAGCATGGAAAGACCATTGTAGTGATTGAGCATCATGCGGAATTTATTGCGGATTATTGCAAAAATGTTGTCCTGATGGATCAGGGGAAAATGCGCTGGCAGAAGCCTGTGCGTGAAGCTTTGTCATCTGTACAAGAATTGCTAGAGCTGGGCATTTACCCACCGGATGTGACCCGGGCGGCTTGGCTGCTACAGCCTGATGATCAGAAGTCAAAGCTGCTTCCCTTAAATGCTGAGGAAGGCAGTACCCGTATGACGCTTCGTCAGGATGCCAAGGAGACACTTCCAATCGGACGTATGCAAGAGCAGCTCCCCATAGCTGCAAAAGAAAAAAATTCTATCGTTCAGCTGGAGAATGTTCACCTCTCTTACCGTACGATTCATAAGGTGCTGCATCCTGTACTGAATGGAATTCAGCTAGAACTGGGGCAGGGAGAGTCCATTGCTCTTATTGGCAACAACGGAGCAGGTAAATCTTCATTAATGAAGCTGATTGCTGGTATTGTCAGACCTACAGCTGGAACCGTAAAGGTTAAAGAAATGACGGTGAACGGGTTGCCGCCTGAACGTCTCTCCGGTACGGTAGCTTATGTATTCCAGAATCCGGAGGAAATGTTTATCGAGGATTCTGTGCGTAAGGAAATCGCTTATTATCTGAAGGCGCGGAAACTACCAGATACGGATGAAAGAGTGGATGAGATGCTAAAGGCGTTTCGCTTAAGCGAGCTGGCTGAACGGGATGCCCGACTGTTAAGTGGAGGGCAGCAGCGCCGGGTATCCTTGGCGATTGGTGCCGCGGTTAGGCCTGCTATCATGTTGCTTGATGAACCGACAGCTAATCTGGACATTTCGACCAAACAAGAAATGGTACATGTGCTGGAGACGCTTCGTAATCATGTGAAGACGGTCGTCATCGCAACTCATGATATGCAGCTTGTCTCTGAATGGGCCAGCAGAATAATTGTAATGCATCAAGGGCGGATAATTGCGGATGGGACGAAGGATGAAATTTTCGCTGACGGCCTTCTTTTACGGCGTACGGGTCTGGCACAGACCCAATTGATGGAGCTAAGTCGTATGCTCGGTCTCCCTAGAATTTGCAGTAGCTTAGAAGAGTTTGTGAGTTTAGTGGAAAAGAAGGAGGTAGCTGCAATCCATGGAAGCTGTTAAACGGGCACTTGACCGTATATCTGTAGAACAAATCAAATTGGAGTTACTCGGGACCGCATATAACAGCAGCAGCACTTTTCTGGGCAGGCTGGATCCGCGAACCCTGCTGCTCTGGTATCTCTTTTTTGCCATCGTGCCTTGGTTTGTACATAACCGGACAATCCTGTTAGGGATGTTCGTGCTTATGGTTTTAACGACCGTCCTCTCCCGGGTCAGCCCTTATATTATTTTTATATTATGTCTCGGCTTAATCAGCCAGATTGGCTGGATGTTTATATTGTCGCTCTTTTTCGGTGGGGGGATTGAATCCTTGCTGCCTATGCTGACACTGACGCTTAAGCTTTCGGTGATTTCGCTGGCGAGTATAACGGTTTTCTCTAGTCTTGATCCGGAACGACTTAGTGACGGCTTACTGTCTTTAGGAATCCCTGATACCTTTGCATTCAGCTTATCTTATGGCTATCGTATTTTGCCTACTTTACTAGAGGAATTCCATCAGATCCTACTTTCCTTTAGATTGAGAGGGCAACGACCGCTTCAACATGGAATTTTCTATTGGCGAACAATAACGTATTATTTGCGAATCGTCATTCTGGCATTTTACCCGCTCATGTTGAACACAGCTAAACGTTCTCGAACAACGATTGAAGCACTTGAGACTCGGGGATTTAGCTACGGCCTTAATAATAAGAAAGTGAAGAAGATCAAGTTATCTTATTTGAAAATGAAGCGGTCCGACTGGTACTTTTTATCCGGATCCACTGCTTATGTCATCTTGATATTCTGTATTGGTTATCTCTACCCTGAACTGGTGTATTAACATAACTTACAAGCTCAAAGGAGACGAATTAGACATGATGAATATTGATCTGCATACCCATGGTAAATTATCTAAGAAATCTACGTTTTCACCCGAATATTTTGCGGAGATGATGTTCGAAGCCAAGGCGAATGGATTACAGGCTGTAGCATTGACCGAGCATTTTAATACTTCTAATTTCTTTGCGATGTATGATGCGCTGGATCAGACTTATCCCTATAACGGGCATTATTACGATGTGAACGGACTTAAACTGTTTCCAGGCATGGAAGTGGATATCGCGGAGACAGGTCACATCCTGTTGATCGGACTGAAGGAGAATGTTCTAGCTGTCCGCGCTTTACTAGATGAGCATACGCAGGAGGGGAATTTCATACCGTTTAAGCAGTTGCTTGATATGGCCGATGAACATAATCTTTGGAAAATCGGAGCCCACCCCTTCCGAACTTCTACGCCTTTACATCAACTGGATCCGGCATTGCTTCAGCGATTAGATGCTTTTGATTTCAACGCTAAGGATATTTACATGCAGGGGGTGGAGACTTATAAGAACCTGATCACGCCCTTTGCTGAGAAGCTGGGTGTGCCTGTGATTGCTGGCAGTGACAGTCATCAGTGTTTGCAGTATGGCAGTGTTGTGAATCGTCTGCAAGACTCCTGCTCAACTGTGGAAGAATTGAAGGAAGCTATCAAACAAGGGAACTATGAAATAGAGGTTTCTCCGTGTCTTCATACCAAAGTAAAGGCTTCGGTAATGATGAAAAAACTATTGAAGCAGTTAATTGGCGAAGCCCCCTCCAGAGATGAAGCGGAGTTAGGATATATGGCGTAGAAAATAGAAGAGGGTTGTTCCATAAGCCATGAAATGATGAAATGGCTACTGGGACAACCCTTTTTGTTGTTCGCTGGATTTCATTACTTTTGCATGTACAAAGATAACTATCGGACACAGATGACCTTAAACGCAGTTTTACTCCGCATTTGGGATGCTAACGGACTCCATAGCCACTATTGGCACGGAAAACACCATATATGAACCTCATTCTACGGAATAACGGCTCTGGAGTCCGAAACTCTGCTCAAAAGGCTGGAAATTTGCCAATAACGTCATCTGGGTCCTCAAATCTTAGAATGTATGAATTATCGTTTGTCTTTCGAATCTTTATTGCTGACTCGGGTGGGTCTGGTCACCCAATTCGTGCGATTCATCGGTTTTACGGTATCAATTCTTGAATTGGAAGGTTCATTCGAAGGTTCTGTAGATTCAGTTTCAGTAGAAGCTGCACCCTCTTGATCTACAGTTTTTTTCCTCGATAGTCCTGTACCATCATGTTTGCCTCTGTTCCATACTCTACCCTTACTCATACATACACTCCATTTCTATACGCTTATTCATAAACCATATCATATAAGGACAAGTTAAGGAAGAAAGACATAACACAGATCGAAGAATTTTTCAAGTTATAAAGGTTACTGGAGATTTCATTTTATGGTGGCTATAATAGTACTGATATTGAAAGGAGAGTACTTATATTATGGCAATCAAGATCATAACAGACAGCGGTTCAGACCTACCCCTTGACTACATGGAGAAGTATAATGTTTCCGTGATCCACCTACCGGTTCATTTTGGGCATGAGTTAATGCCGGCAGATACGGACACGAAAAGCTTTTATGCTCAAATGCGCGAATCCAAGGAGCTGCCTACCACAGCTAGTCCAAGTCCCAACGAATTCCTTGAGAAGTTCAAGCAAGTGGAGGAGGGAACTGACATTATGGTCATTTGTATGTCCTCTAATATTAGTAGCACTTATCAGACGGCTATGATTGCTATGGAAATGTATAAGGATGAAGGACATACCAATGCAATAGAGGTTATAGATTCCAAAAACTTCTCAGGCGGGCTGTCATTGATTGTCGGCCTGGCGGCGCAGTGGTCCTTAACTTGTTCAAGCTTGCAAGAGCTCAAGGAAAAGGTACTTCAGCAGATAGAGGAAGTTAACGCTTATTTTACGCTGGACACTCTGGAGAATGTAATGAAAGGCGGACGTCTAAGTCGGCTCTCGGGAGCCGTAGCGTCTGTACTCAATATAAAGTTGCTGCTCAAAATCAGCGAAGAAGGCACTGTCGAAGTAGTGGAGAAGACCCGGGGTCTTCCAAAAGCACTGAATCGTCTGCTAGCGCATTTGGATGAGAAGCAGCATGATTACGAGAAAGCGGTTATCGCTATTGTACACAGTAATTGTGAGAAGCTGGCACTCGAGATTAAAGAACGCATTTTACTAAAGCATCCCTTCAAAGAAGTCTTACTCTCAAGCATGGGGCCGGTTATGGGAACCTATGCTGGGGAAGGCGGAATTGGCGTAGCTTTTTAAAGTAGTGATCCTCACAATCCAGACAAATTACGATCGTACATGGGACGGTTTCCCGTGTGCGATTTTTATTTTATTACTATGTGATAATTTAGCTATTCTTTAGATTGTGTTTAGGCTCTGTTAATAATCACAGAATATAGTTAGATGGGGGGATTATCATGTATACAATATTGATCGCTGATGATGAAGCAGAAATTGTGGAATTGCTAAGATTATATTTAGAGAAAGAGTACAACATTTTGGAAGCAAACAGTGGTACTGAAGCCTTAACGCAGGTACAGAACCATAAAGTTGATTTGGCAATTCTGGATATTATGATGCCGGGTCTGGATGGACTGCAATTATTGAAAAAGATCCGCGAGGTGCATCATTTTCCAGTGTTATTTTTATCCGCCAAAAGCGAACATCATGACAAAATTCTGGGTCTTGAACTAGGAGCCGACGATTATATTTCCAAACCGTTTAATCCATTAGAAATAGTAGCCCGTGTTGGAGCACTGCTGCGGCGTGTACATCATTTCGATGCGCAAGTCGTTGAGGAAAAAGAAGCTGAACAGATTGTATTAGGTGAATTAATGCTGGATCAAAGCCAGTGTCTGCTTTATCGTTCAGGTGAACCTGTGGTGCTTACTTCTACCGAGTATAAAATTTTGGAACTAATGATGAAGCAGCCTGGACGAGTCTTCACACGCAAAAAAATATATGAGGCCGTGTGGGAAGATTTCTATGTGTACGAAGATAATAGTATCATGGTACATATCAGCAATATCCGGGAAAAAATTGAGGAAGACTCCAAAAAGCCAGTATATTTAAAGACTATTAGAGGGCTGGGATACAAAATTGAAGCGCCTATGGAGCAATAGAGATCAACGACCTTTACAATCATCGCTGACGCTGGATTTTTTGTTGTTTATCTGTATTTTGTTTTTTCTCGTGATTGTATATTATTTGTTTATTAATCTTGATGTGACCCATATTTTTGAAAAAAATAAAATCGCTGATCCTGATTTGAAGGTGGAAGCTAGTGCTTATCGAGATAATCTGGAGCATGGGATAGAAACCAAACGTCTTCTGCGTAGCGGGGGATGGATCGAGGTCTTGGATCAAGACATGAAGGTCACCAAGGTTGTTGGAGAAAAAAAAGACGGTGTAACCCAATATACCAGTAACCAGCTTTTAAAAAGTTTGGAAAATGGAGAAGATCAAGCTTACTTTTATTCGTTGACCACGCTAAATGCTCAGAGCGAATCGGAGTGGCTGCTCTTGAAGCTGCCGCGGGAAGCTATCACCATCACCATTAATAGTGATCCCTTCGTGGCCTACTTTAATCATTCGCTTTCATACTACGTCTTTTTGGGTGTGGGAATGATTCTTTTGCTAATTATCGTGTACAGCTATTGGGTAGCGCGGCGAATCAGGAAACCACTGCGTATCATCACGCTTGGATTGAAGCAGATGATTCAGGGGAATTATGATACTCGAATCGCTTTATATGCAGAGAAGGAATTTTCGCAAATTGGAGAGACTTTTAATTATATGGCAGACGTAATTGAAAAGACGACCAAAGAAAAACGCCAGGCAGAGGAAAGTAAGAAACGGATGATGGTTGATCTATCCCACGATCTGAAGACGCCGATAACGAGTATACAGGGCTTTGCCCAGGCGCTTGTAGAGGGTAGAGGCGAGGATGAAGAACGCCAAAAAAGATATTTAAGCTATATTTATAATAAATCCTCACAAGTTACTAAGCTGATTCAGAACATGCTGGAGCTGTTAAAAATAGATTCACCGGATTTCTTGCTACGAATGGAACATCAAGAACTGGGCGAATTTATTCGTGAAATCATTGCAGATACGTACGGAGAGATTGAACAAAAGAACTTTGTTTTGCATCTAAATGTTCCCGAAGAGGATGTGTTCTTGAACTTTGATGCGGAGCTGCTCTCGAGTGTGGTTCATAATTTGATCTCCAATGCACTGATCTATAATCCTCCAGGTACACATTTGCGTGTGGAGGTGATTCCTTTGGAGAAAGAAGTCACGATTGAAATCGCTGATACTGGAGTGGGTATTCCAGAAGAGCTGTGGTCCACAATGTTTGATCCGTTTGTTCGGGGAGATAAAGCGCGGACAGCTTCGGGAGGGACAGGGCTAGGTCTCTCGATAGCTATGAAAAATACAGAGAAAATGGGGGGTACGCTTCATCTCAGTCGCCGAAAGAAGGAACCTACGGTATTCACCATCCGGATTCCGAAATAACGAGCTGGAAGACATCCAAATCAGAAGACGGGAGAGAAACTATGGCTAAACTGAACAATTTCATCAGAGTTTGTCTAGCGATTCTTTTAGTGTTAGGCATTGTATTTTTAGGCTCACGCGTAGATTTTTTATTCACACCGATCCTGTCTTTGTTCAGTGTCATTATAGTGCCTTTAATGCTGGCGGGTTTCTTTTATTACCTGCTGCGGCCACTGATCGATACCTTGGAGAAATATAAGCTGAATCGTTCTTTGGCGATTATCATCGTATATGTAGTTATTTTAGTGCTTCTGTTTGCTTTTATTATCGGCGTTTGGCCTTCACTTCGCACACAATTAGTTAATTTCGTCGATAATATGCCGAATCTCATTGCCTCCTTGAATCAACAGCTATTGAAACTAGAAGATAATGAATTTCTGTCTGCGTTGATCCCTGCTGATGCGAATCCAGCCTCCACATTGACGGATTATTTGAATAAAGGGTTTACGCTGTTAACGAATTACGTATCAGGACTGTTCTCTTTTGTTTCGAATTTCGCGATCATTTTATTCACCTTTCCGATTATGTTATTCTACATGCTTAAGGAAGGTGGGAAATTCGGACGTAAGATTGTAAGTTTCTTCCCAAAGAAGTATCGTGAAGAAGGAACTACAATGATGACTGAAATCGACAGTGCGCTTAGTGGCTTTATCGTGGGCCGGGTGCTTGTTAATTTAGCCTTAGGCGTTCTGATGTATATTGGTTTCCTTATTATCGGCCTGCAATATGCATTGCTGTTGACTGTAATCGCAGTTGTGATGAACTTCGTGCCTTTTATTGGTGCGATACTGTCTAGTATCCCTATTTTCATCATCGGATTCATTCAATCGCCGTCTATAGCCGTCTGGTCCATCATCATTGTTCTGGTAGCGCAGCAGATACAGGATAATTTAATCGCTCCCTACATCTTTGGGAAAAAGCTCGATATTCATCCACTGACAACGATTATCCTGGTATTAGTTGGCGGTGATTTAGGCGGGATCATTGCGATATTGCTGATTATTCCGCTGTATATGATTGTTAAAATCGTCTTGACCAAGGCCTATTATTTGTTTGTCAAGCAACGCCGGGTAGAGATAGAGGTAGAGGAGAGTCCTGATATCTCTTAAGTTAATAAAACATTATGGAGGGATTTCTATGAATGAAGGAACGGAGCAAGGACTAATTCATATTTCAGATGATGTGGTGACTTCGATCGTCGGGCAAGTGGTTCTGGACACACCGGGTATTGCCGGCATGTCAGGAAGCAGTATCTCGGACAACTGGGCTAAACGTCTAAGCGGTAAAAATGTAAAAAAAGGAATGTCCGTTGAAGTAAAAGAAGTGGATGTTGCCATCGATCTTCAGGTCATAGTTAATTACGGATGTGTGATTCAAGAGGTCTGCTATATACTGCAGCAAAATGTAAGAAATGCTGTTGAAAATATGATGGGACTGTCTCTAGTTTCTGTAAATGTTAAGGTTGAGAAGGTCGCTCTGCCATTCTAAGAATAGCCCATTTAATAGGCACCGTAATCTAGGCTTCTGCATAGAATGGAGCAAATCCATTTACGGAGGTCAGAACATCCATGTCGACATTTAACACTGGGCAGCAACAGAATGTGATTTATCAGGCCGATCCTGCTGTGATCCGGCACCTGCGCGGTGTCCGTGATTCCCTACATCAATCTTGCAAGCCATACCTTAACCATAAGGTGAACGTACAGACAATAGATGGCTTTGTACATGAAGGCGTTATAGCCGGAGTAGATAATAAACACTTGTATTTGAACGTTGCAGCTAATGGGCAAATGCCCCGCGGGTTTTACAACCCTCATCAGCCTTATCATCCTCATCCGGGACCTGGCCCATATCCAGGACCTTATCCAGGTCCCCCATACAATAATAATGTGATTTTACCGCTTGTGTTGTTTGAACTGCTTGCTATCTCTTTAATCTAGTGCTTGGGTTTAATTGAAGAAGGACATGTGCAGGATTTGTGGTCATACGTTGACGCATCCCGCCAGGTCCTTTTTTTGTAGGCGTAAAGTATGTGTTAGAAGAAGGTGTTCTCATTATCACTTTAGGGATATAATGGGTACAAACTCTGGGAGGTGGCATATGATTAGATACCCTTTTTTGAAAAAGAATGCGACGATAGGCGTTACAGCACCTTCATCTGGAGTAGGCATTCAAAATGCAGAACTACTAACACTGGCCTCCGGCCGTTTGAAGTCGCAAGGATTTAATGTCATTATCGGCGAAACGGCATGGAAGCAAGATAAGGCTAAATCTGCACCAGCCAATGTTCGTGGTCATGAGTTTAATGAGATGATCAAAGATGATGGAATCGATGTCCTTATTCCGCCTTGGGGCGGGGAATTGTTAATTGAAGCTCTGGAATTTATTGATTTTGATGCTTTGCAGGACAAATGGATCGTGGGATATTCAGATATAAGCGTCTTGCTGCTTGCGGTCACGCTGACAACCGGGTTGGCTACTGCCCACGGAGCGAATCTCATTGATTTACGGGGAGAGTATTCGGATGATACTACAGCCCTCTGGCAGGCGGTTCTAGAGACACCAGTGGGTGAGTCCATTGTGCAGCATTCATCTCTTAAATATCAGCGGGAATGGCAGCATGATGTGCCTTCGCCATGCGTTTTTCATTTGACAGAGGAGACTTATTGGAAGTCTCTAACTACAGATGCTGTAACGATGAAAGGACGTCTGTTGGGTGGTTGTATAGATGTAATTAGGCATTTGATCGGCACACCTTATGGAAAGCTCCAGCATTTTCAGCAAGAAATGATTCATGACGAACCTATAGTTTGGTATTTGGAAAATTGTGAATTGAACACAGCGGATTTACGCAGATCTTTAGTGCAGATGAAGCTGGCAGGGTGGTTTGAGAATTGTTCGGGGATTATGTTTGGCAGAAGTCCAGCTAATCGGCCTGTGGATAACTATACTGCCGAGGATATCTATGCTGAACTATTTGAAGAGCTTAAGGTACCGATCGTTTATGATATCGATTGTGGTCATGTCCCGCCGCAGGTTACTTTTATTAATGGAGCTTATGCAGAAATTGAAGTGGCAGACGGAGTAGGGACGGTAAAGCAATATTTCTATGAATAGCGTTATATCAAAAAAGGACAACCCCTCGGGTTGTCCCTTTTACTATCATTAGTTCCCTGTATTTACAATCGCTGTGATTTCCTCATCCAGGTCCAGTCTTACATCTTCACGATAGGCGCGAACACCATATTCGCTGAGCATGTAACGCAAGATCGCTTCAATCATATTGGACTCCACTAGAAATTGACTGCGGCCCTGTACCCAAACCTCTGCAGAGTAACCGGTATCTTCTTCCCAGCTCAGTTCTACCTGAACATCCTCTGGACGAACAGCTTTTCGTTCCGCCATGTGCAGACAGAGGGCATTGATGATCTCATCCATGCTTAGAACAATTGTAGACATTAGTAACGACCATCCTGTTCTTCTAAGCGGCGACGTTCTTTTCTACGACGGAAGAAGGACATCACGAGCATAACCAATACATAGATAGCTAGCATATTAACGGCAAAGCCTAGGAAGTCACCAAAAGCTCCCATTCCACCAAACATTCCACCGAATAATAATCCAGCCAAACCACCGATCATCATGCCTTTCATTAAGCTGCCGCCGCTGAAGAAGCCACGTTTTGTATTTGCAGCAGATCCTGCTGTGGAACTTTTAGTGCTGTCACTTTTTTTGATGTTATTTGTTGTTGTTGATTTTTTTGGAGTTGTTGAATAGCTGCGAGTGCCGGATTTGAATCCGCCGCCACCTCGACGTGCATCGGCAAAGTCTGGAGCAACCACTGCAAAAAACAGAGTGAAGGCCATTAGAATCATCATTACGCGTTTCATTGGTTTCATTTAGTACGAAAACCCTCCTGTGAGCATGAATTTTTGTGTATGGTCGGTAATACGCAGACATGTCCCACAAGGTTTCAATTTTATTTATCATAATTTATACTTTTATACACAAAAAAAGCGTGGATCCAGGATCCACGCAAACAGCAGTTAGAGAGTCGTCATTCGTTACTTATACCCATCAGCGACAAGCTCAAGCGCTCCGGTTGCCGGATCGATGATCATGCCATGGATAGGTACATTAGGAGGAAGCAGTGGATGACGTTTAATCAGGTCCACAGTCTGAATTACCCCTTCTTCGACATTGTCAAACCCACGCAGCCATTTTGTAAGTTTGATTCCGGAATTCTCCAGTGTAGACAGCACTTCTTCAGATACTCCACGTTCTTTAATGGAATTGATCATATGGTCCGCATTGAGGGAGGCCATACCGCATTCATAGTGTCCAACCACGATTACTTCTTCAGCATCTAGTTCATATAGAGCTACCATTACACTACGCATAACACTACCAAAAGGTTGAGAAATAACCGCACCAGCATTTTTGATGATTTTGACATCACCATTTTTGAAATTCATGGCTTTCGGCAATAATTCAACGAGTCTAGTGTCCATACAGGTGATGATCAGCATTTTTTTGTCAGGATAACGACTGGTTAAATAAGCTTCATAGTCCTTATTCTCTACAAAACTTTTATTAAAGTTAATAATTTCTGATACGTGGCTCATATTAGCTTCCTCCCTCAAATTCCTTGAATTGTACTTACGTTGCGCATATCTCTTACCATGATATTGTTGCCATAAATCTGAGAATCACTGACCAGCTTATAGGAAGAGAAACGTTCCTCTGCATCGAGTCGCATCTTGTCTTCATAAAAGATTTCCTGTTGCCGGCTTACGATAAAGGGAAGAGAATTCGTCTCTATCCTAGAATCGCCTTGCTCCACTTCTGAAACAATCAGTAACACATTAATTCCGTCACACCCGCAGCCTACCGTATCATAAAAGAGCTTGAAAAATCCTGGCTGATCTCCAAGCCTTTCCTTCAACTTCCTTTCTGCGAGAGGTGTAACTTGAATCATCATAGCCCTGTTCACGCTCCTTGATTTTTGTTCGAAGCATGGTCTGCTTCTTATGTAACTCATTAAATATTTAAAATTAGAGATGTATCTCTGAAGTTGATTATACTCATTCAAAAAAGTATCATCAAGAGGAGTCTGTAAAACAGAGAAAGCAGGTGGAGTAGAATGGAACAACAAGTAAAGGAACGATGGGAACAATTCAGCGAGTTATTAGCAAAAATTAGTGGATATTCAGAGGCCATAGAATTAATGCACTGGGATTTGCGCACAGGTGCACCACGTAAGGGAGTAGAAGTTCGTTCCGGTACGATTGGGATGCTGAGTGGAGAATTGTTCAGACTTGAGATTTCACAGGAGATGGGTGACTTTACAGCATTTTTCAGCCGTCCAGAAGTGTTGAGCCAGCTTACAGCTAATCAACAAAAGATCGTCAACGATTGCCGCAAAGAGTATGAGCGCAGTAAGAGTATTCCTTCCAAAAGATTTGAAGAGTACGCTGTCCTGTCTGCTCATTCCCAAACGATCTGGGAAGAAGCTAAGGAGAACAATGACTTTGCTACATTTGAACCTTATTTGAGTAAAATCGTAGCTCTGAAACAAGAGTTCATCGATTATTGGGGTGTAAATGGCACACGTTACGATACGCTACTAGATATGTATGAGCCTGATCTCACGGTAGAAAAGGTGGATGAAGTGTTCAGTCGCCTCCGCAGCCGCTTGGTTCCGTTAGTGGAAGCTATCGCTGCTTCACCTAATAAACCTGATACCAGCTTCTTGCAGCAGATTTTCCCTAAAGAGCAGCAACAAAAGTTTGGTAACTTTATTCTGAAGCAAATGGGCTATGACTTCGACGCAGGCCGCTTGGATGAGAGTGTGCATCCTTTTGCTACAGGGCTGAATCCAGGTGACGTTCGTATTACGACCGCTTATTTACTTGATAACGTGACTAGCGCCGTCTTCAGTTCACTGCATGAAGGTGGACATGCGCTTTACGAACAAAATATCAGCCAAGATTTAGTGGGAACACCGCTGGCTCAAGGCGCTTCGATGGGGATTCATGAATCTCAGTCGAGACTATGGGAGAATATGATCGGCCGCAGCCGTGCGTTCTGGCAACGTTATTACGGTGATCTGCAGCAGCATTTCCCAGAGCAGCTTGCTAATGTAGATGTAGAGGATTTCTACCGGGCTATTAACAGTGTGGAAAATTCATTCATCCGAATTGAAGCAGATGAGCTTACATACAATCTGCACATTATTGTGCGTTACGAGATCGAAAAGCTTATTTTTAATGAAGGACTATCTGTCAAAGATCTGCCTCAGGTATGGAATGCTAAATATCAAGAATATTTAGGTATTACACCGCCTAATGATGCGCTTGGTGTATTGCAGGACGTGCACTGGTCCGGTGGAGACTTCGGATATTTTGCATCCTACTCTTTGGGAAATATGTATGCTGCCCAAATCTTGAATACACTCCGCAAGGAGCTGCCGAACTACGATGAATTGATTGCTGCGGGAAATCTTTTGCCAATTAAAGAATGGTTAACAGAAAAAATCTACCGTTTCGGAAAAAGCCTGACCCCTTCGCAAATTATCGAACAAGTAACAGGTGAGCCGCTCAGTCCAGATTATCTGGCTGATTATTTGGAGGAGAAATACACGGAGATTTACAAACTGTAATCCAGTGAGGTCCGCGTGGTATAATAGAAAGAAAGCTTAGACGGAAGGATATGGATATGGCAAATACTCACACCTACACCCGGAGAGAAGAAGTCGCGAATGCGATTACGCACGGGATCGGAGCTGTATTAAGCGTCGCTGCACTTGTCCTGCTTGTTGTTTTTGCAAGTCTGAAAGGAACGGCATGGCATGTAGTCAGCTTCTCCATTTATGGAACGACAATGCTGCTTCTGTATCTCAATTCAACACTTGTGCATAGTCTCAAAGAGGGCAAGGCGAAGGATTTGTTCGAATTTTTCGATCACTCCTCTATTTATCTGTTTATCGCA
This sequence comes from Paenibacillus sp. FSL H8-0175, assembly GCF_045040615.1. Lineage (NCBI taxonomy): Bacteria > Bacillati > Bacillota > Bacilli > Caryophanales > Paenibacillaceae > Paenibacillus > Paenibacillus sp. FSL H8-0175. Next base: position 4,361,791 of record NZ_CP150299.1, on the reverse strand, counting down.
GGCACGTATACACCCTTTTTGCTAGTAGCTATTCGGGGAACACTTGGCTGGAGTTTATTTGGTGTTATATGGGGAATCGCAGTATTTGGCGTTTTCTTCAAAGCGTTTTTTGTTAAAAAGTTCTTGTTCATGTCTACGGTGTTCTACATTGCTATGGGTTGGCTGATTGTTATCGCCTGGAATCCTCTTTCAGCAGTGGTAGCGGATGGTGGCATGATTCTGTTGATGGCTGGAGGAGTGCTTTATACTCTAGGTACAGTTTTTTATGTATGGAGAGGGTTTCCGTTCCATCACGCGATCTGGCATGTTTTTGTTCTTGCGGGCAGTGTCACACATTTCTTCGCCATATTGATTTATGTACTGCCAATCCAATAATTTCAAGCGGATTTATCGCGGAAAATATGGATTTTTAATAAAGAAAGAGATGACAAGCAAAAGTGCTTGACATCTCTCTTTCTTTTAGGTATCATAAGGGACGTTGTGAAGGTGTAAAGTGTTTTTCCTTGACGAAGGGGTTGTCCTTAATGAGTCAGGAGAATAGGCTCGAGAAAACGAATCGTATCAATTTGCTTTTTGCCTTCTATGAACGACTGCTTACAGATAAGCAGCAAACGTTTCTTAAATATTATTTTCACGATGATTTTTCCTTGGGAGAGATTGCCGCTGAATTTGAAATCAGCCGCCAAGCTGTTTATGAGCATATTAAGCGGGCTGAGCAAGTCCTTGAGAATTATGAAGAAAAACTTGGACTATTAGTGAAACATGAGAGTCGTACTAAATATTTAGAAGAGCTGCGCAGACTGCCGGAGAATGGGATGCTGCCTGAGCAATATAAACTTCGGTTCGCGGAGATCGTGGATCGCTTGCAGAGGTTAGAGTAGCATGAAGGGAGAAATCTGCATATGGCGTTTGAAGGTTTAACCGGAAGATTGCAGAATGTGTTCAGCAAGCTACGCGGTAAAGGTAAAGTATCCGAAGAAGACGTAAACGAAGCTATGCGTGAAGTGCGGTTAGCCCTTCTGGAAGCCGATGTTAACTTCAAGGTAGTTAAAGAATTCGTGGCTAAGGTGAAAGAAAAGTCCATCGGCAAGGAAGTCATGGACAGCTTTACGCCTGGCATGGTAATTATCGACATCGTCAACAAGGAACTAACCGAGCTGATGGGCGGAAGCCAAGCGAAGCTGGCCAAGTCGAACAAGCCACCGACCGTCATTATGATGGCGGGTCTACAAGGGGCTGGTAAGACAACCACTTCGGGTAAGCTAGCTAAGCTGTTACAGAAGGGCAATCATCGTCCGCTCCTGGTTGCGGGAGATATTTACCGGCCTGCTGCTATCAAGCAGCTGCAAGTGCTGGGAGAACAGATTAAGGTTCCTGTATTCTCGCTTGGTGATCAGACTAGTCCGGTAGAAATTGCCAGACAAGCTGTACAACATGCGAAGGATAACGGACTTGATTATGTTATTATCGATACTGCAGGCCGCCTGCATATTGATGAAGAACTAATGGAAGAACTCAAGCAGATTCACAATGTTGTAAATCCTGATGAAGTACTTCTTGTAGTAGATGCTATGACGGGTCAAGACGCCGTGAATGTAGCCGAGAGCTTTAATAAGCAGCTTGAGCTTACAGGGGTCGTATTGACGAAACTCGACGGCGACAGCCGTGGTGGTGCTGCACTGTCAGTAAAAGCTGTTACCGGTTGCCCGATCAAATTCGCCGCTTTAGGGGAGAAGATCGACGCGCTGGAGCCGTTCCATCCGGAACGTATGGCTTCGCGGATTCTGGGTATGGGCGACATGCTGTCGCTGATTGAGAAAGCCCAGGCGAACATTGATACTGACAAGGCTAAAGAAATGGAACGTAAGATGCGTAATGCAGAGTTTACGTTCGATGATTTCCTTGAGCAAATGGATCAGGTGAAGAAGCTAGGCCCTATCGATCAAATTCTTGATATGCTTCCGGGTATGAACAAAGCCAAGGGCATTAAAGATTTAAAGGTCGACGATAAGCAAATGGGACGCGTTGAAGCCATAGTTCATTCTATGACTAAGGCGGAGAAGCAACAGCCTGAGATCATTAACCATAACCGCCGCAAGCGTATTGCAACCGGCAGCGGAACCTCAGTCGCTGAGGTCAACCGCCTCATCAAACAATTTGATGAGATGCGTAAGATGATGAAGCAATTCTCCGGCATGATGGGCGGAGGCGGCAAAGCCTCCAAGAAAAATGCCATGAAGCAGCTTAAAGGTCTTGGTGGTGGAAAAGGGCTGAAATTCCCTTTTAAATGATCTTGAATGTCTGACCAACTAATGTTGGAAACTATTATAAGGAGGTGATTTTTCGTGGCAGTACGTATTCGTCTGAAAAGAATGGGAGCGCATAAAGCGCCTTTCTATCGTGTAGTGGTTTCCGATTCCCGGTCCCCTCGTGACGGTCGTTTTATCGAGGAAATCGGTTATTATAATCCGATTGAACAACCGGCAGTAGTTAAGATCGATGAGGAAAAAGCTCTTAAATGGCTTCAAACAGGTGCGCAAGCATCTGATACCGTCCGCAACTTGCTTTCCAAAGCAGGCGTGATGAAGAAGTTTCATGAGCTTAAGCAACAGAAATAATGACTGATTGCGAGGGTCCTCTATGGAAGAATTAGTTGGAGTAATTGCTAAGGCTTTAGTGGATCATCCAGAAGATGTGACGGTACGGGCTGTGGAGAAAGAGCATTTGATTGTCTATGAGCTGTCCGTACATCCAGATGATGTAGGAAAGGTCATCGGCAAGCAAGGCAGGATCGCCAAGGCGCTCCGTACAGTAGTCACATCTGCAGCAGTCAAGAGCGATAAACGCGTAACTGTAGATATTTTATCTTAAATAATGCGTACAATGAGGGGCTAGGGATAGTATATCCCGGCTCCTTTTTGTTCAAATATATAGATGAAGCTTGTAGAGGAGAGGGTTATATGACGGAAGAATTAACCGTAGGCCGGCTTGTGAATACACATGGAATTCGCGGGGAGATTAAAGTATTATCCCATACCGATTTTCCTGAGGTTCGTTTCGCTAAAGACAAGAAGCTGTTCGTCATTCCTGCGGATGGCAGTGCAAAATTCGAAGTGACTGTAGAATCCGCTCGAGAGCATAAGGGTATGTTTATCGTTAAGCTTAAGGGATATACCAATATTAACGAAGTGGAAAAGTATAAGGGAAGTTTGCTTAAGGTGCCAAGTAATGATCTGGTTGAACTGCCAGAGAACGAATATTACTTCCACCAAATCGTTGGCTGTGAAGTTTATACGGATGATGCTGGAAGTGAACCGCTTGGCACAATTACGGAAATTTTACAGCCAGGTGCAAATGACGTGTGGGTTGTTAAGCCTGCTAAAGGTCAAGACATCCTTATCCCTGTAATTAACGATGTAGTGCTGAACGTGGACATTGAGGCCAAACGAATTACGGTTCACTTAATGGAAGGACTATTGCCATGATCAGAATTGATGTGCTAACGCTCTTTCCGGAGATGTGCGAAGGCGTATTTAGCACAAGTATTCTTGGTAAGGCACGCGAAAAAGGGATTGTATCTTTGAATGCTGTGAACTTTCGTGATTTCTCAGGAAATAAGCACAACAGTGTGGATGATACACCGTATGGCGGGGGCGGGGGTATGGTACTAAAGCCTGACCCGATCTTTGCAGCGGTAGAACATGTATTGGGGATCGAGGCTAGTCCTTTGGAGAATGGTTCTGAATCTGCAGTCCCGTCGCCTTCCTCTGTGAAGCCGCGCATCATTCTTATGTGTCCACAAGGAAAGACCTATAATCAGAAGATTGCTGAGGAACTGGCACAAGAGCAGCATCTAATCTTTATATGTGGTCATTATGAGGGCTACGATGAGCGGATACGGGAGCATCTGGTTACAGATGAACTGTCGATTGGCGATTACGTGTTAACGGGTGGAGAACTACCAGCACTGACGGTTATTGATTCAGTAGTTCGGCTACAGCCAGGGGCGCTTGGAAACGAAACCTCTGCGATCACCGATTCGTTCAGTACAGGGCTGTTGGAATATCCTCACTACACTCGACCCGCTGAATTTCGCGGCTGGAAGGTACCAGATATGTTGCTGAGTGGCCATCACGCCAACATCGAAGTATGGCGGAGAGAGCAAGCGTTACAGCGTACACTTGAACGTAGACCTGATTTGCTCGAAAGTGCAGAACTAACATTGAAAGACAAGAAAACACTGGAACGTCTGAAAAATGAAATCAAGCCGGAGTAAAATTTTAATAAAACAGGCATATTTTACGTCTTTTTAACGTATCTTACGTTAAGGAGGCGTTTTTGTTATGTTTACTTAAGTATAAGAAGGGCAATAATCTCGTATTTTTTTTGCGTAATTTCCAAAATAAATTAGCATAGGTGCGTTGAACTCTTCTATTTGGGGTAATAGATAGAGGTGGCGTAATACTATATGCAGCTTACGATGCAGCAAGCTTAACTATTGAAAGGAATGAACTGAAGTGACTACGAAGACGCGTGAAGAATTCAAGCCTAGCGTGGACACGATCCACAAAGATGCGGAGCCGCTCCGCACCGTGAATGATATTATCGATTATTATACAAATCGCAAATCGTAATTCCCATTCGCCCTTTAAAGCTTGAACATATAAGATTAATAATTAAGTATGAATAAGCAAGTCCAATAAAACCATTAGAGTATAGCGAACGAAAGTTCACTACATCTAATGGTTTTATTGTGCTCTACTAAGAGGTCAAACCCTGTGATTCTGATCAGAATGTAAACGCCCCCTCTTCAAGGAGAATTAAAAACTCTTTGGAAAGGGGGCGTTTGGTTAACTATAAAAATTCGTGGAGGCGCATTCTACTCTTTGCGAAAGAGGCGATATACTCCTGTAAGTAGAGCGTAAAGCGCAAAACATACGAGAACAGTTACTGCCCATGCATAGTTGCGAACGGTATAGGTAAGCGATGATAAAATAATAAAGATGGTAATACGCAGTACGCCTTCCTTAATAAACTGTTTACGTGCTACATTCATTCGATTGGCCTCCTTGAATGGATAGGATGGTACGGATAACAAGCCGAAAATATGTCTTTCCTTATATATAACCTTTGGGAATACAAAAAATGCAGAGAACGGAAAGTAAATATCGATCCAAACAAATGACCTATGTAACTTAGCCGTTACCGACCTGTACTCCTCACCATAGAGTATATCATTACGAATGAGGAGGAGTACACTAGTGGAGGCTTATTATAATTGCTTACGTTGTAAGAATAGAAGGGTACGTATCCTGACTACTGATGGCAGACAGCATGAAGGTGTGATTACAGATGTGGACAGATATAATGTTTACTTAAGAACAGGATCCAATGGACCTGTGCAGACTTCTGCATTTTTTGGTTACCCTTATGCTGCTGACAATATTTTAACTCTCAGCTTGTTCACACTGTTGGCTATTGCATTAATCTGATATGATGATGCAGAAACAGACCGTCCGCTAATCCGGACGGTCTGTTTTTTAGTGGTTGGTTACTCTACTGTAATTGCACCTATATCAGAGCTTAAGGACAACAAAGGACCTCCTCCGTTAACATCACGTTTGCCACCCTCAACCCCGGTGATCTGGCCTAGATCACTTTTAGCCACCAAGCTACATTTCACGCCATCGGCTAGAACAGCATTGAGGCTACCTACATTTGTTGTCGCTTTAAGACGGCTATCACTCTTCATTCCGGCTATATCCATACGTATGCTTCCTGTATTAGACTCTAGAGTGGACTTACCCGTGATGTTAGCTCCTTCGATATCAATAGCTCCAACGTTGCTGACGATGCGGTAATTTCCGTCCAGATTGCGGAGACGAATTTGCCCGACATTATTGGTGATTTGATATTCATCCATACGGGTGGGGATCTCAATGGTATAGTTAATGCTAAAATCTGAATAACCGTATTTGTCTTGAGCCCAAGTCCATAAATCCTTCTTCGGATTTGATTTGGAATTTGTAGATACCTTCAGAGTATCGCCACTAACGTCTATTGAAATCTCAGCGTCATCCAAGATTTTCTGGCGGTCAGCTTTATGAGCGGAGCCGTTATGGGCTAAGATTGTCGCACTCACATTAATTTGATCACCCGTAGTTGATGTAACTTCTATTTCTCCCACTGCATTGTTCATGCTAAGCACTGAAGCAGAGCCGATCTCTTTAGATAAGGATAGTTCTTTGCTAATGCTGTTTGCTTTAACTTCGTCGACCACCTTGGTAGCTGTATCCTGAACGGCCTGCTCCACGCTTGCAGCGGCTTTACCCAGCTCTTGCTTCACAGCCTCACCAATATTTTGCTGCACATCTTCAGTAATATTCTTTCCTAGTTCATTATTAGCGGATTGCCTACCCGGTAACTCTGTGCATCCTGCCAGAAGTACGACGGACAAGACGGCTACAGCTGCCATTACGCTAGTTGTATTACTCTTTTTCATTGAATAAAATCCTCCTTATTTTTGGGTATATGTGTTCTTCCCTAAGCGCTACGTTATGTACGTACTTCTGTAAGTATAGCCTATGGGGATTTATTGTAAAAACGGCTGTAGGCGGGTTAATATACTGGACCAAAGACTAGGTATTTAAAAAGTGTTCACTACACTTCAAATTTCAATTGTGCTAAAATGAAATATAGATCTTACGCTCACATTAAAATGGGTAAGGGTACATATAAAAAGAGCGAAGATGCTCTCATATATAATCTTCAGCAGCTACTGAAAAGCGCTTTTTATAGTGAGATGTGCTAAGGCTAGTTTGCGAATACGATATAGACCGTTGCCTTACTTGCATCACAGGGCGGTCTTTTTATTTTCTTACCTCAAGTAAATCATGAAGAGCGGAGGGAGCCAGATGAAATATGTAGTTATTTTGCTTGTCTTGCTAGCGCTGGGTGTTGGGTATTATATCGTTCAGAAAAAGAAAACAAGCAGCTCAAGCGATCCTTTGCGCACGACTAGCAGTAATGTGATCTCAATGGATAGTCATCGCAAAGCCAAACAGAGTCCAGGGGAGCAACCTTGCTCTTCTTGCAAGAAGAAGAATGGGAAGTTGATCTTCTATGCTCAAGACAATGGAACCGTGGTCGGCTTGTGTAAAGACTGCCAGTCTAAGGCAAAAAAAAGAGATATGTTACCGTTATAAAATAGAAAAATAAGTTGTATTAGCCCGTCCTTTATGATATTATTAACTCTGTTGTGTGGAATACGGTGGTCCGCTGCGGATAATGAGGGAGAGCTCAGATCTCTCCGGAAGAGGCAAGAACACCTGTACGGAAGGAGGAAGTCCTTAATGAATATCCTACAAGCTATTACGCAAGAGCAACTTCGTAAAGATATCCCTAGTTTTCGTCCGGGTGACACTTTGAAGGTGCATGTAAAAGTTATCGAGGGAACTCGTGAGCGTATCCAGTTGTTCGAAGGCGTTGTAATCAAACGTCGTGGCGGTGGAATCAGTGAGACTTTTACGGTTCGTAAAATTTCTTACGGTGTTGGTGTGGAAAGAACATTCCCAATCAACTCGCCTAAACTCGAAAAAATCGAAGTGGCTCGTCGTGGTAAAGTGCGTCGTGCTAAGCTTTATTACCTTCGTGAACTACGTGGTAAAGCAGCGAGAATTAAAGAAATTCGTCGCTAGAATAGTGACAGAGGAGAGGGGCTTGAGTTCAAGCCCCTTTCGCTTTATTTTTTTTTGGAAATATAAGAAAAGCATAAGTTTTACGTTATACATTATTCTTATATTTCTCGCATAAACGCATACCGTCCTTAAAAGGACGCTGAGGGCGTTTTAGCTTGGTATACAATGCGTGTGACATATACGCTTGGGGATAAGCTTCTCCGAAAAGGCCTCCTGAAGGAGTATCTGTGGAGGGGTTTTTGGCAGGAGTTTTTTTGTGTTGTATAGTAAGAGTAGTATTAAGAGAGGACGGTGAACTATGCAGCAGGAACAAAGCGAAACTTTGGAATCAAGCGAGCAGAACCCACGTAAACAGAAAAATGAAGTGCTGGAATGGGTCAAGGCCATTGCGATTGCTTTAGTTCTGGTTATACTGATTCGCTGGCTTTTATTCAAGCCTTTTATTGTAGATGGACCTTCCATGCAGCCTAATTTCCATACGGGAGAACGTGTTATCGTTAATGAAATTTTATACGATATAAGATCTCCGCAGCGGGGTGAGGTTATTGTATTCCACGTGCCATCTGAAGGCAGAGATTTTATTAAACGTGTAATTGGTGTGGCTGGAGATACTGTGAAAGTAGAAGGAGATGTAGTTACAGTTAACGGTGAGGTTGTTAACGAGACTTACATCCAAGGCGCTATTGATGCTGCGCATAGTAACAACGCTCTGTATAATAATAAAGATTTCCCAAATGAAAAATTCACGGATGGTACTGTACCAGAAGGACATATTTTCGTTATGGGGGATAATCGCTCGGATAGTACAGACAGCCGGATGATTGGCTATGTGCCGCTGGGTGATATTGTGGGTCGTGCGGATTTAATCTTCTGGCCGATAAAAGATATTACACTGATTAACCATTAAGTTGACAGAAGTCAAAGGAGGTGACGGCAATGGCCATTCATTGGTTTCCTGGTCATATGACGAAGGCTAGGCGGCAAATCGAGGATAAGCTGAAGCTGATTGATGTTGTTATAGAGTTGCTCGATTCCCGTCTGCCGCTTTCCAGCCGCAATCCGATGATTGACGATATTTTGCGGGACAAGCCGAGATTAATTATTTTGAACAAAGCGGATCTGGCGGATCCGGAAATTACTCGGAAGTGGCTGGCGTACTTTAAGGAACAAGGGCATGTTGCCCATCCTGTGGACGCATCTACTGGAACAGGCGTTAAGGAGATTCCGGAGCAGGTCAAGCTGCTGTTGAAGGAAAAGATTGATCGGCAGATCGCAAGGGGAATGAACCCACGGGCTATGCGCGCATTGATCGTCGGTATTCCTAACGTCGGTAAATCAACGCTGATTAATCGAATGGCTGGTAAGAGTATCGCTGCTACGGGTGATCGCCCGGGGGTTACTAAGGGCCAGCAGTGGATTAAAACAGGAGGTAATCTGGAGCTTCTGGATACTCCTGGTATCTTATGGCCGAAGTTTGAGGATCAAGACGTGGGTTACCGCTTGGCCGTGACGGGTGCGATCAAAGAAGAAATCCTGAACATTGAGGACATTGCTTTTTATGCAGTGAAGTATTTGGTCAAGGATTATGGTTCCAGATTTCAAGAACGCTTTGGTATTGAGAAGCTTCCTGAGGATCTTGAGAACCCTGATGAGATCGTTGCAGTTATGGAAGCCGTGGGCCGCAAACGCGGTTGTCTGATTAGCGGTGGACGTGTTGATCTGGAAAAAGCTTCACGTGCTTTGCTGCATGAGCTGCGGGCAGGTAAGCTTGGTCGTTTTACGCTGGAAACACCTTAAAGGCGTTTAAATGAATGGGTATGGAAGAGCCATCCGGAAATTTTCGGGGGCTCTTTTTTTTGCCGATTTGGATCAAATTGGAGTGGTTATTTGTACATGACCATGTGAGCTTTACTATGGTAAGCTGACTTATGTAGTTTATAGAATAATTTATAATTGGCGGTGACAGATCGTGAGTACGATAGATATGTTGAGTTATGAAAAAGAGGGCTGGGAACAGTCTTATCGCCGTATAGCCGGCGTAGATGAAGTAGGCAGAGGTTGTTTGTTTGGGGATGTTGTTGCAGCAGCGGTGATTTTGCCGGAAGGGCTTATTATTGATGGCGTCAACGACTCTAAGAAGCTTACAGCGAAAAAAAGAGATGCCTTATTCGAGATTATTATGGAGCAGGCGATAGCTATTGGTGTAGGTTATGTGGATTCCCGCATGATTGATGAAATTAATATTAAACAGGCTTCTCGTCTGGCGATGAAAAAAGCGGTAGAAGGTCTTAGTCATACCCCGGACTATATGTTAATCGATGCTGAAAAAGTTGATCTTCCGTTGCCGCAGCAGGCGATCATAAAAGGGGATGCTAACAGCCAGTCTATTGCGGCAGCTTCGATTATAGCTAAAGTAACAAGAGATAGACTGTGTGAAGGGGTGTGGGAGGAATTATACCCTGATTATGGGATTGCGATACATAAAGGTTATGCGACCAAGCTTCACAGGGAACAAATTACGGCGTTAGGTCCGACACCTATGCATCGGCGCAGCTTTATTGGGAAGATTCTTGCTGAACAGCAAACCCTTTTTTAGAAATATCAGAATATAAAAGACGCCAAAGGCGTTTAAGCTTGGATAAATTCACCGCTCAAAAAAGTCGGATTAATACCGATATAGTAAGAAGAGAGAAAATGGAGGGAGGAGAAACGGTATGAATATCGGAACATTGATCCGTGGATTGCTCGGGGATAATAAACCGGGAGCAGCCAAGTCTTTGGAATTGAAGGAAGGGCAGGTTGTACGTGGTGTTGTATTGTCTGTATCGGATTCGGGAAAAGAAGCCGTTGTGCAGATTCAAGGCACACCTGTTCGTGCGGAGTTGGAAACACCACTACTGCCAGGAGAGACCCTGAACTTACAGGTTGGAGCACCCGGAGAAGGCGGATTGCCCGTATTGAAGCCGGTCTCCCTCGGCGAAACGGTGTTAGCCACCCCGCAAAACATGGGCGAGGCATTGGAATCGCTTGGGCTTACTGACTCCAAAGCGGGTCGGGAAATTGTGTTGGCGATGCAGTCGGGTGGTATTCCGCTTACCAAAGAGACAGCGGCGATTCTGGATGCTGTAATGAGTGCGAAACCTGCGGGCGTGCCGACCTCAGAATGGCTTGATGCAGCTGTCATTTCTGTAAAGCGGGGCTTGCCGGTTACCCCTGAAAGTGTGAAAGGATTGCAGCAGGCGGTTTTTGGTCCGCAGCTTCATCAGCTTTTGTCAGCGCTCGAAGAACAGATTACGATTTGGGCAGGTCAAGTCGCCGGTGAAGAAACAACAACAGCCGAAGCTAAACCTGGAATGGGTACCCCAACCGGAAAGCTGAATGCTCCTGTAACGACAGGTACGGGCGCTGTGATTAACGGGGAAGTGGTATCAGCAGGTGATGCTGATGCGGAAATGGACCAGGTGGCGGTTAAAGGAACTGGACAACCTGTAAGTAAACCTGCTGAAGGTAGTGGTGGTGTTACTACTACAAGCGGAAGTGCTGCTGCAACAGGAGGGGCAACGGGAGCCGGAGTTATTTCTGATGAACCAATAATTCCTTTGAATTCAGTGAAATCAGAAATATCAGGAAGTGCAGCTGCAAGTACAGCTGAAACTCCTGAGAATGAAACCGGTATTGTAACTGCCAAGCCAGTGGTCCCCGAAGAGGCTGGTGAGGTAGTTCAGCTCTCGAAGAGTGGAAATACTGGTGAACCTTTGACTGGGAAAATAACTTCTACGCTTGCTTCAGGAACTCAGAGTAGTGCTGCTAACACGCAAGGGGACGGAATTGTAAGCAATCAAAATAGTTCTAATCAGAGCGAAACTCATGGCAATGAAATGAGTCTAAATAAAGATAGAGCGCAGGGTAGTGTCAGTGGCGCGATTACAAGCGCCACTGGATCAGCAGGTGCAGATAGCCAGGCTGCTGCGGGAAGCCAAGCTGCTGCGCCTAGCGGGGCTGCCCTGCTCGCGAAGCTGCAGGGCGTGCTCACCGAGTTGCGCGGCAGCATGCCGCAGCTCGCGAACGTCCCGCCCGCTGAGGCGGCGGGACAAGAACCTGCCCCCGCGCCGGCAGCGCCGCGCGGGGAGACCACGGCTGCTGCGGCTTCGCCGGTGCAGCCAGACACCGCCCCACCCGCGGATGCGGAGTCGTGGGTGGGGCGGGTGTTGAAGCTGCTCGGTGCGGAGCACGAGCAGCAGGCCGTGCGCGGCGGCGCTTTGCCGGCCGCGGAGACGGCGCGAGCGGCAGCGGGGACAGCTGCAGCCGCGCTAGGCAGTGTCGGCGGGGAGCAAGCTGCCGACACGTTGAAGGGCGTGCTGCTGCAGCTTATGAGCAGCAGCGAGGTGCCGCCCGCGGTAAAAGATGCCGCGAGCGGGCTAGTGCAGCAGCTGACAGGCCAACAGCTGCTGCTGAATACAGATCGGACTGCTCCCTTCGCGCAGGTTACATTGTTCTTGCCGCTGCAAGGTCCAGATGGGCAGGAAACTGCATCGGTTCATATCCAGTCCAGGCGGGGCCGCAAAGGGGAGTTGGATGCAGCTAACTGTCGATTATGGTTCGATTTGGACATGAAGCAGCTAGGGCAGACATTGGTAGATGTGCAGGTTGTCGATCGAATCGTTAGTCTTAAGCTTCATAATGATCATCCGTGGGTGCTTGAGCTGCTGGAGACGCGGCGTGAAGAAATAAAAACTGCAGTAGAATCCATCGGTTATCAATTATCAGGTTTAAGAACCGAACCCTTGCCAGAATTGAATTTGCCTAAAGAGCTTGCTGGCTCCAATACTAATAAGTTTGTTGATTATGTTCCTGAGGCTTACAAAGGAGTGGATTACCGTATATGAATGAGCCTGTACAGCCAATTTCACAAGGGCTCAAAAAAGCGGTCGCTCTCAAATATAGTCCCGGACAAAACGAGGCTCCTGTCGTAGTAGCCAAGGGACAAGGCGCGATAGCAGACCTTATTCTGCAAAAGGCTAAGGAGAGCGGGGTTGCTGTTCAGGAAGATGCAGCCCTCGTGGAGGTTCTTTCAAAGCTTGATCTGGACCAACAGATTCCGTCTGAGCTCTATCAGCTGGTGGCGGAAATCCTCAGCTTTGTGTATCAGAGCGATCGTTCCGCTGGTGAACGGGGACAAGAATGAAAGAGCCCTATGTAAGAAAGCACTATAACCGCAAAGAGAAAGGAACTGCTGCAGAGAACGGAGCTGTGCAGTACCTATCTTCTAGCGGGTATATGATATTGGAACGGAATTGGCGTTGTCGTACTGGAGAGCTTGATATCATTGCGGAGCGTGAAGACTGTATTGTTGTTGTCGAAGTTCGTAGCCGCAGTGGAGAGCTGCTTCAGGGAACTCCAGAAGAATCGGTGAATGCTCGCAAAATAAACCAGGTTCGGAGTACAACACAGGTTTATTTGCATATGAAGGGTTATGAGGAACGGCGGGTTTCTTTTGATGTAATTAGCGTCTTGTTAAATGACGATCTTAGCCTAGCTTCACTTAGTCATATTCGCGAGGCGTTTTAAGAGTAACTCTATTTTCTCATGCGATTCTTTATGAATTTGCTGCTGTTCTGATAAAAAAGTCTTTACATACCTTCCGCACTGTGGGTCATTTCTCAAAAGAAATGGGTAAACATTAGGAGTAACTTTTTAATGTCATCATGAGGAGGGCTGTCTAGTGAAGAATAAACCTTCTGAAATGCAGGTTAGTTTTACATGCCAATATTGCCAGCAGAAGATTGAAGTGAAATTTAAAGCAGAGCCAATATCTGTCGTCTGTTGCGATAATTGCAATAAGACCTTCACGGTAATGCGGCCCACTATAGCGGAGGAAATATTAATAGATTGGGAAAATGAAGCGTTATTTCAAAAAATCCGGGCTGAAAAGTCGCAAAACAGCAATAGCAGTCTCTTAGCGCTTGTAATTAGAGTTATTGAACTGCTTACATGGCGTGACAAAGGCAATGGACAGGTGGAAGCGATCAAGGAGATGCGTGGCTGGCTCATTGACAATGAGGAGGCGCCTCCTTTAGCTGAACTGATTCAGAGTGATGTTAATAAACGTTCGAGTAAGCGGCGCGACTGGGAAAAGTAACATTAACAATAAAGAGGTATTCCGTCATCGCCTCATGACATAGAATGATACGTATAATTTCGTGAGAAATTAGGCGGAAAAGTCCTCGGGGCTCCGAATTTCCTAGGGTTTATGGGTAGTCGGAGCTTTTTTCATACATACTGTCATTAGAATAGGAACAAAAGGAGGGTGCACATGGCTAAGGTTTTTTTCACATCAGATCATCATTTTGGGCATAAGTTGATCATTGATTTTGAATCCAGACCCTTCAACGATGTAGAGCAAATGAATGAAGTTATGATTGAAAGTTGGAATTCGGTAGTGAATCCGGAAGACAAAGTATTTCATTTGGGAGACTTTTCTTTTCTGAATAAGGAGGCAACTCGTGCGATTGTGGCCAGGCTGCATGGATACAAAATCCTGATTCTTGGCAATCATGATCGCGGCCGCAGCCGAAGTTGGTGGCTTGATGCAGGTTTTGATGAGGTTAGTGAATATCCTTTGATTTATAAGGATTTCTTTTTCCTCTCACATGAGCCTATGTACATGAATAAACATATGCCTTACGTAAATGTGCACGGCCATATTCATGGGCAAAAATATGAGGGAAACAATCATTTTAACATTTGTGTAGAACATTGGAACTATAAACCGTTGACTTTTGAGCAGATTAGGGACTCGGTCGTAGTTAAAGAAGGAGATTGATGTAGGTCTTTAGAGATGTGCTTTCGCTTTTATGTAAAACTTGAATTTCTTATTCTAAAGATAAATTGCTCACAGATTGCGTTAGGACACAACTTCTATAATGTACTTAACAGCTAATATATATTTGGAAAATAAGGAAGCACCTTTTTTCTTGAAGCTATGACACCCCAAATTAGGGTGTAATTCAGGAGATGAGGTGTTTTTATTATGTATGGGAAAATGTTTAGCGCGTGTCTGTATGGGATTGAAGGGGTAATGATTGGTGTGGAAATCGATCTTGCAAATGGACTGCCGCAGACGAATATCATTGGCTTACCAGATTCAGCGATTCGCGAGGCTGTTGAACGAGTTAGGGCTGCCGTTAAAAATTGCGGTTACCGCTATCCACAGCAGCGTATTACGATCAATCTTGCTCCAGCTGACCTGCGTAAAGAAGGTTCCGCTTTTGATCTAGCGATTGCTTTAGGGATACTGATAACTAGTGGCCAGTTGATTATGCCTTCAGCTCAAGAGATGCTTTTGATTGGAGAGCTTGCGCTCGACGGCAGTCTGCGTCCGGTTTCGGGTGTGTTGCCGATGGTTGAAGCAGCGCGTAAAAGCGGGTTTAAAGCCGTTCTGCTCCCGCAAGGCAATGCGGCAGAAGCCGCTTTAATCAGTGGCATAAATGTTTATACCATCGACCATTTGCAAGCGTTAGCGAATGCTGCTGAAGCTGTGGCTAGCTTTGGTCCGATTATAGATAAGCTAGTTCCTCTAGAAGAATCTGAAGGATCACCACTTCCTTTTCCTGTATCCGTGAGTATGGGGACGGGGGCAAAAGAACAACCTCCGGTGCTTGTTCTTTCTGTAGAGCATCTCAAATATAACCCTAAATATTCTGATTCTGAGGCTGCTTCTTCCGAAGCGAATGAAATAATGGATGATTACAGTGATGTGCTTGGACAGCAACATGTGAAAAGAGCACTAACTATCGCGGCTGCAGGGATGCATAATATTATGCTCATCGGCCCACCTGGCACAGGCAAAACGATGCTGATCAAACGCCTTCCCAGTATCCTTCCACAATTGTCGGACAGTGAGGCACTTGAGGTAACCAAAATTTTTAGTGCGGCTGGAAATTTGAAGGATGCACACAACGGTTTGCTGCGAAGTCGTCCATTTCGTTCTCCACACCACACGATATCTTCTGCCGGATTAATTGGAGGGGGCGGTATTCCCAAGCCAGGTGAGGTAAGTCTTGCGCATCGAGGTATTCTGTTTCTGGATGAATTGCCTGAATTCTCCCGGAATGTGCTTGAAGTGCTGCGACAGCCACTCGAAGATGGGGTGGTTACTATAAGTCGTGCCCGGGCTTCCTTTACTTTTCCTGCCAAATTCATGCTCGCTGCATCGATGAATCCGTGCAGCTGCGGCTTTTTTGGAAGCGGTATCTCCCAGCAAAATTGTACCTGTAGTCCATCAAGGATTGCCCAATATCGAGCCAAAATATCCGGTCCATTATTGGATCGGATCGACTTACAGGTTGATGTTCCCCGCCCGAAGGAATGGAATCGGCAGGGGCATGTTTTATCGTCAGCAGATATGCGTGCGGAGGTGTTGGCTGCTCAGGCCATCCAAGCTAAACGTTACAAACGACTGGCGATTTCATGGAACAGTGAACTTTCCGGTGCTTCCCTTCGGAAATATGCAAGCCTAAACCGAGAGAGTGCTCAAATGCTGTATGATATTTTGGAGAATTTAGGTCTAAGCATGCGAGCGCATGATCGGATTATTAAGCTATCCCGTACCATAGCTGATCTGGAGGGTGCACAGGATATTTCTTCTGCACATCTCGCGGAAGCTGTGCAATACCGTAATCTGGATCGACAGGTATTAGCGGAGGAATAAAGATAAAAGAGCAGCGATTCCCGTTAATGAGAATCGCTGCTCTATACTATGGACCGGTAGTGACGAGCATCGCCGAACCATTATTATGCTCTGATGCTTACGGAACGGACCTTGAGGACGTTGTTTGCAAGTTTTTAGCCCTTGGAGCGTAGATTCGGACTCTGGAGACGCTATTCCTTCGGAAGAAGGTTATATTGAGTGGTTTTCATTCCAATAGCTGCTATGAGGTCCGATAGCATCCCAAATATGGGATTAAGTTGCGTTTAAGATCAACTGTGTCCGTTAGCGACTTCGAATGTGAAATGCCACGTATTCAAACGAAGGTTAGATCGTTTAGCAAATTTCACATACATTTTTCTCTATAATTTCTTACAGTACATTCAGTTCTACTTCGATATTGCCACGAGTGGCACGGGAGTAAGGACATGCGCCATGGGCAGCTTCTACCAAAGATGCTGCGGTTTCTCTGTCAACGCCTTTAACCAGCACGTCAAGCTTAACCGCAATGCCGAATCCGCCATCTTCAACTTTACCAAAGCTTACAGTAGCCGTAACTTCACTGCCTTCAATCTTCACTTTTCCAAGACGAGCAACCATGTTCAGAGCACTGTCAAAACAAGCGGAGTAGCCAGCTGCGAATAATTGTTCAGGATTAGTGCCTTCACCACCGGCACCACCCATTTCGCGTGGTGTACTGATCGTAAGGTTGAGTTTAGGGCTTTCTGATTCTATATAACCGTTTCTTCCCCCAACGGCTTTAACTGTGGTTTCATACATCTTTTGTTGAATTGTCATCATAATAAATCTCTCCTATTCACTAATTAGTTTGTGTACAATCTAATTTATCACAATTAATATAAAAGTCAAATTAATTTTTTGCTATTATTATGATATATGAGGGAATTATGATAAAATAAAGAGACAAGGCGGGTGAATAAATATGAAAATGAGTGAAGAAGATATGCAGAAAATGACTACAACCCCAGAGCTGCTGATCGAGAATCAGCTCTGTTTTACCATTTATGCTTGCTCGCGTGAGATTACAAAGCTGTACCAACCGTATTTGGATAAGATCGGTTTAACTTACTCCCAATACTTAGTAATGCTTGTGTTATGGGAACGGCAGCAATGTACAGTGAAAGAGATTGGTGAGGCGTTATTTTTGGATTCAGGCACGCTGACTCCGCTATTGAAACGCTTGCAAGCTGCAGGCCTAATTATACGTGAACGCTCGATGCAGGATGAGCGAAAGGTATTAATCTCACTAACGAAACAAGGCTGGGCACTCCAAAGTGATGCCGTGTGTATTCCCGGCAAAATGATGGAAGAAACGACACTGACAAATAATGAATCCATAGAGCTACTTGATCAGTTTAAAGACTTACTGAATCGTGTTCACGAAGCTAATATCCAAGATAGTAAAAAGTAAGCGTAGTAAGGAGTCAATGCGATCGTTCGCATTCCGGCATGAAATCAAGCGAAAAAATGTGTACAAATCATGAATATATTTAAGGTAAGCGTTTTAAAAACATGTTACACTATTCTGGGTTCCTTTGTATGGCATATAGGTAAATATAAGCTTAGTCTTATAGATTTACACAATGTCTCTTGCAGAAATAATGCCATTCTTTTTACGAGTGGTAGATCAGTTTCTGCTGGTTCCGGAATAGTGCTGCATGTATAACATCAGCCTATCCCTAACCCCGCGGCAATCAAAACGGAAAGCGAGATGACAACAGGCTGCCTGTTTAGTCACCACGCTACTTTAGGAGGCTACCGCTATGAATATCCACGAGTATCAGGGAAAAGAAGTGCTTAAGAAGTACGGTGTAGCCGTACCGAATGGAAAAGTAGCTTATACAGTGGAGGAAGCGGTAGAAGCCGCAGAGTCACTGAGCACACCGGTTGTTGTAGTTAAAGCTCAGATTCACGCAGGTGGACGCGGTAAAGCTGGAGGAGTAAAGGTTGCTAAGAATATCGATGAGGTGCGTAGTTACGCAACTGAGATTCTGGGTAAGACTCTAGTAACTCACCAGACTGGACCGGAGGGTAAGGTAGTAAAAAGACTGCTCATTGAAGAGGGTTGTCAAATTGTTAAGGAGTATTACATTGGTATCGTAGTTGACAGAGGTACTGGCCGAGTGGTCATGATGGCTTCTGAAGAAGGCGGTACTGAGATTGAAGAAGTAGCTGCAACACATCCGGAGAAAATTTTTAAAGAGATCATTGATCCGGCAGTGGGTTTGCAGACTTTCCAGGCGCGTAAGCTGGCTTACAGTATCTCTATTCCTAATGAGCTGGTAGGCAAAACTGTGAAATTCATGCAAGCGCTATATTTAGCTTTCGTGGATAAAGATTGCTCTATTGCCGAAATTAACCCATTGGTAGTGACTGCGGATGGGAATGTGATGGCACTGGATGCCAAACTGAATTTTGATTCCAACGCCTTGTTCCGTCATAAGGATATTCTAGAGCTGCGGGATTTGGATGAAGAGGATTTAAAGGAAATCGAAGCCTCGAAGTATGACCTTAGTTACATTGCACTTGATGGCAATATTGGGTGCATGGTAAACGGTGCAGGTCTCGCGATGGCGACTATGGATATTATTAAGTATTATGGGGGCGAACCCGCCAACTTCCTGGATGTAGGAGGCGGTGCAACGACCGAGAAGGTAACAGAAGCCTTTAAAATCATTTTATCCGATGAAAAGGTGAACGGAATTTTTGTTAACATTTTCGGTGGTATTATGCGCTGTGATGTTATCGCTAACGGTGTTGTAGAAGCGGCTAGTCAACTGGGTTTGACCAAACCGCTGGTTGTGCGTCTTGAGGGAACAAATGTTGGATTGGGCAAGCAGATTTTGGCCGGATCGGGACTTAATATTGTTGCTGCTGATTCTATGGCGGACGGTGCCCGTAAGATTGTGTCTCTTGTGCAATAATGGCCTGATTTAGGAAGCCAGTTATCGTATTTGACAATATAAGTAGGGATGTGACTTAAGGCATGAGCATTCTTGTAGATAAAAATACGAAAGTTATCACGCAGGGAATTACAGGATCAACGGGTTTGTTCCATACTAAAGGTGCGCTGGATTATGGAACACAGATGGTTGGAGGGGTAACACCGGGTAAAGGTGGAACATCTGTCAACATCACGCTTGAAAATGGCAGTGAGGTTAGCCTTCCGGTATTCGATACTGTTGTAGCTGCTAAGGCGGCTACAGGCGCAACCGCTAGTGTAATCTATGTACCGCCAGCATTTGCAGCAGACTCCATAATGGAAGCCGTGGACGCAGAACTCGACCTGGTGATTTGTATTACCGAAGGGATTCCAGTGCTTGATATGGTAAAAGTGTCCCGTTATATGGAGGGGCGCTCTACTGTATTGATCGGACCCAACTGTCCGGGAGTTATCACTCCTGGTGAGTGCAAAATAGGAATTATGCCGGGTTATATTCATATGCCAGGGTATGTAGGTGTTGTCTCGCGCAGCGGAACTCTAACCTATGAGGCTGTTCATCAGCTGACCACGCGTGGAATCGGGCAATCTTCAGCTGTAGGTATTGGCGGAGACCCTGTTAAAGGCTCAGAGTTTATTGATATTCTGAAGCTTTTTAATGAGGATCCGGGTACAAAGGCAGTCATCATGATTGGTGAAATTGGCGGAACCGCAGAGGAAGAAGCAGCAGAGTGGATTCGTGAGCATATGACTAAGCCGGTAGTAGGGTTTATTGGCGGCGCTACTGCACCTCCTGGCAAACGTATGGGGCATGCGGGTGCTATTATTTCCGGAGGCAAAGGCACAGCGAGTGAGAAAATTGCCGTACTTGAATCGTGCGGAATCAAGGTTGCTCCTACACCTGCCGAAATGGGCTCAACGCTAGTAAGTGTGCTTGAAGAACGCGGTATTCTTAGCGCTTTTACAACGCATTAATTATTTTATTTACTTGAAGGAATTCACTCTACGCGAGTGGGCTTCTTTCGTGTATAATTATTTCAGAGGTAAGCAACCTTTTGTTCCTATCCAAGGGATAAAAGGTTGCTTTTTTTGTTTTTTAACATAGAAAAATATTGAATTACAAGAAAATATTGCATTCCTCTAATTCATGTTACAAAATAGGGAAGGCTAACCCTTCCATTAAAGGAGAGTAAGCTTATATGGAAGAAAAAGATCTGCTGTTTGGTTTTAATGAAGTGGAGGGGATTGGCTGGAAGAGTATCGACAAGATTCGCAGAGCCGGTTTAATGTCAGAACGAGCATTTTGCTTTAGTGCAAAAGATTGGGAAACGATCGGATTGAACGGAAAGCTGTCGAATTATCTTGCTTCCATATATACATTAGAATGGATCGCCAAAAGGCGCTTATTAATGGAAGAATGTGCAGTGAAGATGGTAACTGTGTTTGATGCGGCTTATCCTGTTTTGTTGAAGGAGACGGCACAGCCACCGTGGATCCTTTATTATCGAGGGCGTTTGGAACTGTTATCAACTCCTAGTGTGGCGATGGTTGGCACTCGTGTGCCAACAGCTTATGGACGAAAGGTAGGGGAGATTCTCGCGGAGGAGCTTAGTGCAGCAGGTCTAACGGTGGTTAGCGGACTTGCGAGGGGGATCGATAGCATTTGTCATGAAGCGGCGCTAAGAAGCGGTGGAGGGACAATAGCGGTAGTGGCAACAGGGTTGGACAAAGTCTATCCAACTGAGAATATTGAACTGGAGCGGCGTATCTCTCAGGATGGGCTTGTCATTACAGAGTATCCTCTTGGAACTAAAAGTCATCCTGGATTATTTCCACAGCGTAATCGGATCATAGCAGGTTTATCACGGGGGACAGTGGTCGTGGAGGCTGACAGTCGCAGTGGATCACTTATTACAGCCGATGCTGCCATGGAAGCTGGAAGGGATGTCTTCGCAGTTCCCGGACCTATTACATCACCTAAGAGCAGAGGGGCGTTAGAGCTTATCAAACAGGGTGCAAAGCTGGTAACCAGTGGATTAGATATTATAGAAGAATACACTTCTTATTTGCCGACAAACGTAATAAAAACAGGGAATAATAGCCCTACCGAACAGACAGCAGACGACTTTATGATTGAAAAGAAATTGACAAATGAGGAGTCTCACCTATACCATATACTGCATCAAGGCCCTTTTATATTGGACGATCTGCTTGTAAGAACAGGATGGGATTTTGGACATTTGCATTCAGTTCTGTTATCTTTAATCATAAAAAAAGCGGTAACACAATTACCAGGAGCTATTTACAAGGTAATTTAATATAGAGGTGCGAGTGTTAACGAGGAGGAAGAGTCTATGGCAGATGCATTAGTTATTGTCGAGTCGCCTGCAAAAGCGAAGACAATTGGCAAATATCTAGGTAGTAAATATATTGTAAAGGCATCAATGGGACATATTAGAGATCTACCGAAGAGTCAAATTGGTGTTGAGGTGGAGAATGATTTCAGTCCCAAATATATTACTATCCGCGGTAAGGGATCTATATTGAAGGAATTGAAAGACGCTAGTAAAAAAGTTAAAAAAGTTTATCTCGCAGCTGACCCCGACCGCGAAGGGGAAGCAATTGCTTGGCATTTGGCGCATGCGCTGGATTTAGATAATACACAAGAATGCAGAGTTGTTTTTAATGAGATCACCAAACAAGCGGTAAAAGATGCTTTTAAGACACCGCGTAAGATTAATATGGATCTCGTGAATGCACAGCAGGCTAGACGTATTCTGGATCGACTGGTAGGGTACAAGATTAGCCCTCTATTATGGAAGAAAGTCAAAAAAGGTTTATCTGCTGGACGTGTACAATCCGTTGCCGTGAAGATCATTATGGATCGTGAGAATGAAATCTCCGCTTTTGTACCCACCGAATATTGGAGCATAACAGCGAAGCTTGGAATCCGGGATTCCGTCTTTGAAGCTAAGTTTCATAAGCTGAATGGTGTGAAAAAAGAACTGAACCAGGAAAGTGATGTTCAGGAGGTTCTTGAAGCCATTAAGAACGCATCTTTTAAGGTGAGTGATGTGAAGGAGAAGGAAAGACAACGTCATCCTTCAGCTCCTTTTACCACCAGTTCACTTCAACAGGAAGCAGCTCGTAAGCTTGGATTCCGTGCCGCTAAGACAATGTCCGTTGCACAGCAGCTATACGAAGGTGTGGAACTCGGTAAAGAAGGTACCGTAGGTTTGATCACTTATATGCGTACTGACTCCACGCGTCTCTCTGTCACCGCTCAGGATGAAGCTAAAGAGCTTATAACAGCTAAGTATGGTGAGAAGTTCTTGCCAGAATCCCCACGGCAGTATTCTAAAAAGGCAGCTGGAGCACAGGAAGCGCATGAAGCGATTCGTCCTACCTCGGCATTACGCGAACCTGAAATGGTCAAAGAGTTCTTGAGCCGTGATCAATTCCGTCTCTACAAGCTAGTGTGGGAGCGGTTCGTATCAAGTCAGATGTCTTCTGCCCTGCTGGATACGCTTTCGGTCGATATTGCTGCAGGTACTGCTACATTCAGAGCTGTTGGTTCGAAGGTTTCATTCCCCGGGTTCATGAAGGTTTACGTAGAAGGCAACGATGACGGAACTACAGATGAAGACAAGTATTTGCCGCCGCTTCAAGCGGGAGATGCTTTAAATAAGCAGGAGATCGAGCCTAAGCAGCACTTTACACAACCGCCTCCACGATATACGGAAGCAAGACTTGTAAAGACGCTTGAGGAGCTGGGTATAGGCCGTCCAAGTACATATGCCCCAACGCTGGAAACCATCCAGAAGCGTGGTTATGTGGCTATTGAAGAGAAAAAATTCATGCCAACCGAACTTGGCGAGCTTGTAATAGAGCAGATGGAGCAATTTTTCCCCGAAATCCTAAACGTTGAATTCACCGCGAACATGGAAGGGGATCTTGACCATGTGGAAGAGGGCTCAGAAGACTGGGTAAAGGTTCTTGCAGAG
Organism: Paenibacillus sp. FSL H8-0175; assembly: GCF_045040615.1. NCBI lineage: Bacteria > Bacillati > Bacillota > Bacilli > Caryophanales > Paenibacillaceae > Paenibacillus > Paenibacillus sp. FSL H8-0175. The sequence goes on along the minus strand of NZ_CP150299.1, from coordinate 4,338,421 downwards.
TTTTACGAATCGTTTGAGAAGCGTTTGGTATTCGCGGAAGAAGAGATGAAAGAAATTGAGATTGAAGATGAAGTCTCTGATGAGATCTGTGAGAAATGCGGCAAACCTCTCGTGTATAAGCTGGGTCGCTTTGGGAAATTCCTAGCATGCTCTGGCTTTCCGGATTGCCGAAACACGAAACCGATTATCAAGGATATTGGCGTAACTTGCCCTAAATGTCATGAAGGTAAGGTTGTGGAGCGACGCAGTAAAAAAGGGCGTGTTTTCTATGGCTGCGACCAGTACCCTGGTTGTGATTTCGTTTCATGGGATAGACCTTCTATAAAACCATGTCCATCATGTGGATCTTGGATGATTGAGAAACGTAATAAGCAAGGAGCCAAGCTACAATGTACGTCTTGTGATCATACAGAGGCGGTTCTAGACAACGAAGAAGAATTAGCAGATTAATAGTCTCTATGGGAGGAAAAAAGACAGTGTCAGATACAGCAAAAGTAACAGTAATTGGAGCGGGTCTCGCAGGAAGCGAAGCCGCTTGGCAAATAGCATCACTAGGAGTACCGGTAAGATTATATGAGATGAGACCCGTAGTAAAGACACCAGCCCATCACACGAATCAATTTGCTGAACTGGTATGCAGCAACTCCTTGCGTGCGAATGGATTAGGAAATGCTGTAGGTGTATTGAAGGAAGAAATGCGGCGTTTGAACTCTCTTGTATTAGGTGCTGCTGACCGACACGCGGTACCCGCAGGAGGAGCACTCGCCGTAGATCGTGACGGATTCTCAGGTGAGATCACCCATACTTTGCATAATCATCCGCTCGTTGAAGTCATAAATGAAGAACTTACGCATATACCGGAGGAAGGGATTGTTGTTATTGCAACGGGCCCACTAACTTCACCGGCATTATCTGCTGAAATAAAAGGGCTCCTGGGTGAAGAGTATTTCTACTTCTATGATGCAGCAGCACCGATTGTTGAGAAAGACACCATTGATATGAACAAGGTGTATTTGGCTTCCCGTTATGATAAGGGAGAAGCGGCTTATCTGAATTGTCCGATGACAGAAGAGGAGTTCGACGTGTTTTATGATGCGTTGATTTCTGCTGAGACAGCAGCACTCAAGGATTTTGAGAAAGAGATATACTTTGAGGGCTGTATGCCTATTGAAATCATGATGAAACGCGGCAAGCAAACAGCGTTATTTGGCCCAATGAAGCCAGTAGGACTTATCAATCCGCATACAGGTAAACTTCCTTACGCGGTTGTGCAACTCCGTCAGGATAACGCTGCTGGCACACTTTACAATCTTGTTGGTTTTCAGACCCATTTGAAATGGGGCGAGCAGAAGCGTGTATTCTCGCTGATCCCTGGTCTTGAGAATGCTGAATATGTTCGTTATGGTGTGATGCACAGAAATACATTTATTAATTCTCCTAAGCTTCTGCACCCAACCTATCAGATGAAAGGCAAGGAAAGACTCTTTTTTGCTGGACAGATGACAGGTGTAGAAGGTTATGTGGAATCAGCTGCTTCCGGGCTCATTGCTGGCATTAATGCTGCACGGGCAGCACTCGGACAGGAAGGACTGATCTTCCCGCAGGATACTGTTCTAGGCAGCATGCCAGCTTATATTACTTCTGCCGATCCAGAGCATTTTCAGCCTATGAATGCCAATTTCGGTTTGTTGCCGAAGGTAGAGAAGAAGATCCGCAATAAGAAGGAAAAGAATGAAATGTTAGCTCATCGCGCTCTGGACAGTCTTGCCGAGTATGCCAACCGTACAGGACTCGCTTATTCGGAGCCGGAGGTTGTCGATAGCGAACAAAGCCCATCTTAAGGAGGTAACTTACAATCATGGTACCCAGCTTTCATGCGACTACAATTTGTGCTGTAAGACATAACGGACAGGCAGCTATAGCAGGTGATGGACAGGTTACATTCGGAGAGAGTGTTATTATGAAGACGACGGCCAGAAAAGTCCGTCGCCTGTACAGAGGACAAGTAATAGCAGGCTTTGCGGGGTCCGTTGCGGATGCTATTACCCTATTCGAAAAATTCGAGGGCAAGCTGGAGGAGCATCATGGGAACCTGCAGCGGGCTGCAGTTGAATTAGCGAAGGATTGGCGTCAAGATCGTATTCTTCGGAAGCTTGAAGCTTTGATGATTGTTATGGATAAGGAAGGAATGCTCCTGATCTCCGGAAATGGTGAAATTATCGAACCGGATGATGACGTTCTTGCGATTGGTTCCGGTGGTAATTTTGCGCTGGCTTCAGGTCGAGCACTCAAACGTCATGCACCCAATCTCTCCGCTGCGGATATTGCTAGAGAATCGCTTCAGGTAGCATCTGAAATTTGTGTGTACACTAATTCCAACATTATTGTTGAACAATTATAGACTCAGTGCCATAGAGACAAGGAGGAATTCACGATGGTGAATCAATCGCTTACACCCCGTCAAATTGTAGCCGAATTGGATAAATATATCGTAGGTCAGAAGCAAGCCAAGAAATCGGTAGCCGTTGCGCTTCGTAACCGGTATCGGCGCAGTCTGCTAGCAGAGGAACTGCGTGATGAAGTCGTTCCTAAGAACATCTTGATGATCGGACCTACAGGTGTGGGAAAGACAGAAATCGCCCGGCGTCTAGCAAAGCTTGTTAATGCACCGTTCATCAAAGTGGAGGCCACTAAATTTACTGAAGTCGGTTATGTAGGTCGAGATGTGGAATCTATGGTTCGTGATCTGGTAGAGACTTCTATTCGTATGGTGAAGCTTGAGCGTACGGAGAAGGTTAAGGATCGTGCGGAAGAACTGGCTAATGAGCGGATTGTTTCTATATTGGTCCCTTCCTCTTCCAAAAATAAATCACAAAAGAATCCTTTCGAGATGATTTTTGGAGGGAATTCTGCCCAAGAGGACTCTAAAGAAGACGCTGAGCAGGATGGAAGCCTAAGTGAACGCCGCCGTGGGGTTAGATTTAAGCTGTTAGCTGGTCAGCTGGAAGATGACATCATTGAAATTGATGTTGAGGATACAGCGCCAACTATGATGGATATGTTTGCAGGTCAAGGAAATGACCAGATGGGTATGAATATGCAAGAGATGTTCGGCAGTTTGCTGCCTAAGCGGACGAAGAAACGTAAGCTTCCTATTCGCGAAGCGCGCAAGGTACTCATTCAGGATGAGGCGGCCAAGCTGATAGATATGGATGATGTGATCCAGGAATCCGTGACTCGGGCTGAACAATCAGGCATTATTTTTATTGATGAAATCGATAAAGTAGCAAGTCAGGGAAAAGGGTCTGGACCGGATGTGTCGCGTGAAGGCGTGCAACGGGATATTTTGCCGATTGTAGAGGGCTCGACCATTATGACGAAATACGGTCCTGTGAAGACTGACTATGTACTCTTTATGGCTGCCGGAGCTTTCCATATTGCTAAGCCTTCAGATTTGATTCCAGAACTTCAAGGTCGTTTTCCGATTCGCGTAGAGCTGAGTAGTCTAACGTTAGAGGATTTCGTTTCTATTTTGACGGAACCAGAGAATGCTTTAACTAAACAATATGTGAATCTGCTTAAAACAGAAAATTTAGAAGTGGAATTCCAGAAGGATGCTATACATGAGATCGCCAAAATAGCGGCTTCAGTGAATCAAAATATGGAGAATATAGGTGCACGGCGTCTTCATACTATTTTGGAGAAGCTGTTAGAGGATCTTTCTTTTGAAGCACCTGAGCTGACTTTAGAAAAAATGGTTATTACCCCGGAGTATGTGCGCGAGAAATTGGCAAGTATAGCTCAGGATCGTGATTTAAGTCAGTATATTCTTTAAAGCGACAAAAAAACAAAAAATCTATGTATTTTGAATTTGGGCATAACGGATTAGATAAATTACAAATTGGTGTCGTGAAAACGTAAAATTATGTCAAAACATGCAATTAAAAAGAAAAAAATGAGTTGAAAATGTAAATAAATAGTAATAAAGTGCTAAAAGCCCTGTCTTTTCTAAAAAGATAGGGCTTATTTCTTATTGTAATAATATACAAATTAAATGAAAATCAATGTATGTGAAAATGCTAAGTGTTATTCATTGCGACAGCGTTCGACGGAATACCGTAAATTTAGAGTATTTTTTTCTTTATTTGTCGAAAGCAAGCAGGTTTTTTGATGGAAGTTGTGGAATTCTTTTCATTATGATAGCTTTGAAAGGAGGAATTGTCTTGGGATTGCTGAATAGTGTCAGTTTTCAACGATTGCAGGGAGGCATTGATGCTGCCTATAAACGACAAAATGCTCTAGCAAATAATGTGGCTAATCAAGATACGCCCAATTTCAAACGTTCTGATGTTTCATTCGAAAGTATCCTGCAACAACAGGAAAGTGGAATCCAATCTACACTTAGAGCGAAAGTTTCGGATACCCGGCATTATCAATTTGGCAGCAACACAATTGTTCCCGCTGCTGTTGAAAATACTGATGAAACTACCTCTATGAACAATAACGACAACAATGTGGATGTAGATCGCGAAATGGCGTTAAGCGCAGAGAACCAGCTTAGGTATAGTTCTTATGTTGAACAGATTAACAGTCAGATTTCGATGATGCGAGCCGTAATTCAAGGAGGATAAGAGAGTATGAACTTTGGTAGTAGTTTTGGGATCAGCGCATCTGCATTAACGGCTCAACGGTTGCGGATGGATGTAATTTCTTCCAACGTAGCCAATGCTGAAACTACAAGAGCATCCGTGGTGGATGGCAAGGATGTTCCTTACCGACGTAAGTTGGTTGTTTTGGAAACGAACGAAAGTAATAAATTCTCGAATATACTAAATTCGAAAATGAATAATAGCAATGAAGGGGTTAAGGTGCAGTCGATCATAGAAGACTCTTCACCATTGAAGCCGGTGTACAATCCAAGCCATCCCGATGCGGATGCTGAAGGATATGTCTATATGCCAAACGTAGACATTACCAAAGAAATGGTTGATATGTTATCTGCATCTCGCTCTTATGATGCCAATGTTACGATGCTTAATGCATCCAAAGCTATGGTAAGCAAGGCACTCGAAATTGGTAGATAAATGAATGTTAATTAACTTAAGGGGGGGAAACAGTTGATACAGAATATATCTAATGGGGTTCAGGCTGTACAGCAGCTTGCAATGAAACCGACATCTTCCGAAGTTTCATCCACTCCTGCTAATTCGATGGAGAGCTTTGGCTCTTATCTTGAGGATGCGCTCAATAAAGTGGCTGATCAGGAACAACAAGCTAAGGATATGAGTAATAAATTTGTATTGGGAGAAGTGAACATTGACGAAGTGATGATTTCTTCCCAACAGGCTCTACTGAGTTTACAGTTGACTACACAAGTCCGGAACAAAGTGATTGAAGCCTATCAAGAAATTATGAGAACTCAAATATAATAAATCCTAGCTTAGTTTCGGATGGGGTGACACTGTGAATGAAAGATTTGCCCAATATCGGGAGAAGGTTCTCTTGTATTGGAACAGATTTAGTGGTAAACAGAAGATTTTATTCTTTTCAACATTGTTTATCATTCTAATAATAATCGTAGTTATGACCATGCAGCTTTCAAAAACAGAATATGAAGTAGCATTTCAAGATTTGGACAGTACGGATTCGGCTGGAGTAATGAAAGCCTTAGATTCAGCAGGTGTTTCATACCGATTAAGTCAAGATGGAAAGAGTATTTCTGTACCAAGTACAGAAGCAGCTCGGGTCAAGGTGGATATCGGTTCTCAGGGGATTGTTCAAGGTGGCTCTATCGGATATAAAGTCTTTGACGAAAATTCGTCAATGATAGGTACAACAGATAGCGAGTTTAACGTGAAGTACAATAATGCATTAAACGGTGAAGTTGAACAGTTAATGAGACGTATGCAAGGGATTAAAGATGCAAAAGTGCTGATTAATTTGCCTAAAGAGACAGTTTTTGCCTCACAGGCTGATCAGGAGCAGGCGTCTGCATCCGTTGTGCTTTCATTTGATCCAGGATTTAGACCTACCCAAGACAATATTGACGGGTATTTCAATCTTGTGAAAACTGCTGTGCCTAATTTACCAATTGACAACATTACTATTGCAAATAATGAAATTGAATTAATGCCAACAGCTAAAGGTGGACAGGCTGGTGTCACAAACCAAGTTGAAGAAAACTTCGCTCTTCAGAAGAAATTCGAAGAAGAAGTAAAGAAAAATGTGAAACAATTCCTTAGCACTCTTACCGGTCCTGATAAAGTGGATGTTCTTGTGTTCTCAAAGTTGAACTTTGACAAGGAAAACCGGAAGGAAGATCTTGTTACCCCTGTGGATACAGAGAACATGAAGGGGATTGAGATCAGTTCACAAATAATTAGTAATTCGTATTCGGGTCAAGGTAACACGACTGGCGGAGTGGCTGGCACTGGTTCTCAAGATGTTACGGGCTATCCTTCTAATGCGGGTGCGGATACTTCTACCTCGGAGGAATCTTCGGAAACGAGGAACTTCGAAGTTAACCGAATTACTAAAGATGTTATTGCTAGTCCGTATACTGTTAAAGACTTAACCATAAATGTTGCAGTTGAACCACCTTCAGGAGAAAAAAGTTTAGATGATGCAACATCAGCTGCAATTCAAAATATTTTGGTGAATATTGTTCGCGCTTCTCTTGCAGATTCAGGTACTACATATACAGACGCTGATTTGACCAAAAAGGTTTCGGTCTACTCGCAACAATTTGGTGGCACCGATGCCAACACCGTTAAAGGTGGTCTCGCTTCTTGGATGATATGGGCTATCGGAGCAGCAGCATTGCTGGTTGGAGCAGGTGGAGGATATCTAATCTACCGGAGTCGTAAACAGACTGTGGAAGAGGAAGATGAAGACATTCCATTGCAGGTTCCTACTGAATTTCCTTCTATTAACTTGGAGAGCGTGACGAATGAAAGTCAAGTTCGTAAGCAATTGGAAAGTTTGGCCAAGAAGAAGCCAGACGAATTCGTAAATCTGCTGCGTACATGGCTTGCAGACGAACAGAGGTGAACTAATGGCAAAGGCTAGCCAGCAGGGACTTAGTGGCCGTCAAAAAGCTGCGATCCTGCTTATCACACTAGGGCCCGAGGTATCGGCGCAAATTTTCAAACATTTAAGAGACGAGGAGATTGAACAGCTGACTCTTGAAATTGCTAATGTTCGCAAAGTGGACAGCGGTGAAAAAGAGTCGATCATGTCTGAATTCCATCAGATATGCCTCGCCCAGGAATATATATCACAAGGCGGTATTAACTACGCTAAAGAAATTCTGGAGAAAGCGCTTGGGTCAACAAAAGCAATGGAGGTCATTAATCGTCTGACTGCAACATTGCAAGTAAGACCTTTCGATTTTGCACGAAAAGCGGATCCGAATCAGATTCTCAACTTTATCCAGAATGAAAATGTACAGACTATTGCACTTGTATTGTCTTATCTGCAATTTGAACAAGCTGCTGCAATCCTTTCCTCACTTCCTCAAGAGAAGCAGGCAGAGGTGGCGAGAAGAATTGCTGTGATGGACAGTACCTCTCCAGAAGTAATTACGCAAATTGAACGTGTGCTGGAGCAGAAGCTTTCCGCTACAGTAACCCAGGATTATACAAATGCTGGTGGTATCGAATCAATTGTACAAATCTTGAATGGGGTTGACCGGGGGACAGAACGTACGATTCTGGATTCTCTCGAAATTCAAGATCCAGAGCTTGCCGAAGAGATCAAAAAACGGATGTTCGTATTCGAAGATATTGTTAATGTGGACAATCGTTCAATACAGCGCATTGTTCGTGATATCGATAATGCGGATTTACAGCTTGCACTCAAGGTTGCCAGCGAAGAAGTACGGGATGTTATTTTCAGAAATATGTCCAAGCGTATGGCAGAAACGTTCCGAGAAGAAATGGAATACATGGGTCCTGTGCGGCTGCGTGATGTTGAAGAAGCACAGACTCGTATTGTAGGCACGATCCGCAGACTCGAAGAGTCTGGTGAAATTATCATCGCTCGTGGCGGAGGAGATGACATCATTGTCTAAGCTGATCAAACACTCCCAGTATGTTCCGGTTGATGTCTTTAAGAGACTGGAACAGGCCCGGCAATATGCGGGCCTAACTGAGGAGCCCGTTCCCGAGGAGACTTTAAGCGAGACTGACTATCATGATCCCGCACGTGAAGAGGCAGAAGAGACGCGTAAGCAAATGCTTAAGGACGCTCAGGATTTTGCTGAAGAGCAGGTTCGGAATGCATCTCTTGAAGCGGAACAGATTGTAGAGTCCTCGAAAGCGGAGGCTGAAGAGTGGTGGAAACAACGGCGTGAGCAGGATGAACATCTGATCGAAGCTATCAAAGCTGAAGCTCATCAGCAAGGTTATGAGGAAGGTGTTTCTCAGGCTGAGGAAGAGATGAAGCATAAGATTGCAGAGATGATGGAAGAAGCGCGTGCTGTTTTGACTGAGGCGTATAAAGCAAGAGAAGTGATTATTCAGGAAGCGGAGCCTTTTTTAGTAGAGTTAAGCTGTGATATTGCAGAGAAAATTGTGGACAAGCAGTTAACGGTAGAACCACAATTCGCAATGGACTTAATTCGCAAAAATCTGGCTCGTAAGCGAGAACAGGGTTTGATCTCACTTTGTGTATCCCCAGCGCAATTCGCTTTTGTGAATGCTGCTCGGGAAGAATTATCACTAGCTGTTGATTCACAGGCTGAACTGCAAATCTTGCCCGACTCAACGGTAAAAGACCAAGGATGTGTTATCCGCTCTTCCTTTGGCAGCATTGATGCTCGAATCGACACTCAGCTCGCAGAGATCAAGAAAGAGCTGGTAAGAATTGCGCTGGACACCGATGAGCAGAGAAATGGGGAAGACGATGCTTAATAGCAACCGTTATAAGGAGCAACTTCGTAATCTCGATCCGGTGAGGATCAATGGGAAAGTGACGCAGGTAATCGGTCTAATGGTTGAATCGGAAGGTCCTGACGCAAGTATAGGTGATGTATGCTACATCTACCCTTCTAAAGGAAACAAACCGCTGCAAGCTGAGGTCGTTGGTTTCCGTGATAACAAGGTACTATTGATGCCACTTGGTGAACTGCAGGCGATTGGACCTGGTTGTGATGTAGTGGGCACTGGTAAGCCGCTTAGCGTGCAAGTAGGTTCTGAATTGTTAGGAAAAGTACTGGATGGTCTGGGGCAGCCGCTTGATGGCTCTCTCATTCCAGCACGAATGCCACATAGCTCTACCTTTAATATTCCTTCCAATCCACTTAATAGACCGCGGGTGCAGGAACCCATCAGTATTGGTGTGAGAGCGATTGACGGTTTGCTAACGATTGGCAAGGGACAGCGGGTCGGTATTTTTGCTGGCTCGGGGGTCGGCAAGAGTACTTTGATGGGGATGATTGCCCGGAATACATCGGCCGACGTAAATGTTATTGCTCTGATTGGTGAGCGTGGCAGAGAAGTATTGGATTTCATCGAACGTGATTTAGGACCAGAGGGCTTGCAGCGATCCGTAGTAATTGTTGCTACCTCTGACCAACCTGCATTGATTCGCATAAAAGGTGCGCTTATCGCTACAACGATTGCCGAGTATTTCCGCGATCGTGGACTTAATGTAATGCTGATGATGGATTCGGTCACCCGTTATGCCATGGCCCAACGTGAAGTTGGACTTGCAGTTGGAGAGCCGCCAGCCATGCGGGGATATACACCTTCGGTGTTTGCCAGCTTACCCAAACTGCTGGAACGTGCCGGTACAGGTCCTACAGGCTCTATAACAGCCTTCTATACGGTACTGGTTGATGGTGATGACATGAACGAGCCGATCGCAGATGCAGTAAGAGGAATACTTGACGGACATATTGTACTCAATCGAAATATTGCTAACAAAGGACACTTTCCAGCAATAGATGTTCTTTCCAGCATAAGTCGAGTAATGAAGGATATTGCTCCAGAAGAACAGATTGCAGCAGCGGAGAATGTGAAACGCCTTATGGCCGTTTATAAGGATTCAGAGGATTTGATTAATATTGGAGCTTATCAAAGAGGCTCTAATGCTCAAATTGACGAGTCGATGGAATTTATCGACAGTATTTGGGATTTCACCAAACAAAAGGTGAATGAAAAAGTTACGCTGGCTGAAGTTCAACAGTCTTTAATTTCACAGTTCTCAAGGAGTTGATTCGGTATTATGAGGTTTCATTATACTTTTCAAAAAGTCGTTGACTTGAAGGGCAATGAGAAGACACAGGCAGAATGGATGCTCTCAAGCGCGCTTGGAGAATTGCAGGCACAGGAAAGAAGCCTGGATGAACTCATCTTTCAGCGGAGTGCTATCATGCTATCCTTACAAAATGCCGCAGAGCAAAAGACACCTATGATTAAGATTCGTGAAATGCAGGAGTATGTGGAATATCTGGATAAATGCATTGCCCGTAAGCATACGGACATTAGCCGTGCACATCAAGAAGTCCAGAAGAAACAAGATCAGTTAAGCACTAAGGTTTTAGATGAAAAAGTATGGTTGAAGGCAAAAGACAAGGCTGAGACACTGTTTCAGCAAAGTATGATTTTACGGGAACAAAACGAACTGGATGAGATGGCAACCGTCCGCTTCGCGATGAAATCCCTCTAACCCGGGAGGTTTCCGCTAGTGGCTAATATTGATAATGATATGGAACTTGAAAATGAAGGGTCAGCGGGGAAATTTGAGCGGTTCTTATTCTTAATGATACCGATTATCTTCACGCTAGTACTGCTTGGAGTACTGTTGACGCTTTTTAATATGGACATTCGTAATAATGTGCTTGAAGTTGCGAATAAAATTCCTATCCTGGAAAAATGGGTTCCTGATCCGCCTGCAGATCCTTCTAAACCGAAGGAAGAAAGCAAAAAGCAGGAAGTGAGCTCAGCGACAACGATTAAGGAGCTTAAAGCTCAGCTCGCCCAGCAGGAAGAAAACCTGAAGAAGGTTACAGATGAAAAAACAGCCCAGGATACCAAGGTTCAGGCGCTAGAGTCACAGATTGAAGGTATGAAGAAGGAAGCTGAAACCGCAGAGGCAAGCACAGAAGAAACTGAAGATCCTTATCAGAAACAGGTTTCTGATTTGGCTAAGCTGTATGCGGGCATGAAAGCTTCGAAGGCTGCACCGATCATGGAGAATTTAACTACAGAAGAAATGGTACAGATCTTCAGTGTCATGAATAAAGCGAGTAAAACTGCGATTTTGGAAAAAATGGATCCGCAAAAGGCTGCAGATGTAACGATTAAGTTAAAAGAAACCACATCTTCGAGTGACATGGCGATCGCAGCCCTTCAATCTAGATTGAAGAAAGATGCCGGCACAACAGCAACAGCAACAACCAGTAAGAATTTGGATAAGGAAAAGTTGAATCAGACCTTCAGCTCAATGACTCCTGCTAATGCAGCATCGTTACTAGGAGAAATGTACAAGATTAGCCCTGATAAGGTCGTGACGATTATGAATACCGTAAGTGATAGTGTTCGTTCATCTATTTTGGGAGAAATGACTAAAAATGATAGCGCGCAAACTGCGAAAATTGTTAATCGTCTGATGGGTGCTAAATAGATAGGGAAAGGAGGTGAAAAATAAATGAGTTTAGTCGTTCAATCGCTTGTCAGTGCAAACGCAACTGCAGTAAACGGGAGTTCATCGACTACAACGGGCACAACAACGACGGCTGCACCATTTGCTCAAACCCTGGTACAAACCATGGGAGGCAATACCAACACCTCGTCGACTCCAGCTGAACCCCTATTGGGAAATCTAGCTTCTTTGCTGCAAGGCCTGTTAAAGGAAGTGCAGCCGACTGGAGAAGAGCAAGCAGGGCAAGACACTCAGAAGGGTGAGCTCCTTGAAAAACTTGCTGCTGATGTTGAGAAGCTGGATGAAAGTATCAGTAGTGATCCAGCTCTGTTGGTAGCCTTGCAAGCTTGGATTCTTCAGGTATCTGCACTTCTATCTGGAAGCCATGCTGCAGAGAATGGTACTACTACAACGGAAGCAGAAGTGGCTGGAAGCTTGTCACCATTGGCACAGAATGCTGATACATTAAGATTTGCAGTTCAAGATGACTTGCAAAGTTTAGTTTCTATGATTCAAGAAGCTGCAGTAAGTGGCAATGAGGAAGTTGCAACTAAGGGAATCAGTTTATTGAATAATTTCACAGCGCTTTTAGAAGAGTCCTCCTCTAACACTAATAAGGGGAAGGGAAAGACCAGCAATGTGAGTATTAATTCTGATTCTTCCTTACAACAGCCCGTTATTACTGAAAGCAAAAATAACCAAACGGATAAAACAATTCAGAATGTGAGCAGTCGTTCCGGAGAAGCTGTTGTAGTGAAAAATGATACGGTTGTAAGCTCACCTGTGACATCAGGAACTGTGCAAGAAGCTGAAGCAGAGACTGCGAACACACCGTTAATCAAGACAGGCGTAACCGGGGAAACGAAGACAACAGAATCTGCTCAAGATTCCCCGCTAGGAATTACAGCTAACGAAGGGGATCATGAGGTTGTTACTGCGGGGCAGTTATCTCTGCGCGGAGGAATTACAGCACCGCTGAAGGCTGAAGTGCCAGCAGCGCCTGTTCCGGTTCAGCAATTTGCTCAAGAAATGACAGGTTTCATTACAGGCAAATTAGAGATTGTGCAAAAAGGTGGGATCGCTGAAGCGACTATATCCCTTTTTCCAGAAAATCTCGGACAAGTTGATGTTAAGATCACCATGCAAAATGGTCATTTAGTTGCCCAGTTCATGACTGAACATACCGGCGCTAAAGATATGCTGGAACAACAAATGAACCAGCTTCGCGCTGCATTGCAATCTCAAGGTCTTCAAGTGGAGAAGCTGGAAGTTACGCAAAATAATACCCCACTCAATTCGCAATGGGGGCAGGAAGGACGCCAACCTAATTCCGGAAGTGGACAGCAGGGTAGACGTTCCAAAGAAAGCAGAGAGGAAGCCAGTGATGCTGTTCTAGCCGCAGAGCTGAATGGTGAATGGAAGGACTGGGTTTCAAATGCGGGACAAGAAGATCAGTCCCAAGGTGGATCTTTTTCTGCTAAGGCTTAACTTTAATAACAAAGGAAAGAGAGGTGAGTGGTTATGGCGACAACAGTTCCGGTCTCTACTAAAGATCAGTGGAATTATACAACTCCCGACTCTAGTGCACGGACAACGGGTAATTCTACTTTAGGTAAGGATCAGTTTTTGAAGATTTTGATTACTCAGCTGCAAAATCAAGATCCGATGCAACCGATGGAAGATAAAGAATTTATTGCGCAAATGGCCCAGTTTACATCCGTGGAGCAATTGATGAATATCTCTACTCAGCTTAATGCTATGAATCAGTCCCTTGGATCTGTATCCGGGTTGATTGGTAAAGATATTACTTGGACAGACACCGCCACAAAGCTGCCTAAGACAGGTAATGTTGAATCTATCGTTGTTAGCAATGGTATTCAATATGCGGTTGTGGGAAAAGACAGAATTGCTTTAACCGATATTACACAAATTCAGAATGCCGCAGCAACACCAGAAAGCGGTTCTGGTACAGATAGTAATACTCCGGAGAATAGCGGAGGAAGCGGGGCGAGCATATGAGTGACAGGCTTACTATAGGCCAACTGTATCCTGCGTCCCTGCATTCTACAACGTTACAACGATCTTCGCTGCCTAAGCAGTCTGTGGCGGGGGAAGCTTCTTTTGAGAGTTTACTGCAACAGAAACTATTAAAATTCAGCAATCATGCTGCTAAGCGCCTAGAACAAAGAGGGATAGAGCTTGGAAGCGGTCAGTTGGATCAAATTTCATCTGCTGTGGACAAAGCTGCTGCTAAGGGAAGTAAAGAATCCTTGATATTAATGAAGGATTTGGCGTTTATCGTTAGCGTTCCTAATCGCACAGTAGTTACTGCTATGGATGGTAACTCGATCAAAGATAATGTATTTACACAAATCGATAGTGCAATAGTGATTTCATAATAGGCTGGTCCTAACGGAAAGCCGAGGCGGCCGCTGACCGACTGACGCGGTCCCAATTCACTTGGAAAGTTATTAGGACTCTATAATCTGGGAGGACATTAAACATGTTAAGATCAATGTATTCAGGGGTTTCAGGAATGAGAGGCTTTCAAACTAAGCTTGATGTAATCGGTAATAATATTGCTAACGTAAACACTATCGGGTTTAAATCCGGACGTGTTATGTTCAAGGATATTATGAGCCAAACCGTTTCTGGTGTTACTGCACCGGGTGAGGATGGTCAAGGTGGGGTAAATGCGAAACAAGTTGGACTAGGTGTTAGTATTGCTTCTATAGATACCCTACATTTGGCTGGTAGTGCTCAAACCACCAACAACCCAACAGATTTACGTATCGATGGAGATGGTTTTTTCCTGGTTAAGCTTACTGAGGATCAAGATACTGCATTTTTGACCCGCGCCGGAGATTTCCACATTGACGCTGCGCGTAATCTGGTTACCGCTGACGGACTTCATGTTTTAGATTCCGACGGTGGGATCATTCAATTAGGTGACGATGTAACGGCGTTTTCTATCTCTAATGATGGAACAATTGTTCAGACCATGGAAGATGGAACGACTGGAGCTGGGGTGAAGATTGGTGTAGCCAAGGTTACTAACCCATCTGGTCTGGAGAAAATCGGAGGCAATCTGTATCGTATGACACTTAATGCGAATGCAGAAGGCGAACTAGTTCCGACTACAGCGAACAATACAGAAGATGGCACCGGGGCAATCATCTCTGGACAGCTGGAAATGTCCAATGTGGATCTTACCAATGAATTTACAGAAATGATCGTATCACAGCGTGGATTCCAGGCGAATTCCCGTATCATCACAACTTCTGATGAAGTGCTGCAGGAAGTAGTAAACCTGAAGCGTTAATTTAATCAATAAATTCTATATTTTCTTAAATGGTTCATGCGGAGTCGTGGGGGAGTTACTCCTCCCCCTATTTTGTTAGGAGGCCTGTTATGATATCGGTAACAAGATTAAATGGAACACCGATGTGGATCAATGCCCTACTGGTCGAAATGGTAGAAGAAAGCCCGGATACATATATTACGCTCGTAACCGGAAAAAGACTGATCGTTCTCGAAAAAGCCGATGAGGTTATTACGAAGATCCGGGATTATAACAGGGACATAGGCACATATGCTGCCACCATTAAAATCCAGTCAATGGAGGAGCTAACATGAAAAAGATGATGCCGTGGCTCATCACGATATTACTAGCGATTACTCTGATCGTGGTCGCCGCATTTTTACTAATGGACAGGATCTTTCCGAAAGATACGAACGAGGTAAGTGCTGCTGTTCAAAATGTGGAAACAAAACATTTAACTGCAGATGAAATCGTCGAATTGACGGCAGAGATCATTGATATCAAAACAAATCTTGCTGATCCCGATTTTATCCTTCAAGTAGATTTCGCCTTCCAACTGAGTTCTGCGAAATCAAAGGAAGAATTCGAAAAAATAAAAGAGATCAAAATCAAACCAATAATTATCAAGACGCTTGCAGATACCAAACCTGAGGACCTTAATGGAGCGAATGGAAAAGATCAGCTTAGCAGTAAGCTTATTAATCTGATCAATAAGACATTGACTGAGGGCCAAATTACTCAGATCGAAATCACCAAATTCCTTTTGGCTTCTGTGTAGCTTTATTCCTGATAATTCTTTGATGGGGGGGTGATTGAATTGGTTGATGTACTATCACAAAACGAAATTGATGCTCTACTTGCTGCACTTTCTTCAGGTGAGATGGACGCCGATGAACTTAAAAAGGAAGAAACTCAGAAGAAAATCCGCTCTTATGACTTTAAACGGGCTGTCCGCTTTTCCAAAGATCATATCCGCAGTCTTACACGGATACATGACAATTTCGCCCGTTATCTTACAACGTATTTTTCAGCCCAATTGCGCACCTTCGTTCAGATTAATGTCGTTCAAGTAGAGCAGCTCCCTTATGATGAATTTATTCGCTCCATACCGAAAATGACGATATTGAACATTTTTGAAGCAGAACCTTTAGAGGGCCGCATGGTAATGGAAGTTCATCCTAACATTGCTTTTGCTATGCTGGACAGGTTGCTTGGAGGCTTTGGAACTGCACCTTCTAAGATTAATGCTCTAACTGAGATCGAAACAACGATTATGGAGCGTATCTTTAGTAGATGTTTTGAGAGTCTGCAGGAGGCTTGGAAAACGGTGCTGGATATTCATCCGCGGATGGAAGCTCTTGAGACGAACCCGCAGTTCATGCAGATTGTATCGCCCAATGAGACCATTGCATTAATCTCTCTAAGTACCAAAATTGGAGACACAACAGGCATGATCAATCTTTGTATACCGCATGTCGTTCTAGAGCCTATCATGTCCAGACTTTCTGTTCACCAATGGTTTGTGACAGAGAAGAAGACGCGGGATGAAGATGAGCTACTGGCCATTAGAGCTAGAGTTCATAAAGCGAAGCTGCCGATTGTTGCTGAACTTGGAGAATCGAGCTTATCCATATCTGAATTCTTAGGGCTTAGTGTCGGTGACGTGATTTCTCTCAACAGAAACGTAGATTCTGGACTGTCGATTAAGGTAGGGGAGAAGCTTAAGTTCATCGGAAGTCCCGGAATGGTTAAAGATCGGGTAGCCGTGCAAATAGACGAAATTGTCAATGAAGGAGTTGAAGAATTTGACGAGTAAAGATTATTTATCCCAAGAAGAAATCGACGCCCTTCTGAGACAATCTGCGGAGGGCTCATTAGCTCCTACGGAGAAAACGGTAGATGACTATCTAACACCGTTTGAACAGGATGCTTTGGGCGAAATTGGTAATATAACGTTTGGCAGTGCAGCAACAGCACTTTCCACTTTACTAGGGAAAAAAGTAGATATTACAACCCCTCAAGTTTCGATCATTACACGCGGGGAGTTTGAAATTGCTTTTCCTAAACCGCATGTAGCTGTTCACGTTCAATATGTGGATGGGTTTCAAGGGATTAACTCACTTGTTATTAAGATTAGGGATGCGCAGGTTATTGCCGATCTAATGCTTGGCGGTGCTGGCGAACCTAAGGATGAAGAGTTGAATGAAATTCATATTAGCGCTGTGCAAGAAGCTATGAATCAAATGATGGGTTCTTCTGCTACATCGATGTCTACGATTTTTAATCGTTTTGTTAATATCTCGCCTCCGGGTATCGACATTTTGAATATGTCCAGCGGAGAAGGAGTAGGCAGTCTGCCAGACGATGAGACCCTAATTCGTATTTCGTTCCGGCTTAAAATTGGTGATTTGATAGATTCTACTATTATGCAGCTCTTGCCTGTTCAGTTCGCAAAAGATATGGTATCCATGCTTCTTGGTGATGTTAGTCCTGCAGAGGAGGAGGCAGCGGTCACAATGGCTGAAACACCTGCCGTGACTAATTCTGCTGAGACACCACCTCCAGCACCTCCGGTGCAACAGGCGCCCTCACAGCCCGCAGGAGGAACGCAACCACCATATCCACCGCAGGGTATGCCACCGTATCCAGGGATGCCAGAAGGCGGGTATTATTATCCTCCAGCGGGTATGCCAGCATACGGAATGCCTGGGATGCCACCATACGGTATGCCACCGCAAGGGATGCCATATGGACAGACACCACCGCTTAATTCTGAGGCAAATCGCAATGTAAATGTACAGCCTGTGCAATTTGCAAATCTGAATGGTGGGGCCTTTGGTCATATTGATGAAAATAATTTAAATTTATTGATGGACATACCGCTTAGAGTAACCGTAGAATTAGGAAGGACCCAGAAGCAGATCAAAGATATTTTAGAAATGTCACAAGGCTCAATTATTGAGCTGGACAAGCTCGCAGGTGAGCCTGTAGATATTTTGGTTAACAACAAGCTTATTGCCAAAGGTGAAGTCGTTGTTATCGACGAAAACTTTGGCGTACGCGTTACGGATATCGTCAGCCAGTGGGACCGAATTCAGAAATTACAATAAGCATACTTAGGGAGGATTTTGTAAAAATGGCTAACCGAATTCTAATCGTGGACGATGCAGCATTTATGAGAATGATGATCCGTGACATTTTGTCGAAAAACGGATTTGAAGTAGTGGGCGAAGCTCAGGACGGTTCTCAAGCGATAGAAAAATTCAAGGAACTGCGTCCGGACCTCATCACGATGGATATTACTATGCCTGAGATGGACGGAATCGCCGCCCTGAAAGAAATCAAAAAAGTAGATCCGGCTGCAAAGGTTATTATGTGTTCAGCCATGGGCCAGCAGGCTATGGTTATCGATGCAATCCAAGCAGGAGCTAAAGACTTTATTGTGAAGCCTTTCCAAGCTG
This sequence comes from Paenibacillus sp. FSL H8-0175, assembly GCF_045040615.1. Taxonomy (NCBI): domain Bacteria; kingdom Bacillati; phylum Bacillota; class Bacilli; order Caryophanales; family Paenibacillaceae; genus Paenibacillus; species Paenibacillus sp. FSL H8-0175. Next base: position 4,319,992 of record NZ_CP150299.1, on the reverse strand, counting down.
ACCGGGTTATCGAAGCTATTAACAAAACGTTGGGCGCGTAGGATAAAGTCATGTTATATTCCGAAACGCTCGGAAGCAGTAACACCCTGCTGAATTTGTTTAAAGTTATTATTGTCCTGGCGATAATCATTGTACTTATAGTGGTACTAATTCGTTTTCTTGGACGACGTAATCAGACCTTTATGAGCAACCGTTCCATAAGAACGCTTGGTGCAATTGGGCTTGGACCTAATAAGTCGATGCAGGTTATCGAACTGGGAAGCAGTCTTTACTTAATCGGGATTGGTGAGAATATATCCATTTTGGATAAAGTCACCGATCCGGATGAGGTAGCATTGATCATTGCGGCATTTGAGGATCAGTCCTCTAACCAGAATAATTTCCTCGCACCGCTTATTGCCAAGGTTAAGGTAAAGCTGCGTGGGGAGGTTCCATCTCAGGAAATTGAACTTAGTGAAACATCATCTTTTTACGAGACTCTGCAATCCAAGCTTCGTTCTGCACCAGAGCGTAAAGAGAAAATGGAAGAGCTGCTTCGGGATGATGTTACTAAGGATGAGTCGAGGAATATATGAAAAAGAAGCTAATTCTTGCTATTCTGCTGTTCGGTATTATCAGTGTGGTTATGATGACGCCGATACATGCTGATCCTATACCTAATGTTAATATTCAGGTCGGTAATGAAGGTTCAAGCAGTGGTACCAGTTCCATATCAATTCTTCTTCTTGTTACGGTTCTGAGTATTGCTCCGGCGTTTCTGGTTCTTATGACTAGCTTTACTAGAATTGTAATCGTATTAGGTTTTGTGAGAACCTCGCTGGGTACTCAGGCAATGCCTCCGAATCAGGTGCTGGTAGGACTTGCTCTGTTTTTGACCCTGTTCATTATGTCACCAACGCTGGCCACAGTGAATGAAAATGCGTTGCAGCCGTATATGAAGGGGACAATCACCCAAACTGAGGCTTTTGATAAAGCTGCTGATCCGATGAAAGAATTTATGTTTAAACAGACGAACACCAAAGATCTTCTGTTATTTATGAAATACACCGGTTATACCGGATCTACTAAACCGGCTACATACAGTGATATTCCACTGACGGTGATGGTGCCAGCTTTTGCAATTGGCGAATTGAAAAAGGCTTTTACAATGGGCTTCTTAATTTTCATACCATTCCTGATTATTGATATTGTTGTGGCGAGCACACTGATGGCCATGGGGATGATGATGCTTCCCCCGGTTATGATTTCATTACCTTTTAAAATAATGCTCTTTGTACTGGTAGACGGCTGGTACTTAGTCATTAAATCATTACTTCTTAGTTTTAACACCTGACCTAAAGAGGAGGCATGAGGGATGAGTACGGAGTTTATAATCGGGCTAGCAAGCCAAGCCGTATATTTAGTGCTGGAAGTCAGCGCACCCATGCTGATTCTTGGTCTGGTGGTAGGGCTAATAATCAGTATTTTTCAGGCTACGACACAGATTCAGGAACAGACGCTAGCGTTTGTTCCCAAAATCGTCGCAGTGCTACTGGCTTTATTGCTATTTGGTCCGTGGATCATCACGAAGCTGATTGACTTTACAAGCCAAATTTTGGGTAATCTCTATATGTATATTGGTTAATCAATGAACATGGAGACCATACTGCAAAGTTTACCCGTCTTTTTGCTTATTTTTTGTCGAATAACCGCTTTTTTTGTTGTCGTTCCTGTATTTTCTTCACAAGGGGTCCCGACAACCTTTAAGATTGGCATTTCTTTTTTTGTAGCATTGGTTGTCTTTAGTGCTAACGGAACAGGGCTTACGATCCCGCAGGATTTCAGTTATATTTTGCTGATTGCCAGAGAGGTATTAATAGGATTATTGCTAGGTTTCGTTGGATATTTGATGTTTATGGCGATTCAGACAGCAGGTTCATTTATTGATATTCAGATTGGCTTCGGTATTGCTAATGTTATCGATCCTATGACTGGAACGTCTGCACCAATTCTTGGTAATTTCAAATATATGATAGCCCTGCTAATGTTTCTGAGCATGAATGGTCATCACCATCTGCTAGATGCTATTGTGTACAGTTATAAATGGGTTCCTATGAATAATGATTTATTTCTAGGCATGATTGACGGTAGTTTGTCAGAGTTTCTGGTTCGAACATTTGCTCAGTCCTTTGTACTCGCTTTTCAAATGTCGGCTCCTTTAGTAACTGCGCTGTTTCTGACTGATGTTGGCCTTGCTTTCTTGGCGAGAACGGCTCCGCAATATAATGTATTTGTTATTGGGGTTCCGCTCAAAATCATTATAGGTCTTGCACTGCTTTTAGTGCTGATGCCTGGTCTGGCTGTGCTGTTTCAGAATCTCTTCGATATCATGTTCGAATCCATGGAGAATTTATTGAATCTCATGGGGAAGAGTCCGTAGGTGACCGTAAGGGGAGCGTATTATGCCTAAGACGAAGCGGTATAGACTGGATCTTCAACAATTCGCCGGTGAAAAGACGGAAAAAGCAACCCCGAAGAAACGGCAAGATGCTCGTAAAAAGGGTCAAGTAGCCAAAAGTGCTGAGCTATCCGGTGCAGTTGTATTGTTATCAGCAGTAGTTAGCTTGATGATGTTTGGTGGTTTTATGAAAGAACGCTTCATGAAGCTATATATGGATGTATTTCAGAATCAAATGACACTGGAGGTAACTCCTGAGAATATAACGCTGCTATTTAATAAATATGGACTACAAATACTGATTTTGCTAGCTCCATTACTTGGAATAGTTTTTGTTATGGCGCTGGTAAGCAATTTGGCGCAGGTGGGATTTATGACCACAGGAGAGGGGATCACCCCTAAATTCAGCAAGCTTAATCCGATAAAAGGGTTCAAAAATATTTTCTCCATGCGTTCGTTTGTCGAGTTCCTGAAATCCATATTTAAGCTTCTAATTATCGCTTATCTGGTATATAGCACTTTATGGGGAGAAAAGAAGAACTTTGCATCCCTGTCGCATATCAGTGCGGAGGGGATTTTTAAATTTGCGGCCAAGCTGACGATGAGTCTTGGTTTGAAAATCGGGGCTGCCCTATTGGTTATGGCTTTTCTGGACTACATGTATCAGAAATACGAGCATGAAAAAAGCCTAAAAATGTCCAAGCAGGATATCAAGGATGAATACAAAAAAATGGAGGGTGACCCTCTAATCAAAGGTAAGATCAGGGAACGCCAACGTAGAATGGCCATGCAGCGTATGATGCAGGAAGTTCCAAATGCGGATGTAATCATTACGAATCCTACGCACTTTGCTGTTGCGCTTAAATATGACGGTACCAAGATGGAAGCGCCGCAGATTATAGCAAAAGGGCAGGATTATGTAGCACTTCGCATCCGGGAGCTGGCTAAAGAGCACGGCGTCGTGACTATGGAAAACAAACCGCTGGCACGGGCATTATTCCAAAGGGCAGAGATTGGAGATGTCGTTCCAAATGATCTGTTCCAGGCTGTGGCTGAAGTGCTGGCATATGTATATAAGCTTAAAGGTAAGAGGAGATAAGGCGGGGGGGTTAGGACATTGAAAGCTAAAGATTTAACAGTTTTGCTAGGCATCATCGGGATCGTGCTTATGATGATTCTGCCTATCCCGTCCTGGCTATTGGACGTTTTGCTTGTTATTAACATCTCAATCGCATTAATTATCATTCTGGTTGCTATGAATACGAAAAATGCACTCGAATTTTCAATTTTCCCTTCATTGCTCCTAGTAACCACACTGTTTCGTCTGTCACTTAACATCTCGACTACAAAACTGATCCTGACTTATGGAGATGCCGGTTCAGTGGTATCTACTTTCGGTAGCTGGATCGCTGGCGGACAAATTGCTGTTGGATTTATCGTGTTTCTGATCCTGGTAGTAGTTCAGTTTATTGTTATCACCAAAGGTTCAGAGCGCGTAGCTGAGGTAGGCGCTAGATTTACCTTGGATGCGATGCCCGGTAAGCAAATGAGTATTGATGCCGATCTTAACGCAGGCATGATTAACGAAACCCAGGCACGTGAGCGTCGTCGTAACGTAGAACGCGAAGCGGATTTTTTCGGAGCCATGGACGGTGCGAGTAAATTCGTTAAAGGAGACGCGATTGCGAGTATTATCATCTTGCTGATCAATCTCATCGGTGGATTTATCATCGGTATGATGGTTCACGGGATGGACTTTGCTACTGCGTTATCCACTTATTCTGTATTGACCATTGGGGACGGTCTCGTCAGTCAAATTCCAGCTTTGCTGATTTCGACAGCAGCCGGCTTGATTGTTACTAGAGCTTCTTCGGAAGGTAATCTTGCAGAAGAGCTGACAGGACAGTTGTTGTCCTATCCGAAATTGTTGTATATTGTCGCAGTTACGGTAGCTTTTCTTGGACTCTTTACACCCATACATATGATTACAACGCTCCCATTGGCCGGATTGCTGGCTTTTGCAGCCTACCGTATGGGACAAAATTTAAATAAGAAACAGATTGCCGAAGAGCAACTTGTTGAAGAGAAGCAGATTGAAGAGGTACGAAGTCCGGAAAGTGTCATTAATTTGCTGTCAGTTGATCCCATTGAATTCGAGTTTGGTTATGGTCTTATTCCTTTGGCGGATACAGGTCAGGGAGGCGATCTGTTAGATCGTATCATCATGATTCGACGGCAATGTGCCCTAGAAATGGGTCTTGTAGTACCTGTTATTCGCATTCGCGACAATATTCAACTAAAACCGAATGAATATGTCATAAAAATTAAAGGAAATACAGTCGGCGGTGGTGAATTATTACTTAATCATTACCTTGCAATGAGTCCAGGATATGATGATGAATCTATAAACGGTATTGAGACCATCGAACCATCCTTTGGGCTTCCAGCATTATGGATTGATGAATCGGTTAAAGAGCGGGCTGAATTGTCCGGCTATACTGTAGTAGACCCTCCATCTGTTGTCGCAACACATCTGACGGAGTTAATCAAACGTCATGGACATGAGCTGATAGGAAGACAGGAAACTAAGATGCTGGTGGACAACCTTAGGGATAATTATCCAGTGCTCGTCGACGATCTTATTCCTTCTGTATTGGCGATTGGGGATGTGCAGAAGGTGCTTGCTAAGCTGCTTCGTGAAAAGATATCGATCAGAGATTTGGTTACGATTTTTGAAACATTGGCGGATTATGGGACATACACCAAGGATCCGGATATTCTCACTGAATATGTTCGTCAGTCCTTGTCCAGACAGATTACTCAGCAATTCTCACAAGCAGGAGAGACACTGAAAGTCATCACAGTTGGACCTAATCTTGAAAAGAAAATTTCCGAGAGTGTGCAGCAATCTGAACAGGGAAGTTATTTGGCCCTAGATCCAACTTCGACACAAACGATCTATCAGCGGTTAAGTGAACAGATCAATCGATTGCTGCAGACAGGGCAACAGCCAATAGTGCTCACATCACCAACCATTCGTATGTATTTGCGGCAGGTGATTGAACGAACGATGCAGGACATTCCTGTACTGTCTTATAGCGAGCTAGAGCCTAACATTGAAATACAAAGCGTCGGAGTGGTGAATTTATGAGAGTGAAGCGTTACGTGGTCGATTCGATGCCTGACGCCATGCTTTCCATTCGCAACGAGCTTGGGAGCGAGGCCGTCATTTTAAGTACAAAGGAAATCAAAATCGGCGGATTTTTAGGGTTATTTAAGAAGAAAAAAATAGAAGTTGTAGCAGCAGTAGAAAAGGCAGAGAAGAATAATGTTCCAAAAAAGCCGGCTGCGCCAGCGATGAACATTCCACGGAGTGCAGTACCACAGGCTTATCAAAAAGCGTCATCTGCTTCCACTATACCTTCTATACCTTCTATACCTTCTATACCTTCCGTACCTTCCGTACCTTCTGTTTCATTAGAAAAGCCAGAAGAGTCACGGACGTTTGCTGAGATTGCCGCAGCCTTATCGGAAGCTATCAATGTACAAGAATCGATAGCCAAGCATCCGGAGCCAGTACCTGAGCAAAAACTTCCTGAATTAAATCTGGAAGATGCACCTTCTGTATCAGCGTTGTATGAATCATTAGGATTAGAACAATCGCCAGAGGTTGCCACTGCTCTCGAAAATGATGTTCTTCGTGAGATTAGAGATATGAAGCTCTGGATGGAGCGAATTGCCAGACAATCCTCAGGTGGAAGAGAACTGCCAGACAGTCTGCAGGAGCTACGGGATCTTTTATTAGAGCAAGAAATGGATGCTGTGCTTGTTGAGGAATGGATCAGTAACATCTCGGAACGTTGGGTAGATGAAGGGCGTACTTGGGGACCTGAGAAATTTATGGGATCTCTTAAAGAACAGATTGATGGTTTCCTGACGGGACGAATTGCTGATGGAATTGCCCGGGATACTCAAATTGTATATATTGCCGGACCCACTGGAGTTGGAAAGACCACAACCATAGCTAAGCTTGCGGCAGAACAGCTATTTAAGCACGGACGCAAGGTAGGTTTTATCACCTCCGATACGTATAGAATCTCAGCTGTTGAACAGTTGCGAACCTATGCTGCTATCCTCAATGTTCCACTGGAGGTTGTCCAATCGCCAGGAGATTTGCAAAGAGCACTCTTTCGCTTGGAGAGTTGTGATCTAGTATTAATGGATACAGCTGGCCGAAATTATCGCAATGATATGCTAGTAGCAGAACTGCAAAGCTTGCTTGCGAAGGAATTGAGAAGTGAAACCTATCTTGTGCTTAGCCTGACCTCCAAAAGCCGTGATATGAAACTTATTGCAGAGCATTTCGGCAGATATAGACTGGATAAGGTTATTTTCACAAAGCTGGATGAGACGGGGAGTTACGGCCCGCTCTTTAATGTCCTGAATGACTTCCCACTTACCTTGTCTTATATGACCGATGGTCAAAATGTACCTGATGATCTGCTTATGGCTACCAAAGGACAGCTTAGTGAGTTGCTTCTTGGAACAGGTGAAACATGATGGATCAGGCACAATCCTTAAGACAGCTTGTATCCAGTCAGGATTCTAAAGTAGCTGTAAGAGGGGGATCATCCGCCAGGATCATTACGGTGTGTAGTGGTAAAGGGGGCGTTGGTAAGTCGAATTTTACACTTAACTTCGCTCTAACTTTAAAGGCTATGGGCAAACGGGTTTTGCTGTTCGATGCAGATATCGGCATGGCTAATATAGATGTGTTGATGGGCGTATCGGCGAGATATAATCTTTATCATTTGTTAAAAAGAGAAGCGGATATCGAGCAGATTATTCAATACGGTCCGAATTCGCTCCCTTTTATAGCTGGTGGCTCTGGAATGGATGAGCTATTTACTCTTTCAGAGTCTGATCTTGATTATTTCACAAATCAGATAGCACTTATCGCGGACAGCATGGATTATATTTTGTTCGATACAGGTGCTGGATTATCTAAGGAAACGATGAAGTTTATAACTTCTGCCGACGATTGCTTAGTCGTTACTACACCAGAACCAACAGCTATCACAGATGCATACGCATTAATGAAGGTTGTGAATCGTACCTATCCTGAGACTTCCTTTAAATTGATTGTGAACCAGGCAGGTGATGAAAGGGAAGCTATATCGACAAGCGACAAGATCCGAATGGCCGCCAGTCGTTTTTTGCAATTAGATATTTCTTATCTTGGTCATATAAGCTCAGATGCCCATGTAGTGCAGGCTGTCAAAAGGCAAACGCCTTTCACATTGGCTTTTCCAAACAGTATTGCTGCAAAGGATATACATCGGCTTGCCCTAAGTTATTTGACCATTGATTCTAAAAAGACCACAAAAGTCCAAGGGATTAAAGGCTTTATCCATAAATGGTTAAAGCGAAGTAAATAGTTGTTCTGAATTTGGGACAGAGGTGGAAATGATATGAAGCCATATAAAGTATTGGTTGTTGATGATTCGGCATTTATGCGCAAGATCATTTCCGATTTAATTGAAAATGACGCTGACTTTCAGGTGACGGCAACAGCAAAAAACGGTCGTGAGGCTATCGAAAAAATTAATGAGCTTCGTCCAGATCTGGTTACTATGGATGTAGAAATGCCAGAAATGAACGGCCTGGAAGCGCTGAAAATAATAATGGCCTCAGACCCTCTGCCAGTGATTATGCTGTCAGGGATCAATGAAGAGGGCATGAAGGAAACCATTCTTGCACTGGAATGGGGCGCTTTTGACTTTATTCGTAAACCTTCGATTACCAACTCTCAGGATATCATGGGAGTGGGAGAATCCTTAAGGGAACAAATGAAAGAGGCTATGATGGCCCGGGAGCAGCGCGAAGCACGTGCTTCTGCATTTAAGTTGCCAGACATACCGCCAGTAGAAGTCGCACCGCCAACTGTACCGAGAGTGATGCCCGGCAAACCCAAGGTAGAACCTAAAGCTTCACTCAAAAATGAAGTGACCAAAAAACCGCGGGTGAAGCAACCGTTAGATCATACTGTTCCTAAAAGAGCAGCAAAACCATTAATCTCTACTCCACCACCTTTATCAGAAAAGAGTAATGCAAGGTCAAGAGTAGAGAATAACGCTACCCCACCAAAACCGTTGCCTAAACCTAAAGTGGAAGTGTCTTATGACGCTCCTGCAAATCCTCAGGTCCGGAAGTATGGGAGTAATGATCTGCAAAAGTTGGTTGCCGTGGGGTGCTCTACAGGTGGACCACGTGCTCTAAAGGTATTTCTGGAGAAGATTCCTGCAGATTTTCCAGCGCCTATTGTTATTGTGCAGCATATGCCGCCTAACTTTACCAAATCACTAGCCCAGCGACTGAATACCTTCAGCCCGCTAGAAGTGATTGAAGCTGAGCAGGGGATGATATTGCAAAAAGGAACTGCTTATATAGCACCTGGAGGCTATCATTTACAAGTTGTCCCATCCTCTAGAGGGCAATATGCGGTTGTACTCACAAAGGAGGAGGCACGTAATGGCCATCGACCTTCTGTGGATGTTTTATTTGAATCATTGCTGCCGCTCACATCGTTAGAACGTCATTTGTTACTAATGACAGGGATGGGTAGTGATGGGGCAAGAATGATGAAATCCTTATACGACTCTGGGGTAACCTCAACCTTTGCTGAAAGCGAAGAAACTTGTGTCGTATATGGAATGCCGCGATCTGCGGTGGAATTACAGTGCGTCCAGCACGTACTGCCTTTGCAAGAAATTGCTCCAAGGCTGGTGCAAGCTGTTAAATAACAGAAAAGCGAACTCAAAGGGGAGGTGCTCACTGATGGACATGAACCAATATTTATCCATGTTTATTGATGAGTCGAACGATCATCTGCAGTCATTGAACGAGAGCATGATGGGGCTGGAAGCGAATCCTGAGGACATTAGTATTGTACAGGTAATATTCCGCTCTGCGCATACCTTAAAAGGTATGGCAGCAACTATGGGCTTTGAAGATTTGGCTTCACTCACACACCAAATGGAAAATGTTCTTGATTTGGTACGCAACAACAAACTGCGCATGCAGGATTTCATTTTTGATACGTTGTTCAAAAGTTTGGATGCCTTGGAGTCTATGGTTGAGGATATTACGGGAGGAGGCGAGGGTAAAGCGGATGTTTCGTCTATCGTCTCCTCCTTACAGGCTATAGTCCGGGGAGAGATTCCTGTTGCGGGTGGTGAGGCAGCTTCTGTCTCAGGACCTGCTGCACAAGCGGTTGAAACCCCGATTCATTTAGATGAGTTTCAATTTTCTGTTCTAGAACAGTCGATTCAAGAAGGACATCAAGTATTATATGTGGACGTAACCATTCGCAAGGATTGTCAGCTTAAGGCAGTACGTGCATATATGGTGTTTGATCTTTTGGAGCGTTCAGGTGAAGTGGTTAAATCCTTCCCATCCGTTCAGGATATTGAACAAGAGAAATTTGATCAAAGCTTCTCTCTCTATTACATAACTCAAAAAAGTGCTGATCAAATTCAGGCTATGATACTAAATCTGTCTGAGATTGATAAGGTATCGGCAGTAGCATTGGATCAAGACTCTCTGCAACAGCTGGGTCAAGAAACAGCAGCAGCAGCCTCTGAAGTGGCTGCCACGACTACTGAGGCTCCAGCAGCTACACCTGCGGCTTCTGCCGCTAAACCCCTGCCAACCAAAGAAGAAGGGAACAAACCGGCAGCTCACAAAACAGGTGGGGCACCATCACGTACCATTCGTGTAGATATTGAACGTTTGGACGTGTTGATGAATTTATTCAGTGAACTTCTTATCGACCGTGTCCGATTGGAACAGCTGGCTTCTGAGGTTCAAAATGGTGATCTTACAGAAACGGTTGAGCATATGGGCCGGGTAAGCGGAGATCTCCAGAATATTGTAATGAAGCTGCGGATGGTTCCAGTAGATACAGTATTTAACCGATTCCCACGTATGATTCGTGATCTAGCCAAGTCACTAGACAAAAAAGTAGATCTTATCATCACAGGAGCAGAAACTGAGCTAGACCGAACGGTCATTGACGAAATCGGGGATCCGCTGGTGCATTTATTGCGTAATGCAGTTGACCATGGTATCGAATCCATTGCGGATCGTGTTGCTGCTGGTAAGCCTGAGACCGGAACGGTCTATTTGCGGGCTTTCCACAGTGGTAATCACGTCTTCATTGAGATCGAAGAAGATGGAACAGGGATTTATCCAGAGAAGGTTCTGAAATCTGCTGTGAAGAAGGGTGTTATAACACAAGAGCAGGCAGCCAGTATGTCGGACGATGAAGCTTTTCAGTTGTTATTTGCCCCAGGCTTCAGTACAGCAGAGGTCATTTCTGATGTTTCAGGCCGCGGGGTAGGGCTGGATGTAGTGAAATCTAAGATTTCTTCTTTAGGCGGCAATGTAACGATTTATTCTGCTCCAGGTAAAGGAACAAATTTCTCAGTGCAGCTGCCTTTAACTCTATCAATCATTGCTGCAATGCTTATCCGATTAGGTTCCGAGAAGTATGCCATTCCTTTGACCTCTATAGTGGAAACCGGAATCGTGAAGCAATCTCAGATCCGTACAATCCATGGCAATAAAATGGTAGAATTCCGTGATTCGCATATTCCTCTGGTTTCGCTAAGTCGTCTCTTTTCAGTACCAGATTATGATGAGAGTACCGAAGAAGAAACAGAAATCGTAGTGGTGCGCAAGGGAGAAAGATTAGTTGCCTTAGCAGTACAGGATTTTATTGGCCAGAACGAGGTTGTGATTAAGAATCTGGGTAAATATTTGCCTGATGTACAAGGAATATCTGGCGCAACCATTCTTGGTGATGGTCAAGTAGCACTTATTATTGATCCGAACGCTTTTATTAAATAACTAGGATAGAACAGGGAGGTTCATTCCATGGCTGAAGATATTAAAGTGATAGTGTTTAAATTAGGCGTAGAGGAATATGGAATTGAAGTTGAAAAGGTACAAACTATTGAGCGCATGATGCCCATTACTCGTGTACCTAAGACCTATTCATTTATCAAAGGTGTAATTAATTTACGTGGGGTTGTTATTCCTGTAATTGATCTACGGGGCCGTTTCGGCATCGAAGAGGCTGAACACACCGATCAGACAAGAATCATCATCGTGTCTGTTAATGAAATGGAAGTAGGCTTCATTGTAGACTCTGCAAATGATGTTATAGATTTGAACAGAGATTCTATTGATACACCTCCTGATGTTGTTGGCGGCATCAAGGCAAAGTATTTGGATGGGGTGGCCAAGATTGGAGACGAGCGCTTACTGATTATGCTTAACTTGTCAGAAGTGCTTAACAAAAGCGAGATCGTTCAATTAGAAAGCCTAGAGGGCTAACCTGTGGAACTATTTAAGCACTATAAGGATTTCAAAATGGATGTGCTTAAGGAAGTTGGGAACATTGGAGCTGGAAATGCAGCCACCGCATTATCACAGCTCTTGAATAAGCCGATAGATATGGCTGTTCCTAAGGTACAGCTCCTTAACTTTGAAGAAATAACAGATAAAGTTGGCGGAGCCGAAGAACTTGTATATGCGGTGTTTCTACGTGTGGAGGGTGAAGCTCCAGGTAACCTGTTTTTCATTCTGTCACCAGAAGCGGCTATGAACTTGCTTAGTCGTATTGCGGGCATTGAGCTATCGAGTAATGAAGAGCTTGGAGAAATGGAGCTCTCTGCACTAAGCGAAATTGGCAATATTTTGGCAGGATCGTATCTTTCTTCTCTAGCAGATTTCACCGCACTTTCTATGTATCCAACGGTGCCGGCCCTTGCTATGGACATGGCTGGCGCTATCCTTAGCTACGGTCTGCTGCAATTCGGGCAGATGGGGGACGATGCATTGTTGATCGACACTACCTTCTTCGAAGGGAAAAACGAAATTGAAGGGCAATTTTTCCTTATTCCCGATCCGGAATCATTCCCGAAAATCTTCAAATCGCTAGGAGTTCCTTTTGAAAATGATTGAAGAACAAAGCATTATTAAAGTAGGGATGGCGGATCTTAACGTGGGTAGCCAAGACAGTTTAATTCGTACCACAGGTCTTGGCTCCTGCGTGGGATTAACATTGTTTGACCCTGGAAAAAAGCTTGCAGGGATGGCGCATGTAATGCTCCCATCATCTGAGATTGCTAGGGAAGGGCAGTTAAACATCGCTAAGTTTGCAGATACTGCAGTGCCGGAGCTCTTATCCCGTCTGCTAGAGCTTGGGGCGGTTCGGAGCCGGATCGTAGCCAAGATGGCCGGAGGTTCACAAATGTTTGCCTTTGCCGGGGGGAGCGACACCATGAGGATCGGGCCTCGTAATGTTGAATCTTGTAAACTAGCACTTGAAAATTTAAAAATTCCGTTAATCGCAGAAGACACAGGCGGCAATTATGGCCGTACGATAGAAATAGCCTGCAACACTGGTATATTGTTTATTCGCAGTGTGCAAAAAGGCGCTAAGGAACTATAATTATGAATATGATTGGAAACATTTTGATAAACTTGGTGTCGGGTTTGGTAGGTTTCATATTTACCTTTTTTGTAACCTACAGTAACAATGTATTGGGTACTAGTTTATTAAGAAGCCTAATTGCATTTATCATCTGGTTTCTGCTTGCTTTCCTCGTAAGATGGGTATTGGGTTTTATTATGATTCAAACATCGCCTCCGGATGAAGTGGATACTGGTGGTGAAGAACTTGGGGCGAAGCTGGATATCAGCACGCCTAATGAGGATGAAGAATTAATCAATCTACTAAAACCGAAGCCAGGACAAGGAAACGAAAATAGCGAGGGATTTAAGCCTCTTACACCTCCTAAGCTAGTTTCGATGAAGGATCCTGAAGAATTGGCCAAGGCCGTTCGTCACCTGAAAGAAGAATAAGTGAGGGCTGAGGCGGAATCGGTGATCTTATTGGAAGGTACATTTCGCCGCGAATGCTCGCTGACTAAACTTTGGGAAGGGTGAAAGCTATTGAACGAGCGTAAAGCTTCTCAATTGGAAACTGACGAGCTATGGGAACAGTGGAAAGAACACAGAGACCCTGATGCCAAAAAGAAGCTGATAGAGAGTTATCTCCATATTGTTGATTATGTATCCAGTCGTTTGGCTGTGGGATTACCCAAAAATGTATCCAAAGATGATTTAGCCAGTAATGGGGTTATGGGACTAATTGATGCGATTGAGAAATTCGACTACAAACGAGGATTGCAGTTTCAGACCTATGCGTCCTGGCGTGTGCGTGGTGCGATATTAGATTCATTACGCCAAAGTGATTGGGTACCTAGATCCGTTAGGGAAAAAGCTAAAAAAATTGAGGACGCTTATCAGCAGCTGGAGCAGAAGCACTTAAGGTCAGTTAGTGACGAGGAAATGAGCCAATACCTTAATATTAGTGAACTGGAATTTCAAAATATGTTGCAGGATGTGGCTGTGATGTCACTTTGTTCACTGGAAGACCCGATTCGTGAAGAGGAATCAGAGACCCGAATGTCCATACTGGTGGACGATAAAGCTAAGAATCCGGATAGCAAGGTAAATGAATTCTACTTGCGCGAAGCGCTCACCAAAGGTATTGAGAAATTAACGGTGAAAGAAAGGACCGTTGTGTCCCTTTTATATTATGAAGATTTATCTTTAAGTGAGATTGCTGAGGTCATGTCGTTATCTCCTTCAAGAATTTCGCAGTTGCATTCCAAAGCTATTTTGCGGCTGAGGGGAACGCTCGAGAAGAACCGTGATCTCCTTATGCAGAACGATTAACCGTTAGCGGTGACAAGGGGGAGCAAAATTTGATCGGTCAATATGCTTTGAATCAGTACTTGAGTATAACTTTTTCGGAGGACAAAGGAATCGCGTATTTGCAGTTCTCCAAAAAGGATGAGAATTTTTCCTGCTCATCTACAGAACTGGAAGCCTTCCTGCACAGTCACAATATTCGCTACGGTATCAAGAGTGATGTTGTCGAACGTATTAGTAGTCATCCTGAGGAGTTTTTTTGGAGTAAAGTTCCGATTGCTGCAGGTTATCCTGCTGTGCATGGCACAGATGGACGAGTTATGCTTACAGTTGATCTGGAAGAGGACCGCAAACCGCTTGAGAAAGCGGATGGTAAGGTCGACTACAAGGACTTGGTCCGGCTTCGTAATGTGCTTAAAGGAAAGTTAATAGCTAAAATTATCCCTGCCCAGCCTGGAAAGTTAGGGATGACTGTAACTGGTGATGAGCTTGCTTTCAAGGCTGGAAAGGAAGCTCATTTTAAAATCGGGAAAAATGTACTCATTGATAACGATGGCACTTCGATGTACGCAGCGATTGATGGACTGGTCACGTTAACTGATAACGGGAAAATCAATGTGTTTCCTGTATATGAAGTGAATGGTGATGTCGATTACGGCACTGGAAATATTGATTTTGTAGGTACAGTCGTCATACGTGGGAATGTCCTTTCAGGCTTTACGGTAAAGTCTGCCGGTGATATTCGGGTTGTAGGCGGCGTTGAAGGTGCAGAGTTAATCTCTGGGGGCTCCATTGAAATTACTGGTGGAATTATCGGATATAACAAAGGCCAAGTTACCGCTGGAAAAAGTGTGAAGGTTTCTTTCATTCAAGATGGAAACGTAACCGCTGGGGAAGATGTAATTGTCTCTCAGAGTATTATGCACTCCAATATACGTGCTGGTAGAGATGTTATCTGTAACGGCTCTAAAGGTTTAATTGTGGGTGGAATCGTTCAGTCTGGAGAAAGAGTTGTAGCAAGAACTATAGGTAACACCATGTCCACTGCGACTGTGATTGAGGTAGGCGTGGTTCCAGAGCTTAGAAATGAGATTAACGAACTTCGTCAAGAGCTGCGGCAGCTGCTGGAGAACGAGGATAAAACCTCTAAAGCTTTGTATCTATTAAATCAATTGGCTACTAACGGTCAGCTCCCTGCGGATAAAGTGGCGCTTCGCGTCAAATTAAATGCTACTAAACAATCCCATCAACGTGAAGAAAAAAGAATTAAAGAACGAGTGCTAGAGATAGAAAGAATGTTAGAAGATACAGGTAGAGCGAGAGTTGAGGTTATCAAAACCATTTATGGCGGTTCAAAGATCATGATCGGCAGATATACCCGATTTGTTAAGGATGCTACGGAGCGGGTTGTGTTTATTTACAGTGATGGGGATATATCTTTAACGCCGTACAATTAATCGGGCGGGCAGCATTTGCGGCCGGCCATTACTTGTGAGAGAAGGGTTAAGATGAGCCTAAAACCGGTGGAACTGCAAATTGCTTTGCCTCGCACCACGGAGGCGGGCAAGCTTCAGAATGAATCTCAGCAACGTCCTGCTATCGACCAACATCAATTGGCTGGGCAAAATGTAAAACAAAGTCAGGAATTGGCCATGCGAAGCACAGAAGTGGATGAGTCTTCAGAATCAGCTTTACGTGATGGCGGTGGAAAAGGCAATCAGCATTCAGGTGGCAATTCTTCTTCAGATAAACACTCGAACTCGCCTGCAACCCGTGATGCCGAGCATCCTTACAAAGGACAACGCATTGATCTAAGTCTTTAATAAGAATCTACATGAATCTACATCTGATATGTAAAAGGAGATAAGGCACTTGCAACCATGGGTTTATATTGTGCTAGTAGGTGTCGCCGCTATTCTTTATGCCCTTTTACTTCCCGCACGTGTTAAGGAAGGAAAAGCTAATCAGCAGAGCCTCAAAGAAACAGAGGCTGCGCTTGAGCTATATATGGCAGACATTGAGCGCGAGAATGAGGAACTGGTACAATTAGTTAGTAGTATTAAACAACAATCGCAAACTAATCATAATGTACTGCAGGGACAGGTTAATGAATTACAGCGTCAAGTGGTAGAGTTGCAGAACAGCTCTTTAAAGCTAGAAGCACGAGTGGCCGAGGAAGAGAAGAGTTTGAAAGAACTTGCAGTGTCGGTTGAACAAGGTTCGAAGGTTAAAGTTGGTGTTAACGAAGATCCGTCTCTCCCAGCAGAGATGAGTTCAGTGTCGCCAGATGTGAAAGCGAAACCTATTAGTTCGATAAAATTACGTTACCCAAGATTGTTTGAACTGCATGAGCAGGGCAAATCGATAGACTCCATTGCCAAGACGGCTGGACTTCAGCGAGGGGAAGTGCAACTGATTCTGCAACTTGCCAAACAGGAGGAATCGGTATGATTAAGAACCGTTCATTCTTGTTCGGGCTAGGCACAGGGCTAATTACTGGCGCTTTATTACTTCAATTAATGATCTCCGGTGGAGCGGCTCCACTTACCAAAGAACAAGTTCTACAGGGTGCGGAGAAATTGAATATGAAAGTCATCGATGAAGCTGCAGAACCTTCCTCGGGCGAAGCTGAGAATGATAATAAAGAGGAAGTCACAGAGACCGGGGGGCCGACAGCAGAAAGCAAGGAGAACGTCAGCCCCTCTGCGCCGGCTGCTGCAGCCTCCCCCACGCCGGCAGTGTCACCTACAACGCCTGATAGCTCTGATAAAGCCATTGCCCCGAACAAGCCATCTACGCCTACTGACGGGAAGGTTGAGCAGCCAAAGGTCACTCCAAAGGCCAGTGCCGCTCCAACCGCTGTAGCTCCTGTAACGCCTAAAGTCACAGCAAATGCTAGTGTTTCTGTTCGAATTCCATCTGGCAGCACATTGACAGCAACAACAGATATTTTAGCGAAGGCTGGCGTCATTAAAGATAAGTCTACTTTTCTAGAGGCTGCAAACAAACGTAAGATTAATACCAAAATTCAATCCGGTTCTTATAGCTTTAATAAGGGAGAGAGTATTGACTCCATAATAGAAAAATTAATAACTTTAAAGTGATCGTTGCATACACTGAGATAATATGGTATAGTAATTGACGGTGTTAAAACACACGCCGGTTGATTTCGACAAGGGGTGCTTTCTTCTGAAGAAAGTCTTGCTGAAAGATGACGCATGGCGGAGGAGACACACAATAAACCAAACTTAGGAGGTGTGTGAAGATGGCAGTAATCTCCATGAAACAGCTTCTAGAAGCTGGGGTACACTTCGGTCACCAGACTCGTCGTTGGAACCCAAAGATGGATCGTTATATCTTCACTGAAAGAAACGGAATTTACATTATTGACTTGCAAAAAACAGTCAAAAAGGTAGAGGAAGCTTACAACTTTGTAAAAAGCGTCGCTGGTGACAACGGCACAATCCTATTCGTAGGAACAAAGAAACAAGCTCAAGATTCCGTAAAAGAAGAAGCAGAACGTTCCGGTATGTTCTTCATTAACCAACGTTGGTTGGGCGGAACTCTTACCAACTTCCAAACTATCCAAAAGCGTATTGATCGCTTGAAGAAATTGGAATCTTGGGAAGAAGACGGTACTTTTGAAGTACTACCTAAGAAAGAAGTTATCCTTCTTCGCAAAGAGAAAGATCGTCTTGAAAAATTCTTGGGCGGTATCAAGAACATGAAAGGTCTTCCAAGCGCGCTGTTCATCATTGACCCGCGTAAAGAGCGTATTGCAGTTGCAGAAGCTCGCAAATTGGGTATTCCAATCGTAGCTATCGTTGATACTAACTGTGATCCAGACGAAATCGACTACGTAATTCCAGGTAACGACGACGCTATCCGCGCTGTTAAATTGTTGACTGGTAAAATGGCAGACGCTGTTGTTGAAGCTCACCAAGGCGAAGACACAACTACTGCTTAAGTAGCGACTAACACATACAAGAACTTAAATGAAAAGGGTGGTTGGCAGGTGGATAACCTCTCACTGCCCTTTTTTTAGGATAAAGGCCTTGAATAATGTAAGAAAACGACAATTACCTGGAGGGAATAAACAATGGCAGTTGATGCAAAAGCAGTAAAAGAACTTCGTGAAAGAACAGGCGCTGGTATGCTTGATTGTAAAAAAGCGCTTGAAGAAGCTAATAACGATATCACTAAAGCAGCAGAATTGCTTCGTGAAAAAGGTCTGTCTGCAGCAGCGAACAAAGCAGGACGTATTGCTACTGAAGGCGTTGTAGAATCTTACATCCACGCTGGCGGCCGTATTGGTGTACTTGTAGAAATCAACTGCGAAACTGACTTTGTTGGTAAAACAGATTCCTTCAAGGAATTTGCTCGCGATATCGCTATGCAAATCGCTGCAGCAAACCCGCGTTATGTTCGTCGTGAAGAAGTTCCACAAGAAGATGTTGAAAAAGAAAAAGAAATCCTGAAAGCTCAAGCTTTGAACGAAGGTAAGCCTGAGAAAATCATTGAAAAAATGGTTGAAGGACGTATTGGTAAATATTACGAAGAATATTGCTTGCTTGAGCAAACTTTCGTTAAAGACCCTGACAAAACAATCTCCCAATTGTTGAATGAAAAAATCAGCACCATCGGAGAAAACATCTCGATCCGTCGTTTTGCTCGTTTTGAACTAGGCGAAGGTTTGGAAAAGAAAGTGGATAACTTTGTTGAAGAAGTTATGGCACAAGTTAATCAATAATAGTTTCATCATAAATGTGAAGAATTGAATAAAGGCAAGCATCAGAAGAGCGGAACACGTACACGTAGTGTTCCGTCTTTTGCAGAAAGTGAGGGTATACATTTGGAACAGCCGGTATTTAAGAGAGTAGTCCTTAAGGTAAGTGGAGAGTCTTTGGCAGGACAAAACGGATATGGTATTGATGCCGACATGATTATTTCCATCGCTGAACAGATAAAGGAAGTTGTAGAACTTGGCGTTCAGGTTGCGATTGTTTGTGGCGGGGGGAACATTTGGCGCGGGATCGCGGGCAGCGCAAGCGGCATAGATCGCGCTACTGCAGATTATATGGGCATGCTGGCAACAGTAATGAACTCACTTGCACTGCAGGATGCATTGGAGCAAATCGATGTGCCAACAAGAGTACAGACTTCGATCTCGATGCAGCAAATTGCTGAACCATACATTCGTCGTCGTGCGATTCGCCACTTGGAGAAGGGCCGTGTTGTTATTTTTGCAGCAGGCACAGGTAACCCATTCTTCTCAACAGATACTACTGCAGCACTTAGAGCGGCAGAGATCGAAGCAGAAGTTATTCTGATGGCGAAAAATAAGGTTGATGGAGTATATTCTGCTGATCCGTTCAAAGATAGTACCGCTGAGAAATTCGAACAGCTTACTTATATGGATGTTCTGAACAAAAACCTCGGTGTTATGGATTCAACAGCTTCATCTTTATGCATGGATAACAATATACCGCTCATTGTATTTGCCATTACAGAACAAGGCAATATCAAACGTGTCGTTCTCGGTGAGAAGATCGGAACGATTGTTAAAGGGAGTGTAGATTAATGCCACAATCGGTCAAAAAAAATGCTGAAGAGCGTATGGAAAAAGCGATTTCATCGCTGAAACGTGACTTGGCGACATTACGTGCAGGACGTGCAACAACATCGCTTCTCGATCGTATTCAAGTTGAATATTACGGGGCACCTACTCCAATTAATCAGCTGGCCAACATTAGTACTCCGGATTCCCGGACACTGTTGATTCAGCCGTGGGACAAAACATCGATGTCTGATATTGAACGGGCGATCATGAAATCCGATATCGGATTGACACCTGCCAATGACGGCACCATTATTCGTCTATCTATCCCTCCGCTGACTGAAGAGCGTCGGACGGACTTGGTTAAGCTGACTAAGAAATTTGGTGAAGAAGCGAAAGTAGCGATCCGCAACATTCGCCGTGATGCCAACGATGATATTAAAAAGATGGAGAAAAACGGTATCTCTGAAGATGAGTCCCGTGGCCATCAGGAAGACATTCAAAAAACAACGGATAAGTTCATAGCCGAAGTTGACAAAGTGCTTGTTTCCAAAGAAAAAGAGATTATGGAAGTTTAATGATATTCAAGAGACTTAAGGCCCCTCCGTTAATGGTGGGGTTTGTCTCTTTCTGATAAGAGCTTGGAGGAAACGGAAATGATCAAACGGATTCAAGCGTGGCTGAGCCGTAAAGACAGGCAACAGTCAGTCGAGATTTCACCGGATAACATTCCCCGGCATGTGGCTGTGATAATGGATGGTAATGGACGCTGGGCTAAACGGCGCGGCTTACCGCGCGTTATGGGTCATCAGAACGGCATGAAGGCTGTCAAACGTGCTACGATCGCTGCAGACGAATTAGGTATTAAATACTTAACGATGTATGCGTTCTCGACAGAAAACTGGATACGCCCGAAAGAAGAAGTCGATTACTTGATGCGTTTGCCTGGGGAGTTTCTGGCGATTGAGCTTGATGAGCTAATCGAGAAGAATGTTCAAGTACGCATGATGGGTGACGCTGACGCTTTACCTTCATATACCCGTAAGGCTATGGAAGAGGCGGTAGCTCGAACAAAAGAGAATACTGGATTGATCTTAAATTTTGCTCTTAACTATGGTGGACGCAATGAAATAGAAGGCTGTATGCGCAGCTTAGGGAAAGATATCCAAGCTGGTATATTGTCGCCAGAAGAAATTACATCAGAGTTGATTAACAACAGACTATTAACTGCTGGTTTACCCGATCCTGATTTGCTGATACGTACAAGCGGAGAAATTCGGCTTAGCAATTTTATGTTATGGCAGGTTGCCTATAGTGAACTGTGGTTTACTGATGTGTACTGGCCTGAGTTCGACAAAGAGCATTTGCATCAGGCCGTTGCTGAATATCAACGACGAACGCGCCGTTATGGTGGACTGAAGTAGCTTGTTAGGAGATGGAACCTTTGAAGCAGCGATTGATTACCGGAATTGTTGCCGGAGTATTATTTTTAGGGTTATGTGTACTGGGAAACTGGCCGTATCAGGTTCTGCTTATTGCTATGGCTCTTATAGGTTTTTATGAATTTGTCAAAATGATAGGTATTCCTACGCTTTCCGGTACTACTGTTCTGGGTTACGCAGCTATTCTAAGCTTCATGATCCCATGGAATTTGCTTGGTGTTAATGAGCCGTTGTCCTGGGAGCAAGGGATTTGGATTCTGCTGTTATTGTTCCTTCTGGTCACCGTTTTTACTAAAAATAAATTAGATATTCGAGTAACAGCCTTGCTGTTTACTGGTATTGTATACATTGGAATGGGCTTCTCTTATATGGCCGTGGCTCGTGCATCGGATGACGGACATGGTTTGTTCTGGACTTTTTTGCTCCTGTTCTGCATTTGGGGCAGTGATGCGGGGGCATATTTTGTAGGCAGAAGCTTTGGCAAGAACAAGCTCTGGCCGGCCATCAGTCCTAACAAAACGGTGGAAGGTGCTGTTGGCGGGGTACTGATCTCGATGCTTATTTCTATCGTGTTTGCGCTGCTTGCTCCTGAACACTTGACGATAGGACGAGCATTGCTTATTGGGCTTTCTTGTGCGATATTAGGACAGCTTGGAGATCTTGTGCAGTCAGCTTATAAACGTGCGTATGGCATTAAAGACTCAGGTACACTTTTGCCAGGGCATGGCGGTATTCTTGATCGATGTGACAGCTGGATTATCGTATTTCCATTCGTACATATTGTAATGCTTATGCCTTACTATTAAACGAAGGGAGAGAGAGTATAACTATGAAAAAAATAAGTGTTCTAGGTTCGACGGGTTCGATCGGCACTCAGACTCTAGATGTCATCGCAATGCACCCAGACTCTTTTGAAGTAGATGGCTTGGCGGCCGGAACAAATACAACATTATTACTGGAGCAAGTTCGTCGTTTTAACCCGCGTAGAGTCTCTGTGGCAACGAAAGAGCTGGCAGATGAGATTAGATCCAGCCTACCTTCTGGTATAGAGCTTTACAGCGGGAATGAAGGGCTTGTTGAAGTGGCGGCTGGCGGCGATGCCGAAATGGTCGTAACGGCTGTTATGGGAAGCGTAGGGCTTCAATCAACACTAGCGGCAATTGAAGCTGGCAAACATATTGGACTCGCCAATAAGGAGACATTAGTAACGGCCGGACATTTGGTCACTGATCTTGCTAATCGTAAGGGAGTTAAGCTGTTGCCGATTGATAGTGAGCATTCAGCTATTTATCAATGTCTCAATGGTGAGAATATCTCAGATATTGCCTACATCACTTTAACAGCATCCGGCGGCTCATTCCGTGACTTTACGCGTGATCAGCTTAAGGATGTGACGGTAGAAGATGCGCTTCGTCATCCGAATTGGAGCATGGGCGCGAAAATAACGATAGATTCTGCTACAATGGTGAACAAGGGCCTAGAGGTTATTGAAGCGCATTGGTTATTCGGTCTTCCGTATGAACAAGTGAATGTGCTACTGCACCCGGAGAGCATCATTCACTCTTATGTTGAATTCCGTGACAGCAGTATTATTGCCCAGCTTGGCAATCCCGATATGCGTGTCCCGATTCAATATGCACTTACTTATCCAGCTCGTTGGGAATCTCCGGCACAGCGTTTGTCGTTAGCAGAGATAGGACGTTTGACCTTCCGTGAAATGGACTTTGAACGTTACCCTGCACTGAAGCTAGCGATAGATTGTGGAAAAGCTGGTGGAACAGCGACTACGGCTTTTAATGCTGCGAACGAAATAGCTGTTGCTCGATTCTTGAGTCATGAGATCTCTTTTCTGCGTATTGAGGAGATTATCGGAGAAGTGCTAGATCGTCATAATAACGAGCATAATCCGAATCTGGAACAAATTGAATCCTGTGATAGACGTGTTCGAGAACTGGCAGCTACGCTGTAGAACGTTGAAAGATCTCCTTTTAGAAATATAAGAAAGTATAAGTTTCACTTTATACAGTATCCTTATATTTCTCGCGTAAACGCGTACCGACTCCTTAAGGGACACCGATGGTGTTATTGCTTGACTGGAAATACTTACTTTGCCCTAAAAATAGGTTGGGACAGTTGATTCTCTTGTGCCTGATCGGAGAATAATGATAAATTAAGAGGACATACTTCGGTCTTACACCTAAAGGGGGATGATACGTTTGGAAATGGTTCAGGTCGTTTTTTTAACGGTGCTCATGTTTTTTGTACTTGTGACTGTACACGAATGGGGTCACTATTATTTTGCCAAACGCGCCGGTATTCTCGTGAGGGAATTTGCTATCGGTTTCGGTCCGAAACTGTTTTCTTATAAACGGAATGAGACTCAGTTCACTCTTCGCTTACTGCCTTTTGGCGGTTATGCCCGTATGGCTGGTGAAGATCCTGAGATTGTCGAGATTGGTTCTGGACAGACCATTGCGGTAAGGCTCGGACAAGACAATAAAGTTAAAAACATTTATCTGGATGCACTAGACACCCGTAGAAATGTTATCCGTGGTGAGGCGCTGAATACCGATCTCGAGGATAAATTGCAGATTACCTTAGATGTGGACGGAGAAGTTACTACTTATGATGTTCATCCGCAAGCGATGATGATTAAAGGAACGCAACAGACACAAATTGCACCTAAAGATCGTCAATTCGGCAGCAAGACCGTGGGTCAGCGTGCGTTGGCTATTGTTGCGGGTCCTGTGATGAACTTTCTGTTAGCCTTTGTACTCTTCGCCATCCATTTGCAAATGGTCGGTATTCAAGTTGAAAATCCTACTTTTGTTAAGATTGGCGACGTCTCCGAAGGAATGCCTGCGCAAGAAGCAGGACTCCAAAAGGGCGACATCATTGTCTCCATCAATGGTGAGAAGATCGGTGCTGATTACAAAAAAATGATTAGCTTGACCTCGGAGTCCAAAGGGAAAGAAATGAACTGGACGCTGCAGCGGGGAGAGGAAACCCTTAACGTTACGCTAGTTCCTCGTAGTATGGAAGGGCAAGAAGGCGGTAAAATAGGCATCACTCCTGAGCTGCCTACTCGTAAAGCTGGTTTTGGCGAGACGATAACAGGTTCAGGAAAAGCTATGGTCGATACGACAGAAGCTATCTTTTTGGGCTTTAAACAATTGATCAATAAATTCAATATGGATGATATTGGAGGTCCGGTTCGTACGTTTGAAGTAACCGGTCAAATTGCTCAACAAGGTATTCAGTATCTTACATACTGGGCCGCTATTTTGAGTCTATATCTGGGGATATTTAACCTCTTGCCGATTCCGGCACTCGATGGAAGCCGTCTGGCATTCCTAGGTGTAGAGGCACTGCGTGGCAAACCTGTGGATCCGGGTCATGAAGGCATGGTTCACTTTGTAGGTTTTGCACTGCTATTTTTATTAATGATTGCTGTTACGTATAATGATATTTTACGTTTGATCAGCGGCTAATTTTCTTCGGGAGGCATTCCATTACATGGCAAAAGATAAACAATTCGTTACGGAAATCACGCCGCAAAGCGAGGATTTCTCACGCTGGTATATTGATGTTATTAAAAAAGGAGACTTGATGGATTACTCTCCTGTTCGTGGCTGTATTGTATTTAAGCCAGAAGGCTATGAAATATGGGAGCATATTCAGGAGGAAATGAACCGTCGACTCAAGGAAACTGGGCATCGAAACGCTTATTTTCCAGTGTTCATTCCAGAGAGTTTCTTTCAGAAGGAAAAGGATCACATTGAAGGCTTTAATCCAGAGCTGCCATGGGTAACAGAAGCGGGTGGTGACGTACTTGAGGAACGTCTCGCAGTTCGTCCTACTTCAGAGACCATGTTCGGCCACATGTACTCCAAATGGATTCAATCTTATCGTGATCTTCCTGTACTTATCAATCAATGGGCGAACGTGGTTCGTTGGGAGAAACGTACATTGCCATTTATCCGCACTACTGAGTTTCTTTGGCAAGAAGGGCATACCGCGCATGAGAATGAAGCGGAAGCTCGTGAAGAAACTATGCGGATGCTGGATAACTACCGTGATTTTGTCGAGACCTATCTTGCCATTCCGGTTATTACCGGACAAAAGACACCTTCCGAGCGTTTTGCCGGTGCGGTAGATACGTATTCTATTGAAGCGATGATGAAGGATGGACGCGCTGTTCAGGCTGCTACTTCACATTACCTTGGCACCAAGTTTGCCACAGCTTTTGAGATTCAATATTTAAGCCGTGACAATAATTTGGAGTATGTACACACTACTTCATGGGGCTCAACCACTCGCTTGATTGGCTCCTTGATTATGGTACATGGAGATGACCGCGGTCTTGTTCTGCCGCCTAAGGTAGCTCCAACGCAAGTTATTATGATTCCTATCGGACCTCCTAAGACCCGCGAAGCTGTGATTGGGCGGACGGACGAGCTGTTTAAGGAATTGAAGAATGCTGGCGTTCGTGTACGTGTAGATGATCGTTCAGATGTTACCCCAGGCTGGAAGTTTAATGAATATGAAATGCGTGGAGTGCCAGTACGTTTGGAGCTTGGACCACGCGATATGGAGAATGGCGTCTGCGTTCTCGTCTCACGTGTCACCGGTGAGAAGAAGGTTATTCAACAGGAAAACCTCGTAGAAGAGGTTCAAACAATGCTTGAACAGGTTCACAATGAAATGTTCGAACGTGCGCTGAAATTCCGTGAGGACCATTTCTATTCTGTGGATTCCTTGGAGGAAATGAAAGCTTCGATGGACGAAAAACGTGGATTTGCTCTAGCGGGATGGTGTGGTTCCGAAGAATGCGAGTCCAAAGTTAAGGAAGAGACAGGTGCGGGTAGCCGCAATATTCCTTTTGATCCAGCGGAGACTAAGCAAGTCTGCATATGCTGTGGCCAACCAGCCAAGCATACTGTGGTTTTTGCAAAGGCATATTAATCTTTAGGCACCGATCAACAGTCTTGTAGTATTTTAATTTAGCTTCTGGCGAGAGGAGTCGGCGGGCCGTAAGAACCCAATGCTTTTTGAACCCAGAAGCTTTTTAAAATATAAGAATTTATAGGTTTTCACTATAAATTCTTATATTTTTACGAGAAACAGTTGTCGTCTTTAAAAGTCGACTACATCGTTTCTTCTTATCATATTGTACTTTCACTGTATATCATGGATAGTTTTAACTGGGTTATTAAAGGTGGGAGGAAAGCATGGAACAAAACCAGGAGAGAAGAAAAAGGTTCGAGCTCTTGATGAAGCAGGGTGAAATTCCACCTGCAATCATGGACCCCTACTTTTTGGATGGGTATATAGAACGTGTTGAGATCAGTCGTGGCAACCGGGACTGGCAAATCGTTATAGCGAAAGATAGTCTGGTTCCAGCACAGGTATATCGGACATTTTGCCTTAGAATGCGTGAGAAGCTACAGCATATAGCTAAAGTAAGCTTTTTGTTCCTATATGATGAGAAGGTTAGCAGAGCGGAGCTTGTCCAGGAATATTGGGGACTGTTTCTGGAGTGGGTACATCGGGAGATTCCATCGGTAAACGGCTGGCTGACCCGCTCCTCGCAGGAGCTTAAAGAGGATACTTTAATGTTAACGATGAGTGATTCCACTTCGATGGAGTTAGCTCGCAAAAAAAGCATCGATGGAGCAATTATTAAATTTTATGATAAGTATTTCGGTCTCTCCTTAAAAGTTAAATTACTAATGGCGGAGAACGAAAATAATAATGTTGAAGCATTCGAAGAATTTCAGCAAAAGCTTCAGCAAGAACAACGCGAGATCGTTGAGCAGATGATGACTGCTGTGGAAACAGAAGCTCCTGCTGATGATAGCGATCCTAATGAAGTAATTAAGCTTCAAGTGGGGTATGAAATTAAGGAACAGGCCGTGCCGATTCTTGAAATTCAAGATGAAGAGAAGAAAATTACAATTCAGGGTACCATTTTTGGTCTGGATCGTAAGGAGCTTCGCAATGGCAGTACCTTGTTCACTTTCAGTCTGACCGATTTTACGGATTCTCTACAAATGAAGATGTTCGCGAAGACTAAAGATGATCTGAAGGTTATGAGTCAGCTAGCTAATGGCAAATGGGTAAGAGCACGCGGGAAAGTAGAATATGACCGTTTTATGCAGATTCCTGAGCTCGTGATGATCCCTTCGGATTTAACGGAAGTTAAGGCACCGCCTGCGCGTAAAGATACAGCTCCTAAGAAACGGGTGGAATTCCACCTTCACACTACGATGAGTACGATGGATGCGGTCACTCCGATCACTACCTATGTCAAAACAGCTGCCCAGTGGGGGCATCCTGCGATTGCTATTTCTGATCATGGCGGCGTTCAGGCTTTCCCTGATGCAAACCATGCAGCTCATAAGCATAAGATAAAAATGATTTATGGTGTGGAAGCTAATGTTGTGAATGACTCTGTGAATATTGTTGAGAACGCTCAGCCTTTGGACTTGAAGACAGCTACCTATGTAGTGTTTGATATAGAAACCACGGGTTTATCGATTACCCGCAATAATATTACGGAGCTGGCGGCCATTAAAATGTGCGAAGGCAAAGAAGTAGACCGTTATTCTACTTTTGTTAATCCGCATGAGAAAATCCCTTATCATATTCAGCAATTGACCAATATTACGGATGAAATGGTTAAGGATGCTCCTGATCTTGAACCAGTGCTGCGTAAGTTTGTTGAATTTGTGGGTGACAGTATCCTTGTAGCTCATAACGCCAGATTTGATATGGGTTTTATTCAGGCCTCGTTACGTAAAATAGGTGAACCTGTGCTTCCGAATCCATCTCTTGATACGCTTGAGCTCGCGCGGTTACTATATCCAAGCATGAAGAATCACAGGCTGAACACATTAGCCGATAAATATAAAGTTCTTCTGGAAAGCCATCACCGTGCGATTGATGATACCATAGCACTCGGCGGTATATTAACAGGATTGCTCGCAGATGCTGAAAAGATGAAGGGCATGACCCGCCTTGATCGACTAAACGATTATGTGGGTAATGATCTTTCGAACACACGACCGTTCCACTGTAATATTTATGCACTAAATCAAATAGGGAAAAAGAATCTCTATAAGCTCATTTCCATGTCACATACGGAATATTTCAAACGTGTACCTTGTATTCCAAAATCCAAGCTGGAAGAGCATAGAGATGGACTGCTAGTGATTTCCGGTTGTGAACGTGGAGAGTTTTTTGAAGCAGTACTCAACAAAACGACTGAGGAAGCCATGGAGGTTGCTCATTTTTATGATGTGCTGGAGATTCAGCCATTGACCATGTACATGCACTTGGTGGACAAGGGCTTTGTAGCAGGCCCTGATGAGCTTCGCGATGTAGTCCGGAAGGTTTGCGAAATAGGGGAACAGTTGAATAAACCTGTTATCGCAACGGGGAATGTACATTATCTTGAACCCCGGGACAAGCTGTATCGTGATATTACGATTAATGGGATCACGGGCTTTAGTCCGCTTAAAGACCAACGCAAACCGGATGCACACTTCCGCACAACAGATGAAATGCTGTCTGAATTCGAATTTCTTGGTGCTGAAAAAGCGATGGAAGTCGTTGTCACAAATACAGTTGAGCTGGCGGAGCGTTTTGAAGAACTGGAGCTATTTCCAGATAAGCTATTTACACCAATTATTGACGGGGCGGACGAAGAAATTCGCGAGACCTGCTACAATACTGCCAAATCCATTTACGGTGAAGAGCTGCCTGAGGTAGTTATTGCCCGTTTGGAGAAAGAGCTTGCACCGATTATTAAATACGGGTTCTCTGCCAACTATTTGATTTCTGAACGTCTCGTTAAAAAGTCAAATCAGGATGGGTATCTCGTAGGCTCGCGGGGTTCCGTAGGTTCATCTGTAGTAGCTACATTTCTAGGAATTTCAGAAGTTAATCCTTTGCCTGCGCATTATATTTGCCTAAACCCCGAGTGTCGCCATAATGAATGGTTCCTGGACGGTAGTGTGCGGAGCGGATTCGATTTACCAGATAAAGTCTGCCCGGATTGCGGTCTGAAGCTCAAAGGTGAAGGCCAGGATATTCCGTTCGAGACCTTCCTTGGATTTAAGGGGGATAAAGTCCCCGATATCGACTTGAATTTCTCAGGGGAATATCAACCGAATGCACATAACTTTACCAAAGAAATGTTTGGTGAGAAAAATGTATTCCGTGCCGGAACGATTGGTACCGTAGCTGAGAAGACAGCCTTCGGATTTGCAAAAAAATACGAAGAACTTCACCAGAAACGTTGGCGTGGAGCTGAAGTTGGCCGTCTGGCGGCTGGCTGTACAGGCGTTAAACGTAGTACGGGACAGCATCCGGGTGGTATAGTCGTTGTTCCAGACTATATGGAGGTAGAAGATATTACGCCAGTACAATTCCCGGCGGATGATGTCAATGCTGAATGGAAGACCACACACTTTGATTATCACGCTTTTGACGCGAATTTGCTGAAGCTTGATATTCTGGGTCATGATGATCCGACGATGATGCGGATGCTTCAGGATTTGACAGGTGTTGATCCAACTTCTATCCCGATGAATGATCCGAAAGTAATGAGCATGTTTAACTCTACAGATGCACTTGGAGTAAGACCTGACGAAATCAGATCACCGGTTGCGACCTATGGTGTGCCCGAAATGGGTACCAAGTTCGTACGTCAAATGCTTATTGAGTCGAAGCCGTCCAGCTTTGCTGACTTACTGCAAATATCAGGTTTGTCTCATGGTACTGGAGTTTGGCTTGGTAACGCTCAAGAGCTTATAAAGAATAACACTTGTAACATTAAGACCGTTATCGGTTGTCGTGATGACATCATGCTCTTCTTAATTTATAAAGCGGGAATGGATGCGAGCTTGGCCTTTAAAATTACCGAGAGTGTTCGTAAAGGTAAAGGTTTGTCTGACGAATGGATCGAGGAAATGAAAAAGTGCAAGGTCCCACAATGGTATATTGATTCTTGTCTAAAGATTCAATACATGTTCCCGAAGGCGCATGCTGCTGCATACGTAATTTCTGCAGTACGTACCGCCTACTTCAAGCTGTATCATCCTATTGAATATTATGCGACTTATTTCTCTGTACGTGCAGCAGATTTTGATATTGAATTGTGCTGTAAGGGGTATGAAGCCATCAGCCGTCAGATCGTAGAGATTGAGCAAAAAGGATTTCAAGCTTTGCCTAAGGAAAAGGCTATGTTGCCTGTCCTTGAGATGGCTTTGGAGATGACGGCACGTGGGTTTACATTCAAAAACATTGATCTTTACCGCTCAGAAGCGAATAAGTTTATTGTTGATGACAAGAGTTTGATTCCTCCGTTTTCTGCTTTAGCGGGAATTGGTGAGAATGCTGCTATCAACATAGCTGCTGCGAAAGATGCTGGCGAGTTCCTGTCTATTGAAGATTTCCAGCAGAAATCAAAGGCAAGTAAGACGGTTATAGAGCTGCTGACCGGCATGGGCTGCTTCCGCGGCTTACCGGAAAGCAATCAACTTTCCCTATTTTAAAGGCTTTAACAACACTTATTTCATGGTAAGCAGAAACGTCTTTACCGTCCTTTTTGGGACGGTACCCGTTTCTGCGAAAAATACAAAACGTATAGGATGAAGTGAAACTTATACTTTCTTGTATTTCTAGAAAAGAGTGCTCCAAAGGGGGAGTCAAGGGCTAGCACTTGTCAGTCCAGTTTCCCTATGGTATAATTTCTTTGGTAATAATGAGATAAGTCCGTTGTGTAAAGAGTGGGGAAACCCACTCTTTATCTTTGGTATATAGCAAAAGACAAGTTCGTGGAGGTAATTTTCTTTTGAGCACACCCAAATCTAAAATTAAACAAACGGTAGAGCAGATGCTCGGGCCCTATCTCGACGACAATGGTTTCGAACTGGTGGACGTTGAATACGTGAAGGAAGGCTCCAATTGGTTTCTGCGTATATTCGTAGATAAAGAAGGCGGCATTGATATTGATGACTGCGGGATCATTAGCGAATATTTCAGTCAGAAGTTAGATGAGAATGATCCTATTCCTGAGGCATATTTCCTTGAGGTTTCCTCGCCGGGAGCAGAGCGTCCTCTCAAAAAAGCTGCGGATGTAGCTAAAGCGGTAGGTAAGGACGTGTATGTGACTGTTTATGAGCCGATTCAAGGACTCAAAGAATTTGAAGGTCGTTTGCTCTCGTTCGAGAACGAGGAACTGCTCATCTCCGCGGGCAAAAAAGAACATGTAGTACCGTACGCCAAGGTCGCAAGTGCGAGATTGGCCATTATTTTTTAACGTCTTGAAAGGGGGGCCGGAAATTCATGAGTATGGAGTTTATTGAAGCAATGAATGAGCTGGAGAGGGAGAGAGGCATCAGTAAAGATGTGCTGTTTGAAGCGATTGAAGCGGCGCTGATCTCTAGTTATAAACGTAATTTCAATGCAGCACAGAACGTGCGTGTTGACATGAATCGCAATACAGGTGTCATTAAAGTGTTTGCCCGCAAGTTAATTGTTGAGGAGGTCCTGGATACAAGGACTGAAATCTCATTGCCGGCAGCCAGAGAAATTAACCCGCATTTCCAGCTGGAAGATATCGCTGAGCTTGAAGTGACACCGCGTGATTTTGGACGTATTGCCGCACAGACTGCTAAGCAGGTTGTAACTCAACGAATTCGCGAGGCAGAGCGTGGACTTATCTATAATGCTTTTATCGACAAAGAAGATGATATCGTTACTGGACTAGTTCAACGTCAAGATATGCGGAACATTTACATTGATCTTGGTAAAATCGAAGCGGTTCTTCCGCTTAGCGAATTGATGCCAGGTGAAAAGTTCAAACAAAGCGAACGCATCAAGGCTTATATCACAAAAGTTGAGAATACAACAAAAGGTCCGCAGATTATGCTCTCCCGCAGTCATCCTGGATTACTGAAGCGTCTGTTCGAGCTTGAAGTTCCTGAAATATTTGACGGTGTAGTTGAGATTCGTTCTGTAGCTCGTGAAGCTGGCTTCCGCTCGAAGATTGCTGTGTATTCCCGCAATCCAGAAGTAGATCCCGTTGGTTCTTGCGTAGGTCCAAGAGGCACACGCGTTCAGACCATCGTTACTGAGCTTCGCGGTGAGAAGATCGATATCGTCCGTTATTCTGATCTGGTGCAGGAATATGTTGCGAATGCACTTAGCCCTTCAAAGGTTCTTGAAGTTCAAGTCTTTGAAACGGAGAAGATGGCGAGAGTTATCGTTCCTGATTATCAATTGTCACTGGCTATCGGTATTAAAGGGCAAAATGCACGTCTTGCCGCTAAACTTACCGGCTGGAAGATTGATATCAAGAGTGAAACTCAAGCGGAGCAGGAATACGGCAGACCGAAATCTTCTATTGATGAAATGCATCAGGATTCCGTCTCCATAGATTAATTAACCTGCTTGACGGGAGGCGTTTGTTATGAAACAAAAAAAGGTGCCGCTGCGTAAATGCGTTGCTACCCAAGAGATGATGCCTAAAAAAGAGCTGATTCGTGTGGTAAGAACGCCTGAAGGTGAAGTGCTGATTGATCTGACGGGCAAGAAGTCAGGCCGTGGTGCTTACATATGCGGCAAGCTTGAATGCTTTCAGCTGGCACAAAAGAACAAAGCACTTGACCGTGCATTGAAATGTCAAGTGAGTCCTGAAATCTACGCCCAGCTAGCCCGGGAGTTTACTTCCGTGGAAGAGCAGTTTCTAGCAGCAAAGGATAGTGAGGATAATGAGTAAGGCGCTTTCTTATTTAGGGCTTGCCATGAGAGCAGGCAAGATAGTCACCGGTGACGAGGCTGTACTCAAAGCTGTACGGTCTTCAGAGGCGAAGCTGGTCGTTCTGGCAGGTGACGCTTCAGATAATACCCAAAAAAAGTTCCGTGATAAATGCGGAACTTACGATATTCCACTAGTAATCGCATTTCACCGGGATGAACTCGGTGCAAGTATTGGTAAAGACCAGCGTGTAGTACTGGCCATTACGGATAAAGGATTCGCGGAAATGATCTCCAAGCAACTCGGAGATACTGTCGGAGGTGGATTTATTGACTAAAGAAGAGAACAAAGATAAATTGCGCGTGTACGAATACGCCAAGTCACTAAACATGAGCAGTAAAGAAATTATTACTATTCTGAAGCGTTTGAATGTCCCTGTGAATAATCATATGAGTGTCATGGAGAATGGATCCGTGAACAAAGTTGAACAGTTCTTTAAGGATATCAAATCAAACGCTGCAGCCAAGCGGGATACAGGCACCAGCAGCCGGCCGGTAACAACCGGTGCGGTAACAGCCGAACCTCAAAGTGCTCAGAATGCCAACAAAAATCAACAGGAAAAGCAGGTAGGTATGAACAGTAACCAAAACAACAACCAATCGACGACGTCCCCAAGGCCCCAAAGCGGACAAGATTCCCGCAGAACACAAACAGGTTCAACGCAGAATGCACGTCCGCAACAAAGCGGTGCTCCACGTACTAACAGTACTAGCAGTACTAGCAGCAGCCGCCCGCAAGGCAGCACTACTGGCGGCAATCGCCCACAAGGTAGCAATACCGGTGGCAGCCGTCCGCAAAGCAGTAATACTGGCGGCAACCGTCCACAAGGTAGCAATACTGGTGGCAGCCGTCCGCAAGGCAGCAATACTGGTGGTAGCCGCCCACAAGGCAGCAACACTGGTGGAAGCCGTCCACAAGGCAGCAACACAAGTGGCAGCCGTCCGCAAGGACAAAGCAGTGCACCACGCACTGACAGCCGTCCACAAGGTCAATCTGGCACAGGCGGAGGTTTCACACGCGGTGATGACAGAGGTCCTAAAAAGAACACAACTGGTGGCAGACCGAATAATAATCAAAGACGTTTCGATGATGGTAAAGGTGGTAACTACCGCGGTCGTGGTGGTAAGAATGGCCGTGGCAAGAACCAGCCAATGGTACACCGCGAGAAGATCGATAACACACCTAAGAAAATCATCGTTCGTGGCAGCATGACCGTTGGTGAAACAGCGAAATTGCTTCACAAGGATGCTTCTGAAGTAATCAAAAAGCTGATTTCGATGGGTGTTATGGCTACCATCAACCAAGAACTTGATATCGACACCATTTTGCTACTCGCTGCTGAATTTGGCGTAGAAGTAGAAGTGAAGATTCCTGTTGACGAGGACAGCTTTGAAACAGTGGAAGAGAATGACAATGAAGAGGATCTTCAGACTCGTCCTCCAGTAGTTACTATTATGGGTCACGTTGACCATGGTAAAACTACACTACTTGATGCTATTCGTTCGACCAATGTGACGCTAGGCGAAGCCGGCGGAATCACTCAGCACATCGGTGCTTATCAAGTCGAAATCAACCAAAAGAAAATCACGTTCCTTGATACACCTGGTCACGAAGCATTTACTGCTATGCGTGCTCGTGGTGCACAGGTTACGGATATGACAATTATCGTAGTAGCTGCTGATGACGGTGTTATGCCTCAGACCGTTGAAGCTATTGCACACGCTAAGGCTGCTGGACTTCCGATTATTGTCGCTGTTAATAAAATCGACAAACCGGGTGCAGATCCTGATAAGGTGAAGCAAGAGCTTACAAGTTATGAACTTGTTCCTGAAGAGTGGGGTGGAGATACCATCTTCGTTAACCTCTCTGCGAAACAACGTATTAACTTGGAAGAACTGCTGGAAATGATCCTGCTCGTAGCTGAAGTTAATGAGTACAAAGCGAACCCTGACAAACGGGCACGCGGTACTGTTATAGAAGCTGAGCTTGATAAATCCCGTGGGCCAGTTGCTCGTATACTCGTTCAGAACGGTACGTTGAAAGTCGGCGATGCCTTTGTAGCAGGTAACTGCTTCGGACGTGTACGTGCGATGGTCAATGATAAAGGTCGTAAGATCAAAGAAGCTGGACCATCTACTCCAGTAGAAATTACTGGTTTGACTGAGGTGCCACAAGCTGGCGATCCGTTTATGGCTTTTGAAGACGAGCGTAAAGCGCGTGCGATTGCTGATAGACGTTCTACTTCCCAACGTCAATCTGAGCTGAATACGAACACCCGTGTAACTTTGGATGATCTGTTCCAGCACATTAAAGATGGCGAGATCAAAGACCTTAACGTGATTATCAAAGCTGACGTACAAGGTTCAGTCGAGGCGCTTAAAGGATCCTTGGCTAAGATCGAAGTGGAAGGCGTGCGCGTGAAGATCATTCACAGCGGTGCTGGTGCGATTACTGAATCCGATATTACGCTTGCAGCAGCATCGAATGCTATCGTTATCGGCTTTAACGTTCGTCCAGACGCACAGACCAAAGCAGCTGCTGAGCAAGAAAAAGTAGATGTTCGTCTGCACAACATTATCTACAACGTAATTGAAGAAATCGAAAGTGCCATGAAAGGTATGCTCGATCCTATCTATAAAGAGAATGTTATCGGTCACGCCGAAGTTCGCAGCGTGTTCAAAATCAGCAAAGTGGGAACCATTGCAGGATGTATGGTTACTTCCGGTAA
This sequence comes from Paenibacillus sp. FSL H8-0175, assembly GCF_045040615.1. Lineage (NCBI taxonomy): Bacteria > Bacillati > Bacillota > Bacilli > Caryophanales > Paenibacillaceae > Paenibacillus > Paenibacillus sp. FSL H8-0175. Next base: position 4,284,214 of record NZ_CP150299.1, on the reverse strand, counting down.
AATTACCCGTAATGCTGAAATGCGCTTGATCCGTAGCGGAATCGTAGTGTTCACAGGTAAGGTTGATACTTTGAAACGTTTCAAAGATGATGCCAAAGAAGTGGCGCAAGGTTATGAATGTGGCATAACTTTGGAACGCTATAATGACGTCCAAGAGGGCGACATTATCGAAGCGTTTCTTATGGAAACTGTAGAGCGCTAAGCGAAGAGGTGAATATAGATGTCTAAAATTAGAGCAGGACGAGTGGGCGAGCAGATCAAGAAAGAGCTTAGTCAACTTATCCAAAGCGGTCTGAAAGACCCTCGAATCGGTTTTGTAACTGTAACTGGCGTAGACGTGACTAACGATCTATCGCAAGCCAAGGTATACCTAAGCGTGTTCGGGGATGAAGAGCAGAAGTCAGACTCGCTTAAAGCGATTGAGAAAGCCAATGGTTTTCTTCGCTCAGAGCTTGGCAAGGCCATTCGCCTTCGGCATACACCGGAGCTGATCTTCAAGTTCGACGAATCTGTCGCTTATGGCAGTCATATTGAGAAGCTTCTTGGAGAGCTTCATAAGAACGATTAGAAATAAGTGATTAAAGTGGGGTTCAAAATAGCGTTATGCTATTTTGAACAACCTTTAAAAAGGAGACGGCGAATGCAGAGCTATGAACAAAGTCTCCAGCAGACCCGTGAGTTTCTGCTGGAACACGACGATTACCTTGTAGTGTCGCATGTTCAGCCGGACGGAGATGCAGTCAGCTCCACCCTTGCGGTGGGCTGGCTTCTCTCATGTCTGGGCAAAAAATATACTATGCTGAATGAAGGACCGATCCCGAAGCGAATGGAATACCTATGGCATTCGGATGAAATCATCAATATGGCCTCTAGTGAACCGCCCCGTCAATACAGCAACGTCATCTGTGTGGATTGTGCGGATTTTCAGCGTGTAGGGCTGACAAATCGCTATTTTGCGAATGAGGCTCTTATCCTGAACATTGATCACCATCCAACAAATAACGGTTATGGATTCGTTAATTTAATCAAACCGGATGCAGCTGCGACAGCGGAAATTTTGTTCGACCTGCTGAAGACATTCGAGATCGAATGGGATATTGATATCGCCACAGCTATATATACGGGTCTGTTAACAGATACCGGTGGTTTTCGTTATACCAACACATCACCAAAAGTAATGGCAGCTGTATCTGAGCTATTATCCCTTGGGGTTAACGGTCCTGAACTCGCTGAGACATTGCTTGAAGAAATGACGCTGCCACAGGTTAAAATATTAAATAAAGCCTTAAATACGCTGGAATTATCTCCTGAAGGAGATATTGCCTGGCTATATGTTACACCCGAGCATATGATCGAATGTGCTGCTGCTAATGAAGATTTGGAAGGAATCGTAAACTACCCTCGTAATATTCGGGGCGTGGAAGTAGGCATTCTTTTTAAAGTTATTCACGAACATGCGGTCAAGGTTAGCCTGCGTTCTGCCGGTAAAGTTGACGTGGCTGCATTGGCGCAAACGTTTGGAGGCGGCGGTCATACCCGTGCTGCAGGTGCGCGTATAGAAGCTACGCTTGAAGAGGCAATAGCTCAGGTGCTTGAGGAGGTAAGACGTCATTTATGAGTGAATTAGAAGGTGTTCTGGCGGTTTATAAACCGGCAGGCTTCACTTCACATGATGTTGTAGCCAAGGCACGTCGGATTCTCGGCATGAAACGAATTGGTCATACGGGGACACTAGATCCCCAAGTGACTGGTGTATTGCCGCTTTGTCTGGGACGTGCGACTCGCGTTGTGGAGTATATTCAGGAGCTGCCCAAAGAATATGTGGCAACACTGAGACTGGGGATGTCCAGTGATACTGAAGACTTAACTGGAACCATTACGGAAACTGTTGATGAGGTTCATGTAACTGAGGAAGAGATTCTTGCAGTACTTGCCTCTTTCAAAGGCGTAATTTCTCAGGTTCCTCCCATGTACTCTGCGGTGAAAGTCGACGGCAAACGTCTTTATGAATTGGCTAGAGAAGGCAAAACCGTTGAACGGAAAAGTCGCGAAGTAGAGATTTATGAAATCGAAATGACGGATATGACTTGGGAAGGTAATCATCCCGACATCACTTTCCGGGTATTATGCTCCAAAGGCACGTATATTCGTACACTTTGTGTAGATATCGGTCGTGCGCTTGGACTGCCGGGTGTAATGGTGAAGCTGGAGAGAACAATGTCGGCAGGAATTTCTGCCAGCCATTGTTTATCCCTTGAGGATATTGCCGCGCACAAGGAAGCCGGAACATTGGAAGATCATTTAATCGCTGCTGATGAGGCAATTTCGCATTTGCCTAAGCATACCGTTATGGATGAGAAGAAGAAGGCAGCACTGCAAGGGCAACGTTTGTCTTCGCGGTTCATTGCTCCAGAAGTGAAGACAACAGGTCAAATTCGGCTATACGATCTTCAGGGATTGTTTCTTGGCATTTATGAGCTGGAAGAGACAGGTGCTATTGCCCCAGTAAAGGTGTTTGCACAAGCTTAAATCAATTTTACCAAGTGAATTGTAGGTGAGAAACAGCGTGAGAACCGTAACGTTAACCTATCCGATGTCGCCGGAGACTGCTGCCGAATGGGCACAACCTCAAGTGGCTGCTCTAGGGCAGTTTGACGGCCTGCATCGTGGACATGCCAGCGTCATTACATCCGCTGTAGCCTTAGCCCGTAAACAAGGTGTGCCGGCTGCAGTCCTTACATTTCATCCTCATCCCAAAGATGTTATGGGTAAGGGAGATTATGAAGGGTACTTGACGCCACCCTTTGAAAAGCAAGAGATTCTTGCCAGCATGGGTGTCGATATCCTGTATGTTGTTGAATTTAATGAGCAGCTTTCCCGGGTTAGTCCACAGAATTTTGTCTCTGTTATGCTTTTACCGCTACATATTGTAACAGCAGTTGTTGGCTTTGACTTTCGCTTTGGCTACCAAGGTGAAGGCGATGTTGAGATGCTTCGCAAACTGGGTGAAGGTGTTATGAATGTGGAAGTTGCTCCTCCTTTTCTGCTTGAAGGTGAAAAGGTTAGCAGCTCCGGCATTCGTAAAAGTCTCCAAAATGGAGATCTGGGGCTGGCAAACTCCTGGTTCGGACGTTGCTATCATCTGCGTGGTGAAGTGGGGCATGGTGAGAAGAGAGGCCGCACAATTGGTTTTCCAACTGCCAATTTGAAGCTCAGTGATCATTTTGTCATTCCGACCAAAGGTGTATATGCGGTCCGAGTCTTTTATAAGGATAAAGTTCTGTACGGGGTTATGAATGTGGGTGTTAAACCAACCTTTCATGAGGGTGTGTTAACTCCAAGCTTTGAGGTTCATCTTTTTGACTTCGAGGGTGACCTGTATGATCAAGAGCTTAAGGTAGAATTGGTAGCTTACATTCGTCCAGAACGGAAGTTTGACTCCATTGGAGCATTGATTACTCAGATTGGCGAGGATGCAGAAACCGCGAAGAAGATTCTGGAGTATAATTTATAGTCATCCCGGACAAGCCGTTTACTTTTGTTAATGGAGATGCTATACTAAGTAACGTTGCTGGCTTACAGCATCATAACCTTAGCTTGGTTGCACGTTCTCACCGACGGTGACGAGGCTAGTGGCGATTATATTGAAGGAGGTGAACAGGATGGCATTAACTCAAGAACGTAAACATCAATTGATCGACGAGCACAAAACTCACGAATCCGATACTGGATCCCCTGAGGTGCAAGTTGCTATCCTAACGGAGAACATCGTTAATTTGACTGACCACTTGCGTACGCACAAGAAAGATCATCACTCCCGTCGTGGATTGTTGAAAATGGTTGGACAACGTCGTAAACTTCTGGCGTATTTGAAAAACAAAGACATCAGACGTTACAGCGCCCTGATCGAAAGACTGGGATTGCGTCGTTAATTTTCCATAAGATTACTCTTAAAGCAGCCTGGTTGTATACCGTATGTCCTTCTCGGAGCGACAGCGGGACAGCTGGGTTGCTTTTTGAAAATTTAGGGAAAACTTAATATTAGGATCGATGAGATTATTCGCAAAAACGGCGACTTTACTTTTCAGTAAGGCCCAGCCGTTTCTTCTTATATGCATACAGAATAGGCAGCCTCCTTTGGGACAAGCCTTTCCAATTCATTTAGATCGATATGTGAACCTGCTATTTTAGACTGCGGGTCTACTACTATTCAAGGAGGTATTTATGGAAAAACGAGTAGAAATGCAGCTGGGTGGAAGACGCCTTGTGCTGGAAACGGGCCGCCTGGCTAAACAAGCAAACGCAGCCGTTATGGTGCGTTACGGGGATACTTCGGTATTATGTACCGTTACGGCTTCAAAAGAGCCTAAGGATCTGGATTTTTTCCCGCTTACAGTTAACTATGAGGAAAGATTATATGCGGTAGGTAAAATTCCTGGCGGATTTATTAAACGGGAAGGTAGACCGAGTGAGAAAGCGATTCTGTCAAGCCGTTTGACAGACCGTCCAATCAGACCACTATTCCCTGAAGGATTCCGTAACGATGTTCAGGTATTAAACATGGTAATGAGTGTGGATCAGGACTGCGCACCAGATATTGCTGCTATGATCGGTACTTCAGCAGCACTAAGTATTTCCGATGTGCCTTTTGATGGACCCATCGGCGGCGTTGCTGTAGGTCGGATTAATGGAGAGTTTGTGATCAATCCGGATATGTCTCAGCAAGCAATCAGTGATGTTTATGTGGTGGTTGCTGGAACGAAGGATGCAATCATGATGGTTGAAGCAGAAGCGAACGAAGTGACGGAAGATGTGATGCTCGAAGCGATTATGTTCGGTCATGATGAAATCCGCAAGATCGTTGCAACCATTGAAGAACTGGTTAAAGTGGCTGGTAAAGAAAAAATGGCTGTGAAGCTGCATACAGTGAATGCTGACGTGAATACTGAGGTCCGTGCATTTGCTGAGGCTCGTCTGGTGGAAGCCGTTAAAATAGCTGAAAAACATGCGCGTCAGGAAGCGATTGATGTCGTTAATGATGAAGCGGTTGCGTATTTCGTAGAGAAGTACATAGAAGCACCGGAGCTTCTGAAAGATGTTAAAGAAGTCCTACATGATATCGTGAAGGATGAAGTAAGACGTCTAATCACACATGATAAGGTTCGTCCAGATGGACGTAAACTTGATGAAATCCGTCCGATTGAATGTGATACAAGTCTGTTACCGCGTACACACGGTTCCGGTCTGTTTACACGTGGACAAACACAAATCCTTAGCGTTTGTACTCTTGGGGCACTAGGTGATGTGCAAATTCTTGACGGAATCGATCCTACTGAAACGAAACGTTTCATGCACCATTACAACTTCCCGCCGTTCAGCGTAGGGGAAGCTCGTCCGCTTAGAGCACCAGGACGCCGTGAAATCGGTCATGGAGCACTTGGAGAACGTGCATTATCCAAGGTTATTCCTAGTGAAACTGAATTCCCGTACACGATTCGTCTAGTATCAGAAGCGATTGAATCTAACGGTTCTACTTCCCAGGCAAGTATCTGTGCCAGCATTCTGGCTATGATGGACGCTGGTGTGCCAATCAAAGCACCTGTAGCCGGCGTAGCAATGGGTCTGATCAAAGACGGAGAGCATGTCTCCATCCTGACGGATATTCAAGGTATGGAAGATCATCTCGGAGATATGGACTTCAAGGTAGCTGGTACAGCAGAAGGTGTTACAGCTATTCAAATGGACATTAAGATTGCCGGTATCGATCGCAAAATTCTTCAGGATGCACTTCAGCAGGCTAAAGAAGGCCGTCTGTTCATCTTGGACAAAATGAATGAAGCGATCTCTGCGCCAAGACCTAATCTGTCCAAATATGCTCCAAAAATCATTATTATCAACATCAATCCGGACAAAATCCGTGATGTTATCGGTGCTGGTGGTAAGATTATCAATAAAATTATTGAAGAAACCGGCGTAAAAATCGACATCGAACAAGATGGCCGTGTCTTTATCGGTTCTTCAGATGAAGAAATGATCCAAAAGGCGCGTTCGATTATCGAAGGACTTGTGCGTGAAGTACAAGTTGGAGAAATCTATGTGGGTACAGTTAGACGTATTGAGAAATTTGGAGCATTTGTTGAACTAATTCCGGGTAAAGACGGATTGGTACACATTTCCCAATTGTCTACTGAGCGCGTAGCTAAGGTTGAAGATGTTGTAGCTGTCGGGGATACAATTACCGTTAAAGTTACCGAAATCGACCAACAAGGCCGGGTTAACCTGTCGCGTAAAGCGGTATTGACTTCGGAAACTGGAGCTAAAGCTTAAGTTTCGATTGTAGAGGTACCTTTTCTAAAGTACCTAATAGCATAATAAAAGGAGACAGAAGCGATTGCGTTCTGGCTCTTTTTTTATATGAAATAAAGTAAAGTGCATCACTATCACGTCTCTGGCCTCTGTTCTTATGACATAAATTCCTCTCTTGTCTCATAGATTGGGACAAAGTGTCTTTGTATTCGTGTGGAACGGACTACAAGTCGTTTCTACCGGGGAGGAAGTCGTCATGAAGACGGAAAAAGTGGCTTTAGTGGTTGCTTGTATTGCGATCGTGATAGGAATTGGCAGCACTCAGGGACCCGTAAAGGACATGCTTGCGCAATTGAAGCCGCAGGATGACCTAGCTGTGTGGAAGGATATTTCTAAGGCGGAGAACAATGATCTTCGGACACGGATTGAGACCGCCGCAGCCAAGCTTAATGCCCCTCCAGTGAATGCTGTGGTTGATCGGGTATGGAAGGCGATTCCAGGTTATAACGGGCTTGAAATTGATGTAGAGAGTACATATCGGAATGCTCTTTTGGCACCAAAAGAACCTATAAAATTTGTGTATCGGCAGATCGAACCACAGATATCCCTGAATCAACTGGGAGCTGAACCCATATATCGTGGGAATCCGGCTAAGCCGATGGTATCGCTGATGATTAATGTGGCGTGGGGAAATGAGTACATTGTGCCAATGTTGGATGTTTTGGATGAAGAGAACGTTAAAGTTACGTTTTTTCTGGATGGGAGCTGGCTGAGTAAAAACCCGGAACTGGCTAAAGAAATGCTAAAACGCGGTCATGAGATGGAGAATCACGCTTATACCCACCCTAATATGAGTACTTTAAGTCGTGCGCGAGCTACTGTAGAAATTGAGAAGACACAAAAGCTGTTGAAGGAATCGCTTGGAGTCACTAATAAATGGTTCGCCCCCCCTTCTGGTGATTTCGATCAGGAGACGGTAGAAATTGCAGGCAGCTTAGGGCTCAAAACCGTACTATGGACCGTAGATACCGTAGATTGGCGAAATCCGTCTCCTGAATCTGTGGTTGCCAAAATCACAAGCAAAGCGGAACCGGGCACTCTAGTCCTAATGCATCCCACAGCCGCATCCTCCAAAGCTCTGAAGGCCATGATACGTGGAATCAAAGCAAAAGGGTTACAGCTAGGCACAGTTAGTCAAACACTCTCAGCAGAGCGGCTAATCCCCTCTAATGTTGAGTGAGAGATGTATTTCTGGTAGGATTATAGGCACGTGTAATTAAATTAGATAGAACATGGCTATTAGCCAGGAGGACTTGAAGTGGAAAAAATAGTGTTATCCAATGGTTTACGAGTGGTAATGGAGAAAATCCCGACCGGCCGGTCCGTTTCTTTCGGAATCTGGGTAAAGACAGGCTCTCGGAATGAACATCCTGGAAACAACGGGATATCCCATTTTGTAGAACATATGCTTTTTAAAGGTACGGATCGGTACAGCGCCAAGGATATTGCTGAGCAGTTTGACGCCATCGGCGGCAATGTAAATGCGTTTACCTCAAAGGAATATACATGTTATTATGCTAAAGTATTGGATGAGCATCTGCCTATCGCTATAGATGTGTTAGCGGATATGTTCTTCCGTTCACGGATGGACGCTGAAGAGCTGGAGAAAGAAAAGAATGTCATCCTTGAGGAAATTTCCATGTGCGAGGACACGCCGGATGATCTTGTGCATGATTTGATGTGTGCTGCTGCCTACAAGGACCATCCGCTTGCGTATTCCATCCTCGGCTTGAAGGAACGGCTAATGGAGATGAAGCCGGATGATCTTCGGGCGTATATGAAGGAACAATACACGATTGAGAATACGGTTATAAGCGTTGCCGGCAACATTAGTGATGGATTGATTGAACTGCTGGAACAGCATTTTGGTTCTTTTGATAATCATGGTACAAGTGCGCCGCTGACCCCACCAGATTACTATGGAGAGCTCTTATTTCACCGCAAGAAAACAGAGCAGAATCACATCTGTCTTTCCTTACCAGGTGTCCGTTCTGGCGATCCCCTGCAGTATGCTATGGTGCTGATTAATAATGCCGTAGGCGGAGGGATGAGCTCCCGCATGTTCCAGGAAATTCGTGAAAAGCGCGGATTAGCTTATTCGGTGTATTCCTATCACAGCTCCCAGGCAGATTCTGGTCTGTTTACGGTCTATGCTGGAACAGCGCCCAAGCAAACAAAGGATGTCATGGAGTTAATCAAGGAAATGATGTACGAACTTGCTACCAACGGCCTCAGTGAAGATGAGCTGAGAAAAGGTAAGGAGCAGCTTAAAGGCAGCCTCATTCTTAGTCTCGAAAGCACTAGCAGCCGAATGAACCGTATCGGAAAAAATGAACTTATGCTCGGAAGACATAATACATTGGACGATATGATCGCCAAAATTCAGCTAGTGACGATGGACAATATCAACAGTGTGCTGGACCATATGTTCGCGGAGCCGCTTTCTTTAGCGATGGTAGGCTCATCAGATAAAGCTATTGCAAATGTTAGGAGAGATGATCTTGTCTTATTACGTACAAATCAATAAACTTGCTGGAAACGAGGATGTAAATCTTCCTTGTAAAATGTCGGAGCAAGCTTCCGGTTATGATCTTTATGCTGCCGTTGCGGGTGAAATTGTACTTGCACCAGGAGAGCGGGCATTAATTCCAACAGGGATTTCACTGGCTATGCCAGAGGGGCTTGAAGCGCAGATCCGTCCGCGTAGTGGACTGGCCTTGAAGCACGGGATTACCTGCTTGAATACACCTGGAACTATAGACGCCGATTACCGCGGAGAGATCAAAGTGCTCTTGATCAATCTGGGGCAGGAGCCTTTTGCTATCGCTCGCAATGAGCGGATTGCCCAAATGGTATTTCAAGCCGTTCCAGTGGTTAATTTGGTGGAAGTGGAAGAGTTATCCGAAACCCAACGCGGAGCCGGAGGCTTTGGCCATACTGGCAAGTAAGATTGTTGTTACAATTCATTTAAAAAGCTTACGAATTCATGCCCAAGGTATGATTCGTGAGCTTTTTTTGATATGCAGAGTTAATTATCCAAAGTTTTAATTCTTCGATTGTTAAGCAGATAGCATTTTATAAAGTGCTAACTGCAGTGCCATCTGCAGTGCCATCTGCAGTGCCATCTGCAGTGCCATCTGCTACTCCAACTAACCCCGACTTCCCCATCGAATAAACTCAGCATTTTCATTGGCGCTCTGCCACTACTCTAACCCTACCGTCAAATTAAAGACGAAGCCCCTATCGGACCCCAGTGCTCTTATTTATAACAATTCTGCTTAATTCGGCTGTTTTCGGACCCCAGTGTCACTATTTGATCAAAAACACCTGATATCAAACCTATTTACATCGAATTAGAGCTCTCCAGTCCGAAACTCCTCCTAAAAGGCAAAAAATACACAAATAGTTGCATCTCGGTCCTTAACTCATCAGCCGTAACCCGTAACCCATTAGTTCATCATCAGCCATGCGTGCCGGGGATTTCATTTCCGCTCTTCACCCATTAACTATGCCCAGCATAAGATGCTTTATAGTCGATAGTGTATGTTGAAAGGAGCGTCATCCCTATGCTTACTGGCGTCAGGATCGTGTTCCTGGGCGGGGACGCGAGACAGCTTGAAGTGATTCGGAAATGTGTGGAATTGGATGCGACGGTAAGCGCTGCCGGGTTCGATAAGTGGGAGACCCCTAGCCCAGGGGTGAGCCTGGAACAATTGACGGTAGAGCTGCTGAGTAATGCAGATGTATTAGTGTTGCCTACGGTAGGCTGTGATGATGAAGGAAATATTAGTGCTCTATTTTCTTCTGAGCGTTTAACGATTCTGGAGGAGCATTTCACTGCGCTGCCATCCGATTGTTTAGTGTATACCGGTATGGCTAAAAGTTACTTGCGCGGGATGTGTACCAAGCACTCACTGAAGTTAATCGAACTGCTTAATCGTGATGATGTGGCTATTTACAACTCTATCCCGACAGCGGAGGGAGCGCTGGTAATGGCCATTCAGAACACGGATTTTACGATTCACAGCTCGAAATCAATGGTGCTTGGTTTAGGTAGAACTGGATTTACAATGGCTCGAAGTCTACAGGGACTGGGGGCCAGTGTAAAGGTTGGTGTCAGAAAACAAGAACATTATGCACGTGCTGAGGAAATGGGCTGGAAGCCTTTTATGACCAATGAGCTGCTGCTTCACGTACCGGATGTGGATCTTATATTTAACACGATACCAAGTATGATCATCACCGCGCAGGTGCTCTCGCGGCTTGCGCCGCATTGCGTAATTATTGATCTGGCATCTGCACCAGGCGGCTGTGACTTTCGTTATGCTGAGAAACGTGGGATTAAGGCGATGCTGGCTCCAGGACTCCCTGGCATTGTAGCTCCAAAAAGCGCTGGGATTATTATGGCAAATGCGCTGGTACAGTCGATTTCGGACGAGGCTTTAATCAAGGGGGACGAATAAAATGGATTGGCACGGAAAAACAGTAGGGTATGCGATCACTGGATCTCATTGCACTTTTGCTGAGGTAATGCCACAAATTCAGCGCTTCGTAGACGGGGGAGCAAACGTAGTACCTATAGTTTCTGCCTCTGTACTAGGAACAGACACCCGCTTTGGGACATCGCAAAATTGGTTAAAACAGTTGAAAGATATAACAGGGAATGATATCATTTCTACAATTGTTGAAGCGGAGCCGCTGGGTCCTTCCAAGCTGCTGGATGTGCTGACAATAGCACCTTGCACAGGAAATACAACGAGTAAACTGGCTAATGCCATGACGGATAGTCCCGTGCTAATGGCAGCTAAATCGCAGATGCGCAACGGACGTCCACTAGTTCTAGCGATATCTACAAATGATGGATTGGGCCTAAATGCCGCGAATATTGCTAAGCTTCTGGTGGCTAAACATATTTATTTTGTACCATTCGGTCAAGATAACCCTGAGGGTAAACCTAACTCGCTCGTGGCACGCATGGATCTTATCCCGGAAGCTTGCTATGCCGCTTTGCAAGGTAAACAACTACAGCCGATGATCATCGAACGGTTTCATTCAGCATAGAAAATTGACAGAGCTCGGCTGATTTTGTTGTGGACAATAAAAGGGGAGATGCACCAAATGAGCAATGAGAAGTGCCAAGATAACGTAGTGGAACCAGCTAAGTTCATTGCTATCAAAAAAATATAAGCAGTATTGCTACCGTCCTCAGGTTCGAGGGCGGTACAGCCATTTAACAACTTACTTAACGAATAAGCTCACGTACCGTAATCTTTTCACGAATGATTAGTGTGTTTGCTTTGATAATAATGGGGGAATTATACATGGGTATTCTGGTACAAAAATTCGGAGGAACATCGCTATCCACACCGCAAGCTAGAGAACACGTAATCCGCAATGTCAAAAGGGAGCTGGCAAGTGGCTATAGTCTTGTAATTGTTGTATCGGCTATGGGCCGTCGCGGAGAACCTTACGCAACTGACACTTTGCTGGATTGGGCCGTGCAGAACGGAGATGCACTTCCAGACCGGGAAAAAGATCTCTTGATGTGCTGTGGTGAAATTATTTCAGCTACTACTCTATGTGGGCTGCTGGAGAATGAAGGCATCGCTTCTACAGTATTAACGGGAGCTCAGGCAGGATTTCTGACAGACAGCAACTACGGTAATGCCAGAATTCTGGATGTACGTCCGGAACGCATTCTCCGTGAGCTGCGTGAGGATAAGGTAGTTATTGTTACCGGGTTCCAGGGCCAGACTGAAGCGGGTGATTTGACAACTTTAGGCCGTGGCGGCAGTGATACCTCTGCTACAGCACTGGGTGCTGCTCTTCATGCTGATATGGTGGATATTTATACGGATGTGAACGGAATTCTTACAGCAGATCCACGGATCGTTGAAGATGCTAAGCCATTAACTTACGTTAGTTATACTGAAATTTGCAATATGGCTCATCAGGGAGCAAAAGTCATTCATCCACGTGCGGTTGAGATTGCTATGCAGGCACAGATCCCAGTTCGTGTTCGTTCAACCTTTTCAGAAGCTGAAGGTACGTTGGTTACGAATCCAGAAGGATTTAACGATATCCAAGCAGGGGGAATTGTGGATCGATTCGTTACAGGGATTGCTTATGTCAGCAATGTTACACAGATTTCTGTGGAATGCCCGGACGGTAACGGAACCGGAGTGCAGCTGCAAATCTTTAAGAGTATGGCAGATAACGGGATAAGCGTTGATTTTATTAATGTAACACCTACGGAAGCTCTTTATACGGTTTTTGATGACAAATCAGAGAAGGCTATTTCTGCTCTACAGCAGCTGGGTTTGCGACCTAAGAGTTTGTCGGGTTGTGCCAAAGTTTCTGTTATCGGGGGCGGAATTAATGGTGTGCCTGGTATTATGGCGCGCATTGTTGAGGCGCTTAGCTCGCAAAACATTCAAATTCTACAATCCGCGGATTCGAATACAACGATATGGGTGCTTGTGAAAAAAGAAGATATGGTGCAGTCCCTGCGTTCGCTGCATGCTATGTTTGAATTGCACCGCTGACAAGGAGGAATTCAAAGTGGATTTCGGAAGATTAATAACAGCCATGGTAACCCCTTTTGATGGGGATGGAGAAATCAACTGGGATGTAACTTCACAGCTTGTCGATTATTTAATTGAGGTACAGAAATCAGAGGCTTTGGTTGTCTGCGGAACGACAGGGGAATCGCCTACGTTAAGCGATGAGGAAAAGCTGCAGCTGTTTTCTTTTGTGCTGGAAAAGGCGAATGGACGTTGTAAAGTTATTGCTGGAACTGGCAGCAATAACACGAAACATTCCATTCATCTGACGAAGGAAGCGGAGAAAATAGGCGTAGATGGAGTGCTTTTGGTCGTTCCTTATTATAATAAACCGAATCAGGAAGGTCTTTATCAGCATTTTTCCACGATTGCTTCAGAGACTTCATTACCAGTGATTTTATATAATGTTCCAGGTCGAACAGGTGTAAGTATGAGCGTGGCCACTACCCTGCGACTTGCTGAGATTCCGAACATCGTTGCTACGAAAGAATGCGCGTCTGTAGATCAGGTAACACTTATTGCCTCTGATTGTTCAGATGATTTCCGTGTATATACGGGTGATGATGCCTCAGGTCTTGCCAGTCTGGCTGTCGGTGGATACGGAATTATAAGTGTATCTAGCCATGTGGTTGGTGCGCAGATGTCAGAAATGATTTACGCTTATACCTCCGGCAATGTTCAGCTTGCTGGAGAGATTCATCGCCAGCTGTTCCCGATTTTTAAAGGAATGTTTGAATGCCCACAACCGCTGCCCAATCCTTCAGCTGTAAAATATGCTTTAGGACTCAAGGGGATCCCTGTGGGCGGAGTCAGATTGCCGCTTATTTCGCCAACGGAAGCGGAAGCGGCTTTTATTGAAGCACTTTTTCACTAAGAATTAATCATTGCTGATGTACGTTCTAAACCGGCTACTCTATTGAGGGAGCCGGTTTTTGCATTTATATTTTTTTTCTGAAATATTGAGGCGAATTTAAGGAAAGAATTTGGATACGAGGCGGATGACTTGTCTTTTGCCAAAAAAATCATGTATAATGATCTTAAGTGACTGGGTGCGGTTAAAATTAAATATGCGGTAATCTTCCGTCAATGTAATACATTGTGAGACAGGATAGGTCCCAAGATGAGTCTGTTTAAATAAATGACATGTCTTCGCGCGAGGGGCGCGACGGTGAATTTTGACGGCGTTTGTCCGCTTCAATATGAACTTTACTGCCCGGAATCGGGAGCTTTCGCATTGCGCATTTTACAGATTTCAGGAATTTCCTCGTCGATTGGAAGTTATTGGCTGTTTGAAAGAAATGTGTTCAGCGCCGCTGAAATAATCGAAGTTCGATATTTACCAATAAAAGTATGACGTCCAACATCATAGGAGGGTTAGATTCATTTGTCCAAAAAAAACAACAACGATAAATTGACGATTTTCGCATTGGGCGGAGTCGGAGAAATCGGGAAAAACATGTATGTTATTCAATACGGAGCTGACATTGTAGTCGTGGATTCGGGACTCAAGTTTCCGGAAGAGGATATGCTCGGTATTGACATCGTAATTCCTGATATCTCGTATTTGACAGAGAACCGTGACAAGGTAAGAGGTATTGTGCTTACTCACGGACACGAGGATCACATCGGTGGTCTACCTTATGTCCTGAAGAATTTGAATGTTCCAGTCTATGGAACAAGATTGACTTTAGGTCTTGTAGAGAACAAATTGAAGGAAGCGAACCTGCTGGGGGACACCAAACGGATTCTGATCAACGAAGATTCAGAAATTCAATTGGGGAACTCACTTAAGGTAACTTTCTTTAGAACCAACCACAGTATTCCTGATTCCGTGGGTGTATGCATTGAGACTCCGGAAGGAAATGTTGTTCATACGGGCGATTTCAAATTTGACCACACCCCAGTCAACGGTCAATTTGCAAATCTGCATCGGATGGCAGAGATTGGCCAAAAGGGCGTACTTGCTCTTTTGTCAGATAGTACGAATGCTGAGAAACCAGGCTTTACCCCATCTGAGAAGAATGTCGGTATTGTGCTGGAAGATATTTTCCGCAAGGCTGAGCAACGTGTCGTTGTAGCAACTTTTGCTTCCAATGTGCACCGTATTCAACAAGTGGTTAATGCAGCAGAATCTACGGGTCGTAAGATTACGGTAATTGGCCGCAGTATGGTCAACGTTGTATCCATCGCTTCAGAGCTTGGATATTTGAACGTACCTGACGGAATGCTGATCGAACCGGAAGAAATGAATAGAATGGCAGCAAATCGTGTAGTTGTTCTTTGCACAGGCAGCCAAGGCGAGCCAATGTCTGCATTGACACGTATGGCACGTTCTAGTCATCGTAAAGTAGATATCCTGCCAGGCGATACCGTTATTATTGCGGCAACACCTGTGCCAGGTAATGAGAAGTATGTAGGCCGTACTATCGATGAATTGTTCCGTCTTGGTGCTAATGTGATTTACAGCGGTTCCAACTCCGGCGTTCACGTATCCGGTCACGGTAGTCAAGAAGAACTTAAGCTTATGCTTAACCTGATGAAACCGAAATTCTTCATTCCGATCCACGGTGAATACCGCATGCAGCGCAAACATGCTTTACTGGCAGAATCGGTTGGCGTAGAGCCACAGAACATTTTCATCACTGAAATCGGTGAAATTGTTGAAATCCAGGGCGGTGCCGCTCGTAAGGCTGGTAAAGTAACAGCTGGTAACGTATTGATTGACGGACTAGGTGTAGGCGATGTTGGTAACATTGTATTGCGTGACCGTAAGTTGCTGTCTCAAGATGGTATCTTGGTTGTCGTGGTTACACTTAGCAAGCAGAATGGTGCAATTGTTTCTGGACCTGACATCATTTCACGTGGTTTTGTTTATGTTCGGGAGTCCGAAGGGCTGCTCGACGAAGCTAACCGAATTGTATCCAGTACATTGCAACGCCTGATGAGTGAAAAAGTAAATGAGTGGGCTTCCCTTAAAACAAGCGTAAAAGATTCGCTGGGCCGTTTCTTATATGAACAAACGCGCCGCAGACCGATGATTTTGCCAATTATCATGGAAGTGTAAGGAGAGTTTCTCCTTCAATGAATATATAGCTAGGGCTGAGCCCCTTTTCCCCGGAAATATTGGACGGTTTCCACGGGAGAAGGGGTTTTTGTATGTTCATAAGCTGAAAATTGCATAATGCAGCACCCTGAAACGTCATACTAAGGATTGTTAGTAAGGCAACAGCAGACTAGAGCTGCATATAACAAGGGAGAGCTGCGAAGATGAACTACATCGAAGGATCAAATGGAGCAAAAAATGAGGAAGTTGTCCCAGGAGAAACTAATCCGAATCCTAATGAAAATATGCCGCCCACTACAATGGGAGCGATTAAGGAGCTTGGACAAACAGTAGTCCCAAGTGGAGAGCCTGATATTTTTTGCTTAACGATTATTGGTCAGATTGAAGGACATATTGTTATGCCTCCACAGAACAAAACAACAAAGTATGAGCATATCATTCCGCAGCTGGTGGCAGCTGAGCAGAATAAAAACATCAAAGGCCTGCTTATCATTTTAAATACGGTAGGTGGAGATGTAGAAGCGGGATTAGCAATTGCGGAAATGATTGCATCCCTCTCCAAGCCAACGGTAACCGTAGTCATTGGAGGCGGGCACAGCATCGGGGTGCCGATTGCAGTTTCCTCCACTTATTCGATTATTGCTGAAAGTGCAACGATGACGATTCATCCGATTCGAATGAATGGTTTAGTGATCGGAGTGCCGCAAACTTTCGAGTATATGGAGAAAATGCAGGAACGTGTCGTTAAATTTGTGACTTCCCATTCGCGCATTTCTGAAGAACAGTTCCGTGATCTCATGTTTAAGACAGGTGAGCTCAATCGTGATATCGGGACGGCTGTGGGGGGCTTGGATGCCGTTAAATATGGTCTGATGGATGAGGTCGGCGGGATCGGAGCGGCACTTGCGCATCTTAACCGAATGATCGGCGGGGATTTCTCAGCATCGACTCCAGGAGGGATTACGCAATGACACTGTACACAGTAGTTGCAATGGAACAGGTGTGGGAGGGGGCATTTAACAATTATGCCGCAACCCGAGAAGTTAGTGTGCAGGGCATGCTGATGCAGGTTGAACCGATGGAGGAAGGACGTGCGCGGATTGTGAGATTATTGGATTGTCCGCTGAACCGTTATCTAGATCCGGCGTTCTCTCCAGGTTCGATAATTACATTAACATAAAGATTCATTTTCTGACAAAAGAGAACATAGGTACGCCACGCCATTATATGGTATAATGTTGTTCCGGGGGTGGCTGGCGTGGCTAAACGAAAAAAGAAGAAGAAAAAAGCGCTGCTCGGCAGCGTTTTAAAATATGAAATATATGGAATTTTATTAATAACTATTTCCGTCATTGCACTGTCTGGTGAAGCAGCCGTAGGGCGCTCACTTTCAAGTATGGCGGGTTACTTATTAGGGAGATTTTATTTTGTGTTGCCGCTTATCGGCATTTTTTATGGACTTATGGTGATGATCCATCGAAGATGGCCTTCCTCGTGGAACAGCAGGCATACTGGCGTGCTTCTGCTTCTATTGTCTATGTGCCTTATGAGCACAATATCTGCAATGGAGCAGAAGCTTGGCCCGTTGTCTTTGTTACATCCTGGCAATGTAATGACACAAATACATAATGATCTTTCGGGATCACTTTCACCTGGCTCGAACGAAAGCAATGTCTATATGCTGGGTAAGGATATAAGCGGAGGGTACATCGGCGGGTTGGAGTATGCAGCGCTGTTATGGCTTTTTGGTAGTCTGGGCGCTAAGCTGCTTATGATCGTCATGCTGGCGATCAGCTTTATGCTAATTACCAACTTGTCCTATGTGGAGATTTTTACGCTTTTGCGAGTGCGCTTGGTTAAGTTTGTGGAGGGGATTCGTCTCCATGCTGCAAACCGTCCGAAGGCGGTTCCCGTAGCGGCCAGACCTTCTAGAGCCGCTGCTCCAGCTAAGGCTCGGCAGGTGAAGCAGCCTGTCTATGATGACGAGGAGGAAGAAGACGAAGACGATCGGTATTTGCCTAATCGCAAACAACCTGTCCTTTTGAAAAAAATATCTGGCTGGTTCTCAGGCTCCACGCGTTCACAGGTGGAAGCAGATTCTGATTATGACGATCAGGGTCCAATTGTGGCAAGTGCTTCAACTGGTCCGATTATTTCGGGATTAACTCCAGATAGTCATGTAATTCCATTAGACGATATCGATCATGATTTTGATGATGCGGATCTGGATATTGAACCTGTGACGCCTATTATTCGTGACTTCTTTGAACATATCCGTTCAGAAGGGTTAAACGAAGAAGACCGGGAAGAGTGGAGTGAATTCTCACCCGCAGCTCGTGGTGAAGCAGCTAAACCTGCTGTAGCCGGACCTAATGCCGTTAAGCAGCAGTCTACGGATGAGTCTGAGGAGAATGTAAGCATAGACTTGGAAGGCCTGCTAGGTGCTTCTCCAGATGGAGAGATTATTCCTGCTCCTCCAGCACCACCTCCACCGAAGCCATATAAGCTGCCATCGTTCCGTCTTCTAGCCAAACCTAACAATGGTGGCAAAGCTGGAGATCAGAATGATTATATGCAGACAGCCCGTAAGTTAGAAGCAACACTTGAAAGCTTTGGGGTACGGGCTAAGGTGCTGGAGGTAGTAAGAGGCCCAGCGGTTACGAGGTATGAGATACAACCGGATATTGGGGTTAAGGTTAGCCGTATTGTAAATCTGACGGATGACATTGCCCTTGCACTTGCAGCCAAAGACATTCGGATGGAAGCGCCGATTCCGGGTAAATCTGCAATTGGGATAGAAGTTCCGAACTCTGAGGTGTCTATTGTTACCATGCGCGAAGTTATGGAAACACAGATTTTTCAGGAGGCTGAATCCAGATTATCGATTGCTTTTGGCCGTGATATTTCCGGCCAGACCATTATTGGCAATCTGGCTAAGATGCCCCATTTATTGGTGGCCGGTGCAACAGGCTCCGGTAAATCAGTCTGCATCAACGGGATTATAACAAGCATCTTATACAAAGCTAAACCTGATGAAGTCAAATTCCTCATGGTCGATCCTAAGATGGTAGAGCTGAATGTGTATAACGGAATTCCCCATCTTCTGGCTCCGGTTGTCACAGATCCCAAGCGGGCAAGTCTTGCTTTGAAGAAGATTGTTGTGGAAATGGAGAAGCGTTACGAGCTATTCTCCAAATCGGGAACACGGAATATGGAAGGTTATAATAAGCTAATGGCTGAGAATCCAGCGGCAATTCTCCCGTATATCGTTGTTATTGTGGACGAGCTTGCGGATTTGATGATGGTTGCAGCCAATGATGTCGAGGATGCAATTTGCCGACTTGCACAAATGGCGCGGGCGGCTGGAATTCATTTAATTATCGCTACACAACGCCCTTCAGTAGATGTAATCACAGGTTTAATTAAAGCTAATATTCCATCCCGGATCGCTTTTGGCGTATCGTCCAATGTGGATTCACGTACCATTTTGGATATGCCCGGTGCAGAGAAGTTGTTAGGCCGAGGTGATATGTTGTTCTTGCCAATGGGCGCATCTAAACCTATTCGTGTACAGGGAGCTTTTATGAGCGACCAAGAAGTAGAGACTATTGTTCAATATGTCAGCAGTCAAGGTGAAGCCGAATACGATGAGTCCATCGTTCCTGAAGTGGATGATACAATCACTGAGGATCAGGAGCCGCAGGATGAATTATACGAGCAGGCCGTACAAATTGTGCTGGAGGCTAAGCAGGCTTCAGTGTCGCTGCTACAGCGTCGTATGCGTGTCGGTTATACCCGTGCAGCCCGGTTGATTGACTCTATGGAGGCTCGTGGAGTCATCGGTCCTTACGAGGGCAGCAAGCCGCGTGAGGTGCTGGTGTCACTTGAGCAATATCAGCATAACAAGATCAGCTCCTAAGCTGGACAAGCCCGTCGAAATCTTCAATAGACAGTAAAAGAGATGGCCACTTTATGAAGTGGACCATCTCTTTTTTGTATCCTGAGTACTTATTT
The DNA here is from genome assembly GCF_045040615.1 of Paenibacillus sp. FSL H8-0175. Lineage (NCBI taxonomy): Bacteria > Bacillati > Bacillota > Bacilli > Caryophanales > Paenibacillaceae > Paenibacillus > Paenibacillus sp. FSL H8-0175. The sequence goes on along the minus strand of NZ_CP150299.1, from coordinate 4,264,207 downwards.
GACTCTTGGTGCAGCAAGCAAAGCTTCAACAATATAATCCAGTTGCACATTTAGAGAATAGATATCACTGTAATAACCTAATCCAAAATCAATTTCCATCAAACGGCCTTCTTTCACGGCAGGGATATTGTTCCAAATTGGGTTTTGGGTCAGATCAGCCATACCATCATAAGAGGAGCGGAAGATATAGTCACCGCTGTATTTGCCAAGGACTTCAAAGGATACGGATTCGCCATCCGCACCAGTCGCCGTATCTATTTTCTGTTGAATGATTTCCGGCGCCTTCATGCCTAAATATTCATAAATGATTTGCGAACCACGTCCGAATTGTTTGCTTGCCACAACAGCCATACTGTTGTCTTTTCCACCTTCCATGATGGATATTGTGTGATCCAGAATACCAGCTTCTTGCAGCTTTTGTTTGCTGTCTTCAACTTTTTTATGGAAATCAGTAAATAATTCTTTTGCTTGATCTTCTTTGCCTACGACTTGTCCAATAAAGGACACCCGTTCTTCTGTTGACATTTTTTCATACGGAACTAACACTGTTGGTGCAATTTGGTGGAGGGCTTCATAAGTTTCCTCTGACGGCACGATGATAAGATCAGGATTTAGAGCAAGGATTGCTTCAGGGCTAGCCTCAAACCAGGTGCCAAGCTTTTGCACATCTTTTAGCTCATCTTCAAATGCAGCACCCTCGGACACATCGGATACACCTATAGGTTTAATGCCTAGAGCCAGTACATCACCGAGCAAATAAAGAACTACGACTCTTTGTGGACTAGTGGGAACGGCAATGTCTCCTTTAACTGTGGAAATTATCCGGGTTTGTTGTTCGACAGCAGCTTTGTCTGTATTTGCTCCTGTACTTGTTTCTGCTGAGGGGGTTGGTGTCCCATTGCTTGACGCATTTGAATTTGTGGTTCCCGTGGAACAAGCGCTTAACACTATGGTAAAGCATAATAACAGGGTGAGCAGTAATGATGGTTTGGCATTTCTAAACATTGGTAATTCCCCTTCTCCGTTATAATGATAATGATTATCATAATCAATATAACGGAGAGGTTGTGTTCGGGCAATGTCAGTTTGCGCACCTTGGGATGGCATATCACGCCAACTGGGTTGGGTGATCAATTTATTTTTGTATCGGACAGGGGAGGTTCCGTAATATTTTTTGAACATTTTTCCTAGATAATAGCCATCAGGATAACCTACTGCAATTGCGATGTCATGCAAGCTCGCCTCAGTGTTCAGGAGCAGTATTTTCGATTTTTCCATGCGGATGCTGATTAAGTACTGAGCAGGGCTAGTCTGCAGCCGTGTTCTGAATAATCTGGATAATGTTCTAGGGCTGCTGTTTACCGCTTTAGCTAATTTTTCAAGAGAGAAGGTTTCCTTATAATAAGTCTGCATATAGCGAATTGCTTGATCTAGCGGATCAGGTTGGATTAACTGTGTTTCCAGCGTATGCAGCTGCCTAAGCATCTCATAAATCCATTGATAAAACAGTGTTTTAACATGCAGCCGATCCAAAAGACCTGTTTTGCCCCAATCAGTAAACATGTTCTCCATCTTATCAAATAAGGGCAGTGGACTAGTAGGCGTAAATCCATATTGGAGATTGAAGGGATTATTGTGTTCCATAATTGCTTTTAGATTGTTGCGTGAGGCGAGTGAGAGGTTTGTTTTATATAAAATTAAGTAATACTCCAGTAGTTCCTCCGTGCGTAAAAATTGAATGTTCATTCCTTTTCCACCATGAAGGATATGAAAGTTGCCGATCTCATGCGGGATCTCGTCAATCAGTATTTCGGCTTTGCCGTTTATGATCAACAAGAATGCGCTTGAGGGCAGCTGATAATGTGAATTCAGATCACTAGATCGTTGAAAAGTATGGCGTATATCAATAATTTCTATTAATGCGTGGTTCCACAATAAAATGTGGTCCTTTAAATTCATGATTAATATCAACTCCAACGTTTTCTTATTTCGATTATAGTTGATAATTATTCTCAATTACAATGAAATGCTATTACTTCTTTTTTAGTAATGCATAGGATGTCCTGACAGTCGTCATAATAACTTTAGCCATCCATGCAGAACTCACAAAAGAAAGGTAGAGCGAACCCCTATGAAGAAACATAAGTTGTGGATCTTTGCTTCTTTAACCCTTGCACTTGCTGCCGCGCCGTTTGCAGGAATGCTGCTCCAGGGTAATGGCATACTACAGACCAAGCAAAGTGCTGCTGCGTCATTTGTCCATGAACTAAATCATCCTGAAGAAGAGGCCTTGCCTGCCTTCAGCACGACTCCGATTAAACTCGGTTCTTCTGGTCAGGATGTTTATGAGTTGCAAGGACGTTTAAAACATCTGGGCTTTTATGAAGGGAAAATAGACAGTCAGTTTGGTCCGAAAACGAAAAATTCAGTAACGTGGTTTCAATGGAAGTTTGGAATGAAGTCTGATGGCATCGTAGGCGCTAAGACTAAGCTGAAATTGTATAACGCAACTAAGAACTGGAAGCCGACAGAGTCGGCTTCAGCAACCGGAAATAATACAGCAAACAACAACACCGGTAACAAAACAAATACAACCAATAATTCGGATTCAGCGTCTCTGTCTTCAGGGAATACGATGGGATTATCAGAAAATGATCTCAAAATTATGGCTAATGCCGTCTATGGTGAGTCAAGAGGTGAACCTTTCGAAGGACAAGTTGCTGTTGCTGCAGTAATCTTGAACCGGGTAAAATCTCCGAGCTTTCCAAATACGCCGTCTGGCGTTATTTTTCAGCCGGGAGCTTTTACAGCTGTAGCTGACGGGCAGATTTATTTGGAACCAAATGAGCAGGCACGAAAAGCAGTGCAGCAAGCGCTGAATGGCTGGGATCCTTCGGGTGGATGTTTGTATTATTTCAACCCTAAAACGGCGACCTCCAAATGGATTTGGACTCGTCCACAGGTCAAGACTATCGGCCAGCATATTTTCTGTATGTAGATAAGTAAAGAAGTAAATCCAGAGAGCAACCGGGAAGAGGCATCCGGTTGCTTCCTTACTTTGGAATGGTTTAGAATGGTTATTAATTCATAAACATGTTAATGAGCAACTATCCACGCGGTAAAGGAGTTTTGGACTTGACTAATAATGTATTTCAGCATGGCAACGTTGCAGGTATGCGTATTCACGTGATGCCTACCAAGGCGTTCAAGACCTACGCCATCTCACTTTATGCCGGCGTCCCACTTAATGAGGATACGGTAACCCCTACAGCACTTGCCCCATTTGTGCTCCGCAGAGGTACCGCTTCTTATCCAGAGACTACTCAATTCCGCGAGCGTTTGGAGGAGCTGTATGGCGCTGGATTTGGTTTTGATATTTATAAAAGAGGCGATTATCAGATTGTTCAGTTTCGCATGGACACCATTAATGACTCCTTCGTGCAGAGTCAGGAGAGCTTGCTTGAACAATCCTTTGCTTTCCTAGGAGAAGTCCTGACCCGTCCGTTGGTGGAGGATGGAAGCTTCCGTTCTTCCTATGTTGCAACAGAGCGTGAAACAGTGCGCAAGAAGCTGGAATCTATCGTAAATGATAAGATTCGTTATGCTGCGGAACGCTGTATCGAAGAAATGTGCCGTAACGAGCCCTATCGCCTTCATCCACTGGGTCAAAGAGCGGATTTGGATCGGATTACTCCAAAAAGTTTGTACGAATCTTATAACTCATGGCTGGATGGAGCTATTTTGGATCTCTATGTTGTGGGAGATACGACTACTGAGGAAGTTGAAAAGCTTGTGCAGCATCACTTCGGACGCATTCAGTCGGAGGTGGGCTTATATAGCTCCAAGTTTGTCCCAGTATCCGTCAGCGAGGTACGGACGGTAGAGGAGAAGCTGGATGTCAGTCAGGGCAAGTTGAACATGGGTCTGCGCACATCGATTACGTATAAGGACGATACATATGCGTCCGCACTTATGTACAACGGAATATTAGGAGGGTATCCACACTCCAAACTCTTCGTCAATGTACGGGAGAAAGCCAGTCTTGCATACTATGCTTCTTCACGCTATGACGGTCACAAGGGGATTGGAACGATACAATCAGGCATCGAAACGCAAAATTACAACAAAGCTGTTGAAATTATAGAGAAACAACTGGAAGAGATGAAAGCTGGCAATATCAGTGATCTGGAGTTAAGCCAGACCAAAGCCATGATCCGCAATCAGCTTTCCGAGATTCCGGATTCTGCTTTTGAGATGATCTCTTACGACTTCAACCGCCAGTTGTCAGGAAAAGAACGGACAGCGGATCAGCTGCTAGAAGAGGTGGAACAAATCGGTGCAGGGGAAGTAAAAGCTGCAGCGGAGACCTTTCAGCTGGATACGATTTATTTCTTGACAGGGAAGGAGGAATAGAGATGGAACAGATTCAATACGACAGACTTCAAGAGACCCTTTATCATGAGGTGATGGAGAATGGGCTTCAGGTTTATGTATTGCCAAAACCAACATTCAAAAAAACTTACGCCACATTTGCAACTAAATATGGTTCTGTAGATAACCATTTTCATGTCGCAGGTGGAGAAGAGACCACTGTTCCTGATGGTATAGCTCACTTTTTGGAGCACAAAATGTTTGAAGAGCCAGAAGGCGATATTTTTGCCACTTTTGCTTCAAATGGAGCTTCAGCTAACGCTTTTACAAGTTTTGATCAGACGGTTTATCTTTTCTCGGCAACAGAGAACATAGAGACCAACCTTAGTACACTCGTTGATTTTGTACAACGACCTTATTTTACGGATGAGAATGTAGAAAAGGAAAAAGGGATCATTGGTCAAGAAATCAATATGTATGCAGATAATCCAGACTGGCGCGTGTACTTTGGCCTTATTGAGGCGATGTATTCGAAACATCCGGTTCGGATTGATATTGCCGGAACTATAGAGTCGATTAGTACGATTACGAAAGAAACACTGTACACTTGTTACAACTCTTTTTATCATCCCAGCAATATGCTGTTGTTCGTAGTGGGTGGTGTGGATCCGGAGAAGGTATTCTCCTTGATTCGCAGCAATCAGCAGGGGAAATCTTATGGTAAACAAGGTGAGATTAAGCGTATTTTTGAAGAGGAGCCGGAACAAGTCGCTACGAAGCGCTTAGAAAGCAAACTCGCTGTTTCGATGCCTAAGATTATGTTTGGATTTAAGGAAAAAGTTGATGGTCTTACAGGTGAAGCTGCGCTTAAGCGTGATCTCGCCACAAAGCTTATGCTTGATTTGCTGGTTGGCAGCAGCACAGCGTTGTACCAAAAACTCTATGATGAAGAACTGATCTCAGACAGCTTTGGCCATGAATTTAATAGTTCAGAACAATATGCTTTTTCAGCTATGGGTGGAGATACCAAAGACCCGGATTTGCTGCTAAAACGAATTAAAGAAGAAGTGGATCAGATCTTAAAGTCTGGCTTTGCTGAGAAGGATTTCGAGCGGGCACGGAAAAAGAAAATAGGCGGATATTTGCGCATGCTGAACTCCCCTGAAAGTATCGCACATGAATTTACACGTTACCAATTCCGCGGTGGTGACCTGTTTGAAGTTCTGCCTATTTACGAATCGATTACTTTAGCTGAAGTGAATGAGCGTTTACATGCCCATGTAAATTGGGAGCAGCTCGCTGTTTCACTAGTGGTGAGTCCTTAAATGGCGCTTTTGGGAGAGAGCAACAAACCATTAGGAGAAATGACAGTTCTGGTGACAGGGGGCAGCGGGGGAATCGGTGGCGCCATTGCAGAACGGTTTGCCTCTGTAGGCATGAATATTGTTATTCACTACAAGCACTCACATGAAGCTGCTAATGATGTCGCTCGGCGTTGTATGGCTCTTGGAGCAAAGGTAATGACTGTAAATGCGGATATGAAGGATCGCAGTCAGATTGTACGAATGGCGGAGAAGCTTGAAAGTAATGGAATGCAGCCGGATATTCTTGTCAACAATGCCGGTAAATCTCATTATGGGATGCTGGCTGATGTGAGTGAAGAGGAATGGGATGATATTATGGCCATTAACTTGAAAGGTACCTTTATGTGCAGCCAGATTTTTATGCCGTACATGGTATCCCAGCGTTATGGTCGAATCATCAACGTTTCTTCCGTGTGGGGAATATCGGGAGCCTCTTGCGAGGTCGCTTATTCAGCCAGTAAAGGCGGAGTAAATGCGTTTACTAAGGCGTTAGCCAAGGAACTAGCACCTTCTGGCGTAACTGTGAACGCGGTAGCTCCAGGAGCGGTTAATACGAATATGTTGTCTAACCTACAGGAGGATGAGGTCCGGATGCTGGAGGATGAGATTCCGGCGGGACGTTTGGCTACACCGAACGAGATCTCCTCACTGATTTACTTTTTAGCATTGCCTGAATCCGGGTATATTACTGGGCAGATCATTAGCCCTAACGGTGGCTGGATTACTTAATGCTTAACTTGGAGAAAAGCTCCAGCATAAGAATCTATCGTCTGAGACATATTATAAGTGTTGTTTTTTAATCTCTCGTAAGGCGGCTTACAGCCTGTATGCAGGTGTTTGACCGTAAACATGAAGGAGGATTTAAGATGACACAAGACGATAGCGTAATCAAAAATTTTGACACCTGGAAGAAATTCCTAGGTAAACGGGTTGTACAGGCGGAGAAACTTGGGATGAGTCAAGATACAATCTCAAAGCTGGCTTTTGAAATCGGGGAATTCCTTGATGAAAAAGTGGATCCAGCAAACACTCAAAACCGTGCGATCAAAGAGCTATGGGATGTCGGCAACGATGAAGAAAAGCAAACGATTGCTAAACTCATGGTCAAGTTGGCGAAAGACAACGCCTAAGCTTGCGGAAAAGCTCCCCCTGTGGGAGCTTTTCTGCAATTATTACAGGACTGACCTTGCCTTTCATTTTTATTTTATATATCATTAACATGACCCGTGTAAAAGACCGCTTTGCCGGGGCAGCTTTTTTTGCTGTATTGGCAAAGGGTAGGGAAAAGGAATCTATGAGGTGTACAAGTGGAATATAAACAGTGGTATATGGAATACAAGATTCACAAGAACAGACCCGGTCTGCTTGGTGATATCGCTTCAATGTTAGGGATGCTGGAAGTTAACATTCTGACGATTAATGGAGTTGAAGGAAAAACTCGCGGAATGTTGCTGGAGACCAATGATGATGAGAAAATTATGCTGATGGGCGAAATGCTCAAAAAAGTTGATAATATTACAGTTTCAGCTCTGCGGTCTCCAAGGCTCGTGGACAAGCTGGCTGTGCGCCATGGGCGATATATTGAACGGGATTCAGATGATCGGAAGACGTTTCGTTTCACCCGCGATGAGCTAGGTCTATTGGTTGATTTTCTCGGTGAGCTGTTTAAAAAAGATGGGAATCAGGTTATAGGACTTCGTGGTATGCCCCGTGTAGGAAAGACGGAATCCATTATAGCTGGCAGTGTCTGTGCTATGAAACGCTGGACATTTGTCTCCTCCACATTATTGCGGCAGACGGTGCGCAGTCAATTGGCTGAAGATGAGATGAACCCACATAATGTATTTATAATTGATGGTATAGTTAGTACGATCCGCTCTAATGAGAAACATTATAATTTATTGCAAAATGTTATGAGCATGCCAAGCACAAAGGTTATTGAGCATCCAGATATTTTCGTACGCGAATCTGAGTATAGTTATGATGACTTTGATATTATTATTGAGCTGCGGAATAATCCAACGGAAGAAATCTTGTACGAGTCATTTACGACGAGCTACAGTGATGATTTATAGAACACAAACGATGAAGAATACACTTCCGAGCATGTTTTTTTATAAAGCTGGTTAAGGAAGTTTACATTCATAGAACTTACAGGAGGTGATGGTATGTCGGAACTGGGCCGGCAATTGAAAGAGGCACGTCTGCAAAAAGGGATGAGTCTTGACGATGTCCAGGAAGTAACAAAAATTCGCAAAAAGTATTTGGAGGCCATCGAGTCTGGAGACTACAAGGTGCTTCCAGGAAGTTTTTATGTGAGGGCGTTTATCAAAACGTATGCAGAAGCAGTAGGCATGAGTCCTGACGAACTGCTCGAGGAGCATGGGAACGTACCTGCACCACCCGCAGACACGACCATGGAGACGGTGATTCAAAAGCGCAGCCGTAGACCCGAAACCGAACGGAATGCAAAATGGCTGCCAACGGTGCTGATGTGGACATTCCCTATATTGATTATTGTGGTGATTTACATTTATGCTTCTAGTTTAAACAAAGCAGACCCTGATCAAGTTGATCAAACAAATATCACCAATAATGTGCAGGATCCTAATACAGCACAAACATCTCCACCCGCATCAGGAGGCGGTGTAGTAGCGCCTACTTCCTCGGCAGGTGCAGAAGCAACTACTGAGCCAACTACGGAGCCTACGCCAACACCGACACCAACGCCGTCTCCTCAATCGATCACAGTTACACCAGATGGGAAGTCAGGCAAAACAACGAAATTTAAGGTTACAGCTCCTGCCGGAAGCGAAGTTAAGGTTGAGATTGTTGCATCCGGAGTAAGCTGGCTTGAAGTTTACAAAGGCGAAAACTCTAAAGGTGAAAAACTCTCCTTCGGAAATACTGCAGCAGGAGAAACTATGAGCTTCGTTCTTGGTAGTGAGGGCATGTATATTAAGTCTGGGTATTCCCCAGCAACTGAAATTACCGTAAATGGTCAAGTAATCACGGATGAGAAGACGTCCTCACGTCTCCTGCTTAATCTTGACGACGGTTCTGGAAGTGAAGGTACCCAAAGTGACGGGACAGGCGAATAACAAATAGGATGTATAGACTTTGGCTTTAGGGAGAACATAAGACTGTTTTCAGTTTTAGCCAAAGTGAGGTGTACATCTTATGACAGTTAGCTGGATTGTAGCTGGCCTTGGGGTTGTTGTCAGTCTCATCGGATACTATTTGACACCAGGTGCTTGGGGATACGGAATTCTCGGATTCGGTATTGCACATATTGTGCTAGGAATTCTGGATATGTTTCGTAATCCGGTCCGAAGCAGATAGAAGCTGTAGAAATGAACGTCTCCAACGGCGTACTTCCGGTGGAGACGTGTTTCTACCCTTTGAACCAAACTCACTCGAAGGAAAAGCTCCACTTAGTGGGGCTGTTTTCTATGTCGGGTGAGCTACATAATGATTTATCCAAAATTAGACTTAATAGTACCATTCTCTTATAATAGTAGCAGACTAATTGTATAAAGGACGTGGAGTTTAATGAGTTCAGAATGTTCATTTGATATTGTATCCAAAATGGATATGCAGGAGTTAACGAATGCTATTCACCAAACAGAGAAAGAGATCGACAACCGCTTTGATTTTAAGAACAGCAAAAGCAGTCTGAAGCTGGAGAAAGACGCACTTATAATCGCCTCTGAAGACGAATATAAGCTCAACGCTGTTATTGATATTTTACAATCAAAGATGGTGAAAAGAGGCATTACCCTAAAAAATCTGGATTTCGGTAAAGTAGAACCGGCTTCCCTGGGATCTGTACGTCAACGTTTAGGGCTTAAGCAAGGCATTGATCAGGAGAATGCGAAAAAAATTAATATTCTGATCCGTGATTCAAAATTAAAGGTGAAGAGCCAAATCCAAGGGGATCAAATTCGTGTAACCGGTAAGAGCCGCGACGATTTGCAGCAGATTATTCAGATCTTGCGTAAAGCTGATTTGCCGCTGGATCTACAATTCATGAACATGAAATAGAATTTTGTGCCCCGCAGTGCTTATTAGCACTAACAACGCGGGGTGCTTTCTGTTTTTTTGACACCTATTTATTGCTATAATATACTTGCTTAAGTAGAAATGGATTAGCCTGATTTAGGCAATTTGTATGAACGATTTAGGGGAGGAAAACTTCAGTGAATTTGCCCAACCGCATCACGCTAGCTCGTATTTGCCTGATCCCGATTATGATGTTTTTTTTACTGGTGGATTTCAGTTTTTATCCAGAACCGATACATTGGGGCTCGTTTCAGCTATCTGTTAATCATTTGGTAGCAGCTGTAATCTTTTTGCTTGCGGCCAGCACGGATGGAATAGACGGCTACATTGCTAGGAAATATAATATGGTCACCAATCTCGGTAAACTCCTTGATCCACTTGCGGACAAACTGCTGGTATCTGCAGTTCTGATTTCACTTGTGGAGCTGGGCAGATGCGATTCATGGATTGCTATTGTAATCATCAGTCGTGAGTTTGCAGTCACCGGACTTCGCCAGATTGCATTGCTAGAGGGAAAAGTGGTTGCCGCCAGCAAATGGGGCAAGATAAAGACGGTTGTACAAATTGTTGCGATCTCACTGCTGTTGTTGAATAATTTCCCATTTCAATTTGTCAGTATTCCTGTAGACGATATTGCTATTTGGGCCGCAGCGCTGATCACTATTTATTCTGGAATTGATTATTTTGTGAAGAATAAGGATCTGCTACAGCTGCATAATGCGTAAGCATGTAAGCTGGATATACAAGGAAAGGTAATAGGTGAAGCACCTATTACCTTTTTTGAAATCCAAAAGCAGTGTACCTACATTATAACGAGGAGGCGAAAGCCAGGTATGAAAGCGGAGATTATTGCAGTAGGGACAGAGCTTTTGCTCGGTCAAATCGTGAATAGTAATGCCCAGTTTTTGTCTATCGAGCTAGCTGCCATCGGGATCGATGTATACTTTCAAACCGTTGTCGGTGATAACAGCAGCCGCCTACAGCAAGCCATCGAGATCGCTCAGAGTCGGGCTGACGTTATTATCTTTACGGGCGGAATTGGCCCCACTGAGGATGATCTGACTAAAGACGCACTGGCTGCATCGCTAGGTAGAACGCTCCATATTGATCGTTTGGCGATGGATCATGTACAACGTTTCTTTGATGATCGTAAGATCGTTATGACCGAAAATAACCGCAAACAGGCACTTATAATTGAAGGAACTACACCGTTGCCGAATGAAATCGGTCTTGCGGTTGGGATTGCTTTTGAGCATGAGAAGAAATATTATATTGTGCTTCCAGGTCCACCTCGTGAGATGAAACCGATGTTCGTAGATAAAGCAGTACCGTGGCTACAGCAGCACGCCTTGACGAACGAAACACCGCTTTATTCAAAAATGCTCAAATTTGCCGGCATCGGAGAATCACTGCTGGAGGACAAGCTCATCGAACTGATTCGCAGTCAGACTGATCCAACGATTGCTCCGTATGCCAAAGAGGGAGAGGTAACTGTTCGTATTTCGACAAAGGCCCCTTCTGAGCATGAAGCTACAAAAAAGCTGGAGATACTGGAACAACAAATCAAGGAGATTTTGCCGGAACATTTGTATGCGAACATTGATGTGCCGCTGGAGCAATTGATTGTGGATTGGATGGCGGATGCCGGCCTGACCTTAAGTGCGGCAGAGAGCTGCACCGGAGGTTTGCTGATGGAGAGCATAACAAATATTCCAGGCAGTGCTTCGATGTTTGCCGGCGGAATCGTCTGCTATTCGAATGACTTAAAGAAAAAGTTACTGAATGTGCCAAGTGCTTATTTGGAGGGACCCAATGCTCCTGGAGCCGTAAGTCGAGAAGTTGCCGAGGTGTTGGCTGACCAAGTGAGAATGATTGCTGACAGCGATTTCGGCTTATCTGTTACGGGTGTGGCTGGACCGGGTTATTCTGAGCGCAAGCCTGTTGGACTTGTATTTATCGGCTTGGCTGAACGGGGACGTAAGACAGAGGTCTATGAGCTTAATCTTAAAGGTACACGGGAAAATATCCGGTTGCGTACTGTAAAGGCTCTGCTGTATCGTCTGTGGCGGAGACTTGAGGAACGCAAGGTGGAGACACCTCTTGAGGGTTCAGACTTGTAATGGGAGATTAGCCCAGTTATAATAAACACATACGGAAGAACCGTGGCACTGAGATTTCTTTGCTGCGGTTTTTTGTATATTTGCAGAGATTTTGATCACGATGACTACTCATGATCATAAGTCGTTGATGTCCGGTGAAGTGGGGAATTTAATTAACTTCTATCTCCGGAGGGAGGCTTACAATAAAAGGGATAAATAACGCCCAAGACAAAAAAAACGAATGTATGTTCGAAAAAAAGCTTGGCAAGACCTTAAAAACACGTTATTATATTACTATAAACAGTGAAGGAAGTGGTCTGATTGTCAGATCGTCGTGCAGCGCTTGATATGGCGCTTCGTCAAATAGAAAAACAATTTGGTAAAGGTTCGGTAATGAAACTGGGAGAATCCACGCATATGCAAGTGGAAGTTGTACCTAGCGGATCTTTGGCACTTGATATTGCGTTAGGTATAGGCGGACTTCCAAAGGGACGTATTATTGAAGTATATGGACCGGAATCTTCAGGTAAAACAACAGTTGCTCTTCATGCTATTGCAGAAGTGCAAAGACAAGGCGGACAAGCTGCATTTATCGATGCCGAGCATGCGCTTGATCCGAAATATGCACGTAACTTGGGCGTAAATATCGATGAGTTGCTGCTTTCTCAGCCAGACACGGGTGAACAAGCGCTGGAAATCGCCGAAGCACTCGTTCGTAGTGGAGCCGTTGATATTATTGTCGTTGACTCCGTTGCTGCTTTGGTACCTAAGGCTGAAATTGAAGGCGATATGGGTGATTCCCACGTCGGATTGCAGGCTCGCTTGATGTCTCAAGCACTTCGTAAGCTTTCTGGTGCCATTAGCAAATCCAATACGATCGCTATCTTTATCAACCAGCTTCGTGAGAAGATCGGTGTTATGTTCGGTAACCCTGAGACAACTCCGGGTGGTCGTGCATTGAAATTCTACTCTTCTGTACGTTTAGATGTACGTCGCGTAGAGAGCATCAAGATGGGGAACGATGTGGTTGGTAACCGTACTAAGATCAAGATTGTGAAGAATAAAGTAGCCCCTCCTTTTAAACAGGCTGATGTTGATATTATGTACGGTGAAGGGATTTCCAAAGAGGGAAGTCTTGTAGATATCGGTACTGAAATGGATATCGTGAATAAGAGTGGTGCATGGTATTCCTACGAAGGCGAGCGTCTCGGTCAAGGCCGTGAGAATGCTAAACAGTTTTTGAAGGAACATCAGGATATTGCCCTTATTATTGAGAATAAGATCCGTGAAGCAAGTAATTTATCCACTATTGTTGCTGCGCCGAAGAATGAAGATATTATTGCAGAGCAAGAAGAAGAAGAGAAATTGCTTCTCGAAATCGAATAGTATATTAAGCAATAGGACGCCCTGTGATTGATTGTTGCAGGGTGTCTTTTCTTAACAAGTAATGAAAGTAAGACGATAACCGATCTATTGCTACGAGGTGACAAACAACTATGGTAATACAACTGGATTTTGAAGCAGAAGAACAAGATGAGCAGGTGTTATCTGATTTTCCTGAAGGAGAACTCTTAGAGATCACTAAAGTAGAACGTCAAAAGAAATCTGATCACCGTTATATCATACATTTCGGAGCATATAACATGACTGTGCACGAGGACGTCATGATTAAATATCGAATGATTACTGGTAATTCTTTTATGAAGGCTGATTTGGTTGAAATTGTTGTAGCTGATGAGCGTCAACGAGCTTATGTAGAAGGCCTCCGTTATCTAGAACGTAAACCACGCACCGCTATGGAAATGACTCGCCGTTTACGCCAGAAGGAAATAGGAGAGACTATTATTGCGGAAGTGGTGCAGCGGCTGCAGGAGGAAAGACTTCTTGATGACCCTTTATATGCTAAGCAATGGGCAGAGCAACGAATAGCGAACCAGCGGAAAGGGAAGATGTGGATTCGACAAGAGCTACGTGAGAAAGGGATAGACAAAACCCTTATATCGGAAGCTTTGGAGAATATTACTCCTGAACAAGAGCTGGAGAGCGCACTCGAAACTGGGCGCAAGAAATGGAATCTCATCCGTGGAGAAGCTTCAGATAAGCGAAGAAAGACTGGAGCCTTCCTTATGCGCCGTGGATTTTCGGGCGATATGGTTCGCCAAGTGATCAATACTTTACTTGCGGAAGACAATTATGAAGGTGAAGATGAGGAGTTTTACTAGAATCACTGATTCTCTTGACATTAATGCGTATATCGACTCTCTTGACAATGTCTTTTTATAAATAATAAAATATAACATGAATCGGCATAAAATTAGAATCCTTTTTCCTTCCCAAAAAGGAGACTGTTTTAAACGGTTCACGTACAACTCATATGAAATGTAATCGCCGGATAAGGCGGGCAGTGTGCATGTGCAGCATGTGCAGTATGGCAATCGGTTGTTTACCGGTTTTTTGTATGGTGATGAACGGATAGTTAAACAACTGCACAATTCCCAGGGATATACCTTGGAGAGGAACCAACGAGGAGGTGAACAGATGCTGGAATCATGGATCTGGGTCATTATCGTTCTCGTTGTAGCTGCAATATTCTTTGGGTTCGGTTATTTTATTCGTAAATCCCTTGCAGAAGCTAAAATCCAAAGCGCAGAAAGAGAAGCCGTTGTCATCGTTGAGAATGCGAAGAAGGACGCTGAGGCGCTGAAGAAAGAAACAGTATTGGAAGCTAAGGACGAAGTCCATAGAATCCGTACTGAAGCTGAGAAAGAAACTCGTGAACGTCGGAATGAAATCCAACGGCAAGAGAGACGTTTGCTGCAAAAGGAAGAATCTCTGGATAAAAAAATGGAATCGCTTGAAAGAAAAGAAGAACAAGTAGCTAACAAAGAGAAACGAATTGATGAAACCCAACAGCAAATTGATGTTATTTACAAAAACCAAGTCACTGAATTGGAACGTATCTCCAATTTAAGCATCGAAGATGCAAGAAGTATCATTCTTAGCAATGTTGAGCAAGAAGTTCGCCATGAAACGGCACAAATGATCAAAGAAATTGAACAGCAGGCGAAAGAAGAAGCGGATAAGAAATCCCGTGAAATCATCACACTCGCTATCCAACGCTGTGCAGCTGATCACGTAGCGGAAACAACGGTTTCAGTTGTTACGTTGCCGAATGAAGAGATGAAAGGTCGGATTATCGGTCGTGAAGGCCGTAATATTCGTGCTTTGGAAACTCTTACAGGTATCGACCTCATTATTGATGATACGCCGGAAGCAGTTATTTTGTCAGGATTTGATCCAATCCGCCGTGAAGTGGCCCGTACGGCACTTGAGAAATTGGTGGCTGATGGACGTATTCACCCCGCTCGTATTGAAGAGATGGTGGAGAAATCCCGCAAAGAAGTGGACGAACGGATTCGGGAATATGGTGAACAAGCTACTTTCGAAGTGGGCGTTCACGGTTTGCATCCAGATTTGATCAAGATTCTGGGGCGTCTGAAATTCCGTACAAGCTATGGTCAAAATGTATTGAAGCACTCCATGGAGGTTGCTTATTTAACAGGACTGATGGCCGGTGAGCTTGGGGAAGACATCGTGCTTGCAAAACGTGCAGGATTACTCCATGATATCGGCAAAGCGCTGGATCATGAAGTGGAAGGTTCGCATGTTGAGATCGGCGTTGAACTAGCGAAGAAATATAAAGAACATCCGGTTGTTATCAACAGTATCGCATCTCATCATGGAGACTGCGAAGCTACCTCGGTTATTGCTATGTTGGTTGGTGCCGCTGACGCATTGTCGGCTGCTAGACCTGGTGCTCGCCGTGAAACACTGGAAACGTATATTAAACGTCTAGAGAAACTGGAAGAAATCTCAGAGTCGTTCGAAGGCGTTGAGAAATCATTTGCTATTCAAGCGGGCCGTGAGGTGCGCGTGATGGTACAGCCAGAGAAGATTGACGATGCAGAGGCATTCCGTCTTGCTCGCGATATTACGAAGATGATTGAAAGTGAACTGGATTATCCAGGACATATCAAGGTTACCGTTATTCGTGAGACACGGGCTGTTGAATACGCTAAATAGGCAATAAGTAGATAACATACTCTTGGGAAATAACGATATTTATGATCGTTTCCTGGTATATGTTTCTGCTAGGAATATAAGGTTAAAGGATAAGATATAACTTATACTTTCTTATATTTGATGAAAATTGGCCCCTAAGCGGGGCCTTTTTTCTTTTAAATATGAAGACTTATCCGCTAGATGAAGAGGTTAAGATTAGGAGGAGAGAAACATTAAAGTACTATTCATTGGAGATATCGTAGGTAGTGTAGGCAGGAAGGCACTTCGGGAGATGTTGCCCTCATTAAAAAGCAAATATCAACCACATATAATCATAGTTAACGGTGAGAATTCTGCTGCCGGTAGAGGTATTACTAAAGCGATCGCAAATGAATTTTTTAACTGGGGCGTTCACGGAATCACCATGGGTAATCACACATGGGACAACAAGGACATCTTCGAGTTTATCGACGATGAGGCCCGGATTATCCGTCCTGCTAATTTTCCTCCAGGAACACCGGGAAGAGGATATACAGTTGTTAAAGGTAACGGCAAAGAGCTAGCTATAGTTAACCTGCAAGGCCGTACATTTTTGCCTGCGATTGATTGTCCTTTCCGTGTGGGTGAAGAAATTGTGGAAGAGCTACGTAGAGATCATAAATGCATTCTCGTTGATTTCCATGCAGAGGTTACCTCTGAGAAAATCGCCATGGGCTATTTCATGGATGGTCGCGCATCAATTGTAGTAGGGACCCATACTCACGTTCAGACGAATGATGATGTGATTTTGCCGGGTGGAACGGCTTACTTGACCGATGCGGGCATGGTTGGTTCAAGCGAAGGGATTCTGGGTATGGAAAGAGATGCAGTACTTTATAAGTTCACTACACAGCTTCCAGCACGATTTGTTGTTGATGAAGGCAAGTGGCAGCTTCACGGTTTATTTGCAGAGTTAGACGAGAATACTGGCGCGGCTACCCGTCTGGAGAAAATACGGCTACGTGAAGATGAATGGGTAATGAGCTAGTAGTAGGATAAGATAAGTGATTTTCCGGGTAATTTCGCCGAATTTGGGTAAAGTGTGATATTTATTATATCGAAAAAGAGTATCTATTGTACCATTTTCTCCAGAGTAGTCCGCAAAAAGAAGGAATTATTTCTTCTCTCGCGAATAACATCTAAAGTAGTGGAAGAACACCATTATTTTCCCAGGGGAGGTACTTACTATGGATGTATTAAAAGTATCAGCTAAATCCAATCCAAATTCCGTCGCCGGCGCTTTAGCAGGTGTTCTTCGTGAACGTGGATCGGCCGAATTACAAGCTATTGGAGCTGGAGCACTGAATCAAGCAGTCAAAGCAGTTGCCATTGCCCGGGGATTTGTTGCACCAAGCGGAGTAGATTTGATCTGCATTCCGGCATTTACAGACATTGTGATTGATGGAGAGGATCGAACCGCGATTAAATTGATTGTAGAACCCAGATAATAGAAGCATAGAACGGATGAACCTGTTTACTTATGTAAACAGGTTTTTTGCTTTTGGTATATAGTCTGGCGTTTTTAAGCATAGAATCTGGAATAGGACTGCATGAAAGCGAGGGCTTGGGATGAGAACCGATAAGCTACAGGTTGCGGATTTTCATTGTGATGTGCTGAGTAAAATGCAAGCATCACCAGATATGGATTTTAAGAATGATCCTCGGCTGGATGTTACCGGAGAGCGGTTGGTAGCAGGCGGTGTGGAATTGCAGATTTTTGCAATATACCTTTCGGCAAGTAGAGGTAGACCTAGCTTTGAGAATGTTTTAGGACAAATTGATTTGTTCCGGCAAAAAATAATAGGCGCAGAGAGCCTTCAGTGGCTGCGTTGGAAGGAGGAGGTAGGAAAACGAACAGCTGGAGCATCTCCATGGGGAATGCTCTCTCTGGAGGGTGTAGACGGTCTAGAAGGGAACTTGTTTTATGCACAGCTCTGTTTTGAGCTTGGCGTGCGGTTTTTGGGAATCACTTGGAATTATGCCAATTGGGCAGCGGACGGTGTTCTGGAGCAGCGCAACGGCGGATTTACGGAAAAAGGGCGAATGCTGATCGAATGGTGCAACGACAGTGGAATGCTGCTTGATGTGTCGCATTTGTCTCAGGCAGGTTTTTGGGAGCTAGCCGACTTAAGCACACGTCCGTTTATAGCTTCCCATTCGAACGCCGCAGCAATCTGTGGGCATGTTAGAAATTTAAATGATGAACAGATTAAAGCTTTGATTGCAATGGACGGAAGAATGGGCCTGACCTTTTATCCGTGGTTTGTATGTGATGATGGAAAAGCTCGTATGGATGATTTATTAAAGCATATTGATCATGTATGTAGTCTAGGTGGCGAGAAACATATGATGTTTGGTTCGGATTTTGACGGCATTGACACTTGGGTAGAGAACATGGAGCATCCGGGAAAATACCCTGAGCTCGCGGAGCACCTGCTTCGTTACTATCCAGAAGCTTCCGTAAAAGGTTGGTTATATGAGAATGCGGTCTCCTACCTGCGCACAAACTTACCTTCTCAGGTGTCTAAATCATGACAATCCTGCTCTAAAAGTATGAATTGTCGAAAAAAAGGCCCTCGTTATGATGTGGGGCTTTTTATTTTTGGTTAAGAAGATGTATAATGGTTAATGGCTTGTACAGATACTAGAGAAAATACAAGGAGTGACTTTACTATGAGTAAGACTGTACCCGTAGGTGTGTCGGCTAGACATATTCACCTTACGCAAGAGCATGTGGAGGCTTTGTTTGGCCCAGGATATCAACTAACGGAGTTCAAACCCCTCTCTCAACCAGGACAGTTTGCAGCAAATGAGCAAGTAGCAGTTATCGGCAGCAAAGGTAAATTTGACAAAGTAAGAATTTTGGGACCTGCTCGTCCGGCTTCCCAATTAGAAATTTCCCGTACTGACTCCTTCGCACTTGGCGTGAAAGCTCCAGTTCGCGAATCTGGAAATATTGATGGAACACCTGGCATTACGCTTAAAGGACCTGCTGGCGAAGTGGAATTGGAACAAGGCGTTATCATCGCCGCTCGTCACATTCACTTCCATACTTCTGAAGCTGAAGCTTGGGGCATTGCTGATAAGCAATTGCTTAAAGTTCGCCTCGGAGGCGACCGTGGTCTCGTATTGGAGAACGTAATTGCACGCGTATCAGACAGCTTTAAACTGGATATGCATATTGACACTGACGAAGCTAACGCTGCAGGTGCCAACAACGGCGATACTGCTGAAATCGTAGAATAGTCATCATAGTTATAGCAAAGATAAGAAGCGGGGGAGAAATCCTTCGCTTTTTTTGCGTGTCTGATCGGCGTGCTGTAAGGAATGCGTGGCTGATCGGCGCGCTGTAAAGATTGTGTGTCTGATCGGCGTGCTGTAAGGATTGTGTGGCTGATCTACGTGCTGTAAGGATTGCGTGGCTGATCTGTGTGCTTTAAGGAATGCGTGTCTGCTCGGCGTGCTATAAGGATTGCGTGTCTGCTCGGCGTGCTGTAAGGATTGTGTGTCTGATCGGCGTGCTGTAAGGATTGTGTGTCTGATCTGCGTGCTGTAAGGATTGCGTGTCTGATCTACGTGCTGTAAAGATTGCGTGGTTTACCCGACGGCTTGTACTTATCGGACTGTATTGCAGCTATTTCAGCATTTTGATCTATTTTGCCAAGGTTTCGGACTGCATAGCTCTTATTGCCTTATATTTGTACTGAATTGGGCTTCGAAGGTGTGAATAACTGCATCTGAGTCCGATAGCATGTCCAAAATCCACGAATTTTCAAAATAAGGGCGTCTGAGTCCGATGGCTCAACAGTCTCAGCAGTCTCAACAGTCTCAGCAGGATCAACAGGCTCAACAAAAGATACGCCGCAGGATAAATTGAGGAGGAGTATTTTACGGTTAGTAAAAATATTTTTGTAAGAGCAGAACGGATAGTATCCTGAAATGGATTATTAATGAAAATTGGTGTGATGATAAAGAAAATCTATTATTATGTAACTTATTGTGTTATGATTATGGTTTATGACGTGACAAAAGGATTTATTGTTAAGAATATATGTATTAGAAATTAAGGAGACCCAATGACATTTAATGAACTGAATATTGTGCCTGCAATTTTGAAGGCTTTAAGCAAAGAAAACTATACATCACCTACACCAATACAGGAGCAGTCGATTCCAGCTGTATTAGCGGGTAGAGATTTACTTGGATGCGCGCAAACGGGAACAGGAAAAACAGCTGCATTTTCCGTGCCTATTATTCAATTGCTAAGCGAACAATCGAGCCCTAACAAATCCAATAATGTGCGACGCATTCGCTCGTTGATTTTAACACCGACAAGAGAACTAGCGATTCAAATTGCTGATAACATAAAAGCGTATAGCCAATATACAGATATCCGCTCTGCTGCCATTGTTGGCGGTGTGTCACAGAAAGTGCAAGAGCGCGCACTGAATCAAGGTGCCGATATTCTTATTGCTACCCCTGGTAGACTTATCGACCTGATCAATCAGAAACGTGTAGATTTGCAATATGTACAAATTTTAGTTCTGGATGAAGCTGACCGGATGCTGGATATGGGCTTTATTCATGATGTGAAACGAATCATCGCCAAAATGCCTACGAAGAAGCAAACTCTGTTTTTCTCGGCAACGATGCCAACTGAGATTTCTAAATTGATCAAAACATTGCTTGTGAATCCAGTGAAGGTAGAAATCACACCCGTGTCATCTACTGCGGATAGAATCAATCAATCGATCTATTTATTAGAGAACGGAAATAAGCAAAACCAATTGAACCTGCTGTTACAGGATAAATCCATCGTCTCAGCATTGGTGTTTACTCGTACCAAACGTGGTGCAGACCGTGTTACCCGCGATCTGGCTAAAGTGAACATTGCTGCTCAAGCCATACACGGCAATAAATCTCAAAATGATCGCCAGAACGCTTTGCGAAATTTTAAAAGCGGTGCGACTCGTGTTCTCGTAGCTACGGATATAGCTGCCCGGGGAATTGATATTGATGAGCTGTCTCACGTAATCAACTTCAACTTACCGAACATTCCGGAAACCTATGTGCACCGGATCGGTCGTACAGGCAGAGCGGGATTGAGCGGAACGGCAATTTCTTTTTGCGAAGCTGAAGAGCTTCCTTTCCTTAAAGATATTGAAAAATTGATTGGAAAATCGATTCCGGAAGTTAAGGACCATCCTTATCCGATGTCTCGTAAAACGCAAATGAAGACAGATCGTTCGGCGAAACCGTCAGGTTCGAAAGCAGCAGCTTCGAGACCATCGTCTTCCAGACCGTCGAATTCCAAACCAGCAACTGCTAAACCTGCGGCAACAAAACCGGCAGCAACAAAATCAGCGGCATCTAAACCAGCTAAAGCAAAACCTAAGTCTAACCCTCCATTGAAGCCAAAGTCCGAGTGGTTCACAAAAGGAAGACAAAAAACGAGCAGCAGATAAGTTAGTTTGAATGCGTATCGTTTCTATAGTAAAATAAAAAAAACCGTCAGAGTAAATCTGATGGTTTTTTATGTTTTATTTCCTGATAATTTACAACAAAAAACAGCCGCTAAACAGTTCCTCACTGTACAACGGCTGTTGTTATTTCATTTATGCGGTTGCTTCAATTGTATTGTCCTGAACATAGGGGCTCAGTTCTTGCTGAAGTCCTGCGCTGATGGAAGTCATAGGGAGGCGAAGCGTATCCGAGGACAGTAGGCCGTTTTGGCTAAGCATCCATTTAATTGGAGCGGGATTCGATTCCTTGAACAATAGGCGGATGATCGGCAGTAGTTGTTCAAAGCTTTCTTTAGCGAAGTCCACTTGACCAGATGTAAAGGCTTCAAAGATACGAAGGCATTCTGCCGGGAAAACGTTGGCAGTAGCGAGCATCCCCCCAGCTGCTCCGCAGCTAAGCATTTCATAAAAGAGGGAATCATCGCCGCCAAGCACAGGTTTAGCACCTGTACGGACTAACTCTGTAACCATTTTTGTACTGCCTGAGCAGTCTTTTAAACCGACAACATTATTCATTTCTAGGATTGTACGTGCAGTATCTACCGTCATGGCCGTACCTGTACGACTTGGAATATCATAAGCCATGATTGGTATGCCTACTTCTGCAGCTTTGCTGAAATGGGCAATGATACCCTCTTGTGAAGGACGACTATAATAAGGTACGACTACTAGTGCACAATCAGCACCAAGGTTTGCAGCAATTTCCGTGCGTGCAACCGTAGAGGCTGTATCATTGGTACCTGTACCAACTACTAAGGGGATTGATGTGGATTGTAGAAGCTCACGGGAAGTGTTTACTAGAAGCTGCATTTCATTTACGGTTACAGTGGGCGATTCTCCGGTGGTTCCATTAACGACCAGACCTTGTATGCTGTTGTTAATAATGTTCTTTACATAACGCTGATACGAATCCAAATCAACTTCACCAGCAGCATTGAACGGGGTGACCACGGGGACATAAACTCCATAAATCTGTTGTTCTGTAAGCATAAATTATCGGCCTCCAAAATATTTTAATTCCTCTACATACACTTTACCATGGAAAGTAGCATCGTCGTTAGCTATAATAAATGATATGGATCATCAAAAATATTGATGTTAGGGTGAGGTAATGGATTTAACCTATTTACGAACCTTCCGCGAGGTGGCTAAACGTCAGAGCTTTACGCGAGCTGCTGAAGAATTGGGATATGCACAATCAAGTGTGACGATGCAGATACAGAAGATAGAGAAGGAATATGGAGTACCTTTAATAGAGAGGCATGGCCGTCAGCTGCGGCTTACCCCGCCAGGAGAAGAGTTATTGAAGCTGTTCGTGGAGATTTTGGATTTATATGATCGTTCAAAAGAAACTATCGCCCAGCAAATCGGAGGTACGCTAACTATTGGGACGATAGATTCTTTAGCGGCCTTTTATTTACCTCCTTACCTGCAGCAGCTAAGGACTAAATTTCCAAAGCTGGATATTCATCTGCAAACGATGCAGGAAGCTAATCTTCTTGCCAAAATAAAAGATGGCGAAGTAGATCTAGGCTTAATGTTGGATCGCACCACTGCGGATTCCATCCTTGAGCGTACGATCGTCAGAGATGAGCCGCTTGTTTTGATAGCTCCCATTCATCATCCGCTTGCCCAGATGGATACGGTAACCCTACAGGATCTGAATAACTGTGAGCTAATAGTCTCGGAGGAAAGCTGTATTTACCGGAGTTTGTTCGAGAATTTGTTAAAAGAGCACGGGATCATATTCCGCATAGGTTTTGAGCTTTCGAATCTGGAGGCCATTAAACGTTGTGTAATGAATGGTCTTGGAATTGCTTTGTTACCCAAAATCGTGGCAGAGGAAGAAATTGAACGGGGAAGCTTGGCTGAGCTGTCCTTTGTTCATCCCGAAATTCATTTTGATCTGCAGCTTCTGATGCACCCTAAGAAGTGGAAATCACAACCACTGCAATTTTTAATCCAAATGCTGTTTGCAAATCATTAGTTTATTCCCATCAGGGTCTTTTACTACAAACCATTTTTGATCTTGAATTTCGGTTACTATATTTACACCGAGCTCCTTTATATAGTTGAAAGAGGCTTGCAGATCATCGGTTATAAGCATAAGAGCAGGTGTTGTAATTGGAGGAGCCCCTTCAGGCTCTAAACCTCCCCACATGGGCATGGTGTCCAGAATGATCCCAGTGCTTCCTTGCATAGTTAACGGACATAAATGACCGTTTATAATCGAATGATCTGCTTCTTGGAGTCCTAGGACTTGGCAATACCAGTTAAGGGCTTTTTCAATATCGTGTACGGGGATAAATACACTGCCAATCAAATTCTTAATGGGACTTGTTGCTGAAGAATTTACAATGGACTGTACTTGTTCATGCATTTGAATCCCTCCAGAGAAGATGCTAGATCTTTATTTGTAATTTATGTATCTAATCTATTTAAAACATAGAATCATCCTATGTGCAAGTTGAATGTTATTTATCGATCAAATCCTAAATTTGTATGCAAAATACAGCTTTATTTAATGAAAGTCGCTGTAAATATTGACATTGAAAATGAGTTTATGTTATATAAAAAGAAGAATTAGCACTCATCTAAGAAGAGTGCTAATCATGATGTGCTGGATAAGAAGGTTATTTTGAAAGGAGATTTATTTATTCATGGCCAAAAAAGAGTTTAAAGCCGAATCGAAAAGATTGCTGGAAATGATGATTAACTCCATTTATACACAACGGGAAATATTCCTGCGTGAGCTGATTTCCAATGCAAGTGATGCGATTGATAAGATCTATTACAAAGCATTAGCTGATGAAGGCCTGGTCTTCAATAAAGAGGATTATTATATTAAAGTGACCGCCGATAAGGCGAACAGAACCTTGACGATTTCCGATACAGGTATCGGGATGACACAAGAGGAGCTGGAGAATAACTTAGGTACAATCGCGAAGAGTGGATCTCTTGCTTTTAAGAAAGAGAACGAAGCTAAAGATGGCCACAACATCATCGGACAGTTTGGGGTGGGCTTCTACGCTGCGTTTATGGTGGCTGATGACGTTATAGTGATCAGTAAGGCATTAGGCAGTGACGAGGCCTTTAAATGGGAGTCTAAGGGCGCTGACGGCTATACCATCGAGACTGTCGAGAAGGATTCTGTCGGCACTGATGTGATTTTGAAGATTAAAGAGAATACGGAAGAAGATCAATATGATGAATATTTGGAAGAATACCGCCTGAAATCTATCATTAAAAAATACTCCGACTTCATCCGTTTCCCAATTAAAATGGACGTGAAGGAGCAAAAGCCAAAAGAAGACACGGAGAACGAGTTCGAAGAAGTTATTCAAGAACAAACCGTAAACAGCATGGTGCCTATCTGGCGCAAGAACAAAAGCGAGCTGACTACAGAAGATTATGATAACTTCTATGCAGAGAAACGTTACGGCTTCGATAAGCCGCTTAAACATATTCATATCAGTGCTGATGGTGCTGTAGTGTACAATGCAATCCTGTTCATCCCAGAAAATACGCCGTTTGACTATTACACAAAGGAATATGAAAAAGGTCTTGAGCTCTATTCCAACGGTGTGCTGATCATGAACAAATGTGCGGATCTGCTGCCTGATTACTTCAGCTTTGTAAAAGGTATGGTGGACTCAGAGGATCTGTCCTTGAACATTTCCAGAGAGATGCTCCAGCATGACCGTCAGCTGACTCTGATCGCTAAGAACATTAAGAACAAGGTGAAAAGCCAACTGCAAAGCCTGCTGAAGGATGAAAGAGAGAAATATGAGCAGTTCTATAATGCTTTTGGTAGACAGCTTAAGTTTGGTGTCTATAACGATTATGGGATGCACAAAGACACCCTTCAAGATTTGTTGATGTTCTATTCCTCTAAGGAGAAGAAGCTGGTTACGCTGGACGAATACGTCTCAAGAATGCCAGAAGATCAGAAGTATATCTACTATGCTTCCGGAGAGTCGATCGACAGAATCGAGAAGCTCCCGCAAACCGAGCTTGTATCGGATAAAGGGTATGAAATTCTCTACTTCACTGATGATATTGATGAATTTGCGATCAAGATGATTCAGTCTTATAAGGAAAAAGAATTTAAATCCGTATCCAGCGGAGATCTGGGGATCGAAGCCGACGAAGCGGACAAGCCAACGGAAGCGGAAGAGAACGAAAACAAGGAGCTTTTTGAAGCGATGAAGGACATCCTGTCCGGCAAAGTGAAAAATGTCAAAGCTTCCAAACGTTTAAAGACTCATCCGGTATGTCTCTCTGCTGAAGGTGAACTGACAATCGAGATGGAAAAAATCCTGAAATCGATGCCGAATGGTCAAGAGGTGCAAGCGGATAAGGTACTCGAAATCAACATCCATCACGAAGTGTTCCAGTCCTTGAAGGCGGCAGCAGAGAACGACAAAGAAAAGCTCGGTTTATACACGAACCTGCTGTACAACCAAGCCCTGTTGATCGAAGGTCTACAGGTTAGTGATCCTGTTCAATTCACCAATGATATTTGCAAAATCATGAAATAATATGAAGTACAGAGACCATCCAATTGTATTATGATTGGGTGGTCTTTTTTATTTCAGTATTTCATTTTGTTGTGCGAAAAAGGTAGTAATCAATTTCAGAGGCATTATTTGTGCAACCGCTGATCGAATAGATAATTTCACCTTGTGTGCTTTTTTTACTAGTCACTTCGGAGCAGGTATCGGTTCTGACTCCTGTGTTGCTTCCACCGAATGCATCATTAGAAGTATCATAGCTGTAATTAATCACGTTACCGTCAAATTTTAAATCCTTAAATATGGGATCGCCTTCATCTGTGTAACTTGTAACGCGTATATTGTCTGCTTTTTTGCTGGAGAGATTAGTTATAAATTTCTCGAATTTATCGAGGTTGTACACTTTTTCAAAAGAAACAATATCCCCTCTACTGATGGCTTCTTTGGAAGTATAGGGTTCACTTTTGGGAACAGAATTAACTTTATGATCGGAACAACCCCATACTCCTGCTAGTAAAAGAACAGAGAGTGTTAGCAAATTTACTTTTTTCACTGAGGGACCTCCTTGTAACGTATTTATATAAAAGACGGAGATTAACTGGAAAAGTTACAGAGAGCTTGATGTTTCACATTGACAATAAACAACAAATTGAGTATTATTTTCTCTAACTTGAATATGTAAAAGCAAAGAAGAGAAAGAGTACCACGGCAATTCTTTCAACAGAGAGCTCCGGTCGCTGAAAAGGAGTAAAGAAAACCCTTGGGAATATGGTCTCAGAGCTGCGCATCGAAACCTTATGGGTTGTAGGCTGCGCCGGAACCTGCATCCGTTACAGTGCTAGGGTATAAACGTTAATTAACGTCGTACCTGAAGAGGTAAATGTCATGAGGCATTTATAAAATTAGGTGGTAACACGTGAGTAGAACTCTCGTCCTTTGTGGATGGGAGTTTTTTGTTGTCTAAAAAAGGAGGAGAAGGTTAATGAGTAATGTGTTTATAGGTGGCGCTTGGCCGTATGCGAATGGATCTTTACATCTGGGGAGATTATCAAGTGTGTTGCCTGGGGATGTGCTGGCACGATATTTTCGCTCCAAAGGGGATAACGTATTATATGTATCAGGCAGTGATTGCCATGGCACACCCGTAGCAGTTCAGGCTGCGAATGAAGGGATTACGCCGGGAGCTTTTGCAAGCAGATATCATGAAGAGTTTCTGAAGTGTTTTGAACAGCTGGGATTTAGTTATGATCTATATACTCGAACGGATCAACAGCAGCATCATAAGGTTGTGCAAGCGTTGTTTACAAAGCTGCTAGAGAATGGTCATTTATATAAAAAAACCATTGCGCAATGTTACTGCGAGGTGGATCAGCGCTTTTTGCCAGACAGATATGTGGAAGGGACTTGTCCGGTATGTGGTGAGCGGGCGCGAGGGGATCAATGTGATTATTGTTCTACGATTCTAGATCCTGCCGATTTGTTAGACAGAGTCTGCAAATTATGTGGGAATACACCAACAGAAAGGCCGACAGAACATTATTATCTTAGCTTATCTAATTTTCAGTCTGAATTAACGGAATATGTAGAGGAAGCACAATTTTGGAGAGAAAACGCTATAAAACTGACCAAACGTTATTTACAAGAAGAGCTGCAGGACCGCGCGGTAACAAGAGACTTGTCTTGGGGTGTAGATGTTCCTGTGGCTGGATTTGAAGATAAAAAAATTTATGTTTGGATTGAGGCGGTAAGTGGTTATTTATCAGCCAGTAAGCAGTGGGCTGCACAGTCCGGAGGAAGCTGGGAGGATTTTTGGTTAGAGGAAAAAGGGGCGATTACCGCTTATTATGTGCATGGTAAAGACAATATTCCTTTTCACACTTTAATATGGCCGGCTGTGTTATTAGGAGCAGGAGGTCTGCATTTACCGGACAGGATTATATCTAGCGAATATTTAACCCTTGAAGGGCAGAAATTCTCCACTAGCCGAAATTGGGCGGTCTGGGTACCTGATATTTTAGAGCGGTATCAGCCAGATTCTATTCGTTATTTCTTAATTGCCAATGGACCTGAGAAGCGGGACACGGATTTTTCCTGGAGAGAGTTTATTTATAGCCATAATGGAGAGCTGCTTGGAGCATTTGGTAACTTTGTGAACCGTTCATTGGCTTTTGTAGATAAGTTTTATGAAGGGAAAGTGCCAAATGGGCAATTAGATAAGGGGTGGAAGGACAATATCGACCTCTTGTATCTGGAATCAGGACGGCTTATTGAGGCTGGGAATCTAAAAGATGCGCTGGAGTTTATTTTTTCTTATGTGCGCAAGGCAAACCAGTATTTCGATCTGCAAAAACCATGGATACAGATAAAAGAGGATCAGGTTTCTTGTGATTCTGCAATATACACATGTGTGCAGATTATTGCGAACTTAGCGAATTTGTTGCATCCGTTTCTGCCGTTCTCTTGTGACAAGATCAGGGGGTTCCTGTCGTTAGAACTACCGAATTGGCAGCCTTGCTCGGTGCCCCCTTACCAACAG
The DNA here is from genome assembly GCF_045040615.1 of Paenibacillus sp. FSL H8-0175. Taxonomy (NCBI): domain Bacteria; kingdom Bacillati; phylum Bacillota; class Bacilli; order Caryophanales; family Paenibacillaceae; genus Paenibacillus; species Paenibacillus sp. FSL H8-0175. The sequence goes on along the minus strand of NZ_CP150299.1, from coordinate 4,235,638 downwards.
GTTACTGATTTACAATTATTGTTTGAACGAATTGATATTAGCCGTATTAAAGAAGAAGAGGATAGGCTAGATCAACAGCAAGTGAATAAATAGAGCTGGTATTTATCCATTCCTGAAGCTTTCAATAAACTTGGAAGCCAATGATGATAAGTATTTATCCTTAATCCAGACGGCGGCGACCCGCGTGCGTAGTGATTCACTACTGATTTCTTTATATACCAAATTACGGTTACTCGTTAATTCGAAAGCGGATTTGGGGATGATTCCAATGCCAAGACCAGCGTTTGCCCAGAGCAGTGTTGTTCTAGCATCATCATTCATACAGAAAATCAGCGGATCAAAGCCGTTCTCAAGACATGTTTCCCGGATAAGCTGCTCAAAACGGCGGTAGATAATAAGCGGCTTATCCTTTAGCTCACCGATCTCAATAAAGGTTTCATCCGTTTTCCAGTCATACTCAGGTGTCATTACGGCAATCATAGGTTCAGCTTGTGTGTAAAGACATTCTAAATTTGTACCATTAAAGGGTGTCCTAACAATTCCGACTTCGACAATACCTTTATTCAGGAGGTCAATGATTCTAAAGGTATTTCCTTCATGAATCTCAAATTTCACACCTTTATACGTTTTGTGGAACTCACATAGCCGATCTTGAAGCAACGTAGCTCCAGAGGAGGAAACTGTACCAATGGCTAGGGTTCCTTTTAAACCTTTGACAAAATCAGTGAGCTCACGGGCAGTGGAATCTGCCAGCTCCAGAATTTGTTGGGCACGGTCCCGCAAAATAGCTCCAGCTTCAGTGAGCTGCACGCTGCGTGGACCTCGTTCCACTAGCTTTACACCGAGTTCTTCCTCTAGGAGCTTTAGCTGCTGGCTCAGCGGAGGCTGGGCCATTTGCAGTTTTTTGGCTGCAGATGTAATCTGTCCTTCCTCAGCTATCGCCATAAAATATTTAAGTTGTCTAATATCCATATAAAAATCCTCCGAACTTGAGATATGCTAATCGTATGGGAGCGATACGAATCCAATATTATTAATATGTGAGTAGATATGCCATAATCATAACTGTTCTTATACATATTTCAAGTGGTTAAATACTTCTTATGTTGGGTGTGGATGAATTTGTTCAAAATTGCAGTATATTTAAAGCCGTACAAAAAAGAAGCGATCATTGGACCAATCTTCAAACTGATGGAAGCGATTCTGGAGCTGATTTTGCCTACCATTGTCGCATTGATCATCAACAACGGGGTTGGCAATCATGACAGCGCCTATGTTTACCGCATGGGTGGCCTAATGGTGCTGATGTCACTGCTTGGCTTCGGCTGCTCCATGGTATGCCAATACTATGCAGCCCGGGCTTCACAGGGATTCGGTACGACACTACGCAATAAGATGTTTAGACATATCACATCTTTGTCGTATGCTGAGCTGGATACCTTAGGTACACCTACACTGATTAATCGGATTACCAATGACGTAAACCAGCTGCAAATTGCTGTGGCTATGCTAATTCGTCTAGTTATTCGTGCACCGTTTATCTGTATCGGGGCTATCCTAATGTCCATGATTTTGGATTTTAGATTATCGCTGATTCTAATTGCGGCAACACCGATTTTTGGCATTATTTTATATTTTATTATCACCCGTAGTGCTCCTTTGTACCGAAAATACCAGCAGAAGCTGGATGCCCTTGCGCTCGTACTGAGTGAGAATTTATCGGGGATTCGAGTGATTCGTGCTTTTGCCAAAAGACGTACAGAAAAAGAACGTTTTGATGCTTCATCCGATGATTTGACTACTACAGCGATCCGGGTTTCGCGGATTTCTGCTTTGCTTGGGCCGATGACTACACTTGTAGTAAATGCGGCGATCATTGCTATTTTGTGGGTAGGCGGAATTCATATCGATGGGGGCCGATTGTCTCAAGGGGAGATCATTGCCTTCATCAATTACATCACTCAAATCTTGCTGGCGCTGATAGTGGTCTCCAACTTGGTCATTATTTTTACCAAAGCCTCATCCTCAGCTAATCGTGTAAATGAAGTGCTGGGTGTTAAGGTCTCCGTGTCTGAGGAAGGAAATGCTGTGATTGCTGAACCTGACCATGCTGCCCCTGCTATACAATTCGATCACGTATCCTTTGGGTATAATACGACAGGTGAATCGGCATTAGAGGATATATCTCTAGTAATTAATCGCGGAGAGACCGTGGGCCTGATTGGCAGTACGGGTTCAGGTAAGTCTACTTTTGTGAATTTGATCCCTCGTTTTTATGATGCGGTGCAAGGTGAAGTAAAAGTGGATGGTGTGAATGTCCGAGATTATAAGCTGCATCAGCTTCGTGAGAAGATCGGGATTGTACCGCAGAAAGCTGTGCTGTTTACAGGAACGATCGCTGAGAATATACGTTGGGGCAAGGAAGATGCAACTGAGGAAGAAATCATGCAGGCAGCCTCTATTGCTCAAGCGGAGGAGTTTATACGTAAATTACCCGAAGGGTTGAATACGCAAGTATCTCGTGGGGGATTAAATTTATCCGGTGGACAAAAGCAGCGCTTAACCATAGCTCGTGCAGTAGTAGGAAAGCCATCGATTCTTATTTTGGATGACTCCTCCAGTGCGCTGGATTTCTCCACAGATGCGGCACTTCGAAAGGCTCTCAAAGAGAGCAGCCAGGAAATGACCGTACTCCTTGTCTCGCAGAGGGTAAGCACTGTAAGGCAAGCGGATAAAATAATGGTATTTGAGGAAGGGCGGATCGCCGGTGTCGGAACCCATGAGGAGCTGATGCGTGGTTGTGAAGAGTATAAAGAAATCTGCCTGTCCCAGCTATCAAGTGAGGAGTCGGGCCAATGAACAAAAATAACATTTGGAAAAGACTTATTGTATACACAGGGCATTATAAAAAAATAGCTATAGGTGTAGTAATCTGCGCAATACTCAGTGTGATTGCCAGTCTAATTGGCCCGCTGCTCATCGGCAGCGCCATCGATTTTATGATCGGGCCGGGAGAGGTTGATTTTGATGCCGTACTTAGACTGCTTTTGATTCTGGCAGGGGTGTATATTGTCGGCAGCTTTTTCGGATGGCTTCTTACCTACCTGACTAATCGAATTGCCTATCGGACTGTATATGACTTACGGCGGGAGCTTTTTGATAAATTAAATGTTTTGCCGTTAAAATTTCACGATAACCACCCGCAAGGGGACAGCATCAGCCGGTTTGTTAATGACATGGATGCGGTCTCTGATGGACTGCTGCAAGGCTTCTCAACACTGCTCACGGGGATCATCACTATCGTGGGGGCAATTGTACTTATGTTGTACATTAGTCCTTTAATGACCCTAGTTGTTCTTCTGTCAGCACCCGTTACATTTTTTGTGGCAAGATTCATTACGATGCGCTCCCAGAAGATGTTTAAGGAGCAGGCTAAAATTCTGGGCGGTCTCAACGGATACGTGGAGGAAATGATTGGCGGACAAAAAGTGGTCACAGCTTATCATTATGAAGACCGTGCACTGACCCAGTTTGAAGAACGAAACGAGACTCTGTACCAGACTGGCGTGAAATCACAATTTTACGGTTCCTTGTCCAATCCGACAACACGGTTAGTAAATAATATTACCTTCTCTGTTATCGCGATGATCGGTAGTGTTATGGTGATTCGCGGGCTTGTGACGGTAGGGGATTTGTCCAGCTTTTTGATCTTCTCTAACTTGTTCGCTAAGCCGTTTAATGAAATTACAGGTGTGATTACGCAGCTTCAATCGGCAACGGCATCAGCGCAGCGGATCTTCGCCATTCTAGACCTCTCGCCTGAACCAGCGGATGCAACAGACGCCAAAATTATGAATACAAGCCAAGGGACGATTACCTTTGAAAAAGTATCCTTTGCTTATAATCCTGAACGTCCTCTGATTAATGATTTCAGTCTGGAAGTGAAACCAGGTACCCGGGTTGCAATTGTAGGGCAGACGGGAGCGGGGAAGACCACACTGGTTAATCTGCTTATGCGTTTTTATGATGTGGATAAGGGTTCCATCAAGATTGACGGCGTGGATATCAAGACGATTACCCGTGACAGTCTGCGGCGTAATTTCGGGATGGTGTTGCAGGACACCTGGCTGTTTGGCGGCACAATTAGAGAAAACATTGCCTACGGCAAACCTGAGGCTACCGAAGAAGAGGTCATCGCTGCTGCTAAAGCTGCAAATGCTCATAGCTTCATTAAACGCCTGCCTGAGGGATATGATACAAAGATCAGTGGCTCAGGAGATAATTTGTCGCAAGGACAAAAGCAGCTGCTTACCATAGCACGAGTGATGCTCGTAGATCCGCCTATGCTCATTTTGGATGAAGCCACCAGCAGTATTGATACGCTGACTGAGGTACGGATTCAGAAGGCTTTTCTAAAAATGATCGCTGGTCGGACCAGCTTTGTAATTGCTCACCGTTTGTCAACGATTCGAGAATCGGATCTCATTCTTTTCATGAAGGACGGAGACATTGTCGAAAGTGGCACGCATGACCAACTCCTAGCCAGCGGTGGATATTACGCCAGATTATATAACAGTCAGTTCGCATCAGCTTAGACTTTGCATTAAGAAAAAGAGCATTCAATCCCTAAATTGGGGGTGAATGCTTTTTTTGGTTGAGTTAGTTTTGTTTGGTTTGGGTGTAGCCCGCCGTCACCAAAGTAGTTTGCTTAACGTTCCAAAGTAGCTATCACATCGTCACCAAAGTAATTTGCTTACCGTTCCAAAATAGCTATCACATCGTCACCAAAGTAATTTGCTTATCATTCCAAAGTATTTGTTTACCGTTACGGACCGTATTGCAGCTAAATGGTGTTTTTGGTGCCTTTTTTCAAAGTAACGGACTGCATAGCACTTATTCGTCTGATTTTGCAGCAAAAAGGAGCGGATATGGCACAATAGCTGCATCTGAGTCCGAACGATGTGGAAAAGGGCATGAATTTTGAAATAAGGGCGCCTCGGTCCGATACATAGTAATGGCAGCCACCACCAAAGGTAGATTGCTTCTGTTCTGGAGTAGAATGCTTAGAAAGTCGTTTGCTTAGCGTTCCAAAGTAGTTAGCTCATCGTCACTAAAGTAATTTGTTTAGCGTTCCAAAGTAGTTTTTTTAGCCTTGCGGACCGTATTGCAGCTAAATTGTGTTTTTGGCGCCTTTTTTCGAGGTAACGGACTGCATAGCACTTATTCGGCTGAATTTGCAGGAAAAAGGAGTGGATATGGCACAATAGCTGCATCTGAGTCCGAACGGAGTGGAAAAGAGCGTGAATTTGCGAAATAAGGGCGCCTCGGTCCGATACGTTGCAATGGCAGCCACCACCAAAGGTAGATTGCTTCTGTTCTGGAGTAGAATGCTTAGAAAGTCGTTTGCTTAGCGTTCCAAAGTAGTTAGCTCATCGTCACTAAAGTAATTTGTTTACCGTTCCAAAGTAGTTTGTTTAGCCTTGCGGACCGTATTGCAGCTAAATGATGTTTTTGGTGCCTTTTTTCAAAGTAACGGACTGCATAGCACTTATTCGCCTGATTTTGCAGCAAAAAGGAGCGGATGTGGCACAATAGCTGCATCTGAGTCCGAACGGGGTGGAAAAGAGCGTGAATTTGCGAAATAAGGGCGCCTCGGTCCGATACGTAGCAATGGCTGCCACTACCAAAGGTAGATTGCTTCTGATCCGGAGTAGAATGATTAGAAAGTAGTTCGCTTAGCGTTCCAAAGTTAACTATCTCACCGTCCCCAAAGTAGTTTGTTTGTCCTTACGGACCGTGTTGCACTTAATCGTAATTTTATCCCACCCGTTAGAGGTGAAAATCTCAAAATAAAATATTTGCAAACGAATGAACTATCTGGACGGGCTAAACGTATTATAAGAAACGTATATTGAAGACGACGAAGCTACAGTAAATATGGCATATTGAGAGTGTTATGAGATTGGAAGGGGAGTGGCAAGATGTTGACAATCAAACATTTTACCAAAAGCTATAAGGGTGGCAAGAAGGCAGTAAATGATCTGAATTTGGTGGTCGAAAAAGGTGACATCTACGGCTTTATCGGTCATAACGGTGCAGGGAAAACAACGACTATCCGAGCAGTGGTCGGAGTTTTAGATTTTGAGGAGGGGGATATCGAGATTGGTGGGTACTCCATTAAAAAAGATCCCTTAGCCTGCAAAGCGATTACTGCGTATATTCCAGATAATCCGGATTTATACGATCATCTGACGGGCATTCAGTACTTGAATTTTATTGGTGATCTTTTTAGCGTATCGAAAGCGGATCGGGAGTTACTGATAAAGAAATATAGCGATGAATTTGAGATTACCTCTAATCTGGGGGATTTGATCTCCGCGTATTCTCATGGTATGAAACAGAAACTCGCGATTATCTCTGCGCTTATTCATAAACCGAAGCTGCTAGTTCTGGATGAACCCTTTGTGGGACTTGATCCAAAAGCGGCACACACGCTCAAGAGAATTATGGCGGAGATTTGCAGCCAGGGCAGTGCGATCTTTTTTTCGACGCATGTACTGGACGTGGCCGAGAAGCTCTGCAATAAGATCGCCATTATCAAAGCGGGTGAATTGATCACTCATGGGAAAACAGAAGAGGTGAAGGGTGACAGCAGCCTTGAAGATGTGTTTTTGGAGTTGATAAAACATGATTAATATCTGGAGATTGACGAAAATTCAGCTAATCTCATCCTTTGGGTTAAATAAAGCTTTGCATACACGAGATATGAAAGAAAGACGAAAAATGCTTTTGCTGAGCATCGGTATCTTAATAGGGATAGTCATGATGGCAGTGGTTTCGTTTGGATATAGCTTCATGATAGCAGAGACCCTTGAACAGATAGGCCGTCCAGAGCTGCTGCTTGCGATTATGATGGCTGTTACATGCTTGATTGGATTTTTTACAACGATCTATAAGGCGAGTGGGGTATTATTTGGCTCCAAAGATTACGATCTCGTAATGTCGCTGCCTATCAAAACGAGCCATATCGTAGCAAGCCGTGTAGTTCAGCTCTACGTGCTGAATATACTGTTCTCATTGATGGTGATGGTGCCAGCAGGTGTAGTTTATGCTATAAAGGTAAATCCGGCAGTAGTGTATTATTTATTTTTCATGATAACGCTGCTATTTATCCCATTAGTGCCGATCATTGCTGCAACGATTATTGGGGCATTGATTAGTTGGATCTCCTCACGGTTTAAAGGAAGTCGTTTAATAAGTCTCATTCTGACTTTTGCCGTAATCATTGTTATTATTTTGGGTTCAAGCCAAATGAATGGGAATGACCCGCAGTTAATTGCAGATATGAGCACACAAATTGCCGATCAAATCTTTAACTTATATCCTTTGACGGTCATGTATGTAGATGCTGTCTGCTCGTATCAGGTAGCTCCTTTACTATTATTTATAGGAATTTCATTACTTTCTTTTATGCTGTTTACCCTTATTCTTGGCAGCAAATATAAAGCAATACACACAGGCCTTACGACGTCTTACTCAAAGAATAAGTATCAAATGAGGTCACTTGCAGTCTCTTCACCGCTTTACACATTGTATAAAAAAGAGCTGCGCCGCTATTTCAGTTCTTCTATATATGTGCTAAATACAAGTATTGGTATGGTAATGCTACTTGTCATGGCGATCACCTTACTGTTTGTTAGCTCAGAGCAATTAGGAAAGATTATTGAGATACCAGAACTCTCTAATTATCTAAGCAGATTGGCGCCACTATTTGTTTCCTTCTTTGTAGCATTAAGCTGTACGACCTCGAGTTCGATTTCGCTTGAAGGTAACCATATTTGGATTTTAAAAAGCGCTCCCGTTCCGACAAAAACTATATTATTAAGTAAAATCGCAGTGAATCTCACCATTACTGTGCCGATTGTGATTGTTAGTAGTGTGCTTCTTATGATTTCTCTGGGCACTGGCTGGATGGAGAGCTTGTTATTGCTAATAATCCCCGTCCTATACGCTTGTCTTACCGCAATGGTAGGTGTGATCGTAAACTTGAAGCTTCCTAAACTGGAGTGGACCAATGAAGTCTCTGTAATTAAACAAAGTGCTTCGGTCCTTGTAGCGATGATTATAGGATTTATCAGCTTGCTGATTCCATTTGGTTTGAGTTTTCTTTTATCTGATCTAAATGGTGATCTCGTTATGTTAGGTATTGGTGTGGTGATATTAGTGGCGTGTGGAGTGATGTATAGATACATCCAGTCCACAGGAGAATTTTTATTTCGGGCTCTTTAAAAAAAGGGCATTCCAAAAGCCGAAATTGGCTGCTGGGATGCCCTTTTTTTGTGCAAGATTTATTTTCGTGAAAAATCCCTAAGTTCTACCGTCGCTCTTGTTGTTCTTGTTGTTCTTGTCGCTCATTAGCTAACTGTTCAATTCCGCCCACCATTATTTTTAGACCTGTATAGAACATCTTATCGGAGCCAATTTCATTAAAAATATTGTTTTCGTACATTCGTTTTATAACATTAGGTCCATCCCCGGATAAGTGCTCAAGCGATTGTTTAAAAACCACTCTAGCATCTCCATTAGGTTCATTTTTCATGGCTAAGTCTATTCGATCCTGCTCATATTTGTCCAATTCGAATGAGATTACATAGTTTAACACGCATGCAATCAAGGAGAATTTATCACTATCGCTTAAAGGAAGATGATCCACGATCTGAAGCAAAGTATTCAGTAAAGATAGATAATTAGGTTCAGAAGGCAAGGTTCTCATCATCAGCTGAGCCGAGCAAGGATACTTATGTAAAACCCCACGAATTCGGTCTACAAAATTAAATAACTGTTCTTGCCAAGCACCTTCGAGATTCGCAGTTTCGAGGGCTTCTTTGGCGACCTCATTAGCAAGAGTCTGGAAAATGCTCTGTTTACTCTTAAAATGCCAATACAGAGAGGCGGCTTGTATTTTTAGTAGTTCTGCTAATTTACGCATACTAAATGCCTCTATGCCGATATCATCCAACAGCACCCAAGAAGCTTTTATTATATCTTGTTCAGTGATTTGCAGATTTTTGATTCTCATCGAAACGACCTCCTGTTACTGTCTTTCTTTATCATAAGCGAAGATGAATGGCTGGTCTACCATCGTTAGATTACTGCTTTATCTTACAGTGTTAGATATTTTTATTTACAAGCAAATAAACGGGTGCTATATTAATCTTACACCGTTAGTTTAAAGGTGCGATTTTTTTAAAAAAGGAGGAAGCAGTTAGCAATTTTATTAGTAAAAATTAAAAAGGATGTGTATAGACCCATGAGTAATCTTCAAGTGGAACAATCCCAACCAGTCACCAAAGAATTTTCTATAAAAGCAATACTTCCCGTAATACTGGCACTTATAACAGGAATGCTGCTGGTTATGCTCGACAGTACAATTATGAATGTAGCGATCCCGCAGCTTGAAAAAACCTTTGATGCCAGCCTAAAAACAATACAGTGGGCCATTACGGGTTATACGCTGGCTTTATCCGTAATTATCCCATTGGCCGGTTGGTTCTCGGATAAGTTCACTGCCAAACGTGTTTTTTTAGCTTCGATCGTATTGTTTACCATAGGTTCTTTATTATGCTCTATGGCACAATCCACAACAGAGCTGATAATCTTTCGTATTTTGCAGGGATTAGGCGGAGGGATGATTGCTCCAATTGGTATGGCTATGTCATTCAAAATCGCACCTCCCGATAAAAGAGGTTCAATCATGGGATTGCTTGGACTACCGATGTTAATTGCGCCTGTTCTTGGTCCTGTACTGTCAGGATGGCTGTTGGAATATGCCAGCTGGCACTGGATTTTTCTGATTAATGTTCCCATTGGCATTATTGCAATGATTGTTGGAGTGAAATTTCTTCCGGTAATAGAGAAGGGGAATAAAGCTAAATTGGATATTTGGGGTGTGATTTTATCACCGCTCGCCTTCTCCAGCTTGGTATTTGGGGTGCATAGAGGGGGAGTAGATGGCTGGGGGGATCGTATAACGATTATATCTCTTGCGTTCAGCTTCATTGCTTTAGCCTTGTTTATTTTCGTGGAATTGCGCCAAAAAGAACCGTTATTGGAACTTCGCTCTTTTCGATCTCTAGAATTTAGTAAAGGTATGATTTTGACCTGGATTAATCAGTTCGCCTTATTTGGTTCGATTCTGTTAATTCCAATTTTTTTGCAGCAGGTCAGAGGTTTTTCTTCCTTTGAATCGGGGCTTTTAGTTATTCCCCAAGCATTAATATCCTTTGCTGGCATGATTATTGGAGGAAAGTTATTTGATAAGTATGGAGCTCGGCCCGTTGTGTTCTCTGGACTTGTGCTGCTGTCCACCGGACTCTTTCTCTTGTCACGTTTACAAAATGATACAAGTGTATACGTTATGATCAGTTATTTTGCCATTATGGGACTTGGCCAAGGATTAACTACTATGCAGCTCGGTACACATGTGCTTAAGGCCGCTCCGAAGGATCTGATCAGCCGTGTTACCCCACTTACTGCCTCTGCGCAACAAATTGTGGGTTCCTTTGCTGTCGCTATAATGTCGGGCTTATTGACTTCCAATATAGCTACACATATGAGTCAAGGGAATCAGAAACTACCCTCAGCGGCTATGGTTGCAGGATTCCACGACACGTTCCTAGTTTCATTGGGCTTGGCGCTGTGTGGTGTGGTTCTTAGTCTCTTTTTGCGTAATCCGAAGAGCTGATCCTATCGTACTCTACCAATATTTTAGCGATGTTTATTGATTGTATCCTTGGTATAATTCAAAGATTGATAACCAAGGGGGAATCTCTTAACCCGTGAAAAATATATTTGCTAGATTTACTATAATAACCCTCGCTGTCGTGCTAGCCGCCGGAGTATTTATTCAGCATATATCGGCCGATAACGGGGTTCCTTTTGAGGATATAAACACTAGTTATGCAAAAAAAGAAATCATAGATTTATATAACCGGAATATATTAACTGGCACCTCGAATACTAAATTTTCACCTACTCAATCGATTACTAGAGCTGAATTTATAACAGTTCTTGATCGACTGTTGAAGCTTGATCCAGCGTTGAGTCCGGTATCTCCTTATACCGACGTAGCCAAAAGCGCTTGGTATTACGGCTGGATTCAGGCTGCGGTTCAGCTTGAACTGGCGAACGGCACTTCGGCAACTACTTTTGCACCCGCAAAAGCAGTCACTCGGCAGGAAGCGGCTGTGTGGATAGCCAAAGCTCTAAAGCAAACAAACACTGCAACTGCCGCACAAACTAATTTTAAGGATCGGCAACAAATTGCTAGCTGGGCAAGTGCTGCTGTAGCTAAGGTTAATGATCGCGGATTAATGAAGGGCGATAATAGCGGAAATTTTCGGCCCACGGACCCGATAACAAGGCAAGAGACGGCAGTGCTGATGGATCGGGTGCTGCAACATACAAGCTGGGCGGCAGAGCTGGAAAGTAATCCGGACAAACGTATTGTTATAGGCTGGCAGTATGGTCTCACGACGGCACAATTTGAGAATCATGTTCTGCAATCGAACGTCAACACATTATCACCACGTTGGTATTATGTTGGGAAAACAGGGGCAGTAACGGATTCGACAGACGCCTCGCTGGTGACTTGGGCAAAAAATAATAAGAAGCAAGTCTGGGCGATGGTTGGCAATCGATCGGATCAAGAAGCGACGCATCAGATGCTGTTGAGTACAACCGCAAGGAATACGGCAGTTAATCAGTTAGCTGCTTTAGTGAGTAAATATGGATTAGATGGACTAAATATAGATTTTGAAAATGTAGCGGCCGAAGATCGTGTGTATTTGACTTCGTTTATTACTTTATTAGCCGAGAAAATGCATTCGCTCGATGTTATCCTGTCGATGGATGTATCTCCTGATCTTGGAACGGATTGGACAGAAGCTTTTGACTATGCTGCCCTAGGCAAGCAAGTGAATTATATGGTGATGATGGGTTATGATGAGCATTATGACGGGAGTCAAGTTCCGGGGTCCAATGCCTCGCTTTCTTATGATCAAAAGGCTGTGAATACAATCCTAAAAGTTGTACCTAGTCAAAAAGTTATATTGGCATTGCCCTTATATAATCGGGATTGGACATTGAACCAGAAGGGGACGGTTTTATCCTCTCAATATATTACGCTTCCGGAGCAAAATCAGATTATCAGCAGCTATGCATCGAGACCCGTGTGGAATCCTTCGCTGGGACAATATGTCGCGGGCTACTCGAAACAAGCTATAAAACATACGATCTGGATTGAGGATGGGCGTTCATTAATAACAAAATACAACTTAGCGGTTACTAAAAAACTTGCTGGAGTAGCTTATTGGTATATAGGCGGAGAAAGCTCTGATGTATGGTCCAGCTTAAGGAATGCAGAGAAATTTTACGATTATACTTTTTAAAAATATGAAAGACTGGATGCGAATAGCCGCTTAGCTATATTGCTGTCCAGTCTTTTTATAGGGTTATTAATGCATAGCTGGTAGAATTAGATTGATTAAATCAGCCTCGCGTTACGTATTTTTTGAAGTTTTTCACGTTTAGAACTTTAACATTTTGAGCTAGAAGTTTCTTGTCGCTAACGACCCAAGTGTGATCTTTGGAGTTTTTTCTACGAATCGCAGCGAAGTTATACTTATTTCCTGCATAGATCTTAAAGCCCTGTGCAGCACAATCCGCACAAAACTTAACGCATTCACCTTTATTCCAATCTGGAAAGGAAATCTGCTGGAAGACATTTCGTTTTACGAGTAGGGTCGCACCCTGAACATTGGTTACCTGTTTATTTTCCATATGAAGATAACGAAGCAAAAGTAGCTTCTTATCAGTTAAATACATATAGTGAGCTCGTTTTCCAACGATATCAGCTTTAGTTTTATGGAGGATGTTCATACTATCCGTTAAATAGTTGGCAGAGTAATAATCGTCGTCATCAAATTTAGCGATACAACTATAATTCGCTAAGTGCACACCAAAATTCAGACAAAACCCCAGTGAACGATATTCTGGTAGTTTATAGATCCGTACGTTTTTATGTTTTTTTGCAGCATGTATATAGTCTTCTATTTTCAAGCTATCATTATTAATGATCACGATAAGCTCTTTAGATTTGAAATTCTGTCGTTGATAGTTATCAAATATTGTTTTAATACAATCCATTCGTTTTGTACAAGTTAGAATAGACACAGCAGATGAAGTAGATTCAGCAGTTAATTTCATAACGAAATCTTTGGACGGCGTCCAACAAAATTCCTGTAGTTTTTAATATTCCGGATGATCTTATGGTTAGCTATTAGTGTACTATCACTGATGATCCATGTATGTTTTGAAGAGTTTTTTCTACGTATGGCAACGAAGTTATTTTTACTTGCAGAATAAACCTTATAACCTTTCTTTTTGCTTCTGCTGCAAAAGAGATCATCTTCACCTACGTTTTTATTAGGAAATTTCACATGATCGAATACTTTTCGTTTGAAGACGAGCGTAGCGCCAGGGAGATGGGTAACCATTCGGTGTTCATCATTTGCGAAACGAAGAATCAAAGTCTTTGAACCTAGTAAATACATATAGTGAGCCCGTTTTCCTAGGATATCAGCTTTAGTTCTTTTTAAGGTCAGAATACTTTCCGTCAAATAATAAGGGGCATAATAATCGTCGTCATCAAATTTGGCGATGGTATGATATTTGCATTTTGTTACGGCATAGTTTAAGCATGAACCGAGGGATTGCTGTTCAGGTTTACGATATATCTTAATATTTTTGTGTTTTTTAGCTAAGGTTTGGTAGGGGGGAAGTGGAATTTTATTATTATTGATAATAATGATAAGTTCTTTATTTGCATATCTTTGTCTGCTGAAATTTTGGAGTAGGTTGTTTAAATAATTATGGCGATTGGTACAGGTAATAATGGAAACACCTTGTTGCTTCGCTTTGTTGTGAGGTACAGCACTCATTTAACCAACCCCTCATATGCATTTTTGGGAAAAGTCTCATAATACGATATGTCCAAGTTAGGATAGAGTAACGGCATATCAACCTCTTAAAAGCAAAAATGGACTTGTTTAAAGAACACAAAACCCACAGTGATAGCTGTGGGTTTTGTAAGAGAGACAATTCATATGAAACGCTTTGGATGTTTGTTCAGAAATAAGATTCAATGATGGATACGCTATTCTCGATTCTCGCCTTACTCTGCGTTAAATAATCTTTGGTCCAATCATCTAGGTTAGACATATCAAAACTCCGGTACATCCCTGTATAAACAATAATCTCTCTTAATCGAAGAAAAAGAGGAATTAGCTTCAGCTCATTTTCTGAAATACTGTTCTCTTTAACGTAGCCTTTTAGAAAATGCTCCATAAAACGCTGACATTGAAGCTGCCTGTCCTCCATACTATCATCCCCGTAAACGTAGACTAGATAATACAGTTGAATGGCGATATCTTCTACAAACCAGCTGTACTGAGCTTCATCAAAATCAAACAAGGTCAGCTTGCCATTGTCGACCAAAAAGTTGCCTACATTGATATCCCCATGGATGAGACCATAGGTATTTATATTAGCGTCGAGATGCTTTAGTTGATCCATAAGCGCCTTACAGCTTTCCAAAACACCACTTTGGGATGGAGGAATAAACTTCGTTACATTCTGCAGGTAGTAGTTCTGATGCCACGCCTGTCTTTTGGACTGTGGTTTATAAGATTTTGCCAATCTGTGCATTTGTCCAGTGATCATGCCACACTGCTCATAGAGGTCTAGATCCTTCAGGCAGTCTGGGTAACCTATTCGTTTCCCTTGTGCTTTTTCAAAGGAAGATACCATAAAGTATGAATCACCAATCTCTATTTGCTCAACTAGATTACCCAGAAGAGAACCTACGGGTCTTGATACGGAAACGCCATGATCTGCTAGGTATAGAATCCATTCAAGTTCAGCCGTTAACAATTCCATACTGCGCAGCGAGCTATGAGTAAATCTTAGAATATATTGATGATTGCTAAGTTGATATTCATAAACAAAATTTTGAAATCCGCCAATGAAGCTTAGCTCATCTATGGGGATACCGTATTTCGTGCAGGCAGCACTTACAATCTGGTCATTAAATAAGGACTTAATCTTTTGTTCCAAGGGTTCTACTCCGTTCTACATTACAATGATTTTATCGAAATCGTTCTGGAGCTTTCCTGGACCTTAATAAGCAGCGGCCGTTCTTGTGGGTTGAGATTTGGGGCATGAATGGCCAGCATAAGTCTGCCCGTCAAATCACGAAACAACATTCCATGTCCGCCATCTTTGGCATAAAGAAGCTCAGGATCATGTTGCCAAGGTCCACTAATGTCACCGCTGACGGATCGGGTTATACCCATGGCATAACCACTAGCTCCACTGCTAGACCACAACATAAGCAGCTCACCACTGCTAGTCTGATGCATAAAAGGACCGTCAGTTACGTATTGCCCTTCTTTGCCGCCTACCGTCCAAGGAGCTTGTGAAGCCTGGAAAAGCAGCATAGGTTCGCCAATAGTAGCACTTAAATCCTCCTTCAGCCGAACGGCATACATTTCTCCATCCGTCACTTCAATCCATTCACGGCAAAAGATCATCCAAGGTTTGTCTTCTTTATCTACATATAACGTTCCGTCAAGGCACTCCCAAGAAGCAGGGGTAATCGGATGATTACTGATAGGGAGATAAGGACCCTCAGGTGTTTCCGCGCTTAATATTTGTGTCCCCCGTGGAACGCCATTTCTTTTAAAAGAAGCGAACATATAATATTTTCCGTTGTAGCGGTGAACCTCTGGTGCCCAGAAATGATGATCAGCCCAAAAATCAGCATCTGGACGAAAAGCAGCAATGGGCCCGGACCATTCCTGAAGATCTGAGCTGATATATACATCGAAGCCGTGAGGTGCGCCACTCCAAGCTGTTAGGCCATCTGTGCCAAATAAATAGTATTGTTCAAGTTCAGGCACAGATAGGATATAGGGATCTCTAAAGTTAATATCAGATAATGTTTTCATTAAGGTGCCCCCAATTTACAAGCTATCATCTGCTTAATTTTACAATATCTTCTTTAGGCTTGGAAGCGTTACTTCATTTGCTCGTCTTGTAGCAAACGTATTTTCATTACTCCGGGTGTACAGCCGTAGTTTTTTCGGAAGACACGTATAAAATAATTAGTCTCCATGCCCAGCTGAAGCGCTATATCTTGAACGGGAATCTCCACATCCTCCGTCATTAATTGCAGCGCCCGCTCCAGCCGCAGATTCTGCAAATACTTATGCGGAGTGACCCCATATTCCTGCACGAATAAACGCTGGAAATGCTGCACAGAGTACCCGACTGCTGCTGCAAGATTGGAGATCAGAAGCGGTTCTGTGTAATGTTCGTTGATCAGCCCGACGGCTATAGTTAGGGCTTTATTTCGGACCGACTCGAAGGCTAGACGATTACCGGAGCCTTCTGATTTCTTGGCAGGGCGCAGCATCAAGAGCAGTCTATAGAGTGTGATAGACAACTCTTGCATCCACATCTCGTCCTGCCGATTGGGGGCAGGAGAATTCACCGTATGCCAGATTTGGCCGATTTCTTCCCAGCATTGTTCAAAACGATCCGTTCGATAAGGAACAGAAGGGAGCAGTTCAAGCGCTTCCAGCAATCCATGAGCTTGACTGCCTTGAAAGCCGATAAAGCCAACATGCCACGGTTCATGAGAGGTAGGATAATATTCATGACCACGATCGGGCGGGAAGGCAAAAGCCATCCCCGGTTCCAGTATGATTTCTGTGCCACTTTCCAGATCACGAAATAACCCGGTTCCGGTCCGTATTAAAAAGATTTGATACACAGGAAATCCTGCTGGGCGCACATGATGGAATTGGATATGGCGACCTACAGAGTAGGGGGATAGGGGCAACATTCCAGAGTCGCGTGGTAATTCAATCAGAGAAAAAGGCAGCAGGTTTATCACCTCATCTTCATTTTGTGCTATCACTTCGAGACTATATTCCTACTGATTGAAATGACTTTTCTTATATTATAAATAGTATAAATGATGATTCCTGAATAAGATAGCTTACGCTTCTAGCCTATCATCAGAGAATAGTCCCATTCTATAAATGGGCAGAATTGAGAGGATGATCGTACACAATGAATAAAAAACATTCCCCGATAAGCAGTAAAGCTGGTGTCATGCTGCACGGTGCTGATTATAATCCTGAACAATGGCTGAAATATCCGGAAGTATTGCGTGAGGATATCCGATTAATGAAGCTGGCGGGCTGCAATGTCATGTCCGTAGGCATTTTTTCGTGGGTATCTCTTGAACCTGAAGAGGGTGTGTTCACTTTCGAATGGTTGGATGGTGTACTTGATTCTTTTGCAGCGAATGGGATTTACGCTATCTTGGCAACGCCAAGTGGTGCCCGACCAGCATGGATGTCGCAAAAATATCCAGAAGTCTTAAGAGTGGAGCGTAACCGTGTTCACAATTTGCATGGCTTCCGTCATAACCATTGCTTTACCTCACCAGTGTACCGGGAGAAAACTGCAATTCTGAATGCAAAGCTAGCGGAACGGTACAGCCAGCATCCAGCCATTATCGGTTGGCATATTTCGAATGAGTTCGGTGGGGAGTGTCACTGCGAGCTCTGCCAGGATGCTTTTAGAGAATGGTTGAAGGTGAAATATAATAACAGTTTGGATGAGGTGAATCATGCTTGGTGGGCTACTTTTTGGAGCCATACCTACACTTCATGGTCACAGATTGAATCCCCAGCTCCACATGGTGAGACACAAGTACACGGCTTGAATCTTGACTGGCGGCGTTTTGTTAGTGAACGGACAATTGATTTCTGCCAGCACGAGATCAATACGGTTCGTCCTTACAATCCAGAGCTGCCTATCACGACGAATATGCATATGATCGATGGCATTGATTACCGCGAGCTGGCCAAAATCCTGGATGTGGTCTCATGGGACGCTTATCCAGACTGGCATTATACCGAAGACGGTGACGATACTAGATTGGCAGCATGGACGGCGATGCACTACGACTTAATGCGCTCTTTTAAAAAGAAACCGTTCCTGCTGATGGAAAGCACGCCATCCCTTACGAACTGGCAATCGGTCAGTAAGCTGAAACGTCCCGGAATGCACAAGCTGTCTTCCTTGCAAGCGGTAGCGCATGGTTCGGATTCTGTGCAGTATTTTCAATGGCGCAAAAGCCGCGGATCAAGTGAGAAGTTCCACGGCGCAGTTGTAGACCACAGTGGCCACTCCGAGACTCGAGTATTCCAAGATGTAGCGGAAGTAGGAAAGACGCTGGCGGGAATGACGGAAGTAGTGGGTACGTCCACTCCGGCGCAGACGGCGATTATTTTCGATTGGGACAACCGCTGGGCGATAAAGGATGCGCAAGGCATCCGTAATTCCGGATTACGTTATGAGGAGACGGTGCTACAGCATTATCGTGCACTTTGGGAGCTGGGCATTCCAGTTGATATTATAGGCTCTGGAGATGATCTGTCTGCCTACAAGCTGGTTGTTGCCCCTATGTTATATCTGATTAGTGAAGAGAATGGAAAGCGCATTGAGAAATATGTGGAGCAAGGCGGCACTTTCCTCGCAACCTATTGGTCAGGAGTAGTTAACGAAACGGATTTATGTCATCTGGGAGGATTCCCTGGTCCACTGCGCAGAACACTGGGGATTTGGGCAGAGGAGACAGAAGGGCTGCACAGCCGTGATCTGAACGGGTTAGTAATGGAGGTAGGTAATAAACTTAAGCTAAGCGGTGACTACGATGCGCATGAGATAGCCGAGCTGATTCATTTGGAAGGTGCAGAGGCTTTGGGGCATTATCGCAACGATTTCTATGCGGGCCGTCCAGCGCTTACAGTCAATCGTTTTGGTGAAGGAAATGCGTACCATCTTGCTACCCGTGTGAAAGACACTTCGTTCTATGTTGAGCTATACGCAGCGATCACATCTAAGGCAGGAATTACCCGTGCGATGGATAGTGAGCTTCCAGCAGGTGTGACTGCACAACTTCGCACAGATGGCGAAAGTGATTATGTTTTTGTGCAAAATTTCAGCGGCAGTCCGCAAACGGTAGAGCTGGATGGAGCGGAATACACAGACTTGGAAACAGGTCTTTCAGCTCCGGCCCTATTGAATCTAGCGGTGAATGGACTTGCGATGTTGAAGCGTAAAGCATTAGTATAATAAAAAGGCAGGACCTGAGTTTCAGGTTCTGCCTTTTTTTTGAATAGAATCAGTTCTTAACTCTTCCCATCATAATGGTGTTATACAATTTGCCGTCCGATAGAAGTTTATCTTTCTTTAAAATCCCTTCAATTTCAAAGCCAAGCTTTTGATATAGCTTAATAGCGTTGGTGTTCGTTTCCAGCACATTTAGGGTGATCTTTTGAATACCATTAGTGTCAGCCCAGGCAATCGATTCGGCGAGAAGATTTTTTCCAATACCATATCCCCAATAATCCTGCAGCACACATACTCCAAATTCTACTTTATGAGCAAATCTTTTTAAGGGATAACCTTCGCATCTGGAGAACGCAACGATTTGATTATCAACTACTGCGACTAGAAAAAGGTTATTATTTTTCTCAGAATCGGCTTGAATAAGCTGTTCAAACCCTTTTTCGTCAATAAAGGCTTCGCCTGGTTCCCGATCTAAATTCTCGGTTTCTCCATCGATCCGCACCCTTAATTCAGATAACACTTTAGCATCATGAGAGGCCGCAGATCTAATGCTGTATTGGATTCCATTCACTGTAAATGTTTGAGGATTAATGATCATATGTCCTCCGTGACG
The DNA here is from genome assembly GCF_045040615.1 of Paenibacillus sp. FSL H8-0175. Taxonomy (NCBI): domain Bacteria; kingdom Bacillati; phylum Bacillota; class Bacilli; order Caryophanales; family Paenibacillaceae; genus Paenibacillus; species Paenibacillus sp. FSL H8-0175. The sequence continues at coordinate 4,215,756 of NZ_CP150299.1, read as the reverse complement.
ATGGGTGATGTTAGAATTATTGCTTCGATGCCCTCAATGATCCGAGTGAAATAAGCTGCTTCATGAGGCACAAAATGAGTCCGATCCACACTTTGTTGAATGTTGATTTTTTGTCCGTTTGAATCCACTTTGAAACCATTGATTTGTAGACTATGTATTTCTCCTTGCCAAAAGCTTCGGAAGTCGGCAAACTTTGTGATAACTATTCCTGCAACCTCTTCTTCTTGCAGCTTAAAATCGTCCAGAGGATAAGGATTGTTATAAACAAAAACATGCGCTCGTTCTTTATCGATAAGATTTTCTTTGATCATACTGTAAGGAATTGTACCTAAGGGAATCAGCTCATCAAAAGCTAGCTCCAAACCGAGTTCTTCTTGAACCTCGCGAATCCCGTCCTCTACCGTTTCGTGTGTCAGCAAATGTCCAGCGGCCGTGATGTCCAGCAATCCTGCATAATCTTGTTTCTGTTCACTACGAAGCTGTAAATAAATATAGGGGATTTCTTGGGTTTTGCTTATAAACCAGCAGTGGAAGGTCTCGTGCCAATGTCCTAACCGATGTACTTCTGCCCGTGGAGCTGTACCGATTCGGTGACCCGCTTCATCAAATATAGTAAGTATCTCATTATGCATAGAAAAGCTCCTTTGTGAAAATATCTACTGCTTAAAGCCTATCATAAAAACGATCGAATTGCTTAATGTCCCCAAGTGATTTTTATTGACATCGTTAAGAAATATATGTATATTTTTGGATGTTAATCAAAGGAGGAGTTAAATGAATTTAGTAGCCATGAAGCAGGATGACTTGGACACTTTAAGTGATGAAAGGTTAGGATGGGCCTGTATGGAGCCTACCTTTCAGCTGATTCGCGGAAAATCGCCATCGACCAAATCAGAAGTGATCTCGAAGCTCACAGAGGGGCAACAAGCCTTATGTATGTTCAGAGTGCTATATGGTCACAGCTGTAATTCCGAAGGGGAATATTATGCTTGGATTTCCTACATGCAAGACCTGCCAGGGTATTGGACAGGGGTGATAGGAGGCATACGATTTTTTGACGATTCACCCATGATTCTTTTGCTTCAGGAAACAAAGACATTTCTCGAGGAAAGAAATCATCGACTGGGTAAAGAGTGGGCGGATGCGGCCATCACGGATTTGGATCGAGACCCTCAGCTGTTAGAAGTAATTAGTGAGTTATTCGAACGATATAAGAACCTGACACCAAATACGCATAGAATTATCGGCGATTATATTCGCACTCATCCAGAGGAGTTTGTAGAAATAGGGTGTTCATAATTATGAATATGAAGAAACGTTATGTATTTCTCGTACTCATTTTTTTATTAATCGAAATCCCTGTAATTATTAATCTCTACCATAGTTATAATTCATTTGAGAATTTAGTGTTGGATCAAATCGATGAAACTGAAATCACCTCAATCGAGATTGAGAAATCTTTAGTGGATGAAAAGGTAGTGATTGAAGATCCGAAGGAAATTGAAAAGATCATTTATGCTTTTTCAGATGTAAAATTGAGAAGAAGTAGTGCTTTGGACAAATCTACGGAGACCTACTGGATAAGTATTATTGTAAATAACAGCTTGAGGTTTGGCATGAATCTTACGGATACTAACTTCCTGTATGTGACAGATCTTGATAAGAAGGACAAATACAGTTCGGGAAACTTTAGAATGACTAGTGATTTTGATGTGAATTCCATTGCAAGCTTATTTAAATGATGCGGAACGATCCACAACCACTGATACTGAGATTTTCGGACCCAGCTGCCCCTATTTGCGAATTTATCGTCTTTTGAGCAGGTTTTCGGACTCCAGCGTCGCTATTGCTCATGAAAGAGCTTATAATTGGTGTTTTTTGCACCAATAGCGGCTATGAGGTCCGATAGCTATCCAAATAGCGGATAAAACGGTGTATAAGGTCAGCTGAGTCCTTTAGCTGCTGCGTGTGCAGATCGGTCAGCTGAGTCTGATAGCTGCTGCGTGTGCAGATCGGTCAGCTGAGTCCTTTAGGTGCTGCATGTGCAGATTGTTCAGTTGAGTTCTTTAGCTGCTGCGTGTGCAGATTGTTCTGTTGAGTCCGATAGTGCTTCATATCCACACAAAAAATGGGTGCCCCTATGGGACACCCATTTTTATGGATTATCTAGCCATCCATCCGCCATCCACATTAAGAACGTGACCGTTCAAGTAGTCAGATGCTGCGGAAGCCAAGAATACAGCAGGGCCTTTAACGTCATCAGGCGTTCCCCAACGTGCTGCAGGGATACGGTCTAAGATAGAGTCCGAACGACTTTGGTCGGCACGGATTGGAGCGGTATTTTCAGTAGCCATATAGCCTGGTGCAATTGCATTGATGTTCAGACCGGAGCCTGCCCATTCATTGGCAAAAGCTTTAGTAAGACCCGCAACCCCGTGTTTACTCGCAGTGTAACCAGGGACATTGATTCCGCCTTGATAGGAGAGCATGGAGGCGATGTTAATGATTTTGCCGGATCCTCTTTCCAGGAAGTGGCGGCCTGCGATTTGCGACAGAAGGAAAACTGTGTTCAGGTTCAAATTGATGACATCAAACCAGTCTTTTTCACTATGATCTTTTGCCGGTGCACGGCGGATCATTCCTGCGCAGTTTACGAGAATGTCAACATGTCCGGTCAGCTCTAGCGCTTGGTCAAAAGTGCTTTGCAGCTTGCTGTGATCACTTAAGTCAGATTCGATACTAACTGCTTTTACTCCAAAAGCTTTTGCTGCATTTACAGTTTCTTCACTCGAATTAAGGGAGACAGACGCAACGTCTGCACCGGCTTCTGCAAATGCAAGCGCGATTCCTTGTCCAAGACCTTGAGCTGCGCCTGTTACAATAGCTGTTTTACCTGCCAAGCTGAATAATGATGACATATAAATTACGCCCCTTTATTGTAAATGGATTGTTATTCCGGGTTTACCCGCATTCAATGGTAACGCCTGCACTGCGGAACTGATCTGCCGTTTCGGGGGAGAGCCCTTTGTCCGTCAGAATCACGTCAACTTCTTGTAGGGAAGCAAAGGTACGCAGTGCAGTATGGCCGAATTTATGATGATCTACAACCGCGAATACCTTACGGGCTGTAGATACAAGGGCTTGCTTGAACTCAATTAAATCTCCGGTATAAATGGAGAGCCCATGCTCTATATGAATAGCAGTCGATGAAAGGAATGCTTTTTGAATATTAAGCTTTTGTACATAGGAGACGGCTTCAGGACCAGCCAACATATTACGGACACGATAACCACCGGGAACGACCAGACGGATGTTATCTTTGGGAACCAGTTCGCTGATGATGTATACATCATTGGTGACTACCGTTAGTGGCATATTGTCCAGACGCCGAGCAATTTCAAGCGTAGTGCTACCGCCGTCAAGAGCGATAATATCGTCCGGTTCAATATGAGCAAGCGCACGCAAGGCAATCTCCGTCTTCTCGTCAGAGTATTTATCCAGCGGATCCTTGGAGGGCAAAATACCAAACTGGTCGCTTTGTGCCAGCACAGCTCCGCCATGTACACGTACGATCAGCCCTTGTTCCTCCAGCCTGCTTAAATCCTCGCGTATTGTTTTTCCAGTAACCTGAAGCTTATCGCTCAGTTCATTCACCGTTACATCTTTTTGGTTCAGCATAACTTCCATAATCATCTCGTGTCGTCGTATCGGGTTCATCCGCCTGCCTCATCTTTCCGTAGTTGATTTATCTCTATTGTAATTCTTTCATGGATACGGGGTCCATATCATCATATCTTTTATTATCGCCAGCCATACTCCAGATAAAAGTATAGTTATGAGTGCCGACACCACTGTGGATGGACCAGCTTGGAGAAATAACAGCTTGTTCGTTATGCATTACGATATGGCGGGTTTCGTCAGGTTCTCCCATCAGGTGGAACACAACGGAATCGTCCGGAAGATCAAAATAGAAATAGGCTTCCATCCGGCGTGGATGGGTATGTGCTGGCATTGTGTTCCACATGCTGCCTGGTTTCAGTTGGGTCATACCCATAACCAGTTGGGCACTTTGCACACCATTTGTGTGAATGAAGCGGTGGATTGTCCGCTCGTTAGAGTTCTCCAGACCACCCATCGCACCGGATTCAGAATCGGCCAGTGTGGTTTTGGTAGTAGGGTAGGACTGATGGGCAGGAGCAGAATTCAAATAGAATTTAGCAGGCTTGGAAGCGTCTGCACTTTTGAAGACTACATCTTTAGAGCCTTGACCTACATAAAGACATTCTTTGAAATCCACTTCATATTCTGTGCCATCTACAACCACGGAGCCTTTACCACCGACATTGATGATGCCCAGTTCACGGCGTTCCAAGAAATAAGTAACCCCAAGTTCTTTAAGGTCAGTAGTTAGCGCAACCTCTTCTTTTACAGGATTAGCTCCACCAACGATCATACGATCTTCATGGGTTAGGACAAGCTTTAGCTCATCAGGAGCAAAAATAACGGGAATGTGGAATTCCTTACGGAGGCGCTCAGTGTCAAATTGTTTTACTTCATTAGGATGGGATGCGAAACGTCTTTCCATTGAATGTTCAATCTCCTTTGTGTACATATTATCGTTCGTATAGGTACACTTTAGTCCATTTATGTTCATTTTACAAGTACTAATCTTTTTTATTTCGTTTATTTATGTTTATTTATTGGTTTTTCCAATTGCAAAATGAACGGAAAGTGTGCACAATAGAGCTATTATGCTCGATTTTCATGAATGACGGAAGATGATATAAAACTGAAATGATGGAGGTTGAAAAGTAATGCCGGGGTTGAAAAATATCCAGAGTACTTTTAAGGAACGTCAGCAAGAAATTATTTTTAATATAGCACTGGAAGCAGAGCAACGCCCTTTATTGGAAAGTGGACTCTGGTTCCATGATGATGTGCGAAATAACTTTTATTATGCTTCGTATCTTTTTGCAGCGGCTGTTGATGATTCTTTTGAGCTGCCTTTTGATCGTGAGCAAGCGAAACAGAAAGCACAGGATGTGCTGCTGGAGATCTTAATGCTTCAGAACCGGCAGCCCGGCACGGAGTTATATGGTCATTGGCCGCTCGGTTTGAATCCGGTTCCGCGAGATGCGTCACCGCATGAGTTACCAGTGGAGCTTATGGGCAACCTGCTGGCGTATTTTTGCAAAAGATACGGAGGAGCATTAAATGCTCAACTTCGCATAGTTCTGAATACAGCGTTTGGACATATTTATCGCAGTGATTTCTACCGTAAGCCGGTGGTTACTTTTGGGCATCATGAAGCTAAATATACAGCTGCTAAGCTGATTTTTGGCACCCTGTTTGCGGATGAAATATTGCTTGAGGATGGCCGGCAGAGTCTGAAGGATACGCTGGCTTATATTCGTACTAAAGGGATGCCGGAATACGGCAGTCTACCGTGGTTTTGGCATTGGGTGCAGGCATTCACCTGCGCGTTGGAACTTGTCCCGCCTGAGGATACGGAGCTTACTACGAGCCTTAAAGAAATGCTTGACCATTTATGGAATGTACGAGCTGAATTCTATCTGCGTGGCGCTTGGGTTGGTGCGCATTCTAGAGGCTGGCCGCATGATGTTCCCGGCGATGCTAATGTACTTCATGATTATGTTCAGTTTGGAGATTTCCAGCTGCCTGAGAGGATGCCGCGCACTGAGTATGCCGGTTTATTATTCTATCAAGCATCCGATGAAATATTAGCCGCAGCTATGAATCGCCAGATACCAATGGAAGTAGGGAAGATTACTCAGAAGGTTGTCCCAACGGATCCACAGCCGCAGCCTTTGCTTCATTCCTATGCTTATATTACAGAGGAGTTTGCAGCAGGCGGGATGTGGGAGCGGGTTGAGGAATTCGATAATGAGCAGCTTCGCTGGGCTTTTTCGTTACCTGTGAGTGGAGAGGGAAGCGCAAATCAGCTGTATTTCTTCCACCCGGGACAAGGCTACAATGAGGGAGATCCCCGCCATCAAAGCCGTTATATGGAGGTTCTCTATCACAAGAATGTCATCATTTCTTTATTCCCAATCCCCCAGGGTGAGAAGAATACGATCATCGGTGTACTTCCCCAAGGGGAATGGAAACAAGAGCCGTATACATTGTACGGGCAAGTTGGTGAGACGTATTTTGTTATTTATTTATCTCACCCTTATCAGCTGCAGGAACGGTCCAGATTCATAGAGGTATCCGTCGCAGGGATGCCGGGCGGTGTGATCGTTGAAGCATTGGGCATTAAGAAAGCTGCCGAATGTGGTATTATTGGTTTAGAGGCTTTTGCCGCAGCTATGGCTCATAAAGAAAGGAATTTCGAAGTGGGAGAGGTATTAGCAGCGAATTATACCAACATGGATGGTGAAAGCTTAGTTTTGAGTATTAGTAGGGAGTTAGAATTACCGCAAGCTCAGCTTAATGGAATTCAGATCTCATTAGATCATTATTCAGTATAAAAAAACACAATTACTGTGATAAATAGTAATCCGAGTCGGCCTTTTTGGCCGGCTTCTTTAATAAGGAGCTACATGAAAGGATGTGATGCCCCATTGCACAGCCCGCAATAGATACCTAAGTATCCGTAAACGTGATTTTGTCCAAAATACTTATAATTGGGGTGAGCGACGATTTATCTGGATAAACTAGACCTAACGATTTGGTAATTCAATCCTCCCTAAGCACATTTCCCTTTAGAATAGCGGTGTCAGGTTACTAAATAGTAATTAATTACATTAAACCCTATTTTTCTGAGAGACATTTGTCACAATAAAGGTTAATATCTAAGTGAGATAGAAATGATTGCGCTTACTTATTTTCTAATAAACCTAATCATAATGAATGCGAGGGATATAACAGTGATTGAAACTGAATTTCGTGTAGAAAATGACTTTCTAGGCAGTAAACAGGTAGATAAGAACGCTTATTATGGGATTCAGACACTACGCGCAGTCGAGAACTTTCCTATTACGGGCTATCGGGTTCACAAAGAGTTAATCAAAGCGATGGGGATTGTAAAAAAAGCCGCTGCGCTTGCAAATATGGAAGTTGGCCGTCTCTATCGAGGGCTTGGAGAAGTTGTAGTGAAAGCAGCAGAAGAAATCATCGAGGGTCAGTGGCATGAGCAATTTATTGTAGATCCTATACAGGGTGGTGCGGGTACCTCGTTAAATATGAATGCGAATGAGGTTATTGCTAACCGTGCCTTAGAACTGCTTGGCCATGAAAAGGGAGAATATCGTCACTTAAGTCCCAATTCACATGTAAATATGGCGCAGTCTACAAATGATGCGTTTCCGACGGCAATTCATATTGCCACACTTTCACTGCTGGAGCAGCTGCTTGTAACGATGCACAGAATGCATGATGTGTTTGCGGTAAAAGCGGATGAATTCGATCCTGTGATAAAAATGGGTCGGACACATCTTCAAGATGCAGTGCCGATTCGTCTGGGTCAAGAATTCGAGGCTTATCGCAGAGTGCTTGAAAGAGATATCAAACGTATTGAGCATACACGCCATCATTTGTATGAAGTCAATATGGGAGCAACAGCAGTGGGTACAGGATTAAATGCTGATCCTCGTTATATTGAATTGGTGATAGAGCACTTAGCTGAGATCAGTGAATTGCCGCTCGTAACGGCAGATCATCTCGTCGATGCCACCCAAAATACGGATGCCTATACAGAAGTGTCTGCTGCTCTAAAAGTGTGCATGATGAACATGTCCAAGATCGCTAATGATCTGCGGTTGATGGCCTCCGGTCCGCGGACGGGGTTTAATGAGATTTCATTGCCTGCACGCCAGCCTGGATCTTCAATTATGCCGGGCAAAGTTAATCCGGTTATGGCAGAGGTCATTAATCAGGTGGCTTTTCAAGTCATAGGGAACGATCATACGATCTGTCTGGCTTCCCAAGCGGGTCAACTGGAGCTAAATGTTATGGAGCCAGTGCTTGTGTTCAATCTTATTCAGTCCATCAGCATCATGAACAATTCCTTCCAAGTCTTCACAGACTTCTGTCTGGCTGGGATTGAAGCCAATAAGGAAAAGCTTGAGCGGGACGTGGAGCGGAGTGTCGGAATCATTACGGCTGTGAACCCGCATCTGGGGTATGAAGTGGTATCGCGGATCGCTAGAGAGGCGATTTTGACTGGGGAATCTGTACGGGAATTGTGCATTAAATATAATGTGCTGACCGAAGAAGAGCTTAATCTGATTCTGGATCCATACGAAATGACACACCCGGGAATTGCAGGAGCAGCTTTATTGCATAAAGAGTAGGATGTTCCGGAGGAGTGAGCTTTTTGCTTGGAAAAAGAAAACCCCCGCCACCGTTTAAGGTGACAGGGGGAGAGCTTAAATATGTTTTTAATTTATATGAATCTACTTCGCGATTGTCTGAAGTAGGTTCTTTTTTTACATTTCAGGCTTAAAAGAAAAATAAAGAACGTAACAGGCCGCGTTTTCTTGGCGGAGCCGTTAGTCTGGTAGTGGCAGTGGACTGGGAATTTTCATAAGAGGTGAGCGGTTTGCCGTTAGACACTTGCAACGGTTCTATGGATGCCGCGATTTGCTTGATCATTATTCGTAGGTCCTCAAGCTCCTCACGCTGCTGGAGCAGTTGGATCAATACTACTTCATCGGCTTTTTGATCGAGTGCACGTTCAACATTGTTGATGCGAGACAAGATATCCTTCATAGGCTCAGCATCTGTGTGCTGTAGTGGATTTTCCTGTTGTGATGTGGAAATTTGCTGCTCATTCGTGAGTGTGAGTTGTATACATTCCAAGGCCTCTCCGTGATTAATACGGTCTTTAATATGATTGAGCAGGTCGATTTGCTGCTCCGAGAAAACATAATGGCCAAATCGGTCTTTTGGAAAAAAATCAGGGAACATGGCAGCCCAACGTTTAATTGTGGTTAGACTAACTGACAGCAGCTCTGCGGCATCTTTTGTTTTTAGAATATCCATTTCGATTCCTCCAGTTCACGTAGTCATGTTATGAGTAATATTCGTTGTCCAGCAGCGGCTCCCTGCACGGATGACAAAGGTAGTGCGTATTCGCTAAACAAAGTGTAATTACGAGCAATCTCACCCTTTTGGATTTCACTATCTTGCTTTTCCATTCCAAATTGAGTACAGATGAGCCTGCTCAGGGGTATAATTGCATTAGAGGTGAAGGCGATGAACAGGATTGAAGATGAGGAACAAATGACTGAGGAGCAATGGCAGGCTATTTTGCAAAACGATGTTGCTTATAACGACATATTTTTTTATGCGGTGAAGACTACAGGAATTTTTTGTCGACCCTCCTGCAAATCCAAAGCACCCAATCGGGAGAATGCGTGTGTTTTTCAGAATGCTGAACAAGCGCTGGCAGCCGGATTTCGTCCTTGCAAAAGATGTAAACCGACAGGTGAGCGTCTTCCTGATAAGGAATGGGTAGCTGTGATGACGGAGTACATTGATCATAATTATATGGCCCCCCTCACCCTTGAAACGTTAGCTGAGGTATGTCATGGCAGTCCTTATCATTTACATCGAACCTTTAAGAAAGTAACAGGAATCACTCCCGTGGATTATATACAGCAAAAGAGAATCGCTAAGGCATCTGAGTATTTGCTTACTACAGAGCAGGCAGTTGCTGAGATTGCATTACGTGTGGGTCTGCCCAATACATCATATTTTATTACTTTATATAAGAAAAAAACGGGGTATACACCCACACAGTTTCGTCAGCTTAACAAACAGAAAGTAACGTTGGCTTCTGATTTTATTTTGGAGGGACCGAATCATGGAGAATAAAAAAAATGCTATTCTATACTGGACATTATTAACCGATAAGGATTGGAGTTTTTATATTGCAGCCACTGAGAAGGGGTTAAGTTATGTGGGTTCGCAGCAGCAACCCTTTGAGGAATTAAGCGAATGGGTTAGACGTCGTTTTCCGGGGAGTGAACTGGTGCAGAACGATGAGAAGATGGCGCCTTATGTGAGGGAGCTTAGTGAATATTTGCAAGGGAACCGGCAGAGCTTCGGCATTCCTTTTGATTATCAGGGAACTCCATTTCAGCTTGCGGTGTGGAAGGCGTTATGTGAAATTCCATATGGACAAACCTGGTCCTATTCGGATATTGCCACACATATTCAAAGACCAGCTGCGGTGCGCGCGGTAGGGACTGCCATTGGCGCGAATCCGATTCTGATTATGGTGCCCTGCCACCGGGTTATTGGTAAGAATGGGACATTAACAGGATACCGGGGTGGTTTGGATATGAAGACCAAACTACTTCAGTTGGAGAGAGGAGAGTATACAGCAGATATATGAAAATAGAGTCCAATTACACCTCCCCAAAAACCTTACTGAATAAAGGAACAGGTTATCTGTCAGGCTACAGTCATTCCTTAAATCCATATACGGGCTGCACTTATGGCTGTTCCTATTGTTATGTACGTCAGATGCCTGTCTCGCTGTTCCGCAAAGAGGAGTGGGGGAAGTGGGTAGATGTTAAACAAGAAGCGGCTGCAATTTTACAAAAAGAACTGCACAAAGCGAAGGCGAAAGGTCCCGTCTCTATTTTTATGTCGTCAAGCACAGATCCCTATCAACCGGTAGAGCATAAGGAAGAGGTGACGAGATCTTTACTGGAGGTTATGGTTCAAGATCCGCCCGATTTCCTATTCGTGCAGACGCGTAGTCCGCTGGTTCGCAGAGATATAGATTTATTATTACGTTTAGAGGATAAGGTTCGTGTAAGTATAACTGTAGAAACAGACCGAGAAGATATTCGCCAAAAATTCACACCAAGCGCTCCTCCCATTGCTGCAAGACTGAAGACGTTACAGCTTTTACGTGAAGCTGGCATCCCCATTCAAGCTACTATAGCGCCAGTACTGCCAAGCAGTCCAACTTTTCCAGCAACCTTAAGGGCTTTGGTGGATAGAGTCTGTGTGGATGACTATTTTATGGGCGACGGCAGCGGCGGCAAACGCACACGGAGATTAGGGATTTATTCCCTATATGAAGAGCTGCAACTGGAAGATTGGTATGATCCTGCAGCATATCGCAGAGTGTATGAAGGACTTCAGCAAGTTTTTTCCGAAGAAGAGCTATTCTTGAGCCAGAAGGGGTTCGAGCCTTAATCTGAAACATGGTATAATAAATGAGAGCATTCATACTTAGTATTTAATATACTTAATATCCGTAATAGCTTATTGGAGGATTAGTGTGGCAAAAGCAAAGGTGGCCAAGCGGCCCACAAGAGATGAATTTGTGCTTGAGGAGTTAGGTAATCAGTTAGTTGAAGCTAAGCAAGAAGGTTCTGAGATTTTATTGACCGTATGGGGAAAAGAAGAAGAGGTACGCGGCATGATCGTGGAAATGGATTCGCGAACCGGGAAAGTACACCTCAGTAACCATGAAGAAATCATAAAAGTTCCTTTTATGGATATCATGCAGGTTAATTATCCCAGAGATTAATGGGCACGGCAGCAACAGGAGGTCCTGAAAGCTATCATAGCTTTGGGGCCTCTTTGATCATAAAGGTAAGGAATAGAGGATATAGAAAGGGAGGTCAACAATGCAAGTAACCAAAACCAACGCGATGCGAATGCTGGATGCCAAAAAAATCGGCTATGAAGTGTTCGCCTATGACAATGAAGATGGACTAATCCATGGCACGGCTGTGGCTGAGAAGATTGGAAAGGCGGCAGAGACGGTTTTTAAAACGTTGGTCGCTCATAGCGGTGCAAATCTTTATGTATTTGTTATCCCTGTTGCCGAAGAGCTGGATCTCAAAAAGGCGGCCAAAGCCGCCGGAGAGAAAAAAATTGAGATGCTGCCAGTGAAGGATCTGCAGAAATGGACAGGGTATATCCGCGGTGGTTGTTCACCTGTTGGAATGAAGAAGCTGTACCCCACGTTCATTGAGAGCAGCGCAGAAGGGCTGGAAACAATGGCTGTCAGCGCTGGGAAGATTGGCCAGCAAATGGATGTAGCCCCACAGTTACTCGCTGAGGTTGTACATGCGAAATTTACAGAACTAATCAAATAGCCGAGCAGCAAGCTGGCCTAAATATTCCTTCAATGCTAACCCTGTTGTGGAGATCGCTCCTGGGGATGGACTGAACTTGGCGGGCTGCAGTGCAATATCAGCGCTGGCGATATAATCCGTAGGATAGGCTTGCGCTGTTAGCCCTGCATTCTTAAAGTGCAACATCGCTCGGGACATATGAAAACCTGAAGTAACTAGTATAGGTTTTATAAGTCCGGTTTGTTGCAGGATGGCTGCGGTATTTACAGCGTTTTGCTCCGTGTTGAGGGATTGATTTTCGATCAGGATGTCCTCTTCGGGTATGCCCAGACCCAGTAGTTGTCTTTGCGCGATATCCGCTTCATTACCACTGTCGGAGAATACTTGTCCGCCAGAAAATAAGATTGGCAGACCTGTCTGCCGATGGAGGCGAACAGCAGTAAGCAGGCGATTTGCCGCTGATCCGTATAAATTGCCCTCGCCGTCTATATCCGGTGTGCCAGAGCTGGCGCCCCCGCCGAGTACGACGATGACATCTCCTTGCAAAGTTTCCGGCTGCGGATATTTCCGTTCTAGACTGCCGATCAGCGCATCGCTGACTAAGGGTGTCATGGAGAAATACATTAATAGTGTAACCCCGAGTAGAACTAGTGCTGGCCGGCGGTTTTTTTTCCATAACCAAATGACTAAACCTAGCAGAAGCACGATAAACAGGCCGGGAGGAAGCACAAAGCTGTATACAAATTTGATGATGTAAACCAACAGTATCAACCGCCTTCTAAAAATATAAGTTCAGGTTGTATTGTAACATGAGATTGCAAGATTACATATTTACATGCGTATCCTTATACAAAACGGATATTGCCGCAGCTATCAGAATCATCCCCATAAAAGCGGGTGCAGTATGGCCAAGTGATACATATATTTGACCTCCAATCACAGGCCCGATCATTCTTGCTAAAGCCTGAATAGATTGGCTACCTCCTTGAATCCTCCCTTGTTCACTAGAATCGACAAACTTGGAAAGCATCCCATTGAATGAAGGCCCAAAGATCGAATCCCCAAAACCAAATATAAACATTCCAGCGATAAAAAGCGGATAGTATGAGAACAAAGCAGATAATGCAATAAGGCTGTAGCCTATAATCTCCGAAACCATTCCAAGAATTGCGATCTGTTTATCCCTAAATTTCAGCAAAAGCTTAGGCATGATGAAACCCTGTGAAATGATGTCTTGGAAGCCCATAATTGAAAACATCAGTCCGATTAGTGCAGGCTTCCAGCTGAAAGTATCCATTGTGAATTGTGAAAAAACAGCCTGTAAAGATCCGTTGGGTATCCAGAGTAAGAATGCTGAGACCAGTAGCCTTTTTAAGTTTTTTATGGACAATATGCTTACAAGCTGTGTAAATGGATTCAGTCTTACCAAGGTAATCTCTTTTAGTCTATTGTTCTTGTCAAGGCTCTCAGGCATAAAAAAGAATCCGTAAACAACATTTAATAAGGTTATTATTGCTCCGAAATACATAGGTACAGAATAACCAAATTTGGCAAGTAAACCGCCTAGCGTTGGACCAATGACGGTGCCTACTCCTACAACCGCACTCACCCAGCCAAAGTATTTGGGTCTCTGTTCTGGAGGAATGATGTCAGCAAAATAGGCGAAGATAGTACCTATGCTTCCGCCAGTTATACCTTCTATTATACGTCCAACAAAAAGTACCCATAACGCTCCTCCTATCCCAAAAACTAAGTATCCAATCGCGGAACCCAAAAGGCATACCAAAAGTAATGGACGACGCCCATATTTGTCGCTCAAAGCTCCAAGTGCAGGGGCTGCAAAAAATACGCAGACTGCATAAACAGACGTCAGCAGCGTGACAACTATAGCCTGTTCTCCCGGATTGCTTATATAAGGCTGCACTAAAAATGGGACAACGGGCATGATGATACTGAAGCCTATTCCGCACAGAAACACAGAGATCAAACCGAAGATTAGAGCGTGTTTATCTACGGTTTGCTCTGTGTTCTGTTCATTATGTGATCTGAATTTGAACATTAAATTCTCTCCTCAAAAGTTGATGTTTTGATTCCTTGGAAACAAATCTGGTGTATCACCATTTTTATCACGGTTTTGTTTCCGTGTCAACAAAATAATGACCATAAAAATGCAGCCTTTCTCATAAGAGCCCGGCTGCATGGAGTTTCATTTTCATTATTCGAATTTATTCGGATTAAAATCTATACCCTGTTTCTTTATTTCTGCATCCAAATGCCTACTATACTTTTCTACGAAGCTAAGCATACTGTCAAATTGCTCCTCAGTTACCTGCTCAAATACGGCTTTATCCCGCTCTTGGAACTCTTTGTGCAGGTCCTCATGGATTTTATAAATTACTTTCCCTTGCTCAGTAAGCTTAAAATAGATTTCTTTTTTGTTATCCGATTTTTGGTAGCTTTCGATGAGGCCCTTTTGGATGAGCTTCTTAGTTAATTTACTTATGGCACCGCGAGTCATATAAAAGGACTCTGCAAGTTTTGTGACGTTGGAATCTGCATTTTTTTCAATGTATTCGATGCAATGTACTTCAGAAGGTTTATAACCCTTAAGACTGTCTTCCATCTTATCCCTATTAAGCCAAACCATCTTGTTATATACGTCCCTGAAACCCATCATGACCTGATCTTCTTTGTTCATGGCCTGTCCTCCCAGCGCTCTTACATTAACAAATTATATTGATTTTTTGTTTCTATTTCAACAATATTAAAGTTGAGGATAGTTTGTTTCATTGAACTTTAGATAAAAATAACAGGTGAGTAGTAACAAGCGTAGATATAATATTCTTAAGAAACTGCGGTTTCTTCTTAAGAAAGTTCATCCGCTTGAAGCTGCACCAAAGATTGTTTGTCTGTTATCATAAGATTAAGATGATTGGACAGCTGTGGGATGATTTCTCTAAGGTAGGAGGACTGCATAGTGAAGAGTATTCGGGTACTGCTCGCAGATGATGAACCGGTGATTTTGCGAGGCCTAAAAAAACTGATTTCATGGGAGAAGCTTGGACTAACCATTGTTGGAGAGGCCAGTGATGGAATTGAGCTGAAACAACAGATCGAGGATTGTGATCCTGATCTGATTATTAGTGATATAAGCATGCCAGGATATACAGGGATTGATATCATCCGCGAAATTCATGAAGCTGGCAGAGCGGTGAAGGTTATTTTTATAAGCGCTTATCAGGAGTTTACGTATGCCCGTCAAGCACTGCAATATGGTGCGCTGGATTATTTGGTGAAGCCCGTGAACAAAAATCAGCTGGAACAGGTTGTGAGCAAAGCCGTCTCCCTTATTCGTCAAGAAACAGAAGGCGAGCGCAACAAAGAGAAGCTGAACCATTATGAACAGAGAAACCGCAGATTAACGATCGAAGAATTGCTCGACAAGCTGACGGACGGCAATAAGGGAACAGCAGACACCTTACTTGATATGGGGATTATTGCGCTAAGTCGCTACGTCAGTATTTGTTTGGTAGAGACGGACGAGTCGTCGGGGCAGCCTTCCAGATGGGAAGAACGCGAACGTAAGCTAATTGATTTTGCACTGTCTAACATTATTAAAGAAACCGTGGAGCAAAGCGATAATAGCTATATGTTCCGTAAAGGGGAACGTTTTTGTATCCTGCTCCAGCATGAATATGCTGAGGAACCAGCGAGAATTGCCTTAGACCTCCATGACAAAATTACAAGTTTTCTGAAATTAAAGGTGACTCTTGGGGTAGGCAATCCTGTTGACGGTATGGATGATGCTGATGAATCTTATCGCCAAGCTTTGAAAGCGCTAAATTATAAATATTTTACAGGGCCTAATCGTGTGATTCCTGTTAAAGAGAGCAGGTATGAGAGTGAATCATTGATTCAAGCTCCGCTGCATGAAATCCAGTCCGCCCTTGGGATTGCCATGAAATTACAACACAAAGAACAAATTGAGCAAGAGTGCCTGCGATTATTTCAGACGATCCGGCAGACGGCAGGCGGGAATAGAAACCAAGCCGTTTCTACCGTATACAATACATTCTTGCAGCTTGAACAAGAGCTTATTCAATTCGGTGTGGAGGCAGGTCCATCACTTCAGGATACAAATCCGATTCTTGAACGATTGGCTAATTATTCTACCTTCCAAGAGGTGGAGGAAGATTTCCGTGTGCTTTTGAGCAAAATGTCCGGGCAAATTGGCAGTCGCATGGGCAGTAAGGAACTGAAGCAGCTATCCCAGGTGAAGGCTTATATTGAGGAGCATTATCCAGAAAATATTACACTGGAATCTATGGCAGGGATGATGTTTATGAATTCCTATTATTTCAGCAGCTTTTTCAAAAAACATACCGGACAGAACTTTAAGAATTATGTCACTGAGGTGAGGATGAATCATGCCCTTCGTTTATTGCTGCAAAGCGATATGATGGTTTATGAGATTGCCGATAGTGTAGGCTACAACAATGCCCGGCATTTTAGCGATATGTTTAAGAAGAAATATGGCAAGCTGCCACAAGAATATAAGCAATCCTTCAAAAGCCAATAGTCAGATGGATAGCAAAGGGGATGCCTTCATTCATGTTTATCTGGGGCCGAAGATCCAAAAGTATATTTGTTAAATTCTCCGCTTCCTTTTTATTAGTCGGCCTAATTCCGCTTTTTGCACTTAGCTACATTTCTGTGCAGACGTTTTCCGGATATGTCGAGCGTTACACAACAAGCAATTTGCAGCAAATGGTGCTATATATGAGCTATAACCTGAATTCAGCCTTTAATCAGTACAATGAGGTCTCTAAGCTGATGTATACGGGACGATATGAAGGTTTTATCGAGAGTTATTCGCAGAATCAAACCTATAATGTAAATGAGCTGGAGCAGATCAATACGATTCCTATTGAAACCTTTCTAAAAACAGTTCTCTACAGTGATTCCTACATCACCAGTGTTTATTTTCATAGGGAGTCAGACGATAAGCTCTACTATCAGGAAAAAGAAAACAGAGGGGGCAATTTTGATTTGCTGCCTTATCAAGAGTGGTTAACTAAAATGGCTCCAAATCCTTCACAAGTGGCAATTTTCCCTACCCATTCCGAAGAATATTATACAGGTTCAAAGCGCAGTGTGTTCACCATCGGCCGTACTTTAATTGATATTTCCGGGCGTGTCACCAAAGATCCCAAGATAGTTGGGACCTTGTTTATGGATGTGGATGTTTCGTTATTTAATCAGTTCTTCAGAGAATTAAATCTGGGGGGACAGGATGAATTATTTCTGCTGGATGGCGACGGAAATGTATATTTCACGAATGAGACAAGGTCAGCGAATGGAGAGGCTTTTCGGGCTAAAAAGGACGAGGAGATGATCGTTCTCAGTGAAGAGATTCCTTTTCTTAAAGGCACGGTGACTGCCAGAATTCATCGAGCAAATTTATTCGATCAGCTTTTTTCAGCCCGTACGACGGTGTTTATAGCGATGTTTATTTGTGCGATTGCAATGATCATCATGGGCGTCTGGTTCTCTAGGCGGCTGGCTGCTCCGATTCGGAACTTAATTAAGCAAATGGCTATCGTAGAATCCGGTAATTTGGATACCCAGATGGTCGTGAACAGCAATGATGAAATGGGTAGACTTAGCCATGGTTTTAACCGAATGGTCGAGCGTTTACAAGCCTATATCGATGAAGCTTACGTTGCCCAGATCAAGCAGAAGCAAACGGAGTTAAATGCTCTGAAGAGTCAGATTCGTCCGCATTATTTATACAACACCCTGGAAGTCATTCGAATGAATGCGGTGGATAAAGATAATGATGAGGTCGCAGATATGATTTTATCACTCTCTAACCAGTTGAAATATGTAATCGACTATGGAGAGGACAGGGTAAGCATACGACAGGAGCTGGAGCATCTACGGGATTATTTCTATATTATCTCTGTGCGGTATGAGAATAAATTTGAGCTTGTAGTCGATCTCTCACCCGAAGTGGATCTGAACTGGTACATTCTGAAATTGTCACTTCAGCCGATAGTTGAAAATGCTATCCAGCATGGCTTACGCAGTCAAGGCAGAGGGACAGTTGGATTGACGATCGAAAAGAAAGATGAAATGCTGTTGGTTACGATCTATGATGATGGAATCGGTATGAGCAAGGAAAAGGTACAGCAGTTGGCTGAAACCTTGGAAGAGCCTAGTTCGCCTAGCAAAAATGTTGGACTAAAAAATGTACATGAACGAATTCGTACAGTGTACGGTGCAGAATACGGGGTATCTATCAGCAGCCGGGAGCATATTGGGACATCAATTCTATTGTTGCTTCCGATTGTAGAGGATCCGTATAAAATCTCGGATTCGGAGAATGCGTAAAGGATAGACGATGAACGGAAGACTGCGGTCTTTCGTTCTTTTTTTACTTATTCTTAAATTCACCGCATATCCCGCTTAAAAAAGTTCATTCTAACTATTTATAAGGAATGCTATTCTATTAGCAACGGAAACGCTTTCGAGAGATGATGCGCACATCTTGCTTCAGTTTCCACGGTTCACTAAAAGGGGAGGCTATTATGATATGTACAAAAAAACAATGATGAAACTATCCGTATTGTTACTTGCCACAACAACAGTTTTGACTGCTTGCGGTGGAAATAATAATAATGCAGGAAGTAAGGCAACTAATACGCCAGCATCCGAGACGCCTTCAAATACACCGCAAGAGACCAAAAAAGAGGTTAGCTTTACGATAGGTTACGCCTCCGGAGATCCGGCCACCAAAAAAGCTATCTCAGATACGGTCAAAAAGTTTACTGCAGCTAATCCAAATGTCACTATTAAAGATTTGAGCGAAACTTCATCCGCTGCCTATCTTGACTGGCTGAAAACCAAGGATGCTGTGGGTGAATTCCCGGACCTGGTGGAAATGCGGGATACAGAAGTTTTTGCCGATGCGGGTAAGATTGTAGAGCTGCCTTCCGATCTGCTAGATTTGTTCGAAGCCCCTCCACAAGTGGATGGTAAGGTGTGGAACGCACCGCTACAAGTGAACGCTCCCCAAGGGATTATCTACAGCAAAAAAGCCTATGCGGATGCAGGGATCACCGAGCTTCCAAAAACCTATGACGAATTCATCGCCATCCAAGAAAAATTGAAAACATCGGGCATTACTCCGATTGTAGTAGGCGGAAAAGATATTTTCCATATGGGCTTTTGGGTTAACAAATTCCTGATTGATGAGGTCTACTCGAAAGATGCAGATTGGAACTCCAAACGTACCGCTAAAACGGTCAGCTTCACTGATGCTAATGTAGTTCAAGGCATAACGGACTTCAAAGAATTGTTCAAGAATTATGTCGATAAAGGTTGGCTCAGCACGGGCGACAATCAGACCGCTTCGATTCTTGTTTCTGGCAAAGCAGCACAATTGTACTCCGGTACGTGGATGTTTACACAAATCGCTGAAGCAGACCCGAACTTTGAATTTGGCTTCTATGCTCTTCCTGACCGTGAAGGGAAAATCAATGTCATAGGTCTTCCGTCACCTGCAGGCTGGTCTTTATCGGCTGAAGCCGCTAAGGATGCAGACAAAACAGAAGCCATCAAAGACTTTATCCGTTTCTTCTTCGCCCCAGAACAGTATTCGAACTATTTAGCAACGATAAATGCGATTCCTTCAACAAAAGAGAAAGTAACCTATGACACAAGTGAACAAATGCAGGTGGCTTTGGATCTTATTGCTGACCCGAATGTAGTGAAATCGTTGGCGATCAATAACTGGTGGGGAGACAATCTAATCCCTCCACAATTCCGTAACTGGTACTACAAGCTGTTGCAGGATCTCGTGGTAAAAGATGGAGATGTAGCGAAGTACATGAAAGATGCGGATACAGAGTATGACAACCAAGTGAAAGCTAATCAGATGTAAGAGCAGCGCCTGAACGAGCAACCTCTGCTGCTGCAGAGGTTCTCTTTTTAACAAGCGCGGTCTTTAAGGGAGGGAGAGTAGCCATGGCTACATCCGCAGTAAATGCTGACAAGTCATTGATAGGCACTGTGCAGCACAAAAAGAAAAAGAAAAAATGGCAGTCCTACGCTCTGTTGTTTATATTACCATCATTTATTTTGTACACCTTGTTCGTTATCGTCCCTACGGTAGGCAGTGTCTATTTAAGTTTCACCTCATGGGATGGCATTAGCGACAACGTAAGGTATATCGGCTTCGCTAACTTTGTGGAAATTTGGAATAGTCCAAGGGTGCATAACGCACTGAAAAATACGATGATCATGACTATTTCACTTGTTGTTTTAGAGAATATTGCAGCAATTGCAATGGCTATGATGGTCGATAAGGTACGCTGGTTCCGGAATTTATTCAGAAGTGTATTTTATTTCCCTACGTTGCTTAGTGGAATCGTAATGGGTTTCGTCTGGGCGATGATCCTGAATTACAACTTTGGTGTATTTAATCAGATTCTGGAGTCTGTTGGGCTTGGAACCTGGATTGTGGATTGGTTGGGCAATCCTAAATATGCGATGCTGTCGATTATTTTGTCTACCGTTTGGAAAGGCGCGGGGTATTATATGATCATTTATCTCGCTGGATTGCAAGGTATTCCGCAGGAATTGAATGAGGCGGCCAGTATTGATGGAGCAGGGGGCTGGCAACAGTTCCGGCATATTACCTTTCCGCTGCTTGCGGGGTCAATGACTGTATGTATGGTATTATCGATGATCAGCGCCTTGAAGATTTTTGATCAGATTGCCGTCATGACGGATGGTGGTCCGGGCTTTGAGACGGAGACATTAACTTATATTATTTATAAGGTTGGGTTTGGTGAATTAAGACAAGGTTTTGGTACTGCGCTGGCGATGGTCTTGTTCTTAATCATACTCATCATTACAGTCTTCCAAGTGAAGGTTCTCCAGAAGCGGGAGGTGCAGCTCTAAGATGACGATGCAGACACGCAAAAGAGTTGGGCAAATCGCACTTTTCATTGTTACATTATTAGTGGCTATTATCTTTTTCTTTCCTATTTTCTTTAATTTGATGTCAGCCTTCAAGAGTAATGCAGAGATTATGAAGGATGCCATTGCTTTTCCGAAAACCCTTTATCTGGACAGCTTTAAATATCTGTTAACCGAAACAGAGTTTCCACGGGCTATTCTGAATAGTCTGATTTTGACAGCATTTTCTATTGCGGCACAGGTCTTGATTATTCCGATGGCGGGCTACGCAATTGAACGCAGAAATGCCAGATGGACCCGGTTCATGTTTGTTTACTTTTTAGCAGGAATGATGATCCCTTTTCAGGCGTATATGATTCCTCTGTTTAAAGAGCTTAGAATGCTGGGGTTATACGGCAGCCTTGCCGGTCCAATTCTAATTTATGTAGCCGGTGCGGTGGGCTTTGGGTGCCTGCTGTATACAAGCTTTGTCAAAGGCATTCCTAGAGAAATTGAAGAAGCGGCAGAGATCGACGGATGTTCTCGTTATGCGATATTCTGGAAAATTGTTTTCCCGCTGCTAGGACCCGTCACAGCCAGTATGGTGGTCTTAAACGGACTTGGAATCTGGAATGATTTCCTGATGCCGATGCTGGTATTGCCTTCAGGACAGGCTAAAACTATGGTCGTGGAAATTTACCGTTATATCGGAGAATTCTCCTCACGTTGGGATATGATTTTTGCAGGAACAGCAATGTCGGTTGTGCCTGTGCTGATTGTGTTTATCGCCTTGCAGAAGTATTTTGTTAAGGGGATTGCGTCTGGTGCAACGAAGGGTTAATTCATAAAAAGGGATATATCCTGTAACCACTTAGTGGGCTGCAGGGTACATCCCTTTTTTTTGTATGCGAAACAATCACTAAAGCGTATTTGGATTCGCGGTTAAACGGCGGTAGCCCATTGGCGGGAGACCTGTCCAGCGTTTGAATTGCTTGCTGAAATGGGACACATCCCGGTATCCTAGCCGGTGGGCGACCGATTCGACAGATAGACTATTATCCATTAGCAGCAGTTTGGCGTGACGAATGATCAAGCGGGATAAATATTGTCTTGGCGACATGCCATAAATTTGGTGGAAAACACGATTGCAGTGAGTTGTACTGTATCCGAGTTTTGCCGCAATGTGCTCAATACCGCCGCCTCTTTCGCCTGTGCTTGCAGCAGAGGAGACAGATCCTTGCAGCAATCCTTCGATGGCGTTAGCTAAGGCGACGGTATTTTCCGTAGCTTCTGTATCTGCCAGGAGGGGCATCTCCGAAAGTACCCAGCCGCTGAGCGCGGTTAGAAGTTGCAGCGAAGCATGCAATGTAATCAGGCGATTTCTGTGTGTGTCCTTTGACTCTGACAGGATGGAAGAATTTATGATGACATCTAGAGCGGAACGAATGGCTCGCAGCTCCGGGGTATTGCCACTTAGACTAACAGCGTCTGCTGTTAATAAAGCTCGCCGTAAAATCAGATCATCAATATCAAAATGTAGGCAGTAATAAGTCATGTCACGACTAGCATTCGAACCGAGGCTGCTATGTTCTACACCGGGACGAATGAACAAAATATCACCGCTTTGCTGGATAAAAGATTTATTGCCGACCGTCATATGTTGCTCACCCTGCAGTACAACGTTAATCTCAAACATAGGATGAGTGTGTACGGGATATTGCCAATCCGGATTTACTTTTCTCCAATGCGCGGCGAAGATATGGAAAGCCGCTTGGATGTCTGGAGACATCTGGCCATCAATAGAATTATGAAAAGCGGGATCATTCGAGATCATTTCAATCCTCTTTTACTGTAAAGTTTGGCTTCATTATAACATAGGTTTTTATCGATGTTTGATTTGCCCAAATAAAAGAAGGCTTTAACCCTGTTGTACTTCCGGAAAGATCGATAACATGGAGATATAGCCCGGAGGTATCCGGGACCATGCTGGAAGGAGTGTTATTATTTATGGCGCATAATCAATTTTTTAATGCCCATCATTCACCGATTGGTGCATTTGCGAGTTTCACTTTAGGATTCAAAGGAGCTAGTGGAGGTTTCGATCTGGAGATTGGAAAACCACCTAGACAAAATATATTCATAGGATTAGAACGTGCTGACGGGAAGGGATATGATACACTGCCATTTCATGAAATCGGGGGTGAGGACGAAAGCAAACGTTATGATATTGAGAATCCGGATCCTAATCCTGACAAGGAGAATATTCTGTTCCCTTTTCAAGAGAATAAGATTTCCAGAGATTTTCATGTAGCCACAGACAGCTGGAGTGCGGGTGATTTGACCTTCCGGATTCTGTCCCCCGTTCGTTCTGTACCGGATCCAGAAACTGCCTCTATAGAAGAAATGAAGGATGTGCTGCTGCCTGCAGTGCTGGTTGAACTCGAAGTGGACAACTCCTCATCCGCCACCTCGCGCGGTGCATTCTTTGGTTTTCAGGGAACAGATGTGTATAGCGGAATGAGAAGACTGGATGATGTATCATCGGAGATTACAGGCGTTGGCCAAGGAAGATTTATTGCGATTGCTGCGGAAAAAGGAACTGCAAAGTCCGCACTGCATTTCACGATGGAGGATATTCTAACGGAGGAGCTGCAGGAGAATTGGACCTTTGGACTGGGACGAGTCGGCGCTTTGATCATGGATGTTCCAGCCGGAGTAAAAGAAACTTACCGCTTTGCTATTTGTTTTCACCGTTCAGGTTATGTCACCTCAGGAATTGATGCTTCTTATTACTACAATCATTATTTCAACAATATAGAGGCAGTGGCTGAATATGCATTAGCTAGATTTGATATCCTTAAGCAAGAAGCGGAGCAAGCTAACGATAGATTTACTCATGATGACCTATCCGCAGATCAAACCTTTATGTTAGCGCATGCGATTCGTAGTTATTATGGCTCCACGCAATTGCTGGACTACAAGAATAAGCCATTTTGGATCGTCAACGAAGGCGAATACCGGATGATGAATACCTTTGATCTTACCGTCGATCAGTTATTTTATGAGCTGCGTTTGAATCCTTGGACTGTACGTAATGAACTAGATATGTTCGTGGAAAGATTCAGTTACGAAGATACGGTGCGTTTCCCGGGTGAGGATACAGAGTATCCAGGTGGAATTAGCTTCACACATGATATGGGTGTAGCCAACGTAGTTTCACGTCCGGGATATTCTGCTTATGAGGTCTATGGCATTGATGGTTGTTTCTCACATATGACACATGAACAATTGGTTAACTGGGTGCTGAGTGCAGCAACTTATGCAGAGCATACAGGCGACCGCGGCTGGATGGAACGTAATCTGAGTATTATGGAGAAATGCCTGGATAGCATGGTAAATCGCGATCATCCAGATCCTGAACAAAGAAATGGTGTCATGGGGCTTGATAGCTCACGTACGATGGGCGGAGCCGAAATTACTACGTATGACAGTCTGGATGTGTCTTTAGGTCAGGCTCGTAACAATATTTATCTGGCAGGAAAATGCTGGGCTGCTTACTTGGCTATGGAGAAAATATTTGCAGAGCATGGGCGTGCGGAACAGTCCAAAACAGCAGGGGATCAGGCTGAAAAATGCGCCGCAACAATGGTGGCAAGTGTTACAGCAGACGGGTATATTCCGGCTGTCATTGGAGAAGGCAATGACTCCAAGATCATTCCGGCTATCGAAGGCCTTGTCTTCCCTTACTTTACAGGCTGCAAAGAAGCTCTTGATCGTAATGGACGGTTCGCCGCCTATATTGGCGCACTCGACAAGCATCTGCATGCGGTGTTACAGCCGGGAGTATGCTTATTCGAAGACGGAGGCTGGAAAATCTCTTCAACCAGCAATAATAGCTGGCTCAGTAAAATCTATCTCTCCCAATTCATCGCCCGCAGCATTCTGGGACTGGAATGGGAGGAACGGGGAGCGGCAGCGGATCGTGCTCACGTAGCTTGGCTCACCCATCCGGAGCTTTCCATCTGGAGCTGGAGCGATCAGATTATTTCCGGTGAGATCACGGGCAGTAAATATTATCCGCGTGGCGTTACAGCGATTTTGTGGTTGGATGAGAAATAAGAATAGATAGTTTCAATAAGTAGAAACGGAATATGCAAAAATACTAAGAGGGGGCTACCCCTCTATTTTGCTGTTTCGAAGTATACACCTTTTGAAGCTGAGAGGAAATTAATATAGCTTTTACAGCTCATTGACGCGGAGCGTATATAGGCTTGTTATATTGAGGGGAAAAGGGGGATGAAATATGAGAGAAATGGAAGAATCGTCCTTTACCACTACCCAGCCTGTTCTTGCAAGCGATACTTATGGTTGGGATAAGCTTCAGGTTTCACAATGGTATAGCCCGCAGCAAGCTTTCACCCCATCCTCGGAGTCAAAATATTTAATTGGGATTCACTGCACAGCCTACTACGAAAACTATTACACCATTCATATTACCCCTTGTAATGAGAGCCTTCTTTGTCCTTGGGGCAGAACCTCGCTCTATTTTTTGAAAATTGAAATTACACCAGCGGTCATCGAAGAGATTGCTCGTGAATCAGGTTATCTGAAGGAAGGCCATATCCAATTGGACCGCAAATTTCATGTCAAGGATTCCAAGCTGCTGCAATTAGGGCTTTGGATGCTGGAGGAATTGCAGAATGGCGGTGCCAAAGGGAAAATATACAGCGACTCTTTATCGAATATGTTAATTATTCATTTGTTACAACACTATTCTTCTGTGATCCCCCAGCACTCAAACAGTAAAACGCCCGCCAACCAAGAGATATTTCAGGTCATTCAATTTATGCGTGAGCGGCTGGAAGATGAGATTCAACTGACTGATCTCGCAACCATGGCTAATATGAGCCAATCACATTTTATTCGGATTTTTAAACAACAGACAGGGTATACCCCCCATAACTATTTAATCCGGCTGCGAATCGAACGTTCTAAATTTCTTATTCGTTCCGGGAAAATTGGGTTGAAGGAAATTGCGTCTCAGGTGGGTTTCGCTGATCAAGGACATTTTACTAGATTGTTCAAACGAGAAACCGGCCTAACCCCAAAGCTGTATGCGAATCAAAGCGCCTCCAAGCCTAATCATATGGTTTATTAATTTTATTCTTGTAAATGAGAGTTTTATTCAAGAAATGAAGTGTTTTGTTCAATTAGAGAGCTGCAGCCAGCTCCTATAATAAGGTTGAAGTAAGGCGTACAAATGCCGAACTACAACCTTATTAGGAGGAGAGAAAACATGAGATTAAAAAGATTATTCAGTCTGATTTGCGCGGGGGTACTTACAACCAGTTCTTTATCTTTAGTAGCATCTGCCACACCAGTCGGACCGGATAACCTAGTAAACACTGAGGTAGAAATCAGTGCAGAGTCAACTTCGACTTCAGCTACAACTGCTGGAACTTGGCATGAAGTATCTAAGCAAACCTTCTGGTTACTTGATGCCCTGGAACGGGGACAAGGGGTGGCTACAGACGGGAATTCATGGATCTTTAATTCCTCGTATGGGCTCTTACGGACTGGACTTGATGGAAAATCCGTAAAAGCACGGAATGAATTGGCTATTCCACTGGAGATAGCCTCCCAAGGTGGAGACCATATCGGTGATATTTCCTACTATAACGGTAAAATATACGCTCCTATTGAAGACGGCAATAACTATCAGCATCCTTACATCGCCCTCTATGATGTGAACACTTTGAAATATACAGGCACATCCTATGCTTTGCCGCTGAATTTGCATATTGGCGGTGTACCATGGGTAGCGGTGGATGCCGCTCGCGGTCAGGTTTATACAGCTCAGTGGAGTAATGCAAGCGTCTTGAATGTCCTTAGCCTCGACGATATGCATGTAATCACAACCGTTCCACTTTCCCAAAGCATTGATCGAATTCAAGGTGCCGAAGTGTACAACGGTATTCTATATGCCTCTACGGATAACGCGACCCAAACGATTTACCAGATTGATCCGGAGACTGGAAACGTATCTGTGGCCTTTGATCGCAATCTGCCTAGTGGTACAGAAGCTCAAGGAATTGCTGTATTGCCCACCGCTGATGGTGCACAGCTTCATATTCTTGATGTAGGCTCAAATCGTATTAGTGTGAACTTTCGCCATTATGCATTCTAATTCAAATCCAAGCGAAAAAAGGGGCTAACAGAAATGCTAAAGCAATCCAAAACCATTCTAACGTTATTATCCATTTCGATGTTGGCAGTAGCGGGCTGCGGTCAAGCCAATAACAGTACAGTTGAAGCCAAAGCGAAAGCTAATAACGCTCAGCCTACAGCAATCGCAGCAACTCCTGAATCCACAGAGACTCCAGCTACTAAGCCGGTGGAGATTACCTTTTATTATCCGGTTAATGTGGGGGGTCCTCTTACTAAAGTAATCGATGGGATGGCTAATACATTCATGGAACAGCACCCAGAGATTAAAGTTAATCCCGTGTATACAGGCAATTACGGAGATAATACCGTAAAAATCCAAGCGGGTGTACAAGCCAAGCAGCCACCGGATGTCGCGGTCATGATGTCAACAGAGCTATACAGCATGCTCGATATGAATGCGATTGTTCCGCTGGATGATTATATTGCGAAGGACAAGGACATTCAAATGGAAGACTTTTATCCCGCCTTTGTGGAGGATACTCAGTCTGAAGGTAAAACGTACAGCCTGCCCTTTCAGCGAAGTACGATTGTTATGTATTACAACAAAGAAATGTTCAAAGCCGCAGGACTTGATCCAGAGAAACCACCCACTACATGGGATGAGCTTGTAACCTATGCTAAGAAGCTGAACAAAGACGGTCACGTTGGGCTGGAAATTCCGGGCAATGATGATTCGTATTGGATGTTTCAAATGCTTGCTCGGCAAAATGCTTCTGATCCGAAGCAAAACATAATGTCTTCCGATGGCAAAAAAGCGATGTTTGATACACCGGAGAATGTGGAGGCATTGCAATTCTGGTTGGATTTATCCCATAAATATAAGGCGATGCCGGAAGGTGTTATTGATTGGGCTACGGTTCCAACGGATTTCATTCAAGGTAAAACAGCCATGATGATGCATACAAGCGGCAATTTAACCAATGTAAAAAATAATGCGAAATTCGAATTCGGTGTAGCGTTCCCACCTGCACAAAAGCAATTTGGATCACCCACTGGTGGCGGTAATCTGTATATTTTCAAGGACAGCTCTCCTGAAAAACAAGCTGCAGCTTGGGAATTCGCCAAATACATGACGGCTTCGGAACAGGCGGCCCTCTTCAGCAGCTCATCCGGTTATGTTGGCGTAAGAAAATCCGCATATGATACAGATGCAATGAAGAAATATACGGCGGATTTCCCGCAAGCATTGGTTGCAAGAAACCAGCTGGAATATGCGTTCCGGGAATTATCCACTCATAATCATGGTAAAGTATCGACGGCAATAACGAATCAGATTCAAGCGGCATTGGCAGGAGAGATTGATGCCGCAGGTGCGCTCAAAAAAGCGCAAGCAGAAGCAGATCAGGCACTAGCTCCCTTCAATAAGTAATTATTAAGGTATGGGGTACGCCAGGACAGCCTTGGTAGCATGTTCTGGCGTCATTCCATTATTCAATAATCTTAGAAACCTTTAACAGGGAAGGATTGAATGGTATGAATGCCGGATGGAGTGAGAGGCTTAGACGAAACGGATTCGGCTGGGGACTTGTGTTGCCTTCGCTGCTCTTTCTTTGCTTGTTTACTTATTACCCTATGTTTAAATCGCTTTGGCTCAGCTTTTATGAGAAAAACTTAGCAACTCCTGAGCCTTTGTTCGTAGGATTTGAGAATTACGCTAATCTATTGCATGACCATGTTTTTTTGAAGGTGTTCAGTAACAATATATGGTTCGCTCTTGGCACAGTACCAACCTCAATAGTTTTGGCTTTCTTGATGGCACTGTTTGCCGACAAAGCGATAAAAGGGCGGGGACTGGCACGTCTTTCCTTTTTCTATCCGAATATGATCCCAATGATCGCGGTGGCGAACATTTGGTTGTTTCTGTATACCCCTCATTTTGGTCTTTTCGCCAGACTGGCTTTTTGGATCGCAGATCAGCCTGTGAATTTGCTGGGAACACCTAATACGGTGATGGGCGCATTAGTCATCATGATGATTTGGAAAGAAGCCGGATATTTTATGATTTTTTATTTAGCAGGAATGCAGCAGATTCCTAAGGATTTATATGAAGCGGCTGCAGTAAGCGGAGTTGGTACGTTCACCTCCATCCGTAGAATTACAATTCCGCTTACGATGCCAACTACGCTGTTCGTGGCTGTTGTGGCGATAACGAATTCCTTTAAGCTGGTTGACCATCTCTGGATTATGACAAAAGGCGGCCCGAACAATGCAAGCAACCTGCTGCTTTATTATATCTACGAGTCCACTTTTAATTTCTACGATCAAGGAATGGCCGCATCGATGACGGTGGTCATGATCGTGTTGCTGCTCCTGATTTCCTCTTTGCAGTTTTTTGGCTGGGATCGGAAAATTCATTATGAATAGGAGGTGGAATCCGTGGAGGATAATCCATTAAAGCTGCACTTAGTATTAAGGCAGAATACACGTAAAGCTTTAGAAGAGGAGCGCATGTTGAACTTAGAAAAAACGAAGCGCCGAATCCAGCAGATACTGTGGCATGTGGTTGGATTTACTTTTGCCGCGGTCTGGATCATTCCCTTCCTATGGGTGGTCAGAACGGCTTTTTTACCTAAAGACGTCGCTATCGATTCGGGCTGGTCTTGGGGCTTTACGTTCGAGAATTTGATTCATGTCTGGAATGGAGCGCCTTTTGGACGATTTTTAATGAATACATTGCTGGTGTGCGGTGTTGTGCTAGCTGTGCAACTCGTTACGATGACAATGGCTGCTTATGCGTTCGCACGGGTACGTTTCTTTGGAAAAGAGCTGCTGTTCCTGTTATTTTTGGTGCAAATTATGGTGCCGCCGGATGTTCTTATCTTTTCCAACTATCAAGTGTTGAACGAAATGGGTCTGCTGGATACCAAGCTGGGGATTATACTGCCTTACTTTGCCTCCTCCTTTGGAGTGTTTCTCTTAAGACAATCCTTTAAGCAATTACCCTATGAGCTCGATGAAGCTGCCCGGGTGGAAGGCGCCTCACGGCTGCGTATTCTTTCCAGAATCTATGTTCCACTGTCACGCCCGATTTATGTGTCCTTTGCCATCGTGTCGGTCAGCTTTCATTGGAATGATTTCTTGTGGCCGTTAATTGTAACCAATTCAGAGGAAAATCGCTTGTTAACTGTAGGATTGGCGATGTTCGCAAAAGCCACGGAATCAGGCGCACAGTGGTCTGATGTCTGCGCGGCTACGCTGATTGTCTCGGCACCCTTAATGATTGGATTTTTATTGTTCCAACGGCAAGTGATAGGTAGTTTTATGAGCTCTGGCATTAAAGGTTAGGAGGAGGCATTTATGAGGCTGGCGATTATCGGAGACTTACATTATCCGGACGAATTGTTAAACAACAAGGTTTTGATTAAAGAGGCACGAGATGCTTTTTACGAGCAATTTATGAATCTATTTTTGTCCATCCCAGCCGATTATCATATTTCTGTGGGAGATATGGTGCATGCAGGAGAATTTAGCGAATTTAATTATATCATGGGTAAGATTAAGGACAGCAAGCATTCCAGGCGTTTTCTACATGTTCTTGGCAATCATGATACGTACACTTATCCTAAGCAAGAAATCCTTTCCGTCACCCGGCAGCAGCGATACAGTGTGATTGAAGAGACCCATGCGATCATTATATTGCTGGATACCGCACGGGAAAATCGTGACGATTGGAGCGGAACGCTTGATGATGAACAGTTAGCCTGGCTCGAAGCACAAATGAAGCGGACTACAGATAAGCCACTATTCGTTTTTGGCCATCATCCCTTGTATAATACGACGGCTAGATCAACCGAACCGATGATGTCACTGGATCCCAGCTTGGATATTTGGCCGATATTGAAGCAGTGGCAAGGTGTGGGTTTTTATTTTAACGGCCATAATCATGTACATTCCATCGTTAGACAAGAAAACTGGCATTTCATTCAAACGGCCTCCATTCTGGATATTCCTGCTGCTCGAATTCTCACTGTGCTTGAAGATGAGATCCGGTTAGAGATGGTGAGTCTGGCGAGCGAGCAATTAAGTAAATGGTCTTCATTATTTACCCTCAGCATTTTTGATTATGAAAAATATCCGCAGGCTGAAGGGAAGGCGAGAGATCAGGAACTAATCATCAATCGACTTCAAAGGGACAGAAAGCAGGTGGACCAACAATGAATCGCCAGCCAGTAAGATTAGCCATAGTAGGCGGGAATCGCGGGGCCAGTTTTATGAATGCACTATACTCTCTATCGGATCGGATACATCTGACCGCTACTTGTGACTTGAATGAGTGGGTTCTTAATCAATGGAAAGAGAAATTTCCGGACATCCGAACCTATCGGGATTATCATGAAATGTTAAAAGATTCGGCAATTGATGCGGTGTTTATCTTAAGCCCCATGCATTTGCATGCCAGACAATCTATTGATGCTTTAAAAGCGGGTAAGCATGTCCTAAGCGAAGTGATTTCGATCCAATCTTTAGAGGAAGCTTGGGAGCTTATCGAAACTGTTGAACAAACTGGACTTAAATATATGATGTCTGAAAATTACTGCTTCTCGCGCTCCAATCTGACGATTAAACATATGGCGGATCAAGGCATGTTCGGTGAAATTACTTATCTGGAAGGCGGATACATCCATGATTTGCGTCACTTGACTCATCATCCGGATGGATCTCTGACTTGGCGGGGGCAATTACATCAGCAGTATAACGGGATCAATTATCCGACGCATTCTATAGGTCCAGTTGCCCAATGGATTAATCTCAATAAGCCTGATGGAGATCGATTAAAAAGCATCTCGACTTTTGTTTCAAAATCAAGATCCTTACAATATTATTTTGGAGAGCATTATGGAAAAGATCATCCGGCAGCGCGTGAAGGTTTCTGGCGGCAAGGCGACAGTGCGGTTGCGGTCATCCAAACGGAAAAGGGTGTACTGATTGAGCTGCGTGTAGATTGGAGCTCTGTACGACCACATAATAAAACTCATTATTTGCTGCAAGGAACTGAAGGGGCGTATATTACGGGCCGCCATCAGCAAGAGGAAGATTTGATCTGGTTCAGGAATCTTTCGCCCAAAAATATAGCGGATGGAGAGGAATTGTGGGAGCCGTTAAGCAGCTATCAGCCACTTTATGATCATCCAACATGGAAAAAATGGGGCGAATACGCTGCTGGGACGAAACATGGCGGAGGTGATTTTATGGTGCTTGAGGAATTCATTTCCGCGATTCAGGAGGATCGCACCCCTTCGGTGGACGTATATGATGCCGTTACTTGGAGCTCTGTGTTTACATTATCTATGGAATCTGTAGAGATGGGTGGGAAAGTTATAGCTTTTCCTGATTTTAGATCGAAGGTGAGAATTTGACGGTGGAACAGGCGCTTTCCAAACTTGTAATGAAAAAAGAAATGCTGTCCGACTTGCCTGCTTTTCATTGCCCCGCTGGGTATCGGCTTACGTCCTTCCAGCCGGAGGACGAACGAAATTGGGAGGATCTTATCCGTCATTCTTTTACGAGAGAAGTTAAATTCGTAGATAAAATCAGTGATCATGTACCCTTGTATTCGGATCGCTTGTTGTTCATTTGCCGCGGGGATCAGCCTGTAGCGACAGCTACGGCCTGGGAATTAGGCAGTGGA
This sequence comes from Paenibacillus sp. FSL H8-0175, assembly GCF_045040615.1. Taxonomy (NCBI): domain Bacteria; kingdom Bacillati; phylum Bacillota; class Bacilli; order Caryophanales; family Paenibacillaceae; genus Paenibacillus; species Paenibacillus sp. FSL H8-0175. Next base: position 4,182,867 of record NZ_CP150299.1, on the reverse strand, counting down.
GACCCTAAGAGCTGGTACTTGCATATGGTTGGAGTGCTTCCGGAATATTCTGGCAAAGGCCTCGGTTATGCTGTAAGTCTTGCTGGTTTGCACAAAATAAGAGAATCAGGTGGAGCGGCAACCTCTTTAGAAACCGATGATTTCAGATTGCCCGCCATCCGTATTTATTTGAAATTAGGATTTCAGCCGGTGTACTTAGACGATAGTCATCCTGGAAGGTGGGAACGAATCCTGCAAAGGCTTTGATTTTGATAATGATAAATGCGAGGGATTAGGGGGGCTATACGCCTCCTTATTTCATTCCTGCACCTACTGAAGGAGCTTGATTCAATAATTAACTTGTCGTTAGATCGTATTGCTGCTATAGTCATACTGACTTATTAAACGCGTTTAATAAGTCAGTATGACTATAGGTGAGAGGATGGGAGAGCCATGGCGAGTGAGAAACGACTTCCTTCACAGCAAATGAAATCTGAAATTATCCGAAATATTCGAACAGCATTATTAGAACTAGGAAAAGCAACGAAGGCAGAGTTAAGCCATAAATTGCAATACAGTTTCCCAACGATAAGCAAATTTCTAATGCAGATGGAAGAGGCAGGGGAAATAACGGTCAGCGGTCTGGATGAGTCAAGTGGGGGAAGAAGGGCAATAAGATACACCTATAATCCGAATTATCGGTTAGGGATGGCTGTTTTTTTGGAAAAAAATGAAACCAATTATACCATCTATAATTGCATTGGTGAGGTAATCAAAGAAGGGAGTTTGCCCAGTATTCTTGAGGAAGATGTTAGTAAACTGGTCATGCTTATTGAAGATGAAAAAAAGGCCAATCCTAAAATCCAATCTGTGGCTATTGGAGTTCCAGGTGCGGTGAATCATGGGCAGATTTTTCTGATTCCGGGTTATGAGAAATATCAGAATTTAGATTTGAAAAGACACATAGAAGATCAACTATCTATTCCGACAATCGTGGAAAATGATATGAATGCCGCTGTAATCGGCTATATGACGCAACGAAATTTGAAAGAGAATATATCTCTAATGTATCTGTATTTAGGGAAAAATGGTCCGGGGGCTGGGATCGCGGTCAATGGTGAAATCGTGCGAGGAAAGACGTTTTTTTCAGGAGAAGTTCAATTTTTGCCACAGTATGATCATAAAAATTTCATAGAGGCATTAACTGGAGATCCTGGTGGATCAAATATGCAATCGAATCATAGTGTGGATGCGATTAGTCGATTAGTGGCTACTATGACTTCTATTTTGAATCCGCATTATATTATTTTTTGTGAGGATGAATTAGCTCCAGCCATGCTTAATCAAATCTATGAACGGAGTGCAACATACGTTCCGAAGGAGCATCTTCCAGCGTTAGCGGTAAGTAACTTGAAACGTGATTATCTGAATGGATTACAAAGTCTTGGATTAGGCTTATTAGTTTCACAACAAATAGATGAGAACAATTAAGGAGATAACTATGGCAACTTTTTTTCTTATTATTATTTATTTAGCATTTATTAGTTTAGGCTTGCCGGATTCATTGCTTGGCTCCGCTTGGCCAGTGATGAGAATGGACTTAAATGCTTCATTAGGTACTGCTGGAATTCTTTCGATGGTTATTGCAGTAGGGACAATTGTGTCCAGTTTAATGAGTGGTGTTATCCTTAAACGTTTTGGTACAGGGAAAGTAACTCTTATTAGCTGTATCATGACTGCTGTAGCGTTGCTTGGTTTTGCAGGGTCACCTTCGTTAGTCTGGTTAATTATTGCTGCAATTCCACTTGGTTTAGGTGCGGGATCTGTAGATGCCGGATTAAATAGTTATGTGGCTACGCATTATAAAGCCCATCATATGAGTTGGTTACACTGTTTCTGGGGAGTGGGCGCCACGCTGGGTCCTATTATTATGGGCTCTTTTATCTCTGGAGAAGGTCTATGGCGGCAAGGTTATCTTACGGTTGCTTACATACAATTGAGCTTAGTCATTATTTTATTCGTTACACTGCCTTTATGGGATAGAGTGGCTGGGAGCAATAACCACCCGAATGCTGAAAGTGATCCTGAGTTCAATCATCCGGAGCTAGAGTATGCCGCAGAGAACACAAAACCATGGAAATTAAGAGGGGTAAAGCTAGCAATGTTAACCTTTTTATTTTATTCTGCCATCGAAACGAGTATGGGCTTATGGGGGAGCAGCTTTCTTGTAAACATTAAAGACATTCCTGCATCAACTGCAGCGACATGGGTATCATTTTTTTATCTAGGGATTACCTTTGGTAGAATGGTGACGGGTTTCATTACTTTTAAAATGAGTAATAAACAGCTAATTCGATATGGCCAGCTCATTGCTTTAATCGGTACGGTGCTGTTAGTATTGCCGCTTCCAACTATAGTTTCACTTGTAGGATTTATGATTATAGGTTTAGGGTTAGCCCCTATTTTTCCGTGTATGCTACATGAAACCCCTGTACGATTCGGGAAGAAACATGCTCAGTCGATTATGGGCTTTCAGATGGCAACAGCTTATACCGGCACCACGCTGATGCCGCCTTTTATCGGCTTATTAGCTTCGAAATTCACGCTGGGTATTTTTCCTGCAATGATCGTTTTTTTCGCCATCGTTATGCTCTTGTGTACAGAAAAGCTTAATCAATACTCAGCAAAAGTAAATGTCGGTTAAATTTGAATTGAATATATTACGGACTAACCCTTCATATATATAGCTATAGGAGGGGGGAGCTGTAAATGTGGTTGTTAATTATTATAGGTGTTGGATGTCTCTCCGGTTTTATATTGTTTAGAAAGAATATATTGGCTGCCGATCACGAACATTTTCAAGGACCGGAGAAATTGTCCATCATCATCCCCGCAAGAAATGAAGAATACAATTTGCGTTTTCTGCTCGACTCACTCCAGCTCCAAACCATTACCCCCTATGAAATTATTGTTGTGGATGATTTCTCGGAGGATCGGACCAAGGAAATTGCCGAAAGCTATGGAGTTAAGGTTATTGCCAACAGCAGTCTCCCTGAGGGATGGACGGGCAAGAGCTGGGCAATCTGGAATGGGTATTTACAAGCCTCGGGCGATATTTTTGCTTTTCTGGATGCAGATATCCGGTTAAAGCCTAACGCTCTGGCCTCATTATTAAAAGCAAGGGAGCTATCGAAAGGTGTCATTTCGGTAGTTCCTTTTCATCATACAGAAAAGCTGTTTGAGAAACTTGCCTTAATCATGAATATGCTGGGGATCTTCACATTCACCTCTGTTTTTGAAAAGAATAACGCTAAAAAAGGATTATACGGTTCGTGTATTCTAGCTTTAAGGCAGGATTATGAAAAAGTTAATGGCCATCAAAGCATTAGATCTGAAGTGCTGGATGATTTGTCTTTAGGAGAGAAGTTTATCGCTGCAGGTGTTCCCATTAGAAATTTTATCGGTTATGGCTTAGTATCTTTTCGTATGTATCCGAAGGGGATAAAAAGTGAGATTGAAGGCTTCAGTAAAGGGGCTGTCTTAAGCACCTCAACGATAAGTCCGCGGACAATTATTCCAATCGCGCTTTGGGTGATCGGACTCATCATCTCAGAAACTGTGTTTATTTTTGCGAATACTACCTGGTTTATGCCTTTATTGATCGGTTATCTCCTTTATATGTTCCAGCTCTTTTATTTTATAAAATATGTAGGTGTATTTGGCATCGTTATTCCTGTATTTCACGTGGTGGCAACTGTTTTCTTTATCTTGATCATGCTGTATTCGATTTATCAGGTTGTTTTTCTGAGGCATGTAAGCTGGAAAGGAAGGCAGATCCAGGTGGGAGGCCCTAGGGACTAATGATCATATTGTGGGTCGCGGGTTTATTTTTGTCGGGATCTCTTATGTTTTCCTATTGGCTTGGTCTTGCGCGTAAAAAGAACTTGAAAGACATTGGCGACGGTAATCCGGGGGCTTTGAATCTATGGAAGTCATCTGGCTATAAATTCGGAATTTTTGGGGTGTTGTTGGATTTTTTAAAAGGATATTTGCCTCTTTTATGGGTAATGGAAAGTCATTATAGTCAGGGTTATTTCATTATTCCGCTAGCCTTAGCTCCTATTGCCGGTCATGCCTTCTCTCCATTTCTTAAAGGAAAAGGAGGGAAGGCGATCGCCGTAACCTTTGGGGTATGGAGCGCGTTGACAGGATTCAAGGCCTCTTTAGCATTAGCAGTTATCCTGGCAGTGTTGAAAGTGCTCGGCAGCGGGTACAAAAGCAGAGGGAATTCACCTGTCTCGGATGGTGTGCAAGTGGTTAGCGGAATGCTGCTCCTTTTTGTTTATTTGTGCATCAGTAAGTGGTCTGCTCCTATCCTGTGGGTATGGTTTGGGAGCTTTGTGATCCTTATGTATACGCACAGGTTAGAATGGATTGCATGGGTGAAGGAATATTCAAAAAGGGAGCGGGGGCATTGAAGTTACTTTCTTTGTCGCGATAGATGTTTTGTATAGGTTAATAAACAGGTTTCCAGCGATTAATTTCGGGGAAGCCTGTTTTTTTCGGTTTTATAAGATGCGTTATCTTTAAACAGAAGATTTTATAATGGCTAAAGTTGGTGCATTTTAGTATCTTTAATTATAAATGCTTTCAATTTAGAAAGTTACAGAGATAGGGTTATGAACTAAAGGGGGGCTTGTGATGAAGATCGGCGGCAGAGTAAGAAATGGAGGCACATGGTTTACCCATCTGATTTTTTCATTCACATTATTAGCCGTTGTTTTAATCGGACTTGTGGGCAGTTATCTGTATGTTCAGGCTAATCGCTTAATGGTGGATGAGATTGCCAGAGACAGTAAGCAACGACTGATGACTTCAAGTGATTTTGTGGAGAATACGCTGCTGCAAAAATACGAAAACAGTATCCGCAACCGAGCAGTGTCTACCTTGTCGTTAGAAAATCAGTCTATGCTGAATTATTTACTGGACAGTGAATGGGAAGGCAATACGAGCAGAATATTAGCTTTTCGCAAGGATCTCGAAATTTTCAAGCTTACTAATGAAGGCGTTTACAAAATATCCACATACTTCGAGAAAGGAAATTATATCATCGATAACAGCCAATTTTATTCGAAGCTGGACAATTCTCCAGATGCTTCCTTCTTGAAAACTTCAGTGACACCAGCCTTAAACCGCTGGACATATAGAACGTTATCGGATGAAGAAGAGGTGTTGACTTACGCAATCGCCCTTCCCTATGGTGCTTTATCAAAAACATCAACAGGCACCATGTACATTGACGTTAGCTTAGAATACATCAATAAAATGATTTCCAGCACGATGAGCTCGCCGATGGAAAAGCTATATGCTTTTGATGAAAAGGGCAGCCCTATTATCCATACGGGCTCGAACGTCGAAGAGGGGCTTAAGACTGCTAAGCAATGGATGAAGTCAGCAGGGAATAATAAGGAAATTCATTATAATAAACGCGACAAATATGTGTTGTCTTTTAAAAATGACCAAACCTCGAATAATCAATGGAAATACGTATTAATACGGCCTATGAATTCATTTGTATCCTCATCAAAGCAGCTGAAGAGCCAAATATTTGTCAGCTGTATCCTGGTATTGTTAATTGGGCTTCTATTCGCTTATTTGATTTCCAAACGTGTATATGTTCCGATGAAGAAGCTTGTTAACAATGTTCGCAGCTTTTATCATCCAGGCACCGTAAACTATTCGCAAAATGAATTCGCTATTATTGGTAGTACAATCTCAAAGCTAGGTCAAAAAATCGAAACCTTAGAATCTAAAGCTAAAGTGAATGAACTAAAAAATCTGGTATTAGGTGCAGGCGTTGGCTCGGATTACTACGATTATTTACCTTTGCAATGTCATTACATGACTAGCTATATTCGTATAACTAAGGGAGATTGCGAGGAATTCAGGGCTTTTTATGAACAGCATGCTGCCTATAGCTTTTATAAATTCGTCAGCTTAAATACCCAGGAAGCGGCGCTTATCTATTTCAGTGAGTTGAATAAGGATCACGAAGAGCTGGAGCTTTTATTATTGAAGGAACTGGAGCTTATAAAAAATGTGTTGCCTGAGCAACTACACTTTGGAGCAGCGCTTGGATCGAAGGTTCAGGCACCTGAAGAAATCCCCTTTTCGTATCAAAATGCCTTACATGCCTATCGATATCGGTTTATCTATGGTTCGGAAGCTATTGCGCGGTATTCACATATCCCGCTTAACGATGTTACGCCACACTTATTCTCTTTTGATCTTTATAAAAATGCCTTAAAGGCGGGCAATGACGTTACGATGAACAGGTTTATGGACGATTTCCAAAGGGTCATGGAGAAAGGTGATGTCCAATTGGAGACGGTTGAGTTAGGCCTGCTTCAGTTGGTTACGGTCCTGTATCAGACCATTATTGAGCTTGATCTGCAACAAATCGTTTCGCCTTCCAGTCTGTTCGATGAGTTCAAAAAGGAGACGTTGGCCGAAACCCTTGATTCCATTCGTGATTTATCGGCACAAATTACAGCTTATATTCAAGAGTCAGGAAACCACGCACATACAGAGATCATTCATAAATTAAAAATCTTTATCGATGATAATATTCAAGAGGATTTATCGCTAAATAAATTATCTGAGGTTGCTTCGTTGGCGCCATCGTATATTTCTACCTTGTTCGGAACCGTTATGAATGAATCGTTCACTGAATATGTAACCCGAGTGCGGTTGGAGAAGGCGGCTGATTTATTAAGAGAAAAAAAGCAGCTGTCCGTGGCTGAGATTTCTGCTCAGGTGGGTTATCGTAACCCGCAATATTTTCACAACAAATTCAAAACACGTTACGGAGTTACACCGGTCCAGTATAGGAACGCAGGCAATGCAAACCATTCGAACCATTCAAGTGCATAATTCTCCAATCCATGTGGAAAAGGCAATCGTCTCGCGATTGTCTTTTCTTTTGTTCGAAAAATTATAGCCCCAATACGAAGATAATTTACTGATTTTAATGAATTTACAATAGAAAAAGCGCTTACAATGCCCTAACGTAAGGGGTGTTCAGACACAGTCTTAACGCAAAATCGTATTCGGAAGGAGAAAACAACTATGAACCCGGCAAGCACTGCTGGCATTCAAAAACAGGGAGAGAATCTTAAGCCGAAAGTCTCGAGGTGGACACATACTTGGCGCCAATACAAAAAAAACAAATATTTATTCTTATTACTAGCTCCCGTGATCATCTGGTATACCGTATTTGCTTATGGCCCGATGTATGGCATTCAACTGGCCTTTAAAGATTATTTTATTCGTGATGGAATTTGGGGAAGTCCTTGGGTCGGCTTAAAGCATTTCGAATACTTGTTCACAGCTTCACCCGACTTTTGGAAAATCATTAAGAACACGCTTATTATCAGTTTTTACCATATTATTTTTGGTTTTCCTGCACCGATCATATTGGCGCTGTTATTTAATGAACTTAGGTTTTCCTTCTTCAAGAAGGTTGCACAGACGATATCCTATTTACCCCATTTCTTATCCTGGATCGTTATAGGGGGGATATTGATCACTTTGTTATCTCCGAATTCCGGTGTGGTCAATTATATTATTCAGTGGCTCGGCTTTGATCCCATTTACTTTTTAGGCAGCGAGAAATATTTCCGCTTTACGCTCGTTATGTCAGGAATATGGAAGGAAATCGGCTGGGGAACGATTATATACTTAGCTGCATTAGCAAGCATCGATTCCCAAATGTACGAAGCTGCAGTTCTGGACGGAGCCAATCGCTGGAAACAAACGTTATTTATCACCATTCCTTCGATCCTGCCGGTGATTGCTATTCTGCTTATTCTTCGGGTAGGGAGTGTGCTGGATGCTGGCTTCGATCAAGTCTTAACACTTTATTCACCAGCTGTATATGGGGTGGCGGATACGTTAGATACTTATGTGTACCGGATAGGTCTGCAAAACTTTCAGTTTAGTCTAACGACGGCTGTTGGATTATTTAAAAATGTGGTGGGTCTTATCCTGGTGTTATTTGCTAACTTCATAACGAAAAAAATGGGGCAGGAAGGTCTTTATTAATGAATGAATGTAAGGAAGGAGTAACTACAATTGAAGCTATCCACTGGTGAAAAAGTATTCCAAGTCTTTCTAATCCTATTTGTAATCATTCTTTGTATTACGATGATTTATCCCTTCTTGCATGTGCTCTCTATATCGTTTAGCACCCCTGCGGAAGCACTACGGCCGGGAATTCATTTCTATCCCAAAGAAGTTTCCTTCTTTGCTTGGAAGCGTGTACTGACAACAGATACAGTCTGGCAAACGATGGGGAATACGGTTTTCCGCACAGTTGTAGGAACAGTTCTGACACTCATGTTTCTGTCACTGGGAGCATATCCGCTATCTCGTAAATATTTGCCGCACCGGGGATTTTATACAATGTTCATTGTCGTAACGATGTTTTTTGGCGGCGGGCTTATCCCTACCTATCTGCTAATCAAAAGTCTGGGACTTATAAATTCGTTATGGGTTTATATTGTCCCCGGCCTGCTCAGCACGTTTAATCTTCTGCTCCTGCGAAATTTCTTTATGGGTATACCGGAGGAACTGGAGGATTCAGCTAAAATAGATGGGGCTAATGATATGCGGATCTTATTTACGATTGTTATTCCACTGTCGAAGCCTGTTCTAGCAACGTTAGCCCTATGGACTGCAGTAGGGCACTGGAACGCTTGGTTTGATGCAATGTTATATATGCAGGATCAATCAAAGATTGTACTGCAGCTCTTCTTAAGACGGCTAGTTATTTCGGCCGAAGGAGATCCGATGTTACCACTTCCTACCAATGAGCAGGCTCCTGAAATGGTCAAATCGGCGATTATTATGTTTACAGCGCTACCTATATTAATGATTTATCCATTCCTGCAACGTTTCTTCGTTAAAGGAATTATGGTTGGATCACTTAAGGGTTAGAAGGCTCAGAACGGTTTAAACAGTCCGCTATATCCGCGTGCTGTCTAAATATATAGATGAACTAGAAAAGGGAGGAAATAAAAGAATATGAGGCATACATCCAAGAAATGGTTGGAAATTGCTGCGATAGCCCTATCGGCTTCACTTGTCATGAGCGGTTGCGGCGGGAATGTGGCGAATAATAACACTAACGAAACGAAGCCGACGAACCAAGGTCAAGGGGGAACATCAGCAGCTGAAGCTCCGATTGAAATTATTTGGGCGAACAACTTTAATACGCCAGAAGAAGACGGTAACTATGTGCAAACCGAGCTCGAGAAGAAATTTAATGTAAAAATCAAAAATATTAAATTGGAACGTGGAACTTGGAAAGAACAATTTTCGGTGCTTCTTGCTTCTGGAGATATTCCTGATATCTTCCCGGTCGATGCAAATGAAACGGATATGGTGCAATGGGCAGATCAAGGGATTATTGCGACGATTGATAAGGCTGAAATTGAATCCCTGATGCCGAAATATGCAGCAGCATTGGATTCGGTTGATTCCGGGGCATGGGGCGTAGGCTTATACAACGAAAAAAACTGGGGGATCCCGAAAATTTGGCCAGGTGGTCTTGATGGATTTATTCCGGGCTATAATGAAGCCTGGCTGAAAAATATTGGCTACTCAGAACCACCCAAGACATTGGAAGAGCTTGAGGATGTACTCACCAAATTTGTTAATGAAGATCCGGACAAAAATGGGAAGAAGGATACTTACGGTTTAATCGGCCGCGGCAAGCTTCCAGAGCAATTGTTCACAAGTGTCTTCTCAGCATTTGCTGTTTCCCCTTATCAGTTCAAAAAGGATGCTTCCGGGAACGTAGTTTATGGAGGCATTACAGAAGAGACGCGATCAGCATTGGCGTTATTGAGCAAATGGTACAAAGCAGGTCTGATTGATCCTGAATTCATAACTAGTGATAATAACGAAATCAATATTAAATTTGCTGACCAAAAAGTGGGTATGGTGGATAACGGGAAGTGGGGCAATTTTTATAAAGAATCTGGGTTTGTCGCAAAACCTGGTCTAGAGAAAGGTCAAATATTCGTGCCTGGCAAGCCGTTTACAGCCCCAGATGGCGTTGCTTATTCTTTCGCGTATGGTGCAAGACAGGCGCCAGTATTGTTCGGTGTTCAACTCGAAAAGGATGAGAAGAAACGTCATAAGATTATGGAAATTCTCGAATATGTGTCTACGGATTCCGAAGGTTTTCTGCTGACAGGTTTCGGTCAATTGGGTGTGAGCTATGATATGGAAGGGGACCTTGCCATTCCAAAAGCGGATGAAGAGGTTAGTGCTCCGAAGATGGGAGCAGGTAATTTCTATAATCCACTTAGCTCCACAGACACTTCAATGGAAAAACATACGGTAAAACAAGAATTGCTAGATTTGAGAGACAAGATCACTCCAGGTGTTACACCATTGCTAGATGTACTGGGACCAGCGGTATTAACAAGCAAACCCAAGTATTGGGGCAATCTGAAGACGTTGCAAGATACGTTTGTTATCAAAGCAATTACAGGAGAAGCGAACACGGGTAAAGATTTTGATAATTTCAAGGATAGCTGGCTAAAGGCCGGAGGTCAGGAAGTAACGGATGAGGTAAATAAAGTGCTGGCAGATCGTAAATAGCAGCGTTCGCTGATTAGTACTGGATGATAGGCTGGAGCAAAAGCTTGCTCCAGCCTATTTATTAAACCCTTAAGAGAGTTGATTTTAAGATAACGGAGGTAGAAATGAGCGGATTAATTATTTATGAGCAGCCGAATGAAGCCCTGGGGAAAGACGATTTTACAGTGAGTGTACGAGAGCCTGGTGGGGGATGGCAAGCACTGTTTGTTTTTGAAGCAAAGGTGGATATGCATCAGGTTCGATCGACATCGATGGTTTATTTTGATATGGAAGGCACGGTGGAGGTCTCTGTTCATTGTAATAACCGGCAGATTGAACAAGCGGTTATTCGCCCTTTGGCAACCCATATTCCAATTCAAATCGAAGAGAATACCCTTTTGTTCACATTGGAGCACCCGTGTAAGCTTTCCATTGAAATCAATGGAGAACGTTTTAGTAACTTGCATCTTTTTGCCAACCCCTTGGAGACAGCCCCACCTAAACTTGACGATGATAATGTAGTGCTTGTCCAACCAGGAATACATCAATTTGCGGCTATCGCAGAACAAGTTCATCATTTGTCAGAAAGGGCTAATGGGGAGCGTCAAACGATATATTTTATGCCCGGGCTTCATCAATTCGAGAATCCAATGCTGCATATCCCTTCTGGGACCACAGTTTATATTGCCGGAGGCGCGATCCTTTGCGGATCCATAATGATTGACCATGCTGAGAATGTTGTTGTTCGCGGCAGAGGTGTTCTGTATTTGGCGGATATGGAGAAAACCACTTATTTAAGAGGCGTTCAAATCCAGCATTCTGAACAGGTTGAGATCGAAGGGATCATCACGCTTGATCCTCCGCATTACAGTATATATATCGGAGCGTCTAAGCATATCCGCATTCATAACTTCAAAGCTTTCAGTACACGCGGCTGGTGTGATGGAATTGATATGATGGCTAGCTCAAATGTGGATATTAAAGATGTGTTCTTGAGAACTTCTGATGATTGCATTGCCATTTACGGCAGCCGTGGAGAGTATTATGGAGACTCACGCCATATCACGGTTAAAGATTCCATACTCTGGGCGGACGTTGCTCATGCCATGCATGTCGGTATTCATGGTGATCACCAACATAATGGCGATTTTATAGAAAATATTTGGTTTGAAAATATCGATGTGCTTGAGCATCACGAGCCACAGGAAAATTATTGGGGGGTTATGGCAATCTGTGCAGGGGACAACAATACCGTTCGTAAGGTTACTTTCAAAAATATCCGGGTGGAGGATTTTGAACTGGGGCAGCTGTTTGATGTCCGCGTGGTCTGGAATAAAACCTATAATCCGGTGCCAGGACGATGTATCGAAAATATAGAGTTTAGCGATATCACCTACAATGGGAAGAATATCAATCCTTCCTGTATATTCGGCTATGACGAGGAAAGAGGTGTGAAGGATATTTATTTTTATAATCTTCAGATTAATGGAGAGGTTATTGTCGACCTGAATAACAAACATTTTGTAGTGAATGAATTTGCCAGCGGTATTTATTTGCATTAAATCAGAGGATGTAAATGAATGGAGGAGAACAATGAATTCATTTAAAGAGCTACTCTTTGGAAAATCGCTTAAACGTATTTTTAGGATCACAGTTTCCTTAAGTTTGTTGGTAACGCTAGTGCCTTTATCGGCAGAAGGAGCCGCAGTAGAATCGACAGAGCTGTCGATAATTACGGATTACCAACCTACCATTAATGAGGTTATAGATGAAAGCGGATTCAAACATCCGGGTGTTGGCCTGACCAAGGATATTCTTGAGAATATTAGGACACAGGTACGGGCGCAAAAAGAACCCTGGATCGCTTATTATAATCAGATGCTTCTCTCTCCGGCAGCTTCAAGGACGGTCACTTCCAACAATCAAAGTGGTGCGGATCCGTTGAAACCAGCGAGCGATGCTTTTAATAGCCAGGGCTTTAATTCAAGATTTATAGCGGATGGTTTGAAGGCTTATACACAAGCTCTATTGTATGTAATATCGGGTGATGAGGTTTACAGAGCCAATGCCATGCATATTATCCGGATTTGGTCACAGATGGACCCTGAGAAATACGTGTATTTTAATGATGCACATATTCATACAGGAATTCCACTTAATCGAATGGTTACTGCGGCGGAAATCTTAAGGTACACAAGTGCTCAAACTGAAGAGCTGAAATGGACGGAAAAAGATGTCGCTGATTTTACGAATAATCTTATTAATCCGGTTATTGAAACGTTCCAACACACAAATGATCGTTTTATGAACCAGCATCTTTATCCGCTGCTTGGAGCTATGTCAGGTTATATTTTTACAGGAAATAAAGAGAGGTACAATGAGGGAGTTGAATGGTTTACCGTCAATAAAACCGCTGTCGATCAGGGGCAAAATGGCGCGATAAAAGCTTTATTCAGATGGGTTGATACAAATATTGTAACAGGGGAAAAAGTTAATCCACCCGTAGTTCAGCATGTTGAAATGGGCAGAGATCAGGCGCATGGCGCTGGGGATATAACGAATGTAGAGATTTTATCACGTTTATTATTGGCTCAGGAAACAAAGGTAAATCCGGTAGAGGGGACTGTTTCTAGTGCGCCAAATGCGGTGGGGCCGTATGAATTTCTAGATCAACGGATTTTAAAAGCTGCCGACTACTTTGCGCAGTATATGATTGGCCATGATACACCATGGATTCCAGTGGCGGCACATACAGATGTAAATGGAAATCCAACGATTATCTATAAACACTTGGCTGGCGGTTACAGGGGGAGAATTGGCGGTAATGTCTATGATCTTTATTATTATTATAAATATACAGCTGGAATAAATATGGAGGTTGAAGCTCCTTATTTTAGCGAGATGTTTGCTAAGCGATTGCCTTTCTATTGGGAGTCTCCGGATGGAGGCGGGGATTATTGGCTGTACATTCCTAAAGAAGCAGAGGACGAGGGTACGCTCAATTTGCCGAAGGTGATAACGAATCCAGATTTGAGAGAACTAGAAGACCGGTACACGAAGCTTGATGGTCACTCCACCACAAAACAAGAAGGAGACACTACTTACGTTGAAATTACCGCAACAGATGAGGGCAGTAAAATTGCTTTTGTGGGTGCAAGCAGTGGCGAACGAATCATTGCTTTTAAGATTCGGACTAATGGCATAGCAACCATGGAGGTGTTTGGCGATACCGTTACGCTGCCTGATACAAAGGGGCAATGGAGGTATATTCAGTATGAGTTCAATGAGTTCCAAGGCTTCAGCGATCTTGTCTATTTTAATGTAAAAGGAAATGGAACAACAGTCGATATTGACCATATTAATTTAAAAGCTGGGGCACAGCTTACCCCTCCAGTATTTACATCAGGAAAGGCACCAGTATCTTTATTTACCTATGAGGGATCTACAGCTGCAATTCAATTTGATTTCTCTGCGACAGACGCAGGTGCAACGGATGTTGTTACCTATCAAGCGGATCAGTTACCTGAGGGTGCAGTGTTCAATGAGACTTCAGGTGTTTTCTCTTGGTCTGGAGCACATGCGGGAACCTACTCCTTTGTAGTGAGTGCCGCAGATGGAACTTCGGTTACAGCCAAGGATGTTAGTGTTGTAGTAGCGAATGATCGGCAATCTGCCGTCAACGCCGTCATTTCTCCTTATCATGTTGATGTGCCTTACATTTCGGCAACGTTAGCTCACTATAAGCAAGTGCACGCTGAGGTAATGGATGTAATTACTACTGCCACTGACGAGGTCTTCTATCAGAAGTTATTTGACCTGAATCTCGCAGTGCAAAGTCTTAAAGAATTGACGCCATTAATGAAAGATGGAAGTGTTAATTTTACGAATATGTTTGTTAGCTCAACCTTTGGTAACGCTGTCCCGAACCTGCTGGACAACACAAATGATAGTTTTGTGGGGTATTATACAGCGCAGGATCGGGCGCATTACATGGATTTAGGACCGGATTTTCAAATATCAGCAGAAAGCTTTGAGCTTCAGGTAAGAGCTAGTTTTCCGGAGAGAATTGGCGGCGTTGCAATGTTCGGATCGAATGACAAAGAAAATTGGACCCGCTTAACCCCCGGCTTGACAACAGTTACTGAAGAGATGCAGAGACTTGAGGTTCAAGCAGGCCTGGAGCATGAAAAATTCCGATTTTTGAAAATGGAAATGATAAAGCCTTCGAGTACTATGCTGGAAATTGCTGAATTTAGAATCTTTGGCCAGCGGTATGAGACAGTAAATCAATTAGAGTCCGTGTCCATTCACTCGGATCAAAGCTTAAGAAATCGAATTATACCAGGGGATACGATTCAATTATCCTTTAAGTCTACAGAAATGATCCATAATGCCACGGCCCATATACAGGGTCAGCCTGTTGCAGTCAGTTCTGTGGACAATATCAACTGGACAGCTAAGCTTGTGGTGAATGAAAATGTTCCATCAGGTACTGTGAAATTTAAGATCAATTATAAAACGGCAGCTGGAGCGGATGCAGTAGAGACTATTTTTACAACAGATGGTTCTACTTTATTCATTGCAGATCAGACGGGACTTATCGCTAATGTGCTTGAGATAGCAAACCTAATCGATTCCAGTGGAAGAAATCCGGCTGATCTTTTGGCAACAGCAAAAGTTTTATTTGATAATCATTTAGGTTCCATCACTGATTTTCGTTTAAATGGCAGTGGTTATGGTGCATATCTAACCTTTGACTTTAAAGAAGGCGGTCAGGCATTGCTGTCTAGGGTAGAAGTAATCGGAAGGCAAGACAATTATACGGGCAGAATTAATGGAACAGTGGTGCAAGGCTCCAACGACAATGTGACGTGGATTACGATCTCTAATGTAGCAGGAAATACGCCGGAATGGCAGACGTTGACGATTAACAGCACAGAACCCTATCGTTATATCCGCATCACCAATGGAAACAACTGGTATGGAAACATGGCTGAACTACGTTTGTATGGTGATGTTACAATCAATTCAAAGCTTGATGCGGTGTCCATTAGCTCCGACCAAAGTATCCAGAAACGAATTGTGACTGGGGACACGGTGAAATTGTCTTTTAAAGCAAGCGATGCAATTAACCAAGTGAATGTCATTATTCAGGATCAAGTCGCAACCGTTGCTACTGTCGATAAGATCAATTGGACGGCTGAAGCGGTCATGGGCAATAAGGCACAACCTGGACTTGTGAACTTTAGTATTAAATACAAGTCAAAGGAGGGAATCGAGGGGCCGGAAAAAACATCAACTACAGATGGTTCCTCTCTGTACATTCCCGATGAGACCGAGTTGATTAGTAATGTGCTTGCGATTACTAATTTTAGTGATTCCAGTGGGAGAACACCCACCGATCTCAGGAATGTTGTGGGATCATTATTCGATGGAAATGCAGGCACAATTACGGATTTTCGGGTAAATGGCAGTGGATATGGAGGATTTATAACGTTTGATTTTAAAGAAGGGAATAGGGTCCAGCTGTCCAAGGCAGAGGTGCTTTCCAGGCAAGATAATTATTTTACACGAATTAATGGGACTGTGGTTCAGGGTTCGAATGATCATACAAGCTGGACGACAATCTCCTCTCCTGCAGGAAAAACGATGGATTGGCAGACCTTAAGTATTAGTAACGCAGAAGCCTATCGTTATATCCGGATCTATAATAGTAGTAATTGGTTTGGTAACATGGCGGAATTACGCTTTTATGGCGTAGTGAAAGGGGCGGACCCAACAGCTCCGGTGACAACGGATGATGCGCCACAAGGTTGGACCAACAAGGATACGTTGGTAACCTTCACAGCTACAGATGCGGGCTCTGGTGTTGCGGCAACCTATTTCACAGTAAACGATGGCGAGCAGCAAACCGGGAATTCAGTTATTTTGTCCAATGAAGGAACACATAAGTTAGTTTATTGGAGCGTTGATAGAGAGGGTAATGTGGAACAGCCGCAGAAGACTGCTGTGGTGAAGATTGATCGGACCGCACCACAGGTAGTAATTAAAGGAGAGAGTTCCTATACCATAGAGCAGACATTAAACATCACCTGTAGTGCAGCTGATACTGTATCAGGCATTACTTATTCGCCATGTGATTCAACGCTCGCAGATGTTAAAGCGTATACGCTGGAAGCGGGAACTCATAGTGTAACTGCGAAAGCCGAGGATGCGGCGGGCAATGTCGGGCTGGCAGAGCATTCGTATAGTGTATATGCGACATTTGACAGCTTGTCGGCATTATCCGAAAATTTTGCAGCTGAGACGGGTGCTCCAGATTTAGAAAACGTAACCAACTCACTTAAGCAGCAGCTGGCGATCGCCAAAGAAAAAGCTCAGCAGCATGCTGGCGCAGAAGTTCACAGCTTGCTGGAAGCTTTTAATAGTGAAGTGAATCTCCAGAGCAATCAGGTGTTCACTTCTGAGCAGGCAGAGGTTCTAGTCCGTTGGTCACAATGGCTCCAGAGTACAACTCCGCTTGCTGGTGGAGCCCCTGGAAAGCCAGTGTTATCTGACAATAATGGGCACGACACCGGGCTTCGAGATGGCAGCTATGCCGTCACGATGAATCTTTGGTGGGGGAACAACGGTACCGAGTTTAAGCTCTATGAAAACGATGTACTGATCAGTACCCAGATGCTGACGGACAGCTCACCGAATGCACAAGCCATGAGTACGGATATTGTGGGCAAATCAAATGGAACCTACACGTACACGTGCGAGCTAGTCAACAGCTTCGGTTCGACTGCCTGCGATCCGCTAATCCTTACTGTTACAGATGCAGCGCCGGGCAAGCCTATAGTATCCCACGACAACTGGAGTGGGGATGGAACTTACGACGTTGTGATGAATATGTGGTGGGGAACCAATGGTACTGAGTACCGTTTGTATGAGAATGGAGAAGTAGTCGACACACAGACACTAAGCACGGCTACCCCTGCGGCTCAGATGACAGTTACGAAACTTAAAGATAAGACACCAGGTGTATATGAATACTACGCGGTATTAGTCAATGCATCAGGCGAGACATCTAGCGAGAAAATCACAGTAACTGTCAAGCCAAGAAACTGACCATAGAGCTGATGTAATAGAAGGCCCCTTCTTCGGGATGAACGAGGGAGGGTTTTTTTTATAGCAGTTAAAGGATACTATTGAGGGATTGAGACGTTGAATAACGAACGGAGAATTAGGGAAATCTGTAAATTGACATAACACCTATAGGTGTTATAATGAAAAGCGAACCCAAAAGGTGTTATATTAAATGAATGCTGGAGGCTATTTATTATGCAAACTCAAGAACCCTTACAAGAAATTCGTCAAACGATTTTACTAAATGCGCCAATAGAAAAGGTTTGGAAAGCTGTTGCCACGGCAGAAGGAATGGCAGCCTGGTGGATGCCTAGTACATTTGAGCCTGTTGTTGGGCATGAATTCATCCTGCATGCTGGACAATTCGGAGATTCTCCTTGTAAAGTAACTGAAGTTGATCCTCCGAATCGTGTTGGTTTTAATTGGGGGAAGGATTGGCATCTTGCTTTTGAACTGAAAGAAATCGAAGGGAAAACGGAATTTACCTTGATTCATTCTGGATGGGACCCTGAAAAAGTTACTGAATTTGGACAACCACATCCAATCGTACGCGGCTTTATGAATAGCGGCTGGGAAAAAATCGTCCAAGAAAAACTTCCTGCTTATATCGAGGCTTAATATGCCGGTTGCTGAAGCAGGACATGATGTATTTCAAGCGATAGCAGATCCTACCCGCCGCAGTCTGCTAAAGCTGCTCGCTAATAAGGAAATGTCTATAGCATCTATTACGGATTGCTACCCGATCAGCCGAACCGCTGTTAATAAGCATTTACAGGTATTGTCCGATGCGCAGCTTGTTAGCAGTCAGAAAGTCGGACGGGAGACCCGGTATAAGCTTCAGCCAGAACCTTTGCTGGAGCTGCAAGATTGGCTTGCCTTTTTTGAAGGTTACTGGGCTAATAAATTGTTTGCGCTTAAAGAATATGTTGAGGCTGACTCAGATGAGAAGTGATAAACCGGGTGGCGTGAGATCGCGCTCCCCGGTTTTTTGTGTTGTTTAAATTCAGTTTATAAAAGGGAGTTACCATCACAATACAAACTAAAACGTTGGAGGAATTGTAATGGTAAATGAACGCAAAAAAATAATTGAGCCCAACCCTGGAGATTGGGCCGTCGAAGCGCGTGGGCTCGTCAAAACGTTTGGTGACAATCGCGCAGTTGATGGAGTAAATCTGAACGTTAAGGCAGGCACGATTTACGGCGTTCTTGGTCCCAATGGGGCAGGAAAGACGACGGTAATTCGGATGCTGGCTACGTTACTTCGTCCGGATGCGGGGGCGGCGCGAATCTTCGGGCATGATGTGGTAAAGGAGTCGCAGATTGTCCGGCAATTGATAGGGGTTACGGGACAATATGCTTCTGTGGATGAGTCACTTAGTGCTACAGAGAATCTGATTATCTTTTCACGTCTTTTAGGGTTAGGGCGGGCAGAGGCGCGGCAAAAGGCAGCGGAGTTGTTAGAAGAGTTTGGTCTGACGGAGGCGGCGAAACGGCCGCTTCGAAATTTCTCTGGCGGTATGCGCCGACGTCTGGATCTTGCAGCGAGTCTGATTGCCCAGCCCCCGCTTATCTTTTTGGATGAACCAACAACAGGTCTGGACCCACGGACACGTTCGCAAATGTGGGATACCATTCGTCGGTTGGTGAACACAGGATCAACAGTGCTGTTAACTACACAGTATCTTGAGGAAGCCGATCAGCTGGCAGATCGCATTGCAGTTATTGATCATGGCCATGTCGTTGCAGAAGGCACCGTGGATGAGCTAAAAGCTTCAGTGGGCACCACCTCGCTGCACTTAAAAGTCCAAAATCTTAAAGATATCGCTCAAGCGCGCCGGATTGTGGAACATGTGCTGCATATCCAGTCTATTGTGCCGAATGAGGCTGGAAAAATTACTGCACCGATGGCGAACGCTGATTTAGTCACTGATTTGCTTATTGCACTCCGCGAAGCGGGGATTCCACTCGCAGAGATGAGTGTGCAGAAACCGACGCTTGATGAAGTGTTTTTGACGATCACTGGCCATGGAGTTACGGATGAGGCATCCCAAGCATCACAAGAATCAATGAATAAGGAGGCAGCAAGAGCATGAGTATGAGAACTTCTATTATTAGTCCAGGTGCGACCCGACAATTGAAAAACCATACGAGCTTCAAACAATCTGTTCGTAACTCGTTAACGATGGCTTATCGCGGGATATTGAAAATCCGTCGCACACCCGAGCAATTGTTCGACGTAACGCTGCAGCCAATTATTTTCACACTAATGTTTACTTATATTTTTGGTGGAGCCATATCAGGAGATGTAGTGAGCTATTTGCCCGTTATTATTCCTGGTATTCTAGTGCAGACTGTAATCACGACCTCCATCGTCACTGGTGTCCAACTGCGGGAAGACATGGATAAAGGGGTGTTTGACCGCTTTAAGTCATTGCCGATTGCCCGAATAGCCCCATTAGCCGGAGCTTTGTTGGCAGATACGATTCGATATACGATCGCTACTGTGCTTACTTTTGTCATGGGTTATATTATGGGTTACCGACCTGATGGCGGTCTGGAGCATGTCGCAATTGCTGCGCTTTTGGTTATTGTCTGCTCCTGGTCGATTAGCTGGATTTTCGCTTTCTTTGGTGTGATTGCGCGAACCGCTTCCAGCGTACAAGGGATATCAATGATTGTGTTGTTCCCACTCACGTTTCTATCCAACGCCTTCGTGCCTGTAGATACGATGCCTAACTGGCTGCAATGGTTTGTCAAAGTCAATCCAATCTCGCATCTTGTGTCAGCTGTCCGTGAGCTTGCTAACTCTGGAACCGTAGGTTGGGATTTTGCTATTTCACTTATCGGAGCCGCTGTGATTGTTGCGGTTTTTGCACCTATCACTGTGCGTGCATATATGCGCCGGACATAATTAGAGAGATGAAGAAGCGGCAGAAATGCCGTTTTTTTTGTGTTTTTTTAGCATGTTAAAAAAGCCGTGATCTAAGGATATCCCAAGATTACGGCTTGAATTTGTTGAGTAGGGACTTGCAAAGAGGCCTTTTTAGAATTAATAATCTTTTTTAAAGAAAGTATGAATTAAATTGGAAACCGATCTATCATACAATATTTTAGCCGTTTCCTCATTTTGAATATGTCCCCCTAAATGCAGATGAATGACGCCATGCAATGACGCCCACACCAGGTTCACAACAAGCAGAGGGTCTTTTTCGTTAATAAATCCTTGTTCGATGGCTTCTGTAATAAGGGCTATCACTTGTTGTAGTGCCGTAAAGATAGCATGTAAGCTTTCCTCCTCCGGTTTGAATTCGCTAAAGGCTCCTCCGAACATAACCATATAATAGCTAGTATGATTCCGTGAGAAATCCCAATAAGCTTGTCCAAGCTCGCGAAGATATAAATTTAGATTGTCTTGTTTTGGAACCGCTTGAAAGGCAGCAGCCAACAATTTACACCCTTGCAGAAAAAGCTCCTTCGCTAAACCTTCCTTGTTTCCAAACAAGTTATAAATGATTTTTGTGGGACATTCCATTTTTTCAGCAACCTTACGGATGGTTACACCTTCGGGTCCGGATTCATGCATAATGGCCGCAGCGGCTTCGATAATGTTCAGTCTTAATATTTCCGCATGCCGTTGCTTTGCTTTTGGGTAGGTTGTAACGGATTCAGCATCTATAGAAGATATTTTGGACGATTTTTGCATGTAGTTTCACTTCCTTAGAACTTTACTTTAGCTTTTTTTAGATAGCCGTTATTTCTAACCCTTATTTTACTGATGTAGAAGAGAAATAGCCAATAATTAAATGTGTAGAACTTTATTTGACAACACAACCTCACTTGGATACAATGATTCTTATTGAAACATTGTTTCTAAATGGTCGTTAAAGGGAGAGAGGATAGCAATGATTACAATTCAAAATAAATGGACGTTGATTACCGGAGCTTCTTCGGGTATAGGTGAAGCGTTTGCTCGAGAACTTGCAGTCAAAGGAAGTCACTTAATTTTAGTCGCCCGTTCTGAAGATAAACTGATTGCTTTAGCGGAAAAATTAAAACGAGAATTTCAAATTCAAGCGGAGGTTCTAGTTGCTGATTTATCTCAAGAAGGTTCCCCTGACAGGCTCTATCAACAATGTGTAGAACGTGGCTTGAACGTTGATATTCTTATTAATAATGCAGGTTTTGCTACGCATGGGCTTTTTGAACAACTATCTGGTTCGAGACAACATGAAGAAGTGATGCTAAATGTTTTGGCGGTTGTAGATCTGACCCATTTGTTTTTGCCAGAGATGTTAAATAGAAAAAGTGGAGTGATTATAAACGTTGCATCAACAGCTGCATTTCAACCTCTCCCTAATATGGCTGTATATGGAGCGACAAAAGCTTTTGTATTATCATTTACTCAAGCGCTATGGGAGGAAAATCGGAAACGGGGCGTACAATTTCTTGCGTTATGTCCGGGGTCTACGGAAACAGAATTTTTTAATGTCGTGGGAGCCGATGAGGCTTCGGTAGGGAAACGAGACACGCCAGAAAATGTCGTTCAAGTGGCTCTTCGGTCGCTTCAGGCTAAAAAAGTATTTGTTGTCCCAGGATTTACAAACTATATTTCTGCTCAAATGTCACGTTTTTTCACACGTAAACAAATGCTTTATTTTGTTGGACGCATGCTCCGTACACGACATTAATAGGTCAACGTATTCAAGTTGGTGTATTCGTTAGCAATAATTAACTATTTTATTGATTATAAAAAAACAACAAAACAGCGGTTCTCCCCATTATGGGAGAACCGCTGTTTTGTGTTTTGACTTGCTGACTTTGACTCCGTTCGCTTGAATTTACATCACCAACATCACCAACATCACCAACATCACCAACATCATCATCACCAACATCATCATCACCAACATCAACAATATACATCTAATCACATCGCCGACTCATAATCATCCACTGTGGTACGGACCCAGATGATGTTATTAGCATGTTTTTCGCAGTTCTAGCGTAGTTTCGGACTCCAGTGCAGCTATTCCCTAGAAGTGGGCTCGAAAGTGGTGATTTGTGCGCCAATAGGTGCATTGGAGTCCGATAGGATCAGAAAAGTGGGGAATTTCTGCGAATAAGGTCAACTGAGTCCGATAGTAGCTCGTCCAGGGTAATTAACTAACTAATGTATTAAGGTTCAATAAAAAGGAAAACAAACCAGCGTTGGTTTGTTGCTTCAATAGATAATGGGGCAAGGAAGGCTAACGGACCCCAATGGCGTTATTAGTATGTTTTTCGCAGTTCTAGCGTAGTTTCGGACTCCAGTGCAGCTATTCCCTAGAAGTAGGTTCGAATATGGTGATTTGTGCGCCAATAGGTGCATTGGAGTCCGATAGGATCAGCAAAATGGGGAATTTCTGCGAATAAGGTCAACTGAGTCCGATAGTAGCTCGTCCGGCAAAGTAAGGGGAAGTAAACACCTATGTTCTTGCAGTCAGCCTTATTGTATTAAGGTTCAATAAAAAGGACAACAAACCAGCGTTGGTTTGTTGCTTCAATAGATAATGGGGCAAGGAAGGCTAACGGACCCCAATGGCGTTATTAGTATGTTTTTCGCAGTTCTAGCGTAGTTTCGGACTCCAGTGCAGCTATTCCCTAGAAGTAGGTTCGAATATGGTGATTTGTGCGCCAATAGGTGCATTGGAGTCCGATAGGATCAGCAAAATGGGGAATTTCTGCGAATAAGGTCAACTGAGTCCGATAGTAGCTCGTCCGGCAAAGTAAGGGGAAGTAAACACCTATGTTCTTGCAGTCAACCTTATTGTATTAAGGTTCAATAAAAAGGAAAACAAACCAGCGTTGGTTTGTTGCTTCAATAGATAATGGGGCAAGGAAGGCTAACGGACCCCAATGGCGTTATTAGTATGTTTTTCGCAGTTCCAGCGCAGTTTCGGACTCCAGTGCAGCTATTCCCTAGAAAGGGCCCTAAATATGATGTTTTGTGCGCCAATAGGTGCATTGGGGTCCGATAGAACCTGAAAAGTAGTAAAATGCCTCGAATAACGCCAACTGAGTCCGATAGTACCTCATCCGCCAAACTAAGAGTAGGTAAACGTCACCGTCTATGCACACAGCCTACTAGTAAACACCATCGTCCCCGCAAACACTACTGGCCTGCACCTTCGTATACCTAACCCCGTATTGGAAGCTACCTCATGCGCAGACAGCAATTGTGATTTTATCAAGGAAGGTTCGGTCCTCAAATTATGTTGGCCTATTTTTCCATTAACTACTTCATCTGTCGTAGTAATTATGTTATACTGCAACTACTACGACAGATGAAGTAATCATGGGGGGATATTTTTGATCAGCAGTGATGTTATACGCGGCTACAATGATACGATGATCCTCTACATGCTGCTGGACGGGGAATCTTACGGGTACGAGATTTCCAAAAATATCAGGCAGTTAACACAGGAGAAATATGTTATGAAAGAGACAACATTATATTCTGCCTTCACCCGACTGGAGAAAAACGGGTACATAGAATCCTTTTATCTGGATGAGAGTCTTGGCAAGCGGCGTACGTATTACCGGATTACCCCTTTGGGTCTCGCCTATTACCGAGAAAAATGTGAGGAATGGAAGGTTACACAGCAAGTTGTAAACCAATTTATCAAGGAGTGGTGATAGAGCATGGAGACGATCATAGTATATCTGGATAATATGTTTGCGGGTCTGCCAAAGACTCCGGAACTGGAACATCTGAAGCAAGAGCTGCTATCAGGGATGGAGGAGAAGTACCTGGAGCTGAAGCTTGCTGGCAAGTCGGAGAATGAGGCGATTGGTATCGTCATATCGGAATTCGGCAATATTGAAGAGCTGACAGCGGAGCTTGGCATCGATCCAGTTGCGCCAGAACAGGCTATTCCGGTGCTGACGGAAGAAGAGGTTTACGCTTATGCGGCGGCCAGACGAAGCGCTGGATTATGGACGGGGATCGGCGTTTTTCTCTGCGCATGCGGAGTGGCGTTTTTGATCACCCTGGATACAATATTTGAAAATAAGGCTGTTATGAGTGATAAAGGTTCGATGCTGGGGCTGGTCGGAATGTTCGTGCTGGTCGCTATCGCGGTCGGGATGTTTATACACAGCGGAATGAAGCTGGATCGCTTTAAGAGTCTGGAGCAAGGCTTTCAGCTGCCTTATGCTCTAAAAATGGCGCTTCAACGCAGCCAAAGTCTTTATGCTCCGACTTACCGTCTTTCTCTGATTACAGGAGTCTGCCTATGCGTGCTGTCGCCGGCTTTTATCTTTACCACTAGCTATGTCAACGATGACTATGCTCCCTATGGAGTCGCTGCTTTTCTGTTTATTGCAGCTGTGGCGGTGTTTTTGTTCATCTATTACGGGAATATCCAGGGTACTTATACGAAGTTGCTGGAGGAGCCGAATATCACTGCAGAGAAGCAGGAAGAGAACCGATTTGTTGGAGTTGTTGGGGCTGTATTATGGCCTTTGGCGACGGCGATTTTTCTGTTCACGGGTTTTGTCTATGGGCGCTGGGACGTCAATTGGGCAGTATTCCCAATTGCTGGAGTTCTATCCGGCATGTTAAGCAATGTTCATCATGTTCTGAAACGTAAAGATATCTCCTGATGGTGTTAACTGCACTTGTACATTCCTGAACTAGATAGATTATATGTAAGGTATTCTACCAGTTGATTTTGCTGGAAGAATGCCTTTTTTTGTTGGATTTTAACAGGTGAGCTAAATGAGCCCTTTAATATTTTGACATTTAAATTTTAAGTACGGACTTGGACATATGTTGAGAGAAAGAGAATATGAATATACAACAATAATCTTGTTAAAGAGGCGACAATACATTAACTAGTTAGGAGAAATGATCGATGGAATTCGAACTGGGCAGCATTTTGAAACTAGTAAAACGTAGGCTGCTGTTCATTATTGTATTATGTATCGCTGCAGTCGGGCTCGCTGGTAGTGTTAGCTATTATGTTTTACAGCCGAAATACGAGGCGACAGCTTCTATACTTATTCAAGGAGACAGGCAGCAGAAAGCAATTAATGACATTATGGCCGGACAAAAGCTGGTAACCACTTACGGGGAGATCATTCGAAGCAGCAGGATAGCGGAAGAGGTTGTCAGAAAGCTGCAGCTAAAAATGACAGCGGAAGAGTTACTCAAAAATGTGAAGACAAGAACCAATAGTGAATCACTCGTAACAACGGTAATTGTGACCAATTCAAAAGCTCAACGGGCAACAGATATCGCGAATGGCTTCGGAGAAGCCTTTAATGCGAATATTCAATCGATTATGGGAGTGGAGAATGTTGTATTTCTCGACCGTGCCAAGGTTCCTTCTGATCCTGTCTCACCTAAGCCGGTCTTCAATATGGCTGTTGCCTTCGGATTGGCGCTGATTACCGGGATCGCAATCTCTATCCTCCGGGAAATGATGGAGAAACCCGTGAGAAGTGCCAAAGATATTCAGCTTGATTTGCAGCTTCCGCTTCTGGGAACCGTGGGCAAATTGAAGCCACGTAAACGGCGGAATAAAGCGAAAACCAAATCAGCAGAAGGAGCCACAAGTTATGAAGAAGAAAACGCCAAAATTATATTGCCTGGAACAACCGAAGTCATCTAACGGAGATCAATTCCGAAGCATACGCTCCAATATTCGTTATACCCGCGTTGGTGGAGAGATCCGCTCTTTATTAGTCACAAGCTCGCTTCCGGATGAAGGGAAATCAACGGTAGCGATAAACCTGGCGATTGCCATGGCAGAAGCTGGTAAGACAGTTCTACTCATTGATGGGGATCTACGTACGCCAACGGTGCATAAGGCATTTGATCTGCCTAATTGGATCGGGCTTAGCAGTATCTTAGTGGATCATACCCGCTTAGAGGATTGCATTATTTCTATTGAGGAAGCAGAAGGTTTGTCTGTATTGACCTCTGGTCCGATTTCACCAAATCCCGCTGAATTACTAGGCTCTGAAGGAATGAAGCGATTATTTACAGAGCTGAGCGTGCGTTTTGATACGATTGTCATCGACTCATCCTCTGTATTAATGCCATTTTCGGATGCCCTTATTTTGGCAACGATGACTGAGGGGGTATTGCTAGTTGTGAAATCCGGAAAAGTACTCTTAAAGCACACGAGTTCTGCCAAGCACTTGCTAGAGCAGCAGGGAGCACATTTGCTGGGAGCCGTATTGAATTATCGGAAAAAGAGCAGGCGTTCCAAGATTCGTGGTGAAGATTTTGCCGAGTGGGCCTCTTCTTCAGGAATGGTCTGACGTCTATGTCATTTGCTTCTCTTCGTTATTTGCTCGGGAATATCACTTACGCTGGTGCTCAATTTGTGATTGTGATCCTGCTGAATAAATTCGGGTCATCGGCAATCGTGGGGCAATATTCGCTAGGGCTTGCAGTTACTGCTCCGATCTTTATGCTGTCGCATCTACATCTTCGTTCCGTATTAATCGTTGATTCATCGGGGAAATACAGTTTTGGAGACTTTCTGGGCTTACGGCTGATAACAACCGCCCTTGCGTTTACGATTACCGCAGGTTTTTGCATAATGAGTGGTTTGGATTGGAATACAGCATTGGTTATTTTCTTCATCGGTCTGTATAGAATCGTTGAATCAATCAGTGATATTTTATTAGGCATCGTTCAAAAGGAGGAGAGATTAGATCAAATCTCAATCTCCAGAATGGCAAAAGGGTTATTCTCCATTCTAATCTTCATCCTCGTATTTATCCCTACACAGAGCCTTATTCTTGCCTTGTTAGTCATGATTATCGGATGGTTAGCGATAACGATTGGATATGATGCTCGTAAAGCGAGAATATACACTTCTCTCAGGCCACTCTTCAACAAAAGAAGCCTATGGAGTTTACTGATCGTCAGTTCACCGCTAGGCGTGGTGTTGGCGTTGATGTCGTTAAATACGAATATCCCATTATACGCGATTTCCTATTTTAAAGGGGAGCATGACTTAGGTATTTATGCTTCACTCTCATATATGATTGTTGCCTGTAATGTTGTCGTCACCGCACTTGGTGAAGCCATAACACCACGTCTTGCCAGGTGGCATTCAGCCGGGAGACACAAGGAGTTTGTCACTTTACTCAGCCGAATGATAGCGATGGGTTTGGGTTTTAGTTCGGTGGCTTGTTTGATAGGGTGGTTGTTTGGACACAAGCTGTTAACCTTATTATTCAGTTCAGACGTGGCAGGAGAGTTAGGGTTGTTTCATTGGCTGCTGGCGTCCACCATGCTGGTATTTATTTCATCCTACCTGTGGTACGCCATAACGGCTACCGGAAGGTACAAAGCCCAGATTCCATTGTTTCTGTGCACAGCATTCACTAATGGCTTATGTTGTCTGATCTTCGTACCTCATTACGGGGTAGTAGGTGCTGCGATGGGAGCTAGTTCGTCGTTATTTGTACAGATGATTGGCAGTGTAGTTGTGCTGTATCGTGTCATCGGAAAGGTAAGAAATCGGGAACAGTCGGAAGCGGCAGCATAAGTTCTTTGTTTTATAGGAAAGTAGGAAAGTAGGAAAGTAGGAACTTGTATGACATCTGTATCTGTTGTAGGGAAGCCCTACACCATGCATAATTTATTTCTGTTTGCGGTCATGGGGTATATCATATGCCTTCCGGCACAGTTTGATTTTGGTGGAGCCTTCCGTATCGCCCCGTCGGATCTCTTCTTAATGTTAGGTTTGTTTGCCGCTGGATTCCATCTCAAATTGGACCGGAGGATATTCAGTTCATGGCATTGGGGCATGTTGTTCATTTTTGTTCTAGCTTCCTTTGTATCCATTTGGCGCAACGGCTTCATAACCCAATACGCCTTACTGCAAAAAGATATTGGATTCATACTCCTATTGTTGACCTACATCATGCTTGTGCAAGCCGTAGATAGCTGGGAACGGTTATATAAGATGCTCCGATTTTTCCTGATCAGTGTGCTGCTCTTAAATGGTGTTGCCCTATTCGCTTTTTTCAGCGGAGTAAAGGTTCCGTTTATGGTGCAAGACGGGCGGTTGTCCGGCATGTTAATTGATCCCAATGCATACGGGGGATTGCTGGTGACGGCTTTTGCCATTCATATCATGACGAGTGGGGAGAAGATAAAGCTGCTGCGGGGATGGGTCAGCATACTAGCGACGATAAGCTTAGCCGGGGGCATTATGATGACTTTCTCGCGCTCGTCATGGATTGGTCTCTTCCTTGTATTACTTACACTTTTGATTACCAAACCTTCCAGACTGCTCAAGATCGGAATGGGGTTTGGTGTGGCTTTTATAGCTCTGCTGCTGTATAAAGGCACCGCTTATCTAAATGTGCTGGAGTCTATGTCCAGCAGACCTTCCCAGATCCAGTCGCGTCTTGACATCATTGACAAAGCGGTGGATTGGATCGCACAAAGTCCATTATTAGGCATTGGGCTTGGTTCCTATAATTACGAACTGCGCATTATTATCCACAACACGCCAATATGGTTTTTGACTGAATTCGGCTTATTGGGCTTGATTGTATATGGAGGATTTATGATTTGGTTCTTCATTGTGGGTATCCGTTCTTATCGTGCAGCAGATCCCATTCATAGGCCAATTATTATGGCATTGCTGTTGTCCCATGCGGCGATGATTGGGTTATCGATGGGTATTGAGGCGTTATTCCAGCGGTATTGGTGGTTCATGATGGCGATGAACGGAGCTTGCATCCGGTTAACAGACAAAAACCTGAAAGGAGAGATGCCCTATCGAACCCAACACGTTGAACGGTCAACTGGGCGCAAGCTTCGACAACGAGCAGAGCAACCTCAATAAAAGCTCAAGTAAGGACATCGGGAGTATTCCAGCTGAGGGTGGCTTACAAGCAAAGGTTGCTTTTGTAGCCTCCATATATGGGCATTTCGAGAGTTTTCATTTACCTTACATGGTGTTATTGCTGCAAAAAGGGTGTGAAGTCCATGCTTACGCTCAGCCGGGCGAAGCCAGACAGCGCTTGGAACAGCGGGGAATTGTATGTCACGACGTACCTATACAACGAAGTCCTTTACAGTTGAAGAATTGGACGGCTCTGCGGATCTTAACGAAAAGCTTCCAAGCGGAAAAATTTCAGTTCGTCCATGTACATACACCAGTGGCTTCGATTCTCGGACGGATTGCAGCCCATAGAGCAGGTGTCCCTAGCGTATTGTATACAGCTCATGGTTTTCATTTTTTTAAAGGTGCTCCTTTTCTGAATTGGATGCTTTATTATCCGTTGGAGTATTTGATGGCACGTTGGACGGATGTACTGATCACCATTAATAGTGAAGATTATGAGCGTGCTCTGAAATTCCCTGTGCGAAAAAGAGTAACTTATGTGAGCGGAGTCGGGCTTGATCTTCAGGTATACGGTAGCGGTGAGGGGGATGATGAAATTGCAAAAATGAAGGGGGTAAGTCGTCACCAGCTATTTGATTTACCTAAGAGTGACAATGATAATCCTTCATTCGTTGTTCTCTGCGTCGCTGAGTTAAATGCTAACAAAAACCAAAAACAGTTGATCGAAGCACTACATCATTTGGGTGATCAAGCAAGCGATATTCATCTAGCATTCGCAGGTACAGGTCCTTTCGAGCAAACCCTTATAGAACTTGCTACTCGGTTAGAGGTTAGGGATCAGGTGCATTTTCTGGGGTTCCGAAGAGATATACCGGATTTGCTACAAGCGTGTGATGTTGCGGCACTTGTGTCCTATCGTGAGGGGTTACCCCGGGCGATTATGGAGGCGATGGCAGCAGGCAAACCCGTGATCGGCACACATATTCGGGGCATTCGCGATTTGATTGAGCATGAGTCAACGGGCATGTTGGTTCCAGTGGATGATATTGCCGCTACGGCAAAAGCACTGGTTCAACTGCGAGCGGACGCAGCTTTGACCGCAGCAATGGGTAAGGCGAACAAGGACAGGATTATTCGCTATGGATTGCCAGCGGTGCTTCGTGAAATGGACTCGATTTATATAGAAGCGCTGAAAGAACCAGGGATAAAGTCTTTTCCGTCTGAATTACAACCGGGTCTGACAGCAGATAGATAATTCTTTCTCGCATATACGACAACAAACGAATAAACGAATAATTAGTTAATTAGGGAGAAAGAAGTGATGAAAATGCGGATCGTACGTTTAGTCATGTTGGATGCGGGAATTATAGCGGCTTCAGTGTGGCTTGTGTTTTTACTTCGGTTTGATTTTCAAATCCCTGAGCAGTACATGTGGATGCTTCCGTGGGCGATACTCATTCACATTATGGTGTACGCAGCGTTCTCATTTGGATTCAAGGTGTATAACAATATTTGGCGATACACCGGTATAGGTGAGTTATTGCAGCTGCTAAAAGTGAGTGCTTTAACACTCTGCGGAGTGGTCGCTGTCAATGTATCTGCGCATGTATTCGTCCCTTCCTATCGATTGCCGATTTCGATTTATTTTGCAGCGGGTTACGTATTTCTCGGCATTGCCGGCTTACGTTTAGTTAACCGCCTCATCAACGATAGATTCGAAACACTGGGAACAAAGGGTTCATCCGAAGGCAATCTGCTAATCGTTGGGGCAGGGAAAGCAGGCATCCTCGTTACCAAAGATATCAAGCATTCAAGATTTAAATTCATGAACCCAGTTGCCTTCATAGATGATGATATCTCAAAGCGCAAGCTGGAGCTTATGGGGTTGCCGATTGTCGGTAACCGTAACTTCATTCCCCAGGCAGTCGAGCAGCTGGATATTTCGTTCATTATCATCGCTTTGCCTACGGCTCCTCAAAAGGAATTACTGGAGATCATCGAAATCTGCAAATCTACCAAAGCTCAGATCAAGTTAATGCCTAGTATGACCGATATTTTGGACGGGAAAATGGCCATTAACATGATCCGTGAAGTATCCGTAAATGATTTGCTGGGGAGAAGTCCCGTAGAAATTAATACGGAAGAGATTCGTGAGAATTTGGGAAGCGAGTGTATTCTCATCACGGGTGCAGGCGGTTCAATTGGTTCGGAATTATGCCGGCAATTGGCTGCGTATCGTCCGAAGGAAATGCTGCTTTTGGGGCATGGAGAAAATAGCATTTATCTTATTGAACAAGAGTTGCGGCAGTTATATCCCGATCAGATCATTCATCCCATTATAGCGGACATTCAGGATGTATCGCGGATCGATAACGTTTTTCAAAAGTTCCGCCCCTCCATTGTGTATCATGCCGCTGCTCACAAGCATGTTCCTCTTATGGAGATGAATCCAGTAGAGGCAGTTAAAAATAATGTGATCGGCACAAGGAATGTAGCGGAAGCGAGTGCTAAATATGGCGCTAAACGGTTCATCCTCATCTCATCGGATAAGGCGGTTAATCCTACCAGTGTTATGGGGGCCACGAAACGAGCCGCGGAAATGATCATTAATGATCAGAATTCCTTAAGTAAGACGGTTTTTGCCGCTGTACGTTTTGGTAATGTGCTGGGCAGTCGGGGCAGTGTCATTCCGTTATTCAAAAGACAAATCGAAAACGGCGGCCCGGTGACGGTTACACATATGGATATGGTGCGTTACTTCATGACGATACCCGAAGCGGTACAGTTGGTTATTCAAGCAAGTGTGCTGGCACAAGGGGGAGAAGTGTTTGTGCTGGATATGGGTAAGCCAGTTCGTATATACGATCTAGCGAGGGATTTAATCCGCTTGTCGGGTCTCGAGCCTGACAAAGATATTCCCATTGTGGTCACTGGCATTCGTCCTGGAGAAAAATTGTTTGAGGAGCTTTTGACTGAAGAAGAAGGGTTATTGGTCACTAACAACTACCGTATTATGATTAGCCGCCCGCAAAGTGTCTCCAGATCTGAACTGAATTTGGTGTTGGGGGTTCTGGAGAACTTGTGCAAACGGTATGAACTGATGCCAAGCAGTCATCAGATCAAAAAACTGCTAAAGCAGCTAATTCCAAGCTATTCGGGCTTTCAGGAAGAACCGCAGGTGGGCACACATGATCTTGAACGCATTAAATCCGAAGTTCATGCGGGAATCTGACCTATGAAGTCGACTAAGCATTCATGGATGACAAGATTATGGGGCAAGCGCGACAAGGCAATTACAGGTAAACATTCACGCATGCGGCGGGTGGGACGATACAGCCTGATTGTTATTCTTGTTGTGGTTGTAGTTGGGGGGATCTGGATTGGAGGGATATTGAATCCAGAGCATCGTTTTAATAAGGCGATTCTTAACCCCTTGACGATCCCTAGCTCTAATGTGGTTACGGACAATGAAGCGATGGTGCAATCGCTCAGCACACCAGCCCCCCAAGCTCAAACGGATGAGCTTACCCTTACAACGTCTACACAGACTCCAACTGCGGCGATATCCCCAGCAGATAAGAAAAGCTCATCCTTTAATGTAGTGCTAATTGGAACAGACACTTGGGGGGGAGAAAGCTCGCGGGCAGATACGATCATGGTTGCCCATGTGATGCCGGATCAACGGAAGGTGAATATCGTATCTGTGCCGCGGGACACGCGGGTTTATGTGCAGAATGTCGGTTATACCAAGATCAATCATGCACATATCGTTGGTGAGACAAAGGGTGGGAATCAGCAGGGTACGCTGACACTGATTCAAGCCGTTAGTGATTTTATGAATATTCCTATTCATTACTACATCAAGACGAACTTCTCCGGTGTTCGTGATTTCATCGATTCGATCGGCGGGATCGATATGCTAATTGATCAGGATGTGACCATCACTCCGGAGATCACCATCAAGAAAGGTGAGCAGCATCTGGATGGTGCCCACACGCTTTATTTAGCAAGGGAGCGCTACTCGACTCCGGAGGGTGACTTTAGCCGCCAACGGGAGCAATTCAATATCGTTCGGGCTGTAGCCAAAAAGCTATTAAGTCCGGAGCATATTCCTGATCTAGCTGGACTGCTACTGCGTGAAAAGAAAGACATTATTGATACGAGTTTTAGTGACAGTGATTTGATGAGCTTAGCTTGGCTATTCAAGGGAATGGATTCCGCGGATTTTGCTTACGAACAGATTCCTGGCCATAACAGCTCTGCTCTAGATCCGCTCGTCCGAACCAAAGTGTATTATTGGAGTGCAAATCCGGAAGAGGTAAAGTCACTTACAGAACGTCTTTTTACGGAATAAGAGAAAGGCGGGGGAAAGACTACCATGTATCGCCATATGAAGCGGGGCTTCGATTTGGTGGGAGCGATCATTATGTTAGGTGTGTTTAGTCCGGTCATGGCTGTGGTGGCGTTGCTGCTTCGGATAAAGCTGGGAAGTCCTATTTTGTTCAAGCAGCAGCGGCCGGGAATGGGAGAAAGACCCTTCTACATCTACAAGTTCCGAACCATGGCTGAAATGTATGATGCGCAAGGCCAGCCGTTATCGGATGCTCGGCGTTATATCAAATTCGGCGGATTGATTCGAAAGCTGAGTCTGGATGAGCTCCCGCAATTAGTAAATGTTGTGAAGGGAGAAATGAGTCTGATCGGACCAAGACCTTTGCTCATCCGTTACAGCCCGCATTACTCTGAACGGGAGCGGCTGCGATTTACTGTAAGACCCGGAATAACGGGATTGGCGCAGGTATCTGGACGTAATACTTCGGAGTGGAAACAGCGGCTCTCCTATGACGTTACCTATGTTGAGAAGCTGAGCTTTAGATTAGATGCGTTGATCTTATGCAAAACTGTGCTGAAGGTGATCCGCCAAGATGACGTTGTGGCCAATCCGGGTGAGCATAGTCTGCCGCTCGATGAGTACAGAATGAACCAAAAGGAGGGGTCGGCATGAATTTGCGGTTTAGTCCGCTTCAGGAAGATGATATTCACCTTGCATGCCGGCTCTTACAGAGCAACTTGCCAGAGTCGGTCTACAATCAAACCATATTCGCCTGTGGCGGTTATCCCGAATATTTGAAAGCAGCATGTAAATGCGGAAGCCATTCAGCAACACTGCTGATTGGTGCCTATTCTGAAGAGCTTCTTATTGGATTCGCTGAATGGCGAAGAATGGAGCAGATGCTGGTTCTGAATAACTTGAATGTGGACGCAGCTTATCGAAAAGATGGCATCGGCGGCAAGCTTATGGCGTACGGGGAGACGTTAGCCCAAAAGGATGGCATTTCGAAGCTGGCACTTGATGTATTTTCGTGGAATGAGCAAGCTCATGCTTGGTATTTGCGGCTTGGTTTTGCAGAGGAAGGCCGGACTTACTGGTATGTAAGAGATTTGGCTCCATCGATTGATAGGGATAGAGAAGCATTGGCGTACATCATAGATGATTATCCGATGGCAGAGGCACATCATCAAAAGTATGGATTCTCTTCTCTTAAGATTAGAACGAAGGAAGAGACTTCAGTTGTGGGCCGGTTAGGTGAACAGTATTATCGTATCCAACTGCAAAGTGGAGGGTGGAGTGGCTGCAATCTTTTGACAGACGTATTAATGGATTTAGACCGGGAGAAAAGGCTATTGTTGCTTTCTTCAGATGCTTATTTGCGTGAGCGAGACCCCGGGCTAATCTTAAGCACTGAAAGTATACGTATGATCAAAATATTGGAGAATCAAGAGGTGTTGTATGAGTAACTTCATCGTGTTAGGCAGCTCTAGTTCAGAGGAATGGGATGCCTATTTGAACCAGTTAGAGACGAAGGATATCTATTTCTCCTCAGCGTTTTTTCGGCTGTTTGAGGATGGAGAGCATCAGCAGGCAGAGCTGTTTGTTTTTAAGCAGGGAGACCAGCTCATAGTTTATCCTTACTTACTTCGCTCCATAAGCCATCTTCCTGCCGTAATCCAACTGGGGCTTGAAGGCGATTGGTACGACATTAGTACACCCTATGGATACGGGGGACCGATATCGAATCTCCCTCCGGGAGCCGAACGAAGTGAGCTGTACCGGCAATTCAGTGAAACGTTCACGGATTACTGTAGAGAGAAAAAGATCATGACCGAGTTTGTAAGATTTCATCCCTTGATTGGCAACGCTACGGAATATCAAAGTGGTCTGACCACCGAATGGAATAGGAATACAATTTATATTGATTTGACTGTGGGTTCGGAGTCAGAGCTCATCCGGCATTATGGCAGCAATCATAAACGGAATATTCATAAATTAAAGTCCGCACCCTTTACGATTCGAAACTCGAATCTGAAGGATCGTATTGAGTCCTTCAGTGAATTGTATTACGGAACACTAAACGATTTACAGGCGGATTCTTTTTATTATTTTCCCAAAAAATTTATAGAAGATACTAGTCATCTACTTGAGGGGAGAGTAGAGCTATTCGAAGCTATGGATGGGGAGAAAACGGTGGCGACCAGCATCGTGTTACATGAACGACCGTGGATGCATTATCACCTATGTGGTTGGGATCGCGCCTATCTGCAGTGGTCACCTACCAAATTGCTAATACACGCAGCAGCCAAGTGGGGGATGGAAAATGGCTTTGAATGTTTTCATCTTGGCGGGGGATATAAGGGGAATGACGACTTATTTCAATTCAAGCATAGATTCGCGACACAACTGGAACCCCTTGACTATTACTTAGGTAAACGAATTTTTTTCCCAGAGTTGTATGAGCGGATCATATCCTTTTGTGACACCAGAATATCAGGAAATTACTTTCCGCTCTATCGGCATCCAGATCTCGATATGATATGTATTCCATCTGAAGAAATCGGTCCAAATGGAGAAAGGAGCTTCGCATGAGCATTCGTCAAACGAGCATTCTGCCACGAATCTTGTTATCCCCGCCGCATATTAGTGGACGTGAGCAGGTCTACATGGAGGAGGCGATACACTCTGGTTGGATTGCTCCTATTGGTCCGCAAGTTGATGCGTTCGAGCGGGAGATGGCCGCCTACACAGGATCAAAGGGTGCACTAGCGTTAAGCTCTGGCACGGCGGCGATTCATCTCGCACTTCGTCTAGCCGGTGTCACACAAGGAGATTACGTGATCTGTTCAACGCTCACGTTCGTTGCTAGCGCCAATCCTATTTTATATTTGGGGGCCACCCCCGTATTTGTCGATTCAGAGCCTGAGACCTGGAACATGTGTCCGCTAGCTTTTCAGCGGGCCTGCCAAGCTTTGAATGACAAAGGGCTGCTGCCAAAAGCGGCTGTTGTCGTCAATTTATACGGACAAAGTGCAGACATGGCGCCCATTGTAGAAATAGCTGACCGATATGGAATTACCTTGATTGAAGATGCTGCCGAATCACTAGGTGCTTTCTATCAAGGCAAGGCCAGCGGAACCTGGGGCCGATTCGGAATCTATTCTTTCAACGGAAATAAGATTATTACGACGTCAGGTGGGGGCATGCTCGTATCCGACGATACCGAAGCCTTAGATCAAGCGCGCTTCTGGTCTACGCAAGCCCGAGACACTGCCCCTCATTATCAACATTCCGAAATGGGATACAACTATCGGTTAAGCAACCTGTTGGCAGCCATAGGACGCGGTCAATTAGAACTGCTTGAAGAGCGAGTAGAGCGTCGCAGATCTATTGGCCGGCGATATAGGGAACGGTTAGGTTCCATACCGGGTCTTCATTTTATGCCGGAAGCGCGCAATTGTCGCAGCACGCACTGGTTGAGTGCGCTGACCATCGATGAAGAAGTGGCGGGGTTCTCTTCACAACAACTCCTGTCATGTCTGGAACAGCACAATATCGAAGCTAGACCTGTATGGAAACCGCTGCATTTACAACCCTTGTTCGAGAGCAATTACTACTATCCTTACAGTGAGGAATACAGTGTATCGGATAAATTATTTTCAACAGGTGTCTGCCTGCCTTCTGGAAGCTCTTTATCGGATGAGGATTTGGAACGTGTCGTTTATGCGATAGAGACATGTAACCAATACCGTTGATTCATCTTATTTAGCCTTCCATCCGCTGGCAGCTGATCCGCTTTCCTTCACATACAAAGTGGCTTGTGCCGTGCCATCCGTTCGCATGGCCAGACTGCCAACTGGGGCGGTTACGACTCCCTCGGGCGAACCCTCTACTATGAACACCGCGGGCAACACTGCCCCGCCAGTGAGGCGAATGGCCCGTTTGAAGTTACCGTAGGTCGAGAACCATTCAGGGAGCGAATATGGATTATACAAGGTTCCTAGTGATGTGCCTTGCATGCCGATTAGTGTTTCGAATTCTAGAATTCGCTTTACCTTCACTGCTCGGGTATCAAACACCGCTACATTATTGAGGCGCAGAGACGGTTTAGCTGCACCGTAAGAAGAGACTAGCACTACCTGATTGGTTCCGCTATTGCGGACGATCATATTGTCGACAGTAGCCATCGCGTCAGACTCCGTTGTGAATAAATGCAAGGTATTGCCCGTTAAATCCTGTGCATCTATCGTCCCCACATAAAGATCTCCTCCGTCGATTCGGACACCACTTGCTAAGGTGGAACCCGAGCCGTACATTCCTAACGAACCGATATGCAATCTTGGTTTACCTCCGGCAGCATTAAACGCTGCATAGATCGCAGGGCCCCCGATGCCATCGAACTTGGCGCTAGCGATATCAATAAATTGTGAATAGATCGTCTGTAGACCGAAGCTAGCTTTATGATCGGTGGAGCGGATAGCCAAGTGATTGATTTTCAGCGTCAGTCCATAGGACAGTAAGGCTGGACTTACCGATCCGCTTACACGCATATCTAGTGAACCGATGTCGAGTGTCCAGAGTCTAGCGATAGCATCTGTAAGCCCTGCTGATAGATCGTTACCGAAACCAATGGTAGTCAAGGAGTCGAATCGCTGATAAAAGCTGCGCGTTCCTTTAAAGACGTCGGGTTCAAGATCGAGAGAGTTAGCGCCAGTAAAACCTGGTGCGCCACCGCGGCTATTATTCAGAACCGCTCTGTTGACATGAAGCTGGTCTACAAAATGGACCACAAAGTTCTTTCGTCCAGCAGTCTCACAGCGTGCATATCCGATGTGCACATTAACGGAGGGGATTTCTTCTGTCCCCCCAATGAAGATATTATCCCCATAGCAATCGTGAGAGTACACTGACTCTATCGTTATATTTTGCGAAGAAGAAATGAACAAGCCGTGAAGCTGATCGTTGACGGCTGTTTTAACAGTCGATGCACTTCCATCAATTTCAAGGGTGCCCGCGATTGTGATATTTGAGGCATTTAAGATTACTAGAACCCTAGTGTCTGAAGGTGGGTTCGGGGCAAGCACAAGTTTGGAGCCGGCTTCAAAGCTTAAATTCGTTTTGGCCGGAATTCGAAGACACCACCAGTCGAGGATGGAGGGGTTACGCATGCGTCCCGAAGATACCTTATATACACCTGGAGGAAAGATTACTACTTTGTTTTTGGCGTTTCCCGCATTGATAGCATTTTGAATCGCTACTGTATCGTCCTTGATACCGTTTCCTACAGCGCCGTACGATCGGACGTTCACATAACCGTTAGTCTCAGGGTCTATTTTAATAGATGTGACCGCACCATCAGAAAGGATGGACGTAGTCACCGAGCTGTCTGGAATAGGGGCAGTAGCCATATACTTCACTCCTTTATCCTTTGATTTTGTATTTTATGTGAATTTTTCGGGGAATGCACGGTACAAAGATCACTCTTAGCGGGCGAAAGGAGTTTTTTATTTTGAAGGTATTGGTAACTGGGGGGTTAGGCTTTATTGGATCCCATGTGGTTGATCGGCTAATAAAAAAGGGCATAAAAACTGTGATTGTAGATAATGTATCCGGAGCCTCCGGTCTGACTTATATGAATCCTGCTGCGGTTCTGTATAAGTACGATATTCGGGATGAGACTTTGCATGAGGTGTTTAACCTTGAAAAGCCAAATGCGGTCATTCATCTGGCTGCACAGATCGACGTCAGAGAATCACAGCGGAACCCGTTATTTGATGCGAATGTGAATATTGTTGGCACGCTGAATGTACTGCGCATGTGCGAGATCCATCAGGTTCAAAAGCTAGTCTATGCCTCATCGGCAGCGGTTTATGGGAACCCGGAATATTTGAGCATTGATGAGCAGCATCCCTTAAATCCCGAGTCCTGCTATGGTGTATCCAAAAGTGTACCAGAGTCATATATTCGGATGTTTTCCAGCTTACATGGGCTAAAATATACGATACTGCGTCTCGCTAATGTATATGGGCCTAGGCAAAGTTCACATGGGGAAGCTGGCGTTGTTTCCGTTTTTCTGGATCGCATAAAGCAAGGGAAGAATCTTGTTATCTATGGGGACGGTGAGCAGACTAGAGATTTCGTCTATGTGGAGGATGTGGCGCAAGCGTTTGTTGACGCGCTTCAGACCGAAGGCAGGGTGAATAATGAGACGATGAATATTAGCAGCGGAATACCAACCTCGATAAATACGATGGTTCGGATGATAAGCGACATCACGGGTGGTGATTTCCTGACAACCTATGCGGAGCCCCGTCCGGGGGATATTCTCCATAGCTATTTAAACAATCAAAAAGCTCAGGAATTATTGTCTTGGTTC
This sequence comes from Paenibacillus sp. FSL H8-0175, assembly GCF_045040615.1. Taxonomy (NCBI): domain Bacteria; kingdom Bacillati; phylum Bacillota; class Bacilli; order Caryophanales; family Paenibacillaceae; genus Paenibacillus; species Paenibacillus sp. FSL H8-0175. The sequence goes on along the minus strand of NZ_CP150299.1, from coordinate 4,142,534 downwards.
CCTAACCATAACTTTCATACCGGGCTGGAAAAAACAATTACTGACCGCTTAAGTGTAGGAAGCGCAGTAGATCATTAAAAACACCCATTGAAAGGGGCACTCCGCATGGAACGCAAAATGAACTCGGAAATGTTCGTTCTTCGTAGTGTAGCCTGCTTAAGTATAGCCCTGCTGCATGCTCTTTATCGGGTTTATGATGATGGAAATACATCTTGGGTAGAGTCGGTGGGTTTACTGTTAACGTTTGGCACACCTGTATTCGTATTTATCTCCCAATTCGTGTTGTCATTTGCCTATCCCAATGAAATTCCAGCGAGATTTTGGGAGAAAAGAATCAAGTATATTTTATTGCCTTACTTTTTTTTTGGGACCTTGTATGCAGGACTAAAAGGATTGGAGCTGTCGAGTAGTGATGGCATTCCTTTGCTGCAGGCTTTTTGGTATTACCTCTGGCGTCATTTGCTGATTGGAGATTTCCATGGTTATTTTATACTGATTATCTTTCAGTTTTATGCTTTATTCCTCTGGTTTCAGACGTATGCGAAGCGGCTTAACCCCCGCAATATTCTAATCGTATCGTTCCTTATTAACGTTATCTATTTGGGTTTCTTCAACTTTACTACGCCCGCAGATACGGCTGCCGCCCATTATTTCTGGGATAAAATGTACTGGATTTTCGCACCTGGTTGGATTTTTTACTTTACAGTAGCCTATTACTTGGGACGAAATGAGCTGTGGTTCCGGGAAAAATTAAAAAAGTTCCGCATAGCCGTATACACGCTCCCGGTTCTGACAGGTGCGCTAGTGCTGTTCGTGAATAGTCAAGGCTGGATAACGGCGCATAGCTCCAAAAGAATTGATATGCTTCTATTCGCCTTAAGCATGATTTTGCTGCTCTTCTCCGTGGCATCGAAAATGAAGAAAGTGCCACGTGTACTGGAATGGAGCAGCAGATATTCTTTTGGCATATACTTGCTTCATCCTTTGCTATTGGCTATATTCGTTAAGCTTCCAGCTTCATTTGGGTTGCAAAACCTTGGACTATTTAGTGTTCTGCTGCAATTTGTCGGTTGTGTGGTAGGCTCGGCACTTATAATGAATTTAGCGAATCGAATTCCTGGCGGAGCGTTTGTATTCGGTCGGATCGGCGTTGGGATAAACCCAAGCAAACTACCGAAATCGCTGGATAAGCCGATAACTCCGAGTATTGGGAATGCAAACTAGCTTGGATTTGACCGGCCGCTAATCGTCTGTATTAAGGTGATTAGTGGTCTTTTTTGTTTTTGTATTAATTGCGATTACTTCGCTAATTACATTGCTATTACATCGCGATTACATCGCACTAGCAGTATCCTCTCAATTCTCATTAAAAAAGCAAAATAGTTGTAAAAAGTACAATTAAGCTCTTATGCTCGCAGCTTTAGGGCAGTTTAATTGCAAATTTTACAACTATTATTCTAGAATCCCGCCATATTGAGGCAATTGCTCGTATTTAAGTGTATAGAGTGCAACTAAATCCACAAAGGCTACCCTCAAAGCGTATATAGTTGCACAAAATGCAATTAAAAACACATTATGGAAGCTACTTTGCACGAATAGCTGCATCTAAGTCCGATAATTTAGCAAAATGAATGAAATTATTAAATTAACGGCTCCTCAGTCCGATCTATAGTGAGGGGGATCTAATTAGATGAACTTCGATTATAGTCGAAGGGACCTAAATTAGTTAGTATAATTAGGTAGTCCCTTTATGGTTTTTTACATCTAGAGAATAATGCATCGTGCAGAATATTAGGAGGAAATGAATAGTGGAACTTGGAGTAAGCACATTTGTCGAGACCACACCTGATGTCCAAACGGGTGAGACAATAAGTCATGCAGAACGACTACGTGAAGTAGTGGAGGAAATTGTACTTGCCGAAGAGGTGGGATTAGATGTATACGGAGTAGGTGAGCATCATCGGCATGATTATGCGGCGTCTTCACCTGCGGTTGTACTGGCTGCGGCTGCTTCGTTGACTACTAAGATCCGGTTGAGCAGTGCTGTAATGATTCTGTCTTCAGCCGATCCGGTGCGTGTGTTTCAGGACTTTGCAACGCTGGACGGAATTTCGAACGGACGTGCGGAGATTATGATCGGCCGGGGTTCGTTTACAGAGTCTTTTCCTCTATTCGGATATGATCTGAAGGATTACGAAGAACTGTTTAATGAGAAGCTGGAATTGTTATTAGCCATCCAAAAGTCAGAAAAAGTGACTTGGAAAGGCAAACACCGAGCAGCTATAGAAAATTTGGGGATTTACCCGCGTCCGGTTCAAGATCCTTTACCGATTTGGATCGGGAGTGCAGGAAGTCCAGAGTCTGCGATCCGCACAGGATCACTAGGTTTGCCTTTTGTTTTAGCGATTATAGGGAATGTTCTACCACTGGATTATGCGTCACATGTACAGCTTTACAAAAAAGCAGCAGCTGAAGCCGGGCATGATATTTCACAATTTCCAATCGCTTCGCATTCACACGGGTTTATAGCGGAGACTAATCGGTTAGCGCTGGAGAAATTTTTCCCTTCAACGCATGCCCGAACCAATGTGCGGGCGAAGGAAAAAGGAACACCTCCGTACCATCGTGCAGATTATGATGCAGCGTGCAGCTTAGAGGGCGCCCTTTACGTAGGTGATCCAGAAACTGTCGCTAATAAAATCATTCATCTGCGCAAGCATGTGGGAATTACGCGATTCTTTTTACATGTGCCGCACGGCACGATGCCTCATGAGGATGTTATGCAGGCGATTAGACTGCTGGGCACCGAAGTGGCCCCACGTGTGCGGGAAGAAGTAGCGCGCTGGGAAGCAAGTAACCGGTAATTTAGTAAGCTGCGTCCTTAGGACGTGGCTTTTTTTGTAAGGTATACTGAAGAAATGAATAGCGTTTTATACAGGAGGGGCAATGGAAAAAAATCATTATTTATCTCAATTCAATTTGCTTCAATCGTTAGGACTGGAAGATCTAATTGAAATGGAAGAATTAACGCGAATAACAGTAGTCCCCAAAAATACATATATCCAAACACCGTCAACCTTTTCTGAAGGACTGTTTTTTGTGAAAAAAGGAAAGGTTCGCTTATACCAATTAAACGCAAACGGTAAGCAATTTACATCGGATATCCTCAGTGAGGGTAATGTTTTTGGTGAAATGGGTATGATTTCTTTTGGAACGAAGGAACATTATATTGAAACGATTGAGGAAAGCCATATCTGCACAATTGATCCTGCAAGGTTTGAAGAATTCATCTCTCACCGGCCTAGGTTTATGATGTCATTATTGCAAGTATTGAGCGACCGCATAAAAAGTATGAGTCAGTTAACTCAGAATCTAGCCATCGGAAATCTGCATGATAAAATATTGTGCGTTCTTTTAAAGCTAGCGGATCAGCATGGGGTTGAGCATAAGGATAATTGTTACAAAATTAATGTTCCTCTATCGCATCAAGAAATCGCTAATTTAATTGGAGCCAGCAGAGAAGCTGTAACAGTGGCATTACAAGAATTGGTGAAAGCGGAGGTTATTCAGACAGGGTTCAGAACTATCTATATCCAGCGAGACAAGATTTTGGAAAGAAATATAACATAGCTATCGAGTTGTAAACGAGATTACAGCTTCATTTTTAGAAACAACGGTATCCTAGCTATGACATGAAGGTGATTTAAGCTTTCAAATCATAGTGAAGGGACGATTTCCATGGAACACAGGAAGGGCGCTCGAAAGGTTACTGAAATTCCCGTTGAGATTGTAGAACTGCTGAATAAAGGATATTTACAGAGCGTGAATTTAACGGAATGGCTTGCTGTGGATCATCTTGTCTTGTTAGAAAATGTACTGAATGAGCTAGGTTTTGAACAGGAAGCTAAACCAATTTTACAAAGGCTGAATGCGTTATTGGAAAAGAAAATCATGAAGCTCATCCCGGTGATTTCACGTGAGTGGCAGCTTCTATTTGACTGTAAATCAGAGCTGGAACGTTCCCGGCTATTTGCAGTGTTAGCTCATCATAAATCCGATAGTGTTCGCTGCTGGGCTGCTTATATCGTGGGCCAGAATCATCAATGGAGTCTAGTTCAAAAACTAACAGCAATCCGTCCTTTTGCAGCGGATGGGCATTTTGGGGTGCGTGAGATTTCATGGATGGCTTTGAGGGAATCAGTCATTGCCGAGCTGGAAGCGTCCATTGAATTGTTAAAGGATTGGGTTCATGATCAGGATGCGAATATTAGGAGATTTGCGATCGAATTGACGCGCCCACATGGGGTATGGGCAAAGCATATTACAGCACTCAAAGAAAATCCAGCGATTGCCCTTCCGCTATTAGAACCGCTTAACTCTGATCCGGCAAAATACGTTCAGGATTCTGTAAGCAATTGGTTAAATGATGCTAGCAAAAGCCATCCGGCATGGGTACAGCAAATTTGTGATGAATGGTTGAACCTATCAGGTACCAAGGAAACAAAGCGGATTGTAATCCGGGCTACAAGAAGTATTACTGATCAAAAATAAAATAAGTGCATCACTTTAGACTGGATAATCAAACGTCAAACACTATGGGCTAATAAGTGTTGGCGTTTTTTTGTTGTGGAGTTAACTTGGATAATTCAAGAGAAAGACTCCTTCGTGTTTATTATTTAAACCAAAATTCATGAAAATATTTATATTGTTAATCCTCAGGTCATCTGTTATACTCAGAAACACCAAATGTTATAAAAACTAACACTTATTAAAGGAATGGAGGATTTTCGTATGAAAAAACAAATAATTCGTAATGTAGGTGTCACGTTATCCCTATTTTTAGGGGTGAATTCGTTATCTTGTGTTATGTATGCTAACACGACGAACGATGCGTATAAACCAAAAACCCATGTTCTGAAGGCGAATTCGGAGACTGTTCGATGGGGGAATATAGGTAAGGGAGATCCAGCTCTAACTGTGCATTCGGGAGATATCGTAACGGTTGAGGCCATTACACATCACTCAGGGGATGATTACGAGCGGATGATTAAAGGAGATGCGGGAGTAGAGGATATTTTCCACTGGATTGAAGGGGAGAAGAACGAAGCGCTCCGCGGGCCAGGCGTACACATTATGACAGGTCCTATCGCTGTTGAAGGTGCTGAACCAGGAGATGTGCTGGAAGTTAAGATTCTGGACATGAAGCTGAGACCAAATGGGAATGACCAATACGCTGGCAAAACATATGGCGTGAATGCCGCAGCGAACTGGGGCTATCTATACGGAGATATGGTAGAGGAGCCGAAAAAGCGTGAGGTAGTAACTATCTACGAGATGGATACGGAGGGTGGAACAGATTATGCAACAGCTGTATATAACTACAAATGGTCTGTGCAAACCGATCCAGATGGTCAAGTGCACCCGACAATTGACTACCCGGGTGTTATCGTTGACCATAATACGATTGATAAAAACTTCGATGTGCTAAAAGGTGTGAAAATTCCGGTTCGTCTCCACTTTGGTACAATGGGTGTGGCGCCGAAAGAAGCGGATGTTGTTGACTCCGTTCCACCTTCTTACAACGGCGGTAACGTAGATGATTGGCGGATTACCGAAGGTGCAACAATGTATTATCCTGTATCCGTAGCTGGTGCACTACTGTCGATCGGTGACCCGCATGCCGGTCAAGGCGATTCGGAGATTAACGGAACTGCGATCGAGACATCGGTCACTGGGGATATACAAGTCATTCTTCATAAAAAAGCATCGCTTAACAACAAGCTGAAAGGTTTAAACTTCCCATTACTTGAAAATGAGAACGAGTGGGTTGTGCATGGATTCAGCTACGCCAATTATTTGGAGGAGCTGGGGGCTAGTGCTCAGACGGATATCTTCAAAAACTCGTCCATCGACAAAGCGATGAAGGATGCCGCTCATAAAACAAAAGATTTTTTAATGGCTGGAATGGAATTGAGCGAAGATGAAGCGTACTCTCTGATGTCTGTGTCAGCTGATTTTGGAATTACACAAGTGGTGGATGGAAACTGGGGCGTACACGCCCTAATTGATAAAGGTCAATTCGGCGATTCCGAGCGCAAGCCCGTGGTTTTACGGAGCAGCTTTGAGAACTTTGGAGCAAAGGTTGGCTGGCAGCCAGCCACTAAGACAGTTACGCTAAGCTACAATGGCAATGTTCTGGAGATGAAGGTTGGAGCGACAACGGGGATTTACAACGGAGAGACAGTGAAGCTTGTAGCCCCAATAAGTGTTGTGAACGGGAAGATCGTGGTCAGCGAATATTTCGTGAACTTTTATAAAGCTAAGCTGGCTAAGACAGAATAAGACGAAATAGCAATTATTCGATAATCCTAAAAAAATCCATATGAGAAAAGAACTGTCTTTATAGGCGGTTCTTTTCTCATATATTCAATCCGTCCTGATTTTTGTGGCGTTTTAATAAGATTTGGTTTTCTACACGTACCAGTCCATCCAGACAGTAGATTGATTCATGCATAAACCGTTCCATCTCTTCAAGATTCTCTACCAAGATGTGAATATGCAGAATACATGGTCCCGTCATTTCGTATAATACAGCTACGCGTTCGTTTTCCTTTAATACATCGACGATATGATTTAAATGAGCAGGTTCTACTTCAAGTTCCAGGTAGGCGGAGATTTTCTTTCCTAGCTTTTCAGCACTGATGACAATCGAGAACTGTTCAATAATCCCTTGATTGACTAGCCGATCAATACGATCTTTCACCGCGACACTTGATAAACTGACTTCTTTAGCTAGATCAGTATAGGAAATTCTGCTGTTTTGGGCCAGCCGCATCAAAATATGGTTATCGATAGGATCTAACATGCGGATTCGTTCACCTCTTTTTTCGTAATTGTATCAGAAAAAAAGTGGAAATGCCTAGTAGCGCTTTACAGTAGAAGTGTGTGACGGCATTCTCTCCTGAGATAGTTGACATAAAAGAATTATTTCACTATACTGGCTGTAATCTTATATACGATATACGTTGAAGGAGCCCAGTAGTAACTTAGTCCCTGTTTCAGAAAGCCGGGGGTTGATGAAACCCGGTACACACTAAGCTTGCGAATTACACTTTGGAGTATCTCGGGTAATACCGAGCGGAATGGCGAACGATATCTCGTCAAGAGTGGTATCAATGGTATGCTTGAGCATAAGCGTTTCATGGGTGCAATCTGGGTGGTAACACGGTTATTCAATCGTCCCTATGTCTACAATAGACAAGGGGACGATTTTTTTTGTTTTTAAATATAAGGATTTATAGGGTTCACTTCATCAATACTCCTTATATTTCTCGCTGAAACGGTCCCGTCCTAATCAGGAGGGCGAACCGTTTCCGCTTGGCGGACTGATGTTTCATTTATAGGATAACTACTAATTTTGAGGGGTGTAAGGCAATGAATATTATCGACGAACTAGAATGGCGCGATGCCATCAATCAACAAACAGATGCCGAAGGGCTTAGAGAACTGACCAATCAAAAATCGGTATCCCTGTACTGCGGTGTAGATCCAACAGGTGACAGTATGCATATTGGCCACTTGATTCCATTCATGGTGCTCAAAAGATTTCAACTGGCAGGACATCGTCCGGTGATTCTTATTGGTGGGGCTACGGGAACGATTGGTGATCCAAGTGGACGTCAATCCGAACGCTCTTTGCAAACGCTGGAGCAAATCCAAGCCAACGTTGACGCACTTACAGCACAGATGAAAAAACTGTTCGTGACTGATGGCGACAATCAAATCCGCATGGTGAACAACTACGATTGGACGCATAAAATCAATGTTATCGAATTTTTGCGTGACTATGGTAAAAACTTCAGCATCAATTCGATGCTTGCCAAGGATGTTGTAGCGAGCAGATTGGACAGCGGAATTTCCTTTACGGAATTCTCCTACCAAATCCTGCAATCCCTGGACTACCTGCACCTGTTCCAGCATGAAGATGTGCAGCTGCAAATCGGTGGTTCTGACCAATGGGGGAACATCACAAGTGGCTTAGATCTGATTCGTAAAAAAGAAGGTTCTGAGGCGGTAGCATTCGGACTTACCATCCCGCTTATGCTGAAAGCCGATGGTACAAAATTCGGTAAAACAGCTGGCGGAGCCATTTGGCTGGATCCGAACAAAACGACAGCTTTTGAATTCTACCAGTTCTGGGCGAATACAGATGACCGTGATGTTGTGAAATACCTGAAGTACTTTACATTCCTCTCTAAAGAACAAATTGATGCACTTGCAGAAAAGGTGCAGACCGAACCGCATAAACGTGAAGCGCAAATAACACTGGCTGAAGAAATGACCAGATTCGTGCATGGTGAGGAATTGCTGGAGCAGGCTAAACGTATTACTGCCGCTCTGTTCAGTGGAGATATTAAATCTCTGACCGCTGACGAGATCGAGCAAGGCTTCAAGGAAATGCCGACCTACGAAACGACATTGGAGTCCAAAAATATTGTGGAGTGGCTGGTAGATCTAGGAATTGAGCCATCCAAACGTCAAGCGCGTGAAGACATCACCAAAGGCGCAATTTCCATGAACGGTGAAAAAGTTAGCGATGTAGCATTTGAAGTTACAGCCAGCGAAGCCATCGGCGGACGTTTTATCATTATCCGTAAGGGTAAGAAAAACTACAGCCTGGTGAAATTGTCCTAATAATAAGAAGCCTTCCTTATGAATAAGGAAGGTTTTTTGTTGTATTTTAAGTATAGAGGCCGACTATTTGCATATTAAGTGAAATTTGAAAGGTGAAATCGTCAAAATTATGGTAAGCTTAGGATTCGTGTGATTTATGGATTAACATGATATTCTACAACTATAACAGAAAATTAGGAGTGGTAATTTGAGAAGACAAAAACCAATGACCATGGAAGAATTAATGAATGAGTTACAAGGACAGAAAACGTATCAAGAAGATCCCAATCACATCTCTTTCGAGAAATTGTTTAATGAAGCGTTTATGAGTAAGTATTCCAATTACAAAAGTTTCGATGAGTTTGTAACCAAAGGGAACTTTCAAGTAAAGACAGAAGAAGATGTTGCTGACATACCTGATGAACTGTTTGATCGTCATGTTGTTAGGGAGACGAAGTTTGCGGATTGGAAATCCATGTTGGAAACAGCAAATAGAGAATACGTCCGTAATTAATAAGACTAGTCTCTAACTACCGTTAGACTCATCCACAAAGAAACTGTACACCCTTATTGCTTTGTCCCAACGGACAATGGGGAGTGCAGTTTTTTTGTGCCCAGTTATTTGACCAGCTATGATGTTTTACTCATTGTTGACTTGCAGATCTATGATTTAATTGAACAAATAGGAATTAGGTTCTACAAAGATAGTATTACATAGGAGGGGCAGAATCGTATGACTGCATGTATACAAACCTCTAAGCAGGAGACCCTTCATGTCATGTGGAAAACCGTCTCAGAGGATTGTAATCTAGCCTGTGATTATTGCTATTACAGTACTGCCGGGGGACATCCTCAGCAACCGATCCGGGTGATGGATACGGAGCTTCTGGAGCGGTTTATCGCTCAGTACATGAAAAGATCATCAGGGATAGCGACTTTCTCTTGGCAGGGTGGGGAGCCATTATTGGCCGGACTTCCGTATTTTGAACAAGTGATTTCATTTCAAGCTAAGTACGCTCCGCCTCATACGATGATCAGTAATGCACTGCAGACCAATGGAACGCTTATCCATGAGAAATGGGCGAAATTTTTTAAACGGTATAACTTTTTGGTCGGGATTAGTCTGGATGGCCCAGAGCCTATTCATGATGCTCATCGTGTAACGGGTTCGGGAAAAGGCAGTTATGATCTAGTTATGCGTGGGATTCGTCATTTACAGAATGAGGGTGTGGAGTATAGTATTCTGACGGTGATTCATGAAGATAACGTGACGAAACCAGATGAGTTGATGGCATTATATCTAGAACACGAATTTCCTAATATTCAGTTTATCCCCTGCATGGATTTTGTTTCTCAGAAAAGTGATGTAGCGGGACGTTTCCGAATTACACCTGAACAATACGGAGTCTTTTTATGCCGTACATTTGACCTTTGGTACAACGGTGGGTACCCAGAGCTTCCTATTCGTATTTTTGAGAATATGCTTCTTGTATTCATGCATCGTGAGGCAGAATTATGCGTTCACAACTCATGTTGCCCGAAGATGATGGTGCTTGAAACGAACGGGGATGCCTACCCTTGCGATTTCTTTATTGATGAAGAGAATAGGCTAGGAAATATCGGCCAAACTGACTTGGAAGCACTGCTAAGCAGCCCAGTATATGATGATTTTTTGTTAATGAAGCCCAATATGAATGAATCATGCTATAAGTGTGAGTACCTTAGCTTTTGCAATGGGGGATGTCCGCGCAACCGGAATTGGCTTGATGTTAATGATCGGACTGAGGTTGATTATTTCTGCCACAGCTACAAAATGTTCTACTCATACGCCTATGAACGCATGTTATTACTGGCGAACCGACTTAGATCGGAGCGGATGCTGGAGTACAGGAAAAGTGCAAAATCACTTCCAGGTCGAAATGATCCATGTTTCTGCGGAAGCGGGAAGAAATTCAAAAATTGCTGTCAGGCATTATAAGCTTTGACTACAGAAGGTTGTCCCAACAGTCATGCAAAGGATTGGGAACAACCTTTTTGTTATGTTATAGAACCATATGATTTCTCGCCATTATTGCCGCACCCGTCACCACAGCTTCTTCTTTTAATATACCTAGGGAGAAGTGAGGTTGGTATTCAGGATAACGGTAAGTGTTTCTCTGTGCCACCTCCACCGCTGTTTGGAAAAACAACTCGTGAGAGTGAATGAGCGCACCGCCTAGAATGATGGTCTCTGGATGAAACAGGTTGATAACGTTGGCGAGTCCGATCCCGAAGTGGCTGGCAGCTTGGGTAAATAATTCACGCGCGTGTGGATTACCGTCTCTAAAGGCTTGTACCAATACATCATAAGTCAGCTTCTCAGGCGCCACTTTATATCTTTGGAGGATCAGATCGTTGTCCATTTTCGCCTCTGAGCGCGCACTTTGTTCTAGTGCCTGCACAGATACGAATGCTTCCAGAGCCCCGTAGTTCCCGTCATGATTTAATCGGGGTCCATCTGTCTGGATGATCATTTGACCAATTGCATCTTCCATATCCATTGTGCCATGAACAATACTTCCATGCGACATCATCGCATAGCGGAGTCCTGCTCCAGCATGTACATAAAGCATATGCTGAATGTTTGCGTGACGGATAGACCATCGTTCCCCAAGCAGTGCAGAATTGGCACCGTTGTCCAACCATGCCTTGAACCCCGTCCGTTCCTCTACCAGTTTGCAAATCGGCAGATTGTTCCAGCCTGAAGAAGGGAAGTGCAGCGGTTTTAGGATCAAGCCTTGTTCCCGATCAAGTGGCCCCACAGCCCCTATTCCTATCCCGATGATTTGACTGTCCACTAACTGATGGTCCCTAAGGAAAGCGCGTATTTGAATACTGATATGATCTATAAATCTTTCAGGTGTGAATGCCTGATCCATTCGCCAGTGAACAATTGATTTTGGGTTCATTTGCATATCAAATAAACCAAGGGAAGAATACACCCTGGAAATCTCTAAACCGATTATATAACCGTAGGAAGGATTGATCTGGTATAAAATAGGTCTTCTGCCTCCGCTAGATTCTCCAAATCCGCTTTCTATCAGCAAGCCTTCTTCCGTCATCTCATCTAATATCCGGGTCATTGTGCTTTTGGTAAGCGAAAATGTCTGTAAAAGATCCAACTTGGAAACAGTGCCTTGTTCGGCGATTCGGTCGTATAGGAGTTTTTTTGGTGATGGAATGTGTGTCGAGCGCTTTTCCACGATATACCTCCAAGCTATATATAGGATGAACTTGTACGATCGTTTTTTATATAGTTTGTATTTATTAACATGAATATAGTATAACTCATAAACCATTGGTTGTATTTTACCGTTCAAAAAACTTAATTCCATTTTGGGAAAAAGTGATATAATGAAATTACAACAGATTATAAAAGGGTGGATTCCATGAGAACAACTATGAAAACAAATATGATACCGAATACAGACCTGAGGATAAGTCTACTGTTTCAGTTGTTTTGGGTATTTGTTCGAATTGGTCCTGTAACCTTCGGGGGAGGTTATGCGATGATCCCTATGATCGAACGGGAAATTTCTGCTAAACGAAAATGGCTGGGTGAAGAGGAGATGGATGAAATTCTATCTTTAGCTGGTGCTGCACCTGGGGGTGTAGGTGTAAATGCAGCAGCATTCATTGGTTATCGTCTTGCTGGTGTGAAGGGTGCGTTTGCTGCAATCGCAGGGATAACGATTCCGACCTTTATCATTGTTTGTTTGCTTAGCGCCGTATACTCCCAGCTGGCAGACCAGCCAAAAGTCATTGCCGCTATGAAAGGGATAAATGGTGCTGTTATTGCCTTGATCCTAGTAGCTGCATATCGAATGGCCAAGAACGCTATAATTGACAAGACTACCGCTGTTACGGCGTTAGTTATACCGGTTGTTTTACTGGTTTTCGGAATTAATCCCATTTACGTGATTGCAATTGGTTTATGTATTGGGTTTGTATATCTGCAAATTAAACAGCTCTTAGGGCTCCAAGTTCGAACGGAGAAGGAGTCCTTGAAAGCTTCTGATGAAGAATCGAATTATCCGGAGTATTACATCTAGGGGGAAGCGATGTGATTTGGAGTTTATTTTTCACTTTTATAAAAATTGGCCTTCTTTCTTTTGGAGGAGGGTACGCCATCATTCCGATGATTCAGCATGAAGCTATGGCTGGGGGGTGGTTATCCGAAGGGGAATTCCAAGAGGTAGTTTCCATCGCAGGGATGTCACCCGGGCCTGTTGCAACGAACAGTGCAACCTTGATCGGATATCGTATAGCCGGAATCGAAGGAGCGATTGTGTCAACATTAGGCATGGTTCTGCCCTCATTTTTAATCATCATCGTTATTTCCGTCTTCTTTTATCGGGTGAGGGACAGTCAATGGATTAAAACGTTATTTTATGGTTTGCGGCCAGTGATTACAGGCTTGATTGCCTATGCTGCGATTCGTTTTGGCTTAAATAGCGTGGAACATGCTTTTATTACTTGGCAGACCCTTGGCATGTTGATCATTGTATTCGCTGCACTTTATGGTTTAATGAAATATAAGCTGCATCCGCTCACCATTATCGTTGCTTCTGGCATTCTTGGGGTAGCTTTTTTTTAGACAGAGCCGGGACAATCCCAGATTGGAGGTAAATCATGTCAGAGAATATACGGGCTTGTTGTTCAGCTAGTCGAAATCAAGTCGCGAAACAAGAATCTATTGATGTTTGTAAGGAGAACACAACGGTTCAAGGAGTAACAGGGGATAAAGATTTCTCGGACATGATCCTTATCCCTGGAGGCACTTTTCTTATGGGGACGGATGATAAGGAAGGGTTCCCTGCAGATGGAGAAGGGCCGACTAGGAAGGTTACCTTATCTTCCTTTTTGATGGATGCAACGGCGGTTACGAACAAGCAGTTTGCTGCTTTTATCAAGGAAACAAACTATGTTACAGATGCGGAACGATTTGGATGGTCTTACGTGTTTCATTCTTTTGTTTCCATGGAGACTGGGAAAAAGGTGACCCAAGTAGCCACTCAAACCCCCTGGTGGTGGGTGGTGGAGGGAGCGGATTGGTGTCATCCTGAAGGTCCGGATTCCCATGTAGATGAACGACTTGATCATCCGGCTATTCACCTATCATGGCATGATGCGGATGCATATTGTCGTTGGGCTGGTAAACGTCTGCCTACGGAAGCGGAGTGGGAGTATGCCGCACGAGGAGGACTGGTTCAGAAACGGTATCCTTGGGGGGACGAATTAAAACCAGGCGGAGAGCATCGCTGTAATATATGGCAGGGAAAGTTTCCCGATAAAAATCATGCCAGCGATGGTTTTGCAGGTACCGCACCTGTAAGTTCCTATCTGCCTAACGGCTATGGTCTTTATAATATGTCAGGAAACGTGTGGGAATGGTGCGCGGATTGGTTTACTAAGGATTATCATTTATCTTCCGAAGCCGTGAATCCGAAAGGTCCAGCAAGTGGTGTCGCAAGATCAATGCGCGGAGGATCGTATTTGTGCCATAAATCTTACTGCAACCGTTATCGGGTGGCGGCTAGAAGCAAAAATACTCCAGACAGCTCTGCCGGAAATATTGGCTTTCGATGTGCGGCTGATTATACAGGTTAGAGCACTTTTACGACTACTACATAAGAAGGAGGAACTTCCTTGTCCTCTATCATCCATAGTCAGTTTGACATCAGCGTGCTGGACGTCCTAAAGATTCAATATCAGAAGCGGATCCTGTTCGATTACGTCCAGTCTTGTTATACCGTCTCTTATATCCAAAAAGGTGAGGTATTGACGACATCCTCCGAAGGAGAATATGTTGCTTCTGCCGGAGACGTGATGATCCACCGTCCTAACGAGCCTTTTAATGTGATCTCCAAAACGGATGGGATACATTATCTGTTTAATATTAACGCTAAAGTTAAAGACGGAGATGACTTCTTTAAGTTATTCCCTTTAGGCAAGGTGATTCGGGTCCGGGATCGAAGCGAATATGAGCGAAGGTTTGACGAGTTGCGAAGCCTGTGGTTGCAGGAGGAAGATGATTTCAGGAATGTTCAGGTCGGTTCATTGGCATTTTTTCTTCTTTATGAAATTATGGAGAGTACCAAGCTTGGCGGTCGCCGCTCTTCACGAGATCCCTTTATCACGGACCGCTTTAACGAAGCGTTGCAATATATGGAGGAGAGGCTTGATCAGGAGATTAGTAGAGAGGAGCTTTCCAAGCTCTATCATATGAATCCTGTTTATTTTAGCCGGACATTTCAGAAAATATATAAACTGACACCCATGCAAATGCTGCGAAAATTGCGGCTGCAGCAAGCTAAACAAATGCTGGAATATACGGATTATACAATCGAGCATATCTCCCAGAGATGTGGTTATTATGATGCTTCACACTTCAGCAAGGTATTTCGTGGCGAATACGGCAAGGGGCCGGCAGAGTACCGGAAAAGTATCGAATTTACAAAAACAAACATCGCTGCTCCATAGCGGAGTTTTCCATATTCATTTACTCTTATAAGCATGAGCAGATCATTCTAAGCTCCCCGAATCGAGCGTAACCATTTCGATGAAAAGGAAAGGCAGGGAATAACTCATGAGAATCTTGTATTTGGATTTGGATTCGCTTCGCCCGGACCATCTGGGATGTTATGGCTATCATCGGAATACCTCCCCGAATATCGATTCAATCGCTAAAGAAGGTGTCACCTTTACCAACTACTATTGTTCAGATGCTCCTTGCCTGCCGTCTCGTTCCGCTTTAATGTCGGGGCGATTTGGCATTCATAATGGGATTGTAGGGCATGGCGGAACCGCTGCTGATATGCGTAGAGAAGGAGCCAACCGTGAATTCAATGACCGTCTGGGGATGGAGAGCCTTCCGGCTATATTAAGGCAAGCGGCGATGAAAACCGCATCGATCAGCACCTTCTCCGAACGACACTCGGCGTGGACCTTTAACGCCGGGTTCCAAGAAGTGTTTAATGTTGGTGGCCGAGGGCATGAGACGGCAGAGCAGGTGCTTCCAGTGGCACTTAAATGGATTGAGGATAACGGGGAGTCCGAAAATTGGTTTCTGCACCTGAATTTCTGGGATCCGCATACACCTTATCGTACACCCGAGAGCTACGGTAATCCGTTCGAGAAGGAGCCTTTACCCGATTGGATCAAGGAAGACGTGTTTGAGCTTCACCGAAATAAGAAGGGGCAGCATAGTATTGAAGATATGAATGCGCTCGCGAAATCGCATTATCAGCAGCATTTCAGGCATCAGCAGGAGATAGAGAACCGTGATGACCTGCGTGTTATCTTTGACAACTATGATGCTGGAGTTAAGTATCTGGACGAGCATCTCGGGAAAGTTTTTTCTAAGCTGAGAGAACTTGGCGTGATGGAAGATACGGCTATCTTGATCTCTGCGGATCATGGAGAGAGTCTGGGTGAACTAGGAATTTACTCCGAACATGGCACAGCAGACGAGGCGACTTGCCGTATTCCGATGATTGTTCGCTGGCCAGGGGGCAAGAAGGGAATTGTGGAGGAGGGGCTACATTATCACCTTGATCTAGGACCTACATTAGCAAGCCTTTTGAATTTGAAAGGGGCTGCTTCTTGGGATGGTGAAAGTTATGCAGGTGCCATTCTGGAGGGGAATTTGGGAGGGCGTGAGTATCTCGTAATCTCACAATGCGCGCATGTGTGTCAACGCAGCGTCCGATTTGCGGATTGGTTATATATACGTACCTATCATGACGGACACCATGGATTCCCGCAAGAAATGCTGTTTGATTTGAAGCATGATCCTTATGAACAACATAATCTTGCCGAAGTACGTAAAGACGTTTGTATGGAGGCTGTCTATCTGTTGAATGAATGGCATGATCATATGATGGGCTCCATGGATTGTGATATCGATCCATTATGGACGGTACTTATGGAAGGTGGACCCTACCATGCCAAAGAGTATCTGAGCTCATCCTTATAGGATGCTTAATAATATCCTAATAAATGCGGCGAATGAAAGACATATGAAAGGGAGGTTGCCCTGAATGGGCAACCTCCCTATTTATGTTCTCGCTTTTTGTGGATCTATTAAAGATCCGGGAAGCCTCAAAACGGTCTTCGTCCCGCTACCCTCCTTACTGTACAGCAGAACGCCGCAAGGATCGCCATACTTAAGATTTAGACGATTATTGACATTTAGGAGACCGATATGATCTCCTGATTCTATATTCTTACCAGCCAGCAACTCCGTAAGTTGTTCCAGTCTTGTTGTATCGATACCTACACCATTATCTTCAACCACGATTTCAAGCAGCCCCGCTTCGTTTTTCTCTACGGAGATCAGCAGAATTCCTTGTCCTTGTGCCTCAAGCCCATGACCAAGCGCATTTTCAACAATAGGTTGAAGGATCATTTTAGGCACGGGAATGTGTAACCATTCCTGTGGACACAACAGCTTGTAAGTAAATTTGTCCGGGAAACGGCCTTGGTAAATCCTCACACAAGATTCCGCGATTTTCAGCTCTTCCTCAAGAGTTACCTCCTCTTTGCCTTTGATGCTGTACTTGAGCATTGTGCTTAAGGCGGTAGTCATCTCGAAGATATCCCGATTTCCTTTTACGATCGCAACGCCCTTGATTGTATCTAAAGTATTGCTTAAGAAATGCGGATTAATTTGACTTTGTAAATACGAATATTCCGCCCGCTGCTTTTCCAGATCGGTCAGATAAAGTTGAGTTGAAGCATCTATTAATTGGTCCGTCAAATCGTGGATCCGTGTGGTCATATCGTTGAACTGTCGAGAGATGATTTCAATCTCAGCATAGCCCTTTAAATCGACCTTGTTGTTCAATATCCCCAGACTTCCACCCTTTAATTGATTCATATAGCGCATAAGCCTAGACAACGGTCTTAAGAGATTCATCATAAGTACAGAATAGGGAATAGAGACGACCAGCAAGATTAAGGCTAGAAGAGCATAGCTGACTTTCTTCAATTTCTCCAGTTCTTTCATTAAATTATGGACAGGAACAGCAGTTATGATTTTTCCAGAGATCTCCGGTAAGCTAAAGGACTGAATTGCATATTTCTTTCCATGAACCGTCTCGACGATGGACTCTCCATCCCTTCCAGTTGCCCGAGTTTGAAACTGCTGGAGCATATCCTCCGGCTCATTGCTATTAGAGTAGATCATGCCTTTATCATCCATCATAAAAAAGCTGGTTCCGACCAATCGGGGATACTCAGAAATTTCAGTTTGAATGGCTTTCATATCTACAATAACTGCGAGATAGCCAATTTTTTCACCATATAGGGACGTGTCACCTGAAGCGAAGATGTTCATCCCGAAAAGCAGTTTTCTCTTGTCGATGACTTTGTCTGGAGGACTGTATCCGCGATAATGAACGATTCCATCCTCCTCAGCTGTTTTCATAAGATCGATAGCATATTTTGTTCTTCCTGCTAAGGAAATACGTGTGTTTGAGCTACCGATAACAATAATATCTAAGATATCCGTGTTCATATTTCGGGCGATGCTCAACAATCCTTCAACTTTTTGGGATAGATCGTAGACTCGAAGCTTATCATTCTCGACTAGGAACTTTTGGACGGTCGAATCGTAACCCACATTCATCATCATGGAAGAGACGTTGGCATAGTTGTCAGAAATCCGTTGTTTGAGGAGGGAGACCAGCTCCGTATTGTATTGCGTATTTTGATTAATGATAGTCTCGCTTGATAGTTGGTAGACTCGTGAAACGATGATTGGGATAATGGCAACAATAAATAACCCGAATAGCAAAACCTGAGTACGGATGGATAGTCTCTTAAATGTCTTCATTGTTTAGTTCCCTATATTGTGTAGGTGTCATTTTGAGATGCCGCTTAAAAATTCGTGTGAAATAGAAATAATCCTGAAAACCGCATTTCTCACCGATTTGGTAAATGGAAAGGTTGGTTTCGATCAGCATTTTACAAGCGTATTCAATTCGTAAACGACTGATATGTTCGATGATGGTCTCGCCGACCTCTTTTTTGAATAATTGGCATAAGTAATTTGGGCTTAAAAAAAACTGATTGGCTAATTGCTGGATCGAAATTTCTTGATTGAAATGGTTGCGGATGTATAACATGATTTCTTTGACTTTGTGGTTTGAGATTCGTGAAATATCAGATTCGTTTCTGTTCATAAAAATATCAAGTGTCATAAGAATCAGATCATCGATCATAGCTTCAGCCGTGCCGTACCGATAATAGAGCTGTTCATATCCTTCAAAAAAACGGCCGCTAACCCGAGTTCCTTCCCGAGGAAATAAGTAGAGGATCGATGTATAGAGCAAATAGGCTTCTTTAATGGTGAACGTTCCCTCTTTGAATAATTTCTTTATCGATTCCATGGCTGCTATGAAACCGAGCCGGTCTTTATTATGAAGAATCCGGGATATCTCTTTGAGCTTCTCATCGATCGGTATTTCCTGTTGTGGATTCACCCGGTAACATCCGGGCATCCCCGTTGTGAACATACTGAAAGCAGCATGAGAGGCGGACTCTAAAGACGCATCCAATTGGTGTATATCCGAAATAGGAGGACCGATCCCGACTCCGCACTCTTGTACAACTTCTGTTTGTTTAAGACCCTGGAGGAAGACTTCGTATTGGCACTCTTCCAATAAGTAACCATACCGACGGCGGCTCATTGGGAAGACCAGGGAAGAGAACTGCCTGACATCTACAGGTGAACTTAACCCTTGGATAACAATGGGGATATGAGGGGTATCTTTCGACAAGGGTATTTTCTTCTCATCCAACCATAAGTTAATTCGTTCAAGATCTCCGGAACAAACCGCTTCATAAAGTTCGAAGTCGTGGATAGGTTGTTCTTTAACTGTCTTGGAATCGTGTTGCTGGGCTATTCGGTTGAGCATTCCTTCAATTTCTTCGATTTCAAAGGGTTTGAGACAATATCCGAAAGTACCATAATTCATTGCTTTTTGTGCATAAGCGAACTCGGCATGTCCGCTGAGTACGATAAAGATCGTATCCGGCGCGATGGCCTTGCCACGTTGAATGAGCTCTAGTCCATTCATAACAGGCATCTTGATATCTGTTAGAACAAGGGTGGGGCGAAGCGATTGAATTAATTGAAGGGCTTCTTGCCCATTTTCGGCATCGTCGATCACTTCAAAGCCGTATTTCTTCCAATTCACTCCTGCTTTAATTCCTTCTACAATCCACTTCTCATCATCTGCAATAATTACTGAACGCATAAGTGAATCCCCCTCTCTTTATAGAGCTCTTAGATTTATCCTAGCGATTGTGGACCAAGGGGGGTATGGACGATCTTACGCTCACTATGTCCGATATTACGTGCCACAGGAAGGTCTCCCGCAAAGGTGTGAAAAATCCACATGATCGGAGTTGTATTCTCTATACAAGAGAATTTACACTCCCGATATAATTTACCATATAAATCGCTTACAAGCATAACAAACTCATACAGAAAGGTGGGGAGAAGATTGGCTGATTCTGTAACCGCTCGTACGCCTAAACGAAACTTAAAAACTCGTGCTCCAAAGCAAAGTTTAGGAAAAACGATTTTACAGTACAAGTATTTTTACCTCATGGTTCTACCGGTGTTAATCTGGTATGCCCTCTTCAGCTATGCTCCCATGTACGGTGTAACGCTAGCATTCAAAACATTTAATTACAGTGAGGGGATTCTGGGAAGTCCTTGGGTTGGCTTGGAGAATTTTCAAACACTGCTGACCGACCCCGATTTTCGCAAGGCGTTTTGGAATACGGTCATTATCAGCTTGATGAAGCTGGTCACTCATTTCCCGATGCCCATTATCCTGGCGATTGTTTTATATGAGTTTTCCAGGACAAAAATGAAGCGGTTTTTTCAGACGATCCTGACGTTCCCGCATTTTATATCGTGGGTTGTACTGTCGGGGATTATTATCAATATTTTAAGCAAGGACGGGATTTATAACCAGATCATCATGCTGTTTGGTGGAGATCCGAATTCTCCTCTTGTCGATGAAAGTGCATTCAGACCCGTTCTGTATATCACGCATGTGTGGCGAGAGATCGGTTGGGATTCAATCATTTACCTGGCGGCTCTGGCAGGGATCAATCCTGAGCTGTTTGAAGCGGCTGAAGTGGACGGAGCGAACCGGTTTCGCCGTTTGCTAAACATCGCATGGCCGGGTTTGAAGAGTACAGTCGCAGTTCTGTTAATCCTTCAAGTTGGACAACTACTAACCCAAGGTTCGAGCTTTGAGCAAATTTTCAACCTGTATAGTTCGCCGGTATATTCGGTTGCCGACACGATCGATACTTACATTTATCGGACTTCCTTCACGATTGGAGGAGACTTTGGATATATGACCGCCGTGGGTGTCGTCAAGTCCATTATCAGCCTAATCCTTTTATGGGCGGCCAATACGTTCGCTAAGAAGATGGGCGAGGAAGGGCTGTATTAATCTGCAGGAAAAAGGGGAGAAGCAAGTGACCGACACAACGGTTAAAAAGAGAAAAAAGTGGAGTGTCTTCGATATCGTCGCATTCGTGGTTCTGGGGCTCCTAGCAATAGTAACATTTTTTCCTTTCTATAATGTTCTTATTATCTCTGTGGCAAAGTTCGAAGCGATTAGTAAAAGTGACTTTTATATTTTTCCGCTTTCGTTTGACCTGTCCGCTTACAAGCTTTTGCTTCAGGATATGAAGTTTTGGACTTCCATCTTTAATTCTGTCATCGTAACTGTGGTTGGCGTGTTGTTCAGTATGACAATCTCTGTGGCGGGAGCTTACGCATTATCCAAGCGGGGTATGCCCGGCAGAAACATAATGCTCAGCTTGATCTTGTTCACTATGTTTTTCAATGGCGGTTTAATTCCTTTTTACTTAGTCGTTAAGGATCTAGGATTCGTAAACAATATACTCGTCATGATCATCCCCGCGGGTCTCAATACGTTTTATCTAATCATTATGAAAAACTATTTCAATACCATTCCAGAAAGCTTGGAAGAATCGGCTAAGCTGGACGGGGCGAATGATCTGTACATTCTTTTCAAAATCATTATTCCGATCTCTGCTCCATTCATGGCGACTTTTGCTTTGTTCTATGCTGTGGAAAGATGGAATGAATGGTGGTATGCGCTGATTTTTATCAGTGACGCTGCAAAAGCACCACTTCAGATTTATCTGCGGGAGACACTCATTACTTCGAATTCCTTGCTAAGCCAAATGGCACAAACGATGGCCGAGCAGGAGCAGACGGGGAAGGTCTACACACCTGCACTTCAAATGGCAGCGATTGTAGTTTCGAGTATTCCGATTATTGTTGTTTATCCGTTCCTGCAGAAGCATTTTAATAAAGGGATTATGGTGGGTTCAATAAAAGGATAAGAAAGATTTTAAATAGATTGATTCTATCCTAAAATAGGATAAAGGGAGGTTTCAAGCATGCATAGAAAGAAAATAATGACATTGGCATTATGTATAACTTTGTTGGCTTCAGTACTCACGGCTTGCGGTGGAGGCAATAACGGCAAAGGGCAGGCTGGTTCAAACGGTGAAACATCTCCGAATTCTTCTAACTCCACGGATAATCCTTACAAGGATCCAATGACCATTTCTCTTGGGTTTTGGGATGCGGATGCCGAGATTGCTAACATCGAAAAGGACCCGATCGCTAAACAAGTATTGGAGAAATTCAACATCACACTAAAACCTGTCAATTTGTCTTGGGATGACTATACCCAGAAGATTCAAATGTGGGCCGCTTCCGGCCAATTGCCAGACATTTTCGCGATCGACGCCGTCGGCACGCAATATCAGCGCAAATGGGTAAATCAAGGCGTTGTCAAAGCGCTCCCGGATCTTTCAAAGTATCCAAACCTTGCAAAATACTTCGAATCGCCAGATATTAAAGGATTAGGAGTAGATGGAAAGTATTATACTGTGCCTCGCCGGATGTTCCCGAGTGTTGATTGGAGCGCACTGGATCGTATGGTCTTCTATCGTTGGGATCTTGCTCAAAAGGCCGGGATCACCAAAGAGCCAGAGACATGGGAAGAGTTTGAAGCCATGCTTGATGCAATCGTAAAGTCGGATCCGGAAGGCAAGCATGTTACTGGCCTTACGACGACAACTACCAAGATGCTGGGCGGATTCTTCTGGTTGTATGGCAACCCGGTTGCTACTAGTGATGGAAGCGGCAGTGATTTTAAATGGATCAAAGAGGATGGAAAGTTTATCCCTGCTGTATTCTCTAAAAATGCGCTGCCAGCGCTGCAAAACATGAAGAATATGTACGAAAAAGGATTGATCGATCCAGACATCGCGCTCGTCAAACCAGCAGAGTCCTATGACAATTTCGTAGCAGGCAAAGCAGCTGCTCTTCTAAGCGGTGGAGGTTTCATAAATTTAAATAGCGATATGTATGAAAAACGCTGGAAAACAGCTTATCCGGATAAGGATATGACGGAGAGCGTGAAGGCGCTCAAGCCGCTTATCGGTCCTGATGGTGAACGCTCACATGCCATCTTTAAAACATACTGGTCAGAAAGCTATTTCAGCAATAAGATTGACGATAAAAAGATGGATCGCATCATGGCACTCTATGATTATGTGTTGTCTCCTGAAGGCAAGGATCTGTTGACTTATGGCATCGAAGGTGTAGATTATAAGCTCGAAAATGGGCAGAAGGTTGTCATTGAAAAGGGTTCATTAAATGAGAAGTATCCAGCTAGCAGATTTCTGAAGAATTTGGTGGCTTATGAAACTTCAGATAGCTATAACATGGATAACCCGACGATTGCTAATGAAGGAATCCGCGAAGAAGCTGTCGATTACATCGACTGGATTCAGAACAATACAAAGGTGCCAGAATACGACATTAGGTTAACTTATATGTCCACCCCAACAAAGGATAAATTTACTGTGCTTGACCATGATGATTTGCTTAAGATCATGCTTTCCAAAGAACCCGTTGAGAGTTACTGGAATAGCATTGTGAACGATTATAAGGCTAAAGGTCTTGATAAAATGATAGAGGAAGTAAATGAGAAGGCCAAGGAACAAGGTATTGAATAATGGATGAATAGAGAAGATCCGGGCGCTAGTAGCCCGGATCTTCCGTTTAATTATTTGAAGTATGGCTTAGACTGTGCGGCGCTACAGACCGCATACTTATAAGATTGGGAGGGTAAAGTCTATGAACCTTAGCATTCATTTGACAGGGTTAACCGAGAAACAGTTAGCAGCTGTTTCAGAAGTAGCGGGAATATTGAGTATTCGAATGGAACGCTCAGGGATACCAGTGATTTGTAAGAAGCAAGGGAAGGGCATTCGAATATCTTACGATGAGGCTCAGGTCACCATTGCGTATGAACAGGAACATCAATTGTTCCGGGCACTCAGCCGATTTCTTGAGAACGTACGCCGTGGAGAACGAGTTGAAATTAATGAACGGCCGGTTTATGAACAGTTAGGCTTCATGGTAGACTGTTCGCGAAATGCGGTTCTTAACTATGAAGGATACAAGGAATTGATCCGGCGTTTAGCGCTTATGGGATATTCAACGGTTCAGTTGTATACGGAAGACACCTACGAACTGGAGGGATACCCTTATTTCGGCTATTTGCGAGGCCGATATACAGGAGATCAAATTCGGGAGCTGGATCAGTATGCCGCGTTATTTGGCATAGAACTGGTTCCTTGTATTCAGACCCTGGCCCATCTCGGCCAAGCGTTGAAATGGCAGGCACATGCACCGCTTGTGGATTTCCAAGATATTCTCCTTATTGATGATCCCAGAACTTATGAGTTAATTGATCGAATGTTTGCTTTTATGTCGGCTCATGTAAGCAGTCGCCGCATAAATATCGGGATGGACGAAGCTCATATGATGGGACTTGGTAAATACCTGGATAAGCATGGGTATCAGGATCGCTCCTCGTTAATGTTAAAACACTTTAGCACTGTTATGGAGATCGCCAGAAAATATGGTTTCCAGACGATGATGTGGAGCGACATGTTTTTTCGTCTGGCCAGTTCCGGAGAATATTACGATGCTGAAAGTCCAATTAGCCCTGATATTGTAAAGCTGATTCCTGAAGATGTTACCTTGATCTACTGGGATTATTATTCGGAAACGCAGGAGAAATACGACGGGATGTTAAGCAAACATAAGCAGCTAAATGATCATATTGGATTTGCAGGTGGTGCTTGGAAATGGATGGGCTTCGCTCCAAACAATGAATTCAGTCGCCATGTCAGTCTGCTGGCTCATGATAGCTGTGTTAAGTATGGAATTCAAGAAGTGTTGATTACCGCATGGGGAGATAATGGCGCTGAAGCTTCCGTTTTCTCGGTTCTTCCTACCCTTCAACTTTGGGCGGAGCTCTGCTACACGAGATGTTTCGTGGAGAACCATGTCAAAGAAAGATTCAGTAGCTGCGTGCAAGGCAATTATGATGACTTTATGGCACTCGATGCGGCCAACTTGGTTCCGGGTAATTCGGCACCGGGGGGATGTTCTATCAATCCGGCTAAATACTTGCTTTATCAAGATATTTTATGTGGTTTGTTCGATCGACATGTTATTCCTAGCGCGTATTCGAAGCATTATCAGCAAAGTGCAGAAAAGCTCGAACAGGCGATCACTCGCAATTCGCCTTGGCAATCCTTATTCTCTGTACAAGCCAGCTTGTGTCGCTTGCTCGAAATAAAGAGCGAAATCGGGATTTCTATACGCGAAGCTTATCATCGTGGAGATTTAGAGGAATTGGCTCACTTTGCCAAGGTGACTTTGCCACAATTATCTGATTTGGCCAGACAATTCATGGACGACTATCGAGTGCAATGGGAGCAGGAAAATAAGGTGTTTGGTCTTGATGTCTTTGATCTTCGTATGGGAGGATTGCTTCAGAGAATCAGAACGGCGATTCATCGAATCAATCGCTATGTCGAAGGGAACGTGGAACAGATTGCTGAATTAGAAGAGGAGCTTCTGACGTTCGACGGCCTTGTTGACGAGGGCAACCCCAGGGCGATAAGTGCGAATTTATGGCACACGATTGCAACACCATCCGTGATCGCTGGGGTTTAAGAAGGGGGTGAGGTTATGATTGATACTAATCTGGACAATCAAAAGGGTACAAAGCAGCCTAACCTTCTGCTTATCACCGTAGATCAGATGCGTTTTGATTGCCTGAGCATTATGGGACATCCCGTCGTTGAGACACCCAACCTGGACGCTCTGGCATCAAGGGGGATCTTATTTGAGCACGCGTATTCGGCTACCCCCAGTTGTATTCCCGCCAGGGCTGCTATCATGACAGGAATGGGGCAAAGATCACATGGCCGGGTTGGTTATCAGGATAAGGTTGAATGGAATTACGCCCATACGATTGCCGGCGAGCTTGCTCAAGCTGGTTATCATACGCAGTGTGTTGGCAAGATGCATGTGTATCCTGCACGTAATCTATGTGGATTCCATAATGTGGTGCTTCATGATGGATATCTTCACTACAATCGGGATAAGAACCAAACGTTCCATGATGAACACTATGATCAAGTGGACGATTATTTGCAGTGGCTGCGAAGACAAACTGATACCAATTCGGATATCACTGACTTAGGCCTCGATTGCAACGCCTCAACGGTTGCCCGCCCCTGGCACTTGCCGGAAGCGATGCATCCAACGAATTGGTGCGTAACCGAGTCGCTAGACTTTTTGCGAAGAAGAGACCCTGGGAAACCATTTTTCCTATGGTCTTCCTTCGTTCGCCCGCATTCCCCCTTGGATCCGCCACAATGTTATCTAGATATGTACAAGGACTTGGAATTTCCTGATCCTCCAATCGGAGATTGGGTGGACGAGAGTGCTGCCTTAAACGCAGCTAAGGATCCAACTTCTTCGTTCACTAATTTGCCAAAGCGCAGATTGGATCGTGCCCGTGCCGCGTATTACGCGCTAATTACGCATCTTGACGACCAAATTGGGAGGTTGATCAATGGGCTGCAGGAGTATGGAGTTTTAAATGAAACTTTGATTCTATTTACTTCTGATCATGGTGAAATGATGGGGGATCACCATTACTTCCGGAAATCTCTTCCTTATGAAGGAAGTGCTAAGATTCCTTTCATAGTGTTTGATCCGGGAGAAACGCTTGGACTTCTTGCCGGCTCCCGGCTTGATTCCATTGTAGAGCTTCGCGATATTATGCCCACATTTCTTGAAGCTGCTGGCGTCCAAATACCATTTACAGTAGAAGGGCAAAGTGTGTTGCCGCTGTGCAGGGGAGATCAGACATTGTGGCGATCTTATATTCATGGGGAACAAGCCTATGGAGAAAAGTCCCACCACTTCTTAACGGATGGAAGAGAGAAATTTATTTGGTATTCTCAGACAGGGGAAGAGCAGTATTTTGATTTAGCGGCAGACCCCTCAGAGAAGATTAATGCGATAGGCTGTATTGATAAATTCGAGCGCATAAAAGAATGGAGAGAGCGTCTTATTCACGAGCTGGAGGGACGAGAGGAAGGGTTTGTAAACAACGGCGAATGGATTGCCGGACGCCCAATTTCTCATATTCTAAAGGCATCCCAATTGGGGGAATAATCATAACTTAGGGCAACCTGAACTTTCAGGTTGCCCTAAGTCTGTTAAGGATAGAAAGAAAGGTTAGTGAATTTACCAGCTACTCCGGCGTTCAGGCAAAGGGTCCTGATCTTGAATCATTCGATGGACGAGCAATTCAATCATCGAATGGCGAATATCACTATAATCGGGATCTTCAAAACGATTGGAGTTCTCATGAGGATCCTCTTTCAAATCATACAATTCACCGTAGGTCTCACCTGCGAAGATCACCAGCTTATAGCGTGTTGTACGCAAACACTTAGCGTTAATGCCGCGATCATGAGCAATATAAGCGGTTAGGGCAGAATTGCGCACATGGGACTCTCTTCCAGCCAGCACCTCCATCTGTGACACACCTTGAATTCCGTAGGGAGTTTTGAGACCTGCGGCTGCAAGCAGTGTGGGGACAATATCAACATGTTCCATCAAAGCAGGGACCCGTTGCCCGGAAGCAATCCCAGGACCGCGTACGATCATCGGGATTCGTGTTAACCCTTCATAAAACCACGGCCCTTTGTAAATCAGCCCATGGTCACCGAGCAGTTCTCCGTGGTCGCTGGTGAAGAGGATGACTACATCATCGTACATATCTTTTTGACGCCAAGCTTTTATAATACGTCCGATCTGCTCGTCAATGAAGGTAATCATCGCATAATAATTTCGGGTGAGCCGTTTCATATGCGCTTCATCAAGAGAATGCTCCTCACCGCCACCAGGCCAATATCCTCCCTGACTCTGACGCAGCAGATGTGGAGGACGAAGATGCACGTCGTCTGCTTCGCTGGCTGGAGATGGAATGTCAGTGTCAGCGTACATATCCGCGTAAGCTTTTGGAGGGTCAAAGGGGTGATGTGGATCGACGAAACTGGTCCATAAAAATAGCGGTTGTTCGGTTTTGTGAGAGAGGATCACATCGATGCTCCGTTCAGCAATCCAGTATGACTGGTGTAGCTCTGGAGGGATTTCGCTCTCCCACACATCGTTTTGAGCATTAGAAGCTCTGTAACGGTCCTTGCTGAAACGTTCTGCCGCTTCAGGGTTGCGCACTCTAAGCCACTCCATATATTCCCCGATACAATTATCTTCCGTAATATGATGTTCATCAAATCCGTAGTACGTTCCATCGGAAGCTCTTCCGCGGTCACGATAAGCAGGCTCTTCATATTCTTGTGAAAAGTCCCCCTTCATCTGAGGGCGGAAATGCATCTTTCCTATACCGATGGTTTTATAATCCGCTTTCTTTAAATGATCGCATAAGGTAAGTTCATCTTCTCTGAGTGTGGTACCGATGTTCCAGGCACCGTGAACATGCGGATACCTGCCTGTAAAAATGGAAGAACGTGAAGGCGTGCAAACAGGACTAGCGCAGTAAGCACCAGTGAAGAGTGTGCCTTCCGAAGCAAGCTTGTCAAGCTCAGGTGTCAGTACGGAAGCGTTTTCGATACCTAGTGCGTCCGCACGCATTTGATCTGTGGTAATTAACCAAATATGAGTTCTTTTTGACATCCGTAACAACCCCCTATGAATATAGTGTATAGCATCACAAAAGCCTCTAGCAACCAATGAATTCTCCATATATTTCATTAGAATCGTCCATATGGGTTGATATTTTTATTACCTATAATTAAATAGTCTATCTCAATGTTGGAGGAGAAATTATATGCGGAAGTTATCCATATCAGGGGATCATTTTACATTAGACGAACAACCCATCCGGTTGCTTTCTGGTGCGCTTCATTATTTCCGGATCGTTCCGGAATATTGGCAGGATCGTTTGCTGAAGCTGAAGGCTTGTGGATTGAATACTGTTGAAACCTATATTCCTTGGAATTTACATGAACCAGAGGAGGGGAGCTTCAATTTTGCTGGATTTGCTGACATCGAGGCTTTCGTTAGACTTGCTGGAGAGCTTGGTTTGCACGTGATTTTGCGGCCAAGTCCTTATATTTGTGCGGAATGGGAATTCGGTGGATTGCCAGCTTGGTTACTTGCGGACAATAACATACAGCTGCGTTGTAATGATAACGTCTATTTATCTAAGTTGGATGCCTATTTCGATGAGTTGCTTCCACGTCTGCGGCCTTTGTTAAGCACTAACGGTGGTCCTGTGCTTGCTCTTCAGGTAGAGAACGAATATGGAAGCTTTGGTAGTGATAAAACTTACCTGAATGATCTAAAAGCAGGAATGATCGCCCGCGGCATGGACGTTCTGCTGTTTACTTCAGATGGAGCTGAAGATCATATGCTCCAAGGGGGCATGATTGACGGAGTGTTCGCCACGGTGAATTTCGGTTCACGGGCAAAGGAAGCCTTTGCTAAACTACGTGAATATCAGCCTACGGGACCGTTGATGTGTATGGAATTCTGGAATGGATGGTTTGACCACTGGATGAAACCGCATAATACACGCCCCGAATCTGAAGTAGCGGAGACTTTGGATGAAATGCTGGCTTTAGGAGCCTCTGTTAACTTCTATATGTTCCATGGGGGGACGAATTTTGGATTTATGAATGGGGCAAATCTTTTTGACAAATATGAGCCCATCGTAACCAGCTACGATTATGATACGCTGCTGGACGAATCCGGTAAGCCAACTGCAAAATTCTATGCAGCTCGAACAATAATTGAGAAATACGTAACGTTGCCGCCCCTGGAATTACCGCCGTTAATAAAGTCACAAGCTTATGGTAAAGTGTTGATGACAGAAGCAGCACCACTGTTCACTCAGTTAGACGTTTTGTCTCACCCAGTACATAGAGCATGTCCCGAGCCAATGGAGAAACTGAATCAGAATTATGGGTTCATTTTGTATTCGACGAAGATCAGTGGACCCCGCAGCAGTACGGAGCTCGTCCTTCAAGAAGTACGTGATCGTGCGCTTGTATTCGCGAATGGGGCCTTTGTCGGTACAGTTGAACGCTGGGATCCGCGAGGAATTCCATTAGAGGTTCCAACGGAGGGACTGCAGATCGACATCCTTGTGGAGAATATGGGGCGTGTAAATTATGGCCCGCTGCTTCGTGATCCAAAAGGCATAACCTGTGGCGTTAGACTCGGCTATCAATTCCTGCATGATTGGACGATTCGTTCTTTGCCTTTAACCCATCTTAAGGGATTATCATTCACACCGATAGATTGCGAGCAACGTCAGCAGCCCACTTTTTACCGGGGGAGCTTTCAAGTCAGTAAGCCTGAGGATACTTTTTTGCAGCTGGATGGATGGAGTAAAGGTCAGGTTTTTATAAACGGCTTTAATTTAGGGCGCTACTGGGAGAAGGGTCCAACTAAAACACTGTACTTACCAGCGCCGCTTCTGCGTCAAGGTGATAACGAGCTAATCTTATTCGAACTACATGGCGTAATGGAGCCAGTGGTTACTTTTGTGGATACACCGGAGCTCACATGATATTTAACGGGTGAGGAAGTATCATGATTCTATAGTATGGGTCTGATGATTTTTAATATATAATCAAAACAGCCCAACAATTTATAGGAACTGAAAATGCACGATTAGGGTGGGTTAGAGGAGGATTTTAAATGAGCTATGATTTGATGGCATTCGAGACGTCTAAAGCACCGCAAGAGAGAGCAGCGTTTATGGAGTGGTATGAACAGCAAGTGCAGTGGTCGGAAGACCATGCCTATAATGATCCATCAGTTTTATCGGAGGCGTTGCAACGCTTTTATAGTGAGTTGTCTGAGCAATTTCCTAATATGAATGTAGAGGACGAGATTTTTGAAGCGATGGAGGAAGCCGGAACGGATAACCGGTTGACTGACTACTCGCTTGGCTCATCCGTCATCTATGCGGCTTTCGCTTATTCTGTAGCTGAGGAAGCTTATACGGCGATGCGGGAGTTGGCTATAAAACACAAAGTAGGATTTTTTGATGTAAGCAGCAACGAAGGCGATATTATTTTTCCTTGAAGCAAAATGATTTAGAGTGTAGACAGCTGGTTGCTCTCCTAGTTGTTAATGAAGTAGTGGCAACCAGCATGTTTTCTATCTTCTTTACTCTACAACAGACGGAATAATACAATCCTTAATCAGAGGCCACCGGTCACGAGGCTGAAGTGTGAATTCTGAGGCGATGGCTACGACAAGTTTTTTTTCTGGAATGCAGCAAATGACATTACCACCATCACCTAACGCTGAGTAGGTGTAAACCCCGTCTTCTTCGCGTAGCCACCACAAGTAACCGTAATGATTAGGGTTCATCGCTGTTGATTCCTCAATCCATGTCTCCGAAATGATCTGATTATTCTCCCATTGTCCATGGTTCAAATATAATAAACCAAAACGCGCCATATCGCGTGGAGACAACGTAAGTCCCCATCCTCCTGTGGTGATACGATTTGGGTCTTCCACCCACCCCTTCACATTAACCCCAAACAAATCATCGAACCCAAATGAGCTCATCTCATAATCCGGGATTTCATTCATTCCGATAGGTTTAAATAAACGTTCGTTGGCGAACTCACGGGCACTTTGTCCAGTGCTGCGCGTGATGATGGCAGAAAGCAGATGTGCTCCAGCGGTAGAATATTTGAAATCCCCAATTGTTCCTTGTTGGCCTAGCATATCCAGCGTATATTTTACCCAGTCAGGCTGCATACACATTTGCTCCAGCGGTTCGTGCCAATCTGCAAAAGCATAAGATGCGGTCATCGTAAGGAGATGGCGTAAGGTGATTTCTTGTTTTTGCGGATCTTGAGCAGCGTTTGGAACATAGTCCGGGAAAAACTCCAGTACCTTTTGATCTGCATTGTTAATAAAGCCAGCCTCTATGGCAATGCCTATGAGCGCGGATATGATACTTTTTGTTACAGAGGCCACATGATGTGTGTCATTCGGGCTAGCGCCATTATAATATTTTTCATAAGCGATAGTTCCACTTCTTACCACAACAATCCCGTTGATATTGCTATACTCGGATTTGATCTTCGATTCTAGTTCTGAAAGCATATCAGCATCCATTCCTAAGTTTGCGGGGGCTGAGATTTGCCAATCTGAAGTTGGATAATTGTTTTTGAGCATGAAAGTTACTCCTTTATGAATTTTTTTTCTTTACTGGAAAATAGACCTCGGTAACCAGATCCTCAGGCACAGCAACCTGTGTCGGGTCCGTTAAGTAGATTTCATAAGGTGAGTTCACCCATTCATAACCTTCATTTTCTATCCATTCTCTCAGCTGAGCATAGACCGAGGTCAATTCTGAATAGGTGCCTTTAAGAACAGATCTCGCACAAAGAGCATCAGGCAAATCTCTTGTACCTTTTACACCCTCTTTTATGGGGAGAGCAAACTCTGTATCATTTCCGGCTGGATTATATTCATGGCTGTGATATATCGTTATTGGCGTACCGAGCAAAGTGAGTTTTTCCGTGGCGATTTTTTCATATAGCCTGCTAAAATAATGTCCATAACCTAACGCATAGTCATCACTGCTCAACATCTGACGCATAAAAAGAATATTCATAGGCTGAGTTTCAACAAGCTCTACTTTTATCTCATTCAGGTAAGACATCATGGGAATACCTTTCTCCAGATTTAAAACATCACTATTGATTTGTTGTAAGGTGTATTCATAAGCGCTTATTTTCTCCTGTATTTCTTTTTTCTTGAGATTAAGGGCTGAGTAGAGCTTCTCTTCTGAATGATTCTGTTCCCATTGTAAAATGTCTTTGATTTCTTCCAGTGAGAAACAATAACCTTTCAGACGATTGATAAAAAGCATTTTTTTAAGTTGTTTAATGGAGTAATACCTATAACCGTTCTCAGGGTTAATCTCATCGGGATGAATTAATCCGATCTCATCATAATATCGAAGCGTCTTCGTAGAAACTTCGCATATCTTCGAGAATTCTCCAATCGACAGCAAAAAGTCATCTCCTTTTTTCGTTTTAATTAAGCTTCCAAGCCAAAACATCGATGTTTGGTTCTAGCTCTACTTAACACCTTACCCTAAGGTCAAAGTCAACAGCAAAATAGTGAACCGATTCTAAGGTTACGACAATATATAGGTGAATGGCCATTCAGAAAGGAGTAGCCTACTTGGAAATTGAAGAGTTGAGTGACCTAATAAAATTACATGGCAAAGCAATTTACGCATTTTGTTTTACGCTTGCGGGGAATAGGGTGGATACGGACGATCTCTATCAGGAGACTTTTTTAAAAGCTATGGAAATGCGGCATAAAATGGACCTGAACCAAAATCCGAAAGCGTTCCTTATCTCGATTGCTATCTCATTACGCAAAAACAAACGCAGAAAATGGGCATGGCGGCAAAGAATTGCACCTACAGCAGATTATAATGAAGCGGTCGATCTGGCGTGTACTTTCGATGGAGAGGTTATGCCAGAGGATGCATTGCTGTCCCAGGAGCTTCGGCACATGATTCATGCTGCCGCAGACCGGCTGAATGAGAAACTGAAAATACCGCTCTATCTGTACTATACCGCAGAAATGACCGTTGATGAGATTGCTTCAGCGCTAAGGATTCCACCGGGCACAGTTAAAAGCAGACTTTTCCAAGCCCGCAAGGCGATGAAAAAGATTTTGGAGGTTGAATCCCAATGAATGACTCCGAAAAGTTGGATCAACTGCTAAAGCAAGCGCTAGCTTCTACAGCAGAGCCGACAGAGGAATTAAACGAAAGAATCATCCAACAGTTTAAGGAGACTAAACCAATGAAACCAGCCTATAAAAAAAGAGTTTCGATTGGACTAATGGTTGCTATATTCACGCTTGTAATGTCTTTAACGGCTTATGCAGCTACACAGCTATTTAGCCCCAAGCAGGTTGCTGAGCATCTGGGCCAGCAACTGCTGGCAAAAGCATTCGAAAGCAGGGATGCTGTTGAAATCAACCAATCGGTTATATCTGGTGATTATAACGTGACGTTGAATGGAATAGTCTCGGGGGAAGGTCTTTCAGAACTGAGTAAGTCTGATCAGAATATTAACCCAAACAGATCCTATGCCGTTGTATCCATCGCCAGAATAGACGGTGGCCCCATGCCTGCTACAAGTGAACCGGAGTATGGCCAGGATCCATTCTTTGTGTCACCGCTTATAAAGGGACTAAAACCATGGCAGGTTAATATCACAACAATGAATGGTGGCTATAGCGAGGCTGTTATAGATGGAATTATGTACCGGCTGATTGAATGTGATGGAGTGGAGATGTTCGCTGACCGAGGGGTATATCTAGCTGTCAGTAATGGTAGTTCTTTTTTCAGCAAAGATGCGTTTGCTTATAATGAAAGTACGGGGGAAATTAGCGCTAATAACGATTACAAGGGAACCGCTATTCTATTTGAACTTCCGCTGGACCCAACCAAAGCTGACCCTGTCAAAGCTGAGAGCTATTTACAGGAGCTGTTGAAAGAACCCTCTGCCGACAGCAAAGTTGATTCAGCGGTTTCAACAGATGCAGCTGCCTCTATTGATGATGATGAGAAGGAACTAATTAAAAAAATAGAGGATATGAAGAAAAAAATCTACACCGGCACGATTATCCCTGAATCTGTAAAGGAAGTGCGTGTTGATGAACAAGGGGCTTTCAATTATGAATACGATAACTGGAGTGTCAAGCTTTTTGTCCAAAATATGTTTGAGGAAGGGCAAATCGGTTACTCGGATTCCGTAAGCTTCAGTGCGGACGATAAAGAAACTAGGGCACTTCAATTTTCCAGAGATGAAAAGGGTGTAATCACGGGCAGGATTATTATTTTGAATTAGAGTATCATTCAGATAACTTTTCACAAGACTTATCTATATTCGTTTTATTTATCGTCCATGACCTTCAGATCAATTCTTTGAACGGTCAGTAAAGAATTTAACGAAGAATTTAAAGCAGGAGAGATTGTTGAATATCAAATCATAATAGAACAAAACGAAGTATCTATTCAAAAGATTAAGGCCAATAAGTAGCAGACTCAATGATTGCAATGAAAAAAGCAGGTGGACTAGCCACCTGCTTTACCGATCACCACACTTTAATATAATTTTTGCCCTTATTCAAAAGTGTAAGAGGTCCTAAAGTGCTTTTATTCTCTTTCTTGTTATCCAGAAAATCTGTATCCAGGATTATATTGCTGCCATCCGGATTCTCAAACTCGGCATCCACGATGCGCACCCGCGGCAAAGTTTCAGTTGAATGTACTTCACCTAAGAAGTTAACGAAGCTATCAGGCAGATCAATGGAAAGGAATCCCTCATCTCCTTGATCTACAATAAAGAAGTCTGGATCAAAGCTTTCCTCAACCAGCTTTACATTCTCTTTTTCGAAAGGCTCTGCACTGTTTAAGTAAGCGTTGTTATTAATGAACATAGGCTGTTCAACGAGTTCAAACTCCTCAAGATCACCGTGTAACTTATGGACATTCTCGATATACTCCGCCAAAGAGGTGGTGTAGTGATTGAAATGTGATGTTCCCACGCCTGTCCATCCGTCTTTTCCAACAATGATATTGTTATAGAACCGATCGTCCCCACCATAAATAAGTGAGAAACCGGCAATTTTTGTACTATGCGGAAGATGATATTGCGTGGACCGGTTTAGTACCTTTCGATGAACCATCCTGCCGCCGATCAGATTGTTGATATAGGCTCCACCTTGGGCTACATTCTCTAAAGCATGTTTAGCTGTCAAGATATTATGG
This sequence comes from Paenibacillus sp. FSL H8-0175, assembly GCF_045040615.1. Lineage (NCBI taxonomy): Bacteria > Bacillati > Bacillota > Bacilli > Caryophanales > Paenibacillaceae > Paenibacillus > Paenibacillus sp. FSL H8-0175. The sequence goes on along the minus strand of NZ_CP150299.1, from coordinate 4,106,508 downwards.
TCAACAATGTAAGGGCCATGGCTTACTTCTATAAACAAATCCCGATGATTTTGATAGAACAGATTTTTGCTGATTCTTGTCCCTTGGGTCTGCCAATCCAGCCATAAACCTAAAGTACAATCGTGAATCCGGTTATGGTGGATGTGAGTATCGATCGGTGCGTGAAGCTTGATCCCGGCAATTTCGTGGCCCCAGAATTCCCGTTTTGTCGCAATGTTGTAAATATGGTTATGATGAATTTCGCTGAAAATACAACCTAAGTGGCCGACGATGGCATTTTGGCCGCAATCATAAATGGTATTATGGCGGATAAGATGTGAACCGATCGATTCTTTGCTCCAGCCCTGACGCTCAGCAGTAAAGACGGATTCAAGCTGATATTGATATCCGGGTTTGTCTTTTCGAAGGGTGCGGTAATTATGGCCTGTGGAAGCTTCTTTGCCGATACTGATAGCGCTGCATTTGGCATCGTGAATGATATTATTTTCAATAATCCAGCCTTTGCTCCAGTTAGTGCCCAGCAGTCCGGGCTGGTCTGCCGTTGGAGGTGCCCAAGGTGTTGCCGCATGCGCCATTTCAAAACCTTTTACAGTAATATAATCAATTCCGGTTTCTTCAGGGTAGAAACAAGATCTGCGTACATTGATTTCTACCAGTTCTTTGTTCGGGTTGGCACCTTGGAAATTAGCGTAAATCGTGGTGTGGTCAGGGCTTACTTCGGCAAACCAAACGTAGGTCGTCTGTTTTGGATTTTGGACCGGAACCATCTCTTGTGTCCAGAGATCCTTGAACTCTAGCTTTTCGACAGGAGCTGCCAGTTGATCATACTGACTGACCTCATAAAAAGACATGCCATTTAGATATACATCCCCTAAGTGTCTTGTCTCCTCTATAGTGACGAGCCAATCGCCAGACACTTCCTCAACATACGGATTAAAGCTGCCAAAAAACGTGTTCGGCAAGATCACTTTCCATATTTGGTTCTCAACCTGCTGCCAATCTTGTATATGCTCAGAGCCTTTTATGACAACCTGCTCGTCTTCAGCGGCTTGATAAATAATTCTTCTTTGTTCGCTTAATCCTTTGTATCTTGGTTTTACCCACTCACGATATATCCCTTCATGAACGATAACCTTATCCCCAGCCACAGCTACTGAAGCCGCTTTATTGATGGTTAAAAAGGGATTATGTTGAGTGCCTTGACCTTGATCTGAACCAGTTTTTGATACGTGATATTCCATTGTCCTATAACCTCCGCTTGGTTGACTTTATCCAATATTATAGGAATTAACGTTGTTAGTTCTATACTTTATATAGTACACTTTAAGACAAAATTAGTGTTTTCGTGAAGGAGAATCTACTTGTGGCCCTTTTTTGAAAAACATGGTGTCGGCGAAAAAGATTACTTTAAACTCATTCCATTGAAAAACTATCATTTTCCACTTCATTTTCATCGGGCATTTGAGATTATTTATGTCAAAGACGGGCAGTTATCTATCACCATTGATGGGAAAAGCTATCAGGTACAGAAAAATGATCTGGTTTTTATTTTTCCTAATCAGATGCATGAATTTGAGACGATTGATTTTTCGGAGATTATGGTAATCCTCTTCTCCACAGAATTGATAGGTGATTTTCACATGAATTATAAAAGCTTTATACCAAATGATAATGTTCTCCATGCTGTGAATGAACCTGATTGTACAAAGCTGGATTCGATTTATAGCCAGAAAAGTTTCCTGTATGGTGTATGTGCGCAGTTGATCTGTCAGACATCATTTGCTCCGGTCAAACAGTCCCCGCAAACAAAGGTGCTCTATAAAATCCTGCTTTTTGTAGAACAAAATTATTCTGCCGATTGCACATTAAAAGCTGTAGCAAAACATCTGCAATATGATTACCCGTATTTATCAAAGCTATTTGTCCAGCTGATGAAAATGCCCTTCACAGATTACTTGAATCACTATCGGATCTCACAAGCATGTTATATATTAAAAAACTCGAATCTGACTATTGGTGAAGTTGCCAACCTTTGCGGCTATAGTAACTTACGGTCATTTCATCGGAATTTCCAGAAAATCACCCATCAATCGCCGAAAGGGTATCGGGTTTCCAATCCGCCTGATAAGGAAATGAACTAGAAGACTTAAGGGGGGAGGGAAGAGGATAAAAAGAACTCCAAAACCACGAGTATAGTGGTCTTGGAGTTCTTTTTTTATTTTTGCATCATAATTCTGTAAATCAGCATGGCGGCTTCGGCACGTGTGGAATGGGCAGTTGGTGTAAGCTGCTGCTGAGAGTCTCCTTTAATGAGACCTGCTGATACCAGCGCCGCAATATCATTTGCCGCATAATTAGAAATTTGATTATAGTCAGTGTAGCTGTCTAATGCAGAGGGGGAGGAAGCGGTCGTATTCGATTCCCATACCTCAGCAGCCTTCAATGCCCTAGCTGCCATAACAAACATTTCTTGTCTGGAGATGGAGTCATGAGGGTGGTAAAGGCCGTCGGTTTGGCCCGTAACGACCCCTAATTTCTGAGCTGTCATAAGTCCCTCATAAAAATAATCGTTAGGTGACACATCAGCAAAGCTATTTCCTTCTGCTGCGGATAGACCTAAAGCTCTAACCAATAAAAGTGCGAAATCTGCACGTGTAACAGTCTGGTCGGGCCTAAACTCTGTTTCTGTTACACCATTAATGACACCTTTTGATGTTAGTACTTCTACAATAAACTTCGCCCAATGAGAATCAGTTATGTCCCTGAACGTTTTGTGATTGTAAACGGCGGCGTATTGACCAGATGAATTTGTTGTTGAGAAAATAGCTTGCTTCTTATCTGAATCATAATTCCCGCCTACTACCGGTTGGATGACTCCGTGCTCATTGACGTTCCACACTACAATAAAGGCGTTGTTCAATGGAGGTACAGCTGCTGGATAAGGAAGCCCAATTTGTATGGCCGAATTTAAACTCTCTAATTGAACTGTTGTACCATCCAAAAGTAACTCGTAATCAATAAGCAAACTTTCACCCAATTGCTTCTTTAAACTTCCTGTTGTATCGACAGGCTTGAGGAGCAAGGTAACCGTCTTCACATTGTCCAGTGTCTTCGCCGGGAATAGATTATCCGGAAGTACAAAGGTAGCTAGTGATGTATTGATCTCCAGCTGCAATGTGGATGCTCCAACAAGAAATGCTGCGGCAGGGAGAGTGACTTCAAATGAGCCAACATTTGACGATTGTTCCTCTGCGAGCTGAATTCTTAGGATTTTGTGGCCTGCGGAATTAGGTTTGGCTAAAGCCATAATCTTTTGTAAGGAAGATTCAGTCAATATTGCGCTAGCTTTTTCTCCATTCATAGTAGTAGGTATCTCAATCCTTACGCTACCGTCCAAATGGAGTATAGTAGTGGCCGAATCTCCAACCGATGATCCGGAACTGCCTGAGCTCGCGGCAGCCGTCGGACTTGGAGAAGCGGTCGGACTTGGAGAAGCGGTCGGACTCGGAGAAACAGTCGGACTCGGTGAGGCCGTCGGACTTGGAGAAGCCGTTGGGCTCGGAGAAACAGTCGGACTCGGAGAAGCCGTCGGACTTGGAGAAGCCGTCGGACTCGGAGAAGCCGTCGGACTTGGAGAAGCCGTTGGACTCGGAGAAGCCGTCGGACTTGGTTCCGGCCCATCCAAAGGAATGAACTTCAAGAAATCGCCCCAGATTATATTCCCGTCAGTATCCCGAGAGTAATTGACTACAGGATTTAAGCTGACAAAGTTAGAATCACTCAGTTCTAAACCTGATTTATTCGCCGATCGCGTACCGTCAAACATGAAATTATTGTCCGCAGCTAAAGAAGCTGGATATTGGTCTTTTGCAATGTTGGCAGTTCGGTAAGATAAGAAACCGTCAATCGTAAAGTCTGCAGTAATGTGATCATAAGTGGTGAAGCTTATATTACCACGCGTATTGTTAAATCCGATGTTGTTGATGGCGATCACACCTGGATTACTATTGCTTGTAAAACCATAAGCGCCATTACCAAAGGCGATGGAATCGCGGATGGTATGTGTGACATGAATGCCTTCGCCACCAAGCTTGAAGCCATTTTTATCACCGGCACCTACGGTTCCGTCTGTTAAGAACCCATTGTTGAAGGCGGCGCTATGCTCTATCAGCACTGAACCTATTGCACCTGAGCCTGCTTTCGTATATAAGTCCCAGCCATCGTCGATATTGTTATGCGCCAGACAACCTCTAAAAATATTACCAACACCCGCAGTCAATTTTGCCGCAAAGCCATCGGCATTATTGTCAGATGGATCACGGTTGTCGAAGGAGGTACTGTTGAGAATTAAGTTGTAGGAAGGCCATTCACTGAGTTCTATCGCGGTACCATCTGTTCGGCTGATTTGTAGACCAGTGTCACCATTCGCATAGAAACGGCTATTTTCAACGATGTTATAATTGCCTCCCACTGTAAAGCCCTTGGTATTCCCAGCTGAGCGAGTGAAATCAAGTCCTTTCACATGCCAATAGTTTCCGCTCAAGAGAACGCCTTCTGTTTTTTTGTCAAAATCAAAGATAGGTCTTGCTCCTGGTGCTGCTTCTATATACTTTTTGGCGGAGGCTTTGCCATCATTGTACTTTTTAATCTCAAGTGGTGATTTCCGCACATAACGACCCTCAAGCACAATAATATGCTGACCTGGTTTAACGAAATCAATCGCAGTATCGATATCAAGTGGGAGATTGATTGTTCCATCTCCGGAGCTTGATCCGGTGGGGGATACGTAGATATCATCATCTTCGTTATAACTTTTTAGGGTGACGGTAAAGTTGCTGATGATCTTCTCATAAGAGGTCAAATACTGAGTATCATCTGATAAAAAAGTAATGCTGAAGTTCGTATCTCCTTGATCAAGAAGTCTCGTGGGAATAGAAAGACGTTTACCAGCTATTGCCTCGATATCCTGAGCGATGATCGTAGAACCTTGCTTCAACGTCACCGTTCCGTTGACATTAGAGCGCACAATCATTTGGTAAGCTGGATCTGAGGTTTTACTTAGTGAAAGTATATTTAAGCTAGGTGTGACGGGAGTCGCAGGTGGTTCTATTTTAGGAGAATCTGTAGCTGCTGAAGTGACTGTTAATTGAATATTGCTTACATTAATTGTGGCTAAACGAGCGGCATAGAATCCGACGTACATTTTTGAATCCTGTACGCTAAGAATGTCTGGTGTGAAATGAATAGCTTGCTGGCCATTATTGAGCTGTCCTGTAAAACCACTATTCGTCTTTGCTAACGTTAAATGGTAAGGTGCTGCAGGAACAGTATTGGCAGGTGCCGGACGTTCTTTTTGAAGCATGATGGTTTGAATTCCTTTACTGCCAGTCCCATCCGTTTTTTCAACTCCCGTACGGACAAAAAGCTGTGTGCCCAGATCGCTTTTCGTCCCGCCGCTATAACCACCGATGGCAGCTATATTGGATGCAAAGACGCTAGAATTTCCTTGTGTGCCGATGACGTCACGTGCCATAATGCCAAAAGATTCTTGCCCGTCATATGGATTTTTTGCAAAAGCCAACACTTGGATATCCGCAGACAGCACGAAATTATCTTCCGCAGCATCTAGCTCGGTGTAATAGAAGGTAATGCCGTCATGATCTTCGGTGACTTTACCGCCGCCTTCCAAAGCGATCAGTTGGGCGGATCCATCCTCGTTGACAATCGTCTGATTGTTAGTAGCTGAAGTGGACTGACCGAATTGAATGCTTTTCCAAACGGGATCCATCTTTTCTTTTACTGTAACGGAATACGTAATGGGCATAATAGAAGTATCGGTAGGGAGTATGCCAATTTCATACACTCCAGCTGCCTGATTGTTGAACTTGGAAGTGTCGAGCGTATAGCTGTTTAGCTTCTCTCTATCTGAATTATCATACACTTTGGATACGAAGAGATCTTTGCTGTCAAAGTTTTCGTTAATAAAAAAGGTAGTTTTAGGATAGCTGGTGACTTCGATGCCTACTAGTTTTTTAACGTTGACCTTAACTTGAAAAGAGGTTGTTAAGCCTTTATGCGTAATTGTGATTTTTTTATCCCCAGATGTCGTGGTGTCGAGAGGAGAGACCTTGTATTCATTGTTCAACAGCCGAATCTGTGTACCATCACTGTAATGAGCATAAACCACAAGTCCTTCTAGTTTGAGGGAGTCCCCGATATAGTAGAGTGTTTGTTTAGGTTCATTTCGAATTTCTAAAGCGGATAAAGTCGCTGCTTTTACTTCCACATTAAAGGTCGATGTGATTGCCGGCGCCTCTGTTGAAGTAACGGATACCGCTGTGGAGCCTGATTGCGTAAATAGATACGGTAATAAATCGCTGACCGGTTGTCCGTTAATGGAGAGGGAATAAAGATCACTGGTCAGCTCTTTGGTCAGGAAGCCGTCGTTATAATTGGCAACAAGAACAAGACCTTCTGGATCGAAGGTATCCCCTGGGTAATATACGGTTTTAGCTGGATAATACTTCACTGATAATGAGGTCATAGATAATGGAACGATTTGCAAAGGAATGCTCACGAAAGCACCGTTGTAGTTAATGGTTATGATATTTTCTCCAACCTTGCTGCTATCAAAGCCTGTAACAATATAATCCGTAGAAGATAAAACTGCCTCGCTCTCATCAGAAAAAATAGCCTTAACGACTAATCCAGTCAAATCAAGGGGCTCACCAACCAGATAAGTGGTTTTCGTCATTGCGCTCGTATCAGCGGTTAAGCTGGTTACGATTTTGGATTCAAGCTGGATGTCTATGTCACTGAAAGTAACAGTTGCATCTCTAGCTACATAAATTCCGGCAAAAAGAGTATCTGTGAACGTATCGTCCAGAGTTATGATTTCGGTCTGATCACCCACACTTAATCGATAAGTATCTCCTGATTTCTTAATACTTAGCGAATATACAGTTCCTGTGGACGGGGCCTGGATATCGCTAAAAGGATTTAACTTCACTTGGGTGTCTTTTTTATAAAAACCTTTCATTACCTGATCCAAAGCACCCACCGCCGCATAGTTAGAAGTGGTTGTGCTTGTATCTCCGTTCGTCCCAATACTGTCGCGGAGCATAAGACCGAAGGATTTCTGGTTAGGTGTGCTGACAGTGCTATTGCTATTAAAAGCAATCACTGAAGCGGTCGCTTTCAGTTCAAAGTTCGCATCCACAGGAATCTCTTTCGAATAAAAAGATAATCCCTCATCGCTGCTGGAGATTTTGCCGCCGTAAGTCGTTATCGTTACAGAGGTTGGACTTTCAATTATAGGTTCGGGGTTCTTAGCTGGACTAGTATTGCCTCCGAAGGCGCTGAAGCCCCAAGGTCCTAGCTCGATTTGGCCTTCTTGACTGAATTGAATGTTTCGGAACGTAACCGTAGTATTTCTAGCAGTATAAAGGCCCGCATATTGAATGGAGCCGTCAAAGCTTTCGATCGTTTTGGTTTCATTGCCGATGCGGACAATATACAGATTTCCGGTCTTTTTGATGCTTAATTCGTAATTCTCTCCTTGGGCAGGGCGATTAGCGTTATCAAACACGTACCCAAGTTTCTGTAGGCTTGTATTTTGCAATTTGTGAAACGCTTTCATTTCTTGATCCAAAGCACCCAAGGCGACATAATCTCCAGAGTAGGCTCCGAATTGGTTATCCCACACATTGCCGCGCAGCATTATTCCGAAGGAAACTTGGTTATTGGCTGTCCAAGCATCCACGTGAGCCGTTGCCTTTAACTCAAAATTAACACTTGGATCAACTTCTTTAAAGTAATAAGCGATACCTTCCGTGCTGCCCGATACTTTACCTCTATCGTTCGAGCTTCGCAGTGTTGCTGATCCATCCGTGTTCTCCGTAATGCCAAAGTTGGCCGCAGTAATCTTGTCTTGCCCCCCAACATCACCAAATACGCTGCCTTGCCATTCACTTTGAATGTTAATCATTCCTTCATAAGGATCAGGTGCTTCCTCTGCAAACATCGATAACGGAAAAGAGGAACACAAAAGCAGGAAGGTTACGAACATGGCTAACAAACGTTGTTGTTTTCTCAATGATTAAAACCTCTCCTTATATGATCGATTTTGACCAAAGCTAAGCTTGATCATCCGAAATTATACGTTATCACTAAAGCGTACAGCTATAATCAATACGCCATATAACGCTGTTTATGCAGCAGGAGAGGGAGAATCTGAGTTAATGACACCCGGTTTATGCCTTTGCTTCTGCTATTTACGTGGAGTTTTCGGAGTCTGTTGCTGGTGGTTAGTACGCTGCGTGGTGGTTACGGGTGCCGAAGCTGCCGATAAGTATGCTCGCAGTGGAAGTCCGCGACCGTTTGAGCCAAAATTACATACTCGGTTGTCGTTAGTGAACCTAAGCTGCCGATAAGTACGTTCGCAGTGGAAGTCCGCGACCGTTTGAGCAATAATTACATACTCGGTTGTCGTTAGTGAACCTAAGCTGCCGGTAAGAACGCTTGCAGTGGAAGTCCGCGACCGTTTGAGCCAAAATTACGCCCGCGGTTGTCGTTACGGACCGTAGTGCAGCTATTTCAGCTAATTCGCTCATTTTCCCTGAGTTTCGGACTGCATAGCTCTTAATGAGCAGAAAAAGTGGAACTGAGGAGTGTTTTTGAGTAAATAGCTGCAACTGAGTCCGATAACGTGGCGAAAACGGTGAAATTCAGCAAATAAGGGCTGTACGGTCCGAACGTATGGAGTGCATTGGTGATAGTCGTAGATGTTCTGTAAAATGCGTAGATTCTGGGGAGATCAAAGCCAATAAACGGGCTTGGGCAGTCATTAATTACTTCCGCGGTTGTCGTTACGGACCGTAACGCAGCTATTTCAGCTAATTCGCTCATTTTCCCTGAGTTTCGGACTGCATAGCTCTTAATGAGCTGAAAAAGTGGATCAGAGGGGTGCTTTTGAGTAAATAGTTGCAACTGAGTCCGATAACGTGGCGAAAACGAGGAAATTCAACAAATAAGGGCTGTACGGTCCGAACGTAGGGAGTGCATTGGTGATAGTCGTAGGTATTCTATAAGATACGTAGATTCTGGGGAAATCATAGCCAATACATGGGCTTGTGCTGTTGTTAAGTACTTCCGCGTGGTGATTACGGACCGTAGTGCAGCTATTTCAGCTAATTCGCTCATTTTCCCTGAGTTTCGGACTGCATAGCTCTTAATGAGCCGAAAAAGTGGATCTGAGGAGTGTTTTTGAGTAAATAACTGCAACTGAGTCCGATAACGTGGCGAAAACGAAGATAATTGGCAAATAAGAGCTATACAGTCCGAACGTAGGGAGTTCAGCTGGCGAGAGTGCATAATGAATGGCAAACAGATTAAAACTGGCTTACAAAGTGAACCAAATCATCTAAATATGGCTCAACAACAATATGTCGTGGAAAAAAGACAGCGGTCAAATATGTTCTTAATGGTGATGAGGCATTCTTTTTTGAGAGCATAGAGTGATCAGCATCAGGAATATAGAAGACGGAGAGTAGGTTTTCAGGAATTTTTTCACGGTAAACACGTTCGGTTTCCTCAACATCTACATTTATATCTTGCCCGCCAAGAACTAAGTGGACAGGTGTAGTGAAGTTTTTTAAATCCCCGCTCGCATCTGACTGATAATTTTTAGCGAAAAAACCCCATTTTTCTTTGGAAATTAAATCGTCCGATTGTGCAATTCGCAAGTACTTTTCATACGACGCCTGTTCTTTAAGTAGCAGTAGGATTTGCGCGTTATAATCTTCTCTCTTTTTTATCTCCTGTTCTGAAAAACCTTCTAAAATCATCTCTTGTCTGGTATTGTATTGTCCTTGAGAAATCCATTGAATGGCGGGGGATACAAGAATACTGAAGGCGAGATCAGGCACTTTTTTAACAATCTTAGGAATCACCCAGCCCGCCTGACTTGCTCCCCACAAACCAATAGCTTGAGCATCAATCATAGGTAAGGCTTTAGCCCAGTTAATCGCATAAATAGTTTCTTGCGCTCTATCCTCCATGCTTTGTTCTAGCCAGTTCCCTGAGGAACCCCCAATACCCGGTTTGTTAAGAGATAAGGAAGCATATCCGGCAGAGGCGAGCTTTTCCCACAAAGGTTTATATCCATCATCGTAAGTATCATTAACTGGGCCATCCCCATGAACAAAAACTACCAGTCCGACGGTTCCAGAGTAACTTTCGGGCAGAACTAAGGTTCCTGTTAGTTGACCTTGAGGTGTATCTATTTCAATTTTTTGCTCAGTCATTGAAAAAGAATGTTGCTGTAGTACGAACAGGACCGCTGCAATCAACAACGAAATGGTAATCATCCAGACAGTTAGCTTAATTTTCTTTTTCATTCATTGCTCCCCCAGATTGTAGCGATGTTTTTCTTATCATGTAATGCCAAACAGGCTCTTTAAAAAGTAAATGTCTTACCGCGCTATAGTCAGATTTATGGATCTCAAAGTTCAACTGCTGGTACATATTAATGGCTCGTTTATTATTGTTAGCAACATGTAGCGTTAATCTTTCAACCTCAGAATGACTGTTGACAAAATCCGCCGCCCAAACCAGCAACTCTTTGCCAATTCCCTTATTACGGTGACTGGACCGAACAGCCAAATGAGCCACATAACACTCTTTTGCTCTAGGTTGATAATCCAAAAAGTATAACCCAAGGATTAACTTACAAACATTTAAGTATCCAAATTTCTTGAATAGCTGCAAAAAGGGAGCCCGATTCAGTGGTTTAATTGATCCTTTTTTAAGGGAGAGCGTATCCTGCCATTTTAAGTAGATAGTGCCAACCACTTCTCCGTTTTCATAAGCGATTATTTGTTTAGATGATAAGGAAGAAGAATCTTGTTCCCAAAGTCTTATAAGTAGATCAGCAATTTCATTGTCCTCGAGAGAGAGGAGAGAGTGAAATTTCCCGTGAAATGCATCTACCAAAAGCCTGCTTACAGCCTCACAATCTTGTTCCTGGTAATGGGCGATGATAACCTCGTTTGTACTCATTTAGTGGTATCATCTAAGGCATGCTCGATTTGAATTTGAAGCTCATAATGAAGCTTGTCGTTGTTAAACATGGATAGGTACGATTTCTCCAAAATGATGATTGGTCCCAATACCATGTAGTGATGCCCATTTAAAAAGTGTTCCAGCTTGGCAATCTCATGATCTACATCCTGATCGTCTGTTACAAAAAATGCTTTATAGAGATAACACCCTTTTTCTAAAACAATGTCAGGGGCGGGAGTGGTTTCAATGGTTTCAAAGCATAAGGTTACTTGTTCAGAATCGTATACATAATGCAAATCTGTTTCAAATAAATGATGGTATTGCGGTCTTTTTTCATATAAACTTCGTGCAGTTATTGTTTCGTTATCCTCTAGCACCAACCACTTTTTCAGATAACGATTATCCACATGTTTAATTTGATACTCCCCCTCCATGTTGCCATAATCTGCATGCTCTTTTAGTACCTTTTGTATAAATTGTTGCAGCATTATTAATTGGTTTATTTCTGTGTTGATTTTGTTTAACGATTTCGCTAACAGCAGTCGGTAGTCATTCGTTGCGGATTTATTCATACTTTGGTTAATGGTGCTGACAGGGATGTTTAATTTGCGGAGTAACAGGATATGTGCCAATTGATAGATTTCATCGATGCCGTACATCCGGTACTGATTATTGTCTATATAGGATGGAAACAGGATTTCTTTTTCTTCAAAATATCGAATCTGGTGGATAGATACATTCATAAGTTTTGATAGTTCGCCAATTGTAAGGTACGGATTCAAGGGCGGTGCTCCTAACTGTAAGTTATTTGATAAAATAACTATAAACCTTAGGTCAGACCTAAGGTCAAGCGTTGATTAAAATACGGACTAAGCAGAGCACTTTTTTTCTAAATAATGATTAGTAATAGTAATGGGTAGTATTGAAAAAGACTTAGATTTTGGAAGGACAATGCGGGGGTGCAACGGATTAGATTCAGGATCATTTTTTTGTATGTGCCTTGCTGGTATGACCCTAGAGTTGCCATTACGGACCGTAACGCAGCTATTTCAGCTAATTCGCTCATTTTCCCTGAGTTTCGGACTGCATAGCTCTTAATGAGCAGAAAAAGTGGATCAGAGCAGTGTTTTTGAGTAAATAGCTGCGTCTGAGTCCGATAACGTGGCGAAAACGAGGGGAATTGGGAAATAAGAGCTATACGGTCCGAACGTAACTTTGATAATCAAACCAAACTAATCAAACCAAACTAATCAAATCATCACATTCTAAGCTGATAGGTTCGATTGCGTACTTTTCCACCGACGATCTCTAGTAGCTGCTGTTCAACTAACTCATGTAAAACACGTCGGGCATGGCGATTAGTGACTCTAAGATGGTGGGTGAGTTCAACAGGTGTGAAAGGACGCAGAAGACATCTTGCGAAACGAAGTGTTTCAGCTTCTAACCAAGTTAATGAAGAGGGCGCGTCTGAAGCCATGAATTTGCCGATGAATGCGAGTACTAGTTGTTGACATAGCTGAGGCTCGTCCGTGATTGAGGGATAGGCGATGGATAGGAAGGTCCAACCGTCTAGCGATAATAAGGAATGGCGTCTACATAAATCTTTGAATCGTCGTACATCAAGATCTCTAGCATGCGGACCGTAGCCTTGAATCTCAATTCCACCCTTTGCTCCACCTGGCATATAGGCCAGATCAAGATAACGATAACCATTGTTGAAATCGCGCACTTCCCATTCGGGGAACAAGTAGTTGAAGTTTCCTACAGCAGGAAACCATACCGCACGCAGAAATTCGACTGTTCCATAGCCCAACCCTTTTGCAAGAAGCTCCTGTCTGCGGGGATTGTTCTCCTTATCCAAGTTGATCTGTAACCATTCCTCTAGTTGCTGTTCGAATCTGGACATTTTGTATATCCTCCTTAAGTAATTTTTTGAAAAAAGAAAAAGCCGCTCCCATACAATTCCTCCTGAGCTTACCCCAGGATAGAGATTGTATAAAAGCGGCGTGTTCTTCACGACCTATAGTTGCTATTATAACGAGTGCTGGGGATTTCTTCAATGAGTTACTGTGTATAAAGATGACGAATTCTAATAGGTTTTAGATGAAGGAAGCTAGCATGGTGAACGAGCTAAATTTGCTGAAGTTAATAGTTACTCTAAAAGCGGATTCCTCCCCCGCGCGGCCGCATGTCTTTTCTAGGACGAGCATTATGTGGTTACTGATCCGCAAAAATGGATTACGTGCTCTGCGCAATATCATTATTCATTTTCGAACGGACCGTATTGCAGCTATTCGTACATTTTCGCTCGTATTCCAAATGTTACGGACTGCATAGCTCTTATTAGCTGCAAATCAACTCGAAATGGGGTGGTTATGTGCGAATAGTTGCAACTGAGTCCGATAGCGTGGCAAAACCCTCGGTTTTCAACAAATAAGGTCTTTTGAGTCCGCAAACGCGCGGTGTAAGTATTCAGAGTTCCCAATGACGTCAGAATTGTCTATCTAGTCCAAGTCGTCAGATTATACATGTTGTCCATGTCACCAAAGTCATGTAACTCCGGGATGAACGGACCGTATTGCAGCTATTCGTACATTTTCGCTCGTATTCCAAAAGTTACGGACTGCATAGCTCTTATTAGCTGCATATCGACTCAAAATGGGGTAGTTATGAGCGAATAGTTGCAACTGAGTCCGATAGCGTGTCAAAACCTTCGTTTTTCAGCAAATAAGGTCTCCTGAGTCCGCAAGTGCCGGGCAGATGCGTTCGAGTCGCCAAAGTAGCACAAGTCGCCCAACTGGTCCATTCATTTCATCATTAAACTCATCATGCTCATTTCGTCGTCCTACTCATCGTGCTCATACCGTCATCCTACTCATCATGGTCATATCAGACCCTCTTTTCATACAAGTCCCGCTTTTTCCGAAAAAAATCCTAATAAAGGCCTATTACTTTGTCGAATTGTGAAGGAAATTAGAAAATTTTATAGAATTATCTATGTTCATCTAAACTTTTTACTCTACATCACGTGTTGCAGGATGGCCCTGGTGATTGCTGCAGCTTTACTCTTCCATAAAAGGGGCCGATACGATGCTCAAAAGGACATTACTTATCTATTTGATTGGTTTAATTTTATTATCTGCGATTCCTCTATCCATTCTTATGGGTCACGATAAACAAGGAAGTCACCTGCAAGTGCAGCATGGAGTCATGGATCTCGCGGCTTGGGATTACGAACAGGATAAGATTATCAAGTTAGACGGTGAATGGGAGTTTTATTGGAATCACTTATTAACTCCTGAGCATTTTAGGGCGGGTAGCGCAGATATACCTGATTCTACAGCTTGGATGGAGGTGCCCTCCCGGTGGAACGGCAACATCGTTAATGGAAGCCCTTTACCCGCCTTCGGTTCCGCCACCTATCGGATGGTTCTAAAAAACCTGCCCGTAAGCGGGGTATTCGCCTTGAAAAAAACAAATATCCGCTTTTCAAGCAGGATTTTTGTTAATGGACAGTCAGTTATTGAGGATGGTAATCCTGCTGCTAATGAAGCTGATTATCGGTCAGGGAATATCCCGCTGATTGGGCTTTTTTCGTCTGATAAGGGAGATGTAGAAATCATAATTCAAGTCTCCAACTTCGATTATGTAAATGGGGGCATTCCGGTTTCTTTATCCTTTGGTGAGGAAGCAGCAATGATGGAGGTTCAGCAGAAGAGTACGGCCCGTGAATTTAGCACCGTTGCTATTTTAGGCACACTTGCCCTTATCTTTTTTATCTGCTTTGGGGCAGCGTCCTTATACCATAAGCAGGATTACTCTTTACTTGTGTTTGCAACTATTTGTTTGCTGTTTGCGATATATCATGGGTTGATCGGCGAGCGTTCACTCTTACTCTTTTTCCCTAAACTTTCGTTCATAGTGCTCTACAAAGTAAAGGATATAAGCTCCATCTCCTGCTTTATTGTGCTCGCAATATTTTTTTACCAAATGCACAAAAGCATAATATCTTTAAAATTTACTCAAGCCATAACGATTGTTTTAGGCAGCTTTATAATTCTGGTCGCCATCCTGCCGATTCGTTCTTACACGGTCATTTATCCGTATGTGATTATTTTATATGAGCTGATGTTAATTTGGATGTTATGCAGAGTGGCTACCCTATATATCAGAAGCGCAGAAGTAAATAGAATCAAATTGCTGCTGATGTTTATGGCGATTCTAGCTATTAATTTATATTCCATAGACATTATTTTGTTTGCTCTTTCTATAAAAGAGAACCTTTGGCTCGGGCAGTTTTACATTGTGGCTTTTAATATCATCATGATCGTGCTGATTGTTCTACGTTTTTTTGAAGCCTACCATACCATAGACGAGATGAAAAACCAGCTGATCGGGCTGGATAAAATTAAAGATGAATTCCTTTCCAACACCTCACATGAACTAAAAACACCTCTAAATGCCATAGTGAACATTACAGCTACGCTGCTGGATGGGGTTGAGGGTCCAGTTAATGAAAAACAAGCGCAGAATCTAGCGATCGTAATAGGGAGCGGCAGAAGATTAACACATATGGTAAATGAACTACTTGATTATTCCAAAATGAAGTATGGAGACATCACATTATACAAAAGCAACCTGGATTTGAAAGCCGTTGTTGATTCCGTCATGGGTATTCATTCTTTTTTGCTCGGAGAAAAGTCGATCCTGCTCGTTAACAGAGTCGCTTCGAATTTCCCTATGGTGAATGCAGATGGCAATCGTCTGATTCAAATTTTCCACAACTTGGTTGATAATGCGATTAAATTTACGGAACAGGGTGAAATAGAGATTAGTGCCAGAGTTATTCAGGAGTGGGTGGAAGTACGTGTGGCAGACACAGGTTTGGGTATCTCACCGGATATGCAGGAGCGTATTTTCAAAGCTTTTGAGCAGGTGGATGAGGCGGAGATTCATAGTCATGGTGGAACAGGGCTCGGATTAAGTATTACTAAGAAGCTAGTAGAACTGCATGGTGGGAACATAGCTGTGGAATCTACAGTGGAAAAAGGTTCGGTGTTTATTTTTACACTTCCACGGTGGGATAAAGCGGTTAAGCCAATCTCGAGGCCAACCCTTAAGGCGGCACATTCTTATAAAAAATTAAGTTTCTCTCATGGTAGTTATCCCCTTTATATCAAAGGCGAGATCGATGAGCCCATTTTAGTAGTGGACGATGATTTTGCCAATCTGCAATCTATGATCAATCTGTTTAAGCTAGAGAAATATTCTATTGTGGTTGTCAATCGCGGGCAGATGGCACTTGAGGAGCTAGCGAAAAACACAGACTTTTTTCTGGTGGTACTGGATATTACCATGCCGGACATTTCGGGTTACGAGGTTCTGCAAAAGATTAGAGAGAGATTTACTCCTTTTGAGCTGCCTGTGTTAATGTTGACGGCCAAGAACAGGGTGAGCGATATGAAGATGTCCATGGATAACGGTGCAAATGACTATGTGGGAAAACCTTTTGAAGCTGAAGAGCTAATGGCACGTGTTAAAAGTCTGACCCGATTGAGAGCTTCCGTGAAGACTGCCAAAGACGCCGAAATTGCTTTTTTACGATCCCAGATCAAACCTCATTTCTTATACAATGCTCTGAATTCAATTGCTGAACTATGTGTGGAAGAACCTGAGAAGGCCGAAGAGTTGACACTGCAGCTGTCCCAGTATTTGCGAAGCAGCTTTGATTTCAAACAACTGGATTCACTAACGAGTCTGGAGAATGAGCTTGAGCTGGTAGAGGCTTATATCAATATTGAAAAAGCACGCTTCGGTGCCAGATTAAATGTGGAATATGATGTGAGAGTGAATACGGATTACCGGATTCCTCCGCTGATTCTACAGCCTTTGGTCGAAAATGCAATAAGGCATGGCCTAATGTCCAATTTGCGGGGTGGAACGGTAATTATATCTGTAAAAGAATTAGAGAATTCTGTGATTAGCTTTATTGTGGAGGATAATGGATCTGGAATGAGTGAGCATAAATTGAAAGAAGTAATGCAGTCAGATGTAGATAAAAGAGGGGTGGGGCTGTGGAATATCAGTCAGCGCATCAAGCTATTATATGGAAAAAATATTCATATTCAAAGTGCTGAAGGATTAGGCACAACGGTATCTTTTGAAATTCCAATACAGCAGCTTAAGCGGATGGGAGGTTGAGGCATGCTGCGAGCGATTATTGTAGATGATGAGGAGTTATCGGTAAAACGCCTGAAGCGGATCTTATCGCAGAGCGGAGAGATTGATGTCTATGAGACGTTTTTGAATCCTGCGGAAGCCTATGCTTTTGCGAAGGCCAATCCGATAGATGTAGCTTTTTTGGATATTTCTATGCCTGAGACGAATGGGATGAAGCTTTCTAGCCTTTTGCATGAATTGGATGAATCGATAGATGTGGTTTTTGTAACCGGATTTGATGAGTATGCGCTGCAGGCTTTTGACCTGAGTGCAGTGGATTATCTTTTGAAGCCTGTAACTGCGGAGCGGTTGTCTAAGACGTTAGAGAAACTCAAAAAAATAAATCGAAATACAACGGCTGAGCCTACGTTAGAAGTTTTTTTATTTAATGGTTTAAAAGTGTACCGCAGAACGCAGAACAGAGAGCTAATCAAGCTGAGAAGTCCAAAAACAGAAGAATTATTTGCTTTTCTGGTTAGTAAAGGGACGGTTAGCCGGGAGGAAATTATCGACACGTTGTGGAGCGGATTGGAGCCTGAAAAAGCATGGAAGAATCTGAACTCGACGCTGTATTATATTCGAAAAGCAATCGGCGCCAATTATATAAAAGCTAGCAGGAATGAAATTCATGTAGTAGAAAGCAGCATTTATTGTGATCTGTATGAATTTGAGCGATTGTTAAAGCAAATCAGGCAAACCTCTGAAAGACATGTTGAATGGATGATTCAAGCAGAAGTTTTATACACAGGAGCATTACTCAAAGGAAAAGCCTATGAATGGGCCAGTGGCAGGACGCGCAGACTCGAGCATGAATATATAGGATTGCTAGAGCTGGCTGCAAGATTTCATTTGGAGCAGAATCAGCAGCAGCAAGCACTGCATTATTTTGGAGAAATATTAAAATTAGATTCCTTGCGAGAGGACATCTATCATGAAATCATCAACTTATTAATTGAATTAGGGCGAATGAATGAAGCACAGCGGAAATTTGGTCAATTGGAAGAGATGCTGCAGCAAGAGCTTGGAACAACACCCGATCCTAAACTTAAAGCGTTAATGAAACAGAAGTTATTGTAATGGAAGGAACCTTCGAAAGGATGGCTATCGAGGGTTCTTTTTTTGTTTATTTTTTGTTTATCTTAATTTTGTATAATACTCTCGATTATTGTCGAATTAAGGACATGATTTATGCTAGAGGGGGAAATAGAGTTTGAAGCCATCATTTATGAAAATAGGCATTAGTATTTCGTTATGTACTGGACTTGTGGTGCAGGGGGTGGGTCCTATGCAAACTCCAATCATAAGTGCAAAAGCTAGTTTCGGTTGGCTCGAGAATAGCCCAGCTATAATAACGTCGATCAATGAAGATGACTATTCCAACGCAGGAGTTGAGGTAGCCAGCTTTTTGACAGGAAAAGTATCGGATCCAGCGTCAACAGGGATTGCTGTAGTAGCTTTAGATAATACCAAAGGGGCCTGGCAGTATTACAACACGGTGGGACGAATTTGGTATAATATCGAGCCGGTGTCGAACAGTAATGCTTTTCTGCTGCTGAAATCGGAGAAAATCCGTTTTGTCCCGGCGAAAGACTGGAACGGAACGGCATCCATTAGCTTTAAGCTATGGGATACAACAGCATCCGGTTATCAAAATTATCAAAAAAATGCGAATACCACAGTATCTGCCGCGTTCAGCTCAGATCCGGGTATAGCCGTAATTACTGTAAATCCAGTGAACGATGCACCTTATCTGACAGAACTAAATGGTGGGGACTATCTTAGTTTTGACGGTAACGGGGATTATGTGACCTTCCCGGATCAACGGATTTATGGGAATTCTTTTACAGTTGAAGGATTTTTGAAGGTAGATGCTTTTCAGACATGGATGAGATTTTTTGAATCATCGATCGCAGAGCAGAACCACAATATTTTTGTAGGTTTTAACGGTAAACGGATGAATTTCACTGCCTACACTAATAAGGGAGATATTAATGTCACTGAGGATTTCCCGATTTCTAAATGGGTTCATGTTGCAATTGTTTATGATCACAATCAGAAAAAGGGACGGATTTATTGGGATGGTGTACTTAAGGCAGAAGGGGCCATGGATTTAAGTACAGTAGGAAACGTTGCACGTCCGAATAACTGGCTTGGAAAAAGCACGTGGAGACAGGACGGAGATTATAACGGTGGAATGAGAGACGTGAGGTTCTGGAGTAAAGCCAAGACCCAAAGTGATATTGTTCGAGAAATGAATGTCGACTTGACAGGCTCGGAGCCTAATCTGGCTTTAAACTATAAATTAGCGAATAGCAATGATGGAAATGTCGCTATTAATACCTCTGGTCTTCCCCTTAAGAACGGCACAATTACTGGGGCAACCTGGAAGCAGGACACAGGTTTTATGGGGAATACTACAACCGATAAAAACAAGTCGGTCTCACGATCCTTTAAGGTCCTCGATGTGGATGGAGATGACCTACAAGTATCAGCTACTTCCTCGAATACGCTCTTAATTCCGAATAATGGACTGAAAGTAAGTGGAAGTGGTGAGTTACGAACTTTAGAAATAACACCCGCAGCGAATGCTTTTGGCACCAGTGTGATTTCTGTTAAGGTAAGTGATGGAGCATTAAGCAACACCTACACTTTTAATGTGACGGTAAACAATACGGGGGATGTAATCGTAACCGGAGTGACCCTGGATAAACCAACACTCAGTTTAACGGAAGGAGAAGCAGGAGACACGCTTAGTGCCGTAATAGCACCTGCTGATGCCACGAACAAAACAGTAAATTGGAGCTCTAGTGATGAGACTGTTGCAACCGTTGTAAACGGGGTGGTAACTCCAGTTGGCGTTGGAACAGCGATCATCACGGTAACGACTACTGATGGAAGTTTTACTGCTTCGTCTGTAGTAAATGTGAGTGCTCCAATCCCGCCGGTTGTGGATGTAACTGGAGTGAAGCTAGATCAGGAGACACTGAATTTAACAGCTGGTGAAGCTGATGGACTCCTCAAAGCAACAATAGAGCCTGCCAATGCAACGGATAAAGACGTGATCTGGAGCTCGAGCGATGAAACAGTCGCGACCGTTGTGAACGGAGTAGTAACTCCGGTTGGTGAGGGGACAGCAGTTATTACGGTAACGACGAAAGATGGAAGTTTTACAGCTTCGTCTGTAGTAAATGTGAGTGCTCCAATCCCGCCGGTTGTGGACGTAACTGGAGTGAAGCTAGATCAGGAGACACTAGATTTAACAGCTGGTGAAGCTGATGGACTCCTAAAAGCAACAATAGAGCCTGCCAATGCAACGGATAAAGACGTGATCTGGAGCTCGAGCGATGAGACAGTTGCGACCGTTGTGAACGGTGTGGTAACTCCGGTTGGTGAGGGGACAGCAGTTATTACGGTAACGACGAAAGATGGAAGTTTTACAGCTTCGTCTGTAGTAAATGTGAGTGCTCCAATCCCGCCGGTTGTGGACGTAACTGGAGTGAAGCTAGATCAGGAGACACTAGATTTAACAGCTGGTGAAGCTGATGGACTCCTAAAAGCAACAATAGAGCCTGCCAATGCAACGGATAAAGACGTGATCTGGAGCTCGAGCGATGAGACAGTTGCGACCGTTGTGAACGGTGTGGTAACTCCGGTTGGTGAGGGGACAGCAGTTATTACGGTAACGACCAAAGATGGAAGTTTTATAGCTACAACCACAGTTAATGTAGCCGCTCCTAAGCCACCTGACGTTATCGTAACTGGGGTGACTTTAGACCAGACAGAACTTAACTTAACGGTGGGTGAAGGCGAGGGAACTCTACAAGCGACAGTAGCACCTGCTAATGCAACAAATAAAGGTATGATCTGGAGCTCGAGCGATGAGACAGTAGCTAAGGTTGTTTATGGAGTAGTAACGCCGATTGGTGAAGGAACAGCCATCATAACGGTAACGACGAAAGATGGTAGTTATACGGCTTCTACAACCGTTACTGTGAAGGCACCTGTTAAACCAGTTACAGCACCTGGAATTCCAACATCCGTAACTGCAACTGCAGAGAATGGTCAAGCAATCATCACCTTTATCCCGCCGGTGAACGATGGAGGCAGCGAAATCACAGGATATATTGTAACTGCTAATCCGGGAGGTTTGACGGTTACAGGAACTGGAAGTCCTCTGACAATCAGTGGTTTGACGAATGGAACAAGCTATACCTTCACGGTACAGGCAATCAATAAAGCTGGCATCAGCGAATTCTCTGCTGAGTCCAATGCAGTTGTTCCTAGCACTCCATCTGGTGGTGATGTTGTTGTTCCGTCGCAACCAACCCCATCACCAACTCCGGCACCTGTGGTAAATGCTGCTTCCATTCTAATCAATGGTAAAGCTGAAACAGTTGGAACCGCAACGAATGGTAAACGGAATGAGCAAACGTTAACCACTATTGTGTTAGATCAGAAGAAGCTAGAGGACAAGCTCGCCACTGAAGGTAAAGGTACAGTAGTTTCTATCGGTGCAAATAGTAAATCTGATGTTATAGTTGGCGAATTAAATGGACAAATGGTTAAAAATATGCAGGGTAATCAAGCGATTCTTGAGATTAAAGCGGGAAATGCGACATTTACACTGCCTGCTCAACAAATTAATATTGACGCTTTGAACGAGCAAATCGGCAAGTCGGTAGCTTTGCAAGATATTAAGATACAGATTGAAATTAGTGCTCCTACAGCCGATAAAGTTAAAGCTTTAGAAGCAGCTGCGCAAAAAGGATCCTTCTCATTAGTTTCCGCGCCAGTTAATTTTACGGCTAGAGGTATCTACGGAGATAAGAGTATTGAACTTTCCCAATTCAATACGTATGTTAAACGTACCATAGCCATTCCTGAAGGGATGGACCCGAACAAGATTACAACGGGAGTGTACGTTGATTCCGAAGGTTCGGTACACCATGTTCCTACTAAAGTGGTTGTAATTGATGGCAAATATTTTGCTACTATCAACAGCTTAAGCGGAGGTACTTACTCCGTAATCTGGCATCCGCTTGAATTTAGTGATGTAGCTAATCACTGGGCAAAAGAGGCAGTGAACGATATGGGCTCCCGATTAGTCATTGAGGGAACAGGTAGTGGTCAATTTACTCCGGATCAAGCCATTACCCGTGCAGAGTTTGCGGCGATTGTTGTGCGCGGTCTGGGACTTGAGATGGAACAAGCTGCAACACCATTCTCAGATGTAAAGACCACGGATTGGTATAACAGTGCGATCAACACGGCATTTACTTATCAATTAATCAATGGTTTTGAAGATGGCATGTTCCGCCCTGATGAACATATTACCCGTGAACAAGCGATGTTAATTATTGCTAAAGCGATGAAAATTACAGCGCTACAGACTAAGCTTTCTGTTCAATCGGCTGACGTTTTGTTAGCTCCATTTACAGATAGTAGTGAGGTTTCTAACTGGGCAATCAGTGGAGTTACTGACACTTTGCAGGCAGGCATTATCATGGGAAGAAGCAGTAAAGGGCTTGCTCCGAAAGATGATATGACCAGAGCTGAGGTTGCAGAGATCGTGAAGCGGCTACTTGAAAAGTCGGATTTAATCTAATCTACTGAGCTCCAGAATTGTGATCATTAGAGGATTCGTTCAAAAAACATTGAACGAATCCTCTTTTCTTTTTATGGCTTAGCTCGTTTGTACGATAATTAATCATTAATGATGTATTTCAGACAGCACAATCAGGCCATGCAGAACGGCTGAAAGAAATCCTGAAAGCTCATCCGCACCTTGCGAATATGGAGAATAATATATTCGATAGTGATGGTTATACTTCCTTACATTCTGCTGCTTTTCATACGGATAATGTAGAACTAATAGAGTTGTAAATCGAACATGGCGCCGACATTTCTGCTAAAATAAAAAGTGGTGAATCTGCATGGTCGGTTGCGATTAAGCAGAGTAATCATAATGTTGCAGAAATTCTTCGCGGAAAAGGAGTAGTCTTGAATGAAAATCACAGTGGATGATAAGAATGATTCAACGGTAGCTATAATCTCTGGTGAGGAGATCATAATCAATAATGTAAGGGATGCCTTAGACTTAATGATGAATGTGAAATACCAAGGATGCGATAAAATGCTTCTGAGGAAGGAACAGATTACGGATGATTTTTTCGAGCTAAAGTCTGGAGTTGCTGGTGAGATTGCACAAAAATATACAAACTATCAGATGAGAGTTGCTATCGTAGGAGAATTTACAAGCTATAACAGCAAAAGTCTGAATGATTTTATTTACGAATGCAATCAAGGCGATAAAATGTTGTTCAAAAGTGCTGAAGCTGAGGCTTTAGCGGCCCTACATTTATGCAAATCGTGGAGATGATCCAGAGAGGAGTTATATCATGGATGAAAGTAAAATCACATATGAATCGATCGATGCCTATATTTCCGGGTTTTCGCTTGAGGTTCAGGAAATCCTTAATACGTTAAGAAAGGTGATAAAAGAGGCGGCACCGGAAGCAGAGGAAAAAATAAGCTATCAGATGCCTACTTTTGCATTACACGGAAATTTGGTGCATTTCGCTGCTTATCCCAAGCATATTGGATTCTATCCAACTCCAAGTGGAATTAATGCTTTTAAAGATGAATTATCGGGCTATAAAGGTGCTAAAGGTTCCGTTCAATTCCCTATTGATAAGCCTATGCCTTATGAATTAATTAGCAAGATTGTAACCTTCAGAGTCGCTGAGAATTTAAAAAAAGTTGAAGCAAAATAAGGTCTCTACTGGTATGAAATAGAGAGGTCCATCTGGTCAGGGCTGGAAGTGTGCATCCATTGTTGATGTTCTTCTTGATGCTGGTGAACATTGGATCCACTTCCGAGGCACTCCTGCCTCTTTTTCCTCATTTCGGACGTCGTACAAACGCCAGTATGATATCCTGGGCATAGTCCCCGAACCCACTTCCGAACAGATTTAGTCCTCGTTTATTGAGTGCATCCTCCCGAATTTCAAAACGTACACGAATAGGTTCATTAAACGCCAGCTTTAAAGAGCTGATTGTAGTGGAAGATGAGAAAGAACCATTACAGCTGCTGCCCGATTCCGTGACACTCCATGTAGTAAGAGCTCCATATTCAGTTCCACTTCTCCAACGTTCAGGGGTCAGTTTCCCTTTGCGGTTCCCGAAATCGGAGGGACAGGTCCAAGTCCCGACTAACTGGTCATTGATGGATAAGCTGATATCACTGGCCCAATCCTCTCGAAATGAAGGGGCTTCTGAGCATACTTCTGCCGAAATGCGGATTTCGTCCAACTCGACGCCTGGAGGCAGGGGGTTGGCGAAATAGTATTCGACATAACCGGCTTCTGCGAACCATAAGAGAGAGGCATCGACTCGTTCAGGCATGTAGAATGCTCTTGGATCATCCTGGGAGCCAATGACGCCACCATCTTTTCCGGCCATCCCGCAGGACGGTTGTATGGAGCAGTGGGAGAACATTCCGATGGGCATATGTATTTCCTCAGTTTGATGCAGCCCATCCCCTAGCTTTGAAGGGAGATCGAGTTGAATAGAGCGACAGGTGACCGCACAGATTTTTTCGCGATTTGCACCTTGTGTAGACGAGATAAGATTAACCTGTTCTAACGTCTGCACATTGATAGATATCGTTGGCTGAGCTACACCTAACGTCTCAGCTAATTGACTGACACTCATAGGCTTCTCTCCAAGGGCTTCAAGAATGCGGACGCGGACGTCACCAGACAGTGCTTTAGCTACATCTAAAATGCGTGACGCGGGATAACGTATCGTTTCTTGTGAAATATCATTCATCATATTTGTTCCTTTTCGTATAGGATGGGTTGAGGCTATTGTACAATGAAGATCGAGTATTGTAAAATCATAATAAACATTGCGAAAAACATATACTGGTGCTAAAATGGGCTCAACTTCTTATTTTGAAAGGCTGTGCTCGCCATATGACAACTTCTATATTAGCTTCTGAGACACTTGCGATTCCTCGTTCTGAACACCCTCATCCACATTGGCAACGTCATGAATGGATGAATTTGAATGGGCAATGGTCATTTAAGTTTGATCCGAACAATGAAGGTATGAAGGCGTTATGGTACTCCAATCCTGAAATCGCTTACGACTCAATGATCACTGTACCTTTTTCTTGGGTAAGTCCCTTATCCGGAATTGGCTGCGATCAACAAGGAATAGGCTGGTATCGCCGCACCGTGAATGGGCAGGCTGTTGACCAACAAACACGATTGTTTTTACGTTTTGGGGCAGTAGATTATTCATGTGATGTGTGGATAAATGGAGAACATGTAGGTTCACATCAAGGTGGATATGGTTCATTTGAATTTGATATTACACCTTACTGGGCAGCTAATTGTGAGAATAATATTGTCGTAAGAGCTGAGGATTTCGATCATGCTTATCAAGCGCGGGGCAAACAAGGATATGGAGAAATCCGTGGAATTTGGCAGCCTGTATGGCTTGAAGCACGTCCCGAAACTTATATGAAAGATGCAAAGTTTGTGACCCGTATAGATGGACAGGTGAAGGTAACTACAAGAATAATTGCGCATGAAACGGGTTCGGCAGAGTTTACGCTGCAATTCGCTGATCATTCTGTTGTTCATACAGAGAAGCTGCAGCTTATAGCAGGGGTGAACGAATGTAAGCTGTCTATCGATGTTCCCAATCCGCATTTGTGGAGTCCAGAAAATCCTTATTTATATGAAGGTGAATTGCAGCTTAGTGGATCGTTTGGTACAGATACAGTCAGCACTTATTTCGGAATTCGCGAAATTCAGACTGCCCGCTTTGAAGATCGTGATTATCGGTGGATCACCTTAAATGGTAAGCCGATATATTTGAACGGTACTCTTGATCAGTCCTATCACAAGACAGGGTTTTTCACCTATCCAACGGATGAAGACATGCGGGATGAAATTTATCTAATGAAACGTTTAGGGCTAAACATGGTGCGAATTCATATTAAGCCCGAAGAACCCCGTAAGCTGTATTGGGCGGATAAGCTTGGCATTCTTGTTATGGAAGATATGCCTTGTTTCTGGGGGAATCCGGATGACAAGGCCAGAGCCTCCTATGAGAGAGAAGCCCTTGAGGTGATTGAACGAGATTATAATCATCCATCTATTTTTTCGTGGGTTATGTTCAACGAGACCTGGGGTTTGAAGACAGATGCTCAGGAGGCTAGCCTCACAAGTGATGTACAGCAGCAGAGTAGTTATCTTAAAGAGACACAGGAATGGGTGCGGGAGAAATATCGCTGGGCGAAGCAGCTTGATCCGACTAGAATTGTTGAGGATAACTCGCCGTGTAATTATGATCATGTGGAATCGGATATTAATACATGGCACTTTTACATTAATGGTTATGAGCAGCTGCAAGCCCACTTAAATGAGGTTGTAGATAAAACATTCCCGGGATCGGAGTTTAACTGTATTGGCGGCAACGTACAGTCTGATGCCCCTCTAATGAACAGCGAATGCGGTAATGTGTGGGGGATAGAAGGTGGTGCAGGGGACAGTGATTTGGCATGGCATTACCGCTATATGATGAATGAATTCCGGCGGCATGATAAGCTATGTGGATTCGTATTTACTGAATTCCGTGATGTTACGAATGAGTTCAATGGTTATTACCGGCTAGACGGGAGCGATAAGGATTTTGGATATGGGGATTTTGTTCCCGGGATGACGATTGCGGATCTGCATTCCCCAGATTTTATCGTGATAGATGCTCCTCCATGCCAGACAGTAGAAGCAGGGCAGAGTGTTAAAGTACCTTTGCTAGGTTCCAGCTTCGCGGACAGCTATCACGGTCATAATTTGAAGCTGAGATGGGAACTGTGGTACGACAATTTGGGGACTCGGGTCACTGCGCAAAGTGGACATATGTCTGTGAAATGGGATAACTTTGGAAACACTATACTTCCTTCTTTGAACATTACAATGCCTGGTCAGGAGGCGGCTGCAATACTTGCTGTTTCTCTGATTAATGAGAAGGGTGAAGCGATCACGCGGAATTTCATTACTTTTGATGTAAGAGGCGGTAATAACACTGTATTGTTTAAAGGTGAAGGAGAATTTATTCAAATTCCAGTGGGAGCTTATACCGATCATAACTTTAAGCATCAATGGGATGCTATCCAAGGATCTAAGATCAATGGTGCTGGGCAAGGTCAGTATGTATACGAGGTTACACTGCCAGATGCAGCAGATAAATCAATGATTGGTGAGATCGAAATCATCTTCGAAGCAAGTGCTAAACGATTGCTGGCGCGGCATGTTGAAGGTACGAAGCTTAATGATATGGGCCTTGATCTTATGCATGGGGCAGATGCGAGGGTGGAATATAATCCGAATACGTATTATATGACGGATGAAGAGCGGCATCCTTCCCGAGTGAACGTTCTGGTGGATGGGCAGCGGATTGGTTCTTTCTATTTACCGGATGATCCGGCTGATAGCAGAGGGATTTTGTCTTGGCATTATCAGCCAATAGCGAATAAGCTGGATGAGGCTGGATCTTATGGCTACCTATGCAAGGCAAGTGTACCGGGGCAGTTAGCAGCGAAGCTGGATCGCAATCGTGTTTTCCGTTTGGAGCTGCAAGCAGAGGACGGCGGGCTAGCTTTGTATGGCCGTAATGCAGGTCGTTATCCACTGGACTTGTTGATTCGTTATCGCTAAATAACCTTAATATGAAAATAAAGCAATCCCAGCTAAGAAGCAGGGATTGCTTTTTTATCGGTATTGCAAGGTATTATTAAAGTTCTTTATCATTAATGCTGTTTAACCAGCTTTCAATCTCCCCAATGACCGAACTAATGCAGCCATCTTCAAAAGGTGAAGTCAGGCCCGCAAGTTCAACCAGCTTGATAAAGGATTTGCTTCCTCCAGCTTGACATAACTCTAAATAATCACTCCAAGCGGATTTAAAATCTTCATTTGAACGTTTCCAGAACTGGAAGGCACATAGCTGTGCTAGTGTATAGTCAATGTAATAGAACGGGGAGGCGAAGATATGGCCTTGCTTATGCCAAAATCCACCCTGTTCCAGATAAGCATTACCTTCATAATTGCGGTGCGGCAAATATTTTTTCTCGATTTCTCGCCATGCTTGCTTACGTTCAGCAGGGGTTGCTTCAGGATTGCTGTAAACAAAATGCTGGAATTCATCTACAGTAACTCCGTAAGGAATAAACTGAAGGCTATCTGCCAAATGATTGAAACGGTATTTGTCTGCATCCTCTTCAAAGAACAATTCCATCCATGGCCAAGCAAAAAATTCCATGCTCATGGAATGGATCTCACAGGCTTCATAAGTAGGAAAAGCATATTCAGGTACATTAATATTTCGGCTTTCATACACCTGGAAGGCATGCCCCACTTCATGGGTCAAGACATCAATATCCCCTGAGGTTCCATTGAAATTTGAGAAGATAAAAGGTGCTTGGTATTGGCTGAAGTAAGTACAATAGCCACCGCCTTGCTTACCTTTTTTACTTACTAAATCCACTAGATTGTTATCCAACATAAAAGTAAAAAATTCATCAGTTTCCGGAGAGAGCTCTTTGTACATCTTGGATCCGTTAGCTACAATCCAGTCAGGATCTCCTTTAGGAGTGGCATTGCCAGTCTTGAAGCTGAAGTTCTCGTCATAAAACTTCAAGGCATCCAGACCTAGGCGTTCAGTCTGCCGTTTCTTAAGCTGTTGGGAGACGGGTACGATATGCTCCAGAACTTGTTTCCGGAAGTTGGCTACCATGTCGGCGTTATAATCGGTACGCATCATCCGGTCATAACCTAGCTCAACAAAGTTGCTGTAACCAAGCTTTTTAGCAATGCGGTCACGGACTTTAACTAGCTCGTCATAGATTCGATCAAAGTCACTCTCATGTTCAGACATAAAATCATATCTGGCTTGTGAAGCACGTTTGCGCATATCGCGGTCCGTGGACAATTCAAAAGGAGTAAGCTGAGTCAGTGTCCGTTCTTCGCCTTCGAATGGAATCTTGGCGGACGCGATAAGCTGAGCGTATTCTGTAGAGAGTTTGTTCTCCAATTGTAAATCTTCGATGATTTCTGGACTAAAAGTACGCAGAGCTACTTCTGCAAGCTGAAGCAGCTGCGTGCCCCATTCTTGTTCGAATTCGGCTCTGTATTTGGAATTGACGAGTGCTTTGTAGTAGTCCGTTATGTATTCCTGAACGATAGGGCCAATCTCGTCCATGAATTCCTGTTCAGCCTTGTAGAATTCATCTGTTGTATTGATCGAATGGCGAACGCTAACCAATGTCTGCAGGGTGTCAAACTCATTGCGAAGCTTGTTAATAGCGGTAACGGAAGCCTTTTGCACTTCTAATGGCTCGGTGTCATTGAGATCTTTAAGCAGGTTGTTAAAATCCTGTTTGAACTTCTCTACATCCGGGCGCTCATAGCGATAATCATTAAATTTCATTAACTATTCAACTTCCTTTCTATACCAGATAGTCTCTATTATATATTCTGAACAGCAATTTACGATAGACCTGTGTTAGCTGTTTTTGAATAAAAAAAGAACAAATGGACAAAAGTGTAAAAACTTGTTAGATGAAATACGGTTTGATATTATCTAAGAATATAGTAGAAATGATATTTATAGCGATTACTTAGCCTTTATTTAACCAGCATTCACTGAATACGGGTTATCTCTGTTTATATACGAAGTTTTGTATTTTTCCACTTTACATCCTTCCTCCCTCTTTTTTTGCTGTAGCCGCACAACTGTCGACAAACTTAATATATCATGATATATTATTATGTATAAGATGAAAAAATTAGAGTCAGGAGATAACGAAAGTCATGAGTGAGACAACATCATCCAAACCGATGTATGAAAAAATATTTGATGAAGTGAAGCAGCTTATCGTTAATAAATCCTATGGACAAGGGGAACGGGTTCCCTCTGAGAAAGAACTGGCTGAAGCCTATAATGTTAGTCGGATTACGAGTAAAAAAGCTCTGGAAATGCTCGCCGCGGAACAATTAATTGTGAGAAAACCGGGGAGAGGTTCATTTGTGGCAGATCCAGCAGTCGATTACATGGAATCAGCGATATCTCCGGGGACGGTCTCCGACGGAACTGTTTTCAATTCCTTTAACCATGAGGAAAAGACGATCGGTCTGGTTATTACCGACTTTGGCAACAGCTATGGCACAGGCTTAATTTATGGCATGGAGCAGGCTTCACGTGATAATGATTGTTTTCTGGTTTTAAGAAGAACGTTTGGGGTGCCGGAGAACGAAGAGAAATCTATTCAGAAGTTGCTCAGCTTAGGTGTAGATGGTCTGATCATTTTTCCGGCTCAAGGCGAATTTTTTAATGCGGAGATTCTAAAATTGGTGATAGGGCGGTTCCCGCTAGTTCTGGTAGATCGCCATTTAAAAGGAGTGGCAGCAGCATCGATCAGTACTGATAATATGCAGGCTGCACTCAAAGGTACGGAGTATTTATTTGATCTCGGGCATACTCATATCTCCTTTCTCTCTCCACCTCCAGCGGATACCACAGCTCTTGAAGAGCGGGTAGAGGGATTTATTCAAGCGCATGCGGAACGGGGAATAGCTGTAGACAAGGGATTGTGGGTCAGCGATTTGACCTCAACACTACCGGATTCCTTCAACGATGAGAATATTGAACATGACATTTCGCGGCTAATTTCTCATTTGCAAAAGAATCCAACAATAACGGCGCTTTTTGCTGTGGAATATAATATTGCGCTGCTGGCTAGAACTGCGGTCCAACGACTTGGGCTACGAATTCCAGAAGATATTTCGATCATTTGCTTTGATAGTCCGCCAACTCCACTTGGTTCGGGTTATGCATTTACCCATTTACGGCAAAATGAAGAAGAGATGGGGCGGCTTGCAGTAGAAAATGTATTGCGAATTATGAACGGGCAGAGTGTGTCCAATAAGATAATGCTGGAAGCTGAGTTAATTTCTGGTGAATCCACAAGCTCCGCTAAACAATCTATCTCTAAATAGAATTTTGGCTTATTCTCCAAATTAAACATATATTAGTTGTTATAAAAACCTATCTTTTTGGATGGGTTTTTTTATTTGTTTTAGATATGTATTTATCATTATAGATGTATTGATATATCATTATAATAAAATAAACATATTGACATACTAATCACATGACAATATACTAATCAATGAAAGCGCTTCAAATTTAAAAAGAAAAAGGGGGTATTATAACTGAAAGCAACTAGAGAAATACCCGAGTCAATGCATAAACTGGCATCTAGCGTAAAAGCACAGCTGAGTGATCGCCCGAAATTAGCCGAAATGTTCGAGAAATGTATGGCCAACACCTGGAACACAACCTTAAAACGAATGCCAAACGGAAGCACTTTTGTTATTACCGGAGATATTCCAGCGATGTGGCTACGGGATTCCGCCGCACAGGTCAGACCTTTCCTAATCCTTGCCTCCGAAGATGAAGAAATTGCAGACATGATTGAGGGACTTGTACGTAGACAATTTACTTACATCCAGCTTGATCCGTATGCTAACGCATTCAATGAAGAAGAAAGTGGGCATGGCCACCAAGAGGATCTGACGGAGATGAGCCCGGGAGTCTGGGAAAGAAAATATGAAATTGATTCGTTATGTTATCCAATCCAACTGAGTTATCTGCTCTGGAAGAATTCGGGCCGTACTAGTCAGTTTAATGAGTCGTTTGTAACAGGCGTAGAAAGAATCATAACATTATGGACTACCGAACAGAACCATGAGCGCGATTCAAAATATCTTTTTCAACGGATGAACTGTCCGCCCACGGATACGTTAGCTCGAGAAGGCAAAGGGACGTTGACGGCTTATACCGGAATGACTTGGTCTGGATTTCGTCCTAGTGACGATGCCTGTGAATATGGGTATTTGGTTCCGGCCAATATGTTCGCGGTGGTTGTTTTACGATATGTGTGTGAAATTGCCCGTGAGATTTTAGGTGATCAGGAGCTGGAAAAGAAAGCTAGAAAACTATCTGACCAGCTTAATAAGGGAATAAGTGAGTATGGAATTGTAGAACATCCAGAGTTTGGAGCGGTCTATGCTTATGAAGTAGATGGTCTGGGACAGGTGAATTTTATGGATGATGCAAATGTACCTAGTCTACTCTCTATCCCTTATTTGGGTTATGTGACTGCTGATGATCTTATTTATAAAAATACCCGTGAACTTATTTTAAGTAGCACTAATCCTTATTTTTTCGCAGGAAAAGCGGCTGCTGGCATTGGAAGTCCGCATACGCCAAATCGGTATATCTGGCCCATAGCTTTAGCGATGCAGGGAATGACATCTACCCGCTTTGAGGAACAGGAAGCCTTACTTCATCTGCTGGAGAAGACGGATGCAGGAACTGGATTTATGCATGAAGGGTTTCATGTGGATAATCCTGATGAATTTACACGTCCATGGTTCTCTTGGGCAAACATGATGTTCTGTGAGCTTGTACTCATGCGCTGTGGTAAGCAGATTAAACGCGGATGAGACCAACAAGGTTTGAATAATCGACTCTAAAGGGGATAGAGAACATGAAAAAATGGCTGGTTACCTCAATTGTTTTGGTAATGACTACTGCACTTGCTGCGGGCTGCGGCGGTAATAACGGATCTGCGGACAAAGAGACCGGAAACACAAGCAAAGCTGGGAGCAGTACCGGGAAAAAGACAGAGCTTACCTTCTGGGGAGATTGGGGCGGTGAGGGGCAGAAGCAATTCGAGACCATGGTGGATGCTTTTAATAAATCGCAGGATAAAATTCACGTAAAATATGTGCTGCAACAGGATATGATCACGAAATTCCTAACTTCTGCGACCAATGGCGGCACTCCTGATGTACTGTTTTGGGACCGTTGGAGAACTTCGCTGTATGCCCCGAAAAATGTACTGCATCCGGTGGATGAATACTTAACGCGTGACGGTATTTCCGAAGATGATTTCTACAGTGAATCCCTACGGGAGCTTTCATACGATGACAAATTATATGGGCTGCCGCTTACAGTAGATGCCCGTGCTCTTTTCTATAATAAGAAGCTGCTCGCAGAAGCAGGACTTCAGCCTCCAACAACTTGGGATGAGTTAGAGGCAGCGGCTACGAAGCTAACGAAATGGAATGGAAATAAATTGGAGACTGCAGGTTTTTCTATGGGAGATTTGGGACTTTTTAATATGTATCTCCAACAGGCTGGCGGCACCATGCTTACAGAGGATGGAAAGACCAATTTTAATAATGAGCAGGGCAAGCAGGTGCTTGAGTTCTGGGATCGCCTAATGAACAAGGACAAAGTGTATAAAGTAGGGTTCGAACTTGGACTTGGTGAAGGGCAAGATGCTTTTGTCACAGGTAAAGTGGCTATGCTGTATTCCGGTCCGTGGATGCTCAGCACCTATAACAAATATGGTAAAGACCTGGATTATGGAATCGTTCCTCCTCCGGCCGGACCAAATGGTGATAAAGGTAGTGTCATGGGTGGATTTGGGCTAGTGATTCCAGAAGGCTCCAAACATAAGGAAGAAGCATGGGAGTTCATCAAATGGTGGACAGCGAACAAGGATAACGCGTTGCTCTGGGCAAAGACGAGTCTAAACCTGCCGGGTTATAAGCCATCGATGGAAGATCCGTTTTTCAAGGATGATCCAAAGTGGCAGCCGTTTCTGGAAACGTTGGAGTTCGCCAAGGTTCGTCCGAACCATCCTGGATATTCCGTGATGGAGACTGATGCTTTGGCCCCTAATTTGCAGCTTAATCAGCAAAACAAGATGAGCATTGATGAGACCTTGAAGAAATCGCAAGAAGAGGGCGACAAAATGCTGAAGGATAATGAAGTAGTGAAATAATAAGTAAGACATTTGAAGTGAAGGGAGGTTTCGCCTCCCTTTTGCTTAGGAGGGGGTAGCTGAAATGGCTTCCATCAGAAAGCTAGAGAAACATCAGGCGCGGACGGCTTATCTGTTTATTACACCCACGGTATTGCTGTTTACAGTATTCACAGTCATCCCTGTGGTAATGGCGCTATATTTAAGCTTTACCAACTACGATGTACTTAGTAGAAACGATTGGATCGGTTTTGATAACTATCGCCGTTTGATAGAGGACAGTTTGTTATGGAAAACATTCCGAAATGTATTTCTGTATTCCATCATTTTCGTTCCATTTAATATTCTGATTTCGCTTCTCCTCGGGATTCTGCTTAGTCGATCCTGGCGTGGGGTAAAGTTGTTCCGCACATTGAATTATCTGCCTACCCTTACATCCGCCGTTGCTGCTGCTACCGTTTGGATCTGGCTTTTGCATCCTGAATTTGGTTTGGTTAACGGATTGTTGTCTTATGTTGGGATTACGGGTCCAGCTTGGTTATCCGAGACCCGAACGGCGATGTTATCCATTATTATGCTTACCCTCTGGCAATCGGTAGGTTCTAATATGATTATCTACTTGGCAGGTCTGCAGGGCGTGCCCGACTATTTGTATGAATCTGCACGGCTGGACGGTGCTAATAAGCTGGCTTGTTTCCGGTTTATTACTTGGCCGCAGCTGCGACCAACAACCTTTCTTGTCAGTACGATGTCAATCATTGGTGCGTTGCAGTTGTTCGACCAAGCTTTTGTGCTGACGCAGGGTGGTCCGGCGAATATGACAAAGACTCCAGTTTATCTGATCTATCAGCAGGGCTTTAATCAATTGCAAATGGGGTATGCGTCTGCACAAGCATTTGTGCTTGCTGTGGCGATTCTCATTTTCTCACTAATAAACATGCGGATCACAAAGGCGGAGGAGTCCATTGTATAAGCCGGGCTTGCCATGCAGAAGGGAGATAGAGGTATGGATACTAGCGGAAGTTCGTTATTAAAAAGAAGCTTAAGCAAATCTATCTATTATATAGTGTGCATAGTTATTGCTATCGTAATGTTTCTACCTTTTTATTGGAGTGTTCTTACATCCTTGAAGCCTGACGAAGAGATCTTCGCCATGCCCATCCGGTGGTTTCCTTCACATTTGACCTTAGAACACTATCGTAAGGCATTTACTACGGTTCCGTTTGCGCTCTATTTCTGGAATTCGCTTGTACTTGCAGTAGCGGGTGTATTGGCGAATCTGTTCTTTGGTTCTATCAGTGGTTATGCATTCGCAAAATTGAATTTTAAGCTCAATAAGCCGATATTCCGCGTGCTGCTTGCGGCGATGATGATACCAGGCATTGTGACGATGATCCCCACGGTTTATGTCATGCGCCATATTCCTCTTTTTGGAGGAAATGATATTTTTGGTAGCGGGGGTAACGGGCTGATGAACTCATTCTGGGGGATTATTCTTCCGGGCGCTTCTGGAACCTTTGCTGTGTTCTTCATGCGGCAATTCTTTCTCACCTTGCCTAGTGACATGATGGAAATGGCCCGGATCGAAGGCTGTGGAGAGTTTAAAATATTTTGGCGGATATATTTGCCGTTGACTAAACCTGCGCTGGCTACTTTAAGTATCTTTACCTTCCAAGCGGGCTGGAACAGTTTCTTGTGGCCAATGATTGTGCTGAATGATCCCGACAAAGCAACGATTCAGATGGGACTTCAAGCTTTTTCTTATAATTTTCAAACAGACTACGGTCCAATGATGGCTGGAGCGCTAGTAGCAATCTTGCCGATATTGGTGTTGTTTTTAGCTCTTCAGCGTTATTTTGTACAGGGGATAGCCTTCAGTGGTATTAAGGGTTAATGCAATAAAAATCGAACCAGGGAGAGAGTCTATATGAATCAATTGGAGATAGGGATTTGGGAGGAACGGGCGAATCAAGCACAAGCTGCATTGGATTCATTCTTCTGGAATGAAGCGATCAAAATGTACAATATAGAAACACCTTGTCCAAATGGAGAATGCAACACGATTTTTCATTATTGGTGGATGGCCCATGCTGTGGATGTATTGGTAGATGGACTACAGCGGACTGGAGAGAACTGGTATGCCAAAAGGCTTTCCGCACTTCATGAAGGTCTGCTACAACGAAATGGTGGTATGTGGCCAAATGAGTTGTATGATGATATGGAATGGATGGCTCTCGCGTGGCTTCGTGCTTATCAAGCAACAGGAGTGGAAGGTTATAAAGATACAGCCCTTCTTTTATGGAACGACATTCAGACAGGTTGGAACGAGCATATGGGCGGTGGAATTGCTTGGCAGAAATCACAGTTGGATTATAAAAATACACCAGCCAACGCACCGGCAGCTATACTTGCGGCACGCTTGTATCAAGCTTTTGGTGAAGCTGGCTATCTTGAATGGGCGTTAAAAATATACAGATGGCAAAAAGAGCATCTAGTAGATCCGGCAACGGGTTTTGTATGGGATGGCATGAATCGCACTGGCGATGGAAAGATCGATAAAGATTGGAAATACTCCTACAACCAAGGTGTTTTCATTGGCGCAGCAGTTGAACTGTACCGTATCACTAAAGAGCAGGAATATTTAGAGGATGCTCGTCTAACCTTTGCCGCCGCAGCCCATGAAATTGCTGACTCTGAGGGAGGTGTGCTGCCAGATGAAGGAAATGGTGATGCGGGACTGTTTAAAGGAATCCTGATTCGCTATACAGCTGAATGGGTCAAAGCTGATTCCGCAGCAGTTAAAGCTGTAGATTTCCTGCGAGCGAATGCAGAATGTCTCTGGGAACAAGGAAAGTCAGAGGATAAAGTGTTGTTTGGCACAGATTGGACTTCGACTTCCGCTGGTGTGATTCAGCTCAGCTCCCAGCTTAGTGCGATAAAGCTGCTGGAGAAGATGGCTGAATTAACTAAAGAACAGGGTTGAGGTGAGTTCTTAATGACACAAGCAAAGGAAGCCATAGAAGCAGTCAGTTGGCAGGAAAAGTCCGAGTGGTTCCAACAATGTCTACTACGTAATTATTATAATGCTGAGACGGGGATCATGAACCAATGGTATCCCAGAGCGTACAACGTTGCGGGGGAAAACTTTTATTATTGGTGGCAGGCTCATGTCATTGATATTTTAGTAGATGGTTATGAGCGTAGTGGAGATCCTGTGTATTCCTTGAAAATTATGGAGCTAAGTCAGAGTCTGCAAGCTTATAACGGGGGGACTTTCAGGCATAATTACTATGATGATATGGAATGGACAGCATTGGCGTTGCTGCGTGCTTATCGGGTTACAGGACATGAAGCCTATTTAAGTGCTGTGCTTAATCTATGGGAAGATATTAAGACGGCTTGGAATGAACAGTTGGGTGGAGGTCTGGCGTGGAAGAAGGATCAGCTAGATTATAAAAACACACCTGCCAATGCACCTGCCGTCATCCTTGCAGCCCGGTTATATGAAATTTTTCATAAGCAAGAGGATCTGGAGTGGGCGCTCCGTATCTATGAATGGAACAAGACATATTTGATGGATTCTACGACTGGTTTTGTGTGGGATGGGATGAATAGACTTGGGGATGGCCAGATCGATTACGACTGGGAGTTTACTTACTGTCAGGGAGTGTTTCTAGGCGCTGGCCTAGAGCTTTACAAGAATACGGGTGATGTTCATTACTTAGAAGATGCGAATCGAACGGCTAATACATGTATTGATCGGTTATGCGATCCAATTAATCTGATGTTGCCTGATGAAGGCATTGATGATACTGGATTGTTCAAGGGCATTCTGATTCGTTATTTGGTTCAGCTCTGTAAAATATCTCCTGTAAATATCCGTATTCGCGAGGTTATATTGGCCAATGCAATGCAGTTGTGGGAAAAAGGTCTGGATAAACAACTGGGTCTGTGCAGTTCATCGTGGGAAGTGAAACCGGAGCTTCCGGTTCAGCTGAGTATTCAACTCAGCGGCTTGATGCTTCTGGAGGGTGCTGCGGCACTGGTGAACGAATAGCCTGAAATATATAAAGACACCTCAAGAGAGGTGTCTTTTTGTTGTTTAAATTAACTATCTGCAATTAGAAAATCCGATGTTTCCAGCCATTTAATTTAGCGATAGCCTCAATATAATAGTAGTCTCCATAGATCAGGGATACATCAATGAAGGAATTGCCACTGCCAGTTCCGTGCAATAAAATCGCTTCATGCTCCGGCAGCTCCCAGGTTGCGTAATTTTCCGTCAGTGAGCGCAGAATTCGCTCCGCTGCATTTGCATATAGACTTTTTTCGCCTAAGGGTACGATATCTGCAAGCTCTAATAATCCTGAAGCGGCTATAGAGGCTGCGGAGCTATCTCGGAACATCCGGGTATCATCCTCTAGGCGGAAATCCCAATAAGGGACTTGATCCTCAGGCAAAGCAGAGATGAAATAATGTGCGATCCGCTTAGCAGTGTTCAGGAAACGTTCATCACCAGTGTGGCGATAAGTATTGATAAAGCCGTACAATCCCCAAGCTGTTCCTCGGCTCCAAGAGGATTCAGCCGAGTAGCCTTGACCGCCAAAATTCTCAAGATAAGCACCTGTCTCTGCATCAAAAGAAATAATATGTTTGGTGGATCCATCCTCACGTATGCCATATTGCATTGTCGTTTCGGCGTGGCTAATTGCAATATGCTTATAGCGGGGATCACCTGTCACTTTGCTGGCCCAGAACAGCAGGGAGATATTTAACATACAGTCGATAATTACCCAGCCGTATTTATCTTCATTCCATGCGCGGATGAATTTGCCTACAGGATTATAGCGGGCAGCGAGGAAATTCGCAGCTTCAATTCCTCTGCGCAGGGCATCTTCGTCACCTGTAATTGTATGTTTGATTACAGCTGTCGGAAGGAATTGGAATCCCACATCGTGATGCATCTCAACCGTTGGTTTAACAAACCATTCCTCCAAGGTACCGTCCCAATGCCAAGCAGCCTCCTTGTAAAGATCTTTTCCGGTCATATCATGCATGATCCAGAGGAGTCCAGGCCAGAACCCTGTAGTCCACCAGTCTGAACCGATATCATCAAATTTGCCATCTTTCCCGGCGAAATGCGGGCACTTGTCACCGATCTGCTCTACCATACGTTCCACTTTTGTATCAAGTCTACCCATGATTTCCTGCCAATAAGGGCTTGTCATTATTATTGCCTCCAGTGTAATTAGGATGTTATGAGTATAGCTTTCTAAAGCTCAGGAAAGTTGTGTTTTGATATAAGGAAATGTTTGATTATTGTCATGTTGAAGTTGGCTTATAATTTAAAACTGACAAAATACAAACATTTCTGCATAACACATTAAAACTTTATCGGTGTTGGAAACGATACAATCGAAATGAACAGGAGGATGGTAAAGTGGATGATTTACAAGTATATAAAGCACCTAAAGATATCCCGGGACGTGAGGATTATAAGGTTAGAGTACGGCAGCCTGAAGGAGAATGGCATAGCTTGTTTATTTACGAGGTTAAGGTAGATATGCATGAGGTGCGTCCTGCATCCATGGCTTATTTTGATCTGGAAGGTACAGTAGAAGTTGAAGTCACCTGTCTTTATACGGAGATTGATTGTGTGAACATTGCTCCGGCTTCGCGAGGGATCTCTTACGAATATCATGGAAATACCATTTTGTTTAAGCTAACAGGTCCGCAAAAGTTATCGATTGAGATCAACGGTGATATTTTTCGAAATCTGCATTTATTTGCTAACCCTAAGGAGAAGGATGCCCCTCAACCAGAGGATGCTAATGTTCTAGTAGTCCAACCGGGTATACACCGGAAACCTGATCTTTTACGGCTGCTGGATAATGCCGCTGCTGATCCTCGTGAAAAAAGGAAGGTGCTTTATTTCGCTCCAGGCACACATTATATAGAAGAAACAGTATTGCCGGTCCCTTCGGAAACCACGGTGTATCTTGCCGGAGGTTCAGTGCTTGTAGGTTCCTTGGTATGCGAGGGAGTTCATGATGTATCCATTCGTGGTCGCGGTATAATTTATCTTGCGGATTTTCATCGATTCTCGGCCTTTCGAGGGATACGAATTATTTTTTCGCGATCCATAAATGTGGAAGGTATTACCGTGATTGATCCGCCACATTACAGCATTTTCATCGGGCAGTCTGAGCAGATTGTGATTGATAATTTCAAATCGTTTAGCACTCGGGGGTGGTCTGATGGCATTGATATTATGTCTAGTTCCGAGGTTAGAATCCGGGATGTTTTTATGCGTAATTCGGATGATTGTATTGCTATTTACGGCTCGAGATGGGATTTTTATGGGGATACCCGTAATATTAGCGTTCGTGATTCCATTCTGTGGGCGGATGTCGCTCATCCATTAATGATTGGTACACATGGGGACCATGAACGGAACGGGGACACCATTGAGTCTATTGTTTTTGCAAATATTGATATCTTGAATCATCACGAACCGCAAGAGAACTATTGGGGGGCACTGGCGATTAATGCCGGGGATCGAAATAGGGTATGTAATGTTCTATATGAAAATATACGTGTAGAGCGTATTGAGCGGGGGCAGCTAATTGATGTGCGGGTGGTCTATAACAAGGATTACAATCCAGAGCCGGGGACAAGCATCCGGGACATTACATTTCGCGACATCAGCTATAGCGGGACGGCCAACCCTTCACGAATTTATGGATATGACGAAGAGAGAGCTGTTGAAAATGTGACCTTTGTCAATTTAAGGATCAATGGTGAACTGGTGGACGCCCCCCGCCCAGAGCTGATAGATATTAATCATTTTGCTAAAAATATACTCTTCGTTACTGAAAAAAATACGGTTGTGTAGATTGGATCTAATTACTTTTTCTATATTTTAATGGCGTCGTCCCTAGGACTCTTTTGAACAGTTGATTGAAATATGAGGCATTTGGAAAACCAACAGTGATTCCGATTTGCTCCACAGGCAGGTCTGTCGTTCCTAACAAGCGGCAGGCCTGTTTGATCCGGCGGGCAGTCAGATAATCAACAAGCCTTCCTCCGGTTTCCTGATGAAAGATTCTGGAGATATAGGATTTGGACAAGTGAATCTCCTCAGCTAACTGATCCAGATTAACCTCCTCATGATAATGCTCTTCGATAAAACTCATGATTTTCTCAGAATAGCGCAAGGTTCGCCGTTCTCCTGATTGGAATACATGCTGATCTTCAGTTCCTATATTGCTCAATAATTGAAGAATTAACAGTGAAATGTCTTCGGTATCCTCAGTCAGACTGACTTTTTTATTGTGATTATATTGCTCCAGAATCCACTCCACAGACTCAACGTGATCCTTAAGATCAAAGGCACAATGTGTATTTTTCCCTTGCCAAAGCGCTGTGAATAAAGCCTTCCTTTTCGCAAAACCCTCCAGCAGGTGTTCAGCAACATGTGGATCAATGTAGAAGATGGTTCGTTCAAAAGGACACTCGGGAGAAACCTCAGAATAGATCCGGTGCAGCTGATAGGGCTGGAAAAAGAATAACATTCCCCTGCGGATATCGTACATCTGCTGATTCACAACAACGTTTCCCTGTCCGCCATACACGAACATGACTTCACAGCATTGATGCCAGTGATAATAACCTTTGTAATAGTCGTCGGTATATATTTTATAATCCCAAATCAAGGTCTTATGTTCTTCAAAAACAACAGGTTCGAACAGCTGCTTCATAGGCCCTCCAAGATGACAAAATACAAACATTTTCTTATATCTCATTATAACTTTAATCGTTATGAAAGCGATACAATAAATACGTTAAACTATGAAAAATCCGGTAGTGGAGGGTAACATTATGACGCAAAAAATTGTTAATCCGGTGTTGGCAGGTTTTCATCCAGATCCGTCTTTTATTAGAGTAGGGGATGATTATTATATCGCAACCTCTACTTTTGAATGGTTTCCAGGTGTAGAAATTCATCATTCCAAGGATCTAGTTCATTGGCATTCCATTTCACGTGTGCTGACAGAAGCCTCACAAGTAGATCTGCGTGGTAACGTAAGCTCTGGTTCCATTTGGGCACCCGCGCTTTCTTATGATCAAGGCGTATTTTATCTGCTATTTACAGATGTGAAATCTCGCAAAAGTGTATATAAAGATCTGCATAATTATTTAATTACAGCGACGGATATCATGGGCCCGTGGAGTGAGCCGGTTAGACTTAATGGCAGCGGATTTGATCCATTTTTATTCCATGATCTGGATGGGACCAAATGGCTGCTTAATATGCGTTGGGATTTCCGTAAAAATCACAATAACTTCTCTGGCATCATTATGCAGCAATATGACCCGGAGACTGGCAAATTAACGGGACCTATCCATGAAATTTATAAAGGGACACCTATCGGAGTGACCGAAGGTCCGCAATTGTACCAGAAGGATGGGTACTATTATTTGCTGACAGCTGAAGGAGGCACTGGCATCAACCATATGGTCACCTTAGCTA
Source organism: Paenibacillus sp. FSL H8-0175 (assembly GCF_045040615.1). Taxonomy (NCBI): domain Bacteria; kingdom Bacillati; phylum Bacillota; class Bacilli; order Caryophanales; family Paenibacillaceae; genus Paenibacillus; species Paenibacillus sp. FSL H8-0175. The sequence goes on along the minus strand of NZ_CP150299.1, from coordinate 4,063,786 downwards.
GAAGCAGAAGCCTCACAGGTCCTTATGAGACGGATCCGGATTTCCCGATTATGACCACGGCGCATGATCTGACCTACCCGTTTCAGCAAGCAGGGCACGGATCGCTCGTTGAGACTCAGAATGGGGACTGGTACATGGCGCATTTATGCACACGTCCGATTCCGGGAACGGCAACGATGAATCCGTTAGGCCGGGAAACTGCGATTCAACGTTGTGAATGGACAGAGGATGGCTGGTTGCGATTGGCCCACGGAGGGAAGCTGCCTGCATTGGAGACCGTGGCTCCTGACCTGCCGATATTCACTTTTGAGGAGCTGCCAAACAGAGATGAATTTGATGGAGAGGTTCTTGGATTTCCATACCAAAGCTTGCGTGTACCTTTTGATGAATCTTGGGTTAGCTTGAAGGAACGTCCGGGTTTTCTTCGTCTGCGCGGCAGAGAGTCGTTAGCTTCACTGCATGATCAGAGTTTAATTGCCCGGCCGATTCAACATTTTGAATGCTCAGCTACAACCTGTCTGGAATTCGAGCCGGATAGCTTCCTGCAAATGGCTGGGTTAGTCCTCTATTATGATGACAGTGATTACTATTATTTGCGTGTTACCGCAGATGAGATTCGTGGAACTAGTTTGGGCGTTGTGCTGTGTAGAGGTGGCAAATACGATGAGATTTCCTCTATGCAGCTATCTGTGAAGGATTGGGATCGTTATTATCTAAAGGCGGAAATCCATGAACGTGATCTGTTGTTTTATGCTTCATCAGACGGGGTGAATTGGACAGCTGTCTGTACTCCCTTAGATTTTGGTACGCTTTCGGATGAATATGGCGGCAAGCTTGGCTTTACCGGTTCCTATGTCGGGGTATGTGCTCAGGATTTGGATCAGCAAGCGAAGCCGGCTTATTTTGACTATTTTGAATATAAAGCTTTATAGGTGTTCGGAAAAACCATAACATTCTTCATAGTCTATTTTAGGATAAAATGTTAATTTTTACTTATCTTACATAGAAAGGGATGTTTATGATTTTGAAAAAGACTTATAAAGCCGCAATAACCTGCACGCTCTTACTGAATCTGGCCCTGTCCTCTGCTGCAATGGCCGCACCCATCGACGTCGACGTCAGTAATTTGAAAGAAGTCCAAACTTCTGGACCGGAAAAGGTTTGGGTTGGAGAATGGAAGGGCGACGATACGATTATTGTGGACACACAAGGAAATGTTACTACAGTTGGAGAACTCAAAGAGTCATCAAGCTTTGTACCCCCGGCAGATGACAATCTTATTAATAATGAATTATTAGCACCGGAGCTAATAACACCTTCTTTTGAACCTGATTCTCCGCAAGCAACTCTAGCTTCCGCTTATGGTCATGCGTGGCCGTATACAGCCGAAAATAGTTATGGGATTAACTGTTATGGTTATGCCTTAAGATTTCCAGGGGCAATCAACCCTGGTGATGGAGACGGGGTCTCAAATGTCAGAGATCCTGCCTATTTTACTAACGTGTATTATACTGCTGGTCTTGTGGTTCAAGATGGCAATACGAATCCTTTATACTTTAAACCGGGTTGGCGGATACTTCCGGGCCGAACTGCAGCGATTAATTCCGATGAACATCGAATTGCACTAAGAGTGGGATGGATCGACTCAAATGGTAATGGTAAAGTCGATATTCCTGAGGATAACGTAGATTACCACTTCATGCTTCAAAATAGCTCAGGTCTATGGTCAGAGAAACATGGACATCAAGCGTCTCAAAATACGGGAATTTCAGATCCTAGCAATTTCGTCTGGAGCAATGGTTCTCTTTATGGTTTTTACAATAGCGTAACCGTTTATATTGCTGCAAAAGTATTTTAGAATTTCATAAAACATTACGTATGGAATAGCGATAGTCTTTTTTTTGAAGATTATGGCTATTCTTTTTTTAGTGTCGAATTGTTTATGGGATTTTGTATACACTTTTGAGTTTTAATGTGATACAATTAAATTGTACACAAATTAAAATAAGGTGGTTATTTTGATGGTATGGGTAGCTAATATTATGGTCGGTGTTGTTGCGTTAATACATATCTATATTGTTTATTTAGAAATGTTCGCTTGGTCAAAGCCAAAAGGGCTTCGAGTCTTTGGAATGACACAGGAAGTTGCGGATGCTTCTAAAACACTGGCAGCGAACCAAGGGTTATACAATGGATTTTTGGCGGCAGGTTTAATTTGGGGATTGGTTCATCCGAATGTAAATTTCGGCCATCAAATTGAAATCTTCTTCTTATCAACTGTTATAGTGGCAGCGTTATATGGAGGACTGACGGTGAAAAAGTCTATTTTATTTATGCAAGGACTGCCAGCTTTAATTGCATTAATCCTCGTGGTTTCGATTTAAGATAACATAGAAGTAATCGATTAGGTTTCTACCTCGCGTACTTGCGTGGTGGAAGCCTTTTTTGCGTAAGATCAAGAAATTATTGGGTAAAGAACTGCGCTGGATTAAAACAGGAATTATGGATAGTGTACCAAGAAACAACAGAGAAGTGGTTGATTAATGTGTTTTAGGTACAGGTGTGGTCCTTAGATAAGATGTAAGGGACTTTAACAAACCTATTGCATGCTTGTGTGGGCTGAAAGAGTAGACGAAATGGCGTTTAATCTGAAAGTTCTAGACTTTAAAAGCAAATTCTCATCATAAAAAAAGAGCTGCTACCTAGCAGGGAACACCTGTCAGGGACACAGCTCTTTTTATGTGCTGGTTTAAATGAGGATCTTATTTAATAGAGGCTGCATAAATCGCTTCTACAGATTTAGAGAGGAGCGCGTTAAACTCTTCTTCTGACTGCCCAGCGCTTAGTCCCTGTGATAACGCACGTGAGAAGCTGGCGATCAGTCCTTGATTATGGGCGAGCTTATCGTTGGCCTCTGCTTGTGTGTAACCGCCGGACAAAGCGACAATTCGCAAAACATGAGGATTCTCCATTAATTCACGGTAGAAATTATTCTCCGTTGGGATGGAGAGCTTAAGCATGACCTTCACGTCTTTGCCCAGCGTAGACAATTGGGCCGATAGTTCTTCTTTTAGCAGCTTCTCTGAAGCCGTTTTATCAGCACTGTGGATATCAACTTCCGGTTCTATAATAGGTACGAGTCCCGCTGCTAAAATCTGCTTACCGATTTCAAACTGCTGTTCAACCACCTTTTTGATACCGGAAGGATTAGCCTCTTTAATCACCGAGCGCATTTTTGTACCAAAGATGTTACGTTCGTTGGCCCGCTTCAGAAGATCACTCAAGCCGGGAATAGGCTTCATTAGTTGTACTCCGTCTTCAGGGTCGGCAAGCCCTTTATCGATTTTCAGGAAAGGCACAATCCCTTTTTTCTCCCATAGAAAATCGGCAGTATATTGCCCGTCTATGGAACGATCCATTGTGTTCTCAAATAAGATTGCACCCAGTATATGCTTTGAATCAAATGCAGGGCTCTTGATAATGCGCGTTCTCATCTCGTGAACCAACCCATACATTTGATCTTCATTAGAGTAACTGTCCTCTGCAACACCATATTGCAGCAGCGCTTTTGGTGTACTGCCACCACTTTGATCCAAGGCAGCTATAAATCCCTGTCCCGTCCGAATTCTTTCCCATTGCTCCATATTCATGAAAATACTCCTTCCTTTCGTGAACTGAATGAAAAATCTTATGTTCATTAACTATAACACTTAATGTACCGGCTCTAAACAAATGGCATTGTAAACTTGGCAGGTAACTAGTCTAATGTGAGTGGTTTGAATCTGCGTTATAAGGACTTCCGGATCTAATTGATCCATGGGGATGACGAGGTATCTACGTGTAAGGTCTCCTGAGTCCGATCTCAAGATGGTGCAGACTTGCAATCTTAGCATACGAGAACGAATCGACGTTTGAGGTCACCTGAGTCCGGACTAGCCAAGATTGATGATACTACAGCATCGTTCGGACTGTATTGCAGCTATTTAGATTTTTTGGAGCATTTTTCAGAAGTATCGGACTGCATAGCTCTTATAGCCAAGTTTTTGCTCCAGAGAGGGGTGGATTTGGTTCAATAGCTGCATCTGGGTCCGATAGCATGGCGAAATGACCAAAATCTGTGAAATAGCGTCTCCTGAGTCCGAACCCATAGTTAGTGTGGACATATAGCCTAGGTTGACGAGTAAGCATCGTCGTATAATGTCAGCTGAGTCCGGACTAGCAAGATTGAAGATACTACAGCATCGTTCGGACTGTATTGCAGCTATTTGGTGTTTTTGGAGCATTATTCAGAAGTATCGGACCGCATAGCTCTTATTACCAAGTTTTTGCTCCAAAGAAGAGTGAATTTGGTTCAATAGCTGCATCTGAGTCCGATAGCATGGCGAAATGACCAAAATCTGTGAAATAGCGTCTCCTGAGTCCGGACCATCGATGGCAAGAACATGTAGCCTCCGCAGACGAGTAAGTATCGACGTATAGGCGTCACCTGAGTCCAAACCCATAGTTAGTGAAAACATGTAGCCTCAACTGACGAGAACGAATTGACGTCTGAGGTCATCTGAGTCCGGACTAGCAAGATTGAAGATACTACATTACCGTTCGGACTGTATTGCAGCTATTTAGTGTTTTTGAAGCATTTTTCAGAATTATCGGACTGCATAGCTCTTATTACCAAGTATTTGCTCCAAAGAGGAGTACATTGGGTCGAATAGTTGCATCTGAGTCCGATAGCATGGCGAAATAACCTGAATCTGCGAAATAGCGTCTCCTGAGTCCGGACCATCGATGGCAAGAACATGTAGCCTCCGCAGACGAGTAAGTATCGACGTTTAATGTCACCTGAGTCCGGACTAGCAAGATTGAAGATACTACATTACCGTTCGGACTGTATTGCAGCTATTTAGTGTTTTTGAAGCATTTTTCAGAATTATCGGACTGCATAGCTCTTATTACCAAGTATTTGCTCCAAAGAGGAGTACATTGGGTCGAATAGTTGCATCTGAGTCCGATAGCATGGCGAAATAACCTGAATCTGCGAAATAGCGTCTCCTGAGTCCGGACCATCGATGGCAAGAACATGTAGCCTCCGCAGACGAGTAAGTATCGACGTTTAATGTCACCTGAGTCCGGACTAGCCAAGATTGACGATACTACATCATCGTTCGGACTGTATTGCAGCTATTTAGAGTTTTTGGAGCATTATTCAGAAGTATCGGACCGCATAGCTCTTATTGCCAAGTTTTTGCTCCAAAGAGGAGTGAATTTGGTTTAATAGCTGCATCTGGGCCCGATAGCATGGCGAAATGACCAAAATCTGTGAAATAGCGTCTCCTGAGTCCGGACCATACATGGTGTGGACATAAAGCCTCGGCAGACGAGTAAGTATCGAAGTAGAATGTCACCTGAGTCCGAACCCATAGTTAGTGTGGACATAAGGCCACGGCAGACGAGAACGAATCGACGTTTGAGGGCACCTGAGTCCGTTTCCTCCATGGTGTGGACATAAAACCACTGCAGATGAGTAAGAATCGACGTCTAAGGTCTCCAAGGTCTGATCTCGCCGCAGCCGGAGATGCGGGTAAACATAAATGTTACTCCAAACTGGATCTAAAGACGCTCTATGCGAACTTTTAAGTGATCCCCCAAAGCGCACACTTAGCAAACTACACTCACAGGGTACTCTTAGCAAACTTCAGGACATTCCCAATGGTTCACCTAGCAAACTCAAGACATTCACAGGGTTCACTTAGCAAACTTCAAGACATCCACACGGTTCACCTAGCAAACTTCAGGACAATCCTAATGGTTCACTTCATTTCACAAGGTTCTCTTCACAGACTCCAAATCACTCCAATGTGCTCAGCGAAAATTCCTTCGAAGCATTCTCAAGTAATATTCCTCGAAGCAGTCACTTTTTATGCTTAATTCCCAAATTTGGGATCAAATCGCATAGTCTTCATCAAGGCGCGCGAGACCAAACCACTCCATTACTAAAAGTTAGTTTGAAACACAGTGGAAGGATGAGCTTATTTAAGCGACTGGGAATTTTGTTTATGTTGTAAACAGCTTTGGATGAAGAATTTTAAATCAGAGTGTGTAAAGTCAGAACGCCAAAAGCCATGCTAGGAGCGGATTGTTATCTTATTTGCGGATTATTTCCTAGTAAATTAATACGAATAATCCAATAAGATAATTGGTGTGACATTAATCATAATTACCAATTCGAAGCTTTGTGAAAATAATAACTTTTCGTAAATGTCGAAATGAGGTTGACGAATAAAAATATCAGTCGTATGATTGATTCTACTGAGTATGCTAGTAATTAAAAGTAAGTTAATAAATAATATATAATAGCGGGAGGAATGAAAGTGGAATCATCAACATTTGTGCTTTTTGGCGCTACAGGAGATTTAGCAAAACGTAAAATCTATCCTGCACTATATAACCTCTTTTTAGATGGTCAAATTTCAGGTCCTCTCTCAGTGATTGGATTAGGAAGAAGAGAAGTTTCAACTGAAGCTTTCCGTAAGCAAGTCCTGCAATCTTTGCAGACATTTTCTAGACAGCCGGCAGTAGAATCTCCACAGTTGCAGGTTTTCTTGGAAGCTTTTGAATATAGCGTTCTAGATGTAGGTAATACAGAGGATTATTTGAAGCTCCTGGAGCATGTTAAACGTCGTGAGCAATTTTTTAACATTCCGGAGAATCGGATGTTCTATTTATCGGTGGGTCCTGAGTTTTTCAAGGAAATTGCCGCCAATATTCACTCCAGTGGTCTGGGATCTACGAAGGGCTGGAAGCGTCTGATTATTGAGAAGCCTTTTGGTACAGACTTGAAAACAGCAAGAGAGTTAAATGACAGCTTGAATGCCGTATTTACTGAAGAGGAGATTTTCCGAATTGACCACTTCTTGGGTAAACCGATGGTTCAGAATCTGGAAGTTCTAAAATATTCAAATCCTGTGCTTAGAGCACTGTGGAAAAATCGGTATATCGCAAATGTGCAAATTACGGCGAGTGAGATTGTTGGCGTTGAAGAACGGGCAGGCTATTATGATAAAGCTGGGGCACTTCGTGATATGTTCCAGAACCATATGCTTCAATTGCTCATGATGATGGCGATGCAGCTTCCAAAAGGCAGTACACCTGAAGAGATCCGTGGGAAGAAAAGATATGTCATGGAGCGCCTCATTCCGCTAAGTAAAGACGAAGTTAATCAATATGTTGTCCGCGGACAATATGCTGAAGGTGAAATTAAAGGTAAATCTGTTGCAGGCTACTTGGATGAACCCGGAATTAGCCAATCCTCACAAAATGAGACGTTTATTGCAGCGCGTTTGTTTATAGATGATCCATTGTGGAATGAAGTTCCGTTCTATATCCGTACTGGCAAGAGAATGAAAGAGAAATCAACAAGAATCGTTATAGAATTTAAAGAACCGTTTAATGATAACAATAACAAAAATAAAGGGAATGACGTTCCAAATCTGCTCATCATCGAGATCGGTCCAACTGAAGCCATTACGCTTCAGTTGAATACGAAGGATCAGCTGCAAAAAGGGAAACTTGAACCTGTCCTCGCTACTTATGAAGCCGGAACTTCAGACGTACCAGAAGCTTACGAAAATCTGATCTTTGATGCACTTCGTGGTGACGCCACTTTCTTCGCTCATTGGAAAGAAGTCGAGCTGTCATGGCAATGGGTTACACCAATCCAGGAAGCTATGGAAGAGGGGCTAATGCCACTTCATACCTATGCTTCAGGTTCTTATGGTCCAGATGCGGCTATGGAGCTTTTGGGTGAAGACCGCTGGTGGTTTGATGATACAGATCAGGAGTCAGATCTTCTCGACGCTCAAGCAGAAGTTGCAGCAGCGCAGGAATCTATACGGCCAGGGGCTTAAGCCCCTGCCTGTTTTTTTTGCCAATTTAGCTAAAATACATCACAAGAATCTATAAATCGGAGGGAATTTACATGAAAGTAGGATTAGTTGGGTTAGGAAAAATGGGTTTTAATTTGGGTCAAAATTTGCTGGATCATGGACATGAGGTTGTTGCTTTTGATCTGAATGCACCTGCTGTAGAAGAAATGAAAGCTAAAGGCGCTAGTGGAGCAGTAACGCTTCCAGAATTGGTACAGCAATTGGAAACACCAAGAATCATTTGGATCATGGTTCCGCATCAGGTCGTTGATTCTGTAATCGCTGAACTTACTCCACAGTTGTCTAAAGGTGATATCGTTATTGAAGCAGGAAACTCGCATTATAAGGAATCGATTCGTCGGTATGAGGAATTGAAGGAGCACGGAATTCACTTTATGGATGCAGGTACCTCTGGCGGTATGGAAGGGGCGCGTAATGGCGCTTGTTACATGGTTGGCGGAGATCCCGAAGCTTGGGAAGTTGTGGAGCCTATTTTCCGTGATACAGCTGTAGAAAGCGGCTTTTTATATGCTGGTAAAGCAGGTAGCGGCCATTTTCTAAAAATGGTGCATAACGGTATCGAATACGGCATGATGGCTGCTATCGGTGAAGGTTTTGAGGTTCTGGAAAAGAGTGAATTTGACTACAACTTTGAGGAAGTAGCTCGGGTGTGGAATCACGGCTCTGTAATCCGTTCGTGGCTGATGGAACTTGTGGAACGCGCCTTCTCGAAGGACGCTAAACTAGATGAGATTAAGGGCATTATGCATTCGTCTGGTGAAGGCAGATGGACGCTTGAAACCGCCTTTGATTTACAAGCGGCGACTCCGGTCATCGCAATGGCGTTATTGATGCGTTACCGTTCCCTTGAGACCGACACATTCACTGGAAAAGTAGTTGCTGCACTGCGGAACGAGTTCGGCGGACACGCTGTGGAAACTAAATAAGATTGGCCGACTCTGAATTGAGTGTTTACAAGCTCGAATTTCTCGCAATTTATGTTGCGGAGAAATTTGGGCTTTTTATTTTAAGGGGAATAGATAATGGGAAGTATAGATGGAGTACGAATTTAATGCAGTTTACATATTTTAGGGGTAGAAGGGTAAGTTAGGAAGCAAGGGGGAGATTTCATGCAAAGTGGAATTCGTGAGCGACTTCATTTTCTAAATAAATTTCTGCATGCGCCCCGACAATATGGTAGTGTAACTCCCAGTTCACATTGGCTGGCCCAGACGTTGCTTGATCCAGTGCCTTGGAACCAAGTGCATTCTATGGCTGAGTTGGGTGCGGGGACTGGTGCAATCACAAGGTTTATTCCGCGTGGAGAAAAGACCGGTATGAATGTTCTTCTATTTGAAATAGATCCTGATTTTCGCAGTCAGTTAAGAGAGGAATTCCCCGGATGTTTCTGCAACAACGATTGTCTCCGGCTGCGTCTTGCGCTTCATAACAGCAGTCTGGAGAAGCTGGATTGTATCGTGAGTAGTTTGTCTTTGATGAATTTCTCGAAGCCAGACCGCACTAGGTTTATGGAACAGATCATTTCTTCTTTAAAAGAAGGAGGGTGGTTTATAACCTATGAATATTTTCCGCGGATGAAAACAGAGTTGAGCCAGCATTTTGAGATCCTACACACGAAGTGGGTGCTGCTGAATTTTCCACCAGCGCTTATATATATTTGCAGGAAAAAAACTACAACGCAAGTGCAACGCGAAAATCCCAAATCAACAGTCAACGTAGTCCCAATCTCTCAGGTTTATACAAAAAGATAATCATCTCCATACAACAAATGCCGTCACCCATTACTCATTGGGGAACGGCATTTTTAAATGGGCTGCGAAGGCGTTTGAGCCCGATTAATAGAGAAGCTCAATATTCTCTTTGTTCAGGCGCTTCAACCAAACCTCAGAAGGCTGGCGGTCTGTGATCAAAAAGTCGATTTGGCCAAGCTCGATCAGCTTCGTAAAGGCGGTCTTATCGAATTTGGTGTGATCGGCCAGGAGTATGACCTTGTTAGCTTGACGTAGCATATATTTCTTGAGCTCACACTCCGGTTCATTAGAATCTGTGATGCCTCGCTCCATATCTATTCCTTTACAACTGATAACCGCAGTGTCCACATTGTATCTTTGAATGGTGTCATGTGCTACAGGACCCACGAGTGACATGGATCGGTAACGTAAAGAACCTCCGGTGGAGATGATATCCATCCCAGAATTCGAGAACTCATGCAAAATATTAATCGAGTTCGTAATAATGGTCAGATTGTTTTTATTGCCAAGCAGTTTTAGAAACTCAAAGGCTGTGGAGCTAGGATCCACCATTAACGTATCTCCATCATTGATTAAATCTAGCGCCTTAAGAGCGATTCCCCGTTTGATATCTGTATTCAGCGCATTGCGTGTAACAAAAGGCAAATCCTCGTTCGTGTGACGATTCAGCATGGCCCCGCCATAGGTTCGGCTTAGAATGCCATCCTTCTCCAGCTTCTCCAAGTCTCTGCGTATCGTCTCTTCTGTAACTTCAAACATCCGGCTTAGATCAGAGACTAATACTCGTTTATCCTGATGAACAAGATCAATTATTTTTTTGCGTCTTTCAGCTGCAAGCATAGGGATCACCTTTCCGAAATCTGTATATTCCTTAATCATAGCTCCAAATATCTGTGTTTTGCAATAAAATCAACGTAAAATCATGTTTGTTTTCCAATAATATTCACAAAACGGATATAAAACAAATAGAAACAACATAAATAATATTTAAAATGTTGACAACAAAGATTTGCGGGCATACGATGAAGGAGAAAAGAAGTCCTGTAGTGGTAATTAGATTTGAAAGATACCAGAGCCGGCCCAGTTGCGATTTAGAGGCCAGCCTGAGGCGCTGCAGCCGGAATACTACGCTCTAGCTTGCAGAGTTGTGTGTAAAACTTTGGTGTTGATAAATTAACTTTAGGAGGCTGGTCAAGCATGAGCACGCATGTGTATTATGTTCCATCGATCAATATTATGGGCAAGGGATGCTTGCAGGAGATTGGTCCATACATCCAAGAGCTTAAATTAAAAAAGGCGCTTGTTGTTACGGACAAATTCCTTATGAAAAGTGGCATTGCTGGTAAATTGCTGACGGTATTGGACGAAGCGGAGATTGAATATGCCATCTATGATGAAGTGAAACCCAATCCGACCTGTAAAAATGTCCACGATGGCGTTGATTATCTCAAAGCGCAGAATTGTGATTATCTGATTTCCATTGGCGGTGGATCACCACAGGATACTGCCAAAGCCATTGGTATCATTGCCACAAATGGCGGTCATATCAAAGAATATGAAGGTGTACACAAGTCTAAGCATAAATCACTGCCGATTGTCGCCGTGAATACCACTGCTGGTACTTCGGCTGAAGTGACCATTAACTATGTAATCACAGACGAAGAACGCAAAGTGAAGATGGTTATGGTAGATAAGAACAGCCTTGCGACGATTTCAGTCAACGATCCTGAGCTTATGGTTGATAAACCCGCTGCACTTACCGCGGCTACGGGTATGGATGCATTGACTCATGCGATTGAAGCGCTGGTGACGCCGGGAGCATATCCGGTAACCGATGCTACGGCACTAGCCGCAGTGGAGCTTATTTTTGCTAATCTGGCTCGTACTGTGAAGAATGGCCATGATATCGAAGCGCGTGAACAGATGGTATACGCGATATTCCTTGGCGGATTGGCTTTCAATAATGCGGGGCTTGGTTATGTGCATGCGATGGCGCATCAGCTGGGCGGCGTATACGATCTGCCGCACGGCGTATGTAACGCGATGCTGCTGCCTTTTGTGGAAGAAGAAAATGCCAAATATGTGCCTGAGAAATTCAGATCCATTGCTAAAGCGATTGGACTTAATGTAGAGAACCAAACGGATAAACAATGCGCAGATTTCGTAATTGAGTCGATCAAGGCGTTGTCTAAAGAAGTAGGGATTCCAGCTAAATTATCCGAGCTTGGTGTAGAAGAAGTAGATCTTGATCTTTTGGCTGAAAATTCGATGAAGGATGCTTGTGCACCAGGGAACCCTTTTATTCCTACTAAAGAAGAAGTTATTACACTGTTCAAAAAAATATTATAAATCACCCCTTATCATAGGAGATTGTTTATGAATAATCACATCGCCGTTGACATCGGTGCCTCAAGTGGGCGGCTGGTGCGCGGAATATTGCAAGAAGGTATTCTTTCCTTAGAAGAGCTTCATCGCTTTAGCAATAGCTTTACGGAACAAGAGGGTTCCTGTTTCTGGGACATTGATTATTTAGTAGAGCAGATTATGATCGGGCTTCGGAAGGCTAAAACCGATGGAATTACTACCTGTACGCTCGGTATTGATACATGGGGTGTAGATTATGTGCTGGTAGATGCGGACGGGAATCGTGTTCATGAAGTATACGCCTACCGGGACCGCAGAACGGATCTGGCTGTGGATCAGGTGGCACAGCAGCTTTCACCACAAACCGTCTATGAAAAGACAGGAATCCAGCAGTTATCCATCAATACCTTGAATCAGTTATATGTTCATAAAGAAGAAGAGCTAGCGCAAGCGGATCAGATTTTACTTGTACCAGATTATCTATATTACCGACTGACTGGCCGTAAAATCAACGAGGTTACGATTGCATCTACAACACAGCTGTTGAATCTGGAAAGCCGGGATTTTGACGATGACCTATTAGAATTTTTGAATATCAGGAAAGATCAATTTGCAAAATTAACTGAGCCTGGTGTAGTGGTTGGTCCTCTTGACGAAGCTTTAATCCAACAATATGACCTGCCTGAATGCCAGCTGATCTGTGTGGCTTCCCATGATACGGCCTCAGCAGTGCTAGGTGCTCCACTTCAAGAAGGCTCAGCTTATATCAGCAGTGGAACTTGGTCTTTACTCGGTGTAGAAAGAACGGAGCCTCTAAATTCTCTAAAAGCCATGCAGGCTAACTACACCAATGAGTGGGGAGCCTACGGAACTTATAGATTCCTCAAAAATGTAATGGGCTTATGGCTTATTCAAGAGGTTCGCAGATTACTGAACAATTGTTATAGTTTTGCGGAGCTTGCAGAGCTTGCACAGGGAGAAGAGGGGTTTCGCAGCCTGATCCCTTGTAATGCACCAAGGTTTCTTAATCCATCGAACATGATAGAAGAAATCCGCAGTGCCTGTATGGAGAGTGGGCAGCCCGTTCCGGAGACACCTGGACAGTTAGCACGTTGTGTTTTTGACAGCTTGGCGTTATCCTATCTAACTTATTTGGAAGAGTTGGAGGAGCTGACAGAACGTCGGATCGAGGGATTGCAAATTGTCGGCGGCGGGGCGAACAATCGGCTTTTATGCCAACTAACCGCTGACGTTATCGGCAGGATAGTAAAGGCTGGACCAACGGAAGCGACTGCTCTAGGAAATATAGTAGTGCAGATGATTAGCACAGATTCCATTGCAGACATAACTGAGGCAAGAGCTATTATCGAACAATCTTTTGAAATAACATCATACATTCCGCAGCCGATCAAGCATTTTAATAACATTCTAAATCGTTGGAGAAGCCTTCATCTGTCCAAGGTGAATGAGCTTATCTAAGCGAAACAGACTTGCACTAATTTAGGAGGATAAACAGCATGGATCAGAGCATTATCACTAGTTATAACGAAGCCAAAAAACTATACGCAGCCCACGGTATTGATGTGGATAAAGTGCTGGAGCGACTCGCGCAAATTAAAATTTCCATACATTGCTGGCAGGGTGATGATGTAAAAGGTTTTCTTTTTAAGGAAAAAGAACTAAGCGGGGGCATTGCGGTAACGGGAAGTTATCCGGGCCGGGCGGGTACACCAGATGAACTACGTCAAGATTTAGAAAAGGCGTTATCTCTTATTCCTGGTAAACATAAGGTTAACCTGCATGCTATTTACGCAGATACAGATGAACCTGTAGATTTGGATGAACTAGAGCCACGACATTTTCAATCCTGGGTGGATTGGGCGAAGGAGCAGGGCTTAGGGCTTGATTTTAACCCTACTTGTTTCTCACATCCGAAAGCAGCCGATGGATTCACTCTCAGTCATTCGGACGCGGAGATTCGGAATTTCTGGATCAGACACTGTAAAGCTTCGCGTACGATCGCTGAGCATTTTGGGCGGGAGCTGGGTCAGCCTTGTGTGACGAACTTTTGGATTCCAGACGGATATAAGGATACGCCAGTAGATCGGCTTGCTCCGAGAGTACGTTTAAAAGAGTCGCTGGATGAGATTTTTAGTCAGGAAATAGATCCGCTTTATAATATGGATGCCTTGGAAAGTAAACTGTTTGGAATTGGTTCTGAAAGTTATGTGGTTGGCTCTCATGAATTCTATATGGGTTATGGTTTAACAAATGGAAAAGCGATCTGTTTGGATGCGGGACATTTTCATCCTACAGAAGTGATTTCGAATAAACTATCTTCGATTCTGATGTTCAGTGAGCAGCTGCTGCTGCATGTCAGCAGACCTGTCCGCTGGGACAGTGACCATGTGGTAACAATGGATGATGAGCTGCTGGAAATCGCCCGTGAATTGGTTCGCGGGGATTTACTTCCTCGTACGAATATTGGATTGGATTTCTTTGATGGCAGTATCAATCATCTCGCGGCATGGGTCATTGGCACCCGCAACACTATTAAGGCGTTGCTGCGTGCGATGCTGGAACCAGTGGAAGAACTTAAGCAAATCGAGCGGTCCGGGGATTATACTTCACGTCTTGCTCTGGTAGAAGAGTTCAAATCGTATCCGTTTGGAGCGGTCTGGGATTACTACTGTGCATTACAAGGTACACCGGTGCGTGAGCAATGGCTTACTGAAGTGAAAAATTATGAACAAGACGTTTTGTCTTTAAGATAGAAGTGGATACGGAGAGCAGCAAATACAAAGGAGAGAATAGAATATGAGTACATCCTTGTTAGAATCAAAAGGTTATATTGCCAGCAGTGAAGCTCCATTTATTCAGGAAATGTCAGAGATCACCCGTCATATGTGGGAGCTTGGCTGGGATGAACTAAATGGTGGGAATGTCAGCTATTTACTGGATGAGAATGAGGTGGCTAAGTATATTAATGTACTGGAGCCGTTGCGCACGATCAAACTCACCTTTCCGGTAAAAGAATTAGCAGGCAAGTATTTTATCGTAACAGGTTCGGGCAAATATTTCAGAAATGTGATTAAAGACCCTGAAGCGAATCTGGGTGTGTTAAGGGTTAGCGGCAATGGCGAAAGTGTGGAAGTATTGTGGGGATTGCGGAATGGTGCAGTTCCTACGAGTGAGCTCGCTTCGCATTTTATGAGTCATATTGAACGTCTGAAAGTAGATCCCACACACCGTATCGTGCTGCATACACATGCTACAAATGTTATCGCGATGACCTTCACGCATGATCTGGATGAACTGAAGTTTACCAAAACGTTATGGGAAATGTGCACAGAGTGCCTTGTTGTTTTCCCTGATGGCGTCAGTGTTATTCCGTGGATTGTTCCGGGCAGCAGTGAAATCGGCCGTGAGACTGCCAAAAAAATGAAGGATCACCGTTTAGTCATCTGGCCGCAGCATGGGATTTTTGGCACTGGCTCCACCATGGATGCTACCTTTGGTCTAGTAGAAACGGTTGAAAAGGCTGCGACGATCTACAACCTGATTGGCGGTAGAGAAATCAAACAAAAGATCACAGACCAACAGCTATGGGATTTAGCTAAAGCATTTGGAGTTACACCTAAAGCGGGGATTCTTGAAGTCTAGAGAGTCATTATAATTTGGTGAAACCGGGCAATCGTAGATTCTGCGAGGTCCGGTTTTTGTTGTCTTTTTCTTAAAATTTGCATTTCCCATCTTTTGGGTAGATAATAAGCTTACTTAAAGTAATCAATTAATAAATTGGAGGTAACATATGAATACAGAGCAACTATTTTTACCTTTTCAAGTGGGGAATCTTTCGCTGTCGAACCGATTTGTTATGGCGCCGATGACACGCGCGCAGTCTCCGAAGGGTGTGCCGGGAAGCAATGTTGCCGCTTATTATCGTAGACGTGCAGAGGGTGGAGTGGGATTAATTGTTACTGAGGGTACTGCGATAAATCATCCAGCGGCTGTCAGTCACCAAGATATTCCTAATATACATGAAGAAGCATCTTTAGAAGGCTGGAAGAAGGTTGTGGAAGAGGTTCACGCAGCTGGCGGCAAGATCATCCCGCAGCTTTGGCATGTGGGGATGGCGCGTACAATCGGCGAGTATCCTAACGTTGAAGCCCTTCCTGTAGGCCCTTCGGGTCTGAATTTAGCAGGTGAGCCGGTGACAGAGCCGCTGACCACAGAAGAGGTTGAAAGCTTAGTAACAGCCTTCGCTCAAGCGGCGGAACATGCCAAAAGCGTTGGCTTTGATGGCATCGAGCTGCATGGCGCTCACGGGTATCTGATAGACCAGTTCTTCTGGGATAGAACGAATAAACGTACCGATCGTTACGGTGGCGATTTGGTAGGAAGAACAACATTCGCTGTCGAGATCATTAAAGCATGCCGTCAAGCGGTTGGACCAGACTTCCCAATTGTGCTGCGCTTTTCCCAGTGGAAGCTGGGGGCGTATGATGAGAAGCTGGCGAAGACTTCAGAAGAACTTGCGAGTTTCCTAGCACCGCTTAGCGAAGCGGGTGTAGATATCTTTCATTGCTCGACCCGACGCTTCAGTCAACCTGAATTTGCTGGCTCTGATCTTAATTTAGCTGGGTGGACTAAGAAGCTTACCGGGAAGCCGTGTATTACAGTAGGCTCTATTGGCCTGCAAAGCGATTTCTTCGAGGAAGATAAAGCTCAGAAGCCTGAGGATAATATTGATGAGTTAACTGAAAGGTTCGATCGGGAGGAGTTTGATTTGGTTGCAGTGGGCAGAGCGCTTATTAGCGATCCTGCTTGGCCTGCCAAAGTACAAAGTGGAGCGATAGACGAAATCATCCCATTTACTCCTGAAGCGACGAATACGCTTTACTAAAACTAGCAGAATATACAATGACTATTTTTTTAGGTAAGAGGTTGTGTAACTGTTTCAAGAGTAGTGTATCTGCTTATAATAGTAGCATACCCCCCTTAATATGATAGAACTTGACCCTGCCAAACGTTGGCGGGGTATTTTTTTGTCGATATGCAACGCTTCATTACATCATTAATAGACCGGGCACTTCTATGTTAGGCCAGCATTATGTTATAATTTTAAATTAGCAAAGTATAAAAATAATTGTTGAACAATAGAGGACGTGAAAACAGCATGACAAAGGGGAACCATAACTCACCGGACTTAAAATCCGGCAAGGGTTCTAAGGATTATTCGAAATATTTTGATTTTAGTGATGCAAAGGTAATTAGTGAAGAGGAAGGTAAGGTTACTTACCGGATTAAAGGAAGAAATGTGCAAATTAATAGCCAGCCTGACTATAAAGAAGGAAAACGGCGCGGCAAGGAAGAAATAGAAGTGCATTATGATTTCGAGATTCCTGAAGAGATGCAGAATTTCGGAGTGGGCAAATATTATCATATAACGACTTATGGCTGCCAAATGAATGAGCATGACACGGAAACGATGAAGGGCCTATTGGAACAGATGGGCTACCGCAGTGTCGCTGACCGGAATGACGCGGATCTCATTTTGCTGAATACTTGTGCGATTCGGGAGAACGCCGAGGATAAGGTATTTGGAGAGCTAGGACATCTTAAGAACCTGAAGATCGAGAAGCCGGGTCTGTTGTTAGGGGTATGCGGTTGCATGTCGCAAGAGGAAGGCGTAGTCAACCGGATTATGTCAAAGCATGGCTTCGTGGATATGATCTTCGGTACGCATAATATTCACAGGTTGCCACACCTCATTAAAGAAGCGGTATTTAGTAAGGAGCTTGTGGTTGAGGTATGGTCCAAAGAAGGCGACATTATTGAGAACTTGCCGAAGAAGCGGGAAGGCATGCGCGCTTGGGTGAACATTATGTATGGTTGTGATAAGTTCTGCACGTATTGCATCGTACCGTTTACACGCGGTAAAGAACGCAGTCGTCGTCCAGAGGACGTTATCGCTGAGGTGAGAGAGCTTGCGCGCCAAGGCTTCAAGGAAGTAACGCTATTGGGGCAGAACGTAAATGCTTACGGTAAAGACTTTACGGATATTGATTACACCTTCGGGAACCTGATGGATGATATGCGTCTGATTGATATTCCGCGCATTCGTTTTATGACATCGCATCCACGAGATTTTGACGATAAATTGATTGAGGTTTTGGGCAAAGGCGGCAACTTGGTGGAGCATATCCATCTGCCGGTTCAATCGGGAAGTACTGCCGTTCTTAAGAAAATGAGCCGTAAATATACCCGGGAAGCTTATCTGGAATTAGTACGCAAGATTAAGATAAGTGTGCCGAATGCTGTATTAAGTACCGATATTATCGTTGGTTTCCCTGGGGAGACTGATGAGCAATTTGAAGATACCCTATCGCTTGTGCGTGAGGTTGGGTATGATATGGCATATACGTTCATTTATTCTCCACGTGAGGGCACACCAGCAGCGGCGATGGAAGATAATGTACCGATGTCGGTGAAGAGTGAACGTCTGCAAAGATTAAATGATCTCATCAAAGAGAACAGCCGGATTATTAATGACCGAATGCTGGATGAAGTTGTAGAGGTGCTGGTTGAAGGGGAGAGTAAGAATAACTCCGAAGTCCTTTCCGGCCGTTCCCGCGCTAACAAGCTGGTTCATTTTGAAGGTCCTAAGGAGCTTATCGGCACATTTGTGAACGTGAGAATTACAGATACTAAAACATGGTACATTAAAGGGGATATTGTGGTTGAGGCCGCAGCTGTTCATTAATCACATACGAATGGGGAGATGACTAATGAGTACAGAAGAACAACAGTTGAATAAATATGGAATGAAAACTTATAATACCCGTGATCTGATCGTTCGCGAGGATATTATGGGCAAAGCTAAAGAACTAGCATCATTAATCTCAACCAGTGAAGAGGTACGCCATTTTCAGCAGGCTGAGCAAAAAATTCTTAATCACGAGCGTGTGCAAGGACTGATTGCGACCATTAAGAAAAAACAAAAAGAAATCGTGGCCTTCGAAAGCTTCAATAATAAAGATATGGTCGCCAAAATTGAACGTGAAATTGAAGTGCTGCAAGATGAGATCGACGGTATTCCAGTCGTGAACGAATTTCAGCAAAGCCAGAGCGACATTAATTATTTGCTTCAGCTGGTAATTTCCGTGATTAGAGATACCGTTTCGGAAAAAATAAATGTGGAAGCCGGCACTGAAGCGCCTCCGACCACATGCGGATAACCCACACTCAGTTCAGGGGGCGGATGCAGATCCGTCCCTTTATTTCAATATAAGAGGTAGAAGTAAAGTACATGAAAATACATAATCCTTATAATTCAACGACAACGTCGTTTCTCATATAGTCTTTTTTGTAGGATAATGTAAAATAATGGAATTCATCTGTTGATTTATGAAGAACATGTTTGGTACATTTAAAGATACGAATAAGTAAAACTACAGCTTCGGAAAAGGATGGGGCAATTATGAGCGACAATGGGGAATTAACCTATAACGCCAAAAAATATCGTACACCGGATGGTGTTCCGGCCGACATTGTAATGTTTACACTTACCAAACGCGAGCGGAAGACGGTCACCAAGACGCTGCCTTTACGTGAGTTGAAGGTAATGTTAATTAGACGGAAAAAATGGCCATGTGCAGGCATGTGGGCTCTACCAGGCGGATTCTGTCAGGAAGATGAGTCTATATATGATGCTGCAACTCGTGAGCTGAAAGAAGAGACCGGTGTTGATGGAGGTCACTTAGAATATCTTGGGGTTTATAGTACACCTGGCCGCGACCCTCGGGGATGGATTATCAGCCATGCCTTTTTCGCTTTAGTAGAAGAGTGGATGCTGGAGCAAAGACAAGCTTCCGACGATGCGGGTGAAGTGGGTTTATTTACGTTGCAGGAAGCGTTAGAAGAACTGGAGCTCGCTTTTGACCACCATGAAATCATCAAGGATGCATACGTACGTATCCAACAGCAAATGCTGCAGACAACGATAGCAAGACAGTTTTTGCCTAGGCATTTTACGCTAAGTGAGCTTTATCAGGTAATTCAGACAGTAGTGCCAGAATTTAAAGAACCAAATTTTATTCGTAAAATCACGTCAACACGCAGCCGTCAGGGTATATTAAAAGAAGTGAGAGATGAAGAGGGCAATGCACTCAGCTCCAATCAATACTCACAACGCCCGGCTCAGTTGTATATGTTTACAGATCACGAGCCATTGTTGTCCATTTATACGTAGTGTCTTAAATCAGGGGAGGGACGATTCTCATGAGAGCACTAATAGTAATTGACTTTACCAATGATTTTGTCGATGGGAATTTACCGGTTGGGCAGCCTGCAATCGATATCGAGCCAAGAATCAGCCAATTAACGTCTGAGTTTGTCCAAAATGGCGATTATGTTGTAATGGCTGTGGATTTACATGAAGACAATGATCCTTATCATCCCGAGAGTAAACTGTTTCCACCTCACAATGTACGAGGGACTAGAGGGCGGGAGCTTTATGGAAGTTTGAAAACTGTTTATGAAGCTGACCAGGATTCCATCTATTGGATGGACAAAACTCGATATAGCGCTTTTAGTGGAACTGATCTGGAGATTAAGCTGCGGGAACGTGGCATTACTGACCTTCATTTGATTGGCGTATGTACAGATATATGTGTTTTGCACACTGCGGTGGATGCATATAACAAAGGTTTTACTATTACTGTGCACGAAGATGCGGTCGCCAGCTTCAACGCGGATGGACATAAATGGGCACTAAATCATTTCCGGGGAAGTTTAGGAGCAGACGTTGTTAAGGCATAATACTATAAAAAACATACACATACAGCAACGTGGATATTAGGAGATGAGGACTTGAAGAGAGAACTTGCGCTACATACAGATAAATATCAGATCAATATGATGTATGCTCACTGGGTGAATGGAAGCCATAAGCGAAAAGCTGTATTTGAAGCTTATTTCCGCAAATTGCCTTTCGGAAACGGCTATGCCGTGTTCGCAGGACTAGAGCGTATCGTTGGGTACATCGGCGGCTTGCGTTTTACCGAAGATGATATCCGTTACTTGTCGGAGCAAGAAGAAAATTACGCTCCTGCCTTTTTGGAAGAATTGCTGCAATTTCATTTTCAGGGCAACGTTTATTCGATGAAAGAAGGGGCGTTGATTTTCCCGGATGAACCGCTAATCCGTGTGGAAGGGACGATCATGGAAGCGCAGCTGGTGGAGACCGCTATTCTGAACTTCATGAACTACCAGACGCTGATCGCTACGAAGGCTTCCCGAATCAAGCAGGTAGCTCCGAATGATATACTCCTGGAGTTTGGTACCCGTCGGGCACAAGAAGCGGATGCGGCGGTCTGGGGCGCTAGAGCGGCCTATATCGGCGGCTTTGATGCAACCTCCAACATGCTGGCAGGTAAAATGTTTGGCATCCCTACCAAAGGTACACATGCTCATTCTTGGGTTCAGAGCTTCAGCAGTGAGCAGGAAGCTTTTGATGCTTATGCCAAGGTGATGCCTGATGAAGTTACACTATTAGTTGATACCTTCGATACGTTGCGCAGTGGTGTGCCGAATGCGATTAGAACCGCCAAAAAGCTTGAAGCTCAAGGTAAAAAGATGATCGGTATCCGTTTAGACAGCGGTGACTTGGCCTATCTATCCCGGCAGGCACGGAATATGCTGGATGAAGCGGGGCTCGATTATGTGAAGATTGTGGCGTCCAACGATCTGGATGAGAATACAATCATGGATCTGAAGCTGCAAGGTGCAGCCATCGACACATGGGGTGTAGGCACACAATTGATTACGGCTTCGGATCAACCCTCTTTGGGTGGAGTTTATAAGCTGGTAGAAATTGAGTCCGCAACTGGAGAAATGGTACCGACAATCAAGATTTCTTCTAACCCTGAAAAAGTATCCACACCAGGCAGCAAGGACGTATTCCGGATTATCGGGAAAAATGGCAAAGCGCTAGCAGATTATATCTGCTTCCCG
Organism: Paenibacillus sp. FSL H8-0175; assembly: GCF_045040615.1. Classification (NCBI taxonomy): domain Bacteria; kingdom Bacillati; phylum Bacillota; class Bacilli; order Caryophanales; family Paenibacillaceae; genus Paenibacillus; species Paenibacillus sp. FSL H8-0175. Next base: position 4,041,711 of record NZ_CP150299.1, on the reverse strand, counting down.
GAAGAGGAATCTCCACGTAACGGCGGTCGGGTGAAGCTGTTTAATCCGCTGCATCCATACATGCACAAGTATGTGGAGCGTTATGAAGCGCTGCCTATGCTTGAGCCGATTTACGTGAACGGCTTCCAGGTCTATACTTTGCCGGATCTGAATGAAGTTCGCCGTTACCATCGGGAGCAGAAGGATCTGTTCTGGCCGGAATATCTGCGTAAGCTCAATCCAGAGGTGTACCGGGTGAATCTGAGTGAGAAGGTCTGGACCAGCAAGCAACAATTGATCGCGGAGCATATTCAGCCGGAGATCGAGTAGATTTTGTAGTTTCGATGGAAAGAAGCACGGGAAGATTAGATTCCCGTGCTTTTTTGCGTTTGGGTGAAGCCGACGTTTGGGTGAAGCTGACGTTTGGGTGAAGCTGACGTTGGGTGAAGCTTTCGTTTGTTAACTTCGAACGCCGTGAGTTTATTTTCTGAAAGTATATTAAGCTAGTTTGTCCGCGTATATCTGATTTGGCTTTTGTTGCATTTTGTGCAACAGAACACTAGTTAAAGTATATCGACAAATTATCATACCCCCAAAAGAATAAGTACATCCCTTAGAATGAGGCGAATCCGGTGCGATTAGGTAAATCAACGGTATAAATCCCGTAGAATGAGGCGAATCCGGTGCGAGTGAGCAAATCAACGGTATAAATCCCGTAGAATGAGGCGCCCGGTGTGAGTGAGCAAATCAACGGTATAAATCCCGTAGAATGGGGCTCGTCCGGTGCGAGTAGGAAAATCAACGGTATAAAACCCGCAGAATGAGGCGTATCCGGTGCGAGTGAGCAAATCAACGGTATAAATCCCGTAGAATAGGGCGAATCCAATACGAGGAGGCAAATCAACGGTATAAATCCCGCAGAAGGAGGGGAATCCGGTGCGAGTGAGCAAATTAACGGTATAAATCCCGTAGAATGAGGCGCATCCGGTACGAGTAGGAAAATCAGCGGTATAAATCGCGCAGAATGAGGCGCATCCGGTACGAGTAGGAAAATCAACGGTATAAATCCCGCAGAATGAGGCGAATCCGGTGAGAGTAGGCAAATCAACGGTATAAATCCCGTAGAATGAGGCGCATCCGGTGTGAGTAGGTAAATCAACGGTATAAATCCTGTAGAATGGGGCGAATCCGGTGCGATTAGGTAAATCAACGGTATAAATCCCGTAGAATGAGGCGAATCCGGTGCGAGTGAGCAAATCAACGGTATATATACCGCAGAATGAGGCGAATCCGGTGCGAGTGAGCAAATCAACGGTATAAATCCCGTAGAATAGGGCGAATTCGATGCGAGTAGGCAAATCAACGGTATAAATCCCGCAGAATGGGGCGCATCCGGTGTGAGTGAGCAAATCAACGGTATAAATTCCGTAGAATAGGGCGAATTCGATGCGAGTAGGCAAATCAACGGTCCCATAAGAAAAGGTGTATCCCCGTTCTACGCGATCGCGAAGAATAATGGATACACCTTTTTTCATGTAAGTGCGAGATATATAGTTTAGTTCTTCTTTCGGAATTTAGCGAATGACCAGATGGTAAGCATCAGCAGGAAGCCCAGACATGTGCCTATGCTGATCCGGTTCTGAGTGTCGAAAAGGAAGGAAATCGTGATAACCGACAAACAGATAAGCGTCAAAATCGTAATATAAGGGAAACCCCACACTTTAAAGCTTGGCTCTTTAGGATAGGTTTTCCGCAGCTTCAGCTGTGATAGGCAGATGCTGATCCATACCAAGCTTACTACGAAGCCGGGAACAGCCATCAGCAGCCGGAAAAGTCCATCCTGTGCGAAGTACGCTAACATAGAACCAACAAAAAGAACTATAGCGCAAAGTTTAAGACTGTTGATCGGCACACCTTTTGCTGAGGTTTTTGCTAAGCTAGGTGGAGCTTCACCCTGTGAAGCCAAAGAGTGCAACATCCGTGTGGCGCCGTAGATACCAGAGTTAGCAGCAGAGAGCACAGCCGTAATCAGTATGAAGTTCATAACATGGTCAGCACCCTTAAGTCCTGTAGCTGCTAATACCTGCACAAAGGGGCTGGTATGCTCGTTAAGCTGATTCCAAGGAATTAACCCACAGATGATCAGAATTGGAATGGTGTAGAACAGAATAACACGTAAAATGAAGCTTTTGACAACTCTAGGCAACACTTTTTCTGCATCTTGAGTTTCTGTTAAAGTTAGTCCAATCAGCTCAGATCCGCCGTAGGAGAACATGACGACCAGAAGGGCAGAGAAGATAGGTGTCCAGCCTTGTGGGAATAATCCGCCATAATCCGTAAAATTACTTAAATAGGGAGTCCCTTCAGACATAGGCAATAGCCCAAACAATAATGCAGCTCCCAGAATAATAAAGATGATAATCATAGCTATTTTGATTCCTGCTAACCAAAACTCCGTCTCTCCATAACCGCTTACACTCATCATATTGATGCCAATAATTAAAGCACCACTTGCTAGACTCAGTAGCCATAATGGAACATCCGGTAACCAGTACTGCAAGAAGCTTCCTGCCGCCAGCACTTCGATTACGCAGACAGTCAACCACATGAAGCAATATAGCCAACCCACGATAAAGGAGAGCCGTTCTCCAAAAGCCTCGCGGATGAATTCCTTCATATTTTTGTTCGGGTATACCGTGGCCATTTCGGCAATTGCACCCATAACGACTAGTAGCAGCAAGCCTGCCAATACATAGGAGAGAACAACCCCTGGTCCAGCAATGCTTATCGTCTCAGAGCTTCCTTTAAAAATCCCCGTACCGATTACGCCGCCCATCGCCATAAAGCTGATATGCCGTGGAAGCAATTTTTTCTGTAATGATGCTTCGTTTGACTTCACATTTAATGCCTCCTAAGTAGGTTCAAAAAATTACACCAAGAATCAGTTTATCCTGAAATGGACTAGTTGAAAAGTATAAATGATACACATTTGTAGAAATAGAGGTGATTTTTCATCGGTGTGTGATATTTATCATGAAGAATGTGATGAATTTAACATCTTAATTTTTAATTTTATTGCTAAATGAAAGTAGATAAATAAGCTTAGGCAACACTTGGAAAATGCAAGATTTGTCACTTCGCGTCTTGCAAAATCAAGTTACAATCGTTGAAAAAGTCAAAAGGATATTATACTAGATGACATTCTGAAAGGGGCTATGTCGGTGGTACAGTTACCAAAAGTGAACGAGCTCGGATTTTTTGAGATTCGTCTGGAGTCAATTGGAGGGTTGGGTGCGAACCTGGCTGGTAAAATGCTTGCAGAAGCAGGTGTTGTCGGTGCTGGAATGAATGGGGTCAGCTTTTCGTCATATGGTTCGGAGAAGAAGGGATCAGCGGTAAAAGCGCATATCCGGTTTTGTGATTTGAATACGCCTATTCGTGACACGTCTCCGGTTGAGCGTCCGCATGTTGTTGGGGTATTTCACGAAGCATTAGCAAAGACAGTTAACGTAATTAGCGGAATTTATGAACATAGCACAGTATTGGTGAACTCAGCAAAATCGCCGGAGGAATTGAAATCCTCCCTGAATATGATGGCAGGAACTATTGCAGTCGTTGATGCTACAACGATCGCCTTAGATGAGAAAAACCGCGTTAATATGGCGATGCTAGGCGCGTTGTTCCGGATGTGTGATTTCTTGGACCCTGAAATTATGAAAGGCGTTATAGAGAAATCACTAGGCAAAAAATATCCACAGGCAGTACAGTCAGCACTGACTACTTTCGACCGTGGATTTAATGAAGTTAAGTTTATGCATTTTCCACTGCCTGCGGGCGTGACAATGCCTGAGTTCGTGCGGTCTGATATTTCCGCATTGGGTTATGAAACACAGCCTATCGGCGGTACCATTACGAATCCTGGCAGCAGCTTTTTAAAGAACTTGAGCATTTCTCGCTCCGGTTTGCTGCCTCATTTTAAGCAGGAGGATTGTATTCATTGTGCGCAGTGCGATACGGTGTGTCCTGATCTGTGTTTTGTTTGGGATGAGCAGCCTGATAAGAAGGGGCGTCCACAAATGTTCCTGCAAGGTATTGATTATCAATACTGCAAAGGCTGTTTAAAATGTGTAGAAGCTTGTCCTACAACTGCCTTGTCTGGCGAACGTGAGGAAGAGGGCTACGCAGAGAGTCATACGGTCCGGCATATTTTTGATCTCGTTACTGAGGCCTAATTAACGGAGGAAAGGTGGAATACACGTGGCTATAGATTATGAAAAAGAAGTAGGCTCTGCTAAAGTAGAGCAGAAATTCCTATATGAATCCGGCAATGAAATGGCGGCTTATGCTGCTCATCAGATAAATTATCATGTAATGGGGTATTTTCCGATTTCTCCATCGACAGAAGTAGCGCAATTTCTTGATACGATGAAAGCGAATGGCCAGCATGATATTATGCTGATTCCGTCAGATGGCGAGCATAGCTCTGCTGGTATCTGTTATGGCGCTTCAACGGCTGGCGGACGTGTATTTAATGCTACCAGTGCCCAAGGTTATATGTTCATGCTTGAGCAATTGCCTGTACAAGCTGGTACGCGTATGCCTATGGTTATGAATCTAATCTGCCGTTCGATCTCTGGACCGCTGAATATTCACGGGGACCATTCAGATTTGTATTTTGCTTTGAATACAGGTTGGCCTATTTTAATGTGCCGGGATCCACAATCTGTTTATGATATGAACCTAATGGCATTGAAGCTTGCGGAACATGCTAAAGTTCGTCTTCCGGTAATGGTGGCTTCAGATGGATATTTCACCTCCCACCAGAAACGCCGCGTTCAAGCTTTTACTCATCGGGAGGATGTTCATAAATTTGTTGGACCACAACCTCCAACAGGCTTTACCGATACTTTAGACCGCAATAATCCGGTAACGGTTGGTCCTTATATGAACGAACCTGACTATATTAACAACCGCTATCAGCAGTCCGTAGCTATGTACAATGCGGGTGAAGTTTTTGAAGAAATTGCGAAGGAATTTGCTGAGTTAACCGGACGTCATTATCCAATGATCGAGGAATATCGGATGGAAGATGCTGAAGTAGCCGTATTCTTGATGAATTCTGCCTCTGAGATTATTAAGGATGTTGTGGATCAGCTTCGGTTGCAAGGGATCAAAGCCGGTGCAATCTCGCCGAATATGATCCGTCCTTTCCCGCAGAAGCAAATTGCTGAAGCACTGAAAAATGTTAAAGCAATCACCGTTGGTGACCGCGCAGATTCTGTAGGCGGACATGGTGGTAACATGGTCAATGAAATCAAGGCAGCGCTGTTCACATATGGCAACACTACGACTAAAGTAATTAGCCGTATCTATGGTTTGGGTGGTAAGGACTTCTACGCAGAAGATGGTCATGCCTTTTTCCAATTAGCAATAGATGCTGTTGCTGCAGATCGAGTAGACATACCATTTGATTATTATGGCCACAATCCGGGTACACCAGATAAAGCTCCGCAACGTCTTCTGAAGCCAATGGACTTTGACTCACTGAAGACAGGCTTAATCACTGTGAAACAGGATGAAGCAACAGGCAAATTAAGCGTACGGATTCCGCCACTGCGCAGCTTAACGAAGAAACCTAAACGGCTCTCCCCAGGGCATGGTGCGTGTCCAGGTTGCGGGATTTTCTCAGGACTGGAGACTTTCTTCAAAGGGATTGAAGGGGATATCGTCGCACTTTATCATACAGGCTGTGCCATGGTAACGACTACGGGGTATCCGTATTCCTCCCATAAATCAACGTTTATCCATAATCTTTTCCAAAATGGAGCGGCTACCTTGTCCGGTGTCGTAGAGATGTTCTGGGAACGCAAACGTCGCGGTGAGCTGGATGGACTAGGGCTTAAAGAGGACTTTACGTTTGTTATGGTAACCGGAGATGGCGGTATGGACATCGGGATGGGACCGGCAATTGGAGCTGCACTGCGTGGTCACAAAATGATTATTGTAGAGTACGATAACGAGGGTTACATGAATACTGGAGCACAGCAGTCCTATTCGACACCACTGGGTCACCGTACTTCAACCTCCAGTATCGGCAAGCAGCAGCAAGGTAAAGTTACTCAGCATAAAGATACAGCACAAATTATGGCGGCTACTAACATTCCTTATGTCTTCACGGGTTCGGAGGCTTATCCGCAGGATCTGGTGAAAAAAGCGGCAAAAGCACAGTGGTACGCACAAAACGAAGGTTTGGTGTATGGTAAAATCCTGATCGCATGTCCGCTAAACTGGATGTCTGATGATAAGGAAGGCACGAACATCGTATCATTAGCTGTTGAGTCTTGCTTCTTCCCGTTATATGAAGTAGAGCATGGTTCTACGAATATCACATATAATCCTGAAGATAAGGGCAAACGTGTTGAGCTCTCAGCATGGCTGAAGACAATGGGTAAAACTCGTCATTTGTTGAAACCTGAGAATGAGCCAGCTTTACACAGCTTCGAAGAAGAAGTTGAGCGCCGTTGGAATCGTCTCAAGGCAAAACACGAACATCCTGACTTATAAGCTGTGTCTATCTCCAGTATATAAAATATGAAAAAACCCGGCAGATTTGTCTGCCGGGTTTTTTTGTGATTAGGGAGCATTTGCGCGTAAGAAGCAGCTTTCGGATACCACTGACCTTAAACACAGCTTTCTTTCCCGTTTGGAATTCTAACGGACTCCATAGCAGTTATCGGCCCTAAAACTCCCAAAATGAACCCTTTTTGAAGGAATAGTGTCACTGGAGTCCGCGAAACTTCTGAAAAAGCTAAAAACCAGCAAATAACGTCTCTTAGGTCCTATGTGTTAAAGACTTGGTCATTTACAGTTAGAATAAAGTCCAGTTTCCTTTTACTCTTGCATGTTGTTCTGCTCTAACCAGAAGATAGCGGGTACAAATGACAAGACAAGCACTACCTACGATTAAAGCGCCGAGAGCCCACCACCAGCTAATACCGATATTATCGTATAACGCCCCGCGCACAAGAACCAGACTATATGTGAGTGGAAACAGAAGGGATAAACCCGTTGCCCATGCTGGGAATACTGCTGGTGGAATACGAACCCCGCCAAACAGCTCCATTGGTGCTTGAAAGATGTAATAGAGTAGCCCTGAATCCCTTGAGAAGAGAGATATCGCACACAGCAAAGCTCCCCATATAACCGCTGATATCATGATAAGTATTAATACAGGTAATAAGGCGCCCCAGTTAACAGTCGTTACGTCCGCAAGAAAAATGAAAGTCAGAATGGAGAAGCAAGCGAACATCCATATTCCGTGAAATAGTGAATATACGGAACGTCCATACAGGAAGGCCATTTTTGACGCTGGCGTTAGGAACACTACCTCAAGTGTGCCCCCTTTGCGTTCTTGTTCGAATAACCATGCGGCTTGCACAACCGTCCAGTATAACTGAAAGACGAGATATCCGCTCAGCAGAAAAAGGGGAATCCGTCCATCTGGTATTACTTTTGAGAGTGCTGATCCTGCTCCGGTTCTAAAGGGCTGCATAGTAAAGTAGGTGGTTAAAAAGGTGAGCGCCGGCCAGAGTAGAAGTGAAAAAAACACTGCGCGTCCCTTAACTCTATTTCGATGCTGCTTAGTGATCTCCGCGCTAAGGGTAAACCATAAGCTATGTAAGTTCATGATACCCTTCCTTCCGAAAGGAGGATAATCGCATCCTCCAAAGTAGGTTTTTCGGATGCGAAGCTTTTAATGCTAAGCCCCTGCTCAGTAGTCCATGGCAGCAGCTCTGTAATGATTCTATCAGCCGAAGGTGTTTTTACAGAAATGCGCTGCAGTCCATCATTTTGAAGTTCTAGTTTTTCTGTTGCGCAGACACCCATTAATTCCGCAGGCTGAGTAAATGTTCGTAGATGCTCTAGTAGCTTGGGACGAAGTGATTCATGCCAGCCTGTAACCTCTAAATGAGCAGTTTGCGAGCCTGCAACCTGATGGACAATCCGCTCAGGTTTGTCACAGAGCAGAAGCTCGCCTCGATTCAGTACATAAACTCGGTCACAAAGTTCTTCGACCTCCTGTAAATAATGGCTGGTCAGAAGGATACCCTTTCCACTGTCCAGTGCAAGCTTTCTTATCGTACTGCGAAGCTGCCTGGCAATAGGGGCATCAAGACCAAGTGTGGGTTCATCTAGAAATAAGTATTGTGGATCGTTGATAAGTCCGCGGGCGATTTGCAGCCGTTGCTTCATCCCTTTAGAATATTGTTCAACGGGTTGGTCAGCAGCTTGGGTCAAACCTACTTCCTCCAGAAGACGTCCTGCTTCTCTAGCGATGTGAGGGCTGTTCATTCCATAGAGTTTACCGAAGTATTGAAGATTCTCTCTACCAGTGAGCCGCCAGTACAACATTCGTTCTCCTCCGGCGATCATATTTACTTTTTGCTGAATGGCCTGTCGATTTTTGTGTAGTGACATTCCATCGACTTCAATCCTGCCGGAGGTTGGCTCTAGGAGAGTAGAAAGCATACGTATTGTAGTGGTTTTTCCAGCGCCATTTAGACCGAGAAGACCTACGATTTCCCCCGCAGCGATATCTAAAGATAGTGATTTCACTGCTGTCACTGATCTTTTTTCCGAACGGAACCAGCTCAGTTTATGTTTGCTCTCGTAAATCTTAGTAACTTCATGCATATTAATCAATGGTTTCACCCCTCCAAGGTTTTAGAATCGTTCGAATAACCCGCGCTCTATGCGCCGGTTTGTCCATTGACCAACCGTTATGTATACAACACTAAGCAGTATGATTGGCCATATGTCAGGTAATCGTATTGCTTCTCCAGTTAGCAGCGAGCCTCGAAGGAGTTGTAGCGCATTGGTCAATGGGAAAATCTCACCTATAGCCTGCAAGTAGTCAGGCAAGTATTGCCTTGGAAACTGAAATCCACACAGTAGAGCAGTTAGCGTAAATAGAGTATTTTGCACAATGAAGGTGTCCCTTGTATAAAGCATAATGCTTCCTAGCACCAGCGCCATCGCATAACACGATAGTAAAAATAGCAAAATTCCCACGAGGACAGATATGAAGTGAACAGAGGGGAGTCGAAGTCCTGCCAAAAGGCCAAAGAAGAGAACCACCAGCAATTCCGCCCCACTTCGATACAACTGCTGGACAGCGTTTCCTAGAAAATAACCGCTCCGGCTTGAAGGGGAGAGCAACAGTGCCTCAAGTGTACCTTCCCTCCATTCGGTAATAAGTGCCCTGGATACATTCATCATCATACTGACGGAAAATATACTGAGCATACCTCCAATAATTACATAGGTCAGATAGTCCTCACTGCCACTATAGATAGCAAATTTTGAATCTATATCCCCTTTGATTAGATACACATAAGAAAAATAAGAGATGATGACTAGATAAACTCCATCAATAATGTGCCCGAATGTAAAGGTCCAGGGAAAGGCTCTAAGATTAGATTTTTGGTTTCTTTTTAGGGTTGCGATAACGATATGCCACATATGTACTCACACCTTTCATTAACCTCATTGTTCAAGGTACTGCCTTTGCAGGATGAGCAGATTATCAAAGACTTCTTTGTTCACTGAATAAAATAAATAATTCCCTTTTCGCTGTGATTGGGTAAATCCTACTTCACTTAGTTGTTTTAGCTGTTTAGAGACCGCAGCTTCAGAAATACCCAATATTGGCGCAAGCTGCTTGGTACAATGCGGCCCTTTCCACAGCAGTTTCAGAATTCGCATCCGCGTATCATCACTTAAAGCTTTGAGTTGGCGCAACAGGTCACTCGGCGGTCCCTCACTAAAGGCAAGACCGGGAACATCCACCGTGAGAGGCAAAAATAAAGTGTCTTCGAACCAGCCAACAAGCAGATGCGGAAATATGAATGTAGAAGGAAAAACGTACACTTGTCCAAGCTGGTCATAAGGAAAGTAATACGTTACAGCCTTTTGTACTGTCAGAGTCCCGTTCTCTGAGAGGAGGCGTGGGTGGAGCGTATTTAGTGCCTTTTCCGGGGAACGACTGGCTAAGTCTTGAAACTGAGCGGCTGAGATGTTCATAAATGGTTCAATATAGTCCCATTCCTGCCCGAAATAATCATGTTCGTATGTAATTAATGTTGAGATTAACAGCTTGCGAACACTAGCCAGATTGTTTATCAGGTACTTCACGTTTCCACTCAACTTCATCAGCGAACGTTTGCTTTCCGATTCATTCAGCCATTCGACTATGGTACTTAGTGCAATTTCTTGATTCATAAATAGATACACTAGCTCTGCATCCGGAAGTTTTTTGAGTAGGGTGATTCCTTGATTGCAAGAAATAGGGATACCCATACGGTCCGGTAAATCTAGCAGAGCGATCCAACGTTCTGACAACTGCCCAAGTGTGTGGATGTTCTCCTGTAGAGCAAGAGGCATTCTTTTCTTGAGCTCCAAAGCCCATTGTAATCTTGTTGGATGGTGTTCTGGTTGATGGAAGACATGCAGACTGCATAATAACTCATGAAAAGGACTGACGACCGTTTTGATCTTTCGATTTAAAGTTTGGAGTGAGCTCATCTCTTTCCTTTCCGATTAACTGTTTGGTTAATCAAAAACCACTTTCGCGTAAAGTGTTCAAAATTATAGGGGGAATGGTCAGGATTGTCAAATCTTTTATGCAGAAAAAAGCGAGAGCACATCTCCATGTGTTGGACATGGATGTTTCTCTCACTTATAGGATTCTTTTAATAGAGTTATGAAGTAGAGTTTTATCTTCTGCCTCTAGGCATCATGGAGTTATCGCACATGATATCTTTAACAGAATAGGTGTAGCAATGGCGAGGAACTGGGACACAGTGATGGCGTCTAACGATTTCTACCGGGTGAATAACATTCACAACTTGAGGGTGGTAATAATCTTGATAAACCACCTTAGGTGGGTCAGTGACAGTTTGGGCCGGACATTTTGGACATTCTTCTGACATTTCCTTCAGCTCCTTTGTGTGTGAACTTACCGTATTATACGCACAGAACAAAGGTATGCTTGGTTATTTGTCTAGTTTATAAAAAAATGGGTGGGATTATTGTTTGTATATCTCTCGCATTACATGACGAAGCTCCGGGATAATTAGCCGTTCCATAGCCAATTTAACGGCTCCAGTGGAGCCGGGCATAGAAAAAATAGCTGTGTTGCCAATCGTACCTGCAATTGCTCGACTAAGGATTGCCGCCGAACCTATATCTTCTGTGTAGCTTAACATTCGAAAAATCTCACCGAAGCCCGGCAGCGTTTTATCCAGCAAGGATGAAACTGCTTCGTAGGTGGTATCACGGGGAGAAATTCCTGTTCCACCCGTGAGCAGTACGGCTTCAACTCCAGTGTGATCAGCGTTTTTATAGAGTAGTTCACGAATGTCTTGATAGTTGTCTTTGATAATGGTACGGCCTATAACTTCATAACCGGCAGCCTCAAGCATGGATTGGATTAAAGCTCCACCGGTATCTGTTTCAGTAGTTCTGGTGTCTGAGACGGTAATGATATAGCAGGACACGGACTGTGGTGCTTCCTTCCGATGTTCTTCAACGGATGACAATGAGATCAGCTCCTAAATTAGAGATGTTCTCATGATAGGGTATGGGGGAAGCAAAGACAAGTTTCGTTATCCAGCGCTAATCTTTTGAGGTTATAGGGATGCCGCTTGCGTGCTTTGGCATCATGTAGTAAACTCGCTACCATACCCGTAATTTTCAAGGAGCGATGAATCATGGAACAGGTTGTACCTGTGTATATATTGTCAGGATTTCTGGGAAGCGGCAAAACTACCCTGCTGCAGCGCCTGCTGGAACATTGGAAAGATCAGGGCTTACGCCCGGCAGTAGTGATGAATGAGCTGGGTGAAGTGAATCTGGATGGGCTGCTGGTTGAGCAAACCGTTCCTATGGCAGAGCTGCTCGGCGGCTGTATCTGCTGTTCTATTCGAGGGGATCTCAGCACAGAGCTAACAACTCTTATCAAGAAGGAATCACCTGATGTTGTTGTTATTGAGGCCACAGGTGCGGCGAACCCGCTGGAAATTGTAGATGGCGTAACCGAAACTTCACTGTATCAAAAAGTAGAGCTGAAAAGCTTGATCACCGTCGTTGACGCCGCGCATCTGCTCGAATTGTACCGTGCACAGCAGGGCGCAACCTATCGACTGATGCAGGAGCAAATTCGCTGCGCCTCTGTTTTGATTCTGAATAAAACTGACCGTGTCACAGTAGATGAAGCGGAAGAGATCACAACCGTTCTGCGAAAATGGAATTCTTATGCACCGATTATGCCAGCGGAGCGTTGTGAGATCGACACAGAGGAGCTTCTGCGTAGCGCAGGTGGAGTTCTTACGGATACACAGCTTGAAGAGAGCGATAGCGAAAGCCATGTGCATGAGGAAGCTCTGCAATCTTCAGGAGGCACACATGCTTCCCACGATCACGTGATGGCATACACACATTACTTCAAACGACCTGTCAACAGCGAGACCTTTGAACAGTTCGTCAAGGAGCTTCCGCGTGATGTTTACAGGGCTAAAGGCATTGTGACCTTTAATGACACCTCCAGTCGTTTTCTTTTTCAATATGCTTACCGTGAAGCTGATTTTATGAAAATCACACCTCAAGGCGAAGTGCCAGACGTAGCTGTATTTATCGGGGAACATTTCTCATCCAGTGAGTTACGCACGAAGCTGCTGGAGATGGAAGGACGTATTTTAGTTCGGCCTGGAACGATCAAAAGAAGCCTGTAATCCGTTCTGCTTCAGAAGAAGCTGTGGTTCATTCCTAATCTTGTAGGTTAATAGTAAGGCATACCATTAAAAATGCAGGAGGTTGAAGGCTATGACCCGAATTCAATATCAGGAGTGCATTGACGCTTGTCTCGAAAGTATGAATGCCTGTAACTACAGCTATGTCTCAAGCCTAAAAGAATATGATCTTGCATCTCTTCGTGAGAGCATGCGACTCGATCGTGAATGTGCGGATATTTGTTCTTATGCCATTCAAGCAATGACCCGTCAAAGTCCGTTTGTATCTGGAATTCTAAAACTATGTGCAGAAATATGTGAAGCATGCGCGGATGAGAGCAGCAAGCATATACATAATCACTGCCAAGAATGTATTAATGCCTGCCGTAAAGCTGCAGAGGCATGCCGTTTGATTAGCGATGCTGTTGAGGTATACGCGTAAGATCGTATAACTTAACTCTCATATATGAACTGATAGCCAGATTGTTGCTGTAGAAATATAGCAATAGTCTGGTTTTTTATATCCAGGTCTGTTTGATTCATGCTATTGGTAGAAAAAAAGAGGAGAAATACTGGATTGAAAGTAAATTTTAGAAAGGGCTGCTATGGCAGTTCTTTCTTTTTTTTGATTCCTAGAAGAGGAAATTCGTAGGGAACCGGAGAATTAACAGTAGATATGAAGGGAGAATGTTAAGTGGCGAACTTAGTAGATCGTAACTTTGCCGGCGGTAGTATAGGTGTTGCTACTTCCCTAATTGAATTAGAGCAGATCAGTAAACAGTATGGACGCCGACCCGTATTGGAGGATGTATCGTTCACTATTGAAAAGGGAACTGTAACAGCTCTGATCGGACGAAACGGATCCGGCAAAAGTACCCTGTTGTCAATCTTAGCTGGACTTGTCCACATTTCCTCAGGAAAGCTGAGTTGTAAGGATCCAAATCTGAGAATTGGTTATGCACCTGAGATGTTTCCAGGGTTGAAGTTGACCCCAGAACAGTACTTGCGAAGTATGGGTCAGATTAGCGGCCTTGCGCCAGTCCTGATCGAACAGGAGCTAACAACGTTATTTCAACTTTTTAAACTGGAGCACTTTCGCAAGCAGTCGATGCTAAATTTCTCCAAAGGAATGCTGCAAAAAATTAATTTGATTCAAAGCTTGTTGGGAAGTCCCTCGTTGCTGCTTCTTGATGAACCTATGTCGGGCCTTGATCTCCCCTCAATGAATAAGTTATCTGATCTTCTCATCGTTTTGAGAAATAAGGGGACTGCTATAGTCTTCTCTGTACATGAACCCCAATGGATTGAATTGCTAGCGGATCAGGTTCATGTGATACATGAAGGGAAAATTGTAAAGTCAATTCAGGGGTCAGAGAAGCTAAACATAAAACCCTCTACATACATACTATTGTCTAATCTGTCGATTCAGAAACTGCAGCAATTGAAGGAAATGGCAGGTTTCATTTCAATAAATACGTTTAAGGATAGTTGTAACATAGAACGTACGGCGTTGACAGTAACAAGTTCAGAATCAGATACTTTTTTGCGGGTTATCTTGGAGTCGGGTGGTTCAATACAATCGGTAGAACCTCGCGGAGGATCGCATGACTTAGAAAAATGGATGAATCCTAGGAGTTGAACAGGGGGTCTTACGTGTATCCGTTTATCGTTTACATGCTGCGAAGTTATACTCGATCTCAGCGTTATTTCGGCCCGTTAGCAGGGATTGTGATTGCAGTCTTGATATTGTATTCTTATAAGCCCAATCCAGTTATGAATAGCTATGCCGCTACAGCAGTAATGCTCTTTATAAGCTGCGCTTGGATGAGTCTTAGTTTTTTGAATCATGAGCACGCTGTTCATCGGCAGATTGCAGTTGTTCACATGCGAAGTGCGGCTAAACATAGTGCAGGTGGTATCTTAACGCTTGCATTTCTAACGCTGCTGCTAGATCTATTGATTGTCCTTTATCCTTGGGTAACGGGTCATTTTGCAGAATCACCCGGGGTATATCGGTTAATTCTCGCGCTCATAGGACATGGATTATTGGGTATGCTTGGTGTGGCTATTGCCCTATTCTTTCAATCTTCTTGGGTTCAAAAAGGCAGTCATGCGACAGGTATGTTGTTAGCTATCGTTATACTATCACTGGGCGGAGCACAAATCAGCGAAAGTTTGCCTGGTATATTTCATTTTTTGATCTGGTTGTTGCCGCCAGTAACTCCTGTAATGGAGGCCATGATGAAAGCTGATACATTGTCATTAGCGGAGTTGTTAGGTTCCTTTGCACAAGCATTAGTATATATAACACTGCTTATCGGTTTTTATTTGTACAGATCAAGACAGAGGGATTACAACAAAACATAACTTGTATAGATAAAAGGAACAAGGATACAGAAGTGGGGGAAAAGATGAAGGATACATATGTACCTGAGAGTGAACAATCAAAAGAGTTATTCGCCTATTTTGGACTGGCAGTTTATTATGGACAGGCCCTCGAGCAGCAGCTTACCAACTTGCTATTGCTTACTAAGCTATCACAAGGAAAAACGCCAACAGAAGCAGATCTGACAGACCTTTATCAGCGAAAACTCAGCAATTCACTCGGCCAACTCATCAAAGAAATCCAACATCATTTTCCTTTCTCGGAGCAAGAAACCGCTCAGTTGGAGGAAGTGTGGAAACAACGTAATTACATCGTTCATGATTACTTTAAAGAGCGTATACAGGAAACCTTTACGCCTGCCGGAAGGGCTAAAATGATTCGGGAGCTGAAACGTTTTAAAAATAAAGCAAGTAGACTTGAAGTTAAACTGCAAGGCTACTGCACAGAGATGTTCACGAAACTTGGATTAGAGGAGGAAAACTTATTGTAATAATCCTTCTAATCCGCAAGCTGTTACAACCTCTGGTCTAAAATGAACCGAAGAAGCTCTAACACAGCGAGAGAGTGCAGTTAAAGCTTCGCCTAATGCCGGAATCATCTCCGGTGTTAGGCTTTCTCCAGGTTCCCACCACCAATTGTTAATATTCAATGTTTGGCTCTTCTTATCCATCACCGGTTCAAATCTGCCAACAAAACGATCATTATATAATATAGGCAGTACATAGTAACCATATTCTCGTTCTATTGCCGGCTTATAGACCTCCCAGCGGTAATGAAATCCGAATAATTGCCGAACCAGCTCACGTTCCCACAACAAATTATCCAGCGGAGCCAAAACGGCCGCAAATGAATCACGTGGTTGAAGCCCAATCTCTTCAGATTCTTGCAGTATCACAGACTCCAAGGTTGGAGCATCTATACTGCGGATATAAAGCGGAACCTTAATCCCCTCGACCCAAACTTTTCTGAGACTATCCTTCTCCAGCAATCTCTGAATCGCCGCCGCACGCTCTTTGCTCTTCAGTCCGGATATGCCCAGCCATCCGTCTCCAGATTTATTCCATAACAAGCCGATACTTCCTATTCTACGTAACACATACCAATCATGAAATTGTTCTTCCGTGACATTTGGATCGGCTGAACTCAGCAGCTCTGAGGGTAACAAACGTTCAGCGAAATCATAATATCGCCGGGTATGTACACGATGGTGGACAACAATCTCTCCCCAAAAGTACATGCTTTCCATTGCAGCTCGTGATAATCTTGTCGGAGCCCAAGCCCAATCTACTTTTTCCTTTCCGTCTAAATCCAGAGAGGAGAGGGGGCCACGCTTCTGAAGCTCTTCACGAACCTGTGCTACAGCGACCATTACAGGCTCATTAGCCTGATGGTGGGAGGCAGCAGCTGTTCTTCTCCGCTTAAAATAAGGCCAATCCTCTGTACAATAAATTGACATGTTCTTGTCCCAGCCATCAACGAGCAGTCTGTCTTCATACAGAAGCTCTTGGACCAGTTCTGGCGTAAATCCCGGAATCCGTGCCTGGAGGACCAGCTCATGATTATGGCCAGCGATATTAAGGGGGTCATATTGGATGCAGCCTACGTGACGAACATAGTCATAAATACTAAGTTTTCCAGAAGGGATAGCTCCAGCAGTTAACTTTTGATGAGATAGCAGAAAAAGCCTGGCTTGTTTCTTAGTCAAATTATAAGTAAGCATCGTTTGCTCCTCCAAGGTTATGTATTAATTTCCATAATACAGAACATCTGTTCTAAGATCAAGCAGGAAAAAACCCTGAATCACAATGAAGTGACTCAGGGTTGTAAATTACATTTTCTCAAGAGAGGGTTGCAAGTTTCCGAGTGCTGGACGGTTGCTTGCGCCAGCGTTATCGTCAGAGCTGTTAGCAGCAGCACCTACTTGCAGCTGGTACATACGGAAGTATCTTCCGCCAAGCGCCATCAGTTCATCATGGCTGCCGCGTTCTACGATCTCTCCGTGATGCAGGACTAGAATCTGATCTGCACTGCGAATCGTGGATAAGCGGTGAGCGATGATGAAAGTGGTGCGTCCTTTTTTGAGAACTTCCAGCGCATCCTGAATGACGCTTTCCGTTTCTGTATCGATGTTGGAGGTAGCTTCATCTAGAATGAGAATAGCTGGGTCAAAGGAGAGAGCTCTCGCAAAAGAAATCAATTGCCGCTGACCCGCAGATAAAGTACTTCCTTTTTCGATGACAGGTTCATCAAATCCTTGTGGAAGATGAGCGAGTAACTTATCCGCACCAACCTCACGCAAAGCACGTTCTACCCGTTCACGGGAAATTCGTTCATCCCCTAGGCTGACGTTCGAAGCAATGGTGCCCGTGAAGAGGTACGGATCCTGCAGCACGATGCCCATGTGATTCCGCAGCCACTGCTTCGGAATATCCGTAACCTTTTGACCGTCAATCGTAATATCGCCTTTTTGTGGATCATAGAACCGGAACAGCAGATTGATGATTGAGCTTTTGCCGGAACCCGTATGACCTACAAGAGCGACAGTTTCACCCGGGCGTGCTTCAAAGGAGATATCGCGCAGGACGTAGTCTTTTTTATAAGCAAAAGATACATTCTTAAATTCCACTTTCCCTTTGTAGCGTGGCATGGAGCCGTCCGTAACATTCTCTCCAGGTTCATCCATAAGCGTAAACACACGTCCCGCAGATACCATAGAAGTATCCAGGTTCGCCAACTGGTTCACCATACCTGTGATAGGCTGGAACAAACGTCCGAGCACATCGACAAAGGCATACAGAACGCCTAAGGATACAAAGGTTGAACCAGTAATACTGCCATGTCCGAAATACCAAAGCACCATCACAAAAGAGAGACTGCGAAGTGAGTTCACCAGATTGTGGGACGTGAAAGCATTCAGATTTAACATTTTATTCTGATATTTCAAGTAATCATCGTTCAGGTTCTCAAATTCTGCACTAAGCTGCTTCTGACGGCGGAATATCCGGACGATTGACATCCCCTGAATCGATTCATTAATAATGGCGTTAATTTCACTTAGACGTGAGCGAATGATCGTATTGTATTTGGTCGCAATTTTGCGATAGAGCACGATCCACAGCACAAGAATAGGTACAATGAACAAGCTGATCAGACCCAGACGGACATCAAGTAAGAACAGAGCGATATACACGCCAGTTATATTGATAATACCGGTGCTGAAATTGGAGAGGACCGCAATGAATAGATCCTTAATCGCCTCGGTATCATTTGTAACCCGCGACACTACCTTACCAGCAGGCAAATTGTCAAAAAAATGAACGGGTAGTCGCTGGATATGCGCGTATACATCTGTCCGCAGCTTCCGGATTACCTGATTCGCCGAAGATTGCAGCCAGTAGGTTTTTCCGAATTCAGCAAAGATGGAGATTACAAGAAAAATAGCATACATTCCGACCAACTGATAGATCCCAGGAAGCTCGGGTTTGTAAAAAGCGAACAGCTCATCGGCCGACAGCTTAACCGCGGGATAGATAACTTCGTTATCACCACGGGTGATATGCATCTCTCCATCGATGAACTTTCGTTCACCGTCAGGCTGTGTTACAGCTTCGTTAATAAAATAGAAACTTTTCCCTGCTTGAAGAACACGAATTTCTTGGCCTTTAGTTTCACCGGGCTCAAAGCGATCGCCGCGTTTGTATAAACTATTGTTATATTCAGCCGCCTTATCGGGAGACGTGGTGCTGAAATAGGGCTTCTCGATGGCCAGCATGTGATTGTCGATCATGCTTTTGGCTATAAATGGACCTGCCAGCTCTGCCGCTACCCCGATTGAAAGCAGCAGAAGGGCTGCGATAAAGGTTTTCTTTGCGGTCAATGCATATTCCAGCAGGCGTTTGCCTGTACTTTGTGTCAACCGTGACACCTCCTAAAATGTTTTGCGTAGTCGTAGCTCGTTTATTTATGGTTGTAGTTTAATCATTCGATAAGTTATTTTCGACTTGCTGCCGATCATATTGCTCACGGTACCAGCCATTCAAATCCAATAGTTCCTGATGTGTACCTCGCTCAACGATTTGTCCGTTATCCAGTACAACAATCATATCGGCATGTTGGACGGCGGAGAGACGGTGAGTAGAGATTAATGTGGTTTTTCCGGCACGTTCATTCCGGATGTTGTCGATAATCTGAGCTTCCGTACGAGCGTCAACGGCTGATAAGGCATCGTCCAGAATAAGAATATCTGGATTAGCGATAAAAGCTCTGGACAGAGAGACACGTTGCTTTTGTCCACCGGAGAGGGAAACACCACGTTCACCCACCAGAGTATCCAGACCATCGGGCAATGTGCCCAGGTCGTTCTGGAAAGCGGCAGCTGTAATGGCTTGCATAATCGTATCGTCATCGGCGTTGTCTAGACCAAACTGAATGTTTTGCCGAACGGATTTGGAGAAAAGGATTTGCTCTTGTGGAACATAACCCATCCAGCTATGCAGCTGATCCAGGGAAATCTGTTGAATAGGCACACCAGAGATAAGGATTTCTCCATTACCTGTCGGATATTCGCGGAGCAATTGTTTGAGCAGTGTTGATTTCCCGCTTCCTGTACGCCCGACTACACCTAATGTCTGCCCTTGGTTCAGGGTTAAGTTTACATGGGTTAGATTGTCTATCGTCGAAGAAGGATAACGGAAAGTCACATCGTTAAGCTCGATTCGAGTAGGGTGGGGAACTTGTACGGGATGGGCAGCATTTTGAACATCGGGTTTGGAGTTTAACGTCTCGTCGATACGTTCGAGGGAAGCTCCACCACGCTGCATAATGTTGATCAATTCTCCAATAGCGAACATCGGCCATACAATCATACCGAGGTACATATTAAAGGAGACTAGATCACCCAGTGTGATCTGATTGCGGAATACAAGGTAAATCCCATAAGTAAGACCAATAATGTAGCTGAGTCCGACACAGAAGCGGATGGTTGGTTCGAAGAAAGCATCGACACGAGCTACGGCCATATTTTTGTTGTAAACATCTTCAGTAATATCCGAGAAACGTTTTTCATCAAGACGCTCTTGGACATAAGCACGGATTACGCGCACACCAGAGACAGATTCGAGCACTTGGTCATTCATATCTCCGAACGCATCCTGCGCTAAGCTGTACCGATCATGAATAGCTTTACCATAAAAAATCATAGCTATTGCAATTAGAGGTAATGGTAATACTGCTGCAAGGGTCAGCTTCCAACTTACGAGAAAGCCCATCGCAAACAGCACAACCGTAAGGTAGATTGTAGAATCCACCAGTGTAAGCATCCCGAATCCTACGGTAGCTGAGACGGCTCTGATATCATTGGTTGCCCGGGCCATGAGGTCACCAGTTCTATTTTTTTCGAAGAACGAAGGTGTCATAGTCATAAGATGATTCATAAATCGGGAGCGCAGCAGGCGCTCAACAAGGTTGGAACCTCCGAAAAGTTTGTGCATCCATATGTAGGTAATCCAATAAATAACTAGCAGCAAAATGAAGATCATGCCGATATATTTGGCAAGCGAAGCTGTAGTAATCGAACCGCGTACTATGTCGTCAATGGCATTGCCTAGCAGACGTGGAGGGAGTAATTCAAGAACGCCCACACCTATGAGTAATATGAGTCCAATCAGGTAACGCCTTTTTTCTCGGCGAAAAAACCAGCCGAGATCGCGAAGAACAGAGAACAAGTAAATCCCTTCCTTTCAGGTTGTAATGATTGCTTGTGATGCTGATAAAAGCGCAAGTGATTATCTCTTCAGCAAACAAAAAAGGCATATCATCCGAAAACGGACGATATGCCTGTAATTTACAGCTATCATGCGCACGGTGCGTTACAGCACCAAGCATGTGAGAGACCTTCAAGAACTAAAGTTATACGGTCCATAAGACTCGCAAAAACTTCAGGATGGCTTAATCACTTGGGCTGCTTCGGTATTCGGTTGAGTAAAAATTCCAACAATAGTAAAATAATATGGCTGTAACTTCGTAAACACCGCGCTCACCCCTTTCATTAATTTGGTAATAACTAGAAGACGTTTAGTTATGTTCAGAGTTTATCATCCGGTTCGCGAATTTGTCAAACTTAATTTTAAATGGATTGGGAAATCATTAATTGCATAAAGTTGTTTGAATATCGACTTATTTTCGTTATGATTAGAATATACAAAGGAGCTGAGAGAAATGAACATGGAAATTAGTCAAGCAGCGGCAGCTTGGTTTAAGAGAGAATTGGACCTTAAGAATGGAGACTATATTCGTTTATTTCCCCGTTATAGCTCGGGAGGTGGACTTCACCCCGGTTTTTCGCTGGGCATTGCTACAGAAGCACCTGGGCGTCCAGCTATTCAGGTCAAACAGGATGATATTGTGTTCTACATGGAGGAGCAGGACTTGTGGTATATGGAAGGTTATGACCTATCTATCGTATACTCTGAGTCAGAGGATGACATTGAATATAAGTACGAACCAAAGCCGGTATCCGGCGAAGTGCAGGTATAGTTGTCTTAATGATTGTTTATTTTAATCAGGAAAAGCCCTTGCCAAAAGGCAGGGGCTTTTCAAATGCTGTCTTTAAAATGAGGGTATTCCAGTTGGAGATACATAGGTGTTATCAGTGCAAATTGCGAGAGGTTTCTTCCTCCAGAGCGAAGTCGAAGTCGTCAATATCGTACACCTGAACTGGAACTCCACCCTCGATGATCCGTTGAATCAATTCAAATTGATCCGTTAGGATAGGTACTTTCTCACGTTGTGAGGACAGCAGAAGCTCTGTTTCGATGGGATCGAAGATCTCACCGTAGGCAGCGGTATCCATACTGTTAATGATGGTGATTTTGGATTGCCCGCCAAGGAGAATACCTGAGCTTTTCGCCCAAGGCACAGCTAAACAGCGGTTGATCTTCTTCGCGTTGAGCGGTTCTTCAAAATAAGCAATGAGCTCACTTATCTTCAACTTAACATGCTTGTCGTCGTCCGGACGGTTCATCAACGGATCATCGCTGTCTCGCAGTTCGTATAGTTCCATCACGGTAGTATAAGGCACTATATATTCTACAGGGCTGCTCGATACGAGAAGCTGGCCGTAAATCGCCATCATGACGGCTTCCGTCACAAATTGTCTAGACATCGTTATCCTCCTGAAGTTCGGTACTGCAATTGTACTTATGATCTAAAATTATAAAAACACTGTAGAGAGCAAAAGTCAACTGTACTTAGCAACTCACTAAAGAGAAGGGACAGAATATTCCTGTGAAGCAATGGAAATCATATTTTACTTTTGTACGACCTTATATGAAATTGATTGTGTTTACGCTGTTTATCGGCATGATCAAATTCAGTATTCCGCTAACACTGCCAATGATTCTGAAATACGTGGTCGATGACCTCCTAATGAACCCGAGCATGGGGATTGAGGAACGGGTATCACATTTGATGCTTATTTTGGGTGGTGCCTTAATTTTATTTGTTATCGTAAGAGGGCCCGTAGAGTATTATCGCCAATACTTTGCTCAGCTTATCACAAGTAAAGTGTTGTTCGATATGCGAAATAAGCTTTACAGTCATTTACAGCGGCTGTCACTGCGGTATTATCAGAATACCAAGGTGGGAGAAGCCATCTCCAGATTTATTAACGATGTTGAGCAGACCAAAAATTTGGTCGAAGTCGGCATGATGAATGTATGGCTCGACACGTTTACACTAGTTTTTGCTTTGGGATTTATGTTTTATTTAAATCCGGTGCTGGCGCTCGTGTCTATCTCGGTATTACCTTTTTACGCAATTGCAGTTAACAAATTGTATAAGCGGCTTAAGCTGTTAACGAAAGATCGTTCCCAAGCTCTGGCTGGCATTCAAGGTTATCTCCATGAACGGATTCAAGGGATATCAATCATCCGCAGCTTTACGATGGAAAAAGTGGATCAGAAGCAGTTTGAGGACATCAACGGTAACTTTCTTAAAAAAGCGATGGCGCAAACCCGCTGGAATGCTATGACCTTCGCAATTATTAATACATTAACGGATATAGCACCTCTTTTGGTCATCGGATATGGTGGTTATCAGGTCATTCATGGCAATTTGACAGTAGGTACCTTTGTAGCTTTCTTTGGCTATCTGGACCGGATGTATTCCCCGCTACGGAGATTGATTAATTCCTCGACGGTGCTTACGCAAGCCTCTGCTTCTCTTGAACGGGTGCTTGAGCTGCTGAATGAGCCTTATGATATTGTAGACAAGCCGGGAGCAAAAGTGCTAAAGGATTCACGTGGTGAGATTGCTTTTGAGAATGTATGGTTTAAATATAACGAAGAGAATGATTGGGTCTTAAAAGATATTAATCTGAGTATTCAGCCCGGACAGACCATTGCGTTCGTCGGAATGAGCGGTGGAGGAAAGTCCTCCCTTATAAGCTTGATCCCGAGATTCTATGACATCAGTAAAGGCAGCCTCCAAATGGATGGTTATGATATACAGGAATTAACACAGGAAAGCTTGCGTAGGTCTGTCGGCATGGTCCTGCAAGATAATTTCTTATTCAGCGGATCTGTGCGTGAGAATATTTTGTTCGGTAATCCTAATGCCACGGAAGAAGAGGTCATTTCAGCAGCAAAAGCTGCCAATGCGCATGATTTTATTGAGCAGCTGCCAATGGGTTATGAGACAGAAGTGGGAGAACGTGGTGTTAAGCTATCCGGAGGACAGAAGCAGCGGGTTGCTATCGCAAGGGTATTTCTCAAGGATCCGAAGGTTCTTATATTAGACGAAGCTACTTCGGCGCTGGATCTGGAATCGGAGCATTTAATTCAACAAGCGCTGCAGTCTCTTTCTTCGGAACGTACTACACTAATTGTAGCGCATAGACTGTCAACGATTACACATGCGGATCAGATTGTCGTACTTGAGAATGGTGAAATTACTGAACGGGGTACGCATGAACAGCTGATGGCGATAGAGGGTAGTTATGCGCGATTATTTAACGTACAGCATTTAGACGCTTAATATTTTTTTGGAAAAATACTTGAACACGTTAGTGGTCCTCTCGAAAGAGAAGGCCACTTTTTTTGAATTCCAATCAGGGTGGCGGCACACAGTAACTTATACTATGGCAAAAATTCTAAACGGAATCTGAGTCTTTTCGGAGATCATGTGCGTCTAAAGCTTATAAACATCATGAAAGGAAGTGAGGAACGTGAATAAAACCACGCTTGAGGAAAAGGCGATAGCAGGTGATGAAGACAGCTTTACTGCGCTTATTGACGGCATGCAGGAGCGTTTATACCGAATGGCCTACTCCTATGTGCGGAATCAAGAGGATGCGCTGGAGATTGTGCAGGAGACCGTCTTCAAAGCCTATATCTCCATTCATAAATTGAAGCAACCGCAATATTTTAAAACTTGGCTCACCAAGATCGCTGTCAACTGTGCGCTGGACTTTATCCGTAAATCTAAAAAAATCGTGTATATAGATCAAGAGCTGGGAGGCAGCTATGCTCCGAAATCTAGGGAAGAAGTTATGGACTTGCATGAAGCGCTCAGCGGCCTTGATGAAAAATCAAGAATGGTGATTGTGATGAGATATTTGGAGGACTTGCCCATAAAGGAAATTGCAGAAGTTCTCGATATGCCCCTGAGCAGTGTCAAAACCGTTATTTATAGAGGTTTGGAAAAATTAAAAATAAGTATGGAGGAGAGTGAGTACTTTGGATAAGCAACTAGAACGTCTACAGCAAGCCTATAATGAGATTGAAATTCCTAAAGAACTATCATTCGCTTCTCGTAAAGGAATTGAAAGAGGGAAAATCTATAAACAGAAAAATAGTTCTTCAAAACGTGCCTTGAAATGGACAGGATCAGTAGCTGCGGCTGTATTGATTTCTTTTACGGTGGGTGTAAATACGGTTCCTGCTTTTGCGAGTAGTATGGATCAAATACCGGTTCTAGGTAAGCTGGTCAGTGTTCTGCAATTTACGGAAGGAAGTGCAGGTGGTGGAACCATTCAGGATGGAGTAGATGTGAACTTTATTTCGGTGAAACAATTGAAGAATAGCGATCAATTGATTTTGAATTTTGCAAATCCAGATGAAACACAACAGTTAGCAAGCTCATATAACGTAAAGTTTACGGAAAATCCGGCAACAATGACGATTACAGTAAGTGGGGCGAGAAAATTCTCAGCAGTCAAAGATCTGGAGACATTAAAACAAAGCCGATATGTCCAGGATGCTTATCCACTAATTACGCTAGATGATTCGGCTATTCGGTTCAATGTTACGCTTACGGACTCGGTTGCTTATGAGGTAAAGGAATATAAAGAGCCAGCACAGGTAGTGATTACGTTAAAAGAGAAAGGAGACGAAGTAAAAGGGGGCTCTGTATATTCGTTAAGAACGGTCTCACAGCCTTCTGGTGAGGCGCTGGGTATGGCTGAAGAAATGTTATATGGGTTAGAGGATGTGCGGATGTTAAAGGATGAGAAGGGCTTATATCTCGTGGAAGCAGGATATTTTAATACAGAAGAAGAGGCTTTGAAGCAGTTGCAGAAAATTAAGACAGAGTATGGCGTTGAAGATTTATTAGTCGTTGAAAAAAGAGCGGTGCAGCAAATTCCGCAGTCCATTTCTCAGGTGGAGGAATAGTGATGTAGTGGCTTCTATAAAAGGCACAATAAAAAAGACCGCCAAAAGCGGTCTTTTTTGTGCTGTTCTATTACATTTTGCCGATCATAAGTGATAAAATGCCGGCTGCGATCAGCGGTCCGACCGGAACGCCTTTAAATAACGCAACCCCAATCACCGTGCCAATCAGCAGACCTGCAACAACTGTGGGTTGGTTGGTCATGAGCGTAGCACCGCGGCCTCCAAGAAAAGCGACGAGAATGCCAATAGCGATAGCAAGTAAGGACTTCCAGTGCAAGAAGGATTGACCGACTGTCTGCAGCGATATTTTGCCGCTGGCTAATGGGGTCATGACCCCGATGGTCAGGATGATAATCCCGATGGTTAAACCGTATTTTTCTAGCCAAGGAAAAGTTTGCTGTAAGCCAAGTACTCTTAGCAGTAATAGGACGACCATTGCTATTGTTACAGGGGAATTGCTGCTGATAATTCCAAGCGCTGCAAGTCCAAGCAAAAGCAAAGAGGTCATGTCCATCTTAATGTTTCAACTCCTTAGGATTAGAACTTTCTTTTGACACAATGTGATCTGCAATAAGCTTACCATGCCCTCTTCCGGTCTCAATAAACACTTCGTTAGCATTGCGGCCGGAGGCGATTACTCCAGCAACATACAACCCTGGAACATTACTTTCCATGGTAGAGGTGTTAAAAGCAGGCTTATCCATGTCGTCATCCATGATCACACCCGCTGAAGTGAGGAGGGTACGGCTCGGACGGAAGCCAGTCAAGGCAAGAACGAAATCATTATCCAATGCTTTCTTGTCCCCCTTATGATCCGTAACAATTACTGAGCTTGCAGTAATTTCAGTGACACGCGAGCCTAAGTGCAGAGTGATTTTCCCTTTTTGCACCATGCCTTCAAAGATTGGCCGAACCCAAGGTTTAATATTCTCTGAGATGCTTTCACCACGATATACCATATCTACCGTAGCTCCTACACGCATAAGCTCCAGTGCTGCATCTACTGCGGAATTACTGCCGCCAATTACAGTTACCTTCATTCCCGTGTAAGGATGGGCTTCACCGAAATAATGAGTAACTTTAGGTAGTTCTTCACCTGGAATGCCAATCATATTCGGCTGATCAAAATAACCTGTTGCTATAACTACATTTGCAGTGATACGTTTCTGATGCTCACCACGCATATTTGACGTATGTACGGCAAAGGTTCCATCTTCAAGCGGTTCAATGGATAATGCTTCTTCATAAGCGGCGATCTCTAGACCATATTGCTCGGCGGCTCGGCGATAATAGACAAGCGCTTCATGACGGTAAGGCTTGTCGTTGGTCGAAGTGAAAGGAACATCCCCGATTTCTAATAACTGAGCCGTACTGAAAAATTGCATATTTGTTGGATACAAATAAATGGAGTGCACAATAAAGCTTTTTTCAATGATAAGGCTGGACAGACCTTGGCGTTGGCATTCAATAGCTGCCGAGAGGCCGCAAGGACCTGCACCGATAATAATGACATCTTTCATAAAGCGGGTTACCTCCTGATTGTTACTATCTTTTCTTTAAATCCTACCCTAAATTCATGAATTTTTCCATAAGAGCAGATTGAGTATAATAACCATTGCAAGAACAATGTTGATTATTATATAATTAGATATATATCTAATGTATCAATGTATTGTGAAATTCTAGGAGCGTGAACCCAGTGCAGTTGGAGAAAATCGTGAGTTATCATAAAGCTTTAGCTGATCCAACGCGTCTTCGCTTATTGTTGCTTCTGTCCCAAGGAGAAATGCACGGGCAAGCGCTGGCTGAGAAGTTGAATTTATCGCAGCCTACAGTCACTCATCATGCGGCTAAATTACGTGAAGCGGCCCTAATAAAGGAAAGACGCGACAAAAATACAGTTTACTTTAAGTTGAATCCGGAGTTTATCAATAATGGGGCTGAAGCTTCACTGCAATTTATTTTTTCGAAAGGAGCTGAGAATATGGAAGAGCAATTGCCTGAGAATAGTCTTCAGGATACTGTAATTCGTAATTTTTTCTCTAAAGATGGCCGGCTGCGGCAAATTCCCGCACAATACAAGAAGAAATTGATAGCGCTTCAATACATGGTTGAGAAGCTGGAGCCAGGTGTTGTTTATACGGAAAAGGAAATCAATGAGTTTATTAAGCAGTTTCATGAAGATTTTGCCACTATTCGTCGTGAATTCATCATGCATCAGTTTATGTATCGTGAGAAGGACAAGTATGAACTAAATCCTCGAGAAGTATGGACTCGGTGGGAATATGTCAAATAATGATCTTTTAAATATTAACATTCTGTGTCGATTTGAAATGTACTGATTAATTATTCGAATTTCGAATAAAATGGAATTGTAAGCGTTATCTGAGACATATTTAGAAAGGAGACTTTCGTTATGTTATTTAAACGCACAAAAAAGCAACCCAAATCAGATCATGTAACCGTCACATTACCTCAAGTGAAACAGGCGATTCGAAAGTTCGAAGAAGATATGCCTGGACCTATTAATAGAACAGCATTAATCTTAGAGGACAAAAGAATCGATATGAGTCGTCTGAAACGTTATTTGGGTGGAATACCCGAACGGAATTTCTATATGTCTCGAGAGACCTATGAAATTTTCGAGGAAGAAGACAAGTTAGTACCGTATTATCTTGATTTAGTTCAGGCTGCTGTAGACAGTTATATTAGTGATACAGGCAAGCTACCACTGCTTGAAGACACCTGGTTGCCAGAGGTTCATTATCGGTTGTTATCTACAGAAAGTTATCTAAAAGAAACACCTCCTTTTCCGTTGTATATTACGGATGAAGAAATGATGCTGACCCATCGGGCAGAGCATTTCGAGTAAAGGAATGACGCAGATATGAATCTTCACAAAGACTGTTCAGTAAAAGGGAAGCCACAAATCCTTTTTGTTGAATAGTCTTTTCTTTGTCTCTAAAGGCATAGTACAATTACATTCTGTAGGTTAGGTTTGAAAATTAACAGCATGTAAGGGGAATTGCTTGATGAAGGAAGTACAAGCTATTTTATTTGATCTGGACAATACTTTAATGGATCGCGACTATACATTTCGCAGCTTTAGCACTCAGTTCGTGCAGGATTTTCTTGGGCATCTTGAACCTGCGGAAGCGCAGGCCGTGATCGAGGATATGATCCACAGAGACGCTGATGGCTACCGTGATAAAGACGGATTTTTCTTAGAACTTAGTGAGATCCTGCCTTGGGAAAAGCCTGTGACGGCTGAACATATCCGAGCGTATTATGATGCGAGCTACATCAATCATGGTGCAGCCATGGAGCATGCTTTGGAGGTTCTGGAGTATTGCGTGGAGCGTGGATATACTTTGGGGCTGGTCACCAACGGTAAAAAAGAAATCCAGAACACCAAAATTGATATTCTCGGCCTGCGAGAGTACTTCAAGGCTATTGTTATATCTGGAGAAGTTGGCATTGCGAAGCCTGATCCTGCGATTTATCAATTAGCTTTAGACAGGTTGGGTGCCTCTGCGGATCAAACCTTGTTTATAGGGGATCATCCGATAAATGATATCTGGGGTGCAGGTAAGGCTGGCCTTGAAGGGATATGGCTGCAAAGGAAACATCCTTGGGACGATCAGTTGGACATCCAACCTTGGAAAATGATCCGTGAGCTGAAAGAATTAAAGGCTATTTTGTAATCTGGAAAATTTGGGGTTGACATTTTACTGCTGCACCAATTATGATAACAGCATCTTAAATTTCGGAAGGAGACGATGTTTTATGACAGTTTTAAATGTAATGAACTCAACTGTTGTGGATACGTGTCTTCCGGGAACAGCTGCTGCCGAATAATTGATTCGTGCAGTTTAGCAGGTAAGCTCAATTACGCTTATTAGAGCCACCGGGAACCGTATAGGGTCCGGTGGCTTTTTTGCGTGTGTAGAAAGATTGGATTTGGTGTAATAAATCCACATGTCTATATACCGCCGCCGGAGTCTTTATTTCCGGCGGCTTTTTGTGTTCTCGGAAAACGCCAAGGGGCAAGAAAAAACATAAACATATCTTTTAGGAGGAAATGAATGAATAGCATAAAGCAATATGGTTGGAATGAAAACTGGAGTACAAAATGGAATGAAAAGTGGAGTCATGCAGAGGATAAACAATTTATTCCCGGGAGAATCGTTGGTGACTTTGGCAGTAAGTACAAGGTGTTAACTGATGTAGGAGAGACGTGGGGAGAGCTTGCCGGGAAGCTGAGACACACATTTGTAGCCTCGGGTGATTTTCCTGCCATTGGAGACTGGGTAGCATTGGCGATGCAAGATGGCGGCGAGCATGGAATCATACATGGCGTATTGCCTCGGCAGAGTGTGATCTCACGCAAGGTCGCAGGAAATACACAAGATGAGCAAATTGTTGCCTCCAATGTAGACACATTATTTCTGGTCAGCGCGTTGAATGATGACTTTAATGTTCGCCGGATGGAGAGATATCTGATCATGGCTTGGAATAGTGGGGCAAATCCAGTTATTCTACTCACTAAAGCGGATCTTTGTCCTGATGCAGACAGTAAAATCGCTGAAATGGAGAGCGCGGCTCCCGGAGTATCAGTACATGCTGTTAGTGCAATACAAGATGAAGGACGCGAGAAGCTGCTGCCTTACATTGGTGAGGGTCAAACAGTAGCTCTTACGGGCTCTTCCGGTTGTGGGAAGTCGACAATGATCAACTGGCTATGCGGGAAGAACCTTCAGATTACGCAGGATGTTAGAGAAGGGGATAGCCGCGGACGTCATACTACTACCCACCGTGAACTGTTTGTTTTGCCGGATGGGGGGATTATCGTAGATACACCGGGGATGCGGGAGCTGCAGCTCTGGGAAGATGAAGGTGGTCTTGATCTAGCGTTTAGTGATATCAGCGGTCTAGCTTCTAAGTGCCGGTTTAGTAACTGTAGACATGAACGCGAAGAGGGCTGTGCTGTACTGGAAGCAGTCCAAACAGGTGAACTGGAAGAGAAGAGACTATTCAACTACCGAAAAACACAACGAGAAGTATTGTACCAAAATAATAAAGAAGCCAAGCTTAAGAGAAAAAGCGCAGCTTCCACTAAAGTGAGTTCATCCAGAACCAGAGGATACGGATGGCGTAAAGAGCTGGATGAATATTAAAAAGAATTGATATAACGGCATAGACATTGAAAAAGGGCGCCCCTTAGCTTTTGACAGCTAAGGGGCGCCCCTCATTATTGAATTGAATCTAAACGGTTATGGTTTAGAAGGATGCAGCAGTTTCCTTAGCCAGTTGCAATCCGTTTTCAATGATTTCAGCGGATTGTGCTGGAAGTTGGTTGTGGCCTTCGATGATTACTTGTGTAATATCTTTAATTCCCCACAGGTTAAGGTTACCAACGATGAAGTTTACTGCCATTTCAGCACTTGCAGCAGGACCTTCAGAGTAGATACCGCCTCTTGCATTCAGAACGATTGCTTTTTTACCTGTCAAAAGACCAACTGGACCTTCAGCAGTGTAAGAGAATGTTTTACCAGCTTGGCAAAGGTAATCTACATAAGTGTGCAATACAGCAGGTACAGTCATGTTCCACAGTGGGAAACCGAATACTACCTTATCTGCAGCGATGAACTGATTAAGATATTTATTAACGATAGCGGCACCAGCTGCTTCCTCAGGTGTTGCTTCGTATCCTTGAGCGGCTTTATACATACCAGTGATCAGGGTATTGTCGTAGTATGGAAGTTGCTCTGCGAACAGATCAAGCTCAGTGATTTCATCTTCTGGGTGGTTGAGTTTGTAGCTCTCCAAGAATTCATTGTAAAGCTTAACACTTACGGATTGTTCTGCTGGACGGTTGTTTGCTTTAATAAATAGAACTTTAGACATTATGATTTCTCCCTTGCATGTGTGTATTTAATATTAACTATATTTAATATAGCATGTAATCTTTTGTTTGTAAATTATTTTTTTGTTCTTGAAATTTGTTTGCGCTTAAGGAGTT
Source organism: Paenibacillus sp. FSL H8-0175 (assembly GCF_045040615.1). Taxonomy (NCBI): domain Bacteria; kingdom Bacillati; phylum Bacillota; class Bacilli; order Caryophanales; family Paenibacillaceae; genus Paenibacillus; species Paenibacillus sp. FSL H8-0175. Next base: position 4,009,866 of record NZ_CP150299.1, on the reverse strand, counting down.
TGAAAAAATGAAAAAAAGGTTAATAGGTGATACAAAGAACAGGAAATAATTTCCTGCCTCTATAAGTTCCAGAATGATCTAAAAGGAGCGATTGACATGTCCATCGATCGGTTTATCATTAAAAAATTGGACAACTGTCACGAAGAGCATACGCGTCAGAATTTAGTGAAGCTATTTAGACTTCGAATCCAGAAAGCTGAAAAAGCAGAGCAGAAGAATTACAAGATCAGCTGATAATTGCTTAGCTCTTCCTAATAGTAGATTTTTCGCTGAATGAGACAGAGTCCTTGGGTTAAAAAAGTCCGTAAATATAGCAGAGCAGTGATCCTCCCGTTAAGGGGGGATCACTGCTCTGCGTTTTTTAGTCCTGGCAGATTGCTTCAGCATAAAGGGGCAGCAAATGAAAGCCAACCTACGACAAACGTCACTTTTGGCAGGTGACATAGTAGGGTCAGGCCACCCACTACATCTAATCTGCTAACCAATGCAAAGTCATTTGTTGAGTAACATACCAAGTCAACTGCTAAGTTACACACTGAGTCAGTCACACGCCGAGTTAACGGCTAAGTTACTAACTGAGTCACATAACTAGTAACGTGTAGGTCACTAACTGAGTCACACATTAAGTCAACCGCTAAACGACTTACTAAGGCACACAACAAATTCTCCCGCTGAGTTACCCACTGAGTCACACACCAAGTTAACGGCTAAGTCACCTCACTGACTAACACAACTAATCACCCGCCGAGTAACCCACTGAGCTACACACAAAGTAACACCAAGTCACCCGCTGATTAACCCACTGAGCTACACACCAAGTTAACGGCTAAGTCAGACAACAAATCACTCGCTAAGTGACCTTCCAAGTATCCTCAGCGGCCAACGGACTCAGATGACGCTATATGCGAATTTTCAGTTATTAGAGCAGAGTTTCGGACCCCAGTGAAGCTATTCAGCTTTTTGAGGTCGATAATTAGTGTTTTTCGCGCCAATAGTGACTCTGGGGTCCGATAGAATTACAAATGAGCCCAAAATTTATGTTTAAGGTCAGCTGAGTCCGATAGAATTGTACTATGAGTTCGAAAGTATTGGCTATGAGTTCAAAAGCAGCGACTAAAGCTCCGACAGTAGCAACTATGTACACGATAATAGCAACTAAAGCAAACTGAGTTTCGAATTTAGATTACTGCGGACTCAGATGACGCTATATGCGAATTTATGAGCATTAGAGCAGAGTTTCGGACCCCAGCGCAGCTATTCAGCTTTTTGAGGTCGATAATTAGTGTTTTTCGCGCCAATAGTGACTCTGGGGTCCGATAGAATTACAAATGAGCCCAAAAGTTACGATTAAGGTCATCTGAGTCCGAAAGCAGTGGCTATGAGTTCAAAAGCAGCGACTAAAGCTACAACAGTAGCAACTATGTACACGATAGTAACAACTATGTACGCGACAGTAGCAACTATGTACACGACAATAGCAACTATGTAAACGACAATAGCAACTAAAGCAAACTCAGTTTCGAATTTAGATTACCGCGGACTCAGATGACGCTATATGCGAATTTATGAACATTAGAGCAGAGTTTCGGACTCCAGCGCAGCTATTTAGCTTTTTGAGGACGATAATTAGTGTTTTTCGAGCCAATAGTGACCCTGGGGTCCGTTAGAATTCCAAATGAGCCCAAAAGTTACGATTAAGGTCATCTGAGTCCGATAGCAGCCGACTATGGGGATGGCCGGCAAGCAGAAATCCAAACGTGCCATGAAATAGCACAAAATCAGTACAAAGTAGCACCAAGCAGAACCTAGCAGAACCAAGCAGAACCTAGCAGAACCAAGCAGAACCAGCGAACCAAGGTCCCTGACTTTGAGAGTTGAAGCTATATATGCCTATGTATGCGCAAATAGTATCTAAATCAAACGGAGTGTCATTTTGGATCAAGTTTAGCTTCAAAAAGACAACGAGTCCAAGCAGCACCTCTTGGCTACTTAGGACGTTCCTTATTAGAAAGCTGAGGACAGCAATGTTGTGACAAAAAAACTACCCCTCCATTAATAGAGGGATAGCGCCAATGAATCATTTTCACTGTAACTGTGCAATATAGCTTCAGAGCCTTTAATTTCGATACTAATCAGAGAATTGAGGCATTTCTGGAGGGCACTTTTGCCCTTTTGAATTTTGAGCTCCAGCGTACTGTTAAGTAATCTAAGTACTTTTTGAGTGGGCTGTTTATTTTCTGTTGTGAAATACACAGGTACAAGTTTGTTCTGAAATGTGATGAGCATTCTCATTTTGAAATCACCTCGCTACAAGTATTTCATGTTAATGATCATACCCCTTGTTTCTTAATTTTACCTTAAAATTAGCTTATGATAACATAAAGATTGCTAGTTTAATATACATTTATATGTAATACAGGAAGGATACAATAATGTGAATGAGAAAGAACGAACGGATTTAACGGATTTAACGGAATTTTTATTTCCAGATCGGGTAACCGACCAAGTAGTTTTAAATGAATTGTTAAATACTGCGTCTACAGCAGAAAGGATAGGTAGATTCAAATATAGAGAGAAGGAGAAAACTAAAGATCTGTGTTTACAAATACATAAGGATAAAATACTAGCCTACTGCAATAATACACCGGACTCTCCTCCGTGTGTGCTGAAGAACAGAGAGGAAACAGAGAGCTTTTGTCTCGAGTTGTTCGAATGTGAGAGAGCAATGGAGCCCTTTGCTCACGGGATTCCGGCGTTACTAATGTCAAAAAAAAGGTTCGAGGAGCTGAAAAAAGGCTCTGATTCCTCTACGGTTCACAGACTCTCAGAGTGTTTAGCTGCAGAGACAGGAGATGATGTCCATTCCAACCATCTTGCACAAGTGATGAAATGCTTCGACGCAGAGGGAGAATTGCGACTCTGTATTTCTAGTGAAAATGGCTGGAAGTTTCAGTATGCTAGCTTCATAAGCGATCATTCAAGTGGCTGGTTGCTGCGAATGAGCAGCGATCCTTCCCAAGACTGGATTGTAGCTCTTCCTATATCGAAAGCACAATTATGTGGTTCTGTGGCAGAGTGGGTGTTTCATTCCTCCTCTTTTCCTAGTCCACAATAACCGTTGAATAGGGAGGAAGAGTAAGCTGATCTGAATTTAAGGTCACTTTGTCAGCAGTTGTCTTTTGGATCTTGGTGTAAGAGATACCCTCAACATTTGGATGAAGCGTAATGATTTGTTCATCTCCAGTTAGGTTATGAACAACGAGGACTTGATCCTCTGTTGTTATACGTTCGTAGGCCATTACCCCTGCATTGCCAGAAGTGTAGTCTCGAATTCCGCCATCACGGAGCGCAGGGACTTCGTTTCTTAACGCAATGAGTTCGCGGTATCTTTTAAGCAGTGAGCTGCTGTCGTTAGTCTGGCTTTCGACATTAATGCTAACATCATCAGCGTTATTGCTGCCGACCTCCCAAGTAGTCTGCCCCTCACCCTGATCCGCTGTCATCCATCTCATGGGCTCACGAATTCCTTCATCTGGTTTTACACCAAGCATTCCTATTTCTTCACCATAATAAATAAAAGGATTTCCAGGCAAGGTTAACAGCAGGGCTGCTGCCATTTTTGCATGATCCAGATTGCTGTCTAATTGACTCATGACTCTGTTTTGATCATGGTTTGTCAAAAAAATTGCATCGGTAAAATGGCTATCAGATATTTTGGAGTACAAATTATACGTACGTTCCAGCGTAAAGGCAGTCCCGCTGTCTTTTTCAGTTTTCACGGAATTAATAAGGGTCTCGGCTAACCCAAAGTTAAAGCTAGAGTCGAAAGCTTGATCCAAATAAGCCCCTACGGTGACTGCAGAATTCTCCCATACTTCGCCGACAATATAAGCTTGAGGATTCACTTCATTCATCGCTTTGCGGAAATCCTGCCACCAAGATACATTTTTATTGGTTGTGGCTTGGCTTTTGTCGCTTAGAAGGTCTTCGTATATATGTTTAGCAGCGTCTAAACGGAATCCATCAACCCCTTGTTCCAGCCAAAACTTGCCGATATCTTTCATTTCATTACGAACTTCCGTTTGATCAAAATTTAGATCAGGCATGCCTTCCCAAAAGCCACCTAGATAATGACTACCCAGTAAAGAGTGCCATGCACTGCCACTACCAGCGGCACTAGCTCCATTGGCAGGGCGTCCTTGATCTTCAGCCCATATGTACCAGTCGCGATATTTACTGTCCTTATTTTTAGCGGAATCTACGAACCAAGGATGTTCTATGGAGGTATGATTCACGACCAAATCCATAATTACTTTAATCCCACGTTTATGTGCCTCCGTAACGAGCTCTTGTAAATCCTCCATCGTCCCATAATCTGGATTGATTGCACGATAATCTGTCACATCGTAACCATGATAGCTTGGTGAAGGGTTGATAGGCATAAGCCAAATCCCACCGATCCCCAGATCGTCTGTGGTGTCAGGATTTCCGTCATTTAAGTAATCTAATTTCTTGGTAATCCCTTTGAGGTCACCGATGCCATCCCCGTCAGAGTCATAGAATGAACGAACAAAAATCTCATAATAAACCGTTGAGGGCTGTTCGTCAGTGGTAATCGTTTTTGCAGCGGGAGGTGTTGTAGTATTCTGAGCTGTATTTGCTTTTGGCGATGGAGAAGGGGAGGCAGAGGAAGGAATATTGTTATTATTTCCTGAACAACCGGATAGCAGAACGGCAGTTAAGCTAAGAGTCAAAAGTCCGTTTATTGTGTGTTTTTTGGCGATAGATGTTGCTCGTTTATCCATATAAAATAACCCCTTCTGCTGCAATTTTCCTATAAAGGAAATGGTAAGCGCTTTAATTCTTATGGTACTGTAATCAAATCCTCAGGTAAAACGTTTGCACAGATATAAAAACAGCAAATCCAGTGATATTTATCCATAAAATCAATAAAAACCGCTGATATCATGGATATTCTTTTAATTCCCCACGATATTCGGGATTTTAACCTTTCAGTAGGCATGTGCATATGCTTTAAGCAAGGGCGAAGGACCCGGTAAGAAAGGAGAATGAAGAATGAAGATTCGGAAAAAGCTGTCATTGTCGCTCATGATCATTACTTTATGCTTTTCAGTACTTGCCGGTTGCGGCGGAAAGTCAGAGACGGTAAAGGTGAAGATTGGGGAGGTTACCCGCTCTGTCTTTTATGCACCCGAGTATGTTGCCTTGACTCAAGGTTTCTTCAAAGATGAAGGGCTGGATGTAGAACTGCAGACGATTCCCGGTGGAGATAAAACCATGACTGCATTGCTCTCAGGAGCTATTGATGTGGCGTTGGTTGGTTCAGAAACCTCCATTTACGTGTATCAGCAGGGCTCGGATGATCCGATCATTAATTTTGCACAGCTGACTCAAAGGGATGGAACATTCCTGTTCGCCCGGAAGGCTGATGGAGATTTTAATTGGGATAAAGTGAAGGGCTCTACCTTCCTTGGTCAAAGAAAAGGCGGAATGCCACAAATGGCAGGCGCGTTTACTTTATCTAAAAAGGGAATTGATCCTGCGAAGGATATTACCTTGATCCAAAATATCGATTTTGCTAATATTGCCGGTGCATTTGCTTCAGGTACTGGGGATTATGTGCAGCTGTTTGAGCCGCAGGCCTCTATCTTCGAACGAGAAGACCGGGGAGCTGTAGTGGCATCGTTTGGGGTGGAGAGCGGTTATTTACCTTATACGGTATTCATGTCAAAAAACAGCTACATTAGGAAAAATGGAGATACCGTGCAAAAGTTCACTAATGCCATCCAGCGTGCTCAGCTTTGGGTGAAGGAACATAGTCCTGAAGAAATTACGGATGCCATAATAACTTATTTTGATAAAACGGATCGTGACATTGTGATTTCTGCTGTAAAACGTTACAAGGAGCAGGACACCTACGCCATTAATCCGGTTGTTGATAATGAGGAATGGAATAATCTACTAGATGTTATGGACAACGCAGGTGAACTTAAAGAACGTGTTCCAGCAGAAAAAATCGTGAACAATACTTTTGCTGAAAAAGCTGAAAAGACCATAAAGAGCAGTGGCTCTAAATAAGAGAGATAAGATCCTAAATGGATTTTGTTAACTATAAGGAGGGGATGACCTTGCTTCCAGTAGTGCAATTAAAGGGAGTAACGCATGCCTATCTCGGCGATCGGGAAGCTTCACTGGCCGTTGAGGATCTAAATCTTAATGTCGAGCAAGGAGAATTCGTCAGCTTAGTAGGCCCAAGTGGCTGTGGTAAGACGACTCTCCTATCGATTATTGCCGGACTGCTGCAGCCCTCTGAGGGAGAAGTATTCGTAAATGGCCAACCCATTCTAGGCCCTTCACCTGAGGTTGGATATATGCTGCAGCAGGATTATCTTTTTCCTTGGCGGAGTATTCTTGACAATGCCGTGCTTGGACTGGAGCTTACCGGAAGCTTAAACGAAGAAAGTCATAAACGGACTTTGGAGCTGCTGCGCGAGATGGGATTAGAAGGGAAAGAACAGGCCTATCCTTCTCAGCTATCCGGAGGGATGCGGCAACGGGTGGCTCTTGTACGAACATTAGCTACCAATCCAGGACTGCTGCTGTTAGACGAGCCGTTCTCGGCACTTGATTATCAGATCAAACTTCAGCTGGAAGATTTAGTCTCAGAGACCTTACGCAGCCGGGGAACCACGGCTATTTTGGTCACGCATGATCTGTCAGAAGCGATTGCGGTCAGCAGTAGGGTTATTTTATTGCAGCGAAATCCAGGGAAGATTCGTAAAGTTTTTCCTGTTCCGGAGCTAATCCGCTCAGCCCCACCGCTGTATGCGCGTGATCAGCCAGGGTTTGCGGAGCTTTTTCATGAAGTATGGACAGAGATGGAGATCGCAGGGAGGGAAAGCTAATGAAACGAACAGAGCAAGCGGGTGTCTTAGCTTCCCGTGAACTGTGGCTGCAGCAAATGCATGTGGATTTCAAAAAAACTAAACAGCGCCGGCGTAATCAGGTTATTGCTGTAAGAAGCAGTCTGTTGCTGCTGTTCTTTGTGTTGTGGGAAGCGGGAGCAAGAATGGGCTGGATTGATGAGTTATTGTTCAGCTACCCGACAAAAATCTTCAAACAGATTTGGCAGGATATGATCAGTGGAAGCTTGTGGCCTCATTTGGGGATGACGGTAGGAGAGACTGCGGTAGGCTTTGTTCTGGGAACCTTGTTAGGAACGCTGCTGGCAGTGATTATTTGGTGGTCTCCGTTTTTATCAGCGGTGCTTGATCCGTTTATGGTTGTCTTTAACAGTATGCCGAAGGTGGCCTTGGGGCCGATTTTTATCGTAATGTTCGGGGCGGGTTTCACCGCTATCGTTGTGACAACCTTATCGATTACGGTGATTATTACTACACTTGTTGTTTACAATAGCTTTTGCAGTGTGGATCCTAATCTGGTGAAGGTGGTCCGCTCTTTTGGAGCTTCTAAAGTTCAGGTGTTTTTTAAAGTGATTCTTCCGGCATCTTTTCCAACGGTGGTCTCTACCCTAAAGGTGAATGTGGGAATGTCATGGGTCGGGGTTATCGTAGGAGAGTTTCTAGTAGCAAAATCCGGTCTTGGGTACCTGATCATATATGGATTCCAGGTGTTTAATTTCACGCTTGTGATGTCCAGTCTGCTGATTATTGCAGCCGTAGCAACGGCAATGTATCAACTGGTAGTGTATCTGGAGAAGCGCTTGTTATACCGTCGGTAAGTCTAATGTAACGTTGTGTCCATTCACAAAATCTTGTAACATGTCTATATCTTTACCTATTAACGGTTAGTGCTTTTAAGGAGAGATAGGGTTATGGGATTTCGTGTGATTAAAACAGCTGCTGCGACGTTAATGTCCGTTCTTCTCGCGTCTGCAGTAGGCATACCCAATGCACAAAGTGCAGGGCTTTTAGCCATTCTGGGTGTGGAGGTTACCTTGAAAAGGAGTTTCCGGACGATAACGGCGCGTTTTTTGGCCTCGCTCGTGGGACTCTTTTTTGGGTGTATTTTATTTTGGATATTAGGGTTTCATTACTGGGTACTTGGACTGTACGTTCTTGTTGGCTTTCCAATGATTGTGAAGTCCGGCTACAAGGAAGGGATTGTCACTAGCTCTGTTATTGTGTTTCGTGTGTTTGGACAAGCTGAGTTATCGCTACATGTGTTGTTGCAGCAAGTAGAGCTACTGGCCATAGGTCTCGGTTCAGCGGGGGTGGTCAACTTAATTTACATGCCACAGACTGGGGGAGTTATTTATGGAATCCGCAAGGAAGTGGATCGATACTTTTCAGTTATTTTTACTCAGATGGCCCGTACTTTGCGTGAGCCTGCGTATATGTGGGATGGCAAAGAATTAATTGAAGCGGATAATGCAGTGCAGCGGGGACTGACAGCAGCTACTCGCGAGATGGAGAATCATGTAATTCATCCTGATGAAGCTTGGAATGTCTATTTCTATATGCGTAAGGAGCAGCTGGAATCGATACAAAGCATGATGCAGCTGATTTCTCAAGTATATCGCCATTTACCGCATGGAGAGATGGTAGCTGAATTGTTCGACCAGCTTAGCGGAGATGTTTTGGCTGAAGAATATACAGGCCGCACGGAACATTTGCTGGAAGAGCTTGAACATGAGTTTGAAAGCATGGATTTGCCAGAGACACGTGAGGAATTTGAAGTGCGATCAGCGATTCTGCAGCTTTGCAGAGAATTGGCACTGTATTTAAAAATTGCGAAACGCCATAAAATACCGGTCAGCTATAAGCCTGAGAAACGTTTACTCACCCGGAAAAAAGCTTAAAATTAGGCTTTAATAAAGTGAAGTATTAACATTCGCCCCTGAAATCACGATAAAATATGTATGAACTAAAAGTTGATCTTCGAAAGAGATTAACAATTATAGGGTGAGTTCAAATTCAAGCAGGAAATTCATATACGGATTTTCCGCATTGGCAGGTGAGGCGTATGGACAAAGATATGGAATCATTTATCGGAAAACAACTTGTAGCTAACCTCTTTAATGACAAAGGAGTATTTGTTTTACCCGCATTGACTTTATTGAGTGCTGAACATATTAGATTAATTCGTCAACATAAGATCACTCTGGAATCTCATGACGTCGTCCAGCTGGATAGCGCGGAATTTTTCCAGCTTGCAATTGATGATTGTACAGCTGCGATTGAGAATATTTTTGAACAGATTCGTCATAACAAAAATAAAAGAATTCCTATGCTGGAAGTTAGAAATGAAGTGATTCCGTTTATCCAGCAGGTAAGCGAAAAGAATGACTTCTACGGAGTATTGGCTGCTTTGCAGACCAAAGATGATTATACATACAGACATAATGTAGCTGTGGGCATAATATCTACCCTGCTAGGCAAATGGCTGAAGCTAAAGTCTGAGGATTTGAGCATGTTGACCATTGCAGCGACTCTTCACGATATCGGCAAAATGAGAATCCCGGATGACATATTAACCAAGCCCGGTCCATTATCCGACGAAGAGTTTCAGCTGATGAAAAAGCATACGACCTTTGGGTATGAGATGATCAGGGATACGGTAGGCACAAACCATACCCAAGCGCTAGTAGCCTTACAGCATCATGAAAGAATGGACGGCAGTGGTTATCCATTTGGTGTGCTTGGGAACCGGATTACTGATTTCAGTAAAATCGTTGCTGTGGCTGATGTGTTTCACGCGATGACCTCCGACCGATTTTATCGTAAAGCGGCTCCTTTATACGAAGTATTACTGCAAATGGAGGAGAGCGTGTTCGGTAAGCTCGACCCTTATATTTGCAGAGTATTTATTAATAAGTTAATGCAGTCAATGCTAGGGAACGAAGTGGAATTGACAGATGGGCGAAAAGGAAAAATTGTTATGATTCTTGCTACAGACCCTTTGCGGCCACTGGTGAATATTGATGAGGATTTTATTGACTTAAGCAAACATAGATCACTTGGAATTGTGCGGGTAATCCCGCAATAGCTGGTGTTTTAAGGTTTTATGAGGGGGTAGGAATGGCTCCGGAACAGGTTGGACCATTTTTGGAATCTACTCATATATGTACAAAATTTGAAATAAAATGAACTATGAGTCTCCTGAAAAAGCCTTCTTGAGGGCTTACTCAAATTTATTTATAGTCTAACAATCAACAAATGCCTAGAACCTGCATACACTTGATAGTGAATGATTGTATGGAGGAGGTTCAAAGATGTCATTAAGCCATAAACGTCAAACAAGGGAGATCATTACGAAGGCAATTTGCGGCAAAGGTCGTAAGTTCTCTACAGCAACCCATACCGTGACTCCGCCACATCATCCGACTAGTATTTTGGGGGCTTGGATTATCAACCACCAATACGAAGCGGTTGCCGCCGGGAACGGAATCGAAGTAATTGGTACTTATGATGTAAACATCTGGTACTCGTACGACAAGAACAAGCAGACCGAGGTAGCAAAGGAAACAGTCTCTTATGTGGAGCTCATTCCGCTTTCCTACCTGGACACGAGACACCGCACTTCAACAGTTGAGGTCTCTGCGGAGGCAACGCAGGAACCCAACTGTGTAGAGGCGGGCGTATCGCCAGGCGGAGGCAGTGTGACACTTCGCGTAGAGCGCGAATTCGAAGTGGAGTTGGTGGCTGAGACCAAAGTCCGTGTGTATGTCACTGAGCAAAGTGATGATCCAGAAGACAAGGATTATGATTTTGAAGGTGATAGCTTCGATTACGATGATCTGGACCCTGACAATCTGGATGATGAGCTGTAAGGAAGGATACGCCGCCGTTAACTGAGTATCAATGGGTTATGGTCCATTATATGTAGGGAGTGCGGCGGCGTAGAGGGCGAATGCCCTCCTTTTTTTTATTTATTTTTAGGATGAAAAAAGGTTCACGCTCGGATGGAGGCGCTAAAGAGTATGAATGAAGGTCTTAAGGTGTATTCAGAATTGTCTGTGGCAGAGAGAGAGTCCAGATTGCTTAGAAGCGGGGTTGAAGCAACGCTGACGCCCTCTGGAAAACGGTTTGTCGATACATATGCTTCACATGCTACTGAGAAGGGCCACAGGCAGTGTTATAAGATATTGGTTTATCATTTGACTGTCCTCCACATCTCTTTGCTTGGAGCAGGTCTTGGAATGCGTGCGGCCGCCGATAATTACAGCGAAGCTGTGAGGATTGCTAATGCCGAGAGCAATACCACGGGAGGCCGAGTGCGGGGAGAGCTTCGCGGGGTGATGAAATTGCTCCAGCGGATTGCTGTCCGCACGCTGTATAGCTTGGGGCTGGATAGCGGTGAGGTCCTGCTGAGGGCAATGGGGAACCGGAGGTATGTGGTGGAGGGGGTCACTCCACTAGTAAAGACCTCCGGGCAACGATTGCCCGAGCCTTATCGGTCCGCAGCGTTAGCGCTGGAACGAAAGCTGGCTCTGGAGCAGCCGGGCCGCAGCGGCCTGCTGATGGGCATGGACCCGGAGTTTATCATCCTCCGGGAATCCACCGGCCGCGTCGTGCCTGCGTCGCGGTACCTGCCCACGGACGGCGTCGCTGGCTGCGACGCCGGACCTCCGGGAACGCGCGGCGCGTTCCCGGTCGCCGAGCTGCGCCCTCAGCCGCGCGGGGAACCGCGCGCACTGCTGGCGCAGCTGATGTCCGCCGCGGCGCTGGCGGACCGGCTCATCGCCGACCGCTCGCTGCGCTGGCGGGCGGGAGGCATGCCGCTGACGGGCTGGGCCCTCGGCGGCCATCTGCACTTCAGCGGCGTGACGCTGACGGCGCCGCTGCTGCGCGCGCTCGATAACTATCTCGCGCTGCCCATGCTTCTGCTCGAAGACGTCCGCGCAGGGGCGCGTCGTCCCCGATACGGCGTGCTCGGCGATTTCCGGACTCAGCCGCATGGCGGCTTCGAGTACCGGACCTTGCCGAGCTTCCTGGTATCCCCGGTCATCGCTAAAGGCGCGGTCTATCTGGCTCACCTAATCGTGAGCCATTATGAGGACCTGACACAACGCCCGCTCGACCGGGAAGACCTGCATATCGCCTACTACAGCGGCGATAAATCTCCGCTGCGCGCCGCAATCCCCCCATTGCTGGCGCAGCTGCGTTCCCTAGGCGGCTACGAGATTGCCGCCCCCTATATCGAGCCTTTATTCGAATATATTGCCGCTGAACGGACGTGGGATGAATCACGGGATATACGTGAGTTATGGTGCAGCAAAGTAAAAGTGTGATTTTACTATTTGGTCTACATGTTAACAATGGTCCATGAACCGATATCTTGAAAACCAAGTCGTTTATAAATAACTCCGGCATGTGGGTTGTCATAAAAGAGGCACAATGACTTTCCTTCATGGAGCAGGTCTGCACATAGCTGTGCCATTACGCGCGAAGCAAGGCCTTGCTCTCTGAATGCTTGATGTGTGGCAACCCCTACAATCATCGCTGACATGGAATTTTCCGCTGAAGTTGAAGCGGTGACAATGACCTTATCTTCCCGTTCTATATAATAGGTGCGGCCGGTGTTGCTTTCCAGCGTTTTACGCAGGCTGGTTCTTGAACCATTCCGGCTGCTTTCAAATTCTTCAATGGTATCCGTGAGTGCGCAAATCGCTTCTACATCCTGAACCGTAGCTTTTTTAATAGGCTCAGCTGAAGAGAAGGACTCACTTATTTTATTGTTCATTTCTTTTAATTCAGCAAAATACAGCTGTTTTACTTGTTTGAAATTAATTTCACCGTCAAAAGCCTTCACCACCTCTGAGGCTCCGGAGATCATATGTATGTCATTATCCTTTCGGATAATCTCAGCGAACCCCTCGACATCAAAAGGGCCATCTGCATAAGGAAGGTAACTTCTATAGAAGCGCAGCAGAGCGGCTTTTATCCGCCCGTCGGCTGGGTCAATCTCTCCCCATAAATCCATGAAATCCTGCTCAAACCCAAAATTCTCCACATCGCCAATGATAAATAAATTAAGCGCCGGCTCTTTCCACAGCAATGCCATCAGCAGCTCTTGATCATCCTTCGTTAGCTTTCGTATCATATTGTATTCTCCTTTGATTTTTATATGGGCTGACGCTCTGTGTTAAGATTTTACAATATTTAAAAGCAGAAGAATATACCTCAAGTAAGTGTTTGTCTGATAAGTATTCTAGTCTTTCGTTGTACTAATGTGAGGTTTCAGGGTAACTTTGTCCATCAATTTTCTGTTATAATGGGGGACAGCATTAAATAGGCATGGAGGTTGACCATGGCACAATATACGCCGATGATAGAGCAATATTTAAAGGTAAAGGAAGGGGCTAAGGATGCCTTCCTATTTTTTAGACTGGGCGATTTCTATGAAATGTTCTTTGAAGATGCCATTTTGGCTTCCAAGGAGCTTGAGATTACGTTGACAGGCCGCGAAGGCGGGGGCGAGGAGAAAATCCCTATGTGTGGAGTGCCTTACCACGCCGCCGAGGGATATATTCAACGCCTGATAGAAAAAGGATATAAAGTCGCCATTTGTGAGCAGTTAGAGGATGCTTCAGTCACTAAAGGCATGGTGAAGCGGGATATTGTACGCGTCGTGACACCAGGAACCGTGATGGATGGAAAAATCATTGCTGACAAGAGCAATAACTACCTCGTTTGCGTCACCGAAAGTGACGGAATGATGGCATTAGCTGCCTGCGATTTAACAACTGGTGAGCTGTATGTTACTTCGGTATTATCTGGAGCCGAATGGCTGCGTGATGAGATTGGCATTTATGAACCGGCTGAGATCATCGGAGACGCTGCACTTTTGGAGATCCTGCGAAGCGAAACGCCGCTGTTAGCCAAACCTGTAGTTTACACCCCTTGGGAGAAACGCGAGGAGGAGCTGGCACGTCGTCAGTTCGGTGAAGCGGCATGGGTACGTCTAGAGAAGGAACGTGGACAATGTCTGGCGCTTCTGATCTCTTATCTGAATGAGACCCAGCGACGTTCGTTAGGGCAGCTTAGTCAGATTTCTCCTTATGAACCAGGCAATTATATGATTCTAGATCCATTTACACGCCGGAATCTTGAACTAACCGAGACGGTTCGCGAACGCTCCAAAAAAGGATCCCTGCTCTGGCTGCTGGATCGAACGGAAACGTCGATGGGCGCCCGTCTGTTGCGTCGCAGAATTGATAAGCCGCTATTGCAGCGAGCTCCGATCGAACGGCGCCTAGAGGCTGTCGATTATTTGTACAATCAGTTTATCGTTCGCGAGGACCTGCGTTTAGCGCTTAAAGAAATTTATGATTTGGAGCGTTTGGTGGGTCGTATTGCTTTTGGCAGTGCCAATGGCCGTGATATGAATGCTCTGAAATTATCGCTGGCACAAATTCCTGCATTGAAGGATTTATGTATGACCTCCGGTTCAGCTACTTTACGAGAGATCGGTGCAAGTATGGATGAATGCGCTGAGCTGCGAGAGGATATTGACCGCGCAATCGTCGAGGATGCCCCGGTGTCTGTGCGCGACGGTGGAATTATCCGTTCCGGTTATCATGAACGTTTGGACGAGCTTAGGGAAGCTAGCAGTAACGGTAAACGTTGGATCGCTGAACTGGAAGCTAAGGAAAGACAGGCCACTGGCATTAAGTCACTGAAGATCGGCTATAACAAAATCTTCGGGTATTTCATAGAGATCACCAAATCCAATCTGGCTGCACTGCCGGAAGGAAGATATGAACGTAAGCAGACGCTTGCCAACGCAGAGCGTTTTGTCACTCCTGAGCTTAAGGAGAAGGAAGCACTCATCCTTGAAGCTCAGGATAAAATGACGGATTTGGAATACAGCCTCTTTACCGAACTGCGTGATCGCATCAGCGGGCAAATTCCCCGCCTGCAAAATCTTGCGGAAAAGGTTGCCGAGATTGATGTGTATCAATGCTTGGCGGCAGTTAGTGCCGAACATCGTTTTGTGAAGCCAGTCCTTTCGGATGGTTATGATCTTCGGCTTGAAGGGGGCCGTCATCCCGTTGTGGAGGCGGTGCTTAAAGATTCTGCTTTTATTGCAAATGGAAGCACGCTGAGTAAGGAAGAAGGTAATATTCTTCTAATTACAGGTCCTAATATGGCGGGAAAAAGTACTTACATGCGTCAGGTGGCGCTGATCTGCATCATGGCTCAGATTGGATGTTTTGTACCAGCAAACAGTGCTGAAGTTCCGCTTATAGACCGGATTTTCACTCGTATTGGAGCAGCTGATGATTTGATCGGTGGACAAAGTACATTTATGGTGGAAATGGCTGATATCCAGGTTATGACAGAGAAAGCAACAGCTCGTAGCTTGATTATTATTGATGAGCTGGGAAGAGGTACCTCGACCAGTGAAGGTATGGCCATCGCTCAGGCGGTTATTGAATATGTACATGATGTTATTTCTTGCAAAGCTCTAGTTTCGACGCATTTTCATGAATTGGCTCATTTGGAAGGAAGTCTTAAAGGACTGCGGAATTACTCTATGGCTGTTCAAGAGAGCGGTGATAAAGTTAACTTCCTGCGCAAGCTAGTTCCTGGAGCGGCTGACAGCAGCTATGGCATCTATTGTGCACGTCTTGCGGGTCTTCCTGAAGGGATTATTGACCGAGCTTATGGTCTCTTGCAGAGCATTGAGCAGGCAGCCCATCCTGGTGGTTCTGAACTTCATTACGGGGGAAGCCTCGAAAGACAGGCGGCTGTAAGAGAAGTTGCTAGCGCATCCTCGATAGCGCAAGCCGTAAGTGTCATCACTGAGGCACCTGTAGAAAATGAGGTTGTTCAGTTGTCTATCTTTGGTGAGGAAGAACCACGCAAGAATCGCAAAGGTAGTGCACATCAAGTTGCGGTAACCGAAATCCAAGAGAATCCTGCGCTAAAAGAGTTCATTTCTTCTGTGCGTGACGCTGATCTTATGAATATGACGCCGCTGCAGGCGATGAGTCTGTTGAACGAGCTGAAGATGAAGGTTAAGGATCTGCAATAAAGATTTTATAATAATTGATTGCCTAAATAAGAGGTGAATGAAATGGCCAAAATTCATATATTGGACGAGCATATTGCCAACCAGATAGCTGCGGGTGAAGTAGTAGAGCGGCCAGCTTCTGTTGTAAAGGAGCTTGTCGAGAATGCAATTGACGCTGGCAGTACAAGAATTGAGGTATCGGTAGAAGAGGGGGGCTTGCAGAGCATCCGCGTTAAAGATAATGGCTCCGGGATTGATCCTGAAGATTGCGAGACCGCCTTTTACCGTCATGCTACAAGTAAAATTCTGAATGGCCGCGATCTATTTCAAATCACAAGCTTAGGCTTCCGCGGAGAGGCACTTCCCAGTATTGCCGCGGTCTCCAAGGTATCGCTTCTAACTGCAACTGCCGATGACGGCAAAGGGCGGCTAGTAGACATTGAGGGTGGCAATCTCATGCGAAATGAGGACGCTCCATCCGGCCGGGGAAGTGATCTTGCCGTTCGTGAATTGTTTTTTAATACGCCGGCAAGGCTGAAATATATGAAGAGTATTCAGACGGAGCTGGGACATATCTCAGATGCCATGTACCGCATGGCGCTGGCTCATCCGGGGATCTCTTTTACCTTGCATCATAATGGCAATCAGCTGCTGCATACGCTCGGAAATGGTGATCTGCTGCAGGTCATCGCAGCTGTTTACGGAACCAATGCCGCCAAAGCAATGCTGCCGATTACGGCAGAAGACTTGGATTACCGGATTTCCGGATATATTAGTCGTCCAGAATGGACACGTTCCAATCGAAATGCAATCACTACTATTGTCGGTGGACGTTATATTCGCAGTAATGGACTGAACGCAGCCATCATGCGTGCTTATCACACCTTGCTTCCGATTAACCGTTATCCGTTATTAGTTCTTGAACTGGATATGCACCCCTCTTTGGTAGATGTCAATGTACATCCAGCAAAACTCGAGGTTAGATTCAGTAAAGAGAATGAGCTTTACACCTTTGTTGAGCAGGAGATCCGCAAAATACTGCTGGGGCAAAGTCTGATTCCACGTCCAAGCAAGGAAACAATCGGACCCAAGGGCAGCAGCTCCTTTATCCAGGAGCAATTTGCTTTTTCCAAAGGAGCTGTTCCGCCGTCATCTTCGAATGGTGATGAGAAGGATACAGCCCCTACGGGATCTGCCAGCTTCTTAAGTGGACTACAGTCATCGAACCTTGACCGTAATTCCCGTGATTTTAGCAAGGAAGGTCAGGCAGATCATCAGGTGGCTCGCGAGGTAGCTCCAGCTTACGGGTCAGGCTATCCGTCTTCATCTTCGCAGGGGCGCCAAACTAATGCGAATACTAGTTATTCCAATAGCTATCGCCCGCAAGAAACGTCAATGGCGCAGAAGCAGCTCCCTTCGGTTGAGAAGCTATGGGCTCCACCACAACAAGAAGAGCCTGGACTTCCAGCCTTTCCTGAGCTTAATTATATAGGCCAGCATCATGGGACCTATATCATAGCCCAGAATGATGGAGGACTCTATTTAATCGATCAGCATGCGGCACATGAACGTATTAATTACGAATACTTCTATGAGAAATTTGGTCGGCCGGAGGATGCCTCACAGGAGCTGTTACTGCCGATTACACTGGAGTTCACGCCTTCTGAAAGTCGTCAGCTTAGTGAACGTCTACATTGGTTTCAGCAGGCCGGGGTATACCTTGAGCACTTTGGCGGACAGACCTTTCTTGTTCGTTCTTTGCCCTATTGGTTTCCTGAAGGGGATGAGAAGGCGGTCGTTGAAGAAATGGCGGAGTGGGTCTTAAGCGAGCGTATGATTGATCTTGCGAAGCTACGAGAAAAGTCATCGATTCTGTGTTCATGTAAAGCCTCGATTAAGGCCAACCATAAACTAACAGAACAGGAAGTGGAGGCTCTGTTGTCCCGACTGGCAGAGTGCAAACAACCGTATACTTGCCCACATGGACGGCCGATTGTGATCTCTTTTTCATCCTATGATTTAGAGAAATTGTTCAAGCGGGTTATGTAATTATACATTTTTTGAAATTTGTTAAGAGCAAGACTGGAGGCACCATGATTATAACTACGGGGTATAGCCCGATAATGGAAATAGTAGAACGCGCGCAAAGCCTTGCGGAGAGAACGGGTTGTAGTTATGCTCCACGTGAGAAGCTCTCCATTACAAGGATGGTTGAACATTACGGAGATGAGGATATTCTGATTCTATCTCAGGACGCTGTTCGACTACACCGCTTAGGAATGGAGCCTATGGAGTTTCATCCGAGCATGGGCTTCGTTCGCGCTAAACGAATTCTAAAGGGTGAGATCGAGCCGATGCTTGTTGCGGCTCGAATGCTTCCCGGAGATAGCGTATTGGATTGTACAGCTGGATTAGGAGCTGACTCCTTACTGTTTGCTGTACATGGTGGTGAGTCCTCAGAGGTTACCGCTTTGGAGAGCTCATTACCGCTGTACGCACTGCTCAGTGAAGGGATGTCTCATTACACCTCTGGGCAAGTAAAGGTCAATGAGGCTTTACGCAGAGTTAATGTCGTGCATAGTGAACATTTGGATTATTTACGGTCTCAACCAGATCGAAGTGTGGATATTGTTTACTTTGATCCTATGTTTCGCGTGCCTCTGACGGGTTCTGCCTCGATTTCCCCGCTGCGGCAATTCGCTAACCGTGCAGCCTTATCGACAGAGAGTGTAGCCGAAGCGGTTAGGGTCGCCCGTAAGACTGTTCTTTTAAAAGAAAAGGCTTTGAGTGGCGAATTTGAACGTCTAGGGTTTACTGAGCTGCTCCGAAGCAACTCCAAAACATCGTACGGGGTGATACACATTGACAACTAAAGAAAGGCATAAGGTTCTAGTGCTGTTAGGACCAACTGCCGTAGGCAAAACCCGGTTAAGTCTGGAGCTGGCAGCGGCTTATAACGCTGAGATTATTTCCGGCGATTCGATGCAGGTTTATCGTGGTATGGATATTGGTACAGCTAAGATTACACCCGCCGAAATGAACGGCATTCCCCATCACCTGATCGATATTCATGATCCGCAGGATGCGTATTCTGCCGCTGAATTTCAAGAGCAGGGCACTAGACTCATCGAGGAGATAAGCGCTAGAGGGAAGCTTCCCTTTATCGTAGGGGGGACTGGACTGTATATTGAGTCTTTATGTTACGGCTTTCAGTTCTCGGAAGCAGTGGCTGATGAAGCTTTCCGTAAAGAGCAGGATCAATTTGCGGAAGAACATGGAGCGCTTGCACTGCATGCCAGACTCGAGGCGGTTGATCCAGTCAGCGCAGCCAAACTTCATCCTAACGACCGTCGCAGAATTATCCGTGCACTGGAAATTCAACACCAGACAAACACTACACTTTCCGCTTCTCATGCTGCTCAAAAGAAGGAATCTCCCTATGACTTATGTCTCATAGGTTTGACAATGGACCGGAAAATACTATATAAACGTATTGAGGACCGAATTGATAGCATGCTGGCGGATGGTCTCGTTGCTGAGGTGAAGGGACTGCTGGATAACGGTTACAGCAGAAGCCTTGTGTCCATGCAGGGATTGGGTTACAAGGAAATTGCCGCTTACCTGGCGGGAGAGCTGACGCTGGAAGAAGCTGTGATACTGCTTAAACGCGATACTCGCCGATTCGCCAAAAGACAGTTGTCATGGTTTCGCCACATGAAGGAAATCGAGTGGATCGATGTCGAAGGTGAACAAAACTTTTCTGAGAATTTCTCAAAAATACGTGGTATAATAGCAGGAAAGTTTCTCTCAGGTCTTGAATATACTTCTGAACAATCTAATTGAACCATTGGGGGTACGTCATATGAACAAGTCCATTAACATCCAAGATACATTCTTGAACCAACTACGCAAAGAAAATATCCCTGCTACGGTATATCTGACCAACGGTTTTCAAATCCGGGGAATAATTAAAGCATTCGACAATTTTACAATCGTCATTGACAGTGATGGACGCCAGCAAATGGTGTATAAACACGCAATTTCCACGTTCACACCACAACGTAGTGTATCACTGATGCAAGACAGCAGTAGTGAAGAATAACATTTATCAAAAATGAATTGAAACCTTTCTTGTTTATAAATCGTTTGAATAGAGTGTGAGAGAGCAACCTGTGAAGGTTGTTCTTTTCATTCATGGCAGACCATTTATGTTTATTTCCGAAAGGGAGTCAGGAGGCATTATGTCTAGAGACGATACATCCAGGACGAATCACAATAGAGATAGAGGATCGTCCAGTTCCAAATCAAAACCAAAATCAAAACCAAAAAAGAAAAAGAAATTTTTGACGAAGAAGCGTGTGCTGTGGAGCTTGTTCTTCGCTACGGCATTGGCCATTTTCTGTGCATTAGGTGGATATCTGTTCATTATGCTAAATGGTCAAAAGCTTCTGCTTGAGAACCAGGATAAGCTAACAGTGAATGAAACGACTAAGGTATATGACCGCAATGCTAATTTAATCGGCGAATTATCACTGGAGAAAAGTGATCCAGTAGAGTATGAAGAAATTCCACCGTTATTGGTTAACGCTTTTGTAGCCACAGAGGATAAACGTTTCTTCGAACATTCTGGTGTGGATTTATGGTCGATTGGCCGGGCAGCAGTAAAGGATATAGCCGCACGAAGTATGGTAGAGGGCGGTAGTACCATTACTCAACAGCTCGCCAAAAACATCTTCCTGACACGGGACAAGACGTTTTTCCGTAAAGCAACTGAGGTGTCGATTGCCGTAGCCCTGGAGAATCAGAAATCTAAAGAAGAGATTATTACCATGTATCTGAACCGGATTAACTTCGGGGGTACAATTTACGGAATTAAAGCAGCATCAGTAAGATATTTTGGTAAAAGTGATTTGAGTCAGCTTAAGGTTTGGGAAATCGCGACATTGGCGGCCATGCCAAAAGGCCCGTCTCGTTACAACCCGCTGCGTAACCCTGATCTTTCGAAGGAACGCCGGGCAGTAGTGCTTCAGCTTATGTATGAGCAAGGGTACATTACGGAGCAGGAAAGAGACGAAGCAAAAGCCGTAGATTATAACTATAAGCCGCCAGAAAAGAAACAGCGTTATCAAGCATTTATTGATTTTGCAGTAGATGAGGCGGAAGAAAAATTTGGATTGTCAGAAGATGATCTGAATATCGGCGGATACAAAATTTACACTACCATGGATAAGCATGCTCAAGAAACGGTTGAAGATGCTTTTGCAGATAGTGATAATTTTGAAAAGAGTGTAGATGAAGAGCTGGTACAAGGCTCAATGACGATTGTGAATCAGGAGAATGGCAGCATTGTCGCACTCCTTGGCGGACGGAATTATGAGAAAAAAGGCTACAGTCGTGTAACTGGCAGCCGTCGTTCTCCAGGTTCTGCTTTCAAACCAATTGTCTCTTATGCTCCAGCGCTGGAAACTGGGAAATTCACCATGAATTCAACGCTAAGCAACGAGAAGCAATGTTTCGCGAACTATTGTCCAACCAACCTGCACGGATATTCTAAGAGCATCAACATGAGTGATGCCATTCAGAAATCAGAGAATATTCCGGCTGTTTGGCTGCTCAATGAAATTGGTGTGAATACCGGATTTAAATTTGCCAAGAAACTAGGCATTGGATTGGAAGATGAGGATAAGAACCTATCGCTGGCTCTTGGAGGCATGAGCAAAGGGACCAATACGCTGGAAATGGCGCAAGCCTACAGCGCTTTTGCAAATGGCGGCGAACTAAGAGAGGCTTATTCCATTAAATCCATCTCTGATAGCAGTGGTGAGACGGTCTACAAAGCGAATACAACGCCTGAGCGAGTGATGAGTAAGGAAACAGCTTATCAAATGACTGAGATGATGCAGAAGGTCGTGGAGAGCGGTACGGGTAGAAAAGCTAGGATTGACCGTCCTGTTGCCGGTAAGACCGGTACGACGCAAAGTGGATATTCTGGAATCAGCTCGAACCGTGATGTATGGTTTGTAGGCTATACGCCAGAATGGACTGCAGCAGTCTGGATGGGTTACGACAAGCCAAGTAAAAAGCATCTGCTTAAGAACAGCAGTCCGCTTGCCGCTGCTTTCTGGGGTAAGGTCATGGAGGAAGCACTGAAGGATGTTCCTAAGAAATCCTTCCCGCAGCTCGATAACGAGATTGCTCCTGAGCCTACTGAAACACCAGAAACAGCTCAGACCGTTACTGGACTATCAGCAGCATATGATCCTTCTACGATGACTGTAAATCTCAATTGGGAGGCAGTTCCTGTTGCCGGCGTTGAGTATCGTATTTATCGTAGAGAGACATCGGAAGCTGAATTTGGCTCACTGTTAAATACAGTGACTACCAGCGCAGGCGATTTTAGTGCACTGCCTGGTTTGGTTTACGAGTATTATGTAACTTCTTATGACCCTGCGCTAAAAGTGGAGAGCGAGCCCTCCAATGTGGTTAGTGTATCCGTGCAGGATGAAATGCCGACCCCTGAACCCACCATAGATCCTAATCTTCCGACCCCGACCCCAGAGGACGGTGGCAACAACGGAGAGAATGGAAATGGTGGCAATAACGGAGGCGGCAATGAGGGAGGCGGAAATGACGGCGGTACTACAATCCCTGAAATCACCCCGCCACCGCCAACACCAATGCCGACCCCAACTCCAGAACCCACTATCGGTGGAGAGGGTTCCGGCGATGAGAGTGGGAATGTATCCACAAACCCTGATCCAGAGACAGGTTTTGTGAACGGGGATTCTTCCACTCAATAAAACGAATTTGAATTTCGAACAATAGCTTTATCCATGGCAGTCCAGCTTTGCTTTATTTATAGAGCGAAGCTGGACTGCCGTTTTTATTAGGTTTAGAAGAAAAATTTCTTGTATTTTGCGGGATATTTTGAGTGTATCCTCTAAATGTGTTAAGCTGAATAGACCATACTGGAGAGGGTAATTTCTATGAAACGTAAATTCGGAGACCGGGCCAACTGGCGCCGGATTACGCGTCGCCATTTTGCCTGCCGCTATGTGGAGAGCCGGGAATTCAGCGGATATATTACGCTTTATACCATCTACGGGCTGAAAGAACCACTGTGGAAGAGCTATGGACGACATACATATCGTATTGCAGATAAAGGTTATTCCTGGCTGCAATATTTTCCGAAAGATAGTCACTATATTGTGACGGCTATGTTCGACGAAAAACAAAATATTGTTCAATGGTACATAGACACCTGTAAAGTGCAAGGCGTTACTGACCAAGGTGTGCCTTGGTTTGACGATTTGTATCTGGACGTGGTAGTACTTTGGAACGGCGAGGTGTTTTTGCTCGATGAGGATGAACTGGAGGAAGCACTGGAGAGGCAAGACATCTCAGAAAACGATTATAAGCTAGCCTGGGAGACTGCCCATACTATTTTACGTGGCATCGATGCTCATGCTTTCCCTTATTTCTCACTCTCTTTGAAACATCGTGCCGAATTATTTCATCATGGAGAATTCAGGAGGAAATAAAGATGGAATGGTACGTTTATGGAAGAGACTCTTCCCCGATTCGGATTGTTCGCAAAAAACGCCGAATTTGGTCTAAACGAACGTTGCTTATTGCTTTAATGGTTATTGTTGTAGTTGGTTTGTTGTGGTGTGCGTACGCATTGAGGAATATCAATAAAGCTGCAACGACAGATCCTATGCTCAAAGCCGATACAGGGATCATTCTTGGCATGTCGATGTGGGGAGATGAACCTAGCCCGGGATTGAAGGAACGATTGGATTACGGGCTTAAGCTTTACCAAGAGGGGATGTTCCCGCATTTCATAGTTTCTGGAGGTTTGGATAAACCTGATCTTAAATATACCGAAGGTCAAGGCATGCGCAATTATTTAGTAGCTCATGGAGTTCCGGATAGCGCCATTTCTGTTGAAAATAAAGCTACCAGCACTTACGAGAATCTTCTGTATAGCAAAGCAATTATGACAAGTGAGGGATTATCCTCAGCAATTATTATTACGCATACATATCATGGATGGCGTTCACACGAAATCGCGGACGAGCTCGGTTATGTGAATTCTGAACTAGGGCTTACTGAATCCACTGTTCTGTCGATGACAAGGCATAAGTCGCGTGAAATTCTAGCCTATACGAAATGGAAAATCCAGCAGTTGTTCCTGTAATTGTTCCCAAATATCAGAATCTTCTAATAATGCTTCCTATTCCGGAAGAGACTTGATTAGAAAAGCCAGCCCCCAAATGGACTAAACTCTAAATGGGGGCTATTTGTTATTTGTAGATCAAAAATAATGGGGTTGTGAAATGATAAAAAAATAAATGTCTGCTTATGACTTTTATGCATTTCGGTCATTCTATCCTCGTGTACCATCGTAGAAGATGCGAGAGATAGCAGGGAATCCAATGTCGAAACCCCATTCTTTAAAACAAGTGCATGATGTCATTCAGTTATTGCATATAATGCTCTAACGAGGTGATTACAATGGGTGAAGAAAATTTAAGAAAGATAACCATTAATGATTCCAGAATGAATATAACTTTCAAAAATCAAGACCCAACAAATATTACGAATGAAACATTGGAGAGCGCGCTGGCTCAAAATAATCATTTAGAATCTACAAAAGAAATCCTGCAAGAGCTTCATGAGCTTATCGGTCTTGAAAAGGTGAAGGATCTCATATATGAAATTCATGCGCTTATCCAAGTGGAAAAAATGAGACAAGAACTGGGGTTAAATGTAGTTAATCAGGTTTATCATATGTTGTTTAAAGGCAACCCCGGGACTGGAAAGACAACTGTAGCAAGAATCGTTGCCAAGCTGTTAAAGAATATGGGCATATTAAGTAAAGGTCAATTAATCGAAGTAGAGAGAGCGGATTTAGTGGGGGAATACATAGGGCATACAGCTCAAAAGACCAGAGACCTTGTTAAGAAGGCTATGGGTGGCGTATTATTCATTGACGAGGCTTATAGCTTGGCTAGAGGCGGAGATAAGGATTTTGGAAAAGAGGCAATCGACTGTCTTGTAAAGGTTATGGAGGACAGGAATGATGATCTCATCATTATCTTAGCGGGTTATCCAAATGAAATGGAGATGTTCATGGAGGCTAATACCGGGCTTCCCTCACGATTTCCAATTCAACTCGATTTTCAGGACTACACAACAGATGAACTGATATTGATTGCACATAAAATGGCTGCTGAAAGAGACTATATAATTACTCCAGAAACAAACGGGAAACTAAAAGAGTTAATCCTTAATGAGAAAATTATTGAAGAAAACTTTAGTAATGCCCGGTATGTACGCAATATCCTCGAACAGGCAATCCGCCATCAAGCGGTTAGATTAATAAGCAGGCATGTCAAAATATCTAAACAATCTTTGATGGAGATCTTACCGAGAGACCTTGTTCTTCCGGTCGATGATTATTCAAAAGGGGAGAGTATAATTTCTTAAATAAATTGACACCAGCTAAGTTTATACGTGCTTAGTCGGTTTATCTTTTATAAAAGATTGAAGATTATCATAATGAAAATGCGGACAGAATGGTGAGCCGTTCCATTATCAGCCTATATTACCAATGAAACTTATGATAAAATGTTTTGAAGCGCTGTGAATGAACAGGTTCAGCTGTATAACATCAGCAAGAAGTGAAAAACTGATTAAATGGTACACAAAGATTCTATTACCGTCATAAGGAGCATGAATAAATGGCAATAACTACGCATGATACAGAAACGGATATTCAAGATCGGGCGATATTGGTCACTCTCGTCACAGATAAAATTAAACGTACCGGTATTGACCCAGAGCTTTCTCTGCAGGAATTAGTACAATTAGCAGAAACAGCAGGTGTTGAAGTCCTGGATGTGTTGCGTCAGAATAAGGAAACACCGGATTCAAAATGGTTTATCGGGAAAGGTAAAGTAGAAGAGCTTCGCATGGCCGCTGATGGTCTTGGAGCTAATACGGCTATTTTTGATCAGGAATTATCTGGAGCGCAGGTACGGAACCTTGAAGAGTCTCTGGATCTGAAAATTATTGATCGGACGCAGCTCATTTTGGATATTTTTGCTGGGCGGGCCAAAACACGAGAGGGTATTATTCAAGTAGAGCTGGCACAGCTGTCCTATCTTTTGCCGCGGTTATCCGGTCAAGGCAAAAACTTATCCAGATTAGGCGGGGGTATAGGAACCAGAGGGCCAGGTGAAAGTAAGCTTGAGACCGATCGCCGTCATATTCGCGGTCGGATTACGGAGTTGAAACGCCAGTTGGATGAGGTAGTTAAAACCCGTGAATTGCACCGTGAACGCCGCCGTAAGGCAGGGGCAGTGCAGGTTGCTCTAGTCGGCTACACGAATGCTGGTAAATCGACGCTGCTTAAGCAGCTTACGGATGCGGATGTTTATATTGAGAATCAATTGTTTGCTACGCTTGACCCTACTTCACGTGTGCTTCAACTAACGGGTGGCAAAGAGGTAGTGCTTACGGATACTGTAGGCTTCATTCAGAATCTTCCGCATGATCTTGTAGCATCTTTCCGCGCAACGCTGGAGGAAGTCAATGAGGCCAATCTGGTGTTGCATGTAGTGGATGCCTCATCTCCAATGCGTGAGGAGCAGATGGAGATTGTGCAAACTATTTTGCAGGACTTAGGGGCAGCTAGCAAACCGCAAATAGTACTTTTTAATAAAATCGATCTATGTGAGCCTGAGCAACTGGAAATGCTGCCAACAGGCACAGGGTTTTTGAAAATCAGTGCGTTTAACCCGGAGGATTTAACCCGGATTATTGAAATTATCTCTGATGAGTTGGCTGGAGATACGCTGAATTTTCGCATTCCTGGAGACCGAGGCGATATTTCTTCCCTGCTTTACAGAGTAGGTGAGGTTCTGGAAACCACCTATGATGAGAACGATGTTATCTATAACGTCCGTCTTAATAAAGAGGATTATGATAAATGGGGTTACATGCTTGCTGATTTTGTGGACCAGCCGTAATCTTCTTTGTTCCCCTAAAGTGGAAATGCTTGTTGTATAGGTATAAAATAATAGCTAATGACAGAAAGCGTCAGGCAACTGTCGCTTTCTGTCATTATGATGGCAAGTAAATGTAAGGAGCGAATAAGAACTAATGGCAGTTTTTGCAGAAGATATTTTAGGAGCGGCAGAGTCCGCAGAAGTTGAAATCGAAGGTGCAGTCAAAGCTCTTGATCGAATTGTCGATAAGAATCAATGGAAGGTTATTGAAGCGTTTCAACGTCATCAGGTCAGTGATTATCATTTTGCGGGTTCAACGGGGTATGCTTACAACGACCGTGGACGCGAAGTGCTGGATCTTGTCTATGCTGACGTTTTTGGTGCGGAATCAGCTTTGGTGCGCCCGCATTTTGCTTCAGGAACACATACCATTTCAACAGCCCTCTTTGGTGTGCTGCGACCAGGAGACGAGCTTTTATACATCACAGGTCGTCCGTACGATACCTTACACAAGGTGATTGGCCAAGCAGGAGATGGGACAGGCTCACTCGCAGACTTCGGAATTACATATCGGGAAGTTGCCCTTACAGCAGAGGGTAAGATTGATTGGGAAGAGGTAACTCTCTCTATCAATGAGAAAACTAAAGTAATTGGAATCCAAAGATCGCGTGGTTATGATTGGCGTGCTTCCTTCACAGTAGCCGAAATAGGTGACATGACAGCGAGAGTGAAGTCATTGAAACCGGATGTTATTGTGTTCGTTGATAATTGCTATGGTGAGTTTACTGAAGAGCTTGAGCCTCCACAGGTTGGTGTGGATCTAGTAGCGGGTTCATTAATTAAAAATCCTGGTGGTGGAATTGCTGAGACGGGTGGATACATCTGTGGGCGCAGAGATCTAGTAGAGCTTACAGCGTACCGTCTTACAGCTCCTGGTATCGGTGGCGAGGTAGGCGCAATGTTAGGAACTACCCGCGGGTTATACCAAGGCCTATTCATGGCTCCGCATACAGTTGGACAAGCCCTTAAAGGCAGTATTTTTGCGGCAGCTGTATTTCAGCGCTGCGGGTTTGAGACGAAACCAGCGTGGAATGAACCTCGTACAGATTTGATTCAGGCGGTTTCCTTTGATGGACCGGATCACTTGATTGCCTTCGTGCAGGGAATTCAACGTGCTGCGGCGGTAGACAGCCATGTAGTTCCAGAACCATGGGATATGCCGGGATATGAACATCCTGTCATCATGGCGGCAGGTACGTTTATACAAGGTGGTAGCTTAGAGTTATCGGCAGATGCGCCTATCCGTGCGCCTTATATTGGCTATATGCAAGGGGGATTAACCTACTCCCATGTCAAATATGGCGTTTTGATGGCACTCCAAAGTATGCGTGATCGAAAATTACTGTCAGAAAATCTTACACACCATTGACACGCTGTATTAGGAAATGTACAATGAGATCAGAAAAAGATCATTGGAAGGTTGGATGAGTCATGGGTGATGAAATCCGCAGAAATATGGCATTATTTCCTATTGGAATTGTAATGAAGTTAACTGATTTATCTGCAAGACAAATTCGTTATTATGAACAGCATAGTCTAATCGTACCTGCACGTACCTCTGGGAATCAACGTTTGTTCTCTTTTAATGATGTTGAGCGCCTATTAGAAATTAAGGCCTTGATTGAAAAGGGTGTTAACATTGCTGGCATCAAGCAAGTAATGAACCCAGTCTCGAAGGAATCCGAAGAAGCTACTGTGATTACCCCTGACACAGAGGTTAGACGTAGAGAGCTATCAGATTCGCAGCTTCACCGTTTGCTGAAGCAAGAACTAGTTTCCGGTAAAAGACCGGGACAGGTATCGCTTATTCAAGGTGAGTTATCCCGGTTTTTTAATAAATAATAATATACAGAGTTTTGAAAGGGAGAGGATCACGTGAGCTTTTCTAAAGAGGATATTTTACGCATTGCCAAGGAAGAGAATGTTCGTTTCATTCGTCTGCAATTTACAGATCTGTTAGGTACTATCAAGAATGTAGAGATTCCGGTTAGCCAATTGGAAAAAGCACTCGACAACAAAATGATGTTTGATGGTTCCTCCATCGAAGGTTATGTACGGATTGAAGAATCCGATATGTATCTCTTCCCAGACCTTGATACTTGGGTAATCTTCCCTTGGGTGACTGATAGCCGTGTTGCACGTCTGATTTGTGACGTGTATATGCCGGATGGTACTCCATTTGCTGGAGACCCACGTGGTATCCTGAAGCGTTGTCTGAAGGAAGCCGAAGAAATGGGCTTTACAGCGATGAATGTTGGACCTGAACCTGAATTCTTCTTGTTCAAAACAGACGAAAGAGGTAACCCAACTACAGAATTGAATGACCAAGGTGGTTATTTCGACTTAGCTCCTACAGACTTAGGGGAAAACTGCCGTCGTGAAATCGTATTGACCCTTGAAGAAATGGGCTTTGAAATCGAAGCTTCCCACCATGAAGTGGCTTCCGGCCAGCATGAAATTGATTTCAAATATGCAGACGCGATCACTTCTGCTGACCAAATTCAAACCTTTAAGCTCGTTGTGAAGACGGTTGCCCGTCAACATGGCTTGCATGCAACTTTTATGCCTAAACCATTGTTTGGTATTAACGGATCTGGTATGCACGCTCACCAATCCTTGTTTAATGGCAAAGAAAACATGTTCTACGATGAAAGTGACAAGCTAGGTCTGAGCAAAACTGCACGTTATTATATGGCTGGTATTTTGAAGCATGCTCGTGCTTTTGCAGCGATTACTAACCCAACAGTGAACTCTTACAAACGCCTTGTTCCTGGTTATGAAGCACCTTGTTACGTAGCTTGGTCTGCAAGTAACCGTAGCCCGATGATTCGTATCCCAGCTTCGAGAGGGCTTAGCACACGTGTTGAAGTTCGTAACCCGGACCCGGCAGCTAACCCATACCTCGCACTTGCTGTTATGTTGAAAGCAGGGCTAGACGGAATTAAGCGTAAGCTTGATCTTCCAGCTCCAATTGACCGTAACATCTATGTGATGTCTGAGGAAGAGCGTATTGAAGAAGGCATCCCAAGCTTGCCATCCGATTTGAAAGAAGCGCTAAGCGAAATGATCCGCAGCCATGTAATTACCGAAGCTCTCGGCGAACATGCGCTGGCTCACTTCTACGAACTGAAAGAAATCGAATGGGATATCTACCGGACACAAGTTCATGAGTGGGAAAGAAACCAATACATGACACTTTACTAGTTACATCAACCCTTGGCGCTCTAAGCGTTGAGGGTTTTTTTCTGTGGGGGTAAGGATAGGAGATATTGCACAGGTATATGAACGCCCCCGTAATGCCCCCAAAAAATGTAGTGATCATTCGAGGATACTTCTCATATGAGCTTCAAATTTATCCATGCTGCTTTCATTTATTTTCTTTGAAATATGTGTGTATATGTTCGCTGTGATTCTCATACTACCGTGACCTAAACGTTCTTGTACATACTTCATATCGTTACCAGCCTCAAGTAAAAGAACAGCATGAGTGTGACGAAGAGAATGAATCGGCATCGCCGGGAGACCAATACGTTTCAAAATTCGCGAAAAAGAATTGAATAAAGAAGACTTTGGCATGAAGTTTCCATCATCTCTATAGGAACCCTTCCAAGCTAATTTATTTTGGTTCTGATATTTAATGTGTTGCTTTAGATCGCTAATGATAGATTGACTAATTTTTATCGTTCGTTGCGAATTAAACGTTTTTGTATCTCCGAATAGAGTTGCTTCATCCTCAGCTGAAAAATCTAACGTCTTACAAATGTGGCAGCCGGTTTAGAATCTGAACCTCCACCGTTGTGGTAATGGTATTCTCCGTTTTCCAGTCCCCACTTTGCGCAATTTGTGCGGCAATAATGACCCCCATTTGCATCTGTGCGTCCTGGATGTGCCTCAGCAAGTACAGGCATCAATAATAAGACAAGTGACATGAAGATTGGAACAATAATTCTTTTCATAAAAAATAAATACCCCAATGTTTGATTCTTGGAGTAGTCTATCAGAATACATTTTCACTTATCCCTTATTAAGCTAACGGGGCAGGATAGTTGAATGATTTCGCGAATAACTTAAGTCATGACGAATTTACGAAGTTCGCAAAAAGGCGTTAGCCGAAAGAAGTTCTTAGTTTAGGAGGAGTCTATATGATATTAGAAAAAGTTATAAATAGAATTGAAATACAAAGTGAATATAAGGATTTTGTTGATAAGTATATAGATAATATACTTACCGAATTCAAAGGTAAGATTCATAGCATTTATATGTGTGGCTCGATTCCAAAAGGAACTGCTAAACCTTTTAAGTCAGATGCAGACTTTACTATTGTATGTGTAAATCCCAAAGATATTGATTACGAAAGATTGTCAAATATTAAAGACAGGCTTTTGGAAGAATATCCAATAGTAACTAAGATTGATACGATAATTTGCTCGATTGACGATGTATTAAGTAAACCAAATGAGTGGGGTTTTTGGGTAAAGATAATTTGTGTTTGCATATATGGTCATGACGTTGGTGAAAAAGTACCACCGATAAATATTTCTCCAGAGTTCATTTTAGACTTAAATACAGAGACCAAGGAGGAAGTAGATCGTATACATAGGTTACTTTCTAATGCTAATGATAACACAATGAAAACTAGATATATTAAAGGTTACTCTAAGAGATTAATTCGTGCATTATACTCTTTGGTTTTAGAAGATACAGGTGTATGGCAAGATGACATTATTAAGATGAAGAATGCCATATTAAACTATTGTGACATTGACTCCGCTTTAGTTGATTATCTGTATGCTTGTTACTTGGATAGTAATGTACTTGTTGAAAAGTTTCTGGGAATTGCAGATGAAGTATATAGCTATTTTGAGAACGCCTTAAATACAATGGCTGCTTCCAGAACTTCCTTCGGCTAACACCATATTGACGCTCCGGGTCACTCTGAGAAGCGAGTGACCACATCCAGCCCCCTAAGCCCGTCGGGACGTCACTGCGTTAGGTGTTCGGCAAGTCTCACAACTATAAGCAGCGACTCTAATTAAAACATAAGACTATTGAGCTAACGGGAACTTTAGTTGAATAATACACATTAATGAGCAGGCGCTACGGTAGCCTGCTGTTTTCATTGAAGTAACGGGCAGATTTGCACAATAGTCACCGCAGTTTAATGCGACTTCAAAATAAAAAGGAGAAAAGACCCATGAATACTACACTTGGCAGATTAACAGGTCGAATCGCAATAGTAACAGGTGCAAGTCGCAGCACAGGAATCGGTGCTGCAGTGTGCAAAGAGTTGGCCTATCCAGGCGCTGATGTATTTTTTACACACTGGGTTAGTTACGATCAACAGATGCCCTGGGGTAGCAATAACGAGGAGCAAAAGCAACTTTGTGAGGAAATACGTTCCATGGGCGTTCGTTGCGAACACCTAATGATGGATCTTTCTGTACCTGAAAGCTTTGTGGATTTATTAAATAACGTTGAGCAGAAGCTAGGAGAACCTTCCATTCTTGTTAACAATGCTTGTTATTCGGTTAACGATGACTTAACCACGATTACCCCAGAGTCTTTGGATGCACACTACGCAATTAATGTTAGGGCGGTAACTATGCTTAGTGTGGAATTCGCTAGACGGTTTACGCAATCGGCAGGTGGTCGAGTTATTAATATGACATCGGGCCAATCACTAGGCCCTATGGCTGGTGAAATCTCTTATGCCACAACGAAAGGGGCAATAGATGCTTTCACACGAACTTTTGCAGCAGAGGTGGGTCCGAAAGGCATCACCGTAAATGCGATAAATCCTGGACCCACAGACACCGGCTGGATGACTCCTGACCTACGACAGCAGTTATCTAAGCAATTTGTAACAGGTAGAGTAGGATTGCCTAAGGATGCAGCTCGTCTGGTTGCATTCTTAGCCACCGATGATGGGGAGTGGATTACCGGCCAAGTTTTACATTCCACGGGTGGATTCAACTAACGGAGAACGATAGCTCAATGAGACACCTAGCTAATACGATGTGAAAATCGCCTCGTCAGTGATAATGCTGACGAGGCATTATAATTTGATGGGTCTTATATCAAATTCAGCCAGTCCTGGTGGCAGTGATTCGAAGTCGACTTCTTCGAGGGCTTCTGGTTAAATAATTATTAGTAACGGTTCATATATGTCAATCAACGCACCTATACGTTCGCTGATACCAATAAAAGTACCAATAGCTACAATACTTCCGCACCTTCCACCAAATCCGCTATCGTGATTGTCACAGATATGCACGGACTGGCACAATCTGAGTTACAGATCATTAAGAATGGCGATTTACAGAACCCCCCCGCGGTTGGCTGTGAGTCGCTATTTAATTTTTTTCTGAAAATGTGTTAATTAAAGTGTTTTGTGGAATTTGTTTTACTTAATTGTTTTATCGTCTACCTTGCTCTTGCTCAGTCCAATTAACCTTAAAAAACCGAGAAGAACTAAGATCTCATGGGTCACTTTATGGAATCTGGTGGCATTAATTAAGATAGTTGGTGCCCGAATCGTCCGGGAACAATTTGAATTTCGAGCACAACTCCATAGCTGTAAATAAGAACGAGTCGATTGTTTGAAATTTTTCAATCCGTAGCAATAAAATTGAGAAAAGGTTTGAAGAATAAGAGGACACGTCACTCATGTGGGTAATAACTAATATAGTAATAAGGAGGTGCGTAATGAAAAAAATATTATTAACTACAGTTACTAGTATTCTTCTGTCTTCCTCAATTCTCGGTGCATGTAGTAACAATAAAACAACAGACGAGGCAAAACCTACAGCGTCAAGTGCAGCGACAATGCCAGTTGTTGAAGCTACAAGCACTCCTGAACCTTCTGCTACTCCTTCTATGGAGGCGCAGGAGTCCGCCAGTCCGGAGGCCACTGATCCTCTAACATCCGATCGGCCAAAGACCAAAGCATTTGGTGAACAGGAGGGAGGGGTCTCAGGGCAAGAAGGTACACTTGGGAAAGGTGATGGATATTCCCTGTATGTTTTTCAGGGTTTCACACTAGACTCACAGTCTGGTCGTTTATCATTAACTGAGGATCCAACCTATTATGCCGAAATTAAACACTTACCTGCCGATTACGATCTCACAGCTTTGAAGCAGCAGGGACAAACCGAGCTTTCTGCAATTGGCAAAGCCAACGACCATAGCGGGGAACTAATTGAACATCCTCTAGGTTTTGCTGAACTATATCTGCAGGCAACCGGTGATAAAGGGATAGAAGATTATATGGTCTGGAAGAATCAGGCGGGGGAAGCTTTTCTTTTTCGGATACACAATCCTAAGGGGGATTCGTCGAATAAGTTTGCACCTTGGGTGATGGTTTCACTGGCAACACTTGAACTTGAAAGGAATTAAGTGTGATCAGAGCCGAAGGAGTTGTGCGGAGTAGAAGGGGTGTGCCATAACCATAATCAAAAAAATGGTTGTTGGCACACTTCTTCTTCTTTTTGGTACCTTACTTCATTCGAACGCCAATTTTCGTTTGCTGAGGTTGCAAATTTCGCGTATGAGCCTGCTATAGGATCCAGCAGACCTTATACGAAGCTTTACCCTACATTTGGGATAATAAAGGACTCCATAGTCGCAATTGGCAATAAAAAGACCTAATATGAGCTTCTTTTTTAGGAATAACGTCACTGGAGTCCGAAACCATGCTCCAAAGGCTGAAAATTAGCAAATAGCGTCATCTGGGTCCGAAAGTCAGGGCACGTAGTAGAGGGATTTAATGTTAAAATATCTTATATATAGATAACTAATTCTTTCCTGGGAAGGAGTAAGTTCATGCAAATTTTTATTTACATAGGATTGGGCTTCTTTATAATTTCAGGTATATGTGTTGGAGCCTTCACGACAGGTACACAACAAAGAGGTAACTTTTATTCGGAATCTAAGCAAGACCGTAAAGCTAAAAAAAAAGTAGCGAATTGGTCCGCTTTAGGTGGTCTTATTTCATTAGCTGTAGCTGGGATTCTTTATTTGTTGTAAATGAACGCACAACATAAGGAGGAGTGTTGCAGATGGTGAAGATTTTTAATGAAAATACGGTCTCTTTTACACAAAAACAGTCCCCGATCCCAGAGTTTGCTTGGCATACGAGTGAAAGGTTAGCTGAAATGGTGGGCTCCAAGCATTTAGTTTTTGATATCAGATCTTTAGATCCTGATAAATATTCTTTTCCTTATCATTTTCATAGAAATGCTGAAGAAATATTTGTGATTTTAACGGGAAAAGCGATGTTAAGAACACCCGAGGGTTTTACGGAGGTTACTGAAGGGGATGTAATATTTTTTGAAATGGGACCGGAAGGGGCGCACCAGCTTTATAATCATTCCGATGCACCATGCAGGTATCTGGATCTCCGAACGAATCAGGGAATAGATGTTTGCGAATATCCAGACTCAGGCAAAATCAACATTTTGCCCTATCAAGAAATCTATCAAGCAGATGAACAGGCGGATTATTGTAAGGGAGAAGAGCATGTAAGGGGAAAATGGAATGGGGGAGCGTAATTGAGTAAAGATCGTTGGTTTACAGTAACGGAAATTGATCCGACCACCTATGCAATCAGTGAATATGGACATTGGGAAAAGGTGCATTCTTTTTTACTCTTGGGGCAAAAACAAGCCGCGTTAATTGATACGGGATTAGGTATTGATAATATAAAAAGAATAACGGATCAGTTAACGGATTTACCTATCGCTGTCATAACTACGCATGTGCATGCAGATCATATTGGCAGTCATGGGCAATTCGAGACAATCTATGTTCATAAAGCGGATGAGGATTGGCTGATTAACGGAATAAAAGGCTTGTCCCTTGCCCAGATTCGAAAAGATATGAGCCGGGACATCACCCTTCCTGTTCCTGAAACCTTTGATCCTAACACCTACATACCTTTTCAAGGGAAGCCAACAGCTCTTTTACAAGAAGGGGATGTGCTCGACATAGGCGGGCGTAAAATAGAAATATACCATACACCAGGTCATTCGCCAGGTCATATCAGCCTTTTTGATCATGCCAACGGATATCTGTTTACAGGTGATTTATTGTATGACGTTACGCCAATCTATGCCTTTTACCCTTCGACTAGTCCGGTTGATTTAGTGGCATCCTTAGAAAAGATTACGGAAATTCCAGGAGTTACCCAAGTATTCGGTTCTCATAATACACTGGGTTTAGATCCATCTATTTTACAAGAGGTCAAAAAGGCGGTTCGTGAGTTACGTGAGCAAAAGGTAGTAGCACATGGTACGGGCATTCACCAGTTTGATGGGTTTAGTGTGCAATTTTAGATTTTTCTATGTCGAAAACAAATGAGGGTATGGCGATATGGTGTCTACATCAAAGGCTTTTGCGAAAAATAATTCACACATCTTATTGCGCAAAAAACAACTTAATTATTCAGATACGATTGACCTGAACAGTGCATGCAATTGTTGTACTTGGGAGTAAGCTTCCTTGTACTGGTTGTCGGATTGTTGAATAGGCAATAAACCCGGCAAGAAGGAGATACAATACACAGGCGTTTCTTTGCTGTTCATATATATTTTAAGCGTAAGCTCTTCTATCACATTAGCTTCTTCATCGGTGTCCTTAAGGACATTAATATCTGCACTTGTTGCAGTAGTTTTGCTGTTTTGATGTCTTTTGGATACTTTTGAAAGGGTAAGTGCGTTAACCACAATCTCGGATCCCATTACATTATCAAATGAGTATAGCTTTGCTACTGCTTTTTTGTTACTCTTCGGATTTTTGGTGCCAATTGCTAATTTTTTATTAGGCTCGTTAAGTGCGATCAAGTGAGATTGATTGGGGGGAATGAATGTTTTGGTGAAGCTGATGTTAAAAGATGAGGTCGCATTAACTAGCTTAGAAATTTCAGATGAAGCAGATAGCGTTTTCAATTTTATAATGGCGGCACTTAGAATTAAAACAACTCCTAAAATAGCAAATAAGTACATCAAGATAATCAGCATATAATCACACCTCCTAGTTATCTCATTAGACTCAAATTGTTGCTTATTGAAAGATATGCCTGAATGATCTCCACTAGTATCTTTTAAAAGGGAAATTCGTGGAATTATAGGATCGACTTCACGATTAACCCAAAAAAAGCACCCAGAGAAACCTTCCGATTCTGCAAATGATGCAAAATTTGGGGTTGCTGCAAGAGTGCTTTTTAAGGTGATTATGTAAACCTATAGAAAATTGAAGGCAGTGATATGATCGGTATAAACAATCAGCTGTTTGTATTCGATCGGAGTCCCATAACTAGCATAAGGTCTTACAGTAACGTCATTGAGGACAACAAAGTTATAGCTGAAATTTTTATCAGGGTGTTCTGCTCCCAAATAAGATATGTATTCGTCTACAATTACATCATCCATCAAAGATTTTAAATCAAATACATCCTCTTTGTTGGAGACGGTTGGAGAGACGATTCCCTGAATGCTGCCAAAAGAGGTGAGCAAATTCACTTTTTTTCCACTAGCTTGTTCATCATTTAAAAGTAAACCGGACAGCTTACCCAGTGCATCGACTTTAAAATCGACGAGGGTTCTAATTTTTGAATTATTCAAACTAAACACATCCTTTTCAATTTGCAATCCTGTTAACAATATTCGACATATAATCACCAAACTCCTAGTATGCTAATGAAAAAATACTTACTTATGTAATGACCCCCATTTTTTAATGTGATTTGGGGGTTGCCGAGCCTCCATTCGAATTTAATTTCTTATCGTTACTCGTGTGCCTATAGGGACAATAGCAGCGAGTGCTAACACATCCTCGTTGTACATCCGGATGCAGCCGTGGGACACCTCTTTCCCAATGGAGGAAGGGTCATTGTTTCCATGAATTCCGTAGTGTGGTTTAGACAGTCCCATCCAAAACACACCGAAGGGACCCCCTGGGTCGGGTTGTTTGTTAATAATAGTGAATTCACCCACTGGGGATTGGGTTAACATCTTACCGATGCCGACAGGGAAACCTCTAATCACAATATCATTGTCCAGAAGATATAACATTCGTTGGGTCAGATCTACAATAATTCGGTAGTTGGGCATTATACGCAACACTCCTTTCTAATTAGGATATGAGCAGAACGCCTAAAGGGTTATTCATAGAAAATGGCCATTTTAGCCATTGGGAACAAATGTTCGTAAGTGGTTGGAAAAGCAAAAAAACGTAGAAAAAAGGCTGTTCCGCATATGCGGACCAGCCTTTTATGTTAGAAGTGCATACTTAGTGGATATCTCGAAACAATCCGATGACTCTTCCGAGAATAGTTACGCGATTAAGGCGAAGCGGCTCATAAGCTGGATTCTCCGGCTGAAGCCGTATATGATCACGTTCCTTGTAAAAGGTCTTAACGGTTGCTTCATCTTCTTCGGTCATGGCTACAACGATATCTCCGTTGTCCGCTGTTTGTTGTTGGCGAACAATCACATAGTCACCATTCATAATGCCTGCGTCCACCATACTATCACCCATGACAGACAGCATAAATACTTTGTTGTCACCTACATAGTGAGTAGGAAGTGGGAAGTAGTCTTCGATATTCTCTGTAGCAGTGATAGGTACCCCGGCGGTAACTTTACCTACGACAGGAATCCGTGAGATGGTCTGCGCGAATTGGTGAACATTCTCTGAATCCTCTTGGCCTAGTAATTCTATTGCACGTGGCTTCGTTGGATCTCGACGAATAAGTCCCTTCTTCTCAAGCCGGTCCAAATGACCGTGAACTGTGGAGCTGGAAGCAAGGCCAACAGCTTCTCCAATTTCCCGGACGGAAGGTGGATAACCCTTGCTGCGGACTTCGCTTCGTATAAATTCCAGGATCGCCAGCTGGCGACTTGAAATCTTTGACATTGGAATCAACCCCATATAGTAATGTTTGGGAAAATTATAACATAGAACTACCGTTCGCACAAACATAAGTTCTAACTATTATAAATATTAATCTGCTAGAGTTAAAAAATGGTAGACAAATGATAATAAAATGAACCGCTTGAGTCTCTCGAAAAAAAGAGAACAATTGTTCTGAAATAGTATTGAACAAAACACATGTTCGTGTTATTATAAATTCGAAAGTAAGAACAAGTGTTTGGAGGATGATGATTATGCTAAAATACAGTACATACCGCAGCATCTACGATAAGGCCCCAGTGGTTGAATCTATAGGACATAATGACGTTGCCCGTAATTCCGCTAAGGTGAAAGAGATAACGGAACGTTTGCTTGGAGGGATGATTTCGTTGTTCCGTCAAGATTTCTTTATTAAGTTAATATTGATTTTCGTGCTAGTATTATCTGGCCTAACAGTAGTGGGAAATGTATTTGCAGGATCGACGACTATAATGAAGGAAGAGAAGCGGATTGTGGTTGAACGTGGAGATACACTATGGAGTATTGCCCTTAAGAATAAACCAGCTGATATGAAGACAGTTGTTTATATAGAAGGAATTAAACGTTCAAGTGGGATTAAGAGTAGTCAAATTAACGCTGGAGACATACTTACTTTACCTATTTATTAATTTTCTGAGAACATAATAGAATGACCAGTAGAGCTTGCAGGGAGTAGACCTTGACAAGCTCTTTTTCTCATGGCAGAGTTAGAATTAATTTATAGGGGGAGGGAAAGTATTGAATATTGATGAGTTGGTCGCGCGAATTAACGAATTGGCACGCAAACAGAAGAGCGTAGGCCTTAATCAAGAGGAAGTGGCGGAACGCGCCAAGCTTCGTGAAATTTACCTGGGGAATATCCGCAATAACTTCCGAGCACAATTAAATACTATTGAAGTGGTAGATAACGATGAGCATGAACAAGGTAACAAGGGGCTTAAACATTAGCTCGCTGTTCCTTTTCATAGATATTTCAGGATGACTAGGGGGAACGCACATGGCCCGTTCTTGGGAAAGAATGGTTCAACGCAACACACAGCAAATCAACAAGCAAAGAAAGAAGCAAGGCAAGGATACGATTTATGCCTCTAAATCTCCTACCCAGAATGCCGAAGTCTTTAAAGGTCGCAACATTGCATTTCCGGTAGTGTTAGTGATACTTGGCACTATGTTTTGGGTAGTTGGTTCTATTGATCAGGCCAAAGGTAATGGCATGCTGGCTAATTGGCTGGGAGTAGTACTGTACTATTTGCTGGCAGCGCTATTGTTCTTCCGTCGTCCGTACTTGAAGGTGGAAAAAGCAAGACTGTCCACTATTAAATTCAATCGCGAACGCGGACTTCCAGCTGCAGATATTGAGAAAATCACCCTTTCGCGTGGAGCTGTAGTCATTAAGCATAAAGGGAAACGTACGAAATGGATTTTCACAAAACTTATGAATCGCTATGATACTAATGCGATGAGTACACGATTAGAAGCATTTGCTAAAGCTCACAACATTGAAGTAGTTCACGAATAGAACTAGACCAGTTAAAGGGAGAGGGAGACCTGTAATGCCAATTTCTGCTGTACTATTTGACCTTGATGATACATTGCTGTGGGATGATCGGAGCGTCGAAGAAGCATTTCGTTCTGCTTGTGAAGCCGCCGGGGATACGATCGATCCACAAGAACTAGAAGTTGCAGTTCGTAAGGAAGCAAGTAGCTTATATGAATCTTATGAGACGTTCCCATTTACAAAGATGATCGGAATTAATCCATATGAAGCACTCTGGGCTAACTTTACGGCAGGTGAACAGCCAGAATTCCGTCAATTGGAGCAGCTTGCACCGGTATATCGTAAAGAGTCTTGGCGTCGCGGACTTGCAGCGTTAGGGGTGGAAGACGAAGCACTAGCTGAGACCTTGGCAACTAAATTCGCAGCAGAGCGCAGAAAACGTCCATACATCTATGAAGAAACAATGCATGTACTGGAGCAGTTACGGGGTCAAGTGAAGCTTCTGCTACTTACGAACGGCTGTCCTGCACTGCAACAAGAGAAACTAGATGGTGTGCCCGAGTTAATTCCTTTCTTTGATCATATTGTGATTTCCGGAAGCTTTGGTAAAGGCAAACCGGATAAGGAAATTTTCCTGCATGCTTTAGAGCTTCTTGATGTAACGCCTGAGCAAGCGGTTATGGTCGGCGATAAGCTGACAACGGATATCCGTGGGGGGCTGGCAGCAGGGTTGACCACGGTCTGGATTAATAGAAAAGGTAGAGCACCTAGTCTTGATATTCATCCGGATCATGAAATCAATCACCTTGAGGAACTTCTTCCACTAGTTCAATCCTTGTAAGATATACAGAGCTATTAGCTCCAATATAAAGACTTTATAAAAGCAGCGAGTTTCTGAGATCCTAAGAAACTCGCTGCTTTTCTGTACATACATACTAACATAAGGATTTCATTAGATTTTTAAGTAAATGATTTAAGTCACAAGACTAATGCGGAATTGATGCAAAATACTGAAAAACCAATAATAATGTGTATAATAGATGGAGATGTATAACATGAATTGGTAGATTTTTATTATTCGATAATGATTGGGAGGGCTCCAAATGATGAGATCGAAGAAATTAGTCGCTGTATTATTAGGTGCAACACTTCTAGTACTAGGTGGATGTTCTTCAAATGGAACCAAGCATTCAGAAATACATAACATGAATATGAACATGTCTATGGAACCTATCAAAGTCGAACTACAATGGAGTCCTGAAGAAGTTGTTGTAAATCAAAAGGTAACCTTTGAAGCTGTGGTGACCCAAGATAACGAGGCAGTAGATGATGCAAAAGAGGTTCTGTTCGAAATTGTGAATAAAAATGATGAGGGACAGAAAATAGAGCTTAAGGGAAAGCTAATTGGTAAAGGAGTCTATCAAGCAGAAGGGACCCTTGAAAAGGAAGGACAATATAATGTCACTTCACATGTGACAGCCCGGACACAGCACTCTATG
Organism: Paenibacillus sp. FSL H8-0175; assembly: GCF_045040615.1. Lineage (NCBI taxonomy): Bacteria > Bacillati > Bacillota > Bacilli > Caryophanales > Paenibacillaceae > Paenibacillus > Paenibacillus sp. FSL H8-0175. The sequence goes on along the minus strand of NZ_CP150299.1, from coordinate 3,967,843 downwards.
CCTAGCAAAGAGCTGTCTGTGAAACCATGATTCAAAGGTTCGCAAAGGTTACTGAGCAATAACAGATAAAGCAGAGTGGAAAGGAAGGCTTTTCGAAATCCCTTTATTCTGCTAAACTTACTCTAATGTTTTACTGGGGGGACTATTAGTTGGCTAAATATACACTTGAGGAAAGCTTACAACAAAGGATTTTGATCCTTGATGGCGCAATGGGCACGATGATCCAACAGGTGCCTCTTACTGGAGAAGATTTTGGAGGCGATGAGCTGGACGGCTGTAATGAAATGCTGGTATTAACACGTCCAGAAGTCATTCAGACGATTCATGAGCAGTACCTCGAAGCAGGGGCTGATCTCATTGAGACTAACACATTTGGTGCAACCTCTGTTGTGCTAGCTGAATATGATATTCCTCAGCGGGCACGTGAGATCAATCTAGCGGCAGCAGAGTTGGCTCGCAGAGCAGTAGACAAATATGACACACCTGACCGTCCGCGATACGTCGTGGGGGCTATGGGTCCAACAACAAAAACGCTCTCAGTAACTGGAGGCGTTACTTTCCAAGAGTTAGTTGATAGCTATGAGGAACAAGCAGTGGCATTGATCGACGGTAAAGTAGATGTTTTGCTGCTGGAGACCTCTCAAGATACACTTAACGTTAAAGCTGGAAGTATTGGTATTCGTAATGCTTTTGAAAAGACTGGCATCACGTTGCCGGTTATGATTTCCGGAACAATTGAACCAATGGGTACTACATTGGCGGGTCAGAATATTGAAGCATTTTATATCTCATTAGAACATCTGAAGCCTATCTCTATGGGCCTCAACTGTGCGACTGGTCCTGAGTTCATGCGGGATCACATTCGTTCGCTTTCGGAGATCTCCTCCGCAGCCGTGAGCTGTTATCCAAACGCAGGATTGCCGGATGAGAACGGACATTATCATGAATCTCCAGATTCTTTAGCTCGCAAGATTGCAGCCTTTGCCGAAAAAGGCTGGCTGAACATTGCGGGGGGGTGCTGTGGAACGACACCAGAGCATATCCGTGCGATGAAGGAAGCACTTTCTGAATATCCTCCACGCCCGCTGACAGGTAATCATCCGCCTGCACTTTCAGGCATCGAGCCTATCTATATTGAGAACGACAACCGTCCATACATGGTTGGTGAACGTACGAATGTACTTGGCTCTCGTAAATTTAAACGTCTTATCGTCGAAGGTAAATATGAGGAAGCCTCAGAAATTGCCCGTGCTCAGGTGAAGAGTGGGGCACAGGTTATTGACGTGTGTGTACAAGACCCTGACCGTGATGAGATTGAAGATATTAAGCTTTTCTTAGAACTGGTTGTGAAAAAGGTTAAAGTACCCCTGATGATCGATACTACCGATCCTAAGGTTATCGATTTGGCTTTGCAGTACTGTCAAGGTAAGGCGATAATTAACTCCATTAACCTTGAAGATGGTGAAGAAAAATTCGAGCTGGTGACGCCGATCATTCATAAATATGGTGCAGCTATTGTTGTGGGTACCATCGATGAGACGGGACAAGCCATTAAGGCGACAGATAAACTGGAAGTGGCTAAACGCTCCTATGACTTGCTAGTGAATAAGTACGGTTTAGCAGGAGAAGATCTTATTTTTGACACGTTGGTGTTCCCTGTAGGAACCGGAGATGAACAATATATCGGTTCAGCAAAAGAAACGATTGACGGCATTCGTTTGATCAAGGAAGCACTTCCAGGTGTTCATACGATCTTGGGCATTAGCAACGTCTCCTTTGGATTGCCGGAAGCGGGACGTGAAGTGTTGAACTCCGTATTCCTTTATGAATGTACAAAAGCTGGGTTGGATTATGCGATCGTAAATACAGAAAAAGTGGAGCGGTATGCTTCCATTCCTGCTGAAGAACGTCATCTTGCTGAGGAACTGATTTATAATACGAATGATGAGACGCTTTCTGCTTTTGTAGCTGCTTTCCGTGGTAAAAAAGTAGAGAAAAAAGAGAAGATTTCCAACCTGTCACTTGAAGAACGTTTAGCTTCCTATGTGGTTGAAGGTACGAAGGAAGGACTCATTCCTGACCTTAATGAAGCATTGACTAAATCTGGTCCGCTGGAGATCATCAATGGACCGCTGATGGCAGGGATGTCGGAAGTCGGCCGGTTATTTAATAATAATGAATTGATCGTTGCTGAGGTGCTGCAAAGCGCTGAAGTGATGAAGGCTTCTGTCAATCATCTAGAGCAGTTTATGCAGAAGGATGAGACAGCGGTTAAAGGAAAAATTATGCTGGCAACCGTAAAAGGGGACGTGCATGATATTGGTAAGAATCTAGTGGAGATCATCCTCTCCAATAATGGTTATCAGATCATTAATTTGGGTATAAAAGTACCACCAGAGACCATTATCGAAGCCTTCCGTCGAGAAAAAGCTGATGCGATAGGATTGTCCGGGTTGCTTGTGAAATCTGCTCAGCAGATGGTCCTCACCGCTCAGGATCTACGTACAGCAGGGATCGATGTTCCGATTATGGTTGGCGGCGCAGCTTTGACCCGTAAATTTACGAAGACCCGTATTCGTCCAGAATATGACGGTCTAGTATTGTATGCTAAGGACGCTATGGACGGGCTGGATATTGCCAATCGGCTTATGAACCCTGAAGAACGGGAGAAGATTGCCGAGGAAATTCGTGTGGAGGCAGAAGCAGCGGTTGCGGTGGCGCCTAAGCAAGAACTGCCGAAACTAACCAGAGCAGTGCGTTCCAAAATATCTCCAGATGCACCTGTATTTGTTCCACCGGATTTAGAACGCCACGTACTGCGTAACTATCCATTGGGGCATATTATCCCCTATGTGAATATGCAAATGCTGCTGGGTCATCATTTGGGGTTACGGGGTTCTGTAGAAGCCCAATTAGCTGCTGGAGATCAGCGGACTGTTGAACTGAAGGGTACCGTAGACGATATTCTCCATCAAGCGATGCTAGAGGGTACCATTACTCCACATGCTATGTATCAATTCTTCCCTGCACAATCGCAAGGGAATGATATTATAGTGTATAATCCACAGAATACGTCCGAGATCCTGCATACCTTTACTTTCCCGAGACAAGGGGTAGAGCCTCATCTGTGCTTGGCGGACTTTTTGAAACCTGTTGACAGTGGTATTATGGACTATGTTGGATTCCTAGTTGTAACAGCAGGTCACGGTGTACGTGAATTGTCTACTCAGCTGAAAGAAAGCGGAGATTATCTGCGTTCACACGCCTTGCAGTCGGTTGCACTTGAAGTGGCAGAAGGACTGGCGGAACGCGTCCATCATATGATGCGCGATACTTGGGGTTTCCCGGATCCGGCGGATATGACGATGAAGCAAAGACATGGGGCAAGATACCAAGGAATCCGTGTTTCATTTGGTTATCCTGCATGCCCGGATTTAGAAGATCAAGGTCCACTGTTTAAGTTGTTATCTCCGGAGGATATCGGTGTTCACCTTACAGAAGGCTTTATGATGGAGCCCGAAGCTTCCGTTTCGGCTATGGTATTTGCCCATCCAGAAGCGCAGTATTTTAATGTAGAGAAGCTGTAATTCTTTCATTTATATACCTGGTCTGTAGGGGATTGTATCCCTTTCAGCGGAACCTCCCGTAACTGGGGGGTTTTTTGCTGGAAGAAGGTCGTTTAGAATTGAAAAGAGATGGTTGAGCCAATAAGCAGAAGGGAGGAAAAAGAATGGATTTATATTTTTTAGGTACTAATGCAGGTGTGCCAACGCTACAACGCAATGTAACGTCCGTTACATTAAGACTGCTGGAAGAACGTCGCAGTATTTGGATGTTCGATTGTGGGGAAGGTACACAACATCAGGTTCTTCGTTCACCGATTCGGCTAGGAAAGCTGGAAAAGCTATTCATTACCCACTTGCATGGTGATCACCTATTTGGTCTTCCAGGTCTATTATCAAGTCGTGGTTATCAGGGAGGGACAGCGCCGTTAACGGTGTACGGACCCCCTGGATTAAAAGCTTACTTAGAGATCTCCTTAGCTGTGAGCCAATCCCGAATTCCTTATAAGATTGAGATTGTTGAGCATACAGGAGGAATTATATTCGAGGATGATAGCTTTAAAGTTGAGGCTGCATTACTTGAGCACCGGATTGACAGCTATGGCTACCGGGTAACGGAAAAGGATAGTCCCGGAAGCCTCAATACGGAATTGCTTAAGAGTTATGGTTTAAAACCGGGACCGATTTATGGGAAATTAAAAAAAGGTGAAGATGTTGTTACGGATGAAGGTGTACGAATCTGTGCTGCTGATGTTGTCAGGGAACCCAAACGAGGACGTATTGTTACTATCCTTGGAGATACAAGACCTTGTTCGGGAGCCTTAGAACTCTCTCTTAATGCAGAGCTTATCGTTCATGAAGCAACCTTCGCCCATGATCTGGCTGACATGGCGTATCAATATCATCATAGTACAGCCCGTCAGGCTGCAGAGTTAGCAAAAGAAGCCAAAGCAGGACAGCTGTTGCTGACTCATTTCAGTTCTCGTTACAGCTCGCATGAAGAGTTAATTCCTTTGCTTGAGGAAGCTGAACTCCTATTCCCAGAGACATTATTAGCTGAGGAATTTAATGCATATCCGGTACCTCGCAGACTAAATGGGCAATAGGGGGAATGATTATTTTCCGGGAAAGCGCAGGAAATGACAGTGCTATGCTAAAAAATGCTGGATGGGACGGTTGTTCGATTTCATTCGACGAAGTGTGTTAGATTTAAAGTAATCACGGAGTAAAAGACGAACGAATGGCTGGACATATTGCCGAAAATCAGTAGGTGATATCTTCCACCTAAAGGGATTGAGTTTTTCTGTAAATCCAAGCAGGGCAAAGGCTACAAGTTTGTTAATACTATTATTTATTTATTATATTAATTAAATTTATTGTGGAAACTGAGGGGTTAGTGATGGAACAAATTGAAGGATTATTGATTGATCTAGATGGTACATTGTACCATGGGCATAAAATGATTCCCGGTGCTGATCTGCTGATAAAAGCTCTTCGTGAAGCGGATATCCCTTTTTTATTTGTTACTAATAACTCATCGCGTACGGCAGCTAACGTTGCTGCCCACTTAAGTGGAATGGGAATTGAGGCGAAAGCTGAGGAGGTATGTACCTCTTCTATGGCAGCCGCACGTTACATAGCTGAGGAATCACCTGGGGCTACAGTGGCGATACTTGGAGAAGAGGGACTGCGTATGGCTTGCATTGAGGCAGGGCTCCAAATCGTCACAGAATCCCCTGATTATGTGGTGCAAGGTATCGATCGTTCTTTTAATTATGCTTCGTTAGCTCAAGCTTCGCGTTGGATTTTGAGCGGGGCAAAGTTTGTGCTCACCAATCCAGATTTAATGTTACCATCAGATGATGGGGTTATGCCGGGTGCGGGTACGATTGGTGCTGCAATTGAGGCTGCAAGTGGAGTGAAGCCAGTAGTGATCGGTAAACCTGAATCCCACCTGATCAAATATGCGACAGATCTTCTGAACATTCAACCTGAACATGCTGCTGTTGTTGGGGATAATATGCGTACGGATATCGCTGCGGGTGTTAATGCGGGCTGTCGTACAATCCTTGTTCTTACCGGTTTAACCACTACAGAGAATCTGGAGCACTATAAAAGCATCACAGGGATCACTCCCGATGAAATATGTGCCGATTTAGCTGAACTTAAAATGTTTCTCGGTGTATAATAGCTAGGGTCTTATTTACTTCACCAACTTAGAGGGGACGATGAGTATGCCAGAATTGCCGGAAATGGAGAATTATAGACAGCTGCTTAGCCAGCGTATTATAAATGTTCCGATAACTAATGTAATTGTGAACAGAGAAAAAACAATTAACATGGAAACAGAAGCTTTCATTAATGCCTTGATCGGTGCGCGTGTTGTTTTTGTAGAGCGGCGCGCCAAGTATATTTTGTTTCATCTCCATGATGGACGAAGATTACTATTGCATTTAATGCTGGGTGGATTGCTTTTTTATGGTTCAGAAGAAGAACGGCCGGATCGTAATACGCAAGTAGAAATCGCATTTGGTGATCAGATCCTTTATTTTATGGGCCTGCGGTTAGGGTTCTTACATTTAGTATCCGTGAAGGAAAGCGAAGCAACGATGGGTAAGCTTGGACCTGAGCTGCTGGATCGACGGATGACGCCGGAACGTTTTGCAGGAATATTAAAAGGGCGGCGTGGTGCGTTAAAAAGTCTGTTAGTGAATCAGCATGTAATGGCGGGTATTGGAAATTGTTATGCGGATGAGATTGCTTTTGACGCAGGGCTTCTGCCTTCAGTTTTAGTGCAGAATTTATCACCGGAAGCCATTTCCCGCCTGTATCAAAGCATTCAAAAAGTATTGACTGATGCGACAGAGATTGGCGGATACATGGAAATGCCTTTTAAGACCGGTGATACGGTTACGGGTTCTTATAATGACCAATGTAAAGTCTATGACCGTGAGGGTGAACCCTGCCTACGCGATGGGGGAACGATTATCAAAACAGAGCTGTCTGGACGCAAAGTATTTTATTGCCCAGACTGTCAGCATGAAGCCTAAACCCAAAATAGGGGCTCATGTCAGCATTCGTGGTGGATATGGGAGAGCTGCCCGATTTGCTTGGGAGAGCGGTGCAACAAGTTTTCAATATTTTCCGAAAAATCCGCGCAGTCTGAAGTTAAAGACGGTTGATATTCGAGATACAAGGGATTGTGCACTCTTTTGCCAAGAAAAAGGGATCACCTCTATCGCCCACACCCCTTATGCAATCAATATGGCTGCGAATAGGGATGACGCTACCCCTCGAAAGGTGTATGTAGACTCCCTACTTAATGATCTGGAAATTGCTGAAGCCTGCGGTTCCTTAGGTATTGTTGTTCATTTTGGACATTTTGCTGGAATGGAGCCGTTACAAGGCTATCAAAATATTATACAATGTATGAATGAGACGCTGGAGTCCTGGGAAGGTAACGCCAAGCTGCTAATCGAGAATCAAGCGGGCAACCATGGTACTGAAGGGATTACACTTGAAGAATTGGTGAAGGTTCGTGAGCTTAGCCAGTTTCCCGAGAAGATTGGATTTTGTCTGGATACCTGTCATGCTTTTGCAGCGGGAATTTGGAATCCTGAGCATACGGAAGACTTGCTTGAACGAGGAAACCAGCTTGGATTTTGGCCGCATCTTGTAGCTGTTCATCTAAATGATTCTAAGTTTCCCTTTGATTCGAGACGGGACCGGCATGCTGGAATAGGAAAAGGTTATATCGGCGAAGAGGGTCTTAAGCGCTTAATAACTTCTGATCCATTACGTAAAAAATCTGTTGTTTTGGAAACTGAAAAGGGTCCAGATGGCAGTCATCGGAATGAAATAGCTACTGTTCGCAGTTGGTTTGAAGCGGGGGCTAGAAAGTGATTCATATCTATATGGACGATCTCCGTAAAGGTCCGCTTGGATTTGCTTTAGCCAGGACAACAGAAGAATGTCTTCTGATGCTGCGTGAGTGTGAGGTTGGTATTTTATCGTTAGATTATGATATGGGACCGGATGATTATTCTGGTGGGGAAGTGGCCAGACGGATTGTTCTGGAAGGACTGTACCCCCGTGAAATCTATCTACACACCTCCAGTGTTTTAGGGAGAAAAGAAATGTATGAAATCTTATACGCGGCTAAACCTGAGGGGATGATCTTGTTTAATGGTCCCCTAAGTTCTGATAAGCTTTATGATATCGCTGGGGAGACGGATCTGAAATGAAGGAAATGAATGAAGCGGATTTACTGGAGATACTCACGAGACCTGGAGAACCGCTGGTAGTATTTTTGCATACTCCGCTGTGTGGTACCTGTAAGGCTACAGAACGCATGTTGGAAGTAGCGGCACATCTATTGCCTGCTGAACTCCAAATGGTTGCCGGAAATGTGAACATGTTGCCTAATCTGGTCCAACAATACCGGATTACCAGTGTCCCTGCTCTACTTGTGGCTTCTGCTGACCGGATAGAGAATCCGCATATTTATTATTCAATGGTTTCAGTTGAGCGGATTCTGGAATACATAAGGAGTGTTATATCATGATCATTTCATTACAACATTTATCTCTGCGCAGAGAAGAAAGCCTAATCTTGGACGATGTATCGTTAGAAGTGAAGGAAGGCGAAAACTGGGTCATTTTGGGACGAAATGGTTCGGGCAAAACAACAATTTTGGAGATTATGACAGGTTATTTATTCCCTAGCAAAGGAACTGTTGAGGTATTGGGGAATAAATATGGTCAATGTGATTTACGCGAGGTGCGTAAAGAGATTGGTTATATTGGTCCTTCCTTAATGGAGAAAATGTCTTTAAATGATCCGGTGTGGGAGGTTGTAGCTACAGGAGCTTACGCTTATTTGCGTTTCTACGAGAGCATTCCACACGAAGTGAAGGAGAAGGCAATCCGCTTGCTAGAGGATATGAATCTGGGCAATATGGCACTTCATCCTTTTGGAACCTTGTCACAGGGAGAGCGAAAAAAAGCAATGCTGGCAAGATGTCTTATGGCTGACCCCAAACTACTGATTATGGACGAGCCTTGTGCAGGTCTTGATCTGTACGAAAGAGAAAAAATGCTGGCTGAAGTAGACAAGCTGAGACAACGTAATGTCTCCGTTGTATATGTAACTCATCATGTGGAAGAAATTGTCCCGCTTTTTACACATGTTGCTTTAATTCGCGACGGTAAGCTAGCTGGTTCCGGACCGAAAGAAGAAGTATTAACCAAAGAAATGATCTTGGCCACCTATGATATTCCTGTTGATGTAGAATGGGATAGCGGTCGTCCCTGGATTAAAATTAGACCTGGAGGCAAAACGATTTGAACGAATTAAGACATGATAACGAAGAGCAGACCACTGCTCCGGAAGAAATGGTGTACTCCCGATATATTTGTACAGCTAATCACGGCTTTGCGCCATATGCTCAGGAAGAGCTTCGGCGCTTGTTCGGCGCAGTGAAGAGTACGCTGCTGCTGCCGGGAGAAATCTTTCTAGCCACCTTGCAGTCTGAACCCGAGGAAGTATCACGATTGCTCACACAGAATCTGCCCATTTTCCTTCGTCATATACAGCCTGTGCAGTTTCAGGATGAAGGAACCATGGATGCGCTGCAGCGTTTGGCTGTTTATTTAAGCCGCCGCAGTGAACTAGAGGGGGAGAAAGTATCCTTAAATGTTCGTAAAGGGGATCCTTCCTTCTGGCAGGAAAGTCCGGGCGAACTTCGTGAATGGCTGCAGGAGCAATTGCAGAGCTTGGGTGCAGAATTTACAGTACAAGATCCGGCATGGGTCATTTCTGTCTACGCAGACGGGAATGCCTTATATGCAGGAGTGTCCAGACCAGAAGAGAATCTATCCGGTTGGAATGGCGGTGCAATCCGTTTCCGCAAGGAAGACGGACAAATCTCACGTGCTAAGTTCAAGCTGATGGAAGCGGAGAAGGAGTTCGGTATTCCTTTTTACAGCTTCCGTAATGCGCTTGATATCGGTGCCTCTCCAGGGGGCTGGACTTCTTTCTTGCTGGAACGTGGAATGAAGGTAACAGCGGTTGACCCTGCTTTGATGCATGAATCGCTGCGTAATTACCCGGGTCTGAAGATCCTGCGCAAAAATGCCGGAGAAGTGAAATTCCGCGATAATGAATTTGATCTGCTTGTATGTGATATGAGCTGGAGTCCTAAGCTGATGGCGAAGCTTGTAACCGGGCTGCTGCACAGCCTGTCCCCAGGCGGAACAGCGATTGTGACCGTAAAGCTGATGCATAAGAAACCTCTAGCGATGATCAAAGAGATCATCGCAATGTTTGAGGGCGAACGTATGCAGATTCAACGGGCCAAGCAGCTGTTTCATAATCGTGACGAAATAACACTTTATATGATTAAATACTAAGTTAGATCCTAATTTAAAATCTTAAGGGAAAGCATCCCGTTATTAACGTTATCGTAATCTGCGGTAACAACGTTAATGGCGGAAGCTTTCTCTTTTTTTTATGTGAAAAAGGGGGAAGTTCAGGTGGATTTTGCATCGAAGCTTGGGGTAGGGCAGATAATGGACGCCAGATACAGAATTATTGATCAGATTGGAACAGGTGGAATGAGTATTGTTTATCTTGCGGAGGATCTGCGTTTAAAGGGGAAACGTTGGGCTGTAAAAGAAAGTGTAAGCTCAGATGAGATGCCTTCAGACATTAAAGCTGAAGCGGAGATGCTAATGTGTCTGGATCACCCGCGGCTTCCACGTATTGTTGATTACTATCTTTCGGATCAAGAAGGGTATTCTTATTTAGTTATGGATTATATTGAAGGGATAACTTTAAGTCAGCTGATGAAGGATAATCCCGGACCTTTACCTTGTGAGTTCATCCTACAAATAGCTAAACAGCTTTTAGAAGTTCTGCAATATTTGCATGGTCATCATCCGCCCATTGTTTATCGTGATTTAAAGCCCTCCAATCTTATGTTAACTAAGCAAAAAGAATTGATGTTAATCGACTTCGGAATCGCTCGAAATTATAGAAAAGGAATCGATGAAGATACGGTGAAGCTTGGTACAGTAGGATTTGCGGCTCCTGAGCAGTATGGGAATGGGCAGAGTCAGCCGGTTTCTGATTTATATGGTCTTGGTGCATTACTTTTGTATATGGCTACCGGAGGCTTATGCAGCCACTGGGAGTCTGGAATGGAAAATAAGTTGCGTGACCATGTTCCCGGAGCTTTTATTCCTATAATTAGACGTTTATTACGGCCTCATCCGGAGGAAAGATATCAGGAGGCAACAGCTGTTATTCAAGCGCTGGTTCGTGTGGAAAATGATATGGATGAAGGTAATCCTTTAGCAGTGTCTGTGCCCCTAGCGGTTGATAAACGGAAGGCTATAGTGATCGCCTTACTTGGAGTAAGGCCGGGACTTGGAACAACACATACTTCATTTGCGATTAGCAGTTATTTGGGACAGATCGGTTCAACAGCTTGGGTTGATCTATCTCCAGATTCATCTGTTTATGATCGCATGCACAGTATGCTTGACGCGCAGAGCGCTTCAGTTCCTGCTAAGAGCCCTGAGCTTGCATTTTCCTGGAGGAAGGTTCATTACTGGAAGCGACCTCTCCATGGGAATGTAGCAGAGCTTATGAGAGGGGGTTATCAATTTGTTGTCTTAGATCTGGGAACGGGTGGATTTGATGGAGCGCTGGAAGAAATCAAGCATAGCGATATTCCCATTCTGATTGCTTCTGGCGCCGATTGGCGATTGGAGGAAACTTTATTATGGATTAAACGGAGTGGGCTGCAGCCTGAACGGGAATGGAGAGTGGGGTTACCACTTGCTGAATACCAATCTGTTGAAGTATTGCGAAATTCTTTAGGTATAAATAGAGTTTATAATCTACCGTGTCAGCAAGATCCATTTTTACAAAAAGGGAAGTTGGCAGATGTAATTGCTGAGCTGTTAGGGGACATTAAGGGCGAGCGAAACGTTGGAAAACGCCGTGGTTTTTTCTTAAGATAGGCTATTGGGACTAACATTTAATTCAGTGTTCCGCTAAAGTATGATAAAATATATATTTATACGTGATTTGATTTACGCATTATTTAAGTATAGACAGGAGCTTGCGGAGAATTTATGAGTTTACTTACTGTAGAAGACGTTTCCCACAATTTTGGGGATCGGACATTGTTCAAGAACGTGTCTTTCCGGTTGTTACCAGGAGAACATGTTGGAATTGTTGGAGCAAATGGCGTTGGTAAATCGACGCTAATGAATATTTTGACAGGAAAGCTTTTGAAGGATAATGGTAAAGTAGAGTGGACCCCTCGGGTGCGTTACGGTTATTTGGACCAACATACGATTCTTACACCGGGCAAAACGATTCGCGATGTTCTAAAGGACGCTTTTTTGCCATTGCTTGAGTTGGAGCAGGAAATGCTGAAGATCACAGAGCAGATGGGTGATGCTTCGCCTGAGGAACTAGAAGTACTACTGGAGCAGATGGGAGACATTCAGGAACAACTGGATATCGGAGATTTCTATCTGATTGATGTAAAAGTAGAGGAAATGGCCAATGGTTTAGGCCTGTCCGTGATTGGGCTAGATCGTGATGTTGCTTCTCTCAGCGGTGGTCAAAGAACCAAAGTGCTGCTGGCGAAGCTGCTACTGGAGAAACCCAATGTACTATTGCTTGATGAGCCTACCAACTATTTGGATGTTGAGCATATCGATTGGCTGACCAACTATTTGAAACAGTACCCATATGCATTTATATTGATTTCCCATGACACTGAGTTTATGAATAAAGTCGTTAATGTCGTTTATCACTTAGAGTTCGGTAAATTGACCCGTTACACGGCGAACTATGAGAAATTCCTCGATATGGCGGAGATGAACAAAAACCAGCATATCGATGCCTATGAGAAGCAACAAGATTTTATCAAAAAACAAGAGGACTTCATCCAGCGGAATAAAGCGCGTGCTTCAACTTCAGGCCGGGCAAAAAGCCGTGAGAAGCAGCTTGATCGTATGGACCGAATTGATCGTCCTGAAGAAGCTGCTAAGCCGACCTTTAAGTTTAAAGAGAGCCGGGCAAGCGGGAAAACTGTCTTCGAGGGAATTGATTTCGAGATCGGTTATGATCGTCCGCTGCTGCCACAGCTAAATATGGTCATTGAACGTGGAGAGAAGATTGCTATTGTTGGCTGCAATGGTGTGGGTAAATCGACACTGCTGAAGACAATTCTGGGAGTGATCCCAACATACAGCGGCAAAACCTATCTTGGGGATTATCTGAACCCTGCATATTTCCAACAAGAAGTGAAAGCAGCTAGTCTTACACCCATTGAGGATGTCTGGAATGAATTCTCCAGTTTAACTCAGAACGAAGTTCGTGGACATCTGGCACGCTGTGGCCTAAAAAATGAACATATTACACGTCCGCTTAGTATGCTGAGTGGTGGGGAGCAAGCGAAAGTGCGACTTTGTAAGCTTTTGATGCGCGAAAGCAACTGGGTACTGTTCGATGAACCTACCAATCACCTTGACGTTATCGCTAAAGCAGAGTTGAAGCGCGCTTTGCAAGAATATAAAGGCACAGTCCTGCTTGTATCTCATGAACCTGATTTTTATGAAGATTGGGTTACGAAAATTTGGGATGTTGAGCAGTGGTCAGCTGTACAAGTATAGAATAATCATAAATCCGGAGAATAGCAGACATCCTGCTGTTCTCCGCTTTTTGGATATGGGGAGGAGATAATGCATGTTTCATAACGCTGGGCGAGAAGATCGATACTCACGGCAGATACGTTTCACGCCATTTGGTACTGAAGGACAGCAGGGTCTCGCAAAATCAAAAGTGCTTGTAGTTGGTGCGGGTGCGTTAGGTACAGGGATTGCAGAGACATTAGTCCGCTGTGGGGTTGGGCATGTTCTCATCGTTGACCGCGATTATGTAGAGTGGAGTAACCTGCAGCGCCAACAGCTGTATACCGAGATGGATGCGCAGGAGCGAGCTCCAAAAGCCATTGCAGCCCAGAACAGACTGCAGCAGATTAATTCTGAGGTTGTCATAGAAGCGCATGTTATGGATGTGCGGAAGGAAGAGCTGGAAGGACTCATCTCAGGGGTGGACCTGATTATGGATGGGACTGATAATTTCGATACACGTCTCATCATTAATGATATTGCCCAAAAGAATAATATCCCTTGGATTTATGGAGCTTGTGTAGGAAGCTATGGAATTACATATACGATTTTGCCTGGAGAAACGCCATGTCTTCATTGTCTTTTAGGTACAGTTCCACTAGGGGGAGATACCTGTGATACAGCGGGTATTCTTCCCCAGGCCGTGCAATTGGTTACTGCAAATGCTACAGCTGAGGCGTTAAAGCTTCTCGGTAACCGTAAGGACCAATTAAGGAATAAACTGCTGACTTTCGATGTATGGCGTAATGAACATCAAGAAATTGGCGTGAAAAGTGCTAAAAAGGAGAATTGTCCTTCTTGTGGGACTCATCCGATCTACCCTTATCTAACAGCCTTAAATACGGAACGAAGTGATGTGCTTTGTGGCAGGGATACCGTACAGATCCGCCCTGCCCGGCCGCAGAAACTTAACTTGCAGGAAACAGCCAGTCGTCTGTCTCGTTTAGGAGACGGTGAGGTAGAGAGCAATCCTTATCTGATTTCCTTTAAGGAAGGTCCTTACCGGATGGTGATCTTCGCAGATGGCCGGGCATTGATCCATGGAACGAAGGATATTGCCGCTGCCCGTAGCTTTTATCATCGATATTTTGGATAAAAAGCATAATAAACAGATCTTCAGGCCATTTCATAGGAATGGTCTCTTTGTTTTCCGGGGATTCTATATCTATTAATGGGATGCTGATGCATGTCTGATGGATACGGGGGATCTTCGTGAGTGAGCAAATGATATGGTACATGTCTGCGGGAAACGGAAGAGGAGAGGAAGAACTAGACGCTATTGCGAAAGTGTTTAATGATATCGGTCTGCAAATAACAAAAAGCGAAGATCCCGAAGATCTTCGCTTATCCATTTCTGAAGTAGAACCGGTATTACTGCTTGCTGATTTAGGCGAGGTGGGAACATGGGAAGGATGGAAAATCATTTCCGCAGTAAGAGATGAGGGAATGATTCTTCCGGTCATGGTGATTTCCGAAGAATTATCTGGTAACGGAGCAGTTGCGGCCTTTTTAGCCGGAGGGAATGATTTCATGACAAAACCACTACATACCGGTGAATTTAAATGTAGAATTCTAAATTTATTAACCCTCACGGGTCGGCGTCGAAATTTAAAACATCTGTTAAAGGTAGATGGTTTAATGCTCGATCCCAGCCGCAGGCTGGTCACCCGTGAAGGGATCGAGCTTAAGATGACGCATAAAGAATTCGATCTTCTATATTATCTCGCTGCGAATCGAGGGATTATATGTTCCCGCGAGGAAATACTCAAACAAGTATGGGGATATCAATTCCATGCAGATACCAATGTTGTAGATGTATACATCAGGCATATCCGCTTAAAAATTGATAAAGGGTACCGGAACAAGTTGATTCATACTGTTCGCGGAACAGGATATGTAATGAGGGTGCCCGAAGGCAGCACCACATCCTGAGACTAATTCTCTTTTATAGAAAAGACTCTACTATAGAGCTGTTGTTTACAGTACGCGGCGAGCCTTTAGATAAGTCTTTTTCCATGTACCAGAATTAAGATCAGAAACCGTAACACCTGGTTTACCATAAGTGTGCAGAATTTTACCGTTCCCAGCGTAAACAGCTACGTGAGTTACATTTTTACCAGTTGCTCTGCTGCCGCTGGAGAAGAATACAAGATCGCCGACACGAAGGTTAGCTTTGGATACAGCAGTTCCTACTTTTGATTGAGCCGCAGCTGTGCGGGGTAATGATACATTATATTTATTAAAGATATGTTTCATAAAGGAAGAGCAGTCAAAAACCTTAGTAGTAGAAGTAGAGGCTCCGAATTTGTATGGAGTTCCCATAAAGTTTTTTCCGAAATTGACGACGCTTTGTCCTTTGGACACCGTAGCGGCTTCAACTTTAGTTGCACCTACACCAGTTGCCATCATTGTTCCTAAGCCCATTGTAGTAACCATTCCTATAACAATCGCTTTTTTTATCCATTGTTGTTTATTCATGTTGTAAGTACCTCCAAAGTTAGTATATCAATCTGTCTTGCTTGGCTTGTCTTGCTTGCCTGATTCGTAGTATAGCAGGTTATCTATGTCATAAAATTTGGTAGAGCAGCAATAAAGTGAGGCTGGGCCTGGGTTGTAAGCGTTTTATTAAAAATTCATTAAAAGTTACAAAAAATTAATAACTTGATATTTTGAGCAATAAAATAAGCCGCAAACCCCTTGATATATAAAGGATTTAACGGCTTTTTAATTTTGAAACAAAAGTTACAAGGATGTTTCTATATCACTATGTATTTAGTCTTTGCTCTGGATAATCAGCAATAATCCACTACGTATTCTAACTGTTCCAGTGGAGGAAATCAGTTTGTTGCTTACACCTAGAGATTGCCCTAGCTTTAAAGTAGCATCATTCAAAGGATATTGAAATCCTTCTAATGTAATCCCTGTTACTTCAGGAGTTAATGGAAGCAAAGATACATAGGTGTAGCCCAAATCTTCAATGACTGTTTGGGATCCGGTAAGTGTCACATAGTTATTAGAATCCATCACGTAGCAATTGATTTGCCGTTGCAGAGCCCTTGTCATCATTTGAATGCTGGCTAAGGAGTGATCAATTCGAGTGCCTGTAACTCCTAATAGTAAAATAGAATCAGGTTGCTGATTCATTGCAATATCGAGTGCCATCTCACTGTCGGTTAAATCCTTGTTCACGGCGTCACAAGTGATTGTTTTTTTACTTTTGGATTGAATATCCTGAAAAGCCTCAGGCGATACAGAATCAAAATCACCTACCGCAATATCGGGTATATATCCATGTGAGATGAGGAATAATGCACCCCGGTCCGCACCGATAATAAAATCTTCTTCATCTAATAGAGCGAAATAATCCGGAGATAGTTCTCCACCGGCAAAAATAACAACTCGTTTGGATGGCATAACATCCATTCCTCCTCTAAAACTCTAGTTGGTTATCCTGTCCCAGTATAATGCAGATCGAAAAGTTGCACAATTGACCAAGACAACGCTAAAATGATAGTGTGCGATTTTTTATGTGCATAAATTCATATTTACTAATGTTTTAACAATTGGGAGGTGAATGAAATCGTAAACGTGCTATTTGTCTGTCTGGGTAATATTTGTCGCTCACCAATGGCGGAGGCCGTTCTGCGCCATAAGATTGATGAACGAGAGCTTTCACATAAGATTCTGGTTGACTCTGCAGGAACTGGAGATTGGCATATAGGTAAGGAACCGCATGAAGGGACTAGACGTATACTTGATCAAAACAAGATTAGCTATGCAAATATGGCAGCGCGTTTGGTCAGTAGCGAGGATTTTCAGAAGTTTGATTATATCGTCTGCATGGACAAGTCTAATGGAGAGAATGTTCGAAAGGTTCCTGGTGGAGAAGAGGCTAAGCTTTTGTTCTTCATGGATTTATTGCCTGAGGAAGAATTGAGAGAAGTACCAGACCCTTATTTTACAGGTAATTTTGAACAGGTATATGATTTGATCAATGCAGGCTGTGACGTGTTGCTAGAAATGGTGATAAGAGAAAAGCTGTAACCCGGTTGGGTTCCAGCCTCTCTGATTAGTATTAAAGTAAATTAAGGAAATTTGCTGGATTAAACTGTAAGCGTAAACACGGCTGAAATCTACATACGTTCTTTAGATGTTCATTTTTTGCTTCTATCAATAAGGCATTATGTGTTTAAAAAATAGAGTAGAGATTCAGGGAGTTCCTTTTGCCAAAAACCCCAGAGATGACGACCGTCTTTCTCCCGGTAGGATACGGTAGCTCCACGTGCTTCAAGCAATGCTTTTGTTTCTCTGTTCATCTGAACAAAATCATAGGTCCCTGTATCAGTCTGGTAATCTGTTTCCTGCAGTCCAACGACCATATTAATGTTGAGCCAGGAGAGATCTTCTTCTTTAGCCAGCATGGCTTGTGATTCGGGATAGAATGCACCGGATAGGCTGATGATACGTGTGAAGATAGCTGGATAAGCAAGAGCGAGATGGAGGGAGACGCTGCCTCCAAGGGAATCACCGGCTAAGATTCGTTCGTCGGGTGTACGGCGTACGGGATAATTTTTTTCAATGAAGGGAATAATCTCTTCGGAAAAGCAAGATAGGTACTCGTTGAATCGGCTGCCGAACGGAGCGTATTCTTGAGTCCGAACAGCGACGTTAACTTCTACACCAACGATAATGAAGGGCTCGACATCTTCTTCTATAATAAGTTGTCCAGCAAGTGTAGCAATGCGTCCAAAGTTGAAAAATTCTTCTCCGTCTTGGCAGTACACCACGGGGTAACTCAGAACTTCATTGTAGCCTGGGGGCAGATAGATACGTAATTTACGTTCCTCCTGCAGATGTTCACTCCAAAGCGTTTCTTTTACAATTGTGCGTTTCAGAAAAACAGAATCGCTCATCGTTGTCACGTCACCTTTCTTGTCGAATTTTGCAATACACACAGGGTTACGCTAAAATTATTAAATGTGTAACTGTGTTATTAATCATTTACTTGTTGGAAAAGTGTTAAACTGTTATATAAAATTTCCTCACCTGTTATACATACAAAATTTGAAGGAATATAAATTTTATAAGTATTTCTTTGACGAAAGTAACTAAACAGGTGTATAATAATATTATAACAGAGGCAGCTGATATTCAAATTTTTTTATTGAGGTGAAGATAATGAGTAAAGTTCCTTATGAAGTGTATACAGAGGACGTCGAGGCTCTATCGGTACTTTCCCCGGATGGAGAAATTATCAATAAGGATAAGATGCCCGATTTAACCGACGATCAACTGAAAGAAATTATGTATCGTATGGTATTTACCCGTACTTGGGATGATCGTGCAGTAAACCTTGGCCGTCAAGGTCGCCTTGGTTTCTACGCACCGGTATCCGGTCAAGAAGCTACCATGATTGGTAGTGAGTTCTCTTTGGAGAAAGAAGACTTCTTATGCCCAGGCTACCGTGATATTCCGCAGCTAGTATGGCACGGACTTCCATTGTACCAAGCTTTCTTATATTCCCGCGGTCACCAACATGGTGGAGCTATTCCTGACGGGGTTAATGTATTGATGCCACAAATTATCATCGGTGCGCAAATCCTGCACGCTACTGGTATTGCTATGGGCTTCAAATTGAAAAAACAAAAGAATGTTGCAATTACTTACACTGGTGATGGCGGTTCTTCAGAAGGTGACTTCTACGAAGGCTTGAACTTTGCTGGTCGTTTTAAACTGCCTGTAATCTTCTTTGTTCAAAACAACGGTTATGCGATTACGACTCCGTTCGCTAAACAAACGGCTTCCAAATCGATCGCTCACAAAGCGGTTGCAGCTGGTATTCCAGGGATTAAGGTTGACGGTATGGACATCTTTGCAGTAATCAGTGCTGTACGTGATGCTGCAGAACGTGCACGTAACGGCGAAGGTGCTACATTGATCGAAGCTGTAACTTACCGTTTCCGTCCACACTCCCTTTCTGACGATGCAAGTAAATATCGTTCGAAAGAAGAAGAAGGACAATGGAGTGAAAAGGATCCAATCGCCCGTCTTGCCAAGTATTTGGAGAAGAAAGGTCTTTGGACTGAAGAAGATACACTGCGCGTGAAAGATGAAGCGAAAGCTACTGTTAACGAGCAGATCAAAAAAGCTGAACAAACCGAAAAAATGACAATACCTGGCTTGATCGACAGCATGTTCGAAGTAACACCTAAACATCTGGAAGAGCAAAAAGCCGATTTTGAATAAGGGGGATATCAGGCAATGGCACAAATGAATATGAAAGAAGCGATTCGCGACGCGATGCGCGTTGAACTGAATCGTGACCCTAACGTTCTTATCTTCGGAGAGGATGTTGGTAATGTAGGCGGCGTTTTCCGTGTAACTGAAGGTCTGCAAAAGGAATTTGGCGAAGATCGTATTTTTGATACACCACTAGCTGAGTCCGCTATCGGCGGTCTGGCATTTGGTCTTGGTGTACAAGGCTTCCGTCCGATTGCTGAAATTCAATTCGTAGGTTTTATCTTTGAAGCACTGGATCAAATCGTTGTTCAAGCAGCGCGTTTGCGCTGGCGTTCTGGCGGTAAATATAACGCTCCAGTAGTATTCCGTACTCCTTTTGGTGGCGGAGTTAAGGCTGCTGAGCTTCACACTGACTCACTCGAAGGTTTGATCGCACAAAGCCCAGGGATTAAAGTTGTAATTCCTTCAAACCCATATGATGCTAAGGGACTTCTAATCGCGTCTATTCGCGACAATGACCCTGTATTCTTCATGGAGCACTTGAACCTTTATCATGCATTCCGTGCTGAAGTGCCAGAAGGTGAATATACAGTTGAACTTGGTAAAGCGAACGTAGTACGTGAAGGTTCTGACGTTTCGATCATTACTTACGGGCTGATGGTACATACAGCTACCAAAGCAGCCGAGCAACTCGAAAAAGAAGGCGTTAATGTTGAAATTATCGACCTTCGTACTGTAAGTCCAATCGACATCGATACTATTGTAGCGTCTGTGAAGAAGACTAACCGTGCTATCGTGGTGCAAGAAGCACAAAAGAGTGCGGGTGTAGCTGCTGAAGTTATCGCACAAATCAATGAAAAAGCACTACTGCACTTGGAAGCACCTGTGCTTCGTATCGCAGGTCCTGATACTGTGTATCCATTCGCACAAATAGAAGATACATGGCTTCCAAACCCTGCACGTATTATTGCAGGCGTGAAGAAAGTTTTGGAATTCTAAATATTTTTACGAGAAACAGTTGTCATCCATATGGATGACAACGTTGTTTCATCTTATAAAGTTTAAATCATAAGGTTAGTCCCAATTTCACGAGGAGGTTTTCAAAGTGGCAAAGTTTGAATACCGATTTCCTGAACTAGGTGAAGGTCTGCATGAAGGTGAAATCATCAAAATGCATATCAAAGCCGGTGACAAGGTAACGGATGATGATATCGTAATGGAAGTTCAAAATGACAAGGCGGTAGTTGAGGTGCCTTGCCCAGTAAACGGTACTGTATTGGAAGTTCTGACAAAAGACGGTCAAGTATGCCGTGTCGGTGAAGTAGTGGCTATTATCGAAGCAGAAGGTGACGTGCCTGATCAAGAGGGTGCTGCTACTGAAGCTCCTGCTGCTCAAGCGCCAGCTGCACCAGCTGCTCCAGCATCTAACAAAGCATCGAATTTTGAATATCGCTTCCCTGAGCTGGGTGAAGGTCTGCATGAAGGTGAAATCATCAAAATGCATATCAAAGCCGGTGACAAGGTAACGGATGATGACATCATCATGGAAGTTCAAAATGACAAGGCGGTAGTTGAGGTTCCATGTCCAGTGAATGGTACTGTATTGGAAGTTCTGACTAAAGATGGCCAAGTTTGCCGCGTAGGCGAAGTTGTAGCTATTATCGCTGCTGAAGGCGACGTTCCTGAACAAGAAGGTCATGCATCTGCTGAAGCCGATGCAGCAAAAGGAAGTGCAAACACTACTTCTTCCCCTGCAGCAACAAGCCCTGCTGATGCTAAAGAAGGCGGATCTGCAAGTGTAACACCAGCTCCTGACCGCGATGTTTTGGCTACACCAAGCGTTCGCAAATTTGCTCGTGAGCAAAAAGTGGATATTTCCAAAGTGAACGGAACTGGTAAAGGTGGTAAAATCACTCGTGAAGACGTAGAAGCCTTCTTGAAAGGTGGTTCTACACCAGCAGCTCCTGCAGCAGCAGCGTCGTCTGAAGCTCCTAAGGCTGCTAAGACCGAAGCTAAAGCAGCACCTGCAGCAGCTAGCGGTAACGTTAGTCTTGAAGAAGAACGTGTACCATTCAAGGGTATTCGTAAGGCGATCTCCAACGCAATGGTTAAATCGGCTTACACTGCTCCACACGTAACCATCATGGATGAAGTAGATGTTACTGAACTGGTAGCATTCCGTACACGTATGAAACCTATTGCTGAGAAAAAAGGCGTTAAGGTTACTTACCTTCCATTCATCGTTAAGGCACTTGTTGCAGCTTCCCGTCAATTCCCAGCACTCAATGCTATGATTGATGAAGAAGCAGGCGAAATTGTCTACAAGAAATACTACAATATCGGTATCGCTACTGATACACCAAACGGTTTGATCGTTCCAGTTATCAAAGACGCTGACCGTAAGAGCATTTGGATGATTGCTAGCAGCATCACTGACTTGGCCGTTCGTGGCCGTGACGGTAAATTGTCTGCTAACGAAATGAAGGGCAGCACGATCTCCATCAGTAACATCGGTTCTGCTGGCGGTATGTTCTTTACTCCAATCATCAACTTCCCTGAAGTGGCTATCCTCGGAACTGGCCGTATCAGTGAAAAAGCAGTTGTGAAAAATGGTGAAATCGTAGTTGCTCCAGTAATGGCGTTGTCACTCAGCTTTGACCACCGTATTATCGATGGTGCGACTGCTCAAAACTTTATGAACTACATTAAATCGCTGCTCAATAATCCTGAGCTGCTGGTTATGGAGGTATAATTATGGTAGTAGGAGACGCTTCACTAGATATTGATACATTGGTCATCGGTGCAGGTCCTGGTGGGTATGTGGCGGCAATTCGTGCCGCCCAGCTCGGCCAAAAAGTCCTCATCGTGGATAAATCGGAACTCGGCGGTGTATGTTTGAACCGTGGATGTATTCCTTCTAAAGCCTTGATCGCTGCTGCGCATCAATTTGAATCCGCACAGCATGGTGAAGTTTTCGGCGTTACAGCTGAGAATGTTAAAGTGGATTTTGCCAAAACTCAAGAATTCAAGAACAGCGTAGTTAAAAAAATGACTAGCGGCGTGACTAGCTTGATGAAGGGCAACAAAATTGAAGTATTTAACGGTGAGTGCATGTTTATCAGCGACACAGAAGCACGTGTGTTCAATGATCATGAATCTCCACGTTACCGCTTCAAACACTGCATCATTGCTACAGGTTCCCGTCCAATTGAACTTAAACCTTTCCCATTCGGCGGACGTATTCTGTCTTCGACTGAAGCTCTGGAACTTCCAGAAATTCCGAAGAGCATGATCGTAATCGGTGGTGGATACATCGGTGCCGAGCTTGGTCAAATGTACTCTAAATTTGGCACTAAAGTAACAATCATCGAAGGTTTGGATACTGTACTTCCAGGCTTCGATAAAGATATGACTCGTCTTGTTGCGAAAAACATGGCTAAAACTGGCATCGAAATCGTAACTAACGCTAAAGCTGAAAGTGCTGTTCAGAACGACAAAGAAGTAACCGTGAAATACTCTGTTGGTGGCGAGTCCAAAGAAGTTACAGCAGATTACTTGCTTGTAACTGTAGGTCGTCGTCCTAACACTGACGGTGAACTTGGTCTGGATCTGATCGGTCTTGAGCTCGACGAGCGCGGATTGATCAAAGTTGATCACCAAGGACGCACAAGCATTCCTACCATCTTCGCTATCGGCGACGTTGTTCCAGGTCTTGCTTTGGCTCACAAGGCTTCTTACGAAGGTAAAATCGCTGCTGAAGCAATTGCAGGACTTACATCTGTTGTTGACTACAAAGTCATCCCAGCTGTTGTATTTACAGATCCTGAGTGTTCAAGCGTTGGTTTGACTGAAAAAGAAGCAAAAGACAAAGGCTACAAAGTGAAAAGCGGCAAATTCCCATTCGCAGGAAATGGTCGCGCAGTATCTTTGAACAGCCCAGAAGGCTTCATCAAAATTGTTGCTAACTCCGAGAACAATTTGGTACTGGGAGCTCAAATCGTTGGTATCGAAGCTTCTAACTTGATCGCTGAACTTGGTTTGGCAATCGAAATGGGCGCAACGCTTGAAGATATCGCTTTGACTATTCATGCGCATCCAACCCTTGGCGAAATCGTCATGGAAGCTGCTGAATTGGTTGAAGGTCACCCAATTCATGTAATGAAATAATTTTTCTCCAAAAATTGCTCTAGCAGGCAACAGAAAGGCGGACGCAAATGCGTTCCGCCTTTTTTTGTGTTTTCCACTTTTTTGAAAAGAGATATACTGGGAGGAAGAGCAATTACTTAATCTGTATTTTATAAATATAGGGAGGTTCAATGATGAGAGCTGATAAATTAAAGCCTGGAGATGAGCTGCGTATTATCTCTCCTTCCAGAAGTTTGTCATTAATCGATGCTCAGCAAAGAAAAATCGCTAAAGAGCAGCTTGAACGGTTAGGTTTTCGGATATCCATTTCAACAAATTCTTTTGAGATGGATGATTTTGTTTCCTCTTCTATTGATTCAAGAATTGAGGATTTGCACGAAGCCTTTTTAGACCCCAAAGTGAAAGGAATATTAACGACCATTGGGGGCTTCAATAGTAACCAGCTGCTGCGTTATATCGATTATTCAATCATTGCAGAGAATCCAAAGCGTTTATGTGGTTATTCGGATATTACTGCACTAAGTAATGCGATTTATGCTCAAACAGGATTAGTTACATACTCCGGACCGCATTTTTCCACATTTGCGATGCTCCACGATAATGAATATACTATCGAATATTTCCGCAAGCTGATGATGGACAATAAAGAAATTCTAGTGCAGCCTTCCAGGCATTGGAGTGATGATGAGTGGTATCTGGATCAGGAAAACCGGATATTTATTAAAAATGAAGGTCCGTTCATTATCAATGATGGGGAAGCGAGAGGAACGATTATTGGTGGCAATTTATGCACTTTAAATCTTTTACAGGGAACAGAGTATATGCCAAGTTTAAAAAATTCTATCTTGTTCATTGAGGATGATTATGAGTCAGCACCTGCAACCTTTGATCGAGATCTGCAATCCCTAATTCATCAGCCTGAGTTTGAAGAGGTCAAAGGGTTGGTGATCGGCAGGTTCCAAAAAGAATCGCGTATGTCAAAGAAGCTGCTGACCACAATTATCCGCTCAAAAGAAGAATTATCCGATATTCCTGTGATTGCAGACGTGGACTTTGGACATACATCGCCGATGATTACCTTTCCTGTGGGTGGACAAGCAAGCCTTCGGGCTTATGGGGCAAGAGTGGAGCTTAGGATAGCGGAGTAGAGATACAATTGCTGAATCAATCCTTTATAATTGAATAGGTAACCCGATTATTAAATATATTTAAAAATTATCTTACCTTCTACAAAAATCGGATTTTTCAGATATAATATATGAGGTGAAATATTACGGAGGTGCAATACTTTGACGAATGAGTTAGAACAAACCTATTTGAATTTTTTACAATATATTTTGGATCATGGTGTGAAAAAAGAAGATCGTACAGGAACTGGTACAATTAGTGTATTTGGTTATCAGATGCGATTTGATTTATCAAAAGGCTTCCCGCTGTTTACAACAAAACGTACACCGTTTCGCTTAATTGCAAGTGAGTTATTGTGGTTTATTAAAGGCGATACCAACATTCGTTATTTATTGAAAAATAATAATCATATTTGGGATGAAT
This sequence comes from Paenibacillus sp. FSL H8-0175, assembly GCF_045040615.1. Classification (NCBI taxonomy): domain Bacteria; kingdom Bacillati; phylum Bacillota; class Bacilli; order Caryophanales; family Paenibacillaceae; genus Paenibacillus; species Paenibacillus sp. FSL H8-0175. The sequence goes on along the minus strand of NZ_CP150299.1, from coordinate 3,942,630 downwards.
GGGCTTTTAAAAGATGGGTTGAATCGGACGAATATGCAGGCACGGATATGACAGACTTCGGGAATCGTTGTTTAGTTGATGAAGATTTTAATCAATTATATCAAGCAGAGATGAAATCATTCTGTGATCGTGTCTTAGAAGATGATGCGTTTGCTGCGAAATATGGCGAGCTAGGAAACGTTTACGGTAAGCAATGGCGGAATTGGACATCTTCAACTGGCGAATCAATTGACCAATTACAAGACGTTATTCATCAGATCAAAACAAATCCTGATTCTCGGCGTTTAATTGTCAGCGCATGGAACCCGGAAGATGTTATAAATGCTGGGACGAAAGGAAGCAAAGCAGCGTTACCGCCCTGCCACGTTATGTTCCAGTTCTACGTTGCAAATGGTAAACTAAGCTGTCACTTGCTGCAACGCAGTGCGGACTCTTTTCTCGGGGCAAACTTCAATATTCCATCTTACTCCTTACTTACACATTTAATCGCATACGAATGTGGGCTAGAAGTAGGCGAGTTTGTATACAGCATTAGTGATGCGCATATCTATTCAAACCATGTTGAGCAAGTGAAAGAGCAATTATCAAGAGAATTAAGAGCATTGCCTACACTGGTTATTAATTCACAGAAGAAATCAATTTTTGATATTGAACTGGAAGATCTGGTCATTGAGGGGTACAATCCGCATCCTTCGATAAAAGCGCCGATCGCAGTATAACGTAATTGTAAATGAAGATTCGCAAATATAATTTTTGGCAATATAGTTTTTTACTTTAGTATGGAGGAAGGAGAGAACTTCATGAGTATTAGCTTAATATGGGCAATGGGTGCCAATCATGTCATAGGAAAAGATAACGATATGCCTTGGCATTTGCCGCTGGATTTTGCTTATTTCAAAGCAGAAACATTGGGCAAAAGAATGCTAATGGGCCGCAAAACATGGGATTCGCTCGGAGGCAAGCCCTTGAAGGGCAGAACGAGCCTAATTCTAACTAGGGATACTGATTATTCAGCTGAAGGTGCAGAGGTTCTACACACGCTTGAAGAGGCTCTCAGCGAGGGTAGAAAAGAAGATGAGCTGATGGTAATCGGTGGTGCGGAAATTTACCGGTTGATGTTGCCGTATGCTGACAAGTTGATGTTGACGCAGATCGAACAGGATTTTGAAGGAGATACCCGGTTTCCTGAGATTGACTGGAGGATGTGGAAAGAGGTCTCCAATATCAAGGGAATTCGTGATGAGAAGAATCCGTATGATTACCGTTTCCTTGTTTATGAACGTACGGAATAGCAATAAAACGTTTTCTCTGACATAACATGTGAAATAGTACAAATAATCAGTAGATTTATCCATTACTGTGCAAAAGTGATGAATGTTACTATAATTAAAATTAGAAATGATTATGTATAGGTATAGAATAGAATGTGCAGGTACTTCATTGCGTTGCTGACAACCATACGAAGCCGCAATATGCTACAATGTACTATACTTCAACACGAAGAGAACGGATGGGGGAAACGTAAACATGTCTACACCTACAGGTTTTATGGAGTATAAACGGCAGCTCCCAGGTGATCGGGATCCTGAGCAGCGGGTAAAGGACTGGGAAGAATTCCACCATCATTTATCCGAGGACGAGCTTCGGACACAGGGCGCACGTTGTATGGATTGCGGAACCCCCTATTGCCATACAGGTATTGATATGGCTGGCGGGACCTCAGGTTGTCCAGTACACAATTTAATTCCGGAATGGAATAACTTGGTGTATCGTGGACTCTGGAAAGAAGCACTGGAACGTCTGCATAAGACAAACAACTTTCCTGAATTCACAGGCAGTATTTGTCCCGCTCCCTGTGAAGGCTCTTGCACAGTGGGCCTGATCGGACAGCCGGTAACCATCAAAACAATTGAACTTGCGATCGTTGATAAGGGTTTTGAAGAGGGCTGGGTTGTACCTAATCCTCCGGAGAAACGGACTGGCAAAAAAATTGCAATCGTAGGCTCTGGACCTGCTGGACTTGCCGCAGCAGCACAGCTTAACAAGGCTGGACATTCTGTAACTGTATTTGAGCGCAGTGACCGCATTGGCGGACTGCTGACATATGGAATACCTACTATGAAGCTTGATAAAAAAGTTGTACAACGTCGTGTAGATTTGCTGGCTGCTGAAGGGATTAACTTCGTAGTGAACACTGAGATTGGTAAAGACATTCCGGCTCAGCAGCTTGTTGATGAGTATGATGCGGTCGTTCTGTGTGGTGGAGCTACTAAAGCACGCCGTTTCAACATTGAAGGCAGTGAGCTTAAGGGCGTTATGTATGCCATGGATTATTTAAATGGCACGATCAAGAGTTACTTGAATTCCAATCTGGAGGATGGTAACTATGTATCCGCTGAAGGTAAAGATGTAATCGTCTTGGGTGGCGGGGATACAGGATCTGACTGTGTTGCCACAGCGCTTCGTCATGGCTGCGGCAGTATCACTCAATTTGGTACACATGAAAAAGCGCCTCTGCAACGGGATCCGATTGCTAATCCTTGGCCACAATTTCCGAATGTGTACAGCTTGGATTATGCGCAAGAAGAAGCGAAAGCTATTTTTGGCGATGATCCGCGTGAATTCTCTATCATGACCACTAAATTTGTTGGGGATGAAGAGGGGAACTTGAAGGAGCTTCATACGGTGCAGATCCGCCGGATCGTGGATGAGACAGGTCGTAAAATCTACCAGCCCGTTCCTGGAACGGAAGCTGTATATCCTGCTCAACTCGCTCTCATCGCTATTGGTTTCGATGGACCGGAGCAAGATATTGTTGAGGAGCTTAACCTGGAGACTGATCGTCGTACCAATGTGAAAGCACGTTACGGCAAATTCAATACGAACGTGGATAAAGTGTTTGCTGCTGGCGATATGCGTCGTGGTCAAAGCTTGGTGGTCTGGGCCATCAATGAAGGTCGCGAAGCTGCACGTGAAGTGGATAAATACCTGATGGGCTCAAGCGTTCTTGTCTAGGCATTAATTCAAGAAGCCGTTTCAAAAGCAGTTTACCTGCTGGAGAAGCGGCTTTTTTTGGAGCTGACGCTTGACGGAAATATTATTTTCATATAGATTTAATACAATATTTAAATGACAAAAGCATTGACCAAGGACTTACGATCCTAGTAGCGTTAGAACAGAGAGGGAACTCACCGGCTGAAAGGTTCCTCAAATACGTGTGGATGGTATCCTGCCTGGGTAGCTGCAGCGTATAACCGCTGCCGGAATCGGCCGTTATTCGATCGAGGATCGCCAAATCAAGTGTAGACTATGTACGGGCTGGCGGTTAAATAAGGGTGGTATCACGACACATTCGTCCCTGACGAATGTGTCTTTTTGCGTTTAGAGCGTTCATTTTTTAGGGAGGGTACAAATATGCGTCAAAGTAATCTTTTATTAACAACTCTGCGTGAGGCACCTTCAGAGGCGGAGACAAGCAGTCATCAGCTACTGCTGCGTGCGGGATATATCCGCCAATTAGCAGCGGGTGTGTATACTTATTTACCGCTTGGCAGACGAGTTTTACGGAAAATAGAAGCGATTGTGCGGCATGAGATGGATGTCTCTGGGGCTCAGGAGGTATTGATGCCATCTATGCAGCCTGCGGAGCTCTGGAAAGAATCAGGCCGGTATGAGGTATACGGTAAGGAGCTGATGACGCTGCGGGATCGTCATGAGCGGGAATTCATACTAGGTCCTACACATGAGGAAGTAGTAACCACACTCGTACGGAATGAGATCAGCTCCTATCGAAAGCTTCCTATTACCGTATATCAGATTCAGACCAAGTTCCGAGATGAACGCCGACCACGTTTTGGACTGCTGAGAGGCAGAGAGTTTTTGATGAAGGATGCTTACTCTTTTGACACAAACCTGGAAGGTCTAGATAAATCATATATCCAAATGTTCGAGGCTTATCACCGGATATTTGAGCGATGTGGATTGAAATTCCGTGCTGTCCATGCGGATTCCGGTGCGATTGGAGGCGAGGGCGGCAGTCATGAATTTATGGCGCTGGCTGATATTGGGGAGGATACGATTGCTGCATGCACCGTTTGTGATTATGCGGCCAATCTGGAACAGGCAGAGTCCGTGCGGCCTGTAAAAAATGAAGTTGTCATACAAGTACCGGAGATAGAGAAATTCCTCACTCCTGATTTGCGCACAATTGAGCAACTAGAGCAGGAGCTAGATATCCGGCCAGACCAGATTATCAAAACATTAATCTATGAAGGTGACGGACAGATTTTTGCTGTACTGGTCCGGGGTGATCATGAAGTCAATGAAATAAAGGTAAGTAAATATTTAGGAACGAATGAGATTAAGCTTGCTGACTACGAGTCTGTGAAATCCTTAGCGGGCGTTGAAAGTGGATTTGTAGGACCTGTAGGCTTAACGCTTACTGTCCTAGCAGATGCGGCAGTAGCTGATATGACTCAAGGGATTACAGGGGCGGGAGAAAAAGATTATCACTTCCGTAATGTCGTACCCGGCAGAGATTTTTCGCCTTGGCATGTGGGGGATTTTCGGAATGTAGCAGAAGGTGAAGTTTGTCCGCATTGTTTGGAGGGTATTTTGCATTTTCATCAAGGGATTGAAGTGGGTCATGTCTTCAAATTAGGTACTAAATACAGTGAAAAGCTAGGCGCTTCTTACTTAGATTCTTCAGGCAAAAGTCAACCTATGATTATGGGCTGTTACGGAATTGGTATCTCACGGCTTTTATCCGCTATTGCTGAACAGCATCATGATGAGGATGGATTAATGTGGCCAGCAGCATTGGCACCTTATCAGGTTCATATCTTGATAATGTCCGTCAAGGATAGTGAGCAGCGGACGGTTGCCGAAGGTCTCTATGATCAACTAACCAAGCTTGGCATAGAGACGCTGATTGATGATAGGGATGAACGCGCTGGCGTGAAATTTAAAGATTCAAGCTTGATCGGGATACCTCTATCAATAGTTGTGGGCAAGGAAGCATCACAGGGAAGAGTAGAGTATCTGAACCGAAACACAGCGGGGAAAGAAGTCTTAGAAATTATGGAAGCTGTGTCTCGGATCAAACAATTCTATTCACCGCTGATATAAATGATCTTTTTTCATTTAATGGGAATGCCAATGATCAGGGCAGGAGAGTGTTGCTGGTAATTTTGTGAGAGTATTGCCTTTTGCCGCATTGATCTGTGCCTGAGTGAGAAAGAGAGCTTCTGCTAAATTAGCACCTCTGAGGTCAGTATCGCGAAAGTCTGCCCCAATAAGGTCTGCACCTCTGAGATCAGCGTCCCTAAGGTCTGCGGCTATTAAATAGGCTCCTCTCAAATTGGCGCCTCTGAGATCGGCTCCTTTGAGCTTAGCTCCCATAAGGTCGGCACCTCGACTGAAATTCTTCGCTGATTTTTTTAGTTTACGGCGAGCCTCAGTTCGTACAAGCTCACTGACCTGCAACAGTAACATATTGATTTTTGCTCGATGAGCGGCAACATCCACTTTTGCAAGTGCTTCAGGATTAAGTAAAGTGAGCTGTTCCGTTTCATCGAGAGCTGTTTGCAGCTCCGTATGGATTGTACGGGTTATTTCTAAGTTTAAAGATTCATGTAAATACCAGAGCAGCTCGTGCAAATGCCACATGATCGGAAATACCTCGAACATTTGCTTCGCAGTTTTCGGATTTTTCCTCCAGTCTTCTCCAGCATAAGTGACTTGAGAAATCTTTTGCCCAGCTCCAAAACAGTCATAGACCGTGCAACCACGGTAGCCTAATTCTCTTAGCTCTGTATGTACACCACAGCGAAAGTCCGACTGTAGATTGTGACATGGCTGTCCAGCGTCTTTGTCTCTAGCGAAATCTATGGAAGCAGCAAAAGGCAATGCGGCACAACACAAGCCAAAGCACTGCTCACAATCCGCCTTCAGGGCAGAGAGCCTTCGATCAGAAAAAGGTTCAGTAAATCTGTGATTCTCATACAAGGTTTGTTTCCCTCCGATATATGAATACGCTTATACCAACTTATTTTAAATCAAACGAAAGATTATGAAAAGTCCGGTCGATTAAAAAAAACTGAGGTTAATGTTATAATAGAGTACTGGACCTATTTTGGACTTAAGAACGAGAAGGTAAGGAGCGAATGTTTTTGAAGACACTTATTATTGCGGAGAAACCGGACATGGGGCGGAATATCGCCGCCGCAATAGAACCAAAGGCTAAAAATTACCGTTCCTATCTTGAAGGGGAGCAGTACATTATTACATGGGCAATAGGGCATCTAATCGGATTGGCTGAGCCGGATGCATATGATGTGAAATACAAAAAATGGAATATTAATGATCTTCCCATTATTCCGGACCCATTCAAGCTAGTTCCTAATGCGCGCACCATTGATCAGCTGAAGGTAATCGGAGAGCTGGCTAAACGAAGCGATCTGCTAGTAAATTCTTGTGATGCCGGGCGAGAAGGCCAGCATATATTTTCGCTCATTCAGCGGCATTTGAAGCTTGAACATCCTGTGAAGCGGCTGTGGATTTCCGATTTGACACCAGAGACAATCCGCAAAGGCTTTCAAGAGCTAAAGGATGGGGCGGAGTACGAGAATCTAACCAAAGCAGCAAAAGCGCGCAGTGAAGCCGATTGGTTAATCGGTATGAACGGATCACGTGCATTTACTACGAAACATAATGTGCTGCTGTCGGTGGGGAGAGTTCAGACCCCAGTACTTGCACTTATTTATGATCGCCAGAAGACGATTGAGGCGTTCTCATCCCTTAAGTTTTTTGAGGTGGAGGGCCATTTTACACAAAATGAAATGACCTATAAAGGCATGTGGCAGGGTGACCGGCTGACTGATGGTGAGAAGGCGGAGGCGCTGGCTGCCAAGGTCAAAGGAAAACCGGGACGTATTGAATCTTATGAGGTTAAGGAAACGAAAGAGTACCCGAATAAACTGTATGATTTAACGCTGTTGCAGCGGGAGGCGAATGGGAAGTACGCTTTTTCCGCTAAAAAAACACTCGATATCGCACAAGCCTTATATGAAAAGCATAAGGTGATATCCTATCCGCGGACGAATTCTAACTATGTTACAGAACAAAATATTCCGGAGATGCATAAGACTTTATCTGCGCTCCAAGGGACGGCTTATGATGAATGGGTGAAGGGCGCGAATCGTAATCTCGTTCATAAAGGAAACAAATTTATCTGCAATCCCTCCAAGGTAGAGGATCACCATGCGATTTTACCTACATATCGGAAAGCAACAGGGCTTAGTGCGGATGAGGGAAAGCTGTATGATTTGATTGTGCGGCGCTTTTTGTCACAGTTCTATCCGGCTGCGGAATATAAAGTGCATACGGTTATGACTGATGTAGAGGACGAAAAGTTCAAAACTACTGTTAAGGAATTATTAAGTCTCGGTTGGAAGGTCATTTACGCGGACCAGAAAAAAGATAAAGCGAAGTCGTCCAAGGGAAAAAACAAGGATGATGAGGAAGACGAAGAGATTGAAGTGAATGAACCGTTCGCAATCGCTCCGGCAGATGAGGTGATCTGTAGTGACGCAATCGTTAAAGAGAAAGATACACAGCCGCCAAAACACTATACGGAAGGCACGCTGCTTAGAGCGATGGAAAGTGCCGGAAAGCAGATTGAAGACGAAGAGCTTCGGGATGCTATGAAGGATTCAGGGCTGGGTACTCCAGCCACACGAGCAGCAACCATTGAACGGCTTAAGAATGTCGGATACATTGAAATGCAAGGCAAAAAAATCGCCATCACGCAAAAAGGACGAACGGCTATTGAACTGATACGTGGAGCGGGCATCGAGCTGTTGACTTCACCTGAAATGACCGGCCAGTGGGAACGTCGCTTGAACGAAATATCAAGAGGAACGGCGTCGGACGGACAATTTATGGAGAATGTAAAAAGATTTGCCTGCATGATCGTGGACAAGGTTCGTGTGCAGTCTCGGGCGTCCAAAACTTCTTTTGAAGGGGAAACTCCTTCTGTGAATACAGGGGCTAAAGGTCGGAGTGGTGGAGGTACATCTCGTAAAACCAGCGATAAACCTGCCGCGCCAAGAAAACGTAAACCAGCTAACGAAGAAGAATCAGCAAATTCAGGTCCGAAAATTATCGGAAACTGCCCGCGTCCTGGCTGTGGCGGGATGATTTTTATGGGTAAAAAAGGCTACGGCTGCTCTCATTACAAAGAAGGCTGCAAGTTCGTGATCTGGAAAGAGAACCACGGGCGTACCCTTACAGATACACAAGTAAAGGCATTGATTGAAAAGGGCCGTACGGGTAAGCTGAAGCTTGCGAGCGAAGACGGCACCCCGCTGGAAGGCAAACTTGTGCTTAATAATATGGATACGGGTCAATTAACAGTGGAGTCATAGTCTGACTGGAAGTTTATATGGAACACGGGTGATTACATCACATTTGCATGTACGAAGCCGCTAGCGGACACAGATGACCCAAAACGCGGGAATACGTCCTTTTTGGACTGCTATCGGACCGCATAGTCGTTATTGGCATGAAAAGGGCTATATATGCACCGCTTGCGGGAGAATAGCAGCACTGGAGTCCGCAAACTTGCTCCAACGGCAATAAATTCGCCAATAGCTTCAGCTGGGTCCGTAGTCAAGACTATTAGTCGGACTCGCCGTATATGGGATATGGTTTCGGTGACAGCTGTGCTTGACCATATCTTTTCCACATAAAATTCATTAGTTAAAGAGTGTAGGACATACCTATCTTAAACGGGATGTAGTAACTTGTGCGCACAAGATATTATGATTACGTAGGGGGCTGATCTTCACTCTTTTTCTATCTTGCGGGATAAATCCAGAGGTTACATTTTGATAGGGCAGTATAGTCACTACTAGAATGGAAAGAAGGATGACAACATGGGAATACGTGGATATTACTTTGCTATGGATGACAACCTAGTGCAACAAATTGTTACAGGCGACATTGCATTGAATAGCTTGAAAATAGACGATTATCCCGGACTGGACATTGATAGATCCTGGGAGGCGATTCACTACTTGCTTTGTGGAGTTATTTCCGATGGAGATGCCCCTCTTAGTTATGTTGTTCCGCTGACATCAGACAAAGGCATCGATTTTGGCTCATTCGGGGCGTTTTCCTTACGTGCCAAGCAAGTTGCAGAAGCGCATCAGGTTATTTCTGAGCTGGATGAAGCGCAGCTCCGCTTGCGGTATGATTTCCCGGCCATGGTTAAGGAAGAAGTATATCCTCTTGAACCTGATATTGTTTCAGACGAGGATAAGGATGCGTTCTTTGCCTACCTGCTACAGCATTTTAACGAAATCCGGCGTTTCTACAGCCAAACTGTAGCCGAGGGCAAAGGTCTCATCTTTTATATTTTCTGATTCTAACCAAAAGACGACACACGTCTCCTGATTCCATTGAGCGCGATAAAAAATAGAACCTTTGACTGATGAAGATTATGATGATTTGTGAAATAAATGACCAATTACGGGAAACGGTAGGTTCAATTAATCAATGAGACGAAGAGGGGGAAACGAAAATGAAGACGATCAAGTGTATGATGGACCACCTGTACTGGGCGGACGCACAAATCTTAGAAGCGCTCGAGGAGAGTGAGATGAAGAACAAGGACCTTCTGAAGCTGGTTCGGCATGTTGCGGTTGCGGAACGAGTCTGGCTGTCCCGATTGCAGGGCAAGGGTAGTGCGCAATATTCGTTGTGGGAGGAAGCAGAGGACCTGACGGCGATCCGAACGATGTTCGAAGAAAACGCCGAGCAATATCGTGTGTATATCGAAGGGCTCGAGGAATCTGATTTGGACGTGAGGGTCGATTATGCGAACCAGAACGGAGTCCCGTTCCAAACGTCCGTCCGGGATATCTTGTCGCAGGTCATTTTACATGGGCAATATCACCGGGGACAGATCAACCGGGCACTTCGGATGGAATTGGCAGAACCTGTCCAAGTCGATTACATCACGTTCGCCAGACTCTAACAGGGCCTAATCATCACCATTACCCGGAATGAGATGGGCATTGAACTCCTCCAAAATGATTTAGTTTACTCATGCAGGCTCATGAATTCGTAGGATTTTACCTTTAGCTAAATGTGAGATAAGAAGGAAATTGAAGAGGCGGTGGCTTGGAACAACTGTAAGGGCATGTGATTTTCACTCCCATGTCTCAACGGGTCCGAGCCCTTTTGTTTAATGCCTCCCGATACTCCATGCTTCTTGTCCATCCTGCGAATGCATGACACGCTTAAGCTGCTTGCGGAAATAACTTTGACAGAACGATAGGGTTATACACCGACCACTAAATGCAAAGAGGAAATCTGAGATTCAATATGTATTCCTTAACGATACAAACGAAATAGTGGTACCGTTTCATGATGAGATTCCGAAATAGTAGGACCAAAACGTTTGAATTGTCATCTCTTTTCCGCAAGTAGAATCAAGCAATGCAAATTCCATTACTCTACAATGACTATAGAGTGGTTGAAACGAGGTGAACAGACCAATTGTACGAGTGGCACAAGCAAATCCAAATAATCGTTAATGAAATTGACGAGTGTATTAAGAATCGTAACAGTGAAGCAATAACGCTACGATTTCTTTCTCACAAGTTAGGTTATTCCGAATTTCATACTACGAGAAAATTTAAGGAAATATCGGGAATGCAATTTAGGGATTATCTACGGCATAGAAAATTAGCCTTTGCACTAAAAGAGGTTCGGGATAGTGAAAAGAGCATTTTGGATATTGCTTTTGATTATGGTTTTTCATCACATGAAGCTTTTACCAGGGCTTTCAAGGGAACATATGGTGTAACTCCAAGTGAATACCGGAAAAAGCCTCTGCCTGTCGCCCTTCGTACAAAAATAAACTCTTTCGACCGCTACTTTTTCGGATTTGGAGAGATTGGTATGATGAAATCTACAGATGATCTTAACATTTATTTTGTAACCATTCCCACTCACAAATTTTTGCACATTAAAAACTATGAGAGTAATGGGTATTGGGATTTTTGGCAAAAGCAAAATCTTATTACAGGACAGGACTGCGAAACAATTTGCGGCTTACTCGATAGTATCAAGGGCAAATTGGATGACGATGGCGGGAGTGAATCTAACGGTGGCAGCGGTCAGATTATGGCTTACATTAATGACCCGGATGGCAGACTCTGCGATTGGGGTATTCCACGTACAGAGTGTTTTGGTGTACGTCTTCCTTTTGATTATAAAGGTGAAGTACCTCCACAAATGCTTATGATTGATGTTCTCGAAGCCGAGTATATTGTTTTTGAACATGGACCATTCAATTATGAGCAGGAAAATCGTAGTGTAGAGGAAAAGATGGAAAGGGCAATGGCAACTTTTAATTTTGCAGACACTGGTTACTGCTTTGATACTTCCCCTGGGAGAATCATTTACGTTTATCACGATCCGGAGCGGTTTTTGAAGTATATCAGGCCAGTAGTGAAGTTGACCTCTAAGCTAATCGAAACAGATTAAGCAGGTAAGTAAAAGGTTGGTGCTATGTGCTGATGAAGAAAATAAGCAGACCGGAGTGTAGTCTCCGCATTCATATCGTCGCATGATTAGTTAGATTATCTGCTTTAGAAGCAATATAAGTTTAAAGGTCCTTATTGTTGTTTGAATTATTGACAGAAAATTCCTATTGTCTTATATTAAACTTAATTAATAATTACCAAATGCGATGAAGAGGACAAGTAGATCTGGAAAAGCCGTTCAGAGAACTGCCGGTTGGTGCGAGGCAGCGGATATCCGAATCCAAAAATCACCTCAGAGCAGTCCCCCGAATTATAGTAGATGGGACCGGGATTCTACCGTTACAAAGAAGCATCGTTGTTGGACGATGGCAAAGAGGGCGTTTATTATAAACGTCAATCAGGGTGGTAACGCGGAGCAACTCCGTCCCTAATGGGATGGGGTTTTTTGCGTCTTCATAAATTAATTATTAAATTGGCAGGCGAAAAATGAACAAACCGTAAGAAGAACGATTAGTTCGAAAAATCCGGAAAAACGTTGACCAGATGAAAGGGGGATATTGCAATGCAATTCAAGTTGTATACGGATGTGTATGAGTTTTACAATGATACCTATGGTATGTTGATGCGTCATGAAGCACAAAATTTGATTCCTCTTGGCAATATCATAATTGGACATGAAGGAAAAGACAAAACAGACTGGCGTGACCCTGTAAATTGGCTTATGGTAACGATTTCAGATGCTAGGGGCATACAACTTACCGCCATAATGACACCGCCACACAATATTACGCTTTATGCAACAGACAACATAATTAACCCAGAAGCTATAAACTGTCTGGTAGATGGGCTGAAAGACCGTGAAATTCCAGGTGTGATGACCGAAAAAACCTTGGCAGAGTATTTTGCCAAAGAATATACTTTGCGCAAGGGAACAACCTTTAAAACAATCATGACCCAACGTATATATGAACTTACGGCAGTAAACCCAGACATTCAAAAGGTTGGTATCGTTCGATTACTAGATAAAAAAGATATTCACTTTTTCCCTTACTGGGCTGAAGCATTTTATGCAGCGGGGAGTTATGGTAAAACAGAAATGTCCATCCCGCAAGATGCAGACCCTTACCTCTACCGAATAGCATCGAAAAAACTATATATTTTAGAGGACAACGGGATACCCGTTTCTATGGCAGGATATACAAGGGAGATGCAGACGGCTATTGGCGTGGCATTTGTATATACCCCTCCATATGAGCGCGGAAAGGGTTACGCAACTTCAATTGTGGCGCAAATAAGCCAACTTGCATTGGATAAAGGGTTTACTAGATGCGTCTTATATACCGACTTAGCAAATCCCACATCTAATAGCATTTATCAAAAGATAGGCTATATGCCAATCTGTGATTCGCTTCAGTTAAAATTTGAATAGTAGAATGATGCGGACAGAACTTCTACTACTTTTGAAAATAAGAGCAGAATATTCACTACGGATTGAAGATCTTGAAGGTCGATTGATCAAGCTTTGGGAGAAATATAGAGTTACAACCCAATGCAACTGTTTAACTCCGGGGTTGACGAGGTATAAAAAAATGAGTTGACATAAAAGTAGTTAGGGACCATACTACATATATGAACAACAATAATAAAAAAATAAACGACATTGAGGCTATTCCCTCGCTTGTACAATCCAAGCGTCAGATTGATCGCTATAACCTAGACATAGACGCACAGGCTATACTCGTCGCGTCTAGGCTAATGGCAGCGGGAGCCATGCTTGGACACGCCTCGGAGATTCATTTCTCTAGATTCGGTTTATCAACAGGGCGTTATCGTTTATTGGCAGATCTTGAAGATAACGAAGGAGAAGAGTTGCCTTCGCAATTAGCGGAGCATCTAGGAGTTACACGTGCTACAGTGACTGGTCTTATCGACATTCTTGAACGAGATGGGCTAGTATCTCGGCGATTAAGCTCAGACGATGGCCGTCAGAAATCAGTTGTTTTAACGGAAGAAGGAGCGAAGAAGCTCCGTGAAATGGCTCCTGAGCATTTCGCTCGGCTGGAAGCAATGGTGGGGTTGCTCAACATCGAAGAACGGAGCGTATTTCTCGACTTGCTAGGTCGAGTTACACAAGGCATTTCAGCACTTACGGGCGAATTAGGCTCGAAACCAAAGGGAAACATCAGTAATGAGTAGAATTGGGCTAGTGAAGCTAGCCTATTTTTACTCTTATATAGTTAGGTGCCTAATTATAATTCGCTGAAATCAATCGTTGAACTATTTCAAAGAAGAAGGGAGCAAGTAAATGAACCAGATAAAATACCCGAATCAGACAGATGATGTTTACAGCATCAAGGCTGTTGGTTCCAAGAAAAAGACTTTTGTACTATGGCGTGAAGTTGTAATGGCCTATGCTGCTCCTGCCATTATGGCAGGTATCGGGGGATTGGTTACTGTAGATAGTGGGCTTCAAATAGCGGCATTGACCACTATTGGCGGTGCATCGGCCTTGATGGCCTTGATGATTGGCCTTTTGTTGCGCAGCCGAGTGGGCCATTTGCGATGGGTCATCGGTGCACCTCACTTGGTTGTAGTAGGGGTATTCGCAATGGCCGGGTCCACATTTGGACTATACGCTGCATGGGTGACATCTGTTTTTGTAGAATTTATGATTCCGAGTAATCACTTGGCCTGGGTAAATCGTGTCTGGATCGATTTCCCGTTGTCTGGATTCATAGCGAGCACGATAGTGACATGGCGGTGGCGACTTGCCGTCACAACTAATTTTTCGTCCAAAAGGAGAAGAAAAAAATGATTGTTATTATGGGAGCAACAGGTACGATTGGAAGTGCGCTTTTGGAACGTTTGGTTGATCTTGGTGTACCTGTCAGGGCGCTGAGCAGAGAGCCAGAGAAGTTGCGTGATCAAATCGGAGAAAAAAGCCGATCAATTATCGAGGTCGCTTTTGTGGATGCTTCTGACCCTACATCGGTGCGCCGCGCGTTTACAGGTGCTAGCCAGCTCTTCCTTGCCATGTCCAACAGTCCAAGACAAATCGAATTGGAAACCTCAATCATTCAGATTGCCACCGAATCTGGAATCAAACATATCGTAAAAATATCCAGTCCAGCCTTTGAGCAGAGCGCTCCAGTGGCAGTGGCGGGCTGGCATCAAGAAATTGAGAACACGTTGAGGGAATCGGGTATCACCCATACCGTATTGCGCCCTTATGCGTTCATGCAAAATTTAATGCGCTTTGCACCAACGATCACAACCCAAAATGTTTTCTTCGGCTCTATGGGCGTTTCACCGTGTAACTTTATTGACTGTCGTGATATTGCAGACGTTGCCGCAGAAGTTCTGATCAACGACAAGATATCAGGCCATATATATACGCTTACTGGTTCGGAGATTTTCAGTTATCCCCAGATTGCGAGTCGACTATCTGCCCTGCTTAATCGGCCGATAAGTTACATCAACATGGACCCTCAAGTACTACTCCGTAATCTTATTGAGCATGGGAATCTGCCTCCTTGGCTCGCGAACCACGTTGTGGAAATTCAAACCATGTCTAGGATGGTGCCAGAAAGTCCAAATGACACTGTGAAGCGTTTACTCGGCAGAGACCCACGCACACTAGACGCCTTTCTACATGAGTGTGTAGATAATTTCCGGTAGAGGCGGAGTCCACCTATTCTGATATTTGTATCGATAACAGTATTTTATTCCGATTCCCATATCTAAATGGTTCAGAGTGTATCCCAAAGGTCATAAAATGACTGCCGGGATGCACTCTTTTTATTATGTCCTAAGGAACTCAACTCATAGAACTAGTTCTTCTATAGCATTTATATCAGCATTACAAGAAATAAGCTAAAATTCGTCAATAAGTTAGTGTTATTTACGAAATAACACTAAAAAAGCTAATAAAAAATTAACGAAAAATTCATATTATAAGATTAAGTTATATTAATAATAACTAGTTATGCTAACTAACGTAACATTTTTTCTTGACAATCTTTGTGGAAAATTTTAGAATGTAAGCGATTACTCTTAGTTTCCTGAGTGATATTCAAAAGAAGATATTCGTAAGTTCACCAACAAACATCGGAGTTTAAATTTAGGGGGGCAAAGCATGAAAAGGTGAAGGATAACATCATAGATAACAAGATAATAAAATGTTAGTTTTTTTGTTTCATGACTATGTATGAGGGGGTTCACTTGAGGATGAAAAAAAAGAACGCGTTCTTAGCTCTACTTCTGTCATTTTCTTTGTTATCTGTGACTGCTTGCAGTAATTCCTCTAATAGTGCCAATGAGAACGGTAAAAATGCTGCAGGTAATAGCAATACTTCGGTAAAAGCAACCAGTGATGTGGGTCAAACGGCAGTTAAGAATGAGGGCGCTTCTGATCTTGAAATTAAAGCGGGAAGTTCGGTAACCGTTTTCAATCCAAAGATCCCGACGCTCGATCCTACACAATGGCAAGGACAAATTCTGGTAGGGCAAGGAACTTTGCTCGAAGGGCTTTATGGCTACAATCAGGATAATGAAATCGTTCCGAAAATTGCGACAGGTTATACCGTTTCCGATGACAAAAAAACTTGGACATTTACCCTCCGTAAAGATGCCAAATGGTCAAACGGCGATCCAGTAACCGCCCATGATTTTTATTTTTCTTATATGTATCAATTGGATCCAGCTAACACAACCGCACAACTTTGGCTAAGCGTACTTAATTTTGTGAAGAACGGATATGCATACCATGCCGGATCTGTAAGTAAAGAAGAAGTTGGTCTAAAAGTAGTTGATGATTACACGCTGGAAATTACGACCACGCTGCCTCACGCTATTCTGGGGGATATGGTTCTTTCCGGGTCGATGCCTATGAATCCTAAAGCGGTCGAAGCGAACCCTGGTAAGTGGTTTGAACCGGGGAATTTTGTGAGCAACGGCCCTTACATGGTTAAATCTTTTACACCTAACGGTGAACTCGTCATGGTGAGCAATCCGAATTATATAGGCGCAGCCGGCCAGCTTAATCACGGCAATGTAGAGACCATCCATGTTCTTCCGGCGACAACCGTGCCGGTGGAGGATTATATGTCCGGCCATGCAGATGTCGTTCTAATCCAAAGCGCGTCTGATTTACAATACGTGAAGAAAACGGAGGAGCTAAAGTCCCAGCTGTATACTGCAGCGACTTATGCGATCAAATATTTGCTCTGGAGCAACCCGACAACGGAATCTCCATATGACAAAAAAGAGGTGCGCCAGGCTATCGCCAAAGCGATCCAGCGTAAACCGATCGTAGAATCGGTGCTGAACGGCATGGGCGGGGCGACCAATATCTTTGCTTCACCAGGTTGGCCAACGGAAAAACTGGAGCAAGGACTTCCGGAAGATCTCGAGGCAGCCAAACAATTATTGAAGGATGCTGGTTATGAAGGCGGTAAAGGTCTGCCAACCCTATCGTTGTATGTTGGGGTCAAGCAAGTAGATGCTCAGGGTGAACAAATCGCTTTGGCGTTAGGTCAATTACTGCAACAAAATCTTGGTATTAAAACAGAGCTAGTTCAGCTCAATGAGGCGCAGTTTAACGCTTATCAGTACAGCGGACCTCAGGGCGATGCAAAACCAGGCTTTATTCTGGCGTCGGGCGCAACCAACTGGAGTGAACCAGGAAGTTTGGACATGGGTTCAACGCAGCAACTATATTCCATAGGAACACTGGATGCCCCGCTAGAAGCTACGAAACAATTCGTGGATTGGACCAAGGAAACTTATTATAAACCGGCCATTGAAAAATATGGGGATCCGGATAATAAGAACGCCGGTGTGGAATGGAGCGACTGGGCAGCATTAGAAAAAGCTGCTAAAGAGGATATCGCCTTTTTGGATAAATGGACAGCAGAGCAGCCTGCAGATTGGCAGCCTTATTTGAAACAACCGGGGCTTCCAACGGCCGCTGAACAATGGCAACAGATTGTAGACCTTTGGAAAAATGCTAAAAATAACGATGAAAAACATGCCGCCTTTGTAACCGCTTGGACCTTCGTAGCACCAAACGCGCCAGGTGGCAAGTTGAATCAAAATGCACTTGATGTACAGGTATATTACAACAGTTATCAATCTGATACCTTAAGAGATTTGAGAATGTGGCAAGCGCAATTCGTAAATGCGCTGACCGTCGAAGACGCTGCTCCTATCGCGGCTAAGGTAGTTAATAACCTGCTCGAAGAAGCTTATGCTGTTCCGTTGTATTATCAACAGCAATACTTCTTGGTAAAACCCGGAATTACAGGAGTGCAATCAAATCCTTGGGCATGGGGCAACTTCTATGGGCTGCATCTTTTATCTGTAGAATAATCCTAAATGGGTTGAATAATTACCAATCGCGGGCGCCAATTATGGTGCCCGTGAATCGGTAAAGGAGGGTCGGATTTGACCATATTGAAATTTATTTCAAAGCGCATTTTACAAATTATTATCACTTTAATCTTGGTCATTTCAGTTAGCTATACCATGATGTATTATTCACCTGGCGGTTTCATGAATACGAATACCATGGCTACGGCACTGGCTCCGCTGCAAGGGCAAAACCCTGTTCTCTATCAACAAGTCATGGACCAGTTTCAAAGCCGGTATGGTTTGAATTTACCGCTGTGGCAACAAATCATGAAGTATATATGGCATCAATTAACCTTCGATTTCGGTAATTCGATGCAGAATCCGTCTTTGCAAATTGCGACTCAACTGAAGCAGGCTTTGCCGATCAGTACACTTTTGGCCTTTGGATCTGTTGTTCTTTCGGTAATTATCGGGGTTCCGCTTGGCATTATTGCAGCACTCAAACGTAACACTTGGATTGATTATGTGGTAAGCACCATCTCATTGACGGGTCAGGCCATTCCGGCATTTGTTCTCGCGGTGATTATGGTTTTGTTATTTGGTGTTGTGTTTCAAGGAATTCTGCCTGTAACGGGATGGGGTCACTGGAGGCAAGCAATTTTGCCGATTATTTGTTTATCTGCGGCGAATGTCGGTGTTGTTGCCAGATATATGCGGGGCAGTCTGATCGAAACCATGAGGTCGGATTTTATGCGAACCGCAAAAGCTAAGGGTGTCAAATATTGGCCGATGATTTTTAAGCATGGTGTCAAAAACTCGCTGACTGCGATGATAACCGTCATCGGACCTCAATTTGCTTTTACCGTGATGGGCACGATCTGGGTGGAGCAAATTTTCGCCATTCCAGCGCTTGGTCAGGTGATGCAGACGGCATTTACCAGTTTCGACTATCCGCTCGCCATCACATCTGTATTTCTGCTGGGATCCATGATTATGATTATGAATTTACTCGTTGACATTATTTATGCCTTTATTGATCCGCGTGTCAGATTATAAGCGGCACAGACTATACGAACCTAGGAGGGGGAGCAATTGGCTGGCACAGTTGCAGCAACTCAATCGGATGTAGCTTTGAAGAGAAAAAAGAATCTTCAGAGATCCCAGTTTTATCAAGGTTGGAAGCGATTTAAAAGACATCGTCTTGCCGTTATTGGTTTGGTCTGGGTTATCCTTTTTTTGATCGCGGGGATCATTGGACCTTGGGTGGCCCCATATGACTATCGCACGGGAGATTTTTTGGCTATCAATCAAGGGCCGACCTGGCAGCATATTTTTGGTACGGATAATGTGGGGCATGACATGTTCAGCCAGATTCTGTTCAGTGTTCGAAGCGCTCTGATTATTGCTTTTGGCGCGACTTTGGTCAGCTTCATTATCGGGATCATATTGGGCTTGTGGGCCGGATTGCGCGGCGGAATCGCCGATATGATTATTATGCGTGCTGTGGATTTTATGATGACCTTGCCGGGATTTTTGTTCGCCTTGATATTAGTCATTATGCTGGGACGTGGGTATTTATCTTTGATTCTAGCAATTGGAATTCCGGGTTGGGCGGGGTATGCACGCTTGATCCGAAGTCTGGTCCTAAGTATGCGGGACGGGGAGATGGTGGAAGCGGCAAGAGCGTTAGGCGCATCTCAGGCGCATATTGCCAGACAGTATATGTTACCGAATGTTATCGGCAGTATGGGTGTCTCTCTCGCCTTCGGGATTCCCGGTGATCTCATCCAGATTGCAGGCTTAAGTATTTTTGGCATGGGGCTTCGGCCGCCAATCCCTTCATTTGGGAGTATGATTGCTCAAGCCAGTGAGAATATTCTCGGCTTTCCATGGCTGCTGTATTTTCCGGCAGGTATCTTTGCAATAACCTTGCTTTCGTTTCTGTTTGTAGCAGACGGTCTCCAGGAAGCATTCAGTCCGAAAGGAGGCAATTAATATGGGTGAACCGCTACTTTCTATTGATGACCTTCATGTGAAGTTCTCCCGCAGTGAAGATGAAGTTTATGCCGTAAACGGCGTCAGTTTTTCGATCAATGAAAATGAATCCTTGGGGATTGTTGGTGAAAGTGGCTCCGGTAAGTCCGTTACATTGATGTCATCAATTGGGCTCATCCGTGAAAATGGAAAAATAACATCGGGGACAGCTCAGTTTAATGGTAAGGACTTACTTAAAATGCGTCCCAAACAATTAGAAGATATTCGTGGACGTGACATCGGCGTTGTTTTTCAAGATCCGATGACCAGCTTGAACCCGATCATGCGTATCGGGGATCAAATAATGGAAGCCATGCTAACACATCAATATGCAAACCGGAAGGAAGCTTTTGACCGCACCATTCAGCTCTTGCATGAAATGGGGATTCCGGATCCTAAATCACGATTTAAAAGTTATCCTCACGAATTTTCCGGTGGTATGCGCCAACGTATCATGATTGCTATTGCTTTGGCATGTGAACCGCAATTATTGATTGCCGATGAGCCAACAACCGCGCTTGATGTCACTGTGCAGATGCAGATTCTTGCACTATTGCAGGAATTGCGCAGAAAACATGGGATGAGCGTAGTGATGGTAACGCATGATTTTGGCCTTGCGACCAACTTTTGTGACAAAATCATTGTGATGTACGGGGGCCAAATCATGGAGAAAGCCACTACGGACAAGTTCATAAGTGAGGCGGCGCATCCCTATTCACTTGGATTGAAACGCTCCATTATCGAAGTGGGCCACAAGGGAAAAGAAATAATGCCTATTCCAAAGACGGCAAAGACACTTACACAGACATTGACCGGCTGTCCATTTGCCGATCGTTGCTTCTATACAACTGAACGGTGTCAGAATGAAGTTCCCAAGCTTCGTGATTTTAGCACCGATCATCAGATCGCCTGCCATCATGCTGAGGAGGTCGCTTCCTATGCCCAATAATCCGCTCTTGCGCGTAGAAAATGTCTCGAAAACTTTTCGGGTACAAGGAAAAAAGCTGCATGCCATCGAGAATGTTTCTTTTACCCTGGAAGCGGGGAAAACACTGGGGCTTGTTGGGGAAAGTGGCTCAGGAAAATCAACCTTAGGGCGAATGGTTCTGCGTCTACTCGAATCTGACAAAGGAAAAATATTTTTTGAGGACGTGGAGCTCTCAAAGGCAAATAAAGAGAAGCTGCGGGCGATGCGCCGGGATATGCAAATTATTTTCCAGGATCCCAAGGCGAGCCTCAGTCCGAGAATGACGGTAGGAGACGCTATTGAAGATGCAATGGCTATCCACAAAATCGGAACTAAAGTAAGCCGGCATGAGCGTGTGATCGAACTACTTGAGCGGGTCGGTTTGCCTTCTGAAGTCCAATACGCTTATCCGCATGAACTGTCAGGTGGACAATTGCAGCGGGTTGGGATTGCTAGAGCGTTGTCACTGAATCCCAAATTGCTCATTTGCGATGAACCGGTGTCCGCATTGGATGTATCTATTCAGGTTCAAGTCATTCAACTACTAAAGGATTTGCAGAAGGAGTTTAACCTGACTTATATCTTTATTTCGCATAATTTGGCAGTAGTGGAGTATTTGAGTGATGATATCGCGGTTCTTTATTTAGGAGAGGTAGTTGAGCAGGCTCCGGCGGATGAATTGTTCAAGAAACCTACGCATCCTTACACGCAGGTCCTGCTAAATTCGATTTTGAAGATTCCGGATAGTGTGGAGCAGAAGCAGCAGATGGTATCGATTCAAGGCGAGGTGCCATCACCGCTTAATCCACCAAGTGGCTGCACTTTTCATCCGCGGTGTTCTTATGCCTCGGATGTATGTATGGCTGTCAAGCCTGAACGGAAAATCGTGTCAGAAGGCCATAGTGCCGTGTGTCATTTGGTAGAATAAAAAGTGGCTTAATTAAGTAATCAGCAGATGACTTCTGTATATCACAGGAGTCATCTTTTTTAATTCATACACACAAAAAAGCCCTGTAAGAAGGTCACTTTTTTCAAAGGGAACAGCTTATAGGGCGCAGTTTAAAGACTGATTACTGCTTGTCAATCGCTGCTGCTAACCCTTCATACGAAGAATCCTGAAGCAGCACTCCGTTCACCATAAATTTAGGAGTACCGTTCACTCCGTAGGAACCAGCGATCTTAAAGTCTTCTTTTACATCGAACATGTAGGTATGATTCTTGAGATCTGTTTCAAATTGGGCGTAATCAATGCCCTCGATGTTATTCTTAACGAATTTTAAAATGAATTTCTGAGTGGCCCAAATTTCGCTCTCATCGCCTTGATTAGCGTACAGCTTATGAAGGTATTCCCAGAACTTCTCGTTGCTTTGCTTATAGATGGCTTCGCCGGCGCTAGCAGCAAGATAAGAGTCCCGGTCCAAAAATGCAAAGTTCATGAAGAAAAGTTCCACTTTTCCGGTATCTACGTAGTCTTTAATAAAAGTATCCAGATACTTTTCAGTCCACATTTTGCAGGCGGGACATTTGAAATCTGCGAATTCGATAACTTTAACTTTGGCATCAGGACTTCCAAGATGAGGTTGCTTCTCATATTTCAGCCCATCAACAACAATGCTTCCCTTTACGTCGGTGTAGTTGGGTAGATCTGCTGTATCATCAGTCTTATTGCTTAAGATGAAAACAATTACAGCGAGAAGGATTACAACAACGACACCTAATATCATGGGAAGCAAAGGTCTTTTGGTCTGAGATTGTTTAGCTGACACTTTCTTATTCATATCTCACCTCCTAGACAATATAGGAATACTATAAAAATAGTATAATCATCCAGTTGGTAGTGTAGATATGTCATTTGTAACAATGCTACGTAACGTTGCAGCTAGATTATTAGTTTTTGAATTTAGCGGCTGAGCGAATGACAGGGGGCACCTCGTGGATGGACGAAATAGTCATCACGGCTTGCTGCATCTCTTGCTCCAGCTCGATAAGGTTATAGCTCCATTCATTTTGCTGCTTCAGGTAAATACTGTTGATGCCTGCGGTAACTGCGGGAAGTACATCTGTACGTAACGAGTTGCCAATCATCCAGGTACGTTTGCGGTCAAAGCTTTGGGTAGCCAAAATATTTTCAAGCGCCTCAACATTTTTATGCTTCCGAATATAGATACGATCGTCAAAATAAGCATCCAGCTTCATTTGTTCAATTTTACGTTGCTGAATGGTGTCGTCCCCGCCAGTATACAAGAATAAATGGTGACCCTCTTGCTTCAGCGTATCGAGTGTTTCAACCATGCCAGGGTAAGCTTCAATTTCTTGGTCATAAACGCTTAGGCCGAGCTTGTGTAATTGCTGCTCTTGAAAGCGATCTGTCGGACGGTTATATTTGGCGCAGAAATAACGGTAGGTGGCGATTAAGGATTTGGGAAAGTTGTCGCTGGCCAGGCCACTTGTGTTGACGGTATCAACATCAATTTCTATTTGCTTGCTGCGTAATTCACTGGTGCTTGGGCCAAATTCATTAAACCAATCAGTCATGAGCTCGAAATATTGCCCTAAAATTAAATCGAAATATTTGTTGCAATGAACCAGCGTATCATCTAGATCGAAAATTACTTGTTGAGTTGTGTATTTCATATCTCTCACTCCTTGGATCTGTATCTGTATAGTGTTCTATAGGTGAATATAAGATTCTAGAAACATTTGAAGCTCAGAAGCGCCGTCTGGACGGATACTGAAGCGCTCGTCTTGTTCCCCGCGAAGATGGATACGGAGTAAACCAGCTACGCGTAGGATCATTAGGTGATGCATAAGCATTTCTCTGGATTGATTTAGATCGGACTGCATCTCCCATAGAGATTTGGGTTCATGGGCGACATACCGAAGCAATCGGAGTCTGGTTGGATCTGACAGCGCCTTGGTCATGCGCAATAGCACCATCGGTGGTTCATTTTCATCTTCCAATGGCACATCTACAGGATACTGTACAATCACCATAGTTTTGTAGAAGCAGTAGGTGTTAATTGGTCGATTATGAACGGTAGGCAATAATACTATAGTCTTAAGATCCCGTATATCCTCGAAAACTACACCACCGGATGCATATTCAATTAAAGAAATAGGGTCCATTTTGCTTTCCAGCATTTTTTTCTCAGAGGCATCTTCAATTAATAACGGTAAAATCTTGTGTTCTACATGACGAAAATATTGCTCATACCAGAGTCTAAGAAGCGGACTATAGCTGCTCTTGATCCGGGAAGCTTCATCTATGGTGAAATCATGAATTAACGGTGCGATCTGCTGATAACACTCTTCTATAGAAGCTGAATCCAGATCATCCAGGAAATGCAGCACTGATGTTGCGGGCCCTCGGCTGTAAACCCAAGCATATAACACATCATAATCTGTAAATGGCCACTCGGCAGCTTGCATGAGAGCTGTTACTTTATGAGGAGTAATGCGATCTTCCACATCACTAACCCAGTGGGGACCGAGGTCTAAATTGGAGATCCATTTTCTGGTTACATATATCATAAAACTGTCCAACAGTTCATAAACCGGCGATACGTCGATTTTTAATTCGTAATCCATGTAACATGCACCCCCAGAAATCCGTAACTTCTACATATTATCTCTTGTTTTGAAGAGGGTTGTCCACTATAATGTTTGGTGTTTGCCAATTGGCGTTAGATCACATCATTGTTTTTATTATAGGGGGATATCATCCGTGTCAGACCGGCTTAAAGTATCTATACGAAGTAATAGCAAAATGACTTTCATGATTCTTATTACCGCTACTATAGCCGCAGGGCTTAGCCAAGGGCTGTTGCTGCCCATTCTATCCATTCTTTTGGAGCAAAAAGGAGTGTCCTCGTCACTGAACGGACTGAATGCTGCCGCCCTATACATAGGATCATTTGGGATGACCTTGATTGCTGAACGTGTTCTTGGAGCGGTTGGATTTAAAAAATTGATAGCTGGTGGGATTAGTTTAGTCTTAGTAAGCTTGCTCATGTTTCCCTTTTTTACAGGGATCAAGGTATGGTTTGTATTGCGTCTGCTTGTGGGTGTGGGCGATGCTGCGATTAATTACGGGGCCCAGCTTTGGGTTCTGCTTATGACACCTGCCGAGCATCGCGGACGTAATCTTTCACTATATGGCATGTCCTATGGTCTGGGTTTTAGCTTAGGACCACTTGGGATAAGTCTGCTGCGTTATGGACAGGCCGTGCCTTTTATTGTTCTCGCATTTCTATTTTTGTTAGTCTTAATCCTTGTGACTACAATTCTGCCGGATTCCCGGCCAGATAAAGCGGAGAGTGGTGAAAGCCAGGTTCGCCGTTTCGGTCGTTGTTACAGCTTAGCCTGGTTCGCTTTAATTCCAGCCCTTTTATATGGCTTTATGGAAGCCAGCTTAAATAGCAGCTTTCCGGTATATGGTCTGCGTATCGGTTACAGCACAGATCAAATTGCAGCGTTATTGCCTTTTGCGGGGATTGGAGGACTGCTTCTGCAGTTTCCATTAGGTCTGTGGAGCGACCGGTTTGGCCGCAAGCGGGTACTGATTATTGCCGGGATCGGAGGCGGGATCGCCTTTGCGATGTTGCCGCTGGCAGGTGATCATTTTACATTGACAATGGTGCTTCTGATGATCGCAGGAGGACTAGTAGGTTCCTTTTTCTCTTTAGGTCTAAGTCTGGCTGCGGATATTTTACCAAGACATCTACTGCCTGCTGCCAATGTGGTTGCTTCTTTCCATTTTAGTATTGGCAGTATTATCGGCCCCGGCATTGGTGGTTTGTTGCTGCAAGTGGGCTTAAGCGGCGGTATTTTCGCCCTGATGGGTGGTTTATATATCGTGTTCGGCTTGCTGGGGTTATTATTCTCGCCACAACCTAGAAATTGAGGTAAGATAAGAACGAGTGCTCGCATGGAAATTGAACTCACATTCAGAGTACACTATAGATTATAGATGAAGACAGGGAGAGGCTGAACTATGATCACAGTTGAACACTTAGCCAAGGCAGTTGGGGAAGACAAAAATCCGGTCCTGCAGGATATAGGATTTCAATTAGAGCCGGGTGAACTCGTAGCCATACTTGGAGCGAGTGGGAGCGGTAAGACCACTTTATTACGCTGTTTAGCGCTGCGAGAGAAGTGGGACAGAGGGAATTTTAGAGTGGACGGTACGGATATTATGGCGAGTGCCTTTTCCGGAAAAAGAAAAATTCGACGGGAGTGGGCTTACCTGGAGCAGAATGCAGAGCTCAATCCTAACCGCACAGCGCTGAAAAACGTGCTGATCGGCCAGTCCGCACAGACGCCAATGTGGCGTATGGTTACAGGGATGGTTCGTTCAGATGATTATATGGGTGCGATGGATGAATTAGATGCCCTTGGACTTCTAGACAAAGCGAAGATGAAGACTAGCCAGCTAAGCGGTGGAGAACGTCAGCGTGTAGCGATTGCTAGAGCATTAACTCATGGTGCCAAAGTAATTCTAGCGGATGAACCGGTTACGGGTCTGGACCCCAAATCCGCAGAAAGTGTATTGGAAACTTTGCGCAGACTGTGTAAAGAGACGGGTCTTACCGTAGTGACGGTGCTGCCTATTGAACTGGCTGAACGTTTCGCTTCACGTATATGGGTACTAGAAGATGGACGAATTAAGCATGATATAAAGGGACGTAGATTAACGTCTCAGGAACGCGCAAATTTGTAAAGTTCGGACACGGATAAGGAAAAGAGTGATGAGGTTGAGTATAAAAAGTCTTAGGTGCCTGGCAGCTGCAACACTGTCGTTATCCGTACTTTCGGGTTGTACTTTCATCAGTGATCCTGTTTCGAAGATGAAAGCTCCGCAGCTGTCTGCTGACAAAGCAACACTTATGGCTGCTATTAATTCACATATTCCAGCGGGTACGGAGTTGATCCGCCCGGTTAATGATGAGAGCTCAATTTTCACAGAGGATCTCAATAACGATGGAATTATGGAGTCGTTGGTGTTCTATAGAACGCCAAGCGAAGCTGTAGAGATTCACGGGATGATCTTAGAGAAGCAAGGAGATGCCTGGGTCAAAAAGCTTGTTTTTGATGGGGATGGAACTATGCTGGAGTCCGTCGATCTGAAAGATATGACAGGTGACGGGAAGCTGAATATCATTACAGGTTATTCACGCGGGGAAGAAAAAGGCCTCGTCGTGTATAGCTATTCCAGCGGATCATTGGAAGAAGTGCTTTCACTTCCTTACACCAAATATATGCTTGATGATCTTAACAAGGATGGAATTGAAGACATCACCGTTGTTTATTTTAAAAGAAATGAATTTGCAACCATTTCGATCTATCAGTACAATGATGGCTTTAAGGTGCTCGATAAGATCGAGGATATCGATCCGTATTTTTCTAATTATTACAATATTGTCGCAGGAAAGATTGCTAAGGATAAAGAAGGAATCGTATTAGACGCTTCGGTGGATTTCCAATCCGCCTACAGCTTAATGGTTCTTATGGAGCATAACAAGCTGCGTGTGGTTTTGCCAGGTGATACGAGGACTTACAAAGATCGTCTGATTGCAAGCGAAGATATCGATCATGATGGCATTATTGAAGTTGGATTGCTTGAAGCGCCAAAAGGATGGGAGTATTTCGACCCCGCAGATATTCCTTATTTCACCTCCTATTATAAATGGGATGGAAAAGATGGTCTAACCTTTGCAGTCCAGCTATATCGTGATCCATCGGATCGCTTTACTATTAATTTTGATCCAGAGCTGCATGGAAAGGTAAGTATTGATACGAAATCTGTTCTGGATAAAAACCTTAAGTTCATCATGACTGATACCGGAGAGACTTTTGCTGAGGTTTCCTTCTTTTCTCCTTCGGAATGGGATAAGGCTAAGAATGAAGGCTGGGAGCTGCTTGGACGGGATTTAGATAAAGTCATCGGCTACCGTGGTGAGCTAGAACAAAGTACAACTAAAGAAGGAAGCAATAAGATTGCCTCCCCTATTGAAAGGAAGGGAATAGATGAGTAAAGTTCTGATATTGGAAGATGAAGAGTCCATTCGCAGTTTCATAGTCATTAATTTGAAGCGTAATGGTTTCGAAGTGCTGGAGGCTGCTGACGGGAATGAAGCATTGCATAAATTAACCACTATACCTGATATTGATATTGCGTTATTGGATGTTATGGTTCCCGGCATTGATGGATTTGAAGTTTGTAGACGGATTAGGGAGACTAATGAACGCTTGGGAATTATTTTTCTTACCGCCAAGGTTCAGGAGCAGGATAAAGTTTACGCTTTGTCCGTAGGTGCAGATGATCATGTTAGTAAGCCATTTAGCCCAACGGAGCTAATTGCGCGTATTCAATCTTTGCTGCGCCGTGTAAATGTGCATCGTGAACAGTCGGCCAAGGTTTCTTTTCATTCGGGGCCTTTCAGCTTGGATCTTATTACCAAACAATTCAAACGTGATAATGTAGCCATTGAACTGACGCCCACGGAGTTCTCTCTGATTCAATTCTTTCTTGAAAAAGAAAACACTCCACTTAGCCGCGATCTTCTGTTGGATCATGTGTGGGGCAAGGAGTATATGGGTGATCCCAAAATTGTAGATGTAAATATCCGGCGCTTACGCCAGAAGATTGAGAACAATCCTTCGGAGCCGGAATTTTTGCAGACTGTATGGGGGCACGGATATAGATGGAAAGGCCAAGGACAATGATTAAGAAGGGGATGCGCAGACAGATTGTTCTGCACTACATTCTTGTAGTTTTTTTGGCGCTTCTCCTCGTAGAAGTTATCTTCCTGCTGGCCATCAGAACATATTATTATGACAGTGTATACAGCAAGATTAAAAATCACATTTCTGTTTCAGAGTCGTTTTTTCAAAAGAACATGATACCCAGCGATAATAGCATCTATCTGCTACAAGAAGTACTGGAGAGGTTCTCATTGAGCAAGACGGAGCTGGAAATCTTATCGCTAAATGGGGATATCATCACTAGTTCCACTGGCTTTCAGCCGGATCGGACCATTACGACCAGTGATGTACCAGAAGCCGTTGGCGGCAGCGTTGGGCGCTGGGTAGGGCGTCAGGCAGGCACGAATGAGAGCGTGATGGCGGTTTCCAAAATGCTGCAGATTCATGGACAGGATAAGTATGTCCTAAGGTATATTACTTCACTAGAAGAAATCAATAATGATTTGCTTAATCTAACTTTATTGTCCACTGCTATTGCTGCAGCTGTTATGGCTGTAGTTGTTGGGTTTAGCTTCGGACTGGCCAACTCGATTGTGAAGCCGCTGAATAATATTACGGCAGTTTCAGCTCAGATGGCGAAGGGGAGATTCAACGTACGGATTAAGGGAGACTATAAATTTGAGATTGGTGATTTGGCTTCAACGCTGAATTATATGGCTCAGGAAATTGTACGCAGTAATCAGATTAAGGATGATTTTATCTCGTCCATTTCTCACGAGCTGCGGACACCTCTTACAAGTATCAAGGGCTGGAGCGAAACCTTGGTTTCCGGTGGGTATGATCCGGAGGAGACAAAACTTGGAGTCAGCATCATCTCCAAAGAAAGTGAACGTCTGATTGGGCTGGTGGAGGAAATTCTCGACTTTTCTAAGCTGCAGCAGAACCAAATGAAGCTGTCGATTGGGGTTGTAGATGTAAAGGTGCTGCTACAAGAGACCATACTGAATGTTTGGGCTAAAGCGGAAAAGAAACGAATTCATCTGCTGCTGGAATGTGAAGACGCGATCTTTGTTAAAGGGGATGCCAATCGATTAAAACAGGTATTCTTGAACTTGGTAGACAATGCAGTAAAATTCTCACATGAAGATTCCAGTATTGAATTGTCAGCAAAGAGGCTGTCTGCTACAGAAACAGCGATTATGGTACGAGACAGCGGGATAGGGATTAGTGAAGCGCATATCTCCAGAGTTAAGGACCGTTTCTTTCAAGTGGATGCACTTAATGGAGGAACAGGCTTGGGGTTAGCGATCTCACAGCAGATTGTAGAACTTCATAATGGGACACTTGATATGGCAAGTGAGCTTGGAAAGGGAACGGAAGTAACCGTCATCTTGCCTCTTACTGAACCACAGCCGGAAGTTAACTCAGATGAGGTAACTCAAATTACAGCTACCTTTCCTGAATTAGATGATTGGGAGACGTGACCTGAGATGGGGATAACGAAGAATTCGATCCGTATAGTTCGTGGAGAGCCTGATCGGGTTAACGACATCTTGAGGCTGTTGCAAGAAGCGGCAGGATGGATGGAGCGTAACGGGATTAACCAATGGACACCCGGACAATTTAATGAGACCGATATTGCAGGATATTTCGCTGACAGACATGTTTATTTAGCCCTTGACGATGGGGCTGTAGTTGGCATGTTCACGTTGCAATTCAGTGATCCACAGTACTGGGGCCGTAAAAATGATGAGTCCTACGCTTATTTGCACCGATTGGCTGTGAAAGACTCCCACCGCGGCCGAGGACTTGGACAGCAAATGCTTAAATATGCAGTAGTTCTAGCCAAAGATCTAGGCTGTAAGAGTCTTAGGTTTGACACTGTGGCACATAACATTAAGCTTAATCGTTATTATCAGAGCATGGGTTTTCACTACATGGGCACTAACGATATGGGAAATGGTCGTTTAGTGAACTTATATGAACATTTTGAGGAAGGTGCTGAGTCAGACCGTCTGATCCTAAGGTTTATATCGGAATCTGATTTTGAACACTTAAAGCGCTGGAGTGTTTCTCCAGAGTATCTGAAGCAGTGGGCAGGACCTTCGTTAACTTATCCTTTAGATGATGAGCAGCTTGTTAAATACTTAAAGGATGCTAATCATCCAGGCTTATCCGATCGCCTTATCTTCTGTGCAATTCAAGAAGCTACGCAGCAGGTAGTGGGCCATATTAGCTTTTCAGTCATTGACCGGGTTAATCGTTCTGCACGTATCGGCAGGGTAGTGGTAGATCCTGAGTTTCAAGGTAAAGGCATTGGCAAACGTATGATGCAAGAAATGCTTCGAATCGGATTTGATGGTCTGGACCTGCATCGTCTGTCTCTGGGTGCTTTCGATTTCAATACGGCTGCCCTGAAAGCTTATGAAGCTGTTGGCTTTAAGCGGGAGGGTGTTCAACGTGAGTCTGCTTTATTCGGTGAGCAATATGTAGATTGTGTGGAAATGAGCATATTAGACAGAGAATGGACGGCTAGCCGTAATTCATAAAATCACTAATTCTTTACAACCGAAGGGGCTGTTGCTCTGGTCATGATCGACCAGGACAACAGCCCCTTTTTATATAAAGTATTTTTCTATATAATGGTTGTTATGAAGGAAGAACTTCACGCAAACGTCCTGTCTTCTCATACACATCCTGAAACAGACGGGAAGGTTGGTTTCGGACCGCCGGCTTGGCAGCCACAGTCTCATGTGGTCCAACGACAACGATATTATTTATGCTTCCCTTGATGACTGCTCCATCCTTAATGATTGCCCCTTCACCAATAATGGCATTCTCAATCAGCACTCCACGGCCAATGCGAACTCCAGGCATAATAACACTTTGTTTGATCTGGCTCATCTTACCGATTTCTACCCCATTAAAGACTACAGAACGTTGTAGACTACCTTCTTGGGAGCAGGATTCATTCACGAGAGAGTCCGTTGCTGGGTTCTGTACACGTGGTTTATGAACTGCAAGCTTAGTCCGGCGAACCCGACTATACATAGGCCAATGAGTCTTGTCTAACTTCATGCCATTGTCTTTTTGCAGAAGGTCCATATGTGCTTCCCAGAGACTGCCGACTGTACCTACATCTCTCCAGTAACCCTTGAAACGGTAAGCGAATAAATCATCGTTCTGATCCAGCATGGTAGGAATTACGTCTTTACCAAAGTCATGACTGGAATTAGGATTAGCTGCATCCCGCAACAAGTGCTCCTTCAGATAAGCCCACTCGAACAGGTAGATACCCATTGAAGCAAGATTACTTTTTGGTACTTTAGGTTTTTCCGCAAATTCGGAAATTTTCAGATCATCGTTTACGTTCATTACTCCAAAACGACTAGCCTCATCCCAAGGAACCTCCATTACGGAGATGGTTGCTTTTGCTCCTTTTTCAATATGATAATTCAGCATCTTACGGTAATTCATATGGTAAATATGGTCACCGGATAGAATGAGCACATGTTCTGGGTTGCGGCTATCAATAAAGTCAATGTTTTTATAAATCGCATCAGCAGTCCCTGTATAACTGTCTCTGCCTTCAACACCTGAAGGAAGCAGTGTGACACCTTTATCCTTTTGACTAACTAAGCCCCAAGGCTCACCTTCACCGATATGATTATGCAAAGAGTCAGCTTCGTATTGTGTCAGAACACCTACTGTATCAATGTTCGAATTTACACAGTTACTTAGCGGGAAATCAATAATTTTATACTGTCCACCGAAAGGGACTGCAGGCTTAGCCATACTGGAAGTCAAGGGAGCCAATCTGCGGCCTTCCCCTCCTGCCAATAACATGGCGATACAATCTTTTTTGTTGTTCATTTGTTATCCCTCCCATTATTTTGTCAATGCTTGTAATATAAACTTACGACAAGCGCTTGAAACGACATAGGTGAAATATATTGCTTTGTAAACAGAAAAATTACAATTAATATTTCTTTATCAGAAAATCTTTTCTTTTAACATCAAAACATTTTCAAAATGGTAATATTCGGGTAAGGTAATAGGTACAAGCACATTGAAAAAGGTGGTGTAGAATTGGCTGAAAAAGCAAAAATCGAGACCCTTCCGTCAGCTGCTGATATCTATCTGTTCCATGAGGGCACCAATTATCGCAGCTATTCTATGCTGGGTGCACACACTGCCGCTGAAGAAGGCGTTACCGGTGTGCGCTTTACCGTGTGGGCTCCTCATGCGACATATGTAGGACTAGCTGGTGATCATAATGATTGGGACGGAACACAGGGCGTGGACTCGTTATATAAGATACCCGATTCAGGATTTTGGAGTCGTTTTTTTCCGGGAATACAGCCGGGAACTTTTTACAAATACAGGATTCTTGCCTCAGATGGATCAAGTTTCCTTAAAGCGGATCCTTTTGCTTTCAAAGCTGAGGTTCGACCGGCAACGGCTTCGGTAGTAACAGAACTGGATGGCTACCGCTGGGGAGATGCAGCATGGCGTAGGAAAAGCAAAGCTCCATATCAACAGCCAATGAACATTTATGAAATGCACTTCGGTACCTGGCGTCAAAAAGAGGATGGTGAGTTCTATACCTACCGGGAAATGAGCGAGCTGTTAATTCCTTATTTGGTGGAGATGAACTATACACACGTGGAATTTATGCCGTTGGCAGAACATCCATATGATCTATCCTGGGGTTATCAAGGGACGGGGTATTTTGCGGCAACCAGCCGTTATGGCGAACCCCATGAGTTGATGTATTTGATCGATCAGCTGCATCAGGCAGGTATCGGTGTGATTTTAGATTGGGTTCCAGCTCACTTTGCCAAAGACGCACACGGATTACGTATGTTTGATGGAGCGCCACTTTATGAATATGCCGATCCAATGTTAGCTGAAAAACCAGGCTGGGGGACACTTTCGTTTGATTTCAGTAAGCCGGAGATTTCTTCATTTCTTATTTCTAATGCGCTGTTTTGGTTCGAGTATTATCATATCGACGGAATGCGTGTAGATGCGGTTACGAGTATGCTTCGACTAGATTTCGAAAAGCGGGATCATCAATATCGGCGGAATGTTAATGGTGGATTGGAGAATCTGGAGGCCATCAAATTTATCCAGAATCTGAACAAGGCTATCTTTCATTATTTCCCAAAAGCATTGATGATGGCGGAGGAGTCCAGTGCTTGGCCAGGGGTTACTGCACCAGTGCATGAAGGGGGCCTTGGCTTCAATTACAAATGGAATATGGGTTGGATGAATGATACGCTAGGCTACATAGAACATGATTTTGGTGGGCGCCCTTATCATCATAATTTACTTACGTTCCCAATATGTTATGCTTATGCCGAAAATTACGCATTGCCGCTATCGCATGATGAGGTTGTTCACGGCAAGAAGTCTTTGTTAGACAAAATGCCGGGTACTTATGAACAAAAGTTCGCAGGCCTCAGGCAGCTGCTGGGATATCAGATCTCTCATCCCGGTAAAAAGCTTCTGTTTATGGGTGGGGAATTCGGTCAGTTTATCGAGTGGAAGGATCAGGAGCAGCTGGACTGGCTGCTGTTGGATTATGAGAGCCATCGTCGTATGCTTGCCT
This sequence comes from Paenibacillus sp. FSL H8-0175, assembly GCF_045040615.1. NCBI lineage: Bacteria > Bacillati > Bacillota > Bacilli > Caryophanales > Paenibacillaceae > Paenibacillus > Paenibacillus sp. FSL H8-0175. The sequence goes on along the minus strand of NZ_CP150299.1, from coordinate 3,908,405 downwards.
ACACGGCTGCACTTAATAAACTGTATCGCTCCGAAAAAGCGTTGTGGGAGCTGGATCATTCTCAAGAGGGTTATCAGTGGATTGATGCGGATGACAATGATCAAAGTGTGATTTCGTATATACGCCGAGGGAAGAAACCAGGAGATACGCTGCTTATAGTCATCAATTTTCAACCGGTAGAACGGCACAATTATCGTATAGGCGTGCCACGGGCCGGGACTTATGAAGAGCTCTTTAGCTCAGAAAATGTAGAGTATGGTGGCTCCGGATTGCACAATGTCCCTCAAAAGAGCGTTAAGCTGGAATGGCACAATCAGGTGAACAGCATAGAGCTGACTCTTCCGCCCCTTAGCTTTCTGGTGTTTAAAAAAACGTCACGAATGGGTAAGAATAAAGAGGCAAAAGAGTTATAGATCTAAGTACGAATAGAGAATCCGTACAGTTTAAGGGGGAAATAATCATGAAGGTTTTATTTGCCGCAGCTGAAGCCCATCCTTTTGTCAAAACGGGTGGTTTGGCCGATGTCATTGGAGCATTACCTAAAGCGCTGAAGGCTGCCGGGGTAGATGTACGAGTGATTTTGCCTAAATATCGTGGGATTCCTGACAAGTTCACCGCTCAAATGGAGCATTTAACGGAAGTGTATGTTCCAATTGGCTGGCGAAAACAATACTGTGGAATTGAACGCATTATCTATGAGGGTATCCCCGTTTATTTTATCGACAACGAGTATTATTTTGGCCGTGATGGAATTTATGGTTATATGGACGATGGTGAACGGTTTGCGTTCTATAATCGTGCAGTGCTGGAGTGTCTGCCAGCCATTGATTTCCAGCCTGATGTACTGCATTGCCATGATTGGCACGCGGCCGTAATTCCAATGCTGCTACAGGGGCATTATCGCCACAATCCATTTTACAGTGAAATGCGGAGTGTATTTACAATACATAACCTGTTGTATCAGGGAGTGTTTCCTTATGAGGTACTTGGAGAGCTGTTAGGTCTGGATAGCAGCTATTTTGGTAGTGTGGAGTACTATGGTAATGTGAATTTCTTAAAAGGCGGGATTGTATTCAGTGATCGGGTCACGACCGTCAGTCCGACTTATTCAGAAGAAATTCGCACACCTTATTATGGTTACGGTTTGGATGGTTTGTTGAACGCACGGTCAGATGTTTTAAGTGGGATTGTGAATGGCATTGATACTAAAAGTTATAATCCAGCGACAGATTCGAGCCTTGTTACCCGTTATCGTTCTAATTTGACCAAGAAGACGGAGAACAAAGTAGCCTTGCAGGAAGAGCTGGGATTACCTGTGGATGCTAATATCCCAATGGTAGCCATGGTCACGCGTCTCGTGGACTCCAAAGGTTTAGATCTGCTTACCCGAGTGCTGGATGAGTTGCTATATCACGATGATATTCAATTTGTGCTGCTTGGAACAGGTGATGAATCCTACGAGCGTTGGTTCAAGGAAGCGGCATGGCGGTATCCGACCAAGCTGTCTTCACAGATCTTATTTAATGATGCACTCTCACGAAAAATATATGCTGCCAGCGATATCTTCCTTATGCCGTCTAAGTTTGAGCCCTGTGGCATCAGTCAGCTGCTCGCTTTACGGTATGGTAGCATACCCGTTGTCCGTGAGACAGGTGGCCTAAATGATACTGTGCACGCTTATAATGAAGAAACCGGTGAAGGCAATGGCTTTACGTTCAGCAATTATAATGCACACGATATGATGTTTACGCTGCGCCGGGCGCTTTCTTTTTACAAGCAGCCTGAACATTGGAAAAAGATCACAAAAAATGCTTTCGCGGGAGATTATAGCTGGAATGTATCCGCTCAGCAGTACATGGATATCTACGATGATATAACCAGATAAAGTTTAACGAATTCTGTAATGGGTTAATAAGGGATTGCACCTGGGAGTATGGTAAATACTCTGGGAGCAGTCCTTTTTTTATGAAATTAGGAATAAACAGTCGAATGATTTAGCCAGTATAGGGGATAGTAAAAATGTATAAATTTAGCTTCAACGTGAATAAAAGTGATTTTTTAGCTGCGTATTATAGAATTCCCCTCATAGAAATCCATTAAAAGGAAGTTATTGTCACAATTATGCCTTTGCATATTCATGCGTTCTGATTTATAATAAGTCAGTCATTGGGTCAACTTAGATTTTTTCATATGAATAGGGGAGATATAGAAATGAACAAATGGGGTAAACTTAGTTTAGGAATGGTATTAGCGGTAGGTCTGCTTTCAGGCTGCGGTCAAAATAAAAATGATAATGATACCGCTGCTAGTGGTAATGCAAATTCCGGTGCAGTTACTAAAAAGCTGATTATGGGAACAAGTGCAGATTTTCCTCCGTACGAATTCCATAAAGTAGTGGACGGAAAAGATACCATCGTAGGTTTTGATATCGACATCGCTAAGGAAATTGCTGCCGACATGGGCGCTGAGCTTGAAGTTAAGGATCTGCCTTTTGATTCACTGCTTAACGAATTGTCCAGTGGACGCGTAGATATGGTGATTTCCGGTCTTAGCCCGACTGAAGAACGCAAAAAAGCGGTTGAACTTTCAGATATTTATTACAAAGCAGAACAAGCTATTGTAGTACGCGAAGCAGATAAAGATAAATACGCTACTATGGACGCGGTGAAGGGTACCAAAATTGGTGTACAGACAGGCTCTATTCAAGAAGAAATCGCCAAAGAGATTGAAGGCGCAAAGATCACTTCTCTTGGTAAAATCTCCGAGATCGTTCTGCAATTGCAATCTAACCGTATCGATACAGCAATTATTGAAGGACCTGTAGCCAAATCTTTTGTTAAGAATTTAGCGGGTCTTGTAATTACCGATGCTAAGCCTGAAGTAGAAGATGATGGATACGCAATTGGGATTAAAAAAGGCAATACAGAGCTTCTGGATAAAGTAAATGCTACACTTAAACGTCTAGAATCAGAAGGTAAGATTGATGAATATGTAGCGGCTGCCAGCGAGCTTGCTGAAAGCACGAAGTAAGGAATGGAATGTATATTGCTCTTTAGGTCTGCTGAAGTAAAATGTATGTGTATTACAGAAAATAGCGGAACTTTGCTATTTTCTATTTTTTTGGAGATAGGAGGATAAGATATTGGATATTACTTTATTTAGAATGGCTTATGATTATCGTGATCTTTTCTTGACTGGACTACAATATACCTTGCTACTTGCTGTTCTTGGTGTATTATTTGGCTTCATTCTTGGGATTATCGTCTCTCTACTACGGATGTCAAAATGGAGAGTGTTACGTTTCTTAGCCACAGCTTGGGTTGAATTTTTGCGGGGCACTCCAATGCTTGTGCAATTGTTTCTCATCCATTACGGGCTGGCGACATTTGGGATTGAGTTTACTCCGATTCAGTCCGGGGCGATTACACTCTCCATTAACAGTTCTGCTTATCTGGCAGAAATTTTTCGTGCCGGGATTCAGGGTGTCGATCGTGGACAAACGGAGGCCGCACGTTCACTTGGAATGAAACAAGGGATGACCATGCGTCATATTGTACTTCCTCAGGCACTTAAAAGTGTTCTTCCGGCAATCGGTAATGAGTTCATTACCATTATCAAGGAATCATCGATTATTTCATTTATCGGAGTAACGGATTTGATGTTTCAAGCTCGTACAGTTACAACGATTTCGTATGATGGCATGACACCACTCGTGATTGCTGCATTTATGTATTTTGTTCTAACATTTACGCTTTCCAAGATCCTAGGTAGACTCGAAAGGAGGCTGAATACCGATGATCGCCGTTAAGAACCTGCAGAAGCATTACGGAAAGCTGGAGATTCTCAAAGGAATCGATTTGGAGATTAAAAAGGGTGAGGTTGTCGTTGTAATCGGGCCCAGTGGTTCGGGAAAAAGTACCTTTCTGCGCTGCTTGAATTTATTGGAGCAGCCTACAGGTGGCGAGATCACTTTTGAAGGGGAATCGATCACCTCAAAGAAGCATGATATCAATGCAACGCGTGAGAAGATGGGGATGGTTTTTCAGCAGTTCAACCTTTTTCCGCACAAAACCGTTCTGCAAAACATTACGCTCGCACCGATTAAAGTAAGAAAACAGCAGCAGGCTGTGGCCGATAAATTCGCAATGGAGCTCCTCAAGACTGTAGGCCTTGAAGATAAAAAGGATGTTTATCCAGCTCAATTGTCCGGTGGACAAAAGCAGCGGATCGCGATTGCTCGTGCATTAGCCATGCAGCCGCATGTGATGCTTTTTGATGAGCCTACCTCAGCGCTTGATCCGGAAATGGTAGGAGAGGTACTTGAGGTTATGAAAAAGCTTGCCGAAGACGGAATGACAATGGTTATTGTTACACATGAGATGGGCTTTGCCCGTGAAGTGGGTGACCGCATACTGTTTATGGATGGCGGGTTCATCGTTGAACAGGGTACTCCTGAACAAGTATTTGGTAATCCTACACATGCTCGGACTAAGGATTTTTTAAGTAAAGTATTATAAAGAATTCGTCAAAACGGCCCTGGACAAGTATCCGGTGGCCGTTTTGTTATAGGGTCCTGAGGGTAATGTGGGAATATATCGCTGGGGGCTGAGTTCATTTATTTATGTAAACCATGTATAATAGATGGTCAGTCAATCAACAGGAAAAGGAGTACATACATAATGAGAGATGATCTACGCCGGATAGGCATTATTGATATTGGTTCGAACTCCATTCGTCTTGTAATTTATGATACAACGCGCGAAGGAGGCTATAAGATCATCAAGGAGTGTAAGTACTCCGCTCGCCTTAGTGAGAAGATTACGAAGGAGAATAGACTGGAACAAAAGGACATGGAAACGATTGTTCCGGTCTTGCGGCAGTTTAAGGAAATCTGCAATGCTTTTGCAGTGGAAACCATTCGTGCGGGTGCAACGGCAGCCATTCGTAATGCGGCTAACTCAAGTGAAATAATAAGCTTTTTGTCACAATCCTCTTCCATTCCGATTGAGGTGATCAGTGGCCACCAGGAGGCATATTATGGCTTCTTGGGTGTTATTAATGCCTTTAATGTAGAGGATGGTTATGTCATTGATATTGGTGGCGGGAGTACTGAAATCACTCTTTTTTGTGAGCGGCGTTATCAACACAGCATTTCTTTCCCGTTCGGGGCAGTAAATACCAACCTAATGTTCGGTCAAGGTGGGAATTGGAGCGATGAGCAGATTCACAAGCTGCAGACCTTTGTCCTGGGCAGACTGGTTGAGCATGATTGGCTAAATGCCAAAGCTGGACTTCCTTTATTCGGTTTAGGAGGGACGGTTCGTTCCTTAGGGAAGCTGGATCAGAAGTCACGAGCATACTCATTGCCTAACTCCCATGGCTATACGATGACCAGTGAGACGATCGAGCACTTTATGAACACCCTACCTTCAATGCCTTACGAAAAACGTAAGGATTTAGATGGATTATCTAAGAGTCGGGCGGATATCATTGTATCCGGGTTGATTATTTTCCATACGGTGTATCAGTATATTGGGGCGAGTGAGGCGGTAATCAGCGGGGAAGGGCTCAGAGAAGGCTTGCTGCATGATCTGCTGGAGCCGGAGCAGCCAGTGCGTGATAGTGCATTGGAATATAGCTTAAACACGATCATTCGCTTTGATATTCATACTTCTAAACGGTATTTAGATCATATCAACAAGCTAGCACTCAGCCTGTTTGACGCATTTAAAGATGAATCGAATAGAGCAGAGCACGAGATGTTAATTTACGTGTCCATCATGCTGCATCGTACGGGAACGAATATTAACTATTACCAATCTAAAAGACATACTTTGTATTGGTTGATGAATTCACCGATTCGTGGACTTACCCACCGTCAGCTTATTCTTTGCGCTATGATTGCCTCATACAGCACAAAAAGCCGGAAGCAGAAATTGTCCCAACAACATAAGGACATTTTGCTGCCATCCGACGAAGAGTGGATTCATAAGCTCGGATCGCTTGTCCAGCTTAGCATTGCGCTGGACAGCACGGAGATTGGAATTGTAAGCGGCCTGAAGGCCAATCTGCACGGCAATACGCTTCATCTGGACTTAGAGGGCGCATCGTCACTGCTAATTGGCCTAGAGGACATTGAGAACGCGATAAAAGCATTTAAGAATGCTTGGGCGGTGAAGGTAAAACTCGGCTTCCCTTCCAACGTGTAACATCCATCGCAGCAAACTGGCTCCGGAAAGGGGCCTTTTTGTCGTCTGGTTGTTCGTAATATCCATTAGCCTGCAAGAAGCTGGCTTTAACATTATCTTTTAGAGACAACTCTAGAATTTTGACGATCTGTTTACGGATGCCGCTGTCTCTGACAGGACACATCAGCTCAATCCGGCGGGTTAGGTTTCTAGTCATCCAGTCGGCACTGGATAAATACACCTCAGGTTTGCCGCCATTTTCGAAATAATAGATCCGGGAGTGCTCCAGAAAACGGTCTACAATACTGCGTACGGTAATGTTTTCGCTTAAGCCCTCTATTCCCGGACGTAGGCAGCAAACCCCTCGCACGATTAAGTCAATGGAGACACCGGCTTGGGCTGCGCTATATAAATCGTCTATTACTTGCTGATTAGAGAGCGAGTTCATCTTGGCGATTATGCGAGCGGGTCTGTCTGCCCGTGCATGTTCAGCTTCACGCATCATTAGCTTTTGCAGGGATAAGCTCATATTCGTCGGCGCAACAATGAAGGAATGCCAGTCAAAATTAGCCGAATATCCAGTCATTTGATTAAACAGCTCAGAAGCGTCCAGTCCGATATCGCTTTGGGCGGTGAATAGACTGAGATCTGTGTAGGCCTTGGCTGTACTGTCATTATAGTTTCCTGTGCCTACATGCACGTAACGGCGCAGTTCAGGGCCTTCCTGGCGGACAATCAAGGTCACTTTGGCATGCGTTTTGAGTCCGATCAGACCATAAACGACATGACAGCCTGATTTTTCAAGCTGGCGTGCCCAAGCGATGTTCCGTTCCTCATCAAATCGAGCTTTTAACTCTACAACCACTGTAACTTGCTTACCAGACTCCGCAGCATTGGCTAGTGCAGTAATAAGTGGAGAATTTCCACTGACACGGTATAAGGTCATTTTAATCGCCATCACTTGCTCATCCTCTGAAGCTTGAATGATAAAGTCTGTCATTGCATCAAAAGACTCGTAAGGGTGGTAGACTAATACATCCCGTTCACGCAGCACCTCGAAGAAATCCTCATTTTCTTGAAATTCAGCAGGATAAACCGGCTCAATAGGTGGATAGTTCATGTAACCAAAACCTTTTAAGCTTCCGGCAAAATTACGAAGAAAGCCTAGATCAAGCGGACCTTCAATTTCAAATACGAAGTCCTCCAGCTCAAATTCCGCTTGCAGCTGCTCAAGAGCATAGGGATGGATACCTTTTTGTACTTCCAAACGGGCTGGCACCCCGCGACGACGCTTGCGCAGCTCTTTTTCGATCTCTTCCAGCAGATCCTCTGCACCTTCCTCATCGATCGTAAGATCTGAGTTACGAGTCAAACGAAACTCACTAACCGCAACAGGTTCGTAACCGCTGAATAAGGTTTGAATGTGATGGCGAATCACATCTTCAATAAATACAAATTGTCTTTTCTTACTATTAGAGCGGTGGGGAAGAGGGATACATCTTGGCAGATTCGAAGGAATTTGCAGGATAGCAAAATAAGGCTCCTCTTCAAGACCATTCTTACGAGTAAGAACAACAGCTAGGTAGATAAACTGGCTGTGCACGAGTGGAAACGGCCGGCTCTGATCAACAGCCATTGGCGTAAGTACAGGATAGATGATATCCCGGTAATACTGTTCTATGGACTGCTCTTGGGCATGGGTAAGATCCTCATAATCCACGAATACGATGCCTTCTTTATGCAAACTCCGCGAAATATCACGGAACGTCCGGTATTGATCGGCAATGATTTTGGTTACGCGTTTGATGAGGCGTTTATACAGCCCGGAAGGGGTGTAGCCTGTGAAATCTTTTTTAGTATAGCCCGCCCGGATCTGATCCTGAATTCCCGCCACACGAACGCTTATGAATTCATCCAGATTGCTCGAGACGATCGCCAGAAATCTGGCACGTTCCATTAAAGGGTTATCAGGGTCCTGCGCCTCCTTGAGTACGCGGCGGTTAAATTCGATCCAGCTCAAATCCCTATTGAGGTAAGCAGTGGCTGGACTGCTCTGATTGTTTTTAATCTCTTCTGTATTCATGGGACCTCCAAATATGCTTCGATGTCTATATCTCAAATCTATTTATCATATTCTATCATTTTACTATTGGATGAGGCACGAAATGTTAAATCTATGTAAAATCTCAAAGAATATTATTTAATTATCTTATATAATAGGATGTGATTGTCGCTTTTTAGTTAACATAATCAAAATTACGTTAACTTCTTAATGGACAAAAGACAATAATTAAACATGTTATTTCAGAATGGTAACAATTACATACGCATAGGTTACAAAATTGTGATATATTAAGTCCTGTCAGTTTTACAAATGACAACAATACATCAGGACATCACACAAGATGTACATAAGTACAGGAAATGTACACGAGCGTATACGGAAGTCATACCGCTTACGCCCATCTAAAGAGGAGGCATTTATGAAGAACAAGTTCAGAACCATTAAAACCCTTGCTGCAGTTATGGGAATTAGTGCATTGCTGCACACCGCTCCTGCTTTTGCAGACAGCGTTCATATTGCAAAGGAAGGCAATACTTTCTATACTCTATCTCAGCAATACAATGTCGGTGTTAATGATTTAATGAAAGCTAATCCAAACGTTGCTGCTCTTAATATTTACGATGGACTTAAAATAACGATCCCAAGTAAAATGCAAGCAGAGTCTGTGGCTACGACAGAAACTCCAGTGCTTACACCAAGCCTGAATGTTACTCCAGAATCAAAAACAGTTGAAGCATGGGGCAAGTCCTTTAACTACGAGAAATCGATACAAGTTAAGGCTTCTGCTTATTCCTCAGCGGCTAGTGAGAATGGAGGCTGGGGTGCCGTTGATTATTTCGGGAACCCACTCAAGCTAGGAACCATCGCAGTTGATCCAAGTGTAATTCCTCTCGGAACAAAAGTATTGGTTACCGGACATTCACACGCAGGATTGCCTAAAGAAGCTTTTCTGGCTACTGCAACCGATATGGGAAGTGCCATTAAAGGTAACCGGATCGATATCTTTATCCCAGGCAGCCAAAGCTTTGTAGCCGATTTTGGTTATCAATATGTACAATTATACATTGTTAAATAGCTAGATAAAAATATAGAGATATGAAATGGTTTTAAATAGGTTAAACAAGAAACGGAGGGAGTCCTTAGCGGCTGCCTCCGTTTCTTGTTTATTTATTTTTAGAGACCTGCAGCAATTGAGGAACGGTAACGAAGGAATAGCCACGTTTACGCATAATCGTGATAACCTCAGGTAAAGCCTGAATCGTTCCGCGAAGATCACTACCCGGCCCACCTCCACCATGCTGAAGGATAATTGCTCCTTTTCCAGCATTAGCTAAGATGTTATTTCTAACTTGAGTTTTGGAAAGTCCCTTCCAGTCCAACGAATCCACATTCCAATTTACAAGCTTATAACCATGATTTTTTGCCCATCTCAACTGTTGCTCAGAGATATCTCCATAGGGTGGACGAATCAAGCGTGGTTTATATCCGGCTAAGGTTTGAATAATGTTCTCGGTCTCAATGATCTGTGATCTGAAATCATGCATCTTTAGCTTCACAAACTGAGGATGATCATAAGAGTGATTTCCAATAGCATGTCCTTCTCTAATCATCCTCTTCACTAGAGCGGGATGTTTCTCAGCTCGGCTTCCCACCACGAAGAAGGTAGCTTTGACATGATATTTCTTAAGAACATCTAGCAATTGGGGTGTAAACCTTGGGTCAGGCACATCATCAAAAGTTAAGGCGATGACTTTATTCCGAGGACCGCTGGTCTTAAAGGTCTCGGGATATTTGTGTAATAGCTGACTCAGAGACAAGCCCTTAGTGTTCTTATTGTTGCTGCTCGTTGAATTATTTGTAGTAGAAGTTCCCGCAGATATCGCCTTGTCTTCGTCAGTGGTTTGCGTGCTTTTAATTTGATCCTGTGAGGATTTCTGACTCTGAGCTGGGGCTGAAGCAACCTCTGCTGAAGAGGTTGGAAATAGCAGGACAATGATTGATCCTAATACTACTAGCAGTTTCTGGACTCTCCGTTGATCATACATCCCCATATGCCTCCTTTACTACCTGATCATCACCATATTCTTCATTGTTATCTCCATTGAAGGATGAATTTATGCCGTTTCTTCAAGGGCTCTGGTAAAGATTTCTTGCACACCCTAATGCGTGTATACTAAATAGAACGGGATATTCCCGGGCCAATTATAGACAGGTGGAAGGATGGGGACAAGGATGTCAGAATTGTTTGCACCTTATGAATTGAAGGGTTTAACGCTGAAAAATCGTATTGTTATGCCGCCTATGTGCCAGTATTCGGTGGATAAAGAGGATGGCATTCCCAATGATTGGCATTTTGTTCATTATGTAAGCCGTGCTATTGGAGGTACTGGTCTAATTATTGTTGAGATGACTGGAGTCCATCCGGACGGTAGAATAACGAACCGGGATACAGGGATTTGGAGTGATACACATATAGAGGCTTATCGTAAGCTCACAGATAGTGTACATGCCTATGGGGCAAAAATAGCCATTCAACTAGGTCATGCTGGACGTAAAGCAGTCGATGCTGAACCGCCGGTTGCCCCTTCTGCAATTCCATTTGATGCTCGTTCTAAGCAGCCACAGGCGCTTTCTAAGGAAGGCATCCTTGAGATGATAGAAGCCTTTCGTGCTGCCGCTCGTAGAGCTGTGGAGGCAGGATTTGATACTGTGGAGATTCATGGTGCGCATGGCTACTTAATTCACCAGTTTCATTCACCTCTGACCAACATCAGATTGGATGAATATGGACAAGATCCAGCACTTTTTGGAGTACAAGTAGTTACAGCAATCCGAGAAGTAGTGCCAGTAGATATGCCCTTGATCATGAGGGTTTCCGCGAAAGAATATGTTGATGGTGGATATGATGCTGACTATGCCCTGGCGTTTTGCCGCCGATATAAGGATGCTGGAGTGGATATGTTCCATGTGTCTTCAGGTGGTGAAGGTCCCATTGGCTCTAATGGTGGACCTAATGCGGGCCCAGCCTACCAAGCAGATCTGGCAGAATATATTCGCAGTGGATTACAAGTGCCAGTAATTGCGGTAGGACGGCTTGAAGCCTATTCTGAGGCACAGTCCATCATTGCAGAAAAAAGGGCGGAGCTTGTAGCTATTGGCCGTGGGATGTTAAGTAATCCTTATTGGGCTTTACATGCTGAAGAAGCGCTTGGTGGCGTACATGATGTACCTAAACCTTATGAACGTGGGATTTGGAAAAGAGGCTAGACCATTTTCGGTGTGAAGTTTGTCACAGATTTTATGCTCCTTCTAAGGCAATCTTAATAAAGATAAAATTTGAAGGAGCTTGATAACGTGGGGACGGTTCTAAGTAACGAACGGCTGACAGATGGTGTGTATCACCTTAAGGTAGAGACGAATAGTGGCGGAGCAATGGGTCAATTCTACATGTTACGGGCATGGGGAGCTTACCCCATCCTATCCAGACCCTTAAGTATACATGAAGTACACGAGGATAGTGTTGAATTTCTGTATCACGTAGTTGGGGAAGGTACGGAGATATTCTCACGACTGGGTTCAGGTGATTCGGTAGAGCTTGAGGGCCCTTTTGGAAATGGATTTCCACAGGTCGAAGGGAAGGTTGCACTCATCGGCGGTGGGATCGGAATTGCACCGCTTTATTATTGTGCGAAGCAGCATCCGGGGAGTGATATTTTTTTGGGCTTTAGCCGTGAAGCTTACCGGACAGAAGCGTTTCGCCCACTTGCAAGTGAGCTTGTAGTCGATGTTGGCGGTTTAATTTTGGATAGTGTGGATTTCAGCCAATATGATCATGTCTTTGTCTGCGGCCCACACCCTATGCTTAAAGCTGCTCAACGTAAAGGCATTGCTGCTGAAGAAGCAGGCAGTAGAACGAAAGTATACCTTTCTCTAGAGAACCGAATGGCTTGTGGGATTGGAGCCTGTCTGGTCTGCAGTGTATCCTGCCGTGATGGTCAAAAGAAGGCCTGTGCAGACGGACCTGTGTTTCTTTCTGAGGAGGTGCTTTTCCATGACTAAGTTGAACACAACAATTGCTGGCGTTCATTTTAAAAATCCAATTATAATGGCCTCTGGAACGTTTGGTTTTGGCCGTGAATATGGCAAGCTGTATGATGTGTCTCTGCTGGGCGGAATCTCTGGCAAGGGGTTAACCCTCAATCCGAAAGCGGGGAATCCCGGCACTCGTGTATACGAGACAGCTTCTGGTATGCTGAATAGTGTGGGACTCGAGAATCCGGGTGTAGCTGCATTTTTAGATAAAGAATGCCCTTATTGGGAAACACTCGACACCGCTCGTTTGGTCAACCTGGGTGGAGGCACACTTGAAGATTATGTTCTTGGAGCTGAGATGATTCAGCGGGATGCAGATGCTCGTGCGAGTGCAGGTAAGACAGCAGTAGACATGATTGAATTGAATATTTCTTGTCCAAATGTTAAAGAGGGCGGCATTGCGTTTGGGATCCAAACTTCAGAAGCTCAAAAAGTAGTACAGGCTGTTAGACGCGCAACTAAACTGCCCCTCGCTGTAAAGCTGTCGCCGGGAGCCGAAAATATCGTTGAAATGGCACAAATGTGTCAGGAGGAGGGTGCAGACGCTGTCTCGCTCATCAACACTATCTCAGGAATGAAGATTGATGTTCGCCGTAGAAGCAGTGTATTCAATAACTTATATGCTGGATTGTCTGGACCTGCGATTAAGCCTGTCGCTCTGCGTATGGTGCATCAAGTCGCACAAAACGTAACGATTCCCGTGATCGGAATGGGTGGCATCACTTCAGCAACGGATATCATCGAGTTTATTATGGCAGGTGCTGCAGTTATCCAAGTGGGAACTTATAATTTCATGAACTTGCGTGCAGGTAGTCAGCTAGTTGCAGAGCTTGAGCAATTTATGGTTGAAGAAAATATTCAATCACTAGAGGAAATACGGGGCATTATATAAAGTGAAGTAGTGAGGGGAATACTAATGACTACTAACCAGATTGATCCTGAGGATATTGAGCTGAAGGCGACGGCTGTCGGATGTGATCTCTTGCTCTTAATTAGTGGAGGTGTTCGGCATATTGGTGCGACGAGTACTGCTTATCTGGAGGGGGAGCAGGTTAAAGTACTGACTTCAGCGGTTCCTCATCATAAAGAGTACACGATAAGCGAGCCCATTGCGATCAGAGTAGCTGAAGCGCTGAACAAGACGGTCACAGTAGTGATGGGGATTCATTACGACAATCTCACGAAAGAAGGTATTATGGAAGTCGTGGAAATTGTGAATTTAAAAGTAAATCAATATTTAGCGCAACAAATATGAAACGGTAGTGGCAATTCTACGTAAAAGATAGCATGTGAGGAATTAAATTATCTTTTGGAGGAATGAAACCATGTCTATATTTAAAAGATTGCGCGATTTAACCATGTCTAATGTGAACGCGATTATTGACAAAGCAGAAGACCCGATTAAAATGACAGATCAATACATTCGTGATATGACCGAAGATTTAGAAGATGCAGAAAAAGCTGTAGCGGCGCAAATCGCCATTGAGAAGAAATTCAAACAGCTGTATGAAGAACAAGAAGCGCTTGTTAACAAACGTACCCAACAGGCTCATGCAGCAGCTCAAGTGGGTAATGTTGACCTTGCTCGCCGCGCTCTGGAAGAGAAAAATGCTGCTGAAGCTAAACTGGTAGAATACAAAGCCAGCTTTGATCAGAACAAAGCCTCTGCGGATAACCTTCGTGGCAAGCTTGAAGAGATGCGCAAACAGCTTACCCAAATGAAGAACAAACGTGAGACATTGGTTGCACGTTATAACGCTGCCAAAGCTCAAACCGAGATCAACAAAGCAATGAGCGGATTTAGTTCCGATTCAGCGTCTGCAGGACTCAAACGTATGGAAGATAAAATGCTGCAAGCAGAAGCTCAGGCTGAAGCCAGCAATGAGATGAGTTCAGGCAATAAATCTCTGGATGATGAATTCGAGAAGCTGAACAAAGATCAAGCGGTTGAAGATGAACTGGCGGCTCTGATGAAACAATACGAGAAGCAATAACATTTGATCTTTAGCCGGTTCACGGCTGGTGTTCACAGGCGAAGGGGAGACAGAAATTCGTTTCTTCTTCGCTTTATCTATGCTTATGAAAGGCATGCAAAATGATTAAGCGGGGGCTATAGAATGGATCTCCATATTCTGGTGTCCATGGTCGTGTGGACGGTGAGCGGCGCTGTGTTGCTGTTTGTACTGATGTATATAGATTCACTTTTTACTCGTTATAACGATATAGAAGAGTTAAAGGCTGGAAATATGGCGGTGACTACACGGTTTGTAATGAAGCTTTTAGCTCAGGCCTTCATTTTATCTTCATCGATAGCGGCTTCTAATAGTTTGTTAGATGCGTTGCTGATTTCGTTGGTATCATTTTTGCTTTTATTAATTTTAGAAAGAACGGTTCGACTTCTACTAGCAAATTGGGGGAAGCTGGATCTGGATCATGGTACACAGCTTGGTAAAATCGGATATGGCCTGCTATCAGGTTCACTGCAAATTACGGGTGCTTTAATTATTACTGCCTTTATGTAGGAGGAACGATCAAGTTGAGTATGTGGAAACGTATAGGTAACCTTTTCTCTAAGCCAGCGCCTCAGGAAGTTCAAAAAAATATGCTTAATTTGTCTCCCGGAGACATTTGTGAAGTATCACTTGTCACCTATGAAGTTACTGGCCGGACACATAATCGGGGCCGTAATGCTGTTGTTCTGACCCTTAGAGATGGAAGCCAGATAGCTTATCTTCATATAGAAGAGCGGGAACAGCTGCAATATGGATTGTACAGACCAATCGATGGGCGGTTAGATAATCCTGCTGAGGTTCCAGCAACGCTTGAGCTCGATGGCTATACATTTTTCCTGGAGGAAGAATATGAAGGTTTTGTTGCTGTTGCAGGTCAAACTCCATTTATGAACGGTGGAGAGCAGCATGTGTGGCAATATCAATCAGATGATTCACGTCTACTGCGTGTAGAGTGGCAACATGGACGGTTTATGCTTTATGAAGGGGAGAAAATAATCCCTGGGGATGTAAAGGTAATTAGAGCATCCTAGACTAGTAGAGAAGTAACGGATTACTATACCGGAAAAAATATTGTAGAAAAGGCTGCTGCCCATAAACATGGATGGTGGCCTTTTGTGTTTATAATTTTACTTCAAGAGGTCTCATGTTAAAATAATACCTATTACTGCAAACATCGACGATTCAGAGCGGAGGTCTTTATGAAGGATAATAAATTTCAGCGTGAAGCACTGCAAGTAAAAGAAGCTCAGGCCAAAATAATCAAATATGCCAATCCGCTAGAATCAGAAGACGTATCGCTGGATGAGTGTTGTGGACGTTATTTGGCTGAAAAAGTGATTGCTCCACACCCATTTCCTGCGTTTAATCGTTCGAGTATGGATGGATATGCGATTATCGCGGGGGATACCCATAACTGTGTTAATGGACAAGTGGTATGGTTAGAAATTGTGGATAATATTCCGTGTGGCGCAGTGCCTGCGGTAGATATAACTCCGGGAACAGCCGCAAGAATTATGACGGGTGCACAAGTACCGGTAGGGGCAGATGCTGTGGTGATGCTGGAGGTCACGGAGAGACGTGAAGAGGAAGGAAAGACTTACGTTGGTATTCGAAAAAAACTAGAAGCAAACAGCAATATCACACCTCAAGGTTTCGAATTAAGCCAAGGTGATCTTGTATTGCCTACAGGAAGGTTAATCTCTGCGGGGGATATAGCTGTTCTTGCAGCGTTTGGATTACATACCGTGAAAGTCTATCGTCGTCCCAAGGTAGCCATCTTTGCCACAGGAACAGAGCTGCTGGAAGTGCATGAGCCGCTGGAGCCTGGCAAAATCCGCAATAGTAACTCCCCTATGCTAGAAGCTCTAGTCAAAGAAACAGGGGGGGTTCCAGTAATGTTAGGCGCTATTGTGGATGATCTGGAGCTGGCTAGAAGTAAAGTACAGATGGCGCTGGAAACTTATGATTTTGTGATTACAACGGGTGGCGTTTCTGTGGGCGATTATGATATCATGGGCGACTTGGTTCGCGAACAAAGTGGTAATATGTTGTTCAACAAAGTGACGATGCGTCCGGGAAGCGTAACTACTGCTGCGGTTAGAGGGGGTAAGCTGCTGTTAGCTTTATCAGGAAATCCGGGGGCTTGTTTCGTTGGGTTTCAACTGTTTGCACGACCTGTGATTTCACTGATGCAAAGTTCTTCTAAGCCTTTTTTACCGGAATGGAGCGCTACACTCGGCACAGATTATAAAAGAGTGAATAATTTTACTAGATTTGTGCGAGCTCGGTTAGAAATTAATGACGGCAGCCTGTTTGCTTATCCGGCACTCATTGATGAATCTTCCGTAACGGTCACGATCAAGGATAGCGACTGTTTGATAGTTGTACCCCCAGAAGAAAAGGGGCTATCTGCCGGAGATAAGGTAACAGTGATCAAGCTGCCAGGAGAGATTCGGGGCTAGATGTGGAGGGTACTCTGGCCATCGATGATTAAAAGGTATTTGATATCCACGCACGCACAGAAATCGCCATATAATTGCTGGGTCAACGTTATTATTGCCAACATTTCAACATATGAAAAATTCACAATAGATAAACAAAAAACAGTTTTCGCGCTAACCCAATAGTCGCTTACAACCGGTTTAAAGGGAGATTTTACCCCAGAAACTAGAATAAGAAAACCCACTTGCGTACCGTAAGTGGGTTTTTAGTGCAACAATAAAAGGGTTAGGGGTGCCCGCCGGTTGTACTCAAATTTGAAAAAAAGCGAGAATGAAATGCCCGGGTAGGCAACACTATCATAGCAATTCTCCTATCGGAAGAGTCGCTGCTCTGCTGGTTGGAGTTATTAGCCTGCACCACTGCCGAGATTAATCCCCCGCGGATGCTTAAGGACTCAGATGATCTTATTTGTTTATTTATCACCTTTTAAGCGGGGTTTCGGACCTCAGCGTCGCTATTTCATAGAATGGAGCTCATATTTACGTATTTCAGGCCAATAGCGACCTTGGGGGTCCGTTAGCCACCCAAATGTGAGATAATCCTGCATTTAAGGTCCGCTGAGACCGATAACAACTCTGCACTAGCGAAGAGCGGCTACTCATCCGAAGTATAAGCTCCCCTTGGTGATGATTAATTATCGGTACGCCGCTCGATCGCCTCGGACATCGTTTTATCCGTTAGATGAGCGTAGATCTCAGTTGTTTCGGTGGATGCGTGCCCGAGCTGTTCCTTCGTTTTATAAATATCATTTTGCAGATAATAATCTGTTGCAAAAGAATGACGCAGCTTATGAACCGTAAGATACGGTTTACCAAAGCGTTTAGCGTACTTAATAATCATTTCTTGAATCGCACGTTTGGTCATACGTTTGCCTTCTTGACGCCCGTTAGGGAGAGAGATAAACAAGGCTTTTTCTCTCTTGGGTGTTTTGTAGCGAGATTGGCGCAGACTAAGATAAAGAGCTAGATCATCTTTAGCTTGCTCTCGAAAATAGACAGGTGTCTTGAACGTTTCGTCATTATTCCCTTTGCGGGTGACATATAGCAGCTTGTTGTTAACATCCAAATCGTCTACGTTTAGATTGACTACCTCAGACACACGCAGGCCAGAGTTCAGAATTAAGCTGGCAATACAGGCGTCGCGCTCATGATTTAATTGAAACGAATAATAAGCCTGTTTGTTACCTTCCACATCCCGTCCATAACCTTCATAAATGTACCCCACAAACTCCAGTAATTCCTCATCTTCCAAAATCTTACCCTTTAACTTAGCGGCAGTATCCTTTGGCTTATGTGTTCGTTTGACCTCAACCTTAGCCATAATGTTGCGTTTAAGCAATGGATAAAAGTTCTCATCCTCGGCGATTTGACTTAAATAATGAAATAAGGAGCGTAATGCAGATAACTTACGGGATACAGTAACTCGAGTGTTCGTTCCCTCGGCGCGAGTAGTTAGATGCAACCGATATCCGACAATACTGTCCATATGTAGGGTTTCCAATTCTAGAAGTGTGATCTCGGTATTTGAGCCGGCTTGAGATAAGCCCTCTGCACGCAACCAGCCGAAAAAAGATTCATAATCCCGGATATACTCCAGCAGTGTGGAAGGGGAGAGATCAGGGCGTTTATAATCAATAAACTGCTGAACGAACCAGGGCATGAGGGGTAGCTTTTGATCAAGTTTTTTACGGTCATCGTTCTTTTGAACGCTCATGTGATTCACCTTTTTCCATAGATTGCATAAAATCTCTTCCTTCTATCTTAACATGTTTTGTCCCAGATTGGACTTCGAATGAATGGGAAACTAGGTCCGAGCCTTGCTCCTGATGCCGCTAAGCTTTATGATGTGAAGTAAAAATCATATGGGCTATTTTTAGCCTTCTGAAAAAGCCTTGAAAACACTGAGAAAGCTTACTGTTAAAGGGTTAGTGACGAAATTGTATTTACTGACTTGTACTGATAAATGACTGGAAATAAGTCGTTTTGACTGCTTTTTGTGACCTGTTTGTGATTTCTAAACCGAGTCAAAGCATGTGACAATGTTTACCCTAAAAGGGAAAACAGAAACTCATATATAATTCACCGTTCAAATCACGGATTTTCTGTAAATAGGATTAATACTAATGAACTCTTGAACCGTTAGGGGATGTAGCCACCGGAAAATTTCCGATTGTCGGGATTCACGATAATTGACAGACATCTACCGTTTTGGGAACCCCAAAGCAAGTAAAGGGGGGATGTTGAACATACATTGTCTAACCTGTCCGTCAAATTTGACGGAGCGCTATGGTGATACGAAATAACTAACATTACGCAAAATTTTGCTGAACGATGGGGTGTATTGAACTTATGTAACAGCAAAGGGGGACGAAATTTCATCCTCCCTACAAAAGTTGGTCAGGTGTTTCTTTTATGTTTATAACAGTAAAATTGTATAATTAAGGATAATGTTACTGTTAGCTAGTTGTTTTCTATCAATTACACAAGTGTAAATGATTCAAATAACTAATAAAATAATTAATTAGGGGATTTTAATGTAAAACAATATCCACGTAAATTACAATATAAGGTAAATGATGTGTGGAAAAATATTAAAAATTGTCGATTGAAAACAAAAATTGTAGAAGATATGATACTTATAAACAGATTAGTAATTATAGTAATAAGATACTATAAACAAATAAGGGTAATAATGGTATAATAACAATGTAATCCAAATTAATATATCTCTGGGAGGCGATTTATTTGATTAAACTACTAGAACTAGGCTTAGCAACATCTCTTCTGTTGACTCCTGCTGCTTCTGCAACAAGTTTTGGAGATTCAACGACGACGCAAAATTCTACAGTATCTACAGTAACTCCAGTGTCTGAAGTTTCTACAGTATCTCCATTCTCTGAAAATACTGATGTAATTCATTTTGGTGAATATACTTTTGAAAATAATATTATTGAAGGGCCAGGTACGAGGTTACAGGTTGGAAATGGGATTGAACCACCATTAGTTTCACTTTTCTCAGAGGCGTATAAGATAATCCCTGTTTCTCATACAGGTGGAGCTTTTAATGATTCATTTACTTGTACAGCTTCTGATGGTGTTAACTTAAATATTTGGATGAAGAATAAGAGCAGTAATCCAGTTCAATTTCAAATAAAATTGAATGGTAGCGTGTTTACAGATGTTAAGATTGCTGCTGGTGAGCAGAAAACAATCTCATTTAAGGATATGTTAGGTGGCGGAATAACTGATACTTTTGGAGTATATATCTACAGTACCACTGGACATGCGCTTAATGTTGATGTAAGTGCAAGACAATTCTAAAGATTTAATCTATAGAACATAAATATTTAATGCCCTGCCAGTCGAACATTTTGGTAGGGCATTTTTGTGTTGCAATTTAAAATATGATTGGAGATGGTAACAATTAACATATCTTCATGCAACTAAAGTGATCACTACCCACATAGAAGTCTGAAATATGAGAGTAATCAAACAAATCGTAGCTTAGAATTGATGTGAGAGGAATAGTTAAACTCAACATAACCATAATCAACTTGAGGACAGCCAATGCAGTTGGATGGCTACGGAATACTACTTGCGTCTTGTGCAAGTTTTATGACGGTGTACTTGACCTTGCACTTTAGTTATTGTTCATAGTTCAAGTTAAAATCAGGATGCTAATACCAACTCTATTATATTTCCAGCACTGGCAAGCAGTACTGTCAAAATAATAGACCTGCCGCACCATCCTCTTGCCTACGGCAATTCACCTTCACGGCTCGTTATGGATTGCTTACACTTTCATAATTGGATGGGGTAGGAAATCAGGAAAACGGGGCTAAATCATGGATAAACCTTATATATAAAGAAACTCCACAATTTGGCGCAAATATCACTTCAATACTACTCGTAATTGGTCGAAGATACTTAGTGCATGAAGAAGTTTTTGATAAGTGGCTAAGAGAAGGAAAGTGATTAATATGATTAATAATACATATAGTTAACATTATATAGGAGTCAAAATCATGTGATATAATATAAGATAGTCACATGCTTTGACTCCTATTCTATTAGAGTGGGAGAGTGTTGAAATGGCAGTTCCTAAATACGATGAAAAAACCAAGACTTGGAGATTTATATTTGATTATCAGGATGAAACTGGTGAAAGAAAACAAATAAGAAGAAAGGGGTTTAAGTCTAAGCGTGAAGCTGATGAAAAAATGCTTGAACTCAAAAACGAGGTCAACGCTGGACAATACTCTTCTCCAAACACATTAACTGTTGCTAATTTCTTTGAGGATTGGTTCAAGACTGATAGAATTCTACAGGTTAATGAGACAACTTATTATCATAATTATTTGGCTTTTAAAAATCATATTAAACCTAAACTCGGTAACATAAGACTTCAGAAACTTACCCCAATGCAATGTCAAAAATTCGTTACAGGTATGCATGAAGAGGGTTATGCAAGAAATTCAATTGATAGAGTCGTAACAGTTGTAAAGAAGGCACTAGACAAAGCCATAATGTATAAAATTATCAAAGACAATCCAATGCGAAAAGTAACACTTCCCAAGTATGTGAAACTCGAAATGAAAATATGGACTCTTGAACAAACTATGGAATTTTTAAAAGTAGCAAAAGATTATAGATTTTATTGTGCTTATGCACTAGCTCTATATTGCGGACTTAGAAAAGGTGAAATATGTGCACTAAGATGGCAGGATATCGACTTTGAGAAAAAAGAGCTTGCAGTCAATCAGACATTGGTTAACTTCGGAAAGACCATTAAACAAGGCGCAAAAACATCGTCTGGTGTCCGTAGAGTATCTATACCAAACGCACTTATTGAGATCCTAAAGGAACAGCGAAAAAAGTATTTAGAATTTAAGTTGCGGCTAGGATCAAGATTCATTGATATGGATTTGATTATTTTTAATTATAAAAATGGGAAGAATATCTTTCCAGACGCTCTTACTACAGCATATAAAAAAGATTTGATAAAAGCCAATATGCCACACATCCCGTTCCATAGCTTACGTCATACCCATGCTACGATTCTGATAAAGGAAAACATTAATGTGAAGATCCTTTCAGAACGAATGGGACATTCTAAAGTCGGCATAACGTTGGATACTTACAGTCATGTGATCCCATCTATGCAGCAAGAAGTTGCAGACACGTTAGACAGGGTAATGAGTCTTTAGTAAAAAAAATGTGACCTATTTGTGATTTTGACCTGATGGAGAAGAGAAAACCCTTGGTACTAAAGGGATTTTTGGTTGAAACATGATGTGAAGTAAACATAAATGTCAGAGGTGCACATAATGAAACTTGAAATTGAGCTGGTTCCCAAAGAACGTAAGCATACTATAAGCAGATTAATGCAGTTCTACCTATATGATTTCACCAGTTATTTAGAATTTGATGTCAATCAAGACGGGGTATTTCCGGCCTATCCGGGACTAGAAGCTTATTGGAGTAGCGGAAATAATAAATTCGCATATTTGTTTAAGGTGGACGGGCATATTGCTGGTTTTGCTTTGGTGGACAGGTTATTGCGTAATCCTGAAGGCCAGTTTTATATGACTGAGTTTTTTGTGATGCAAAAATACCGCCGAAGTGGTGTAGGTACATGGGCTGCGCATAAGCTCTTTGATATGTACTCTGGGGAATGGAAGGTTTCACAAGTCCGTGCGAATACACCTGCTCGTGATTTCTGGCATAAAGTGATCGGGGACTATACCCATGGAGAGTTTCAAGAGCGCTTTAATCCACAGCAAGGCAACCCCAGCCAATACTTCAACACATTAACTATTAATAGGATTAAGAAATAAAAACCGTTATATTGCTGGTTTCTTTTAGCTATGGAGCTTGTTACTAACGGCAAATGGATTGAAAAAGGGGCTAAGCGAGTGAGCGCTAGACAGTAGAGAATGACAAAGAGAGCGTCAAGACGGAAGGTCAGGAAATTGTGATTTTTTATAAAACTGGCTAGCTATTAAGAACATATACGAATTGTGATGTAGGGAGCATCTTATGCTCTCTATTGAAGTTAACATAACATTAATTATGTTAACCTATTAAACCATTCACCATAAAAAAGGTCGTTGGTTTATTTTTTGTGTTCAAAATACCCAGTCAGTGAGGGCAATATTGCATATCTTATGATGTACTCAATTACAAAGGAGGAGTCAACAATGGGCGAATTTGCAGGAGGATACGGTGGTTTCACTTCCACAGGAGCTATTCTGGTTCTGTTTATCCTGTTGGTTATCATTACTAAAACCCTCTGTCTGTAATCCTTTAACTTCACAAATTAAAGGTTCCGTCAGTCTAAATGACTGGCGGATTTTTTATGTCCGATATGTACATTGGGGGAGGAGAATACATGTGACTAAGGAGATTGACATAAAATAATTCAAAATATATATTGAACAATGTTCAAATATTAAACGGTGTTCAATCCACAAGGAGACGAATTTATGACTAAAGAACAACGAAAAGTACGTGAGCGTGAAGAAATGAGAAATCTGATCCTGCAAAATGCAGCTTTATTGATTGCCGAAGAGGGAATAGAGAAGCTGTCTATCCGAAAAATCGCTGAGAAAATCGAATATTCACCGGGAATTATTTATCATTATTTTAAAGGCAAAGAAGAGATTATCGAGAACTATTTGCAACAAAAATATACGGATATGCTTTCTGAGCTTCAGTCTGTGCAACAAGAGGTACAGCAGGAATTACCTCCAGATACACTTTTAAAACGATCATTGGAGAAGTTCATCAGGATGTCTCTTTCTATGGGTGTAGAATACCGGAATGTCATGCTAAACGATGCACCGGCTGTTCTTAGTTACACGGCTGTTCTATTTAGAGGAGCTGCACAGGAACGTAAAGCGATTGGGATGCTCTGCCAGGGTCTGCTCAGATTTGAAGCACAAAAAAACCGTGGAAAAGCTTTCGTAGAACTCACAGCTCAGGTGATATGGAGTGCAGCATTCGGTTTAATTATGCGTTTGCTTGTCGAAAAGGATCTGCCTGATGATCAGGTCGAAGCTCTGATTTCATGTCATTTGGATTCAATGGTTGCTATTGCTTCCAGGTGAAATCTAAATATTTTTATGAAGGGATGGGGCGGTTGTTATAAAACATATAAGGAAAGTCGTAGTGCTGTCGGTGATGATTTCGGTTATTGCAGTGTTTGCAACAGCGGTTGGGTTGTTTTCAGATGGGATAAGTGATAGAACAAAATATACTTTCACGTCAATATGGGGCGAGGATGTAAAGCTTCAGGGGTCAGGAGTGTACAGCCATGATTCTGTCTCTGCGGCGGCACAAGCTAAAGCACAGGATGGAGTTACATTATTTCTTGCCATACCTTTACTGCTCAACTCGCTCATCATGACAATTAAAGGCTCGATAAAGGGGAGGATGCTCCTTACGGGCACTCTGGGGTACTTTTTATATACTTACGCATCCTACAGCTTTCTGACGATGTACAATTCATTGTTTTTAGTTTATGTGCTGTTGTTTTCCTTAAGTTTTTTCGCATTCATCCTAGCCTTATTTTCCTTTGATAAAGAATCCATACATACTTACTTTAAAAACAGTTTACCTTCTAAAGGAATCGGCTTTTCCCTAATGGTTATTGCTTTTATGATTTTATTGCTCTGGTTAGGGAAAATACTGAATTCACTACTGGGGGGAACACCGCCACAAGGGCTAGAGCACTATAGTACATTGGTAATTCAAGTTTTGGATCTTGCGATCTTAGTCCCATTAGCAATTGTAACGGGGATTATGGTCATTCGTAGACAACCTTTTGGGTACCTACTGGCAACTGTCGTTGTTTTTAAAGGAGTTACATTACTGCTAGCAATTACGGCAATGCTGGTGGCAATGATCTATAGCGGTGTGGCTGTGTCTATAGCCGAGTGTGTAATTTTTCCGACGATGACTGTAGCTATTGCTGCTTGTATGGTTATTTTGTTAAAGCATGTACGTGAACCCTTAAGATAATAAGTGACCAGCGCGGCAGGGAGTGATTAGAATGAAGACAATAATTATGTATACCTCGAAATATGGGTGTGCGGAAAAAGCGGCTTATTTATTAAAATCTCAACTGTGCGAAGAAACCGAAGTAGTTAATTTGATGCATGTTAAAGAGCTGACACTAGAACGATATGATACGGTCATCTTGGGAGGATCTATTTATTATGGAAAAATCCAAAAACAAATGACTGATTTTACAACAAAATATCAAAATGAACTAGGGAAAAAACGAGTAGGATTGTTTGTTTGTGCAGGAGCAACAGGTGAACAGGCCTCACAAGAATTGAAATCTGCGTTTCCAGAAGTGTTATATGACCAATCGGTGACGAAAGAAGTTTTTGGAGATGAAATCTATGAAGAGAAGCTAACTTTGCTAGACCGGTTTGTACTGCGGATGGTAAAAGGAAAAAATAAGAACGTAAATGGGTTGTCAAAAGAGACGATCGAGCGTTTTGCTCTTGCTATGAAAAGGTTGTGAAAGTGAGTGGACGATCGAGCTTCTGAACGCACTTCGGATTATAGTTAACATAATTATTATTATGTTAACTATAATTTTGACAATCAAAAAAAGTAGTCCTTCTTGTGAGAAGAGAGTAACTTCCTCGTATTGAGTCTCTGTTCATCGAAACATGAAAAAACCCTACAGAATCGTGCAGATAAAGTCGGGAAGATAAAAACCATCTCTGATAACCTTATAATTAACGAGGGGAGGCAACGTCATGGATACGCTGGTACAACTGAACAAAGCAATAAGCTATATTGAGGAGAACCTAACAAATCCCATTGATTATCAGGAGGTTGTGAAAATAGCCTGCTGTTCGGAATATCATTTTACTCGTATGTTCTCCTTCCTAGCAGGCATTACTCTGTCGGAATACATCCGGCGTCGACGTCTAACTTTGGCAGCACTCGAGCTTTCACAAAGTAATATCAAAATTATCGATGCTGCTCTGAAGTATGGTTATAATTCGCCGGATTCCTTTTCTAGGGCTTTCCATAGCATACATGGGGTTAGTCCTTCGGAAGCTCGGGTCCATGGACATTCCCTTAAGGCGTTCCCTCGGATGTCGTTTCAGCTGACTATCAAAGGAGGAAATGAAATGAATTATCGTATTGAAAAAAAAGAATCTTTTCGCATCGTGGGTATAAAAAAACGGGTTCCAATCATTTTCCAAGGGGTTAATCCGGAGATTGCATCGATGTATGAAGGGTTGACGCCGGAAATGATTGATGAGATGAAGAGATTTTCTGATGTTGAGCCCTCAGGATTTATAAGCGCCTCTACAAATTTCTCTGAAGGACGTATGGAGGAAAAAGGAGAGTTCGATCATTATATTGGCGTTGCCACTACGAAAGACGCATGGAATGGCTTGGATCAGCTGGAAGTGGAGGCCTCTATGTGGGCTGTATTCACAGTCGTCGGCTCTTTTCCGAGTGCGCTACAAGAGATCTGGGGGCGAATATATTCGGAATGGGCTCTGTCATCGGGATATGAGCTAATTAAAGGGCCTGAAATTCTATGGAATGAGCACAAAGATATCACATCGCCAAATTTTAAAAGTGAAATATGGGTGCCTATCACTAAGAAATAAAAGAGTTTGGTTGGACTATTGAAACTGAGCGCTGAATATCCTTTCACAACGAGGCTGCCGCGAAAAACATTCCGGCAGCTTCGTCAAGCTATAGGCAGGATATTTCGAAAATGTTGTAGAAGTACAACCTATCGTGTTAATGACAGAACGGGAAAATCATATTTACTCCGCATTCATGAACCTTTTATAGAGGACATGAAAGGTCTGCAACATACATACAGCGGCATTCTTGGAGAATTGCAAATGCTTGAGAAGCTGGGAAGCTGGAGCACCAACGAAATACAGACTCCCGTAAGAAACAATGAGGGTGAACTTATTACGATCAGTGAATACGAAGGTGAACTGCTAAACTGCTCCGTCCTCACCTGGTTGGATGGAAGAGACATGAATATGAATGATGTTAACAATCTTGAACTGGTAAAAGAACTGGGATCTCAAATAGCAGAACTGCATACTTTTTTTCGGCAGTACGAACATTCAGGTATGGAGATTCGCCCGAGTCAAGGCAAAGCTTATAATGAACGGATGATCCGTGTGATTCATTCGGGTGTGAAAAACAATTTATTTACGCCTTCTGATGCTAATGTCATTGAACAAACGCTGCAATTGATCAACTCCCGGTTAGATGACCATGGCGGAGAGGCTGGCCCGGACCTTATTCATGGGGATTTGTGTATGGGTAATATCATCATCACAACCGAAGGAAAGGTGCGTTTTATCGATTTTGGCTTTTTCGGAAAAGGTTATGCTTTACTTGATGTAGCCATGGGAGCTATGATGCTACCAACCGATCGAAGAGATACTTTCCTAAAGGGTTATTACAGAGAGTGTGAAAATACAGCGAAAGATCTACAGCAGTTGGAAGGTTTAATGTTGGTCGCTATTATTGGGTATTACGTCTTCCAGATAGAGAATGTACATGTTCATGACTGGATGCGTGAAAGAATGCCCAAATTATGCGCTGAGTATTGTCGCCCCTTCCTCAATGGTGAAAGTATATTTTATAAAATATGAAATGGAACGTTCAGGGTTGAACTAACTAGGACTGGTATGTTTGATGAAAATTGATTATAACCGTTTATCACCAAACGTGTTATCAAAAAAATAGTAAAATAATACTGTTAAGCGCGATGGCTGTCGATTAGCATTTATTTCGATTATATTCTAACAAGGAATGAAAGGGGGAATGGTGTTGATTGAACATAGCAATCTTGAAGAATTTCAAGATCCGGTAAATTACGATCTTGAATTTAACGGTGAAATGGACAAATATCAGTTCTATCTTGAGCTTGCCAGATCGAGTCCTGGGGAAGTGTTAGAACTTGCTTGTGGTACAGGCTTAACAACGATCCCCCTCTCGAAAGCCGGTATAACAATGACCGGTGTAGATATCTCTTCAGCGATGATTGCGTATGCGCGGTTGAAGGCGAAAGGGCTGACTGTTACTTTTATGGAAGGTGATGCCCGTACCTTCGAATCGGACAAGCGATTTTCGATGATTTATTTGACTGGTAATGCTTTTCAGGCATTTTTAAGTGATCAAGATCAAAGCGATTTGCTCACGACCGTTCACAAACATTTACAACCTCATGGAATCTTTGCATTTGAGACCCGAAATCCGGAGGGAACGGATTTATCCGATCAAGAGGAGACAGAATGGGGATCATTTATTGATAAGGATGGAAATAACGTCAAGGTATCAGGCACCCAATGTTACGATGCTGGCCAGCATATCATGCATTGGGTCACGATGCGTGATTGGGGGTATAAGCGAACGACCTCCCGAATTGCTTGTCGGTTCACGGATCCGAATACGCTACATTCTTTATTAACTCGTCACGGCTTTTGCGTCGAACATCAATATGCTGACTGGGATAAAACGCCGTTTTCTCTGTCATCTTCATCTATCATTAGTGTTTGTAGGAAATGTTAGGAGAAACGTAATGCATTGCGATAGACCCCCCCTCAGATTGAGGGGGATTTTGTTGTTTCTAAGTTTAGCATCCTTTTCGCATTAAGAATTCAATCGGTCCGCGGGCCATTCGTTTTCTGCTCAGTAAATAAAAAAGAAGTCGACCCTCTCGTTGGTCGGCTTCTAATTGTTCTATTGCGCGGTCAGGATTTGTGGTCCTTCAGCGGTGATGGCGATCGTATGCTCGTATTGGGCGGCGAGCTTGCGGTCCAGCGTCCGGGCGGTCCAGCCGTCCTGATCAATTGTCATGTTGTAGGTGCCTTCAGTGATCATGGGCTCGATCGTGAATACCATGCCTTCCTTGATGCGGGGGCCTTTGCCGGGCTTGCCGACATGCATATAGGTCGGCTCCTCGTGAAGGTCACGACCGATGCCATGAGCGAGAAGGTCGCGCACGACACCGAAGTTGTTCGATTCGGCATGCCGCTGGATTGCGCTCGTCACGTCTCCGAGCCGATTGCCGGGCTGTGCCTGCGCGATGCCGAGGTCAAGGCACTCCTTCGTGATGCGCATCAGCTTCTCAGCCGTCGGTGAGATCTTCCCGACCGCATAGCTCCAGGCTGAATCGCCGAGCCAGCCGTCGAGCTCCGCTACCGTGTCGATCGTCACGATATCGCCTTCCTCAAGTGGCTTATTTGTAGGGAAGCCATGTGCAATTACGTCGTTGACGGAGGCACAGGTCGCATATTGATAGCCATTGTAGCCCTTCGTATAGGGTTTGGCGCCGTGCTTCAAAATAATATCTTCGAATATGCGCTCAATCTCGTTCGTTGTGATGCCCGGTTTGATGAGCGGGGCAATTGTGCGATGGCATTCGGCCACAACCTGGCATGCCTTGCGGATGGCTTCGATTTCATACTTGCTTTTTAAGATAACCATGTTTGTATTAGGACTCCTTTGTAATGGCTTGCATCGCGAGTTGGGCGATTCGATCGACGTCCAGCTCGGAAGTGTTCGCATAGTAGTGCAGACCGCAGCAGCTGACCAACACGGCAAGCATAAGGTCGACGCTGTCGTCTTCGCGCTGGATGATCGATTGGAGTGGAACATACAGTCTTTCCGTGAATCGTCTTTTGGCAGGATGCCGATCCTTCTCTGGCAAGCCTGTAAAATGTTCCGCTGCCATTTTGTAGACGAGATATGCGCGGGCATCAGACTGCCACAACCGGAGTAACGTCTTGCAATACGTTAACAACTGCCTGTCGTCAGGGGTGTCCCGGCTGATGTTCGCCCATTGAGTCAGGGTTTGCTCACATCGCTCGAAGCCGCTGCTCAGCACATCTTCTATTAGTAAATGCCGGTTGGGGTAATAATGGTATACCGTGCCATAACCGAGACCAGCCTCGCGGGCGACGTCGCGAATATCAAAGCTTCCGCCCGTACGGAAGTAGGTGCGCGCGGCGAAGTCCAGGATTTGTTCCCTGCGCTGCATGCGTATGAGCTCATTTTGTTCTTTGGTACGGGGGCACATGGGCGCGTTAACCTCCTTTTTTATAGACCTGCAAATTTGTCAATATAAAGAGTGTAACGTATGAGGCGGAGAAATGCAATTATCTGTTGGCGTTCGATGAAAACAACAAGGACACCATCGTTGCGTCCTTAAAACGAAAGAAGAAGAAGCTCGAAGAAGAAAATAAAAAGTTGCGAGAACAACTTAAGTTTTCCTATGCGGATGTCTATCAAAGGATTCGAGGGAATGAATGTTAACTTATTCACTTACGGGCAGCTTAGTTTAAGATCAGACTCGGTGAACCGTATCATAAATAGGGGCAAGTTTAACCTTTGAAACCAGTGAGCTAGGATCAATTTCGTTTCGAGTTAATGTAAATAATAGCCGTTATTTTAAAATATGCGACAAGAATTGCATTTAAGGAAACATTATTGTATGATTTTGGTGTGTTAAAAATTGGAAAATTTAATCGTCATTGTGTGGACAGTACGGAAACTACTTCAGCAGTTAATTATGGCGTAACCAAAGTTTCTTATACTCATTAACTAAGGAGAAGTAGCCTTGCGTAAGAGAAAATATGTTAGCATAGCCTCAATTACATTGATTGTGATGATGGTCGTTCTATTCTTCAGTATGAAAAATGTTCTTTTCGACGGCTCTTCTAACAAATCAGAGGAACAGGCCGCCACAACAACCCGTGAGATGATTAACGAGACAGAGAAACCAGCTGGCACAATAACGAATAAGGGAACCAATGAAAAGAAGAGCGTAACCGCGATGGAGGCACTGCGCCTTGGGTACTCAGAGGCGAAGAAGCTGACGGAAGAAGAGCCATTACTTATTAACATAACAAGCACGGATGACACTTCTGTTTCCCAGGAACGAACCGATGGTTCGGATGGAACAAGAGATGCTTGGAATCTCGAATTTGGCAGCAAGAAAGGGAATGTTTTTATTTATATCAAGATCGATAATGGAATGGCCATTAAGACTGATGTGAAAAAGCACGATAAGAATTTACTTGTAAAAGGACAGTATGCGATATCTGATATTCAAATTGATTCTTCCGATGCAGTTAAACAAGCTGTTGAGAGACTGGGGATGAAACCAGGAAATCCTGCTATAGCAGATGACTGGATCAAGGGGTATCATTTTACTATCAGCGGGTATAATACTGATCCTAACTCCTCCAAAACACGTCTGCTGCTAAGAGTTATGGGTATCTCACCGAATTCTCCTAATCGTGAGAATGATAGTTTGAGAATGAGCGCTTTCTTTGATGTCAAAACAGGCGAATTGATGAGCGCTACCGAGATGACAGGCTTCGACAAGGAAGGGAATACCATGTGGAAGAATAGTGAGCTTAAATACTGATGACGGCATAAATAAATGAAGAAGGAAGATATTTTCATAAAAATACAACATATTACCAAATAAAGAGTTATTATTGATGGAACTTACCGTGCGTTACTGCTCATGAGCAGACGCATGGTAAGTTTGTTTTTGTGTAAAGGCGTTATTAACTGTCTACTTGGTAAAGGCTATACGCATCACTCAAGTTTATTGAAACTGGAAATATCCATTCTTCCAGGTGATGTATATGCTGTGTATATTCTTTAGTCCCCTGAACGGCGGTTAGGGCAATTGGAACCTAGCGGATCAAAGAAAGAGCATTCTGCAAAGGATGGCCCAAAAACTTACCGTTACAAACAGCGCGGTGAACTGTATCACAAGTTGTGGTAAAGTAGATTGTTGGGTTGAGCTAAGAGCAGCAATGTTAAAAATTGCAGATTGTTGTTTATAGATTGCTAAGTGAGGATTGAAAGGCTGAAAGATTGATGAATAAAGGGATGCAGGCGATTCGCAAAGCAAATAATTTAGTGCGATCCTAATAAAAGATGAGGTATATGTAATGCCAAAAAACGATAATATGCTGGCAATCCTATGGATGCTGAATTCGGGTGTTAAAATGACCGCAAAACAAATATCCGAAAAGTTAGAAATAAATATAAGGACAGTCTATCGGTATATTGATGCGCTAAGTGCCAGTGGAGTGCCTATAATATCGGACACTGGTCATAATGGCGGGTATAGCTTACTGAATAATTTTATCAGAGCACCTCTGCTATTTGATATTGAAGAAAAAAAAGCACTTCTTCATGCTGCTGTTTTTGCAAAAGAAGCGGGATACCCTTTGAGTGAGGCTTTAGGTAATGCGACATCCAAATTGAAAATGTATTCGAATCAGGAACAGGAAAGTGTTCTCAGCCATCATTTAGCCGGATTTGAAGTTATAAACCGTAGGGGAGACCCTTCTATTCAGCCAGTATTGGCGGAATTGGAGCAAGCTGTAGCAAACGAATTCTCTGTAGAAATTGATTATCACACACGCCGTGATGATCAACCCAAGACTAGGGTGATAGATCCCTATGGAATGGTGTACTGGAACAATAAATGGTATATTGTTGCATTTTGCCACCTGAGAAATGAGATCCGCAGCTTTCGGGTAGAACGGATTTTACAAATCAAGCGGACTCAAAACATATTTAAACGTTCCGAAGCTTTTTTGGCTCGGGAATTTTTTTTGCGAAATCTATTACCTGATTTAGTCGGCAAGGACGGGTTAATTGCTTTAATTATCGAAGGTAGGTCAGAGGCGTTGGATGACTTATGCCTGCATTGGTTTTTGGGGCATCATCTGAAAGAGCGTACATCAAATCAAGCAATCTTTTTACTTGAGGAAAAATCAATTCATACCTATGTTCCTAATTTTCTCTTATCCTACGGGAAATCCATTCAAGTAATCGAACCACAGAGTTTGAAGGAAAAACTTGTTGGTGTTGTGTCGGAGTTAATGGAATATTATCAACTTTAAAAACTTCACTGACAGCGGATGTCAGTGAAGTCATTTTATAATGATGATAATCATTGATTACCTGGTTGGTATCACTTGATGAATTGTAAAATAGGGAGAACTTGCAAATGAATAATACGGTATATCTTTATGTGTTTGACACAATGGCAGACTGGGAAATAGGTTACTTAACTGCCGAACTGAACTCGGGAAGATATTATAAAAAGGGGCTGGCCCCATCAAAAATAGTTACCGTGGGAATTGATAAGACTCCAGTAACTACAATGGGCGGATTAAAAATATTACCTGACATCAAATTGGATGATTGCAGTATTGAAAGATCCGATCTATTGATTTTACCCGGTGGAGATACATGGACAGAAACCATTCACCACCCCCTCTTAAAAATCGCTGAAAGGTGTTTAAGGGAAGGTATATGGGTTGCAGCGATTTGTGGTGCTACAATGGGACTTGCCCAGACAGGATTGCTGAATTCACGTGGGCATACAAGCAATGATCTGGAATACCTTAAAATGATCTGTCCCACTTATACAGGAGAAAAGTATTACAAAATGGAGTCTGCTGTAACTGATGGAAAACTGATCACCGCATCTGGAATAGCTCCGTTGGAATTTTCTGCACACATCTTGAAAGCTTTGGATGTGTTTTCTCCAAAAACATTAGACGCTTGGTATAGCCTTTATAAGACTAGTGATTCTAAATATTACTATGAGTTGATGAATTCAATACAATAAAAGATATGAACACCCAACGACTTTACATCTATTACCCCATATATAACAGTGTGTTATATATGGGTAAGGACAAGATGCCGTATGAGTAACAATGCGATTTAAAATATTCGTTCCACAGAAATCCTAACGGAGTACGATAGTTAAGCATAAAGGGTTCCACATATTAGTCATGACTAATATGTGGAACCCTTTATTATATCTGACTTTCCTAAATCTAGATCTTGATAAATTGAAAAATAAAGTTGTAGACTGCACGCTGGCGTTAAGTTGTCTAAGAATACATTTGGATAAAGTGGGAGATATTACTGAAAACTTCTCCAGATGGGCGGTTATTATGAAAAAAATACTGATATCATTTTTGGCGATACTTATTTTTTCCACTGTTACAGTAGAGGCTGCGCCTGAATACGCAAAATGGGGCAAAATTGCAGTAGAGGAAACACAAAAACGATACAATGCAGTCATAATTGATTATAAGCACATTGGTCGTACTGAACTAACACCTAAAAAGTCTGAAGAGAAATTCAAACTATGGATTAGAAGCAAAGCAGGTAACGAGTTTGGAGTTTTTGTATCGATCCAATTTGACCCGCTAACTGATACAATCCAATCGATTCAGTTTTCCGAAACTAATCGTTAGATTTAATAAATCTCGCGATTACGCTAATGGGGCACGATAGCACAATGACAACAGGCTGCCGAGATCATAGGCAGCCTGTTCAGCTAACTTATCCTCTAATTGAACTATCTTAATCCCAAGGATGAAATCCCTCCAAAATGCTGTGAAATAACAGCTTTTTATGAACAAAAACTAAGCATAGCGTACCAAAAAGAACTGAATTTACTACTTTATTCTACAATTTCAACATATGAAAAATTCACAATAGAAAACTCAAAACCTATTCCTCTCCCTAGCTACTATCCACTAATTCTACAAATTCTACACCCATACAAACAAAAACCATGAAAAAGGATATATACACCAACCCTTATGTTTAAACAAGCTTTTTTTCTATTTTTATTGCTAATTCCATAGCTTGTAAGGCATAGTCTAACTCGATTATTGATGTAGAACCCTCCTCTAAGCATTGGAGAGCATGCGTAATACTCTTTTCAAAAGGATTAGCTTGTTCTAACAAAAGTTGCTGTTTACCTGCTGAGGTATATTCAATTAATGATCCTTCAACCGTGCCATTCATGTCGTCACTTTCTTGATAGACTAGCTTTCCTTGTTCAAAATAAGCCTCATACCCTACGGAAAAAGGATAACCAGCTGGCATTTGTGAGGATACAACGATCTCTGCGGAGACATTCGTTTTCTGAAAATGGGTACGCACTAAAGCTTGTTCACTTCGTCCACCATCGGTTCCCCACACAAAGTATTCTGCTAACGATCCAAGCAGCCACGTTACAAAATCAAGTTCGTGAATCATCAGATTTGTGGAGATAGAATGAAGTCCGAGATCCCCCCAGAGAGGAGACGTTTCTCTTTTTAAGGTGAAGGCTAAAAGCTTTCCATATTTCTCATTAGAAGTGGTTTCGTATAAATATTTGTACGCAGGATCAAATTTAATAAATTGGTTCACGAGAATTCGTCTGCCATACAATTGTTCTGCTTCCTTCATCGCAAAGGCATCTTCAATGGTAAAGCATACGGGGGTTTCACAGAATACATGTTTTCCATGCTTAAGCGCCTCAACGGCATATTGCCTATGTAAAGTCACGGGCAGACAGATATCGATCACATCAATCGTGGTATCAAGCATGATATCCTCTATATTTGTGGTAATCTCAACGCCTAACGTTTGTTTTAAATTTTGCAGCTTAGCTTTATTTCTACCATAAACAATAACTTTGTCTACACGCTCATTTTTCGTCAA
This sequence comes from Paenibacillus sp. FSL H8-0175, assembly GCF_045040615.1. Classification (NCBI taxonomy): domain Bacteria; kingdom Bacillati; phylum Bacillota; class Bacilli; order Caryophanales; family Paenibacillaceae; genus Paenibacillus; species Paenibacillus sp. FSL H8-0175. The sequence continues at coordinate 3,872,989 of NZ_CP150299.1, read as the reverse complement.
TAATTCTGCATGATAAGCTCCGAACCCTGTTCCTAATACGGCAATTTTCATATGTTTCAGCTCCCTTTTTGTAATGAACTAATCATAACCTGTTATTGTTGACAACATCATGGCAAGAATTTTGAAGTATACTAGATAAAAAAGAAAAGCTCGGAGGTTCTCATGCGCTTGCATCGTTTGATTGCTATTTTATTATTAGTGGAATCGAGAGGGAAAATGAAGGCTAATGAACTAGCTCAAGCCTTGGAGACCTCTGTACGTTCAATCTATAGAGATATTGATGTGCTAGCTGAAGCTGGAATTCCTTTGTTGTCTATGTCGGGGCCCAATGGTGGCATCTCCTTAATGGAGGGATACACAGTTAACCTGAAGCAGTTACATGGTGAAGATGTAATCAATCTATATTTAACAGGTATGGGCATCTATTCTGGGGGCCATTCTGAATCGGGTCTTAAGCTGAAGACGACGCTGTTGAAATTACAAAAAACATTGCCCGCATCCTACCAACCTGACATTCAGAAAGCGCAAAAACGCTTTTTTTTCGATGACACACCTTGGTGGACAGAACGAATAGAAATTCCCTGTCTGGAATCTATTCGGACAGCCGTTTGGCGATCTCAGAAACTACAGATTGCGTACCAAAAGGTTAGCGGAGAAATATCATGCAGGAAATTACAGCCCTATGGTCTTGTGGTGAAAAAAGAGGAATGGTATCTTATAGCCTACTGTGAAGAAGCTAAGCACATCCGCACATTTAAATGTGAGCGAATTGCCTCTACGCAGCTTGTGGAAGAAGAGTACTCTATACCTATGGATTTTTCATTAGAAGAGCACTGGAAGCAGCAGGGACAGGTTTTTAAGCAAGCTTGTAAAGAGGAAGAGGTCTATCCTGTTGTGATTAGAGCCGATAAGAGAACAAGGTCTTCTTTATCTCAGCTAGAGGTCATGGAAATGAGAGAAGAAGGGGATGCATTCATTTTAAAGGTGAATATGTTTGGTTATGAAAGTGCATGTGCTAATATCTGGAGCATAATAGGACATTCCGAAATCATTGAGCCCTTAGAGCTAAGGCAATATGTGAAAGGCCAGTTGAGTTTTCTGCAGGGAATATATGATTAACCGTTTTTTCTATGTAAAAGAGACCGTAGCTATTGCATATTCTGCAAAGATACGGTCCCGATTTTCTGATAAATGAATTAATTCATATAGTTAGTTAACATAATAATGATTATGTAAACTAATATGAGTATGATCCAGTAAATGACGTATTTAATTGGATAAGTTATCCTTTTATTGCTCTAGTTTCAACACCAAGTGTTAATTTCTCTCTGGCAACAAGTCTTTTGTGCGCTACGAGAAGAAAAGGAAGACCAAAAGCTGTTGTTAAAGCCAACGGTACGAAGATCGCAAGGCCATTCTGAGCGCCATAATGGTCTAACAACACCCCGCCGAAGATAGGTGCCATAACACTCCCTAAATTATTAAAGCCAATCGTACCAAAGTACGTCCCTTTCATTTCAGGTTTGGCAATCCGATCGATCAACATATCCATCATCGTAAAGAGTAAGACTTCCCCTATAGTGAACAGAACTACACTGATCATTAATAGAGCCACACCACCTGCAAGCCCCACTAAGAGAAGACTAAGTGCAACGCAGATATTCCCAAGGATTAAAGGGACAATCGGCGGGAATTTACTTGCCGTTCGTACAATGGGATACTGCACTACTAACACGGTTATAGCATTCAGTGACAACATATAGGAGAATAATTGCCCACCATTGGTGAAATGCGTATTCATCGCTAAATATTGAGCCATTGTTGAGCCGAAGTGACCGTATCCTAATACACAAAAGATGGTACCCAGGAGTACAGGTAGGAACACACGGTCTTTACCGGTGATTGTCAAAGCTTCGAGTAAACGTGGTGCTTGAGCTTGTGTACGGGCGGGCATGCTTGAACGATGTGCCTTAAATTGCATGAATAATACAATTCCATATGCAACATATACGATTCCTGCGATTAGAAAAGGAAAAGTTGATTCCGCAGAGCCAAGCTGTAGCCCAATGATTGGACCAAATACTACACCAAGATTAATTGCTGCATATCTAAGATTAAAGACAAGCAGCTTACTCTCGGGTGGTGTAATATCGGACAAAAGTGCCCGTGAAGTAGGCTCGAATACAGATCGACATAAGCCGTTCAAGGTGTTCACCAGGAAAAATACCCATAGATGTTGAGCCACTGAGAATCCGAAGAAGACGGCTGCCCAGCCAAATACCGAGATTAACATGACGATTTTACGACCAACAATATCAGAAATATAACCGCCATAAAAACTGGCCAATACGCCTGCCAGCGAGCTAACCGCGACCGTAATCCCTGTTTGTGTCGGGGAAGCTCCGAGAACTTGGGTTAGATAGATGGATAAGAACGGGATGCTCATCGAGGTCACCAGACGTCCGAACATGGTGCCGATGATAATTGTCCAGGCTAGTGGGTGAATGTGCCTTAGATGCTGATTCATAATGATTACGATCTCCTAGTCTTATTGCTCTAATATTGTTGCTGCATATTCCTTGTTGATTTATGTATAATTATAATGATAAAAGGGGGAAGGAAAAGTGTAAGAATTACATTGACCATTTCACCTTTAAAGGAGTGAACCATTTGGACCAGATAAGTAATCATTTTTTATGTTTAGCAGCAGGCGTTACTAGTTCGTTCAAAGTGAATGAACCTGTTCCTGTGACGATAGATTTATTGGCTTCGATCCTGATTTGCACTCCACGTAATGTTAAATTCGTGCTGCGGAAACTGGAAGAGCAGGAATATATTCAATGGCAGCCGGGGAGAGGCAGGGGGCATATCTCTCAACTTACTTTTTTAAAAAGTATTGATGAGGTATTCGAGGATAGCTTTCAGGAGTTAGTCAGTAAAGGGAAGATAAAAGAAGCTATCGAATTGATGAGCAGCGATCAGGTGACCGGACCCTTAAAGGAACGATTATTAACGATGTTAAATAAACAGATGGGTTTCCGTAGTGAAGCAGAGTCAACCTCAGGGCTGGACGTCCTGCGGATTACCCGTAACCGGCATATGGAAGTGCTGGACCCTGCTTATGTATACACCGCTTTTGAATCCTATTTGCTGGGTCAAATCTATAGCACACTAGTTACTTATGACGCAACGACCGATACCTTTCTTCCTGGTTTGGCCCATATGTGGGAAGCTAATGAGGAGCATACAAGTTATATTTTTTACCTCCGCAAGGGGGTACGCTTTCATCACGGAAGAATCATGACCTCGAGAGATGTAAAAGAGACGCTGCAACGGCTTATCGACTTGAACAGCCCAGCGGTTAGCCTTTATAAGGATATCGAACGAGTAGAGGTTGAAGGAGATCATCGAATCCGGTTTGTGTTGTCACGTCCAAATCTCTTTTTTCTGCATCTGTTCAGTTGTATTCACATGTCCATTCTTCCTTATGATATAGACATCACTAGTGAAGTAAGCGGTACAGGTCCCTACCGTTTATTGGATCTGAATGAGGATGTTTTGGTGCTCGCAGCTTTTGATTTTTATTTTGGAATTCGGCCGCTCCTGGATCGTGTTGAGATTTGGTATTTGCCAAAAGAGGCTTCTAATGAACGCCAATACCAGCTGCCAGATCCTGAACATGGGGAACTTTTACCTGATATCATCAGCAATCACAGTATAGATTACCCAGCCTTAGGCTGCAGATATATTCTGTTTAATTTTCATAGAGAGGGAATTCATCAGCAGCTATGGTTTCGCCAAGTGATCCGTATCCTTTACAGTCGAACGGCTTTAATAAAAGAATTGGGTGGCAATCGTATCACCCCAGCAGATAGCTTTTTGCCATGGGAGAGCAGTAAGAGAGAGCTTCTAGATCCAACTTTGGAACATGCCCGAGCGCTTTTAGCGGAAAACGGGTATCAGGGAGAAGTCATTACTTTAGCAACTAAGGATAAAAAAGAAGAACGAGAAGAAGCGTTATGGCTCCAAACACGCGCTGCCTCCGTAGGTTTGCAAATTGAGTTATATTTTTTCAATGAATTTAAGGCAGATTATATACAGACAACAGCCGAGATCCAGCTTGCTGAAGAGGTTTTAGAAGATGATTGGCAATGGGGAATGATTAACTACTTTAATAATAAATCTAATTATTTATTTTCTTTGCTTAGAGAGGACCAGATTTCATTGTTTTCGAAGGTATTAGGTCCTTTCACAGAATCTCCAAAGGATGAACGGGTGAAACTGCTGAATCAAGCGGAGGGAATTCTACGAGACAATTATTGGGTGCTGCATGGCTGTCATATGAATAAAAAAGCTCAGCTAAATCAAAGCCTGTTTGGTCTGCACACCGGTTCCTTCGGGTTTCTGGACATCTCTAAGTTATGGATTAAAACTAGGCTTTAAGGTTTTCTTTTGTTATACTTTCCAGGGAGGCTGTATCGATAGAATCGAATGGCGCTCTAGATGGATCAGATTTATGAATAGTAATTTATTTGTAGCCATGGAGGTGAACTCGTTGGATTTTGCTCAGATCCGTATGGACCGAGACAAAAGAACGGTCGATACTTGACTCTTTTTTTGCCATTCGGACCTGTTTAGCGGATAAGCTAAGCGGTCTTTTTATTTGTTAAAAATAAGGTGAAAAAAGGGGAGACTTACATGCGTTTTCTATTCGTGGGTGCAGGAGCTATTGGTGGTTATTTTGGAGGGCGTCTGGTTCAAAAAGGGGAAGATGTAACTTTTCTAGTCCGTTCTACTAAACAAAAGCAGTTAGAAGATGAGGGTCTGGCAATAAAAAGTGTGCATGGTGACTTTCAGACTCCCGTTCGGACGATTACATATGGGGAGAAGGCAGAGCCTTTTGACTGTATTATTATTGCAGTGAAGGCCTATCATTTGCCTCAGGTGATGATGGATCTTACCCCTTTCGTCGGTGAACAGACTATGATTCTCCCGCTCCTTAATGGGTATAAACATTTTGGTATTTTGCAGCAGCATTTTGGAGCAGAAAAGGTACTGGGTGGTCTTTGTTATATCGAGACAACGTTAGGTTCTAATGGAGCTATCATACAAAGTAGTTCTTTTCATAGTATTGTGTTTGGTGAATGGGCGGGTGGGGAGTCAGAACGAACGCAGAAACTTCTCAGTCATTTGGATAAAGCAGGATTCACTGTGAAACTAAGCTCTGATATTCAGCACGAAGTGTGGCAGAAATATATATTCGTAGCTAGTTTAAGCGGGATTACAACTTTAATGGATAGCTCGGTTGGACCCATTTTAGCCTCATCTACAGCGCGTACTATTTATGAGCAGCTTCTGAATGAGATCGTGAGTATAGCGCAAAGTGCAGGTATGCCTGTTGGAGCAGATATGGTGACTGCTACGATGCAAAAGATGGATTCGGTGCTACCCGAATTTACTTCCTCTATGCATAGGGATATGCTAAAACATCTGCCAGTGGAAGCTGAGCATCTGCATGGTGCACTTTTGGCGATGGCTGTATCTGGTCAAGTTGTGTATCCTATTCTCGAAACCGTATATGCCCGTTTGAAAATATACGAAAACGTGAATGATATGAGATGATCTGTATAAAATTACTTTAAGGAGCTGGACGATTATGAAGGAACTGAATCAAAAGATAATGACATTTCTAATGTTCGAAGGAAAGGCTGAAGAAGCTATGAATTTCTATACTTCTTTATTTGATCACTCCGAAATCATCAGTATTAAACGTTATGGAGCAAATGAAGCAGGCCCTGAAGGGAGTGTCATGCAGGCTACTTTTTCATTACATGGACAAGTCTTTATGTGTATAGATAGCTACGTGAAGCATGGATTCAGCTTTACTCCAGCGGTATCCTTATATGTGAATTGTGAAAGTGAAGCCGAAATTGACCGCGTCTATGCAGCATTATCCCAGGGTGGACAGGTGCTCATGCCACTAGGCGAATATCCATTCAGTTCGAAATTTGGCTGGGTAGCGGATCAATTTGGTGTGTCATGGCAATTAAATCTTTCGGGGAATGTGTAATCGATTGATGTGTTGCACGGTCAGATAATATTCTGTATCACAAGGGGCCGAGTTCGTCTGTAAATGACGAGTTCGGCCCCTTAGTGTTCAGGCAGCGGAAAGGTCTGAGGAATCTTCTGATTTTAAATTACGATTGCAGCCCACGTAAGACTAATGATGAAATTCTCTCGGCGACTTCTTGTTGATTTATAGTATTATTCCCTGTTACCCATTGATAGACACCTTCATGGATCATTTGTGCGATGATCGGTACATAAAAGCTTTTCCCGTGATCTGGGTAGATATCTCCTAAAGCGTTAGATAAGTGAACCTTCAGCTCATTTATAATCTTCTCTTTCAATTGAGGGACAACCATCCCTATATAACTGCTGCGGCATTGTATGTTTGGTTGCTGATAGAAATCGAATACCGATAATACGAGTTGAGTGATGCCTTCTTGATCGAATTTAATTTCACCTTCAGTATGTTTTACAATAGCAGCGGATGCCGAATCACCCATAATATAATCCAATAATTCATATTTATCATTAAAGTGCGCATAGAACGTGGCTCGATTAACTTTAGCTCCCTTTGTTATATCGACGATTGTTATTTTCTCAAAATCCTTCAGGGAAACAAACCGTAAAAAGGAGTCAATTAAAGACTGTTTAGTCTGTGTCAGCCGAATATTGTTTACTTTAGTAGCCATTACTTCACTCCTACCCAACAATTTAGCAATCTTGTTGCTATAGCAACATTTGCAGGTTGATTGTTGATTGATACATTAAATTAGTAGCTGTATATTAGCAATTAAAGCAACAGCTGTTACTTTAATATATCATAGAAAAGGAGTTCATCAAAAATGAGAAATATTGTTATCGTGGGTGCAGGGCCTGGGTTAGGATTGTCTCTAGCTAAAAAATTCGGAGTTAATGGATTTAGGGTGGCTGTCATTTCACGCAATCCCGAGAAATTATCAATGATCATTAGTGAACTTAAGAAACTTAATATTGAAGCACAATCTTTTGTAGCGGATGTGACAGATTTAGCAGCTCTAAAACAAGTCTTTCAAGCGATAATAAAAGAGTTTGGTTCAATCGATGTACTAGAGTTCAGTCCGTATGCAGGGTGGGATAAATTCACTCATGTGCTGGAAACTACACCTCAAAGTGTGTTGGAACAAATAAACAGTTACTTGCTGCCCGCCGTTCTTTCGGTTAATGAAGTATTACCCAATATGATCCATAGAGGATCAGGAGCCATTCTTTTTACCACTGGTATTTCTGCTATGTTCCCTTTGCCTTTTGTAGGAAATGGCGGCATTGTTATGTCTGGTATACGAAATTATGCTACTGCTTTACACAATGAGTTAATAGATAAAGGAGTATTTGTCGGCCATCTTTCCATAGGGACAATGATACAAGCAGGAACAGCTGGTGATCCTGATGTTATTGCAGAGACTTGGTATAGCTTATATGAAAAGCAAGATAACTTTGAGGAAGTATTCCCTCTAGGATTGGATCCGACCCATCTTCCAAATTAAAAAACGAAATCTTATTTGATTAGCAAGTCGCCTTAATGGCGGCTTGTTATCCTATTAGAAGACATATCTCTCATCAGAGTGAAGCAGGATTGAAGGTCAGATGTGAATGGATTTAATTACATTGCTGAACAACGGTTGTGCGTTCATTAGTAATCGTGACTTTGGAATGACCTGATAAATATTCGGTATAACCGCACACGGTTTGTTCTTTCGACTGTCCGTTAGAGTTGGTATATCGAAGATATATAGCACCTTCACCATTTAAACTCAATTTTGGTTTGAATTTTTTCTTTTGTCCTGCTTTTATTGGACTTGTATACAATTTCTTTGAATCCGCACCAATTAATCCTACTTCGATAGAGTTAATATCAACATCAGATTGATTATCTACGATGACTGAGAAGCTTTTAAACGGACTCAGAAGATTTGATATCGTCCCAACACCAAGAGCAACTCCACAAGTAATCAGAAATATCGTAATCCCTATAAAAAATCGTTTTCTCATCCTTCAGTCCCCCTATATAAGTAAGACAGGGGTTACTTAAAAAATGTTACAACAAGGAGAAGTTAGTTATAAAAATTCATTACCAAATCAAGCGTGGACTTGCATGTTATTATAAATATATTCCATATTAATGATTTGAAAAGGGGTTTTGTATTGACTACTATCCGTCATTTTGAACAAGGTGACATGCCATTACTTGGTGAACTTTATAACACAGTATCTTCAAAGGGGAATGTTGTTTTTTGGTGGGTTGGCACAGAGGAAAATTGGGAAAATGTATATTGCGCTTTCGAGGACGGTAAAATGGTGGCCAAAGGTCAAGTGAGCATCATCAATATTGTTCCGCCCGGCCGTTCCAAGGATAGCAGACATTCGATCTACCTGAACTTAAAAACAATACCAGAACGTGAAGGCGATTATGATTTATTAGAAAAAGTTTATCAGTCACTCTTATTAAGAGCACTCGAATTAAAAGAAACGTTATCAAAGGATTATAAAACCACTCTATGTGTAGGGAACGATTCGGCAGAAGTCTTGAATACTCAATTTTTCGAAAAAGTGAAGGGCTTCTCTCATTATAATAGCTTATTTAAGATGAAACACAATCTAAGTGATGGCTTGTCTGAACCCACTCTGGCTAAGGAACTTGAATTCGCAACCTGGAATATGGAGACGCCTGAAGAAGACGAGCATTATTTGGAATTAGAAGCTGAGATTTGGCCGGAAACTCCGCTAGGGAAAGAACGGTTAGCTGAATTTAAACAAAATCCGCTCTGGACATCACTTGTTGTTCGAGAAGGGGAGAAGGTTGCGGGTAGCTTAATGGTCTGGCAGGAAGAGAAGGGTGGCTACATCGAAAATGTATTTGTACTTGAGCCATGGAGAAGATCCGGAATTGCTAAGTACATGCTTTTTCAAGCATTGAGCTATTTTAGAACCCACGGACTGGAAGAGGCATCTCTGATGGTGCTTACGGAAAATGATTCTGCATTACAGCTATATGAATCTGTCGGTTTCATTCTAACGAATGAGGAAAGACGCTATCGGATTGAACTATAAAAGTTTTTGTAAGTGAAGGATTACCAAGCAAAGTGCGATAGCTTTTTTGTCGAGCTTAGTTTCGAGGTTAAGGTCGCACTTTATTTGGTAACCCGTTCTGTGAATTATCTGCTAAATGCTTTCATGCCTTTTGCTTCCCATCACATTTCTTACATACATTAAGCTTTTCACCTGAAATGCCTTTCCCGAAGTACAACAGCTTAATACGTGTGCTGCCACAGATCGGACATGTTCCTCTAGCCCGGGATGGAATGCGCCAAAGTGCTTTGCCGCGTTTGTTTTTAGACATAATTTGCCCCCACCTTTACTCTGGATACTCCATCTTATGACCAAGAAGAACTTAAAGTTCGAAGAGCGAAAAGAATAGAAAATCGGATGAAAAAGGGGCAAAAAACACCCTCAAAAAACTGCGTATAACTTAAATTATACGCTGTTTTGATTTTAAGACGTTTTTTTAGGGGGAATGGGGCACTTGGACGAGTAAAACAGGTGGATTTTAAAGGAATATTTTATAAATAACGGATGTCGATATCTTTGAATCTTCCCGCTGACATTTTAGGCATTCTGAATTGCAGGGAACCTTGTTTATAAGTGCCTCTGCTCTGATCTGGAATGACGGGAACTGGCAACTGAATAATCTCGCTATGATCTTTTCCTAAACCTGTTAATTTAATTTGTGTGCGATTGATTTGTGCCCATATACTTTCGGGGTGAATTCCGTTCGGAATACGAATTTTGGTAATCAGGTGATTATGAGTGTCGATATGCTCAAAACTTAAACTTGTGGTTTCGTTCATAAATGAAGAGGAGGTCGCTGCAGTTGCTTCACGGATTACTTTTTCGACATACCCGTCAATTTGGTTAGGATCCAACTTCCACTGCTCTTCAAGAGCTTTCAAGGATAACTTTTTCTTAAAAAAGGGATCTTCATTCATCCAATCTAAAGGGTTCGTCTTATTGGGACTCATAGCTCTGCGCCTCCTACGGTTTTTATCCATTGTATGGGCGTTTGACTTATTCAGTGACATCTGGGCGAATATCTACATAGAATAGCTTATCATTCCGAAAGGAGGAGTGGTTTGGTGGTTTCAATCATCGGCAATATTAAAATCAATAGCGTAGGCCCCAGCTCCACAGTCTTAGTAGGAAATACGGCATCCGTTATCCTGAGCAGCAACTCTAAAATTTATGCCGGTGCCAACTCCTTCTCCATAGGTGACTCCATAGGTACGAATATAACGAATAATGCGGCCAGCAGTACAAATACGATGGATTCAGATGTGGTGGATCAAGTATCACCTCCTTAAGGGTGGGGTTTAAATGAACATTACGGTATATCAATGCATATCGATCTATAATCTAAAAATCGGCACTATCTCTAATTCCTCGGTACTTCAGATTGGTACATCGGGACGAATCAATACTTTGTCTCATAATTATGAGACCTCTAGAGCTCCATCATCGGCTCCAACGACTCCAGCGACTCCAGCGGAAAAAATGGCTTCACCCCTTGTATCCTTACCGCCAGCGGCAGAACTATATGCACATCTGAATTAGGCTCTTTGTCCCCGCATACAATAAACCATAGGAGGGGGTTGTATGCATCCGTATTACGCTCAGCAGGTTTTTAATACACTCAGATTGCAAGCGGAGAAGATTCAACAGTTAGAGAAGCAGCTTCGCGATTTGCAAGGCGATGTAGACAGCATAAAGAACAATAAATCTGCAAGTATAGGACCTATCAATTATCATTTTGAACAATTAAAAATCGAAAAGCTGGAAGGCACTTTAAATATAGGCATTACACCGAATGAGGGAAACAATCTGGATGAAGCGATGATCAACGGTAAACCTATTGGGGAGCGGGAGGATGGTACAACTGCCTTATCGGATCAGATTCGCCCACAGATTTTGAAGTATGTGCAAGAAGAGGTTCCCTCGCAATTTTCACGTTTAGAAAAAGAGAAGAATTTAAGCATTGATGAGCAATATATCCAAATGGTGACTCAGGATCTGCTGAATCAAATGGATGGACGGATTAACGAGTATGTAAACCAACTCCCTGCCACAGAAGAAGGGCGTGGATACACTGATGAGGAATGCGCTTCTATTGTAGAGCAAATCAAACGAGATATCGTTATGGCAGTAGAGCGGCATTTGGAAATAAATATAACCGGAAGGCGGGAGACGAATGAAGATAACGGTGATCAATAGAGATATTAGTGTCAATGCAGTGAAAGTCGTTTCGATCTCAGGTTCATCAGTATTTTTAGTAGGGGATACTCAATCCATTCATTGCTCCTCGGCGTTTGACAGCGTAATAGAATATACTCAGAGCGCTCCAGATCAAGTCAAAAAAAGCAGTTAACCTATGCACACCTCACGCATACAAGATGTTTATATCAATAATCTGTCCGACAGTTCTATTTTTATTTGTGGATCTGTAGACCGGGTTCAATCTAAATTCCTGGGAAGCAAGGAGAATTATCTTTTTAACATAAGGGAGATTAATAATCACCCGAAAGATACTACACTCATAGACATCCCTATCCCTGTATGGACAAAGCAAGGGAATGAAGCGGATGAATTTGTGATATTAAAGGATTCCGCAGAATCAATGATTAATATACAATATATAAAAATTCTGTCGATTGGGTCTGGCACGACCTTCCAGATTGGAAACAGCGGGTCAGTTCATCTGGAGAGTCGAACCAGTGAGTTTAAACGAGAAGTGGCTGCAAAAGATGAGGAGTAACAACAACTATTTTAATTCTTTTGGCAGGGAAATCGCGAATATATCATGCTCCGTCTGGATGTAGAGAATACCATTCGCACTAAATAGTGTGCCGTATTGTTGTGCTCCGGTCTTTACTTTGCCAAGCGCTTTGCCTGTTTCTGCATTTATGATATAGAAGTAGCCATTCTCATAGCCAGTGTAAATCCCCTTACCGATCAATTGAACACTAAGCGCTGGACTGTCCGGTCCGTTGAAGCTTATAATGCGATTATCGTTCATTTGAACGCCAGTGATCTGTGCACCCTTTTGGAAAAAAGCCATGTTATTTACTGGTCCAGCCACCCAATTTCCGTACTCCTGATAACTTTTGGGTTCACTCGTTGTTTCTTGACCTAAGGTAAAGCGGTATAGTGGATGACCACCCCATTGGTCTAAACCTCCATCGACTGTATATAGATACGAGCCTTGAAGTGATGTGAAATAATTACCGAGTCTACTGACATCTTCGAGCGGTTTATAGTTCTTTTTGGTCTTCGCTTTTCCAGTTTTAACATCAACATGTACCAGGGTCAACTGATAGCCTTTAAGAGGCACGTTAGAGGCATCATTTGCAGCATTGGCTTGTTCGCGGAGTAATAATTCACCATCCCGGTAAGCAACAAAGCTATAAAATCCCTGAATTCTCCATAACTTCTTGCCTGTAGCCGGATCGAGACCGAAAAACTGTGTGCGTCTATTATCAACGGTACTGGATACTACCAATACCCCGTTATAAAGGCCGTCGATACTTCCTACATACATAGGGATGTCTTTATTCTCCCAGATCTTTTTACCAGTGACCGGATGATAAGCTGCAATTCCACCATGCTCGTTCCGGAAGTATATCACTCCGTTAACTAACTCCGCGAAAGCACCGATCTCGATCGGATCTTTGGCAGCCTTAACCTTCCAAAGCAATTTCCCCGTTTGAGCATTAACTTTTACAAGATAACCCTCATAAGTGATAAAGAAAACCGAGTTATTCGTTATAATCTCAGGATTTGTTCCGTTTTTGTAGGACCATTTAACTTTGCCTGTAGTGAGATCGGCGGCCTTTAGTGTCCCGCCTGATGAATAATAGAATAATCCATTTGCAATAGGAGCCAGTTGGCTATAAATTCCTTGACCATCTGCCTTGTCGTGCCATAAGGGTTTAATTGTGGTGATAGAGTCGACGGTTGTTGAAGAGGAGGCAGGAGTTGTTACTGCTGCTTGAGCACTAGACAAATATATACCAGCTCCAGATACGAGCAAGGAGGAAGATATAACGGTCTTTAGGATAAACGGTACATATTTCACGATTTTAGCTCCTTATACATCATTTATAATATATTGACGCAGAGAATGGATATTTGTTTCTCAATTGTAAAAATACACTTGTTAACATAATAAATATTATGTTAACAATAAAAGGCGAATCAGTTTCGCACAAGAATTCTTGTGGGAACCAATTCGCCTAGTAAAGGAATATGTCAATAGTTGATTTGTTTAGAAACCTTCACGAAGCCATGTTGTCGCTAACTTGATAGCTCCTTTTTTAGCATGAGTCTCGGCTAAAGGATTCAGCATGACAAAATCATGAATGATGCCTTGGAAGCGGACAGCCGTAACATTCACGCCAGCTTCCCGCAATTTGGCGGCATAAGCTTCACCCTCATCCCGTAGCACATCTGCTTCACCAGTAATGACCAGTGCATCTGGTAAATCCCGTAGCTGTTCTAGGCTAGCCCGAAGAGGGGAGGCCGTGATTTGATTACGTTCCTCAGGGTCAGTAGTATATTGATCCCAGAACCATTTCATGCCGTCCCGCTGCAAGAAATAGCCTTCGGCGAACTCATGATAGGATTCAGTATCAAACGAGGCATCCGTTACCGGATAGAATAGTAGTTGTTTCGCTATCTTCGGCCCACTCCGTTCTTTAGCCATTAGAGTAATAGCAGCGGCCATATTCCCACCTACACTGTCTCCGGCTATAGAAAGCTTGCTAGTATCTAATCCGTGCTCGCTTCCTTTTTCAGCTGTCCACTGGAGTACTGCATAGATTTCTTCAATAGCTGTAGGATATTTAGCTTCTGGGGAGAGGCTGTAATTTGGGAAAACAATTGTGGCCTCCGCTCCGACAGCTAGTTCACGGATCAGGCGATCATGGGTATGAGCATTCCCAAACACCCAGCCTGCGCCATGGATGTACAGGATAACAGGCAGCGACGCTGATGAGGAGCTTGGGGGACGAACGATTCTTATGGAAACATCACCGTTAGGTCCACCTGGCACCATTAGATCTTCAATATCAACTTCAGGTTTATATATCTCACTGGATTGTACGCTATCTACCGTTTCACGGCCTTTTTCTGGCCCAAGGTCAGGTAGAAAGGGAGGTTTCGCATTATCATCGGCAAATTTTTGAGCAGCTGGCTCAAGAATAATCTTAGTTTTGTTTGGCATGATTTATCGTCTCCTTTGACTGGTCATAGTCTAGTATACCCTCTTCATTCCATAACCATCTAAGCAGCTGCTGAAACGAATGCCCGTTTAGGACTAGTTAGAGATTTGACGCTATTTGCACATTTATCGCCTATTGAGCACGGTTTCGGACACCAGTACAACTATTCCTTAAGGAGAAGTTCAAACGCAGTTAGAGCCTTACAACACCTTTTGTTGTTCCTTATGCATTTCAGGACCAATCTCTTCAGTGACACGTATCCTCTGTTTACGCTTATTACGGATAATCCAAACGAATACCAAAGTAATGAGTAGCGGATAGCCTATCGCCCAGCCCGTAAAAGGAAACACAGCAGCTGTTGCTAAAAAAGAAATCCAGCTTATCATCACACCTAAGCGACTTCCTTTGAGCAGACGTATTCCTGCAGCACAACCTCCGATATAAGTCAGGATAAAAGTAGCATTCGGAAACTGGATCAGAGTGGTGATGGAGAGGGACCCGCTGCCATACAGCGTCATCACCGATACAAAACAGAGCAGAAGAAAAGCTATGCCACCGATAGGGGTATGATACTGTTTGGATATTTTACCCATCCATTTCGGCGCAGAGCCTTGGCGGGATAAAGCATAAGCCACACGTGAGGCAGCTCCTGCATAGGCAATAATTGTGGCTGTACAGATGAACAGACCGGTAAGTCCGGCAATAAATCCTCCCCAGCGCCCAAGAGGCTGACTAATAATCCAGACGAGTGAAGTGCTTGATCCACCTTTGAGGTAGCTTTGTGTACCAACAGTTGCTAGTGCGGAGAGAAAATATAGAATCCCTACTATAATAGCGGCGATAGTTACTCCTTTAACGGCGGCACGCTGTGGGTCCTTGAACTCCTCAGATAGGTGTGAGACAGCCTCCCAGCCAATAAAACACCAGAATAAGATTGCAGCAGCCTGGCCAATGCTCATCCATCCATGTGGGATAAAGGGAGTGAAGTGTTCGACTTCCATACGGGGCAGTGCAGTAGCAAAGGAGAAGACCAGCACAGCAACAATCGCTATAACTACCGCTATTTGTACCTTTCCAGCTACCTGCATACCAATCCAGTTCGTAATCAGGCCAATGACCAACATAATAGCGGCAATAGTAATTCTTGCAGATTCGTCCCAGCCCATAGCGGCGGTCATATAACCAGCTCCAGTCAGTGCAGCAACAGGTGCGCCAATCGGAACGGACATCAGAAAGAACCATCCTACCAGTGAGCCAGCTTTTGGACCAAAAGCAAGCGTTACAAAATGGGACACGCCTCCAGCGTTAGGGAATTTAGCAGAGAGCAGACCCATTGATAAGGCCATCGGCAAAATCAGCAACGACATAAATCCCCACGCCAGTAATGAAGCGGGACCCGCCATTTCTGCAGCTAAACCAGGAACAATTAAGACCCCAGAACCCAACACAGCCCCGATGTAAAGGGCAATAGCCTGAGGCATGCCAATGTTTTTTTGTAAAGTGTTTGAACCGGATTCCTTCATGTTTTTTTATCCTGCTTTCCTTGTCTTTTGTTCTAGAGTAGCAGATAATAGATCCATTGGAAAAACAGAATTTTTGAATAGTATCCATTCGATATTCCGATGGTTCATTTTCATTTAGGGGGAAATTCATGGAGTCACGTCATCTTTTTACCTTTTTAGTGGTAGTGGAGACGGGCAGTTTTACTAGAGCAGCACAGAAGCTTGATTATGCACAGTCCAGTATTACTGCACAAATCCAAGCACTAGAGTCTGAAATTGGTCAGCCATTATTTGATCGGATCAGTAAAAAGATTATCCTAACCGACGCAGGGCGTCGGTTGCTCCCGTTCGCTCAAGAAATATCCAGAATGCACACTTTAGCAGAGGACGCGTTACGTTCGGATAGTGAACTTACGGGTTCTTTACGGATTGGGGCTCCTGAATCTCTAGCTGCTTTTCGCTTACCAGGTATTATTAAGGAGTTTCGCGCTAAATATCCGAAGGTGCAAATTCTTCTGAAGCCTGGAGCTTGCTGGGAACTATCAGATTTTGTCCGTTCGGGTGAACTGGATTTAGCGTTCTTGTTGCAACCTGAGACGGAAGATAAAGATTTAAATATAGAAACATTAGTACATGAGCCGATGACGCTGATCGCAGCGCCAGATCATCCCTTATTAAATCTTGCTGAGGTAGAACCCCTTCATTTAAAAGGAGTGACCATACTTCATACCGAAACGGGCTGTTCCTACCGGACTTTATTTGAACGGCATTTGAACAGTTACGGTGTTTTTCCTGACCCCACGTTAGAGTTTTGGAGCATCGAGGCGATAAAGCAATGTGTGATGGCTGATCTTGGCATTGCCTTTCTTCCATTAATTACTGTGAAAAATGAACTCTCCGAAGGCAAACTTGCCAGGTTGAATTGGAATGATGAATCACAGCGTGTGGCGACGCAGATCGCCTATCATCATAAGAAATGGAAATCGCCCGTACTGACGGAGTTCTTACTTGCGATACAAAAACATGCTGAGCAATGGAGAAGTCTAATATAGATCAACGTTAACAAGGAGGCTCTAAGGCATGAATGAGTGGTGTGAAGACTACGAAGAAGGGCTGGAGGCCTTTCTCATCTGGATGAAGGATGCCGGGTACACTCCCTATACGCAAAAATCCTATTTAGTAGATGTGAAACAATTTTTAGACAGCCTGAATGGTAAAAAGCTTGAGACGGTGAAGAAGCTGCATGTCATTTCTTTTTTGACCTCTGTCCGCGAACGTGGAGTGAGTGATGCGACCCGTAACCGGAAGCATGCTGCGATTAACTGTTTTTTCAAGGCATTGATCGAGCTGGAATTACTTCAGAACAACCCGGCAGCCGGGATTAAGAAATCCAAAACGGAGATCAATCGTGAGCCGGTCTACTTAGATGAAAGTGATCTGGGTCGGTTTTTATCTTCTATAGATGGTAAATACAAAAAGCGCAATTTAGCAGTTTTTTTGTTGATGTCCTATATGGGGCTTCGGGTGGGGGAAGTCCACACACTGAATTTGAGTGATTATAATGTAGAAAGACATTCTCTCCGTGTGTTTGGGAAGGGGCGTAAATGGCGTAATGTGCCGGTTCCCGAGGATGTAGTGCCTTTTCTGGACTCTGCGTTAGCAGAAAGGTTAGATCCTTGGCGCAGTAAAGAGGAAGCGATGTTCATTTCACAAAAAGGACGCAGGTTGTCGATCCGCGGCATTCAGCAAATTGCAGCAGATACCTTTGATCGTTTCCAAAGGGATGTGCCAGCAGCACAGCGACGTCCGTATTCAAGTCATAAGCTCCGACATTCCTTTGCAACCATGCTGCTGAGAAAAGGGGCAGATCTGCGCACTGTACAGGAACTGCTTGGTCACTCCTCGATCCAGACTACAACCGTATACACACATATTACCAGTCGTGAGAAGGAAGAGGCTATGTCTAAATTGCAAATCCAGCTGTGATAGAAAAGAAAGAAACCTCCTCAGAAAATTGATAACAAAAATAACTTGTTATTATAACGGTATTGATTTATTCTAACAGTTATTAAGAGTTTTTTATAGGAGGTCCTAATCGTGAAGGATGTATTTCTAAAAGGGATGACTTATGGCTGGGGATCAAAACGAGGTGAATACCGTACAGAATATGCAGAAGATTCGATGAGAAAGCTGGCGGAGACAGGAAGTGAATGGATCGCCTTATCTTTTTGGACATGGCAAGACACAGTGCATTCAACAGAAATTCATTATGATTACGGTTACACGGTGACAGATCGTGATCTCGCACATGCGGTACAACTGGCAAAACAGCTTGGTCTTAAAGTTTGTCTTAAACCGGTTGTGAATTCGAGGGATGGCATTTGGAGAGCTAGGATTGGATTTCCGGAAGAGGGAGAGATTTATTGGGCAGCATGGTTCCGTTCTTATACAAATTTCATTAAACACTATGCAGAGTTGGCGGAAGATCTTGAATGTGAGATGTTCTGTATCGGCTGCGAAATGGTAGGCACAGAGTCTAGAACTGCGGAATGGAGACAATTGATTCAAGAGGTCACCAATCTTTATACAGGGCCGATCATTTATAATGCCAATCATGGCAAAGAAGAAGGAATCGAATGGCTGGATGAGGTGGATTTTATCGGAACCAGCGCTTATTATCCGGTAGCTTCCGTGCCGGGAGATTCTTATGAGAATATGCTGGCTGGTTGGGAGCGGCAGAAACCGCGGCTTAAGTCACTGTCTGAGCGATTTGGCAAGCCTCTCGTATTCATCGAGATTGGATGCCGAAGTGCTCATGGATGTGCCACCATGCCATGGGACTTTACATACACAGACTTACCGTATTCAGAAGATGAACAAGCCAACTTCTATCGGTCAGCGCTGGAAGCATTCTGGAATGAACCTTGGTTTGCCGGTTACTTCTGGTGGGACTGGAGCACGAAATTATATGCCTTGGAAGAGGCTTCCATTGACCGTGGTTTTGATATTTATGGCAAAAAAGCCGAACAAGTTCTCAAAGAATATTACAAGCAACCTATCACTAAATAAATTGATAAAAAAGATCCGGAATTTCAGGTGAGCCTGGCCTGCTAAAGGATCTTTTTGTCATTGGCAGGCTAAGTTAATTCGTGTTATATTAAAAACCGTCCTTTTCATAGTGGAGGCAACGCTCCACATATAAAAAGGACGGTTTCTTGTGTCTTTTGTAGTCAAAAAGGGCTGTTTCCAGCCATATTCGCTTACAATTCTAGCTTAGCTATTTCTGCTTTTAGCTTCTCAGCGGATTTCTGGAATAAAGCCTGTTCGGTTTCATTGAGTGGGAGGTCCAGTACCTGTCGAACACCCGAGCGATCTACTACGCAAGGCGCACCGAGATAGACATCCGAAACCCCGTTATAGTTATTTAATAAAGTAGAAACATTCAACACGGCGCCTTCATTATGAAGAATGGAGACTACAATTCGGTCCAGTGCAAGAGCTATTGCATAAGAGGTTGAGCCTTTGGCATCAATAATTTCATAGGCTGCATTCTTGGTATCTTGGAAGATTTCTTCGCGTTCTGCTTCGTCAAAACCAAGATCAATCCCAGCTACATTCGCAAGACTCCAAACCGGAAGCTCTGAATCTCCATGTTCACCGATGATCTGTCCGTGAATACTGCGAGGATCGATTTCTTTGTGAAGACCGATCAAATAACGAAAACGAGCACTATCAAGTACCGTACCAGAACCAATTACACGTCTGCGGTCAAACCCACTTATTTTCAAAGTCGCGTAAGACAGAATATCTACAGGGTTAGTTGCAATAAGTAGAATGGCATGTTGGTTATACTTTGTTATTTTTTCAATGATATCTTTAAAAATCGAAATATTTTTACGAAGCAGATCTATCCGGGTTTCTCCCGGTTTTTGTGATGCACCGGCAGTGACTATAATGATATCTGCTTCACGGCAGTCTTCATAAGTACCAGCCCATAACTTCACACCGCCGACAAAAGGCATGCCGTGATTCATATCCAGTGCTTCGCCAAGTGCTTTCTGATGATTAACGTCAATAAGTACGAGTTCGGGCATACGTCTACGTAACAATAATGTATAGGCTGTAGTTGTACCAACTGCTCCAGTACCGATAACTACGACCCGATTGGGTTTTGGGGGGGCCATGTCTCCATCTCCTTAATATTTCAAATTTTTGGTTTCAATCTTGTCCATCATAATCGTTAACGGTAGTGTTTTCAAGCTGATCTTATTTAATGCATTACCCTAATTAAGGCCATACTAAAATGTGATTTTTATTTCATTATCTTAGCAAGACTAGACAGGAGAGAATGTACGGATGGATTTATTTCGTAAAAAGGCTCTACACATACCCACAATTTCTGAGGGGACGCAGTTAAACAAGACGTTGGGTGCCCTGGATCTAACAATGCTTGGGGTAGGAGCCATTATCGGCACAGGTATTTTTGTAATGACAGGAGTTGCCGCAGCAGAACATGCAGGTCCTGGTCTTATAATTTCTTTTTTACTAGCGGCGTTTGCCTGTGTGCTCTCGGCATTATGTTATTCGGAATTTGCTTCGACCATTCCTGTTTCCGGGAGTGCTTATGCTTATAGTTATGTAGCCTTTGGAGAACTATTAGCTTGGATCTTAGGCTGGGATCTTGTCTTGGAATACGGAGTTGCCGCAGCGGCTGTAAGCAGTGGCTGGTCAGGGTATTTTCAGGGGTTATTAGAGGGCTTTGGGATACATCTCCCAACCGCACTATCGGGGGCTTATAATGCACAAGCGGGTACAATAATAAATCTGCCTGCAGTAATTATCATTTTGTTGATTTCCTATTTACTGACTCGGGGAACCAAGGAAACGGCACGCTTTAACGCAATCATGGTTTTTATCAAAATAGCAGTGGTGCTTCTATTTATCGTAACAGGATTTTTCTATGTGAAGCCAGAGAACTGGACTCCGTTTCTCCCTTTTGGGTACCATGGCGTGATCAATGGCGCGGCCACAGTGTTTTTTGCCTACATAGGTTTTGATGCGCTAGCAACCGCTGCTGAAGAGGTGAAAAGACCCCAACGCGATTTGCCGATTGGAATTATTTCATCCCTTGCTATCTGTACTGTCTTGTACGTTCTTGTCTCACTCGTATTAACGGGTATTGTTCCATATACTGATCTCAATGTTAGTGATCCTGTATCTTATGCGCTTCGCTTTGTAAATCAGGATATGATTGCCGGTCTGATCTCTGTTGGAGCCATTGCGGGAATGACTACGGTACTGCTCGTGATGTTATTCGGTCAAACTCGGCTGTTATTTGCCATCTCACGTGATGGCCTGCTGCCCATAAGTTTATCTAAGATTAATGCTAAAACACAGGTACCTGTACGAAGCACATGGATGGTAGGTATCTTAATAGCTGTGTTAACGGGTTTCATCCCACTGGACCGGTTGGCAAATCTGACAAGCATAGGAACATTGTTTGCCTTTTTTGTAGTGTCTTTAGGGGTAATCGCGCTTAGATATATTCATCCGGATTTAAAAAGAGGGTTCAGAGTTCCTTGGGTACCTTTCATTCCGCTGTTAAGTGCGGCAACTTGTGGTATTTTGATGTATAATCTAGGAAGTGAGACTTGGATTGGTTTTCTAATTTGGACAGTTGTTGGACTTCTAATCTATGCACTATATGGCTATCGTAATAGTAATTTGAATCATAAATAAGATTCAATCCATCCGAGAGGAGAGAGGTTATTGGCATTTAAGATTGCTGGATTGAAGGGAATAAGATTAATACTGATGCTGATTTTGATAGCGTGGGTGGTCACGGCTTGTTCATCTCCTCCCCCGGAACCTACTCAGCAGCCCCAGCCGACAGAGGCACCTGAAGAAGGTCAGACGATAACCCTGATTACTCCAGACGCCAATCATATTGACAATGATAGCGCTCCGAAATATCAAATTCAGACTCGTCTTACAGATTTTCAGCTGCTTAGTGAAAGTGAGGGTCTGGCCTGGGGGGTTACCAAAAACGAACTCCGGTTGTACTTGACCCGGGATAACGGAGCAACTTGGGCTAATATTTCACCAGCACCAAATGTGCAGTTCCTCTCCAATCCTGTGTATGGGAAGGGGATTTTCTTCACGGATCCATCTCATGGTTGGATTATAAGAAGTGCTTTTGGCTCGACAGAAACGATTGTGCTGCGAACCACAGATGGTGGCCAAAGCTGGAAAATCTCATCTTTAGGAGATGTGAATACAGTATCCTCTGTATATTTCAACTCACCCAGAAAGGGTTGGCTGATGACCTCATGGAACGCTTCTTCCAACAAAGAGAACAAGGCACTTTTTTCAACGACAGACGGTGGGGCCACTTGGGAAGAAGTGATGCAGAATGAGCAATACAATCCGAATTTCCCAAATGATTCGATACCGTTTGCCGGGGTCACCACTGGAATGATTTTTCGCAATAGTACACATGGATTTGTGACACTACAGACAGGTGCTCTTCCCAAAATCTTTATGACAAAAGATGGCGGTAAGAGCTGGAGCCTCGGGCCAGCTTTTCTAGTTAACGAACGTTTAGAAGATTGTGACCGAGTAATTACTGGCAAACCGGAGTTCTTCGATGCTAGTAAGTCTACTGGTTGGATGTCTGTTGGCTGTCAAAAGGATAAAGAAAAAACGATCACTTACCATGGATATTTTACAGCTAACGGCGGCGCTAATTGGAAATTCGCATCCTTTGGATTGAACGCACAAGCTGGTGTTAATCGTCTAATTGCTCCGACTTTTTTGAATTCACAGATCGGTTGGACCATACTCGGCGACACCCTTTACCATACGATTGATCAAGGAGCGACCTGGTTACCTCTTAAAGAGAGCAGTGTACTGCGATCTAAGCTTTTGGAATATCCGGAGATTGTAAAGCTACAGTTTTTTTCCACTGAGGTGGGGTGGCTTTTGATTGAGAAAAAAGAGGACAAGCGCTCGATACTGTTACAGACTACGAATGGTGGTATCAGCTGGCGTGTAATGTAATAAGGAATAAGAACCTGCCTGATGGTAGGTTCTTTTGTTGTTAGCAGAGTGGGGGTTTATTGTTGTTTGTGAATGATTGAATATAAGGAAAAAACTTATTTAAAATTTTCTTTATAAATGTGAAAAAAATCACATGACATTTAAAGAATCCTGTGATATATTTAACACATAGAAAACAAGTTCAAATTTTCACAAACTCAGACATCGAATAGGAGAGATTACAATGAAAACATTCGAAACAGATTATATGACAAGAAACCTTTTGCAACTTTGCTACAACTGTGATGACGCTCATCTTTGTGAAACTGAAGAACAATGCAGAGCTTGCTGGGCTGAGAATGGAATGTTAGACGATCAGACGGACGAAACTAAGAAATTGCTAGACCTAGTTCATGCTTAATTTAATAACTGAAAACTCTGTATAGAGACCACTCGAATTCTTGATTTCTAAGAAAACGAAGTGGTCTTTTTTGCATCTAGTCTCACTTATTTAATGCTTTCTGGACTAGATGAGGCATATACATGTACAGAAGTACCCAGAACGCAGCAATTAGGCTGAATAACAAGAGGAAGAAGGGGGAAACTGTCATGGGAATGGGCCCGGATCTTTCATGGATGTTTGATTTTGCCGGAACGGTGATGCCGATCTTTATCGTTGTTATGATTGGTATTCTTGCTATATCAGCAGGCAGGGGCTTGCTTCAATGGGGCAGGAACAATGGCTCCCCCATACTAACAATCCCTGCGCATATCGTTAGCAAACGGACTGAAGTACGACAGCAGCAGCTTCAGGAAGAGAATGGCTCAACTCGTACTAGTACAACTTACTATTTAACGTACGAGCTGGAGGGCGGTAGTCGCATGGAATTTAAAGTAGATGGCCATGAATATGGCTTGAGTGCTGAAGGCGATAGAGGAATGCTTACTTATCAAGGAACCAGATATCATGGATTCCAACGACAGGCACAATACTCAACTGCGGAGTAGTCATATGTATTAAATCAAAACAGCGATCCTCATGCTCATGGTGGATCGCTGTTTTGCGTTTTGGTTATGTACCATTCAAGCTCATTGATCCTGTAGCTCTCAAAGCTCACTGACCTCGTAGTTCTCAAAGCTCACTGTAGGTGCGATCATCTATTAAGTGTCAGATCTTCATTACCCTCTCACCTTGCGGACCCAGATGACGTTATTTGCAAATTCACAGTCTTTTGAGCCTAGTTTCGGACTCCAATGCAGCTATTCATTAGAAAGAGGCTTATAATCGGTGCTTTGCGGGCCAATAGGGGCTTTGGGGTCCGTTAGAATCCGAAAAGTGGATTAATATCGCGAATAAGGTCAGCTGTGTCCGATAGCGCCTTCTGAGCGGGTGCTGACGTTGACGCAGTTGCTAACAAGAAAATCGATCTAACGTGGACATTGTTGCAACAAGGACATCGATGCTGACGTTGATAATTGTTGCTAACATCGACACCGATTCTACGCTAACATCGACGTCGACTCTGATGCTGCCACCGACCCCGACTCAGACGCTGCAGAGCAAATGTAATTGGACAAACGCAGCTTAGAGTGTCGTTAATGGGAATTTGCTGAGTGGTTAAAAGGAAAGATCCCTACTCTAAAAAATAGGCGGGAACTGTCACCTCTTAGGCGAATGCACATACTATACAGCATGCAGTTAAGAACGAGGTTGCTACAAGAAGTGACCCCAAGGAGGAGACAGCGTGGCCGTCATCAAAACGAACTCGGAAGATGTGAAGGTGCTGGCGCGGTTGATGAGAGCGGAAGCTGAGGAAGATGGAGATCTCGGCATGCTCATGGTCGGCAATGTTGGCGTCAACCGGATTCTTGGCAATTGCTTGGACTTTAATAACATTCGGAATGTGAATGATATGGTCTATCAAAGTCCTGGAGGTTTCGAAGCGCCGCAGAAGGGATACTTCTACCAGCGAGCCAGAGAAGCAGATATCCGTCTAGCCAAACGTGTAATTGCTGGTGAAAGAACCTGGCCAGCTACCAATGCTTTGTGGTTCTTCAGACCCGCAGGTGATTGTCCTGCAACCTGGTATAACCAACAAAACACAGGCCGCTTTAAAGCCCATTGCTTCTTTACTCCGACCGGAGAAGATTGCCCGACTGTATTTATCGGCAATTAGCATGGTAACTGTGCAAAGAGAATTACTCAATAAAATGAGTAATTCTCACAGAAAGTTAGTGTGATTTCAATTGTGCCCAAATGTAAGTTTCATTAGTGTCCAAAGGAGCTCATGCTCTGATAAACATTTAGGAGGTTTCAGTAAATGATCGTTCAACCTTACCGCCCCGTAACTTATACCATCGGTAGTGTCTCTTCTTCAGGTATGCCAATGTCTTCCGGAATGCCGATGTCATCAGGAATGCAAGGCATGGGCAGCATGCCACCCCAAGTAAGCAGTGGCAGTCCAATGACTCCAGGGGGAGTAGTAGTTCAAAATCCACCACAAACGTTCGAACAATCCTACATTGAGAATATTTTCCGCCTGAATTTAGGAAAAGTAGGTACGTTTTATTTTACTTATGAGAACAATAAAGACTGGAATGCCAAAGTTTACAAGGGTGTGCTGGAAGCGGCAGGCCGTGACCACATTATTATCAGTGACCCTGCGACTGGCCAACGCACCGTCTTACTTATGATTTATTTTGATTATGCTACCTTCGATGAGCCCCTTACTTACCAATACCCAGGTGTAATTGGCAATCCTCCAACGATGAGAAATTGTCGCTAAATTTAACCCATCTTCGATGAGAAGAACTCCAACGCCAAACGGTTAGGAGTTCTTTTTATTTGTGATGAATTTATGGAACAATCTTGATAATCATCGCCCATTTTTTTTCAAAAGGACACGCATGCTTGCGGTTTGCCCCAATATATTAATATAATAAAGTATATATTCAAAAACGTGATTCTAGACTGGAGATGAAACCAT
Source organism: Paenibacillus sp. FSL H8-0175 (assembly GCF_045040615.1). Lineage (NCBI taxonomy): Bacteria > Bacillati > Bacillota > Bacilli > Caryophanales > Paenibacillaceae > Paenibacillus > Paenibacillus sp. FSL H8-0175. Next base: position 3,847,087 of record NZ_CP150299.1, on the reverse strand, counting down.
TGGGAAATTGATACTGAAAGGAACAACCGGCAAGCATTTTGCCAATACTCTGAAAAAACGAAGGAGGTGGGCCTATCCATCCATGTACGGAAAATGGTGGATAGGAGTATAAATTGAGCGACCCTTTACCCGGTATATTACATGTTGGTCTTATTATTTTGTTGGTATTGTTAAACGGATTTTTTGTTTCAGTCGAATATGCAATGGTGAAAGTACGAAGTGGTAGAATTGATACCCTGATTGAAGAAGGTAGTAAAAAAGCTTTTAATGCAAAAAGCATTGTCAGCAACCTGGATGGCTATCTCTCAGCCTGTCAGCTCGGCATTACATTGGCTTCGCTTGCATTAGGGTGGCTGGGTCAACCAGCTATAGCTAATCTTATCGGGCCTTTATTAGGAAGCATAGGTTTAGGAGAAACTGCTGTTAATGTTGTATCTTTGGTTATTGCTCTTATGTTCATTACTATCTTGCATATCGTATTAGGTGAGCTTGCACCTAAGACCATTGCTGTTAACAAGGCTGAATCTGTCCTTTTACTAACAGCAGGACCGATGAATGTATTTTACAAAATCATGTATCCAGTGATATGGATCGTTAATGGGCTGGCGCGTGGTTTACTGCAAATTTTCCGATTAGCCCCGGCTTCAGAGCTGGGAACGGCGCATACGGAAGAAGAAATTCGTATTATCATGCAGGAAAGTAACAAAAGCGGCTTTATCGATAATACTGAAATGGCGTTAGTTGACAATATTTTTGAATTTGTGGATACCATGGCTCGGGAGATCATGATTCCGCGGACAGAGATGATCTGTCTGAATAATCATGTTTCTGCTGAGGAGAACCTTGAGATTGCCTATGATGGCATGAGGACACGTTATCCCGTCTGTGACGGTGATAAGGATCATATTTTAGGCTTCATCCATATAAAGGACTTAATTAAGGATCGTCCACAAAGTTATCAGAAATTAATTCGTCCAATATTGACCGTGCCGGAATCCATTCAGATTAGTGCTTTGCTGAAAGTTATGCAGCGTGCGAAGACACAAATCGCCATATTGATCGATGAGTATGGGGGTACTTCAGGAATGGTGACACTGGAAGATATCATGGAGGAAATTGTTGGAGAAATTCAGGATGAATTTGATGAGGAACGTCCCGGTGTTGAGAAGCTTGGCGAGGATGAACACTCCATTGACGGTTTGATGCTTATTGAAGAGATTAATGATCTTTTAGGTCTTCATATGGAGACTGAGGATTACGATACGATAGGCGGCTGGCTGTATTCTAAATTGGAGGTTAATCCACCTCAAAAAGGGCAATCCGTAGAATTTGATGATCATCTATTTATTGTAGAAGAGACTGAGAATAAGCGAATTTCTCGAATTAAGCTATTGCGGTTACAGTTATTGAATGAAGAAGCTGGAGCTTGATGGAATTTTATATTTTTAAAATAAAGAGCAGCGTTTCTCCTTTTGGAGTCACGCTGTTTTTTTTGACCATACTGTTTGCCAAAAAGAGATTAATAATTATATAATTTTAAATGTATATGATAAAAACTACATTAGTCCCTAGAGGACAGAAAGGAATTCTCCTTGAGTAAACCTAAAAAAAGTCCAAATGTTCCCCAGTTGAGCAAACAAGAGAAACGACGGGTAGAACAGGAGCAACAGAAGCAGAAAACGAGAATTTTAGTTATTAGTTCAATAGCTGTAGTAGTTATCATTTTTGTTGGATTGTTTATGTTAGCTTCGAAAGATGCAGCAAAGAATGTCTCTACAGGAGAACCGGTAGAATTCAATTACAGTGAGCTACCTAGGATTGGTAATGAGGATGCACCTGTTAAGCTTGTTGAATTTGGTGATTTCAAATGTCCAGCTTGTTCCCAATTTGCTGGCTCCATGAAACCGAAAATTGTTCAAGATTTTGTCAACGAGGGAAAAGCAGCTCTTTACTTTGTAAATATGGCTTTCGTTGGTCCTGACTCTGAGACAGCTTCACTAGCTGCATTGTCTGTATACCATCAGAATAAGGATGAATTCTGGAAGTTCTATGATGCTGTGTATGCGCAGCAAGGGGATGAGAGCGTGGAATGGGCCACTGAGGATTTCTTGGTAAGCCTTGCTGAAAAAGAGAAATTAGCGATCGATTACGATCTGTTGCGTAAAGACATCCAAGAGAAAACTTATGTAAATGAGCTGAAGAAAGACATTCAGTTGGCAACTGACGCAGGCGTGACAACTACGCCTTCGCTCTACATTAATGGAGTAAAAACGGCTGAACCTTTCGATATTGAAGCGATTACATCTGAAATTAACACCGCCGCAAAAGCAGTGGAGGCAAAGTGACAAAATTCCTATCTTTTTGCAAGCGTAACTGCCTCTATCTGGCCTGGTTCGTCTCTTTGGTTGCTGTAGCTGGTAGCTTGTATTTAAGTGAAGTCTTGAAGTATGAACCTTGTAAGCTTTGCTGGTTTCAGCGGATTTTTATGTATCCGCAGTTATTTTTGTTGGGAATTGCCACTTTCCGTGGAGATAAGCGCATCATTCCTTATGTGCTTCCATTAAGTTTGATTGGTGGCAGTATCTCAATCTATCATTATGCGGAACAGAAGATTCCAGCGTTAAGTAAAGTTCTACCTTGTACAGTTGGTGTTCCTTGTAATAAAGATTACTTGAACTACTTCGGATTTATAACGATTCCTTTGTTAGCTTTAATAGCGTTTGCTCTAATAAGTCTCCTTCTTTGGTATGGACGTAGGGAAGAAGAAGTGATTGAAGTAGATGCTGAGGAGAGCTTAGGATTTTAGTTTTTACTTTGGAAGGTACAAAAAAGCTGAAAAGGTATTAAAATCACGGGCTAGAGGGATAATTGAAGATAATGAAAGAGAGCATCCAATAAGACGCTATATTTGAGCTTATTGGATGTTTTTTCATTCTTTTTTCATTTTTTTCAACGCTTTACTGTAGGCACTTTGTAGACTAATATTAGACCTTGTGAGAAGTTGAATATGCGCTGAATTTTCTTAGGAAAAACGGGGGAACCAAACTTGGCATTCATGCCAATGGGGTGAATCGGAACCGGGTCGAACAGACCTCTACCGTAGGGCTATAACCACAGCCCGAATCCGCCAGCTAACCTCGTAAGCAAGGTGGGAAAATGACCATGCATAAGCATGCGGATCATTTCCGTATGCTTATTTTTGTGTCTGCATTTATGAAATCCACCGATGAAAACAGCGCACGGAAATTCCGTTTCAGCTCCCAAAGAAAGGAACTGTATCCACCATGGTAAGCAAGGTAAAACGACTATTGATCGGACGTCCGATGAAGTCGAATGAACTCGATCATGAAAAGTTATCCAAGGTTAAAGCACTGGCTGTCCTGTCTTCTGATGCGCTCTCGTCTGTAGCCTACGGAACGGAACAAATTCTGATTGTACTGGTGGCTGCCGGGTTTACTGCCATCTGGTACTCCCTGCCAATTGCATTAGCCGTATTGGGCCTGCTGGCCATCCTGATTTTATCCTATCGGCAGACGATTTTTGCTTATCCGCAAGGAGGCGGAGCTTATATCGTAGCCAAGAATAATCTTGGTATTCCGACAGGGCTGCTCGCTGGGGGTTCATTATTGGTGGATTACATTCTTACCGTAGCGGTTAGTGCCTCGGCAGGGACGGATGCGATCACATCGGCTTTTCCAAGTCTTCATAATCATACTGTTCTCATCGCTGTATCTGTTATCGTTCTATTAACAATCATTAATCTTCGCGGAGTGACTGAATCGGCTTCATTTATCGCAATTCCAGTGTATTTGTTTGTGGTTTCGATTGTTGTTCTGATTATCTCCGGTATCGTTAAATATGCAATGGGTGGCGCTCATGCGAATGTTCCTGAAATAGGAAGCGCCGTATCTAATGTAAGTTTGTTTCTACTATTAAAAGCGTTTAGCTCTGGTTGTTCAGCCCTAACGGGGGTTGAGGCCGTATCTAATGCGATCCCAAACTTTAAGGCACCGGCTGAGAAAAATGCAGCCAAGACGCTAATGATCATGGGACTTATCCTTGGCTTTATGTTTACCGGAATCACTGTGCTGGCGTATTGGTATGGGATTGTGCCAGATGAAAAGGCTACGGTTGTCTCTCAGATCGCTGAATCGACCTTTGGCCGTGGCGGATTGTACTTTTTCATTCAAGGGATTACAGCAGTGATTTTGTTCTTGGCAGCTAATACAGCATATTCAGCGTTTCCGCTGCTCGCCTTTATGTTTGCAAAAGATAAATATCTGCCACATGCATTTATGGTCCGTGGTGACCGCCTGGGCTTCTCAAACGGCATTATTTTTCTAGGAGTTATGTCTATCATACTTGTGACTGCATTCCATGGGAATACGGAAGGTTTGATTCCATTATATGCGGTTGGCGTGTTCATTCCTTTTACCTTATCCCAACTGGGGATGATGGTGCATTGGATCAAAACAAGACCCGCTGGATGGGTGAAAAGATTTGTAGTAAATACCATCGGTATGCTGACTACATTGACGATTACGCTTATATTTATCATTACTAAATTCTCGAGCGTATGGATGGCATTCATTTTCTTACCTGCTGTAATGTTCGTGTTCCACCGTATTCATAAGCATTATTTGAACACTGCGGATCAACTGCGTATATGTCCGGCTACTGATAAACCTGTAATTAAAGGAAGTACTGTAGTTGTTCCTGTTGCAGGGGTTACACGTGCTGTATTACATTCCATCAGCTATGCGAAGTCTCTAACAGATAATGTTGTTGCTGTGTATGTAGGCTTTGATGAAGAAGACATTCATAAGATGGAGCAACGGTGGGAGGAATGGAATCCAGGTGTACGCCTGATTGTTCTTCGTTCCAGATATCGTAGTATCATTCGTCCGTTAGTGAAGTTTATCGATACGGTAGAGTGGAAGACCGCTGCGACGGATCACATCACGATTCTGATTCCACAGTTTATTACCAAACATTGGTGGCAAGCCGTGCTTCATAATCAGACCAGCTTTTTAATCCGCTCGTATCTAATGAATCAAAAGGACGTTGTAGTAGCGACTGTCCCGTATCATTTAAATAAATAAGTAGAAGATTAAAGATGAGGTTATATCCGGAACGTTCGGAATATAACCTCTTTTGTATTTTATATGAAGGAAATTGTTGCAAATCCACAGAATTTGAAATTTATATGTTGACACAGAGAATGAGAATCAATATCATTTAAAAGTGAAGCAGAGGTAAAGGTCACCTTTGAATATCAAAGCAGTTACATATAGGAGGGTTTTTAATGTTTTGGCTTAACAGAAAAAGATCAGGAAGCATGAAAGTGACGATGAGCGGACTAATAGTGATGACGCTAATACTTTCCGCTTGTGGTAATAATAATGCTGAAAGCTCATCAAATGCAGGAACAGCGCCTACAACAGCGCCTACAGCAGAATCTACAGAGGCACCTGCTGCACCTAAGACGTTAACAGATGCAATGGGTCATAAAGTAACGATTCCGGCTAATCCACAGCGCGTTCTGGGTTCATATTTGGAAGACTCTTTGGTAACTCTGGGTGTAACTCCAGTAGCTCAATGGTCAGTTACAAATGGCGTTCAGGATTATCTGGCCACTGAATTGAAGGATGTTCCTACAATTAGTTACGACCTTCCGTTAGAGGCTGTAACCAGCTTTGCTCCGGATCTTATTATCATCCCATCGGAGTCTTCTGTTCAGAACGGGGTTTACGATCAGTTGAATAAGATTGCACCCACTTATGTAATTGGGGATGAACTAAATCAAGATTGGCGCAAATCGTTGCTCAAGATGGGTGAGATTTTGAACAAAACCCCTGAAGCAGAAAAAGCCATTAAAGATTATGATGTTAAAGCAGCGGCTGCGAAAGAACAGCTTGCAGGAGCTATTGGACAAGAGTCCGCGGCTATTTTATGGTTGGTGCAAAAAAACTTCTATATTGTAGACGAAACCCGCAGCAGTGGAGCTGTATTATATACAGACCTTGGCGTAACGCTGCCTAACTTAGTAACAGAGATCCCAGTAGGAACAAGAGCAACTTGGAATCCGATCTCACTAGAGAAGCTTTCTGAGCTGACCGCAGATCATATTTTCCTTGTAAATAGTGATAAGACTGAAGGTTCGGAGATCCTAGATAGTGCAATCTGGAAGGGCATCCCAGCTGTAAAAGCTGGAAATGTGCATGAAATGAGCTCAACAAGCAGCTGGCTTTACAGTGGGGCGAACGCTGGCAGCAAAATCATTGACGATGTGCTAAAAAGTCTTGTGAAATAAAAGTCGTAATTCACCATGAATGAGACTGATCATTTCGGTGGGGAAGGGCGTGCAGATCAAGTATCTCGGGATACAAAGATCTGCACCATTTTTTTATAAACCAATCCCATAGTACGGAAAAATCGTTCCTGCAATTGTACAACATAAATATTTTTGCGATAATGAGAATGATTGTTGTTATCATATAAACCATTGTAACTATTGAATAAGGAGACGACTCATGGTTTCACCCTCAGATTTCGCAAATCGTATTAAAAATGAACCCAAAAAAGCTCTACATACCCGACCGGCAGCTGCCATTGGTATTCTTATTTTTGGACTTGCTGCTATTGCCTTCGGATTGGCACTTTCGGTCTCAGTGGGTGCGGCAGATATCAAGTTAGCTACGGTATGGGAAGCTATATTTCATTTCAATCCAGATTTACAAAAACATCAGGTGATTAGAGAACTGCGATTTCCACGTGCTATTGCTGGCGCCTTAGTCGGTGCTTGCTTCGCAGTAGCAGGGGCTATCATGCAGGGGATGACAAGAAACCCGCTTGCGGATTCAGGGCTGTTAGGTTTGAATGCAGGAGCAGGGGTAGCGCTGGCCATAGTATTTGCTTTTGCACCCTCACTCTCATTCACATCACTAATGTTGTATTGCTTTATCGGTGCCGCTGTGGCCTCTTTTATCGTATTCGGAATCGGTTCGCTTTCTTTTAATGGCCTGACCCCCTTGCGATTGATATTAGCAGGTTCGGCAGTTAGTGCTTTATTGGTTGCTATTAGTCAGGGAGTAGCTATTCTTTTCAACTTATCTCAGGACATAGCCTTCTGGTTAGCTGGTGGGATGGGGGGAGCTAGCTGGACTCAGATCAAGATTATATTCCCTTGGGTGGCCGTAGCCTTAATTGCAGCGATGATGTTATCACGATCCGTCACATTGCTCAGCTTAGGAAGAGAAGTAGCGGTTGGTCTGGGGCAGCGGACAAGGTTAGTTCAATTGGCATGTATGATTGTTGTGGTTATCTTAGCTGGAAGTGCGGTTTCAACGGTTGGCCCGATTGCTTTTATAGGACTAATTATTCCACATGTTACTCGTTATTTCGTTGGAGTGGACTACCGCTGGATTATCCCTTGCTCCGCAGTTCTAGGGAGCTTATTGATTATCTTTGCAGATATTGCCGCAAGAATGATAAATGCACCGTATGAGACACCGCTAGGAGCTTTAATTGCCATCATCGGCGTACCGTTCTTTATTTATTTAGCGAGTAAGCGGAAGGGGGAGCTGTAATGCCCAAATTAACCCTTACTCCAGATGAAAAAGAACGCCGCACACGCGCCCTAACGGTGTTATCACTCCTTGCTATACTGATCGTCGTTGTGTTTATAGTCAGTATGAATACAGGGTTTATGCGTCTATCCCCACTAGAGGTATTACATACACTCATGGGTGATGGAACACATCAGCAAAAGCTTATTTTATTTGATTTCAGATTACCCCGCATCGTAATTTCATTGTTAGTTGGAGCGGGCTTTGCAGTATCGGGCTGTATTCTACAAAGTCTCGCACGTAATGCACTCGCTGAACCGGCTACGCTGGGCATAAGTGCTGGTGCAGGTTTTGCGGTAATCATTTTTATCTCGTTTTTTCCGGCTACAACAGCAGCTCCGGTATTTGTCTTGCCTCTCCTAGCACTTGGTGGGGCTGGCCTGACCGCAGCTTTAATCTATATTCTTGCCTACCGGAAGGCAGATGGTCTGTCTCCTACAAGGCTGATCCTTATCGGGATTGCGGTCGCTGCAGGAATCAATGCTTGCCAGCTTGTATTGGCACTTAGGCTTGATCCTAATAATTATCAATTTGTAGCTACTTGGATCGCCGGGAAAATATGGGGTGGGGATTGGAGATTCGTCCTTGCTTTGCTGCCTTGGATCGCGATTCTGTTACCGTTCGCCTTCTATAAAGCCCGGGTTCTAAATGTATTGAATCTAGGGGACCATACTTCATTAGGTCTAGGAATGCGTGTGGAGAAGGAACGTATTCTCCTTCTGGTAACAGCCGTAGCGCTTGCCGGCTCCTGCGTCGCGGTAAGTGGAGGTATTGGCTTCGTCGGCCTGATAGCACCACACCTGGCTCGCAGGCTCGTGGGACCCCGCCATCAGGTGTTATTACCTGCTAGTGCTTTGACAGGGGCGCTTCTTATGATTACCGCTGATACCATCGGCAGATGGGTGCTGCAACCTGCGGAAGTTCCGACTGGCATTGTGGTTGCGATTATTGGCGCACCTTACTTTTTATATTTACTCGCCAAGTCGAAAGCGTAAATTAGTTCATACTTAGGAGCATAGCTCCATAAAACTTTTAAGGGAGTTGTAGATCATGTCAGAACGTTTGAATACAGAAGAATTAAGTATTGGGTATGCTGAGGCTACTATAGTTAAGGGATTGAACTTGTCTATCCCTACGGGGAAAATCACCGCACTAGTGGGCGCTAACGGCTCCGGTAAATCTACAATCCTCAAAACGATGGCCCGGATTATGAAGCCGAAGAGTGGCACCGTAATGCTGGACGGCAAATCGATCCATAACTTTTCAACTAAAGAGGTTGCTCGTCAGCTAGCGATTCTACCGCAGAACCCAACGGCTCCTGACGGTCTGACGGTATCTGAGCTGGTCAGCTACGGTCGTTTCCCTCATCAAAAGGGATTTGGCACGATGACCGCAGAGGATCGCAACATCATCTCCAACGCCATCTCTGTTACGGGCATGGAATCTTTTCATGATCGCCCTATTGACCGTCTCTCTGGTGGACAACGTCAACGCGCTTGGATCGCTATGGCGTTGGCTCAAGAAACAGATATTTTATTCCTTGACGAGCCTACAACGTTTCTAGATATGGCGCATCAGCTCGAAGTTCTTCAACTTTTGCAAAAGCTGAATGAGGAAGAAGGCCGTACCATTATCATGGTCGTGCATGATTTGAATCATGCTACTCGTTATGCGCAGCATATGGTAGCGATTAAGTCCGGTACTGTAGTTAGCGAAGGCTCACCTACTGAGGTTATGACACCAGATGTATTGCGGGAAGTGTTTGGAATTGAAGCGGATATCGTTCCGGATCCACGTACGGGTGTGCCACTGTGTCTTCCTTACGAGCTTGCTGCCTATAAAGCTGTGTAATTATCATCTAAAATCATACAACGAACAGGCTCCCGTCATTGACAAGGGAGCCTGTTCGTTGTTACAGTTGTGGTTGCCTACAATTTCATAATAACTCTTTAAAATAGATCAAGGACCATCATTTATACATGGTTAAAGGAGCATGAAAACATGAATATTGACAAAATTCAAGATGACCTAGAGCAGCTAATGACTGCAGGAAAAGTGAAAAGTCATGAGAATTTAAAAGATCACGTGTACACTAAAATGGGCGGAAAAGCTGATATTTTGGCTGCACCAGCTACTTATGATGAAATTCAAAAGATTGTTACATATGCAGAACAAAATGGGATAACCCTTACGGTACTTGGGAATGGCTCCAATGTGATTATCCGTGATGGAGGGGTACGTGGAATCGTTCTGCAAACGGCAGGACTGACCGAAATGGGAATTCGCGACAATCTCTTATATGCGCAATGTGGTGCCAAAATAATTGATGTTTCCAGATATGCGCTTGATAAGGAGCTTACGGGTCTTGAGTTCGCCTGTGGCATTCCAGGAACAGTTGGTGGAGCGCTCTATATGAACGCAGGTGCTTATGGCGGTGAGATCAAAGATGTCCTGCATAGTGCACTAGCTATAAATAAGAACGGGCAATTGGTAACTCTGCAAGGAGATGAGCTGCAATGGGGATACAGAAAAAGTGTATTCGCAAGCGGTGAGTATATTGTACTTGAGGCCAAATTTGCTATGACTTCCGGTGATGTTTTAACGATCAAGGCAAAAATGGATGAACTAACATATTTACGTGAATCGAAGCAACCGCTTGAGTATCCATCCTGTGGGAGTGTATTTAAGCGGCCTCCAGGCCGTTTTGCAGGACAGTTAATTCAAGAGAGCGGCTTACAGGGTACAAGAATCGGCGGTGCTGAGGTATCCAAGAAGCATGCGGGATTTATTGTGAATGCAGATAATGCAACAGCCAGTGATTACATCGGGCTAATCCACCATGTAAGAGCGACTGTGAAGGATAAATTCGGTGTAGAGCTTGAAACTGAAGTGGAGATCATTGGAGAAGAATAAATGATAAGCAAAAAGAGCCCGCAGATCGCTGTGGGCTCTTTTTGCTTATCATAATCATGTTCGTTTAATCTACTGAAAGGGTGTAATTAGCTCTGTCCGTAGTTATTTCTGCCTTGCGGTCGGCTAAGTCTACGATTTGAAGACCTTCAACAGCTAAATCATAAGTGGATTGTGGCAGGGATACCAGTTCACCATCGGCGTTAAGTGTGCTGCCGAAACCTCTTAATATCAGTGCACTTCCAAGATATTCATCAATTACGTCATCTGCACTCCGGAAATCTACGGACTCTAAATTGAAATGAACTTTATCCAAATCACGAAGTTCTTTCTTTTCAATAGCGATTGTTTCATTCAAATGATTGTTAAGCCAATCCATAAGCTGCTGTATACTTTGTTCCATAAAATGCTCCCACCCTTAGCTCGAAGATTATTATGAATAAGTTACCCCTTTCTTAGGATTTGAATCCTTTTTTTTGCCACATCTTAATTAACCATATGAATAGTTCATGTAATTAAAAAGAAATCCGCGATCAAATTGCCGTGGTTTTTGAGCTTCCTAATCTCTACATACGCAGGTCTATCCACGTTAATCTGGAGTTATTTGCTGATCTATATAAGGTAACAGTAAAGAGTAGAACTTGTCAGGAGCGGGCTACCCATGGTATAGTTCAAGACGCAATATGCTTTAAGAAGAAGTCTGCGCTAAAGTTGTGCAGGAGAGGTTCGCGAACTCCCTCTATAAAAAACTAAGAATATATTAAACAGTACAAGCGGTTGCTGTCCTTTATCCGGACGTTGCTTCCGTTTCTTCTTAGTGGAGCCAAGTTTTCGAAATCTCGTTCTTCTTTCCATTACCGGCCAAGGCCGAAGGAAAAGAGAGGGGTTTTTTGTCGTGTCAGAAGGAAGATTGAAAGAGGAAATGCAAGAAGTTACTTTGCTTGGTAATCAGGGAACACAGTACAAGTTTGGTTATGATCCAGACATTCTGGAGGTGTTTGATAACAAACATCCCGGGCGTGATTATTTTGTTAAATTCAACTGCCCTGAGTTCACTAGCTTGTGTCCTGTAACGGGTCAGCCGGATTTTGCCACGCTGTATATTTCGTATATTCCTGAACAAAAAATGGTGGAATCCAAATCATTAAAGCTGTATCTGTTTAGCTTCCGCAACCATGGTGATTTCCATGAGGACTGTGTCAACATTATTATGAATGATCTGATCTCACTGATGGATCCGCGTTACATTGAGGTATGGGGCAAGTTCACTCCGCGCGGAGGCATTTCAATTGATCCTTATTGCAACTATGGAAGACCGGGTACGAAGTATGAGGCGATGGCGGAACACCGCTTAATCAATCACGACCTCTATCCAGAAAAAGTGGACAACCGCTAAATTCCAACTTGTGATAAGGAGAGATTCATATGAACAAAAAAGCACTCGTCGTATTCAGCGGCGGACAAGATAGCACCACTTGCCTGGTTTGGGCATTGCAGCAGTATGAGGAAGTGCAGGTAGTTACTTTCAACTATAATCAACGTCATGCGGCTGAAATCGAAGTTGCAACAGAGATAGCAGCTAAGTTTAATGTAAAACAGCATATTCTTGATCTGGGGCTGCTCAATCAGCTGGCACCCAATGCACTTACCCGTCAGGATATAGATATCGTGGCTGGTGAAGGAGATGAGCTTCCAAGTACTTTCGTTGATGGACGGAATTTGTTGTTTTTATCTTTTGCCGCAATATTAGCTAAACAACTGGGGTACTCCCATATCGTCACTGGGGTTTGCCAAACGGACTTTAGCGGTTATCCGGACTGCCGTGATGTTTTTGTGAAATCATTGAATGTTACGCTGAACTTATCTATGGACTATGAGTTTGCGATCCACACTCCCCTAATGTGGCTGGATAAAAAAGAAACGTGGAAAATGGCCGATGAACTTGGGTATTTTGATTATGTTCGCGAACACACACTGACCTGTTACAACGGTATTATTGGCAGTGGCTGCGGTACTTGTCCAGCCTGTCTATTGCGTCAGCGTGGTCTTGAGCAATATGAGGCGGAGAGAATGGAGGCCGGTTCTTAATGCTTAACGAGGTTTCAGTCTGCAAAATATTTACGTTCGATGCGGCACACCAGTTAGTGGGACACAAAGGGAAATGCAGCAACCTGCACGGACATACTTATAAGCTCGAAGTAGTGCTTAAGGGCAAACCTATGGCCGCGGAAGGCCACTCGGATGAAGGCTTCGTCATTGATTTCAGCGATATCAAAATGACAGTACAACAAAGCCTTGTAGATCGTTTAGATCACGCTTTTCTTGCCATGGGAAATGAACCTGTGTTAGAGACGTTAACGAATACGGGCTCCAAAGTAGCCTTGTTGTCTTTCCGCACCACAGTAGAGAATATGTCTTCATATATTGCCTACAAGCTTAAGCAAGCAGGGTTGCCTTTGTACTCGGTAAAGCTATGGGAGACTCCAACCTCTTGGGCAGAGGTGCTGGCTGAAGATGTTCCGGATGAAGGGCCATCCTACCGTTTGTATGGAGGCTGTGACTGTGAGTAAGATTCCTGTAATTGAAATGTTCGGTCCAACTATTCAAGGCGAAGGTGCGGTAATTGGAGTGAAGACGATGTTTGTCCGCACCTATGGCTGCGATTATCGCTGCGGCTGGTGTGACTCCGCTTTTACTTGGGATGGTACGGCTAAGAATAAGGTTCGCATGATGGAAGCAGAGGAAATCATAAATGAATTATTGGCGTTAGCTGGAGATAATTTCGACTGTGTTACGATTTCAGGCGGTAATCCTGCCTTGATTGGTGAAGGAATGGGTACCTTCATCAATCTGCTTCATGAGCGTGGAATAAAAGCAGCGATAGAAACTCAGGGGAGTAAATGGCAGGATTGGTTCAATGACGTGGATGTGCTGACAATTAGTCCTAAACCCCCAAGCTCAGGAATGACAACGAATTGGGAAATGCTAGATAACATCATGAGTAAGATGGAGAAACTGGGTCGTTCTACGCATAGCTTGAAGGTCGTAGTGTTTGATGATAATGATTTTGATTATGCGAAAAACGTTCACCAGCGATATCCGAATGTGCAGCTCTTTCTGCAGCCTGGTAATGATGATGTCACGGAAGAGGGCAACATTTCTGCTCGGCTTCTGGGAAGGCTGGAGTGGTTGTTTAATAAAGTAATCGTGGATTCGGGTATGAACAAGGTTCGTGTACTTCCACAGCTGCATGCATTGATCTGGCATAATAAGCGTGGCAAATAAATGTTTGATGAAATCGTCCGGGTATCTGCTTACAGATACTCGGTTTTTAGTTTTAACATTTGTAACTTCTAGTAGGTAGATAGTCTGTCCCAGTTTCTGGTATGATTTTAAAAAAAGCTCTTGGAGGTTATTCATTTGGAACAATCAACAGCATTATTAATTATCGATGTTCAAGAAGCCATGTTCTCCTATGATCTAAAGCTGTACGATGAAGAGGGTGTGATGGACAGGATTGTCTCCCTTCAGCAAAAAGCTCGATTAGCAGGTACTCCTATTGTGTATATTCAACATACCGAAGATGAGGAGTATACAAAAGGTACACCCACTTGGCAGATCAGTCACCGCATCACACCGCAGGAAGGCGAAGTTATCGTTGAGAAGCCTACTTGGGATGCTTTTCACCGAACGGAACTGCAAGATGAACTCCAGAAGCTCGGGATTACGAATCTGGTGATCTGTGGGATGCAAAGTGAATTCTGTCTGGATACGACGATAAGACGCGCATACAGCATGGGATATAAAAGTGTACTGGTCTCAGACGCTCATAGCACCTTTGATAATGGGGTTCTGAGTAGTAGGGAGATCGTTAAGCATCATAATGCGATAATTGGAGGTAGATTCGCCCAGTTACGAGCTGAAAGCGAGGTTCAGTTCTAGATGAATACACCCCAGGCTGCCATGAAGCCTATTCAGCGTTCTCGCCTTAGATTGTTTGCTGGCAAACGATATTTTATTTGGAAAAGATATTTGAAATGGTGCACTGGACGAAGCAAAATAGCGAAGCAGCGTACGGATGAAACTTTAACTTATGCAGCTATGACTCATGCTACCCCGTTATTAAGAAGTCTTCGGAATGTAGATATGGTGCTTCAATACAATAAAATAACTAACTTACGGCTGGCAATTGCGAAGCTGGATGGACTTGTTGTGCAGCCGGGGGAGACTTTTTCCTACTGGAGAAGTATTGGTAAGCCCACTAAGCGAAAAGGGTATCTGGAGGGTATGGTGCTGCATTATGGTGGTTTTCATTCCGGGGTTGGAGGAGGCTTATGCCAGTTGTCTAATCTGATCTATTGGATGGCACTGCATACGCCACTTACCGTTATGGAACGACATCGTCACAGTTATGATGTATTTCCAGATGAACAACGTACACAACCTTTTGGAAGCGGGGCGACCTGTTCTTATAACTATTTGGATCTTCAATTAAAAAATAACACCGCTCAAACGTATCAACTAAAGCTCTGGCTGGACGATAGCCATTTACACGGGGAGTGGAGATGCAATGAGCAGGCGCTTTATGATTATGAAGTATACGAAAGTGATCATAGGATTAGTCTAGAGCCTTGGGGCGGATATATACGCAGTAACAAGATCAGTCGAAAAGTATATACACGCTCTGGAGATCTAATTGGAGATGAAGCTGTAACTGATAATTACGCACTAATGATGTATTCCCCGCTTCTTCATGGATAAGAGGGTAGGACTTAGGGATATAACATAGAAAGGCATGAAAATTATATCTCTAGACCATCTCCAAAGGAGCGGATTAACAGCATGAAAGCACTAACCTACCAAGGGAAGAAAAAAGTGAAAGTTAAAGAAGTAGCTGATCCGACGCTTGAGAAAAAAGATGACATCCTTGTTCGGATTACCACTACGGCGATTTGTGGCTCGGATCTGCACATTTATAACGGGGAAATACCAGGTATGCATGATGATTATGTTATTGGTCATGAGCCGATGGGGATTGTTGAGGAAGTGGGTCCTGACGTAACTAAAGTCAAAAAAGGTGACCGAGTCATCATCCCCTTTAATGTCGCCTGTGGGCAGTGTTTTTTCTGCCAGCATGAGATGGAGAGCCAATGCGACAATGCTAATGACGCCAAGGACACAGGCGGTTATCTTGGTTATTCCGATACTTATGGCGGTTTTGCAGGCGGACAAGCTGAATTGCTACGGGTACCTTATGGTAACTTTGGCCCTTTTGTAGTTCCGGAGGATGCAGAAATGGAAGATGAGAAAATTCTTTTCATATCTGATATTGTGCCTACTGCTTGGTGGGGAGTAGAAAGCGGCGGAGTGAAGCCAGGGGATACAGTCATTGTTCTCGGCTGCGGTCCTGTTGGACTGCTTACTCAGAAGTTTGCCTGGATCAAAGGTGCCTCAAGAGTCATTGCGGTTGATCATATTGGCTATCGTCTGCAGCATGCGAAGCTGACCAATAATGTTGAAGTTTATAATTTCGAAGAGATCAAGGACATTGAGGCTCATTTGAAGGAGATCACTCGTGGGGGCGCAGATGTGGTTATTGACTGTGTGGGTCTAGATGCCAAAATATCTGCCTTGGAGAAAGTGGAAACGGTTCTGAAGCTGCAAGGAGGCTCGCTCAGTGCATTCAGAATGGCCGCAGATATCGTACGTAAATTCGGAACCATCCAGCTTGTAGGAGTCTATGGACTTAATTACAATATGTTCCCGCTGGGTCAGCTATTTGAACGGAACATTTCATTAAAGATGGGACAAGCGCCGGTGATTCACTATATGCCGTTGCTGTATAAGATGATTAAAGAAAATAAATTTGATCCTACAGATATCATTACGCATCGCCTTCCAATTAGTAAAGCGGAGCATGGCTATGACGTTTTTAGTGAGAAAAAAGAGGATTGCATCAAGGTTGTTCTGAAGCCGTAGCCTTTTAAGAAGCATGAGCTTTCGTCAGAAATGACATTGCTTGTGCTTTTTTTAGTGAAATCTTATGAAAATAGATGCATTTTTTCACGGTCTGCGTTAAATTAACATAAGTGACTTAAGATATTGAAAGGACGCGTAACATGTGAAACTTAAAAAACCGCCACTTCCGATTCCACTATTAATGTTGATAGGGATTGTGGCCATCTCTTTTTCCGCCATTTTTATTAAATGGTCTGATGCACCTGCATCTATACAAGGCATGTACAGATTATTATTTACCTCACTGCTGATGCTGCCTTTTGCAAGACCCTATAGTGGAGCTGCTTTTGCTCTTCGTAAAAAAGACTGGCTAATGCTCATCCTCTCAGGCGCAATGCTTGCGCTGCACTTTTTGCTATGGATGGGATCATTAAAGTATACTTCGGTAGCTAGTTCAACAATGATCATGGCGCTGGAGCCTGTATTCATTATGCTGGGTGTTTATTTTTTGTATAAGGAAAAGACAGCTCTGTCCGCTATTCTAGGGCTTGGCATTGCGATTGGCGGTGTCGTGTTTATCGGCTGGGGTGATATTGGAATCTCTGCAGATAATCTAAAAGGTGATCTATTATCGGTCGGAGGCACTGTCGCGGTAGCTGTACATATGCTGATCGGTCAAAAGCTAGTGGTGCGTATGCCCTCTTACTTATATAGCTTGATTGTCTTCTTATCAGCCGCTGGCGTGTTTGCCGTATACAATCTGTTCATGGGGATTTCCTTTTTTAATTATCCGGACAAGGAATGGGGAATCTTTGTATTGTTAGCAGTGGTGCCAACGGTGTTTGGCCATATTTTGTTTAATTGGTTACTACAATATGTATCCGCGACTACGGTTTCAATGAACATTTTAGGAGAACCAGTGGGTGCCAGTATCTTAGCGTATTTACTCTTGGGTGAACAGCTAACAACCTTACAATGGGCAGGTGGGCTGCTCGTTATGATTGGCCTCGCAGTATATTTGTACGCGGAAAGAAGGAAAACTATCCGGATGGCTGATGCCATTCAGAATGCTTCATAACAGATATTTTACACATAAAGGGGTAGCAATGGATGGAAGAGCAGAATCAATATTCAAATAATCAGGCAGAAAAAAACGCTGTGCCAACAAGCGAAGAGCTTTGGAACGAAGATACTTATACCGCTTGGGTAACTCGGTTTGGTACACCGTCAGAAGCAGCTGCAAAATTAATAAAGGAACCAAGTGCAAAGCTTCACCCGCTCCTTTCTTTTTTTGGAGAGGTGAAGGGGAAGAAAATGATGAATTTAATGGGCTCAAACGGGATGAAGGCCGTGGCACTCTCATTACTAGGTGCGGAAGTAACGGTTGCTGACTTCTCGGAAGCCAATGCGCGATATGCGGCTGATCTTGCCCAAGAAGCAGGGGTACCACTAACCTATATCGTCTCAGATATTCTTAAGCTGCCAGAAGACGTCCTTGATGGTTCATATGACATCGTCTTTGCAGAGTTAGGAATTGTTCATTACTTTACCAACCTTACACTATTCATGGAAACAGCTCGCCGATTGCTTTCTCCTGGAGGCGTATTTGTACTCCGCGATTTTCATCCGGTAACGACCAAGCTTATTTCCTCGAAGGGATCTACTGCGAAGGTACGCAAACACAAAGTAAACGGAGATTATTTTGACTCATCATTGGAAGAGAAGAAGGTATCCTATTCCAAGTATTTGCCTTCCACAGGTAAACCAGCAGGTGAACAAGAGCATAGTGTTGTGTATTGGCGCCGCTGGACACTCGGAGAAATTGTAACCGCAGCAGCTAATAGCGGACTAGTGATCCGCCAATTAGTTGAAGAACCTAATCTATCCTCCGACGTGTATGATAAGGGAATTCCTAAGACCTTCACATTGGTGGCTGGAAATGGCGCAAGCCTTTAGGAGGGTTCGCTGACATGTGATTTTTAGGGTATAACATTTGTGCTGAACTGAGGTGCTCTCGGTTCAGCTTTTTTTGTATGTAAAACATAAAATTTTAAACTTTTTTACGGAGATTATTCCATTACAATGGCAACTTATAGGGAATACAATGATTTTACATTCCGGATTGAAAGCGATCACTTTAAGGGTTAAGGCATTCTCAAAGAATTTGAGGTGGATATCAAAATGAACGAAGTGTTGCTTCGTATGGAGGGAATCAACAAGTTTTTCCCAGGTGTTCATGCTTTGAATGAATGTCAATTTGAGCTGAAGCGTGGGGAAGTTCATGCGTTAGTAGGAGAAAATGGCGCTGGCAAGTCTACCCTTATGAAGATTGCGACAGGTGTCTATTCCAAGGATGCTGGTCAAATGTGGTACAAGGGAAATGAAGTGGAGATTGTTAATACCCGTGAAGCACAGGAGCTTGGAATTAGTATCATCCATCAGGAATTGAATTTAATGCCTCATCTTACGGTCGCCCAGAACATTTACATTGGACGAGAGCCGCGAAAAGGTCTGAAATGGTTCGTTGATGATGTGGAGATGAACCGAAAAGTTCAGGTACTGTTTGATCAAATGAATCTGAAGCTGGATCCCAGAGTTTTGGTATCAGACCTGACCGTTGCTAATCAGCAAATGGTTGAAATCGCTAAAGCCTTGTCTTTCCAAGCCGAGGTATTGATCATGGATGAACCAACCGCCGCGTTAACAGATACAGAAATTAACGAGTTATTTCGAATGATTGAGCAGCTACGAGATAAAGGTGTGGGAATTATTTATATCTCTCACCGCATGGATGAATTGAAGCGAATTACAGACCGCATTACAGTTATGCGTGATGGTTGTTATGTAGATACCGTTCGTACCGATTCAATAACGATTGATCAGATCATCAGCATGATGGTTGGACGTGAATTATATCAAACGTCGAAACCAACGATTGCGAAACAGACTCAGCAAGTTGTCTTAGAAGTTCGGAAGCTTTCTAGAGGGCATGCGTTCAAGGATATTAGCTTTCATCTGTATAAAGGTGAGATTTTGGGCTTCGCTGGTTTAATGGGAGCTGGACGTACCGAGGTTGTACGTGCCGTATTCGGTGCCGATCCCATCGATGAGGGTGAAATTATGCTCCATGGAAAATCGGTTCGGATACGTCAGCCACATCAAGCGGTACAGCATGGTATTGGGTATTTGTCCGAAGACCGCAAACGTTTCGGATTGCTTGTGGATATGGATATCAGCATGAATAATGCGATTGCCTCCTTTTATAAATTCCGTAATTCATTTGGCTGGATGAAGGAGCGGGAGATGCGAAGCTCAGCGGAGCAGCATGTTGAAGCGCTAGCCACCAAAACTCCAAGTGTAGATCAAAAGGTTAAGTTTCTGTCCGGAGGTAATCAGCAGAAAGTGGTCATCGGCAAGTGGTTGACTAGAGACTGTGATGTACTCATCTTCGATGAGCCTACACGAGGTATTGATGTAGGCGCGAAAAGTGAAATTTATAAGCTGCTGGATCAGCTTGCGAGTCAAGGGAAGGCGATCATTATCATTTCTTCAGATCTTCCTGAGATTCTAAGAATGAGCCACCGGATTATCATTATGTGTGAAGGGCGTATAACAGGAGAACTCCCCGCAGAAGAAGCATCGCAGGAGGCGATTATGAAATATGCGACGAAACGTTCATAACTGTTCAAGAGTTAACCGGAGGTGTCAGGACTATGAAGATCGCGGATAAAGAGATTAGTCAGCCAGCGGGTATGAAGCAATCGGGAGGGCAATCCGGATTCAAACAAAAAATATTGGCATTTGCCAGTCTGATCATATTGGTCATCGTATTCTCTTTATCCTCCAGCAACTTTTTTCAATTCTCAAATCTTGTCGGAATTCTAGTTTCTACAGCTGTAATCGGAGTATTAGCGCTTGGAGCTACCTTTGTTATTATTACGGGCGGCATCGACCTTGCTCTGGGTACTGTAATGACATTCTCATCTGTTATGGTTGGAGTCATTATTACCTTCTGGGGTCTGCCCGTCCCGTTAGGCATTGTAGGTGGGATTCTGGCTGGAGCACTGTGCGGCTTTATCAGCGGTTTGATGGTGGCGAAGATGAACATTCCACCCTTCATCGCCACTCTGGCGATTATGATGGTCACCAAAGGCTTGTCGCTTGTCATCACCGGAGCCAAACCTATTTATTTCAACGATGATCCGATCTTCGCCAAGATCGCCATGGGTAAAATGATCCCCGGTATACCCAACACCATCGTTATCTTCTTATTACTCGGTATGATCGCAAGCATAATCTTGTCTAAGACGATTATTGGGCGTTACAACTTCGCGCTTGGCAGTAATGAAGAAGCTACTCGCTTATCAGGTGTGAACACAGTCAAATGGAAGATTATTATCTATTCCATTACAGGGATTTTTAGTGGAATCGCAGGTATTCTGATGGCATCACGTTTGAATTCAGCTCAGCCATCACTGGGCACTGGCTATGAACTAGAGGCTATTGCGGCAGTGGTCATTGGCGGAACTTCCTTAAGTGGAGGTGTAGGTTCTATTCTAGGCACGATTATTGGCGCACTGATTATGAGTGTGCTGACGAATGGCTTGCAGATTATGTCCGTGGCTCAGGAATGGCGGACGGTCATTGTCGGTGTTGTAATCATCATTGCGGTTTACGCTGATATTCTACGCCGCCGTAAGCAATAAACTTGGTATGATCTCCATCCGGAGTGATATACAAAGCAAATGACGAGGGGGAAGATTCAAATGAAACTGCGTCGTAGAGGGTTTATTATGCTTGTCAGTCTATTGTTAGTCACTACTTTGCTGAGTGCATGTAACAACAATGATAGTAACAAAAGTGCATCCGGTTCAGACAAACCATACATTCCAGTCATATCAAAAGGGTTCCAGCATCAATTCTGGCAAGCGGTAAAGCAAGGAGCGGAGAAAGCTGCTAAGGAATTTGATGTTGAGATTACCTTTGAAGGTCCAGAAAATGAGAGTCAGGTGGATAAACAAATTGAGATGCTGCAGACCGCTCTCGACAAGAAGCCAGCTGCAATTGCGCTTGCCGCACTGGACAGCAAAGCTGCGATTCCTTATCTAGAAAAGGCAAAGGAAAATAAGATTCCGGTCATCGGCTTTGACTCTGGTGTAGACAGTGATATCCCTGTAGCAACGGCAGCGACTAACAATAAAGCAGCAGCGGCGTTGGCCGCAGATAAAATGGCTGAACTGATTGGCAAGAAAGGTAAAGTGGGTCTTGTCATACATGACCAAACAAGCAGCACGGGGCAACAGCGTCGCGATGGCTTCTTAGAACAAATGAAAGAAAAATATCCGGATATTCAAGTGTTAGAGCCGCAATATGGGGGTGGAGATCAGTTAAAGTCCACAGACCTTGCGAAAGCGATGATGCAGGCAAATCCGGATCTGAAAGGAATCTATGGCTCTAATGAAGGCTCTGCTGTAGGTGTGGCTAATGCAGTAAATGAATTGCAAATGAATGGTAAGATCGTAGTCGTCGGCTTTGACTCTGGCAAGCAGTTGATGGATGCTATCCGCAGTGGTGTTGTGGCTGGTGCTGTTACACAAGACCCCATTGGTATTGGCTATCAAGCTGTGAAGGCAGCTGTGCAAGCGATTAAAGGGGAAGCGGTTGAAAAGAACATCGACACGGGGTTCCACTGGTATGATAAAAACAATATGGATTCCGATGAGATCAAACCTCTACTATACGAATAGAGTTTAATAATAGAGGTTGCCTCCCGCAGGCGGCCTCTATTATGCTTATGCTGATAAGTTCAAAGTTGTGGAGGTGTTGGATGTATAAGATAATTCTGGTTGATGATGAAGATGAGGTTCGTGAAGGGATCAAACATAAGATCTCATGGAGTAAATATGGGTTTGAGCTGGTTGGTGATTTTGATAATGGCAGAGATGCACTGGAAGCAATCGAGCAGCATCGTCCTGACGTAATTATTACTGATATTTGTATGCCTTTTATGGATGGACTGGGATTGGCCAGAGCTGTGATGGATAGGTACCGGGATATGAAGGTCATTATCGTCACTGGATATGAAGACTTCGAATATGCGAAGCAGGCCATAACACTGAAGGTGACTGAGTACTTATTAAAACCGATTAATGCACGTGAGTTTGCTGAATTTCTAAGTAAGATGAAGCAGGATTTAGATGAAGAGCATCTACAAAAAGCGAATTTAGTTAAGCTTCGTATGCAACTTAATCAGAGTCTTCCATTGCTGCGGGAACGATTCTTGGAGCAGCTGGTAACTACTCGAATGAAAAGCGAAGAAATCGAGAATAAATTGAGTTATTTTCATATTCCGTTGCAGGGTCAAGTGTACCTTGCGCTCGTTATAGATATAGAACTGGAGAAACGAAGCCAGGACCTAGCTTTTGATGCAGAGCTACTGCGTTTCGGTGCCTTTAACATTGTTCAAGAGCAGCTGGAGAAAGAGCAAGAGGGAGTGGTATTCCAGACGAGAGATGGAAAAATCGCTGCGATATTATCCGGCAATTTAGAGACGGTAGAAGTAGCAACGCAGCATCTTGCAGAGCAAGTCCAGGGTAGCTTAAATAAATATTTGAAGCTGTCATCCACCATAGGCATCGGTAGAAAATATAATACTTTGCAACAAATTCCACAATCCTTCCAAGAAGCGATCTCCTCCATAGAATATCGTTACCTTTTAGGCATAGATAAAGTTATCTCCATACAGGATCTTGAGTTTGGGAAGGGATTGGATCAGGCGCATTTCACCTCATGGGAAAAGCAATTTATATCCGCTTTAAAGACAGGTAAAGCTTCTGCTGTATCGGAAATTCTGTTGAAGTGGTTTCAGGAGCTTAAAAGTAATACCTCCTCTATAGAAGGCTGCCGTAGCAGCATCTATCAGCTGCTGGTTTCTTTGATGAACTATGTGGTCGACATCGGCTTCCCAAATACAGTAGTTGTTTCGCATAATATGTTTGCAGAGGTTGCTACGCTTAAGACGTTAGATGAAGCAAGGCATTATCTGGAGAGGACTTGCCATGCGCTGATACTTAAACTATCGGAACAGAGAACAACGGTTCGGACTTCTCAGATGCAAGCCGCAGAAGCTTATATTCGCGAGAATTATTGTAATGACAGCTTTTCACTCAATGAGCTGTGCAGCCATATTTTTATGAGCATCAGTTATTTCAGTGCAACTTTTAAACAGCATACCGGTGAAACATTTATAGAGTATCTGACTCGACTCCGTTTGGAAAAAGCAAAAGAACTCCTTACGGTCACACAGTTGAAGACATATGATATCGCTGCCAGAGTTGGTTATGCTGATCCACAGTATTTTAGTGTTATTTTCAAACGTAATGTAGGAAGCACACCGAAGGAATATCGACACCGGCAGAAGGAGAATCTCTCTCTATGAGATCACAGCGCTTTTTCCGCAGCCGAAGTATTCATACTAATATTGCAATCTCCTTTTCACTTCTTATCCTCTGCACAACTATTGTCCTGAGTTATACTTCCTATCGCCTGTCCTCAGCCGCGGTCAAGGGCAATTCTGTAGCCTATACTTCACAATTAATAGAACAAGTAAAACTAAATATCGAGAATTACATTGGTAATATGGAGAGCATAGCTGCTCTGGTGTTAACTAGCAGTGATTTAGAGAAATATATAAAAGGCTCGAAATTAGATGAAGAAGAGGCGCTTAAGAATAAACTGCTTGCCAGTCATTATCTCCGGTCAGTCGTTCAGTCCCGCTCGGATATTTCCTCTATATTATATGCAGGCTCAGATGGCATGACCGTTTCGGATCGACAGCATGCTGTTATGAAACCGCTTCCTGAACTAATAGCTCAAGATTGGTATCAAAAAGCTATGAATCAACTTGACGTTGCAGTTTCTTCCTCTCATGTGCAGCACATCTTTCAAGATGAATACCGGTGGGTAGTCTCGATCAGCCGAAAACTCTCGAATGCGAATGCTATGACGGAAGCGGATCAACAAGGTGTACTGCTCGTAGATCTCAATTACAGTGTAATTAATAATCTATGTAAACAAATCGAACTGGGAAAACGAGGTTATGTTTTTATCGTCGATCCCGCAGGTAGCCTTGTCTATCATCCACAACAGCAGTTGATCTACTCCCAGCTCAAGTTCGAACAATTAGAGACGGTCCTTGGGATCAAGAGTGGATCTGTTACGGTTAACACGGGGAATGATCAGAAACTGTACACTGTGGACACTACCAGCTTTGGCTGGAAAATAGTTGGAGTCACTTATCCGGATGATTTGGTCGCGAACAAGCAACGTATGCAAGGAACCGCCGCCTTATGGGGAGCAATTAGTTTGATTTTTGCTATGGCTATATCGATATTTCTCTCTTACGCACTGACCAAACCGCTGAAGAATTTGGAGCTGAATATGAAAAAAGCGGAACGTGGAGAGTTCGACATACGCGTGGAGATTGAGAGCACGAATGAAATCGGCAAGCTTGCTCGTACGTTTAATCTCATGATGATGAAGATTAAAGAGTTAATGGGACAGATCGTTCTGGAGCAAGAGATGAAACGTGTGAGTGAACTGAAGGCACTGCAAGCGCAGATTAAACCTCACTTTTTGTACAATACACTTGATTCGATTATTTGGATGGCAGAGACAGGAAAGATGGAGGAAGTGGTTGAGATGACTTCATCTCTATCCAAGCTGCTTCGTTCAACAATTGGTGAGGGTGAGGAATTGATTCCGCTGGCCAAAGAATTAGAGCATATTCGGCACTATTTAACGATTCAGAACATGCGTTATCGTAATAAATTCACTTATTCCATAGAGGTACAAGAAGATATCCTAACCTGCAGCATTTTAAAAATGGTACTTCAGCCTTTGGTTGAAAATGCGATCTATCACGGCATAAAACATAATCCTGAGCAAGGGCACATTCTGATCCGAGCAAGACAAGAACAGAACGATATTATCGTACAGGTCATTGATGACGGTATTGGGATGGATGAAGAGCAAATGGGTAAGGTACTGCTGCAAAAATCAGATTTCAAGACTGGCAGCGGTGTAGGTGTCGCGAATGTGAACCATCGTATCCAGCTGTATTTCGGTGTGAAATACGGTTTGTCTTTTGCAAGCGAGATGGAGGAAGGAACGACGGCCACTTTACGAATACCTGTGATTTATGAGGAGGAGAGTCAATGAGCGCTTTACGGTCAAAAATTGGCCTGTATACTCTGCTGCTGCTCTTCATTGTTACTTTGGGTTCATTAGCCTATCGTATGTTTACAAATGAGCTTGACGCAAAGGTTAGGACCATTATTTATGTGCCCAAGACTATCGATAGCAGTATTGAATTCTGGGAAGTGATGAAACAAGGTGTGGCAACAGCGGCTAAGGAGTTCGACGCAGAGGTTCGCACGGTTGGAACGGATACAGAGCTTGATGTAGATCAACAGATAGAACTGCTGGAGCAAGCAATTAAGGAGAAGCCTGACGCCATTATTTTATCTGCTACAGATTATTATCGCCTCATTCCAATCGCGGAAAAGATCAAATCAGCTGGCATTACACTTATTACTGTAGATTCGGGCTTGAGCGGTGGTGTATCAGAGAGTTTTATTGCTACAGATAATTATGAAGCAGGACGTAAGGCAGGGCAGGAGTTAAGAAAATATATCGATCCAGAGGATAAAGTCGCTATCGTTAACTTTGTACAAGGCTCTGCCACCGCAATAGAGAGGGAAAGAGGGGCTCGTGATGCCCTTTTAGAGAATGGAGTTCATGATGTGCAGCCTACATTATACAGTGATGGTTCCGTGCGAAAAGCGTACCAGTTAACTGTTGATTTACTAAAGGACGAGCCAAATCTAAAGGGGATAATAGGTCTTAATGAACCTTCTACACTAGGTGCTGGGCAGGCGATTATGGATATGGGATTTCAGGACAAAGTGAAATTATTTGGGTTCGACAATTCTAGCAATGAGGTGAAGCTCCTCGAAAAAGGGATCTTGCTTGGCACGGTAATGCAGAAGCCTTTTAATATGGGGTACTTAGCTGTGAAGAC
Source organism: Paenibacillus sp. FSL H8-0175 (assembly GCF_045040615.1). Classification (NCBI taxonomy): domain Bacteria; kingdom Bacillati; phylum Bacillota; class Bacilli; order Caryophanales; family Paenibacillaceae; genus Paenibacillus; species Paenibacillus sp. FSL H8-0175. The sequence goes on along the minus strand of NZ_CP150299.1, from coordinate 3,820,510 downwards.
GGCGATTGAAGCTGTTGAGGGTGAGAAAGTGGAACGGATAATAGATACAGGCTCCGTGATCATCACGAAGGAGAATATGTATTTAAGTGAAAATGAGAAATTAATGTTTCCTTTTATAGATTAAATGAACAAGGAAGCTTCTAAAACCGTTTGCGGCTTTAGAAGCTTCCTTGTTTTTTTAAAGATCAAGAGTCGTTACTATATCAACAAAGGATTGCTGCAACGGTGTTAAAATATGATCTTTACGCCAGCCGAGCACAAACCCGCCGCTTTCAGGCAGAATCCCTGGCAGGTTAGCATAGCTAAGCTTGCCTAGCTCAATCTCAGCTTTAACCGCCGCTTTAGAACATATACCAACACAATCACTCCCGCTAACTAACTGCTTAATCACTTCTGGAGAATTCAACTCGGATCGGTTCCATAAACGGATTTGATTGAATTGTGCCCATTGATCGGCATACCCTCGTAAACAAGATCCTTGCTCATGCTGAATCCACGGCTCATTGGCAATTAGTTCAGGTGTTAATTTCTCTAGGCCTTCAAATGGATGACCAGGTGCAAAAATTAGGACAGGTTCATCACGGACAATAAGCTGAAAATCAAAAGATTCGTCCTGCCAATCCGCAGTATGTAAAATGGCCATCTGAATATCCCGACTACGGAGACGCTCACGTAACAAAGCATCGCTTTGAACAGTCAAAGAGTTGTTAATCCCCGGATAGAGTTTCATGAATTGGATTAACACATTAGGTAAAATATAAGTTGCAGGAATAAAACTGGCTTCCAGCTCTAATATTCCTTTTGAGGGGGAAGAAAATTGTTTAACTGTGCGCTCAGCTTCTGCTGTGAGAGAGACGATTTTGAGGGCGTATTGATAAAGGGCTCGTCCAGCGTCCGTAAGCAGCACTCTTCCGCTTCGGTAAAGAAATAGAGGGGTTCCGAGCTCAGCCTCCAGATTCTTCATATGAAAAGATACAGTAGGTTGTTTAAGGCCTAATTCTGCGGCTACATCGGTTACTTTTTTATATTTTTCAATTAGAACTACGATGTTCAATTTCATAATATTCATGACTTTCCTCCACATAATGCTAAGTTGGATTATAAATTATATCTCCATTATAGATTATATCTATACAGATATACACTTTATATTGGTATTTTTTTCGTTCCCTTTACAAAGATAAGAAGTTTCTCTAACGAACGAGCTCTAGAATAAGAAGAGTCAGAGGGGCCAAGAAGTCCCGGACAACATATAACATATGCGTTTGATGAACTTTTACAGTAACCATGCATATGGGGGCCAAGCTCCACAACACCATGTTAAAGCTTTCGAAGCCAGTTTGGTATGAACTGATCAGGGAGCCATGCTAACAAACCATTTAGGAGGAGACAAAACAATGCAATTCAAAAAATCATGGATCATGACTTTGGCTTTAACAAGCGTACTGGCACTATCGGCTTGCGGTAACGGCGGGGCTAACAACACAGGAGGAAACGCTGCAGCAACTAACGAAGGAAGCGGCGGCGCTGAAATAAGTGGTTCGATTCTGGCTTCAGGTTCAACAGCATTACAACCCTTGGTTGAGCTGGTAGCAGAGAATTTCATGGATAAAAACACTGGCGTGGACATTCAAGTTCAAGGCGGTGGCAGTGGTACTGGTCTTACTCAAGTAGCTGAGAAACAAGTAGATATCGGAAACTCTGACGTATTCGCAGAAGAAAAATTAAAAGATGCTGATGCGGAAAAAGCAGCAGCACTCGTAGATCATCAAGTAGCAGTAGTAGCGATCGCAGCAGTATCTCATCCTGATGCTGGTGTGGATAGCTTGACTAAACAACAACTGGTGGACATTTTCACTGGTAAAATCACTAACTGGTCTGAAGTCGGCGGAGCGGATCAAAAAATCCAAATCATCAACCGTCCAGGCAGCTCCGGTACTCGTGCTACCTTTGAAAGCTTTGCACTTGGAACCAAAACAGAAGATATCCCAGGTTCGATTCAAGAAGATTCCTCCGGTACGGTTAAGAAAATGATCGGTGAAACTCCAGGGGCAATCGGATACCTTGCTCTTTCTTACCTGGATGATTCCATTAAAACACTTAGTCTTGACGGTGTAGAAGCATCTGTTGACAATGTTGTTTCGGGTAAATACCCAGTATGGGCTTACGAGCATATGTACACAAATGGTGAACCTAATGCAACAGTAAAAGCATTCCTCGACTTTTTCTTAACTGACGAAGTGCAAACAGGTGAAGTTGTTGAACTTGGATACATCCCAGCTGTTAAAATGCAAGTTGTTCGCGACGTTGCAGGAACTGTTACCGCTAAGTAATTTAATTCTAGGCAAGGTTATTGATTAGAATCTCAAGTGATTAGAGGCGGATACATCTGCCTCTCTTTTCACTTTAGAAAGAGGGAGCAATTGAGGGTGAAACTAAAGAACTCACGATTCGAAAAACATCATATTGAAGATTTTGTTGGACGTACTTATATGTCCTTCTGTGTATTACTGTTGATAACAATCATTGTATCGATGGTATATTTTGTAGCGTCTAAAGGAATTTCAACCTTCACAAGTGGCAATGCTACAGTTTCTGAATTTCTCTTCGGTACAAAGTGGTCGCCTGAAGCGGATACGCCTTCCTTCGGAGCTTTTCCATTTATCTCGGGCTCCTTCCTGGTTACTTTGCTTGCCGCATTGATTGCTAGTCCACTTAGCTTATGCGCTGCGTTATTTATGACTGAGATTGTTCCAGGGTGGGGCAAAAAATTACTTCAACCTGTTATTGAGCTTTTGGCAGGGATTCCTTCGGTAGTATATGGTTTCATCGGATTAAGTGTAATTGTACCGTTTCTACGCAACAACCTGCCGGGCCAAGGCATCGGGGTAGCTGCAGGCGCGCTTGTGCTCTCGGTAATGATTCTTCCGACGATTACAAGCGTGGCTGCAGACGCGCTGGCTTCATTGCCGCAAAACTTAAAAGAATCTTCCTATGCGCTTGGTGCCACCCGGTGGCAGACGATTTCGCGGGTGATTATTCCAACAACCTTTCCTGCCATAATGACAGGGATTGTATTGGGAATGGCTCGTGCTTTCGGTGAAGCACTCGCTGTACAAATGGTTATCGGGAACGCGCCATTCGTACCAAAATCACTCTTTGAGTCAGCTTCTACCTTGACCAGTGTGATCACACTCGGTATGGGGAACACGACCATGGGCTCACCTCACAATAATGCACTGTGGAGTATGGCACTGGTTCTTATGCTGATGACTTTCGTATTTGTCTTCTTTGTGAGAATGCTTGAAAGGAGAAATAAAATTTGAAGCCGAGAACCGTAAATAAAATTGCCACCAGTCTTATTGTATTTTTCGCGATGCTCATCGTTGCCATTCTACTTGGACTTTTGGGATATATCCTCTTTAGAGGCTTAAGCCATATCAGTTGGGATTTTCTTTTCTCCGCACCGCAAAAGATTCGTGCAGGTGGAGGGATCGGACCGCAGCTATTTAACTCCTTATTCCTGTTGGTACTGACACTTATTATTACAGTTCCGCTTGGACTGGGTGCCGGTATTTATATGGCGGAATACGCTCGTCCCGGTAAGATTACCGGCTTTATTCGCTTGATTGTTGAAGTATTGTCATCTTTCCCTTCCATCGTAGTCGGCTTGTTTGGTCTATTGCTGATTGTTAACTATTTCAATCTGGGCTTCTCCTTAATCTCCGGTGCGCTGGCATTGACGGTCTTTAATCTGCCGCTGATGGTGCGGATTACAGAGCAAGCTTTCCGTAGTGTTCCAAAACAACAAAAAGAGGCCGGTTTTGCACTAGGATTGTCAAAGTGGAAAATTGTTACCTCGGTGTTGTTTCCGGTAGCATTACCTACAATTATTACAGGTACTATCTTGTCCGCTGGCCGTGTCTTTGGGGAAGCAGCTGCGTTGATGTTCACAGCAGGGATGAGTAGTCCAAGATTAGATTTCACTAACTGGAATCCACTTAGTGCGAATTCACCACTGAATCCCTTCCGTCCAGCGGAAACGCTGGCTGTCCACATTTGGAAGGTCAACAGTGAAGGTCTAGCTCCAGATGCTGCACAAATTGCTGCGGGAGCTTCGGCGGTGCTTGTAATTATGGTGTTAATCTTCAATCTGGCAGCACGTTATTTCGGAAGATTTATTTATCGTAAGCTTACAGCTTCAAAAAGAATGAACTAATCATACAAATTAAAGTAGAGATGTAGGAGGAGTAATCGATGGGAACGTCGGCAACAGCAGTGCGTGAATCTTTTCAAACCGAAGACCTGAGTATTTTTTACGGAACATATGAGGCAGTAAAGGGGATAAGCCTTCCATTTGCTGAAAATACGGTTACTGCACTGATCGGCCCCTCCGGCTGCGGTAAATCAACCTTTCTTCGTTCTTTGAACCGGATGAATGACGAAATTTCTGGCTCAAAAACAAAAGGAAGCATCTGGATTGATGGAGTGGATATTAATGCTCCGGGTACGGATGTGATTAAGCTGCGTCAGAAGATCGGGATGGTATGGCAAAAGCCAAATCCGTTCTATAAATCGATTTACGATAACATCGCTTTTGGACCTAAGTATCATGGCATTAAAGGTAAAAAGGCTCTTGATGAGATTGTTGAGAGCAGTCTTCGCAAAGCAGCATTGTGGGATGAGGTAAAGGATCGTTTAAAAGATTCAGCGCTTGCACTTTCCGGTGGACAACAGCAGCGTCTTTGTATTGCTAGAGCGTTGTCGGTTAACCCGCAAATCCTACTCTTGGACGAACCAGCATCAGCTCTAGACCCGGTCTCCACAGGTAAAGTAGAGGAGCTAATCAAGGAGTTAAAAGAAGAGCTTCGCATCGTTATTGTGACACATAATATGCAGCAGGCAGCTCGGATCTCTGATTATACCGCATACTTTTATCTAGGCTCCCTTGTCGAATATGATAAGACGGATAAAGTCTTTACCAATCCAGAGAATCAAATGACGCAAGAATATATCATGGGCCGATTCGGCTGAAGCTGTGAACATCGTTCCTTCAGGAACGGTGTTTTTTTTGTGAATTCAAAAGTTAATATGCAGAGAAACAATAACATCCGAAAGTTTCTGCGAAGTATATCGGTTGTTTTTATATGAAATTAACTGTGATTCGAAAGGTTACCTGTTATTTGCAAAAGGCAGAAAGATGCTGTATTATTTGTGATAATGATTATCATTATTACTATAATAGGGAGTGGATCTTATGACGCAATCTCAACAGACTCAACAGAATAGTGTGGCCGAAATAATAAAAGAACGACGCTCGATTAAGCTTTTTAAAAAAGATCCACTTCCACAAGGCCTTTTAGAGGAATTATTAAATGTAGCGGTATGGGCACCGAATCATGGTGTGCGTGAGCCGTGGAGATTTATTGCTTTTCAAGGGGAAGGTTCGAAATTCCTAGCTGAATCTGCATTTGCTTTTGTAAAACGTGCTATAGCTGATCCAGAAGTGGCTGCTAAACGTAAAGAATATATCTCGAATATTCCATTAACAGTAATCGTAGTAATGCCTGAAGATCCTCGGCAGAGAGAGTGGGACGAGGATTTTGCAGCAGCGTCCGCACTTGTACAGAACTTCCAGCTCGCAGCTTGGGAGCAAGGTGTAGGGACAATTTGGAAGACTGATCCATACATCAACAACCCTGAATTCCGCACTAAAATTGGTGTGAAGCCCGGCGAAAAAATTGTAGCCATGATCCATGCCGGATATCCGGAGACTGTACCTGACAGCCGTCCACGCACAGACGCTTCGGAGCTGCTGAAGATCGTAGACTTCTATCCAGAGAATGGCGTAGTGGAATAAGGAAAGTCGAAGGCATTCGTATATTAAAAGCGGCGAAAGATCAAAAATATCGAAAAAGCGTCGAAAGATCAAAAAGATCGAAAGATCAAAAACGTCGATAGATCATTAGCATCGAAAGATCAAAAGTATCGAAAGATCATAAGCGTCGAATTATCAAAAGTATCCTTAGGGATGCTTTTTTTTGTTGCTTAGACTAGCGAAAGTAGGGGGAGGGCTACTGGGTGCTGATCACGTTTCGTTGCTGGTTCCTCTGCTGATGTGGCTCAACCTTCTACTTACTTCCTAATGATCTCCTACTGACCTCCTGCGGGCTTCCTACTGATCTCCGTATCGGACTGTATTGCAGCTATTTGAGCTTTTTGAGTCATTTTGCCGATCTATCGGACCGCATAGCTCTTATTACCATGTAACTGTGCAGAATTGGTGTGGTTATGAGTAAATAGCTGCAACTGGGTCCGATAGCACGTCAATTAGCTACAAATCTACGAAATAAGGACTCCTCAGTCCGATGCAACGGCGAATAAGTGAACTAACTCCAAACTAACCCAAACTAACTAAAGACCCTCAGTATGTTACGGACTGTATAGCAGCTATTTGAGCTTTTTGAGTCACTTTGCCGATCTATCGGACCACATAGCTCTTATTAGCATGTAACGGCGCAGAATCAGTGTGGTTTTGAGTAAATAGCTGCAACTGAGTCCGATAGCTCGCCTAAAACGTTTGAAATGGTGAAATAAGATCAACTGAGTCCGAACCATCGGCAAAAGTGTGTTCACAAGCATGGGGGATAGTTCAAATCGCGCAAGAACCCAAAGTAACCTAAGAACCAAACCAATGATGTCCAGTTACCGAATTAACCCAAGTAAGCAAAGAAGCTCAAGTCACAAAAGTAGTCAAAAAAGTAAAAAGAGCCAAGATAACCTCAAGAATCTGATGAAGCTAATGAAGCTATTGAAGCTCAAGTAGGCTCAAGTAGGCGTATAACCCAAACTAACTAAAGACCCTCAGTATGTTACGGACCGTATAACAGCTAATTGAGCTTTTTGAGTCATTTTGCAGATGTATCGGACCGCATAGCTCTTATTACCTTGTAACAGCGCAGAATTGGTGTGGTTATGAGTAAATAGCTGCAACTGAGTCCGATAACCCGCAGAAAACAATCGAATTTGCATAATAAGGTCATCTGAGTCCGAACCATTGGCAAAAGTGTGCTTACATACTAGCAAAGGCGGCGAGTTAGGCATCGCAACTGACTGGCTATGGACTCAGTTACAATCACTCTTCACCATTTGATCCAACGGTGGGGAGAAAGTATTTCCTGACGGAGAGGGAATGGAAAATGAAGTCTGGATCCTAATATGAAACGTTGATCTTAATAAGAAACGTCGATCCTAATATGACACGTCGATCCTAAAGTCAAACGTTGATCCCACTAATTAAATGCAATATATAATGTACATAATGACCGATATAGATTACAATGGTGGAAAATGGAATGCATGACAAACATTAAAAGGGGTTATGGAGTGGGAGAGAACAAAAACATCAAGTTGAAGCTGGCTAGGATCCAAAAGAATCTTTCCCAAGAACAGTTAGCGGAAGTTGTAGGGGTTACACGGCAGACGATCGGCTTGATTGAAGCTGGTAACTATAACCCGACGATTAAGCTGTGCATAGCCATCTGCAAGGCGTTGGATACGTCATTAAACGATATTTTTTGGGAGGATTAGTTGTGAAAGGGCCAAAGATTAAAGATGAACGAATTATCACAGAAATTCAGAAGTTTAGTACGCACGGATTGTTGATTGTGTTAGTGGGATTTATGATTAGCCTTTTGGTAAAAGTATTTATCCTGGAGTGGGACATCAAATATTGGGTTGATACTTTTGGGATTATGCTGTTAGGTTGCTTGTATGTTACCGTTCGTTGTGTCAAAGATGGGATATACCTGCTGCCAAGTAAGGAAGGAGAACTCAAACGGTTTAAGAAGATTCATTTAATATCGGGAGTTATCAGCACGATTATTTGGGCCACGCTAACATTTTTGCTTGATTTTAGAGAAGCGGGAGAAGTGGATATTAGAAAAAATATATCGAGTACTCTCGTGGGGGCGGTTGTATTTTTCATAGGGGTCACTTGGGCGATGTGGTACATAATTAATAAATCCAACAAAAATGCTGACAAGAACATTGAGAATTAAATATTAAGTATTAAGTATTAAGTATTAAGTATTAAATATTAAGTATTAAATATTAAATATTAAAGATAACTACCTCTTGAAAAACTAATGTCATTAGTTTATATTTAAGCTAATACCATTAGTTTATCGGAGGGGTAAGGATGAGAGTAACACGTGAAGGTCATTTATTGCAGTTGACTTGGATGCCTAATTTTTTTCCAGTGAATTGTTACATTATTGAGGAAAACGATGGATTGACTTTAATAGATGCCGCTATGCCATTTAGTCTAAAAGGAATTATGGAGACCGAAGCGAAGCTAAATAAGAAGCTTACACGCATAATCTTAACGCATGCGCATGATGATCATATTGGGGCACTGGATGGACTGAAAAAGCAACGTCCAGAGGCTCAGGTGTACATCTCTGAGCGAGATTCGGCATTACTTCGTGGAGATCGTTCACTTCGGGAAGGAGAACCTCAGACCCCTATTAAGGGAGGTGTGCCGAAGAAGATAGCTACCAAGCCAGACGTCCTTCTCCACGAAGGGGATACCATTGGCTCATTATCAGCGATTCACACTCCAGGACATACCCCCGGCTCTATGTCTTTCCTTGATTCACGCAGCGGTGCTGTAATCGTGGGGGATGCTCTTCAGACCTTCCGGGGAACTGCGGTGGCTGGAACCATCATCCCCCTGTTTCCTTTTCCAGCAATGGCTACATGGAATAAAGCACAAGCTCTGAATAGTGCGATTAAGCTTCTAGAGTTCTCTCCAGTTTTACTTGCTGTTGGTCACGGCAACTTACTTAAAGCGCCAAAGCAGGAGATGGAGAAAGCCATACGTAAGGCACAAATGATTCAGGATAGGAGTAATTAAATGTCACCTAGAGCAGGATTAGATCGTCACACGCTAGTGATTAGAGCAGCAGAAATTGCCGATGCTGAAGGCATAGAAGCTGTTACCTTGGCTGCACTAGCAGCTAAACTAGGTGTTCGTTCCCCGTCACTATATAACCATATAAATGGCCTGCAGGATTTGCGGACTGGGCTCGCCATTTACGGTTTAGAGTTATTATTTACATGCATGTCGAACGCAGCTGAGGGATTAAATGGAGATGCTGCTGTACACGCGATGGGCCGAGCATATGTGGATTTTGCTAGGAGTAGACCAGGTTTGTATGAGACTACACTACGAGCCCCTGAACAGGAGAACACGGAGCTTGAAGCGGCTGGTGAGCATATTTTGCAGTTTATAATTCAGGTGATGAAGAGTTATCAATTAGGTGAAGAAGGAGAACTTCATGCCGTAAGGGGATTACGGAGTATCCTACATGGATTCGCCTCTTTGGAGCAAAAGGGTGGATTTGGTATGGCGCTCGATACTAACGAGAGTCTAACCCGCTTGATTAGCACTTTTATAACCGGAATTGGAAATATGAAATCAGATTAAATTAGATTAGATCTAGGAGATGATGAACAAATGGGTCAGGAATATGAACAAGGTAGTGTCACCACTTATGGGGAAACAGCAGAGATTATTGCGAAATTGGGGATTTTACCGCTTGCTGCGCTGATTCCCGGGCACCCGTCTTTAAACGGCTTGACTAAGCCCGAGAATTGGCATACTGGGACAGATTTAGATCCGTGGTCATGGCGTGCGCAGTTTCCAGGTGAGGGCCTTGCAGGATACGGAAAGTTTATTAAGAAAAAGGCTATTTTGGTCTCAAGGGAGTGGTTCCCGGCATTTGTAGCAGCAGTAGGCAGTACCAAATCTATTGAAGAGCGGTATAAGGATGGGTTGGCTAGTAAAGAAGCTGTGACCTTACTGCAGATTGTTCGTGAACATGAAGGCATTGATACACGTAAACTTCGGGCAGAGGCTGATATGAAGGCAAAAGAAAAGAAAACAGCCTTCGATAACGCGGTTACTGAGCTGCAAGGATCGTTAGATATGGTGATCTCAGGCATCAAGCAACGCCTGAATGATGAAGGTGAAGTAAATGGCTGGAGCAGCACCTCGTTCGAGACGGTCAGTCACTGGATGTCAGATAACGGTCTATCCGCTTTTGAAGGGGATAGAGAAGAGGCCAGAGCTTGGATACAAACGAAGATGAACGGGGTATGGTCGCCAACAGCAATAGCTTGGACAAACAAAGCATTCTCATGGAATTAATAAAAACGGTTAATCACTGCTCCATAGAGAGTGATTAACCGTAAGCGTTTTCCAATAAAATTATATCCATCACATTAAGGTTCCAACATAGGCGCCAAGTAAGCAATCAGGAAATACAAGAATCCAAAAAGCAGCATAACATAGGCAGTGTATTTAATAGCATTAGATGCAACAATTCTTGAATCTACCGGTGGTTGAATTTCTAGCTGTTCTTCTTCGAGGCTGTCAACTTCTTTGGATACTGGGTCTCTCAACATGATAATCCCCTCCTTGGAAATTCAATCCTTAACTGTATTGTGACATATTTGTGAACGTAAATCAACAATAGTGTGAACAAATATTGAACTTTTATTCAAATTTGGGCATTTTACCACCTGAAATGTTGCTGTTAAAACAAAAACAACCCGCTTACTCTCTAATTAGAGAGCTAAGCGGGTTGTTTGAAGTTGGTTCTATCTAGGATCTAACGGGTGTTGTTTATGCCTTAAGCCCAATCCCCATTACGGAAGATAGGTACTGTTGTTCCATCATCGTTAATTCCGTCAATATTCATTTCAGGTGAGCCCATCATAAAGTCAACATGGGTATGGCTTTGATTCATTCCTTTTTCCAACAGCTGTTCTTTAGTCATCGTAATTCCTTCTTGAATTGTGAAGGCATAAGCTGCCCCTAAAGCCAAATGACAGGAGGCATTCTCATCATACAATGTAGTGTAATAAAGAATACCGCTCTCAGAAATCGGAGAGTGGAAAGGCACCAAAGCAACTTCACCAAGATAGGAAGAGCCTTCATCCAGTGCGATTAGTGATGCCAGAGTTTCTGCGCCTTCTTCAGCAGTAAAATCAATCACTTTACCGTTCTCAAAGGTCAGCGTGAAGTTATTGATTAGATTGCCGCCGTAGCTAAGTGGCTTAGTGCTGCTCACTTTACCATTAATACCAGACTTCAGAGGGGCAGTAAACACTTCTTCCGTTGGAATGTTGGCTAGGAAAGGGACGCCCTTACCGTTCACAGCTCCTGCCTGACACCAGATGTGTCCTTCCGGCAACTCAATAGTTAAATCTGTACCAGGTGCTGTATAGTGCAGCTTGCGAAACTTACTTTCATTCAAGGAAGCGCAACGAGTTTTGAGTCCATCTAAATGGCGGCTCCATGCTTCAATAGGATCTTCCTGATCCGCACGTGTGGCTTTAAAGATGGCGTCCCATAATAGTTCAACCTGCTGCTCTGATGGAGCGTCAGGAAACACTTTTGCTGCCCAAGAGGCTGATGGGAAGGCAAGGCCGCTCCAGCTCGCATGATTCCCCATTAAGTACTCACGATAAGGTGCTAGGGTCTGCCCAGAGATACGTTGATTATCGGCAATTCTTCCCGGTTCAACGCCTTTTAAAAGATCTGGGTCAGCGGAGATAATGGTTAGAAATGCGGCTCCCTTTTTAGCAAGATCCTCTAATTCATCGGCTTGCCACTGCGGCGGCTCCAGGAAGGAATCGGATGGAGCAAGATCATAACGTGTACGTAATACAACTTCATCACTATAATTTACCTTTACAAGTCTCGCGCCGGCTTCATAGGCTTTACGAACCACAAGTCGCACAAGCTCTGCGGATACAATATCTGCATTCACAACGAGTGTCTGACCCGGTTGAATATTAACGCCAATCTTCACGGCCAGCAATGCGTAATTCTCCAGCTTTTGCTTGAAATCCAACATAGTTTCTATTCCTCCCAATATCCTGTATCTCTTGTGTGCTTAAATTAGAACGCCCAGTTTCCATTCAGGAAGACAGGTTCTTCAGTTCCATCAGCAGTTATCCCGTAAATGTTCATCTCAGCTGACCCGATCATGAAATCCACATGGGTTACACTATTGTTGAGGCCATGCTCAATTAACTGCTCTGGATTCATGTCTTTACCGCCTTCTAAACAGAAGGCATAAGCCATACCTATAGCAAGGTGATTAGAAGCATTTTCGTCAAACAATGTGTTGTAATAAAGAATGTTGGATTCAGAAATAGGGGATTTATGAGGAACCAAGGCAACCTCCCCTAAGTATTTCGCTCCTTCATCCATGCTAATGAGGTGCTCTAGCGCTTCTTGACCTTGCTCAGCAGTAACACTTATAATACGGCCGTTCTCAAAGCTAATAGAGAAGCCATCGATGATGTTGCCGCCATGACTAAGTGGCTTTGTACTTCTTACAGTGCCATTAACACCAGTCTTTAGTGGTGCAGTGAAGACTTCTTCGGTAGGCATATTGGCTACAAAAGAATGACCTTTTGCATTAATGCTGTCTCCTTGTGCCCAGATATGGCCTTCAGGAAGCTCGATGCTAAGGTCAGTGCCAGGTGCTATGTAATGCAGCTTTTTATATTTTTTTGCATTGAGTACATTCGCTTTTTGCTCCAAGGTGTCAAGATGCTCCTGCCATGCAGCTACTGGATCTTCACGGTCAAGACGCACGGTGTGGAAAATGGCTTCCCAGAGTTTATCTACACGTTCTTCGGCTGGAACCTCAGGGAATACTTTATCCGCCCAAGCTTGACAAGGAACAGCTACAATACTCCAGCTCACTTTGTCGGACATTTGCATTTCACGATATTTGGTGAGGGCAGCTCCGCGAACTTTTTGGAAATTGGAGATACGTACTGGATCAATACCTTTAAGTGCATCAGGATCTTCAGCGATCACGTTAAGGATAGCCGCACCTTTTTCGGCGAACTCAGTCATTTCACCTGCGTACCAAGTAGGAGGCTGAGTGAATACCTCTGGCGCAGCGTGTTCAAACTGTTGGCGTGTAATGCTTGCATCACTCCAGTTCACCTTAACTAAACTTGCTCCGATAGCATATGCCTTAGCGGTAATTAGACGTACGAAATCAGCGGCAAGAATCGGTGCATTCACCACTAGAATTTGCCCGGGTTGAATATTAACACCTATTTGTACAGCTAAATCTGCATATTTACTAAGCTTAGCCTGAAAATCAGTCATTGTAATTTCCTCCATTTACTAATAGTTTAGTACTTTACAAGCATTGTACTAAATTATTAACCGCCGGATGAAAAAAGTCAATTACGTGGAATTTACAGTGCAAAGAGAAGGAATTACATTCATTTCAATGATATACTGAAAGGGTAGCTGATTTGATGATAGGAAGGAAGATAGTGGATGAATTTAGAGATCGTAAGTGCTGAAATGAGCCGTAAAGAAGATAAAAGTTATGTAGGGAGGACTGTATTCACTCTCGAAAATCATAAGGCTCCATATGAAATTACTTTCTTCAGTACAAGAGGAACGGAATGGGATTACAGTCTAAGCTTTGCGGGTGAGCCTGGGAGCGAGGAACAGTTCTTAGAAACGGATGCATTGCTGGAGAATAACGATGATGTGTACAATCAGTTGCTGGATGCTGCACTTGATCAACAAGAAATCGTGGAAGAACAATAATATTATTGATATGACGCCAGCGGCATTATCTGGTAGCCGCTGGCCATATCATGATTATCCAATCGTTATCTTACCTTCTGGGTAACGGTACAGTTCTTTACTGCCTTTTGGTTTCAAAGCATAAGCAAGTGTAAGTGGTCCGGTCCGGCCCATAAACATCAGGATAATCACTAGAACCTTTCCTGCCGTAGTCAGTTCCGGAGTAAGGCCCATAGATAAGCCTGAGGTTCCAAAAGCAGATACTGCTTCAAAAAGTACAGTTAGAAATTCAGCGCTCTCGGTTAAGGATAATAACATCGTAGCGATGACAAGCAGCATAAGAGACATTAATGTGATAGTAAGGGCTCTATATACATTTTCTTTAGCGATCCGGTGGCGGAACATTACAATATCTTCTTTCCCCCGTAATCGCGCAGCTACTGCAGTAACCAGTACGGCGAATGTAGTGATCTTGATTCCTCCACCCGTCGACCCAGGTGCAGCTCCGATAAACATCAATAGAATCATCAGAAATTGCGTGGATTGCCGTAAAAGTGGAACTTCAATGGTGGTGACACCACCAGATCGCGGAGTTACCGCTTGTAAAAAGGTCGCCCAAAACTTTCCGCTTGCACTCAAGGGCTTCAGCGTAGAATTAAACTCCAGTAAAAAAAACAGCCCCGCACCAATAACAATCAATATAAGAGAAGTCCAAAGAACAACCTTTGAATGAAGAGTGAGTCTTCTACGTTTAGGAAAGTCCATAAGATCAGACAGAACGATAAAACCAATCCCTCCAAGAAATATGAGGCTCATTGAGGTGAAGTTAACAATGGGATCATTTACAAAACGAGTAAGTCCGCTAAACGGCCCATGAATATCACCGAAGAGATCAAAGCCTGCATTATTAAAGATAGATATACTGTGAAAAATCCCATAATATGCTGCTTTCCCAAAGGGCATATCCATCATAAACCTTCCAGCAAACAACACGGCCCCCGACAGCTGAATAACAAGAGAATAGATCAGCACTCTACGGATTAAGAGTACAATTCCCTGCATCGAATTTTGGTTCATGGATTCTTGCAAAAGGATTCGCTCTTTCAAGGATATCCGTTTATTAAGGACCAAGGTAATCAAAGTAGCCATCGTTACAAAGCCTAATCCTCCGATTTGAAATAAAATGAGTAGAACAACTTGTCCGAAGGTAGTTAGCTGAGTTCCCGTATCAATGACTGCAAGACCTGTAACACATGTGGCTGAAGTCGCCATAAACAAGGCATCGATAAAGGATATTTGTCCGGATGTTGAGGAGACCGGGAGACTAAGCAGAAAAGTCCCGGTAGTGATAAGGATTAAGAATCCTAATGATAAAACTTTGGGCGGGGTCATTTTAAAACCACCGAAGTTCAGGTTAGCCAATGTAATTCTCCTGACGTACGTGATATTGGAGTAATGCTCACAGAATTATAACACAACTTACCAGTCCTTCCCTAAATGGAGGGAGGTAATTGACATATTTTATCGAATTATTCTAGAATAACACCCTATCCGTCAACTTTAAAGAGGAGGCTTTCTTAATGATGACAAGTCCGATTCTGAATCAGATTGGTGCTGTTTTTATTCCGGTAAGGGATATTGAGAAATCAAAACAATGGTATTGCCAATTGCTTGGACTCCCATTAGATGGAGAGGTATTATTCGGTCATTTATATGTAGTCCCTATGCAGGGACCGGGCATCGTTTTGGACAGTAAGATTTACACCGCTGAATCTGTTCTAAACATCCCTTCGTTTCATCTTAACACCGAGGATATTGATGCTGCTTATGATTATGTAAAGGCCAACGGAGGAGAGATTCTCACGGATATTGAGCATGATCATTGGTTTAATTTTAAAGATCCCGATGGAAATGTGATTATGGTCTGTCGTTGTTAATCGTTGTATAGAAGGGAGTAGACGAATGATAAGAGAAGCAGTGCCCGAAGACGCTACCTTCATTGAAGAACTTTATCGGATTTTGCTGCCTGAGCATCCAGCTATTCATGTATCTCCTGAGCGGCTGAAGCAGATAGCAGATCATCCGGAGAGTTTTCTATATGTGTGCGAAGAACAAGAAACAATTGTCGGGTCGTTACATCTTCATTTTTGTATGGATGCTTTGTGTGACGATAGGCCCTTTGCTGTCATAGAAAGAGTCATTGTGGCTGAAAAAGTACGAGGAAAAGGGTATGGCGCAATGCTAATGAGACATGCCGAGAATGTAGCAATCTCCAAGGGAGCCCTTAAGATTATGTTATCAAGTGCTGCAAAGAGAGAAGAAGCGCATCGTTTCTACGAAATTCTTGGTTATGATAGCAGCTCCAGCAAGGTATTCAAGAAGTACTTATAGTTCTTTACGATTGGAAGTGATGATATGATGGTTACACTTAGAGAACTGGTGCCGGAGGATGCAGGTGAATTGCTTAGACTTCAGCATCAGTTAGACCAAGAGTCCAAATTTATGTTATTGGAACCGGATGAAAGACAAGCTAGTCTTTGTCAAGTCAAAGAAATGCTTGAAAGCTTTCTGGCAGCAGAAACTTCAATTCTTATAGGGGCAGAGGTTGACGATCATTTGGCAGGTTACTTGTCTGTTAGAGGTGGAAGTGTCAGACGTAATAGACATAGCGCGTACATAGTGATTGGGATTCAGAAACAATATCAGGGGAATGGGATTGGGGCTGGCCTGTTCCGTGAGATGGACATCTGGGCTATGAACAATGGGATTGTTCGTCTTGAGTTATCCGTCATGACACATAATCAAGCTGCTTTGGGGCTGTATACCAAGAGCGGGTTTGATATCGAAGGGACGAAGCGGAAATCTCTTATTGTCGATGGTAAGTGGGTGGATGAGTATTACATGAGCAAAATTCTCCAAAAAGAAAAAAGGATAGAGTGTCAGATTTAATCTGATGACCCTATCCTTTTTTTTATGAATAAAGGTTATGATTTCGTGATTTATGATGATTCAGTGTTGCTTGATTGTTCGATAACAACTTCAACCTTGCGGACACGGTATCTGTTCATCTCGCGGATGGTCAATGTTACATGGTCACGAACAATACTTTTGCCAATGGCTGGATCTGCGATATGACTGTATACCCAGCCTCCAACTGTGGTCACTTCTTCATCTTCGAAATCAAGCCCTGTAAGATCCTTGACCTCTAACAGAGATACCTTACCATCGAACAGATAGTTAGTATCGCTTATTTTTTCGACTTCTCTGCGTTCATCACCGTCAAACTCGTCACGGATTTCACCAACGATTTCTTCCAAAATATCTTCAATCGTGATGAGACCGGATGTTCCACCATATTCATCAAGCAGCAAGGCAATATGCACACGCTCCAACTGCATACGAGTTAGAAGATTCTTGACCGGTGTCACCTCAGATACTGTCAGTACGGGTTGAATTAAGCTATGAAAATCAAAATCAGGATTGTTATCATACTGCAAATAGAGCTGTTTCGTGTTGATCATTCCGATAATATTATCCTTGCTGCCTTGTGCCACAGGGAAACGAGTATATTGCTCCTTGCGGATAATTTCGAAATTTTCTTTCAACGAATGATTGGTGAAAAGACATACCATATCGGTTCGCGGAACCATGATTTCTTTGGCGAGCATCTCATCAAAAGTAAAGATTCGGTTAACATAGCCATATTCGGCTTTATTGATTTTCCCGCTTTCGTAACTCTCGGACAGGATCAAACGAATCTCATCTTCACTATGCGCGTCTCCATGCTCACTAGCTGGTTTCATCCCAAAAAGACGAACAAGCATATTAGCGGAACCGTTCATGAACCAAATGAGAGGGTACAAAATTCTGTAGAACCAAATAATCAGCGGTGAAGTAATTTGACCGATTTTTTCCGGAATGTTTATAGCTGCCGTCTTCGGAGCAAGTTCTCCGACAACGACGTGCAAGAATGTTGCAATGATGAATGCGAGTAAAAACGCAAGAGGGTGACTCACACTAGAACTGATATTGGCCCAGTCGAAAATAGGAAGCAATAACTGTTCGAATGCAGGCTCTGCCAGTGCACCAATACCCAGCGCAGTGATGGTAATCCCGAGCTGACAAGCGGATAAATAGCCATCGAGATTAGCGGATACCTTCTGTACTGCCAAGGCATTCTTCTTTCCGTCAAGCACCATTTGACTGATCTGGCTACCTCTAAGTCTCACCAATGCAAATTCTGTTGCTACAAAAAAAGCGGTTAAAATAATCAAAATAACCACCAACGTCAAACTAAGTCCTATACCCATATAATCTTTACCATCCCTTTCGTTCTTAAAATAGGTTATACTCATTATTATGAGTTCTTATGAACTATTCTACGAACTTTTCAGTAAAATATCAAATGGTGGAGGGAAACAGATATGGAATCATTTGCATTGACTCGTGTGGAGATGTCCAGTCTACTGCTCTCATTGACCGGATTGTCAGACCGGAAACCGCTGAATATCCTCCAAGAGGCATGGGCAAAGTTTCACCGTGAAGAATTACAAAAGGGGACTTCGTTGCCCGCTTTTTTATCAACCAATGTTCCACCCATATTACAAAAGATCATTAAAGGCGGCCATGTAAAAGGCTTTTCACTTGGTGAAATTGCTTCATTGGGCCATCTTATAGAGTATTCCACATTGACCGTCACAGCTATGCAAAATTGGGTCAAGCGCGACTTCAAGGAATATCTCGGTTCGCCTAAAGAAGGAAAGAAATATTCGGTTAATCAGGCGGCGCTTTTGTTTATTATCGATGATCTCAAATCTGCTCTTAACTTTGAAAGTATCCGCCAACTGTTCCAGCTAATGTTCCTAAAGCCGGATCGCGATGATGATGATCTAATTGAACCGGCCAAGCTGTATTACGCCTATGCAGGGCTTTTTGAGGAGATCAAAAGCAATCCATCGATTCAGACGCAATGTAAAGTAGATCAAGTGTTGCACAAGGAGTTCTCTTGGAAAGATGATACCTCATTAAAAAGCTCTATAGATCGTGTAATTAACCGGCTGACACATTTATCGAGAGCGCAGAGAGAATCCGTTCGTAATATGCTGCTTATCGCCACAATCTCTGTGCAGACCTGTTATTTTCAATCGCTGGCTAGGCAATACTTTAATGCTGCTTTATTTCTTGATTTTTGAGCACTTCAATTTTAAAATGTATAAGTGAAACAATCAAAAGTAAGTTTATTGGTTAACAGGTTGAAATAAGGGGGCTTCGAAGTGAATCAAATGACACTGCTGCGGAATCCGAAACAAAGGAAATTACTCTTCAGCGCTGGCTTGAGCTGGATGTTCGATGCGATGGACGTCGGAATGATTTCTTTTGTTGTAGCAGCTTTAGCTAAGGATTGGAATCTGGGACCGGAGCAGATCGGTATATTGACTAGTATTAATTCCGTCGGTATGGCAGTAGGTGCTGCAGCGGCAGGGATATTAGCAGACCGCTTTGGCCGTAAACCGATATTGCTGTGGACACTCCTTATTTTCTCGGCGGCAAGCGGATTATCTGCATTTGCAACAGGCTTTGCGATCCTCTGTGTGCTTCGTTTTATCGCGGGGTTTGGACTTGGCGGTGAGCTGCCTGTCGCTTCTACCTTGGTCTCAGAGAGCATGCCTGCTCAGGAGAGAGGCCGTGCGGTTGTGCTTTTGGAGAGCTTTTGGGCAGTCGGTTGGATTGCATCTGCATTAATCGCGTTCTTCATTATCCCTGATTATGGCTGGCGTATAGCTTTCGGAATTGGGGCTGTACCTGCACTCTACGCTTTATATCTAAGACGGGCGATTGATGATTCACCGAAATTTGCTGAGATTAAAAAGGCACCCGTTTCCTTAAAGAAACGAATCGCTACCGTATGGTCGCCAGAATATCGCCGTTCTACAATTATGTTGTGGATTTTATGGTTTACGGTGGTGTTCTCGTATTATGGCATGTTTCTATGGCTGCCTACAGTTATGGTACTTAAAGGCTTCAGCTTGGTCAAAAGCTTCGAGTATGTGCTTATTATGACGCTCGCTCAGCTGCCTGGATATTTTACTGCCGCTTACTTTATTGAAAAGTTCGGACGTAAATTTGTCCTAGTCATCTATATGCTGTTCACTGCAGTTAGCGCCGCATGGTTCGGAAATGCGACTACTGAAGGCATGCTGATGGCTGCAGGAATTTGTTTATCCTTCTTCAATCTTGGCGCTTGGGGTGGCATGTATGCTTATACGCCAGAGCTGTACCCAACGGCTATTCGTTCCACAGGCGCTGGTTTAGCAACTTCCTTTGGCCGGATTGGGGGCATTATCGCACCTTTGCTGGTAGGGGTTCTAGTAGGTAAATCTATGGAGATTGGCTCGATCTTTATGCTATTTTTTGTAACGATTATTATCGGTGCATTAGCGGTATTGTTCCTTGGCAAAGAAACAAAGGGAACCGAGCTTCTCTAAAGTGTGATTCTGCATTACATACTTGATGTTAATCTATCAACAATGCTAAAATATCAAGAAGAAACGATGTTATCGTCCTGTATGGATGACCACTATTCACGTAAGAACAAAACGGTTCCTTCACAGTTGTGAACAGGACCGTTTTTTTACATTAATCCTTATTTATAAGGACGGAGCGATCGCACATGAGTAATGATAGGAAGCAGCCGCATTTCACAGAATTAGTCTGGGAAAGTACGGAACAAAATGTACCGATTCCGCCGCGAAATTCCCCTGAACCTGCGCTGCCTAAGTCATCTTCTAAGAATAATGGCAAAACAAATTCAACCCCTGAACCTTCATTACAGCTGCAGCTTTGGGATACAGAGATGGAAACGCCGGAGCCTGTGACTACCACCGAAGGGCAGTTCGTAACAAGAGCGAAGGAATTAGTTGAAAAAACTGAGGACTCAGCGCTTTTTGTTCCTTTTAAGAGTTACTGGCCTACATATGGCCATATGACAGGCACGCAAAGCAGATGGTATTTTTATTGGCGGAATGAAGTTAGACAAGGCAGATATCTGAAAACAGATCTTTCTTATATTTTTGTGCATGTATATGAGCTTATTAATGGCGTGGGGTGGACTGACCCTAATGATGGCTATAGGCAGCTAAATCTGATCTGGGAAGCTTACCGGGAAAGTTATAAACGTTTGGATCAATATCTTGGCGGCTGGATCGCGGACTTCTCTTTTGTACATCATTTGGATGTCCCGCTTTCTATCATTGTGGCTCGTTCACGTGGTCTTGCAGGAGATCTGGCGGAGCTTGAATTAATGAGAGGCCTGACGGCAGCGCCTGAGCAGCTAACCTTCGCAGTATTAACGGCAATGTCGGACTATGATATTAGTAAATCCAAGTTCTACATCGGAGAAGGCAAAGAAGCTCTTGAACAATACATTCCGCAGGTCGTGGCGTTAATTAATGCTTATGTCACCCGGAAACACGGCTCCAATCTAGTGGAAATGTTTCCGCCTGGACCAGCGGTGATGCGGGAGCGTTATTTATTCCGAAGTGCCGTATATGATATTTCATTATATGGCTATTCTGTTCTTATACCGGTTGTACGTATTAGTAAATCTCCACCACTTCGCAGTCTGATTACAAGGCTATTTCGTCTGACTGAGAATAAACTCCGGGAACTGATGGGCTACCGCGGACGACTTAAAGGTATTAATGTAGATGCCGATATGGACGATTTGATCACTCGTTTTCTAAAGCGTGAGTATCTTAAAGAGACGCAGGAAGACAAAGGGCCGACAGTCGTCATAGATCCGGAGAAGCTAGAACGCCTGCAAAGTGATTCTGAAATTGTACGGACGATGCTTACGGTTGAGAATATGGACGAGCAAGATTACGAGGCTAGCGAGCTCGAAGCAACTATCGGTAAAATCGATCCAATACAAGATAGTAAGGAAGAATTGTTGCCTGTAGAGGTGATTGAAGAAGCTCAAGCGGTTAGCATAGGATCGGAGGCAGAACAGTTTGCCAATGCTTTAAGTCCACTACAACGGGAAGCACTGCTTGCTCTTTTGGATGAGGATGGAAGTCAAGCTTTACTGAAGCTGGCTGCTGCTAATGGCACGATGTCAGAGCTTCTAATTGATGAGATTAATGAAATCGCAATGGACATTCTTGGTGATCTGATCATTGAGGGGGAAGACATTGTTGAGGAATATATCTCTATGCTGCGCAATATTTAATGAGGTGAACTTTGGATGAGTGAATTAAAAATACCTAAACGAATGACAACTGCGCTAGTCAATTCGTTGACGGCTGGCGTTGTTCCGCGTATCGGACTAGAGCACATAGCCGTTGGCCGTCGGCCGGAGATTGAAGCCATATTAAGAGATATGGAGAACATTGCAGAGGGTGGAGCAGCTTTTAAGCTGATTACAGGCAAATTCGGTAGCGGCAAAAGCTTTCTGCTTCAGATGATCCGTAATTACGCGATGGATCGGGATTTTGTAGTAGCAGATGCTGACCTGTCCCCTGAGCGTAGGTTAGTAGGAACTAAAGGACAAGGCCTAGCGACTTACCGGGAGCTAATGAGCCATTTATCGACCCGCACACGTCCAGATGGTGGAGCGTTGGAGATCATCCTGCAGAAATGGATTATTACGCTACAGCAGTCCGTGATGCAGGAGAAGGAATATGGGCCTGATCACCCTCAGCTTGGTGAAGAAGTAGAGAAGCGAATTTACGCTGTAGCCTCTGAAATGCGTGGTTTGGTACATGGTTTTGATTTTGCCAAAGTACTCGCCTCTTATTGGAATGCACACAAGCTGGCCGATGATGACCAGAAACAGGATTCGCTTCGCTGGTTGCGTGGAGAATTTGCAACTCGGACAGAAGCCCGCAAAGCGCTTGGAGTTGGCGTGATTATTGATGATGATAATTGGTATGACTATATGAAGCTTTGGGCGGAATTTACTGCGGCTATTGGCTATAAAGGTCTGCTGCTGTTTATTGATGAAGGTGTCAATCTTTATAAAATTACGAACAGTATTTCCCGTCAGAGCAACTATGAAAAGCTGCTTACCATGTTCAATGATACGATGCAGGGGAAGGCAGAGAACTTAGGGATTTTTATAGGGGGAACTCCGCAATTTGTGGAAGATGGACGGCGTGGTTTATTTAGTTATGAGGCACTGCGATCGCGATTGGTTGCTGGCCGGTACGTGGCGGCGGGTCTGAACAATTATACTGGACCTATCATTGCACTGGACATGTTATCACACGAGGAAATTCTGGTACTGCTGCAAAAGCTTAAAGAGATTCACGCCCTACATTACGGTTATGAAGCACGTTTATCACAGGAACAATTGGTTCATTTTATGGAGGAAGCGGTTGGAAGATTAGGGGCTGAGGAACTCTTGACTCCACGGGAGGTAGTACGTGATTTCATGGATCTGCTGCATACGCTCCACCAGCATCCGGAGATTACTTTTGAACAGCTAGTGGGCGAAAAAACGGCTAAGCCAGCTGAGACTGAGCAAAATGAACTGGATGGGTTTCTGGCGGAGTTTGAATTATGAGCGATAATCCGTTCTATAGGCTGGCTCCCTTCATTAAAGAGTTTATTTATAAGAACCGCTGGGAGACTTTGCGTGAGGCACAGGTGGATGCCTGCCGGGTGCTTTTTGATACCCCGCATCATCTGCTGATTGCCTCAGGTACCGCTTCAGGTAAGACAGAGGCAGCTTTTTTCCCAGCGCTTACTGAGCTGTATGAACGTCCTTCCGGTTCGGTTGGCATTTTGTATATCGCCCCTCTGAAAGCTTTGATCAACGATCAATTTACACGTTTGAATGATTTGCTTCGTGAAGGCAACATTCCGGTGTGGCACTGGCATGGAGATGTACCACAAACCGATAAAACAAAACTGGTGCAGAATCCTTCAGGCGTGCTGCAAATCACCCCTGAATCGCTTGAAGGATTGTTGATGAACCGCCCGAATGCTATTCCAGCGTTGTTCCATGATCTACGTTTTATTGTCATTGACGAGGTGCATGCCTTTATGGGAGCTGACCGGGGGATCCAAGTGTTAAGCCAGCTGGAGAGAATCTCACGAATGGCGGGATGTCATCCTCGCAGAATCGGTCTATCAGCTACGCTGAGTGACTACGCTTCTGTCACAGAGTGGCTGGCGGCGGGCACACGGGAGAGCGTTGAAGTGTCCGCTCCACAAGGCGGGCGTAAGCTCCGTTTAAGTGTGGAGCATTTCTCTTTCCCGGATGCACGGGATGAGGTGCAGGCGGAGCATTTAGAACGTGCGAAGCAGTCTTATTACGATTTTATTTATGATCATACGCATCTGAAGAAGGCGTTGATCTTCACCAACAGCCGCTCAGATGCGGAGACGGCGACCCTAGAGATGCGGAGGACGGCCGCGAAGCGTGGTGAACGGGATGTATTTCACGTTCACCATGGCAGCATCTCCGCGATGCTGCGTGAAGAGACGGAAGCCGCGCTGCGGCAAGGCACCGGACCGGCTGTTGCCGCAGCGACGTTGACGCTGGAGCTGGGTATTGATCTGGGCGAGCTGGAGCGAGTGCTACAGGTCGGCGCTCCCTATAGCTGCGCAAGCTTTGTGCAGCGGTTAGGCCGCTCGGGCAGGCGTGGAGACGCTGCATCCGAGATGATCTTTGTCACGCCCGAGGAAGAGGACGAGGAAGCTCAGCTTCCGGCGCGGATGCCGTGGACACTGCTTCGAGCGATAGCGGTAATTGAGCTATATGTGCGCGAGAAATGGGTGGAACCCCTGGTCGTGCGTCAGCTGCCAGTTGGACTGCTGTACCATCAGACGATGAGCATTTTGAAAAGTATGGGTGAGGCAGAACCGGATGATTTAAAAGAAGCGGTTCTGAGTTTGCCTTCGTTTAAAACCATAGATCCTACTGATTATGATATTTTCATGACCTATATGTTAGGCATGGGACAAATTGAGAAGATGGACGAAGGCAGCTTGATCATCGGGATGGCGGGAGAGAAGATCGTGAATAACTTCCGCTTCTACGCGGTCTTCAAAGATGATGAAGAGCATGTGGTCTATAACGGGACTGAGGAAATCGGATCGATCACAACGGTTCCACCACCAGGCTACTGTTTTACTCTGGCAGGTAAGCTTTGGAAGGTAGAAGAGGTGGATAATCGCCATAAAGCCGTTTATGTGAAAACCTCACGCGGCAAAGTAGATACGTTGTGGCTTGGTGCGGGTGGGGATGTACATACACGCATCATGACCAAAATCCGTGAAATCTTAGGAGCCACTTCATTGTATCCTTATTTAGCTCCGAGTGCGGCTGCACGGCTCGAACGAGCCCGTCGTTTAGCGAAGGAAAGTGGAATGCTTGTGCGGTCCGTTATGCCGGCAGGTGGAGATTCCATGTTCATTCTGCCCTGGGCGGGTAGTCGGCAATTCCGCACGCTGGAGCGCCTTCTGAAGAACAATCTGAAGAGCCCTCTGGGACTGCGTTCTATCGTTCCCATGGAACCTTATTATATGGTCGTTGCGGGTAAAACAGATGCAGAAACGCTGGAAGCAGAGATCATTGCCGAAAGTATGGCTGCCACAGATCCATTATCATTGTTATCCCCAGATGAAGCACCCTATCTCGGAAAATACGATGAGTTCATCCCGCATGAGCTGCTGCGCAAAGCTTTTTCCTTGGATGGATTAGATGTTCCGGGTCTGATTGAAGTTTTAAAGCAGTGGCAGCAACCTAATTAACCTTAAGCAGTACCCATTGAAAATACTCTAAATTGCAGACGTCCGCTTATGCGGGCGTTTTGTTATGTCCGGACCAATGCTGATATATGAACTTTCCTTAAGTTTCAAATGTTGCATAAGAATAGGGTGGAAGGAGAATAGTACTAACAGATTCCTATAGAGGATGATTGCGATGTGGCCTAAAATAGTCTCTTATATTCCGGACTGGACAATTTTTATGCAGGCGGCGATTACGCTGCTCTTTCCCGTAGGGATTTTTTATCTTTACAGGCATTTGTATTTTTATGTTGGAAGCGGACGCTCCAAGGAAACAGAGGCCAAATCACAGGATGCGGAACTGAAGAAGAATGACAATCGGGAAGTAAATCCGCAGCCTCCTGTGTCTACTGCTTTTACCCAGGACTATGATGCCGATCTGACAGCGATAAAAACGGCATTGGGGGAGAACAGTGATGTACATTTTCGTGAATTCTCAGTTAAAGGTATACAGGCACGTGCCGCATTGGTCTATGTAGAGGGGATGCAGCACGAGGAGCTAATCAATCAGCAGGTGCTGCAGAATCTGATGTATGCCGGCGAAACGCAGGCTTCAGAAGGAATATACAACTACTTGAAACAGAATATGCTCCCCTTAGCTCAGCTTAGTGAAGCCAAGGATTTAGACCAACTGCAGGAGTTTGTCCTATTCGGATACACTGCGCTGATTGTCGAAGGCATGCGTGAGATGTTGCTGGTGGGTTCTCCGCATGGATCCGTGCGCGCGATTACTGAGCCGACCTCGGAGGCTTTACTGCGTGGGCCTCGGATTGGCTTTACTGAGGTGCTTAGTGAGAATACCTCTATGCTGCGGCGCCAAGGGCTTAATAAGAATCTGGAAATGAAAATGGTTGAAGTAGGCAGCGAAATCAAGAAGAACCTGGTTATCGCTTATATGAAAAACATTGTAAATCCTGATCTGCTCCAGGAAGTGAAGGAACGTATCTCCAAAATTGATATGGACTTTATTCTGGAATCCGGCTATGTGGAACAGTTGATCGAGGATGATTATTTAAGCCCGTTTCAGCAGACACAGAATACGGAAAGACCCGATCGGGTAATTGCATCCTTGTTAGAGGGAAGAGTCGCGATTTTGCTGGATGGCACACCGTTTGCACTCGTTGTTCCAGTGACGTTCAGTATGCTTTTGCAGTCTCCTGAGGATTATTATGAGCGCTGGATTCCGGGTACACTTTTGCGGATACTCCGGTTTTGCGCATCATTTCTGGCTCTGTTGGCTCCGGCGCTGTATATTTCCTTTATCTCTTTTCATCCGGGACTGATTCCTACACAACTGGCGATCTCCATTATCGAAACACGCCAAGGTGTACCCTTTCCTGCATTAATTGAAGTGTTGATTCTGGAAATTTCCATTGAAATTTTGCGTGAAGCTGGAATTCGGCTGCCGAAGCCCATAGGTCCGGCAATGGGGATTGTCGGAGGTCTAATCATTGGAGATGCCGCGGTACAGGCTGGTATTGTAAGTCCTTTTTTGGTAATTGTTGTAGCTGTGACAGCGATCTCTTCGTTTTCCATACCGATGTACAGTGCGGGGATTACTCTTCGGATCTTACGATTCGCAGGCATGTTATTTGCGGCGGTCCTGGGCATGTTCGGAACCATCCTTTTCTTCCTGCTTATTTGCAGCCATCTGACTCGGCTTTCAAGCTTTGGAGTTCCTTACGTCACCCCTATTTCCCCTTTCCGCTTAAGTGACTGGAAGGATTTGTTCGTTCGTGCACCGTTATCGATCATGAAGCGAAGACCGGAGATGCTGAAGACCCAGAAGAAAAAGCGCAGGTCCTAGAGAATGTATTCTTAGCAGGAGCAGAGGGGAGACCACAGTGTTTAAACGAACTGATGATAAGATCACAACCTCGCAGGCTTCCATAATCTTGACCAATTCAATGCTAGGTGCGGGAATTTTGACTTTGCCCAGAAATGTTGTTAAGGCTGTGCAGACTCCCGATGCCTGGATTTCAGTAGTGCTGGGAGGTATCGTCGTATCTTTGGTCATATTGGTTATGGTGAAGCTTAGCCAGCAATTTCCAGGGAAGACTGTCTTTCAGTATTCTAAAAGAATTGTTGGGAATTTTCCAGGCAGTGTAATGAGTACAATATTGATTCTTTACTTTATTGTGATTGCGGGTTTCGAAATCCGCGTTCTGGCGGAAGTAACATTGTTCTTTCTTCTGGAAGGGACACCGATCTGGGCGATTGTGATGCCGTTCATCTGGGTGGGCACTTATTTGGTGTATGGCGGGATTAATTCCATGGCCCGCGTGTTTCAGATTGTATTTCCGATCAGTATTTTTATTCTGATTATTTGTTATATCTTAAGTACCAGAATATTTGATATCCAGCATTTGCGTCCTTTTCTGAGTGAAGGCATGATGCCGGTGATCCGAGGCATGAAGTCTAGCATCCTGATTTTTACCGGTTGTGAGGTTGTGATGACAATGACGGCCTTTATGGAGCATCCGCAGCAAGCGGTCAAAGGAATGATGGTCGGTTTAAGTATCCCGCTGGTATTGTATTTGGTTACTGTTGTGATGGTTATCGGCGGCCTATCCATCAATTCTGTAATCACCAGCACCTGGCCTACGATAGATTTGGTACGGAGCTTTGAAATATCAGGGTTCTTTTTTGAACGATTTGAATTTCCGTTGCTCGTCATTTGGCTGATGCAGATGTTCTGTAATTTTTGCAGCTTTTTCTTTAATGCATCACTTGGCATCTCCCAGGTATTCCACCTAAAGATCCATCCGGTTATGTTCGCTTTAATGCCCATCATCTTCATCTGTACGATGATCCCTCAGCGCATCAATGATGTCTTTAGTCTTGGTGATGCGATTGGCTATATGGGTGTGCTGATCTTTATAATGCTGCCACTGTTATTGTCGATTGTATTAATCATTAGGAAGAAAGGACTCAAGCAGAATGTTTAGACAGCGGGTTATTCGCCTACTATTGGTATTCGTGATTCTGCTTACGCAGTCTGGCTGCTGGAGCAGTAAGGAGATTGAAGACTTGAGTGTTTATACGGGATTGGCGCTTGACAAGGGGGAGCCGAAAGGAGTCGAACGGGAGTTTGAGGAACTCGGAGGAAGCTATTTTAAGAAAAATAAATTGACGGCTACGGTACAAATTGTGCCTGAAAAAATACTCGGAAACTCTGGCAAAGATGGCGCAACACCACAAACTCATTATCACAACATTTCTGAGACAGGGGATTCTCTGCTTGAGATATTCCGCCAAATCTCAATACGTAAGAACCGTCCGATTATAGGTCATCACCTCAAGGTTGTTGTCATATCTGAGAAACTGGTGCAACAGGAGAAGATCAGACGGCTAATGGACTTTTTACTGCGAGATAATGATATCCGCCCTAGCTGTCTTATATTTCTTAGCCAAGGGCCTGCATCCGACACACTTAAAACAACTTCGGAGGAGATTCCTTCTTTTCGTCTTGCAGACATGATTCATAACCACTTCAGAACCAGTAAAGTTATGAAGGGCATAACGTTGTCTAATCTAGATGCACTTATGTACTCCAGGCAAAGCTTTGTTTTACAGAACGTTGTGGAGGCACAAGGTGAGGTGGAATTTTCCGGAGCAGGTATTATCAAGGGAGACACAGGACAGTGGATTGGCAATATTGATCAACAGGATGTGGAGAGTATTGCCTGGATCAAAGGGGACATAAAAGGTGGGAGCATTAAAGCCTATAATCAGTTGAATGAAGCGATTACTTATGAAATTAAATCAGTTAAGAGCAAGATTACGCTGAAGGAGACTGCGGATGAGAAGTTCTCTATTCATGTAGCCATTGAGTCTGATGGACGTCTTATTGAGAATTGGGATGATAATGAGCATTCCGCGGAAGTTGCCTATTTCAAAGAATTGGAGAAGATATTCGAGGAAAAATTAACCGAAAAAATCAATGCTCTTATTCACAAAATGCATTCTACCTACAAAGTGGATATAGCAGGGTTCGGAAATTGGTTTAGCATAGAAAAACCGCAGGTTTGGAAAAAGATCAAGGATCATTGGGACGAGGAATTTATTCGGATGCCATTGACCTTTGATGTTAAGCTTAAAATCACCGATTTTGGTTCCACGACTGAATGAAGGGTTCACTTGATAGCGTGTTAACTCGAAAAGGATCTCAGCAGCCGATGATGGCTATTGAGATCCTTTTCGTGGTTAGTAAGTAGAAGCTGCAAAAACAAACACAACGACGAATAATATAATAATTGCGTACATCAGCGTGCCCACAATTCCACATACCAGGCCTGCAATCGCTAGGCCTTTGCCTTGTTCATAACGATTACGGATTTCCTTCAGCGATAAGGCGGATAGAATAATCGCAATAATTCCTAACAGAAAACCAATATAAGGCACAACAATAGAGAGGATTCCCAAGACAAAACCAGCGATTGATTTACCATTCGTCGGTGCCGGAGGGGGTGGAGGCTGATAATAGTTCAAATTGTCGTTTGGTGGATAGCTCATTAAAATCACCTCCAATAGAAATTGTTATTGAATGTAGTTAATCCAGTGCTCTAGCTGCACACAAGGGACAAGCCCAATAGATTCAGCTAGACGAATGGACGCTTGATTTCTTTCAAGGACGTGATAGCGTGGAATAAAGCCTCGTTCTAACGTTTCTTGTATGGCTGTGCGAACTACCATTTTCGCGTATCCGTATCTTTGAAATGCTTCTAAAGTATGAACAGCGCCGATTTCCCAAATCTGCTCTTCATTTCGGAACGCTAGGCAGGTACTAACCGGATTGTCGCCCTGAAAGATTGAAACGGAAAACGCTCCTTTTTGGAAATATTCCTCAATTTCTTCCTTATTGTAATGGTTAGCAGCCCAAAGTGGAAGTAGTCTGTCGTCAAATGAATGATTGATTGACACCTCTTTGTCCTTACTATACCTTAACCCCTCAGTTGTGCTGTAAGAGAAAAACCCCCGAGTTTTTTCTAAAGAAAAATGCGCAGACAGTGCCTCTTGGTACTTCACATCCTGTAGTTTAAAAACAAGCTTCGCCTGTGCTGGGAGCAGTGGTAGTAAAGCTGGAAATATATCGGGGCAGCTGTAATCCAAAAATACGATGTAATCCGCTTGAGGATATACCCTATGATCATATGCGTATGCTGTGGCTGGAAGAAGTAATACAATACCCCACTGATCACCATGCTCAACTAGATGTGTTTCCATGACTTCGTGGAAGGAGTTTAACATTTTTAACAAGCTTACATTCTTTAAGGGATTCGTTTGTAATTTGTTTATGATTCGTTCGTTCTGGTGCACGTTCATCCACTCCTAGCTCAGATTTATATATTTTACTATAAATAGTACTTATGCAGATATTTATATTTTTCCCTTTACTAATCATTAATCTATTGAAGAAGGAAGGTTGACATTGACTGTTATAATATATTAGGGAAAATAAAGCTCGCTGTTTGAAGCAGCATACGTGAACGGAGGCACATAATTTCATGACACAATCTATCACAGGCGCTGCTGTTCGTGTAGGAGAAGGTCTATCTAAGCAATTCATCCTAATTCTAGCCATTGCATCAGGACTAAGCGTGGCAAATATGTATTATAATCAGCCGCTCCTAGCTGAGATAGGACGCACATTTAATGCTTCCTCTAACGCAGTGGGATATGTATCGATGCTTA
Source organism: Paenibacillus sp. FSL H8-0175 (assembly GCF_045040615.1). NCBI lineage: Bacteria > Bacillati > Bacillota > Bacilli > Caryophanales > Paenibacillaceae > Paenibacillus > Paenibacillus sp. FSL H8-0175. The sequence continues at coordinate 3,789,384 of NZ_CP150299.1, read as the reverse complement.
CTCAAATCGGCTACGCGCTGGGAATGTTATTTTTTGTTCCACTAGGTGACATTCGTGAACGCAGAACACTGATATCAGGACTTCTTATTGCTGTATCACTGTCACTAATTGGTTTCGCTACCGCACAAAACCTCACTTGGATGTATATCGCCAGCTTTGCTATCGGCATAACTACGGTGGTGCCGCAGGTCATCATTCCTCTCTCGGCTGAGTTAGCTTTACCGGAGGAGCGGGGGAAGGTTATAGGCACAGTAATGAGCGGATTGTTTTTTGGTATTTTGCTAGCAAGAACAATATCCGGAATTATAGGGGATATGTTCGGCTGGAGAGCGATGTACTGGATTGCCGCAGTAGTCATGTTATTGTTATCCCTTATTCTTTATCGGCTAATCCCGGCAACGAAACCAGACAATAATTCCTCGTACTCAGATCTGCTGAAATCAATGGGACAACTGATTCGCAGATATTCGACGCTTCGTGAGTCATCTTTAATTGGGGCTTGCATGTTTGGCGGCTTTAGTGTGTTCTGGACTTCTCTAGCTTTCTTTCTGGAAGGAGAACCTTATCACTACAGTAGCTCTATTACAGGATTGTTTGGTCTTATTGGTGTAGCAGGTGCTGCTGGTGCTCCATTTATCGGGAGGTTAGCAGACAGAATTGCTCCCAAAAAGATTGTAGGAATCCTACTGTTAATTACATTAATTGCTTACGGATTTTTTGGTTTAGCCGGATTTACGATCTGGAGTTTGATTGCTGGAGTTATTATTCTGGATCTTGGGGTACAGGGGTCACAGGTCAGTAACCAAACACGGATATATGCACTTGAACCAGCGGCTCGCAGTCGTATTAATACTGTTTTTATGGTCAGCACTTTTACAGGTGGAGCGATTGGATCCACGCTGGGAAGTTTTGCATGGCAGCATTGGGGCTGGAGTGGTGTCTGCTTAATGGGGGGAACGCTAGTTGTAGCCGCTTTATGCATATGGATCGTCTATAGAGTGATCGAGAAAGAGGATTTACCAGAGACTAGCTAGAAACGTATTACAGTACCTTTTATTATACCCGGGAGGTGTTTGATCATCGCTGAGAAGACGAAAGTTATAGAGGTTGTCCCGTATAACCCAGAGTGGAAGGCAGAATTCAATAGATTAAAAGAACAGCTCTTATCTTATGTCGGAGATCTTATTATTTCTATCGAGCATGTGGGCAGTACTTCGATTGAAGGGCTAGCTGCTAAACCTATCATCGACCTTGATCTTGTGATGGACAGCTACGATGTACTCCCACAAATCATAGAACGTTTACAACAGCATGGATATGAACACCAAGGGAACTTGGGAATAGAGGGAAGAGAAGCGTTTCAAAGACTTCAGGATGATGGATTTATGAAATATCATCTGTATGTATGTCCTAAGGATGGAAAAGGCTACTTGGAGCATATCGCTTTCAGAGACTATCTGCGATCGAATACAGCAGCGCGTCAAGCGTATGCAGAGGTCAAACAACGCTTGGCAGAACAACATCGTTATGACATTGATGCTTATTGTGAAGGAAAGACAACGTTTGTTAGCTCAATTTTATCTAAAGCCATGAAAGAAACGTAAGATACATCAATCACTTGCCCGTTCGAAGATGATTTCGAAATTCACTGGGAGACATGCCGCTCCACTTACGGAACTGCTTGGAGAAGTATAACGCGTCATTGAAACCGACCGAGGAAGAGATCTGGTCGATGGTCAGCGTGCCTCCTAGCAGTTTTTTTGCTTTATCCATACGAACCTTTAATAAATATTGTTTGGGAGACATGCCGATCTTTTGTTTAAAGACTTTAGAGAGGTGCGCCCTATGATAGCCTAGAGACGATGCCATATGGTCGATACTGATCTGTTGATGAAACTGCAGAGAAATCCAACGGATCGCTTGATCGATCTGGCGGTCGATAACATCCGGTAATTCTATCGATTGAGAGGGAAGCGAACTTATGTTCGCAACACCGAATTTGTGCACTAGCAGCCGCAGCCAACCCGAAGCTTCTAAGCTCTCCAGTCGAGGATAAGCAGATTGCTGAAAGGATAAACGAATATGTTCATATATTTTATGTATCTCTATTAGTTTATCTAAGTGGATTATTGGCTTGTCCCTTGTAATTCCCACTTCGTGTAGTAGCTGTTCAACCGCTTCCCCTTGTAAGGCCACCCATACATATGTCCACGGACGATCCATGTCTGCCTGATAGCTAAATAACGCCCCCGGAAAAATAACAAAGGTATCCCCCTTACTACATCCCTGCGAATTACTGCCACTTTGAAAAACTCCTTCCCCATCAATTACTGTATGAATGAGATAGTAATCATGAACAGAGGGGCCCATTTTATGGCCAGGAACGGGTTTGCCTTCTCCGCTGAATAATACAGATAGGTCATGATCATCGGGAGCCAGATTAAACCCTGCTGTAAAATGATAATGCTCTGAAGCCATTTACTTAGAACCTCCCCAAGATTGCTTTTATAATACATTTAGATTATAGGATTGAATATACAAATGCAACAAACGTCCATATATCTCTTGTATTTCTCCATACTCATTGGGACCGCTCTCATTTATAGTGATTAGTGAAGAGAGCAGACGGTTATGATCTGACATCTTAGTGTTTATAAGGGAATTATAGTTTACTCTACTCCATAAAACTGCGATGTTAATACCGTTCACCTCACCTATAAGGAGGAAAATTTCACATGTCTAAAATTACATTTATCGGAGCGGGTAGCACCGTATTTGCCAAAAACGTGTTGGGAGATTGTATGAGAACGCCAGCCCTGCAAGGATTTGAACTTGCCCTGTATGATATTGATCTACAACGCCTGAAAGATTCCGAGAATATGCTAAATAATATAAAAGAGAGCAGCGGCAGCACTTGTGTTGTGAAATCCTATACGGATCGTAAAGAAGCTTTGCGTGGAGCTAAATATGTCATTAATGCAATCCAAGTGGGAGGTTACGATCCTTGCACCATCACAGATTTTGAAATTCCGAAGAAATATGGCTTGCGGCAAACGATTGCGGACACAGTTGGCATAGGTGGGATTTTCCGTAACCTGCGTACTATTCCAGTGATGCTGGACTTTGCTGCGGATGTACGGGAGGTTTGTCCGGACGCACTCTTTATGAACTATACGAATCCTATGGCAGTTCTGACCAATGTGATGAATACCTATGGCGGTGTAAAGACGGTGGGATTATGTCATAGTGTGCAGCATTGTATTCCGGGCTTGTTCGAGCATCTGGGTATGAATCAGACAGGTGTTCAGGCTAAGATCGCTGGGATTAACCATATGGCTTGGTTATTGGAGGTTACTAAAGACGGCGAGGATTTGTATCCGGAAATTAAACGCCGTGCCGCTGAGAAGCAACAAGAACATCACGGAGACATGGTCCGTTATGAAATGATGCTTAAATTCGGTTACTACATTACGGAATCTTCGGAACATAATGCAGAGTATCATCCTTATTTTATCAAACGTAATTACCCAGAGCTTATCGAACGGTTTCAAATTCCACTCGACGAGTATCCACGCCGCTGTGTAGATCAAATTGAACGTTGGCAACAAATGCGTGAAGAATTGGTTAATAACAAAGAACTTAAACATGAACGTTCGCATGAATATGCGTCTTATATTATGGAAGCTATCGAAACTAATGTGCCTTTCAAAATAGGTGGCAATGTTATGAATACAGGTCTTATCACTAATTTGCCAAAAGAAGCATGTGTAGAGGTCCCTTGTTTAGTAGATAGAAGCGGAGTAACTCCGACCTACGTGGGAGATCTGCCTCCACAGTGCGCCGCACTGAATCGTACAAACATTAATACACAGTTGTTAACGATCGAAGCAGCGATTACCCATAAGAAAGAGCATATCTATCACGCCGCAATGCTCGATCCACATACAGCAGCTGAATTGTCGATGGATGACATTACAAATATGTGCGACGAGCTGATCACAGCCCATGGAGACTGGCTCCCGGCGTATAAATAAATTAACTAGTTAGGACTAAGGAAGCCTGAGAAATCAGGCTTTTTTTGATTGTATTTCTACGAAAACCGAATGCTATCTTTAAAAAAGACCACGTCGTTTCTTCTTGCTTATCTGTCTAGGACAACTGGGGGACATCGGAATACACATATATGGATTATCTAAATGTGGAGGTGATCCTTTATGATCGTTGAAAGCTATACCTTAGCATCGTCCACAGCTTATGCTACTCCTTATTATGTGATTAGAGGTGAGCTTCCTGGTCCTGTCTTTATGGTGGTGTCGGGGATACATGGGAATGAGACAGGAAGTATTCGTGCCGCACAGATCATTGTAGAACATTTTAACCAGAGAAGGTTGTATATACACCGGGGCACGATCATTGTAGTACCTCTAATGAATCAAAAAGCTTACCGCAAACGGATCAGAGGTGTACCCGATTTAAATCGCACCTTTCCACGTTCTAGCAAAACAGCGGCAAAACATCCATTAGCTTCAGCTTTGCTACAGCTAGTACTAAGATATCGTCCCACCTGGTTTCTGGATCTTCATGAAGCAAATGGGTTGTCACAAAAAAATCCGAAGCGACTTGGCCAGTCGATCATCGTCACTCCGGGAAGCCGAGGAACAGGTACAGCAAAACGTGTCATCAAAGGCATTAATCGAACGATTCCCAAAACCGCTTATCATTTTAATATCCGTTTACGGGAGCGCCCCGGCTCCTCAAGGGCAGCCGTTACCCGTATATTAGGGGCTAAAGCATTTACTGTGGAAACCTGCTGGAGCCTTGATCGTGAGCTACGGATTCGCTATCAGATAGATATTGTTAGCCGTTTTTTAAAAAGTGCGGGATTATTGTGATAGAGAAAATATCTGATAACTGTGTAAGCTGGTTCTTAGATCCTAGGAATCAGCTTTTTTGCCGATACAAGAAAGGTAATTGACAACAATGGGTATAGTGTATATATTACATATATACATTGATAACACATAAACTAGGAGTGAGGGCACGATTACATGAACATATTGATATCCAACACTTCCGGTGAACCCATCTATGCACAGATTGTCAGCCAGATCCGCCAGATGATTCTGCAAGGAGAGTTAGTGTCTGGCACCCCATTACCTTCTATCCGGCTATTAGCCAAAGAGCTGCAGATTAGCGTAATTACAACGAAACGAGCCTATGAAGAACTGGAGAGAGAAGGGCTTATCAATTCAATTGTGGGGAAAGGTTCCTTTGTTTCTGGTGCAGATCAGGAGTTTATTCGGGAACAACGGCTACGGATTATGGAGAACAAAATGAAGGAGATTATCGACGAGAGTAAAATGCTGGGGATTAATTTTGCTGAGTTTAGTGAGATGTTGAAATTGCTTTATGAGGAGGAGACAGAATGAAAGAAGTCATTCAATTGGACCAAATATCTAAAAAATATGGCCATTTTAGCCTATGCGAACTTACGTTCGGTATTAAAGAAGGGTATATCACGGGGCTAATTGGACCGAATGGGGCAGGGAAAACAACATTAATAAAAATGATGATGGGGATGGTGTTTCCTGATCATGGCAGCGTCAAGATTTTTGACCAAGAGATGTCTATCCATGAAGCAGAGAATAAGGATCGGATTGGCTATGTCTCCGATGAAAATTACTTTTACGATCAATTAACCATCGATCAGATGAGTAAGATTATTGCTCCTTTCTATAGTCGTTGGGATCAAGAAACGTATAGGAAATACATAGAGATGTTCAAGCTTTCCCCGCGGAAAAAGATTAAGGAGCTCTCCAAAGGAATGAAAATGAAGTATTCGCTCGCCATTGCCTTATCACATGGTGCAGATCTGCTTATTATGGATGAACCTACTGCAGGACTTGATCCTATATTCCGAAGAGAGTTGCTTGATTTGCTTAGTGAGCATATCCAGGATGAGAAGAAGTCTATTCTTTTTTCAACGCATAATACGACTGATTTGGACCGGATCGCGGACTATATTGTTTTTGTGAACGAAGGGCACCTAGTATTTAATGAAATGAAAGAATCTCTAGCCAACAAATATATGCTGGTAAAAGGCAATAAAGAGTTGCTTGATCGGGATGTACGAAAATGGTTCATCGGGCTTAGAGAGACGGAAGTTGGTTTCGAGGGGCTTCTGAACAATCGCTCTGAGGGGGAACACTTCTTTAGAGATCATGCCATATGCGAAACACCTACCCTGGAAGAAATCATGTATTTTACGGTAAAGGGAAACGCTTTGTATGTTTAATCTCTTGTTGCTGATTCGAAAAGATTTTATTCTCCTGCGGAATTTTATCCCTATATTTCTCTTGAGTATCTTGTTCATCGCATATGTTCAACTGGATAACTCCAGCATGTTTGCTACTTTTCAATCTTTACTGTTGCTCGTATACTCCTGTTCTATGGATGCACAGAATAACAACACAAAGTTTGTGATAGGGTTACCAGTAAGACGGCAAGAGATTATCTTGGCTAAATACTTATCACTTATTCCTTATTGTTTCATCGGTTTGGTTTGCTCTTTAGCTTTGTTACTAATTTCCTTTTCATTTGGATATTCCATTAGCTCGTTTTATTGGATAGGGGTATCTTTAACGTTACTTATGATTCCTTTGGCTGCGTCTATTTATCTGCCGATTCATTATTGGCTTGGTTCCAAAAACTATTACTTCAATATCCTTTTTAATGTAGTAATAACGATTACCACCCTGAACACTGGATCTTCACTCTCAAATTCATCCTTTTTCTTAACAATTACCGACATAAAGCTGCAGGATCATCTGTTGTCGATTGGTTTGATAGGGATTGTTTATCTCTCCATATTGTACTGCTCTTATAGGATTTCACTACGATTGTTTAGCAAGGAAGAGTTATAAGCTAAGGAGGACGTAAAGTGTATAAATCATTTTTTTTAATTCAAAAAGACTTCATTCTTCTGCGTAAATTTCTGATGCTGCTAATCCCTTTTTTTATTTGGATAGCTTACTCGAACTATCATAGCTTCAGTTTATTTACGGTAATGCCACCCATGCTGTTATTGATAAGCTCCTGCTCAATGGATACTCAGCAGATGACGCAACGGTTTCTCGTTAATCTCCCTGTAAGGAGACAAGAGCTTGTCCGTGCCAAATATTTTTCGATCCTTCCGTATGCGCTTGTTGGGCTGGCAGCCACGTCCTTTACCTATCTCCTGATTATTGTAACAGGTAAAGCTGTAACCCCTCATTTTTGGCAAGAGGTTGGTATTACGTTATCCATTTTCCCTCTCCTTGCGATGCTTTATTTACCGATTCATTACTGGTTAGGGGCAAAGGGAGCGCAAGTGGTTAATCTTGTTTTTATGATGATTGTAATGTTTGGACCGAATGTGTTTAGCTTTTTGATCCAGTGGATACCTGATGTGAACAGATGGCTGAGTTTTGGAGTGAAAGGTACAGTCATTCCCTTTATAATCCTAGGGCTGGCTTATGTATTCTTGCTTAGCTGTTCATATATCATTTCTCTGCGGATTTTTGTGCGGAAAGATCTTTGATTCGAAGGATTTGAGATTTTGAATGAATTCATATACCATTGTCACTACAAAGATAAATAGTAGGGGAAGGGTATACAACCAATGCCTAAAATGATCTATAGCTTTCGCACAAAAATGATTATGCTGCTGATGGCCAGTATGCTTGTATCCGGTGGAATTACCTTTTCAATCTATAAAATTCTGCAGAGATATTATCGATCAGAGGTCTTATTAGAAAATCCATTGACTAAAGTTCGCTACTTGATGCGGGATATCGGTGATGTTAATGCGTTTTTGATTATCTTCATTCCTTTGGCCATCTTATTCTTTTTTATATTTACTAAACCATATGCAAATTATTTCAAGGAAATCTCGAAAGGGATCCATCAGCTGGCGTCGGGTGATTTCTCGGAGCGGGTAGATATCCCATCTAAAGATGAATTCGGCCTTATTGGCCATGATATCAATCTGGCTATTGACCATCTTCAGGAAGCTATTGAGCGGGGCGACTTTGCGGAGAGCAGTAAAGATCAACTTGTATTAAATCTGGCACATGATCTGCGTACACCACTTACCTCCGTTATAGGTTATTTGGATTTTATCCTTAAGGACAATGAATTAACGCCAGAACAGACCAGACATTATACAACGATCGCTTATACTAAATCTCAACGTTTGGAAAAATTAATTGATGAGCTATTTGAAATCACAAGAATGAACTATGGTAAGCTTACGCTTGAAAAAACCTCGATCGACCTGAGTGAGCTTCTTTTGCAGTTAAATGAAGAGTTATATCCCGTTTTTGAGAAAAATGGTCTTACTTCCCGCTTGGATGTAACCCAACCTCTGAAGATAGAGGGTGACGGTGAGCTGCTGGCGCGTGTATTTGAGAATCTCCTCACCAACGCAGCGCGATATGGAAGCGACGGTCAATTTATTGATATTCATGGGTATTTAGAGGAAAATGAAGTCGTTATTGAGATCATTAACTATGGAGATTGTATTGATCCGGAAGAGCTCCCGCGTATTTTTGATATGTTCTACACCGGGGATCGAGCGCGAACGCATCCCACAGGGAGTACGGGACTGGGCTTATTTATCACTAAAAACATTGTGGAACAACATGCTGGAACAGTTTCTGCACAAAGCAGTGTAGTGCGGACGATGTTTGAAGTACGGCTTCCACAAAATAATTGAGAACGAAGTCAAGTGTCGACTAAGCAGGAGTAAAACCGAGATCTATGTGATCTTGTGGTTTTACTCCTTTTTTAATGGTTTGGTCAGCAGACAGGATGAACGTTACCGGACATTTATTTGAAATTTTTAATAAATCGTGATATTATTAGCTTGCTAAGTAATTTGTAAGGCAGTACGGAGGAAATATCTGTGATAGAAGATGAGATAAGGGAACTACTGGATAGAATATCAGCGGAAATGCGTAGAGATTATGCAGAACTGCTTAGAGAACTTAATCTTCATGTGGGTCAAGAACAGTTATTATGCCGGTTATGGAGAACAGATGGAATGACACAAATACAGCTAAGTGAACGCTTGAATTGTGAGCCTCCAACCATAACAAATATGGTGAAATCTCTTGAAAATCATGGGTTTGTTGTTCGAAAAAGAGATTCTGAAGATGGCAGAGTTAGCCGAGTGTATCTAACCCCAGCCGGACGTAATCTCTGCGAACCTGTGGAACAGATCTGGAACAAACAGCTGGATAAATTACTAGCCGGAATTATACCTGAAGAACGTTTATTATTAAGAAGACTTATGAAACAAATGGCCGATAATTTAGCTTGAATCTGGAACTAATCGCCATAACCGTTAGTAAGCTAATTAAAACTAAGAAAAGAGGAACATAGATGATTACAAGTTTGACTCGCATCAATGAATTAGCTAAGAAAGAACGTGAAGTAGGCTTGACACAAGGCGAATGGGTTGAACAGATCGCATTGCGTGAAGACTATCTGCGTGAAATTCGTGGACAAGTTCGTAACAGTCTTTCTGGAGTGACAATTTTAGATCCGGATGGAAATGACGTAACCCCTGAGAAGCTTCGTGCAGCGCGTAAATAATCAATGAACTAATAAGTGGAAACTACACCTTTAGATAACGTTAGATTAGCCTATGGCTGATCGACGGATATCTAGAGGTGTTTTTTGTTATATAAATCTTAACAGAAGCTTAATTCGTTATCATTAGGAGCTGTTGAAAGTTAAGAATCAATTAAACTTGCGTTACACAGGATCTAAGACTGGATTGTTAGAATGAAATAGACAAAAGATAAGGGATAACATGAAGGGGTGCAGAAGTTGGAGAAACTAAAAGAAACATCAAGGAAGGAAATGAAAGTATGAAAAAAACATTATTAATTTTACTTAAAGTAATAGTCGCTATAGTCATACTCCTAGCACTTTTTCTGGTCATCGTTTTTACAGTCAATGTGATCAGCAATAAAGTGGAGAAAGGAAAAATAGAACCCTATGGTCAGCTTGTACCTGTCGACGGGAAAAAGATGAATGTTACCATACAAGGGCAAGGCAAGGAAACAGTCGTGTTACTCCCAGGGTTTGGAACCGCATCACCCGTAATTGATTTCAAACCACTTGTAGATGAACTGACTCCTTTCTATAAAGTTGTAGTAGTTGAACCGTTTGGTTATGGACTAAGCGATGTCACCACAAAAGAACGAACGGTCGACAATATCGTGAGTGAGCTTCATGAAGCTTTACAAGAATTAAAGATAGATCGTTATATTCTGATGGGACATTCTATAGCGGGAATTTACGGACTGGACTATGTGAACAAATACGAAAACGAAGTTAGTGCATTCGTAGGCATAGACAGCAGCGTACCCACACAAGGGGGCAACGATGAAGAATTTCCATCAGGAACCTATAAGCTGCTTAAAAACTCAGGATTTATGAGATTGCTGGTAAAGCTCAATCCAGCCCAAATCGTTACACCAAGTGATGATGAGGAAACTAAAGAACAAAATAGAATGATTTCACTTAAAAACATGATGAATCCTAATATCATCAGCGAAGCAGAGCATTTTAAAAGTAATTTCAAAGTCACGGAAACATTAAATTTCCCTAAAGATCTTCCTGTTATTTTCTTCCTAGTGAAAGAAAATACGGATGTTCCAGGCTGGGAATCCCTGCATAAAGAACAGATTAAAGACTCCTTACACGGGAAATTGATGTTGCTTGATGGGGAGCATTATTTGCACCATACCCGATCCAAAGATATCGTCGAGAACTTTAGAAGCTTTATGGGAGAGATAAAGTAAGAATGAATGAGAAAAGCCTGCTAATTCAGGCTTTTCTTTTTTTCGTATTTTCAAATAAGTGAATCCTTTAGAAAAAAATGATAAATTTATCAAAGCAATTATGGGCACTCTATATCCTAATCTTTATTATAGGAAGGACTACCATAGTATGTGCGGAATAGCAGGAATATTAAAATATAATGGACAGCCACCACAGGAAGAAACCTTAAAACAAATGACAGGGGTTATGAATCACCGAGGCCCCAATCATGAGGGAGTATGGCTCGATTCTCACATTGGACTTGGTTTTCGCAGATTGTCTGTAATTGATATACGTGATGGTAATCAACCGATGACGAATGAAGATCGTACTCTTTGGATTGTTTTTAATGGTGAAATCTATAATTATAAAACACTACGAGATCAGTTAAAGCTAAAAGGACATCACTTTCAGACGCAATCAGATACAGAGGTCATTGTGCATTTATTTGAGGAATACGGCAAGGACTGTGTCCATCATTTACGTGGAATGTTTAGTTTTGCGATTTGGGATCTTAGGGAACAATCTCTTTTTGCTGCTAGAGATCATTTCGGAATCAAACCTTTTTATTATTACAAAGACGAAAATAATCTTTTATTTGCTTCGGAAATTAAAAGCATACTTGCAGTGCAAGGGGTACCCAGAAAGCTTCAATATCAAAGTTTATTCAGCTACTTAACTTTTCAGTATGTCCCGCATCCTGATACGATGTTTGAACACATTCATAAATTAGGACCTGCGGAGCGATTATTTGTTAACTCGGATGGTGAAATGAAGATCGAGAAATATTGGGAACCCCATTTTCAACCGGTAGAACGATCTTTAGCAGACTATGCTGAAGAAATTCAGTGGAAATTGAAAGAGTCTGTAAACCTTCATTTACAAAGTGATGTGGATAGAGGATGTTTTTTGTCCAGTGGAATTGACTCCACCGCAATAGCTGCAATGATGAGAGCAGAAGAATCAACAAAAACCTTTTCGATTGGATTTGAAGGGCTGAACAATGAAACAATCATTGCAAATCAAACGGCAGCCAAACTGGGGACAGATCATTATTTTCACATTTTATCGCAAAAAGACTTTTTTGAAAGTATCCCGAAAACGGTCTGGCATCTAGATGAGCCTGTTGCAGACCCTTCCGCTATTGCACTCTATCATCTAAACCAGCTTGCAAAAGAACATGTAACGGTTGTCCTATCAGGGGAAGGCGCTGACGAATTATTCGGAGGGTATAGAATCTATAGAGAGCCAAATGCATTAAGACCGATAACCTGGATGCCTAACTTCATAAAGGATTCGTTACGAAAATCATTATCCGTATATCCCTATCATTTTTATGGGAAAAATTATTTACTTCGAGGTCTGACACCTTTAGAAGAGCGTTTTTTCGGAAATGCTAATATTTTTAACAAAAGCGGTAAAATGAACTTGCTCCACGAATCGGTACACGCTCAGAATAGCTTTTTACATCCCACGGATATCGTTAAGCCTTTTTATGATAAGACAGCTCACCTAGACCCTACGACAAGAATGCAGTTTATTGATATGAATTTTTGGTTACCTGGAGACATTTTATCAAAAGCAGATAAGCTGTCCATGGCACATTCATTAGAATTAAGAGTCCCGTTTTTAGATAAAGAGGTTTTCGAGACGGCTAGTAAAATACCTGTGTCCAATCGGATTGGGCAAAAAACAACAAAACTTGCTTTGCGTAAAGCTATGGAAGGAATCGTTCCGGAAGCTATTGTGAATCGACCGAAACTAGGATTTCCCGTACCCATTCGTGATTGGCTCAAAACTCCAATTTCAAATATAATGTTCGAACAAATACGCTATAGTGGCATTGAAGAAATATTCAATATGAATATCATCGAAGAAATGTTTACCCAGCATCGGAGTAATAAAGGCGACTATTCGCGTAGAATCTGGCTAATTTACATTTTTTCAGTATGGTACACTCTTTTTATAAAAGAAGACCTGAAGCAATTAAATAGTGCCGTGTTGTAATGGGGGAGTGATTCGTTGAATATTGAGGAATATGCATGGAATAAACATGAACAGCAATTAAGAGAAACTAACATGTTTACTTATACTAGTCCAAAGATAAAGATTATAGATAACCATGAATTAAGAAATCTACTTGAAGTCATGCTTGAAAATCTGCCACAGAAGTTTCTGGCCAAATGGGCTTTGAAAGTAGCAGTTGAGCACCTGGATCATCTGGACCAACAGCTTGTAAATGACCCGCGTGTTGATTTAGGTATAGAAACGCTAGAAAAGCGTATAACTGGTGAGATTAGAGCCTTTGATTTAAGAAAAGTTGGATTCATAGTCAATGAATTGGCCAAAGAGTCCACAACCGAGGCTAGTAAGTATGCTGCCCGTTCTTTTGCACAAGCCATTGCAACTGGACATATGCGAGGACACGCTATGGTTTGCAGTGACTATGCAGTAAAACTGGTGAATTACATATCAGATCATTCTTCAGTTGCAGAGGCAGCTACTAAAGAACGTGAGAGACAATTAAGGTTAGCTGAAGAGTTACTTTGAAATTGAAGGTTTAATGATGAACATGTATGAGGATGATTCTAAAAGTTAAATAATAGAAATAATTAACTTTTTATATAATTGAGAGTTATGTAATCTAATGCAAACAATAATGCGTGACTTGATGAGCTTTAAAGCTTAATACTCGTTTTAGATAATACGATTACTAAATAAGAATCAATTGCTTAGGAAAGGGCAGTTATTTTGAACAGTTTTGAACATTGCCAAGATATCAGTTATGGATAGCTAATTAGTAATATTATGGAACTAATTGGTTGCTTCCAATAATTTAATAAACTACTTCCTCACAAAACCCGTATTTTGTACATATGTCACTAAGATGCGTTCTACTTAGATTATACATAGTTCTATATGAATCTCTTGGCTCGGCTCGCTACCAGATTCGACCAGCGCTAGTATTACCATAACAATAGCGTTTAAACTTCTTCTAAGAGTAATGTTGGGGCCATTGCTGAATGACATAAATATCCGAATTAGATATTCGCCAAATCGTCAATAGTACCATGTTCTTGTCCATTTTCGGCAATCGGTACAAGTTCTTGTCCTAAGCAAAGGACAAGAACTTGTACCGATAAAACAAAAAAGCCGCGCCTAGCGCGGAATCCAATAGGTCTATGTTCTTGTCCTCTTACAATAGATTATGGTCACAATCTAGGGGTTTATATTATTTGATCTATTTATCACTTCCTCTTCCGAATTCCGAGCAATAACCACATCATTAATTAGAGCCTTGCGATTTCGACTGGCCATATCAATTGCTCAGAGTTTCATCAACCACTTATAGGACGACACACAAATGCATTCAAAAAAACCGTTGAGCTGATTCAACGGTTTTTTTGAAATTCGTACAAGGCATCACATCCAAGTTAAACATTGAGCGATAATCACTCTTTGTTTATATGCGCTAATAACCGGTAGCGAAGCCAGATAATCTTCTTCGCTTATTGCACAGTATGTACTAGTTTCCCTTTTTAGAAAATAATGGATAATAAAGAACTTTGCTGCGTTCTATAGATATCCCCAAACCCAAAAGTCCCGACAACAATTGTAAGTCTCTTTTGAAGAGTACTATTATTTTTAACTAATCACCGGAAAACGAATCATAACTGTCGTACCACACCCTACCCCGCTGCTAATGTGGACAGTACCTTGATGTTGATCGACGATCCAACGTGCGATCGATAGCCCTAGACCTGCTCCATGATCCCCTCTACTTCTAGAGGAATCTCCCTTATAAAAGCGATTAAATACGAGTGGTAATTCATGTTCCGAAATACCCACTCCGTTATCCTTGACGGTTACAAGAACTGATTTCCCCTGCCTAAGACACTCAAGATCGATTTGCCCATCCACCTGCGTAAATTTAATGGCATTGTCCAACAAAATCATGAACAACTGTATGAGACGATTCTCATCTCCATTCATGAGCAATTCCGAGCCTTCGACATGAAGCTGTACCCGCAACTGCTTGTAATCCATTATTGGCTCCATTTTTTTGGCGATCTCTTTAATGATCACGTCAATACGAACAGGTGTGCATGAGATAACCTCCTCATGTGAATCACCTCTTGCCAGAAGAAGTAGGCCGTCTACCATGTTGCTCATTCTTTTGGTTTCTTTCAGAATGGCTGAAATTGGAGCGCTTTCTTCCTCGATCGTATGATCGGGATGGCGTAACAATATTTGTGTTTGCCCTCGGACGACCGAGAGCGGACTTCTCAACTCGTGAGAGGCATCTGCAACGAATTGCTGCTGCTTATCCCAAGCCTTCTGAATTGGTATGAGCGCCCGTCTAGCCAAAGCGTAACCTGCGATGATAGATAATAACGCGCCGACACCGATTCCAATACTAATACACCATAATAACCGGTTCAAATAATACACCTCGGCGGAAATTTCCGTAAATATCTGAATTGTTTTCAAAGGAATGTTCGACAGTTTCTCGACTATTGGCAATTTACCCTGATAGGGTCTGCTCACGAATCGATAGGTTTTCTTACCCACGAGTATCGACTCGGGCCGCATGTGGTTTTGTTTTTCCCGAAGCATCGAACTCAATTCGATATATGGTACTTTATAATATACGCTTTGAATCAATGCATCGTTGGAATCCCAATAAAATGACATCATAAAACGTTCCGGTTCCTTCGAATCAATGTTAAGTACTTGCTCCCCGTTACTTAGAGAAATTTGTTGCATGTGGTCAATATTAAACACCAGATGACGGTCAATATCGGAATAGATCCGATAATGTGCCAACCCATATAATCCTCCCCCCAGTGTGACGAGCAAGCAAAATACAACCGTGCTGTTCCATATCGTCATTCGTACTAACGTGCGTTTAATCATACCGGGGTTTGCTCTCCTTTTATTTGGCGGATTTGATGTATTGATTCACTTGCTGTTCCAATATTGGAAATGGCATATTCCCGTTTCGAAGAAGAACGGAATGAAATGCCTTGATATCGAAGCGATCCCCGAGTTCGCTTTCCGCCTTCTCCCGAAGGGATTGGAATTGCTCCGATCCGATCGCATAGTTTTCGTTAAGTCCAGGATAGGCAATGACACTGTCGATCAAAGCATCGTTCCCCGTTCCGGTAACCCTAACCAGATACTCATTAGCTTGTTCTCTTGTCCACTTCAGCCCATGGATACCCGTATCTATCACGGTACCCATGGAATTGCCCAGCAAACGGTTTAGTACCATATTCCGATCAAGCAACCCCTTCTCCGCGCATAAGCTTTCCATATAGACCGCCCATCCCTCTACGTATCCAGCCGTCATCGTTATTTTGCGGATTAATGGAATGGATGGTTGATCATATTGAATCGAGAATTGAAAGTGATGTCCTGGAATACCCTCATGCAAGGCAAGCAATTTAACTATTTCTTCGGAGGTCGGATTTTCGAGTGGAATGACAAATCTCCCGCTCCTATCACCATTTATAGATAAGGGGATATACATTCCACCAGCCGATGCGAAAAGAGCCGAATACGCCCGCACATCCACGGGATGGTCCGGGATAAGCTCCTCTTCAAACCAATCGGACAAGTAGGGCGTGGCATCCGACAAACTACTGTTTAACGCTTGCAGCAATTTATCTCCAGTTAGGAATCTGGCTGCAGATGTAGTTTGTGCGTGACCCGAAGCCCCGCTTCTTAGCTCCTTCTCGATCTCTTCTACCTTGCGTTTAGCGATCTCGTGAATTTTCTGAGGACTAAGGTCAGTACCCGTAGTAAGTTTGAGCCTTGCAGAATAATATTCGCTGCCGCCCGGCTGATTCCAGATTCCTTGGTTCACGGATGCTTGCTTCATAAGATCATTCTTGATCACATCGGCAAGTTTGCCGTAAGAAGCCAGTACATGATCGGTTAGGGTTTGCGCTAACGTTTTTTTCAGCGTTTCCTCTTCGGAGGGATCGAGTTTTAACTCGGTTAATTTCTCTGCATACAAACTGTACAGAATCGTTTCTTCCGGTTTCGTATTCTGCAATTTGCTGTAACTCGTAAGCATTTCCTTAAGAAATTCAGAAGCAGGGACAATACCTTTCTCCCGTCTGTCTTGAATTCTATTAATGACATGTGCGACTTTATCTGAAAAACCGTTCAGCGCAACGATATAATTCTTTGCATCTGCTTGGCTGCGAATCGGATAGTTGTTCGCGAAATACGGCGGAAAATTGGTTAGGGAAAGGTAGTCATTCGTGTTCAAATCCCAATATTTATATACCTGCTGCGCCGCGCTTAGGTCCCATTTTAGGATATCGTAGGTGAGTTTGTCTTCCGGGGAAAGCATAGCAGCATCATAGTTATTCAATTTTTTTAACAAGTCATTTCTCTTATCGTTTAATAATTCGTAATCGGCATCCGACAGGTCCGTAAGCTTAGTGGGATCCCATCGGATTCCCTCCACATTTTTCACGTCAAAATAAAGCTGTGTCTCAGGGTCATTCTTAAGCGTATCTACCGCCATCTTCTGAATCAATCCGTCTAAACTCTCTGGCTGATGTTGGGTCTGCCCAAACAAACCGCCTGCAATCAGCAATACGAGAAGTACCACAGCTAATAAAATAGTCAATCGGGTGTTCTTAAACATCTGTCTTACAAGGTTCATTCATCAATCTCTCCTTTATAGAGTATAAGAAGAATATATAAGATGAACCTTTGATTTCCCTTTGAAAAACTACTTGTTTATTCTGAGTATGTAGCCCAAACCTCTTACGGTTTGGATATATTGATCGGCATGCCATGAAGACAGCTTCTTTCGAAGATAATGGACATAGAGCTCGACGATGCCAATCCCCGCTTCCGAATCCAGTCCCCAAATTCGGTTATAGATTTGCTCTTTCGTCACGATCTGCTCTTTATTCATGAGCAGGTACTCAAGCAGCTCACATTCCTTTTCTGTTAAAGTCAGCTCTTCTCCTGCGACCGTTATTGCTCGATTTCGAACTTGAATAGCAATCGGGCCGTAGCTAATCTGCTCTTCTTGATTAACCTTGCCATAACGGCGCAACAGCACTTTAGCTCTGACAATCAGCTCTGGAATTTCGAATGGCTTCACCACATAATCGTCCGCTCCGATCGTTAACCCCTTTACCCGGTCGTTCAATCCGTCTTTTGCCGTCAGACAAAGAATCGGGGTATCCACTCTTTGCTTCCTCAGCTCTTGGATGAACGTAAATCCATCAACCTTAGGCAGCATAATATCCAAAATAATTAAATCGAACTCGCCGTACAATGCGTGATGCAAGCCCTCTTCTCCGTTATGACACTCCGTAACCTTATGCCCTTCATCCTGCATAACTCTTGCAATTGTGTGCGATATTCCAATATCGTCCTCTACGATCAACAGCTTCATAAGTCCCTCCATGAATGAACAAATATGGGGTTAGACATCTCAGTTCCTCCTAAATAGTACCATATTGCCTGCCCGTCAGCTTAAGAACAATGGCATCTTTTAACTTTCTGCAGTAGATGAAATCATATCGGGAATGTAGCAAAGTTCGTGTCAACCATTAAAAAAGAACCCTTAAAGTACTTTGGGTTCTTTTTATTAAACTATTTATTTGAAGTATTTACTAATGAACCCTTCCAGCTGGAGTTTTGCCCCTGTCAGATAGTAGTTATGTATTTCTTTCAACTCAGCATTATTGGGCTTG
This sequence comes from Paenibacillus sp. FSL H8-0175, assembly GCF_045040615.1. NCBI lineage: Bacteria > Bacillati > Bacillota > Bacilli > Caryophanales > Paenibacillaceae > Paenibacillus > Paenibacillus sp. FSL H8-0175. The sequence goes on along the minus strand of NZ_CP150299.1, from coordinate 3,770,782 downwards.
AGGTTTTTTAACCTGGATACAAACTTAGTATAGTTGGGCACTACAGTATTGTTTAAAGATAGGAAGAATGTTTTTCTTGTTGAATTGTTTGGGCCTCAATTTTGATGTAACGCAGTTATAGCTTTCTCTTCATTGTTTACTAGCGGCTTCAACTGATATGGATAAGGTCTGATGGTGTATAATTACTTATTGATTATTGTACATGATTATGTATTTTAATGGTTTTCAAATCGGCAATAGTACCAAGTCCTTGTCCTTCGACATTGTCGCACAAGAACTTGGTCCCATTGCCGAAAGTTCCTCCTTCTAATGAAACAGCAACCGGTCAAAGAACGGTTGCTGTTTCATTCGTTAACTACAAATATTTTTTGATTTTGAATTTATCTGTCATGTTTTTTTATAAACGAATCCATGTACTCCTTAGGTCACTTATACTTTTTAAAGTCTGAATCAGCACTATTCTATTTCTTGTATAAAACATCCACTTTAATTTTTGTCATTGATTCTACTAGCTTAAAAGCAATTTTGAATTTAGATTTTGTTAACTCAAGAACTTCTATCCATCTAATATTAGATTTTTGCGTTAACCTTGACTCTGAATAATTTAAACAGTTGCAGAAAAATAGTATAGAGAAACTCGCAACCACTGATCGTGAATCCATAATAGAATATTTTTACTAATCCCCTTCTCCTTGTTCTGTCTAATTATAGATTGGAGTATTCTTTCACTTAACTTTGAATTGCACTGGTCATCATTTCAAAACCTGAACTTCCTCCATTTAAAGCTGCATCATTACTTCTTGTACTTATACTATAAAAATGATCTTTCTCTAAAAGATACTTCCTCCATATAATTCAACTTGAAATGTTATTTCAATCACAGGGCTAAGGTATATTTTATAAAAATTGGATAATAGATCATACGTATTGTCTCTCCCCTTAATATACTGTCTTATCTTGTGTAAGGAGGTAAGTTCAATGTCATGTAAATGCAGAAAAACAACCAAAAGTAAAACAGTTCGCCTAAAAAAAATCAATCTTTCTGAAATTAGAGTCCCAAGAAAAAGAAAGGTTCGATCTACAGAACTGAGTGAGACTTTTGATTTTTCAGGAAATTGTGGTCAGCTCTTGATTTTAGCTAGAACTAATGGACTTTCTGCTGAGTTTAACACAATTCGTAACGTAGGAAATTGTGCATTCACACTACTCGCGGTAGATCGTAATGGAAATGTAATTCAAAATTCGGAGTACACGCTACAACCAGGCAATGTACTAGCTAGGTATGTTTTTGGTCCTAACGCATTTCCTCCACATCAGATTTTATTCCGTTGTCAATCTGGTACAGGTGGAAGATGTATACTAAGGACTTCTTTTTGTTAAGGTGAGTTACGTATAATCTAGACTAAAACTACGAGGTGATAACATATGTCATGTAATTGTTCTAAGAAAGTTAAGAGAATTACAAGTACTCGTACAAATGGTAAACGAAAACGAGCTCCCATTACTCGCGCACCAAAGTTATCCAGAGTTAGATCGACTATAAGTGAAAATACAGTGGACCTGATAGGTGCTTGTGGTGGAAACTTCACTCTTGTGAAAAGATTTGGGGGGCCTGCACCAAAATTAAAAGCCATTTCAAATATTGGTAGCTGTACATTTACACTGGTTGCAGATGATGGAAGGTTTATTATTCCTGGATCAGAGATCTCTTTAAATCCTGGTGGCACACTAGCGACTTATCAAGTTCCTGCCACTGCACAAACTGTATCTTTTAGATGCTCTGGTTCAGGAGGAACTTGTCGTCTTCGAATGACACCGTGCTAATTCAAGTGATTTAATTTTATTAATGGCAGATTAAAGGAGAGTCACAAATATTCACGCTTAACTTGCTAAGTAGTAACAACAATAACATTTACCTCATCTAGAAAGAGGTCACTTAAAAAGTCCTACGCCCCCCAAAAGAGACAATTTCTCATTTTTATGAGGAATGTCTCTTTTTTTTCTTTTTTAAAGTATCCAATTAAAGGCTGGTGGTTTTGATGCTCCCTGAGCAGCAGAGTTTCTATATTGAGCCCGTTTGCAAAGCTTAACCATATTTTGATTCCTAACGATCACCTGCTGCGTCAAATGAACGAATTATTTTAGCTTTGTATATTAAGAATTGAACAAAACTATTGCCACGATAACGGGCGAACCGTAGTTGATCCGGTGCGGATGTTTAAATATCTGCTGCTCAAATCCAATTTTGGCTTATCGGAAATGGAACTGGTGGGACCTACTATTTGCTTAAGGGCTACAGGTGGGCTAGGTTTGATGATTACGAATCAAATGTATATTTAACAAATATTCTTTACTTATTTCGAACACTTGACTCTTGATCCTAAAACCTAAACCAGTTGTATCAAACTCCACAATTACATAATCGAGATCTAATACATAACATTCTTTATACTCATGTTCCGATGACTGAAATATTTTTTTGAAATCTTTATTATATGGGGCTTAAAATAGTTGATTAAAACAACTTCAGCAACAGCAATATTTTATTTATCAGATTTTTGTAGAAATCGAGTATATATCTTTTCGATTCAACAAAATCATGGATGTAAATTTCCAAGATGTCAGCCAAATATCGATATCCCAACTTCTTTCACTATATATCTTCTGTACAGTTTCATGATGGTGGTTTAAATGATCGAAAACATTACGTGTACGTAGTGCCTCGTACCAAAAGTAAGACCAATATGCTGAAATATTGACTTCACAAGATGTAATCAGGCATCCTTTCCACTCTAACCCCTTATTTTATTCCCTTTTCCGTGCCTTAGGCATCCTCGTCTCCAGCATTCAAGCTTTGCATCGGTTCGGCCTCTCTTGACGTATATGAAGGTTTTTTCAGTTAAATGGCCGGCTATTAGCACGTTTAGAACTATGTCGCTCATATAAGCAGTATTTCGACAAATCGCTCACAGCTTAAATTAAAGAGGAGATAATGGCTGGACAGATATAACTGTCGTCAATCTTTATTAACCAATTTCACCATTATCACATAAATGCAATGATTAGTGCCCATTCCTTTTGTGCGCATGGTTAATATACTATCTTATTCTAATGAGATTAGGTGATGAATAGTGGCCTCTTTTGCTGAAGCTCTTGTGATCAAGAATAACATTTCGAAAACAGTACTTAAGAACCGGAGAATTCATGGGATCGGAGTCGGATACTATGATCCCAAACATCCTAAAAAGGGCGCAGCCGTGATCCTCTATGCTAATGCGGTCAGCAGCACGACGCTAGGCTTTGGTTCGAAGCTCTCCTCACAAATTAGAGGCAAGACTGTAAAAGTCCCGATACGAGTAGTGAAAACCCAAAAAATCCGCAGCAACGCAAGTTACATGGACCGGATTCGTCCGGTAATCGCAGGATACAGTATCGGTACCACAGGCGGATCAGGAACCGTAGGCTTAATTGTAAGCAGGGGCAATCAACAGTATTTATTCAGCAATAACCATGTGCTCACCAACCCGACCAACTCCCGCAATCGCGCAGAAACACTGCAGCCCGGCGGATCGGATGAAAGCAGGACACCAAGGAACCGTGTCGGGTATTTATCGCAGTTTATTACCCTGACTACCAGCGGTTCAAACCGGGTTGATGCAGCCTTGTCCCGTCCGCTAAGCAACAGCATTGTCAGCCCACAGTATGCAACGATAGGCACTATTCCCGGTCATGTCACCTCCTACCGTGTAGGCGAACGCTTCAAAAAAGTAGGACGGACATCTGGACTGACCAGAGGAAAAGTAGATTCGGTAAATACGGATGTACAAGTAGATTATGGTTCGGATATCGGCGTGCTTACCTTCCTCAATCAATCAATTATTCTGAGCAATACACCTATATCACTTCCCGGCGACTCGGGCTCAGTCTGGCTGAGAAGTTCAGATAACTATGCGGCCGCTGTAAATTATGCCGGAACAACGGATGGAAAGACTTCGGTTGCCTTTCCCATCGATTGGGCATTAAGTGCACTCCGAGTCCGTGTGGCACGTCCAGCGGGTCAGAGTGCGGGCCGAATCAAGATAGTCGATACGCATAACGGCAATGCTGCCTATACCCGGCGCCTCACAGCGAAAGAACTATCCAGGCTTAAGATAATCCAAGCAAAGTCGAGATAAGAACATGCCCGCGTAACGACATCTTCCTGTCACGTTCAATAAGTTGGATGAACGTTACGTAAAGTCATTTTTTTTTTTTTTTTTTTCATAAGATAGATTATCCTACGAAAAAGTAGGCGAGCACCAAATGACAATAAATCTCAATCGCTTAGAAGCAAAGCCAAACGTAAAGGCAAGGTACTGTTCCTTTTACACGGGACAGTATCTTTTCATTTTTTCTGATTGAGCCATTTATTCCTTATATTACAGAACCATTAAACGCGTATTGTACTCATCCAACACTTCCACTCGTGTTGGTGGCACTCACAAATTTTTGTCGGATTCGATGAGATCAATTTTTATAATTTCACACTAACGCTTATAAATGGAACAAATAGTAGATCTAAGTTGAGAAACACTTTGGCATCAAAAAAGGAGCCCCCAAATTCAAATTTGATAAACCATGCATAAAAAGTTACCCGAAAAAGTGAGTGAGTTAGGTAAGGTGATTAAACCGTCACTTGGCTAATAAAAGATGAATTCAAAGGCCGGGAAAAGAGTATAAAATGCGAACTCTGATAATACAACCTAGAGGACTAGAAATCAAAACAAGCAACCTACATAAAAATCAACTGTAGGTTGCTTGTTTTTTTATATGAAATAACTTGATTTACGAGAATACATATTATCACTAGCCGAAATCTTTAATGGAGTTTGAAGCTAGAAACTAACATCACATGTTACTACTTTCTCTTTTTGTAATCAGTGGTTAAATCGAAGTGTTACTCCCTCTAAAGATATTGATGACAACATTAATTCTTAGGAATATGAACAGGTACCCAGTACGTATCATAGCCTCTATAATACTGATAGGGGCCTTCAGCGCGCCAGCAAGCCGGATGCCAAGGTGCTGAAGAACACCATACGGGCTTAGGTTGTGTAACAGGAGGTGGCGGTGGGGTAACAGGCAATACTGGACCGATATATTGCAACCCAACTATATCTTGGTTACTTACTTGAGTAAAACTCATTGTACCATCGGGATTGATAATATTCATTGAGATTGTACCTGATCCAATATCAGCTCCAGGTGCTGGCACCGTGAAACTTACAAGTTGCCAAGTTACTAATCCAAACCCAGGAATTGAAGATTTATAGTAGTGCCCCACTCTACCTTGTGTAATTTGGTCACTAATAACTTGAGGAGCTATAAAGGGAAATACTGTAGTTCCATCTGGTGTAGTTAAATTTCTAGACAAGTTTATCATCCTTTCGACTTTTAAATTATAGAATTAGTTATATGCCCATATACATATTTCGGTAACAAAAACGATGGGAGTTCACTCAAATTACACAATTAATTGAGGCTCAAAATCAAATTTTGCGGTTGAAAATTAAAACGGAGTAAAACCGAGGATAGAAATGGAAAAACATCTGCAAATCTTGTAATGTTGTAAGTCCAACCAAACAACACGAAAAGGCTATGACAGATGCCCATCCAGTATATTAACGAACTGCTTGGATTACCAGAACTACAACATCATAGCGTTGTCTCGATCCATGAAACAGAAGTACATTTGGAAGCCTCACTGGTAGCCTACAAACAGGCCTGTCCTCTATGCCACTCCGAAGAAGTTATAAAGCGAGATGGCCGTAATACGTCGAGCAAGATTCGTCATTTCAGCATCTTTGGTAAAAAGTGTTTTTTGCACGCTTGGCCTGTTCGCGGTGCAATATTGGTTTTGTTTGGTCTTATTCGTGTGTTGGCTCCAAGGAACAATACAGTCTTGTTTTTCGTTTGCAGTCCGTAAACTAGGCACTGGTCTCCACGGCAACACATCGTGCCAGAATGCAAGAAGCATCATTTGCTCAAGCAAGCATGGCATCAAGCGAAAGACCAGACGGAACTGATACTTTGCAATTAAAAAGGAACACACTTACAACACCGGTATTCACGATATTCGAGGCGAAACCAAACTCGACCTGCTTTTGGGAAGAAAGCTGGATGCGCTACACGCGTATGCCGAGCAGCATCATGGATTTTAAATTCTTCAATCCCAAGGCTGTCGTCATGGATCTGGCTCAAGCTGTTCCGCCAATTGTGATTCTCGTCATCCTCATCATGAGTAATCTAAACTGCCCGTTATTTTAACAAAGGCAGCCGATCATTTGACCGGCTGCCTTCTTATTTTGATAGAGCTATCGTTTCCCATTATCTTAGCTTAATGGATCACATTCGTAGTCTTAATGCAACCTACCACTTATTCCATTAATCTCCCTTTACTTCATTATCATTCGGAATTAATTCATACAAGGCACGAACATCACAACCGATGGAATCGGCGATCGATATGGCAATTTTGAGTGGCATCACTCTTTTGTTTTCAATAAAGTCGTAAACTCGTTCCGGTTTAAAAAGCAAGTCTTTTGCCAGCCATTCCGCTGACTTCCCGGATTCCATCAATCGTTCATTCAGTAAGCAACGTCCTAGTTCAAATTTCAAGAAGTGATGACCTCCCGCATAAGATAATACTTAACCTTAAGCGTTGTCCATTGCCAGCATGAATATACTTCATTAAGGGTCCTATAACGATGAAGTTCCCCATGTTTCCCGTTAGTTCAATCTGTGGTTTTCCTATTATCAGCCCAATTTTCCTGTTCACAATTGAGATTAATGATGCATAATAGCACTGTGTAGAAAATCTGCTAAATCCTCATTGCTATATTGATTAATGATGTTCATATCTCTCACTCCGTACATATATAAGCAATAACGCCCCATCTCTTGGTCTATAACATCGTCCACCTTAAGAGTAAGTTAGGTCAGTTTTTATGGAGTATATTGTGTAAACAAGCTTATGCGCGCTTTTTTATTGTTATAGAACATATGGATTTGGTTTGAATGACAGACTCATTCTTTAAAATAGGGCGTAATCCCTCTTGAATATAGGTTCTCCACTAACTTGAAAAATTCTTCTGACGATAAATCCTTTTGACGCTGAAGCCAAAGACGAAACAAAGAAAGAGCAGTTGTCAGGTAAAACTCAATGAAGTATGGCGTTAGTGATTGGTTTTGCGGAACGTTTAATTCTAATTGATCCAAAGCGATTTCTTTTTTTAAGCGTTTTAAAAAACGGGCACTTCCATAATCACCCAAAAGGGCGTTGAGAACCAGGAGATGTTCTTTTTTGTCCAGACAATAGAGTGTATCTTGAACCGTATCCATCGATAGCTCTTTATTCGCCAATTCTTTTTTAATGTCATTTAATAAGTCATTTTCAACAGAGTCTAACAATTCGTAAATGTCAGTAAAGTATTGATAAAAGGTGCTGCGGTTATACCCTGACTTATTGGAAATTTCCTGAACCGAAATTTTCTCAATCGGCTTTTGGCTATATAACTCACAAAAAACTTCTACAAATTTTTGTCTCGTTTTCTCCGTTATTTGGGGTTGCTTTTTCATGTGTCCCTCCTACTAGTGAATAAGAATATCATCCGACAAATCATAAAAAACTGATGGTTGATCAAGGAATAATGAAGATTTATAATCACATCATACAACACGTTGTCGGATAATCCAAAGGGAATATTAATAAGTAGGGGTGGTTTATATGTCAGCAAAACAAGATAGAATTTTAATTTTTGGTGCAGGTGTCATCGGGAGCATGTACGCAATTAAGCTTATTGAAGCAGGGTTTGACGTTAGCCTGTTTGCACATTCGAATAGATATAAATCATTAAGAGAAAATGGCCTGCAGTATATAGAAAAAGGTACAGTTAGATCGATACAAGTGAATGTCATGGATACGCTCGAAAATGACGATGTATACGATTTTATTTTCGTTACCGTTCGTTATGATCGGTCCGAAGCAGCGTTGTTAGCGCTAAAAGATAATCAAAGCAAAAATATAGTTACGATGACTAGTAATTCAAATGGATTTTCTTCGTGGCTGGATATCGTAGGGGATAGACTTTTACCAGCTTTTCCCGGCTTCGGCGGACAGATTAAAGATGGGGTATTGCATGCTCGATTTCTACCAAAGTTTATAGCGGCAACTGCATTTGGAGAAATTAATGGTGTAGCGACAGAACGCATAGAAAACCTCGCAAAACTATTTAAAACAGCAAAGCTTCCCTACGTTATTAAAAAGGATATGCAAGCGTATCTAATCACACATTCCGTATCAGATATTGCCATGTTGAGTTTTTTGCATTCTGAGAATAAGATTATTGACAAAAAAACAGCCAGAACCAGAAAGACGGCACGCAAAATAACAGTCACTTTAAAAGCGTATCTTAGGGAAATACAAAAAGCGGGCGTTTTAATTGATCCTCCAATACTTAAAATGGTGCTTAAATTTCCAAACTTATTTTTGGATCTCTTCTTTATGACATGGCTACGAACTAAGATGGTTAGGGATATGATGTTGCCGGATTATGCGAATAATGCTAACAATGAGATTGTACAGCTGAGTAATGATTTAATGAAATTTTTAAGTCAACATGATATCAAATCGGAAATACATGTTCCGTAATTTTTTGTTAAAATAGTATGGTGTTTTTTAATTTATTTTCATTAAATCCTTCAATCAGGCATTAATCTGAATATGAAAATCTAAATATATAGTTTTTTCGTAGCATCCTTGAATAAACTACCGGGAAATGATAATTGAACAGCGGCAGTCCAAGACTTTATTTATCAAGTCTTGGACTGTCGCTGCTTTATTATCCGGGACAGTCGGCTGATAAACGCATTTCAGTATTCAAAGTTTTACTCACACCTGGGGTGATTCCTATCTTGGTTGTGGTTCTTGCCTGGATGCTGGCTCATAATATTTTGTATACCTATATCTCTCCTTTCCTGGATGATATGGGGCTTGAACCCTATCTCGGACAGGTTCTGCTTGTTTTTGCAATTATGGCACTGGTGGGAATCTGGGTGATTGGGATTTTCATTGATCGTTGGTTGCGTCCGTTGGTTCTCATCAGTCTTACCGGATTTGCTCTGATATCTCTTGTACTAGGACTTTGGAGTGAGCATGGTACTATTATCTTCATTTCTGTTGCGCTGTGGGGGCTGACATTCGGTGGTGCGGCAACATTGTTGCAGACAGCACTTGCTCAGGCTGCGGGGAAGCAAGGTGTGGATATCGTGATGCCTATCAATACCTTCTTGCTCTGTTTGTTGCCTGGTGTGCTTAAAGGCATGGATTTCGTCCATCCCAGATCCGTTAAGTAATCCGATTGCCATCCGTCTGCTATTGACTGTGAATTGTTCTTGCACGATCGTGGCAATCATTCATCGATTTGCACCACTGAAAATCATAAAATGCACCACCAAAAACCATAAATTACATTAGATCGATATGTGAACCAGGCGGAATCATGAATTTCGTCAGGTTTTTTCTGCATTCTGGCTTTTGTTAAATCAAAGTAGTCCAGGTAAACATAAATATATTATGTAACGAAGTATAAGTAAACTTTACATTTGTTAAAAATCAGTTTATAATTTGATTCAAGAGGTGATGGTCATGAAGAAAGATTTCGGTGATTCGATATCCAATAAGGTTTATGAATATCGTGTACTTGCCAGAATGTCTCAGCAAGAATTAGCAGAGAAAGTCGGGGTTTCCAAACAAACCATTTTCGTAATGGAAAAAGGGAATTATGTGCCGACTCTGCTATTGGCTTTTCGAATTGCCGATTTTTTTAATGTTGATGTTAACGATGTTTTTACTTATTTGAAAGGAAATGATCAAAATGAAAATTAAGTCTATTTCTGATATCCATAACGCAATTTTCCACCCTTTAAAGTCCTGGGCTGAGCAATCTACGGAAAATTGGAATATTCTCATTGGAGTAGGTTTTTTACTGCTCATGGGTAGTGCGATTTTCACCTATGTATTTTATAAGAAGATTGGGCAAGACGATGAACGGACAAATAAAATCTTTTTGAAAAGCAGTTACTTTATGCTGTTGACAATTATTCTATGTGACATGATTTTTCCTAAAGAGTATATGTGGAACATCTTTTTCTTGTTCAAATATGCGTTAGCGTTTTTAGCTGGTGGAATTTACATGGCCATCCAGTATAAAAAGGATTTGTCGTAAGGAAGGGTCAGAGCGAGGACCAGCTAAGGATGGGGATTAGACAATGCTGATAAATATGCTAACTAAGTGGTATGGAAGTTCAATAGGTGCAATCGGGTTGTAAAATAAATTGCTAAAATCAAAAATATCCTTTTATGTTCCTTCTCCCCTCTGCTTCTAGCGGCAATGGTTACATGTTCTAGTCCTTTGATCGCGACAAGAACATGTATTCATAAATCAAAAAAAACTGCGCTCTGCCCCACCTCTTATGAGACTATTATACCGTTGAGTGTATACAAACCATGTAATGCTTGCTGTTAATAATGCTGAAGAAATCAAGGCTGTAAGAACACTATATGTTTGCCAAATAAGTATCGTTGGCCAATCTAATGCACAGCACATTATACACAGGGCAATCGTAGCCATCAGCAAAATAGCTGTTACGATTATTCGCTTTTTTGTCATTGGCTGCCGCTCATTCGTCTTCCTTCTGCGTAATCCTAAGAGAAAGAACAGAACGGCCAATAGGCAAAAAATAATTGTGGTAGACGATAAAATGATGTCCAAAAGCTGTGTGCCGCTTATTTCATATGACTGCGTTAGATTGCCGTCTAATATCTCTTTAACTTTTAGTACCATGCTTCTATTGATATTTGCGCCATTGGTCAGCAAGCAGACGGCTGTTCGTTCATTTGGCAGTATGATCACTTCGGTTCCAAAATTGGGATTTCCCCCTGGGTGCTCTATAATCGTTTGGTTGGCGTTTACCGTCCAGCCCGCCGCATAATACATTTCGTTGACAGCCAGAACAGACATATCACCCTGATGTGATTTTTCGATAACCGTATGGAATATTTCGGGTATGTCCTTCACAATACCCATCTGTATGCCCATCCAACGCGCCATATCTTTTGTACAAGAAATGATGTAGCCTGCGGGTTTATTCCCGGAAAAATCCGGCGCGTTATATGGAGTTGTCATAAAAAAGGAAGAACGGTAGCCCTGTGCCAACTGTCCGGTGGCTTGAGCATCTTCTTTATAAACGTACGTCTGGTGAAGACCTAACGGCTGAAATACCTGTTCCCTCATAAAGTCTTCATAGCTTTGTCCCGACACAATCTCAATAACCAAACCCAATACGTCATAATTAACGGTCCCATAGTTGTACTGTTCACCGGGAGGGAACGCCAACTCAGCATCTACCAGCATTTCCACAGTCTTTTGCAGCAAATCTGGTGTATTGCCTTGTGGAATATTTTGAGAATGCTTACCATTTGTTAGGCCGCTAGTATGGTGAAGAAAGTTATTGAGTGTAAGGCTTTGCATATCAACAGGTTTTCCTTGATACTTTAACGTAAACCAAGGTAAATATTTTTGGACAGTGTCAGTCATTGACAGCAGCCCTTGTTCCTCCAACAGCAGAATACCCATGCCGGTAAAGGCTTTACTGACCGAGGCCAGTTCATATAGTGTGTTCTCACTTGCAGACAACCCACTTTCACGGTCTGCATACCCGGAAGAAAAGTAGAAAATTTCATCATCAGCTAGTATCGAGATTGACATTCCCGGCACACCTGATATACGACGGGCATCATCCAGCAACGCGTGTATTGCCGCAGATTGCGTATCTGACAACGCCGCATAACTTTGTGTTGCGAATCCTGAGAATACGATAAGTATCGCTATTACACAAACAATAGTCTTTTTCATAAGCTCTCCATTTCGAGTAAATTATGCGAGGATAATATAAACAACCTGTAGTACGCCTTATCCGCCTAATGCGTCGCTCCAATATACTTAATGCTAGACGTTCAATAATTAGATTACAATTGTAAACTTCACAGACCCATGTATATTATTTCTTGTTTCGCAAAAAAGGCCCCTCTGATTACTTAGCGGAAAGGTCAATGGTTTAAATCTTATGTCTACAATTTTTCTGCTTCATCATTACTATTTTATTAGGTATCAGCGTTGGTCTAACGGCAAAAAGAAAGGAGACTAACCAAAATGGCTAGTCTCCTTTCTTTTATAAAAATTTCACCCTATAATGATAAAGCTCAGTGTAGGCAAGCTTCATTAATCTTTCCATGTTACTTGCCATCCATATGACTGAAGTTTAAAGTATTTATTAAACTCCGCGACTACGGACTTCGCATTCTCTTTCGATGTTGCATGAAATATAGTTATATCGACTATATTACAGTCTGAAATTTCCTCCAAACCTTTAAGTCTTGATGCATCTACTCCAATCTGCTTTAGACTCATACAATTTTTGAGTATTGTTAAATCTCCAACCGGATAAGTGAACTGCTTTAATTTCTTCAATTCTCCTATAACCTCTATATGTGATTCATCTATTGCACAGCTATCTGTCTCAAAAACCGTTAGATTCTTTAAAGCTTTTAAGAATGATAAATGTGGTATTGTCACTTGTTTGAGCTCTAGTTTTATTAACTTACTAAGGTTTGAAATATAAAGCAGGTCGCCAACCTCCATTTCTTCTAAACTTAGTTCCTTCAAATTTTTTATAGTTCCTATTAATCCCCTATCAATTGAGTTCATTCTACATAATCTCAAACTCTTTAATTTCTTTATATCTTTCAGTGTATGTATATCTTTTAATGGAAGTCCTATTAATGTTAGCTTCCTTAACCCATCTAAAGAAACTAAGTACTTCAAATCAGACTCTTTAAAAGCTTCTGATCCTATCACAAGTTCTGCTAAAGAGGCCAAGCGTTGAAGTACATCAAAATTAGTAATTTCATCCGCATGTATAATAAGTTCTTTAAGATTAACCATATGGGTTAAAATATCCAAAGATATTGCTCCGTATTTTTGAGCTTGATCAGCTCTAATAAATACCATTCTCTTTTTTTTCAATGTTTTTGAAGATACAAAACCACTTTCAACATCGTCTTTAAAATACTCTTCCCAAAATCCGCTTACAGGGATAAGGCTGTTCTCTTCGATATTCAAATTAGTCAGAGCCAAAATATCATCTAACAAACTTCCACTTTCACGGGATAATATGATTACATCTTCTTCTTCACGAATACCAATACTACTATTTCTGAGACTCGAATCGATAAATTCAAAGAAATGTCCCAAACTTTCTGCAATAACATAGGAAAAATGAGAATTATGATCTATCGTGATAATTTGCCCATAAACGCCCTTTTCTCCGGGGTCTAAATCTATTGCCAAAAATGAGCCACCACCATCTTCAGCAAAAGGAATCCAGCCTTCTCTGTAGTTCCCATCTTTTATTACATCTGATTTGCTGGATATAATATCGTACGCTGATTCCAAAAGGGACTTCCAGTTGCTTACTATCGATTCAATGTTCATCCAACCAAGACCAGCCATAATGCCAAAAATCTGCTCTCCTTCTCCATTAAAATTCATGTATAGCTTTCTGAAATCTTCTGGAAATTTGCAGTTCATCATGCTCTCGAAAAGATTTATTTCTGATTCCTCAACTGCTGGATTCAGTAATTCCTCTACATTTGGTATATGCGATTTTAATGTCTCGATAAGTAAACACTCTTCTTTTTTATTAGCTAATGACATATAGTGGCCCCCATTCTACAGAGTCATAATAGTTTCAGTAAACATTCTTGGTTGATCATCAATCATTTTGTTATGATTCATCTTCAACAGTTCTATCAATAATTAATTCTATCTTAAATATGGAGCATCTATCTCCCGATTTAGCAATATCGTATCATGAATTTGTAAATATTGTTGTATTAAGTCATATGAAAAAAACTAAGAGTCATCTTAGGGGTTAATTTTATCTCTATATAAACTTCATTCACAACTAATTTTCACCCTATTTAATGGTACGGTTCAGCGTAACATCTATAGAACGCAGACACCTACACAAACACCTGCACCATTGTCTCCACAAGCCGCGTTGGATACGATTAATGCTTACTACGTTCAGCAAGCTGGCGATGCGCCTGACCACTCAATATTTGACACTACTGGAGTAACAGATGTTACTCCGTCGAACTTAACCTATGTTGATTATGCATTGAGCGTGGACGAGACATCTCCATGGACAGTACTTGAAATTCAAGAGATTGTTAATGAAGTTCATTCAGGACTCGTATTGACAGCGATCGGCACGGGGCTTTCCCATGCCGTTTTGAATTCCATTTTTATTCCCGTTCTTACCTTTGAGCTTAACTTAATGACCTTGCCTGTTTGGGTGTCCTTATTGTTTTTCTAAGTTTTGCTTGCTAAGCGACTCTATTCAGCATCATTCTGCTCTTCCAGCCATCTCAAAATCGCTTGGTTTGTTTCTTCCGGCTTTTCTTGCTGGATCCAATGACCGCAATCCAGATTGACCACTTCTGCATTAGGCACGAACTTTGTCAGGTTTTCAGACCTCTGGACCGTATCCCGGTCACCATAGATCATGAGGGTCGGCTGTACCATGAAAATGAAGGGGGTTGCGATTTTGGATGAGCTGTTTCATCCCTTCTTCATTTAGCGATTTGATTTATGCCTCGCATTTAAAACGTTCTGACTTTTGATGAGAATTAAACCCTAATTGATTGAGAAATACAGTAGCTCCTCTCTCCTATAGATCAGGGAAACAATAGACCCAGATTTATGCAGTACCAAAAATCCTTTTAACCATTCTTTTGTTATTTATATTTCCTTATTCTGTAATATATTTTTTGCAATGTTGAAATTTTAGCCCTTCTTCAGATGAAGCGATCAATATTCCAAGCCTTCTTAATCGTGTTTCTTCTTTCTTGGCGCTCATTACCCACCAGATTGAATCTCTTTTATAGGATGGTGATAAATTAGTGAAGAATAGCCAGGCTGTTTGATTTGCCTTGATTTGTTCTTCATATTCTTTGGCAAGTTCCACGTTTCTTTGTTCAGAGGAATAGCCTTGTGCATCGGTTCTGTTGTTAAAGACGTGCATTCCTTCTGGTCTCATCTTTCCAAACTGTATTAGTGCTTTTACCTTCTTTACGTTCACAGCACTCCATACACTATTTACTTTGCGCGGAGTAAAGCGAATCTTATAGCTTTGTTTATCAATGGTTTTTCGTATACCGTCAATCCACCCAAAACAAAGAGCGGCATCTACTGATGCAGACCAAGTAAGGCTTGCACGACCTGTACTTATCCCAAAATAGCCCACCCAAATTTCACTAGCTTCAGCATGATGTTCTTCTAACCAATCGTTAAACTCTTCTTGGTTGTTGAAAAAAACTACATCTCCCATTGTTCCAGCCATTTTAAAATCGCTTGGTTTGTTTCTTCCGGCTTTTCTTCCTGGATCCAATGACCGCAATCCAGATTGACCACTTCCACATTGGGCACGAACTTTGTCAGGTTTTCAGACTTCGCAACCACATCCCGGTCGCCGTAGATCATGAGGGTCGGCTGCTGGATGATTGGGTTCACTTTCGCCAATAAGCGCCAGTTGCGGTCAAGGTTCCTGTACCAATTTATGCTGCCCGTGAACCCTGATGTTTCAAAAGCGGAGACGTAAACAGCCAGCTCGCTTTCGCTCAATACGGGCTCACCGAGCGGTGTTTCTGCTCTGGCGAGATTGATCAACGCCATACCTGGCTCAGGTGCTCTGAGAGGCTCGTTCTTCCGGTACAGGTTGCGAAGGAACCTGTATGTATTGTCTTCGAATACGGCGTCCGCGACGCCTGGCTGTCGATTGAAGTGGACGAAATAGAAATCGCCGCCAAGTATTTCTTCCATGAACTCGATCCAGGGTTTTTCTCCGCGCTCTTGGTAAGGCAAGCTCAGATTTATCACTTTATTGACGCGGTTTGGATGCAACAAGGTCAGTCCCCAAACGACGAATGCACCCCAGTCATGACCGACAAAGGTAGCGTCCTCGTATCCATAGTGATCGAGAAGCGCGATGAGATCACCCGACAAGTGTTCAATGTCATAGTCTGTTACTTCGGTCGGACGGGATGAGTTGCCGTAACCCCGCTGGTTGGGGACGATGACATGGTAGCCCGCTGCGGCAAGTGCGTCCATCTGATGGCGCCAAGAAAAGGCATGCTCTGGCCAGCCGTGGCAGAGTACAATAGGTTTTCCTGCGTTTTCTCGGCCTGCTTCAAACACTTCGAGTTCCACACCGTTGGCTGAAATAAGGGTGGGCTTGGGAAAATCGATTGGATTAAACATTGAATTAAAACCTCCTTCTTGTGATACTTGTAGTATAATGAATAAAAGGTGACATCTAGGTGTCACCTTTCTGAAATCATGTAAAAAAAGAGGGCAATTATGGACAAAGTGGAGAGACTCATTTCGATTATCATGATATTGCTGAAAAAAGAGGTTGTTTCTACAACGGAATTCTCACAACTATTCAATGTCTCCAAAAGAACGATCCTTCGCGATATGGAAACATTGAGCTTATCGAACATCCCGATCTACTCTGTCAATGGGGTCAAAGGGGGCTACGGCATAATGGATGAATACAAGGTTGATAAACGCCTTTTAAGCAGCTCCGATTTACAGAATATATTAACTGCGCTCGGCGGATTGGAACAAATCCTCCGTACTGAAGAAGTTGAAAGAACGATAAAAAAAATAGAGGCAATGGTTAGTCCATTGTCTCTAAATCGTTCCATTCAACTGTCGTTTTATGATTGGGAAGGTCGGTCCGAGATTCTTGAAACCTTAAAGACATATCAAGAATCCATTTCAAAAAAGAGGCTGGTTTCGTTTGATTATACAGATAAGGACGGGGCTGTAACGAATAGAATGGTCGAGCCCTATGAGCTGCATTTTAGCGAATCGAGTTGGTACTTGAAAGGATTCTGTTTACATCGACAGGGATATCGAACTTTCAAGTTATCTCGGATCGATCATATTACTATGGATGAACGCGCGTTTCATCCTAGAGACGATTGGTCAGAGCAAGTACACGAAGCAAATTATCTACCTGAATTCGTCACGATTAAGGCCTGGATATCGCCTAGCATAAAAGATCAAATCATCGAAAGGTATGGTCGAAGAAGTATTGAAGACCATAATTCTGGATTTTTATTAGCAACCATTTATGTCCCACAAAATCGTATGGGATTTCAACTTTTAGCAAGCTTCGGCACTCATCTAAAAGTTGTAGAGCCCAAAACCTATGTTGAAGACTTTCGAAATTATTTATATCAAATGATGGAGAACTATTCCTGATATATTTAGCATTAAAGCTTCAACCTTCAACTCAACTTTTCACCCTATTTATGGTACGGTTCAGCCCGATTTGTCTTCACCGTGGGATACATCTGTTCCAAGATTTCAGCCACGTTTAGATTCTATTGTGATTGTGCGCCTGAGTCTGAACCAGCTAATCTTCTCAACTGCTGTGTTGCGGTCCCCATCTGCAGTTTCCGGGCAATCTGCTTGTTGCGCATTCCTCTGATACCTTCAATAGTCCTCCTTGCTTCATTTAGAGTTATATATACTGGTTCTCTCAAATTAATCACGTAATCTAGTGCTCTGAATAATAAAAAAAGCCCGCAAGCTAGTTACCTGCGGCTTTGAATTTAGGATATGTTGTTATTTATTATTATCTCTCCCCTCTGCAACAAGCCTAGCCCACTTTCATGGAGTTAGTTGCTTGTGGAAGCTACACCAAAGGCTATACTCGTTGAATCGTGGCTATCATGACACCGGCAAATCCAATGCCTAACTGCACCAGTATTTCCGTGGGCACGCAGGACACGCCATGCGGTTTTCAAGTGGCAATCGCCTCCTTCTGTTCCTTAGCTTTTGGGAATCCTTGATCCACACCTTGTTCTCTACGATTATCACGCAAGAGCTCGTACGTCACATACACCGGTCGCCCTGTTCGTGGTTCCAGCATAATCTCGGCATCAATGGCAAATACCTCACGCAGCGTCCGTACCGTCATTACACGCTCTGGCGAACCATGCTCCACCACCTGACCCTCACGAATCGCCACCATATAGTCGGAGAAGCGTGCTGCCAGATTCAGGTCATGCAGCACCATCACAATCGTCACCTGTTGACTGCGATTTAGTTCATAGAGCAGTTCCAGCACTTCAAGCTGATGCGCCAGGTCCAGATAGGTGGTGGGTTCATCCAGCAGGATCAGATCGGTTTGCTGGGCGAGCGCCATCGCAATCCATACGCGCTGACGCTGACCGCCAGATAGCGTATCGACCTCACGATGCTCAAACGCTGTAAGCTGTGTAACCGATAGGGCCCAGGCTACTACTTGCTTATCCTCTTTGGAGAGCTTGCCGAAGCCCCGTTGATGTGGAAAACGCCCATAGGCGATTAATTGACCGACCGTCAAACCGCTCGGTGCGGTCGGCGTCTGCGGCAGAATCGCCATCTGCTTGGCCACTTCCTTGGTGGACAGCGTACGGATATCGGCGCCATTCAGATAAACCGTACCATTATTCGTCTTGAGCAACCGACCGACTGCCTTTAGTACGGTTGATTTGCCGCATCCATTGGGACCAATAATCGAGGTAATCTGTCCACGCGGAATCTGCAAGTTCAGTTCTTTTACGATAAGCGTGTCATTATAGGCAATATCGATTTGTTGCGCTGTAATACTTTCCATGACGTCCTCCTAATTGGCCTTCGATAGTAAATAAAGAAAGTACGGAACACTGATGACCGTAATGACGATTCCCGTCGGCACATCTCCCCCCAAGCTAACCGTGCGCGTAATCGTGTCAGCCAGCACCACGACTAATCCTCCGGTCAGGCTGGCAGCCGGAACGAGCAATTTGTGATCGGGCCCGACCAGTTTTCTTGCCACATGCGGAGCGATCAAGCCAACGAAAAAGAAGCTTCCGCCCACGGCCACACTGCCAGAGGATAAAGCAACCGCAGCGATCGACAACCCCAAAAACTGCCGCTTCACGGCAAGACCCAGCCCTTCTGCCGTCTGATTGCCCAGATGGAGGGTGTTAAGTATGCGAGACTTGTAGAAAATATAGCCGAGTAAAATCAAGACCCATGGTGCCAGTACGGAAATATAACGCCAATCAGCGCCCCATAAGCTTCCCGCCAGCCAATGCAGCATGAAATCCATCTGCGAATCATTCAGCTTGAGAGTCAGGAAGGTGGTCAGCGCTTCATACCCGCTTCCGAGTGCGACCCCGGTTAAGATCAAACCGATTGATGAAATATCTCGCCCACGGCGATACGACAATAAGAAGATCAATCCCGCCGCCAATAATCCGCCAACAAAGGCCAGTAGTGGTAGGGCAATAAAGGAGCCCTTTCCTGTCGATGCGATGAATACGACGAAGAACAGGACAAACAAACCCGATCCCGAACTAATCCCCAGCGTCCCTGGACTAGCCATGTCATTACGCAGCAAACTCTGCATCACGACCCCAGCCGCTCCCATTCCCAGACCTACCAAGATCGACAGTGTGATTCGTGGCAGGCGAAAATCGAACACGATCAGATTTTGCTTATCTGTACCGTTTCCGAGGAGAACATTCAGCACTTCTAGCGGTGAAAGATTCATTTTGCCAGAATTCATGCTAATGACAGCAAACATAAGGATGAGCACCATAAGCACTATATTGACGATAATGCCCCTTTGCACCGTATAACGCTGCTTGATCATTCAGATTCCCTCCTTTGCTTGCGAGCCAGGAAGAGAAAGTAAGGCACACCAATGATAGAAAATATAATACCAATCGGTGTTTCGAACGGCTTATTGATCAAGCGGCCAGCCAGATCGGCCGACACGGTCAGCAACGCACCATATAGTGCAACTGCCGGAATAATGTAACGATAGTCGACACCGACCATGTATCGCACAATATGTGGGGTAATCAGACCAACAAACCCGATCGGACCAACTAAGACAACAGCCAATCCAGTCAGCACGAGCACGATAATCGTCGATAAACCTTTGACCAGTCCGCTACGAATACCGAGTCCACTTGCCACATCATCCCCCAAACTGAGCATTGTAACAGAAGGAGATAGCGCCAGCGCCAGCAGTACACCACCAACAAATAGCGGTGAGATGATCAGCAATTCCCCCCACTTAACCCCCGCTGTACTGCCTGCCGTCCAGAATGCTAATGCTCGACCCAGATTATAATTGATCGCTAAATACTGACTGAGTGCGCCAAATAGCATAGAGATGGACAGTCCTGCCAGTACCAGCCGCTGAGGCGTCATCCCGCGCTTGCCCAGTGACGCGATGAAGTAAGTGATCCCGGTCGCGAGTGCTGCTCCCAGACAAGCAAACAGCATCATATGCCCATACGAATAACCCGGCAGAAAGGCCAGGCAAAGAGCAATCGCGAATGCTGCCCCAGAGCTGATGCCCATCAGCCCAGAGTCAGCCAGCGGATTTCGCGTCGTTCCCTGCATAATAGCCCCACATACCGCAAGGCTGCATCCGACGATCAGATCGGCTACGGTACGCGGAAGACGTAGGGTTTGTATAATTTGATGCTCAGTGAGCGTTGGATCAAATCGGAAAATAGCCTCCCATGCAGTCGCTAACCTCATGTCGGCGGCGCCGAAGCTAATCGACGCCGCCGACATGAGAACCGTTAATCCAAGCCCTACCACCATGTACATGGTGAAATTCACCGCCCCACGGCGTTTTTGTTCAGGCTTGTTTTTCATTACGCTTTCCTTTCCTTACCTACTGATAGTCATATTTACAAATTGGAGTACTTCTTTTTACCTCGTCAAAATCCTTATCTAGCCATAGCCAGCAATTGATTTACAATATGATCAATCAATGCACTGGAAGTCATTATATCCGTGGACCAAGATAGCGATGTACCCACCGATATGATCCGATTATGTTGCACAGCAGGTAGCGATTTCCAGACAGCATTATCAGTAGGGACTTCCGTATCTCCTATAGCGATTAGATAATCCCCTATGTAAGCAGCCAAGACCTCCATAGAGATATCTCCCCAATATTTATCTGTGTCAATAATATCAGTTTGAACTTTTGAAGGTGCCTTCATTTTAAGTCCATTATAAACAAGCTCGCCAACCGCATGCTTGGCTCCAGCGATGTAGTTACTTTTATCACTGAATTCCCCCATAGTAATCGTCACGTCTGAAAGACCTGCATTCTGAAGGGCTAGCTTCGCTTCTTCGATTTTTCCGGCATAAGCACTCAGAACAGCCTTAGCCTCTTCCTGCTTGTTCAAAACATCACCAATAAAATGTATCCGCTCTTCTGTAGTCATATCACCATAAGGGACATAAATTGTCGGGGCAATTTTGGATAAATCTTCATAATTTTCATCGCCCCATGCTAAAATGATCAGATCAGGCTCAAGAGTCATGACATCTTCCGGCTCCATAGCTATTTTAATAGAGTCTGTAATCTGGTTAGCAAAAACAGCCTCTTTCCCGTCCCTTGCCGCTCTCGCCACCCCTAAAGGAGTTACACCGAGGGCCACCACATCACCAACCAAATAATCGACTACAACACGCTGAGGGTTGTTCGGTACCTTAACGTCACCCTTTACTGTGGATATCGTTCTCGTCTGCGAGACTGCTTCTGAAGCTTCCGGTTGTGTCGTCTGTTGTGTCTGCGCAGGGTTTGAATTCACCGTTCCCCCGTTATTCGATGGCGTTCCCGACGCACATGCCGACAATAACAGCATCAAGCTCATCGTCGCCGCCAAGATCATTTCTTTACTTCTTACTTTTCCAAACATGGTTGATTCCCCTTCTCTATAAGACTGGACTAGACCCGCTAGTTCCCTCTCATAGTAAAGAAAATGAGAATCATTATCAATACCATCAACCTGCATAGATAGTGCGTTTATTTTCCGATAATCACTTGGCGTCATCTTGTAATACTTCTTAAACATCCGAAACAAATTTTTCTCATCTGCAAAACCAGATCCTGTTGCGATCTCTTTAATGGTTGCTTCTGTATGTTTCAAGTCATGGCAGGCAGCTTCAATCCTTCTCTGAATGAGGTACTCCTGTAAGCTCATGCCTTCCTTTTTTTTGAACAGCCGCGTCAATTGCCCGCCACTGATCCCAAACATATCAGCAATTTCTTGGAACATAATCGGCTGCATGTAATGTTTATCGAGATATATCTTGGCAGAACAGGCTGGATCTGGCTGGAGATACCGAATTTCACCACTCTCAAAATCTCTGTACACCCCATGTATCAATTGATATAGAAAACTTTTGGCCTGCAGCTGATCCATCGCTTTGCCGCGGTTCCAGCCATTCATCATCTGTTGAAACCAATCGAGTAGCAAGATAGGATTACTTGGTGTATAACCATACTGTTGAACAAATGGATTTACTTCCTCGAGTAATTGCTGCAGGTGCCTCTTGAAAAAAAGAGGTAATTCTGCTTTATAAAATACCATAAAGGTCTTCACATTCTCCCCTTTAGGCGAAATACTGAGCAGGCTCCCCTTCCCTCCGTGAACTAAACCAAAGCGTTCCATTCCAAATGTGGTTTCATTCAGTTGAATTTGTGCTTCTCCTCCACATGCATAGATAAACATGCTACTAGGCATTTTATACTGCTCCAACGGGTATTGGGACGCTACATTCTGAAAACGTACATCTATTAATGTAATGATCGAACGTGTCCAAATGTGGGCCATCGTATCGATCATCTCCGGTGTAAATACCTGACTTGCTGCTGCTTCGTCTTGCATCTATCTGCGCTCCTTCATCTCACCTTTTGCAATTTATATATCACCTATCAATTCAATTGATATTGATTATCAATATCATAATTAATGAGGTAAGTATATCATCATTAAGTGACATTGGGGACAAGTTCTTGCCCTAAACAAAAGACAAGAACTTGTACCGATAAAAAAAGCCGCGGACAGCGCGGCATCCAGTGAGACTATGTTCTTGTCCTCTGAGCGAAGAATTGTTTCTATAATCTCAGTAGAAGATATTATTTACAGCTAAATATTCCGAAGCAGTGAAAGATTTAGTTCCGCTCTCCCTAAGTAGCCGCTGCAGATAACGGGGCGGTTAATGATTTCATACATTTTTTTAAGATCCGAAATGTACTCTTGGCTCCAAGTTTCAAAAGAATCGAATTCCGCCTTAGAAATTTGATGGTACTCCGGGGAGTCGGTTACCCCCGTAAGGACCTCATATGCATAAATATTATCGCCAAACTTTCCTACTGATTGGTATCTTCCTGTTTTCAGGCAGATATAATCGGTATATTTCACGGTTATCCCTCATCCTGTCATTGATTTCCTCAAGTCCATTAATTTAATCTTGTATAAATCTAACTCCGCAGCAACTCGTCCCGCGCTTCCGTCAGTGCGAACCCCAGCAGATTTCTGCCCCGCCATTTCATGGGATTCTCCGCATCCGGATTGGACTGGCCCATGCCGATCCCCCAAATACGGTCCCGCGGGCTAGCCTCGACGAGGATGCGGTTCTTCGTCGAGTTAAGATAATCGTTAAGCTTCGGATTCTGCGAAAATTTGGCCAAGCTGGCTCTTTTGACGATGCTGTAACATTCCTTATCCCAAATATCTTTGTCAAAGTTTTGGACCGCACGTCCAAAAGCCTTCATCTCCTTTGGATGCTTAGCTTTAAGGATGGACTCCAGCATTTCGTCATCGCCGAACAACCTTGCCTTCTCGGCCATCATAAACTGCTCGGCGCATGAGTACTGCGTTCCCTCTACCGTGAACGGGCACATCCACCATTGGCTGAAGCAGCTTTTATCAACGCTCCCGTCCTTAGGCGGTGTATGTCCCCAAAAAAACACGAATTTGAACTTTTTTCCCTCGTTATATGCTTTTCTTAAATCATCGATATTGTAAATCATCGTTAACCCTCCAAATTTCTCCGATATAAGCGGGATGGTCTATGCCCCGCATTTTCGGTATAATGATCGGTCTCCACTACAAGATCGGCTACTTTACGCCGGAAAGCCGCCTTCAACAGCTCTTTATCCATAATTACCTCATAAACCTGCTGCAGTTCCGTCAAGGTAAAAAGCTTCGGCATCAAGTGCAGTGCAATATCGGTGTAATTCACTTTTCCCCGTAACCGATCAATAGCGCATGCTATGATCTTCGCATGGTCGAAGGCCAATCCGTCATTCGATACGATCTCATAATCCGTGCCAGTCGATGTAGTCTTCGCTGTCATAGTCCTCGCCACGACTGCCGAAAGTTCTTCTTTTTCACTGCTTAGTTTGAGTTCGTACTCCAGCGTCTTGATGTATCCGTCCACAATCAGTTCTTTTTGCTCCCGCAGCGGCCGATAGGATACCTTGAACCAGGCGGCGTCTGCTGCATCATCTCCTGCCTTAAGCTCCAACTTGTCGCTATTGATCAGAGCCATATAGCTGCAGCTTATTACCCAGGTTCGTGGGTCGCGCCCGATATCACTGAACGTATACAACTGCTCCAGATAAACGTCTTCTACGCCAGTTTCCTCGCATAGTTCCCTTACTGCTGCCTGCTCAGTCGTCTCATTCGGTCGGACAAAACCGCCAGGTAGCGCCCATTTGCCCAGGAAGGGGTGAGCCCCCCGGCGAATTAATAGGACGCGTAGCTCTTTTTCCGGTAGTTTGCGATAACTGTCAGCCTCTTCTTCCGTCACAGTGAAGATAACCATATCCGTTGTCACTGAAGGACGCTCGTAATCGCCTGCCTTGTATTGCTTCAAAAATTCAGATTCCGTAAGTCCATCCTTATCCAACAAATCCAAGTAGGTATGCCTCCTTTATATTTGATTTAACCGTTCAGCTCTCCGAAATAGTTCCCGTAGGGCTCGAACTTTGCCAACACTTCATCTACCTTGCGTATACGTTCCTCCAGGCTCCCCCGCAGCGTAATATAGGGGATCCGCCGCTCCTTCAAATCCGCGATAATCTGTTTATGAAAGACATGCCGCTTCTGATCCCCGCTGCGGTCCCACGTATCGTCGTAAGGAATATCGTCAGCGCATAAGAAGAACAGATCATAACGTTGCGCGTTCTCCAGAGCGATCCGGGTTAACAGCTCGGGGGCCCGGCCGTGGTAATCTAGGGCGAACATATACGTCGTGATCGCATTGGTATCGACGAACAGAACCCGGTTCGCCGCAAGCATTGCCTGTTCTTCGCGCTCGATATGACCCACCGCGATTTCATCGAACGCTTCCAAGCCGATTCGGCGGTCCACCTGATGTTCGGTCCAATAATCGCGTCCGTATTCGCTTGCGAACGTTGTGCAATATCGCTGTGCCAGTGCTTCGGTGATCGTCGACTTACCCGTTGACATCGCTCCAACGAATACCAATTTCGTGATCAAATCCCGGTACACGATATCACTTACGAACTCCCTGTGCTGATATGGATTGGAACGGACCATCGTCGCTGAGATCGGGACCCGCTCTCGGGCTTCATCCACCCGCCGGTCTATTGCACCCAAAGCGAGACTCATATGTTTGCCGTAGAATTCGCTCGAGTAAAAATGCGTTACTTGCTCTCCGTTCAGCAAACCGAGTATATACTGTTCTTCCCGAACCTCATGCTCCCTGTCATCCGAATACCCATCCGGACCATCCCAAGCTTCGATTACCCGGACTTCCGGATAGAGCCTGCGAATCCAATTTGCCCGGACATGAAGCGGGATCGGAGTGACTGTCGTTTCGTAAATGACTAGGATCAATTCATCGACCTCTTGTAGCGCCGTTTCAATCATGAACTGATGGCCTTTATGCAGCGGGGCAAACTTCCCCAGTGTTAGTCCAAGCGTGTTCATGCCGCCACCTCCTTCGCCCCTTTATTCCAAATATAGTACCCGTAAACTGCGTTGACCAGATACGCGCTCCACATCACGATCATCAGTAGGCCTTCCCCGCTGCCCTCCAGCATGCGAATCGCCCACAGCAGCACCGTAAAGAGATTTAGCACGATATAGACCAGCCATTGTTCCTTGAATCTTCTAACCATTAAGAAGGTCGCCACAACAGACAGCACCGTTGTAGTGGCATCAATGTAAGGCGAATTCTGTCCCGGAATGAACGAAAGCCCAAATCCGAGCACTAAACAGCCGATTACACAGACCATCCCAACGAGGAGCAGTCTTCTAAGATCCATCTGACGCATGGTCAGTCTACCGTCTTTTTGGCGATTATTTTTCCACATGTAGAAGCCAATGACATTCATTGGAACAAAGAATAGCAGATTCAGCATAACCTCTCCAAACAAACCGTTAATATAGGCCAAATAAGCATAACCGATGGTATTGTACATGCCGAAAACATAGCTCATCAGGTTGCCCTTCGCTGCAAGCACCACGCATAACACCCCAGTAATAAATACCGTGAATCCGAATAAAGAGTCCTTTGTAATCACTGTAAACCCGACAGCAATTGAGGTAAACAGCACCAACCACGTAATTTCGAACAGATTCCAGTTAGCCGCCACCTTTTTCATCTTGCATCCCTCCGCTTTTTCCACTCATTCATAGAGCGAAAAAATTAGTTGTACTTAGTATCATTATGTTAATAACATATTGTTACTATCAAAAATAACAGAAAATTCTGCGAAGGGCAAGCAAATTCTTCCTATTTCCACAGACAGGTACTTATTTAAGGCTTCTCAACAGAACTAACTTTAAATTTGTAAAAATAAAAAGAAACCCCTATTAAAAGGGATTTCCTCTAATCTTGTTCAACTAACGCACCAATAGGTGGACTGTTTTTAAGGTTTACTATTCCGTCTTTATACTCGAATAAATAATCACCCTCTTTTTCTAAGAGAACAGGTAAATATTGGGCTACCATTTCAGTAAACACGAAATCATCCCCACAATTAAATTGTGTACTTCATTACATAAACCCGTCTTCGGGTTCACCAACATCAAATCCTAATACTTTTGTCGCTTCCAATTTAAATCTCTCTATCCAAGAACTCCAATCACTATTACTCATCTGTGCATAAAATGATAAACCACTTGGCTCCACTGACGCCACAATAAAAACATCATCATCTTCCTGCCCGAACCAATAGGGAATTCCATTTTTATATATCGTAATCAACTTATAAGAGTCAGTAGCTCCGATAGAATAACTCTAAGTTCAAGTTCCGTCTGCTCTGACTTCACGGATTTTTCTAGCTTTGCACGGCTTCCGAATATCCGGTATATAACCTGCTCCCGTTCATATATTTCTTTAGGCGACAGCTCTTGAAGCAGCGCTTCTGCAAGCTCGACCCGATCGATCACGAAGTTTTTGACAGATCTTGCTTCCTCATTTCCTGCTAGCAGAATGTCGACTAGAACTGGCATAAGCTCAGCCTCCACACCGTGCGTATCAATAAAGGTCTCCGCATAACTATCCTGTATCATTTGGTGCTCCGAATCTACCATCTCCATATAACGAGAGACGAGTGAGAAATATTCCTTGCTATATAATCCTAATCCGAGTACAGCATAGGTACCAGGCATGACCGACTTTTCACCCGGTTCCGTGTCCTTGTACCACGCATAGGGCTCCATTGCGATATCCGCATACGCAGCCAGCTTAGGAAAAAGAGACGGATAGGCTAGTGCACCAGCAAAAAACTGATGAAGACCTGATTTAGCCATTTTTTTTAGAGGAAGATAGTTCCTTTGTTTGCTTTTCAGCTTCAGGTGATATTCCTTCGGGAATCCCTGCTGCAGCAATTGGGTAATGTGATCCAATGCTTCTCCATAAGCTGCTTCCTCCTCGTTCAAAATCCGGACTTCAATGCTCTGTGTTACATCATTATTATCAACTTCAACATGGGTCCCTTTATATACTGGAGTGAATTTCCCGCTTCCCCCCAGGATATACTCCGCTGCGTGTTTTGAACCAAGTTGGACAGCTAGTTTCAAATATTGTTCCCGGATGTCCGGTTTCGTTTTTCCAATTTGCAGAGCGGCATATACAAAAAAGGAAAGTTGATCTGCATTCGGATCCATAAGCGCCATATCCTCTTTAGGTATCCAATCCATTCTAAAGCTGCCTGTACGCACAAAATAGCGTGGAAGAAAAATATTTTGAATCCAATTATCCATAGCCAAAGTATACTGGCCAGTCCATTCGTCTAAGCGTCGCCTATTACTTCTGAGCTTGTCGGATAAATGCTCAATTAATGGGCCAACCGCATTTTCTTCTTGCTTCATAAGATCAGGGTTCATCAAGTGATGAGAAAAGAAAAACTGGTCATCAACACTCGGCAATACGGGAAGATCAGACATGATTTTGGATGTTATAAACTTCTGTAATGATTTGCGGAGTTCGTTCAGCTTCTCTTCGTTAACCAGATGCACGCAAAGTGTTAAGTCTTCGTCCTCCATTTCAAAGGAAAGTACGATCTGGAATCGGTAATCAAAAAAACGAGGACCTAACTTCTCTGATAAAAAAAGCTCCTCCACTCTCTTGCATAATGCCGGGTAAAGTTCAGATCTAATTAATTCATCCGTGAGTTCGGCGATATAAGGACCTGCTTCGATTTCATAAGAGCTGTCCGTCCAATCGAACGGTTCTTCAACATCAATATGTATTTTTCCGTCACGCCAAGCTACCTGAAGATAATCCTTTATCCCTGCCTGGAGCGGACGATTTCCTATGAATTCATTTATTCTTATAGTCTCTTTGTTGTATATGGTTATCATCTCGCTCCACACATCGTCTAAAAACCTCTGTACTGCTGCGTTCATTCCCACTCCTCCTCATTGTTAATGCTAATAGAACTTAGTACACCTCATGCAGTTTGAAGACGGAGAAGCAGTTGATCAACCAGATCTGCCTCTCGCAGCTGGTTGATCCAGCGCTGAGGGATATGCTCATAGCCATATCGGATTCCGGCAAGACCACCTGTGATACAGGCCGTTGTATCCGTGTCGTTGCCTAAGGCAACTGCTCGTTTGACGGCATCTTCGTAGGAAGTGCAGGTTTGGAGGATCATACACGCACTGAACAAGGAATCCACAACATAACCAGATCCTTCGCCATAGAATACTTTATCTGGCTGAATGTTCTCTTCGAGCTCCCGTTCATGCTCAGGCATCTGCTGGTAGATCGTTCGAAGCTTGCTAAGAGCAGTTCGGTAGCACAGATTGAAGTCTTGCTCTTGCAACAGTTCACGTGCAATTAACACATAGAAGGCACAACATACCTGATTACAGATATGTGCATGAGTTACAAGGCATTGAGTATGTGCATCCTGAACGAGTTGTTTATCTGTTCCTTTGTGCCACAAGGCAAGTGGTAGCACGCGCATTAGCGCCCCATTCCCTTTCCCATCAGGAACTGTATTGCCACTCTCGTAAGGGGACATTCCTTGGTAATAAGTAGACAACGTACGACTGGTTTGTATTCCAACATCAAAAACTTGTTGGGCTACTGCCCATCTACCTTCATGATACCAGTCGACCAATTTGTCAGCAAAATCAGTTAGCTCCAGCGTACCTTTATCAATCAGACTCTCCAGCAGACATAGTGCCTGCGCACCATCATCCGACCAGGTGCCGGCTGGAACATCTCGGTAGGTGGGCTGAAAGCCCACAGGAGGAGTAAACTCAATCTGCTCCAGAGGTGGGAGCTGCTCCACTGATCTGAATTCATAGGGGACACCAAGAGCATCTCCAATCAATAAGCCGTAAAGCCCACCCTTAATCTTATCCCACATGTTGTATTCTCCTTATCACTAGATATAATTTGGATCAAGCTGTCTACAAATATATAAGCCTACCCTATCAATATTTAAACTGTTTTGCATCATGTAAATAAAAATTGAAGAAATAAGCTTCCAATGAACAATACGATAGTAATCTAAGCCTTTTTGAAATCAATAATATATAACAAAAGATGAGGCTGTTTTTAAAATCAACAACCTCATCTTTTTTATGAATACTTCCCGAATAATTACGTGTCTCTACTTAAATAACCAATCAACTTTTTCTGCGTATTCGCAGTTTATTTT
The DNA here is from genome assembly GCF_045040615.1 of Paenibacillus sp. FSL H8-0175. Lineage (NCBI taxonomy): Bacteria > Bacillati > Bacillota > Bacilli > Caryophanales > Paenibacillaceae > Paenibacillus > Paenibacillus sp. FSL H8-0175. The sequence goes on along the minus strand of NZ_CP150299.1, from coordinate 3,740,605 downwards.
AGTCCCTATAATTAGCTAGGATGAAGTGCCCGGGCCATCGCATCCATATAGCCCTGAACAGCGCGCTGACTCACTTCTGTTTCTGGAGCGAAAATTTCGAAAAGGTGAAAACAACCGGGATACAGGTGGAATTCAACATCTACACCTGCTTGTGCAAGTCGTGCCACATACTCCATTGTCTCGTCTCGGAATAGATCGAGCTGACCTATACAAGTATAGGCTGGCGGCAAACCTGCCAAGTTCTCCTCTCTCGAGGGTACTGCATAAGTAGATTCTCCTCTGACATCGCTCTCCTCGCCCAGGTACATGTTCCAAGCTGCTATGTTGTCTGTTCGGTTCCAGATTGCGCCTGCTTCCGTAATCTCATGACTGGACGGTGTGATGTTTCGGTTGTCAAGCATCGGGTATAATGGCATTTGGAAAATAAGAGACGGTCCTCCTTTATCACGCGCCATCAGCGCGAGTGCTGCTGTCAGTCCGCCGCCACCGCTAGCACCGGCAATTGCAACCCGATCCACATCAATGCCAAGCAAGGCTGCCTCCTCCGTCATCCATACCAATCCAGCATAACAATCTTCGATCGCCGCCGGATAAGGGTGCTCGGGAGCAAGCCTATAATCAACCGATACGACTATACATTCAGCTGTCTGAACAAAACGTTCGCATAATTCGTCGTCCATATCCGGATGTCCTAACACGTATCCTCCCCCGTGAATCCATAGCATGGCAGGTAACAAGTCATTCGTTCGCCCGGCAGGCTCATAAATTTTCACCAGCATCTCGCCTCCATCCCTCGGGATTTTGCGCCTGGTTGTGTTTACATGCTCTGATCCTTCCACGGATGCAGCTGACACTAAGCTCCTGCTCCACTCTAAATTCTTCTCCAATTCAAATCCAGGAAATTGTGAATAAACCTCTCTTAATTCTGGTAGTATACGTGGTTCAACACTCATAATAATCCCTCCAAATAAAATAATGAATTCGTTCGTTTACGTCTTATTCATAGATAATCCTTATCCCATTTGAGCTTCCCACTTGGCAATTTCCTCTCGTACTCGCGGCGCAACCTCTGTACCGAGCAGTTCTATAGCCCGCATAACCAACTCATGCGGCATCGTACTTAAGGGAACATACATCATGAATCGTGTAATCCCTACATGCTTACGCAGATGGATTATTTTTTGGGCGACTGTTTCCGGATCCCCTACATACAACGCACCATCAAAGCGTCGGGCAGCATCATAGCTGGAACGATCGTAGTACGCCCACCCCCGTTCTTTGCCGAGCTTATTCATACCGTACTGGGTAGACGGAAAAAAGAGTTCTGCCGCCTGTTCCGTATCTTCTGCAACAAATCCGATGGAATGTGAACCTACCTGAAGCCGCGATACATCATGTCCGGCATGAGCTGCCGCCTTTTTATACAGTTGTACAAGCGGTGCAAAATTGGTTGGGTTTCCACCGATAATCGCCAGGACTAATGGCAGGCCCAGAAGTCCTGCACGCACGGCAGACTCCTGGGTACCGCCACTACCAATCCATATGGGTAAAGAGTGCTGAACAGGGCGCGGGTATACACCCAGATTATTTATCGCTGATCGATGTCCTCCACTCCATGTAACTTTCTCAGATTCCCGTATTTTCAGAAGCAGCTCGATGTTTTCATTAAATAAATCCTCATAGTCATGCAAGTCATACCCAAAAAGCGGAAAGGATTCAACAAAGGAACCCCGGCCCGCTATAATCTCGGCACGTCCATTGGATAAGCCGTCAAGCGTGGCAAAATCCTGAAACACACGGACAGGATCAGCTGATGAAAGAACCGTCACAGCACTCGTCAATCGAATCCGCTTTGTTAGGGGGGCTGCAGCAGACAACACCACTGCTGGTGATGAAGCTGCATAATCTTCACGATGATGCTCACCTATGCCAAACACATCAAGTCCTACCTGATCCGCAAGGACGATTTCTTCGACGACTTCTCGTAATCGCTGTGCGTGACTCATCACAACTCCGGTCTCAGTATCAGGCTTTGTTTCTATGAACGAAGTAACACCTATTTCCATAGTTAATCTCTCCTTATATTTTCTCTTGCAATTCGCCCGACATCATCGGTGCAACCCAATTTTTTAAGAAGAATGCTCAAGACAACGGATTAAAGCCGTCCAATCCAACTCACCATAACCATTGGCAATTCCTTCAGACAAGTGATGGTGGATAAGCTGACCTAAAGGTAGAGGAGTTTGAACGGACTTCGCTGCCTCAATAGCCAATGCAACATCTTTTAACCCAAGCTTCATTTTAAAACCGGCCGGTTCAAAGCGTTGTTCGCTCATGATCGCTCCATAGTTCTGATATATTGGAGATTGAAAAAGAGCATTCACGACATTCATAAATTGGGACGAATCAATACCGTGCTTTTCTACCATTAGCTGCACTTCCGACAAAGCTTCCAGCATTGAAGCAATTAGAAAGTTAACGCCAATTTTCACAACGTTCCCTTCTTCGCCGTGATCCCCAATCTCTACTATCTCTTGACCCAATGCTGTTAAAACGGGAAGTACCCGTTGTCTTGCTTGTTCCGGACCAGCTAAAATAATACGCAATTTAGCTTCTTTAGCGGCATCTGGGCGCCCCATCACCGTGGCAGACACAAAGTGTTGCTTTCGCTCCGCATGCGAGACGGATAATTTTCGAGCCAGATCTACGCTGATTGTACTGGCAGAGATGTGAATTCCATTTTCCGACAATCCATTCAGAACACCATCTGGTCCCTCGACGACCTCCTTCAAAGCAGCATCATCAGAAAGCATGGTAATTACAAGATTGCTTTCTTTCACTGCCTCTAGCGGTGTTTTGGCATATCGTGCTCCCTGTTTCATTAAGGGTTCAACTTTTTTAGGGGTCCGATTAAAGATGACTAATTCATAACCCGCTTTCAACAGATTTTGGGCCATTGGGAGCCCCATATTTCCAAGCCCAATAAACGATACTTTCATTAGACACCTCTCCTTATTTTGAGGGATTTCTCAATAATGGAATGATCGTTCCATAATAATTAAAAAAAATATAGTCTAACACATACTCCTTAATTAGCACCTTCAAAATATGGGAAATATGATAACGGAACGATCGTTCCGAAATAATTAAAAAAAAATTAGATTCCTGCTATTACAAAGCTAATCATCTCTTTTGCACGTTCCGGATTCTGATCTGCTTTGGCCATAATATTAATGCTTTGATGTAAATTCAACAATAAATAAGACAACGCTTTGATATCAGTCGTTTTATCAATTTCTCCCCGTTGCTGGCCCTTTTCTAAAAGGTCACAAAAAGCTTGCTCTAATTCCAAAAAACTAGTCTTTATCAACTCATTAATTTTTTCATCTGGCGACTCCAATGTTGTAGCTACATTCGTAACAAAACACCCGCCCGGCAGGCTGGTATCGTATGCTGAAGCAATATGATACTCAAAAAATTGAAGAATTCCATCTCTAACACTAGATGCATGTTCAAGAATAGCCTGCTTATTGAAATTCCCCTTTTTATAATGCTCAAGGGCATCTGTATACAAGGTTTGCTTGTCGGAAAACGTATCGTAAAGGCTGGATCGGCTAATGCCCATCACCTCTAGTAAATCCGGTATGCTAGCCGCTTCGTATCCTTTTTTCCAAAACAACAGCATAGCTTGATGCAGCGCTTGATCTTTGTTAAATTCTTTTGTCCTAGCGATAAGTAACACCTCCCGTCATTGAAATATAACATATCTGAACTGATCAGTCCAGATTTATAAAATAAACGGACACTCATATTGGTGTCCGTTCTCAAGAGCAAATACTTAGTCATTGAATTGCTCATAAACATCTTTTATCCAAACATCAATGTTTGTTGCATATTATTCTAGTTTAATGATCAAATCAGCTAGTTCAGAGTTAGGCATCTCGTTTACGGTAAAATATAATAGCTGCTGTAATAAAGATCAGTGTCCATAACAGGGAAATACCTGTCCCTTCCATTGGTGTAAGGACATTTATTTCATCGGAGGAAGGCGGCATATACATATAATATCCTGCTGTATCTGGAAAAAAATATTTAGTATTGTGTAGAAAATCTTTCGACAATGGACTGACAATGAAGTAATAGCCAAGCAGTACCACTAAAGCAGGAGTAGTTCGTCTTAATAAAGCACCTATAGCTGCACTGAGAAGTGTGGTTAAAGTTAGATAGCCTGTTGCACCTGCTAATGATTTTATCATTTCGTCTATTTCAATCACTACTGCTGTGTCTTTCATCATGATAAAGGTATATAGTACACCTGATGCAGTAGTAAAAGACGCCGCAGGAATGGTTATAATGGTCAAGGCCAAATACTTCGTGGATAATTGAAACCCTCGCCAAGGTATCGTAGTTAAAGTAGTTCGAATCTGTCCCCCTGTATACTCTGAACAAGTAGCTAAGATGCCAAGAATAATGAACCCTGCTTGTAGATATCCCATAGAAGAAAGTCCTGTATTCAGTATAATTTGCGTTCCTGCTGCCCCTTGTAGATCAACAGAAGTAAAAGCGGCGGATAAACCTAAATTAAGAATGAATGTAACCAAAAGAGTGAGCCCTATCAATGGTAATGTAACTAATTTATCCAGTTCAGCACCCAGGATTTGTGTTATCTTTCTACTAGATGAGACACTCATGCTGCAACGTCCCTCCTATGGAATACAATAGCTGCAACAATGAGAACAACGACTACCCAGGCAAACATGACTAAACCGCCTGTGAAGGGGGTGTGAAACCTGTCGAATAAACTGCCTGTGGACGTGTTGTCCGTAAACATAAACATTTCAGCGCCAGCCCTATCTGGTAAGTAAAACGCCAACTTTGTAACCCTATACAACAGGACACTAAATGATACAACGGATGAATTTATTATGAGCACAGCAAGCGGGAGGATGCCATTCTTAGTTAGAAAAGTAATTCCAAGTGCTAAAAGAGCAGTGAATGTCCAGTAACAAATGGCACCGATAAGTCTGGACCATTCAAATGCAGGGGCATATTCACCAAGAATAAGATGCGTTGCAGACACAGTTGTCATAATAGCAACAATACAAAGCAGTATGCTGATCAAAGTCACAGCGCCTGCTTTTGCCAGCAAAAAATGAAGACGGGATGAAACAACAGTTAAACTCGTTGTAATCTGTTGTCCTCCACCAGATTCACTGCTCTCTGTCAAATACTCACTGCTGACAGCAAGCACACCAAGAATAATAACGCCTTGCACACCAAGAGCTAACCCGATATAGCCAACTTCCGATAGCCGCGTGCTAACTCCAGCTATAATCTCCTCTTTTTGTGCTATGCTGTCCAAGGCAGAAATAAGCGCTGGGGCAAACGCTCCAATGAGAAAAGCAAGCCAAATACCCGGTAAGGAGAACAATTTAGATAGTTCCGCGTTGAATGCTCTCATACAACTTCACCCGCATTTTCAGATGTCAGGGCAAAAAAGGCTTCCTCCAGCGTGGAATAGTTACCTATTACTTCTTTCAATGTTCCATCTGCAACGATGGTTCCATGCTTAATAATCACCACATCATCAACCGTCTCTGCAAGCTCTCCCATTAGATGACTGGATAACAACACCGTATTTCCAGACTCAGCACGTTCACGTAAAAATGTCCGAATCCACCGAATTCCTTCTGGGTCGAGCCCATTTACGGGTTCATCTAAAATCAATACTTTTGGATCACCGAGTAGCGCAGCTGCTATTCCAAGTCTCCTCCCCATACCAAGAGAATACTTCCCAACTCTTTTTCCGGCTGCATTAGTAAGACCTACTATTTCCAGAACTTCCTCGACACGTGAGTTAGACAATCCTGCGGCACGAGCAATCCAACGCAAGTGTGCCCGTCCTGTTCGCATACGATGAGCTCCAAATCCATCAAGTGCGGCACCTACTGTGGATACAGGATTATGTAATTCTGCGAATGGCTTTCCATTGATTAGTGCACTCCCTGAGGTAGCACGATCTAATCCAAGCAGGATGCGAAGTGTAGAGCTTTTACCTGCTCCATTTGGACCTAGAAAACCAGTTACTCTGCCAGGTCTAGCTTTAAAACTGATACCTGATAAGATTTTCCCAGTTCCGCGATGTTTGACTAAGTTATTAATTGTAAGCAACCATAACACTTCCTTTCTGTTATGGTTCTAATTATAAAGAAGCAAAGTTACATCTCGGTTATCCTGCTGTTTACTTCTGGTTTAACTTTAGGTTAAGCTCTACCAATAGCCACTGTTGTGCCGTTTTCATTTGATGTAAAGTCAGCTTTAAGCTTCATTTTATTCAACATATAATTTGAAGTCGATAAACCTATCCCCGCCCCACGCTCATAGGAAGAGTTATCCATCCCCGGACCTCTGTCTGCAACAATGATCTGTTCTTTTTCTACATCAACCACAATGTTTACATATTTGCCCTCTGCTGCATGGCGGAGAATATTCTGAAATAAATTATCCAGAACACGTGTCATCCATTTAGGATCTGCTTCCCAATAAAAAGTCTTCTCTGTCGGTAAATCAACCTCGATCCGGATTTCTTTTTCTTCAAATACAGGATACCACGCAGCAACAGATGCTCTTACTAAACGTCCAATATCTGTTGAAGTGGGCTCAAAAGGATGTTTTCCTGATGTAAGCAATGTATAGGAAAGTAAATCATCCATTAGATCTCCGACTCTAGTAATCGTATGGTTCATCTCTGATAATGAGTTTTGTCCTTCTAGACTCATTGATTCTTTATTTAATCGGGTGACATGTCCTCTCAAAATGGTAAGCGGCGTTCGTAAGTCGTGAGATAAATTCGCGATGAGTCGATGTCGTAACAATTCCTCTTCATGTTCTCGCTTGCGACTGTCTTCAAGCTGTTGAATCATCCAATTAAAGGAACTTCCTAACTGGTCTATTTCATCCATACGATCACTTTGAACAGCTATTGGTTTAGGAAATGAGTTATGATTAGCTGAAAATGACATGACTTCCTGTAAGCAGGTGAGACGTTTACAAAGTCTCAAGAAGAAAATCCAAGAGATTACCACAAATGCGACAATAATAAAACCAAACACAAGAAGTACAATGTAAAAATAATTTAACTTATTCAGCTCTTCTTCATTAAAAGGAGACGCAATGAACGCAGATAAGAAAATAAGTACGATCGGAGGTAAAAAGATAAATAGAAAATGTCCTTTTAGAAAACGACGAAATAGTGATTTAGTCTGTCTCATAGTTTCACCCGATAGCCTATTCCCTTCAATGTTTCAATAATCTCTGGGGAGTCTGGATGGCGTTCCAGCTTTTGACGCAGTCGATGAATATGTACCATTAATGTTTTATCACCTGTGATATAAGCCTCTTCCCAGATGGCTTCATAGATTTGTTCTTTTGGTAAAACTTGATTAGGGTGGCGTAAGAAGTACATCAAAATATGATGTTGTTTCCCTGTCAATATAATTTCTTCTCCTGTGTGTTTGTCAAATACCGTTTGGATTTCCGGATCTACTTCAATATAATTCCCTAATGAAATGCGTTCGGAATGTGTTCCGCCCTTTCGACGGATTAATACTTCTAATCTAGCAATTAGTTCATCCGTATGGAATGGTTTCGTTAAATAGTCATCAGCAAATTGTAACCCTTCTACCTTATCATCTATCGATGTTCGAGCAGTTAACAGCAAAATAGGAACAGCAGGAGCTGCCTTTTTTAATCGTTTCCCCACAGTAAATCCGTCTAAACCGGGTAACATGATATCCAAAATAACGATTTCATGCTGATTTACTTCTTTTTCAGCTCCTTCACCAGAAAGCAGCCACTGTACTGAAAATCCTCGTTGTTCCAATTCTTCCTTTACCCAACTGCCTATCTTCTCATTATCTTCAATATATAACACGTTTCTTTTCAAGTAACTTCCCTCTTTCTAAACCGAGTTCACTATTAGACAGATTAACACAATCTAAAGAATTGTTTCCAGTTAAGACAATTTTATTGTTCGTTAATAGAGGACTTTCACCGCCAAGTTATCGTCTATGCCGGGCGCACACTAGAAAACCCTCTAACATGGCAGTGCATGTTAGAGGGTTTCGAGCGTAGCTGCTAATTTTAGGAAATACTACTTCGTGATACTAATGGATTTCGAAGTATTATCGAAGAATATATTTGCACCAAAATACTCAGCAATGAAACGTAATGGGAGCATAGTACGACCGTTTACAAGTTCAGCTGCTACATCCATTCCTGGTGCAAGTTCACCGATCTTAATCGACAAAGTCTGACCTTTCAAAGTAATCATTACGGTTTTCGTAACGTTATCCCAGCTTACGTTTGCTCCTAAGCTCTCGGCAACGAAGCGCAGTGGGACTAACGTTCTGCCTTTAACTACCGTTGAAGCAACGTCCATACTCATTTCGATTCCGTTTAATTTATATCCTGTCTTTCCTAAAGTGAATTCCAATTTCACAGGTTCAGGCTTGGCTGTAATGAAGATATAACCTAGTCCTTTTGCCGTGAAAGTAAATTTACCTGTCTCACGCTCATAGTTGCCGCCTAAACGCTCCATGTTACCGTTCAATTGAAGCATAACACCGCATAACATGTTAAGCTCGTTTGTCGACAACTTCTCTTTTGACAGATCGAAGGTTACGGGTATAAGCCCTGTATAATCCGTTACTTCCCGGCCATCCACGAAGATCTTTAATTCATATCCCCGCCCTATAGCTCCGCCTCTTTCATCTACAGGTTTAATGACAACCTTCATCCACTTTCCTGTATTCAATTGCTTCAACAATTCAGCGGACAATTTAACAGATACGGTGTTATTCGTAACGATTAGCGGTTTGTCGGCATTAATAATCGCACCGATCGTATCGCTTTGAATCTCAAGCTCATCTTTTCCGGCTGACATCGTCAATGCAATGGAATTGCCCTTCTTCAGCTGCTCTTTGATTGTAGCATCAATACGCTCCGCTACTGATAACTCTGGCGAAGGAGTCGGCGTACTGCTGTGGCCATTTGAATTGCCGCCATTGTTATTGCCATTATTGCCACCACTGTTATTTGCAGTAATTACAATAGTTAACTCTATCGTATCCATGCCAGCATGATTGGAAGCCGTAATATTGAATTTGTAAGTTCCCGCTTCAGTAGGCACGCCTGAAATAATACCCGTAGCTCCTTCTAAATTCAGCCCAGCAGGTAAATAATTATCACTCACTTTCCAGGTAATCGGTTTGTCGCCGTAAACCGCTAATGTTACCGTATACGGTTGTCCAACGTTGCCGCTTGGCAGATTCTTAGTGATAATCTCCGGAGCTGTATCCACTGGCTTATCTTCTTTAATCTCGATGCTCAATTCTCGCTCATCTTTACCAAAATCATTCGTTGCTGCAACCGTGAATTCGTAATATCCTGCCTCTGGAGGCGTACCCGAGATAACGCCTGTTGCTTCATCTAGTTTCAAATCTACTGGCAAATCTCCTCCCTGGACCTTCCAAGAAATCGGTTCACTGCCATATACCGCTAGTGTTACTGTATACGGTTGTCCAACTTTGCCATTTGGTAAATTCTTAGTGATAATCTCCGGAGCTGTATCAACTGAGACATCTTCAGTGATCACTATATTGAACTGTTTTGTGTCACTGCCAACGTCATTGTTTGCTTGAACTTTGAACTTAAATTGACCCCATTGATCCGGTGTACCAGAGATAACACCAACATCTTCATCCAAGCTCAATCCTGATGGTAATTGCCCCTCTACAACGGCCCATTTGATCGGCTTATCGCCATCAGTGGTAAGAACTGCCGAATAAGGTTGTCCTACCTTGCCATCCGCAAGCGAATTCGTCATTATCGTTGGTGCCGTACCTGCGTCTTCAGCCCATTTCGCATATAATTCAATATCCCTTGTAACAGGATCAGCATCGAAATTCCAAGCATCGTTTAATCCTTTATCTTGATACCAACCGCCGAAAACAGTTTTATCTTTTGTCGGCGCTGTTGGCTCGGTAATTGTACCGCCCATGTCAGCGAACTTCACCGCAACTTCACTGCCCCCATTGGAATCAAAAGTTACCGCATAAGGGTTGTGCGCGCCGATGGAATGCGTTCTAGCGCTAAGTGAATTGCCGAAGAAGTCTGTTCTCTCCGTCATATGAGGCAGAGCATTCGCCCGATCCACATATGGGCTTACAATCTCGGCACCTGCACCATAGGCCAGGTTATTACCATCCGCAAGACGGAACCCGTTCATCGCATCGTAATCAAGCTTGGCATCCACTGTCCCACTGTTGGTAATCCAATGTTCAGGTGCAGATTTATAATCTTTTAATATAGAATTCAGTTCCTCTTCCGTTACATAGCGGTTGTCTGTTGCTGTTACGCCCGCACCTAGATATCCGCCTCCACCTGCGTTCATGCTGCCAAAAAGATTAGCCGGATACACAATGTTGTTCGTAAACCGTCCGGCTGCAAATGGAGCTGATGTTCCCCCGCCTTTCAGACCAACCTGGTTGTTTGCCCCAGTGTAGGCAAATATATTATTTTGGAAATAAATGTGCAAGTTGGAGGCTGTCGGGTCAAATACTAACGAACTGCTATTCTTCAATGGTGTGACGATGACATTGTTATAGTATAAGCCACTTAATTCCTCGCTCGTTGAAGAACCTCCTGCAAGCAATATTAGACTGTTAAAGCTCTTGTTAAAATCGGGGCTGCGGCCGTCGTTCACGCTAATATTATAGCGAACGATATTGCCCTTGGCAGCATTCATCTGTAAGTACCAACCACCATAGTTATTTCGGCTGTAATTGTATTCATACACATTATCCTGACAATAGTTGTCAATGTCCCAAGCCATACCGTCATTACTTGCATGATAAGGGTTATCCACAGCTTCATTATAGCGGAAGATGGTGCCTTTACTTGCCATAATCCACGCAGCCGCATAGTTTTGCGAACCTAGATATGTTGGTGTTGTATTATTTGGCCCCCAGTTCGTAACCAGATTGCCACTCTTATCGCTTAAATAGCTATAACCGTTGTCTGTGACCACATTTCGTTCCACAAGGGAGTTGTTCCCGCCGGACATGACAATGCCATCTCCAACCGAACTAGAAACCCAGTTGTTTCTAAACACAGCGTTGGATGCCCAAGGATAGCTAGAATTACTCCAAGTAATGCCTGTGTTATTAGTCCCAGGATTGCTTGGCCCGTAGGCATTATTGCGAATACCTTCGTTATCACAACGAAGGGTTTTGTTGCCTTCAACCAATATATCCACATAACCATTAATAATGATGCCGCCGGATACCTTACTTGCCCCATTTGCTTGGTGCAGCCCATTAACATCATGAACATAGTTATCTCGAATGACGATTCCTTGCATACGAGCATCAGCATAATCTTGAATATTAAACTGACCTTGTCCCAGCTTCGAAATCCTTGACATTACAGCGATACCGGAGCGGCCGTCACCTGCCGCATTGCCGATGTTCGTTACTTCAATTCCACTGACTACCCAATAGTTTACGTCATATAACTCAATGGTACCGTTTAAGGATATGCCTGATGGGCTCGACGCTGTTCCTCCACCATTAATTACCGGGCGTTGGTTAGGGTCGGTCGTATTATATTTTGTAAGCGTAATCGGATTTCCTTCCTCACCATTGCCGCGCAGTCTGATTTGTTCGTTCCATACGCTATTCGCATCCAGATAAATAGTTGAACCTGGCATAAATACATATTCATTAATCTTGGAGATTGATTTCCATGCCGTAGCTGGTGTGCGTCCATCTGCATGATCGTCACCGTTATTGGAGAGATAATAATCACGGACTTCAAGGGGTACAATGTTCAACTCGAAGGTGATTTCGGCAGGATACAGATCAAGTCTAACGGTATATTTTCCCGGCACGATATTATTTCTTGTGAATGATTCTTTGTTAATCTTCAATACATTACCGCTAACCGTATAATCCACATCCCGCAGCAGAGTTACAGCGCCGATCTTCACTCCAGCCAGATCCGTTAAATCAGGATTTACGGTGATATTATAGTCATCCAGACCAATAACATATGTGCTGTCTTCCAAGTGACTATACTCTTTAGGCAAGAGCTTTAGCGTAATAGAAGCTGTTCCGGTTTGGGCTGCTATTCCACTATCGATAACATATACGTCATCGATAAAATGCCTGTTCTGTATATCCTTAACCGTTCCAGGCTTGTTGCCCCAGTTCGTAGCAAGCTGCAATGCATCGATCTTGGAAATATTGTTCTTAACTGGAGTATCAAAATTTCCGCCAGCTGTTGTTTGCCTTTGAATGTCTTGTCCATCGATTTTATAGGTTGTTCCTGTTGATGTAACGAACCATTGAAATTTATGCCAACCTTCGCTTCGCTGGACATCTACAGGATAGAATCTCCCGGATGAACCAGGCCTGACTGCGTAATTGGTCAGATTTTCCGCCCAGTCACCATCTCCATTGCCATAATTTATTGCGATATGTTCATTGGACGATGGGGTTAAGCCAAAGACAGCGTGGTCATTGGAAGCCGCTCTGCCATCATCATAGTACCAAGCAGTAACGATTGTTGTCTTACCGGTTGCAGGGGCATAATTATAGGTACCTGGAACAGTCGCCACCTGACCGGCGCCGCTTGATGTCGCGGCCTTTCCTCCGGTACGAGACATCACATCGCTGTGAACATATCCGTTCGCACCATTTGAAAATTTCTTCTCCCCTTCAAATCCATCGTAAAACTTAGTGTCAGCCTTATTGAAGTAATCAACGCTCACATGTACAGTAACTTCTTCGTTCCCTGTCGGAATATAACCTTTCTTAACCGTCACGAATCCGGCATCATCAACTTCAATCTTATCCTTGTCTTGATCCGCCGGACTGAAGCTGATGTTATCAGCAACGAACACATCAGCTGTGTCAACCATTAACCGCGTTCTATCTCCTGCCCGTAATGTATCGTTCTGGCGAATTAGCGCAATGTTCGCTGAATATTGTGCACTCTCCCCTGACTCATCAGAGTCTAAGAATCGTGACGTTGCGTTGCCGTTTGCTTTTATTTTAAATGTATCATTTAAAGTCGGGGACAAAGCCGCATCATTGCTTGTTGCTGCAATCGGGCTTCCATTAACCACTCCATTACTGAAGAGTTGAACCGAATAGGCAGATGCGTTAGCGACGCGATCCCATGTAGCGTATGTGCCGTTCCATCTGGCATTTGCCGGTGTAGGCAATTTCTCGATTTTCAATATTCCGGATGCTGCAACTTCTTCACTGATATCTCCCGCATTATTTATGACAATAGCTGTAACAGTGTAGTTGCCCACTCCGAGTGCCCTTGCATAGGGCAGAACATGATGCCTTTCATGATTGTTAGGCTGGTCGGGTCCCCCATTTTTCGATAAATAATAACCCACAGGTCCACCGTCTTTGAACAGTGTTACTAGAGTATCGCCGTAATTGGAAGCACCACTATAAATACCCGTGTCCGAGTCAAGCGTTGGATTAATTGGTGCATTCACCTGCGTATTGGTGGTTATCAACAACGGTACAGCATGGGATTTCACCACAACTCCCTCTGCCGAGGAAACCTCGCAATAATAAAAATTGCCTTGTTGTGAAGCTGCGTCCACATTGGAAAGTGTTAATACTGCCTTGTCAGCTCCGCTGACTTTTGTCCCGCTCAAGCCAGTCTCGTCATCAGATACATACCATTGATAAGCAGTAGCAGCGGCTGATGCCGTAATGCTAAATGTTGCTGTCTCACCTTGTTTCACTTCTGCCGCTGTTGGCTGAGTGCTTATTTCTAAATTTGGCAATCCGCCGGGAGGTACCAAATTCACTGTTAATGTTCTGGTTCCTGTTGTTGTAGCCACATCTTTTACAACATAAAAATCGTCGATTAGATGTTTATTTTTAATATAAGCTTTGTTCCCTGTCTGGCTATTCCATCCTCCCGCTATTTTAGGCTGAATGGTTGTACCGCTCTTCATAGCTCTGTAAATATCACTTTGCGCTGAATCGGATATTAATGTTCCGTCTATTTGTAACGTCGCACCATTTGGTGTAATAAGCCACTCGAATTTATGCCAGCCTGTGGAACGTAAAGCCCCGCTATCTTTCCAACGGTTACCTGCTGTACCCGCTGATGATGGTGCATAAGCCCAAGTATATTTCGTTGGGTTATGAATAACATCTGCCTCTGAACTTTGATAGAATGTCCCGGCAAAGGTGGCATTTTTGCCATCTACAATAGCAAATTGCGTTCTATCCGTCGCAGTCTTCTCCTCATTAGGATACGGGTCAAAATACCATGCCGTCATCTTATAATTGCTGCCAGCCGGCAATGCCACATCTTGAGCTACCTTTTCATTATTCGTATCATCCGAAGGTGTAATCGCTTTCAATCCAGAACGGGACTGTGCATCGGACAGCGTGAATGACGAGCCTAATTTGCTCATAGATGTCATCGGACCATTGTTGTTCTCGAAGTCCTCCATGAATAACACTTCTGAGTCAGGGTAATAACCCGCCCTGGCCGTGATTGTCACCGGGACGCCCGGAGCATCTGGCGACGCAAATGTATAACCGTTAGATAACGTAATGTTCCCCTGATTATTAACAGTTAAAAGTTGCGAATTGCTGGAATCATAACTTACCTCGTCAATAACCGGTCCTTTAACCAGACTGCTTAAAGGTGAACCTTTATACGTAAGATTTACCCTACCTGTTTGACCTGCCGCTTGTGTCAATTCTAGTACAACGGAGTCAAAAGATTCGCTCCCTCCCGCAGCTGACACTTCGGATGAAGGTGCCAAGCCGAACAGAGCAGGGAATGCCAACGTTGTAGCTGTAACTATCGACAAAGCTTTTTGCATCCATTTCCATCGTATCATTCCAAAATTTCCTCCCTTTGAAATTAATAAATTTATACTTTATAAAAAATCTGTATCTATGGAAGTCTCAATAGACATAGATTTTTATAAACTTAAAAACTAACTATTCTAGTTCACTACAAACTCACTGAATCGATTACCGTTATACACGATCTTCAATTCATTCGTATTTGCAATTAACGCGCGCAAGTCAGACTCCGCCGATCCGTATAGAATGGAATCTTTCACTTCTTCCAGTTTAAGCTTGGTGATTTCCGGTTTTGTGGTTAATGTAGCAACGACATCCTCACCCATATATTTACCGATTACTGTCTCACCTACAGAAGCAGCAGCTAAAGACTCCCAGAACTTAAGAGACTCGGTATCTTCTTTGGATATATCTAAACGATTTAGCACTTTCTCTTCTTTGACTTGTCCCGCTGTCGCTAACGCAGCCGTTAATTTATCAGCTACACGAATATAATCCGCACTTTTTGATGCATACTCAACTTGTAACTGGGCGTCGCTCATTTTCGTTTTCTTTACCTGGGTTTCTATCAAATCCGGCCAACGGGCGCCACTTAAATATTGCATGTATTGATATAAATCAAACTGAGGCAACCCATAGTAAGTCTCTCCTGAATCATCCATCTTAGCTCGCTTAACATTTTCTTCTTGCATGTCGGATTTAAGCTCATCAAAGCTTTGGTAAGGGGCGATTCCTCGCTTGTGTGCAATAAATTGCTCCTGCTTGGACATTAGCAATGCTGTCATCGCAGAATTTTTGGCGTATTCAGAGGGGGTTTCATGATTTTTGCCGTATTGATGTGTCCAGAAGCCCTCATCTACTTGGGCCCCATAAGTTCTGAAGAAATAGTCTACCGTTATAGCTCTCTGCTCTTTGACAAAAGATTGAAATTCTTCCTCTGTTACGGCGTATCCATCTACTGTAAATATCCAATTTTCAGGCAGTTCCACCTTTTTGTTAGTTAAGCCCAACATGAGTAAAGCAAGAACAATCAGAGCGGTAAACAAGATAATCACTGTTGGTTTTCGTCTTGTAATCCCCATGACAGCCTCCTCTCCAATATTCAACCTAGCTTTGCATGAAAGCCATGACAGTGAAATTCTTCTCCGTTGCAGGAGAAGTTCCCAAATTTAAATGGTTAGACATTATTGTAAGTTTAGCCACCCCCTAATGTAAGCGCTTATTTAGACTGAATTAGAACAAATTTGACATGTTCAAATTACCACGTTTGGTTGAAAACGCCCTGCTAATCTAGCATGAGCAGTATTATGTAGATATCACCCAGTTGAGAGCCTTGAAAGATTAGCTTTTTGTATAGCTCTATACTAAATTCCAGGAAATAAAAAAGCCGAATGGATTGTTCTCATCCACTCAGCTCATAAGTTTATTTTACAATAATCTGTATCGTATCACTTTCCGTTGTTCCACTTCCATTCATAAACTCACCGCGATAGTGATAGATGCCAGGAGATTTCCCTGAAATTTGTGTAGTGGCCGATTGAGCACTTGGTGTTTGTGAAGATAAAGATTGCGTTTCAATAAGTTCGCCATTTTCATATAATCGATACTGTGTTGCGTTCGTGCCCCACCACATATTAGCAGTAATGTTATAGTCCCCATCTTGATCCCAGTTGTCACTAGACAAAACAGGTTTGCCGGGCTTCGCCTCAGCCACGGTGACGGTGTGTGGATCACATGAAGTCGTTCCATACAAATTCGATAACTCACATGTATACACATAGGTTCCATTCGGCTTTCCTTGAATAGGAATAATGGAAGTCTGGGCGGCTGGCGAAACATCGGCCAGTGACTTCGTTTGGATCAATTGACCATTCTCGTATAACTTATACAGTGAGCCATTGTTTCCCCACCACATATTCATTGTAACCTCATAATTGCCATCATTTATACCTGTCGCAACACCGCTATTATTCGAAAGTATCGGTTTACCTGGCACCCCATTTGCAAGCAATTCCGGGCTAACGGAATGCCGTTCGAACTTGACTGCATCAGCCCTCGTATAAATCATATCGACAGGTAGAGTTGGCGGATCTACCGTTGTCGGAGTAACCCTGGTTAGACGAACGTACTCGCTGCCGTCTCCAGTAAAGTCGAACGTTCCTAGATTAACCCAACCTGATGAGCCGACGGTTGCATCAATATACGTAACTTCGGTAACCGACTGATGCTTCACTTCCACTTTGACATAGTTATCGTTTGCCGTCGTATGGACGAGCTTGTAAATGGAGACCGTATATTTCCCCTCTGGGAACTGGCCTTTCCACGTCGCTGATGAACCTTGAACGGTAGAATAACGGGACTTAACCCCAATTTTGTATCCAGCTAAATTGCTTTGGCTCCAAGATCCTTCTGTCGTGTATAACCCAGTCGTATTCGTGCTGTCGACAATAACCGTTAAGTCCCTGATCGCAATTGTCATAGAAGGTGTTGTTAAGGTCACCCCGTCAATCGTTACAGTGGCCCATACCTCAATATGATCCGTTTCTCCGTCGAGACTTAGAAGGGTCAACATACCGCTACTGTCCACTTCAGCCAGATCGGTTCGATCAACGAAATACTGCACATTTGCCTGTGATAGATCACCAATCAGACCGTTATCCAAATAGCCGGTTACGCTTAGTTGTGCGGTTTGAGTCATTTGCAGTTCACCCCGATCCGACAGGATCACCACAGACTCCAATTGCGGCATACTGTTTGGATCCACCCACATCATCGCATCGGCAACTACCCGTGACTTGTTGGCCTTATTGGTTAATTCGACATATCCGCTATCGCCTGCTGCAAAAGGATAATCTCCCAGGTGCACCCAAGTCCCATTGGCCGTTGTCTCATCAACGGTAACCGTCTCGGAGCCTCCACTATAATAAACGGTAAATGAGGCATTCGTTGCCCAATTTTCACTTGTAGCGGTTATTTGCGGAAGCTTGTAATACACACTGTAAGTAACACTTTCCGGCAGCTCAGGCCGCCATTTAATTCTGCTTGTCGCTGTGCCGGCAGTCGATTTGGCGTACACATAGTTATCATAGTAATAGTCGTTAGCCGTTGTATCCCGTATCCAGACGCCTTCTGTCTCTGCCTCCGTATTATCCACAATGATCGATGAACTCTCCTGCCAATCCGGTTGAACTGGAGTTTCTTGTACTTGATCAGGCAAATAGAGTGTCCGCTTGCGGGTCTGTTTCCCATCCGATTCCACATAATAAGTGAAGGTTTGGGATAAATCGTTTACCCGTATCGACCATTCCATCGGATAGATCGTATCTGGAATGGTTGTATACGTTACTCCGCCATCCAAGGAATAATGGATCGTCGCTGGTTTTGTCGTTTTTGCCTGCACATAAGCATCATAGGCCGTTTCGTCGGGCTTGACGATCAGCATACCTTTAACCGCATCTATTGGACTGTGGATATCGAAGAAATAGCTTGCATCCGATGTATCAGCAGTTCTGACCTGGTGCAGCGGCACATCAATGTTGAGTCCTTCTACAATGATAGCGGTTATTCCCTTGCTTGAAACCGTGGCTTGAATGATTCCGCCACTCATAACCGCTTGCTCTGGTATGCCATTGTCGCGGATGATGGTTACGGTATAATCTTGTGCCGGGTTGAACCCAATGATTTGCGCATTCAATTCGATCGGAGTCTGGACTTCAGCTGACGATTCGTTACTTAACCCGATGTAGAATTTATTCCCGCTCTCTCCCGTTATCCAGTTCAATTGAGGATGGTTGGTCTTGATAATCCCCTTGGGCATCCAGAGCCAAACGTCGGAATTACCGTAAAAATTCCCTGGTTTATTTCCATAGAGGTGATATTTGAACCATAAAAAATTAGTTTCAAAAACAGAAGGAAATGTAATACTACCATTCGATTTCAACGTTTGTTCGCTGATCAAATAATCCATCGTTTGCCCGAGCTGTCCCGGGATATGGTGATAATAGATGGATGTAGCCCCGCTTGGGCCTTCCAGAGGAAACTCTGGCTCAAGTTGGCTAACGGCGAAGCCCTTATAGTAATAACCTGGATAACTAGAATATCGTCCAATAACTGCATTATGAGCAATATCCTGCAGCAGTTTATCACCTGTATAGAGCGACAATCTCAGCATGAATGGAGCTTCCTGAGCATTCATCCGATAATAGCCAGTTGTACTTCCCGCTTCAAACGTCAATCCATTGGGAGAAACAAGCCAACTATCCGCTTGTACGCCTCCGGCTACATCTTCTGGGAGCTTGATCCGAGGATATTGATATTTACCACTTTCCGGCCAATGGAACGACTCCGCGTAATTATACGTCTCAGGCTGCGGAATCGTAACGCTACCTTCAGGAACCGGACGAGCAACGAACATCGTTGCATACCGTTTGGCTTCCTTATAAGCAGCATTCAAGTATTTGGGATCCTGAGTTTCCTCGTAAAGCTCCAAGATCTCCATCCACAGCTTGCTAGAATAATAAATGAACTCATTTTTACTAACATTAACAGATGCAGGCGTATCAATATGCTGCATGATATAGCTGTCGGCTGCATCCTTGGCAGCCTGTAAATACTGCGTATCTCCCGTCATACGATACATCATCAGGGGCTGAATAACAGGACCCCGGTCTTTCTGGTCAGGATCACGTACGAGGTACTCTTCTTGTGCCAGCGCCCCAATTCCTGCCGAAGTACCCATCATCTGATTGACAGCGGTTACGCTTGAAAAATCAAACGGCAAGGTTGCCATTTTCCATAACGACGGCACACCGTATACTGGCTTTTGCGTCGGCGACCAGCCTATACCATTTCGCGATAAGCCATACTGGACGGACGGCAATGCTCTCGTATCGTAGAGCTGGTCATCCCCAGTCAAATAGTAAGCCCCCAAAAGAACCGCATTCGAGCTTGTTCGAACGCTATCCTCGTTTTCGATGTCAATAAAGCCCTTGGCACGGCTCCACCACCCGCTGGGTGACGGGACATAATCAACAGAGTCATCCCCTTGCGGCTCTATCTTAAGTAAATCGATCATATTGAACATCGCGTCAGTAAGCGACTGATCTGATACATTTTCCCGGTATGCAGAATAACCGTACTCTTTGCGAAGAATATCCGCGTAGGACTCATACAATTTGCTTTTTTGAGCGATTAGTCCCATATGAAATTGATAAGTGCTTTCTGCGTTCATTTGCGAATAGGTCCCTAATTGAGGAGCATACAAGATTGGCTGCACGCTGCCTTCGTTGTTGACAAGGCTCATGCCAAGCCTTTGCTTCGTAACGCCTCCCGTCGGTTCAAATTCAACCGGAAGCTCATCCGACGGTACAAATACCCCATATGTCAATGGATTCCCCGAACCGTCATTCTTCTCAATTAGACTCATCGGAGCGCTTAGTTCCCTTAAGCTTGTTGATTCCACTGAACCTACCATTTTGGCGTGTGATCTAAAACCATTTAACACTTCATTGACGTCTGAGATTTGCTCTGTTGTGAAGGACTGATAACCGATTACATAATTGCCATCCTTGCGAGGTGTAAAGGCGAAGGAAACATCAGGTTTGTCCCCTGACATGGACCAGTTCACTTGTAAATCGTAATCGCTTTCATGTGAAGAATCGGTTAATATCGCCGTGTGGCTGTCTGGGAAATTGATCTCGTCGAATGTAATCCAGCGTTTGTTCATCGTATCGTAATAATTGGTTCGACTCCCCGCATTCCCATCCAATAAGACCCATTGTTCTTCAAGTCTTTCCGCCACATTATTGACAGGCACCCAGTTCCCCGTATCCGTATCCTTGTAGAACATATCACGAACGATGGTTTTGCCTTCATCCCAAGCAGCTTCATAAAAAGTAGCCTTATAGCTGGCATTCTCGATGCTACCTTTTTTCGTGTAACTGAGATTCGCCAATGTACGACTGCGCAGCGGAGGCAACGGCGGAGCTTGCTGCCGTATATTCCCTTCAAATTTGACCGCATCGGCCCGCGTAATGATTTTTCCGGTCGTAGGTTGTGTTCGAGTCAGTCTGACAAATTCGCTATCATCACCACTGAAATAATAGGACCCCAAATCAACCCATCCGGCCGATGGCCCCGACGAGGGTCTCAGATCCATAAACATGACATCCGTAATCCCATTGTGAACAATTTCGATTTTAACATTACTGTCTGCTTTATCCGCCCAATCAAGCTTGTTGAATGAAATTTTCGCTGTCCCTGCTTCTAATCGCGGATTCCATGTGATGCTTCTTCCTACTGCATCGGTAAATTTGGAACTGGAATTATTATATCCCTTCACTCCCGTACTTGTAGTCCAATCAGGAGCGGAGAACCCGTTATTTGCGTTATCTACATCAGTGGTGACGACATCATCAATCGTGATGCTTCCATCATCAATGATGATCGTCTTATGAGGCTCTTTTTGCTGAATATTCCCTTCGAACTTGACCGCATCTGCACGAGTAAGTATCGTGCTGGTTGTGCTGGTAGACCGAGTTAATCTAACGAATTCGTTACCAACTCCGGAAAAATAGTACTCTCCCAAATCAACCCATCCCACAGAAGCGCCAAATGAAGGTCTCAAATCCATAAAGAGAACATCCGTCGTTCCATTGTGGACGATTTCAATTTTTACATTGCTATCCGCTTTATCTTCCCAGTTAAGCTTGTATAACGAAATTCTCGCCGTTCCTGCTTCCAATCGTGGATTCCATGATATCGTTCTGCCTGCTGTACTCGTATATTTGGAGCTGGAGTTATCATACCCCTTCACCCCTGTACTTGTGGTCCAATTTGGAGCCGAATATCCGTTGTTCTCGTTACCCACATCAGGTGTCACAACATCATTGATCGTGATGCTCCCGTCATCGATGATAATCGTCTTATACGGTAAGGTCTCTGCATAAGCGGTCCTTATTCCGTCTAGGCTGAAAGGAACTAATATCGTCACGATGAAAACGATTAAGAAAAACAGCTTCCTTTTTATCATACAACTCACAGCCTCCCTTAAGTTGATAACGCTTTCAAAATAATAAAACCCTCCTTTGTTCGAAGATCATAAAGAAGCAATCAGCCGTATTCTTCTGGCTAATCCCGCTCCGTCGTTTTTATCATAGCATGTCACATAACTGTGAAATTTCTTTGATTTCAAGAATTTCTTATAAGATTTTAAGCAAGAAGAAACGACTTTGTCTTCCTTTAAAAAAGAGACCTACATCATAACTGGCCGCTCAACTGCAGTCAGTATGATATAGGTCTTTCAATTGGAGAAAACCTTATGATTAATTATAATGGCGGCTGCACCAATAACAACTTCCCAAGCTGGATCACCGTTTGATCATACCAATCTGGATGCTGTCGAACATGCTCAATACTTCGTTCATTGCCGCATGCCTCAAATACAGCCGCTTTGTCTGTCTTTTCGGTATCGACTTCGAAGCGCACCGTATGTTTCCCGTTTGGGAGCTCCGGCAAGAATACATACTGATTACGATTATGATCGTTGTGTAGTGTGAATCGATCGACAATAAAGGGTTCCCCATCATCCACCGACACCTTCAATCTGCCAGAATCAGGCCCCCCGATATCGAATAACCCGATATGAGTTCCCTCGAACTGCACCGTAATAGCCTCTCCAGGATCGACTGCTCGCCACAGGCCGGGGAACAACCAATTGTACTCGCGTACTAAAGCACAATCATCGGGAGTCATGTAAGACCATCCTGCGGAAAAATCGGTAAGACTATCCAATGACAGCATGCTCGCATATTCCCAAGGATTAGCCGGGACCAACGGATTCTGAGGTAAGTGATGTACTGACCTTCCTGGATGATCCTGAAGTTCTCTAATTTTCTCAAATGACCGGGTGATCGTATCCGTGTAAATCTGATGTCCTTCGGGAATAGTCGGATGGATCGAATCATGTGTAAAAACAACGGCTCCGGAAATGGACACGTCTTCCCTTGAGGTGAAAACGAGTTTTCCCTCCGACACCAAGTGACTGACCGCTACGCCCAGATGAATCGAAGGAATACCGTAATAGTCGGCCACTTCCTCTTGCATTAGAGCCCCCTTCTGGTATTCTCCAGACTGAAATAAGGCCACATCCCGCTCCTTCAGCGTATAAACGAACAGGATATCAGTAAACCGGCTCCGCTTGCGGATCTGACGGACAATCCCTTCGATCCGCGCCTTGGATTCGGGATCTCCGCCATCATTACCGACAAATTCAACAAATACTAGATCAGGTCGATGACGCAGTACATCTGTCTCCAAACGGGCACAGCCCAAATCCGATCCTGTCCCATCAATGCCTGCATTCACAGAGCGGATATCCGCCTTAGGATATTGCTTACGAAGCCAATCCGCCGTCATAACCCTGTAGCCTTCAGAACGTGTATTACTGCCGCCGAAATAGACGATTGTTACGGTATCCCCATTTTCCAATTTTTGAATTATATTGGGGAGCCCTTTACGAGGGAATAATTCCTTCATCGTGACTTCACCTGTCCTCATTTATCGATTTTAGGAGCAAACAATTTTACAGCAAACACTTCAAAATAAGGCGAACCATAAGTTGCGCAGAAATTAATCCGGATTCGGGTTACACCGTTCGCATCTATCTTATGTTTATTCAACGTGAGATAATTTCCATGAGTTATGATTGTCCTCTCGGTTCCGTCTTCTAAGGTCAAGGTCATATCATAATCTTGGATAAGGGACTCAATCGGGTCGTTGAAATGCTCCAAATCCAGCTGCGAATTAAAAACAAGATGGATTTCGTCCAGATTTTTGGGGCTTGCAAAACAGAATTCCAACCATTCCTGTCCTTCCGAATGTTCAGAAATCCAGCCGTTCGGTTGGCCATAAGGTCTGGAGTAGCCATTGACAACATTCTCAGGACTATACATATTCTGAGCTGGCATCAGGTCCTTAAAGCAAATGCTCTTATTGAATTTCTTCAGCCTGGACGGCTCTTCCGGCCTATAGTGGAAGCTGACCGCTCCTGTCAATTTCTCTTCATTACCGTATATGGCAAGGCTCGCCGTGCCCTCCAATATGATGTAGATTTTGTCGTCAGCCGGTTTCTTGCAGTCCAAGTCTAGCGTAATCCAGTCGTCATGACCGGCTGTAATAACCAAGTGGTAGTCTCTCAACTCGCTGGTTGGAATGTAGTTTTCCTTCCATTCCCCGCCAAAAAGCTTCACATGTAGAGTTTCCGAATGCTTGGAGCTATTTTTAATTTTGAACCGTACGCTTTCAGCCACGGATGTCTGAATCGGCAAGACCAAACATAACCCTTTCTCCAAGGAAATCTCTTCGGTTGGATGAAGATTGTCATAGCTGCGCTGAGACGAGGCACGAATAGTTAATCCGTCAGCGAAGTAAGGATCCAATTCCTCTTGAAGGCCTACAATGGTTTGTCCGTCTCGAAGCAATAGCGTCTGCAGCTCCCCCATATGAGCTTCGACTATGGCCGCGGGGTCTACCTCATATTTCGAGCACAACGAAGCAGCCGTTCCAACCGCCTGCCCCATACAACCGCAGGTTGCCATAACCCTTGTAGATCCGAAAGCCACATGGGTAGCACTTATATTGCGACCAGCGAACATGAGATTAGGAATATTTCGTGAATATAAACTGCGGAAAGGGATATTGTACAATCCAGGCACGAAATTCCAAGCTGTAGCCGGTCCCTCATCGTAGATGCCCTTATTAGCATGTAAATCCATATACCATCCACCGACGGATACAGCATCTTCGAAATGCGACTTTGCTGTGAGATCGTTCTGAGACAACATGTGATCCCCAATAAACCGCCTCGACTCCCGCTTTCCCGGGATCGGGCATACATAATCCAAAATGAGATTGTCTACATCATCAAATTCACCGCTATTTTTGAGATAATCCCAAATCCCGTATACCAATTTCCGCAGCTCCAACGCGATATCTTCATTATTTTTGATAATATCCATATGTCCGCCGTATTCCAGCCACCACAATCCGCCAAGCCCGTTGATTTTTCTTGGAAAAGCCCGATGGTTTAAGCCTTTTCTGATACTATCGAAAAAGGCCAACTTCGTAATATCATACGCAAAGCCAGGTCTTTTGTATGGAACGGAATATCCTACGTCACGGGCTTGAAACAGGATCGTATCGCCCATGGTGTAATGGTCCGCCACTTCAGGAGCCAATTCTTCCTTGTATTCATGTTTCGCTTCTCTCCCCCATCGGAAGAGAGCACCTGCCTGATATCCGACAACTCCATCTCCAGAGCAATCGATATAGGTTCGGCTTTCAAAACGGAATTTCCTTTCGGAAGCCAATTGAAGGCCTTCCACCCATTTAATTCTGCCGTCCTCCATGCCCGTCTCATGCACGCATGTATTCAGAAATAGAGAAATGTTAGGCTCAGCATAGACCATATCCAACAAGACCGTATCCGAAAGCGAAAGCATCAGCTTCTTGTTGTATAACGGATTATAGTGGAAAATCTTCAACTTGAGTTCTTCCACCAACCCTCCTTCGCGTGCATAATAGGATGGACTGTTTCCGAGATATGCCGACCCGTTGATATGAACCCTGACCTCGCTGCTCGCATTTCCCCCAAGAACCGGTCGATCATTAATAAGTGACACTTGCAGCCCTTGGCGTGCGGCAGCAATGGCAGCGCATATCCCAGCAATACCTCCGCCGACGACGGTTACATCTCCTTTAATAAGCTCCATTTTGATAACCTCCATGATTAGATCCTTCTATCATGGTAATCCTTTTGCTCCCTTTTTTTTTACATGATTTCGCGAAAAAATCACACATTTTTTGCAACCTTAATTGGATTCATACCGTGTCATTTTTATCCGATATTGCTTAGGAGTATCACCCGTATATTCTTTAAATAATTTGCAAAAATAACCTTCATTCACAATTCCTACTTCCTCACACAATTCCAATATAGAATAATCCTGAACATTTAACAGCTCGAGAGCTAATTGGATTTTTTTACGATTGATGTAGCTGATAACGCCTTCATTCATTGTTTTTTTGAATAAGCTGCTAAAATACGATGGAGCTAAATTCACTTCCTCGGCAATCGCCTCGAGCGTTAATCGCTGTTTCAGATTTTTCTCTATAAACCGCATAGCACTCATGATTTCTATACGATGCAAAAGTTGGCCAGCGTGCACATATTCAAAGGTAAAGTCGCCAATATAGGCAAGCTGCTCCCGAAAAGCTAAAAATTCTATGGGAAACTCTGCTACTTCCGTGGCCAACTTGTTCCCCGATTTAAACTTCACAATAATGTCTCTGTACAAGTCTCTTAACATAGGCGCCATAATGGACTTATGGATTTTATGGTCCGTAACAAATTGGTTCAGATCAGCAAATGCTTTCTCCAGCTCTTCCTTGGAAACCTTTCTTTTCACCCCAGCAAGAAAATCAGCCAATTTCTGCTGAAATTCTTCTTTTCTGTCATTATGGTAATGGAACCGATGCATGGGTGTTTTTACTACTTTCTCTGTATGATAATAGAAATCATCACTCACATTTTGTGCTTCCGTGTAAGCTTGTTTGATGGATTCCCAGCCTCGGTGTGGACCTCCAAAAGCGACGGATACCCTTTGATTCAAATATTGATGCAAATGGGAGACGATCTGCCCCCCCAATGTCTGGCAATCATATTCCGTTTCCAGATCACTACGATTATTTTCCCAGGATAGAAAGCCAATAAACCGATTATCGGATAGATCCGCAGCTACACCACTGCCACCATTCATCACCGTTTCTTCGATTATATTTGTAATCGCATACCTCAATATGTTCTGATCAGACGCTGAATAATCATTTCGGAAACTTTCATACATATTCATTTCGACAATAAAGCAGCGATAGTTGGCTTGAAAGAAATGAAACTGCATACGATTGGCAAAATCTGATGCCCGATGAGAAGGGATTTCGCCTCTGATAAGCTCGTTAAAAAATTGCTTGCGGACTCTATATTTATTTTCAAGCACGGATACGTTTAAAGATTGAAATTCCGCTTCTTTTTTCTTAACTTCATTTAAAATCCCGGCTGCCTTATCTAAAGCTCGATCCAAATCCGCATCTCTGAGCGGAACCTTAACAATGTACTCCAATACGTTGGCTTGAATAGCTCTCTGGGCGTATTCAAAGGATGAATAAGCGGTCAAAAGAATGAATTGGGTATGGGGAAGCTTTGGCTTTAGCTGCTCAATCATGGAAATCCCATCCATTCGCGGCATGACGATATCAGATATTACGATATCCGGCTTAAGCTTTACGATCTCCTCTATCCCCTTCAGCCCATTATTCGCTTTTCCCACTAAATGAAATCGCTTATCCCTAAGGGAGCGCTCGTGAAAAAACAATTCCAATCTCTGAATGATTAGATCTTCATCGTCAACAATGAAGCAGGTGTAGTCTCTCATCATCATGCATCTCCTTTAAACAAGCCTGCTGGGAATAAGGCGCGAACCCGGGTTATTTCCTTAGGTATGCTTATGATTTGGAGCCCGAACTGTTCTCCGTAGTGAAGTCTGATTCGGTCATGAATATTATTTAACCCGATTCTTTTCCTTTTCAATTCCACATCCCCCGGTTCTGAAATTAAAATATGCTTTATTTTATCAGTTGGAATTCCCTCGCCCTGATCAACTACTTCTATGATGACGTTGCCACCCTCCCTGTACGCGTGAATAGTAATAGGGCCTTCGATCCCCCCTCCGTTATAACCATGGAAGATACTATTCTCCACAAGGGGCTGCAACAGCATTCGAAAAACCGGAAAATCTATTAGCCCTGCTTCGATATTTTCGATTAAGTGGAAGTTTCGGTTATAGCGGATGTTCTGGATCGCGATATAGTCTGATACATTTTGCAATTCCTGACGCAGTGATACCTTCTCCGAAGCGTCGGCTATCCCATATTCCAATATTGAAATGAGAGACTCGATCACCACATCTACTTTCTCTATTTGTCCGAGTCGTATGACATTACTGATAGAACCAAGCGTGTTATACAGAAAATGAGGGTTTATTTGAGACTGCAGCACTTGAATTTCCAGCTTTCGTTCAAGTTCGTTATGAAGCTCTGCTCCCCGAATCAGTTCCACAATTTGCTGCAGCATACGATCGAATGCTCGGGAGAGATCTCCAAACTCATCATTTCGGTTAATCGATATTGTAGTTGTGAGGGAGCCTTGCTCCACCCGCTTCATTTTTGTTTTGAGTGCATAGAGCGGGTTCCTTATATATTTGGCAATAAAGAAGGAAACGAACAGACTTAAGAGAAAACCAGCAGCTAGAAGCTCGATATAATAGGTTTCCAATCTGGATAAAGCAGCTTTCAAGCGTGATTCATCGTTGATTGAGATGATGGTCCAGTTGAATTTTTCAGTCGGTTTTTTTAGAAGGGAAACTTGAATCCCCTCCTTGGTGTGCAGTTGAAGGTTTGTTTCTGTAGTATCCAGAATTTCTTCTGCTGACGTTTCACCGATTGAAAAAGTATGATCTTGAACATTCAGGGGGCCTTTATTTTCCGAAAATCCGGCAATGATTTTTCCCGATGCGGTGATTAGAGCCAGATTCATTTGTTCTTTTTTATTAATCTTGAACAAGGTATCTTCAATGGCATTTAGATCTAAATCTACTGCAATGGCCATAGGAAACGGAGCACTGTTCAGATATCGGACCATCGTAACTGTCCAGCCGGAATATTTAGATTTGTAAGGATCACTGACAAATGTAATCCTTCTATTCTTGTCAGCTGCATCAAACAATGGTTCTCTTTCAGCTAAAGGTTCATCAAATATTCGGGTAGGTGTACTTCCGCCTAGAATAGATAAATCGTTTTTGATCAAATAAATATTACTGACGTAATTACTGTTGAGTTCATAGAGCTCTCTTAATTGCTTTTTAATCACGTCCGGATTGTCAATGTTGGCTTTCACCGATGACTCGACCGAGAACAGCATCGTCTGGAAGGAGGAAAAATTAACTGTGAAATACTGATCAATCTTATCAAGTATTTGGTTGGTGTAATAAATGTCAGAGGTTCTTATTTCCTTTTGGACATAACGATAAGACAATTGGCTTATCAAGATTATGCAGCTTAATACAAATGCAAACACGATAAAAAAAAGTTTTAAAGGCAAGCTGATTCTTCTTCGCATCGATCATCTTCCTTTTAAATCTGTAATATACAAATAATAGCATATGATAAGAAGAAACGCCTTCGGCGTCCTTTTTAAGGACGATAAGCGTTTCTTCGAAAAATAGAAGGATAAAGTATAAAGTAAAACTTATACTTTCTTATATTTCAATAAAGAGAGGGGCTAATTATAGCCGCTCTCTTCGTTTGATTTACTTGATTAAGCCTGCTTCTTTAAATTGCTTGATTACTGAATCTTTATACTTCTGCATGTCAAACTTAGTTTCCAATGTATTAAGGAAATTGTCCCAGTTCGAAAGAGGCTCTTTGCCAGTCATAAATTTGACCAAGCTTTCATTAATGTAGCGTTGGCGGTCAGCAGCCAATGAATCGTTCGGGTCTTCAGTCAATAAATTCCCGGGCAACGTAGCCGCCACGTATTTCTGATTGTTCTCAAAAGCTTCTGCCGTCTTAGGATTCTGGAAGCTGAAGTACTCAGCATCATCACCACGACGCGGCATTCTATAATGATCGACCCATAAGTACTTTTCTTTCATTTCCTTTGATAATTCGGAGGTTTTATTTTTGATCTTGCCGTCTACCAAATCCCAATGAATCCCTTTAATTCCGTATGCAAAATTCGGATATGCGTCTTTGTCGGTAAAGAGATAATTCAGCATGGACAAGATCCGAATGATTTTGTCCTTATCCGCTTTCTTGGATATGGCCCATGAATTGCCTTGGAACGATTTTCTCTCTACAATTTGATCACCATAAGGACCTGTCATTGGAGGAATGACGATCCATTCCGGCACCTCTCCACTGATTTCTTTCATTTTTTGCTGATAATCTGGTTCCAGCCTGCGGGCATCTCTTATCATAAAGCCAACTTTACCCTTAAATAACTTTTGGTCCAATAAATCGGGAGTATTCATCGTCACCCAGTCTGGATCTACAACTTTAGCTTCCATCATTTTATTGATATAAGCGAGTGCTTCTTTCATTTTTGGGTCGGTAAACAGGAACACTGGTTCATTGTCTTTCACATCAATGGCTGAGGGAGGATTGACTCCAAACATCCACATCAAACTATCGAAGCCATAGGTTTGCAGATTGCCTTCTTTATTCATACCGCCTATGAATCCGTACGTATCATTTTTACCATTGCCGTCCGGGTCTTTCTCTGTAAAGGCTTTCATAACTTCAAATAGCTCGTCAGGTGTTGTTGGCACTTCCATATTCAGCTTTTTCAGCCAATCATTACGGATAAAGAAGCTTCGACTAATACCGTTTACGTTATCATAACCTGGAACCCCAATGGTTTTTCCCTGATAGGACATCGCCTCCCAGGAGTCGTTGCTAAAACGTTTCTGCAGTTCAGGGAATTGATCCAGATACGGTGTCAAATCTGCAAGAACGCCTTGGTCATAATATTGCGCGAGATCAGCCCGGCTCTTTAAAAAGATCAAATCTGGAATATCTCCGCCAGCAATGAGCGTATTTAATTTAGTCGTTGCTTGCCCTGATTGAGGAATCATCATTTCCAAGTCGATATTTACTGCTTTCTCCAACATTTGGCGTTGGATATCTTCTTCACGGGGAGGAATCGGAGCAGCAGCATTGAAAGTTCCTTGGTTAAACATCGAAATTTTCAATTTGGTTTCAAAGGGACTAGACTGGCCTTGTGAATTACCCGAAGCTGTCGATGTAACCTCTTTTTGTTCCCCACAGCCTGACAATACTGTTCCCACACCGACCATTGCTGTCAGAATAGCAAATGTAATCGCTTTACGTTGCATAATGACCTCTCCTTTGCTTCTATATTATCACGGTTTCCCCGTAACAACTCAGGTTGGAATATCTTTTTAACCTTTAACCGATCCCAAGAGCACACCTTTGGTAAAATGCTTTTGCATAAATGGGTAAACGATCAAAATCGGAACTGTAGTTACGACAACTGCTGCCATTTGTATAGCGAACGTACTAACAGCTCCGGTATTGGCAAGCGAATCAGCACTTTGTGTTGCGACGTTAAGCAGGATGTTGCGCAAGATCACTTGAAGCGGCATTAAGTTGGAATCATTGATATAAACAATAGCATCGAAGTAACTGTTCCAATGCCCGACTGCGTAAAATAAAGAAATTGTGGAAAGGACGGGCAAGGACAGAGGTAAAATGATCCGCCATAACGACTGAAGTTCACTTGCACCGTCTACCCTCGCTGATTCCTCGATTTCAGCAGGCAATTGCTCGAAAAAGCCTTTAATGATCACCAGATTAAATGCACTAATGAGATTTGGAATAATCAGTACCCACGGACTGTTTAGCAATCCCAGAGAGCGGACTAGTAAATAAGTCGGAATTAATCCTCCCCCAAACATCATGGTAAAGACAATGAATAGTAAAAATGGGCTGCGACCCGGCAAATATTTTTTGGATAACGGATATGCCGCGATTACCGTAAAGAACACATTGAGAGCAGTGCCTACAATCGTTCGAAACAATGTGATTTTATACGCCTGCCCAATACCATGAGAAATGAATACTTCTTTATAGGCTAGAAAGGTAAAGGTTTCTGGTATAATAACAATTCCTCTTCTTAGCACTTCCGATTCTGGCGTTACTGAAACAGCAACCACATATAGAAAGGGTAGTAAGCAAAGTAGAGCTAGCAAAATAAGAATAAAATAAACGAATGCTTGCCAGACCTTTTCTCCGATTGTCAAATTGATCATTTTGATAACCACCTCACCAAATTTGCCCATCGAATTTTTTGGCGAGCTTATTCGCTGCCAACACTAAAACAAATCCGATGACCGCTTTAAATAATCCCACAGCAGTAGCCAAGCCAATCTTAAGTCGCTCGAGCCCTTCACGGTATACCCATGTGTCGATAATGTCGATCTTCTCCTGATTAAAGCTGTTGGCAAACATGAATATTTGGTCAAAACCAGCATCCAGAATATGGCTTAATTTAAGGATCAGCATCAGAATCATCACGCCTCGAATGCCGGGAAGTGTTACATGCCATAGCTGTCTCCACTTGGAAGCGCCATCAATTCTAGCCGCTTCATATAAGCTTGGATCGATTCCTGCTAATGCTGCAAGGTACAATATCGCTCCCCATCCAATATCCTTCCATATTTCAGATAAGATGATCAGCAGTCTGCCCCAGGCAGGTTCCGTTAGGAATGAGATGGGTTCAACTCCAGTTTCCTTCAAGATCATGTTAAAAAGACCATCCCCTGGGGCTAATAATGCCACCATCATTCCATAAACAATGACCCATGATAGAAAGTGGGGTAAATAAGTGATCGTTTGTACGATTTTCTTAAACCATTGGGTATAAACTTCATTGAGCAGCAAAGCAAGTATGATAGGAGCTGAGAAACCGAACAACAGCTTATACAGGGATATGATAATCGTATTTCTCATGATGTCCCAGAAATAAACGCCGTTCATAAAATCTGTGAAATTTCTAAATCCCACCCATGGGCTATCCCATAGTCCCAAAGCTAGGTTATAGTTTTTAAAGGCAATAATGATTCCCGCCATAGGAATGTATTTGAATACGGCAAAGTAAACTAATGCCGGGAACAAGAGAGCGTACATCACTTTATACTTTTTTATCGTCCTTATCCATGAGTTCCGCTTTTTGGGGAGGGGAATGGCGTCCGCTGCCAATTTTGCTTGCATATCATCACCTCGTCTTTATTTGTATTTGTATAATAGCATCCCCCTACTGGATAAATTTCTGTAATTTCAAGAATTTCTTATAAGATATTAAGTAAGTACAGCCCTGGATAATTCCAATGCAATAGGCATGATTGTCTTGATTTAAAGCTGTACAATAACTCTGGCTCGAAAGTTTGAGTATAGACCAAATACAATCCTGAGGACCCAAACAAAAAAAGCCCTAGAAAAAATTGGGCTTAATTTAATGAGTCATGTTTTTTATATAATGCATCCACGTATTTTATTTTCCATTACTAAAAACTACATTCATGAGCAAAAAAAGGTATCCTCCATCGTGGAAGGGTTACCTTTTACTTCTCCAATGTTCCATCTGCAACGATTGTTCCATGCTTAATAATTACCACATCATCAACCCTCGCTGCATGCTCTTCCATTAGATGAATGGGATAAATCAATAATGCTTATGACTGGGCTAAAATTCCTTTAACAAACAATGAGACACTATGCTTGTAGAACTCTTCCTCGGTGACGAATTGGGATTGATATTGCCGGTGAATCAGCTCGCTCATCTGAAATCCGTAGCACATCGAGAGAAAAGACATTGCGACAAGACGCTCATCCTGTCTGGCGATAACTTTTTTCTTCTGCAATCGTTCAAAATATTCAACCAGCAAGGAGTGAAGCTTCGCCGGCGGATCCGCGAGCACTCTGTCTAATTCGGGAAGCATTCCTTTGTCGCGGATGCCAATCAAAATGATGTCCGCATTTTTATGGAAAAACAAACGGTACTGCTGACTTACATTCAGCAGATCGACTTCCGGATTATCGGTCGCTTCCTCTTTTAACAGCTTCTCAAATTGCGGAATATCCGAATGTCTTTCAATGATGGCTTCCAATATGCCTTGCTTGCTTCCAAATTGCCGAAAAATCGTAGATTCATTGACTTTAGCTTCCGTTGCAATGGCTTTGGTGCTTACTCCCCGATAGCCATTCTTTTTGATGAGCTGTGTCGCGGCTTCAATGATTCTGTCTGAAGTTTGCATTGTAGTTCTCCTTTTGCATATGTTAATCCTATTCTACTACAAGTTCTGCATATGCAGCAGGGTCGGGGTTCATCATTTTGATAAACGTTTTTTAAGGCAAATCGCTTCTTTTTTCCCAGCGGCTTGGTTCCGTAATCTTGACATGATCAGGCACCAATTGCGTGAGCGTGCCTAATTTATCAAATGTAATCTGGATTCGGTCAGAGGGCAACAGCCATTCTTCGGTCTCGATTGCGCAGCAATCCGGTATCGTCCCCATTCCAATAATCGTGCCCGGGAGCGGCGTGAAAACTTTGAGAACCTCCTCCATCACTTTTGCAGGGTGTGCAGAATACTCGGATGTGCTCCCCTTCCAGTGCAGTCTCTCCCCGATGCATACATTCACATCCAGTACCAGCGGATTGTCGATTTCATCCGGCGTAACCAGAAATGGCCCTATGCCTTTGCTGCGATCAAAATCTTTGCAGCGCGTCGGTCCGGTCAGCCCCTGGAAATCCGGCCATTGCACATCGCGGACAGTACTGTCATTAAAAATAACATAACCTGCAATGCAGTTCTCCATCCCTGTAACAAAGGCCAGCTCCGGCTCAATATCCAGGTAGGAAGAGTACGAAGGCCAATGAATCGTATCTCCATCGCCAATTAATGCATTATGGTTACATTTGTAATAACTGAAAGTTACTTTATTCGGATCTTGCTGGAATTTTTCAGCGATTTTTTGTTTAAGCTCTTCTCTTTCCGGCCCTGTATATTCTCTTTGCAGCAGATTTACGCCAGCATTTCTCAGATGTCTTGGCGTCAGCCCGAAATCGATAAGCGCAGCCGGATTTGGAACTGGCGGCAGCAGTTTTACCGCTACAATCGGGCAGATTTCATTTTCATTAAATTGATGCGACTGTTCGACAGCATATTGCATCAACTCCTTAGCGGCATCATAACTTGCCGGCAAATAATGAAGATAGCTGTCCATACTTTCAAGACTGTCAACGAATGTTCCCTGCTTTTTCATGATTGCGGTAAAAGACACGACAAATTTCTCGTTAATTACAAGCCCAAACAAAGGTTCCTGGGATATTTTGGTTTGAAAGGTTACTAGCTTCATGTTGCAGCGCCTCCATACATGTAGTGTGATGTTGTTCTGTTACTATCATATCGTACAGCATAAATGCATGCAAGTACATGCTTGCATTTATGTTTTCCGTTCTCTATAATAAAGCCATAGTCAGTATGCCTTATCCTAAAAACATATACGTAAAGGAGAATTTTTATGAAGTATGGACGTATTATCCAAAAACCTCGCGTTAAATTTTTTGAAGTCGCAGATGGCGTCTTTGCTGGTATTTCGCCGTATCGCGGGATCAGTTGGGCCAATGCCGGATTCATCAACAAGGGTGACGGGTTGGTGTATGACACGTTTTTCGATTTGTTCCATGCGCGGGAAATGCGGGAGGCTTTTATGGAAGTAAGCAATGGCGGCTCTCCCGCATATGTGGTGAACTCGCACTATAACAGCGACCATGCCTGGGGAAACAAAGTGTTTGAAGATGCTTGTATTATTATGCACAAGGAAGCCTCCAGAGAGCGTCTCACCGAAAATATCGCTTGGATGGACAGCGTCATCAGAAGAGGAAAAAATTCTTCGGAATCGACTCCGGGCGAACGGTTTTTTGCAGCGGAATTTGAAGGATTTGACCTGGAAGGCGTAGAATGGGTGCTCCCGAATATTGAGATAAAGGACGATATCAACATCCGTCTTGGTGATACAGAAGTTATGATTCACAACGTAGCTCCAGCCCACTCTGATAGTGACTTACTGTTGTGGATGCCAAAAGAAAAAGTGCTGTTCGCTGGCGATGTCGTGTTTAACGGATGTACGGCATACAGCGAAGAGGGAACCCTCAATTGGGTTAAAGTGCTTGATCGCATTATTGATGAAATTAAACCCGAAATCGTTGTTCCAGGGCATGGCGCCATTTGCGGCTTGGATTTCGTGAAGGAGCAGAGAGACTACCTCTTGAACCTGATCAGCGAGTTCAACAAGCATTACAATGACGAAATCGATTCCTTGTCCCTGACCAAGCAAATGGATATTTCCCGCTTCCTTCATTGGATTCAGCCAGAACGCTTGTATGTTACAGTGGATATCCTATTGAAAAGCAAACGAGGGTTACCACCCCATCCAGTTTGGAATGAGGTGCCTGCTAAGCTGGAAGACATGAAAGCTTTTTTGGCTGGAAAATATGACAATCAGATCAAGCCATGGGACCCTATGAGTGTTTGGCAAGAATAGCAATTTACAGCTAACCTATGAAAAACAAAAAAACGGCCCTGTCGCAAATGATGCGAACAGCGGCCGTTCTTTTGCATTGTTCCACGGAATTAAAATCGGTGCTTAGAAACGATTATGATAAAAAATGAAGAAGGACTATGGTTTACTAGAGGGGAATCCCCCCAATTGGATGGGAGAAGATTCCCGTTGTTTTTAATATTTATTATTCCAAATAGCCTTTTGCAATTTTCATCAAAGTTTCTTTGCTTACTTTATTTATGTCTCCACGTAAAGTATAGGCGTATTTCACCTTTTTGTCTGGGCTCTCGTATACCCATTTCAGCTCGTGCGTCTGCGAAGGAGCAAATTCTGTATGCAGCATTTCTACTCCCTTCACTTGAACCTTCTCCTGCTTAAATTCAACCTTCTCGTCAATATACATTGTAGGATCGCTCTTTCCACTCAGATTAGTGATATTAACCCCGATTTTATCTTCGCCATTTTGATACGTAGCAAAGAGAAGGAAAAACTGATCTGTCATTTCAACCGGCATCATGGCATATCCCTGATTGGATTCTTCCGCCTGCCTTCTCAGCTTTTCTGCCATTTTCTTTTTTTCTTCCGAAGAAGGAGGATTCACTTCCTGAGCATTTTTAAAGATTACGTCCGCCTTTTGGAATGTATAATTTCCATTGACTTTGTCTGCGATCTTAATGGATTTATCCGTAATCTTATCTCTCAATTGAGAAAGATCTTGGAAGATAGTCACCTTCGTTCCAAGAATTGTTTCATGATTCGGATTATTGGCAACCATATAGAACAGCCCAGCTTCCCCGTTCTTTAGCACCTTATCCTTAAGTTCATAAAATGCCTTGTAACGCTCTATCTCATCTTTCGATTCTGTTTTTCCGTAATCTTTCGTCGATTTAGTCTCATATACGACTTCGCCATCCTTATTCGTCAAAGAATGATATTGAACTGCCGCATAACCTGTGGAGGCCATTAACATCATCCCTACACACGCAGTCAAAACAACTTTATATTTCATAAAAAACCTCTCCTTTTCTTTTGGCTTAGCATGTAATATTCTCATTACTTTTCCTGTCAAGTCGGCGTCGGGAATGCTCGGGTCATCAAACAGTCTTTTCAAATCCCGATCCCTGTCCATATTCATACACTCCCACTCCCTTCACTTGAGCATAATACTTTCGAAATTTTGCAGATGCACGTTCGTACTTTTTACGAAGGCTGGCACTGTTTTTGCCGAGAATCAATCCGATCTCCTGGTAGCTTTTATCCTCGACACAACGTAAGATTAACAAATTACGCTCTTCCGCCGATAATTTTGCCATGGCCTGATGTACGGATTCATCAAAATAGTTGGCTTCAATATGCAAATCGACTTCATTATTTTCTTTCTCATCTTGGTAAAAGAAAGGCAAATATTTCGCCAACTTTCGCTTACGGATGATGTCGATACATTGATGGTAGGCAATCTTGTATACCCAGGCGCCAAAATCCATCTGATATTGGGTATATTTTTTCAAGGTGCTGAAGGTCTTCAAAAATACCTCCTGTGCGTTTTCCTCGGCTTCGGCATAATTGCCCAGCATGTGATAACAGTAGAGAAAAATCGGTTTTTGATAAATCTCCATGATTTTCTCGAATTGTTCTGTGTTCCCATCCAACACATCTACAATGATCTGATTTAACTCCGTATCATTCAAGCTGTCTCCCCCCCTTTCACTCTATACAACGAAGAGCTCAACCTAAAATGTGACTGCAATAAAAATCTCAAGAATAAATCTTCTTTATTAACCCCTCGTTTTTTAGCATCTCCCCTGGCACATATTGCTTTTCAAACTTTAATATTAATAAACATAACAAAGAAGCCCTTCTTGTGAGGGCTTTCTTTGTTTTTCTTACTCAAATATCAGGAGCCTATGAATAATTATTGAGGTTGAAAATCTGAGAACCCTGAGATTAGTACCCTCAACCCCTTGCTGACGCTATCGACCTTCCATACACCATTCGTAAATACGAGAGTGATCGTACGATCCTCGGCATATTGATCTTCTCCTGTTAGACCATTTGCCAATATAACCGATTGCGCAAGCGTGGCTAAAGTCTTGTTAATGTATACTGGCGACGAGGCAGGCGATTCATAGGTACTAGCTGTATTCAAGCCTTTATTTTGAACGATAGACTTAATTAATTTATCGGTAAAGTACGGTTTGAAGTAGGAACTAATATTTTTATTTGAAGAGATATCAGCTGCTTGATTTAATTTATCGGAGAGTTGTTTTAACCGTGGATCCATAATTTTCTGCTTATCAGAGATTTGAATAGGTTGTTGCTCCATGTTGACTACGAGTTCCTTACCCCCCAATGTTATGGTCGCCTGCTTAGACTGTTGGTTCCATAAGACATTTGCACCTAGCGATTGACCGACAAAGCGTAGCGGAACATAGGTTGTTCCTTTAATGACCTGCGTGGCAGTATCTATATCAATATATTCCCGGTGCGGAATATCCGGGTTATCTGTAGTCGGTGGTGATTCAATAATTGCGCGTTTGAAATTTGCAGCAAGCCAGAGGGTCGAGTCTCCATTTTTAATCTTTACTTCTTTCTCCGTTTGAAACCATTCCACACTTGCGCCTAAATTTTCTGAAACAGCTCGTAACGGAATGAGAACTCGACCGTTGTTAATTTGGCCGTTATTTATGATCGTAGGTTTGGATGTATCCGCTGCAAAGCTATGCACCGGTATTACTGGAAGCACAAGTAAAGCTGAGGCAAATAAGGAAATCATCAATTTTTTCTTCATAATAAAACCTCCCATAATAGATTTATCTTAATAATAGAAGTTTTCCTTTCTTATTTTGTTTGAGTTGTTTGAATACCCAAATTGTTATAAGTTTATCCAATATTTATACACTATTACATGCAACGAATCTAGAGAAACTTCCATACTATTAATGAGCTGTAGCGTAAGCGATGCTGTATCTCAGAATCGCGTCCGTAGAAACATCAACAAATTGCCGAAAGCTTTAAGCGCTTTATTTGACTTGAAAGATTTAAGTACATCCAATGCGCTAGTTGAGAAGCACTGTCCGGGCCGGCGTTCGAGAATAAACCTGTTCATCAAGTCCTGCCGATCAATCTTTAAGTTCACATGACCACTCCGTTATATGACGAGTGTTTTCAAAATTTCAATACCAAATTCATCGCTGCATATTCTGCTTTCTCCAGGCCTTCGGTGTCACCCCTATCATTTTTTTAAATACTGTAGCAAAATGCTGACTTGTCTTAAATCCAAGTTCCATGGCAATATCCGTGATGGACATCTTCGATTCCTTCAGCATCTGGCTTGCACAATCTATACGAACTCGTTCCATATACACTATAGGCGATTGTCCATTCGTCTCTCGGAACACACGATAGAAATGCGATTCACTCAACCCGAACTCCTTTGCAAGCTGTTCAATTGAATAACGAGCAGATGGATTCTGCTGAAGTCTGTCCTTCAGCTGCTGCGTGTAGGTATGCATGTTTGGGGAATGCACAACAAGCTGCGAATGATGAAATAGATGCAGCAAAATTTCCATGACATAATGCCGAAGTTGAAATTCCAGCAGTACCGTACTCTGGTTCTGTAGAAGCTGCTTCAATTGTTTGAAATAGACGACAACGTCCTTGCTGACCAATTGAATGCGTGGACAGTTCTGCATCCAATTAACGAAGATCTGACGCTCCTCCTCTTGAAGCCCGAACCATTCCTTGTTTCGGGCTGGGTCGCGAATAATCATCCACCAAATGGTGGATGGACCAATATAATCAAATTTGGCACGGTGCCGCTCCCCCGGACTTGTATGTATAACTTGCTGGGCATTCGTATGGTATGTTTCGTCTCCGATCTCCCAGTCGACAGCCCCCTGATCAACATAGACGAATTCGTATGCATCCTCATGCACATGATTCGTTAAAGGCATCGCTTTGCTAAAATGGTCATACCCCATTAACAATAAATCCTTTACTCGAGCCGAGTTGCCATTCTCTCCCTCTATGACATATACCCACCGTTCATTTTTGATATGATTCGCCACAATCTATACTCCACCTCTGCATGATTTGTTTCTGATCCTATTCAATATAAATCGAAAAGTCAAATGAGATAAATTGCTATACACTGAAATCGTGATTATGAGGAAGGAGCGATGAACTTGAATCAGAGCGCAACACACATTCACGTTATATTCAAAACACACTTGGATATTGGCTACACGGATTTCGCGAAAAATGTGACGGACCGATATATGGGGCAACTTTTTCCAAGTGCGATTCAAACAGCGAAATATTTTGCCGAGAACCCGGAGAAAGGTTCCTTTATCTGGACAACGGGCTCATGGTTAATCCATCATCTATTAAAGCACGGTTCCGACGAAGTAAGACAACAAGTCGAAGAAGCGATTGCAAAGGATTATTTAAGATGGCATGGTCTTCCTTTCACCACATATACCGAGTTATATGATCGCGAATTGCTTGACTATGGCATTCAAATGGCGACGCGATTTGGCAAGCGTACGATCGCAGCCAAAATGACGGACGTTCCCGGTCATACACGCTCGTTAATCACGCATATGGCAAAGGCTGGTCTAAAGTATTTGCACTTAGGCGTTAACCCTTCCAGCTATGTTCCTCACGTTCCTGAAATGTTCTTATGGCGAAATACGGACGGATCTGAAATTGTTGTCCACTACAGCAAAGATTACGGCACAACCTTTGACATCGAAAGTTTGAACGATATCCTTTACTTCGCGCATACCCATGAT
Organism: Paenibacillus sp. FSL H8-0175; assembly: GCF_045040615.1. Classification (NCBI taxonomy): domain Bacteria; kingdom Bacillati; phylum Bacillota; class Bacilli; order Caryophanales; family Paenibacillaceae; genus Paenibacillus; species Paenibacillus sp. FSL H8-0175. Next base: position 3,699,639 of record NZ_CP150299.1, on the reverse strand, counting down.
AATCATGGCCCTTCTACGGTGCAGCAGATTGAAGCTGAGTTCGCCAAGCTGCGAGAAGCTTATCCGCAGGCAGTGATATAAGCTTCCACATTAGACCAGTATGCCGAAAAGGTATGGGCTATTCGTAATACCTTAACTGTCGTAGAAGAAGAAATCGGCGACAGCTGGATTCACGGTTCTTCCACCGACCCTTACAAATTAGCATGTTACCGAGAATTGCTACGCTTGAAGAGTAAGTGGCTGCAAGAAGGGGCGTTAACAGACAGCGATGAAGAATATCGCAATTTCTGTGATGAGTTAATTATGATTCCTGAGCATACGTGGGGTGTAGATATCAAAAGATATCTTGCAGATTATATCCACTATGGTAAAGATGACTTCCAAGAAGCGCGCAAACGCGATAAGGTCGATATCAACTTAAACCCGCTGGAATATCGGTTCTACGAAATGAACTCCCGCGCTGAAATGATTGAAATGTTTGGTGAGGAAGCCGATGCCAAGCTGAATGCACGTTCCTTTAGTCTTATAGAGAAGTCTTGGCAGGAACAGCGTGAATACTTGAAACAAGCAATCCAAGCACTTCAACCTGAACGACAAGAGAAAGCCGAAGTTGCCCTGCTCGCGTTGAAACCATCTCGTAGCACTCTAACGGATGCAACTATCTTATCAAGTGACCAGCCTTATGTATTAGGAGATTTTGAGGTTGTGTTTGAGGATAGTGGCGCAATTGTCGGACTGAAAGATGCTCGCGGTCGGGCATGGGCCGGTCCAAAAAATCAAATTGGTTTATTCTCCTACGAAACTTATTCGCAGGCCGATTATGACCGATGGTATCGTGAATATCATCTCAGATGGAGACATACGCATGTGTGGGCAACCGGAGATTTTGGGAAACCAGGGATGGACTTAACCCACGAGTGGATAGCACATGAAGTTATGACACCAAGGCTTCAGTCTTTGCAGGCTGTCTTTTGTGAAGAGCAAGATGTCGTGCTTGCAAACCTACGTATGCCGAGAGCGGCATGTGAGCGTATGGGCGCTCCACGGGAATTAACGCTTGAGTATGTCTTTAAAAAACATACGCATACAGTGGAATGCAAGCTGCAGTGGTTTGACAAAGATGCCTATCGCCTTCCTGAAGCTTCTTGGATGAGCTTTAATCCGATCGTGAACAATCCAAATCAATGGAAGCTGGACAAAATCGGACAACTCATCTCACCTTTGGATGTCGTTCAAGGTGGAAATCTCAACATGCATGCGGTTCAGCAAGGGATGTACTATGCAGCAGCAGATGGAAAAGTGCAAATCGATACGTTGGATGCTGCACTTATCTGTCCTGAAAGCCACGCTTGCTTCAGTTTGATCATACTTTTGCTCCGCTTACCGGAGGTATGCATGTGAATTTGCATAACAATGTATGGGGAACGAACTTCCAAGCATGGTATGAAGAAGATGCTTTGTTCCGCTTCAAGCTGTATTTTCAATCTCATATATAATTTCCCTTCGTTTATATCTCGATTCGATAATCCTGTAATTCCGAAAGGAGAACTACGATGAATCAGCACAAACCTTGGACAATTTACGTCATTCAACATTCCCATACCGATGTCGGCTATACCGAGCGTCAAGAAAAAATTCGTCAATATCATGTCAATTATATTCGGCAGGCTCTGCAAATTGTACGTGATATTGAGAGCGGCGCCAGACCTGACTTAAAAGGCTATAAGTGGGTATGTGAAACCTATTGGCCTGTTGAATCCTTCCTATTGAAAGCCACAGACATAGAAAAAGAAGAACTCGCTCATGCGGTGAAGAAAGGTTATATCGGTCTCTCCGGCACCTATCTCAATTTCGGTGAGCAATTAAATCAAGAGATACTCTCTATCATGATTAAGCGGATAACAGATTATGGACAATCGATTCAATTCCCGGTACGTTCTGCGATGACGGCAGACATTACAGGCTTTGGTTGGGGATACAGTCAAGTGCTGGCGGATGCAGGTATCGAGAATTTGATTACATGTATTCATACGCATCATTCCATGTTTCCACTGTGGAAGAAGCAGATTCCGTTCTGGTGGGAAACGCCGAAAGGAGATCGTATTCTCACCTGGAGCGGTGAGCATTACATGTTCGGCAATGATCTTGGATTGACCCCAGGCATTGGCGGATCTTATACGATTCGCGATGATCATGATGTCCGAAACGGTGTATCCTTTGTAGTGGCCGAAGCACGTTTTGATCGTTATTTACAGCAATTGGTTGCTGATGGTTACACGTTCCCGTTCGTACCGGTGATGGTGTCCGGACTTCCTACCGACAACGGCTCGCCGAACGCAGCGTTGATGGATTTTGTGAATCCATGGAATGAGAAGCATGGCGAACGCATCCGGATTCAACCGGCGACCTTGGACGATTTCTTTGCAGATTTGAGAGCTTATGCAGAGGAGCATCCCGAGGAAATCGAGACCTTCCGTGGGGACTGGCCAGATTGGTGGACAGATGGCTCGGCGACGACGCCGATGCATGTACAGATTTTCCGTGAAGCACAACGTGTCTATACAAAGGTGAAGCTTTTAGATCCCGCATGCGAGATCGTCTCCAAAGAACGTCTTGAAGCAATGGAATATGAGCTAGCGCTATTCGCTGAGCATACATGGGGTTATCATTCCTCGGTCACCGAACCTTGGAATCCGTTCGTTCAAGAGCTTGGCTGCAGGAAAGAAGCCTATGCGGCCAATGCCAGCTCACTCGCTCATACCGCTTTATACGACATCCTTGAGGCTCGCGGTGACGCTTTGCTTCGTCCTAATTGTCCAATGAAATTTGAGTTATATAATCCTAATGATTTTGCGCAAACTGATTATGCTGAACTCATTATGGAAGGCTGGAATATATCGGAATTGAAGAACGGTTTTGAAGTCATGGATGAATCGACGGGCACTGAATATGAGGTGCAAATGGTTACAGGGCACCGCGGTGTCATCCTTACCATTCCGGTAACGCTTCAGCCAAAGCAGCAGGTACAATTGACGATCAAGTCTCTTATCAATCACAAACCTGTAACTGCGTATCGAACAGATTATGTAGGCTCGGATCGTATGTTGGATATCATCCCGCCAGTCGCACCGAAGCTTCACGTTACGCCGAAATATATGGAATCGCAATACGTAAGACTTGAATGGGAGATCGGTGCTGGCATCACGAAATGGATCGACAAGACCGTGAATCAGAACCTGCTTCGTGCAGATCGGAATCACCATGCATTTTCTCCTGTTTATAATGTGACTCGGGCAGCTAACGAATTTGGTATGTATGATGTTCGGCGCAAGATGGGACGCAATCGTAGAGGCCCTGATGCAATTACTTCTGTGGGAACACTGGTTAATGTTGATATTGTTGAAAAAGGCGCACTATACGCTAAAGTTCGTCTGACATACAGCGTCAATGGCTGCAGTCATTATTCCTTACTTGTCACCTTATACAGTGATCGTGCGCGAATTGATGTTGCCGTACGCATGCATAAGGAAAGTGTATGGGACCCAGAAAATCTATACATTTCTCTTCCGTTCGGAAGTGCTCCCTCTTCACCGCAGCAAGAACTATGGATTGAAAAAACCGGTGCGTCAGTACGACCGCGTATCGACCAACTCCCGGGTTCCCTTGCCGATTTCTACTGTGTTGATGAGGGTGTGGCCTATATCAGTGAAGGACGAGGGATTGCGATTGCCATGCCGGACACGCCGCTGATTCAAATCGGTTCATTAGACTATGAGGATCGTCTTCTGAGCGGCCATCCGGAGCTTGCCCATGATCCAGCCCACCTGTACTCATGGCCCATGAATAATTATTGGGAGACAAACTTTAAGGCGACACTGGGAGGATTCTATGAATTCCGATATTATGTTACTTGGGGTGAGGAACTTCATACCCCAGAATCTGCAATGAAGGCGTGCAGGAGCATGAACGCGGGTATCCTGTCTTGGAGAACAAATTTATAAGCAATAATCATTGAAAATAATCTCCCTACAAGATGTCTCTTCTCCCTTAACATAGTAAACTAAAAAGTTGATCTGCAAAATAGATCAACTTTTTAGTGTCACGTAAATTGAGGGCTTCTCCGAGATTAAACCTCCCCATCGTTCAACATGCCATCATTAATGGATATAATGGATATTTTACTGTTTAATTTTATATATTTCTTCTTCCAGACGTTCCAATTTACGTGTGCTAATACAAATTGAGCCGGTTTAGCGTTTTTCTCTGAAGCGATTTTTATTACCAGTTTTTGAAGAACTGCTCATCGTTTAAGACAAACGTGGATTATAGTCTAGGCGAGAATCGCAAAACAGGCTAAAGAACTGCTCCCGATATTACACCGGAAGTTATTCTTTAGCCTGTTGCTTGGTAAGATTGATCGAATGCTCAGAGGAGCTCTTGCTTTTTTTACACTCCAACTTCTCCGATCATTTGCTGTTCGATTTGTTTCATCTCATAAAAATAGCCTTTTTGCCCCATCAACTCCGAATAGGACCCCGTTTCGACTACCCTGCCTTGGTCCATGACCACAATCTGGTCCATCTCTTCCAATCCGGTTAGCCGATGACAAATCAGGAGAAGCGTATCATTAGCCGCCTGTGCGTAGAGATGCTTCAAAACATGATGCTCTGTCACATAATCCAGCGATGAAGTGGGTTCGTCCAGAAGCCATACCCGTCCTTTGCGGAGCATCGCTCGCGCCAGAGCCAACCTCTGCTTCTCGCCGTCTGACAGATTCTCCCCTTTTTCATACACCATATCGGTCAACGATGTATCGGGCAGCTGCATTTTTGCTAGCACATCCAACAATTGTTCGTCTGCATGTTCTTCTCCATTCAGCAGCAGGTTGTCCCGGATCGTTCCCCGGAAGAAATGACTTTGCTGAAACACTACAGTAGCCGTTTGCCAAATGCTCGTTTCATCCAGTTCCTTCACCGAAATGCCGTTTAACCGTATATCACCGGCCGTTGGTGTTCGCAGCTTGAGCAGCAATTCGATAATCGTTGATTTTCCTGATCCACTCGGCCCGACAATCGCCGTTTTGGAACCAGGTAAAATCTGCAGGGATACATCCCTGAGCGCCGGTCTCCATTCCCCTTCATATTGAAACGTAACATCGGATAGCTCCATCGTAACGGCATGATCAACAGACAATGTGCCACTTGGCTGCGAAGACTGCTCATCAAAGGTCTGAACTGTTTCCGTCAGTCGTTTGGCTGCGTGTTCGCTATCCTCTTTATACGCGGGTAATGTGGCCATAGCCGCCGCTTCTTCAAATACGGTTTGTGATGCCATAACCAGCATGGCAAGAAATACGCCTGCAAGCGCTCCTTCCATAATTAAATAGGCGCCAAGCGTAAGCACTCCCCAGGAAACGAAAAACGTAACAAAAGTGTGCATCGATTGCCCGCGCAGCAGTTGCCCGGCTGCTCGTTGCTGCTCAGCTGCCAATACAGTGGAAGCATGCTGGAGATGTTCCTCCCGCTGTGCCAATTGACCATATACTTTTAAATCCCGGAAACCGTACAACACTTCGGTAACTTCCGTGGACAGCTGCGCCCTCTGCTCACGAACGCGTCCATGTATTCTCCGCTGCCCGAGTAACACAATTCCCGGTACAACGAATGCCGTTACCAGCATACCTATTACAAACAAAACGGCAATCCAGATCGAAAAGGTAGAAGTAAACAGCACCGTAGCCAAAAACACCATGACGACCATGATCGGAGGATAAGCGACTCGCAAAAAATAATTTTGCAAACTTTCCACATCCCCAACGATCCGCGCAAGCAGATCCCCGCTTCGATTTTTGTTCAATATACCAGGCGTTAAAGGAATAAGCTTGGCAAAAAAGGATGTACGTAAACGGCTAAGCATGGAGAATGTCGCCCGGTGAGAATACAAGCGTTCTCCATAACGACTCGCCGCCCGAAGCAGACCCAGCAGTTTGACCATGGAGGTGAGTACAATTAAAGTATAAAGCGGTGGCGCAAATACCGTTTGCGAAATCAGATATCCGCTCGCAGAAAAGAGTGCCACACCGGCTATGCCGGCGATAAATCCACCCAAAATCGAAAGAATGATATCCTTGCGCTCCTGAATCATCGCCTTTGACAGAACAGCCAGTTCATTCATGAGGATATCCCCCCTTTCCGCTCTACATCAATCATCTCGGCATACTGAGGCAGGCGCTCCAGAAGCTCGTCATGTCGTCCCGAGTCCACCAACACTCCATTGTCCATAAACAAAATCTTGTCGGCTTGTTGAATCGTATATAATCGGTGAGCTACCGTAATCATTGTAGCCGTTTTTGCCAGTTTGGCTATGGAGCGTTGCAGTACCCGCTCGGTGTGCAAATCCAGTCCAACTGTGGGTTCATCAAACAAAATGATAGCAGGACGCTTCAAAAAAGCGCGTGCTAAGGCAAGCCGTTGCTTTTCCCCACCAGACAGTCCCCGGCCTCCTTCACCAACAAAGGTATCAAATCCATGCTCTAATTGGGCTGTAAGCGCAGCGAGTCCTGCTTCTTCCCCCGCCCGCTCAATTTCTGCTCTGGAGATGCTCCCACGAGCACCAATCGCAATATTTTCAGAAAATGTGCCTGCAAAAATATACGGATGCTGTGTAATGTAGCTAACATGTTCGAACCATTCGGTTTCATCGTATTGCGAGAGTGGACTTCCATTCACCAGAAGCGTTCCCGATTCTGGTTTCAGCAGACCGGCAATGAGATGTAGCAAAGTCGTTTTGCCGGAACCGCTTTTGCCAACAATGGCAATGTGTTCTCCTGGACTAAGCTGGATCCGCCCCGTCTTAAGCTCGAAAGAATCTGGAGCATACTGAAACCGGAGTTGGTCAATTACGATGGACGGCGGTATTAAAAGGTCTCCAGAATGGGTGAGTTCCAATTTGCTTATTCTGTCGGTCCTATCACCGACCTTATCCATGCTGTCGATCTCGTCGATTCCATCGGTTGTTAATGCTCCTTCAATGCCATTAGCGTCCCTGCTCCCCCCTGCCGTTTCCTCAAGCATCTGTTCCACCTTACGAACCGCACCCATACTTGTCCGGCCACTGTGAAAGGCCGTTCCCGTATTCTTTAACAGGTTGTAAAACTCGGGAACGAGCAGCAAAACGAGAAAGGCGGTGTGGAACGTCATAGCTTTGAAAACGAGCAACTGGATGGCCAGTTCAAGAGCGACAATGCCAATGCTAAGCATTACGATCGATTCCAGCATGAAGGTATTCGTAAACGCAATCTTCAAAATGCCCATTGTGGCATCACGATAACCCAAGCTACTGCGCTCGATCTCCTGTTGCTGACGGTAAGCCCGTCCAAATATTTTCAATGTCACCAGTCCTTGAAGAGAATCCAGAAACGTCCCTGAGAACTCAGCCAGTTGCGCATATTTTTCTTCGGATTTGTTCTTCGTTTTCAGCCCTACCAAAATCATGAATAGCGGGATGAACGGAGCAGTAAACAATAGAATGAAACCTGTGTTGGCATGTTGGATAAATGTAACGACCAAAATCAGAACCGGGATGATAGCAGCTTCCATCATACGCGGCATGTATTGACTGAAATAACTATCGGCCTCATCCACAGCATCCAGAGCAATACTGACCTTTCCTCCCGTCTGTCCACGAAGGGTTGAAGGCATGGAGGCATGAGTCAAGTTTTGCAGCACGGCAGCGCGCATATTTGTCTTAGCAGTGGCAGCCATATGTAAGCCAACTATACCGTTTCCATAAGACAACAGTGTGCGTACAGCCATAACAGTTAGAAGTATGCCGAGCAACAGGATAACCGATGAAAATGAAGCTTTCTCGACAAAAATCCGTTGGACTGCTTCAGCAAGCAGTCCAGCCTGACTCACAATAGCTATACCGAGCGCGAGCGAAATGATTGCGAGGAGAGCCCTGTTTTTCCTTTGTGAAGACATTTGTTGAGAAATCAGACTGGATTTCCTCTTCACAGATCACACCTCCCTTATCTATAGGCTTGTAGGGAAACCTCAAACATGCCGTAATGGATTAAACAGCTTTATTTTTTCCCTTTTACATAATCCGCATCAAACAGGAAGAGTTTGAAGACCAGAATAAGGGATGGGATCAACAGGCATAGACCGCCGATAAACACAATTACTAACGCTAAACCCATTGCCGGTGAAGTTGCACTGCTCTGAATCGTGATATACGGATCAAGAATATAAGGGTATTGCCCAATCCCATAAGCGAAAAAGGCACAGAAAAACTGCAACATGACGCATATTAAAGCTAATCCGTAACGGCGTCCGTTATATAACAGCCACATCGCGATCATAAAGAAAGCAACGGAAAGTGCCAGCAACCACCATAAATCCATCATATTTTGAAAATGGCGCTCATTGTGTTGACCCAAATAGATAAATGCTGTCAGTGCGAGGATTATCGTCGGTGTGCTCCAAAACAGGGCGTAGTTGCGCATCAGCTTCAACGCGGAATGATCCTCCGCCCGAGAAGCGTAAAATGTCAGAAATGAGCCGCTAATGAACAAAACGGACACGATTGCCAGTCCAACGATACTCCACGATAACGGATTGGTAAACAGCGCCCAGTAATCCAGAGAAACCGTCTCCCCCTGCTTCACGATAAAGCCGCCTTCAGACAAAGTTAGCGCCACTGACAACGATGCTGGAATAAGCAAACCTGTAGCTCCGTACAAAAAAAGATATACTATGTTTTTCTTGGAACCGTAATTTTCAAAAGCATAGAATGAACCGCGAATCGCAAGAAGAATCACTGCAATGCTTCCCGGAACAAGTAACGCGGAGCCATAATAATAGGCTGTGTCCGGAAAAAATCCGACGATGCCAATATAGAAAAAGATAAAAAATACATTTGTAATCTCCCATACGGGTGATAAATATCGGGAAATCAGACGATTAATGAGATGATCCTGCTTCGTTAAACGTGCATAAAAGGCGAAGAAGCCCGCTCCGAAATCAATGGAAGCTATAATTAAATAGCCGTACAAAAACAGCCAGAGCACCGAGATGCCAATCAATTCGTAACTCATCATTCAGTGCCCCCCTTTTCCGCAGATTGATTAGGATGATCCTTCATCCATTTCTCCATCTCAGCTTCTGCCGGATTATTGTTGAACAAGCGTCTTAGCACGATTACACACATACTGCCGAGTACGATGTACAAGAGCAATAAGGCGAAGAATATAATTCTTACATTCGGTGAAGACGTGGCCGCCTCCTCAACACGCATATATCCACGGATAATCCACGGCTGTCGGCCAACCTCTGCATAAAACCATCCCAGCTCAACAGCCAGAAAAGCGAGAGGGGCGCTCAGTGCGATGATGCGAAGCATCCATTTGTTAAGCTCATTACGCTTTTTCCAGAACACAAACAGAAAATATAGAAACGAAATCGCGAGCAGAGTAAATCCGATTCCGACCATTAAATCAAACAGATAATGAACGAGAAGCGGTGGCCATTCTTCCTTGGGGAATTCCTCGAGCCCCGTCACCTCTGCATTAAAGTCTCCAAAGGCCAGGAAGCTGAGCAGCTTCGGCAGATGAAGAGCCCCTAGAACTTTATGCTCTGCATTCAGCCATCCCAATAGCACCAAATCCACACTGCTGCTCGTCTCAAAATGCCACTCTGCCGCTGCAAGCTTCTCTGGCTGATGCTCGGCCAAAAACTTGGCGGACACATCACCGGCTAACGTGTTCAGCAAACCGAATAGTAAAACGACTGCCATCATTAGATTTAAAGATTTTTTGTGGTATGCGGACACACCTTTTCTCAGCATCGCGAAGGCTGCAATCCCGGCTAACAAGGCAGCTCCAGTCAAATAGGCCGAGCTTAATACATGGAACACTTTGGAGAACGTCGCCGTATTCAGCATCGCTTGCACCGGGTTAATCGCTGTGAATTGGCCTGCTTCCATGACAAAGCCCTCAGGCTGGTTCATGAATCCGTTCACCGTCGTAATAAAAACGGCAGACATGCCTGCCCCGGCGACAATCGGTATCGTCAGCAGCCAATGGATATACGGATTTTTGAAGCGATCCCACGTATACAAATAAATGCCCAAGAAGATAGCTTCAAAAAAGAACGCGAACACCTCCATGAATAACGGAAGTGCAATGACATTCCCAGCCAGTTTCATAAAATTCGGCCATACCAGGGCCAGCTGTAGTGAAATCGCTGTACCGGTCACGACACCAACCGCCACAGAAATGACAAATCCTCGAGACCACCGCTTTGCCATAAGTGTATAATGGGGGTCCTTCTTCCGAATCCCGATAAACTCTGCTATAGCGATCATTAGCGGTATACCGACGCCAATCGTCGCAAAAATAACGTGGAACCCGAGAGTCAAGCCTGTCACCAGCCTGCTCCATAGCACCGTATCAATTGCCATTCTTTAATGCTCCCTTCAAAACACTGTTCATTTTTCTATGATTAGGCCTGCTAACTGTTGGCTGCATTCAATATCAGGTTTAGCAAGGTTCAGCGACATCGTTGCCTGTTCGTTTTAGTATGACGTTCATCGTTCTTTGCTATGTAAAAAGAGAAAAAATTCACAAAGCAAGAGTTGGCGAGCCCGATTTACCTGATACTGAGCAGTCAAAATTATAATGTGACCTAATGATTAAAATCATCTTATCTTAAATTGCAAGTAATTCAATCACAGATATCTCTTAATCCCTAAACGTTCAAGAAAGGGTCAAATCTTTCTGACAACTCAGTGAATAACACAAAAAGTACCCGAAGGAGCTATTGATTGATTAGTGCATATGTGATGTCACAAGTTCCCTCCTACTTCGATGCTGGCAAAAAAACGATATTTTCTCATTTTGAGCCGTAATATATCCCCTTTTTTGCAACAAAAAAACACTGACTCAAATCATCAGTGTTTTTTGAATTAAAGCTAATTTCATCTTTGTCATGACAAATCTTGAACTGCTACTATCATTTAGTACGACCGTAGAAAAAAGAATACCCATCTGATTTCCCAAGCTTAGTCGTCTCCGTTCCGTCCACTTGCTTGACCGCTTTCAGCAACGATACAATTTGCGTATGCATTAGCTTTGCATCAAATTTGTCCATCTCTCTGTTGTCACTATCCACGAGCAGATAGTCGGGCATTGGAATGAAACCAATCACCGGTATCCCTGCTTCAAATAAGGGCTGACTCTCTCCAAACTCAAACTTGTTATGTCCACGCAATAATACAGTACGTGTGCTATCTGTCTTTTCAATAGCCTTCAGCCAAATGCCTGCCATCATTTCATTGCCTGCATAGGTATATTCTGTACTTATTTGTCCAGTTGGACCATAATGACCCGTATCATCGTCCTTCCACTCCATGCTACCTAAATGCTCGACCGTAATTCCAGCTACAGCTTTTAAATGGCCATTCTTGCCATCCCACAGCTCTCGATGCCCCTCCATCCAGGTGGAAGTTGCCTGAGAGGACCCTTTGAACTCCGGTAATCTAAAATGCCCTGTCACAAAAGCAAATATCATCGTACGTTCCGGCTGCTCCTGCTGTAAGTAACGAATCATAGACAGCATGCCCACAGCGCCATTCTCCTCCACCACATTTATCCCATCCGTATGAGTATTTACGATAATTGCTTCGTCTTTATTCTTACCGTCAATTTTCACATAAAAGGATTCTGTTGGGGCATCTTTTTGTATTTCCGCTTCTAAAATAACCGTACCTTCTTTATGCTCCTGAGCTGCGCTGATCACCTTTTTCCCTTCCGTTTCATTAACCCAAATCGCAGGGATTCCAGCATAATCGGTGGTAAAAGGCACATATTGCTCTTCAACCTTATCGTCAGATACCCCTTTCCAGACTAAAACAACAGCTTTTACGCCCTTTTCTTTCGCTTGCTCCAATTTAGCTTCTTTTAAAGCTGTAGTGAGGACCAGATCGCCTTCATTTGGGGCAATTTGGTTGTCCATTGGTGATGAATCCCGCATATTCATAACGATCCCACTTGGAAAATTTCTGAAATTCTCAATTTCAATGACAGCAATTTTTCCGCTGGCCTGGCCATATTCACCACGCTTCGTATACACCAGCTCCCCAGTTACACCTTTTTCGTCAGTTTCCCCGGAATAGGGAAAAGCTGAAGAGACATGAATTTCTTGCTGATCAATCATTAAAGTACTGTTCTTTTCTTCCCATCGGTCAAAAGTATAGCGATCACGATAAACTTGCAGCCCCATATCCGATACCTGCTGCTTCAGCCAAGCAATAAACTGATTGTGACCCTCAGAGCCGGTTGTACGGCTTCCAAAAGAATTCATTACTTCAATATCTTTGAGCATCACTGCTGCAGAATCCAATTTGCGTTCATCGATCGTCACTGTCGTATCAGCAGCTAATGCTACAGGTGTTGTAATAGGTTTTGCATAGATTCCAATACCCCAAAGTGCAGTAACGATAAGTGCAGCAATGCTGAATAACACTTTACGAACCACTAGAAACGGAGTAACTCTTCTGCTTACCTTTTGCCCCAAGAGTCCTCTCCATATGCCCGCTATGATCAGCAAGAGGATAGAAAGCGCAAGCAGCCAAAAATTTCTTGTGATTAAAAATAACCCTTCTGCCACCATCGCACTAATAAATACTACATGTAACTTCTCACGCTTCTTTAATAGTAAAAAAGAGATGCCTAATTCTGCTAACAAAAAGATAATGGTCATGATCGAGATTACCGTTTCTTTGCCAATGAATACCGTAGCACATAGTGCTAGGATCAAAAGCAGCACCACTGACAATCGTCTATATAAGATTTCTAACATGACGCCCTCCCATTTTAACTAACGATTATTTTGACATTACATTTGTAATGCCTTATGGTTTTAGCATATTGAAAATACTCATGAAAAACAATGAAACGAACATCAGAATGTACAAATGGAGGGGAAATGTCATCTCAAATCATGAATTATACAGTCCAAATACCTCTAAGCATCGTTCCAATAAAGAAACCAACCGTTTGACAAGAGAAGCCATCTGTACGGCATTAGTCTTCTTGATCCAGGAACAGCCTTTTGACAAAATCACCATCACCGATATTGTGAAGCGCGCAGGGGTTTCTCGAACAGCCTATTACAACAACTATTCCTCCAAGCAAGAGATCCTGGTGGATTTGGTCGATTCGCTTATTTTCGAAATTAATCAAAGACTCTTACCTTACACCAATGAATTAACAGGCAAAGCTAAAGAACCTCAAAAATTTATCAAAGTGCTTTTTGAAGTTATTTTTCAGCAGCGGAACATCTACAAAGCACTTCAGAGTGCAAAGTTTGATCATGTAATTCTGGATTGCTTGAATGAAATGATGCTTTCTACTGCTCATGACAAAAGCGACGAGAATGTGTACCGAATATACTTTAAAGCGGGGGCCCTCTATAATGTTCTCCTTAAATGGATACAATCAGACTTTGCAAAATCCATAGACGAAATGACCAAAATTTGTCTTGAGGTATACCATACTCCAATGTCCCAGGAATAAGGTTTAAAAATCGTGTTTATAAATGAAAAAACAAAGAAACCACGGAACCAAGTTCGGCTCCGCAGTTTAATTATCAACCCTACTATTGAATTTGAATTTGTTTCATGTACTCTTTGAATGCCTCAGCGATTTCTTTGTATTTTGTATGATGCAGATAGTGGGACCCCTCCATTGGGATCATTTTGCCCTGTGCGGATTGTTTGACTTGCTCCTCATGCAGCGGAATCCACTGTTTATTGTGCTCGTTATTCGATTGAACGAAGAGAAGCAGCGGCAAGTCATTTGGCATTGTGATTTTTTCTCCATTTTTGAAATTGGAACCGAGGTGGCCCAGTTCATTCATCAACGTTGGATTGGTCGCGACTTGATTCGAAATCAAACGCATCTGTTCTTTGGTATGCTCATCGAACGCAAGCGATTCATAGGGATCTCCGCTCACTTTTTGGACCAATCTCATTAGACCTGATTTTTGAAGAAATTTCATGGCGTTCAAAGGTAATTTGACATCCATTCCGGGTTGATTGGGAACGCTGCTATCGATGCCGACAAAAGCAAGAACTTCATCCGGATATGTGTTCACATAGGTCGCTCCGTAAAGTCCCGCGATGGAATGTCCCATTAGAATGTAACGGTCTAAACCCAGTTGCTGCACTGCTTCGTGAACCTCACTTACTATATTCTCAGTCGTTCTCTCCTTCTCGGTTTCATCGCTCAAACCATAACCGAAAGGCTCGACCACCACGACTTTATAATTAGGGGTAATTTCATCGATCAGCAATTTGAAATCAAGTGCAGGCGTCGGGGTTCCTTGTCCCGGTAGGAGTACAACAGTTTGTTCTCCACTGCCTTGAATAAGCACATTCATCTTTTTCCCATCCACATTGACATACTGGCCATACGATTCGATTTTCTTTTTCTCTACCCCGTCGCTGATTGCATCAACGATAAAAACGATGCCCATGAACAGCACGAGCGCCCCTACAATACCTCCGATTATTTTTAACCATAGGTTCCGTTTCTTGTGGCTCTTAGTCCCTGTTGTTTTTATTTCCACCTTATTTGCCACGTTCATCTCTTCCCTTCCTTGTCCCTGTATCTGAAGTGCCGCCTTGACGACATATTCAAAGTGTAATCAATCAAGATGTACTCTTCGTGACGACAATATGAACGGAATATGAACAAGCCCAAAAAAAAGAAGTTTTAGATTAACATCAAATCGGAAATGAAATAATGTTCTTGTCCTTTACTCAAAAAGCAGCGATTCTCATTAGAGATCGCTGCTTTTTATTGTATACTTCATTTAATATGTGTAGGTTCTCACTATTCTATTATTTCTCAGCACAAATCATGAATATCGGTGTTGACCGGTTTAAGACTTGCTGTTTCTCATCCAGAATTTTTGCGTTCAAATTCTCTTCAGCAAAAATATTAACGAAGCCTTCTTTTTTGAGAGTCCGTATATCCCACTCGGGACGCCTTTCTCTGGTCAGCGGCAATACAAGACTCAGACGGTCTGTCTCCTCTATGTCCTTATGATGCGGGAGTTCACCAAAGCCCTTATCTACATAGTTTTGCTGATCCTCTACTCGCTTTTGCTGCATCTCTTCATCCCAGAGATGGCGATTCCAGTTGGCATCAAAAACCAGCAGCCGTCCCCCAGGCTTAAGTACTCTTCTCCACTCTTTGTAGGCTGACTGCGGATCGGTAAGGCTCCAGGTGACATTGCGGCACACGATCAGATCGAAGCTCTCCGCAGCAAAGTCAAGCTTGTGCGAATCCATCTTGCGGAAAGTAACGGTTACACCTTCACGAATGGAGTGGGCAAGTGCTTCTTCCAGCATATTGTCGGTGCAATCGATCGCAGTAACCAGATGCCCGGCACTCGAAAGAATCACAGAGAAGAAGCCAGGACCGCAGCCAATATCTAGGACATGCAGTCTTTCCTTCTGCGGTGCATTAGTGAGAATAAGCTTCAGCCAGGCTTCCCGCTGGAATCCGTTGAGTTCCTTCTGAATGCCTTCGCTGTACAGCTCGGCTTCGCCTTCCCAATACATTTCCACCTCTTGTTGTATACCCATTTATCATTCACTCCTTCTTGGCAAGTATCATGAACCGGTTTACATTCTGGTAACCGTATTTCAAATAATCTAGCGGCATCGCACGGGCAGGGATAAAGTTCCGGTGAACATCAATGGTTCGGAACCCGGCCTGTTTCAGCGCTGTCTCGTCAGCTTCAGGCCGTAATACATTAACATATGGCAACTCGCTTAGCAGGCTTTTATCTTGACTGCTTCGCTGGCGGATTCTTTGTTCTGTGAGTAGAATCAGTGTCCAGGACAAGGCATACCAAAGTCTATGGAATACAGTCTTGCTCTCTTTATACAAATAGTTGCCGTCAAAAATAATCAGGGTCCCGCCCGGTTTTAGAATCCGGTACCATTCAGCATAAGCCCTCTGTGGATCAGGAAGCGTCCATACTACATCCCTGCAGACCACTGCCTCAAAGCTATTCTCTAGCTCCATATGCAAATCGGCAGCATCAGCGACATAAGCTGGAACTTTATATCCATAACTCTCAAAATTTCGTGAAGCTCTATCGATCATTCCCTGAGAGGTATCCACCGCTGTAGGCAGATGACCCATCTGTGATAAGAGTATGGAGAAAAAGCCAGGCCCTGTTCCCACATCCAGCACCTTTTGCTGGGGAGTTGTTCCCAACCCTTTAATAAGCAGTTGTTTCCAGAGGTTTATGGTTTTTTTGCTGCGGAATTGAGTCTGTATGACTTTGTCATAACTCTCCGAGCTTGATGTCCAGTATTTCGAAATCTCTTTTAACATCATTTTTCTCCTATGTCGAGTAGATTCCAGAAGACCGGCATAAAGGTGGAGTACCCCGGTTTAAATCCAGTCACTCTATTATTTACTGCTAAGATATCGTCAGGGAAATAAATAGCTGCAAACATAGCCTCCTGATACAATTTGGAGAAAATGGAGTCATATGCGGTCTGACGTTCCTGAATATCGGTTGTTCCTACTGCTGTGTCAATCAGTGATTCTAGTCCAGGATCAGACCATACGACAGCAGATGCGTCAGCTGTTTTATGAAATAGGGACAGCAAGAATGCATGCGGATTATAAGCATCATCATAAGTCCGGTACATGATTAGATCATAAGCTTTGCTTGTCCATAAGGCATCATAATAAGCATTCGGCTCAAGAACCTGAAGATTCACTCTAATGCCAATCTCCTTTAACTCAGACTGAACCAGTTCACTGATGGACTTCCATTCGGGATATTCAGCCTGCTGCAGCACGAAATTAAGCTCAAGCTGCGCTCCGTCCTTCTGTACAATTCCATCTCCGTCCGAATCCGTGTAACCGGCAGCTGCTAGCAGTTTCTTCGCTTCCAGCGGATCGAAGCCGTACCAAGTATTATTGGACTCCGTCACATAAGGAACTGTCAGCGGGAACAGGCCTTGAGCTTCACTACCGATACCGTCCATAAGATCTTCGACAATGCTTTTTTTATTAATTGCCAAATTGATAGCTTTGCGCACATTCAGATCTTGAAGTGCGGGCGTTTTGTAGTTAAAGATCATGAAATGAGAGTTTGTTCCTTGTGCTTTTTGCAAAGTTAGTGAAGAATCCGCTTCAATCACTGGCACGCTTTCGACTGGAATCTTTCCCATTTGTCCCCCTGCAATGTCAATGTCTCCAGCTTGCAGCGCTAGTACTCTGGACTGTGGATCTGGGATTACCTTCAAAATAATTTTCGACAGCTTCGGCATTTCTCCCCAATAATTCGGATTTCTGACGAGTATGGCTTCCTGATCTGTTTTGTAGCTCTCTGCCATCCATGCGCCAGTTCCAATCGCTTTGATGAATTTACCCGTAATATCTCCTGCGGGTTCCACAGCGGAAGGGCTGATAATTCGGACCGGTCTTGCAAAGGATAACTCGGTTAAGAAGGGATAATACGCTTTGTTGAATGTCATTGTGATCGTATGTTCGTCCACAACAACAAGGGATTGCATCGCAGTTGCTACATTTAACGAATTGGCTGGATCCTTAATCCAGCGTTCGAAGGAGAATTTAACTGCGTCGGCATTAAACTCCGTACCGTCAGAGAATTTGACGTCATGGCGAAGATGGAACGTATATACTTTCCCATCTTCTGAAATATCCCAAGACTCCGCAAGCGACGGCAGTATTTCGCCTTTTTCACCATACTCCACTAACCCCTCATATATCATCGCGTGCACATTCATCGAACCATCATAGGCACCGGCATCCAATCGGTCTATACCGGCATCAGACGATATAGCAACAGTGACTGTCTTGTCCTGAGCTTCAGATCCTTGTGCAGCTTCATTATTGGCGGTATTATTGGCTCTAGCCGTAGAATTGCTGTTATTACTGTTGCTGCAACCTGATATCAACACAACTATTACAAGAAGCATAAAGAATAACGATTTTGTTAATAGGTTTTTTGTCTTAGGGTTCGTTCTCATTCTTGGTACATCCTTTCTCTACTTAACATCATAGGAATGGCTGGGTTGCCACTCCTCTCCCAGTCTCTTCTTTCTTAAGAGGGGGTCCTGCACAGGTACCGAGGAGAGCAATGTTTTTGTATAAGGGTGGTCTGCTTGCTGCAACATGGTTGCACCCGATTGCTTCTCTACAATTTCCCCTTGACACATCACAGCCACACTGTCGCAAAAACGATTTACAACTGACAAGTCATGTGTAATGAATACATAGGATAATCCCAGCTCATGCTTCAACTCCTGCAGCAGATCCATCATTTGCTTTCGCAGGGTGACATCGAGACTTGAGAAAGGTTCATCGCAGATAATCAGCTCCGGCCGCAAGGCGATTGCGCGCGCAATTCCGACCCTTTGCTGCTGTCCGCCGCTGAGTTCATGCGGATAGCGGTGAATATGCTGCCGTTCAAGTCCCACAAGCTCAAGTGTGTCTGTTACGGTGGCCCTGCGGGCTCCAGCCTTCCTCTCTCCATAGTTTCGAAGAGGCTCCCCGATAATCTGCTCTACCGTAAACAACGGATTAAATGAAGCCAGACTGTTCTGAAACACCATCTGCATCTTCCTGCGGATCATGCGCATTTCGCTAAAGGTCCAATCCGTATAATCCTCGTTCCGGTACATAACTCTTCCGGAGGAGGGTTTCTCCAGTCCCAGCAGAAGTCTGGCCAAAGTGCTCTTACCACAGCCACTTTCCCCCACTAAACCAAGGGTCTCACCGCTCTCCAGACTGAGAGACAGGTTGTTGACGGCATGAACACTTCTGGCATTACGTGTGAACCACCCCCTTTCCAACTCATATTTCTTGTTCAGGCTTACCGCTTCCAATAACTTCAAGATCACCACGTCCCTGAAAAATGTAATATTACCGTTGTTATCTGCACTCCATTAAGTATTTAGTATAGGGATGCACGGGATTAGAAAAGAGTTCAAACACATTGCCTGATTCCACAATCTTCCCGGACTTCATCACATATACATAATCTGCAAGCTCCGCAACAACGCCAAGATCATGGGTAATTAATAGAATGCCGACATTGTTTGTCCATCTGATTCGGTCCAGCTCTTTAAGAATCTGGGCTTGAATGGTTACATCCAATGCCGTTGTAGGCTCATCTGCAATTAGCAATTGTGCTCCGGATACCAGGGCGATGGCGATCATTACTCTTTGACACATACCACCGCTAATTTGAAAAGGATATTTATTGAAAAGCAATTTAGGCTCGCTGAGCCCTGCTTGCTCCATCTGCCTCATGGCAAGCAGCTTTGCTTCTTTTCCCGATATACGCTTGTGCAGTTTAATCGTCTCCATGATCTGCCTGCCAATAGTAAGTACCGGATTCAGCGCGTTCATAGGATCTTGAAAGATAACAGCCATTTCTGTTCCCCGAAGTTTCTGTAACTGACGGCTGGAGCACTCACGTAGATTGTTACCCTTAAGCCAGATTTCTCCACTCTCAACTATGCCTGGAGAATCTACTAATCCTAATATGGACATTGCCGTAACACTTTTACCGCTGCCGCTCTCACCTACAAGTGCGACAATCTGCCGGGATTTCACCTCGATACTGACATCATCAACCGCTGTAACTTTATAACTGCCTGTGTGAAAGCAGGTGCGTAAATGACTGACCTTCAGCAGTGGAGACTCTGCCATCATATTCTGGCCCCCCACTTTACTACAGAATTGAAAGCACGCTCTGGTTGTCGCAAGCCTTCTCCCAACAGATTAAAGCCCAGAACCGCCAGCATGATCATCATTCCCGGAAATAGCATCAACCGCGGCTCCGTTTGAATATAGGCACGGCTGTCGTTCAGCATTACTCCCCATTCCGGTGTAGGCGGCTGAGCTCCCAAACCCAGAAAGGACAAACCCGCAATGGAGAGCATAATCGTACCCACTTCCATAGAAGCAAGAACCAGAATAGGCCGGGCTGCGTTCAGCAGAATATGCCTGAAAATAATTTGTAAATGAGAAGTGCCTGACGCTTTGGCCGCTGTAATATATTCACTTTCCTTGATTTGAAGGACCATACTGCGTATCACTCTGGCATACCCCGTCCACCAGACAGCAGCAAATGCGATTAGCAGATTCTTCATACTGGGACCTAGCATGGCTGTAATAGCAAGGGATAGGATTAAGCTGGGAAAGGCAAGCAATATATCTATGATCCGCATAATCAAATGATCGATCTTGCCGCCAGCGTAACCAGCCAGTAAACCAACAGGGATGCTAATCGCAAAAACAACGATCAACACCATAAACGAATCATTCAGGGAGGTTCGGGTCCCATAGATTAATCGGGATAAGACACAACGTCCCAGATGATCCGTACCGAGCGGGTATTGCCAGGAAGGTGTAGCCAGTTTGAGTTCCATGTGAATCTGCAGCGGATCGGAAGGTGAGAGCCATGGGGCAAAGAGTCCAACGGATATGAACAAAAGTACTATGCCCGCTCCTAACCTTGCTCCCTTATTCTTAAATAAGCTAATACGAAATATGACAATCCGCTCCTTCTAAATCGTCACCGCAGCCTGATTCGCGGATCCAGCAGCAGATGTAATAAATCCACTGTCAAGTTAATCAGGACAACGACAACAGCCATCCATAATACGTAACCCTGAATGACAATATAGTCTTTCGCAAAAATCGCCTCAATGGCATACTTACCAATTCCCGGCCAAGAAAATATAGTTTCAACAATAACGGAACCGCCTAATAGCCCCGCTATGTTAACCCCAAGGAGGGTAAGACTCGGAAGAAGCGCATTACGAAGTGCATGCCGAATGATTATTCTCCATTCCTGCAGCCCCTTAGCTCTAGCTGCTGTGATGTAACGCTTGCCCAAAACGTCTAGGAGACTGGAACGAATCAAGCGGATGTAGACTCCTGCCATACCAAATCCTAGTGTGAGGGCAGGTAGAATGACACTGGATACCCCATCCATTCCCATCACAGGAAATAGCTTAAACTTCACCGCACCATAATAAATCAGAAGCAGACTTAGCCAGTATCCTGGCATTGAAACACTGAGCATTGCACATACTCTTCCCAGTCGATCAAGCATTCTACCCGGATATAATGCAGACCCCACTCCTATCGGCAGGGCAATAAGAATAGCGGACAATACGGAACAGGCACTGAGCAGTAAAGTTGCCGGAAAACGACTCATCAGCTCTGTGAACACTGGACGACCGCTGCTGTAAGATAAGCCAAAATCGAGATGGGATACCCGGTTCAACCAGTGAAAATATTGCTTATGTACAGGACCATCCAGACCAAGTGTATGTCTGGTCGCCTCAATAGCTTCCTGCGTAGGTTTGATGCCGTCAGCACGCAGCATGATCTCCGCTGGATCACCTGGTGTTAAATGCATCAGCGCAAAGGTAATGCAAGAGATGCCGAGCAGCACGGGGATGAGCTGCAATAAGCGTTGCAACAAGTATCGATTGATGGCATTCAACTCCAAAATATTAATCGTAATAATTACGATTATAGCATAATCTTTTTAAATTAATAGTCTTAAATTGATTTATTTTATGTAGGACATAAAAAAATCAACCCCTATTAAATGAGTTGATCTTTAAACATTTGGTCTCTGCACAGTCGCAACTATTTTTCACAATAATATTGTCAAATCCTTAGGAATCATGTCATTATAAGTAGGTTCATATTAAAAATAACAATAAAGGAAGTGTGTATTTGAGTCGGTTCAATCTAGTCCTCATCTATGTTTTATCCATCATGATAGCTTTTCTTTTAGGGATTTACGTGGCCCCTAGCGTTGAAACACGCTTGAATGGGCAGACTGTGGCAAGTAATCCCGTTATCGAAGAAATACCGCCTAGTACCGTAGATAAAGCTGCTATTGCTGCTGAATCCAACACTACTGGATCCAATCCTACTGAATCTTCACCTTCACCTTCCCCGGAAGCCGTTGTCTTGGAAGATATGCCTTCGGACGATGATACTGGACCCGTTGGTGATGACTCTGAAGATCTGTCAGTAGCAGATACCCCATCCGGGCAAGGGATTGGTGCGCCATTAGAATTCAAGTATAGTACGAACTCTGCCGATGCTGTTAAGCTAACCTGGGAAGCTGACAACTTAACTGGAAAAAGGATCAATTATTACACTGCCCACATCAGCACGTTTAATCCAGTAGGCGATCCTTCCAATGATCAGCTGAACGGCAAGAGCAGCTTTTCACTTAAATATGTGGGGCCGGTTGAGCCCAATGATACTTTATTTATTTTCAGTGATTTTACATATCAGAATACAATACATACGATTATTATTGACCAGCTCACACTTCAATATGATGATGGTACTATCGAGACCTTCGACTATGGTTACGAAACTACCGATGATAGCGGCCTATAATCCACATGATTTGCAGCCCTGGTGCGAACAAGGGCTTTTTGCGAGGCACAATTGAACTAATGGTAATGTAAAAAACGAAGAGCGGCCTGGAATCCGGCGCTCTTCGTTTTTTACTTTTATTGTTACTGTCAGTCTGTTTAGCGGATGACCGTTACCTTGATCGTATCACTGGCAGTCACTCCCGCCGCGTTGACCAGCTCCGCCCGATATTCGTACACACCGGCAGTGCGTCCGCTGATAGTGGTTGCTGCACTTTGTGCCGAAGGCGTATGGGCATTCAGCGGCTGCGAGTCGATGAGCTCCCCGTTCTCATACAGGCGGTATTCTGTAGCGTTAGTCCCCCACCACAGATTCATCGACACCTTATAGGTGCCATCTCCGTCCCAGTTATCTTCGGATAGTATCGGCTTGCCCGGCGCGGAGTTACTTATGGTGACCGTAAGCGGATCGCTCTTGGTCGTGCCATATTTGTTGATTAACTCCGCAGTGTAAACATAAGTGCCGTTCACCTTACCATGAAGCTCTGTACTTGCCGTCTGGGCAGCCGGCGATACATCTTTCAGTGTCTTGGAATCAATCAGTGTGCCGTTCTCATAGAGTTTGTAACTCGTGCCGTTATTACCCCACCATAGGTTCATGGTGACTGTATAGTTACCATCACTAAGTCCATTAGCATAGCTGCTGTTGGAGGATAGCACAGCTTGTCCTGGCTTACCAGTCGCAATCACCTGGCCGCCAATAACCTGGAACGTATTGCTCTTTTCAGTCGTATTGCCGGCCGCGTCATGCACGATGTATTTCACGGTGTGGGGGCCGGCGCCTAAATCGGCGGCGCTCAGGGTCTGGCCTTCGGCAATCGGTCTTCCATCTAATAGAAGCTGTTTCGAGGTGACACCTGACAATACATCGTCAGCAGTCAATTCAAAGGAAAGCTGTGCTCCTTCTTCTACATCTCTCACCTCATGACCGGATTCTTTCAGTTCGGCAACCGGTGGAGCCGTATCAATATTGAGGTTCAGCGTCTTTAGATCTTCCACTTTGCCTTTTGCCGGCACAGCATGGTATGTCAATGTATGCCGCCCATCATCCTTCAGGTCCACAGGTGTACTGTACTCAGCTTCCTTGTTGCCGTTCAGCGAGTAATAAACATTAGCTGTATCTGTATTCGCCTTCAGGGTAACGGTGACCGGCTGGTTAAACCAGCCGGAAGCATTAGGCTCGGCAGAAAGCGTCGCCGTTGTTACCGGAGCCCCCTCTTCTGCTGCTGCGGCGAAGTCATCGAGGCTTCTCGGCTTGAGCTGGTAGATGCCTTTAAAAATTGCGGAAACACCTGTAATATTAAGTTTCTGTCCTTCTGTATAAGGGAAGTTATCCTTAGTAATGCCTGTCCGGGCATCCACGCGCACATGATTGCTTGTCCCGTCGGCATTGACGGCGTCGAATTCAAAGGAGCCGCTTGGCGTAGCGTTGATAATGTTCGCCACGGTCACACCGTTCAGTTGAACCAATTGGCCTTGGTTGGCATCATTCACCATACTCGCCGCAATCGGCTGCGGCAGTGTCGCCGTGCCCGTCTTCGCAATTTGCACTGCTTCTGTCAGCTCCAGCTCTGTGTTGTACAATGCGGTGGACGCTGTTACCTTGACCTTATCGCCAACGTGGAAGCCGCTCTGACTCTGAAAGACATAAACCCCACCCGTTCCATCTTGGAGATAGAAGGACTGTCCGCCGAAGATACCCGGCTCAGTCGTCACGGTCCCCTCCACCGTTACCAGTGATCCGGCTGCCTTAGCCCGGGAGTCGCTGATAGAGATTGTAGCCGGAATGGGATCTTCCTCAGCCGGAAGCGGTTCAGCAGGAACATTGCCCAGCGTCACCGATTCAGTCTTGAGGTTTGTACTGTTCTGGCGGAGGCGCAGATTGGATGCAGCTGTGGTGCCCGGCTTGATCTGGATCGTCAGATCCTTATAGGCATGACCGTTCAGATCAGCTGTCAGATTGAATGAGGAGCTATAGCCGTAGCTGCTTGGCCAGGTACCGTCGCTGTTCTGAATCTTGGCGATTTGGGCGCCGCTGCTTACCTGGTAGACACCTACCTGGAAGCCGGATACACTTGTGCCTGCAGGAAGATTATCTGCACTCACCCGAATCTGAAAATTCTGTGCATTTGGCAGCACAGCCTGGTGCGTGAAGTTATAAACCGCACTTGCAGTGGCTGCCGGTCCGCCGTAGGAGCCTGCTTTGAAGGTGCTGCGATCATACCATTTGTAGCCAGCATTAGGTTGAGCCCAAGGCTCCGGCTGCGGCTCAGTGGACAGCGCCGGCTCCTCGAATGGCAGCAGTGTTGTCGGCTGATCTAGCGTCAGGCCATTCACCTGGGTGAAATCCGTATAGCTCTCCTGCTCGGCGAGCCAGTTCACGGTGTTAACCAGCAGTGTGGCATCGTCCACTTCCTTGAAGCCATCGTAAGTTGTTTTCTTGGCGCCGGTATCTTCGCGCAGGTATTTCGGTGTTGCATCCTCTACAGGAGATGAGTCACCGATGAAGGCTGCCTTGCCGGCGCCTTTTTTAGCAACTGCCACATAGGGACCTTCTGCCACACCGCCGCCGTTATAGACCCCCTGGTCTACGGCATTGGCCCAGGCAGCATTGGTTTGCGGCAGGTAGACGATACCTTTCGCACGGGTTGGGTCTAGAATGGCCAGCGTGGAACCGGCATGCATAGCTACCGCTGATACGTCCGTTGTAATGCCGAAGGCTTGATCGGGAGCCACGACGTTGGTTGCGTTAATGTCGCCAAGCGCATTGTAGCGGAAACGGACACCGAACTCGTCCGCCAGCCAGTCAGAGCTAACCACACCCTGCATGGCTGCAGAAGCGACCTCATCGGCATTCATGCCTTTGGCTGGATTGTCCCATGCTCCACGGCGGTAGCCGTTGAAAGCTTCTGAACCATCCCAGCGGTTTTTGTTGCGGTCGGCGTTATAATGGTCGCCGATGAAGAAAATACTGCCGCCATCCTCCACATATTCCGCCATCGCAAGCTGCTCGCTTGCTTTGTAGGGCACGTTGGATTCGGCGACGATGTAGACATCATAATCGGAAAGATCACTCAAAGTAATTGGAGTCGTCTTGCGGAGTTCTTTGACATAATAGCCTTCCTGGGCAAGGGCATTCCCAAAGTCTGAAAAAGCGCCGTCAATCACCCAATCGGCTGCTCCCGCAGTCTGCTCATGGGTGTTGTCGAACAGGATCTTCTGGCCTGCATGCTCATTGACGACTTTGGCCTCAATGTACGGTGCAGGATCGTTTGGTCCTTCTGCGAATACCGCCGAACCGGCTCCGAACGTGAACAGCTGAAGTGGTACGGCCACCGCCACAGCTAGAGTGCTGTTCATCAGCCTCTTTTTCCAAACTGAATTCTTCTCCTTCATACCCTTCCTCCTCAAGATATAGTCCGGTGAGTAATTACCATAAATACCCACCTGCTAGACATCTACTATCCTATCTCAAAACAATTAAAAAAAAGATAGATTTATGTAAACTGCTGTAAAAATTATACTTTTGGCCTATAAAACGGGTCGAATATAGAAAGGGTATTATGAAAAAAGTCACAGTTGCTGAGGCTTATGATGAAGGATTGGACTATCGGGATATTAGCAAAAAAAAACGAAACGGATAAATGCTCCGTTTCGCTCTCTCCTAATTTACTGATAACCAAGTAACAAATTCACAATCGTATCAAGCTGAAGCTCTAATGAAAAAGGATCTTCCATTACGAATTCATCATGATAATTATCACCATACAAATAAACTTTTCCATTTTTCACTGCAGGGATGCCTTTCCATATGTTACTTTCCATTGCTTTATTGGTAGCATCCGCATCGCCATTATAAACAAAAACATAATCACCTAAATATTCTGGAAGCACTTCTAATGAAATCGATTCAAATCCCTCCGCCATATTTTTTGCACTTTCTGTTGGAGGCAGCTGAAGCATATTGTATATAGTGGAAGAACCATAGTTTCCTCCCTTTGCCGCTAAGACGTATACCGCCTTTTGTGAAAACTGAACAATCGAAACGGTTTCCCCTTCCTTGATAACCCCGGCAAGTTTAGACTTTGCTTCAGCTACTTTCTGTTCATATTCCGTAATCCATTCTTCTGCTTCTTTTTCTTTTCCGAATATTTTGCTTACACTCCTAAATTTATCAAGCGGCCCTGCTGTTTTTAACCCCTCCCAATAAGGCAGAAAAACAGTGGTCCCAATTTTCTCATATTGTTCTATGTTCTCATCGATCGAACCGATAATTAAGTCCGGATCTAGCATCGTTAATTTTTCCAGATTTAAAGGGAAATCCCCTAAATCCTCAATTTTCTCGATCGTTTCTTTGGGTATGTCCGCTTTTTCCATCCAGCCTTCATCCAGCATAAACGTTCTTGCTCCGATGGGTACAATTCCTAATTTCAATAAATGCCCCATATATTGGTCAGCCGCCACTCTTTTCGGCTCTGCTGGTACTTCCACATCTCCCTTAGGCGTTGATACTATTCGAGTGTTCGTACTTTCTTTTGATGTTGCTTGATTTACGGTTCCATTTCCATTACTTTGTTCCTTCGTAGCAGTACCCGTCCCACTTGAGCAAGCACCTAATAATAGAGAACCGCAAAGCAGTAAAGCGGCCGTCGTCTGAGATTTTGTCATTTTAAACATATGTAATTCCCCTTTTTCCGTATTATGATAATGATTATCATTATTAATATACTGTTGAACGATGGGTTCAAAAATAGAGGATGTGGGGAAGTTTAATGGACTTTCAGCAACTATTGGCCGCTGTGACTCTTTTGTTCTAAAATGTGCAGGGGATACACCTTTTCTTTTCTTGAAAATTCGGCTGAAATAATATACGTCTTTATAACCAACGCTTGCTGATATTTCCCCGACCGAAGCATCTGTTGTCATTAAAAGCTCTGTTGCAAGTTCAAGCCGAAACCGAATTAAGTAATCAATCGGACTCATGCCTGTGTACTCTTTAAACAAGGATGACAAATGATAAGCACTGAAATTAAATACTTCCGCAAGAGAATCTAATGTAATTGGCTCCGCATAGTACTCCTGAATGTAGGTGATTACTTGGACTGCAACACTGGTCTGTTTCACCTCAGTCTCTTTTCTATGTAATTCTTTTAAAACCTGATGAATGAATTGATAAAAAAGTGATTTTACGTTGAGTCTCTCTTCTTGCTCGTTCCATTTTTGATACATCAATTGCATTTTGTTATAAAGTAAAATGGGTGCATCAGGGGAAAAACAATATTGTGATTGGAACAGATCCTCCTCTTGAATCCATGCACGGTAATAAATGATATAGTAAACAAAATTCTTACTTGTCGGAACAATATTAAGTATCGCCCCTTTCCCGCTATGCAGGACTTGAAAACCTGTAAAAGAAAATTCAGAGTGATCTAACTGAACTTGAGCGCTCCCTTGTACCGAAAGTAAAAATATACTGGCAGGAATCTTGTACTTATGAAGAATTTCGCCTTGAACCCTTTCAATATGGCGCACATCCAATAACTTGACCGTCGCTTGGTCCCAAAGCAATATTTCATTGCTTTTGTACATAATGACTACCCCTCCGTTATCTGTCTAATCCTCATCATAAATGATAACCATTATCAATAATAGTCAATATATTTATCTTAATAACAAAAATCCGATTGCCCTAAAAGGTGCAATCGGATTTTTTAATATAAATTTATTGTTCAGACGCCAATTGCAGAAAATGATCTGCAGCCAAACGGACAGCCAGGATACTTGCGCTATTAAGTGAGTTATCAAAGATAAGAACATGATTGTTTTTCACTGCTTCCAGTGAGTTCCACACGTTCGAAGTTTCCTTGTCCTTGATGGCTGCCTTTGCGATATCCATATCATGCTGGATAATAATATAATCAGGATTCATGCTGTATATCCCTTCCAGAGAAAGGGCCCCTCCCTCTTCAGGATATCCCTTCGGTGGCAACAACCCGAAGCCTACAGTTTGATTGTAGTACATCGTGTTTTTAGAGCCTTGAGCATTAAAATTAGCTTTTCCGTCGACCCGTAGTAAAGCAAAGGTTTTATTCTCAAGACTACTTAGCTGTTCTTTTGTTTTTGCAATCATTTCTTGGGTTTCCTTAATGGCTTGTTCCGCTAATGTCTCTTTACCAACAATCTGAGCACACAGCATCGTCGTTTTTTCCCAGGTATCGGTGTAGTCAATTAAGATGACTGGTGCAATCTTATTCAACTCTTCATAATTGCTATCAACAGAACCCTTGAAGGTTACAATCACATCAGGCTTTGCTTCCATGATCATTTCCAGATTCGCATTGCTGCTGCCCAAATCAATGATTTCAGCAGTTCCAGCGTAAGGCTGTAAAGTAGCAAAATCCTTCATCGCTTCCGCTGCGTTAGTTGATGCGACTGGAGGCGTATCAAGAGCAAAAAAGTAATCTAAATACAAGGGATGCAGAACCGCTATACGCCCAGGTCGTGTCTTGAGCACCACTCCATTGTCGCTGGCATCCGCAATTGTTCTTGGCCATCCTGCTTCTTCGATCTTGCCAACTTCTGGTGTAGGCGTGACTGAAGTTTCGGAACACCCAGCCAGTAATCCTACTAGTATAATTAAGGATGTAATCCATCCATATAGTCTTTTCATTTGGCTCCCCCTTGAGTTGTTATCATTACTGTCTGTATAAATGCTTCATTAAATCACGGTTTTTCTGCGTGAACAGGTCATTATGTGAAGACACCATCCCGGACGAATTTGCCTCCGGTGTGATGTATTGTTTGGCTTGGTTTACCGCATTGGCAGCATCCTGGAATGCCCCCGCGATCAGGTGCAGTTTCCCCTCATGATGTAGAACATCCCCTGCCGCATAAATACCCGGCACGGATGTCCCGCTCATTACTGATCCTGAAATCCGGTGTTCCCACAGATCCATTTTAATTTCACTGTTCACCAGCAGTTCTTTGTCGCGCTCATAACCGTGATTAATGATGACCTCATCGACAGACAGCTCAAATCCCTCTCCGTTGTCATTACTTTTTTAGCAGTACAGTCCCTATTCTTTCGTGATCCGGTGTGGCAATCAACTTTTCGATTGAAGTATTTAACAAGCACTCTACGCCATTGTTTGCCAAGCGTGAAATATCGGCTTCATGCCCCTTTAAGTTCTCTTTCCGGTACGTCAGAAACACCTTTTTGGCAATCGGAGCCAGTTCATTCGCCCAGTCTACAGCAGAATGGCCGCCTCCCGATATTAGGACAGTCTTCTCTTTAAAGCGGGCAAGTGACTTCACCGTATAATGCAAATTTGTGATTTCGAATCTTTCGGCACCCTTGATTTCGAGCTTGACAGGCTTCAAAATGCCTCCTCCAATGGCCAATATGACAGTTTTAGTGAAATGCTTCCGGTTTGCGGCTGTGTGTAAAATAAAGTAACCTGCTTCATCTTGCGAGATGGATGTGACCTTTTCATTAAAGGCAACCTCCGGTTGGAAAGTCATCCCTTGACCAACCATTTGTTCAATAAGCTGCGAGCCAAGAATAGGCTGTAAGCCTCCCACGTCCCAGATCATCTTTTCCGGATAGACATGCACTTTGCCGCCAAGCACAGGTTGGAATTCTATAATTTTGGTTTTCATTTCACGGAGTCCGCTATAAAATGCAGCAAATAATCCAGCCGGATCGCCGCCAATAATCGTAACATCAAACAATTCCTCTTCATGCATCGTTCAATCGCCTCATTTCTCTTTTTTAAATCCCTAAATGCTCACGGAAAGTGCTACCCGTATATTCGCTCCGGAATAAGTCTCTTTCAACCAGCTGCGGTACCAACTTCTCAAAAAACAGCTCCATAGATTGTTCCGAACCGCCTGGCAGGGCGATGAAGCCATCTATAGCCCCCGCTTCAAACCGTTCAATAATATCGTTCAGCACATCCTCGACTGTCCCGACAGATACCCAATGTGCAGATCCGACAACCTCCGGCCTGTCCAAGATTTCTTTCACTGTAGGCTGATTTTTAATAATATACCGCCGTAACAACTCAGCATGAGTCCGGCTGCGGACGGCCTGACTGGAATCGGGTAACATATCGGCAGTTACTCGCTTATCTAAGGGATAACCGCTTAAATCAAGACCCAGCACCGATTTAAGCGAAGCATGTCTGCGTTCAAGGCTTAAATTCGCATGTGCAGCCTTATGTAATTCAAGTGCTTCTTCGCGCGTATCGGCCAGGAAAAAATATAAGCCCGGCAAAACTTTGATAGCATCCGGATCACGGCCCTGCTCAGCCGCTCTTCTTCTCAGATCATTCCTTAGTTCCACTCCCGATTCGATATCCGGCATTGCGGCAAAAATAGCATCAGCTACAGATGAGGCGAAATTCCGTCCAATATCCGAAGCCCCAGCTTGGAATAGCGGCGGCGTTCCTGACTTGTGAGCAGGCAAAGTAAGCGGCCCTTTTACACTGAAAAATTCCCCGGAATGATTAATGGCAGTCACTTTATCCTTATCCGAAAACATACCTGTCTGACGGTCGATAACAATCGCTTCATTCGGAAAACTCTCCCAAAGCTTGCATACAACATCCGTGAACTCCATAGCCATGGCATATCTCTCTTCCGGTGACGGCATGGGTGAGGCGCTGAAATTATCGGCGCCTTCAATAGAAGTGACAATATTCCAGCCGGCGCGTCCATTGCTCAGCCAGTGTAAGGACTGCAGCTGCCTTGCAACAACATACGGCGGATTAAAAGTAGTGGAAATCGTCGTTACCAGTCCGATCCGCTCGGTTTCACGAGCTATCGCTGCAAAAAACAATGCAGGGTCTGGGCTGCCGAAATTTGAGGAATCTCCTAACATCTGTGGGCTAACATACAGATAATCAGCTCTGAAAAGAAAATCGAGCTTTGAATTCTCAGCCATTTTTGCCAAATCAATATAGTAATCAATAGACTCCATCTTTTCAACTCTGCTATCCAGGTGCCGCCAGCCGTCTCCTTTCATCCAGGTTGCATTTAAGGACAGGCCAATACATAATTGTCTGGGTCTTTTTTCTGTCATATCTACCAGCCTTTCATTTATAAATCAATTTACTGATAATGATTCTCAGTCACAAAGGTGAGTTTATCAAAAATTTAAATAAATTCAAATGTACAAATCTCAAATCCAGCATGCATCATTATTTAATCTAAATAAAAAAAGTCTGCACTTCTGGCTTATCACCAGTAGCTGCAGACGTAGTTCAAGTACAAGAAGCTCATTATGTACATTATTTATAGGCAGAGGGAGAAACACCGAATTTCTTTTTGAATAATCGGCTGAAATATAGTGGATTGTCATAACCGACACGGTCAGCAATCTCGCGGATAGGAAAATTACCTGCTTTGAGTAATTCACAGGCCCGTTCCAAACGATAATTAACGACATAGTCGATGGGTCGTAGTCCCGTATATTTATGAAAGAGGTAAGAGAAGCGGTTGGCACTCATTGCATGCAGTTCCGCTAACTCACCGAGTGTAAGTGAATTCATATAATGAAGTTTAATATACGCAAGGGCTTCGTCTACCATTCTTTGATTCGGAGAACGATCGTTCTCTCTGTAACTGCACGCAATCAGAACCTGGTGCATCAGGCTTAAGAACAACTCCTTGATACGCAGCTTCCCAATTTCTCCGGATGGATGGGCATTCTGATGGAGCATAATTAGTAATTCAATAATTTTTAGATTCGCTCCCGGCTCCAGCTTGAAATGAGAGTCAAATTCGTGAGTACTATTCATTTCTTCCGGCATATCCAATTTATAAAAAAGGGAGTAATACTCGAGCTCAGATTGTCCTATAACCTGCGAATCTAACTGCATGCCCGGAGCAGCATGAAAAACTGATCCTGGCCGTAATTCATATACCGTTCCATTCACACGAATTCTGGCTCCCCCGCGAATGATAAATAGAAATCCATGCTTAACGGTGGTGAATTCACTTAATAAGCTTTTGGGCTGGATGACTAAGCGGCTTCTATCTTCTATTTCATAGACACCTTTAGTAAATGCCTTTGCTAATTTGTCCAAATTTATCAATGCTCTGCACCTGCTTCCTAGCACCATGCTTCTTATAAAAATCAGATCCAATTCTGATATTTATTTAAAACAGTATAGACAATAGTATGCGAAATTGCTAGAAGTGTAGTAGATATTCTACTGTAAATTGCAACCCAAGAAGATGCTCAGGAGATTTTGGTTGAAAATATGCCGTTTTCATTACAATCAATTTGAAGAAGTTCATCCTGTAAAATCCAAACATCAGTTTTTTCAACAAAGAAATGAAATCCGCCAATGGATTGAACCCATGCGGGATCGATCGGTGTAGCACTTGCATTAATTCCAACAGTGAAAGCATCAGAGCCTCCACCGGCATATTTTGCATAAATTCTTACATATTGCCCCTCTTCCAAACCCCATTCATTCTTAAATGAATCCAATGCTTTTTCGGATACTGCAAATGATATCATTCCTCTTCTCTCCTTCCTGCTGTTTAATCACATTTTTTTATTTCGCCACGATAATTGGCCATTCTGAAACTGGCTCCGCATCCACATGAAGCTTTTGCATTAGGGTTATTCATAGTGAATCCGCCTACCATTCCACTCTCTTCATAGTCAATTTCAAGACCGTCAATATATGGAATACTATTCGGGTGAACCAATATACTAAAATCTTGTTTATTTAATATAATATCCTCTTCTGCTTGCTGCTCATCCACGACTAGGGTATAGGATAGTCCACTGCATCCTCCTTCATCAACACCCACTCTTAGAAATGGATTTCGGATATTCGCACTTGATAAGATTTCGGCGATTTTTTCTGATGCTTTGTCACTGACCTCGATGAACATTGTGAACTCCTCCTTCGTTTATTTGTTTTTCAAACCTAAAGATTGGATACCCGTTCCTATTTGTTCAGCTACTGGTGAGATCCGAGTGCTCGCAAATAAACTCATTACAATCAACAAGAGATGGAAACCCATTGCTACAATTAATCCGGATTGGAGTGACATTCCGCCAGCCTGACAAACCACAAGGATGGAACCGCCGATCCCGATAACTACACCGGGTGTAAAAGAATCCGCAAATTGCAGATTAGCCGAGGTGTTGCCGACACCTCCTTCTCCTGTCTGAGAAAACGCCACAACACCGCTAATCGGATGCGCCAATCCAATACCGATTCCAGCGATGATCTGTCCAATAACTGCTACGGTAACGGTCACAACGGGTATCCAAAATACGATAGTAATCCCTATGGCAAGCAGCAATACACCCAGAATAATTCGCGTATGCCGTCCACGGCCCTGATCTGCTGAATCCCACCGTCCTTGCAGATACGCTATGACGCACCAACTCAACGCAGCACTCGCTACAATCAATCCGGCCTGAGAAGGCGTTATTCCTTTCACATCGATTAGAGCCAATACCAAGAAATTCTGTGTGCTGGTATAGGCAGCGAAGAACAGCCCACGTGTTGCCAGAATAGCTGGCATGCCTCTTCTAAGCGTAAGAGTTCCCTTCGGTAGCAGTTTGCGGAGCGGAAATATCATAAGTACTAAGCCGATAATGACTAAAACAAATCCCATAATGCTCGGAAGCATGCTTAGACCAACTAAGAAAATCCCTGTACCCATCGTTAACAGTAACGCATTCCAAGTTGATGAAGCTCCGATATCCCCTTGCGTCTTCGGTGTTTTTAATTTCGTGAACGCAGGTAAACTAAGCAGTGCTGAAATCATCAGGATCGGTAATATTCCCCAGAAAACAAACCGCCAGGACCACTGATCTGCGATAAGACCTGCAACGTATGGACCGAGCATGGACGGAAGAACATAGGCCGTACCAAATGCTCCGAGTATTTTGGCGCGTAATTCATCCGGGTAGCTTAAGGATATTGCTGTGTACACACAAGTCATCATAGCTCCGGCACCCAGACCCTGCATGGCCCGTGATCCTATCATGGTATACATATCGCCTGATGTTGCGGCAGCAATCAACCCAACGATAAACAAAAGAAGTGCGATAGTGAACGGTACTGCAGGTCCTCTTCTATCTATGATTCGACCGACGACCAGAGTTCCGATAATCTGCGCAAGCAGATACGTACTGAATATCCAGCCAAACAGGCTAAGGCCGTTCAAATCTCCAGCAATTGAAGGAGCAATGGTGGTTACGGACAGGCCTTCGAATCCAACGGCCATCACTGACAGAATAATACCTATGGATAGTGCAAAATAACGTGGGCTGAAAATACTTTGATGATTAGACGACATGAAATGTGACCTCCAAGAAAATTGGTATGTATACATCGTATCCGGACACTTAGTAAACATTTTTGTTTATAATGTCTAAGCTACAGTTCAGCTTTGACTTTGTCAACAATTTTGTTTAAAATGTAGTCTGTGATGTAGATTTAGTTGCTTCAAAAGGAGGTGCACCTTGAGCCGAAATCAAACCAAAAAGGATGTCTCAACCAAGACCCGAAGAGCGATCATTGATCTGTTAAAGCAGCAAGGGGGAATGGATGTTATGGCACTCTCCTCGCAGTTTTCGCTATCTGGAATGGCTATTCGTCAACATTTGAATGCGCTGAAAGAAGAAGGGCTGGTTACTAATAAAGAAGAGTCCCGTCCCATGGGGCGACCCACCAAGCTATGGATCTTAACACCCGCGGCCGATCGGTTTTTTCCAAGCGGATATTCGGATTTATCCGTCAGTCTGATCCATTCCATGAAAGAAGCTTTCGGAAACGAGGGGCTGGACAAGCTGCTGGCTGTTCGAAATAAGAATATGCAAGAACAATATCTTCAGCATCTTGGTGATACAGCAGACGTTAGAGTGAAGCTGGAGAAACTAGCTGAGATTCGAACAAGTGAAGGGTATATGGCCGAGGTTAAGGAGCAGGATGATGGCAGTCTTTTATTCATTGAGAAACATTGCCCGATCTGTGAAGCTGCTGCTGTATGTACCGGGTTATGCAAAAATGAGTTACATCTATTTAAAACTGTTCTAGGTAATAATGTTCATATTGAACGGGGGGAGTACATATTAGCGGGAGGAAGAAACTGTGTTTATACGGTTAGACTCTGACAATTGCTGTGGCACTTTCCAAACCCTTTCCATGTCACACATGAGCATCCAATGACTAGCGATATGAACCATTATCATAATATTCATTACAAATAAATAACAACCCACAGCCGAGATTTATAATAAATATGATCTTGGCTGTGGGTTGTTATATTTTAGCTTTTACCCTCTAATGGTTTATAACGCAGGAATACTTCAATCAATCCAAGGCTTACGAACCCAACCATCTGTCCATTCAGACGCTTGAGTTATAGCACCGCTTAATTTTTTGAAGTACCACTTTCCATTTACCTTAACGAAATGATCAACATAGTTCCCGGTCATTACTACTGCGTCTTCTTGGGATCTATCATTTTTATTAATAATGGTAGCAAGACAGTTCAAATAAAACTTTCCAATAGCACTATTCCCATCAGAAGCTATTACGATTTCTGGTGACGTTATATAATGTACGACCCATACAATATCCTTAGAAGCTGCAACGAAATGCTTCTTTATCTCATCATGGCCTGTTGCCTCGCCACCAATACCAGTAACTAACCAATGTCCATCTGGTATGAATAATGAGGCGATTCCATCCGGGTCATAATGGTTATCACAATAACGTGCGTACTGATACTTTAACTGTTTGATTGCTTCAATATCTTCTAACCGAGCTATTCTTTGTTCTAAGCTTAGATTATCGTTTAATGATTCATTTAAATTCAACATTTTCGACTTCCCCTTCAATGATAAATTTGATAGTTGTGCTCCGTTTTTCTAATCCTTAATAAAAATTATAATTCTTTCAAATTAAAAGCTCGCGCCAGCAGTTCAATAGATTTAACTCTATTATTAGCTCCTGAGATATTTGGCAGAATAGTTACTTCGTTCACTCCATATTTTTTTGCAAGATTCTCAATTTGTTCCTTAACATGATTTACATCACCAACTACAACGCGATTGCGATTACGATGAATAGTTTCTTTCTCAAATGAACTGTATGAATAGATCTTTGCAGTTTCAATTGAAGGGTAAGAATTTGGAGTTTGTGCAGACTCAGCTTTCAAAAGCCATAAATCAAATGCTTTTGCGAGCTCTTCTGCCTCTTCATTTGTTTCTGCGATTACAGCAAATACAGCAATCATTACATGAGGTTCTTTAAACAATTTGGATGGTTTAAAGTTTTCTCGATAGTGATTTATTGCTCTTATCCCTTCTCCATAAGGATTAATAAAATGAGCAAACGTATATGCAGCGCCATTATCAGCAGCTATTTTGGCACTTCCTCCTCCCCCACCCAAGACCCACATTTCTGGAGTTGTAGAAATATCAGGCGTAGTGAACAAATCTTTGAAACGATGTTCTTCTGGAAAATCATTCGTTAAGAAACTTTTTAGATCCATAACTTGTTGCTCATAGGAAAGTGGTCTAGTTTTCTCTTCATTAAGTGCGTGAGTGACTAATCTATTTGCTCCGGGAGCTCTTCCTATACCTAAGTCAATACGATTAGGGTACAGAGCCTCTAGCATCCGGAAGTTTTCAGCCACTTTATACGAGCTATAATGAGGAAGCATCACTCCTCCAGAACCGATTCTTATGTGATTTGTTGAAGCCGCAAGATGCATCATGAGCAGTTCAGGAGTACTTCCTGCTAAGGACTGCATTTGGTGATGCTCTGATACCCAAAATCTCTTATATCCAAGTTGATCCGCTCTTTTTGCCAACTCTGTTGTCTGAATCAATGCTTCTTGTGCATCGTAATTTTCGTCCACTGGCGAATAGTCCAATATGTTTATTGAAATCATGTTTCTCATAGGGCTCCTTTTATAAGGGAATATTTATTATCTTCGTATTGAACAATTAGTTGGCGTATTTATTTTGAAAACACCCATATATTTGCATGCGCATGCATATAAAAGGTTAATATGATTATCCTGTTATTTATGTTTACTAGTTTTCTAAATTAGAAATTTTTGCTTTACTTCGAGATTTTAATCCATAGTTCCGCCCTTACACCACCCTATTCATTTTTTTCGCCACGGGTACCTAACCTTCGATAAAAAATAGTTTCTCCCAAGCAATATCTCCTTCATTCCCATCCATCACCTTCTTCACCCAATGCGGTTCCACAATAAATTCCCGACCCTTGGCAACAAGAGTAATCCCACTGTTTAGGATGTCTAGCATTCTTCTGGACTATGAATAAAACCTACTGCCACTAGGGGAAGACGATCACCGTGTAAAGTACTCAAACGCTCAGTAAATAGTTTTTCATCCTAAGGTCTCCATAAAGACCCCCGGTTGGCGTTGCCCAGAGAACAAATAACCATTTCTAGAACATGTTCTAAATTTAAAGCAAAAATCCATAGTTGTCAAATAACTATTTCCAAAAATTTATTCGTACAAAGCTCTATACGCCTCTGTAACTATACTATTCAAATAAATCCTTAAGATTTTTTGAACATTCTTTTGTAGGTCATAGCTCCCATCTGTCAGGCACCACTCGAAGATGAGTCCTTTAACTAAAGTGCAAATATCATTAGCAGCTTCATGTATATCTACATCTGGCGATATAAATTCCTGTTCTTGCCCATGTTTTATGGCAATGATCGACTTTTCAAAAAATGGAACCTTGTGGATTTCTTCTGGGGAATGTTTATCACGTGTATTTAAGCTTTTATTTTTAGTGGAATAGTAATTTGATAAAAATTCAATCCCCATCTCCATACAATAAGAAATGTAAATATGATAAATTTGAGCGATGTTCTTTTTCACATCATCATCAAACAGAATCTCGTTTTCATCCATGTACTTTTCGTACCCGTATGCTAAATAATAGGTCAAAAGATCATCTTTGTTTTTAAAATGATGATAAAACGTACCTGTAGATACGTTGGCTTCTTTGCATACATTACGAACCGTTAAATAGTCGTATTCATATTCTTTCAGCATCCTGATGGCTGCATTATGTATATTTTCTTTGACTTGTTGCGATTTTAACTGACGTTCAGTTAGTACCTTTTTCTTCATTGTAAAACTCCCTCCCTGATCAAACCAATACATTCAGAATTCTTATATCAGCCATTTTACTTGATACTCTTAATGTTGTACATGTCATTGGAAATAAGTCAGCCTTGGAACAGGTCTGCGGAGTTCGACCAGAAATCTAAGTAAAGTTTTGCCTAGTGTGTATACCAGTTCACGCATTTCTTCACTATAGTCACTGTTGATATTTCATCGACACATAGGGGAGCGTCTGTATGAAAAATGCTTGGATTAATTTAACTATTAGTCAGAGCAAATACTCATTACAACCCTGCAGGTGTTATGTTTCTAATATATACATCCACATATGTTTTTTTGACTCGGACCAAACAGAACAGATCTACGTCCTCTGACGAATTAATAAGTTCGATCGATAAAATAGGATGACATAGATAAAGGACGGCACGCGAGAGGTCTCTTCTTAATTTATCTACCCTGGCTCTTCATATGAGCAACCCAATCGATTCGAAATTATTTTCTTAATGTCCATTCCTTTCTTCTATTAAACTGCATACTTTATTCTATCAAAAATAAAGGAGCTGAATGCAATGGGACTTAGTTTTCGTAATAGTACCAGTGTAACCATATATGTTGCCTTTGCATATTACTCCTCTGCAAGCTGTAATAAGGGCTCTATCCCCTTAATACCTTGGCCCAGCTGGTATGAAGCGGTAGGTTGGTACACAATTAATCCAGGTCAAACGGTAGAGGTATTGAATGGGGCAGTCAACAATCGTGAGATATATTACTATGCCGAATCTGCAGATAGGCGTCTTGTATGGTCAGGTGTTAACTATCTTACTCTACCGCAAAATGCTTTCAAACTTTGTGGTGGCGCAGGTTACTGTGCTGCTCCGCTTTGTAGAAGGCTTGGATTGAGAAAAATCAGTATTGGTAACTACAGAAATTACACGGTTAATATTGTATCCACTAGTATTCAAAGTCAATCTAAGTTTTTAAATGTCAACACGGCAGTTCCTGGTAAAAGGAAAAATGTTGGCCGGAGTACCTCTCCTATTAAAGGTCTTCGAGTAGTACAACCTGCTGCAGGCAGGAAATCTATCTCGAAACATTAGGTGGAAAAAAGTAGAACAGTCTTGGACTTTCGTATTCAGTCCAAGACTGTTTCAACTTCTCTCATATACAAAACTTCAAGATACAAACCCCCAGCCTCTTCCTTACCGGAAGAAGGTTGAGTTACTGATTATCACTAAAGATAAGGGTTCCTTGTTAACCCTGCTGCCGGTATTATGCGTTCTTCTGCTGCTGTCCCGCTGCTACCCTCTTTCTTTTGTAGTACAATCGTGAATTCACCTATGCCCGGAACGTAGATACGTGCTGCAGAATGCTCTTTGTCCATACTCGACAATAGGATCATAATTTCTTCTGGATGTTATTTTCATCGTATGAATCACCCCCTGCGGTAAGATGAAGAACAGAATTTAGAGTGTACTAAATTCTTTGTCCTTGCTTCCTACGGATTGACACCGACTGAGAACGGACGTGCACCTACAGGAATAACACTAATCACAGTCTGGGTAACCCCATCAATGACCGATACCGTGTTATCATCCTGATTGGTGATATAGATGCGGTTGGTCAATGGATTAACTCCTGCACCATTAGGATTATTCCCGACCGGAATGGTAGTAATCACCGTATTCGTTAATCCGCCAATCACCGACACATTGTCGTCATCCCGGTTTGGCACATAGATGGCATTGGTTGATATGTTCACTCCCAATTCAGCCGGAGTCGTTCCTACAGGCAAGTTAGTTATCACAGTATTGGTGGCTCCATCAATGACTGAAACGGTGTTACTGGTAAAGTTCGAGACATAAATCCGGTTCGTTAAGGGATCAACGCCCACCCGAAATGGATTAACCTGAACGGGAATCTGCGTAATAACCATATTCGTAGACCCGTCAATGACGGTAACAATATCCGAGTTGAATTCAGCTACATAAATAGTATTGGTTAAGGAATTCACGCCGATCCCCGTTGGAAAAGGAGAACCGCCGGCGGGAATAATGGTAGTCACCACTGTGTTGGTTAATCCGTCAATGACAGTAACACTATTATCATTAAAGTTAGCAACATAGATAGCATTGGTAGCAGTATTGACCGCGACAGCACCTGCTCCATCCCCGGCAGGAATGGTAGCCAGCACCGTATTGGTCGCTCCGTCGATAACGGATACGTTGTCGCTGTTCAAATTAGCAACATAAATACGATTAGTTAACGGGTTTATGGCTACTCCCGCAGGATTCACACCTACAGGGATGACTACTATCACCGCACCTGTTGCCCCGTTGATCACAGAAACATCATTGCTATTGAAATTGGAAACATAAATGCGGTTAACGGAGCCTGTGGCTCCCCCATTTTCAGTTCCCAGCAGCTCAGATGATACAAGCCGGTGGGCGGTAACCAGCTCCCCGTCTGTATTTTTGCCCCACATGGAAATTTCCGTCTGTAATTCTGCAAGACCTTCCGTTGTAAAGACAAACTCATAGGCATCCAGATTGGCAAAGTAATTTCTTGTAATCACCTCGTCTGGAGAAATAGTAACAAGCTCGCTTACATACAAGGTCCTTGTGAGGGTTAAATTGTACCCTTGGATCAGAATTGCGGACTGATTTAACGCATCCCGGTTATCAATCTTGACCGTCACCTGTTCAGTAGGTCTGAAACCGCTCACAGCGCTATTATCAATAGGTCCTGATGATAGAATGGCCATTCTAGTGAATCCTCCCTTAATTAAAGATTTAATATAAACTACCAGTCTCTCTTTAATGTATGTAAGAACTGTAGTCGGGATTGGACTATACAATAGCTAGAATTAAATTATAGCTTGACTGCCTATTTATCTAGGAAAGGTGTGTGCGAGTCCAGTTGCATGCCTAGAGCAGCATGAAAAACTGATCCTTCTCGTAAATTAAAATATCGTAACATTCATACTTATTC
Organism: Paenibacillus sp. FSL H8-0175; assembly: GCF_045040615.1. NCBI lineage: Bacteria > Bacillati > Bacillota > Bacilli > Caryophanales > Paenibacillaceae > Paenibacillus > Paenibacillus sp. FSL H8-0175. The sequence goes on along the minus strand of NZ_CP150299.1, from coordinate 3,657,956 downwards.
TGGCTCCCCCTGCGAGAGATAAACAGAAATTCATGCTTTATTTCACAATTGGAAATTTTGTGGGAAATTTTGGATGGATATGTTCATGGGAAAATGGTAGATTATTCTATGGTTAATCCCTCAGCTTGTTCGTGTTCGATATATGTTATTGGGATTACGCGCAAGTCGGGAGATATGTTTAGGCTTATATAATCTATATTTGGGGCGGGTGTCTGCATGGACAAAAATTCTGGTTATAGAACAAACGTTATAGGCGCTGGTGAGGTTGGCGTCGCCATCTCGGTCGATATGGATACGAATACTATTCATGAAACAAACAGCTTATTTTGGGATACAAAAGGAAATGAAGTTTTAGGAGCTACTGCACTTCCTCTTTATGGAGCATTTGTATCGGAAGAACAATGCCAACTTTTTGGTGATGTCTCAGGGAAAAAGTTGCTGGAGATAGGCTGTGGAAGCGGTCAATCTTTGCAATATCTGGGGGAACGCAATGCATCTGAACTATGGGGTACGGATATAGCAGAGAACCAAATCGAAAAGACTAGGCAACTTTTGACGGAGCACGGTCTTTCAGCAAAATTGATCTGCTCACCCATGGAAGAAGAATGTGGCCTGCCAGAGGATTATTTTGACTTTGTATATTCGGTTTATGCCATAGGCTGGACAACTGACCTTGAGGGTACTTTTAGCCGGATTGCTTCTTACCTTAAAAAAGATGGATCATTTATTTTCAGCTGGTCTCACCCTATACACAAATGTGTTGTTGCAGAAAATGATATGCTTGTTTTTAAAAAATGTTATTTCGATGAATCTTGGTATTCAGTATCTCTTGATGAAAGTACGCTAACTTTATCGGATCGTAAATTATCAACTTATGTGAATGCGCTATCTAAAGCTGGATTTGTTATTGAGCAAATGATTGAGCAATCTGATGATGAACTTATGCAGTCGCGGGACGATAAAAGCGATTTTGCAAAAAAAGCAAAGATGCTTCCTGTAACTTTTGTAATTAAAGCAAGAAAACTCTAGCATCTGATACCTATTGAACAACCTTACAACGTAAAAATTATTTTTCTAAGCCGATCCAGAAAAGGATCGGCTTATTTGATAGCTTTTTAAGATCAATCTTGTCTGTTCTCAACAGATTTCATGCGGTTTTGATCATCTGGCACTCGGTCATTACTGAATTCCTGGCCTGCTTCTGCTTCACCATGACCGGAAGCACTTCGGGCAAAATTTGTGAACTGCCTCTTCTGCTCATCCAGCTTGTGTTTACTTTTAAGAAGCTCCTGCGGATCTTGATTTGTCATCATTATCACCTCGCAAAATAGATTCATGCTGTTTATTCGCACTACATAAGTTTTCCATAATAGGGCGGTGCTTATGCAAGATAAAAAAACTCCTGCTCACCATAAGCAGAAGTTTCTAAATGAAGTTCTAGTTAACGAAAAATATCAATTATTTTATGCAAAACAAGGTATTCCAAAACAACAATTCCACCGCAAATGAGTATAAAAAACTGAAGTCTTGCCGTATTCATTCTATCCTTCCAATACTCTCCCCGGAATAATGAAATGATGTTAGGTGTAAAAGTATGCCTAATCGATTCGTTATAATCATCATTATCCACGAAGAACACGCGAAACAAAAATATATATACTGGAATATTTAAGAACAGTAATAAAATGATCATCACAAGACTCATTGTCCTCGCCTCCCAAGATCCAATTATCCTAATTTTACCACATGGGTAACTGTAGAAATCGGAAACTGATGACAACTTTATACCGCTCATAAAAAAAGACCTTCCTTTTAGGAAGGCTCTATTGAGTAATGTTCACTTTCAGCTGCGTAAACGACTATTTATGCTCCAACCACTTACACTCTGTAATTTCCATTTCGGTGAAAACACCTTTAAATGAAGAATTCTCTGGGCTACAAGCATATAAGCCAAAATTTATTTCCTCATTCCCTTCAAACAAATGAAAAATACGCATCTGTTCAAATGTAGTCCCGTCCAAAGAGCTTTCAATACAGAAATCACTTTCGCGTCGACTTAGTCTATAATACATAGTTTTAATGTTTGCATCGATATCAGTTGTTGCCCAATCTGAATATCCGTGATTTGTAACCACACTTCCAAGTCTTTGGAATTCCTCATTTTCATATTCTACCGATGCCTTGAACCAATTATCACTGTCCTGATAGATGACTATCCCACACTGCTCGTATCTATGTGTACTATCATAATCTGTTCTTACTATAAATGAAAAATACTTCTCAGCAGTTTTCATTAACAGTGCAGGTGAATTATCATTTCTAAAACCATAATAGGTTCGTTGCCAAAAATCTGTATTCGGCATCGTTACAAATTCAATCCTGTTTTCTGTAATAGAATAATCATTGATTGGATTTATCCAAAAAAGCTGTTCTTTATCAAAGTTCATTGCTCTACTCCTCACTTTTTATAAAGTTTTGTCAACCATTTTCATTGCTAAGATTCCAAATACAATTTAAATAGTTTTCAGCAGTTCATCCTAATAATACCATTTGAAAAATATAACGCACATCATTTTCTAATCTTTTATTTTGAAGTATCCAGAGAATTAAATAAAAAGGTTGTCCCGTTTACATACGCTCTCAAAATCGCTTGAGCATATGGCTGCTCTTCAATCAAACCCTCGGTCTCTAGCGGATTCTCTGCATGAAAGCTATAGGCTTCGATTATTGCCATGACTAAGAAGCACTCTAGCTTCATTATATATTCATTTTCCAGCTTCCTGATTCTCTGATATCCTTCGACGAAATAAGCTCTCTGTGTTGGGTATAATCCCATAATAGCCTGAGCTATATCGTAAAGATGATAGCCGAAGCCACACCTGCCAAAATCGATAGGATAAGGTTCATTATCCCGAAAAATGACATTTCCATTATGTAAGTCCGCGTGGATCATCCCATAATTTTGTTCATGTCTTGTGAACGTTTCGAGACATGTTGCCACTTTAGTGGCGGCTGCGGAATATAACTTAAAACCCTCATCCGATATGAAATGTTTGCGATGTAGACTTAGGTGATCCCAGTCCCGTTTAAAGCTCAGTGCACCCCAAGAAGGACGAGTAAAGCCGCTGGAAGGACTAAAATCAGAGCTGGCCTCATGAAGCTTTGCCATCAATGATCCTGTTTTACGGATGCCCTCCTCCGTTAGTTCGCTTTTGTCTACATGCTTTCCCTCGACCCATCGCATTAAGCTCGAATAAAACCGTTGTCCGTCACACACCGATGTTTCCGTAATAAAGGCACCTTCACGATTGATTACAGCTTCGGGCAAGAGGAGGCCCTTGCTCTTCAAAGCGAACAACCACTCAATTTCTGAAATGGTTCCTTCGCGTTGTTTGTTATCCGGGTGAATGCGGAGCAAGAACTGTTCCCCCACATCGTTTACAATGCGGAAGGTGACATGTTCGGATACTTGAATGAAGTGAATGGAGTTCCAGTCTATTTCATATTCCTGTAAAGCATGAAACGCCGCTTGTTTTACTTGCCTCAGAGTTCGGTGTCGGTTCTCCTCAGTATTGATCCGAAAGCCATTATTCATTGCTTATCTCCTTTGTCTACCATACTTCCATCATTTTAACAGTCTAGACGGATAGCTGTAATGATAAAGAATGAATATGAAAAGAGTTTTCTCTTTTTGACTCACCTATAAAAATAGGGAATTCATTGCCACTTAGGCATGAAATTCCCTACTCTTCAAATCTAATAAGATTCTTCTACAAGCGAAATTGCAACAGGTTCTATGACATTAGTATAAGTGCCATCACCAAGCTGGGCTAACCCATTATACCCCCAGGTCAACAAGGTCCCCTCCTCACTAACCGCACCGCCGCTCATATAACCTGCACTAATAGCGACGATACGATTTCCAATGGTGAGCTTAGAAGCAAGGGAACGCTCCGATTCAGCGCTACCGCCGAGCTGGCTCTCATTGTTCGCTCCCCATATCCATACGTTTCCATCGCTTTTCAGAGCCATGCTATGCAAGGCACCAGCGGATACACTGATAACTGAACCAAGATCCAAGGCTTGAACGGGAGTATAATGATCTTCGGTTGTCCCATCCCCCAAGATTCCCTTAACGTTCGTTCCCCAGCTCCATACGGTTCCGTCTTTTTTCACTGCCATGCTGTGATAAAAGCCGGCAGATACAGAAGTAACGCTGTTTAACTCAGCAACCTGCACGGGAGTTGAGCGGTCGCTCTTTGTGTTATCACCGAGCTGACCGTAAGCATTGAATCCCCATGCATAAACCTGACCATCATGGCTAACCGCTAGATTATGAAAGGCTCCGGCTGAGATCGATGCGATTGAGTCCAAACCTGCAACCTGCACTGGTAATGCACTATCCTCGGTGGTTCCATCTCCAAGCTGACCATATGTGTTAAGTCCCCATGCCCACACCGTTCCATCGGACAATAACGCTAACGAATGCTGCTCACCTGCTTGAACAGCTATGACATTCACCAATCCAGGCACTTGCTGCGGCACAAGCTGGGGCTCCGACGTACCATTACCCAGCTGGCCCACGCTATTGCTTCCCCATGTCCAAACCGTTCCGTCCGTCGAGAGTGCGATGGAATGGTCTTGTCCAACGGATGTGGCGCTTATCTCCGGCAAGCCAACAATTCGCACAGGCTTATTACGAGCAATAGTTGTGCTATCACCGAGCTGCCCCTTCCTATTATTGCCCCAAGCCCATACGGTACCATCCGGCTGTACAGTCAATGTATGAAAGGAATTCCCGTTGCCCATGCTCATAATGGGACCAACATTACTTACAACATCAAGTGTACTAACCTTCAACTCGTTACTAATTGCTGATTTGTTCCCTGTTTCGTCTATAGCTTGTACTAAAAAGGTATACTCCTGTCCAGCCTTCAAGTCGACGGCCGTGTAGACCGTTGTGCTAACCGTTACTTCTGCCAACAGATCAGAGTCCTTATATAGAACATATTCCGCAACTCCGACATTATCCTCGGATGAACTCCATGCCAAGCTAATGCTATCTGATGTGCGACTGTAAAGAGTTAACTCGGGCGTACTCGGTGATTCTTGATCGGCTGGAGGGAGTTCCTCTTCCTTCGTTGTTGGTGGGTACGCTTCCGCTGGAAGCGTACTTGCGGTTAAAGGTTGACTTGTTTTTGACACGGGTCCGGATATGTTTACGGCTTGGACCGTGAATGTATAGCTCCGGTCGGAAACCAATCCCTTCACCGTATACTCCGTTAATTCGCCTGAATCGAAGGTATAGACCACATCGCTTACGCTACGATTGGTAGACTCCATTAGATTTACCTTATAACTCACATCCGTGTTAGAGGTTCCCCCTACGGCATCCCAGGTAAGGCGAATGCTTGAGGAGGTTGAATCGCTGACTGCCAGATTCGCTGGTGCAGCCAATAGCTTTACTTGTTCAAAAGAGCGTCCTTTTGCAGCTCCTACAGACGGGAATTGAATGACGGATGGAAATATAAGAACTAACACCAACATTAAACTCAATTTTTTTATCGAAAATAGCTTCCTTGCCATTTTTAATCACTTCCTATCAAATAAAATGGATGGTTCCTACCTTAAATCTTGAATTACTTAATCTCAATTCCGGCGCTCGCATAACCTGTTACAGTATTTATCAAGCTTAGACCGGAAGCCGTCGAAGAGAACACTAACATTAAGCGATCGCCAGCCTGAACAGCCGTATTTATGCCTTTGACTGATCCGTCACTAGTAGATCCAATAGAAATTATTCCTGTCAAACTAGGCGCCAAAGATACTGCTGAACCAATAACAGGTGTAAAACTGTTGCTATTACTATCCGCTTTATATATTTCTGCTTGAACGTTTACGGTCGTACCTATTAAAGAAAAAGCTAAAGTTGGGCTGAAAAAAGCATATATTGAAGTGATCGTACCATTACGTGGAACGATAAACGCTTGGTTGTATGGATCTTTTGTAGGATCAGAACCATTACTTTTGGTTAAATCTATTGTTCCACCTACTATACTAGCTCCTGAGTACGAACTGCCAAATCCAAGCATCGCAACTGTCCCTTTTAATCCCCCGGCGATTGTTGTTACAGTAATTGGTGATCCGGAAGAGAATGGAATTATAGTTGATGCGCCAGATGCCCCGGTAGCTCCGGTTATCCCTTGAATCCCTTGTACACCCGTAGCTCCGGTTGCGCCAGTTACTCCTTGAATTCCTATTGCCCCTATGGCTCCGGTTGCTCCAGTTACCCCAGTTACGCCTTGAACTCCTTGTGCGCCTGTATCCCCAGTTACGCCTTGAATTCCCTGAACTCCTTGGGCCCCGGTAGCTCCGGTAGCTCCGGTTTCACCTTTAGAGACGAGCAAGGTAAAGTCGTTATTTATATCAGAAGGTACTCCAGATGGGTTGTTTATAGTAACGATGTAGATACTTCCTAAATAAGTAACGACTTGTCCTGCATGATAGGAAATCGCTGAACTAAACGGAGTAATGCTATCAAGACCAATGCCAGTTGCACCAGTCGATCCGGTAGCACCGGTTATCCCTTGGATACCCTGTGCACCTGTTACGCCAGTTGACCCCATCGCTCCATTAGCGCCTGTTACACCGTTAGCACCCGTAGCACCGGTCGCCCCATTTGCTCCAGTAGCCCCGACAGCACCCGTAGCACCAGTTACGCCAGTCGCTCCGATTGCGCCAGTAGCCCCTTCAGCACCAGTTGCTCCGATTGCACCAGTAGCCCCGGTTACGCCGGTAGCACCCGTATCTCCTTTTTCCCCTTTCGGACTAGTCTGACCTACAGCCCCTAATCCCAACACTTCAACGAACGATGCCATTCCTCCATTATGAATGAGCGTCACCAAAGCCCCCGTAGGAAACACGCCCTTGCCATTGTCCCCGAACAGAACAGATTTGCTATTGATTTCGAACTTCTCCGTCTGACCGCTGCTGCTTAAGAGTTCGATCGAATTTTTGGACATCGAGACGACAGAGCCATGGATAATCCGATCGGATACCTTACTCGCAAATATTTCTGTCTTAGACAAGATAGCTGCAAACTCGGCGCGAGTAGCCGTCTGCTTAGGCTTGAAAGTATTATTAGGGAAGCCAGATATGACATTGCGGTTAACTGCGGCATTAATGTAGCCTGCTGCCCAGTCCGATGCATCTGATGCATCTAAGAAACCTATGTCGCTATCCTTAAACTCGATGGCCTCGGATTCTTTGCCTGCGGCACGAATAATTAGACGTGTTATCCACTCTCGACTTGCTTGCTCTTTTCCCCAGATGACGGTGTTGGGTCTCACTTCCTCGCTTGGAATCACGAGGCCGATGTCAATCGCTTGCTGAATCCAAACAGTAGCCCAAGAATCTACGGTGAAGGGCAGGCTGCCGCTAGTAGCCTTAGGCTGCTCATATCCCATGAACCTGAGTACCATAACAACCGCTTCCTGATTCGTGACTGGTCGGTTAGGGCTAAAGTATCCGGAACCGTCTCCTTCGATTACCCCAAGCGCGGAAGCTTTAGTGATATACTGATATGCCCATGAGGTAGAATCGACATCACTGTAAGCTGCTGCACTTGCCCGGGGTAGAATACTGCTATAAGCAGGGCTCAAGGGAGCAATCAACTGACTCATCAGAATAAATGCCATTGAGCTCTTGTAAGCTAACTGCTTGCCACTTTTCTTGCCACTTGCTTTCGTCCTCTTCAATCTTGCCATTACTAAATCCCCCTCAAATTTATAAAGTTATGTATTGCTTCAAATAATCGCGATTAGCCATGACGCTCGGATAATCTGGTACATAGCTACCAGCTATCTCGTTGTGACAGTGAGCTTGTTCGTATTGTCCTAAGCGATCGTAACAGACGCATAATTGCAAATGCGGCAGCCACGCCCATGCCGGAAAGTCTACTCTAGCGTTAGGCTCAGTCGGCTTTGGTACTTCCGTGGCTAGCTTGTACCAAAAAGCAGCATTCTCGAACCGTTGTTCGATTAGCTCGTAAGACCCTAATTGACAACAGGCTTCGGCTCGGGGAGGCGACAAGGTAAAAGCTTGAAGTACTTTAAGCTTGGCTTCTTGAAAGAGACCTAATTGTGACAACGCATCTCCGGCACGCCGACTCGCAAGTAGCTTGTCCTCCATCCAGCCATTCGGCATGGCAATGAAGGCATCGTATTGCTCTATCGATCGCTGCCATTGGCCGTGATCGTATAACTCGTTGGCATAATAAAATACATCCCGCGGAGTGAACCTCATTTGCGCTTCCAACATCCCCTCATAGATGAGAAGATTACGCGAGGACTGCGTATGCTTTCGATCATGTGTTATGCCTAACTCGGCATAGAACACATTGCCTGCGACCTCAAGGTACTCATGAACGACTCCAATCCAACGGAATTCACAACTTCGTCTTACCAGACGATTACGTCTCAAGCTCGAAGTTACACTTCCGTCTTTATCACGGTCGAGATAATAATGCATCGATACAGCATCGATATCCCATGGTAGTTCGGATACGATGGACTGGAGAGCCTCTGCATCCTCTGAATGCAGATAATCGTCCGCATCCAACCACAGCAGGTACTCTTGAGTAGCGAGACTGAAGGCATAATTTCTTGCCTTGGAGAAATCGTTCACCCATTCGAAATCATAAACCCGCGCTCCATAAGATGCCGCGAGCTCTTTGGTCCCATCACTCGAACCTGTATCCACAATAATGATCTCATCGACAAGCTCCCTCACGCTGGATAAACAACGCCCTAAGGTATGCTCTTCGTTTTTTACAATCATGCATAGGCTGACAGTGACTTTCCTTGTGCCGCTATACAAGGAAGAAGTTAAATCGAATCCCCACTTGCTTATGGCCATAGCACGATTCAAGATTAATCGGTTATTGTACCAATCAGGATCATTGGGATCTACTGAAGGAGGTTCCTTCCGGAAGACTACGCATCCTTCGGCTATGTAAATATCCAGGTTCATAGATAACGTGCGATAACACAGATCGTCATCCTCGTAAGATTCGACCTCAAATCGCTCATCAAAGTACCCAATCTGCTCAAAGTAGCGACGGGGTATCATCATTAGTAAACTGACAAGTCTAGGAACCCGGGTCCAAGACTTTGATTTTCCGTTGGCAAGCATCGATGACGACTGATAGAGTTGCTCCATGTTCTGATATACAATCGGAATCCGTTGAGCGCCGCTAACATCATTCATCCTCGGACCCACGATTGCAGCATTCGAATGATGGTCCAGACAGCCAGACAACTCTTCTAACCATCCCTCGTTTACCATAATCTGATCGCGGATGAATACAAGACGTTCTCCCGAAGATGACAACGCGCCCAGATTGAATGCTGCTGCAACCCCTTTGCTCCGGCTATGAATGACATGAACGCCGCATTCATACGCAAGGTAATTCGACACTTCGGCAGATTCGTTATCCGAGACGACAATCAGCTCATAGGACATAGGCGTATATTTCTTAATCCGATCCAGACATTGTACGGTCAGGTTAAAGTGCTGAGCCAACAATATAATGCTAATATTCAATCGTTTTTCCTCCTATATTCGACATTTTCCCTAAATCTACCATTCTATTAGCGTTGCATTCAAGACAACCAAAGTTGCTATTAGCCCGTTTCACAAATCATGATAAGCTCAAAAAGGCAGCCGGGAATCTAAGATTTTCCACCCATTTATTCTGACTTGCAACGTTTACCGTATTTGTTACGACTAGCTATGAAGGTATCGCTGTTTCCATATTCCAACAATATATATGTATAAAGAACATTTAAATAGTGTGGGTTGTCATCACTTTTGTCATATGACAATATGGTATTTAATGGTTTTTACATAAAAAAACTGCCTCTGAGGGCAGCTTTTTTTCTTAATATATCGTTTTTGCGAATGGAGCGAATGAACCTCTAAAGCGCTCTTGTATCGAAAATTTGCACAGTATTGGCTATATAACTCCAACACACCTGATAGTGATTGAAAGGGATAGAGATTTCATATTTCACAATCGGATTGTATTTTTTTTACAGGGAACTCTCATAAAAAAAGGATATCCCAAACTGGGACACCCTCGGATCAGCTTATCGCCTCACCCTTCGAGCAAAATCCACGAACTGGAATTTATCCAGCCGGTGTCTAGACTCGGTATATTGGTAAAGCACCGTGTTCTCCAAATACACATAGTTTCGTACTACTACAATATGCGTAAAATTCTTCAAATCGAGCAGTCTATGATCCTCCTCGGTAGAAGGCTCAACGGATATCAGCTTCTTCGCATAACTGATCTTAAGACCCAATTCCAGCTCCAGATATTCATAGATTGAGCCTTCCGCGATTTCCTCACTCAGAAAGGAAACAATATCCGCACGAAAATAATCCTTATCCAAAATGATCCGTTCACCTTCAATCTCTCTGGCACGAACAACCTTCCAAATCAGAGTTTCAGGTGGAATCTGCAGATGTCTGGCGATTGCGGAGCCTGCCGGCTCTTGTATCGTCCGCTCTACCAGTGTCCGCGAGGCAGTACCCAGGGTATCGGCCATCTCTTTAAATGAAATCAAACCGGTAACAGGGAAATCCATTCGGGTCATGTCAAGCACAAAGGAGCCTCTGCCCTTAATTTTGTGAATATATCCTTCACGGAAAAGTAGATTCAGCGCTTTGCGCACGGTCTCTCGTGAAGTAGCGTAAGCTTCGGCGAGTTCACTTTCGGAAGGCAGCTTGGTTCCCGGCAGCAGTTGTCCAGAATGGATTTGGTTGCTGTATTCATTATAAATTTGCAAATATTTATTTTCTCTCAATTTTGATCACCGCCCTTTATTGTATCACGTCATGCCTTTGGAAGCATCGATTCAATTGGAGGGAAATTTATAGCGTTGAACATATAAATTCTTATATTTATAGAAAAACAGCCCCCAAGGGGCTGTCTTTCTAAAGTATAAAGTCTTTGCCAATATAGCCTTTATCAACCCTTGAGATGAATAGTCAAGATGCTTGTTTGTTTGGCCGTAGCTGGTCCGGTCTTCTCCTCGATCTTCTCGACCATCTCCTGACCTGCAGGAATGATGATTGGAGTAATCACCGGGTAACCTGCTGCGCGGATAGCTTCCATATCAAATTCTAGTAGAAGCTCTCCTGCTTGCACCTTATCACCAATATTCTTCAGGCTGGTAAAACCGCTACCTTTAAGCGCCACCGTGTTAATTCCAACGTGGATTAATACCTGAACACCGCTGGCATGCTCCAGTATAAGCGCATGTTTGCTCTTAATCACATGGGCTACTGTAGCATCAAAGGGAGCATATACTTTCCCCTCAGAAGGTTCGATTGCAATTCCCTCACCCATTTGCTTTTCAGCAAAGGCAGGATCGGGCACCTGTTCCAGCGATACAGCAGTTCCACTAAGTGGTGAGACAAGCTCTAGAATATTAACTGATTCCTGTGACCCTTGAACTGAATGACGGCTGCTCAATTCCTCTGGTTCGCTCGTAGTACTAGAAGCCTCTGTAGCTGTGTTCTTTTCGGAACGACCCACTACAGAACGTCCGTACAATACTGTGGCGGCAAATGGCACAACGAGAACAATAACCATGCCAATAAAGAAAACGCCCCACTGATTCGGGAAAATCGAAAGGAAACCGGGAATTCCCCCTACGCCAATGGATGAAGCTCGAACCTGGTTAACGGTAAGGAGCATACCGGCAATTGCTGAGCCGATCATCCCGAAGATGAAAGGATAGCGATAGCGGATATTCACCCCAAAGATTGCCGGTTCAGTCACGCCGAGGAATGCAGAGACGGAAGATGTAGCCGCCAACCCTTTTGCCTTTTGTTCTCTAACAACGAACATCATCGCCAGTGCCGCAGCGCCTTGCGCAATATTGGAGAGCGCCAGCATCGGCCAGAGGAAGGTGCCTCCCTCACTGCCGATGAGCTGAACATCGACTGCCAAGAAAGTATGATGCATCCCAGTGATGACCAGAAGTGCATAGAATCCACCATAGATCAAACCACCAAGGAGCGCAAAATGATCAAATACATAGATCAAACCCGAGGTGATAGCATTGGCAATGGCGAACGTAACGGGTCCGATAATGGTGAAGGCCAGAAAACCTGTAACCAGCAGGGTCACTGGAGCAACGACCAGTAGTTTAATGGAATCAAGCACCCGGCGGTTGAGGAACTTCTCCAGTCTAGCCAGAATATAGGCCGAAACCAGTACAGGCAATACTTGCCCCTGATAACCGATCTTCTCCAAATGCCAGCCGAACAAATTCCAGGTCGGAACGGTTCCCTCAGTTGAAGCACTTGCATAACTGTAGGCACTTAATAGATCCGGATGTACGAGAATGAGACCCAGCACGATTCCGAGCAGAGGACTGCCCCCGAAACGTGTAACAGCTGCCCAACCGATAAGGGCTGGTAAAAAGGTGAAGGCTGTGCTGGCAATCGTGTTAATAATCGCAGCAATGTCTTTCCATGCAGGATAGACATCTACCAATGACTTACTATCAAAAAAGATACCAGGTCCGGTCAAAATATTATTAATCCCAAGCAGCAAACCTGCGGTTACGATGGCCGGAAGAATCGGAATAAAAATATCAGCCAGTGTTTTGATCGCCCGCTGCAATGGATTCTGTTTCCGTGCTGCCGCTGATTTCACGTCATCCTTGGAAGAGCGGGCACCACCAGTGATTTGAATCATTTCATCGTATACTTTATCTACAGTTCCTGGTCCGATAACGATCTGGAACTGCCCTTGCGTAGAGAATTGTCCTTTTACGAGTTCGTTACGGTCCAGGGCTTCCGAATCCACCTTGCTCTCGTCATACAGCGAGAATCTCAGCCGGGTTACACAATGCGTCGCAACCTCAATATTCTCCTTGCCCCCAACCGCCCGTACAATATCTTCAACATTTTTGCGGTCTATAGCCATATCTTCACTCCTTACAAAATTGATGTGTGCTCCTTCTCAAGTACACCTCGTTAGCGGACTAACCACATGTAGGAAGCATAAGGACTAAGCTGAAGCTCTTGTGTTAATGATGGTGCATCTGCTGTATTCCCAATCAGAAGCTCGTCCTTACCACTTGGCGACAATTCAGTCCAGTGATTGTCTTTAAAGCGGAAAGAGATTTCTTTATTGCTGAAGTTCGAGACCAAAACAAGTGTCTCTCCATCTCCTGTTCTGGCGTAAGCGAAGACTTCAGGATGACCTTCATCGAGTCTCTTGAAAATACCTTCTATGAATACTCCATACTCCTTGCGAAGTGCAATTAGTTTGCGGTAATGGTGGAAGATGGAATCAGGGTTTTCCAGTTCCTTCTGCACATTGATGTCTGGATACCGCTCATCTACCTTCAACCATGGAGTACCAGTGGTAAATCCGGCATTCCGGCTGTCATCCCACTGCATCGGCGTACGTGAATTGTCCCGCGAACGCTCCTGTAGAATGCTGAGGGCAACTTCCGGGCTTTTCCCCTGTTCACACAGAATGCGGTACATATTTAGTGACTCAATGTCGCGGAACTCATCGATGCTTTTCCATACCGGATTCGGCATACCGATTTCTTCCCCTTGATATACATAAGGTGTTCCCTGAAGGCCATGCAGAGTTGTCGCGAGCAGCTTGGCGCTTTCCACACGGTAGACCTTATCATCAGTGAATCTGGAAAGAGCACGCGGTTGATCATGATTGTTAAAAAATAGTGCGTTCCAGCCTCCGCCTTTCTGCATTCCGGTCTGCCATTGCGCGAACAACCGTTTCATTGCCTCGAAATCATAAGGCATCAGTTCCCACTTCTGTCCATTCGGATAGTCGACTTTTAAATGATGAAAATTGAAGGTCATGGAAAATTCCCGCTCTTCAGGACTTGAGTACCGGATACAATGCTCCAGTGTAGTTGAGGACATCTCTCCTACAGTCACCATCTCAAACGGACCAAACACCTCTTCATACATTACTTTGATGTATGCATGGACCTGTGGACCGTCAGTATAGAATTTACGTCCATCCCCCGGTGGAACACTCCCGTCATCGTTAGGGAAGCGCTGATCTTTGGAGATTAAATTAATTACATCCATGCGGAAGCCGTCGACACCCTTTTTAGCCCAGAATAACATCATATCATTCACTGCTCTACGTACCTTCTCATTCTCCCAGTTCAGATCCGCTTGGGTTTTATCGAAGAGAGTAAGATAATATTGTCCCGACGCTTCGTCGAACTGCCAGGCAGGCCCACCGAACTTCGACTGCCAGTTGTTGGGTAAGCCGCCGTCCGGAGCCGGGTCCTTCCAGATATAGTAATCACGGAAAGGGTTGTTCCTGCTTGAAATGGACTGTTTGAACCACTCATGTTCAGTCGAGGTATGGTTAACCACGATATCGATCATTAGCTTCATTTCGCGTCTATGCAGTTCCTGTATTAGCTCGTCAAAATCCTCCATCGTACCGAAATCCGGGTTGATATTTTCATAATCTGCTACATCGTAACCGTTATCATGTTGCGGCGAAACATAAACCGGCTGTAACCAAACAATATCGATTCCAAGCTTCTGCAAATAATCTAATTTCTCAATAAGTCCTTTAATATCTCCTGTTCCGTTGCCTGTAGTGTCCTTAAAGCTTTTCGGGTACACCTGATACACCGTGGAGCGGCGCCACCATTCCGAATACTGGGACTGACTCAAGTTGAACACCTCCAAAAAGAATTCCTTTATTTCAACCATTAAACCTGTATATACAAGTTCAAACACTTCACACAGTTTAAACCTGTATATACAGGTTGTCAATACTATTACTATCGAAGGAGTGGCATGAGTAGAAACTAGATTATTTATAACGTTGTATTAGAATGCGATTCATCGAAAAAAGGGTTAACGACAGGTGGCTCTAAAATTAACCCCTTTAATAATTGATTATTACCCTAGTATTTGATCCGTAATAACAAAAAAAGCCGCTTTCTCGGCAGCTTTTTAGATACAAAGATATGTAGATAAAAAAACAAACAGGATACCTTTTACTAATACAAGTTAGGTATCCTGTTTCTATTCAAAGTGTCTATTCAAATTATAGTTTATTTAAGCTCCTGTAGGAGGCTCTTACCAAATTGGGGCATGGTCACAACAAAGTTATCAGCAACTGTTGCTCCAATATCCGAAAAAGTCCTCGATATAGGCAGCTCCCCTTGTCGATTGAAACTCTTACTGTAGAGGAGTAAAGGAACATATTCACGGGTGTGATCCGTGCCCGCATGAATGGGATCATTCCCATGGTCTGCCGTAATTATAAGAAGATCATCTTCACATAGCTCCGCTAGAACTTCATGTAATCGATCATCAAATTCTTCTAGCGCTTTCCCATACCCGATCGGATCTCTACGATGGCCATAAAGTGCATCAAAATCGACAAGATTCAAGAAACTAAGTCCTGTAAAATCAGTATGAAGGGTCTCCATGAGTTTATCCATGCCATCCATGTTAGACACTGTTCTGAAAGACTTGGTGACACCTTCCCCATCGTATATATCTGAGATCTTGCCAATCGCTAGTACATCGAACCCGGCATCCTTGAGCTCATTCATCACGGTTCTTCCATACGGCTTCAAGGCATAATCATGACGGTTCGATGTTCTTTTGTAATTTCCGGGCTGCCCGAGGAATGGTCTAGCAATCACTCTTCCTAGCATGTACTCCTCACGTAAAGTAATCTCTCTGGCAATCTCACAGATTTGATACAGTTCTTCCAAAGGAATAACCTCTTCATGAGCCGCAATCTGAATCACGGAATCTGCAGAAGTATAGACAATGAGTGCACCTGTGTTCATATGCTCTTGTCCAAGCTCATCGAGAATAGCTGTACCACTAGCGGGTTTATTCCCAATCACCTTTCGTCCTGTTCTTTCTTCTAATTCATTAATTAATTCATAAGGAAACCCTTCAGGAAACACTTTGAAAGGAACATCAATTCGTAGGCCCATGATCTCCCAGTGACCTGTCATCGTATCCTTTCCATTAGAAGCTTCCTGCATTTTGGTCCAATAAGCTAAAGGGTGCTCTACGTTGGGAACTCCGGGTATTGGGTCAATATGACTTAACCCTAGCTTGGATAACGCAGGAACATGTAGCCCATTCATTTTTTCTGCAATATGCCGTAATGTATGTGATCCTGCATCCCCAAACTTGTCAGCATCTGGAGCTTCACCAATGCCTACAGAATCCATAACGATGACGAAAATCCGCTTAAACCGGGGTGTTTGTTTCATGTTAATACTCCTTGCATCAACTAGAATATGATACCGATAATCAAAGCTGATAAAACGCTTACAAGTGTGGCGCCAAATAACAGCTTTAATCCAAATCGTGCGACGATATTCCCTTGCTTTTCATTCAATCCCTTCACTGCACCCACAATGGTACCAATCGACCCAAAGTTAGCAAATGAGATTAGAAAAACGGAGACAATGGCTGTAGTACGGCCACTTAAACCTTCTTGAATCTTAACAAAGTCAAGCATAGCAACGAATTCATTCGCAACAAGCTTTGTCGCCATAATACTACCGGCCTCAACAGCTTCATGCCATGGCACACCGATAAGAAAGGCGATGGGTGCAAAGACGTAGCCTAACACTCCTTGGAACGAGATTCCGAATATGCCACTGAAGACTCCGTTAATTAAAGCAATGATTCCTACAAAACCAACTAACATTACCCCAACTACTATGGCTACTTTAAAGCCATCCATAATATATTCGCCCAGCATTTCAAAAAACGTTTGTTTTTCTTCTACCTGAACTTCAACAATATCTTCTTCAGGTGTAACTTCATACGGATTAATGATGGATGAAATGATAAATCCGCCAAATAGGTTTAATATCAATGCAGCTACTACATACCGAGGTTCTAGCATCGTCATATAGGAACCAACGATTGACATGGATACCGTAGACATTGCAGACGCACATAATGTATACAAGCGATGTTTTGGCAATAGTCCAAGCTGGTTTTTCACCGAAATAAATACTTCATTTTGTCCGACAATTGCGGCTGCAACTGCATTATAAGATTCCAATTTACCCATGCCATTTATTTTACTTAGCACCAAACCAATATACTTTATAATGAATGGCAGTATTTTGTAATGTTGCAAAATCCCTATCAATGCTGACATAAAAACAATGGGCATCAAAACATAAAGGAAAAATGTATGCGCCCCTTCATTTGCAATGCCGCCAAACACAAAGTCAGTACCTTCATTGGCGTATCCAAGTAATTTTGCAAAACTATCAGCAAACCCTTTAATCAAAAATTCTCCAATGCTCGTTTTTAGGATAATTAATCCCAAACCTATCTGAATAGCAATCATTACAATGATTGGACGATATTTAATCTTTTTCTTATTGTTACTTCCTAGCCATGCCAGTAATAGAACAATAACCAGACCAGCAATAGAAATTAGATAATGCATTTTTAGCCCTCCAAATTATCGGTTAATTTTCTTGGAATCCTCATATCGAAATGCATCTTTCCACATTAACCCTTGTTCCAAAATAATCGCTAACAGGCTTCCGCATATTAATCCATTATTTAAAATGGCTATCACGATCGGAGATAAATGGGCCGTAGCTGATGCAGGAATAAACATTAAACCTACACCCACTAAAAGGGAAAGCCCACTGACAATAAATGTTCGCTCTTCATGAATAACCTTTTTCAATTCCTTTAGCGCTAGTCCGACCATCTTCACAAAAATGACGAAGGTAACAGAATAGCCTATGGGAGCTGGAATGGCAGATATGAAATTCGTCATAGGCGGAAACAAGGATATTGAGATCACTAAGCTGCAGCCTATTAAAAATGATTTGCGCTCCCTCATCCCTGTTTGCTCAACATATCCCGCCGCTCCCGAAATAGGGACTGAGCCGACCGCTCCTAAACCACCACTAATAAGATGCGTAATTCCAGAAGTAAACCCGGCGCGCAAATAACGACGATGATCCCCTTGCTTTGGTTTCATAACGGTCTCCATCAAACGGATGGATGCCACTGCATTGGTTATTAATAATAGGGTTAGTAAAAATGCAGTAGTAATTGTCCCGGCATCGAATCGGGGTGTTCCAAATGGGAATATTTCCGGCAGCTTAAATAGAGTATCCGCACGAGAAACCGCCGGCATACTACCGCAGATTATAAATAATAGGCAGCCTATCACTATACTGAGAATTATTGAAAACTGGCTTAGTAATACAAAGCGGCTGTTGCCTAACCAAAAGGTAATGCAGACCACGATCACACTAAGGATGAATACTTTAACATCTAACATGGTGTGGGCTATGGTAATCCCCATCATCCCTTTCATAAAAGATCCGCTTAATTGAAAGATCAATAAAAGTAAATAAATAAAGGTGATGGTTGGAGTAAAAAGACGAGCGATTTTATCCATTAGCTTAAATGCTGAAATTAGGATAAACAACACTCCGCTAATGATCATCGCTCCACTTAAAGCCTGTAAAGCGCCGTTGTTAGAGGAATAGAGTCCCCCCACTAAACTCGCGTAAATGGTAAAAATGCTCCACCATAACCCTGCTGGACCTTCATGAATAGGGAATTTATGACCCATCAGGCCTTGTAAAAATCCAGCTATTGCTAAAGTAATCATGGTGCTCTGAATGAGTCCAGAAGTCTCTATGGGTGTTAAGTTATATAAATCTGCGATAGCAATGGGTGCTGCAATTGCACCAGCGATCATAAAAATCATCCACTGCAATCCTGACAGTATTACCTTCATTTCTTTCTCACTCTCTTTTCTAACAACACTGCACTCTTATCAATAAATCAGCCTTCAACGACTGTGTTAAGAGCTACTTCGACCATTTCATAAAAGGATTGTTCACTTTCTTTATGAGTTAGGTGCTCCTGTCTTAACAATTGACTGCCGACGGTCAAAATCGATAACGCTTTTACACCATATTTAGCGGCTAAAGTGTATAGGGCGGTACTTTCCATTTCTACAGCTAATACACCGAAATCCATGAACTTATGAAGCCGATCTAAATTTTCACGATAGAATTCATCAGAATTATAGATGTTACCAACAAACACCTTTGCATTTTTAGCTTGTGCTTGTTGATATGCTTTCATTAGCAATGAGAAATCTGCCGTTGGTGCAAAATTACAGCCATGAAAGATCTTTTCCGTCATATTACTGTCTGAAGATACTGCTTGGGCTAATATAATATCGCGGATATTGATATCTTCCTGCATCGCGCCACATGTACCAATGCGAATCAATTTCTTAACTTCATAATCGACGATCAATTCTGTTGCATAGATACTCATCGATGGATTTCCCATCCCTGTCCCCTGAACCGACACAGGCACACCCTTGTATAATCCAGTGTATCCATACATCCCTCTTACTTCGTTATAACAATAAGCCTCCTCTAAAAAGTGTTCTGCCACAAACTTTGCACGTAAAGGATCTCCTGGGAGCAAAACGAGCTCTGCTATTTCTCCCTTATTTGCACCTAAATGCCTACTCATAGTTCTTCCTCCAACTTTTAATAGTAAACTGAGGTTTACCGAAATCGCTTTCCACTTGCCTTCAAGTAAAATCAGTTTCGAAACTAGATTGATCATAAGGTTTTTTAACATTACAAACTAGACCAAAAACTTACGGAGCTTACGGAAAATAATTGGTCAAATTATAAAAGCAGTTCTTTACGAATGTTGTCTAAATCTCTTTTAGAGGGGATCGTGGAAATAATAACAACAGGCACTGTCGTTAATGCAACCGGGATATTACTAATGACAAGATCGATATTATTTTGCTGCATGATCTCGTCGGTCAAGCCTTTCATTATGGAAGTATTAAGGATCAACTGATCCCCAATCTCCTTCTTTATCAAATCTGCTATGTAATGACGAATTGAAAATTCTTCCCCGATCACTAAAAAGGCCCTCTTACTTTTATAACGTAAACTCGAGCGGACAATTAAGGTTAGCTTTGTTAAATGAAAATGATTAAACAAAACGGAAGGGTAAGTTTTATTCCACGTTTGCATACAGGTTTGCAATTCTTGATAAATCTGTTGGCATTCCTTTTGAACATATGTTGTTAAATGACTTGTTGAAATCATCATCCATTCAGGAATGGCATTTTCGATTAATAGCTTGTCAAAGAAACCGTAAATCTCCAAAATAAACCGTTCTTGCATATCTAAGTTCGGGTATACCTTTGCTAATAACATTAGAAGTAGATTCCCCATTTGATATTCTTCTTTATCCTTGTGTAATTCGACTTCTTTCATCGGAGTGATCTCTGACCCTTCATAATAATGATATTGGCTGAGACTAACCATGGATTGCATAAAGAATATTTCACTGTTTGGAAATTCAAGGGACAGCTTGTCCTCAAGACGTTTTGCAATAGTTTTCACTGGGAAATAAAACATCCCCTTTTCCCAAGGGTAAGCATTTTCGTCGATTTTCACACATTTTCCTTTAGCCACTCTTTCTATAACAATGGCCAACAAAAACGATAATCTCCTTTTGGAATTGATAAAATATACAATGTTATTCTCATTTTCTATATTTGTGATTAACTGATTAATATAAGCAAAATCAACATTCGCAAAGGGCCAGCCTGTAAACTCATACGCATCACAATATAACTTCCAATAAAAATATCGAATATTCATTTCATTCCCTTTGATCATGGGGGTAGAAAAACTAATGCGTAGCTTATAAGCTTTTAGATCATCATTATTTAATTGCACAATCAATTTCTTCAAAGACGAGGTACTCATAAACATGGCTTCGGAGAGCTCTTCCACTGACAGTCGACCCACATTCGTAAACAAAAAATCCATCAGCCGATAAAAGATGGTTTGTCTGAACATAGAAGAAATCACTTCACTAATCGTACTTCGCCCATCACGTTGAAGAACTATTCCCTTTCCTCTAGAAACCTCAATGGTTACAGTAGATGGTAATTGCTTGCTGATTTCCTCCACCATCTTCCGGATGGTCTTATCAGAGATCCCTAAACTTTTTTCGATTTCCGCTAAGGTAAACCATCTATATTCTGTATCAAGCAGCGTTAATAGTTGACTAGCTAAATTAAATCCCTTATCCATTTTTCCACACCCACTTCAATTTCGTTTTAATTTTTATAGTATAAACAAATTCGCAACCATAACCCTATTATTTTTCAATAAAAAAACCCGGGTTTTATTTACCCGAGTTTCACATCATATTATATTTGTGTTTTTTCTTCTATAGGGCTTATTGCTTTCAACTGCATCGTTATGACGGCTGCAATAACGGCTTTGATGATGTCTCCCGGAAGAAAGGCCAACGATCCGACAAGACCAGCCCAGATCGAAGTATTGGTTATCAATGCCATGACAGGGGCACCAATCAGACTCACTAGTAATACACCGAAGATTATGTTGATAGCTACCAGCTTCCAAGTTCGAACCTTCGGCCAGATTTTTTCGGAATACCAGCCAATAAGGCCGGCCGCGATTGGAAAACTAAATATGTATCCTGCAGAAGGTCCAACTAACACCGCGATTCCGCCGCGACCGCCAGTCAGTACAGGCAGCCCAATGGCTACTAGTATGATGAAAATAATGAGACTGAGGGCGCCCATCCGTTTCCCCAGAAAACATCCAGCCAACATGACGCCAAGCGTCTGGGCAGTGATCGGAACGGGGATGAAGCCGAGGGGGATGGGCGGTATCATCCCCAACACCGCGATAAGTGCTGCGAATAATGCAGCATAAATTAGTTCTTTTGTCTTCAAAAAAATGACCTCCATTGGATATCAATGATTGTATTCTGGTTAGTAAATACGTCCAGTAAGCTGAATTATAATGGAGATATTCTTTATTGTAAACCATAAATTAATATATGGTTTACAATAGAATAAAATACCATGCTTGAGTTTTTCCTATTGTTATATAGAATTAGAGTATTCAGTCGCAATCGTTGGATGTTAATCTATTCAATGGGTTTTGGTCGGAGAGTTATACTTTTGGAGGTTTAAGTTCATGACAGTAAAAGAACATATTCTTGCCTTGCTCGACAGTAATAAGGGTGAATATTTTTCCGGCGAGGAAATAGCCGTTCAGTTATCCGTGACGCGCAGCGCGGTCTGGAAAGCCATAAAATCTTTACAGACAGACGGTTATTCCATACAAGCTGTAACCAATAAAGGATATTCCATGTCACCACAAACGGATATCTTATCAGCCAGTGCAATTTCAAAGTACCTAGATACTCAGGGGCAAAAGTTACGTGTTGAAGTCTTTAAGACCATATCTTCCACGAATGAAGCCGTAAAAAACCTTGCCTCAAATGGAGAAGCTGAAGGTAAAGTGATTCTTTCGGAAGAACAAACAGCTGGTCGCGGGCGAATGGGTCGGAAATTTTTTTCTCCACCTGGAACGGGTATCTATATGAGCATCCTGCTGCGTCCCAAGCTGTCCGCAACAGACTCAGCTTTATTGACCACTTGCGCCGCAGTAGCTGTAGCCCTTTCTATCGAGAGCGTATCCGGTAAAGAAACGCAGATTAAATGGGTAAATGACGTTTTTATGGAAGGTAAAAAAGTATGCGGGATCCTTACCGAAGCATCCGTGTCACTGGAAAACGGCTGGCTTGATTATGCTGTCCTCGGCATCGGTATCAATGTAGTCCTCCCTTCCGAAGGCTTTCCCAATGATCTTACCGAGATTGCGACAACTGTAATTTCCGAAAACAATCCTTATGGTGATCTCCGCAACCGTCTCGTTGCAGAAGTACTAAACCATTTCATGAGATATTATGAACATTTAACGGACAGATTGTTTCTTTCCGAATACAAAAAAAGGTTAATTTCACTTGGCGAACCTGTGACCGTGATAAAGGATAATGAACAACGTAAAGCAACAGCCATTGATATCGATGACGATTGCCATCTGAAAGTCAGATATGAGAATGGTGACGAGGAATATCTTTCAAGTGGAGAAGTCAGTATTAAAATTTAACTGGAGCTTCGCCTCCAAAGCAGCTAGTGCTGCCTCATGGCAGGCTGCTTCATCATACGAGCCAAAAAAACCTTGCTGATCCAAGGTTTTTTTAGATGAACTTAAAATATCAACTTAAAGCTTAGGATTCTACTGTACTAAAGTATCTAAATCAGGCTGCAATTTGTTCCGCAGAACATACAGCATGATGGCACCCACAAGGAACGCAACAGCATCTGAAATGACGAGCGACCAGACTACTCCGTGGAAACCGTTCATTCGATTAGCGATATACAATACTGGAATCAGAGTAACACCTTGAATAATTGACATAATAAAGGCGGCGGTTCCTTGTGCTGTCGCTTGGAAGATCCCCGTAAACAACGCGGTCGTTCCTGAAATGAACAGGGATAAGAACGTTACATGAAGAATATAGCTGCCCAGTTCAATTAATTGCGGGTCATTCGTAAATAAACCGATTAAGTGGTCGGAAATCAGATATACAATAATGCCGAACACGGCTGCTAATGCCACAGTCACTTTGATTGTGAATGTAATGGTATGCTTCATGCGTAATTTATTGGCTGTAAAAGAGAAGGCAATCAGCGGCACGACTCCCTCACATAAGCCCATCAGAATAACCTCTGGAAATTGTAATAATCGTGATGAAATTCCGAAGGCCGCAATGGCCTGCTCCCCATATTCAACCAGAAAACGGTTAAAGATAAGTGACATTGCACCCATGAAGAGACTCATAACAAAAACGGGTACTCCAATTTTAAATACATTGCTGAGAATGTCTTTGGAAGCTTTGAACCATTTTACAGAGATGGTTAAGAATTGGCTCTTATATCCCATGTGGAAGGCGTAGAATGCACTTGCAACCAAGTTAGAAATGACTGTAGCAGATGCAACCCCGATCACGTCCCAATGGAAGACGAAAATGACTAGCGCATCGAGAATAATATTCACAACAACACTGAGAAGCATGCCGATCATCGAAGTGATCGCTGCCCCCTCCGAGCGCACGATATTCTCCAGCGTGAAGAATAGAACGACGAAAGGTGAACCAATAAGCATAATCGTGACATAGTCCTTCGTGAACCCGAAGGAGTCAGGCGTCGCTCCCAAGCCATGAACGATAGAATCGATCAACGGGATGCCGGCAGCCATCAAAATAAGACCGAGAGCTAAACTGCTGTAAAAGGCGAATGAAGACACATGCTTTACATCATCATATTTTTTCTCTCCCAGCAAACGGGAGATGAATGCACTGCTACCGATACCAATCAAGTTACCTAGCGCCATAATGGCGGCGAATAACGGTAAAGTTAGTGCGAGTGCGGTTAACATCGCAGTATTGCCCAGTGTACCAAGGAAATAGGCATTCAAAATGGAGTATATGACACTCATCGACATGCCTAGCATCATCGGTACTGCGAAGTGAGCTACGGCTTTTGCGACAGGTGCTTTTTCAAAGTAATGGAGGTTTTCTGCATCCATAAGGTTCACCACTATCTTTCTTTATTTTGTTTTTTGAAATTACTTAGAATTCTAACTATCGGTCCAATATGATCCGTGACGCAGCAACAAGCAAACCTGTACCCTAACGACGAGTTTTCAGATTTGGCGTACGAAATTTGACTATTCTTCAGTTTCACATTACGCTGCCTTTGCCGTTCATCTTTCTCTGGTGGAAAGGCAGCGCCTCAGCTACTGTTTGCTAAAAGACTTTAATTACTTATCGTCTGGGCCATGTGACTTGTCAGGTGACGAATTACTGTCATCGCTGGAAGGCCAGCCGAATCCGCGCATGTCACCACGCCCTTCTCCGCTAAATCCAGGGAACCTTCCGCTAAAGCGTTCGTCCCTAGAATTTCCCCACATTCTGTGCATTTGTCCGCGCATAGCCATCATTTTTTCAAATTCCTCTGTTCCCATACGCGCCTTGGCAGCTTCCATCCACATAGCCATCAAATCACGTTCTCCGTCCGATCCAAGTTCTTCCTCCAAAGCTGTAATGACGCGAGTTAGGTAATCCCCGAAAGCTATCTGCTCTTCTGGCGATAAGCGAGAAAATATGTTGCCGCTGTCTATCTCTTGTTTCTCTTCCTCTTGTCCTTTTTGCGTTAGGTAAATCAACATGATACGTTTGTCTGTTTCTGAGGGTTTACGGGTGATGTATTCTGCTTTCTCCAGTTTACCAAGCAATTCATTGAGGGATGATACACGGATGTCCAACATATAGGATAAGTCTTTGGTGCTGATACCGTCTTTCATCCGAAGAAACGCTAATATCCTCCCTTGCCCACGTGATGCGTCGGCCATAGGACCAACCGCGGCATGAGACTTCAAGTGTTGCCTTTGCAACAGCCATTGCAGTTTCGCGAGTTTTTCGTACAATTCAGTATTCATGTCCATAATGAATCCTCCATTAAGTTTTTACGGTACCTGTTTAACTTTATAACGGTACCTGTTGATTTGTATTATAACGGTACCTGTTAGATATGTCAAAATGTTTTTTTACAGGTACCGTTAATATGTTGTTTGACTGTTTATGGACGTGGCTTATAAGCTTGCAAACAAATACAAAACCCGCGCATTGCGCGGGTTATTTTAAAATTATATTGTGATTAGTTTTCATTTTTTATATCTGCAAGCAATCCTTCAAACCACTTCAGAGCGGTTTGCTCGCCTATTCGATGTGCCTTGATATTCTACTTATCACCGGCAAGTGTAAGCCACTTGCGGTTATGATGTTCCTGTACTTCAACGGGGGTATCGAAGAAATCACTCAAAACATCTGACTGCAAGCAGTTTACTGTCTCGTCACCTTTGTAGATTTCACCGTTCTTTACCAGCAGCGTGTGCGTGAAGCATGGTGTTATCTCCTCGATATGATGGGTTACATACAGCAAGGTTGGTCCACCAGGTTGCTTTGTTATCTTCTCGATCATCTGCAGCAGCTGTTCACGTGCAAAAATATCTAGTCCCGTGCACGGCTCATCAAGGATTAGTAGATCTGGATTGGCCATTAGTGCGCGTGCAATGAGGACTTTCTGACGCTGTCCTTGCGACAAGGTATCATATGTACGACCAGCCAAAGAAGAGCAGTCTAGAAACTCCATTAACTCCTCGGCTTGCTTTTGATCCTCTTCATTCGTCTTATCATACAGACCAATGGTCGCAAATTTTCCGCTTAGGACGATGTTCAGGGCAGTCTGATGGCCGTACAGCTTCTGCTGCAAGGAGGTGCTTACCCAACCGATTCGTTTGCGTAGCTCTCTCAAGTCCACATCGCCGAAGCGATGGTCCAGCACCTCGACTTGTCCTGTTGTCGGCCAGATATAGCCGTTCACTACATTTAGCATCGTCGTTTTTCCTGAACCGTTCAAACCGACGATACACCAGTGTTGTCCTTGCTTCACTTCCCAATTCATATCGCGTAAGATCATTGTCGTATCACGTTGCCATGATACATTTTTGAGTGATATAATCATGCGCAATTTTCCCTCCTTAAACATGCTTCAATGAGTTCAATATTATCATGGTACAGTCCTTCCCGTAAAAAAAACATAACCTCAAGATTTTTTTACCAGCGGTTCTACGGACAATTAATCTTTGATTCTCTGTTTGTTTCGGTATACTGTCGGAGGGATCCCGTTAAGCTGTTTAAAAATCTTACTGAAATGATATTCTTCGTAGTACCCGCATAATTTGGCGATTTCCTTAACTGGATAATCGGTAAAAACCAGATAACGACAAGCTTGCTGGTTCTGTAAGTGCATATGGTATTCCTTCGGCCCCATCCCCGTAAATTTCAGAAACATCTTCCGCAAGTAAGATGGCGAAATGCCGTATTTCTCCGCTAATTTCTCGATCCGGTGATGATCCTTATAGTCGTTCTCGAGTGTTTTCTTGATCAGTTCGAAGGCGGCAAAAGCTCCAGACTCCATCAGATTCCAGTCCGGTTGTACGGTCTGGTGCAGCTTATGCAGCAGGATCTGCATTTTAGCCCGGGATACAGCTATGCCATCGGTTAGTCCGGGTAGCCAGTCCTGGTGAATCCCCCAGACCAGCTGGCTAATTTCCTCAGCCTGCTGTTGGTTATATTGGCTTAAGAAGGGAAGTCTCAGTTTTACGATTGGCTTGACTTCCTTCCATACCGCATCATAACTAAGCTCTGCACAATCGAAGAGCAGCATCGTTATGCGAAGTGGAGCATCCATCTGCGAGCGCATGGACAGTTTAAGGCCTGGTTTTAAATAGATTAGCATTCCAGCCTCTACTTTGTGCTCAACATTGGTCAGGAAAACCCCTTTACCTTCATGAATCCAGTACAAGCTGTGCACATTTACCATGTTACGGATGTCCTCCCAGCCGGGATAAGTAGCTTTGTCGAGTACAAAATGGATATGCACTGTGAGGTCATTCAGCTTGTAATCATTTTCTTCCAATTAATATCCCCTCCTGCTGCTAAAAGAGCGATTTAAACAAGACGGTAACGTTTTTTTCTATTCAATGCTTAAACTCCAAATGTTACTATCCATATTATCAAGATGTCTGAAATTCACAATACATTACAGGAAAAAAAGGAGGAACACACTTGTTAAGGACTTTTAGCGAGTATCAAATTCGGAGAACTGCGCTGTTGGATGGGCCTTGGGATTTCATGAAGGATCCGTTAAATACGGGTGTTCAAGAAAAATGGTTTGAGCGATTTCCACATTCTTGGCAGTCTCTTTATGTGCCCTCGTGCTGGAATAATGAACTGGGAATGTACGATTATGAAGGTGTCGGTTGGTATCGTAAAAAAATACAGATTGTGAATTCGCAGCATGTCAGACTCATCTTTCATGCCGTGCTGGGCCACGCCGATGTCTATTTGGACGGGCAGCACCTTGGGTATCACTATGGAGGATTTACACCTTTTGAATTTATTGTTCCTTCCTTAGGGGCAGGAGAACATGAGATTATCGTCCGGACGGACAGCACCTTGGACCGACTTACGATTCCTACGGAGCAGGTGGATTGGTTTCATTATGGGGGAATCATACGGTCGGTGGAGCTGCAATATTTGCCTGAACTTTACATCGAACAACTGAAGATTGATTATGAACTGCATGGACCAGATGCCGATGTCACTGTTCAGGTGAGGCTCCATTCCTTCTTTAAGGAGCAGCACACTACAAAGATCACATTCTCCGAAAGCGGACATGAATTGCACTCGGAAGAAGTACAGATTGAAACTGGCCAGACCCTCAGTCATACGTTCAAGTTGCTTATGCCTGAAGTACGTTTGTGGAACGTAGGTCTTCCAGAACTGTATACCTTTCAACTGCGGACAGAGGAAGACGACAAGATTGAACGGATCGGTTTTCGCTATATTGAAACAAAGGATCATCGGATTCTAATTAACGGTTCACCCGTTTATCTTAAGGGGGTGAATAGACATGAAGAGCATCCTGAGTGGGGTTTCGCCTTCCCTCCGAAGCTGATGCACAAGGAGCTCAGTATCATTTTGGAGTTAGGTTGCAATTCCGTCCGGGGTTCTCATTATCCCCAAAGCCCATATTGGCTTGATCTACTCGATGAGCAAGGGATTGTATACTGGAGCGAAATTCCGATATGGGGAGCCTTTCTGCCGAACGAAACAGTAAGTGAGCCGCTCTTCCAGGAGCGTGCACTGACTATGATTGAAGAAATGATCAGCTTGCATATGCATCACCCAAGTGTGATCTTTTGGTCCGTTCATAATGAGATTGATACCCGGACGCAAGAAGCATATGCTTTCACACAAGCTCTAGTCGGATTGGTGAAGAAACTCGACAGTACTAGGCTTGTCACCTACGCTACGATGCATCCACTCGAAGATATTCTACTTCCTTTATTCGATGTTATCGGTATTAATAAATATTTTGGTTGGTACGAAGGCGATACAGCCAGCTTTAAAGACATGCTGGAACAGTTCCATGTGCGTGCGGAGCAGATGGGAGCCGGTGACAAGGTAGTGCTCATGACCGAATTCGGTGGTGCTGGACTATTTGGGGATGTGGGCTGGGAGCAGAGATTGTTCAGCGAGGATTATCAGGCAGATATTGTAACTGAAGCACTGGCGATCTTCAAAAATGATTCGAAAATTGGCGGGACTTACATCTGGCAGTTTGCAGACATCCGCGGCGATCTGAAGAGCAGCAGCAAGAACTTTCGCGACCGTGCCCGCGGCTTCAACAACAAGGGTCTGGTTAATGAATACCGCAAACCTAAACAATCCTTCCGTGAAGTGCGCCGTATCTATCGATCTTGGACAGATTAATATCCACATTGACTAAGAAGCCCATCGTCAACATGGTTTTTTTTAGTGTCTGCATTCTTAGTTCCTTACAGCTGGTGTCGGACGCGATATTTATATAGTTAAGCTGGGCGTATTAAGTCGGTTCTATTCTTCGCGTACTCGGGTAGCAGTAAGTTGATTGTCTATTTTCGGCATTCGATACAAGTGCTTGTCCTCTTACACTGCAGATAGATAAAGGAGTTTTAATCTAGAGTGATCAGTATGGTATGAATAATACTTGTTAATTTCCCATGGTCCGTTGCCGTTTTTACCATTGTACGTAGTCCTAACCAGGCATTCATTAAATAATGGGAAATAGCCTCGGGCTCCAGTGAAATTCTAAGTTCACCTCTTTGCTGGCCAGTCTGAACGAGGTCATATAACAACTTCTCCGTTTTTGAATAGCTATTCTCAACAAAGGATGCAACCTCCGGATCCAGTACTCCCAACTCCACACCCGAATTAACTATGAAACATCCTTGAGGTTCTCCTTCGCTCCTCATCGAAGATTCTAGAAATTGTCGAATGATCTCCTTTACGGGTTCTTGTTTCTCAACCAAGAATCTCATTTTTTTGTTTTGAGTAGATTCGTACCGTTGGAGTGCCGTCAAATATAAGGCGTGCTTATCACCAAATGTATCATAGATACTTCTTCTGTGAATTCCCATACAGTCTACCAAATCTTGCATTGAAGTTTTCTCGTAACCTTGCATCCAAAATAGTTTTATCGCTTTATCTAGTACTTCATTAATTTCAAATTCTTTGCTTCTTGCCATTGTAATCACCTCAAGCAATCATTATACATTTAAGTAAACGATCCGCAAACTAATATATAAAACGTAAATAAAATCAAGCAAGATGCTTGATTTTATTCATAACATGATAACTTAACTGATGCTTACCGAAGAATTCTTACTTTGTCTGCTTATAAACAATCCAGATTCCAATCTTTTTCCAGCGTATGCAAAAAAGTTGTACCCCACGTTTAAGAATAGGGAAGCCAGTTCTTTTTGCTCCAGTTTCTTCAACGATCATTTTAGTGACTAATATCTAATTCGATTTAAAACTCAGATATAATTGGATAGATTTGATCTCTCAGATTGAAGTCATAGTTCTGGTCAACAATTCCTATCATATCATTGCTATCATAAAGCTCTACCATGAAACTCGCCATTTGTTTGGCAGTGTGGTATTTAGGCATGTTTGCTTTGTAATCAAATTCTTCAGCATCTATAGATTTCTTCACAAATTCCGTTTCAGTTATTGCTGGTGCTAAAACCTTTGCTTTTAATTTCGCGCCTTTAAGCTCTAGTTCCTTTGCAAGCCCTTCGGTGAAGGCACTAACATAATATTTAGATGCAGAATAAGCAACGCTCCCAACAGCAATGGCATATCCGAGTGCGGAGGATACGTTAATTAACTGAGTTCCTTCTACATCAGCATAATCTCGCACAAATAGTGTAGAAAGGATCGTCAAGGATTCGATGTTAACACGTAACATAATTTCAACTTTATCTAAATTCTGTTCTACCACAAAAGAAGCTTCACCAAGTCCTGCATTATTAATCCAGGTTTCTATTTGGTATTCCTTCAAAGTGTTATACAGTGTGTAAGCCTGCTCTGTAACAGACAGATCACTTGAACGAACAATAACATCTACACTAGGATCAATATTCTGAATTGTTGATTTAAGTTCTTCTAATTTATCTAATCTTCTAGCTACCAAAATTAAATTTTTACCGCGTGCAGCAAAAGCTAATGCTGTTTCATACCCAATTCCTGAGCTTGCTCCTGTAATCACTGTATATTTCATATTATTCTCTCCCTTTTAAGTTTTTTGATCATTTAACAACATTTCAATAGAGTTTTGTTCACGATTAAACTTGTATCTCATTCATCCCTCCCTTAATAAATTTCTTCAAAATATTCAAGAACGATCATTCTAGTTGAGGTAAAAAAACTACACTATTAAATCTAATTTGCATCAGTATATCAATTCTAGAATGATCAGTAAAGAATTTTTTGACAACAATTGAGCCCCCTCCTTAAAATCTGATAATAACTTTCCCTTTAGGATGACCTTCAGCAACAAAATTCAGTGCTTCGTTAATATCTTCTATATGGAATTCTGTAGGGTCCACTGCTGGTACAATCCCATTATCTTCAATAATCTTCGTAATTTTCTTTAATTGTTCGCCATCACTGCGAACAAAAATGAAATGATATTGAATCTTCTTTTTCTTCGCTTTATGATCATACTTAGCCCCGGCGATGGTGAAGAGCTTTTGTTTCCAGCCAGAGAAGCCCAAATCTTCTGCAAAACGTTTGTTAGGACCGGTCCGCAGAGAAAGAAGGCGGCCTCCTGCTTTAATAATTGAAAGCTCATGATCAAATTCGCTGGGTCCCAAGGTATCTATCACATAATCAACATCACTAAGCTGTTCCCAATAGTTCGTAGTCGTATAATCAATATATTGGTCTGCACCAGCGGCCATTGTCCGTTCACGTGCTTCTGGATTTCCACTGATAATGACCTTGAGCCCCATGCTTTTGGCGATAGGAATGGCCATTTGGCCAAACGAACCAGACCCTCCAGGGATAAACACGCTTTCGCCAGCTTTAGCATTTAATTCTTCATTTAATCCTTGATAAGCTGTTAATCCTGTTAATGGCGCAGCAGCACCAGTCACAAAATTCAGATTGGCAGGTAGGTACCCGATGGCATCTGCATTAATTGCCGCGTATTCCGCAAAGGCACCGATTTTTTGTAGTGGCAGACGTGAATAAATTGCATCGCCAACTTTGAAACCTTGCACCTTCTTACCCACTTTTTCAATAACACCCGTCAGCTCGTTACCAAGTACTAATGGGAATTCATAATCCTGAATCAGCTTTACACTTCCGGTACCAATAAGCAATTCCAAATGATTAACTGCTGCTGCTTTCACCTGAACCAAGACTTCGTTATCACTTATTTCTGGGATTGGAATATCGTTCACTTTTACTATGAACTTTTTTGAATATTTGGTGATCTGTGCTGCTTTCATAATTAATGACCTCCTATGCGTTAAAAAAAGTAACATTTATTTGGTTTTGTAACTTACACAACAAGCATAAAACAATAAGTTACAAAAATCAACAATTGTTACTGAATATTTTATATGTTAGAATACTCGCAAGTGCATTAACGATAAAAGGGAATTTATTGAAGAAAGAAGGGTTAGCAGTACGGTGGCTAAAATCACTCAAGAGCTCATTATTGAAACAGCGGAGGCATTAATTAAACGCACGGAAAAATCCGAAGTGACACTCTCACAAATTGCGGATGAATTAAGTATCACCCATGCAGCGCTCTATAAGCACTTTAAAAATAAGCAAGAGCTCTGGGCAGCCGTATCTAAGAGCTGGTTCAACCGGATGATTTCAGAACAAATTAAATTAGATATGACTAATTTAACTAAACCGCAAGAATTGCTTCACGATTGGCTATGGGCATTTGTTAACGCAAAAAAACGCGCTTATAACGAGAATCCCAAGATGTTTGCCTTGAATACTCAATACGTGGATAGCAATCCACTGGTATTACGCGATGTTCTCTGGGATTCCTACCAAATCATTGACGGCCTCATGGACTATCACGATCCTCACTTGGAACGGGCTGAGGCGATTCTCTCTGCGTTTGCAGTATTTAGCCTCCCATCCTTCAAAGAATCCTGGAATTTACCTGACTACCAAGACAGGTTTGAACGCATCTGGAGTTTAATTAATAAGGGTCTTTGAATTCAAAGTTTTAGGGTATCTTACGGCTACAAATTCTAATTCGTAGAGTTCATGAATTGCTGAAATATGCTTAGCTTCTACGATCATTTATCTCACTCCTAAATACTCCAAACCGTATCCAGCAGCTCGTCCACTGCTTGAATTCTGTTCACAGAGGGTGTTTGTATTAAATTCCCTCTGACCATAACCATAGCTACATCAGACAAAGCTTTTATGTTCTCCAATGGGTTTTGCTCCATCATGATTAAATCCGCATATTTGCCAACATCTATAGAACCTGTCAGGTGATCGATTCCCAAAATCTCTGCATTTGATTTGGTTACTAGTTCAATAACCTGACTTGCGTTCAGCTTTGTTTGTCGCATGAAATGATCAAGCTCACGCCAAAGATCATAGTGGGTTACATAAGACATAGCGGCATCCGTGCCCACACCAATTTTGATATCATGTTCTATAGCCTGCTGTAGCCCTTTTAACATTGAGTCATACACAAGCCGGGCATTTTCCTTAATGGTTGTATTCAACTTTGTCAGGCTCGGATCTAATTTCGCACTGGGATAAGCTGCTTGTAAAGTAGGGATCACAGCGGTGTAGCCCTTTAAGGCTCTGGGATTATTTTTGTACAGCCTGATCATTTCCTCATCCATCTCCGCGCCGTGTTCAATAGTATCCACCCCACCCTTTAACGCAACTCTTACACCTTCGGTACTTTCTGCATGTGCCGCCACACGCATCCCAATTTTGTGAGCTTCCTCGCAAATCGCAGCCACCTCTTCTTCCGTCATTTGCAAGCGGCCTGCTTCTCCGACCCTTTTGGCATCGGTAACCCCGCCAGTTACACATATTTTGATTAGGTCCACTCCGTTTTTTACATTGATTCTTACATTTCTTCTCCCTTCCCATGGTGAATCACCGACCAAAGCCAAATAAGGTGCACCGTGGCCATCCGTTACGCTCAGGAAATACCCGGACACCAAAAGATTAGGTCCAATAAATTGATTTGCCTTAATCTCATCCCTCAAAAGAACATCAGTATAAAAAAATTCACCTACGCTACGCATCGTTGTTACTCCGGAATGCAGTGCGGTTAGGGCATTTTTTTTCATCCATTTCTTCAACACGTTTCTGCCCAGTCTCGTATCCAAAATATGATGAAACGCAAAATTCAGCAGCCCTTCACTGGCAGATAGCGTAAATGGCTTCCCATCGGCAAAAAGATGAACATGCGCGTTGATGAGACCGGGCATCACATATTTCCCCGAACAATCGATCGTTTGGTAATGGGTCGGGACAGTTACAGCGCTTGCTTTCCCGATCTCTTGAATCAATCCGTTTTCCTGAATCAAAATAGTCATATGGGTATCTGTGCCTTTTATTGCATCTCCATATATAACATTGCAGTCCTTAAACGCATAACCTATCTTCATCGTAGCTTCCCCCGTTTCATGATTACACCTTTCAATAGTGAATTAAATATTCATTATTGAATTAAAAAAATAGGGACCCTCGTAGATGCTTAATGTGCATATCCACTTAGTTGTCCCTCATTGCAGCGTTGTGAGCCAGTTTCATCCCACACCTAAATTCGGCGCATTTACGTTATTCGTTTAAGCTTTTTAGTCCAGCCAGCCAGTATAAGCTTAATGCCTCAAAAATCCGTTTCCGGCTATCGGCGCTCATCTCGTGCTTTAATAAATCCAGAATCATATTGATGACATTGTTCGCGATGATCTTCAGCAGAATCATATTTTCTTCGGTTCCGATTTCGTATCTTTTATAATGATCCTTAATATAGGGCCTTTTAGTTTCGATCATCAGATCGATCAGCTCGTTTTTGGCATTGCTATATACGGTCCCTTTATTCTTTTCAAAAATAATAACAATCTGCCTGCTGTACTTGGTTAATATAGTTATTTGCTCTTGAACGATAGCTGATTTTTTCTCATTATTAACATCATCAAAAAAAGTCTGGTTATCGATGCGAAT
The DNA here is from genome assembly GCF_045040615.1 of Paenibacillus sp. FSL H8-0175. Lineage (NCBI taxonomy): Bacteria > Bacillati > Bacillota > Bacilli > Caryophanales > Paenibacillaceae > Paenibacillus > Paenibacillus sp. FSL H8-0175. The sequence continues at coordinate 3,622,778 of NZ_CP150299.1, read as the reverse complement.
ATTTTCCACTAACATATTCTTCAAATAGTCCACTAAAGACGGCGGAACAACCGAATAGAACAACTCTTTTTTATTTTTAAAATAAGTATAAATATTTCCAACAGAAATTTGAATTTCATCGGCAATATCATTCATTTTGGCATCAGAGAAGCCTTTTTGGAAAAATACCTTTAAAGCGGCGGATTCAATTTCCTGTTTCACTTCATCTTTTTTAGACTGCATATTGCCCCTCACTTTTAATAATGAACTGATAATTCACTATTAAAAATAATTCAAAAGCTTGAATTTGTCAAACCACATTCGTGAATCAGCCATTACAATATCTCGATATAGCCTTCTGTTCCATGCACACGAATTCGTTGCCCGTCTTTTATCAATTTGGTAGCATTCTCCACGCCGACAACTGCTGGCAAGCCATATTCACGCGCAATAACTGCCCCATGGGTCATGAGTCCACCAACTTCAGTAACTAGGCCTTTTACAGATACAAACAATGGAGTCCAGCTAGGGTCAGTAAATAAGGTAACTAATATATCTCCGTTTTCTAGATCAGCATCCTCCATGTTTAAGATGACACGCGCACGTCCCTCTATAACACCGGCAGAAACCGCTAAACCTACAATAGCTTCAGTTGGGAGGTTTTCTCGTTTATACTTACCCGCAATGATTTCACCTTCAGACGTAATAACACGTGGTGGAGTTAGTTTTTCAAATAATTTGTACTCTTCTTTGCGTTTGCTGATGATCTGGTAATCCAATTTATTTGTGCTTACAACTTCGCATAGTTCTCCAAAAGTGAGATAGTATATATCTTCTTTTTCAGGAATAACTCCCGATTGTATTAGTTGTTCAGCTTCTTTCAGTAAAGCTTGTTTATAAACGAAATAGCGATTAACCATGCCGTATTTTGGGTATTCTCTAAACCCGCTGAAATTCCGGATGAGATCAATCATTCGTTTTGTTTCATTCGCTTTTTGTTCACCATCGGGTAATTGCTTCAATCGATCTAATAGCTCTTGTTCTTTTTTCAAAGCTTCCTGTCGACCTTGCTCAAATTTCCGATGGCCAGCATTAGGTTTAAAGTTTTTGATATTACTGAGAATCATGGGGACAAGTGTAGTTGGCTTTTCGCTCCAACGAGTTCTTGTAAGATCGATTTCTCCGGTACATCGCATTCCGTATTTACTGAGATAGTCATAGAAAGCGTCTTGGGTTTCCTGCCCACCCTCAAAGCTAACCAGTTCATTTAAGAAATTTTCATCTTTAACCTGCTGTAAGTAATCAATGACTTCCGGATAAGGCCGAATCACATCAGCGAGATTGAGTAGCGCCAGACCCATTTCTGAAGTTATATTGCCTTGTACAGATTGAGAAAGCGTATCCGCTGCGTTTTTTTCACCCAACCACTCATTTATTTTTTCATTGATCCACGCTGAAGCATCCATAGCCGCCATAATCACACGCATACTTTGTGGGTTGAATAGAATCTTCTTTAATTGCTGCATATCTTCCAGAATAAAATCAAACAACTCCGCCCCTGATTTGGTTTGAATGATTTGTTGCAACTCTTCTATCGAGGCTTGGTTGCTCTTAATGAGGTCAGAAACGATTGTCGGATCATTTTCGAGTTGTACTTGAGAATCACTAGGTGGCAGGCTTGTATTGCTTTTACTCGGAGTAGAAGCTTTTTCATTATCTGCCGAGAATTTTATAAAATCTTCTCGCTCTACGATGGTTATGAGTGCGTCTTTTATGAGGGGATCAGATTTACCTAAGGCTTCTATGATCATTTCTCTGCTGCCAGATGAAGCAAGACTTGGTGTGACATCAACAAACAATCTTCCGCCAGCTGTACGCATAGGTGCAGGAGTCGTTAACAGGTAAAAGGCCAATCCCAGCGGTTTCATGGGATCTGTCATCATTTGTTGATGACCAACAGATACATAAACGTGGTTTTCTTGATCATTCGCTTCTGGGATGGGGAATAAAGTCGTGATTGGCCGACTCTGGACGATATAAAATGTATCCTCGGTCAAACACCATTCGATATCTTGTGGGCAACCAAAATAAGCTTCAATCTGTCTGCCTATCCTTGCTAATTGTAAAATTTGTTGTTCAGTAAGTGTTTGAGTCTCTTGCTGATCGATTTCGATCTGCCGGGTCTCTGTTCCGCCTTCTTTTAGTCCGTAAATAGCCAATTTTTTGGTTGCTATTCTCTTATCGACAATTTTCTCTTGCTTTACTTTATAACCATCGGCAGATACCAAGCCAGAGACCAGAGCTTCGCCAAGTCCAAAACTGGCATCGATGGATAGCAGTTTCCGGTTAGAAGTAATCGGATCAACGGTAAATAAAATCCCTGAAGCCTGTGGAAAAACCATCCTTTGAACGATAACGGATAAATAAACTTGACTGTGGTCAAATCCATTTTGCATACGGTAGATTACGGCACGATCCGTAAATAGAGAAGCCCAACATTTGCTGATATGCTGAAGGATTACTTCTTTGCCGATGATATTTAAATAGGTATCTTGTTGACCTGCAAAAGAGGCATGTGGTAAATCTTCAGCGGTCGCACTAGAACGCACTGCATAAGCATGTTCATCACCCAGCTGGGTGAGATAGTGAGAAACTGCCTTCACAACATCGGAAGGAATTTCTGCTTCCACAATGATTTGCCGAATCTTCCTACTGATTTCACCGATTCGATCCCGATCTTCTACTTTTAGCATAGTTAGTTGATCCAACAAAGCATGATACGTTTGGTTCTGTTCGAGGGCTTGGTGATATCCTACTGTTGTAATACAGAATCCTTCTGGTACTTGTATTCCTTCTATTTGTGATAGTTTCCCTAAATTTAACCCTTTTCCGCCAACGAGCAAAAGCTGTGTATTGTCCACTTCCTGAAAACCGAGAACTAAAGAACGCATTTATTATCGCTCCTAACTATTAAATTGAGAAAAAAATTGACAAGAATTTAACGGCATGATAATATAAATATATAAGATGCATTTTTTATGCCTAACTATAGAATTTCAGTCGTGAGTTGATTATATCATCGTGTCTTTTCATATGCAATATATAAGAATCTGATGAGATAAATCAGGTTCTTTTTTTGATTTCAGCTATCATTAGTGTTAAAACAAATAAACCGTAGCCCCTCAAGTGGCCTACGGTTTATTTGCTTTAATATTAGAATGACGTAATAGGGTATATTATAATCCCTTCACTTCAAACTCATAGATCCGCGCTGCCGTATCGGCTCCCTGCGTAGGTTTGAGAATCAATAATTTTACATAGCGGGCTTTTACTAACGCAATTGAATCAGTCGACTCGGCAGCCGAGTTTCCTTGGACGTTGACGACATCCGTCCAGTTCGTTCCGTCGCTGCTGACCTGAATCGTATAATCACTGGTATTAAAACCGGACCACTCTCCTCCGCTCTCAGCATGCTTGATGACAAAAGCGCTGAGTTGATGTTCGGCGCCGAGGTCGACCTGAAGCCAATGGGGCAGATTGCCAATTGCGCACCATTTACTGTTATCCGTCACTTTACCATCTACGGCGTTAGGTGCCCCTTCCTTTTCCCCGCAGGCATGATCGGCTGTTGCAGTTTTACCAAGTGCCAGATTTTTCACTGCTCCAGCTTCCTTACTCACTGTGATAAGCGCTTTTTTCGTAATTGTGTCTTGGCCCGAGCTGTTAGTTGCAGTCAGCGTCACACTATAAACGCCTTCCTGAGCGAACGTCACAACTGGGTTCTTTGATGTGCTGACCGCGGGGCTTCCGCTTTCGAAGGTCCATGACCATCCTTCTGTCACTTCAGTCGACAGGTCGGTGAAGTTTACGCTCTCGCCTGGAGCGACTAAGGTTTGATCAGTTTTGAACTCCGCAGTCGGCTTTGGATAATCCGGCCAGCTGATCTTCACGCTAGAGGATTGACCTTGCTCGTATCTTCCATTGACGGCAACAACCTTCAATACTGTGATAGTTTCTTTGTCTATTCTTCGCATCTCAGGAACGTAAAACACATGATTTGGTGTTGCACCTATGAACATCTCACTGCCATCTGGAAGTACTCGATAGATTTCGTATTGCTTGACCTGTTGGTCAAGCTGTTTCCACTGTAATCTGGCATCTCCATAAATACCATTGCGAAAGTCAGTTTGAGTGACCTTAAGATCGCGAACCGCGGGTAGTGGTTTGATCGGGTCATTAGCATTTTGAATGGAGAGCTGGCCAATTTGAATGTTGTAATTATTAATCGCATTCTTAGAATCAAAATACAATGACAACGCTACGATCCGTTTCCCTTTGTATGGGGTCAAATTCAATGTTTCAGTTGTCCAGTCTGGCGATGTCTTATCCTTCACATTAAGGAAGATATATTGATTGGGCTGATCTGCGAATGCAAGACCAACCTTCAGGCTTGGCTTATTTTGTGTTTTGTACGTAATAGACAGCTTTGTGCTTGCTTCGATCTTAAGGTCGGTCTTGTAGAGCTTCAAATGTGTCGCATTGTTAGGGTTCAGCACGCCTGATACCTTCAACGAACTGCCGCCGTAATAGGCATCGGACCAATCGAGCACTGGTGAAAGCGGGGTACCTTTGCTGTCTGCAATCCAGCGCCAGGAGGGAAGAATATCCTGCAGACTCCGGTTGTTCCAGCCTTTATCCCGCACCTGCTTCCCTCTTACAAAATATTTCTGTCCGCTTCCCGTGTTGAAGTTGGTGGTGAAAGGCAGCTCATTGATTGGTGATGATTCGATCACATCGTTAGCGATACCTTTCCAGGCTTGATCACTCGAGGTGTTACTCGGATTCCCGTTTGGACCCACCCAGAATTTATTCTCGCGTACGAAGAAATCTTCCATACTCTCTGCGCTGTTAAAAGCCCAATCGGGGCGGTAAATACCAAGGGAAGTAACGGCAGGATCTTTATCCGGAAACAACAGATTCCAGTTCACCTTTGTATCGTAACCCTTGGCTTCGACATCGATGCCTGCATACAAGTCATATGGACTTCTGCCCAAGCTTCTAGCCTTCTCTGCCGAGCTTTTAAGATCCTTCCACCAAAAGTTCAGGAACATATTGTCTGTAATTTGCTTTTTATTGTCTTGCAGGAACATCGCATTCTTGTCGTTAAGTGCATTTTGCCAACTGATACTGCCCTCATTGGTCATGGAATCATACCATACGATGTGCATAGAATTTGACTTGTGTGATTCCAGATAACTTAGGAAAGCTTTCATTTGCTGTGCGTCGGCCGGCGTTCCGCCCTCAGTCTCCTGGTTAATAAACCAGCCGTCAAATCCGTAATGGCTCGCAACCTGGATCAACTTGTCAGCAGCAGGAAAGGAGCCGTCACTATTCTGCTGAAGCATCTGCTTGACCCATTCATACTTCCCGCCATATACGGTTGGTGGAAAGAACACCGTTCCGATGATCGGCACGCCATTTTTATGAGCCGCGTCGATCGTATCAGCGCTTGGAGGTACGATGATCCCTTCGCCCGCGGAACCACCCCAATAGACCAGCTTGTCAACATATTGCCAATAGGTAAATGTGTTAGCTTCGAATTTGCTTGAACCCTGCGATGGAACTCCGCTTGTTCCCGGGTTCAGTGCTGATAAAGCCATGACTTTTGGCGCTTTGGTTGCATGAGCGTTGACTCCATCTGCTACAAAACGGTCCTGCAGCGGGACTGTGCTCCGGTTAAATGCCGCATCCGGGTCGGATGCCGGACTCCACTGAAGCAATTGCTCCGGAAACCAATAGGATGAATAAGGCTGTTTCGCGAACGCAGTTGTGGATAAGGCTGCGCACATCACAAGTAAGAATATAAAACCTGCCCCAATCTTTTTCATGCCATACTCCTCCAATCGATTAATTAAATGATTGCGCTTACATTTTATCAAGTTGGACAAAGCTATAGATAGTGGATTAATGGCAAGTTCAGGTGCATTTATTACAGGTCGTCAGCCTAGGCTATAATCCCAGTGGGGAATTTGCTCCTAGAAATTTGATATTTATATACAAAAAGCCGCAATTATGCGGCTATTAAATGTATAGGATAAGGTAAAGCGTTCAGTTATTACGCTTTTAGGTTTAAAAGAAAATGCCGTGTGTCCTGATAAGCATCTGTCCAGCCCATCTTAGCATAGAATCGAAGTCCATCGAGTCCCTTAAAATAATAGGCACCGATTAGCCGCTCCTCAAAATTCGGGGTCACTATTCTAGCTTTCTTTTGATAATTTTGATATGTGTTAATGACATCACACCAAGGCATATGCTTGTCGAGAATCGCAAGGTCTATGAGAGAATCGCCATACATGCAATTTCCATCAATAATGCCGGTTATCCGTGTTCCGTTGGACAACATATTCCACTGTTGAAAATCTCCGTGTATAAAGCTTCTATTAGATTCATTATAGGGTACATAGGTCATCAAACGACTATAGATTTCTTCGTATACGTCTCTTTCCAAGCAAGACGTGCGGAAGAGTTCATGCCAATTCTCCCAGAATGTCCCCGTCTGATCTTCCGCATTTACGGTAATGACGAAGTCTTTCCAAGATGAATAGGAACCATTGCCGTCAGGTCCGATCCAACCATAACCGTTAGTTCCCCCAATATCCGCTTCGGCCATTCTTGTTAAAATGCCGATAATTTCTGGCATCAGACGGGTTTGTTCCTCTGCTGTACAATCGGATAGATTGCGACCTTCCATTCGCTCCATGATCAAATAGGTTAACTGATTAGTCCTCCCTAACCCCAAACATTTTGGGAAAGGGATACCTTGGTCGAGTAGCAAATTAGATACAAATTGTTCGGTCTCATATGCTCGTTCCAAATCGCTGAATTTCACAACATAGTCTTTTCCTTCTAAAATAAAAGAAAACACGTTGCTTATATTGCCGCCAGACAACGGTGTAATCTCAGCCGCTCCCTGTCCAAGATGATTCCACAGTACTTTTTCAATTTCACTCATGGTCAATTCCGGTTTTTCGTAAGCCATATTTACTCCAACTCCTGCTTATTTGAGTCTACATATGAATTTATCCGCAGCATATCAAAAACACCCTCATCCTAAATATCTCGTTTCTCATACTCAAAGGGTACATCACATGAGTAAATTTCATGGAAAAATCCTACATATGGGATATCGTCTTCTAGACATTTTATACGATATGACAGCTCTTCATCGCATTCCGAGTCTTCACCATTGTTCCGCATTACCTCGAATGCATCAACGATGTTTTCCATGAGGGTTACTTGGATAAACAATGGCAATGTGTCTAACATCGAATCTTCGATCCTGGTCTCGGATCTGTAGCCATCAAGGACTATTTTAAAATAATCATCCATAAACTGTTTGCGTTTATCAGTGTCTTGTTCAAATTGTATCCAGCCCACTCCAAGTGTCCAGAGATTTGCCAGGTCATACATATACCAACAAAAGCAGGAGTTATCGAAATCAAAAACAGTTATTTGCCCTGTATCAAAATCGATCATATAATTCCCATCGCAGTAATCAAAATGAACCATCCCAAAAGACTCGTGATTCCTGTCCATCCCTTCTAAGGTTGTTAAGAGATCTACCAGTTTCTCCTTCAAAAGAGATAACGAGTTAGGTATTAGCTTATCTATATAATCGGCATTGTATTTATCAAAAAAATCATACCGAGAATGGACAGGTGTATAACCCTTCGACAATTGATGCATTTTCCCAAGAACTTTGCCACAGTTATAATAGTATTCCGTAATAGGAACGCCTTCCCGATACTGATAATTATTTTCCGCGAGCATCCCCCCCTTGGCCTTTTCAAACAAGCAGACAAAAAAGGTATGATTATTAAGAGTTATCGTTTCCAGCAGATTCCCCTTCTGGGAGTTGACCACATTCGAAACACTGCCGCCATGCTCGTACAAATACCTGATATATTCCACTTCACCCAAAATATCTTCTCGGCTTCTGTCACTTAAAAAGGCAATTCTGATTATTTTTGCTTCAGAATCAGCTTTATCACAGTTATATGCGACATTCCGTCCTCCTTCATGTGCATTGATAAGCCTGATTTCATAACCTTCCAATCCGTACAATTCCATCACTAATGGAAGTAAGTGTGTATCAGCGATTTTAATAACCTCGTTATAATTCAGAATATCTCTCCTCTCAACTTCTTCAATATATGGATAGTTTACCAGTTCCAGCAGATAAACAGGATGGAGAAAACAACTATAACTGAACTATCCTGCTTCATTAGGTCATCGTTCCTAGGTACACACGAATTAAAATATCTTGGTCATGGTTACCGAATCCAGCCCCATAAAGTGTCAAACCACCAACATTAACAGCCTTCTCGTCAACTGCGAACCGAAGCGTCCAGAATTGTTCCCGTAGCAAAATATCTGCGACAGTAATGTCCGACATCCTTTCTTCATCAATAAATGTGCCCGAAGTGTCAATGCGGATCGTCTTCAATAACCCGTATTGATTTACATTCCGATGCCACCAATCCGGAGTATATATGCCTCGTGCCGCTCTTCCAAAGTCTGCCGGACTGGTCCAAGTTCCAAGCTTCACACCGTTAAAAAAGAACTCAATATCCGAAGGCCAATGATCTTTCAAGCCTGGCGCTTCAGAAGCAATTTCCATTGAAATCTCGATGGCCTCGGGCATTTGACCGGGAAGTAAGTAGTTAGGCGTTTTGTACTCTACGTAACCTCTCCCAAACCACAAAATGCCGGCGTTGACCCGCTCGGGATCGAGAAAATAGCGGGGATCGTCCCAAACCCCAATCTCTTTCTCTTGTGTCCCAAGACCACATGTAGGATGGACATCAAACGAGGTATAATGACCGACTGAAATGGTCTGCTCTCTGATCCTCGGGGTTTGTGTGGCAGTGGGGAGTTCGATTTCAACTCTTTTTTGTTTAAGGAAACACATTTTGTGCGTTCCTCCGTTTAGGCGTATCCTGTGACTTCCTGTAAGTCCAGCTTGTTCGAGCTTTCGGATATGCATAGTAACTATGGAAGGACTAAGCTCTAACTTAGCCGCGATCTCCTTCACATTCATTTCATTATCTGCAATGAGGCTCATAATCCTCCATCTGACTTCGCTTGCCAGCGCTTCATATAACGCCATGAATTTTGCTTCGCCGTTTGCTTTGATCATCATCATAATCACCTGACCTGTGCTTATTGAAATTACATATATATTAATTTAATAAATATAACGTATATCTTCAACCCCGATTCATTGAAAAATTATAAGCAATAGTGTTTAATTTTCTTAGTAGTTGAATATATTGAATTCTTATTTATATGAATTTATTAATGAGGTGGAGAAATGAAATACAATAATCCGGTCATCAAAGGGTTTTATCCTGATCCCAGCGCATGTAAAGTTGAAGACACTTATTATTTGGTCTGCAGTTCCTTTCAGTATTTTCCCGGTGTTCCGATTTTTGAAAGCAAAGATTTAATTAATTGGACCCAAATCGGTCATTGCTTAACCCGAAAGAACCAGATTCAACTGGATACTGTGGACAGCTCCGGTGGTGTATTCGCCCCCACCCTGCGGTACAATAATGGACGATTCTACATGACGACCACTAATGACACTCTGCGCCAGAACTTCTATGTCTGGACTGACAATATTTACGGCGAATGGTCTGATCCGATTAATGTAGATCAAGGCGGTATTGATCCGGATTTGTATTTTGAAGACGGCAAAACGTATTTCATGAGTAATGGGACAGACGATTACGGAGTTAATGGTATAGTCCAATGTGAAATTGAAATTGAAACTGGGCAGAAGCTGTCGTCAAGCCGTTCAATCTGGCAAGGATCCGGTGGGCGTTATTTGGAGAGTCCTCATTTATACAAAATTAATGGACAATACTATCTACTAGCTGCTGAGGGTGGAACCGAATATGGGCATATGGTTACTTATGCAAGGGGCAATTCTCCTACTGGTCCATTCGAAGCCTACCCGCATAACCCCGTATTGACTAATCGAAATTTAGGCGGTTACGAGCTTCAGGGAGTTGGACATGGAGATTTGGTACAAGACCATGAGGGGGATTGGTGGCTGTTACATCTTGGATTCCGGCAGACTGGCCAGTATCTTACCTATCACCATTTGGGGCGCGAGGTTTTTCTAACTCCGATTACCTTTGGCGAGGATGGATGGTTTACAGCAGGTCATGAAGGTACCACACTTATAAGTTTCGAGACTGATCGTATTGCGGACACAGTCATTCAGCAGGAGAAAAGAGTCTTTACGTTCGAGAACACAGATTGGAATTTAGACTGGTGTTACCTGCGTCACCCGGTTACAGAAAATTATCGGTTAGAAGCTGATAAAATAAAGCTTAAAGGAACTGCAGTTACGTTAGATATCCCGGCTACTCCGACATTTATTGGTATTCGTCAAAAAGATTTTAACGCAATTATTTCGTGCCAAGTCAGCCTTACGAATGGTGAAGCCGGAATTACACTTTACATGGACGAAAATCACCATTATGATTTGGCCTTGCGTAAACATCCAGAGGGTTATGAGATTATCGAACGGCTGAATATCGGAGATATCAAATCCATTGAAAAAACAAAAAATATAGGTCAGTGCAACCATGCTTCATTAGTTGTCAAAAGCAGTCCAACGCATTATCAATTTTATATCCAGGTAGACGGTATTGAGATCTTACTCGGAGCTGCGCAAACCAAATATCTATCCTCTGAAATAGCCGGAGGATTCACAGGTGTGCTTATTGGTTTGTACGCCACTGGAGAAGATCAAGATTATAATGCGATATTCACAAGCTTTAGCTGCCTTTATTCTTAAACCTTCAAATTAAAATGAACTGTTCAAGGCTAAGGGTCTTATAAATAAAAGAGGGGTTAACCCCTTAATTATGGTTAACCCCTCTTTTATCAAAACCAACAAGATCCTAAGAAAAATTAGATATCCAGCTTCCTTGTACTTAACGCTTTTACCATTACAGGATCTCTATGTGAAAAGAACAAGCTCTCTTTTGTGTCTAACAGCGCAATTTGTTCTATATCCTCTGAGTTTAATTCAAAGTCAAAGATATTAAAGTTTTCAATTATTCTTTCTTTCCGGACAGACTTTGGAATCACAACAACTCCTCTTTGCGTCAACCAGCGTAAAACCACTTGGGCAACAGATTTATTATATTTTTGGGCTATTGATACTAAAACTTCGTTCTGAAACATGTTGTTTTTACCTTCAGCAAATGGACCCCATGATTCAATCTGAACATTGTTTTCTTTCATGAATGCAGCACTTTCAATTTGTTGGCAGAAGGGATGTGTCTCAACTTGATTAACTGCAGGAGTTACTTCATTATGAATAATCAAATCAATCAGACGATCGTTCTGGAAGTTACTTACGCCAATCGCTCTTATTTTTCCTTCACGGTACAATTCCTCCAGCGCCCGCCAAGAACCATGCACATCACCAAATGGCTGATGAATTAAATACAAATCCAAATAATCAAGTTGCAATCTTGAAAGGGATTTTTCAAATGCTTCCTTTGTACGTTCGTATCCTGTATCTTGAACCCATAATTTCGTAGTAATAAATAGATCCTCTCTTGGTACTCCACTCCGTTTGAGGGCTCTTCCCACCGCTTCTTCGTTTAGGTATGAGGCTGCGGTATCTATCAGTCGATAACCTGACATGATCGCATCGTAAACAGCTTGTTCACATTCAGCTGCATCTTGAATTTGAAAAACCCCAAAACCAAGTATCGGCATTTCAACACCATTGTTCAAAATAACTTTTTGCATAAAAAATCCTCCTATTAGTTGATGATATAGCTCTATTTAAAAGTGTGAACTATCAATATCCATTTTAGACAAAGCTTCATTTAGACTATCTACATCTTCCTTTGTTAATTTGAGATCAGCTCCATATAGGTTTTCTTCTAATCTGTTTAATTTTGTAGTGCCTGGAATTGGAATGATATATGGTTTTTGAGCTAATTCCCACGCGAGTACGACTTGAGCTGGTGCTGCATTTTTACTTTTTGCAACTTGAGTAATTAAATCTAATAACACTTGATTATGATCAATCACATCAGGTTTGAATCTTCCCATGAAACTTCGATAGTCACCTTCATCATATTTGGTTTCCTTGGTATATTTACCACTTAAGAAACCATTTCCTAATGGACTGTAAGCGATAAAAGCAATTCCTAATTCTTCACAAAGTTCAAACAACTCTTTTTCCGGTTCACGCCACATCATGGAGTACTGATTTTGGGTTGCAGTAATCGAACATACAGCATGTGCTCGTTTCATATAATCAATCGGTGCATTTGAGACACCCCATGTTTTAATCTTCCCTTCAGCTATTAAATCTTTCATTGTTTCAGCGACAGCTTCAGGTTCGACATTTGGATCCACTCGGTGCTGATAATATAAATCAATGCAATTGACCTTCAACCTTTTTAATGAACCTTCTATTTGTTCACGAATAGAATCTGGTGTGCTATTCAAAATAAGTTGAGGTTGACCGTCTACAGCTTCTTGTCCTAAAATTCCGAATTTAGTTGCAATCACAACTTGATCTCTTTGTGGTGCAAGGGCTTCGCCTACTAATTCCTCATTGGAATCTCCATAAAAAGCAGCAGTATCAAAGAAATTACATCCTAGTTCAACTGCTCTGCGAATTAATTTAACCATTTCATTACGATCTGCTGGCTTTCCATAGGCATGATCCATTCCCATACAGCCAAACCCTATTGCCGAAACTTCCAAGCCACTATTTCCTAATTTACGCATTTGCATCTGTGATCTTCCTTTCGCATGAAGTTCAGTCAAAGTTCAAGGCTCGACGTAGTCTGCATTATTTTCAGCACGTTAATCCAGCTAAATTAGTTTGGGTACTATTTTAGTATGCAACAATTTTTCACAAAACAGATATCATAATAGTATTAAATCATTGCCTATTCCTCTCATTTCATTGAATCCTCCCTATGTATGAGTCACTTTATATCGACTACAAGGATTTCAAACCAAATCTTAAGATTAGATAAATATTGATTCTGCTCCCTTTAAAACAAATTCCCCACAGGTAATAATGGATACAAACCTACTATTGGAGTGAACAGTAATGATTAACATACTCGTTGTTGAAGATGATAAGCATGTAAGAAGACTTCTTGAAGCTGTTCTGAAACGCGAAGGATATGATGTTGTAACTGCTGAAGACGGAGTTAAAGCTTTGGAGGTCCTTGATTCACAGCATATTGATCTAATCATTCTGGATATCATGATGCCTAATATGGATGGTTATGAATTCGCCAAGGAAGTAAGAGATGCCGATAGCTTGGTCCCCATTCTTATGGCTACAGCAAAACAGCTGCCTGAAGATAAGAAAAAGGGGTTCCGGATTGGAACTGATGATTATATGACCAAACCCATTGATACCGAAGAAATGCTGCTCAGAATCCAAGCGCTGCTTCGCCGTTCACAAATCGCAAGTGCCCGCAAATTAGTAGTGGGTAAAGTGATCCTTGATTATGACGCATTGACAGTAACCCGGGAGGACGAGAGACAAACGCTACCGCAAAAAGAATTCTATTTGTTGTATAAGTTATTGTCTTATCCTGAACGGATTTTCACGCGCATCCAGCTTATGGACGAGATATGGGGCATGGAAAGTGAAAGTACGGATACAACCGTTAATGTGCATATCAATCGCCTGCGGAAACGGGTTGACGCTTATCCAGAGTTTGAACTGGTTTCCGTCAGAGGTCTTGGATACAAGGCGGTGCGAAGCCAGTGAGCAAAATAAGTAACAAGCTCAGCAACAGAATCAGCCTTCCCATCTATTTTTCTCTTATCATATTTTTCATCTTTCTTATTACCGTTGTGATTACAGGACTACTCTTCTTTCTCGCACAGGTTTTTGGTTTGTTGAACGAAGAGCTTGCCCAGGATGGATTCGTACTACCCATAATGGTATTAATCGCTTGTACAATTATCGGTACCACGATATCAGCCATCACAAGCCGGAAAATGGTAAAATCCATCCGGTTATTTATTGAGGCCACAGAGCGTCTTGCCAGCGGTGACTTCTCCATGCGGCTCCAGCTCAAAAGCCCGCCAGAGTTTGAAATTTTATCAGAGAATTTTAACCGGATGGCTGAAGAGCTTGGGGGTATCGAAATTCTGCGAACCGATTTTGTGAATAATTTTTCCCATGAATTCAAAACACCGATTGTATCTATTAAAGGGTTTGCCGAAGTCTTAAAGAACGATGATCTTACCAAAGAAGAACGGAATGAATATCTAGATATTGTCATTGAGGAATCGACCAGACTTGCCTCCCTTGCTTCGAATGTACTGGAGCTGACGCAGGTTGAGACGCAAAAGATTCTGACAAACAAAATGCGGTTTAATGTTGGGGAACAAATTCGCCAGTCTGTGCTTTTACTGGCTGCCAAATTTGAGAAGAAGCACCTGAAGCTGAATGTTAATATTCAGGATTATGAACTCTCCGGCAATAAAGAGCTTTTAAATCAGGTTTGGTTAAATTTATTGGATAACGCGATCAAATTCACTCCTGAACATGGCGAAATTGAAGTTAACATGAAGAAAAACGAAGATAACCTGTTGATTCTAGTTCGTGACTGCGGAAGCGGTATTCATCCTGAGGCTCTTCCCAAGATATTCGATAAATTTTATCAGCAGGATACTTCCCACTCTACTGCAGGCAATGGACTTGGATTAGCAATTGTTAAAAAAATCATTCATCTACACCATGGAACCATTTCTTGCGAAAGCATTCCATTACAAGGAACCACATTTACAGTTACGATTCCGATTGGAATGTAGTACGAGCCCTGGAGAACCTCATCGTTCTTTCAGGGTTTTTTTATTTTTCAGAAAAGTTAACTTTCAGTTTATCTTCTTTCGTTATCATTTAAGCAACGCCACATAAAGGAGTCAGATGTATGGTAACTATACTTAAGTACTTAAAACCGAAGGAATGGGCCCTAATCGGTATCAGCATCCTATTCATTGTCACACAGGTATGGCTGGATCTGGAATTGCCCGGTTATATGAGCGAGATTACTCGTCTTGTACAGATACCAGGGAGTGGAATGAGCGAAATCATTGCAGCCGGAGGCTGGATGTTGCTCTGTGCCCTTGGCAGCTTAGCCACATCAATTATAGTGGCAGGGATCGCCGCTAAAATTGCCGCCAACTTCTCTTCAAGATTACGCTCCAAATTGTTTGATAAGGTACAGTCTTTCTCTATGGAAGAAATCAACAACTTCTCTACAGCTAGTTTAATTACCCGTTCAACAAATGACATTACACAAGTGCAAATGCTGATTGTCATCGGTCTGCAACTGCTGGTGAAGGCTCCCATCCTTGCCGTTTGGGCAATGCTCAAAATTACAGGCAAGAGTTGGCAGTGGTCGCTTGCTACCGGTGTCGCCATTGGGGTATTGATTCTTATTGTCGGCATAGTGATCGTGCTAGTGCTTCCGAAATTCCAAAAATTGCAGCAACTGACTGATAATCTTAATCGTGTTGCAAGAGAGAATCTTACCGGCCTTCGTGTCATTCGTGCGTATAATGCGGAAAGCTACCAGGAAGATAAATTTAGTGTAGCCAACAGCGAGCTTACCCGAACGAATTTATTCGCCAATAATGTACTGTCCATGATGATGCCAAGTATTTCTCTGATTATGAGCGGTTTAAGTCTCGCAATATATTGGATTGGTGCTATTTTGATTCAAAATGCCAATGGTACGGCGAAGATGGGCTTATTTTCAGATATGATTGTCTTCTCATCCTATGCGATGCAGGTGGTTATGGCATTCATGATGCTGATCATGATTTTTATCCTGATGCCTCGTGCCCATGTATCCGCTAAAAGAATCAATGAAGTGCTGGATACTAAGCCAAGCTTAGAGAACGGATCACTTACTTCCTCCAGGGCAAATCGGTTGGGTGAGGTCGAATTCAAAAATGTCAGCTTTAAATATCCGGATGCAGAAGAATACGTTATTGAAGATATCAGCTTTACGGTGAAAAAAGGAGAAACTGTAGCCTTCATCGGTTCAACCGGATGCGGAAAAAGTACCGTCGTGAACCTGATTCCTCGCTTTTATGATGCTACAGCAGGTGAAGTGTTGGTGGATGGAATTAATGTTAACCAATATGAGCAAACTGCACTGCGCAATAAAATGGGATATGTATCTCAGAAAGCGATTTTGTTTGGCGGCACGGTGAGCTCTAATGTTGCTTTTGGCGATAATGGCAGTGATCTGTCCTCTGATGTTGTTGATGCCATTTACACCTCTCAAGCTTCAGATTTTGTTGAAAAGATGGAAGGAAGCTACGAGGCTCATGTCTCTCAAGGCGGTACGAACTTGTCTGGCGGTCAAAAACAACGTCTTTCCATTGCCCGAGCCATTGCCCGTCGTCCTGAAATATTAATCTTCGACGATTCCTTCTCAGCGCTTGATTATAAGACGGATCGCAAATTGCGAAGTGAATTGAAGAAAAAATCCAGCGGTACAACGATACTAATCGTTGCCCAACGGATCGGTACAATCAAAGATGCAGACAAAATCATTGTACTGGAAGCCGGACGAATGGCAGGCATGGGAACACATGATGAATTGATGCAGACCTGTGATGTCTACCAAGAGATTGCTTACTCACAACTTTCAAAGGAGGAGCTAGCTTAATGAACAAAAGCAAAGAGCAACTCAACACGTGGAGCAAACTTCTCCACTATTGCAGAAAATATATCCCTGTAGTTCTTATAGCTATTATTAGTGCAGCAATCGGTACGGTTCTGACTCTGCTTGGACCGGATAAGCTTTCGGAGATGACAGACTTGATCACGGCCGGCCTCGTCACCGGAATTGATATGGAAGCAGTAACTTCTATCGGCCTTTTCCTTGTATTTATCTATATCCTTAGCGCTGTGTTATCTTTGGTACAAGGATTAATTATGTCCGCAGTTACGCAAAAGGTCTCCAAAAACTTAAGAGCCGATCTCTCACGCAAAATGAACAAACTTCCGATCTCTTATTATAATAATTCTACAACCGGTGACATCCTGTCCCGGGTTACCAACGATGTGGATACGATCGGGCAAGCTTTAAACCAAAGCGTAGGCACATTGGTAACTGCCCTTGCCCTCTTTACGGGATCCATCATCATGATGTTCAAAACAAATGTAATCATGACTATTACGGCGGTAGTTGCAACTATCATTGGCTTTGGCCTCATAGCGGCAATTATGAAAAAATCCCAAAAGTATTTTCAAAGTCAGCAAGAATACTTAGGGAAAATCAATGGCCATGTGGAGGAAGTATATACAGGACATACTGTAGTGAAAGCCTACAATGGTGAATCACAAATGCGCAATACATTTGAATCCCTGAATATGAATCTCAAAGATAGTGCATTTAAAGCGCAGTTCCTCTCCGGTCTTATGATGCCGATTATGATGTTTATAGGCAATCTAGGTTTTGTGGCCGTTTGTGTAGTTGGTGCTGTACTTGCTATGAACGGAACGATATCCTTTGGGGTCATTGTAGCCTTTATACTGTATGTCCGTTACTTTACACAACCGCTCTCTCAGATTGCTCAAGCCGCACAAAGTCTGCAATCGGCTTCCGCGGCAAGCAAACGTGTCTTTGAGTTCCTCGATGCTGACGAAATGGACAATGAAAGTCATAAAGAAAGACATCTTAAAACTGCTGTGGGCAAAGTTGATTTTGAACATGTGCAATTTGCTTATGAAAATTCAGATAAACTTGTGATTAAAGATTTTTCTGCAGAGATTAAGCCTGGGCAAAAAATTGCTATAGTCGGCCCTACCGGCGCAGGTAAAACTACACTGATAAATCTTCTAATACGGTTTAATGAATTAAAGGGCGGAGAGATTTATATTGATGATACCCCCATCAGCAGCTTAACAAGAGAAAACATCCATGATCTATTCTGTATGGTCTTGCAGGACACCTGGCTTTTTGAGGGCACTATCAGGGAAAATCTGGTGTACAACAAAACAGGTGTAACCGATAAAGAAGTTGAAGATGCTTGTAAGTCGGTAGGCTTGCATCATTTCATTCAGACCTTAAGTGCCGGTTACAATACCATACTAAATGACAAGGTTAATTTATCCACCGGCCAAAAGCAACAGCTTACCATCGCCCGCGCGATGCTCAAGAATGCTCCAATGCTCATCCTCGATGAAGCTACAAGCTCAGTCGATACAAGAACAGAGCTCTTGATTCAGCAGGCAATGGATAAGCTTATGGAAGGAAGAACCTCCTTTGTTATTGCGCATAGACTCTCAACCATTAAGAACGCCGATGTGATTCTGGTTCTGAAGGAAGGCGATATCCTGGAAAGCGGCAGCCACGAAGAACTACTTGCCAAAAATGGTTTCTATGCGGAGCTTTATAATAGCCAATTCGACCAAGCCTCTTAAGGCCTAGTTGACACTGTGAATTATATAGCGAAAGTCAAAAAGACCTACTCATTGTTCTTATCCAGAACAATGAGTAGGTCCTTTATTTGCTATGAACACATATCATCTACTGGCAAGGAATTCATCAAGCTGTTTTTGCTTTTCAGCAATGACTTTATCTAGGCCGGCCGATTTTTGGGCGGCGATAAATTTCGGCAATTCTTTGTCCAGATCAACCGAGCCGGTCTCAAGCATCTTTTGATATTCTCTTAGAACGTTTGCTAGTGCTCCGACTTCGGATTTGACTGGCTCGCTGTCAAAGGTGAAGCCCAGTGCCGGCGATGATTTAGCGCCTTCGTTAAACTTTTTGAACTGCTCCCACTTGTCTGGAGCTTCCGAACTCCAGACATAGTTCAGGAATTGATTTCCCAGCTCCCAAGCGACGCCCGGTGCGTACTGTCCTGACTTCTCCGTCTGCGTCATAACATTACCATTAAGTGTAAAGTGTGTACCTTCAATACCGAAGTTAAGCAGATTAATAATTTCTTGATCTGTATGAAGCAGGTTTATCAGCATCATGGCGCGTTCCGGGTTCTTAGACGTTGATGAGATGGCTAACATGGCGCCGGTAGTCTCCGATGTGGCGACCGTTTTACCTGTTAAAGTAATTTGTGCAAGCTTGCCATCAAGTCCTGTCGCGGATGCGATTTCTTCTGCTTTGCCTGGCTTAAGAGGCTCTACAGTGGAAAATACATTGCCCGTCTTATAAGCATCAAGGGATGACGTTTGGGAAGTGGCCGCATCTTTGTTAAGATACCCCTTCTGGAAGAAATCACGGGTTACTTTTAATGCATTTAAGTATTGTGGATACTCTTCGGCCGGTTTGACTGTCGCTTCCGTGCCATTCTTATCGATAGCGCCAGGTATCGTCGTATCACCTAAAAAATCCAATTCCACAAAGGAGTGAGAGGCGAACGTGCCACCCGTTGTATACAGCGGATACATGGTTGGCTTCTTCTCTTTAACGATCTTATAAACGGCATCTAAATCTTCGATCTTTTGCACTTTACTCATGTCAATGCCGAGTTCATCGGCAATGTCCTTCCGGTAAACAATGCCCCCTGACGATGCCAATTCTTTATTCGTAGGGACTGCATAATTTTTGCCGCCGATTTTGGAGCCATCGAGAAAAGCTGGATCCAAGCTATCCTTAATGCCCTGGCCATACTGATCGAGCAAGGGACCGAGATCTAAGTAAGCACCTTTGGCAACGTTCTTTGCATACCCGTTCCATGAGGCTGTAAATAGAATGTCTACGGGCTCTCGAGAAGCGATGATGAGGTTAGTCTTATCATCCCATGCTCCCCAATCGATTGGTGCGATATCTACCGTCGCGTTGATTTTTTCGGTCAAGATCTTGTTCAGCGCTTCCTCGACGATAGCCTCGTCCGCCTGTGGAGCTCCTTCGTAGACCAGCTTTATTTTATAAGGCTCCAGCTTCGAGGGCTCATTGGATGTGTTATCGGTGGTTGAGTTCGCTGATGAGCTCGGTGCGGCGCTTTCTTTTCCGGCATTATCTGGTGTAGCGTTGTTCGAGTTGTTTGAATTGCCGCAAGCCGTAGTGGCTAATGCTGAAATAAGCATCAGTGTGAGAAGCAGTGAAGCCTTGCTTTTCGTATCCTTCATTTTCAAGTAATCCCCCCATAAAATAAAATGATATGCTAAACCATATACTGGTTTTAGCCGTTTCCGTGCCCACGTAAGTGATCGGCAATCTTAGCCTTTAACGGAGCCTACTGTCAGGCCTCTGATAAAGTATTTCTGGAAGAACGGGTAAGCAAATACGATAGGTCCAACACCTACAACCACCATCGCCATACGCACGGTTTCACTTGGGAAGTTGATCATTCCGCCAGCTCGGGTAATTTCAGCCATCGCGTTCGGGTTACTGGATAAGTACTGGATGTTGACCATCATCTTGTAAAGAAAGTACTGCACGGATATATTGTGGTTGTCTGTAATAAACATTAGGCTTAGGAACCAGTCGTTCCAGTATGTCAGTGTTTGGAACAGTGCAACGGTTGCCAGAACCGGCAGAGATAATGGCAATACAATTCGGATAAATATCCGTAGCTCCCCTGCCCCATCTATTTTTGCTGACTCCAGCACAGCTTCAGGTACGGTCTCCTTAAAGAAAGTGCGCATGATCAGTACCCAGAATGCGGACATGATCAGCGGCATGATCAGTGCCCAAAGTGTATCTTTTAATTCCAGCATCTGTACGTATACCAAGTACCAAGGGACTAAGCCGCCGGAAATCAGCATCGTTAGAAAAACAAAAAATGTAAAATACTTTGCCTGCGGAAAATTATTCCGTGAAATGGGGTACGCATACAGAGCTATTATGATGACACTTAGTATCGTACCTATCACCGTGACGGTTAGTGAGATTCCATAGGAATGAACGATTTGACTGATATCTTTCATTAGGAATCGATAGGCCGCCAGATTGAAATTTTCGGGCATAAATCGATATCCGTGTGTCATAACGGACTGCTCATCGGAGAACGATACCGAAAGAATCAGCAAAAGCGGTAGGATACAGAGCGCCGAATAGATGACAAAGAAGATGTTGATGAGGGTTGACGCCCATCCCGACAGCTGATTCTTTGGATTGGACCCAGATAAGGATTTACTCATTGTATTGGTCATAAGGGCTCCTCTCTTAGAACAGCGCGTTCTCGCGGTTAAAGCGGCGAACGACCCAATTAGATACAAAAACCAAGATGAAACCAACGACTGATTGGAACAGGCCTGCTGCTGAGGAAAGTCCGATATCCCCAACGGTCAGGAAGGTGCGGTAGACATAGGTATCGATAACGTTTGTCACAGGGAACAATGCCCCCGATTCACGTGGCACTTGGAAGAATAGACCAAAGTCGGCATTGAAGATCCGGCCAACCTGCAGCAAAGTCATAATCGTGAGGACAGGCATGATCAAGGGAATCGTGATTTTCTTGATCTGCTGCCACTTGTTTGCCCCATCAATTGTCGCGGCTTCGTAGTACTCCTCGTCGATACCAATGATTGCTGCCATGTACACAACCGTGTAGTACCCCATGTTTTTCCACGTGTTAATGATCGGCAAAACGATCGGCCACACTTCTTTCGTGAAGTACCAGCGTACGGAATCAAGACCAAGCGCCGGCAGCAACGTGCCGTTGAAGTATCCTCGCTCGTCGCTCATGAACCCATACACTAAGTACGAGATGACGATCATCGACAGGAAGTATGGCAGGAACATGATCGTTTGGTGTAGCTTCGAGAGGAAGCGGTTCTTCATCTCGTTAAGCATCAAGGCGAACCCTAGAGGAAGCGCCATGTTCAATACAATAAACAGCGAATTATAAAGCAATGTGTTGCGAATGATGATGTACGAATCCTTCGAGGCAAACAGATATTCGAAATTCTTCATCCCTGTCCATGGGCTTCCCAGGATTCCGTCCTGGTAATTGATTGTTTTAAAAGCAATAACGATCCCGAACAAAGGGATGTAGTTATTTATTACAAGCAGAACGATTCCCGGCAGCATCATTGCGTAGAACATCCAGTAAGTACGAAGATTCTTCACGATGGAAAAATTACGTACAGTACGTATTGGTTTCCTATTTGTAGGAAGCGGCATAGCTTTCAATAGAGTTGTTGCACTCCTTTCACTGTCTTACACACTCCCCACACCGTTGTTTAGGCGGTAATGGGGAGTTCAGGTTTTCACTATTGAGCCGTAACGTCAATTGTGACGTTACTTATTGAGGTTCTGTTCCCCACTGAAGAGCGCCTGCGATATAGCCAGTTGTATGGCTCCAATCGGTGTAAGTCGAATCGGTCGGATCGAAGGAGTAATCTCCCGTCTGCGTATAGTTCGTCCAATCGGTCTTGTTCATGCGGATCTGAAGCTCAATGCTGGCTCCAGCTGCCAAACTTCCGGCTCCGCTCGTAAAGCCGATTTCCAGATAATGATCAGCTCCTGTCAAAGGAGCCGGCAACTTGACGAAGGCGCCAGTTACGTTGCTACTGCCGACAGTGGACCAATCGCACCAGAAATTCTGGTCCTTCTCCCCATCGATCGTGTAATAATAATGAAGCTTCACGTCGGACAGATTGATGGCCGTGGTACCGGTGTTCTTCAGCTTTATCCGAGGGCTCAACGAATTGCTCGTTGCCGTAACAGGAGAATTGTACTGCTGCACTTTGATAGAACCACTTTCGGCAGTGGGGGTATCGACCACGGAGACCTCAAGATTCGCACTTGCTCCTGCGCTAAAGTTGAACGTCAGCGTCGTTGTTCCCACCGGTTGGGCAGCCAGATATGCCTTCTGAATCGTCACTGTCGTGCCTGATACGGTGTAGTCCGTACCAGCAACTAGGGCAGTCGTGCCATTATTAATGCCGATGAGTGTGTTATCGTTCAGCGTCAAGGTCACCGGAATGTCGGTCTGATTCGCGGTTTGCTTGTCAAAGGCAGCGGTCATCGGACTGATCGCCGAGTTAATAACCGACGAATCGTTCACAGCAACGGATAGCGTAGCAGATGAACCGGCGTTAAACAGGAAAGTGAGGTTCGCCTTGCCGATTGGCTGCTGCGCGAGATAGCTCTTGTGTAGAGTGACCGTGTTGCCCGAAACGGTATAGTCCGTGTCCACAACGAGAGATGTCGTACCGTTCTTAATGTCGGTGAGCGTGTTGCCGTTCAACGTTAGAGTCACCGGAATATCAGCTTGATTTGCTGTTTTCTTATCAAAGGCAGCAGTCGTTGGACTAATGGTCGAGTTACTGCTATTTCCG
Organism: Paenibacillus sp. FSL H8-0175; assembly: GCF_045040615.1. Classification (NCBI taxonomy): domain Bacteria; kingdom Bacillati; phylum Bacillota; class Bacilli; order Caryophanales; family Paenibacillaceae; genus Paenibacillus; species Paenibacillus sp. FSL H8-0175. The sequence continues at coordinate 3,599,452 of NZ_CP150299.1, read as the reverse complement.
GTTGCGAATGCGGCAATGAATACCAACCCTGAATTCCAATAAACGGTATGTTCATTTGTAGTCCATTCTTGGAAGTTATCGGTATAGTTTTTGGCTGCAAATCTTGATATCTGGTTTCCTACGGTTATGTCGTTGGAGTATTTATTCGGTCCTCCGACAAGATATCCCTTAGGTACACCAGGTAATCCATCTGTTCTATACATGATGCTGAACGGATATTTCACGCTGTTATCGCCGTAACCTGATACAAAAGATACGCCCACCGGGTTCTGGCCAAGAATCCAGTCTAACTGACTATTGTTAATCTCATTAATGATAGCGCGGTTGCTCTCAAAAGTTCCCAGTAACTTCGTACCGATGATCATTTCCATCGGTGTGTCCGCAACCTGCATGGTGATTCCCCAATAGTAGTTACCATCTTTTATGATGCTTTTCCAAGGGCTATCGTTATATCTGCTCACTTTGTCATTGAACCATTGCTGGAATTTATCCGAATACCAGCTTAAGACTCCGGAGTCCGGATTAGCGGCTTTCAGATAACTGAAGAAGCCTGTATTCCAGGTGTTTGCCCAACCACTGGCGAAATCAAGGGTATCCTCAAAAAATATTCCCATATCGGTGTAATTCGCCAGGAAATAATCATTGTATTCGGCATCGCCGGTCGATCGGTACAGGGAGCCTGCAGCCCACAGACGATTCGAAGCGTCATCCGTCACATCGTAAGGCCATCTGCCCGTGTTAGGCGTCCGAATATTTTCCGGATGTGCTTCCAGGTACCCCCATGCGTCTATTGCCGCATCCAAGCAACTTTGGGCAAAAGCCGGATCAATATTCTGATAAATTAAGTAGGCATGTGCCAATACACCGGCTGCGGTAGCTGTATCGGCGGTCGTTTTGATATCAGTCCGCGAGCTTACCGTATCCTTATCGATAATTTCTCTGTCTACCATATTGTCATCATCCTGAAAGGTCACTCGAGCATAGAAACCGCCAGTTGCAGCATCCTGCATTTTGAGCATCCATTCCAGTTCCCACCTTGCCTCATCCAGGATGTCGGGAATGCCGTTTCCGCTCTCAGGAATATTAAATTGATTGTCTGTAAATTTCTCCGGCATCATTTCATAGGCCCAGAAGAGATCCGACAAGGCTTTGGCTCCTGCGTTAACGTACTTGCCTTTATCACCCGCATCGTACCATCCCTTGGAAACATCTTTTTTGATGGAAGGGTTAGACATTAAAGGCACTGCGGTGTCAGGGGTAAAATCTGTTCTTTGATAATTTTGAGTGTATGGGCTGGTAATATTAATCCCGGTTCTCTGGTAATAGAAGTATCTTGTTACGTCATTTAAAAAGGGTTCATAGATTTCGTTAGCTTCGCCGATAGTGAACTTGGGCGAATTCTGAAGACCCTGCACTGAAACATAATATTTTCCCGGAATCGTTAAATTTGTGAAATCGGCGGTAAAAATACGCTCCCCGCTATCGATAGCATCATAATTTTTGGTGAGTACAAGCGTTCCGGAGTAAGCTGTCGAATTATTTGTGGCGTTAATAATGTTAAACGTAGTACCTGCATCGACCGTGAGCACATCCTCAAAACCGGTTACAAGCGCTTGCTTTACTCCATCTACGGGATACCCTAATTGATTGACCTTGATGGGGGCGTACTCTTTCTCCTTATCGGGAGACGTAACCCTAATGTCATTAAGCCACACTTTTAAAGGTTGAAAACCATTATTCTTGATGGATAATGCATCTATGGAAGATACATCAATTCCTTGGGAGACCTGAATTAGATCCTTTAACGGGATCTTCACATGGGTCCAACTTGTAGTAATGTTGACGTAGTTGTTAATGTTTACTGTAGTGGTAATTTCATTGCCGGCAGCTCTTTCGAATACCCGGTCTTTGAAGCCCAGTAAAAAGGACTCTCCGCCCGCATTTCCTTTGATATTAAACTCAAGGAATCCATTTGGATGATAAGAGGTAAAGTCATATGCTTTCCAGCCGGCAACCGTAATTAAAGCGTTGTACCAGGAAGGACTGGTAGGCGTCTTCGCATTCAACAATAATGAAGGCAATCCATTGTACATTGCTGTAGAATCAATGGGAAGCTTGCTGTTCTCCGTCTCCAATCCAAACCCGCTATCTCCTGCCCAACCGTCGGATATATTACTGAATATTTGGTAATCTAGTAAGTCTCTCCACCCTGCAGGCGCTTCGGGGGTTGCCGCATTAGTCTTGATCGGATTTGAAAAAAAGATAGCCACAAACATAGTTAATGCCAGAAACACGCTTACTTTTTTCCTCATTACCTCTCCTCCTAAAAAGTTTTGTGAGCATAAACTGCTTCGCTCCGCTTCATACAAAAATCAGTTCGAAAGTTTACACTTAGTTAGTGAGAGTTACTCTATGATTAACTTCGTATACCATCACCTCTTTTTTTGAAAACGCTTTCTAATAAAATCATTTTAATTCACGAAGTTAATCCTGTTATATAGAAGAAATAAAGGAACATAGAAGAAAACAAGCCACAATATTATGGCTTGTTTTCCATGTACCAATTATTTACTTCTCTCGTGATTACGTCGCCGCCATTCTTGTAAAATTGGGCTACGAACTCATCAAAGTAGGAGATCGGCTTCTCGCCATAAATGATGCTCAGATAACTCTCCGTTGCGAGTTTCTGCAGGAACACTCCGTGTTTCTCCATCCCGTCCGTTAAAGGTCCGTGGTATCGGTTTGGGATTTCGAGTCCCTGCTCGGCAATCGCCACCCCAGCCGCCGTAAGCTGAGCCGAATTCAAACCTTTAATGGCTTGTTCGATCGGCGTCGTCACTATGGCTTCCGAATTTTCAGATAATTTTCTGATTGCATCCGCATTCATATAAGGCAAGGCTGGAGCGCCACCTGTCAGCGGATAGAGCATCCAGCGCATATCCATTGAAGACCCGTCCGCAAGCGGCCACTTATCATTCGGCACGCCTTCAGTGGCGAAATTGACAGTAATGACCTTGTCGTTCATGATCACATAATCGTAACCTTCGTGAAACCCTTGTGCGAATCGGGGATCGAAGTACGGGTCATCCGGGCCGAAATTTTTGGCAAGCAACTTGTTATAATAAGCGAACCAGGCTTCCATATTCGTGAAATCCTTGCTGAACACCGTGTAGATACCGTACAACGGCTTTTGTGCCTTGCCCTTTAACCCATCTGGTCCGGCAGGAAGGGGGTAAGCCTGCCAAGCCGCTTCGGGATCGACCTTCACTGTATCGCCGAGCGGCCAGGCTCCCATCCAAAACGGGCCGAACATGACACCGGCCATTCCGTTAACCGCCAGTTCGGACGCTTGGCTCGGGTCCTGCATGCCTGCATCCCTGTCCATATAGCCCTTCGCCATCCAGGATGCCATCGTTTCCAGGTATTTCTTAGCATCCGGGTGTACGGCGCCAAAGATCAAGCTGCCCTTCTCGTCTTCATTCCAGAACAGTTTGATGTCAGACGTGCTAATCATCTGCCTTGAAAAAGCTCCGGAAATCGCATCTGTCTGCCCCATCCAGCTCCAGGGACCTTCCTTCAGCGGAACCGATAGACCAACTTCGTCATCTTCGCCATTCCCATTAGGATCTTGTTCAGAAAATGCCTTCAGCACGTTCTCCAACTCACTTATCGTCGTAGGCGGGTTCAGCGACAGTTTCTCAAGCCAATCCTTACGGATCCACATGACCGTTCCCTCATCTCCTGCACTAAAACGGGGAAGTCCATATATCTTGCCGTCTTTGGTCACTTCTGCCATGGTATAAGCGTACTTCTCCAGCGCTTCTTTTAGCTTAGGATGAGCATACTTCTCGATGGCATCATCCAGCGGAAGCAACTTGTCGGCTTTGAGCAGATACTTCAGGATGTCTCCTTCAGCGCTAAGGGTGTCCGGCAGCTTGCCATTCACAGCCAGCGCGAGCCGAATTTTGGTATCTGCATCTTCGAACTTGCTGACAATCCAATCAAACTTCGTGACGATTCCCAGATTATCTTCCATCCAGCGGGTATGCACGTTGTCTGTAAGGCTTTCATCTGGCTTGAATGCGTTAGGCCGATTCTCGTCTACGATTCCTGTTGTGATCGTTATAGGCGGATCGTATTTAAAGTCCCATACCGGCTTCTTTTCCCCATTGGATATACTGTTCTGTGCCGTTTTCCCTGTGCTACTTAAACAGCCGGAAACTAGCAGCACTCCGCTCAGAACTGCCCATAGAAAGATGGCCTTTCTTTTTTGCTTCTTCACCGGCCCAATCCCTCCATTCCCGATCGGTATCTGTCCCTGAATTCCTGGGGCGTCACCTGATAATAGTCACGGAATTTCCGAATAAACCAGTTAGTATTGGGATAGCCAATGCTTTCACCAATATGGTAGATTTTATTATTTGTATGCTTGAGCATCTCGCAGGCTTTGAGCATACGCTGCTCGTAAATATATTGGGATACGGTAGTGCCTGTGCACTGCTTAAAGATTTTTGACAGATGGTTAGGATGTACGAAGACGCGTTTGGCCAGCAAAGTAAGTGACAAGTCCTTGTCCAGCTCCTTCTGGATGTAGAGTTGCGTCTTCCGGACGATCACCTGGCTGTGGTCCTCGGTCTCCTCCCCTAGCTTATCGCGAAGTGTGCGTAGTAAGTCGAGCGCCCAGCTTTCCAGCTGCGACGCGTGCAGCATTGCTTTTCCTTTAACGAAAGCCGATTGCTCAGGAGTGAGCATTTGGGCCAGCGTCCTGCCACTGCGATTCGCGATATACTGGAAGGCATTGGAGAGAAAGAAAAAGACGTCGCGCATGAGGTAAGGTGAACCCGTATGCATAAGCGGTGACACGAACGCTCGGATCTTAGCTTCCGCCGCTTCCCATTGCTCCGTTTCCAAAAGATGTGTCAGCAGAGGCGTTTCATAGAGCTTGCGCATAAGACGCGCTTCCTCTTCATTCCGCTCTGGCACCTGTCCACCCGAAAAACTGTCACTATCCAATCGTGATTTAGCTGTCATATAACTAGCTTGCAGTTCTTCCGGGAATAGACAGTCGGTTTCCCCTACAGAAATTTCACCTTTAAGCAAACGCTGTACTTCTTGCTTTAATCGCTCTATCCGCTCAAGCACCCATTCCGGATCAGGTGGTGCTCCTGATAGGTCGTATACCAGAGCGAGCAGGTTTCCTTCATCATCCGCTGCCGACCAGCAGTCATAGCGGTCCATCAGCAATTCTTCCAGCATGTTTGTTACCGCGAACCTGATCAGTGACTGCGAATAGAGATCTTGTCCGTCGAAAGGGGAACCCAACCGGACAAGGCACATTGAGACGTGACCTGGTATCGGAAGAGGCAGGTCAAACAGCTTTAACTTCTCTGCAAGAACCTTGCCATTCAGATTTCCGCTGAGTACTTTGAGCAACAACCCTGCTTTCAGTTCTGCACTATTGTCTCGGTAGATACGGAAGCCCTGTTCGATTGATCGCTCCTGCTCAAGCTGTTTAATGATCCGGCCCATTGCCGTAAGTAACTGCTCGTCCTTCGCGGGCTTCATCAGGTAATCGAGCGCTTGCAGCTCAATCGCTTTTCGGGCGTAATCGAAGTCCGCATAACCTGTGAGCAGCAGGCACTTCAGCCCTGGAATACGAAGCCTGGCCTGTTCGATCAGTTCCAGGCCGTTCATGCGCGGCATACGGATATCCGTCATAAGGATATCAATGGGGAAGGAGTCTATCAGAGCAAGTGCCTCGCTCGCGCTGTATGCCTTCCAAACGCGGGAGATACCAAGTGTCGCCCATGGAATCGTATCTGCCAGACTGTCCGCATAATGTTTCTCGTCATCAACTACAAGCAGGCTATTCAATGCTCTTCCTCCTTCGTTTCTTCTTTCATCCCCTGTCTCCAAATCAGCCTCACGTTTAGACCACCCAGTCTGGACGGGCAAAACTCAATTTGAGCGTCTGAACCGAAGTTGCCTTGCAGTCTTTGATATACGTTCCAAAGACCGCAGCCTGCATATTCGCTGGCCGGAATATGAAGCTCCATTTGCAGTTGGTCCATCCGTTCTTTATTTAATCCTTTTCCGTTATCCTCCACTTCCAAGTGCAATTGGTCTTCATTGACGTAAACTCTAATTTCAACCCGGCCTGGATATTCGACGTTCTCAAGTCCATGCACGATCGCATTCTCCACGATTGGTTGGATAAGAAGCCGGGGAATTCGCAGCTCCGCCAACTCTTCAGGCAGTTCGATGCTGTAGGACAGCGTCTCATTGCGAAGCCGAAGAATCTCGAGGTGAATGCGCACGAACGCCAGTTCTTCACCCAGGCTGACTCCTTGATTATCCATTCGCGTCGTATACCGGTAATAGTCGGCCAAATGATACGCCATGTCTATAACAGCCCGATTCTTTCCCATCTTGGTCATATTAATGATGAAACCCAAACAATTGTACAGAAAATGAGGATGGATCTGGGCTTGTAGCTGTTTTAGCGTGGCATCACGCGCAAGGATACGCGATTGTAGGACATTCTCGATGAGATCTTGGATCTGCGTCGCCATCTCGTTAAAGTTCTGCATCAGGAACGTGAATTCATTGTTTGATTTCTTCGGTAGCCGGTACGCGTAATCGCCTTCCTTAATCCTCTGCACCGCACGCACAAGTTGGAAGATAGGTCGATGTACGTTCCAGTACAAAGCAGACGCGGCGGTAATACAGGATAGGAGCAAAATAATCGAAGAAGCTCCAAATAATAACCTCTGTTGCTTGATAGGTCCGATAATCTGGTTAAGTGGAACAGAATCGACGAGATGCCACTCAAGAATATTGGAATAATAATAGGTAATCAGATAAGGCCTGCCGTCGAAGGAATGAATTAAAAAACTTGAATTCCGGCTATTGATCCTGTCGCCTAATTCCGCGATAATTTGGTCCATCTTGGACCCATCTGCGGATCGGCTGGCGATGATGGCATGTCCTTCTTTGTAAAAAAACGGGTTGTCAGAGTGACCAGATTTGTAGGTATCAAGCAAATTTTCAAAGCTCCACTTGTAGAGGTTAATGCGAACGGCAACATCCAGATCGTCCGGACGGGCTGGTTTGTAACCCGTAGTGACATAAGTTCGAGTAAAACCGGAGCCAATCTCCAAATCTTCGCTGTAGCTCCACCCTAGCGAAAATCGGCTATCAAACTCTTTAAGGTCATATTCATAGGAGGGGGAAGAAGAAATACTATCGTCTCGTTGCGGGAAATAGACGGTCACGTCATTGCGCCAGTTGCCCGATGCGCTGGCCAGCGACAGCTTCTCTTGGATCAGCAGCCTTGTCTTCATTAGGGAATAATCGCTCATATTGAGGTTGTAAAGGTATTCCAGCACGTTCGTGTCAACGAGCATAGGTGCGGAGACTAAGTCGAACTTCTCAATGCTGGCATCCAGTTGTGCCACGAAGAGCTCCATCCGGTTCAGGCTGGCTTTGATAAGCTCCTCCTGTATGACGTTGATGCTCTTAGAGGTAGAATAATAGTACAGCGCCACGACCGGAGTTAGCAGAATCAGCAACAACACTAACATTTTCTGAAAAATATTAAATTTGATCCGCATGGGATTTCCATCCTTTTTTGTAATTACACCTCAACCTGTATTTTACAATGGATAGAAAGCGTTTTCTATACAAATTCTTTGCGTTTCAGCAAATTAAAATAACCTCATTCCCAATGAACTCTACTTAGGAATGAGGCTGCGTTAAAATTTGAAGGCATTATCAACCGTTATTTTAGGACTCCCCAAAAAGAATCTCCGCATTAAATATCTTGCGATCCTGCTATTTCCCATCAGTTTCATGCAGGCTAGCGAGAATTTTTTAACCCCTTTAGGGGATTTAACGGCCATGCTGATTATCAACTGTTGAGCAAAATGCACAAAACGAATTTCCCGATTACGAATGGGCTGCAAACGATCTAAACACTTGTATTCATGATTTGGCTCTAATTTTGATGCAACAATAAGTTCAGCAGCGACCAGCGCTGTTTCAAAAGCCAAGGACAATCCGATAGCTCCGAGTGGTGAGGAACAATGTGCAGAATCACCGATTAGAATACAACCCTTATTATGCCAATTGTCCACCATGAAAGTCTCTGATTGGATAGAAACAAACGATTTGAAATCAATGATCTTTTCAATGTCTTCTTTAAGCTCAGGAAAGGCCTTTATGAATTCAAGCTTTAATGGTTCGATGCCTTTGCTTTTTATGGAATTCCATTGGTCTTTCCTCATTGTAAAACCTATCTGCACACAATCAGAGGAATAAGGAAGCCCTATGAAGTTACTAAAATCAGACAATCTGAAAAGGAGTTTTTGATTTAGCTTGAACTCATTAGTCGATATTTTGCACCAGATTAAATCAAAATCTTCTTTTTTATACTTAAAAGAAAAATCGCTTGTCTTCCTAACCGTCGACATCCGTCCATCCGCTCCGACTACTAAAGAAGCATGGATCGCAGTCATTTGTCCATCTACTAAGGCGTTTACTCCGACTGTTCGATTTGCACTTTTAATAGTTGAAGTGACCTTTGCGTTAAAAATGAGCTCGAAATTACTAAAATCCTTTGCCAGATCATAAAGAAAAGTTAACAGGACGGATTGTTTTATTTTAATTGCGTAAGGTGCCTCCGGCATTTCTTTTTCATAATCAATTTGAGTGATATATTTCTTATTATTCCATATTTCAGCATTAAATAATTTTATATGCTCATACTTTTCAAGACGCTGCTCCAGATTCAACTCTTTCATGAGCCTTACAAATCGAGGCTGAAGAACTTCTCCTCTGAACTTGCGATTAAAGCTTGTTTGACTTTCCAGTACGGTAACTCTAATTCCGTTTTTGGCTAACAGCAGCCCTAGAAAGAGACCAGAAGGTCCACCACCAACAATGCAAATCTCCGTTTCTTTATTCATTCCTATCACTCTGTGGGTAAAGTAGCAGCCCGTTCATTTTTCACTACTGGAACCCTAGCCGATAATCTAAGAAAAAGAGAGATTAAAAAACCTAATAAAAGAATAGAACCTAATATAGTAAAGGATAACGAATAATTTTCTGTTTTTAGTAATTTCAAAGCTAATATCGGGCCTGTGCTAGCGCCTAGGAATAGAATAAATGCATTGAATGAAATCGCAGACCCTCTTGCATTTCCCCCTAATTGACTGACGATTGAGATGATAACGGGAGTTACCAGCGCGATACCAGCCACAAATACAACGCTCATTAGGACAAGAAGTGGCAGGTTCGTACTAAAACCTAGAGCAAGCAACCCAATTGCAGCTAAAGCTAAGCCTCCCCTTAGAACAGCGGCCATTCCAAGTTTTTGAGCAATTCTTCCGGAAAAGGGTGATAAAAGCATCCCCGCGATTCCAAATGCACGAATATAAAGGATATCCTGTGAGGAAAGACCAAACTTAGCTGAGCTTAAATAACTTCCCAAAACGGTGTACATGCCAACTAAAGTTAATAGAAGCATAAAGGTTATCGCAAAAGCCAAAAGCAATTGTGATTGTTTTAGCAGAATTGTCATTTGTTTAAACTTCCGCAGAACATTTTCTTTCGGTCTTAGCATTTCATCTTTAGGAAGGAACCTCATTACTATCACTGAAGTAATACCATACACAATTCCCAAAATAAAGAAAATAGCACGCCAGCCAAGAGCTTCGTTAACAATCCCACTAAAAACCTGGCCTACTATACCTGCCATTAACAGTCCTGAGCTTATAAATCCGACGGCTGTTAGTCTTTTATGAGGCGGGAACATCTCCCCTGCATACACTAGCGCAATAGGTGCAAAAGCAGCAGCCACTAGGCCTTGCACTCCTCTGAGCATAATAAGCCCGTAAAAACTATCCACAAATCCTAATGCAAGCGTAACTACGGTTAACCCAATAATGCTGGCTACTAAAAATACTTTACGTCCATATCTGTCTGAAAAAGGTCCATACAAAAGACAGCCCAGAGCATAACAAAGAGAAAATGAACTCCCAATCCAAGCCGCCTCACTCGAGCTAATCTGAAAGGCATGTGAAAATACTTCGGATAATGGAATTGTAATATACATGCTAGTTAAAATAACTAATCCACACCAAAATAAAATAATCGTCATTAATGAATAGTTCTTATTGTAATTCTGAACGTCTATCGTCTGATTCATAAAGTAAATATCCCCCGGTTTACTATTAATTTGCAATATTGATGCCTTCCAAGACATGGATCAACAAATCGTTTATGTAATCCGCATCCGGAATTTGTTTATAGATGAGAATTTGAAAGTATATGGGACCATAAAGCAGATCTAAAGTTATATCCAGGTTGATTGCTGGTTTCAATTCTCCCATATCTATGGCTGCTTGGAGTAATTGTTTGGCTTCATTTCTTTTTGTCATTAAAAACAATACGTAAAAATCTTTCGCGATTTCTTCGCTCTCTGTAACTATAGTTAAAGTGGATTTCCCGATTTTGCTATTGAGGATACGAGCTAAAGCTTCAAGCTGTTGTTTGAAGTTATCCTGAATGGATTTATTACTATCAAATTCAAACTCTGATTCTACGGTCATTAGAAAAGCGTCCAGTACAAGACGCGCTTTATTTTCCCACCATCTATAGATGGTTGTTTTGCCTACTCCAGCTTGTGCTGCAATCGCCTCAATCGTTAAAGATGAATAACTGTTGGATTCTAACATTTCAAGTGTTGCAGTAAGAATCTCTTTTTTACTTCGAGGTTCTTTGTTTTTCACGTTCATATTCATTTCACCTCCTAGATGTTATTTAAGTTATTAAAAGGATGTAATTATAGTACGATACGTATCGTTTCATTTGTTACACTATCTTATATCATTTTCATAAAATTTAAAATAGTTAATTTGAAAATTATTATTTTCTGGATTTAGGCATGCGGTAGATGACGAAACATAACTTGCGCATACAAAAATTAACGCTTCGGAATGGTCCGAAGCGTTAGTTTTCGTGGATATTTGCAATTAAGGATTCGATGACTGATTAAATATGTGCGATATGTACAATATGATCCTTTTTATTTAAATTTTCACATATAAATCATGGATATCAAAGCTAAGTTAATCATTGTTTTTTCTTTGTTCTTTTTCTCTTGATTTTATCAACTATAAACATAATAAAAATAATAACAAAAATAATTACGATAATTATACCTACTGGTGATTCGAAAAAAATGAGCATGAAATATAGTAATACCGTCTCCCAAAATGACCAGTCAAAATCAACCATAGGTTCCACCTTTCTAATAATCTTGGCGAAGTGATTAAATTTTAATGTTCGTGGGATTTGTCCCGAGAGTAATACTTGTAAGCGCTCCTATTCTATCTTATCAAGAGTCCCAGGCCACTCATTACATAAGGACGAACAATGTCCACAAGTAAATCGGTCTGATCAGCCTCCCCCTCAATTAACCAAGAAAATGCAGCGCCATAGATCGCTGAACCTGTCATTGCTGAAATGATCTTTGTATGTTGGCGGTCTGCAATATCGTATTTATCCCCTCTCAGAAATATGTTTTCAATGATTTGCTGCAGCATATTTTTCACTTTCTCATCCACCACCTTAGCAATGGATTTGGAATCCATTCTGCATTTCTGATAAAAATCAACGATGTACTGATGAGTCAACAAGATCAGCTGGTTACATATTTCATCTGAAAACTCCCGTGCATTTATTACTTGTTCAGGAATCATTTGATGAAAAGACTGTTCTGTAAATTCATTGAGTAAAGCATATTTATCTTCATAATGAGCATAAAAAGTAGCCCGGTTTATCGTAGCTTTCTGTGAGATATCTTTTATTGTCATTGAATCAAATCCTTTAGTCTGTAAAAGATTTCTGAAAGCTTCTCTTATTAACAGGCGAGTCCGTATTACTCTCGGATCTTCTTGATGTACCATCTGAATATCCCCTTTCTAAAACATCAATTATCGGAATTTGTTGTCTATGCAACTCTTTTCTTACACTGACGGTTGTAAGCATAAACTTGCCATACTATTATCTTATCAAACAGATGTTGCTTAAACAATCAGTGACTAGTTAGTCGGAAGGAATGATAATAGTGAACATAAAACAAAATAGACTTCTAATTTTTGGGGCTGGTGTGATTGGCAGTTTATACGCTCTTAGATTTGCACAATCGGGGTTTGACGTCACTTTACTGGCTCGGGGAAAAAGGCTGGATGAACTTAAGCGGAAGGGTTTGAGATACAACGACAACGGAAGGATAAAGCAACTATCCATTAAGACGGTCGAAAAGCTTGCAGATGATGACATCTATGATTTTATCTTTGTTCCTGTACGATATGATCAGGCAGAATCTGCCCTGTCTGCGATCAAAAATAATCAGAGCAAAACAATAATTACACTGACCAACACTATTGGTTATAATTCCTGGCTAGAGATCGTAGGTGATCGGTTACTTCCAGGTTTCCCTGGTGCAGGTGGAGACATTAAAGAGGATATTTTATACGCTCAATTTGGTTCCAAAACTTATTTTGGTGAAATAAATGGACAAACGACCGAAAGAGTTAAGGAGCTTGCTTTGATATTCGAAACAGCTGAAATGCATTATGAAATACAAAAAGATATTCAAGCATTTCATGTTTCACATGCTGCACTCGCAGCAGTCAACAAGCATTTTTATACGAATGAAGGAATGGTAGATATTGAGACAGCAATAAGTGAAAGCATTCTTAGCAAAGTAGCTACAGATATCAAACAAAATCTTCACTTGGTAGAGCAAGCTGGAATCCCTGTAATCCCGGCCGAAACGAAGTCAATGGGAGAATTGATGGAAGAAGAGATTATATCCCGGTATCGGCAGATGCTGAGTGATGAATTTATCATTGATGTTAAGTTTGGAAACCAAGCTATCAGCAGAAAAGCAGAAATAATGTTATTGGATGAAAAGTTTCATGAGAAGTTTTCGTTTTTGTCCAAGCAAATTTTTCCATAAAAGTTATCAAATGAGTTCATAGCCCATATTACTTAATACTAAAACAACGTAAATATGGAGGTGTTAGATTGCCACTGAATCAAGATCAGCAGATCTTTCAACAAAGTACAACAACTCAAAACTGGGGAAATATTCAGGGACAGACCTTAGTTGCGGGCCAGGGTAGCTTGAGAAGAGGAATGAACTATAAGTTAGGCGCACAGGCTATGGCACAAATCAATAATTTATTAAATAAATGGGCTGAATTAAAAATATTGGGGAGTGCCGAAGTTTCACTTCTTCTCCAAGTACAGATACAAACGCCCCTGGATCTATTCGACGAAGCCGGGCTAGCCGGTCGACTTCAAGCCGTTCTTAAAGCGGCGGTAGCGGCTGGATTAAGCATGAATATGACCGTTAAAGAGTTATTGAAAATCCTGAAGAATAAACCGTCAGGAAATGGTTTATCCGGTGAATTGATTGAGCTATTGTTAGAAGAATCAGAGCTCGAAGGTTATTTGTATGCCCAATTTGCGGTTGGTTTTATGGCGTATGCCAATTTTGTTATGCTTGGTAATTTACATAAGACAGCTACTCTAGGGGAATCTGGATTCCAATTTGTCTATGAGGCGGGAATGGGATTTATTGCGGGGGGTGGCTATAGAGGTGGCATCAATTTTAAATTCCCCGATCCTGCAAAACTGGTCAATCGTTATGGGAACGGCTTAATTGAGGGCATTGTTAATAAAGCTATTGACACACAGCAGGAACAAGCATTAATGCTCGGTACTATGCTGAGGATAGGAGTGAAATCAGCCTATGAGGTCAGTAGACAATTAAATGAAGGTACCGGGAGCAATACCGAAAAACTAGCGCAAACCGTTCTTACATTTATTGGGGGGCAATTCCAATCGTTGTTCTTCTTGACTATGAATGTGTTCTTTAAGGAAGAGATCCTTCGTTTACTTGGCCTTGCTTCTTTACCAGCTGAACAAACCACAGAAGTCATTCAAACCCTGAAAGGTTTTAATTCTTTTCAGTTAGTGCCGGATAACCATGAAATCTTTGTTCGTTTAGATTCATTATCAGCATTAATCCAAAACGAGCAGCTTAAGAAGGAGTTTGTCCGAAGTATTTCTGCTTTGTGGGTATCAGCTTTGTTGCTCCCCCTTGCAGTGCAAGCTGCAGATAAAGCAACCATGCCTACTTTTACGGCACAATTGTCTTACCAACCTCCTCCCGCTGTCAAAAGTGCAATTAATACAGATTTGAACCGTCCGTCTGACACAAATTTGAACCAGGGGGATCTTCTTTCATTTCTACTTGATAAACCTTTGACGATTGCCATTCAACATGTAGATAGCGTTCGGGAGATAGCAGCAATTCTGAAACCTGCCGTTTCAGGAACTGCCCAAGAAGCAATGAAGTTCTTATTTAGTCCCTCATTTCCTTTGACTACAGGGGAAAACTCTTTTAGATCAACACTTGGAGCCATAAACCAAGCTTTCGATCATTATGTGGATACGGAAATAAGTGCTAGAAAAACTGCAATCTCGAACACTTTGGCTGGCGAGGAAGAGATTAAGATACTGTTTGAGCAAGCCCTGATTCCCTGCATACAACTGACTTCTGATGTTCTGATTCCAGAGATCGTTAATGGATTTCAAAATTTTGACATAAAAACTATGCAAGAAGCATTATCCAGCGTATTACTCACAATGCTTGGAAGAAGCGTTATTCATGTCATGGACGGAATTCAGACTTCAGTTAATGAACAAATCGAGGGTCTTCTTCGCGAAGCTGCAGGTCAGGCTGCAAATGTTCTTGGACCACTTGGAGCTCAAGATATTTTAAAGAAACCGTTGGAGGCAGCTGTTAAAATTATTGCGGAAATGGTAGCGCCTTTGACACCTGAAGCACAAGAACAGCTTTTTGAAAATGCTCTAAACATATTTACTCCAATAAAAGGTAACGCCGTGGACTTCGCCAACCATTTGCAAAGCGATCCGATGTGGATGCCTCAAATGGCTGAAATAGAAGCAATAGCCAAAATATTGATAAATCATTTAACTGATCATATGATTCAATTCGCTCTAAAACTGATTCCAGCGTTGTTTCAAGCCTTGATCGATGAACTACTCGCCATAATCGAACACTGGCTAAATGAAATAGCCAAGATATTAAATACTATTACCGATTTCATAACTAAGCTGATGCAAGAAAAACTAATGAAAGAACTGATTGAACCGGTAATGGAAATCGCTGAAAAAGCCGCTGACGTATTAACGTTTAACATTTTTTCTCTAATCGGTGCCGGTAAAGTAAAAGATGAATTTTTCAAAGGGTTAAGAGGAGCAGTCGAAGCTATAATTCAAGAAGCAATCATCCCTCCTGTTGTTATGACAGTGAAAGAAATCAAGTTCAATCCTCGTAAGCTCGTGGATCTTTGCCGAGACGTTTCTGACTTTACTTTTACAAAATTTTCTGAGATTTTTAACGATTATATTTTTGGGGAGATCCAGAATCAACTTGAAAAAGGTTTAAATATGAAAAATTTCAAATTGGATATTAAAGTGCCGGTTTCTTTTTCGATTGACTTACCATGGCCTTTAGGGTCACAATCCTTTTCTCATACGTTTAGACTTACAGATGTCCTCATTCCGTCATCAATCGTTTTGGACATTGTAATGAATTTAATACGTAACAATCTAAAATTAGGAGGAACATCTG
Source organism: Paenibacillus sp. FSL H8-0175 (assembly GCF_045040615.1). Taxonomy (NCBI): domain Bacteria; kingdom Bacillati; phylum Bacillota; class Bacilli; order Caryophanales; family Paenibacillaceae; genus Paenibacillus; species Paenibacillus sp. FSL H8-0175. The sequence continues at coordinate 3,583,716 of NZ_CP150299.1, read as the reverse complement.
AGTATCTTTTCCAAATGGTTGTAGCAACTATCGATAATTTAAAAAAAGTAGATCAATATAAATTGGATATGGCAGATGCTTTGAAAAAGTATAGTAATTAAAGGAATATTCAAGATTCCAGTTCCCTTATAATGCAGTTTATAACTCAAAAAAGGCAACCAGTCATCCCTGTTTTTTCGGCGACTGGTTGCCTGAATTTGTGATTTTTTGTCCCTGTTCTATTCCTTAACGACTACGGTCATTTCTTTGCTACGTGTGATCCCGCTGCTGTTCGCCAGCTCAGCCAGATTCATCGTGATTTTGAAACTGCCGTCACCATCCCAATTATCATTTCCGAAAGCAAAAAGAGCTGGAGCCAAGTGAACTTGGCTCCAGCTCTTTTGTGGTGCTTACAATTCCATTACTCTGTAAATTAAAGCAGCGGCTTCCGCACGTGTGGTCAGGCTCAGTGGTCTGAAGGTACCGTCGGTATAACCGTTGACAATTCCTGTCTCCCGCAGGTACTCAACCGCATCCATCGCGTAAGAACCGATTTGATTCTCATCGGCAAAAGTTGCTGCCTTGCCGGAGATATCCGACTGGAGAGCAGTTAAGCTCAGAGCGCGAAACAGAATAACAGCCATTTCTTGGCGGGAAATAGGTTCTTTTGCGGCAAATACGCCTTCGCTACGTCCGTTAACAAGCTTTAGCGCCTGAGCTGTTGAGACAGCTTGGTAATACCAAGCATTTGAACTCACATCTTTGAAAGTACTGCTACTCTCGGCTTGAAGTTCTAGCGCTGATACTAACAGTTGAACAAATTCCGCTCTTGTAATTTGCCGGGCAGGCTCGAATTTGCCCCCGCCTGTGCCATGAATAAGATCACGGGAAGCCAAAGTTTCCAAGATGACTGTGGAGCCTGAATCAACATCGGAGAAGTGGATATTTGCATTAGCTGCAGCATAGAGTCCAAAATCCCTTGTTGTAAACGTTGTTTTGCCTGTTCCTGATACGTATTTGGAGTTTTTGACCACTTCGGCCACTCCCTCACCGGTAACAGAGTAGACGATGGCTTGATGTGGGACTTCATCAGGGTTTAATTCATATCCAAATGATACCTTCATTGCCGCAGAAGGGCTTAATGTTTCTTTGGACTTACCGTCTACCGTCATTGAGATCCGGAACAAAGCATGCGTTTTCCATTTCTCTTGTAAGGCAACTGGAAGGGTTGACGCATCAACAAAATGGATAGATAGCTCCAACTGCCGGGCACCCTCTGGAATATTCTCACCTAAAGTGTTAATTGGAAGTGTTATTGTGGCAGCACCTGCTTTTACAGTTAGGGAAGTAACATTATCTTTTAGTTCGGGAATGGGCACTTGAAAAGCCACACCACTGGCAGTCGCATCCTCTTCAGCAAGCTCAAGTACTAAAGCTCCATCTTGCACTCCCTTCATCGCTTTTTGGAGTTCTCCTGTGGGAAGCTGTGCAATTTTCATTCCTTCAGCACCGGGTGATCCCTGAATGCGAATACGGCCCGCTGAAATTATATTCACTGGATTAACTATTTTTCCTCCACTACTCTCATTTGTGTTGCCACTATTATTGCTGCCGGACGAATTGCCGGGCGTATCTGTTCCCCCACCTTCTTCACTCCGCACTACATTCAAAGTGTATGTCTTAGTTGTTATGCCGTTCGCAGCGGTAACTTTAACATCGATTCTGTTATCTCCTACCTTAAGCTCACTTCCGCCTGTTACCGTCAATTTGGCTTCTGCATCAGAAGGTGTCCCAGTTACAGCCACCGCTGTCTTGGAAAAGGGCACATTTATTGTATAGGTCAGTTTCTTACGGTCAAACCCAGGGATGTCTGTACCGTCCATACTCAAAACGCTCAAATCGGCATTATCACTCAGTGGGGTCTCTTCTTCACCTTCTACGTTCATAAACTGGAAGGTGCGGAAAAGTGAGGCGTCCTTCGCAGCGCCAATGCCTGATCCCCATTCAATATATCCTTTTCGACCCGCGCCATCATTATCGTTAACCAGCATGGAGAAGCTTAAGATATCGCTCGCCGCTGGACGGATCGGGCTTATTTCGCTCCAAGGTAGTGCCAGTGCATATGATGTAACCTTGGTCGCCTCATCTCTGGTCACACTTAAAGTTCCCTTAGTCAACACTCCGGTAGCTGCACCTTTCATAGACAGCCAACGATATATTTGCGGCCCCTCTGGGGTTTGCGAGATTCCGTATTCATACCAGGATTGACTATCGCCCGGTACACCGGGAGCAAGACTGAACTGAATACTGTCATTTTGCCAAATATTAATCCCGGCGGCATTATGGCTGAATACATCATCGCGGATATCGGCGGTCAAATAAATGTGTTCTTCATCCCAGCGTAGTTGCGCTGTTCCACTAAGATCATCCGCACCCTTATATCCGTTGAGCAAAGGGGTTCCGTCCGCAAGATCAATCAGAGCTGGACTTCGTGTATCGGACTGATGCTGTATCCGGTTAATATCTATGTTTTGCTTGAGGTGAACTGTCTCATAACCTTCAAGGTCAACTGTCAACTCAAGAGGATATTTAACCCCTTCAGAGAATCCCGGCAGTGGAATTGAATAAGTAAATCCACTATTTGGGGCAATTTCAGACAATTGCGATTCACTACCGCTGATCTGACCAGTCTCTTCCCCTAGGGTCCAGGAAATCTTTTTAATTCTCAGAGGATCCACACTGGAACTGTTCGTAAATTGAAGTTGTAGCGACATGCCGCCGTTATTACCATCTGTAATATGAGGAGCAATTTTTAAACCTTGAAAATATAGTCGCAGATCATCTACAGGGGCTTCTGGAAGCGTAGCAGGATCAAGTCCGGGTCCATTATAAGCTCCAATATTCGGTGGAGTTGCTGCTGAAACGGGATTGCCCCAGTAGTCCCGCCCACCGTTGTCTGCAATGACAGCACCGGCCCCAAGTGCAGGAGACCCCTCTCTCAGCTTGTAACCGTCCACTGTATTCCAGCCCATTCCGGCGGTGCCCTGAGCAACTAAGAGTGGATTTGCTGTGATAGGATTGGTATTTTCCGGCTCGCTTACTGGATGGTTGCCATATAATAGATTATGGTCGAAGCTACCGTTCACCCCTGGCAGATTATAACCTCCTTGACCAAGGTTGTAGACCAGATTGTTCCTAAAAGAATATGGAGCGTTAATATTTCCTGCGTCATCCCATTCATGATCGATAATTTTGGTGTTTTGCCCAGCTCCGATATAGATAGTATTGTTATAGATTTGTGTATCTGGCGTAACCCCGCCTGCAAAATTAAACGTATGCGTTAGATCATTCTGGCTGATGTTGTATCTGACTACATTGTTAGAGGAGCCTGTCAGCACGCCTGGAGTCAAACGGGCATCGACAAAAAGCATGAATCCGCCTTTGTTGCCATGGCTGTAATTATATTGAACCACACTGTCCATCGTATCGATATCCAGATTGAAGCCTTGACCATCTCCCTCTGGTTTGTTCGTGTTAAAAGACTCATTGAACTGGACGATATTATTCTTGCCGCGAGTCGGCCAAATTGCGGCAGATCCGTTAAACTCGCCTTCTTCGGAATAATTTCCGCCTTCCTCCGCTATGTTATGCTCAATCACCGCTCCATCCGCACCGAAGGTGAGAATACCGTCGCTGTCGGCTTGTTTGACATAATTTCCACGGATCGTAACATTGACCGTAGCATAGTCTGCTCCGTTAAAACGCTGATCCCATACCACAATACCGGTCCGGCCTATCCGTTCCACTGTATTGCCCTCGATCCATACCCCATCGAACTTGTCCGTGCCCGTCGTTCCGCCCACATATACGGAGATACCTCCAAACGCATGTGGGCCACCTTCGGCTCCGGAAACCGTTGGATAACGGAAACTGCTTGATACATCATGGACATAGTTATCCTGAATGCGGATATTACTTAATGTTCCTCCATTAGCATTCTCCACCATAATACCTTCCCGGTAAACACTTCCCCTCTCGGAAGCATAATTAGTGACCTCAAGATCCCGAATCACCCAGTTCGAAGCGTTACGTAGGTATACAGCTGCTCCGGCCATGCCTCCACCGTTGATAATCGGTTTGCTTCCACTCCCATAGGCAGATATTGTAATCGGTTCTTCATCTGTGCCGCTGCCCTTAGGATATAATTGTTCGTTCCAGATTCCACCCTTCTTTAACAAAATACGATCCCCAGCTTCAAAGGTAGTCTGATTCACTACAGAGAAGGTCTTCCAGGCAGTCTCCGGTGTTTTTCCATCGTTGTTGTCGCTGCCTGCAAATGAATCCACATAATATTCTCCGTCTCCACCGCTGCTCCCTCCATCTCCAGGCAAGCGGTTGGATAAAGTGACCGATCCTAGTTGCATCAGCCAGGGTGCGGAATCACCGCTAAGCTCGATTTTTAAATAATGAATGCCGGAAGGTATCCCTTGTGCCGGAGTATAATTCGTCCCAGTCCAAGCCGCATCACCAGTGGCCTGTGGAGGTTCATGAACAACAGAAAGTTCTGTCCAAGTGGATGCATCCGCCGAACCATAGAACTTGATAGTCCCACTAGACCCGGCAAAGGAATGCATGCGGGCTGTGAAATGTTGCAGATTATGCAAATGGTACACGAGTGATTCTGCTGAGTCTGCTGTTCTCACCGCACGAGAATGATCTCCACCAAAAAAAGCGGGATTACTTGTATCTAAAGACCAATTTGTACTGTGTGCATAAAGCTGTGCAATGTCGTCAAGCTCATCAACAATCGTTTGTGGTGCAAGCGACAGATTGGAGAGTGTAAGGTGCCCAAGCTGCATCAGCCAGGTATCGAGGTCACCACTGACTTCAATTTTGAGATAATTGACACCATCCGGCAGCGCCCCCGAGGGTGTATATATTGTTCCGTACCAGCCAGAACCGGTTGCGGTGGGACTGTCGTTGATGGCTGGAAGCTCCGTCCAGATATCTGCATCTGGCGATCCGTAGAACTTGATAACAGCCGTGGAACCAGAGAAATAATACGCTTGAAGCGTAAACGACTGAACTCCAGTCAAAGGGTAAATGGCATAGCCAGTCTCCGTGGAGGTTCTGACCAGCCGGGCTGCATCTCCTTCGAAAAACTGAGGATTACTACTGTCAATTAGCCAGTTCTCGGACCTGTGTTCCGCTGCCGGTAGGGTTGAGAAATCATCGGCATTCGTCTCTTCAGCATGGGCAGAAACGCCCATTACGGGAAGCAGCGCTGTGAAGATCAGCACCATTATAAGCAGTGATTTTGCGAGTTTTTTGAACATTATTGTATTATTCCCCCTTGAACATTTATTGGATGGTTTGGTTTGCGAGATCTTCAGCCATCGGGTAATTCCATTCCACGACAGCTTCGGACAGCTTTTCGTCCACAATGGATCTATACTTCTGCTGCGCCAAATTCAGTGCGATGGCATCCTTCACATGATCGAACGGCTGAATAGCTGCATCATCTGCCGACAGGCAGTAAAGTAGGTGAATAGCCCCATTTTCAGTAAACAAACCGCTAAACTCTCCCGGCGCCAGTTGCTCTGCGGTAAGCAATACCTTTGGATTTTCCAAAGCTGCTGTTCGCCGTGAAGCACTTGTTATTTTCACCTCGCCAACGTTTACGCCAAACTCTTTTGCCTGGTCTTGGAAGCCTGTGCCTGAAGAATCTGTTGCTGCTGTCGCTGTTGCTATTGCATGGAGCTTTTCCATTCTTTCTAAGGCTTTTTGCTGATCTTTGTACTCTGTTTCTGGGCCAAAGGGAAGCGTTGCCCATTCCAGACGAATCGTTCCCGGCAGAGAATATTTCGCAATTAGATTTGCTGCATATTCCAATTTCACCTGTTCGTCTGAAATCACGATACTTCCGTTACTGCGCATTGCCTCAATCGTGGCATCCTCAAGGTTGCTCATGTAATAACTGAAATAGGCCTGCGCCTCCAGATGAAGAGGACCATACACCACCTCCTTATTCGCTGCTGCCTGACTCCGCCGATTATTCTCGCGCTCCATCTCCTTGAGAAAACCTTCAAAACTGATATCCGTTACGACTCCTGCTTCTTGAGCAAGCTGTAGCTCCATCCGCTTCGTCAAAAGCTGAGTTTGAGCTGTATTGATCCATTTCTGCATTGGATTTTCGCCGGAATAGTAGGCAGACCAGAAGTCTTTTGAATAGTCGGCGTTGTAAGTTTGTTTAAAATAATCAACAATCAGTGCCCGATTCATTTGAAGATGCCAGTTGAACTCCGCTGCTGTGGCCTCCTGCCCGTTAAGGGTCAGAAGCATTTCTTCTGCTTGTGGAGCTTGCAACTTCTTCGCACCAATCAGCAGCAGGCTTCCTGCTAACAGAGCGGTCAGAATAACGATTAGCTGATTTCTTTTGGAATGAAGTTTTAGAGTCATAAGTTATTTCCTCCTCTCTCATCCTCGATGTTAAGCGCTTTCATTCTCTTCGATATTAGACATGTTTACGTTGAAATAACAGGCGGGAAAGCTGCGAAATGGTTTGCCATTTCACGATTTGACCGTAAAGCCCAGTTTTCGCCCTATAAAAAAATGCTGTCGGAGAATAGAGAAGTTACGTATTCGAACGTGGAATGTTGTACAATGTGCAGGAATTCAGCGCGTTTGTCGGGAGTGAGCAGCAGCTTGTTGTATATCAAGCATGATTTCCATGCAATTACGGGATCGGAGTGATTTATAGAAAAGTCGATTTGCATTCATCACTGATTCAGTGTGTTCCTCAATTTTTTTTGATTGTAAAATCATCTAATAAAAACAAAGGCAGTCCGGAATTTTCCAGACTGCCTTGCATTGTTCTTAAGACTGATCTGTGCCCGAAAACATACAGAAATTCAAGACTCCACCTTTGACAATCTCATCATGTGACAGAGAGTGGTGCTGCCATAGCGATCCGTTCCAGTGGACGGATTTACTGTACACATTGGCGGGGCTGTTGTTCTCTGCTTCAATGATCCATTGCTGCCCATTTTCAAGCTGAATAGTTACCTTATCAAAAAGCGGGCTGCCGAGCACATATTCAGGAATTCCAGGACTTAAAGGGTACAGGCCGATGGCGCTCCAAATAAACCAAGCACCCATGCTGCCGTTATCTTCGTCGCCGGGTAAACCATCCATCTGGCTGCTGAACAGTTCGGCCATGGTTTTGCGGACCCAATATTGCGTTTTGGACAGCACACCCAGTCTGGCAAATATATAAGGAATGTGGAAGCTCGGCTGATTGCTGATGGCAAACTGCCCCAGATCGGCGGAGGCCATTTCCGACATTTCGTGTATTTCCAAACCATAGGATCCCACTTTAAATACCGGTTCCTCGGTCATCAACTGATCCAGACGCTGGACAAAAGCCTCTTCACCACCCATCAGCCCGGCTAGTCCCGGGAAGTCGTGGGGCACTGCCCAGCTCCCCTGCCAAGCCCCGCCTTCACAAAACGGATTACCCCACTCCAGAGGATCAAATACTTCCTGCCAAGTACCGTCCTCATTGCGACCTCTCATAAACCCAACTGTCAGATCAAACAGCAGCTTATAATTCTGTGCCCGAGCCATAAAACGCTCATAATCATCCATTTTGCCAAGTGTTTTGGCCATCTGCGCAATACAGAAATCTCCGTATACATAATCCAACGTGTTGCTTACACTTTCATGGAAACGGTCATGCGGCAGATAACCATGCTGCAAGTACAATTCAAGGCCCCTTCTGCCCAGCTTCTCGTCCACTGATGGACGATCTGCATGCTTCAGAAGACCTTCATACAGTACCTCTGTATCAAATCCGCCGATGCCCTTAACCACGGCATCCGCAGCTGCGGCATCAATCAGTGTGCCGGGCATGGCACTGCGCTCCCCTGGTGACAGCCACTTTGGCAGCCAGCCGCTCTCCTTGTATGCCAATGTCCACGCCTGCATAATCTCACCCAATAAAGATGGGAATAGGATACTGTATAAAGGAAGGCTGGTTCGGTATACATCCCACAGCCCGATATCCGAATACATCGGACCCTGGCAGATGCTGCCGTTAAAGGGGCTGTAATGGATCTGCTCGTTCTGCTCATTATATTCATGCCACGTTCTTGGGAACAGGCAGATTCGGTACATGCAGCTGTAAAAGGTGCGGAGGTTCTCTTCATCTGCGCTTTCAGCAACAATGCGCCCCAACCGTTCTTCCCAGCTTGCCTTTGCTCTATTCAAGATCTCTCCGAAGCTGTCTTCCCCAATCTCTCGGTTCAGATTAAGCAGCGCCTGCTCTCCGCTAATAAAGGAAGTCCCGCACTTCACTCCCACTATGCCAGATTCCGGTGCAGCTATTCCTACGTAAGCGCCCAGTCGTTCGCCAGTCCCTTCATGGGTCTCCAGTGGCTGATAATCTCCGTTAAAGATTCCCGACTCCTCCATGTGAAAATCCCTATCGAACTGGAACACGAAATACATCGCGAAATTATCGGGCACCCCGGCGGTATGGCCTCTTGTGTAGCCGGTGATTCTACGTTTATCCGGCTGGAAGGTGAGATGTGACTCACCTTTCAGAGGTGCTATAATAAGCCTGTTCTGCTGCCTCTCAGCGAAAGTTATTCTTATCGCTGCACAACGTTCGGTTGGAGTCAGCTCCAGCCGGGTGCGGTAACGTTGAAGAAACACATCGAAATAGTGAGGGGACACTTGCATCTCTTCCGTTTTGAAGGAAGAAGAACGTGAACCGGGACTGAGCAGAAGTGGACCTGTCTGTGGCAACAGGGTCAGATGCCCATAATCTCCGATCCACGGGCTGGGCTGATGGGTCAGCCGGATACCCTCTAGGTGGCGATGGCGCGGGTGGAAGAACCAGGTTCCACCTGCTTCATAGGTTTGCGGGCACCAAGCCGCCATACCAAATGGCAGCGCTGTAAGTGGCAGCGTATTGCCATGTGAATACCGGAAATCTGACTCCGTCCCCTGCAATGGATTAACATAATCTAACGAACGCATATAGATACACTCCTTTAGCCAGTTTTCACCGGCTCTATATTCTCCGTTCTTTACTGATACCGGTTAAGATAATCGGAATACTTGAACATCTCCAGCTTCTACCCGCACAGTCAGTTTTGTAGTTGTGGGTTTCAATAGATTCATTGGTTGAATTTCAGCGCTGCCATCATCAAACCACGGTTCGACAGAAGTATAAACAATACCCAGCGTAACGTCAGCCTTAACCGCCATATCCCCTTCATTATGAACAAAAAGAAATGCCCCTCGGTCCTGCTCACCTTCCCACTCGGAGAGATCCGCGCGGACACCGCCGCTTGCTTGTACATACGGCTGCAGCTTTAGTTCCTTCTGTAATAGATCCCGCACCAGCTGAAGCGTTCCGGGATGTCCATCCTGCCAGTAGGCAGCCGCAAGCAAGGTACCAAACCATACGGCACGCCCGTTGCCATAAGCGGCGGTAGTCAACACAGGCATGCGGTCCTCGGCAAATTCAGCCAGTACCTTCACATGGCTTTCCAGCTCGATATCCGATTTGTAATAGGATCCGTGCGCCGTATCGTCTGCTGCCGATTCCTCCGCCTTGCTGTGCTCCATAACATTCCGCAACGGAATCGCTGTCCGTGATTCGAACGCAACCTGATGATAGCTGTGATCCAGGTTCTCAGCGGAATGAATCCAAGTCTCACGGACCCCGAACACCTGGTCAAATCCATAACCGGGCACCGTATAGCTGTGGCAGCCATTCTCTGCCTGAAGTGCACCGAACGAGCATTCCGAAATCAAGATCCCGCCCTTTTCCACCCACTGGCGTAGGATGTCACACAGTTTGCGGTTCAAATATAGAGGATAAGGCATCCACAAGCAGTGGTATTGCTCCAGTGTCTTCTCGTTAACATCCGTCTCATGCAGAAATTCAACTTTATAATTGAGCTCATGCAGTAGTTTATGGGCGCCTTGTAAGGAATCGTTGTAGGTGTCCAGATGATCATGTGCCGCAAAGTTAGCAACCTGGTTCTGCGGACTGAACAGAATGGCAATCCCGTCTCCGCGCCGTTTTGCATGCATCAGCTCTTGCTTATTGTTTTGCACCAGCTTATTTAGATGAGCCATATCCTTGTACCATGGGGTTGGACTTCCGTCCAAATATACACTGCCCCATGCAGGGGCCTCCTGTCCCAATATCTCTGGTCTGTACTGCCAGAACAAATATCCCGTGATGCCACGAGCGAGCGGGGTCAGAATATGCCGTTTCATTTCCCGCAGGTCCGGCTGACGCGGCTTCATTGCAGTATTGCCTGGCAAAGCATGAATCTCCGAATTGATAATGGGTTTACCTTTGGCGGCAGAGATCAGTAGATCAGCAGACCAGGCCGAGGACCCAAGGCTATTGCCTGTCAAGTCACAGGGCTCAGCCAGCTTGAAGTCGTCCGAACCCGCTGTAATCATATTAAAGATAGGGGCGGGCACAGTGTGGGCCATAACAGGATGCAAAAGATCCAGTGACTTCACTATATCTACCCGGCTCCGCAGCTCATCCGTTAAAGTACCGGACATGAACAGGCGCCAGTCCACCAGATCATTAAATACGCCTTGTCCACGCGGTGCCTCTACTTCCTCCCAGCTCCCGTAAGTCCGCTGCCATGATTCATTGAGGGCTTCCAAAGTAACATATTTATTTTTTAGCCGTTCTTGGAACACCCACAGCGATTGCTCGCAATAACACACCTGGTTGTCAAAAGACAGCTTGCGCTTGATTCCTGTGGTTAGTTCAGGCTCATTCCATAAATCCCAGACCCAGAGCGCCGGATGATCCTTAAAAGTCTTCACCGTCTCCGCCAGAAACTTTGCCTTTTCTTCGGCGGCAGCTGCATGATGATAACAGGGCCCCGGCGCTCCGCCGATCTGGCGGCAGTTAATCGCCCTTGGTTCCAGAATGGAACCGTCCGCTGTAACCATTTTGGAATCAGGATATTTTTTATAGAACCAGGCCGGCGCCACATCGAAAATTACATTCAAAATGACCTTCAAACCATTCCTCTGCGCAATATCCATTAGCTCCTGAATATCATCGAAATGATAGGTCCCTTCTTTGGACACACTCGCGCGCCATTGTACCCAATATTTCACACAATTGAAGCCCTGTCCGGCAATATTGCTTAGGTCTTGTTCCCATTGATCACGGAAGGGGGTCGGGGAACGGTAATATTGAAACCCAAATGGAATAAATGAATCTTGCATCTAGTGTACTCCTCCTACAACGTTCAATTTCGATCTCTCTATGTTTATAAAAGCGCTTACTGCTCTTTTACGCTTAAAGTCTATCACAGTGGATTTTGCAAAAGTTAGGATGGAATCCTATGAAACGGTTTGCGAAGCTGTTGAAATGTTTGATCCTTACGCTACGTGGCAGTCACTGCGCAGAGTCACCGGGGAATATACTGCGAAATCGTTTGCGATCCTGACAACCTCAGAAATTATACCTCCTCTTTAAGAGGTTTCATGTTTATAATGGCTGTAAGACATATTAGAAACTACTTCGAGGTGAAGCCAATGTTGAAAGCGCTTGTAGTGGATGACGAATATCTGGTCCGCATGGGCATCACTCAGACCATAGACTGGGCAGAATACAACGTCGAGATCATAGGAGAAGCCAGCAATGGCGAGGAAGGATTGGAGCTTGCCCTACAGCACCGTCCAGATGTGATCATTACCGATATTCGTATGCCGTATATGAACGGTCTTGAGCTCATCGAAAAAATACGGGAACAGGACATGCTCGTAGGGATTGTCGTGCTCAGCGGTTATGACGAATTTCAATATGCGCAGGCTGCTTTGCGTTATGGCGCCTCCACCTATTTGCTAAAGCCCATTAATATAGAAGAACTTGCAAATACAGTTCGAAGCGTCGGGGATGAAATCCTTGGCAAAAAGCAACTCTCCAAGCGGTATTCACAGCTTAATGAGGAAATGGCCTCGATCTCCAAGCAGTTCTGGCAGGATTTGCTGCATGACCAACTGCATGACGAAGAGTTTATTTCAAATAAGATAAAATTACTGGAACTGCAATTGGAACCTGGAAAAGCTATCCTACCGCTGTCCATTACCTTTCCTCCTGATAACGGCCTTCAAGGAAATACTGTAGGCAAAGCGCTGGAGGATGCAGCGGCGACTATTCTGGAAGCGCATTCTTTTGAGCAACTGTGTCTATTCCGGGACAGCCATCTGGAGTGGGTTATGATCCTTCGGACCGGGGAACCAGAGCTGGCCGGAGATTCTGCACGAAAATTGGGCAAACAACTATCTGAATGGAGCCAACAGCACTTCGGCCAGGCCTTAAGCGTCGGCATAGGTAAACCTGCGGGAGAATGGAACGGGATCGTAGATTCATACCGGCAGGCTGTACTTGCTGCGCAGCGTGCCCTTTCTGGCATAGAACGTGTGCTGTATGCTGAAGAAGAGGCTGGAGCTCGGTGCCGGCGCGAAATCAGGGACGCACTCGCTTTTATCCGGGAGCGCTATGCCGGAAACATTACCGTTGAGATGGTTGCTGCGGCGGTCTTCGTCAGTCCAACCCATTTGATGCATCTGTTCCGTAAAGATCTGAACAAAACCTTTTACGAATGTCTGACGGAATACCGTATCGAGGAGGCCAAACGTATGCTGCGCAATCCGAAGTATCGGGTGTACGAGGTTGGCAATCAGGTCGGCTTCACCGACTCCAAATACTTTAGCCAGATCTTCAAAAAAATGACGGGCATCCCGCCGAGTGAATATGCAAAAACCTATGGGTAAGCGGAGACTAGCCAACCGGTTGGATTCCTGGATGAGGCGGTTCAAGATCAAAAGCCGGATTGTTGTTGTTCTGTTAGCAGGACTGTCTCTGCATCTGGTGCTGATGCTCGTTATTTTCAATTTTTATTCCTATACCTACCTGCAAAAGGATCTGTACCGCCATGTCGTTCAGACTCAGCGCCAAATTGGGCTTAGCGTGGAGCTCATGGTCGATGACATTCAAATGTTGTTTCTGCGGTTTCTGGTGAACAGTGATATTTACCAAATCATCAATAATGATTCCCTGCCGTCAGCTGATAAGGAATCGCGAATCGGAGCTATCATCGACGGTATGCTGGCCCAGAACGACCTGGTGGGTAACGTGATTATCAGCACCAACGATAATATGCTTTATTCTTACCAGTCTAAGGAGCAGATGCTGGAGGTGCCTGAAGCCCTGTTCATCAAACGCATTCAGGAGAGCAGCATGCCTGTTGTCGGTGAGATCAAACGGGATGGAGAAGGCAATGCGTATATTCCATTCGGCCAGCAGTTCCGCAATTTCAATACTGGACAAAATATCGGGGTCGTGATCATTTATGTCAGGGAGGCTGCTTTGGCGGACCTGTATTCCTCCAGCTTCACTGGCATCGGCTACTCCTTCCTGACTTCCGACAATCGGATTATTTCTCACCCCGACAAACGGCTCTTGGGCAATTTTTTGGAGGAAAACGCCCCTCTTCGTCCAGGTAAAAAAGAAGGCTATCGTACCTGGTCAGATAACGAAAATTCCTACATCATTGCTACTTATCCTTTGAATCCCCGGTTGGAGACACTTGGGGTCAGCTGGGAATTCACCAGCGTGATTTCCAATCACAAACTGCTCTCGGGAATCGCCAAAGGCAATCAAAATGCGCTTCTGTTCGCCAGCGTTACCTTTATTGTGCTGCTAATTTTTTCCTTCTATCTGGCAGCCAAAATCACCCGTCCACTGCTGAACTTGAAGAAGAAGCTGAGCCTGTTTGGCAAAAAAGATCTGGCCGCTGTTTATGAACAGCGCGGTCAGGTTGATGAGATTTTTCAGCTTGAGAACAGCTACTATCAGATGGTGGAGCGGATCAGCCAATTAATGCTGGAGAAAGATGAGGAGAAAGAAAAGCAACGGAAAGCTGAACTGACCGCACTTCAATCACAGATCAATCCCCATTTTCTCTACAACACACTGGATGCAATTGCCTGGATTGCCCGACTGAAGAAGCAGCCCGATATCGAACGGCTGATTTCTTCATTGGCTACCTTTTTTCGAATCAGCCTGCATAAAGGCGACAAGTTCGTGACCGTGGACGAAGAAATCCGCTTGGTGCAGAGTTTTGTGACAGTTGAGCAAATGAGGTTTCCGGATAAGTTCGAGATTGAATACGAGATTGAGGAATCGCTGCGCAAGGTTCGCATTCTGAAGCTGATTCTTCAGCCTATTGCAGAGAATGCGATCAAACACGGCATCAGCGAGAAACGCGGGATGGGCCGAATCTGGATTAAAGGCGAATTAGTGGCAGATGAGATTCGCTTCACAGTGACTGATGACGGGGTGGGATTTTCCAACGGTGCGACGCTTAGCCAAGCCAAGGAAGATGTGTTGTTTCAGAGCGGGTATGGACTAAGAAATGTGGACGAACGAATTAAACTGGAATATGGCCCTCAATATGGTTTAAGTATCTCCAGCACACCGGGGCAAGGCACCACAGTTACGATCAACTTGAAGAAGGAACTGCCCAATTAGCGAATTTAGTTTATAAATGCGGACATAACAAAGAAATCGATCCTTTTTGAGTGGGTAGGCGGGACTTCTACTTTGCTTAAAAAGACGATTTCTTGTTTTATTCTGAGTAGTGGCAAATTAAAGATACTTTCGAGAATTATAGGTGCTTTAGTTGTATTTAATACAGCTAAAGCACCCTTTTTTTGCAGCGAGCAGAAGTTTAAGTGTATTTGGTACATCTATACGTTCCAATTCTGTTGGCAGCAACTAACTTTCCGAATAATAAGTGTACTGAATACAACTATATCTTACTTCATCCGTTTATTGCCCACGCTAGATGTATGAAATACACTTCGGTTAGCGATTTTCATGATTCAGACTCCATCTTATCTTAGTCTTTCATTGTTGAATTAATCTTCAGGTACAACTGCTTCAGTGGATTAACTATACTGCCGCTAAGCACTGAGATCAGCAGCCAGAACACTATGAACACTACGAGGTTCAGGGCGAGCATTAAATACTTAAACGTTCGCAGCTCTGCATTCATGCCATCTGCTGAGATATAGGTGACAATCCGCTCTGCCGATTCCGGTAGTGGATAGAGCAAAATCAGGCCGTCAGCCGTTTCCCGCTCCAGCAGATCTGCATCACCTCTGCCTGTACTATTTTGATCGATACCCTGTGTCACAGGCTCAGCCAAGGTAGCTTTTTCCGAAGTAACTAGTGCTGCTTTGATCTCCTGCAGGCGCTCCTTCGGGACATCGGCAGCACTCAATAGCTTCCCGTTTCCGGTCAGTAGGTATACTTCATTTCCCCCGTAGATTGTATTCTCGCCAGATAGGTAGAAGCTGTAAAGCTTGTCAATCTCCACTTCGAGCGAGAGCAGACCGAGGACGTCTCCCATCGAACCCTTAATTTTTACTTCAAGCAACAGACGGTCGCGCAGATCCGAAGGTGCATTCATTAGATGCTCCCGGTTCAGCACCGTCCAGCGCAAAGCCTGCTCTCGGTTATTTAGAAATTGTTCCATCCCTGGTTCTTTTTTGATCTCTGCAAAGGGCAGCAACCCGGAAACATTGCTTGAGGAGTAAGTTCCCCCTGCTTCTCCCCAAATGTAAATGCCGAGAATGTCACTACTGGAAGAACGTATGCCCTCAAGTATCGGAGAGATTGCCCCGTCATATGTTGGTTTTTTCAGCGCATTCTGCACCACCTGGTTGTTGGATATAAGCTTCGAGGTCTCCTCCAGCCAGTTCATGAACAGAAGTGTATTCTTATGCTGCTGGCCAGTGTACTGAACGGATAGCTGCCGCAGCATGTCAAGGCTTCTATGCTCCATAGTACGGTACAGAATGAAGCTCGAAGCGACAATATAGACAGTAATGAACAACACCAGGACTAGGCGGATATTGCGGCCGAACGATCTGAACATATGACTTTCCCATCCCCCTCCGGTGTATGAATCATGAAAACAAAATCAACTGAAATCAGACTAACAGCTAAGGTGACTAATGTCGATCTCCTTGTAAAAGGAACCCTCATCTGTCTCATGCACTTCATGATTAGGCAGAATTATTGTAATTGCCGATCCGGTTTGCCAGGAAGCTTTCATGTGGAAGATCTCCTGTCCTGTTACTGAACGGATCTCCCATTTGATGTTTATTGGGCCGATACTTGTATTTACGGTTCCGCTGGCCTGCCGCAGTTCTCCATAGTGGGGCTTTATAGTTATTCCCTCTATTCCCTGTTGGACACCCAATATCCCTCTGGTGAACTCAGTGATCGGCAGTGCGCTCCATGCGTGGCAGTCACTTCTGGTGCCGGTTGAATCTATTTCTGGAAGTGTAGTGAGATTAAGCTCCAACTGCTTCAACCACCGTGTCCATAGTCCGAACGAGCGGTCATACATTCCGCATTTCTCTAGCGCGCGGAATAGATAGTAGCTCATCGGCAACGAAAGCTTAGCCAGTGATGTGTCTGTTAACGTTGACTCCAGCAGTGCCGCCCCTTCTACAACATCCACTGTGCCCGCTAAAACCGCCCAGACCTGCGTGTGCTGGCTATGCTGCGTTCCCGCAGTTGCCTCCGGACTGTCGCGGAACAGCAGACTGTTCGTTAGCCGGCAGCAATCCATTACCGCAGCGTTGACCGCCGCTTTGCGTTGACGCAGTTCACCAGCAATCTGTGTCCAACCGCTGGCTGCAAGCAATTCAGCCGCTTGCTCCAGCGCGGCCGCATACATCAGGCTCAGTACGGTTGCGGGTGCATCATCCGTACAATCCGGTGCGCCGAGCGGCCATTCCTCCACCCAATCGAAGTAATTCCAATATTGGCGGGGCGTTCTGTCCACCAGACCCTCCGGAGTCAGATGTTGATCGAACCAGTCCAGCACAGATAACAGCGCTAACCGGTACTGATTCACCAAGGCCATATCCCCGAAGGATCTGTAGTGGTCATGAATCATTCCGATCCAATATAGGGAGAAGGAAGGAATGACCTGCGGCAGCACAGAGGGATAGCGACTTTGCAGCATCCCGTTTGGTAGCTGAGAGGCCTTATAATCTTCCATAGCTCTCCGCGCTAACCGGTCGTCCCCTGATAATAGGTACGTAAACTCCATCATCAGTTTGGTATCCATGGTATACTGCAGCTGTTCATAATACGGAGTATCCTCGTAGGTCTCATGCATGCAGCGCTGAAGTGTTCGTACACTGAGCTCCCATAGTTGGTTATATTGTTCATCGGAGCAGTGAAAGTTTCCTTCCGGCTGCAGTGGATATCCGGTCTCCCTATAGCTAAAGCTGGAAATCGTTAGAGGCTCGACACCAGCCTGCACTTCCAGCCGTACATAGCGGAAAGTACGGAACCAGAACGGTTCGTAGATTTCCATCCGCGCAGAGATGCCGTAACCTGCCGGGTGATAGCTATCGTAGCCCCCTCTTAATACATGTTCCTTCGTATTATCGCGGACAGCTTTGCGGCGAATCTCATCATCCCCCGTTTCTTCTTCATAACACTCAGCGCATAGTAGGGTAATCCGGCTACCTTTGCCTCCAAGAAGTCTAAGCTGCAAATACCCTGTGGTTAGCTCGCCAGCATCCAACTCCAACCAAAAATGTTGCCCTGCTTCTATTGTTATTCCAGCGGAAGGCAGTACTGCGTTGGGTGAAGCGCCGCCATCTCCATTTCGCAGCTCCAGACTATGCCCTTCCTCAAAAAAGGCTTGCCCTACCCCGCTACTGCTGCGCATTAGCTTCAGAAAAAATTGCTCCCGCTCATACAACAGCGGAATCGGACGTCGGGCCAGCTGCCAAGGGGTTAATTGGCCATATTCATCCCGCACCGGTTGCACAATTCCGGTAGCAAGCCAGGCACTGTCATCATATTCGGGCAGTGTCCAATCCAGCAGCGCTGCGTCACCCTCCACCTCTTCCAGTCCACCCATCCAGCGTATGATCGGAAACTGCTGGAGCTTATAGCTGCGATCCTTAATACTTTTCCATGAGCTATCCGTATTTAGCTCCTGTACTAGCTGCCCGCCTTGTGTAACTGCCGCTTCCACAAGCAGCCCGCCTTTTTGCGAGCGCCAGACGGACAAAGGTCCGTCTTCACCCAGTTCAAAGGGCGTAGTCCCTGCATAATGAACGACCATAACAGCAAGCACATTTAAACCTGGTTGTAGAACATTGTCCAGACTGAATTCTTCATAATACTGTATATGACCATGTCCTTTACAAGGACCGGCCCATAAGCGCTGCCCATTGACGAACAGCCTGTAGCGGCTGTCTGCGGTAATGGCCAAATCCAGGGTGCAGGTCTTTCCGATACCAGCTGGCAGTTCGAACACTCTGCGAAAGTACGCACGCTCGTGCTGCTGTTCCCTATCCGCTGATCCTTGCTCCTCCTGCGGCCAGATCCAGCGTGCTCCCCAGTCTCCCCATTCTTTTGCTGCCATGTTATGCATATCTCCTTTATCTCATTTAAGTAGTTAAGGCAATCTACGCAGAAACGGCATCGCCGCCCTTCAGAAGGACGACGTCGCCGTTGGTCTGCGTTTTATTTAACCTTATCGAGATAATCACGTTGGAATTCTTCGGCAGCCCTATCCAAGATCTGTTGCGGATCTGCGTTCTTGTCCGTCAGTACGGTTTGCAGTACGATATCCAGCTTTTGGTACAATTCCTGTGCGTTGACTGGTTCTTCCGCCCGCATGCCTTTGCTGCCATTGTCCATATAATCACGGAACAAATCCAGATTGACGTTGTTGTATTTGTCGAGAATCTTTTGTTCTTCTCCAATCCGTTTCTCATCAGTCCAAATCCGCAGCCCGTAAGGCCCTACGATCAGCCCTTGATCGCTCAGTGTCTTCTTCTCAATATCCCAACCGGTCAGTGCCTCTTCAGAGGACTCTGGTGTAAATCCGTAGGTTTTTAGCCATTTGAATCCGGCATCAATCTGCTCAGCTGTTACATTAGGCGAGAACATATATAGGCCGCCACCGAGCAGGGTTACAGGTTTCCCGATCGGTCCTACTGGAAGCGCGGACATTGCCACATTGTCCTTGGACATCTTAGTCTGTTGCTGGATGACCGGTGACCAGTCATTCGTGCCGAAGCTCATAGCGACCTGATCGGTTCCGAACAAGCGGAACATATCGTTCGTAACATCGACCAGATTGTTGTCGGGCAGTACATCATATTTCCATTTTAAGTCCTTCACATATTGCAGGGCCGCTGCTGCTTCCGGCGAATTGAACACCGCCTGCCATTTCCCGTCTACCTGTTTTTCAAATTCTGCTCCGTATGCCCAGGCAATGTTCATGAACATCCAACCGCCTTGACCACTTTTTGTAGGCAAGAACATTCCGGCTTTACCGGTCTTTTGTTTAATAATCTGCGCAGTTTCTGCTAGCTCTTCATATGTTTTAGGAAATTTAGGAATCCCCTTGTCGTCCAGCAGTCCAGCCTCCTTGAAAAGATTCATATTGTAGAGCATACCGATGACGTATCCGTCCTTCGGAATCCCATAATACTTGTCGTCCTTGGTAACCATTTTCAGCAGATCTGGATTGATCGCCTTGTCGTAGCCATATTTTTTCATCGTATCCGTTATGTCAGCCGCGTAATTTGCCTTGATGATTTTGCTTGTTTCTGTAAAAAAGGTTTCGTATACCGTCGGAAGCTGGCCGCTGGCCGCTTTTGGCAGGAATGAGCTGACGTCATACCCCCATTCATCTTTGTCCACAATAATTTCCGGATAATTGGCTTTCATCTTCGCCATGACCTGCTCATACTGGGCGATTTTGGCTTCCTCATTCGGCTTTGGCCAGTTACTGACCTTGATCGTCACCTGTTGATTGCCCGCTGTCTCCGTCTTTCCTCCGGCATTCTTCTCATTGGAGCCGCCTCCACAGCCAGCCAGTCCGGCAGAAAAAAGCAGCGTAAGTGCCAGTGTAGCTGTCAGGTTCTTGGTGTGTCCTTTTTTCAATGTAATTCCCCCTAGTCTTATTGTTAAAGCATTCTTCGCAACATGTAAAACGCTTTCTTTTTGAATCTGAAATCATCTTAACATGCACCTTCTGCAGCACCCTACGGGGCAAAACTGTGAAATGGTTTGTGATCGGGTGATGTTACCCTTTAATACTGCCGCCGAAGGATTGCCCGTTCATAATGTACTTTTGGAAAAAAATAAACAGGATAATCGGCGGCAGAATCGCAAAAGTCAACGCAATAAACTGTATGTCCTGCGGCAATGTCGCCTTCAGATTGTAAATAGCCACAATGACCGACCAGGTCGATTTATCCTTCAGCACCATAAAGGGCCAGAAGAAGTCCTGCCAGACACTGTTCATCGTAAGGATTGTAATTGTAGCCATAACTGGTCCGCTGAGCGGGAGAATGACTCGAATAAAAATACCGATGGTGCTCGCTCCGTCAATTTTGGCTGCTTCCAGCAGCGCTTGTGGGATGGTATCGAAAAAGTTTTTGAAGATCAGAATTACCACCGGATTCACAGCAGCCATAAACCACATCGGCCAGTAAGTATTGGTCAGGTTCAAGTGCAACAGCGGAAAATCAATCAGATTCTTAAACAGCGGCACCATGCCCACTGTATTCGGCACCATCATGGTCCACACGATCAGTGCAAACAGCAGGGCACTGCCCCGCGGCTTCAGCTTGGAGAAGAAATACCCGGCCAGTCCGTTAAAAGTAAGGCAGAACAGTACAGAACCTGCGGCCAGATAAGCCGTATTCAGATAATAACTGAGGAAGTTAAACTCCTGCCAGGTCTCCCATAGCTTGCCAACATTGAACGAGCGGGGGATCAGGGTGGGCGGGATTGCATAAAACTCTTTGATGTCCTTCAGACTTGAGACCATAATCCAGACCGGAGGCAAAATACAGACAGCGGCCAGCACAATCATCAGAATGAACATGCACCAATACAGCAGGCGCACCCAAGGTGATCTGTATTCTATATTGCCGATAATGCCATATGCTTCTTTAGTTTTCATAGCTTCTACTCCCTGTTCAATTTCTTATCCAGCCGGAAATAAATAATGGTAAGCACCATCAGGACTAGAAAAGTAATAACCCCGAGCGCCATTGAATGGCCTGCTTCAAAACTCCGGAACGCATAATAATAGCTTTGCAGCATCAAGGTCATTGAGGCATTGTTCGGTCCACCCTCAGTCATTACTAGGGGTTCATTGAAGATCTGGAATACACCGCTGATCTGCAAAATCATCATCAGTCCGATCATGCTAGAGATTTGCGGAATGGTGATACTTTTGAATCTCCGCCATACATTCGCACCGTCAATAGAGGCTGCTTCGTACAGATCATGATTAATACTCTGTAGACTTGCCAGATAAAGCAGCACTGTTCCCCCGAAATTTCGCCAGGTAATCGTGAAGATAATCAGCATTATCGTCATTTGCGGATCCTGAAGCCATTGCTGCACCGGAAATCCCATGGCACCCAGCATAATATTCAGCACGCCACCCTTTCCGGGCTCAAACAAAAACATCCATAACATCGAAGCGGCAATGCCGGGAACCATACTCGGAAAAAAGACCGAAAAGCGAAAAAATGACTTCCCATGTCTCAATTCATTAATCACGACAGCGACAATAATGGGTACGGCAAAACCGATCAGTAGTGACCAGAACACATACACAAAAGAGTTGGTCAATGTCTGTTGAAACGCCGAGTTCTGTATAACATCCTTGTAATTCTGCAGTCCGGCGAAACTTACGGCATTATAACCCTCAGTATTGAAAAAAGAGAGCACAATGCCCTTCACGAGCGGCTGCCAGGAAAAAAAGAAAAAGGCAAACAGTGTGGGTACAATTAATATCCAGGATGACCAATCTTTGAATAAACGCCGTACAGGATAACCTTTCTTTTTCTCTGTCATTAAAGGATTTAGTTCACTGGTTTTTCCAATCATGCTCCTGTCCTTCCTTCCTCCCGGAATCAAGCTTTAATCCGGTCAGGCGTTGTATAGTTGTTATACCTAAATGATAGCGCTTCCTACTGAGCGCCGAAATCCGGTAACCCTGCGAAAGCGTTTGTAAAGCTACTTATTTGTTGGCAAAAAAAAGCAGTGCACGCACCGGAATGGCCGCACACCGCTTATGTTCATGTTATAGTGAATCGTTTAGGCCTCACTTAACCCTGCGCTGATGCAGAGGACGGCCGCTTCCGCCCGAAACGCTTCGCTCGCCGGATTGGGCTGCTCCTCCAAAATACGAAGCACCGACTGAGGCTCTACGCCGGGCTGTGGCACACGGGAGGGAGAAACTACGCTCCACTTCTGCTCACCCTTGAGCCTGTATGACAGCTCATAAAGATAAAAGCCCGCATGTTGTCCGTCAGTGAGCTGGCTTACGCCATCCTGCCACGAGCAGAGTTCAAGCGGATGCTGTTTGTTCGGCAATACACCGGACGCCAGTGTGATGCGCTCATTTCGAACTACCTGCTGCTTCTGTTCCCAAGCCTGCTGATCTAGGATTCCCAGATCCAGGCGGTATTCCATTCCCGGCTCTCCATAAAGAGTCCAAGCCACAGGGCTACCCACCGCTACGAACTTAGGTGCTTCCAGAAAAACGGGTTGATGAGTTGGGACAAAACGTTCGGTCTGCTCCCACTCTCCCGCAGCCGGACTGCGTCTGCGATAATGCACCGTGCCCGTGAATTCGAGCTCCTGTTCCTGTAGCAGAGCTATTAGACATAGAGTAGCTTGCTCGTAAAGATCCGTGCAGTTGTTATGGCCGAAGCGGTATCCGATCTCATGGCGAAGCGGTATCCCGTGACTCCGAACCAAAGCCGCGAAGGAAAAGCTGAAGCGGCTAAGGGTAAAGGCATCATGCGTGCCATGGTTAATCAGCAGCTTTGTGCCACTCGCTTTAAGACCCTCCAGAAAAAATTCGGATTCCAGTCCGGTCGTTTCCTTTAGACTTGCAGAGTCAATAGTTCCCGTCAGAGTCTGTAGCAGAGTCTCGATTCCCGTGCTGCCGTTCTGTGGATGCTGCCAATCTTTCTTCCAGATTTCCCGGTAACCGGTGTCTACTTCCGCCACATGCCAGATCAGTGGGCAAGCTCCTTCGGCAAACTCACGGGTAAGCCCGTTCAGAATCAACGGCGGTGCATAACACAGTGTGTAGCGCACCCGGTAGGGTAAGCAAAGCGGATTGCCTCCAGCCAGCAGCGCAGTTAAGCCGCCGCGCGAACCACCTACAGCCACTACCTGCTCTGCATCACCGCCATAACTTTCTTGACCTCTGGTAATTGCCGCCCCAATACCAGCATAGATGGAGCCTTGCAAGGAACGGCTGCCGATATATCCTCCTCCGTTCCACAGAATGCCGACAACGCCTTTGCCGGTGCTGGCCAGAGTCTTGCCGATGATTTCCAGAAATGAGGGACCTACCGTGCTTAAGGTATTCTCATTGGCATCATAATAACCATTGAACAACAGTGGATATCCCTTAACCTTTGCCGCACTCCAGAAGGGCGGCAGAATATAGGAAGCAAGGCTATGCTGGTCATTCTCTATAACTAGCAGACTGCCGCTGATGAGCTGAAATACAGGCGCATTGCTTAAAAGTGCAGCATTGTCTGTGGATGCATTGCGGAAAACCACCGGAAATCCGAAGGTCTTAAGGATGCGGTCGCTCAGGGAAACTGCAACTAGATCATCTACAGCATAGAGACTGTAGCGGTCACCGATATAATGCTCGAATTGCGGAGTTTTAAGATTCTTATTCCCCTCGTTGCCTCCGAAAAGCTGATGATCTTCCGTATTGTATACATAAGGGCTATCTGGGTCGCTATTGTAGAGCCGCGCATGCTCGGAAACAACCTTTTCCCCGGCTTCGTCCATCCGCAATGTCCCTATGCCATCTGTTCCTCCATAATGGAAGCCGCCTTTTCCCTCAGCAACGCTATTATCCCAGTGAGACACTACAGGAAGCATATTGGTCAGCAAAGGACTGACTAATACAAATACCCCCTCCCCTTTCTCGGAGATCTCTTCTGCTGCTTCAGCTTCAACAGTGTCTTCATGGAGGGTTGACCAATTCGCTTTCTGATAAGCTACTTCGCCGCCTCGCAAGCAAGCAAGCAGCAGTGGAGCGTTGTGCAGCCTTAAGTAATCAGCCACTGCTCTGCTAACAGGTATAGCGACAGGTGTAGATCCCTCGGCTTGAATAAACCGACTTAGCGGAACATATGCCTCCGGTACAAAACACAATGTTTTACTCACGATTTTTTTCTCCTCCAACCTGTATCATTCTGCTCTGTGCTGTTAGGAACGACATGAATCTAATTTCTGGCAAGCCATCTGTGATCCTATAATTTTCCCCAGACAGGAATCCTCCTGAGAGTTTAGGAGTGCAAGTAACCGTTACTGTTTTGGTCTCACCCGGAAAGAGGGTATGGAACTGCTCATCCGCTTCCATCCAGTAGCGGTCTCCCTTTTCCTCTGCATGGATATGCAGCAAAACTTCACTACCGGTATTTTGGACTGTGAAACGGGCCTGCTGGCTCTTCTCCTGAGCACCCGTCGGCTGCCATAAACTATCCTGACGCACCTCAAGATTGCCTCCTGTAAGTGCAAGCGCGGGAGCATATGGATGCTTTTTATTGGTAGAGAATACATATAAATTCTGCTGTGGTGCTTCATCGCCCTCCTGGTAGGACAATCTGACGAAATATAAAGCATCCTCATGCTCTGGCACGTTGAAATTCAGCACCCCAGCGCCGACAGCCTGATCTTTGTTTCCCTCTGCCTCAAATGATTGCTGATAGATGCACCGTCCGACTGCATCGAAGACTTCCGCGTCGACTTCTACCCTGCGTCCATTTCCTCCATGCACATATACATCTCCCTGAAATCCGGTGCTTGGTGTAAGCAGTAGACTGCGGTAGTCCAGCGAAACATGTAGCGGACGGAAGGCAGATTTCACCCAATGGTAGGCCATCTTCGTTTCACCGTAATAATCGACAAGGTTAGTGCAGGACACATTCGGCCACGGCTCGTTGAATTGCCAGACAATGCTGCCGCTGTTTCGGAACTTACGGCGGCGGTTAGCCTCCAGCACGAACCGGATTCCTTCCGCCTGTATCCACTGGCTGCAGGCAGAGAACTGCTCCAAATCTGTCATGCTGCCGAACATTTCTTCTTCACGGCTCAGCGTATCCCACCACTCCCCGTGATGTCTCCATATCGCGTTGTTCTCCATAGAAACCGGTCGCCGGTTGGTCTCACTCAGAAATTTCTCCAGACTTTTGAGAGAACTCAGACCGTCCACCCCAAATTCGCTGTGCAGCAGATTATCGTTGCTGCCATATAACTCGTAGTGATAAGGGTTTCCCATATACTTCCAGTAACCGTGCACATCATGCCCCTGACCTTTTGCATCCGTAATATATTCTACCGGGCCGGAAGCTGAGGTCGGTAGGAAGAGTCGCTGCGGATCATACTGTTCTACCAGTTCTTTCAACATCGCCAGATTGGAATCGCTGCTGTCGGAAGGCTTATTTGGCTCACTCATTAATTCATTGCCGCCGCTCCATACCGTTAGCGATACATGATTGCGTTTGTCACAGAGCGCTGTGCAGGCAGTCTTGTGAAGCAGCTCCAAAAACTCCGGCTGCTTCGAAGGGATATTGTCAATACCTGAACTGGACTGAATGAACTCCTGCCAGACCATAATGCCGTTTACATCACATAAGTCGTAAAAAGCCTTTTTCTCAATGATTCCACCGCCCCATACCCGAACGAGATTAATATGAGCTGCTTTCATCAGACGAATCATCAGTTGATATTGTTCAACCGTTACATTCCCGTAGAGATGGTCCAGAGGGGTCATATTTACCCCTTTCATATAGATCTTGCTTCCGTTAATCACCACTGTATATGGTAGGGCGTTGTCTGGACTGTCTACATTGTGGATATAATCGAGCTTGCGAATGCCCGTTTGAAAAGTCTGGGTATCCAATTCCGTTCCAGCTTCATCCAGTAGCTTTAGTTCAAGATTGTACAGTGGCTGCTTTCCATAACCGTTTGGGTACCATAGCTCAGGTTCGGGTATTTCCAGCTCCGCGTTCAGAAGCTCTCCAGCTCGAACTGGTCGCGATTGAACCAGCAGCAGATCCCCCTCCGGATCAGTACAGGTGATGCTCGCTGTCAGTGTCCCATCATCTTCAGAGCCAGCCATTCGCTTGATTCCTGCTTGAATGGTGATTCGACCAGACGAGATCTGATTTCTATCGTTCTCGCCAAACTCCGCATCTGTAGTGATCGACACATCATCCCAAGAGCACTGTTGATGTACCCTCAATACCACATCATCCCAGATTCCGACATTGACCAACCGGGTAGAGAAATCCCATTTATAATTAAAACGGCTCTTCTGCGTGAAGGTAGCCGAGGTTTTGCCGATTTGCCCCATTTCATCTGGCGCCTGTTTCAACAGCACTGAAATTTCAAGGCTTTCCCGCCCGGAGAGCAGGTCTGTAACATCAAATACAGCCGGCTCGAACATACCTTTATGTTCACCCAGCAGTAAATGATCAGCGTATACCGAGGCTTCATAGTCCAGTCCCTGAAAGACCAGTTCAACTCTGGCTGCTCTCAGCTCAGGCTGCTTCAAGGTCGTACGGTAAACCCACCAGCGGTTCTCCACCCATTCACAACTCAGGCTATTTAACTCTTGATAAGGGTTGGTAATCCAGCCCTGTCTGAAGAGATCATAGTGAACTCCACCCGGCACAGTGGCAGGCATCCAGTCCGTAACCCCCATCAATTCCTGTCCCAGCTCCATACTGGTGCCCTTTAGCGGAACCCAGGGCCAATACCCTTTGACTTCCCACTTCAAATCGTTCAATCGAATTTCATTCATGTCTTCTCCCGTTCCCCCAAACCCTGCTAAATTTGGCGCTGTTCCTGACGATGAGCGGCTCTGGCGCCATTCGTTAATGCGCTTACAACTTTAGGTGTGCAGCTTCATTACCAATGATAGCACCGGGTTAATGTTTTCAAAGGTCTCCAACCCTGTGAAATCGTTTGTAAAACTGCTCAGTTGCTGATAAACACAAACAACCCCTCTAGGCTGGAGTGAGGGTTATCAGCAATCATCTATAGAGGTGACTTTTAAAGGCTTGTTTTGTTTCGGAGCCTCTGACTCCCGTGCTTTACCAATACGTGTAATACGTCGAACGCGAAAAAAGGAGTTCCCTTCAGCCGCGAAAGGCTGCTTGGTGAACTCCTTTACTTTTTGTTCGATAGAAGTTTTAAGAACTATTGCAACAATGTAGCACCACCTATCGGACATAGATGACGCTAAAAGCAGTATTATTGTACTTTTGGTGGGCTAACGGTCCCCATAGCCACTATCTGTATGAAATACAACACATATGGACCTCTTTTTAAGCAATAGCGTCACTGGAGTCCGAAATGTTGTTCAAAAGGCTGAAAATTAGCAAATAGTGTCATCTGGGTCCGAAACCCTCAGAGACTCAGATAACGATGACACTGTTGAAGCTGGCGGCTACCTATAAACTAAAAGCAGCAAAAAACTAAGAGCAGCGAATCTCTCTTTATTATGAGAAACGCTGCTCTAGAGTTTTTTACGATGAAACCTTCTGTCTTACTCAATAAAAAAGTAGTTTTTAGTATAGCGCCCTTGGACTGTTCATCCATATGAAATGCGATAAGTAGCTCAGTAATCGCCTGCCTCTACCTATTGGATCAGCTCAAGAAGCTCCGCAACATTCGCCTTGTACTGTGGTTTGAAATCATCTGATTTCATATAACCCGCAAGGCTGGATAAGAACTGTCTGCCTTCCGGCGTATCGCTAACCTTATCAGCATCCAATGCGCATATCAGCAGGTTGCCTGCTCCTACACTGCATTCCACTAGGAAACTCAGCTTATGATTGCGTTCAAAATTATCGATAGTCTGCACTACGGGATTCCAGTTGCGGTCTGCCGCATCCATGATGAGCGATTTCGAATTCTCAACAATACTCCACCAAGGATAAGTAGAATATTCCTCGCTCGGGAACTCACGCAGCGCCGGGTGGTTGTTATCAATCAACAGCCCCATAGTACCAATGGGTACTGGCCGGTTCATGCTCTCTGAGATCGAGCGGAACATTGGATAACACCAGAAATCTGTGCAGTAATAACCTTCAACAGCATTTTTGAGAGATTCCGGTTTCGGCATAAGCAGTACATTCTCACCTTGCTCCAGCAATGCAAGCGCATCATCAGATAGCTTGTCGAAGACATGGACACCCTCCAGTATATTGCTACTCTTCACTGGATAAATCCACAGGTCATAGCTCTTACGGATATCTGTTCCCTGTATGGAGAGGGACAATACGATAGTACTCATCCGGTCAACTACAGGTAGTTTTATTGCCAGATCGCAGATATCGATATAATTCGTTCCTGCAGGTACGTCCACCTCGGTTGAACCTGAGGCGAGTATACCGTTATCCTCGGTAAGCTCCCAATGCAGTTCAAATGTACTCGGCATACCACTGCGGAAACAGCTCAGTTCGACATGGGCATCGAACGTTTCACCAGAGACATAGTTATACTTGGGGAATCTTGCCAGCAGAACGGCGTCATTACAAAAAGTTCGCCAGTCCTCAGCACTTATCATTCCTTTGGAATCCATAAAGGCGTCGAGGACACCCACCAGCGCTGTTCCCTGGCCACTGAAATCCTGCAAATCAAGCAATTGGAAGCCCGCAAGCCGCCGGGAGCGGAATGCCGCCTCGAGTTCCTCTTTGTAGCAAGCTACTGCCAGTTGCCCCGAGCATTCGAAATATTTGGCAGCCAAATGACCCAGCCCTTTACTTTCCAGTCGTTCACGGAAAATTATGAAATTCTCAGCTTTGAGCGGACCGTTGTATTTATCGATTTCCTCATAATTAGGATAGGTAGCATACTGTCCGATCTCATGCGAGATTACCGGAATGTGCGGTATCCATTCTGCGGAAGCGTCTCCAGCCTTCACCGTCTTGGCTTCCGTACCATACTGGATCTGGATCTCTCCGCCAGCGGCAGCTTCCATCCCCTCTCCGTTGAAGAGATCCTGAGGGACGATCTGATCGTCATAGTCTTTCATCGTGCCTGGCAGATCAATCTGGACATGACCTAATGGAGCATCACACATCGCATAGGAGCCTCTGAACAGCCGATCTCTGGAGAAGCGCACGCCGCTGAAGAAATCGTCATGTTCCAGAATTTCTGGCACCCATTGGTGGTTATTGGACCCCTGTGTATAGAGAATCCGGTTATCAAATGCTTTATAGTCCTTTAGGAAGGAATCAATCTTGGCTTTGCTGCCCCACAGCTCGTTGCCAAGCGACATCATCACGAAGGAGGGGTGATTGCCAAAAGCCTGAAGAATGGCATAGCCTTCGCTGATCAGATAGTCCTGCTCTGCCTGATTATGGCCCTCGTCGGTTTCTTCCGTGATTGTTCCCCAGAAGGGAAGCTCTGGTTGCATGTAGATACCGAGCATATCCGCTGCGGTGAAAGCAGCTTCCGGCGGACAGCAGGTATGAAAGCGATAATGATTGATGCCGTAAGACTTGGAGATGCCCAGGATTCTTACCCATTCCTCGACGTCAGTCGGGGCATAACCGGTAAGCGGGAAGATCAGGCCGTCATGTTTGCCGCGGAGGAAGGTTTTTTCTCCGTTGATTGTAAACTTATCGCCCTCTGCCCGGAATTCCTTCAATCCAAAAACGAGCTCCTGTCGGTCCGTTATATATCCATCGCTGTCTTTCAAAACAAGGTTTATGTTATAAAGATTGGGAGCGCCTTCACTCCAGAGCAGCGCGTCTTGACCTAGCTCATAGTTGACGGAAAAACTACCCGGTGAGACTGGGTACTCCCGCTCGTCCACAGCATGTGTATTGTCGCTGTTGAAGCTCTGAGCAGACACTGTAAGTATAGATTCATTCCTGCTGTCCAAGGTTGCCGTGATTCGGACTGAGCGGGCTGAGAGATCCGGATCGAGCCGGATGCCGCTGAGCCGTGACTCACCATAGAACTGAAGCTCCATACGTCCAGTAATCCCGTTCCAGTTGGTTTGGGTATCCTGCGACGTTAAATGTCCACCTTTGGTTGGGTAACCAGTATTGTCCACGCGGATGGTGAGCGTATGATTCCCAGGTTGAAGCTGCGGCAACTCATATATATGTGGGGTATTTAGACTGTTACGGCTGCCTATTTCCTGATTGTCCAGCCATAGAGTCGTCAGTCTCGTGCGTTCCAAATATAGGAAGCAGACTTTGCCGGCTAGTTCTTCCGGAATGACGACCTCTTTTGAATACCAGACTTGCCCTTCAAACAAATACTCATCCGTTAATGCGCTTACTAAAACATCCTCGTTCTTCGGACCTTTGCGTGCGTAGGACGTTGTTCCGGGCAGTGTGATAACATCTGTAAAAGGCAATGCCAGCAGTCCTTGTTTTCCCTCATCCAATTGCAACTTCCATTCGCCTTCCAGGCTGATCTTTGTCTGCAAAATATCACTCCTAATAATGATAATCTCTGAACTCCTGAGGTGTAGTGCCGGTTGTTTTCTTAAAAAGGAAGGCAAAATAAGCCGCGGTCTGAAAGCCCACCTGCTCGGCAACCTCGTAAACCTTAATATTGGGGTCACGAAGCAGTTCCTTGGCTTTGTTCATACGCGCTTCCTGCACGAAGTCGGAAATCGTCCGGCCCATTTCTTTCTTGAAGAGAACACTTAAATAGCTGTGATTCAAGTGGAACTGCTCAGCAAGCTGCTTAACAGTCATGTTCTCATGCAGATGCTCCTCCAGTTGGCGGGCGACCCGCTGGATAAGGTTATGCTGCTGAGCGACCTGCTC
Source organism: Paenibacillus sp. FSL H8-0175 (assembly GCF_045040615.1). Classification (NCBI taxonomy): domain Bacteria; kingdom Bacillati; phylum Bacillota; class Bacilli; order Caryophanales; family Paenibacillaceae; genus Paenibacillus; species Paenibacillus sp. FSL H8-0175. Next base: position 3,552,762 of record NZ_CP150299.1, on the reverse strand, counting down.
TCTTTGATTAAGCTTAGCATATTGCGCCAAATATTCCAGTACGACCTTCCTGACTTCATCTACGCCTGTACAGTCGATCAGCCGCTGCCACATGAGGATGTTCATCTCTGTTTCCTTCTCATGTACACGCTTCAGTTTTCTGGCTAGTTCGCTAAGCAAACCCATTCCGAAAGCCTGCACATAGGAAAAGGATACAGGCTCTCGTGCAAGTAACCCTTCGAAAGCATGATTGAAATAAGCGGAAGCTTTATCGCTCTCTCCTCTGTCCAGTAGCTTAACGATTTCCGGAATGTATTCTTCACGCAACCTGAAATCATGATATTCATTCATCAAGTTCCGGTCGAAATAGAGGATTTGTCCGTAGCCGGCCAGCCTGGCACCGCTCATCATATGCCTTACTTCCTTATACAGCAACGGTATTTCCGTCCAGAACAAACACTCTCTGCTGATTCCGACCGAGACGGAGGCTTTATACTGCTCTCTTAGGATATCTTGGATAAACGCAAGCTGCTTCTCAAGTCTTGCCCGCACCAATGGCGTTGCGTTCAGCACAATGACGGCCAGTTCATCCGCTCCTGTCTTCCCTATATAGGTACCGGAGAAACCAGATAGACCAGTCTTAACGCAGTTCAATAGCCCTTCGCTAAGCAGGATCCGATCCTTGGCATCATGCGGATTATCTAGGAACCTGCGGTCATATCCGAACAGGAATAATGTTGCCTGCCATTCCCCATTAGGCAGATCCAGCAGGCGCCGCCAGGATTCGAGCAGCTCTTCACTGTGGATCCAGCCTTCAACCATATCTTTGACGAAACGTTCCTGCAGCACCTCATAGCTCTCTGTAACTTTCTCCCTAAGTATAGTGGTTTCCTGTTCAATCTGTTTTTTCTTCTCAACTACTTCTCTGAACGCAGCCAGTTTCATTTCGAGTTCTTCCGTCTTGATGGGCTTCAGAACGTAAGCCTTAGCTCCCAGATGTATAGCCTCCTGCACAAATTCAAACTCGTCATATCCACTGATCATCACAGTCTGTAAAGACTGGAGTGTCGGATAATCCGCTCTGCATCTGGCGAGCAGTTCGATCCCTGTCATACCGGGCATCGAGACGTCAGCGATCAGCACATCCACAGGAGTTTCTCCTAGAATCGTTAGTGCTTCTTCACCAGATAATGCAGTTAACGGTTCCTCATACCCCAGAGCTTTCCAGCCAATATGACGAAGAAGCCCTTGAATCTGCATAGGCTCGTCGTCGACAATTAATGCCCGCATTAAGCTCCATCCCCCTTTTTTATCTCAGGACTTTCCTTGCAAACAGGGATATCAATGGTTACACAAGTCCATTCGTCTTCTACACTTTTAATCTCAAAGCGGCCCTCTGTGCCAAAATACAATGCAAGACGTTCACGGATATTGTTCATCCCGAATCCGTTTTGCGTACCCGTGTAGCTGCCGGCACGGATCTGTTCCAGCTTTTCACTGCCAATCCCTTTTCCATTATCAAAAATCTGAAACTGCACCGTATTCTCCACTCGTTTGATCGTAATTTGTATAAAAGCATGAGTTCTAGTTGTGATGCCCCCGTGCAGATAACAGTTCTCGACCGTTGGCTGTAGGATCAGCTTAATGCTGTACAGGTCAAGAACGTCCGGCTCTACCAGCCACTCTACGGATACCTGACCGGGATAACGCAGCTGCTGAATTTCGATATACGCTTTCAGATGCTCAATTTCGTCACGGATCAGCGTCACATTAACCCGGTTATTGAGTGCCAGCCGATAGAATGTCGTCAGCGCATCTATGGTTCGGATTTGCAATTCGTCCTGCTGATCTAATGCCCGCCAACGGATCAGGCTTAACGAATTATAAATAAAATGAGGGTTAATCTGTGCCTGCAACGCCCTGAATGATTGCTCCCGCTCTTTGAGCATGGCCTCTGTATGTTCTTCGACCAGTTTTCTCAAACGGCCAGACATGGAATTGAACAATACCTCAAGCTCCCCCAGCTCATCGTTGTCACGGTTTCTCACTGTAACTTCGAAATAGCCCTGTGAGATATCTGTCATCCTGGTGCCCAGCTTGCGGATCCGCCAAATCACATTTTTAAGTACAATCATGATTAGAAAGATGGACAGCAGCAGGAAAAATGCAATACCTGCTCCGATATAGTACATAATCCGCGTAGACTGCTCCTCCAGTCGGTCAAGATGCACAAGTGCGGCAACCGTCCAGCCAGACTTAATCTCCTGAGTGATCAGCATCATCCCGCTTTTTGTTGCTGAGGTTTCCAACGAGTTGTTCCAGTACTGACCTAAGGAGGATGAGGATAACCGGCTGCCAATTTCAGAGGGCTCCGAGGATGCAATAATGCGTTCGTTGTCGTCAACGATATACAATTCTCCGGCCCCTTCAAAAGGATGTTCGAACGATTCCATGAAGACACCGTTATAGTTCAGTAACAGGTACACAATCCCGTAAACATCTCCATACGCGTTCAGAATTTTATGGGATACCACTAGCTTAGTCCTGTCGTCAGCTGCATTAGTCCATACCAGATTGTCTGTTGTGCGAAGCATTTTCGTATACCAATCCCGCTCTCGAATTCCCGAAAGGCTCCGTTCTTCCGGCTTCCACAGAAGCCCTCCATCTTGCACTAGTGTATCGTTGGTATGATAGATTCGGAAATTCTCAATACCTGGCAAGTATTTGCTGGTGAGCAGAAAGGATCGGTCCACATAATTGACCGTACCCAATTGTTCATCGATATCCGCATAGTCCCTGGCTAATCTAGAGATCAGCTCACCATCCGTAGCCGTTCGGGTAGCCAGCAGATCATAGCTTTGCTTCCTGAATTCAATACTCTGCGCACTTTGCCGAACGGCTTCCCTGATCGTAAGCATATAATTGGCCCGCACCGTATGAAGCATCATGTACCCTGCACCTGCAGCCAGCAGTACGGTGGGGAGAAATACAATGAGTCCGTAGAATAATACAATTTTACTCCTCAGGTTCATGGAACGGGTCATACGGATGATCCATTTCTCTATTTGTTGTTTAATCATAGATTCCCCCCATGAAGTGCAAAGGGAGCCCCCTCCAAGTGAGAGGTGCTCCATTAATTTTTTATCGTTTACGATCCGCGACTGAAAGAGCGGCACGGTTGTCTATTGCAAGGCTGTTACTTCCTCCTTGTACGTATCCAGCCACTCCTGCTTGACTTCACTCCAGTGCCCACGCTTCTCTAGTGCTGCTTGGAAATCGCTCCAATTCTTTTCGAATTGCCCCTCGTCTTTGGCCATTAAAAGCTTGGCTCGATATTCCTTGCGGATATTTTCGATCTCCGGTGAATATTTCTCCCATGCGCCGCCCTGTTTCATCTGGAATAGATCATAAGGCTCTGCCACGCGGATCGTTCCCATTTTGCCGATAGCTTCTGTGAACTTAATGGTCTTAGCAGCTCCGGCTTTCCCTGCATCCTCTGTGTTCCACCATGGGTACCATTCATTGCTGTAAGAGGCAGTCATGTAAAGCTCAGGGGTGACTTTAGCTTTTTGTGCGGTGTCTCCGGAATTGCGGCTCGTCTTGTAGGTTTCGTCTGTGAATTTCCATTTGCCCAACGGTTGATCAATCCAATCCCAGTATAATCCCGCCGGTCCTTCATTAATGACCTGCTGCTGCTCGGGTTTTGGTTGCAAGGTATAATCGAAGAATTTCAGAATAGCTTCCAGATTTTTAGTTTTTTCACTAACATAGACATCATAGCCTGGATTCGGATTGGTAACCTGATTAATTCCGACTTTCTCTACACCATCCACTTTAGGAAAAGGGATTGCTTCGTAAAACCACCCTGGTTCTGTTGGGCCGTCCAATGTCTCCCAGGCTGAGGCAGGAATGTTCCAGAAGCTGCCGACATTGAAGGCAATACGACCCGATTTGTTCTTTTCTGTATACTGTTCTCTTTTGCTGGTGACGACCTCTGGATCGATCAACTTCTCCTGGTACATCTTGTTCATCCATTGATAAGCTGCTTTATAATTGGGATCGTCGTAAGCGAATACAAAATCATCGCCGCGTTTGTCAACGCCATTACCTGCTGTAGTCACCCCGAATGCGGTCAAAATCGCGTTTTCATCGCTCCAGCCCAGATTATCACTAGTGTCCATTAGGAATGATAGAGGAATAAGCGATTTGCCGGAAGCATCCTTCTCTTCTGCAGCTTTCCGAAGGAAGGTCTCAACTCCTTCTAACGTTGCTAAGTCCTCTTTGGTCATACCTGTTTTCTCCAGCACATCACTTCTGACAATCCAGGCTTGAGATGCCCAGCCTGGCCACGGATCTTCCGGGTTTTGGTCAAACCAGGTAGGAATGGACCAGATATGACCCTCATTATCCTTCATAAGTTCCAGATACTGCTTTGGAATAGACGCCAGTCCTGGATATTTGTCAGGCATGTCGAAATACTGCTCTAGCGGCATAAGCTGTTTCGACCGGTTCATCGCGCTTTTGACCGTTTCGTTTCGGCTGAAGATAGCTGCATCTTCAAAGCCGCCTGTGTTTATCTTCAAATTAAGTGCAGTCATTGCGTCGCCTTGAGTGGTTTCCAGCTTCACATTTACTCCAGGCTCCTGTTCACGCCAATATTTCTGGACCAAACTATCATTATTGATGGTTGCCGTCCATCCAAGCCAGAGATTAAAGGAAGTCGAGCCACTGGCGGGCAGGTTACTTGACGTTTCATTGTCGCTTCCAGGCTTGTTCGCAGTATTCTCACCTGATCCGGAGCATCCGGCAATAGACATCAGTAAGGTTGCTGCAGCCAAAGCGGCTAGACCCGTTTTTTTGAATATCATTGATTTTTCCCCCTGTTCTATTATTGAAAATCAGCCTTTTACTGACCCTACAAGAACTCCTTTCACAAAATATTTCTGCAGGAACGGATACACGCACAGGATGGGGATTGCACTCACCATAACGACTGCCATCTTAATCGACATCAGTGTAATATTCTGCATTTGTGAGCTTCTCGCCAAAGCTTCCTGGTTGGTATTCGAGCCAAGGACAGCGGATAAATCCTGAGCAGCGAGCAATTGCTGCAGGAAGGTCTGCACCGGAATCAGGTTCTGCTTCGTGACGAAGAAAGCACCGGCGAACCAGTCATTCCAGTGTCCCACTGCGGTAAACAATCCAAGTGCGGCAAGCATAGGTTGAGAGAGTGGAATAATAATCTGAATCAGAGTACGAACAGGACCGGCTCCATCTAGTTCAGCGGATTCTACCAGAGCTTCAGGGATTCCCTGTATAAACTTCAGCATGACAAACATGTTCCAGACCGAGAACAGCCCGGGAAAAATATACACCCAGAACGTGTTGATAAGCCCGAGATTATTAAGCTGAATATAGAAAGGAACCAGTCCTCCACTGAATAGCATGGTTAAAAGAATATAGCCTAGAATCGTGCTTCTTAATGGAAGGCCGCGGTAGGACAAGCCAAAGGCCACCAGAAGTGTGACGATAAGTCCTGCGAATGTGCCAATGACTGTCCTAGCGATTGTAATTAGATAAGACTGGCGGATAATCTCATTTCCTAATACAATCTCATAATTAATTAATGTGAAATTTTTGGGCCATAGATACACGCCACCTTTGGCCGCACTTGCACCGTCATTCAGTGAGATGGCCAGCATGTATAGGAATGGATATAGTACAGACAAGCACAGACCGGCCAGTACTATGACGATGACGTATTGAGCTATTTTTTCACCTCTGCTGAGCTTCATATGCCATCACCATAATCCTTCACCATTTATTTTTCTGGATAACTGATTAGTCGAAACAACCAATATCAAGCTGATCACTGAGGATAACAATCCCACTGCGGTCGCCATTCCAAAATATCCCTGCTGCAATCCGTTGCGGATGATATACGTATCCAGTACATCCGCGACCCCTTGATTAGCAGAATTCATCAGCGGATAAATCTGATCCATCCCTACTGAAATCAGGCTAGGGATACTCAGAATTAGCACAATCGATATTGTCGGTAGAATACCCGGGAAGGTGATATGCCGAATCTGGGCTAGCTTTCCTGCACCCTCTACTTTGGAGGACTCATACAATTGCGGATCAATCGTTGTGATCGCAGCCAAATAGAGAATCGTGTTCCAGCCGGTCTCTTTCCACAAGCCGCTTAATATAACCATGGGCCGGAACCACTCCGTGGAACCCAGAAAAAATACAGGATCACCGCCTGCCTTCTCGATGAACTGATTGACCAGCCCACCATCCAAAGTCAGAAAAGACTGCAGGATGTAAGCGACTACAATCCATGAGAAAAAATGTGGCAAATAGCTGACCGATTGCACGAATCGCTTAAATACAGGCCGGGTTACCTCGTTAATCACCAGTGCCAGTAGAATCGGTGCCGGGAATCCGAAGATGAACTTAAGCACAGATATATATAACGTATTTTTGACGACAGTTAAAAACTGGGGATCTTGCAGGAAAGAAAAGTTGTCTAATCCCACCCATGTGCTGTTCCAGATCGAGGTGCCAATCTGAAAGTCGCGGAAGGCGACCTGAATCCCTGCCATCGGAATATAGCTGAACAAAAATAGCAACAGCACTCCCGGAAGAATCATTAAGTATTGCCATCGGTACTTGTAGAACTTAGCGTACAATTTACATCCCTCCTTGATATTTCTATCATAAGGTGCAGCGGGAACCCTGCCTATATAACAGTGATTGGTTATCTATTGCTCTGATTGGTTCTTTAAAGCGCTTACGTTGTTAGACAAGCTCCGCTCGCACGCAAATAAACGCAGCCTTAAACGGCTGCGTTACATTTTTTATGACGAAAGCTAATTATTCGATTCAAATTATTATTGTTAATGTACGGCTTTTTGCCCTACCGGTTGTGAAGCCTTGGAATAGCGGTTCTCTGGCAATGGAATACCGAGATTTCCACGCAGGGTGCTACTTTCGTATTCAGTGCGGAACAGGCCCCGCTCTTGCAGAATCGGCACTACCCGATCGACGAATTCCTCCAGTCCATTAGGAACAGCAGCTGCGATCATAAATCCGTCTGCTCCTCCACCCTCAAACCAGGTTTGAATCTGATCAGCCACTTGCTCAGGTGTGCCAATAAAGCTGCTGCGCGGGGTAGCGGATTGTAAGGCGACCTGTCTTAGTGTTAAGCCTCTCTCCTTCGCGTCCTTTTTGATTTTATCCGTGCCGCTCTGAAAACTATTGCGCCCCAACTCGCCAAGCTCAGGGAACGGTTCATCCAGCGGATATTGCGAGAAATCATGATGCTCGAAGAATCTGCCCAAATAGTTCAGTGCATTCTCAATCGTCACGAGACCAGCAACCTCCTGATATTTACGCTCTGCTTCCTCTGATGTGTCGCCAATGATTGGTGCAATACCAGGAAAGATCAGCACCTCATTCGGATCCCGGCCAAATGAAGCTACCCGTGTCTTAACATCGCTATAGAATGCCTGGGCATCTTCTAGCGTTTCGTGGCCAGTGAAGATAGCATCCGCTTCCTTTGAGGCGTAATTTTTACCAACTTCTGAGGAACCTGCCTGAAACACGACTGGCTGCCCCTGCTTCGAACGAGCAATATTGAGCGGTCCTTTCACGGAGAAGAACTCTCCTTGATGGTCCAGGGTATGCATTTTTTGCGGATCAAAGAATACACCTGTTTCTTTGTCTCGAACAAACGCATCATCCTCCCAGGAATCCCATAATCCGCGGGTCACCTGCAAATATTCGGTAGCAATACGGTAACGCTTGCCATGGTCAGGATGCTCTGTTTTGCTGTAATTCGAGGCAGAGCCTTCCAGCGGTGAAGTCACCACATTCCAGCCGGCCCGGCCACCGCTGATTACATCCAGTGAGCCGAATTGACGCGCGACGGTAAACGGTTCACTGTAGGAGGTGGACAGGGTACCAACCAGACCGATGTTGGTGCTGACGGCGGCGAGTGCGCTAAGAATGGTCAGCGGTTCAAACCGGTTAAGGAAATGCGGAATGGACTTTTCATTAATGTACAAACCGTCTGCGATGAAGATCAGATCCAGCTTGCCTTCTTCTGCCTTCTGTACCCACGCTTTGTATAATTCAAAGTTTACACTTGCATCCGGCTTAGCATCAGGATGGCGCCACATCGACGTACTGCCTCCTACTCCATGCAGCAGTGCGCCTAGCTTCAGTTGTTTTGGTTTGGTCATGTTCATTCCTCCTAAAAGTTTTGTGAGCATACGATTCCCAGGTTTTACTTCATGCAAAACTAACTATGAAAGTATTCATTGCACGAACGATGCATTGGCTGCGCCCTGCTTGATTCGCTCAATCTGGCCAAGATGTCTCTCTACATGTGCGGTGAAGCTATGGACGATATCGGAAATTTTAACGTTTTCCCCCTTGAAGTTAACCCCGCTTTTCTCCCAATCCTCTGCGCTGAGTCGTTCAAACAATAGACTGTTATAATAAAGCAGGCTGCGGAACAACTCCAGACTATCGGAAGCACTACCACTATTGGCGTACTGGCCGCTGACCCAAGTGTCCTGATTGAAGACTGGCAGCTGCGCAGTTGTAGCAGCGAGAATATCACGGATACGGAACGAAACCACAATGCTGTGATCAGCTAGATGGGCTAACACCTCAGTAATACTCCAACTCGTTGGTGCTGCCTTCCATTTCAGCTGTTCCTCTGATAACCCTGCGGTTGCATGCACCAGTTGGTTGTGCGTACTTAAAAAATTGCTAATTTGAACTTTGCTCATTAAATCCCCTCCAAAATTAGGCCTGCTTGCGAATGATCAGGTGTAAAACGTGATAACGCAAAAGGTTGAATGTTGTGGTTGGTAGCTCCACTTGTCGCCAAATCAGCAAGTATTTCACCTACAACACTAGAAAATTTAAAACCATGCCCTGAGAACCCTCCGGCTACCAGCACATTGGAGTGGAGCGGATGGCGGTCAATAATGAAATCTTCATCAGGTGTATGCTCATATTTGCATACAGATCCTTTAAGTAATCGGCCAGCTGCACCCGGCATGTAAGTCTCCAGTACTCTTCGGAGGTCTTGCTCATCGCTGGTTTCACTGCCAAAGGGAGCAAGTAGTGTGCCTGGTTTCCATTCCAGCCCCGTATCGTGCCGGCCGATCTTCAGACCGGCTCCAGCAATGCTGGGAAAGCCATAATAGCCACCTTCCTCAGCTCCTAGCGTGAAGCCAGGGAAGTTACCGGCTGCAAAAGCAGGTGAGCTCTCAAACCAGCCCACAACTTTGCGGATCGCCTTGATTGGCAAATGCACAAAAGGCGCTAACGCACCAAACCAGGCTCCGGCACTAAGGATAGCTGACGCTCCGTGATAATCGCCGTTTGTTGTATGAACTGTTACACTGCTTTCGCGGGCGGTGATGTTTACTACCGAAGTGTTCGTCAACAGTTCCGCACCCTGTCCAAGGGCAAGCTGGCGGTAGGCGGAGATACAGCGCTCGCTGTACAAATACCCGGCATCTGGTTCATACATTGCTGCGAATGTTTCCGGAATGTTCAATCCCGGCCAGCGCCGCCGGATCTCTCCGGCATCCAGATGCTGGACCTGCACCTTCCGTTTCTTTGCTTCCGCGAGACGACCGCTGAAGGAATACACTGCACTATCTGCGAGATTCAAAACGCCCGAGCGGACAAGCAGTTCTATTCCGCTCAACTGCTCGGCTTCTTGCCATAAATGATCTGCCCGCAGAGCCAAATTAATGTAGGCGGGATCACCACTGTAAGCATGCCGGATCAGCCGCGTTTCCCCGTGATGGCTTCCCTGTGTATGTGGAGGATCAAAGGCATCAATTAGCAGCGTCTTCACTCCGCGCTTCGCAAGATAGTAACCGGCACTCATGCCCATCGAGCCTGCGCCGACGATAATTACATCGTAACTGTTATGTTCAGCTATAATTCTGCACCTCCTTCGGGACTGTACTGCACTAGGGATCGTACAGCTACATCCGCAAGGAAACGTGCTGCCACAGGGAGTGCACGTTCATCCAGATTGAAGGCCGGATGATGCCATTCCTGGCTTCCTTCAGTACCTACAAAAACGAACAGTCCGGGTACCACGCGCTGATAGAAGGCGAAATCCTCTCCAGCCAGAGAAAGCTCTGGCTGAATCGCTCGGTAGCCAAGAGCTTCGACCGATTCAACTCCAAGCGCTGCTAGGGAGGGATCGTTGATAACCGGAGGTGGCCCTTCTATCCAGCGAACGGTAGCTTCTGCTCCAAGAGCCGCTGCTACACCGACCGCCACTTCTTGAAACCGCTCCAGCACTTTGCTGCGCACCGTTTCATCAAAGGTGCGGATCGTCCCTTCAAGCACCGCTTTTTCGGGGATAATGTTCCATGAATTGCCGCTGTGAATCTGCGTCACACTGACCACCGCACTCTGCAGCGGACTGACATTGCGACTTACAATGGACTGGAATGCCGTCACAATATGCGAAGCCGCTACAATCGGGTCTATGCCAGCTTCCGGAACGGCAGCATGAGAACTACCACCCTGCACTTCAATCACAAACCCGTCAGCTGCTGCCATTAAAGGACCACCCTTAATACCGATGGTTCCGACTGGCAGGTCTGGCTTGTTATGCAGCCCGATCACTGCCCGGACGTCTTCTAGTGCCCCGCTAGCAATGATTCGCTGTGCACCCTGCGCCTTCTCCTCCGCTGGTTGGAATAACAGGCGCACCGTTCCCTGTAATTGCTGCTCTCGCTGTTTCAATTGATAGGCGGCACCAATCAAGGCAGCCGTATGGAAATCATGCCCGCAGGCATGCATTTTGCCGGGATATAATGAAGCGAAGGATACTCCGCTTTCCTCCTGGATTGGCAAGGCATCAATATCTGCGCGCAGTCCGATGACCGAACCGGGCTTTTTGCCGCCAATCTCTGCGATCACGCCGGTAGACAGACCGTATTCTACGATCCTGACTCCTGCCCGCTCCAGCAAGGAAATAATATATTCTGTTGTGCCATATTCTTCATTGGACAGTTCCGGGTGCCGGTGCAGATGACGGCGTATCCCGATTAATTCTTCTTCAAGCGCTTCCGCACTCAACTCTTTAGCTTTACTTGTCATATACAGTCACCCTCCTTTACACGATTTCCTGTGTGATACCGAGCCCGCCCGCTTTATGCCTCTGCAGCCACTTCAGCGATTGCTTCGCTCAGTAGCTCAAAGGATCGGAGCCGTTTGTCAAAGGGCTGTACATTCGTCGTTATGATGAACTCCTCGACACCGGACGCCTCTGAAAGTTCCAACAACTGTTCACGGACAGATGATTTTGTTCCCTTGGTAATCTCCGGTTCCAGCTCTTCAATCGTGTAGGCTTCATTGCTCTGGCGGGCAAATTCCTCCGCCTGTTCCAAGGTCCCTACTGTCAGCTTCTTCCCGCTCGCCAGTTGAATCCGGATCAGCTTATGCGCACCTGCCAGTTCTTTCGCTCCCTCCTCAGTCTCAGCCACCACTAACGCTAAAGCGATAATCGCTTGCGGTTGTCTGCCCTGTGAAGAAGCGAAACCGCTGCGGTAAGCACGAATGGCATCCAGCGCTACCGCCTTATCGCTGTTAATAAACAGGGAGAATACGTACGGTAACCCCAGTTCAGCGGCAATTTCCGCGCTGCTTACACTCGCGCCAAGGACATACAACTCAGGAGGAATACCAGGAAGGGGACCTGCCTTCAACCCTGCCAGCGGATGGTTTTCTTCGAGGCGGTTATGTACATATTTTTCCAGCTCGATGATTTTATCCGTCAGGTCTGGGGTTTCAGCTTTTCCCTGCTGTAGTGCCTGTGTGCTACGTGGGAGTCCACCGGGAGCACGTCCCACACCGAGATCCACTCGTCCAGGAGCCAGTGTGGACAGCACATTGAAGTTCTCCGCTACCTTATATGGGCTGTAATGCTGGAGCATGATGCCACCGGAGCCAATGCGGATTCGCTCTGTTTTAGCCAGAAGATGTGAGATAAGTACTTCCGGGGAAGAGCCGGCTACCTGCTCGGAGTCATGATGCTCCGAAACCCAGAACCGGTGGAATCCAAGCTCTTCGGACAATTGTGCCAGCTTGATCGTATGCTGGAATGCTTCCTCCGGCGTTTCTCCCGGATAGATCGGACTTTGATCAAGTACGCTGATTGTAATAGCCATTATTTTTCCTCCTATATGGAATAGTTAAATTCAGGTGTGATCCGCTTCAGGAACTGCTTCGTTCTTTCTTCGCGCGGATGGTTAAACAGCTCTGCCGGAGTTCCTTCTTCAACAATGACGCCTCCGTCCATAAAAACCACATGATTCGCCACATCGCGAGCAAAGCCCATTTCATGAGTCACCACAATCATTGTGATGCCTTCCTTGGCAATTTTACGGATGACGGCCAGCACCTCACCCACTAACTCTGGGTCCAACGCCGATGTGGGTTCGTCGAACAATATAACCTCCGGCTCGAGCGCCAAGGCACGGGCAATGCCAACCCGCTGCTGCTGGCCTCCGGACAGCTGACTTGGATAGGCGTCCAGCTTGCTGCCAAGACCAACCTTTTCAAGCAGGGCAATACTCCGATTTTTCGCTTCGTCCTTCGGAAGCTTTTTGACAATCAGCAGTCCCTCCATCACGTTTTCCAGCGCGGTTTTATGGCGGAATAAATTGTACTGCTGGAACACCATTGCCGTTTTTTGCCGGAGCAGATGAATCTCCTTTTTGCGGGGATGTTTGCAGTTCACTTTGAAATCGCCGATGGCGATCTCTCCGCTGCTTGGCTTCTCCAGATAATTTACACAGCGTAAAAGAGTCGTTTTTCCTGAGCCGCTGGGACCGAGAATGACGACAACTTCACCCTTCGTCACCGTTAAATCTATATTATTGAGCACCTGATTCCGACCAAATGACTTCGAAATTTGCGCAAGCTTGATCATGCTACTCCACCTCGATTGTACAGATTAATTCTTTTTTCAATCAGCGACGTCACGCGTTCGATTAGGAACGTAAGTCCCCAGAAAATCAGTGCTGCCGCCAGATAAGCCTCAAAAAACTTCCAGTTCGTTGAAGCTACAATTTGCGCCTTAGCATTGATATCCACCACCGAAACGGTAAAAGCAAGGGTAGATCCATGCAGCATACCAATTACCGAATTTGACAGATTAGGCAGACTCGCCGCCAGCGCCTGAGGAAAAACAATCCGCCGCAGTGCCTGGGGCGTGGTCATTCCGATAGAATGGGCCGCTTCCAGCTGACCGCGATCCACAGCAAGCAGACCGGAACGGACAACCTCGGACATATAGGCTCCCGCTGTAATCGAGAACGAAATATAGGCAAAACCGATCATCGGAATGGCTACCGACCTGAAGCTCCAGCCGAACTGCACTGCCAGACCATCGATTAACACGGGAAGTCCAAAATAGATAAGCAAAAGATGCGTCAGCATGGGTGTCCCGCGGATGAACGTAACATAACCGACAGCCAGCGGATACAGCAGCGGAATTCTGTATATCCGGATCAACGCTACAGCCACACCAATCACAAATCCAATGAGTACTGAGACAGCAGTAATAGATAAGGTCACAGGAATTGCACTTAAAATTTGCACCAGAGCAGTCCAGATAAAAGATGGGTCCAGCTTCATAATCCGCTACCTCCTTTACCCGGTCCAAGTTCAGCAATGATGCGGCGGTAGGACCAGCTTTTGTTGATTTTGAACGTTTGTTTCTCCGGTGTATTCCGTTTCTCATGCCGCAGCAGCCGGCGTTCTGCTATAAGCAGCAGTTTCTCGATTGTAAAGCTAATGACCAGATAGATTAGCACAAGCGCGATATACGTTTCAATAAAGTGCTGAGTTAAGCTTCCTAGCGTCTGTGCTTTACCTGACATTTCCATCACCCCAAGAGTAAAGGCCAATGACGTATCTTTCAGTAGAGCAATCACCAGATTGGAGAATACCGGAACTGCGATTCCGAGCGCCTGCGGCAGCACGATTCGCGTAAAGGCTTGAAACCCCGTCATCCCTGTAGCATAAGCAGCCTCTACCTGCCCCTTATCCACCGCCATTACAGAAGCCCGGATCATTTCGGACATGTATGCCCCCGTATGCAGCCCGTAAGTAAGAATCACAAAAACAAGCACCGGAGTCCGGGTCATATCGACATGAACCAGCTTCATAATTTCGGGCAGACCATAATAAAACAAGAAGAGCTGGATAAGAATCGGAGTTCCCCGAAAAAAAGAAATATAGATTTCGGAGATGGTTTTTAACACAGGCACTTTATAAAGTCTTGGCAGAGCTACGAGAAAGCCGACAAGAATTCCTGTCAGTAGAGAACAGGCGACAATCAGAAGCGTGGTGCTTAAAGTCCCTAGTAACTTAGGCAAAAACGAAAATACAAAGCTGATATCAAACTGTGCGCCCATATATCCCCCCCCCCTTCCCGTGCTCACCGGCTCAATCATTTCACCGAATCCGCTGTAACATCCGCACCCAACCATTCCGTACTAAGCTTGCCTAGTGTGCCGTCTGTCTTCAGCTCTTTAATCGCACTGTCAATCGCATCTGACAGCTTTTGTGAATCGGCATCATCCTTACGGAAAACATAGAGAATGTCCGCGGAGGATAGCTCGTCGCCCGTAGCTTTTAGCTGACTCTGCGGATCAATGATCGGCAGGACAAAATCTGCAGCCAGCGTAGCGTCCACACGCCCAGTACTAATCTGTGCGACGGTATCATTCGCTGCACCATTCTGATACACGATATCAATCGCATTGTCATTCTCTTTATTGTAGTTCTCGAGTATTTGTGCTTGTGCACTCGTTGCACCTACAAGCACCTTTTTCCCTTTGAGATCATCAAGCGATTGGATTGAATTATTATCCTTTGCCACTACAATGCGGTTTCTCCAGTGGGCATAGGCTTCTTTGTTAAAAGAGTATTTCAGCTCCCGTTCCGGATTTTTCTCCATGACATGGGCGACCAAATCGATTTTTTTGGTTTCCAGGCTCAGCAGCAGATTGCTGAAATCCATGGTTTGAAATTCGAATTCATATTCTGGCAGCTGCTTATCGATTTCTTTGAGCAGTTCCACATCAAATCCGGTGAGTTTACCATTCTCATCTATGAAGCAGACTTTCGGAAAAGCAGTACCCGTGCCCACAATGATCTTAGTTACCTTTGCCGAATCCTTTGCCGGTGCCGCAGCTTCTGCTGCATTTCCATTCTGATTGCTGCTAGCGCTGTTACTGTTGTTTCCGCAGCCGGCAATCGCCAGTGTCAATACCGATGCAAATACTAGTAAAATGGACTTTTTCATTGTTTTATCCCCTTTAAATGAACTGTGGTTTGTCTGTAAGTGTTTTTTTCATCAGATACATAATGCCGTCACCGTTCTGCTGATCCAGTTCTAAAAACCGTTCGTACCCCCGGCGTTCATACATTTGAACCAACCACGGATGTTTCTTCGCCGTTGCCAGCGTGACTGCAGCCGAACCTAACTGACCAGCAATAATGTTCTCTTCCACCCAATCCAAAAGTTTTCCACCATAACCTCTGTTACTGTAATCTGGATGGGCAGCAAACCATTTGATAAAAGGCAATGGGCTAATCTTCTTAATCTCTTCTTCTTTTGAAAGGGTTATGGTCGCAACTATCGTTCCGTCAACTTCAAGCACATAACACTCATTCGTAGCTATATTGTCTTCAATAAGCGCCAAGTCGGCTGTGGCCGCCGGCCAATGCAGTCCGAGTTCACGAATCAGCTGATAGGCACGATATGTAACATCTAGCAATTGCTCCGCATCCTTCAGTTCTGCCAGCCTGTATACCTCACTCATCACATGCCCTCCAGCCTTTCGAAAATTAACTTTATAATCCCTATCGAAATAGTCGTGATTATATGCAATTAACTTTATCACTGCATGTGTCCATGCGCTAATAGAGTTTTTTAATACATCTATACAATTAGTCGATCTCCCACTTTACCAATCCCCAGTTCTAGCAGAGTTTTGATGAATTCTGCGTTCTCTCCATTTAGCGAAATCAGGCTGGTTCGTAAGGAGATGCCTTCCGTCTCCGCAATATCCACCCGGATCAGCGACCCAACCGCCACTTCCTCCTGCACACTGAGGGCGGGAAGGAAACAGATGCCTGCTTTTTTCAATACCAGCTTTTTGGCTGTCTCCAGGTTATCTACCTGATATTCAATCTTCGGTGGCTGTTCCATACTCTCAAATACACGATGCAGCCGCATCCAATCCAAAGATCCGCATTCAAAAAAAACCAACGTCTCCTGGCGGATATCCTCCAGTGATGCCCGCTGTGCTTCAGCAAAGCGGTGTCCCTCATGTACATACAGTGAGATGGGGTCCTCGCAGAAAGGAAAGGTTTGAATTGCAGGATTTACTACCTTACGGATAAAAGCCAAATCAACCTCTTTTGATTTCAACTTTTCAGTCAATACTTCCGTAGAAGCTGTCATCAGCTTGATTGTGATATGAGGATATCTGCGCTTTAAATGAAGCATCAGATGGGGCATTAAATAATTGGAAACCGAGACCGTACTGCCGATTCTCAGTTCATTTGGAATGTGCCCCTTAGCCTGAACCTGATATTTTCCGTTCTGATAAATCTGGAGAATCTGCTGGGCATAGGGTAGAAACTGTTTACCTTTATCCGTCAGGTTAATCTGCTTCCCCAACCGATCAAACACTTTGCAATCCAGTTCCCTTTCTAGCGATTGGATCCGGGCCGTTACTGTCGGCTGTGAGATATATAGGACTTCGGCCGCCTTATTGAAGCTTCCATAATGATTGATGTAGACAAAGGCCTCAATATTTTCAATGTTCATCCCTAATCCCCCTATGCTTTTATTAATTTTACTATTCCGATGAAAAAACAATGAATTATAGTGATGCTTTCCTATAGATTTTGTTTATATCTTAGTCATCGCCCTATTTTTTGTCAACAATTAATTCCGTGTAAATCAATCGGATTTTGAATCAAACGTTATGTTTATTTCATATAGAACTTTTCTATTCCTATATCAGAATTATAAAACCCCTATTATTCCACTGGGAATTATCATATATAATAATTTCATTCGAATGAACATTACATTTGTCTGAAAGGGGATAGCGAAAACATGTCACAAAAGATCATTATCCGTGAAGCTGAGAATAAAGATAGTAATGATATCGCCGAAGTGCTGTTAGATGCATACCATCAATATTCGGAGATCATGCCTGAGCCGTTGTGGCTGGAGTATCGAAAATCGCTTCTTGATTCCGTTCATGGTGATACTCCGCTCGTACGGATCATCGCTGAAATCGACAAGAAAATCGTTGGTAGCGCACTCTTGTTCAGCTCCTCGGAAACGGCTTACGGGAAACCGGAGCTCGGGATTCACTCCCCGATCCTACGTCTGCTAGCCGTATCTCCATCCGCTCGTGGTCTCGGCGTTGCAACCCTTCTGATTCGCGATGCTGCACGGAGATCACTACAGTTGGGTGCCACCACCTTGAACCTGCACACCTCGGAAATGATGTCTTCAGCCATCAAACTGTACCAGCGCTTAGGCTTTAATCGTGCATATGAGACCGATCTTATGAACGGTAACACTCTAGTACAAGGCTTCCGGCTAGACCTGCTGTCCTCCGTCCGTTCTACAGCGGGACAAATATAGAATTCGAGAATTCTTAAATATTTGTCTTTTAAATATAAAAAGAAGCCTCGGAAAGCTTCCCCAATGATCTTGTGTGATCGTTACGGTGAACTCCCGAGGCTTATTTATTTTTCTTTTTTATAAGTGATTTCTTTAAAACTCACAGTGATTTCCCCCGTATTATCGGCATCGCCCATTCGAAGATCTGTAGTAACGGTAGCACGGGAAGGGATGGACGAAAAGCTTGCCCCCTTCTGCTTCTTTTTTACATCATAGAGATAATAAGAAACATCCTTAACATTAAGCCCTACATTATCCTTGTGTATAAGTTCTACAGTATAGGATTTTATCACGGCTACATTAGCGTCCATCCACCCCACAACTTCAATAGCTGTATCTTCATGGTTGCCTTCAGTCTTAATGGAGCCGATGGAAAGACCATCCTGATTATAAAAATTAATTTTTTGTGCAGCTATTTTCAGATAATCGATATCGATGTCAAGAATTCGGTTTTCGTTGACTTCTGCTGTATCCATCCAGGCAATCGTGCCCGCCGGGTTCCACTTTATTTTCTCAGAAGGTACATATTGCTCTTGTGGTAACGGTACAGTACGAAGAGAAACTCCTTTATTATCGTAAAAGGTTAATTCGCCGCTCTCATCATCATGTACAAATCTTTTAAAAGTTGGTGAGAGGAACAGGGATGGCGCCCCGGTCGTCGAATGTGGGATTACGCGATATTTCAGAAGATGAACATCGTCCTTTCCTGTTTTCAGATCAAAGATCCATACATTGCCGAGATAACTCTGCATAAACAATTTTTGCTCATCAGCTTTCCATTGAAATTTATAAATGTAATCATAATCATATGAAAGCGGCCAGAAGTTTTCCCGAAGTCGTTCAATCTTTCCTGTAAGAACATTATATGAGGACAAATGATATTGCCCAGCTTTTTTCGTCACATCCGATTCCAGAAATAATAGATGATCCTCATCCAGCGGGATTAGCATATTATAGTTGCTCATAAAAGCATTATTCCAGCGATTATTGGAATCGTTGAGCTCGTCGCTCCATTTCACCTTTACCTCATCCGAAGCAGGATCATGGGCTAACAAAGCGTTGACAGCATTATGGTCGCCATAGAAAAGATGAATGGTATGATAAGCGATCCCTTGCAGTTCAACTACTTCTCCACCGTTTAATAGATAGTTATTTTCGGATAGGCCAATCGGTTTGGCCACCAGATCTCCAATAGAGTTCCGTTCTGTATTAAACTCCAAACCATTAAATTTTGCTTCCGAGAACAGAATCTTTTTTAACTCGGCAGTTGATTCGTTAGTAAGTGTGTAGCCTGTATCCGTTTCGTTCACATTCATTAACATGCCCTGCTCGCTTGTCTCGTTAATCCATAAATGAAAGGCATATTTATTATTATCTGAAATTAGAACGATATCGTAGTTAGGCGTTGCGGTATTTAAATTCCCTGGTATTTGTTCAGCGGTACGGATGGCTCGGACGAAAATATCTATGGTTTCATGATCTGTGTATTCATCCTTTATGTTAGCATTCACCGAACCATGTGCTAGAGCGTTTGCTAATGTGATTCGCTTGATGGTCTCATCTAATTTTAGATTATCTGATTCTACTTGTTGTTCATTTGATTGAAATAAGGTAAGCAAAGCAGTCTTATCCGTTTCAGATAACTTGTAATGCCCATTTACTCCTGATTTGGTGAAAAGACCATTATTATTGCCCATAATCCAGAATGAGAATTTTTCGTTTTCTTTATTCTTCAATTCAACAATAGCCTCATAATCAGGTGCTGCAATATCAAGCTTCGCGTTGTCATACTCAGCAGTATGTATAGCTTTATTGAAACGTTCTATTAGCTTTTGGTCCGTTATGGTTATTAATCCGCCGCTATCATTATGGATTGTCATGGAGTCCACAGAACTCAAATCGATTAGCGTTTGATTCCCTTTATCTTTATTCCCTGTATTGACACATCCAACAAAGATCATTGAAATAACTGCTAAAAGGGCTAGTAGATTTAACTTTTTCATATAGGCTCTCCCTTCTTATTCTCTCTTCTTTGACGCCGGATAGAGGATAAAGTTGCAAAAAATGAGATTTTACACCTATTTAAAAAGATCTAAATAAGCCAAATCTAGCCTGTAACCAATGGATCTGATTCTTGGCCTGAACAAAAGTACAGTGTTTATAGCGATAAAAAAAGCCACCGCACAGGCCTGTTCTCCTGTAAGGCAGCTTCTTCTTTATCTCAATATATCTTTTACAGCACCCGTCAGTACACCAATAACTTCTTGCTCGGAGGCCAGCGGAGAGTCTCCTTCTACTGTGTGGGCTAGCATTCCGGCCGCGGCCGCAAAGGCTACAGTATGCTGAGGATCAAAACCTTCCAGCTCACCATGAATTATACCACTGGCATATGCATCTCCAGCCCCGACTCTATCAAGCACCGGAAAGGTTAAGGTCTCGGAATAAGCGAAGCAACCGGCTTTGAAGATATAACCGCGCAACGAATGGCGGTTATCATCATGAATGGACCGATGCGTTCCTGCTACCGTACTTAGACTGTAGCGTGAAGCTACTGTGGGAATCAGCTCCTGAAGTTGTTCTTCTCTTGAAGTTCCTTCGGGCTTCATACCAAGGATTAGCTTTGCGTCTTTTTCATTCATCAGCACGATGTCGGCCAAATGCAGCATGTCTTCGTAATGGGAGCGTGCCAGCTCATAGCCTCTCTCCCCCCAGAGCGATGGGCGGTAATTGCAGTCAAAAATGACTAGGCCACCGTGTTGCTTAACCGTTTCCGCATAAGTTTTCATCGCTTTCCGCACATCATCGTTCATTGCCAGTGTTATCCCGCAGAAATGAACAGCATCCGCGAGGTCTGCCAGCTCTGAGAATGGATAAGTACCCGGAGGAGCAGTATTGAAGCTGCTCTCCGGGCGACCGGAATAAGTCACTCGGGAGGGGCGAGCCCCGAATCCGTTTTCAAGAAAGTACATCCCTATACTTGAGCCCCCACGCTGGATATGCTCCGGCTGGATGCCCAGTCGCCGAAGATAGGCTGTTGCTGCGTCACCAATAGGATTCGCAGGCAGTCTGGACACCAAAGTCCCCCGATGTCCGTATCGGGACAGTGCGGACAGTACATTGACTCCGGTGCCGGAGAACGAATACTTCAGCAGGTTACCTTGAGATAACAGTTCAAAGCCTGGGACCTGTAGCCGCATCATTATTTCACCAAAAGCGGCGATATGTTTAGGCATATTGATCCGCCAGCTTTTTCATCGTCCGATACAGCTGTTGTATGTCCGCCACTCTCGTTGCTCCGCTCTGCGGATCGATGATCGATGTATAGACATGGGGAATCACCTGCGGCACTCCTGCTTCCAATATAATGGACAAGATCTCTTCAAAGTTGTCCAGATCGATACCGCCGGTCGGCTCCAGCGCAAAACCCTCTTCCGCACAGGCTTTGGCCACAGCGATTAGCTCCGCTTTACGGCTCAGCCCCTGCATCGGAAAATACTTTAAAGCATTTCCGCCCATATCCCGAACCAATGCAATGGCCGCATTTACGGGAATTACAGCGGGTACAGATTGTGCCGCACTGGCCGGGCCGGTGGAGATATTCACAAAACCAGGTTGTCCCGTTGGTGCGATCATACTGTTAATCCAACTTTCTTTCGCTCCAAGGTTGGCACGGGTCGCACCAACTGCTGGGAATACCTGATTAATGTGGCTGCCAGCATAGGATTTGACAATCTCTGCAACAACAGCAGCTTGCCGATTATCACCCGCACCTAGTCCTATTGATACCGCACCGTCAATTTCCCGCCCATATGCCTCCATCGCCTGCACAGCTTCTTCTACCGTTGCATAGTCTTTGGACAATACACCGACCAGTACATAACCTTCGGCAGCAGCAAATACCTCTTTGGCATTTTCTATATCCTTAGCCAATACGTTTAAGGCCACCCGACCTTTATAGAACCGCTTGTTAATTTCAGACATTGCTTGCCCCTCCTGTCAATTCCCTTATCCTCGCTGTAATCATTTCTATGTCATCACCCATTAGCGGACGCGGGTCAATATCAAAATAACCTTGCCTTACCCCATAGTCTCTAGTGTAAATAGCCACTTCACCTTGTTGAAGCTGCTGGGATAGCTCAAGTGCTGTTATTGCGCACTGATTCGGGTCCACATGGATGCGTCCACGGTAAATCGCCCGGCCTGCTTCATCCTGCACGATAGTTACCCGAATTCCGGGAAGCCCGTCGAGCGGCATCAGCAATTGGAGCGTAGCTTTTTCCTTTTCGCTTGTATCCTGTTTGTGAGCATATTCATCCAACGCTTGCATCAGGCCGAAGGATGTTTCCTTACCAACCTTCATGCTGCGGCCAATGCCGTGAAGCTGCACTTTCAGCCATTCAATATAAAGACGTTTTCCCGCCACAAGTCCGGATGTTGGACCTTCTATGGCTTTGGAGCCACTATAAATGACCAGATCGGATATTTGCACGTATTTCTGCAGATCCTCTTCCGCTGCAGCATCTACAATAAGCGGGACGTTATGAGTTTGGGCCACAGCCCAAGCTTCCTCTACAGAGATCATATTCTTCTGAACGGCATGATGAGATTTGACATACAAGATAGCCGCAGTCTGCTCCGAGATCGCAGCAGCCAAATGCTCCGCCCGTCCTTCATTGGCATAACCTGCTTCCACTACTTTACCGCCGCCGAGATAAACCATGGTTTCCACTGGTGCACCGTATTGTACGTTATGACCTTTTAGCATTACAATTTCATTTCTAACAATGCTATCCTGATGGAGCCGCAGACTTGTACGAATATTACCGCGGGTTACCAGCGCCGCCACGGATAAAGCAATTCCACTGGAAGCCGAGTTCACGATCACCGCTGCTTCAGAACTTGTATGACGTGCAACATAATCCCCCGCTTTATCCACCAAATCGGCGATTTCCACATAACTCTGTCCGCCTTGACGCATAGCTTCCATCACCGTATCGGTCGGTGCCGATACCCCGAGGATGCTCATCCGGCCGCTTGCATTAATAACTCTTTTCAGGCCGTATTTCGCATTCCATGTATTTGTCACCTATGATCACTCCTATAGCTTGAATGGTTTGCTGCGCTACCCGGCGTTCCCCCTCAGAATCTACCAGCTCAATCTTCTTATCCGTCACACGAAAAAGGGTCAGATTCGCCTTGTTGTTGATCCGAATCTCCCCAAGTTCCGGGCGTCCCAGCCACTGAGCTGCTCTACTCGTCACCCGTGCAATTGTTTCTTCTAGGGAATATCCCAGTGCAAGGAATTTGTTCAACAGATTCGCCATGGAGTAAACTGGACCATTCATACGGTTGCCTCTGTATATGTCTGTGCTGATCGTATCCGGATCAATACCGTTTTGTTTGGCCGCCTCGGCCACAGCGAACGAGAAGCTAGCTGTACCATGTCCCACATCCAAGTGAACCCCACGCTCAATTGCATCTATCAGCACCTGGAGCGGTCGATTCTCCTTATCGAACAAATTGTTGCTTTTACCATTTAGATAATGGGTTATCACGTCGTTGCGTTGAAGTAGCGGTAAAACCTCACGGATATCCGGCGGTGCGGAGCCTATATGTACCATCAGTGGCAGCCCGGTCTTTTCCGAAAGCTCCAGTGCATGTTGAAGCGGTTGAATGCCATTGTCACCCACTACGCTTTTGCTGATTCTGGCCTTCAAGCCTACGATAAATTCAGGATAAGCAACTACCGCCTGAAGCACCTTTTCATGATCAATCCACTCTAATTGGGACAACTCGTCAATTCGCATCAGGCCAATCTTTGAAATGTTAAGAAAAGCAAGCAGTTGCGTTGCTGACTTTTTCCCCGCCTCTGCCAGCTCACCAATACGCTCCGCTCCGCAGCTACCTGCGTCCACGAGGGTAGTCACGCCACATTTGATTCCGATTTCATCGATCTCGTCTCCATACGGATTCAATTCTGCAAACGCATGTACATGCAAGTCGATCCAGCCGCTAGAGACATACGCCCCATTGGCTTCCACGACCTTGAAACCATGGTCTTCGGCGGTGCCTCCGGGAACAATCTGGACTACGTTGCCATCAGCTATGACAATGTCCACTTCCGCTCCATTCAGGACTTTCGCCCGGCGGAGGAGCAAACGTTCTGCTGTCATCGTCACACCTTCTTTCCAAATTCAGAACATTACCGTCCTAGGTCTTTCCCGCACAATCTATAACACAAACAGTCCCAATGGATGTAGGATCTTTTTTCACAGGGACTGTTTGAATGAACTATTTATTCTTTATCACTACCGTGTTCAGACCCGAAACCCCTTTAAAAAATTCACAGCCTGGCGGATATCTTCCTCCGGATTAGTGCCAACTTCCCGTTCTATGGTCAGGAATCCTGTATAACCGATGTCGTTCAGTGCTTGCAGATAGTTGTTCCAATCAACAGAACCCGCTCCGAGCGGAACTTCACGGAATGCCGAGCCGGTCTCGGCCATTTCAGCGATTTTCTCATGGTCTAATGCTGGTGCTTCATAACCATATTGACCGTAAACATCGCGTGGATCGATATCGGCAAGCTTGAGACCATCTTTAGCATGGGTGTGTACAATGTAGTCTTTTAGAGTATGAACACCTTGCACCGGATCATCACCAGTCACCATGACCATATTGGCCGGATCAAAATTAACGGAAACCCCTCTGGAACCCAGACCGTCGAGGAACGTCTTCAGACGTGCAGCGGGTTCTGGCCCAGTCTCAATCGCAAAATAAGAATTCATCTCATGTGCATATCTGCTAAGTTCCTCACAGGCAATGTGCATGGTTTCATAGATTTTACTGGCTGGATTAGAGGGAACAATACCGATATGTGTAGTTACGATATCTGTACCTAGCTCCTTGGCCAGCTCCATAATGCGCTTGGACTTTTCAATTTTGGCACGGTTCTGGGCAGGGTCCTGAAAGCCATGTCCGCCTAAATCTCCAACGAGGGCAGAGATTTCTAAACCCAGCGATGCAATGTAATCCTTCCATTCACGGCGTGCTGACTGAGAGAGAGTAGCGGGATCAAATTCGCCTTGTACCGCATAAATCTGAACTCCATCTGCCCCAGCTTCTTTTGCCTTGCGCAATCCCTCTTTCACTCCAACCTGAAAGCTGTCTACGATAACACCGATTTTATTAGTGATAATTGGTTTAACCATGGCATAATCCTCCAGTATAATGAATTAGATTTGGTTCCAAACCCGCTTGATGTATTCCAGCCCCAGTCTTGTTCCCTTACGGCACTCTTCCATTCCCTCAAATTCTACAGAGATATATCCATCGTAACCGCTTTCCTTAACGATTCGAATTACACTCGGCATATCGATGTCTCCTTGACCAACGATGGCACCTCTCAACCAGTTCCCACCGGAGGATTGGAACCAACCTTCGCCAGGCTGGCGGTCTTGCGGACGAATATAGAAATCTTTGAAATGCACCATTGAAGCAAGCTTGATGTTGTTAGGTACAGCTATTAGCGGGTTCTCATCTGCGCACAGGAAGTTCCCAATGTCGAGTGTTGTACGGAAGTTGTCTCTACCCACCGCATGAACCAGCGCCTGTACACGATCGCTGTGCTGAATAAAGTATCCATGATTCTCCACACTGGTCGTAATGCCTAAACCTGCGGCATAATCGGCAATTTCTCGGCAGGCTTCAGCCAAACGTGGAAGCTCTTCCAAAAAATGCGTGATGGATAGATCGTTTGAGGAGGCTACATCATGCCGCATCCGCTGAATGCCTAATGCCGCGCACACGTCTACTTCCCGCTTTACCCGCTCGACTTCCCGCTGCATTTCCGCTGTCTCCAGCCCGGCAAAGTTCGCCCCGATAGCATAATTGGATAACTCTAGTCCACGACCCGCTGCTGTTCGTACAATCTGATCTATTAGCTCAGGATTTTCAACCAGATTAATACCTAAGGGTACAATCTCCGCATGTTCTGCGCCCAGATCGGCGATCGTCTCAATGACTCCTTCAAGCGTGAGCTCACCCGTTGAAAAAGCCGAATGCAAACTGTAAGTGCTGATTCCTAACTTCATAGTTTCACCTCTTCACCTTTGGCTGCGGATTCATAGATCGCGCCGAGTATCTTCATAATTGTAACGCCGTCTTGCACAGGACTAATCGGTGTAGAGCCGGTACTGATGTTGCTCGCAAAATGATTAATTTCATTCTGGAATGCACTGTTGAACTCAAACCCCTTATTATCGGTCTGCGGATAGGTATTGACGATCGTATCCGCCTGTTCTTTAACGATGACTATCTCAGGATCAATTTCAAAACCACCCTTGTCACCGTACAGGCGTACTGAACGCTCGTCTTCTTTGGCATGCAGTGTAAAGCTGACATCGACCATTAGCGAAGCTCCATTCTCAAAGCGAATCAGTGCATTCGCTAAATCTTCCACCGTATTGTTCGCTGCGTCGTAATCGGCGGCTTTATAGAATGAGAGATTCTTAATATTAGAACGATTGCCGAGCTTCCGGTAGGTATTAGCACTTACCGATACTGGATTCGGACGGCCCATCAAGTACCAGCATAGATCAATCACATGGACACCAATATCGATCAGCGGTCCGCCGCCGGAGCGTTCAATATCACTGAACCAGCCGCCGGGATTGCCTAGTCTCCGGAACGTCGTTGCTTTTGCATAATAGATTTCGCCGAATTCTCCTTGTTCCACCAACGTCTGAAGGAGCTGGGCATTGGAGTCATAACGTCGTACAAAGCCTACTTGCAAAATCTTGCCGCTCTTTTCCACTGCTTGCTGGACCTGAAGCGCTTCTTCAACCGTACGGCAAAGCGGCTTTTCCACAAGCACATGCTTGCCTGCCTCAAGCGCCGCGATGCTGATCTCGGCATGAGAGTTGTTCCATGTGCAGATGCTGACTGCATCTATTTCGGAATTGGCCAGTAATTCACGATAATCCGTGTATACCTTCTCGACATTATATTCTGTAGCAACTTCGCGTGCACGCTCTTCATTCAGATCACATACCGCATATATGGTTGTCTGCGGATTATTCCGATAAGCACTTAAGTGCATGCCGGAGATAGAGCCCGTACCTATTACGCCAATTTTGATCTTATCCATTAACACTCGCTCCTTTATTTTGCATAGGTTATGATTCGTATTATAATGATTTCAACCCTAAACACCATGCAGAGCCTTGCGGTTTCATTTGTACAATTGTGCTATAGGAGGTGCAGTCTATAAATGTTGGACTATGATAAACATCTACAGGAACCCATGGACATGCCGGATCCCGAGTTTCCGATTAAAGTACATACCCAGCGTTTCAACCAAGAAGGAGTTATGTTGTTCCCACATCATTGGCATGAGCATCTTGAGTTTATATTTATTGAGAGTGGTGAGGCTGTTTTTGAGTGCGGACGAACACCGATCAACGTTCGGGCTGGCGATTTAGTTGCTGTGAACAGCAACGAGCTGCATTATGGGGTAAGCGCTTCTTCTGATTTATTGTATTATGCGATTATTGCAGATACTTCTTTGCTGCATAGTGCGGTAAGCGACGCTGCCGAAACCAAGTTCATCGCCCCGATTCAGCGGAACCAGCTGCTGTTACGTAACCATATCCGGGGGGATCAGCATATTACTGACTGTGCTTTGGCGATTATTCGGGAACTGGAACGTCGCGAATTTGGTTACGAGCTGGCCGTCAAGTCCGAGCTATACCGCCTGTTAACGCTGTTGTTGCGCAGACATATCGTCACCGTACTCTCACAAGCTGAGCAAGAGAGGCGTATTCAGACCGTTGAACGCTTCGCACCTGTTTTGCGTTATATCGATACCCATTACCAGGAACCGATTCAAGTTGACGAACTTGCGGCGCTAACGGGGCTAAGCCGCTTCCATTTCAGCCGTCTCTTTAAGGAACTAACTGGGCATACGATATCGGAATATGTAAATGCTGTCCGTTTAGACCGTGCAGATTATTTGCTCCGCCATACCCAGCTAACGATTTCTGAAATCGCTACCACTACCGGCTTCAGCGATATCTACTATTTCAGCCGCACCTTCAAAAAGCATAAAAAAGTAACCCCTAGCAGTGTGAGGGGATTCTAGTTAGAGTGAACAAAGGACTGCCTCTTGGCAGTCCTTTGTTAGTGTATGCAACGTTCCTCTAGTTAAACTATTATTGCCATACAAGCTGTCCCTTTCTTATTTTTGCTGCATAGATGATTTGGCCTGTATGATAATGGACTTCTCTCACCATCGCTATCATGAGATTAAGAGCAGTGGTCTCGTTATTTACTTGGCTATATGTAAGGGGTGGCAAATTAAGAAAGGGTTGTGACATCAATAACTCCGGGTTAGATTGGAGCCGTTCAAGATATTGGATAATAATATCAAAAGCATCCCTGGTCATGGTTATAGCTTGTTCTTTAGTCATTTCTAGACCTCTTTCAAACTCCCTCTCTCTATCTCTTGTATCAGGAATATCTAAAAGAATGGTTTCAATTCGTGAGTGTACTGCTCCGCTAATATGAGCAACCAAATTTGCAATACTGTTACTTTCCACGGTTGGGGACCATGTAATATCCTCTTGGGTACATTGCTCGATTGCTTGGAGCGTCCATTTCTTTTCCGATCTAAATTTAACCAACATACTTTCAATTAACTCAATGGCGATATCCATTGCTAACCTCCTATTGATATAACCTATGTAAATTTTACCAAACTCATCTCTACTGTCAAATGAAATCCAGTACCAATGCTATTTTTATGCCACAATGTTTTGTTACATTCTTATCCGAGCTCCTGAGTAGAGTTAATTGATAACGTTTGTTGGCCTTAAAAGAAGGAGTTGGTATATGACACTGGATCATTCAGATTAGTACAAAAGAGACTGATGAGATTATCTACTATTTTTAGAAAAAGGAGATACGAAATGAAACTTAAAAAATGGATTGCCCCTATCCTCACATGTTCTCTGATGAGCCTCTCTTTCGCTACAGGATCTGCAAGTGCAGCAACTAACAGCGAGTATAGCTTGAAATTCAATGCGACTAACTATACTACAAAGACCATAACGGTGGATGGTCAATCCGTCACTTATCGGGCATATGAGAATATCGTTTATGTAAAGAACCCTGTAGATATTAATTATGAAACTATGAACGTCTATGTCCCTGAGGAATACTTCCAGGGTAAGTCGATCGGTAGTTACACCGCCGATACCGCACCTATCTTCTTCCCAAACCAGGTTGGCGGGTATATGCCTGCTCAGCCAGGTAGTACTGAAACAGGTAAAGGAATGGGTATGGGGGCAGGTCCACAGAACGGCGCTCCGAAAACAAACAAGGAATCCGCAGCAGCCCCAGGCGCCGATACAGGAACGGAATTGAATAAACCCGCTGCGGGTAAAGACGAAAACGCAGGAACACCTTCATCTGAATCTCCCAGTGCTATCGCAGTTGCCCTGTCCAAAGGTTATGTGGTCGCATCTCCAGGCGCTCGCGGTAGAACTACAAAGGACGAAAAAGGTGTTTACACTGGTAAGGCACCCGCAGCTATCGTAGATCTGAAGGCGGCTGTCCGCTACCTTCGCTTTAACGACGACATTATGCCTGGTGACGCCGAGAAGATCATCTCTAACGGCACAAGTGCTGGCGGCGCGCTCTCCGCATTACTGGGTGCTACCGGCAACAATGCGGAATATGAGCCTTATTTGGAAGCGATCGGAGCAGCTGATGAGCGTGACGACGTTTTTGCCGTTTCGGCCTACACGCCGATTACGAATCTAGATAACGCAGATGCAGCTTATGAGTGGCAATTCAACGGAATTAACACTTATGAAAAACTTGATTTCTCCGGAAATACGGATTTTAACATGGAAAGAAAGTTGGTAGAAGGAACATTGACGGAGGATCAGATTCAGGTATCTAACGAACTGGAAGCTATGTTCCCTGAATACGTCAATAGTCTAGGACTTACGAATACTGACGGAACAGCTTTGAAGATGGATGCGGACGGCAATGGCACCTTTAAAGATTACATCAAAGCTTTTGTGATCGCTTCAGCGCAAAAAGCGTTAAAATCGGGTACAGATCTGTCCGACAAAACCTGGATCACCATTGAAAATGGCACTGTTACGGATATCGACTATGATCAATATCTTGCATACTTGGGCAGAATGAAACTGCCTGGAGCCTTTGACGGTTTAGACCTGAGCAATGGTGAAAACGATCTATTCGGCACAGCGAATGTCGCTGCACAGCATTTTACTCAGTTCGGTTTGGAGCATGATACAGCGGGGGGAACACTTGCTGACCAGAATCTAGTGAAAATGATGAATCCAATGAACTATATCAGCACTGAGGGAACAACCACTACAAATAATTGGCGGATTCGGATGGGAACCAAGGATAGTGATACCTCCCTCGCTGTTTCTACTATATTGGCAACAGAACTTGAGAACAAAGGTTCAAACGTTGACTTTGCAATGGCTTGGGATATTCCACACAGCGGAGATTACGATCTGGATGAGCTTTTTGCTTGGGCGGACAAGGTTAGTGCTACTTCGCCAAAAGCATCCGCAACTGCCATTCCTTCCAAATCATCATTGTTGGTGAATGGTAACAAGATATCTGTTAACGCGTACAATATCGACGGCAGCAACTATTTTAAATTACGGGACATTGCTATGGTTGTAAACAACACTACACAACAGTTTGAAGTGACATCGGATGAAAATACGAATACTTTAAACATTACATCTGACAAAACGTACACTCCGACGGGCATTGAACTTTCAGCATCTGTAGATACTAGTTCAAAGACCGGTGTTATGACAGCCACTAAGATAACTTTGAACGGACAAGAGATTTCAGTAACGGGCTATAATATCGGCGGTAGTGAGTATTTTAAGCTGAGGGATATTGCAAAATCACTTGATTTTAATTTGGAATGGGATGCTGGAACGCACACCATAAGTATAGATACTTCTAACATCTATAAGGACAGCAATAAATAATAGAACAGTAACTTATTCTGGTTACAAGAGGCCGATCCTTCAATCGGTCTCTTTCCATTCCATGTAGAATGCGATTATTTCCCTCACCAACATGCAGTCTTCCTTGCTCCTTTTAGACAATTTACATACAATAAGGACCAAGATATCGGAATAAAGGTGGTAGCTATGCAGGGTAAAGTGAACATACTAATTTGTGATGACAATATAGCTGTGCATGAGAGCATATCTGCTTATTTACAGGCGGAAAATATGGAATATGAATCCGTATACAATGGTGAGGAAGTTCTTTACAAATTGGAAGATCAGCATTTTGATCTCATAATTCTAGATATTATGCTGCCTGGACTTTTTGGGACAGAGGTCTGTCGTAAGATTCGCTTGACTAGTAACGTCCCGATTATAATGCTGAGCGCAAAAGGTGAGGAAACTGACCGCATATTAGGCTTGGAAATTGGTGCAGATGACTATATTACAAAACCGTTCTCCCCCCGGGAGGTCGTCACAAGAGTAAAAACCATTTTAAAACGCACTCATTACACCTTTCCAAGTGAAGACGCCATCCTGACGCTGGGAGAAATGAAGATTGACCGAAATGCTTTTAATATCAAAATTAATGGATCACGAATGGAATTTACACCTAAAGAGATCGAATTGCTTATCTATTTTACAATTAATAAAAACAAGGTGCTTTCAAGAGAACAAATCTTAAATAAGGTCTGGGGTTATGATTATTTCGGTGATACTAGAGCCGTTGATAATCTCATAAAAAGAATGAGAAAAAAACTGCCTGAAAAGAATTTGGGATTTGAAATCAAATCTGTTTATGGGATGGGCTACAAAATGGAGACTTCCACATGAAAAAAGTAACTTCCAACAAAAAAGTGATATATCTGGCCATCCTCTTTTGTTTCATTTTAGGACAACTTGGAGGAACCTTGATTATTAAACAGCTTTTTTTGAATTATAAATTAAAAGATATGCTGCCTCAGGCCTCTGCT
Source organism: Paenibacillus sp. FSL H8-0175 (assembly GCF_045040615.1). Lineage (NCBI taxonomy): Bacteria > Bacillati > Bacillota > Bacilli > Caryophanales > Paenibacillaceae > Paenibacillus > Paenibacillus sp. FSL H8-0175. The sequence goes on along the minus strand of NZ_CP150299.1, from coordinate 3,520,957 downwards.
ATAGCTGCTGAAATGGCACAAAATGAGATGAGCATTCGAGGTTTTAAACCGTATCTTATGAAGGTGTATGATTTAGAGGGGAATGACCTTTCACCTGGTGACGAAAATAAGCATCTTTTTTTCAATGTTACATCGGAAGAATTCAAGGATGCCCTTATAGATTATATTCCCGAAGTAATTAAGTACAATAAATTCGCTGCGATTAAAAATATTAATGGGTTTCCGAGTAAATCCATTGTCGTAGGTGCACCTATTATTCAGGATAAACAAGCGGTCGGAGTCGTCTTTTTATTAGAACCTGGCAGTGAATTTCAGGCGGTATTGAATGGCTTCTATTACGTTTTTACAGGTACCCTTCTGTTAGGCACACTAATAATCAGCTTCTTTATATCCTCCTATCTAAAGGAGATGAAGCAGCTTGAAAAGACTCGTCGGGATTATATAGCGAATATTAGCCATGAGCTGAAATCTCCCATTGCCTCTATCAGAGCTTTAACGGAGACGCTGGCAGATGGAATGATTCAAGATGAAGAAAAAACAAATAAATACTATGGAATTATTTTATCCGAATGTGCGCGCTTGCAACGATTGATTTATGATGTACTGGAATTATCAAGAATGCAAAATAAAAAAGAAACTTGGAATAAAGAAAAAATAGATACTCAGGAATTAGTCATGCTTATTGAGTCTAAATACTCTTTCTTGTCCGATGAAATGGGCATTGTATTTGAGATTACAGATAACGCCAGAAACCTTCCAGATGTTTTTTCTAATAAAGATAAAGTGTTGCAATTAGTCAATATTTTGATGGATAACGCCATGAAATACGTTCAGGAGGATGGGAAAATAACTTTTGATGCTATTGTGCATTCGAGGGTTGTAACTGTGCAGATATCAGACAATGGACCCGGCATTGCAAAAGAGCACCTCCCTTATATCTTTGAAAGATTTTACAAAAGCGAACAGTCCCATAATGAAAAAGGAAGTGGTCTTGGGCTTGCTATCGCCGAGGAAATTGTAAATGGTCTGGGAGAAAAAATATCGGTTACAAGCAAACCGGGAAAAGGAACGGCTTTTCAATTTACCATTAGACGGTTCAAATAATAACTCTCTCATTTAACACCAAGAAGGTCAGGTAAGGGTATTTCCCTCTACTGACCTTCTTATATTTTATTAATTGTGTAAAAGAAACTATCTTCCATCTTATGGGTATAATTAACATAAAGCTCTATAGGAGGGAAAATCATTGAGAAAAATAAGGAAGCTGATTCTTTTAGGATTTTGCATCATGATTTTACCGGGAACCGTGATTTATGCTGCAGCTGGCTCATCTGAAGTATCATTATATTTGAATAATGTGCTTCAAAAACAGCCCGCAATATTGTCCGAAGGTTCGATTTCCTTGACGACTGAACAGTTGTCTAAAGATTTATTTGCACTATTCGCCTTGGATGAATCAGGTAAAACCGTTCGAATCTACAAGCCTAATATAAACATGGTTATGCTCGATAATAACGGAGAGATTTTTGGTAAAGTAAAAAGCCCGTCACGTTTTGCATTTTCGACTCTATTACAGGTGGATCATTTAAAAACAGAAATTTCAGATATTAAGGTTGTGATCACCGATCCTGCGGATAAAACAGAAACCATTGATGCTCAACAAATTAAGAACAGCGAAGAAAACTTTTGGTTCAAAACCAATGAGTATACATATTCCTTTACTACAAAGGGCACCTACACTATTCAAGTATTTTTTAAAGATGTGGCTTCGAAAAAGTGGTTTCCTGTCTCCGAAATTGATATATTTGGCATTTGAATTCCAGTTATAAGGGACTCCGCTCATTCTATTCTTATCGCGATATTACCAAATTGTTCTCCCTGCTGCATTCGGTGAAAGGCTTGAACTGTGTCTTGTAAAGGATACACTCGATCAATGATAGGTCGAATCGAATGGTGTTCCATAAACTGAAGCATATCCGCAAACTCTTCACTACTTCCCATTGAACTACCTATGATACTAATTTGCGTGAAAAATATGGCTCGCGTCGGGATTTCGATTCGATCTCCTGAGCTTGCACCAAACGTAACAATACGTCCATTGGGTTTAATAATATCAAAGTAATGTGGGAACGTCGCAGGCCCAATGCTGTCGAGGATGAGATGAACGGTGTCTCCTTTCATGCTTTCCTTCCAGTTGCTATGACTGTCGAACGCATGATCAGCTCCATGAGCGAGTGCAGCTTGTCTTTTCGTTTCACTGCGTGAAGTGACACTGATACGTGCACCCACCGCTGAAGCCATCATCATGGCATAAGTCGCAACCCCACCACCAATGCCAGGTATAAGAACATGTTCACCTTTCTTTAAGCGGCCTCTAGTGAATAGCGCCCGATAGGCTGCTAAGGCAGATAAGGGCAGCACGCCGGCTTCTTCCCATGACAGGTAAGCTGGCTTGCTGATGGCATTTTGCGCAGGAATGATGATTGACTCAGCGAATGTGCCTTCTGAAGGTCCCCCAACAATGGCTGGAACGTTTGGAACATTATCGGTATGTTCCCATCCGATGCACGGATTAATGATGACATCTTCACCTACATTATGATCAAGCACACCTTCACCTATTGCTTCAATTCTCCCCGCACCATCAGAACCGATAATCAAAGGAACATCCTGTTTTGTTCTGGCATCCATGATAAACAAGTCCCTGTGGTTTAGCCCTGCAGCCTTTAACCTAACCTTCACTTCTCCAATCCCCGGTCTTTTATCCATAATCTCTTTATAGTTCAAGCCCTTCAGGCCACCTTCTCCAGCATGTATAATGGCTTTCATCATCTAAGCCCCTTCCTCAAGTTGTTATTAATGAATCTATAATAAATTTTACATAGTGGGTGTAATCCAGTAAAATGATCAAAACTGAAGGTGACTATCATAAATCATCATACCAAGAAGGTGCAAAGGAAATGGAAAGTGGAGATTTGAGAATATTTCAAGCGGTTGCTCGCGAGGGTAGCATAACGAAGGCTGCTCAAGTCTTGAATTATGTCCAATCAAATGTGACGAACCGGATTCAGTATCTAGAAGCTCAGCTGAAAATCCCCCTATTTCGTCGATCCAATCGAGGGATGACGTTAACGCCGGCAGGTGAGAACTTACTGGCCTATACAGACAAAATATTATTACTAATGGACGAGGCTGTGATAACCACACAATACTCTGAGCACCCTGCTGGTCCGCTCCGTTTAGGTTCCATCGAAACAACAGCGGCTACTCATCTAACGCCTCTGCTAACCGAATATCACTTACGATATCCCGATGTTAATCTATCGCTTATAACGGGAGAAACGCATAAACTCTTACAAAAGGTGCTTGATTACCAACTAGATGGAGCCTTTGTTTATGGGCCCATTGACCAGCCTGATATAGAACATGTTGTTGCTTTCGAAGAGGAGCTGGTGCTTATCTCACAACCAGGTAAGAGCGATATGCGCGAATTGCTTACAAAGCCAATGTTGTTTTTCGACGTCGGATGTACACATCGCGCCAAAGCTGAGAGTTTCCTAAATGAAAGTGGGATGAGCTCTTATAAGATTATGGAATACGGAACGTTAGATGTAATTCTAAGTGGGGTTACCGCTGGACTCGGCGTGTCTATGCTGCCCCAATCTTCGATTTCCAAGGCTGAAGAGGCGGGAGTAATTACTTCCCACCGTCTGCCTGAAGGATATCGAGATTTGCAGGTATGGTTTGTGTATCGCCGGAACGCGGTTTTTTCTAGTGCGTTTTCAAAACTAATCCAAATGATCGAAGAAATATAGCAAACATACATATTGGGGTTTGGTTATATTCGAGCGCAAAGCTTGTTTATTAATCAAACCCTTTTCAGCTTTTTCCGATTATACTTGGTATGTCTTGTTCCCCTCTACTCACCACGAATTACTCGAAAACCTTGATCAGGACCCATACCATTCGCTTCGAACTTTCCCCGAAAAGAAATCTCGTTGTTGCTGATACCGCCGATCCACCCGCCACCCTTTACAACCCGGAAAGAACCGCTCTTACTATCTATATCTCCGTACCAGTTCCAACACCATTCCCTTACATTCCCTGACATATCGTAAAGACCTAGCTCATTAGGTTTTTTGCCACCGATAGATTTTGTTTTGTTGTGGTTGTTTTCTATGATCGGCCAGTTCCAATCTCCTGATAAGTATTTGTCTCCAGCATTTTGCCAATACCATGCTACTTCATCTGCTTTATTGCTTCCACTGTAGGTGTAACTTTTGCTCAACTGTCCTCCACTTGCAGCATATTCCCACTCTGCTTCAGTAGGCAATCGGTAACCATTAGCTCCTGCATTGAGCGTTACTGTCCATTTTAAATTATCGTTATCACTCTTATTATTCGGATCTTTTTTATTTTTATCTATATTGTAATAGGGTTTGAACCCCTCTTTTATACTTCTTTTATTACAGTAATCTATTACGTCATACCAATTAACCATTTCTACTGGCAAGTTGTCGCCTTTGAATGCTGAAGGGTTGCTTCCCATTATTTCAACCCACTCTTTCTGAGTCACTTCATATTGGCCGATATAGAAATTTGATATAGTTGTACTTTTGTAGTTGGAATTTGTGTTAATGAAAGTCCCGCCTTTGACTAATACATAAGTATCCTTATGTTCAGGCTTTTCTTGCGAACAAGCGCTGATAACAACTACTATTAAAAGAGAAATTAATAGTTTTCTCATGGATATATCTCCTTTCCAACCACTGGTATGTAGTTAAGTATCATTTGTTGAATGATCTAAGGCTGCCGGCTGTGGACCGACAACCTTAGCAATGATAGTGATTAATAGTTATTTTAATAATCTGGAGATGCCTGAGCTGGTCCGATGCTCAAGTTACCATACTGTTACGTTTGAGCTCCCGCTACTTTGATATCCTTCTGTCGCTAACACCTGATAAGACCAACTGCTGCCCAGATTCATTCCGTAACTTTTCCAAGCATTAACGTGGTTGGCAAAAGTGATCGCAACATTGCTTCCAGTTGCTCGCTTGGATTGTCTTACACTCCAAAACTGTGTGAAGGTTGCCGTACCATCAATAGAAGGGGCGTTCGTTCTCGTAGTCGTATATATATCATATGTGCCTCCATCACTGGTCACGGTACCTTTATAAGTTCCAGTAGGTCTATAAGTGCCCCAGCTATCAACGACGTAATATTCTATGAGGGAGTTTCTCGTCCACCCATAAAGAGTTAAATACCCATTGCCGGATGGTGCCCAGACGCCTGCATTGTAGTTTATTGTTCTAGATGGAGATCCAGTATTCCAACCTTTACCAACAACAAAGTTACCAGTATTTGACCATGTAACACTGTAATTCCCACCAGATCCATTAGTAGCATTTACTGTCCCGCCACCATCGGTCCAATTTTGCCAATAGTCTGTCGCTGCACTTGAGGTTGCTGCAAACAAGCTGAAACTCATTGTAGCTGCCATAATTACAGTCACGATTTTCTTGTTAAATTTAAACATAATCTACCTCCTGAAATTTTTTGTCACTACATACCTACATACTGCTTGTCTGTATTTCTAGTAGTCGAAGCAATTCCTTGTTGGGGCAGATTCGCAACACCACTTCCTTCCATATATATTAATGTAAGCGATTACATATGGAATCTTATCATAGATCGTTTACTATTTAATCTCTTCAAATTAAAGATTTTACCCTAAAAAGTATTGTTCTTTTGGGATACCTTATTCACTGGATTTTTGTATCTGCCACAATTACAATCCAGTATTTTTTAGTAACACGTTCATAAACCAAGGCTTAATCAGTGGTAAGACTACTGCTGGTTGCATAGCTTTTGTATGGTCCATCTCGGCTCCCGTAAGGATTTCAACATCCCAACCTAAATCAGCCAGCGTCTCCTTATTTCTTTTTAACAACCCGACGATGTCAACGGTAACGTTCCCGAAATTTTCACCGTAAACGATCGTATCATTTCCACCTGCAAAAGCTAGTTTAGGGAGACTAAGCAAATGTTGAATACTGCGATCATCAAAGGCTGTAAGGCTCTGATATAGAGTGACAAATTGTGCTGTAACACGGGTATCTATGGTAACCTTTATATTGTCCCAATCCATTTCGTTTGGACTCTCCGGTCCTGCTGGGCTTTCCACAGGATCATTTTGGTTACTCAAAGCTTGTGTATGTGTTTTATGGGTCACAACCCTCATTTCTTGATAGGGGCCATTATAGGGTGGAAAACCTCCCATTACCAAACTCTCCAAGCGATCTGTTCTTATAGCCATTTGCAATCCAATCAACGCAAGCCAGGAATAACCGTAGTAACTAAAGCTTGTAACATTCATTTCATCCGCAATGTGGAGAAGATCCTTCACAATATGATCTGCTGTTAGATTTTCCTCTGGATATTGAAATAGATGACCTTCATAATCGAAATAAAGCACTTGAAACGTATCCGCAAGTCCTTCAACAAAATGTTTGCCTAATTCGGGATTTACTCCCCACAGCTTTAAGTTTTCTGCTTCCTGATTGTACACAGATTTTTTAGCAATGGGTAACATGAGGGTTGGACAATCTGGAAGTCCTGCCATACCTACTTCTATTTCTGATTGATTTGCTAATTGTATTATCTTTTTCAATGAACTCACTCCTTTATGTTCTATAAAAGTATCATATAACATTCATGCAATCTTTCGGTTTATCCCTCTACCTCCCTTGATATATCTACCTAAATTCGATTTAATATTGTTGTAGCACTTGAATGTTCAACTTTAATGTTTTGGGGTGATGATGTTTATGGAAGAGATATATACACCTACACTGATAGCTAAGCAATTAAATGTGAGTACCACTACTTTAAGGAGATACGAAGATCAAGGTTTAATTCCAGATGTACCAAGGACCGCCAGCAACCGCAGATGTTACACTTCCATCCATGTGCAAGCTTTTATTACCATTCGGGCATTATTGCAGGGATATGAAATTCCGGTTGTGTACGATGTGATGAGGAAGATAAAAGGCCAGCAGATGGAGTCTGCTCTTTGGGCAATCAATCAAGAGCAACATAATACCCAAGTGGAAAAAGAAAGGTTAGAGGAAGTCTTACGCATGTTTCGGGATGTTGATTTATCTAAATACAAAGATTTAACTGTATCAGATTCAATGACGATTGGTGAAGTTGCACAAATGGCAGGAGTTAATCCATCAGCTATTCGGCATTGGGAACAAGAAGGGCTAATCTCTTCGAATAGGAACAAAGATAATGGCTACAGAGTCTTCACTTTAACGGAATTAAGAAAAATTATTCTTATCAGCAGTTTAAGGAAAACTGTTTATTATATCGAGAATATGAAACAGCTTTTGAATGAAATAGAAACACATAACTACAAAAAAGTGGAGATATCCTTTCAGCTTGCCTTACAAAAATTGAATTCTCAATTAATGAAGCAATTTTTCGCGATAGCTGAACTTACAAACTATGTGAAATTGTATAAAAGTAATGCCGAGTAACATATTGATCATAGAAAATGGACTACCTTGCGGTAGCCCTTTTGTGCCTATTTGAACTTGATGTCAACAATCTTCCCGCTTTCCACAAAACCAATATTTCGATAAACCTTATTCGAGTCAGGATTCTTTAAATCAGCATAAAGCATGGGCACTAAATTCTCCGATAAAAGAACGGAACATAACTCTGCTACTAGTGCACTTGCATAACCCTTTTTCCGGCAAGACGGTGGTGTGTATACCGCATTTAATCTGGAATATCTTGCCGACCTATGTGCAATGTACGCCATCGATACAGGTTTATCGTCTACAAACCATATATACAAGTCCCCTGTCTCAATCATCCTCTTGGCATCTAGAATTTTAGCTTCTGGGTTCACCCTAACCCCATAAGCCCCCTCTGAGAAACCCGCCAAAAACTCTGCTACAATGGCCAGGTTTTTTCTCGTTGCTTGTTGCATTGTACCCTTTACGTTCAACGGTTTCTTTGGATCTGTACAGAAATAAGATTCTATAGTCATCGTGGTCTCATATTGAAGATGATTTGCCTGAGAATACAGCTGTGCAAAACGTTCTGTTGTTTTTGGTTCTCCAGATACTCCCGGTAATGTAGTCTCTTTAAGAAATTCTATAAGTTCTTCGTAGAGAACGGCCTTCTTATCCTCGACAATATCCTTAGAACTCCAAAGCCATGCGTTATGTCCCGTTGACTGGGCATAAATCATTGTTTCATCAGAATCTTTTAAGCAAGTAGAACTCTTCGACTCGCAAATAAGGTGAATCAGGTTGTATTGAACCTCATCAGCAATAAACATATCCTGGCTAAGTATTCGATCGGAGACATTGATTTTTTGAAACATTGTTACTCCTCCTTATTTATTTATAAGAACGCAAAAAACTCCGTCCCATTAGGGACGGAGTAGATTCCGCGTTACCACCCTGATTGGTGTATTTATGAATACACCCTCTCTGCTGCCATCGTCCAACAACGATGCTTCTTTGTAACGGCAGAATCCCGGGCCCGCCTACTATGATTTCGGGAGCCAGCTCTGAGGCGATTGTTCGATTCGGGTGTCCTCTGCCTCGCACCAACCGGCAGTTCTCTGATCGACATATCCGGATTTACTTGTCCTCTTCGTCGCATTTGATTGCAATGTAATTAGATACAATATAAAGTAATAGGGATTTTATGTCAATAAAAAATATGTAAGTTGGCGACGTTAAACAATTATTATTCACTGCGAAAAAATACTAAACACCAAATTGTCTTAAATGATGGTCTAGATGTTTATAAATCCCTTTACCCCATTGCTCCGGAGTGAATTTCCCGAAAAAAGGATGTGGATGGGATGAACAATTCTCCGGACCGTTACTTTGAAAAGTTATAATCTTTTGTTTCAGTATTTCTTTTTCTTTTCCAAAATCTCTATCATCTAAAATAAGTATGGTCGGAATTGTTGACATATTATGTGGTACTGGCTTGTCATTGTAAAAAATAGATTTCACAAACCCTCCTATTAATATTCCTAGCCAACTTCTAGGAGGAAAGGAGTTTCCATTTGCGATGTCTTGAAATGCTGAACAGTGAGCCAACATTTGAGAAACATTCATTTTTCCCCACTGTGGGTTTGAATTTGGACTTAAATTCTCGATACGGCTCAGTATTTCCGCTGTATGTAATTTGTTATATATATTTTCCATAAACACACTTCCATTACGTTTTTTGGGTTTTCGATTTTTTCATTATTAGGTCTGATGATCCATATATCACGATAAGCTATTGTATTCATGATTGCATCATAATAATTTTACAGTATACTGCCGATCAAATATTCGCCATTTCCATTATTCTATCCTTTATTCACTATCATGTCCTTTAATGTAATAAAGCTATCCATCATGCAGGTAGCTCCTCGTCTTAAACTGTCTTTAAATATCGTTTCCCGTTAGTTCAACAATCTACGGATTTCTGCAATACAGAAATACTTTCCTTTAGGAACACCCTATTCTTTTCAATCCCTCTATTTTTACACCAGACAACAGCACCAAAAGCATCGTAAAAATCATAAAAGGGTAGTATTGTTTCCAAATCCATTAGAGGACGAATTGTTGAATATCCCTCTTTATACGAAATTCTACTTTGAGGATTCACTTCCCAAACATATCGGTTAATTTTTGTGAAATCAATTTCAGAGGATCCACTCCGTGCACTCTCAAAATCAATAATTCCAACAACCATATTATTATTTGTTAGTATATTACCTTGTCGAAAATCCATATGAACAACACACGGGCCATCAGGAGGAGGTAAAACTGAGAAAGCACCCTCAAAGTAATTAATACATTTTTCGAAAAGTCCTCTCTCAAGGACTTGCTTGCAAGGTTCTATAAATTTTTCAAAGCTATTTCTTATATAAAGTCTCCAATTGTTCTGATTAAAAAATTGAAAACCGTCTAATCCTTCCACACCATATCCCGGCATTTTAACTTCATGCAGCTTTGCGTGAAGTACCCCAATTTGAAATGCTAATTCATCGTCAATAGCACCTGTACATGGTATACCTTTAATCTCAGATAAAAGTAATGCACCAGAAATTAAGTCATCCCCACTCCAGAAGTCTAACACCTTTGGAACCGGTAATACCTCCCTCAACAGTTCAAGCATACGATATTCGCGATATACTTTATCCCTGTTATAAGGGATCTTCGCATACACCGTTTCTCCATTAGTAAGATTCAGCTTGTATACTTGTGAACTAAAGGACTCAGGAACATTATCTATACTTAATACATTAAGGTTAAATCTTTTTATGATTGTTTCTACTAAGTTCAACTCGCACCTCACATGTTATGAATGAATAGTAATTAGTTCAGCTATCTTATTCTTAATTTTATTGAACTATCCTAACCATTAGTGCAATAAAATTACACTTAGCCCTTTTTCCTTCTTGCTCTCAGGTAAATGACCGAAATCACTACTAGTCCTATTGCAATTACAATATACAAATCAATATCCTGCTCAAACATTAACCACATCTTATATTCTAGGTGTACTTGCTGTTTGGGTCGAAGTCCTTCACCGAATAGTTCTGTTGCTTGGTTAAGGTTATTCATTTCAATTGTTGAACTGCATGGACTACTGCTTGATTCGCCATCCACTTCGCTAATGTATATTAAGTATTTATTACCTTCCTTGAAATCAAAACCCCAAGTGTAGTCTGTTCTCACAATAATTTGAGAGTCAACTTCAGTTTTCCAACTTCGTTCAACATCCACTAATATATATCTGATTTTCTCTTTTGGCCCCGTAAATCCTTCTTGTTTCAAATCGACCTTTATTTGTTTTACTTCACCGTAAATAGCTCCGCCGTAGACCTCTAGGGCTTCTTGGGGACTTCCTAACTCGACACAGGATAAAGCTTTAGCATCTTGTCCATTTGCAATAAAGAATGCGAAAGTGAATAAACATATTAACGTGATTAAACGAAGTTTCAATTTACCACCTACTCTTATGATTTTATTACATAACTTCTTTATTGACATAAGTTATAGGTAAAATGTTGCACTAATTTTCCAATTCCTTCAATGAAATAGGGAGTACACCTCGACGGTATGCTCCCTATTTGGGTTGACAATAGTATTTCGTTGGCCGTGGATGCAGCGCAAGCGCCGCACCTCAGAATATAAAAGTTAAAGTTCTTCCTGGGAGCTGAAAACTTTGAAGAAATATTCCCCACGGATTTGACAACTTTATTCCCTAATACATTTACAATTAGATGTTGAACTGAGCGTTTTTATTAAACTAACGCACCTGTTAGCTCAATAGCAATGATGTGCAACTCCTTACTTCTCCCAAAGCTCGATCAGTCGACCTTCTGGGTCTTCAATCCAAATAAACTTTCCAAATTCACTAATCTCTATTTTCTTTGCAAGAGGTACACCAATCTGTTCAAAATGCTTAATCGTCTCATTTAGATCATACACTTGGAAATTTAACATCACTTGTTGTTCTATTGGAAAATAACTGTCATCCTCGGTAAAGAAAGAAAAAATAGTCTCATTTCCCACTTGAGGTTTTATCACAGTCCCATTCCAATTCTCAATGTCAAGCTTCAACACCTCACTGTACCACTTTTTTGTAGCTTCAAGATTTTTAGTTCTCCAGAATATTCCTCCGAAACCTTTAATCATCGTATCTACACTCCTGTCTGCATTGAATTTTCTAATAATATACCCTTTAGGATTAAGGAGAATCCACCGTTAACCTCCTTTCAATACATCGAATGGTAGTGCCAACGGGTATTCAATATCACATTCAACAATAAACGAGAAGCCAAGCATATAACAAATGGCATTAGAAGCAGGAGTGAAGTCTATCGGACCCTATAGTCGCTATTAACCATAATCCGGCTCATTTGAGAACCTATCGGACTCTATAGTCGCTATTGGCTCGAAAAGCCCTCATATCGCGCATGTTTGGAACAAATAACGCCTCTGGGGTCCGAAACACTTCTCAAAAGCCAAAATTCAGCCAAATAGCTGCATCTGAGTCCGATCGCTCATGGTGAAGAGAGAGTGTAGGGAATACAAAACGCACAACAAGCAGCATAGTCGCACATCCGGAATCACAGACGCCAAACCAGCAGCATAGTCACACATTAGGTAACACAGACGCCAAACCAGCAGCCAAATAGCACATCCGGTAATCCAGACGCCCAACAGAGAAGCACCAATCAAGTATCCGAGTGTTCGTGTGTTCGTGTGTTCGTGTGTTCGAGTACGCAAATGTTCAAGGAGATACATCATGCTTCTTCCATGTGGAGAACATTCCTCTTAGCCCCACGCAGTGTCCGTTGCTCATTACTTCTCCTTCTTATGTAAATAATCTTCATTTTAGATTCTAGATTAGAATTATTTGCTATAATGTTCTCATGAAAAATAAAACTATCCTAAACAAATTAGCTATCATTCTACTTTTTATAAGCATTCTCTTTGGCCTACGCTGCATTTGGTTGAGTCTATTTAAGGTTTCCGACACTGTACCTGTGATTAACAATGGGGTACTGGATTTACGCGGCCAGGATCTGGAGCAGGCTAACTTATTCAGGCTGGATGGTGAATGGAGCTTCTATCCTTCGCAATTCGTTTCATCGAAGACTTCTACTCTACCAAAGCTATCCCACTCGCTTCAAGTTCCTGGAAATTGGAGCCATGTTATGGGAAGCGATCAGAATTCTTCTTATGGTTATGGTACGTATCGTCTGCGAATTTTGGTAGACCCGCTTCAGCAACCTGTCTCTTTCTGGATCAAACAAATTTATTCCGCTTCCAGTGTGGAGATTAACGGCACTCCTATTCTCAATAATGGGGTAATAGCTCTTGATGCCGATACATATGTACCCAAAACCACCTCATATACAACAGCTTATTTTTCAAAAAACACCACAGTGATAGATGTATTTATTCACGTAGCTAACTTTGATCACCCCTATAAGGGCGGTATAAAAGGTCCTATTTTCTTTGGTTCTCAGGAACTCATTGACCGGACATACTTTTACACTGTCGGATTTCAAATGCTTACAGCAATTATCTTACTACTGCATGGGCTTTATGCCTGTATTCTGTACTTATTTAATCCTAAAGAACGTGCTCTGTTTCTTGTAGGGTTAATGACCTTATCTGTAGCTGTAATCCTTTTAGCTCGAAATGACAACTTAGTGCTTTCATTACTGCCGATTAATTATACTTGGTCCTTAAAAATCCGTTTGATCGCCTTCTTATGGCAAAACCTTTTTATTCTGCTTGTTTTCAGGAAATTCACCTCAGGTGCCAAAGTCAACAAGTGGTTACGTGCTTACACATGGTGTCTTTTCCTTTATACCTTGTTTATATTTATTGTCCCTGCTTATTTAGTCAGCACATCCATTCATTTGGGAATCATTCAAGTGTTCCAGTATATTCCCTTCATTTGGTTGCTCTATAGCTTAGGGCGCTTATTGTTCAAAAAGCAAGATGATAAAGATGTTGTTTTTCTGCTGTTATCAGGTGCGGCGATCGTTTCTAATTTGTTATGGAATTTGTGGGATAGTAACGGACACTATTCAATTGTCTATTATCCTTTGGATATTATCGCAGCCATCGTGGGCTTCTCAGCTTATTGGTTTAAAAAGTATTTTCAAAATGCTAAAGAGAACATGGAACTAAATGAGCAGCTGAAAAAAGCAGACAAACTTAAGGACCAGTTTCTCGCTAATACCTCACATGAGCTGCGTACACCGCTTCACGGAATCATGAATATCGCGCAAAATATTGTCACAAAAGAAAAGGACAGACTTTTCGAAAGCAGCCGTCAAGATATGGAACTGCTGATTACAATCAGCCGCCGTATGTCTCATATGCTTGGTGATCTACTGGATGTGGTCCGTCTTCAAGAGCATCGTGTTATTTTACAACAGGAACCTATTTCGGTTCAATCGGTAGTTCCCGGTGTGATTAGTATGCTTCAATATATGATTGAAGGTAAGCCAGTCCAGCTATCTATGGATATCCCGGAAGCTATGCCGCCAGTTCTTGCGGACGAGAAAAGACTGGTGCAGGTTTTATTAAATCTGGTGCACAACGCGCTCAAATACACCGAAGCAGGACTTGTAGCTGTTAAGGCTGAGGAACAGGACGGACAGGTTCTTATCTATGTGACAGATACCGGAGTAGGCATGACTGAAGAGACTATGGCACGGATATTTCTACCCTATGAGCAAGGCCCTCACGGAATAAATGACGGGCGTGGAATTGGGCTGGGATTAAGCATATGCCGGCAGCTGGTAGAACTGCATGGGAGCAGCCTAAGCATTCAATCTGAGCTTGGTAAAGGTTCAACTTTTAGTTTCACACTCTCTCTTGCCGATTCTTACAGCGAACAGATAATAAGACAGACGGAACCTACAGTTTCGTATATGGCAGATGAGATTCATAGACAGATGGCTGAGTGGGGAATTTCCGAACACCAGCCAAGTAATCACTCTGAAAAAATTCCGCCGCTTTTTACAGAGATGAAGGTAAATATTCTGGTGGTAGATGATGATCCTGTCAATCTGAATGTACTAAAGGGTATTCTTGAAACCGAACCTTATATCATAACTACCGTGAACTCAGCCCATGAAGCATTGGAATTGTTGGATAAAAGGAACTGGGACTTACTTATTGGCGATGTTATGATGCCACAGATGTCGGGATACGAATTAACACAGAAGGTTCGTACTCGTTACTCCTTATATGAGCTCCCGATTCTACTGCTTACTGCCCGTAGTCAGCCTGAGGATATTTATACTGGATTTTTGTCCGGTGCCAATGATTATGTCACAAAACCTGTAGATGCAGTGGAGCTTAAATACCGTATTCGGGCTTTAACTGCGATGAAGCTATCCTTCAATGAACGGGTGCGGATAGAAGCAGCCTATCTACAAGCACAGATACAACCGCATTTTTTATTCAATACGTTGAACTCTATTGCCGCACTCAGTGATTTGGATACTAAAAAAATGCAGGAGCTCATTGGCGCGTTTACTTCTTTCTTAAGAATCAGTTTTGACTTTTTAAATATCGGAGAGCTCGTGAGCCTCTCCCATGAACTGGAATTGGTAGAATCTTATCTGTATATTGAACAGACTCGATTTGCAGAAAGGATATCTGTTGTCTGGAAGGTAGATCCGAATATTGACATCCTAATTCCTCCTCTATCCATCCAACCGTTGGTAGAAAATGCTGTTAAGCACGGTATACTTAAGCGCCAACAGGGTGGAACTGTTCAAATACGTATTATCCGTCTGCACAAGACTGTAAAGATTGAAGTGGAGGATGATGGGCAAGGCATGGATTCCGGGACCCTCTCTTTACTGCTGAAGCCATTGATGGAAGGCAAAGGTGGCATCGGGCTGGCCAACACCCATAGGAGGTTAAGTCAATTATATGGTCAAGGTCTCTCGATCCAGAGTAAGCCTGGAGAAGGCACCTTGGTATCCTTTGTTGTACCAGAGGACAGTGATAACTTTTCAAGCAAAAAAGCCGCTCCATAAGGAGCGGCTTTTTTGTATCGTTATCTCTTTCCTTTTAGAGTAAGCTTAAAAAATAGTCGGCACCATTCCCCCATCCATGCGAATTGGAGAACCTTTAAATGCAGAGGCATAAGGACTGCATACAAATGCTGCTAGTCTGCCTATTTCAAAAGGTTTAATAAATCGTTGTATTTCAGATTGAGGAAGATTTGTAGTCATGAATTTTCTTTCTTTTTCTGAAAAAGTCATATCTTCATTGGAGTATATCCCATCAATAATTTGATGCACATTTTCAGAAAGTGTTGGTCCTGGCATGATTGTATTGACTGTAACTTCAGTTCCTATCGTTAACTTAGATAAGCTTTTTGACAATGATAATAACATTGATTTGGTCATTGCATATTGAGGCATTTGGCCTGAAGGCATAATGGCTTCTTCACTAGCAATAAA
The DNA here is from genome assembly GCF_045040615.1 of Paenibacillus sp. FSL H8-0175. NCBI lineage: Bacteria > Bacillati > Bacillota > Bacilli > Caryophanales > Paenibacillaceae > Paenibacillus > Paenibacillus sp. FSL H8-0175. The sequence continues at coordinate 3,504,918 of NZ_CP150299.1, read as the reverse complement.
GAGAATGCGGCCATAATCTTTTTGTAACATTTTAGGTAAATAGAATTTTGTTAATCCATTCGCAGCAAGGACATTAGTACGGAAGTATTTTTCGAATATTTCGTCGTCAACGTCCTCATATTTCATAATTTCATAGATACCCATATTATTAACTAAAATATCTATATTAGGGTATTTTTCGAATAAGGCTTCTCTTTGTTCAATATTCACAATATCCGCTGTAGCATTTTGTGGAGAGGTAGCCGGGAAATTTGACTTTATTTCATTTACAGTTTGTTCTACCTGATCATAATTCCGTCCATTAATTAGTACATTAACTCCTTCTTTAGCAAGTTCAAAGGCGATTGCTTTGCCAATACCTTTTGTTGATCCTGTAATTAAAGCTGTTTTATTATTTAATCCCATATCCATATTACATTTCTCCTTTTATCACGGCGTGCTGAGTAGTTGTCATTTTAAGAACAGTCCTGTGTGCCGGCTAGGATTATATTATCGTACCGGGGTTGTTCAGTAACTAGCGGATTGCGCCAAAGTTCTTGTTTAACACGCCAATGATAAATCTCTGAAAATACTGTCTTTATGAAGAGGGTATCGAGTTTAAACCTAAATGTTCAGTACGCCAATTTGAAGGAGTATCACCTTCCCAAAGACGGAAGGCACGGTAGAACGAGTTCTGGTCTTCATATCCAATCAAGAAAGCCACTTCTTTAATATCAAGCGATGGATCTGCCAGATACTCTCGTGCTTGCTCATGTCTAGCTTGTGTCAGCAATTGCTTGAAGCTTGTGTTTTCTTCAGTAAGCCTGCGTTGCAACGTACGGTCACTCATACTTAATGCCTTCGCAACAGCATAAATGTCAGGGCGTCCTCCGCTGAAGCTGCGTTTCATGATCCATTTGACCCTCTCGGTTATAGAGCGAGTGCCCTTCTGTTCAGCAAGCGTCCGGTCCAAAACGGGAGTCAGAATCTCCAGCAGCTCTTCGTTGTACGAGATAAAAGGCCGATCCAAATCATTTCGACGCAACGTCAAACGATTATATTGAGCACCTATCTGAATTCGGCAGCCGAAATAAGCTTCAAGAATCTTTACATTTCCTATAGGCTGTGAAAACTCGACAAGCTGTGCTGTCAAAGGTAGGCCTGTGCCTCGCCGCCCAAGCTCTAGAAGAAATGCCAAAGTGAGGCCTAGTAGCAGCGGTGGACCAAAATGCCCGGGATGCTGCCATTCCAATTCGATTGTACATAGCTCGCCTTCTTCGGTAAAACGCAAGCTTTCAGGAGGGCACATTTGTTTGTATCGTACCATTCGCTTAAGAGCATCGCGATAGTCCTTAGCATGGTATGTTGCTAAGACCGTAGGCGGATATTGTGTAGTTTCAAAGACGGTTGCAAGCTTAATGATTCCTTCGGCTGGATCCCCAATGAGATCGGAATATGCCTGCCAGACTGCGAAATATTGGGCGGTGGTGACTTCTGACTCTGTGATCTGGCTAAGTGGAAGATTTGCTTTGCTGGCTACATCTTGTGCAGTTATTCCTAATTGACTTAATCCAGCCCAAAATCCTGGTGGGATTTTAATTTGATCAGAGGTATGAGACTTCATACATATGGACCTCCTTTATTAAGAACTCCAGCACGCTTGGGCAAGCAGTTCGAACGAATGTAACCGTTTCTCATAATCTGGAATCATGGTAACGATAATGAATTCATTAACTCCATACAAAAGAGATAACCGTTCCAACTTACCTTTAACACTTTCCGGAGTACCTACCAGCAGCTTGCGTTCCAAGGGCTCCGACTTCGCTTCGGCAGAACCTTCTTGTTGGAATAATGCCGTACCAGATGAGGCCAATCGCTCTGCCTCTTCCTCAGTCTCGGCGCAAATGACGCCAACAGCAACCATGGCCTGCGGTTCAGGAGAAAGTGAAGAAGGAGTAAAGGTTTCACGGTAAGCCTGCAAAACCTCCTCCCCTGCTACATCGCTCATGAACTGGCCGAACACATAACCTGCTCCAAACTCGGCAGCATATGCCGCGCTTTTCTTGTTTGTACCCAGCAGCCATAGCTCTGGAGATACGGGAGGGACCGGACGGGCGGTTATTGAACGTCCTTCATAGGAATAGTTACCCTGCAATAATTCAGTGACGCCTTTAAGCAGTTCTGGCATTTTCCAAACATTTTCGAGAAAATTTCCACTCAGTGCTAAACTTACTTCAGCAGTACCGCCGGGAGCTCTGCCTAATCCAAGGTCGATGCGTCCCGGGTACAAACTGGCCAGCAAATGAAATGCTTCCACCACCTTTAGCGGCTTATAATGTGGCAGCAATAAAGCGCCTGAGCCAAGGCGAATGTGTGCTGTTTTCGCTCCAATATGCGATAAAAGCACCTCCGTAGAGGTACATGCTAATCCCGGCATATCATGATGTTCAGCAACCCAATAACGAGTATATCCCAGTCTTTCTGCTGTCTGAGCCAGCTTCACTGCTTGTCCCAATGCGGTACTAGCATCCACCGTATTAAAAACAGGTACAAGATCTAATACACTAAGCTTAATGGATGTTGTTGTCATGGTTAAGTCCTACTCGAGGGTTTCGGTAAAATTCGATCATATCGATAAAAATAAGCTTGTAATCAACTGCAACCGCGGCCAGATCATACATTCGGCCATGGCCGTCTTCTTTGGAGGCAAAAACAACATCGTGCCGCAGCTTATCCATAATCATTTTGCCGATGAACTGATGCTCGTATTCCGCGTACTTCTTTTTGAAAGCTTCATTAAATTCCCACAGCTCTTGGTAAGACCGCTCTAGCATTGCGTTTACCAAAGTCAGCTCGTTGCCCTCTTTTTGTACAGCCACGTAATAATTTCCGCGCTCATCCTTGATCAAATCCTTATATAACTCAACGTTCAAAGTTAACATCTCCTCTCTGATTACCTAGGACTCAATTTTATAGGCTTGCAGTCAGCACCGTTGGCTCTGTCGTGATTTCTACATTTCCTGCAACGGCTCTGGAAATCATGCAGGAGCCTTCTGCTTTATGGGCAATTCGGATGGTTTTATCGATATCGTCCTGTGACGCATCTTTGGTAAGGGTGATTAGGGGTGAATGTTTGATGGCTTCATATGTAAAAATGTTATTCGTTACATCGACCGTCGCCTCTGAGGTTAACGTCAGCTCTGAAGTCGTAAGCCCTGCCCGCTCCAGCATTGCTGCAAGTGTAATGAGATAACAGGTTGCTGCTGCTCCCAAAAGCATCTCATCCGGATTCGTTCCTACTCCGGGTCCTCCCATTTCCTTCGGAATGGAAATTTGAGTCTTAAGCTGTCCAGCTTCAATAGTTCCGTCACTGTTACGGCCACCGTTCCATACGGCGTTCAATATAAATGGGTGCTTCATTTTTATATATCCTCCCTAGCTTGATATTGCATGATATATTTTTCATCGAATACTTTACATGCTAACATAGAAGAATGTGGTGAACAAACAGGCTCAGGCCTACTATTCATGAAACTTATCTATAAATTAAAATTCAGGAGGTTCTACCATCATGATAAACGACACGGATATCAAACATCTTAAGCGTTGTATTGAACTTGCCCAAATTGCACTCGAAGCTGGGGACGAACCCTTTGGTTCCGTCCTTGTATCAGCAAGTGGCGAAGTGCTGGCGGAAGACCGCAACCATGTAGGTAGCGGTGACCATACTCAGCATCCCGAATTCGCTTTAGCCCGCTGGGCAGCTCAGAATATGACACTGGAAGAACGTAAGCAGGCAACAGTGTATACCTCCGGAGAACATTGCCCTATGTGTGCAGCGGCACACGGTTGGGTTCATTTAGGACGAATTGTATATGCCAGTTCCTCGAAGCAATTATCGGCGTGGTTAAATGATATGGGAATTGCAGCATCACCCGTCCGTAATTTAAGTATTCAAGAGGTTATTCACGATGCGTTCGTAGATGGTCCTGTACCCGATCTTGCAGAACAAGTACGGGAGCTTCATCTACAATTTCACGAGAAAAGACTTCATTAGTATGACGAAACAAAAATAATTGATTTTTCCGTAAAAAAAGAACCTTTGGATAAAGGTTCTTAGGCTGTCGAGAAAGTCTCGACAGCTTTATTTATGCCCAGAAAAGGGTGATTTCACATCCCTTTACCTTTTATTATTCTTAATTACTTCGCTAAAGCGGTCAGGAAAATTTGTATGTACACCATCTACACCCCAAATTACGGCTTTATCCATATTCACTTGATAATTCACAGTATATGGAAACACCTTTAGCCCTGAATTTTTTGCCTGCGCGACATATGCCGCATTTATTTTTTGAAAGTTAGGACTTATGCCTACAGCATAAGTTTTTAATCTATTCACATAGGATTCTGATATTTTATAAACAGGGAAATCATACCATACAATTTGATAAAGAGGGACTGCTGGATTTATGGAATGGAATCTACGTAAACTCGCTTCACTAAATGAATGAATAGCAACATGAGCCGACAGATCATAATTTAAGATTTCTTCATTTAACAATGCCTCGATGTTCGAATTCGACGTGGGATCTTTAATCTCAATCATATAGTCCACTTCTTTTCCGAACCTTTCAAATACCTCTTTTAGTGTCGGAATACGTAAATCTACATATTTATCTCTAGCGAACATGGGATATTGTTCATTAAACCATGAACCCGCGTCTAATTTTGAGATCTGCTCTAAAGTAAAATCCTTTACATACCCTTTAGCATTCGTGGTACGATTTACGGTCCCATCGTGAATAACAACAGGAACATGATCTTTTGTTAACTGAATGTCTAACTCGATATAATCGGTCTTCATATCAATGGCTAGCTCAAATGCAGGTATTGTATTCTCAGGAGCGTATCCTGAAGCACCACGGTGAGCGATGGTATATACTTTATCCGCAGGCATAATAATTTCCTTTACTTTTATGCGAATCCAGGGGGAATAAGCATACAAAGAGGTGAACAATAAGATTAATAAAAGCACATGTATACCTATAAAGTAGATTCTGGAATTTTGAATTTTTTGCATTAAGCTGACCTCATCTTTTTAAAAATATAATGTAGAATACTTGGTGTCTTTCGCTCTAACATTCATTCTTGTGTAAAATTATGATTTATATTCCCTTATGTTAATCTCACCTCATTGTATTTGTAAGGACAAAGTTTGGAGATTTCTATTGTACCAGATTATCTAGAGAAAATATTGCGAGGCAGCATAAATGGGAAAGGGTCTGCAAGGTCAAGAAAGCAACATCTAAACTTTGTGGGGTATAAACTATAGTTGCTATATATACAGAGTCCTAAAGTTCTTATACCATTAACTTTGTAAGCGATTAACTTTATAGGAGGAAATGACTTGACAAAGCCAGTGCAACCCAATGAACCTCTCGTAACTCATATTTATACTGCGGACCCTTCTGCTCATGTATTTGAAGGCAAGATTTATATTTATCCCTCTCATGACCTGGATCACGATATGATCTCTAATGACAACGGTGACCAATATAATATGGAGGATTACCATGTTCTGTCTATTGATGGAGATGGCTCCCCTTGTATCGACCACGGTGAAGTGCTTCATGTGAAGGATGTCCCATGGGCTAAACAGCAAATGTGGGCTCCGGATGCAGCATACAAAAACAATACCTACTATTTGTTTTTCCCAGCCCGAGACCATGACGATATTTTCCGAATTGGGGTTGCAACCTCAGCGTCACCTTCGGGACCCTTTACACCTGAACCGAACTACATTCCTGGCAGTTATAGCATTGATCCCGCTGTTTTCGTTGATGATGATGGCAAATCATATATATACTTTGGGGGTCTTTGGGGCGGTCAACTTGAAAAATGGCAAACCGGCTCATTTGTTGCGGATGCAGAGGGACCGGCTGAAACAGCACCTGCTCTAGGACCTATCGTAGCGGAGCTGAGCGAGGACATGCTGAGCTTTGAAGGTGAGCCTAGAGAAATATCCATCGTCGATACGAACGGAAATCCGATTCTTGCTGGAGATGAAGAGAGAAGATATTTTGAAGGTCCTTGGGTTCATAAATATAACGGTTATTATTATCTTTCTTATTCCACGGGTACTACCCATAATATTGTATACGCTATCAGTAAAGATCCGCTTGGGCCTTTTGTATATCAAGGAAAAATACTTACACCCGTCCTGGGCTGGACAACACACCATTCTATTGTTCAGTTTAAAGAGAAATGGTATTTATTTTATCATGATAGTTCTTTATCTGGTGGTGCTGACAACAAGCGTTCTGTAAAATATACGGAGCTGAAATACAACGATGATGGCACCATTCAAACCATCCATCCTTAGTTTTTATTGAAATGGAGTGCATGCTGTAGTGCATAGGAGGGGAAATATCATGCCAATAACACAACAAGGTGCTTTTTATACGGGGAAATATCGCAATTTATTTAAGGAGCTCGGCTTTTCTGAAGATGAAATCAACGCTAAACTCGAAGAAACTTGGAGTGATTTGTTTTACGGAGATCCGAACGTACGAATCTACTATCCGCTGGACGAGGATAAAAGCTATATTCTGGATACAGGTAATCTGGATGTTAGGTCTGAAGGAATGTCCTACGGGATGATGATGGCTGTTCAAATGAATAAAAAAGATGAGTTTGATCGTTTATGGAACTTCTCTAAGACGTTTATGCAGCACAAAGAAGGCCGTTATGCCGATTACTTTGCTTGGCACTGCAAGCCTGACGGTACAAGAATTTCTCAAGGACCCGCACCGGACGGGGAAGAGTTTTTCGCCATGGCTTTGTTTTTTGCCTCAAAACGTTGGGGGAACGGTCCGGCACCTTATAATTATTCCGAGCAGGCTCGAATAATATTGCGTGCTTGTGTACATAAAACTGAAACAGGCGCTGGTGACTCAATGTGGGACGCGGAAACGAAACTGATTAAATTCGTACCGGAATCCACCTTCAGTGATCCATCTTACCATCTCCCCCATTTCTATGATTTGTTCGCTTTGTGGGCTGATGCAGGTGACCACATGTTTTGGCGAGAAGCGGCGGAAGCCAGCCGCTCATATCTACACACTACATGTAATCCTATAACTGGTCTCGCTCCCGAATATGCTAATTTTAACGGCACCCCGGCAGAACCCCAGCCTCATGGTGATTTCAGTCATTTTTTCAGTGATGCTTACCGGGTTGCGGCTAATATCGGTTTGGACTGGGCATGGTTCCAAAAGGACAGCTGGCAGGTCGATCAATGTAACCGGATTCAAGCTTTTTTTAGGAATATCGAAGTTTCCAATTACCGGAGGTATACCATTGAGGGACAGGCATTCGACGAACCGGCGCTGCATCCGGTAGGCCTTTTGGCGACCAACGCTATGGCTTCGCTTGCTTCTGATGGCCCGGAGGCAGAGCATTTTGTCCGTTTGTTTTGGGATACACCTTTGCGAACTGGACAACGTCGTTATTATGATAACTGTCTGTACTTCTTTAGTTTACTGGCCCTAAGTGGAAACTATCGCATTTATTGAAGTAAATCGAACAAAACAATAGGACTCCATTCCTCAAAAAGCCGAGGAATGGAGTCCTATTAATCGTAATAAAGCTTTGCTATTATTTAATAACTACATATTCCAAGTTAACAAGTTTTGCGTAAGCAATAATTTGGTCTGTTGTAAGAGTTAATGAAACAACGGTGTGGTGACCGCCACCATTTTCGATCCAAGCTTTTACCCCGTCTTGGAAGTTTGGTTTAACATTCCAAAGCACACGAGCTACTGGAAGGTTTGGAGCTGGAACAGTTGGTTCAAAAGCAGTCACTTCATTGATCAAAAGTTTGTAATGCGTACCGAAGTCAGCCATGGAAACCACTACACCGTCTCCTGCTTTGCCGTCAAATACTAAACGGGCTGGATCGTCTTTACCACCAATACCTAGTGGAGACACGATGATTTTTGGTTTGTTGCTTGCCAAAGTTGGATCTACTTCAAGCATATGGGATTGAAGAATAGATTCTTGTCCAACTGTCAATTCATAAGTGTAATCTTCCATAAAGCCAGTCGATTGGTTATGGCTCATCACTTTAAGCAAGCGGTCGAGAGCTGCAGTCTTCCAGTCTCCTTCTCCAGCAAAACCATATCCTTGTGCCATCAAACGTTGAACAGCAAGTCCTGGAAGTTGTTTCATTCCATGTAAATCTTCGAAGTTTGAGGTGAAGGCATTGTAGCCACCTTGATCAAGGAAACGTTTGATAGCAATTTCATAGCTTGCTTGAACTCTTACGCTAGCTTCCCAAGCTTCTTTGCTGTTAGTGCCATAGTCGAATTCATACAGCTCTGCATATTCAGCAAACAAACCATCGATTTCCTCTTCTTTAACTTCATTAATGACTTGAACCAGGTCACCAATACCAAAGTAGTCAACCGTCCAGCCAAATTGAATTTGGGCTTCAACTTTATCTCCTTCAGTTACACCAACGTTACGCATGTTGTCACCAAAACGAGCAACTTTGATATTGAAGCTTTCGTTATAAGCAACGGCTACGTCCATCCATTCTGCAATTTGCTTTTGAACTTCAGGGCGTTCCCAATAGCCTACAACCACTTTGTTTTGTTTGTTCAAACGGGCGTTAATAAAACCATATTCACGGTCACCATGAGCTGCTTGGTTTAAGTTCATGAAGTCCATATCAATTGTTGCCCATGGAATACTTTCATTATATTGCGTAGCTAGATGAAGCAAAGGTTTTTGCAGCATTTTTGTTCCGCGGATCCACATTTTTGCAGGTGAGAAAGTATGCATCCAAGTGATGACACCGGCAACTTCGTCACGGTAGTTAACTTCTTTCATAATGTTGGTGATTTTATCTGCGCTGACAGCCAAATCCTGCAATACTAGTGGGTAAGGCAAAACTCCGCTTTTATTCAAAGCATCTGTCATCGTTTGTGCGTGCGCTTTAACTTCAGCCAATGCTTCTTCCCCATAAAGATGTTGCGAACCTACGACAAACCAAAATTCTTTTGCTACTGCTGTTGACATATTCATCCTCTTTTCATAATTTTGTGGTTTGATTATTTTTGACCGTAATAAGCGTCTTTCCCATGTTTGCGCAAGTAATGTTTATCTAGAATACGTTGTGGCAATTCTTCCGCAAAATGGTTCAACTCTCTAGCAAATAAATTCATTTTCGATACTTCATCCAACACTACGCTGTTCATTACAGCGGATTTTGCATTTTTCCCCCAAGTAAAGGGTCCGTGGCCTTTAAGCAAAACACCGGGAACCGCCATAATATCTATCCCGCGTTGTTCAAAGGTTTCGATGATTACATTACCTGTTTCCGCTTCGTAACCCCGATCGATTTCCTCTTGCGTCAAGAAACGCGCACAAGGAATGGAGCCATAGAATGTATCAGCGTGCGTAGTTCCCATTACAGGAACGTCAAGTCCTGCTTGTGCCCAGATAGTCGCCCAAGTGGAATGTGTATGCACGATTCCGCCAATTTCGGAGTAATGTTTATAAAGTACTGCGTGAGTAGGTGTATCGGAGGAAGGTCTCATCTCCCCTTCAACCACATTGCCATCCAGATCAACAACTACCATATCGCTGGCTTTCATTGTTTCATAATCTACACCACTAGGTTTGATTACGAATAATCCACTTTCGCGATCAATTGCACTCACATTTCCCCATGTATACTTGATTAGTCCATGTTTCGGCAATTCCAGATTGGCTTGAAAAACCTCTTCTTTAAGTTGTTCTAACATCTTGGTCCCTCCATTTTCAGACTAAATTATCAACAGCGGATTGCTCAATCGCCAGACCTTTTTTATAACGTTCGATAAAGGTTTCAAAACCTTTAATGTCGGTTGCATCGGGATGAATTTCTTCTCCCTTTACATCTTTGAACACTTTTTGATCGAGGAAGTCTTCCAAGCTTTCTTCCTGATTTTTGTTCATCATGTAGGAGGCAAGAATAGCCATTCCCCATGCGCCGCCTTCTCCAGCTGTCGACATTACGGAAACAGGAACATTCAGTGAAGCTGCCATCATTCTTTGGCCAACAACCGGAGTCTTAAATATACCGCCGTGTCCTAAAATACTATCTATGGCTACATTCTCTTCTTTCGTCAAAATGTCCATTCCAATTTTCAAAGCACCAAAGGCGCTGAACAAATGTGTACGCATAAAGTTAGCCAGATTAAATTTGCTCTCAGGCGAACGTACAAATAACGGACGACCTTCTTCTAACCCCGTAATGTTCTCACCCGAGAAATAACCGTAACTGAGCAATCCACCGGCATCTGGGTCTGCTTCCAAAGCTTTATTCAGCAGTACGCTGTACAATTTGTCAGCTTCGGCTTTTTGCCCCATCGCTTCATAGAATTCACGGAATAATCCGAGCCAGGCATTAAGGTCACTTGAACAGTTATTAGCATGAACCATACCTACTGGACTTCCGTCTGGCGTAGTCACCATATCGATTTCCGGATAAACCTTGGAAAGCTCTTTTTCCAATACGATCATGGCAAAAACAGAGGTTCCTACGGAGACATTCCCGGTACGTTTTCTTACACTATTGGTAGCAACCATACCGGTTCCTGCATCCCCTTCTGGAGGACTAAGCGGAATCCCAGCTTGTAATTGCAATGATGGATCCAGAATTTTGGCTCCTGCTTCGGTTAATAGACCTGCTTGCTCACCGGCAACATACACCTTAGGAAGAAGGTCGCTGGTCTTCAGCGAATAACCTTTGCCAGCAATAAGCTCATCAAACTGTTGTATCATAGATTCATTATAATTTCCTATGGATTCATCAATCGGGAACATACCTGAAGCATCTCCAACACCAAGTGCTTTGTTGCCGGTCAATAACCAATGAATGTATCCTGCTAACGTTGTAACAAACCGAATCTGCGGCACATGTTCTTCTTTGTTTAAGATCGCCTGATAAAGATGAGCAATACTCCAACGTTCAGGAATATTGAATTTAAATACATCTGTCAGTTCTTTGGCTGCCTTACCCGTTGTTGCATTACGCCAAGTCCGGAACGGAACGAGCAATTGATCCTGTTCGTCAAAAGCCATATATCCATGCATCATTGCAGAAAACCCGATTGAACCAACGGTTTGGAGGGTGATTCCGTAATTTTGTTGAACTTCTTGCTTCATCTCACGATAAGCATCTTGTAGACCTTTGATAATATCTTCTAGGCTGTACGTCCAAAAGCCGTCTTTCAACTGATTTTCCCATTCATAACTTCCAGAAGCGATCGTTTGAAAACTATGATCAATAAGTACTGCTTTAATACGCGTGGATCCAAATTCAATCCCTAGCGAAGTTTCTCCCTTATTGATTGCTTCTTCGATGCTTAATCGATTCGATATCACGTTGGTCACCTCTCTGACAGCGCTTTTTTAATATAAAAGAATTCGCTTTCTTAATTGACAGCTTTAGTATAAATTTTTGTACGTACATTTGTCAATAAAATAGTTATATATACATACAAATATGGAGAAGATAATAATTTAACTCCGGACTTAGTTTGTTTATGATGATCTAAAGGTACGAAATATTTACATTTTTCATAAAAAAAGAGCCCCTTTATATTTAATTCGTAGTCATGCTATAATTTGTACATACAACTTAACGAAATGTACGAATTATAAAGCGAACAAGTATGGAAAGAGGAATTACATGAAACCAAAGTATCAAGTGATTATAGAGGATATAAAAAGCAAGATCCTTTCAGGAGATTACAATGTAGGCGAACAAATTCCTACGGAGTCTGCCTTGCAGTCCTTGTACGAGGTTAGCAGACAGACTGTTAGAAAAGCCATTTTAGAGCTATCCAACGAAGGATTCCTCCGCAGCGAAAAAGGTTCTGGCACGTATGTCAGCAACCAATATCGCACAAAGACCGGCGGGAGTTCCCATAAGAAGACGATCGGTGTAATTACGACTTATATCTCTGACTACATCTTCCCTTCTATTATCCGGGGGATTGAAAGCCGAATGAATGAGGATAACTATTCACTACTATTGGCTAGTACCAATAACGATGTTGCGCAAGAAAAAAAAGCTCTCGAAATGATGTTGTCCTACGGCGTAGATGGTTTAATTATTGAACCTACGAAAAGTAATCTGTATAATCCCAATATTGCGTATTATCTGTCGTTTAAGGAGCAAGATATTCCACTCATTATGATTAATGCTTTTTATGAGGAAATAGAGCTCCCCTTCCTTTGTCTTGACGATGTGCAGTCCAGTTATCTGGCAACAAAAGAATTGATCTCCAAAGGCCACTCTCAAATTGGACTTATCGCAAAAATGGATGATTTACAGGGCAAATATCGAATGAAGGGTTATATCAAAGCCCTCGAAGAAGCTAAATTGCGGTTTTATCCAGAGCAAATATTTTCGTTCAACACCGAGACCAAACAAACCTTAGCTACGAACTTGAAGGATTTCCTAAATAAAAATAGAGATACCCTCTCTGCGATTGTCTGCTACAACGACGAGGTTGGTCTGGAAGTGGTCAATGCTTGCAGACAGCTAGACATTTCTATACCAGAGGAATTATCAATTATTGGCCAGGACAACTCCTATATTGCCCAAAATGCGAACATCAAACTGACCACTTTAACACATCCCCAAGAAACTATGGGCCGTGATGCAGCGGATTGGGTCATTAAAAAATTACAAGGAAAAAAGGATCTTCCCAACAATACTTATTATCAACCTGTGTTAATTGAAGGAGAAACAGTAGTCGAGAGATAGAATAAATTCTGAGGGATTTTGCGTTTCTCTTCATATGTAAATGTAATAACCCACCAGTCGTGACTGGTGGGTTATTTGCAACTGTTATCTCCGTATTCTTTAAAGGTTCGATTCGTGTTTTGAAGTCAACAGTACAGAAGAAGCAAACTGTTTCACAAGCTTGCCGGGATTAATCCCGTATTTCTCCCGAAACACCTCTGAGAAGTGACTTGAGTTGGAATAACCTACAGCACAGGATGTCTCATTAACGTTCAAATTACCTTGCTGCAATAGGTGTAGAGCCTTCTCCAACCTTATATCCCGCAAATAGCCAAATACAGTTGTTCCGAACATTTCTTTAAAGCCTGATTTTAATTTGTTATCATTCATTCCAATCAATCGGGAGAGCTCCAACAGGCTTGGCGGATCTATCATCCGTTGCAACATGATGTCCCGGGCTTCACTAATTTTTGTCATGTCGCTTTTCGACAGCTTTGTTGTCCCAGAAGTACCTTCTGTTAGAATCGATTGAAAGCCCAACGACAAAAGCTCTAATGTACTACATTCGATCTCCAGATTTTTGGTGCTGCGGTTTTGAAGAGCTGCCAGCATTCGCTCAAGCACGATAGCAGTAGACGGCTGCATCGTTTCCTGAAAAACACGAAAAGATGCTTGGCCAAGAATGCGGTCAAAATCAGCGGATCTCCCACCCCCGCCTTCTTCCATGAAGTGATGAAAAGTCGAAACAGGAATACCTATGCCTAACATCAGATAAGATTCATTCCCCTGAAACTCAAATTGAGAGCCAACTTCATTCATGAGTTGTAGCGTACAGCTTCCCGGAACAAACTCATACTGGACACCATCAACAGAGACTTCTCTTTTCCCTTGCAAACAATAATTAAGCTCAACCATTGCTGTTTTGGTTACGAGAGGCACGCTGTAATCCTGGCGAAAGGTAAAATCGGATACCACCACATTGATATCAAAGCGTGGGACGAATCGACGAACGAACCCTTCTCCCCTTTGCGAATGTAGTGCCATGTGCTCTGTACGATCTCTATTCTGCCGCGGCAGCTCAAGCCCATCGAAAAAAAGATTGAAATTGTGATGAAAATCTATTCCAGTCATTGCTACCGCTCTCCGATCAAGTTTTCATAATAGTGAGAACCATTCTCATCATTATAAAGGATCCTCTCTTTTTTGACCCGCTTGAATATGGTGTTATCTGGATACGCCATCTAGGAAACACTAACATTTCTTTTACTTAATTTCTTAAATACCGAGTATTCCTTATTGGACTTAATAAAACTTAATATCTTTTCGGCACATTCTATTGAATTTCATCTCTTCCGTATTTACTTCGAGGTCATATTCATCAAAGCAATATACTTTGCTAAACTGTGAAGCTGCTAGTCCAATCTTTCTATCTCCTCTTGTTTGCTCTCTTCTTATGAGTTCTTCTTTCGAGCATATTACACCTATAAATAACGTAGGCTGATCGAAAAATTGCTCAAGAAACACATTAAACCTCTTATCATTGTCGATTACGGTATCTACTATTACATTAAAACCCATTTCTATTAACAATTTAATTGTCGAGCGGTACACTGAGAATATGGAATCATCTAATATTTGGGAAACGACTTGATGATCTATTTCTCTTGGAGGTTCATCTGGAAATTTATTATTAATAAAATCATTGTAATTATTAAAAAAATCATCAATTGATAAATGATAAAAAGGAATCTCTTTCTGTTTTATCAGTTCAGTCGATATGGAGGTCTTTCCGGAACTTGAAGTTCCATTTAGAAAAACTAATATCCCTTGCTTCAATTTAATCATCCCTTCAAATAATAATCATTGCAACTCAGAGAATATTCGAGAAAAGATTAAATTATCCTTTACTGTTTGATATGTTCCTTGATTTGTTCGGCTATTTGCTCCAACAATGCTTCTTTTCCTAAAGCAAAGAAAGCCTCATTATAATTTTGTCTGCTTGTTATACGATATATATTATTCGATTTTACAGCTTTCAGATTGCTCCAGACCTTGCTTTGGTCAAGAACATTCTGGTCATTATCGGATAATAAAATGATATGGTCTGGATTAAAGGTGGACAGTGCTTCTAGACTTGTCACTTTCCCTCCCCATGGATCTGGCTCCGGTGTACCTGGCGCGATGGGTAATCCTAGATCATTAAAAATCATATCCGCAATACCTGTGCGGGAATAGATGCGTATTTCTTTCTCTGTAGCTTCGATTACCGCAAACGTCTCTTCCTTGGTTATCTCAGTGATTTGATCATGTAGTAGTAGAGCACGTTGATCATAGGCCTTCAGCCACGTTTCCATTTCCGCTTTCTTATCAAGCACCTCCGCAACAAATGCAAATCGCTCTCTAAAAGCGTTAAAACCATAAGGCACCCTCACTGTTGGAGCAATCATATTTAGTTGATCATAGATTTTTTCTTGGGTAGGTCCTGCCAGTATCAAATCAGGGCTTGCTGCAATGATCGCTTCTAAGTTGACTTCCGTCTGAAACCATCCAGCGGGAGTTACATCAGGCAGTTCTTTTTTGAGAATAGGAGTGATTTCTAATGAATTAGCCATATCTGTATTCCCAGTAATAACAGGTTTATATCCAAGCACCAGAAGTTCTTCCGTTGAGCCGGATACATCGGCAATTCTAACCGGGTTCACCGGTATTACAATATCCCCTTTAGCATCCTTGAGGGTACGTGTTTCGGTCGAATTAGTAGCGACGGGTTCTGAATTTACCGCAGGTTGAGAATTTTCTACTTTAGCCTCCTGACCTGAATTCCCACACCCGTACAGCATCACCATCATGATTAAGGCGATTCCCACAAAAGAGATCTGTTTTAAACTGAACATTTTTTCCAACCCTCTCCAATCTACTGATAATCATTCTCACTTCTAGCAAGTCCGATCATACACTCTGCTGATAGGACAGAACTACCGGCAGAGGGATTGAATAACGGTTTGGCGGATATTTATTTAATTTTTATCGTTTTTTAATTACTTCTGAAGGATTAATTCCATACTGCTTCCGAAAAGCTTCGGCAAAATGACTAAAGTTGTTGTAACCTACCATCGTCGCTGTTTGGCTGACACTAATCTCCCCGGTACTTATGATTTCCCATGCTTTTTCTAAACGTTTGTTCCGTAAATATGCAAATACAGTTGTTCCGTACTCTTCCTTAAAACCAACTTTTAATTTGTATTCGTTAATGCCTGCCAGCTTGGACAATTCGATTAGCGAAGGTGGGTTTGCCATGTGGTCAAGGATGATATCCCTGGCTTTTCGAATGTTTTCTCGGTCACTACGTGATAAATGCAAACTCCGTTTAGTATGTTTCTGCTCAAAAAGAAATGCGTCAAAATATACAGATAGGAGTTCTAATGCCTTCCCCTCTACGTACAACCGGCGCATGGAGGTATGATATGGACAGTCTCTCAATTGCACCAATAATCGGGTGGTTTCTGGAAGAATAGGCATACGGAACATTCGAAAAGCACGTGAATCTAACAGCCCGGATAAGCTGCGAGCATGTGAAGAGCCTTGATCCGCCATCCATGAATCGAATAGTGTAACCGGTACACCTATGGACAATAAACGGATAGGTTCAGCACTGCGATAGTGAAATTCCGCTTGGAAATCCTGCATGAACTGCAATGAACAACTATCGGGCATTAACTCATGGCTGGTATCTGTTACATGAACTTCCCCGCTTCCCTGCAGACAAAAGCTTAACTCAATCATCGCCGCTTCGGATTGAACCCGAACTAGGCGATCATCAGCAAAACGGTAATCACTATCAACAATTTCGATCCCGGAGGGTGTGATCACTCTATCGACGTATCCTTGTGTACTGGATTGTGCAAAATGTTTCCTCTCTGTAGTGCCCCTCATAGACGGAGCCTCAAACAAAGCATCGAAATACCCGTTATAGATGTTATGAATAGATGAACTTGTCATTCTGTTATACACTCAGCAGGTAAGCTGCACTCCGTAATCCCAATATTATGTTTTATCATGAGCAGATCACCTTTTCTCTTCTATTAAATGATAACGATTATCATTTAGATCATTATATGCGAGATATTAGATAACCTGCAATGTACAGTTTTTAAGGATCTCTTATCTCCGCCTTCTCAGTAAAGCGGTAGCACTTCTTGTGTCAGCCCTGAAAAGAGGTCGCTGGTTTGATCAAAAAAGGCATCAGGCAAATAATAATAAGCATCACCCATAGACACCACCTTTAATTCGGGAATGATATACATGGCGATATAAGTCCCGTCTTTGAGGTTGAACTGTAATTGATATGATTTTCCTTGGGATTGCGCCGCTGCAAGAGCTTCATATTCCTTAATGCTTAGCTCTGTTTTTTTTGCGCTGTACAAACCTTCGATAATGGACTCAACAATAGGATGATCAGTGATAGTCTTTTGCACGTCATTCCCCACATGATTCAGAATATAGATATCTTTTGCATGCTCCTTCAGATTAGCCAGATCTAGATACTCCTTCGCGCTCATTGCAGAATCGTCTACCTTCGCCACAATTTCAGCTAGATAATAATATTGCTCATCCTTAACTGCAATACGAAAATGGGATGGGTATGTTGGGATTTCATACAGCTTTCCACCCATAGCGAACGTAGCGGCATAATCTTTTTCCGCATTCTTATCCCCGTCATTCTTTCCGGGCTCTTGGTTGAGATCAAACTCTAATGCACCAAGCGATTTGTCAGGCTCCATACCTGTGAACTTAAACTGAGCGCCATCTGCTACGAATGCATAACGGTATCCATTGTAATTCAGAATTTTGCGAACCCCTGTGGGAGACGAGACTGGTGTCTGCTGTGATATTTGTGGTGAATTAGGCAACGGAGTCTGCGGAAATTTATAAACGGCCACACCTAACACCAATGCAGCACAAGCTGCGAGTGAGCCCCACTTTACATAAGCTTTTTTATTAGTGCGTCTCGCGGAGTTGGCTTTTTCTATCAGATTTTCGTCTATGTAACCGATTGTTTTGAAGAGCTCTTTATTATTCAAAGGAAATAACCCTCTTTCTGAAGATATATTTGGAGTTTTTTGCGTGTTCTGAAAAGAATTGATTTGGTTTTACTTTCACTGATTGAGAAGCGTGCGGCAATATCGGCCAAAGAATCAGAATACCAGTAACGCCTCAAAAAAACATTCCGCTGATCTTCCTTAATGTTGTGTAGAAATTTGCTTATAGATTCGGCTATTTGTGCTTCCTCGTATTGGGTTTCAACGTTGTCTGAAGAGGATAAACAATCGTTTAATTCATTAAGAATCGTATCGAATTTTTTATTCCGTTTTTTAGCCATGTAATAATCGTATTTGTTCAAAGCAATATTTCGTGTGATTCTCCCCAGAAAAGAGGACAGCTTTGCAGGAGACTTCGGCGGTATTGCTTCCCATGCACCAAGAAAGGTATCGTTAACACATTCTTCCGAATCTTCAGCATTAGACAAAATGTTATGAGCGATCCGAGTACAATAATTTCTATATTTTTTCGATGTTTCTTCTACTGCCCTTTCATTACGTGCAAAATACAATTGTATGATTTCACTATCTTCCACTCCATCACTTCCGTTCGATTTGATTAAGCATTCACTTATAAAGTAGGAAAAGAAGTGTTTAGGTTGCATAAAAATATAATTTTCTATAAGCTTCGGCATTCAACGCTGATAATATGACATAAAAATACAAATAACCCCTCATCCTAAGGGATAAGGGGAAGTTATGATATCATCTAATTTTTAATTAATTCTACTTCCTTCATTGGAGCCTTTGTCTTACGGAGCATCATCCAGATCCCCCCCAGACAAAATAAAACACTACATCCCATGCCAAACAACGCGCTGGCGTTTAATGCCTGAGGTGAGCCTTTCATTGTAAGCACAGCCATTTGAGTGACAACAATGGAGACTAAGGCATCAGTAAAGCTAATCATTTTTAATGTTGATATAATGGGATTTTTGAGATGACGGTTAACAATATTTCCATGAATGGCAAAACCAAGTTTTGTAAAAGCGATCAGTGCTACCAGATATACAATGTAACCTTCATAAACCAAAGCGTCTCCGACTAGATAAATCCGCAAGCAGACCAACAGATAAGAAACCCCTAGAAGACAAAGAAAAACACCGCCACGCTTATAAACATAAAGCTCCATGGAATACCTTTGCTGTGCTGAACTGACTTTTTTAGCTAATGTATATTTATGAAGCACCTGTCCTTTGGCTATACACAGGATCAGATAATAAAGTGCATTTGTGATGAACCATCCGGACAATAGATATAACCCAAGAATTAACTTGCCTATACCAATAAAAGCATTGATGACTAGGGAAGCAGCGTTGAACATGGCGGTTCGATCTTGCGGATTTCCGAAGTACCGAACTAAGATTGCCTTAATATATATCATCCTTTCAAGAAAACCTTCATATCTCATTTTATGTTTCTAAGGGGACAATAGTATCATACTTGGCTCAACCCAGCAATAAAGCAAACAAAGTTCTGATTTATGATATATTAGAAAAGGTTGTGCTAATTCAGCAAGAGGAAATAGCAACAGCAATTGTTAATGGAGGCAGGTCGTATATGTATAGAAAATTAACAGCAGCAGAGTTGGATGTTATTTTAAGCTCGATTAATAAGGAACAGCATTTTTTATATTATTCATACCTTACTTTTCGCAGACAAAACACAGTGCATTACGGTCAGTATTCTGACCAGGGCGAGTTGCTTGGAGTATTAGCCTTTTTAAGTGGCCTTCCGTTTAATGCTTTTTCTGTATATCCAGTTCAGCAATCCTTTTGTCTCAGCTCAATGTTGGCGTTCATGAAAGATGAATTACATCTACATAACCATGCGGTAGGTAGCTTTATTATTAACGAACAAGAGCTGCAGGTCTTTGCTTCTCAGCTTGAGTTCTACAGCCCTCCCAAAAAATTGCTTCTTATGAAACATATTCATGAAGATGTTCTACCAACAGCGGACAAGCATGTTATGCACTTAGGACCTGCTCATTTCCAGCGAATTGAAGCAAAGATGAACGAGCTGCAAACCATGGCTTTTTCAAAAGAAGAATTACAGAATCCGTTCTATGGTGTGATGGCACAAGACGAGCTGATTGCTGTAGGAGGATACCATATATATAGTGAGGATTACGTTGAACTAGGAAATATCGGAACAGATGTAGCCTGGAGAAGAAATGGTTATGGAAAAAAAGTCTGTGCAGAGCTAACACGCCAAGGACATGCCATTTCAGCTAACGTATATTTGAATGTTTTTGAGGAGAATGTAGGAGCCATTTCTCTATATCAATCGCTGGGATATGAACTCATTTGCCAACAATACATCGTTGAATTTATGATTTAAATTAAAAACGTACTGCAGCTAATGCAGTACGTTTTTTTTAATTTTAGGTGATACGCCAGTTAACCTTGTTTATTTCATTGCTTTTGCCAGCTCTGTGAAAATAACCCCAAGCGCATGAGCACCCGCATCTGGATAACCGATGCTGCGTTCCCCTACTGTACCGGCTCTTCCCATACGGGCAACGATTTCTATAGTATTTTTAGAACCTTGGACAGCTGCTTCCGCTGCTTTATTTGCCGCCACTTTAATATCGTCGCCTTGTTCTGCACTTTGGGTCCAGGCATCTGCGAACGGTACAAGCGCATCAATCAATGTCTTGTCTCCGACGACAGCCCCTCTGCCAAAAGATCTTTCACCCGTATCTTGAATCCCTTTGACAACAGCCTGCATCATATCAGCAAACTCCTGAATGGTCAGCTCTTCCTTCTGCTGAACATTTTTGCTCGCTGCGCGGAAGCCTGATCCCCAGATCGGTCCGGATGCTCCGCCGCAATATTCCATAATGACCATGGAGCAGGCGTCAAGGAACTCACCGATATTAGTGAGATGATGAGCTAAAATATCTTCCCACTCGACTTTCAGCTGTTTAAAGCCCTTAGCTACACTCATCCCGAAATCGCCGTCTCCAGCGTGGGAGTCAAGCTCACAGAACGGAACTTCATTCTCGATAATAACCTGGCTCATTTGATCGAGCAGATAGACGATATTTTGCAAAGTAAACCGATTGTTCTTAATCACCGCTGCAGCAGCATCCGTATTATTCTTAAAGGATACATTGCTGTCTGCTTTCTCTTCTTGGATTACTTCAGTATATTTCACAGGCTCAAAAGGGCCTTTAATCGACAAGGCTGGTGTATCACAAGGCGCAGATAACCATTTCTTCAGTGTCTCATCCAGCTTCATTATCGTCACCGATGCACCTGCCATGTCAATGCTGGTCATGTAGTTACCAACAAACACTTTAAACACTTGCTTATTCTTAGCGGTTAATTCGCGGATGACAGAATTGTTCAGCAAATATAACTCTTGCAGCGGGGTGCCGCCAAAACCATTAATTAATATGGCTACTTCCTCCTGCTTCTGATCATTCATTTGGAAGTTGTCTAGCAAAGAGGTTACCATTCGCTGTGCTAATTCATCTGCGGGTACTATTTTCTCCCTGCGTATTCCAGGTTCTCCATGGATGCCAACCCCGTATTCCATCTCGTTCTCTTCAATATGAAATGTCGGAGTACCTTTGGCAGGCACGGTACAAGAGGTATAGGCGAAGCCTATGCTGCGCACATGATCAATTGCATGTTGCGCCGCTTCTTTCACCTCCGCTAAGGATAATCCAGCTTCTGCTGCTGCTCCGGCTACCTTATGAACAAGCACTGTTCCGGCTACGCCTCTTCTTCCGACTGTATAAAGGCTGTCTTCAACGGCAATGTCGTCGTCTACTTTGACATAATCCACTTCGATACCGTCTTCAGTTGCTAGATGGGCCGCATTTTTAAAGTTCATGATGTCACCGCTATAATTCTTGATAATAAGCAGCGAACCTTTGGTGCTTGCTGTGCGGCGAATCGCTTGATAAACCTGAATTTGGGATGGAGAAGCAAACACATCACCGCATACAGCTGCATCCAGCATCCCGGTTCCTACAAACCCGGCATGAGCCGGCTCATGTCCGCTTCCGCCACCACTGATCAGGGTAACTTTACTTTGATTGATCTCTTTCTTAGAAATCACTTTGAATTTAGGATCGAAATCCAGCTCGGGATGCGCCAAGACAAGCCCGTTACACATTTCCCTAACCAGAGTCTCCGGCTTGTTTATTATTTTTTTCATCTTAAAGCTCCTTACTTGATTTATATTGACGGCCTAATTGATCGGCTGCCATAATTGCTGATGCAACCGCATCCTCCGTAATTGGGAACGGCATCGAATGGATAGATTCCTCAGCAATGCAAGCTTTTTTAGCAACCTCAAGCAGTTCCTCATAGGTTACATGCTCAACACCAATATCCGCTAAGCATACTGGGAGGCCAATCGAAAGACAGAAGTCCAACACTTCTTTTAATTCAGTCCGGTCTGCATTTTCAAGAACCAATTGAGCAATCGTGCTGAAGGCAACCTTTTCACCATGATAATAATGATGAGTTCCTTCCAAAGCAGTTAACCCATTATGAATCGCATGAATCGCTGCCAAACCACCACTTTCAAACCCAAGACCCGATAAAAGAATATTCGTCTCAATTATATTCTCCAAAGCTGGGGTTACGATATTCAGATCGCAAGCTTGCTTCGCCTTGAATCCATTCTCAAGCAATGTCTCATAGCAGAGCTTCGCAAGTCCCAACGCTGTTACTGTTCCTTTAGCTTCACCGCAAACCCCTTCACGAACTCCGCAAGGTAAACCTGCATTCACATTGGAGTAAGAATTTGCAGTAGCTCTTGCTTCAAAATAGGTTGAAAGTGCATCTCCCATACCTGCCACAAGAAATCTTGTAGGTGCATTGGCAATAACTGTGGTATCAATCATGACTACACTCGGGCTTTGCTTGAAATAAGCATAATCATCGAATTCACCTTCCGGAGTATAGAGCACCGCTGAGTGGCTTGTCGGAGCATCAGTTGCTGCTATCGTTGGAACGATAATCAGCGCTTCTCCTTCAGCTACACATTTTGCCGTATCAATCGCCTTACCTCCACCCAAGCCAATCGTACATGCACATTGATGTTCTTTGGCTAGCGCTTGTAATCTGGCGACTTCTTGTCTTGAGCATTCCCCGTGGAAGCCGCTTTCAACAAGAGTTATATTAAATTTCTGTTTAGTTGACTCCAGTTTGTCTTTCACACGTGTTACATCATCTGGATGGGCAATTAACAAAGCAGAATCACCAAATGTTTTTACGAAGTAACCTAAGTTCAATAATTCATTCTCACCTTGTACATATTTCGTCGGACTGATAAATGCTCTTCTCATTTTTCGTTCCTCCTCAGTTGTTTATAGTTATCATTATAGATTGCTCTAATTTAAGAAACATGAAACAATAAAAGCTTATTAAAGCGTTTTCTTATCGTATTTTTTTGTCATAATCGTGAAAAATCGAACTTTCATGTCATTGTGTTGAATTATTCTGTATAATGTTCATTAAGATTCTATAACTTACATAGGAGAATTTTGTGATGTCAAAATCCCGGTTCAATCTAGAAGAAATTATTGATTTGAAGAAATGGGAAAAGCTCCAGGATTCCTTATCTCTTGTAACCAAAATGGCTATTCTTACTGTTGATTACAAGGGTGTTCCTGTGACCAAGCACAGCTATTGCCAGCCATTCTGTCAAGGTGTGCGCCAGGACTCCCATCTCTCTCAATATTGTCAAAAATGTGATGCCCGCGCTGGGATTGAAGCGGTTCGCCAGAACAAACCGTTTATTTATTTATGTCATTTCAATATTATAGATATCGCGATTCCCATCATTATAGATAATCAATATCTAGGTGCAATTATGGCCGGACAGCTCAAGCTTCGTGAACCTGACGTGCCACAACTGGAGCAAATTGTCTCTCGCCCGCCGAATATGGAGACGAACATGAAATTTAAAGCACTCAAAGAGGATTACCAGGCACTGCCTGTTTTATCCTACGATGAAGTAACAAAGTGTGTTGAGCTGCTGCTGCAGTTAAGTACCTATATCGTGGAGGAAGCCATTCAAAAGCATACTACTGTGGATTTGTACAAAAAGGTTCTGACCACCAATATAGAAGACCCCACTTCTGCTGAAGCAATGGACGAGTCAGACCGTACGTACCGAAAAATCCAATCCATACAGCAGGAGTTATCCGGGGCCTTGATCGAGACCAAATTAAAGAATGGTGTACAAAAGTTCGTCTCAGTAAATTCTGTGCTTCAGCCTGCTTTTAATTACATTTATGCTCACAAAAATGAGAATTTCAGCCTCAAAGAGATGGCTAAACTTTGTCATATCAGCCCCAGTTATTTCAGCCGTATTTTCACTAAAGAAACTGGAGAGAATTTCTCCATCTTCATTGCCAGACTCAAGATTGAATGGGCTAAGCAACTGCTGGAATCCACGGATTCCCCGATCAATCAAGTCAGTGATGATTTGGGCTTTTGCGACACGGGCTATTTCATTAAAACCTTCAAAAAATACGAGAACCTCACCCCGGCTGTATATCGGAATATGTATATGAGGCGATCAGCAAAAGAAACCCTCCGTTAATAAAATTAACGAAGGGTTAGTTCCTCATTCCCACCAATGCTTCATTTCACTAAATCCTACATCCCATAACTTCACATTCCCTTTAAGGATAAAGGTTATTTCTTTTACGGTAACTAATGCCGTATTGTTGAGTTCAGCTTGGGAACTATATTGTTCACTGGATTGAAGGATCATGTTACCATCAGCTATAATCATTAGTTCACTGCTAGAATTTTCATTTTGCGGGAATCCAAAGCTGAAATATAACCATACCTCTTTTTTATCACCCAAAGTATAGGTGTATTTTTTAATATCTTCACCTTCACTGCTGTACAAATTCATTTTTGGTATTATATTTTTACCTGCGATAGTAAAACTGGGAAGATTATGCGTGGTAGGCATGCTTCCCGTAAGCTTTTCCAACGTTTGTAATCCCTGCACAGGTCTTTCTCTTTTCTTCAGAGTTAAATCAATGATCTCAGAGATTCCCATGATTCCAACCAATAGCACAACAACAGATAATGCCGAAGTAAAAAGTGATCTCCTGGTGATTTCCGGGGAAAATCCAATCTTATATGCACAAAATCCGATCATTGCCCCTAACGTATTGGAGATGACATCGGCTACATCAAAGGAACCCAAAAAAGTTAAAGCTTGAAGACTTTCCAGCACAAAAATTGTTAAGATAAACAAACAAATAAACTTCTTAAAATGTGTACGATACAGCAAAGGGAATAATACGCCAAAAGGAATAAAAGCAGCGATGTTCCCAAAGTCATAAACCCAAGAAAAGGATAGGTCAAAGAGATCAGGAAAAAGAAGCGGAACACTTTCTGGAATCAACATAAACGTATATTCATACTGGCTTGTTGCATGCTCTACTCTATTGAAAGCAAAAAACAAAAAATATAAGATCAACAGTGTATACAAAATAGTTCCTATAATAAGAATCTTTCGTAATTTCACTCCCATAATAACTTCACAATTCCCTCCATATGTCGATGGAAATAGTATATCTCTCCAAAGTGACATTCCCGTGACACTGAAGGTGACGATTTAGTCATTCAAAGCTTATATCGACAAAAAGTCATCACCCTTAATTTAAGGTCGATGACTTTTGGTTACATAAATTATCTATTCGAGACTAGTTTCCAGTGCTGGCCAGCAGAACCTGTATTATTTGTTTGAATAATATTTGCCCCCTCTGTCGTCGAACCCTGATCTACTGCCAGAGCTTTTCCACTGTTACGATTAATAATATTGTAAAAATCACCTGAGGACTCCAAAGTCCACTGCTGGTCATTCGATCCGTTATCATTCCATTGTACACTTTGAGCACCGTTAGCTAATGAACCTCCTAAAATGCCCAGGTTTTTACGACTATTAGTATTGACCAGCTTCGTATAACCATCAGCTGTGCTGACTACAAACCAATTTTGGTCATGGGATGAAATTCCGCTGGTCCACTGAACCGCCTTCCCTCCATCCGCCATCGAACCTTGATAGATACCCAACACTTTACCACTGTTCTCATTAACTAATCGATAACTGTCCACCATAATATGTCCTTCATCTGGAACCAACTCCCACAGCTGATCAGTGCTGCCTGCATCAGTCTGCTGTATAACTTGGGTACCCTCTTCAGTAGAACCCTGCGCTATACCTAACGTCTGACCACTGTTACGGTTAACAATCTTGTAGTAGTTACCAGAGGCTTGTAAAGTCCACTGCTGGTCATCGGAATGGTTTTCAGTCCATAATACGGCTTTAGCTCCTTCTGTTGTTGATCCTTCTAATATTCCGGCGACCTTTCCACTCTTTGCATTCACAATGGATTTGTAACCGTTAGGAGCATAACCACTTTCCGCTGTGGAAATGAGCCAATATTGATCCAAAGAATTAGTCCCGCTGCTCCATTGGACGAGCGGATTGCCATTCGCAGTTCCACCTTCCAATACACCTAAAGCCTTCCCACTCTTCACATTAATTAATTTGTAGTAACCTACGGACATATCACCATATTTCACCGTGTTTTTCCCACTAAAAAATCCGGCTTGAGGGATAAATAAGCGGCCATTGCTAAGCGGCAGTAGTTGGCGGTTATACCCTGCATCTACGGGCGGATTATATGGAACCCAGCTTCCGGATGCATCCAATCTAGAAGAGTTGATCAGCACTTCTTTTTTTCCTGCAACGTTTAATACGAGTCTCCCATCTCCCAAAGCAGAAATATAGGGACTTCCTCCGTACCCTACAAGAGATCCTACTTCAGTTGGATTCCAGCTCTCAGGATCTGCTGAAATTTTCAAATAATTGGGCACGCCCGGGTATCCGACCATCTCATAGGTCATTGCGTAATTACCATTGCCCAGCTTAGCGATTGTAGGCATTCCTGGACGTAATTTACTGTCTGCAAATGCCACATCAACTACCACAGGTCCCCAGTTCGTACCCTCCAACGTAGTCTGATGAACTAACTTCTGGGCATGGGCAGGATCACGTTCATCTGAATAATAAACAATGAGTTTGTTGTTGTGAACCAAAAAGAAAGGCTCCCAAATGGGATCATAACCAATATCGTTTCGTCCACCTTCAGCAATAGTGCTTACATATGTCCATGTTCTACCTAAATCATTGCTTTTATATAATTCCAACTTGGTAGCTGCTTTGTTGCTTGGCACAGAATTTCCTGCAAGAAGCATAGTACCTGCAGGCATGTTACCTATAGATTGGGGGAGTTCAAACAATTCAGGGCAATTTAACATTCCCCAACCGTTTTGAGTATCCTCCACTTCTCCAACCTGATTCCAAGTGACACCATTGTCAACGCTTTCATAAATAGGGAAAACAGGGGTGGTATTAGAGGTTTGTTCAAATGTAGCATACATTTTATTATTGTTGATGCCACTATATTTAAGCTGGATTGCCCTAGGTGATAAAGCCCCATAGGATGGTGAATCTGCTGGTGGTACATATAAGACATTAGGACCGAAAGCGTTTACAATATTGCCGTCAAAGCTAATCCCTGTGCCAACCACTGTCACTAAAACCAACAAAAAAGACAAAAACTTCCTCAGTTCTCTTCTCAAAAGTAATTTCTCCTTTACTCTGGTTTTTTTAAACGAATACAGCTTCAATATAATTAATAAACGGATAAATGAGAATGTAATATCTCGACCGGATCATGCAATATGATTACACAAATAGACTCTCATCTTCGATTTCAAGTTTTGAAATTAGAAGAGGCAGATGAACAACCTTTGATAATCAAAAGTTGTTCATCTGCCTCTTAACTTGTTAGGAA
This sequence comes from Paenibacillus sp. FSL H8-0175, assembly GCF_045040615.1. Lineage (NCBI taxonomy): Bacteria > Bacillati > Bacillota > Bacilli > Caryophanales > Paenibacillaceae > Paenibacillus > Paenibacillus sp. FSL H8-0175. The sequence continues at coordinate 3,477,185 of NZ_CP150299.1, read as the reverse complement.
TCTACTTTTTCTTCTTGATGTGATTTCTTTTCATTGTGATAAAGGACGAATTCGTATTTATTCCCCGTTAGTTGATCATTATAAAATACAATTTTACGGTTCAGTATATCCAAGTTTTGTTGCAATGCCTTAATTTCTTGTTCCACTTGTTGCTTACGCTGTTCAAGTAAATTTTTCCGTTCAGGAATTGTCTCGTCCCCCATAGCCCGCCACTCGGTATATTGCTTCAATTCTGCCATCGTCATTCCTGAATCTTTTAAATGAAGCAAAAATTGAACCCAACCTATATCCTGATCTGTATATTCACGTAAATTATTGTCACTTCGATGTGGAGTAAGTAAGCCTTCCAATTCATAATATCTGAGCGTGCTCTTGTTAACACCGACGATTTCTGCAAATTCTCCAATGGAATAAGGCATGATCCCCACCTCCATTTCTAATTTTGTTTCTATTCAAAGGATATACTTAAATTAATAAAAAACCAAATGTCGGAGTATCAATCCATTTTTATGGCTTGCCTTAAAGTGTACTTTAAGGTCTATACTTCATTTTAAAGCAGTTAATCATCGATGAAAGGGATGTTCTTATATGGCTGAAAAACAAACAGCAGGACGAGACTTGTTAGGAGAATTCGCTCCGAAATTTGCTGAACTGAACGATGATATCTTATTCGGTGAAGTGTGGTCAAGAGAGGAAGAATTATCTGCACGTGACCGCAGCATGATTACAGTTTCAGCATTAATATCAGGAGGAAACTTTGAACAATTAACTCCACATCTGCATAAAGCAAAGGCAAACGGAATCACAAAAGATGAAGTAGCGGAAATCATCACGCACCTTTCGTTTTATGTAGGGTGGCCTAAAGCATGGTCGGCATTTAATATTGCCAAAGAAATTTATAAAAATTAAACGAAAGAGGTTTTTTTTATTATGGCTAATGAGCAACTAAGCAACAGTACTATCTTTCCACTCGGACAAAAGGTTGAAGCTAATTTTATAGGTGATGCATACTTGCAGATGATTTATACTGATGCGACACCTTTGAATGCGCCTATTGGGAACGTAACCTTTGCCCCGGGAGCTCGCAATAACTGGCACTTCCATAAAATCGGACAAGTATTATTAGTTACCGGTGGTGAGGGTTGGTATCAAGAAAAAGGCAAACCCGCTCAATTCCTCCAAAGCGGGGATGTTGTGAATATTCCAGCGAACGTAAAACATTGGCATGGTGCTACAAAAGACAGTTGGTTTGTCCACTTAGCCATTTCACCCGGAGAAACAGAATGGTTAGAACCTGTTGATGATGAGCTTTATAATCAATTATAAAAAAACGCATCGAGTCTATAGACTCGATGCGTTTCTTTTCTATATCGTCTTTTTGAGAAAACTAAACTTTATTGCTCAAGAAATTGGTAAACTGCCATCATCTCTTGTTTATTCAACTCACGAATACGATTGAAAATTGGAATATCAGCAACAGCTTCAATATTTAAGCTTTCAGAAATAACGTCACTTACTTTACCCGTTAGCCAAGTTTGAACATCTATACCTTCAACGACTTCCTTACGCCCTTCATCATTGATTCCACTGGCATAACAACTCACACAGGGAATCGTTAATTTATATACGCCATCATGAAGTCCATCTTCCGAAATAACTTTTTTCCCTTTACAGAATGGACAGGGATGGCTTGCTTTAACCTTATTAATTAAGGTGACGATTTTTTTGTAACCAAACGCTTCATAGACATAAGTCAGCTTTTTATATTTTCCATTAGTGAAATACTTATCTATGATATTTTCTCTTGTTTCGTGGATATTGGCAAAATCACAGATCGTAATCCGGTTTTTCCTGCTGATGGTTTCGATACTGCCGCTAATGCTGTCCCAGAATGGCATGGCATTTTGTAACACCATTTCATATTGCGCAAAACTTCCTAACTCTAGTTCAAGCATTTTTAGAGCGACTTGTGTTTCCCTAGGTAATAGAGAGACCTCTTCTGTCAAAACCATATCGCCGCCCACGATGGCTTTCATTTTTTCTAGTACCTGTAATTCGCCAACAGTGCTAATAACTTGATCAAGGGGCATCCCGATAATCTCACGAATATCAGTGTCGCCGTATTTAAGCTTTTTATGATGATTTAATACCGTTCCTTGACAAATTGGACAGGTAATCATTTTTTTGGATGCTTTAATATGCTCTTTAATAATCGATTTCGAGATAACCATATAGTTCCCGATAATGGTATTAAAGCCATCCCAAGTTCTCGAGGCTTTAGCTGCTTTATCATAGAAGGACTTTTCCCAATACCCGTATAAAAAGGTGTGTTTTTCAGCTTCTGTCATCTCATTATAACTTTTGCTAATATCCTGTCCGAGCTCATTCTTTAACTCATCAAAGATGAATTTTATTTTTGGTAATTGATAGAATTTCAGAATCTCCATCGCATCTGGATGTAATGAACCGTCCCAAAAGGGTACGTTCTTGTCCTGAAGAACAATATCAAAGTCAAATTCTTCAATCACACGGCGGCCCTTACAGCTTGGACAATGATTGTCTGATTGATAGAAATCAAAGCTTTTTGTATCTTTATTAGTGGGATGCGCTGCCACAATATGGTTGATCAAGCCACCCATTTCATAAAGGAAAGTAAACTGACTATACAAGTGTCGTTCCAGATCAATGGCGATGACAGGCGCAATCGTATCCGATTCATATTCACCATAAATCAGGCGGGCCATGGAGGATAAGCTTTTTAAGATGCCACCTTTATAGATGTTCTCTGCATTTTTAAAATAGGGGATCTGACCTTCTTTTAAATAGTCAATTCCATTTTGTAGCTGGAGTGTTGAAGAAATGTGCGCAGGTGCCACACTATCAGCAGGATTTTGTTGACGATAATAATCATCATGACTGAGAACATCAAGATGCTCCACAGGTGCAAGCTGTCTTTTGCCAAAATCAACGATAAAATCAGAGTTCTCTAACATATAGGAATTATGTTCAATCATGATTATGGAGACATATTCATCCTGCAGAATGTCCCTAATGCTGTCAATGAATTGATTTAAAATATTTTGTGATAAACCTTTGGAAGGCTCGTCAAAAATAAAAAGTGTATGTGGATTTCTTGAGCCCGCAAACAGCTCAGAAACTAAATGGACACATTGAAATTCACCCGTGGATAAGGACTGTGTTTTTCGCTCCAACGTCAAATAACCAAGTCCAAGCTTGATCAATAAGCTTAGTCTTTTATGAGCAATGTCCTCATTTGGCAGTTCAACAATAATATCTTCAATCGAGCGCTCAAAAATATCATCAATATCCTCACTGTACTTTGTGAGTTTCCTTTTAATATCAAGAAAAGTGGCAACGGTCGAGCGACTGGTAATCGACTGATTTCGATCTTGCCCTACGATCACCAGCTTATCTTTGGAATAACGCTTTAGAAAATCTTTGACCATACATTCATTAACCAGTGTAGATTTACCACATCCGGACTCACCTGTAAAAGTTACCAGTCTATTTTGAGGAATCTGAATTTCGGCCATTTGAATATTACGACAATAAAGATCATGAAATTGATAATATTCTGCAGGTGCTGCCTGATTTAGTTCTCTATTGATGGGCTCAGGACGTGGTGATTCCTCAACTATTTTCCCGCCGTATTTGCCACTGCCAGGTCCAAAGAACAAGTGTTTATCCGCTGTGTCCAGCACCGTGTCAGAATGGTCAATGAGCCAAATTTGATTTTTATATCCCAATTGTTTAATCTCCGCTAAAATCTTCAATAGCGTTTGGTGATCGAGACCCACGGAGATTTCATCAATGATAATCACGGTATTTTCACTTGTTGCCATGAATTCTGCCAGGTAAAGTCGTGTTAATTCTCCGCCTGATAATGTACCCATAATACGATTTAATGTTAAATAACCAATATTCATATTGATTATATTTTTCAGAATTTGTTGTTTACCTTCACTTATTTTTAGAATATCTGCCTGTGATAAAATGGTCTCTATACTTAAGTCGTTTAGATCAGAAATACTCTTTGCTTGATCCAATAATTCAATTTTATATTGTTCAGCTGCTTGATTATAGCGTTTCCCCTGACACTTTTTACACTCGACATTTTTTGTAGTTCCACGCCCCTTACAATCAGGACACCAACCCAACTCATTATTAAATGAAAAAACCTCTGGAGAGAGATTATATTGTTCAGCAAGAGTGACACGGATTTCAGTAAACACACCTGTATGTGTGCCAATGGTTGACCGAGGATTTGAAGATATGGATGATCTACCAAGAAAAAGAACAAGTGGCATTGCTTCCATTTTGATCGCACTGAAATTAGTCTCCATAATATTGGGGAATAAATACTGGTATTCAGCTTTTGGCAGTAAGGAAACGAGACGTTTTTTTGATTCTTCCCCAATCGTTTGACAAAAAGTTGTTTTACCAGATCCAGACAAACCAGCAATTCCTAACGACTCATCAACTGGCAGTACCGTTTCTAATCTGTTAATATTGTTCGCAATTAATTGATTTATTTTCATAGTAAGCTCATCTCATCTCCATTCTCTTCATCTAGTATTGCCATGATTTATTCCATTAAAAAGGGCACTTTCCTTATTCCAGAAAAGCGCCCTATTCTTGAAATTACAATTCTGCTAATGCCTTTTCGAGCTGACCACCCATATTTGTCCAAGCATATTTAGCACCTTCGATAGCTCCTTGGCGGGCTTTCGTCTCCTCACTAAATCCTGATTGATCTAGATGGAGGTTAACCTTCCCCTCTGAATCTTGACTCACAGTCCAAGTAACAGTAGTACTTTCTCCCGCACTATTCCAAGTATAAGATAACGTATGCGGCTCATCCACGACGAGTACTTCGCTATCTACAATTCCATCCCACCATTCATTTGGCTCAGCACGGAATTGAAATTTATGACCAACGACGGGTTTAAAATCATTACTCCAGATCCATTTCGCAAGCGTATCCGAATCCGTTAAAGCATTCCATACCTTCTCGATCGAACTTGTAAATTGAAAATCTAATGATACATCTGGTTTCATAGTTATTCCTCCAATATAAGTTTTAATTTATCAATTCTTTGTTTCCAGAATCCTTCATAAAAAGATACCCAATCTTGAATTTCTTTCAAAGGATTGGCATTCAACCGATACCTCGTCTCTCTGCCAACCTTCCGAGCAATTACGAGACCAGCATCTTTAAGTATATTTAAATGCTTCGAAACGGCTGTACGACCCATTTCAAAATGAATCGTTATCTCATACAGAGGTAATTCATCAACATCAGCCAGAATTTGAAGAAGTTTTCGTCTTGTTGGATCCGCAACAGCGTCATAAACATCCCTCACTTGACTATTGTCGCTCACAACCACCCCCACCTTTTCCGTAATATTTCCTGTAATGTCACCTAGTATCCATCATTATTACCTAATAGGACACCATTTGGTGTCTAATTGATTATAAGACACCAAATGGTCACATGTCAACAATTCAGTAAAAAAAGCATTACCAAAAGCAAGTCCAGCTTAGGACTGCTTTTGATAATGCCTCCAGATAAATCATTTCGTTTTACGATTTAATAATTAATCTAATTGTTCTCCATTAGTAGCGATAACATTTTTGTACCAATAAAATGATTTTTTCTTCGAACGTTTAAACGACCCGTTTCCTTTATCATCCAGATCGACGTGAATAAAGCCATAACGCTTTTTCATTTCACCCGTTCCAGCAGAGACAATGTCTATGCAGCCCCAAGGTGTGTAACCTATCAGATCCACATGATCAATTTCGATAGCGTTTTTTATTTCTTTGATATGATTTTTTAAGTAGTCGATACGTTCATCATCATTGATACTACCATCTTCTTCAACCTTATCTATGTTGCCCATTCCATTTTCAACAATAAACAGAGGTTTTTGATAACGATCATATAGCTCATTTAATACAAAACGCAGACCTTTTGCATCGATTGGCCAACCCCATGGTGTTGCTTTAAGATACGGGTTAGGCGAACCTTGTTGTCCACCAGTTGTTGTTGTGTTAGGTGAAAAACGATCAAATACAGTTGTACGGTAATAAGAAAACGCTAGAAAATCGGAAGTATACTGTCTTAGGATCTCTTCATCACCAAACTCTGTTTTTAACTCGAAATTATATTCATCAAAAATGGCTTGGGCATAATTTGGATAATAGCCTCGTAAAATTACATCTGAGAAAATTAACGCTTTTCTTCTGAATTCATAGGCCCCAAATACATCATCTGGATGACATGTTGCTGGATAGATCCCTGATAATGCCAACATAGCTCCCATCTTAAAGTCAGGATTAATCGTTCGTGCCAGTTTATTAGCTAAAGCCGAAGCAACCATAAGATGATGGATAGATTGTAATTTGTCACCTGCATCAGCGAGGGGAGTTTCGCCTTGATTAGAATGGGTTCCTTCCTTAATATTATTTGAAGCTAACCCCAAAGTCCAATAGCCTCCAAGCACATTCACTTCATTAATAGTGACCCAATATTTCACTTTGTTTTTCCAACGCACAAATATAGTTTCGGCGAATCTTAAATAGAAATCAATTAGCTTACGGTTGGTCCAGCCACCATACTTATCAGCCAGATTAAGAGGCATATCAAAATGCAATAATGTTACCAGAGGTTCAATGCCGTATTTCAGCAATTCATCTATAACATTGTCATAAAACTCCAGTCCCTTTTCATTAGCTATTTCATCATCACCATTTGGAAAAATTCGCGTCCAAGAAATGGATAATCGATAAACTTTAAATCCCATCTCCGCAAATAAAGCAATATCTTCCTTGTAATGATGGTAGAAATCCGTCGCATTATGACTTGGGTAATAATATCCTTCTTTTAAAATGCCTTTAGCTCCGATTGGTATGCAGGCACCTTGTCCAATTACTCCTTCGCGGCCATCGGGAAATTGATAAAATATTTTGCGCGGAGAATCTTTTGTGCCATCAGTCATCAGATCAGAAACGGCTAATCCTCGACCTCCTTCATTGTAACCACCTTCATATTGATTAGCTGCAGTTGCACCACCCCACAAAAATCCCTGTGGAAATCCCATGCTGTTACCTCCTTCTTTTTACTCAATCTAATATTTTGCTACTAAGCTAAAACGCTTTCAGTTTCATTACTACGGTTATCCTGTTCTTCTTTATATTTCTGGTTATCTAAAACTTTGAAGAACGGGAAGTAGATAAGAATCGCTACCACGAAATTAACCAGCTGCAAGACAATTCCCGAGATACTTTGCGTTACCAAATATCCTGAAATAAATATCGGTGTTGTTGGAGGTGGCAATGCTCCGATTGGTTTGGCCACGATTCCTAAAGACATGGATAGATATGCGAGCAGAACAGTAACGATTGGAGTGATGAGAAACGGAACTAACATAATCGGATTCAATACAATCGGTAGTCCGAATAGAACGGGTTCATTAATGTTGAATAAGCTTGGTCCAATACCTATTCGTCCTATTTGCTTCATCTGCTTACTTTTGGAGAACAGGAACATTAAAACAACTAGACTTAGCGTGGTACCTGCGCCACCTATCCAGATAAAGAATTTGAATTCTGCAGTAGCGATATTCTCAAGAGGCATGCCTGCAGAGAGTGCAGAGGCATTGGCTGCTGACAGCTGAAGCCAGACGGGCAACATAATGGTGCTGCCAATAATAGAAGAACCGTGCAGACCTACAGCCCACAATAAATTGGCAAGTAAGAAAACAATAATAGTTCCTACTAAGCTTGTCCCAACAGCAGTTAAAGGTTCTTGGAGAAGTTGTGCCACAATTTTGTGAACGCTCTCAAAAGAGGTGAAGTTCTCAACGAGCAAACGAATCGCGACAACGCTCATGACTGCTACAAACCCCGGAATTAGTGCTGTAAAAGATCTCGCAACTGTTGGCGGAACTCCGTCCGGCATTTTGATAACAATATCCTTTTGGACAATCTTGCGGAATATTTCTGTTGTCAAAACGGCAATGATCAATCCTACGAACAATCCTTGGCTAGTGAAATAAACAACATTCACCGCTGTGGTAGTCACATTATCTACCGTAAAGGTTGAATTAGGTGTGATAATAAAGAACGAACATAAGGCTACTATCCCAGACGATAGCGGATCGACTTTATAACTCTCTGCTAAGCGGTATGCCACGCCAATAGTAGCAATTAAAGCAATTAGGTTAAATGTGCCACCGTAGGGATACAACAAGGCAGTTTTGATACCTGGATGAGCAGTTAAATAATCTAAATAGGCTGGAATGGGCAGATAAGCTAGTATTAAGAATACTGAACCAATAATTATAAATGGGATAGTCAAGACCATCGCATCACGGAGTGCAGATAAGTGCCTTTGTGCAGCTATTTTCCCCGCAACAGGCATTACCTTTTCTTCTAAGAAGTCCGTTATTTTCATATGTGCTACACTTTCCTTTCTTGAAAGGGGTATTTTGCAGCGTTAGTTTATTTATTTCGCACGCTTATATAGTTCAATCATTTCTGTAACAAGCAGAGAAATGGTTTCTACACTCATTAGTTGATCTTCAGCATGAACAAGAATCAGTGAGAATTGAAGTTGTTCTCCATTCGCTTCTCTTTTGATTAATGATTTATGCATTTTATGGCCTTCTCTAAAAAATTGCTTTGATTCTTCTAACTTTTCTTCCGCTCCTTTAAAATCCCCCTCTTTTGCTGCATAAAGCGCCTCCATTACTGAGCTTTTAGCTGCGCCAACGTTGCTTATGATGTTAAATGCCACAGTATAGTATTCCTCTTTCACTTCATCTACCATTACTTACCGCTCCCTTCGTCTCTCTCTATTTGCTTAATCGCTTATTTGCTCTCAATTATCTTTAATGCTTGTTCTAGTACTTTTTCGCCGTTCATCATACCATAATGCAGCATATCAATCGCTTCAATCGGAATGTTTTTACCGGCCAGTTTAGCTTCTAATTGTTTTTTCATAAATTTCACTTGAGGACCTAATAGGATGACGTCTACGTTTTTTTCTTGCAACGTAATTTCAATTTCAGTAACTGGTTTCGCGAAAATATTAGCTTGTATTCCTTTTTCCTCAGCGGTCTTTTGCATTTTAGTTACTAATAAACTTGTACTCATCCCTGCATTACACGCTAACATAATTGTATTCATTATTGTTCTCCCCCTTAAATACTGTTGTATTTACTAACAACCTCAGTTTATCGCTAAACAGCTTTATTTTTAAGCGAACCTTTTTCCAAAAACAATAGGAAACGTTTGCAGTGTAAAAAGCAGATTCTCGTTATTTCATTTCAGTAACTCTAAGATTTCTTCCGCAGAATCTTTAACAAGAATTTGCTCAACGATCTCTTTATCTTCAATAAGCGAACCAAGTTTCTTATACATACTATCTAGATCGCCACTATTTCCTTCTTTTATATTTAACAGACATATTAACTGCACCATCTGCTTATCATTCCAACGAATAGGCCGCTTTAACGTACATAACGTCCAAAAGGTTTCTTTCGTTACGGGAGTAGTTGGATGAGGAATGGCCACCAGATTACCAAAGCTTGTTGGAGCCAGCACCTCCCTTTCTAATACTAAAGATTCATAATGGTCGGGAACAAGACCTTGCTTAATCAGCTCACTACTTAAAAAATGAATAACACTTTCCTTTGTTGTTAATTCTTTTTTCACAAATATCCGGAACGGATCAAGATAAATATGAGCTTCTCCCGGCTGTTCTGAAGAAGATAAGAGATTCCTGATCTGATCCAGATCCGTATCGTCTAGAAAGGTTTTTACTACATGAACAGGTATTCCTATATTTTCCTTGATAGGAATTGTACTGATGACTAAATCAATCGAGGATAGATCGGTTTCCGCTAATTTATAATAGCTAATTGTATTTACAACATGAATCTTGTTTTCGAATAGATTGATTAAACGGTAGTAGAGTAATTTTGCACTTCCGACACCTGAGGCACATACAAGAATAACTCTTTTGACCTTTTTATTTTTACTTTTCATTCTTTCTAAAGCAACTCCAATGTGTAAAGCAATAAAAGCCACCTCATGTTCCCCAACTTCTAAATCTAAAAAGTTGTTAATACACTTGCTGGCTATAAGAGCTCCTTCAAAGGCCGCCGGAAAATTTATTTTGATTTCTTTTAACAAAGGATTTCGAATATTCATTTTATATCTGATTCTGTTCATCGCAGGCCTGATATGAAGGGTCAGAGCTTGAATGAATTCAACGTCACCATTAAAATCCCAATTGGATTCGTTTTTTAATCTATTCAGTATACATCTTACAATGGTTCCCACTTCATCCAGCTTACTGTACTCTGACAAACTTTCTTTTGGAAGCAACTTCGTACCCACCAAATGGATAATAACATAGTTGATCTCCGAATCAGGAAACTCTAGTCCGGTAAAGTCTTCTATTTCTTTAACAATTTCTTGGCTCACGATTTTTTCAAAAGGATAATCTTCTTTTAGATGTACTGAAGGATTATCAATTAGAAAGCCCTCTTCAATTCTCTTGCAAGCTATAATTAAATGGATGGCAAGGTTATCTAAAGAAATATCAGATATTTCGATTTTGTAGTTGTTTACTTTATCAACGATTATTTCTTTTACTTTTTTGTATGTATCTTTATCAAATAAACTAGAGCTCACGTGAGTTGGATCGAGTTCTTCTTCTCTTTTGTATAAATAATTGGACAAACATATTCGTTTCATAAATTCATCCCCCTCTATATACAAGCCGTAATGGGGGCGGTTTACTATACTCAGGTTGTAATTTTCTAGTATTTTACGCACTTCTTTTAAATCATTTTGTATTGTGGATTTAGAAACAAACATCTCATCTTCAATCGTCGCTAATTTGATATAGTTATTTTTCAATAAAAAACGGTTCAACAAATAAAAGACCCTATTGTCTTGTTCAGAAAAGTCAATCGTAGTATAACTGATCTTATCACTTGTTAAATCACCAAATTCCTGATGAAATAGATTTATATCAGTAATTTTTGCTGCGAAGCCCTTCCCACGAATTAACTCTATTTTTAGTCCTACTATGGCGGATATATTTTGTAACTCTTTCAAATCATTACGGATCGTTCGATCGCTAACATTCAGTTCTTTAGCAATCCATGCAGCTGTGACAGGTTGATTAGAATTAATTAAGTATAAAAGTATTTCTTTTTGCCGTTTTGAAAACAATTGTATCCCTCTTTCTTATCCAGAGTATGAATATGAGCTAATATTAACTGAAGCATACATTTACATACATTTGCTCATTTTTTTATATCGGTTACAATATCACTTCCTAAGAAAATTTGATAGTGTTCTTACAGTAACATACGAAACAGGCGTCCTCATTTAAGAAGACACCTGTTTAAATTTCAGCTTCGTTTGACGAGTCATGGCAAGAAATTTGCGGGTTAACTCAACTTCTGCTGCAGTATAATTGCTAGCTCTTCTGCTGAATCCCACACAATAGGACGAATATCCTTAAGCTGTACAAAAAGTTTATCCGCCTCAATACTGTTTACGGTCCATAGTACGGGTATGTTTAAACCAAGTGCATATCCCGCTGAAAAATACACCTCTGGGGATTGCCCCGTTAAATCTGCGATAATCAGTTTGCTTTCTGCGATTTGATCCAACTCGTATTTTTCGCCGTTTTGAGTTTTCGTATGTGTTAATAAGCGCGGCAGGAAACCACACTGTTCTATTTTGGGCAATAACTTCTCCAGCCATGTTGTAGACAAATTTTCTTCATCCGACACGAGCACGAGACAAGGTTTTAGTTTTTTACCTCCAGCGCTTTCCGCAGCTTCATTCCAGCCGGTTTCAGTAAGCTTAAAGGTCATGCCTTCCCTAATTAGAAGCTGATCACTTATCAACTTGTCTATGATGTATACCAGCTCTTGCAGATTGGGAGAATACGTCAAGTTATAGCTGCTAGAGAGGGGTTGAATGACAACCGCTTCCCCCGGGCCTTCAGAATGTCTATATAAATATTGCAGTAGACGGTTTCCTTTATCTTCAATGCTGACAGGTATTTTTGGTGAATTTACAATGGACTCTAAATCATCAGCAGATATAGTGATCTTTTCATCACAATCAGTCAGCTCACGTATGTAAGCAGATACTACATGAAGCATGTCGCGTTTCTTTTGATGCGGGAGCGAATTAATGGGTTCGTAGCTGTCTCTACGTAGACTATAAAACCCGCCTGGTGAACAAGAACAGCCTATATATCTATCGTTATCGCCTTCTGGTTCAATGGAAACAATCTCATCACAGAACAAACAGTGTTTCTTAATCATGACAACTCTTCACCTCTTATTAAGTGTTAGCCTCTACCTTACCAAGATTTTTTTGAAAAGTAGACAAGAAGATATTTCCTGTAGCAGGTTATCCCAAGGCGTAAACGTATTATTTCGAGGCTCGAATGTAGATTTTATTCAATAAAAAACCGACATAAGAATCAGCTGTAAACTGAACCTTCTGTCGGTTGATATAAGCTTGGAGCCAGGCATTTAGGATTGTGATAAACCTTCTATAACTTTATCAATATTCCATTTGATCATCTTAATGTATGTGTCGCCCTCTTCGCCTTTCTTAGCTAAAGAATCGGTGAAAATCTTAGAGTGTATCGGTACTCCCGTTTCATTTGCGATAGTTTCCATTGTTTTTGGATTTACGCTAGTTTCCAGAAATAATGCAGGCACTTGATTTTCATCAATGATCTTAATTATGTTTTTCATTTGTTCAGGCGTTCCTTGACTATCCGTATTGATCTCCCAGATAAAAGCTGATTCAAATCCGTAAGCTTTGGAAAAATATTTGAATGCTCCTTCGCTGGTAACAAGGATACGTTTCTCTTGTGGAATTTTTTCGACTGCTTCTTTTGCATATTGATCCAATTCATTCAGTTTCTTAACATATTCCGATTGATTATTAAGATAAAATTCTTTGTTGTCGGGATCCTTTTCGATTACACGTTTTGTGATGATATCTACATATTTTATTGAATTCTGAATATCCAGCCAGGCATGAGGATCTACCTGTGTTTCTTTTCCTTTTTCTGTTAGGTACATCGGAGATACTTCATCTGAGACTGCAAAAGCAACATCCTTTTTATTAGTCACATCTAGAAGATCTTGAAACCACCCCTTACCTGTTTCTAGGTTCAAACCGTTATAAAACACTAAATCTGCGCTAGAAACCTTACTTGTATCCTTGGGTAATGGATCGTACATATGCGGATCTGTTCCGATGGGTACCATACTGTAAACTTCAGCTTTCTCCCCTACAATGTTTTCGGTCATATCAGCGATAATGGAGTATGTTGCAACAATCTGCAGCTTATCATGGTCTGCATCTCCTTCACTAACCTTTGAGCATGCGGTAAGAAGTACGATAAACATTGTCAAAGAGAGTATTTTTATGGTCTTCATCCTTGTTTCAACCCTTTCCTGAAAAAATTATTTTTGGGTGAGATTATAAATGAAATTCCGAACATGCTTACGCCGACCAGAACAATCGTGGCACTTGTAGGTAAATTGAATTTAAAGCTTACAATTACACCTATAATCCCTGATACAGCGCCAATTGTAGAAGCCAGGATAATCATGTGGAACAGCTTATTCGTCCAGAGATAGGATGTAGCAGCCGGAATAACCAGCATTGCAATCACAAGCACAATTCCTACTTGAGATAACGAAGATACGGTAACCACAGATAGGAGCATCATCAATAAATAATGATAGAACCCTGTTTTTAACCCATAGGCTTTGGAAACAACCGGATCAAACGAACTCATTAAAAGCTCTTTATACAGCAATGAAATGATGGCAATAACAACAATCATAATAATAAAGGATTGCATTAACTCCGACTGTGGGACGGCCAGAATATTACCAAACAGAATGTGAGTTAGATCAAGCCCGCTTTTGGCAAAAGTAATTAGGACGATACCTAGCGCAAAAAATGAGCTGAGAATAATGCCGATAGAGGTGTCACTTTTAATATTGCTGCGACTTGTAATAAATTGAATGAGAACCGCTGCTAATAGTCCAAATAGTGAAGCTCCAAGAAGAATGTTGATGCCTAAGATATAAGATAATGCCACCCCGGGTAACACCGCATGTGATAACGCATCTCCCATTAATGACATCTTTCTAAGTACAATAAAGCTTCCTAAAACCCCTGATACAATTCCAAGAATGATAGCAGATAATCCCGCGTTAAGTGCATATATCGGAATGTTTAATACTCCTGAGAAATAATCAATCATGATCTGTCACCCCCATCCCTTTGATCACCAGATTACCTAAGGAGGCACCATAGGCGCTGAGGATATTCTCTGGCGTAAAGGTGTCTTTAACGTCACCAAAAGCAATTAATTTCTTATTGAGAATGATGACTTTGTCAAAATATTCTTCGACCTCATGCAAATCGTGATGAACGATGAGTATGGTTTTCCCTTCTTCGCGAAGTTGTTTTAGCAGCTTTACAATGATTTTCTCACTGACTAAATCTATGCCTACAAAAGGTTCATCTAAAAAAAATACATTTGCTTGTTGTGCAAGTGCCCTGGCGATAAAAACTCTTTGGAGTTGTCCCCCGGACAGATTGCTGATTTGTTTATTCGCAAGATCACTTATATCCACCATCGCCATACATTCCTCGACTCTTTGCCGCTCTGTTTTTCCGGGACGCTGGAAGATTCGCAAATTTGGGTAAGTTCCAGTCAGCACTGTATCCCTTACCGTGATTGGAAAAGAAAGATCAATGTCATTCTTTTGCGGCACATATGCGATCTTCCGTTTGTACTCAGAAATATCTTTTCCCTCCACCATAACTGATCCTGTTCTCTTCTTTATCACCTCTAACAATGACTTGATGAATGTAGATTTTCCCGCACCATTTGGTCCGATAATTCCGATTGTATACCCAAAGGGGATATCAATATTTACATTTTCTAGTGCAGAATTACCGAAATAATCTACGTTTAGGTTTCTGATTTCAATCATAAAAAAACTCCTTATCTCTGTTAAGTTCATATGTAGCACTGTTCTGTTCATCCTGTTAATTTATTTCCCAATAGAAACAATGATTCCTTTGATCCAATTTGTTTCCTTAGGTAAACTTTTATTCTTATATACAATATATTTACCCGAGGGCAATATGTCAACAACATTCCTTAAATCAACAAAAAAAAGAACCCAAGTGATTTGAGTTCTTTTGCATTATTTCAATATAAAAATCTCATAGTTGCAGTAGTTTTAAACATCTAGGCTGCATCAAATAACCTCCTGTAATACCCTCTGCCTGCAATTGAATCGTATATTCTCCTGCCGTGGGGAAATACAGCTCACCTACTTGAAAGCTTTGAAAATTACTAACCCCATCAGTAGAATGAACTTTAGCTTGTAAAATTTGATCCGCTGCCTTGATGAGGTAGACTCCGCCACCACCATTCTCTCCTTCTTCGCTGCGATATTCGATACTAACCTGAAATCTTACCGGACCTAATGTCCGGACATGCCAAATTGCGGTATCCTCTCTATCCTTCCAGTCCAACAGATTATCATGGTCTTTTTTTCCTGTATCGTAACGGAGGGTTGGACCAACGATCTCACTTTCAAATACCCCTAATTCTTGTAAGGTATCTTCTCCAAATTCCAATAATCGGATTGGATTACCTTCTACAGGTTCTGCACAGACAATTGCGATGACCAGCGGCATGTTGTTAGAATTTTCGGCAAAGTTCGGTAAGCTGGGGAGTTCGACTTCCAGATCCTGCTCAGATAGCTTTGTGAAAATCAGCTCCTCCCCTCCATCTAAAGCAAATACCTTTTGAACAGCGGTCTTCAGACCGGGGACGATTAGCTTATTTCTCTTCTTAAGATCGAAAACATGCAGATATAATGTGTTTCCTTTCAAAGTGCATCTGCCCCATGACGGTTTGGCTGTGGGCGATTCTCCAGCACCGTAAATGCTATCCCCATTGGTATTTAACCAATCTCCTACATCAAGCAAAATGGATTCGGATACCGGATCCCATTCCCCTGTTGCTGTTGGGCCGATATTGATTACCAGATTTCCATTTTTACTTACAACATCGATGATCTGGCGGATGATAGTTACAGGGGATTTCCAATGGTGATCGGATCTCTTATACCCCCATGAGTCGTTTAACGTAATAATATTCTCCCAGTACTTACCAAGGTTACGAGTCGTAAGTTGATTATCAGATGTATTTGAATAATCTCCAAGTGGTGCTTTCCATACTCTGCTATTGACCAAACATTCTGGCTGAATTGCATGAACCGCCGCCAAAAACGCTTCTCCTTGCTCACGGGTCAGTTTGCCTCCGCAATCAAACCAAATTAAACCAACTTTGCCGTAGTCCGTCAGCAGCTCACGGACTTGAGGGATTGATTTGCTGTGCAAATATCGTTCAAAGCGTGTGCGTTTATCGGTATCATTTATCCACGTTTGAACGTCATCGTAAGCGCCGATATTCAGTGGATAATCCCAGGTATTCCCTTGAGAGTCTGGATCATGCCAATCCATCGCATGAGAGTAGTAAATTCCGAGTACCATTTTTTCCGCACGACATGCCTCCATTAGTTCCCGAAGGGGATCACGGCCCAATGAGGTGTGCTTGACGATCGAATATTCGGATACACTTGAGTCATACATCGCGAAGCCGTCGTGATGTTTAGCTGTAAAGATGATATATTTTAGGCCAGCACGCTTGGCAGTCCGTACCCACTTCATTGCATCAAAAGCTGATGGATTGAACGCTGCGGCCATTTCCTCATATTCAGCCACTGGGATCTTCGCGCGTAGCATAATATGCTCACTGTAAGAAGCTTGTATTTCTTTTCCCTTCCATTCACCCGCAGGCAGGGCATAAGGGCCCCAGTGAATAAACAAGCCGAGCCTGGCTTCCTGCCACCATTCCATACGCCGAGCCTGCTCGTTATCTATCGGAGTTTCGACCGACTGTATACTATACGGATCATCGAGAAGGTTTTCTGTTGTTTTTCCGTTCCTTACCATAACTGAAGAACGGCTCCGCGGAGTTTAGATACAGCCTCGACGAAGAAATAATCGCCATAGATCAGTGGCGTATCAATGTGCACACCCCCTGGAAGATTGGATGTTCCAGAAAGAATCAAACCCTCCTCTTCCGGAATGTCCCAAGTCCCATAATTCTCATAAAGTGAGCGAACGATTTGTTCTGCGGCTCGCAGGTAAAAAGAGGCTTCCGCCTGTGGTACGATCTTTGCCAGCTCAATCAAGCCACATGCCGCACATGCACCAGCAGAGGTATCACGCGGCTTTTCGCCTGCATCAGGTGCCCTGAAATCCCAGTGAGGTACATGATCCTCCGGAAGATTAGCTAAGAAGAAGTGCGCAGCTCTTTTAGCTCCCGTTAGAAACTTATTCTCTCCGGTATAGTGAAAAGACAAAGTAAGACCGTAAATCATCCATGCGCTGCCCCGTGCCCAAGCGGATTCTTCCGCATAACCTTGGCCGGCCATAGCGCCGATTTTTTCGCCTGATTCCGGGTTGAACTCCAGAATATGATAACTTGATCCATCCGGACGTAAAAAATGCTCAACTACCGTTTCCGCATGCGCAGCGGCGATATGCCGGAAACGCGGATCCTCTGTAACTTCCGATGCCCAGTATAGTAAGGGCAGATTCATTACAGTATCAATGATGGACCATCCCGCCCGGTTTATCTTCTCCGTGTCATGCCAGGCTCTGATAAATGACCCTTTCAGGTTAAAGCGGCTGGCCAGTTGAGCAGCAGCCATCAACCCGCGCTGCTTGGAGCGTTCATTACCAGTCACTCGGTAATTGGCCAAAGCTGAGAGTGTCCATATAAAACCAGCATCATGATGTACGGTAAGGGCATAAAGAGGTTCATCCAATTTCTCTTCAATTTGCTCGGCGATTTCTTGCAGCGCCGGATGATTACCTTCTGCGGCAATTTGCCACAAAATACCCGGCCAGAACCCTGCTGTCCACCACGATGGACGCATGTTGTCGTATACTCCGCTCACGGAAGCATGCGGAAAACTAACACCAATTCGCTTACTAGTCTTTTCCACTTTATTTACAATTTGTTGCCAAGCGCCATCCGCCCATTCCAGAGTAGACTCCGAAATTACCAGTCCGCGAGTTTGTTGAGTTGGTATTACTTCACTCATTTTAGTTCCTCCTGTAAACACTGATGATATTTATGAAATTTAATTTCTTAAAGCGTTGTCCGTAGTGGAATGACCATATTCCAAGTGTGCTTCGCATTTCGAAACCCTCCCGGTCCATCTGCTACTGCAGCGAATAAATGGGTAGGGACCCCTTCCTGAAATAATAGGAACGGACGTTCAAAGCTTCCCATCCACTGCTCTGTGCCGTCCTCCCAGAGTACCCGCCGGGAATACGATTGCGTTGAATCAGCCAGCTGCCAGTCGGTTCCATCCGTAGATGATGCAAATATCCCACCGTGCTTTTCTCCACATATCCGGCCATCCATATCCTTGGCGATCATTTGGTACCTGTCCGTGGTCCGCCAGATAAATGGATCTTCAATATGAGACCGCTCTGCTGGAAACAGCGGTGCGTTGTTAATTACTTTATATGGCCCTTCGTCCTTAGATGAACCGGCAATGCCAAGCGTCATCTGTCCATAGGAATTGCCCTCATATTTGCGGGCTTTATATACCAATAGCAAGGAGCCATCTTCGCGGATACAAGGAGCCGGATTGGATGTGAGAAAGCTGTCGAACCTGCCCGGACGTGTAGGCAGAATAGGTGCGTCCATCCTTATCCATGGTCCGAATACACTGTCGGCTATAGCTAAGCCAACACGTTTGTTGGCACGAGCGGCAATCACCCGATAGTCGTCAAGTTCCACTGTTTCATTAGGCTGCGGCTCAGCGAATGGATGAGAGGAACCCATATAATACAACAGATACTTATCACCATAACGAAGGATATGCGGATTATGGGTGCTTCGTCCGTCCCAGTATTCCGCTCCCCTTGCGGGTAGTACGGTTTCTTCGTACGTATAGGGTCCTTCCGCGTTATCGGCAGACGCGCGGACAATTTCTGAGCGGAGTAACCATCCCGGATGCATCGGCAGCCACTTCGGCCAACGGGATGCAAATAAATGAAAACGCCCATCCTCGCCACGCACAGCTGATCCGCACCACACCCACCAATCCTCCATGCGGAACCCTCCGTTCAAAGGAGCAGGCAACATTCGGTCCATCAATGAAAAAGTCATTTTCTCCCTCCACGGCTTATTGCTTTACATCTGTTAGTCCATAACGTTTAGCAGCACTGCCATGTAGCCATTCCGCCGCAATATTCAGCGCCTCCTCCCGGCTGATCCAGCCTTCCGCTATTTGAATTTCCAAAAAGCGCGCAAGTATTTTTTTAACGATCAGCAGCTTGCCATATGTCCATTCGATACAGCGCGCATCCGAGACAATGAGCGAACACTTGAGCGGGGCGAGTGCCTCCAACCGATACTGCATGCTCTGCAAATAGGTACTCGGTCTGAAGTTATACCACCACATCCCACCTACATGAACGTTAGGGAAATTCCATGCAGCCTGCACAATATCCAGGTTATTTAATTCTGAAGCCACCACCAGCTCAAACGGAATGGAATACCGTTCAAACAAACCATACAGTTTAACAATCCGTAGCGGATCGTTAACTGGCGCAGCCGATGTATTACACCATCTCCGTTCGACGCCGAGAAACAGCTGCAAGAACATTCCTCTTACTTGCAGTTCCGAACAGATATGATGAAGGAGCAGCATCATGATTTCATCCGGTCCAGTTACGCTACTAAGATTGTAAACATCATGAGCATTGGCTTCAAAGGCTGGCAACGTAGTCATGATTCCCGGACAGCCCATCGTCTGATATGAGTGCAACTGCTCGCTAATAAACTTTTTCGCTTGAGTATAAGCCGCTTCCCGGCTGGGATCAGAGGCATCTGCAATATTCTTTGCCAGCTCAGGCAGCCAGGAGTCAATTCGAGGAATCAGTAGAGCATTTTCTCTCATGTGTGCAAAGTTGGCATGCTCCGGACGGTTTACAATAAACCGCTGCACATGCAGACGGTCAGCTACGTTTTGCGCCCAGCCGGGATCGTTACTTTGCTGTTTAACCGTTATATCCGCTTTGAACACCGACTCTGAATCAGTGATGGAGATACCGTACAAATCTTTCATGATTGCTGTAAAAGCACGATTCATCATCGTATTACGGGAAGCGTGGTAAGCTCTAACAAAAGAGTCAGTCCGCATCTCTTTCGAAAGTTGGTCCGCATCCGCCGGATATCCTGCTGACTGAAGCTCTTGGTTCAACCAGAAATAATCGGCTATTTCCCAGAAGTCAGCCGCGTTTAGCTTATCGCCGACGAGATGGGTATGTGTATCGATTACAGGCAGACGCATGATTTCATCACACAGAGCAGTTTGACTCATTGTTCTCCCTCCTAACTGGCAGGAAGCCCTTCGAATGAAGAGGCTTCCTGTGAATCTATCTATTTCCGGCTTTGCTGATTAAGGATTCCCTCATTATTTTTGTAGCGTTCTGTTGCTTCTTTTAAGATTTCTTCGCCGCCCTTTTGCTTATATTCCTCGATGACTTTTGGGAAATCGCTAATCGGTTCTTTGCCATAAATCATTTTGACCATATGGTCTATGATCAGTTTTGGTGCCTGATCGGGACGTTTGGAGGCAAGATCAGGGAACTTGCTGAAAGACTCCAGATCAGGTACAAATCCGATGCCCCCTAAGCCTTCTTTACTCAGAGTTTCATCCAATGCTTTCAAAACATCTTTACCACCCGTAAGCAGCTCAGTTCGTTCGCGGTTGATTGTTCCGTCCCCTACCCAGCGCAGCTGTGTGCGGAATTTCTCTTCATCTTGGGCAGCCTTGTTCTCTGGCAGCTTATAATCAACTTTTCCGTCTTTTACCGTGTAATTCTCGCCTTCAATCCCAAAGCTATAGAAATTACTGGCTTCCGGGGTCTGCATCCATTCAAACATTTGGATAATCCGGGCAGCCTTTTCTTTACTGACTTTATTGTTGATATACAGTGAGGTATTGACCGAACTATACAAGCCGTATCCTTTTTGTCCATGGTCACCGGTTGGCGACGAGATAATATCCACTTTCGCTTCCGGATTGGACGCGGCGATCTGGGTCCGGAAATCCAGGAGATTCTGCGCATTAGCTGTCCAGATCCCTGCATTGCCTGCAGCAATATTTTCACCATACTGTGCCGTTTGGATTGTCGCAAAATCCTTCTGAATGAGGCCTTCGTCATACATCGTCTTGTATACGTTCAGTGCTTTTTCCATATTCTCGGAATTATAAAATTTGGGTACGATCTCTCCATTATCCTCTGTAAACTGATAGCCAAGCGCGTCATATGCACCAAATGCGATATCTGCATACTTGAAGTTCTCACGCATCTGATAAGGAGCGCTCACACCGAGTTTCTTAAAAGCGCGCAGCACATTCAAGAAATCCTCAATCGTCACAGGTACCGGAAGGCCTGTTTTCTCCAATAAATCAGTTCGGATAAAAGTGGCACGTCGAGACGGATTGCTGAGCCAAGTCGGAATGCCATATATTTTTCCGTCGTAGCTGACTTCATCCCATGCTTCCTGCGGGACAACCTTCATCAGGTTGGGCGCATTCTCCTTCAGCAGATCATCCAGCGGCATAAAAACACCAGCCTGAACCGACCCAGCCATCGATTTATCCGTAGCCCCTCCGACATTTTGAACCACATCCGGGATATCACCGCCGGCAAACATAACAGCCATTTTGGAATCAAAGTCCTTCAAAGGAATTAACTTAATGTCTAAATCGACATTCGCCCGTTTCTCTAACTCCTTGACCCACTTATCGGTGTTAATGTCTTTAGAACTTTCCGTGTAAGCGTTTCCGCTTGTGTTTAACGAAATACTAAATTTAAGCGGTTTTGATTCGCCTGCTGCATCGACGTTACCGTCCGATGTTTCATTGCTTCCGCATCCTGCGACGAGACTTGAGACAAGCGCCGTGGATAGGATCAGACTAACCCATTTTTTCATCTGGATAATCCCCCTTATTAGTATAAAAAGGTATTTGGTTTACCTGTACCCATCATAAAGCTGTATCAACAGCACTCCCATTGGGTGGATTATTGTGGGATGTGTTTTTTTGTGATCGGTTATCGTTTTAAAAAAAAGGCCATCCCCAAAAGTCCGCGGCTCGGACCTCAGGACAGCCTTTTGATCCTCGTTCTCTTCGGCGAGTAACGCCTATGCGTTAAGCACTTGATGTTCCTTCCTTCCGGAAATCGGCATTCTCATGATCATGCGTGTTCCGCATTCTGGACTGCTTTCTACGTCAACGCCGAATTCTTCTCCGAAGACAAGCTGAATCCGGCGATGAACATTTTGCACACCGATGCCGCCTGGGCTTCCTCTCCCTTCCTCCACATCGGCGAGTCGATTTTCGCTCAGTTTGAGGCGAAGTTCTTCAAGCCGCTCCGGGGTCATCCCGCTGCCATTATCCGTAATGCTGACCCAGAAGATATCGCCATCCTCTCCAGCATCAATCGTAATTGTGTGATAATCTTCAACACCATAACGAAAGGCGTGCTGGAACACATTTTCCACAAGTGGCTGTAAGGTCAAGCGAACCATTTTGCGCAGAAGCATTTCAGGCTTTATCCGCACATCGATTTCAAACGGCCTTCCGATCCGGTGATTGATAATGACCATATAATGGATGACATGCTTCAGCTCATTTGCTACGGTTATCTCTTCAAGATTGGTGCGCACCGAATAATGCAGCATGTAGGACAGGGCTCCGACGATTTCTGATATTTCATCTGAATCCTGAATTACTGCATAGCAGACCACCGTTTCGAGCGTATTGTATAAAAAATGAGGGTTGATCTGCAGCTGTAAGGATTGGAATTCGGCCTTCTGCCGCTCAGCTTCCATTTCCTTGTTCTTCAGTTCTGACTGATACACGGTGTCCACAAGCTCTGACAGGCGGGTTACCATCAGATTGTAACGAACGATAAGCCCAGTGACCTCATCCTGGCTTTTCGGAAGGGAGATTAATTCCCAATTTCCTTTTTCGGTCTGGCTCATTCCTTTCATCAGTATACGGATGGGTGTAGTAACGGACTTACCAAATCGACTTGCCAGAAACAGCGCTATCATAAATGTCAAAATCGCGACAACAATAATATAATTCCGGATGGTAATTAGCGGCTTTTGCAGCTGAGTGTCTGGGATGGATACAACCAGATGCCAACCGGAATATTCCGCATTACGGCTGATATAAGATTTTTCCACGCCCTCTGCCGAACTGCGGAACATCGCCTCTCCTGCTTGCTCAATTTGCTTGCCAAGACTATCGGGAATCAACGTCCCTACTTTGTTTTGATCGTTATGATATTGAATCCTGCCTTCGCCATCTACAATAAAAAAATAGCTTTCGGGACCAAGATCGATTCCTTTCCATAACGTAGAGAGCTCCTCTGCTTTGACTTCGATGCCTACAAATCCTTTCATCTCTGGTGACTGAAGACCGCGAATGCTGCGGATTAAGGTCAACATCGGCGTTTGATCCCCACGGATACTGTAATTGATTACATTCAACTGTCCACTGACATCTGTATGTTCTTTGAAATACCGGATCTGTCTAGCGGTGTCTTCCTGTGTAAAAGATGGCGCTGAACCGCCATTATAATAATAAAGCGCATTCCCGGAATACCCGATAATATATAGGGCTTCAATCTCGGGATTGCGAATCCATACAGGTTCAACAATAGCATCGCGAATATCGGTCGTGTAGCGGTAATTTTCATATTCCTCACGATCTGCTGATAGATCAATATATCTTTTAACTCTCAAATCCGTTAGTAGCGCCACGGTCGACCGTTGATAGGATGAAATATAGAGATTGGTATGATGAACTGCATTATTTACGATCTGAATCATTTGGTTTTCAGTGCTTGACTGCAATTGCTTGGCAGAAATGCTGTAAAAGGAAATCCCCAGCGCTGACAGGGAAAGTAAGATGACAATGGTAAAATAAAATAGCAGCTTCCGGCTGAGGGTTGCTCTCATTATTCAATGCCAAACGAAGCACGGTATTCCGAAGGTGACACACCCACGAGATTTTTAAATGTCTTCGTAAAATGAGGATAATCCTCGTAACCTACATGAATCGAGATGTCACTGATTGTCATGGTGGGTACGGCAAGAAGTCTGCGCGCTTCCTCCATTCGTCTCCGGATCCGATAGTGTACGAAGGTTTCCCCCGTCATTTTTTTGAATAATGCGCTGAAGTAGGTGCGGGCAAGTCCCACCCGTTTGGCTACTTCTTCTAACGACACATCCTCAGCCAGATGTTTATCAATGAAAGCTTTTGCTTCTTCAACCGGGTCCTTATAGTTGCCTTTGCGAGTAAGCTGCAGCTCCGCAAGTATACCGTTTATTATCGCGACAAATGCTAACATCGTTTCTTTTTTCGTATTGGCGGCTTTCACATCTCCACAGCACCGGGACGGAGGCTTCCAGCCTCGGCGTTCCAAGCGATCTACGATCATTTGCAGACAATCATTCAGCACTGCATCCATGCTAAAGACGTTCAATCCTTCAAATAAACCCGATGTTTCTCTTTCATCAAGCAGACGGTTTGTCTCATCACGTTGCAGCAGCCAGATGTGTTGTTCCAGCTGTTCGGCCCAATCCACGTATTTATGAACAGGAATAATGCTGCCTGTCATGCCGGATATCAGTTCTCTCAGCATATCATGCACATCCTGCTGGAGAACCGGCTTCAGTAAATACCGTTTAACGCCATAGGCCATTGCTCGTTGTGCATATTGAAAGTCATTGTACCCGGAAATGACTGCCACCTGGACATGACTGTAATCACGGTGAATTCGTTCACATAAATCAAGGCCATCCATCCGCTTCATGCGCAAATCTGTCAGCACTAAATGCGGTTCTACCTTTTGGATCGTTTCTAAGGCTGCTTCGCCGTCGTCGGCTGTATAAATCGCGGTGAATGAGACCGGATAACGCTGGACCATCTTCACCAATCCTTTTTGAATGACAGGCTCATCTTCTACAATCAATACTCGCACTTGTATCAAATCCCTTCCGGAATGGAATCAGAATCAGTTGTCTTGTGGTATGAAATTGATTTGAAGTTGCGACATTTGGCAACGCTTCCATTTTTGAGTTTGGATTATATCTTACCATATTTTGATAAGCAGATGGCTGTTTCTTTTAAAGGATGATGCAAGCTGATTGATTTAAGACTTAATAGATCCGATTAACATCCCTTTGATAAAATACTTTTGCAGAAACGGATACACGATAATAATCGGTATGACGGAGACGACAATAACTGCCATTTGCACACCTGCCGGAGATACCTCATTTACGTTTTCTAATAAGCTGCCCGCTTGCCCAAGGTCGTTACTCAGTACGATTTCCCGAAGCCGCAGCTGAAGTGGATAAAGCGCTCGTGTATTGATAAAATACAACGCCGATGAATAAGAATTCCAATGGGATACCGCGTAGAACAAGCCCATAGTTGCCATAACAGGTTTGGACAAAGGAAGGATGACGCTCCACATCGTGCGCAGCTCTCCCGCTCCATCCATTCGCGCGCTGTCTATCAGCTCAGTAGGCAGGGCTGAGAAAAAAGAACGCATGATGAACAGGTTATATGCACTGATGGCCGATGGGATGATTAATACCCATAAAGAGTCGATCAAGTGCAAGTTTTTGATGACCATATAGTTCGGTATGAGCGGAGCGTGAAATATCATCGTAATTAGGATTAAAATCAGAACTCCTTTGCGCATCGAATATTCGGATCTGGATAAAGGATAGGCCAGTGATGCAGTTAAAATCAGATTAATAAGCGTTCCGACAACGGTAATAAATATACTTACCATGAAAGCTCTCCAGATGGAGGTATCCCCAAGAATAACTTGATAATTCATAAGCGTCCAATCTACAGGGAATAGCTTAACCTCGCCTGCATTAATGGCATGAGTGCTGCTAAATGATTTGGCGAGCACATGCAGCAGAGGGAAGACCATCAAGCACCCGACCAGCATCAGAAATATATAGTTGAAAACGTCAAACAGGCGACCTTTATTTTTCATTTACTCTTCGACTCCTTTCTAGTAAAGTCCATCCCCTGATGCTTTTTTACTAAGCGTATTCCCGATCATGACTAGCAACAGTCCGACGACCGATTTAAAGAGGCCTATAGCTGTTGTATAGCTGTATTGCTGATCAATAAGACCCACTCGGTATATATAAGTATCGAGAATATCTCCATTGGTCTCATTAAGCGAATTGATAAATACAAACACTCGCTCAAAGCCAAAATCAAGGAAGTTACCGATATGAAGCAGGAACATAATCATGATAGTGGGCAAGATCGTCGGGATCGTTATAGATAAGGTTTGTTTCCAACGATTTGCTCCGTCAATCCGAGCCGCTTCGTACAGCTCAGGATTCACAGCAGCGAGTGCGGCTAAATAAACAATAGTTCCCCATCCACTGTCTTTCCATATGCCTGTTCCAACCAGGATGGTACGAATATACGAGTCCTCGCCCAGAAAATAAACGGAGTCGAGCCCAAAAGTATTTAAGATCTGGTTCACGATACCTGTCGTTGGGGACAAAATGCCAATCATAATCCCCCCAATAATGACCCATGAGAGAAAATGGGGCAAATAAACGACGGTCTGCAAAATCCGTTTATAGAAAGCTTTTCTCACTTCATTAAGAAGGAGGGCGAATATTATGGGAACCGGAAACGCAAAGACCATATCATATAGGCCGATCAGGATAGTATTTTCAAGAATTCTCAAAAACTCTGGATAGGTGAACATCCGCCGGAACTGATCAAGGCCAACCCACGGACTGCCTGTAAAACCTTTGAATATGTTGTAGTTTTGAAAGGCCATGATGGAACCCGCCAAGGGTAAGTATTTAAATACGATAAAAAAAATAATGCCTGGAAGTGAAATGAGATATAGCGCCTTATATTTGCGCAAATTGGTCATTCGTCTTTGGAATGGGGAAAGATCTGGCCTGCTCGCTGGCAATGCGGCTGGCACTTGTTGTGGCATAATTATCGCTCCTTTGGTTGCAGTTTGGATTTTGTTGTATGGCTAATGTTAATCCAATATCCAGGTCTTCAAAATGGAGATTTTTCGGCTTGCCTGTGTTTTATTACGATTGACTATTGTGCACGAATCTTGCGGGACTTCCCTGCAACTGAAGAAAAAGTATATTCAAATCCCTGACCATCGCTAATAAGAGATTGTTCTGGCAGATCGAGCGGAACGGCAGACCAAATTCGATATTCAGCGGTAACCGTAGAGTGAATCGTCGCTTCATCCAGCTTTCCTTGGCTCCAAGAAAGATCAACGGTAAAACCACCTCTTGCTCTCATCCCCCTTATGCTGCCTGAAGACCACTCCTTAGGAAGGGCAGGTAATAGTCGAAGTTCTGCTCGGTGGGATTGCAGCAGCATTTCTGCTACCCCTGCTGCTCCACCAAAATTGCCGTCTATTTGAAAGGGTGGATGGCAGTCTAAAAGATTCGAATACGTGGAGGAGGCTAACAGTTTAATTAAATGCTCATAGGCTTCCGCACCCATACCGAGACGGGCATAAAAGTTGACGATCCATGCCCTGCTCCAGCCGGTATGACCTCCACCTCCGTCAAGGCGGCGTTCAAGCGTTCGCCGGGCTGCTGCGGCAAGCTCAGGGGTGTGCCTCATGTCAATCTGTTCCCCCGGATGTAATGCGAACAACTGAGAAATATGCCGGTGACCTGCGTCTTGCTCTTCGTAGTCAAACAGCCATTCCTTAATCTGTCCATGACTGCCCACACTCGGCTGTGGAATGTGTTCAAGCGTCTCATGTAGTTCAGAGATAAACATTGTATCTTCTTCTCCAATAATTAATGCCGCTTCCGAACAGGCGGATAGCAATGTATATGCGATTTGCAAATCCATGGATGGTCCCATACAGAGGCTGCCGCTGCTTCCGTCCGAAAGAAGGAAGCGGTTTTCCGGGGAGACTGAAGGCCCAGTAATTCGTAAGCCACCTTCCTCTACCATGTAATCAAGCAGAAAAATCGCTGCTTCCTTCATCACTGGATAGGCCCTTTCCTTGAGAAAAGAAAGATTCAGTCCAAACCGGTAGTGTTCCCACAAATGAAGGCATAACCAAGCAGCACCCATTGGCCAGACCGTGCAGGTAATTAGGATGCCTTCTGGTCGGGTTTCCGCCCATAAGTTAGTGTTATGATGAGCAACAAAACCGCGACAGCCATACATTTCTTTTGCCGTTTCTTGACCGTTCAACTGCATCCGTTCGATCAGATCAAACAGCGGTTCATGGCATTCAGCCATATTTAGGACTTCGGCAGGCCAGTAATTCATCTGGAGGTTAATATTAATTGTATATTTTGATTCCCATGGCGGGGTAAAGCTATCATTCCATATGCCTTGCAGATTAGCAGGCAACGTACCTGGTCGAGAACTGGAAAGCAGTAAGTAGCGCCCATACTGTACATATAGTGCAACTAGTCCCGGATCACCAGACTCATTGGGATTGCTTCTTTCATCTTTTGCTTGCTGTAACCGCTGTAATCGCTTATCGGTAGGAAGCTCAGCGTACAGGTCTCCACCCCTAGTTAAATCGATTGAAAATCGAGCAAACCGGGACTTGTATTCCTCCTTATGCTGCTTTATTAGAGTTGCAAAAGACTGAGCCGTAGCTTGATCCAATTGCTCTAGACAGGCTTTTTCAGGTTGATCTACGCGGAAGGTACTCTGCGCTGCCAGCATAAGGGTGACGGAGTCTGCCCCCTCAATAGAGATGAAATCCCCGATGAGCCTCTGGCGGCCTCCTTGTTGAACTGCCCTTAGTGCTGTGCAAAAGCGAACGCCATCCGCTCCGCATTCCCCATTCATTAAAACTGTGTTTGCAGGACCAGTGCTACAGCCGGTATCGAACGGACGACGCATAAGATTCGCAGCCAACGTGATCTTGCCAAGTCTGTCAGCTGTCAGTCGGACTACCAATACACCGTCCGGTTCACTTATAAAATATTGCCTGTAATAGCGAACCCCGCCACAACGGTACGATACCGTAACGACTGCTTGCTCTAAGTCGAGCTCCCGCTCGTATTCTTCAATAACCTCACTAGAATCCAGAAACTTTAAAATCAAATCTCCAAGTGGCTGGTACGGCTGCTCATATTTTGGTGAAGCAGTCATAGCCATTCTTGCCAAATGTTCTGCCTCCGCCTGCCTGCCGTCTTTCAACATTTGCCGAATCTCTGTTAAATATGGCTGAGCTGCAGGATTAGCTGCGCGTCCAGGGCAGCCGTACCAAATTGAATCTTCGTTAAGCTGGATTTTATCTTGGCCGATCATACCGGACACCATTGCCCCGAGGCGCCCATTTCCTATGGGAAGAGCCTCATTCCAATTTGACGCCGGGCTTGTATACCATAATCGAAGACGTTCTGATTCCTGCTTGGTTGCCGGTAATGCCACCTCTTGTTTCGCTCGTCTTCTTTCACTCAACTCTTGTTCACCTGGCCTTTCCTATTTTCAGGTCATATCATTCGTCAGTAACTCCACTTCCTATGCTACTCTTGATCCTGATGTCTCTCCATGGCATAGATTGTTAGGGGTTGTGTTTTTTTATGATCCACACTAAAAAGGATGCGGAAAATTCCGCACCCTACTGTAAATTATTTTTTTATATTACTGAGCGCATTTCGACCTAAACGTTCCATCAGTTGCTGCTTGTAGAGACTATTAATGACGACATGTTGACCGCAACTGCACCAATATCCATCTTCACGGGGCCGGGAATCATAATCGTTAGGAACCAGTCCGGGTACCTTGCTACCAACATGGCCAATGGCGTAATTTTGAGCGGTTGGTGGCCGCTGTAAAGTGAGCTCTCCGTGTGTATTCCAAGTAACATAATTCGCACCTGCCCAACCATGTCCGCTGCCTAACCACGCCCTATCCCGAATAGAGATGGGAGCTTTGATATTATCGAACAGGCCTCCGACTGACCAGCGATGATGAGGTTCACTGGTGTTATAATTTTTAACAGCTTCTCCATCCAGAAATACATTCGGCCCCGGTACCCAGCTATCGACGGTGAACGCATGCCGCGCCGTCTCTGTATAAATACGTTGAGCGAGATTTAGCTGGCCCATCTGATGTATGACATAACGGCGACCCCCAGTAACCACACTGATCATATCGTACATTTGACAGTCCTGAACCGTAATCCATTTGGAATAACGCTTCATTTGAACGAGAGAATAGGACAGATGGTAACCTCTCACCTCTCGAACCCAGCCATTCTTCACACTGTTGAACACGACGAAACGTTCAGCATGTTTTTCGTCCGCATAATAAGGATCTGTTGTATCGTTATCCATCTTAATATCTATAATGCTTGGGTCAAAATCGGACTCTACCCTCATTTTCTCTACCCCCACCTGCTGAATGCGGGCATGATCTGTATATTTATAGATCTCTCCGCCGCCCCACTGACGTTCGATAGCATTCGCCAATGGGGCATCGACCGTAATCGTATTACCTACAATAGCAGTGATGACTCGGTCAAAATCCAGATTGAACGGTGACCATTGGGTTACGGTTCCACCCGGGCGCTTATATATGTTATCCATACCAATTTCGTGAATCCAGTTTTTATTACCTATTCTGCGGACTATGATCTGATCGCCTACATTGTAAGCACCCCCGTCTTCTACATGGAAAGAACGCGAGCCTGAGGGCACATACAAATCTGAAATCATCTGCTTCGAGTTGCTGTCCAGCATAAGATCTGCATTTTCACCAATTTCAATTAGATTTCGCAGTTTCGCTCCGGTACCATAGAGAATAGTGCCCTCTTTGTCCTGACCTTCACCGCGAAGGACGATCCCACTTGCTTTAATGAACAACGTGCCTCCGACTTCATATCTGCCTTTTTTCAAAAGGACTGCCCCGCGGAATCCATTCTTATCGAGCGGGAGCTTAGCCAACTGGTCAATTGCCACCTGAATACGGTCCGTCGCGTCTCCGTCCAAGGGTAGAACGGTCGACTTAACGGGAATATTCGGGATCTCAACACCACCACCCCTATAACCCGCATTAGAAAAGTCCAAGATCCGATTACCTCGATAATCACCGATATACATCATCATTCCATCGTTACCAAGGAAAGCGATTGTGCTCTGTCCCGCGGGGATGCTCTTTGGATCCAGCACGGTAAAATAATATGAGTCATACTGAGGAGCTTTTCCGTCCTGCTTGAGGGTCATTCGCAGTTCATAAGTACCCAGTAGATCAGCCGTGCCTAACGGTGTCCATTCCATTAACGAGTCTTTAACCATAGGAGTCTCAGGCAACTCAGTCACCAGTTTCGTTCTATCAAAAATCAATTCACCGGCAACCCTTCCGTTAACACACGGTGTGAAGTAAACCGTCGGGTACACCTGACTTGGATTGAGGATGGCTGGTTGGCCAATTTCAGTATTCATGTGCGTATGCTTCAATGTGGAATTAATAATAAAGAGTTCATCTCCTTTTCTATATTCACTCTCACATATCGGATACATATTACCTTGGCTTAAGAAGAATTAACATGTCATTTTTATCGATTGGAATGTGTTTTCTTATTCACCTATTTATGCAAACCCTTGCACCCGCATGGTGCTGAGCAACGATTAAGCCAAACTAAAGACAAGTTTCTAAAGGCACTAAATGGTAGATGAAAGTTTAGCTTAGGTAAAAAAAAGGCGCGATCCCCAAGGGTATCACGCTTTTTATCTAGCTTAGATTTCCTATAACTGGGTGTGGCACATAAGGCTCTTCCAGACTCGCTATTTCACTTGGCTCCAGCTTCACTGATACCGCTGCAACGGCGTCCTCCAGATGATTTGCTTTGGTTGCACCAATGATAGTCGATGTTACTTGCTCTTTTTGCAGAACCCAAGCAAGCGCTACTTGGGCACGTGGAATCCCGCGCTTTGCCGCAATTTCGGCAACTACCTCAACAACCTTGCGGTCAGCCTCAGCCATTTTTGCATAAAATGCCTTTCCGACTTCGTCTATCTCTGAACGAGCTGTTTGTTCATTCCAATCACGGGTTAGTAGACCTTTAGCAAGCGGACTCCATGGGATCACACCGATTCCTTCTTCCCGGCAAAGAGGCAACATTTCCCGTTCTTCTTCCCTGTAGAGTAGATTCAAGTAATTTTGCATAGAGACAAATTTAGTCCAACCGTTACGCTCAGCAACATGCTGTGCCTGCAAGAACTGCCAAGCATACATAGAGGACGCTCCAATATATCTAACTTTACCTGCCTTTACTACGTCATGAAGGGCCTCCATGGTCTCTTCGATAGGAGTGTCATTATCCCAACGATGGATCTGGTATAGGTCCACATAATCTGTGCCAAGCCGTTTTAGACTGTTGTCTATTTCGGTCATAATTGCTTTGCGTGAAAGTCCTGCTCCATTTGGTCCCTGATGCATCCGGAAAAACACCTTTGTAGCAATGACTACCTCATCGCGGCGAGCGAATTCTTTTAAGGCACGTCCGACAATTTCTTCGCTTGTTCCGTCAGAGTATACATTAGCCGTATCAAAGAAGTTGATGCCAAGCTCCAGTGCTCTTTTAATAAAGGGTCTGCTCTGCTCCTCATTTAGCGACCACGGAGCCATTCCACGTTCAGGTACTCCGTAACTCATACAACCAAGACAAATTCTAGATACATCCAAACCAGTACGACCAAGTTTTGTATATTCCATTAGTATGTGTCTCCTTTAGATTTTGGGTTTGTTTACTCCTAAACTGCGGCGAATTTCCATATCTGGTGACTCGGCCAATTTAACAACTAATGCAGCCACACTTTTTCGCGACACTTCTCTCCCTTTAAAAGGTTCACCTTTCTGAGTTGTTTCGTAGTCTATCTCGTCTTTATAGGTAAACCATCCAGGTCTCAGAATTGTATAGTTAAGATTTGAAGCTTCAATAATTTCTGCAGATTTACGATATGGATCCAATATACTGCTGTACTTCTCTCCTGGAACTTCATCGTAAATGCCCATTGAGCTGATAAAAATCAAACGTTTAAGACCAGTGGTGTTCATTGCTTCAACGATAGTCTTAGACATTTTCTCCAAATTACCTGCCAGATTAGCATAAACAACATCTTGCCCGATCATCGCTTCTTTTAATTGCTCACTATCCAACACATCTCCTTCAACTACTCGAGCACGGCTGGATGTTATATGGCTTAATCTGTCCGAGTTACGGAGATAAAGTGTTAACCGGGCATCGGTTTCGTTCAAAAACAAATCAATCGCATGTCGTGCAATTCCGCCGTTAGCGCCTAAGATCAAAACATTGCTCAATTTTAAAACTCCTTTCTTAGTTCTAATTATGCGATAAATGAAGTGAACGCCGTTATCTCAATTATCTTAAATGATTGCCTATTCCTCTCACTATCACTAACACAAAAGATGTTTTTACTTTATAATTGAATAAGAACAAAACATTAGGAGGAGCACATGTCTAAAGAATTACTAGAGCGGAAAGAAGAACTCGCCAGATTGATTGAACATCATTCGAGCCAGGATGGAGTATATGAGACCGCTATCCCCTCATTATTTGTGATTCGTAACTCCAATGTGACCGAGCCAGTATACAGAGTATACAAACCTTCTTTATGTTTCATTGCGCAGGGAACAAAGGAGATCTTATTGGCCAAGGAGCGTTTTGAGTATGGTCCCGCAAATTATCTAATATCATCAATGAATTTACCCGTTATCGGTCAGATTATAAAAGCTTCTC
Source organism: Paenibacillus sp. FSL H8-0175 (assembly GCF_045040615.1). Classification (NCBI taxonomy): domain Bacteria; kingdom Bacillati; phylum Bacillota; class Bacilli; order Caryophanales; family Paenibacillaceae; genus Paenibacillus; species Paenibacillus sp. FSL H8-0175. Next base: position 3,443,123 of record NZ_CP150299.1, on the reverse strand, counting down.
CCAACGCACCCTATTTAAGCTTTAAGCTAGAATTCACGCAGAGTCAGATTTTGAAAGTACTAAATGATTCCGAATTTAAACTCGCTCCGAAAGAAAATGCTAAGCGAGCTATGTATGTCGGGCAGATAGAGTTATCACTATTGGATGCGATCCTGAGATTGGTACGTTTGCTGGATGATCCCAAGGACATTCCGTTTTTGGCTCCGATTTATACTGATGAAATTCTATACCGGCTTCTGCAGGGACCCTATGGAGTTACACTCGCTCAAATTGCGATGGAAGGTAGCAGCACCTACCGCATTCGGGAGGCCATCGAACAGATTATCGAGAACTGTGATAAACCTTTGCGGATTGAAGAGCTTGCTGAAACAGCCAATATGAGTATTTCTTCGTTCCATAGACACTTCAAAGAGGTAACTGCCATGAGTCCTATTCAGTTTCAAAAGCATCTGCGCTTACAGGAAGCTCGCCGCCTTTTATTATCTGAATCAGCGGATGCAGCGGATGTCGCGTTCCGTGTTGGCTATGAAAGTGCATCACAATTCAGCCGCGAATATTCTCGGATGTTTGGTTCACCCCCTAGAGCAGACATCAAGCGTTTGAAGGAAAATATGCTCATAGGATAAAAGCGAACGTGTTCTTCATTCACAATATGGAACTATCCGCTAAAGACCAACATGTATAGGTAACCTTTGCGCACACGCTGATTCTATCGGGCTGGTCCTATCAGGCTTATCCTATCAGGCTTATCCTATCTGCTGGTCACTATCGGACCCAGGGGACCTTAAACGCAGTATTATCTCACATTTGGGATGCTAAAGGACCGCATAGCCGCTATTGGCTCAAAAAACACTCAATAAGAATCTATTTCGAAGTAATAGCTGCATTGGGGTCCGAAACTATGCTTAAAAAGTGATAAATACGCAAATAACGTCCTCTGAGTCCTTAAGCCTAAGAGGTTGATAAATACAAGCTGAGGCAGACAACCAACGACGACAAAAAAACAACGATATCCAAACAACAACAACAACAACCAAAAAACACAAAGCAGCGATTCATCCATACTTGGAGAATCGCTGCTTTGTATTTTTCACAAGCTAACACTGCTTTTTCTGACGATCACGTAGCCGACCGCCTTTTATTTCTTTTGATAGCTAAACCAATCATAATAAGCAGTTGTTCCATAAGGAGAGTAGTTATACATGCCGAAGAATACTCCAGTAAATCCGCCTGCGACTTCAGTAGATATCAAGTGTGTCTCGGCTTCGCCAAGCAGATGCCATATTTGATCCACACCTCGATAGTAAAATATATATTTTTCAGGTAATACCTGGATTCTCAATTCTACCCCTGTTCCTTCGAAAGCCGAAGAATATGCCACATCACTAATGCTCCCTACCTGTCTGCGCAGCGTAATAACATTTTCACCTTCCATCTGCGTTAGTCCAATTGCGTAGTGATACTTCTGATCCATAAAAACTACAAGACCAGCTTCGTCACCCTCAAGAGGGCGAAATTCCATTTTGGTGGTAATTTCACAATTCAAATGCCGCTGTCTACAGCCAATAAAAGCAGGCGTACCCTTCTCATTTAATCTCACATCTGATCCACGTAAAGCTAGCCACCCTCCCCGTTCCTGCAATGACCAATCCACCTTATTAGCATTACGTATGAAATTCCAGCTCATTCTTAGGTCAGATTGATCAAAATCGTCGGTTTCAGGCTCTTCTTCCCACGGCATTGGTGAAGGCAGGTCAGCTTCCATTTCTAAACCAACCACTCCGTTATCACCAATCATTGGCCACCCCTCTTCCGTCCACTGAACAGGAGCCAAATATGTCTCTCTGCCAAGATGATGATGGTAAGGATAACCTACTGGTCGAATCCCCAGAAATACCGCCCACCAGCTACCATCCTGTGCTTCAACTAAATCGGCATGCCCTGTAGCTTGAATGGGGTAATCTGAACTTCGATGTGTCAAAATGGGATTGTGAGGAGACGATTCATAAGGCCCATATGGCGATCTACTTCTTGCAATAGTCTCCATATGTCCATATTCTGTCCCACCTTCCGCACACATCAAATAGTAGTAATCGTTTATTTTGTAAAGATGTGGACCCTCAGGGAATTTCCCTCCGCTGCCAGTCCAGATCAAGCGTGTATCGCTAAGCTTTTGACCCGTTTCAATATCAATCTCACATTGGTAGATCCCCATCCCTTGCTCGGAGCCTGTGCTTGTGAAATAAACCTTTCCATCGTCAAAAAACAAGGAGGGATCAATGCCTTCTTGCTCCACATAAAGTGGATTCGACCATTCGCCTGCCGGGTCATCCGCCCAAACGTAGAAATGACCTCCGCTATCCTGATTTGTCGTAACCATATAAAAACGACCGTTATAATAACGAAGAGTCGGCGCCCAAACACCTCCGGACACCACGGATTCATCAAATTGAAGCTGATTCTCACGAGTCAAACAGTACCCAAGCTGCTTCCAATGCACCAAATCCTTGCTGTGCCAAATGGGTATTCCCGGAGAATAGGCAAATGAACTGTTTACCAGATAATAATCCTCGTCTACTCTGCAAATGCTTGGATCTGGATAAAACCCCGGGATAATCGGATTGTTATATTTCATGTAGTATTCTCCTTCTCTATCTTAATCACTGAAACCTATGTCAAGGATTATACTGCTTCAACTGGATAGAACGCCTTGATTATTCGGTCCTAAAATAGCATGATATAGACATTCATCTAGACAAGCTTTTGGAGGGTAACGAGTTGAGTGAATTTTATTTAAAATGGTTTACATCTGATCGTCAATTTCCATTTTTTATTCAATACGGCTATCACGACGAAGACACCGATCTACATAGACATGCGGACTTTTCAGAGCTCGTAATTGTATTGAGTGGCACAGCTACACATATTGTTAATACTGAGGAGTCTTTTATCAAAAAGGGAAATGTGTTTGTAATTAATGGTTCGACCCCGCATGCTTTTAAAGATCCTCAGGATTTCAAGATCTGCAATGTTATGTTTCAGCCTGAATTGCTATCGACAGCTGGGGCAGATTTGCGGACATCCAACGGCTTTCAAGCCTTATTTGTGTTGGAACCCCTGTATCGTCATAAACATTCCTACACAAGCAAACTCAGCTTGCCGATTCCTAACCTGGAGTATGTCTCTTTTCTCATTGCGGGTATGATTGAAGAATATCACAACAAGCTACAGGGTTATCAGACCATGCTGGGCTCCAAGTTTATGGAACTGGTCGTCTATTTGTCCAGACATTATGACCCACAGGAAAAAGGGATTCAGGGGAACCATCTGATGCATTTGGCGAATGCACTCTCATATATGGAAGATCGTTATCTTGAGCCGTTAACACTGGATCAGATCGCCAAACATTCGGACATATCAGTCAGACACTTAAACCGGATCTTTCGCTCCTACTATCAGACAACCCCGATCGCTTATCTTCATCGTTTACGTCTGGAACGGGCTTGCGGGTTATTAAAGCATTCTAATCTCAGTATCACCCAAATCTCACATGAATGCGGGTTTAGTGATAGTAATTATTTTACTCGCCAATTCACTAAAATCTATGGGATGTCACCCAAGGTCTATAGGAACAAGCTTTGAGGGTAAAAAAAGAACACCAGGCAGCGATTCTCCTATTATTGGAAAATTACTCCCTGGTGTTTTTGAATTAATACGCATTACCTGATCAGATTATGGGCAAGTGAATATAAACAGACTAATGGTCGCTAATCGCTTATAGCAAACCTTGGACTTGAAGCGATCGGAAGTTCCTCTCCGCATTCTTCTAGCTCTACGTCTTAATCGAATCTGGAAAATAACTGCATTCTATACACTTATTCCGTACGCAGAAAGAACCTTCATACTTTAACTGCACTTTATACAACTAAAAACAACCAAACCTACCTAATGGGTAGAAAATCAAGGAAATAGATGTACGAAGTACACTTATATCCCCGAGCTGAGTGATTTGAAGGAATATAGCTGTACAAAATACAGTTAAACGTTGGTAAACAACGCTGACTTCGGCTCTACGGGATTATCCTCCCCCATTGATTTTTTATTAATTAAAACCAACGATGGAATGTGGTACATAAGGCTCCTCTAAAAACGCAATTTCTTCAGAGGTTAAAGTAATGGATAACGCACCTACGGCATCTTCGAGATGCGATGTTTTTGTAGCCCCGATGATAGGTGCTGTAACTGGTTCTTTTTGAAGCAACCAAGCAAGAGCGATATGAATCCGTTGAACACCGTGTTTTTCGGCGATTGTCGCAACTCGCTCCACGACTAATTGATCGGTATCGGCAGTTCCATCATATTTAGATTTTTGAATCTGATCAGTTTCTGAACGATGAGTTGATACCGCCCAGTCTCGCGTAAGTCTTCCTGATGCAAGGGGACTATAGGGAATAACACCAATATTCTCTTCCTTACAAAGCGGCAACATCTCTCGTTCTTCCTCACGATAGATAAGATTGAGATGATTTTGCATAGATACAAATCGGGTCCAACCGTTTTTCTCCGCTACATATAACGCTTTTTGAAACTGCCAAGCATACATTGCTGAGGCACCTATGTATCTTGCCTTACCAGCCTTCACTACATCATGAAGAGCTTCCATCGTTTCTTCTATAGGTGTGTGATAATCCCAGCGATGAATCTGATATAGATCTACATAATCTGTTCCCAATCTCTTGAGACTCTTATCAATCTCACTCATAATTGCTTTCCGGGATAATCCTGCTCCGTTCGGACCTTCATGCATACGGTTAAAGACCTTAGTTGCTAAAACAATCTCGTCTCGATTGGCATAATCCTTAAGCGCTCGTCCAACGATTTCTTCACTCGTTCCATCGGAGTATACATTCGCTGTATCAAAAAAATTAATACCCAGGTCAAGCGCTTTTTTTATGATAACACGGCTCTGCTTCTCATCAAGCACCCATTGATGGATCCAACGTTCGGCAACGCCAAAGCTCATACAACCTAAACACAGTTGGGATACATCCAGCCCCGTTTTTCCAAGTTTTGTATACTTCATTTATCTCGAATCCACACTTTCCAATTAAATTGTAATATCCTATTGCCCTGTCTTAAAGGGTTACATATTAATTCATAAAACAGCTCCAACGCATACCGATGAAAAGGAACTGCGGAATAGTTAACACTTCCGGCAGTACATTGCACCTAATCGATGATTTAAACGGCGTTTGAATAAACTGAATTTATATTCAATCCTGGTCCATGTCAAGCCTATTAATCAAGTAATAACAGCATTTGAATCAAATCTTGTTCATCCGCCTCTTTCCGTGTAAGTCTGTGTCCGAAGATTGTTCATTTCATAAAATAGCTTAATAAGGTTTCTGCGCTTCTACTTGGGAATATGAGGTGACATGATGTTATTTTCTGCACAAGGGGTACCACCCCAAGGATATTACCAAAGCATCTGGGACTTTACTTCCCACAACGAAAACAGTACAAAGGAAGCGGGGAATGTCGTTCCTTTTGACTTCGGACGGGCGGCTGAGTTCAGAGCGCCTAAAAGCATTGAAACGAGCATTGCTCCAGCACTAACACCTTATTGTTTAAAGCCCTTTGGCGGATACGTTGCCACCATTTCCAGAGGGAAGGTATGGGGAGAATCTGGTGCTGTTCTAACACCAGAAGGGAAATTGATCTTTGATCTTTCCCAAGAATATGACGCCAAGCAATATAGGATGCTTGAAGCAGATGAGCACCCAGTGTTTCACCGGTGGAATGATCCGCAGCTTCAACATTTTGCCGGGACCGCGGCGGTGTTAACCTTTTGCGGAGCCCATAACTATTTTCATTGGATGTATGATGTGCTTCCTAGATTAGCGATGCTTCAATCGAGCGGAATCACTTACTCCACTATTATCATGAATCCAAATCCGTATGGACCCTTTGTGGAACAAACGTGGGCCATGCTTGGGATATCCGAGTCATTGGTGATCCGGACGAATTCAGAAGTATATGTTCAGGCTGACCGGCTACTTGTCCCTTCCTTAATGATGAATTCACATTATCCTCCTTGGACCACGGATACACTGCGAAGATTTTTGTTGCCGCATAGAGAAACAACACTAGTCACTCCAGAACGTTTTTATATCTCACGAAAAAAAGCAAGCTCAAGACGGTTGGTTAATGAAGATGATGTCATCCGCTGCCTTGAGAATTTTAATATCGTACCGATTTGTCTAGAGGACTGGACGGTTGCCCAGCAAATCCAATTATTCGCCTCAGCGAAAGTAATCGTAGGTCCACATGGTGCTGGACTCGCTAATCTGGCTTTTTGCCAGCCTGGAACACAGGTCATTGAAATTTTCCATGCCCAGCATGTTGTTCCAACCTATTGGATGATCAGCAACCATAATAATCTCGAATATTATATGGTGTACGGGCAAGGTGTACCCGATCCTGCGATTCGTTTTCCAGGACTGGAGGACATCTATGTGAACGTAGATCGTCTGAAACAAACGATGCATCTGGCAGGCTTGGAATGAGAAGAATGCTTACTACTTTCTCGAATTCAAAAAGCGCAAAGCATATTTTGCTTTGCGCTTTTTAAGAAACATAGATTTAATCACGCCGTGTTACATACTTCAACCATAGCCCATCATCCGCAAGTTTTTCTACACTCTTCAAGCTAAAATTTGCTGGGGGCTGTTGTTTCATAGATGCATCCATTTCAAATAAGGTCACAGAATTAGAGGCACCATCTGCGATGGGAACTATAACCAGGCTCAACTCATCAATTAAATCTTCATTCAGGAAAGACCCGTTTAAAATGCCCCCACCCTCCAGCATCAATTCATCGATTGAGAATAATTGATTACTTCAATGATATGATCCTCTGTTCTATTGTGACTTCCTTCTGAAATTCAAAACTCAAGATGCGCTTAAAAAGGCTGTTATTGTAAAGGTGCTCCTTATTTCCGAAATCGTTTCTTAAGCTTTCTTCTCGATGAGTTTAGACATGAAGTAACTACCACCGAAGGCATAAACGAAGGGTTACATGAAGAGGTTATTATTAGTTTTGTTGCATCGGCTTATGCAGGGGTAGTGGAATGGTGGTTCAAGAATGAAAGACCTGTGACCTATCAAGTCTTGGCTGAACAACTCGGAACGTTATTAGAGAGGAATTTATAAAAAAAAGCGGCGATTCTCCTATAATAGGTGAATCGCCGCTCTTTTTTATCGGGCATTAATTACGGCAATAGATTACACATCTTTTTAAGGACTTCGGACCCAGATGACGTTATTTGGTAGTTTTCAGCTCTTGAAACAGGGTTTGGGACCTCAAGGACGTTATTCCTTAGAAAGTGACTTATATTTTGTGTTTTTCATGCCAATAGCTGCAGTGGGGTCCTTTAATCTTCTGAAAATCAGAAAATCTTGCCTTTAAGGTCAGAGGAGTCCGATAAAAGCATCTACTTACAAATGTTATCAGTTCAAGTAAAGATTCTTTTAAATCGCTCGTTTGAACTGGGTATTGTACAGCTCGTAATAAACACCTTGCAGCGCAAGAAGCTCTTTATGACTGCCTTGCTCGGCAATTCCGCCACCCTGAATAACGAGTATACGATCAGCATCCTGGATGGTACTAAGCCTATGGGCGATCACAAAGCTTGTTCGTCCTTTCATTAGCTTTTCCATCGCCTGTTGAATATGCATTTCCGTACGCGTATCCACACTGCTGGTTGCCTCATCTAGGATCAAAATAGCTGGATCAGCTAGAATGGCGCGGGCAATCGTTAAAAGCTGACGCTGGCCGTGGCTCAAATTACTGCCTTCCGCATGGAGAATAGTCTCATATCCATGCGGCAGTCTATTGATAAAGGCATCTGCATTGGCCAATCTTGCCGCTTCCTCTACCTCTTGGTCAGTCGCATCAAGACGGCCAAAGCGAATATTTTCCCGAATCGTTCCCGAGAATACATGCGCGTCTTGCAATACCATTCCCAATTGACTACGAAGTGCATTTTTATCCAGCTCTCCAATATCGCGGCCATCAATGAATATGGAGCCGCCGCTCAAATCATAGAATCTGATCAGCAAGTTGACAATGGTCGTTTTTCCAGCACCCGTTGGGCCGACAAGCGCAATTTTCTCTCCGGGTTTTGCTTCAAACGTAACCCCACTCAGAATTGGTGAATCCGGCTTGTAAGCAAATGAAACGTCCTTGAAAACAACGTTCCCTTTTAACCTTGGCAGATCGTCACTTTGTTCATCACCGTCACCGTATTCGGATGGCATATCCATAACTTCAAACACACGCTCCGCACCAGCAATTGCCGACTGAATTAGATTGTACTGGTTAGCAAGATCGGAGATCGGTCGTCCGAACTGTTTGGAATACGTAAGGAAGCTAACGATTACGCCAACCGTAGCCATATTATGAAAAGCCATCCAGCCACCCACCCCGGCAATGATCGCAAATCCAAGGTTATTAATCATGTTCATAACCGGTCCCACTAATCCGGAAACAATTTGTGCCTTAATGCCGACTTTATTCAACTCTCCACTGATTTTGCGGAACCGTTTCACTTCTGTCTCTTCCCTGCTGTATTGTTTGACTACTTTTTGTCCGCTGATGGTTTCTTCGATAAATCCACCCAACTCACCTAGATGGCGTTGCTGATTTTTAAAATAAGTTCGACTTAAACCTATGATTTTACGGCTGGACAATAACACAAGAGGGATCGTTATCAGTGAAACTACGGTCAACGGAACGTTCATCATTAACATGATCACTAGTGAACCGCTTAGGGTGATCAAACTGTTTAATAACTGGGTCACACTCTGATTAAGTGTACTGGATACGCTCTCTATGTCGTTGGTTGCCCGGCTCATTAGTTCTCCGTTAGCTTGCGTGTCAAAAAACTTAATCGGTAGCTGTTGATATTTGCTGAACAGATCACGACGCAGCTCAAACACGGTATTCTGTGAGACGGATGTCATAACATAGGCTTGCACCCAAGCAACCACACTGCTTAGACCATAAATACCTATTAGGAGTAGACAAAAGCGAATAAGACCCTGATAATCGTGAGGAATTACGGCAGTATCAATCGCTTTACCGATTAGATAAGGCCCGATCAACGAAAGGATTGCATTCAACACTGTAAATACATACACAATGATTAACCCGAACCGCTGGCGGTTCAAATACATCCAGATGCGTTTGAGTGTTCCCGCTTGATTCTTAGCGCGTACGATCGGCACAGCTCCGCCGCGTCCAGGGCCAGATCCCGGTCCAGATCCAGGTCCGAATCCGCCTGATCGATTAAAAGGAGTGGTGTTCATGCCATTATTAAGCTTTGACATAAGGCACCTCCTCTCCCTTCATCTGTGATCTCCAGATATCTCTGTATATTTCACTGCTGTTCATAAGTCCATCATGTGTACCTTGTACAGCAATTCGGCCGTTTTCTAATACCAGAATACGATCAGCATCAATTACAGAGGTGACACGCTGAGCTATCAAAATATTCGTGCTGCTGCGCAGCCGTGTTTTTAACATCTGCCGGATTCGTGACTCTGTCGCTGCATCGAGCGCACTAGTGCTGTCATCCATAATGAGGATTGTTGGCTGAATTAAAAGTGCCCGTGCAATCGAAAGCCGCTGCTTTTGCCCACCGGACAGGTTAATGCCACGCTGGCCGAGCTCTGTATCGTAACCCTGTGGAAGTTCTAAAATGAAACTGTGAGCTTCAGCGGCTATTGCTGCTTCTTCCACTTCCTCATCTGTGGCATCCGGTCTGCCGTATCGGATATTATCGCGGATAGTACCGCTGAACAGAATAGCCTGCTGCATAACATATCCGATTCTGCTACGCAAATCTTCCAGAGCAATCATACGAGTGTCGGAGCCATCAATTGTAATGGATCCAGAGGACACTTCGTAAAACCGGGGAATGAGGCTGACCAATGATGATTTACCAGTACCGGTGGCACCAAGAATGGCCACTGTTTCTCCTGGCTCCGCAGTGAAATTAATATCGTCTAACACTAGATTTTCATCCGAAGGATCATAAGCAAAAGATACATTGTCAAATACAATCCGACCGTTGTGTATGGCATCTTTTTTAGCGTTGGCAACTTCTTTAATCTCACTAATGGTGGAAAATACTTCATTCTCCCGATCGGCAGAAACCTTGGCTCGTGAGAAGAAGGTCAACATATTGCTTAACATCAGCATTGACATCAACAATTGGGTTATATAGTTAATAAAAGCGATCAGCTGACCAACTGGCAGCCCACCGTTCCAGCTTTGCACTCCCCCAAACCATAGTACAGCAACAATACTGGCATTTAGTACAAGCATCATTAGCGGCATATTTAATGACATTAACCGTACCGCTTTTATCGCAATTTCTGTATAATCCTTGTTAGCTGTATTAAAGCGTTTCTGTTCATGGTTAGCGCGGACGAATGCTTTGACTACACGAATGCCTGATAAATTTTCCTGCAACACTGTGTTCACACCGTCTAATTTGACCTGCATTTTCTGAAACAAAGGAAAAGAAAGTCGGATTAACCCATACAAAATTAAACTCAAGAGTGGCACGGCAACGGCTAGGATGAGGGTCAGCATAGGACTTATCCGAATCGCCATCACCAAGCTTCCGACTAATAGCAAGGGAGATCGAATACTCCGCAAAATCATTTGCACAAAGGTTTGCAGCTGTACCACATCATTTGTTAATCGTGTAATCAGTGAGCCCGTCTTCAATTGATCCAGGTTCTTATTAGAAAATTTCTGAATATGTTCAAACAAGCTAATCCGCAAATCATTTCCGAAGTTTTGAGAAGCAATACTCGAAAAAATAGTGCAGCCCACCCCACCAATTAGACCGATAAATGCTACACCAAGCATGATCAGTCCGGTCGAGAAAATATGAGACAAGTCTTTTGTCATGACACCCTTATCCACAATGCTCGCCATGAGCGTGGGCTGCAGTAAATCCATAGTCACTTCGACCAGCATCAGCAATGGTGCCAACACACACCACACCCAATATGGCCTCAAATAATGCTTAAGCTTCCACATTCCGCCACCTTCAATTGTTTAAGATAAATACGTGATTTTAGAACTAATCGGTGTTCTGGGTTTCGCATTCGGCAATTCCTCCGGATACCCCATTCCAAATATCCCAATAACATCGTAATTTTCTTGAACACTAAGAATCTCACGATTATGAGGCAAAGCCCCCAGCGAAGCCCAATACGTACCTACACCTGCTTCATGTGCAGCTAATAAGAAATTTTGTACGAAACAAGCAGCAGCCATAACATTCTCATCGCGTTCAAACGCAGTTGCGGCAGGCTTAGACAGAACTGCAAAAACAACAGGTGCGTTGCCAAAATCCGTCTTATGCTTTAATTTCGCTCTAGTATTGGGTCCGATGAAAAGAAGCTCCCAAGGTTCGGTCATACGATGATTAGGAGCGTAACTTGCAGCCTCCAGCCATGAATGTAACTCCTCTTCACGAATTGGAGTCTGTTTGAATTGTTTTGTACTTCTACGGGTTTTAATGAGCTCAGTTATTTTCATCTTTTTCTTTACTCTCCTCTTTATTAACTTTTGATGTTGTATCTTCTGGAGCGATCTCATGAATCTGAAAGATTTGTTTAAACTCTTCAATGATCGCTTCCGTTGCTTTTAATTCACCGCTAACCACTTGTTTAATCGATTCAAGCTCAGGCTGATTTAACTGCCGCTGTAATGTAGCCCGGTTAACCATAAGCTTATCTAAAAAAGCGATGGCTCTGCCACGGCGAAAAGTTTGAGCACTTTTAGGATGTGGATCCATTGATTCTGTCATCCCATGTTTCATAAAGCCACGATCTCTGTGTTCGCCACGTCCCTCACGATCTCTGTGCTCTCCATGTTCCCTATGACCGCCACGTTTGCCGACATGTCCTTCACGCATTTTATTTCCTCCTTTTGCGGTGTATACATTTGTATACGCGCTCTTCATGTATACAAATGTATACGATAGAAACCATTTCTGTCAAGATCATTTTTCCATTTTGTAACATCATTATTGCTTACTTTATATCTAAAAAAACAATAAAAAACCCGCATAAAGTGCGGGCTTAAAGAGGAAAATTAGCAAATTCAACGGAGAGATTTATAGGAAAAAGCTATTTTTCTTATACTCCTGAACGGATACTCCCATTACTTTTTTAAAACAGTTACTGAAGTAAAATGGATCTTTAATGCCGACCTTTTCAGCAATTTGATAAGCTTTCCAATCCGTTTCATTCAGAAGCTTCACCGCTTTTTCCATTCTGCACTTGAGAAGATAATCCGTAAAGCTAATCCCTGTGTCCTGCTTAAAGATCCGGCTAAAGTAACTGGAATTCATGTGGAATTTATTCGATACATAGGATAAAGACATCTCCGGAATGTGCATCTCCTGTTGAATAAAATCTTTAACTTCATGGATAATATTATTAGTTTTTTTGCTTCGTGCCCGGGTTACTTGAGAGGTTACCTTCTCTGTGAGTTCAAGTAATGTCTGTTGCATGTCTGGCAGGCTATCGAGCTCAAAAATCCTTTTATATGGCGAAATATCGAAAGAAAGATTATTATCTAGTATAACTCCCATTTCAGCGAGTGAATTGATTAATGTGGAGACAAATTGGGCGGAAACCAGCCTAGCTCGTTCCACAGAAAAAGCCTCGGACTTCTCCAAATCCTGAAACATTTTCTCAATGGATTGCACAGCCTTGTCTAAGACACCAGCTTTTACAAAAAACAAAATTTCCTCAATTTCAATCGTCTTAACTTCCCAGGATCGGCCCCCGAAATGAATTTCATCATTAAAAAAATAGATAGCGTTACTGCCCTTTAACTTACCATATCTAACTGCCTCCAGCGCCTCTTTATAGGATTCTTTGATCCTATTGAAATCCGTACAGGTACTACCTACGCCAATGTAAGCTTTACATCCTAGCTTTTCATGGAGCGATTGGGCCAGCCACTCTCCAATCTTCGTAAGATTCTGATTATCTTTTCTATTAAGAAGGACAATCCGTTGACTGTTATCAAAAAAAACTTCGATTCCCTCATACTCTTCAAGCGCGTAATCAATAAACCTCTTACAACGCAAAGACTGCAGGATTCGTTGTTCCTCCCCTTCTTCTAAGGGAATTTGAAGTTCAATAAGCATGATTGAAAACAAGCTGTTCGCTGATTCAGGAAAAAAGTAATGGAATCGGCTATCCAACTGATCGGGGTCCCAGAGGCCTGATAGCAAATCATTTAGAAATTTTTCTTTTAGTTGAACGGCGTTTTCATTTAACTGTCGGTTCAGCTCCTGATATTCGTTCCACCGCTCTGTCTCTTCCCGGATTTTTCCATGAAGATCTACCGCAACTCTTCGTACCTCCTCGGCTTGGAGCGGCTTCAAGATAAAATTTTGCACTCCAATGTCCAGGCTTCTTTTTGCATATTCGAATTCGGGATGTGCAGTGATGATCACAATTTTGACTAGCGGATACCTTTCTTTTATCAACCGGCTTAATTCCAGTCCATCCATAAAAGGCATACTGATATCTGTAAATACTACATCCGGTTTCATGGTTTCGATCAGATCTAACGCTTCGCTTCCATTCGAGGCCTCACCTACGAATCTGTAACCAACTGCTTGCCAATCTATAATGATGGGAACAATTTTTCTCGCATTAATTTCATCATCCACAATAATGGCTCTGAGCAGTTCAAGCTCCATGACTATTCCCCTCCTCAAGCGGTAGTTCCAATTCAATCCGAGTTCCTTCTCCCGGTGCACTGACCAAACTACAATTCATGTCCGCCCCATAGTACAGCTTCAAACGCATCAAAGTACCGCGCAACCCAAAACTGGACTCATTTTGCCCATAGGGCTCAGCTTGCATTTCCCGACGTTTGTCTTCATTCATCCCCACACCATCATCTTCCACGACTAGCTTCAGTCGATTCCCCTGAATACGGGCAAGGATGCGAATCTTACCACACTCCCCTAAAGGGCGAATACCATGATAAAGCGCATTTTCTACAAGCGGCTGAAGCGTCAATTTGGGTATCCGAACATACTCAGCTTCTTCCGACACCTCAATTTCACTGATGAAAATTTCTGGATAGCGAATATTTTGTATACTCAGATAACTTTTAGTGATCTCTACTTCTTCTCTTAACGTTACTACATCACTGCCCTTACTAAGACTCTGACGATAGAAGGCTGCAAGCTCAGAAATAATCTGGTACGCCTCATTATTATTTCCTGACAAAGTTAAATAGCCAGCTGATTCTAACGTGTTATATAAAAAATGTGGTTTAATTTGCTGCTGCAAAATATCCAATTCGAGTTTCCGAATCAATTTCTGTTCTTCTTTCTCCCGCTTCAGCGCTTGCTCAATGGTCATAATCATATTGTTATACCTATCTTTCAACTGGTTCAGCTCATCCGTTCTCGCCTCGTACCGAACCAAACTGAACTCTCCAATCTCCACTTTTTTCATGGATCGCAGCATATGTAAAATAGGTGTAGTAATGAATCTAGAAATCCAGACGGAACCTAAAAATATAGAAATGAAATTAAACAACATAATCATTAACAGCATCAGATTAAATTGACGATAGGGGCTTTCCCATTCCCCCAAAGGCTGAGCGCTAGTAAACCTCCAACCACGATCCATTGAAACCAGAGAAGAGATCAGATAATTATGATCTTTGATCTTTACGATTTTGCTACTGCCGAGCGGCACATCAAGCATAGAAGAGTTTGTATAAGTCGATAATTCAGGCCGTGTAAAATCAAGGAGTGTCTCATATCCAGTTTCGATCATTAAATCAGGTTTATTATCGTTGATCGAACGTTCATAGCTTTTTTTCAGCTCCTGAACTGTAATGTTCACGACTAATACTCCTATTTTCTTAGAAGTGTTCATGTCGTTTACGATGCGAATCAGAGAAATATATTGTGGATCCTGCTGGGGTTCCTTCGTCTCAAAATTGAAGATACCTCCGGCATTTTTCCTCCAAATTGCTTTTCCGTCTAAGGCGACCGCCTCGGAGTACCATTCCGCTGACTCGATCCCATCTGTTCTGATCGGTTTTGCAGACTGCAAATCAATCGCAAACTTACGTCCTGCATTATCGAATAGATAGACAGAAGAGATAGAGGGCTCTGCGAGCATAAAATCTGACAGAGCCACCTCTAGCTTGTAAGTTAAAATTCCGATGTCGTTACCCGCCAGATCACTGCCCAAAATTTCCTGAACCGTATTGTTCGACACGATCATCTTGGAATAATTATTCGTGCTGTCAAGAAGTGATTCGATTCCGGAATTCATGGCGTTTAAGGTTTGAAGCGATACCTCACCTACCTTTTCCTCGGTGAATTTCTCATTGATTCGTTGGTACATAATACCGCTTGCAATCATGGAAACCACTAATAAGGCCAAGTAGTAAAAAACGATTTGTGATCGGATACGTGCAAACCTCATCGGTAACCTCCTGGCCGACATTAAGCGAATACGGACTTTTATTTATAGCTTCTTCAATACGACACTAGTATAGCATTTTTCGAAAGATTCCTATCCCATTGCTTTAACCCTTAACTGCCCCGGCAATAATGTTTTTTTGGACTTGATTACTTAGGAACAAGTAGATAATGATCATGGGTAGTGTAGCCACAACCATTCCTGCGAACATAGGTCCAAATTCTGTGGCATAGGCACTTTTAAACGAATTGATGGCGACGGTAATTGTTGCTAAGTCAGGATCATTAATGAATGTATTGGCAAACATCAGTTCGTTCCAAGCGGATAAAAAAGTAAAGATGGAAGTGGTTACGATAGCCGGCTTTACAAGCGGAAGCATAATACGGAAAAAAACCTGATAAATATTGCAGCCGTCTACAACGCTGGCTTCTTCCAACTCCCCTGGCAGCGCTCTAAAGAAACCAATCATGATAAAGATTGTAGTAGGAAGTGCACTAACGGTATAAGGAATGATTAAGGCCCAAGGCGTATTCAGCAAGCTTGTCATTTTTAACATCTGAAAGACAGGTAGCAGCGTAGCATGAACGGGGATCATCAATCCCAGCATGAAGAAAGTAAGCACCACATTATTAAGCTTCCACTTCATTCTTGCGACAGCAAAAGAAACCATTGCCGATAACAGAGCAGAAATAATGACAGTTACCGTTGTATACATAAGGCTGTTCAAAAAGTTACGTGCGATATTCGCCTTAAAAAGTGCGTAGTCGTAGTTCGCCCACCGCCACTCATTAGGCAAGCCCATCACATTTGAGCCTGTAATTTCTATGTTTGTTTTAAAGGAGGAAAATACAAGCCACACGAGCGGATACAGTTGAATAACTGCGAAGATTAGAAACGCAATCTGCAAAACAACCTTTGGCCAGCGGCGGTTATGTGTTGTTGTCATTAGCTCTCCTCCTTATCATCGTAGGTTCTGATCAATTTTTGTAGAACTAAGTAGAAAAAGAGACATTCCACAACCATAAACACGGCCATCGCGCTGCCGTACCCATACATATTGCGATTAAAAATCGACGAATACATCAATGTACTTGGAACACTAGTTTCCGGTGTAGGGTAGCCATTGGTCATAATGAAGACTAAATCGAAAAACTTCAATGATCCCAAAACAGCAAATATGACGCATACCTTCAGGATCGGTGAAATAAGTGGAATAGTGATAGAGAAGGCGGTTCTTATACTTGATGCTCCGTCAATTTTCGCAGCCTCGTACAAATCTTCAGGAATCCCTTTGATGGCAGCGTACATTAGAAGCATATGGTAGCCGATATATTGCCAAACGATTGGAATCATAACACTTATTAGTGCAGTTCCGCTTTCCGTTAACCAATCATGTGTCCAGGAGGACAAGCCTAGTTGATTGAGTATCGTATTCAGCAAGCCATATTCAGGCTGATAGATTTTCAGAAACATAACCCCGATGACAGAGGAGGATACCAAGACTGGAATGAAATACAAAGTACGATACAGCTTTTCACCCCACACCCCTCTGGCAAGAACCAGAGCGAGCACCAGAGCTATCGGAAGTTGCATGAAAACAGAAAGAACTGCCAGATACAACGTATTAAGTATCGAATGATTAAAATCCATGCCGTACGTATCTGCAAAAAATAAATCCTTATAAGAAGCTAAACCAATAAATTTAGCCGGTTGTATCCCATCCCAGTCCAGCAGACTGTAATACATAGACTGAAGGATCGGGAAAAAACCAACAAGAATGTATAAAATCAAAGCAGGAACAACAAATACGGCGATAGCCTTTTTGTTTCCGAATACTTGATGCATGCTTCACTCCACCTTAAATCGATCAGGCGGCGAACAATTCTCGCCGCCTGACGCAGATTATTGTCCTTGATTAACCTTGCTCTGTAGTTCTTTCGTGTAGTCTTCAGGTGTTGTTTTTCCGGCGACGAATTTCATCAGCGAACCGAACATAGATTCAGTGTCATTACCATTCAGCATTTGATCCCACCAGTAGGAGAAACCAGTTGCTGATGAGGACAATTCACCAATTTGCAGAGCCAGTGGATTCATTTGAGAAGTGTCACCTACATCAACTTTCCATGCTGAGGAGCCTGAACCAGCCAGAAATACTTCTTTAGACATGGTCTCAATAAAGAACTTGTATACTTCCCATATTCTTTCCTTGTTTTTCAGATCGGCATTGAGCACGAATGTTTCACCCGAACCTCCGAACCACTCGTCGGCATTTCCTTTCCCCCCTGGAATGGTTGGAAATTTAATCGGTACCACTTTACCTTTGACCAGAGAGTTATCATCTTCAATCTGTCCGTTGACCCAAGCGCCCATGAACATCATAGCTGCTTTGCCTGATAGGAACATATTTGTCGCGTCATCATAAGAAGTTCCAACAAAATGTTTGCCGAAGGAGTCCGCATCAATCAATTGTTTGTATTTCGCAGCAGCTTCTGTGAATTCAGCTGTGTCGAATGATCCTGTTTTCGTTAAAGCGGCATTTACAGCATCCACGCCTGCCATCCGGATGGCTAGAATCGCGTTCCATTGCATTGCTGGCCATCTGTCTTTAGCCCCAAGTGCAATCGGCTGAATGCCTTTTGCTTTTAGTGCTTCAATCGCAGCAACAAGCTCATCCCATGTTTCCGGAATTTTCGCTCCTGCTTGCTCAAATAGTTCTTTATTGACGTACATTTGAGCAGTAGCTATATTGATCGGCAGACCGTAAAGCTTGCTATCGAAGATGAAATTGTCTGTCGTACCTGGTACAATTTGGTCCAGCGTTCCATCTTTTGCGAGATCATCAATGGACAAAATCCGGTTCCCCGCTATAAATGGCTCAGAGAATCCGCCACCCCAGGTGTAAAAAATGTCGGGCAGCTCATTGGCGGCTGAAGCCGCTTTCACTTTTGTTTTATAAGATTCGCCCCCAACACCCACATGCTCGATTTCTATATTAGGGAATTTAGCCTTGGTTGCCTCAAGTGCTTTATAAAAACCAACAAACCCGCCGTCTTTAGAATTTGGATCCGCGAATTGGGACCACATAGTAATCTTGAGCTTCTCTTCCGCCGCAGAGGTTTTTCCCGTTTTGCCTGCGTTTACATTAGCCTCAGAATTCACGTTATTCCCGTTGTTCCCACCACAAGCAGTGATAAGCATGGACATAGCCATCAACACTGTTAGAGTTAGGTTAATCCTTTTTTTGTTGACTTTTTTCATTCTTTTTCGCCCCCCATTTTTATATTGCTTACAGGACTAATTATATAAATCAATTTATCGAGTGAACATGAAAGCGTTTTACTTAATGATGTATTCTCTTTACATTAGACATTTTTCTTTATTTGCTACACATAAAGAAGACCTCTGATTTCTTCAGAAGTCTTTTTTTCATTCATATCAAAACCTAGGGCATGAACACCTCTATATAGCTGAGTGGCTTAGGTTCTATCTTCTCTATTATCAGAAGTTATCTCATGAATCTGAAACATATTTATGAACTCATCGATGATCGCTTCCGTAGCTTTTAGTTCACCACTAATGACTTGTTTTGTCGTTTCAATCTCTGACTCTTTTAGCTGCTGCTGCAACGCCGAACGATTAATCATTAGCTTGTCCAAAAATGCGATAGCCCTAGCACGACGAAAGGTCTGAGCGCTTTTGTGAGGATGCTCCGAACCCTCCTTGACTCCATTTATATTCATTTCTCCATGCTCTCCGTATTCTCGATGCTCGTTATAACCGTGCTTATCTATGTGCCCTTCGCACATAATTATTCCCTCCTCTAATTCCACTTACAAATCCATAACTCATTAATAAGACCGGGCAAGATGGAAGCCGTCTGACTCCTTATCCCAAGTAATGTATATACCATCTTCACCTATATATTCACAACCGGCTTTAGATCTCCATGTGATGAGTTATTAATTATAGCATTGTATAGATCCTCAGTTACAGGATAGGGTGCAAGAAGAAACGGTTTGATTTCTGCTTTCCATCTACGCTTTATCCGATCGTCTCTTAATTCTATTTCTCCCCCTAAAATTTGCAACCTAGGATAGTCCAAATAGCTCTCAATTTCGGTCGACACTCTAGTTGCCTCCTAACTATTATTTTAATCATGTATTGACGGGTATACAGAATAGAACTATAATCTATACAATTCCTAGAAACATACTATGAATTACAAAAAATAAGAAACATTAAATCATCCTTAGTTTGTCCACAAGAAGGAGTGTAAACACATGCCAAATGTTCAAACTTTCAAAGCAACTGCTCATTTGCAAGACGGCGTAAAGGTCGTTACTAATGCAAGACAATTCGAGCTGGTCATCGATGAACCGACAAGTCTAGGGGGCACGGATACAGGAATGAATCCTGTTGAAGCTTTGCTCGCTTCTTTGGGTGCCTGCCAATCCATTGTAGCTCGGGTCTACGCCTCTAAATTTGAGGTGGAGCTTGAAGATTTCAGAGTAGATGTGGAAGGTGACTTGGATCTCGACGGATTCTTCAACCGCTCTGAAGTACGTCCTGGCTATTCCGATATTCGGTATACATTCTACATAAAGACTCCATCCCCTGCTGAGAAGGTCGAACAGTTCGTACAATTTCTGGAGAGCAAATGCCCTGTAGGTGACACCATTGCTGCTCCGGTTAATCTCAAGCTAAATCGTATTGTGATTGAAAATTAACCGTTTTATAATGCTAAGAGGGAATGTAAAAAGGGCTGCAAAGTTGCTTAAAAGCGACTAAGCAGCTCTTTTTCATGTCCTGTTCTCCGACTTCATATAATGTTAAAAATGATGCCTTCGGAGGAACCCAAAACATGACGGATATACTAAGTAAAGTAGATGAAGAAATCGAACGTTTGTCAACGTTCTTGCTACAACAGCAGAAGGATGACGGCTCATGGCATTTTTGTTTTGAGAACGGGATTGTGATCGATGCTTATATGATCATTCTCTTTAGAGTGTTGAACCTACAGAATGAAACGCTCATTCGGCAGCTACATGATCGCATTCTTGATGCACAACAGCGAGAGGGTTGCTGGCAGTTATATAAGGACGAAGAAGCTGGGAACTTATCCACATCAGTCGAAGCTTATTATGCCCTGCTCTATTCTGGATACAGTAAGATAACAGACGAGCCAATACTGCGGGCTAAGCGTTATATACTGTCTAAAGGTGGTTTAGGCAAAGTCACAAGTATCTTAACTAGAGTCATACTCGCCGCAACGGGTCAAAGCAAGTGGCCTTTAGCAATTTCTTCGATTCCACTGGAGGTGCTTTTGTTTCCCTCTTACTTCCCTATTAACTATTTCGAATTCTCTGGCTACTCTAGGGTACACCTCACTCCTATGCTCATTATGGCCGATCGGCGATTTTCGATCACTACAGCCAATGCTCCTGATCTGTCAGATCTTATAGAGACACGATTGGATACAGATGAATCGCCTACCCGTGGATATCAGGAAATGCAGGATGTTATTCAAATGGGTTTGAGCAGATTACTCGGGAGTCCACACTACATACATGAAGCTGCCAAAAACAAAGCGGAACAATATATGCTCCAGCGAATCGAATCCGACGGTACCTTTTACAGCTATGCCAGCAGTACGATTCTTATGGTTTTTGCCCTGCTTGCTCTCAATTATGATCGGCAGCATCCAATAATTACACAGGCCATTCAAGGTCTCACCGCACTGCAATGCCAATCAAATCGTAATACTACAATTCAAAACTCTCCATCTACAATATGGGATACAGCGTTAATCTCCTATGCTTTACAAGAGGCTCAAATTCCGGTTGATCACAAAGGAATAAAACACGCTGCAACTTATCTTCTGGATAAACAGCATCATAAACCTGCTGATTGGAGCATCCATAATCCGGATATAGTTCCCGGTGGATGGGGATTCTCTGAGTCTAATACAATCAATCCGGACGTAGATGATACAACGGCAGCCTTGCGAGCCATCCGAAGCTTATCAACCATTCACCCTTCATATCTGGAATCATGGAATCGCGGACTGAGTTGGGTCCTATCGATGCAAAATAACGACGGCGGTTGGCCGGCATTCGAAAAAAACACCAATAAAGAAATGCTCACTTGGCTCGCTATCGATGGTGCTAAATCTGCAGCCATTGATCCTTCGGAAGCAGATCTTACCGGACGAACTTTGGAGTTTCTCGGAAACTTCGCTGGTTTAAATACACAACACGAGTTCATTAAAAGGGGTACAAAATGGCTGATTCAACATCAGGAGAAGGATGGTTCGTGGTACGGAAGATGGGGTGTTTGTTATATTTATGGCACTTGGGCATCATTAACAGGCCTGCAGGCTGTTGGGCTCCCTATAAATCATGATACATTGCAAAAAGGAGTGAAGTGGCTTCTAAGCATTCAGAACTCGGACGGCGGTTGGGGGGAGTCTTGTCACAGCGACCGGCTACTACAATATGTTCCTTTAGGAGAAAGCACACCTTCACAAACCGCCTGGGCACTTGATGCGATTATCGCCGTTCAGCCAGAGCCAACAGCTGCGGTGGAAAAAGGAATTCAAAGACTAATCACGTCTATTCATGAAGAGGATTGGAAAACTTCTTATCCCACTGGCGCTGGTCTCCCCGGTAATTTCTATTCCAATTATCATAGTTATCGGTATATCTGGCCACTACTCACACTGAGTCATTACAGAAAAAAATACGGTCAAGGTTAGTACTCGGTAATACTCGGTAATACTCGGTAATACTCGGTAATACTCGGTAATAACTAGCGTTGTCCTGCTCCACTTTTTAACTGTCTCGTAAAAGCTTGAATCGCACCATTTGCCGTCCTTTACGACAAACTCTCCTTATCAGTACTTACTTAATAGTATACATCTCCATTACAGTCAGTCCGTAAACGGGTACGAACCAGTAACGCAACCAAATCATTCATTAAATGCCATGGGATTGGTATATCAGCTCCCCTACCCTCTCCAATAACTTGCTCCAGTACGTATTCATCTGTTCAAACTATACTACATGTTTTCTTTCCATAAAGACCGCCTACTATTTCTTTTAGTAAAAAACAGCAGAGCAGCGATCATCCGTTATAGGAGAATTGTTGCTTTGCTGTTATGAACCGGGGGTAGAATGCTTTTGTCCGTTGTACCTACCTCTAAATCACCCAGTCTTGATCAAGTTTAGAGCTTTTCGGACTCAGAAGACGCTATTTGCTTGTTTTTAGGATTTTTAGTTAGGTTACGGACTCCAGTGCAACTATTCCTCAAAAAGAGAGCCATTTTTGGTTTTTTTCATGGTAATAACTGCGATGGGGTCCGATAAAATTCCAAATGTAAGCTAAATCTGCTCTTAAGGTCAGCTGTGTCCGATAGAAAATACGTGTGCGAAAAATGTTACCTAATCAATCCAATTTGCTATTTGGAGCAGCCCTATAGAAATCACTTAGATTACTTATGAGATAGATTCCATTTTTGCATGGAGTCAATTGAGCGTAGTTAACACATAGTCAATCAGGCGCAATCTCCGATAATCAAGGATCGCTGCCTGATATTTTGGATCACTGGCGTTTTGCCTGAGCAAATTATGACTGTAACTTCTGATATCCCCACTCCGTATATTTGTAGCGCAAGATTTTAACGCAATCTGATGAAATAACTGCATTTTATACACTTAATCCATATTGCTAGGGAATAACTCCGACTTTAACTGCATTCTATACAATTAAAATCAAGAGACATCACCTAATAGGCTTTAACTCGTGAGAATAGATGTAAGAAATACAGCTATTTTCAATGTGTAACTATTTTGAACGATTATAGCTGCACAAAATACAGTTAAACACCTCGCTGCTCCCCATCCATTACCTTCATCCGCCCCCATACTGGTACAAAGAGGGTTGCATCATTACTCAATTTACTTTTTGGAGCATGCTACCGAAATATCTCCTTTCAAGAAACAGGTGTAATCGTTGGTGGTTTCGGTGCCCTTTCCCACGCATGGGTTACCTGCAATGTTGCTGCATAGGTGATTAACGAAACAAGCAACGCTCCGAACAGTTGAATAATCTGCCCCAGGTCCAATCGCTCCAGAATTCCGTGAGCCGCCAACCCGCTAAGCGCCATGACAATTCCTCCTGCTCCAACCTTGAATACAATACGAAAGTCAAAATAAAATCCGATCGTTCCTGCCACAGATAAAAAATTCAACAGTGTCAGCAGCAAGAGCCCCAGTCCGAATCCCATGGCCACCCCTTCGATTCCAATATTAGAACCTAGAACAAAGATCGCAATCACTTCAAAGACATTCGTAAGAATATGATTCCACATAACCGTTGATGCTTTCCCCAAACCAAGCAAAATTGCTTGCAGTGGCGCTCCGAAATAATAAAGAAAAAATAAGGGTGCAATTAACCTTAGCAGCTCGCCCGCTTCTGGCGAATGATAGATCATAGTTGTTAAGGGTACAGCCCATAAGTACAGTATGATTGTACATGGGAAACCTACTATAAGCGCGGATCGCATAGCCATATCCATCCGATTATGCATAAGCTTGCTATTGTTGCTCACACTTGCTTCGCTGATCGCCGGAATTAATGCAGTCGACAACGATTGTGTGAAGAAGCTGGGGAGAAACAACATGGGAAGAGCATAACCCGCCAGAAGTCCGAATTGCTTGGTCGCCATCTCAACACCTACACCAAACAGTACTAGACTTTTCGTAATCAGCAGTGGTAGAAAGGCATGATAGAGCGAATGAATAAAACCGCTGCCTGTCATCGGTAAGCCGATGCGCAGCAAATCTCTCAACGTACTGTCTCCTTTAAGTGAAATTCTTGACGTATGTGGTGGAGAGGTTTTGACCTTACCTCGATTTGCCCATTTGAAAACAGCAAACAAATAGAGCAAACCAAAACCTTCCCCAACAACGGATGCAGCCATTGCACCAGCAGCCGCATAGGCAATACCGTAGGGCAACAAAACGTTGACAACACCGATAATGACAATGATTTGCGCCAGATTCTCAATAATATCGGAAAAGGCAAGTGGGTTCATGTTCTGTTTTCCACGAAAATAACCTTTCAGTACAGCAGACATCGCAATAATTGGAATGATCGGCGTAATAGCAACCATAGCATAATACGCCCGCTGATCGGCCAAAAAAATCGATGCGATCCATTTGGAGCCAAATAGAGCCACTAAAGTTAATATAATACTCAACGTACCCGTAATGCTTAAGGATACTGTGAGAATACGCTTTACTCGCGCTTCATCCTGCTTAACCTCAGCTTCCGATACAAGCTTTGAAATCGCAACAGGAAGCCCCAGCTCTGTCAGCGTAATAAATAAGGGAAGCAGTGGATGAGCAATCATAAGCAGCCCTACTCCCTCTGCTCCCAAAAAACGTGCCAGCAAGACTCCGTTCAAAAAACCAAGCCCTTTTGTGAAAAATGACGACACGGTTAATATGAACGTGCCACGAATAAAACTTTGTTTACGCATCCCCATTTATACGCATCTCCACCTATGGTTTGTCCTGTCCTTCTTTCTAACTTATTCGAACAAACACAAGTACATGCAGACAAGTATTTGTAAAGTATTAAATCAGCGATAAGCCCAACACATCTTAGCCGGTGTACCAGGCAATTTCCCTCACTTCACTTTCATTAGCTTCTGTAGCGAAATCATTTTTCATAGACCAGAGATACTTCTCTGCATCATTTATTAGTACTGTTTTTGTATAAATTTCATCCTCCGCAATAAAAGATATATTAAGAAATAAATAGATAATTTACCAATAGCATGTTATCATTTTGAATGCGATTTCAATAGCGTTGTTATAACAGTTTTTTTACTCTTCTTCGTGAATGTCTTTTTGCAAAATCTTTGATATGATAAAAAAGAGTACAAAAGTCTTTACGGAAATCATTCACATCGTTAATAACCACTTCTAAATTTTCCAAAGATAAAGGAGAACTTCTTTCATGAGTCAGAAAACAAGATTAAATAATGACTGGTTATTCAGCAAACAGCCGCTTAAGTCCACTTTAGAATCGGTGATAGCAGCTGATTCGGAGTGGATCGACGTAACCTTACCCCATGACTGGCTAATTTTTGATACACATAATCTATATGAAAGCGGAGAAGGCTGGTACCGTAAAAGCATAGTTATAGATGAGAAAGTGCCAAATAGTCGTGTCTCGCTTCGTTTTGAAGGCGTATACATGGACTCCACTCTCTATGTGAACGGCCATATCGCAGGCGTCTGGAAAAATGGATACTCGACTTTTGAAATAGATATCACGCCATACATTATTGAAGGTATCAACGAAATCTATGTTCAAGTGGTTCATGAGTCTCCTAATTCACGCTGGTATTCCGGTGCGGGCATCTATCGCAGTGTATGGCTGAAGACGTATTCAGGGACACATATTGTGCCTGATGGTATTTATATCTCTACTCACAAAAAAGAGGATTCCTGGAATGTTGAGGTAGATACCGAAGTCTTGTGCAATGATCTATTGCAAAGCGAAAAGCACTACATAATTCGTCATAGTATACTGGACGCTTCAGGTATCTGTATCTCTCATGCAGAAAATGAAAGTCCAGTACAAGTCGGGTCTGCTGTATCCAGCTCTGCCCTCTTATCCGTCAATAATCCAATGCTCTGGGATATTAACCAGCCTTACTGCTATTCCCTAAAAACGGAGCTGCTGGAGAATGATCAGGTAATTGAAGAAGAAATCCAAACCTTCGGATTCCGTACGATGGAGTTTGACAGCCAACAAGGTTTCTTTTTGAATGGCCGAAAGGTGAAGATTCATGGCGTATGCCAACATCATGATTTGGGATGTTTGGGGGCTGCGGTGAATAAGGCAGCTCTAAAAAGACAGATTATCCTCCTGCAGGAGATGGGCGTAAACGCTATTCGTACGGCCCACAATATGCCAGCCGTTGAACTGATGGAATTAGCGGATGAGATGGGCGTGCTCATAGTTTCCGAAGCATTCGATATGTGGGAACGCAGTAAAACTCCTTTTGACTACGCCAGATTTTATCCGGATTGGTGGAAACAAGATATTGCCAGCTGGGTACGCCGGGATAGAAATCGCCCCTCCATGCTCATGTGGAGTATCGGAAATGAAATATACGACACCCATGCCGATGAACGCGGCCAAGAGTTAACCATAGAATTACGTGATCTGGTGCAGGTTCATGACCCTAAAGGAAATGCAGTGGTTACTATCGGTTCCAACTATATGCCATGGGAGAATGCACAGAAATGCGCAGATCTAGTGAAGTTCGCAGGGTATAACTATGCCGAAAAATACTATGACCAGCATCATGAGGAACATCCCGACTGGATTATTTATGGTAGTGAAACTTCGTCTACTGTACAGAGCAGAGGCATCTACCACTTCCCTTATGCTCAGTCTGTATTGTCTGACGATGATGAACAATGCTCAGCCTTAGGGAACAGTTCTACTAGCTGGGGTGCCAAAAACACAGAAGCTTGCATTATCGCAGATCGTGATGCGACCTACTCGCCTGGACAATTTATTTGGACTGGATTTGACTATATTGGGGAGCCGACCCCGTACTTCACTAAAAACTCGTATTTCGGTCAACTGGATACCGCGGGATTCAAAAAGGATTCCTATTATATTTATCAAGCAGAATGGACGGATTACAAGGTCGCCCCGATGATTCATATTTTTCCGTACTGGGATTTCTCTAAAGGGCAGCTTATTGATGTGCGAGTATGCTCCAACGCACCACAAATCGAATTGTTCTTTAATGATCAATCCATGGGCACGGTTAACATTGACCATAAACATGGTAAAAAGCTGCTTGGGGAATGGCAGCTCCCCTATAGCGATGGTACTCTGCGAGCAGTCGCTTATGATGAACACGGAGTGCAGATCGCTGAAGATACGGTAACTTCTTTCGGAGATTCGGCCACTGTGGTCATGAATCCTGATAAAACTCAGTTGACTGCTGACGGATCGGACTTGGTATTTGTTGAGATCTCGACTCTCGATCAAGAAGGACGTCCCGTGGAGAATGCCAATAATCGTATTAAAATCTCTGTAGAAGGGCCGGGGCGTCTTGTTGGTTTGGATAATGGTGACAGCACTGACTACGATTCATATAAAGGAACAAGTCGCCGGATGTTCAGCGGCAAATTGCTTGCGGTCATTGCCTCTTCATTGGAGTCAGGTACAATCGTTGTACGTGCATCTTCCCATGGCTTACAGTCTGCTGAGCTTACACTGACTTCCGAAGCACGAGAGCTAGATCATTCTAAGGACGAAGAGCTTATACTTTATCAGCATTCGTCACAATCACTATCGGATGTGAGCGAGTTATCCCAAAACTATTTATCAGATGAAATTCCCGTTCGCAAGCTGGAAATCATATGCCCGCAAGGAAATCAACTAACGAAGGACACCCGTTCACTTCCGGTTCGTGTGCAAATTCATCCAGAGAACGCAACCTATCAGGAAATTGAATGGCGAGTTACGAATGCTGCCGGTATTGACGCTAATATAGCCGTTCTTGAGGCAAATGGGCATGAAGCAGTAATTTCGGCTTTGGGAGACGGAAACGTCTATGTACGGTGTGCAACGAAAAACGGTGCAGATCAAGTGCGCCTGTATTCGCTTATGGAATTCCATATTCGAGATATGGGAGCTGCCTTTTTGAATCCTTATGAGTTTGTTTCCGCTGGTTATCATAGCAATACGAGCCGGAACTTAACAAATGGGAATGAACGCGGAGTGGCTACTGCAAGAGAAGGAGAAAGCTGGATCTGTTTTGACAACATCGATTTCGGTGATTATGGAGCTACTGAACTTACCCTTCCTATCTTCGCGCTAGATAACGATAAATATACGATTGATATATGGAAAGGTACACCGGATGCTCCAAACGCAGCTCTGCTGACACAGGTAACCTATCAAAAACCATCCATATGGAATGTATATCAAGAGGAGACCTACCCATTACCTGAGCGAATAAAAGGTGTCACCACCCTTTGTTTTGTTCTTCATAAAAAGATTCATCTCAAGGGCTTTCAGTTTAACAAGCCTTTAAAAGCGTACGAACAACTTAACGTTCTAGAATACAATCAGATTTATGGGGATTCCTTTACGCTGGCAGATGGACAAATCAAAAATATTGGTAACAACGTCTCTCTCATCTTTAAAGATATGGACTTCGGTCATACTGGAAGCACTAAACTAACCTTATGCGGGCATTCGCCTATCGATAAAAATACTCTGCATATTCTATTTAGCGGACCAGAGGGTGAAAAGAGACAGCTTGTGGAGTTTACACAGTCAAGTGATTATTGCGAATTAGAATTTGTATTGGAGCGCATAACCGGTCCGCAAACCGTCACCTTTATATTTCTACCGGGGAGCCAGTTTGATTTTAAGTGGTTCCAGTTCCAAGCAGAGTAAGGTATTTTCAACTTTAAACTAGATGGATAGCTTTATTACAGAACAAATCCCCTGCGCATTTGTCACGGTTCAATAAGGATGTTTTCGGCTTTTGAGATTTGCCGTAGGATTATCAAGTCCTACGGCTTTTTTCTTGTTTTAAACCTTTTATCAGACATTGCTTTTGAAATTCATCCTTAATTTGCAGACTCTTTTCTTTCGAGAGATTTCTTCCTGTTACATTTAGCTTCATACTATTTAACCCTATTACATTTTAGCGTTCATATTTCTGCCTTTAATATAAGTTTACACACCCTTTATTTTTTGTTTATACCTCGGACTGTATGTTTCTGTCAAAAGAAATATAATAGATCTAAGGAGGTGTTATGCATAGATTATATAACGACAAAGGAATCAGCGAAAAAATGGGAAATACTTGCCTTGTTCCAATTGACGCTAAAAACCCGGCTAACGGACGATATAGTTGCAGTAAAGTAAAGGACGGTGCAAATAAATGAACCAGATATTTTTGGTTGAGGACGATAAGGCAATCGCTAAAAACCTTGTGCTTCTGCTCCGCTCAGAGGGATTTACAGTCTCTCATGTCCCTACGCGGAGTGAAGCCCTTACCGCGCTTGCCGGAAATAAATTTGACTTGGCGTTGATTGATATTTCTTTGCCTGATGGAAATGGCTTTGCGGTTTGCACGGAAATCAAAAAAACGCAAGATATTCCCATAATCTTTCTGACGGCTTCTGGCGATGAGTCAAGTGTTGTTACCGGGCTGAACATGGGCGCGGACGACTATATCACTAAGCCTTTTCGTCCGCGTGAATTGATTGCACGAATTGGAGCCGCCTTGCGAAAAAGTGGGCGTTCCATATCTGATTTTAAAATTCACGGGCTTCATGTCGATATGGCAAGTGGCATTGTGGAGAAAAACGGTAGCGAAGTCTTTCTTTCAGCATTAGAATACCGCTTGTTGCTGATGTTTATTAGCAATTCGAAAAGTATTATCACGAGAGGCAGGCTGCTTGACGAATTGTGGGACGCTGCAGGCGAGTTTGTCAATGACAATACACTGACCGTGTACATCAAACGTTTGCGGGAGAAGATAGAGAACGATCCAGCAAGTCCGCAAATTATTCTGACTGTTCGTGGGACGGGATATAGATTGGGGAACGAGTATGCTTCGGAATAGAGAGTTTCGACATTTTGTCATTTTGTTCTCCTTAATTGCCACCTCCGCTGTGACGCTGGGATTTGCAATCAATATGACGGCGGGAATCCTTACCACTACCTCTACCGCCGCTTTTGGCATAGCGTTTTTCGTGTTTACCAAAGCCCGATACATAAGCATTGCACGGATTTCACATCAAATCGACCTTGTGCTTCATAATGCTGACCTTCTGTACATTGAAGAGTCGGACGAGGGCGAGCTTTCTATTCTGCACAGCGAGATAACAAAAATGCTACTGCGCATTCGGGAGCAAAACGATGCGCTGAAAAAAGAAAAAGAACATCTTGCCGATTCGCTGGCCGACATAGCCCACCAACTCCGAACCCCACTCACATCAGCCAACCTCATTCTGTCTTTGTTAGAGAATAGCCCTAATGAAAACGAACGGAAAGCATTTATACGAGAAACAGAAGAATTGCTTGTGCGGATGGATTGGCTGATTACTTCTCTACTAAAATTATCTCGCTTGGACGCGGGCATTGTGGTATTCCAAAACGAGCAGATAGATGTAGATAGCTTGATACGCTCCGCCCTTCGCCCGTTCCTAATCCCAATAGAACTGCGCTATATTGATTTGCAAATAGACGTGCCGAAAGTAGTACTTATTCAAGGCGATCCAGGTTGGATTTCGCAAGCAATTCAAAACATCCTCAAAAATTGTATAGAAAGTGCAGGCGAGCACGGGAGGATTGAGATTGATTGTACGGATAACCGGTTATTTACCGAGATTGCCATCCACGACAGCGGTGCGGGTTTTCAGAAAGAAGATTTGCACTGCTTGTTTGACAGGTTTTATCGCGGGAAAAACCCAAACGCTACAGGATACGGGATTGGATTGGCTCTCTGCAAGATGATTATAACGCGGCAAGGAGGAACGATTACCGCAAAAAACCACCCGCAAGGCGGCGCAATCTTTACCATTCGTTTCTCAAAGTGACAGATCTCTCACCTGAAAGTCACAGAGAAGTAAGTTGAAGGTTCTATTATATGGGTAACCCATCAGAAAGGAGACTCACATAATGGAGTTTTTAAAAATTGAAAATTTATGCAAAGTCTACGGTAAGGGAAATAATCAAGTTACTGCGCTTGACCATGTTTCACTTACAATTGAAAAGGGAGGATTCACCGCAATCATCGGTTCGTCCGGCTCGGGCAAATCTACATTGCTTCACAGCGTCGGGGGCGTAGACGTACCGACAAGCGGAAAGGTATATTTGAACGGGCAAGATGTATATAGCCAAAGCAATGAAAAACTCGCCATCTTCCGCAGACGGCAAGTTGGACTGATTTACCAATTTCACAACCTCATTCCCACTCTGAATGTAGTGGAAAATATCACTTTGCCTATCCTTATGGACAAGCGCAAGGTCAACGAGGAAAGGCTAAATGACCTGCTCGAAATGCTTGGGTTGCAAGATCGAAAAACGCATTTACCCAATCAGCTTTCAGGTGGTCAGCAACAGCGTGTTTCCATAGGACGCGCTTTGATGAATGCCCCGGCGGTCATGCTTGCCGACGAACCCACGGGCAGCTTAGATAGCCGAAATGGACATGAAATCATCAAGCTGCTCAAAGAAAGCAATAAAAAATATGGGCAGACCCTGATCCTCGTCACCCATGACGAAAATATTGCCCTGCAAGCAGACCGTATTATCGGTATAACAGACGGCAAAGTAACGCGGGATGAACAGGTGGTTCGGCCATGAATATTTTTAACAAAGTCACACTGCAAAGTATGAAAAAAAGCCGTTCCCGAACGATTGTCACGGTGATCGGAGTTGTTCTGTCCGCCGCCATGATTACGGCTGTCGCTACCTTTGGCACTTCCCTGTTAAATTATCTGGTAAACGGTTCTATTGCGAAATACGGCGGTTGGCACGTTGAGTTTTTGGATGTTGATTCCTCTTTCGTGCAAGAGAGAACCCATGACAGTAAAGTTGCAAACAGCGCAGCATTTGAAAATATCGGTTATGCAACGCTTGAAGGCGGGAAAAGCCCTGAAAAGCCCTATCTTTTCATCGCCGGATTCAGTGAGGAAGCCTTTGATACCTTACCCACAAGCCTGATTTCCGGCAGGCTTCCTGAAAATAGCAAGGAGATTCTCGTCCCGTCTCACGTTACTGCAAAGGGCGGTGTTAGATTTAAGTTGGGCGACACACTTTCACTTTCTGTTGGAAGCCGATTGAATGGAAACAAGAATCTCGGCCAACACGACCCTTATCAGACCGGGGGTGAATCGGGAGAGGACAAAGAAACCCTTGTTCCAAAATCAGAGAGAACCTACAAGGTTGTAGGTATCTGCGAAAGACCCAGTTTTGAGGAACATTCTGCACCGGGATACACCTTGATAACGAAAGCAGATCCTAAAGACCAAGCGGATAACTTCAGTATATTTGTCACACTGAAAAATCCGCACGGTGTAACGGCTTACGCAAGCAGTACAGTCGGAGCAGGAGCTTATGTCTTTAACGATGATGTACTGCGCTTCATGGGCGCTTCGGACAATAAACTGTTCAACACGCTTCTGTACTCAGTTGGCGGCATTTTGGTTGCCATAATAATGATAGGCTCGATTTTTCTGATTTATAACTCGTTCAACATCTCGCTGAACGAACGCACACGCCAGTTCGGGATTCTCGCATCGGTGGGTGCAACGGCAAGGCAACTGCGAAATTCTGTGCTATTTGAGGGACTTTGCATTGGTGCAGTCGGCATACCTATTGGCATTATGGTCGGCATAGGCAGTATCGGACTTGTAATTCCTATGGTTGCCGAGAATTTCGGGAAAACTTTCCACAGCACCGTGCCTTTAACCCTATCGTTGTCTGTCCCCGCAATTGTCGCAGCTACAGCAGTCAGTTTAGTTACCATTTTGATTTCAGCCTATATCCCGGCCAGAAAAGCTGCAAATACTCCCGTGATGGAGAATATTCGTCAGACCAACGAGGTTAAAACCGAATCGAAAGCGGTAAAAACATCAAAATTTGCACAGCGTATTTACGGTTTGGAGGGTACACTTGCGTTAAAAAACTTTAAAAGAAACAAAAAACGTTATCGCAGCATTGTGTTATCGCTCACTTTAAGCGTCGTGCTGTTTGTATCGGGAAGTGCTTTTGGAACAACTCTAAAACGACTTTCAGAACAGTTGATAATGGATATGGACTATGACATTCTTTTTACCACTCAGGTGACGGACGACAGCGAAATGATCCCGCTTTACAACAAACTTAAAACCTCTGACGGGGTTTATGAAAGCTCGTACCAAATCGTTTATATGTATACATCCGTAATTAAGGCAAGCGATTTTTCAGACCGTTACCGGGAATACGCGGGGTATACTACGCCGGACGAAACGGTTCAACTACCCATGGACATCCAGTTTATTGAGGACAGCAAATATCTGAGTTTTATCAAAGAATTGGGTTTGTCTGCAGATGAATATACCGGGCAGGACGCGAAGATGATTGCCGTTGCCAAAAAGCGGATTGATAATAATGAAAGGCCAAGCGAAGTGTTTAATATGTTTGCAAATCATTCCATGACATTTAGTGTCGCCCCCCAAACAAATGACAAGCAAATGATGGAACAGGGGCAAAGCATAAACATTACGTTTGTCGATACGTACCCGGTGGATCCGCCTCCAAGGCAATCTTTAGAGCAGCGGCCATACGTTTTTATGGTGGTAGCTCCCTATTCACTCAAAGAGAACTTTAAAAGCCCGGATACCCATGCGGAAATGGGCCTGGCCTTTCTTTCAAATAATCCCTCGCAATCGGTGGCTGAAATGGAAGCGATCATTCAGGATACGGGAATGATGTCTGCTTATACCCTTTACAATGTCCATACAATAGTTGAACAATACCGCAGTTTAATATTTGTTATTGATGTGTTCACCTATGTTTTTGTTATTATGATTTCCCTGATTGCGGTTGCAAATGTATTCAATACTATTTCCACAAATATCAGACTGCGCAGGCGGGAACTTGCCATGCTCCGCTCGTTGGGGATGTCCGACCGCGATTTCAATAAGATGATGAGTTTTGAGTGTTTCTTTTATGGGATGAGGACGTTGCTGTTCGGAATTCCAATAGCGGGAATCATCTCGTGGCTGATTTATGAAGGGTTAGTGGCCGTAGAAAGGATAGATAACTTTAATTTTGTATTCCCGTGGGGCAGTATGGCAATTAGCGTGTTTGGCGTAATCTTTATCGTGTTTATTACAATGTTGTATGTCATTAGCAAGATAAAAAAAGAAAATATCATTGACGCGCTTCGGGATGATTTGGCTTGATTTTAATACCGATATTAAGATCAGGTTTTACTGCAAAATTGTGGACATACGGCTTTCTATGTATTCAAATTTAAACTTCACCAAAAAGTAAATCCTCCAATATAGATTATTTACAATTCAACAGTAATCGTTCGGCTGTGTGCCTAAACAATTATGTTTATCGTAAACATCCTTATTGGAGGATTTGCATTAGCGCAGGGTTTTTCCTTTAACTTATATTTAGAGCTACTTAGTCAACTTTATTAAATTCGATCCAGTCGATCTGTAAACCTGGTTTAATGAATTCCAGTTTCATTTCATAAAGACCTGCTTCGAGTTCTACTTTCACAAGCTTTTGTCTAATCCATTGACCTTCTGTCCCGTTGGTTTGAATGGTTGTCATCAATTGATCATTCAAATTAACATTGCATGCACTTTGAGCCAGCTCAGGTTCTGTTGACATGATATGCACGAGGATCCGATATTGTCCAGCTTGGCCAACTTCAAAGAAAGTCGATCCTTCAACGGCTGGCTTAACCTGTGGATTTTGAGATAAGGATTGTACTTGTTCTGCAGTAAGTGAAGGATTAGCCTTAAAGGACTCAACTGTTTCAACAATTTGCTGTTTTCTCGAGAATACTGGAGCATGTATGATGAACTCACAAATATTCATTGCAGAACGTTGCAGCTCTCCTCTAGTCAAAGATCCATTTTCCAAGGATTCAATGGTGTTGTCATTCCATCCATTAATTTCGGCGCCATAGTTAGCTACAACCATGTACAGGTCATTTTGTGCACGGACCATCCAATTTGTAAATTTCCGGTCTGCAGCTCCACCATTAACGACATCATTCATGATAGCCCACCAGTCTGTCATGACAATACCTTTGAAGCCCCATTCTCCGCGGAGAATTGTAGTGTTCAAATCGTAATTTGAAGCGGCCCAATGTCCATTAACAGGGTTATAGGAGGTCATAATTGAATTCGCTCCACCCTGCTTCACTGCAATTTCAAAACCTTTCAAATAAATCTCGCGAAGCGCACGTTCCGACACAACAGCGTCCACTTTACTGCGATGTTTCTCCTGATTATTGCAGGCAAAATGCTTCAGCGTGGCATTAGAGCCACCTTTCATAATCCCACGTGTACATGCAGCCGCAAACACCCCAGAGATCAAAGGATCTTCAGAAAAATACTCAAAGTTGCGGCCATTAAGCGGGCTGCGACGAATATTTAGACCTGGTCCAAGCAAGGTGTCTATGTTGTTTCGTACCAACTCTTGTCCTTCTAACACATACAGCTCTTCGACTAATTCGGCATTCCAAGTAGCTGCAAGAAGCGTTCCGATCGCAACCTGAGTCGCTTTTGCTCCACTATCCATACGAATTCCTGAAGGACCATCTGCCGTACATGCAACAGGGATTCCTAAGTTATATAGACTATCACTTACTCCTCCAAATGCAGAAGCTGTACCCGGTGTAACCAATGGGCTGCTCATACCTTCACCCCGTACAATGGCAGCCAAATCATCGTCACTAAGCTGGGCAATAAAAGCTTCCATACTAACTTTTTGTTCAAATACATCTCTTAATTTATGCCCTTGATTGCCTGTCTGGGAGATCGTTGTTGGTAGATTGCTCTCGATCCGTTCTGCTAACGAAATCTTGCGTGTTGGAACCTCTGCATAAACAAGTTCATATGAACCGTCTGATTTTTGAACACCAGGTTGCATTCTTGTAAAGCTTTGCGTGGGTGCAAGAGCTTCTTGTAACTGTTCCACAACTTGAAGAGTTTCCACGACATAGCCGCTATTCCCTTCAACCTTGACTTCCTCCACTTTTTTAACACTCGTTCCCACAAATATGCGGTACGTGCCTTCTTCTAGCACATAAGCGGAAGCATGCCCTGACACACCAGCATCATCATAGGAAGCCATTGAATGAACAGGGAAACTCACGGTAAGACGTTGAGCTTCGCCTGGCTGAAGGACTTCTGTTTTTGCGAAGGCTGCCAAAGCTTTAGCAGGCTGTCCCAATTTTCCTTGTGGAGCTTCATAATAGACCTGAACAACCTCTTTTCCAGCAAAGGTAGTTCCTGTATTAGTTACGGTTACGCCGACTTCAACATTAAGTTCGCCAGCTTTGTAAATAAGTTTAGCTTCTTCTGACTCGAGCTTAAACGTGGTATACGATATTCCATAACCAAATTCATATTGAACCTTTTCTGGGCAAAATGTCTCGAAATAACGATAACCAACATAGATATCTTCCTGATAAAGGTTTGTAAATTCATTACCGTAGTTGTGTGTTGACGGGTAATCGTTGATGGAATATGCGATCGTGTCTGTTAATTTTCCGCTTGGAGTTACTTCTCCAGCCAGCACGTCCGCAATTGCATTACCACCTTCCATTCCCCCCTGCCAAGAGTAGATGACAGACGAAATCGGATTTTTATAGCTTTCATCGTTCAGCCAGCTCATATCAATAATATTAGAGACGTTCAGTACAACAATCGTTTGCTCAAAATATGTAGTTACCTGCTTCAGCATCGCTTTTTCATCAGCTGTTAGTTGGTAGCTTCCTGAACCATCGACATTATCCTGATCTTCTCCTGCTGTACGTCCGATTACAATGATTGCTTTGTTCGATTTACTTCTAGCCTCAGCTACCAATTCGTCGGATAAAAGCATTTCCTTCTGGTTCCATGGCTCTGCAGCCCAAACGCCGCCACCATTATCAAATGGATTTTGCTCAATCCACTTCTCATATAATGCTGCCAAATCTTCGTTGACCGTAAGGTTCTTTTTACTGCGAAGACCGCCCAGCAGGTTGGTCGTATAAGTAACATGAACACTACCGCCCGAACCAGTACCACTGCGATAATAATTCACTTGAGTTCTGCCAAAAACAGCAACATTATCACTTTCACCAAGCGGAAGCACCTGATGATCATTCTTCAACAGTACCGCACCTTCTGCTGCTACCGTCCGGCTAAATTCTGCAAAACCTTCTAATGGAATTCCCACACTCTGTGTACTCAACTTGTTTCCTCCTGTTGTTCAATTCTATAGGTTGTTTCTTTAGGCATCAATTACATATCATAAAGTTTAACTATACCATTATAGTACATTGGATAACTGTAATATATATAATAATTATCTTTATTAATATAATAATATTGGTCTGTTAGAGTTGGAAATTTTCAATCGATGTTAAAAATATCAGCTAAGTTCAATGATCTTCGTGGCAACATTATGGCAAAATTCGCGATCATGCTCCACAAAAACGAGTGTTGGTGTATATTCAAGCAATAGCTCCTCAATTTGCATACGTGAAATAACATCAATAAAATTAAGCGGTTCATCCCAAATATACAAATGAGCTTTTTCACTAAGACTTTTGGCGATCAGGACTTTTTTCTTTTGGCCGCCACTGTAAGTGGATATATCCTTATCAAATTGAATTCTGGAGAAATCAAGCTTTCGCAGAATAGATTTAAAAAGACTTTCATCTATCCCATTCTCTCTAGCATAATCTGTTAAATCGCCCCGTAGATCTGAAGTGTCTTGTGATACGTAGGAAATGATAAGCTGGCTATCCTTAGTGAAGGTGCCGGTATAATCTATCTCCTCACCGCAGATCAATTTGATGATACTTGATTTGCCGGAACCATTTTTACCCGAGAGTGCAATTCTCTCCCCCTGCTCAATGGTAAAGCTTACTTCTGAACATACCCTTTTCTCTCCGTAAAAAACCGAAACATTGTCCAGCTCCGCAAGATGACGTTTATGATAAGCAAGCTGCGTAATCTCTAAGTTCTCAGAATTTTCGATGTTTTTAAGAAGCTTAGACTTTTCGTTGATGGCAGATTGCTGTCTCTGCTCGATGGCTTTAGAGCGTTT
The DNA here is from genome assembly GCF_045040615.1 of Paenibacillus sp. FSL H8-0175. Classification (NCBI taxonomy): domain Bacteria; kingdom Bacillati; phylum Bacillota; class Bacilli; order Caryophanales; family Paenibacillaceae; genus Paenibacillus; species Paenibacillus sp. FSL H8-0175. The sequence goes on along the minus strand of NZ_CP150299.1, from coordinate 3,404,672 downwards.
CATCATTTTAGCGGCCTTGTGTCCAACATAACCTTTATCTAACTTAGACCCAGAATTTCTAGTTCCATTTTTAGTTTTTTCCACCTCATGTGACCAGTTACCTGTTCGTTTAGATGAGGCTGACAAGCGTTTGATATCTCTTCTAAGTTTTTCGTCTTCCGCTATCTCAAAGTTATCTTGTCTGACTTTATTCTCCCACCAGCTAGAAAAATTGCCCTTTTGAATCTCTATATTGGTTTTGTTGATTGACAAGATGTGGTCCACACAATTATCAAGAAAGGATCTGTCGTGAGAGACCAGAATATATCCACTTTTCGTATTGAGGTAATCACTGACAAGTTTTCTTGCCGTCATATCCAAATGATTTGTAGGTTCATCAATCAACAGGAAGCTATTTTCCTTAATGAATAATGTGGCTAACAGCACTTTCGTTTGCTCTCCGTTAGACAATGAGTCAAAGGGACGATATAACACATCCTCAGAAACCTTTAGCAAAGAAAGCTCTCGCATTAACTTCCAATGAATATAATCCGGAAAAATCTCGCTGATCACATCTATGGTGTTAAGCTCCTTGTTATTCACCTGAAAAGGGAAATATTCAAAGCTGACATGAGCAGAAATATTTCCGCTGTATTCATGCTTTCCAAGCAATAAGCTAAGAAATGTAGTCTTTCCTCGACCATTTCTCCCTGTAAAACCTAATTTCCAATCGGTATCGATTTGAAAGTTTACGTTCTCAAATATGTTATCGTAGCTGCCTTCATAGGCAAAGGTTAGATTTGTGACATTTATTAATGACATAAAATAATCCTCCTGTATTTTAACAAAATAAAAGCCACAAGAAAGTTACTTTCTTGTGACTCAAATAAATACAGCAAATCCAGCCCCAAATGGAGTTAGATATGGATATATTTTCGAGTGAAAAGAAGTAGTAACTTTCTTGCATACAAAGAATAAAACAAACGAAATAAACCATTGTTGTTGTTTTATTCATCATGGGACGCAAGAATAATTACTACACTATACTTTTCAACTCCGATCATTAATTTGTAATTATGTTATCATGCATACTTATTATTTTCAACTTCCTACCCATAATTCGTTAAAAAAGTTCAAATTCTTCTTCTGTAAGATCCATATTTACACTCATAGCTGTCCGACTCCCGTCAGCCGCGGCAAACACTAACTGAGAAGGCATAAAATAAGAAACATCTCCAGCCGAATATAATCCTGGAATCGAGGTTCTCCCCGACCCATCCGTGCTAAACCCACCAGAATCATTCCGCTCTACAGTCAAATGATCTACGATTGATGCCGTTTGGATCAAATTCGGAGAAATAAACCCTCCCGTTCTTAAGATCTCAGTACCATCTGCAAAGCGAACCGCCTGAAGTTGCCCGTCATGACCCATAAAAGAGGAAACTGTTTGTTCATTGACTACAACTCCCTTAGCCTCAAGACTTTTTTTCTGTTCATCTGAAAGGAATGTCTTGCCGTTCGTGCAGATAACCAAATCTTTACTCCAATTGAGCAGCATTTTTGCCATATGAAAAACATGTGGATTTTCGCAAACAACGACAAGGGGTTGATCTCGTAATTCCCAGCCGTCACAATACGGGCAATTAAACAGACTTTTTCCGTATAATGGTCGTAGGCCCTCTATCTCAGGAAGGACCTCCTTTAACCCGGTCGCCAAAATCAATCTGCGAGCTTCAATGTGACGACCAAACGAATCATGTACCGCAAATCCAGAATCATTTTTGTTAATCGAAATAATCTCAGTCTGGATATGCTCAACTGACGGATAACGTAGTACCTCCTCATACGCAATGCGACGAAACTCGGCTGGTGTAACCCCGTCTCTTGTAATAAAACCATGTGATGCATGGGTAACAACATTCCTTGGCTGATTATTATCAATTAAAGCTACTTTTCTTCTTGCCCTACCAAGAACAAGGGCTGCGTTCAAGCCTGCGGGTCCACCACCAACAATAATGCAATCGTAAATCATATGAATCATCTCCTATATGCAGATATTAAAGACTCTTTTTGTCTATTATTAAACCAAAAAAAATATTTGCCACATCATAGACTTAATGAATCTATAATATCTCCAAATTAGCTAAAGTGTCAACCCAAACTTTCCGATCCTCCGTGAGTTTTATTTAGTGTAATACTAGAAAAAAGTAAATAAGCCCATTACCGTATGTTTGGAGGTAACTTAATACTCCAATATATCAGGTAAGAGCTATATGTTGAACTTACTTGGCAGTGCAGGGCTTCCTCACTTATCAACCTTCACCGTTTGCTAATTCTAAATCATCAGCCGAGGGTCCGTAAAGACCAGGTACCGGCACGTCAAGCAGCCGCAGATAAACTCCAAGCTGCGCCCGGTGGTGAACCATATGATTCAATCCGATGGTACGAAGCGCAGCTGCCCGTGTCTGACGACGGATGATCTGCTCCCCGTTCCGCAAGGTCCACTCCGCGCCGAGCATCTCCACATTGCTTGCAGTAATTAATTCCTCAATCTCACGAGCTTTCAGGTCGAACTCTTGTAGAACCGCGTCGGGACTCTCCAGTGCTTCTCGTCGATATGCCACAGATGCCAAATCAAACTCCGAGTAAAGTAGAATTGCGGATTGCCAGCTCAGAAGATTAACGAGGTGTGTGGCCAGCCCACCCAGGCTCATTGACTTAGAGTGTGGTTTCCATGTCATATTCTCTTGAGGCAGCTTCTCCAGTATCCGACGTGTACCAGCCAGCTCTTGCAAAACATCCCCAATGATCAGCTCTTTAACCATTCATCTCTCTCCTCTCTTCTGTAAAGCAATTTCTTTTGATCATTCGTGTGATACTTTTGATTTCTTTTCCCAAACACTTTCTAACTCTCCGCTAGATCGGACCGAGGTGCACTTATTTCGTAGATTTATAGCATTTCACCAGGTTATCGGACCCAGATGCAGTTATTTCCCTAAATACACTCCAATTCTGTGCCATTACAAGCCAATAAGAGCTATGCAGTCCGATAAGCTTGAAAAATGCAGCGAAAATCTAAAATAGCTGCAATGGAGTCCGATACGATGGACATTTGGCGAAAGTCCAATACAGAATACATCAGAAGAAAGATCAAATTGGATTATGAATAACGAATTCGACATCGCTTAAGAAACATCCTTCTGAGCATTCGCTTTCCAAGTCTTCTCCCTACAACTTTTTAGATACTTTCTGCCAATTGCATAGTTGTAACACATGTATTATCACTCTTAAAAGTGGAAAGCACAGATTTTGCTGTTTTTCCGTCCTGCTCAATGGTTACGTTATATTGTTTGTCCCGGGGCAACCAAAGATCAATAAATCCGTTAGATAGCGATTTCATTTCTTGATCCACAATCACATTGCCTTCGCTGTCTTCGATATATACTTTAAACTCATCATCCGTTAATTCCCCTTGGCAGCCAGTCAAGCTATGTGTTGCGCAAGGATGCGTATTCTCCACATATGGAGCTATAGAAACAAAAAACTCATCTTTAGGCAAGTCGTAAGTTTTCTCTTTATTGTTACTATCGGTTACAATAAGTTGCTCAGAAGTGATAGACGCGGACAGGTTTTCCAGACTGCTTGAACTATATTCTTGCACTAATTGCTTAATGTCGGTTGTATCTTGTGCTGAAGGCGTATCCTTATCGATACCTCCCAATAACAAATACGCACCTAATGCAACAACCGCCACTCCCGATACCACCAAGATATTTCTTTTCATTTGTAATCATCTCCTTCGCTTATTCGCCAGATTATGTACTCACTCAAAGTATCTTCCATTTCTTTTAGTATAACTAGTTAAACTAAACTAACACAATTATGAACAAGGCAAAATAGTGAAAAGTTATGTATTTGATTCATCCTCTATCAACACAAAAAAAGGCCTCCTCACTGGTTTTTCAACCTCGAGGAAGCCTTTTATCTTTTATATTATTATGCTTGTAAATTACCGACCATAACACGAATGACATCCGCAAGAGGAGTAGCTGAACGTTTCAGCAGTTTCTCTAAATCGCTACTTTCAATATTAAGCCAACCTTCACGAATCCCACGTTGTATAGCTACAACTATTGGAAGCGCAGCTTCTGGGACACCCACCTCCGACATGGTCTTGGCATAAGCCTCGTCGTCAACCTGGATTACTTTGATTTCTTTACCGATTACACTGCCTATGATCTCAGTCAATTCCTCTTGTGTTAAAGGGTTGCCAGACAATTCATACACTGTGTTCTCATGTCCGTCACCTGTCAGAACATTTGCTGCAGCTTCTGCATAATCTCCGCGTGTAGCCCAGCCAACTTTACCATTCCCTGCTGAAGTCACCCATGGGGCACCTGCTAGAGCACCTTGAATGGAGCCGATCTCATTCTCCAAATACCAGTTATTACGGAGGAAGCTGTAAGGAATGCCTGTTGCGCGAATAGCTTCTTCGGTGATGCGGTGAACTTCAGCAAGAAATAGCTCACTCTTGTCTGCTTGTCCTACACTTGTGTAGGCAATGAAGCCGACGCCTGCTTTTTCCGCAGCAGCAACAGCTGCTTTATGTTGACGAATCCGGGTTTCATTATCACCATCTGCAGATACAATTAATAATCGATCCACACCGGCAAATGCTGATTCCAGCGTCTCAGGTTGATCAAAATCACCATGACGGACTTCCACTCCACGTGCCTGAAGATCACTTGCTTTTTCTGGGTTCCGCACACTAACTACAAGATCACCTGCAGGTACAGTTTTAAGTAAAGCTTCTATCACCAATGATCCGAATTGACCTGTTGCTCCTGTTATTGCTATTTTCATTTTTACTTCCTCCTCAAATTAGGATGATAAATTTATTTTAACCACTACCTGTAACTATTGTAGTTACAATCAGATTGGATGTCAACTTATTTATGATCCCAACTCTGGCTGGATAATAAACAGGAGAATTAAAAAATTATATTCAGAACAAAAAAACCACCGTCATTTCCGTTAGGAAAAACGCTGGTTCTATGATTAGCTCCAACTCAACTTAATAATGGTTCCTTGTCCAGGGCTACTCTCAACAGCAATCCTGCCCTCCATACATTCGATTAATCCCTTGGAGATCGCCATGCCAAGGCCGGATCCGTTGGAGCTAGATACGGTGTCCGTTCCTCGATAATAACGTTCAAATAATCGGTTAAGTGTGACTTCATCCATTCCATCGCCATCATCGGAAAATTGAATAGTAAATCCACTGTCCAAATCATTCATAGTAAGCGAAACCGTTAAAATCGTATCCGAGGGGTTATGAAGTAAAGCATTCGCAGTCAAATTGTTCACAACCCGCTCTAGCCATGGAGTATACAATCGGGCTCTCACTTCGTTTGGTGCCGGCACAAATATAATTCGCTGCTTCCCGTATTCGGGATTTGCAGCAGCTTGATCAAGGGTTTGATGTAACCAAGAGTTCAATTCCACTTCCATCAGCTCTGGTGGCTTGATCCCTGTTTTTAGCCGATAGGTCATGGCAAGATCACTGATCAGCATGTCCATATGGGCTGATTTATCCAGCATCGTCCTTGTAAACTTGCGAACTTCCTCTTTCGACCAATCATACGAAGGCTCCGCCAGTAAATGGGCATAACCAGTTATAGAAGATAAAGGAGTTTTTAAATCATGTGTAACACCTGCGATCCATTCTTCCCTCAAATTCTCTGTTTGTTGCCGCAACGTCTGATCTCTTTGCAAATTAGCAGATAATTTCTCTATGGAGACCATTACATCAGAAAAAACCCGGTATCTCCGCCTCCATTTACCTACGTGTGTTCGACTACGACGATTTCCTTTACGGTCCAAAGGCTCTGTATATATGGCATTTCCAATAGAATCGAGCCATACAAGCATATGCAGCATTGGCGCTCCAAACCTATGAGCTTGCCATAAAGATAGCAATATAAATGCAAGCAATAAAGCCGCGAGCATTGCTAATGAGCCTTTAATGACAATTTTAACCTCTTCAGGTACCCATACCTTTTGTCCTGTATCTGCACCCTTTACGTTCGGTTGTCCAACGATCCATGTTTGGCCCGTTTGTTTATCAAAAGAAGATCGGACATGATAGCCGTAACGTTCACTGTAGAGAGTGCGTAGTGCTAGCTCTGGCACTGAGTACTTGGTGGGAATCATCTTTGGCCTATTATAGGAGAGCAGCTCCGTACCCGATGAATCGATGAGTTGAACAAAAGCCTGTGATGATTTAATTTCTCTTTCAATCGAATCAGGCAGAACCAGATCTCCATCTACTGCATCAAATGTACCATCGCTCATTTTTTTTAACAGAGGATCTAGTATATTTGGCGCGCCATAAAGAAGTGTGAATTGTCTCCCATTTTTCTCTTGAATCCATACAGCCAGAGTATACGGAAAAGGCTGAGTCCCTGTCCAATAGGCGACTACTTCACCCGGTCCATATTGAATTGGGACATCTTTTGGAGTGTTGTAGGCACTTTCAACTTTTCCATTTTCATCGATATTTTGCAGCCAGCCCTTATTCTTCTTCACTTGCTCCAGCAAGCTCGGGGAAAATTGAATGCCCTTCTCATCGATTTTGGAGGATTCAACCAGTTGCTCTAAGCCAACATTAGCAAAATCACGCGTAATACTGATATCGAGAAAACGCAACAGCATCCAAGTAAACGTTACTGCTGCAATAGCGAGAACAACCATTCCCGTAATTGCTAGCTGTAGAACGAACCTTAACGTTAACCGACGTTTGATATTCATGGCATGGACAACTCCTGGCGGTCTACCTTCACCAGCTTATAACCAAGACCCCTAACGTTAACAATAAATTTTGGATCGGACGGGTCTGCTTCGATACGTTCTCTAATTCGATGAATATGAACCATAACCGTATTATCATCGCTCAGTGCTTCATCGCCCCATACTTTCTCATATAACTCACTTTTGCTGAAAATCTGATTGGGATGTTTGCATAAGAAGACCAGCAGTTGAAATACAAGTGCCGGACAAGCAACAGACTGACCCTCTACCAGGAGTTCTCCCGCTGTCTCATCTAGCTTAAACCTTCCGTAATCATATACATTTGCAGATTTATGGGGGACTATTTCTACACTCTTGCCAGTAGCCTGTTGGTTAGCAGAAGCAAAATATCTCCGCAGTTGTGCTCTTATACGAGCCACCACTTCAAGCGGGTTAAAGGGTTTGGTAATATAATCATCTCCGCCTATAGCAAATCCCGTTAATTTATCGAAATCAGACGTTCGAGCAGTCAGAAAAAGAATAGGGGCATCCGTCGTCTGACGGATAAAAGGGCAGATTTCGATACCACTTCGTCCGGGCAGCATTACATCCAGCACAATTAAATCATATTTTTTGGATTCACAGGCACTTACTGCTTCTTCACCTGTTTGCACTGTATCTATATTGGCGTAGCCTTCCTTACGCAGCACTGTCTCCATAATGTCTAAAAGCGATACCTCATCATCAACCAATAAAATTGAAGCCTCATTCATATAAATTTTCCCTTTCACAATAGACGTTTTTAACATCATAGCATGATTTTTTTGGCTAGCAATCTTACTAATCTTAACGGAAGCTTAATTCGTATTCATTAAACAGCTAGTAAATTATGTAAGTGTTAATATAGAATTTCAGAAGAGCTAAGGATAGACTGCTACAATCGTAATACTGGGAGGCGACATATATGAACAAAAAACCTAAAAAAATCATTCATAAAGTTATTTTGAATACAAGAACTGCCTTGGCTGTAGGGTCATTGTCTTTATTAATGGCTGCCTGTGGAGGAGAGAATGCAGATGTGCCGACTACTGAAAAGGCGGAGCAGACAACAAGCCCGGCCACAGCTGCCATTCTGAGCGGATTTGCTCCAGATGAACTATCAAAGATTCTACTGGACGGGAAGTACAAGGAGTTGTATGCCCGCTTTAATCAGCCTTTAAAAGATGAAATAAGTGAAGCAGAATTAACAGAGACAGGAAAAGAATTCACTAAGGGTATCCATACATTGGAAAAGGCATCGACCATGCAGCTTAATGGATTTGATCGACGCACATGGGTTAGTGATGCTGGCAATAAGGGGCTTGTCGGGATGTTTGATCCGAATGGGACGATTACATTAATTCAAGTTCAAGAGCTTACCCCTTCTCCTGAAACCGACAATGTACTAAGCAAACATGAATACGCACTGCCGTTTGAGGGAGATTGGTATGTATTTTGGGGTGGTGAAAATGTGCTTGTGAATTATCATTATGAGTTAGAAATCCAGCGGTACGCTTACGATTTTATCCAAACCAAAGATAACTATTCCTATACAGGAGATCCACTAAAAAATGAAAGCTATTATGCCTTTGGCAAAAACATTCTCGCTCCAGCGGACGGCACCGTTGTATCGGTTGTGAATGACATTAAAGACAATGAGCCAGTTGGGGTCATGAATCCGAATCAAGCTACCGGAAATATCGTTGTCATTGATCATGGCGGTGAATATAGTCATTTGGCGCATCTCAAACATGGGTCAGTTACTGTAAAACCGGGGGATAAAGTCGAAAAAGGTGAAGTTATTGGCTTAACAGGTAATTCTGGTAATACGAGCGAGGCCCATCTACACTTCCAAATCTCAGATGGAGCTGATCTATTCACTTCCCGGGCAATCAGAGTTAAATGGGAGCAAAATTTAAAACCAATTCAAGGTGAGACTATTTCCGCTGCTAATTAGCGCTAAATTCCGGGTCGCTAAGGTTGTCTCTCATAAATAATAAATCAGATGAGACAACCTTGATCTTCCCTAAAAAACATCCTACTTTCTTGTAATACCAATACATATAATCCGGGTAATTCACAAATAATAATAGACATATAGGATATATAGTAACTAAATATGGCTCTCTTTTCAGAGGAAAGGAAGTGTCAACCCCGATGTCTTTACTCCTAGGCTCTCATGTGTCTATGACCGGAACAAAAATGCTCCTTCGAGCTAGTGAAGAGGCAGCCTCTTATGGAGCGACCACCTTCCTTTTTTATACCGGAGCCCCACAAAATACACGCCGCAAACCCATTGAAGCTTTGAATATTGAAGCAGGACATGCTCATATGAGAGATAACGGTATTTCTAATATTATTGTACACGCTCCATTTATTGTTAACTTAGGAAATACACTTTCGGCACAGGTCTTTGAGCATAGTATAGAGTTTCTTCAATCAGAAATCATAAGAACAGAAGCTTTGGGTTCAACCCAAATCGTCCTACATCCTGGCTCCCATGTTGGTGCTGGCTCTCAAGCTGGAATCTCTCGGATCGTGGAAGGCTTAAACGAAGTGCTAACAGATAAACGAAATGTTCAGGTTTCATTAGAAACTATGGCTGGAAAAGGTAGTGAATGTGGAGTCTCTTTTGAAGAACTCGCAGCTATTATTGATGGAGTGACCCATAATGAGCGTCTATCAATTTGTTTGGATACTTGCCATATCCATGATGCCGGTTATAACGTAAAAGAAGATTTTGATGGCATATTGGATAAATTTGATCGATTGATCGGAATAGAGCGCTTAAAAGTCATTCACATCAATGATTCAAAGAATATTATGGGCTCACATAAAGACAGGCACGAAAATATAGGGTACGGATATATCGGCCTTCAGGCGCTAAGATATGTGGTCCACCATCCTCAACTAACAACTATCCCCAAACTCCTAGAGACTCCCTCCATCGGTGAAAAGAAATATGTAAACGCACCCTATAAGCATGAGATTTCCTTGTTAAGGGGAGAAACAAATGAGCTGGTAAAAAAATAAAAACCGCCAATTACGCGGTTTTTCATCTGTGCAGCCATGATCGACTATCCTTTTGTGGAATCAATTGTAGTAGGTGCGGTTCCATTTACCAGGAGTTTTTTTAACGAGTTTTTCTTTGCTGTTAATTCTTTGGAAAGATCAGCTTGCAGTCGATTCATGTTCTTAATTTCATCGTTAAGCTTTTTGATTCGCGTCATTTTACTGCTCAAATCTGTGTGAGACTTGCTAAATTTCATATCCTGTTCTAATTGATTAATTTTGAATTTGGATTTTTCTTTTTTGTTCTTCACGTTTTTGAGCTTGCTCTCTACCTCTATGATTTCTTGTTCTAACCTTTGGATCATTGGTTTGGTGAAATTAATCGCCATTCTTACACCCCATATCATTTAGTGTTGCCGAGAATCAATTCTACTATAAAAGAACAAAAAAGCACACTCATTAGAGTATGCTTTTTAAAAATAATCAGAGAAATAAGGATGTTCTGGCCTGATTAACCCTTCCAGGAATTGAACTGTAGCTTCATCTGCCTGGATCCGACCGATCCTAGCCAAATAGGTAGGTCGCTTATAGCCCATTAACATCGTGGTTAAAGTAGGAATGTCAATCAACAAGGAAGGGTTAGTCCCTCCTGCGTGCAAAACACCTGTTCCATCTTTATCCACATTAAGCGTAAATGTACCCCGGTTCCATTCCAGCATCGGATCACTCAAGGTGAAGATAAGGCAACCATCTTTATCCTGTTTTTTAAACGGATACTGTTCGATAAATAATTGCACATCCACTATCCGGGCCATAAAATAAGGAGCAATGGTTTCCTTGATGTCACCATCATCTAAAACGAAGGAAAGCGGCTCCCCTTTATAAATATCCCCTTTGACAAGAGTAATCATCGAAAAATGTGCACTTATAAAGTTCCATAATCCCACGCGAGCTTCTTCGTTAATATATACCATTTCTTTGATGTAAAAGATCTCCTCAGCAACCCAATACAACAAATACCCTGCGGGCAAATCTTCATTGTTATAGTAGATGCCCACTGTCATTTCATCCAGATCCCAGCGTAAATATTCTTCCCAAGCCAACTTATTTCGAAGCATAGCTCCATGATGCTGCATGGAGAACTGATCATATATCTCCTTGATATCTGGATGTTCAATAGTTACCCGCTCCACGTTCCCAGGAACTTTTTTAGTTTTCGGCAGCTGGGTATCCGGAACTTCAAATGAGATTTTATCGGTAATGATCTCCCAGCCTTTCCGCCTATAATACGGAATAGAATACGGAAATAGATAAGAAATTGATTGCTTGCGGCCCCTCATTTTAGTTAATGCATGCAACATCAGCTTATTCATTAAACCTAAATTAGCATATTCGGGATAGGTTCCAACACCCGTCAGGCCACCCATCTCATAAATTCGCCCAAAAATATTTACTTGAAATGGGTATACTGCTAACTGTGAAATCAATTTATCACCATCAAACCAACCGACCACATCAGCATACTTTAGAACTGGCAGCTTCGCTTGGGTGATTTCACGATTTTCCCAACCAAAGATTTGTAAATCACGATTCGTCACTTGAAATACATAACGCAATAAATTATTAAATTGCTCTGCATGTTTAGTCTCGACATTTGCTAACCTGATTCTGTCCTGTAACTTATTGCGACTCACTAGCAATACCCCCGCTGAATTCCCCAGATATAAATCAGAAATCACTCTTATTATTCTTTATATCCGTTCAATAAATACATTCTTTCAGAGAAGGTTAGCCTAGCGAATTCTTTTGCAGCTGCGGGATCAAAGCATACGCAAACGTAATGAATGGGCTTAACCACAGAAGGGTGGCATAAGGTATATATTCAATTACCGGCACACCTAGTGTAGCAGCGAAAAAAGCACCGCTAACTCCCCAAGGAATTAAAGGATTAACAAGGGTTCCACAATCCTCTAACGTACGGGATAGTGTCTTTGCTGGAATGCCTCGGCGATTATATTCATCTTTGAACATTTGACCAGGCAACAAAATAGAAAGATACTGTTCACCAGTCATCCCATTAACCGCAATGGATGATGCGCCGCTCATAAGCACGATACTGCTTTTACGTTTGAGGGGTTGAATGATTTTGCGAAAAAAAGCCTCTATGACACCACAATGTTGTATTAGCCCGCCTAATGATAAAGCAATCAAGATAAGTGAAACGGAACTCATCATTGATTGCATTCCACCTCGGTTAACGATAGAAGCAACGGTTTCATTGGCAATAGTACTTTCGTATCCATTCTGCATCACACTGAACCAGACACCGATTTCTGCCTGCTGCTGAATAATAGCGGTCACCAGAAGACCAGTAACAATGCCAACCATCAGTGTAGGAAGGATTGGGATTCGTTTGATTGAGCAAATAATAACGGCAAGTGGTGAGATCAACGTTAACCAGTGGATATGAAATCCATCTTGTAGAGCAAACTTAATCCCCTGAATCGACGATAAATCAATCGCATCGGCTTTTGGTGCGAACAAGAAAAAGACAGTAGTTATAATAAGCGCTGGAATCGTTGTGTACATCATATTACGAATATGTGTGAACAAGGATATACCTACCACTGCAGGTGCAAAATTCGTCGTATCGGATAAGGGTGACATTTTATCACCAAAACAAGCTCCGCAAATGATCGCTCCAGCAGCAAGTGTGGGAGAAATCCCTGTCGTCAAAGCAATACCCATCAAAGCTACGCCGATCGTGCTAACGGTGGTGAATGAGCTTCCAGTAAACATAGAGACGACAATTGTGACATATAACGCGCTTACTGCAAAGTAGTTCGGATTAATATAATCCATACCATAAAATAAAAGTGTAGGCACCGTACCACTCATCATCCATACAGCGATCAATATTCCGATCAACATGAGGATAAGAATGGGCATTATAGCTGTTTGGATGCCTTTAATGATAGCTGCCTCAATATCTTTCCATGACACGCCAAATAAACCCAATAAGACTGCTGTGCCAACTGTGGTTGCGAGAAGAGGGATATGAGGTTCTGCTTTCAATAGGAAAATAGATACAAAAAGAAGTGCAAAAATAAAAGCGATAATAATCATACTTTTTGAAAAACTAAGCTGACGGTCCATAACGATAGTGCTCCTTAACATTGTGATTGGGATAAAATTCGGAGATTGCGGTGCTTCCTTACTTTTAAGCTTTTAAGCTTTTAGGCTTTTGGGCAATGAAGCACAGAGGTAATATTAACGATAAGATAGAGAAGAGTCAATGTTAAGAACATACAATGAAGGTTTTTCCATTAAAAAAACAGAGGGCAAAATGCCGCTCTGCTATATATTCACCCTATTCACTTTACAATTGCAGCTTTAAAATATCCTGCGGAGTTTCAAATTTATATTTCGCGGGAATATGCTCATGCTGCTTGCATCCCCATAAAGCTAATCCAAAATCGACACCAGCATCTCGTGCACATTCATAATCATAAATCGTGTCCCCTATGTAAATAGATGATTCAGGGTTTGCTTTTGATACTCTAATAAATTCTAGCAAGGGGTCTGGATGTGGCTTATGCTTTGCTGTATCTTCTGCGATAACGGTATATGATAAATATTTAGTTAAGCCAAATGGAACGAAATCGTCATTTAGCTCATCTCTTGTCTTGGAAGTAACAATTCCTTGAACGATCTCTTTTGACTGTAATGAACTCATTACATCTACAATTCCGTCAAAGATGTTAATAGTATCATAGAAATCTTTCATGAAAACATTCCATCTCTCATTGCCCTCATGAATATCTTCGATCCCAAGTTGTGGTAATGAAGCTGAACCGGGAATACCTAACACAAAATAGAGCTCTGACAATTCATACTCTCTGTTATGATCCACCTTTAACATCTTTAGCAGAGAACTCAGAACAGCGATTTCTGTATCAATTAGGGTTCCATCCACATCAAAGATTACAGTGTTATATTTACGCATAACTACCTCCTATAGGATTACAACAAATACAAGATTATTAATCGTTAAGCTTAATCTATTACTTAGAAAATAACTCTACGGCTTGCGTATCCATAATCGGATTAATATATTTCTCTAGCGTAATCGTTAGGGGTTGAGGATAATCTTTCGCTCCCTTTCCAAAAGTATAACGCATTTCATCCACGGCTGTACCATCCTTTGAAGTCATGTAGCCACCGAAGTTTCCTGCCGAAGTTGTTTTGATTGCTCTTTTATGCACATTTCCTTCCGCATCAGTAAAAGTCTCAGCAAGTCTAGTGTAGTATTTTAAATATTCGGCATCAGTAATTGTATGCCGCAACAAGATCTCTCCTTCATCTGCATAATTCTCTTGCGTTGGAACAACAAGCTCAAGGCCACTTCCCGGTGCTTCAATGATTTGCTGCTTATTGAGATCGACAACAATTTTCATTTTATTCTTTTCCACTGCCGAGATACCAAAGGTTTTTAATGAAACGGTGTCTGGCTGACGGTTTAGACTGCTCTGGCTGTTCCTGAACACCAGTGTAAACTTGGTGTTGTCCGAATAGACTTCAGAATTGTCAGAGTTGATGTTGTCGGGGTAAAATAATTTTTCGGTAGCTCCCCCATTTGTACTAATCAGAACTGGATTAATCAATTGGAAAATTTGTTTATCATTGTTCGGATCATACTCCAAATCTACATAGGTACTAAGCGGTGTATATTGCACTAGATTCACTTTAATCTTTTGCCCGTCAACTGTCAGCGTTTTATCCGTTTTTAGAATTCTTTCCTGTGCTTTGAGCATATCAGGATTAAGTTCGAAAGCAACATCCAGATTAGTCCGGTACTTATTACTACTGGATTGTAGCGCCTTATCTGAAGTTTCAGTGAGAATGACATTATAGTTTACTTCCTTTGGATATTTAACCGTTGGTGAAAGACTAGTAGTGTATATAAAATCCTTAGACTGGCCTGGTTGAATTCGGTTATCGCTGGCAAGCATACTTAGTGCAGCACCTTTATGTAGATTCGACTCCTGTATGCCTTCATATTGAAGCGCAAAATTCGCATGTATAACTTCTTTGTCTGTATTGTTCTGAACACTGTATAGAATATACACCTTCCTTCCATCTGTTACTGCACCAGTTACATCCACTCGGTACCCCTTGTTTTCCGCGCTCTGACCCACCGGCATCACGAGATTCTCTTCCAGAGCACTAGCAAGCGCTGGTTCTAACCTTGAAAATGAACGATAAGCTGCAAAATCATCTGTATTTTTAGGGCTGGCGGTTTGAACTGAAGGTTCAGCCACTTCCTTGGCCGGTAACCCGATTGAAGAGTATGTAAATAAAAGGGCTGCGGCTGCAGCTGCGATCACTCCCAAACCTGCGGTATAAACGCGGCGTTTCTCACGTTTTTTTCCTTCCCTAATTCCCTTTCGCATCGCGTTATAAATTTTCATTTCCTGTAAAGTTTCAGTATTCTGATTCATTTCATCAACATTTTTCTGCAAAATACGATCTTCTTTATCTGTCACTCCGTTCACCTCCCATATCACTTCAGCACATTACGAAGCTGTTTAAGTCCCTCGCGTAACCAGGTTTTGATTGTACCTTCAGGTTTTTTTAGCACTTTTGCGATTTCGATTGTAGTCATGTCATTGTAATATTTAAGAAGTACCACATGCCGATATTTGGGCTTTAATCGGTTCAGAGCACGTTCCAGATCAATCCGGTCGTTACTTTTCATTTCCTGAGTTGCAACCTCTGCCAGCTTCTCCGTAGGAATCACTCGTTTTTTTCGTCGTAGTTCATCCATACAGCAATTGATCGTAATTCGAATCAACCAAGGTGTAAATGACTGTTCATCTTTAAGCTTCTTACGTTTCATCCAGGCTCGACATGAAGCCTCTTGTACAACTTCTAACGCGTCCGCTTCTGTCCGTAGATAACTATAAGCGACAGTGTACATTTTCCGATGATCCACATACAGGCGTTTAAAGAAAACTTCCTCATCCATTCGGGCAAAATCAACCATTCTGACCTCGTCCATCGTCCTATCCACCACTCACCACACCCCCTCTTTTTTTGTCAGTGTCGGTATTAGGATAAAGTCATCGTTCTGATGTTCTTATAAGTAAGACGGAGTTGAACGTAAAAACGATTGATTTTTTTCATAAAAAAGTGCTGGCAAAGATGCCAACACTCCATTTTCATATTTATCGATCACGATTAACCATATAATTCAATAGATGTTTTAAAAAATTGATATTGCGGGGGATCTCTTTTAGCGCCTCCATGGCAAGACAATAGTGCTCCCACATCTCTTTTCTAGCGCCTTCTGAACCCAGAATGGAGACAAACGTTGCATTGTTATTCTCAACATCCTGCCCTGTGGGCTTACCCAGTAATTGTAAATCCCCTTCCAAGTCGAGTAAATCATCTTTAATCTGAAAAGCAATCCCCGCATGATAAGCAAATTTCTTCAAAGCTTCAATTTCTGTCTCCTTAACCTGTGCGAGAATCGCTGGCATAACTAGTGAAGCTTCGAACGCAATGCCCGTCTTATAGAAACAAATCATATTTAATTGCTCTAGCGTCAATGCTTTCCCTTTAGAATTCAAATCCATCGCTTGCCCCATGCAGGTATCTTCCGCCTTTTGAGCTGAATATTGCATTAAAGCAATTACGGATTTAGCATCGAATGTAGAAAGGGATGCCTGTTCCTCAATCGACTTCTGAATTAGAAAGAGTCCTGTCAATTCCGCCGTTGCGCTATTATACACCTCATGTAGAGTTGAACGGCCTCTTCGAGTGGGGGCATTATCCTGAGAGGGCAGATCATCGAAAATTAAGGATGCAGTATGCATATATTCCAAAGACCTCAAAAGCGGCACAATTGCCGCGCTGTCTAATCCGTATTCGTTCACCCCCATAACCCAAGTCAGAATAGGTCGTATTCGCTTGCCATCACCCTCTAAACTATAATTGGCTGCATCAATTAACATTTCTTTCATAGCTGGTGTCCCAACAGGTTTATTAATCGGCAATTGATTGTTGATTTCACCACGAACCTTTTGAATCGTATTGTGAAAATCCACCTTTTCCTGCTTGTTGTTTTTTAAATTCGTAAGCATTTGATCTCTTAGTAGTTTGTCAAAAAAATCCACATCATCAGCTTTCAACACCATTTGCTGCACGAGACGATTAAATTCGGGTTGACCCGAAGCAAAGATCTCCATAATCTCTTTATACTTTTCAGTACCCACACGTTCTTTACAACGCTTCAAACCGTTAATTGCTCGATCTAGAATCACTTCACGGGTTTTGGCATCGGAGTGATATACGGAATGGATTAGATGAGAGATGACGGTCCAGTATAATTCAAAAGGGTTTATCAAATCTGAACGTTGATCACGGTATTTCAGAAAATAGGTATACGGCGTTACCGCTCCCTCTTTCATATCGTCAAACATATCTGCAAAATCATCAGCCAGTTGATTGTAAAGACCATAATAAAAAGTGCGTTGATCAAATCCATCATCTGTAGGTGCACTAATAACGGATCGGACAATTAAACGGGAAGAAGAGGATTTTAAGATAATGGGGATATAAAGCTCTTCATTGGTGTAATTAGCGTTGGAAAGTTCCTTAACACGGTCCAGCTCCTGAGATTGAAAAAACACAAAGGATTGCTCGAAAAATATGTTCTGCATTTCTGGACGTTGATAGCTTTTAATATATTCGAAAGCTTCACTAAGCTCCGAATGTACGTATCGAATGAATTCCATGTTCTCTCCGGACCATTCTCCAAGCTCAGGCACAGATCTAGTAAGGATAGCGTCGCGTATCATGAGGGAAAATTGCTCTTTTTCTTGAACCGTTAAGACACTGGAATCGAGAAGATCATCAATAAAAGGGTAAGTCAGCCCATAAGAATAACCAAGTCTAATGGCTTCACTAAGCTTCTTAGAACGTTCCAAAGGTGGGGTACTCTCCCCCATTTCCTCCATTACATGCAGAATGACCCCGATAATGATCTTAATTAACTTACGCTGCGCTTGTTCGGCATTCATTTCCTGCGGAATATGGGTTGATACGTTCTTTAGCTTGTCGATCACCCAGATGGTGGCGGTCTCGACGCCTTCTTTCTGCGCCCAGCGATATACTCCTGCCAAACTCATAAATTCCGATTGATCTCTTATCGTTGTTGAATCGTCTGGGATCAATTGAGATCTAATGTCAGCAACCATTCGCTGAATCCTGTTTTGTGTATCAGTAGAATCCAAGGCTTTGCCCAGATCCCTCATATATAAATAGGACACGCTGCGATCTAAATAATCATCCAATTTACCATTAAGATTCAGCCAGCCTATATACCTATGATAATCCTGCGAATCAGGTTTCCTTTTCCCTCTAGAGAAAAATGACAACCATGAGCGGCGATGAATATGATGTTTTTTCCATAATTGAATATCTTCAGTGAGAGTAGATACATAAGTTTTTTCTTTGAACTGCATGTACAGTGAAACAAAATACTGAGCCGCCCTCTGCTCAGCTAGCGAATAGGCTGAATCGGCATGATCGGTTACATTCACATTCATAGGTGGATTACCTCAACTTCTCTTTTGGTTAATTGTCGGTCATGTTCATATCTTATACGGAGAAGTGTCTTTATGGTTACGAATTCTTCGCCATACGTTTCCCAATAAAGTCAAAGATCAGACCCGCTGTCCTTTTTATAGGACCCAATGAAACAGGATAATAATAACCCGACTCAAACCAGCCTTGTTCTTTGTAATAACGATAATCCTTGGAATGATCATCAAGCATTGTTTTTATACTTGTACGTGACATTCGAAACAGCATTAATCTGAGAAAAGAAGGAACTGGAGTCTTGGGCGACATAAGGTCCTTATAGAATCTTTCGGAGGCTTTCTTTATTTCTCTCGTCATTTTTTTCTGCGCAACTTCTGTTCTTGGCTCCAAAGTAGTCAAGACACAGCCTTTTGTAACTTGAAATCCGAAATTCTCGCCCATATTACTAAGGTATTTCACAATTTTGCTGCCTCCAAAGATCCCCTGATTGACAATAGCCGTGAAGGTTTTCCCGAAGAATCGAGGTCTATGAAATACAAAAGCAAGCCGGTCCAAGAGGTTCTTCATCGGTGCCGATACATGAAATGCATAATTAGGCGTGGCGAAAATAATTCCGTCAGAATGGATCATTTTCTCCATCAATACATCGCGATCATCCTTTAGTGGACAATATTCCTCACCTTTATTGAAACATATCTTGCAGCCCCGGCAATATTCAAGCCGATAATCTTTTAAAAAGACATACTCAAATTCAATATCACCATATGCTTTTAAATTATTGCCAAATTCACAAACCGCTTCAAAGGTCGCATGCTTTTGTTGATTCCCAATAAATGCAGTAACTTTTTTCATTTGAACCCCTCCATATATGCATATTTTGAATAAGACCTATCAATATGAATGAATATTATTTTATTCATTCATATTGTAGCACCTTGATCCCTTTTCTGCGATATAATTCCATTTGAGAATGCAAAAAAAGAAGCCCGACTTGACCAGGCTTCTATTAACTTCCCTCTATATCTTTTTAGCGTAATTATGTGTAACAAAATCAACTAGCAGATTCACACTGCTCTCCATATCGTAAATCTCTGTGTTAACTGTCAATTCGGCATGTTCAGGGGCTTCATAAATAGCATCAATACCTGTAAACTCACGAATTTCACCTTTTCTAGCTTTCTTATACAGCCCTTTAGGATCACGTTGTTCGCAGGTTTCTAATGAACATTGCACATAAACCTCTGCAAACTCGCCAGACTGAAAACGATATCTAATCGCTTCTCTAGCAGCTGAAGAAGGTGAAATCATCGGGACAAGCACTATAAAGCCTAGTTCCAAAAACATAGATGCTACTTCGGCTGCGCGACGCATGTTTTCTTTACGATCCTCTTCTGAAAAGCCTAAATCAATATTCAAACCTTTCCTTAGCTGGTCGCCGTCGATCACAGCACATCGGATGCCTTGCTTAAACAATTCTTTTTCAGCTTGTTGTGCTAGTGTACTTTTTCCTGAACCTGATAATCCTGTGAACCAAAACACGCCCGCTTTATGACCGTTCAACAGCTCCCAATCTTTTCTATTCATTCTAAGACGCCCCTTTCTATATGATTAATATTATACTAGTTTACCGCAGTCTTGAGAGAAATGGCTGATCCTAATTCCTTCTGTATATACGCTATATCAGTCATCTGCTCAATATGGTAAACTCCACCTGGGGGTGGTGAATCATATAGATGTTTTGCTACTGCCGCTGTTACTTTTGCCGTAATGATAGATTGATTCTTTCCTTGTAATAAAAAATCCGCATGAAGTAATTTACCTTCTGAATTTCTTCCATGTGCTTCAACCTTAATAGCGAACCCATCATCCCCCAAATGCAGCCGCCCCATAACACGAACAATTGAATTCTTCAGCCAGCCTATTTGCAGTAAGCGAACGGCTCCAGTTCTTTTCGTTATTGCCAGTATTTTAGTAACTAGAGCTGAATCAAGACAAAATCGTGTAGAGATAGACGATGATTTCAGTGTTCTGCTAAGTGTCTGTTGATCTGAGAATGGAAAACGGTAAGCATATCGGTTACCCATCTCATCACCAAAATGATACAACCTTCTGTCTGTAAAGCTCTCCACCTCAACCTGGCGATTATCCTGCTTCACTTCGAACTTAGCTGCTAAACTGTCAACTGTCCATTCTAACGCCGCTTTGCCATGAGAATCACCTAATCCGAGCATAATCGCAATTTCTATCTCCTCAATCTGATCCATCTGCCGCTCTGCTTCAAGGGCCAGGAGATTAGTGATGCCGGGAGCAAGTCCTACACTTAAGACAGCACTTGACCCATTGTCTTCAGCTTCTCTCTTGTATTTCTCAATTTCATTCAAAAACAAACCGTTCGCAGATACATCCACATAATGAATACCGCTTCGAAACACAGCTCTTATAAAATCCGTATCCGTTTGATCTAAGCACATAATGATTAATTTCACTCGTTCTAACTTATCAGTAGGTAAAGGTTTATTAATATCCAACTGCATCGGCTTAATTTTCCCATCAGTTGCTTGACTGAATTGCTTTGCTTTTACAAGACTTCGCCCTGCAGCATATACTTTTCCAGGATATTTTTTCTCTAAGATTTCACAAATGGTACGCCCTACATGGCCATATCCACCGACGACTACAATATCTTCTTTTCTCTGCATTTTATCACCGCATCCTATATAATAGAAATAATTAAGAACCATTCTCAATTATACGGATATGGTTTACATTCACTATCCCATAAATGTGGGATACCTGTTTTTATACTCCATGACTAGAGGGCTGACCTATGAAAACCATAAGACAACTTAATCATATTAAACAACAAATCATAAGGTTAGGTACTGTTTCTGAATCTTCACATAGCTACCGTACTTCATTACTGTCGATTTTACGCGAGGCTGTACCCTTTGATGCTGCCTGCTGTACCCATGTTGATCCACAGACACTACTCTCGACAGGTGCGGTTACAGAAGATAACGTGGAATCCATTCATCATCACTTGTTCCAGATCGAATACGGTGAAGACGATATTAATCCCTATGAGCAAATGGTTCATAGTAAAGTGCATGTAGCTACTTTATATGAAGCAACCGAAGGGCAGCCAGATTTGAGTGCCCGCTATCAAAAAGTACTGTCTCCGGCAGGATTTGAGGATGAATTACGCGCTGTACTTGTTCATGGAGATGCGTGTTGGGGGTATCTGACACTTTACAGAAAGTCGGGTCAGCCTGTATTTTCACAGGAAGATTGTGTACGGATAGCCTTAATGCTTCCTGAGATTGCCGCAAGAATGCGGGCTTTCAGTCTTGAGTTGCCTGAGAGAAATCAGACTTGGCTGGAAGAAGATTACGGTTCCGGAATTGCCGTCCTTTCTGATCAACTAGTGCTCCTCTCCTCCAACCCTACAGCAGACCGCTGGTTAGAGAAACTTCGTTCATTAGAAAAAATTGATCACCATATCCTGCCACGACCAATTCGGGCGGTGAGCACACAAGCAATCAATAGTCCCTCTGAATCTTCGGGGATGGCAAAGTCCTGTATCCGGATGTCAGACGGACCTTATCTAGTGATCCGGGCTAGCCGGCTTCATGCATACGACGGTCAGACGCAAATTGCCATTTCATTCGAGCCTGCACGTCCAGCAGATATGCTTCCTATCATTGCAGAAGCGTATGATCTGACGAAACGGGAACAGCATTTACTTGAAGGAGTAATTCGCGGATTATCTACTAAAGAATTGGCTGCTGAATTACATATTTCTGCTTACACGGTTCAGGATCATTTAAAATCCATTTTTGCTAAAGCAGGTGTCAGTAGCCGTAGAGAGCTTATCTGGCATTTACATTCTCGTTATAGCATTTCAGAGAAATAGGATCGCCGAGCTTCTTATCAAAAAAGCCCAAGCCTTTATTAACAAAGGACTTGGGCTTTAATTTTTATCTTTTATTTCCTTAATGCGATGCCGTAAATTCTTCCAGCTCAGAAGCAGGGTCAAACTTCTCCCTGCTCATCACAAATGCTGCCATTAGAGCTATAACTGATGGAATAATCGCCCAAGCAAAGGTATGAACAAGAGAAGAAGATAATCCTTCGGTGATTTTATCAAGAACCTCAGAGGGAATTTTGGCCCGTGTGTCGGGAGTCAAAATTGTACTTGGATCACTTAGATTAACACCTTCTGGCGCCGCGCCTCCCTTACTGAACATGGAAGCTAGTTTATTCGAAAAAATGTGACTTTGAATAATACCAAATACCGTAATGCCAAGTGTCATTCCCAGCTCCCGTGTGAAGCTAAGTGTCGAACTTGCAGAACCCCGTTGTCTTGCTGTAAATCCATGAATCGCTGCATTGCTTAGAACAGAAAATGATGAACCTATGCCAAGACCCACCAGAAACATAAAAATAGTGACCATAAACCGGGAGGAGTCTGGTGTTAGTGTGGTAAGTAGAGCCATACCTGCTACAAGGAGTACTAACGTAGAAATCATGATCGTGCGATAATTAAATTTAGAGAGCAAGAATCCTCCGCCAGCAGCAGTGATAACAGAACCAATCATCATCGGAAGTAGAACAAGCCCCGAATTTGTGGCAGACCCGCCAAGAACCCCTTGAATATAAATTGGAATGTACACCGAGGCTGTAATAAATGCCGCTCCGCTAAATATCGCCATAACATTACTCGTAGAATAGAGACGATTCTTGAACATGCCAAAGGTAATGATTGGCTCTTCTGCACGACGTTCGATAACAATAAAACCAATTAAAAACACAACAAAAGCCATAAACAATCCCAGAATCATTGTCGAGTCCCAAGCATATTTCTTACCCCCGAGCTCAATCGCAAACATGAGACAAAGGATTGAAGCTACAAGTGTAAAAGCCCCAAGATAATCAATTTTTTCTTTGGAATGCTCAACAGATTCTTTGTAGAAGAAAGCGATCATAAAGAATGCAATAACACCAATGGGTAAATTGATATAAAAGACCCAAGACCAATGAATATAATCCGCTATATAAGCGCCAATAAGAGGACCAAAAATACTGGAAATACCATAGGCAGCACCGAATAACCCACCGATTTTCCCCCGTTTTTCTGGGGCCACTACATCGAACATAATCGTGAATGCAATAGGAACGAGTGCCCCTCCACCAATACCCTGAATTGCCCGATAAATACTAAGCTGAACAATAGAATTTGCCGTACCACATAAAGCTGAACCAATCATAAAAACAATAATACCGAAAATAAAAAATCGCTTACGTCCATACATATCCGATAATTTACCGAAAATCGGCATACCCGCCATCTCAGCTATCATATAAGCGGACGTAACCCACATCAATTTGTCAAAGCCGCCAAGGTCACCTACAATGGTTCCCATTGCGGTTGCAAGTATAGTATTATCCATTGATGCCATAAGTGTAGCCAACAATAGAGCTACTATAATAACCCCAACTTTATTTTTCTTTTCCATGCTCCTTTTTCTCCTCCACTTTTCCCAAATGTTTAGTTCTACTCTAATTGTTAAAGGATTGTGCACAGGCTTCATTCCAAACCACGTGATGTTATACCCTTTGCAAATTAGTGAATAATTCGATAAAATCAAGACAATTAATTAGGTGTTCATCAAGCATCTTGTTTATTAATTATCTTGACTATCAAGATATAAACATTTTAAAAGGAGGGTCCTCTTTTGTCAAGAGATCGACACAATCAAGTTACAATTCAGCAGGAAGACTTAACTTTACGCATGCGGGGCCTAGGCAGCCGAACGGTTTTGTATCAGCAAAAAGTAGCAACTTCTCTAGGGTTATACAATAACGATTTTCTATCTATAGATATCCTTCATGAAAAAGGTCCTATCACCGCCGGCGAGCTATCCAAATTAACTGGACTTACTACAGGCAGCATTACCACATTAATTGATCGACTTGAAAAAAACGGCTTTGTTCGCAGAGAACATGATCCCAATGACCGTCGTAAGGTGATCATTGTTCCTTTATATGAGAATAACGAGGTTGGAAATGCCTACCTTCCTTTGCACACTAAGATGGTTAAACTGGCGTCTTCCTTTACTGAGCAGGAGCTTGAGCTTATAACAACATTTTTAGGCAAAGCAAGTACCATCCTGGAAGAGCAGATTCACTATCTCAGCACTACAACGAGTAACTAAGACTGTATAATCGTCAAAAAGGACGATATCCCATGAAGTCAAATGACTTTGAGATATCGTCCTTTTAATATAAGTATGGATCAAAGAGAAGCTGAAGCTTGAGCAACTAAAGAGACCAATTGTGCAGAATCAAATGTGTCTCCTTTTCGAAGCTTCAGGGTTTTCCTTTCAGGTGGTCCCTCAAATACTCCCTCTGGAAGCGTTAGCTCGGTTGTATTAAAGATTACAAAGCTGACTGCGTCTTTTGATGTCGAGATGGCCGCAGCGTATTTTCCATTTTTCAAAAAATGAGGTTTCTTATACTGAATACGTTCCTGCACATCCGGTATAGCCTGATGAACAACCTCACGTAGTGAGGTGGACAACTCCACCTGCCATGATTCTTTTAGCGCTTCAATAAAATCGATTACTTCCTGATTCATTTTTCATCTCTCCCTTTAAGTAATTAAATGGTTTGCCTGAATAAGCGCAGTAAGTTGTTTAACAAAATCAGGAGGTCCTTTGAGATCCGACGCATCTGCTATGACGAACATAAGATGATGAAATCAACACATCTGCAAAAGAATTTCAAAAATTTAATAGTTTAAATTCCCCTTATATTAATTTCTTGTTCATGTAGTCATTATCCTTCTGGCAATTTAGAGATATCCAGCTCGTTACAAGCTAAAAAGGGAAAAGCTCCTAAGAGCTTCTCCCTTAACCTCGTACATAAAATTAATGAATCGTTAGATTAAAACCGCTCTGAATATAATTCAGATTCGGATAAGCAATGTTGGAGGTTGTCAGGTTATTAAAGGTTGCAGCACCATTGCCTGTATAGGTGTAAATAGCTGCACCTTTATGTGGACCTGAGAACCGTGAAGTTGTTATTCCATCAAGTCCTGTACCGTTAATATTGATGTTGTTGAACACGATGTTCTCGAATCCACCACCATATCCAAATTGAATCGCATCACGCTGGGTATTAATGATGTCTATGTTATTAAATGTAACGTTCTTGATAGCATCATTTGATGCTTCAAGATCAATTGCGCCACGTTCACCCCCATAAAGATCTTTACTCGTACCACTGTTAATAATGCTTGTGTCTGAGAAAACTACACCCGTATTATTCTGGAAATGATAACCTGGAAAAACGGTATTCATACGTATGCCGGAACCACCAACTGTATCAATGATATAGTTATGATCAGCCTTATGACCACTTCCTCCAAAGAAAGCAATCGCTGCCGCACGCCAGTTATTCTCAATGGTGTTATACGAGAAGGTATTATTCACACCAGCAGGTGCACCATTTGTGTTACTGGTCCATACTGCAAGACCATCGTCACCATTATTTCGCACACTGCTATTGCGTACAATTGAATTGCTAGTTCCTTGCGAGAAGTTGATGCCGTCTGCAAGATTGTTCCGAATCCGACTGTTTTCAACTACCAGCCCGGTAGCATAAATCGCTGGTGTATGAGCGTAGTCGCCTACCCACATTCCGCATTCAAAATGCTCTACCCAGACATCATGGATAATAGAGTTGGTTCCAAAGTTATCCATAAAACCTTTGTAAATTGCATTTTGTCCATAACGTGAGCGCAAATTAGAATTCATATATACATTACTGAAATCTAGCTTACCTGAAATACGGAGTGAAATACCACCGCCCGCAGCATTAGGATTGGTGAACTGAATATTGGTGTGCCAGAGACCAGCACCAGTAATAGTGAGGTTATTGATCATATTACTAGCAGAACCAATCTCCCACATACTGCTAAGATTAAAGGTTCCTGCTGGAATATAAATAGACTTTCCGCTTGCCACGGCTGCATTTACAGTAGCTTTAAAAGCTGCCAGATCATCTTGTCCGTCGTTTGCCACAGCACCGTAATCTGTTACAGATACGGAGTTAGCTGGGCGGGCAATTGCTGTTGGAACAGATTCAATTTCAAGGAAATCCACACCATATTCCAAGCTATCTCCATTGTTCTTCTGGATTCGAATCTTGTCTCCAGGTTGGAGGGGTGTATCCATCTTCCAGTGAACTTCATCAAAACGGAATAGTGGACGTCCTGCACTAGGTGTATCGCCAGGCATATCACCTGAGAAATACTGCCAGCTGTAGTATGAGGTTAAGGAAACTGTTTTTACTTTCGCTCCATTCACATACACATCCAGTGAACCATTCAATCCCATCCCATCTGCAGAGTCAGGCATTGTAAATCTCATCGTTACACCTGCGCCGCCTTGACCCTGTCTGACCGTCCATTCTAAGTTCGAACCATTCGAAGGAAGAGCTATATAACGCTGGCCAGAAGCTTCAGAAGCGATTAATGCTTGATCAAAGGTTGGCGCCGATTTCAATGTTGCGCCACCCCCGAGAGCAGCATCCTCGGTATCATATCGGCTATACGGCATGCTTGCACCACGCGCAGCATAGACAACGAGATTAGAAACACTTACATTATTCGCTTGCTTGGCAGCTATCTCATTAGCATCCACTTCAACAGTAGTGGTGACTGTGTAGTTACCATTAATCGCTGTCCAAGTCCCTGGAATCGCAACATTAACTGATGCCCCCGCTGCTAAGGCACCGTTATAAGATCCATTATAGGTTTGAATAGTGGAACCCGCAGAGTTTTTAAGAACAACGCTTATACCATGTGAACCACTTGCAGAGGCAATGGTTCCTTGATTCTTAAGATTTACATTAAACGCTACATTGTTATTAGCAACAGGATTACTTGGTGTCCATGTAACAGTTCCCACTAAGTCAGAGCTGGACACTGGAGCGATAATAAGTGACGCTGGGTTCGTGTAGCTGTTATTCGCTTCATTTTGTTCGATAACTAGGTTGTCTTCATCAACTTTGGCACTAACTGAATACGTTGCGGCAGGCTTAACTCCTGCGGTAAGTGTCATCGATGCTGTTGTCGATGCTCCAGTTGCTAGTACACCTACCGGAGCTGAGCCTACAAGCTCATTATTTAAATAGAAATTAACAGTAGTAGCTGGAGAGCTGGCATTGCCGATATTCTTTACGATTGCGTTCAGCGTAATCGCATTAGACTCAACCGGATTCGTTGGTGACCAGGACATGCCAGTAATCACCAAATCCGGATTCGGAGCTGGAGTACCGTATACTTCAAATTCGGCGATCTGTCCAGCTGGAGCACCCGAGTTGGCAGTAATATTAAGCTGTAGACGTTTGACAGTTGCGGTAACAGGAATGGTTACTGTATTTCCTGAAGCTGGATTAAACGAATACGATTGTGCTGACACCAGATTCCCAAATGTCGTTGTGTTCTGATTGTGACCGAGCACTTGAATCGTTTGGGTACGTGCTCCCCATGCAGCGGATGGATTTAACTTTAGAACGATGGAGGAAACGTTGTAGTTTGACCCCAGGTCAAGTATCAATGAACTAGGATTACTGCCACCTTCCCAGTATGTGTTGGTGTTGTTGTCATTAGCATTTGCTGCCACAAATGATTGCGTATTAGAGGATGCGGTAATCGATTTGCCAACCGCGATATTACTGCCCGCAACAGGTGTGGCCGTTGGCGTTTGTGTCGCTGTTGGCGTTGGTGTGGCTGTTGGCGTTGGTGTGACTGTTGGCGTTGGTGTGGCTGTTGGCGTTGGTGTGACTGTAGACGTCGGTGTGGCTGTTGGCGTTGGTGTAACTGTTGGCGTTGGTGTGGCTGTTGGCGTCGGTGTTGGTGTACTAGCTCCATAAATTTCGAACTCAGATACTTGCGCTGCCGGCCAACCCGTATTGCCTGTTACATTCAGGCGTACATAACGAGTGCTGGTTGCTGAAAAATCAATCTTAACGGTGTTCCCTCCTGCTGAAGGATTGAACACATAATCAGCTGAACCAACAATGTCAGTGAATGTAGATCCATTTGTGCTGCCTTGAACGGCGAGTGTTTGCGTACGCGTCTCCCAGCCCGTTGGCAGCTTCAATACGATTTGGTCAATACTTGTCTCTGTACCGAGATCTACTTGGATCCATTGCGGAAATGCATTATTGCTGCTTTCCCAATACGTCTCTTGATTGCTGTCTTTCACATTGTTTGGACTATACGTTTGTGATTGACCACTAGCCGTCACAGTTTTGCCCAGCGTCAAATTCGCGCCACCAGAGGCACTAACAAATGTGAACGGACCCGCTGCCAGGTATAAACTTGAAATCAACAGGGTTACTACAAGCGACCAAACGACATACTTGTTGCGCATTATAATCCTCCTCTTAATGTAGATACTCACTAACGTGTCGCCTTATCGGAGTGCTTAAATGATAGCGTTTACAATCAAATTCATCTCAGAGCACATTAAATAACAACCGATCCTCCTTTCAATGTGAGACACTCTCATTATAGAGAAGAAGCGGATCAAGCTATAAGATGTAATTCTACGGAAAAGATATGTGATACCAATATCGCGGAACTACCCTAAATATGGAATCTATTAACATCACGTCCATCAAATAAAGGCCTGATTTCTCAGGCCCTAGTTTTTTATGAAGATTAACTTGTGGTTTTAAGTTCTTTTTCATTAGCTGAATCTGGAGAGTTTAATAAAACCACACCTCCAACTATTAATACTATGCCTGCAAGTGTAAGCATACTAAATGGATCCCCCCATATTACGATACCAACGATGGCGGTTAGAACTGTACCTACACCTGCCCAAATCGCATAAGCTAGGCTTAAAGGTAAAACTTTGAGACTTATGGACAAACTATAAAATGCGATAATAAAACCAATAATAACACCTATAGTAGGCAATATTTGTGTGAACCCTTCTGACATTTTCAGCATAGTTGTACCTATTACTTCGCTTATAATAGCTACCCCAAGTACCCAAAAACCCTTATTCTTGTTCATAACATTTCCTCCAAGCTCTAATGAGATCCACCAGAAAGTTTCATAATGACTACTCCACCAATGATAAGAATCAGGCCGAGTAGTTTTTTCAGATTGAAGTTTTCTTTATAAATGATGACTCCAATTAACGCAGTTAAAGCCGTACCTACCCCCGACCAAATAGCATAAGCCGTCCCTAGTGGAATCGTTGAAAGCGCTAAAGAAAGACAATAAAAGGCTGAACCCATGCCGAGTACGACTCCTATTGAAGGTAAAATCTTTTTAAACCCGTTAGAAACCTTAAGCATGGAGCTACCAAATACCTCGCAGATAATCGCTGTTGCCAGTAACACATATGAATTCAACAATAGCCCCTCCTTACTCCGTCATGTTTATTAATTCTTGAATTACTTTATCTTGTAAATCCTTATCTAAAGCTCCTAATCCGAACATTTCTGAATACCATAAACCGTCCGCTGCCAGCCTGACAATTGTGGAACGTACAGGATCTATTCCATCGTTCTCTATATTGTTTTGCCATACTGAGTATTGATCTTGAAATTTCTTAAGGATATCCGGGTTCGTAAAAAGAGCAGCCGAAAGCGCGGTGCTAATCTCTTGCTCTTCCTTAAGATCGTCGTCAATCGCCTGAACAAACGCTCGTCCCCACTTCCCCGTTTCTCTAGATGCATTCGCTACTCTTTCTTGAACATTACTGAAAAAATCACTTGTTAACTCTTCCACCATACTTTTTATTAAAGCTTCCTTATTCGGAAAATGGTGCAGCAGTCCACCTTTACTGACCCCCGCTTCTTTGGCAACGGCTTCAAGCGTAAGCTTCTCCACCCCATTATTTTTAACTACTATAGAAGCTGCTAATAAAATACTACTTCGTTTTGAATTACTGTTCACGATAATCACCTCTGTTATTTACTATACCGTCTGGACGGTTTTATTGTCAAATAAAAAATCATTACCTTAGATCAAAAAAAGCCTGGTAATCCAGGCCTCCAACATTTTTAAAGCAATTCACATTAAATTTTTAATATACCAAGCATCACAAGCGAAATGCTCCGACCCCGCAAGCGGTTCATCCAAAAGCTCAAATCCATTTTTCATATAGAAACGGTTAGCTGCGTGCATGTTTTGAAGTGTCTCCAAATAACATTGGTTGTAATGAAGCTTAGCAAAGTCCAACGCTGTATTTAAAAGTTCTTTGGCTATCCCGTTACCTCTAATCGACTGAGATAAATACATTTTTTGCAACTCACATATCTTGTCATCATTCCCGAAAGGAGCAATGCCACACCCCCCTAATACTTCCCCTCCCTCTTCGACAACCCAATAAGCCCGATTCTCACTATGATTATAATCATCTGATAAATGATGCAGGCTGTCATCCTCCCAGGCTAGACCCGAGCGATTCCCGCCAAACTCAATTAGGCAGTCCCTAATGACCTTTTCAATGGAGCTATTATCTTTCATTTGTAATAGTCGGATATTCATGAGTAACGTTCTCCTATCTTTCGATTAGCTTTCTTCAGTTATTATATTGTATCAAGCTTCAGAATGGATAATTATAATGGGATTCAAACATAATATAGAGAAATTTATTTAGGAGGGGCTTCAATGAAAATGGCAGCTAAGCAACTCTCGATTGCAGCATTAGGCGGGGTTCATGAAATTGGTAAAAATATGTATATCCTACAATACGCAGATGATATTGTTGTCATTGATTGCGGCTCTAAATTCCCAGATGAAAGTCTCTTAGGGATTGACCTAATTATTCCTGATGTTTCGTATTTATTAAATAATATTGATAAGGTACAAGCGTTGGTGGTGACTCACGGACATGAGGATCATATCGGCGGGATTCCTTACCTGCTTAAACAGTTGAATATCCCAATATATGCTTCCCGTTTAACCTTAGGATTAATCGAAAATAAACTTAGGGAACATGGAATTTTACGACAAACGAAACTCCATTGTATTAATTCAGAATCCACGTTAACCCTGGGAGCCATTACTACAACATTTTTTAATACAAATCATAGTATTCCAGATTGCCTTGGCGTAGTATTCGATACACCTGAAGGTACCGTAGTTCATACAGGAGACTTCAAATTTGACATGACGCCTGTCAACAAGCAGTATCCAGATATACATAAAATGGCCGATATTGGGAAAAACGGTGTAAAGATCTTGCTGTCAGAAAGCACTAATGCTGAGCGTCCTGGCTTCACCCCTTCTGAAAAGCTTGTTGGCGCTCACATAAAGGAAGCCTTTTTAAAAGCAGACCGTAGAATTTTTATTTCTACCTTCGCCTCAAATGTACATCGTCTACAGCAGATCATTGATGCTTCTCATTTAACTGAACGTAAATTGACCTTACTCGGCAGAAGTATGGTAAATGTAGTCAGAGTGGCCCAAGAACTCGGTTATTTGAACATTCCGGACGATATGCTGATCGAACCTGCAGAAGCTGCTAAGCTCCCTCCGGCACAGGTAACTGTTTTATGTACAGGCAGTCAAGGAGAGCCCATGGCCGCACTATCCCGCTTAGCGAACTCAAGCCATCGATTGATGGAGATCCAGGCTGGGGACACGGTGCTGCTCGCAGCCAATCCCATCCCGGGAAATGAACGGAATGTTTCAAGGATTGTCGATAATTTATATATGCTGGGTGCTAAAGTCATCTATGGTTCACGCAGTGAGCTTCACGTCTCCGGGCATGGCAGCCAAGAGGAGCTTAAGCTAATGCTGACTCTAATGAAACCTGAATACTTTATTCCGATTCATGGTGAATACCGTATGCTGCATCATCACAGCTTGTTAGCGGAGGCGGTAGGCGTCAAACCGGAAAATATCTTTATTCTAAAAAATGGAGACATCGTTGAGTCATCGTCTGGTGTTGTCCGCCAATCCGGTCGAGTGACTGCTGGGCAAATTCTAGTAGATGGCCTTGGGATCGGAGATATTGGAAATGTTGTGCTTCGCGATCGTCGCCAGCTGTCAGCAGACGGCATTCTGATTACAGTGATTACACTGAGCCAAACCGATGGACGTCTATTAAACGAGCCAGACACTATCTCCAGGGGATTCGTTTATGTCCGTAACTCCGATAATTTAATGGACGAGATCAACCAGCATGTAACATCGACCCTTAAAAAAATGAACGAAACGGATCTCGGCCAATGGAATATCATCAAGCAGACCATCAAAGAATCATTAAGTAAGTTCCTATACGAAAAAACGAAACGGCGGCCAATGATTCTTCCAATCATCATTGAGGTTTAATGTAGGAATGCAATCGAATAGATATTGGCGAATTCTTACTCCATTATGAGTAAGAATTCGCCTTTTTTGTGTTTTATAGTTTTATACTCTCCTTTTATATCTTCTGCTGATAGTATTAGGTTCAGATGCAAATCTCTACATACTGAAGTACAACTAAGCAAGAATTATCAAAATCCCTTTAAATAGGTGAGGTATATTAATACCAGGGAGGTGATTAGGCTGTATTACAAGATGATTCACAATAGTATTGAATTTATTGAGAACCATTTGGAAGAAGAATTGAATCTGGACGGAATTGCGAAAGTGGCTGGATTCTCCAAATATCATTTCCACCGGCTCTTTCAGAAATATGTCGGCAAAAGTGTAGCTGAATACATTCGTTCCCGTAGGTTGAGTTCTGCTGCCCAACTGCTGCTCTATTCCGAAGAACGCATTCTAGATATTGCACTGCTTTATGGTTTTGATAGTCAAGAGGCTTTTACAAGAGCTTTTAAAGGACTTTATGCTCTCCCCCCAGCCCAATACAGGTCGCAGATAAAACTATTGATTCAGGAAAGAGAGGAATTTACCATGTCCGAAATTAAAGGTTGGTTCATCACCGGAACATCCCCCAGCAAATATAAGGCATCATTAGATATGCAGATTTACCATAAGGGAAGGAACTCTGTATCACTGGAATGCGCAGAAACTGAACCACCTGAAGAGAACGAATTTGGTACTCTAATGCAGCAGTTTGATGCAAAAAATTATCTTGGGAAGCGGATGCGGTTTGCCGGCTTTATCCGGACCGAAGAAGTCAGCGACTGGTGCGGCTTATGGATGCGTATTGATGACAAGCTCCAGAATATGCTGGGTTTTGACAACATGCAGTACAGAAGTATTAAAGGAACTGCTTCCTGGAATTTTTACGCTTGTGTGCTGGATATCCCGGCAGAGGCGGATTGTATCAACATTGGTATTCTCCTATCGGGATCAGGAAAGATTTGGCTAGATGACTGCACATTTGAAGAAGTAGGCCTGGACGTTCCCGTCACTGATTCCCGTGCACGGACAGAAGAATTTCCGACGGAACCACAGAATCTGAAGTTTGAAGCCTAAAGTCTTCTTATCGGACGGAAAGTTTTGAGGAGTGATCTATTCTTTGTGTTAATTATGAAAATCATTAAGGCGGCCATCAATTTTTTACGGATTTGTTATCTGGGAATCTGCATTGAAAGTGGAATCACTCCACATGATGATCTTGATTTCTACTCATACGCCAATTTTAATCGCCACAATTAATGCAGATAGTGCCTCGGAATAAAAAACAGGATACCCTTCGGAGTATCGAAGTAAGGTATCCTGTTTAAGATTCGTTAATTGAACTCGTATACTTAGAATACTTTCGTTGTCCAATCTTCGCAATTCCAGATATCGGTTACGATGTCCTGATAAAAATCGGGTTCGTGAGAAATCATAAGAATGCTTCCTTTGTATGCTTTTAGAGCGCGTTTCAGTTCATCTTTGGCATCGATATCCAAGTGGTTCGTTGGCTCATCTAATACAAGAATATTAGTTTCGCTATTAATCAGCTTACATAGACGAACTTTAGCCTTTTCCCCACCACTTAGTACAGCAATCTTACTCTCAATATGCTTCGTGGTTAATCCGCATTTAGCTAGAGCAGCACGTACTTCGAATTGTGACAGAGACGGGAATGTATCCCAGATTTCCTCAATACAAGTCTTGTAATTGCCTTCCTTCATCTCTTGCTCAAAATAGCCAATCTCCTGATGGTATCCACGTTCTACCGAACCGGACAAAGCAGAGATTTCACCTAAAATGCTGCGCAGCAAAGTTGTTTTACCAATTCCGTTTGCCCCAACCAACGCGATCTTCTGTCCACGCTCCATCAACAAATTAAGCGGTCTGGACAATGGAGAGTCGTAGCCGATAACCAATTCTTTTGCTTCGAAAATCATCTTGCCGGCAGTTTTACCTTCTTTAAAGTTAAACTGTGGTTTCGGTTTCTCCTTGGCAATCTCGATGATCTCCATCTTGTCGAGCTTCTTCTGTCTGGACATCGCCATGTTACGGGTAGCCACGCTGGCTTTGTTACGAGCTACGAAATCCTTCAGCTCTGCTATTTCTTGCTTTTGGCGATTATAAGCAGATTCAAGCTGTTGTTTTCTCATTTCGTAGACTTGTTGGAATTGCTCATAATCACCCACATAACGGGTCAGCTTTTGATTTTCCATATGGTAGATCAGGTTGATAACACTATTCAAGAATGGCATATCATGTGAGATCAGAATAAAAGCATTATCATACTCTTGAAGGTAACGTCTCAGCCATTCAATATGCTGCTCATCCAGATAGTTCGTAGGCTCATCGAGGAGCAAAATATCTGGTTTTTCAAGCAATAGCTTAGCAAGCAAGATTTTGGTGCGTTGACCACCACTAAGATCGGCTACATCGCGATCCAATCCAATGTCAGTAATCCCTAGTCCACGCGCGGTTTCTTGTACTTTCGCATCGATCATGTAAAAGTCTTGATTTGTAAGTGTATCTTGGATGGTACCTACTTCTTCAAGCAGCTTTTCCAGCTCTTCAGGTGAAACATCACCCATTCTGCCATACATATCGTTCATCTCTTGCTCAAGATCGAACAGGTACTGAAAGGCACTTCTGAGTACGTCTTGAATCGTCATTCCTTTGGTCAGCACTGCATGCTGATCGAGGTAGCCAACACGCACCCGCTTGGACCATTCGACTTTACCTTCATCAGGTTGCAGTTTGCCTGTAACAATATTCATAAAAGTGGATTTTCCTTCGCCGTTAGCGCCGAATAATCCGATATGCTCGCCTTTTAGGAGACGGAATGAAACATCCTTAAAGATCGCACGATCTCCAAAGCCATGACTTAATCCTTCAACATTTAATATGCTCATTTATGGACACCTTTTTCTTATTTTTCTCGCTATATTATAAGCAGGATTAGCTAAAAACTCAATGGAGAAGCAAAAAAATATCATTTTATGGGCTAATCCGCGAGCAATTTTAGTTTTGTGGACCGTCACTTGCCGAGAATGGGATTACGCTGGCGATTGCTCGTCATCTTTTATATGATAGTATGCATAGATACACATTGGAGTTGACTTGAGAACTAAGGAGAATTAGAAATGAATAAACTTGTATTTTTTCTTGGTCCAGCTGGAGCAGGCAAAACAACGTTAGCTAAAGCGATTGCTTCGCGGCGCAAAATACCTTTTTTCGATATGGATATCTTACTACGGCCTGCTGCTGACGCGATAATGACTTTACACGGACTGGATCCGGCAGATAGAGACTCAGCAGAGTACAAAAGGTTATGCCGCGATTTAGGTTATCGAATCACTATGGATGCTGCGCTGGATAATATAGGCTTGGACGTCGATGCTTTTGTAGTTGGTCCCTTTACCAAAGAGGCGGCCAATCCTGACTGGATCAGCCATGAGTTAGCTCGGATCGGGCGTTCCCTTCATGATGTTGAGGTCAAGGTTGTCTTGGTAGGGTTAGCCAACGAGGAATTGTACCTTGAACGAATTCAAGACAGACAATCACCACTAGATGAATGGAAGTTCCAGCATTGGAATGAATTCCGCACTTCTCTTGGCAACCGTACGGTAGAATGGCCGCTCCCGGCTGAAAATATTGCGTTGATCGACAATTCTAACCCGGATATTAATGCTACTGTTGCGGCAGTAGAACAATTTATATACGGCTAAACTTTCGGACCCAGATGACGTTATTTCCACTTTTATCACCTTTTGTGCAGAGTTTCGGACCCCAGTGCAGCTATTCGTTAGAAAAGTGCGCTTGGGGGATGGTTTTCGTGCCAATAGCGACGATACGGTCCGATAGAATTGCAAAAGTGCGATAATGCTGCGTTTAGGGTCAGCTGAGTCCGATAGCTGCTGCGTCACCCGTAAAATAACGAGAGCAAACGATGTTTGAGGTTTGGACAAAAAGCCTTGGCTAAACTTTCGGACCTAGATGACATTATTTCCACATTTAGCACCTTTTGCGCAGAGTTTCGGACCGCAGATGACGTTATTCCCAAAATTCTTTTATTGAATATACTTCTGACTGACCAAATCATCAGCAAGCACCGCGGTTGGTATCACAAATTCAACGGAGCCCATATAACCCGGTGCGACATCGTATTTGTTAAACACAATCACAAGCTTATCTTCGGTGTTGATATAAAAGCTCTGATCCTTCGTAATGGAGGTAAACTGATCCGTTGGTACATCATCGCCATACTCAGGGATCCAGTAAACTTTCTCAGAGTCTGCTTTCATTTGGGCAATCATCTGTTCTTTAATATTTTCGCTGATGCGTTCAATGTATTGATCATCTTTAAATAGCATTGGCAATGTAATAAGGATCTGGTTCTCTTTGTCTATCGTATCAAAAGTAACTTCCATTGAAGATGAACCAGCGGTTTCCTCAACATATCTGCCAATGGAGAAAATGCGACCATTATCCGTTTTCACTTCATAACCTACATCCAGCCCCAAATGGCCCCCACCTTGTTCCTTCAACGCTTCGATCTCCGCTTGGAACTTTTCGTATAGTGCTTTATTCTCACTTAAATATTTGCTGTTCAATCCAAGCTCCAGTTCTTTGTTTTCCATATCCGTAACGGCTGGAACCTTGATATTTGCATCGTAGTTCTCTTCTTCTACAACGTATTCTTTAATAGTTAGTACTTTTATTATCCGATCTACGCCTGGAATGGAAGATAATGCACTAGCTACGGTTGTACTGGTGTTTATGGCTACTAGAAAAATAACTGCGGCCGCACCAACACTAGCCACCCACTTAGTTGTCGTGTGTTTTTTTCTATTGGCTTTAAGTGACTGCTTTATAGAACGGTTTACAATCAAATCAAGTTCATCCGGAATGGGAATATCGGTATACTCTTTATGTAATTCTTGTATTCTTTCGTCCATCTTACTTTATCTCCTTTAAGGCTTCATCATTCAGCTTCACTCGCAATAACTGAAGGGCCTGATACAGCCTTGTCTTTATTGTATTGGTGTTCTCGTTAAGAACTTCAGCCACTTCATTAATCTTCATATCCTCAAAATATCTAAGCACGATCACACTTCGGTATTTCGCCGGCAGCTCTTCCAGTGTTCTTATCAAATCCATATCTGTATAGCTATCCTCAACAGCCGGACTATAGGTTTCTATTATCTCTGGCTCCATCGTCTGAACCTTCTTGTTTCTGCGCAAAAGGTCTAAGGAAGTATTCACGACAATCCTGTAAAACCAGCTTTTCACGGCATCGTGATCCTTTAGCAAATCCATTCGTGTCATCGCTTTATAAATAGAATCCTGCACAATGTCGAGGGCATCCTCTTTGTTTTTCACATAACTGTAAGCAAGCCGGTATACATTTTCTTTGTTTTCTTTGATACATCGCGTCAATATTTTCTCGGTTTTCCTATTCAACATGGTCGATTATCCTTCTCTGTTTGTGATCTGGTGTTGTAACAGGAGTAAGACGTTTGGTGAGTATAAAAAAGTTTGGAGATTCCAAATAAATTATTTATTTTCTTTTTCCAAAGCTTTAATTAGAATTGATGCATAATACTTGGCACCCTCACGTTTCAAATGAACACCATCTTTGTAGAAGTAGTCGTCTTTTCCTTCACTAGCTGAGTACCAGTCTACTATGGTCGTATTCCTGAATTCACTGGAAACTTTTGAAAGGGTGGAATTCACAGTCTGCTCCCACTTTCTCGGCACACGTGTATTGACCAAAATAATCTGCTCCGCATCGCTTAACGAGTTTAGTAGTTTACGTAATTGCTTGGAGTTAAAAGCTCCATTCGTTCCCAGCTCTATGATCATCCGCTCCCCTAACCGTCCTTGTGCTCTAAGCTGATCAACTACCTCCTGTGCCTGCATCATCTGTCTGCCGACCTTTCCATCGATGACAATACCAGGGAGACTTTCTACTAAAAACGGTGCTGCATCCAAAATGACAGAATCACCAATGGCCGTAATATTCTTTCCGGTTTGATTTTTCCCGGTTACCGCTATGTTTCCTTCTGGTTCAACTTGTTGCTCTTCAGTGTCAGGTTTTTGCTTCTCAACATCAGTCGTATTTTTTTCTACAGGTGGTGCCAATGAATTGTGATCTATTGGATCTTGCGCTGTTCTCTCTTGCTGTACATTCTGCTTCTCTTGCTGTACATTCTGCTTATCTGCAACTTCGATTGGAAGTGTGTCAGATTCAGCGTTGGATAAATATCCATTGCAGGCAATCGGAATAAGAATCAAAAAGATCATGGTCATAAGAAAGACCGGGCGGTAGCTGCGGCGTTGTTTCGCACTCCTATGGTTCCAAATATCTCTTAATGATCCCCGCCGGAGCGGCTCCTCCACATATTTGTATGATAAGGCTGCCAGTAGAAAACATCCTGCTAACTGAAGGATAATTCGAAGCACGCCGCTCTCATCTGGATTCCCATTAGGGCTGGTAAGAATAATTACGGGATAATGCCAAAGATATAAGCTATATGAACGTACACCTATCCATCGCAAGGGTTTACAGCCCATTTTCCGTCCAAGAGAACTGGCAGGATGAGCAAGCACGGCAATCACTACTGCAGTAATGATAGAGATGATCAAAAATCCACCCCGATATAGTGATTCATCAAACTCGTTAACCCGGTAAACTAGCACCATTAATACCAGCAGTCCCAGAGCACCAATGATATCAAACATATAACGAGATCTTTCTGTGACTGTATTTTTAAGTTTCTGACTAGGCCATGCAACAGCAAGCGCCGCTCCAATTAGAAGTGCAAATATGCGAGTATCTGTTCCATAATAGACCCTGCTTGGATCTGTGCCCGGTACATAGAACATAGCCATGGCTAAAGCTGAGACAGCAGCACAAGCCAGAATCCAGGCAATAAGTTTACCTCGACGAGGTATGATCTTTAGTCCTAATACGAGCAGCAGCGGCCATAGAATATAAAACTGTTCTTCAATAGAAAGTGACCATAAATGTCCGATCGGAGAAGGAGGTCCAAAACTTTCGAAGTACGAAACATCATGAAATATTAACCACCAGTTATTAACGTAAAATAGTGATGACATGAAATCTCCTGTCAGCCCATTTAATCTCGTGGGATCTATGATTAAGAGCCATATGGTGACAACGATCAGCATGACTATCGTCGCCGGCAGCAACCTCCGTGCTCTACGTATCCAAAAGTCCAGAAGGTCCAATCTTCGATGACGCTCCCATTGGTTAATGATTTGGTCTGTGATGAGATAACCCGAGATCACAAAAAAGATTCCCACTCCCAGCAGTCCACCCCCAGCCCATTTCAAATTCAAATGATAGGCTATGACAGCGAGTACGGAAAAA
Organism: Paenibacillus sp. FSL H8-0175; assembly: GCF_045040615.1. Classification (NCBI taxonomy): domain Bacteria; kingdom Bacillati; phylum Bacillota; class Bacilli; order Caryophanales; family Paenibacillaceae; genus Paenibacillus; species Paenibacillus sp. FSL H8-0175. The sequence goes on along the minus strand of NZ_CP150299.1, from coordinate 3,364,464 downwards.
GCTCTTAGTCCATCAATACCAGGCATATAACGCTTGTTGTCATTCATTCTGTTTCAGTCCTTACCCTTAATTTGTTGTTCATAGGCAGGACGCAGGAGCAGCTCAAAAAGTTCTTTAAACTGGCTAATCTGTTATCAAAAGTAAAAAAACACCCGCGCAAGAATTACCCTGCGGGATGTTTTTAATAAATCAAACTACTTTCACAAACTTCTAAATGGTTATTTCTGAACTTCAACCTGAAGAATTTCTGATACGAATCGAACAGGTTCATAGGTTTTGTTATCTTGCAGAACAGGTGCGGCACCTAAAGCTTTAGGAGTCATTTTTGCGAAGAAGTATGAATCTTTGTTAAGCGTAACACTTGTCCACTGTGCTCCTTTCATCAACTCAGCGGTTTTGGTAGACTGATTCCATTTCAATTCATAGTTTAGTTGACTGGCCACATCACGAAGCGATACCATGAGCACGCCTTTCTTATTCGTGAAAGTAGCTACTTTTTTCAAATCAAGCTTAGTTGTATCCGTTGAACTATGATTTAAGCTGAACCGAAACTCTGGTGAACCTACATAACCTGGCGCAATGCTGTATTTAGGGAATACGATTACTAAGTTACCTTTATCGATATAGAACGACTGCTCAGTTGAAGTTCCTGTGTACTCTTCTAAGAAATATTTATCTGAATCCTTTTTAATCGCTGCCAGAATGTCTGCATCGAGCTTCTCTTTGTAGTTAGCGCCCAGTAGATCCGTTAGCGCAACAGGTTCTGCCTCAGCTATATTTTTCACATTATAAGTATCGATCCGCGGCATGCTTGTTCCACCTTCAGAACCTTCAGTAGTAACAGTCAAGGAGATAACGCCTGCTGGAGAACCTGTTCCATCTGATTTCAGATCATAAGTAATATAAAGAGTATAAGGATGAAATTCCATTTGATCAGCCTGTGCTTTTTTGCCCATTTCTGCGGCGTCTTCCTCCCACTGTGCCAGATCCTTTTCAGCATGAGAGAGGATAATATCGTTCAGTTCATCTTGATAATGAGTATCCAGCATTCCTGTTAGCTGTGGTACTTTTAAATCTGCAATCAGGTATTTACTTGTTGTGTTAAGTACTTTTTCTTGCACTTTTATGCCAGCAAGGACTGGTGCTTTCGACGGTAAAGCCGCAGAAACATTAGCTGTTACTTGTGTGGAAACCATAGCATGAACCGGTAAAGAAGCTGCACTCACTCCCATAATGGCTACACATCCAACTGCACTCATTTTAAATAGATTTTTTGTTCTTTTGTTCATATCTCGTCATCCTCCATCTCTATTTATAAGTGCCTTCCGATGACACTCATTAGCTAGGACGCAGGAGGACCTCTAAAAAGTTTGCTGGTTTTCTAATTTAAATATAATTTCCTCAACTTCTGTACCCCGTAACTCTACGTAAAAAGGCTGCACCTCATCATTTAGACAATACTCCAGCCGCAGTCTGAGGTTTTTCCATGTGACCATTTCCAATGCTTGTTCTATCGAGAAAAACCCAACTTCTAAGCTCTCGGAACTAGTAGCAGGTTCGCCGCCGATGGCTTTCCCTAGAAATAGGTTAGTACAAATAGATCGATCAACATTTTGAAAAACTCCGCAGAACTTATTAATCTCTATATCAATGCCCGATTCTTCTTTGGCTTCCCTGATTGCTGCTTCTATAAGGGACTCCTCCTCTTCAACCTGTCCGCCTGGCATCTCCCATCCTCTACGTGGACCTTTTATTAATAAGATTTCTTCTTGATCATTGAATACAACTGTAGCTGCTGAAAGAATATGTTTGGGGGGATTCATATCCATTGTTACCTCGCTCTAAATTTATTCTAAGCCCTAATTAATTCTGAATACAGGTCCTTTGGGTGAGAAAGGCAAGTCATTTCCCTTGGGCAAGATATAAGCATGGTCTCTTTTAAGGGTCAGCTTGTCACAATAACCATCTGTAATAATTAGAAGTGGTCCTTTTTTCGGAAAATCCTCAGCTTGTTGAATCAAATCAATAGCTGGTTGTAAGATCGTTCCCCCTCTTCCCTTCACTTGTACCCGATCCGCGATAGCCTCCGGGGGCATGTAACCTGCATCATAAGGACAAGCATCACAAAAGATAATCCGTGCAAAAGGAACATCACGAGCCTGCGCATAACTTGAAATGGCCCCTAATGCTTTGGCCAGAAGCTTTTTATCCATTGAGCCTGAGGTATCTAAAATAACTCCAAAAGTGCGGCCATTATCTGCAGCACCGCTATGAACCCACTGTGGTCGAGGGATTTCAGGTGTAGAAGATTGACGTCTGCTAATTCGTGAATAAGATCTGGTCTTCTCAAGCGGTGAAAAATAATGATCAAACCACCGAGCAAGCTCTACATCCCATTTAATAGGTGGCTGGCCTAGCGCTCTAATCTCTTCAACTAGGCCTGATGGCAAAAGACCGCGGCTTTGCTCTTCATGATACATCAGTCCTTGTTGCATAGCATTTTTACAGAAATCATCTAACGTCTGTCCTTCTCTCGCATCCCAAAAACTTGATGAACCGTTATCTAAAATGTCACCAAGTCCATTCCCTCTCAAGGTCGCCAGTTTCTTATAAGTGCGGATATCTCCGACCATACGATCATAAATCGTTTCAGCAGATAAACCTTTAAGCTCAGGATCTAATAAGAGTCCAATTCGCGGATACTCCCCTACACTCATTTCTACTAGCCATAGATTTATTACGTAGTCACAAGCCACATTCCAAAGATAATGATCCCGGCCAAGACATCGCTCGTGATGCTGAAGCCCCGCGTGCAGAAGCTCATGCGCCATCACGAAAATACACTCCTCATCGTTTAGTCCGGCTGCAGGGTTCATAAATATTTTGCGCTCAATAACGTCAATGGCAGCTATGGAAATATCAAATCGCCGACATATCGCTGGATCTTCTATAATCTCAAAGCCGGCGGCAAGCGCACCTAATAAAGGATATCTGTCCATAAACCATCGTTTTGCACGTTGTGGAGCGGTTAATGAAAGTGTAGGGTCACTAATAGTATTAGCATGGCCTCCAGCAACACTTACTGCATTCGTCACAGCATTAGATAACCCATAAGCAAAATAGGCTTCCCAATCCGGTGCTTTTCCCCAGTATCTTTTGGTGGTTTCTCTAACATTCATATCCAGTTTTGAAACACCCGCAGTCCCAAAATATCTGGAGGTGTCCGGAATTCCTTTTATCATAAACTGCTCGTAAAGCTGTTGTTCATCTTTAATTGTAAGATCAATTCGCGACTCCATATCTGCGGGTACTTTCCCAAGCTTCAAGTCATTTAAAAACTTTGCTATGTACACATCACATGCAACGTTCCACGCCACTTGATTCTCTTTAATCTTTAAATGTCCAAGACCTAAATGAAGATAACAATGTGCCAAAACGTACATCCATTCAGCAACCTCGCCACGCCGTTTAGGATGAGTGTAAATATAACCGTTATTAGTGACAATTGCCCAGCCGTCTTCAGGATAGGGACTATTTTCATTATGAATAATCGAAGTTCGAACAGATAACGGCGCAAAAATAGGATGATCCGCGATTAACGAACATGCTTCATTAAAATTTTTCAAAGCGGGATTATCTGGAGTTGTTTTTTTAGCCATATTTACCCCCGCTCTTTTATTGCAAGACGTGGTAAATCACGTACAATTTCAACCATTAACCAATCTGGAATATTATCACTTTGCTCCTGCTTAGCAACTACTAGCTGTGCAATTTCAAAGCTAATGACGGACAGGTCTTTAATCAGCTTTTTAACAGTGTGTGCAAATTGGCGATGTCCATCTCGTACGTTATCTTTAATCGGAGGGAGTTCTTTGATAATCTGGGCACGCAAGGATTGCGCCAGGAAATACAGGAGATCCCGATCTTCTGGAGCCGTTGGAAATGAGGATTTACCATCTATAATTTGATTAAGTTCATATTTTCCAGTTAGATTTTTATAAAAAGCCCTGAATTGTGTGGCGTGAGCAGGTGTCAGTGAACCATTCGCTAAAATCCCCACGGTATCCGCATTTATATCATCGCCAAACTCATGTAGTGCATCACTAAGCATATGCCAAGAGCGTGGCGTGGAGAAAGGCTCTTCAGTCTTTGGAGGTGCACTCCACAAATGATCGGGACGCAATTCCAGATATTCAATAACCATAGGATGAATGTTATGCTCATATGCCCAAGAGATCCAATTCTGAAACGATACATTTAACTGTATATGGAACATCCGATTGATAAGCGCGGAGGACATAGGTTTAACAATTGCACTATCTTGTGCACGGTTACCAGCTCCTATTACTATAGAGCCCTCAGGTAGGTGATAATCGCCTATGCGGCGTTCGTGGATGAGGCTATAAAAAGCTTTTTGCACTTCTTGAGAACAGGCATTAAGCTCGTCCAGGAACAAACAATAAGGTTCATCCCGAGCAATCATTTTTGGAGGACAGAATTGGCTCTTACCGTTAACGATTTGCGGGACTCCAATGATGTCTTCAGGTGCTAATTGAGAACCTAATAGAGACACACAAGGAAGACCCACCTGATCAGCAAAAGCTTCTACTAGCGAAGATTTCCCAATACCAGGCGCCCCCCAGATAAAAACAGGGCGAATCACAGAAACGTTTAGAAGTACTTGCATAAGTTGAATAGGTGTTACAGGAGTTGCTAGATTCAAATAAATGCTCCTTTTTTAATGTATTGATAATAACGATAACTATACACAGTATAACAAATAATTCATTAGCTCAGGAACGAACTTCAACAACAATATTATCAACCCACTCTATTTCATTCGAAAAAACAAACCTTTTCTTGACGAGATATAAAAAAGGATGATATATTGTTTCACGCTTTAATAATTAAGTAGTTAATCATTTAGTTGTTATCTAAAATTTAATGGAATTACTTATTCCGCCCTATTTCATAACTTTAGGAGGCGTGATTTGGCTAATAATGAAGATTTTCTTCAGATATCTACTATGTTCAAATCCTTTTTAAAAGGAATCTCTCAAGATTGGAACAAACAAGACTACCCCCTAAATATTACACAGTTCAAAACCCTCAGGACTTTATCTAAGAACGGTCCACAAAACGTATCACAGATTGCTGCAGCTCTTGGTATTACCTCAGCAGCAATTACAGGCGTAACAGACCAATTAATCGCTGAAGATTACGTAAATAAGGAACGCGCCAAGGATGATCGAAGAGTGGTACACATCACCATTACGCAGAAAGGAGAAGCAACGATTAAAGATGTGCAGGAACGCCATCAAGAACTTATGGAATCTTACTTTAAGATACTGCCCGATGAAGATATTGAGCATTTAAGAAGAATTTTCGCAGTTATAATTTCTGATTTAGACAAGAGATAAAATTTAAAAAGTGGCGGGGAAACAATCGAATGGAACATTTATCCAGCAAACGAAAACTTAGTATTATGATAGCTATTATGGCTGCAATGCTGTTCGCAGCGATTAATCAGACAATTACAAGTACTGCTATGCCGCGTATAATCGCAATTCTTGATGGCATGGATTACTATACTTGGACTATTAACATTTATTTATTAACATCAACAATAGCAACCGTTCTTGTCGGTAAGTTATCTGATATGTTCGGACGTAAACCCTTTCTATTAGCAGGTATTCTATTATTTATGGTTGGGGCTTTTCTGACAGGAACATCTTCCGATGTTTATCAATTTATCATTTATCGTGGGATACAAGGGGTAGGTGCAGGTATTATTCAATCCACCGCATTTACTGCCGTAGGTGACTTATTCCCTCCGCGTGAACGTGGTAAATGGATGGGGTTGATGATGGCCGTATTCGGTTTCTCCAGTGTGCTTGGACCAACGCTTGGAGGCTTTTTGATCGACAATATGGATTGGCATTGGCTGTTCTGGATCTTCCTACCGCTTGGTGTAGTGGCCTTCGTGATGATTCTTACCTTATTTCCTAAAGGCAAACGCGGAGAGTCAACCAGCATCGACTATTTAGGTTCCTTGTTAATGACAACTACCATCGTTCCTCTACTGCTTGCCTTCACCTGGGCAGGTACAGAATATGATTGGGGTTCTTCGCAAATTCTCGGCCTGTTGGCGGGAACAGTCGTTTCGGCACTTCTCTTTATTTTTGTCGAATCCAAAGCTAAAAATCCAATACTCCCGCTTCATCTATTTAAGAATAGTGTAGTTACCATATCTAATATTATTGGTTTTATTATGAACTTCGGTATGATGGGAGCTATGATCTATCTTTCCTTCTTCGTACAAGGTGTTCTGGGGATCTCCGCGACATATGCAGGGTATGTTACTATGCCAATGTCGATCGTTATGGTTGTAGCCAGTGCCCTTACCGGTCAAAAGATGGCGAAAAAAGGGAAGTATAAACGTTACGCATTAATTGGAATACCCATTATGATTGCCGGTATGACAATTATGGTATTTATGAATAATGTACCGATGGCTGTCCTAAGTATGATTGTGTTTGGTCTTGGGTTAGGATTGGGGATGCCAGTATTCTCACTAGCTACTCAAAATGCGGTTTCACACACAGAACTAGGTGTAGTAACGGCCTCCTCACAATTATTCCGTAATTTAGGCGGTACGATCGGTATCGCAGTCATGGGTACCGTTATGTCCAATAGTCTTACTAAAAACTTGAAGGAAGCTCTGCAATCGTCATCAGCACCGGATTTCACACAGATAGATCCAAAACTTGCTGAGCAAATGCTCTCCTTCGCTAATCCACAGGCATTAATGAACAAACCATTGCTTGAACAGACTCAAGCTAGTCTGCCAGCCGATGTACAGCCTGTCTTCTTACAAATGATTGAGGGTATCCGTGATGCTTTAGGACAGACATTGTCATCCGTGTTCTTAACCGGAACCATTGTGCTTGTTGTAGCTTTCGTGCTTGTCTTCTTCCTGAAGGAGCTTCCACTTCGTACTTCTAACCAAATGCCAGTTCCTGAAGAAGCTGAACAGGACCTGTCAAACATGAAATCTTCAAAACTTGCAGTGGATAAAACCTAACCGCAAATTATTTTGAAGCTGACTATAAAACAACAAAAACTGCAACGTACTCATGCGTAACTGAGTAAGTTGCAGTTTTTGTGTTGATCTATTATTTTACAGGTGAAAGCTCATCTTCTGTTACCCACTTATGATTTTTCACTTCATCTCCACCCGTAGTAGGTTTGTAATTAATCATATAGACAGTGGTTTTTTCTGCTGAGTTAATCTGAGCCGTTGCACCCTTCATATCCTTCATATGATCAGCTTCCATAATAACCTCTGAGCCTGGTTGATAGGATATATCCTTTGCTTCTTTTATTTCTTCATGAATAATCCACTTATGATTTGTAACCGGTTGACCTCCTGTAGTAGGTCTATAGGAAACATTATATGCTGTCGTCTCATAAGCTCCCACAATTGTCGCAATGGCTCCCTTCATCCCTTCCATATGGTCAGTTTGGATCACAGCTTCACTTCCTACTTTGTAAGTAGGATTCTCCGCTACCCTCAGATCTTTTGGAACTTCACCTGAACTTGAATGTGAGTTATGTTCCATTTGTGTATCGTTAGAAGACATCTGATTGCCATAGCTATTGTCATTACTACAAGCACTTAAGCTGAAAGCAGCTGCGACGACTAGTAGAAATAATTGCTTTTTCATATAAAAGACCTCCGAAATTTTATCTGCCTATAAGTATTATTTTACCCATTTCAGAAAATCACAAACGGAACTAAGGATTTACAGTTTGTAAAACAGTAATTTATTTTCCATTAAATGAGTGTTGTCTCAATGATTAAACTATATTTATAATGTTTTCTGAAAGGAGGCTACTATAATGAAGACTAAAATATTCACTTTGTTGCTTCTTTTGGGTCTGGTGAGCATGGCTACTATGATCGGTTCTGCTAATGCAGCTCCGCTATTAACCATAGGAAGTTCTTCAGGAGATGTATGGGATCTACAATATAGATTAAAAACCCTTGATTTCTATACTGAGCCCTTAGATGGGGTATACGGATCACAAACGAAAGCAGCGGTTGCTAAATTTCAAAAGGCCTATGGCATAAGCGCTGATGGAATTTCGGGGACAAAAACTTGGAATATTTTAAAAAAACACACACTTAATATTAATGAAATGGATATTTTGGCTAAAGTTATCTACAGTGAGTCTCGCGGTGAGCCTTATGTTGGACAAGTTGCAGTGGGTGCAGTAGTCATGAATCGTATACAATCTAGTCAATTTCCTGACAATATTAAAGAAGTTGTATTCCAAAAAGGAGCTTTCACAGCCGTATCTGACGGCCAGTATTGGCTTACACCAAATCAGACAGCTTATTTAGCTGCTCTTGATGCTGTTCGAGGTTGGGACCCCACAAACCATTCAATCTATTATTTCAATCCCGATACAGCAACTAGTGCATGGATTTGGTCACGTCCGCAAAACTTAAAAATTGGTAAGCATATATTTGCGAGTTAATTACATCAAATAGCTAAGATCAACAAAAGCCGATCTAACTACGATAGTTAGATCGGCTTTTATTATTAAACCTATTCGGTTGTGTTAGCATCCATTTCAAGCACTAAAGCCACCAAATATTGCAGTGAATTGTACTTATAAGCTTTTGCTTTTAGGAATGAATTCTTAAACATAACTTCGAAATCCCCTTTTATGGATTCGATAATTCTGATTGGTTATTGAATGTAAAAATCATCTTTAATTCATCATCATATGACTTCCCGCATTCCTCTAAATAACTATCCCCAGTGTATTCTTTTAAAGTTTTCCTCCAAAAATGCTGTGCTCTCCTATTTGTATCCGTGGGATTCGTTTGTAGCTCCCAGTTACCCAAATGAAGCTTAAAGACTTCCTTAGCCGCATATTCAGCGAGCCCCTTACCACGGAAAGGCCGTAGAATAAAAAATTCATTCAAATAGAATTCACAAGCAGACGGAGTATATGGTGGTGTAGCAACTAATGCAAACCCTATTGGAATATCATTTTCTTTTATTAAATAAGGATACAAAATGCCAGCTTTCTCCCACCAAATGTCGAAGACTTTATTCTGTTCCTGCAGTGACTGTGTCTCGTCCTCCTCGAATACCCCGTATCGATTAGGAATCGTCCCCCATATTTCTGATAGATCGTGTAAGTATAGTGGGTAAAGGTTGTTAATAATAAACTTCGAGGCACTGTCAGTTAAGGTGATTGTGATATTCATGTCGTTCCCTCCTTACCTTCTGTCGAATTCCTGAATATATTTATGGAGATCACTCAAATATTATGGTTACTGGAACAAGCTTAATCTCCATCATACCTCCACAATTTCTTGTCTATTGTCACTTCTTTTTTAGTATAATTACGACCTCGCTCTAGATATATGCCATATTCGATTAGAATTAATTTTTATATAATGTCACCATTTATATTTGATAATTAAGTTAAGCGTACCTACTGTACTTCTATATACTCGTCTTAACTTTTGCGGATATAGTACAAACCTCACGCAGATTATAATTGTATGAAAATGGGGGGTGTACTCAGATATGCCGGATCCTTTTGTTTCGAGACCTCTAGATGAAATAAGATTCTGGTCACGAATCATCAAAGAACACTCTTTTTTTCTTAAACCTTGGGTTTCGTTGTGAAGACACGCAACTAATTAATGAAGCAAACCATTTCTATGCCACATTCGAAGCCATAGAGAATAAATCACTCGGATTCACTGTGGATTCTGATCCAGTAGTAATATGGAAGTTTAATGAGGAAGTTCATAGTGCAGCATCACATATCTGGGCGTTTAAAAGGAAAATACTAGGTCTAATTCTACAATGTAAGCTTCCAGGCGGAACGAACTTCCCCTTATTAGTGGATCATGTCAGTAGGGAAGCCAACTATTTTCGAAATCGACTGTAAGAACTGAATCAGGGTAGGTTAGATCTTTTATCAGACGCAATTATTAATGAAAACCAAACCCCTGCTCAGTCAGCAACTTGACGAGAATAAAGTCTCAGTTAAATCTCTCCGTGACTTTAAGAAAACGGCACGTGATCTTATTGAGGAATGCCGAATAAAGAGCATCATCCATCCATTGCTTGCGGATCATGTATTCCGAGAAGCAGAACGATTCCTGTATATAATTGATGCATTTGAAGCCTCTTTGAATATGAATAAACAAATCGTATAGCATTACATGAAATCTATTTAAAAGCGATTAATGTTGCAATTAGAAGCAATGACAATGATGAAAGAAGCACTAAACAAAACAAAGGTTTCTAGTACAGCTATTAATGCCGCAAATAAAAAGATGGATGAATTATAATTAAATTCCAAAAACCACGTCAGAGTTTCCTCTAACGTGGTTTTTTTGGATGATAAGCTATTTTTTTGAATAAACAATTTTCTTAATACTATCCCTAGATAGGCAATATTCATCTGAAAGCTGGTCAACCGTTGCACCCACAGCAAACCTTAGACAGATTTCGATGTTTCTAGATCTTAAGTATTTTCTGCTCCCTGACTTTTCGCCCCATTTTACATGTGATTCTTCAGGCTTAGGGATATAAACCATACCCCCGTTGATATATTTCTGAATTTCCTCTAATAATTCTTTTGGGAAAATCGTATCTGCATTTACATATTTCATAATCGCTCTGCTCCTTAAACTTTTTATGAGTTTGAAGGTAGCAAAGTCTATTCTTTAAACAACCCATGCACACTGCACTAGCGGTAAAATCAATTTTTCGCTCTATACAAACAACCGCCGTTGTTTATAAGTCTAGACTTTGCATAGAGCTGATCGCTAATCTTCTCACGATTGTACACCCTCCTTTTTAATGTGTAATTACTTGTTTCAGAATACGCTCTGCTGTTTTTTCTCCATTCGCAATACAATCTGGAATGCCTACACCATAATAGGAGCATCCAGCAAGGATAACATTAGGATACCTGTCTGTCATCTTCTTCTCTAAGGATACTACAATTTGATGATGAAGTTTATGGTAGTTTGGCATTACATCATGCCATTTGGTCACATCGTAGGTAGCTGGCTGTCCTGTTATCCCGAGACTGGTCTGTATATCTTTCAAAGCCACCTTCAATAGTTCCTCTTCAGATAGCTTGATCAACGAATCATAATGAGGGTTTGAGCTTTTATAAAAGAGTCTGACAAGCAGACGCTGTTGTCCTGACGTATGCTCCCACTTGCGACTTGTCCACGTACACGCATTACATAGAACATCATCGCTGTTGGCAGTGATGAACCCTGTGCCATTCGCAGGCAGCTGACTGTCGGGGATATCAAATCCTAAATATACACTAATCATAGAACTATTATATAACTGATTGAAATCTTCATTTAGTTTTTCGTCTTGAAGTAGCGCTTGTGCAGTAGAATGCATCGTTCCAAGTACGACAACATCGGAGTCTATGATTCGTCCATCTGCCAAAGTTACCTGGTACTGCTCTCCACGCTTCTCAATTCTTTCGGCACGAATCCCTTTGATGATCTCCGAATTAGAAAGATGTTCTTCCATAGAGTCGATCAAGGCAGATACACCTCCCTTGAATGACATGAACTTCTTATCACCATTCCCTTGAAATTTGGCTTTATTTGCGGATAAGCCTTGAATAATACTGCCATATTCATTCTTATAATCAATCAAATAAGGCAGCGTTGAGGCAATTGTAAGTTCGCTTAGCTTCCCGGAATATACACCTGAAAGAACCGGTGAAATTTGCTTCTCGACAAGTTCTTTTCCAAAAAAAGCTTCTAGAAAATCACCCACGGAATCGTTTTTCGTAAACTTATTATTGGGAGTGTAGAAATCTTTGAGTGCTTCAACCTTTCCTTCAGCTGAGATCAGTTCTGTTGTAGCAAGCGACTCCATACTGAGCGGAATGCCAAAGACTGCATCTTTAGGAATTTGCTTCAGTTTACCTTCTGTATAAATAAAGGATATTCCTGTCGCGTTATATACAACCTCATTTTGAATACCCAACTCTTCAATCAGAGGTGCAACATTCGTTTTGCGAGTGACAATAGAATCTGCCCCAGACTCCATAATGAAGTCTTCTTGTTTTAGTGTTCTGATTTTGCCGCCCAGTCTATCGCTGGCTTCAACCAAAATGATTTTTACATCTAGCTTGTTATGCTCTATAGATTTCTGTAAATAGTAAGCGGTAGACAATCCAGTAATTCCCCCGCCAATCACGACAACTGTTCTCAATTCGTTGACACCTACCTCGTGGTTATAATCTGTTCAATTCAATTGTGTACATTATATCATAGGAATTTATAAGAATTTACATACCAACGTGTCAGATATGACACAAAAAAGCCGCGTTAAACGCGGCAATGATGGGCTAATAGTTATATATTTTCCTGTTTCAATGCATCGATAATGTTCTCTTTTTTCACTTTTGAGCTTGAATATAACATAGCTGCGCTAACGATGATAAACACTGCCAATATGACACACAAGATACTCATCCACGGAAGTGTGAATCCATAAGAGAAGCTGCTCATCATTGATCTATAGATCAAGTACATAATAACTATACTAATCGGAAGCCCATATAGTAGTGACTTTATTCCATAAAAAACACTTTCGTAATTAATCATTTTATTAAAACCATTTGGCGTCATGCCCACAGACTTCAGCATCGCAAACTCTCTTTTACGAAGAGATATGCTAGTTGATATCGTATTAAAAATATTCGCAATTGATATTAAAGTAATCAAAGCAATAAAACCATAGGTGAAAATAGACATTAACATGATCATCTGCTCACTATTTTGTCTATTTTGATACACATTTTGAACATAGATATTCCGCTCTTTCATTTCCTCTATGGCTTGTTGTGTCGCTAATGGGTTTGTGCTGTTCAAGTTAAGCCGGCTTTGAATATCTTTGCTCATCGCATCATTTGTTAGTTTATCGAAGACTTGTTCAGAGACGATGATGTTTATTCCACCAACCATTGCTGAATGTACTCCCATTGGACGTTTATCAGTTAGAGCGACAATTTTTACTGGTGATAAATCCGTCTCTTTTTTGGTATCCCAATCCGTATAAATAAGCTCAAGCTTTTGGCCGACTTCAGAGTGAAAAGCTTTGGTCTCAACAATTTTTTTAGCTTTCTCATCCTCAAAGGTAACCGTATCATTCACAATAGCAGTCATCTGATCAAGCTTCGTTAGTTGTTCATAATTTATACCGACCGTTTCTGCATAGGTTTTCAAACTCTGTTCATTTAGTGCATAGATCTGAATATAGTAAGGATATTTCCCGTTCTTTAGAACACTCTTATCCGCCTGCACAATCTCTTGCAATTCTTTTGCCATATTTTTCTCATCAATCCATGAACTCACACTGAGTTCCTTAGTCACATTATATTCCGTTATATTAGGTAATTTGGATATCGAGTTCGTCAACCGGTCCACTTTTTGAGCGTCCTCAGTCCCCATATATACTTGGATATCATAGTTCAAACCATCCTGTGAGAGTTCTACCGATCTTCTCATATTAGAAGTGAACGCTGATACAGATAAAAATAAAACAATACTAATGACAATTGAGAACACGGTTGCTTGGTACCTGCGTTTATTTCTTTTTAAATTCTTCAAACCAATTTCTGCTTCAATACCAAACAATCTGCGCACGAACTTGGATGTTTTCACCGCTTTACCTGAGAGCTTAACATCGGTTGTTTGTCTGATCGCATCAATTGCCGAGATCTTTGAAGCCTTTCTGGCTGGAAGATAGGTGGATATAAAAATTGTCAGTATTGAAACTAAACAAGCGGTTAGTAGAGACAGAGGTGTAACAATCAACGTTAATCTCTCAGTTATCCCTAATACATCTTTAATCATCGAATTGATAAACATAAAAGTGATCCCGATGCCTGCTATACCGCAAATGATCCCAATTGGAATACTAATTAAACCGATAATCATTCCTTCAAAAAACACTGAATTCTGCTTTTGCCACTTTGTAGCCCCTACACTGGAGAGCATCCCTAAATGACGTGCACGCTCCGAGACAGAGATTGCAAAAGCATTATAGATTAAAGAAACGGAACCAATGATAATCACAACCATAATAATTACTGACAATAAAAGAAGTGTGTTACGTAAGCCATCGTTATTCGTCACACCATAATAGCGGAGCAGACTATTATTGTAAGAGATCGACTCGATCTTATTTTCTTTTGCCAATTCCTCTGCATGCTTGTATATGGAGCTGTCCACCTTTTTTAATACAACCGTCGCTGTGGTTTTTTCAGCTGCTCCAATCATGCTTTCATCCACATAACTTATGGCAGTATAACCCGGAGACCATGTTGGTTCCCAAGTAGGACGTTTTATCACTCCCACAATCGTATAGTTCATTGATTTTTTATGAATAATCTTTTCAAGCAGGGTATCCTCTTCAGTCCGTAATCGTTCATTCTGAGATAGGGGTTGGCCACTATTTTCATCATCGCTAGTGACACGTTCACCCACATCAAGCGTTAAAGTTTCACCAATCTTGTAAGAGACTTTTGCATTCTTTGCAATCTCCTCAGAAATGACTACTTCGTGGTTTGTCTTCGGGAGTCTACCTTCCAGCAGTTCAATCGGGAATTGTTTAAAACCAGCTGCATTATATTCCTTGATATACCAATAGGGTTTATTCTCATTCTTCCCACCCTCTAAAGGGGCGTAGCCACGATCGTTGGAGATCACTAGGGCTTTTGTCGCATCATCTGTTTCTATCGCTTTGAGCTGAGCTTTAGTAACATTTCTATATTGGACATGCCATTCTCCATTTGTAGAGATACTTTGCTTCTTCATTAATTCCATAAAAGAAAAACCTAACGTCGCCACAGCCGTTACCATAGCTACTGAAATGATAACTCCAATGATAGTTACCAATGTTCTTCGCTTATTCTGTTTCAAATGTCTTATAGTTAATTTGTTTACGATATTCACGGACGAATCACCTCATCTTTAGCGATCCTTCCATCTTCAATAGTAATAACCCGATCTGCTTGCAAGGCAATACGTTCATCGTGAGTAATCACAATCAGTGTTTGATTATACGTTTTATTAAACATTTTTAATAATTCAATAATTTCACTGCTATTCTTGCTGTCAAGATTACCAGTTGGCTCATCTGCCAGCATAATTGCAGGGTTACTAATTAATGCTCTGCCTATGGATACCCGCTGCTGCTGTCCGCCTGATAGCTGATTCGGCAGATGGTTTAAACGATTTTCCAAATTTAACGCCTTCACGGTATCTGCAAATTGCTTCTTATCCACTTTATGCTGATCGAGCAGCAACGGAAGTGTGATATTCTCTTCAACCGTCAGCACCGGTATGAGATTATAGAACTGATAAATAAGACCAATTTGTCTGCGTCTAAAGATCGCCAGCTGTGTTTCATTCAAATCATAAATATCCGTGTTATCTACAAATACTTTACCACTTGTCGGTCTATCCACCCCACCTAATAAATGCAGAATCGTTGATTTTCCTGAGCCGGATGGTCCAATAATCGCTACGAATTCACCTTTTTTAATTGAAAAAGATACATCATCCAGAGCCTTTACTGCGGTCTCGCCTTTACCATATGTTTTAGACAGATGTTCAATCTTTAAAATATCCATTGTTAGACCCCCATTTGTTGATGAGATCAGTATATCTGTCTACAATGACTCTTCAGTGACTCTTAAGTGACATTCTAGTCACTAAGCCATAAGTGTTAAATCACTTGCTTGTAAAATTTGATCCGAAATTGTGTCCCCTTTCCTACTTCACTCACCACATCAATCGTGCCGTTTTGTTCAGTGATAATACTTTGCGCCAAGGCAAGTCCGATTCCAACGCTGTCTTCGTTTGCATTTGTACCCTTGTAGAATCGTTTGAAAATATAGGGGATCTCTGCCTTAGGAATTCCTTTGCCATTATCAGTAATGACAATTTCCGTGAACAGCGTGTTTTCTGCAAAAGAAATCGTAATCTCTCCCCCAGCAGGTGTATGCTCTACACAGTTTTTCAGAATATTAATCATCGCCTCAGTTGTCCAATTGTAATCGCCTATGAATGAGGTAGCGTCTTCACCTTCGATTAGGATCCGTTGCTCCTTTATATCCATTGGAATCAGTATGGGCTCCATAGATTTCTGAACAAGCTTCTTTACTTTTATTGAATCTTTTTTAAATTGAATGGTTCCGGCATCGATCTTTGAGAACTTTAATAATGAAGAAACCAGCCAGCCAATCCGATCGAGCTGAAGGCTGATTTTCCGCGTAAATTCTATTCTTTTCTCAACGTCCAGATCAGGATCGCTTAATAAATCTGCCATCACGGTCATGGAGGTAAGTGGTGTTTTGAGCTGATGGGAGATGTCGGAGATCGCATTGGTAAGCTTTATTTTATCCTCTTGCAAAAGCAAACGCTGCTCCGATAACATCAACGTCACCTTATAAATATCATTTTTCAGGATACTAAGCTCGCCTTCCTGATTATCACGAACATCGAGCGAATAATTACCGCTGCTAATTTGACGTAGATACCCTGAAAGCTTCTCAATTTCGCGGTATCTCCAGCGGGTAAATAATAAACAACAACCTATAAGCAGAACTGAAGTTACCGCCGTGATCCCCATCGCTGCTGATGAAATAAATGCCGTTCCTATAATCGCCAGAAGGCTGATCGTAGTCATCGTTAGTAATAACCATCTAAATTCTCTGTTTCGTAACATCTAATCACCAACCTTATACCCTAAACCGCGTACTGTTTTGATCAGTGTGGGTTCTTGCGGGTTATCCTCTAACTTTTCCCTTAAGCGTTTAATATACACAGACAATGTATTATCATTTACAAATTCTCCGGCGACATCCCAAATCCGCTCTAACAGCTGATTTCTGGAAAGGACTTGTCCCACATGATTAGCAAATATCAGAAGCAGACGATATTCTAATGCTGTTAGCAGAACTTCATCGCCGTTCTTATAAACTTTTCCTTCAAGCGTATTAATCCGTATATTCTCTAGTTCAAAATTAGATGGAGTTTGAGCCTGCTTGTTATATCTCCTTAACACCGATTTAATGCGTGATAACAGCTCGCGAATCCGAAATGGCTTAGTTATGTAATCGTCTGCTCCCATATCAAGTCCCATCACTACATTAACTTCGTCATCAATCGCAGTTAAAAAGATGACCGGAATATCGCTCCGCTCCTTCACGATCTTACACAGATCATATCCGCTGCCATCCGGTAGAGAGAGATCAAAAATGCAAAGTGTTACTTCAGATAACCGCTCCGCCAACACCCTCCTAGCAGAGGTTGCATCATAACATAAAATAGTTTCAAAATGATCCTGCTGCAAGGAATATTCAAGTCCTGAAGCAATCGTTCTATCATCCTCTACGAGCAATATTCTCATCAATGTTCATCCTAACCTAATAATTTGCGAAACCGTCATATTGAAAAAGCACTACACTTATATTGATGAATTTGCTGAAATCCTAAACGGAGCGCTAGCTTTCGGGAAGCTTCATTATCTAATGAACAGTCCCAGTAAGGTGTAAAACCATTTGTAAGTATATCCTCCGCTACTAAGGCCGCTAAATGAGTCCCCACTCCTCTATTCTGATACTTGGAGAGAGTTTCAATTCCGATAGCATGTGTATCCTCCGTAACGAAACTAGAATAACATACACCCATAATCTCAGTTCCCTCAACAGCAGCATATCCATAGCCTTTTGCCCTAAAGTCTTCTTTCGATGACCAGAATAAATCAATATTATCATGTACAAATTCTATATTCTTTAGATCTAAGTCCTCCCAGTCCAGCATTTTAAGATTTATAATTCTAATCGCATTATTAAGGGACTCAACGGGCTTGTGGAATAACTTGAACACCATTTGTTCAAAAGGATATAGCTTCCTAGAAGGAAACATCAATGCCAGATTCCATTCATTGTGTTGACCTGAGACTTCAAAATACTCCAGCCCAAGCTTTTTCATCCTCGGTGCAATATGACTGGATATATAACTATCTAAGCTCTTAATAAATAACTCATTGGTGTGATCGCCTATAATATAAAATCCTTGCATCCCCTTACTCCATACCAACGCGCTTTTTGGTGTTACAAGTTGATCTACAAAAATCCAGCCCGGATTATTTCCCTCGATAATGGAGAGAATTTCAGGATGAATAGGAGCACCTGTAAGTAACGGTTTCACTTCATTAAAATCCTGTTGAGATAATTCATGCATATGAACACTCCTCGCCAACAATTTATCTAAATCACTGATCAATACTTAAAAAGATTAAATCCCCTTTGTATATTCTATAAGATAATTCAGCAAATTGCTTATTATAAAATCCGATCCGGGTATCCTAAATAAAAAAGAATTGGACCCAATGCTTGACGCACAGGCCCAATCCTTTATTTGGAGTATCCTTAATGATCGAAATCAGCTTGCATTATTGACCTATCATACCACCGTCGACTGTATATAGAGAACCCGTTACGAATGAAGCCTCATCCGACAGAAGGAAGTTCATCACAGCGGCAACCTCTTGCGGTTCTCCGTAGCGTCCCATAGGTGTTGCAGCTTCGTTAGCTGCCTTGTATTCTTCTGCGCTTCCAAAATTATTTTCAATTTTACGCATCATTTGTGTATTGATCGTTCCTGGGAGTACCGCATTTACACGAATACCAAGTGGTGCAAGCTCATTTGCAGCTACGCGAGTCAGACCAATTACAGCATGCTTAGACATAATGTAAGGGGCCATACCTGGTGCACCCATGAGTCCTGCCAGAGAAGAAGTGTTCAGAATAGCACCTGATTTTTGTTTTTTCATCACAGGAATTACATAATGTAGTCCAAGAAATACACCACGTACATTGACGTTATATACAAGATCAAGTGCTTTAACGTTAAGCTCTTCGATTTGACCTGCTGGACCTTCAATTCCGGCATTGTTTGCAAAATAATCAATGGTTCCAAATTTTTCTACCGCTTTATTAACATAATTCTGAACGTCTTCTTCATTAGAGACATCCGCAGCTACAGCTAAAGAGTTAGTTTCATTTAAGCCTAAATCATGGATGACATTTTTTATCGCTTCTTCATTCAGATCGACAAGTACAAGATTCAGTTTACGATCAGACAATCGACGGGCAAGCTCTTTACCGATTCCACCTGCAGCTCCAGTAATTACAGCAGTTTTTACATATGATTCACTCATTGTATGTTCGCATCCTTTGTTATGAATTGGCTATATATTATAGTCTTAGGAGATGGGATAACCTATCTCTATTACTAGAGTACACCCCATTAGTTAACCTGTTCAATAATCAGAATTTTAAGTAATGTCGCCTAACCAACATACTTGCTCTACGTGTTTACTTATGTCTAAATCTTGAACATTAGCTGATCTTTTGTTACTTTTAAAGTAAGAACTATAAATGAACGATAAAAAGATCATAGCTGGAGGTAGTTTTTTTGATACAGGAAGAACATGAAGACAGAAGAACCAGAAGAACACGCCAAGCTCTGAAATCTGCATTCGTTGAGCTAATATTGGAAAATAGCTATGATTCAGTTACGATATTGGACGTGACTAATCGAGCGGATTACAATCGAGGGACTTTTTATAAACATTTTGAGAGTAAAGAGGCTTTGCTTAAGGAAATACATGATGAATTTCTACAGGGTATAGGAGAGGCGCTATTAGACCCTTATGAGGGATTGGAACGTATTGAGGCAACGGAGGTCTTCCCTTCCATTCTGCAGCTGTTCGAATATATTGAGGGGCATAAAGCGGAGTTTTTAGCCTTATCCGCAGTGGAACGAGGGAAAATGACTGTTGAACTGTTCGACCGTTTACGGGAATCCATGCGTGAGGATATGCGAATTGAGATAGAAGCTGATGCTGCTCCTGTGGATTATGAAATTATGTTAAGTTACCAAATGTCTGCTACAGTAGGTGTCATTATGCACTGGGCTGAAGTCAATTTCAAATATTCGGCGAGCTATATGGCAGAACAGTTAATTACACTGGTGAACAGCAAAATAGACCATATAGCTTTTATGAAAAAATCTAATGGGTAAGAAATGAATTGCAAGTGCCATATATAGGAACGAAATTTAAAAAACCAGCGCATTGAGAGATGATCTCAAATGCTCTGGTTTTTAGTAGCAGTGCTCTACTCAGCGAATATCTTTTACTCGAATATTGCTTCCTAACAGGCCCGAATCACTACTTAATCTGAATGACGGGTAATTCTCATCTGCTTCAAGTCGCATCTGTTCATCAAATAAAGATTCCTGTTGACGGTCCACAAAAAAAGTAAAGGGCTCTTTCTGAACTTCAATATCTGTAGCATGGGGTTCACTAATAATCTGAATTACGATCACGCCATTACAACCACAGCCCTCTGTATCGAAGAACAATTTAAAATAACCTGGTCGTTCACCAAGGTTTTCATTTAACTTTTCTGTAGTTAGAGAGTTCAATTGTATGAACATTGGATGATCTGCTCCTTATTTATAATTGAGTTACTACTTTCCCAAAGTATAGATTGATTTGCTTTCACTCTCGTGTGACTGCCATCACTTCTATTTTGACAAACATGAGTCTGAGGATAAATTAAGCCGACTTTTGAGTCTCCCGGGCACCCCCTAGCTTAAACACTAGAATACCGCCAACAATCACGAGTACTCCGACCAACTGCTTCCAGGTGAATGGAACCTTTTCAAGCCCTAACCAGCCGAGGGAATCCCACAATAAAGCAAACCCAAGCTGAGAGATTAATACGATCGAGATCGCATAGGTTGGCCCAAGACGTTTGGTGCCTTGCACGAGACAGATTACTACACCCACCCCGATCAATCCGCTGATCCAGTACCAAGGCTCCATATTTCGCAAAGTAAATATTCGGCCGCCTTCAAAGATAAGACTCATGATAAAGGAAGCCAGAAAACCCAACCCTAATACTAACGTCGTTGTGGCCCAAGATCCAACCTTTTGATTAACCTTCGTATTAAAAATATTTTGTAAACTAACGAATGAACCCGCGACAAGCGCTAATATTAACCCTAAAATCATAACGTAACTCCTCCAGTTGTTGATTGTATTCTCAGAATTTCAAAATCACTACTCCAGCAATCATCAACCCTATTCCAATAAACTGTGGGAGTCTCATTTGTCGTTTTTCCATCCCAAACCAGCCTTTAATATCAATTAAGAAGGTCAAGCATAGCTGTGCAATGAGCAATGTCGATATAGTAAAAGTAACGCCAATCTGTTGAATGGCAGTGACTTCACTGAAAATAACGACTGCGGCAAAAGATCCGCCAATTAGATATAATGGTTTTACTTCTTTTAATCCTTGCCATTTCCCATCTCTAACAAATAAAAGGATTAGTAACGACATGATAAATCCTGTTAACTGTGTAATTGTCGCAGCTTGCCAAGTCCCAATATCTTGACTAATTCGAGCATTAGATACTCCTTGCAGAGTGATACAAGCCCCCGCTAAAAACGCAAATATAATTCCTCTCATTTCTCTCTCTCCTCAACTTCGATCTCTTACATATTAAAAAGCAATTCAGGCCTTTAAAAAAGGACATCTGTCCTAAACCAAAATAAACGATGTTGTTGCCCCTATAAGCCTTTCGTATATTTTCAAAAAAAAGACCGCCTCAAGCCATCTCTTAGGCTTAAAACGGGCTTTCAGAACTTTAAATTGTGAATTAGGAAAGTAATTTATGCTCATGCAATTGATCGAAAATGATCTGTGTAACGACTGAAACACGATTTCGATCCTTATAAGATAACCAGGATAACTCTTCAATTTCCGACGCAGGACTAAGTGTACCTTCAAAATCCGCGATATAACATGTCATTTTAACTATGACGCCTTCAGCTTTACCGTGAGCTTCCGCTTCAAAGGTTCCAAAATAGGAGATGGTTTCTGGTTTAATACGAACAGAGATCTCTTCCTCGATTTCGCGCACGAGCGTCTCCTCGTCTGTTTCTCCAGCTTCTCTTTTTCCTCCAGGCAAATAATAGGTATCTTTCCCTTTGGAACGCGCACACAAAACTTGTCCATTCTGAATATGAATCCATGCAATTTTATCAATGATTGTAGTCATACAGTTCTCCCCATATTTTTTTCTAATAATTATATCATACAGCCAAGACCATCTATTTATACAACGTCTATATTTGATTTTTGTATGTGCAGCTTAGGTCAACCACATATTTCGTTATGAACAGCTCTGCAAATAGAATTGGTGGGCTCAGCAGGTTAGTGATAAAATATAAAAGTGAGTTTCTTTTGTCTTTTACATAGAGTAGCTTTACAACGTAGAGAAAGTCAGGCAGATAGCATCTCTCCTTAAGTGTATATTTTTCACTGAAAACTCTTTCCTTTTCAAACGTGGAATCTGATTATAACGTTAATTGTTTATAATTGGAAGAAGTACTTTCAAGCTCACCAAATTATAGGAGTGTGAATTCATGAAACTTCAATTCAACTTATTCCCAGGCGGATTATCAAAGGCGCTCACTATGAGCTATGATGACGGCCAGAAACACGATATCCGCTTGGCTGGTATTTTTGATCAATATGGAATTAAAGGGACCTTCCATTTAAATAGTGCAATGATCAATGCACCTGGGTTCTTATCGCCCGCTGATGTTAAGCATTCGCTCAGGAATCATGAAGTGTCCGCCCATTCCGTTACTCACCCACATCTAGAGCGTCTTCCTTTACCGATGGTAATTGAAGAGCTGTTCGAAGACCGTAAACGATTGGAAAAGCTGGTGGATTATCCAGTGCGAGGCATGTCCTACCCCTACGGTACATACTCTCAGGAGATAATTGCACCACTTCAGTCCGTTGGAATTGAATACAGCCGCACTGTTCACTCTACCAAACAGTTTGATATGCCTCTTAATTTCATGGAATGGCATCCAACCTGCCACCATATTGAAGATCTGCATCAGGTTTGGGAGCGATTCACCATGGAAGGACCCTCCCAGAAACTAAGACTCTGCTATGTTTGGGGCCATAGCTATGAGTTCGCACAGCAGAACAATTGGGAGCTAATCGAAACTTTTTGCCAACAAGCAGGTGGACATTCAGATATTTGGTACGCTACTAATATTGAGATTTATGATTATGTCACTGCCCTGTATTCACTGAAATTAAGTGCCGACAAAACGATTATCCGCAACAATTCTGCCATAGATGTTTGGGTATCTATAAATGATCAACCCGTTCAGATTAAGGGTGGAAGTATGATGACAACGAAATAATCATAAATACATAAAAAAGAGCGATGTTCAACATCGCTCTTTTTTTGTACTAATTATATTGATGTGATTCCGAATTATTTCGCTTGAAGTGTATATGTCACTGTTTTTGCTTTTTCTTCAAGGATTGGCGTATAGGTGAATGTCAGTACATTCCCCTTACGGCTTTTCATCCCTAACATTCTGCTCAGAATGTATTGATCTCTGCCATCATTTACTTTATCCCATTCTTTACGATCCTCACTAGTAATCAGTTGTTCACTGAGATTGACGATTTCTCCTGTACTGCTGTAGACAATATATAATTGAGTTGTATCTAATAAGCGAACGAGTGCCACATCCTCCGCGGCGTACTCCACTATGAAATCACCGGTTGCCCCGGTTAATTTCTCCATCTCAAACAACTTGCCCAAACCGCCATCCTTAGTAATATACTGAACGTTCTTCCCATCGGTCATATACACCTGAGTGGAAGGCACTTGAGGCGCGTGTGGATAAGCCGGAATCATATATTGATAATCCATTTGCTTAATTATTGTACCTGCTTGAACTAGTACCTGATAGCTGCTGTTGAAATCATAAAACATTGCATAATGATTGTCCGTTAATTGAAGTAAGTCCGTGCCATTTCCAAGTTTTTTAATCTCAAATCCATGATTGTAAGCTGACTCCTTAAGGGGTAGTTGGCCAATAATTACTGGTTTCCCAGCTGCCGTAGCCCGGTAATATAAATTTGCGTTTTTTTGAGATATCCAATAGGATCTACCTTCTACAGAAGCAGCAACAAATCTAGGTTCATCTACGATTTGGATAACCCCATCCGTTTTATTAAACGCGGTTTTACCCCCAAGTACACTGACTGCAGAGACCAAGGGCATGTACAACGAACCTTTTATGATACGCGGAGATTTTGTTAATGCCATCGCTGCCCCGTTCACTTTTGACGTTGCAGCACCCGCGGTGAAGATGACTTCACGCTCTGGACGTACCAGCTTGGCCATTTTGGACTTTTGATCCCACGATAACGTATAACCCATAGCATCTGCAAGTGATTTCAAGGGTACAAAAGTTGTATTCTCCGCGATCACTTGTTTACTGCTGATTCCAATTTCTTTATAGTTGAATTGAATTTGCTTGTCTGCTTGCGCAGATACCGCTCCATACCCAGTACTTAAAATCAAAACTGCAAAGATCCCTAGTGTTACCTTCCATTTATTCATTTCTATCCGTCTCCTTCGACCTTATAATCATATGTAATTAGACGGAAGATAATGGAAAAAGTTTCTTCTCACCCTCTAGCAAACTCATAAAATGCCAAAGCATCCTCCCAAGTTGGGAATCCTGCTTGCGCCAGTTTATCGCTGCCCCCGCCTTTACCATTATAGCTGCCTAGATGAGCTTTGAAAAAAGCTCCACAGGAAATCTCCGTGCTCCCGTTCTGCGCAAACACAACCTTATTCTCCGCAGAAGTAGCTAATAATACAGGAAGATCACATTTCGAAGTCAGCTTATTAGCTAAGCTCTGTAGATCTTTTAGCGATTTATCTTCAAATACTTGTGCGATCATCTTTCCCGCTTGCTCATTTAAAAGCTCTTGCACAACATAGTCGTCATTTTTTTCTTTAAGCAGGTAAATTTCAGCTTGCAGCAGCTTTTGTTCATTTTCCCATTTTTCAATTCGATCAATAATCTCATCTTTGCCTGTGTTGAATTTGGAAGACAGTGTTCCAAGGATTTGCTGACTAGTATTAAATTCCTCTAAAGCACGATATCCACATTTAAAATAAATCCGCGTGTTCGCTTTTATTTTCTCAGCTTTTAAAAGCTTAATCATTCCAATTTCACCCGTTGAGGACACATGTGTCCCCCCACAAGCGTTGTATTCAACATCTTTGATCTCAACAATCCGGATGTTCTCTGTCACTTTTGGCTGTTTAACCAATTTAAGCTGTGCAGCCTCTTCCCCTGTTACGAAATAACTGAGAATATTGTGATTTAAGTAAATCTGCCGATTAACTTCTCTCTCTATGGAGTACAGTTGATCAGCAGACAGTTCTGAAACTTCTATATCAATAGTGCAATAGTCCTCACCTAAATGAAAGCTTAAGGTCATAAAGTTATGTTTTTCTAGACAAACCGCTGAGAGCAAATGCTGGCCACTATGCTGCTGCATATGGTCAAATCTTCTATTCCAATCAATCTGACAAGTTACCGATTCCTCATTAGGTAAACGTTCCAGCTTATGCAGTACAAGCTCTTCCTCACTGATTACATCAAGCACAGGAATTCCCTGAATAGATCCAAGATCACAGGGTTGTCCACCACCATGCGGATAAAAAGCCGTCTCCTCCAAAAGAACATAAAGCCCATCTTCTCGTTCTATGGTTTCAGTCACACGGGTTGGCCAATCAGTCTGGTATGTAGAATTGTAGTATAGTTTGTTGGTCATAAATGGTTTCCTCTCTTTTTTACGTTATCGACATATTAAGTTTATAGTATCATAACGGATAGTTTGAATCTTATTATTTCAAAATAACCAGCTCCACGCAAAAACTGCGTAGAACTGGTATTAGGGTAATTAACAAGAACAAGTAGCATCTTTTAAATTTCTAATGGCAATTGCATTTAGTCGAAGCGCTTCTACTATTGAGTCTCTTACTGCTAACAATTCAAATCTTTCACGACTGCCAATAGGCAACCTGCAAAGAATGGCTTCAATTCTTTTAAGACTTTCTTTCAGAACCACTCTTTGCTTACGCAATGCGTTCAAAGCTCTTTGAATTTTTCTCTTCTCTGCAGCAGTCATAAACTACCACCTCTTTTCGATTGTGATAGTATATGAGATGCTTATTCCCCCTTATTTGCTTGTACAATCCGGAAACCAAATAACTATATTTACTCTTTTTTGCTAGCTTCCATGATAGGAACGGACCAGTCTACATTAGCATACATTCGATTGTTTATCGTGCGCACTAATTGAAGCTGCTCGGGAATTTGTGTAAGGCCATCGGCACGGAATTGGAAATATTTCTTTTGATTATTTGACTGAGACTCGATAAATTCAATATAACCATCTTTCCATCCTACCCCTTTAGTAGTAAAAGCTCCTTGTTCAGTGAGTTTGTACTCCTTGCCATCTAGTGTCTTAAATATCCATTCACTATTTAAAAACTCATTTCTCAATCTTCCTCTAAAATGTAATACACCTTCCTTCGCTGATACATTGTTATCGGGAGATGACTCCACTGTAAAATCATTTAACATCAGTTCATCCCCGTCAAATGCAAAGGGAATCGGCTGTTCTTTCAACTTGGCAGGCTCAAATTGCACACTAGAACCATCCTTCTCTGGGATGAAATATCCATCCAATACGAAAGTATAAGGCGTATCCTGAGGTAAATATTTAAACGTATAGCTCCAGTGCATAAGTCCCTTTGTTGCCCCGGGAAGGTTAGAGTAGGACATCACGCTATTCTTATTAGGAAACTTTCTAGCATTAACACTGTGAATCTCTTCGCCTGCTGTATCCTCAAAATGGAATTTCAAGCCCTGTTGCTTCCATAGTTCGCCAGGAGAACGGGTCAATGCCTCTTCACTCAATTGCGTATCAAACTCAAAACGAACACCTTGCACCATATGAGTTAATTTTTTCAAGGTCACAGTTAAACCGTCCGGGGAGGTGTAGCTACCCGTTAGTGGCATGGAGGTTGTTTGTTTATTCGCTTCTGTCATATCCATAGAAAAATTGAAATTCCAATCGCCTTTAAGAGTAGGGATGTTCTTGCGTTCACTTCCCAATTCAGTAATATGACCTTCGACCGTAATTCGATCAGTTTGCAGAGGTTCAGTGAAATTAGCGATCAAATAGTAAAAGTCACTGGTAAATCCTATATCGTATAACTCCCCAACAACCTTCCCTTGATCATCCTTAATCGCAATACTGTTCCCATCATTAAGGGCCAACCGCTTTTTATCATGCTTTCCATCTGGTCCAAACAACTGTAACGCAACAATTACCCGTGTAGGATCTGCCACTGCTTCATCTATTTTGATTGTGTAGCCCTTATCCTTCACCTTAATATTAGGATGCTCTACCAACCCAAATTCTTGTGCTCGTAGAAGGCCAATGTCCATGTTGTTTTTTACAAAAAGAGAACGTAAAGTCTCTGCCAGTGTAGGAACGGAATATAAGATCACGGCACTTAGCACAACCAGTAACAACGCCGCACCCATAAATAATCTCAGCAACTTATTGCGCTTCGGATGCTTGCGATTCCTTTGTGTTGGAGTAAATTCCTCAAGCTCTACTTGTTCCAAAGAAGCCATTACTTGAGCAGTAAATGAATCTGGTAAGCGCTCTTCATACATAGCCTGCGACCATTCAGCTTGTTCCTCAAGCTCTGCTTCGTAGATCATATTACAATGCGTACAAGTTGCCATATGTTCAGCTACGGCTTGATCTCGTAAGATAGATTTGCTTAAAATATATTCTTCGATCTCATAGGAATTTAAGCACCTCATCGGTCTTCACCTCCTGGAGTGTAATTAGCTGCTTCAAACGCTGTTTAGCCCGGTATAAATCATTTTGAATCTTGCTTAATGGAACATCTAGAACCATACACATTTCTTCATAGCTTAAATCATTGGTATAACGAAGCAGTAAAGCCGTACGATAATTAGACGGGAGCTTCTGCATCAGGTGAAGCAGCTCTGTGCGATGCTCCGATCGCATTAATTCTTCTTCTGGATTATCCGAAAGAGAATGTTCGGCATTGTCGTCCGGCAAACTCGCTGTCGGTCGGTCTTTTTTCCACAAATCCTTCAGTAAATTAGTCGCGATAGCATATAGCCACGCCGCAAAATTCTTATCCAAATCATGTGAGGCCAGCTTACGGTAAGCTTTAATAAACGTCTCCTGCGTTATGTCTTGTGCATCTTGATGATTGGCTCCCATTCCTCGCAAAAGCCCATAAATTTTATTCTTATATCGATTTACAAGATACGAATAGTCTTCTTTATGCCCATCGAGAACATTTTGGATCCATAGCCTCTCATCCTCTTTTTCAACTTTCGGTACATGTCCCTTCACCTTGAAGCCTCCTTGAAGCACGATACTATATAGACGATCCCTATTAAAAAAACTCTCACTTTATACAAAAAAAAGTAGATCTTCAAATAAAACGAAGACCTACTGTGTAATCTACCGATTACGTTTTAGAACAAAATACAATAATTGATCCATTTCTAAAGCCATAGAATCACTGAAGCGCTAAAGAAACCACTTTACTCCAATAAATTAACTCTTCATCCCTGCCATATGCCCCGATACATTGAAATCCTAATGGCATGTTATTTATAGAGGCAGCTGGAATACTCACCGCAGGCGCTCCAGCATATGACCAAATGGCCGTCATTCCGGTCCATCCGGTTCGTGAACCCCACAGCGGAGCTGTTCCTGCCTGAGCTGGCGAAACCCACAAATTAATCCCCTGTGACTTCTGCACATCTAATAGATCGGTTCTGAGCTTGATTTGTCCGCTACGATATCCTTCCAGTTCTTCCTCAGTGATGGTTCGTCCAGATAAAATAGCCTGCCGTACGGTATCCTCATAAAGATCTTTATAAATATCAAATAGTGAATGATGGACTTGCGCCATTTCTCCGTGAACAAACCGCACCATGGCATCTCCGTAGATAAAGCTATCTTCCCACGGCATCGCAACTGTTTTTATGCTGAACCCTGCTTCCTCAAGCTTCTTAAGCTGCTTCTGAAAGGTTATCTTGGTGTCATCCTCCAATAATGTCATGTATACACCTTCGGGTATCCCTAGCACAGGTTTATGAGCTTCATTAAATGGTTTCCATTCTGTTATTAGCTCCGCGGCGAGAAAGTCCATACCCTCCATATCCTGAGTGAAAAATCCAAACGTATCAAAAGATGGCGACATCAATTGGACACCATCTATAGGGATACGCCCATAACTAGGTTTAAAGCCGACCACTCCGCAAAATGAAGCAGGTGCCATAACAGAACGCAAGGTTTGTGTACCTATCGCAAATGGACAGATACCCGCGGCAACCGCAGCAGCAGAGCCTGCACTAGAGCCGCCAGGCGTATGATTTAGCTGATGAGGATTGCGGGTTGTGATAGGTCCGGCATAAGCAAATTCCTCCGTCACTGTTTTGCCGGTGAACCAAACCCCTTTTTGCCGAAGCTTTTGAATAAAACTGCCCTCAGACTTCGTCAATGCTTGTGGGGGAAGGTTCGACCCTGCACGGGTAGGCAACCCGTCTAAGTGAATTAAGTCTTTGATCCCAACAGGTATTCCATATAGCGATGGGTTAGGAAATTCCGAATACTTCTCTCTTACCCTAGCCACTTCATTTTTTATTCTATCTGCTCGGTTCTCCTCTGGCACAAAAGCACGCACGTGTGGTTCTACTTTATTGTAAAGATCTAAATACTGCGTAAGATATCTATCCATGGTCACATCTGAGGTCTTATTGCCCTGAGCAAACTGAGCTAACGAAGATTTATTAATGTACATGTCTGATTGGAGCCCTCCTTAATATTCACTTAAACCAGGAAGCCATTTGAAGACGATTGTATTAATTTGGAACAGCTTCATGTTACTAGTTAACCTTATCTATGGCTATACTTTAGTTCTCTATTTCTATTTTCATCCACAATATTGATTACACGATCCACCCACCCTTGATAAAATTGCTCCTCATGAGAAACTAGAATCACTGTACCTTTAAATTGGATTAAAGCATTCTGTAAAGCATCTTTTGTTTCGGCATCTAAGTGATTAGTGGGCTCATCTAAGATTAAGAAATTACATGCTGTAAGTAATAAAAGACATAGCTTAACTTTGGATTGTTCGCCACCGCTGAGTGAACGGATAGGCTGTGTAACGTGACTATCTTTTACAACACATAATGATAAATGACGACGTATTTCCTTAATAGTCAATTTTGGATAAAACGATGCGACGATTTCAATGGGTGTCATGCTATCGTTTTCCCAAATTAAATCTTGCTCGTAGTAACCAATAGAGACTTGTTCGGCAAAGCGGAATGCTCCGGCAACACAGGGGATCTGACCAACTAATGTTTTCAGCAATGTTGATTTTCCGATGCCGTTAAAGCCTGCTATGACTATCTTTTGTCCTCCTCGAATGGAAAATGTTAATTTTGGCAGCAGCGGCTTATCGTAACCAACCACAAGATGGTCTACTCTAAGCGCAACTTGTGCAGTAACAGGAAGCTCTTGAAAACGGATAGATGCTTTAGTGACAAACGTCGGTGCAGCGATTCTCTCCATACGATCCAGCTGCTTCTGACGGCCACGGGCAATTCTAGAATTAACACCAGCACCATTTTTCCGGATATATTGCTCAGTGGCTTCAATTTTTTTCTGCTGTGCATGGTACTGCCGGATATGGCTTTCGCGAAAATGCTCCTTCTGTCTCAAAAAATCAGCATATTTGCCATGATATTTTTTAATCGTTTCCCCTTCAATATCGCAAATGCTTGTTGATATTTTATCGAGAAAAGTGTAGTTATGAGAGACCACAATGAAGGCTTGATCGAACGCTATCAGATATTCAGCAAGCCAGTTAATATGCGTGGTGTCGAGATAATTGGTGGGCTCGTCGAGCAATAACACATCAGGTTGTTCAAGCAACAGCTTTGCCAATATAACTTTGGTTCGCTGCCCCCCACTAAGCTGATCAATAGGACGGTCCATCCCCATTGCATTTAGTCCTAGCCCCGTAACCACTTTACTGATATTGCTCTCGATAGAATAATAGTCGAGCGCCTCAAGTCGTTCCTGAAGGTCTGCTGCCTTCTGCAAAAGCACTTCATTGCCAGAAACAGCACATTCCGCATAAAGTGCATTCATCTTTTCTTCCATTTCGTATAATTCAGTGAACGCTCTCCTTAAATAACTTTGAACGGTA
The DNA here is from genome assembly GCF_045040615.1 of Paenibacillus sp. FSL H8-0175. Classification (NCBI taxonomy): domain Bacteria; kingdom Bacillati; phylum Bacillota; class Bacilli; order Caryophanales; family Paenibacillaceae; genus Paenibacillus; species Paenibacillus sp. FSL H8-0175. The sequence continues at coordinate 3,333,104 of NZ_CP150299.1, read as the reverse complement.
CTTGACCCATCAATAACCGCGTATTGATCAAGATGACCTATTTTGATATTGGGCTGCCATTTAATCGTTCCACCATCAGGAATCACCTCGCCCGTCAGAATACCAATCAATGTGCTTTTCCCTGTTCCATTCTGACCCACTACACCTACATGCTCCCCTTTGTAGACTTCCAAAAAAACCTGTTTATACAGCACTTTATCTCCAAAAGCATGTGATACATTAGAAACCTCAAGTAAACTCATTTGCTTTCCTCTTTTCTATAATTGTTTTTAAGCACAAAAAAAGCAGAAGACACCGCGCCCTTGGGCGCAAGCCTTCTGCTTATTAGTGCACGAATAGACGGCACAAATAGATAATTGTCAGTTTGGAAACTGAACATTATAAACACAAAAGGCTGTAGACGAAAATTGTCTACAGCCTCTTAATCATTAACATCGGAAGATGGCGTAATCAAATAAGCATGAATAATCACACTAAAATGACCTAGCTAGCTTTCGATGATATAAAAAGCGATTCGCTTTTTGATTAAGCTCCGGACAACGTTTCATCGTTTGTATCCGATTGTTCGGAGCAGCTTCTGGTATATAATTTTTCAGTTTCCACATGAATCATGTTGAACCATCCCTTCGTTTGGCTACATTTTAAATCGTGTATCCGCACTTGTCAACCACCATCCGAGAGGTGCTGTTATTTTTTGCGGGCGCGTTTGACCGTACCGATCCTAGTCCCTTGAGGAATAGTAATGAACTGGCTCTTCGATACACCAATAAGCTGTGAAGTATAAATACTACTATGTCCGGAGAATAAATAACTCACCACACAAGCGATAAACATGTATATGGCTCCTTCCGAACCAAACAGCTCGATCCCCATTAAGAAGCAAGCGATAGGCGTGCTAGTAGCTCCACAGAAGACAGCAATAAAACCGAGGGCAGCTAAAAAGGGTCCATACACATGTAATATTCCAGCCAAGACATTTCCTAGTGTGGCACCAATCGTAAATAACGGAGTAACCTCACCACCCTGAAATCCTGTTCCTAAGGTAAAGGCGGTAAAGATCAGCTTCCATAAAAAAGCGAACGGCGAGACATCTCCCTCAAAAGAATCCTTGATTAACGGAATTCCGAGGCCTAAGTAATCACGAGACCCTACAAGGAATACTAAGGCAATGATAATTAATCCACCTACGGCACCTTTTATCATTGGATTGCTTATCCTGGCGGTGAAGATTTTTTTTAGAAAATGAGTCAGTTCACTGAAAAGCATACTCACGAGACCAAAAATTACAGAGGCCAATACCACTTTTAGAATAATCATTAAACTTAAAGCTGGAAATTCGTTCACTACATAGTGTGTATGATGAACACCCCACAATCGAGTGGTGACCAGATCACCAACAAAACTAGCCACAAAACATGGAAGTAATGCCTGTTGGCTAATAAGTCCAATGGTTACTACCTCTAGACCAAATAAGGTTCCAGCCAGCGGTGTTCCGAAAATAGAACCAAAGCCTGCACTGATCCCGCACATTAACAGTATCTTACGATCCAGAGGACTGATTTTAATCAGCTTTCCGAACCATTCCGCAAGGCTTCCGCCCATTTGAACAGCTGTCCCTTCACGCCCAGCGGATCCACCAAATAAGTGGGTTACCAGTGTCCCGAACAATACTAAGGGTGCCATCCGTAATGGAATGGTCTCGTTACCATCCTGAATTTGTTCTATAATAAGGTTATTTCCTTTAGCGCTGTTTTTTCCGTAACGCATATATAGGAAACTAACAAATACTCCCCCAAGAGGCAACAAATAAAGTAGCCCTGGATGCTCTAAACGTACATCTGTTACGTAATCCAAGCTTTTTAGAAAAAAAGCAGAGGCGGTGCCGGATAAAATACCAACTACACTGCCGAGCACAATCCATTTGATAAATGTACTCCAAAGAGCAAAATAACTTCGCTTCTTAGTGATTTCAAACCATCGGGTAGACCATGGATTCATCTCGACAGCTCCTAAGGACAAAATAAATTAGTCTCAACAATAAAACAGACTCCTACCAGGGAAGCTCACACTGGTAGGAGTCATTAGTCTTAGAGAGACAGTTACGGCGAACTCCATCGCCCTTTATAAAACTTAAATTATTCTTCTTCTGAATCTACGTTATGATACACTTGTTGAACATCTTCCAGGTCTTCCAAAGCATCAATCAATTTCTCGAATTGAGCTTGAGCATCTTCTGGGAGTGCCACATAGTTTTGTGGAAGCATGTTTAACTCAGCAACAGTAAATTCAGTGATGCCTGCATTCTTGAATACTTCTTGCACTGCATTGAACTGATCAGGTTCTGCATAAACAATAACTGCATCATCCTCTTCCAGCACATCGCGTACATCAAGTTCTGCATCAAACATCATTTCAATTACTTCATCAGCAGTTTTACCTTCCACACCTATAACGGCCGTAGAGTCAAACATGTAAGCTACTGATCCGCTGACACCCATATTTCCGCCATTCTTACTGAAGGTTGAACGGATCAATGGAGCTGTCCGATTAACGTTATTTGTGAGCGCATCAACGATGATCATTGAACCGCTAGGTCCAAATCCTTCATAACGAAGCTCTTCATAATTTTCTTCAGCGCTACCTTTAGCCTTATCAAGCGCACGGTCAATGATCGCTTTTGGTACATTGTAAGTTTTTGCACGTTCTAATACAACTTTCAGGGCCCGGTTCGCTTCTGGATCGGGTTCGCCCTTCTTTGCTGCTACATAAATCTCAACACCAAACTTTGCATAAACACGACTTGTGTTTGCGTCTTTGGAAGCTTTCTTTTCTTTAATATTATTCCACTTACGACCCATATTGTTCCCGCTCTCTTTCAACATGAATTAAAAACAATTGTTACTTATTATACCCTTCTTCGATAGCTCTAGTAAAGTGCAGTAGTAGGTTAATCCTCTAAGCTGTCACAATACAGATAGAAAAGCCCCTGATTCAATCAGGAGCCTGCTAATTTTTTATAGATTACTGCCAAATTTCATCTGCAATCTCTTTAATAAACTGCAGTTTATCCCATTGCTGTTGATCTGTCAGATGGTTTCCTTCTTCCGTAGAGGCAAAACCACATTGTGGGCTCAGGCACAACTGATTGATATCCACATATTGCGCAGCTTCTTTAATCCGTCCAATGATTTCTTCTTTATTCTCAAGCTCACCTGACTTCGAACTGAACAAACCTAAAACTACTTGTTGATCTTTAATAAATCTAAGGGGTGCAAAGTCTCCGGCCCGATCCGTATCGAACTCCAGATAGAAACCATCTACATCCACCGTTCCAAATAACACTTCTGCGATAGGCTCGTATCCGCCGGATGCTGCCCAAGTGGACGCGTAGTTTCCACGGCATACATGCATCGTGATAACCATATCTGCTGGATGATCTTTAATCGCTTCGTTATTTACAAATGCGTATAACTTAGCGATTTCGTTAACATCTACACCCTCTTTTTGACGTGCTTCCCAATATCCTTTATCACAGAGCATACCCCATGTGCAGTCGTCCAATTGCAGATTACGGCAACCTGCCTCATAGAAATCACGAATAACTTCACGATAAGCTGCAGCAATATCAGCCACAAGTTCATCCTGCTTGTCGTAAACAGCTACAGTAGTCTTTTGATTGCGCTGAAGTTCAGCAAGGAACTGCGCTGGCGAAGGAATCGTTTGGCGCGCTACTACATCATTTCCCGCTATGCTAACCAATTGTCTGTAGTCAGCGATCATTGGATGGCTAGTCCCACGGATTTTACCGGATAATTCTGCAGTTTCCGCTCTGGTCTCTACACCATTAAACAGGTAGCCCACTGGGCTGACTTTCTTTGTTACCCCTTCAAGGCCCCACATAAAATCTAAATGCCACCAGGAGCGGCGGAACTCTCCATCCGTTACACCTTTTAATCCGACCGCTTTTTGTTTTTTCACAACTCTGGCAATCTCTGTATCTTCTACCTTGCGCAATTCATCAGCGGAGATTTCATTATTTTGATATTGGACACGAGCTCTCTTAATCGTTTCCGGACGTAAGAAGCTGCCAACGATATCTACTCTGAATGGCACTTCAGTTCTTTGTTTTCCTTTTTGGATGGTACTCATAGGGGTTCGTCCTCCTTCATTGTCTGTGCTTTTCTGTTGAATTCACTATAGCACTGTACAATCAGGACAGGGTAACTCCTAAAAACTATGGCCTACCATAAGCTTACGCTATAGCAGGCCACCAAATTAGCTTATTTAATTATAACCAGACCTCTCGGGCGGTTTCGATCACAAGGCGTATTTTATCCCACTGCTCTTCTTCAGTTAGAATATTTCCTTCCTCCGTAGAAGCAAATCCACACTGAGGGCTTAGGCACAGCTTCTCAATATCTACATATTGCGCGGCTTCTTCGATTCTTGCCTTAAGCTGCTCTTTACTCTCCAGACCCCCATGTTTAGTTGTTACTAATCCCAACACTACAAATTGGTCTTTAATAAATCGTAAGGGCTCGAAATCGCCAGCTCGTTCATTATCATATTCCAAGAAAAAGGCATCAACTTTTGTATTGGAAAAAAGCACCTCGGCAACAGGCTCATAACCGCCAGCAGCGAACCAAGTGGAGCGAAAATTACCTCGGCAAACGTGCAGCGCGATGGTCATATCATGCGGACGATTCGCAATACTCTCATTGATCAGCCTAACGTAATCCTTCGCTAACTGATCGGGATCTGTACCTCTACTGCGCAAATGTGCGCGATGTCGGCCACTGCTCAGCGTTCCCCAAGTTGTGTCGTCTAACTGAAGGTAACGGCAGCCTGCATCATAAAAGGCTTGAATCGCAGTTTGGTAAACCGCTATGATATCTTGAAATAAAGTTTCCTTATCAGGGTAAACTTCATTTCCATTAAACTCCTCCACAAAGTGAAATAGGGCAGGTGATGGAATCGTCATTTTGGGTATCCGGTCTCCCGCCATTTCCTTGAGCTTTATAAATTGCTGTAGCATGGGATGATCTTCAAAGGCAATCCGGTCAACAATTCGGAATGATTCTGCACGCTGAACCGTTTCGGCTCTTCCATTCCCTTGGTTTAAGTTAATCTTTTCAGTTCCTTTAATTCCGACAAAGAAATCAAGATGCCACCAGGAACGGCGAAACTCACCATCTGTTACTGCTAATAATCCTACTTCCTTTTCTAATTCCAGTAGTTTAGCAATCTCAATATTCTCTATTTCATAAAGCTCACTACCTGTAATTTCACCATTCTCATATTGGAGGCGGGCTGCTTTAATCTCTTCCGTACGCAAGAAGCTGCCGACGATATCATAGCGAAAGGGTGGAGCATTTCTCTGGGTGCCAGTTACGGGTCTAATCATACCGATCCTCCTACAGCTATAGTAAAAAATGATTTAGATCAAAATAACTTCCGGAAACCAAGTCATTTAAGATTTCTATATACTTGGATGCCATCACACTAGGTCTACGATCTTTATGCGCAATCCAACCAACCGTGAATACTTCATTACTCTCAAATGGAATCGTCTTCAGTCCATTACCGTTCAGATCGGATGCCATGATTCCTGTACCCACTGTATAACCGTCCGTGCCCATTAATAAATTGGTCAAGGTTGCCCGGTCATTCACTTTAATATTCTTCTCAATCTGAGAAAAACTTAACATTTCCTCCGAGAAGTGAAGTGAATTGTTCTCACCCTGTTCAAAAGTAATATACGGAAAAGGTAAAATATCGTCCTGCGAGATCCTTTCCTTCTGGGCAAGCGGATGTCCAGTTCTAACATAAAGATGTGGGTCAGTATTAAAGAGTGGCGTGAATTTCAGATTACCGTCACTGAACAGCTTATTCATATGCTTATAGTTGCTCTCGTTAATATAAAGAATCCCCAAATCGCTACGGAGAGTACGCACATCTTCGATGATGTCGTAGGTTTGCGTCTCTCTCAAGCTGAAGTTGTACTCTGAGACATCACTTTGCTTCATGAGACTCACAAAAGCATCTACCACAAAAGCATAATGCTGAGTCGAAATGGAAAAATAGATTGGGCTACGCTTTTTCCCAGTATAACGATTCTCCATAAGCTCTGTTTGTTCAATGATTTGACGGGCATATCCGAGAAATTCCATTCCTTCTACAGAAATGCTGATTCCACGGTTCGTCCTTTCAAAGATGGTAATCCCAAGTTCATTTTCAAGCTCTTTAATAGCGTTGGACAGGCTCGGTTGAGAAACAAAGAGTTTCTTTGCCGCCTCATTCATGGAGCCACTATTTGCAATTTCGATAGCGTAGCGGAGCTGCTGCAACGTCACTCCTATTCCCCCTGTTCCAGACCTATTCGTACTACATTCTGTTTCATACTAGCTGATATCGTAGCATAAATACACATCTCATTCCAAGATAATCCTTATTATGTGCCCAATAACGCGTACTTATTGTGTTCTCTTTTTCCCAGCATCAATCTTGGCAGGATCTAGTCCTTTCCAGATATTTGGCATATCAACCTGTTCTGGATGCTCAAAAACTAAAAAAGCTGTAGGCAAATACCGTTCACCATATTGGGATGAGGGTTTATTCATAATCTCATTATCTTTTACTAGTACCGTAGAAGATCCACCATCCAGATTAGCCGCTATCACAGCTCCATGCTTAAGCAAAATTTGCTGCACATCATAGAGATTTGCTCCAATACTATAAGTAGGCTGTCGTCCGTCAATTACCACAAAAATAATAGCGCCATCTGCCCGCTGACCCATTGCTGTTCTAGGTGCAATCCCCCAACCTTCTGCTGCATTCTTAATCAATCCTTTGCCATTGACGATTAGCCGCGGGCTAAAAGTAACTGCCTCCTGAACCCCCATTTTACTAATCTCATCTAGCGTATAATTCCCGGCAACCATTTTTCCTTGTTTATCAAGACCAACAATCTGTGTAGATTTTTTACCGCCAAGACCGTTGTAATATAACTTACCTTGTGAGACTACAATTCCTATGGGTTTAAACCCGTTACCTTTCCAGTTCGGATCAGCGAACCCACCACCGTTAACTCCAGCGATAGCGCCTGTACGCTTCACCATACTGGTTACTTTTTCACCTGAACCAATCTTATTAGGTATTCCTAGTCGGACTTTGGTTGGATCATTAACAATCATTACATATCCGGTATAGCCACTGCCTGAGACATTCTCAATCTCGACAAGCGGCTTCTCTACCACCTCAGGTTCGGGAGCGATCGTATGTGTATCTATTTCGTCCCCCATCTCTTCAAAGCGGGCGGTATATTCGGTTACCCGGTCCTTCAGTTGATCTTCACCTATAATATATTTAGCCATATAGCGATGTTGTGTTGTAATTAGCGTATCTGCGATTGTATAACGTAAGTTCTGAGCCGAGGGTGCAAAATAAAGCCATCCACCAGCAGCGATCATTAAGAATAAGCAGAATAAAAAAACTTTGGATAAGGTGCGAAAAAAACTTCGTTTCTTCCGCTTTTTTATTGGTTTCTTTACAGGTTTCTTATTGCGTGCATTGGAACGTTGAGGTAATGATGAAGTGCTCACTTCTGAGTATTCCTCCCTAAATATTACTAATTTGATAATATGTACAACTCGTCCTTATCATAGACGATGATTTTCGTTAAAAGTTTCTATTTGAGTAATAGTCATCATTTCAAAAACAAAAAAGAGCAGGTTTCCAATATCTTGGCTACCTGCTCATCTAAAGCTAAACAAAATCTAATGTCTTCCTACTCCACCGCCGCTGCTAGCGCTACCGCCGCCTGATGAGCCACCACCGCCGGAATAACCGCCACCACCTGATGAGCCTCTATCATCATCATCTGAGTAGCTGCGGCTGGATGAGCTTGAAGAATGTCTTCCTGCTCCTCCACCACTGCTGGAACCTCCACCACCATGGTTCTCGTTGCTTGAGGAATACCTTCCTGCACCGCCACCGTTAGTAGAGCCTCCGCCACCACTGTTTCCCCAGAAACTTGATTGCGAATTGTTTGTATTCCTATGGTGGTGATGATAATAACGTCTGTGCCAGCGTCTGCCATAACCGTAATCCGCTTGACCATGCCAAGGACCATAACGGCGTATATTCCTTTGGCTATATGGATTAAATGGCAAACCATACATTTCTATATATCTATTGCGTCGTGAAGCAGTAAATCCAAATAAGATAAGCGAACCAAAAATCGCTGAGAAAATTAGAAAAGCCTTGCTTTTACTAACCGCCTCACCTCCACTTGTAGCTGTAGTAGAGGAAGAACCAGAGTTCGTTGTAGTTCCAGGATTAACATTGTTTCCGTTGTTTCCAGTGACTCCTTGCGGATGATCCGCTCTAGCTAACAAGAAACTGTAGAACGAATTAACTGTCGTTGTAGCTCCCGTACCGTAATCTTTTTTCACAAATTGGGGTTCAAGCACGGTATTTAAAATATTACTAATAGCCTCATTGGTTAAAACCTTGTCGATATCCTTGCCTTGTAGAACATGATAGTTGTCTCCGCCTATGTCCAATACCAGCATAACATCCTTAGGACCCGCACCTACCGAAGCAAACTTCATATAGGTATAGTCCTGCAATGTTTTATCTCCAGCATTTTTTACGGTGACCACATAAATTCCACTTCCGGTTGTTGTTTTATATCTGTTGCTGGAATCGTTCAGATAGTCTTTAGTTACTTTTTTGAGCACACCCGCATTATCGGATACGTAATTTTTGGTGCCAACATTTTCTGCCCAAGTGCCGCCCATAGCTTGAATTAAAGCTCCATACGTCTTCCTAGCACCATTACTGTATGTTTTAGCTGCGAAATCCGGCTCAAGATATTGTGAAAGAATCTCTTTAATCTTACTGTTAGGCAATGATTCCTCTATACCTTTACCTTGTACCGCCCAATAATCATCATCTTTTATAGAAAGGAGCAGCAGCAGACCGTTATTTTTATCCGCAGCCCCCACACCCCAGCTATTGAAAAGCGATTTTGCATACTCTTCCATCGAAACCCCTTCAGTAGAATCGACAGTTACAAGCACAACTTGAGCTCCAGTAGCCTGATGTAATCGAATACCGTAGTTCACCATGTAATTCTCTGCTTTCTCGTCAATCACATTCGCAAAATCATTCACATAAAATGACCCTGTATGCTTAGGTACAGCAGTTTTGGCTAAACTTACGGCCGGCAAAAGCAATACACTTAACAATAAGGCAGCAAGTGTGGTATGTAACAGTATTTTTAGAGTTCTCGTGTTCATATGTACCTCCTGATCTATCATTATCTCTCTTATTTATCGGTTACGCGCGGTTAGCGGAATAGTTCCATTTTATTCTAAACTGGAAATTACACAACAGGAAAAAACGGTTAGAGTTTATGAGGCGGGTGATTTGAGGCGTGCGAGTCACTTCAGGGGCAATCATCGTGTTGTGTTGATGGATCAAACTCAAGAGCATTGGAGATTTGGAATTCCCTACTGGATAACATACTTTTCACTGATGCATCGGACTCAGGAGACGTTATTCTGTTTATTTGAGCGTTTGCGGCAGGCTATCGGACTCAGTTGCAGCTATTTACTTAAAACCACACCACTTTTCCGCAAATGTTGGCCAATAAGTGCTATACAGTCCGATAACGCAGCAAAATGAGCTGAAATGCTGAAATAGCTGCAATACGGTCCGTAACACCCTTTTCGCCGATTCATCGGACTCAGGAGACGTTATTCTGTTGATTTGAGCGTTTGCGGCAGGCTATCGGACTCAGTTGCAGGTATTTACTCAAAACCACACTGTTTATCCACAAATGTTGGCCAATAAGTGCTATACAGTCCGATAACGCAGCAAAATGAGCTGAAATGCTGAAATAGCTGCAATACGGTCCGTAACACACTGAACTCTCTTAGCTACTTGAAATAATGGGAGTTTTGGATCCTTCTTAAACTTCTTAGTTACTTGAGGTACATTAGAGTTTTGGAATCCCCTGCTGGATAACACACTTTTCGCCGATTCATCGGACTCAGGAGACGTTATTCTGTTTATTTGAGCGTTTGCGGCAGGCTATCGAACTCAGTTGCAGCTATTTACTCAAAACCACACTGTTTATCCACAAATGTTGGCCAATAAGTGCTATACAGTCCGATAACGCAGCAAAATGAGATTAAATGGCGAAATAGCTGCAATACGGTCCGTAACACACTGAACTCTCTTAGTTACTTGAAATAATGGGAGTTTTGGATCCTTCTTAAACTTCTTAGTTACTTGAGGTACATTGGAGGTTTGGAATCCCCCTTGAACTTCTTAGTTACGTGTAATAATGAGAGATTGGGATCCCCCTTAAACTACTAAGTTACTTGAGGTACCCGTTATCTGGAGATATACAGCCAATACTCCAACAACAAAAAGGCTCAGCCTATAGCTGAACCTTTTACTTGCTTTTTAAAGCCGATTAGTTGGATCTAGCGCTCATGTTCCGTTAAAAATCAAACAGCGTAGTGGTTAAGTAACGTTCACCGGTATCCGGCAGAATCACCACGATGGTCTTGTCCTTATTCTCAGGACGCTTAGCGATTTGTGTAGCTGCGTAAACAGCTGCTCCGGAGGAGATACCCACCAACAATCCTTCTGTTCTCGCAAGTGCACGTGATACGCTATAGGCATCATCATTTTTCACCTGAAAAATCTCATCCACCACTTCATTATCGTAATTCTCCGGAATAAAGTTTGCTCCAATGCCCTGAATCCCATGTCCCTTAGGACGGCCTCCTGATAAAACAGGAGAGTCAAACGGCTCGATGGCGACTATTTGGACTGCGGGGTTCTTTTCTTTCAACGCTTTCCCAACACCCGAGATAGTGCCTCCAGAACCAACACCCGCTATGAAAATATCAACATCTCCATCGGTATCCCGCCAAATCTCCTCTGCTGTAGTCGTTCTGTGTATTTCCGGGTTCGCAGGATTGCTGAATTGCTGAGGAATAAATGAATTTGGAATTTCCGCAGCTAATTGTTCTGCCTTTCTTACAGCTCCGCTCATTCCTTCAGTTCCCGGTGTTAACACAAGCTCAGCACCTAATGCCAGCATTAATTTACGGCGTTCAATACTAAATGTATCTGGTAGGACGATGATCAGTGAATACCCTAAGCTAGCAGCTGCAAAAGCAAGTCCTATCCCAGTGTTTCCACTAGTAGGCTCAATAATGACAGAATCTTTATTAATGAGACCTCTCTCTTCCGCATCTTTGATCATTGCATATCCAATACGATCTTTAACACTACCTGCAGGATTAAAAGATTCCAGCTTGGCAAGAACCCTTGCTTCTACGTTTTGGGTTTTACTATACTTTGAAATCTCTAATAACGGTGTATTTCCGATCAGATCGGTTAAGCTCTTATAAATATTAGCCATAATGATCCGCACCTCATTTCTTAATTTCCAATCAAATTACTCTGTATTAAGTCTAGCAGGATTTAAAGGATTTACAACCTATTCATTCTTAGTAGTCGCAAACTTAAGGTCTTTAATTCGTACTACGTCTAACCGAAACACTTGACTCTCGCACGATTAATCGCGGATCAAGCTGCACCCTTTGATACTCCCCGGTAATATTATCCTGAATACGTTGCAAAAGAAGCTGTGTGGCTAATCGTGCCACTTCATTCCCCATGATGGAAACTGAACTAATCTGAGGCGTTGTGATAGTTGTCCATGCGTTATTATCTACCCCAACCACCGCCACATCTTCTGGAACACGAACGCCTAATTCTTTAAACCGATTCACAATACCTATGGCCACCATGTCATTCACTGCATAAATAGCGTCTGGCATATGCGTCAGGCTGTAGAAATAGTCAGCGGCTTGTAGTCCAGTTTGCAAGGAAAAGTCTTCTCCAAAATAAACAAGCGAAATATCCACTTGATTTAAAGCTTGCTGATAAGCAAGATAACGATCTTCAATAAGATCTTTTTGTGCCCCTGCATATGCAATCCTAGTACGACCGATATTGATTAAATGCTCCATCACTAATTGTCCTTCAAAACGTGACAAACTAACGATGTCAGCTTTCACATTTTCTGTGATTCTTTTCCCGTAGTTAATGATAGAGACCGGAACACTCGATTTATTAATTAACTCTACCATGGTCTTTGGATAAGCAAGAGGCATGATAATGAGTCCATCTACATGTAATTTTTTGACCTCACGGATTGTTTCGAGCTCAGTCCGCGGGTTGCCAGAAGTATTAATCTGGATTACCCGATAGCTATGTTGTTTGGCGGCTTGTTCTACGGACCAGGCGATATCCGGAATAATTGCGTTGCGAATGTCAGGAACGGCCAGAGCAATCTGCTTCGTTTGGCGGATTTTGAGGCTTTGCGCAGAGGTATTTGGAGTGAAACCCATCTCCTCAATCACTTGCAGTACCAGCGCCTTGGTCTTGGAACTAATTCCCTCTGAATTATTAATGGCTCTTGAGACAGTAGCAATACCTACCCCCGCCCGTTTCGCTACATCCTCTATGGTTACTTTGTTTTTATTAGCCACTCTGATAGTCCCCTTATTTCCGGAATCGTTTTCGTATTTATCTCTATTCCACTCATCTAAAATCAAAATTCCAATGTATAGATTATAACATAATAGTACATAGAAGAATACTTATCTCAACGACTAATGTGAGCCTAAAGGCTTGATATAACTCTGTTTTAGTGAAATATTTCACTAATTTTCAATATTAATATTTTCATTATTTAAATTTGACAATATGAAAATTATGTGACATATTTGTTCTCGGAAACGTTTCCTCTTTTCCAGAAATAAAACACTATTTATTATCAATTATTAATCTAGGAGATGAATGATATGCAAGCATTAAGATGGCATAACGTCAAAGATCTACGGTTAGAAACGATTGAAGAACCAGCAGCCCTTGAAGGAAAAGTGAAAATCAAAATCGAATGGTGCGGAATTTGTGGCAGCGATCTTCACGAATATGTAGCAGGTCCTATTTTCATTCCCCAAGGAACAGATCATCCCCTTACTGGTGAAAAAGCTCCAGTCGTAATGGGACATGAATTCTCTGGACAAATCGTAGAAGTAGGTCAAGGCGTTAGCAAGTTTAATGTTGGTGATCGCGTCGTCGTCGAGCCTGTTTTTGCATGTGGTGAATGTGTGGCTTGTCGACAAGGTAAATATAATCTTTGTGAAAAAATGGGCTTCCTAGGTTTGGCTGGTGGTGGCGGTGGATTCTCAGAATACGTCGCAGCAGACCAACATATGGTGCACAAAATTCCAGACAGCTTATCCTATGAACAAGGTGCTCTCGTGGAACCTTCTGCCGTTGCTCTACACGCTGTTCGTTCCAGTCAACTGAAGGTTGGAGATAAAGCTGTAGTATTCGGTGCTGGCCCAATCGGTTTGCTGGTCATTGAAGCTTTGAAAGCATCCGGCGCAGCTGAAATCTATGTGGTAGAACTTTCCGAGGAACGTAAGAGTAAAGCTGAAGAGCTTGGTGGTATTGTAATCGATCCTAAACAATATGATGTGGTCGAAGAAATTCAAAAACGTACCGATGGTGGCGTAGATGTTGCGTTTGAAGTGACAGGTGTACCTCCCGTTCTAACCCAAGCCATTAATTCCACTAAATTGAGTGGACAAATCATGATCGTTAGTATTTTCGAAAAAGATGCTACGATTACTCCAAACAATATCGTACTTAAAGAACGCAACTTAACTGGTATCATTGGTTACCGTGATGTTTTCCCAGCTGTAATTAGCTTGATGGAACAAGGGTACTTCCCTGCTGAAAAACTTGTTACTAAGAGAATTAAACTGAATGAAGTGATTGATCACGGGTTTGAGGCTCTTTTGAAAGAAAAAAATCAAGTGAAAATCCTTGTAAGTCCTAAACAATAACCATAAGCAGCCTATTGGCTGAATCATAAAAGAAGGCGCTGCTCCAAGCAGCTCTTTCTAGAATTTGTAGCGGTTTCTGTTATTAAAAAACAACCAGGCAGCGATTCTCCGGGATTGGAGTATCACTGCCTGGTGTTTTTGATCTGTGGGGGGGTGTTTAAGCAAATTTATGGGCAAATCCTTATACGCTCTGGCTTAACTCGCTTAATCATCCGCTGATCCACCAAGTATATTCATCCTCACTAAGCAGGAGTTGCAAGTCTGATGCCTTGAAGAAATCCTTTCAGACAGAACGTAGCTTCCGGTGCATCCCCTCTTGTTATACTTCTAGCACCTAATTTAAAGGATTCGAATGAGATAATGGAGAGTGATATAGGGTAAATGTGAAATAACTGTATTCTGTACACTTATTCCGTGTGCAAAAGTAACTATTCTTGTTTTAATTGTATTCTGTACAATTAAAACCCTGAAAATCCACCTATAAGAAATTAAATGAGGAATATAGATGTACTAAATACAGTTATATCTATACCCCGACCAATTAAGGAATTATAGTTGTACAAAATACAATTAAACGCTCACTCTGCTTTAACAAATTGCTTCCGTCTCCACTCTGATTCATCAATTATAGATGAAGTGTAGCTCCCTATGGAACAGCCCCTAGCCCGTTTGTTTGCTTCATTTATACTTATGCGTATTTATCATTTATCAAATAATGCATATTCTCTTTTACAGCAGGCCATTCGGTATCCAATATGCTAAAGACCACATTATCATGAATCGATCCGTCAGACTTGATTCTATGCTTGCGCAGAACCCCTTCTTTAACCGCCCCTATTCGTTCTACTGCTTTTTGTGACCTCAAGTTGTTCGCGACCACTGTAAATTCTACGCGGATCAGCTTTAGTTCTTCAAAACAATAGTGTAGGAGCAGCGACTTGCCTTCTGTGTTCACACTAGTTCTCCAATAGTCTGGTGAGATCCAGGTACATCCAATTTCAGCGTTACGATGAACCAAATCCGGATGCATAATACGAGTGGTTCCGATAATTCGCTCCGTTGCTTTATCAATGATAGTAAAGGTAATTTGTGAACCGTTCTTTTGATTCGCTAAAGCTGTTGAGATTAATCCTTGCACCTGCTCGTCCGACGTTATTTTTCGCCAGGTAAATTCCCAGATGTCTGGATTTCTTAACACTCTCGCCAATCCTTCTGCATGACTTTCATCTATTGGAACCAGCTTAATCGATTTCCCGTCAAGTATTTCAGTATTCATAACACTCATTTGGTGCACCGTTCTCTCAATGAAATATGCTGAATGATATCTGCAATTTCTTCCACACGAAAGGCGATATGGTCTGCTCCGGCTTGTTCAAGCTCTTCCTTGGGACCATAACCAAAAGTCACTCCAATAGATTCGACACCACAGCCAATAGCACCGATGATATCATGCTTACGATCTCCTATCATTACCGCTTCCTCTGGATGTATGTCATTCTCATCAAGCACGTACTGAATAACCTCTTGCTTCTTAGAACGGGTACCGTCCAGATTACTTCCTCCGATATGTTTGAAATAATGATCGAGCTTATAATGCTCAAGAATCTGTGCTGCAAAAACAGTCGGTTTGGAGGTTGCTACATACAATGAGTATCCATTCGTTTTAAGTCCCTCCAGCAATTGGGGTATACCTTCAATCACCATATTCTCAAATAATCCCGTGGCACTGTAACGCTCCCGGTAAAAAGCAACCGCTTGAAGCGCTTGTTCCTCAGTGAAATGGTGCAGCTCGATAAATGAATCATATAACGGAGGACCTATGTAAGGAAGAAGCTCATCCAAATGCTCGATCTGTATATCAAATTTGTTCAAAGCGTATTCTACGCTTTTGGTGATGCCTTCTTTGGGGTCTGTTAAAGTACCATCTAAATCAAATAAAATGTTTTGTAATCCTCTTCCCACGGTTGTCTTGCTCCCCTCGACTGTTATTATTGCATATATTTATCATACCTTCGTTTCCACATACTTTCCACATACTTCTCGAATACGATAAGTAACTGAAGCTATTACATATTATCGGAGGAGTATCTTATGAACATGACGCATTACATGTCTTTGCTAGCGGACAACCAGCCTTGGAATTTGATTATATTCATGGCCATCCCCGTGATTTTTGCTGAGACGATTACCATTACAGAGTTTATTATTTTGTTCACCAAGAATCTAACAGGCCCACTACGATCCTTCAACAAAGTCTGCAGCATACTCGCAGGGATATATTTCACAGGTGTATTTCTCTACTTGTTCCCAACTGCGTTTATTCCTTTGTCTGTGAATGGGGAATGGCACACATGGGTTGATATCGTAGCCGTGGGCTTCTATTTAAGCGGAGTACTCTTCTTATTGCCACTGGCTATGTTAGATCTTGGTCTGATTGCCCGTAAACGATCGGAAGAGCATAAGATGAAGCTGCATTTTCTGCTTATTAGTGGATTCTTGGTCGTGGCGCATATCGCGATGATATTTGGGATGATTAATCCGGAAATTGTAGGGAGTATGGGTGGAATGGGCGATATGATGCATTAAAGTTTATTAACAAACGTAATCTAAGACAAAAAGCAGATCAAGGATAAAACCTTGATCTGCTTTTTGTATCGTACCGGTTATCCTGCGTTTTGTACAGTTACCACTGTACGCTTCTTGCGTAATAAAAACATCAGTGGAAATCCAAACAACACAATAATGGAACCTACCACAAAAACATCATTCACACCCATCGTGAACGATAGCAAACGTATCGAATCTGTATTACTTGCACCGGAGCTGATCAACTCTTTAGAGTGGAGTAAGGATCTACTCGACAGCAGGGAGGTGAATACTGCAATCCCAAGTGAGCTTAACACATTGCGAACCCAGTTGTTGATCGACGTAGCATGCCCAGACCATTCGACAGGAATTTCCTCCATTGAGGCTGTACTGCTTGGAACATTGGCTAGTCCAATGCCGAGATTACGAACGACCATCGCCCACATAATAAAGCTATAAGATATGTTCGTTTGCAGCCGACTAAGCATGAATAAACCGATGAATATAAATAAAATACCCGCAGAAATCAACTTCACAGGTCCGAACTTTGGATACAGCTTACCTACGATTGGACTCAGCAAGGCAAGGAGGATCGAGGACGGCAATAAAATCAGCCCTGTTTTAAGCGTTGTAGCCCCTTCTACCGTTTGTAAGAACAAAGGGGTTAAATAGGTTCCGGCATACATCGCAATCGTAACTAAACTATAGATACTAAGCATGGCGGTAAAACGGCGATTACGGAATACACGCAAATTCAGCAGAGGTACCTCCGCCTTCAGCTCGCGCAAAACAAACAAAACTAACAACACAACTCCCAAAAGGATTAACGATAAGGTTTTCCACGAAGTCCATCCCCAGCTATTGCCTTGGCTAAATGCAGTTAATAATGATAAACTACCGAGGACAACGGTAAGGAAACCAGGAATATCAAATGACTTCGGAATATTCATTCGATAATATGGAATTAACGTTAGGGTTAGAATAACAGCTATGATTCCAATAGGGATGTTAATTAAGAATAACCAATGCCAGCTGGCATATTGGAGCAGCCACCCGCTAAACGTTGGTCCTATGGCTGGCGCGACCATCGCGGATAACGACCAGAGGCTTACTGCAAAAGGTCTGCGTTCTCCCGGTATTACTTGAAATATGATGGTCATCGTACAAGCCATGATGAGACCGCTGCACGAACCCTGAAGCATCCGAAATACAATTAATGATGTTGGATTCCATGCCAAAGCACAAAGCAAAGAGAACATGGTGAATCCCATCAAGGCGAAAAGATAAAGCCTTTTATAGCTGAATCTTCCTCCGAGATATCCGGCGAGTGGTGCGGTTACTCCTGTCGCCAGCATAAAACCGGTGACCATCCATTGCATGGTGTTCAGACTCGTATTGAAATGATCCATTAAAAGAGGAACAGCAATGTTGATCGTCGTTGTACTTAAGACAGAGACGAAATTTCCGAAGAATATGGCAATCATGATCGGCCAAAAATGTATTTTGCTTGCTTGATTTTCTTCCATGCTTCCCCTCCTCATTATTTTTTATATGTCTACTTTTACATATATAAGGTGACTTGAATAATGTTATAATCGTATGATCAATATGTCAATGATGACATATCCCCGAAAAATTCAATGAAAACGGATTTATAATAACTGGAGGGCTTTATAGTAATGAATACACTGTCTTATGGACTTCTAGCTTTACTTAGCGCTAACTCATTGTCTGGATATGAATTAACTCAGAATATCAAGCCGCTCTGGCGTGCTGGACATAGTCAAATCTACCCTCTATTAATGAGCATGGAGCAGCAAGGTTATATCACCTTTAAGCTCATTGAACAGACCGATAAACCGGATAAAAAAGAATACTCCATTACGAAAGCAGGACTGGAACAATTGCGGCAATGGGTGGAAACTACTGCAGAGCCTCCGGTGCTGCGGGATGAGCTGCATTTTAAGCTGTATAGCTTATGGCTATCCAACCCGAAAGAAGCCAAGGACCTATTGCTAAAACGTGCAGAGTTTTGTAAAAGTGAGCTGGAGCGATACAAGGTTTTGCTCAAAGCAAACGAAGTCTTGCGTGATGAACGCGGTGAGACTCGTGAGTTAAAAGCCACCACTTTTGGACGTTATTTACTGATCCGCAAACGTGTGCTTGATATGGAGAGCTCTATACAATTCTGCGAATGGGCACTTGAAGAGCTTGAGTCGAATCAATAACATTATAAACAAGCAAAAAAGAGACCTCATTTTGTATCGGAAGTCTCTTTTTACTTACATTTATTCGGATTTAGATAAATTCAATAGTTGCACCTCGCAACGAGTACCCGCTCCAGGCTGACTCATCATTCGAATCTTGCCTCCATGCAATTCCACCAGCTTTTTAACAATGGAAAGTCCCAGACCTGAACCTCCGTATTGTCTTGAACGTGATTTCTCTACCCGGTAGAAACGTTCGAAGATATAGGGAAGCTCTTCCTCAGGAATACCTATTCCTGTATCTTCAACTATTAGAGTTGCAGCATCCGCTGCAAATTCCACATGAACAATAATCTCGCCTTCATCCGTATAACGAATTGCATTTTCCAGAAGGTTCATTATAATCTGTTCCATACGTTTTTGATCTCCACGGATCATATACGCATCTCCGCTAAGCTGAAGCTTCAGCTGTAACCCCTTCTCTTTTGCTTTCAGTTCAACTCTGCGCACGGCTTGTTCCGTTAGCTGACTGAGATCGATCCACTCTTGGGTAAGTGTAACCTTTCCTTCCTCCATCTTTGCCAGTTCAAATAAATCATCCACCAGATGCTGGAGCCGATGTGCTTCCTGATGAATGATATCCAAGTATAGATCCCTTTCCCCCTCGGTCTCGTAAAGCCCATCTTTTATAACCTTGGTGTACCCCTCCAAATATGTAATGGGCGTTCTCAGCTCATGTGAGATATTTGCCAGAAATTCCTGCCTTGTATCCCTGTATCGTTGCAGATCGACAGCCAGATCATTTATGGCCGCAGCCAAAAAACCAATCTCATCGGTACTACGTATAGAAAGTCTCGTTTCCAGCTCGCCAGCCGCGATTTTCCGGGTTGCCTTTTGCATCTTGATCAGAGGTCTAGACAAAATCATGGCGATCACACCAGTGATCCCTAAAGCCAATATAAAAGCCCCCATTCCTGCAATCAGCAGGAGGTTCCGGATGGAAGCCAAAGATTGCTTCATACTCTCTGTAGAGGACATTACATAAAGTGCAGACTGAGTTGTATCCCCCTCCATTATTGGTTTTCCAATGATAAAATAAGAATATCCAGCAGGATCTTTATACTCAAAATCAACACTTTTCCCAGCGAAAATCCTACTAACATCCGAAGCATGGATGAATGAACGATCCAAACGATCATGTACACCCGAGTGGAGTATCACATTGCCATCCTTTGAGATATTAAAGATACTGACATCCGAAAATTCTGCAAAGGTACTCATCATCTGCTCGTTTGAACTATCCTGCGATTCCGCCATTCCAATAAAATGTGAGGTGAGTTCCTCCGTCTCTTTTTGCATCTCGTTGTAATAAAAGTTTGTAAACATCCGCTCTATAGTAACTCCAAGGACAAGCAAAACAACTACAAAAACAGACATAATAACAAAACCAAGCTTAAGTCCGATGATGTTATTTTTCATACCTGATTACCGGGAGCATGAAATTTATAACCTAATCCCCACACCGTCTGAACCGGATTATAGGCTAGCCCTGCTTTATGTAGTTTCTCGCGGATATTCTTAATATGGGTGTCAATAACACGATTCTCCCCCTCATAATTATTCCCCCATAATCGCTCCACCAGTTCTTCTCTCGTAAAAACCCGGGTAGTATTTTGCGCCAAAGTGGCCAGTAGATCAAACTCCTTGAGTGTGAATTCAATGGATGTATCCTGAATATGTACCTCCCTAGCTTCTGGGTATATTTTAAAATTAGGGTATGTGAGCACCTTTTCCTGAGGTTGTTGAACAAAAGTAAGTGTTGAACGCCGCAGCAGAGAATAAATCCTAGCCACTAATTCTTCCGGCTCAAACGGTTTAGTAAGATAATCATCTGCACCTATACCGAGACCACGTACCTTATCCTTGGTTTCAGAACGTGCGGTTAGCATTAGAATTGGGATAGAGCTTGTCTCCCTCACCAGCTTGCAGACCTGCCAGCCATCCATATCCGGCATCATCACATCCAGCAAGATTAGGTCAAAGCTGTGTTGTTTCAACAGTTGAAGTGCCTCATGACCCGTTGACGCCTCTTTTGTAGACATCCCTTCTTTACTTAAATAAATCCGCAATAAATTCCGCATGTTCCATTCATCATCTACGATCAGTATCTGTAGCTTATTCAAGCCGTTCACCCTCTTTATGACCTAGTTCTTCTCATTATACAAAAAAACACAGAACAAGCCGACATCATCCCTAAATGATGCCAGCCTGTGATTATGGTTAGTGGCCGGAATGCAGATTGCCTCCTGCAGCAGGTGAGATTTCTAGCATGTCATCGATTTCACTTTGTGCTCGCTCATTTATTGTAAGGTTATCCCCAGTTATCCAAGCATGATTGTAAGGACCTTCTGCTGGTGAATCTTGAAATTTAGGCTGAAGCTCCATCATATACTCCATTACTGAATCTGGCAGCCCGTCTTTTTCCGTAAAAATAAGCGGCGCATGTTTCCCCAAATGGGAAAAAGGCGCAGCGGCGATAGCGAGCATCGTAGAATCCGTGGTTAACAAAGACAGGTTATGACCGGGTGTAGTGATTCCCCAGCCGAATCCGTTATTAGCATCCTTAAAACTTGCAAAAGCTATAGCGTTCTTAAAAACATCTTCTCCTGCTATACGGGTAACTGTTCCGTATTCTTTTAATTGCTTTTCTACATCTGCTGAGACAATGTCTTCTGGTCCTAGAATATAAATGGTTGCGCTACCTCCACGTTCTTTTAAAGCCTCGACCGTTGAGTTAGGAATTTCGTCTTTGGTTACAAAGAGAAGAGGTTCAGGCATATGTGCGATCCAATTCACTGCTGGCAACGTGTACTCAGGGCTATCCATAGAACCAATAATGACCGACTTTGGAAGTTCACCCGCTGCTTTGGCGTAATAAGTATCTATAGCCTGAGCCACTGCCGCTGGCTCATCCCCTTCTATCCGGTCTACTTTTAAATCAATGGCCTTAAATTGTTGTTCGACATTGGATGCCATAGGCCCAACAAGCACTACCTGAACCCCTTTATTGCCTTCAGCACCTATTGGATTCAGTCGCTTAAGTTCAGCAAGAGTAACCTCAGGAACCCCTTCTTTTGTGGTATACAGTACAGGCCCATTACTGGGATGATGAATCAAATCTGCACTAACTGCGGCGATCTGCCAATTACTCACATCCGTCAAAACTACACTTGAAGGTCTATTATTCTTTGTTTGCGCAGTCCATAAAGTCTGAGAAACTAACACTGCGGCTTGAATCGGATCTGAAGTGTTAATACGAGTAGTATTCTTCGTAGCTATCCATGGTTGCTCCACCGTTGCAGAACTAGCTTGCGAATTAACCTTAGATGGAACATTATTGCCTGATTGGCAGCTTGTTAACACTGTACTCAAAAGCAAACTAACGGCAACAAATGGTATGATTTTTTTCATCCTAAACCCTCCTGTGTGATGTTCTCGCTTGATTTAGAGTAGTTTAGTCTACAAATGTGTGGAAAGTATGTAGAATTTAAAATAAATAAAATTTGTATATAATGCAAAAAGAGCATCCCGTAAGCCATGAATGACTCAGGATGCTCTTGGTTTAAAGTTTTTTCAACACTTACCAGTGTTTAGCGATAAAAGTATCCCGACCGGATTGCTCCCGATCTTCTTTGTAGTGCTTGGGATTCTTATGATGATAATCCTGATGATACTCTTCTGCACGATAAAAAGTTGGCGCCGGAAGAATTTCCGTAACGACTGGACCGGAGAATCTGCCGCTGACCGCAACCTGTTCCTTCGAGGCAAGAGCTGCTAAACGCTGTTCTTCATTATAATAGAAGATCGCTGTCCGGTACTGAGTTCCTCGATCCTGGAATTGCCCACCATCATCGGTAGGGTCAATCTGAGGCCAATATAATTCAAGCAGCTTCTCGTATGAAAAAAGCGCTGGATCAAACGTAATCTGCACAACCTCGTAATGCCCCGTTGTTCCGGTTTTGACTTCTTCGTAGGTTGGATTCTCAGTTAACCCTCCCGCATATCCCGATACAATTCCTTGAATGCCTGGTAATTCCTCAAACGGTGTCACCATGCACCAAAAACATCCGCCTGCAAACATCGCTTGTTCCATATGATCCAATCTCTCCCTATCTATCTTCATCTAATAAATAATATATGCTATGACGATAAAGCCAAAAGATCATAAAGTCAATGGAAGTCCGAAGCACCATTAGAATTCAATTCTCCAAAACGTTATAATATAACAACAACAGAAGTAGAAAGGAATGCGCTATGAGAAAAAATCGTTTAGGACAATCTGATTTGTATGTTAGTGAGATAGGACTTGGCTGTATGTCTTTGGGTACGGATGAGGCGAAAGCCATTTCCATTGTTCATGAAGCACTCGATCAAGGAATCAATTTTGTTGATACAGCAGATCTTTATGATGAGGGCCGTAATGAAGAAATTATTGGCAAAGCCATTCGTCAACGTCGACAGGATGTAATCCTGACCACAAAAGTTGGCAACCGCAGAATTCCCGGCTTAGAAGGCTGGAGCTGGGACCCTTCAAAAGCCTATATTAAAAATGCAGTCAAAGATAGTCTTAAACGGCTGCAAACCGATTACATCGATCTATACCAGCTGCATGGCGGCACTATTGAAGATCCAATTGACGAAACGATTGAAGCTTTTGAAGAACTTAAGCAAGAGGGTCTTATCCGCTATTATGGGATCTCTTCTATTCGTCCTAATGTAATTAGAGAATATGTGAAAAAATCAAATATCGTAAGTGTTATGAGCCAATATAGCATTTTAGATCGACGTCCTGAGGAAGAAATCCTTCCTCTGCTAGCTAAGCATGGAATTAGCATGATCGCACGCGGGCCTTTAGCAGGGGGCATTCTATCAGAGCGTGGTCGCAGCAAAGCCGAGAAGAATTACTTAGATTACAGTAGTGAGGAACTTCTGAATTTGCATGATCAGCTTTCGCAGGAAACTAGTGACTCTCGCAATCTTGCACAAACAGCGCTTCATTATCCACTAGCTAATCCATCTGTAGCCGTTATTATTCCTGGGGCAAGCAGTCTGGAGCAATTAAAAAGCAATGTAATGGCTGCTGATGTAGCTCCACTCACTTCGGAGGAACTTGCAGACATTCAGCGGATAAGCAAAGCAAATCGTTACAAGCTTCATGTATAGATTAGTCACTTTCGTTAAAAACAATGAGGTGTCCATAGCCATACAATGGCTGTTGGGCACCCCCTCCTTTTTGAAGCTACCTGATCGCTGATCTAATCCTTAAACTTGGTTTAATTAAGTACTAATCACACTTATGAATCGCACTATAGGACACAGTTGACCTTATACGCTACTTTTTCCTATATTAAGGGTGCTCGCGGACTCCATAGCCGCTATGAGCATGATAATCACCATATATCACCCTCTATTTAAGGAATAGCAGCACTGGAGTCCGAAATCATGCTCCAACGCCAAAATATATACAAATAACGTCATCTGGGTCCGAAAGTATTCAAGTCACTCCGCGTGACACATCCAGCCTGCCATAATTCCAGTAGAATAAAATCGAGTGATTCTTGTGAAGCCTGATTCTTTCAATAACTCTTCAATTTGTTTTTCAGGAAGGAAAGAAATTTTTGTAATATTGCTACTTACATTATCAAACGCTTCGGGAGATTCATACCCTGCAACCCAAAAGCTTTTCCATACGTTTATTCTGTCGTGGAGTTCAGGATCATCCAAATCTCCATATGCACTTACGAGAACAAATGGAGCACCCGGTTTCAGATTATCCTTTATGGAGCGAAGCAATTTCAATTTTTCTTGAACATCATGGATGAAATGAAGGACCAAAATACAACTTGCCACATCGAACTTTGAGTCCTGCTGAGGAAGATCATCGATTGTCCCAGGAATCAGACTGACACGGCTCTCTAGGCCCAGTTCATCTATCTTTAATCTCGCAATCTTTAGCATATCTTCCGAAGGATCCACTCCAGTAAATGTCCAGTTTGGGTTAGATGGCCCCCATGCCGAAAATTCATTTCCTCCCCCCGCACCGACCACGAGCATAGATACAGGGATGTCACCTAACTCGAAGCGAAAATAAGATTGGATCATCGAAAATAATGAATCATAAGAGGGAATCGAAATATGAGTGGTTTTTTCATAGGTTGCCCTCTTGGCATTTAATTTTTGCTCTTCAGTCATTGTAATCATCCTCCATTGTTTTAAACTTCACATTTTAGTATCAAAACCCACATTAAAGTCATTGCGGATTTATATTGTCTCTAATAACCCCGAAAAAAGAACGGATCTTTACTCCGTCTTCATCGTTTTTGCCAAATCTGCAATTTTCGTGTTCTCTAAGTACTGCTCCATCTGTCGCTCAGCGTCAATCACAACCTGTTGAATCAGACATTCACTTCCGTGATCTAGACTGCATTCAAAAAAGGAAGCCGTTCCTTCGATTGCATGGATAATATCCAAAAAAGAGATTTCTTCCGACTTGCGTCTGAGACGATAACCACCATTAGCACCAGGTGCAGATTGAATCAATCCAGCCTTCACTAGCTTAGTCATCATTTTGGACAGATAGGTTTGGGAAACACCTAACTTCTCAGCAAGCAATTGAACACCCACCGGCTTATCAGACGCCACCGTCACCATATAGAGCATTGCATGAAGTGCATAATCTGTCGCTTGGGAATATTTCATTCAGCACCTCCATTAACGACTTTAGAAATCTATGATAACTCTAACATTGCTAAAAGGCAAGTATGTTCGCTTTTTAAAAGAGAAGAAGCTCAAGAATCTTTGTCCCAAGCTGGCTCATTTTTTGCTTCAAAAGTAACGATAAAAACCGGAGTTTTATATAGATGTTTTTGCTGTTGCAGCGTATTTTTTTCCAGAGCTTGTTCTGAAAATAATTCAAAATTAGGGTTAGACATTAATAAATACTCAGCCATAATATTCTTAACTGTGATCATCCGAATGAACTCCCCTCAACTAAATTGGAGTATACTCACCATTAAACTCAAATTCATAGTCATTAGCGATACGGATATAGCCATATACGCAATGCCAGCGATCTCTGTAGAAAACACTGGAATAATTCTGATTATCCCTATTTCCTTCAGCAACTAAGATCTCCTTGTCATCGCATGCTAAAACAATACCTGTATGATCGTGAGGGTCATTAGTTAGCAATTTTTCATAAATCACAATATCACCACGCTGAGGAGTAAACCCCTCTTGCCCGTCAAAATAAAAAAATGCGGTCTCAGGTAGTTGCGCCCACTCTAACCAAGCCCCTACGCCAGCTAATCGAAAATCAGCATTCGGATATCGAATCGGCAGCAGAAATCCAGCTTGCATACAGCAGTAATATACAAATGCTGCGCACCAATTGTTTTGTAATACTTTATAAATCGCTTGGTCAGGCCAATATTTACAGATTTCTCGATATCGTTCGTTTCCTGGTATTCCAACAATGTTTTCTTTTCCAAATGCTTCAGCAATAGTAGCTAACTTACCTCGTTTATCCGTAGGCTGGTGAACTTCAGCCCCGCTACTGTAATCTAACTCCTCCAAAAAATCCTCTGGAATCGTCATTTCACGAAGTACATTCCGAAGCCTATTCGTGTCCTGTTGTGTTACATTACATCCCCTATTCTGCAAGTGTAATTGTAGAACTTGAGCATCCTTTAGAATCTCTTCATAGGGACCCTGAACTTTATTTCTGTCCCCTTGATGGAAGATCGCCTTTAGAATTTGAGTCAGCTCTTCTTTGGTAAACATATTCAAGTCTCTTAATAAAGGCCTTACGGTATCAGCACTGTTGGGACCTGGAAATTCCTTGACTCCGGTTTTGAAGAAATAATAATTATGAAGCAGTCCTATAATGGCTGCCAATTCCTGATTTTGTTCTCTTTTCATGGCAAGCAATGAAGCGAAACTAGACACTCCGTACAGGTGAACACACGCTTCCTGTTTCCATTGTTCGCTACCTATAGACATGATCATTTCTTGAACAAGCACACGCACACTATCGAGGCGCTGGTTCACTTTTGTTATCAGTCGTTGAGTCACTGGAAACCTTCCCTTCTGTTACTACTCAGCTGTAATAATATTAAAGCAAATAACTCACATATTTATTTTTATCAATTCATTCCCTAAAGACTACCTTTTTCTGTCCATCCTTGACGAACTCCACACCAAAATAATCGGTATTACCGTCCGCCCCGAATTCAGCGATCCGAGCATCAGGCTTACTCTCAAAATAAATGTGATGTCTAATATTAGATCTTGGTAACAAGGTGATTTCTTGCGGCTGAACCTCTGCGAATGACCATATCCCTTGAGGATTACCGTACTCTCGAAAGATTGGACGGATCATAATGGTTTCATTTTGCCCGCCATAGTTGATTAGCCTGATTGTGCATTGAACTTCCACCATATCCTCTTGAGTACCATACATACAGTGCGAATCTTTTTCCAGAAAATCCACAACTTCAATTCCTTCATTGTTCATATTCACAAGATAATACAATCGTTCTGTTAGAAATGGATACAAATAATAAAAAATGATAAAAAAAAGAATAACCGTTCTGCCTACATATTTTTTATAGCGCTGCTTAAAGTGCATAATAGTTAAATTCCCACTGAAAATTAACAAAATGATCCCGAATATTGCTGAGTAATGTAAACCATGGTTTGTCGCAGGTTCGCTCCAAGGTGGAATTCCAATAGTTCTGAAGAGGTAATCCCCAAACATAGTCCCCTGATGTGTGATTCCCACAAAAACTAAAGAAAACAGCAAAAATAAAACAGCTATCCAACCTTTACCCTTGGTCATTTCATCCCTCCCAACCAATAACAGTTATGTCTTCTCTAACCTCCAAGGAAAGATTCCTATGCATATACAGTTCAATTTTTTTACCGCTAAAGCTCAAGGTGTAATCAACTACGTAAGGGGTTTCAATGTAATATACCGTGAGGATTAATTTGGAATCATCATATTGCCAGCTTGCAGATGTACAAACTTCCTGCTCACTAAGGGATAAGTCTTTAATAAATAAACTTTTTGCATGGGTAGGCCTTAAAAAATCGAACGGAAATTCATCTAAATGATCGTCGTAAAGTAAAGAAAAACTAAGGTGCTCATCTTCAAACTTCAGTGTTAATTCTTTGATTTTATGCTTATTATCTTCAAAGATATAAATTCCACTGTACGATCTATAATCTACTTTAACTATCCTGTTTACTAAGGAGGTAAATGTAGGAGGTTTTATAATGTTAGATGCAACCGTTGGCCAATCAAAGTTCAGTAATTTTGCATATATGATATCTAAAAAATCCTGTAACTTCTTCATCTCGGTAAAACTTGAAGTTGCAGCAATCACAATCTCTTGACTCGGATCAATGAAACACAATTGACCAAAAGCTCCATTCCCCATCTTACATCCATTCCTGCACATAAAGAACTGATAACCATATCCGTTTGACCAGTCAGCCTTATTTTGTCCCCAACGATTATCGCTTTGTTCATTTAGCGCCAGCTTTAAATAATCTTTCGAAACAATTCTACGACTATTGTAAACCCCTTGATTGAGGAGCATCTGGCCAAATTTCGCGATTCCATCTGTTGGTATGCTTAGTCCCATTCCACCAGCAACAATTCCTAACGGGCAAGTCTCCCATTCTGGTCTTTCTATGTCCAATGGCGTAAATAATCTTGGCATTAAAAAATCAACAAGATTTTCTCCAGTCGTCTTTTCGATAATAGCCGAAACCATATAAGTGGCGTGTGTATTGTAATTGTAATAACTTCCCGGTTCATCTTCTACGTCCAAAGCTAAAAAGGCACGAACCCAATCATTTTGCTTGGCTATCGCACCATAGATACTATTGTTATGTCCTGTATTCATGGAAAGAAGATGATGTATCGTCATCTTCTCTAAATTAGGTGAAATTGAGCTAGGAAGCTGATCCGGGAAAAAAGAAACCACTTTATCCGTTAATTCAAAATAACCGTTATCCCATGCTATGCCTGCTGCAATAGATGTAAAGCTCTTGCTTAGAGAAAATAAAACCTGGGGAACGTTTTTGCGGTACGGTTGACGATAAAACTCGGTAATAACTTCTCCCTTACGTAATAGCATAAAAGTATTAACCGGTAAATCAGATCGTTCAAGTTCTTCATAAAACTTAGACAGCGCTTGGGTCAAATTCTCTGGATTATCCATTTAAACCTCGCTTGTCGTTATATTTTTGAGTTTTCTAATAATCTCAGGTGGAGTGCTAAGTCTCGTGTCAGGTCTCCTCCATTTGTTCATTTAGACGGCAACCTTCTCATACTTAACCTAAAGACTTGTTATACCAAAAATAATCTTCAACGATTTACGACTCTTCTTACATATTTTCAAGCCTTGTTTTAAGTCTAGAATGATTACAGTTTTGCCAATCCAAATCCTTAAATATAATGAGCGGAACTTTACCGGTTTCACTATGCCTTTTTCTTCATATTCCGTTCCATCCTCTAACTCCGTTTCAGTTCTAATAAGCCATGTATTGCCGAGACCAAATTCGATATACTTCAGAATCTATCTCCCCCCGTACATGAGCTGCTTTTATTGCTCAATAGTTTTTATAAGATAAAGGCAGAGATCATCGTCCACACAAACATGTGCCCCAGGCTCAACAGGCTTATTATCGTACATGATTCCCCGCCCATCAGGGATAAAACCACGCTTTATATACATCCGTTGTGCGGTTCCATAGTCAGCGTATAATCCAAATCCAATACCAATAGTATTAGATATAGTAAAAGCATCTTTTTCAAGAGCTTCAATTAATACACTTCCTACCCCACGTTTCCTAAATGGCGGGATGACGTCAAAGTTTTGAATTTCAGGTATATTATTCTCTGCAAAATAAGGATATTCCGACCTGAATACCACATGTCCCCATCCAACAAACTCATTTTCACAAAAAGCTAAAAGTGTAACTCGCTTTTCATTTTGATTTTCTTGCCAACAACGTTGGACATAATCAAGAGGTTGGCTTACGTCATGCTCAGATAACCCCGTATGTATAATATCAATATCGTTTTGTGTCATTCGACGGATTTGTAAAGGTAAGGCCATAATATAATTTCCTCCTAACTTATTAAATGAGTCCATTCCTATATTAACATACTAATTAGGATTAATCTGGTAAAAAACAATTATTGTTAAACTAACCTGTCAGATAAAAGAACAGGCTGCCGAATATACCGGCAGCCTGTTCTGATTTTGTTATTTTTTTATTTCTTTAAGGTAAAAGTCATATAATTGATCAATAGATGAACTGGAAAAGATAGACGTGGCTTGTTCAATTTTCTCACGTTTCCAATCGAACCAGCGCATTTCCTTTAACTTTTCGATTTCTTGATCTGTAAACCGTTGCTTGATCAC
Organism: Paenibacillus sp. FSL H8-0175; assembly: GCF_045040615.1. Classification (NCBI taxonomy): domain Bacteria; kingdom Bacillati; phylum Bacillota; class Bacilli; order Caryophanales; family Paenibacillaceae; genus Paenibacillus; species Paenibacillus sp. FSL H8-0175. Next base: position 3,302,864 of record NZ_CP150299.1, on the reverse strand, counting down.
TTTAGCAGGATTGCCGCCTACTATCGTATACGGTGGGACATCCTTTACAACAACTGATCCTGCCGCAACAATAGCACCTTCGCCTATTTTCACGCCGGGCATAATCATTGCATTCATCCCAATCCAGGCATCACTAGCAATGTTTGTATCCCCTTTGGATTCGTAAGAGTTTGCAATCTGGTCTACAAAAGGATACACGGTAATCCATTCAGGATGATGATTGTGATTCCCACCCATGAGAATAATTACACCACTAGCAATACAAACATAATTTCCTATAATCAATTTATCTAAATGCCAACCATAATCTTCACTGGGATTAAACAACTTTCTTGATTGTTCATCACCCCAAAGGTATCTGACACACCCATCTTCAAAATCAAGATTATCGTAATAACCAGAGTAGTAAGAGTACTCTCCTACCTCTATCATTGGGTTGGTGACAATATCCTTTAAATACTTAGTTTCAGACCAGTGGCTGAACTGATGTTGTTTCATTTTCTTTCCCTCGCTTCTAAGTAATGTAATTCATTTATACTTAGAAGCTTGATGCAGTAGCGACATTCTTAAACCTTTTCAAACGACGAACCATCGTCCTCATCCTTTTCCTAATTGATGCCGTCATTGTAACAAACGAATGATTTATTCGTCAAATCAACCGTATTGTCCGAACTCAGCTCAATTATGAATTTATCGGATTACGGCTAGCCTTAACATGTTTAAGCTGGGCAACTATAATGACGCTAATGATCACTAGAAGGAACCACGAACTGATCTTACTGAAACTAACCAGTTGCCACGTTTGATATTGATCAGGATATTTCCATGCATTAAAAAATGTAGCGATATTTTCAGCTAACCAGATAAAAAATCCTACAATAAAAAAGGCCAGTGTCAAGGGCATTCGATAGGTAACCGTCCGTACCCTATAAGTGATCCATGTTTTCCAGAAGACAACAACCACAAGCGCTGTCAGCCACCAACGAAAATCAGGAATGAAATGATGTGTGAAAAAATTCAAATAGATGGCTCCTCCCAACAATCCCGCTGAAGCAAGCCCCGGCCAACCGGTCATATCCATTTTCAATCTTCGCCATATCTGGCACATAAAGCTTGCGACACTTGCATACATAAATCCACTATAGAGGGGTACACCAAACACCTTCGTAAACCCTGGCTCAGGGTATGCCCATGAACCCATCTTTACCTTATAGATTTCCAGCAATAAACCAATAACGTGGAACACACAGATTACTTTTATTTCATCCAGTGTCTCTAATCCAGTACGGTACATGAGGTACTGCACTGTAAGCAGTATTAGAAGAATGGCATCATAACGGTAAAGAAAAGGCATTTCTATTATGTTAGAAAGAGCTAAAGTCCCAAAAATCGCAACAGGAAATATACAACTCATCGCCTGATGATATCCGAAATGCAGTAATTGTGTTATTGACTTCATTCTTATGTTTCCTCATCATTTTTGTATTCTAATAGATCTCCAGGCTGACATTCCAAAGCCTTACAAATTGCCTCTAACGTTGATAATCGCACCGCTTTTGCTTTTCCATTTTTCAATATAGAAAGATTAGCCATTGTTATTCCAACTCTCTCCGAAAGCTCAGTAACACTCATTTTTCTTTTAGCCAGCATCACGTCGATATTAATTATAATCGCCATTGTTTTCACCTCAGACAGTTAAGTCATTTTCTGATTTTATATCAATAGCTTCTTTTAAAAGCTTTTGTAGAACTGCAGCAAAAACGGCAATCACCATGGAGGCAAAAATGATAATCAAGCCGATGACTATAATCCCTGGGGCATCATCTTTCTCCGCCATGAGGTAAAAGAGTGGCATACCAACTACATACAAGCAACTGATGATGATTGCACAATATTTTATTTTCTTTAAAACCTGTACAGACATTTCCGAGAAAGCATTGTTCTTGTCAATATAGCCTAACAGTTTAAAAGCTTGATACAGTGCAAAGTAAAAAGGTATCGCCGAGGCATACAAATCAATGGCAATGAGATATTTCAATAAACTATAATCCGGATACAGTTCTGCTGCGAAACTCGCTATTTCCGGCACCACAAATATGCACAAGGCAAGCACCGGGATACCAATAAGAATAACCGCTGCCCTTAAAAAAAGTGTTGATCCTCTTTCCATAATAAACACACCTCACAGATTTATTGTGAATTGAATTTATCATATTATTTATCGTTTTACAATATATTTTAATCGATATACAGTTATTATTGGTTGTTTTATAACTTTCGACTAAAAAGCCGAGCTAATTGACTTTTGAAGTCACTAGCTCGGCTTATTTCACCTTTTCATATCTCTTTATCTCTATTTTTCTATTCTACAAGTAATTCTAATACTGACCGAGATCGATAAAATTCAAATCCATGTTAGCTTCATCTTCAGCCTGATTTGCAGCTTCTGTTGATACTGCTTTTCCTTCGTATTCAAGGTTACCGCTTGTCAAATTGAATACATATAGACGATTACCTTTGAAGTACTTATTATCCATATTCTTATAACCCACAATATAGAGATAGTCTTGTTTAAAATCATAGGTAATGTTTTCACTTAAATCTATATTGGTATTCTTCAGAGTAGTCTCATATTCTTTACTCACGAGATCGTAAGAAATAACAGTAAATCCTATATTCTCCTTACCCGATACAGCTTTTTGCAGGAAATAAATTTTCTGTCCATACGCATTCATAATATTATTCAATAACATTTCATGCCCTTGGAACGCGAGCGGCGAGATTTGTCCTGTTGCAACATCTACTTGATATGCCTTTTTATGATTATCTTTACTAACCGTTAAAATCCATTGATCCGAGTGATCCAGATTTTGATTGGCTAACCTAACGAATTGATTATCCCCATTTGCTGCTTCAGATTTAGCTCCTGGTAATACGAGCGGCTCATTCGTAATCTCCTTTGTTGTTAGATTAACACGGATAATCTGCGGTTCAGTTACATAACCTTTGGCGCCGTGATTCAAAAACACCATTGCAACAAGCTCTTGATCAACAAGCTGTACATTTTGTACATAGATATCTGAAATATCATGATCCACATTGATATCGGATCTGATTTCCTGCGTATTATCCTTTTGCTTATTAAGCACAGAAATACTGAGTCTAGCATTTTTCTTCGCTGATGGATCATTTGATTGCTGCTTATCTACGGTCCAATTCACGTAAGCAAGCATATCCTGATTTTCATAGAACCCAGCTAAGTTCTTCTTCCCACGCATGAACTGACGATGCTGATCCCTCCATTTATCCAATTGTGTGTTCACTGGTCTTCGGTTTAAGCTTTGGCTGATCGTTAACTTTTCATCTGGATAATCTGTACCATTTGTAGTGATATTAGCTCGTTTGATGCCAAAAACACTATCCTTAGTCAGATAATTTCCGTATAAGGCTATACCTTCAACGAGGGAAGCATCCCCTTGAACCATCGTCAGCTTATAATTAGGTAGTGTCTCTTGTGAGGCCTGTACATAATACGTCCCGATTGTAACAACCGAGAACACTACAAGAACGGCGGTAACCATATATTTTCTCATTCCTTAACCTCCATACCCCTTCAATTATACCGATATTTTCTTACGCAATAGATATAAGCTGTACCAAAGCGAACCTCCAGCAATAATCACTATTAATCCGAGACAAGCACCTATGATCTCTCCGGGATAGAAGTAGCTATCATATCTGCTATAACCCATAAGATAGGGTATTGAGGCTAATCCAGCCAGAACCGCTAAGTATAATATGATAAAGCCGATCCCTTTCAGTCTGTAGCTCCGCTCCATTAGAATCGCTGTGAACAAGACGATCAAGACCGTAATGCCCAGTCCATAATATAGAACAAACTCAGAAAAGTAGGGCGGAACCAGAACTTTAAGCACAGTAGGATACTTCAAATAATCAAATACCGAGATGTTCCGATATAGTTCAGCAGGAAGAATCGACTGTGCTATCAAACGCTCCAGTGGCACAAGGACAATTTGCAGGGCAACAAGTCCAAATGCGAATAGCAAGATCGTAACCAGCTTGGCAAAATACAAATTCGCCCGATTGGATGGCAAGGTGAGCAGGCGATATACTATCGTATTTTTACCTCTCCAGTCACGGTACCAGATGAAGCAGCTATATATTAGCAACACTGTTATGCTCAAAAATATGGGTCCGAAATATAGAAGTCCATTATAGCGAGCATACATCATACTGTTTAGCTGAATATATCCAGTCACATTGTGATATTGCTCAAGCGTCCATTGATTCACTCTCATTGCCTCATTCGCAGAATCCAGCCAATGATTAGCACCGATGGTGACTGCTGCAAGCTGCAAGGCAACTGTCAGCACCATGAGTCCAATATATATTTTGGCAAATCGGTTCATTTCAAAATTCAATAGCTTCACAAAAGCTCTCATTTCATGTACACCTCTCTCATTACGTCCGTAATGGACTTACCTTCCTGCTCGCGAACTTCTTCACAGTAGAATTCACGTTCTACCTTCCCGTGCTGTAGCAAGACCGCTTTATCAATTAAATGCTCAATATCGTTAATTTCATGAGTTGTAATAATCACACCACGATCCTCGATCAATTCACTCGTGAACACATCAGTAATTTGCTCGCGGCTGAACATATCAATTCCCGAGAACGGCTCGTCCATTAGAATGTAATCACAATCCAAGGCAAGTCCCAGCAACAAATTCACCTTCGCAGCCATCCCTTTCGACAATGAGGATACGCGATCTGAAGAGCTCAGTCGGAAGAACTTAAGCATTTCCTTTGCACGTTCAGCGTTCCAATTCCGATAAAAGTCAGCCATAAAGCTCAAGCAATCAGCAATTCGCATATTGGAGGGCATCGTTAACGAATCTGGTATGAAAGTCATTTTCTCATACATCGCAGGCGTTAGTGATGCGTTATCGATTAAGACTTCCCCTTTGAATGGTGTCAGTCCCATGATAGACTTTAGCACTGTTGACTTCCCGGCACCATTGATTCCGATCAGGCAGGTAATCTCTCCCTTGGCAGCAGTGAAGCTAACGCCATTTAGTACCTTCTTGAATCCATAATTCTTTACCATCTGATTCACTTGGATCATCTTGTGTCACCACCCTCTGGAGATAACTTGCGCTCGGATGTATATTTTGTCTTTATGATCTCTACCAGTTCTTCAACTGGAATTTGAATATTCTGAATGGAGCTGATGAATATATCCACTGCACTTTCGATTAATTCAGCTCGAATCGAGTTTAGGATTTGCTGATCCTGTGTAATTCGGCTCGGGGAATTCCCTTCTGTTACGATCAAACCCTGTTCCTCCATTTCCTTATATGCCTTCTGCGCCGTGTTCGCATTAATCTTCATTACTGATGCCAGTTCACGCCGTGAAGGAATTTTGTCTCCCGCTCCGATTTGCCCTGTGGCGATCTGTTCCTTGAAATGACGCACAACTTGAATATATACCGGCTCACGAATATTAAAGCTGACGCCTGATTTCTGTTCTTCTGTCATACAACCAACTCCATATACTAAGTGTGTGTACTAAGTGGTTCATACATCTCATTTATGTACTATACGTGTAATACACTTTTGTGTCAATAGTTCAGATTTGAGCAAAAAAAAAACTGCCTCTCGGCAGCTCTTTTATTACTAAAACACCTTTTGATTAAAAACATGTTCTTTTCCACCTAAACCCAGTGTATCTGCTGTTGTAGTGTGAATTTTCTGAAGAAGCACGGGATTATCCATTAGTGACAAACCATAAGAAGGAATCATTTCTTTAATTTTGGGTTCCCATTCTTTTATATATTGAGGGAAACATTTGTTAAGCACTTCAAGCATCACGTGAACAGCCGTAGAAGCTCCAGGGGAAGCCCCTAACAATGCTGCGACCGAACCATCAGCGGCACTAATAACCTCCGTACCAAATTGAAGTGTGCCTTTGCCAGCTTCTGTATCTTTGATAACTTGCACACGCTGACCAGCTACAACAAGATCCCAATCTTCAATTTTGGCATTGGGGATAAACTCTTTCAGTTCTTCCAGACGTTTTTCTTTCGATAACAGCACTTGTTCGATCAGGTATTTTGTTAATGACATATTTTTAGCACCTGCCGACAGCATTGTTATGAGGTTATCCGGTTTCACAGAAGTTATTAAATCAAACATGGAGCCCGTTTTTAAGAATTTAGGTGAGAAGCCGGCAAATGGTCCAAATAGCAGTGATTTTTTATTGTCGATAAATCTTGTGTCTAAGTGCGGTACGGACATTGGAGGGGCTCCAACTTTAGCTTTGCCGTATACTTTGGCATGATGCTGCGCAATAACTTCCGGATTATTACACACCATAAAAATACCGCTTACTGGGAATCCACCAATATGTTTCCCTTCAGGAATACCGGATTTCTGCAGTAAGTGCAGGCTTCCTCCCCCGCCACCAATAAACACAAATTTCGCTGTATGTTGTTCAATGTTACCGCTGGCATTTCTGATTTTTAGATCCCATAAGCCAGCACTGTTGCGCTTCATACTATTGACACTATGTTTGTAGTGGAGATCGACGTTTTTACTCTTTAAATGCTCAAATAAGATACGCGTTAAAGCACCAAAGTTAACATCCGTTCCAGAGTCAATTTTTGTAGCCGCAATGGATTCGTTCGCAGGACGATTTTGTATAATAAGCGGAATCCATTCCATCAGTTTTTTAGAGTCAGCGGAAAATTCCATCCCTTGGAATAAAGGATTTTTTGAGAGCGCTTCAAATCTTTTCTTTAAAAAAGCTATATCCTTCTCCCCTTGCACCAAACTCATATGAGGTAACGGCATAATAAAGTCCTGGGGAGTATGTATCAGCTTGCGATTTACAAGATAAGACCAAAACTGCATCGAAAGCTGAAACTGTTCATTAATCTGAATAGCTTTGCTAATATCTATAGATCCGTCTGGCTTTTCAACAGTATAATTAAGCTCACAGAGCGCCGCATGCCCGGTTCCTGCATTATTCCATTCATTAGAGCTTTCTTCCCCTGCTTTTTCAAGCTTTTCAAATACTTTAATTTTCCATTCCGGTACTAATTCCTTCAAAAGTGTTCCTAAAGTCGCACTCATGATTCCGGCACCAATTAAAATGACGTCTGTATCAGTTGCACTTTTGCCCATTATTACCATCCTTATCCCCTGAATTTTGCAGAAAGGATGTGGGCGCTCCTTCTTAGGCGTCACACCTTTTCTGTATCAATTATAACCTTATCATGGTGTATTACAATTATTTATAAATTTAATATCTACTATTATATGAAAAAAATAAAATATTTAAAAGCTTGTAAAAAAGATAGAAATAAGTCCTCAAGATTTATGGAACAAAAAAAGGCTGCATCATGCCCTGTTCTCATTGTAGACAATTCCGTTTTGATAGCCCATCCCCACTATTGTTTTTTGAATTTCCTGATCTACTTTTCTTTTAAAAGTTGCAAACTCTAATGTGGTTAAGCCGATTGGAAGCTCTTGTTCTATAAATGAATCAAAATCGATCGCCGTTTTGAAAATACGAAGCTTGTGCAGAAAAGGTAATTGCTCCATTCCCGTCAAATGAGCCAATGTTTTGCAATTCATAATCGTTAGCTCTTCCAGTGCCTTCATCTGCTGATCAAAGTTAATCTCACGTAGCTGGATTTGATCTTCAATCACAAGCTTTTTTAACGCACGAAAAACCGAAATATTACTCAGGTCATGAAAGCCACGGACTCTACAAATTTCCAGGCTCTCGATTTCATTTTCTTCGATGTCCTGAATATGTTCTCTGCCTCCAAGTAAAATACGTAGGTCTTTCAATTTCTTTAGCCGATTAATAAAATGTAAGGGTTTGTTGCTGATGGAGTGCAGCGCGAGATAGGTAAGATCCTCCAGATCTCCAATAGCATCAAGGTTTTTAACCTTACCTATAACATGCAACTGTTCTAAACGGGAGAATTCTTTTAGGTATTCCAGATTAAGCATCTTTTTCTCCGAGCTAATATTTAAAATACTTAGAGACCGTAACGTATCTATACTCAGAATTTCCGGATTTTCAAGCTCATATATCCCCACGCTCAGACTATACAGGTTATTCAGCTTAGCCAATACGTTCGTGTTATGTGCCTGGTGAAGACAATTCAGCAGCAGCATTTTAACATTTGGAATCTGCAGGAGTGTCTCACAATCAAAGGATACAGAATAGTGGCCATAAAAACGCACTCCAAAATTTTCATCAAAACGCGCGCAAAGCTCATTTACTTCATCCAGAATCGAACCATAGGTCGATGGATCAGAGAACTGGACAATAACTTGGTTGCCGCTGTACAAGTCTTGCTGAATCTGAACTGGATCTAGTGAAATAGGATCATTGATCAGAATCCTTCTTTTCCATGTAACACTCATTTCTAATCCCTCCTACTTGCCGTTAATCATCAGTGTATATTTATTGTAAATCTACGAATTACTTACCCAAGAACATAATTACATAAATCAACCCCATGGACAAGCTACCAAGGAAGGTTACAGGTTATTTAGAGTTTCGTTGATTTAGGAGGATTGAGTACAAGTGTTTTACATTAAAATACAATAAGCTGTATCATTCGTAGATTAATCTACTTTTGATACAGCTTAATTATCATTTATTCAGCCTTCTGCGATGAACTATAAATCCCCGCCACCAACTCCAGCGCTTTTATCCCTTCAGCACCATCCAACCAAAACTTTTGACCCCTGGCGACATGTTCATAGAAGTCCTCAATCAGTCTCTTATGCCCGGTGCCCCAATAGGATTTACCTTCCGTGGCACTGAAACTAGGCTCGCACAGCAAGGTTTCCTTTCCATCCTTCCAAAGATACAAATGATCTCTGCGGAGGTTGATAGTACCCTTTTCAAAAACTAGCTCCAGCTCCACTGGAGAATTCTCCAGATAGGTATTTGTACCATAAAAAAGCCCTCTGACATTACTAGTGAAATCGATGCAGGCATGGGCGGTATCTTCTACCTCTATGACCCCATTTAGCACATCCGTGGTAATACTCCCTTTCACCGATGCCACCTCTCCACCAAACCACTGAAGTAAATCCAGTGTATGAATGGTTTGGTTAATTAGCAGACCTCCACCTTCCGTAGACCAGCGTCCTCTCCAGTTACTATCGCTATAATAACTTTCGCTACGGTGCCAGGTCACGATTCCTTTCATACAGAGCAGCTTCCCATATATTCCTGAGTCAATCACCTGCTTAATATACATCGAGGCATCATTATAACGGTTCTGAAACACCACACCAAGCTGACCTGTGCTTTGCTGTGCGGCTTCAAGTATTCGTCTGGCTGAAGGAAGATCTGCCGCCATAGGCTTTTCGGTAAGGACATGTTTTCCTGCTTGTAACAACTCCGTAGCCATCTCTGCATGTAAATAATGAGGCGTACAGAGATGTACAACATGAATACGGTCATCCTTTAAAATTTCTCTATAATCATTAGTGGCTTGGCAGTCATATTCATTAGACGTCTGCAATGCTTTATCAGCATCAATATCTGCAACCGCAAGTAGTCTCACACCATCGATGCCTGTTAATGTTTTTGCATGAAGAGGGAAAATGGCTCCGCATCCAATAATGGCTGCTCCAAGTTCTTTCATTTATATTACCCTCCGTTCATCATTCCATCGTTATCTGAGTATTGCTGGGGTTAGATTGATCGCTTGCTCTTGAGCCTTCAGACATAGCTCGGCAGCTTTGAACACATGGGTCTGTGTCATCGCCAGCTCTGTCCGATTCAGACAGTCAAGGATTAGCTCACCAAAGAAAGGAAAACCAACCTTTCCTGCTACATGCTCATAATGTTCCCCTTCCCCATTGACCCAGTACACATGATCCGGTGTATTTGAACGACTTATATCAGTATATTTACGCAGTTCAATGTATCCTTCAGTCCCCATAATCATCGTGCGCCCGTCTCCCCAAGTGCCCAGCCCATCAGGGGTAAACCAATCCACGCGAAAATATTGTGTTGCCCCATTGTCCCCTACAAGAGTAGCATCACCAAAATCCTCTAATTCGGGATAAGTCGGATGATTGTAATTGGCCACTTTACTATGAATAACCGAAGCATCCTGACAATCTGCATAATACAAAAATTGTTCTATTTGATGACTGCCTATGTCACATAGAATCCCACCATATTTCTCCCTTTGGAAAAACCATTCCGGCCGGTTAGGAGCATTTAGACGATGTGGCCCTAATCCAATGACTTGCAGGACACGGCCAATAGCGCCTTGTTGAATCAGCTGCCCCGCATAGATAGCGCTTTCAACGTGAAGGCGTTCACTATAGTAGACCATATATTTCTTATTGGTTGCAGCTGCCATTGCTCTAGCGGTTTCAAGCTGTTCCAGGGTCGTAAAGGGGGCTTTATCCGTAAAATAGTCCTTACCGTGAGCCATTACTCTATTGCCTAAAGGTCCTCGTTCAGATGGAATTGCGGCCGCTGCAATTAATTGTACTTCGGGATCTTCCAGAACTTCTTCCATTGATCCGGCAGCTTTGACACCGGGATATTTACTAATAAAATTTCTGACCTTTTCCTCGTCCGGATCATATACCCATTTCAGCTCTGCCCCTGCCTCAACCAGTCCGTTACACATCCCGTAAATATGACCGTGATCTAGGGCAATAGCGGCAATGATGAATTCCCCCGCCTTCACTACGGGTTTGGATTCATACGTTGGTGCATAGGTCATCCCATTTTTTCGATTCATAGAAACCCTCCTTCTATTAGTATTACTCCATTCTATAAGGTATTAAGAAGATACCGCAGACTGATCTCCAAGCTTTCAAAAGGATCACGGCGGCAAACATCCTGCTCCACTACGAACCATTCAACACCCGTTTCGCGACAGACATTGATAATTTCTTTATAGTCCATATTCCCTTCACCGATTTCAGCAAAGATCTGTTTTCTATTAACAATCGCCATATCTTTTAAATGCACTACCTGCATTCGACCTGCAACTTTGCGTATCCATTCGGCTGGACTCCCTCCGCCCGCTTGAACCCAATATAAATCCAGCTCAAAACCAACGGCAGGATCAGACTCAGTGAGCAGAATTTCCATGCCAGTCAATCCATCAAACCGTTCAAATTCAAAATCGTGATTATGATAAACAAATTGCAGATCATGTTGTTCTTTTAGTGTAACTGCAATGCCCGACATCAGCTTGGCGAATTCACGGTAACCTTCTTGCCCCGTACGGAATTTTTCCGGTAAACTTCCTAGTCCAATATTTTTGCAGTTCCACAGCTTATGTTCAGCGGCTAAAGCATCTAAATCGTTCACTAGCCGATCCCAAGACACATGGGTTGCACATATTGCCAGTCCTGCTTCATCTGCATACTCTTTTACGAGCTTCGGATCGATTGGCCCGATGCCTGAAATCTGAATAGCTTCATAACCCATAGCAGAGACCTTTTGAAAAGTGGATTTTAAATCCTCCGCAGTTTTAGTAAAATCACGTAATGTGTACATTTGAGCAGCAATGGTTGAACGATTCATAGGATCTTTCCTCTCTGATTAAAATTTAATGAGTTCCCTTAACATCAAAGGTTTGGGCGGCTGTGGTTTCTTTGTTGAAGTTAGAATTCTCCACCTTTTCCATGAGCTTCTCATAAAATAAATCTTCATCAATCGGTAACTCCACCCAATCGTCGGTCCAAGCCGATAAATACATCCCATTAGATAGCGTTAGACCGTGAATGCCTTCCTCACCCGGAGCTAACAATTTCTCATCGTGTAGAATGGCATTCGTAAAGTTCCGCAAAATTCCTTTATGCTGTTCCCCGCCACCCTCTTCTACAGGAATCTCACATTTCCAACATTCTGGACTGCCGAATCCTCCCGTAAACTCTGCATTGAATTGCGGCTCCGGCGTGCGTAGACGCCAAAAGGTTAATTTCCCGTCTTCCACTACGATTTTTCCATGATCACCAGTAATTTCGAAACGGTTAGTTCCCGGTGCTTCACCTGTTGTGGTGATAAAAAGCCCTGTCGCACCATTTTCATATTCCACATAAGCGGTTACATCGTCTTCAACCTCAATATTGCGGTATTTACCAAAATGACAAAACGCTCTGATCCGCTTAGGCATCATACCTGTCGTCCACTGCCATAAATCTAGTTGATGAGGATCTTGATTCAGCAGCACCCCACCACCTTCGCCTGCCCATGTAGCCCGCCAACCACCGGAGTTATAGTAACTTTGTGATCTGTACCAGTTGGTGATAATCCAATTTGTGCGGCGGATTTCGCCTAGTTCACCAGACTGAATGAGATCCCTAAGCTTTTGATACAAAGGATTCGTCCGCTGGTTATACATGATTCCGAATTTGCGATCAGACTTTGCTGCAGCTTCGTTCATCTGCTTAACAGCTTTGGTATAGACCCCAGCCGGTTTCTCAACCAATACATGATAGCCATATTGAAAAGCCTCGATAGCTAAAGTTGGATGATCATAATGTGGAGTACAGATTAATACTGCATCTATGAGATGAGACTCATATAACTCTTGGGGTGTTGCAAATTTCTGTACACTTTCCGGTAAATGCTCTTCTGCCCATTTCAAACGTTCTTCCCTTACATCACATACAGCTGCAAGCTCAGCATCTTTAATATGATTCAACAGACTTTGTGCATGTGCACTCCCCATATTCCCAATTCCAATAATGCCATACCGTACTTTATTCAATCAGATCACTTCCCTATTTGAGGTTATGTTATGAGAATATACTTAATTAATAGACATGAACATGAGCGAAACTAAGCATTATTTGCACAATAATAAGATGATTTAGTTAAATTAATTCGTTATAATAAGGATAATCAAGTCATAGAGGAGCTAGATGATGAATAATCCAGGTAACCTTACCGGCAGATTCCTCCAGAATCTTACCGTAAAAGTGACCCATGCCCAACTTAGAAGCGGATATAGCGGGTGGAATCGTACGTTGGAAACTCCAACCTTTAATCGGCTGTATTTTATTGACCGCGGTGAGGGAAAAGTTATCATTAACGGTGTTACTTATTATCCGAGAGCAGGTCAGCTAATGATCATGCCCGCAGGAAGCACTCAAACTACAGAGACGTCAATGAATGATCCCTATACACGCTATTTCTGCCATTTTGATGCTGATATTGGGGAGTGGCCCTTATTCCATTCGGCAAACAAACTGTTTATCTGTGATGCGCCCAACCCAGATTCCGTACGGGTTATTTTCACAGAAATGATCGAACAGTTTCAAAAAGATGATGTATTGTCCATTCTGCGTACTCAGGCGAACGTCCTCAATCTAATTGCTACTTGTCTTGAATCGAACGAGAATATCAAAACAGACTTTATGCAAGAATTTATACATACGGGGGATCAAGGAAAGCTCGCCTATGTGCTTCAATATATTGATGAGCGGCTGGATAAACCCATAGAAATAGAAGAGTTAGCAGAAATTGTCCACTTACATCCGAACTATTTCATCCCCTACTTCAAGAAATTTATAGGGGTTCCCCCCATGCATTATGTACAATTGAAAAGAATGGAGCATGCTAAAAGACAGCTTTCTTATAGCAATTTCAGCATTTCAGATATCGCGGAGCAAGTCAGTATGGAATTAGCCCATTTCTCTAAATATTTCAAAAAGACAATAGGAATCTCCCCTTCTGCCTATCGTAACAGCACTAAGTAAATTTATTAGGGAATGTCCTAATCTATGTGTTGAACTATAATAAAAAGGCTCTAACCTACAATTTTGAGGTGGTGAACGATATTCTTATCAGAACAGCATCTATAAGCGACATTCAAGAGATAGCAAGACTCTCAAGCCAGCTTGGATATCCTTTGAATATCGAACAATTAGGAGAAAGACTACAAGAAATCGGAACACACAAAGATCATACTGTATATGTAGCTGAATCAGATCACCAATTGGTAGGATGGATACATGCGACCGTTCGAATCTTACTTGAATCTCCTTCATTTATTGAAATCGGAGGTCTTGTTGTTGATCAGACTTGCCGCGGAGAAGGAATTGGCAGACAGCTTGTAGAAACCTGTGAACGATGGGCAATCCAAACAGGGTTTAGCAAAATTAGAGTACGTACCAATCAAACCAGAGAAGATGCTGTACAGTTCTATAATCATATAGGATTTTCGCCAAAAAAATCACAGCATGTACTTGATAAGGAACTTTAATCACACTCAGGACTTTTAGGGAGGCTCAATGGTTATGATAGAATTAACTTTGCATCCAGCATTAGAAGGGAAAATCGCTGTGATTACCGGAGGAGCCGGTGTATTATGCCGGGTTATGGCGCTAGAGTTAGGTCGGCAAGGAGCTAAAGTCGCGATTCTAAATCGCACCGCAGCTAAAGGAGATTTGGTTGCCGCTGAAATTACAGCCGCAGGCGGTCAAGCGATTTCACTCTCCTGTGATGTTACAGATCAACAGAGTGTTATGAGAGCCGCAGAAGCCGTTAAGAATCACTGGGGGCCTTGCGATCTATTAATTAACGGAGCTGGCGGAAATGATTCCTCAGCAAATACGACCCAAGAGATTTTCAAAAATGATGACCTGGAGAACCCGGACATATTTACTTTTTTTGACCTTAGTGTAGATGGATTTCGCAATGTGATGGACCTTAATCTGATTGGAACATTGATCCCAACCCAAGTTTTTGCCAAGCAGATGCTCGGCAGAACGGGCACATCTGTTATTAATATTTCATCCATGAGTGCACCTTCTCCAATGACCAAAGTACCTGCCTACAGCGCTGCCAAAGCAGGAATTAATAATCTCACCCAGTGGCTCTCCGTTCATTTCGCTGAGTCTGGTATACGTGTGAATGCCATTGCCCCTGGCTTTTTCCTTACTAAACAAAATGAGAAGCTGTTGGTTCGTGAAGATGGCGAACTTACAGACCGTTCCCAAAAAATCATCTCTCATACTCCAATGCGCCGCTTTGGAAAGCCGGAGGATCTGCTTGGCACACTACTCTGGTTAGCAGATGAAGCAATGTCCAGCTTTGTGACCGGAGTTACCGTCCCCGTTGACGGTGGATTCTTGGCTTATTCGGGAGTATAGACTAATCTAATGAGGGATTACAATGATTGTAGATCCATTACGCGTATTCGTTACTGTAGCTGAACTGAGTCATTTTTCCAAAGCAGGAGAAGCGCTGAATTTATCTCAACCCGGTGTCAGTCTGCATATCCGGAATCTTGAGAATGAGCTCGGTGCTAAACTCCTGCATCGTTCTTCTAAACAGGTTAGATTAACAGAAGCCGGCAGTATTCTTTATAAACACGCCAAACAAATATTGGCTCATTTCGATGAAGCAAGTCAGGAAATCCATATGCTTCAGGACGAAGTCACTGGGAGTATACATATCGGCGCTAGTTTTACTATAGGTGAATATATTTTGCCGGCAAGACTTGCTGATTTTGCCAATCAATATCCGCAGGTCAAGCTGCAAGTGACGATAGGCAATACTGAGGAGATTATTGGAGGCGTTAAATCCAACGAACTGGACATAGGGTTTATTGAAGGTGAGGTCCATGAGAATGATCTGAATGTCACTCCTTATATGAAAGACGAGATGATTATGGTCGCTCCTGCTACCCACCCTCTGTCAAAAGCGATTTCTGTGGAGCAGAGTATGTTGCAGGATCAGGTTTGGGTGCTTCGCGAACACGGCTCGGGTACACGAGCTTTCAGTGATCATTTCCTACAGGAGGAAGATATATCTGTTAAAAGATCCTATGTCTTCAACAGCTCTCAAGGTGTTAAAGAAGCTGTAGCCTCTGGCCTCGGAATCGCCATGCTCTCCAGATGGATTGTACGGAAGGAACTAGAAAGCGGTGAGATCAAAGAGCTGCCAATCAGACAACATCATCTGGAAAGGCAATTCTCAATCATCCGACATCAAGAATGTTCTTCTTCCTTAGCTACCGATGTCTTTATAAAAAAGCTACTTGTCTTTAGAAAAGACAAGTAGCTTTTTTTCTTCCACACTATGAAATTATACTTGATGTTCAACCAAATGCCCGTCTTCCAGATGCAGAACGCGGTCACACCATTCGAGCATCCGTTCATCATGAGTGACCATTACCGCTGCTTTACCTTCACTCTTCACCTCATCAGCGATCATGCGTACAACTTCTCTTCCGCGTTTGAAGTCCAGACTGGCTGTCGGTTCATCTGCAAAAAGAATCGCTGGTTTATTCATCCATGCTCTAGCGATAGCTACACGCTGCTTCTCCCCACCGGAGAGCTGTTCCGGATAATGATTACGCCGTTTCCAGATATCCAGCCGCTTCATCAAATCAGCAGCCCGTTCCTTCGCTTCCTTAGCACTCATTTTCGCCTGCTTGGCTACAAAAAGGAGTTGCTCCTCCACCTTCAAATAAGGCAACAACTGAGCGCTTTGGAACATAAAACCTATCTTCTCTAAACGGAGCTCCGTCAGCTCACTTTTACTTTTATCTGTAAGTGATTCCCCATCTATAAAAATTTCACCACTAGTAGGTGTTAGAAGTGCACCAGCCGCTGAAAGGAATGTACTTTTCCCTGTTCCCGAAGGTCCAAGGACAGCAACGAATTCCCCTTCATTAACGATCAGATTCAAATTGTTCAGCACAGACACCGTTGTATCGCCATCACCGTAGTTTTTGGTTACTTGCTTCATGATTAGTTTTGCACTCATGCTCCAGCCCTCCCAATAGCTTCTAATGCATCTACTTTTGCCACTTTAGCGACAGAAATTAGTGATCCTAAAAGAGACATCCCAACGAATAAACAGCTGGTTAAAAGAATGGTGGAAGGCTCCAGTTGGAATGGCATCGAATCAGGCAGGACCTTATTCATCCCAAAGGTAAGCAGTAAGCTAATGCAAAGACTTGATATAGCTAAAATCATGACCTGCCCTACCACGCTCCAAGCCAAGTAAGACATTTTAGTACCCATCGCCTTCAGAATACCAAACTGACTTGTTTTCTGAATCGTAATGACATAGAAGAATACCGCCAGAACAAACGCTGCGATCACAAACAGGAAAACAATCATCATTAGCAGTGAACCCTGCTCTGCCGAGTAGCCCGGAACATTGGATATAGCTACTTTTTGAGTAATGACCTCTACATCTTTTACATTCGTTGAAATCTTATTTACTTGATCAGCATTCGCATTAAGGGCAATCACATTAAACGGTACCGACGAAGAGGTTTCTTCTCCTTGGTTAACCCCCTGCTTCATAGCTTGCCAATCCTGATTGTTGATATAAACTACTGGGGTATGGCTGTAAGAGCTATCCTCAACAAAACCTGCGACAGTAAATTCCATCCCGGTTGCCTGATCACGAATGATACTGCCAAGTTTAATTCCTGACTGTTCCAGGTCACGATCAACAAGGACTTTACCGTTTGTCTCATTCGTAATCTTGTCACCTTCAACTACTTTAGGAGCTAATAACCCATTCATATCTACTGCAAAAAAAGTAATATCTGCTTTTACGTCTGCCTCGTTAGCAGTGACAGTGCTCATCTGCATTGCAAGTGAAGATGCATTATTGTCTCCAACTACTGCACGTACATTCTGGAGCTCCGCATCTGTTAACTGAGAACGTCTAAAGGTCTGATCCGCATCCCCTTGCACTACAAAATAATTCGCCGGCATGTTCTCTACTGCAGAGATATTTGCATAAGCTAATCCTCTGGCTAGTCCCGTGACGAAAAGTACAAGAAAGGAAACCAATAACATGATAACCATAATTAATAGGTATCTGGCTTTAGAATGTCGCATTTCCCTTAAGGCTAAAAACATATTACCACTCCTTCTAATCTGTATAGTCACAGTTTAGAAGATGAAAATGAACGGAGTATGAATAATGAATTACAAAAGCGGAAGTGTAACTGTAAAGGTAGTCCCTTCACCCAAAGTACTGGTTACTTCAATGGTTCCGTTATGCGCTTCTACGATTTTTTGAGAAATCGCAAGTCCAAGTCCGCTGCTATGGGTTTCATGTGTTCGTGCTCGATCTACTTTATAGAAACGATCAAAGATTAACGGTAACTCCTCGGCTGAAATGCCTTCACCCGTATCAGACACAGAAACAATACAGTTCTGTTCCACAAGCTTCGCGGAAATCATAATGGAACCCTCAGCAGGTGTGTATTTTATGGCGTTGGAGAGCAGGTTCATCCATACCTGGAACAATAGATTTGGATCACCTAGAACGCTGATATCTGCAAGATTCAAACGCACGGCCAGTTGTTTCTCTGTTAATCTCCATTCCATGATTTGTACGACCTGTCTTAGTTGTGCACGCAAGTCTGTCGACTTTTTCTGTATGGAATTAGGATCATAATCAAGCGAAGACAAGGTAAGCAGCTGTTTGCTTAGCAATGAAAGACGATGGCTTTCTTGGTCAATGATATTGAGATACTGTAACCGTTCATCCTCAGGTAAGGTTGAATCTTGTAACGCTTGGGCAAATCCCTGAATTGATGTTAATGGCGACTCAATTTCATGTGATACATTAGCGACAAATTCCTGACGTGCCCGATTTGTTCGTTCCAGCTCCCGGCTCATAATCATAAAATGGGAAGCTAACTGGCCAATCTCATCACGCCGCCACGTATTCAATTTGATATCGTATCTGCCTTTTGAGATCCGTTTAGTGGCCGTCGTCAAACGTGTAATAGGTCTAACTACATGCAGTACGCTAATCATTACAAAGCCTAAGCTAAACAACACGGTGAACCCAATGATCACAGCAAAAAAGACGCGCAGCTCACCGAATTGTACTTCAGCATCCGGACGCATAAACAAAGCATACGTCTCATTGTTTACTTTTACAGGAACACCAATTGAATTACGCAGTTGATTATCAAAAAATCCGGTAATAAATGCACTGTCCGGGAAATCCGCAACCCCATGATAAATTTGCCCATTCAGAACCTTCTCTAGTTGCTGCTCATCCAAATCTTCTTTTCTAAAGGGCTTACCGTAGAATCTTGATTCCCCTTCAGCATCTGTTAAATAGATTTTATAACCCAGCTTGGCTATACTCCGCAAATAATCCTCCATTGTCTCCGGATGTGATTCTGCGAATTGTTGAACCTCGATAGCCATTCCGGTAAGTTTGGCATCGTTCTGAGATTTAATCTGGGCTTGATAATAAATATTAGACACCAAAAATCCAAGAAGGCTACTCACCACAATTACTGAACAGAAGACAATACACATCCGGACATACAAGGATCTCATACGTTAACCATCTCCAATTTATAGCCAATGCCTCGAACGGTTCGGATCACAAAATCTTCCTGATAATCTACGAAGCGCTGACGCAAACGTTTGATATGTACATCGACTGTTCGCTCATCCCCTTCATAATCCATGCCCCATACCAGTTCAATTAACTCACTACGTGTATATAACCTGCCTGGATATTGTGCGAGTTGAGCCAGAAGCTCAAACTCTTTTACCGGTAGCAGCAGAACCTCATCACCATCGGTTATTTCATAATTTTTGCGGTCAATAACTAGAGAATTTAATCGAATCCGATCATCTGAAGCAATGGAATAGCGGCGAAATAACGCTTTGATCCGAAATAGCAACTCTTCAGGCTCAAAAGGTTTCGTTAGATAATCATCCGTCCCCCGCAAATAACCTTGCTCTTTATCACTCAGCTGCTGACGTGCTGTCAATAAAATGATCGGAATATCATACGTTTCTCTAATATGCTGACATAGCTCTAACCCATCTACATGTGGCATCATTACATCTACGACCGCTAAATCCGCAATACTGTCCTGCAATTTATGTATCGCATCTCGGCCATCACTGGCCTCCATCACCTGATATCCTTCCCTTGTTAGTACATGTTTTAATAATGTTCGAATATTCACATCGTCATCTGCTACTAAAATCTTCTTCATCATTTACACTCCCTGAATAATGGATGAACTCATAGTAACAACTTTATAACGATAGAACAACTAAAGTCAGATCAAACAAAAGGCTTGATACTCTCTCTAAGTGTGGTAACCGGCCGCTCCATCAGTCTCTCCAGATCTTTTGATGTAGAAGCAGTATCTATCTTCGCTAAAAACGAATAAATCCAATGCTGAATACTTGAATCCTGGCGAAACGTAATTTTTTTCCCTGATAACTCTGATAATACATCAACTAATTCGTTGAAGTCCCAAACGTTGGGTGCAGCTAGTTCGTAGACTTGGTTCATATGTCCATTCGTTGTAAGAACCTTTGCCGTAGCTAAAG
The DNA here is from genome assembly GCF_045040615.1 of Paenibacillus sp. FSL H8-0175. NCBI lineage: Bacteria > Bacillati > Bacillota > Bacilli > Caryophanales > Paenibacillaceae > Paenibacillus > Paenibacillus sp. FSL H8-0175. The sequence goes on along the minus strand of NZ_CP150299.1, from coordinate 3,282,476 downwards.
CGAGGTCCTCACGAGTGACTGAATTAAACTGCCAGTTCCCTGGATAAGTGAGTAGCTCGCCGCTTTCCATCGCTTCCTTCAACCCAAGCACACCCACAAAATCTATGTACAAAGCGTTACGTAGAAACGTATAATCTATCCCTGATTCAAGAATCATCTGCTCAGTAAGTAAATGGACATGATAAGAAGGAATCGGACCTTTGGGTGGAAAGGCAAATCCAGTATAAAGCAGATGCTTCACATTGGCCTTTTTTGCTGCATGAATGACCTGAGCATGCTGATGTAATCTGATCTTATCATCGGTATGAGAGCTGGAGATTAAAAGTAACGTTGTGACCCCAGTAAAAGCTTCAATCAGCGTATCTAACTGGTCATAATCGCCAAAACGGACTTCGAACCCTTTTTCTAAAAAATTAACAGCTTTATCTGGCTGACGAACACAAGCAATAACTTGACTAGCCGGAACGTACTTCTCAAGCTTCTCCATAATTAAGCTGCCTAATTGACCTGTGGCTCCTGTAACCATAATCGACATACATAACACCCTTTCTGTTATTCGAATGTACTCAGTTTTTGTAATAAAAAGATAAGTTGATGAAGCTCCTGATCATTCAGATTCTTCATTCTCTCTGCGACAGCCTGACGATTCTCTGGAAGATGCTCCAGAAGTAATTGCTGGCCTTCAGTCGTAATCGAAATGACGCTTTTTCTGCCATCCTTGGTATCATTCGAACGGGTTATTAATCCATCTCGCTCCAATGGTGTTAACAGCATGCTTATATTAGCTTTGGTAACTCCAATAATGTGAGCCAATGTAGAAGGCAGAATCGCACCTCCCTGTTTAGAGATCTCCACCAAGATACGAATTCTTGCTCCGTTCAATCCTTTCGACTGCCAATATTTCTCAGAAACAGAAACTAAATTTGCAGTAGCTTCAACTAATGTAAAAAATGCTTTGGTATGCAATGGCTGATTCAGCACAAACTGTTGTAAATGATCCATATTCTATAATTCAGCTCCAATATAGTTAAGTCCTTAACTAATTTTAAACATACTACACTCCTCATGAGTTGTCAAAAAAAGAAGCTGCCTCACCTGGCAGATAAATCTGCTGATGAAACAGCCTCTATATAAACTCACTTTAGATTAACACCGTTTTTGTGGAAACAGGCTCTTCACTGTATTTTTTAGAACCCTCCAGCATAACCTCCAGCCTAATGATCTCCGACCGGCTTGCTAAACGAATTGGGGGTCCCCATGTTCCATAACCTGACGACACGACTACATGCAAATTCTCCTTACGAAGATATCCCCAGTCCAGCTCGAACAAACGTTTAGTGATCCAGTGATTAGGAGCAATCTGTCCTCGGTGTGTATGACCCGAGAGTAGAACGTCTACCCCAGCTTGAGCGGCTACGTCGAAGCCTGTAGGCTGATGATCCATCATAATCACAGGACGTGTAAGATCAAGTCCTTCGAGCAAGGTGCTTACACTTTGTCTGCCACCAGCTTCCATCGTCTCGGCTGTCTTGTCTTTTCGGCCTACAATATACGTTCCTGCGACTTCTTCAACCTCATCTTGCAGGACCTTGATCCCAATACTACTCATCAAATCGGTATATTCCTTAATTGATCCACCATAATATTCGTGATTGCCCAGTACTGCGTAGACACCATAACGAGCTTTTAACTGTTTAATCTGTTCACTCATACTATTGCGGATAAAAGGTTCAATGCTGTCATCCAAGACATCTCCAGCCAGCAAAATCACATCGGGTTGCATCGCGTTCATTTGTGCCACCATTTTTTTGAGATGACGATTGCCCACGATATTCCCTAAGTGCAGGTCTGAAGCAACCGCGATCGTTAATGGCGTGCTGGTGCCAATAGATTTATCAATAGGTATGGAATGTGTGCGGATCACGGTACTCCAGGCGTTGATTGAACCCCAGACCAGAAAGACTGCCAGTAATATCAGAATTGTCCCGCCCGCTTCTGCAATGTAATAGGTACGATTGATTCCTGACCATCCCAGTATCACATATAATAGGTCTGCCAAAGGTAACATAATGATTGCAAATTCCATACACGCTAAATAATACGATCCAATCACTTTAAAGAATCTGGCGATCGGTTTAACCGATTTTGGCCATGGGATCATTCCAATGACATACGCAAAAGCGATCAGCATAAATAATGTCCAGAATACTGCTGACGAAACACCTGAAAACCATTCATGAATAAGTAACCAGCCGTGATAGCCAATGTAGAAATTAACAAGACCCAGAATGAGCAGCATAGCAAATCCTGAAGCTAACATTCGTAATGTTTTCATCGTTTTTCTCCCCTTTACCTAACTACTTCTCTACTTCTTATCTCAAATCATAACACAAACCGTTAACCCAGTATAAACTGCAATGCGGTGTTCGGAAAACATCGGAACTAAAAAAAGAAAATGCCCATCGGCATCTTCTTTGGAGGTTTATCTTATATCGCTTTATCACGTGTGGCCATACATTGACCAATCAGCTTATCGCATTTATTGATGTGATTTATCAGCCAGTCTGTTAACGTTCGATTAAGCTTGATTGTTGAGAGTACGGATACTCCTTTTGTTTTGACCGTTTCTTCCAATTCGAGAACTGCCTTCACGAAATCAGCATGCGTCTGACGATGTTCAGCTAGTTCAGGGAAGTTGATCTCCTCCATCAGCTGCTCTTCATTACTGAAATGTTCAATCGTGTATTCTTTTAAGAATTTCAGTGTTTCCTCAATCTTTTCTTTCCCTTGCTGATTACTGCATGCTTCAAAGAATTCGTTCAATTTCGCTAACAACTGTCTGTGCTGGCAGTCAATTTTTTCTACACCGATATCATATGAATCTTTCCAAGCGATCATGAAATCACCATTCCGTTTCTTGAAAATTACATTTTAATTTTATTTTCCACCTTTCTCCACAAAAGAACTATTAACAACATCACAGGTGCTTATATTCAACCATTAGCTGTACATATGGCACCTACTGATAAATCTCTACTTCATCACGGGTTCGATATGTACAAGTACATTGGAAACTTGGTGCCGGTCTTTTAACTGTTCTTCAATTTCTTCCGTAATATCATGACTCTGCACTACACTTAGCTGAGAATCCACTAGCACAGTTGTGTCTACTAATACGTTATTCCCATGGATACGGGCTTTGATATCTTTTATGGATTGTACACCATCAATTTCTGCCACAGTTTCTTTCATATGTTCAAGCTCTTCCGCATCAAATCCGTCCGTCAGATCATGCGTAGCTTTGCTAAAGATATCCCATGCCGTCTTACAGATGATTAGTCCGACAATGATGGCTGTAAGCGGGTCAAGCCAAGGAACGCCCAAGGAGGAAGCCACAATTCCGATAAAAGCGCCCACGCTAACTATAGCATCTGATCGATTATCCAGTGCTACTGCCCGCATTGCGTTACTGTTAATGGCACGGGCCAGCCTAATATTATACATATAGACAGCCATCATAACTACAGCACAGCCCACTGCCGTCCACGCCGCTATGAGATCAGGACTTTCCAGTGCTGGTTGAATAAATTTGTTCACAGCTTGGTACAAAACTTGAAGCCCTACCGCAATCATAATGAATGAAGCAATTAATGAAGCCACGGTCTCCGCTCTAAAATGCCCGTAGCTGTGGTTCGAATCCGGCGGTCTTCTGGAAATCTTCAGGCCAATTAGTACCGCGATAGAAGCAATAATATCTGTACTGTTATTCAATCCATCTGCAAGCAACGCTTGAGATCCTGAGACCGTACCTATGAACAGCTTGATAGCTGATAAAAAGATATAAGCAACGATGCTTAGCCAAGCTCCTTTTTCGCCTTGTTTAATGTCGTTATAAGTTTCCAAAAAAAGAACCCCCAAAGAATAGTATTGTTCTATACTACACTTTGAGAATCGGGTGGGTCTAGAGAAACAGTGTTGCTACGGGGCGCAATAGTTCCCTCTGTCAAATAGAGTTGCAAGGTCGTAACTGTTTTGCAGGACGCAACATAGTTTGCCCCCGTTCAACTTTGCTTCCATTCTTCTGGAATAGTAACTTTTTGCTATTTTTATTGTCTAATTATAGTAATGACTAATTCAAAGGAGCGTGGAGTGATGATTCAGTCTTTGCCGAAGAAAATTGTTACATGTTTAGCTATAGGGAGTATTTTAATTCCAATAACAAACAGTGGATCAATGTCAGTCATTTCTGCAGAAAAAGCAATTGTAAGCCTAAGTAACACTTATTACAGTGAAGTCACAGCCCCGATCCTAAAACCTGTTTGGTCAGCACAACTCGCCATTTTAAAAAAAGACAGAATCACCGGACAGGACATTACAGCACTCGCGGAAAACGGGAAGATCTTTGCGTTGCAGCGCAATGAAAAATTAACCGCAATGAATGCGGCAACAGGCAAAAAAATATGGGAGTTCGGAAGTGGATTAGCGCCGCTATTCACGTACAGCAATGGATTTATCTACGGTCTAACCCAAAGCGGCTCCCTATATGCCGTTAATGAGGCAGGTAAAAAAGCATGGTCGGCTTCCATAACACTCCCCAAAGCTACAAATATACAGCGTTTAGGATCTACTATTTATGTTACTCAAGAGGAACAATTAGCAGCAGTTGACGCCGTAACCGGAAAGATCAAATGGAAGGCTGTAGAGAAAAGCAATAACTTTACAGGCTTATCAGAGGTCATGGAATCAGATGGGGTCGTTATTCGCAGCTATCTGTCTCAAGGGGCCTTAACAACTGCTGGACTCGCCGCTTATGACAGTCTGACAGGAAAAAAACTATGGGACCAGACCCGGCAGTGGATGCCGTTAGCAGTGAAGGATGGGCTCCTCTACTCTATCACGAATACATTTATGATGGATGATGACCCGGTAAATCGAAAAGTCAAAGTATCCGTGTTCAACATAAAGACAGGTGAATTAAAAGGAGAACGTTTATATAAATGGACAGATACCGAGAATAAAGATGGTGTGTACAGTTATAATGGGATGAATGGAAACGCGTTTTTGGATGGAAAGGACTTTTATATCTTTCAGGGCAGTAAGTTTGTGAAATATGATTTCTGGAATTATTCTGCAGAGGGTAAACCGGTGCAAACCTGGACCTCGATGGTTAAAGAAAAAGACTCTCCATTGAACCAAGTTTATCAACAAAGAATGTTATTTCAAAATCAAGATAAAGGTACTTTATCCGCACTTAAGCTAGGAACCGGCCAGCTTGTCGAACTCAATATTGGAGAGAATCCAGTGGTACAGACGGATCTGTTCGGAAACGTGGTTTATAGTGGACAATCTGACGGCCTATTTCACGCTTATGACATGTTAACTCTAAAGCCTATTTTCACTGTGAACACAGGCTCTCGTAACTTTGCCCCTTCCCTTAAAACTGGAGGGATGCTGATGATTCGGACGGATAATAAGCTGCTCGCGATTAAACTTCCTACATCTATAAAATAAAAAAGCCTGATTTCTCAGGCTTTTAGGCTTCAATAACTTATTCAGCCGGAGCTGTAAAAGTACGTGCAGCAAACTCGGCATCCAGCATGTAGAAGGCGTTGCTATCTTTTTCAATTCGTTTCAGTTTACTGATGATGTTGCTAAAAAGTGCTTCTTCTTCTACTTGCTCGTCTATAAACCATTTCAAGAAATAAATCGTCGCATGTTCACGCTCATCCAGAGCAAGGTCAGCCAAATGATAGAATCGTTTAGTGTTCTGCTGTTCATGCGCGAAGGCATGTTCAAAAGCATCTAACATCGAGTTATATTCGTTCTTCGGCTCTGGCAGTGCTTCTAGCGTAGCACGGTTATCCCGGTCGTTAAGGAATTTATAAATCTTCATGGCATGGAACCGTTCTTCTTCGGCTTGAATTAGAAAAAAGTTTGCAAATCCATCCAGACTTTCGCCGGAACAATAAGCAGCCATCGCTAGATAAACATGAGCGGAATAAAACTCGAAATTCATCTGTTCATTAAGTGCTTGTACTAATCCATCTTTCATTGGACCGTCACCTCATTATTCAAATTTAATATGTAAATATTTAAGTTTATCTTATCACCGTGCTTCTAAGTCAGCAAGGATTCCTCTCCCAATATCTAATTTAGCTAACGAAAGGACGACTATTCAGATGATTAGATTCACCCGTCACAGCCTAAAGCCTAAGATTTCCGGTACACTCTTCATTATTGCAGCTATGGTGTCACTGTTCCTCATTGCTGGCTGTTCTAATAGCAGCAGTAATTCACAGTCCGAAGCTACCGATTCACCGACCTCCCAATCCACACCTGCACCAACCACCAGCTTGGCTCCCACCCCCTCAGCAGTCAGCGATCCAATTGCTCTTCAGGTTGCTGAGATGACTTTGGAAGAAAAAATCGGACAAATGCTCCTAGTTGGAATTGATGGAACTGTCCTTGATGAGCAAGCTAAAAAGATGATTACCGAAGACAAAATAGGTGGAATCATCCTCTATAAGGACAATATTAAAAGCCTGAAAGGGATGATCAGTCTTATCAATTCTATGAAAAAGAGTAACACTGGCAACCCTGCCCCACTATTCATGAGTGTTGATCAGGAGGGTGGAAAAGTCAGCCGGATGCCTAAAGAATATGCTACATTCCCTTCTAACGGAACAGTGGGTGCAAGTAATGACGCTGCTGCTGCCGAGAAAATGGGAAAGCTGCTCGCAAGAGAAGTACGTTCAGCCGGATTTAATATGAACTTTGCTCCCGTTCTCGATATCAATAGCAATCCAGACAATCCAGTCATCGGAGACCGGTCGTTCGGCAATGCTGCTGACCAAGTCATTCAACTAGGGATTGCCGAAATGAAGGGAATTGAGAGCGAAGGCGTCGTTCCTGTTGTCAAGCATTTCCCAGGACACGGAGATACTTCTGTCGACTCCCATCTGGATCTGCCGATTGTGAACAAAACAGCCGGTCAGCTAGCTGACTTAGAATGGCTCCCCTTCCAAGCAGCCATTAAAGAGGGGACGGACGCCGTAATGGTCGCTCATATTTTGTTTCCAAAATTAGATCCAGACAAACCCGCATCCTTATCGCGTACCATTATTGGTGAACAGCTTCGAGATGAAATGGGCTACCAAGGAATCGTAATTACAGACGATCTAACCATGGGAGCCATTATGAAGAACTACGATCTGACTACAGCAACAGTAGATACTGTGAATGCAGGTAGTGATATTCTCCTTGTCGCTCACGGCTATGATAATGAAAAACGGGTCATGGACTCCCTCCTGCAAAACGTAAAAAACGGTAAGATTCAAGAAACACGGATTGATGAAAGCGTCTATCGGATCTTAGCCTTAAAAGCCAAATATAACCTTTCCGATGAGCAAATCCCGGTTCCTGATCTTACCGATCTTAATAAAGATATTAACGTTTGGCGTCAAACGATTGAGAAGTAAATCTAAGCGTTAGTCATTGTTACTGAAGAACAACAACATCTCCAACCTTCAACCCAGAGAGAACCTCTGTTTTGTCCGTAGTTTCCAGACCCACTTCGATGTCTTTTCGTTCATATTGCCCGTCCCCTTTATCCAGCATAACGTAGGAGAGGTCTCCTTCATGCATTACAGCTATGCTGGATACAACGGTGGCATTTTCTTTGCGAACTGTTTCAATTTCTCCGTTTAAGCTTAAGCCACCGATCAAATGCTCGTCAGGCTGCAGCGTGATAACCACTTCGAATTGAGGAACCGAACTGGCAGTAGCATTCTGACCTGAAGCTGTCTTTGCAAATTTCGCCACCTTCTTAACTTCTCCAGATAACTTCAAATCTTTTATAGCTGTCATTTTTACGTCCACCTTCATGCCTGTCTTTATACGGAAGACGTCTTGTTCACCTACAAGAGCAATGAATTCTAGCTTGTTCATATCTACTATTTTTCCGATATATTGATTATCTGTCACTGTTTGCGGAATTTCGCTTGCACTGTCAAATAAGAAAATGCCGGTTGCCGGAGCATAATAAAGTGCTGTTTTGAGTTTGGCTTTTTTCTCTGTTAATTCGCGTGCTTGTATTTCGGCATTGACCTGATTAAGCTCGTCCCCTAGCCGTGTTGCTTCTTGGGCTGTGAGTGCTTTAATCCGTTCTGCTTCAGTTGCACCAAGGGCTGCATTCTCCTCGTCTTGCTGGCTCACAAATGCATTCAGCTCTGCTTCCAGCTTTGCTTTACGGATGGTCGCCTCTTGTGTAGCAATCTCATTCTTCAAGGCTTCCTGATCGAGAGTAAACAGTAAATCACCTTTTTTGACCTGTCCACCGTTCTCAACCTTCCACTTTGTCACCTTTGAAGCATATGGAGCATAAACAAGCGTTTCTTTCTCATAATTAGAATTACCTTTAACCTGTATGGAATTGGTAATGGTCTCCTGTGTGACCTCAAAAGTTATGGCTTGTGGGGGTTCAACAGGCTCTAACTGCGCTTCAGGCTTATACATCTTACTATATAGAAAATAACCTGCTGCAATTATAATCAGTACCAATACAATCCACTTGATTCTCCTCTTCATCACTTTGGCTTCCTTTCAACTTAAAAATAGCTAATCCCGTTTAATCGCCGTGAGTGCATTCGTTCTGGATGCACTGATCGCCGGATAAATACCCGATAATACCCCTGTCATTACCGCAAATGCGATCCCAACCGGAAGAGTCATCAGAGGAATATAAATCACCAAAGGCTCGCCTCCACCCATTCCTGAAGAGTTACCGATGAGCTTATTAATTCCTAATACAATCAAGTATGAAAAGGCTATGCCGAGCAATCCGCCCAACATCCCGAGCAATGCCGCTTCTGTAATGAACATATTGCGGATCTGGCCCATATTGGCGCCTAACACTTTCATAATACCGATCTGCCGTCGTCGTTGATGAGTGGACATAGTCATCGCAACGATAATGGAGATCGAAGCAATAATCAGAATAAATACACCTATACCGAGAGCTGCTTTCTTGACCATGCTGAAGGTATCAGCGAGTGCCTCTTTTTGATACAAATTTGTGCTTGTTGTTAAGGTAAGTTTCTGAATAAGCTTCTCTAGTTCCACGATATTCTCAGTGCTGTCTACCTTTACAATCGCTGAGTTATAGACACCCTTTTGCCCAGCGGTTCCACTCGATAGCTTCATTTGTTCTACAAGCCGCTCGCCAGTCTCTAGTGACACATAGATCTTCTTGTCGTACATAGCCATATCCTCGCTCGTTCCACTCGGGTTGTCGAGGATTCCCACCACTTGAATCGGTGAGCTAACTAACATCCCTCCGGTTTGAGAGGCGGGATCAAAAGACTGTAATTGAACCTGTTGCTTGTACATATCTGTTGGAAGCATGCTTAAGCTGTTGTACTGTTCCATCAACTTATTGTTATATGGATCTGTACTCAGTTGTTCAAAAAGACGCTGCCGAGTTTCGTTATCAATCAGTCCAACGGTTGCACCATAGTTCAGTACAGCCATTCCTACCAAATCAGAAGCTCCGCCTTGTTTGAATTTCTTATCATATTTCGTTAACAAGCGTAGATCCGTTCCAATAAGCTGTACATCTGTTATTTTATTATCGATAGTCAACATCTGTATGTACCCTAGCTCTTGAAAGGGAGCTGCTGCAGTTACATGCCGCAAGCCTTTAATAATCTCCAGCTTTTGTGCTGTCAGCCTGCCGGGATCAAGCTTTTCATTGGCCGCAGACGATCCGCTGCCACCGCTGCCTCCTCCTTGGGAGGGTATACCTCCGTTGGGAGACACCGTAATTTCATCCATTTTGAAATTGCGGTTGATTTCCCGCTCCGTGTAGCTCTGTGCGGAGTCTCCTATACTTAATGCAACTATGATTGCAGCACATCCAATGGATATGCCAGCCATACAAAGACCTGTGACAACTTTCCGCCGTTTGACCTGTTCCCAAGCCAAGCGGGAAATATCACTAATCCTCAATGAGTATACCCCCTTCGAGTTCAGTATTCGAAGAAGTTTGGTTTTCAGTAATCATATATCCGTCCCGAAGCGTGAATATCCGCTGCATTTGCTCCGCGACTTTTAGCTCGTGAGTTACAACTATGAAGGTAGTCTTCATCTTCTTGTTCAGGTTAAGCAGGATATTGATAATTTCTTCTTCTGTCTTCGAATCTAGGTTTCCGGTTGGTTCATCTGCAAAGATAACAGATGGTTCCGTAATCAAGGAGCGTGCAATACTAACACGCTGCTGCTGTCCGCCAGACAGCTGGGAAGGGAACAAGTCGGCTTTATCAGGAATGCCGACTCCTTCCAACAATTCTAAAGCTTTTTGTTTACGTATAGAGGGTGCAACGGATTGAAAAACCAGCGGCAGCTCTACATTTTCACGGACTGTCATGCTAGTAATCAGCTCATAAGCTTGAAAGATAAACCCGATATTTTTTCTGCGAAATTCCGATAGCTTATTCTCACTCATCTTCACGATATCTTGATCGGCAATATAAATATGGCCTTCCGTAGGTTTCATTAGTCCTGCCATCAGATTGAGCATCGTTGACTTACCGGAACCCGAGCTCCCCAGCAGTGCTACCATCTCCCCCTCTTTCACAGAAAAGTCAATTTGATGAAGCACTGCTGTAGTTTCATTACCGTTTTTATAAGAATGCGTTACATTTTCCACTCGCAACATTGGAGCTGCTCCTCTTCGTACAATAATAGATATGAAATGCTATTTCTCAGTTACAACTGCTCTATCAATCTTGATGTTATAAGCTTGACTAGCCAGCTCGATCCGTTCGCCTTGGAATTCATCGTACAGCGTGATCCGGTAGGTTCCTCCTGACAAATTCTTATACATATTATTGCTAAAGCTTGCTGTATACGAGTTGTTGGTCCCTTCAAGAATATCGGTGCCAATGTTCAAGCTTCGTTCCTGAGATAGACCATATGGATCCGTCATTTTGAGGACCAGCTTATGCGTGAAGGTTCCCATATCATAGCTGCTGTCACGAAGAAGATTGTAATTCATAACTATATTTATAGAGTCACTGCCTTGTAGTGAGCGCCCTTCCGAACTTAGAACGGACATGGTATACGGATAAATAGCCACCTTCGTCAAGTTCTTCTCTGGTGGTGTGATGACCGGATTTAATGACAGTGAAGCCATATTAATAAATCCAGTGGATTCCTGACCGGGTTCCGTCAGCTTATTCCCAGTAATCCCTGGCCCAAGGAACAGGCTTACATCAGAAGCATTAACAGCCTTCGGAACCTTAGCCCAAAAGGTTATTAATTGCTTACCGCCTGGAGTAGCAGACGTATCCGGCTGATTGGCTGTAGCTTCGAATAGCTGACCATCTCCCGTTTTGTAATAAGCTTGGAGGCGAGCCATTTTGCTTTGTCTTTTCTCTTCACTGCTCAGAAGCAGCTCTGTGTATACGAGATTGGAGTTAAGTCCTTCATAAATAATGGTTTTGTTCTCTTGCACTTTTGCGTTCTTGCCTTTACCAGAGATAACATAACTTCCTCCAGTTTCAATAGAAGCTACAGCGTTCATCATGCTGTTCGTAGTAACTGACAGGAACGAGCTTTTCTCTTCTTTTACCATAGAATAAAGATTTAATTTTAATTTATCGAACTCTTGTGTATAAGGAATTTTGGCAAACACATAGATTTCAGCGTTTTTACCGGGCCCAATCGTTGAAGTTTCCTTATCCATAAACAATTCCGTTGAAGATGACATGTCCTCATTGTCTACCTGAACAGCTCCCTTTAATTCCGGCAGAGACAAGGCAACCGATTGGGTATTCGTAATATTTAATCTGGCAACAACGATATCATCGTCTTTCCATGGAAAACGCTGCAAGGAAACTAAACTATAAGTAAACGTCCCATATTCATTTGTTGCTCTATATTCCATACCTTTCTGTATCTCAGGACGCAAGGTATAGGAGATCGTAAAGTAAGCAACCGGAACCGTTAGTTTAGCTGTGTTGCTCGTAGCGACATTGGTTCCACCAGTGCTTCCAGTTGCTACACCTTCTCCAGTAGTTCCCGTTTCACTATTATCTGGAGCAGAAACAGCCTCAATCATCTGCAATTGCAGTGAATTCTGTTCTACCTCAAGGGGTACCTGTGCGGTAAGCGGGATGATTTTTTCCTCCAGCGGTTTTATGGTTAATCCGCTCAAGCCCTTAGAATTGATCGGAAAGGTTGTCCCCGTTGAGGATTTGACAGCAAGTTCATAAGAAGGTAACGTAACGGCTGTCTTTCCTGTATTCTTCACTCGCAGCTGAAAAGTCCAGAATCCCTTATTGTTCTCTGCGTATACGGTTGCGTTATTTAATTGGGTTTCAACCGTATTGTTATTGATGGTAATTTTCTTGATTACACCTTTGCCAACTACCAGATTTGGTGTAGTAGCCGCAGGCAGCTTGTACGAGGATTTGGCAATCTCCAGCTTCAGCGCCTCATCCTTTTGGGTGAATTGCAGTTTCATATTCTCCGTCTTCATATACGAAGGAATTTCTGTAAGATAATAAATGGTTTTTTTCTCTTGGGGCTGAATTTTATAACTAAGCTGAGAACGGTCAAGGGCTAATTCATACGAGCTTCCCCCTGCCGAGACCAAATATGCTGCGTAACCAGGATCACTTAATACTTTGCTGCCTTTATTGGTCAAGCTTATGCCCACCTTGGCATAAACCTTTCCGCTGTATTTGTAGAGCTCCAAGGATTCACTTTTAGCAATAACCGGAATGTCATTCATTGTAGTGCTTACATTTTTTCCGTTTACAGCGGTTGGCGAATAGTTGGCGGGTATATTAAAAGTTCCTACTTGCTTGAGATACCCCTTGGTTTTGGAATCCCAAACGTACATTGGAATCTTGATACCTTTTAACGAATTTACCTGGCCAACATTAACATAATATGTAACGCGCAAGCTTTCGTTAGAACCCACTTTTTTCTTAGTAGCGTCCGCACTTAGTGGATTCCCTGGAATAACAGAGCCGCCAGAGGTCATAACTCTCGAAAAATAATACAGTAGGCTAGCACTTTTGTTGCTGCCATTCGAATAGTTAATTGTATAAGTTAAAATATTGCCTCCAGGCTGTGACCAAATATTCACATCTTCCAGTGTAGCTTTGATATTAGCTCCTAAAGAAACGGAACCCAGATTACTAGGAGCTGTTACAGTTGCAGCAGCTACCGCCGATTTTGGCTGAACAGAACTAACTGCAGCAGCCGAAGCGGTATGCCCTGTCAACTGGCTTATGACAAAGGTGCTTAAGAGTAAAACAACATATGTACTGCTATGCTTTCTCATTGACTTCCCTCCACGAGTATTTTACTAGAATTATTATAGTGGTTAGCACAGATCCAATTGTATCCATGTTGTAACTCTTACAGATCTTTTGTAACCTATTTGTTCCAATTTGCATATATTCTGAAAATGATTCTATAATTTCAGTTGATTTTTCAAAGCTGCAATATCAGAAGCGGCAGGCTCATCTTCTCCGTATCTAACTTTTTCATATATTTCAATCAATTGATCTGCTGCTAAAGAATCATCATCACCCTTACGTTTATGCTTGCTACGATCTCCCCATAGCAAAACATCCCTTTTTGTTTCCTGCGGCGTAAGATAACTTTTCATTTCATAACCGTTATCGCGCTTTATATTAAGCCACCGCCGATAAAGCCAACGGACACGTTCCTGCTCGCCATTCATCTGATCCCAGCGATCCTTACGATGTTTTGAAGGAAGACGAGAGCTCCAGAAATCCTTTAACCCTCGAACGGTTTGTTCCCAAGTAAAGACGCTTTTCTCCTCGTCAAGATATGCTGTATTATTCTTAGGGGTATGTTCCCTACGTAACATCGATAACAATGCATCTATGACTTTCCGCCACTTTTCTCCAGCATTTCTGTACAACCAGCGAAGTGCATAATAGGCTGCAAACCCCAATAATACCGCCGCCAAAATATAAAACCCGTATTCTAGTATAATAGCTAGCCAGCCACGCTTTTGCTCGCCAACAGGTGGTAACATCGGAGTTGCTGGCGGCAATTCTGCTGGCGGAGGCTCTGGTTCTTTTGTGCCAGAAAATAACTGATTAATAAAATTGAAAAATGAGCGTAAGAGTCTCCATACCAATGATCCTATAGCTTTACCGACACCTGCCGCTAGTACAGCTGCAATAACTCCAATCACAATGACATATATACGATTATTCCGTTGTATCCCTTTGGGCAGCGTTTCATTCTCTTCAGTAAGTGCGCTGTATCGTATATAGCTGCTATTAGAAATAAGTAAAGTCAGTATTAAATACAGACTGCCACACCAGGTCAATAACGGCACACTTGGCTCCAATTCAGGAACTCTATGAAACGCTATAGTTGCCACAAAATAGATTATTATACCTATCCAAAACATTCTGAATCTATTATTTCTAGAGTCTACCGTCATCCCTAAGAATGTACATATAATTCCAGCCACACCTAAGGGAAGGCTTTCGATGGATAAACTCCCTGAAGCCACACCTAATAATGCCCCGAGGATTAAGGCGGCAAGTAATTGCTTCCATCTTACATTGCAAAAATTGCGCAAAAGAATGCCTGCTAAAGCTAGTATAGGCAGCGCAATCAACCATATTTGTTCATCTTGTTGGGGCAACAAATATATCTGAAATAGAACCCAAACCGGTAGAAATAGCAACAATTCAATAATAGACCACAACCAGAGTTTCACTGTTTCCCTTACATAGCCAGACAACGTAAGCTTCATGCGCTCTCTCTCCCTTGTTCCGGAATATCCAGCCATTCCACACCATTGCCTTGCTGCATTAGGAGATCCGTCGCCTTTTGCAATTCTGCTCCCCTATGGCAGCTTATGATTAGAAAATCTGTGTCACTAATTCCACTCTCAACCTGCAATTCCAATAGTCGACTCATAGGAAGTGTTCTATCCAGCTTCAGCCTTGCCAGGAGCTCTAACATATCTTCGAGCTGAGCCATCGGCTCTGCTTCAATTGGATCTCTTTCGCCAGCATCGTCCAATCTGCCATTACAGATTAATCCGGTCTCAATTCCATGCTGCATTGCGTATTCAGCTATAGTCGCTGCATATCTTATTCCTTGCTCGATTCGTTCCACATCAGTCACCGTTCTCCACATGGAATCACTGTCCTCTATATTCAGACAGATGACGAGCCGGGAATCAGCCGTGTAATCTTTTTTATGAACCTGCATAACACCAGTACGTGCTGTAGCCTTCCAGTTTACCAATCCCATAGAATCTCCTGAGCTATATTCACGAATGCCAGCAGTCAGAAAAGGGTCTTCAACGATCCATCTTTTCACAGGAAGCTCACCCAGCCAGCTATGAATGGGCAATGGAAGCTCGTCTAGATTCAGCAGAACGGGATAGATCAACAACTCTAACTCGAGTGGATATGATTTGTTTTTTCGAGTCAAACCAAATGGATCTCCCGTTGTCATAGTCACGGATTCCAAACGATATAAACCACGACGCTCACATGTCACTTGATGCCGTCTTTTAATATGACGATAAGATTTTAAATAGAATAAACTAATATGATTCTGAGAGATTTCTCCTGTACTAATCCCAAGATTATCCTGACTTCCAAATTCCAGACCTCTCGCAATACTAGACTCCAATCGGAGCCACGGCAAAGGAAGAAGCTTCGCATTAATGATCTCCTCGATCATCTCAATACGTTCTCCTTCATAAGCAGTCTTACTTGAAAAATAACGAGAATAACTAAGCGCTTTCAGACCATTCCGTTTATAAATGTCAGCAAGAAGTAACACCAACGCCACTGTAATGAAAATGAACCAAGGCAAAGCCATAGGTCATTCCACCTTTCCGCCTCTTAAGGACGTCACGGGTTCAGCAGGCACCTCAACTTCACGAAGCACTTGCAATACAATATCCGCGGCTTGTCCCTCTCTTGAGCCTAATCCCCGATGAAGCAGCAGACGATGTGCAAGCACGGAAACAGCCACGGCTTTGATATCATCCGGTGTTACATAGGATCTGCCTTGAATAAGTGCATATCCCTGAGCTGATCTAAGCAACGCGCCACTAGCACGTGGACTCGCACCCAGTTTTACTGCCGTAGATTTGCGTGTAGCTTCCGTTATCCGTACGATATAACCTAATAAATCATCACTGATACTTACCGATGCGGCTAAACGCTGTGCGGCTTGAATATCTTGTGCCGTTGCTACAGGAAAAGACTCTTCGAGCGGATTATTCTCACGAAAACGCTGCAAAATATGTATCCCTTCATCAAAGGTAGGATAACCCGTAGTAATCCGCATCAAAAATCGATCTAATTGAGCCTCAGGCAGTGGGAAGGTCCCTTGGTTGTCTATCGGATTCTGAGTAGCAATGACAAGAAACGGTGCTTCTAATCCGTGCGTTACCCCATCGATAGTAATTTGCCGTTCCTCCATACACTCCAGTAGGCTGGATTGGGTTCTAGGTGTTGCACGATTAATTTCGTCAGCCAGCAGTATATTGGCAAATACCGGACCTGGTCTGAACTGAAACTCTCCCGTCTTCTGATTGTAATAGTTGATCCCGCTTAAATCGGAAGGCAATAAATCCGGCGTAAATTGTATGCGCTTAAATGAACAATCCAATGATTTGGCAAGCACCTTTGCCAGCAAGGTTTTACCCGTACCAGGTACATCTTCCAGCAAGACATGTCCATTCGCAAGTAATGCGGTCAGCAGCAGGTCTACTCCCTCCTCTTTTCCTACAATGACTTTGGCAAGATTGGCCCTAATAGATTTGATAAGTTCAGCTACTTCTTGAAGATTCATGTGAATACACCATCCAATCTGAGGATAATTATGTAATAAGTGCTTTAATCATAACAGAAAGCGTACCCGATTTATAATTCACAAAAAAATGCACTGCCCATAATTAGACAGCACCCGTCTTCCATTCGATTTTCATTTCGCCGTCTTATGCCGATATCGAAAGAAAGCTACAATCCCGTAATAAATGGGTATGCTTTCAACGATTAGCCAAATGATCACAATGGCAAAGCTTTTGTAGTGTTCGTAATATCTGCCGACGTCGCGTGAATATAAGTACGCTATTGTCACTGAAGCCAGTGTTAAAAGGGGAACGTAAATTTTTTTACTATTAGTATTAAACAAACTTGCTACACATTTTGAAGCTATATAGATAAGGAAAGCGCTGTGAATAAACATCGAAGACGACCATATTCCAATCAAAAGCGGGTCTGTATTACCTAATAAATTATCTTCTTTCGAACTACGCACCATCTCAAGAAAAGGATATTGGAGTTGCTGGCCTAAATGTGGACCAAAACTCATCATTGTCAATAACCATCCTATTAAGACCGTAATTGAAACATAGAACTGCGCAAATACTAATCTTTTTATCATTTTCGCTTCAATTTTTAAATCAGGTGCAATGAACAAAAGGACAATCCATTCTCCAAACCATGACATGACCACAATAGAATCTTTCAGGGCGATTCCAGGATCATGATAATGAAAGAAAGCAGGTACCATATTAAAGTCCGCGTTTGGAAGGAATAAATTAAATAAAATGATCACGGTAATAAAGAAAATAATAAATAATCCATCGGCCATATATGTAATTGTTGCAAATCCTAGACTTGCCGTGTACATGATTACGAGACCAACGACACACTGGATAAATAGAGGTGGAGTTCCTCTTAAATAATTCGAGCCGAAAAATAGTACGAAATTCTCTATATCGAAAGAAACATAATAAACACACCAGCATAGTAGGAGCAGAATCATAAATTTATGTGGCCATTTGCCAATGATCTCTTTTCCAAAGTGAACCCAAGCTTGATTTGGTCGCAGCTTACCAACATAGATTGTAAACCACAATAATATCAATCCTAATAAGGAGCCAACGATTAATGCAATCCAGCCTTGATAAGAGGAAGTAGCAATAATAGCTGGTATCAAAAAAATGGTGGTTTGTGAGCTAAAAAAAATGGTGATAAACCGGAACAGCTGCCACTTTGTTGTACGCATAACTTCTCCTTCCTCAGTTCTTTATTTTGCTGTCCCAAAATCCACAATCCGAAAGTCCGTCTTCACCTTAATATCTGCCTCATGAGCGTAGTAATTATCCCAACGTTCTCTTAATTGCTTCCAAAGTTTCGGATCATTCCATTCCAGCAACATGCCGAGCTGTAGAACATCCGCACCTGCTTTTTGGGATAAATGTATAGCTTCGGTCAGATTAGCAGTTACTTTATCGCTTAGTTTCTCTGTAATGATATTACTGATCTCTTCTAGATTTCTTTTCTTAGGATCCCTTAAATAAATCACACTAGCTTTTCCCTTTAATTTCACTGTAAAAACTGGACCCTTATCCGTTATTTTTACTTTTTTCGAAGATTTGGTGCTAACAAATACAACACTTGCTGCACTTTCTCCACCATCCCAGGTAACAGAATAAACCGACAGCTTAAGCTTGCCTGCGGCCCATGCCAATGCCCTCCCCTCTTTAAGCTTTAGTATTCCCTTCATTTTCTCATTCTGAAACAACATTGCTCCTTGAATGCCTGCCCAATATTGTGGTTTACCTTCTTTTGTAGTTTCTTCTTTTTTGCCAAATGAAAGATTATTTATAGCAAATCCAACGCCCGAAGCCTCAGCGAATATGCAGTCCTTAATTGTAGTCGAAAACATGTATTTTTCTGTTCCAAAGCTCCTCAGTACATCAGAAGGCAATTGTTCATAGATAGGTGTTAATGTATTCATCTCTTTTGCACTGCCGGGACTAGCCATGACATAGGTTCCAAGGGGGAGACTTGGCTCTCTTCTAATCCATAATAGGAGTTCACCAATCCCTTGTTCTGCATAAGCTTTCCCTAAGACAATTATTTTCAATTGGGAAAGACTAAGTTGACGTGTCAGATCTTTCTGAACTAGTAACATGGCGTCTGCGATCGTATCTGCGGTCTTAGAAACTGTAGAATAACTATTCCCATCACCGCCACCACTTGAGGGCTGGCTTCCCGAGTTGAGACGATTGGGCAAAGGAGAGTTAATCGTAATTTCAACGGTGCCTGCTTCTTTGCCTACATCTATAAATAAGCCGTACACAAAGGTTAATTCGTCCAGTTCCACCTTTGAAGACCAACAGCCTGTTAAATTTAGGAGTAGAAGTATAACAACTCCTATCTTTAGAGTTCTCATTTTTGATTCTGTCTCCTTAGATTCCTGTTGCTATAAAGTTTGCTGCGTTTCTTCATATAGTTAGAGGGAAAGCGAGATAATGTGTCCTTCCAATCTTCTAACACCAAAGGGGCAACGGGTTGTAAATATGGTGAGCCTAACGGTCTAAGATTAGCTAAATGCCCGTAAATCAAAAAAGCTGTAATATATACCCCGAGCAAACCCATTGTTCCCCCCATAATCAATAAAGGGAAACGAAGTAAGCGAAAAGTCAGACCGAGCTCATAATGGGGAATAATGTAGGTGGCAATACCGGTAATGGAAACAACAATAACCATAGGAGCGGATACAATTCCCGCTTGCACCGCAGCCTGACCGATGACTATACCGCCAATAATTGAAACGGTCTGGCCTACAGGCTTTGGTATTCGGGTTCCAGCTTCTCTAAGGGCCTCGAAGGTAAGCTCCATAATCAAAGCCTCAGTCAATGCTGAGAAAGGAATGTTCTCTCTGGCAGATGCTATCGTAATTAACAGGTTTGAGGGTATGATCTGAGGATGAAAGGTTGTAATCGCAACATAAAGCGATGGAAGAATCATCGATAGGATGGAGAACACAAATCGAACGATTCGAATCCAGCTTGCGGCATAGAAGCTTTGATAATAATCCTCAGAGGATTGTAGCATTGTAAAAAAAGAGGTAGGTGCAATCATTGCAGTGGGTGTGCCATCCTGTAATATTCCGATCCGGCCTTCCATTAAAGAAGCTGCCACCGAGTCGGGGCGTTCTGTATATTGAAATACCGGAAATGGTGTCAAGTTCCCCTTCCGTAATTGTTCCGATATATAACTAATGCCCAATATGCCATCAATATCTATTTCATTTAGTTGCTTTTCAATTTCAGCAAGAACTTCTTTTTTATAAAGCCCTTCAATATATACAACATACACATCAGTTTTTGTATATTTACCAATCGTATAATGAATAGTCTTTAGATCCGGATGTTTAATTTTGTGTCGGAGCAGGGACAGATTTGTTTCAATATCTTCAATAAATGCTTCTTGTGGCCCAATCACCACAAGTTCATTTTGTGATTCCGTAACCGATCTTTTCTGATATTGCGTGATCTCAAAATAATAAACATAAGGAAGCTCTTCAAAATAAAGCACTACTTTTCCAGCAACAATCAAATCCACAGCCTTGTTTATGTCAAACTCCTTAAGATACGGGATGGGAAAAACAGCTCCTCGATCCAATCGTTCTAAAAAATCCGGCCATTTGTGCTCTGAATTTGCTTCATTTCTTAGCGGCAATGCAATATCTTTATGAAGACTCAGGGAATTTACGATGAATGGGATATAGATCAAGTCACAGGAATGCCCATGAAGGCGAATGTTTTGAAAAACTGCATCACTAGATCCTTCCAGTTGTTCTTTTATTGTTTCAATAATTCCAGACATCTGCAGACTACCCCCAAAATTGTGACTTGTTAATCTGGCTTAGTTTGCCAACGTGATGGAAGGTTTATACTTAAAACAAACCAAATAGGCACAAATCCGGTATAGTACCGGACTCATGCCCATCAAAATATCGAATAAAATGACCTATCTAATCCTACAGAGTCACTTTAATAAGGAGCTCAAACCCCTAGCTTTCAAATCACGGAAAAGTTGCACCAATATTAGTTCCGCTAGGTGTTCCAGATCCGGTTAGATCGCTACCCCCAGTTAATTTGAGGAAACTGCCCAGACTAAAAGAACCATCTGCATTTCGCACCACTGAAGGTGTAAGACTTACAAAATCAGCGGCACTGGCCACCAAACCCTTGGCATTGGTACTTGCATTACTTTTCCACCACACATTAGTACTTAGAATATCGGTTCCACTTGTTTTGTCACTCGATCCTCCAGCAAAAGACAAGTTGTTCGTAAATTGGTGAGTACCGGCATCAAAAGCAAAGTTACTCTGTCCGTTACTCCAAGAAGTATTATTTGTTAGTTGAATGGAACCTGGATTACTATTGTAAGTGAATCCGTGTTTTTTATTTTGAAATGCTATGCTATTCAGCACAATATGGTTTACTGCAATTTTTTCGCCACCTAGTTTAAATCCATTCCCATCACTGTTTGCCGTTGAATTTCCATCTGAGGTCTGTCCGTTCTTATAGGAGATACTATTCTTGATCGTCACCACTCCGATGGGGCCTGTTTCTGATTTACTGTAAAGATCCCAGCCGTCATCTGTATTCCATGCAGCTATACATTTATCGAATACGTTACCAGGACCTATGGTCAGCTTAGCAGCAAAACCATCAGCGTCTTCCCCGTTATCCGGATCATAATTATCATGAGAATACACTCCAATGATCTGATTATAGCTCGGCCATTGACTCATGCTGGTCAGTGATGAAGCATACCGGCTGATTTGCAGTCCCGAATCCCGATTATGGTGGGTTTCAACATTCTCAATAATGTTATAGTTCCCGCCAATAAAGATCCCATTGTCTCCTGAGCCTCTTATCTCTAATCCTTTTACCTTCCAGTAGTTACCGTATATCTGCAAACCACGTTGAGCTGGGTCAAATGGCTGGGCGTAAAAATCCAATATAGGCTTCTCAGTCCCATATGCAGCGATGTTCTTTCGTAAGTTAGAGCTTCCGCTATTATCTTGTCCAACAATTATTGTTGAAGAATACGTGTAAACCCCTCCACGCATATAGATGGTTTCCCCGGGGGCTACCTTCGTAATCGCTGAGGCCAGTGTGGTTGGACTACCAATTGTTCCTGCGTTGCTGTCCAGACCATTTGGAGCTACATAAATAGAGCCTGCAACTGGTGTTGCTGTTGGTGTTGCTGTTGGTGTTGCTGTTGGTGTTGCTGTTGGTGTTGCTGTTGGTGTGACGGTTGGAGCTACTGTCGCAGTGGGGGTTGCACTTGCTGTTGGAGTAGCCGTAGGAGCTACCGTTGGTGCAATTGTTGGAGCTATAGTAGGCGTTGGTGTCGGAGTGCCCGTTGTGATATCGGAGACATTGATATTGTCGAACTTCGCTGCTGTCTTATAAGCTACAAGTCCTATACCTCCTGCTGTCAAAATGTTATCGTGTGCATTTAGCTGTAAAACATCATTAACATACATTTTAAGCGAATCTCCACTAAGCTCTAGCCTAACTGTATAGGCAGTCCCTGTAGTTATAGGAAAATCAGTTTTACTAGCCAGTGTTGAACTTGAACCATTCACTTTTTTTCGTATTTCAAGCGTCCCACCATTACTGTTAGACAGAGATGCAGCATAATAGTTATTTCCGTCAACATAGCGCCCGCACACATAAGTTCGATTAGTCCCATTGAAATTATCAATCTTCACATCAGCTTGAACGCTGTAATCTGTCCACGTGTTGCTACCGGAGAACGAACGTCCTTCGTTTTGAGTGGATTGGTAATACACATGATTGCCACTTTCTTCAACTACAGACCAAGTTCCTGTTGTACTCGTCCAATTGTCGGCATTTCCATTCTCAAAATCATTACTGAAGATATTTGCTGCCTGAGCGGTAGGGTTACTCCATGCCAAATTTCCTAGAACCAGCGAAGTTGTAAGCGCAACCATAATTCCGAATGAAAATCTCCTTTTTAGTTTTACGTGAACATCTTCCTCCTTGTTTTCTAATTTAAATAAAAACCGAGGGCATTCCTCCAATCTTATGTCATCTATAACTCCAGCCTAATCTCAACTATAATTAATATTTCGAGGTTGTACAGCTACTTTATGCCCATATTATTACATTTATTTAAATTAATATACAAAAACACCCTCGATTTTACTCGAGAGTGCCTTTATCTTTATCATTAGCTTTGAATTAACGGTTTTAAAACCTTCAATGAAGCTTGCAATTGCTCCGAACATTGCTCATACATTTTTTTAGCTTTTTCATTATCTGTTGATAAACTGAACATTTCTAAATCAGCTTCACATTTTTTCAGCAAAGCATATAATTGAGGCTTATCCTGCGGCTGTGGGACTTTAAAGTTATCGGCATACAAATCAACAGTCAGCTCACCATAAGAATCAACTTGTCCAAGAAAAACATTCTCAACCGTAAAACCCATTTTCTCAAGAGCTCCATCCAGCCAGCTTCGCGTCAGGTTTAGGGTGTCTAATGGTTTGTCGAGCACTTTACCATCCATAATGACAACTTGCGACTCTTTCTCCGGGGCAACCTTTATACCCAATTGCTTAGGAGTTACCGGCTGATATTCACTCTTGAGTAAAACATTTATGGCTCCATCAGATTCCATAATCGCAAATTCCACTTCCGATATATTGAAAACGTCTTTTTTGCGTAATTCCTCCAGCAGTTCATCTGTGGTTAAACGTTCTTTTTTCATATGATCTTCGAGTATTTTTCCGTCCTTAATTAGTACGGTGGACTTGAAATCAATAAAGTCTCTTGCTTTTTTACTCTTCATCTGAAGGTATTCGATCCCTAAAGAACAAGCCACCCATACAATCAGTGCAATGAGCCCTAAATGCCATAACTTATCCGTATCCAAAGAAATGTAAGCGGCTAAGCTGCCGACGGTTATCCCCGTAATATACTCGAAGAACGAGAGCTGCGATACTTGTCTCTTTCCCAGTAATTTTGTTAAAAAGAAAAGTACAACCACAGCAAAGAGCGTTCGAACTACAACCTCCAACCACTCCGGCATTACAAATACCCTCCTTTTTGAATCAAAGCTTGTTTACTAACACTCATTATTTGTCAATAAAGCCGCATTCAATCCGGAATTTCACTACTTATTTATGGAAAATCATCTATTACTACAAGTATGAATTTTTTTCCTGCATAACGCTAGAAGCATTTGAGGACAATAGCATTCGTCATGCTAATAATCCAACACAGAGGAGAGAAACTCAATGACAGTAGCCTCACAAGTTAAAACATGTTTATCTTCTTTAAAAGGTGCTCAAGCCAGTCTTGAACAATTTGCACTAGAAACACAAAACGAGAGTGCAAAAACCTTGTTCACGAACGCAGCCGAGCAAACACAACAAATCGTAACTCAAGTAGAGAACAGGGTAACCGAATTGGAGTCCGAAGAGCCTCAATATAAAGGATTCTAATTAAAATTAAAGGGGTCTTAGGCTAGAAAAACTAGCTTTAAGACCCCTTTTCATCATGTACAACATTCGAACGAATGCCACGCTTGCCCTTATTAGCAGGAATTAGTATCTGAACAGAAGTGCCAATTCCAACACGGCTAAAAATGGTTACGCCGTACTCCGATCCATATTGCAGTTTAATCCGCTGATCCACATTACGGACCCCATAACCTGTATTCGTGTGGCCCTTTGGATCAAAAATTTGATCAATACGTTCCTGTCTCATGCCGATTCCATCATCAATGATACGGAACAGAATATTATTGCCCTCTTTACGCCCAACAATTCGTAAATGAATGTGATCACCACACCAGGCGTGCTTTAGCACGTTCTCAATAAATGGTTGTAGAATCAGTTTTATAGTCTCATAAGGCCAGATTTCTGTATCAAAATCAAACATAACTTCCAGACGATCACCGTATTTAATTTTCTGAATTTCTAAATAAGCGTTTGCCTGCTCAATTTCAGTCGGGACCGGAATCATGGTTCGTCCTTCATTAAGCGTCAGGCGATAAAACTTCGCTAATTCCAGCACCATCTGCTGCAGCTTCTCATTTTGACCAAACTTGGCTAATTGAATAATAGATGACAACGTATTATATAGAAAATGAGGATTGATTTGTGATTGCAGAATTTCAAGCTCTGCTTCCTTCTTCTGGAGCTGCGTCAAATATACCTCTTTAATCAACATATCGATATTTTCGCCCATATCATTTAATGCGGTTGCAATCTGAGAGAATTCATCCTTGCCTCGATAGGAAATACGCTTGTGAAGATCACCTTCCCGATAGGCATTCAGCACATATACGAACTTATTAATCCGAATTGAAAAATATCGGGATATAAATATGCCGACGAAACTAAAGACAACACAACAAATAAGACACATCAAAATAATAAACAGTCGTACCTTCACTGCATCCTGTTCAAGTATCGTAATTGGAACTAGCGCGTTTAATTGCCAAGCTTGGTTAGAAACCGTAACTGTTTCACTAATCGTCAGGTAATCCTTATTAAGTTCGGCTTCATTGGTATAGTGCTCTGGTAGTTCTCCCGATTGGTACATCGTTCTTCCGAACTCGTTTTTTAAAATTAGAATACTTCCTTTTCCTATCTTCGTATAATTCACACTATTGAACAGATCTGGAATGCCAACATTAATCCGCAGGAAGCCAATCTCCTTAGGTACAAGAGGATCATATGTATCTATTAATCTACGTAGCAACGAGATACGATTATTTTCTACATCGCGCTCAATCTGCCACCATTTCATAGTCTCCGCATATTTCTCGGTTGGAAAATCATAATACCAGGATTTCCCTTCAATCCGGTTCATATGATAAAGATGATAGAAGCTACTATTATCCAGATAGCCCTCTAGCGAATTCGAATAGATCTCAGGAATGGATTCATTCTTTAAAAATAGCGACATCCCAATCCTCATACCCGTTGATTGAATAGCTACGTCCAGCTTTGGAAGTACCTTCATAGACATCCGGTCATAATTCTCCCAGCCTTCTTCATAGCTTCGAAGATTCCGATAGAAATCATAATCACTATATAATTGTGTTGATATCCGGGTAACTTCCCCCATTTTGTAATCAATATTATCACGAATCTGCAACAACGTACCTTTAATATTCGAGCTTGTATGCTCGCGTAATGAATCATTGTACATAGAGTGAGAGACAAAACCGATCACAGATACTGGGATAATAATGAAAAAAATATACGTCAGCATTAATTTATACCCTATCGGCACATACTTATGTTTACTTCTTGGTTGTTTCATGCAACATCATCCCCCATCACTTCTCCCGCTTACGATATTCCATAGGTGTCATACCATAGGCTTCTTTGAATTGTCTGCTGAAGTAAGGAAGATAACGGTAACCTACCTGGCTCGCGATTTCATAGATTTTACACTTCGGATCTTTCAAAAGCTTGCCGGCTTGTTCCATTCGCAGCTGAATGAGTACTTCGCTGAACGTTTTCCCAGTCTCCTCCTTAAATAGATATCCCAAATAGTTGGGTGAGAAAGAGAACTGCTGTGCAATATCCTTTAACGTAAAATTCTCGCTCATCTTATCCTTCATCATTTGCATAATTTCTCTAATCAGTTTATTGTTCACTGACTCTGTTTTACTGCGTAGGTACTCGGATATTTCAAACGTTTTGAGTACAAGCCAAGAGCGTATATCACTGATCGTATCGAATTGAAGCAAAATATCTAAACTATGTAACTCCATACCTAAGATTTCAAATAAATCCTCACTAACCTCTTTCAACTGCTGATCCAGCTTCCATATAATATACATGGCTAGATTATGAATCGTGAATTTAGATCTTAAACTACTCACGGATTTAAACAGCTTATCGATCTCGTCATAAATAAGGACTAACTCATATTCTTTCATCGCTTTAAAAAGCGTATCCATACGGGTATCCAACGTACGGGCATCAATCATTCCAGGTTCGCTGCTAACCGTTTCATACATAATAAGTTTGCCTTTGCCGAGAAACATCTTTCCGTCAACGGCTTCCATAGCTTGCCGATAGGAGGTGTGAACCTGGTCCATAGCAAATGTAGGCTTCCCTACACCTACGGTCATAGTGACAGGAAATTTTGTGCGAATCGACTCATAAATTTCTTCAATAAACCTCTCCATCTCCTGTTCGTTAATCAACAACGCGATTCGATAAGAAGATACCTTATAGCAATGTGGCATACCGTGCTTCTGAGCAATAGTATTCACTTCATACAGAAAGTCCTTGGACATTAGATGTTTAGTTAGATTATCCTGTTCTTGAAACCAATTGAAATAATCCAGCTCCAAAACCGCCACACGTATAGGCCACTCCAGCTTATCCAGACCGTAAGACTTCATAAGCTTCAACATTCCAGCTTGAGTGTCCCCCTCCCATTCCCCTTCAAATAAGCGAATCAACAAATCATTTTTGGCCATAGGAATCATATGCTGATAAGCTTCTTCCACGTCACGCCGTTTACTTTCATCATCTAAATCCTGCTTTACTTTCTGTAGTGCAGCAATAAGTTCCTTGTCATCCATTGGCTTAAGGACATAGCTATATGCTTTTAGTGAAAGCGCCTGTTTCACATAGCTGAAATCCTGGTAACCGCTTACAAAAATCACACGTATATCGTTTTTTTTCTCTATGGCAATCCGAGCCAGCTCTAGACCCGACATATTCGGCATATTCACATCACTAACTATAATATCAATAACATGCTGTTCTAAAATATCGCATGCCGTAAACGCGTTATTCGCTGCCTCCACGACCTGCATACCCAGTTCATTCCAAGGAATGAATTGTCTCATGCCTTCAAGATCAAGCATCTCATCGTCTACTAATAATACGTTGTACATCAACACAATCCCCCTTTGAAATGTTTTAATCCAACCAGCTGAATTCTACTAACCAATCTTTTTCAGTATACCATTCATTCTCTTCCCTAACAGCTGATAAAACAATGAGTACAAGAAATGGGACGTAAAAACGAAGGCTTGCTAAATAGCAAACCTTCGTATTACAAATTATTATTTACCTAAAGCTTTCTTATTTTCTGTCCATACTTTTGTTACATAATCAAGGAATTTCTCATAGCCAACCTTGATAGAATCTTCATGTGCTTTATCAAGAATTGCTAATGCTTCTGCATCAGTCTTCGCATACATCGATTTTGCTCTTGCTGTTAACCAGATATCTCTGACACTTTGTCTGATAATCCCTTCTTCACTGTCTGGAGCCGGATCCCAATTCAGGAACTCCGTAAAGTCACCTTGCGAAGCCCAAGTTACTTCCATCTGCCAACGGTTACTAAAGTCAATCTTGTCAGCTGGAAGGGTTTGCAACATCATTTTCTTTGTATTATCCAAGAAAACAGTATTACCTACCCATACCAAGTCACCGGCTTTTCCGTTAATTTCGGACAGAGCTTCTGGCTCATTCAGATATTTATCTTTATTAAATTTAGGAGTAAGTCCATCTGCTTCAAATCCATCCCAATACCCTTCTGGTCCTGGAGGTCCCCAGTTAAGAACCATAGAACCTTCTGGTCCTGTCATCCAGTCAAGCATAGCGAATACAGCCTCTGGATTTTTAGCGTTTTTAGTGATTGTAGCAACGTTCCAACCTAACTGATTATACGTTCCTGGAGTAATCTTACTTTGATCCAAACCAGCTTTGTAAATCGGTTTAATAAACATATATCCAGCTTCCGGATCCGTCTTCTTCATCTCTTCATCAGCAGTGGCGAGCAATTTCATTGGATCAAAAGTCGCAATAACAGCAAACTTGCCATTCATCGCTTTCTCTCTAATTTGATCTTCTGTTTGAGTATTCGCATCCTGCGTCATTAGCTTCTCACGCATTAATTTAGCAGCAAATACAACTGACTCACGGAATCCTTCATCCTTGTATATCGAACCCATTTTGTCGCCATCAGGTACGGCGTATATTCTAGTATACGACAGATTACTCTCTTTAAAAGAGGAGAATAACTGGTCAATTCCGTTACCATCTCTCGCTAAACCCGTCTCGAACGGAATAACGTCAGGGAACTTCGCCTTAACAGCATTTAAATAAGCATACAAATCATCTGTCGTTTCTAGCTTAGGAGAACCAAGCTCTTTGTAAATCTTTTTATTAATAGCATAACCGGCGTTTCCGTTTGGTTGAGTTGTATAATAATTCGGCAGCTGATAGATCTTCCCATCAGGGGAACGAAGCAATTCCAAATGTCCAGCTGTTAAGTATTTCTTAAAGTTTGGATATTTATCAATATATTCATCCAAAGGAACTAGCATATCCGCTTGGCGAAGACGTTCTACGTCAGCACCTTTCTCGGTCCACACAATATCCGGCAGCTCGTTACCAACGATCATCGTTTGCAGCTTTTGAGCGTTATTACCACCAGAGCTAATTCCTGTGACATTGATCTTCAGATTATCTAAAATCCATTTAGAAGCAGCATCTTTGCCCCATTTCGGCATTTGATACCAGCCGTAATTTCCGTAGAATGAGATTTCAAGCGGTTCTTTCCCTAATTCATACAAATCAGCCGCAGGAGCTTCAGTTGCTGTGTTGACCGCTGTTCCTCCTTCTTTCTCTGGTTCAGCAGTTGCCGCCGGAGCGCTTGAATTGTTGCCACCACAACCCGCCACCAAAGTCGTTAATAGCAAGGTAGACATCATACCGAGAAGCATCTTTCTCTTAGTCTTCAATGTATTTTCCCCTTTCAATTTGTAATCTATGTTCAAAGCAATACGCTCTAAACCCAATCTCATTCTATCATCCTACTCTTTCAATGATCCGACCAAGACCCCTTTAACGAAGAATCTTTGTAGGAATGGATACACACATACAATCGGAATGGTTGCAACCATGATCGTAGCCATCGTTAATGACTTCGAGGTTATTTTCTTAGCCGAGTTAATATGAGCAATGGAGCTTGCATCTACATTAGACAGCTGTTCTGAAGCAATATTAGAGAACAATATCTGCCTTAAGATGGTCTGAATCGGCATTAACTCCTCTTTCGTAATGTAAATACTCGCTACGAACCACTCATTCCAGTGATTTACTGCTGTGAACAAAGATAATGTTGCTATAACTGGTCCTGACAAAGGAAGCACGATGCGGACAAAAGTCCCCCAATATCCGCAACCGTCAATCTTTGCTGACTCCTCTAAACCTTGTGGAAGACCTTGAAAGAAGGTCCGGAATATGATCATATTCCATACGCTGACCAGTGCAGGAATTATAAAC
Organism: Paenibacillus sp. FSL H8-0175; assembly: GCF_045040615.1. NCBI lineage: Bacteria > Bacillati > Bacillota > Bacilli > Caryophanales > Paenibacillaceae > Paenibacillus > Paenibacillus sp. FSL H8-0175. The sequence continues at coordinate 3,252,275 of NZ_CP150299.1, read as the reverse complement.
ACCCAAAATGAGTTGAAGAGACCTAAACTTCTGATAAGCATGTATGACGGAATGAGTCCCCCACCGAAATACATAGTAATGATACACATAATCATGTAGTATTTGCGACCCATCAGTTCACGCTTCGACATTCCATAAGCGAATATCGAAGTGGCCAGTATCGCTGTTACTGTACCGATTACTGTCCGCAATGTAGCAATGACGAATCCACCCATTAGACGAGAATCTTCAAAAACGATCTTATAATTCTCAAGCGTGAACTCACGGACCCAGAAAGTAACTCCACCTTTCGAAGTATCCATCCCCTCATTAAAGGAAATAACAAGTGAGTTCCAAAATGGATAAAAAGCGGAAAATGCCAGTAAGGTCAAAAATACATATATGAATCCTATAAATATTCGATCTCCTATATTAATACGTTTCATAGTTTGGTCCCCCTATATTGAGTAATTCATTACCACAAGCTGTTCCCTGCTCTTCTGGCAATGAAGTTGGCAAAGGTAAGTAATGTCACGCTGATCACGGCCTTGAACAATCCGATAGCAGTCGCATAGGAGTACCTGAAATTGTCTATACCGACACGTACAACATATACATCAACTGAATCTGACACTTCTCGTAGAGCTGGATTGGAAGCTAGGATCAAAATATCTTCGAATCCTGCATTCACCAGATTACCGATTGCCAAAATCATAAAGATGATTACAACTGGCATAATTGAAGGCAACGTTATCAAATATATCTGTTTAAACCGACTTGCACCATCCATCGAAGCCGCTTCGTATAAATGCGGATCAATACCAGCAATGGCAGCTAAGTACACGATTGAAGCAAATCCAATTTCTTTCCATACATTGGTTGTAACTAAAATGCCCCAGAAATATTCTGTCATGGAAAGGAAGTTGATCGGTTCATCAATGAATTTCAATTTCTCAAGCAGCATATTTATACTGCCGTTATCTACGGATAACATCGAGGTAACCATTGAGCCGATAACTACCCAAGATAAGAAGTGAGGCAAGTAAGTAACGGTCTGAATCACCCGTTTAAAGAACATCTTACGGACTTCGTTCAGCATTAACGCCAAAATAATCGGTGCAGGAAACCCAAAACAAAACTTCAGTAAGCTGATAATGATTGTATTTTTCATAACCACTTCAAATTCAGGAGCATTAAAGAAGTAAATAAAGTGCTTTAAGCCAACCCAGTCACTGCTAATAAAGCTATTCCCTAACTTGTAATCCTGGAATGCAATTAGAATCCCGTACATGGGGATATAGGCAAAAATAAAAACTAGAACAAGTGCTGGCAATACCATAAGCTGTAGATCTATTTGCTTAAAAAAGCGTCTGATCCCGCTAGTTCGTTGCTTGTTGAGATTCGGTCCGGATCTCTTGTCTGGTGCGACGCTTGCGTTCGCCATAGGTGAATCCTCCTTGTGATGATTTTGAAGATATGTACAGATAATTGATGTCCTTTCTCCCTCCGCTATAGTTGCAACATTTATAAAATAATCATAAGGTTTAAGCGCTTTCAAAAATATATGACAAAACAACTATTATTGATACTTTGACACTTTCTTGCATTAGCTCGTCTCATATTCCTTAAGCTTGATTAAAAAAAGACACATGCAGAGATAACATCTGCATGTGTCTTTGACTTTCTCCTTAATTAGCAAGAGTCCTCAGTATTTCTTCATTTATCTTTTCAGAAATTACTTTTTGGACCTTCCCATTATCCAGATAAACAATAGAAGGAAATGAATCTATCCCTAGCTTGGCAGCAAGTCCGGGTGACTTATATACATCTACCTTTGTGACCCTGACATCCGAATGGGATTGCTCAAATCCCTCAATTAAAGGCAATAACTCCCGACAGGATGGATCTGTGGCATTCCATAAATAAACAACAGATGCTTTGCCTTGATTCAGAATTTGATGCTCATACACCTCACATTCAGAGATATACTTCTCTGCACCATACCCTGCAATGGCACCATCGCCAACAGCGGTAGCAACTTGTTTTAGAAATTTATCGCACACATCTCCTGCTGCAAAGACCCCAGGTATATTCGTTTCCATTTTCTCATTAATAAGTACATATCCATTACGATTTAAGTCTACTACCCCTGATAAAACTTCTGTGTTCGGGGTGTATCCAATAAATAAGAAACATGAATCGACCTTAACGCTTTGCAGTTCATTAGATTTTAAATTTTTCAGGACGACGGAATTCAAACGTTCCTCACCTTCGAAAGAACTTACCACCGTATTCCACATGAATTTCATTTTAGGGTTTTCTAGTGCCTGCGTTTTGGCAATTTCATTACAATCCATTTTCCCATGATCATGCATGACAGATACGATCACTTTATCTGCAAACTTAGTCAGAAACATCCCTTCCTCAATAGCTGCATCACCACTGCCAACGACCATAACTGTTTTCCCCGTATTTGCCGTAGCGTCACAGGTTGCACAGAAGGAAATTCCTTTATCATATAAGAACATATCTTCATTAGCTGCACCTGTAATTCTTGGTTTTCCTCCACTGGCTATGATAATGACTTTACATTCATATCGAACCCGAAAGGTTTCCACTACTTTTATCTCTTCCGCTGCCGAGACAGATTTGACATCTGTCATTTTGAAATCAACACCAAATTTTTTGGCTTGTTTATGAAATAATCCCATAAGATCTGTTCCGGTCATTCCTTCAGGAAAACCAGGATAATTTTCTATTTCATTAGTATAAGTCGCAAGACCGCCTACCAGCGATTTTTCCAAAAGAAGTGTCTTCAATTTTGCTCGTCCACAATAGATCCCTGCTGTTAATCCAGCAGCCCCGCCACCAATAATGACGACATCATACTGTTCTGTCTTCTTTTCCATTTCAATTGACCCTCCTGTGTAGACTATGATTTCAATAAAATAGGCTGACTCTCGTCAGCACTATAAGCTCAGTCTATTTCACTTTTACATAAAGAATTTGGCCAATAATTTACTGCCTATAAATGCACCAACCAGCAGGAACAATCCAAAAATCCAGCCTGAAAGCGATAAAGAAGCTATAGCCGTAAATAATGCACCTATATTACATCCATTAGCCAATCTAGCTCCGTACCCCATGAGCAACCCACCAAGTACAGCCGCCACTACCTGCTTTTTGGACTTAATTTTCTTAAGCTTGAACTCGGAAGCAAACAATGTCGCTGCTAATGCACCTAAGATAATCCCTACATTTCGAATAGACCCACCATCATTCAAAAATCCGGAAGATAATGTTTTTTGAGCTTTCTCCGTACTAAAGTAAGCCCAGTTATCTACATTTCCTCCTACCAGTCGATACGCCCAAGCTCCCCAGTCCGCGAAGGCGCTGGTTACTCCCCATCCTTTTGAGAAAACAGCCAGATGTGCTGTAGCGAACACAGCGAGAAGTACAGCTCCAGTTACATAAGTAAACGGTTCTTTGAGCAATTGCTTGTAAAAGCGGTTAGACGATATCTTCAACCAGAATTCGTTCACCGTTTCATTCACCGTCCTTTCCTACTTAGCGATCCTATTTTACCTTCTCAATAACAACTTCCCACTCGCCATCATCGACCTCTTCGATTTCCACATTATGTCCCTGTTTTCTCGCCCATTCTGGTACGTTTTTCATTGCGCAGCTATGATCAATAGCAACAACTAGAACGTCTCCAACATTTAGTTCAGTCATTTTCTTTTCTGTTCTCATCAACGGTACCGGACAAGCTTCTCCCAGGCAATCAAGTGTAAATTCAGCCATCTTAAAAACCACCTTTTATATTTTTTAAAATTCCTAATAGTGAAAATATTCACGTAATAACTTAAACTAATCTGCGCTTCCCATCTTTTTCTCTTGCCATTTAACTGCAGCGATGTACAACAGAAGAATGATCAGGAACTGAACAACTAGCGCTCCAAGCCAACCAAAGACGTCTGGTAAAAATACAGTGGGTGCATCCTTTATAACGTTAGCTCTCCACCAACCCATATCATGTGATCCCCAAAGTGAACCAATGACAAAAAACACAAGTGACAACATCTGCATCGTGAATCCTTCACCTACACGCATCAATGTACCCGAAGCGCAACCCCCTGCAATAACCATGCCAATTCCGAATAATACTGCGCCAATTATCAAAGCAAAACTGATTTGACCCACATTGTCCATCCCAGGAATCGGTTTACCTTCCAGGAACGCTGGATACTTTATGGCTGTAAATCCGATCGTAGCGAGAGAAAATGCTATCAGTACAGCTCTTGTTACCGATGTGCTGCCTGTAATACATGGATCTCTAAGTGATGCAGTAAAACAGAAACGTGATCTTTGCAAAATAACGCCAAACGAAATACCGAAAAGCAGGTAGACAACCATTTTATCGTGGGAATGGTCTAGGAAAAAACCAAACCCAATAATGAGAACTGTGACCAGCAACGCGATGGGCAACTGACTCTTTTTAGGTTTTCTAGGAGCTCTGGTTCGGATTGATTTCGTTTCGGGACTTACGGTTTGCCCCATAGTCTAACACCTCCATCGTTTTATGTAATTGACTATGTGAAAATAGTAACATACTTATTTGCGCTGTGGTTATCTGCTTTCTTTATGCTGTATAAGTGTTACTAATGGCACAGATGGAGCGTAATCAAGTATGCTATAGTTTGCACTAACAGCGGGCAACAGGAGGAATAAGTATGAATATGGAAACGCTTAAATTATTTTTAGATATTGCTTCGTTAAAAAGTATATCTAAAGCCGCTCAGAAATCTCATATCACTCAATCCGCACTTAGTCAGCAGTTGAAATCTTGGGAGAATACCTTAGGTTCTGAGCTTTTTGTGAGAAGTAATAAAGGGGCTAGCCTAACAGAAGCAGGGATTATAGCGGAGAAGTATGCGGAGCAAATCTGTAAATTGTATGATGATATGGTCACAGAGATCAATCATTTACAGCCAACACAACATGAGCTGTCTATTTATGCGATTCCAGAAGTCTGTAATTATGCCCTGCCATGCACCTTATATGAGGTAAAAAAGCATTTTCCAAATTGCCATATCACTCTAAACGAAGGGGCATCGTCACTAGTAGAAGAACGTTTGCTTCTTGAAGAAGGTGATGTTGGCTTTATTTCCGGACCTTCCCCGAAATCTGAATTAAGCTCCAATATGGTGTTTTCTGATCAAGTTATGCTAGTGGCAAGCAGTACGACCGTTTGTCCTGATAAAATCACACTGAATGAGCTCCCTAAATATCCGTTAATCTGGTCCTCACAGCTTCATTGTGTGCAAAGGGCTTTAAATAACATATCTGCGAGTGAGCTTAAATTAAACATACTGTTTAATCTGGACTCCCTTGAGGCGGTAAAGCTTGCTGCAATTAGAGGACATGGTGTTGCCTTTCTGCCTTATATGTCCATAAAAAAAGAGTTGTATAGTAAACAACTCAAGATTATTCATATTGATCAGTTCCAAGTAAATAACGATGTCTACATGGTAAAAAAACATAATCAGCGTTGTGACAATGATACGAAACAATTAATTCGTTATATAGAAAAGACATTGATTGATACATTGTGTTGAACTTATATCTCAATCGTAATCTCCCATACCCCATTAATAACTTCTTGGATGGTACATTTCAAATTTGAACCACGACAGTAATCCGTGATGGAAACTTTTGCGCAGCTATGATCAGTAACCAGCATCACCTGTTCGCCATTTTGAATGGCTTTTTGATGTTTTTTTAACATCATTACTGGTACTGGACAGATTTCTCCCAGACAATCAATTTCAATCATGAAGTTACCATACTGAATTGAATGGGTAGCACCCCCACGTTTGTTTCGATCTTTATCGAGCCAGCCTCACCAAGGATCCCCTTTGTTTTTAAAGCAAATAAAGATGCCATTGTAGCATGTCCACAAAGATTGATCTCATGGGCTGGCGTAAAATACTTAAGCCTTAAATCAGCTACATCTGATGAGACTACAAAAACTGTTTCGTTAAAACCGACCTTATGAGCTATCGCTTGCATGTCACTTTCGCTCAAATGAGCCGCATCTAATACTACACCAGCTGGATTTCCTTTGTTGGGATAAGGAGAAAAAGCATCATAATGAAGTACTTTTATGTTGTTCATTGGTTAGTCTCCTTTCAATTTATTTCAATAAAGCTTGATAACTTCACGAAGTGAGAAACTCAGCAGTAAAAATTTCTATTTCTCTTAAAACTTCTTGGCGGTTAGATATCGCATTACATATATAAAAACGGTCTTTATTGTGCTCATAAAACTGTTTAATTACATTAGGCTGCTGATTTAAGAATTCTTTATGAAGAGCTTCACAATCAATTTCAAGATGAGTATCATGAAGTTCCTTGAGTTCAAATACAAGGACATCTTTTTTGTGCTGGATTATTTCACAGACCACATCTTTTGCGTATATACCGTGAGTTAATAAGATTCTTAATGCCGATAGGTCATTGGCTTTTTCCTGTGAAATCTTAATTAATTCTGCTTGTATCTGTTGGACTTGTTTCGTGTTCCAATGATCAATTAATTTTTCGAAAATCCAATACACCCATTCTTGATCATCGCTGTGTTGATTTAGTACATCTTTAACATATGGAATCATCGGATCCCCTATTTCAAGTAAAAAATCAGCTATTTCCCCCGCACCTGGCCAATTTAAATCTTGTATCCATTCAAGCAAACCCGGCAATATGCTTTTCACACGTGGATATCCTAAACGTATGACTGTTTCAGCCGCTCCATCCCAATAGTCTTTTGATATAGGTTGTACTAATAAATGCAAAGCTTCATCCTTTATATATTGTAGCTTATTAATTGCATCTTCCTTTTCCTCTTCGCGTGTGTGCCATGATAATTTTTTGATTAGACTAGATGCTTCTTCCACTAGATTCACCCTTTGAACTTGAATTTTTCACCACGCCGTTCTAGCTACAACACTGCTTTCTTCCGCTTCATTATCCAAATTATTAATAAGACGATAACCGATGTCCCCAATAAGAAATACATCCAAATCGTTTTTTTAACCAATTCATCATTGGGATAATGGCCTTTATTATAAGCTTTTACAAAGATATCCTCTTGGGTCTTAATAGCAATGTAATCTTTTGGATCGGTATTGATAATTGAGTAGTAGGGCGTACCTTTAGGATAAATATTCGAGAAATTTCCCCTGTACGTGCCTTCCTCATCGGAATATTTAGTTACATGCCCTATCTTCTTATCGATTTCTTCGAAGGGGATGAGTTCATCGTCTGATATTTCGTAGATGTCACCTGAATAAACAACAAACGAACCGGCCCAATCCGCGGAGACCGCATGTAATGGCAATAAAGCAATTATGGCTAGAATTACAATAATGAATTTCTTCATCTCAACCTCCTAGCTTTGGGATTCGATTGATTTATAGATTGTTTTGAAATCTTTTCCATTATTTAATCCATCAATAAGCTCCACTAAACCTGACAAAGATTCCAAACCATCTATTAATTTCTGAATGGGCGATCACATCGAAGTTAAATCCGTCTGGATCAATATCGTTCAAAAGTATCGTTGTTGTGACCTCTGAAAAATCTGGTTCTACATAAAAGGTTGAGGATTTATCATATAGACAACAATCAGCATCAGAAGAAAAAATGAAAGAAATGCGGTGATGATTATGAGTTTCTTTCTTTTTTTGATCATAGGGATTAACTCCTTACGGTTTAGATACAAAGTGATTTCCGATAAATGTATTTATGATCCTCATCCATATCCGTTGATTTCATATACCCCACACTGCGCCAAAACCTTTCATTTGCATCATTAGTCGGGGTTAACTCGATATACTTTGCACCGTCTGCATAAACATGTTTTTCGACCATTGAATAGGCAAATTCACCATACCCTAAATTCCGATACGTAGGTTCAATATAATACTCCATTAAAAAACACTTTCCACCCTCATCAAAATAAGTAACATACATTAAAAATCCAAGCACAGAACCGTCCTTATGTATAAGAAACAAATTTAAAGGATTTATATCTCTTGTTCTTAGCTCTTCAATGATCTCTCTATACTCGTCTGAATAAAAGTAATCCAGGTCAAAATCATCGCCCATAGATACGTGGAGAGATAATTCATTAATGTAACTATTAAAAAGTCCCCAAAATATATCCACATCCGATTGATCTTTTGCTGCAAAAACTTTTAAATGGGTCGTATTCATTTCAACCTCCTTAATCATAGTTTTTAATGAAAATCTTAAACGAGCTCTCAATTGCGTCAAAATCAGTCGAGCCAATAATTTGATCCATAACCTTGCCATCAGAGTTTATAAAAAACAACGCAGGAAAAGCTTGTTCACCAAATTGTTTATGGAGATCACCTGTTTCATCTAGGAGAACAGGATACTTTATGTTGTAATCCGCCACGTATTGTTTTACTTCAGAAAGATCATCTTGATAAAGCAAATTGATTCCGTATATGTTCACTCTATTTTTATATTTCTCATACAATGAGACAATCTTAGGAGCGTCGTCATTACAATATGGACACCATGAGGTGAAAAATACGAATACAGTCGGTTTCTCCGAAAAGTCCACTTGAATTTTGTTTCCATTCGCCAACTCTTTTAGTTCAATGTTCTCAGGACTCTTAATGGGTTTAGAAGAGTTGTTTACTACGACAAATATAATCGAGCTTAATGCAATCAAAAATATAAATGTACTTACAATAATAGATATCTTCTTCAAAAATCATCCGTCCTTTTATACTTCCTTAGTTACATTAAGCTTTTTCCATTTGCGAATCTTAGAACGAAAAGTCTTAAACGGTGCTACTGAATTAATATGAATCCATTTGACCATTGGCCATCTTGGATTGTTTCCTGTCCATTTCCGCACGCCTTGCGTAAAAAGTTCTTCATCACTTAAAGAATCAATCCAGTTCTGCCACTGATGTTCTGTCTCTTGAAATAAAGATCTTAACTCATCTAATGAGTAGGCAGCATATGTATGATAAAACGATTGATATAATCCGCCAAGTTGATTCCATTTATAATCTGGTGAAGGTGTAATAACGGTTAACCCTGCTTTTTCATCCTTATCCCATTTCATAACAAGATGCAACCAGCCCAATTGATAAGCAATGATTTCTGCTGGGGTACGATCAACCCCTTCCATACGATTGTCTCTTTGGGAGTTCTCAATGCCATCAAATTCATGATCAAGAGACTGATAGGAAATATGAATCGCATCTTTCAATTCTTCTTTTGATAGATAATCGTGTGTTGACATCATACCCCTCCTTTAAATCACTTTATTAAATTACTTTACAAATGTATTATGTACTCGCTCTGATTTCAATAAATATGCTCCATTTCCAAGTTCTCTGGCAAGAGGAATTTGATAAAGAATTTTACAAAGTGATTTTATCACCCACAACAATACACTTACTGTTACTGCCATGCCCAATCTCAGCTGTCTTTATGATAGGAATGGAGGCGGAATGGCTAATTTCCTTCACATACTCTTCTACTATCGGGAATTCATTAAAGTTCTCAAGTTCTGAAAACGAGCCTAGAATCAATCCAGCACAAGCATCAAAATATTTCAATTGCTGGAGCTGAGCAAAAAAGGAGACTATTTTGTTAGCTCTGCCACTTAAACTCTCCAACAATAATATTTTGTCACAAGGATCCGGAAAATAGCTTGTCCCTGCCAGCTTCAAAAAACAGCGAATATTTCCCCCGATTACTATCCCGCTCATCTGGTTACCACGAACCCAATGATACCGGAAATCGTAAAGATCGTTTTGACCCTCGAAGAATGTTCGATAAAAAGCCCTTTGCTGCTCCGCCCCATCAGAAGACACTAAATTCATCAACTGATAATGATACGATTTCGAATTATTTTGCGTAAATAAAGCGTTCAAAATAACTGACAAATCACTCATTCCAAAAAAGGGTTTGGGGGTCATTCGGATACTTTCATAGTCTATGTACTCTAAGATCTGATTGGCAGAATCCCTACCTGAAATATCGAATATCGCGCTAATTTCAGTATTTTTAAATAGTTGATTCAGCTCCACTGCTCTTTCCATGGGATTGCCGCTGAAATAACCCTCTTTTCTAAACAAAGTATTAGCCACCACTACATGGAGTCCAAATGAATGCAAAACTCTTTTTAATTCCTCTACTTTTGCTAGGTTTTCTACTCTCACACCATCTGAACAAGCAATCAGTCCTACTTTATTCCCGTGAGTAAATTTTAAGGTTGTGTTCATTTTAATAATCCTTTCGATGCTACTTTTTAGTTTAATCTCCTCAAATTTACGATCATATTTACACCATACCATATTTAGGGATTTGAATCATTTTCTTCTTGAAATTATGAAACCACAACATGGTAATATAAGTATAATAATGCAAGATCAAATACATTGGGGGTGTACTAATGCGTAAATCACCGTTGATATTAAGCATGATATTATTATCCCTGGCGTTAATTATGGGATGTAGTTCAGAAGTAGATGATGCTACTAAAGCCGCAGAGAAATATAAAAATGTAGAATATACCGTCAAGGCTTCTGAGGATTTAATGTCTGATGAATCCATTCTTGCGCGAAATGAAGAGATGAAACCGTATTTTACAGAATACTTTTCCGAAAAGGCTATAGCGAACCGAATTACAACTATCCCATTTAAAATCGCTGATAAACAAAAGCTTTCTTTAAAACCGGAAAACCTAAAATTCAACCTTTCCGAACAAAAAAAGGATATTGTCGAGTTAAAATATACGGTGGATCTTGTTTTATTGGATAAGGATGACAAAGAAAGTAAACGTGTACCTTTGGAAGGTATATTGACTCTCTTTGATGTGGACGGTAAATGGTTAGTGCAAGGGGATCGATTTGATACTGTAGCATTAATGAACTTGATTGATGGGTGAATTTGAATATCCTTCTTATCATAAAAAGCAGACTGCTCTAATGAGCAACCTGCTTTTTTGAATTACATTATTTTTTTGCTCATCCTATAATTGACCAACAAAACACCTTTTCGTTCTACACTTTGTTTCGCAATAACCTGGTACCCCAATCGTTCAAAAAAAGGTTTAGCAGTGATGCTTGCTTCGGTATCCATTTCATAAAGACCCTGTTCTTTTGCTTTCAATTCAAACTTATTCACCAATGCAGAGGCTACACCTTGCCCTTGGTAATCTTTGTGGACATATAATCGATCCAAATGTCCTTCTGCTGTCATATCAGAAAAGCCCACAATAATATTATCAATTTCGGCTACATAAGTGATATTTTGACGTAAAGAAGCCCTCCAAGTATTAAGCTTAAGGGCCTCTTCCTCTTTAGGTGCCCAAGCATCCAGCTGTTCCTGTGAGTAGTCTTGTTTGTTTACGGAATGAACTGTTTCGTAGAACAATGAGACAATTTGACTAAGATCCGATTCTCGGTAAGCTCTAATATTCATTTTGATCTCCTTGCTGGCGATTGTAGTAACAGAAGTCAATCTCAAAACTCCACTAGATCGATTTTCCGGCCAGATTCGGCACTTTCCAGCGCCCCGAACACCATTGCCATACTATACCGATTATCTCTACAATTCGTCTCTGCAGGACGTTGCTCTGCCAATGACAAGAACATCTCATCCAAACACCCGTGATGGAATGTTTTACTCATCTCAACGTTTTCACAATTTACACGCTTTACGTCACGAATGAACTTATCACTCTGATCTCCTGCAGTAACTACCTCAGCATATGGCAGCTCATGACCATCCCAGATTGCGGTTCCTTTCTCCCCGTTAACCCGCCAAGAAGCTTCCCATGACGTGGATGCACCTTCTGCACACCAAGATCCCTGATAGGTAAATATTGAACCGTCGGACATCTCGAAAATGCACACTGCCGAAGCATTCCCCTCATACCATGAACCGGGAGGATTAAACTCCTGACAGTATACGGACACAGGGTTCGCGCCACTAATAAACCGGGCCTGGTCGAAGGTATGAATCGCCATATCCAGCAGCAACGGACTTTTCATCACATCACGGAACCCCCCGAAATGAGCCCCAAGGAAAAAGCTTGCACCGATAAATCCTGTTCTTCCGATGGTTCCTGATTCTATGATTTTTCTTAAAGAACGAATACGAGGATCATAACGGCGGTTCTGCATCACAGCATGAGCGTTTCCAGTCCGTTCCGAGATCTCAACAATCTTATTACATTCCTCCATAGTCTCAGCTAAAGGTTTCTCACTAAACACATTACATCCAAGTTCCAATGCAGTGCTAGAAATATTGAAATGACTTCCTGGAACAGTAACGTCAAAGATGAGATTTGCTGCGGTCTCCTGTATCGCCTGCTTAATATCCGTAAACGTCAGACATGAAATCCCATGCTTCACGGCCATCGCCTCAGCTGACTCCAACCTTATATCTACTAGAGCAACGATCTTAGTATCTGGACGCAATAAAGCGTATTCAATCCATGCATTAGCCATTCCTCCGCAACCTGCAACTACTACCCGATACTGTGCTGTCATATTTCTCCCCCTGACTTATTAAAGCGGATTAGGCACAAAGCTGCCTCCGCGGCATTGTTTTAAATGATTCAAGGCATGTACTTGACCCATCATTTCCAGTTCATCCCGATAGACAGGATCATGCCAACCTTCAATATCAATGGTGCCTTTATAACCAGCCTGACGCAAAATGGAGATCACATCCGTCCAGTTCGTATCACCAAAACCCGGAGTACGGTGCCATACATAAGGTTTCGGGCCGTGGATTCCATATTCTTTTACAATATCCCAAGCGATGGTGGCATCCTTACCGTGTACATGGAAAATCTTATCTGTCCATTTGCGCAGCTGTGGGATCGGGTCAATCAACTGCACCATCTGATGGCAAGGCTCCCATTCGAGTCCCATATTGTCAGCAGGGACAGCGTTAAACATCTTTTCCCAGGCTATTGGATGATGAGCGATATTCCAGTCCCCAGAAGTCCAATTGCCATCCATGGAACAATTCTCAAAAGCAATTCTTACTCCGCGATCTGCTGCTCTTTTTGTCAGCTCACCAAATACCTCGGCAAACTTCGGAATCGATTCATCAATGGACACTCCTGGTAGTCGTCCCGTGAATCCTGATACCATATCAGTACCAAATACATGAGCATGATCAATAAGCCGTTCCCAGCTCGCTAATGCATCGGAATTGTCACCCGTATTCGTCAAAGGATTGCCAAAGATGCCAACCGATGAAATCACAAAATCATGTTTTGCCGCAAGTTCTTGCACACGCTTACCAGTTTCCACAAGATCTGTTTCACCTGTAGTCTGCCAGAAGGTTAAGCTAAAAGATTCGAAGCCATGACCTACGATTTGCGGAATCACTCTAACAGCATCTCCGCCTCCAACTAATGTGCCTATACGCATTGTATCCTTCATCTTGTGTACCACTCCAATATTGGTTTATAGTAAGTTCTATAACCCGAGTATATACTGCATTTGAGCTTAAAACTCTTATTATATTGTGTTTATATAGTCGTATATTGTGGGAGTTGAATAAATATTGAGCTATCCTAATGATCTTAAAGAATACCCTCAATTAGAAGGAAACACCTATCCGTTTCGATTGTTTTTTAATGAATGCAGACATGCGAAAATCGGCCAGAACATCCTTTTTCTACACTGGCATGAGCATTTCGAAATCATTATCATGCAAGCAGGCAGCGCCATTTTCCACATCGACAGCAAGCCCTACGAACTGCATCCCGGAGAGGTTTTGTTTGTTCCTTCTGGAGGTTTGCATGTTGGATATAGTCTGCGGGATGATCATGTCCGATTTATATCCGTCGTATTTCATAGTTCTTTATTTAAAGATTGGAAGCAAGATCCTCAACATGAACAATTCGTAGCTCCCTATTTGGAGAATCGATATCAGCTACCAGTTAAACCAGCAGCACTAGTTCCAACCTGTTCTACTTATTACTCTCTTCTGAACACTATCGTGGATGAAGTGCATCAGAAAGGTCCTGCATTTCAGTTGATCATCAAAAATCAACTTCATCTACTTTTTGTATTGCTCTCCCGTACCTTTTTGCCTGAGCAGGTTTCTGGCAGAACAAATGAACGTCAATCCTTCAATCGTGAGCGTTTTAAGCCATTGCTGGAGTACATGGAGAACCATTTTGATGAGAAAATGACTATTGAAAGCGCCGCGAGATCCGTTAATCTAAATCCATACCATTTCTGCAAAACCTTTAAGAAGCTCACCGGCCGAACCTTCATCGATTATGTTAATCTTTGCCGCGTAAATGAAGCAGAACGACTGTTGCTGGAGACAGATTTTACTGTAACGGAGATTGCTGGACGAGTGGGCTGCGACAATCCTAATTATTTTACCAAGCTGTTTAAGCAATATAAAGGAACTACACCATCCGGTATTAGAAAATAATTCACACTGGAAAATAGGAGATTATAAAATGAATTTAAAAGAAACGTTGATATGCATAAAAGAAAATGATTACCAAGCACCTTCCGATACCTTCCAGTTGGTACAAGAAATGATAAATAACATTGGTTCTTTAGATGCCCAACTACGGGATGAGCTAATTTATACAACTTTTTCTCATTGGATCCCAGGTAATTCTCTAACTACAAACGGACTGGAACAACTTATACCCGTTATCTTGGATAAAAACCATTTGCATTTTAAGCTTGGCGAAACCAATACAGACTCTGTCTTTACCAGATCTTTCTCTATGCTAGTTATCCCACTCCTCTTCATGAGGCATAAAGAATCACCATTTCTCTCAAGAGAGCAAATTCATCAGATAAAAGAGAAGGTATTTTGCAGTGTGCAAAATGAGCGGGATTACCGGGGGTATGACGAAGAAAAAGGCTGGGCTCATGCTATAGCCCATGCAGCAGATACTTTAGATGAATTGGCTCAATGCTCCGAACTGGATGAAAATGACCTCATAACTATCCTCGATTTGGTTTACGAAAAGATGACCATAACAGATCGAATATACTCCGATGGGGAAGATGAGCGAATGGTAAGATCCATAATGAGTGTTTTAGATAGAAAAATGCTTAGTCAGACTTATGTAGAGCAATGGATTCAAAGTTTTGGTGATGTGGAGAAAAATCCAGAATTTCTTCCTGCCTTTAAACAAAAAAATAATATAAAGAACTTTTTGAAAAGTTTATATTTTCGAGTTAAATATTACAAAGTACATGCCAATCTCTGTCCAACAATCGAGCATACATTATATAAAGTAGAAAAAGTATACTATTCCTAATTAAAAAAAGTGAGGGTTAGAGCACCCTCACTTTCCATCTACAGTTCAAATACGTGGAGCACTTGCTACCTGTTGACGGGTCTATTAGATTATTCAGTAATTGCTAGCTCCATCCTCCGCACACTCGCAAGCGCGGGAAAAGATTCCAGCACCATCCCTGTATTCCATAACTTAACCTGCTGTCCAACCTGTAAATCCTTAAAGCTGATGGTCTCTCCAGCTTCATTAAACATTTCAGATTTCGCATTGAATGTGAACCAGTAAGATGGATCTTCGTTACCAGGTTCAAGGATTAGAATCCGCTTCGCCTGTTTAGTATCGATATCAACGATTGTACCTACTACATGCGGATCACCTATTTCTGAAATATCATAGGTCAACATCTTTGGATCGATCCACTTTTCAATTTCAAGCTTAGCTGCTTCCGCATCATCTGACGGAATGGTAATAGTTACTTTATTACCAATCGTATCTACACCAGAGCCGTAGAGATTCAGCTTCTGGTATAGTTCTTGTTCATGCAACAATTCTTGAGCAGCTAATAACTCTTGCATCGTATATTTCACATCATGAAGTTCATAAGTACCTGCAGTGAAAGTCTGAGCAAGGCTTTGCTCAATCTCCGAGTTCAAACCTACAATATTAATATGAACCTTGTTATCTTGCAGATAAATATCTCCGTTAGGAATCTTCTGAGCTGATAAGAAAGTCTTAACCGCGCCTGGATCATCCATTGCGGGGTTCGTAGAAGCTAAAATTTGTGGTTCTGAACTAATTACAGGAGTTGGAACCGGCTCCTTATTCGCTTGTTGAGCCTCTGAACAGCCACTGATTAACAAAATAACAACGGGAATCCATATCCAACCAATAATTATCTTACGCATCCTATTAACACCTCCACTCTTCATCTTCTCAAACGAAGACCGGAAGTGATAGGTTGCAGATTCAGGAAGAATTCTCTAATCCAAAGTATAAGGAGCAAGACCGATTGGAAGTGCCGCAGGACGAGTGCAGGTGCTTTCCATTTCGTAGAATGAATGAGCATCAGAAGAATCATGGAAAGCCCACATTGCTTCTAATACGTGATAAGCCAGTTCTCCACTGGCACGATGCTCTCTACCCGTCCGAATGGCGTAAGCCATATCTGCTGGTCCAATCCCGCGGGTATTCTGATCATACCCTGACAACAACGGCTGTTCCGTCCACTCATTCTCACCCATAAGCCGGAGTTTCACGGGACCCCCAAAGTTATTCGGGTCTGGAACTTGAATCGTTCCTAGCGTTCCGTAGATTTCTATATGCGGCAGGTTGCTCCCGCCAAAGATATCAAAGCTTGTAATCAACGTTGCAATGGCACCATTTTCAAATCGTAAGGTTCCGGCTACGTGAGTTGGAATTTGAACAGGAATTTTATTCCCAAATTTCTTCTCGCTTGTAATCGTACGTTCTTCCAGCGCTTTCCCAGTCATTCCGCTAACCGTATGAATAGGACCCAACAGCTGCACCAAAGCCGTCAAATAGTAAGGACCCATATCGAACATTGGACCTCCACCAGCGGCATAATAAAATTCCGGATCTGGATGCCAATGCTCATGTCCACGGCCCAGCATAAACGAAGTAGCTGCAACAGGTTCGCCAATTACTCCTTCATCTATCAGCTTCAAAACCGTTTGAATTCCCGCTCCGAAGAATGTCTCCGGTGCACTGCCCACAAGTACTCCCTTTTCCCGCGCAGCTGACAGAACTTTGCGGCCTTCTTCTCTCGTCACAGCTAGAGGTTTCTCAACGTATACATGTTTACCTGCTTCAATAGCTTTTAGGCATACTTCCGCATGAACAGCTGGAATCGTTAAGTTGAT
Source organism: Paenibacillus sp. FSL H8-0175 (assembly GCF_045040615.1). Classification (NCBI taxonomy): domain Bacteria; kingdom Bacillati; phylum Bacillota; class Bacilli; order Caryophanales; family Paenibacillaceae; genus Paenibacillus; species Paenibacillus sp. FSL H8-0175. Next base: position 3,235,068 of record NZ_CP150299.1, on the reverse strand, counting down.
TACGATTTCTATCTCTGGATCATTCAGTAATTGTTCTGTGGTATAGACGTTTGGAATATTGTATTTATCCGCTTGTTCTTGTGCTCTCACCAAATCTAAATCCGCACATGCAACTAGATCAAGGATCTCGAACTTTTGACAGTTCTCCATATAGATACTACTGATTTTACCGCATCCAATAATACCAACTTTGACTTTATCCATTCGCTGATCGCTCCCAGAATTTATTGACTGTCTGCCATTCCACTATAGCTATTCATAACCTCCGAAACATTGGATAATGCTTGCGCTTTACCTTCAGCTGCCCATATTAATCCTCTGCGCATCATTTCACGCACTTGCGGCTGATCTACAATGTCCGCATGATGCCCCAGTGAATTATAATAAACTCTGCCCAAGCCCCAACGTTTTGTCCAAGCTACTGGCATATCAACAGCCTTATTATACGAATGAGGCCCTTCAACTACTGGAAAACGAGTCGTAGCAAGAACTTCAACAGCTGGATCTACATGCAGATAATATTGCTCTGAGCAAACACTGAAATCTTCTAATCCTTCTACCAGAGGACTTGAGCTTTGACAAATCTCTACGGTATAGTTAACGCCGTCATTCCCAGGATGAGCTACCCATTGTCCACCCGTCATAAACTGCCAATCTACATTATTACGAAAAGAATCACACATCCCGCCATGGCAACCGGCAAGACCTGTTCCATGCTGTACAGCTGCGGAGACATGATTCACAAAATCCTGCTCGATTGTGCCCATTGTCCATACCGGCACGATCAAATCTAGTCCAAGAAGCTTATCTGCATCAGCAAAAGCCTCCAGTGTATTCGATACTTCAACTTCAAACTGTTCCTCTTGCAACATTTTAGCGAATATATCAGCGACCTGCTCAGGCTCATGACCCTCCCAACCGCCCCATACAATCAATGCTTTTCTCATCTTCAGCACTCCTTCTAAGGTTAGATTACATCTCGGATAAATCGACCCACCGGCGTTCATCAATAGAGCATTCTACAGCCTCTAACACCGCTTGGCATTTCACTCCATCATTGAAATTCGGTTCTGGCTGACGACCTTCTTCAATTGCGTTAGAAAGCTCCAGCATTTCGTGAATAAACGTATGTTCAAAACCAATCGTATGACCTGGTGGCCACCAAGCCTCTGCATACTCATGAGCAGGATCGGTCGCCAGCACACGGCGAAAACCTTGTACATCCTCTGCATCCGAGGTCAAATAAACTTCTAATTCATTCATACGTTCGAAGTCGAATTTCACACTGCCAAGACTCCCATTGATCTCAAAAGAATTGGTAGAGCGATGACCCGCTGCGAATCTTGTAGCTTCAAAGCTGCCCAGAGCACCATTATCAAAACGGGCTAAAAATAAGGTGGCATCGTCAACGGTAACCTTACCCTTGGGTGCATCCTTATCTCCTTTAGCGCTTAAACCAGTCATTTCAGCGGCGAGCGGACGCTCTTTTATGAAGGTCTCGCTCATGCCGATTACTTCCTTCATATCACCTACTAAGAAATGAGCCAAATCTATGAGATGCGCCCCCAGATCTCCATGCGAACCTGAACCGGCGATATCCTTCTGCAGTCTCCACACTAAAGGGAAATCCGGATCTATTATCCAATCCTGTAGAAACCAAGCCCGAAAATGATAAATCTTTCCCAGCCGCCCACTCTCTATGAGCTTCTTAGCCAGTCGAACTGCCGGAGAAAAGCGATAATTAAAACCAACCATATGTGTAACTCCCGCGTCTTCAGCAGCTTGCAGCATTTCACGGGAATCCGCCAAGGTCAGCGCAAGTGGTTTTTCACAAAAAATATGTTTACCTGCTTTGGCTGCTGCCAAAGCTATCTCCTTATGCGCGTTGCTGGGAGCATTAATATCTATAAGATCAATATCCTCTCGAGCGATCAGATCCTTCCAGTCCGTAACACAATCCGCCCAGCCTAACTGCGATGCAGCTTCTCCAAGCGCTTCACTATTACGTCCACAGATTACAGACATTTCCGGTTTAAGCGCTTTCGGGAAAAACATAGGCAAACTGCGATAAGCATTACTGTGGGCTTTACCCATAAATTTATAACCGATCATTCCAATGCGAAGCTGTTTCATCTTATTCCTCCTAAGTGTTGATAGATTTAGATGAAGCTCGTATAACTAGTTCTGTCGGTAATTTGATCTGTACGGCTGGTGCGGGTACTTCTGCCAGATTGTTTCCCAGCAATTCAATGATTTGGGCTGCGGCAAGTTCACCTAGTTCGTAAAAGGGAACCCTCACACTGCTTAATGCAGGTGTGGTAAGCTCCGCAGCTTCCGAATCATCATAACCCACAATAGCTGGCAGGCGATCCCTTGGTATTCCTAACTCCTGTAGTCCTTGCTGCAAACCTATGGCCATCCGATCATTGGCGGCCATAATCGCATCAATCTCATTCAGCAAAGGCAACATTTCTTTGGCAGCTATAATTCCGCTTTTCCGGCTGAAGTTACCTTCGAACAAAAGTGAAGAGTCTACAGAAAGATTCACCTCTGCCAAAGCGCGGGTATACCCCGTTAAACGATCTCGGCTGTTGGAATAAGATTCTGGCCCATTTAGAAAAGCAATCCTCTTAAACCCTTGTTCCAGTAAGTGTTTAGCCGCTTGCCAGCTTCCTTCGACATGATCGGCATCCACCTCGTGAAAAGCTTCCCCAGCAAAATGCTGATTAATCAGACAAAAAGGATGGTCTTCTTCCTTCAAACGGCGGAGTGAGGCTAGCTCACCTGGCTCTTCTTTAGCGCCAAGCACAATGCAAGCATCGATCTTCCGCATCTTAAACAACTCGTTATAATCCATTGGCGCTTCGGCATTCCGAAACAGCATTAACAGATCATAACCCTCTTCTCGCGCCTTGCTCCCTATTCCACTTAATATTTCCGAAAAATAATAAGTGGAGAACAAGCGGGCTTTCGGCAAATAAGGCATCACTACACCCAAGTTCCCGCTCCGTCTACGAGCAAAGCTCTGAGCAAGTGAACTAGGGGTATAGCCTAGCTTCAGTGCAGCTGCCAACACACGTTCCTTCGTTTCTTCCTTAATCGGACCAACATTGTTTAACACGCGAGATACTGTGGCTTCTGAGACACCTGCAAGCTCGGCAACCTCTTTACGGCTGGCGATATAAATTCCTCCTTCTCATAGGTTATGAACAGTGACATTTAGCCTCGTTCAATTCGCTATTCGAAAACGCATTCATTTAATGTACGCGCGTACATTTTCTCATGAACAAGGCTCTTCGTCAACCCTAAGATTGGATAAATTTAAAAGACGTTCATATACAGTAAGGGGGAAGAACGTCTTTCTTTTTCTTTTCAACTATCCGCGAGGCACTAGCATTAGGACACCAAGTAAAATGATAATCAGAAATAAGTAACTCTCAAATTTTTTAGCAGGAATACGTTTATTCACATATACCCCAAGGACCGTAGCTAAGAGAATTGCTGGAATAGAATATCCATAAAGAACAAGAGCATCCACCGTCCACAATCCCCCGATAGCATGACCCGTTACAACGAGTACACCCGAAATAAGAAAATGAGCTTGCAACGTACCCCGAAAACGATCCGGATTCCATTGTCGTAAAGTACCATAGATCACGACAGGGACACCATTAAAGTTATAAGCACCGCCAAGTACACCCGAAGCGAATCCGAAAGGATACACCCAGCCTTTTGCCTTAAGCAATGGATGATCGATCGTCTTAAATATTCTCTTCTTTATCACCGAATAAACTCCATAAACAATCAAAAATATACCAAGGCCAGTCATAATTACACTTGCCGGTGCTAAATAAAGTATGACTAGTCCTACAGGAATTCCTATCACTGTTGAGAGTGCTAATCGAATCAAAATAGGTCGTTCTATATGCCGCCACCCACTCACAACTGTAAGTGAGGCAACCGTGAGGCCTGCCAATCCAATCAAAGAAACTGAGGTATGTATAGGAATCGGGAGCAGTGCAAGCAGTGGCATGCTCACAATCGCTTCACCAAAACCAAACACGGTTCTCATTAAGGCACCTATAAATACTGCTACTACGACTAGTGTAATTATTGTAACGCTCAATCGCTTAATCCTCCTCCTAATCTTATCCATCCGTAATTGTGCATAAAGTCCTCACATTTCCAGAACATCTGAATACATTCCTTATTTCCACTCTTCTAATTATAACATATTAATTATTCTAAAACAGATATTAATAGAGGATTAACATGCAATTTAACGTCTCTTAAACCCTATATAACGCCGCCAAAACTATAAGATAATGGAGATATACATATATTTAACTAAAATCCTTTAAAATCGATTATAGCAGCTTGTGTGTAGTTCCTGTTTCCTGAAAAACTAGCTGAAGTACTAAACAAAAAAACTGATCCCTCTTAACTTTGATGAGGTATCAGTTTCTTATTTTTTGACGTATTTATTTAGGTGTTATCTTTCAGCCACACTTGCACATGCTTTAGAAATTTTTTGGTGACGGGAGAAGCGTATTTCATAGAGTGGACAGCAATTCCTAACGATCTGAAACTACGTTCCTCCAATTCTAGCATGGCCACATTATAATTTTGCCGGGTCAAGACAAGCTCTGGCAAAATACTAATGCCAAGGCCTTTCTCCACCATCGACATAATGGCATAGTCATCACCTGCTGAGAATTTAACATTAGGTTTAATACCCGCCTTATCCAGCACACGTCTAACATCATAATCCGAGCCTGCTTTCGGGATAATGAAATCCTCTTTAGCAATTTGCGATAAGGAAAGAAAGGGTTCTGCACTAAGCGGATTCTCTTTAGATACAATCCCTAACATCCGGTCTTTTTTTAAAGGAATTACGTCAAACTTCTCACGTGTAGGCAGTGAAATAAAACCGCAGTCGATCACTCCAGCCTCTATCCATTGCTCAACCTCCAAATAACCGCCTTCCATCAGCTTGATTTCTATATATGGGTATTCACTGCGAAATTGCTTAATCATCCCTGGCAGCCAATGCACTGACACACTGGTGAACGTACCGATGGTGATCGTGCCAATCTCTAGCCCGTGGATGTCCGCTACCTCCTGCTTCAATTTCTCGTTCCACTTCAAGATTTCACGGATAGGCTGCAGAACTTGTTCCCCGTTTACCGTCAATTTCACACCGGATCTATTTCTAATTAATAACGCGAACCCAAACTCCATTTCCAAGCTGCTAATGGTGTGACTAATTCCGGATTGCGTAAAACCCAGCATTTCTGCTGCTTTTGTTAAGCTGCCTAGCTCTACAACTTTCAGAAAAATCTCATATTTATTAATGCTCAACCTCTGTTCCCACCCTTATAATTACATAAGTTTTACTCATGTATCCTATGATAAACATTCAGTTACCTTATGTATAGAGCCGTATTATACTATATTGAGTTGAAAATGAAGAAGGATGGATGAAGAGATGAAACCGCTCAAAGCTGAGCTGCTGCTGTTAGTTGTAACATTATTTTGGGGCTCCTCCTACATATTTATGAAAATGGGGTTAGGTACGTTAGGCGAATTCAATCTGATTGCACTCCGCTTCGGACTTGCTTTTATATTAGCCGCTATGATATTCCACAAACGATTAAGACGAGTAGACATGAGAACATTAAAATATGGTGCTCTCCTCGGATTCCTCCTGCTAGGTGTATTCACATGTATAACCTTCGGACTTCAAACAACCACCACCTCAAATGCAGGATTTTTAGTTGCATTGACGGTTATTTTTGTACCGATCTTGGATCGAGTTATTTTCAAAAAAAGAGTTGCACCTCCGCAAGTGTTCGGCTCCATCCTCGCCATAGCCGGGATTGGACTTCTTACCTTAAATGCAACCTTAACTATTCAACCGGGTGACTTTCTGTGTATTCTTTCGGCAGTGTTCTATGCGGTACAGATCTTATTTACAGGCAAGGCGGTAAAAGAATGTGATTCCCTGAATATTGGAATCTTGCAGTTAGGATTTGCCGGAGGGTTGGCCTTAGTGTTGTCCGCAATCTTCGAGACACCTTCGCTCCCCTCTACTTTGCCAGGTTGGGCAGCAATTCTAGCGCTTGGTATCCTATGCAGTGCCTGTGGCTTCATCCTGCAACCTATTGCTCAAAAATATACTTCACCAACCCGCACCGGACTAATCTTCTCCCTTGAGCCGGTCTTCGCTGCGATGTTTGGTTATTGGTTCGCTGCTGAGAAGTTATCGATGCAAGGCTATGCTGGCGCAGCGCTTGTTCTGCTGGGAATCGTGGCTTCTGAGCTGCTTGGTAAAGCAAGTCTCCCCGCATCGTGGGCTCAGAAGAAACCAGAGCATTTATAACAATAAAGGCGTCGTTCAACTATACAAGCTGAACGACGCCTTTTCTATATTATCTATGTTTTTGGGTTCAATTAATGCCCCATCATCATCGCCGCATCTGCCTTCTGTCCCTCTCCAGAGGTAGGATCGCCAGCAGAAAGCTTAGGCTTGCGCAAAATAATACTCATCAATACACCTACCACTCCTATGCAACCAGACAGGAAGAACACATCATCAAAACCACTAACTGCGGCTGTCAAAGGATTACTTCCCGCTTTCAGTGCTCCCATATGAACAGCGATCTGACTAGTCAGGTAACCTGTCATTCCAGCTATAGCAAATGAAACAACGACTTGTTGAGCAGCAGCAGTAAGTGAAGTTACACTTCCCACCCATTCACGTGGAGCAGCATTCAAGACATGAGTATTCAAAGGCATCATCGTTAGACCCATCCCAAAGCCTAAGAAACCCAGGTATGTCATAATTAACGATAAATTTGTTGTAACACTAATTCCGGATAACAGGAACAAGGTGACCGTAATGATACTAAGTCCAACAAACGCCAGCGGACGAGCCCCGATCTTATCAAACAACCTGCCGCCAATCGGCATTCCGATTGCTGAAGCTAAAGCCTGCGGAAGTAGAATCAAACCGGTCTCCAGCGGGGTATAGCTTCGAATCTGCTGCAGGTAAAGGGGCACAAATAACATGGACCCAAACAAAGCAGCTTGCATAACCCAAGTTAAAATAATACCCCGAGTGAAATCCGACGAACGGAAAACTCGCAGTTGTAAAAGCGGATTTTTGTGAAGCAGCTCCACAATGACAAGAAGGATCAATGCAACCCCTCCAACAGATAAGCCAACAATAGCGGGAGTAGACGACCAGCTTGTTCCACCGCCTTCATTCACCCCATAAGCCAACATAGAGAAGGCAATTGGGGCAAGGATAATGCCTAGGATATCGAGTTTGCCTTTGCTCTTTTGTTCAGACTTCGGCAAATATTTAACACCAAGAATAATGCCAACAATTCCAATAGGTACATTAATCAGAAAGATCCAGTGCCAGCTTACGTACTCCACCAGCCAACCGGATAAGACTGGACCGAGTGCCGGTGCTAAGAGCATTGGAATACCAAGCATCCCCATAATAGAACCTCGACGTTCTACTGGAGCTAATTTAAAAACCATCGCCATCCCAATGGGAGCAACCATCCCCCCGCCAAGACCTTGAATGACTCGAAAAATAATGAGCTGAGATGAGCTTTGTGCAACCGAACATAACATAGAGCCAAGAATAAACATCGTAAGAGTTGCCAGAAAAACTTGTTTCGATCCAAAACGATCGGTCATCCAGCCCGCGAGTGGGATTACTGCCGCTAAAGCTAAAGTATAACCCGTAATCGCCCACTGAATCGTTTTGAGATCGGAAGCAAAATAATCAACCAGCTTGGGAACGGCCACATTCACAACAGTACCATCCAGAATAACCATAATCATACCGACAATAATAGCAAGAAGCGGGGGGATGATTGCTTTTAACGAAAAGGGTTGCTCTTCTGCAGAACTCATTCCGGTCAATGTTTTTGTCATCCAGTACTCCACTCATTTCTCTAATTTAATTAAATGCTTTATTTATTATTTCAAATTTTAATTTACATTCGATGAATCTGGAAGTCAACAAATAAAACCATTTTTTACATTAAAAACACATCGGGTTTACGATACCCTTCAGAAATTATCTGGGAAAGTATATTAGAACAGCAAAAAGACTATGCATAATCCCCTAAAATCTTCTCGCTTGGGAAATGTGCATAGTCATCATGGAATCATTTTCCGATTAGAGTGTCTCTCTAAATTCTATAATTTTGCCCGATGTGTTCAAAATAATTTCAAGTGGAATCTCTGTCTCTGCAAAATCCAATACACAGCGGATAGAAAATTGATCCTCGTTATAGCTACTTTTTGTAGATTTAATCCCATGATAATTCCCGGCTTTTATCGTAATTTGCTTCCAGTCTTTTAGTAATCCATTTGAGCTTGGCTTATTTACGACCACATCATAATGATATCGCTCCGATAATTCATTATATTTACCGCCGACCAGTAACCCCGCTATAACACTCGCTGTCACTTCAGGGGTATACACTTCAACTTGATTGGACTCCCCATCATATGAGGTTAATAAACCAATTGTCTTAAAAAAGGAGATTGGAACATAGATATGATCCTGTCTGAATTCGAAATCATCTTTAAAAACCAACTCTTGTGCATTATTGATGCTAACTAAATGTTCGTTAAGCTTCCATTTAATTATTTCATTTATCTTTGTTAGTGTTATAGTTTCTGAACTTTTTTGATATGTTGTTGTATATTTCAGTGCATTGGAAGCCTCTCTGAGCGGAATCATGACCGTGGAACCCTTGTTGTAGGCTGAATGGGGATCAGTTTCCAGTAGTTTACCATTCAAAATCACGCTAACCTGGCCGGAGTCTGCCCATACTGTTGGAGCGGCAAATCCACCAAATCCATTAGTTAAAAACAGAACACCTAACACAACTACCGCTGCCATTTTGATCATCGCTCGAAACCTCCCTTTAGTTATTACAAGTATTATGTGCGTTTCCAGCATGTGCTAATCCTAAGGATAATAAAGCCAAGAAAAAAAAGAAGCCGTTCAACATTATGTTGAGCCACTTCTTTAGAAATGATTATTCCACCTTGAAGTCAAAATACTGCTTAGGAAAAGGTTCTTTTATCAGCGTAAAATGCCACCATTCCTTACTATAAGGTTTAAAGCCTTGCTTCACCATAACCTCTTTGAGAATTGCGCGATTTGCTTTCTGAGTCTTTGTGATCAACGATGTATCATAAAAAGAGATCTCTCCGAAAAAATCAAACGGGCTGCCCATATCTACATCTACACCGGTCTCTTTATTGACGATCGTTAAATCGATGGTACTGCCTCGAGAATGTCCTGATTTTTTCGCTATAAATCCGAGTTTGAATAAATTACGTTTATCCAGTAGCGGGTAATATTGCTGCTTCATCTTAGTATCCGCGGAATTCTGTGACCATCTTACAAAATGATTCACCGCGGTCTGCGGACGATAAGCATCATAGATTTTTAGGATATATCCTTTTTTGGCTAAATCCTCACTTACTGCCTTCAAGGCTGTAGCTGCAGTCTGTGAAAAGATCGCTAAAGGCGCTTTATAACCATCAATCCGCTTCCCTACAAAATTATTGTCTCCGTAATAGCGAATTTCAAATTGGGCAGTAGGAATCACTTCATCCAAATAGACAAATCCTTGCGGCAGGCGGTTTTTCTTCTCCAGCTGCATTTGCTGCAGTACATTGTCTGTAGATGATCCAACGTAAGCTGCATCTGCGCTGCCCATAAAAATCGTGTTTGTCCATAACAACAGCACAAATGCGAAAACTATAATTTTTGTTCCTCTAAATCCGCTTCTCAATAGATCCCGCCTCTTCATTTCGAATTAACCGTTTGATTCAGAAATTTCTCCACTTCAGGTGTGAGTTTATTATTCGTGGAATCAAGTAACTGCAGTAGTTTTTCTAAAATCATTAGGATTCTGGTGTCGCCTTTGTTTCCTTTTAATGCATTCTCATACGCCTTCTTTACTTCAGGTTTGATTACTTGCTCATCATAGTCATAAGCTGGTGTGTTGCTTGATCCATATAATAAGCGTGAAGTTGCATTGAGCAGCTCTTTTTGAAGAACGGTTGACCGATTGGAAGCTGGGTATTTCGTCACAAAATCCTCCAGTGCAAGCGCCCTGTTCGTTAACTCTGTCCAACTAATCACAATAGCTGCATCAAAAACACTTGGTTGATTCGATTCAGTGGCCATGATATCTATATAAGCAGCGATGTCCTTCGTGACATACGGCTTAAAGCTTTTGAACCCCTCATAATGCATCACTGGATAGTACATGCCCTCACTAGTCTCCAGCTTATACCCCTTATCCCGTCCTTCAATTAACATATTGCGTACATTGGGATCTTTGATCGCATTAAGGAGTGTGCTGTATGTTAGATTTTTGCTTTTGGAAAAAGCATTATTTATCTCTTTCTGAACATTCTCCGGAAAAACCTTCTCAGAGTACACAGGTAAATATGCCTTCTGTGCATTTTCGAGCTGGAGTGTCATCTGAGTTGCTGTCCAGGTATCCACTTCTTTGATATGGTTAATCAAATAATTCCGTGCGTTAGCAAGAGATGCCGGTTTCTGTACATATTGTTGGAATTGGTTATAGACTTTTGCAGATTCTTTCACAGTTGCGGCAGCTACAGTATCAGTTGTATGTATACTCCCAAACCCTCCCATAGAGCCTAGGGCAAAGGCAATACTTAACAAGCCTGTTTTTTTCCATCCCATTAAAAGACCTCCCTTAAGTATTCATACTTAATAATTAGACATACGAGAGGATCCTGAATCTAACTCAGTACAGTATTATCCTGGACGGCTCCAATGTCCTTCCTACGATAAATGCCCATCAAAAGTCCAATAGCCGCATATTCAAACCACACATGACTCCCATAGCTCAGGAAAGGGAACGGGATAGAAGTCAACATCATTCCGCCGCTCAAAACAGCAAGACCATAGGTTAGTCTTATGGCTAGTAAAAATGCCAAACCCAACACTAAAGCTTGTCCATAGGGCTCACGAATCGCTCGTATCGTAGATAGAAGCTTGATAAAGAACCAGGAGATAACTGCAAGCAAAAGCAGCGCCCCCGCCCAACCAAAACAATGAATAAGATAGACAGGCAACATATCTGAGTAAACATACGGCAGCTTTTGTTCTACTGCTCCGAATCCGTGCCCCCACCAACCCGCTGAGCTAATAACTTCACGCATTACTTGATATATATAGCCATAACCTTCTGGATCTAAAGATGGATTTATTGCACTAATAATTCTGACCATCAGGTAGTCGCTATTGAAGATGAACATTAGTCCAACTATTACAAAGAACCCTAATAATACTACACTCTTTATCCAATCGCGAGTAATCCATACATATAATAGTAGTGAAGAGATTAGATACACTACAAGCTCTGGAAGAGAGTTTAAAGAGATAAGAAGCCATGCAGGTGCTAACAGAAGGCTTATGTCGAACAACCCACTTCGCCAAGTTTTCTTTTTAGCCGATTCCTTACGATTCACTAAAATCCCTGCTAACGCGACTATCAAAACATAAGGACGATAGGATGTCATATCAGGTAAGATCAAAAAAATCCTAGGACCATAATTTACTCCATTTATTGTTATCCCCCAGAATATACTCGACAGAATTCCTGCTATTGATGTTCCGTATAATACCCACGAGAAACTTCTCAGCTTTCTGAAATCAATGAAATACAATCCAAACATCAATACAATTCCAATAAGTATATTTATCGCTTGGCGTCTAAACGCATTATCCAAAAAAGCACCTTTAACAATATCACTGTAGCCTACATCCACAGAACTCATTCCGATCAGACTGATCGCGGATAATATAGCTACAACGCCAAACAATCCCCAAGGTACATGTGGTTTATGTATTAGATGAAGTTCTTTTCCTAACGTTTGCGGATTCCCCATTTGTGCGATCGCCCAAGCTATGGCTTCTTCCCGTGATACACCGTCTGATTCTTTTTCACAAATTAAATCTTCTAGATGACTAGCTAATTCTTGACGTATCTCTGGGTGAGTTTTTTTCGCTTTAATCTCTGCACACACTTCATCCAAAAATTGCTGTTGCCTCTCTTTCATCATACACCACCCTCTCCCAGAACGGAGTCAACTGCACCTTTAAACATAACCCATTCTGCTTTTTTCTCCTTGAGTTTCTCTTTACCTTCATCCAGAATTCTATAGTACTTACGCTTCCTTCCCTCTACCTCCATCCAGTAAGCCTCTACCCAGCGCTCACTTTCCATCGCATGCAGAATTGGATACAAGGTTCCTTCTTTTAATGAAAAAACACCCTGTGATCTCAGCTCCAGCTCTTTGATTAACTCATAACCATATAATGGCTTCTCCTGTAAAAGAGTCAGAATTAATGTACCCGTACTGCCCTTCAGCATCTCTTTACTTACTTTCAACGGCTAACACCTCCTAAATTCTAACTTTACAATTGGCGTGGGACCGGATTCCGCTCATTCTACGGGATATATACCGTTGATTTGCTTCGTGGGACCGGATTCGGCTCATTCTACGGGATTTATACCGTTGATCTGCTTCGTCGAGCCGGATTCGGTTCATTCTACGGGATATATACCGTTGATTTGCTTCCTCGGTCCGGATTCAGCTCATTCTACGGGATTTATACCGTTGATCTGCTTCATCGGTCCGGATACGGCTTATTCTACGGGATTTATACCGTTGATTTACTTCGTCGAGCCGGATTCGGCTCATTCTACGGGATTTATACCGTTGATCTGCTTCCTCGGTCCGGATACGGCTTATTCTACGGGATTTATACCGTTGATTTGCTTTCTCGAGCCGGATTCGGCTCATTCTACGGGATTTATACCGTTGATTTGCTACCTCGGACCGGAATCGGCTCATTCTACGGGATTTATACCGTTGATTTGCTACCTCGGACCGGAATCGGCTCATTCTACGGGATTTATACCGTTGATTTGCTACCTCGGACCGGAAACGGCTCATTCTACGGGATATATACCGTTGATTTGCTTCGTCGGACCGGATTCGGCTCATTCTACGGGATTTATACCGTTGATTTGCTTCGTCGAGCCGGATTCGGCTCATTCTACGGGATTTATACCGTTGATTTGCTTCTGCGGTCCGGATACGGCTTATTCTACGGGATTTATACCGTTGATTTGCTTCTGCGGTCCGGATTCGACTCATTCTACGGGATTTATACCGTTGATTTGCTTCCTCGGACCGGATTCAGCTCATTCTACGGGATTTATACCGTTGATTTACTTTTTTCCCATGACTAATATCTGTATATCATGAATATTAGTTATCCTTTTATACCTAGGACAACTATACATCGTAAATCTATGCATGTAAAGTTTCTATTAAGAATCCCTTACTCCCTCCTCATTCATGTATAATAATGGTAATACAAGCAGGATGTTGAGGAGATCAACGATGAGAAAAACAACAATAACAATCTTGAGTTTTACCGTTCTATTCATATTTGTTTTCGTTGGATATATGCTCCGTAACAATTCGATGAACTATTATGAGACGTGGAAGATAAATTGGGGCATATCGATCTCTAAACCTACAGAGTCAAAGGTGATATTTGAAAGTCCACCCAGTTTCCATGGGGATGGCGAAAGCTATTACGTATTAGATTATGACGAAAAGCAATTCAAAGAAATCAAAGACGCAGCATTTTGGCATCCCCTCAACGTTGAATCAATTGATCCCTTAAAAGAGAGAATATCAAGTTTCAAAGACTCTGTGATTGCCATTTATCCAAATGAAAAAGAAAAATACGAAAAATTATTTTGGTCTAACCCTATAGAACTCGAAGAAAGAGGATTGTATTATTATAAGAAAAAAGATGATGGTAGCTACTGTATCGTGATCCTTAACGTGGAGTTACAACGAGTATATATGATGGAATGGACACAATGAAAATTAATAAAGTGAGAATTAAATGACGATCGCTCCCCGGTATTCTGCCAGGGAGAGATCGTCATTTTCTCGGAATGTCTCTTAATTATTATAATCCTCATACTTGTAATCCTCATTCAACGAAATTTGCCGTAGAAGGTTTTTCTGAATCCGTATCTTATGAATTAGCATCACAAAACATCAAAGTAAAGTTAATTGAACCTGGTGCCATTCAGACAGACTTTGGTGGTAGATCGATGGAGTTCTTTTTTAATGAAGCATTAACGGAATATAAACCTTTTACTACTGCATTTTTGGGTAAATTGGGTGAGATGGAAAAACAACCTGCCTATGCTTCGCCTCCAGAACTTGTTGCGGAAACAATATATCAAGCCGCCACAGATGGGACAAGTCAATTCCGATATGTTGTTGGTGAAGATGCAAAAATGCTCATTCAAATGAAAGAAAATACGGCCGAAGAAGAATATCTGACTAATATATCCCAGCATTTTTCTTAAAAAGAAAGCTTTAAGTGGAGTCGCTTTTCGGTATTCTACCGAGGAGTGGTCCTCTTTCTTATTGCGAACAAAAAAATCCCCTTCGATCAACAGTGTTAGGTCCATGAGATCATGAACTTTTTTTCACTGTCTATCCTAAGGGGATTTTACAAACTAACCTATTCGAACACCTTTTCTTGCGTCAAATTTATTTATTAATGCATCGGGGTATTCATTTTATGATTAACAACTACTCTTTTTATGAAGAAAGCAAGAATTAGTCCTACAATCGCCATACTCATTCCGAAAATAAAAGCATTTTGTACACCGTTCGTGAACGCAGGTAACATATTAGCTGGATCTGCTGGGTTCTCCACAGTTTTCATGTAGCTTTTTGAACCCGCGGTCATAATGCTGACTGCTAATGCAGTACCAATGGCACCAGCAACCTGCTGCAGTGTATTCATAATAGCTGTACCATCTGGATAAAGTTCTAGTGGCAACTGGTTAATACCATTCGTCTGTGCCGGCATAAATACCATCGAAATACCAATCATAAGCGTACTGTGAAGTACGATTACGAACACAACCGTAGAAGCTACAGTAATACTGGAGAAGAACCACAAGGCTACTGCTGCAATAATCAGACCTGGAATCACGAGCCATTTCGGACCGTATTTATCAAACATACGACCCATAATTGGGGACATCAATCCGTTTATAATTCCGCCTGGAAGCAGCAACAGACCCGCTTTGAAAGCTGTATAACCTTGTCCTTGTTGAAGGTACATCGGAAGAATCAACATGGAGGACAGAATAACCATCATACAAATAAATACCATAGCTACACCAATAGCGAACATTGGATATTTAAAAGCACGCAGATTAATCATTGGCTCCTTCATCTTCATTTGACGAAGCCCAAACAATAACAGTGCTACTACACCTACGATGATTGCAGTGATCACTTTCGGACTTCCCCAGCCCGCTTCTTCACCGGCGCTGCTGAAACCAAACACAATACCGCCAAACCCGAGTGAAGATAACACAATGGAGAGGATATCAATCTTCGGTTTCGTCACCTTTGTTACATTCTGCATGAACAGAATCCCGAATATCAATGCAATCACTAAGAATGGCAATGACAACCAGAAGATCCAGTGCCAGCTGAGGCTTTCAATTAGCAGTCCAGCAATGGTAGGCCCAATCGCCGGAGCAACCATGATAACCAGACCGATCATCCCCATTGCTGCCCCCCGTTTTTCAGGAGCAATGATGATAAGGATTGTATTAAACATCAGTGGCAACAGAAGCGCTGTTCCCATAGCTTGAACCACTCTTGCTGTAAGTAAGAACTCAAAGTTAGGTGATACTGCCGCTAGGAATGTTCCTAGGATTGAAAAACATAAAGCCGCTATAAACAGCTGTCTCGTCGAAAACCATTGAAGCAGCATCCCCGAAATTGGTACTAGTATACCCAGTGTAAGCAGATAAGCTGTTGTCAACCATTGTGCTGTTGCTGGGGTAATTTGTAGGACATTCATAAGATCACTTAAGGCAACATTTAATGCCGTTTCACTGAACATTCCGATAAAACCTGCTAGTAATAAAGAGACAAGAATTGGAATAGTCTTAAACTTCTTGACCTCTTTTTGTTGGTTCCCTTGCATAGTTGCTTCCACCCTTAATCCTCCTGATAATCTTAACTATTTGTCTGTATCTAACCAAGTATTACTGGGATAAACTTTGCCGCCGCGAGAAGCGGTTGTTCCTCCCGAAAAGTCAGCGTCTGGAGAAGCGCCCCTTCAAATAAAGAGATTACCACTGAAGCCTTATCGGCCGCGGGCTTGTTCTCTACGCCCTCATCCAAAAGACGTTTCTTGATCACATCCTGCAAGTCCATAAACACAGATTTACATGCAGTCCGCAGCTCCTCACTAATACAGGATGTCTCCGCCGCCAACCAAAAACTAAACGGAACAATCCCTTCGTATGAGGATTCCACAGCATCTTTAGCCATTCCTAGAATGAAATCCTCCATTGCCTCAGACGCACTCTTGCTGTTCTCCATATGATGTCTAAGCTTCTGCGCGACAACTTCACTAGTCCGGTTAATACATGTTAAAGCCAGTTCTTCTTTACCGTGAGGAAAGTAGTAATAAAGAGACCCCTTCGGTGAATCGCTGTCTTTAATAATCTGATTCAGTCCTGTTGCATGATATCCCTGAGAAAAAAACAATTTCGAAGCTGTGTCCAAAATCGCCTCACGCGTATTCGGCTTGTTCGACAAGCTGACACTTCCTTTGCATTATAACAATTGGTCTACATAATAAAACCATATTTCAAAGAGATATGTCAACACATAAATTACTTAAATTCAAAGTAATTTTGGTGGAATATCGTGGGGGTTGGGTTGGGTTGGGTTGGGTTGGGTTGGGTTGGGTTGGGTTGGGTTGGGTTGGGTTGGGTTGGGTTGGGTTAGCTCCATCCTCCCTATCGGACTCAGATGCAGCTATTTGCGCTAAAACATGCTTTTGGGCTCATTTTCGGACCTGAGCGCCGCTATTCCCCTGAAACCGGACTTTTTTTATCCCTTTTTGTGCTCATAGCTGCATTGGGGGCCGATAATTACTCAAAAGGTTACTTTTCCAGCATATAAGGACTCTGGGGTCCGATAGCTCCTAACTTCGAACATCCTTCTACTTCACATTTACTTCTCATCGAGCTATTAGCTTCATTAGGTCGCACACATGCCTCACCCTATTTCCGCGCATGCATTTGTCCGTGTACTCCCTTGCTTCACACTTACTCCCATACTTTTGTTTTCCATGTACTACACTTGCTCTCAAGCTAACATTTCTATCGGACTCAGATGCAGCTATTTGCGCTAAATCATGTCCTTTCACAATTTTTCGGACCTCACCGTCGCTATTCCCCTCAAACCGGACTGTTTTCATCCCATTTTGTGCACATAGCTGCAATGGAGTCCGATAATTACTCAAAAGGTTACTTTTCCAGCATATAAGGACTCTGGGGTCCGATAGCTCCTAACTTCGTACATCCTTCTACTTCACATTTACTTCTCATCGAGCTATTAAGCTTCATTAGATCGCACACTTGCCTCACACTATTTCCGCGCTTGCATTTGTCCGTCTACTCCCTTGCTTCACACTTACTCCCACACTTTTGTTTTCCATGTACTACACTTGCTCTCAAGCTAACATTCCTATCGGACTCAGATGCAGCTATTTGCGCTAAATCATGTCCTTTCACAATTTTCCGGACCTCACCGTCGCTATTCCCCTCAAACCGGACTGTTTTCATCCCTTTTTGTGCTCATAGCTGCATTGGGGTCCGTTAATCTTTCAAAAGGTTACTTTTCCAGCAAATAAGGACTCTGGGGTCCGATGGAGTGAATGAGATGGGGTGAAGCAGATGAAGTGAAGCAGATGAAGTGAAGGAGATGGTGTGAACGAGAGAAGGCCCAATGTGCTGTGGAGAGGAGGTGAGGACGTAATGTGCTGGGTGGGTGGGATGCTATTAATGTCCATCTGTATTTTCTCAATAAATTACTACCTGCCTCCATCCAGCCCATCTGCTCCTTCTGTCCCCACTCGCCCCATTTGCTCCATCTGCCCCCTTCTAGCCCGTCTGCTTCATCCGCCCATCTGCTTCATCTGCCTCCATCCGCCCCATCTTCCCCATCCGCTTCCAGCCATCTCCATACATTCTCTCTCCCTCACTAAATTAAATCCCGACACCCCACGTCCGCTTGAAATTATCTACTTCCCATTCCCACAATCCCAGCGTATACTATAATTATTCCAATGAGAAAGGTGTGAATAAAATGCAAAACGTGCCCAAAGGAATTCCCCGGCCATTAGTAAAAACTAATCAGGCGTTTATCGTCATTTCTGTAATATTAACATGGCTAACAGGACAACACTGGATACTAGCGCTGCCCTTGTTTGCCGGATTGCTCGGTCTTTTGTTCGGTTATAATCCCATCATTAAGCTAGCTGCCAGGTTTCTGACAAAAGAGCGTTCCCACTATGTACTCGAAGACTGGTCACAACAACAGTTTAATCAAAGCATAGCTGTCTTCTGCCTCGCAGGGGGTCTCATCAGCTTCATCGTTGGCTGGACGATCGCAGCTTACATTTTCACAGCGCTCGTTGCGGTGGCCGCCACTGTGGCAATCCTAGGTTTTTGTATCGGATGTTTTATCCATTATCAATGGAGAATGTACAATTATAGACGTAAACAAAGCAGCACAAATTAAATTTGTTAATTTTAATCTCTCTCTTCTCCAACAACATCCCAGCGATGGCGAAATTTTAGTAACCGTGGATGCAGTGATGAAGGTGCAACTGGCAACAATAACCGAATCTTTACAATCCACTCTTCAAAAGAAGAATAAGACGCAAACTGATTCGCCACCTCAGGCGTTAAATACAGAAAAATCGGCGAAGGATAGATCTCCAAAAGATGCCGCAACGCTGAATCAAGCGGAGTATACTTCTTTCGCTTCCCTTCCAAACTCTCTACCGTGATAAAGCTACGCCCTTGCTCCCTTTTCCATTCATGCAGCCGGTCCTCTCGCTTATAATAAGCGCTCACCGGCTCTTTGGTCATCCGTCGCACCGTTTCCTCATGAAGTGGATATAACACCAGTTTGGTGAAACGCCGGTCAGTTGCAGTTTTCGCCGCCACTTCAAGCTCTTGGTCTGTTATATGTTCAAAAGAGTCGTAAAACACTAAAGTCCCTTTACGTTGCTCAACTGGTGGCTCATAGCCATAGGGTACATGCTGAATGTCTCTTTTCAATGAAATCCCTCCTGCTTGTTCTATTTATTAATCATATCATGTGACAACAGCAGGGCTATCATTCTTATCCTACAGCTGAAGATGAATGGTTAATGAAATCCTGAACTATTGATATCAAGGCTGGGTAAATCAAGGGATACGTCAGTTCTTTTGGTATCTCAGTAAATCCTCTGATTTCTGCCATCTCATAAGGAGGAAGTTCTGCGAACTGTTCCACATTTGCAAAATATAACTTACCATAATTTTCTGGAGCGTCGATACTAGTGACCCTATAAATAGCTATTGGAAAAAGTAAGAATTGTTCCGCACCCGTTTCTTCATATAATTCTCTGGCAGCAGCCTGCTCCGGGATTTCACCAACCTCTATATGCCCTCCGGCAAACTCCCACGTCGAACGGTTCTGATGTCTCGCTAAGATCCATTCTTCACCATGTTTAACCATAATAACAACGTACTTCAGCTCAACTTCTTTTTCCTTATCCAAATCATAAAAGTTTACCAGCAATTATATCCCTCGCCTTCCCTCCAGCCTCAAACATTTTTTGCCGCATCCCAAGCCAATTTAAATTCCGCTATATTCCGATACCGCTGCTCCCTCACCGCACTGACAGCCCGCAAAGCAACCTCGTAGAGGGCTTGGCTGGTTTCCCATTTTGCAAACGATCGATCGGATGCTCCTCCTAACAAAACAAATGCTGTGGCGCCCATATTAAATACATTCGTAACTTCATCAATCGGCGCATCCAAGCTAAACTCTTCCGGTGACTTAAATCTGGATGAACCCCAGAAGTTCTCTCCCAGATCATTTACAGTAGGCTTACGTCTATAATAATCAATATCACAAATTTTAGTTTCATCGTTTACAAAATCATATAGAATACTTCCATCATAAAAATCGACAGCCACATAACCCTGTAACTCCACATATTCATGAAACGAAAAGATTACATCTAATGAAGACAGACGTTTTTCAACGGATAATTGCTTATAACGAAAAAAAGGCGACTCCGGATGACTCAGCTTCGCTTCTCCCGCAAACAGCCAATGCGAATGTAAACATTCACCTGCAAACCAATCAAAGACTGCTACATACCCCGACTCAACTTCAAAATGTGACAGTAGCGTGATCAGCGCATCATATCTAAGTTCGTTATATAACGGAATAGCTTCAATTAAACGGTTAACAGCATCCTGAGGATTCCCGGCATAAGTCAAAGGTTTCCCCCCAGCAAATTTCACAAAATACTTCTTCCCCTCCTGCTCCACACCAAAAGAAAGATTTCCGGAGTCTTGCTGATCGAACACTTTAAACACTTTTCCCAGCTTAGTTAACCAAGCAAAATCACAGGCTTCCTGCAATTGAAAAATTACCGCATCGATTTCATATGTATAATATTTTTCGCGCAAATTAACCTCCTACATTCATTATCTAGATTATATCTATTTACTTCATTCATGGTCTTGTTCGATATTTAATCACTAGAATAATAACCAGCAATACAACACTTAAAGACATCGTATTCGTAATCAAAAAAGCTAATCCAACCCCCGTAACCGCCAAACTGATCGCATAAGCTTCCATTAAACTAATCCCGAGCAGCATAAGTAAATACGATTTGAGATTTAAATCGGCTACGGATTTTGATTTGAGGATTTGAACAATCTGCGGGATCCATCCCAAAGAAAGAATCACTCCACCTATTAATTGCATGATTGCAAACATAAGAGCACCTCCACGGTTTTATACAGTTGTATTCCGGGCGGCTCGATCTGGTTCCATTTCATGTAAAAAACAAATAACACTAAGCAAAGTTTAATTTCCCTGCATCTTGCAGCTTACTATACGCATAAGAGGCCGCACCTATAGTTCCTGCTCGACTCCCAAGCTCTGCTTGAACAATTTTACACTTACTGCTTGATAGCTTCAACGCATGCTGATGCACAGTCTCTCTTACAGGTTGGAGCAATTTATCTCCCGCCGCTGCCATTCCCCCACCTACAATAATAAGATCCGGGTTGAGGATATTCACAACATTCGCTAATCCAAACCCAAGTATAGTTCCAGTCTCCTGCATTACTTCCATAGAGAGAGCGTCTCCAAGTTCGTAAGCCTCAGATATCATTAACGCGGTAATTTGCTCATCTTGATCCTTAGTCCAAGTCTGAATAATACTTGTTCGACCTTCTTTCAGCTTTTCTTTAAAAGTATTCACCATGCCAATCGCGGACACATATCGCCCCAAACAACCGGAGCTTCCACATTTGCAGGGACGCCCGTTCCTGTACATATTCATATGCCCAATTTCACCCGCGCTATAAGACGTACCGTAGATCACTTTTCCGTCGTTTACAATACCCGACCCTAATCCCGTTCCCAAGGTAATCAGAACCAGATTGTTATACCCTCTTCCTGCACCTTGTTGCCATTCACCATAAAGATTAACCCTAACATCATTATCAATAAAAGTAGGAAAGTCATAGAATTTTTTCATCTCATCTACAACATGTACATGCTCCCAATCCGGAAAATTCGGTGAGAAAAAAGAAATTCCCGTTACTGGATCAAGTAATCCTGGCACTCCGATTCCCATTCCTTCTACCAAATCTAATGGAATATTCGCTTCATCCGTGATTAAACGTACTGCTTCTCTAATCCGTCCCAACACATGGGCCGGGCCCTTAGCAGCCTCTGTTGGTATAGATCTTTCTTTTACAGCTATAAAATCAGTATCGTAAATCCCTGCTTTAATATTGGTTCCGCCAAGATCAATCCCTAACATATACCGTTTCATAAAAACCTCCAGAATTAGGTATTCTATCGTTTTCGATTAAGTTCTAGTACTAACTGCCGCTTCCGTTTCAGCTAACATCAAGCGGTTCACACCCATCTTAATCTGATTCTCGGTGAGATTGGAATAACCAAGTAGAAAGACAGGACCTTGAGGTTTACTGCCCACAAAATAAGAAGACGCAGGATAGACCCGAACTCCATAGCGTAACGCCAATTCAGCTATACGATGCTCTTCGGCATTGGATTCCAGCTCAATTAATAAATGAAGACCCGCCTCTTCCCCATAATAGCGGACATGACTGCCAAATTCAGCATCCAAACTTTTTACTAGACAAGCCCTGCGGGCAGCATAAAGTTTCCCCATCTGCGTAACATGCCTTGCATAATGTCCATTCTGAATAAATTCCGCCAACGCTTCCTGATCCAAAACAGAAGACATACGATCTGTTATCCATTTGACCGCCAAAAAAGGTTGAATCAAAGTCGGAGGCAATACAACATAACCTATGCGCAGAGAAGGAAATAACACTTTACTAAAACTGCCTACATAAATTACTCTACCCTCAACATCTAGTCCAGCAAGTGATGATAGCTTCGGACCCTCGTACCTGTATTCACTGTCATAATCATCTTCAATAATAAAAGCTTGATTGGCTTTGGCCCATTCCAGTAACTGCACTCTTCGTTTCATCGACAGGGTCACCCCGAAAGGAAACTGATGCGAAGGAGTGACATAAGCTAGTTTTGGTTTTTTATGAGGATCTTCTTTGATGGTATCACAGCTTGCTTGGAGCTCATCTACACAGATACCCTCTAGGTCAACTCTGATGGGTGTAACCACCGCTCCAGCGAACGAAAAAATCTCCCGCACAACGTTATGTGATGGATCTTCAACAATAACTTGATCACCTTTTGAAACAAAAATTCTCGATAATATATCCAATGCCTGCGTCGCCCCGGATGTAATCACAATTTGTTCCGGAACCACGGGCATCGAACGAGTAGACCGTAATAAACGTGCAATCTCTTGGCGTAGTCCCAAAGAGCCCTCGACCGGGCCGTAACCCAAAGTATCAGGAGATGCACGACGACAGGCATTCATTAATGCTTTTTGCCACTGATCCATTGGAAAAGCGTCCCATGCAGGTACACCGTGCCGAAAATTACATAATACTGTGTTCAAGTCGTTTTCTATAATAGAAGTAGGATTGAGTGTTAGGAAATCAGGACCCTTCGTTATAAAATTGTAAGGGTTCTCAGAATCCTGGGGGTCTTTCTCCTCCACCGGCAGCCCCGTTATATAGGTTCCTGCCCCTTTTCTCATCTCCAGATAACCCTCTGCTTGAAGTAGCTCGTAGGATTGAAGAATTACACTTCTGGATACTTCCAGTTGATTAGCCAAAGTCCTTGATGGAGGCAGTGAATCCCCCCCACTTAAAGCTCCTGAATGGATAGCATTACGAACCTGCTCATAAATTTGACGGCTTAATGGAATGGGTCTTTGTTTATCGAGAGTAATCAGCAATTCATGCTTCATAAGATTTCCTACCCTTCTAATCCGGGTTTTCTTAATGGTTCATAGTAAGGATTTTTACAATTAGTGCTGCAGAAACAGCGCCTAAGATCACGAGTAACAGCGGGATTTTCCTAATTAATACCAGTATAACAGCGACTATACCCGAAGCGATACCTACAAGATTGTCATCTGCGTCCACCTGAAATATCCCAGGAACCGTTAAAGCACTAAGAACCGCGATAGGCAAATATTCCAACAAAGCTTGGACTTTGGAAGAGTCATTCGTATGCTTTGTCAGCAGCAAAGGTACAAAACGAAATGAAAATGTAAGGATTGCCATCCCGATAATGATCAGAATAGTCATACGGATACCTCCTTTTCTACTTCAGCTTGCTTTCGAAATAAGGAGCCTACTGCCATACCCATTAACATAGCTGCAAGTATCGAGGAGTTTCCAAGTACGGGATGTAGAAGCCATGAAGAACCCGCCGCTGCTAAACATATGGCCAAATTCCGAATGCTTCCCTTTAGTTGTGGCACTATTAGTGCTATCAGTAAGGCATATAATGAGGTGTTCAAAGCAGGTAAGTATATAGCCGGAATGTAGGATGCCAGCGATATTCCCGCAGCTGTTGCCAGCAAATTTGCTATATACGGAGGAATTTGTAGACCCAGCAAATATGGAAGTTTTATATTTTCTTTTGAATGATTGCGGGGGATCATACTAACAGCGTACACTTCTTCTGTTAAACTGAACCCAATCCAGACTTTGGACAGTGAATTGATTGTACGGTCAAGCTGACCCCCAAAAGATAGGCTTATAAACAAATATCTTAAATTAATGATCAACGTAAGCAGCAGGATCATTGGAGCGGCGGCACCAGCGGCAAGCATTTTCACGCCAATAAATTGGCTGGCTCCCGCAAATACGAGCGCTGACAATAAGAACACTTCCAGACTCCCCAGGCCTAATCCCTTACCGACCAATCCAAACGTAAAACAAGCAGGAATAAATCCTGCAACAATAGCTACAGAATCCTTAAGACCCGTTCTAAACATCACTTTCTGATCACTCATAAGTTTCTCTCTCCCTTATCGTTGTCCCTAGAGAGAGCATACTTGGATACAATTCTGGTGGAAATAACCGCATGGGTGCGTATGTACCATACCAATTTCTTGACATAGAAAAAAGACCGCCCGCTAAGAGAGCGATCTTTAATGAAGGTTAAACCTCCTGAGGACTTTCTACAATCCCGCTGATTTCTTGTTGAATTTGGGATTTAATCTGATCTACATGGTCAAAATCTGTAGCGTCGGCATAGATTGTCTTTAACTCATCCAAAAATACTTTGGCATCAGTCAGATGTTGAATGGATTGTTTCATGGTGCTGGAATATCGCTCTTTAATACTTGCGATGGCTTCGGCAAAAGCTTCATCCGTACCTGGCTGAATGCACCGTGAATACATATCAACAATCTCGTCGGTAGCACGATCAGGGAAATACTCATGCGGAGCTGTGCTGTCAAAAATAGCAAACCCAAGCTCGCGTACGATAATCATATCAAGGCTGTTCGGATCGAAACCACAGTGGTAAATCTCAACATTGACACCACGTTTTATTCCTTCAGCCGCCAATTTTTTTAAAAGTGTAGATTTACCGGAACCCGCGCGACCTTTTACAAGATATCTTTTTAGCCCTGCGGTTAAATTAGGTACAAAATCCACTGCACCCTTAGGCGTAGCTGCACCTAAAAAACGGTGATCCACCCGGCTTACTTTTTCGAAGTTCTGATCACCATACAGAAGTTGAATATACTCCTGAGTCAGCTCATCAGCGGCTTGGAAATTCATTGTCGCAATATAAATCGCTTCCCATTCGTCATGAATGCGGAGTGCTTCAGCAAAGCCTGAATAAGCGAGTTCATGCTCTTCCGTGTACTGATCAACTAAGCTGTCGATCTCAATACAACGCTGGCTTAACTGGAGCGTATCGACGGCCTGCTCCAAATTCACATGTATGATGGCCTCTTCAGGCAATTCTGGCTTAATGACCCGTGGAGCCGTACCATCTATAATTCCTACTTTTAATTCAGGAATAACCACTCCGTCGAGTGAATCATTATCTGACGCTGCGTGAATTAACCAGATCTCATAACCTTGTTGAGCCAGAAGATCTCCAATTTCTCGAATGATTCTAGTTTTCCCCGTACCGGGGCCTCCTTTTAAAACAAACAAACGTGTTAAACCTTGCAATGACGACTCATAGAGGTTAGAGAAGCCGTGAGCTGTGTTGCCGCCAGCAAAGAAATTCAGGATTGTTCCGTCCATAATCGCACACCTTTCCGGGCTGATGTCATATTTCATTGTTCATCTTATTAACGTTCTGCGGGAAGGGTGACGCTTTAGAAATCGAAGTTAAGCAGGAATCTAACATTTCTGTGACAACACACTCTTGGATTATTCTTAATTGTATTTGCTCAGTATCTCTTTCGCTTCCCTCTGCGTTATATTTCCTTGCTTGACTTGTTGCTCACAGTAAGGTTTAACCTTAGCAAGAAGCTCTTCCTTCGTGTCAAACGGGCCAAATGAGATAACCTCACCGTTGTCCGACGAAATGGTTTCACTGTAGACAGAAGTACTTATTTCAGTCGCATTAGAGGACAACATCATGTCGTCCTGACCATTCACGGTCTTTGAAATTTTTGTCCCGTTCTTAATATCAGCAAGATTTTTTTCATACCTAGCGATAACATCATCCACACGCTTCTGTGTCCATGTGAACCACCCATCTCCTGAGGTCCATGCTTTTCCTCCAATTATTTTTGGGAGTTCTATTTTTTCATCTTCGAGCCAAGCTTTGTATTCATCATAAGTCCACCATTCTACATCTGAAACGGGATATTTTGCTTCATACTCCACTTGGTTCATCCATGTCTTTCCTCCATTCGTTGAGTACTGAATATTATCATTGTCCCCACGAGTCAACACAGATGAATCTTGATTCGTGTTCAAGCCAACAGACTTCGCTGAACTGGTTGCAAAAACAGCCGTAGCACCAACAACTAAGACAATGGCTAGAACAGTCGCAGCGGTGGTCGTTTTTTTCATCTTCATAATCATCATAATCCTTTCTTCAATCGCATTTTTTGAAAAATGATTGCTTAAAGGGTTTAGCTTATTCTTTCGTTCTTCCATTGTTATAAGAGACATCGCATAAGCTCTTTTCGTTGTTTCGCCAAATGATCGCACAACCGTTTCATCACAGGAATGTTCAATATCACGATTAGCCAGCATATACATGACCCACACTAACGGGTTAAACCAATGAACACAGAGAACAGCTGTTAATATCAGCTTCGTTATCTGATCGAATCGTCGAATATGTACTAGTTCATGCATAAGAATGTATTGTATCTGCTCAATATTACTCCAGTCTGTATTTTTCGGCAGTAGGATTACTGGATGCTTAATTCCATAGGTTAGGGGTGAACGGATTAAATCCAATTGCCGGATCTGTATCGTGCGAGTCAACTTATGTTCATCTAGCCACTTCAAAGCAACGGGATGATCAACAGGCAAAGAAGCATGAAATTCTCTTCGACATTTCACATAAGTGATGATGAAGTACAATGCGGAAATAACCATACCCATTATCCAAATGACTAAGATAGACGAGATAGCAAAAGACAAATCGTTATTAATCGACTGAACCTCAGACGTCGAAGTCGAACCTACTAGATTCATGGTTAAGGTTAGTGGGGAGGACGGATTAACGAAAGTCACATTGTTCGAATTATTCAAAGGTAAACTATCAACCCATGTGTAAATACTAAATGGTGACGGCAAAGAAAAGGGAATCAGTAGTCTGTATACAACCACCCCCCATAACACCATAAAGGTTTTCTTAGGCAGCTTATTGATGACCAGCGATCGAATGACAATAATAGCCACGATCATCACCGCAGCAGTAAAACTCATATTCATAAAGGTGCTCATAGGCCATCACCTCATTCAACGTTATCGACGATTTGTTTGAGCTTCTCAATCTGTTGAGCAGATAATTTCTTACGCCCAAGTAAGGATGCAAATAACTTGTCGACAGAACCATTGAACACCTTGTCAATCAGCTCATCTGTCTCCATTTCTTGTACCTGCACCTTAGCAATTAACGCATGACACATAAAATTAGGTTCATAGCGCTCAATTGCACCTTTACCAATACACTTTTTGATAACAGTATAAGTTGTATTCATATTCCAACCAATCTCAGCCTTCAAAATATCAGAAATTTGTTTGGCAGACCTATCTCCTTCTTTCCATAACACTTCCATTACTTTAAGTTCCGAATCAAAAAGTTTAATAGTCATTTAAATCATCTCCTTACACTATTGCAATAGTTTGGGTCTTGGATACAGACTACTCCAATAGTTTGACGAAGTCAACACTGCTGCTATAGTTATTTTCAACAGGAAAATTCGTGGTTGTACTGAAACTTCCGAGGAAATGGCAAACTAAAGAAAGGGCTACCACTAGGCAGCCCTCTTTAATCTTTTGAATACCATCCGACATCACTTCACAAAACGATCCAAAAACCTCTTAATGACGGGAACATCTGGAGGAGACAGCTCGCTTGGCAATTCTGCATAATTAAAAAAACGCAATTCTTGCACTTCAATTCCATCTACTTTTAGCGCCCCATCAAAGTCTGTGCATAGATACGCAGCCACAACATTATATACTTCATCCCCGTGCGGGTATTTATAATAAAGATCTTTTCCAGAGAACATGTCGAACAATTCAAGACCTTTGGCTGTTAAGCCCGTTTCCTCAAAAAGCTCCCTCTTAGCGACCTCTTCTAAAGTCTCCCCAAGCTCCATCGAGCCACCTGGCAAACCCCAGCATCCGTTGTCCGTTCTACGTTGTAATAATAATTGATGATTGCTGCACAATAAAACACAGGCTCCTGCCATTATAAGCGGTCTGGTACCTACCAGCTTTCTTAACTCCATAATATAATCGCTCAAAAAACTACATCCTTTCTTCTAATAGGCTCAAATATCCTAAGCTAATTAAAATTTATTTCTTTTTCTGCACATGAAAACCATTGTCTTGCGCGTAATTTTCAATGCTCCAAATACCTATTCCCCGCTCTCGCGCCTTATCCTGAATCGCTCTAAATTGATCTACGTATTTTGTATTAGGTGCAAATACATAGGCTACACGTGCATAACCCTGCTCTAGCAGAATCTCATTGAACATTTTCCCATCTATATAGAGGTAACAAAGTAGGCGGCCATATTTGTCCCGCTCCGATACATCTAGTTCAATTTGTACATCTTTATCCGTAAGCATCTTTTTGGCGAAATCAGAAGCTTCTAACGAAAAGGGCTGTGGTTCGGGGATGTTCGGATTCACTGACTCTGGAGTATCGACCAGCAATAAACGAATGGTTTCCTTTTTGCCGCCTATAGTCAGCTTCATGGTGTCACCATCGACTACTCGTGTTACCTTTGCATCTATTAAACGTTTGTTGTCCTCTGTTGTATTGTCTGGCGTAGAACCCAATCCAGAACTGGAATCAGCCGTAATCGTTGGAACTGGCTCTAAAGTAATCTGCTCGGCTAAGTTGCAGGCAGTTGTTGTTCCAAGTAAGAGTGTGATAGCTAAAAAGCTTTTTACTAGATAAATCTTATTCATTGTTAACCTCTTTCTTATACACGTATGTAATTTCATGGGGTCTATTAAAAATAAATTAAAAAACTTAAAAACACAAGACTGTACTACTAATCATAGAAAACAGCGACAGCCATGTACCAGAAAAAAGATACTTGGCTATCGCTGTTTCGCCTTTACTCTACTTCCACCACGTTTAATTTGGAAATCTTTATTTTGATTATGATCGATAAGAAAGCAAGCAGGGAAAACATAATTCCGATCCAGATGAGTTGATGTATTCCTGCGTGAGAAATAAACCAACCACCGATAGCAGTCCCTATAGTAATTCCAAGGTTGGAAAATGAGATAAACAAGCTGTTACCGAATTCGGGAGCTTCTTTCGCTTCGGTCGTTAACCATGCTTGACTGACAATCAGTCCGCCGGAATGCACTGCCCCCCAAATGATTATGATAACAACCATCGGAAGGAAATAAGAACCTAGATAATATACGAATAAGTAAGTTACCGCATATAACAATGGAAACATGATAACGGTCTTTGTAATGCCTTTATGCAAAAGGCTTCCAAATAAAAAATTCCCAAAAATCATGATTATCCCAAAGGTCATCAACATGATACTAATCCCTGACCCGTTCATATGTGTTACCTGCCCAAGATATTCAGCAAAGTAACTGTACACAGAAAACATAGCTGCAAAGATAAAAATAACTGCCACAATATTTAACCACAATAGGGGTTTGCGTAAAATATCAAGTTGTTTACCATATGACATTTTTTCTTTAACTGGCATGGAAGGAAGCCAAGCTAGTATTCCTAAAAAGGCAATTATACTTACGACAGCTCCAAACAGAAAAGCGACTTCTAACGAAATTTTGTCCGCGAGATAAGAAGTCAAAGGCACACCAAAAGCAAACCCGACCGTTATTCCGGCGAAAATCTTTGTAACTGCTTTGGTGCTCTTTTCCGGAGGGACAAGTTGGGCAGCGGTAACAAGTGCAACTGAAAAAAACACGGGATGAAAAATAGCAGGGATAATACGGAAAATCAGCATTACTTCAAACATGGTCGTATACGCATAAACAATATTTGAAATTGCAAAAATAAGTACAGCAGTTAATAGAATTATTTTACGATTAATTCCAGAAGCCAATAAGGTCAGAAATGGACCTGAAATAGCAACAACTAAAGCAAATATACTTACAAGCCATCCAGACTGAGAAGTTGATATATTAAATTTTTGAGTTACCTGTGGCAGAACACCTATAATCCCCATTTCCGTTGTAATAATGCCAAATACGCCTAAAGCCAAAATAATAATAAGCAAAGGGTTAACCTTTTTCATTTTAAAATAATCCTCCATTTATATTCACATATTTAGATTTGTAGATATGTATTACCAAAAAAAAGCCCTTCCTCCTTTCTCCTATAGTTTCTCTTTAATATAATCGGAAAACTCTTGAATTGTCTTTTCATTTCGACGATAATACGTCCACTTCCCAATTCGCTCAGATTCCAGCAAACCAGCTTTTTGCATAGTCAATAGATAGCTCGAAATAACCGACTGTGCAAGCCCCGCTTTAGCTTGAATATCTCCCACGCAAATCCCAATTTGAAAATTTAGGCCTTGTTGTAAATAAGGCTTTTCATCAAAAAATTCCTCGGGAGTTTTTAGCCACATCATAATTTGACTACGAGTCTCGTTAGACAACGCTTTGAATATCAATAAAGGTTCCATGTGTTCCATTATATCTATTTTTATAGATTTGTAAATACAAAAGATGCCGATGTCTCGTTGTTGCAATAACATTATGTAGATTCATATTTCGTATCGAATTGTTCGTTTAGTGAATTAAATATTTCCAAATCAACCAGCACAGCAGTACGGATACCCACGAAATGAAACCGAAAATCATCACGATTTTGTTCTCACTCCATCCGTATTTTAAGCTGAAATGGTAATGGATCGGAGCCATCCGGAATAGCCGCAGCTTCGTCCGTTTGTAGTACCAAACTTGTAAAATGACCGACAACTGCTCCGCAAAATAAACGAAAAACAAAATCGGAATCAAAAGCTCAACCTTTTCAATGACAGCCAGAACGGAAAGGGAGCCACCGATCGCGAGTGATCCAGTATCGCCCATAAACGCTCTTGCTGGATAAATATTGTAAAGCAAAAGTCCTAGCAGACAACCGATCATAACAAGTGAAAATGTCTGCACTTCAGGTTTGTCCGAAATCATAAAAAAGAAAAAATACGACGGTATGGCAACATTGATCAGTAGCCCATCGAGACCATCTGTAAAATTGATGGCATTCGCGGAGCCGACCACAAACAGCAAAATGATAGTCACATAAAGGTATAAAGGCAACTGCAGATTTTGGCCTTTAAATAACTCGATATTACTCGTCAGGCCGAACGAATGGAACAACACATATAATATAATTCCAGTAAAAAGAAATTGAAGCACTAGTTTTGAGCGGCCGCTGATGCCGGATGGGTTTTGCCAAAAAGCCTTTTTGAAATCATCCAAAAATCCGACTGAACTAAACAACAAAAACGCAACGCATAAGAGTAACATTAGAGGCCCGGGTTGAAAATGCAGCGAAATCGCTATCCCGATAAGCAGGATCAACCCTGCCATTAGTGGTGTACCCCGTTTGGCCTGATGATCTGCTGGAAGCTCGGCACGAATTGGCTGCGTTAACCTCAGTCTATGCAGCGTCCAGATTAATAGAGGCGTAAACACCGCCACCAGAAGAAAAGACAGGCCGGAAACAGCCAGAATTCCATACATATAACGAACTCCCCTCTTTGAAAAAGATCATTTATAATACTCACAAAATATTTCTAGAGTTAATGAGGTCGTCTGTAATTATGTACTCTTTTCATCTGTTGATAAAGAGAAATTATTCTATTTTTATTTCCTGTTTTCTGCTGTGAAACTGCCGGGAATTTTCTATAAGCAGATCCCAAAGCGTAAACTTGCCCAATGAGAAAGTTTGCACTTTGGGCAAGTTTACATTAGTATATAGTCATTAATCCTAATCTTCACCACAATAACAGCCATATGGGAGGTGTATACATAAAATTATGATTAAACAAACGTTGAGAGATTTCAAAAAAGAAGCCACTGAAAAAGCGCTAGCTGAAGCGGCATTCGAACTTGCACTTGAACATGGGTTAGACGGTTTTGTTGTTGAAGATATCGTGCAAAAAGCTGGCTACTCCAGAAGAACTTTCGCAAACTATTTCACATGCAAGGAAGAGGCAGTTGCGATGGGAGCAGTTACCGTACGGAACACGAATGAGTATGAAGAATTGCTCACCAAAATTCCTGATAATGCCTCCCTGCTGGATACCTTATATCAACTAATTAAGATGCAACTTACATCTGAGCTTATAGGGAGGTTGCGTGAGCTTTCTTTACTTTCCCGAAAATTCCCAGCTCTCGAGCCCCATTATCTAAGAGCAATACATCTTACGCAAACTGGAGCACAAAAAACATTGTTGCACTTGTCAAATGGTAAGTATGACGAGGTCTATACTTATCTGCTTATAAATTCGGTTTACGGAACTGTACTTCCCTTAATTGACGGAAAACTTAATGTGCTGCTTCCGGGACAAACGACGAGCGACGATCCAAGTCCTGAAACGCTTACGTTCGATCAATTTTTGGAAACTATTTACGGATATTTACGCAACGGATTCTAATAGGCTAACAATCAGTTTTCATCAACGAGGGAGTGTAAAATAGATACATGTCAACATTATTATACAGAGTGGGAAAAACCGCTTATCGCAAACCTGGGTACTTCATTTTAGGTTGGATTTTAATTTTAGGAATTGTCATCTCTATGATCAGCATGAATGGTATTCATATCAGTTCAGAAATGAAGATTGAAGGCACAGAATCGCAAAAGATTTTGGATCAATTAGCAAAAGAACTTCCGGCTGCATCTGGTGGACAAGGAAGTGTCGTGTTCAAAGCACCTGAAAATGAGCGATTGGATACGCCAGAACGTTTGGCAGCGATCACTAAAGGTGTTAATGAGGTTTACGGTATAAACGAAGTGATTAATCCTGCGGAT
The DNA here is from genome assembly GCF_045040615.1 of Paenibacillus sp. FSL H8-0175. Taxonomy (NCBI): domain Bacteria; kingdom Bacillati; phylum Bacillota; class Bacilli; order Caryophanales; family Paenibacillaceae; genus Paenibacillus; species Paenibacillus sp. FSL H8-0175. Next base: position 3,201,699 of record NZ_CP150299.1, on the reverse strand, counting down.
TACGCAGCGGAAGCAAGTAGTTCAACTACTGAAGCAACTCAGGCTGCCAGTATGGATCAGTCTGTAGCAGCCACAGCACCCCTTTCCTATGGTCCTCTGATGGCAGATGGCGTTCCAGTACCTGGAGTTATTCTTTCCGCAGACGGTAGCATTGCATTGTTCCAATTCCAGTTTACTATTGAGCAATCTGCTATCTCTCAAGATATTTTTGATTCTGTAATTGATACCGTCAAGAATGTCGAGAAAGATACTAACATTACTGTACTGCCGGGCGAGACACTTAAATCAGTATCTATCGGTGTAGGATCAGCTGAGATTGTCGGACTTGTCATTGCTGCAATTGTTTTGCTGGTGACGCTTGGCTCTGTCGTTGCAGCAGGTCTGCCCCTTATAACTGCACTGCTTGGAGTCGGCATCGGTGTAGGTGGAGCATTTTCTATTTCCAAATTCATTGAAATGCCTAGTGTCACTTCCGTCTTGGCGCTTATGATTGGATTAGCCGTCGGAATCGATTATGCTCTTTTCATTGTAAATCGCCAACGCCGGATGATTATTGATCAAGGATTAAGCGCACAAGAAGCTGCGGCTAGAGCTATTGGCACATCCGGCAGCGCCGTATTTTTCGCCGGTTTGACGGTTATTATTGCTCTCTGCGGTATGCTTGTAATCGGGCTTACTTTCTTATCAACGATGGCGTTAGTAGCAGCAGCTACCGTCCTCATCAACGTATTTGTTGCCTTAACCCTATTGCCGGCATTGCTCGGATTGGTGGGTGAACGCATCTGTTCGCCTAAAGCTCGCAAGAAAAACAAGGATCATCATAAAACGGGTAACCGCGGTATAGCTGATAGATGGGTTAAATTCGTCATCAAGTATCGTTGGGTCACTATTGTTGCCATCGTCGTGGTACTTGGCGTAGCAGCAACCCCTATAGCCAAAATGGAAATGGGCATTCCCGGAGCTGCCTCAGCGAATTTGGATACGGTAGCAAGACAAAGTTATGATGCTATATCCGAGGGTTTTGGAGAGGGCTTTAACGGACCGCTTATTTTGGTTGCAGAACCAAAGAATTCTTCCAATCCAGTCACTCCGGAGCTCCTAGGAAATCTTGTAAAAGAGCTCCAAGCTCAAAAGAATGTCGCGTTGGTCACTCCTCTGGGCATGACTAAGGATTTGGCTATCTTCAGTCTGATTCCAGAAACGGGTCCTAGCGATATAACAACCAAAAATCTGGTGAATGATTTACGGGCTACGGAATCTAGTATCGCTCAAAGTAATGATGTTAAACTCGGGGTTACCGGATTTACCGCTGTTAACATCGATATGTCGGCCAAACTGGCAGATGTATTTCCCATTTATGTAGGAATCATCATTCTCCTATCGCTCATTATTCTTCTGTTGGTATTTCGTTCGATTATCGTTCCTATCAAAGCTACGATCGGCTTTCTGCTTAGCATACTCGCTACCTTCGGGATCACCACAGCCGTGTTCCAATGGGGCTGGCTCCATTCTCTCTTTGGTTTCGACACCGGTGGCCCATTGCTAAGCTTTATGCCAATCATCGTTACGGGTATCCTATATGGGCTTGCGATGGACTATCAGGTTTTCCTTGTCAGTTCCATGCGTGAATCGTACGTTCATGGTCATGAGGGATCAGAGTCCGTTGTTCATGGATACAACCAGGTGAGTCGTGTCGTAGTAGGTGCTGCTATAATTATGATCTCCGTTTTTGCAGGGTTTATTTTTACGGATGATGTCATGATTAAACAAATCGGCTTTACACTGGCCGTAGGGATCTTAATCGATGCTTTCATTATTCGAATGGGATTAGTTCCTGCTGTAATGTCTATTTTCGGCAACAAAGCTTGGGCACTTCCAAAATGGCTCGACCGTATTCTGCCAAACCTAGATGTCGAAGGCGAGAAACTGATTGCTACACTCAATGCTAAAGACAAGTCTAATTCCATGAAATAGATACAATAATAAACAGCCTGAGTCCTGTATTCCTAGGGGTTCAGGCTGTTTTGTTTCTGTGGTAGGGTTCACTTCCCGCGAAGAGCAGATGGGCAAGGCTCTGGAAATTATCTCATTGAAGATTAAGGATTAAAGCGGGGCGCACACCGTAACAAGCTAAGTTGACATGTCCGTAACTGCGAATACTGCTACGAGTACCTACAAAATACGCACGTGAGGAAATCGCAGGTTGAGTTCTCAGCCACCACCATGAGCAGCCAAACTCTTCATCCTTCTCAAGGATATAATCAGCTTTGACTTTTTTATCATACACATACAATTTACATCCATCGTTCTTTTTCACTTTGGAGAATCCCGTTCCTATCGCCCTACGCTTCGCACGTAAAGTATCTTCTCCAAGTTTAAAGGTGAATTCATTCGCCTCCGAAACACTAAGCAGAAAAATCTTATCTTCCGTGTTTATACTTCCCTCTCCGTTATCTGTGCATTGTGTAGTCTTGATGAGCCTGTGCTCGGAGTCATTAAAAGCGGCATTATAAAACTCATCGTTCAACCACTTTCGCAAATCGGAGTCATGCCATGTAACGTCAACATATTCACCGTGATACCGCCTGCAGTCCAAAATATACTCGCTCAAAATGAACAGTTCTCTACCTGAATTTTGCAGCACCCGCCACTTTATCGGCATTTGGTCTGCTCCGTCCGCCATTTGCGGATAAGCGCCAAAAGTAATTAGTTCGCCGGGTTTCGCCCGCTCATACATGGAAGCAAGATTATCATTTTCATTACAAATCATAATTATAAATTCTGTAGTTCCTTTAACGATTTCAGCTTCCCTGCTAAATCCTAGTTTTTCATACAAGCGTATCGCTCTATCGTTGAACTTCGCCACTGTCAGCCGCTTTGGTTTTTCCTCGCATCTCTCATTAATATAGTTAAGGACTGTTGTGAAAAATAGAGTCCCATTCCCCTGTCCGGTTAACTCAGGCTTCATTCCTAAACCCACATCTATAAAATCCTGAGAATATGTATATTTATCATTTGGAACCTGTGCTGGACTTCCTACACAGAAGAATCCGATCAATTGTTTATCTGCATCAAGTACAGAAAAAAATGCTTCCTCTAGCATTTCACTTATAGCTTCAGGAGTTAGTTCATTATTGTAAAAATCATAGGGTGGATCATATTGCCAGCTTAAAATATCCCAAGCAGCATCAGCATTCAGCTTTTCCACGTAAAGTTCCAATTTCGCATCCCCCTTTGTTTTCAAAATCGATAAGTCCCTAAGAGTCTAGCTCTGCTAACTCCTGAAGGATTGTCTCTACATCACCATCAGGATTTAACGCTTTGATCATCTCTTTTGTAATGGCTGCCCCCTCATAAACTTGTGCAACAACCTCTAAAGGGAGTGTGAGTTCAAAATAACCTTCGGCAAATTCCACAAAATCCTCAGCTGTGCGGAAAATAGTCCCTAGCAAAAAGTCCGAACCATCTTCTACCTCCGCTGGAATCTCTACCTTCCCCTTCTGCCACGTCAAATCATTATTTTCACGCCAAAAACAAAAAGTAACATCATCCTTAGCTATCGCCTCATCTTCCAGTAAAGACAATAGCGAGGTTGGGACCTCTTCATAGATTCCTGGCCAAACTTCATGTTCGTCACGCGCATATGGACTTACTTCGGACTCATGATCAAAACCTTTAATTACCGTTCCTTGAGGTGTAAAAATAATAAACAAATTATCGCCTGAGCCATTATCGATCGATGCTAGAGAAACATTCTTATCAAATTTAGAATCAAAACTATGATAGCGAAGCCATTCCTCTGGACATAAGACAATATTTAGAGAAGCAAGTATTTTCATAAGTTTTTTTAAGTTTTCGGGTGCTGGTAAAATATCTAACACATTCATCTATGATTCCTCCCCATTGTAGATATAAATGATTTTAGCATATTCATGAATTCCGGGTGAAAAAAAAGACTACCCGAAGGTAGCCTTTCCAACTTAACAAAACACTAGCTTAACTTAAGACCCCGCACCTTTATATCTTCGTACGCCATAACTCCAGGCTAACAAACCAATCCCCAGGAATATAGCGCCTACTACAGGTGTCATCAGAGCAAGGCTGGTCATCTCCTCCCGCTGTAGAAAAAGCGCGGCTGGATACACTCCGACGAATGCAAATGGAATGATCCAAGTAAGCAATACCTGTATAGCACGATTGTAAATCGTTACCGGGTACCGGCCATAAGTCTGAATGTTGTACATTAACGGAAGAATGCCGGTAGGAGCATCCGAATAGAAAGACAATGAAGTCAACGTTGTGTAAATCCCCGTATAGATGGCGACCGCACTTAACGTTAGAACGATCAGAGCCGGTATCGTCCACCATTCAAAAGGAAGACCCAGATTGCTGCCACTGATGGCCATAATAATAATACCTATGAATGAGCCCATAAGTGCTGGTGGATCAACATTTTCCAAAAAGATCTGGAACAAATTATGAGCTGGGCGTGTCAAAATACGGTCCATCTCACCTTTAACGATGTAACGTTCACTAAATCCCCATAGATTCACAAAACAACTAAACACCCCAAATGGCACCATAAAGAATCCATAAACGAACACTACTTCATTCTGATTCCAGCCGCCCAGGCTATCTGTGTGCATAAAAATTACGAGAATAAAGATAAAGTTGGTAGCTTGAAAAAGTAAGTCTGAAATGACCTCTACCCAAAAGTCAGCGCGATAGGTGAGCCGGCTCTTCATATAGTTTTTGATATATTCAATTAATAATCCCAGGTAATACATGTTTCCTCAACCTCCCTGCACGAAGAGACGCTGCCGCGCCGCATGATATAACCAGACAATTGGAATCAGCAATACTAGGAACCAAATAATTTGTATCCCTAATACATTCCATATTCCAACCCCTTGCACCCGTCCCGTAAACACTGAACCTGGCAAGTAGGTAATCGCCTGAAACGGCAGCACCTCAAGTACGGAAGATAACCAGTTAGGAAACAGACTGATCGGTACGATTAAGCCGGAGAATAAGTCTACAATCACCCGCTTCATTCGCATCATGCCTTCATTATTTTCTACAAAAAATGCCGAGAGCCCTGTGATGATATTGATCTGTGAATTAATTAAAAAGCTGAAAAAGAGCATCACCAGGAACCCTGCCCAAGCAGATGGCGCTGTTGGCAATTGAACCGGGAACAGCAGCATCGCTATCGCCATGCCGGGAATCATAAATAAAAGGAAGCGGAACATTCCCTCTCCAAGACCTTGCATCATTTTGACTAAGACATAGTTATAGGGCCTTATAAACTGGATAGCGATACTTCCATCACGGATATCCGTAGAGATCTCGCGGTCTAGGTTATTAAAATAAAAGGCTCTAGCCATCCACGACACAGCAACATATGATGTCATTTGCGTTGCAGTAAAGCCACCCAATGAATCCCCATTGCCATAAATGGCCATCCAAGTGAAATAGTTAACCCCAATATTCAGTGAATAGATAAGAATACCTGAGTAGTAGTTAATCCGATAAGCAAGCATGGTAAGAAAACGGATGCGTATAAAATCTAAGTAAGCCCCGAATAGTAATTTACGGCTATTCTCCTGAGGACCGCCAGAAGATGAACTTCCTGAGGAGGAAGACATAGCTGTTGCAGGATTAAGCTTATCAGACATGTAAAGCCTCTCTTTCATCCTTCAGAGCGGCAGCCATTTCATCAGGCTTGTCTGCAGACCCGGATTGATAAATACTGCGAACAATATCGTCCGTATTGGTCTCTATGATTTTGATATCAGTAATGTCTGCTTTTCCCACTACTCTGCCTAATACATCCGATACATTTAGCTCTAGCGGTATCCAGACAGACGCCCCTAAATCGTTCTCCGCAGACCAAGTAACAGGCAATCCCTCAGTCCATAACTCAAGTTGCTGACGTTTCGTTGCATTTCCAAATTGAAATTGAACCTCACGTCCGGTTCCCCAACGCTGCTTCAGGTCTTCCAGTCCTCCGTCATAAATGATACGGCCATCATCAAGCATTATCACTCGGGAGCAAAGCGCCTCAATATCTTGCAGGTCATGTGTAGTCAGCAGTATGGTTGTCCCATGCTCGCGGTTCATATCTTTCAGGAATTCACGGATCTCTGACTTCACCACAATATCTAAGCCAATGGTCGGTTCATCCAGAAATACAATCGATGGATTATGAAGCAATGCTGCCACTAATTCACAACGCATCCGCTGACCTAGACTAAGCTTACGAACCGGACGATTCAGCAGTTCTTGCAGTTGCAGTCGTTCGACCAATTCATCCAGCCGTTTCTTGAAATCTTGTTCAGACACCCGGTAAACCTTGCGCAGGAGCTGGAACGACTCAATCACGCCAATGTCCCACCATAGCTGACTTCGTTGCCCGAATACCACACCGATATTTTTCACGAATTTCTCGCGCTCCAAATACGGAACATACCCACCTACTGTCAGGTTTCCGGAAGTCGGCACGAGAATACCTGTGAGCATTTTGATCGTGGTCGATTTCCCAGCACCGTTCTCGCCGATATATCCACAGATCTCACCTTCAGGAATGGAAAAGGAAATGTCCTTCACCGCAGTCACTTCCGTATATTCCCTTTTAAACAAATCAGCGAAGGCCCCTTTGAGACCCTCGCGGTTTTTTTGTACTTTGAATGTTTTGCGTAAGTCTTGTACTTGAATAGCAGTCATATTGTACCTCACTAAGCTTAGAGTTGGTTCCCAGTACCCCATTATAATAGAAGAAGCGCAAAAGCACTACTTCAATCTTTACTTAGCCAGTCTTTCATTTAGCGAATGGGTGTCCTTCACAGCTTCTAAATGCCCTGAGCGAGCGACTTTAGTCCGCAAATATTTCTCGTTAAAAGAAGATACATCTCCCCATAACGCTACTCTTTTCACGGCATTCATCCCTGCAGCCTTGAGCGCATCCAATTTCTTCGGATTATTCGTAATCAGCGTCACTGGTTTGTGACGTAAAGTTTGCAGAACACTGATTGCCTCTTCGTAGTTTCTTGAATCATCAGCAAATCCCAACTCTAAATTAGCCTCAACTGTATCGTATCCTTCTTCCTGTAAAAGATACGCTAAAGATTTGCTGAACAGGCCAATGCCTCTTCCTTCATGATTCGCGAGATAAAATAATGCCCCAGAGCCATGCTCAACAATCATTTTCATGGATTGATGCAGCTGGAAGCCGCAATCGCAACGTTTACTGCCAAAAATATCGCCAGTATGGCAGATGCTATGCATCCGGATCAATGCATCCTCAGATTCTTCGAAATCGCCATATACCAACACACTGGATTGTTGTCCTTCTGCTAAGTTCATGGATGGCAAACGTGAAATTAAAGCTGCCGTTGCTTTACTGCTATCCTCTTGAAGAAGCTCTGCATCCGTTGTATTCAGCCAGTTGTACCATTTAAAAACAACGGTCTCGCCGTCTAAATTCACCGGTAACGTGATCGGTCCAACCAATATATTTGTGGAATTTGCTAAAGGAATTCGCGTGATTTTATTCTGTAAAATAGAAGTGATTTCTGGTTTAATCATAATTACACCTTCCTCATTGTTCATCAATGCTTAGATAGAGCTAAGCATAAGGATAAAATATTAGTTAAATTATAAGTAACTATTTGTAAGTAAGTTTATCATTGTAATATAACTTCGTCAAGTTATAATATATCTTTAAATATTTATAATTACTTTATGTAAGTTTATGATATAATGAATGTCGAGGTGATATTATGAATGATTTCAACATGTGTCCTCGCTTTGAAAAAGCGGTAGACTTGCTAAGTAAACGTTGGGTCGCGCTTATTGTTTTCGTGCTTATGCCAGGGCCACGCCGTTTTGGTGAAATTGAGAGCTGTCTGTCCAATCTCAGTGGCAAGGTGTTATCTGACCGATTGAAGGAAATGGAAACCGAAGGCATTATAGAGCGAACTGTATATCCTGAAATGCCAGTACGTATTGAGTACTCTCTGACTCCAAAAGGCACAGCGCTTGCTCCTATACTTGGTGAAATTGGAAACTGGTCTACCGAATGGATTGAGCTTGGTATTAAGAAATGATTCCCGCTACACAACACAAAGAGCCCTAATTGTCCCGATCATGAGACAAGAGGGCTCTTTTTGGATTAACATCCCCTTTATAAGTCTTTTCGCTCGAAGCGAAGTAGACCTATAACAAAAGCTAACAGGGTATATCCAATCGCATAAAAAATAAACATATTTGACGGAACCGTATTAAAATCCAGCAATCCATTCATGCTGCCGAACAACCCCATCATTCCACTCATTTCATTAGCGCTGAACAGGACGGCGGTCATTTTCCGCTGTAAACCATCCACTGGCATAAGCAGTGCCATCATTCCTGACAGATTATTTAATGTGTCAAGGACATCGGGTTCTAATCTCAGCGATCCTCCGATCTTATCAATCATCCCACCTAACCAGCCAGCTCCATATAACATTGTCATAAAGACACCATTCCCCACTGCTGAGAAGAATCCAGAACCCAGCATAGAAATCGTAATTAGCAAAGGCACTACAGAGGAGAATAACAAAAATGATTTCAATAGGACTACGACGTCTCTAGGAACGGTGGCATGGATCTCAGTAATCCATAAAATAGAAATAAATAAAATCAAGGCATAACCGATCCCAAGCGTCACATATCCAAGCCAGCGGCCTGTGTACCATTTCCACCGCGGCAGCGGTCTTGGTAGTAAAGCCTGCATAACCCCTTGTTCCGCTTCACCTGCAATAGCTGAGAAGGAACTGAAGATCGCCAAAAAGGCGAGTACAAAAGCGCCAAAAAAGAATCCAAGTGATAATATAAAAGCACCATTTGTAAAATTAGCTAAGAGATGCTCGCCACTGCTAATATCTGTTCTGTTCGGTATTCCGCTTTGTCCGATCGTATTTGCCACAAACCAAAATCCTATAAGAAAGACAATGGTCATAAGCAATGTTAATACCATTACTCGTTTACGCAGCAATTCCTTCCAGGTCATTCCTATGATTATTCTCATTCGTGTTCACCTCTGTGACTTAGGCCGGATACAGCACTCATAAACCAGTCTTCCAGACGTTCTCGCTTCCGTGAGACTTCATATAAGGTCATGCCCTGTTCAATAATTAACGTGTTCAGCCAACCTACTTGCTCCTCATTCTCCAATTCCGCTTCCAGCCAAACTGTGCTACTCTCCAATGTAGCTGGGAATGAAGCTCCTTTTTCAGATTGAGCTCCGATATCCGCTGAAACTTTGATCTGAAGTTCAGTACTATCCTGTAACCAAGACAACAAAATAGGCGTAAAACCGCCCACTTTAAAATGCCAGCTTGTTCGCTTATTTAAGATCTCAGATACTTTCCCATGCCGCAGTATAACTCCGTTATTCAGCAGTGCCATACGGTCGCAGATGAGTTCAACATCCTCCAGTAGATGAGAGTTAAGAAATATTGTAACTCCCTTCTCTTTTAGCCTCTGCAAAATATTCCGAACTTCCTGACGTCCAATCGGGTCTAGCGCCGATGAGGGCTCATCCAGAAAAACGATGGCCGGATTGTTTACAAGAGCGCAAGCAAGCCCTAATCTCTGCTGCATCCCTTTGGAATAATGTTTCACACGATCCCGTCCACGGTTTCCAATTCCAACTTCCGCTAGAAGCTCTGGAATTCTTTTGTCGGCTACAGATCGATCTACACGGCACAGCTTGGCATGCAGTCTTACTACTTCTTCCCCCGTAAGCCATTCTTGATAGCGATATAATTCCGGTAAATATCCGATTTGGGACTTGGCTTCAAGTGAACCGATCTTATGACCAAATAGAGTAGCACTACCATTCGATGGACGAATGAGACCTACCAACATTTTGACAAAGGTACTTTTCCCCGCACCATTAGGGCCGAGGAAGCCAAAGGCTTCCCCTTTCCCAACAGTAATCGTTACATCACGGCAACCACGTCCGTTATCATATTCTTTGGTCAAAGACTTCGCTTCTATTGCAGCAGCCGTCATTATTCAATCAACTCCCCTAACTTCTCTAAGAATACAGCTTTATCTGCATACACGCTTCCTCCGTTGAAATCAAACAGTTGTCCGTTCTGTACCCAAACGGCCGAGTACACAATCCCTTGACTATATTCATTCTGATTCAGTAGAACCGTAGTATCTTTAATCTTTATTTGATCGGTATTCAGGCCTTTTACCAGTGGCAGAGGAATTTCACCCGATAAAATGCGGCTCTGCTTTAAGCTGGATTTCAGATAATCTGGCAGCAATGGAAAATCGATTATAGCTTCCAAAGCTTCATCAACCTTTATAGTTGGATCTACCGTAATTAAAGGAGTCTTCGTCTGTGTAAGATTAGCCCATTTATCATTATCAATCGAAAGATCATAATTCACGATCTCCGAAAGATCTAATTTAATTTCTTTCCCATCTATGGCTTCTGGAAGAAGCTGTTTTGCACCCAATCTTTTCATTGCTTTATTAACTGCTTCAATATTAAGCTTCAAGGTTATTTCTTGTGAATTGGTTATATATGCGCTCTTCACATTCTCGAGCAAAGTTCCGCTTGGAAGTGTAAAACCTAGAGTCTCTTCCACCTGATTTAGCGGAATAATCCCTTTATTTGAACCAAAGGAACTTGTAAACACACCAAATTTGTTCATAGCTTCATTCATGGATTGACTTTCATTTACCTGATAAAAAATATCCCGGATATCATTTTCATTCACAACTGTAACTTCTTCCATCCGAAATTGATTCAGCAGCGATGCCATAGCCGTATTTCCTACTGGAGTTCCAAGTATAACCGCAAAGATCGCGGCACCTGCCACTGCTACTCCCCATTTGCGCCGACGATTCATGCGAGGACGCTTGGATGGGCGATTAGCTGTTGGATTGTCATCCGTAGATTGAGGCTGGTCTATATGTGGATCTGTTTTGTCATCATCTTTCATAACATCCACAGACAACTGCTGACTCCACACAGACCATTTGGGACTTGCAGGCTCAGACGCTAACTTGTTTTGCAATTTGGCCCAGGCTTCATCTGTATGTTGTTTATTATGATCTTGATTTAGCGGTTGTTTAGTCATTAGTAATCCCTCCTAAATAATTTAGCTTCGCTTATCTCGTTTTTTTATTCCGTCTGAGACAGTGATTTTGCTGCATTTTGTCTTAACCTCTGGGTCGCACGGTGCAGTAATGTCCCTACTACGGTAGGTCTTAGACCAAGCTCGCCTGCTATTTCCGCATAACTGTAACCAGAGTATCTAAGCAGAAGCGCTTGTCTATCCCTGTCAGGCAGCTCGTTCAACCATTCATGAACATCCTCCTGATCCAGCTTACTGATTAAGACTTCCTCTCCTGAAGGAGGTGATTCCCCCACTTCGTATAACTGTTCTTGTTTATTTTGCAGCCGCCGTTCCCTTGCTTTTTTGTCCAGATAATCATATCCAATACGAGTAAGGACTCTATGAAGCCAGGCACCCAGCGCTGCTGGATCATCTGGGGGGTTACGATACAATCTCAGAAAAACTTCTTGTGCCAAATCATCTGCTGCCGACTCATCACGAACCAAAGCGGTCAGCTTACGTCTGACAATAGGATAATGTTCATAGAATATTGCTTTAAAAATTTCAGATTCCGGAATTTCCATCTTGTAAATCCTCCTTATCAGCTGCAGCTATAAGTAAGACGACTATCAATGTATTTTTGTATCAAGATTACGTAAAAAAAGACAGCCCCTAAATTAATAAGGAAACTGTCTTCTAGTGTTTACCTAATTCGAATGTAACGATTAAGAATCTTTTTAGATAAAATACTCCGTTCCAGCCTAAGCTCCCAGAGCTGCTCTTTCCACTGAAACTGTTGCTCTGAATGTTCATTCTCCCGTAACTTCTCAAACAGCTTCATAATCATTATGTTAATGGCATCAAACCTTGACCAAAGTTCTATTACACTTTCTTCTTGTATCTGAGGACTTTCCGCTGCTGCACTAAGATTCTTTAAGCGCTCAATGATGTCAGCCTGCCACTGCCCATCTTTAATCGCCTTGGCGTAATTTAAAAGATCCAAATAATCATCGACTGACATGTGTACCGACTCCTTTGCTTACTTATACCAAGTATTATACTAGGCATTATCTATAAAGCAACCCTTTATCTCTGGACACAGCAAAAAAACAGGACTGGTATGAGAACCAGCCCTGTTTAAGGATTTCAACATGATCAATTTAGTTATAAAAGCTTTTGAATATCATCTTTAATTTGCTCTGATTTTGGACCAAATACGATCTGCACAGCCCCTTGACCCAGTCTCATAACACCGGAAGCTCCGAGCTGTTTCAATGCGGAATCTTTAACGGCTTTTTCGTCATTAACAATCAGACGAAGGCGTGTGATACATGCATCGATATTGCGGATGTTTGATGGACCGCCGATGTTCTCAAGAATTTGAGCAGCTTTAGAAGACGATGAAGGCGTTCCATTACCTCCAGGTGGTGCTAACAGGCTTTCTTCATCATCATCTTCACGTCCAGGTGTTTTTAGCTTGAACAATGAGATAATAAAGCGGAATAGTACATAATACAAGACGAAGAATCCAAGACCCACAGGAATAAGTATCCATGCATTAGTAGACAGTTTCAGGTTTACAAGATAATCGATCAAACCTGCGGAGAAACCAAAACCAAGCTTAACATCTAAAATGTACATCAAGGCCATGGAGAATCCTGTTAATAAAGCATGAACTCCGTACAAGAGTGGTGCTACGAACATAAAGGAGAACTCAAGTGGTTCAGTGATCCCTGTTAAGAAAGAGGCAATTGCAGAACCGATGAAGATGGAAGCAACCATTTTACGTTTTTCCGGTTTAGCTGTATGAATAAATGCAAGTGCTGCCCCTGGAAGCGCAAACATCATAATTGGGAAGAATCCAGTCATAAACATCCCAGCAGTTTTATCTCCAGCGAAGAAGCGGTACAAGTCACCATGCACCAGTTCACCAGCCGCATTCGTAAAATCACCAATTTGGAACCAAGCAATCGTATTAAGCACGTGGTGAAGACCGAACGGAATCAGCAAGCGGTTAGCTGTACCGAAGATGAATGCTCCAACAGCCCCCAGTGACACAACCCAGTTCCCGAAGTCACTGATAACATCTTGTATCGGACTCCAGATCATACCCACAAATACAGCAAGAACCATCATAGAAGCTGCCGTAATGATTGGGACAAAACGTTTACCTGCAAAAAATCCGAGCCAATCAGGCATTTTTATATTGTGGTATCTCTTGTATAAGAACGCTGCCCAAGCACCAGCAAAAATACCACCAAGTACACCCATGTTCAATACAACATCATCATTGATGAAAGAGAATTGAAGCGGTACGATAAGCAGAATCTTAGTCAGTACCATATACGATATTACTGCTGACAAAGCTGCTACGGCGTCACCGGCAAATCCAATGGCAACCCCTACCGCGAAGATTAAGGCTAGGTTACCGAAGATTGCATTCGCTCCGGCGTTTAGAAATGGAGCAAAGTATTGATTCAGAAATCCACCAATGGTCGCTCCTAGCGGAATATCTTTTTCGTAGTTAAGCAAACCAAACCCTTGAAGAATAGCTGCCGCCGGCATGGTTGCAACAGGAAGCATTAACGACTTACCTAGTTTTTGTAGAAAAGCCAACATTTAAAATCATCCTTTCGGTTCAATAGTAGTAGTGCTCTATAAACCATTTACTTTGAAGCCACGGTAAGAATCAGATCCTGTCCTGCTGTAACCTGACCATAATGTCCGCTTACTTGAGGTGGATTCTCCTCTGTACTGGTCACGATTACAGGCGAAATTGTGTCACAACCTGCCGCGCGAATTACGTCCAGATCAAATTCGATTAGGGTTTGACCTGCTTTTACTTGATCTCCAGAGGTTATATGACTGACAAAACCGTTGCCCTTGAGGCTGACAGTATCGATTCCGATATGTAATAGCAATTGCATACCGGAGGAATGTTCCAGAATGACTGCATGACTCGATTTCACGATATGAGCAACCCTACCGTCAAAAGGCGCTTTCAAAATTCCTTCAGAGGGTTTTATTGCAATTCCGTTACCCATATGACCGCCAGCAAAGGTTTCATCCGGAACCTGTGCTAGTGGAACTGACTCCCCGCTGATTGGTGCCATGATTTCGATGGTATGTTCAGTATGTTTCTCTTCTTTTTTTGATTTCCATTTGGAAAACATATGCTCCACTCCTCTTAAGATGTTAATTTGATTTCACTAAAGTCTGAAATAACCGGTGCAAATGCATGGCTAGAAAACATAGTTCTTCTTCCGGAATTTCGACCTCAAGCGATCTTTGCATTACTTTACCGAGCTTTTTAGCCAGCTTGTATTCCTCTTTGTATTCTTTCTTAATATGTTTCACAAAGGGATTATCTATTAGTGATCCTTTTAAAATACGTTCCAGCGAAAAACGCAAGTGGATCATTAATCGGATATGATTCATACTGCCGTGCTCAAAAGTTATCTTTCGTTCTTGCTGAATCATGTCTAGAAGCTCATTGACAATATTAGAGGCCTTGACTAACTGACCAACCGATACATTATTGACTGCTGAATACACATGATAAGTAAGAAATCCAATCTCATCTTCGGGGATTTGCACTTGAAATTCAGCATTAATTTTCTCCGATGCCTTGTAAGCGATCTCAAATTCCTTCGGAAATGACATTTTGGTTTCTTGCAAAAACGGATTAATAATATCCATCCCGTTGCGCAGACGGTAGATGGTGAACTGTATGTGGCTCGGGAGTGCCAGATAAATCTTGTCGTTTAACTTGTCAGGAAATTGACTTTGGATATCTGCAATTATCTCATCAGTTATTTTCATTACCTTAGGATCTATATCTTCCAGCAAAACTTGATATTGGCTCCAGGCTTCGCGATCTTCTAGACGAAACAATTTCTCAATCCGAGCATCATTTCCTTCGATCACACCAGAACCCTTCACTGCAAATCCAATACCTTTGCCAATGATGACATATTCCTTCCCGTTTTTGCTTCCCTGAACCATTACAACGTTATTCCCAATTACACGCTGTACTTGAAATTGCTCGATCTCTCGCGACAAGCTCATCACTCCTCTCCCTAATTATCGTCAAATTGGAACAAAAAAAGCCAAGAATTGTCTAATGGAAATAAAGACAATTCTTGGCTCATGCCCTTAACGGTAACACGCCACTAAAATATAAATGATCATTTATGAACATATCATAATTCATGAACTGCTAACTCGTCAATGGTAAATTTAGAAATGTCAAGCGGAGCTCCGATTATCCCAAACAGCGCCTTATAAAAACTCTTCCACGCGAGGAAGCTTATCTTTAAGCTGGCGGACGTTAGTTTCAAGCCTCAGAATAACCTCTTCCAATTCTTTTGGATCAATGCCTCGGGAAACAGGAACCTGGATAACCTCTGTTTTTGTTTCTGCCTTTAATTCCCGCATTTCCAGCTGCTGCTCTTGCCATTTATCCATCAGATCAGCTATCGTCGCATAGAAACGTTCGTAATCTTTGATTACGCTGTCCAGAAATGTATCTACTTCCTCCGCATCGTAGCCACGCAGCTTCATGCTGAATTCTTTTTCATGTATGGTTAGAGCGTCTAATGTGATGCCAAGTTGACTGAACAGCTTCCGCTGTTTGTCTAACCGGCGTTTCATATGTTCATCCATCTTTTGCTACCTCCAAGTATATACTGCAATCATCCGGCAGTAACCATTATAACAGGGTGAGAGCATCCTGAAAATATTACTATAGTTGCAGTTCTAATAGTTGTCCACAACAGCTTTATTCAAAATGCCTAAGCAGCGGTCAAGATCCGTCTTTACCTGCTTTTTATATAATTTTGCTTTTTCTTCTCCATCTGAGGTGAAATGGTAAAGTACGATTTCTTGAAAATCCACTTTAGGGTCATTCCCTTTCAGCTGCTTGGTACGATATAAAATCCCTTGCTGCACCAGCTCATGCAGGGCGCGATAGATTTCACTCTGTGGAGGAGAATAACCATGGGCTTTGAAATCCCGACGTAAATCCTCCAGCATTTGATATCCGTAACCGCGGTGTTGTTCTACCATTGTTATAAGATACACTTTGATAAACGCTCGTTGAGCAATCATAAACGCCATATAAACCCTCCTCATGTTGTAAATGTTGTTGGCTAATCTTTCCTTCTATTACTCTAGTATAAGCACTATTTTCCAACTTTCACAACCTGAAATTTGATAGAGGGTTCACTTATTACGTTGTTTATAGAAATTTGGTGGGATATAGGATGATTTATGTGGATGTGGGTAGGGAGAGCATAGTTTATTTGTGGTTTTCTATTGTGAATTTTTCATATGGTGAAAGTACGGAATAAATGATTGTACATCGTTGATTTCGTAGAATGATCCTCGAAGAATTAGGTCCACATGCTTCGGCACGATACAAACTCTATCTGAACCCGCATGCTTCGGCACCCCCTCCCATTCTTTGTTTAATTTGATTCGTTTGGTTTGTTTGGTTTGATCCGTTTGGATTGATCAGTTTGGGATCAGTTGCTTGTTCGAGCTACTATCGGACCCAGTTGACCCTATTCGCTGCTTTTCCCCACTTTTGCTGTGCTATCGGACCTCATGGGCGCTATTGGCATAAAAAGTAACATATATACAGCTATTCTTGTGGAATAGCTGCACTGGTGTCCGAAACTACTCTGAAAAAGCTTAATATTTGCAAATAGCGTCTTCTGGGTCCGAAAGTTTCTGCGTGAACTAAACTCTATCTGGATCCACAGGTTTCTGCACGAAATAAACTCTATCTGAGCCCACATACTTCTGCGCAAACCAAACTCCATCTGGATCAATATACTTCAGCACGATACAAACTACATCTGAACCCGCATGCTTCTGCACGATACAAACTACATCTGAATCCACATGCTTCTGCATGATCCTCCTCCTATTCTTTGCTTAGTTTGTTCAATTTTGCTCGTTCGAGCTACTATCGGACCCCATTGACTCTATTCTCTGCTTTTCCCCACTTTTGGTGTGTTATCGGACCCCATGGACGCTATTGGCATAAAAAGTAACATATATACAGCTATTCTTGGGGAATAGCTGCACTAGAGTCCGATACTACTCTGAAAAAGCGAAAAATATGCAAATAACGTCTTCTGGGTCCGCAAGCTTCAATAGAACATCAATTCGAAAAGCAAAACGCAAAAAAGCGATCCTCCAGTTATTGAAGAATCGCTTTTTAGGTAACTAATAAGTTCCACTTTGCCAAGTTCATTTTCTAAACGTCCTTCTCAGCTATAATCCCTGCGCCACTCCGCTTTCCAAGTAACCTCTCCTAAGCACTATTTCATAGCGTTTTTCTCCACAAATTCATCTTTCGTCAATCCAAACAAAAGTAAATCTAAATACTGTCCATTTGTATAAATAACTTTACGGCGCACGCCTTCTTGAACACAACCCACTTTTCTAAGCATAGCTGCTGAGGGTTCGTTACCTTCGAGCGTACATTCGTTAAACTTGTTGAGTCTAAGTTCCAAAAAAGCATACTTCAACAGGATGTTGATAGCTCTTGTCCCATACCCCTTACCTCGATGATCTCTATCCACTTGCACGCCTATACTGAACGTACCATTTTTCTCGTCTATGCTATTAAGATTTACTCCACCCACATATTCCCTATTCAGATTTTCGATCGTAAACATTAGCCGCTGTGATGAGAATTCTGCAAATGTGAACGGATCTTAGTCTTATTTTCTCATCCTGCCAAAAATAATGACAGTAATCTATCTCTCTCATCTTATACCTCCGAGTCAATAATTTAGAGATTATGATAACACATCTACAGGATTATATTGGTATAGTATTTTTTAAATCAACTTTACGGTTAAAAAGCATAGTATTATATATTCATAAAATGCGAATTCCAAAATCATCTGAAATAGAGGTATATTCTATGAATGAATATCAATTGATTAGCGATTATAAACACATCGATAAATATAAGCTTAGCTTCAATTCTTTAGCCCATTCGATCTTTGGTATTGATTTTAAACCTTGGTATGAACAAGGGGGCTGGAATGACAAATATATTTGTTATTCCTTTATCGATGAAGATCACGTCATTGCGAATGCATCTATTAATAAAATGACTATTCTCATCAACAAAAAAGAATACAACGCCATCCAAATTGGGACGGTGATGACACATCCTGATTATCGTATGCAAGGTTTATCCCGAAAATTAATAGACCACATTATCGCTAAGTACGAACATGAATACGACTTTCTCTACTTATTTGCTAATGAGCGCGCTTTGGATTTTTATCCTAAATTCGGGTTTGAACGCATGCAAGAAAGCAGCTTTTCACTTAACGCTGCTCATCTTAGCAATCAGCCAACTACAACCTACTCTGTGCGGCCTTTATCTATAGGTAACCCCGTTGATTTTAGCATGATCAAAAATTTTGCAGTCAAAAGAACACCGGTATCCTCTGCGCTAAGTGTGATAAATAATGAACATCAGCTGCTGTTTTATTTTATTCTTCCTTTTCACGATTCCTTTTATTATATTGAAGAGGCTGACGTTATTGTGATCTTTAAACATGAGGATCATCAGCTTCATATTTTTGATATTATTAGTACAACAAGTTTTGATATCAATACAGTATTGAAAAGCATTATTTCTCCGGATACTGAAGTTATACATTTTTATTTCACACCAGATTATCCAATCGATCAAGTTAAGGCAGAATTAATTTCACAGAGTGAAGATACCTTATTTATACGTCCGCTATTAAAAGAACTCCCTCAACATTTCATGTTTCCTATTACCTCTCATGCCTAGTTAACAAAAAAAAGGCTGCCATCTGTCAGCCTTTCTTAGTCGTGCATAGGAATATACATACTCTGTATCTCTTGTACTCCAGGGACAAATCCTAGATTTAAATAAACAGACTCCGCATCATTACCTTCCATGACATATAATCTTAGGATCGGATACTTATCTTTCAGGAGATTAAGTCCTCTTTTCAACATCAGGGTAGCAATCCCTTTTCCTCTGTAAGCAGGTATTACACCAATACTGTAAACTGCTGCGTAATCATCTTGTAAACCCAAAAGACAATTCGCAATTAGCTGTCCTGATTTCTTATCATACACAAGCGTTGACGCTGTCAGTAATTCTTCATTTGTATAATTAGGTTCTTCACTTGGGATAAAATCTTCATAAGCGAATTTTTTTCTCCTTGTTGCCTCAAGACTTCCATCGAAGCTCGCAAAGTTACATTCGGCGATCTGCTCTTCAAGAATAAATCGTTTAGCGCCCATTCCATTATCTTCGATCTGAGGACTTTCAATCCTTAACTCTTCGTTCCATTCGACCTCAAAATAATCTGTAGGACGGTGCATCCAACGGCATCTGAACTCATCAGGCCAAAACCCCGCCCGCGCAAATAATTGAACCTGGTCTGGCAGAACCTCGAAGGTTTTTATCGGTTTTGTTCTATCCGACCAATAAATCAAAAGCTTTTTTAATAGCTTCAGCACCACAAATGTATCATTAAAAGGTGGAATAACAAAGAAATGATATATCCGGTTAGGCGACATCCTTACTCCACCTATTTTAGACTCGCCTTTATAAATCCAAAAAGCGTTTCTTTGGGCAGAATTGAACCTTTCTTCTTTAAAAAAACCGTTATATTGCATATTATAATAAATGGAACAATACAGTCCCCACTCTTCTGAGTCTGCCTTACGAATAGAATAATCATTATTTAAGTCATATGAAATCTCGTATTCAGACCATGCCATTAATTGCATTTACATTTCCTCCTCGCTAGTCCTATCACCTTCTGTATTCCATAGTATCACTTCTTAAAGTAAATGTTTGGTAATAAACTGTTATATTAATCTTTTGCCGATTTAAAGCAAATGCTTTTCTTTTATCTTAGAAACGGCTTGTACCCGGTTTTTAACCTCTAACTTTTGATAAGCTTGACGTGCCATCAGCATACGCGCGAGTGTGATTTGTTCGTATTCCCGGGCAACATTAGGTTTATCATTTGCACTAATATGCCTTTTCGTTAGCCATTCATCACCGCTACTTAACAGTCCTTGCGAGAACTGAATTCGAATATATGCGGCTTCCAGCAATCTTTCCCTGCCAGGAGAATGATATTGCTTAAGTTCCGCAATAGCTGTCTGCAAAACCTCCGCTGCATCTTCCACATGACCTATTGCTTTTAACATTTTAGCTTGCAAAATAACCCCTGGTACCCACATGCTCACATGCTTCGAGGAATTACACATAACAAGCACTTTGTCCAGTTGGACATTTGCATCTTTAAGATGATTCCTTTCATAGAAAAGATCCACCAAAAATACAAAACCATGACCTTGTAACGTTTACTATAGATGCAAATTTCTCTATGCCTTCCTTGTTTTGGTCCAATAGCTCAACGAACGTATCCACGCCTCCCTGATAAAATGCAACCGAAGCACGATACAGATCCAACCGCATTTGAATTACGGCTTGCTCTTTTTCCGGAATAATAAATTCCTCTTCCATGAAAAGTTCAACCTTTGTAAGAAGCGTTTGGCATCATCTGATCGTCCAGCGACAGCCATCGAACCCGCTTGAAAATAAAACAAATCAGGGTGCACAATCTATTTTTGATCGGCAACTTATCTAATAAATCTAGCAATGAAGATTCATCGCCATCTTTGATAATTGAATTGAAAGGCCTATCCATACATGATGCAGAAAACGTATAATCCTCTGCCTCAAAAGCATGCTGGATAGCTTCCAAGACCAGCCCTTCCTGAAAAAGAGCGGAAGGCAAGAATCAAACCCGCTACCCATCCATCTGTTTTTTGCTCGAACAAAAATAACTCTTCTTGTGTAAGATGCTCGCTCAAGGATTGAGATTGCAGCTCATCTTTTTCGTCAAATGTAAACCTCAGATCATCGTTACTTAATTCTAGAAGTTCCTGTTGTGCTCTTAGGCGGGATAAGGCGAGTGGCGGGAGGGTTCTACTCAATATTACAAGCTTCACATTAGCCGGAAGATGTCCGATGAAAAAGCCCATACTTTCATGAATCGATTGATTCGTAATCGCATGATAATCATCCATTATAAGTGTAATAGAGCCTGGAAGAGAATGCAGATCGTTTAATAAAAGAGGAATCGCAGTTTCTACTGAACCGTCACGAACAGACTGGATAAACAAATCCAAGCGATTTAAAAAGGGGCGAAAGATTCTCTCAATTGCAGCATGCAAATTTAACCAGAATCGTACAAGATGGTTATCTGCAAGCTATGCAACCTCATCGGAATGAGTACGAGCCCATTCGGCCGCAAGTGTCGTTTTTCCAAACCCAGCTGAGGCGGCAATAAGCGTCACTTTGGCACGATTTTCATCCATGAGTTTAGACATTAATCTTATGCGCTGAACATAATAAGGAGCCTGTTTTAACCATCTATTAAGTAATAACATAACATTCTAGCTTTCTGACATCCAATATCAAAAAAAAGACCGCCAATTGGCAGCCTTTTCTCTAATATATTCTTGAGCATAACCAAAAAGCTGAACCCACTGCGATAATGCCTGCCATAGATACAAACAGGACATACCCTTTCTTTGTTCTAGTAACGGTGTGTTTATCATAAAACTCTGGTTTTCGAACGATTCCAAACCATAGATCAGCAATTAAATTCACGACTACTAAAGAAAAATTCTTTAATTTACTCATGTTATCTCTCCTTGTACATGTTTGGATTCATCTCTAACCTTTCAAGCTCTGAGCAAAACCTGACCTCCATGAAGGGTAAGATGGACTCCATCCGTAATCCATTCGAGCTTTTGTATTGGACGCCCCCCGTTCCCAGCCTTCTCTGCCCATTTGCAAAGGAGGTCTAGGAGCTCCCAAGATTTCAGAAAAAACAGGCACCCAATCTATTCCTCGCGCAGGTTCATTGTCCACAATATTAACTGGTCCAGAAGGCCAGTTCAGAGCAAGCGCCGCCGCGTTAGCTGCATCCTCCACATGAAGGAATGACGTAACCGCTTCTGTTGCAGTCAGTCTCCCTTGTCGAATTTCTTCTGTCATTAATCCCGCAGCATCATACCAAGTCCCTTGGCCGTACAACATTCCGTACCGCAAAATCACATGATTAGGAATTTCTGCAACTGCCTTTTCAAGTGAGCGAATACCCTCGATGGTTCTCATCCGGGATTCAGAAGCATTAGTATCTAATGGAGTATTCTCCGTGGCAGGTCCCTCACCAGCTTCATAAGCCCAAGAGATACTTTGGGCAATAATCTGTTTAACCCCGGTTGCCAATGAAGCATCGACAATATTTCGTGTTCCTTCTATTCTTATCCTTGAATTATCTGCAAAATTCCGCTGACTTAATGAAGTCAGCTGATGAATTACCACTTCAGGTTGGGCTGCTTGAATAGCCGCAAATATAGACTCACGCTCATACACATCCGCGATTACCGCTTGTGCCCCTAAGCTCTCAAGGATTGTTTTGTTTTCTTCTTTATGGGTCAGACCGATAACCTCATGCTTCGCTTGTAGTAACTTAGGAAGCAATGACCGTCCAATCACACCTGCAGCACCTGCAACAAAGATTCTCATCTATTCCCTCCTTTTCGCTGTACTGTATCTTATGACATAGCTAGAGACAAAGCATAATTTGAATGATTATCCATATGATACCACATATGCAAAAAAGACTGCACCTCACAGCTTATTGCTAAGAGGTGCAGTCTTTGATTTGTTTCATTTTATAAAGTGTTTCATCCAAAAATAGCAGCTTGTCTTTTATAAAGATCTTCCAATACTAAGCAAGCCATTGCTTCAACAACCGGGACGATTCTCGGACAGATACATGGATCATGTCTGCCCTCCGTTTTAATCTCAACTTCTTCACCATTCGTGTTTATGGTCTGTTGAGTAACAGAAATCGAGGATGTAGGCTTTACACTTATTCGAAAAATAATCTCTTCTCCTGTGCTGATTCCGCCTATAATTCCACCGGAATGGTTACTAAGAAATCCATCCTTATTCATCGCGTCATTATGTTCACTTCCAAGCATAGAGGCCGCTTCGAATCCAGCTCCAAACTCTATTCCTTTTACAGCACCAATAGATAACATCGCTTTAGCTAACTCTGCATCCAATTTATCAAATACGGGTTCTCCAAGACCCGGAATAACCCCTCTAATCCGACACTCCACGATACCTCCGCAGCTGTCTCCAATCGAAGCTAAGTGTTCAATTTTTTTAATCATTTCAGCTCCAGCCTTAGCATCACAGGCGCGGACTGCATTTTGTTCAATAACATCTTCATCAAAGGTTTGACACTTAATCCCTCCGACCTCTTGCGTGTAGGCTAGTACCTCAACCCCTCTTCTTTCGAGCAGTTTCCGAGCGATCGCTCCGCCAGCTACTCTTGCCGCTGTTTCCCTGCCAGATGCCCGCCCACTGCCTCTATGATCGCGAATTCCGTATTTCTGCAAAAAAGTATAATCCGCATGGCCGGGTCTAAATGAATGCTGAATATCGTTATAGGCCTCCGGTTTCATATCTTTGTTGTACAGAACTACAAAGAGTGGAGTTCCGGTTGTTTTCCCTTCGAATATTCCTGATTGTATTTGCACCACATCATATTCCTTACGCGGTGAAGTTACAGAGGACTGGCCTGGTTTCCTTCTATCCATCTGTTTCTGAATATATGCTTCATCAATTTCAACATTAGGTGTAACTCCATCCACTATGACCCCAACCGCTGCACCATGTGACTCTCCAAAGGTAGTAATCTTAAATACTTCTCCAAATGTGTTACCTGCCATAATATTTAAACCTCCATTGCCGACTCTTTTATTATTAATATATCCAAATTATAATAAGATTGTTGCAATTAATGAAATCACATTTTCATCAGACTGTCATAGAGGTGATCTATATCAAATTCTTTAACCTTGAATGGTATCGCATTTTCTTATATACGGCTCGTTACAAAAATCTAACTAAAGCTGCAAATGAATTGCATATTACACAGCCATCCGTAAGTTATGCCATTAAACAAATGGAGGATTCTTTAGGCCTCAAATTATTTCATCGTTTATCTAAAGGTGTAGAGCTAACCGAGGAAGGACGGGCGTTATTGGAATATGTTGAGCCCTCTTTAGTCATGCTGGATTCTGCACAAAAGCATCTTCATAATCTAAAGCAATTAAACGAGGGAGAAGTTCGGATTGGAGCGAGTGATTCCCTTATAAAAAATCTTTTGCTTCCGCAATTGAACGCATTCCACAAACAATATCCCGGCATACGAATTCGGCTATCACACGGAAAAACGCATGAGATCACCAAACGTTTGAAAGAAGGCGAAATAGACTGTGCGCTCGTCCATATGCCTATTGACGATCCACAATTAAGTATTCAGACGCTTGCCACCCTTGAGGATTGTTTTGTAGTGGGACGAGCCTTTCAGGAACTGGCCGACCGTTTGCTTACGGCAAAAGAACTTGCAGAGTTACCTTTTATTTTATTATCCCCAGAAAGCAGCACCAGACTGTTTGTTGATCATTGGTTTGCTGGTAAGGGATTGTCCGTTAAACCAGATATAGAGCTGGGCAGCATCGATTTACTCTCTGAATTCGCAAGACTTGGTTACGGGGTAGCCTTTATTAGCCGTTCTTTTGTAATTGAGGAGATTCAAAAAGGAGAACTTTTCGAGTTGCAATTAGATGATCCCCCTCCACCCCGGAATATAGGCTTCGCAATCCATCGCGATATGAGGTTATCCGTGGCAGCTGATTCTTTCGTCCGCATGCTTCGCATCCTTGATTAAGATCGTGCAAGGTAGCAGCACATAAGGACACTCCGGAACGGGGCATGTGCTTAGCAACCATAAGGGCGCTGCGGAACGGGGCATGTGATTACCAACCATAAAGACGCTGCGGAACGGGGGGATTTCGTAGCTGCAAACCGGGGGCTTATGCTCAGTAGGATAAGGACACAGAGTCCGGGTGCGCTTACGTAGCAATACAAGGACACAGTGGAACGATAATAGTAAAAGGACTCTAGGGAACGGTGCATGTACGTAACAGCATTAAGACACAGCGGAACGATGCACCTCTAACAAAGGACACAGTGATCGGGTACGCATAGATAGCAGTACAAAGACAGCACGTGCGTAGTAGTATTAAGGACACTGCGTAACGGGGCACGTTCAGAGTTGCAATCCGATGCGAATACTCTGTAGCATAAGGACACGTGACCGGGTGCGCTTACGTAGCAATACAAGGACAGCACGTGCGTTGCAGCATAAGGACACTCCGAAACGATGCAGGAACGTAGTAGCAAAGGACACAGCGGACCTTAAACGCAATATTATCCGATATTTGGAGCCCTATCGGACCCCATTGCAGCTATTGGCATAAAAAACAGCAAATATGAGCCTCATTCTATAGAATAGCGTCCATGGAGTCCGAAATCCTGCTGCAAAGACCAAAAATTAGCCAATAGCGTCATCTGGGTCCGTACACCTCAGAAGAGGATGAGCAAAGGGGGATTCCGGGAGGCGCGATGGACTAAAAATACAAAAGGAGCGATTCTCCATTAAATCGGAGAATCGCTCCTTGTAACCTTTTACCGCTTTTAAAGCAGGTTATTATAATGTTATATTTTATCGCGGTTGTAGACTTCAGCCGTCCGATCCGCTCTGTTAGCCATCGAATTTCCTAGTCTAGTGTCTTCGTTATAGACGCCTTCGTAACGCTGAGTATTCAGCGAACGGTTACCGCGGAACACATCATGTGCTTGATAGCCGCGTCCATTATCATCGACTAGTACAAGGATTTTGCCGCTTTCCACATAACCTTCGTACTCTTTAGCCTCATCCTCAGGAATACCGAGTCCGATCAAGCCGCCGACTAATCCACCTGCGCCTGCACCAACTGCTGCACCTGTAAGGGTTGCAACTATAGGCCCTGCCGCCAGAATCGGTCCAATCCCCGGAATCGCCAATGCTCCGATCCCTGCTAATAGTCCGGCAACGCCGCCAACTACACCACCTGTAGCAGCGCCTGTTGCTACTCCTTCTGGAGCTTTTGTGCCTGTATCCTCTGAGATGTTTCTAAGCTCATCACGATCACGTGTGATTACTGATATTTCATCATTATTAAATCCTTGATTGTGAAGTCCTTCAATTGCTCTGGTTGCTTCTTGTTCTGTGTCGAAAATACCTACGATTTTTTTAGTCACTTGAAGCCCTCCTTAGTAATTGTCTTCGCTAGTAATTACCCTTTAAACGGGAGACCAAACATCTAAGGAAAAATTTCAAGAGCATATGTAACCATAAATTATTTTACAGGACGTGTACGATTAGTCGGAATAGCCTGTAATGGGTCATCTGGCCAATAGTGCTTCGGGTACCGTCCTTTCAGATCTTTTTTGACCTCAAAATAGGTTCCCCGCCAAAAACTTGCTAGATC
This sequence comes from Paenibacillus sp. FSL H8-0175, assembly GCF_045040615.1. Classification (NCBI taxonomy): domain Bacteria; kingdom Bacillati; phylum Bacillota; class Bacilli; order Caryophanales; family Paenibacillaceae; genus Paenibacillus; species Paenibacillus sp. FSL H8-0175. The sequence goes on along the minus strand of NZ_CP150299.1, from coordinate 3,175,081 downwards.
AGAGGTTACCTGCACAGGTCGTCTAGCTGGTGACAAAAGATGCAGCAATACTGGCAATTTTCCCCCTCCAATTCGAGGTGTGTCCAGCTGTCCAAACATCTCTTGCAATCTTACTGCCAATACCGGGGCAGCAGGATTAGTATAATCTACAGGCACACGCGAGCCACTAGGAACAGATATATGTGTAGGTGCCTCCTTTTCCAGCATCTGCCGCTGATTCCAGTCTAACATCCCCTCAAGCGCTCGCGCTAACGGTACACGCTGAAGGTCGCGGAGGTTCCTCATACCTTGCAGATATGGCAAAAGCCATTCATCCAACGTAGCAATTAAAGCAACATCTGATACATCCGGCCAATCTGAACGTAAGGTATGCATAAACATCAAACGTTCGCGAAGCTGTATGGTTCCCTTCTCCCACGGTAGGATTTCAATGCCATCTGTAGCGATGACACTTAATAGTACATTTGCCATTTCTTCCGCGGAGGGTCTTTCATGTGAAGTTTCTTTTAAGACCAACGCGCCGAGCATTGTGCGACGACGTTTCTTCACACTTCCACTTTCTTTATCCCAATACACATCCGCTTCCTCGGTGATGCGGTCTGCATGATAGGAAAGCAGTTGTCCTTCTTCTATCTCAGCTGCCAGCATAATTGCGCCCTGTGTAGCGCGATCATCGATCGAAGCAGCTACGATATAAGATGACCGGGCCAGCGGTTGCCCTTCCCGCATGGCCGCCCCCCGACCGGAGGAGAGCAGAAACGCGCCATCGCCGCGTTTCTGCCCGATCCGGTCGGGATAGGCGAACGACAGAAGCAGCCCGCAGCGGCTGATGTCGTTCACGTTCTCGCCCGGCGCGGCTTGCAGCTGCGCCAGGAAATGGCGGCTCTCGCGCAGCACAGCGCGCAGAGCTGCCGGGTCCGCTCCGCCGCTATCAGCGGAGCGCTCGAACCGGAGCAGCGCCTCAACGCGGAGCGTGAGGTCGCAATCTAGGGCCGCGGGACCCTTGAAAAGGTCCCGCTCTTGCAGCAGCGCCGCCAGCCGACAGGCGAGCGGTGCTGCGCCAAGCTCTGCCGCGCGCAGTAGCATATGCGCGGCTCGCGGGTGCGCGCCAAGCGCGGCCATGCTGTGGCCGTGCGGCGTAATGGCGCCGCCGGCGTCCAGCGCGCCGAGCTGGTGCAGCAGCGCGGTGCCCTGCGCAAAAGGCGCAGCGGGCGGCGCGTCAAGCCAAGATAGCGCGGCAGGATCGCGCACGCCCCACAGCGCCAGCTCCAAAGCGAGCTGCGCAAGGTCAGTCTGCATAATCTCCGGCACATTGTCATCCGGAAGTCGATTATGCTCCTCCTGACTCCACAGCCTGTAGCACACGCCTGGGGCTGTCCGTCCGGCACGTCCCCGCCGTTGATCCGCGGAGGCTTTCGATACCGGGACTGTCGTTAGACTTGGCATTCCTGTGCGTGGTGAGAATACCTGTGTACGGCGCTGCCCTGTGTCAATTACCGTTCGCACGCCTTCAATCGTTAGACTTGTCTCAGCGATAGAAGTCGCAAGCACTACTTTTCGTTCACCTTGAACAGATGCAGCCACGGCTGCATCTTGGATATTTTGTGGCAGCTGGCCATATAGTGGGCGAATTACCGTCTGCTCTGCCAAGCTTCCATTTTCCAACTCACTTTGAGTTCTGCGTATTTCTCTTTCCCCCGGTAAAAAGACGAGAATATCTCCGGGTTGTTCAGCAAGCGCACGTCTCACAGCAGCTGCAGCAGTTTTTTCCAGTGGAAAATTCCCAGTAGTTGGCACATAGATTGTTTCTACAGGATAGGTTCTGCCCGGACAATTTACTACAGGCGCATCCCCTAGTAAAGCAGACACCCGCTCACTGTCCAAGGTAGCTGACATGATAAGAATCCTTAGATCCTCCCGCAGCACAGCCTGTGCTTCCAGTGCAAGGGCAAGTCCCAAATCCGCATGAAGACTGCGCTCATGGAACTCATCAAAAATAACTAAACCCACATCACCCAAAGAAGGATCGCTTTGCAGCATTCTCGTTAATACTCCTTCAGTGACTACAACAATCCGCGTATTTTTGCCTACTTTAGTGTCATTCCGCATCCGATAACCTACCGTCTGTCCAACACTTTCTCCAAGGCAGGATGCCATGTAAGTGGCGGCAGATCTAGCAGCAAGCCTTCTAGGCTCTAACATTAAAATGCTTCTACCCGCCATCCAGGGCTCGTCCAAAAACGCCGGAGGCGTTCCAGTTGTTTTGCCTGCACCCGGTTCAGCGATAAGTACTGCTGCCTGCGCAGTGTTAAGTATGTTTTTCAGGTCAGGAAGCACCTGTATAATCGGAAGTTGTTTCATTCTATCTCTCCATCGTCTATAATCATATGTTATAATTTTCCTTGAAGTTATCTTAGATCATCTTCATCATGTGTGAAAAAACCTTAAAGATCAAGACTTACCATTCATACCCTCTATAATATTAATAAGGAGACTTACTATGATATTCGTAACAAAAGCTACAATTTCAGATCTACCCATGCTCACCACAATAGACAGCAAGATCATTGGCAATGAAAGCCGCAAATCGAAGATTGAAAAATATATCAAGCATGAGCAGTGTTACGTAGCATCGCATAATGGAACGCTTGTAGGATTTGCTTGCTACGATACCACCTTTTTCGAATGTTGTTTTATTCAGCTGGTCATTGTGGATCCTGAGTTCAGACGCCTAGGCATAGCCAAAACACTCCTTAGCTACATCGAGGAACAATGCCCCACCCCCAAGCTTTTCACCTCCACCAATGAATCCAATACGATCATGCAGCAACTATGTCTTTCTCAAGGGTTTGTTAAAAGCGGAGTCATTGAGAATTTAGATGATGGCGATCCGGAATGGGTATATTTTAAACAAATTAGATGAGTATACATGTTCAGTTACACATAACAAGCAAAAAGGCAGCTCTTCTGTCTAAACCGACCAAGAGATGCCTTTTTATTTTACACTATTTATTTTGATGTCCAAATGAATGTAGGCATTTAGGCAGTAACTTAAGCAGCGTTATTCCTCATCCTTTATCATCTGTTCGTGTATTTGAGCACTGTATTGCATAAAAGCAGGGTTACTATCCAAGCCGCGTTCACGCAATAACTCCTGTAGACGAAGTCTTTTCATAGACAGTTTTGACCGCAAAGCCTTGCCCTCACTGGTTTCTGCACTTCCGCTATTATGACACGCCGCTAGCAATCCTTCCAACGTAACACATTCAGCTCGCAGAGAGATTTCCTCAGGCACCAGTCCGGAGTTCTTCATGATTTTAAAAGACATCCTCAATTCTTCCGGCACACCCGATAAATCCTCGAGCTCCAGCGGCTTGCCATGCCCAGGTAAATCTCGAAATTCCCCGTTACGCATAGACTCCTGAATCCGCTGCTCAGCTAACCAAGACATCATCCCCATATACGCAGCCTCCTTCACCAATGCCACACTATTAACTACCCTGCCTAAGCAAAAGTAGATTTTACGGAATTGCGTTAATTTTAGCATAAAAGACTTAGGATTTTCATCAAGGTGCCGGAATGCTTTCTCAGATCTTTCCTATGCTGTTAACTATAGGGATGGCGAGCTATTTACTCAAATGCCCCTTGCCCTCCTCGCACAGTTGAATAGCTCAGACTCTGTAACTATCGTACACAATGCATATTCTAAGCCCATAACCGCAATGTCAGCATACACTGGCCACCGTGTAACGTTTGGAACCAGGAGCTCTTGCTTGTATACTACATCCTTTATTACACATTCATTACCTCTTCGTCGCCATAGATCGTTCGGACCCAGCAGCCCTTATTTCACTAATTTAGTCCATTTCGCTGTACTATCGGACACAGTTGCAGCTATTCGCTCAAACACGCCCTACTTTTGTTCAAAATCACAGCAATAAGCGCTATGCGGTCCGATACTTCTAATAAACACACTAAAAACGCCAAATAGCTGCAATACAGTCCGCAACGCCGATGCATCTTCGCTACCATGTAACGTTCGGACTCAGATGACCTTATTTTATTAATTCAGGCTTATTCTCTCTGCTATCGGACACAGTTGCAGCTATTCACTCAAACACACCTTACTTTTGTTCAAAACCATGCCAATAAGCGCTATGTAGTCCAATACGTTCAATAAACACACCAAATACGCCAAATAGCTGCAATACAGTCCGCAACGCCGATGCATCCTCGCTACCATGTAACGTTCGGACTCAGATGATCTTATTTCACAAATTCAGGCTTATTCCCTCTGCTATCGGACTCAGTTGCAGCTATTCGCTCAAACACACCTTACTTTTGTTCAAAATCGCAGCGATAAGAGCTATGCGGTCCGATACTTCTAATAATCAAATCAAAAACTCCAAATAGCTGCAATACAGTCCGCAACACCGATGCATTAGCACACACTCGCCACCGTGAAACGTTCGGACTCAGATGATCTTATTTCACAAATTCAGGCTTATTCCCTCTGCTATCGGGCTCAGTTGCACCTATTCGCTCAAACACGCCCTACTTTTGTTCAAAATCGCGGCAATAAGCGCTATGCGGTCCGATATGTTCAAAATACAAACCAAAAACACCAAATAGCTGCAATACAGTCCGATCCATTAGCGAATCCAGGCCTCCGCAAACCGATCGGAACCAGTAGCTCTTGCTCATATACTACATCCTTTGTACCTTCATTACCTCTTCGTCGCCATAGATCGTTCGGACCCAGCAGCCCTTATTTCACTAATTTAGTCCATTTCGCTGTACTATCGGACTCAGTTGCAGCTATTCGCTCAAACACACCCTACTTTTGTTCAAAATCGCATCAATAAGCGCTATGCGGTCCGATACTTCTAATAAACACACCAAAAACACCAAATAGCTGCAATACAGTCCGATCCATTAGCGAATCCAGGCCTCCGCAAACCGATCGAAACCAGTAGCTCTTGCTCACATACTACATCCTTAGCACCTTCATTACATCTTCGTCGCCATAGATCGTTCGGACCCAGCAGCCCTTATTTCACTAATTTCGTCCTTTTTACTCTGCTATCGGACACAGTTGCAGCTATTCGCTCAAACACACCCTACTTTTGTTCAAAATCGCAGCGATAAGAGCTATGCAGTCCGATAGTTCTAATAAACACACGAAAAACGCCAAATAGCTGCAATACAGTCCGATCCATTAGCGAATCCATGCCTCCGCAAATCGATTGGACCCAGTAGCTCTTGCTCATATACTACATCCTTTGTACCTTCATTACATCTTCGTCGCCATAGATCGTTCGGACCCAGCAGCCCTTATTTCACTAATTTAGTCCATTTCGCTGTACTATCGGGCTCAGTTGCACCTATTCGCTCAAATACGCCCTACTTTTATTCAAAATCGCAGCAATAAGCGCTATGCGGTCCGATACTTCTAACAAACACACCAAAAACTCCAAATAGTTGCAATACAGTCCGCAACGCCGATGCATCCTCGCTACCATGTAACGTTCGGACTCAGATGACCTTAATTCACAAATTCAGGCTTATTCCCTCTGCTATCGGACACAGTTGCACCTATTCGCTCAAATACGCCCTACTTTTGTTCAAAATCGCGGCAATAAGCGCTATGCGGTCCGATACTTCTAATAAACACACCAAAAACGCCAAATAGCTGCAATACAGTCCGCAACGCCGATGCATCCTCGCCACCGTAGATGCTACTGTTTACTCCCGCTATTCATCATTCACTTATCCCTCTCTTCACTCCCTTTTCACCGTCATGCACACTTATCTCCTACATCACTCCCTTTTCCCCGTCATGCGTACTTATCACCTTCATCACTCCATTTTCACCCTCATCACGCACTTATCCCTATCTTCAATCCCTTTTCCCCGCCAACACTATCTCCGCGCCGTACGCAAATCGAGCTCGTGGACTTGCCTATGACCTTATTTCTCCCGCTATTTTATTGCCCTCTATACCCTATAAGTTACGCTTCAGCCACACAGCCGGATCGTGCAATTAACACAGGCGATTGCTATACTCTTTCTAATGAGCCTCAACTCAATAAAAAAAGGACTACCGCAGTAGTCCAAAGGAGAAATATAAATGTTAGCTAACATCCAAAAAGAAGATCAATATTATGTCGCTCGTTTCGAACGCCAGTTAAAGCATTCCGCAACTGAGATTTGGTCCTATTTGACCGAAAATGAGAAGCTTGCCTTATGGTTCTCTGAATTAAAAATCGAGGACCTGCGTGAAGGCGGACTTATAAAGTTTGATATGCAAAACGGAACGTTTGTGGATATGGAAATTACCGTGCTGCAGCATCAATCTATTTTTGAGTTTACTTGGGCTGAGGATCTTGTTCGTTTTGAGTTATACCCTAATTCAGAAGGCTGTTTACTCGTCTTGAACGAAACACTACAAACGCTTACCCCGCATACACCACGAGATCTCGCTGGCTGGCATGTTTGTCTAGAAGTGATCCAGCATCTTTTGGAAGGCACGACGCTGAAGTCACGGAAAGACGAATGGAATAAATGGTACGAGCAATACCGGGAAGCGATCTCGAAATTAGGATAACAAGGACTCCGCGCCGTCAATCACGATTTGCGCACCTGTAATATGGATAGATTCATCCGAAGCCAGAAAAGCAACGAGATCAGCGACATTATCCGGCTTGCCCGGTCCATCCGCCAAGGGTTGCGCTCCATCAGGAAATTCAATCGGAATGACGATTGCTTCTACATCCTCGCTCATTTCAGTGGTTTCATCTATATTCGTAGCAATAGCCCCAGGGCAGATCACATTCACACGAATCTTAAACTTAGCAAGCTCGAGAGCTGCCATTTTGGCAAAAGCCACCTGTCCAGCTTTGGTAGTGCTATAAGTAGACCACCCAAAGCTGGCAAATCTAGTGTTCCCATTAATGGAACTAGTAATAATAATACTGCCCTTCCCTTTATCTTTCAGATGAGGAATAGTATATTTCAGAGTCAAAAAAGTCCCCGTCAAGTTCACCGACATCGTACGCTCCCAGTCGCTCAAGCTTAGTTCTTCTATCGGACCCACTGCGCCATTAATTCCCGCGTTAGCGAATACTACATCCACGCCTCCGAATTGTTCCACCGTACAACGTACGGCTTCCTCCATCTTTTTCTCATCCGAAGTATCTACCTCTATGGCCAGCGCGCAATCTTTTCGAAGCTTATTAAGCTTTTCTGCCAAGGAAGAGGTTCTTTCAAGATTTAAATCGAACAATGCTACATTTGCACCTTCCCGCGCCAGCTTAATAGCGGTGGCACGGCCAATTCCCGAGCCCGCTCCGGTTATAATCGCTGTTTTTCCAATAAATCTTTGTTTCTTAGATATGTTTGGGCTCATATGTAATCTCTCCTCTAATGTCTGTAAGATAAGTACTATGGATCAAGATTACCCAAATAAACCTGTAATGGAATCATCTCGTTCATAAATCTTCAGAATTTAGGCACGCCGCACAAAAAAATCTCCCCATTCAATAAGATGAGCGGAGAGTTTGTTTCGAATATTTTGATTTTTTTGATTGTTTCGATGTTCGATGTTTCAATTATTTCAGTTCAGTTGTCCAGCTTGCGTACGTCCACTTTTACAGTCAGTGTTCCTGCTCCGCCGCGATATACCCCTTTTACAGGTACTATATCTTTATAATCCCGTCCATGACCCAGCTTGATATAACGCCAGTTCACTTCAACATTATTCGTCGGATCAAAACCAAGCCAGCCCGTACCCGGAATATGGGTCTCCACCCAAGCATGTGAAGCCTGCTCGAAATTAGCATTGCTGCTCTGTAGATCACCGACAAAATGATATCCACTAACATATCTTGAAGGCAGACCTACACTGCGGCAGACAGCGATCATAAGATGAGCATAATCCTGACAGACCCCCCGCTTGAGCTTGAGGGCTTTTTTTACCGTTGTATTTACGCTTGTTGCCTCAGGATCATAGGTGAACTGTTCATAAATCGTCGAAGATAACTTCAGAATCCATTCATACATATCCACAGCTTCACTAAAAGGGTACTGGGAGGCGAACTCCACTAATTCAGGAGTCACCTCGGTATAACGGGTCGGCAAAATAAACTCAATATAACGGTTCTGAAACTTTTCATCATTTAATAGTTTAACTTGCTCTTCAAGGCTGGTTCGCGGAAGATCGGTACCCTGGGCTTTATCCAGCGTTACTACAGTAGCTTTAGTATGAATGACCATTTCCGTATGTGGCTTATTAACCGAATAGGCATGCACCCGATTACCGAAGAAATCCTCATACGTTAATAGATTAGCTGCCGGAGATACTTCAACCTCATGGTGATAACAGGATTGCCGATAGTTGGTGCGTGGGGTAAGCCTGATTTCATTGACACTGTCCGTAACCGGCTCTGGATAACTGTATGTGGTGGTGTGATTGATTTGAATCTTCATACAGATACTCCTTCTCGCCGAAAAAAGGCGCCCTCCATCGTTTTGCCCAGTCTCTGGCAAGATATTACGAGTGATTGCAGCACATCTTCCACCAGCTCACCGGACATTTCCTCTTTCTCCATATAATCCAGCTCTGCCTTCAGCTTTCCTGCTTGACGGATGACCTTCTCATGACCTGAGCCTTTTTCTGAGGAATCTAATTCAAGTCTAGCTAAATGCTCTTCCAGCTGGTGAAAAGAAAAGCGGATCGAACGTGGAAATTTGGAATTTGCGATCAAAAAATCTAAAATGCTCTCCGGTGACATAGCATCTGCATAATAACGGCGAAACGCCTGATAACCACTTACCGATTTCAGCACAGCCTGTAACTGAATATAAATTGCATGAAGCTCTTTAAAACGGCAAGAGGCAATAACTGCCTGCAAAATACGCGTCGTATTCTCTGCACGTTCCAGAAAACGGCCGCTCTCTATAAAATGCCATTCATTTCCCCTAAGCATTACGGATTGTTCTGCTCCTAGAAACATAGCTGCACGTTCCTTCACTTGCTGGTAGAAATGATGTGGGCCACTCATAATATCAGCGACTGACCGCTCCCCAAGCCATAGATTAAAGCTGTTGACGATATCCCATAGCTCACTTGGAAGATGCTGACGCAGTGTGCGAAGATTATTTCTAGCATGATGTACGCAAGAGAATAATGAATTCGAATTGCCTAAATCGAGTGTAATAAAGGATAACACGTCCTGTTCAGAAAAGGTTTCGAACTGCTGCAAATATTCACTTCGAACTCCTAATGCATCGATAAGCCTCGACCATTTATGTCCTTCTTCTTGAAAATCCTCTTCCTGCTGGATATGATAATGTACATTGATTAGCCGCGCATGATTCTCTGCCCTTTCAATATATCGGCCGATCCAGAATAAAGCCTCCGCATTTCGATTCAGCATCTTTAGCCACTCCTTTATCCTCCAAATTGATGCTGCATATTTTTGATTCACAATCAAGGCTTACAAGATAATAGATCAAGCCATAACCCAAGTATCCTTTACGCCACCGCCTTGCGAGGAATTCACAACCAGTGAACCTTCTTTCATAGCCACTCGTGTTAATCCACCAGGTATGACATGCGGCTTCCGGTCTGCGCCCATTAATACAAAAGCCCGAAGATCGATATGCCGGGGTGCCATAGTGCCTCCCGACAATACGGGTGCTCTGGACAAGGACATAATTGGCTGTGCCACATAACGGTCCGGATCGGCAATAATTTTCATTCGGAACTCCGCTAATTCTTCTTTGGTCGCCTCACTTCCGATCAACATCCCATATCCTCCGGATAATGAGGTTTCTTTAACAACCATTTCGGATAGGTTCTCAAGAACATACAGGCGTTCATCAGGTCTGGACAACAAATACGTCGGCACATTACCAAGGATCGGCTCTTCATTCAGATAATAACGAATCATATCCGGTACATAGACATACATCGCTTTATCATCTGCAACACCGGTTCCCGGAGCATTAGCAATCGCTATGTTACCTGCCCTATATGCATTCATAAGTCCTGCCACACCCAGTAAAGAATCAGGTTGAAAGGCTAGCGGATCAATGTAATCATCATCCAACCGACGATACAGCACATCCACGCGACGCAGTCCGTTCATTTCTTTCAAATATATTTTGTGATCCTTTGTTACCAAATCTCGTCCTTCGACCAAATGTATACCCATCTGCTGTGCCAAAAAAGCATGTTCATAATATGCAGAATTGTATTCTCCAGGCGTTAGGAGTGCTATAACCGGATCTGACCTTCTTGAAGGAGATAGACTACGAAGCACGGATAAGAAGCGATTTAAGCTATGATCTACATCTCGGATGGAGCTGGCAAAGGACAATTCAGGAAACAATTGATTCATAAGGGTTCTGCCTTTAAAAAGATAGGAAAAGCCGGAGGGTGTTCGCAGGTTGTCTTCAAGTACATAATAATGTCCATCGTGGTGGCGGATCAGATCGATTCCTGAGGTGGTGATATAAGCTCCACCGGGCACTCGCAGACCTGACATTTCTGGCCGGAAGTAACAGTTGGAAATAATCATACGCCTAGGGACGATGCCATCTTTAACAATGTATTGCTCATGGTAAATGTCATGAATGAACAAATTCAAAGCTGTGATACGCTGAATAATTCCAGCTTCTAGCCTCTCCCACTCATTCTTAGGGATTATACGTGGAATCATATCGAAGGGGATCGTTCGCTCCATAGGATGATCCTGAGCCGGGTTGTAAAGCGTAAAGGTAATTCCTTCTTCCATCATCCTACGCTGCATTAAATTTTGCTTCCCTTGCAGCTCTTCGGAGCTCATTCCGGAAAACATGCGATTCACATGTCTGTAGTGCGGCCGGACATTCCTCTTATCAGCATACATTTCATCGAAAAAATGCTGTAATGGATACGGAGACAGACCTGGCAGAGGATCTAATTTGGACATGAGCCCGACTCCTTTCGATAGATGTAATCTTTATTAACAACTTATACTTCCATTTCAGAAAACACCCATGAAAATATTGGTTTATATTCTCATAATACGTAAATCCACTCGTTCATGTCAACATATATAACAGAGAAATGTGATTCCGGAGATATTTGTATTTTTTGGAATCGCTTCCTTTCTCTCTTATATAGGTTGCCGGAGATGAAATGTAGATTCATCATTGAATTGTATGCAGGAAGTGTGACAAGCATTACTGTTATGAATTTTTCATATAATGTATTTTTTATATAGTTGCCTGAGGATGTGGATTCATTGAGTATGGTATAATTTGTTGCGATGGGAGAGTGACTTATGGAGCACAAATATACTATGTCAATTGAGCAGGAAGAGACTAGGCGGAATCACATTTATCTGTTATTTGGCCTGTCTGAAGCGGGATCAATGAAGGTAGCCCTTAGTCATCTGGGTTGTCGTCATTTAATACGAGTACTTTCATTTAATGAGACGTTCTCTGCTGGACCGTTGCGTGGATTACATAATAATGAAGGCTATCATACCCGTGAGTTATGGTTTCAGGAACGATTTCCGGATCAGGGTTATCATTTAAACCCCCAACATAAACTGGCAGCCATGATTCAGACCTTAAAAGAAATTCCCGAGGACAAAAAAATCACTATTTGGTGCGGAGATAACTCCCATGATCAGACAGGTTTACGATTTGCACTTTCTATTCTTAGTGAGAGGACGCAACCTATTCATGTTATTGATTCAGTCAAGGCTTATAGGGAGATTGCCGCTTCATTTGAAATCGGCTTATATCCCAGAGCACTTAGTCAGCTCCCAAATGAAGCTCTGCAAAAAATTATAAAAATTACCGAAAATACATCCCCTATCACCTCCGCTCAAAGAAAACAGTATGAACTAGAATGGCAAAAAATCAGCAACACCGAGGATATGCTTAGAGTTTGGGCTGATGGCCAGCTTATGAATGTTCCCGAGAGTTACTATGACGAAGAAATTCTTTCTTTAATTCTGCAATTTCAACAGTATGAGGATCGAGATGGCTACGTAAATGCAGGTCTAGTTGTAGGCACAATTATAGGGCAATGGAATTTGTATCTCAGTACCTCATTCATAGAATATCGCTTCTGGAGGCTAATTAGTGAGGGAAAGCTGTTATTTAAAGGGATCCCTTACGCGATGCATTTATACTTTCTAAAAGTCGCTTAGCAGTTGCTACAAAATGACGGACAAACCCTTTATAAAAAAGAAAAGGAATGCCCTCCTAACTAAATATAGCTTCGAGGGCATTCCTTGTAAATATGACTTCTTTATGATTATATTGTGCTGTTGATTACACTTGCTCTTCCGATTCTTCTAACTCTTCTTCCTCGGCAATTAATCCGGCAAAAAGAGCATGTACGAACTGCTGCGAATCAAATGGCTGCAAGTCTTCCATTTTTTCTCCAAGACCTACAAACTTCACCGGCAAATTCATTTCCTGACGAATCGCTACAACGATTCCGCCTTTAGCCGTACCGTCCAGCTTCGTCAAGACCAAGCCAGTGACGCCACTCTTTTCACCAAATAACTTGGCTTGTGTAAGTGCATTTTGACCTGTCGTAGCATCTAGCACCATCAGTACCTCATGTGGAGCACTTGGGATTTCTCTTTGAATGACGCGGAAGATTTTGTTGAGCTCTTCCATCAGATTGCTTTTATTCTGCAGTCTGCCAGCAGTATCGCAGATTAAGATATCCACGTTGCGTTGCTTTGCCGCTTGGACCGCATCGTACATTACAGCCGCCGGGTCAGAGCCTGCTTGTTGTTTAATGACATCTACGCCTGCGCGTTGGCCCCAAACCTCAAGCTGCTCAATCGCTCCGGCACGGAACGTATCCCCTGCAGCCAAAAGAACTTTTTTACCTTCTTGTTTGTAACGATGAGCCAGCTTGCCGATGGTAGTCGTCTTGCCCACGCCATTGACCCCAACGAACAAAATAACCGTAATTCCATTCGGATTTTCCTTCAGGCTGTTATCATCATCTCCACGCAGCAGCTCCATAAGCTTACGGGACAAAATCGGCTTCAGCTCGGCAGCATCTTCAATCCGATTTTGCTTCACTTCGGCACGCAAATCCTCGACAAGGGTCATAACAGTGTTTACACCCACGTCTGCACCAATCAAAATCTCTTCCAGCTCTTCGTAGAACTCTTCATCTATCTTTTTGCGGCGGATGATAAGGTCGGAGACCTTCTCTACAAAACCTTTACGGGTTTTCTCTAATCCGTCGCGGAATTGTTTCGTTACACTTTCCGTTTTGCCGGAAATGCTTTCTTTTAATTTTCTAAAAAAGCTCATTTGGTTCCTCCTAAAAGTTTCTCTTCTTTGATGAATTTAAGCAATCTCAGCTTCTTCATCCTCTAAACGTACTGAAACGAGCTTGGAGACACCGCCCTCTTCCATCGTTACTCCGTATAACACGTCCGCCTCTTCCATCGTTCCTTTGCGGTGCGTAACGACGATGAACTGAGTTTGTTCAGAGAACTCGCGTAAATACTGTGCAAAACGAACAACGTTCGCTTCATCGAGCGCAGCCTCGACCTCATCCAATACGCAGAACGGAACTGGCTTCACTTGCAAAATAGCAAACAATAACGCCATCGCAGTTAGAGCGCGTTCACCGCCAGATAAAAGCTGCAGATTTTGCAATTTTTTACCCGGTGGTTGGGCTACGATATCTATACCTGTTTCCAGCATATGTTCCGGATCCAGAAGCATGAGATCCGCTCGCCCGCCGCCGAACAGCTTTGAGAACACGGTCCCGAACTGTTTGCGGATCGCATCAAAGGTCTGTTTGAAACGTTTGGACATTTCATCTTCCATCTCGCGGATTACTTGATACAAGGTAGTCTTAGCTTCGACTAGATCATCTTTTTGTCCACTGAGGAACGTATACCGTTCATGGACCCGCTGATATTCTTCGATCGCCCCTAAGTTAACCTCTCCTAGCGCAGAAATACTGCGCTTCAAACGCTGTACATCGGCTTGTGCGGCAGGTACATCTTCAGGCACTGGATATCTCTGTTTTGCTAATTCATAACTTAGCTCGTAGTCATCACTCAGCTTGCGGAGAATATTATCCAGCTCCACATCGAGTCGACCGACAGAAACTTCAGTGGCACGCAGCTTGTCCTCGACTACTTTAAGGGCCTGACGTTGATCTTTAGTCTTGCCTTCCTCAAGTTCCAGCTTACGGGTTAACGCTGTACGCTCAGCCCGGGCAAAATCCAAAGTTCCAGTCGTCTCTTCCTTCTTCAAGCGGTAACTGTTCAAATCTTCCTTCTGCTTCACAGCTTCCAAAGCATTGTTAGCCAGATCCTGTTCAATCGTATGTAACAGATTTCGATTCTGGCGCAGCTCCTTGTCCTGTGAACCTACATCTTGTCTTAGGCGACGTAACTGCTCCTCCAGGGAGAATATCTCCTGATCCAGCTTGCCTTCCGAGACTTTCATACTGGTCAACTTGCCTTGCAGCTCTTCCTTAGCTGATTCATTCGCTTTACGCGCTGATTCAGCGTTACGGATACCCTCATGGGCTTCCTTTTCTTCCTTTTCAAGGCGTTCAAGCTCAGCAGTGGCTTGCTTCCGCGTCTCTTCAAGCGCACGTACTTCATTCTCAAAGCCGCTGCGTTCCGCACCTGTGCTCTCCACTTGCTCCTGCACATGCCGAAGCTCATGCTCGAGCTGCTTCAAATCACCGGAGACTCTTTGCTCTTCCAGTCTTTTCTCATCGCCATCACGGCGCAGGTCCTCCAGCTTCACGCTAGCGTTCTCCTGCTCCTCACGAAGTCTGGCAATGCCTTGCTTCAGCTTCACTATTTGACGTTCGCTTTCTTCAATCTCACTGCTTAATTGATCCAGCTGACGTTTGCGGCTAAGCAAGCTATTGTTCTTCTTATGCTGGCTACCCCCGGTCATTGAACCGCCGGCATTAACTACATCGCCTTCCAGGGTAACTACCCGATAACGATATTGACATCTAGCGGCGATACGGTTCGCTTGCTCCAAGCTCTCCGCAATAACCACATTGCCGAGCAAACTGCCAATAATGCTAGTATATTTATCATCGTAACCAACGAGTTCGGAACCAATTCCAACAAATCCGACAGCATCACCCACCATACCACGGTCACTGCCAGAAATCTGGCGCGGCCGGATAACATCTAGCGGAAGAAAGGTAGCTCGTCCCAGCTGACGTTGCTTTAGAAATGATATCGCTTGGCGGGACACAGTCTCATTATCCATGACCACATGCTGAAGTGATGCGCCTAGAGCAGTCTCAATCGCCATTTCCAGCTTCTCCGGAACAGAGATCAGCTCCGCAACCGCACCATGCACACCGTTGAGCTGTCCTTTGCGCGCACCCTTGAGCACTTCTTTAACCCCAAGCATGAAGCCGTCGAAATCATCCTGCATCTCTTTCATGGTCTCATGACGAGAGACTTGCGCTTCCCGCTTCTGTTCCCATTTCCGAAGACCGGACTGTGTTTCTTCGATCAGCTTCTGACGTTTACTGAGCTGCTCACTTTCAGTGATATAAGCCCCGCGAAGATTGCTAAGCTCCTTCCCCAGCTGGGCAATCTTGTCCTTCAGCCCTTTCTGGTTGGCAGACAACTCTTCATGCCGGGCTGTCCATTTGCCGCTTTCTTCTTCACTGCGGCTCATACGACGTTCCAGATTCTCCTTTTGCTGATCCGCGTAACGAATTTCGTTACGTGCATTCGCCATAAGGTTCATTAGCTCCAAAAGAGCACTTTTGAGCTTTTCTTCCTGGCTCTGGCTAATCCCGTCTGCCACACCTTCAAGCCTTGTCTCTTCATCTTCGATCTGTTTCCGAAGATCCACAAGCTTAAGCCGCGATTGTTCAAGCTTAAGCTCCAGATCCACGACTTCACGCTGACGATCTGCAGAACGCTCGCCAACCGAACCTAACGTGAGCATTAACTGCTCACGATTACTTTCCAGATTGCGCTTGCGTTCCCTCAGCACTTCACCGTAACCTTCGCTCTTCTCAAATGCTTCGCTATAACGCAGCAATTGCTCTTGCTGCTTCTCGATCTGTGCTTCGATTGTGCGCAGTTCAGAGCGCCCGCTCTCCAGCTTGGCATCATGAGCCGAAACCACAGTAGACAGCTCCAGCTGCTCGTCCTTCAACGTTTCAAGCTTAGCGTTACCTTCCTGCCAAGCGGTATGAATGCCTTCAATCTGGTGTACGTATACTGAAATTTCCTGATGTTTTAATTGTTCGCGAAGTTCCTTAAAGCGGATAGCTTTCTCGGACTGATCCTTAAGTGGCCCAATCTGATCCTCAAGCTCACTGATCAAATCATGAATACGAAGCAGGTTCTGCTCGGTATCATCCAGCTTTCGACTTGCGTCTTTCTTGCGCGATTTATATTTTACAATACCTGATGCTTCTTCAAAGATGCCTCGCCGATCTTCGGAACGAGTACTTAGAATCTCTTCAATCCTACCCTGCCCGATAATCGAATAGGCTTCACGTCCGATACCGGTATCCATAAACAGCTCTGTGATATCCTTCAGACGGCAGGATTGCTTATTAATTAAATATTCACTATCTCCACTGCGGTGGACTCTCCGAGTCACTGTAACTTCGCTGAAATCCAGCGGAAGTGTGTGATCTTCATTATCAAGCGTAAGTGATACTTCGCCATAATTCACGGCTTTACGCGCATCACTTCCAGCAAAAATGATATCCTCCATCTTGCCGCCACGCAGTGATTTAGCACTCTGTTCGCCGAGTACCCAGCGTATGCCGTCAGAAATATTGCTTTTGCCGCTTCCGTTCGGGCCAACTACAGCCGTTATACCGCGCACAAACTCCATTTCTGTTTTGTCGGCAAATGATTTAAAACCAGCTAATTCTATCCGTTTCAAAAACATACTTGCCAATCACCTCTGACCCATTATACCATAGCGTTTGTACCCTAAAAAACCATTAAGATGTACCTTATCCTTTGTAAAGCGGAACATATAAGTTCTTATATTGTCGAAAAAGAGCAGCAACGGTCTGAGCTCCGCCTAAACGCCGGTATTCAGACCTTTGCTGCTCTCCTCCGCTTGTCCCCTTGATGCAAAACTCAGGCACCGTCCTCTTTCAGATGCAAAAGTGCTGCTGCTGCAGCCTGCTGCTCTGCTTCCTTCTTGGACCGGCCGCTTCCTTTACCAAGTGAACGGTTAGCCATATACACCTCTGAGACGAATTCACGCTCATGTGCAGGTCCCCGTTCTTCTATAATTCGATATTCCAATGTACCCATATTGTGCTGCTGAATTAGCTCTTGCAGTTCCGTCTTATAATCGGTCATCTGCATTTGCAATTTCCCATCCGTCTCCACGAGAGGAAATACGTGATTATCAAGAAAACTCCGCACTGTTTCCAGTCCTTGGTCGAGATAAAGCGCTCCCACGAAGGATTCGAATACATCAGCCAGCAGGGCCGGGCGAGTACGTCCGCCCGTAAGTTCTTCCCCTTTGCCCAATAGTACATAACGGCCAAAACCTAAACTCTCCGCAAACTTGACCAGTGAAGGCTCGCATACAATAGCGGCCCTCAGCTTGGTCAACTCTCCCTCAGGTCGGTCTGGCAATAGATTGTACAAATATTCAGAAACCGTTAACTCCAGAACTGCATCGCCAAGAAATTCGAGACGCTCATTGTCCTGATGCTGATTGAAACGGTGTTCATTCACATAGGATGCATGGGTAAAGGCCTGCTTCAGAAGCACAGAATCGTGAAATTGGATTTGAAGTTGCTGTTGTAACTGCTTCAGTTCTCCTTTCACCGCACTGTCCCCTTACTAATTATATTTTTTTAGAATAACTGTTGCGTTATGTCCCCCGAAGCCGAACGAATTCGACATTACAATATCAAGATCAGCTTTACGTGGCACATTTGGTACATAATCCAGATCACATTCCGGGTCTTGGTTGTCCAAATTAATCGTTGGCGCAATCATCCCTTTTTGCAAAGAAAGGCCACAGATAATAGCTTCTACTCCACCAGCAGCACCCAGAAGGTGACCTGTCATGGATTTCGTCGAACTAATTGCCACTTTATAGGCATGGTCACCCAATGCTTTTTTAACAGCAGCAGTTTCTGATCTATCTCCTACAGGCGTTGAAGTACCATGAGCATTGATGTAATCAATATCTTCAGGAGAGATACCAGCATCCCGGATTGCCATCTTCATGCAGCGAGCTGCACCATCTGGATCAGGCTCAGTCATATGATGAGCATCTGCGCTTAGACCATAACCGATAACCTCAGCATAGATCTTCGCTCCACGTTTCTCAGCATGTTCGAGTGATTCCAGAATAAGAATCCCGGCACCTTCACCCATAACAAAACCATCGCGATCCACATCAAACGGACGACTTGCCTTCTCAGGCTCATCATTGCGAGTGGACATTGCTCTCATTGCACAAAAACCAGCCATACCTGTTGGACGAATGGTCGCTTCGGAACCACCGCAGATCATTGCATCTGCGTCTCCACGTTGAATCAAGCGGAAGGATTCCCCAATGGAGTGACTTCCTGTAGCACAAGCAGTTACTGTCGTCGTATTAGGACCCTTTGCACCAAGGTTAATGGACAACTGCCCAGAACCCATGTTAGCAATCATCATCGGAATGAAGAACGGACTAACCCGCTTCGGTCCTTTTTCAAGCAACAAGTTATGATTGTCTTCCCAAGTTCCAAGACCACCAATACCTGATCCTACAGATACACCTATTCTTTCGGCATCAATATCTTCACCGATCTTAAGTCCGCTATCTCGCAATGCGTCCTCACCGGCAGCCACTGCAAATTGTACAAAACGGTCCATTTTGCGGGCTTCCTTACGACCAAAAAGTGCCTCTGGATCGAAATCTTTAACAGAGGATGCTATTTGCGTAGTATACTCACTGACATCAAAGGTCTCAACCTGTGATACACCGGATTTGCCGCTCATAAGATTATCCCAGAACGTCTCCAAATCTTTGCCCAATGATGTAACTACGCCCATCCCGGTAACAACCACTCTATGACTCAAACACAATCACCCCATCTATAGGTTGTATACATTATATTCAGAACTTATATACTTTCTGTTGCTACTATATGAACAGCGATAACCGCATCATTAACCATCCTGCGGTTCTGTTATATCCCTTATATAGTTGCTCAAGGCAACCTTTGATTCATCTTTAGTGCTCTATAAATGAGGAGAAGTCCCGCCCTAGCAGGAACGGGACTCTCAATCATATGACTCTAGGTATGAGATTGTATGTACTTCACAACTTCACCCACGGTCGTAATCGTCTCTGCATCTTCATCAGAGATTTCCATATCGAATTCATCTTCCAATTCCATAACCAATTCTACTACATCAAGAGAATCAGCACCTAAATCATCTTTGAAAGACGCTTCTAATGTTACCTCAGCTTCATCGGCACCTAAGCGGTCGATGACAATGCGTTTTACACGCTCTAATACATCGGACATCCGGTTCACCTCCTCTTTTGGTATTATACGAGATATGAGTTCAAAATACCATAGAGCGTCAAAAACGCTTTCTTTATCCCTCACATTTCAGCATTAAAACAGTGTAATTTCTCCTTGACGGAGAGTTACATATACATCCCGCCATCCACGTGTAGTGTCTGGCCGGTCATATACGCAGCGCCTTCAGAGGCCAGGAAGACTACAGCCATAGCAATCTCTTCAGGACGCCCCAGACGAGCAAGTGGAATGCCCTTCTCAAGCTCACTGCGCACTTCCTCAGAGAGCTCACGCGTCATATCTGTATCAATGAAGCCAGGAGCGATACAGTTCACCGTGATCCCCCGTGAGGAAAGCTCACGAGCCGATGCCTTCGTTAAACCGATGACACCTGCCTTAGCTGCGGAGTAATTAGCTTGTCCAGGATTTCCTGTTACACCTACTACGGAAGAAATATTGATAATGCGCCCGTAGCGTTGCTTCATCATAGGGCGTGTAGCTGCCTTTAGGCAGTTAAACACCCCTTTTAGATTCGTTTCGATCACTTGATCGAACTCTTCTTCTTTCATGCGCATAATCAGGTTGTCTCTGGTAATGCCGGCATTATTGACAACAATGTCAATACGTCCCCAGGTATTCAGAACCTCTTTGACAAGGTTCTCGGCCTGTTCACTATTGCCGACATCGCCACGAAGGGCAATACCCTCCGAGCCAAGCTCGACAATCCGAGCTACGGTTTCTTGTGCGGCTGCTTCACTGCCCGCATAGTTCACGGCCACCTTCACACCATGTTCCGCGAGAGCAAGTGCAATACTGCGGCCAATGCCGCGAGAGCCACCAGTTACAAGGGCCGTTTGACCCCGCAATGCTGAGAACATCATTTATTCCCCTTTCGATCATATTGCTATTGATAAACAATGTTTGAACGTATCTTACAAGACAGCTTGCACACTTTCAAGCGTGTTAATGTTGATTACTTTGACCGTTTTGTCTATTTTGCGGATCAGACCTGCCAGAACACTGCCAGAACCAATTTCCACAAAAGTATCCACACCATCAGCAATCAGCCATTCAATACTGTCTTGCCAGAGCACAGGGGAGTACACCTGGCGGACAAGCAGTTCACGGATTTCTTCAGGATCCGTTACAGGGGCTGCAGTAACATTGACAATAACAGGTACAGCCGGAGCATTAAAGGTAACACTCTTCAGCTCGTCTGCCAAGCGGTCTGCCGCAGCCTTCATCATCGAAGAGTGAAAAGGTCCACTTACTTCCAGCGGAATAGCCCGCTTTCCGCCTGCTTCCTTAACACGCTGCACAACACCGTTAACCCCGGCCTGTGAACCAGAAACAACAATCTGTCCCGGGCAGTTCACATTCGCCAGTTCTACCACGCCGCTCTCCTCGGATACGCTCCGGCATAATTCTGCCAGAGCATCCCGCTCCGCACCAAGCACTGCAGCCATAGCTCCCTGTCCACCTGGAACAGCTTCCTCCATAAAACGACCGCGTAAACGCACGAGTCTTACAGCATCTTCATAGGACAATACGCCTGCCGCAACCAGCGCGCTGTATTCTCCTAGGCTATGACCAGCTACATAATCCGGCTTCATCCCTTGATCACGTAATGCTTCCAGAAAAGCCACACTTGCTGTTAGCAGAGCTGGTTGTGTATTTACGGTCTGTTTCAAATCACTGTCAGGTCCTTCAAAAATCAGCTGGCTCAGTGGAAATCCGAGCACCTCGTCACCTTTTTCGAATACCGCGCGGCTGTGCGGAAGAGCTTCATATACATCTCTACCCATTCCAACTGCCTGTGCACCCTGACCGGGAAAGACAAATGCGATTTTACTCATAAGTAAGAACTCCTTCCTCTATTACCAGATCAATACGGACGCGCCCCAAGTCAAGCCACCGCCGAATCCAACCATCAGAACCGTGTCGCCTTCCTTCATGCGTCCTTCTTCCGCCGCTTCAACTAGAGCTAGAGGAATAGAAGCTGCTGATGTATTAGCATATTTATCAACATTGATTACACATTTCTCCGGTGGCAGGTCAAGCCGCTGCATAGCGGATTGAATGATACGAATATTCGCTTGATGCGGTACGAACAAATCAATATCTTCTTTACCTAATCCGGCTTTAGTAAGCACACGTTCTGTAGCTGAGCCCATAACACGAACGGCAAACTTAAACACTTCCCGGCCATTCATATAGATGAAATGTTTCTTGTCTTCAACCGTCTGCTGAGAAGCAGGCAAGCGCGAGCCCCCAGCTTCCAGCTTAAGCAAGTTTCCTCCAGAACCTTCAGCACCCAGATCGAAGGATTGGAAACCGCGTCCCTCTGGAACTTCACCGATGATTACTGCTCCTGCACCATCGCCAAACAGTACACAGGTGTTACGATCCGTATAATCAGTGATGCGGGATAAAGTGTCCGCACCAATTATGAGTGCATTATTGTACATTCCGTTCTGAATAAAGCCAACCGCAGTAGCTAGGCTGTATACAAAACCAGAGCAGGCTGCTGACAAGTCAAAGGCCGCAGCACCTTTTGCTCCAAGTTTATCCTGCAAAATGCAGGCTGTGGAAGGAAAGGAGCTATCAGGGGTTACCGTTGCAATAATAATAAGATCCAGATCTTCGGCTTTCATGCCTGCAGAATCCAAAGCTTTAAGTGCAGCTTCATAGGCTAAATCAGAAGTTGCCTCATGTGGTGCAGCGATATGTCTTTCACGGATCCCTGTCCGACTGACGATCCATTCATCGTTAGTCTCCACTATTTTTTCTAGATCACTGTTTGTTAAAATTTTCTCAGGTACATATTTACCCGTACCGATAATCCCAACCGGCCGCAATTGTTTCATTTCGTCACTCACTTCCCGCTAATTTCCTTGGATATACTTGGCACAAGATCGGCTTGCAGAGCAATCCGCGCTTGTCTTACTGCATTTTTAACCGCATTTCCGTCCGAAGATCCATGCCCCTTAACTACCAATCCGCTAAGACCAAGCAGCGGTGCACCGCCATGCTCTTTGTAATCCATCTTACCCTTCAGGGCTCTAAGCTCCGGCATCAGCATAGCCGCTCCAAGCTTAGTCTTCAGAGAACGGCTGAATTGCTCCTTCAGTAAAGAGAACAATGCACCCGCTGTACCCTCAAGCGACTTCAACAGGATATTACCAGCAAATCCATCGCAGACAAGCACATCGCAGTTTCCTGTCAGTACGTCGCGTGCCTCAACATTACCGATAAAATGAATGCCCGGCAAGTTCTCCAGCAGTGGATAGGCTTCTTTGGTCAGTTCGTTGCCTTTCCCAGGCTCCGTCCCTACATTTAGAAGTCCAACCCGCGGCTTAGCAATGCCATGCACTTTATTCCGATAAATGCTGCCCATCAGCGCATATTGCACCAGATGTTCAGGCTTCGCATCCATGTTAGCGCCAAGATCAAGCGCAAGCACGCCAACATCATCCAGCGTCGGAATCATAGGTGCCAGCGCCGGACGTTCAATCCCCTGCATACGGCCTACTACAAGTAACCCTGTAGTCATAAGCGCCCCCGTGTTACCTGACGAAATCATAGCATCTGCTTCGCCCTCACGCACCATACGTCCAGCTACAACCATGGATGAATCTTTTTTGCGGCGAACCGCCTTAACCGGCTCTTCATCAGAACCAATAACATCTCCTGCATGCCGCACACTCAGGTTGGACGGCTTGTCCTTCAGCAGTGGCTCTAGTCTGGCTTCGTCACCTACGAGCACAATCTGCGTATCTTTCCATTCCGCGGCCGCGGACAACGCCCCCTCGACATTACATTCAGGAGCGTTGTCCCCGCCCATGGCATCAATGGCGATCAGCACTACGGTTACCCCCTTCACTATACTCTTCATTAGCGGAACGATACACTATAAAGTGGCCTTGAAATACCAATTCTTCTCCGACATAGGTGAATACGTCCACCTCTGCTTTGCCGCCTCTGCCTGCAAGTGACCGCACTTGAGCTTTAGCAATGCACTTCTCACCAAGCAGAACCATACGAACAAATCGTATGTCGGCTGAAGCAGTCAAGGCAATTTCATCGTTAATTACAGCAACCGCAAGCGAATTGGCTTGAGCAAACACGTAGTGGCCACGGGCGATCCCATTTCTGGAAAAGACATGATCCTCACGAATTTCAAAGATCGAAATCCCGCTCTTATCGAGCTGTAAATCCACAATATCTCCGATCACTTCATCCGCAGGCAAAGAGCGCACCTGATCATAGGAATGCTCTGCCATTTGTTTCATTCTTTCACGCAGTTCTGGTATTCCCAGCTCCATCCGGTCTAACCGAATCGTCTGAATGCTCACCTTCAGCTGACGAGTCAACTCCCGATCAGTTACAAAAGGATTGCCTGCAATTATATGTAGCAGCTGTTGCTGACGTTCTTTCTTGGACATCCGCTCGATAGCGGCTCACCTCCTGGCACATGCCAAGCGTAAACGCCTTCGGCGCCCTAATAAGGACGGTAAGCGTTTAAGCGAGAAATATAAGACATAAAGTATAGGTGCATAACTTATACTTCCTTATATTTTAAAGAAAGCATCCGGCCGCTTGAATGGCCGCTGTTATATTAGGTCTAACAATCATAAATATTTTTTAGAACCAGGTACTAATATGTAGTATAAAGCATGCCGCACCAAAAATAAAGCATTGACTTCTGAGCGGAACATAAAGTATAGGTGCATACCCTATCTTTATTAGATTTGGACAAAAAAATAGTACCTCACCGAAGTGAAGTACTACTTATTTTTGAAACTATTGTTTGATGATTTCTCTTGCTTTGTAAGTTCCGCAAACTTTGCATACGTGGTGAGCTAGTTTCAACTCTCCGCATTGTTCACATTTCACCATGCCCGGCACAACCAACTTAAAGTGGGTGCGACGTTTGTCACGGCGTGTTTTAGACGTTCTACGTTGTGGTACTGCCATGTGTTCCACCTCCTCGTGATATTTCTGTCAGCCTGCTCCTCAGAGCAGGATGTGTTTTGTTGTAATGTTTCATTTGAAAAAGTCTTTCAACCCAGCGAGTCGAGGATCGATCACTGTGTTGTCGCAACTGCAGGTGCCTTCGTTCAAGTTCTGTCCGCATTTCTGACAAAGACCAAGACAGTCTGCCTTGCACAATACCGAATCCGGTAAGTGCAGTACGAAATTTTCTTCCACATACGGGATAAGATCCACAACCTCATCCTTGACGTAAATGAGATCCTCATCTTCGTCATCATCTGGAAGAACTGGCTGCTTAAGCCACTTGAAAGTCTCAGCAAAAGGAATGTTCAAATCACTTTTGACCTCCGTGAGACAACGTGAACATAACATGTCCACATCTCCACTCAGTTTCCCCACCACGTTCACACAATCGGTTCCCGCGGGCAGCGCTTTAAGGTCTACTGAGAGCGGAGCAACAGTTAGAATATCCTTGCGCCCTTTGACTACCTCGCTGACATCCACAACATCGTGAATATGTAACGGTTCGTCGGCAATCGCTAATTTGCGAAAGTGAATCTGCATACTTATCACTCCCAAACAAACAAAATTTATTATACCTAGTATTCTATACCTTTGTCAACCATTTTCCCTTTATATTGTTTCAGAAAATGCGGTGAATTATGATATAACTATTAGTGTAAATCAAAAGATCAGCTTGTGCTAACAGTATCTCTAGAAATCTACCCTACTAAACTCAATAAATATACCTTACTTATCGGAGGGAAGCCACAGTGACAACGGTTGGAATCATCGCAGAATACAATCCTTTACATAACGGACATGTGCATCACTTCACGGAAGCCAAAAGACTTTCCGGCGCAGAGCGCACCATCGTCGTCATGAGTGGTCCCTTTACCCAGCGCGGCGAGCCGGCGGCGGTAAGCAAGCAAGCCCGGACAGAGATGGCGCTGCATATGGGCGCCGACCTCGTCATTGAGCTGCCGGTGGCTTATGCCGTCCAGCCAGCCGAGTGGTTCGCGTTCGGAGCAGTTGCATTGCTGGAAGCGACCGGGGTCGTGGACAGCTTGTGCTTCGGCTCCGAAGCCGGCACTTTGGGCTCGCTGCTCCCCCTGGCCAGATATCTGGCTGAGGAAAGCAGCGAGCTTCAGAGCGAGATCCGCCGCCGCATGGCGCTCGGAACGAGCTTCCCCGCCGCGTACAGCGCAGCGGCGGCGGTGGCCTTTGAAGGGACTCTCCCGGAAACGGAGAGTCCCGGAGATGCAGGCGAGCTGCTGCGCCAGCCGAATAACAGCCTTGGACTGCATTATCTTATCGCCTTGCAGCGGCTGCACAGCAAGATAATGCCACTAACCGTTCCGCGCACAGCAGCAGGCTTCCATGACCCATTACAAGCCGACTCTTCTATTGCAAGTGCGACGGCCATCCGCAAGCTGCTGCAAGAAGGCGGATCTCCCGCTGCTTATATGCCGGATTATAGCGTGTCCATTTTGGAAAGAGAGCATGCAGCCGGAAGGGGCCCTCTGAGCTTGGAGAGCTTCAATATCCCGCTCCGCCATCTGCTGACCACCCATACTGCGGCCGAGTTACACGCGATCCATGATATGAATGAAGGCTTGGAGAACCGAATACTGCGGCTTTTGCCTGAGTTGGAGCAATTCTCTGTTTCAGGCCTGCTTCACGCCCTTAAGAGCAAGCGCTACACGCATACACGGTTACAGCGTCTGCTGCTACATGTTCTGTTAAATCATTCTAAAAAAGAAATGACCCCTTCCATACTAGCAGAGGGGCCCGGATATATTCGTATTCTTGGTTTTAGAGAAAGCGGACGAGCACTGCTTAAAGAAATGAAACAAAAAGCTACGTTGCCCATCGTCATGCGCCCGTCCCTTTGTTCCCATCCGCAGCTTGAGCGAGATCTTCAAGCCGCTTCCGCTTTCGCGGGAGCTTTTAAGGAACCCCGTAGAAATGATATGTACCGCGATTATTTGGAACCTCCGGTCATGGTTTGACCGGCAGTTCCACCATATACTTCAGCGCCTCATCCAGCGTAGATACAGGCACCAGCTTCATAGATGTGCCGATTTTATCAGCTTTTGCTTTGGCTTCGTCATAATTCTTAACAGGCACGAAAAAAATCTCCGCCCCTTCTCGGTCCGCAGCCACGATCTTGTGTTTCACTCCACCGATAGCACCAACTACACCCTCAGCGTTAATCGTACCCGTCCCTGCAACCCTATGGCCCTTAGTTAAATCTCCAGAAGTAAGGCGATTGTAAATTTCCATAGTGAACATTAGCCCTGCCGAAGGTCCGCCAACATTTGTATCTACAAAGCTGACAGCTTTCCCTGCTTCTTTTGGTTTTACTTTT
This sequence comes from Paenibacillus sp. FSL H8-0175, assembly GCF_045040615.1. Taxonomy (NCBI): domain Bacteria; kingdom Bacillati; phylum Bacillota; class Bacilli; order Caryophanales; family Paenibacillaceae; genus Paenibacillus; species Paenibacillus sp. FSL H8-0175. The sequence goes on along the minus strand of NZ_CP150299.1, from coordinate 3,148,166 downwards.
TGAACGGCGGCAATAGTGACTCCAAAACCAGGTCGAACGGCAGCTCCCTCTTTATCCTTTATTTCAACCAACGTCACTTGTTCTTGTACTTCCTTGCCATTTCTTTGCAAAACAACAGCGACTTGATCTCCGATTTTTTTAGAGGAGAGCAGTTTAGACAGTGCTTCAGGATCGGGCACTTTTTGTCCCTCTACACTAATGATTTTGTCACCCGGCAGAAATTGTCCTTTATTACTTTCTACAGGAACCGAAAAGACGTAGAGATAATCCACTACATCCTCATATGGAATTCCCGCTGCATGATAAGCGGCCTGAACAGAATAAGACTGTGAGCTATTCATATAATAAACCTGCTCTGCAGCATATTCGTCTTCTGATTTATCCCCTAGCCGGGTTTCTTTTCGCACAACCTCTGAATTGGTATTAAAAGCAGAGGCGACCAATAAGGCCACATTAGCATAACTAGCAGACACCGTAGTCATCATAAACGTTCCTTCTTCAGCCGGATCGGCATTCTCTACCTTAATCATAGGGGCAACTTCAGATGCACTGCCTGGCTGATATACGATGTACGGGGTGTTCATAAAGACAAATACATACACGATTACTACAAACGTAAACAGATAAGCTGTGGCGCGGAAACCCGGCCGATGCTTCAGTTGCTTCACTGCTCTTCCCTTCTTTCCCGCGGCACTTTTAGGATATGAATGATTGAACTTCATTACCGCTTCGACTAGTGGTTTGGCATGATGGTTGTCTACTCTGCATAAATTGATAACACATCGTCCATGCCTTAAGTTATGAAGAGGTGATCTGAGAAATGAAAAATATTCAAATACGCCGACTAGCTACACGCTCCACACCATTTATACCCGGGATTATGGCAATCTTGACAGCCATTGCAATTATTATCTCACCGGAGAGCTCCTTTGAGGCTTCACTCCAAGGATTGAAGCTTTGGTGGACACTCGTATTCCCTGCCCTGCTCCCCTTCCTGATGCTGTCAGAGATGCTTACCGCCTCGGGTTTCGTGCATGGTTTCGGAGTGCTTCTGGAGCCATTGATGAAAAAGGTCTTTCGTCTGCCCGGTGCCAGCGGCTGGACCTTGGCACTCGGAATCACAGCCGGATTCCCCGGTGGAGCTGGAGGGGTCATGCAGCTACACAAGCAGAACAGCATTTCTGACAAGGAAGCCGCCCGACTTGCCGCACTTACACACTTCGCCAGCCCGGTAACCATGCTTATAGTAATTGGCATAGCTTTTCTACACAGTACTTCAGCAGGTTATTTCCTATTGGCCATCCACTGGATCTCTGGACTTCTAGCCAGCTACACCGATGCTCTATTAAAGGGGCGGTCAGCGAACACGAAACCAGTTGATAAGATCTCCACGGACACCAAACAGCCTTCTTTATATAGTCGCGTTCAGCTTGCAGCAACAGATGCCAGAGCAAAAGACGGACGCAGCTTCGGCAAGCTTCTCGGCGAGTCCGTCGCTAATGCCGTGCAAAGTCTGATGGTCGTGGGCGGTTACATGATTATGTTCGCTGTAGTCATCAATATCATCACTACTGTACTTCCCGCATTGCCAGCTGCTCTGCCAGCAAGCTTGCTGGAAATTCATTTAGGCGCCGACGCAATCAGCAAAGGGCTAGCAAGCATAGGAACAGGTCCCTCTAGTATGTTTGGGATAGCTTTGCTGTCTGCTGCACTGGGCTGGAGCGGACTCTGTGCGCAACTACAGGTGCTGACCATGCTCAAACAAGCCAGAGTCAGATTTCTACCCTACGCTACGGTTCGTCTGATGCATGGACTTTATGCTTTTCTGTTAACTTTATTGCTCTGGAAACCATTGCTGGTTATCCCTAAAGCTGCTTTACCAGCACTTGCAGACTCACGCCCGACTCCAAGCGGCACCATTAATGTAACGGACATATGGAGCTCTTTTCCACAGCTGCTAAGTCTGCAAGCCCTTCTGCTCATCATCCTGTTGGGATTATCTGCTGGAACGTATCTAGTAAGTACTATTCGCCATCGGCTCGGTTAAATTTACGCTTCATCGCTTGTTCAACCTCAGGCGTCACAAAATCAGTCACATTCCCGCCGAAGTGGGCGATTTCTTTAACAACGCTGGAACTTAAGTAGGAATATTTCGGATTAGTCATCATAAAAATCGTTTCTGCATCGGGATCCAGGCTATGGTTGATCGATGCGTTTTGCAGCTCATATTCAAAGTCAGTAACGGTACGGATACCCCGAACAATGACTTGAGCATCTTTTTGACGAACATAATTCACTAACAGATCACGGAAGCTGTCAATTTCCACATTGGGAATATCAGCGGTCGCCTGTCTTAATAGCTCTGTCCGTTCATCAACAGTAAACAGCGGGTTTTTACTCAAATTATTAAGCACCGTTACAATCAAACGGTCGAATTGCTTGGATGCGCGCCGAATAATATCCATATGTCCCATAGTCACGGGATCAAAGGTACCTGGATAAATGGCAACACGTTCTTTTCTAATTTGCTGACTCATTCTCTACCTCCTCACCAGCTTCACTTTCCTCTGCAGGATTAGTTTCATACTGGTAAATAGAAATTGTCGTTTCTCCGTATACGGCCTGACGCAGCCTATAAAATCCTGGAATGTCTTCAGGATAGGCATAACTTGATTCATGCTCCAGAACAATAATTGCGTCCTCTTGCAGCATTCCTTTTTCGACCATCATAAGCATAAGCTCATCCCCATGCTTCAAGCGATAGGGAGGATCTAAAAAGACCAAATCAAAAATTTTCCCCCGCTTCTCCAACGCACTTAGCGCTCTCCCAGCTTCATTACGGTACACCTGCGCTTGTTCTTCCAGCTTAGTAGCCTTCAGATTGGCGCGTATCGTGTCGATACTTTTAGGATCCATATCAACAAATACGCCACTTTCCATCCCTCTGCTTAAGGCTTCGATCCCCAAACCCCCAGTACCGGCGAACAAATCCAGCACCACTCCACCTTCGAAATATGGGCCTATCATGCTAAATACAGCTTCCTTCACCTTATCGGTCGTAGGCCTTGTCCCACTTCCCGGAACACTCTTCAGTGGCCTTCCTTTTGCACTTCCCGATACCACTCTCACTGTTATTCACCCGCTCTATATCTCTGTTTGTTATGCCCAAAAGGGCATAAGTCCACGCCTATCGTAACACATTTGCGCGATGAAATAAAAAATTTGTCTAGATATGAAATAAGAAGGCGAAACAGCTTATTCAGAGAAATAAGTCATCTTAATGTATAAGATTGGACTTCCAGGGACATCATGTAATTATCGACACCACAAATGTCGTAGACAACCGCGGAGCAGGCTTACGTTTCCCCATAAGCTCTTCGTCCGGTTTCTCCTCTCCCATGAAAGGGGCCCTCGAAAGAGGGCCCCGAATTTATGTTTATGAATCCTTATAAATAAAGGATTTCCTGATTGATATCATTCTTATTAACTAATTAAAAAGATCGACTGTTGACGAATTGTTGACGTTTTTTATTTCTACTTCATAATAACTCTCTTAAAGTCGATGCTTCAGTTACTCCACTTCTATAAGAAGTTTTTACTGCTTCCAGTACACTATTTAAAAAGTAGTTTTCCAATTCATTACGTAGGACTGGTTCTACTGATTGAAGAAGCATAACAAACTGTTGATAGTCATCATTCGTTTCACCTTTTAAAACTACCTCCGCGATCTCTTCGGTTCTCTTTTCAATAACTGGCTTTAAAAATTCTATGATATCCATTAAGTTCATCCTCTCAGATTTACATGCTGCATTTCTGGTGTTTTTTCTTTGTCAATAACTATTCGAAAAGAGAATCAAGTATAATAATTGTTATTTAATTGTGCTATGCTATTAGTGAAAATTGAATTTTTTAAAAGTAGGGGGTGTCTGCCAGGACGCGCCCTTTATCTTTTTTATGTAACTGTGATATAATACCATCGATATTCATCACCTCTCTTTGATAATAAAATAGGAGGTTGTTATGGCGCTTCTGATTCAAGGGAAGTGCCTACTGCGTACGCTCCGAGAATCTGCTCGACTAACACAAGCGGATTTGTCTAAAAATCTCAGAACGTTTTACGGAGTATCCATTTCAGTTAGTCACTTATCGCGTATCGAACGAAGCGAACGGCCAATGAACACAATACAAATGCGTGCCGTTTGCTTAGCTCTTAGATGTGAAGAAGCTGAACTCTATGAATGGATATTGCAGTAGGTCGGAGTGATTCATGCTCCTCCCGAACGAAGAAATAGCCCATAGCACGCAACCAAGTAAAAGGTCAATACTGTTTCATAGCGCGAATATACTTATATTAAAAACCAAATTGTGTATTTTGTATATTGCAAATGGCTGGACAGATTGCATATACGAACATGAGTTTTTAACTTTACATTTTATGAATATTGTGGTAATAAAAAAAGAGCCTTTAATAAAGACTCTCACTTGCCGTAATGATTATATTAGGATTGACTAACATCAAACTTTCTGCAACCTCTTTAAAGCGGTATCTTGCAATCATACAGCGTTTTGATTTACTCGTGAAATTTTTTTCGAAATACGCTATTTTTAAAGTTTTATCTAGCACTTCTATTTTTTCTAAATTCACACAATTACTTCTGTCAGCAATTCCAAATCTGTACCCACTGTTATTTAAAGTTTTATTCCAATATTTTAGAGTTCCTACTGTAAAATAAATTTCCTCTGCAGTATGGACAGCGACTTTATCTGAACTCATAGCAAAATCCAACATTAGTATACTATCAACATCTATATTGTTTAATCCAGATTCTCCCTCTGGATCACGAGTTACGGATAGTTTCAGCACACCTATCACCTACTTCTCTATTTTAGCAACTCCTCCGGCACTTCACCATTATACACGTACCAAGCACTTGCAGTGCTTACTGAAGATAAAGCTACTATTCCAAGTAGAGCAGCCACGTTCGTCAGTGCCATGCGCTTAACACTTGCCATCATATTTTTCATTTGATATCACCCCCTTTCATGCGAATTAATGAGATACTTTGCGCGAGGAATGCAGCGCCGATTACTGGAGAAACTATTAAAAAATTAGATGATACGATCACCAATGATACAATCTTTAAGACAGAATAGTAATTTTTAGGGATTCGGGATTGTTTCTCTATATTCGACGGCGCAAACAACCCCACAAGAATAAAGCTTACAATACCCAATGTTATGATCGTCCAATAATCAAAGTCAGCAAGGGAAATTGAAGTAATCAATACAGTAGAAAACAAAACACATTTCATTCCGGACCGCATATGATACCCACCAGACGCCTGTCGTAACAAAGGGAAAACAGCAAGTGCTATCGTTACCTCTGGTGTTTTTCCCGTTAATCTTGAAATTAGTAACGATAGGACGATTATCATTAACGCATTTATAATGATTGAGAGTGCATATTTCATGACAGTAATTGTAATAGGGCTATCAGGGACACCCTTCTTTATTCCTTGAGCGATTCTCAAGGAGAGAAAATCAATCATCTATCCTTCTCCTTTTTAACTGCGTAATAAGCAAAGAAGATAAATGTGATGGATACAGAGATAACATCAATTAATGTGTTGCCACTGTATAGAAGCCAGATCGTTAATAATAGTGCGCAGCCGATAAGTGTATATACATAAATCGCCTCACGTTTTAGCCTTAATTTCTCAAAATCAAATGTGAACCCTCCACCTAGCATATAAAAAACACGCGAACCGCCTATGCCTAATACACTGCTGATTGTTTGCAATAAATACCCTTTTTCAGGATGTAACGTCAATTCATTTACGGATAAATATCCAAAAGTCAATTGGACTAGAGCGACTTGCAGGAGTACGTAAGCAAAATAACCCATTACAGATATAACAGCAGACCAGACCAGCGGGATTCGCATCACAACTGTAAATAGCAAGACAAACAGTATAATATTGATAAAGGGTACAATTGCGGTTAACTGTAGGTCTTCTCTAAAAAAGAAACTCTGTAAATCCATTAACAAAATGATGAATAATGCTGGAAATATAATTTCCACTGGTTTTAATCTAAATAAAGCACAGATAATAAAATAGATAGCTATAAACTCTAATGTTGAAAAAAATACAAACCCCACTGGCTCCCACGACATAACAATGCACCACCTGACATAATTTTCATTCATTAGGTTAATTATATAACCCTACCAGGTATTGAGTATACTACTTATTTACTACGTAATAGGTCTATCAGGCGGCATTATCTTAATACCCTTTCACCAACCTACCTGAGCGTCTAAGCCAATCCATCTTAACCAGAAGTTCCATTTCCCAATTAGTATCATGAGTGGATCTAGCTTGGATAAGTTGATTATTAAGAGTATTGTAATCCCAACAATACTTTGCATTCTCATGGAGACAATGCTGCAACTCTATAGCTAGTTCCTCACTTAATGGTCCCTTCAAGTTCTCATGAAAAATTTCAGCTAATCTTTGGTGAGCTGCCAACATATCTATCACTCCTATACATGTGAGGGCGCGCTGTCCTCTTATGGCGGATTCCGCGACAACCACGCTTCACAGCGGTATTGTTTCGGCTCCTGTCCGCTGGAGCCATCATCAGGTGGTTAAACTTGCTCGATGTCCAATCGCGGCAACTTCTCAATCAAAGACCGCAACTCCAATTCCTGCCTTGAACTAGCACCGTCTTTCATTTGTCGAAGCGCCAACTCAATCAAGTAAAATATCCCTCGTATTTAACTTTTCCACCCCTTCATCCCTCCTGTGTATGCCCGCCAGCTAAGTTTATTTGACTTATTTAGTAAGTCGATGAATCAAGAATACCACGACCTATTTAGTAAGTCAACATCAAATTGACTTGTTTTATAAGTCGTGTTATTTTTAATGCAGGAGGGTTGTCCGATGTTGAAATCTAAGCTAAAGGTTATTGTGGACGAACGCGGTTTATCTATTAGAGAAGTTGCGCGCGGAACGGGGATAAACTTTGAGGTTGTAAGACGGGTCTACAATGACACAATGGAACGTTATCCCCGGGATGTGTTGGACAAGCTTTGCAAATACTTGAATGTAACTGTGCAAGATATCCTTGAATTTACTCCTGAAGACGAAGAAACCCCACCAGTATAATCACTGTTGGGGTTTAATTAATTTATGTGCAGGAAACATTTCCTTACGTGCTTACGCCGACAACATTATCTAATTTAATCCATTCCCAATCGTCATCATGATGGAACTTAATCTGTTTCAACTGCCAATCGACTCTCATGACTATTCCATGGATGGATCTGTCTTTATATTCACCAAACAATGTAATTGTAATCGGACTACAATCCTCTAAAGATTGAGCTAATACCTGTGAGATCTCCACTAATGCTTGGGGATCTAAATCAGGTTTTTCACGTGTCTCTTCATTCAACGCATCGTCTAGTATCCTTGCCTTATGTTCTGGCATAATCATACGACTGCCTTCCCATAGTCCATTTCCTTCTAGTTTTTTTCTAACCATGTAAAGCCCTCCTAGTGCATCGTCCAGTAATCAATATTACCGCCATCCATACCCCATTGTATCTCCTGTGATGCTATCTGACGCTTTTTAAAACGTGAGTCAGGACGTTCCCATCCTTCAATTATAACCGCCGTCTCAGGCGGCGTGTTTGGATTCCACTCAATATAATTTTCCTCAACCAGTTCTTTCAGAGCTGCCTTTATTGGTACTGGCATACGTCCGCTTAAACATTCCAGCTCAGGGAGACTTGGAGTAAATCTAGAACCAGTACCTGAGGACCCACCACCAACAGGATGGAAAGAAGTCGAGTTTTGAGTTACAAAAAGAGCCGTGTGTATATTCACGGCTCTTTTCTTTCATAGATCCAATCCTCAGACTCTCGTATATATATTTCTTTTGACTGGGGATTTTCCTTAACTCTCTATCGCTACATAACAGAGTTCTAAATGAAATTTTGTGCTTTGCTTGGGAATTGGTCGAGATGCATAGTTGTCACCCTCGCATTTAACTTTTATCGTGAAGTGCTCCCACAACGGTCATATGATAACACGATTTCACTAAAATGATCGCAAGTATTACTACTACTGGCAGTGTCTTTTTTATACTTTAGTCTTAGGATTTACTGATGTTCAGAAAATGATCAGTTGTTTGGAGTTAAATAAGAGAAAATTATGCATAAGGGAAAATTAATATCTGGAGGTAATAATTTGGAAATTGAAGATTTAACACTAGGCATTCGTATCCTTATAACTGCCGGTCCGAATGCTGGAAAGATTGGCATTGTAGTAGCGAAAGGAACACAAACTATTCTTCTTGACATTGGTGAGTCTTCTCTCATCGATGAGTTACCTGAACACTTAGAATCTGCTTCAGAAGATCCACTTCCTCTCAGTCAAGAAGTCGAAAACCAGAAAGGGAGTGTAAAGTGAATTATAATATTTTCATTAGCCATGCTTGGGAATACACTGAGCATTACAATATAATCGTTCAATTGCTTAATGAAGCTCAATCAAAGTGTGAATTTAACTGGAAAAATTACTCAGTACTAGAACACGACGGACTGATTGATCAGAATGCCCTGATTAGCAAAAAGAAGTTGAAGGAAATGATTGATGAACAAATCAAGCCAGCCTCAATCGTCATCATTCTATCAGAGATGTATGAAACTCACAGCGAATGGATTGATTACGAAATAGATACCGCAATCTCATACAATAAATATATTATTGGCATTAAACCATGGGGGCAAGAACAAGTGCCAACCAAAATTCAAAATAATGCTGACATTATAATTGGAATAAAAGCTCTGTTGTGAATGCTGTCAAAGCAAGATAGAGTTCCATTACTCCCGTTAGGTACTTACTTATCATTGAACTACCGGAATATCTAGAACCCGCACCTGAAGATACACTTATACCTGGGCGGGCAGAGTTTGAGGTTTGAGTTAAAAAGAGCTGAGCAGAATTACTCCTGTGGCGGCTCTTTTGATGTTCAGAAAATGATCAGTAGTTTGGGGTTTGATAAGGTTTGGGGTTTGATAAGAATAGTATATTAATATCCAGGGGCTTCAACCCACTAAAGGAGGAATAACATGACACTCAAATTAGACTTCGTCCTCAGATCACTCCGCGATTCTGGCGATTCTCCTTACGAGACAGCAATCAGGATCATTAAAAGTGAAATTCGCGGAAATACATCACCATTTGCGAAGGTAAGAAGCGTCAAGATCGTCTTGAATGCACTCGACTCACTTAACGATGAAATTAAATAAATCAAACGCCTGATGAGCATACCAAGCGCTTTGGACCTGCTACGGAGTAGGTCGAAACCTACCGGATGTATAATCTGGTATGGTCGCAGAATTCCGCTACGAGTTGACCGTGCATGGATGACCTTTACATAGATTACTCTTTGAAAAATTGATATGATAAAATCGACCTGCTTAATTTTCATCTTGGAGTGATGGTAATGATAAATTCTTTAGAGATAAATAAACCGTTAAAGTCGTATTTTTCTATACCTCAACATCTTTATTGTATGGATATCGCTTGTATAAAAGCCGTGGCTCAAGAAGAAGAACAGGAACCCGATTTAATGGGGCTTATTAATGCTCTATACATCCAAGGTTATTTAGATCTTGAACGTTTATTAAACTGCACATGGAAAGAAATATGTCAGGTGCCGAGGATTGGTATTAAAAAGCAAAGGCTTCTACTCAGTTTACTAGAACGAATTTCTGCAGATCCCAAGACAATAGAAAATCACAAGATCGCCCCAACGGCTACCATTGACAACAAAACGAACATCGGCGAAATAAAATCGGAGAAGATTATTAAGAAGTATAAAGATACGAGGTTACAAGAAGCCACTGAAAAAGAAGCCCGTATAAAGAAGATTAAGGATAGGCTCCGTGAAATGGGGATGATACATTAAACAAGCCCCGCCAGAGTAATTCACTGACGGGGCTTGTCCTTTTCCCGATAAATACGAACCGGAGTATAAAACGGGAGTTATTTATTTAATTAGTCAACATCGTCCATCAATGGACCATAATAGACAGGAATGAAAAAAGCTCTTTTCCCGTACATCTTCGCCCATTCAAGTTCGCCAGTCTTTTGATTCTTTCGGTAAGGGCGGAAAACACCCCAAGCCTGAAACTCGATGCTCCAAGTAAGTTCTTGTCCGTTAATAACCTTCTTGATGTACTTGCTCTGCTTTTTCTTGGGTTTCTCGGAACTGTTGTCAAATGGTATAATATTAGTCATTTTTGATGACCTCCCTGGCAATTGCCAATAAATTGTATCTTGCCGGGAGCTTGATCCATGTGATAATATTATTGTACGATGTTTTTATTAATATTATTTTTGTAGCCGGTTCACTACACACATGGACGCCGATTGTGTCAGTTATGAACCTCTACACAGCCGTTGGCTCCCTACAAGAGCGACGGCTACTTTTTTCTTCTGCCACGTTTTATCCCACCTTTACTTTTCTGTCTTCATTTGCAATTACACTATGAATGTCACGTGCAGTGATATCTCTCTTAAGTTCTTTAATAAATCTTCCGATCGGTATTATAAAATATATATCTTCTAATTCTTCATAACTTATACTCTTGACTCTTTCTTTTTTTTCAATAATAAATTCTCCGTTTTTAAATAATGCAATGTCGTCCTTGCCATATGCCTCTACCTCCTTCTCACCAGTTCTTAATAGATTAATTAATTGGCTTTGTGTTTCCGAGTTCAGTCCTCTGACTCTGAGTAATTGAAGTATCTTCAGGATGCATACATCGGAAAAAGAATATAATCTACGACTCCCTTTTCCAGAAGCTTGGGCAATTTCAGGAATGAAGAACCCTGTTCTTACCCAGGAATCCAAGGTGGCATATGGTATGCCCACCAGTTCCGATACAATAGGCGCAGCATATCCATGTACAGCCATTTCCATCCCTCCTCTGCAAGAATTTCAGATTAATATAATCTGATGTATAAATTATAAACAGAACGATATGCTGATGTCAACATACCTTGTAATAAAAGGTTCAAATCACAAAAAAAACACTATATATAGTAAAAAACACTGTTCGCCGTCACTTCTGAAGACGAACAGTGTTTTTATGTAATCACATCTACAATCTTTTCTATTTTAATCCACTCCCAATCATCATCTTGACGGAATTTAATCTGTCTAAGATACTGATCTACTCTCATAACTATTCCATAGATGGATCTGTCCTCATGTTCCCCAAACAATGTAATCGTGATCGAACTGCAATCCTCTAAAGATTGAGCTAATACCTGTGAGATTTCAGCTAATGCTTGGGGATCCAAATCAGGCTTTGATCGCACCTCTTCATTCAGCGAATCGTCCAGAATCCTATTTTTATGCTCAGGCATTATCATCCGACTTCCCTCCCAAAGTCCATTACCTTCAAGTTTCTTACGCTGTTGTGGTTTCATTGTCTTCGTCGACTCCCTTAATAACTCTCAACGCTCGTGGCAAGTTCTTACCTCTCTGTATGTACCCCTTAATCTCTAGGCGCTCCATGTGCGCATGTATTACCGCTGTAGATGACAACCCTACCTCCTTGGCAAGTTCACGTAACGTTGGTGGATAGTGATTGACTTTGATCATCTTAATCAACGCTTCAAGGACTTCTTTTTCTTTATCCGTTAATAGCTTCATGCAATTGCTCCTTTATCACTTGGCTGCCATGCTAATATGTTTCTCGCCAAAAACATCCTCGGCGCTCCTATATTTAAGCATGTTGCGCGAATCTTCCCGTCCTTTATGCCTTTAATATCAATTTTACGCTGAGTAATCTTGCCGACTTTATCTAAGTAAACAATTTCAACGGTTTGACCAATCTGCATTTGCATGTTGATAGCCTCCCAAAACAAGAACGTTTGTTTGTATTATAACCAAACATGTGTTCGTAAATCAATGTAAAAAAAATACCCCATCGAACATTATGTTTAATGGGGGGTTTATGTGTAAGTTCAAAATTCAAATCTACTCCAACAAAGCCTACGCTTGCTTTTAATAAAAATCCACCAACTTGCGTATACCATGCAGCTAACTCAAACCATTTAAAACAACTAAAAAAGAAGAAGTCCAGTGTTAACTAGACTTCTTCAAACAATTTTAAATTAAAATGTGTATTATATAAATATTAGTACCAAGTACCTGAACCGGAAGTATTAAACTCTATATAAGCTTGGTAAGGATAATAACTAAAATTGTCATGATAATCTTTCACACCTACCAAAAGAGTAGAAGTAACAGCATATGTTCTGCTAGCATCGATTTTTACGCCATCATAGTTTAGATTTGAAACCGTAGTAGTAGAGCTGGAACCGTACATATAAAATCCATTGATATCTCCAAATATGTAAGAAGACCCTCTAGTCTCCCTATTATAAGAAACATAAGCTCCTAAATTTCCTGAATGTCCAGAGAATTTGACATACTTTGATACTGAGCTTATCTCTACAGATCTAGGAGATATGTTAGCTACTTCTTCTCTTTCAACCGATGGATTTTGAGATCTTACCAAAGCGTTTTCCCACAGTGCTTGTGATTTTTTGTTGTGAGCATCAAGTTCGGTCAAAAATTGGTTTAACTCTGTTTCAGAATTAACATCTACTGTAAAAATAACATTTTCGTTTACTGCTTGAGCTTCACTCTCGACAGGTTCAGTAGCAGCATTTGCTGCAATAGGAATTGACAAGCTGAGACTAATAGCCATTGTACTCACGATAATTTTTTTTAGCCCTTTGTTCATAAAATGTTACCTCCCATTTTTATTATCTATCACTGCATAAAATGCAATAATAAAAGAAATAAAATTAATCGAAATAACACATGACAATAATGCAATTTCACTGCTACCATATGGAGGTAGAATTTTGAAATAAATGAATAGCATTAAATTTGCTAGCGGAAATGATAGTAATGATAAAATTATACTCGGCATTATTTTTTTCATATTTTCTCCTCCGTTGTAATCGTTATATAATATATACTATATTTTGTCAATAAATCCAGTGAAAAAATATCCAAATTCAAACAATTGTATGACACAATATCCAATAAATCATTAATGCCTATAAGAGTGTGATAGACTTAAATTTCCACTATTTTTAACCTTTACAATGGACAGGATTTTTTTTGACGAACAATTTTATAAATAGTTTATTAATTTAATTGCTCCCAAAAAATAAGAAACCGAAAACCTGATTTCGAAACACAAAAAAACAAACAGTTAAAGCTGATTGGTTATTTGTTATATTGCTTATGCCAAAACCATCCTAAACTCAAATTCATTTCTCATGTAATAAGCATCAGCAACTTTGACACTAACAGGACTCCATTTCTGGATTGGACCCTCACAATCAATTATACAGCCGGCCAGTTTACCACGGCGTTCAATTATATCCACTTGAGACTGTTTTAAGGCAACTGTTAGAAATTCAGAGTCTGTCTTTAGAACTTTATATGTATTGCTTATACACTCATCCCTAAAAGGTAAAATATTAGACCTCAGTTTTCAGAATTCCAATTTCTTAATCGTTTAAGGTCTTTATTTATGCATGATTTCTTCAATTTTCTTCTTTTACTTAATTTTTTTATATCAGAGACATTATCGTATGAAAGTTGGATGTAAAAATAGTTAATAAACTCTAAGATAGCAAAGAAATAAATGAATAAAGAAATTAATAACCCACCTATTGGCAAAGACGGATACCATTTAATTAAATCAAAACCAAATACAACTATTGTAGTCATAATCATAACTATGTCCAACGTTTTTGAATAACGTAATTGACGAACGACATTAATTGGAGTTATAGAGTTATTCTCATTTCGTAGTCTCTTAAGCTTTACATACCAATAAATCGTCCCTTGCAATAAAAGAAACTCAAGAATGATAAAAGATATCCAAAATGAATATAGTGAATATAATTGTAGATTGGGGAATTCGTAATTTAGTAGAAAACTAATCGGGACAAAACCAATTAAAGAAAATAATTCGCCAGAATATAAATAAGCCAACCTTTTTTCTAACCGTTTCTTCAAAACTAATTTCTCACCACGCTTTCAAGATTTAGAGGCCCATAAAAATAACATCAAACACTCTATCATTACACTCTTAAAAATAACCTACCCTACCTACGGTAGGGTAACGGAGTGTCAGAACATAATGAAATTATATATTTTTATCTGGAACATTATGTATATGCACTCTATATCACTGGTAAGGAAACTTACCTGAAACAAAAAAAGCCCCAGACAGGGGCAGATGCTTGTAGTCTATGCTGCAATAAGATTTACGATCTCTTGTAAACAATGGATATTATCCGTTTTGAGTAACAATTTAGCAATTTCATCAATACGGCTGTACACGGTAAATACACTTTCGTTTTCAATCATTTCGATTTTTTGAACAAGACCTTTACTGTTAAAGAAATAATTCGCGATAATCTTTTTACCTTCATCTAAAAAAACCACTTCTGCCATAGTTCCCTGCAGGTAAGAATCGAATTTAACGCTTAAGTAATCCGGGTCTTTAAGGTTTTCCAATAAATCTTGTGGCCACACAGAATTTTTGTAAATCAAGTCATATAACTCATTAGTAATACTAATCATTTGTGTTCACTCCTTCATAAGGATAATTGTATCATTTCAGCCAAATGCTTAACAAGGTCTTCTAGGTATTCCTGTGCCCTAAAGAAGTTATCTAAAGTCCATACATCCCTAGGGCCGAATTCTTCTTTTAATTGTTCGTTTAGATACCTCGTGACTAATCCGGCATTATCAAGCTTCGGATCATTTTTCAAGTAAAAATACTTAGAAGGTAGCGCCTTAGCAAACTCTCTCCCCTCCTTCTCAACCCCGAACTCACTAATAAGTTTAGCTGGAATGTTTGAATAAACATTGTCATGAAACTCCTTACGTACAAACATCCGATATTTTTTAGGAGACTTCAACAAAGGATTTTCATCCTTGGGTTTTTCTTGAGAAATAATAAACTTTCTAATATCTTCTTCGGTTGAATTAGGTAAAATACTTTTGAAGGATTCAATTTTTTCTTGTAACTCAGCTTCAAACTTCTCATTTTCCTCTGTTAATGTTGTTGTTAAATAGTACTCCGATTCAGTATCAAGTTCTCCTAATAGTTCCACACTTGCAATGCCTTTTTCATAAGTCCCACCTAATTCCCTGGTCAGATCCCTTTCTTTCTTCTCTTGTTCCCTCACCTTTTCAATCACTTCTTTAATTTTAAGTTCTTTCTGATACTCCCGCCACAAAGGTTCCAGTCCTAAGTCTCTATGAGCAATTACTATTCCGATATTGTCGGAGGGTTTCATTGTGCCGGGCTCATCGATATATCTTAATATTCGTCCGATAAATTGAGAGTAAGGCGCTAAAGATTTAAAAGGCCTGAAAATCGCCGCTACAGATAAGTATATATGGTCATAACCTTCCCCCAACATTGCAACATGCACAATTACATCACATCTATTATTCTCGACATCAGTTAATATCCTTTTTCTTACATCTTTATCAAGATCACTGTGAATTAATCTTGCTCTAAGCCCCTTTTCTTCATACATTTTTTCCAAGGCTTCTGCATGATCGATACTACATGCAACTGCAATGATCTTATGAGGTATGTTGGAACCTAATTTCTTCGCTCTTAATGCATTGATACTCTCATCAATGATTTGCTCGTTGCATTCACGTGATAAAGCAACACTTCGGGCTATGTAGTTATCATCTTTAATACCGAGGGAACGAACTTCATCAATCGTATATTTTTTAGTAAAATCATTGTCAATCGTCAAATAAACCTTCTCGGGTAATAGTTTAAAGTTTTCTAGTGACTTAACAATATTTTGTTGCATAGCTCTTCCTAAGCCATAATCAGTGATTATCTTTCCTTCAATAGGTTTTCTGTCCGTTCTAAAGGGGGTTCCCGTTACTTTGATTACTTTTGATTTATTGAAATAATTCAATGCATTTTGCCAAGTGTCGGCAGGTGAATGATGTGCTTCATCAATAATAATCATATCGAAAAAATCAGGATCAACTCGCTTTAAAAGAGAATTTCTAAAGCGAGTAGTTAATTTATGTATATTCAAAATTACGATGTTGCTATTTTCTAGTTCTTCTTGATTTATGTCGTTATCGTATTCATTTACGATAGGCAATTCCTTATACTCTTTCATCACTTTTCTTTTCAACCAAAAATTATCTGGTACAGATGGATCTAAGGACTCAATAACGTGATCTTTAATAACTAACTGTGGAGTAATTATCAAAACGCGACCTTGACATAATCCAAATGGAACTAACCCCATGACGCCAGTTTTTCCTGCGCCTGTCGGCAAAATGATTATTGCATCTCTACTTGAGCCCTCTTTATTGAAGTGATTAAAAGCATCAATATACGCCAGGATCTGTGGCTCTCTTAGATCGTCATTGTCTACAATTGCTGGCTTTGCCTTCATAAAATAATGTAAATCAAATTGCATCTTCTTAACCTCCGATGTATTTTATTGTTGGCTCTCTCCCTCTAAGAACATTCGCCAAAAAAGAAAATATTCCCTTTATTTTTGTAATTTTTTCAATAAAAATCCCAGCAGCCGAAACCAGTTGTCAAAAAAATGACCCTACCAACAGCCGGCAGGGTCTATATATATATTATAAGGGGGTTATGTGATTATTATAATCTTCTTAGCTTAGGACTGTATGAAGAGACGATAAATGTTTGCTTAATGTTCTAGTCACCAACAAGATCTAATGGGCACAATACAAAGCGTTTGAGAATTTAGATAAAGCATGAACAAAGGATAATGACCAGCAAGATATAAAGAACCAGAATCGCACCAGTGGATGTGAATCCAACATGGTGATGGCCAACGCCACCAACTCCTCCAACATTTCCACCCATTTATTTTTCCTCCTTTGCAAATGAATTAAGATAACTTATGTGGTTGTTTCGCCTCATGCTTGGGCATGTGTCACCAATTAAAAAGAAAAACCAGCTATAACAAGTGAGCATAATCCCAAACGCTTGGGGAATTACTTATTAGTAGTCAGTGTAGCCGTTTTGGTCACATTATCCCACGTTACATCAGCGCCTAGCGCTTTACCTATTGCAGCTAGAGGTACATATACTCTCCCTTCGATCAAAACGCTCCCGTCTGCTAGCTTACTGCCGTTCACTACTGTATTTGCCTTATCTACTCTCACGTCTTCACACTCCTTCAAGTATCGATCTATAACAGCAGATGCTTTCGCCATAGCGATCTCTGACGGCTTAGCACCCGCACGTAATTGTGAGGTTGTCAGCCCAAAAGTTATTTGAAAATGTGGTGCATCCTTAATCGAAACAAAATCACCGCCCCATTCAAAACCAAGAGCTTTAGCCTCCTGAACTACCTCCATCCAATCAGCTACCTTGTCACCATCACCGTCACGTTTTAAATCCCAAGATACCTGTTTGCCATCTGGCAGTAACAATCCGAAATCGATAGCTAGTCCATAGTTATGGTAACTGGTGCCTCCCTTGGCATTCGTGACTATGCTACCTGGCTTAGTACGTCCTTGAGCATACAATGCGTCCTGCTCGGCAATTGTGCGAAGCCCTTGGGTAATGACTATATTTACTCCCCGAATATAACAGCGCTCAATCAGCGCTACGGTAGCAGTCTTAACGACTAGCTGCAGCCCGGAGAGCCGCGCGGCGGACTTTGCCTTTACTTGATCTAGCGTCAGTGTCATTACTCTTCATCCCCTTGTCTGCTCGCTGCCCTTTTGACCTTTTTATCTAGCTCACTCCCTACCCACTTGAGCACTACTTCCAAGATCGGCAACGGAAGTGAATCTCCCCATCCTGCTCGAATTGAGTTTGCTGTCATGCTCTGCAAAACGTGGTACAAGGTCCCGATAGACAATGCTCCAAATATCGCTCCAGGCAACCCGAACACCATATCAAGCAGATGTCCACCCGCGGGAAGTAGCAACATGAAGAATGTCCGGAAGACTCCATCAATTCCATATTTACTGGCATATGTGTTATCCTTTTTGGCGGCTCGAATACCAGATAACCAATCCATGATAATAAAAAATAAAAGTGCGACCATGATGGTTACGACAGCGTCCGCCTCCCCGTATAAAAAATCAAATGTTGGAATAAGTACTGCGCCTACTGTTGACGCAGCAATTTGAGATTTTGTCATTACAATTCGCCCCCTTTCTATTGTTTTTCCGAATTTATTGCTGGTTCTAATTTTGTGTTTTCTTTTGGTTGCAATGCACCTAACATTTCACCGATTCTATGATCAACTTGCTGCAAAATCTCAAATTGTCGTCCTGGGTAAAATTCTAATACTGTTATAATCGCTTCAACTAATTCTTCAGCAGGTCTCGTTAGATCAAGTGCTAATTCAAGTTTTTTTATAATCACCAAAGGTTACGCCTCCTTTCAGGCAAAAATAATAACCATCCAGTTATGAATGGTTACGCAATGCCGTTTTTCTTTTCGTATATTTTAATCAGCCATTCCCTGCCCAGCTGAGTGAATCGCCGATGATACACAACTCTGCCGCTGTCCAGAACCTCTTGTTTAATCTCGACATAGCCACAATCGGAGTATTTGCTGTACAGTAGCCACGTCTCATTCTGCTTGAATTGAATGCCCCGATCTTCCAAATCTCTATTGAGTGCATTGGCAGACTTAAAGCCGATCTCCTTTGCAATCTCTGTGGCGGTGTAGGTCTTATTAACGTGCATCAAAATGGCATTTGTTCGTTCGGCCTGAACCCGCGCGGCACGTTCCTCTTTGAGCTTTGTCAGCAGTTCAATTCCGAAGTCGGGGTTGTTCAATATGTTGTCGATTACATTGTCTGTTGCGTATATTCCATGTTTCTGGATTGCTGGGAGCATATCTTCGTACAGCCAATCCTGAAAAGGGATAGCTTTCGGTTGAGCAGATTGTCCTAGAACGCGGTTGAGTGAGAGGCTGGAAATAAACTTTTCTCCAGCATTATTGAGCTTTCGGACATTTCGATTCAAAATGTCCGAATTCTTGATGTGATAAATCTGTTCCTCTTTGCAAAACTTCAGAACATGATTTGTTGCGGATTCTCCTTGGTATTCAAGTGCTATAGACACATCTTTCGCCCTAATAATGAAGTCGCCCTTGAATTCAATATTAACGTCTGCTTTTGTAAGAACTGCCACTTCGTGTTGCCCTTCAAAGAAAAAAATGCTACTTTCGCTCATCAATAGTTCCTCCGTTCAATTTTGGACATGAAAATAAGCCTCCGAGTTATCGAAGGCTTTCTACTATCAAGCTTATATGTGTTTTGGTACTTGTTCGCTACGGTTATGTCATTAATTAATTATAGCCCAAACAACTCAAATTGTTTACAAGTACGAATTTGACTTTTTAAGATACACAAATAAAGGCCCCTCCTTAGGAGAGACCTTCTTAGTTATAGAATAGCACTGCTTTAATACTTTCACACTACGGTCTTAAGGCTTTAATTGACCCTTTAGTTTCTCTATTTCTGCATTTGCTTGATCAATTAGTTTCTGTTGTTCTGCAATGTATGCCTTACTTTCTTTAATCCGTTGCTCAAGACTAGATATTACTAAAGCACTTTCTGGTGTTCCATTATCAGATTCTTTAGCGGCAATTAAATTAGCTTCTGAAGAAGCCAATTCACCTTTAGTTGTGATTTCTATGTTGCTTTCAAGGTTTGTAATAGTGGCTTTTAATGTACTGATTTTCACACTATTCTCTTCA
Source organism: Paenibacillus sp. FSL H8-0175 (assembly GCF_045040615.1). Lineage (NCBI taxonomy): Bacteria > Bacillati > Bacillota > Bacilli > Caryophanales > Paenibacillaceae > Paenibacillus > Paenibacillus sp. FSL H8-0175. The sequence continues at coordinate 3,128,296 of NZ_CP150299.1, read as the reverse complement.
GAAATACTTTCAGAAGATTCCGATAACATAATTATTTTCTTCCCTTCTACTTTGAGATTTACTCCAGACGCTTCAGCCACAGCACGAACAGGCGCATAAGCTGAGCCATTAATCACAACAGCATCAGCAAGTTTAGTGCCATTTTTTTCTACCGTGAATATACCCTGGACTTTTTGTCCAAGCAACCCGCTTGCTGCAAATGTTGGTACTGCTCCAAATAGTAAGGCCCCGACGATAACTCCAGATATAAATTTCTTCATAAAACTCACTCTCCTTGGTAAAGATTTCATATGTCTATTATCGCCATAAAGAGATAAAAGTTTCAATCTTATTTAGGAATATTGACTTGAGCAAGTAATGCACCTGTAGCACTCCATAACTTAAGATTCCGACTTGTAGTATCAAACGTCATATTTGATGCAGCAGAATTCAAGCTTGCTTTGGAATTTATAGTCGTTTCCAGATCTTGTATACTTGATATCTTCAGTCCGTATACATTAGCACTTGAAAAATCAACTGAACCAGCAAAGAACACCCGATCTTCAAAAGAGAGTATTTGAAGTGGTCCCTGAGCATATAGAAATGAAAGATATTCTTCAGCATACATCCCAGCTCTCTCTATTCCACTTGGCGACCAAAAACCAATACCTGAATATTTGTGTAAACCATCGTTTGAGATCGTTACACGCTTAACTCCATTGGAGTCATAAGATCTTAATCCTCCCGAACTCATCTCTACTCTTTCTCCGATCGCACTCGTTCTTAGAAGAGCACCTGTAATAATCCCTCCAACGATTTCCCCACCAGCATAAATTGTCCCTTCAAAACTTCCACCTTTAGCATTTATGGTTCCTTGGAATGTTCCATCAGCTGCATAAACACTGCCCGAGGAATTAACTACAAATTTGCCGTTTCCTACATTGATGGATGATCCCACAATAGCCCCGCCAGAAAAGTTAGAATTCGCTATTGAGGCATAGTTTGCCGTCAATTTATTAGCTACCAAGTTACCAACCATATCTACTCGAAAGGGCGCTTCATTAAAGTTTGAGTGTCCCGCTGCTATACCATTGGTATTGATTTGAGTGACGGCATTTCCAGTTCCGATCAACATTGATACAAAGCTACCAAACTGTCCAATTACAGTTTCAGCTAAAACGCCACGTGCTGTCACTGCTGATCGTACCGAATTCCATCCATCAGTTGAGATACCTAAACCTTTGGAAGTGAGTCTGACTTGTTCAAGGTGATTTGTCTTTTCTTGCGCCAATATTCCCCCGTCAGGTGGATATATCAATTCTGTTTTTGAGTTATTAATATCTGTAATGACTTGCTTTGCCACTGCTTCAAACAGTTCAGTTCGAATTCTGCCATTAGAATAAAGGTTGTCTACAAGCTTTTTGCTCTTATCCAAATCAGCAATAATATCATCCATGTCTTTAACTTCAACATTAGATAATACTGCCTGAGCATGCTTTTCCTTTGTATATGGGTATTCCGTCAATTCCATGATCCGAGATTTAAGGTTAACTAGCCCGATATCTGGATCATAGCAATAGGCGGTATCCCCGAGGTCTGGTTTCACCGCATTGCTTCTAATTTTGTACAAGTCTGCGCTATCCGCAGTGACTTCAAAGCTAGGAATCTCCTTCTCCCTCAATGTCTTTCTACCAGCTTCCAGCAGATCCGAAACTTCTTCAATATCTTGCTCTATTATTTCCCCATCGAAATACGGCACCGAATTACTCCCCCAGCTCGCAGCAAATGGAGAGATAAGATAATTAACTTGCAGAATTCCGTTAACAATTGCCCCTGGCACAGACTCCAGCAGTGTTCTCTCTTCGTTGGTGAGGATCGATGCAGGTTGACCTATCCAAGTTCTACCATCCTTCATTTGGCAAAATAGGCGTGTCACAAGCGAAGAAGCATCATCTTTAAATTGATCTGAAACAATGTTTTTCTGTATACGATATTGCATGCCTTCATCTTTACCAATTTGCTTCTTGAGGCGAATGACAAAGTTATCCGCCTCTATCTCGCATCCATACATTTCAATGACCTTGTTTAGTGCCTGAAGGCAGTTCCCTTGGCCGAAATCTTTAACATCGCAAAGATCAAATGCATCATCAATGGCAAATGTAAAACGTCCGCCGGTTGCGGCAGAGATGAGATTTGTAAGTTGCGAAATATGCACACCATACGCTTCAGCGATGTAGGAAACGTATGGGAACTTGAAATCGGTTAGCTTGAACATTACGTGTGTGCACATGATAGACGCTGTGAGTTTTCGATCTTCTCGAACCCGAGACCGGCTATTAATCACATAGAACTGACCGCGCTCATCTTTGACATGACCTTTGATCAATATTTTCTCTAAGTAGTCTCGTGAATTCATCGGGACCAAAAAAGACAACTCGTAATCTGAGTTTATACGGCGTTTTCTGGTAACATCATAGGATTTTACTAAAGACCCTATTGCCACCATATTCTTATCGTAAGATTCCAAGAAATCCAACTCTTAACCTCCTTATTAGCCAAGGAAAATTTTCCTTATCAAAAAAAATAGCCCCCGAAGCAGCTCCGAGGGCAAAATAAACGCCTGCTATGTGGCACTATCTAATAACTCTTGTACGCCACTCTTCCATCGTAGTGGAACATCGTCGATTGTCTTTAAATCCTTTTGGATCAAATCAAAATATACTTTAGCCACATTACTCACCTCCAATCAAACCAGCGATTTCAGCGAGTGCTAGTTGCATCTCTGTTTTATCAGCTTCTTGAGCTTCAGCAAGTTCCGTTAGAGCAAGCTTGAGTTCTGTATTCTCGGCACGTAGTTGTTCGAGCTCCGTCTGATCCCCGGGCTTCGTCAACTCCGCAATCTCTTCTGGTGTTAATCCCTCGATCCATAGGTTATCAGGCTGTGCAGGAGGTGTATAAACTGGCTCAGGACCTTGTTCCTCTCCCTCCGCCCATCGCTCCCGCCAATCGTGTAGCTCGTCGGCATAGTCGCTCTGTGCCTCTAGTACAGCGTCCTGATAAGCATCCCATGCTAATAGATCAAATCGCGGATGATACAACCCGTTCGGCAACGTAATGCCTACGAGATAGCCGATGATCTCTCTTGGCTGTTCTGGTTCTTTGGATACGTCCGCCTCATCTTCGATCTCCCTGTCTTCCGGCAGATCTGGCGCTTCTTCTGGCTCTGGCTGGGCATAAATAGGGACGACCCCAGTAAAGGAGTCGTCCACTGATACATCATCTATATACTGACCGTCCAGCTCTGTTCTAGGTATTAGTTTCAATTTTCATCCCTCCTTTATACTGTTGAAAAACTGAAATCTAAAACTAATAAACCGTTATAGAAAACTCCGCCTGAGGCTCCTAAACTTACTCTACCGCTTGTAGTGATATCCATAATACCTGTAGACATCGCAGTTCCGTTAGACGATGATGCAGTTACTACAGTCTGGATAGCAGGGCGATATCCTACAGGTAACATAAATAACAGAGTATCAGCCGCACTCACTCCACTACTAACGGTTCCTCTAACATGTACTATTCCAAAACTATCTTTGTAGAAACTAGCACTAGAGATAATTGAGGTGAATTGTACCCATCCATTAAGCAATGTAGGGTATAACCATGCAGGAGTGTCTTTCTCTGCTTTCTTGGCGGCTAACGCACTAACGGTTGAGCTTATCTCTGTCACTGCGTCGGTTAAATCATGCAACTGTCCCTTCTCAGTGGCTGCGTAAAAGCCAGTAACTCCCGGTACAGGGGATTTATCCAGTTTAATGTAAGAGACACTGTAAGAGGCGCTAGGATCGTAGTCTGCTGCTGGAATAGTAGCTAACTGTTTTCCGAAGGCTGAGACAAAATCAAGGACCGTCCATCTGTCGTCTTGTCTGCTATCCCTAAAAATACGCAGTATCTTATCCGCTCTGTATTTTAGGGTGTTTCCAATCAGCCCCGCGTTATTGAGGTGGTACTTATTCCCTGTTGATTCCCATACCGGGGTTGCACGCTCACGTGATACATACCCATTACCTACCTCTATAAAGTTATCTCCTTCAATTAGTGATAGGCTGCCATCCTCCTGCACTGTTTCAGTTACAGGAGTTGCTAGGCGGTATAGGAGTTGATAAGGTTTCCATCCTACATGTCCGTAGTTTTGGTCTGTAGGCAAGGTGCTCGTTCCTGTAGAGGTATCTCCCATTACAAATCGCCATGCTTTTGTACCACTGATATACGGAGTAGTAAACGTTGCCCCTGACACGCTACCCATTTGGTAACCGTTAAAATAAGCCTTTATCTCGTCAGTACTCGGGGTATAGGAGTCTCCCCAACCGGAGTCAGTAGAGGAAACAGTGACTGTTGTATTTCCGGATGCTGAGGTACGATAAACGTCTGCTGCTGCCGAAGATGGAACATCACTGAAAGTTTGAGTTAACACCTTCCCATCAAATTTCACTAACGCCGATATAGAAGAGTCCGAAAGTGTTGGCGCTATCCCCAATGCTCTTAGTCGTTTATAACCTGTATGTGTGCTGAGCACTGTCCAATCTTGCAGTCCTGACAGCGTGATCTCACGCCATAACTTCGTTACCTCATACCGTCCGTTAACCTCACGCAGTATATCCGGTTCACTGCCGTCATTTGGGTTAGCGTGTAACTCTACTCCACCAAAGGCAATAAGAGAGTCTTCACGTGGCTGGAACGGGGTGACCGTGCTGCCGATTTCGAGTTGAATATTGTCGTAGCGCTTCGTTTGGACTGCTGAGGTATTGTAGGAAGCATAGAGTAAGAACTGAACCTCCGTTTCCGCCCCAGTATTGAACGTTACAGACTTTAACCCTGTCCCACTTACTCCTGAGGATATTCCCGTTCCGTCACTGCCTTTTCGCACGGATATGACTGGTGCGTCTGTCCCTGAAATAATTGAAGCAACGTAAGATAACGTATAGCTCGTGTTAGGTAAAACAGGATATTTCTTTGTTGTTGCATATCGAAATCCATTTGCATCTGACGTTACTGAAACGCTATTAGAATCATTTTCAATATAACTTACGCCCGTTAAAGTGCTTGCAATACCACCGTTGTAGAGATTCCTACCATATCGCCGCACATAGAGTCCATCTACTCCATTAATACCTGGAGGTACATAAGGTAAGAGACGGTCTATAGCTTCGCCTGTGATTGTGGTTCCTATGGCGGCGTAATCTGCTGCGGATACGGCGTATAGGCGGACCTCATCAATATAAACTGTAGCTGCTACAGGTGGTACTTCCATTCCAGCAATAACGCGGAACCCACTACCCACCAATGTATTTGAGATAGGCACTTTAAGATATATTAATTGCCACTTCCCCGTAATTGATGTATCTGCATTTGCAGTGTACCTCGTTGTTACCGTGTTGTAGTCTCTCAACGTAACTCTAATCGTTCCGCTAGTATATGACTGGATATAAACCCAGCAAGCGAGGATATAATATTTAGTGCTATCTAGACTAACCGGAAAATCCCGAATTATATAAGCGGCTGCGGACGTGGATGTAAATTTAAAAGATGACACTCCGCTCTTTAGCATTTCAGTTGAAATTGAAGCCCCGCCGGACACAGACCATCCCGTTAAACTCTCTCCACTCCCAGCCCCACCAAGTAAATCTATCAACGTCCTACCCTGTACCTTTAATCCTTGTAGTCTAGCGTTCTTTGTTGCGTTTAAGATTTGCTGACCAGCTGATAGGATGACTGCTGTAGTAGCTTCGGTATCCATTCTCTTTCTGTCGTCTGCACTCATAAGCCCCGGTGCTGTAGTTGTTGCAACAGGAATAGGATCAGATCCACCAGTTAAATGACTGGATGCATGAGCGCCAGGAGCAGCGGTTCCTGTTGCTGTTACAATCATAGTCTTTGTAGCTGGGTTATTCGTTACTGTGATCCCTGTACCACCAGTAACTGTGAGCGTGTCTGACTTATCTCCAGCAGGGATATTATTGACCTGAGAAAATGCTTTCTGATTGACTTCCGCACCAGCCTGAATACCCGCCAGCTTGGTATGCTCCGCAACACTTGTATGCAGATCACTGTTGTTCATGTGTGTATTAGCTGCCTCCAGCGTAGTAGCCGGGGCTGTACGCCAGGATGACTTGCCGGTGATTGCTTTGATCATGTTGGACAGCCAGCCCAGCAGGGTTGTAATAGTTCCGGTGTCTCCTGTCGGAGCTGTGGTATCCGCAATAGTTCGGTTTCCTATCACGGTGTCTGTAGCAGATCCAGCCCCACCAGCTCCGGTCGTGATCCCCGCCAGCTTGGTCTTCTCGGCTAATGTGGTATGAAGATTCCCATTGGCGATATGCGCATTAAAGTCGCCCACAGCAACATCATGTGCATCCAAGGTCGTTTCAATATCAGCATAATTATCGTTGTGTTTATTCAAATTTGCCATATCAAGTTCTTTAGTTATCGTTCTACGGTTAAATGACATATTTATAGTCCCCCTCTCAATAGAGATATTTGTACCTAAAAATAAATGCGAGATTCAGCGATAACGAACTGCCACTTACTGTAAATAATGTATCCCCTGGTTTTAGTTTAAAGAAAACTGAATTACTTCTTGAATAAGCGTTTTGTCCATTGAGGAAAACTGTGCATTCATCTGGATCACAATTAATCTCCCACACATCTGAAGCACTGCTCGTGCCGTATAGTATGAGTGTGGATAGTCCATCGGAAAGACTGAAATTTGAGAACGCCCCACTAATTCGAATGATCGGGAAAGCCTTAACGGTGCCCTCATTCCGAACGACGACGTTCTGACCACTTGTACTGATCCACATTGCATAATCGCTGTACGAATACCCTTGCCCATATACCAATCCTTGTCCATATTCACGAACGGTTGTATCCTGGATTGATTCAGGATATGGATTGTTCATCTTGATGGGGATTGAAACCTCTCCATCAAAAATCAGCTTTGTGATATCCATCGTCCCTGCGTATCTACCTATAAATCTTTTTCCCGGGTGATCTTCAAAGGTAAATACAATATCTCCTTTTTGGATGTTAAAAAGAGCCGCTACAAGAGCGACTCTTCTTTGGTAATCTAATGTAGGATCATCGGCCATTATTATGCACTCAAGATTGAATGGTCTAGGGCCGTAGGTGCTACCGAAGTCTAACGCTCCGTCACGATCAGCCAGTTCAATTGTATTGTCCTTCGTTGGCGGCAAGACAGGGATATTATGAGATTTCAGCCCCAGCCCGATACTCGCAAACGAAACTCCATCCGCTGTTGCTGCAATCAATTATTTTGCCCCCATTCTTGATTGTGACCTACGTACAAAGTTATCTTTCTCAGTCCAAAACACCCTCGCTGTAGAATCATCCGCAATATAAATATCTCCCATATTGACTGCAACGTCGCTACGGATATCATGCCCGAGTCCAGATCCTCCTGACGCTGCTGGCATTGAAAATTGAGGTAAGGAGTAGTTTATTGAAGGCATTTTGAATTCCGGCATTTTAAAAAGATTGTCATGCTGCTGTTCAGTGTAAAATCTCTCACCAACCTTAGCCTTTACAATAACTTCTTGCCCTTTGAAATCACCTTTGACTTCACCACCGGTATGGAATGATTGCAATTTCCCGGTATCCTTTGTTATTCCATACAATTTACGCAATTCTTCATTTCTCGCCGTTAGCCTAGCCGCTTCTGTTGCATTTCCTGAAGATTTGGCGGCTGTCCAAGCATCCTTATTGGCGTTGTACTCGATTAAATCTAAATCCCTCTTAGAAGCACCACCTACTGATAAAGAGGTTGTAGATCCGCTCACAGTAGATGTTAGTGCAGTAATAGCGCTCATCTTTGATTGATAGTCTGCGATAAACTGATCCAACTGAGCTAATATCTCGGCATTCTTCTCGGATTCCTTCAGTACTTGGATGTTTTTCATCAATTCCGCGCGGTTGGCAGTATCGGAAGAAAAGTCCTCAAGTGCTTGGAGCAACTCATCGTAATGTGTTTTAGTAGCTTCGATGTCCTTGTCATAGGCTTCCTTCTTAGCGTCCTTTTCATCTTGAAGGGCTTGCTTCTGCTCTTCCAGGCTTCTCTTAGCTAAGGTGCGCTCATGATCGAGTTGCAACTTCTCAATGTCTTTTTGAACCTGTTTCCGTTCCGCGATTCCATCCGGTCCTACGGCTGAGGCAAGCAAAGCTAATCTAGCTTGTTTCTCTGCTAGTGCACTCTCGTAGTCTTGGTCTTCATTTAATTCCTGTTGCTTACTAAGTAAATCATCAATAGCTTGGATCTCAGCATCCTTCGCAGCAACATAAGCATCCCGCTCTGCCTCTATTGCTTTAATAGCAGCACTTTTAGATGATTCGATGCTCGTCTTATAGTTTTTGGCTAGCGTCTCAACGGTCTTGGTTTCGTCTTCGATCAGCTTCTGACGTAATGCATAGACTTGTTCGTCTGCTTCCATCCGTTGATCTGTACCAACACGATAAATAGCCTGAATTTTCAACCAGTCCTGCAATTCACTTTCGGTAGTAGTCTGACCCATAGCCTTTCTATAGTTCAAATCCTTTTGAAAGTCAGAATATTGTTGCTCAAGCAAGCTTTTCTTTTGCTCGTAAATCAGCTTTTCTAACGCAAGGCTCTGCTCGGCAGTTCGATTTTTATCTTTTGCCATGCGTTCATAGGCTTGTAGTTCCATTGTGATGATATTAATCTTACTTTTTCCAGCCATCTCCATCTTAGTGGCTTCTTTATCAATCCATGTCTGGGAATTTTGGTAACGAAGCTCATTGTATTTCACCGTCAGATCAAATACTTGTTTTTGAGCTTCCGCTTTTTGTTCTGTAGTTAAATAAGACTTCGACAACTCTTTATTATAAAAATTAAGTGATGTCTTCACCATTTCGACTTCTTGGAGATTTGCCTGTCTCATTTTTTCGATTTTCTTCTCAAGAATCGAAACATCTTCGTTGTACCTACTATCATTAAGTGCCTGAATGTCTCTAGTCCATTCTTTTAAGGCATCTTTATCTTCGGCAAGGTATTGCTTATGACGATTCTTAAGTCGCTCGTAACCAGAAATCTGTTGTTCTATGGACCAACCTTGCCGTTCTGCTACATACTGGAAGTTATCCATTTCCTCATCATATGCTTCCTTGCGTGCAGCAGCCGCTTCTTTTGCTGCCTTTTCTGCCTTTTCTGCATTTGATGATTTTGATTTATCCTTACTACCACTTTTATCTTTAGAATTTTTACTAGAAGATACACCAAAGGATGGATCTTGATACATACTGCTAAGTGCAGCTATTTTATCATCGTAAACTTTAGACGCTGTATCGTAATCATCAATAATGCTCTGAATTTCCGCTTCTGCTGCTGCTTGAGCAATACCCGCTTCTCTAAACTGTGATTTAAAGTATTTGAGATCGTCTCCAGTTTGAGTAACGTTATCTCCTGTGATAGCCTTACTACCATTTAACTGAGCCTTTAGCTGTGCCAAGCTCTTAATAGCATCTGCTTCAATTTGATAGGCAGATAATCTTTCGTCGGTAGCTACTTTTGTATTAAATGCTGACGATTTCTCAGAATTTAAGTCATCAATAGCTTTCTGGATTTTCATTTTCCGTAGATTGTTAACCGCATCCGTCTCAAATGCCCATCCATCTGCAGTTTTATAAATCGCTGATGCAAGTTCGGGATATTTGTTAATGAGATCCGTAGCGTTTGAAGCATTTAAGGACTGACCTTTTGCCAGTTCATCTAGTACTCCGTTTAGTTCCGAAACCGTTTGACTATTTCCTTTGACTGTTGATGCCCATTCTTCTTGCGCTTTTATGAGGGCTTTAACTTCATCAGATAGTTCTTCTGTTGATAAGGAGGCAGCGTCCGTTGAATCTGAGTAACTCTCCATTGAATCCGCTGAATCTGCTGCAGCTGTGGCCAATCTACTATTCGCTGCTACACTTGCCTCCGTGACACCATTAAGGGCATCAATGGCTGATTTACTTGCATGGATTTTTTGCTCTTCTTGGGACAGTTCTGTTCCCAAAGAAATCATCTCATTGCCCCACATTTCCCGTAGGGTTTGAACTGTTTTTCCTAATACCTTATCAACTAAACTCAGGTCGCTCTCTGAAGCGTTTTTAATAGCGAGGTCAGTATAGGCAATCTCCTGCTCTAACTCTGCTTTTCGCTTCGTGGCAGCATCCAAATTCGCTTGTTCGACGATTTTGATACTCTCAGAATATCGTGTCTTCCATTCTTCAATTTTTTGAATATCCAACTCTTTCGCATTACCAAGTTCATCCCATTGTGATACAAGACCAGGCATCGTGGCACTGAGTCGATCCATTACATTCGCCAGTTCTGATTTCGCAGCAGAAACTTCTTTGTCCGATTTAGTGTTATCGTCAACGATAGATTTCAGTTCGTCGTATCTAGCAACTAGTTCAGCTGTTTTTCGATTCTGTTGCAGAGTCTCATCATTCACTTGACTTTGTGTACCTTTATAATAAGCCCATGCGGTTGTCGCTGCGCCTACGACTAGAGTAATGGCTGTTAATGCCGCACCAATCGGCGTAGCAATAAAAGCCTTTTGGGAAATATTGGCGGCATCAGTAGCAACCTTCATCCCAAGCATCCCTTTAGCCGCGGCAGCGACTCCTGTAACCAAAGAAACCAGAGTTTGTCCAGTCAGAATCCTGGCTCCCGTGTTTAAAACCGTAATTGCTCCACCTAACAAAAGAATCGATGTGACAGTATTTTTGATGGGCCCTGGTAGATGGTTAAACCCATCCAGTAAGATTGTGGCTTGGCCTACAATTAACTTTAATCCCCCAAGTAACCCGCTATCACCAATAGATATAATCAGCTCATCCCAAGAAGCGCGTAATTGCTCAGATTGCTTTGTTAGTGTAGTCATTGTGAGGTTGTTTTCTCTTTGTGCTGATCCAAATGATTCCTCTGAAACCTTAGCCACATCCATAACCTTACTATAGTTATTCATTAATGCGATAAACCTTGATGCTTGATCTCCCCGAGCGATGGCTTGCGTAATCTCGCTACGTTCAACATCTGAGAGGTTATCCCACTGAGCTGCGATCTTACTAAGTAATTCTGGGAACTTCATCATATCGCCATTAGCTTGTTTCATCACTCCAACATACTTTTCTAGCTTGTCTACTGCTATAGGTCTACTGGAGAAACTAATAAAGGATTTTATAGCATTACCAGCTACAGAACCAGAAAAACCAGCTTGATTCAGTGTAGTCAAGTATCCGATGAGTTCGTCAATGTCCACTCCAGCGTTTTTAGCTGTAGCACCCACTCGGTTTATACCTTCTAAGAGCTTCTTAGATGTTGTTGGAAAGTTGTTGGAAACTTCATTGAGTTTATCAAGCAACTTTTCGGAGTCTTCAGCAGCCATCCCGTAGTTGAGAATTGCTCCTGTCATTAATTCTTGAGCCTGGGAAGCACTTTGAAAGGATTGTTCAACGTTTTTAGCCATCAGTGCTGTTCTGGCCAGTTGTTCAGTTTGCTTCTCGTCAAAGCCATTCTGAGCGATGAGCGTATAAACACTCGCGACTTCTCGCAGTGCATACCCATATTCCTTGGCGCTGGATATCATGGAATCTTTGACATACCCAACGTCCGCGGATTCGCCCATGACCCGCTGCACGTTAACTAGTTCATATTCAAAGTCTTTAAGGAGACTGATTGCCTCAGTGGCTCCTCTCGTAAAGGCATAGTACAAAGTTCCCGTCATAGCAAACTGTGCGGCTGTACCCGTAATTCCGTTGATCTGAGTCTGTGTCTGAGTCAACGAACGGCGAATACGTTGTTCTTCTTGTAATGCTTTTTCGCGAACCTGTGTTTCTTTACGTTCTCTAGCCTGCAATGCATTTAACCAAAACTTCTCGTAGTTCGCTGCATATTTCTGAGATTGTTGACTTTCTCTCTCAGCTAATTGCGCTATTTTTTGCCGGATCGCTTGTTCCTGCATTAATACACGTTCTCGTGTGCTATCTGTTCCTGTAGATGACGAACTTCCTGTTGTTAATTTGAGAGCACTAGCTGTGGCTTTATTCTGTAACGTTTCCATCCGTTTTTGATGTTCTCGCTCTTGTTGCTCAATAGCATCATATCTTTTTCTAATGATAGCTTCTTGTGCAGCCATTTTAGCATCAACTAATTTATTAGCTTGTTCCATCTGGCTCTTCTTTGTCTGTATCAGCTCGGTCTGAGCTGTTCGTTGTTTAACAAGAGCTTCCGACTCAGCCATGATTTTCTTTCGCCGCTCTTCAGAAGTGAGGGCAAGTTTATTAGAAGCCGTTGCTAACGCTGTATAGTTTTTAGTGGTTACCGTAATTTCCTGATTTAGCACTTTAAAGGTTTCTGCGTTCCCTTTTACGCCTTGGTCAATTGCCTTAAATGCTGGGATCATTTTAGATGTATCTAAACTTATTCGAGCACCAACTACATCTTTGTTGTCTGCCATTGCCATCCCCCTTGATTGTTAAGGAAAATTTTCCTTGCTACTGACACGTCTACATACAGAAAAAGAGGTCCCCGGCATCATGCGGAGACCTCTTTTTATTTTGGAAAGATACCTAAATCAGATAGGTACTTTGCTTTCTTCGGCTTTTTGGTGATTTCTCCACCGTGAAGAGCAATTTGGAACTCTTGATTCCTCTTTCTAATTCTTTTGAGAGCGTATATCTTAGGGAAAGTCATGTTTTCCCATTCGCTATCTGGAATACCTAGAGTTACACATAAGGCCCATGCATCAAGTAGTGTTTGTTCTCTTCCCTCTTCCGTCCCTTCGCTCTCGCTTTCTTCCTCAGCGTCCGGATCAGGAGGGAACGATTCCTCATAGAAATCGGGTAATGAGTTTTTCCAACTCCTCAATACCTTCGAAATCGACCTGATCATATTCTTCATCTGGCAGACCGCCTTCAAGAATAAGATCGAAAGATTCGCGATAGGCAGCTTCCGCCTTAGGCCAGTCCACAGCTTTCCCTAGATCGCTTTCGAGCCATGGTTCCCTCCCAATAGTTACAGAGAATTGATAGGGTATGTCCTTCATGATTTTTCGCACCTGTCGTATAGTTCCAATAGTTCCTATTTTCACATTCTTAACAAGTCCTTCAGCTAGTCTGACTTCTGAACCTATATTTAATGTTTCATCGATTTGCTTTTGCACTGTTATTCCTCCTCAAAATAGATAATCCCCCGCTATAACAGCGAGGGACAATCATTGTTTATTGATGCTTCTAGTCTACGAAGATAATCGTTGCTGCAATACCTTCTGGATTATCTGGAGTGACATCTGGTTCCAAAACCTCCAGATTAAGAGTGCTTGTGCTAGGTGTCTTACGTGCAGCACCAACATTCAGCGTACCACCACCCACAGCTTTGTATACCGTCAACTGCACCTGCACGGGTTGACCTGTTCGGTCATTTATCAATTCAAAACGGTGAACAAACTTAAATGGTTTAGGACGCCGTGTTCCTTTGAAGTTGCTGGATGTTCCTTGTTTGGACCATTTATAGGTCACAATCACATTTTTGTTCAAATTCCCTGTTGCAGATGTAATAACACCGTCCGCCGTAATTGCATATTGCCCAATGGTTGGTGTTGAAGCCACTCTTTCAAGCTTGCTTAGCGTTCCATCTACCGCTTTAAGATAGACCTCGTCACTATCCTTAACAAACGTACCACCAAAAGCTTCAATTCCTTCGATGGCATATCCAGTAGCACCGAGAATGCCCTCTTCGTTCTCATCGATTTCAACAGGACCTGTTTTTGTCTCTGCCCCTTGAGAAATCTCAGCAATTACAGCAGAATAACGCGGCAGCTCAATTGTAAGCACATCTTGCAAATCTTGTGCGGTCAAGTGAAATGCATAACCGGACTGTCCACCAAATACCTTCGTCCAGGAGAACTGCGGTGCGAACATAACACTGTTAATTTTTTCATCAATGTATCTTAGAGTCCCATCGTAATCTCTCATCCATATCTTACCGACTCCATCAAATACTAATGGTTCCTGCATTCGTATATCCCTCCTTGGGTAATAAAAAAGGAACTGATCAGTTTATTTGATCAGTTCCCATAGTTTTAAATCAATTTCTTGAATTCGTTTGTAATCGTTCGTTTCTTTATATCCTTCAATCGGTTGTGTACCTTGCTCCATTAGTCCGAGCTTTTTAGCCAGCTTAACTTTTTCTTTCACAAGTTCCTCAAGCTCTGTCGGCTCTTTCTTAAGTTCGGGTTTTTCTGTCACCGTATCACTCCTTTTCCTTATTTCTATATTACTTCAATTACACTTTACAATCACGTTCATGCTTTAACCCTGCTTAATTAATGCGGATATAATCGATATCGTAGATACCCTTGTAGCCCTTTACTCCACTTATCCCTGTTGCAAAGTCACCGTCGTAGGCCAATACGCACAAAAATGAATGAAACTTAGGTTGAACAATCCGCCTATCATGCAAAAGTTCAAATGACCTCTCGAATAATAGCTTCGCCTCATAGCCAGTCTTACCGTAAAAGTCTATACAAAACTTACCTTGAAAAACGAGTGGGTTTCGTCCGTATTGCCCCGGCATAATGTACTGGCAGATATGCGGTAAGGTTTCCTTTGTCACTACTATTTCAGGCTCTACACCTTTTGTGAAGCGAGTTGCCATCTGTTCGCCATTTGCAGTTGGCGTAAGCTTCAGCATAGCCATAAACGCCGTGTCATCCTTATGTGTGTTCTGTATAGCATCAATCAGATGAAGGCTCATGTCTTATCCTCCAAAAAGTACTTGTGGTATGGAAAGTTTTCAATTACCTCCGCAATCCCTTGTAGGATTCGATTACGATTGGACTGGATTGCGATACGTAGAAAATAGGTCGGTGGTGTTGGCTTGAACTTCGGGTCAATATCTCCACGTTCTGCTAGCTCCTCCAGGTCCACTCCAGCATAGCCACCGCCTGAGAAACGCATCGTACCATCTATGCTTTTGTAATTCCCTTGTCCACGCCCTACAACCACCTTACTGCTGCGTGATCTTAGTCGATTCCACGCATCAGAATTCATGTAAGTAACTAAACCGGGGTTTTGTGAGGCGTCCGCCATTAAAGATCCCTTACCAAACTGTTCAAGCCATGCCTGCCAGTAATCTGCTGTAATATCTCCTGAGATCATTTGATTAGCGAGTACGAACATTTCCATTTTAAGTTTATCTCGTACTGCTGGATAGTATCGTATACCACCCTTGGCAGTCAGTAGGACAATCTTTGTTAACCCGGTAATTTGGAGAGACAGCTTGTGTTCTAAATCCTTAGACGCCCTTGTAGCATCATATCCGGTGATCATCGCACACTGTCCGATAACTGCACATGCAGTAGATTGGGGTATTTAACTACATCAACGGCATCCACCTGATAAGCCTTGCCGTGGAGAATAACCTGATCTGGATGGATGGCGTCTTGAGGGTCTTTTATATTAACCGTTGTTTGTAATTGCAACGTGTAAGTTGTGGAGGGTAGTAACCCAGGATCGTCTTGGCGTAGTCGTGCAGTGACGTATTGAGCAAAAGCGATAACATTCTCTGCAACTGGCTTGTACTCTTCGTCACCGATGGCATTATCATTTTCGTCATACTTTTGCGAGTAACGTTCGACTGTTATTGTTGCATTGGTTTTGATCAATGAACAGTATTTATCCTTCTCAGTGGTTGGACGCAAGGTTTGAACAAAGAAAGTATCACCGTTTTCGATTAAGTCTCCCGGTTTCACAAGCGATGTTGGAGCGAATAAACCATTGTACATGTATTCTTTGCCGACAATCGTTGTTGCTCGGGTATCCCTAGAAAGTATAACTACATCCGGATCGCCGTTTACAGAACACGGAGAGTGGCGGTGAGCGAATTGTTTGAACATCAGTAACGCCGCCTTTCCTTGTATCGTGTTGGTCCAGCAACGCCAAATATCGGGGCATCTGTTCCTGGTGTCACAGTGGATATCAAATCAATTAGCGCATATGCATCGTCAATTAATTGAATTCCAAATGCACGCCAATCCACAACTTGATTTTCAATGGAGTAATCGAAGTCTTTCTTGGACTTTGCAATTCTTGCAGTCATAGATGGAGCCAGTATGGCAGCGACCATACTTACAGCCGCTGCATATACATAGTTCCTATCATCCTCAACCAAGTCAGCATAGTCGGGTACTTCTTTGATGACCTTAGCTTCTGCTATGGGTAAAACAGAAAGGGCGTCTATGTCGGCATCGGATATTACATCCTCACCGACTCCTAGACGCCCTCTCACTTCATCATGGTACGTATCCGTGATGAGGATCTTATTTGCCATCCTCGCCACCACCGGCTTCGTTGATAGCCTTCTTCAGCTCGTCAGCGTCCATTTTGGTGTAACCAGGGATTTTCAGTTCTTTGGCCGCAGCCTTCAGTTCCTTAATTTCCCCATCCGCTTGAATCATTGCGATTTGTTCCAGTAGCTCCGCTTCACGTGCTTTGGACTCTTCGAGTTGAACCTGAAGTTCCAGTTCGCGGTCGGATGGATTGTCGCTGACGATGTCATTGCTGTCCACGAGCTCAGCCAGCAATTCACCGGTTGCTGCATTCCGAACTTTATTCTTTGCGATTTCCACAAGGCCTTCGGGGGCATCTGTTACGATGTCCCCGGCGTTGTATTCTCCTACGGCATCAACCAATACTTTTACGATTGTCATTGTATGCCCCTCCCTTACGCCACTGTAGCAAAGATATGCCAGTTGACGTATTTCAGACGCGGCAGCACAGTTGCGCCGTTGATGACTTGCCATTGATCCGGGTCGCCCTGGATTAACTTCGTCAGTGCAAATTTTCCAACATGGCCATTGAAGATATCTTCATAGTTGTTCGGGCTAGTCACCAAGTCCATCATAGAACCGGTCATGCCTTCTCCAATAATAATGCACGCATTGTCTGGGATGAATGGATAGAAGTTGCCAGCTTCGTCAACATATCCGCCATCATAGACTTCGTATTGAAGCCCGTTCAATTGCTGATCGATAATATCAGACAGCAGACCTGCTGTAACTACTTCTTTGCCGTAGGTGAATTTAATTAGATCACGGATTTTGGCATTCTGCTTCAAGTAGATGTCAATCTGCTTGTTGACAATGATCTTCACAGCTCGCGCTCCGCTGCCACGGAATCTGAGAACCCACAGATCAATATCAGCCAAAGGATCAGATGTAGCAGTGTTACTCCAAAGAACCGCAGCTGTCGGCTTGTTATTAGATGGAACCCCATAGTTAATAGTTCTGGCCGGCATTGTAAGTGTAGGTGGCACTAAAAGACTTCCTGTAAGTGATTGCCACCGCATCCATTCAAATCGGGTTTCAAGACGTTGGTTGAGATTGACCATTCGTTCAACCATGTACTCCTCTGCCCATTTTTGTTGAAGATCATTCCCTGGTTTCCGCAGGATAGCTATCTTCTCACGATCAATGATCGCTTTTTCACGCCATTCCTGATTGGTAAAGCTCATGTGTTTAACAACAGGCGCTGCGTGAATAGGTGAAGGATCATTAAGACCGGTTGGTGGAGTCATACCAGTATCGTCATAGGTGATGTCGTATTCAATAGTCAAATCAAGTTCAGGTTTAAAATCTACGCCATTGGTCAGAATCTGCGCACCTCGGAAGCCCTTGATGTCAGTTCGAATGTTCTGAACAACCTCAGTTAGGAAGTATGGATCGAGTACATTTGCCATTTATATTGTTCCCCCTTATACAAAGTAGCAGAGTTTCAATGCGGTTTTAGCCGCCGAATCAATGCCTGTCAACTTAGATTCCGTGAAGATACCAGCAATCCACGCCGAAGCGCCGATGTCTGTGAGCGAAGTGTCTTTATCATTGTCCAGGATGCAGACCGCAACTTGTGAACCGTCAGACGCTGATGAGAGATAAGGAACAAATTTCTTGGTAGCAGTGACTTTACCAAGAACAGTACCTTTCTTAATCACTCCGTTGCCTTGGGCCAGCAATACGCCGCCTGGGAGTTTTGCTTGCAGATCAGTCGAGGCAAGCACCTCAATAAATTCCTGGGTGTAGATTGGACCTGGACCCGGAGCGCCGTTAAACTGCGAACCATTCATTTTACTTGTCCTCCTTCAGCAGATTGCCTCTGCCAGTGTTTTTGAGGGCCGCAATCGCAGCAGCTTTAGCTGCCTCTTTCTCGGCCGCTTTAAGTTGCTCTGGTGTTTTCTGAGCCGCTGCTTGTGCATTGACAGGTGGTGTTCCATTGGCCGCTCCTGCTGGAAGATCAAGATTATCGCCCTCTGTGTGGCGACCACCGCCACCCAATGCAGCCTGTGCTTGCGCTTCATAGGTCGCGCTGATCTTTTCAATTTCTGATACCGGCAGATGGGATAGTGCAGTTTTCATCGCCTCCACATTGAAGGCGTCACCCAATGCCCGGACACCAGCTCCGCAAGCTTGTTCGGTAACTTTGACTTTGTATGCTGCTCCATCCGCAGCCTGCGCGCTCAGTGCTGTAAGCTTTGTTGAGATATCAGCATCATTTTCAACGCCGAGTGCTGCTCGGACTTGTCCGAGTACACCATTTGCAGCCGCTAGTGCAGTTGCTTGTGTTTGTGATGCTGCTAAAGCAGCTTTTTGTTCATCTGTCACAGTGTCATCTCCTTTGGCCTGTGTCTCAGGCTCATTGTTTTTTTCTTGCTTGATTACAAATCCATCAAGCCCAGATTTTCCGCTAAAAGAATAAAAGACGCGTCCTCCACTTGGTAGTGACTTCGCATCTTCAGATAAAGCTTCCCATTTGACACTTGATTGAGTTACTGAGGCATTACTCATGCCTACTACCCCAGCACCCGGATAAGCTCCGTCAAAGACAAGTGAGTTCTCCATGAGATCACCGTCATTTATATCAACAGTGCACAGTTTTGTGTCGTATTCTCTACCGCGAATGTGAGGGCAATTCCCACCGAAATACTCCTGACCGCAGATCGAACACGTCTGGCTGCTTACCGTGAAGCCAATTGAAGTATCAAAAATAGTTCCGGCATCAATACCATCTGCTATTTGGTCAATCTTGATATCTCCGACTTCTTGGCCGAGTTTCATGTAATGATCTGCGTACAGCGCCAGTTCATCACCATCCATTTGTAATCGACTTTCAAAGGTTCTACCTATTGGAACTGTTAGAATACCAAGGTTAGCCCATGAGTGATCCAACAATAGTGATACGCCTGCTTTAGCTTGGACTGCCATTTTCCGCAAAAAGTTAGGAGTAAGGCGATAAAAACGATTAGGGATCATTTGATCACCTACAAGTTTTGCAGGAAAGACATACGTTTCATCTTCCGAGAGTGGAACACGAGCAAGTTGATTTATTAATGCTAATTGCTCAGTTGTCGGTTTAGCCATTTACCAATTTCACCTCCTTCTCGTAATGAACAATTAGATATTAGATCACCTCCGCGCTCATTAGCGCATCAGAATTATACTCTTTGTGGCCAATCCCATTTACCTCCATCTTGTCCTTGAACAACGTTTTGGTTGAAGAACATTCCCGTTGGATTAAGCACACACA
Organism: Paenibacillus sp. FSL H8-0175; assembly: GCF_045040615.1. NCBI lineage: Bacteria > Bacillati > Bacillota > Bacilli > Caryophanales > Paenibacillaceae > Paenibacillus > Paenibacillus sp. FSL H8-0175. Next base: position 3,108,661 of record NZ_CP150299.1, on the reverse strand, counting down.
AATCAACGCACGTTGCGTTATGAACCTGAGTGATAATTGCTGCTCTTGGTTCGCTTTTGTATTCACCGCCAGGAGTACCATAACTATAGTAGTGAACCGTGCGTCCTACTGTTGGTTGCATATTGGTTATTCACCTCCATTCGGTGGAATCTGTTCGTTTGGATCGGTTTTATACTTTTTTTCAAGCTCTGCCAGAAGTTCTGGTGGAATTTTAGGATTAAGCCCCATTATCCAACGCGCTTCTGTTGCAGCCTCTATGGTGGTAATGTAACGCTCTTTTTCGGCCAGTACGTAGTTATTAAGCTTTGCTCTCAGATCACGCTCTCGTTCCATATCAGAACGCAAATCAATCGGCGCATAATCAGCTTCAACCTGTGTTTGCACTCCACGCACTCTAACAGCCATAGAAAAAGCCCGCTTCCAGAAACGTTTGGTTACGCTCCGGGCGGACTCTACAGACTTGATATATATTTGGGTATCCACTGAGCTATATGTCTCTGTGGAACCTTGATGCCGGGATAGCAAGGTGAGAAGTGTCTTTAGACCAGTTGCCATTTGGGTATCAATGATATCAATCAATTTCTTGATGTCGATCATCGGGCCTGTATTTCCGCCCTTGAGGTATTCAACCTTTACACTATCCCAGTGGACTAAGGCGTCATCTGGATTGAGTGAGTTGAAATGGGTAAGCATCTCGTCCATTCGTTCCTTAAGCCACGCCTGTTGCGCTTTTGGGTCGTTTTTGATACTTGAAGGAATATTTTTCAACATGATTTCCTCAAGCATTGAAATGTCCAAGCGTGGATAGCCCTGGTTATGAACGACTGTCTTCAAATCCTGAAGCACCTGAAGGTGAAAGAATACAACTTGGAGCACTGGCAGGAATGGCGTTCGGCCATATGGATCATCAACCATTGGATCAAACTCTTCATAAATGAATGTCGGAGTGTCAATCTTCTTGTACTGTCCGAACCATTCTTCACCGGTCTGCCTGCTGCCCGGGTTCTTGACGTATTGCCACGGTACCAGTCTGTTCGTGACCGGCTCCCTGCGGAACCAGATCAGTGCCGGATCAACCGGAACAATATCAATGACATCATTGCATCGTTCATTCAGGACAACTTCGCCGGCACACGCCCCACGAACCATGATCATCATGCGTTGAATAGTGTCTAGCTTATCCAGGGACCGTCCGTGCTGATAACCAGGTGACGGCAATGGCGTTTCAAGCATTTCCTTAATTTCATCCAACGCCCGTTGTCCGGTCTTATCGTCGCTCCCCGACTTCTTCTTAGCTGTAAAGGTTAGCTCAGTGTCACCCATTCTAAGATAGGTATATAACGCATGCGAAATGTCCGGGTGAACAGAGATAAGCAGCTCAAGCAGTTCTTCTGCTGTATGATTCTGTAATTTGGTCAAGTCGATGTTATGGACGTTCTGGTACTTCTTCGGCAACCAGTTGAAGATACCCCAATTGTTTGAGTTGCTGGTTACTGTTGATCTGCCTACACCCATCATCTGACGCTTTACCGATGCCGGAAGCACTGCGTTTGCTAATGAATATAATGCTTTATGATACCATTTCAAGATTTCACCTCCTCAAGACATAAAAATAGAAGGCAGGAAAAGTTTCCTGACCTTCTATATTCGTTCATACTTCTATGGATTAATAATAACTTGATTTTCGTACGTTACCACTACGGATTTACCATTCTTTAATATTGAACGCTCCAGATAACTTTTTAATGACATATTCATTATTATCGATCGTTTTGTTCAATGGATGCAATCCATTTATTAAAACCTCCGCCACCCTTAGCACATCATCAAGTTGAGAATGAGAAAACTTTCTCACATTTTGATGTGCAATATTCATAATCCACCCTAAATCTTCAGATGTCGCTTTGTTCCCTTGCAATCTAAGCATTATTTCTTCGACGTGTTTCTTATCATATTCTGATATATCCACTCCAATTAACATGCTTGCTTCCCTCCACTATTAATAATTATTTTAAGTCAAGAATTCACCTTTCAAAGGTCTCCTTGATTTAAAAACACGTATTCCTTTTGATCGTATGGGCGGTTATTGACATATACAGTATCTCTCAATGGGTTAAAATCTGTTATTAACCCCACTTCCACAGGAGATCCATTGATGTCTTCGATAGAATATACATAAACATCTAACTCCATAGTCACAAAACTTTCAAATTCCTCTGTTTTTTAATTGGCTCATTTATTGTCTTCCTTTTTTTCTTTAATGAATATAAACATGATCAAAATAATAATTGTCAGTCCTGTTTTGGAAAGATATATCTATCAAAACATTTGCTTCATCGCTATTCTTACCTACTTTCACTAAAACATGTTCAAATTTATTCAATGGGAATTTAGATAAGAAGTCCTCAGCCAAGATTAGACCATCAGATATTGCAGCATCTTCTTTTTTAATTCCGCTTGGCACATTATCGTAGAAATGTTTTGCGACGATGAAGCTGATAATTTCTTCTTCTCTTGACCTTTTAATTTTATCGGTAGTTTGATAAGCTACACTGTATTTATCACAAATTATAGGTCTTAGGTATTCTCTGAAAGCTACATAATGCATAATTTCATTTGGATCATCGCCATATAAACTCATGTATTCTTTAGGTGTTTGAAGAATTGAGTTTTCAAGCGAATAGTAGTTTTCGTCTAAAAAGTTAATTGGGTATTTTTCTTTCGGAGTTACAATTAACAAGATATGACGTTTGCTATTTCCTTCAAGTCTATCAAGGTAGTCATGGATGCTCACAAAAATCCCCCTTTAATTTTACTTACACAATGCATCACGAACTTAATTCCTCTTTATTGTAACACCTCCAATACTAGGAAGCATGGACAAAAAAACAAGGTGATTTTTTGTCTCGTGCTAATATGAAAATTAATGATCTTCACTTGTTGGTGCTATTAAATCTACTACAGCGTCAGGAATGTGCTCCCTCACACCTTCCGGAAGCATCTCTCTAGTTAAATTTACTAAAGTATTCATTGCTTGCGGATTCCGCTTGCGCCAGTTTATTGATTTAACCAGTAATGATTTCACCCAGTTTTGCTTGGTTAAAAGCTGTATTTGTGACTTGAGAAATTCTATTTCGTTCCCTATATTGTTGATCTCATTTCTTAATTTCTGTTTGTCTTGAATTTCTTCTTCTAGCCTAGATTCAAACTCTTCTTGGAATTTGTTCAATTTCTCGATCAAGCTTGATATCTCATCTTTAGTAAAGTCATCTTGACCTATATCTTTAATTGAATTTTCTAATTCAGATATTTGTAAATCAACCTCTACTTTATGCTCCATAATTTCTCTTAAAATTGGGGCAGCTTTGGTTTCTGCCTCAATATTCTTTAACCACTTGTAAATAGCCGTTAATATGCCGTCTTTTCCCGTGACGACAAGACTTTCGTTTTCAGCCATTTCTCCAGGTCTTCTAACGATATTTATTTGATCTCCTGACTTAAAATAGAACTCGTATTGTGGATTGTACAAATAAGTAATTGTAACACTTAAGCCGCCTTTTTGTTCTTTTTTTGTTGAAACTTCAAAGTCTTCACTCGAAAGATATTTTGAATTAAGAGAAGATTGAATTTCCTTATTAAATGCTCTGCTAATTACCATAGTATGTTCTCCATTCATTAGAATTTGATCCAATTCTATCAAATGTTTTAGCGTTGTTAAAGAATAATTTGGTAATTATAAACGTTTGATAGTTATGCCACCTATAGAAGGTAACATTATGTGTTTAATGCTCGGCGGACGTCGCAATCTCATTTGATGGGCTATTCCGTAGCCTAAGACTCTATCATCCTTACATCCGCCTAATGTTCCCTTGCCCATAGCCTGCGGCTTACCAGCCCTATTGCGGACAAATGTCTTCATTTCACTGATCAGATTGGCATCGTTGATTCGCCATACTCCTTCGCGGATGCCTTCGATCATTGCATCAACCAGAATAGGGCGGGTAACTGTTGTTGTCGGCCATCCCGGTCTATTCTCATTGGCTCCAGCTTCTGCGTTATAGGAGTCATGATGATATAGGTTTGGATAAAATGTCACGTTCAGCAGCGTGTTAATGACACTGTGACCCACATTGTTCGTTTCAACGCCAAGCAAAGCATCGCCATACATACGACCCACATAGTCCAATTGCTTGGCATAGATGTCCAAATCCATTTGTCCGTAAACAGCAGCAACATCCTCTCCGGTCTCAGCATCAATGATATAGGCTGCCGAAGCATCGCCGCCCTCCAACCCTTCAGCTACGTCAGCTCCTATGCAGTATTCTTTGTCTGGATCATATTCGCAAAAGATTTCAAACTCTCCACGCTCATCCTCAATGAAATTAACAGTTGTCCAATCGTAACCTGTGCCTTCAATAGCAGGAGGAATAACGATTGAATACTTCGTTCCTTTTTTGGTGTGCTTCGACATAGCATCTAATTTATCTTGATTGAATACTGTTCTACCGGTGACGAGGAACGCTTCTTCTGGTGTGGACGGATACTCCTGACGAAACAGTTTCTCATCGCCTTCAAAGTCATTGCGAATTGTGTATCGCCGCCATTCAAGCTGTTCGTCAGCCAGGTCAAACTTAGTCTTAAGCTCAATTTCTTCCTTAGTGAGCTCAAAGTCAGCCGGAACCCTCATGCGATAATCTGGCATATCGAACCATGGGAAGAACAAAGGGATATAGTCATTCTTCCCTGCTACCGCGTTATCCCACATCTCTTTATAGATTTCAATACCATTTGCTGTTGATTCGATGATACCAACGGTGCGCGGTTCCTTTGATAGCGCAGCGAACAGGGAAGCAAGATGCTTCTTCTTACGGTTCTCCGGCCAGAAAGCCAACTCTGATATGTGAAGGTAATGAATTGTCTCCGAACGGGCAAGGACGCGATTCTCTGCTGACTGTACCGTGATCTTGGATTTAAGCCCCGGCTCCTTCTTACGGTCAACGTCCTTCATCGCCGGACTCTCGAATGTTAGGCGGCGGCTGTTATTCCGTTTACGCATAGGTTTGATATGCTCGGGGATGTAGTCATAGTAAAGCCGAAACATATCATAAAGGTTTTCAGATGCGCTGGAGTCCTGAGCTACGATGAACGCATTCTTTGCTTCCTGCAACGAAGATAAATAGTAGATTATGGCCTCGGTTGTCGTGGAGAACCCCATTTGCCGTGCTTTAAGAATGATGATACGCACCGGCTTGCCTGACTTGATTTGGTCGAATACTGTTTTGGCAAGCTTCTTCTGCGCCTTGTTCAGCGTGAGTGGTACGATATCCCCCGTCTTAGTCTTAATCCGCAGGAATTCAAAACAAAAGGCCTCAAAGTCATCAAGGTTTCCCTTGAGTTCTTTAAGGCCTGCTGGATTATCTCTATATTCACTTTCGATCTTTCTGTTTATTTCTCCAGCCAAATCAATGTACTTTAGCTTCGGGCCTTTCGCTCCTCCAATTGCTTCAGCAGCTTTACGGATCTGTTCATGCAGTTTAGCCAGCACATTTATTCACCGCCGCCTGTATAGAGCTTCTGCTGATCAATCAGTTGCTTCATACGTGGGTTGGCGGATATACGGATGATCGAACGGTCATAAGCTCCATCACTAGACTCTTCCTGGAATATCTCCATGAAGATGTTAATGTACTCTTGTACCAGCTCGAATTGGAACGCCTTCTCCCTTAATGCAACAAGGAACTTCATGTTCTCGCGTACCTCACGGTTAAGTGAAACGATTTCAACTACCTTTCGACGCAACTCCACTTCAAATGAATTCTGCCAGCCTTCAATAAAACTCACGTAGTTGAACTCCTCGCCGTCTTCCATGAGTTTATTTATGAGTTCATCCATCTCTTCTCTGAACAACTTCGGTAGATCGTCCACCAGTTCAAATCGATCAATGAGGCGTTTGGTTGCATCAAGGTTGGTTTGAATAATATCTATCTCCTGATGAACTGTCTTAATCACACGCCTGCGGTCAGCCACAATTGCATCTTTCTTCTTGGCTTGTTCTGCCGTCCCCTTCTCTTTGACATACTTCGCTACAGCTGTATGTGATACTTGCTCGTTAGCCCATTCAGAACATTCCTCGGCGATCGCTCGGACAGTTTTTCCGTTCCGTACTCCAGCCCACACTATTTCCTGACATCCTAATGTTTCAATCTTTGATGGTTTTGCCACTTCTCATACCCCTTTCTATTCTTGTAACGTTTGTAACGTTTTGTAACGCTTGTAATGGCACTTTGTAACGTTTGAAGCGTTACAGGTTTGAACGCATATAATGAAGCGCCTTATTCTATAAGGGTTTAGCTTGTAATTCTTGTAACGTTACAGAAGGCTTACAAGCATACATACCGTTAAGGAAAATTTTCCTGAGCAATAGAAAAAGCGCCTCATTGGGCGCTCTTGGGTAAAGATAGATTTGTTATATCTTATCATTTAAAAGATACAGATTTACTGCTTAATTTCACACTTTTTTAGCATATAGTCATGAAGGTAGATCTTTATTGTTTTCTGAATTAAATAAAATAGTCGTTATTATGTTTATTAATACTTCAGATAACCAAGCATTAGAAAGTGATATACCTAATGCAAAAATCGCAAAACTATCACTAAGCGAAGTAGAAATAAGATTAAAATATGCAAATATACACAATATAATGAAAACTAAGATTGTTCCAATCATTAAAATAGAAATGAAATGATCTAAATAATTTATTTTGTTTAGAGGCAAGAATAAATTTAATGCTCTATCTCTTACAGTATATAACATTACAAGTAACGAAAGTATTAGAGAGGTTATATTCAAAAAAGTTAAAAAAGGGAATTCATTATCAAAAACTCTAATTACACCTAGTGTTGTAAAAAAAAGAAAAGCACACATTTGTAAAAGTCTATACGTTAAGGCCATTTGTAAAGGACCTTTCAATATCACTTAAGCTTTTGATCGCTTTTGATACGTAATATCTGATATAAGTGATGTATTCGTCAAACTCTTCAGAACTTAGATAAATCCCTTCTTCGCGGGCTAGAGGTACTGCATTTATGTAATTCAGAAAGTATTTAACTTGTTCATTATCTTTTTCTTTACTCCCTGTTATTGAAAGCGCGCCGTAAAATGATTCGAAGTTTAGAGTATTAATTTCTTTATACGCAAAAGGAAGTACAGCTTCATAAACTTCAATAATTCTTGGCATAAAAAGTCTTAAGCAATTCACATCATCTTGAAACCAAATATAAACTCCACCAGGAAGATCTATATCAACTTCGAACATATCAATTTCTGCGTTTTCCTTCACGTCTTCCAAATATCTGTAATTGTGACCAGAAAGCAGTAATTCTAGACCATCTTTATTCATGATAAATTTCCTCCGATTAAATTAAAATCATGTTGTCCATTTGCATGTCGTTAAATAAAAAACTAGTTTCAGGAGTGTACCATTTTATGGCAATTGTTTGATCTGAAAGATATAAGGATACAAAGATATTAATTTCACTAATTAATCTTGTTTTAACCATACCATCCATCTGTCCTAAAAAGATAAAGTGGATTTTGTTCGGAGTAATATCAATTAAATAACCATCATTTAGATTAATGCAATTTGCATTAAACTTACCAATTTTTTTCGATATTACTCCAAAATAACTTTCAGTAATTTTAACTAATTTTGAAAATCTTATACTTTTATTCATAATAAGAGCGAAGGATATTGTCATTTTGTCCCGCCCCCCAAAATAATCTTATGTATTCTCGATATAAAAGTATGGCTGTAATCCTTGCTCTCAATTTCTTGAATACGTGAATCATACGTGGAAAAAGTTATAACATCGGTGTAAGTAATTTGTCCGCTTTCCCATTTCTCATTGCATTCAATCAGTGAAGGCAATATCCTATTTTGTTCCTCATCCGCCTTTATAGCTTCGATGATATTTTCTCTTACTGATTTCGTAAAATACTTTTTTCCCCAAGATTCTATTTCATCGTGTTTTTGTTTTTCTAATATTCTGATTTCCGCAATATCTTTTTCAATCTTTGCTAACTGATATTTTTGATTTATGAACTCCTTCATAAATGGCTCCTCTATACTATATACTCAGTCTTAATAATGGTTATTCAACATTCAGACTTTAACTCCTCTTTTTCAAAACTTTTTTTCTAATTATTTGTTAGGATAACATAATAGAATAGCCGATGATGCTTTGTCTAACACTCTTATCGGGAGTGTTCCCTTAGCACGTGCCTCTGCAGAAGGCCATCGACTGTTTTTATGATGCACTTATTTATCCGTAAGTGCTTCGGTATGTTGTTTAGTATTGGGCGGTAATTTATATCATGCGGCTACCGCTAATCCCCCATGCTCCGGCTTGAGCAACAATGTGCACCTTTAATACTTCGGGGTATCCCCCTATGTGCACTGTCTCCAATTAGTAGTTCGACCCGGTTATTTATTTACGTATCCGGTTCACGTTCTCGATCCATATCTTTAGCCGCTGAGATCACGGTTGCCCAGGAGGTGAGTGGGTATGAGCTGCGGTGTGATATGCCCGTCACAGTTTACCGCAACCAGATATAGAGTGGTACGGAAGCTCTCGCCTCGGTATCTTTATTATATTTGGGGGTTATTGCTGATACGCTACGGAAATCACGCCATACTATGCTATTGGGCAGAAAAATACCGCTCCAGGTATCTACCCTTCGCGGTTGAGTTGTCTTAATCCGATTTCACCCTCTTTATTCCGGCCCCGTCCATAATCGATTGTTACATAGTCAAGTGTGCCGTTGAAAAGAAGCGTATTCGTCAGTGAAGCGATGACTTTCCGGCGCTTTTCCGCGAATGTAGTAGCCTCTATGCTGTATATCCCTTTTTTTCTTTCGTGCCTCATGTACTCTACGGCGTCTTTGTATCTAAACTTTCTTTCGCCGGTGAACAGTAATTCAACGATTTTGAATTGATGAGGGTCAATGATGTTATTTGCTGCATGCATCACAGCCTCCGTAACTCGTTTATATAGCATATAGTTAAGATGGCGTGTCTCTTTAGCTATTAGTACATTGGCTGGCAAATTAGAGATGTGGTCGTCTGTGCCGAGGCGTTTGACAGCTCCTTCCACTCCGGCCATGTCAAAATCATTCAATCCGTTTTCCTGCGGCTGCTTAAGGACGAATTCATAGCTGTCTACCAGCCCCTTGATGGTGCGGTAACTGTTTAGCAGCCACAGGGCTTTTCGAATGTCCTCTTGATCTGCGTTTGTGAAGAACTGAACCTGATAAGCTCTTGTGATATCGGCTAAATCATTTTTCGGAGTGAAGTCGCTCTTTTGTGCAGGAATCAACTCTATCATTGGCATAACCTCCTTGCGGGCATCTTACATATTCACGATTAGTATAGAGTGGATTTCATCCATGTTTACTACGGATTCTTGGCCTTCTGGTATCCCATAGGATTCAAACCCTTGGCGCAGGAACTCTTCGAAATCTTTATCGAATAGATCGTAATCGTGAATTTTAGATTCTGTCTTCAAGTCAATTCATCTCCTCAAGTACATTTCAAGAACATATTCTTCTGCCATGAGTAATTGCTTCGTATGTTCCATTTCATTTTCTGACGGACGTACAATATACTCTTCAACATAAATTGGAACGATATGGTTTCGGCATCTATTATAAGTGACCTTGTAATTTGGTCTTGGTTCAGTTGTAAGATCAAACTCGCCTTTCTCAAACTTTTGGATGTATAGTTCTAAAATATCCAGTTGTGCATCATTGCGCTGGAAGCGAATTTCATCGTCGATAGGTAGTTGACCTTCTAGCTTTTTGAGATGTTGTTTCATATCTCCCAACAGTTTATCTGCGTCAATTAACCTTGGCTGTTTAGACATTGTCTGTTTCCTCTCATTCGACTGTAGGGTAACGTTTAGTCAAATTGACTACAGCTTTGCATTTATTGCATTCGTGTGGATACTGCGGAGGAATGCTCATGAGTATGTGACTGGAAGGTTTCATTTCTCCGCCGCATTCACATCTGTAACGAACTCCGTAAGGCTTAACCTCAAATCTTTCTTCGCTCATAGTGTCTTGTTCCTCTCTCACCAATATTTCGCGATACAGATGCCAACTATCGCTCCGGCCAGTATGATGCTCGGAATAATCAACTCTCGACCGTTTTTCTTGAACTCTTCTTTGAAATATTTCCAGAACATTGTCTTGTTCCTCTCTTTATGGGGAGCAGAAGGGATAAATCTCCTCCGGCCCCCGTTATCACTGGGATTATTCGGTCTGATTCGATGACCTGACGGCCGAAGACAAAACTTCTCGTGTAATAAACTCATTCACTCTATCCAGTTCCGTTTTTCCAATGACAACACGGTCGGTCATATCAACCGCATGGAAACTTATAATTTCATTCGTAAATTCTCTAACCATCTCGTAAAGTTCGCCAGAACTATCAGATGCACTCTGCCAACTTTCTTGTTCTGCCCAGTCGGTTACGTCCTCTTTTCTGATTGTGAACTGTTTTTCTTTACTGGTTTCAATCTGCGGAAGTTTTTGCTTGCAGCATGTGCAATAAGCTCTTTTCGTGACATATTTAACGATGATTTTGCTCATATCCTCTTTTCCCCCTTAGACCTCTGAATCTTCCAATGGCGAACACGTATATTCCACGGATATTAATACGTTCATTTCCTTCTCACACTTAGGGCATTCGACCGTTCTACAATCCATATCAGCGTTGCAGGCTCTGCGCCCTCCAAACTTATGACCGCAATATACACATTGGCATTGGTCTACCTGAACTGTTTCTTCGAACATTATTTCCATCGTGTATCGTCTCCTTTGATTGGGGTCTCAGCCCCCTAAATTAATCCAGTGCTGATACTGCAGGCTCTATACTTGCAATCAGATTCATGTTCATGAACACTTGTATACGAATTCCCTTCATATCCCGATAAAATGCCCATGCCTCAGAATCGTTTTGCGTTGCCATTTCTACTTTTCCATGCAGCGTGTTAATCAAAACGTATACAATGTCATGCTTAGACATGTGTCTCAGCCCCCTTATAAGTTCATCCAGCCCTGCGGCCTCCGCTGTCGCTAAGTAATGCGGTCGAATCGGAGGCCTAACGGCCGTTATAATCCAAGTACTGCTAATAGGGCAGCCTTGCAGCGCTGTTCTGGAGTGGCATGTACCATATCAAATCCTTTATTACCAACAATCAATTGCAGCTCTGTCATGTAATATCCGATGTACAGGGGTGCATCAATCGCCATTTCTTTGATTCTTTCTTCCACTTCCCATGCCTCGGATATGTCTTCACCGAACCGCGGACAATCCAGCCAAGCCTTTTCCTCCGAATTTCTCCATTCTGCATTGTGCCATGTGCCCTTCATTGGCTTCCATGCTTCATATCCAAACCAACCGATCAGCAGGCTAAGCTCAGGAAAGTTTTCCTTACCGATCACTTTCGCCTGAAATATATGTTCTGCTACCGCTGGACCAAGTTCTGTCGGCTCCATCGCCAGTATCTCTTCCCTTGTGAGTGTCATTGGTTATCTCCTTCCTCAACCTTCAAATATTGATTTACATTGTTCCGAAAGAACCGAAAACCCTGCTTGCTCATAATCACCACATGGATTGAGTCCTGTTCAAAGGAACCAAAGTTTTTTCGGATGTATCGAATAATCTGCCGGCGGATGAACCGTTTAATCATAGCTGCCCTCCTTGGGAGCTGGGGTATCTGGGTAAAGGGTGGACATAATTTCTGATGCACCCATGATCGCCTTCCACGCAATCCACGTTTCGTAACTCTCGTAAGCAGATGGACGATCATTGTAGAATTTACCGAAGAAATATGAGTTTGCTTCTTGGAATGACCATTCTTCATGACCTTCTGGCAAGTTATAATTCATGATAATGCTGCCAAGTGAATTACCTGCCACCAAACATCTACCGATTGCCCGTTTAATCTCTTGTTCCCGTTCTCCACGCTCTTTGGCTTCTTGAAGCCAGTAAAGCATCGGTTCTGTCCAAGCAGGAAATGCATCGTGCTTAATTGTGCCCTGAACCAAGTCCATATCCTTTTGCCAGTCCCTTTGTGTCATTGGGCTTCCTCCCCTACCGGCTCCAGATCTTCCGGAATCACTTTATATCTGCGCCCCAATCCATGAGCAACGATGTACACTTTTACGGAATTACGCTGAGCCCAGCCGTAACCCTCGTCTGATCCGAGATAATTGCTATACCCTTCTTGCAATTGAGTTGTGCCGATAATTGTGTAAACAATATCCCGCCGATCATTTGGGTAAGTGTCCACTTTCCGGTACAAGTCCTTGCTATTCGGTATCCATGGATTTTGACCGAATGTCTTTACTGTCCGAGCAAATTTCTTAACCCTGACCTTCTGAAGAAATTCCATTGTTATATCCTCCTTGTGGGAGAGGAGGGATACTCCTACTCCCTTAATGATCTGGTTCGGCCCCCGCCTAAAGGCTGGGTTTATGCTGTCGGACGATGGCCTACGGCCTATGATTTAGGTCTGATCTTCATACCGTTCTTTTTCACCATACCCCACACCCAATCAATGCAATGCTCGGCTGCTTCATTTCGTGTGATGGAATCTACTCCTGAATCTGAGATCATCTCCATAACTTCACCAAGCTTCTTGGCTTGATCCTGTCCGATTGAAATTGTTTGTCCATACATTACAGTTGCAGTAGCGATAATATTTTCTAAATATGGAATTCTGGATTTATAGAAATCTCTGATTTCAGTAGCTTCTTGGATATTAGCATCATGCCGCTGGGCAATCCGCACCCATTCTTCTGCTTCCGGAAGTTGTTTCGTTATGATGTTGTTGAGTTCGAGCTTTAACCTTTCTTTGCCTTCAGATGTTAAAATTGCTTTACTCATTCCCTTTCGCCCCCTGTAGTGGATATACTGCCATATCTTCAAACTGCGACACTATCTAATTTGTTGATGCACTAAACGAAAGTCCACCCAAATATCATGTATAAGCACATCTAAACCATCCTCGTTAATAATTGCATTGCCTGTGACTTCATAAGGAATGTCTGCTTCAAAAATTACGTTATCATGTGCATTAATCATGTTATCTTCCAAATAAATAACTCTTTTACTCAATGACCTCACTCCTTCACAGTTTGCGTCTACTCTGCCTTTGGGAGAGGAGGGATACTCCTACTCCCTTAATGATCTGGTTCGGCCCCCGCCTAAAGGCTGGGTTATTCAGTCGAATTGGTGGCCTGCGGCAAGTACTCAACCCTAAAACCTCTGATTTTCTCAATCTCCCACGGCACACCATCGACTTCCATCCGACCATTTATAAAATATTTATCGATTTCCGGTATAAGTTCATTCTTCAGCGCAGTTGCAAATGACATACTCATTAGTATCCGTTGAGGTACGAGGCCTTCACCTCTCGTTTTAGCAATCAATTTTTCAACTCTGTTAAGCTTGCTCATTCTCTTTCGCCCCCTGTAGCGTGATATATGCCGCCTCTGCCCTCTCTCGGGGGCTGGCGTTGAGAAATACAGTTACTCCGGTGTAGGAAAAAAGATCATTGTCGCTGTAACTTAGTTCATCGCCATCCCCGTCCCATTTCAATCTACTTGCAAGGTTAATAGCATATTGCTTGGCATCTACCTCTATAGCCTTTGCCTGTACCTCTAGGCTGGCAGCAGGATCAGTTGAAGGATGCCAGTCTGTAACTTTGCGGCGAAACTCATTTGTTTTCCCATCAAGCCACAAGAGCCTTATTCCATCCCATGCGTTTACCCATCCCAGTTGCTCAGCAAGAGCAAAGTCTAATTTTTCATCGATCATATCCTTTACCTGTGTCATGCCTTACCCTCCCCATCCACAAATCCCATATAGTTGTTTTCAAACCATTCAATCTTTTTCTGTTGTCGGGCTATGATCTGCTGTGCCTCTGCCAGTTCGACAGTCTTTTCCACCAAATCATTCAGCCATTGATTTGCTTCAACTTGCCACACATTGTTTTGTTGCTCTGACTCTTCTAGAGCAGCCAGCACACGTTCATCCTCTGAAGGCAAAGCGACCTTTTGTAGAAATTCAGGCGCAAATGATCCACTGTACCCTTCGAGGAATACAGAATCCTGTGCAAATACTCCCTTCCCTCGCGTAAACTGATCTGACTTACACGTCCATATCTTTCCTGGTTCTTCCTCGGATTCAATGCAAGTGTGCATTACGACACGCTCACCCTTTTTAAGCTTCTTCTCTTCTATCCATTCTGGTGTCATGCTCCTTCACCTTCCTCAACAGGAATGCCGCAATTATGGCAGAATTCATACTCTGTACCATCTTCCCTACAATCCGTTATGAAGCCATAATCGAGTCCACAGCGTGTACATGGTTTCCGTTTTTCTTCAGTCACTTTAGATCTCTCCTTCATTGTTAGGCGAATTAATAAGACACTATCTCCCATACTTAGCGAGTCATTTGTGAGATTGAACAATTTGCAACTTCCACATCTCTAATTGATATACAAATTAAAATTAACCAAAAGTTCCGTATTCTTTCGAGTAATCATCCTAACTTCATTATTTAGAACCCCCTCAAAATTTATTTGTAATAAAAGAAATTGAGACTAGTATCATGAGCATATACTTTCACTAAATAGTTCATTTAGAAATTGTAGAAGAGGAGCGATAGGATGAATGCTAATATCGGCTCAAATGAGTCCTTTTTTTCGCCAAAACAAACAGAGCACTTTTTTGGTCCAGCAAATTATCCAAATCAAGATCAAATCAATTGGTGGAATAATCTCAAGAGCCTTCCTCCGGCTGAAGCCCAATCACAAATGCAACAAGCTGTAGACATTGCTCATGGGAGGATACAAAATTTAACCAATCCAAAATCCCGTTCTTTACCTGTTCCTCCTGGTGCAGTTTTGATAAAAGCGTACAAAAACACATGGTCAACTATAATTTATGGTCCAACAATAACGGGACCATTTACACCTTATTTGATATGGATAGCGCAAGTGTTTGATGCCGGTACTCCAAATCCTCCAAACCCACCGTTACCTTACATGCTATATCAAGCATTTACTTGGCCTCCTAGTACTCCGACTCCCGGTCCCGGTCCCTTTCCGCCCCCTCCTGTTTTCCAATATTTCTCTTTTAATGAACCAAATACGTGGGTCATCTCATAGCTTCAAAATTTATTTTTGTCCGGTGACATCACCGGATTTTTTTAATACTTATGAAACTTTATTAGGTCATGGAATTAATAAAAATGTTCAGGCAATATATACTCAACATATATTTAGCAATACTGCTAAATATTTTCCGCCTACTTCTCAGAGCGATGTAAATATTCTGGACTTTCATGAGTTACCTCCTCTCAACTTACTGTCTCCACGTAGGATCAAGTTTTCTACAAATACAAGTATCACGTTGTTATATGAATTATTAGGATACATATAAGAGATACTTTTTCCTAATTCTAAACTTTATGTTGGAAACCGTATTTCTGCATATTTTTAGCGCTGCGGCTGTTTCGCCATTGCTGTATCCATCCATTGTCATGTTAACTATAGTTCTTTCAGTTTCTTTCAAGGTATTGATGAATTCCTCAATCTCAATGAAACTTAGGTCTTGTTTTGTAGGTACAAGATTAGAAAAATCTAAATCATCATTGTCTGATCCTTTTATCTTACTATCTAATGACAACACTAGCTTAGGTGGTACTTTACTATGCGATGGCGTCCTTATTGCATTTACCTTACTTTCCAAATATCTAATGATGAACCCTTGAATGTAGGGATAAGCAAATGTTGAAAATTTCAATCCTGATTTCTCGTCGAACCTATCATAAGCCATTAATAATGCATAGTTCCCTTCACTAATTAGATCCTCAATATCTACAGTTCTGAAAGTTTTGCAGTGGTAATGATTGGCAATTTTCAAGACTAACTTGCGATGATCTTTTACGCATTGTTCCTTGGTACCAAGTAAGGGGTGACTATCTCTGATCCGCGATTGAACAATGGCTTGCCTTCCCATATTTAATCCTCCTAATCTTCAAAACGTTCACCATAGCTGTAAACCTTAGGTTCTTCCAATGGTCTGCCGAATACGTCAGCCATTAGTGTGGCGAATACTGCCATATCCTTTTCTTCAAAGGATTGCAGTAATTGCAGTTCCTTTGCCTTGAGGCTTCGCCCAGCTGCAGTGCTGAGCAAGTCAACAACTGGCTTAATCTGATTCTGACGTTCTTGTTTCTCACGTTCTTTCTGTTGCAGAACATTTTGTTTATGGTTAAATTCCTCCCAGTCCTTTTCGTCAAACCAGAAGTGATCACCATATTTCTCACGATATACTGAAATCCAATATTGAAGGAGTTCGTCATTCGTTTGGATCTTATCGTGACAAGGCCAGCAAACCCTGAGCCCATTTGTTTTTACGCCTCGACCCTTCCGGCCTCTAGGCCATACATGGTGAGTGGTATTTGATGCCGCTGTCTTGCAGCACGGGCATATTTCACCTTGTTCTGCAATGAGTTCATCAATTACTGCCTTAGTAAAGTCACACCGATCCTTCGAACTCTGTCCTGGTTTGTGGTGAGCAAGGATATCCTTCTTCCATTCTGGGACTTCCTTTTTAGCCTTCGGTTTATTTGATTGCAAACTTTTATATGTCTTTTTCTCTTTAACCTTCTTTTCGGGCTTCCAGAATGTCTGATGGGCCATTGCTCTTTAACACCTCTTGTAATTCAATTTAGAACTAGAAAGATGCACTTTTACTACGGTTTATGAGATTCGCTCCAAGTAACCAGCCTGTTCGAGAGTTGCATAATGGCGTTCTCTCTCATCAGCGGTGAAGTGTATTGGCAATACGGTATGTGCTGCATAAAATGCGATAGCTTCTCTGATCTCTTGTGGCTCATTGTCCAGTTCAGCAAGGTTAATCGTTTTCTCAGGCATAAGGCCCTCCATTCACATGGTCAGGAAATTTTTCCTGAAGTATATAGTTTCTCTGGCAAGTCAATGAACTTGTGATCAAATGTCACGCCCTTATCAATCCAAATATACAATCGACCTTTCCCTGCTTCTTCGAACGCCTTTGTATGCACTAGCCCAATAGGGTATGTGTACTTGGGCTGTATCTCTTCCTTTACATAGGCTTCAAGTCGAGCGATTAGATCCATAATCATGCCTCCGATATATAAAAATTACTATATTTCGTTATATCGTATTTATGTCTTCATTATAATTCCGTTATTTCGTATCGTCAACACCATAATTACGAAATTGCGGAATTATAATTCTTGTGATAGAATCTACTCACTGGAGGTGGAAGAACGCATGGTTTCAATAATTCTTAATGTACAAACACTCATTGATGATCGAGGTTGGACGCAAAAGCAACTTGCTGAGAAAACGGGTATTCGCAGAGCTGCTATAAGTGAAATATGCAATAACATGCGAACCTCAATTAACCGTGAACATCTTGAGAAAATAGCTGAGGTTCTTGAATTGAAAGACATAAAAGAATTGATAGAGTTGAAGGTGGAGCAAGAGGAATAAATCCTCTATGCTCCTTTTGTTTATTTGAACAACGTTGTGTTTTGCTTGAGATTTTCTATGAACCGCCCTTGTAGTTCAGGGAACAATACCCACGGATGAAAATCTCCATATAGATCCCGAACTGCTAATGCTACTACCTTCGTTATTGCCTCTGCGCCTGTCTTTGCCCATACAAGGACCTTCTTTCCATCATTATCCCAGCAACAGTGTTCAGGAAAATCATCACAATATCTAACGTTTTCGAATCCACCACCAAATTGATCTATGAAATGACCTCTTAATATCCAAGCATCATTCATATTTGTTGAAGGAGAAAATCCATCATCTAAACCTACTACTATGACCAGATCATCCAGTTCTTTACCTGGAGTCATTCTAATGATTTCTTCAGCGGTCATTTTTGTTGTCCACCTCACAATTATTTTTTCTCAATCACCTTGTCTAGGTGCTTACCGCCCTCCGTTAATCACTCCGTTGCTACAAACAACGCATTTTCTGCTAGCATAGCAGTTAATTGGTTTGGATCATTCTCAGCAGCCTTTAACTGTTCTACTTTCCAAATAATCCGTGACAACTCGCCTTTATCATGTTCATCCAAATATCTTTCAATATCTTGGCTTGCGAGTACTACGTCCATTGGGGTAACTGGCACGCTCATATTTCATCTTCCCTTCTGCCTTTTTGATTATTTTATTAGCAGCCCGTTTCCGGGCAGCCTTTTCTTTTTTGACTTGATCCAGTGGAACAAATTCTCCACGTTTCTTTGTAAGTATTTCGATGCGCAAAGTAGGATAATTAGCTTGAAAGAGTTTCAGTTTTGTACGGAACACCGCCGTTTCAGCACCCTTAATGTCAATCACTCGTTCCGATCCATCCAAGTCAGTAACCAAAAAGTCTGCTATATATGTGATCTTAGGTTTTTCTTGGAGTACGTACTTGGGTTGGGTACTAAAATCTTTGATTAATCCTATTTTCTTTAACTGTAGTAAGTATTGGTAATACTCACCTTCCATTTTACTGTCAAACTTGATGCCATTAATTTTAAGGTTGTACTTTGTAACAAGCGCCGCTTCGAACAGCGTTCCGTCCGGAGTGACAATAACTTTCATTGCATTATATTTGCTCAATATCCATTCACCTGTCGTTCATGATTGACTTTGTTTTTGGCTGCATAAGCATCGGCTATCTGCTCGAATGTGAAATTGAAACCAACAAGACCGATAGCTAAAAATACATACCAAGCGTTTCTGAAGCACATTTCACGCTTTGTCTTCCCGAGCTTCTCCTCAATTTTCTCATCGCGATCTTTTTCCATGTGAAATTTCATGAGCCAATACATGGATTCCAAGAATGCACCTGTTACTTCCCCATCTAAACCTTCATCTCTCGTTTCCTCGATCGAATCCTCAGAAATATAAAGATGTTCTAGCCATCCAAAATGACCTGCGATACTCAGGAAGAAATGAACGCAATCAACGAATTCTTCCAGAAGTGGATTGATAATCTTCCCTTTTTCATCACAACGACCACAGATAACGCGTTCTCCACTAAACCAAAATCCCTTTCCGCTGCATTTCGGACATTCAATCAGGGCATCGTATCCATGCTTCGGTTCGCTGCGATCACTCCAAAACTTAAATCCCCTGTACTCATTTGCGCACTCTGCCAACTCGACTTGGAGAGCCAGTGTTCGCTTGTAAAGCAGATCCTGACCTTCCAGTCCTTTTTCTGCAACGATCTTTATATCTAGTTCTTTTTGCATGTTGTACATTTCTTCAAGAGTAAGTGTCATTCCTTATACCTCCGTTGTTCGATATGGAAGAACAATTCTATAATTTCGCTCGTCATCAGCGTCTTTGATTAAGATGGGGTTCGTCATACCCGAGTACCCTATGATAAGTTCCTTGGAATTAATGGAGTCAGCAGCTTCAAGGAAGTACTCCCCGTTAAATGCAACTTTAAATCCTTCTCCTTGAAGTGAGATGATATCTACAAATTCATTTACTTTTCCTACGCCTTCAGCAGCAGCTTTGAGTTCAATAACCTCTCCTACGTGCATACGGGTAACTTTGGACTTTTGATCTTTGATGATAATCTTCACACTCTGGAGGGCATCGATCAATAATTCCCGATTTACCCGAAGTGTCGATTGATAGTTTATTGGTACCATTCGGTCTACGTCTGGATATGTCCCCTCTAAGACCCGAGAACAAAATATGAAATTCTTCGTCGCGACTACAAGTTTCGATTGAACCAATTTAATTACTAACTTCTCCTCTGGTCCGATCAGATTCATAAGATCGGACATTGTCTTGGCTCCCACGATGATCTGCATTTCGATCAAGTTATCTGCCACTTGTACCGAAGATGACAATCTATGCCGGTCTGTACTGGTGACATTAATCATGTTGTCTTGAAACCTAACGCGAAGTCCGGTTAAAATCGGTGTCGCCTCGCTTTCTGATGCTGCATAGGCCGTCTCTTTGACTAAAACTTTTAACGCTCGTCCCTCTAGTTCTACCGAAGCACCATCGGGATCTTCGATGAATTGAGGATATTCTTCTGGATCTAAGCCAGGAAGGTCATATTTCTTTCTTCCACTCTTAATCACAGTCTCGAATCCGACTGTCTCGATATCGATTACACCTTTCATTACTTTCACGATCTCAGCGATTCTTTTCCCTGGTATAGTCGCTGAACCAGGCTTGATCAACTCATAATCATCCGAATCAATTTTTGATTGTAGAAACTGAGTTCCGTTTCCACCGGTGATGTATAGTCCGTCATGTTTTGCTTCAAAAAGAAATTCAGCCAATATCGGAATAACATTTTTTGATGGTAGGAACTTAGCCGCTTGTTCTAGCGGCTTGATAAGAATATGCTTATCGATTGATATCTTCATAACTTTCCTCCTGTGTTATGCGAATTATCCCTACGTCGATTCCGCCCACCTACATGCAGCACTTCAGCAAATGGCTCTATCCTTTCTAAGATTCTCTCAGCCTTCTTTTCATGTTGACGCTGATCCATGGTCTTGGCGGCATCTTTGACGTTTATCAAGTGTTGCCGCAATTCCTTGATCGTTAGGTTCGACGTGTAAATTGTGACTAATCGCTCCATTCGGCGTTGTAGAATGGGTCCCAGTATTTCATCCCGCGTCCATGTAGTCAGGTACTCAGCTCCGATATCATCTAAGATGAGCACTGTAACGTTCTGTAAGGCCTCTAGTTTAGACAACACTGTTTCTGTCTTAGATCCAATAGCATCCTTCGCCTCAGACATAAAGTCTGGGACATAGACCATTGCAACGTCTACTCCTTGAGAAGCTAACTCCTGAGCAATCGCACCGGAGATCAAGCTTTTGCCTACACCCATTTGACCGTATAAATAAAGCCCTTTTTTGCTCTTTCCAACTTCGAAGTTCTCACATAGGTCCATAGCCTTTATGATTGCAGCAGATCTATGCGAGTCAAGATCGATACTTTCAAAAGTCGCATTCACAATGTGATCAGGAATAAAATGACTTTTAATCTTCCCCATAACCTTTTGCTGTTTCTCGTGAGAAAGGAGCAGCGGGCATTTTTGGAGCCTGTAAATTAGCCCCTTGTCATCATCTGGATTTTCCTCCACAACGCTACAGTGACCTTTGTGGTCGTTCTGACAACCAACTAAGTCTTTGCAGCCTCTACAGTTATCAAAACTAGCAAGGTGTCGTGATAACGAACCGTAATTGGTCGGATGCGTCAAATTGTCCACTCGATCAGGAAAAGCTTCTTTGATTCTTTTCGCTTCAGGGTGTTCTTTTAGCCGTTTTATTACTGCGGCTTTTCGCTCGGCAAATCCCTTTGGGATAAGTTTTTTCAGTTCATCACCTAAGTTCCCCATTCACACCACAGCCTCACGCTTGGCTTTCAAACGCTCAAGCTTTTTTTGATATTCTTCTTGATCATAATCGGGTTCAGCTTTAGTTTCAGAATCTATGACTAGATTAATTTTCTGTTCGTCTATTTTTCCGTCTTGCTCGGATAATAAATTATAAATGCGTCCTTCGCAGTACTTGATGCTTTTGATCTCGTCTCGTTTATGTTTAGGTTTAAATTTGTCAAAGGATTGATTGATGCCGTCAATGGCAACGGAGATCGGAACTCCGTCTGCAATGAGTTGATCTAAAAACAACTCGTCATTAGCCGTAAGATCAAGCCCCTTTGCTCTGCGCTTGAGATACAGATCTGTGATTTGTTTACGATATTCAATTTCAGCAGCTTTCCGGTTGGAGTCGGAATCCCCGGCAGGAACGGCATCTTGGCTATCTGATTTGATTTCGTTTTGAAATCCATAATTCATATTAACGTCCTCCTTTAAACAACAACTATTATTACTGTCTTTAATACTGTCTTTAAAAGAACTGTCTTTAAGGGTCTCTTCCGCCTTACAGCCGCAAGGGTTTGAGACGCCTTCATCTTCACGTTTTGTGAAGTTTTTTTCGTCAAAAACTTCATGTTTTGTGAAGTCTAACTTCATATTTTGTGAAGTTTCACTTTCCGGATCATCCTCTTGAGATTCTGAAAAGTTCACGTTTTGTGAAGTTTTTCGTTTCAAATTCAAGTGAATTAACTCATTAAAACGTTCAGTTTCCCATCCCATTACAGGAGTAATTTGCCAGTAATCGTAATCTTTATTGATGGAGAAAAGCTTCTCTTTCTTATCCCAAATGATTACTTTTGCATTTTCCAAATGTTTAAGTTCGTTCTTTATGTGAGTTGCCGGAACTCCGCAAATCTCAAAATCTTTTGATTTTGGAATGTATGCTTCCTTGAGATTGCAGCCATAAGACATTCTCCAAACGAACAACAAAATGTCTTTTTGGCGTTTTGTGAAGTTCCGGCGTATCAGTTCCTTCCACAAATCATTGGCAAGCCTGACAAACCCCTTCTCTGGTTGTGTATCCGCCAATCACCTCACCTCTGATAACCGTTGCTATACATCGTCCCATCAGCAAAATTAACTTTCATTTTTAACTTGAGAGTATGAATATTCTCCTGAAGGCTTTTGAACTCATTACGCCATTTCATTGAACGACCGTAAGATTCAGCCTCAAGCACTCTAATTTCTCTTGTAGCCAGTTCTGCGTGCTCTTTCTTCGGTGCTTTGGCAGAAATGTAAGCCTCCGCATAATCCATGTCACGCTGGACGTGAATACGCTTATAGAGTCTGTCACATTCACCCGATATTTCTCCAGACAGTTCATGACACTGTGTAAGTAGCTCAATCTTTTCTTGTAATGATGCTGGATTGTCCTCAGGTAATGCATTAGCATGTTTCTTCATCAACTCTACCTGCTCAATGTAAGCAGCAAGATCAAACTCATTCGCTTCCTGCATAGTTACATCTCCGTTCTAGAATGGAAGATCATCATCCGAAATATCAATTGGCTTTCCATCGCCAGAAAACGGATCTGAACTATTGTTATACTCTCGACCGCCTCCGTAATTCGGCTCTTCAGGCATGCCTGTACCACTTGATGAACTTCCACCTTCACGATTTTTAGATGATTCCAAGAAACGGACATTATCAGCAATAACTTCAGTTACGTATATACGTTTACCTTCGTTATTCTCATAGTTTCGCACTTGGATGCGTCCTTCCACTGCTGTCAGGCGACCTTTGCGCAAATAATTGGCGCAGGTTTCTGCTAGCTGTCTCCAGGTAACAACCGGGATGAAGTCTGCCTCACGTTCACCGTTCTGGCCCGTAAAATTACGATCTACGGCAAGCGTAAATTGAGTTACGGCAACACCAGCTGGAGTGTAACGAAGTTCAGGATCGCGTGTGAGTCTGCCTATCAAAATGATTCTGTTGAGCAATTTCTACACCCCACTATTCAAAAATTTCATTTCATCAATAAATCTACTTGGTTCAGCCGGAACAACTTTTCCCCAGCTGCTATGCGATTGTGTCGTCGTAATAATAAGTTCACTCTCTGCTCGAGTCACAGCCACGTATGCCAGCCTGCGTTCTTCTTCAATGTCCCTGGTATTTTGGCTAGGGAACAGCCCTTCATTCATGCCAACAAGGAAGACTGTCGGAAACTCAAGCCCCTTGCTACCGTGAACGGTCATAAGTTTCACCGCGTCTCGGTCTTCCATTAGTTTTTCTTGAATATCTCGGATCTTGACCCATTTGAGGAATGCTGTGGGGCTATGATCTTCTCCAGCTTTCAGCTGCCGTTCAACCCAATACATGATGTATGTCTGAGCTTGAACCAAATCCTCAATTCGGTTGTTCAGGGATCTTTCTGAATATCGTTCACTAAGACTTAATTTCCGTGACAACACATCGAAGGCATCATACGCAGACGCACACTCTCTAACCGTCTCAGCAACGTCATGGAGGGATCTGGCGTATTGCACAACCCGTTCTTCATCTGAGTCCACTAAAGCCGCCCACAACGGGATAGACCTATCTATAGCTGTCTGTTCGGCAACCTGAAGTTGCATATCAGTCAGTGACCGCTCTGGAAACTTAATGACCCGCTTAAAATTCGTTTCATCTTGTGGGTTGAATATCCATGCAAGGTAGTTCAATAGCGACTTTACGTCAGGCTCTTTAAGAGGATCATCCGAAGCGCTCAATACAGTACATGGAATGTTCTCCCGCCGCAACGCTTGATAAAAGTTATCAATTTGCACATTTGTCCGTGCCAATATCGTAAAATCTGAATACTTGGGACCCTGCGCTCTCTCTTTGATCTGGCTGATTACATAATCTATTTCAGTATCATCGTCAACCAAAGAGACTACATCAAAGCTGGTACCTTCCTTGTAAGCTACTAGCCCTCCACCAATTCCAACTCCACTATGAGAGATTAAGTTATTGGCAGCTTCGACTATTGAAACTGTTGAACGGTAATTGCGGTTAAGCTCAATTACTTCTGTATTTGGATAAGTACCTGTAAATTCAAGAATGTTTCTAACCCGCGCTCCGCGCCATCCATAGATAGATTGTCTCCAATCACCTATGCAGAAAAGGTGTTCCGGATTCAGCAACCGGATAAATTCCATCTGCTGCTGATCCGTATCCTGAAACTCATCCACGAACAGGTACTTCCACTGCTTCCGATAGTACTCAGCGACATCAGGATGATTGCTGAACAATGTGTTCACCTTCGAAATCAAGGCATCCAGATCCACGGCATTGTAACGGCGTAACTGATAGTTGTATTCGTCCCAAACCGCCTGTTCTTCAAGACCCTTGATTCTCAAATCTACTGCCTTAATGACTTTACTCACGCTGGTTCTGTATCCCATTGTTTCGATAATGACCTTCATGACCTCTTCCCGATCCTCTTGGGAGTAAATCGTGAATTGTCTATCAAGATTCAAACGGTGCCCCCATTCTTGGAGGATACGAACTGCAAGTGCGTGGAACGTGCAACATGTGATTCTTTTGGATTCATGCTCCCCAATCAATGGAACAAGACGATCTTTCATTTCTTTTGCCGCAGCTCGGGTAAAGGTTATGGCCACAATGCTTGAAGCACCAACACGGTGGTTTAGATTTAGATGTGCTATCCGATGAGTCAGGGTACGGGTTTTACCCGTCCCTGCTCCAGCTCTCATTAGTATTTCATCAGAATCAGAAGTAACCGCTGATGCCTGTTCATCATTTAATCCGGCGGTGAGATTAACCACGCGATGCCGACCCCTCAGGAGTCAAATCCCAAATCGTCCAGCCTTCGGCCGCCTCAATTTCCACGACACCAGCAATCAAGATATTGTCCAGCTTGTGGGACAAGGCGTTTAGACCTTGCAGAACACCGCTCAGGTTCTTCTTATCCAAGTTGTTGATATCGTCCAAGGCCAACACTTTAAGAGGCGGATTTGCTCTTTCAAGCAGCGTGACAAGGAAGGCAGACAGGAACATTAATTTTTCTCCAGTAGACAGTACATCAAAGTTCGTTTTACGATCATTCTTGATCCATCCAAACTGAAATACTTCCTTGCCTGTCTCGGATTCAGTAGAGAAGAACATAGGATATTGAATACCCATCAGTTGAAGGTTCTCATTGATAGAGTCTTCTATAGGTCCAAGCACACCCTTAACCAACTCTCCTTGAATCCCCTTAGCCCCCAGTGCCTCTGCTAAGCTCTTGCAAGCCGTAAAGTAATACTGAGCCTTGCTTGCTGAGATCATGGCTGTCTGAGCGTTTGAAAGTGTGATTTTAGCTTTCTCTTTCTCTTCAATCACTCGTTCCAATTCTTCAATCTGCCGTACCAACGCCGACAGCTGCGGTTCCAGTATTTCAAGTGGAGCAAAGGTCGGCTGCTTGTCATTCAAAAGTCGTTCTTGTTCCTGCTGTAAATTGATAATTTTATTCTGAGTGTCCTGATGACGGCGGAATTCTTCTTGTTCTTCTTTACGCATAATCTCAATCCGTGAACGAATGCGTTCATTCGAAACGTTTTGATCATTTGCAGATTTATAAAGAGCTTGTTTTGATTGTTCAAGGGAACTTTCTTGTTCACGTAGAGTTTTTATTTCTCTTCTTAACTCATTTTGTAATTCAGTAAGTTCATCAATTTGTTTTTGGAGGCTAGGATCTCTTTCAGATGTGTAATTAGTAAACTTTGAGAAGTCCTTGTCACACCCGATAGAAGAGTGAAGAACACAAACTTTAGCCCCTTTATCCTGAATACCCTGCAACACTTTTCTCATTTCGTTAAGCTCAAAGCTAAGTTTGTCAGCCTTTTGCTTAGCTTCCATACCTTCCGAAGTCTTTGATTCTCTCAAAACTACCAACGCGTCTATCTGATCTTGGAGTGTTTTTGCTTCAGCACTAACGTCCGTTTGTTTGATTGACTCTTGTAGTGTTATAATTTCTGCCTCGTAATCACGATTAGCCTTAACTGCAAGTCCTTCAGTCAATTGCTCAATCTCGCCTTTCAAGGCATCTAATCGGCTACGCTTTTGTTCCCACTGTCTTTTAATTTCATGTCCAGCTTTAATTTGACCATGAACATCAGTGTGTTGTTGTCGAAAATCCTTCAATTCTTCCTTCTTGGTTGTAATATCACGATCTGTTTCTTCAAGTTTATTTTTCATGTCAGCCAGTTCGCGAACCGCTCCGGTGGCATCGTTCTGCTTTTTATTCCAGTGCTTTTGTTGAGATTCGACCCATGAGGTCATAGCTTGAAGACCGGAAGATAGATCATAATCACTAGGCCATTCATCTAAGCAATCATTAATCAACTCTTTGGATGCTTCATAAAGATCAGGATTGGCTTCCTGAAGTCCTTTGGTCAACAACTTTTGGATAAGATGAGCAGATACCTTTTTCTTATCCCATTCTTCGCTGGATATCGGAGACAGGCCGTAGATAAATTCACGCCGCTTAGCATCCGACATATCCAAGAATTGCTGGAAGTCAAACACCATTGGAAAGTTTCCCGTCTCTGTAGAGATTCGTGCGTTCATTTGCGTGCTATTCTTCTCGCCTTTACTTGGTGACACAGTGATCGATTCACTATACTTGACCTCTTTGGCCCCAGTACCCTTCAACTTCTCGGCGCGGATGATAGAACGATCAAAAGAGAAAGAATCCATCTGCAGCCCTGCTGTCATCTCATCTCCAGAACTGAGTTTGAATGTTTCGGCGTTTGTCTTCTTGCCGGGAATATACCCCAGCATCGCCAATTGTACAGCCTGGAGCCGTGTGGACTTGCCTGATCCGTTCGGGCCTACGAAAATATCCTTACCAGTCAATTCTTGATCAAACGTATTGCCCTTTATGTTTTTAGTACGGATTGTTTTGATCATTAGAAACGCGGACCTCCTTTAGTTGAAAGAAAGCTGTCTTCTGTTTCGATAGACTCTTCTGAGGCGTTGATCGTTTCTTCGATCACTTCAGCCCCAGCAACCGAACCGGTTTGTTGAAATTCAGCAGCGATTTCATTCAGTTTTGTTTCATCAAACGTGTCTTTGTATCCAATCACTAGAACGTCTGCTACGCCGTTGTAGGCTTTTAACTTTGCTAATGGCATACTTGGCTGCTGTTTAATAGAAGACTTCCACGCAAGCGTCTGGACGATCTTGTCGCCGTGTTCTTTGTTATTTATGAGGTTTTGAATAACGCGGATTACATCAATGTTGTCATGTCGTCCATAAACGCCAAGCTTTCCTTGGAATGCCATGAAAATGCCGGATCTGATTTCCTCTTCAGTTAACGTCCCTTCCATGCAAAGCTTGCCGGCATCCCGGTTCTCTTCGATCTTCTGCATAAGTTCCTTGACAAAACGAACACGGATATCAAAGAGGACAGTGGCGGAGCTAACAATTGGCTTACCAGAAGGAGACATGCCAATTGTGATTTTTTGTGACCAGAACTTATCTGCTGTACCCGTTTCTGGGTCAAACTCAATATATGGATTACTCACCTCGCGCCCATCGGCAAGGTGGATTGTATCAGGTGTAATTGTGGAGATCCCTGCAACCAAATTACATGCACGGTACCCTTCGGCACTGATGCCCCATTCACCATCGTCGAATTGAATCAGGTGTCCATCAGCATTCGTCAGGCGAATAACGCCTACAGTGTTTTCCGCACTGGTAAAGAGGTTTCCGGCGCGGGAATTTACCGATTTCCATTGTTCAGGATAATTAATAGATAATTCTTGCATTTGCAAATCCTCCAATTCATGTTAATATGGAGGCGAAAACACCGTCCTTGAAAACATGTTTTCGCCGAATGATTCAAATACCCAAATGGCTCTGCTCCCCAGCAGGGTCATTTTTCTGTTTTACGAGAGTTAAGGCGGTCTCCAGATCGTCAATAACTGGTTGAAATTCTTGTCTGAAAAACCATCCAGCTCGTTCCATGGCAGCACCGACAGAAACGTTTGAAGTCTCTTCCTGGAGTTTCTTAAGTTTCTGAAGCGCAAGTTCGAGATGATACTCCACATGTGCTTCCCCCTTTGCAAGTTGATACTGGATAAGCATCATTTAACAAATCACGGATCGCTAGTATGTTCTTCAATCCAGTTACCTTTAGTGAAGGGTCTTCTCCATCTAATTTGTAGACCAATAGAGCGTGAAGCTCATTTTCTACGAATACGACATCTTCAGATTCTAACTTGATAGTCATTGCTGGAATGCCATTAATCATTATTTTTCACCACCGAAGGAAAATGTCTCAAAATGATTTCGTACTGAAGTTTGTTACTTTTCCAACGTTCTGCCAACTCTTGTATAGTCATGACTGATCACCTACAACAGCAGTGCCAGGATAAGTCTTCTTGATGTTTCGTGCATAATAGCTTCCGATTGATTCAGCAGCCATCATAATTTCATAGGTTAAGCGCGGTACACCAGAATGTTCATACACTGTGTCGCGCCCCTTGAATTGAACAAAGAGTGTTTGTATTTCTTTGTCGTAACCAACAGCAGCAATATTTGAAGATACAACAGGCTCAAGTTTAGGTCTCATAGGTAATCCTCCGGTCTGAATGTTTTAATGAACTCAATTGCATCCTCAAAATCAATCCGTCGAATATGAGAATACTTAGCAACCTCAAAACGCTCTTTAAGTTTTGACCAAATGCTTCTCCGGTGCCGCCCGACGATATCTTTAAACTTTTCATCCGTTTCTTTATAACGGTCCTTGGTTAATTGGGCTGATTTCAATCGAACAGCATGTTGAAGTTGGTAACACTCTGCATCAGTCAAAGTGACACTATCTCGTACCTCCTGAACCATCATCTGAACTTCTTCTTTGTGTTCAATGATATCCGCCTTAAATGATTCGAGTCCTTCGAACATCATCCTGAGCGCTGCTCCTTGCTGCTCAGTTACTTGAAGTTGTTGATTCACTACCGCCAGTATTTGATTTGTATCACTCATCACTCAACCGCCCTTCTGCCGTTTACGGCTGGCCGCACCTGATCAATAAAGGTTTGAAGCATATTAAGACTCTCATTAAGCCTCTTTTTCTCACCACTACTGGCGCTCGATATTGAACCGATCATCAGAGCTGTAAGTCCGGCCGTTTCAAGAAATTTATTTACTTTAATATTAAATTGAGTCGTATTAAGGTCTACATTGTATTGAAGGCTTTTAAGTTTAAGCTTGGCTTGCTGTTCATCGAAATCGTCAGGTTGTTGAAGCTTTAAGGCTTCAAGTTCTTCCTTAGTACGCTGGTACCCCGCTTTCAACTGTTCAACTTTCAACTCTTCTGATTTGACAGCATCCTTCATTTTATCTTTCCAGTAATCATCACGCTGTTTAAGCTGTGCTTCAGTTTCCTTTTCCTTCTGTTTCAGATAGACCGTTTGTTCTTCGTCATGCTGCTCTAATGCCGCTGAAACAGCTTCTTGTACTTGATATGCAGGAACAACGTCTTTATGTTGCCGCTGGATTTCTTCCTTTTCATACTCAGCTTGTTCCGCACGTTCTTCTGCTTCACGAAGTGCAGATTCAAGACGTTCCTTGGTTTCCTTGAAGGCCTTATGAGTACTGATCACTTCGTCATCCAACTGTTGAATGACTTCAGGAGTAGCATTCTCCAAAATGAATTTCATCTTATCGAACTGCCGGCCCGAAACTCCTATCTGTTCACCAACAATGTCGCGTATCTGACCGGATTCATGCTCAGGAAAATTTTCCTTGTTGCCTTTCATCCGTTCTTCAGCCTCAAGCCTTTTAAGCTGTTCCAGTTCTTTACCAAGCCTGGTACGTTCTGACCAAGTAAAGTCACTTCGGTGTTCGTTTTCTCCATATTCCAATTGCCGCTGGTGGAGATAATCTCGAACCTCCATAACCCTGACTTCGACTTGAGTTCTTCCTAGGTGACGGTGCGCTCGTAATCTACGTTCTCCAGCGATCAGAGTGTAATCTGACGTGACTACAATTGGATTAATAAGTCCGTTTTCTGCGATATCCTGAGCAAGCCCTTCAATGTCGTTGAACTCTTGTCGGATACGATCCGTTACCTTGATTTTGCTGATATCAATGAGCACTCTGATTCTCCTTCCTAAAATCATTTCCTCTCTGTGATAAAATGGGAATTGTCCAGATCCACCAAATCATCTAAGAAAGGAGGCGCTACACTTGGCAAGAGAAACCATTAGTATTTGCCCTTCCATTGACTGCGATTTCGGAACCGAAGATGTGTATGATCGATTCTGTGGAGATTGCGGATCAGAATTAATCTCTTCATGTCCTGAATGCGGACAAGCCATTAACTACTCTGGTACTTTCTGCACGAAGTGCGGAGTGAAAATGAAACAGCCTAAACCATCTGTTTATGAATCACGGTCAATTCCCAACCTTTAAGAATGAAGCTTATTCCCACATCGTGTGCAAAACTTATAAGTATCTACTTTGGATTTGTGCTTGCATTTTGAACAAGTTTTTGAAGTCGCCGCCTGTGTGGTGGCTTCTTTATTTTGTTTTGACATATCCGAATCTCCTTCCGGTAAAAGATATTTAAGGCGTGTACTCGTCTTGTAACAAGGTGCATTTTCTCAGAGCTTCTTTTGAACGTTCGAGAATATATAAGGCTGCTTCATAAGTCACGCTTTTTTTACCAATAAGGCTGAGTACTTCCGAAACAATTTCTGCATACACCGGATCGATATTTCCTAAAGCCTCTCTCACTGAGACGAGGCTTTTCCATTCGGGAGTGTCCTTTACTTCACTCTGGACCGTTTGATTCACTGCCCCTACACTTTCTCCCATTATCTTTCCTCCTCCCTCACAAACTTGGTAAGCAATAATTCTCAACACGGTTAAGCCTTACTCTTTGGGGCTTTACCTCACGCCGCTGAAGCATTGTCTTTAACTCCAGTGTTTTGGCCCGAGCAAGTCCGGCTTCTCTCAAAGCGATTTTGTCTCCAGTAGCTAATGCAGTTGCTGTTACTCTTGATAGAGCTTCATAAGCTATTTGTAAATCTTCTTTCATTGAGATAACTCCTTCACTTCGACATTCGTTCTCTTGTGATAAAATGGATATTGTTCGGATTAACAACCCCACTAAGAAAAGAGGTAATTACTTGTGTCTAAACCAAATGTTGATGAAATCGCCGCAGCACTATTTGAAAAACTTCAGCCACTTTATATTAAAGATGGATTGGAACTTACCCAGGAACTTCAAAATGACGGGAAACCAATTCAAGAAGCTATTCGGCAAGCTGATTTAGCAGCATTGAAACTCCACAACGAGAGATTTACGATTGAACTTATCAAAGGCGTCCTTGATGCTTTAGAATAAGTTTTGAACGTTCTTCCCAATATTCTCTTGCAAGATCAGTTGTAATGGATTCTGATTTAACAAGAATTTTCGCATTTGTTACGTCCTTTTCATGTTCGGTATCAGTAGCCACCGTTCCAGCGGTGGTTTCTTTGCTTTCCAACGCATTAAAAAGTTTGCTGGTCAACTCTGCTAGTTTGTCTAATTCAAAGCCGATTCCAGAGTCTTTGAAAACCCCCAGTTCAACCGCTTTGCAATCAAGGCTGGATACCACTGTAACTAATTCATTTCCAATCAAGGCTAGTTTCTTCTTCAGTTCGTGTACTCCATCTTCAATTGGTGTTTTGGTGATTGTTCCTCCGCCGAACCTTTTAACCAATTCAGAGTCATTCCAAAATGCTTCTGCGTCTGTTGGACTAGCAATTGTCACTGTAGCTCCATTGATAAATACATCGCCTTTAGGGATAAACTGAAACGCTTCCGCAATCATTCCTCGTACTTCCTGTTTGTCTTCTTCTTTCATTGATTTATATCTCCTTTTTGAGTCAATCTTTAAGGATTTTAAGCTCGACTATCCCATGTTGGGCAATTTAAACGTTCTTGTTGCCGTATCCATTCTTCCAAAGAACGTATACTGAACATCATTTTTGGTCTACGTGAACCAGGCGCTCCTGATTTCACATGCGGGATTTGTTTTTGACTACAGAGACGATAAATCAAATCTTTAGAGACGCCTAATATTTCAGCAGCTTTTTCAGCTTCAACCATTTTATCCCCACTTATGGGAATGTTCTCTTCAATTTTCTTTAAAACAGTTGGTAAAATCTTGGATGCGACTTTTTCAGCAACAGCATCCAAAAAATCAGATGCAACATGTTCTTCTTTCATTTAACCTCCTCCTAATTACGATATAATCGCATAAACTTTGATATTTCCGATTAAATCGGATTCCCTGCCAAAAAAAATTATTTCTGCTGGCACTTTGTAGAGTTTTAGTAACTCATTTGTTAAGGCCCAGGGTATATCAGTCGAATCTTTCTCATACCTCCGAATGAGATCCATATTTTTTTTGGTCATTTCGGAGACTTCTTTTAAAGTGTAACCTGCATTTACTCTGGCGGCTCTCCAAGTAATTTTGTAATCGTCCATTGCCTCACCTCCCAAACCAATATTATTCCGATTAAATCGGATTGTCAACATCAAAACTCCAAATTTAACTTTTAATATCTGATTAAATCGGATATAATAAATATTATTTCTATATAACCGGAAAAAAACGGAGGTTTTCAAAGTGGCGCGGAAAAAGTTCACTGATTACGAGGTTAATCTTATGAAAGAAATATCTATTAACTTAAAAAAAGTCTTAATGCTAAAAGGAATTACTCAACTAGAATTAAGTGAACGAACAGGAGTAGCCTCGAGCACTATTTCTGATTATGTTAATGGTAGAACACTAATGTCTATGGGAAATCTACAAATAATCTCAGATACCTTGAAAATTGCAAAGTCAGATATTTTTCCCGACCTATTTGAGCAACATCCGCGATTTAGAGAAATACCATTACTCGGAACAATCTGTGCTGGAAATGGTCTTCTTGCTGATCAAAATATTGAGGAGTACATCCACTATCCTTTTCCCAACAAAAAACAACCGGATTATGCACTACGCGTCAAAGGTGACTCAATGATAAATATCGGAATTACGGATGGAGATATTGTTTATATGCGTCATGCTCAATGGGCAGAACATAATGGTCAATTAGTTGCCGCACTTGTAAATGACAGTGAGGAAGGATTCCTGAAACGCATACATTGGTCTGAAAATGATTCCCAAATCAAATTATCCCCAGAGAATGATGATTATGAAGCGAAATTTTATGTCCCGAATCAAATACAGATTTGTGGAATATACATGGGTCATTTCAAAATTTCTGAAATTTGAAAATACATAATTATAGTAAATTTTCGAGGTGATCTGAATGGCGAGTATTCAAAAGAGAGGTAAAAGTTCTTGGTTATTTACAGTTGAAACAGGGTCGGGAACAAAGCGCGGTCGAGAAACGATGACTTATCGAGTTGAAGATACTGCATTACTAAAAACAACAAAAAAACTCAAAGATCACTTAGAATCAGAATGGAATAAATTCAAAATAGAAGTTGAATCCGGAAATTATTTTAGACCTGAAAAAATGACATTTAGAGAATTCACTGGTTTATGGAGCGATAAATTTGTAGATAAAAATTTAGCTGAAACAAGTGCTTTCAATTACAAATACCACTCTACGACAAAACTCACTCCTATTTTAGGTGATATACAAATGGATAAAATTAAGACTTTAGATATTGTCACCCTGTTGGACGAGCTATCAAAAAAAACTGGTGAAGCCTCAGTGGTTTATTGCTTCAGAGTACTTCGAAGTATATTCAGCAAAGCGGTGTCTTGGAAAGTTATCAAAGTAAATCCAATGGATGGGATCGATAAACCCAAAGAGACCCCAAAGGAGATGAGTTTTTATAACGAACAAGAAGTGGCTGAACTTCTAAAGTCCCTCCAAAAAGAAACTATTAAATTCAAAATATTTGTTACTTTAGCTCTCACTACAGGAATGCGCCGTGGAGAACTTTTGGGTCTTGAATGGAGACATATTAATTTAGAAAAAGGTAGTATCCTTGTACATCAAACTATTCCAATGTTTAAAAATGGTATGCCTGTAATCAAGGGTCCTAAACGTGGTACAGGAAGAACGATAACGTTGCCTTCTTCCGTAGTAAAAGAACTTGTAGAATATCAAAAGCATATGATGCGGGTTCGCACTGAGCTTAAAGTTCCATGGGAAGGTGGAGAATATTCATTTTTATTCGCTCACGACAATGGACGTCCTAAATTCCCAAAAAATTGGGGAGATTACTGGCGCGAATTCCACGCTAGAAATCCACAGTTAAGATACATTAGATTTCATGATCTACGTCATACTTCTGCCACTCTTTTAATTAGCAGTGGTGTTCATGCTAAAATCATCTCTAGTAGACTAGGGCACACTAAGATATCAACTACAATGAATATCTATGGTCATATTATTGAAGCTGCAGATCAATCAGCAGCTGACGTTTTCAATACCTTCCTCCAACCTCCAAAGATTGTTAAACGAGCAAGGAAAACAAAGGCGTAGTTGTTATCGCGTTGTTGACAACTTGTTGACGAACTCTACTTAAAACTAACATTTACAACTTGATGTAGCGATTAATTAAACAAATTCAGCCTATTGTATCAGTTGAAATGGAAATAACAATAAAATATAATACTTTGATTCTATCATCTCCCATGAAAGGGGCTCTCGAAAGAGGGCCCCGAATTTATGTTTAACGGTATTATAAGCACGAAAAGACTACCTTTCGGCAGCCTTTTCAGCAACAACTATTTCACAAATCTTCCGATAAACTCAGAAACTACGCTCTCATACTTAACCGGATCCATGCGGAAAGCTTCTCCGTGACCCGCATTAGGAACGATGTAAAGCTCCTTCTCGACCGGACTATTTTCATATACCGTATGAACCATTTCCGTAGGAACAAAAGTATCATTATCGCCATGAATAAACAGAGTTGGCGTTTTAGATTTCTTCACCTGTTCTAAGGCTGAGGCTTCACCAAAGGAATAACCTGCCCGGATCTTTGTTAGCATACTGGTCGTATCTACAATTGGAAAGGCGGGGAGATGGTACATTCTTTTTAATTGAAAGGTAAGCTCGTCCCTTACTGAGGTATAGCCGCAATCTTCCACAATTGCTTTAACATTAGCTGGTAAATCCTCACCGCTTGTCATCATTACGGTAGCTCCCCCCATGGAAACGCCGTGCAGTATGATCTGTGTATCCTCACCGTTTGCTTTCAGAACGTTCTGTATCCACTTCAGGTAATCCTTACGTTCTGGCCATCCAAATCCGATATAGTCACCCTCACTTTCTCCATGTCCTCTGGCATCCGGCAGCAAAATATTATATCCAAGTCTCTCATAATACATTCTGGCATAACCGCTCATTTGAGTCGCATTTCCAGCATAGCCATGAGCAATAATCACTGTCTTATCGGAATGTTCAGGAGCAGCTAAATAGTACGCTTTAAGCTGTATTCCGTCATCAGAATTCATTTCCCATCTATCAAAGCTCTGGGTATCCCACCACTCTTGGTCTGCCTTCGAGGTATCTTTAGATTGTTCTACCTCTGGACTGGACTGCAGGTCAGGGCTTTCATTTAAGAAGTCCTTTGAAGCACGTGCAATAGCAACATGATAGAAATAAAAGCTTCCCACAGTTACAACAATGATTAAAAGTACAATAACAGAAGAAATTCCGATCATCATTTTTTTCTTCAAACTAGCTCTCTCCTAAGTAAAATTTAACAGTATTAATCTATGTTATCAGATTAAGATAACATGTATATTTGAATATTCAAAATCATAGTATTGTAAACTCATGTTATTCACTACGTGATT
This sequence comes from Paenibacillus sp. FSL H8-0175, assembly GCF_045040615.1. Classification (NCBI taxonomy): domain Bacteria; kingdom Bacillati; phylum Bacillota; class Bacilli; order Caryophanales; family Paenibacillaceae; genus Paenibacillus; species Paenibacillus sp. FSL H8-0175. The sequence continues at coordinate 3,072,314 of NZ_CP150299.1, read as the reverse complement.
AGTATTCTTTTAACTTATTATTTTATATTACCTTAACGGACAAAATATCTACAAAAAAAAGCCCCAAGTCGGCAAAATACCAACATGGAGCTCTGCTATTTTAGTGATTTAGAATATGCATGCGCTTGTAATAATTACTAATAAGATGAATAAAACTAAGATTGCGCCTGTAGAAGTAAAAGCACCACCAACATGACCATATTCAGCACCCATGAGAAGACCTCCTCCGTATTTAGAATACATCATAAGATATGTAATGATCCCCTTAGAAGATTGGGCGTTCAGTTAAAAAAAAGACCTCTACTGGGCTACCAGCGAGGTTAAAGGCTCTACAATTAATCAGAAACTAAAATACCATCAAAGCTTTCTGGGCCCACACGTACTGTACCGAGAAGATTAGAAGAAACAAATGCTGTATAAGTGAGCTGAGGTGTGATGGCTGGTAAGAAATCCGCTGCTGAAAAGGTTATTACTTGCGGAGCCAATATACTAAGAGCAAAAGTTGAAGTAGCAGAATACACTTTTGGATCGGTAGCCAAGGTTCCTCTTACAATCGTAATTGTGATGCCCACTAACGCTAGCGGAAGCGTCACTGATATCGTTCCTTTAAGGAGAACACGTGGATTGGTAGTCACTCCAGCCGTTAACAGCCCAATCTGTCCAAAAAGCTGCGGCGTGTTAAGTACCGTAATAGGAATAGATATAGAGTTGGCGAGGCTGGCATTTTGAGATGTTCTTGCATCAAGGTAAGTTCCCATCGTTGCACCCCCTTTATAAATTGGCATACCATAATATATTAGTGTTCTCGATAGAATGCATAGCCACATTACCAGTGTAAAACGATTGTTTTATAAAACTCATAGGCCAGATCTATTTATCATCTTTTTTCGTCCCCTCCCTTTTATTAAAAGCTAGTTCAAACAAACCGGTCGCTGATAGTCCCGCAAGCCCCCCCGCCCAGAGTCTCAGAATCAGATTCATATCAGTGAACGGGTAGGCAACTGCTCCAACCAGCAAGCCAATAGCCAACCCCACTACTGGCACAATGTTCCGCGGAAGTTCAATGCTGTTCTTCACAAGTTGTACAAGTGCCATTACAAAAACAGCTAGGACTGAAGCAAAGGCAAGCACACTGTTGAGAGCATCGTTATACATGTTTTTTAATCCTCCTTATTTCATTTTTTACTTCCTGTTACAAGTAAACCTGCACGGTTCAGCACCGTTAATATACGATAGAAATCGTAACTGCCACCCGATGGAGTATCGAGAAGTCCTGCCGCAGTCGCTGCTTTCACAGCCGCTTCAGCCCATGCAGGGACATTCATGACTGCCCGATTTTCAATGAATGTCACCCGATCCGTAAGCTTATTAATCGACTGCCCCTGTTCTTGCACACCTGTTTTCAGCGTATCCCTGCTATCTGTAAGAGCTGCTAAAAGAGCACGCAGTTCCTTTACTTCCGATTCTAGACTAACAAGCTTTTGCTTATCCTCTGCTGACATCTCATCATCTCCTCCCATGGATTTGTCGTCATATTGATACAGATTATAGGTATTCATAATTTGAATCAGCTTAGCTGCATAGTTCGGATCAGTAGCGTAACCAGCTGCGGCAATCTCTTGTGCGGCCACCTTGCCACTCGCACCGAGAACCTTGCTGTAAAGGTTGCGATTCCATGAGACTCCATTCACAATCAAGTCGGAATGATCCGCGATAGATTCTCCCCAGTTGTTATAGGCTCGAAAAGGGGCATTCACTTTAACAGCTTTACCGTTAATATATTCGGTAGTTTGTACAGTAATGCTGCCAGCAGGTCCACTTCCTTTGATCCCAAACAAATTATTCGCTTTCACAGTCAATCCACTGCTGCCCCAGCCTGACTCCAGAGCCGCTTGAGCAATGGTTAACGAAGCAGGAAGCTTAGTGAGCTGCATGTCCTTTACAGCAAAATTCGCAATCTTCGCTATAAACTCGCCTTCTGTCATCTCATCACATCCTCTCCGTTTATTAAATGCGAGGCATCATAAAATGACTGTGCTTATCCCCTTCTAACATTGTGTTTTTACTAGATTCGAATCCAACTCGGCAACAAAAAAAAGCCATCCCATTACCCATGAAATGACTGCTGGAGTAGCCTCAATGATCTGAACATCTAACTTCCTAATTACATCTCATTCGCTTACGAATCATCTATCGGACTCAGCTGACCTTATACGCAGCGTTAGCTCGCTTTTTGGATATTAACGGACACCACAGCCGCAATTGGCACCAAAAACACTCAATAACAGGCTCTTCATATAGAATAATGTCTCTGAGGTCCGAAAGCACGCTCAAAAGGTTAAAAACATGCTAATAACGTCATCCGGGTCCTTAAGCTTCAGTAAACTGAATATGACTCGGCGGTGTAAAAGCAGCCAAACAACGATCCAAAAAAAAGGAGTAGTAGTTCTCCTATTATTAGAGAACTACTACTCCTTTGTCTTTCATGACATCGACCACTGCTATCCACTATGACGTGGAGCGTCTATGTAAAATGGAGGGGTGCACTTCTCGGTAGCTCAAGCGGTGCCTTAGGTCCTGCATAATGCATCCTCAACCCCTTTCACCCGGACAATATGTAATTATTAGTAAATCTAGCTTGTGAATCCCGTAGAATTAGCGTAATATATAGTAATAATTTACTATATAGGAGGGTCTAACAGACTATGCCTTCATATTATTTTAAAGAAGTATGGACACCCTTACGCTGGGTAGGTATAAAGTTTTTTCGTGATGATGATGGATTCTTATGGATTAAATGGTGGGCAAAACCCAGAAAACGGTTACGTTAACGCATACTATTACATATGCCATAATACATAGGCTCAGCAGTTAGAATACTCATAATAATCTGCACTGCCCCCCCTCCGCTTCAAGCATTGATTTGCTAGCGGAGGTCTTTATGATCCACGCTAGCAACTGATGCCGTCCGTTTACTAATTCCCTACTTTTGCCCCAAATGAACGTGCCAAGAGTACCGCCTGTTCAATATCCATCCGCACTCCCTGCAGATCCAGACTCTTTAAATCAATTCCTTCAACAATCGCTTCCCGCATATCCGCTCCCTTAAGTTTGCATTGAGACAATTGTACACGGCTCAAATCCGCTCCGCGCAAGTCACTTTTTTGCAAATTACAGCCCATTAAATCCGCTTCTGTAAATCGAATCCCTCGCAGATCCTGTCTGCTTAGATTAGTATGTCTTAGGTTCGTGTACGACCAGTCCCCTCCGAGTAGGGAGATTCCGTCCAAATATGCATTTGAGAAATCCGATCCAACCATCTTGCAATCTTCGAATTTAGATACAAACAGGTTCGCTCCCGTAAATTTACAATTGGTAAACGCTGAACCTTTATGGTGAGACGCATTAAGCATGGCTCCAGTAAAATCACAATCAATAAATCGGCAGCCAATAGAGTTCATCTCTTCCATAGAAGTGCCTTTGAAGGAGCATTGCTCGAATGTGCAGTTATTTAACTCACCATCCTGCAAGCTTCCTTGATCAAAATTGTGATTACGGAACGTTTCATTAAGGTATTGGTACATATAAATCTCATCACCTTCGTTAGTATTAAAAAAATTAATTCTTAATTAAAAATAGCACTTTAGTAGATTGTTCTCAACATTCCCTTTCGATATAATAGCAAATAAACAATGGGGAGGAAAATTATGGATGTGTCCAGCAGGAAAGAACCATTCCGTTATGTTATGAACCATCCGCTTGAATGCTGGATTGAAGTTCCGCTTAACAATTCCGGTCCAGGTGCTGGAAAGTTAACAGAGGCTGTATTACTCGATCTTAGCCGTTCGGGTTGTAAGGTACGTACTCCTTTGAATCTTCGATTCACTGCAAGAGATACTAGGCTTATTATTCATCTTCAATTAAATGAAGAGAAGCTTCAGCTCTTATGCAGCGTCCGGTGGGGTTGGATGTTTGGGCTGGGCCAATATCAATATGGAGTTAAATTCCGCTTGGACGAAAATGAGGAAGAACGCCTAATAAGAGAGCTTGAAACATGGACCGCCACCCTTCGGGTTGAAGGTCTGTAGAACTTACCCTAACAGATGCCCTTCACTTAGAAGGACGTCTTTTTTTTGCACAAAAACGAAGACAAAGCTAAATCGCCCTGTCTCCGTTCTAAAAACTATTCCGCCAAGTTGTGGCTAGATGTCCACTCTTTTATTAACGAGCTTGATGATGACCGCTATAAGAAGAACTGCTATCACCGCTTCAAACAGAAGAGGAGCTAGATTCAAATGACCCTGTATAAGCTGTATCCCATTTGCGGTATCCATCTCATCTATGACCTCGAACTGGAATACACTTTCCCAAGCAGTGAAGTTACTTTTGAAAATAAAATACTCCAAATAGAATATTCCATTCTGTAACAAATACGCAGTGGCCAGCCCAATCCATACTCGCCCCTTAAATTTCACACTTCGTGCAACCGTAATGGAGACCATCAAGGTAAGCATGATATAACCGGCAAACCAATACGCCTGCAAGAGAACTAACAATCCCACTTTCCAGAAATTCTCCGGAAGAAATGAGGAGGGATACATTGAAAGATACACACCAAAATGGATCAAAGCTATTAAAATAATACCCAGCATTAGAGCTAAATAGAGCACTAACGGAGAAAGGACTGTGTTCAAAGTTCTTACGGGCACTAGGCGACGATTATAGGAATTTATATTGTTAAAAAAGGTTTTTGCTGCCATGACAAGAAAGATCAGTCCTGCAATAACATAAGCTATTCCGTTCAAAGTAAACCGTTCATAGTCATGCAGTTTGGTAAATCCTAACCCAATCTGTGCCAGAATTATGATTACAAAAACTGCAAGAAACTTATCCCTATCCCGTCTAAAATCATACTTCACTAGCTTTAGCATTCTGCGTACACCTCTCTGAACAGTTCGTCAATACTTTTGCCATGGCGTAGCCGAATATCCTCCACCGCAGTATGCATCAGAATTTCTCCTTCTTTTATAAAAATCACATCATCAAAGATCCGCTCAATATCCGATACTAAATGGGTTGATAAGAGAATGGTACTGTCCTCTTCATAAAACTCTACTAACGCGTTAAGAATTTTTGTTCTAGCTACCGGATCTACACCACCAATGGGTTCATCCAGCAAATAAAGGCTAGCTCGGCGTGATAGGGCAAGTGTAAGCTGTAAACGTTCGTTCATCCCTTTGGACAGGTCCTTTACCTTATCTTGCGCTCTTAGTTTCATAAACTCCAACATTCGCGAGGCTTTAGTCTGATCAAAATCCGGATAGAAGTCAGTTTGGAATTTCAGAGCATCGGAAACACTCATCCAGGATTCTGTAAGCGGCTTATCAGGCATAAACGACACCACCGCTTTACTTTCTGTTCCTACAGAACCCCCAATGACGGATACACGACCAGAGGTAGGTTGTGTCAGTCCAGCGATGATTTTCATAAGTGTACTTTTGCCGCTGCCGTTACTGCCCAGCAGTCCTGTGATCTTACCCGCACTCAGATTAAAAGATACCTTGTGGAGGGCATGCTTGGATCTATATTTTTTTGTAACTTCATGAACCTCAAGTATATTCCCCAACTTGTTTATCCCCCTATTCTTTATCCTTGTTACGGATATTCTCCGCAACCGCCGCTAAAATATCTTCGCCTTGAAAGCCAAGATCCTGCATACCACGAATGAAACGATCTAGCACATCTTTGGCCATTTCTTTTTTGATGGTCAGGATAGTACCTTCATTACTTGTGACGTATCTTCCCATTCCACGCCTGGTTTCCACGATTTCTTCACGCTCCAGTTCCTGAAAAGTTCTTTGCACCGTATTCGGATTAATCTGCAGTTCACTGGCAAGTTCTCGTACTGAGAGTATTTTGTCTCCCGGTTTCAGCTTGCCTGTGACGATTTCACCTTTGATGTAATTCATGATCTGTATATAAATCGGCAGGTTGTTATCGAATTCGATTGTCATGATTAAGCAACATCCCTTCGTCTAAAGACGGAGAAACCTACGAGAAGAAAGAAAGCTGTGTATAAGACAAGCATCACGACAGAAAAGGTCAGTGTCATTCCAGGCATAGGTGCTCCTCCACCTTCATAAGCAGATAAATTTAAGTTTGGAAACAGAACATATTTGTAAAAATCACGAGAAATAATCAATTTGTCTATCATTAACGCAAACATAGTAGCCCCTATCGTTACTCCCGTTGAAGTGGTCAATATCCCCAGCATAAAAGCAAGTGTTCCATACACAACCGTACTAACGAGATTATACAATAGGTTTGTAAGCATCTCACTCATACCCGCTTCTCCACCACTTAGTCCAAACCACAAAGCTCCTGTTCCAAAAACGGCTATACCTCCGATGACAGTCAAAGTCAAAGCATACAACAGTACAACCACATATTTGGATGCGAGGATTGCTGTACGGCTTCTGGCGCGGATAAGCAGGAACTTGATGGTTCCTTGACTATACTCTTTTGAGACAATACCTGCTGTTCCGATAATCGCAAGAATTGTAATCACTTGCCCAATCCCTTGGGAAAGCAGCATCATTGCTGAAAAATCATAAGCTGATTCAAACAGGCCAGGTGAGACAGAATGAACTATATAACCTAACAGCAGGGATAATAGAATTAATATCAGATATGGCATAAAAAATGTGCGTTTTTTTGAGAGCTTGAGCCATTCATTCACAATCAGATTATTAAAGTTACGCAATGCGGTTTCCTCCTGTCCATTTCAAGAAATCTTCCTCAAGACTTTGTTTATTCTCCGTAATCCGAAAAATCCCCACACCTTCATCACTAAAAGTAGATACAAGCTCCGGTACTCTGCTATCAAGCAGACTTACTGTCACTTCAGATCGCGCGCTATCCATAGAGATCAATTCCGCATAATCCAAGCGCTCCAAGATATTTATAGCGGATTCGATTGATCCTACACGGATGGTGAGCTTCACTTGTGCGGTTGCTTCCTGCTCCTCACCAATCGTAGTTACGGTCACCAGCTTACCATTCTGGATCACAATAGCCCGATGGCATATTTGTTCAATTTCAGTAAGTAAATGGCTGGAAATCAGAATAGAAATGCCTTCCACTTCGGCGATGGTACGCATATAATCACGCATTTCCCGTATTCCGGCCGGATCAAGTCCGTTCGTAGGTTCATCTAAAATCAATAACTTTGGCCGATTGAGAAGCGCCTGAGCAATCCCAAGACGTTGGCGCATCCCCAGCGAATAAGCCTTTACTTTTTTATTCATCGCTTCTTGAAGTCCTACCAGTTCTACAACCTCATCTATTCTGCCAGCCTCAATGTTATCCGTCATTCTTTGGTACTGCTTCAGATTATCAAGTCCAGTCATATAGGGATAAAACTCTGGATTTTCAATTATCGCACCGATATGGCCAATCGCCTGCTTAAAATCCTTTTTCACACTGTGGCCTTGGATAATCACATCGCCTTCGCTCATCCTTATTAAACCCGTCATCATTCGAATCGTTGTGGTCTTTCCTGCACCGTTTGGACCTAGCAATCCAACAATTTCACCCTTACGGATATCAAATGTCAGCTTATCCACAATCGGTCTTCCTTTGATGATCTTACTTACCTCATTCATTTGCAGAACGATTGAATCTTGCATTTCTATACCACTCCCCTGTTTCATGCGAATCCTCCCTGCCAACTAATGTATTGTTCATTTTTTATATTGTGTCAGTGTAATAGTTAAATAGTACACTAATATATCGTTGGAGTAAAGCCCAAAATAATAAATTCATGCAAATAAGGGCTTTCTATTAGACTTTCAGCCAAGCCAAAAAGTTATATGAACATAGATTAGATAACAAAGGAGGAATTACAAATGAAAAAAGAAGTTCACATTTCTCAGACTTTCCCTCGCTTGACCGTGTACGATGAAGAAAACTTCAATGGACGCCGTAGAGTATATACTGGCAACCTGGGTATTCGTAATACGGACAACATCCTCGATGGTATTGAGAGCCTTCGGTTCTTCTCTACTAGCAGCAATGCTACACTGGTACTCTTCACAAGAACCCGGTTTAGAGGAAATTTCCGTGTTCTTCGCGGGAACCGCAACATTAGGGATCTGGATGATTTCATTTCAGGTAATGACGTGGAATCCATTATTTCTACTAACCAACGCTTAACCCTCGAACAAATCCGTAATATCCGCAGCAGCGGTAACTTGCCTTCGGGATATCGTTTGATCTAGGAATTGCTTACAACAACAAAAAGGAGTAATCCGGAGCCTAGCGCCCAGGTCACTCCTTTTTCCAGTCGAAACTACCGCATTCATTTATGGTAAATCTGGCGGCGAGTTGTCGAAAACGACAGTTCGTCAATCGAACTTGGAGGGATTAACCATGATTACAAAAAAAGTAACATCTGTAATATATCCTAGGCTAAGAGTGTTTAGTGAGGAGAACTTTCGGGGGCTTCGCAGAACTCTTCGCGGCAACCTGGGCATTGCAGATATAGATTCAGTCCTTACAGGAATAGAAAGCTTGCGCTTCTTCTCCACAAATCCGAACGCTACGCTTGTGTTATTCGATCGTTCTGCCTTCCGCGATAATTTCGTCATTTTGCGTGGCAACCGCAGCATCCGCGAACTGGACGACTTTCTGCGAAGAGGAGATGTCGAATCGCTCATTTCAAGCAATCAACGGCTGACCCCGGCGCAGGTTCGCACCATTCAACGTACCGGCAGCTTGCCATCAGGATATCGTTTGATCTAATTCAATGAGGACGCAGTTTAAGCCATAAGCTTAAGGTGCGCCCTCTTTTATTTTCCGCTATAATGACTCCATACATATTAAACAGGAAAGAAGGCTACTTTATGGAACCGATCGTTTCTACTCGATGGCTGCTTGCTCGGTTATACGAGCCTGAACTTGTTATAGTTGATTGCCGTTTTTTACTTACTGACCCGGAAGCTGGGCGTAAAGCCTATACAGAAGATCATATTCCCGGAGCAGTTTATCTACATTTGGAAGAACAGCTCTCCGCTCCAGTAAGCGCACACGGTGGACGCCACCCACTGCCTGAGATCTCGAAGCTAACCACCGTTCTTAGCAAGGTTGGCATTAACAGAGATAGTATTGTCGTTGCTTATGATGATCAAGGTGGAGCTTACGCTTCCCGTCTGTGGTGGATGCTTAAATATTTGGGACATGAACGTGTGTATGTAATGGATCAAGGCTACTCTGCTTGGAAAAATGGTAAGTTTCCCGTCAGTGATCATCAAGCGGTTAGGATTCCTAGCCAGTATGAAGCAGATGTTCAGAAGAAGATGCTTGTTAGCATGGAAGATGTGCAAAATGTAGTTAACGACGGTGGCGCACTATTGATGGATTCCCGCGAGTCCCGCCGCTATGAAGGACTTGAAGAACCCATTGATCCGAAGGCAGGTCATATTCCCGGAGCGATCAATAAGTTCTGGAAGGATGTACTGGATGAGCAAGGGCGCTGGAAATCAACTGAGGTGCTGAAAGAGCATTATGAGGGAATTGATCCTGAGCAAGAGATTATCGTGTACTGTGGTTCAGGTGTAAGTGCCTGCCCGAATGTGCTCGCGCTCGGAAAAGCTGGGTATAGGAATGTGAAATTGTATGCGGGTAGTTGGAGTGATTGGATTTCATATGAGGAGAATCCGGTGGCTACTGGAGGAGAGTAAAATACAAGAGCCCGCGTTCGACGCGGGCTCTTGTATTTATGAGTAACTACGATAGATAGCTAAAATCAACAAATCAAAACTCAAGTCAACAGTTAGCTAACTTTAACTACCTCTTTTATGCTGTTTAGATCGGTCAAATCCTTTCCCAATGCGCTTTCTAGCTGATTATTCCCTCTGTTTACTCCTTTACTATGTTTGGAGAAATTATTCTAAAAATCGCTGATCCGCAGCTGATTCTCCGCGTCCAACAGCTCGAATTGATTTCGATTAAACCGGATCAGCCCGTCCTGTGCCATTCGCTGCAGCTCTCTGGACAAGGCGCTGCGGTCAACAGTCAAATAATCAGCCAGGTCGCTGCGGGTAAACGGAATTTCAAAACAGGCGGAATTGTTTTTTTTGGTCTGGAGGGCCAAATAATGCAGGATACGGTCCCGCAGCGATTTGTGGGAGACCAGATCCAGCTTTTGATAGATAGACCGGTTGTTCTCAAGCAGCAGGGCCAACATATTCTCAATGATCCGTCCCCTTAAATGGCAAGTGTCCTGGCCGGGCCGGACGATTTTATTTATTTTGATAAACAGAATCCGGCATTCCGATCCCGCCACCGCTTCATAGCCGCTGTGCTCTTGGACAAGGCGAAGCGCCGTTTCGCCAAAGATTTCTCCATCCCCGAGTTCCGAGAAAATAAATCTCATGCCTGAGATATTATCTTTGCATAACAAAACATTTCCATGGATAATAATGCCCACCGAATCCAGAATATCGTCTTTTCTAAAAACAACCTCCTTCCGCGCAAAATCCTTGATTGTGCCCTGCAGACAGCTCAGTGCTTGCTGCACCTCCCGGTCCGCGAATCCCTTAAACAAAGTGGTGCTCTGTATCCTGCTCAGATATTTCTGCAATTTTCTCAGCCTCCTGTTGCCATGGCAACAGAGTCATGATGAATACTCTGCTACAATAAAATAAATGAGAATAATTCTCATTAGTCATTCTCATTATATCAAATTGCAGGAATCATTCAATCAAGCAATTTGGAAATAATCAAAACACTGTACTTTGAATAGGGGGATCGTATGAGTGGAATTACAGCAGGCAAGGTATTTTTCTTAACAGATATGATCAGCGTCAAGCCGCACCGGATTGCGAGCCGAACGCTGTCATTACCCGTAGCTGCAGCCGAAACAGCAGCACAACCGGAATGGGTATTGTATGCCATGGATCAGGAGGAGACTATCAGTTCGGAGACCTCCCCCAAATCTAAAATCATCCATGTGCTGGAAGGCGAGCTTCATCTGCTGGTGGCGGCAGAGCCCTATCAATTGACAGCCGGCGCATCTGTTATCGTCCCAGCGGGCACATGGCATGATTATTCCGCCCACAGCAGCTGCAAATTTTTGCAAATCAGTATATAAAACGGAGGTATTCAAAATGGAAACAGGTTTATTTATTAAAAAACTGCCGCAATCCGCAGTCATAGATTTGAAAGAAATCATCACAATAGAGGAACAGCAGGTTTCCAGTCTGACCCTTGTACAGCGGCCAAATCTGGCAATGACCTTACTTTCGCTGGATAAAGGCTCGTCGATTGGGGGCCATTCTTCCCCGGGCGATGCCATGGTCAACATATTGTCCGGGCAAGCGGAAATTACAATTGGAGAAGATAACTACACAGTTCATGCGGGGGAGACCCTAGTTATGCCGGCCAATATTCCGCATGCCCTATACGCAACAGAAGCGTTTCAGATGCTTCTGGTTGTAGTCAAGCCGGATAAGTAATGGGGTGAATGCGATGAAAAAAGAAGTAGGCCATAATTTTTTGGCGCGGTTGGGAAAAAAACGTTTGCGGCCCGGCGGCGTTGCAGCAACCAACTGGCTGATCCAGCAAGCCAATCTGAGTACGGACAGCCAGGTTTTGGAGGTAGCCTGCAATATGTGCACCACCTCCATTCAACTGGCCGGGAAATACCACTGTCAAATTACCGGCATTGATATGGACCCGCGGGCGCTGGAAAAAGCAAACCGAAATATTAAAAATGCCAATCTGGAAAACTATATCCATGTCCGGCAAGGCAATGCGATGAAGCTCCCTTTTGAGAATGAGAGCTTTGACGTTGTCATTAATGAAGCCATGCTCACGATGCTTAACCAGCCTGCGAAGGAAAAGGCAGTCGCCGAATACTATCGGGTACTAAAGCCTGGCGGCATTCTGCTAACACATGATATTACCTTTGCCAAGGAAAATATGGAAGAACATCTAGCCGAGCTTCGCCGCACCATTCACATCAATGTCGAGCCGCTGTATGTTGGGCATTGGGCGGGATTGTTCCACTCCGCAGGCTTTAAGCAAGTAGACAATGCTACCGGTCCCATGTCCTTAATGAGTATCAATGGACTCATTCGCGATGAAGGGGTTATCGGGGCGCTGCGTATTGTGAAAAACGGGCTCAAGAAAGAGAACCGGGAACAGTTCAAAAAGATGTATACCTTTTTTAATACGACGGGTAAAGATCTGAATTATATTGCCGTTTGCAGCAGCAAAAAATAGTTGGGCGCAGGCCTATCATGTCTTATGATAGGTTTTTATTTTCACTGTAATTGAGAATAATTATCAATAAAATTCATCAACATTACCATCTAGCTGTCAAAATAACCGCTTGAAAGGAACTCACGATGAAAGCTAAATCTGTTTATGCCTTGTGCCTCAGTTTACTGTTAAGTTTATTTTTTATGTTAAGTGCCTGTTCGCAACAAAAAAATGAAAATTCGCCCAAATCCGCCGCTCCCTCCGCTGGCCCGGCAGAAACACTGAATATCACGGTCGGCGGCCCTCCTTCTCCGCCTTCTCTGCCTATTCTGAGGCTAATTGAATCCAAGGCATTGGGAGAATCGGTCAACATCGAGTTCAAAACCTGGGAGTCCATCGACACGCTGACCGCGCTGGCTAAGGACAATCAAGTAAGCTTCTTAGCTCTGCCACTGAACAATGCCGTCGTGATGTATAACAAGGGAATGGATCTTTCCTTGATGAATGTGAATACCTGGTCAGTGATGAGCATGATTACAACAGATCCGTCCATCCAGAGCTGGGCGGATCTTAAAGGAAAAACGCTGTATGTGCCTATGAAATCCTCGCCTGTCGATTATATTACGCAGACCTTTTTGAAGCATAACGGACTGGAGCCAGGGAAAGACATCACATTGCATTACACCCAGCTGGCTGAGGGAGCTCAGCTGTTGTTATCCGGCAAGGCCTCCACAATTGTGAGCATTCAGCCGCAAATTACCGCGATACAAATGAAAAATGATCAGGTGCGCTCGATCGTGGATTACAAAAAGGAATGGCAGCAGGTTACCAAATTAAACACCGATCTGCCCAACGCCGGACTCGCAACCAAGCAGTCAGTAATTGCCAGCCAGCCGGAACTGGTCGCCCGCTTCCAGGAAGAATATCAAAAAGCGCTGCAATGGACGCTGGACAACCCCAAAGAGGCGGCTCAGTTGGCCAACAAGTATTTCAAGCTGGATGCCGGTGTGGTTGAGAAAGCGATTCCGCATATGGCGCTGGATTTCGCCTCCGCTTCCGAGAGCAAAGAGGTTCTGTCAACGTATTACCAGACGCTAATGAATTACAGCAAGGACAGCATTGGAGGCAAGCTTCCCGATGAACAGTTCTATTATCAGCCTAAGTAAAAAAGCCATATCCCTGTTGGGCATTGCCTTGCTGTGGCAGCTTGTAGCTATGCAGATGGACCCTTTTGTCCTGCCTGGCCCGCTGGAGACGATGCGCACGGTCCTGAGCTATTTCGGTGATCCGGAGTTTTATTATGCAGTTTATCGCACGCTGCTCAAGCTGCTGATCGGCATGGTCTGCGTTCTGCTGCTGGGCGGCTGTCTGGGGCTGCTGCTTGGACTTTATCCGCGTTGGAAGCCTTATCTGGAACCAGTCATCGATATAATGCAATCCGTGCCGCCGATCGCCTGGCTGGGCATCGCGATCATTTGGTTTGGGCTTACGGATCTGCCTGCAATTTTTATTATCGTGTTGTCCACTACACCGGTTTTGGTGGTCAATCTGTACGAGGGATTTGCGGCGATCGATGGCAAATTGATGCGGATGGCCAAGGTCTATCATGTGCCCGGCAATAAGATTCTCCGGCATATCATATTGCCTTCGCTCAAAAGTTATCTGAAATCAGGCATGATCACCTCAGCGGGACTGGGCTGGAAGCTGGCCGTAATGGCGGAGCTGTTGACCTCCGTCGACGGGATCGGCAGCCTGCTGTCCGATGCCAGAACAAATCTGGAGACCGATCGTGTGTTTGCCCTGGCGTTGTTTATGGCTATTTTCTGGAATGTGATCAAATCTTGCATTACATTTCTGTTCCGCAGCAGGGTAAGCCTGCCGACGCATTTGAATAAATAAGGGTGGGGCTTATGCTTATTACACTACAAGAAGTTTCCAAACGCTATTCGGGAGTTCCAATCCTGGAAAAAATCAGTCTTGAAATCCAGATGCCGAAAATCATTTGTATTCTAGGCCCTTCAGGTGCGGGAAAGACAACGTTGCTGAATATCCTGTCACAGTCCGAAAGCGCCGATTCCGGCAGGGTCACTGTGCATCCAGAGCTAAAGCTGTCCTATGTCTTTCAAGAGGATTGTTTGCTGCCGTGGTCTACAGTTGGTGAGAATATCAGCTTTGTTAAGGAGGCTTCTCCGACCTCTGCGTCGGAAATCGAAGCATTTTTGGAAGAGGTCGGGCTTGCTGCCTACAAGAATCATTATCCTCATCAGCTGTCAGGAGGCATGCGGCAGCGCTGCTCCATTGCCCGCGCTTTTTATCACGGCGGAAATATGCTGCTGATGGACGAGCCTTTTCACTCCCTGGACTATCATCTGCGGTTTGATTTAGTTCAGAAATTAATCGCATTGTGGGAGCGCAAGAAATGCGCCATCGTTTTTGTTACGCATGATATTGATGAAGCCCTGCTGTTGGGGGATGAAATTATGATCTTGTCCCGACATCCGGGCAGGATTGTAAAAATTATTGAAATTGATACTCCACAGCGCAGCCGTTCGCTGAAAGAGCTGAGCCTGCTGAAGATTCGCGCCGAAATTCTGGAGCAGCTGCTGACGGCACAGTAATTGCCTGAATGATGCAGAGCATTTCAAAAACAGGTATATAGAAAACGCGAGTCTGGGCGGCATTGCCCTGAACTCGCGTTTTTGTGCTAAGTGATTCGGTTATGTATTTCTAGCGCCTATTTTGCCGGGTATCGTTTCAACTGCTGCTCAAACACGGTATTATAGTAAAATTTTCGCGGATAGGTATCCTCCTTCAACACCTTGTAAAGCACGGATTGACCTTCTTCATAACGGACCGCAAATTCACATTCATCATAAAAACGCCGGGACAGCTCACGGATATTGTCTTTCTCGGACGAACAGCGCCATCCGAAATAAATCATGTCTAGCTGGTCCAGCGGATCACGGTAAGTGTCGAGGACAATACAAGCGTTTGGTTGCTCTGGATTGCTGTAAACGAGCACATGTCCGGTGTGAACAGGGTTGGCAAAAAAATGTTCATAAATCTCCGCAACGGGTACTGTAATACCCAATTGATCCATGATGATCTGAAAATTCGGGTGCGGAATATAGGTATCACTCTGCTCATCCGGGTACTCCACCAATTCTGTAATGGATGCCATGACCCCAAATTCATACTTCATATAAACATCCTTCCTGTTGATTGCTTGAAAAATATCCCTATGCTTGCTATGATAACAAAATTATTAGGATGAGAGGCGATTTTCATGAAAAAAAAGCTGCGTTCTATCACGCTCAGGGAACTGGAATACAGCTATATATTGGGCATGAGAATCCATGACGAACGGAGTCTGCTTGAATTAAAGATTTATCATAAAAATGTAAAGCTCCACCCCCTCCGCATCCAACTCCTAACATGGGATGATCCTATTGCCGGTTGTCCGCTAAATACAGGCTATCTGCTGCAAAACCATAAAAAGGGTTTTGAAGATGTCTATAATCTAAATCATCCACAGCGTATCCGCGAATGGATCGAATATGGAACGGCTAAAGGCTGGGACGGCACCCGGACAATAGAGATCATAAATGGATTGGATGCTATGCAGGAAATGGGCTATGATATTACTTCATTGCGCACCTCTATATAATCAGTCGAAAACCTGTTCCAGTGCTTGCGGATAATAAGGGCTGATAATTTTATAGGCATTCAAGTGAGGATTGCTTAAATCATTATCATAAATGATCATATGCTGTCTGCTTTTTAAAATAATATCAAATCGTTGCTTGCAGTCAGCCTGAACTATCGTAATATAATAGCTGAAGTTTTTGTCAGAACTGACATTTCGGGCCGATTTCATTAATTGAACATGAGAGAAATCAGCAAAAATCCGCTCAATAACAGCAGGATCAGTAATAATGATGTCTTTCTTTTCACCGGGAACTGAAGACAATCGCGAGATTTCTAGAGAGGCGATTTCTTCCAAACGGATGGTATTGGCTACGATTCGTTTAAACGAAGTATAGCGGCTTGCTGTATAGGCCATCAAAGAGACACCTACCCCTGTCAGAAGCGCACCGACAAGCATATATTTTCTATTTTTATCCATTTCCCCATTCCTCCCAGTAATACGATTAAGTAAACTACAATTATAAAACTATATAGACACCGGTGCAAATTCAGAAACATAAAGTTCAAACGGTACAAAAGGGCGGTGAGCTCCTAATCCTCAAGCTCGTCCAGCTTCGCTTCCAATTCAGCCAGCTTACGATTCGCTTGATCCAATATTTCTTGAAGCTCTGCAGCTTCTGCTCGTTTTATTTCTTTTTTAACGGCCTTAATCTGCTGCTCCAAATAAAGAATATCGGCTTCATTTCCTGAGTTGTTCCAGATCTGTGAGTAAGTCATAGTCAGCCTCCGTTTATCTATGTCGACGATTCAATCATAACCCGCATTCCACTTCTTCAGATTAATCGATGCTACTCTTGGAGTCTAGCTAATCAACAAAAAACAATGACCGATTACTATTCTATATTCAGCACTCTTTACTTAATAAACAAAATAAAGAAGCAGCGAGTTCCTCCTCTGCTTCTTTGTTGCGGATTAACCTGAGATCTCATTTATTTAGCCAGCAGTTTAGGGAACTCATCCAGCAGCATGCTGCTGGTCAACATATCGTCATAATTCCATTTGGTCTCCACAAAAGTAACTTTTCCGCTCTTTACAGCAGGGAGCGAGCTCCACAACGCAGTTTTCATTAACTCATTAAAGGAATTTTCCGCATCAGCATTGGCCGGATAGATGACAAACAAATGGTCACCAATAAGCATCTTATGCATTAGCTCAGGGGAGACCTCAATATAGGGTGCACCTTCTGCCGGCTCGATTTCCTTCACTGCCTCGGACATTTTGTAGCCCTGCGGCTGATACAGCAGTGCAGGAATACCACCAGTTTTCATCAAATACATTGTCTTGTTCCAATAATAAATCAGCACTACCGCTGTTTCTCCTTCGGCAAGTTTGCCTTCCTGACGCAATCCGCTCCACATATTCTCGGCCTTGCGATTATATTCGGACAACAGTTGCTCTGCTTCAGCCTTTTTACCCACTATCTCACCAATGACAGGCAGACGCTCAGACAAGGGTTTACTCTGGTCAAATACAACAGTAGGTGATATTTTGGACACTTCTTCATATTGTTTGTCCATCACATAACCCAGCATTGTCAAATCCGGTTCCAGATCCAAAACAAGTTCCAGATTTGTAGGAAATCCAATATCCTGTGCCGGGGTTGTCTCCTTATCCAAATAGACTGATTCTTCAATAAACCGGCGGTCGACACCGACCGGCTGAATCCCGAGTGCCAGCAGGTCTCCGATCGAATTACCTTGCAGCACAATCCGCTGTGGACGCTCTGGAATATCAACCTCATGCCCCTGACTGTCTTTATATACTCTTGTAGATTTTGAATTGGTGGCTGAGTCTGGTGGACTTGTCTCTGTTTGCACAGAGGATACTGGACTAGGGCCAGCATTCACAGAATTAACAGGACTGTTCCCTGAAGAACAAGCACTAAGCATTAAAACCAGACATAACAGCATCGCTGCTCCCATTGACATTTTTGTATTTCTAACCATCGGTAAATCCCCTTTTCTTCTATATTGATAATGATTATCATGATCATTAACAATATAACTTGGCTCAGCCCATCCTGCATTAGACAATCTTAGCCTGATTTTAGGACGATCTGATCCTTTGGCAGAGCCTAGGGCCAATGACTTAAAATTACCCGGAGTCACACCGGTTGTTTTCTTGAAAATACTGATGAAATAGGACAGGTCCGTGTACCCCACTCCGGCGGCAACCTCCTGCAATGATGCATCGGTATTTAGCAGCAGTTCCTGCGCCTTATCTATTCGCGTCCGAATAAGAAAATCAATCAGACTGGTACCCGTCTTGCTTTTGAACTGCTTCGCCACATAGGCCACACTATAATTAAGCTGCTCTGCAATAGAGGATAAGGTAATAGGCTGACTGTAATATTCTCGTATGTATCGAACTGCTTGCTCCACCAGATCCGGCTTGACGGGATAGACTCCATATGCCTGTCTCTGCCGCTCAACTTCGTAGACAAATTGATAAAGCATTGCTTTGATCTGAATCCGTTCAAGTGAACTTGAGTCCAGCCATTTCCGGTGCATCTCCTTTACTTGAGACAGCAAAGCCACTGGAGCATTCGGAGCAAATTCATATTGTTTTTGAAAAGGACTGTTTCTTTCAAAAAGTCTACGTACACCTGATCCGGACGTTAGCGAAAGCGAGGCTTTATAGAAAATAAAATAAAACTCCATTTCCTCCCTGACCCAATCAATATCCAGTTGCCCTCCTTTTCCGCTGTGTAGGATATGAAAACGTTCTGCAGCATGTTTATTTCCATTGAGCCGAAAAACCGCGTTGCCGCGAACCATATATAAAAAACCTGCAGCCGGGAACCTATAGGAGGTCAGCTTGTCTCCTGCCTTAAACAACATATGGCGAATATCAATCAGCCGGATATGTGCATAATCCCAGAGCATCAAATTATCATCAGCATTTAAAATCTTTACTCGCCTCCTTCCTATCGGAAGTATAATTGATAATCATTATCAACCGCAAGAGCTGGAAGCAATCTACAAACAAGAAGTCTGATAAAGGCAGTTAAGCATCACCTAAAAAAACAACAATTCGCCTCTAATCAGTAGCTGCAATGTGCCAAGCTACAGGCTAATTGTTAAGATCTCCCTCTCCCCCCACCATCTTGAAATCCCGTACCAGTCAAGGATTTATCCTGTGCATCATCCATTTTAATTTAATTTTTTCATTCTCAAAATTACTATTTCGAAAATCTCACTATCTTCCGATATGTTCTTATGAGCTATTTGCTCAGAGACAACTTGGGGGAGATGGTAGCATGTTACAACAACTAAAAAAAAGGCGGTTCGGTTCATCAAGCATAGCAAATACTTTGTCCATTGTACTTTTAGTTATTATTGTTGTCGTCTTCTCAATCTTGGGAACCTTTATGTTTTCCAGCACTCGCAGCATACTTGTGAAACAACAAGAATCTATGCTTCAGACCAAAACACAGGCACTTGTCAGTCAATTTGATGCACTATTTAAGGAAAAGGGTTCACTGGTCAAGCAAATGTCAACGAATAACTTATTCAAACAATACATCGAAACCACCGAAGCTCCTGAAATGGCCAAGACTTCTCCGCATGCCGCTGAAGTAGCAAAGACACTAGCTGACATAGTAAAGGTGGAACCCACTTTTGCAGATGCATGGATTGCTAGTACTGCCGGCAAAGGTTTTTATATCCTCAACAATGGTACGACATCAGATGCTGCTTTTAACATTAAAGAACGGCCGTATTATAAGCCAGCAGTCGAAGCAGACGACCTGTACTACTCCGATCCTTATATTGACATCACTACAGGCGATATGCTGATGGGTATTTTCTATCCGATAAAAAATGACAACAATACATTAATCGGTTTTGTCGCGGTTGATATAGCGTCTAAAAATATCCCTGAGATAATGGAAAGCTATAAGCTAGGCAGCACAGGTTATTCCATTCTCGCCTCCAAAACAGGTGATATTCTGTATCACCCAGACCAGTCTAAGGTCACAAAGGAAAAGATTAATGAGCTGCCAGGTGATCTTGGGGGAATCGGCAAGAAAATGATCGCTGGTGAATCCGGCGTACATCTGATTAATGACAACGGAGAACGCCGTTACATCGGCTATGCTACAAGTAAAGATACCGGCTGGTCCGTAGGTTTAACTATTTCAGAGCGGGAAGTGCTTTCCGAATTAAAAAAGTTCACCTGGATTACGATTGGCGGGTTTGTTGCAGCGGCGATTCTGCTCGTTCTATTTTCGTATATCACGCTCCGTTATCTGCTCAGATCTATACCGAAGCTGCTTACCAAAATCAAACGGGTGGAAAATGGGGATTTGACGGTTCAATTTGATGCCTATTCCAACAACGAAATTGGACAAATCTCCAACGGAATATTCAACATGGTCCAGAAAATTCAAGGGATGCTCCAAATAGTGGGTACCTCCGCTCAGGTATTAAACCAGTCCTCAAAGGATCTGCAATCTATTTCTTCCCGCACAGCTATAACGATGAACGATACAGCCACAGCCATTAATGAGATTGCGAATGCAACCAACTATCAGTCGATCGAAACGGATACGATTTTGCAAAAAACCGGATCATTATCTGGTCAAATTGACGAAATCGCTAATGATGCCATAGCCATAGAGACGATGGTGCAGGCTTCTGCCGACCAGAGCGAACTGGGGTTGGGTGTGTTGGATCAGTTATCAAAATGGGCAGAAGAAAATCACAACTCCACTCATTCGATATCGTCTGCCATCCATGATATTGATCAAAGCCGTCATGAAATTTCGAGCATCGTGGACACGGTACATCAAATCGCTACGCAAACCAATCTGCTGGCACTAAATGCTTCCATAGAAGCAGCACGTGCGGGAGAACAGGGACGCGGATTTGCCGTTGTTGCCGGAGAGGTTCGCAAGTTGGCGGAGCAGACTGCACAGGCTACACAGGAGATTGGCAGAAAGGTTCATGAAATCGAAGAGAAAACTAGAGCATCTGTGGAATACACAGCCCAAGGACTTGAAATTGCCGAAGAAAATGCAAAATCCGTGCAGGCTACGAAACAGGTATTCTTTAGCATCAACAGCGATTTGGAGGCTTTAAGATTACGTATGATTCAAATCAGCAGCAACACCTCCAAAGTCCATAAACACAAAGATGAAATCCTACAGGCACTCGAAATCATTTCTTCAACTACAGAAGAGAATTCCGCTTCAACCGAAGAAGTTAGCGCAAGTACGCAGGAACAATTGGACAGCATTGAACAGGTTGCCGAACTGTCCCTGCAGCTCAATCAGTTGTCCAAAAAGCTTCAGGACGAATTAAACCAGTTCCAGGTCGAATAGTCCTTTAGTCATCCGTAATTTGTACAGTCGTAAGACTGTCCTCCCTTCTAGAAAAATTAAGCAGCCAGTGCATGCCGATAATCTATCGGCGCGTACTGGCTGCTTTTAGTTTCAATTCGCTAGTAATGGTCTCTTCAATAATACGGTACAGACCTTGAAACTTAACTATTGATACGGGTCAGGAATTTCCTCCCACTGACCAGTAAAGACATCTACTTTAATCGTGAATTCCCTGCTTCCTTGCCTAACATCACTGAACAAATAACCATCCCCGATAAAGCCTGAAATCAAGTCCGTATCTGTTGGCTTGAAACCCTCTGTATCAAAGATTGGTTGGAGTAACTTATACAGTTCCTTCTGGTATTCTGTACCGTTAGAGATGTTCCACAGATCTATCGCTTCTCGGTTTACAAGACTTCTCAGTGGACTGCCAGAAGTTACGTCATGAACCGTTCCGGTAAGCGGATTTATTTTATAGCTATTGCCTTCCCCTACGCCATTCAGTGGATCTATATCCACCCTATACTGATCTCCGTCTTTGCTAAAGGTCCAACCACTTGCCGGAAGCTGTTTTTCCATCATGGACTTGATATCCTGTTCACTGAGTGGTGGAGATATAAACGATCCATAGTACATCTGTGCGCTCTCAAGGGTCAGATTCTTCCCGTAAACGGCAATAACGTCGAGCGGAAACTCAGACATAGACGCCGCACCGGACATATGGGCTACAATTTGGTCATCTATCAGTTCGTATGAAACTATAGAGCCAAATCCGACCTTCTCTCCCCAAGCTCCATCCGTGTAATCATACACTTTGGTCAAATGCTTTCCGTCCAGTTCAGCAGATACATAAGTGTGGTTATTTCGATGTGTAATGGATGATTTCAGCTTCTGATTCAACGTTTCGATCGGATCTTCGACCACAAGCTCTTCCAAGCTAGCAGGCTGGAGCACATGAATCTCACTCATAGAAAGTCCAGTACCCGTGCCGGTCGTAATGCGTATGAAAATTTCTTTAGTTCCATCTCCGTTCACATCTGCTTCTTTAATCAATGGAGGCCGAGTTTTATCTTCTCCTGCATTCCACAAGAACGTACGGCTTACTTCACCACGCACATCTACCGTGACTTTATGCAAAAGTGTATTCTCCCCAGTGGGATTAGCAGATACCGTGATTCCGTTTTTTTCCGCCAAAAGAGTGCCTTTAACCCCGGAAGCCGTTGTATTTTTATCCTGCACTTCTGCCTGAAAAGTAGCAGGAGCGCTCATTGCCGGAGCTGATGCAGAATTTAGCTTTGCTCCTGTAAGGGTACAGCCACTTAAGATCATAATTACAGCGAGGCCCAGCATTGAGCTTTTTGCCGTAAATTTTTTGTGCCTGGTGATCATAATAATCCTTCTTTCCATTTCCTTTTTACTGCTTGAAATGCCAGCTGTACCTGCCAACCGGATCGGATCGGGTAAGGTTTCTAACAATTTGAGAAGTGTCAAGGCATAACTTCTGTGGCAAGCCGGTTCAAGATGCTTCAAGGCCAGAGCATCACAGGCAACCTCTTGATCCTCTTTCATTTGGCGTACGGCATACCACAACAGAGGATTAAACCAATGCATGGCCAGCAGCAGACCTGTCAGCAGATTTAGCAAAATGTCATGGCGCTTCACATGTGCCAGCTCATGAAGGAATATATGACGGAGTCCGTTCGTCTCCAGAGTGTGTAAAGTAGAGGTGGGCAGCAGCAACTTGGGCCGCATAACGCCAAGTAGTGTCGGTACGGCAATCTGCTTCGTCCCGATCAGCTTGACTGGGCGACGCACCTGCATTTCCTGCTTACAGGATTCGAACAACCGTTGGACTTCTGAGGAATGAATCTCCGTTTCCTGTCGAACCCGTGCGGTAAATCGCAGTTGCGCTCGAACCGACATGCCCAGCACCACCGCCGCTCCGCCAAACCACACCAAAACCAGTACATGTATCGGCTCCCATCCTGAATCGGTATGCGGATTGACTTGTGCCACATCATCCGATGTCGATTCTCCCGGCAAAGGTCCACTTTTTGCAATTCCAGTAACTGACGCCGGTTCCTTTTCCCCTCCGGTCAACTCTGGGACATAAGTAAAGCCAACTTCCGATTGCGCTGACGGAATAAAGGAACTCTGCGCCGTTTCTTTCTCCAGCGGTAACAGATTAAAAATACTAAATGTGCTTTCAGGTGCCCAAGGTATAACCAGCCTCACGATCAATGGTATCCACAGAAGATACGTCCATGTAGGTTTCAGACGATCCTTGAACAGGAAGCGGGTCAATAAGATCAGCAGAGCCAGCACGCTCGCCATGGCAGACAGCGACAATACCTTGACGAACAGATTGTATGCAGCTTCCAGCAAGCGGCTCAGTCCTTTCGTTCATCCAAAATTCTCTTCAGTTCTTCAATATCTTCCCGGGACAACTTTTCATCCTGCAAAAAATTGACCAACATCGGGCGCAGAGTTCCACCGTAGATCCGCTTCAGAAAGGATCTTGTCTCCGATTGGACACATTCCTCTTCCCGCACCAGCGGATAATACGAATACACCCTACCTGTCTGGTTATAACCAATAGCCCGTTTCTCTGTCAGACGCTTAATCAACGTCCGTACCGTCTTTGGGTTCCAGTCCCTGTTGCCTTCTAGTGCTTCAACAATCTCACCTGCAGTGCGTGGGGCACTTGCCCACAGCACCTTCATCACTTCCCACTCGGCATCCGAGATCTTTGGAGTTTCCGTAGACATCATTCTATCCGCCTTTCTTTTCTCCGTATGACTACACTTGTAATCCAATATCCAAAATATACAAGTCAGCATCGTTTATGTCAACCCTAAACTCCCAGCTCACCACGGTTTATGGACAATGTACACGGAGATTCATGATTACGTACATTAATAGCAATAATACGGCTTTATTAGTCAAAGATGACTTCAAAGAGGTGGAACCTATGCCTATAAAAACAGGTAATCAATACATCGAACGAATCGACCGGCAAAAGATCAATATCTGGTACAAAGGAACACGTGTTGAAGGTCCTTTATCCAAACACCCTGCCTTTCAAGGTCTCATACAAACACAAGCCGAAATGTATAACATGCAGTGTGATGAACGTTATTCGGCGCAGATGACCTATCCTTCACCTGATACTGGAGATCCGGTTGGTTTATCTTTTCTTCCACCCAAAAATGCTGAAGATTTAGAACGCCGGAGAAAAATGATTGAACTCTGGTCCAACAGACATCACGGATTTTTAGGACGTTCCCCCGATTATATGAATACGGCCATCATGTCTCTGTTCACAGCTGCTGATATCCTTGAGGATCATAATCCGAAATATGCTGAGAACCTCAGAAAATACTATGCCTACTGTCGAGATCATGATATTACCTTATCCCATGCTTTCATTCAGCCTCAAGCCAGCAAAATATCCGGCCAGATTGATGCTACTGAGGATTCTATCGCTGCAAAAGTCGTAGAAATCATTGATCAAGGGATGTTTGTTACCGGTGCTTTTATGATGGCAACACAGGGAGCTACCTGTGATGAAATGCTTGTATTCCCGACTCCCTCACCCTCACTTGTGGATGATGATAATCCCTTTGCATTTGCCTTTGCGGTGCCTAATGATCTGCCTGGAATGACTTTTTTTTGCCGTGAAAGCTACGCTGCCTCATCTACTTACGACCATCCGTTAAGTTCAAGATATGAAGAAATGGATACCCTTGTTATCTTTGACCGTGTACTTATCCCTCATGATCGTATATTTTATTATGGCGATGAGAGGTACTGTTCCCGATTATTCGGCGAGAGTAACTTTCATACGCATATGGCCCACCAAATTGTCACCCGCTATATTGCAAAAACCGAGTTTTTTCTTGGTATGCTAGAGTCTTTGGCGGAAGAACAAAATGCTGTCCTTGAGGCCTACACGATTTTGCCTATTTCCAGAATATTAACCTATTTAGAAACTTTCAAAGCCTTAAGACTTGCAGCGGAAATAGGGGCTTCGCTCGACAAATTTGGATATCTCGTTCCAGATAAAGGTCCACTGTTGGCTTCAACCATTCACTTTTCAGAGTTTTATCCAGAGATGGTTGAAATGGTTCAAAACCTCAGTTCAAGCGGGCTCATCATGATCCCCTCTGAAGCCGACTTTACATCAAGCGCTGGTTCGTATCTTTATGAGTATTTGAAGGGAAATGTCTCGGATGCGTGGTATCGAAATGCCTTATTCCGGCTGGCTTGGGAACTAGGAGCGGGTGCATTCGGAGGTCGTCAAACCCAGTTTGAGCGGTTATTTTTCGGCAACTCCCAAACAGTGGCCTGGCGTATGTACAACAGCTATGATAATCACGAGTATTTTCGTCAAATCGTTCACGAATTTATTGCCCCTGATGCCCACTTGTCTAAGTCAACAACAGATGGAATTTCCAATTAATCAAGAGTTGCGAAGGTTTATAATGATGTTTTTCAGGATTGATTAAGAGACTGCTTCCGCTCTCTTTTTCAGTCCTTTTTGAGCTTTATCAACAAACCAAATTAGGAAGAACTAGATGCTTTTTCATACCTGCACTGGACAATTCTGTAATAAGTTGTTTATAGTTTATTAGCATTAGGAAGTGATTTGCTAGCTTAGGAGGGAACAATGAACTATGGGCCATATCATAGTCGTAGAAGATGAACGTGCAATCAGTGACTTAATTACTATGAATCTAAAATTAGTCGGACATACCTATAGCAAGGCTTATCGCGGGCTGGAGGTTATTGAACTGCTGGAACGTGAAAAGGCCGATTTAATTCTGCTCGATATAATGCTGCCCGAACTGGACGGTTTTGAGATCATGCAGCGGATTGCTCACTTACAAATTCCGGTGATTCTGATCACCGCAAAAGATTCACTGGCTGATCGCATCAAAGGCTTTGAGCTGGGCGCCGATGATTATATCATTAAACCTTTTGAAATCCTTGAATTGTTGGCAAGAATCAATGTGGTGTTACGCAGGAGCGAAAAAGGCATTTCCAATTTTCTCTGTGAAAACGTTGAGGTACGTTATCTTGAGAGGCTTGTGATGGTGGATCAGATACCCGTAGATTTAACCGCTAGGGAATTTGAGCTGCTTGAGGTCCTTATCCGCAACAGAAATATTGCTTTATCAAGGGAAAAGTTGCTGGAATTAGCCTGGGGCTATGATTTTGAAGGAGATACCCGTACCGTAGATGTTCACATCAGACAGCTGCGCAAAAAACTAGGCTGGGAAGAACGAATTAAAACCGTATTTAAGCTTGGTTACCGCTTGGAAGTTCAGGTCTAGTATGAGATTCTGGCATAAAATTCTGCTGTCAGTCCTCGCTTTCTTCATCGTCGCCCTAGATGTGAGTGTAATCATGATTATGAAAAAAAGCTGGCAGCTGAACATGGACAGCGAAATGCAGCGTGCTTCAAGCGAACAGCTATTAATTGCAAACAACATTTATGAAAATCTTGAATCGATTCAGACCCGTGGGGCCACACTTACCTCTACTTTAATCTCAAGTGTGGCTCAATCCTATGGTGAATTTTATCATAAGCAGGGAATCGGACTACAGCTCTGGGAGAATGACCAGCTGGTTTATCCGAATGCCGGAGTCCCATCAGTCTCAACACCGGAGTCACATTCTATTCAACTCTCTACTGAACTCCCTGCTCCCTATCAAGCTTTGTCGATCGTTTATCAACGTGATATCAGTGACCTGTATGCTAAGCAGCATGAGCTGAACCGTTTTTTTGTAATGATTAACTGGATTATCGGTCCAATTCTGCTCCTATTACTCTACTTGCTGATCCGGCAGTTGACCAAACCACTTAAACAGCTTTCAAAGACTACAAAAACGATCGCTGAAGGCAAATATACCGAGCGCGTGCAGTTGCGCAGTAAAGATGAATTTGGTGAGTTAGCCCTGAACTTTAACCGAATGGCAAACGCAGTGGAGCAGCACGTGATCGAACTGTCTAATATGGCCGATGAAAAGCAGAGAATGGTCGATAACCTCGCCCACGAACTGCGCACACCTTTAACCAGTATGCAGGGATTTGCTGAATTTCTGACTTCCGCAAATATAGGCCAGGAAGAACAGCAGATGGCTGGTCAATATATCCTTAGTGAAACCTTACGCCTGAAGAATTTAGCCTTCAAACTGCTGGATTTGTCCGTCCTACGGCATCATCCTCTGACTCTGAAACAAGTAGACATATCAGATTTGTTCAAATCGGTTAAACAGATTGAGCAGCTTAAATTGGACGAAGCAGGCATCAAACTAGAAATGGTTTATTCCATCCCTGCGGTTTGGGGTGATCATGATCTGCTAACTTCCTTCTTGGTTAACCTTGTCGAAAATTCCATTCATGCATCTCCGCAAGGGAGCACCATCCGCTTGCTTGCCTATGTATTGCAAAATGAAGCCATATTGGAAGTATGTGATTCAGGATTTGGGATGACACCGGAACAGAGCGCGCGTGTATTTGAACCCTTTTATCGAGGTGAAAAATCGCGCACACGCGAATACGGGGGTGCGGGTCTTGGTTTATCTTTATGCAAGCAAATCGCAGATGCGCATCAAACTAGAATTTCACTCAATTCTACTTTAGGTCAAGGAACAAGTATCCGCATCTTTTTACAACTCCATAACATCTGTTCACCTACTCTATAACATCTATAGTTTAAGGTTAGGAAGATTCAGCATCATCCGAAGCAAATGGAGGTTATTCAAGTGAATAACAAAAAATTCCCCACTACTTTAGCTGTACTCCTGTTCTCGGGGAGTCTGCTAATCGTCAGTGCAGTCATTCAAAACACCACCCATTTAGCTTTAACCAGCACCAAAACCCAAGGGATGAAGTTGGAAGCACCAACGCCGGTGTCCTCCACAGTGAATGACGATCTACAACCGCAGATGAGTCCTAAAGAAATACAACCCATTAACAATTTCATAGACATGGCTGGTCATGAGACTTCTGAATCCAAACGGACCACTGTCACACCGCCTGCTGCAGGGAATTTGAGTCAGACTGATGCCGTTATTCTTGCTGCTACAAGCGTACGCAAATTATTCGATGTGGATATTGCCAAGCTGCAGATGCGGGTTATTCTGAGTGATACCCGAACCTCGCTGCCGTGGACATGGGCTGTACATTTCAGTCCATATAACGCCAAGACCCTAGAAGGGCAAGGTAAGGAATTCTGGGAATATGATGTACTAATTGATCCCATAAACGGTATGGTAGTGAACACGACCGCGATTAATATTGCTCTGAAAAGAACACCAATTAGCGCTTCTGCTGCCAGCACTATCTATAAAGATGCCCGTTGGATCAATGCGGCCATAACTATCCTTACAGATAAACAAAAAGAAAGCCGGAAAATTGCTACAGCAACACTGATCAACACTGACACCAATGATAAACGCGGCATGGTCGCTGTTCAGATGATGCTGGAAGATGGCAGCAGCTACACGGCAGAAATGCGTTATCCTGATCAAAGTCTGCGCTGCCTTACCTACGAGACTGCTCAAGTAGTGAAATAAATCAAAAATTGAATCAGCTCTTCACTAATCCTACTTTTATGTCGATAATTTATATTACATGGAAAAGTATGGAGGAGCATATGAACACTAATCGCAGAACCGAACCTTTTCGATATACCCTTAAAGAACCTGTAACATTTGATCTTCATATTCTTACTATTAACGGAATTCAGGTTCCTTCCAAGCCTGTAAGGGCTGTATTGTTCGACATCAGTCGATCGGGTTGCCACTTATCGTTACCCCTCAATATCAACCCAGAAAATAACCTAGTACGCATTGGCATGGAAATGAATCTTACGGATGAATCTATGTACATAGAAGGAATATTGAAATGGAACAAAGAACAACAAGGCAGTTTCCACTACGGCATTCAATTGGACATCCCTGAGAATGATGGTGATCGACTCCCAAGGGTACTTCGCATCCTTGCTGGAGAAGGCAAAATATTAGTTCGTTAAGATAACAAAAAAGAGTAGTTTTAATCTAAAAAAGCAACAACCCCGCGTTTTCATGCAGGGTTGTTGCTTTTTAGCTATTGCGATCCAAACTTATTGTTGTAATCCGAAATCGCAGATCACCATTTCATGGATTTTATTCTTGAGGCACATCCCGTTCAGGGGATGCTGCTACAGCTTTTTCTTTCTCCAGTACCTCTCTTAAATCATCTTGAATTCTGCGATTCCATAAGGGAACCCCTGAGCGATAAGCAGCTCTGCCCGTCAAATGCGCAGATAAAGGTGAGGTCATAAATACAAAGACAATCCCCAGTAGCAGCTTAGCACTTATATGATCTAGAAAAAATGCAAAATATAGAAAGGCCCCGCTCAGAACACATAAAACACCAAGGGTGGCACTTTTGGCAGCAGCATGTGATCTCAGATAAACATCAGGCAGCCGAATCAGACCATAAGCACTTACAGCACTAAGCAATGCCCCCATCAGTATTAATAAGGCAAACAGCAATTCACCGACTGTCTTGATCATTTCCATGTTCAAGCACCACTCCCCTTTCGATGTATCTGGCAAATGCCGTCGTGCCGATAAAGGAAAGAATGCCTATTAACAAAATAATTTCGATAAAAGCCTGCGTTCGGAGTAAAACAGAAAGAACGGCTACCATGGCTAACAGATTAATTCCAATCGTATCCAGTGCCGCTACCCGGTCGGGCAAAGAAGGTCCCTTCAACAACCGCCAGGCACATACACCAATCGCCAGCGCCATAATCGTAAGCGAGAGCATAAGAATAAAATGGATCATTAACGGGTCACCTCCAATATCGCACGCTCAAAGGTGTCACGGATATTCGCTCTGAACTGTGCGGGATCCTCAACATCCATGGCATGAATATACAAAGTCCGGTTATCATCCGATACTTCAAGTACCACAGATCCGGGAGTAAGGCAGAGCAATGTGATCAAAGTAGCCACTTCCCAATCCGATTTCAGCTCTGTAGTATATTTCAAGATTGCTGGACGTATATTAAGCTCCGGTCTCAGAACAGCTTTTACTACTACATAACTTGAAACGACCAGTTCCCGCAGCAGCAACAGGATTAGCTTAATAATTGCCCACACTTTTCCTAGATATAATCTGGGCCAAAAACGTCGCATTCCGAGCAGAATGAGGATACCGATCAAGAAACCAATGACGAAACGTGGCCCAGTCCAGTCATTGTGCAGGAACATCCACAGGAATGCTATCATGAAATTCAATAATAGTTGAAAAGCCATAGTATCACTCCTTCATGACAGCGTTAATGTATAGTGCTGGATCAGCCAGTACAGCTCCGGCTTGGCTGACAAGTCCGTTTACCGTCTCCGCACCCACACCCATCAGAATTACAATTGCGAACAGAACAGCTGCCGGTGCCATCATAGCTTTATAATGAAGCGGTTTGACTTGTTCTTCCCTTTTCTCGCCACCCCAGAACACTTGCTGGAATACCTTGATCAAGGAATATAACACTACGAAGCTGGATGCAAGTGCAATCAGCGCCAGAGCCACGTGATTCTCGCCAAATCCACTCCGCACCATCATCACTTTTCCAGCGAAACCACTAAGGGGCGGAACACCAACCAATGCCAAAGTTAGTACAAAAAACATCCAGCCGGTCCACGGATAACGTCGGATTAAACCACCCATTTCTTTTAAGCGGTCAGTGCCTGAAGCTGAGATAATCATCCCACCCAGAAAGAATAATAATGCTTTGGCAACCATGTCATGCATTAAATAAAACACTACACCATTTAACGAATCCTGAGTCGCGACAGAGATCCCAAAAGCAATAAATCCTACACTGATGATGATATTATAATTAAATATTCGGCCCAAATCGTTGTATGCCAATGCCCCGATTGCCCCAAGTATCATCGTCGCCCCCGCCATCCAGGCAATCAATGTATGGGTGAGTCCCGGTTCTTGAATAAAAATCAAAGTAAAGGTACGAGTAATTGCATACAATCCGACCTTGGTTAGCAAAGCCCCAAACAGGGCTCTAACAGCCAATGGTGGTGCACTATAAGAATCGGGAAGCCAGAAAAAGAGCAGTAAACCTGCCTTAATCGAAAATACAATTAGCAGCAGGACCGCAATGACGTTCATTACACCGCCTTGTCCCGCCTCTGCTACACGCATAGATAGATGCGCCATATTCAGTGTTCCTGTCGCGGCATATAAATAAGCAATCGTCGCCACAAACAAGGAAGAGGAAATCACATTAATTAATACATACTTTAATGTCTCTCGCAGTTGACCCTTGGACCCACCAAGTACGATCAAAGCGTAAGAGGCAACTAACAGCACCTCAAAGCAGACAAACAAGTTAAACAGGTCCCCGGTGAGGAAAGAGCCAAATACCCCGGTTAATAAAAAATGGAAAAACGGATAGTAATAAAACCGTTCCCTGTCTTCCCCAATGCTAGCGAAGGAAAAAAACAGACAAGCCGCGCCAACAATGGCCGCAGTCAAAACGAGCAATGCCGAAAACATATCGGCAACAAACACAATGCCATAAGGTGGACGCCATCCCCCCATATATAAGGTCTGGATACCGTTTGTATTTACCTGATACACAATGAATCCTGCAACAAAGATATTTACAAACACACTGACGGCACTTATGATTCGTTGCAGACGTACTCGTTCTTTCAAAAAAATGAGTATAACTGCCGTAATGGCCGGAATCAGCAGAGGCAGCACTAACAAGTTGTTCATCGTCTCTCCTCCTTGGTTCCTTCCACATCATCGGTACCCGTCGAGCGGTAAGTCCGGTATGCCAAAACAATAAAAAATGCTGTTACTCCAAAGCTAATTACAATAGAGGTCAAAATGAGCGCCTGCGGCAAAGGATCGACATAAGCTTCCGCTTCCTCACCCAGCAATGGTGCAGCACCTGTCTTGAGGCCAGACATTGTCAGTAACAACAAATGAACGCCGTGCGTTATTAAAGTGGTTCCCAGAAGGATGCGCAGCAAGCTTTTGGAAAGAACTAGATAAACACCTACGGAAAACAGTACACCGATCGCCAGGGCAATAATAAGCTCCATTAGCTATCCCTCCCGATCGTAAATATGATATTCATAGTGACACCAATAACAGCTAAGAAAACACCGAGATCAAAGAACATTGCTGTGGTCAGTTCTGTTTTGCCCATAAGTGGCAGTTGGAAATAGCCAAACGCTTGGCTCAGAAAAGGTACATCGAATAAAAACGAACCTATTCCTGTAAGAAAAGCTACAGATACCCCAACCGCGATTAACTTACGATAGTCGATAGGCAATACCTTCTCAACCATATCAATCCCAAAAGTAATGGCGAGCAGTACCAATGCGGCTGATGCCATCAATGCTCCAATAAATCCGCCTCCCGGATTATTATGTCCGGCGAAAAACAGATAAAGCGAAAATATTAATATCATAACGAAGGCTACTTTAGCTACCGCTTGTAGTAACACATCATCACTTACAGAAGAACGTGGTTTATTATCCTTCACAGCCCGCTTCAGTGGGGCAATAGTTCCATCCGTATCCAGCTGCAGTTTGATCATGGAATAAATAGCAAGTGAGGCAAGGCCAAGCACTGTAATTTCAAACATGGTATCAAAGCCGCGGAAATCAACGAGCAGAACATTAACAATATTTTTACCGCCACCCAAGGTATAGCTATTCTCCACATAATATTTCGAGATGGATTCGAACGGACTACTGCCTAAAGCAGCAAGTGCAACCAATGTCATAGTTATTCCCATCCCGATGGAAATAATTAGCTTAGGCAAGCGGGACCGAAGTTTGAGCGGCTCTTTCTCCAGCTTAGGCAAATGCCGAAAACATAGCAGGAACAATGTAACGGATACTACTTCGACAATCATCTGGGTAAGCGCCAGATCAGGTGCCCGGAACAGAACAAAGAGTAAAGTAACCATATAACCAACCATTCCTGTTAACAAAATGGCTGTGATTCTGGAACGAACAAAGGGGATAGCCAAAGCGCCCACAAGCATAACCATAACAACAATAACTTCAAACAAAGAAAACGGAGCATATTCAGTTGTCCCAAGCGTTATTCCATCGGTATACCACACGGCTCCACCAATGGCTACGATCAGGAAAGCGAAGATATACATCAAGTAATGGCGCATGGAACCTGTCATATAGGTGCCAGTCAACGCCCTAGACGATTTCTCGACCAGCCGGATTACTCCGTCATAGACTTGATTTAAAGTGTAGCCACTGCCCCATTCTTTATCGACCAGACTCCAGCGGCCATAGATTCGGTATACAATAATACCAAGAATCACAACACCAAGTGTCATCCATATTTCTGGTGTAAAGCCGTGCCAGAAATGAATATTCACAACAAAGGGTTCTCCGGTCTGCAAGATAGGGTGAATAGCATTCATTGCAGGGATAATAAGTGTTTTGGATAATATATTCGGGAAAAAACCGATAAATATAGACAGCACTGCTAGCAGGCACGGGGCAAGCAGAAGTCCAAATGGGGCTTCATGCGGTTTTTTGTCCAGCTTCTCAGGCTGATATTTTCCGAAAAAGGTGTGGAAAACCAAAATCATACTGTATGCAAAAGTAAACACGCTGGCAATCCAGGCCAAAACCGGGAAGAGCGTAAACAACGAGGGAATAGACAATATATCTAGGTTTCGGATATTCAGAACAGCCGTAAAAAACATCTCTTTACTTAAAAACCCGGAAAATGGCGGCAAACCAGCCATCGAGAAACTGCCGATCATCGCTACCGTAAAGGTAACCGGCATAATGGAAATCAGTCCGCCCAGCTTTCGCAGGTCGCGGGTACCCGTCTCATGGTCAACTATACCGACCATCATAAACAAAGAGCCTTTAAAGATGGCATGGTTAATAAGGTGAAAGATAGCCGCTGTTGTTGCAGCAGTGTAAAAGACTGAATCTTCCCCTACATAAAATGCCGCTGCCGATCCCATTCCCAGCAATCCCATAATCAGTCCAAGTTGACTAATCGTTGAATAGGCTAATAGAGCCTTCAGGTCCGTCTGCTTCATCGCCTGGATGGAGCCATAAATCAAGGTGATCAAACCGACGCCTGACACAACCCAGAACCACTCATATTGCCCCGCAAAAACAGGGCTGAAACGGGCGACAAGATACAATCCAGCTTTAACCATCGTTGCCGAGTGCAGATAGGCGCTGACGGGTGTCGGTGCCTCCATGGCATCCGGCAGCCAGATATGAAACGGGAACTGAGCTGATTTGGTGAAGGCGCCTAAGAGAATTAGTAGCATCGCCGGAATAAATAAAGCATGCCCGCTGATATCGCCAACCTCACTCCAAATTTCCCGGATACTAAAGGTGCCTGTCATTACATAAAGCATTAAAAAGCCGGCAAACATCGCTAAACCACCAAATACGGTAATCAACATAGATTTGAGAGCACCATACCGCGATTTTTGCCGCCGATGCCAAAAGGCAATTAACAGAAATGACGAAACACTTGTTAATTCCCAAAAGCCATATAACACCATCAAGTTATCCGAGAGCACAACGCCAAGCATCGCCCCCATAAACAACATTAGATAAATATAAAAAGGGGTTAACGCTTCTTTTCGCCGGTCCAGATAATAAATTGAATAGATAATTACAAGACTACCCATCCCAGCGATTAGCAAAGCAAACAACAAACTTAATCCATCCAGATGGAAAACCAAATCAATTCCTAGTGAAGGAATCCATGAAATGGTTTCATATCCCAAATCCCCACCTTTAATAACGGGAATCCGGGTTAAGAAATAAACAAACAAAACGAGTGAACCAGGGAAAACAAGCCATCCTCTATGAAGGTTGGGTGCTCTCTTGGACAAAAGTGCGATTACTAAGGCCATTAGAAACGGAACAAGTATGATTACATGCAGCAAAGGCAGTCCTCCTTTTCCACTTGAGCTTATCAAGTTGTGAACTTTAGTACTTACTTTTTTACCAAAAGCCAAAGATCATATGATTGGTAGGGCCTTTTATACAAGGCCCCAATGTTGATAAGGGCAAGCCCGATTATAAAGAATCGGTCAATGTGCCATCACAAATATGCAGATATCTAGCCTTTCCATCTTCTTGCTCAATTCTGAATAAACCGTTCTCAAATTCTGTGTGTAGTTCGTGAAAGAACTTTCCCTTAAGCGAATACTCTCCCTGAGGTTCATCACTGAGCTGGTACTCAGCCCCGTTTTTGACCAGGTAAGCGATAACGCCTTCCTCATGGGTTTCTTCCAGCCCTGCACGCATCCGCTGCACAGCCACGACATGCAGATCCATCATTTTCATTTTACCAATGAGTTCATTGATGAAATTACGTTTGGTAAGCTCCTGCCACCGAGTTTGAGCAGATTGTCCAATGACGATCTGTGTAACCTCATTCTCTTCAGCAACTTCTACAATAATATCTGTTGTTTTTCGGCCTTCACGTTTCCGAATGATAAACTCTGCGCCAGCTTCATCGGCAAGACGTTTCCAGACCGTCATATACATTTCTTTGCTCTGATTATATTCATCAATATCCGAACTATCGACATTTAATACAAACAATGGCGCCCCTATAATTTCAGATAGTTGGACACCACGCCGGATTAAACGCTCCCCATGCGGACCATAATGAACACAAACCATAATCTTTTCATTGTGTATGACCTTCACCCTCCTGTAACATGGCCAAGAAATACAAAAGGAGCCCACTGGCGTTAGGCCCCTTGCGTAATTCTAAAACCCGATAAGTTATACTTAATTATATCTATTCCTATGTTTTTTGTAAAGTTTGTTGGTTATCATGGAACATATTTCTTTTTAATGCTTGTATCATGCCCTTCTCTAGCAGTTGTCATACAATGGTTATTATATATTCCTTTACAGGAATATTCCCTCCGTGGTATATTATCATCACAAACAGGAAATACCAAAAAGGAGGCGCTATAGAGCCGCTTAACCACAGTATGTCATAATAGAGATACGAATGAATTTAATGAATCGAAGTGATCCTTGTTTATGAATACTAACGTTATGAGTGCCTTAGCTGAGCCCCACCGCATGCAGATCGTTGAACTATTACGCGAGAATCCTCTAACCGTTGGGGAGATTGCAGAAAGTCTTCAGCTACGGCAGCCTCAAGCGTCCAAGCATTTGCGCGTCCTTAGTGAAGCGGGCTTAATTGAAGTTCAAGCTGTTGCTAACAAGCGCATTTGCAAGCTCCGTCCTGATCCATTTAAGGAAATAGACGATTGGTTAGACTCCTACCGCCATATATGGGAAGAACGATACGATCGACTGGATGATTATTTACAAAAGCTACAGAGCAATGAAAACAATAATAAATCATAGCCTCAGGTCGAAATTGGCAGGAAGCAAACAAATTTGAGGAGGATCTATCCCATGACAAATTCTAACCCGTCCAACCAAGTGGTATCCAAAGTTGTTGATGGCAACACATTAGTATTAGAGCGCGTATTCCAAGCTCCACGTGAGCTAGTATTCAAGGCTTTTTCTGAGGCAGAGCATTTGAAGCACTGGTGGGGTCCAAAAGGTTGGACGCTTCCCGTATGTAATGTCGATTTCCGTCCAGGGGGTACTTGGCATTATTGCATGAAGTGCGTGGATAAGAATCAAGGGGATTTCTACGGTATGGAGTCTTGGGGCAAGGCGTTGTATAAGGAAATTACAGTCCCAGAACAAGTCATTTATACAGATGGATTCTCAGATGCAGAGGGTAATATTTCAAAAGATTTGCCTGAAACGCTTGTCCAGCTAGATTTTATCGACCTGGAGGGTCAAACGAAGCTGGTGAATACCGGTAAATACACTTCTCCGGAAGCCTTGCAACAAGTGATTGATATGGGGATGTTAGAGGGGATTTCCCAAACCTTCGATAATTTGGACGCCCATCTTGAGAATTTACAGAAGAATAACTAGAGCAGCTATCACACGATAAGTAGGACGATGCAAGGATACTCTCTCCTGCTCGTCCTATTATGTTTATTTTGCAGGAAATAAGAACCTGATACTATTCGGAAAATATTGCAGGAAAAACGTGTCATTATGCGTGCCCAGCGGATCCGTCTCAAACTTCACTCGCTGATCCGTTCCAACAATCTTCTCTTTTAAAATATCATAAGCACGTTTGCTGTTAGGCACCATGTCCTTCTGGGCATTTGTCTTGTGGATCCCTTCCTGTTCACCAACATACATATAAATTCTGCATTCCCTATCTAGTCTTGAAGTCTCCATGAAATGAATGAAATCTTTAAACCATACAGACGCAGATATCAATATAAAATTTCCAACAGTAACTTCAGTCTTGTACATCGCATACAGACTTATTAATCCACCTAGTGAAACACCACCCAAAGCCAATTTCTCCGGCTCGTTGGAGATGCGATAGGAGCTTTTGATATAGGGTACAAGATCCTGATAGACATAATTCAAATAATCATCGCCCTTGCCCCCAAAGGACCAATCCTTAAAAAGAGCAGGCATTTCCCAAGGTGTATATTCATCATTCCGCAGCTGAGAATCAATCCCGATAAAAATAACCGGCTCTGTTACTCCCTCTTCTACATCTTTCTCTATAGCTGTAATCGCCTCTTTGAACAAAAAATCTCCATCCTGTAAGAAAACCGCTGGGAACATCCGCTCCGGAAATAGATGATATTCTTTCGGTAAATACACGGTAATCTGACGATCCATATGTTCAAAAAGCACAAGCTCGCCTGCCCTCATTTGCGTCATATCCCCACTCCTTAACAGTTCAGTACTCGAAACGCTCTACTCATAATCGTTGGTACTACAGAAGCGTGATTTTCATTGGGTGCGACATAGTGCTCAACCTCTAAATTAGGCAAAGCATACTCATTCAATTTTGAAAATAATATTGCTGCGTCATCGACCATAAACGATTCTTCACTTCCAACGGTAATCAATAACTTTGGTTTATCGGCCGTCAACTCTTGACCCTTGCTATAGAACTGCTCCGCATACGTCAGGATTTCATGATCATTCCACCAAATGGATGGACTAGAGGCCAAATAATACTGAAATAGCTCCGCACGAGTGAATAACGTCCAGAGGACAAATAAACCGCTGAGAGAGTGACCAAACAAGGCTTGTTTATACTGATCCACATTATATTTCTTATTGATTGCTGGCATTAACTCTAATTCTAAAAAAGCCAAAAACTTCTCAGCCCCACCATGTGGACCTATGTCAGCATTTTTCAATCGATCCGGATATACATACTGCTTCGCTGGAGGTGTGAAATCATAAAATCTTCTTTTGGAGACCTCTTCATCTGAACCATAATGTCCAATGCCAATCACAATTGCTGGTGCAATAAAAGTTTTCGGGGCATTTCTTGACTGCAATTTCACAACATCCCGACCCAATTGAAAATATGAATTACCATCGAGCATGTAATACACGGGGAAGCCCTTTTCTGGTGCTGCTTCTCTGGGAAGAGAAACCTTTATATCGTACGTGTGACCCATATACTGAGATTCAAGTTTCCATGATTCTGTGTGTTCGAGCTCTACTTGTGTTGTCATTTTTTCTGTACACTCTCCCCTACACTCTTGACTTTGCTAATAAATATAAGAAATAAGGAATTCCAATAATCGAAACGACTATACCCACGGGTAACTCTGCCGGCTGAAATATTGTTTTGGCAAAATAATCCGAGATCACCAGCAAAAACATCCCTACCACTGCACTGGATAACATAATATAGCGGTGATTAATCCCTACTAATCTTCTGGCGATATGAGGAGCCATCAAGCCTATAAAACTTATAGAACCGGATACAGATACACAAACACTTACGATCCCCACACTGCATAACAGAAAGATCAGCTTTTCTTTTTCTACAGAGATCCCTAAGCTCTTTGTACTGGAATCCTCCAATTGAAAATAATTGAGTAAATAGCTTTTTCGATACATTATAAATCCTAAAATAAGCACCCAAGGTGCGATCATAATGATATAAGTCCAGTTCGCGCTGTAAATACTTCCGACACTCCAAACCGCAGCCATCTCATAATCACTTGCATTCATTTTCAGAGAGATATACAACGACAACGCACCAAAACCACTGCTAATCGCGATTCCTGTCAAAATCAAGCGTTGCATATCGAGTGCACCATTCCGCCATGAAAAAATAAAGATAATGACAACTGCGGCAAGCCCACCTACAAAACCAAACAGCGGCATGGCTAGTATCGAGAACCAGCTTTCTTTAAAAAAAGTAACTCCCGACATCTGAAAGAAAAACATAAACGCAACGATGGCAGCTCCTGCGCCTGCATTTATCCCAAGGATACCTGGATCAGCCAGCCCGTTACGGGTAATCCCTTGAATGACAGTTCCCGCTATCCCCAGACCTATTCCTACTAATGAGGCAATAATGATCCGTGGTAACCGAAACTGAAAAATAACCAGGTCAAATTTAGCATTAGGATCTATTCGCAGCAGTGTTTTTATCACATCCATTACAGACATATCAAACACGCCATTCGTAAGATGAAAATATCCGGCCACAAGGGTTAACAGGATAAAAACTAATAGTGTCAGCATATAGCGGCTAAACTG
Organism: Paenibacillus sp. FSL H8-0175; assembly: GCF_045040615.1. Lineage (NCBI taxonomy): Bacteria > Bacillati > Bacillota > Bacilli > Caryophanales > Paenibacillaceae > Paenibacillus > Paenibacillus sp. FSL H8-0175. Next base: position 3,032,326 of record NZ_CP150299.1, on the reverse strand, counting down.
TACTTTACTTCTATCCACGCTGCTCTCCCCCTTTAACCCGAATTAAATAAAGGAAGAAAGGGATGCCAATAAAGGCTGTTACAACACCAATTGGCGTCTCAAACGGAAAGTTAATATAACGGCTTAAGACATCGCAAAACGCTAAAAAAACAGCTCCAATCACCGCTGAGCAAGGAATGATAAAGCGATAGTCTATACCTACGATAAACCGTGTAATATGAGGAATGATTAGACCCACAAAGGCTATCTTGCCGACTAAAGCTACTGCTGTCCCGGTCAGACATATAACCGAAATAATACTGACAATTTTCACCCATTTTGTTCGTTGACCCAAGCTAATCGCGGTTTCATCCCCCAGGGAAGCAACCATTACTGACTTAGAAATACTAACCGCCAAGAGCAGTCCAACGATTATAAAAGGAACTGATAATATTAGCATATCTGGATTAACGGTATGTATTTTCGAGCTATACCAAACGCTAACATTTTGTGAGACTTGAAAAAACATCGCTACTGCTGAGGCGATACTACTTAAAAAAGTACCAATTACAGTCCCAATAATAGCTAACCTGACTGGTGATAAACCGTTTTTAACCAATGAACCAAATCCGAAAACCAAACCTGCTCCGATGGCTGAACCCACCATAGATAAAATAATCATCTGAACATTCGATAATCCCGGATAAAACACCATAGCCAACGTAATAACAAATGCCGATCCGTCATTTACTCCCATAATCGATGGTGATGCAAGATAGTTACGTGTAACCCCCTGCATTAACGCCCCTGAAACAGCCAGAGCCGCTCCAACTAATAAAGCGGCGATTACACGCGGAAATCTAGATGTCATAATAATGTTGTGGTCCACATTATTAGCATCGAAGTGTGTAATCGCCTGCCATATTGTCAATATTCCAATATCTTTAACACCATATAAGACGGATACAACCATTGCTAATACGATGAATAATGGAGAAGTTGAAAGGATCAATATAACTTTCCAATTTTTTGTATTCATCTTATTCATCGCACCTTCGGTTTTACTTCAACAGGTTTTCAATTGCCGCATCCAGGAATCTTACTTTAGACCAAGCCGTTCCACCTTGTGCCAACGGATCAATTGCATTTACAAACACATGATTATTTTTGACAGCAGTTACGCTTTTGAAGATCGGATTCTTGAGCAAATCATCAAGTGCTGTTGCATTATCAGTATTCTCACTAGTCTCAAACTGCAAGAAAATATAGTCCGGATTAATATCCGCCAAAGCTTCTAATGAAAGCTCTGCTTGTGCCTCTGTAGAGGAGATCACCTCAGGAATGGCAGCACCCAGATCTTCATAAATAACCGGATTCAAATAAACGCCAGCAGGATACACACACATACTGCCCTGACGAATACGAATGACTAGAATGGATTGATCTTTCAGCTTTTCTCCAATTTCAGCCTTTGCACCCGCAGCTTTAGATTCATAATCACTAATAATTTTTTCTGCATCTGTGGTCTTACCGGATAATTGGCCTAATAAGAGCAAGTTATCTTTCCAGTTTGTTGAAATATGTGAATAAGGAATCATCGTTTGAATTTTATTAAGTGCGCCGGCCACATCTTCCCCAAACTTGGAAGACCCTAAGATAACATCTGGATCCAGTTGCAGAATCGCTTCATTACTTGGAGCAAATTTATCCCCCACTAAGGATGCACCCGCTAGGTCAGTTGACAGATAACCTGGAATAGCATCAGCTATTGCAAGTACACCTACAGGTTTCACTCCCAGTATGGCAGCATCTTCCATAGATTCGAGACTTGCTGCTACAATATTATTAATCTTTGCAGGCACGACATAATCCTTGCCCAAATATGTAACGGTTTGTTCAGTGGCAACAGCCTCCTGAGCCGCATTTCCTTTGTTATTTGCAGTTCCTTCTGCTGCTACTGCAGCATTATTTGTGCTTTTTTCTGAAGCTGTCTTATCCTTTTCATTGTTACCGCAAGCTGCCAAACTCAAAGCTAATACTGCTGATACCCCAGCTAATAAATATTTTTTCTGATTCATAATCAATCTCCCCATCTATATTTTATTTATCATTCTTCAAACTAAAGTAATGATAATGAGAATCGTTATCATATTAAATCATATGAGAATAATTATCAATACTTTTCTTTGATTATATGAAATCTTGTAATTTTACAGATACGTTGAATGATTAGTGAACATGCAGAAGAACCCGCACCAACTGCGGGTTCTTCTGCACTATAAATATGAGTCCACTTTTTAATCTGCGTTATAAAACTCAGATAAGTCACGGAACAACAATCCGCACGCCTCTAGTCTATTAAGTTCCTCATCCACATCAGTGATCAAATTGCTTTCTCTCTCATGGGCTGTATTGATTAGCCACGGTTGTCCCTGTTTTAGAAAACAAAGATCATCAGGCAGCCTGGTCTGTACCCACGAGTACAAGCTGGTGGAATAGGATAAAAGAATATTGACCGCTTCAGGTGAACAATCAAAAAAATAAACATCTGCATAATGCCCCATAAGCCGAGTCCCCGGCCAATAGTCATCTTTTATGACCTTTTTGAGAAAAGGTTGCAGCTGTTCAAGCAGTTCATATCCTTCTGGCTCCAACTCCATCTGATCACGTTTTACTAGAATAAATTCATCACATACTTCCATAGCTACCTGTACCAGCGTCTTGTAGGTCTGACCCGTTGGTTCCTGCAAAATAGTATGAATAATAATGTACCCCCTCTACTTACTTGTATTATTCAAATATTCTTTATGCATCCTACCCCAGCCACACATGCTATCCAAAACTGTAATTAGGGATTTGCCATGTTCTGAAATACTATATTCCACCCTGAGTGGAAGCTCATGATAACTCACCCGGTCGATAAGCTGATCCTCTTCAAGCTCCCGTAATTGTTTAGCTAACGTACCTTGGGAGACATCTGGGATAATCCGTCTAAGTTCACCAAATCGTTTTGTGCCATCTATCAATAAAATAAATAAAATGAGCGGCTTCCACTTTCCACCGATCTTTTCAAGTGTTGTAAGAACCCCGGTTAATCTCGGCTCCAGCAAATCCATGCGATCCCCTCTTTCGATAGTTATATAACTGTATGTTCGAACCAGCTAGTACGAAAAATCGTACCTAGTACGAAAAAAGTGCGTACTGTGCAGGTTATATTTTATAGCTAATAATAAAAACAAAACTTAATAAGTCCAATTAACTATGAACGGAGAAGATAAATATGTCCACTATTTCATTAAAAAACCAGCGCATCGTCATTATCGGAGGAAGCTCCGGAATAGGGCTTGCAACTGCCAAACAAGCGATTGAACAAGGCGCAGCTGTCATAATCGCTGGGCGATCACAAGATAAATTAGAGAAAGCTCAACAGCTTCTGGGGTTCGATTCTGTTGAAATTCATGCACTAGATAATCAAAATGAACAGGACTTGAAGGATTTCTTTGAAAAAATCGGCGTTTTTGACCATTTGTTCACTCCGGGAGCCTCCTATGTTAGAGGACCGATTACTTCTAGCTTGGAGATTGCACACAGTTGCTTTAATGCAAAGTTCTGGCCGCAATATAATGCTGTAAAGCATGCCATCCCTTTTATCAACCCTACAGGCTCCATTGTTCTTATGTCCGGCGCATTCAGCCAACGTCCACTTGCAGACGGTGCCTCCTATGCAGCTTGTAACGGCGCGATTGAAAGTCTGGGAAAAGCATTAGCAGTAGAATTGGCTCCGATTCGGGTAAATGTCATCTCCCCTGGAACCATTCATACCAACTTTAATTGGGAAGGCGCAGAACAGGAAACTAGAGACAAGGCTTACGACGAATATACGAATATCAATATCCTTGGCAGGGTGGGTCATGCCGACGAAGCAGCGCATACAACGATTTATTTGATGACCAATAGCTATACAACAGGAAGTACTTTATTTCCGGATGGGGGATATATTTTGCGATAAAAAACAGTTGAGTCAATAAGTTGGAAACGCTACTTATTGACTCAGCTTCTTTAGTTTAAAGAGTCAGGGAGAAATTCCCTGATTATCAGCCAGGGGATCATTTCCCCTTAGTTACGATCATAGTAAATTCAAAAAAGGAGCATAATCTCAGTTGAATTTTAATTTCTATGACTACTTCGTATTAAAGATTATACTTATGGAATCCTCCTGAATCTCCTTAATTGTATATATACCGATTTTTTCAGCAGCGCTCACTAACGCTGAGATATACTCAGGAGTTGTATTTAATTTCCGAGCAGAAAGCTTCAGATTAATGGAGAACTCATCCCCGTTCTCGTCAACATCAAGAGATTTCACATAAACTTTAAATACCTTTACATAATGCTCATAGTTAACCAAATGTTCTTCAGTAACACCTTGAAATGAAACATTTACTTTCAAGGATTCCGGCTTCAGGAAGCTCACCTTACCTGCCTTGTCTACCTGCCCTACTTCAGGATTCAACACTTGATATTCAACTCCGTCAAGGATTGTAAAATCCATCCCGTTATCCATAGTGACTAGTAAATTAAGACGTATATCGATAGCTTCTGGTCCGATTAATGTCAGATAGTCACTTACTTCATGCTTGATCGATTGTCCAGCCTCTTTCCCGGCGAACATAATCAATGGACTATGTACACGTCTATTCCATGACTTCTCTTCATGTGTACCCAAACGGTCCATCTGAAAGAATAGATCCTTCCCTAATACAAATCCCTTTGACTTTAGTACAGTTACAAGCGGATCAATTGGCATTCCTTCGGTTACGCCCATGTCGAGCCAAATCTTCAATGCAGGCTTCCCGGACTCTTTCGCCAACTCATCCAATAGACGCCCATTGCTTACCCAAGTGGCAGGGGATAAAGCCCCTATCGCTGAGAAGGTCTCCGGGTGCTGATACCCCATCCATAAAGCCTGAATAGCACCGAATGACGATCCCATTATCATCCGGTGATCCCGATCGGGAATGGTCCGGTAAGCACCATCCACATAGGGAATAACTGTATTGATAAAATATTGGGTAAATTCGGCTGCACTCGCTCCATCCGAAGGAATAGACTCGTCCGGAAATGGAACATACTCCATTCCCCGTTCTGATCCATCACTTGAAGCGACTCCTATCACGATAACCTTCTCCATGGTTCCATCAGCAACGAGCTGATCAATGATCTCCTCAACTCTCCATTCTTTGCCTAAAGAGCTGGTATTTGTATTGAAAATATTCTGCCCATCGTGCATATACACAACAGGATAACGCTCACTGTCAGCTTCATAACCTGCAGGTAAATAAACAAATATTCTCCGCTCACCTATATTTTCTATGTGCACAGTACCTTTTGCCGCCCCCACATTGGTTGGGTTCTCCGATGCATTAGAAGTATTGCTTATCGTTGGATTGGGGGTTGGTGATGTAGCAACTTTTTCATTTACATTTTCGTTACTGGAACATCCCGAAAGCGCTAACAAAACTAATACTGCAAACCCCAAAAAGCTCCATCTAAATAATCCATTTGAATGCATAGAACCCCTCCTGATTTTTTGTTCAAACGTTTTCACAACTCTTATTATACAGGATTTATATGGGATTATGAACATTTTTTCACAAGTTGGAAAGCGTTATAAAGCGCTCAAGTTTAATTGTATTTCATACAACTATAATCCAATAGAACGCTCGATCACTGGATATAAGTGTATTTCATGCAGCTATTTTCTGAAATTACTCCCTTATAAGTGGATTCTCTAGTTTTTAGTTGTATAAAGTGCAGTTAAAGTCAGGATTATTCTTTGGGCACTCGAAATAACTGCACAAAGTACAGCTATTTCGCAGATTCCATCAACATCCCTCACCAGTAACCGACACTAAAAAAAATCAATGAAGCAATCAGGCAGCCTCCACTAGCTCATCATTTGCAAAAGCAAACCTCCCCGCAGACCAAAAACACCAGACAATGATTCTTCACGAACTGAAGGATCATTGTCTGGTGTTTTATTCTGATTCAGAAAGGGTTGTTTAGCGACAATCTCTTCTTTCCAATTAGTACTGTTGTCTTTCCTCGTAGGATACGAACAGCATTCTACGTTGCACATCCATAAGCATACGAATTACCCAACTTGCTAACAAGGAAACAACAAATCCAGCTACTACATAGGAGATATATTGTTGAGATAATGTCCAGTCGATCTGGAACAAAGCAAACACACTATTCTCTAAAATGTTCAAATCCATGGTTTGCAAGAAAATCTGGTGCAGCACAGGTAGTGTAATCAGGCCCAGGGCAGCCGCTACTACAGTTACTGTTATTGAAAAGAATATAATGCTGGATACGAATCGCCCCATAATCAGCATGACGTTACGGGCAAACTTCGCTCCATGAAAACCTAACTTCATTCGTTGCAGGAAGCCCGCTCCCTCTAGCTGCATATCCGATCTGGCCTCTTCACTAGGTCTAGGAATATCTAACAATGATCTGACCAGCTCTTGCTCAAATTGTACGATGTAATCCAATCCCTTAGCTACTGCAAAAAACAAAGGAATTCCGATAAATATTGGGGTTAACGCAATGGATAACGTCAGCCCTGTCACCATAAACACGAAATATACAATCGTAAGCGGCAAAGAGATTAAGAAGTATAAAATACTCCGATATGTCTTTGGACTTGCTCCACGTTTGCGCGTTTTAGATTGGGGTTGTGATTCTGCTGGAATATGCATGGAATCAAGAGCTCCCATCGGCATAGTGTATAACTTATCATTCATTTCTATTGTCCTTTCTCTCACGTTTTTCAATTAATCTCATTATACGTGGGAAAAAGAAGGCTCAAAACAGTCTTGGGGCTGGAGTCATACCAGACTAAAGGCTAGGATTTGTTGCTCAAGGCGCATAATTAACCGGATTTATGATTTTGCTAGGCTACAGCCCCAACTTATTTCCCTTTTCCAGCCGCACAATCTGCTGTTCGCCATTATCTGCCAGCTCTCTGAACTGATTAATGGTTTCACGCATTTTGGGGAGAGCTTCCTGCTTATAAGTACTGATGGAATCGAGAGCGGATAGCACATCTGTAAAAGCTTGCTTTAATGTATCCACTGAAATACTTGATTCTAACGACTGTTTATGGATTTCCGCCCCTTGGTTTTTCAACATTTTTGAGGTACCGCTGATCAGGCTATCGGTGGTTTGATTTAAAAGTTCGATCTTTTTCAAAACAATTCGTTGATTATACAGCGCACTAGCTACCGTAACCGATATTTTCAAGGCAGACACGGTAACATTTCTAGCTCTGTCCACCCCTCTGATCAGCTCTTTATTATTTCGAATAACCACTTCTATGGCCATAATTCCTTGTTGATTCACTACAAGCATCTGTTGCAAATCCATGACACGCTGCCGCAACGGAAAAAGCACTTCTTCTGTAATGAACCGAACTTTCTCCTCATCCTCATCACGCAGCTTAGCCGCTTCCAGTTGCGTCTCTATTTCCTGATCCATCAGCATGCCGAGCTGAATTTCTTTTTGTAGCTTTTTTGTAAGTTCCCGAAGTGCCTGTTGCTCAAATTCCAGCGTAGTATTGTCGTTCTTCAAAACGGTCTTACCCTTGTCTAAAGAAATTATAATATCTGAAATGACAGCATCCGCCTTTTGATATTTAGCAAAATAACTACGTAATGGATTAAAGAACTTCCCAAGAAAACCCGTCTTGGCAAAATCTACTGCACTGGGATCCAAATCCTTCAGCTGGAGATTAAGCTCCGTCAAACCTTTTGCTACTTGGCCGCCTTCATCCCCTGTCTTTGATAAATTCCCCACTGAAACCTGCAACAGGGAGTTTTTGTCCGAAGAGGATCTCATCGTTTCCATACCGAAGCTATCAATGGATTGCAACACCGCTTTCCGCTTATCCAGTGACTCTAAATTCAGATCCAGAATGGCGGAGACATTGTTTACTGCCAGTGCTTTCAGTTGTGATACTTCCTCAGGCTCAGGTTTGACCTGCTCTTCAATTACAGATTTCAGCTTTTCCTGACTTACGACTTCCATAGTAAACGACATAGAACCCCTCCTATAAAAAATAGCTTACATTTGAACATTGAGCAGGTTGCCAATTTTATAGACTACATCATCTGTATCTGCATTGATGTTGGCCGCTTCATTTATACTCGAAATACTCTCAAGCGCCTTGATATTCGCATTGTAGCCAATCGTGTAAATCGGGATTTTGTAGGTCTCAATAAGACCTCTGATATCATTCAAGGAATGCCCTTCATTGGTCTCTCCATCACTTAATACAAAGATCAACGGCTTCAAATCCGGATTTAGCTGTAATTCCGTTTGAAGCATATGGATGGCTACCGCGATCCCGTCAAAAGTAGCCGTCCCCCCATTTGCTTGAAGACTATCAATCGCACCAACAAACATGGACTGCTGGTTCGTGTCATATTTTCCAATCGGAAGATTGATTGTAACGTTATCAGAGTAAGAGACAAAACCAATGCTGTTATCCTTGCCCAAGTACTTCTGGCCTGTTAATAAAGATTGCTTTAAGCGGTTCAAAGGTTCCCCGTTCATACTTCCTGAGACATCTGCCACAAATACTGCGGCGATAGGTTTATTGCCATTTTTCTTCTCTTTCCACAGCTTCTGAGCTGAGGATATGAGACTGCCATCCACTGTACTAAGCTCTGATTGGTAATCATTAAGACCATTGAAGCCTTTTTTCTCACCCAGCTCCTGGTATTTTTCCTGTTCAACAAACTCAGCAAACTTCTTAATAATATCGAGTTTTTCCTGAGGAAGATCACCCAAAGCATAAAGCGGGCTGTCATGTCTTACACCAAAAGGAGTGAATACATACCCCCCTTTCAAATCTGTTGCATTCACAAAGATCTGGTATTCTAAGACAAAAGCATCAAGCTTACCGGTTTTTGCAGCCTCTCGCATCTGTAAAGTGGTTGAGGCAATAAAGGGAACATTTGCTTGGAATTTCTCAAAGCCCTGCACCGCTTGCTCACCAAGTAAGTCTGAACCGCCAAACGTCCCAAGCGCTGTTACCAGAAAGTTTAAACCCGTAGAACTGGCAAAAGGGTCGGTATAGCCCATTGATAATTCATTATTTGCTATGGCGTCTGTAACCGTCTTAACGTTTAAAGAACCGTATTTCTCTATTAGTTCATCATATTTCGCCTTACTGGTAACAATACCAGCTACATTTCCTACAAGGCGTTTAGTGATTAGCTGAGTGTTCATCCCGTTTGCTTTTACCATTTCGCCCCACAACTCATTTGATGGGGTAAAGGCATCTGGCACATACTTCCCAGATCTTATGTAATCTGTCGCTGTACCTGAAGCAATATTACGGATTTTCACAGAAACGTGACTCCCGTTCACCTCAATATTAGAGTTGTTAAAATCTGTGGCAACTTCATTTAGCCAACCATCATTACCCGTTCCTGATTTCTCTGTAGAAGAGAATATCTCTACAAAGCTATCTGTTGTATTGTCTACGGATACAGGAAACTTTGAGATATCTGGTAATGAATCCCCAATCGCAACAGGATCCAGGTCAATCTGGCCTTTAATTTGCTCAGCAGTGGTCACGTTTATGTTCTTATATAGCTTCTCAAGCTGCTTCCCCGCATCTTCGGAAGAAATCTGGGTTTTGGTTTTTCCTATATTAGAAGTCAAGGTGATTCCAAAATACACGAGAGCAAAAACTACCACCGTAATGGTCCCTAAAACTGCTACTGTTTTTCCTTTATTAGCCATACACTTCTCCCCTTCATTGCTTATAGAATTTCGTCTGCTTGATCAGCTCATCGATTTCCTTCATACAAGGCATCTCTTCAACATCTGTATAATCTGTACTGTCAAGTAGCGATATTTCCAGCAGCAGCTTATCCAGCTTCAGCAGAATCTCTTCATTTGCCCCAAGATACCCTGTTACGTAGGCTAAATATTCATTGTACAAAGCTGTCTTTTTTTGCACCAGTTTATCTGAGAACTGCGAGGGTCTATGCTGGCTGGAGAAAAGGGTGAACTCTGAGGCATCAAATACACTGAGTTTATTCAGAATCCCTCGAATGTTCAGGTAAAAAAGCTTTGCTACTTCATAACTGACTGCATTAAATTTTTTGAAGCTAAGTTCAGTGGATTCGAATCTCTGACCTAAAACATCTAACAAGGTACTTCTCTTCTTTTCCATCCGGGATATCTGATCTAGAGCAAGCGCAATGTCTTTTTTCAGCACTTTGACATTTTTGTATTGAGTAAGCGCGGCTATATAATCCTCATAAGATTTCAGTGTTTTCACAGCAGGGATAGATGAAGGTTTAAACAATAAAATATAACTTCCGTAAAGAACAACAAGTAGACTAACAAACAACAATGTCACACCTAAAGCTGTTTCAAATACACTGGTGCCTCCGATTTCCACCCCTAATAAACCTGGTGACAACACGATAATGTTCAGGAGTACCACACCGAGAATAAGTCCCAACAGCTTTATGGCTCTAACCCCGTTCATCACAACCACCTCCTGCATCCAGTCACTTCTATTGTATGGAGCAATTTCTGTTATTACGTCTCTTCATTTGCTATATGCTAAAAAAATAAGGAATTAATCAACAAAAAAACCTTAACAGGCAATAAGCCCATTAAGGTTAACGATCCCTATTTTATACCCACGCATCATTTGAATACCCGCGTTGCTCCCAATATCCCGTATGATCGCCTTCGATCAGCTCAATCCGGTTCAGCCACTTCACAGACTTGTATGCGAACATCTTCGGAACGATTAACCGTACAGGACCGCCGAGATCGCTAGGAATCGGCTTTCCATCATGCATTACCGCAACCAGCACATCATCCATGTCGGCTTGTTCCAATGTGAGCGTATCCGTGTATACACCATCACCCGAATAGAATTTCACAGTCTTAGCTGTGGGCTTCACACCGGCCTGACTCAAAAGATCTTTTAGCTTGATTCCTTCCCAGGTATTCTTATAGACTGACCAGCCTGTCACACAGTGAAAATCACTCACCTGAACGGTCCGCTTCAGCTTTACGAACTGTTCCCAGTTCCACTTGAAATTCTGCTCCACAAGCCCATCTATCGTAAAAGACCAATTGTTGTTCGTAAACTCTGGAATCGGAGTGACTGTGTAAACACGGAATTGTCCTTGCGCCCCTCCTCCGAGAGGGGGTGAGGATGCCGCCAGTGGCCGGGGTGCAGGCAACAACTGATTACGATCACTTTCGATCAGCTTATCAATTGTTTCGCTGCCCCCGATATTTCCAATTGAACTGCCGAGCCATTTTATAAACGATGGACCTATAGTGACCGCAAGCCCAACACCAATCGATCCGCGTATGAAAGCTCTACGTGTATAAACCGGCTGCGGGGTTTCCCGATGATTCGAAGGGCTGCCTGTCTCAATGCCGCTTTTCACTATCCGCCGGCTCGGTTCTTTAAGCCATTTTACCCGAGTCAAAGAATGATAAATAATATAAGGAAGGCCTATCCAGGTCAATAAGTCATGGACGACCAGAGCAACGTTCGATACATGTGGACCCACCACGCGGAATTGCCAGAGTAGCACTCCTGAAACGAACCAGCCGAGCAGCAATGAAAGTACAACGATTACATTAAAACGTTGCCAAGGCCGCTCCTTCAGTTGTTTCCAATGTTTCCCTGCCAGCAGCAAATAATAAATAACCGGAATAATCGAAGCAACACCGACCACGATATGAAGCCCTTTGATCCATACTCTGCCTTCCCCTAAGAAGCCACGCCAGAAGCCACCTACAAGTACAAGTCCTGTGAGCGTGAGCAACACAACCAGCCAGCCATTCCAGGTATGAAGCGCCCGAAGCTTTTTCCCGTATCCCTTGCGCAGCCGAGCCAGTAAAGAATTCATTACCTTTCCTCCTCTTCACTAGGTATGCTCAAATAGCTCTTTATCCTGATTCTACTCTAATAATGTTAGAAAAGACTTTGAAGCAGCTGTAAGAGGAACTCCACGCAGGGTAGCAATTCCTATGTTACGTTCTGGCAAAGGTGGGTCCAGAGGAATCTCGACAAGCTCACCTTTCTTCAATTCTTCGGTTACGTAATCACGAATAACAAAAGCAAGGCCAAAACCGCGTTTCGCAAACTGAACAAGCAAATCCACACTTCCCAGTTCAAATTCAGGTGTAATCGTCAGATGATTAGAAGCTAAAAACTGATCCATATACTTTCTGGTGCTCCCACCCGCTTCTAAGCATAACAACGGATACTGCTGAATGTCTGCAAGCGGCATGGTCTTGTCCGCCAAATGACGAAAACCTTTGCCCCCTACCAGGCAATCTTGAAGCTGAGTACTTTTGCGAAAATCAATCTGTTTATCAGATGTCGGCAAGCTGACGATACCAAAATCAATTTTCCCTTCTTTTAAAAGCGTAAGTGTTTCTGGTGTCGTTCGATTCGTAATATGAATGCGGATATTGGGAAATTGTTTATGAAATTGCTCCAAATAAGGCAACAGATAATATTTGCATAAGGTATCACTTGCTCCGATATGAATCTCGCCGCTGTTCAGATTGTTCATATCTGCGATCGCTCTTTCGCCCATGTCTACATGATGAAAGGCTTGCTCAATAAAGCTAAGCAGTACTTTTCCTTCTGTTGTTAGATCGACCCCGCGAGAAGTGCGAAAAAATAACGGGCCGCCCATTTTCTCTTCCAATTGTTTAATCGTGTGACTTACTGCCGGTTGTGTAATATTGAGTCGTTCTGCCGCAGCAGTTAAACTCCCAGTATTCGCTACCCAATAAAAAGAGCGATACCACTCCAAATTAATGTCCATCCCCACGTCATTACTCCACCTTATAATAGATATAACTTATATCAATTTTTCTAATGATTTAACTAGCATTATACTTAGTCCTGTAGCCAAAAACAAGCTTGGGAGGCGAAAACGCGTGACCGTAATTGCAATTGTAGGAGCAAACTGGGGCGACGAAGGAAAAGGAAAAATGACGGATGTGCTAGCTGCACAATCTTCCTTTGTCGTTCGTTTTCAAGGTGGTAGTAATGCTGGGCATACCATCATAAACCAATATGGAAAATTTTCATTGCATATGCTGCCATCTGGGGTATTTTATCCTTCCGTTACAAACATTATTGGACCCGGAACAGCACTTGATACAGAAGTATTAATAAAAGAATTGAAAGCTTTAACGGATAGAGGTGTGCCAAAGCCTAGATTATTCGTATCCGAACGGGCGCAAATCGTGCTTCCAATCCATCGTTTGTTTGATGAACTAGAAGAGGAACGTCTGGGATCTCAAGGATTCGGTTCAACAAAACGGGGAATCGCACCATTTTACGCAGATAAATATGCAAAGCTAGGCATACAGGTAGCGGATTTATTTGATACCGCCCGACTTGAGAAACGTCTTGAACAATTACTCGCTTCCAAAAATATCTTACTTGAGCATTTATATAAGAAAGCGCCGATCCAAATCTCGGAATTAATGATTCAGCTGCAAGAAGAAGCTGCACAGCTAGTGCCTTATGTAGCCAATACAACAGACTTGCTGCAAGAGGCTTATGCCAAGGGAGAGACTATCTTACTTGAAGGCCAGCTTGGGGCTCTGCGTGATCCTGATCACGGTATTTATCCTTACTCCACCTCCTCTTCAACACTTGCTGGGTTTGCACCTGTCGGTGCCGGTCTTCCTGCAGCAGCTATCACGAATGTCATCGCTGTAACCAAGGCCTATTCCAGTTGTGTCGGCGCTGGACCTTTTGTTACGGAATTAGAAGGGCCCGTTGCGGATGAACTTCGTACAAGAGGTGGCGATGCCGGGGAATTCGGGGCTACGACTGGCCGTCCTAGACGTATGGGCTGGTTTGATGCTGTAGCTACTCGTTACGGTTGCCAAATGCAGGGTGCCACTGAAGTCGTGTTGACTAATCTTGACGTGCTTGGTTATTTGGATGAGATTCCAGTTTGTGTGGCTTATGAGCTTGAAAATGGAGAGATCACCGACAAGTTCCCGGCTACGAATAAACTGAACTCTGCAAAACCGATATTCACGCATTTATCTGGCTGGAACTGCGATATCTCTCAGATCACCGACTTCGAAGATCTGCCAGAACAAGCTAAGCTTTACATTGATTTTATTGAAACCTCTATTGGCACGCGTATTACTACGATTTCCGTGGGTCCTAGACGCGAACAGGTCATTAATCGGATAACGAAATAATCATATACGTACTAAATCTCTGTAAAATTTAAAAGAAGCGCCTCTCTTATTAGAGAAGTGCTTCTTTGTTTTATTCATGAGAAGGGCTGCCTCATACGTAGAAAAATCCACTTTTGAGACAGCCTCTTTTTGTGTACTCTTTTTAAATCAACACGGCATCCACTTTCGTCTGCGGAGCCTTGTCACAGCGTTTACAGACCTTAACGACTGCTCCATCCGTTTTTTTCTTGGGATAAAGCAGCTTAATACGGGTGTTCTGACAGATTGGACAAGTCCCCCTGCCCCTTGATGGTAAATTCCAAAGTGCATGTCCACGTTTTGACTTTGCCATGAATAAACCCCTCATTTCGGCCAACAATAGTCAACACTTTAATTCTGAAAGTGCTTCTCCAAAATGATATGTCGCAAAGACAGGCTCTATGACTAAAGTAACGCAGAAGTTAGGAAGAATTAATTCGTATAAATCATGGAGACAACACCGTTCGTAAAGGTAACATAGTTATAATTACCATACTGCCAGGTCTCCACTTGAATGCCACTACCTGATAGTGTAGATTTACTTATTGGCTTACCCCAACTAAACTCCACTTGCTGCTTGGTCATCCCAGTAGCAACTATGCTCTTTTTAATCTTACTCCAAATCGCATCTGACCACTTATAGGTCTTAAATGGATCCGTTGTTAAGAAATATTCTTTATTTCCTAATGTACGGATCAACTCATCCCCCGACATTGTATAAGAGTTAAGAATTTGCCCCGTTGATAAAACCTTAAATGAAATGGCGAATTCACCTTCATAATCAGGTAGAATATCTACAATAGTGACTTTTTGGAACTTATAATCGGAGTCGAATTGATTGAGCCAATATGTTTTTCCAATGAACTTAACGAGGTTTCCTTGTTCTTCCTTCTTAAAAATCTGCGCAGTTTGTTTCGTATAGGCGAACAACTCTGCTTTGCCGAAGTAGATCTCCATCGTCTGATAATTTCCATCCCAAATTAACTCTGCTGACAGTGCAGTCTTTAAAAGCGTGGCAGGAAAAACTGTAGATCCGTCGATCTTTTGCACTTTACCACTCATTTTGACCTTCGCACCATTCACCATTGCAATATCGCTTCCGAGTTGAAGCTGTATTGGCAAATCACCTAGACGTATGCTAAAGATTTTAGTTGCTGTATTAACTTGGACTGTTGCTCCCAACGTTTGAAAAACCGATTGAACCGGCAAATACATTGTTCCATTAACAAATGCACCTTGATCAATATCATGGTCCGCACTGATCGAAACTTTTATTGTTTTGGAATCTGATCCTGAAATGACCGTTACGTTCGTTTCTCCTACCGCTAAGGCTTTCATTGTGCCATCGGCTTGTTTTTGCAGCAAATAAGGTTTTTCAATTACGACATTTGCTTGAGCTAATGGAACGCGTTCGGATATGCCATCGGCATCTTTAGCATAGATTTGTACCGGAACATTCTCCCCAACAGTGATTTCGGTAGCATCCATCTGAAAAATCAAATCTTCAACCTGCGGATTGCCTTCATTGTATGATGACGAAACTGAACTGGCACTCCGTAAAATACTACCTTGATCGTAATCGACGTTACGCGTATCTGCCGCCTTCACTGTATGTATTGGACCCAACATAGATACTGCTAACGCTGCAGTGATGCTCCATTTAATAGCTTTCATTTTCCTTACATCCCCCTCTAAATATATAAACCTTAATTACTGTATCACAATTCCACAATTTTACTAGAGAAAAATTTACAGAAATATTTTTTTGTATTTCTAGTGAATTTACTCCGTGATAATTACAGAGTCTTCCATTATAATCATGGATTAGGAGGTATTAACTCATGGAAATAATAGCCGACAGATTGATATTAAGAGATTATACAAGCAATGGGAGATTGGCTGGGTTCTACTGCCGGAATACTGGAAAATGGGCTATGCGACAGAAGCCGTCAAAACACTGATAGGCTACGCCTTTAGCTCTCTTAATGCCCATAGAGTCGTTGCCTATGCCAATGCAGAGAATCTTCAATCTGAAAAAGTTATGATTAGAGCAGGAATGATTAGGGATGGAATCCTCAGAGAGACTAGATTTTGCAATCAACAATGGTGTGACGAACTCATTTACTCTGCTTTGGAACAGGAGGCTACATTAAATTGACAACAATCAAAGTTTTAAATGAAGGTTATGTAAGATTAGTAGATCATATGGGCTCAGATTTAACGGTTGCTAACGCTGCGCGTGTTTCTTATGCAAAACAATCTTTTGAGCTTAGTAATCGGGATATTAAACTAATAAAATTCCTTGCCCGTGAAGGACATACCTCTCCTTTCCGCCATGCCATCACTCAATTTGAGGTTTATGCCCCATTAATGGTTGCGAGACAGTGGTGGAAATACGTAGTCGGTTCTGCTCATTACGAAGGTACTGGAGATAGCTTGGAAGCCTGGAACGAATCCAGCCGCAGATACATAACCGAAGAACCCGTTTTTTATCAACCTGCTGCGGGAGAATGGAGATCCAAACCAGAGAATTCCAAACAAGGCAGTGGTGACATCATTGCATGGGAGCTTGGTGAAAAATACACCCGCGAGCTTCAAGAATACACCGAGTTAGGATTATCTAAGTATGAAGCCGCTTTAGCAGATGGCATATGTGCTGAACAAGCAAGACTGTTTCTACCTGCTTATGGATTATTCGTTCGTTGGTACTGGACAGCTTCAGTTCAATCTGTAGCTCATTTTTTAAATCAAAGACTGGAGCATGACGCTCAGAAAGAAATTCAGGAGTATGCAAAAGCAATTTTATCGCTAATTGAGCCACTATTCCCTGTCTCTTTTGATCAGCTGCTGACTACCGGCTCTGTAGATTAATTTAATTTCCTTATATAAAAAAAGAGCCGCCAAACCCTTGGCGGCTTCTCCCTTTTTACACTACCAACCCTCGTATAACTTCAAACTCGTCCCTACTGACTTCAACGAACCCGAGTGATGTATATAAATTCGAAGCACGTTCGTTCTCGATCCGATGGCCAATAACGATTTTGTCGCAATGGTGTTCTGCTTTAATATAACGAATTAAGGTATCCATACCCGTTCTGCCTAAACCCCTGTTCTGGTATTTCTGGTCAATCATAAAAGCCATAATCCAATAACTTCCGTCCTCAGGATCTACGCTATACACAGAGAAACCTACCAATTCTTCATCTGCGTATAAAGCGAGCGGGGTCATACCACAATAAGCTGCTTCTGCTAACCAATAGACCACCGGTACAGGAAAAATAGCCTTTTGCTCATCCGATACTTCTAATTGAGTACAAGCGTACCAGTTTTTTTCAGTGATATCCTTCAGCACTATATGTGGTTGAAAGCCGGTTCGTAATCGGTCACAAACTCTTTCTAATTTCAGTTTAAGCTGTTTCGCCCAATCCGGGAAAATAGAATCATCCGTATTCTCCATACACCGAAGTAATCTAGCAAAACTGTATAAGTCTGCAAATCTTTGAAATTCAGGTATCAACTTCATATACTCATCATCTAGCTGCTTAACCGATCTATATCCACTAATAAAATGGTCAATGTTTCTTCTACTTTCATCATCATCCGATTCCGTCAGGTCTCTTAACGCCGATGTAATATCCATCGCAAACCAGTGATACATAGAATCATCAAAATCGATGGCACTGTAGCGGGATTCTTCTTGCATATAAAAGATATTATCCATCTCAAAATCATAATGTACGAGCCCAGTATGCCCCACTCCAAAAGGGAGCTCTGATAGCCAAGCTTCAATCCGCTCATATTCCTTAAGCGCCTTATGCTCCTCAGGATGCCTGCTCAATACGGAATAAATAAAATTCAATGAATCGACCCAGCTTTTGCGATAAGGTGTGCTCGGTGCATAGGTTTCCGAAAAATTATGCAGACGTGCAAGCGATTGGCCCCATTGATAAAAATGAGGTTCCTTCATCTCATCAAGTGAAACATATTCACCCTGGGCCTGTTCAAAAACTACCCCGTGGTATCGCCCGTGATCCGTTAACAACGTTTCAATCCAATTGCCAGACTTAGAACGCACTGGAGAGACAGTCTCATAACCTTGTTCTAATAAATACATCATAAAATCCAGCTCTGCCTGGATATTGTCTGGAGAATTATCCTCTTCATGAGTAAACCTTAAATAAAAGCGGTTACCATTCCACTGAAAGGTATAAATAAAATTGCTGCTGGCCCTTACCATCTTTAAGGTTCCAGGCTCATGATTCCAATACTTAATCATCTCTTTAGCAGGAAGATCGTTCTCCGTTCCCCGCACCATGTTCCTTAAAGTCATCATTGTCCGATAGTGCCTCCTGCTTCATGACGGATTTGATTCTGGGTTCCCCCATTAACATTATCGGTAAATTATTCTATTTAATCAAGGGATTTTGATAGGCAGAGCTTTTGCTCTCCCACCATATCTATAGCATTATAAAAAACACTTTTCTAATTAGGACTATATAATTCACTGTGCCGGAGCAAATCCCCGACCAAGCGACTCATCGTCCTCTACCCAGTCATATTTCAGAATAAGCGGAGCAGGCACAACAGTCTCCAGTTGCTCTACACTCTCCCGCACATCATCATCAAAGTATCCTATAGCAAGTACAAGGGAAGAGATCAAGTTAGACAAAGATCTGGCGCTTTCACCAATCGTTTCCGAGTTGAATTTCTCCCCCAGGACTGTTGTCCAACATTGGGACTGCCCGATGGAGATTTGCAAATGAAGTTCCCATTTAGGCTCCATCTTAGCCGTCCAATAGGAGGACAGGACGTAAATCACTTCATCATTTGCCAAATTCACCGAATGAATAGAACCTTTGATTGCGGTCTCCGCTAAATGCACTCCTTTTTGGGAAAAAATATCAACAACGGAGTAGCTTTCAATCGAGTTATCCATTAAGCGACTTTGAATAACGTTGCCGCATCGGCCGAGAATTGGCTGAGTTATTGCAAAACCTTTAGTTTCCGCTCTCCATAGCTGTCACCGTCTCGCGTTAAACAAATGAATTCCCCGCCGGTCAAATTTACGTATAAATTACCGTCTTCGCCCAGGGAAGGGCTGGTGTCAACGTAGCTTTCCTCCGGTTGGTATATCCATTTCACTTCGCCATCCGGAGCAATGGCCTGCCATACGGCACACCATCCACTGCGGTCTTCCAATTTATCCGGCCGTTTTCGTCAACCGAAATGAGCTGATTATCTCGAATGCTATTGGTCGCAACCAAAATGGAGGCTGGGCTGATCAGCAGGGGAGACATAAGGGATGACTTAGTCTCCAATAGCAGCTCCACAGTGTCAGATTCAAAGCAAACCCGAAACAGTTTGCCGTATTGATGATTAAGCTCGAAATCACCCTGCCCCACAGCTAAAATGGCTCTCCCTTGTTCATCCACTGTAAACGAGCTTAACCCATATGAAAAATCCGGCCGCCCCGAGTCAACAACTCGCTTCAAAACTGAAAGCGATGTTGGAGCTCTGAATCGGGATTGTCTGATCCAATTCGCCTCAATGGGATGAATAGCTAATGGACGATAGCTGCCTTGTTGAAAACCGCCTACTCCTTCGTTGTTATTATAATCGACCATAATTTTCCCATCCTTTGTTATATAAGTTAAGGGATACAAACTGGAAAATTTGTATCCCTTAAGCCTAATTAAAATCTTAGCTAGGCTGGTTTGGTCAAACAAGTTATCCGAGCCGGACCAGTTAAGGTCGAATTTCCCCGAGTCTTTGGACACATTGAATTCGTCGTAGCGATATCGTGTGATATGCTCACATTAATGAATCACCATCATAAATTCAACGTAAAAAACGAAAAACTGCTTCCCATAACATGGGTTAGATGTGTTGATGGTTGAACGAAGGGTTCATTCGGCATTGGGTACTGGGGCGGGCTATAACTAATAAAAGAAACCACATGGAGTATTATTCACATGTGGTTCTAACTTAATTATTTAAAAAATTAATCAATCCCAAAACACTAATCAATCTTCAATGGCTCAATTACACCGGATCTCAGGGGAATCTGAGAAATAGAATAAATGTATTCTATACAGTTATGTCGTAGGCAAATGCAATCATTTTGACTTTAGTTGCATTTTCTACAACTAAAAACACGAGAAGCCACCACTAAGGCTGTAAATCAAGAAAATAGCTGTACAAAATACACTTATACCCATCGGCTGGAGGGATTCGAGAAATATAGTTGTACGATGTACAATTAAACGCTTCTACGTATTGCTCCCCATGACTTTCTATACAGATAGATGGTGAATAGCCCCTTATAACTCTGCTCTCTTTACTTTATCGGGACTATACTCCCACATCTGCAGCCCCGCACCGATCATTCCACATAAATTACCATAATAGGCTGCTTCAATACGAACATTTTCCAGCATCGATGGCATTACTCTGCCCTTTACTTCCCTTCTAATGCCTTCAAACAAAAGTTCGCCTGCTTCAGCAACTCCACCGCCAATGACGATGACTTTAGGGTTAAAAATATGGATTAATGAAGCAATCGCGGATCCGAGCGCAGCAATCGTGTCTTCCATTAACGCTGTAGCCAGAGAGTCACCTGCCCGCCATCTCGCTATCACTTCCCGTGAGTCTACGTTCTCTGGGGACTGGTTATGTAATAAAAGCTTGTCGCGCATGCGACGTGCGATACTTGTGCCTGAAGCATACTGCTCCAAGCAGCCTGTTCCACCACAAACGCATGCAGGCCCTTTGAAATCTACGGACATATGGCCTAACTCTCCAGCCCCACCCCAAGAACCGTGGACAAGATGGCCGTCTACGACTATCGCTCCACCCACGCCCGTACCAAGGGCAAGACAGATAAAATCTTTTACCTCTTTGCCTGAACCTAAATATTTCTCTGTTATTGCTAATACATTCACGTCATTATCAACGATTACCGGAAGTTGAAACTGTGTCTGAAGCAACTCCTTCAAAGCTGTGCCAGCATAGCCTGGAATAAGCTCCGAAGCGGAGCGGACACGCCCAGCCTCCCAATCCATTTGCCCTGCTGATCCTACGCCAATTCCTTGGAGCTGAATTCCCGCTTGTTGTGCTGTTATTTCATCCATTAATGTCCGAATAGCTAGTATAATACGATCCATTGTTTTCGTCTGTCCTGTCAATGTGCTTAGGCTTACAGTATGTAAAACGTCCCCTTGTGAAGAGACGAGTCCGGCATTAATTTTCGTGCCGCCAATATCTACTCCGATCGCATATTCTATATGAGGATCATACCCTTCCATCGCGGACTCACCTCCGTCAGTCATTGAAATTGCTCACGGCCTTAACATATCTCGAAGTGATCAATTGTGGCCTAGTAATTGCACTTCCTACAACAACATAGGATGCCCCCGCATTCTTAGCTTTTGCTGCGTCTTCCGGTGTCCATATCCGTCCTTCCGCAACAACAGGAATGTTCACTAATTTGCTTAATTGTTGAATTAAGACAAGGTCCGGTCCTTCCTGCTGTGTACTGTATGGGGTGTAGCCTGAAAGCGTGGTACCGATGAAATCCACACCTAATTTCTCAGCGGCAAGCCCTTCCTCAAATGTCGAAATATCCGCCATAACCAGCACACCTCTCAGATGTGCATATTCTATTAATGGCTTTACTGACTCTAAGCGTTCTTCCCGATTCGTTACATCAAGCGCAACAATCTCTGCTTTTGCAGAAACAATCGCCTTCACTTCATCTAAGGTTGGTGTTATAAATATGGCTGATCCGGGAATATCCCGTTTAATAAGTCCAATGACCGGTACATTTACTTCTTTTTTGATAGCTACAATATCTGGAACACCATTTGTCCGGATTCCTATAGCTCCTGATTGAACCGCTGCTCTTGCCATTTTAGCCATTGTATCCCCACCATGAAGCGGCTCATGCTCAAGTGCCTGACAGGAAACAATCAGACCTTTCACCGGAAAGATATCACTTATTCGAGTCATTATTAACCCTATCCCTTCGCTTCAAGAATATAATCTAATATTCTATTGTTCAGAGCTTCCACCCGCTCCTGATCGGAATCCTTAATCGGTAAAAGCGGCATTCTTGGCTGACCTGTTTCAAATCCGCGCACACTAAGGATCGCTTTACACGCACCATATAATGAAGGAAAGGATAGCAATTCAACAATGAGATCATTGATGATAAACTGCCATTTCTGCGCCTCAGCCATCTCTCCTTGCACATAACATTGTTCCACTTTTAGGAATAACTCGGGCATCACCCCATAAGTTCCACCAATCCCGCCATCTGCCCCAATACTGCGGCCCGCCAAATACTGCTCATCAGGTCCATTTAAGACTAGAAAATCCTTCCCGCCTGCGGCTTTAAATTGCTGAAGCTCAAACGTGCTCTCCGCCGAAATTTTCACCCCGATTACTTTATCCTGAGCTGCCATCTTAATCAGCAAGCTTTTCGATAATTGAAAGCCTGTAGTTTGTGGGATGTGATAGATAATAAATGGAAGCGCCGTACTATCAATAATCGCCTGCCAATGACTTTCAACACTGTCCGGAGACAGACGATAATAGATCGCAGGAACAGCCGATACGGCATGTGCGCCAACTTTCTCTGCATGGATAGCTAGTTCAACACTGTCTCTTGTAGATGGAGCACCCACGTGAGCAATGATTGTAAGCTCTTTTCCAACCTCTGCTATAACTGCCTCGAGCATTTGTTTGCGTTCTTCTACAGATTGCAGCATACCTTCGCCAGAGCTTCCGCCAATATAAAGACCTTTTACTCCCGTAGAAGCATACTGACGAGCTAATTTTCGGGCTCCTTCTTTATCGATTTCCCCCTCAGCATCATAACTGGAGTACATAGCAATAATAATGCCTTTAAAGGATTCAAGATCATATGATTTCATAAATTACAGCCTCCATCGTTTAATTCATTACTATTAATTTTCGTTGTTATAAGAATAATTAGCCTTTTACAGCCCCCATAGTAATCCCTTGGGTAAAGGCTTTTTGGAACATTAGAAAAATTGCAATCATAGGAATAGAGGCTAACGCAGCACCCGCCATAAGCAATCCATAGTTTGTTGTGAATTCACCCCGAAGAGTCGCTACCCCAAGTGGTAATGTCATCATTGAAGTCGATCTGGTCATGATCAGCTGACTGAAATAATCATTCCAAGAAGTGATGAAGGTAAAGATAGCCAGTGCCCCTATTGCAGGCTTTAACAAAGGTAAAATGATGGTTCCGAACAAACGAATCTCAGAGCTGCCATCTATTTTGGCTGCTTCAATTAATTCTCCTGGAATCGTCTGCGCGAACTGCTTCATTAGGAAGACTCCAAATGGCCAGCCAATCGCTGGTAAAATAAGCCCTTTATACGTGTTGACCCACCCAAAATCTGCAAGCATCGTAAACAGCGGGACAAGAATAACTTGCTTAGGCAATGCCATAGCGGCAACAAACATCGTAAAGATAATCCCTCGGCCAGGAAAAGACTTTTTGGCTAGCACATATCCAGCACAGGAAGAAACGATACAAATCGCTGCCATTTCACAAAAAGCAATGATGAAACTGTTAAACATCCAGCGCTCAACGGGATTCTTAAATAACTCGGTCCAGTTTTGCAGAGTCGGCTTAGCCGGAAACCATTCCGGGGGGATCGTTGTTGCCACAGTCTGAAGCTTAAATGCCCCTGAAACCACCCAATAAAAAGGGAAGATAAAAAACAACGTTGCTAGAATCAACAGGATGGTCGCTAATATTTTTGGAATCGTCAATTCTTTTTTCCATTTGCTTACTTTCTTAGATTGGCCAATAGGTGCTCTCAATTCTAACGGATTCGTAGAATTCATGATGTCCCCTCCTTAATACTCAACATCACTGCCAAAGTATTTGAATTGAATGATAGAAATGATCCCGATCACAATCGCAAGGATGACACCCATCGCCGAGGCATATCCAAAATGACCGAGCATAAAGGCTTGTTCGTAAACGCCATACATAACAGTCGATGTGCTATACACAGGTCCACCCGAGGTGAGCAACTGAATTAGCGCAAAACATTGAAAGGTGTTGATCGTGGTAATCACGATAATATATAAGTTCGTTGGCATTAGCATTGGCCATAATATTTTCCGGAAAATCTGCCAAGGCGTCGCTCGATCAATCTCAGCTGCTTCTATGTAAGAAGTAGGAATGTTCCCAATAGATGCCACATATAAAATGATCGGCTGCCCAACAGAGGTCGTTATCAGAACCACGATAATTGCAAGCAGTGCAGTCCTCGTATCTCCTAACCAGGATATAGGCTCCATTCCCAAAAAGCTGGTCAAATAATTTAGAATCCCATAGTTCGGATGATAAATCCAGCCCCAAACGACTGTGATGCTTACAACCGAGGATACAGCCGGCAAATAGAACACTCCACGGAAAAACGATCTGGCAAACTCTTTTTTCTTATAAATATTCATAGAGATAAATAACGAGAAAATAATAACGATGGGTACAGTGATGAGTACAAGCAATAATGTATTTCCCATCGACTTCCTGAAGTTATCATCTTTTATTAAGGAGATATAATTATCGAGGCCAATAAAGCTGAAATCTCTCAAGGAGTAATCAAAGAAACTAATATAGACCCCTTTCACCATCGGATAAGCCACAAAAAGCAGGAAAAACCCAAATGCTGGCACTAAAAAGAGATAACTCATCATCCAGTCACGAATCACATAACCTTTTATTTTGCGAACCGTTGTCCCCACAGTCCTTCCCCATTTCTTCGATGATTTAAAAAGAAAAGAGTGCTTCCCGCACTCTATTCTTTTGGACACCATTCACTTTTTTTATTTCATTGCAGCCTTTGCTTTCGTAATCGCTTCGTTTGCTTTTGCAGCAAAGCTGTCCAAAGCTTCTTTACCGGTTGCTCCTCCAGTTAAAGCACGTTGTAATTCAGGGAACCAGAAAGTACGAATATCAGCATATCCATCGGCAATGGTAGGTGCATCTGTTGTGAATTTACGAGCATACTCAGCGTATTTGTACTCTGCATCATCATAGAGGCCTGTAATCGAATTACGAACAGACAGACCACCTGTTTGAATCAAGTTTTTCTTCCCCCATACAGGATCATTAGCAATAAAATCAATCAGCTTCTTAGAAGCTGCAATCTTAGCTTCATCACCATTATTGAATACCGCCATACCGCCGAGGTAAGGTTCAAGCTTAGGTTCCGATCCATCTAAAGTTGGGAATGGAAGCAGAACATCTTCGAATTCAACCATTTTTTTAGATACGTTCTGAGCTTTAAGTACTGCAGAATAGTTGAGTGTAAAGGCTAATTTCCCTTGTAAAAATAAGTCGTTCACGTCAGCAGCCGCAAGGGAAGCCGCACCAGAAACGCTAAGTTTATCTTTTGTAGCTTGAACGATCCAGTCCAACGCTTTCGCAGCATTATCAGTATTGATAGCGACTGCGGAATTATCTTCATTTAGAAATCTGGATACACCTAAGTTAGCAAGATATGCACGAGTTCCTTGATCTCCAGCCTGGCTCTTCGCGAAGAATCCGGTAGGAATAACATCAGGTGCTTTTTCTTTAACAGCTTCCAGCGCTTTCTTATATTCTTCAAACGTCCAAGTTCGGTCTTCCTTATCCAGAGGAAGCAAATCTAGCGCGCCAATCTTCTCAAAAACGGTCTTGTTTACCGCCATCATAAAAGGAGCTGTATTGATCGGATACATAAAGATCTCTTCGCCAACACTAGACTGTTTCCAAAAGGCTTCCGAAATATCATTTTTCACTTCATCGGTCACCATATCATTAAGAGGTGCTAATAAGTCCTTTTTACCCCAGTCAATAATCCGTCCAGGAGCATCATAAATTACATCAGGTGCGGTATTCGAAGCAATTGCCACATTCAGTTTTTCAGGGCCGCCTTCAAAGGTGATCATCTCAAGGTTGACTTTAATTTCCGGATTCTTCTCATTAAAAGCTGCAATGATTTCCTTCTCATATTTGCCAACTTCACCATCTAAAGCTTGAAAGCTCGGAAAATTCCACCATGTTATTTCTACTGGTTTAGCAGCAGTCTCAGTAGCCGCGGGCTCACTCTTATCAGTATTATTACTTGGTTCATTGGCGGAATTCGCTGTATTCGTATTTCCGCATGCAACTAACTGTGTACCTAAAAGTGCGACACCAACAATGCTCATTAGCCCTTTTTTCATTGCTCTCATGTGCTACCCCCTATTATTTTTGTGGAATAGAATGCTTTCTCATTCCTTGCGCTAATCATAAATCAATTATAAATTCAGGAGAATCCCACTCCTTTTACATTTAGGGTCGTATTCTGACCTATACCTTCTTTCAGCCCCTCTTCAATGTTATAATACATTACATATTTCACCTATAATCATTTTAATTTTTAGCTTATAACTTACATTTGATGATATCGTTGTTGAAAAATCCACTATAAATCTAGTCTTCCGGAGGGATTTCATGTACAAGCTTATGATTGTAGAGGATGAACCGTTAATACGGACGGGATTAAAACATTACTTTTCGTGGCAGGAGCTTGGTGTTCAGAGTATTGTTGAAGCGGAGAATGGAAAAGAAGGCGTCGCTACCGCACTACGTGAGCAGCCAGATTTAGTGATCACTGATATTCGCATGCCCGAAATGGATGGTCTTCAGATGATAGAAGAGCTTCGCCAATTCCTTCCTGATACTTTGTTTATTATTTTGACAGGATTTAATGATTTCGAATACGCTCAACGAGCCATCAAGCTTGGGAGTGTGCATGCTTTTTTACTCAAACCTCTGGAATATGAAGAAAGCCTAACCGTGATTCAAGAATGCATGAACAAGCTGCAACTTAAACAACAAGAACAAAGGAAACGTTCTACTCTGGAAGGTTCACAACTTATAAAGCTACTACTCGAAGAAGAACAACCTGCAATTGACACTAATTTAATCGCTGAATTATGTAGTTTCAAAAGTAAACATTATCTGTATCTCCCTTTTGTTTTGGCAGGTTTCCCTATCAGAGAAACACCTTCACCATCCACAAGGTGGATGCGAGAACAGGCGACTAAGTTCATACATCTTGCAACGGAGGCCTATCTCCCGGCAAGTCTGCCACGATCTATTTTTACATATGCAGCTAAATCCAAACTATACGGGCTAATAGTCATGGGATCACAGACTGCAACGAGCATTGTCCCTTTTGAGACCCAAGTACTTACTGAACTCGATCAGCATTTGAACAAGCTTACGTTAGAACATTATCTTGCCCTTTATCTTGCCATAGGTACAGTGACGAACGAACTGTCTCAAATCACTTCATTACTTCACGAGTCTGAAAAGCTGTTATATCAACGTTTCTATCAGAATGAACGGAATATATTCCATATCTCTTCTATAAAGGCAGGCGCCACAGCTACTAAACCAATGCTTATCCAACTAGATGACAACGATAAGAAACGAATAATCTCCTGCATCGAAAACGCCAATAAACAAGAGATTCTACAATTAATGCAACGATTGGCACAAGATATTTTGCATAAAACAGATGGCCATTCACCTGATCTATGGCTTGCATATGTACAAGAAATCATAAGTGTCATTATCCGCTTCGCTAATAAAAACCACATTCATAGGGATGGTGTGTACAGCGATAAACTATTAAACCTTACTTTTGTTGAGGATTTTCACTCCCTTGAGGTCATGTTCGAGTGGCTGGGGAATTGGATGGTTCATCTGGGGAACATATATACCGAAGGTCTGACGGATAACCATCAGCAGGATGTGATTATCTTTGAACATATCAAATCCTTCATTAGAGCTAATATTGATCAAGATATTACTCTACAAATGGTAGCGGATCGCTTCTTCTATAACCCTTCTTATTTAAGCCGTCTGTTCAAAAGAAAACTCGATAAGAACTATATGCGATTTGTAACCGAAATCCGTATGGAATACGCGCAGGAATGCTTAAAAAAACCGGAAATTCTAGTGACCGATGTCTGCACAATGTGTGGTTACAAGAGCTATAAGCATTTCGTTAAAACGTTCCGGCTCTTCACCAACATGACCCCATCAGACTATAGAAAACAATCGGGGTGGTAAGCAAAATGATGCAAATAAACCAGCCAAAAAAACGTTATCGGATGCGGCATGTCAATCGGCAGATTTTTGTGCTGATGATCCTGACCATTACTATTCCTTTGCTGATTATATCCGCGATTATCTATATTTTTTCAAATCAAGCCGTCAAAAATGAATATCAAAGCAGCTCTAATCTCATCCTTAATAATCTTTCTTTCAACATCGACCAGTATCTGCAAAGTATTGAAAAAGGGACCCTTAACGCCCAAGTAGATAGTCAATTACAAACCGCTCTCGAGCATTGGACTATCAACAAAGATAATATCGGGAATGATCTAAGTATTCAGTATGGAAACACGATTGAACAGTTCATCAGCGGGATTGAAATGACGATTAAAAATGTCGACAGTGTGCAGATTTTCGCGGGGTCACGTGTATTCTACTCCGCCAATTTCAATCGTGCGGATTATGATGTGAAGGACTACACCCAAGAGGATTGGTATTTACAGACGCAGCAAAAAAAGGGGGGCGTAATCCTGTTTGGAAGTCATCTCCCCTTCTATCGCACCAATTCCAAACAATCCGTCATCTCCATTGCCAGAGTCATTAATAAAAAAGGAAGCAAGCAGCCCTTAGGTGTCATGTTAATCGATATCCGGCTGGATTCATTACGGGAAATCTTAAAGCTGTCCGAGAATAGCAAGCGGAAATTTATTATTTTAGACGATAAGGGGGGCAACGTTTACAGCTCAGATTCATTGGAGACGAGTCCTTTAGAGCCAGTCCCTATCGACAAACAGGCGCTTAACACTTTTATGAACAATGACGCCGGGAGCTTATATGGTACTTTTGATGACAAGGATTCGTACATTAATTTTGTTACCTCTCCTTACTCCAACTGGAAGGTCATTCAATATATTGATGAAAAAGAGATGACTAAGCAGGCTTCTTTTCTTGGCAAAATCATTTTAACCTTGGCGCTCTTATCGCTTGTCACTGCACTCTTATTTATGTATATCCTCTCTGAACGCGTAACCAAACCTATTATTCTGTTAAGCCGGAAGGTGAAGCTGGTGGGGATGGGGAATTTCGATGTGGATTTGTACAGTAATCGTCAAGATGAATTTGGGGTTCTATATAATGGAATTCGTAAGATGGTTAAGGATTTGCAAAACTATATTGAGCGATCTTCGATGGCCAAGGCTCAACAAAAAGTAGCCCAGTATGGTGCGCTCAAAAGCCAAATCAATCCGCATTTTCTGGCAAATGTCCTTGAATCTATTCAAATGAAAGCCATCATCAATGGGCAAAGAGAGATTGGCGAGATGGTGGGGATCGTGGGCAGATTGTTTCGGATTCATATCCAGACTGGGAAAATCACCGTTACCCTGCGCGAAGAACTTGAGCATGTCCGGCTATATGTGAAGATTCAGCAGTTGCGTTTTGGGGATAAATTACAGTACATGGAGCAGCTAGATCCGCAATGCGAGATCGTTAAGGTCATGCACTTCTCCTTGCAGCCCATCGTAGAGAATGCTATCGTACACGGCCTAGAAAGCCGCAGTGAACCAGGTCTGCTTGAGGTATCCTCGGTGATATCGGGGGAGGATATGCTGATTATCGTTAAAGATAACGGCATTGGCATCGAGGAAGAGAAACTTAAACAGCTGCGTTTCCGTCTCTCTCAACCCTCAGATACCTTAGATGAAGAACATATTGGCATTAAAAATGTTCATGATCGTATTCAATTTCATTTTGGCGAAAAATATGGAATTGAAATTTCCAGTCACTTAGGTGAAGGAACGACAGTGATCATCCGACTTCCCGCGTAATCCTAAACATTTTGCTCAGTAATGCCTAATTCAGGATCAAAGGTGAGCATTTTCGTCGCTATTTTATCAATAAAAAACCGATCATGACTAACTGTTACTACAGCGCCAGGAAAATGAATCAACGCCTGCTCCATCACCTGAATACTGGTTAAATCCAAATGGTTAGTGGGCTCATCTAAAATAATGACAGCAGCTCCGGAGAGAAGGCATTTCGCTAAAGCCACTCTGGCCTGCTGTCCACCTGAAAGGCTGCCAATCGTTTTACTCAGATCCATTTCCGAGAATTGGAGCATCGCTAGAAATTTATTCACCTTTTTCCGCGGTGCGTCCAGTCCCAGTCCATAAACATTTACGGCATGGCTGACGGTATCTTTATGATCCAGCTCATCCCACATCTGATTAAAGTACGCATAACCGACCCCGCGTTCCCAAGTCACTTCCCCCGATTCCGGTGCTTCTTGTCCAGTCAGTACTTTGATTAGTGTCGACTTTCCGCTGCCGTTCGGACCCACGATAGCTATCCGGTCTTCCTTTTGAATATCGAAGCTAATGTTCTGGAAAATGGAGCGGCCATCATAACTTTGTCCAATCCGCTTCACTTCCCCCAGCTTGTCAGGAAAACGTAAATTACTATAAATATCAGTGATTAATACGTTAACTGGATGAGGTTCCACTCGTTTTTTCATATCCGTTAGCTTACGGGATAGACGATCCTTAGAAGACTTCTTACTACCACGGTTTTCAATGGCCTCGGACTCCATAAGGAGAAGTTCTTCTTCCCACTCAAATTGCCGATCGAGCACTTTTTTACGCATCTTCTTTTTACGAACGTAATCGGTATAATTGCCTTCATATTCCTGAAAATGATAGTTCTCGATTTCTATCGTCCGCGTGACCACTCTGTCAATAAATTGCCGATCATGAGAAACCAGAAGCATCGCCCCATTGAAACGGTGCAGCCACTGCTCCAACCATACGATCCCTTCCATATCCAAAAAATTAGTAGGCTCATCGAGCAATACAACATCGGGCGCTTCAATTAAGACTTTAGCCAGTGCCGCGCGGTTCCTCCAGCCTCCGGATAACTCCTCTACAGGTTGATGCCGCGATCTCTCATCGAATCCTAATTTAGTCAGCACCGTATTGATTTCCACAGATACATTCCAGCCATCCAAATGCTCCATTTGTTCAAAAAGATCAGCTTGGCGCTCTAAAAGTGCATTCATCTGGACATCATCCGACACCTGCCCAAGCTGTTCTCCTATTTGGTTAAGCTCCTGTTCAATGCGTGCTACCTCTTCGAAGCAAAGTTCTAACTCTTGTTGTACAGACAAAGACCCGGAAAGCTCCGAAAATTGAGAGAAGTAGCTGATCTTCACATTGGGATCTAACTCTACTTTTCCTGCCGTTGGCTCCTCTTTTCCCATGATTAGCTTAAAAACAGTAGATTTACCTGCTCCATTTCGTCCGATTAAGCCAATACGTTCGCCCTTGCTCACACGAAAATAAATATCTCGAAAGATCAATGTATTCTCATATTTCTTAGTTACGTTCTCCATTCGGATTACGCTCAAGTCTATCACTCCTAGTTCGTATAGATCAGAATTCATCGTTGAATACCCAAAAAGCTATTATAGCACTAATTAAAAAAAGGACTTTATAATCATATTATTACTTATATTTATTTCCGATATATGTATTTATATTAATATAAATTTATAAATACATAAGGAGGATTACAATGAGTTTGCTAAAATCATTCAAGAAAAATGCGAGTGTTATTATGTGCATTACCCTGCTCTTTTCTCTTTTTATTGTGTATCCGGCAAGTGCTTCTACCTTCTTCCAAGACCGCTTTGAAGAGGGCGATAATCTATGGACATCCACTAGTGGGAATTGGACTATTGTTGAGGACGAAGGCAACAGCGTATATTACCAGTCTGCCACAAAAGAAGGACGTACTTCTGCAGGTGATCCAGCCTGGAGCGATTACACTGTGGAAGCGGATGTAAAAGTTGTTGATTTTAATGGCTCAAACAGAACTTATGTTGCGGGCAGATACATAGATGGAAATAATTTTTATGCAGCTTCTTTGTATAATAATAATGATGGCATGCTGGAAATCAGAAAGAAGGTTTCTGGATCTACTACAACTTTGACCAGCAAACCTTACGCTCTGCAAACAGGAGTTTGGTATAACGTAAAACTCGAAATGAGCGGAAATACCATCAACATGTATGTAAATGATACGCTGGAGCTCTCAGCTTCCGATTCCAAATTAAAAAAAGGTGCAGCAGGGCTCGTTACCTTTAAGACTATTACAATGTTCGACAATGTGACCGTTTCTGACACCGTTGGCACTACACCGACGCCGACACCGACTGCTACGCCATTACTGACTGCTTCACCAACACCTACTGTTACGCCATTACCTACTGCTACACCAACACCGACACCGACTGTTACACCGATACCGACTTCTTCACCAACGCCTACTGCTTCACCGACACCTACTGCTACGCCGACACCTACTGCTACGCCGATACCGACTGTTTCACCAACACCAACTGCTACGCCGATACCGACTGCTTCACCAACACCGACGGCTACACCAACATCAACTGCAATACCGACTCCGACTTTCACGCCGTCACCAACTGCTTTACCGACACCGACTGCTTCACCAACGCCTACTGCTACACCATTACCGACTGCTTCACCAACGTCTACTGCTATACCGACACCGACTGCTTCACCAACGTCGACACCGGTTCAGGTTAGTGAATATGATTTGGCTGGGTTTGCCACAGGAACAACAGGTGGTGGAAATATCCAAGAAAACAGTCCACTCTATAAAAAGGTATATACCGCAGAAGATCTTGCCACTGCACTGAGAAAAGGATCCAAAATAAAGGTTATTGAAATTATGAACGACTTGGATCTGGGATGGAATGAAATTTCTGATGCAGCAAAGATCTCCCCATTTAGCGCTCATAACAATGCTTTAACACATCCCGTATTAATAGAGACTGGTGTCAGCAAAGTGTCTATAGACAACTTCGACGGTTTGACCATTTTCTCTGCTAAGGGTGCAACCATTAAACATGCCGCTTTTACCTTTAAAAGAAGCTCTAACGTCATCATCCGCAACCTTGAATTTGATGAGCTGTGGGAATGGGATGAAGCAACCAAAGGGAATTACGATAAAAACGACTGGGACTACATCACCATTGAAAACAGCAACAACGTATGGATCGACCACTGCACTTTCAATAAATCTTATGACGGAGTTGTCGATGTTAAAAAAGGCAGCAACGGCGTCACCATTTCATGGTCATCCTTCTTAGGGGATGATAGAAACGCAAACAGCTGGGTTACTCAGCAAATTAATGCTATGGAAGCCAACAAAGCTGCCTATCCCATGTACGCTTATTTAAGAAGCAGCTCAGTTGGCCTAAGTAAAGACGACATCATTGCGATTGCCGCTAGTCAAAAAAAGGGCCACTTAATAGGCGCAACAGAGTTTGCAGCTGATAATGCGCTTCTTTCTGTAACGCTCCATCACAACTACTATAAAGATATACAAGACCGCATGCCCCGCCTTCGTAGTGGTAATGCGCATGCCTATAACATTGTAATGGACAACGAAGATACTAGATTGGCTAAAAAACGTCTAACTTCCGCTATGGAAAAAGCGATCTCAAGCAAGGGGTATCATTTCGGGGTTACAAGTAACGGAGCCATCTCTACAGAAGGAGGAGCTGTATTACTTGAAAGGTCTGTAATCATTGATGTAGTGTATCCTCTTCGCAACAATCAAGCGGATGCAAGTAATAGCAAATATACGGGTGCAATCGCAGCTTTAGATACGATCTATTCACTAGATGGAGCAACGTTCAGAGGAGACAGTACATCTAAGAACAGCCCTCTCTCCCCTGTACCCGCTGCCGTTAAAGCATTTGCATGGAACGGATTCACAACACTACCTTATAGCTACACTTCAGATGACCCAGCTAGTCTAAAATCTAGACTTACCGCTGTTGACGGCTCAGGGGCAGGCAAATTGTCCTGGTCAAACGAGGAATGGTTGAAAACAAATTACAGCAACTAACTCGACTAACTAATTACTGAACACATACTCCCATAACTACAACGAGAAAAGTTACTGACTTAGTAGTTGCCACACTAGCGTCACCTTTGCACCAAATTAGTGCCATATTAGTGCTACTAGCGCCATATTAACGCCATATTAGGACCACATTAGCACCACTTTTGTACGCCGAAATTACTCAGACGCTCAGACGGTGATTTACAGTTTAAAGTGCAGTATTTACGAGGCCAGATGGCGAGTTTACTGTGCAGTATTTACGAGGTCAGATGGCGAGTTTACAGTTTACAGTGCAGTATTTACGAGGTCAGATGGTTCGGACTCAGGAGCCCTTATTTCGAAGAATCCGGGCATTTCGCAGTGCTATCGGACTCAGATGCAGCTATTCATCCCAATATGCTCATTTTGGGTGTGGATTTAGACCAATAAGAGCTATGCAGTCCGAAAACTCAGCAAAATGGTCAAAAAAGCCAAAATAGTTGCAATACAGTCCGTTAGGAGTGTTACGCGCGTGAGGAACATGAGGAGCATGAGAAACCTGAGGAGCGTTATTAACTTAGTTGCCACATTAGCAACTCTTTTGTACCGCACTAATGCCACTTTTGTTCTGCCGAAATAGCTAAGACGCTCAGACGGTGATTTACAGTTTAAAGTGCAGTATTTACGAGGTCAGATGGCGAGTTTACAGTGCAGTATTTACGAGGCAGATGGTTCGGACACAGGAGCCCTTATTTCGAAGAATCCGGGCATTTCGCAGTGCTATCGGACTCAGATGCAGCTATTCAACCCAATATGCTCAATTTTGGTGTGGATTTAGACCAATAAGAGCTATGCAGTCCGAAAACTAAGCAAATTGGTCCAAAAAGCGAAAATAGCTGCAATATGGTCCGTTAGGAGTGTTACGCGCGTGAGGAACATGAGAAACCTGAGAAACGTGAGGTGCCTGTGAAACGTGAGAAGCGTGAGAAACATGAGGTGCCTGAGGAACATGAGAAACGTGAGGAACATGAGAAGCCTGAGGAACATTAAGCGCCTATGGACCCCGTGAGGAGCATTATGCACATACAGTCCCGATAGGAGCATCAGGAGTTTGTTCTCATTTAACAAGTGGCGTGTTTGGTGTTAAAAGGTAACTCGCAAAGTTAGTATAATGTCCCAACAATAACAAAAAGGCCGCAACCAGCGGCCTTTTTCTATATTACAACTCCCAACGCATATTCACTAATATCGCTTACCGCTCATTTTTCCAGAATATCAATATACTCTTCTTTCTCTCGATCTGCCCCCGCATTAAGTTTCAGTCGCAGTGACTTCGGGTGATCCAACACATTACTGCTGAAGTAACTTATAAATCCATCATCAGATCCACTACCAGAATTCGGATTAATTTTAATGTCGCGCTTCCCAACCTGCGCTGTTAATTCATAGGGGAGCTTTTGAAACAGTTCATTTCGGACGATCCAATCCGTTTTCAATTCCTCATTTATCGTAAATTTGAGCGCTATGCTTAACGGAGAAAGCTCGACTTCGGCTAGTTTTACTTCCTGTCCGTCAATTTTGAAGGGGTGGTCTACAACTAATGTCTCCGTCTTCAGCTCCCAAAACTTAGGATCAATAGAGAAGTTCACTTTTAAACGATCAGAATACCGCATGTCGGATAAAACCGTTCCTGTTTTCGGTTTACTTAACATTCCCGGGTCTACAGAGGCAATCTGAAAATCCGCCACTACGTCTGTTGGCCTTGTTTTATTTCGGTCCAGTGAGAATACAGTTTTACCGAGCCAAGTATATATGGTTCCCTCTGCGTGTGCTCCCATTCCGCCCCTATTCCCATTCTCCTCCATTACGTCTCGTCCAGTTTCAGCTTCTGTCAGCTTCACACTATTTACACTGTACACTTCCTGACCATCACTTGTTGTCCCTGTATACAGCAGCATGATTTTATTTTCATCAGCAAGCACAGCATTTAGAGTAATTTTATATCCATTTGATTCAGCACTCTTATTAACGATTTGTACATAATCATTCCGGATTGCAGACTCTAGTGTAAGAGCATCAATATCAGCTGCAGCCAATGTTTTAAAAGGCTCCAATACGCCCCAATCGAACGTATCAACACTCGAAGTCCCTTGCTGTGGCAACAGCTGGGTTGGATTGAAGAACAGCAAGCCCGCTATCATCACTGCAGCCGCCAGCACAGACATCGCGCTTTTTGTGAATATTAACCTTCTGCCACGTTTCTTGCCTAATTCCAAACCTGCTTGGATCGCATAGATCTGAGCGGCTGCATTCTCTATTTTTTGTTCTTGTGGGATACGTTCGGCATCGCTTAACATGGCAAGCTCCTCTTGACTACTCATTGTTCCATTCACCCCGATTCTTTATGATGGTTCGCAACTGCTTCAGCCCCTTATGCTGCCAAGTCTTAACCGTCCCCTCGGGTTTATTCATAATGTTAGCGATCTCAGTCAAGGTCATATCGTTGTAGTATTTTAGCAGCAGCACATGGCGATACTTGGGCTTAACCTGCTCGAGTGCCCACAGCATTTCCATCCGATGATGGCCAATGTGTGTGACCTGTTCTCCTATTCTTTCATCTACCAGCGGCATGGAACGTTTTCTCCGTCTTTGTTCATCTATACAGACATAAATTAGAATTCGAATAATCCATGATTTGAATGCTTTGGGGTCCTTTAAAGTTTTTCTTTTAATCCAAGCCCGGCAAGTCATTTCCTGCATCGCTTCTAGCGCATCGTTTCGGTTACGCAAGTAACTATAAGCAATACTGTACAATTGTTCTCTATGTACCAATATCGAATCGTAAAAATCTGTCTCGCTCCGAGTATCAAGAATCGTTACTTTTTTCATTTCTGCATTAGTCATCGTCATGTCCTTCCTTAGCCTCCTCTCTTCAACCTTTCATAGATTAAGACGGGGGAGGTATAGAAACGGTTTTTATTTCGTTTTGCTTTTTTTGCTCAAAGCTCTTTAAATTATAGCATTCTATAAAAATTGAACGAAAAATGTTATGATGAGT
Organism: Paenibacillus sp. FSL H8-0175; assembly: GCF_045040615.1. Classification (NCBI taxonomy): domain Bacteria; kingdom Bacillati; phylum Bacillota; class Bacilli; order Caryophanales; family Paenibacillaceae; genus Paenibacillus; species Paenibacillus sp. FSL H8-0175. The sequence goes on along the minus strand of NZ_CP150299.1, from coordinate 2,994,920 downwards.
TAAATTGGACATAATTAATAGTACGCACTCAAAAGTGCCATAGGTGCTAAAAAGTACCCATACCTTGGAGGTTATCATGACAACAACATCTACAACAACTGTCAAGAAAAAATACAATATTTCTGTTGAAGCCACACTAGAGGTCATCGGAGGGAAATGGAAATGCGTAATTCTATGTCATTTAACTCATGGCAAAAAACGCACCTCCGAGTTAAAACAGTTGATGCCCGGCATTACTCAAAAAATGTTAACCCAGCAGCTACGCGAGCTTGAGGCAGATGGAATCATCAACCGAATTGTTTATAATCAGGTTCCACCAAAAGTAGAATACGAGCTTAGTGAATATGGGGATAGTTTAAGCGATATTTTGACTGCATTATGTAATTGGGGAGAACAACATATCATTAAACAATACGGCGATAAATACGCTGTTTTAGAGGATAACATCTTAAATAAATAAACCGCTATATCAAGGTAATGGTTGGAGATTTATGCTGTGAGAGTTGTACTTCAATTATATGCCCACGAAAAAAGGACAGCTGAATCAGATCGATTCAACTGTCCAAAGCTTTGATTCACCCGTCCCTTAAATGGCGCACAGGAACATAACTTAAATTACGCCCTCTCCTCCAATAGCAGTTGCTGTGAATGATATGGGTCCAAATAGATTAATAGGCAAGTTGCTATCATTCTGAATTACCAATTCATAGTTGTGGACTCCAATATAAGCACCATCGACCCACTGAGCACTTAATTGAATATCAGTAATTGTAGTAAAACGATAAAAGGATCTATAAATATCGACTCCAGCTCGTCGGATGATAACAAGAAATTGGCTATTAGCAAGTGCAGTAAGACTAAAACTTCCATTTAACTCGACTCTACTGGAGAAAGAAGCCGGATTAGCCGGACTAATATTTACTTGCGCTGTAGCTAAACCCGCTCCAGCTCCAGGAATCCCTGCAACCGTTATAGCAGTAGTAAACGGATCTAACGGGATTTTTGCCTGTGACCCATAACTTATTATTGTCGCCATTTATCATCACTCCATTTCAAGGTTATAGAGTAGTATATTGTGAATCCACAATGATAGATTGGACTTAATTCCTGATGATTATATACATTTAAGGTATACTTTGCTAGATCATATAAACCTAGATACCTCGTCAATCACCATACGATTTCTACTCATTGACAACACCCCTGTTCAGAATTACAATAATTCACATATCATGAACAACGATGACAAAGGGTAAGTAGACAGACGAACATGGTCTTCAGAGAGCCGGTGGTAGGTGCGAACCGGTGACCAGCGTATGCTCGAATGGCCTTTATAGTTGTTTTTCCGAACTATCTTAATGGATGCAGTAGGGAAAACCGGGGTTCCCGCCGTTATCAAGGGACCTGTATCGAGAATAAATTCAACCTCTCCGTACAGGTAAGAGAAGATCGAAAGCCAAGAATCGTAAGGTGACACGATCATTTAAGGTGGTACCACGACAACTTCGTCCTTATTGGATGAGGTTTTTTTGTCATTTAAAGGAGGTGATGGCCATGGATGATGGCTGGTGGTGGCGACTCGAGTGTAACCAAATGCTAAATAACAGGAGGAATTTATATGATGAACGAACGTGTCTTAACTGGAGATCGAGTGACTGGAAAGCTTCACCTTGGCCATTACGCCGGCAGCTTGCAGACCCGAGTAGCCCTTCAGGAGCAATATGAAACTTTTGTGTTTTTAGCGGATATTCAAGCCCTAACGACCCATTTTGATCGTCCACAGCTGCTGGGTCAACATCTGCATGAGATCACACTGGACTATTTATCTGCGGGTATAAATCCGGAGAAAACAACTATATTTATTCAATCGATGATCCCTGAAATCGCAGAGCTGACCATCTTGTTCTCTATGTTTGTTACTGTGAATTCTTTACGGCATAATCCCACGATTAAAGCCGAATCGAAAAATTCGAGCTTAGATGAATTGTATTACGGTTTTCTTGGTTATCCAGTTAGTCAGACTGCTGACATAACATTTTGTAAAGCAACGATAATTCCTGTAGGGGAAGACCAACTCCCTCATCTGGAATTAACCCGTAAAATCGTCCGCAGATTCAACGAGCTGTACAGCCCGATACTGGTGGAACCCAAAGCGCTGATCAGTGAGACTCCGAGGCTTGTGGGTACGGATGGCAACGCTAAAATGAGTAAAAGCCTTGGCAATGCCATCGAGCTGGACTCCACTAAGGAAGAGATTATCTTTAAGATACGAAAAGCCACAACCGATCCAGCGCGTGTGCATAAAAATGATCCTGGACATCCAGATATCTGTCCTATTTTTGCTTATCATGGTGCTTTTCGCTCAGCGGGGGTAACCGAAATTCGTGAAGGCTGCGAGCGGGGTACCATGGGTTGTTCTGCTTGCAAACAGTTGATTTCGACAGCACTAGATCTGCTTATAGAACCGATGCGAGAGCGTCGTTCCTATTATGCTACTAAGCCGAAGCTTGTGCAGGAAATCTTAATCTCTGGAACACAGCATGCCCGCAGCATTGCTCAAGAAACGATGACCGAAGTACGTGAGGCTATGTGTCTTAACTATTTTTCAATCTAAAAATGACCAGTATAGGCACTCAAAAAAAGCCGGAATCTCATTGGAAGAGATCCGGCTTTTTTCTTCTCCTTACAACACCCAGTTTCCCTTACGGAATACGGGTTCAATCGTGCCGTCCGCCAGCTCTCCGTCAATATCCAGCTCTGCTGAACCGATCATAAAATCGACATGAGTTAAGCTGACATTAGCTCCTCTAGCGACAAGCTCTTCGTTCGTAAGCTTTGTGCCGCCTTCAATATTTACAGGATAAGCACTTCCTAGCGCGAAATGGCAGGAGGCATTCTCATCAATCCCTGTATTGTAAAAAATGCGGTTCAAGCGAGAGATTGGAGAATCATGCTGCACTAAGGCTACTTCTCCTAGATAAGATGCACCTTCATCCGTTGCCAGCAGTGAGGTTAAATGTTCGCGTCCGGATTCAGCTTCATAAGCTACGACTTTCCCTTTTTCAAAAGTGAATGAAAGTCCTTCAACTAACCGTCCATTCAAATTAAGAGGGAGCGTGCTTCTAACTGTGCCATTAACGCCAGTACGATGGGGCATGGAATAAATCTCTTCCGTTGGCATATTAGCTACAAAATATACGCCTTTATCATTCTCACCGCCACCCCCGCGCCATAAATGGCCTTCCGGAAGCTCTACATGCAGATCCGTTCCCGGAGCACGGTAATGCAAGCTTTTATAACGTTTAGCGTTCATTCTGTCCTGACTTTCTTTCAACTGACCAATATGCTCTCTCCAAGCAGCTACCGGATCATTGCTGCCCACACGATTCATCTGGAATACAGCTTCCCACATCGCCTCTACCCGCTCTTCTTCAGGAAGATCGGCAAAAACCTTGTTCGCCCAAGCACGTGTTGGCGCTTTGACCAGAGACCAGCTGATTTTGCTGTTCCGAGTATATTTGGAGTAGTTCTTGCGAGCAACAGCCGCTGCTTTAACTGCTCTAGATACCTTAGAAGAATCAATGCCATTAAACAGTTCAGGATCAGGTACTTTAATATGTAAGATGGCACCATTCTCTTCCGCGAATTTCTCCATCATCTCAGCCTGCCACTGTGGATAGTAATCGAAAGAATCCTCTGGGGCTTTTTCATAACGGATCCGTGTAGTTGCTTCATCGTCCCAGTCAACAATTACATATTTAGCTCCCGCTTCATAGGCTTTCGCTACAATCAAGCGAGTAAGTTCTGCGGTTTCTATCGGTGCATGTACCATAAGGACTTGTCCAGGCTGTACATTTACTCCTACTTTTACAACTAGGTTCGCATATTTCTCCAGCATTACTTCAAAATCTTTCATGAATTCTCTTCCTCCATCTCTAGGGTTGCTATAAGCACTCGGTCAGCTTCACTTCTTATTTTAACGCAAAACGAGGATAGTTGCGATTCGATTTAGATTCTCAGCTACTTCACTTCAGGTATTTCGCCTGTATAGACACCTAGATCATTCTTATGAATCTCTACAATGGACGTTCCGATCTGCTTGTTATTGTGGTAAGCCATCACTGTGATCTTGGTATCCTGAGGTTCATCTCTTTGCTTATTCTCCCCATCCATTGGACTCCAATAAATTTGATCTCCAGATTTGATTTTCAGCTCAAGACCTTTGTTATGCACCTTGTAGTCAAGGGGGTTCCATAACAATAAATTGCCGGATGTAGCCTGTATCTTAATAACATCCGCCCCTTCAGCAGTTATAAGTATAGGTAATCCTGGAGCACTACTATCAGTCACCCTGTATTCCGTTGTTGGGAACATAATATCCGGTTTCACCTCAAGTGATTGATTATTATGCCGCAAAATAAAGAAGAAAAAAAGTAAAATCGTTAAGCCCATGACGCCTCCGATGATTATTTTTTTCACTATTCAACCTCCCTTCCACCCTAATACTGTAACATATTTCCTTAATCTGGACAGTTATTAGCCAAATAAAGCGGCTCCCGCGAGGAACCGCTCACTTCAATCCCTATTTTTTATCCACCTGTAACAGTGTCACTGTCTTCAAAGCATAAGTATGCATGATTTTATCCTCTGAAATTACATTCAACTTGGTCAAGCTTGCCACCTTTGCCGGATCTGATTTGGAGAGCAAACGCCACACTTCGGGGTCTGATAAGGTCTCATATAACTTTGCATCATCATATTCTTTGCGGTTTTGCACGACCAGCTTCACTTTATAGCTGCCAATTTCAGTCTCGTTAGTTTCCTGCTGACTACAATAATTTAAAATATCCTGACGAAGCTCGGCCAATTCTTTTTCAATATCCTTTTGCTTTTGCTTGAGCCGATAATACTGCTGAACCTTTTTCTCCATCCACTTCACGCTCCTTCATAGACATATGTATGCCGGAAACGTTCGATAAATTAGTTGAGTTCCCTATCATAAAAACTTATAATGAGCCGGGGATAGCTTATTTCCAAGTAGAGTCAAATTTCTTATAAAAACAATTCCACGGCAGGTGACTTATGTTTCATTCGTACTTTTTTCCAATTTCGTATGCGTTCATGATGTTTCCAATAGCAGCGCTGGTCTTCACACTACCTTTTCTTATCGTACAATACCGCAGACATGGCTATATACATAAGCTTAGAGCTTTAATCCTATATCTGCTGCTGCTCTATCTGATGAACGCTTATTTTCTTGTCTTGCTTCCTTTTCCATCCTCCCGGCACAATGCAGCACCTTCTGGGAGTATCGTCCAATTCATTCCCCTTCAGTTTATTCAGGATATTGTGGATGGATCGTCAATCATCCCTGATCAAATCTCGACCTACTGGTCATTACTGCGTGAGCCTGCATTTTTACAGGTCATTTTTAACGTTGCATTGACCGTACCGTTTGGAATGTTTTTGGGCTATTATTTTCGTACACGCTGGGTCGTGTGCATTCTACTATCCTTTGCCTTTTCCTTGTCCTTTGAGATCACGCAGATTACAGGAATTTATGGTTTCTTCGATCATCCTTACCGTCTTTTTGATGTCGATGATCTCATTACCAACACAATCGGAGGGATTTTTGGATTTCGAATTTCCATTTGGATCTCCGGGCTATTGCCACGTATAGAACAACTGGATACAAACATTGACCGCTCTGCCAAAAGAGTCTCCTATACCCGCAGAGGAATAGCTTTTCTAATCGATAGTATGGTGTGGAGCATCGGGTTTGGGGTACTCTTCGGATTCGATATAAAAGCTGCCTTCTGGATTGTAACTGGTATTTACTTCATGCTTGTTCCGGCTCTCACGGGCGGACGGACCTTAGGGAAATGGATGGTGCGGATTCGGGTGAAGAGCAGCGGGAATCATGCTTTTTTCTGGGCTCTGATGATCAGATATGGCCTGCTATATTGGGTGCTGCTTGGGATTCACGCTCTTTTGCTTGATTCCGCCCTTCTAGGGAATCTTTCCTCCGTATGGAATATGCTTATTCATCTGTTTGTTCTATTGATAGACTTGGCTTTCTTTATTCATTTAGTCATTAGTATATTCAAAAAAGAAACTCAGCTAATATATGAGAAACTAAGTCGAACTTCTCATGTTATTTCTTGGCCAGAGAAACGGCTCCAATCTGATGTATCCAGCAACAGCCCTGTAGAAAGCTAAACTAGTTATTTTTTAAATGGTATTTTTACATTGGAAATTATTATAGAATTAGGAGGTGAGCATTCTCAAAATTTAGGAGATGAGCGTATGGAAACTACAAGCAGCTTGCAGTTATCTAGAAGTCTTCCAGAAGAACAGGGGATTTCATCAACCGCAATATCCAGCTTTATTAGTGCAGTAGAGGAACAAAATTTAGGCCTGCACAGCTTTATGCTATTACGACATGGTTATGTGGTCTCTGAAGGCTGGTGGGCTCCTTACAGGTCCGTTCTTCCGCATATGTTATTTTCCCTTAGCAAAAGCTTCACCTCAACCGCAATCGGGTTTGCTGTTACTGAGAAACTTGTCACCCTCGATGATTCTGTCCTCTCCTTTTTCCCTGAAGAGGCTCCTTCGACTATCACGGAGAATCTATCCAATATGACAATCAGACATCTATTGATGATGGGTACCGGGCATGTCGTGGATACTATGGACACCCTTCGCAAAAGTACCGACGGGAATTGGGTGAAAGCTTTCTTCTCCGTCCCCGTCGAGAAACAACCGGGTACACATTTCCTATATAATACAGGTGCTACTTACATGCTGGCCGCGATCCTTCAACGGGTTACTGGCCAAACACTGCTAGAATATTTAGAACCGCGCCTCTTCGTGCCTCTGGGCATTCAGGGTGCAACGTGGGAGTCTTGTCCACGTGGAATTAACACAGGGGGATTTGGCTTAAACATTACAACCGAGGATATCGCTAAATTCGGCCAGCTATACTTACAAAAAGAAATCTGGAATAATCAACGGGTTCTGCCTGAAAAGTGGATTAATGAGGCTACTACCAAACATATTTCCAATGGCGAAGGTGATCATGACTGGGCAATGGGATATGGGTATCAGTTCTGGCAATGCCAGCACGGTGCCTACCGGGCAGATGGCGCCTTCGGTCAACTCTGTATCGTGCTTCCGGAGCAAGATGCCGTAATTATTACTACCGCTGCATCAGACAGTATACAAGGAATGTTGAATGCTGTGTGGGAACATCTGCTTCCCGCGATGAAGCAAGCTCCCCTGCCATTAGAGCCGGCTGCTTCTGTCCACTTGGTCGAACAATTAAAGAATTTATCTATCCAACCGCCACAACTGCAGCCCTCTTCATCACAAGAAGAAAGAATAAACGGCTTAACCTATAAGCTCGATGACAACCAATTTGCCTTGGACACCTTCTCTATCTCTTTCAATAACAACGAAGCTGCAGTTACTTTCCAATCCAAGATTGGAGAGGAGTCTGTGATCCGTCTTGGTCGAGGGGAATGGCTCGAAAGCTTCGCACAGGTCATTGATGCTTCCTTGAACCGAATCATGTCCAGCTTTACTTGGGTTGCTGATGATCAGCTACAGCTCACTTTATTGTTTATTGAAATGCCTTTTTGCATAACTCTTGAAATAATCTTACTAGAGAATCAGCTAATTCTTAAACAAAAGTTTAATGTGAATATGGGACCGACTGAATTCCCTGAGATCATTGGCAGACTATAATTCTTAATGAAAAAAGGCCGCTTCGTCCTTTAAAGAGACTTAGCGGCCTTTTGAATATTCGATTCTAGCCTGTGAAATCAGCAAGCTTGAGGATGACCGGGCAATGATCGCTCCCCATAATGTGGCAATCAATTTGGGCATCCAGCAGATTAGGTGCAAGTCTAGAAGAAGCTAGGAAATAATCAATCCGCCAGCCTACATTCCGTTCTCTCACCTTCGGCATATAAGACCACCATGAATAAACGCCTTCAAGCTCTGGATGAAAATATCTAAAGGTATCTATGAAGCCGGACTCCAGCAGCGTACTCATTTTCCCTCTTTCTTCATCGGTAAAGCCAGAGTTTCCGCGGTTAGCTTTAGCATTTTTAATATCAATATCCTGATGGGCTACGTTCATATCGCCGCATACAACGACTGGTTTTAGCTTGTCCAGTTCCAGAAGGTAATTGCGGAAGCGATCCTCCCATTCCATTCTGTAATCCAATCTAGCCAGATCTCGTTTGGCATTTGGTGTATACACATTCACTAGATAGAATTGTTCGAACTCCAGCGTAATAATCCGGCCTTCCGCTTCCTCATCCTCTTCCATTCCGTATCTCGCAGAGATCGGCTTGATTTTGGTAAATATAGCTGTGCCTGAATACCCTTTTTTCACTGCATAATTCCAATATTGATAGTATTCTTCACCCTGTTCCAGAACAATCTGCCCTTCTTGCAGCTTCGTCTCCTGAACACAGAAAATATCTGCTTCTACTTCCTTAAAATAATCATCAAACCCTTTTTTCACACAGGCCCGAAGACCATTCACATTCCATGATACCAACTTTATCATTAACGTTTCTCCTTGCATTTTGCTTTGATAGTAACCAGTTTATCATATTACGGCCAGAAATTTATAGAGGGTTAGGGTCGTCTTGAGCAGTTCCGCGAATAGATTTATATCCTAATCATTTATTATCCATGATACAATAGCAAAATTGACTCTATACAAATTTTCTAACACGTGAGGTAAAAAAACTTATGAATGCACCAAATCTTTTACGAGGGTTTAACTTTTTGTATTTTGCTCTACTAGCCATGTTTATTCCCTTTCTGCCAGTCTATCTAAGTGAACAAGGTCTAAGCCCATCGCAAATCGGCTTCATTATTGGAACTGGTGGTTTTGTTACCATCGTTGCCCAGCCTTTATGGGGGATGATCAGTGATAAAACCAAAACCATCCGCAAAGTGCTGTTAGCTCTGCTGTTATGCTCAGCGGTAACCGGATACTTTTTGTTCGATTCCAGCAGTTACGTTGTTCTCATTCTTTTTGCTATGCTGCTGTATTTCTTCTTAATGCCCATTGATCCGCTGACAGAAAGCTTGAATTTCCGAGTCTCTGAGGCGGCTGGAATTAGCTATGGTTCTATCCGTACATATGGTGCGCTAGGTTATGGTGTAATGGCTCTGATTACTGGCTATGTGCTTGGTTTTTTCGGCTCTCATGGAATAGCTCTTCTGTTTGTTGCCATTTGCCTTATAAGCTTTATAGTAAGCTGGAACATGCCAGATGCCCCCGTCACAGGTAAGCCGGTCACGCTGGATAGCCTCAAGCACTTTTTTGGCAATAAAAAGACATTAATGTTTCTGGTGCTCATATTTATTAGCTCTGTACCCGCACGAATGAACGATACATTTATTGGAGTTTATATTCGTGAGCTTGGTGGCAGTCCTCAACTGGTAGGCCAATCATTTTTCCTCGCGGCAATAAGTGAAATCATTGTCTTTGCATTAAGCTTCTGGTGGTTGCGAAAAGGAAAAGAACTGATTATCATATCGATTTCCGGAGCCTTCTATTTCCTTCGTTTCTTGATTTCAGCTTGGATCACTGATCCACACTTGTTAGCGTATTTGCAGATTCTGCAAATTCTTACCTTCCCTGTGTTCTACTCGGCTGCTATTCAATACTTGTACAGCATTGTACCCGAGGAATGGCGTGCTACAGGGCAAACCGTCCTTGCACTATTGTTCTTCGGTGTATCAGGTATCCTGGCTTCTTATGCTGGTGGGGCATTATATGATGCCTTTGGGGGTAAAGCTCTTTACTTAACGATCTCCGCAATGTCGTTTGTCGGCATGCTATTCGGATTGATACTGTATCTGATTTATCGTAAAAAAACGGAATAAGCGTACGAAAATAAACCGGGGATGTCCCAGCCGCTTTCTAAGTGGCTATTGGACATCCCCGGTTTTTTCTATTAAAAAGTGCTAATTCACCATGGCATTCGCTCTAGCATTAATAGATTTTCAACATAGAATATCCTATCAAACGAAAAGGAGGTCGTTACTATGGCCATCGTATTACCGCTTCAATATTTCAATTTAGCCCCTGTCATTGGTAAATCTTATTATGAAAACCTTGCAGGTGGAATTAACGCTGCTGTTACAGTGAACAATAACTCCAACTTCCCAGTAGATTTAGTAATCACTCGTGTGAATGCTCCAGTTATCACATACACGATTCCAGCATTCAATAGCCTTACGCTTGCAGTTCATGCCCTTTTGGTAGCTGCACTCTTAAGTACTCCTGCTGGCACCACATTCGGAACTATTGAAATTTCAACATCAGATTTCTAATAGTGTAGCATTAAGCATCTCTAGCTGGAAGTACAGCTAGGGATGCTTCTCTATGTGAATCTAGCTTAATCCTTCTATTGTGTGCTGCTCCATAAGCTGCTTTAGCTTGGTTTCAGTATTCGAATCTCCCGCAGGAGTATAGATGCTGCAGCGTAAATCTGCACTGCCATGAACCTGCAAAGAGGTTAGATGAAATAACATTTTCCCCGCCTTGCCATGTCTGAATTCTAGTAACACATCCGGGGCCGAGCTAACCCTACTTTTCTCCCACATCTCATTAAAAGCCGGATGCAATTCTTTCAATTCCTCTATAAATTCATCATACCAATGATCCTCTACATACTGTCCGTAATACGCTCTGAAGATAGAAAGATATCCGCTGACGAATTGTTCCCAATTCACTGCTAAGCGCCTAAACTCCTTACGAACAAATAACAATCGGATCATATTCCGCTCTTCGATGGGCAGCTTTGAGAAATCAAGAAAAACATGGGCGGCAGCTTCATTCCAACCGACGATTCCGCAACGTCTATCAGAAATTATCGTAGGACAATATTTAAGTTCCTGTAAAATTTTCTGCAGCGAAGGACTAATTACAGAAGATTCATCTTGCGGATAGGGTGTGGTTCCGGTTCCAGTTTCTAAAGCCAGTGCAAAAAGATACTTCCGCTCATCTTTAGTCAGCCTAAGTGCAGTGGCAATACAGTCCAAAACAGATGACGAGACTTTTATATCTCTGCCTTGTTCAAGCCACGTATACCAGGTACTGCTTACCCCTGCAAGCTGTGCAACCTCTTCCCTGCGGAGTCCTGGCGTTCTTCTGCGTGTGCCTTCTGGCAAGCCTACAGCGCTTGGTGAAATTGCCGCACGACGTGCTTTCAAAAAATCGGATAATGCTTGTAATCTTGTTTGATTAGCCATAAGCTACCTCCACTTTGGGATTCCTGTTCCTTTAGTATAGTACAAATTATACTAGGATAAACGATAACTTGTAATAGGATAAATAAAGTGGAAAAATACTAGTATACACTAGCTGAGGAGGTTCATTATGGAACGCGTAGTGATTACAGGCATGGGCTTAATCTCACCACTTGGAAATACAATCGGGCAATTTTGGGATCGGCTAATTTCTGGTGAATCGGGTATATCCCCGATCTCTTCATTTGATACAACAGGTTTTAAGACGAAGATTGCTGGCGAAGTACGTGATTTCGATGCAGAGGGCAGATTTGGCCGTAAAGAGGCACGCCGAATGGACAGGTTCAGTCAGTTTGCCCTCGCAGCTACTGAAGAGGCTTGGAAACATTCTGGCCTCCAGCTTGATAAGATTGACAAGGAGAGACTTGGCGTTTATGTAGGATCTGGCGTTGGAGGAATTCAGACCTTGATGGATCAAGGTACGGTCCTCAAAGATCGTGGACCTGATCGAGTCAGCCCTACCTTAATTCCCATGATGATCTCCAATATGGCTGCGGCGATGATCAGCATTAAATTTGGGGCTCTCGGCCCGACCATGTCTCCAGTAACAGCTTGTTCTATTGGAAATACTGCAATTGGCGAGGCCTTCCGTTTAATTCGTTATGGCGGTGCGGACATCGTTATAGCCGGGGGTTCTGAGGCTGCTATTACTGGAATCTCGCTGGCCAGCTTCGGGAATGCCACCTCTTTATCTACACGAAATGAAGAGCCTACTAAAGCGAGCCGCCCTTTCGATGGAGGACGGGATGGCTTTGTAATCGGTGAAGGTGGCGGCATAGTCATTCTTGAGTCACTCTCCCATGCTCAGCGTAGAAACGCCAAGATTCACGGCGAAGTGATCGGGTATGGTGCTAGCTCTGATGCTTATCATATGGTTGCCACTCATCCAGAGGGAATTGGTGCCTATCAAGCTATGAAGTTAGCGCTAAATGAAGCTAATCTCCAGCCCCACAACGTAGATGTAATCAGTGCGCATGCGACAAGTACAGTAGTAGGAGACCATTCTGAAACCCTAGCGATTAAAAAATTATTTGGCGAGCATGCCTACCACATCCCCGTAACCGCTAATAAGTCCATGACTGGACATGCTTTAGGGGCCGCTGGCGGCTTAGAAGCCATCGCTTTAGTTAAGAGTATCCAAGAAGGGATCATTCCTCCTACCATCAATCAGGACACGCCTGATTCCATCTGTGATTTGGATTACGTACCTAACAATGCACGAAAAGCTAATCTCGAAATAGGCATCTCCAATTCATTTGGCTTCGGCGGCCATAATGCTGTTATTGTGATCCGAAAGTTCGTAGACTAATCTTGCATTATAAAAGGGGTTTCAACTTAGCCATTACACATGACTAGTTGAAACCCCTTCTGCTGTTAATCCTTTTAAACTATCTTATTCCGAAGGTGATACATGACTTCCCCAGATAGAGATCCCTTCATTAGAAACCGCGGTGAACGTCATAACATTACTGGCTGTAGCTTCATTCCACTCTTTCAGGAACACACCCTTATAAGTAGAACCACCTATCGTTAACTCTGCAGTATGATCGTCGATAAGCTTCCACTTGCCCTTTACTGCGCCTTTGATTTTACCACTCTTCGTCAATTGAATTAGCTCCGATTGCACGATATCTGCCGTAATCTCTTTATTATGATTCACATATTTGTATTCGCCTGCAATTTGCTCTTTCGTATATTTATCAATGGTCTCGCCACCATAACGGTGTGGTGCGACCACCGGCCAGCCATCAGCGTTCATGAACATCTGATGTACTCTAACCTCATGCTTTTCACCACGATTTGGGAACCGTGTATGGAAGATCAAATAATACTTGCCAGTCTCTTCTTCGTAAAATGCGGAGTTATGTCCTGGTGATACATATCCTTCCCCACTTACTGGGAGCTCATCGTCATTATTCAGGAATTCGAAATTCCCCATGAGTTTAACTCCGTAAGGAGCATAAGCAGGATCATCAAACAATACGCCAGCTGTGCCCTGTGAATCGATCATATCTTGGCCCTCAGAATCTTCAAAAGGTCCATCAGGTGTCTTCGAGCGAGCTACACGGATGTTATATCCGCCATCAGCAGCCAGCCCCCCGTAGGATAGGAACAGGTAGTAGTAATCCGTCTCAGGACTGTACAGCATATAGGGAGCTTCTATCCGCGCATGATTTGCGCCTAGAAGCTTTTTGCCATAACCTTGATCTGGCAGTGGGAATCCTGTGCTTGTATCCAGTTCCATAATAAAAATACCACCGGAATAAGAACCATACACCATCCACAATCTTCCTTCTTTATCAAAGAACACATCCGGATCTACAACATTCGGCTTTTGTGTGGCATCATAAGTTTCTCCGTCATCGCCTACGCCTACCATACCGGACTTTAAGAAGATCCCTTTGTTCTTATAAGGACCTTCAATCTGGTCTGACACGGCTATACCAAGTGCTGATAATGGGGAATCACCTTTACACGCGTTGTAATACATATAATATTTTCCATCCGCCAATTGAATGACATCCGGTGCCCATAAAGTGTCCGTCTTTCCCCAGGTCAAGGCCTCTTTTAATTCCTCTTTGACATTCGGGATGAGTACGTTTCCATCAACAACTCCTGAGGACAATTGAGTCCAGGACATCAGGTCGTCGGATTTAGCAGAAGCCAAATGCGAGCCAAACACATAGTACTTATTATCAGCCAAAATAATGGAAGGATCATGTACAGAAACATTCTTGAAGACAGGCTGAACAGGCTCAGGTCCGCTGTTTATGTTGCCAGAATTAGCCGTGTCGTTGTTGCACGCGGTTACAGCTAATAATGAAACACTAAGTAAAGTAGTAATAATTATCTTCTTCATCGTTATACCCCCTATGTATGCCTTTTCATTTTGAGATGAAAACGATAAATAGTCAACCCTTTTATTTAATTAAGTTCGTATTAATTCATATTTATTTAAATAATAGTGAACATTGTAGAAAATAAAAAAAACGCTAAGCCAACTAAATGGCCTAGCGTTTCCTCTTATTATTTAGTTAAAACAAGTTGCTTACTTAGCGCCTTCTTGCACTAAAACTGGCTCTGGATAAGCGTTCTTAAGTATACGTTGTCTATTCTTAACGACTGTTGGTGGTTCCACCTTAGGTGCCATCGGATGCATTAACCAAGACTTCACCATATGGGTATCCGAAACCTTATACATTGGAGGCTCTTTCTCCATATCGATTTGCATCGCATAGGTGCTGCGAAGTGCGAAGGCATCACCCTTAGGCGGTTTGATCAAATCTGGAGGGGTACCAGGAATCGCGGTAAGTAAAGAACCTTTGCTCTCTAAACTTGGCATGGATGCAAGCAATCCCCAAGTGTAAGGATGTCTTGGATCGTAGAAGATCTCTTCTGCAGTTCCCATTTCAACAATTTGTCCGGCATACATTACTGCTACACGATCCGCCATTCTTGCTACAACACCAAGATCATGGGTGATAAAAATAATCGCCGTATCAATCTTCTTCTGCAATTCCTTCATCAGGTCAAGAATCTGTGCCTGAATGGTAACGTCGAGCGCTGTAGTTGGCTCATCCGCAATCAGAAGCTTAGGGTTTGCTGCAAGTGCCATTGCGATAACGACACGTTGACGCATACCGCCACTGAACTCATGCGGATATTGATTGAAGCGGCGCTCTGGTGAAGGAATACCTACTAGCGTAAGCAGTTCAACCCCACGTTTATTGGCAGCTTCTTTGGAGATTTTCTCATGTTTGTGCAGTACTTCAGTAATTTGTCTGCCGACCTTCATCATCGGGTTCAAGGAAGTCATCGGATCCTGAAAAATCATACCGATCTCTTTACCACGAATCTTCTGCATTTGCTTCTCAGTCTTACCGATCAAATCTTGTCCATCAAATAAAATTTGTCCACGTTTATATTCTCCTGGCGGCGTTGGAACTAGCTTCATTACCGCTTGTGAAGTTACACTTTTACCGGAACCGGATTCCCCAACTATCGCTAGAGTTTCACCTTTATCTACATGGAAGCTAACACCACGGATCGCTTGTACTTCTCCACCGTGTGTTTTGAATGATATCGCTAGATCTTTTACCTCTAAAAGGCGCTCCATCTTGTCACCCTCTCATTTCCTCGTCAATTATGATAATGATTCTCACCAAGTTGTAAGCAATAAGTATTATTTTATCTAGTTCTAAGGGTTCTAGTCAAGATTTTTCTGAAAAAGATATGGCCAGCAGCAGCCTTATGTACTAGTTCTGTTTAATGCGAGTTCTATTCTTCACTAACAACCACAATATTGGCGGAAGCAGCAAAAGAACTAACAGCAGAGACCATCCGATATCTCCAAGGGATACCAAGTTGTCATTCAATAGTCGATAATACGCATAAAGAGAATAGGGAAGAACTACTAGTACTGCTGTAACTACCCCTGGTGTATATATCTTTAAATATATCGTCTGTCCTAGATGAGTAAATACATGTAAGAAAAATACCGCAAGCACTGCCAAGTACAATAAGTAATTAGAAAAGAATACTGCAATACAAGTTACCGTCACTATCAAAATATACACGAATAATACGTCCATTGCAAAATTACGTGTAGTCATTTGTAACATCGAATGATACGTCTTGCGCATAAACGAAGGAATTGCGTCCTCTAACCTGGTTCTATACTTTGCCCCCCATGCTTCAATCGTTAATATTTCTTCAAAATCATGAAACATAAATAGGATCGGCAACAGCCACAGCAAACTTACGATATCTATATGTACACTTAGCCACTCAAACATGAGAATCCTCTCCCTTCTCCTGCTCAGCCTCCTTACCTTCTTATGTTGTAATCTTGCTGAAAATGTCCTAACCCATGAAACGTTCCCAACCTTCCAGCAGATTATCCTGTGCCCACTGGAAATGGCCTTGGCTATCGTATTTACGCGAATAACACTCAATGAAATAAATTAAATCGATATATAAGTCGTAGAGCTTTTTGCGTGCACATTCATTAGGGCTATCAAAGCTGTCCCCATAACCTCTACAGAAATGCTCAGAATCCTCAATATAGCGAAAATAATATTCCATAAGGTGATCGCCCCATAACGCCCGTTCCCAATCGATTAAGGCAACAATGCTTCCCTCTCGCACAAACACATTCCCATCCCATAGATCCCAGTGAACTAAACGTGGCTCAGTGACCACATCCATCACATGTATACGGCTGTTGATCTCCGCCTCAATCTTTTCTAAAGGAATGGGCATCTTTGCCTCTAAGCGCCGAGCATCATCAAGGAGGTTGCCAATCAAATTTTGAAAGGTTTCCCGCCAAGAAGTCCCCTTTATCTTCGAGGATACATTAAATAATCCGAAATGATCCCCTTGAATCTCATTGATAATCCGGCTATAACGACCTAATTCTTCCTCAATACAACTTCTTTGCTGCGGACTAAGCTCTTCCTTAATTTCATTATAGGGCTGGCCGATTATTTTCTCCATGAAAAAAAAGTCACTCGATATTAAATTTCTGCTGTTATCATAAGCGTATACCTCAGGTACAGGTACCGTTCCTTTAGACTTCATTAGCTGCATTGCCGCAACCTCTGTAGCCATGATATCGTGCTCGTAACTTAGCGTGTCTGTCTCATCGGATGGCGATATTTTAAGGATCGTAGCTCTGCCATCTGACAATAGGAGGTCATAAGCTGCGTTGAAATAACCTCCCGTCAATTCCGTACTTTGAATGATTTTCACATGGCTTCCAAAAGCAGCACCCACCAGGATGTCCTGCTGCTCAACCGTTAATTTTGTTTTAGTCTGACTTTCCAAGACTTCACCACCATACAGAGTTAAGTAAAAATGCAAAAATCCAACCTCATAAAAGCCCGGGATTCATTGTATTTGATATAAGAAAGATAAACAATCCTTCTCCATTGGAATGAAAATTGTTAAAATTAGAAATAACACGTATCATTAGCTGCTTTTCATGAAAGAGAGGAAACTATTATTATGATCATAAAACCTAGAACACGTGGCTTTATATGTACAACCGCACATCCGCAAGGCTGCGCTCGTCAAGTCGAGCGGCAAATTGAGTATATTAAGGCACAACCCGCGATCAAAGGACCCCGGAAGGTGCTTGTCATTGGCGCATCCACAGGCTACGGCCTCGCCTCACGGGTTACAGCCGCCTTTGGGGCTGGAGCCAGCACAGTAGGCGTATATCGGCCGAGCAGCAGCAATGGAGCCCGTACAGCCTCTGCTGGGTGGTACAATTCCGCCGCCTTCGAACAATTTGCGGAGTCTGCAGGCCTGCAATCCTACAGCGTTACCGGAGATGCTTACTCCAAAGAGACCAAAGAAAGAACGATTCAGCTGATCCGCAGCGAATTAGGACAAGTCGATTTGGTCATCTACAGTGTTGCTTCTGGACGCCGTACAGACCCGGAGACAGGTGAAGTATATAACTCTGTTCTCAAACCTATTGGCGACACCTTTACCAACAAAACTGTAAATTTTCATACGGGTGAAGTCACTCAAATCTCCATCGAACCCGCGACCGATAAGGAAGTTCATGATACCATACGGGTGATGGGCGGTGATGATTGGCAGTTATGGATAGAAGCACTCCAGCAAGCCGGAGTATTAGCTGATCACGCAACCACTATTGCTTATTCGTATATCGGATCAGAGCTTACTCAAGCCGTATATCGCCAGGGAACGATTGGACTTGCTAAAGACCATCTCGAAGCTACGGCAAGAACACTTAACAAAGCGTTAGCTGTTACTCACGGTAGAGCTTATGTAGCGGTCACAAAAGGTCTTGTCACACAGTCCAGCTCGGCGATTCCTGTCGTGCCCCTCTATATTTCCGCCCTTTACAAAGTCATGAAAGAGCACGGTCTTCATGAAGGTTGTATTGAGCAAACCTATCGGTTGTTTGCTGAACATCTCTACGCAGCGAAAGGAACTCCTGTGGATGAAGAAGGGCGTATCCGTATAGATGATTGGGAATTGTCTCCGGCAGTCCAGCAAGAAGTAATAGAAATCTGGGACCAGCTTACTTCAGACAATATCTACGACCTAACGGATCTGCATAGCTATAAACAGGAATTCTTCCAGCTATTTGGATTCGAGACTGAAGGTGTAGATTACGAAGCTGATACTGATCCAGACGTAACTGTTATAAATCTGCGCTAAAATTAATCGTGTTTTTGGATTATCTTCTGCCTGAGGATAAGGGTTGTTCGAGAGCATAAATCTCCTCTTCCAGAGAAATCATCTTTTGCTCAATCATTTTTCGTGCATCTGCCAACGCTTGATTGTAAATATAAGGCGAAAGTTCTTTGAGCATAAAATCGAGAAGGTTCTCGCTGGCTAATTGCCCAATTTCACTGGACAGCTCTGTGTCAAAATATTCTTGAATACTAGCTGTAATCTGAAGCTTATGTTCTCTCGGTATTTTTAACGGCTGCATGGTAATCCTCCAATCTAATTAGATACAGGAAAATGACGTGCTTTCGCACGTCATTTTTCACACCTATAACCTTCATTCACTGCTGCCTTTAAAACGGTTCCAACCCTCAGTCAAGTTATCATGCGTCCAACGGACATAACCTTCGTCTGCATATTTGCGTGAATAACATTCGATAGCAAGAATAAGATCAAGATAAAGATCATAAAGCTTCTTCCGCTGAATCTCGTTCGGACTGTCGTAGGTTGTTCCGTACCCCTTATAGAAACCGGCAGAATTCTCAAAATGCCTAAAATAATACTCCATCAGCACATCGCCCCACAGGGCTCTCTCCCAGTCAATCAGCGATACGATGACTCCATCCTTCACAAATACATTCCCATTCCATAAATCCCAATGCACCAGTCGTGGCTCGGTTACGGCATCTAATGCAGGGAGATACTTGGAAACCTCCTGCATAATCTCTTCACAAGACGCAGGTAGCTGTGCATTCAGCCTCTTGGCATCAGCAAGTACACTTTCCATCAGGCATGAAAAGGTCTCTCTCCACGAGGCTCTTGGCTCCTCTGAATCCGTTCCAAAAATGCCAAAACGTTCTCCGCGTATCTCATTGATTATGCGATTGTAACGCCCCAGCTCAGTTTCGATAGCGTCTCTCTCCGGAAGTGAAAGACTCTCCTTCACATCACTGTAGGGCTGGCCTTCCACCTTCTCCATAAAGAAATACGGAATAGGAATGAGCAGCAGACTTTCATCATAATGGTAGACGGCAGGCACGGGCACAACACCCTTATCTGCAACCATACGGAGAGCTTCCACTTCAGTTCGCATAATGTTCTTCTCGTAACTTAACGTATCTGTCTCCACAGCAGGGGCAACCTTTAGAATGACAGATTTCCCAGTGCTGAGTTCCAAATCATAGGCTGTATTAAAAAAGCCTCCCGTAAGTTCTGAACTAAGGTTAACCGCAGTTTCTGAACCGAAAACCGCTTTCACCAAAATATCCAGCTGTTCATCATTTAATTTAACTTTCGTGAAGCTCTCCATTTCGTTTAAACCCACCACATTTCTGTCAGTGGCTCCTCAATCAATACTTGTTGAAGGTTACTTACAGCTTTGGAGAAACCTTCTTCAATAGACATCAGCCCATCTTCATGCTCAATACTAACCACATAGTCATACCCAACCAAACGAAGTGCACTAATAATGTCAGCCCAAGTCTTAAGATCATGTCCAAAACCGACAGAACGGAACTGCCAAGCACGGTCAAGCATCTTGGTATACGACTGCATATCAGTTAATCCGTGCATATTGACATTCACAGGATCAATAACAGTATCCTTCGCATGGAAGTGATGGATTGCACCTTGGCGTCCCAAAATATGAATCGCTTGCACAGGATCAATTCCTTGCCACCACATGTGACTCGGATCAAGGTTCGCACCGATCACTTCACCTGCTGCTTCTCTCAGCCGCAGCAGAGTACCTGGTGTGTGTACTGAGAATCCTCCATGCAGCTCAAGACCTACCTTTACATCATGCTGAGCGGCAAAGGCACCCCATTCTTTCCAATAAGGAATAACCTTGTTCTCCCATTGCCAGTCCAGAATTTCTTGATAATCATTGGGCCATGGAGCTACAGGCCAGTTCGGATATTTAGCACCCTCATGATCTCCAGGACATCCAGAGAAGGTATTCACAACCGGAACCCCTAGCTTCTGCGCCAATTTGACCGAGTTTACGAAATCCTCATGATCCTTTTGAGCAAGTTCTTTTTGCGGGTGCAATGGGTTACCGTGGCAGCTCAAAGCACTGATTGTAAGTCCGCGAGATTCCACAGCATGTTTGAATTCTTGTAAGGCTGTTTCATTCTCCAGCAGCATTTTAGGGTCGCAGTGGCTGTTGCCAGGATTGCCTCCCGTACCGATTTCTACCGCCTTTAGCCCTTTGGATACTACATAATCAAGAGCATCCTCCAGCTTACGACCTCCAAACAAGACCATAAATACTCCAAGTTTCATTGTAGGCCACCTCCTCTTGGAAATAGTTTACTTATTATTTATCGTAGATATCAAAATTCTTCACCACTTGATTACTCTCAGCAGCTTCAAAAATAACTTCAATCAAATTCTGTACCCGCATAACCTCAGCGTTCTTAACGATAGGTTCTGCAGTACCCTCAATAACAGCAGCGAAATTATCATAAAAGCTAGAGCTTAACTCCGACGGCTGAGGTAATTCCTCAGTGATCGTTGCCCCCTCCGATGGAGGTGCCATAGTTTTAGTTAGTCCTACACCTGCACGAATCGGCTTCGGTTCGATTTTTTCACCTGCGTTATTTCTGGTCACCAATCTTCCAGTTAAAGACCAGTCTTCAATAATTCCAGTGCCTTCGATACCCTTCACATACCATCTTGGCAAAGTAATAAAGTTAGTCGTCCCAACCTCTACGATCGCTTTAATTCCATTCTCAAATTGCAGAATAGCTTCAAAACCATCATCGACATCGTTTCCTAAAATAAAGCTTAGACTACTGCTCACACTGGTAATTTTGCTATCAATCATGAATAATAGCTGGTCCAATAAGTGAACGCCCCAATCCAGCAGCATCCCTCCGCCTTGTGCCTTAACATGACGCCAGTCTCCAGGAATTCCGTTCGCTCCGTGCACGCGGGATTCGATCTGGAATAGGGATCCAATCGTCTCCTCGTCGTACATTTTTTTGATGGTTAAAAAATCTTCATCCCAACGTCTGTTCTGATGCACCATAAACACACGTCCAGCTTGATCAGCCGCCGCCAGTATTTCTTGAAATTCAACCTTAGATAGAGCAACTGGCTTCTCACAAATGACATGTTTGCCAGCTTGTAATGCACGAATCGCAATTTCTTTGTGCACATCGTTCGGTGTGGCAATTAGAATAATTTCGACCGAAGAATCTGCCAATACTTCCTCATAACTTTGGTACGCCTTGTAGCCAGCGTCGTTGGAATTGGTACGACGTGCTTCAAGCACATCGTACGTTCCAACTACGATTAAGGTAGAGGTCTCTTTTATCAATCCTGCGTGATAACTTCCCATTCCTCCAAAACCAACAATGACTACAGAATGTCTGTTTGAACTCATGAACTTCACACCTGCTTCTCGTTTAGTTATCTGATGTTCCGTCAAAATACACAGCACGACCTGTACGGGAAGATTCGTAAATAGCCTCCAAAATTTGGGTAACGACAAGGGCTTGTTCAGGTTTAACTACTGGTTCTTTATCTTCCCGAACTGCTTCAAGCCACAAGCGAGCTTCACGATCGGATTCACTCTCTTGTCCTCCGTTAAAGAAAGCTACTCCCCCTGCGGACAAGTCAATTTTAGTCTCGTATAGACGGCCACCACGGTCACCATTTAAGCGTAACCCGTCCTTCATATCTGCGCCACCCTCTGTACCTGCTAGGAGCGTCTTCGCTTCTCCAAATTCAGATACATTAAGAGCCCAGCTTGATTCCAGTACAATTGTAGCACCATTTTCCATGGTAATAAATCCAAATGCTGAATCTTCTACTTTAAATTGTTCAGGGTCCCATGGACCAAAGGCATTTCCGCCGTTTTTACGGTTACCGAGCTTATGGAAAGTCGAGCCCATAACACTACGCGGTTTATAATTGTCCATCATCCATAATGTTAGATCAAGCGCATGCGTACCGATATCGATCAGCGGACCGCCGCCTTGCTTTTCTTCATCCAGGAATACGCCCCATGTAGGAACCGCACGACGACGAACGGCAATTGCTTTTGCATAATAGATCTCACCAAGCTCACCGTTTTCACAAACGTCTTTAAGATATTCACTATCCGCACGATAACGGTTCTGATAAGCTACAGACAATTTCATGCCAGTGCGTTTGGCAGCCTCTAACATTTCCTGTGCTTGAGCTGTAGTCTTCGCCATTGGCTTCTCACACATTACATGATTGCCAGCTTCCAATGCTGCGATTGTGATCACGGAGTGACTGTCATTCGGTGTACATACATGCACGATATCGAATCCTCCGGCTTTCAAAAGCTCTTGATAATCTGTATATACAGCCACGCCTTCAGCACCATAGGTTTTTGCTGCTTCCTGTGCACGTTCTTCGACGATATCACAGAAGGCTACCATTTCAGCATCTGCTTGACGTGACAAACTTGGCATATGTTTTCCATTAGCAATTCCACCGCAACCGACAATAGCAATTCTCAACTTTTTAGACATGAACATTTCCCCCTTGATTAGCGTATGCTTTTACCCATTTCAAACTATCTTCTACACTTCCTAATGGTGAACGGCTGCAATAATCCTGCTCCACTACCGCCCACTCTACCTTTGCCTGTACAGCCGCATCAAGAATTGCTGTAAGGTTTACTTCTCCTTCGCCTAGAACAACCGTTTCCGGTGAACCATCCTCATGTTTCTTCAAATCTTTAAGATGGATGATTGGCAACCGGCTAGCGTATTTGTTGATATATTCTACGGCATCATAACCTGCGTGATGTACCCAGCATGTATCCATTTCAACTTGCAGCAAATCAGCTGGCACCTCTTCAAACAAACCGTCAAACGCTGTACGGTCACCATATCGATCAGTTAACTCAAAGTCATGATTATGGTACAAAAGAACCGCTCCACGCGCCTTACACTTTTCTCCAATAATCTTCAGATTCGCAGCAACTTCTTCATAGTTACGTTGTTCTTCTGACAGATACGGCACAATTAGATGATGATTTCCAATCTCCAGGTTGTACGCGATCTCTGCCTCTGTATCATTCAACAACGCGTCATAGGGACGGTGTGCGCCCAGCGCTACTAGTCCAAGTTCATCAAGCAATTGTTTGACTTCTGCTGCGCTACGGCCGAAGTAATGGAAAAACTCCACACCTTTATAACCAAGGGCTGCTACTTTACGCAGTGTCCCTTCAAAATCCTGTTCCAGTTCTTCTCTGAGCGTATACAATTGCAGGCCTATCTTCAGCATTTTCGAATCACTCCAATTGGATTTAAAGTTAGCTTTCTGTAGTGACAATCACTTGAACAATAATGCTGTAACAGAATTGACTAATCTGATTCACATCAGTTTCCTTAAACTGTCATTCTTGTAAGCACAGCTAATACCGACTGTTTCTAGCGTTGATGGTCGATTTCTTTCTTTATTGCTTAGCTACATAGTAATATGAAAGCGTATATATTAAAATGAATAATATGATTAAAACATGAACAATCTGCTTATCATTTCAATACACCCAGGAGGACCTATGACACATTCTGCTACCTGTCACGTATTATCAGCCGGATTTTCTTTTCATCGCAAGCCTTTTCATATGTCTCAAAGTCAAGGGAACCAGAACTTTCTTATACGTCTGCAAACAGAAGGAAGGAGCCGTGCATTGATCGATGGTGTAATGTCACCTGTGGAAAGCGGGGATATTATGTTATTCGCTCCAAATGATCCTTACTATTTGATCATAGATAAAGAAGAGTACCCTGTGGGCAAGCCACGAATTGAAAGCGGAGATTATCATATCTTTTGCGGAGGAACATGGATTGATGAATGGTGGCAACGTTCACAAAGACCCACTCGCCTAAGTGTGCCGCTTAGTGAGAGTTTTCTTGGCTTGTTTCGCCAATTGATTCTGGAGCACCGTCGACTTTCCGACTTCTCTCCAGAAATATCTGCCTGCTATCTGCAAATTCTATGTATGGAAATCGACCGGCTAATTACAGATCAGCCAGCAATTACTCCAAAAGGTTATCTGGCATACCGAATGAAGCAATATGTTGAGGAGCACGCAACCCTACCCTTTCTATTGGAGGATGTAGCAGGTTTTGTGGGTATATCCGTCTCGCGGGCCGTTCATTTATTTAAGGAAGCCTTTGGGACCAGTATTATTAAATATGTAAACGATGTCCGACTGGAAATGGCCAGAGAACGGATAACCTTCAGTCCCATGCCGCTGGAGCAAGTAGCAGAAACTTGTGGTTTTGCGAACTATACCTATTTTCACCGGGTCTTCCGAAGTCGTTTCGGGATGTCACCAAGAGAATATCGTGTGCACAGCAGAGAACAGGTGTAAATAAAGAAACCCCGTTTCATTGCAAAAGGGTTGTCCCTTAGTAGAAAAAGCTACTTCTAGGACAACCCCCGCTTCTATATTCGAACATAACTCGTGAGCATGAGATTATTCTTTCACAGCCGAAATGATCAAGAACATCGGTCTACGCTCCTCATCCTTCATCCATGGATCATTACTCATTTCTTCTGAAGGCTTTGGTTCTTTAACCGCTTTAATAGTAAAGCCAGCTTCAATCAGGTCATTAAAGTAGGTGGAAATCGTGCGATGGTATTTAATCACATTTTCTGTTAAGAATTTAGTTTCACGAAGTCCTTCTGATTGATAATGATCTACGGGCCAATGCAGGCGGTTTCCTTGCTCATCGGCATACCAGTCTTGCTCTTCACGTGAAGTAAAGATTGGATGCTCCACTGAAAAAATAAAACTCCCGCCAGGCTTAAGAAACGAATGCACCTTTCGGCAGATGGCTGCAAAAGATTCAATATAGTGGAAAGCCAATGAACTGAGAACCACATCAAATTGCTCGCTCGCAAAATCAATGTCCTCAATCGGCAGCTGGATATAAGTTATAGCAGGATCGTTCGTTTTTTCACGCGCCTGTTGCAGCATCTTTTCAGAGATATCCACACCTATAACTGAACTCGCCTGCTGCTCACGGGCATATAGGCAATGCCAGCCGAAGCCGCAGCCCAAATCAAGCACACTTTTATTATGTAAGTCTGGAAGAAGCGCCTTTAATACATGCCATTCTCCTGCTGCTGCAAGCCCTCCAATAGAACGGGGCATTTGCTGGTAGGCTGAGAAGAAATTCGAATCGTCATATTTATTTTGTTTCATCAGGGATACATCTCCTATATATTATTTCTTCAATTACTATACGCTGAGCGATGTTCTCTTATCAAATAGCCAATAAAAAAGGAGCCTCATCTTGGAAGATCTGCCCCTTATATCTATTCTTATTCAATTGTTCCTGCTTGCTTGGTGTTAACCGTACATGCTGTGAAATGGCTCCATAATCACTATTCGATCTACGACTCTGTGCTGCGCACCAGGCTCCGGAGCGCTCTGCCTTACGCAAGGCTTTTTGTGTCTTGGTTCGTGCCATGTGACACCACTCTCCTATTCATGGGTGAATGATTATTGATCTTACATCTATAAGACAACTTCATTTTAACATATTCCAGACTATGAGCGAAGCAAGAATTCCGTTACACTTAGAGCAAAGCTAGTATTCTATCTTATCTAAATAGATGCGGAGGTTTAAAGGATGAATTACCAGGTTTTGTATGAAGGTGCTTTTGCTATGTTAAAGGTCCAACTAAATCCCGGTGAAAGCGTAAAGGCTGAAATGGGCGCAATGGTCGCGATGTCGCCTAACGTAGAATTAAAAGGAACCGTGGATGGTGGTTTAATGCGCGGTCTCGGGAGAATGCTGAGCGGTGAGAAATTCTTCTTTCAAGAACTTAGAGCGACCCGTGGTCAAAGTGAGGTATTGCTGTCACCTGGCTCACTCGGCGATATTCAGGCGATAGAATTAGACGGATCGTATAAACTGTTAGTTCAAAAAGACGGATTTCTCGCCGGAACTGAAGGCATTCAAGTAAATACCAAAATGCAGAATTTAACCAGAGGGCTCTTCTCCGGTGAAGGCTTCTTCATTGTAGAAATCAGTGGCAGAGGAACGGTGTTCCTGTCTTCCTTCGGTGCTATCCATGCGATTAATCTAGGACCTGGTGAAGAAATGATTATCGATAACGGACACCTCGTAGCATGGCCAGACTATATGGACTACAAGGTGGAAAAGGCAGCCTCTGGCTGGCTTAACAGCATAACCAGTGGTGAAGCACTTGTCTGCCGCTTCCGTGGAGAAGGTGTAATTCTCGTTCAGAGCCGTAACCCTGGCAGTTTCGGAACGTGGATCAAATCCTTTGTGCCTACTCGAAGCTAGACTTCTTAAAACTCACGAGTCAAAAAAGACACAGGCTTGGAGAAAGCCTGTGTCTTTAGGTTAGAAAGCAATCTTACGAGACTGCTTTATCTGCTTCTGCTTTTGCTTTTTTGCAGCCAGTACGTTTACATGTTCCATAAGTACCCTTGAAATCAAGGCGGTGATCCGTGACGTTAAAGCCATATTCACGTTCCACTCTTCTCTCCAGCTCCACAAGCCAGTCGTCCTTAATTTCCTCCAACCGACCGCATACGCTGCATATCAAATGATGATGCATATGCGAATGATCGTTCCCGCGCAAATCGTAACGGGCAACTCCGTCTCCGAAGTTCATCTTCTCTACAATGTGTAGCTCACATAAAAGCTCAAGTGTACGGTATACCGTTGCCAGGCCCAGATGTGGATAGCTGTTCTTAACAAGCATATATACTTCTTCTACGCTTAAATGATCCTTCTCATTGTCGAGCAGAACGTTCACTATAGCTTCACGCTGAGGCGTTAGTTTATATTTTTGCGCCGCAAACAATTGACTGATATTTGATATTTGATCCATTTGGTCTCCTACCTTCCCGGAACGATTTAACATCCGTACCCTCTGAGACGCTCCTATTTATGCAGTTAAGACAAACCATAAATAGTAATCGTTACGATATAATCATAACAAAATTAACCACGAATGAAAAGAGCCTGACATCATTATATCATTTCATGCCACTTATCCAAAGTACTACACCCCAATCTGGCCTATATTTCTATTAAAATCTACTTTTTCGTGAAATAATACAGATTAGACCGCAACCTTTCCATAATTTACAACGTTAAAGGAGTGACAAAGGCTAAGGAGCCTATCCATACAACGAGGTGAAAAGACATGAACATGAAAAAAAGCACACTAGCAGCGATCACAACCGTAGCCATTTTCTCCTTTTCTTTGGGTGGTCAGATGTTTGCAGCTGGGAACACCTTTAAGGATATTGATAACATAAACGGCAAAGAAAAAATCATTTCTTTAAAAAATCAAGGGTTAATTAAAGGTGTCAGCGAATCTCAATTTCTCCCTGGCTCTAAGGTAACTACAGCCCAAGGGATTCAGTTTATCTCCGGCGGTCTCCAGCTCAGCCTCGCAGCCATTGACTTTAACAAAGCTCCTGTTGCCAGCGGCTTGTTCACAAAAGTAAAAGACAAAGCCTGGTACGCTGAAGCCTTTATCAATGCTTATTACAATCAAGTTAAGCTTCCAAAAGACATTGATCCTAGCCTAATTATGACCAAAGAGCAATTCACTAACTATCTAGTGCAAGCGATCGAAGGCGTTGGTAATCTGCCGATGATCAATATCGTTCCAGTAGATATCGCCGATGAAGCGTCACTGACCCCTGCATATCAAGGCAGTATTCAGCGCTCCCTGAAATACAAGATCAATACTCTAGACGCTAACGGAAAGTTTAATCCAAAAAGCGAACTCACCCGTGCCGAAGCAGCGATTATGCTCTACAACGCTTTGGAGTTCCTGAAAACTGGAGGATAAGCCAAATTTCAGTTACTCTTCTCATTTGAATAATCTATACAAGAAAAAGCAGCTCCGGATGATTCCCGAGCTGCTTTTTCTTGTATATTGTCTTTCTACTCTTCTTCACCATTCAGTCTATTCAGAAATTGCAGAGCCCGGGGATTCTTCGGATGCTCCAGCACTTCTTGCGGAGTTCCTTGCTCTAAGATATGACCGCCATCCATCAAAATGATCCGGTCCGCTACATCGGCGGCAAATTTCATCTCGTGGGTCACAATCACCATAGTCATACCTTCTGCTGCTAATTGTTTGATGACCTTAAGCACTTCCCCTACCAGCTCGGGGTCGAGCGCCGAAGTGGGCTCATCAAACAACAGCACTTCTGGATCTACTGCCATAGCCCGGGCGATGGCCACTCTCTGCTGCTGTCCTCCTGACAGCTGATGTGGATAGTTATCAGCTTTATCAGCCAAACCCACCTTAGCTAGCAGTTGAAGGCCCCGCTTACGCGCTTCTTCCTTGGTTCGTTTCAAGACAGTTACCTGTCCCTCCATCACATTGCCTAGCGCAGTCATATGCGGAAATAAATTATACGATTGAAAGACCATCCCTGTTTTCTGCCGAAGAGCTAATACGGAATTCTGAGGAATTTTCTTATGATCTGTAAAATTGATGGTGATATCCCCGAGTGACAGGCTGCCTTGATCCGGGATTTCCAACAGATTAAAACAGCGCAGCAGTGTAGTTTTTCCGGAGCCGGATGGCCCAATAATGACAAGTACCTTTCCATGCTCCATTTTCAGATCAATACCCTTTAACACTTGGAGTGCGCCGAAGGATTTATGCAAATTAATGATTTCAATCACAAGTATCTCTCCTTTAGGTCGCAGAGTAACGATCGAGTCGTTTCTCCAAGTAATTTTGCAGCGCCGACAGCACAGAACAGAACACTAAATAAAACAATCCTGCTTCGGAGTATACCAACAGAGGCTCATAAGTGGTAGAGGCTACCTGCTGAGCAGTTCTAAACATCTCCGTATAGGTGATGATCGCTGCAAGCGATGTATCTTTGACCAAGCTAATAAAAGAATTGGATAACGGCGGTACAGAAACGCGTGCAGCTTGTGGCAGAATTACGCGGCGCAGAGCCTGCCCACGAGTCATCCCGACTGAGAAGGCAGCTTCCCACTGGCCTTTATGTATCGACAGGATAGCAGCGCGTACGATTTCCGATGAATAAGCCCCTACGCTAAGGGTAAATCCAATGGTGGCGGCAATGAAAGGGTCGAGTACAATACCAACAGCCGGCAAACC
Organism: Paenibacillus sp. FSL H8-0175; assembly: GCF_045040615.1. NCBI lineage: Bacteria > Bacillati > Bacillota > Bacilli > Caryophanales > Paenibacillaceae > Paenibacillus > Paenibacillus sp. FSL H8-0175. The sequence continues at coordinate 2,965,235 of NZ_CP150299.1, read as the reverse complement.
ATAAAATATAATAAATAGCTGCACTAACAACGGGGTTCCCCGAATGACCCATACATAAAAACGGGCGATTAGCTTCGGAATTACCCACGGTGAAAGACGTGCCAACGCGGTTAGGATCGCCAAAATCAATCCAAGCACAAAGGAAAGTAGCGCCAACGGAATGGTAAAAGCCACCCCGGCTTTAAGCAGGGGTAGCAGTGTATCTAAGAAAATTTGTATTTTGCGGTCATCCATTATTCAGACATCCTTTTTAGCTTCTAGGCTTAATTAGCCTTGCTAGCCTTGTATTATTTTGAAACGTCAGCTCCAAAGTATTTCTCGGAAATTTTCAAGTACGTTCCATCACTTTTCATCTCTTTAATCGCATCACTGACCGCATTCACCAGCTCATCATTGCCTTTCAGGAATACCGCAGCACTTTGTGAGCCTTCAGGAATCTCATCAACCACTTTAATTTTTGCATCTGGTTTTTGTTTTTTCAGATCCAGATAAGACAAGCCATCATTCACAGTTGCATCAATACGTCCCGAAGTCAGCAGATCCATCGCTTGATTGAAACCGTCCGTAGCTACGATTTCAGCACCGTTCTCACGAGCGATGTCGGATAAGTTACTGGTCAGGGATTGTCCGGCTTTTTTACCCTTTAGATCAGCAAAGGTCTTAATATCCTCATTGTTTTCGCTCACGATCAATACTGCCTTGGATACAATATAGGGTTCAGAGAAATCATATTTCACTTTGCGATCTTCGTTAATGGAAACTTCATTAAAAATGACATCAAACCGTTTCGCATCCATCCCAGCAAAAATACCATCCCACTGAGTTTCAAAAAATTCTGCTTCAACACCTAAACGTTTGGCTACTTCTTCGGCAATTTCCACGTCAAAACCCGTCAATTTCCCCGCAGTGTCATGATAAGTAAAAGGTGCATAAGTCCCTTCTGTACCTATCCGCAATTTGCCGCTGGCCTTCACAGCCTCCAAACTGTTTTGCGCTGAAGATGCTGCTCCACCATTCGTTCCAGCTGTTGGTTCAGCAGCCGTATTGGTATTCGAATTATTGCCGCAAGCCGCTACAAGGACCACGGTTAACGCCAATATAATAGTTAAACTCCATTTTTTCATTATTAAATCCCCTCTCTCTATCCGGTTTTTTTCCGGTAAATTGAATAGTACACTGCCATCACATGATCGTCAATACTTTTTTCCGATTATGTACATCGGAATTGTAATATTAACTAGATTTCTACTTATATCTTACCCAATCTTGGATTAATCCTTCACTTCTTTCTCTCTTTACTTCTCAGAAAGATATGGTATATTTATAAACAAATTAATATGGACCTGTTATTTCACTAGGGGAGTCGGCCGACTGAGACGGAGCTTTAAGCTCCGGACCCTTGGAACCTGATCTGGATCATACCAGCGGAGGGAAGTGGAGCAGAATTTTCATCAAGCATGTTAAGTGTTATTATGCAGAATGAACTTTTTGACCCATTCATTTCCTCTGGAAATGGATGGGTCTTTATTTGTTTAGGCGCTCCACAAAAATATTAGGAGGTTAGATCATCACGACCATTTTATCTATTCAAGGCCTAACCTACTCTTTTCCGGAAACTGAACAACCCCCTGTATTCGCAAAACTATCCATGGATATCAGGCAAGGGGAATTCGTCTCCGTAGTAGGTGCTAGCGGATGCGGGAAAAGCACATTTTTCAAAACGGTTGCCGGTTTACTCGAACCTACTCATGGAAAAATAAAACTCCCTACGCTCCCCTCAACCGCTAGTCGTTTAGGTCAGATCGCTTATATGCCTCAGCAGGATTTATTGCTGCCTTGGAGAACAGTGCTCGACAACTGCCTTTTGCCCTGGGAGATCATGCCCAGATTTAGTAAACAGGAAACAATCACTCAGATTCGGGAAATGTTGGCCCGCTTCGGCTTAACAGATGTAGAGAAGGCTTATCCCCATGAACTTTCGGGAGGAATGAAACAGCGAGTCGCATTTCTGCGCACCTTAGTGGCTGGAGGCGGAAGTGGCCTTATGCTGCTGGATGAGCCCTTTGGCGCTCTCGATGCCATGACCAAACGTGAGATACACCGTTGGCTGTTGGAGTTATGGGGTGAACTGAATCAGACGATTATGCTCATCACTCATGATCTGGAAGAAGCACTATTGCTCAGTGACCGGATTTATTTATTATCTGGCGGTGCGCACAGCGAATTACAGGAGATCATTGTCGATCTACCAAAACCAAGACATTATAAGATGAACTATGAACCCCGGTTTATAGCACTACGGGCAGAGTTGGAGCGAAGATTGCATGCAACCTATACCTTTTAAAAAACATCTAGACAACTATGGTCCCTTCCTTCTTCTGGTACTGCTCATTCTTGTAATCTGGGAGTCAGCTGTTCGCCTTCACTTGATTCCAGCCTTTATTCTCCCTGCACCTTCATCTATTGGCATCGCATTGATCGAGCACAGGCAATTATTATTTGGACAGCATTTATTAGCGACGTTGCAGGAGATACTGATAGGTTTTGTCCTTTCTGTGATTTTTGGTGTATTGCTGGGTATTGGAATGTTCCTGTTTCGCCCCGTAGAAAAGGCCATCTATCCCTTCCTTATCATTAGCCAGACGGTCCCATTAATTGCGCTATCGCCCATTTTTATTATGTGGTTCGGATATTCGCTGTGGAGCAAAGTGGCTGTGGTGTTTTTGACGGCTTTTTTTCCAGTTGTAGTGAGTACATATGATGGACTTCGTACAAGTGGCCAGACTTACAAGGACTTATTATTAACATTTGGTGCAAACCGCTGGCAGCTGCTTGTCAAAACCCAAATTCCACTGGCGCTGCCTGCTTTTTTCTCTGGCTTAAAGCTGTCCATTGTATACTGCGTCATCGGAGCTACTATCGGGGAATGGCTCGGCGGCAGTAAAGGACTCGGTTACTTCAGCCGCAGAATGGCCGGAAATATGCAGAGCGATGAAATGTTCGCGGCTGTATTTCTGCTGTCTGCGCTTGGTGTTGTGCTTTTTCTGGCGATAGCTTTACTCGAACAATTATTTTTAAAGAAAAGAGGATCTAACCAATGAATCATTTAAAATCACCACAACGAGGACTTATTTCTGTATTTCTAGTATGCACACTTTTGCTCTTAAGCAGCTGCGGGAAGGCAGACAAGCTAAATAACAACTCCCAAACCGGTTCCTCCAATTCCGAAAATAAACAGTCACACAAGCTGACGATTATGCTTGATTGGTATCCCAATGCCGTTCATTCCTTTCTATACGCTGCGCAACAGCAAGGTTTTTTCCAAGAGGAAGGTTTGGATGTCGAGATCAAAATGCCTGCGGACAGCAATGACGCCCTAAAGCTTGTAGCAGCGAATCAAATTGATCTAGCGCTCAGCTATCAGCCTCAGGTGCTTATGGCACGCGGCGAGAAAATCCCTGTACGTTCGATTGCAGCAATCGTGCGGCATCCACTGAATCATCTGATGGTTCCTCAAGCAGGCAGTATTCATAGTCCCAAAGAGCTCGTGGGAAAACAAATCGGCTATTCCTCCATTCCGCTCTATGAAGCGATGATTCGGACAATGATCCAGAGTGATGGAGGCGATCCTTCATCCGCCAAGCTGATTGATGTAGGTTTTGACCTTATCCCTGCGATCTCTACAGGACAAGTGGACGCAATAATGGGCGGGTTCATCAACCATGAACAACTGATCCTTGAAAAAGAGGGACATCCGGTCACCTCGCTTAATCCAACGGATTACGGAGTACCTGACTATTATGAGCTTGTGCTGGTGGCCAGCGAACAAGGATTGCAAAATTCTGAAGCCTACTTTAAAAAATTTCTAAATGCCATAACAAAAGGACAGGAATTTGTGGAGCAGAATCCTGAACAAGCCCTGGATTTACTGATTGCACATGAAGATGCAACTTCACCGCTCGACAAGGAGATTGAGAAAAAAAGTCTTGAAATTCTACTGCCGCTGATGAATGCAGGCGATCAAACTTTTGGTTATCAAGACCCGACATCTTGGGAAAAGGTTCAGCAGTGGTTATCCACCAACGATCTTCTACCAGAAGATATTAAAGCACAAGAAGCTTTTATCAATCTGTAACGTTTAGTTGGTTATTCATACAAGCTTGAGGAGGAATTATGATGAGTTACTTAGCCAAAGTACGGGAATCCAACCCCTTGATCCACAACATCACTAATATTGTAGTAGCCAATTTCTCAGCCAACGGTCTGTTGGCGCTGGGTGCCTCTCCCTTTATGGCGGATGCCCACGAAGAAGTGATCGACATCGCCGCTATGTCGTCTGCTGTAGTTCTAAATATAGGCACGCTCAATGACTACGCCATTCAATCTATGTTGCTCGCTGGTAAATCCGCTAATAAACACGGGGTTCCCCTAGTGCTTGACCCGGTAGGTGCAGGCGCAACTTCTTATCGGACCGCTGTCACTCAAAAACTAGTGAATGAGATGCAAATCACCGCACTGCGGGGGAATGTGGCTGAAGTCGCTAATGTGATTGGGGAGAGTTGGTCCATTAAAGGAGTGGATGCTGGCGAAGGTGAAGGCGATGTAGTCCTTTTGGCTGAAGCTGCTGCGAGGAAGTTAAGCTGTGTGGTCATCATAACTGGAAAAGACGATGTGATCACGAATGGAAAAAACACTTATATTGCCAGCAACGGTCACCCTATTCTCACGAAGGTTACAGGAACTGGCTGCTTGCTCAGTGCTGTTGTGGGTGCATTTCTCGCGGTAAGTGGTGGTGCCTCGTTGGAGGCCGCAGTGGAAGCCCTCTCCTTCTATGGAGTAGCCGCTGAAATCGCCGCTGAACTAACAACTGGTCGAGGACCGGGAAGCTTTCAGGTTGAGTTTCTAAATCAACTGACATGGGTCACGCCAGAAGTCTTCTTAGAAAGATCTAGCATCAAACAGCTCAGTTAATGACCCTCAAAGGAGTGAATTCGATGATTATATCCAAAGCTCTAACCATTGCCGGCTCCGATAGCGGCGGTGGTGCTGGCATTCAGGCCGATCTAAAAACCTTTCAAGAGCTTTCTGTCTATGGCATGTCCGTCCTCACAGCTGTGACAGCGCAGAATACGCTGGGTGTCCAAGGGGTTTATCCAGTGACTCTGGAAGCTATAAATCAGCAGCTTGATTCTATAGGACTTGACCTGCAACCAGATGCCGTAAAGACCGGGATGTTATTTAACAGCGACATCATCCGCATTGTGGCAGATAAAATTAAGTATTACGGCTGGTCTAATCTTGTAATTGATCCTGTGATGGTCGCTAAAGGAGGGTCCACACTGCTGCTGCAGGAGGCGGTTCAATCCTTAATCAGCCATCTGCTGCCCTTAGCATTGGTGACGACACCCAATATTCCCGAAGCCGAAATGATCACAAAGATGACGATCTCCACCATAGAAGAACGCAAAAAAGCAGCCAAAATCATTCATGGCATGGGCTCCAAATATGTAGTACTAAAAGGGGGACATGATACCTCGACCACAGCCGTAACCGATCTTCTATATGATGGTCACGAATATACCTTATTGGAGAGTAGCCGGATTCAGACCAGACATACGCATGGTACAGGCTGCACCTATTCAGCAGCGGTCACCGCCGAGCTAGCCAAAGGCAAATCCGTAGCTGAGGCCATTCAAACTGCCAAAGCATTTATACAAGCGGCGATTGAGGACGAGCTGGGCATAGGGGCTGGGCATGGACCAACCAATCATTTTGCTTATCAGAACAGACTGCGAGGGATAAACAGTGCAACGAATGAACAGTGATCATCTGCGAGATCTATTAAAAGTCTATTTCATTATGGGCAGCGTAAATTGCCGTAAAGCTCCTGTTAAGGTGCTGCAGGAAGCGGTTGCTGGAGGCATAACCATGTTTCAATTCCGTGAAAAGGGTACCGGATCCTTAAGCGATAAGGCACGACTTAATCTTGGCAGACGACTTCAAAAGATCTGTCATGCCTATGGCGTGCCCTTTATCGTGAATGACGACATTGATTTAGCGATCGCGCTTGATGCGGACGGAATTCATGTAGGACAGGAGGATACACCTGCATTGGCGATCCGCCAGCTACTTGGAGAGAATAAAATCATTGGTGTATCCGCTCACTCCTTCGCTGAAGCTCAGCAGGCGATTGCCGATGGAGCCGACTATCTGGGCGTGGGTCCCATTTATCCTACGTCATCCAAGGAGGATGCCAAAGCTGTTCAAGGCACTGCGATGATTGAAGAACTAAGAAATAAAGGCATTACCATCCCATTGGTTGGCATTGGGGGAATCACGCTGCAAAATTTTGCACCAGTATTAACAGCTGGTGCGGATGGGATTTCTGTTATCTCAGCGATTGCCGGAGCTGAAGATATTACCACAACTGCCAGAGGCTTTGTTGACAAAGTCAGTTTAAGCGGGACATAAGCTCATACAGCTCTTCACTGCTTAAATGCCGCCATTGTCCCAGCTCCAAGCCGTCTAATGTAATATTCATAATTCTTATGCGCTCCAGCTTTAGTACTCTATATCCTAACTCCTTGCACATTCTGCGTATTTGCAGATTGAGACCTTGAGTTAGGATAATTCTAAACTGACATTCTGTAATCCGATAGACCTCACAAGGTTTCGTTGTGACTCCAAGAATGTTCACGCCGCTAGACATCGCTTGTAAGAATTCTGACGTAACCGGTTTGTCTACATGAACTACATATTCTTTTTCATGCCCATTCTCGGAACGCATCATTTTATTTACGATCTCTCCATCGTTGGTTAACAAAATGAGGCCTTCCGAGTTTTTATCTAATCTGCCGATCGCAAAGATCCGTGAAGGATACCCTACAAAATCAATAATGTTCCCAGCCACATGTGGGGCTGCTGTACAGGTAATGCCTATCGGCTTATTCAAAGCGAGATACACTGGCTCCCCTTTACTGCTTGTTATCGGCTCCCCATCGATCCATACGATATCCTCTGGCTCTATAAGAATGTTCGCCTCACAGACAATGCCGTTCACAGCGATTCGACCTGCTGCAATTAATCGCTTGGTTTCCCTTCTGGAACAAAAGCCTGTTTCGCTTATATATTTATCGATTCTCACTGCTGATCCTACTTTCTCTCTATATACTTACATCTGGTCATAAAAAAACACCTGATTTTAACGATCAAAATCAGATGTTAACCTTCAGGAATAACCCAGTTTAAGGGAGCTATTTGGTGCTTCCGCTTTTTTTCACGTTACTGCCCTTGCTTCCACTTGCACCTTTAGCACCTGGACCCATCGTTGGATCACTTTTAGCAGGTTTAACTGGTTTTGCTGTTTTGTTCCAGCGTGTCCAGCCTTTACTCCCCGTACCTCTGCCTGTGCCGCCACCTTTACTTTTTGCACCCATTATATCACTCCGTCAGTCATTCAGAATTCGTATAGTTTATACACTTTACCTATCTTACCACACTCTCAACCTTTCTGTTTAAGTAATAACAAATGCTTCATCTTATTAGCCACTGTTTAGAATTTAGCATCTTTATTCATTTCATGAATATCAAAGGTATCCTGATGTATTTCGATGGCGATGACGGTGTCCTTTTTTTCAAAAAATTGCACATGTCCTAACCGCTTGTCCTCCAGCTCTATCCATCCAGCATCGTTTAATTTATTAAAATAGCCGTCAGGCCGATAAAGACCTTGTACTCCCCCTATATTATCCAACTCGTACTTTGCTCCAATTTTTATATTAGGGTTATTTGAATTTGTTATCACTACGATTTCTTTGGCATTCTTCGGAATAGGAATTTCGGCATTTATAGAGGACACTCCATACTCTTGTTCCTCTTGAGCTGACGATGTACAACCGCTTGTAAACAGGATTAATGGTAACCATATAAAAGCTAATAAATATTTATTCAATGGCATCCTCTCCTTCCATAACTTATTTTACCAAATTCAAAATTAAAATAAAAACACCCCACCAAAGACTAAGCTTTGTTGAGGTGTCTATTCACATCAGCTTTGCAGCTCATGCATGGACTTATTTCGGTTGAATATAACCTTCTGCTTTCAGAAGCTCAGCGATCAGCACAGCACCGCCAGCTGCTCCGCGCAAGGTGTTATGGGAGAGACCTACGAATTTGTAATCATAGAGGGCATCTTCCCGGAGTCTGCCCGTCGATACGCCCATTCCGTTCTCGATATCACGATCCAGCTTGGTCTGTGGACGATTGTCCTCTTCAAAATAGGTAATGAACTGTTTAGGTGCGCTAGGCAGTTCAAGCTCCTGAGGACGTCCTTTAAAACTCTTCCAGAGATTCAGAATCTCTTCTTTGGACGGTTTTTTCTCAAAAGAAACAAATACAGCAGCCATATGTCCATCCGCTACAGGCACACGGATACACTGCGAAGTAATCGTTGGCGCTTCACTCTTTACGATACCCTCTTCTTCAACGCTTCCCCAGATCCGCAATGGCTCTTGCTCGCTTTTCTCTTCTTCGCCACCGATATAAGGAATCACGTTGTCCAGCATTTCTGGCCAATCTGCAAAAGTCTTTCCTGCACCAGAAATCGCTTGATAGGTAGTGACCACCACTTTAGAAGGATTAAAGTCTTTGAGCGCATGAAGTGCAGGCACATAACTTTGAATGGAGCAGTTAGGTTTAACCGCAATGAAACCTGTCTCTGTTCCCAGACGTTTTCTTTGCTGTGCAATAACCTCAAGATGCTCCGGATTAATCTCAGGAATGACCATAGGCACGTCAGGCGTCCAGCGATGCGCTGAGTTATTGGAGATTACTGGCGTTCCGGTGCGCGCATAAGCTTCTTCGAGCGCTTTAATCTCATCTTTTTTCATGTCTACAGCACAAAAGATCAAATCTACATCCGCAGCTACTTCTTCTACCTTAGAAGCATCTTGGACCATAATATTCTTTACGTTCTCAGGCATTGGAGTAGATAACTTCCATCTGCCCTTGGCCGATTCTTCATACGTTTTTCCAGCAGATCTAGCACTGGCAGCAATCGCAGTTACTTCAAACCAAGGATGATTCTCTAGAAGGGCAATAAAACGTTGTCCTACCATACCTGTGCCGCCAACTATGCCGGCTCTTAGCTTTCTTGACATCAGAAAATACACTTCCTTTTGATTAACTGTCCTATTGTGGATAATAGGCCGATAATTAATGATATACGGCGCGGGAACATTTGGCGAGTGTTAACATCAAAATAACATTAAAAATTTTATTTTTAGCGGATTATATTGAATTTCACTAATGCTAATAAAAGAAATAGCTGCACTCAGTACAATTATAAGTCTATTTTCTGCTTAGACAACTCTTTAACTGCATTCTCTACAACTATTTCCCCGAAAAATAATGGAAATGCCCTCTAAGTGAACTTTTAGATGTAAGAAATGCAACTAAATCGCATCTGCAGAGCATTTTATAGCATATAGTTGTAGGAAATACATCTATTTGCGATTGGTGAGTATAAATCAGCAATCGGCAATCAGCGATCAGCAATCAGCGATCAGCAATTAGCGATCAGCAATCAGCGCTCTGCTATTCGCGTTTACAAGCTGCTTCAACCAACTAAGCGTTTCTTTCCCCCGCTCACTTAAACCAACCTTTTTCCTTAAATCGAGTGATTGCCTCGATGCGGTTACCTACATCCAGCTTATCTAGAATAACTGAGATGTAATTCCGGACTGTTCCCGTGGTAATGTACAACTGGCTGGCGATCTCTTTTGTATTTTTACCGTCGGCAATGAGTCCAAGTACTTCCTTCTCCCGCTGAGTCAGAGGATTTACTTCACCGCTGTAGGCTTCATCCATTAGCTCCGGTGCATACATGCGTCGGCCTGCCATCACATTACGTATCGAAAGTGCCAGTTCTTCGCTAGGACTGTCTTTCAGCAAATAAGCATGAACTCCCGCCTTGAGCGCACGTTCGAAATATCCCGCACGGGCAAAGGTGGTTAATATCATCGTTTTGCAGCCGCTATTCTTCAGCGCTTCCGCAGCGTCGAGACCACTCATCGCTGGCATCTCAATATCCATAATACAGATATCCGGCTTATGCTGCTGAACCATCGCTACAGCTTCTTCCCCGTTGCTTGCCCGGCCCACGACCTTCATATCCTCTTCTAAATCCAACAAAGATGCCAGCGCTCCAAGGAGCATTCGCTGATCCTCAGCGATTACAATCTTAATCATTATACGGTTACCTCCTGTTCCGGATGCTTAAATGCATTTGGGACCTTAATCACTATCGTAGTACCCTCATCTCGCACGATATCCATACAGCCATTTACAAATTCAAGACGTTCCCGCATACCTTGCAGCCCATGTCCTTTAAAATAAAGATCATTGCCCGGGATGCCGGTTCCATCATCTTTCACTTTAATGATGAGATCTGTGCGTGTGGGTTCAATGATAATTGCGCAAGATTGTGCATTACTATGCTTCACAACATTTGTGACAGCTTCCTTAATACACATGCTGAGCACATTCTCCGTAATCAATGAAGTGTTAGACAGTTTAGGATTGCCTTGCAAAACATAGTCGATCTCCGCAGCCGCAAGAAGCTGCTGAATATGAACGAGTTCGTCCTCAAGCCGAATGCCGCGCATTCGCGTAATCATCTCCCGGACCTCTTTCAGCGCACTTCTTGCCGTCTGGCGTACATCATTGATCTCGGCTTTTGCTTGCGTCGGATTACTGTCGATAAGCTTTCCTGCCAAATCACTTTTCAGACCAATTAACGAAAGCTTCTGACCTAATGTATCGTGAAGATCACGTGAAATCCGCTGGCGTTCCTCGAGCTTAACCAATTCTGAAATACGCTTATTAGCATCCTCCAATTGGTCTTGCAGCTTCCCTTGATTATTCCGGTTATAGGTACTGATTGGCAGCAGGATCACTGCAATCATACTGACAAGCACAAAGGGAAGCTGGCTGATAAATACGGGATTACGCGACAGCAGCTCATAATTGATCGTAATAATCGTAGTCAGCAAATGAATGGAGTACAGGGTGAAGAACCCTACTCGGTTCTGGATATTCCCAATAAAAAAGGCTAAAAAAAGCGCAAAATACATATATCCGAACAACAACGTCATCGTTATAGAGACCAGTATCTGCACGCTCGTCCAAAAATAAACTAACCAACCCTTGGAGACAAAAGAAAGCACATAACAAACAAAAAACACAGCGATCATCAAGATTCCCGAAACTACCTGGTAGGGAGAAGAGGACCGAAAGATGAAATAAAACGGTAGAATATAAAATACGACCCATACATAAGGGCTAAGACCTGTACTTTTATGAAAAATATGATGCCACTTCTGCATGTTCGCTCTCCTTTTTGCCATATGCCACTCACCTTATTCTAGCATAAATCCGGTAAAATCCGGTGAACCACAACGATAAAGAGAAAAAAGATTAGAGCGCGAATGAGTTCTCCGGCTCTAACCTTCCATTTTGCTGCTATTTGATTACAATGTAGCTATTATTCTCCCTGGAGTCTGGGCTTATGAACTTGCAGGACCTCGCCTGCAGTTTTCGGTTTATTTAATATGGACTTCATCTCTTTGAAGCTAATGAATCGTTTATTTTCCTCATCCCAAAGACGGAAATTAAGGGCCTTCAAGCTGGTACCAATCGTAATCGTTGTTGCTTTTTGTAGCGGTGGCGTCGCGTTATGCGCTTTTTCCAAATTATAGTTTGGCACCTTTGGACTTAAATGATGCACATGGTGGAAGCCGATATTGCCCGTAATCCATTGCAGCACCTTCGGCAGCTTATAATATGAGCTACCTTCAACCGCGGCCATCACATAACTCCATTCAGATTCATTCTCGAAATAAGAGTCTTCAAACTGATGTTGGACGTAGAACAACCATATGCCGAGAAACCCTGATACAAATGCTACAGGCAGCTGCACCATAAGAAATGCCTGCCAGCCAATAGCCCATATTAGCAAGGCATAAAGCGCTGCGATTGAAATATTCGTCAAATAGGTATTCATCCGCTCTTTGCGTCTAGCACCTTTAACATTGAAACGATACTGAATCATAAAAACAGCAATCGGTCCAAGACCAAACATCACGATGGGATTGCGGTAAATCCGGTAATATAGACGTTTCCAGAAGGAAGCCGCTGCGTATTCCTCGACCGTCATAATCCAAATATCGCCGATCCCTCTTTTATCGAGATTACTGGAGCTGGCGTGGTGAATGGAATGACTATGTTTCCACTGCCGATAAGGAACCAGTGTCAGTACACCTGTGATCGTTCCGATAATATCATTCGCTTTACGATTCTTAAAAAACGATCCATGTGTGCAATCATGAAAAATAATAAAGGTTCGAATTACAAATCCTGCTGCAGGAATAGCTAACAGAAGGGTGAGCCAATAGGAAACGGATAAAGAGAAATAAGCTCCGCCCCATAACAGCACAAGTGGTCCTAAAGTATTGATGAGCTGTCTTATACTTGCGTTGCGGTCATTTTTCTCGTAAGGGGCTACACTCTTTTTAAGGCTGGAGAGCTGTGATGTCTGTTTTGTAGTCATCTATATCGTTTCCTCCTTGATGTGTCCGGCTAAGGATCTTTTCATCTACTCTAAGTATAGAAGATAAAGTGTCATCCTATAAGTCATAAACATCAAGTAGAGAGTATGACAAATGTCATACTCTCCTTCTCATTTAAATTACGTTAGCATTGCAGCCAACATCCATCTTCCTTCACTTCGTATTGACCTTTGATCTCACCAATTCCATTAAGGATTAACGAATCTTTATTAAAAGTTGGAGGTTCATCTAGTACGAGGTGCAGTTTATTAATATTTCGAAGGTCAGCTGTATAGTAGCTAATCACTGGCTTTTCCAGAAAATACTCCGCATCATTGATTTGGATTCGTAAATTATTCTTATGAATGCATTTCTCATCTCCACCAATAATACCCATAGGATTAAAACCCGTAGATTTTATATCTCCTTCAATATACAGGTGGTACCCTTCAAGGCTGATAAAATCAATGAATTCCTTCTCCCTGATTGTTTTGACCGATTGCATAATATCTTCCGTTTCTTTGCTGATGGATATCTCCTCGAAGGGAATGATGACTTGATCCACAAATTGCTTAAAAAACGCATATAAACTTAACTCCGACTTCATAAACTCTTCTTTCCAATCGGTCCGAAGCTCATCCAGCAGCAAACATATAAACAGACCAGAACCGTAGCAGCTTCTTCTGATATTAGCCGAAGATTCAAGTTCATCTATTAAATACGAACTGAATTTGTGCAATACTTCCTCATTAGGTAGGGTGGATTTTTCGGCATAGGCATTTAATTCAACATACCATGCGGGTCCTTCCAGCGTTTCAATAAGATATTCATTTAGCACGTACTCCCCGAGCAGTTGTTCTCTTTGTTGACGGATGGCAATAAATCTGTACATTGCGTGATTACGCTCTTCAATAGTAGCTGCCATTACACTAAGATATAAATGATGTCTTTCTTGAATCCGCAATTCCATATTTTCGAGGGATAAAGGGTAGGTAATCATCAATAATTCATCTGCATAACGTTCATCTCCCATCAGGAATTGATAACCGTGAAATAATTCGTGTACACAAATGGCGTACAAGTCTTCGAATTCTTCATGTAATTCCAGATTAACGATGGCTGTAGGGTGATCCTCATATAAAATGATGGTATCTCCTGAGAATTCATTACTCCAAGGAAGCAAATGTGGATGATATCCTACCGTTTTGAATTTGGGATGATTGTACAGATACACGTTATCCTTATTATAAAATGCAAAAGAAACAGCCTCGAACCCCTTCCAATATTTCTGCAGCTTGTGGTTCGTTAAACACTTAACAATCATCTCCAAATGAAATTCCATCCCTTACCTCCTCGTTAATGGCTCTGCTTAGTATGCTCTTCTCGGTATTCTGTTGGTGTTTGACCACTAGCCTTTTTAAAAACCTGTGTAAAATAACGCGGGTCCTGATAACCGACAAGAGGAGCTATCTGATACACTTTTACGTTGCTGCTCTGCAAAATATACTTCGCCCGCTCCATCCGGCAGTGTGTAACATACTCCAAAAAGGTATAGCCTGTTATTTGCTTATATAAAGTGCAGAAATGACTGATGCTGAGATCAGCCAGCTCCGCTACTTCCTCAATACTTAAATCTTTATGGTAATTACTCTCAATATAACGTTTCGCTTTCTCGATGGCGCTACGCGTATCCTCGCGGTTCACAGGCTTGTTCCCTTGCTCCAATCGCACACCAAACTCTTCTTTCAGAGCAGAGATCACTTCATTTAAAGTGCCGAGATTGTGCATCTTGCTAAGTAATCCATGCAAGGACCAATCTGAATTTATATTCAAATACTCATAATTTCTGTATAACACAACGATCAATTCAACAAGAAGACGTTCAGCCATATCCTTAGGAACAGCTTGTGACTCAATAAATAAAGCAAGCTCATCAAATAAAGACCACATCCGGTCTCTATTTAAGGTACGTATACTTTCAATCAGCGCGGTTTCCAGCTCTTTTGGGTATTTCACCTCTTTACTGCTTGGGAACGATATCTCTTCATCAATAAAGACCCCGGCAAGCCCCGAATAGAACCGTTGATATAAGGCCTTCGCGGCCAGAGGGTAAACCGTACTTAATTGATCAATGCCTTGTGTGGTGCGGCTGATGCCTACGGAACAAGACTGCTTGGAGTATCTCTTGATTCCCGCTATCAAATGTTCACCAAGTTCTCTCCTGCTGGCGCTTAAAGATCCAGGGAACAGTAGTATCCACTCTCCATTATGAAACGGGAAAACCGTCAGCACGCCATGCTCCAGTGACCATTCTTCCACAATATTGCGGATTGCAAACAGCCATAGCCGTTTTTCTTCTACACTCCATTGACTGCTCAGTGTGGTGTAGTCATCTAACTGGACAACAGCCATGAAATATCCGCTCTCCAGTTCACTGTTCTCCAGCCATTTCAGATGCTCAAGCGGCCTTGCATTTCCCAAAGTGATTTCTGCAAACAGACGTTCACGTGCAAGCAATGACAGCATCTGTACAGAATGAATCAGCTGATCATTTTGCTTCTGTTCATCCAGCTTGGTTCTGGCGCGGTTTAGCATTTCAACCAGTTCATCATGATCGATCGGCTTCAATAAATAATCAAAAGCACCTTGACGTAATGCTTCTCTTGCATATTCGAACTCTCCGTACCCGCTTATAAAAATAAACACCAGCTTCGGGTTTTTAGACAATACTTCCTTCATCAACGTAATCCCGTCAATTACGGGCATGCGAATATCACTAATCACGATATGTGGTGAAGTGTCTTCTATCAAGCGGAGAGCTAATTCTCCATTTCGGGCCTCTCCCACAATCTCCATCTGAAGATCATTCCATGGAATGGCTGCTTTTAAGCTACGAAGAATAATCGGCTCATCATCCACGATTATTACTTTATATTTCTCTTGTAACTCATCCATTCCCTGCACCTCCAGGATCATTGTACACTTGAGCTTTGGATCAAATTCCAGTATTGAATGGAGGATGCCTGCACTTGCTTTAACGCTTGCTCAGCAGACATTTCTCCGTTAATCATCTGTTCTATAACACTCAGGAACGTTTTTTTCACTTCTGGTGACAATACATTATCATAAGGGACAAAGCTCTTCCGGTTAACTTCCATCATATTCATGACTTGCGCGAATACGGGTCCTGTCTTCTCAGGATCAAAGGCGATGCGCATAGACGGAATTCTCAACCCTTCATATACAATCCGAGTCTGAACCTCCTGGGTGTAAAAAGCTTTCATGAGATCGAGCGCAGCCTCCCGCTTCGCTCCGCTTAGTTCGGAGGAAAGGCCGATGCCAAATGTATAACCGCCGGCAATCGAAGGTTGTTCCCCCTTCTTCAATGTGGGAAACGGAATAACACCTACCTCATTTTGAAAATCCGTAGGAGCTGCTGTTCCGGCAAATAAATTGATATCCCAGTTTCCGTTCAGATACATCGCAGCCTTGCCGCTCGTAAATAATCCCACCGCATTTTCTGTGGATAATGCATTCGATTTCGTGCTGAAGGCACCTTCTTTGATCCATTGCTCCAAGTGCTGAAAAGCCTTTAAATACGCCTCATTCTGAAAGCTGGCTTGATCTTCACCAGTGATCAGCTTCTCGATCAAGTCGGCGCCGGCATAACGATCCATTAAATAATGTGCAAAAATTCCTGCGGGCCAACGATCTTCGTTGCCAAGTGCAAATGGAATATACCCTGCCGACTTCAGCTTTAGTATGGCAGCATCAAGCTCTTGCAGCGTTTCTGGCGGCTTCAAACCCAGCTTTTCGAAGATGGTTTTATTAAAATATAAAGGTTCAGCATTCCCTTCAATGGGCAAGCCATAAATATGGTTGTCAAAGGTCCAGAGATCCAGATCCTTGAATTGATTGGTTAGTGCATTCTCCCGGACGAAATCCGTCAGATCAATCAGACGCTTAGAGCGTACATATGGCTCAATCTCCGCTCCACCGAACAAAACAAACATATCTGGCGGGGTGCCAGTAACCATCTCGTTCTTCAGCTTTTGGTCACGGTGCAACGTCTGGTCTAAACCTTCAAAGTTAACTTTCACATTTGGATGCTCTAACTGGTATTTGTCCACGATATCTTCATAAATAGTCAACAGTGGCCGATCATGCTCTTTTATCCAGAAATGACGGAAAGTTAATGTGATTTTCTCTGGTGAATCATCTTCAATGGGTTCTTGCTTTCCTAAAGTTATAAATAAAACCGCACCCGAAATCAGCACTAGATATAACCACATCCAGCCCCATTTCAATAACCATTTTTTGATAACATTCTCCCCCTTTCTTTCCGTACGGTCGATTACGGCAGTATTTTTGGTATTCGGATTCGGATGGTTGAACCAAAGCCGGGGGATGAACACACTAGTATGCCGTATGGACTGCCGAACCGAATATTCAAGCGTTCATGCACATTTTTAAGCCCCACGCCGCTATCACTGTATTTCTTCTGAGCACTTCCCTCGTTATCCCAAAGACTCATCATCTTGGCAAGGTCAAAGCCGGGGCCGTTATCTTTTACGATAATGATCATATCCATGCCCATTTCATAGGCCGTAATCTCAATGACCCCTGGGTCCTCCATCTGCTCAATCGCATGATACAGCGCATTCTCAACAATCGGCTGAACGATCAGCTTTTGTGTCATGAACGTCCTAAGACCATCCGAAAGATCTATGATATACGAGAATTTATCTTCAAAACGAAACTTCTGGATATCCAAATAATGACGGACATGCTCGAACTCCATATGCAGCGGAATCAGCTCCTGATTCTGACTGATACTGATTCGCAGCAGCTTGCCGAGTGAGATGACCATTTTGCTAATATCTTTATTGCCTTGCAGCACTGCCATCGAATTAATCGATTCGAGTGAATTATAAATAAAATGAGGGTTAATCTGCGCCATTAGCGCTTGCATTTCTGCTTCCTTCTTACGTCCCTGCTCAGTCTCCACCTGCACAAGCAGTTCATTGATCTGCGTGCTCATCCGATTAAAGCCATCAATCAGCAAATCACTTTCATCATCAGCACGATAGGGTGTAGTGATCGGCGTAAATATCCCTTGCTTCACCCGCTTCATCCCGTTAACCGCACTATTAATACTATGAACGAGCCTCCGTACGAAATAGCGGTCGAACAAAATGGCGGACAACAGCGAAACTGTACTTAAAATAATCGCAATATTCCGGATGGATACAGATTCTGACGAGATGAGATTCATAGGTGTAATGGCTACTAAATACCAGGCTGCATTATGAGAAGGTAGGAAGGTTATGAGTGATTTTTCCCCCTGATAGTTGTCGATGTAATAGTCATGTTCCTTAGCATAATCATTCTGTAAAAAGGGGAACTCTGTGCGTTGTCCAATATGTTCACCGGATTTATTAAAAACGATATTGCCTAGCTTGTTGACCAGCAAAATATCCCCCTTCTTGAGGGTTGCTGCTTCCCAGAAAATCTGATCCAATAAATCAGGTTTTACATTAACAACCAGATATCCGATATCTTCGAGAGAATATGAATCTTTGATTACTCTTGCTTGTACAAGTACCGGATTGCCGGAGATCTCCGAGCCATTTTCTCCCGGTCCTGACCACACGGGCCGCCCTTCGGCGCCTTCCATCGCGTCAAACCAGCTTTGTCTCTTCAAGTCCTCAAAAGACATCGATGCATTGTATTGATAAATTAAACGATCTTTACTATAAAAACTAAATGAAGTAATCATTGGATGATCAATGAGATAACTGCTAAGCTCCTGCTTTCGATCATAAGTGATTACAAAATTCTTCTGCTTCAGTGATTGCTGAACAACCGGCTGCGTAATTTTTGAATTCGTGATCGAGGTGATTTCACTAAGCGCGAATTTAAGCTTTCGATCCGTTTCAAGCAGTGAAATCCAGTAGAAATTGCTTGATTTTTTCTCCATTGCATTAGAAAAATTAACGTAAGTGACGATCCCCATCAGAATAACCGGAATAAAGACGAGAAGAATAATAGCGAACAAGATTTTACGGCGGAGTTTCATGATATTCCCCTTCCCCCTGCTGTCTCTGTCCTCTAGTATTCTTCACAAAACCGCCTATTCCCTGTAAAGATCAAAAAGTAAGATCAGCTCTTAATAGCTCCTGAAGTAAGTCCAGCAATCACCCAGCGGCTAAATAACAGGAATACAATCAGCAGTGGCAAGGTTGCCGTAAACGTTGCTGACATGATCATTCCGTAGTCTAGACCATCGCGATTGGAGAACAGCTGCTGGAGCGCAATCTGAATTGTGAAATGCTCTTGATTCTTCAGTACCACTAAAGGCCAGAAGAAGTCATTCCAAACGGTCATAAAATTCAGTATACCTAGTGTAGCCATAGCTGGAGTAATGACCGGGATAGCGATGTTCCAGAAGATCCGGAAATGTCCGCCGCCATCGATCCGACCTGCTTCAATCAATTCCGTATGTACAGCTGTAGTGATATACTGCCGCATCCAGAAGATCCCGAAGGCATTAACCATCGCCGGAACAATAAGTGCCTTGAAAGAGTCTATCCAGTGGAGCTTGGCCATAATTACGTAAGTAGGTAATACACCAAGCTGCTGTGGCACAAATAATGTAGCAATTACAAAGTAGAACAGAAAATTTTTAAACGGAAATTCATATTTGGCAAAGGCATAACCTGCCAGTGTACAGAAAAACACGACTGATATTGTAACCATAGATGAGACAAATAAAGAGTTGCCCAAGGCTTGAAAGAAGTCTGTTTTGTCCAGTACCCGCTGGAAATTCTCAAAAAACTGGTCTCCAACCGTAAGCAAAGGTGGCACATGGAATACTGCGCCTCTGTCATTAGTGCCAACTACAAACATCCAATAAAAAGGAAAGATGGACACGAGCGCACCAACAATCAGCAGCAGATAAAATCCTAACTTGCCGATGATCCCTAGATCATCCGGATCTTTTTTAAATACACGCAGCGTACTCACGCTTTACCCCCTCCCGTATCTCCACCCATGCGATTTGAGACCAGCATATTGAGGACAGAGAAAATAATCGTGACCAGGAACAGCAAGACTGCCGTAGCTGCTGCCGTACCAAAAAATCCGTTGCGGAATGCTTCGCTATACAAATAAGTAACCATAGTGATTCCTTCCTGACGTGTAGATCCAGTTCCCGCTTGGCCCAAAAATACATAAGGCTCAGTGAACAGCTGCAAGGCACCTATAGTTGAAAGCAAGGTAACAAATACAATGAATGGCTTCAATAGCGGTAACGTTATAAAGGTTAGCTGTTGTCTTCTGTTCGCACCGTCAATACGTGCCGCTTCATATAGATCCGTAGGGATACTTTGCAAGCCTGATAGAAAAATAATGGCATTATACCCCGTCCAGCGCCACATAACCATCGTAGAAATGGCGATTTTAACGCCCCACCAGCCAGAGTTGAAGGCCATACTATCCAGTCCCAAGCCGTTTAGAATCCAGTTGATCATTCCGTTGTTGCCAAACAGTGTGCTGAACACGAGCGTAACCGCAACGATAGACGTAATATTAGGCATAAAAAATAAAACCCGGAACGTCTTCTTAAAGCGAGTCATCGCCGAATTCAACAAAACAGCAATCAATAGAGCTAGTAATATCTGTGGAACAGTACCCATAAGCCCCATAATTAACGTGTTGCTAAAAGAAATCCAAAAGGTCGGATCACTTGTGACCAGATCATAGTTTTTCCACCCTACAAATTTCATAGGATTCAGGGCATCCCATTTAAAGAACGAGAGATAGATCGTGAAGAAGATCGGATATAGTCCAAATATCGAGAACAGAATAAAAAAGGGCGAAATAAACGTGTAAGCAGTGATGCGGCTCCTTCTTTGTTCAGTTAAAAAGCGGCGCTTGCTCTCGGCATGCGGACTTGAAATAACAGGTTGTGCCATGTCACACCTCCAGGTAATCTAACGTGTAAATCCGAATTCACAGAGAATGTTTCACTCTATGAATCCGGACCTTCTAGAAATTGAATTTCATAAGCTTGAAATCTTAGCTGCGTTCAGCCAATGTTTTCGCTTGTTTTACTGCTTCGTTCCATTCTTTGGTCGGATCTGCTTTTTTCTCCAACACATTTTTCAAGGCGTTTTTGAAGAAAGTATCGGTTTGGTCATGAAGCGGACCGTAGTATACAGGTTTTACCCGGTTTGCTGCTTTACCGAATTCTACAGCGGTTTGTTGTCCACCGAAGAAATCATCTTTGAAATCTACGAATGCAGGATCTTCATACAGGGCAGGAATGGAAGGCATAAGGCCTTTGGTTTTGAAAGATTCCAGTTGGTTTTCCTTGTTATCCATCCATGCGATAAAGTCATAAGCTTCTTTCGAGTGTTTGCCTTCTTTTGGCAGCGTCAGGAACGAGCCACCCCAGTTACCAGCACCTTCAGGGAGCTGAGCAATTTTCCATTTGCCAGAGGAGTCTGGAGCATTACTCTTAACATTTCCTGCCATCCAAGCTGGTCCCATAACTACTGCAAATGAACCGTCGTTCATGCCTTGACCCCATTCAGGAGACCAGAGCATAACATTGCTGATCCAGCCTTCTTGAATACCTTTAACCGTGAAATCATAAGCTTTTTTGACTTGCGGATTGGTATCTCCGATAAAGCTGCCATCAGCTTTGCTGAAATAGATTTCATCAGCAGATTGGTCACGCAAAGCATTAAAGGTAAGATCCGTAAGGTCTACAAATGGTTTGCCTGTTTTATCTTTAAAAGCTTTGGCAACAGCTGCGAACTTATCCCAAGTATCAATAGCAGCGCCGAATCCTTCTGAATCACTTGGCAGCCCAGCTTCTTCAGCCAAATCTGTGCGGTAATATACAACCGTTGGGCCGATATCTGTTGGAAGACCTAGCTGGAAGCTGCCATCTACGGAAGAAGCTTGTTTCCATTTCCAATCCAGATAGTTGGCTTGAATATCTTTGGCACCCAGATCATTCAGGTTATAGAACTTGTCCTGAGCGTTGATGAAACGTTCCATGAAACCGATTTCAAGTTGGAAAATATCAGGCGCACCCGATCCAGCCGACAAAGCAGTGGTCAAATTATTATGGTGCGCGGTTTGGTCACCGGTATTTTGCACTTTGATCGTAATGTTTGGATGTTCCTTAGTGTACTCCTTCGCTAAATCCTCGTAGTTCACGTTGCCCAGTGTCCAGAAAGAAAGTTCGATTTTCTCAGCCGGTTCTGTTCCCTCATCCTTAGTAGGTTCACTTGTGCTTGCTGCGTTGTTACCTGCATTTTTGTTTGATGTGTTGTTGTTCTCGGCGTTGTTGCCTCCGCATGCTGCCAGTGAACCTACGAGCATGATAGCGACTAACGATAGCGCCAAGTGTTTTACTTTATTCATTCCCCTGTACCCCTTTCAAAGGTTTCTCTTACAAGAATTAGTGTACAGGGTTTAAATTCTTTTTTTGAGGAGGTAAACTTCCGATTTATGGTGGAAATAATTACGAAACCATTCATATCTATGTTATGTCTAAGGAGGGAGTATAAAATTTCGTCCAAATATGTTCCTCACAGAATACGTGTACTTCATCTTAAATTGGATTTCTTGTGCTTCCGCAGGTATACTATTTTTATTTCTTACTTCATTACATGATCAAAGGAGTTATTACCCATGCCCATTAACCGCCCGCTGCTAAGCGACAGCGATTTCCAAGAAGCCGTTGACCGCAAATTACCTGTTCGTGTATTTCAGGACGATCATTTAGTAAATTCAGGAGCAACCGTTGTCCGCTTCACTGATTTCGATGTTGTTATTCAATCTAGAGTTAGTGATCTGACTTACTACTCACGCAAGAGCTGCGAATTTTTTGAGGTCAGACCCTAAAGAAAGCCGGAATGCAATGATCTCTAGGATCATCGCGTTCCGGCTTTCTTTAACAGACATAGGGTATAGCTTTCATCTTTAATTTTTGTTGTAGGTGCTGTACGCTTTCATTTTCTCATTCAGAACTTCCTGGAAACTCATTCTCTTCTTGTCTGCTTTTCCTTGCTTGGGATTGACCACGGGCTGAGGTCTAAAAAACTGATGATTGTAAGCCATAAGATTATGTACGATCACATTCATTGGATTTCAACCTCCTTCCGTGATGTTACTGAAATTTGCATTTCTGCTTGGTTACTTACGGCTTATTTACCCAGCTTCGCCAAAGTTTAAACAGTTTTATCAGATTCATATTAAAAAATGAAAAAGTGCACCCTTTACAATATGCTAAATACATCTTTGTAAATCACGTATGTCTTTCCACGAAATAAGTTTAATCTCCTCATTAATAATCAATTCCTTAATTTCAATATCATTTAGAAGACGATATTCCAATTCTCTTTCTGTATAACATTTCGTTATTGCTATTAATTGATCTGTTATTTTAGATGGATGTATAGTTAACTGTGTTATTCCAGGTTTTAAATTCTTTAACAATTCAGTTAATCTCATTTTCATTTTGCTATATTCCGCAGCAGGGTAAAAACAGTAAGGAAGAGAAATTATATCATCGATTAATAAAATCCCCCTTTCTTTTGCTGAAGAAATTCTTTTTTGAAACAATCTCAACTGATCATTATTAAAAAAGGGTTGTTCTAATATCCTAATAGGTAAATTAAAGGGCAGGCGGTACTTTTCACACAAATCAAATATTATTTCTAAAAAATCTCGCCCAGTGTATAACCCCATAATACTCCCCCCATGACTATCCAGATGAGTTGGATCAATGTCTTGTACGATTGCACTTTGGATTTGCGATTCTAACTCTATTCTAATCTCGTCATCAGCAGCGTTTCTTTCCAGAAGAGTGGCATCTTGATGAAAATCCCCTTTCCCCGTAATTAAGCTACTCAAGATTTTTTCTTTGAATACTGGTTGATACGGATATTTCTCGCCACTCGTTAGCGTTAGATGAATTCCAATATTCTTTATTCCTTTCCAATTAATTATCTTCATAGCGTCATTTGAGTCTGGGCAAGGCATCATAATAGATGTGGATGTTATAGCTTTTCCTTCAAATAAGTTAACAATAGCTTCATTAGTTCCTTTAGTTATTCCGAAATCGTCGGCATTAATTATTAACAGACGGTCGTCAGCCGCAAAGCCTAATTTTCGAATCATAAACCTTCCCCCTATTACTGAATAATTTAACAAAAAGAAAATAAAAAATAAGGACGTAGACACCGTGAAGTGTTTGCGTCCTTATTGTGAATAGCGTGCTAAACCAATTATTCGCACCTTAGAGCAGTGGAAACCTTGAATCTAGCGCTGAGACGGGAACCTTGCTTTCCCCTTCTCATCATTATTATGATCCACTCGCCCTCTCATCAGTTCAAGCAGATATTCGGGTTCTGAGTTCATATGCAGCATTTGAAGTGCAGTTTTTGGTGCAAAACCTTCAGCCACACTATGGGAGATCAAGGCTTGCAGTGGATTAAAATAACCTCGAACATTCAGCAGCCCTATAGGCTTCTGATGAATACCAATCTGCATCCAGCACAGAATTTCAAATAGCTCATCGAAGGTTCCAAGACCTCCCGGCAAAGCAATAAAAGCATCCGCCATACCGCTCATTACCGCCTTACGTTCATGCATACTAGAGACCTCAATCAGATTCGTCAATCCGGAGTGTCTGATTTCATCTTGAAAAAGATCCACTGGCATAATTCCTACAGCTTCGCCACCATTAGCGAGTACCCCGTCCGCAACCTGTCCCATAAGGCCATTCCGCGAACCTCCATAGACCAACCTACAGCCTTGTGCCGCTATATGATAACCTAATTCCCTAGCCATTTCCGTATATTCAGAGTTAAGACCTGGATTCGATCCGGCAAACACACATATTGTAAAAGCCATTCCTATCACTCCAGACTGGTTATTATGGTGAAATTGAGATTAATTCACTTATTGTACCTCAGAATATTAATATATGTGTTAAATGTAAGTCATCTTTTTGTTTGTAATGTTAATTGGTACAGCGTACTATTCCACTCCGCAGATAGACCTGTAGCTTTGGCCAAAGCCGCTGCTGGCACTAGAGAAGTATAGCTTACTTTAATGGATTCTGCTGATGGTAATGAAATTTTCTTCCCAGCTTTCGTCAACGTCAGTTCCCCCTCCAAAGACAGGGTATATCCCAGACTTTCTGCTACATCCCTAATCGGTACTTTTACACTTCCATCCATAAAAATAGCAGACTGTGCGGAATACATTTTTGAACCATCTACAATTACAGTAACAGGCTTTAAAATAGGAGATATAGTAAAAGGACGTGAATCAACCGCGCTAATTCCGAGTTGACCAAACCTATTTGTTCCCCAAGCCACAGCTGTTCCATCCTTCAGGACTGCATACTTACTATTCTCACCCATGGCAAAAGAAACAGGATCACTCAATCCTTTTATTAACTTAGGCTGCGTAAAAACTAAACGGTTGTCGGTTGATGGTTGGGTACTCCAAGTCCACACGGTGCCATCTTTTTTAACAGCTGCAAAGTTGTCTAAATCCAGCGTAAGTTTTGAGATCGATTTTACGGCTGTAATCTTTTGCAGACCTTGTAGTGAGGTACCAGCTTTCCATACCCAGTATTCTCCTTTTTTATTGCCAACAAGATTGAACCCGTTTTTCGTCTGGACAGATACAATATCCGTAAGACCTGGCATCTTGCTCATCGTGACTTCGTTATAATTATTGCTGTCAATTGTTCCCCAGACGCTCCCGCTCTCGGTTAAAGCCAGTATACTGCGATCGCTCATAGAGACGGACTTTACATGGTATAAATCCTTAACTGGGGTCGGTTTCTTCATCACATTCGTGTTCTCTGTTTGCGGGATAGCACTCCAAATCCACAGCGTACCGTTAGTTCGAATGGCGGCATGATAAATACTGCTTCCGATCCACTTCACTTCGCTCAAACCCTGTACCTTAGTGGCAGCAGGCAGCTCTGTATAGCCCACATCTGAAGCTTCTGGAGGATTCCACTGGAGTAGACTTCCATCGTTTCTCAAAGCTAATGCACTATGCAATCCTGACGATATACTAACCACATCACTCATTCCTGAGATCCCTTGAGGAAGCAGAACCTTGTGTTGTTTAGCACTTGCCCCATTGCCAGCTTCTGCTACACTCTTATCCCGATAATCTCCCCAAGCCTTAACCGTACCGTCTTCGTTCAGCGCTACATAGTACGCTTCGCCGATCGCCAGCTGTTTCGTATGTTCAAGCCCAGCTATTCTATGGGGAGTAATCGTCCAACCCTCAGGCCCGACAGTTCCATTAGCAAATTGACCAAAAACATTACTCCCCCAGGACCAAACATCTCCGTCAGTTCCCACCGCAAAAGAGCTTCCACCCCAAAAACCAGGCGAAGCAACAATCTCCTTAATCCCACCCAACTTCCCAGGTGATGGAGCTGCACTTATAACTTGAGGGACAGACAATGCAGTCACCAGACTTGAACAAACCAACAAACTAAACAGCCTTAGCTTCCTTGAAAATAAGTGCATCTTGATTTTCCCTTCTTATGATATTATTGTAATTATTATTTCTATTACACTAAGACGCTATAAAGCTGACAAAAGTTGTAGTTTATCTTAAATCCCGGGATTCAGATTGGTTTGAATTATGATATAATTACGCTGCCTTAGATCTGCTCTTATTCAACCGCAATACCGGAACCAAATGATCATGGAGGGAAATCATGCTTAAATTTATAGGTATTATGATGCTTTTCAGATTAGTGGGCAACCCTTTTCTGGCTTTATTCATCCTGCTTGTTATCTTGTATTTCTTAGATCGGCGATACGTGGGAATCTTCCCTAGTATAACAAAGCCCTTCAAACGGGTGCGGCAAATCTCCAAGCTGCGCACAACAGTATCTTTGAATCCAAATGATGTTTCTGCAAAATTTGATTTAGCCCGGAATCTGTCAGAACGTAAAAAATACAAGGAAGCCAAGGATATCCTGCTACAGATCGAAGACCGTTACGAACAATCTGCCGAATATTGGGTAGAGCTGGGTCATGTGAATCTTAAGCTGGGCGCTTTGGAAGAAGGCGAAGATCAGATGCTTCGAGGTCTAGAAATCAACCGAAAAGCCCAATATGGTCAGCCATATCTTCGGTTAGCGGAAACCTTCCGCCATACAGATCACGATAAAGCGTTGCATTACGTTACTCAATTTCAAGAGATTCAGTCTTCCTCTAGTGAAGCCTATTATTTAGCCGGCTCCATGTACAAAGCATTGGGCAGAACTGAGGATGCTAAACGTGCTTTCGACGAATCCACCGCCATCTACCGTTCGCTACCCAAATATAAAAAACGGCAAGAACGCGGCTGGGCGTTACGTAGCTTTTTTGCCAAAATGAAATAAACTTTGTACTTATATTTTCACAAAAAAACCTCTAGCCGCCTATTTATTTAGGCAAACACTAGAGGTTTTTTGCTGTGTAGAGTGATTACATGTTTACATCTTGTTTAGTGGGTTCTCCACTTTGTTTGACCGCAAATGGCCACCAGTTCCCACGGCCGAAGATCCGTACCATAACAGGAACAAAAAACGGCAAGAAGATTAGTGCATACAAGGCCAATCCTACAAGCACCACTGTTGCAATCTGCATCATCGACAATACGCCTGAAGGGTACATCGATGCGAAGGTGCCGCCCAAAATAACTACCGCCGAAAGAATGACTGTTCCCATATTGCGCATGGCATGCAGGATCGCTTCCCGTACATCCCAAGTTTTATATTCGTTAAAGCGGGCCATTAAGAAAATACTATAATCTACACCAAGCGCAATCAGCATAACAAAGCTGAAGAATGGCGTTGTCCAGGTAATCCCTTCAAAGTGCAGAAGGTGAACAAATATAGCCTCTGTAACACCCAATGCTGAAAAATAAGTAATCAAAAGAGAAATAATAAGGTAAATCGGCATTACGATTGAACGAAGCAGCAACACCAAGATAATGAAGATCCCACCCAGCATCAAGATTACTGTACGTGTGTAGTCTTCGTTGGAAATATTACGCAAATCGTTCTGGCTGCTTGTAACCCCGCTGATTGCAGACTCTGCATTTTCCAGCTTCGTACCTTTCACTGCACGATCTACTGCTGCTTGAATATCATCAACACTGTCAATAGCTTCTGAACTATATGGATTCTCAGTGAATACTACATCCAGCGTCATTACCTTACGGTCGTCAGACAAGTAGGTATTAAATACCTGCTCTATGCCTTCAGCTTCAAGAGCCTCAGCCGGCACAAAGAATCCACTCAGCTCATCATCCTTAGCCGCTTGAATCTGATTCAAATAATCTTGTGCAGAGCCCAGCCCACTGGTAATTTGTTCCAATCCGTTTGCACTGTCGCTTAATCCAGTAGTTAAGGCTCCTATCTGCCCTGTTAATTGACCAAAACCATCCGCAAGCTGCTGCTGTCCGCCTTGTAATTGATCTAGGCCGCTAGTAATGGATGGAATTTTATCTACGATCTGTCCTTGGCCTGCTGCGGCCTGCTCCAGCCCAGATTGCAGCTGACCGATGCCCGCAACAAGCTTAGCTAAACCTTGTGCGAGTGCAGTTTGCCCAGCCGAAGCTTTGGCATAGCCAGCATTCGCCTCATTTAAGCCTGCTGCTGCTCCTTTAAGCTGCTCTGAGATCTGCCCAAGACCCGCTGCCAGCTGAGCTGCCCCAGTACCACTCTGCGTTACGGTGCCTTTAATGGTCAGATAATTAACATCCTGCAGAATTTCCGGATAACTGCTCTCAAGACCCGTAAAAGAACCATCCAGTCCCTTCAACGCTTCTGCCACACCTTGCAGCTGCTGCGGAAGCTGCCCAAGCCCTTGATCCAGCGCAGTTAAACCGCTGCCGATTTTTTTATATCCCTCCAGCAGCTTCGTATTGGCATCCGCAAGCTGCTTGGCACTAGCAGCTGCCTGTTGAAGTCCTGCTTTGATCTCTCCCGCACCAGCTGAGCCGCTTTTTATTCCGCTCTCAATACGTGCCAGCCCATCGCCTAACGCGACGATTCCATCTTTCAGTTCTGCTGTGCCTTCCGTCAGCTTAGCGCTGCCTTGAGCAGCTTCTGTAAGCTTAGGTGCATTTTCACTCAGCTGTTTACTAGCTTCAGACAATCCCGTTTGAATCTTGGTCAGTCCCTCACTGGTCTGATCCAGACCGTCAGATAAAGTCCCCACCTGATTCGGGATTAAGAAATCACTGATCAGCTCTCCGGTTGGACGAGACATGCTGCGCACTGATTTTACGCTGTCCACTTTTTCCAGCTCGCGGCTGATTTTTTCTGCAAGTCCAAGATATTCTGAAGTATCCATCCGGTCATCATTTTTGATTACGATCTTGCCAGGCATGGATTCACCCGGCCCGAAGCTATCCGAAATGATGTTAAATCCTTTTACCGAGGCATATTCCGAGCCAATTTCCTCCAAGCTGTTGAAGGACAGCTTTCCGCTATAGGTAACAAGGAACGGAGCTACGATTACTGCAACAATTAGCAGCGCGGCCCATGGTCTTTTTAAGGAAAAAGAACCTGCTGCTCCCCAAATACGGCTCTCACTGTGCTCCAGCTTCCCGCGTGAAGGCCAGAAGAGCTTTTTGCCAAGTACCGCCATGAAGAATGGAACAATGGTTACAAGCGCCAGCAGCATAACCGCAATCCCCACGGCAACGGCTACCGCCGAGCGATACAGAATGAATTTGGATAATCCAATCGCTACAAAACCTACGAATACCGCAAGTCCGGAATAGAACACCGTTCCCCCAGCCTTACGGTAGGTTGCAATAATAGCACTTTTGGTATCTTCTGCTGTCATCATTTCTTCTTTAAAACGACTAATTAACAGGATACAATAATCCGTACCAATCCCGAACATGACCGCAACCATAAAGATTTGAGTAAATGTAGATAATGGAAAATCATAACGGTCCACTAAAAAAGCCACAACGGACTGAGAAACAATATAGCTGAGTCCTACCGTCAGTAGCGGAACAAACGGTGCCACGAACGAACGGAATACCACGAACAGGATAAGTAAAATAAAGACTACCGTAATATATTCCGATTTCTTAAGCCCGGCTTCCGAGCTAGCAATCATATCCTCAGTAATCAAACCCTCACTGGTTAAATAATGATCCGCCTTAACATCTGTGAGTAATTCATCCACTTTATCAGGAAGTGCGGTGACAGACTCTCCTCCGCCCTTGATAGACAACGCCACCATTATCGTCTTGCCATCCTTGGCAATCAACGTTTCCTTAAGCTCACTTTGTGAAAAAGGATCGGTGATGGAATCGATCTGCAGCGTCTCCTTATTCGCAGCCAACTTCTCAACGCCCTGCTGGATACTAGCTGTTTCATCGGCTCCGATTCCCTCTGGATTATTGAATACAAGAGCTACCTGATGCAGTGTCTCTCCGCCCTTGTCATTCGCCGCTTCCTTTAAGATTTCTGCCGCTCTAGATGAGGAATAGCCATCAGGTACAGTAACCTGCCCCTTCTCACGTACAAGATCAGAGAACGAAGGGGCCGTCATGACCAAAACTACGGCCACAGCGAGCCAGATTGCGATAACCGCCCATCTTGCTTTTAGAATCGTCTTCATGGATTCTTCCCTCCATCATCATTCTGAATTAAATTCGCCAGCTTCTCGAACATCATGACGAACATTTCAATATCCTTCTCTTCAAAATGAAACAAATACGGGGAAATCACTTCATGTACCTGCGTCTCCGCTGCTTCAAAAACTTTTTTTCCGTGCTCAGACATCGACAAATACACCTGGCGGCGATCATTCTCGTCACGAGTTCGCTCGATTATACCCGCTTGCACCAATCTGTTAATGATTGCAGTAATGGAGCTTTTACCCACGCAAAAAGATTCAGCAAGATATGTAGACGTACATTGTTCCTGAGCATTAATCAACCGAAGAATTTGATACTGATCATTCGTTGTCTCCGCAGCAATACTATCTTTAATTCTTGCTGCTACTTGTCTTGTCACAATCAAATAAGCATCCATGTAGCGATTGATCCAATGTTGCACTTCGTTATCCAAAGCTTCCTACCTCCAAAATATAGTTCAACTATCGAACAGTTTCATTGTCAAACTATAATACCTGCTTTTATAAAAGTCAATTGGCTTTTTTTCGGGCATTTAAAGGCAAAACGCAAAAAAAACAGGCCGAGATTCTTCTCGACCTGCCATTTTATGACCTTCAAAGACTTTTTAGTCCTCATCCTCGGTCTCTTCAACTTCGTATACACATCTTAACATTTCAATTCCGGCTTCATTCTCTCCTAAGCTGTACACCATGAACCCTAGACTGCGATAAAAATCTGCGGCGATTTCATCCTCAGTCTCAGCTACCAGATAACGCGGCTGACAAGTAGCGAGCAGCTCCAGAATCATTCCCCGTGCATAACCTTTCCCTCTATTCTCTGGCAAGACGGCAATATGCCGAATGTCCAAAGAACCGTCTTCGGTTTCTTCGAAACCTACAAGACCAAGCAGGAGTTCTTCTTCTTCCCAGCCATATAACTGCAGCCCGGCTTGTTCGCTGTACTCAGACGATGTCTGCTCCAACGCGTTGGGGTCATCAATGACCGCATACGTCAACAGCTCGTTCACCTCAGGCGAACCAATAAGGGATTTAAGATCTACCAACATTGTTCACATTCCTCCTTCTCTGTTGCTTCTGTACCCGATTCGAAACATACAGTAACCTGTCCATATCCCTAACATGTTTAACAATAGATCATCAATATCAAAGCTTCCGACATGCAGCAGCATTTGCAGAGACTCCAAAAGCAGGATGCAAGGAACAGCATATAAAGAGATTCTTTTCCAAGAAATTGGCCGTGTCTTTGCAAGTGGAATTAGTATACCAAATGGAATAAACACAACAACATTTCCAAGCAGATTCACAAACCGGCTGATCAGCGATAACCCGTTATTCATGTCGAAATAAAGTGACACCGTACGTAATGGAATCAAATTGTACTGAAGCGGGCCACCTGTATGGATCTCACGCCCAAAACCGATGAACATCCAATAGATAACAGTAGCACTATACAGAGTCAGCCCTATCCGTGTCAATGCTCTCAGCTTCCGTAAACTGCTAGATTCTCCAGATCTACGAATGATCAATTGCCCGGTTTAGCTTCTATAATTTCAATACTTCCATCTTTTTTACCCACAATAGCCATTGCTGCAATTCCAATAAATAAGCCGTGTTCCACAACTCCCGGAATACTTTGGATGGTCAGTGCCAGCTTCGGTGCGGACTCAATGACTTCGAACCGGCAGTCTGCGATGTAATTGCCGTTATCTGTCTTGTACAGCTCTTCTCCGCTACGACGCAATTCAGGATTGCAACCCAGCTTGGCAAGTTCAGCCACAGTCCATTCCCATGCAAAAGGAACAATTTCCACAGGCAGCGGGAATTTGCCAAGTGTGTTTACCACTTTACTCTCATCAGCAATAACGATCATACGAGTACTGTTACTCGCAACAATCTTCTCCCGAAGCAGCGCGCCACCGCCGCCTTTAATAAGCTGTAGACTACTATCCAGCTCGTCCGCTCCGTCAATGGTCAGGTCCAGACTATCAATATCTCCAAAAGCTACGATTGGAATCCCAAGTTCACGCGCCTGTTCTTCGGAAGCACGGGAGGTTGCTACAGCGGTAATCTTTAGACCTTCACTGACGCGCTCACCAAGCTTGTTGATCGCCCAATAGGCAGTAGATCCAGTACCAAGGCCGATCTTCATGCCATCTTTTACAAATTCCACTGCTTTTTCCGCGGCTAATTGTTTAACATTGATACTCATTTTATTACCCCCATGTTATCCGTTATAATGATCTATGATGATGTTGAAATCACCTATTGTTCAGGAGGATTCCGGATGAGAACCGAAAACCAAATTCAATCTAAAATCAACGAATTGACACTGCAGCGCAGATCTCTGGAATCAAGATTAGCTTCATTAACAGAGAAAAGCCCACAGCAAGATAACCTGCAAACTCAGCTCACTAGAGTTGAAGATATGATCATGATGCTGGAATGGGTGCTTAATGCACCCGTAGGGAGATATCATGCCTAAGTGCTGACTGGCATCCATTATTTTACCAATCAATGTGCCGGTAGCTGTGTTTAACATAAAACGCGATTGCTTCCGGCTGTTTGATTTTTTTTTATATCCAAATTTGTATTATGCTTTGCGCAGAGCAAAAAATCAATATCTTTCACCCTACTCTATGTATATTGTAAATTCACTGCATCCTCTAGATTGAGAATCATCTCTTTTTCTGTGTGATTAGCCGTCCTGTGTAAGTAGGCTTTATGCTCAGAATACGCATTCAAAGGCATTGGCCTACTAATCTTCTCAAGCATATTACGCTCGACATCGGCCAGTAAGTAATCCCCTTTTCCCGCAGCAACTCTGCACAAAATAATCATAGCTACAGGCTTGCTCACAACAACCGCTCCATTCGACCGCGCAAATACAGTGTATTGAAATAACGGAATGGCCTCAGGTTCTTCAACACCAGCTGCACTAGATTGGTCAAAGATAGAATACATAAGGGAAGGATCACTTGATGCAGTACCGAGTTTCTTCTGATTAGACACCAACTTGCTGTTCTGGTAGGCAAGGAATCCCGTTGCTGCCAGCACAAGCACAAGTAAAATCACCAATATCGCATACATCATCCCATCCCCACCTCCCAACCAAAATAACAATTCCGGTTATATATTATCATGGAGGGAGGCCTAAGCCAATCTTATATTATCTGAAATTCAGCGCATACAGGTAATACTGATTCTATAAAGTTATTTTGAAATATTCAAAATAACAGTTGAAACTTTGATTTGCATGTCTCATAATGTAAATATGAATGTTGCTTGTCAATCCATATGGAAATCAAGGGAGGAAATTTAAAATGAAGTTTTTCTTGGATACCGGAAACATTGAAGAAATCAAACGTATTACTCGCCTAGGACTAGTGGATGGCGTAACGACTAACCCTTCGCTGATCGCTAAAGAAGGAAGATTGTTCAAGGATGTTATCAAAGAAATCGTTGCAATCGTTCCAGGACCTGTAAGCGCAGAAGTAATCGGACTTACAGCAGAAGAAATGCTTAAAGAAGCATACGAAATTGCTGAATGGGCTCCAAACGTTGTAATTAAACTCCCTATGACTGAAGATGGCTTGGAAGCTTGTTATGAGCTTACTAAAAAAGGCATCAAAACTAACGTTACACTAGTATTTTCCGCGGCTCAAGGTTTGATGGCTGCTAAAGCAGGCGCAACTTATATCTCTCCTTTCGTAGGTCGTCTGGATGATATCGGTGTTGACGGAATGAAGCTGATCAAGGATCTGAAGACTATCCTGACTAACTACAACTTGAAATCCGAGATCATTGCAGCAAGTATCCGCAACATTGCTCATGTTGAGCAAGCAGCTATTGCTGGTGCACACATCGCTACAATCCCAGGTTCACTTCTGCCAACCCTCTGGAAGCACCCGCTGACAGATAACGGTATTGAACGTTTCTTGAAGGATTGGGAATCTGTTCCACAAGCCTAAGAATATCTTTTATTCTTTTATCTAGAGGGCTATCCCACAAGCTGCGGCTACGCAGCTTAGGGATAGCCCTTTTTTCCATCCAGAGACATTGAGGAGGTTTGGCGAACACGTTTCGGCCAGATCGGAGGAATTATCTTCTCTTTGTCTTTAACGCCTGGCTCCCCCTTTTCCCCCTTACTCGGAGTTACTGCAAACAAGGTCAGTAATCCACCAATTGCCCCTACTGTAGCCATCAACGCGAACAAGACCCAATGCCCGCTGCTTAGCAGCAACGATACCACCGGCGGCCCCAACGCTACCCCTATAAATCTCATACTACTATAAAGAGCGGTTATTGTGCCGCTGTTCTCCTTCTCAATCCCCTCCGTGATTAAAGCATCCATACAGGGAAGTACAATTCCGATTCCAACACAACCTAACCCCATAAACCCTACTAAAAAATAAATACCTTTGTTGAACCCCGCACAAATCATCGCCGCAGTCAGTAACACCATGCCCCCAAAACCCAGCCATTTCATTAGCGTTTTATTCTGACCAATGATCTTTCCTGTTCCATAGGAGGACAGACATAAGAGGGCAAGCGGTATCGCCAGCACAAACCCCTTCGTCGCCCCGTGCATTTTATATTTAGTTTCCAGCATTTCTGATAAATAGAATTGGACACCAAAGGTCACAAACATACAGATGCCGCCTATGGCAAAAATAGCGTACAACCAACGTCCCTTTTTACGTAAAACGCTCACAATTCCAGATAAAAACGCCCGAAGTTCCTGTTTCTCAGGTTCATCCTTTGCTTCGGGTTTTCGGACCAGAAATAAGACTAACAAAAATGAAATTAGACATAGAATGGGAATTGCAATAAAAGGAGCAAACCAGAGCCATATCCCAAGATAGGCACCAAGAATTGGACTGAGTACTTTACCAAACGTATTGGAGGTCTCAATGATTCCCAGACTTTTGCTCACATCTTCTTCTTCCTTTAACAAATCGCCTACAAAGGGGATTACAATTGGAAAAGCACCTGCTGCACCAATTCCTTGCAACAGACGCCCTGCTAAGATCACCCAATAAGCGCTAACCCCCTTCATAAACCAAGCAGACACCACGCAGACAGCACCACCAATTGCAGCAATAATTAAACTCGGAAGAATAACCTTCTTTCGCCCAAAACGGTCTGACAGATAACCTGCAATAGGGATCATTACAATTGCCATCAATCCATACACGGTAATCAGCATACTGACTTGAAAAGCGCTAATGCCGAGTTCTTTGGAGATCTGCGGCAGAATAGGCAGCAGCATGGAGTTACCGAGGGTCATTATTAGTGGGATTGATGCTAAGGCAAGCAGATCCCATTTTCTTTCCTTCATGAACTGACCACCTTTGTCATTGTGTACAACATTCTTTATTGTGGTTTGTTCGCCCTTCTTTATTCATGAAAACAAAAAGACCGTCCCTCCGCTGCTTCGGAAAGGACGATCTTAAAATGAAGAAATCTATGGTTACAGCGACCCGGCGCTTAAAGATGCCACATTAGCGGACGGTATAAAATGGCTAGGTTCACCCAGACTAAAAATGTGCAGCAAGTGCATAGCCCGAGTGCACGCCGTATAAAACAATTTGCGTTCACTTTCTCTGCCATATTGTTCAGCCGAGCCATCATAGATGACGACCGCATCAAACTCCACGCCTTTTGCTAAATAAGCAGGCAGAACCAGTGTCCCCTTCTGAAAATTCGGTGTTTCCTTTGTAACAAGTCTCACCGGCAGGCTACGATTTAGTTCAGCATGAACCCTTGCGCTTTCCTCCGCTGTTTTGCAGATGACAGCCACATAATGATATCCCTCAGAATGCAGCTTGCGGATATCCTGTTCCACAGCATTCAGAAGCTCCTTCTCGCTGGATACCACACTTAGCTGGGGTTCTTCTCCCCGCCGATTAAATGGTACGATTCGTTCTCCTCCAGGGATCATTGACCGCGTAAACTCCACGATCTCATAAGTTGAACGGTAGCTTTGGGTTAACGAGATCACTTCTGTGTTCTCTTCACCATATATACTTACGAGACTAGACAAATCCCCCAGTACCTCACCTTGCGCATAAATGGCCTGGTTCAGGTCGCCTAATACGGTCATTTTTGCTCTTGGAAATAAACGGCGCATGAACTCTAATTGGAATGGAGAGTAGTCCTGTACTTCATCTACAATCACATGGCGGATCAGTGTGTTGGTCCGGAAGCCTTGGCTTAACTCCTTCAGATAAAGGAATGGCGTAGCATCCTCATAAGCAAGCTCGTTCACTCCAATGGATTCCAATGTCTGCTCACAGATATCATCCCACACCTCTGGTAAAGGATAATCTCCATTGAGGCGCGCCATAAGCTCGCGATCTGTAAATAACGTGCTGTACAAGCCCTTAACGTCCACAAATCGACCCCGTTTAGTCCAACCCCGCAGTGGTTTGAGCCGCTGGCTGACTACATAACGAGATAACACTTCTTTTTCCGTATCAAAATCATCAAAGCTATCCTGCGAAGCTTTCTTCTTCCGACGCAACATCTGATATGCACGGTGATAATCGCTGGAATCCAGCAGCTCGATCTGATCTTCGACCCACTTCGCATTTCTTTCCTCATGAGTAAAATCTGCAATCTTCTTAAGCAGCCAGCGGATCATCAAATCCACACGATTTGCAAGCTTTATGGCAGGATCGTACGCGTAGAACTGGCGTTCCATTTCTTCTTTACTGACCACTGCTTTCCCTTGAAACATTAAAGGTTTAAAAAGCATACCCTCCTGTTCCAATAACGTAGCATACCGCCGAATCACATCGAGGAAAGGTACGGACGATTTATAGGCAATGCCTTCTCTGCGTATAGCCACCTCAGGACCCTCAGGAGCATTAAGTAAACTTTCGGTCTGACTAAAGACATCTTCCAGCAGGAATTCATGTCCAAGACGATGTTCTAAATACATTTGGAACGTTGTTTGCTGCATATTTTCTTCGCCTAGCTCCGGGAGCACTGTAGATACATAGCTGTTAAACAGCGGATTCGGTGAAAACAGCAGCATTTGATCTGCTGATAATACTTCACGGTATTTATATAGAAGATAAGCTACCCGCTGCAATGCAGCAGAGGTTTTTCCGCTTCCCGCTGCTCCTTGCACAACTAGCATCCGGCTTTTGTCGTTGCGGATTATCGCATTTTGCTCTTTTTGAATTGTAGCAACAATACTTTTCATTCGATCGTCAGCGCTATGACTTAGCACCTGCTGCAGCAGCTCATCCCCGATCGTAACCCCAGTGTCAAACATAACTTCAATTACACCGTCAGCAATAACAAACTGGCGTTTAAGATTCATTGTTCCGGAGACTAATCCTCCAGGTGTTTCATAAGCTGCAGGACCTGGTGCCCCGTCATAATACAGACTGGAGATAGGCGCACGCCAGTCATAGATCAAAAAGGTGCCATCATCCTCCATCAAGGATCCAATCCCTAGATAAATCTTTTCCAGCCCGCCCGTTGGTTCCTCTGTGAAATCAATGCGGCCAAAGTAAGGAGAGACAACCAGCTTTTTATATTTTTTCAGCGCCTTGCTTGATTGCAAATGATGACGTTCCCGTTCATTGAGGATTTGGGACTGTTGGCGAAGACTTGTTGAGGTTTCTCCCAAATCATCCGGGCTACTGAAGTTTACGGTTACCTCTTCCCAGAAGTCTTTCCGCATATCCACTACATCACTGCGATGAAGTCCAAGCTCCTCTGATAAATTGCGAATATGGGCGGACAAAAGCTTGGTTACTCCGTCAACCCGTTCCTGTTCCTCTTTCCACTGACTTTCATTGTTATCCACTACATTTCATCCCCTTTTGGAAGGTTGACATTCCATTTGAATCATGATATGATAAATTTGCATATTTATGTTTTTAAATGCATACTTATTCGATATCTTATCATTTTAGCAATTTCAGTTTGAGATTTCAAGTATTCTCTTAAATAGATGATCCGGTCCCTGTGGAACCGGATTTTTTGCTGTTACAAAGCTTATATGTTGCTCTTCACAAGGTTATGTTTAGGCTTCATGCACAGATTCTTTATCCTCCGCTATACGATTCATCTGATCGGCCACTTTATCTAAGCGCTCCAATTGATATCCGTAATCATAAATTGCAGCAGCCACAACATATAAACGCAGCTGACCTATTTTCTCTGCATTATACCCCAAAATCGCAGTATTCAGGAATTCATCATTGTCTTCTCCCAAGGGTTCGGATTCATTGGCATTGGGCTTTAATTTGTCTTCAAACTTAAGTAAGATGTGCTGATGATATTTGATTAAATGTTCCAAATGATTATCAAATAGAGCATCTGTATGTTCGGTCCGATCCGCCTGGAAATAATGCCGATCTACGGCCTCGAGAACATCGTAACCTTTTTGCAAAGAAGCTAACAGGTTCTTATACACAACCATTTGTCTAGTCTGGCTATACTTGGCCCGTTTTAACTGCTTCTGCTCCTCCTCAAACAATGCATACTTATCAGCCAACGATTTTATGGATGAATGCAAAGCATTTTTTTCATCACGAAATACACTTTCCTTCATCTCATGAGAAACCGCTGTTCTTAGCAATAAAGAGAGGCTTGAAAAAACATTCTCAATTTGCTTAATGTATTGCTTACGAGGTTTTGGAGGAACGACAATAATATTGATTAGAAATGCAGAAACAATACCTGTCAAAGTTAATAAAAAACGATTAAGTGCGAATTGCCATTCACCCGAAGCCTCCATCACTGTTATTACAGTAACTAACGTAAGACTTATCGTATCCGCCCGGTTGATTTTCATACTGATCATAATGACTAGAATACAGACCAAACCGACTGCTATTGGGCTGTTGGATAACAGCATCCCTCCAAGTAAAGCCAGGACGGCCCCCATTGTACTAGTCGTGAGCTGGTCAAGAAAATAACGCCAAGAGCGATAAATAGAGGGCTGCATAGCGAAAATCGCCGCAATCCCTGCACCCACGGCAGAAGGAAATTGAAGCATTACAGCTAAATACAGGGCTAGCGTAACGGCCAAACCTGTTTTAAATATGCGAGCTCCTAAAGCCAAACCTATCCCTCCTAAAAATTAGCCCACGCTACAATATGAACATCAGCGAACCCTCGTACTTCTAATTACCCCAGCCTGGAGTTGATGAATTTTAAGAACATTTAAGCTCTCACTCATGTTTCTTTCAGCTTTCAGGGAATACTAATTCGAGTAGTGCCTATCACATAACATACGAGGTGAGTGAATGAATAACAATATCAAAAGATTAATGACTTTCACGACCGTTATTTTTCTCAGCCTGTCTCCAGCTCTTGCGCCAATCGGAAGTGCTTCTGCTGAGAAAGTAACCCTTACAGCCACCGCACCTGGTGCCCATCCTTCAGAGAAAGGTCACGGTCACCATCCAGGAAAAGACGGAAAGGTTAGGGCTGGTGGACATTTCATTATTTTTGAAACGGCTAAACTGCTGGAAATGGATCGTACAGAGCTAATCAATAGCCTGAAAGCAGGCAAAACGCTCCCGCAGCTTGCTCTTGAGAAAAAAGGCTGGACGGAAGATCAATATATTCAGAAGCTCTGCGAATCGGCAAACCAACGGCTGGATCAAGCCATCACCGAAGGACGTCTGACAAAAGACGAAGCCCAAAAGCTTAAAGCAGGACTTCCTGCGATGCTGAAGCAAAGAATAAGCAAAATGGGACAATTCCAGGATCGCAAAACATCTGAACAACATGTGACGACTCCTTAAACAATCCTCTTACACATAAAGACGGATATCTTCATGCGTTATGAAAGATATCCGTTTTTGTATCTGTCCTAATTCTTACGCGAGCTCTTGTAGATTTGAAATAAACAAATGGACAACATCAGCCAAGCACCACTAGCCATATATCCCCCAATTACGTCACTCGGGTAATGAACACCCAGATAGATACGGCTCCAGCCAATCCCCACGGTCATGAATACGGCGAACATTATTAATAAGACCCGTTCATGCCTCCGCCGCAGATGACGCCACATTAAAAAGGCAATAACGCCGTACAAAGAGAATGCTGCCATTGAGTGCCCGCTCGGAAAACTATAACCAATCTCTTCAACAATGCGATGTAAATTCGGACGTTCTCTGTGAAAACATAACTTCATTATTGTATTCAAGAGCTGTGAGCCTAATCCAACCCACAGGAACAAGATTAATTCAAATCGGTGTTTCAGCAAAAAATAGAGCAGTGCCATGGTAACGATAGATATGCCTATAGCGATCTTAGAGGAACCAATCAGAGATAAACCTTTGGCGAATGAGGTCAACGCCGGTGATTCCGCTGATTGCACCCCATCAATAATATAGTTATCAAAGGTTGATACCTTATTCATACTTACAAGGACAGCTATAACGGCGAAACAAGCAGCAAACCCTAAAAAAAAGCGAAAAGCTCTAGACCAGTTCTGATAATAAAGCATAAATACCTCCATGTCTATTCAGGTGACTGTTGATCTCATTTCCAGTGAGGGACTAACCCATGTTATAATTATTGAGAGAAAAAAATTCACAGAAGATGGAGTGCTGCCAAAGTGGAGAGTTTAAAATTGCAAGAACGATTGTTGAACCAGTTCATTTCCACAAAGGTGCCTGTGACGATTTTTACGACGAATGGTGTGAAAATGCAAGGGCTCGTAACCTCGTACGATGCTTTCACAATCACTTTACAAGGTCAAGGTGATGGCAGGCAAAATGTACTATTCAAATCTGCAGTATCCACTATTGTACCTCTTAAGCCCGTTTCGCTCAAATAGTCTACTCCCTCATTCACCTCATCAACCAGATAATCACAGGCTTTTATTTTCAAAAAAAGGGAACACCGGACTTTATATCCGGTGTTCCCTTTAGCATTTCCCAAGATCACTGATTCACTCTTCAAATGGAGTAACTTTATACAGGAACAATTACGGGCTTCACACATACCGGTTTGGATACTTCAGCTGTATTTCCAGTAAATTCGAGTCGGCCACTAGCCGCTTCAATTGAAAATACAACCAGATTATTCGCATCACGATTTGCCACGATAAGATAAGCTCCATCTGGTGTCAATGCGAAGTGACGTGGATGTCCCCCACGAGTAGATACATATTCCAGATGTGTAAGCTTAGCAGATGCATTATCCACAGCATACACAGCGATATTATCAGCCCCACGGTTTGAAGCGTACAGATATTTTCCGTCCTTGGAAATGGCGATTTCAGCGCAAGTATTCTCTTCGTTAAAATCATCAGGCAGCGTCGGCACTGTATCTACAGTGTGCAGAGTGCCTGCGGCACTGTCATATGTAAACGATGTAATGGTGGAATCCACCTCGTTAATTACATAAGCAGACTTTCCGTCTGGATGAAAAGTGAAGTGGCGTGGTCCCGCTCCTGGATGCAGCGCCGTATCACCATGCACTTCTAGCTTGTTGGTTTCTCTATTGATTCTATAGGCACGAATTAAATCAAGCCCAAGATCAGATACAAACACATACTGCCCGTCCGGACTGAAAATAGCGGAATGGGGATGAGGGCGGTCCTGCCGTTCAGGATGCTGGCCATGACCTGAATGTACGGCCACATCAACTAATTGATCCGCAGCTTTCTCTTCATTTAATTTGATCAAACCAACACTTCCACCATGATAACTACATACAACAACGTATTCATCATTCAAATCTCTATTGATATGGCAGGTGGTTGTTTGACGGTTGCCAGAAGCAGGCATGGAGGGAATGCGTTTCAGTTCACTCAATTTCCCGTCCTTTGGATCAATGGCAAAGGTAACAACCTCGCCTTCTTTTCCACCCTCACCATTCGGTTTTTCTCCTATAGCATATAGACGTTTTTCAGCGGCATCTACATTAACAAAGGTAGGATTAGTTAAGCCCTGCACCGAATCCAGCAGCTTTAGCGTACCACCTGCAGCTCCATCGAATTCAAACACCTGCACTCCGCTTTCCGCGGCACTTGCATAAGAACCTGTAAACAGCAATAACTTATTCTGCTCATTCATCTCTATATTCCTCCTCAAAAGTATTGCTACTTCACACTCATTAGATGTGATCATCTATATAATCTACAATTTTTAAACGTTAATTACAAACGATAAAGTTAGAAATGTACGAAACAATTCAAAAATGGGTCTTTCCAACGATTAACTGTTGTGATATAATGAAAGCGCTAACATTAGTCTTTTATTCCGTATAAAGGGGGAACATGAATGAGTAGCATCCTGCTGGAAGCCAGAAATGTGTACGAGGACTTCGAGGTGGAGACAGACATTCTGTTCTTTAAGGTCGGGGACCATGATTTGGTCATTTTTCACGGCAGAAACTATAACATAAAAAAGAGAATGACTGCCGAGCAATTAAATCGATTGTTGTCCAATTCAAGTTATTATCATGTGTACGGTGGCTGTTATGTCAACCTGAACAAGATCAGCTCTATCGCAGATGACTGCATTTATTTCGGTGAAATGGGCCTGTATGCTAAAAACGTACGTGTCCCAAGACGAAAACAAGAAAGCATTCGTCATCTTCTGAAAGGACTGAAGTAGACATCTTATTCCCATTAGCCGGAAAGGCATGTTACTGATGCCATTTCCGGCTTTTTGCTTTTTATTAATAGAAACTTAAAAAGATCCTGCCTTTTTTTATACTTTCT
This sequence comes from Paenibacillus sp. FSL H8-0175, assembly GCF_045040615.1. Classification (NCBI taxonomy): domain Bacteria; kingdom Bacillati; phylum Bacillota; class Bacilli; order Caryophanales; family Paenibacillaceae; genus Paenibacillus; species Paenibacillus sp. FSL H8-0175. Next base: position 2,922,207 of record NZ_CP150299.1, on the reverse strand, counting down.
TAAGGTTTAGGATTAGGATTTCTGTTAAAGTTGTAAATAGACAAGCAACACCTATATTGAAGGGAGTCATTACTAATAATGGACAAAAAAGATCTGAATGGAAATGAGAACTTAGAAAACAACGGTACCACGGAAGAAGAATTGAACACTTCCGAGATTATCAATGAAGAGGTTGAAGTAGCGCAAGTTGCTGCTGAGGAACCTGTGAATACAACAAAAGCAGACAGTATTCCAGTAATGAACAAAGTCGGTGCGAACAACGCTACGCCACCTACACCTCCGACTGCTCCTAGAAGCAATAAAGCTTGGATGATTGCCTCTATCGTATTAGCTGCAGCACTAATCATTGTTCTGGTCGTCCAAAAAGACGACAGCAAAAAAGCTGTTGCAACAGTAAACGGAACAAAGATCACAAAAGAACAACTTTATGATAAATTGATCGAAGCAGGCGGAGAAAGCACGCTGCAATCTATGATTACAACTGAGCTTGTTGATCAAGAGGCTAAAAAAGCTAACGTAACTGTTACAGATGAAGACATCAACACTGAACTTGAAGATCTTAAAGCACAATTCGGCGGAGAAGCTGCCTTTAATGCTGCTTTGTCCCAAAGCTCAATGACTGTAGACGACTTGAAAAAGCAAATGCCGCTGCAAGTAAAGCTGCGTAAAATCCTTGAGCCACAAGTCACTGTAACGGATGATGAAATCAAAGAATACTATGACACAAATAAAGCTACTTTCAGTGAAGAAGAACAAGTTCGCGCTTCCCACATTCTCGTTGAGACTAAAGAAGAAGCAGATGCAATTCTGAAGCAACTGAAAGAAGGCGCAGATTTCGCTACTCTTGCCAAGGAAAAATCCTCTGATACGGGTTCCAAGGATAATGGCGGAGATCTAGACTTCTTCAAACGTGGCGATATGGTAGCTGAATTCTCTGATGTAGCCTTTAAGCTAAAAGTTGGTGAAACCAGTGATGCTGTCAAATCCGATTATGGTTATCACATCATTAAAGTAACCGACCATAAAGATGCTAAAGACTATACACTGGAAGAAAAGAAAGATGAAATTCGTAAAACACTAGTTTCGCAAAAGGTTTCCACTCTGTCCTCCACTTGGATGTCAGAAACAACTGAAAAAGCAAAAATCACGAACACACTTACTGACGCTAAAGAAGATGCAGCTGCAACAGCTGAGCCAACTGCAAGCGCAGCAGCAGGAAATGAATCCACTAAATAATTGTGCCCGTCAAAAAGCAGGACAAGCGTTAATAAACGCTGTCCTGCTTTTTTTCATTTCTATGTTCAGGCCTTTGATTAAGCCTTAATGGCCTTTTTTACGGATTTGTTTATCGTGGTTCTCCCCCCACTCTTTCGCCTGCGCTGTGGCAATTGAAATCGCCCGCCCCTCCTCATAACCATCTTCGAGGAGCGCATTCGCAATATCGATTGCCTTATTGCGAACAGGTGCTGTGAAGTTCTTCAATGATTCTGGATAATCCTCTTTGTTCCATGGCATACCAAAAACCTCCTTAACCAGTCTATATACATACTTAGCCTGGTTAAGGAGGTTTCAAACGCTTATTTCACTTATTTAAAGACTTTAACACGATCTTCAATCGGTTGGAATTGTTTCTCACCAGCAGGAGTAACTGTTTTACCAAATGGCAATTGAGCAATCAATTTCCATTCTTGCGGGATGCCCCATGCTTCTTTTACTTCATCATCAATCAGTGGATTATAGTGCTGCAAGGAGGCACCTACACCTGCTTCAGAAAGTGCTGTCCATACTACAAATTGCAGAATACCAGAGGATTGGTTAGCCCAAATTGGGAAGTTCTCAGCATATAGAGCGAAGTTCTCTTGCAGGCTCTTCACTACCGTTTGATCTTCAAAGAATAGTACGGAACCGTAACCTGCTTTGAAAGACGCTAATTTTTGCGCTGTTCCTTCAAATTGTTCGGCAGGAACGATTTTACGCAATGTTTCTGTAGTGATATCCCATAGCTTATCGTGTTGTTCTCCAAGAAGAACAACGGCTCTTGAGCTTTGGGAGTTGAAAGAAGTTGGGCTATGTAGCACCGCTTGTTCAACGATTTCTACAATTTGTGCATCCGAAATCGTAGATTCTTTACTAAGGGCATATATGGAACGTCTTCCTTTTACTGCTTCAAAGAAATTGTTAGACATAAAATAACTACCTCCATTAATTTTAGTAACTTACTTTTGTATATCTTAGCACCTTTTTTCTGAAAACACAACAGTTATTCACAACTTATTTTGTCGGATATATTCGTTGCCAACTCTTATTGTCGCATTTATGGGCTTAATTATGCACCTGATCTATTAATCATTAATCACTTCAGGCGGGCTAGAAACTGCCCTCTTCCTTTTCCGATATACACCACGAGCTAAAATGCGCTACAATAGTGCAGCAAATGTATAGAAGGAAGGTTATAATCATGAAATTCCCAAGCGAGAAAGCCCTTGTTCGGCATAGAAAATCAGCCTTAATCTCATTATTGCTGCTCCTTTCAATGAGCTTGGCTCTAACTAGCTGTAAAGACACAAATTCGTCTAATTTAACCTCAACAGCACAAGATCCGAATGATCTTCACCCCCTCACTTTCTGGGTGGCAACGGACACTCACTTCTTAGATAAGAAGCTACAGGATGGCGGTACAGCTTTTCAAAAATATGTAACTGGCGGTGATGGAAAAATGCTGCCTTACAGTGATGAAATCCTTGAAACCTTGGTTTATGACGCTGAGCAGCAGAAGCCTGATTTTCTCATCCTGAGTGGAGATTTAACAAATAACGGAGAACGCAGCAGCCATCAGGAGCTAACCCAAAAATTAAAGCGAATCGAAGCACAAGGAACCTCTGTTTATGTCATTCCAGGCAACCACGATTTATTTAATCCTTGGGCCAGATCCTTCAGCGGGGATAAGCAGCTTGTTACGGATTCCATTACAGACAAAGACTTTACCAAGATGTATGAGGATTTCGGTTACAAAGAAGCTGTATCACGTGATAAAGAATCACTAAGTTACATCGTTAAGGCAGCGCCAAATTTATGGCTCCTTATGATTGACAGCAGCCAATATCATAACAATCAGAAATACGGTTTCCCCCAAACGGACGGACGCCTGACCGCCTCTACCCTATCATGGATAGATAATTCTGTTAAACTGGCTGCCAAGGAGCATGCTTCTGTTCTCACGGTTATGCACCACAATCTACTAAGCCACACCTCTATGTCTGTTTCAGGCTTTAAGCTTAACAACAGTCAGGAAACAATAAAGGTACTTCGTGAAAATGAACTTAATTTAGTCTTGTCAGGCCATATCCATATGCAGGACATCCGGGTAGACCCGGTAACTTCTTCGGAAGAAACGCCAATTTATGATATCGCAACAAGTGCAATGGCTGTCTATCCACATCAATACGGAGCGATGACCTTCGATCCCCTGAGCAGAACCGTCAATTATGAAGCAACGCCCTTAAATGTAGAGGGATGGGCTAAAGCTAATGGCAATACAGATCAGAATCTTTTAAACTTCAAGACCTATGCTGAGGATACTTTTGCTACAAACTCTTATAACAAAGCTATGGATGGTTTAAAGGAGAGTTCCTTTACGCAGTCTGAAAAGGCATCGATGGCAGAGGTAATGGCCAAGCTAAATGTAAGATATTTCGCGGGGACAGCCGGCAGCTCCTCAGAAGATATTAAAGCGATGCCAGGCTACAAGCTTTGGGAAGGCCTACAAGAAGGTTTCTTAGGTGGATACATCCAAAGTATGACAGAGGATAAAGAGCTTAGTAATATAGCTTTAGAGGTGGTATTAACGAAGCAATAACTGGATTATGTATTCATATGAAAAACCCAGCCTCCACCTGCATTTATGCGTCAGATGGAAGCTGGGTTTATTGTGTTAATTAATCGTTAAGATACAACTATTTCCGTACAATAGTAATCCAACCATCTTCATCTACCGACACAGTAGCATGAAGCGCTTCAGCAAGCAGACGCAAGGATACATATGCATCGCCATACTCGTCAACAAATACAGGTTGGGCAAGCTTTACAGCCGTGCCGTTAATCAAGGCTTCGGAAGAACCGATTTTGAATACCAGTTTATCTCCGTACACACTATCAGTAACGTTAATTGCACGATTGGCCGTATCCCATTCTACAGTAGCATCTAAATCTTCTGCCAAATAACGCAGTGGGATATAAGTAGTGTTCTTGTCTACAATTGGGTAATAATATTCGTCATCAGGTTCGATAACAATGGTTCTCTTCGTAATGCCCAGATCATCCTTCAATATACGATATACATCAGAATCGGGGGCAAAATTTCTCAAAGTCTCCCCAGGTGTAAGTCCGGAAGAAATATCAAGTGCACCTTCAGTGCTGATTGGATCAGCAGTTACAGCACCGCCAATGTTCCAAATCTGACTGGAAGCTTTAAGCGAGAGGCTCTTCAATGGGAAATCCTCGGTACCCGGAAGCGCCACTTTCAGATCAACATTCTGTTTACGCACATGCAGAGCACTATCAACGAAAATATCAACAGATAACTTCGTATCCTTACTCAACACGGTCTTCATCTCAGGAGTTGATTTGTAAAGACTGTCCACTTGATTGTCATATACTAGCAGCAATGCATCAACAGCCAATTTGGCAGCATCATGCAATACAGTTACGACAGCTTCTTTATCATCCAGTGGAATATCTCCGAATCCCAGATTGAAAATATCGCCAGAACCGTCTTCATCCATAGCTTTGATCACAGGGTACAGATAGTCGTAAAGACCACCCACCAATTCAGTAAAACCTTCTGTGTCTTTGGAAACAGACTTCAGGAAGCCTTTTAACAATGCAGGAAGCTCATCACCAGTCACTTCTGCATGCAGCTTCGTCATGTTCAACTGCTCACCATACACAGCATCACTAACCGGTGTAATGTTGATTACGCCAGGATTCGGAAGATTCTTAACAACGAATTTCGTCAACAGCTTACTGACATCTTCAGCTTTTGCCGTATCCAAGCCTACTTCACCTAAGATTTCATCGTATCCTTGTACAGGGAAGTAGAACGGTTGTTTTGCTCCTTCAACTGTAAAAGCAAGTGTTTGTTTGTCCATAAACAAGGTGAATGGAATATTCAATTGTTTATAACCAACAGTTCCTTGGGCCGATAAACTCCCATTATCTTGTAACTTAGCTTTACTAATATTCAAGGAAAAAGAATTAATAAGATCAACCATTTCCTTATCTTCCGCGCTAATTCCCTCTATGGGCTCAGCATTCATGGAAAAAGTCATACTGGATTCTGATGATTTAACATCAACATCCCCAATCAACGCCTTATTAACATCGAACCCCCCTACCGACTGACAGCCGGCAAGAACTAGCATCAGTGCGACAAAAGGCAAAAACCACTTCAATTTCGCTTTAACTCTACTCATAGCATGTCTCCTTCATCTTATTTTGTGAAATCAATCCATTATCTCAGCTAAGGTAAGTTTTGTAAATCAAAGTTCCTTTTATTGTAAAATATTTAGATATTCAACAAACTTCGCCATTCGATCTGAGCCCAATCCTTGTAAATTACAGCCTTAACTATCGCCAACATCAGTAAATGTGCAGGATAAAATGACCACCACATCCAGCGTGGAACCCGGTGCCGCTCCAAGCGATTCCAAATTAAAGGCGTAAAAGCAATCAGCAAGGTAGGTAAAATACTGAGCATCTGTACAACCCAATAATTATAAAACATATAGAATAGATTCAGTGCCAGATGGGCTCCAACAAGCCAGTACGATTTCGTATAACGAAAAATCAATACTAAGAGCAAACCGTACGCATTGTAATCTATAGGGTAATAATCCATTAACACTATAGCCGCAATTACCACAGGTATACCAAGCCATAGTGAAGGCAGCTTGTCCAAAATTACCAGTACGATTGCTGACAGCAATAACGTAAACACCACGTTCCAGCCACCAGAATTTAGCGCTAGATTATAGGGAATCTGGGCAATAATCGCAATCAAGAGCAACCGAAATAAATATTTAGGTCTGGATGAAGTATGGATATGTCCCTGCACAAGCCCATAACAATAAATCGGAAAAGCTATTCTCCCTACATATCTCCAAGCAAGATTCTCCGGGAAAAAGATATAGCCAATATGGTCGATTAGCATTGTCAGCATGGCAATAATCTGCATTACAATCCCCCTTAAGCATGTTGAAATATAAATTCGCCAAGTCCTTCCTCATTTCCTTTACCAATAAGCAAATGAAGACCGCGGAGAAACGATCATCCGATTTCTGTGCACCTCCCCCCCTTGACTTTATTGAATACTATTGAGTAATATTAACTAGCAACAGAATATGGCAATGATCAAAGACATGATTTCCTACACGAACTGTCCAGAGAGAGAAGTCCAGGCTGCAAGCTTCTCCAGTTACCGGTTGTGAAGTTACCCCTTTGTAGCCGTGGCGCTGAATCCGTAGAACTTTGTTTTTTCGGTAGTATGCGGCACCGATTTATCCCCGATATCGGATACCAATGAGGTCCTGTCTAAATGACAGGTCGAATTAGGGTGGAACCACGAGCTGAACGCACTCGTCCCTTTCTGGGAGAGATGCGTTTTTTTGCGTTCACAACTAACAATATTTGAGAAACGGAGGCTAAAATCATGAAGATCAAGGTAACACTGCAAGATGGAACAATTAGAGAGGTACTGCAAGGAACAACGATTAAAGAAGCAGCAGGTGCCATAAGTACCAGTCTGAAAAAAAATGCTGTAGCTGGAAAAATTGATGGAAAATCTGTTGATCTAAACCAAGCGATCGAACATGATTGCCGGCTCGATATTGTTACGTTGGATAGCAAAGACGGTCTTGAGGTTTATAGACACAGTACTGCACATATCATGGCGCAGGCCATAAAACGTATATATGGAGATAAAGCTGTCCAGCTAGGCATAGGTCCTGTTATCGAAGACGGCTTCTACTATGACATTGATATTGAGAAACCTCTATCCACTGATGATCTTGCTGCAATCGAACAAGAAATGGCGAAAATCATCCAAGAGAATCACCAGATTGTCCGCCGTGTGGTGAGCCGCGCAGAGACCATTAAACTTTTTGAAGAGCTTAATGAGCCTTTAAAGCTGGAGCTTATTCATGATCTGCCGGAAGACACAGTATTAACTATTTATGATCAAGGTGAATTCTCCGATCTTTGCCGTGGGCCACATCTTCCCTCTACTGGCTTGGTCAAAGCCTTTAAGCTGTTGAATGTAGCGGGTGCCTACTGGCGTGGAGATTCCAATAACAAAATGCTGCAACGTATTTATGGAACTGCCTTTCCTAAAAAAGCGCAGTTAGAGGAACATTTACTGTTTCTTGAAGAAGCTAAAAAACGTGACCACCGTAAGCTCGGCAAAGAACTTGAGTTGTTCATGTTCTCAGAAGAAGCGCCAGGCATGCCCTTCTATCTTCCCAAGGGAATGACAATCCGTACAGAGCTTGAGAACTTTGCCCGGGAATTACAAAGACAGAGAGATTACGATGAAGTTCGTACACCGCTGATGATGAACAATCGGCTTTGGGAGCAGTCAGGACACTGGGATCACTACAAGGACAATATGTATTTCACAGATGTAGATGAAACAAAATTTGCCCTTAAGCCGATGAACTGCCCTGGGCATATGCTAATTTTCAAAAATACTCTGCATTCCTACCGGGAACTGCCTATCCGTATCTCGGAATTCGGTCAAGTGCATCGCCATGAATATTCCGGAGCACTGAACGGGATGATGAGAGTCCGCACTTTCTGCCAGGATGATGCTCACCTCTTCGTTTTGCCAGAGCAAATTGAGGATGAAATAAGACGGGTAATCTCACTGATTGACCATATTTATCAAGTGTTCGGCTTTGAGTATAAGATTGAATTATCAACTCGGCCGGCAGATTATATGGGATCTGAAGAATTATGGGATCAGGCTGAACAATCTTTACAAAATGTATTAGACAATCTCGGGATCGAATATCGTGTGAATGAAGGGGATGGCGCGTTCTATGGACCTAAGATTGATTTCCATATCTTAGATGCGCTAAAACGAAGCTGGCAATGTGGAACAATCCAACTAGATTGGCAAATGCCAGAGAAATTCGATCTTACTTACATCGGGGAAGATAATCTTAAACATCGCCCGGTCGTAATCCATCGCGCTGTTTATGGGTCGATCGATCGTTTTATGGGGATTATTACTGAACATTTCGCTGGAGCTTTCCCACTGTGGCTCGCACCTGTTCATGCGAAGTTATTGCCAGTCTCTGAGAACTATGTTGACTATGCACTGCAAGTGAAGCATCACATGGAGAAGGCTGGCATTCGTGTCGAAGTAGATATCCGAAATGAGAAGTTAGGCTACAAAATTCGTGAAGCTCAGCTTGAAAAAGCACCTTACATGCTTGTACTTGGAGAGAACGAAAAAAATTCCGACACTGTCTCTGTAAGAAAACGTGGTGAAGGTGATCTTGGTTCGAAGAGTATCCAAGACATCATTGAACAGATTAATGAAGAGATTATTAGTAAGAGATAAATTTAAGGGGCTGTCTAATCGTAGAAAAACTACGTTTGAGACAGCCCCTTCTTTATAACCTATTCATATTCACATGAACTCTATTTTACGTACAGGCGGCTGCTCTCTTCCCAATATTCGCCTGGTTTCAGGCTGAACAAGCCGATTTCATCAGCAGGAAGATCTACCATTGGCGCATTCACCAAGTTAATTTGTGGCTCAGGGCAGAAGAACTGTTCTGTAGCACCATTATTCCAGATCATCCATTGTTTGTACGAAGTCCCTACATCATACACCAAGGTTACTCCAGCTTTGCTATCGGTAAGCTCCATCCGGTTGCGTCCGTTCTGAGGTACAGCCGTGTAGTGATTGTCCATCGATGCAAAATATGGATTCACACCTTCTTCACGAAGCTGAACTTCTCCTGGCTCCAACGCCTGGAATTTGCCTGTTGGCAGCATGCGGTCGTTGAGCTCCCAGCGCTCGCCAATAGTAGCTTTTACGCGGTAATCTTGTGCACTGCTTCCTGGTGCGAAAGGTGCGTTAATGGCAGTGTGGAATGCCAGCAAGCAAGGCATCACATCTTCTCCATCATTGTGCACCAACACCTGTTGAGATAATCCTCCTTCGCCGAGGGTATAACGCAATTTGATCGTATACTTATGTGGCAAATACTGATAAGAAGGATGATTCTCATCCACCTTGATGAATACGGTTACGAAGCTTTCAGTCTTACCGCTGCCAAATTCTTCGACTTCCCAAGCTGCAGTATGTAAAAATCCGTGTAAATGGTTGCCCGTTGCAACTTCATTTACTGGGAATTGATAAGTTTGACCATTCCATGGAAATTTACCATCCTCATAACGATTTGGAGGAAATAATACAGGAATTCCGTGAATCCCCGGACTTGCCTTAAAGGCTTCCATCTCTTCAGCTCCAGGCTCATGCAGGAAGCGATATCCGTTTTCGGTATCACGGAAACAGATCAGGTTGCCGCCAATGCCTGGCAGAATAGCTGCCTCATAACGACCGGCTTTCAACCAGATAGCTGCTTCTCCTTCATATTGTCCTTCATACGCTGTGATTGACATAATATATTGTTCTCCCTTCCAGTGTCTGATAATTGTCTCCACTTGATAGATTACCACATCTAGTCATGAGGTGACATGCTCTTTTTACAATTGCTCCACTTCTACGCTCATTACATGTTCAATTTTCTTCACATCGTAATAGATTTCTGTTGCGTAATCCCGATCCGGTGCTGAGATCACCATATCGATCATTTGTCTGCCATCTTCCAAATCTTTAATTTTCATTCTTCGAATCGCTCGGGATGGACCTCTAGTACTACGCTGCGAGCTGACCTGAGGCCGCTCGATTTTTTGGATCACTTCTGTAAGCACAAAATTAGCTTCCATAATGATCCTCACTGAAACTTCATGTTTATTCAGTACTTCTGGTCCTAGCGAACGGATTAAATGAGGAACTAAATTCACAGCAAACATCAGCAGAATAACCGCATATGCTGCCTCAATATAGAATCCCGCACCCACAGCTATACCAATTCCAGAAGCTGTCCAGATGAGTGCTGCCGAAGTAAGGCCCGAAATGGCATCTCCGCCTCTACGCAGAATAACACCCGCACCCAAAAAACCAATCCCGCTGACAATCTGAGCCGCAAGCCGCATTGGGTCCATGTTTGGATGCTCTGGTCCTGCGAACTTATCAAAGGCATGGATAGACACCACTGTGACAAGACAGCTCGCAATGCTTATGACCATACTGGTCCGTATCCCCAGCGGTTTCTGCTTGATCTGTCGGTCAATCCCGATGAACAGCCCGAACAGCATGGCCACTAGTAACTTCATTAATGATTCCAATTGAAAATCCATATCGCAATCTCCTTTCTCCAGAGATACTCCATTATAACGGAAATTGGAGATAATGATTAGCTTTATTTTACAACAAAAAACGGCATAGCCATCCTCACCGCAGATGCTCTTTCGACCCGTGTGGTCCGGCATAGCGACGAGGATGGAATCCGTTATGAGAGGCCAAGATTATGTTGAAAAATTAACCATGCAGAAGCGACTCTGCACCGTCACAATAAATTTCCGTCCCCGTAATATGATCTGAATCTTCAGACGCCAGAAACAGCGCCAGCTTCGCTACTTGATCAGGTCGCCCCGGACCTTCTTCCAACGGTTGATCTCCCTCAGGAAATTCTACTGGGATTTTCACTTCTTTCAGATCCTCTGATGGAAAAGTGTTGTCATCTATATTGGTCTTTATAGCCCCAGGACAGATCGCATTTACGCGGATTTGAAATTGAGCCAGTTCCAGTGCCGCCATTTTCATAAAAGCAACCTGTCCTGCCTTTGTCGTACTGTAAGCAGAAAAACCAACATTAGAAAATACACGATTTCCGTTAATGGAGCTGTTGATCAGGATGCTGCCTCCGCTTTCTTTTAGATGCGGTATCGCATATTTAACAGTCGCGAAGGTTCCACGCAGGTTAATATGAATGGTCTGATCCCAAGCTTCAATATCCATCGTTTCAATAGGCGTCATCGCCCCATTAATCCCTGCGTTGGCAAAAACAACATCAAGACGACCCCATTTCGCGGCCGCCTTATTTATCGCCGCTTCCACTTGTGGTGGTTCAGCAACATCACATTCGATAACTAGGGCTTCTCCGCCCTCTTTCTCCACTTGCTGTCTAACCTTTTCCGCGTTCTCTACAGTTCTGTCCAATAATACAACTTTGGCTCCGTTACGTGCGAACTCAAGCACGGTTGCCCGGCCAATTCCTGAGCCGCCTCCGGTTACAACTGCAACCTTACCTACAAGCTTTTTATCTGCCATATCGTGATATCCTCCTTCTTATCATGCAAGTCTTCCAGTTAAGTTCTTTCCTTAACCTTAACCTTGCATACAGAAGTTGAACCGACAGATATTTACTTTTCCTTTAGGATTATTATTCTCCCTGACGAAGATGAATGATGAGATCGTTTAATCCAACTTCCCGGATCCCTTCCACTATAAGCTCAGCTAGAAGACGAGCCCCTAAAATCTGAAAATGTGTATTATCCTGCACCCCACCTGGATGCGCAATAAATTCTCCTGGATAGCTCCACATGAATAAATCTTTTGAGCCCTCTGAGCCATAAGCTTCAAAGAGCTTGCGGCTCTTCTCGGCTAAATCAATCAGTGGAACCTTCTCGGTATCTGCGAGTTCCCGCATGGCGATTAAATAATCTCCATGCGTGTCTACAATTGCTTCTTCACTATCAAATCTTCGCCGATGTACAGAGCTCACAAGAACCGGATAGGCCCCCGCTTCTCGGGCGACTGTAATCAACCGGAGCAAATGTTCTTTATATGTAGTAAAGGGCTCGGTATGTCTTAAATCATCAGTTTTGGAATCATTATGTCCAAACTGGATGAACAGATAATCTCTGGGTCTGATATCTGCGGCAATGCCCTCCAAATGCCCTTCCTCAATAAAACTCTTGGAACTGCGTCCAGAAAGTGCTCGATTATCTACAGCTATTCCGGCTTTGAAGCAGCGTGGCAGCAGTTGGCCCCACCCCACATAGGGGTAACCTTCTTCCCCTTGATCGGTCACCGTGGAATCTCCCGCCAGAAATAAGACTAGCGCTTCATTGTCCATCTGAATGTCCAAGGCGTTAATACGCGGTGCCGCACCCGAGAACGATAGCTTTAGCTGCCCAACCTTAACCCTAATTGCAAAGGATTCGCGCAAATATTGGCCCGCAGGCACATTTAGCGTGTCCAATACGAACTTGCCTTCTCCAGCTTTGATAAATGTGCTGGTATCTGCCAGAGCATCACCCAACAGCAGCGTAACACGGTAGATCCCATTCGGGAGATCCAGAAGAAAAACTGCTTTCTGTGGGATGCAGCAATCGCTTCGCAGTATATCTGTTCCCCCTCTGAAACGACCAAAGACTGAGGAATCAGAAGTGAAACCATACCCTATTTCCTTAGAATAAGATGTGTCCGGCCGAATTTTGGTGTAGCCAGGCTCAGCTTCCTTAATCCCAAAATCAAAACGATAGCTATCCAAATTCAGCCGCACCTTTCTTAATTAGAGATTTAAAACATTTATATTCGTTTGCTGAAATCAACCTTTCAAACCACTGGTGCTGATTCCTTCTACAATCTGCTTTTGGAAGATAAAGAAGATAATCATGACTGGTGCCAAACTTAGAACAGACATGGCGAACATTGGACCCCAGTTGGATACGGACTCACTGTCCAGGAACATTTTAAGCCCCATCGAAACTGTATATTTAGAAGGTGAGTTCAAGTACAATACCGGTCCAAGCAGGTCTTCCCAGCGCCAATAGAAGGAGAAGATCGCCGCAGTAGCCATAGAAGGACGAATGAGTGGAAGTATAATTCTGAAATAAAGTCCAAATTTCCCACAACCATCGATGGTAGCCGCTTCATCAAGTTCAACAGGAATGGTCCGAATAAACTGCAGCATTAGGAAAATGAAAAACGGGACACCGAAGAACTGTGGAACAACGATCGGTTTGATACTGTCGAGCCATTCCAATTTGGCATAGATAATGTATTGAGGGACGAGCACCACATCGGAAGGAAGCATCAGGGTCATCATCATGATTCCGAACCATAAGCCATGGCCTACAAATTTATTGCGGGCAAAACCGAAGGCAACCAGTGAAGATGAAATGACTGCGCCCAGTGTTGCGACAATGACAATTACAAAAGAGTTCTTGATGAAGACACCAAAGGAGTAACCTGCAATACCTTCCCAGCCTTTAGCATAGTTCCCCCATTCCCATGGATCAGGTATAAGGTGTTGTGCTGTAACAAATACAAGCCGGCTCTCTTTAAAAGAACTCATGATCATCCACAGAATCGGATACAGCATAACGATAGCGAGGCCACCTATAAGGATGTGATAAAGCGGCCATTTCAGTTTAATTTTCGCCATGGATTATTTTCCTCCTTCCGACTCGTAGAAGACCCACGATTTGGATGTCTTGAACAAGATTCCGGTCATGATGCCGACAAGCAACAACATTACCCAAGCCATAGCCGAAGCATAACCCATATTATTAAACATAAAGGCCTGACGGAATAAATAGAGAGAATACAACATAGTGCCGTCCATAGGTCCGCCTTCACCTTTAGAGATAATATAAGCTGGAACAAAGGTCATAAATGCGCTGATCGTCTGCATAACTAGATTAAACAGAATCACTGAACTTAAGAGTGGCATAGTAATCTTGAAGAACTTTCTGAAGAATCCGGCTCCATCCACACTAGCTGCCTCATACATTTCACCAGGAATATTTTTAAGACCTGCAAGAAAGATCAACATGGATGAGCCAAACTGCCACACAGATAGAGTTATCAACATGATAAGCGCAGCATTCGGATTGCCAAACCAACTTACCGGTCCAATTCCGAAAAAGCCAAGCATGCCGTTAATAATTCCTGTATCACTAAAAATATTACGCCACATGATGGAGACCGCCACACTACCCCCTATAATAGAAGGTAAATAATAAGTTGTCCGATAGGCTCCTACCATACGTGATTTCGTATTTAGAATCATGGCCACAAATAATGCGAAGGTTAGACGTAAAGGCACACCGATAAATACGTAAAGCAGCGTTACCTTTAGTGAATGCAAATATTTCGGGTCATTTGAGAACATTTTGATGTAATTATCAAATCCAATCCACTTAGGTGGAGCGAATAAATTGTATTTGGTAAAAGAAAGATACAGCGAAATGATCATCGGGATCAGTGTGAAGCAAAGGAAGCCAATGACGAACGGACTGATGAAGGCATATCCTGTAAGGTTGCTTCGTAACCGCCGGCCGGTGAGGTTCTTTTTCTTAACAGCCAATGGATTCGAAGGTAGGGGATTCGTTAATGCCAAGGGTCTCCAACTCCTTTTTATGTGAATAATATGGGAAACGGGATGCCGCCTAGCGAAATGGCATGCCGTTTCCCATGTGAGACGCAGTATAGTTATCTGTTACCCTACGATTAACGGCTGGAAAGAATAGAGTTCGCTTCTTTTCGGAACTGTGCCGCTGCTGCTGCTGGATCGATTTTCCCGAAGTTCATTTGTTCAGCAAGGTCTGTAAGCAGGGCTACAACCTCTGGTGATCCAACCGGTGGACTCATAGGTGAAGTAGTAGGCTCCATGTCAGCAACAAACTTAAATACTTGCTTACCGGAATCAGTTAATTGTGTAGCTACAGATTCTTTGATTTTGCTTGAAATCGGTACTCCGCGTTCGCCTTTGATCAGGTTGTTAGCTTCCACATCATTAATCCAGAAATCAACGAACTTCGCTGCTTCTTCCTTCACTTTAGAGTTAGAAGTAATTGACCAGTACATACTTGGCTGCATGTAAAGCCCTTTATCCATATCTGGACCAGGCATTTGTGCCAGCTCCATAGGACGATTTACAGCGATTTGCAAAGCAACGTATTGGTTCGACCATTGCCATACACCGATACCTGTCCCTTTAACAATATCCGACTCTTCAATAACCCCTTTATTTTGGCTCAGTTTGTCTTGTGATGGGACCGCTCCATCTTTAATCAAACCAGACAACATTCCGAAAAAGTCAGTGAACAACGCATCGTCCTCATAACCAAGTGCGGAACCATCATTGTTATAGAGTGCCAGCCCTTTTGTACGCAGATAATAGTTGAAGAACACGTCTGCTGCCATGGAACCGTCCATATACAGTCCAGCCGACTTAGCTTTTGCGGCGATTTCCTTGTATTGATCCCAAGTCCAGTTCTCTGGGATAGAATCAACACCTGCCTTTTTCAGCAATTCTGGATCATATTGAAAACCAAGTACGTTAACCCCTAACGGAATTCCGTATTGCTTCTCACCGATCACTCCAGTACTCAGCACGTTCTCATTCACATCGCCGACTTGAATCTGAGAGTTCAAATAAGGTTTCAAATCTTCGAGCTGTCCGTTAGATCCATATTGATTAATATAGGAAATATCCATTTGAACGATGTCAGGAAGTCTATTTGCAGCAGCTTGCGGAGCAAGCTTTTTCCAGTAATCATCAAAGGATGCATATTCAGGCTCAATGGTTACATTCGGATATTTGGCTTCATACATATCAATAACTTGTTGTGTATAAGAATGTCTTGTATCTCCACCCCACCATGCGATACGCAGGGTTACTGGTTCTGCTGAGGTCGTGGCCGCAGGTTTCGTCTCCGAAGGAGTATTTGTAGCGGAATCCGTAGCAGCAGCATTGTTATTGTTGTTACCTCCACAACCAGCTAACATCGACGACAGCAATAATGGTACGGCTAGTAAAGCGAATCTCTTTTTCAATTTCATGTCCCCTTTTCCTATGATAGTGTAAAGGCTCTGATCCCTTTAGGTAGCGCTTTCATTGGTTAAATTTTCTCAAATATTCCGTGATTATTGAATACAAAAAACCGTCTTGTTTGTTCAATAATCAGTTCGCTTGAGGGGGTTTCATGAAATCTGTAGGGGTCTGGCCGGTTACTTTTTTAAATACCTGGCTGAAATATTGTGCATTTCCACCGAAGCCGAACATTTCAGCCAGCTCAAATACTCTCACATCCCCACTTCTCAAAATATGCTCCGATGCTTTAGCAATCCGGTAATTGGTTACGTAATTCGAGAATTTCTCTCCGGTAATTTTCTTGAATATTTTGCCTAGATAGTCGGGATTCATATATAACATTTCAGCAGCGACCGAGCTAAGCGACAGCTCTGCATTCTTGTAATCCTCTGCGATAATTTTGAACATTTTGTCTACAATAAGCGATTGCCGGGAACTAAAATGTCGGTCATACATCGCTGTTAAGCGAACCGCTGCCTCTTTGACGTATGCTTTTAAACCTCCCAAGGTTCTAATTTCGGCAAGCTCCGCCAAGCCCGATGTGAAGCTATTTCTTTCATCAGGGACTGCTAAACGAATCATAGCGGAATATAACTGTAAAACATAAGAACGCGTCACGTTAATATCTAACCGTTCATCAGCGAGCAAGTTGAATAATCGTTCCAATTCCAGCTCCACCGTATTTTGATCGCCTGCTTTTATAAGTAGACAAATATGCTCTTCATCTAGCTCGATATCATTTCTTCCACTTAGCTCATCACTTGGGATATCACTCCCGGTAATCAAACCGCCCGCCTCCAAATAAAAACGATGGTTTAGGCACTGCAAGGTCTGACGATACAATCTCCGGGAATGAATCATAAGGTCAGCATCACTAATCGCGATTGTCACATCCATTTTATAAAACTTGCAGAATACCTCTCTTACTTCAGCGATACGTTTAAGCAAGGGGCTATTCTGCACCGTATTTCCTTCGTCTTCCAGTAATATTAATAAATGACCGCCTATCGTCGCACTCAGGAGTGTTTCCTGAAGTACGTCCTGGGCAATATTTTGCAGAGCGAACAATTGCTCATATTCGTAAGAACCTTCTAGTCGGAACAGGAGCAAGCGTACCGTTTTGTCATTGAGTTCAATGCCGAATAATTCCTGATAGTACTCTAGATCCTTACTTCCATAAGTTTTGTTAGAGATCCATTCCTTCAAAAATTGTTCTTTCACATGGGGCAACACCTTCTGAAGACGTTGTTTCATGCTATTTACGAATTCGCCCCGGCTCTTCTGTTCATCGAGCTCTGCTACCAGCTCAACCAGCGCTTCATGGATCTGATTCTCATTGCACGGCTTTAAAAGATAATGTTTGACCCCGTTCTGCATAGCAATACAAGCATAATCAAAATCCTTATAACCAGTCAGCATAACGAATTTCACATCTGGAAATCGTTCACTGCATTTTTGCACCAGTCCCAAACCATCTAAACCAGGCATAGAAATATCAGTGATCACAATTTCGGGGCTAAGCTCCTCTATTTTTACCAAAGCCTCAATCCCGTTCCACGCCGTGCCTACAAGCTCTGTTCCCGCTCGTCCCCAGTCCACAACCTGCGATATCCCTTCCAGAATCAAGCGTTCATCGTCCACCAGCAGCAGTTTATACATTCTCTAGCACTCCTTTTAAGTAAGGTATACGCACATGTATAGTTGTTCCTTGACCCGGCTCACTTTCTATGACTGTGCCCCATTCAGGGCCAAAGACGATTTGAATCCGTTCCGCGATGTTAGCTAAGCCGATGCCTTCTCCACGTGTCTTAACTCTTCCCATCTGCAAATCTTTGATAAATTCAGCGCTCATTCCCGGTCCATTATCACTGACTCTGATATCGAGCCCCTGCTCTTCTTCACTAACTGTTATAGAAATGGTGCACGGTTCAATATTAGGCTCTAGTGCATAGCGGATAGCATTTTCGATTAAAGGCTGCAAGGTCAGCTTCGGAATCAAAGCGTCATGCAGATGTTCAGGTACATCCATCCGGAAATCAAGCCTCTCATCAAACCGTGTTTTCTGGATAATGACATAATTGCGCACGATAGTGATCTCTTTTTCAAGTGTAATCAGCGGATCCTTTAGACCAATAGAGCTGCGGAACAAGTAACCGAGCGCTTCTACCATTTCTGAGATTTTGGCTTGTTTGTTCATTTTGGCTAACCAGTTGATCGATTCCAGTGTATTGTACAAAAAATGCGGATTAATCTGTGCCTGCAAAGCTTTTAGCTCTGTCTCTCTAATAATCAGCTGCTTCGCATAGTTCTCATCAATAAGCTCTCTGATCCTGCGGATCATCATTTTAAAAGTCCGGTTTAGCTGACTAACCTCGTCCTGCGCAGTCTGTGAAACCACACCTAATGACTGTTCCTCCAGATTGTCCAGATCGCCCTTCTCGATTTGCTTCATTTTTTTGGTCAGCTTAGAGATCGGACGTACAATACTGCGAGCAAGCCTGTAGCCTAAAAGGAGACCAATTAATAAGATTAGTGCGAATATGATGACGACCAGCTTTTTGACAAAAGTAATATGTTTGAACATCTCATTAAATGGAGTGGCATTGATGTAGATCCAATCTATATAAGATGATTTCGTCTTGGTTATAAAATAAGTACCTTCTTGATATTTGGCCGTGCGATATAGCTCCGGACGTTCTGTCTCTTCTTTAAGCTCTTCTGGCAAAAGAATCGGCGCTTCAGGATAGATTGCCTGTCCCGTCGTGGCATCAACTGCGATTAATTGGTCAGTTTCGCTCGTACTATCCGCAATGATTAGATCGATCCGAATACGGATCACGAGTGTACCCAGATCATCCAGCGTAAACGTTGACCCTGTATAAGATTTAATCTGCCGAACCGCCAAAAGTGAATTTCTGTTTCCTTGCGGATACCACACTATACTCCCGCTAGCTTCCGCAGCTAACGGCTTTAACTGATCCTGCAGATCCTGTGATACTCCTTCACGATTGCCCGCAGTCATTACTCCGCCACTCGTATCCATCAGCATCATGGAATAAACGTATTTCTCTGCCCCTGCAAAAGCAACCAGTCTGTTTATGATCTTGTTATGTAGAACTTGTCTTTCATAAGGCTGTGGATCATTCTGCAATTGGCGCAGGCATTCTTGAATTTGCTCATCAGACACCACTGTAAAAGAAAGCTGATCCAATTCTCTTAAGGCATTTTCGATGCTAATGGAGGACATCCCCAGTACCTCAGAAGCCTTTTCATAAATTTGCTTGTCATAGATACGATACACATATTGTAAAACGGTCAAAGAGAATAAAAAGGAAAGTAGAAGCAAAAAGGAAATTATCAGTATCATTTTGTTGAAAATGCCCGAACTTCTGTAAGCGCTAACATTTTTCCAAATCATCTGCATTCTCCGCTCCCTAAATATGATAATTTTCATTTATTATCACTATAATTCCATTATAAACCATAATGTTCCATTTGGGTAAATTTACGTGAACTGAAAGATAAGGATAGTATAATGGCTCGGCGAAAAAATTCCTATGTAAAAAAGGGCTCGAAATGAAATCCAGAATCAGACTTCACTTCAAGCCCTTATATTGAGCTACCTTCACACCTACAACTGACTAGCCAAGCATCATTCGGTCATCTGCCAATTTATGTCCGCTGATTGTCTCGAATTCTCCGAGCAGCCGTTCTACAGTAAGATCTTTTTTACGTTCCTCATCGATATCCAAAATAATACGGCCCTTATCCATCATGATCAGACGATTGCCAAGACGAATGGCCTGTTCCATGTTATGAGTAACCATTAGGGTGGTTAACTTCATCTCACGGACAATGGACTCTGTAAGTTTAGTAATCAGCTCCGCACGAGAAGGGTCAAGGGCTGCTGTATGTTCATCTAAAAGTAAAATTTGCGGTTGAGTAAAGGTCGCCATTAGCAGACTTAGCGCTTGTCTCTCTCCACCTGACAACAACCCTACTTTTGCCCGCAGGCGATCCTCCAGCCCAATCCCCAGACGGCTTAGCTCATTGCGAAACAAAGCTCTTTTAGCTTTATTTACGCCAAAGGTTAACCCTCTGCTTTTGCCTCTTTTATAAGCCATAGCTAAATTTTCTTCAATCGTCATATGTGGAGCCGTACCCGCCATTGGGTCCTGAAAGACACGGCCAATCCAACGACTCCGTTGAAATTCCGCCAAATGGCTGATTGAATTTCCCTCAATGCTGGCTGTACCCAGATCCGGCTTCATGACACCGGAAATAATGTTCATCAACGTAGATTTACCAGCTCCATTACTTCCAATGATGGTGACAAAATCACCGGGAAGAAGCTCCAAGTCAATGCCGAGCAGCGCTATTTTCTCATCCGGTGTTCCGGGATTGAACAGCTTAGATACGTTCTCCAGTTTAAGCATCGATGGTGCCTCCTCTCTTGCTGCTTAGAGCCTGCTCAGCTAATTCAACGGAACGCCTCCGCGCCATATTCTTCTGCTTCAGGAAACGCTGAATCGACGGGAATACAAGAGCGAAAATAACGATAATTGCTGTGATCAGCTTAAGATCCGAAGCTTTCAGCCACGGTACCCGCAAGGCAAGTGCAACTACGATCCGGTAAACTATGGATCCGAGCACAACAGCCAATGTGGCCCGAAATACATTTTTAGCACCGAATATGGCTTCACCGATGATCACCGAAGCTAACCCGATTACAATCATCCCAATACCCATAGAGGAATCCGCAAAAGTAGAATACTGAGTGATTAACGCCCCCGAGAGCGCCACCATTCCATTGGATAAACTGACACCAAGAATAGTGGTATTATCCGTGTTCACACCCAGACTGCGGATCATTCTTGCATTATCTCCGGTAGCCCGCAGCGCAAGTCCAAGATCTGTACGCAGGAATAAATCCATTACTATTTTCACAAAAATAACTACAAACGGCAGTACGAGCAGAGGATCAATGGAAGTGAACAAGGTAGTGTCGCCCATTAAAGACCAGTTCGGTTTGCCACCAAATATCCGCAGATTAATGGAATAGAGTGCAATCATCATCAAAATCCCGGATAACAGTCCATTAATCTTGCCTTTCGTATGTAATAGGCCCGTACACATTCCTGCCAGCATTCCACCAGCAATAGCGGCCAGGGTAGCAAGCCATGGTGCATAACCGTTAGTAATCATAACAGCGGCAATGGCACCACCAGTGGTAAAGCTCCCATCTACAGTCAAATCAGGGAAATCAAGAATACGAAAGGTAATGTATACACCTAAAGCCATAAATGCGTAAAGCAGTCCCATTTCAACGGCCCCGAGCATCGAATTTAACATAGATGACTTCCTCCTTCGAGCGGAAAGGGGCGTTCTCACGAAATCGCCCCTATATAATGGCTTATTGAATAATATTGTTAGCTTGATCGGCAACTTCTGCCTTCATTGCATCAGTCACTTCTATGCCTTGCGCTGCTGCAGATTTCAGGTTAAGAATGAGATCGAGTTTTTCTTGCATGGTTACTTTCATATCAGCTGGCTTTTTACCATTTTTCAAAATATTCACGGCCATTTGACCCACTTGATAGCCATGATCGTAATATTTAAAACCAACGGTGGCGAAAGCTCCCTTTTCAACCGTATCACGGTCACTGGAGAAGAAGGGAATTTTCTTGTCATTAGCTGTTTGAATAATGGTATCCACTGCACTTACGACTGTGTTATCCAAAGTAATGTAGAATGCATCTACACGACCCACAAGTGATTCTGCAGCTTGTTTGACTTCAGAGGTATTCGTGATGGCAGCCTTCACAAGCTCGATTCCATGTTTATCCAACTCTTTTTTAGCAATCTCAGCCATAATTACTGCATTTGGTTCACCTTCATTAATAACGATCCCCAGCTTTTTCACGTTAGGAAATTGGGTAGCTATAAATTGCATTAATCTGTTAATCGCTTCGGGATTTGTGTCCGATACACCTGATACATTTCCACCTGGATGCTCCAGATCCGTGACAATCTTCGCGTCGAGTGGGTCAGTTACTGCTGCGAACAAAATCGGTGTATCCTTACTTGCTTTGCTGAGTGCTTGAACAATTGATTGAGCGGAAGGCGTTGCAATTGCCAATACCAAATCATTAGAGTCAGCGGCAATCTTTTGAGCAATGGATAAGTTATTCGCTTGGTCAGCCTGAGCATTCTCAAGGTCAACCTTCAGGTTCTCGCCTTCAACGATTCCTGCATCCTTCAAAGCAGCGAGAATTCCTTCGCGTGTAGCATCAAGTGAGGGGTGCTCCACATATTGCGAGATCGCAATTTTGTACGTTTTTGAATCTGCTGCTCCTGCATTCGTAGGGGAATTACCGGAATTCGCTGCATTTCCTGCGTTTCCCGCAGTGTTATTGTTACCACAACCAGCTGCTACGAGCATGAAGCATAAGCTTAATCCCGCCAAAATGTTTCTCTTTTTCATCAAAGTACCCCATTTCATTAGTTTATTAACGCATACATCAAGGTGAGCGACTCAGCATTATCACTTTTATCGATAAAAGCATTAAAGCATAAGCTTACACGTACCTCACATTAATGATAGAAATCTATTAAACCTATATTATATGGAGGTTGTTTATCCGTCAATCACTTATCATATTTCCATAGATTTCAAATTCTGAAGAATATATGACATCAAAACAGGTAATGCTTGGTTGTCTCTTACAACGATTGCCTTCGTTTCTTTTACATAAAAAAAATCGCCCTGCACAAACTTAATTTACAGTTTGAAGATGGAGCGTGTTAAATGGCTAATAATCACAAAAGACTACTAACCACCGCTACTGTATTGCTTGCTGTCGCTTTAACGAGTTCATCCTGCGGTTATTCATCTCAATCGCAAAAACCTAAGGTTAACGCGCTAACTCCTGATGGAACAAATGCCTCCAGTTATTATGAACAATCTGCAATTACTGACGCTCAGGGAAAGTACTGGATTCCACTTAAGCCTGCGGTTACTTCGCTCGGATATCGGATGAAAGATGATGGTTCAAGTGATGGATACACTAAAATCGGTTATAGCGATGTTATGTATATGCTGCGCCCTGGCTCACCACAGGTATTCTCACTTGGGGAAAAAATCACACTGCCACAAGCCCCTAGACGGCAAGAAGGGCAAATCTATATCACCCCTTTAGCCTTGTCCAAATTTCTGCAAACAGAAGTAGGCTGGAATCCCCAGTCGGGTGAGATAAACATTGCTACACCGTCCGAACGTAAGACTATCGAAAAATTATCGACGGTCGAATCCACGAGTGAATCTAAATCTTTACGCATTCAAAGTATTTCTGAAGCGGATAAAAAGGAGTTAGTCGCTTTTGCCAAAAATTTCTTAGGTGTACCCTACGACTTTGGCGCTGGATCTTATGAAGAAACCAAAAAATTTGATTGCTCTTCTTTTACAAAGCATGTTTTCAAAAAATTCGGTGTCAGCTTACCTCGTTTAGCTAAAGATCAAGATAATTTAGGTACTCGTGTAAGTCGAAGCGAACTGGATGTAGGAGATCTTATCTTTTTTACCGTTCCCGGCCGATTTGAAAGTGATGCTATACCTGGTCATGTCGGTATTTACATTGGAGACGGAAAGTTTATCCACACTTGGGGCGAACCCGGAGTTCAGATCAGTGACCTCGACTCAGGTTATTGGAGTAATGTAATCCTCCACATGCAACGTGTTTTATAAGCTTCCCATACTTTAAAAGAAATCATTCAAAAAGCCTGAATCCCTATTGAAGGGATTCAGGCTTTTTGACTACAACTCTTAACCAAATTCTTAATCCCAGCTCTTGCCCCTTCCGCTTATCCGGACAAACAGCTTTACAAGTTCTACTATGACAATAATCGCTACAGCTGCTGCACATACTATTCCCCACTGTAATCCACTTAAATGTGAGACACCAAACCAGTCGTTTAAGCCCGGGATGATGATCACAAGCACAAGCATTAGTATAGAGATCAGCGACGCCCATAACATATACCGATTGCTGAACCAACCGATCTGGAATAGCGATTTTTTATTGGATCTGACGTTAAAAGCATGGGCAATTTGCAGTAATCCTAATGTGGCAAAGGCCATTGTAACCGCAATACCTTCATTGTAATGCGTATGCGCCCATTGGTACACGAATAACGTAAGCGCCGCTTCTATAATCCCTTGATATATAATCCCAATCCCCACGCCGCCAGCAAAGATGCTACTGCTTGCTTTACGCGGCTTCTTCGCCATTACATCCTCACCGGCTTTCTCAAGCCCGAGGGCAAGTGCAGGTAAAGTATCCGTAACGAGATTAATCCACAGGATATGGATCGGCTCTAGAATACGCCAACCAATCATAGTGGCAATAAATAATGTCAGCACTTCCCCAAGGTTAGCGGAGAGAAGGAACTGGATTGCTTTGCGGATATTGCTGTAAACTTTCCGTCCTTCTTCAACGGCAACAACTATAGTCGTAAAGTTATCGTCGGCAAGCACCATATCTGATACACCCTTGGCAACATCCGTTCCGGTTATCCCCATACCCACACCGATGTCGGATGATTTAAGTGCAGGAGCATCATTTACACCATCTCCGGTCATCGCCACAATTTTTCCTTTTTGCCGCCAAGCCTTAACGATACGCACCTTGTGTTCAGGAGAGACGCGTGCATAAACCGAATAATCGGTAACCTTCTCCGCAAATTCCTCTTCGCTGAATTTATCCAGCTCACTGCCCGTTAATACACCTGATTCATCTTCAATAATCCCTAATCTTTTGGCAATAGCCGCTGCTGTATCACGATGATCCCCTGTAATCATTACAGGTCTTATTCCCGCTTTACGGCAGATGGCTACCGCATCCCGTACTTCCTCACGCGGCGGGTCTATCATACCAACCAAACCAATAAATACTAACTCTTTCTCCGTGGTATCTGGTGAGAGATCGGTCGGCAGCTGCTCCTCATCTCGGAAAGCAAACGCCAACACTCGAAGTGCGTCATTTGCGAGCATTTTATTACTCTCCATGATATTCCGCTTATGTTCGTCTTGTAGAGGTACAATTTCTCCAACCACATAAATATGGCTGCATTTGGACAAAAGTACATCTGGTGCACCCTTTGTCAGCACACGATATCGACCATCTTCTACCTCATGAATCGTTGTCATCAGCTTGCGATCAGAGTCAAAAGGCAGCTCATTTTTACGTGGATATTTCTTTTCAAGCTCCCTTTTGTCAGTACCTATACTAAGCGCATAATCGACTAACGCGGTCTCTGTCGGGTCGCCGATGATTGCTTTTCCGCTCTTGGTTTGGGGATCCTTGTTTCCAGCTTTTGCTTCAGTTTCACTAGGAGTCTTTCCTTCGTCAATGCTGGAGTCATTACAAAGCGTCATAGCTTGAAGCAATAACTCACCACCAGGAATCCCTTCAAGTCCTGCACTGGAATCAGTGGTCTTTCCGTTGACATGTACTTTTTCGACAGTCATTTTATTTAATGTTAAAGTACCTGTCTTATCGGAGCATATAATCTCTGTACTTCCGAGTGTCTCCACGGCAGGAAGCTTGCGAATGATCGCTTTTCGTCCCGCCATTCGCTGCACACCAAGCGCGAGAATGATCGTAACAATTGCTGGCAGCCCTTCCGGGATAGCCGCTACCGCAAGTGAGATCGAGGTGAGTAGCATATCCATTAGCTCTCTTCCCTCGAAGATCCCAACGGCAAAGATAATCACGCAAACGCCAAGAATAATAAAGGTGAAATATTTCCCTAGTTCATCCAGCTTTTTTTGCAGCGGTGTTACATCATTATCTTCCTCCGAGATATAACCGGCAATTCTACCGACCTCCGTCTGCATTCCTGTTGTTGTAACGACACCAACCGCCCGGCCATAAGTAACACTGCTGCTCATATAAGCCATATTGGTGCGGTCACCGATTACAATGTCGCTACCTTCAAGCACACCGGCCCGCTTTTCTGATGGCAATGATTCTCCTGTAAGCGCGGCTTCCTCCGTCTTTAACGATGCGGCTTCCAAAAGTCTTATATCCGCCGGAACTACATTTCCAGCTTCCAGTAATACGATATCCCCGGGTACGAGGTCTTCACTTTTTATCTCAGTAACCTGACCGGAACGTCTTACTCTGGCATGCGGAGAGGACATGCTTTTAAGCGCATCGAGTGCCTGCTCCGCCTTATTTTCCTGAATAACTCCAAGCACCGCGTTCAGAATGACTACAAGCAAAATAATAATCGTATCCGTCCATTCCCCCAAAACTCCTGACAATACAGCTGCTACTAGCAAAATAAAGATCATTACATTTTTAAATTGTTCGATAAACTTTTCTAATAGCGATTTAGCCTTCGCTTCTTGCAGTACATTCTTCCCATATCGCTCCAGAAGTTTAGCCGCTTCATCGGAAGATAAACCCTCTTTCCGAGTTTCCAGCCTATTCAGCACTTCTTCCTCGCCCAGTGTATGGAAGGGTACCAGCCCTTGCGATTGTGAATTATTTGAATTCAAGACCATAGCCTCCTTCCAGAATTGAGATCTGGTAAAACCTCTCATATGAGTTTTACCCAAAACAGGCATGGTGATTCTTAAATGGTATGTACTTTTTTAGAAATTTAGATGTTCTTTCTTCAAATCGCGATTGAAGCTTTTAAACCTAGTCCCTTGATATAGGAGTTCACCTCGGTCCCCTTCTACAATCAGGCCAAAATCCTGATCTCTTACCTGCAACTCCAATCGAGAGCCATCGGCAAACTCAAACGTAACATAATAACTAGTATTTGCTCTCGATTCACCGGATCCACCCCATACCTCGGTTCGTTTGGTGACCGCTGTGCAGTTTGCTTTTATCAAAGGACTTGCGTTATTGAACATCCAGATTCTCACTGATTTAACAATTATAAAAACGAAAAGGCCAAGAAAAAGCAAAGCAAATAATTTAAAAAACAGTGGCATCTCATGAATGAAACTTCCGAAAAAGCTGCGCTCATCAAAACCGTTAAAATCCTGCCATTCGCTCAAATTTATCCCTCCTGACTGAAACTAGATAATAAAAGTTATCTATGCTGCGAAATACGTCATTTTTCCCGTTCGGTTTCATGTTTTCATCATCTATATATGAATTTTTTTCACAAAACAATTTGGATTCAAAGGAAAAGGTATGGTATGCTTTTTATACTACATACAGTTGGGAGGTGTTATTTCGGTGCAATATATAGCGCGTTTATCACTACATTGGTTTCTTCGTATCGTCCTAATTCTGGGAATGATGTTTTCTTTTCCACCTGCCTGGTCTGGAGGAATATTCACTACGGAGCAAGAATCAACGACATCCGAAATTGAACGCTACGAGCGAAAGTTTACACCTCCCGTAAGGATTGCACCTCAAATAACCCCTCAGGTAGGAGCCATCAAAATAACTGAACAGTGGGGAGCGAAGTCCCTTGCGGTAATTGCAATACTCCCTGTACTTTCTTTACTGTTCCGTCCAGTGATTTATAAATTCCTGCTTCGACTGCGGCTGTACCTGTTAAAATTCACGTCTCATTTTCTAATTTCACTCCACTAACGAAGTTCACCTCTGCCCTAAATGAATGTCGGCTGAAGGGAATTTAGAACTTCAATTGATAAAAATCTTAGGTTCATGAATTATAGAGATGCGGATTTCCCGGTGGCTATACATGCTCGCATTGCTCATCATCCACTGGAAGAAAGCAAGTATCTTGGCTGAACCATGTTCTGGATATCCGTTCCGGAGCGCTTTTACATTAGTAATATTCGCAGCACTATTCTTGATTGCTGGATTCTCCGAGAGTACTCGTCTAGCAGACAGAAGTTATTGGCGCACTACTAGTGGACTTGTCCTCGCTGAAACCGAACATGTTAGACGAATTGAAAAGCTCGTGATCCTATTTCGTTATTTCTTAGGTGCCATCTTCTTCTTCAGCTAGAGACTGAGGTACATCCACCCACCTTAGGCGGTGAGGCGCTCTAAGCTCCCTTGCAGCAGTTGTCGTTACGCTGATTGGCAACTTCGTTGCAGGCTTGCTGGCCGGACGAAGCGTTGGTCACAGCCTTCATGCTTCATCTATCATTGGATGCCTATAGTCTCACGGGATAAACTTTAAATTGTTTTAGCCAATTTGGGTAAAGAAAGCGGAGTGCTGGCTATTCTTCACTATTTGCAGCCATTTGCAGCCGTTTGCAGACATTTGCAGACATTTGCAGACATTCGCAGACATTTGCGGCCATTTACAGCTATTTGCAGCCTTTCGCAGCCTTTCGCAGACATTTGCAGCCTTTCGCAGACATTTGCAACCATTTGCAGCCATTTACGTGCTGATCCATGTTATCCTTGGACATCGTCTGACGAAGGAATCTAAATAGATTTGTAAAATAACGGATAAAGTATTCAACTTTGAGAAACGACATGATGCACGAATATTCAAAAAATCTGCCATAGCCACTGAAAATAAGTAAGGTCGTTTCCCCTGTTGAAGGAGGAAAAACTATGCAGAACAAAATAAATCAACGTCAACAGCTACAAAGAAGCTCTACCTTCCGAGTTCTCACAGTCATTGCCGGCGCATTGCTTGCTGCTGTAGGATTGGAATTATTTTTAATGCCACATGGCCTTGTTGTCGGCGGGATTACAGGTTTATCCGCATTATTCGCTCATACTACTGAAATGCAGCTTGGATTGTTTCTATTTCTATTCAATCTGCCCTTTATATTTATGTCGCGAAAGCAAGTAAATCTCCGCTTTGCTCTTTACACTGTTTTGGGATTAACCTGCCTGACCATCGCGTCTCTTGCGCTGCATCGTTTTCCTGCTGTGATTAGCGATCCTTTACCTGCGGCAATGGCAGGAGGCATCTGTCTTGGAGTAGGTATTGGAATATCTGTGAGATTCGGCGGTGTAAATAAACAAGCCAGTGACCAGGGGTATTCTCTGCTGAGCGGCGGACCTCCAAAGTCAACGGAAGTCGTTATTATGATCCTGAACTGTGCAATTCTGCTTTTTGCAGGTACATTGTTCGGTTGGGAGCAAGCAATGTATTCTATCATTGCCTACCTGCTGGCTTTCGAAGGTGTTCGTATCTCACTACGGGGATTATCCCACTCCCGCACTGCTTGGATTACCAGCAGCCGATGTTTGGACATTCAGCAAGCAATCGCAAGCTCCCTAAACCGAGAAGCTGCGATTGCTGAAGGTTCAGGGCAAGATGGAGAGGTTAGCACGTTGTTTTGTCTGACGAACAGAATGGAAGAAGAGCATCTTCGGGCACTCGTTCTACAGTGTGATTCAGAGAGCCAAATTGTGTTTAGATCAGCCACTAAAGATCATAGACAAACACGCTTACACGAATAAAAAGAAGGGAGCGCCCTTAAGCTATCAAAATGGCTGGAGCGCTCCCTTCTTTTTGAATTTAGCCTTTGATCGCAACCAATTTTTCTGAGCGAGACCTAATTTCTTGAGCGAAGATCCCAATTTTTTGTTTGTGACCCAAAACTTCTTGATCGAAGCCTCAAACTCAGCTTATTCGAACAAGTTTACGCGCTTGAGGCAGCTATCGGACACAGCGGACCTTATACGCGAAATTACCCTGAATTTTGGAGGCTATCGGACCCCATAGCTCCTATTGGCACAAAAAACGCCAAATATGAGTCTATTTCATATGAATAACTGCACTGGAGTCCGAAACCTTGCTCCAAAGGCGATATATTTGCGAATAACGTCATTGGAGTCCGAATGCCACAGCGGATGAACAAGATTCGGTGGTACCCTACAGCAGATGAACTTGATTCGGTAGCATCAGACGATGGATAAACATAATTCAGCGGTACCCCACGGCAGATGAATGGAATTCGGTGGCATCGGACACAGTGGGCCTTATACGCGAAATAATCCTGAATTTTGGATGCTATCGGACCCCATAGCTCCTATTGGCACAAAAAACGCCAACTATGAGCTTATTTCTTATGAATAACTGCACTGGGGTCCGAAACCTTGCTCCAAAGGCGATATATTTGCGAATAACGTCATTGGAGTCCGAAAGCCACAGCGGATGATCATGATTCGGCGGGAACGGACGATAGATGAACATGATTCGGGGTCAGCGGACGGTGGATGAACTTGATTCGGCGGGATCGGACAGTGGATGAACTTGATTCGGCGACATCTTACGGCGGGTGAATGTGATTCGGGGTATCGGACGGCGGATGACTATGATTCGCTGTATTAGACGTAGGATGGATATAATTCGGCGCTATCGGATAGCGAATGATCATATTTCTACGGTATTGGACAACGGTTGACTATGATTCAGTGGCATCTGACGAAGGTTGACCATGATTCGGTGGCATCAAACGATGGATGAACATCATTCAGCGGTACCGGACGACGAATGACCACGATTCGGTGGCATCGGTTTGTCCGGAATAGAGACATATTGCAGCATGCCGTAACTGCGACCAAAAACGCAAAGCAGCGATCCTCCAGTAATAGGAGGATCGCTGCTTGCAGACTGTCACATACGATGAAAAAACCATCTATGGACAACCCCTACTTTTCATTTAATCCGCTTCTTAACGGAACATTCCCCACAAGCGGATTAAATGAAAGGTGTTGTTCGGATCGATTTTCTGCGCAATGATAAACTTTACAATTTGTTCTTCCTGTGTCGAGGTCAATTTCTCGTTCAATACACCTGACGCTTTTCGTACCAATCTGCGAACAACCGCAGGATCCTGCAGCTCCTGTTTCGAGATGCCCTCAATCATACTTTTGATACGATCCTTCACAGTCGAGTTTTTCATCTTCAGCTTGATGCGATCCACCAACTGAGGGCTAATTCCGAATTGTTGATAACCCAAGTGTAGCACCTCCCGTCATATCCAATCTTTCACAGTATATGAGCCTTCGGTGCTACATGTGCCTAGTTAGTCAATTAATTCTCCTTGGAAGATCTGTTCACTCTGTAAATAATGCCGAAGAGATGCATATTCAGGTGATGTCCAAAAGGCTTCATCCTTAAGCAGCTCAGCAACATCATCCCGCGCCTGCTCGAGAATTTCAAAGTCAGCCGTCATATCTGCCAGCCGAAACTCCGGTAATCCACTCTGCTTTGTCCCAAAAAAGTCCCCCGGACCACGCAGCTCCAAATCCCTTCGGGAAATCTCAAATCCGTCATCCGTATCGGTCATGGCAGTCATTCGCTCACGTCCGATTTCAGATTTTGGATCAGCTACCAACACACAAAAAGAGGCATGCCGCCCTCTTCCTACCCGTCCACGCAGCTGGTGCAGCTGTGACAGGCCAAAGCGATCCGCATCCATAATGATCATCAATGTAGCATTAGGAACGTCTACACCCACCTCCACCACCGTAGTGGACACAAGCAGCTGCAGCTCATTGTTATAAAACGCCCGCATCACTTCATCTTTTTCAGCGGGAGTCATTTTACCATGTAAAAGCCCAACTTTATAGCTAGGGAAAGCTTGGCTCATCTGAATATGCAAATCAATAACATTCTGCACATCCAGCTTCTCTGACTCTTCAATAAGCGGACAGATCAGATAAGCTTGACGACCGAGATCAATTTCACGCTTAATCAGATTCAGCACACGATCCATAAGATCATGCTTTACCCAGTAACTAGTTATTGGCACCCGGCCTTTCGGCCTCTCAGATAAAGTGGATACATCCATATCTCCAAAAACAGAGATAGCAAGCGTACGAGGAATAGGCGTCGCCGTCATCGTCAGTACATCTGGATTATATCCTTTACGCCGCAATACACCACGCTGATTCACACCAAAACGATGCTGCTCGTCAGTTACTACAAGACCCAGATCACGGAAAAATACATCCTCCTGAATCAAAGCATGTGTTCCTACCACGATATCAAGCATCCCCATTTGCAACGAGGCCAATAATTCTTTACGTTTTCGGCCAGTCACACTGCCCGTCAGGAGTCCCACAGTAATCCCAAACGGCTCAAACATTCTGGTAAGTGAACGCATATGCTGCTCTGCTAAAATCTCTGTAGGCACCATAAGTGCACCCTGAAAACCAGATCTTACCGTAGCAAAAAGCGCCACTGCCGCAAGCACTGTTTTACCCGAGCCAACATCTCCTTGCAGCAGACGATTCATGCAATATGGTGAACGCAGATCATGTAAAATCTCCAGCTCTACACGTTTCTGTGCATCTGTAAGCTCAAAAGGCAGACTGCGAACGAACTGGCGTACCGTCGCGTTATCCACTGTGTGGACTACCCCATCCATCCGCCCGCGGTTCAGAACCCTGAACGCTTGCATCTTCAACTGGAACAGGAATAGTTCCTCATACACCATCCTACGGCGCCCCTGCTGCCCTTCACGAGTGTCCTCAGGCCTATGAATAGTGGCAATGGCCCGTTTACGCGGCATGAAGTCATATTCCCTCATAATAGAATACGGTAAAATCTCTGGAATCAGATCCCCATACTGCTGAAGTCCCTGATTAATAACCTTTCTGATCCAGGACTGCGTGATCTTACCACCTACTGAATAGACTGGCTGCAGTGTTCCCGTCTTCCCTTCACCACGATCCGGAAATTCATAATCAGTCACTGTAATCTGATTGCGCTTCTGATCCCATTTGCCGGTCAGCACAATTTCCCGTCCCACAGTGAGTTGCTCTCTTACGTAATGGCGGTTAAACCAGGTTGCTGTGAACATCCATGGCTCTGCAACCATCTTACAGCTGAGACGTGACTTGCCGCCAAAGCGCTGCAGCACAGGGATACCGATTACTTTTGCCTCTACGGTCACTTTATCCCCGTGTTTAGTCTCGCTAAGCGTTCGGGGCCGATAATCCTCGTAGCGGAACGGATAATACTCTAACAAATCCTTTACTGTAAAGACGCCAAAGGCGTGAAGCTCGCTTTGCTTTTGAGCACTCACGCCAGTTATGTTTTTTACTTCAATTTGATTTAATGCCAGTGTCATATTTATCCCTCATTTTGCAGGCCAAATGAACACAGCTAATGTACCGTTACCGACATGGCTGCCCACGACAGGGCCGACGTTCGTCAGCACTTTTTCTTCCAAGGTGAAGTGTCCTGCAAGCTCATTCAGGAACTCCTCGCCGGAAGCCGGTTCAGCCGTATGACCCACGGCCACATTGATTTTGTTTACACCCTGCAGATCCCGCTTGAACAGTTCAATCATACGGGCGACAGCCTTCTTACGGCCTCTAACTTTCTCCACCGCATAAATAATTCCATCTGCATCAATGGACAGGATCGGCTTAATATTCAGAAGTGTCCCCAGAATAGCGGAGGCTTTCCCAATTCTCCCGCCTTTTTGTAAATATTCAAGTGTATCTACTAAGAAGTAAAGCTTACGCGATTGACGTAGGCTTTCTACAGCCTCAAGTATCTCTTCAGGTCCTTTGCCCTCAGCAGACATTCTGGCAGCTTCCACTACCATAAATCCAAAACCATAAGAAGCGGAGAGAGAATCCACAACAGTGATTCCTTCTCCCTCTTCCTCCAGCATCGATTTAGCCAGCAATGCAGATTGATAAGTCCCGCTCAGTCCAGAAGAAATATGAAAGGAAAGGATAGAACAGCCCGGGTTACGCTCCAGAATACTGCGGTACACATTCATATATTCAACCGGTGAGGGTTGAGAAGTAGTCGGCAGCTGTGAGGTACGGGGAAGACGCTCATAGAACTGCTCCGGAGTCATATCCAGATTGTCCCTAAAAGCCTCTTCGCCGAACATTAAGGTCAACGGTACTACCTCAATTCCGTACGTTTCCGCCATTGCTGGCGGGATATCTGAAGTGCTGTCGGTGACGATAATGGTACGATTCATGGATTTTCTCCCCCAAGCTATAATTTTGCCAACTACGCAATAGCAAATTTCTACTCCATTGTTAAAGAACCATTAGTTCCTATCTATGGCTCTACAGAGAACAGATAATAATACAGGGGTTGGCCACCCTCATGAATCTCAACTTCCACATTCGGATAAGTCTCTTCCAGCCACTCACTCAAAGAATCAGTAGCCTCGGATTCTGTTTCTGCACCAATAAGGATCGTGACGATTTCGTCGCCATTCTCCAGCATGTTGGATAACAGCGCCTGACTTGCAGCCAAAAGATCATCTGCCGCAGCAACAATTTTGGAATTAGAAATCCCAATAAATTGGCCCGACTTAATCTCCAGCTCATCAAAGCTTGTGTCACGTACAGCGTTCGTTACTTGTCCGGACTTCACATGAGAAATTGCTTCCAGCATATTCTCAGAATTAGTCTCCACAGCATCTTCCTCTTGGAACGCAAAAGCTGCTGCTATTCCCTGAGGAATACTTTTACTTGGAATCACCGTAATCTCACGTTCGCCCTCTAGAAGATCTTTAGCTTGTTGAGCGGCAAGAACAATGTTCGAGTTATTCGGCAAAATATAAATATGCTTCGCAGATATAGAAGAAATCGCGTTCACGAAATCCTCCGTGCTAGGATTCATTGTTTGACCACCAGCTAGGACTACGTCCACTCCAAGGCTTTTGAAAATATCAGCAATACCTGCGCCAGAAGATACCGCAATGAAGCCGTAAGGTGCCAAATCATCAGCTGGTGGCTCAGCAGGAGACATTTGTACTGCACTCTTCTCATTCGGCATATCAGCGAATACATCAGGCATTGGTGCAATATCCATACCCGCAGTCAGCAGGTCACGATGCTGCTCTCGCATATTAAGAATGTGAATCTGCGTGATCTCCCCATAAAGAAGAGCCAAGTTCATCACTTCACCTGGAGCCTTAGAATGCACATGCACTTTAATCGTCTCATCATCCGAAATTACAATAATGGAATCGCCATTAACTGACAACGCTTTCCTAAAAGCTTCCTCATCAAAATTAGTTCTCACGTTAGCGCCTAACTGGCGATTAATGAAAAACTCCATATCATATAGAAATTCTATATCTTCAGTAGATAGCTGTGACTGCGCAGAAGACTGTACAGAAAACAGTTCATTTTCAGGTTTCGTTAACACGGGTTTAGGCGCTGGTGCAACTGGTGTGTGGGTTTGTCCTTGCACAGATTCAGACAGACCGGTACTTCCGTTCGTCAGATGCTGGTGAAACCCTTCATAAATGTAGACCAAACCTTGACCGCCAGAATCTACAACACCGACTTGCTTCAATACAGGTAATTGCTCAGGCGTATAAGCTAAGGCTTCTTTTGCTTTGGCTAATACCTCTGTCATCAGCTCCACAACGTCAGTAGTACGGCGGGCATAATAAACAGCATGTCTTGCAGCCTCTTTAGCTACAGTAAGAATAGTTCCCTCTACAGGCTTTACAACTGCTTTATACGCAGCGTCCACTCCGGTTTGCAGCGCAGCAGCGAACTGCTGTGTATTAAGCTCATCATGTTGAGCCGCATACCTGCTAAACCCTCTGAATAACTGGGACAAAATAACGCCGGAATTCCCGCGAGCTCCCATTAATAAGCCCTTGGAGAGTACACCTGCACATTGGCCCACAGAAGTGGTGTTATTTCTCTTTAATTCATTCGCACCTGCGGTCATCGTCAAATTCATGTTTGTACCGGTATCTCCGTCTGGGACCGGAAAAACATTTAGGGAATTGACGTGTTCTGCATGCTGTTGCAGCTTATCCGCTCCAGCCAATACCATAGCGGTAAAATCTGTTCCGTTTATAGAACGCTTACTCAATTGAGAATTCCCCTTCCTAACTTCATGCCTAATCATTCTATGATTAACAGGACATAATGCACTAATTTACATTGTACTATAAGTATTAAAAGAAATAAATGTTTTTGAATCGGTTGACGTAGCAAAATTTGCTGTGATATTATAGATAAGTATTGTTTATGCAGGTGTTAGGAATAAGGAGGTGTAATCTATGTCCCGCAAATGTGCAGTAACAGGCAAGAAACCGAGCAGCGGCAACCACGTGTCTCACGCTAATAACCGCAACCGTCGTTCTTGGGGAGTTAACGTTCAGAAGGTCCGTATCCTCGTGAACGGTAAACCAAAACGCGTGTACGTCAGCACCCGTGCTTTGAAAGCCGGTAAAGTTGAACGCGTTTAGTCTTTAGCAATTTTTAAGACCGAACGATAACTTATATGAAGCAAAAAGCACCCTTTACATTTGTAAGGTGCTTTTTTTCATGTTTTCTTTTCTGTTAGAGGCTTAACTCTTCTGAAATGTGTTCAATATTGCTTTAACAAAACCTCCCAAAAACCTTGGCAGCTTAAACGTGTAAAATTTCATGATTTACCCTCCCATCAATTCATGCCGTACGCAGGAGACTTTCCTCTTGTCAATAACGGAAACGAACTGCAGTCCTCCCTGCCAAAACAAAAAAAGGCTACATGAGATTTCTGCTCATGTAACCATATTTATGCACCGAGGACTTGGCCTATACCTCTAGTCTCAATCGCCTATTTTTTAACACAGTGCTGATTCGGCTGCTTCTCGAATTCCTTGGATCGCCGCAGCACGATCACTCCGGCCAAAAACTGCATTCCCCGCTACCAAAACATCGGCTCCAGCTGCCACAACCAATGGTGCTGTATCTTCCGATACTCCACCATCTACTTCGATCAATAAATCTGGATTCACTTCATTCGCCCATTCTCGAATTTGAGTGATTTTGCGCAAAGTGTTAGGAATGAATGCTTGACCACCAAAGCCTGGATTAACGGTCATCACCAGAATCATATCCACATCCTCCAGCACCTCACGCACCGCTGAAGCCGGAGTACCCGGATTAATTGCTACACTTGCCTTCAGCCCCAGTTCCTTGATCTGATGAACCACACGATGCAAATGAACGCATGCCTCAGCGTGAACGGTGATCACACTTGCACCAGCTGCAGCAAAATCAGGGATATAACGTTCTGGTGACTCAATCATCAAGTGAACATCAAGTGGCAGCTTGGTATGTAACGATACAGCTTTTACAATAGGTGGACCCAACGTGATATTCGGCACAAAATGACCGTCCATTACATCCACATGTATCCAATCTCCACCACTGGCTTCCGCCTCTGCAACTTCTGGACCTAAACGCGCGAAATCCGCCGACAATAAAGATGGTGCTATTCGTATCATGATGTTAGTACCTCCGCTTTTTATCTTTCATTTCATTAAAAAACAGTTTGTAATGATCATAGCGACTATCCGCAATTTCCCCTGCTTTCCAAGCCTCTATTACACGGCAGCCGGGTTCATGCTGATGACTGCAGCCCCGGAACTTACAATCGGATGCGTATTGAGCAAATTCACGAAAACAAGTGGACAGCTCTTCTACACCAAGCTCCAAGAAATCAAGCTGACTAAAACCTGGGGTATCTGCAACAAAACCTCCACCACCAATATCCATCAGCTCCACATGACGGGTCGTATGACGACCACGTCCCAATCGTAAACTGATCTCTCCAGTCTCCAGTTTAAGCCCTGGAACAATACGATTCAATAAGGTGGACTTACCAACCCCGGATTGACCCGCAAATACGCTGATGCCTCCAGTAAGCCTTTGTCTTAGCTCATCGCTTCCGGCACCAGTAAGTGAACTTGTGACCATCACTTCATATCCGATATCCTCATAAAGTTCTTTAACATAACGGGTAGCTTCACCATCATCATCCGCCAAATCCTGTTTAGTCAGAACAATTAGGGGTTCCAGACCCGAATGCTCAATATGAACTAGAAACTTGTCCAACAGATTCAGGTTCATATCGGGCTCCCGAACGGAGAATAAAAGCACTGCGAGCTTAACATTCGCTACAGGTGGACGAATCAGTTCAGATTCTCTAGGTAGAAGTTCATCCACCATTCCTTCTCCATGCTCAGTAAGGATATAAATAACCCGATCTCCAACTAGCGGAGCGATCCCTTTTTTCTTGAGAATTCCTCGGCCTCTGCATTGAACAGAATGCTCTTCAGTCGCAATTAATCCTTCGCGGAGCGGTTTCACATAATAATAACCGCTTAACGCCTTAACAATTATTCCTTCAGGCATACATAGTGAGCCTTCCTCTCCTGATTTTGCGAAAATGACCCAAGTCTGATATCCCCGGGTCATTTCGCTACGCCAACCGTTCAGGTTAAACCCTGTTTAGTTGTTGTTTTTATCTTTAGATTTATCCTTGCCTTTATTGTTGTGCTTATTATTGCCATTATTAGTCGATTCACTATTTATAGAACTATTGTTTACGAACCCTGTCTGATTCACCGCCCCGTTATTCCCTCCGTCATTCTCTGAACCTGAACCCGGCAAGATCTCCGGTTCAATCGTAGGTTCAATTGTAGGCGTAGGTTCAGCAGAAGGTGTTGGAGTTGGCTGTGGTGTTGCTATAACTGGTGGTTCAGGCTCCTGAACGGTTCCGTTCTTCGCATCGATATAAGGAATGACATAAGTGTCCAAAAGCACACCGTCACGGGTAACAATAACCGAACCATCTTTATTAGGAGCCAATACTAGATTAACGGATAACACTTGGCTCTTTCCAATGGTACGTGTTCCCCAATCCTGTTTCTCTCCATTATTGCGCGCATCCACGAATTCGATACGAATCTTGCTCTTTTTCCCATCCTGAGCAGGAGCGACTGGCACATTAAAGGTATAATTCAGGGCTTCAGGTGGATAACCTGTACTTAAGTAAATCGTAATCGCTGTTCCAGGTGGAACAGAAGTACCTGTCCCTTTATCAAATGCCCAAGTCTTTGTTACTTTACCTTCTTCAATGCTGAAGCTGGATTCTTTCTTCACTTCTCCAAGAACAAGCTTGGCGCCTTCAAGCAGCGCCTTTGCCTCACTCTCCGTCTTACCGATGAGATCTGGCAACAGTACACTTTCTTCTCCTTTACTAACGTAAAGGGTGATTTGAACCGTCTCAGGATCGAATTCAGTATTTAATGCAGGGTCAGATTTTACAATGAGACCTTCATCTGTATTTTCGTCATAGAGAGGTTTATTATCAATCCTGTCCTGGGCTACACCCAGCGCCATCAATGCCTTAACCGCATCATCAAAGCTCTTGTTAACTACATCTGGCATCTTGGGTAATGGCTTAGCCGTATTCACAGTGAGTATAAGGGACGCTCCTTTTTTCACTTTGGCATCCTTTTCCCTACTCTGCTTAATGACCACATTCTCTTCAAAATTCGGACTGTAGTCATACAGAATAGGATCAGCAACCTCAAGCCCCAAATCCTCAAGCTCAGTTTGTGCTTGTTCTATCTGTTTACCTACTACATAAGGAACGGAAACCTCAGGAACAACTAGCTGTGATTTAACGTACCATACGAGACTGGCCATAGCCAACAGCAACAGTAAGGTAAGCCCAATCCATAATGTGGGTTTTGCCCATTGTTTTTTACCTTTGCTTGAAGGCACCGGTTCATCATCTTCATCACGAACCATCCGTTCCTCACGATGATTACGATTACCATTGCTTCTTTGAATCGGTTTTATCGCCGGGATAACCCGCGTACGATCCTCGTCTTCTTCATCGTTGAACAGAATCTTCGCCTCACTGCGACGCTCCGGCAATAAACATGTTTCCAAATCCTGTAACATTTCTTTGGCAGAGTCGTACCGCTCCTCCGGGTTTTTACGCATTGATCTCAGAATTACATTCTCAACGCTTTGCGGAATGAGTGGATTCAGAAGTTTTGGCTCTTCAAACTCTTCTTGCAGATGTTTTAAAGCTACACTAATCGGACTCTCTCCCAAAAAGGGCAGGCTTCCAGTAAGCATTTGATAAAGTACAATACCTAATGAATACAAGTCAGACTTTTCTCCTGTAGAGACACCTTTGGCATGCTCTGGCGAGAAATAATGTACTGAACCGACCACAGAACCGGTCTGTGTAATGGTTGTTGACGTAACTGCGCGGGCAATCCCAAAATCGGTTACTTTCACCCGTCCATTGCGTCCGATCAGGATATTATGTGGTTTTATATCACGATGAATAATTTGATTCTGATGCGCATGATCTAGGGCATCACAGATTTGTGAAGCGATCCGTACGGATTCATCAACCTGCAATGGCGCTCGTTCTTTTATAATTTCATTAAGATTCTGACCCTCAATATACTCCATGACAATGTAATGAATTTCGTCTTCTTGTCCTACATCGTATATGCTGACGACATTCGGATGAGACAAAGATGCGGCAGACTGCGCCTCACGCCTAAAACGGCGAATAAATTCCTCGTCATGCACAAACTGATTGCGCAATACTTTGATGGCGACATTTCGGTTTAAAAGAATGTCATGTGCTCTATAGACGAGCGCCATTCCACCTCCGCCGATCCGTTCGATGACTTGGTAACGGCCGCCCAATTCGTGACCGATCATCAATCCCACTCCTTTGTTTCGGGCACAGCGGCCTCTCCATGATGTTCTAACAAAGCGACGCTAATATTATCGCCACCGCCGGCGAGCAGTGCCAGCTGAAGTAAACGGTCCGCTCTTTCCTCTAACGATATCTCATGTATACCTGCTACTTTGCCTAAATGCTCAT
Organism: Paenibacillus sp. FSL H8-0175; assembly: GCF_045040615.1. Taxonomy (NCBI): domain Bacteria; kingdom Bacillati; phylum Bacillota; class Bacilli; order Caryophanales; family Paenibacillaceae; genus Paenibacillus; species Paenibacillus sp. FSL H8-0175. The sequence goes on along the minus strand of NZ_CP150299.1, from coordinate 2,881,579 downwards.
TTGTGACAAAGTTGCTTAAACCATCGCTGCATAGAAGCAAAATTTCCCCTGGTAACAGAGCTATAGGCGCCATATCAACCTCAACCTCAGCATCTGTTCCAAGCGCCCTCGTCAGCACATTACGACGCGGATGATTATCCAATTCCTCCACACTGATCTGACCGTTCTTGAACAGCTCATTGACTAGCGTATGATCCTCGGTTAGTTGAACTGCCGCACTGTCTTTTATTAAATAGGCTCTGCTGTCTCCGATATGGCCAATATATCCGTTTGATCCATTCAAAAGAACAGCAACGACAGTAGTACCCATATTATGATACTTATCGTCACCGGAAGCCTCCCTGAACACAGTGCTGTTAGCTTCCAAAATAGCAGCTGACAACGCATCACGCAGAGCTTCGTCTTGAAGTTCAGGCTCTAACCCGTCCAGGTTATTCCTCATTGTCTCCAAAGCGAGCCTGCTTGCGGTTTCACCAGCCTGATGTCCACCCATCCCATCGGCAATTATGCCGAGTGTATAACCGTGGCGCGTCGCGCCGATCCAGACCGAATCCTCATTGACAGAGCGCACTCGGCCAATATCGCTGGCATGAACTGTTCTGATCAAATATCCTCACCCCAACTCCATATGTTTGGCACGCAGCTGTCCGCATGCGGCCGCGATATCATGGCCTTGCTCACGGCGAATAGTAACATTCACCCCGTTATCAGCCAAAATACGTTGAAACTCAAAGATATCATTGCGTGAAGTACGTACATATTTCCGCTCAGGCACATGGTTTACCGGAATCAAATTGACGTGGCACAACATGCTCTTAAGCACCCCAGCCAATTCCTCAGCATGCTCCGGTTGGTCATTTACCCCGCCGATCAAGGCATATTCAAAGCTGACACGTCGTCCCGTCTTAGCTTGATAATAACGCAATGATTCAATTACATCATCAAACGGAAAACGGCGGTTAACAGGCATTAGCTTTGAACGCAAGGCGTCGTTAGGTGCATGAATCGAAATCGCCAAATTAATCTGGGTATCTTCTTCTGCAAATTTATAAATGCTCGGTACAATACCGCTGGTGGAAACAGTAATATGCCGTTGTCCGATATTTAGGCCCTTCTCATGAATCATAAGACGCAAGAATCTCATTGTTGCATCATAGTTCTCAAACGGCTCACCAGTACCCATGATAACAATGCTGCTGACACGTTCGCCGCGCGCATCAAGGATTTGTTGGGAACGAACAACCTGAGCTACAATTTCTCCCGCTGTCAAATCCCGTTTTAATCCACCGAGTGTGGAAGCACAGAAAGTACAGCCGATTCGGCATCCTACTTGGGTTGTTACACAAACGCTATTGCCATAATTATGTTTCATGATAACTGTTTCGATAGCATGATCGTCATGCAATCCAAACAGGAATTTTACAGTTCCATCTTTAGATTCCATTTTAGTAATTTCAGTTAGTGCAGCAATAGAGAATTGTTCATTCAGCTTCTGACGAAGCCCTTTGGACAAATTGCTCATTGCTTCGAAGTCATTCACACGTTTTACATACAGCCAATCAAAAATTTGTCCACCACGAAAAGCAGGCTCACCATTGTCTTTCGCCCACTGTTGTAACTCTTCTAAAGAAAAATCATATATTAAAGGTTTCATTATTATCTACACCTGTTCTTTCATAAGGATATGCGTATTATTTCTCATTCTTCCTATTTTAACACAAATTTCAGAGACGGTAAAAGAAAACGCCCGCCGTACGGTAGCCCGGCGGGCGGAGGATACTACAATTGTCAGAAAATTTGCTATATTACAAGACTCTCTGCAGCTTGGAAATATAGAACCCGTCGCTCCCATAATGATGAGGCAGCAGCTGAATTCCCTCACCCTCAGCCAGCGCAGTACCCTCCAGCCTGTCCCATAATGGGGAGGCAAAAGTTACAGCGGTGAAGTCAGGATTCTGCTTCAAAAAGTCAGCTACTACTTCACTATTTTCCGCTTGTTCAGTAGTACAGGTACTATATACCAGAATGCCACCCGGTTTCAACAGTTTAGAGACCGACTGCAGCAATTCCCGTTGCAATGACGCTACGCTAGCCACATCTTTCGGCTGCTTACGCCATTTGAGGTCTGGCTTACGGCGAATTACGCCGAGTCCAGAACAAGGTGCGTCGAGAAGAATTCTATCAAAGGATTGATGCTCTAAAGTGTGCTCCAGCTCCAGCGCATCTGCACTGCCTGTAGATACGCAATCAAGACCTAAACGTTCTGCTTGATCTGAGATCAATTTCGCTTTATGCAAATGCAGATCATTAGCGTAAATTGATCCTTCATCTTTCATGAGCTCGCCCATATGTGCTGTTTTGCCCCCCGGAGCAGCGCAGCAGTCAAGCACCCTCATCCCAGGCTCCGGAGCTACCGCTTCAGCTACTAGCATAGAACTCTCATCCTGAACGGAGAGATATCCATCACGATACCAAGAGGTGAGCGCTAGGTTTCCGCCGCCTTTCACAACAATGCCATAGGGACTAACCTCAGATGCTGAAGCTTGCAGACCTTGTTCAATCATCTGGTTCAGCAGAGCTTCACGACTGATCATCGTTGTATTCACACGTACGCTGACCGCAGGCGGCTCATTATTAGATGCACAAATCGCTTCCGCCGTGTCGACACCGTACTCGGTAATCCAACGTTCCACTAACCACAACGGATGTGAGTATAATATCGATATCCGCTGCGCTTGACTCAGCCCCTCAGGCAGAACCGGTAGATCACCAGCGCGCAACACACTGCGCAGCACACCGTTAACCATCCCTGAGATTCCCTGGTGGCCTTTTTTCTTCGCTATATTAACAGCCTCATTTACAGCTGCATGGGACGGTATACGATCCAGATACATAATTTGATATAAACTTAACCGCAGTAAATTACGGACCCATGGCTGTAGTTTAGCTATCCCTTTACTAACAAATCCTTCAAGCACATAATCCAAGGTGTTCATCCGCGAAATAGAGCCATAAACAAGTTCTGTGACCAGTCCGGCATCTTCTTTGCTAAGTGTAGCCTTCTGTAGACTGCTGTTGAGCAGCAAATTGCTATATGCACCTTGCTGCTCAACTTTAACCATTATATCAAGCGCGATTTCCCGGGCAGAAGCAGGGGCAACCTTACCCTTATTGCCAGCTCTGCCGTTGTTGCCAACTGCTTTGGAATTGTTCCCCTGTCTCTTCCCAGCGTTAGGATTTACTACTGATCGGCCAACACCATTTCCACCGCCGCTCAACCTAACACCGTCCCTGGCTTCATAACAGCACCACGGCTAAAATCGGCCGCACTCATTGCTTTTTTGCCAGCAGGTTGAACCGTTGTCAGCAGCAGACTTCCGTCACCTGTTTTCACTTCGACACCTTGCTCGGTTACAGAAAGCACCGTTCCTGGAGCACTATCGCTTGCTTTCTGCTCTTCAGGCAGTTTAGAAGCCCAAGCTTTAAAGGTCTCACCATTCCAGAGCGTGAATGCGCCGGAAAAAGGAACTAATCCACGAATTCGATTATAGTTATCACGCGAGCTCGCGTTCCAATCCAAACGTTCATCCTCGCGATTAAGGTTAGGAGCATAAGTTGCCTCACTATCGTCTTGCTGAACAGCTTGAACTTTTCCACTCACTAAACGTGGCATTTCAGACTTTAACAGATCTCGTCCCGCTAGGCTTAGCTTCTCAAAAAGAGTTCCAGAGGTATCTTCAGCCTCAATAGCCACTTCGACACGAGAGATCATGTCACCGGTATCCAGCCCTTCCGCCATATACATCAAAGTAACGCCGGTCACTTTCTCACCATTGATGATACTACGCTGAATCGGAGCACCTCCCCGATATTTAGGAAGCAACGAACCGTGTACATTCACACAACCATTCCGCGGTAAGTCCAACACAGCTTTAGGCAAAATTTGACCATAAGCAGCCGTGACGATCAAATCCGGCTCATATGCAGCCAGCTCAGCGACTGCCTCAGGACGACGCATGCGTTCAGGCTGAAGCACAGGTAATCCGAGAGCTAATGCGGCTTCCTTAACTGGTGAAGGAGCCAAGATCTTTTTTCTCCCCTGCGGACGATCCGGTTGGGTGATGACAGCTACAACTTCATAGCCTTCATCTACCAGCATTTGCAAGCTTGGCACCGCAAAGGCTGGAGTTCCCATGAAAACAATCTTCATATTCCTCACTCCTCAGTCTCGTTAGCAGTCATCTCGTACACTTTTTCAGCGATATCTGTAAACAGAACTCCATTCAAATGGTCAATCTCATGCTGAAAAGCCCGGGCAAGTAAACCACTGCCGGTTATCGTAATCTCTTTTCCCTCACGGTTAAGGCCACGTACAGTTACAGTCTCCGCACGGCGTACATCACCATTCAAGCCAGGAATACTAAGACATCCTTCTGGTCCTAGCTGTTCACCTTCCATGCTGATGATTTCAGGGTTAATCATTTTGATCAATCCATGCTCTTCATCCGCATCCACCACAATTAGACGTTTCAAAATTCCGACTTGGGGTGCCGCCAGCCCTACTCCTTCAGCGTCATACATCGTATGTGCCATATCATCCAGCAATTTTTTAACATTAGGAGTAACTACAGCTACTTCTTTAGCTTTTTTGTGCAATACTTCATCCGGTTCCTTAACGATCAAACGTATAGCCATTACAAAACACCTTCCCGTTCTGAACATTTCTATATTTAAAGTCAATTGATAAAGCTCTTTTTTTACATTGTAACATGATACGGATTTACATCAACATCTGCGGATCCACATCAATGCTGATCTGAAGACCAGTATCCCGTACAGAATCCTCTAACTCTTCAGCCACTTGGCGGACAAGTCCAATTACATCGATGGCGCCGCGCCATTTTATCATACACTGGAATCTATATCTACCCTTTAATCGAGGGATAGGTGAAGCCACAGGACCCAACAGATCTAACACATCACTGGTTAGCTTATCGAGACTTCCATACCATCTTAGCTGTCTGGCTTTTCCTTGAAGATTCAGAGCATAATTCTCTGCCATCCGCAGTAGAAGCGGCAGCTGTTCATGAGACAATGTGACCAGGATGAGTCTGCAATACGGCGGATAATGGAGGCCTCTACGATGCTTCAGCTCTTCACGTACAAAAGAGAGATAGTCATGTCCGCTGGCATGAATAATGGAATAATGCTCTGGCGTATAGGACTGAACGACCACTTCGCCTGGAAGCTGATGCCGGCCTGCTCTGCCTGCAACTTGTGTAAGCAATTGGAATGTCTTCTCTGCTGCGCGAAAATCGGGCAGGTTCAATGCTGAATCTGCTGTGATTACACCAACAAGAGTGACATCTGGAAAATCCAGTCCCTTTGCTACCATCTGAGTCCCCAGGAGAACATCCGCTTTTTTGTCCCGGAATTGGTTCAGCAGCTTCTCATGTGAGCCTTTTTCTGTTGTTGTGTCCACATCCATACGAATCACTCGTATGCCTGGGAAGAGCTTACCAAGCTCTTCTTCCACCCGCTGTGTACCCGTTCCGAAAAACCGGATATGCTCACTCCCACACTCCGGACAAAGCTTAGGTGCTGGTTCAGCATGGCCACAATAATGACAACGCAAATTGTCACTACGGCTATGATATGTTAGTGAGATATCACATTCTGGACAACCGGCTACATAACCACAGCTACGACACATGACAAAGGTTGAAAAACCTCTACGGTTAAGCAGCAGCACCGTCTGTTCTCCGCGTTCCAGCCTCTTTTCCAGTGCTGAATGAAGCTTTCGGCTGAACATCGAACGGTTGCCTTCTTTAAGCTCTTCCCGCATGTCTACTACGTTCACCTTTGGAAGTTCATTTCCAAGCGCACGGGTAGGCATCTCCAGCAGTACCGGTGAAAAATGAATATCACTCTGCGATCTTGCAGCATGATAGCTTTCCAGCGAAGGCGTGGCAGATCCAAGAATCACAGCTGCCCCACACTGCTCCGCTCTACGAATAGCAGCATCACGGGCATGATATTTCGGATTCTCCTCCTGTTTATAAGAGGTCTCATGTTCTTCATCCATAATAATCAGCCCTAAGTTGGAGAAAGGAGCAAACACGGCCGATCTTGCGCCTACAGCGACTGTGGCCTTTCCTTCACGGATTTTACGCCACTCATCGTAGCGCTCACCAACAGACAGCCGGCTATGCATAACCGCGACCCCGCTGCCGAACCGTCCCTTAAACCGCTCCACCATTTGTGGCGTTAAAGCAATCTCTGGAACAAGAACAACAGCCTGTCTACCCTGATCTAAACAACGTTTAATACACTGCAAATAGATCTCTGTCTTACCACTACCCGTAACGCCATGAAGCAGAAATACTTCGTGAAGCTGCTCTTCTACGGTTCGAGAAATCCTTGTATATACGACCTCTTGTTCCGCTGTGAGCGGTAGAGGTGCGGTAGGTTTAAAATCTCGCCCTTGATAAGGATCGCGATAGACTTCAATTTCACTGATCTCGATAAATCCTTTTTCCTCCAAGGCCTTTACAGTACTTGCCGTTACTTGGAGTGCAGACAAAACTTCTTTAAGGGCCATGGGGAGTGTAGCTTCCATATCAACTAAAAAGCTCAGAACTTCCTTCTGGCGTGCTGATTTTTTCGGAAATTTGTTCAAAGCCTCACGGGCAGCAGTGACACCTATCGCCAGATCGACTGCCTTGAGCTTTTTCTTGCCCATTTTATCCTTAATGGATTGACTCTCTATAAGTACTCCACGCCGCAGCATGAACTTCACCGTCTCAGCAGCCTCAGGAAATGCACGAGTAAGCTGCTTCATGGAAACTTCGCCACTACGTCCAATAAATTCTGTGATTAGCCGTTCCTCATCCCCTGTGTCCGCAAACATTGGGAACAATTCATCCGCTGGAAATGCTGTCTCTTCCTGCACATCTCCAAGTGAAATCAGCCGTTCTGCCTTCCCTTTTAGAGCGGTGGGCAACATCGCCTGCAGTGCTGAAATTCGTCTACATGCATATCTTTTACTCATCCAGTCCGCAAGCTCAACTAATTCAGGAGATAAAGGCGGGAGCAGATCCAACACTTCTTGGATTGGCTTCAGGCTAGGATTCACTAGAGTCTCGCCTGATTCTAAAGAAACTACAAAACCTTGGACTGTCCGGTGCCCAAACGGAACGGCTACCCGACTGCCCACTTCAATCCATAATTTCAGGGATTCTGGAATACTATAATCAAATGGCCGGTCAGTGCTGCGTACAGGCACATCCACAATGACCTTGGCGATATCCATTATAATGAAGCTCCAGTAATTCGCTCTGCCACGAGCGTCAGCAAACGACGAGCAACCTCATCCTTCGACAATTGTGGCAATTCAAGCACCAATCCATTCACATCATATATCGAAACGATATTCGTATCCGCTCCAAATCCGGCTCCTGCAGCCGCTACATTGTTAGCAACGATGAGATCGCAGTTTTTGCGGACCAGCTTGTCCTTAGCATAAAATTCCGTATTGCCCGTTTCCGCAGCAAAGCCAACCAAAAACTGCTTGTTTTTGTTCTTACCGAGTGTTTCCAGAATATCCGTTGTCTTCACAAGCTCAAGCGTCATCGTCTCTCCGCTTTTTTTAATCTTAGAAGGCTCACTATGCTTCGGACGGTAATCCGATACAGCCGCCGCCTTGATCATAATATCGCAGCTGTCCCACTGTGCGGTAACTGCTTCATACATTTCCTGTGCAGATTGAACACGAATGACTGAAATCTCTGGATCCTGTGGAGGGGCCTCATCTGTACGCGCAGCAATCAACGTTACCTCAGCTCCCATTGCGCGCGCAGCACGTGCTAATGCGAAGCCCATTTTACCTGATGAATCATTGGAGATATAACGTACTGGATCAATGCGTTCTACCGTTCCACCCGCTGTGATGACGATTTTTTTACCCACAAGAGGTTTGGATGCGACGCTTGCTTGATGTGCAAAAAAATTCTCAACCACACTCACAATAGCCTCTGGCTCTTCTAGCCGACCTTTGCCAACGTATCCACATGCCAGCAGTCCTTCACCAGGCTCAATAAATTGAATGCCCCGAGTAGCGAGAATATTCAAATTATTAAGTACAGCTGGATGCTGATACATATGAACATTCATAGCTGGTGCAACCATAATAGGAGCCGTAGTAGCTAGCAGCGTTGTAGATAACATATCATCGGCGATCCCGTGCGCCATTTTGGCAATCATATTTGCGGTCGCGGGTGCTACCAGCACAAGATCCGCAGCATCTGCCAGATCAATATGTGAAATGGAGGATGGATCTCTCTCCTGGAATGTATCGCTGTATACTCGTTGCTTCGATAGTGACTGTAGAGTTAATTCTGTAATGAACTGCTTCGCCGAAGCTGTCATAATGACATGGACCTCGGCACCTTTTTGGACAAGCTTACTGGTCAAGGACGCCGCTTTATAAGCAGCAATTCCTCCTGTGATCCCAAGTAAAATAGTCTTCCCCTTCAAGCTCTTCAACATGATCTCCCCCCTGTTCCCTACTCTTACAACGAATGGCTATCTTTACGACGAGAAAAAAATAACAACCTTCCGGTTGTCATAAAGAGCCCGGTTCTGGGCTTTCATCATAAATTTAAGACCCGTAAATGCTCCATAACCCAAGAAGAAACGGCAGCGCCTCAAAACAAATAGGCGGCATCCGTTTCTACAATAGGTCATTATTACTTATGCTTGAGACTACTCTTCACCGCGGGTTAGAGTAATGCGATCTTCGTAAATTTCCTCAAGAGCAACACCAACAAATTTATGCGATCTAGGATTCTTCACATCTGTCTTGCCACCCTCACGCAATTGTCTAGCACGACGTGCAGCAGCGACAACGAGCGAATACTTACTGTCAACCTTAGTCATCATTTCATCAATGGATGGATATAGCACTGGGACACCTCTTCATAGTTTACTGTTAATACATTTGACCTTCAGCATAAATTATCTGACTTTACAATGTTCGGCGATAATAATGCTTTCTATTCTCTTACAAGCCAGATCAATCTCATCATTCACAACAGCATAATCATAATGCTGCATTAAGTTGATCTCATCCTCCGCTACAGTCATGCGGTGATCGATCACATCTGGATGCTCAGTACCCCGTCCGCGAATGCGGTCCTTCAACTCGTCCATGGATGGAGGAAGAAGGAACACAAAAATCCCTTCAGGAAATTTCTCTTTAACTTTGAGAGCGCCTTGAACCTCAATTTCGAGAATAATGTCTTTGCCGCTATTGAGAGTTCTCTCCACAAAATCACGTGGAGTACCGTAATAATTACCTACGTACTCCGCGTATTCAAGCAATTGATCGGCTTCGATCATTGCCATAAATTCATCTTTGCTTTTGAAAAAATAGTTGACGCCATCTTCCTCACCCGCACGCGGACTGCGAGTAGTAGCAGAAACTGAGTAGACAAGTTCGGGCATCTTCGGACGTAGTGCTGTACAAACAGTACCTTTACCTACGCCGGAAGGTCCGGATAATATGATGAGCAATCCTTTTGACATAATACACTCCATTTAGTTGTTATTCGTCGTTGTCGTCATCTTTACTGGATAAGCGATGCGCCACAGTCTCCGGCTGTACAGCCGATAGGATGACATGATCACTATCTGTAATGATTACGGCACGAGTCCGTCGGCCATAGGTGGCGTCGATCAACATATGCCGATCACGTGCCTCCTGGATAATACGTTTGATTGGTGCAGATTCCGGACTGACGATAGAAATAATGCGGTTGGCAGACACAATATTTCCAAAGCCAATGTTAATAAGTTTGATTGCCATGTTCCGGTAGTTCCCCCCATAAAGTTCTATGCTATTACCTATTCCCGATTACTCTATGTTCGCAGCTTGTTCTCGAATCTTCTCCAGTTCTGCTTTCATATCTAGCACAAGACCCACGAGAGTTAGATGATTGCATTTCGATCCGATTGTATTCGTCTCACGGTTCATCTCCTGAATGAGAAAATCCAGTTTGCGTCCTACCGGTCCTTTCCCCTTCAGGAGGGCTCTGCATTGCTCGAAATGACTATACAACCGGGTCAACTCTTCATCAATATTACAGCGATCTGCAAAAATAGCGATCTCCATCCCGAATTTATGCTCATCAAAAGCGAACGTCCCATCATTTAGTTCATTTAATCGATGTCGAAGTTTCTCTCGATATTCAATGATTACGACAGGTGCAAGTTCAACCATTTCAGCATGCATGTTCTCAAGATGGTTCAGGCGCTGTTCAATATCAGCGGCTAGAAAACTTCCTTCACGGGCGCGCATCTCCAGCAGAGACTGCAAACACTGCTCAAGTCCCGCCTCCAATACTTCGGAGTAGTCTTCTAATGTCGCAGACACGGCACCCGCAGCCTCGTCTTTGCTGTCCATAATACCGGGTATAGAAAGTATATCACGTAAAGTCAACTCACCACTCAAACCATATTCATTCTTAAGCTGCTCTGCTGCCTTTAGATAGGTCATTACAGCAGAGTGATTCAGAACCGGTCTAACAGTCGACTCATCGTGCTCTCTATTGATGGTAACATCTATTCTTCCCCGTTTGATGTGCTGCTGAACCTTTCTTCTCAACACATCCTCATAACCCGTCCAATCCCGGGGCATCCGCAGTACAACTTCGCAGTACCGGTGATTCACCGATTTCACTTCGAACATAATCTTGTAGCCGCCGAATTGCAGGGACGATTGACCGTATCCGGTCATGCTAAATGACAACGGAATCACATCCATTACACTATTGTAATTGATTATTACTAGCGAAACAAGGGGGACAATTTGCGTCCTGATTTCTCCCACACATACTCCATTAGCTGTGCACTCATATCGTAGAACATGAACGGAGTCATCAGATAGATCCCATTAAAATGGGCAGTAGCAACATCTAACAGTTCCTTAGCGATAGCGACACCTTCTGCTCTTCCAGCTTCCCCTTCAAGTCCCTTCATGCGGTTGCGGACATCGTCCGTAAGCTGAATACCGGGAACCTCATTATGCAGAAACTCTGCATTTCGTCCGCTTGCCAGTGGCATAACCCCAATGAATACAGGGATTTCCAAATGTGCTGTTGCCTCAGCTATCTTCACGATAAGTTCCTGATCATAGACAGGCTGGGTCATAATATAGTCGGCACCAGAGGCGATTTTCTTCTCCAGACGTTGCACTGCCTTATCCAAATGTTTAACATTCGGGTTAAACGCAGCTCCGATTACAAAATTCGCTTTCTGTTTCAAAGGTTTACCTGAGAAGGAAATCCCGTCATTCAGCTGCTTGATCATTCTAATTATCTCAAAAGAAGTTAAATCATAAACCGAGCTTGAGCCGGGAAGATCTCCAAATTTCGCAGGATCACCTGTTACGGCCAGCACATGATCAATTCCAAGCGCATCAAAACCCATCAAATGGGATTGAGTACCAATCAAATTACGATCCCGGCAAGCAATATGCACTAGCGGACGAAGTCCGGTTTTAGCGTGCACCAAATGCCCCAACGCCATATTGCTCATCCGTGTAACAGCCAGAGAGTTGTCGGCGAGTGTCAACGCATCCGCGCCTGCTCTTCTTAGCGCTTCTGCACCCTGCATAAACTTTGCGATATCCAATTCACGAGGTGGATCAAGCTCAACAATAACCGTATGTCGTTCCTTTACCAGATCAACCAGGTTCGGCTCTCTACCCTCTCTACCATCATCGCCAAAATTATCTTGCAGCGATACACGCTCCACAGTAGGTGGCAACGGTTTAGGAAGCGGTTGCGGTACATAATTCTTCAGTGCAGACGAGATTTCTGCGATATGCTGCGGAGTTGTACCACAGCAACCACCGATTATCCGGCAGCCCATCTCCGCAAAAGTCTGCGCCATTTGCCCAAAATATTCTGGAGAAGCCCCGTACCGGTATTCTCCGTCTACATAATCCGCTACACCCGCATTTGGATACACAGAAGCTGGCAAAACCAGACTCCCTTGTACAGCTTTGAGCGCCCGCTTCATTCCGTTCGGGCCTGTGTTACAGTTAAATCCGATAACATCAGCACCATCGCTTTCCAGGATACGAAAAGCTTCCGGCAAAGTTAATCCATCTAATGTGCGTGCTGTTTCATCGACAGCTAATTGGCAAACTACAGGAAGCGAGCTGATCTTGCGGAGCGTTCTTAGAGCTAAATGCAGTTCCTCAACATCGTAGAAGGTTTCCAGCATAATGCCATCTACGTCCTCTTCTAACAATGCAGCAATCTGCTGTGTAAAATATTTTTTCAGCTCTGTGGAAGAGAGATTCGCACGTTTGCCCGCGCGAATAGATCCTACAGCTCCTAATACATACCCATGATCTCCAGCAGCCCGGCGAGCGATTCTAACCCCGGCTCGATTGATTTCCTCAACCTTAGATTCTAGACCATATTTAGAGAGCCTGTCATAGTTCGCCGAGAAGGTGTTGCTCTCCAGCAGCACTGCCCCTGCCTCAATATAGCTGCGGTGAACATCTTCGATTACCCCCGGAGAGGTCAAATTCAATTCTTCATAGGAAATGCCGACCGGGAAACCCTTCTGATATAAGTAGGTGCCCATCGCTCCGTCTCCGACTAATACTTTATTTCCCCATGCGGAACGTAAATCCGGCTTCACAACAAGATCCTCCCCTGCCACATTAGTTTCTAACTTTAGTTTCATACTAATGTAACATAAATCGGTATGGATGATAAGCTTTCCAAAAGAAATGCATTTAGCCCAAAATATCCACCATGCATGTTCATCTATAAAAAGCTTCATACTAACGTTAATGCTGATATTTCCATAAAGGAGAGAATACTTTGAAGAAAAAAACAAGAAAGTTTCTGATCCGAAAATACGCTGTAACTTTACTGCTAGCCACTCTCTGCTTATTGTATATTTATTTGCTAGATTGGCTGTATGGCTATGGGCTGGGTAACGTCGGCTATATCCTTAATTATCTATTCTATACCGCCTCTGAGAAAGCAACGGCTTGTATTTTGCTGCTCTGCTTGTTCATCCCCGATATCTACTACTGGAAAACAGGACATCAACCAGAACGTGGCGGGGAAAGATGACTTCTTATCGCCGCAACAATGACAAGAATTACAGGGATCAACACCATAAAGAAGGGGAAAATCGTATATAACAATCTCCCTCCCTCATTAATATGTTCAGTAAAGCTCCGCGCGTTCAACATCGAGCTGAACAGAATGATCAGAGCACAGGGATAGACCATTCTCCGGTAAGGAATTTTGAACAATTCGGAAATTCCTATAAGTGCCGCCGCAAAAAACACTGACATTTTGAAAAAAACGCCGATAATCAGCACCATAACTACTAGAATATCCACACGTTGAATAAAATCAGAGATTGAAATCTTGCTAATCGTGGGCATCAGAGGGAGGGGTGAACGTTTCACAATATCTGTGCCCAGCACGGAGATATTCAGCATCATAGTCAGACTTAAGAGCAAACCTGAAACAAATATCCCTGCTCCGATGACCCAAGGACCTTTTTTAACATTGTTCAGATAGGGCATTAGCATGGTAAAACAAATCATTTCACCAAAAGGGAACATATAGTTCTGGCGAATGACAGATTCGATCACAGGCTGGAACCCATTCTCAAAAACAGGAAGCAATCGATTCAAATTAATGGAGCCCGATAACATCAGCATGATCGAGCAAAATATACCGATCAGCATTACGAGAGTTGCGAATACCAATGAAGTTCGGGATAATACCTCTACTCCTTTATGCAAAACATACGCAGAAGATAAGATCATCAACGTAGATATAACAAATAAAGGTGTGCGATGCATGGTAGCCATAACCAGCATGGAACTGCCATCCCGTAAATCACGACCCGCTAAATTGAGAAAAAGAATAATGTAGAGAACGGAAATCACCGTACCTAAGGATCTTCCCAGCAGCTTGCGGGTATATGCCGTTAAGGGGAGATCCGGAAACTTTCTGTATAAATTAGTGTACCCCGAAAAAATAATCAAACCGATCAAATTTCCGAGCAGTATGGATATCCACGCATCCTTACCAGACTCCATCCCAAGATTCACTACCAGTGCTGTTCCAAGTTCAAACAACAAAGTCAACGTGAAAAATTGGAGTAGTCCTATTTTTATTTTTCCCATAGCTGCCCCTCCTTTATCGTCATTACTTATACTTGGACTGAAAGGAATCACTCCGCATATCCGTATGCCTGATCACAGCATCCGTATTGATATTAATCTGGCAGGTTTCAAATATACGGTCCCAATGATCTTTTACTTGTTTCCAGCCACGTGGATTAGCTCTTTCTGCTGCTTCACCAAAACCTAGATAATCACTTTTTAACGAACGGGCAGTTGTTATGGCAGCGCGGATCTGTTCTTTAATATTCTTTTCCAAAAGCTTCGAAAGATTATTTAACACCGTTGGATCTGTTAGATCCAAGCCATTGGGCGATTCCTTTAATCCAGCCTGCTGAGTGACGTTAATCGTGAAGATAGGATGCTCTATGTCTTTCGCATCAGCGTGGATATGTACCTGTGATAAATACACATTAAACGATATATAATCATTCTCACCTATCGAGACCAGTACCGGCATCTGAGAGATTTTATTCTTAAGCAGAACGGTACCGATCGCATCCTCCCCTTGCAGCCACCCTTTAAGCTTGTCTTCTTTAAAAGCTGCAAGACCCGTAACTTTTATTATGGCCTCCGGTCTTATTTTTTTTAAATTATCATTACTTTCCCTCTGCTCCAAATCTCCAGTCACTAGCACGCCATTGATCACTGGCCCCCCACCAGGAACCTGTATCCCCCGGATAATATCATCCACTTCCATCCGATAGTTATATCCGAATTGCTTGGAGGTCGTCTGCAGCTTTTCCACCAAATCGTTGGATGGAATTCTTCCGAACACGGTCATAGTCGTCATACATTCACTAGCAGGCTGTCCCTTGGAAATAAAAATCAGGCTTGTCAGCCGGGTTTCACTTTCCCTTTCCAGCACATCCATGATATCCTTGATGCCTTCTTGCGCGAACTTCTCGGAAATGATGACTACCCGAATATGTCCTAAAGACAAAAAACGTGCAGTCTGACGTGAGGCATTGGCTAATGCTTCAAACATAGAGCGGCCGCTACCTTTATATACCGAAACAGGTGAAGTCCCTCTAGCGTTCTTCCCAGAGATTTCGTCAGCAACGATAACCTGAAAGGATACTACGTATTTCTCTTCTTCTGTAGGTCCTCTATCTATGGACACACCCGAAACGATGGCTCTTCTGTTTAATTCCACACTATCCCAGCAGCCTGTGAGACTAAGACAGATCAATACGCAAGGTAAAAGTCCTGCTAAGAAAAAATTGCATTTACTCAGAATCTTGCTTTCCTTTCTTATGCGACTGTGTCCCTTTAGTCTTATCAAGAATTTTTGGAGATAGGTTCTGTTCATGTCCGGTTGTGATCTCCTTCCCTTCTGAAATGTTCCCTTGCTGCGCAGTAGCAGGAGCTGGTTCTGCTGTGCCAAGCGCCCACAAAGGCAGCCTTAAGACAGCATCCTTCTGACCTCTGGATGACAAAGGCACGATTGGAGACAAATAAGGAACGCCAAAAGTCCGCAGACTGTTCATATGTGCAACCAGTACGATTAAACCCAATGTAATCCCGTAAAAACCAAACATACCGGCCAATATCAAAAAACCAAAGCGGATAATTCTGCCCGCAATCGCCATGTTATACGCTGGAATGGCAAAGCTCGCAATCCCGGTCAACGCGACCACAATCACCATAACGGGCGTAATAATTCCAGCCTCTACCACGGCCTGACCAAGAATCAGAGCACCTACTACAGATACGGTCTGCCCAACTGCACGCGGCATTCTTACTCCCGCTTCCCGGATGATCTCAAACGCACCTTCCATTAGAATAGCTTCGACAAAAGCGGGGAAAGGCACATTTTCTCGTTGCGATAACAGGTTGATCAGCAAAGTCGTAGGGATCATCTCATAATGAAACGTCGTCAAAGCTATATACACGGAAGGCCCTAGAATAAGCACGATAAAACTGATATACCGAATAATTCGCATCAGAATAGCAATATCGAACCTTTGCGCATAATCCGAAGCTGACTGAAAAAAAAGAGTGAAAACCGCAGGCAAAATCAATACAAAGGGGGTGCCATCAACGACAATCACTACCCTCCCTTCTAACAGATTCGTTGCAGCCACGTCTGGCCGCTCGCTGTTATTGATCGTTGGAAAAGGGGTAAAGGTCTTATCCTGAATCAGCTCTTCGATATAACCGGATTCCATGATGGCATCTACATTAATCTGTTGCAGTCGTTTTCTAGCTTCTTCAACCAGCTTCTCGTCCGCAGTATCCTTGATGTACATTAAAGCCACATCGGTCTGAGTTACCGACCCGATCTTCACATGCTCGAGCCTTAGTTTGGGTGATCTTATTCTTCTGCGTATTAATGAGACATTCGTAGCCAAAGATTCAACAAAGCTATCCTTTGGACCACGCACAACTAGCTGAGTCGAGGGTTCAGTGACAGAACGAGCTTCCCCTCCTTCAGTCTCACACATGATGCCACTGTCATAACCTTCAATGAGAATCAGTGTCTTCCCAGAAAGAATTCCGAGCAGCACCTCGTTCCAATCCTCCTGCAGCTGCGCTTCACCTATTTCCAGGGCACGGTTTAAGATGAGGTCATTCAGATTATTTGCTGCAGTATTGCTTTCCTTGAGCATCTCATCCGTAATAGAGAGCAATGAACCCATTACAAATTGATTAACGGTTTCTGTCTTAGCTAGACCATTAAGATGTACCGCAGCAGCCTCAACAAAGGATTGCTCACCAAGCTTTACCTGGCGGATTCTAAGATCCGGACTATCTCCCAGCTCGGTAATGATATTGTTTAGTGTCTGCTCCAGATGAATGGTTAATCTGGCTCCAGAACCTGAACCCTCCGGGTCTGCTTGCTGTCCCTTACCGGATTTATTTCTTTTAGTTAACCCGTTGATGTTCAACAAGCTCCCCTCCTTTTTTTCATAAACATTGTAGTATTATTCTCGGTTACTCCTTCCATTATTCGGCTGCTTAAAGTCACATCAGGTTAGAAACACAAAAAAGGCAGTCCAAGAACGCGCTCTTGGACTGCCTTTTTTGTTATTTTTTTATATTGCTACACTGCCCGTGAATACGACCTCAGCAGGTCCAGTCATATACACATGATTATCCTCTTCATTCCATTCAATATAGAGATCGCCGCCCTTTAGACTAATCCAAGCTGCCCGGTCTGTAAGATCATTCAGCACAGAGGAGACAAGGGTTGCACAGGCTCCAGTGCCACAGGCAAGCGTAGGTCCTGCCCCACGTTCCCAGACACGCATATCCACTCTCCCCCGATCCAGTACCGTTGCGAATTCAACGTTTACTTTTCTCGGGAACAAAGGATGTACCTCAAGCTTAGGTCCCCATGTGGCAAGATCAAAATTCACTGCATCTTCTACGTAAATCACGCAATGAGGATTTCCCATGGATACCGCTGTAAACGTAAATTCGGTTCCGTCCGCTTCAATCGGCTGAGAGAGCACTGGCTCTGCATCAATAGATACTGGAATTTGCAGACCGGACAATACAGGTTCGCCCATATCTACGGTTACAGTCTCCACAACACCGTCTTTCACGTTTAATGTAACCTTTTGTTCTCCGGCACCAATCGTTTCTATTACAATCTGCTCTGAGCTTACCAGTCCGTGGTCATATACATATTTAGAGACACAGCGAATGGCATTTCCGCACTGCTCCGCCTCCGAACCATCAGAATTCATAATACGCATCATGAAATCGCCACGCTCAGAAGGAAGGATATATACCAGTCCGTCAGCACCGATTCCAAAGAACCGGTTGCATAGGGTTACAGCAAGCTCCGCTGCATTACTTGGCAGCTCTTGCTCACCGAAAACAACGATGAAGTCATTACCGAGGCCGTGCATTTTTGTAAATTCCATTAAAAGTCCACTCCTAAAGGTTATGTTATGTTAGCATTCGCTTAAGCTTAAGGTTCTGTGTAATTTAGCATTTCGCAAGCATATGAGCGGTTAACTGCAACAAGTATACCTTTAGGAATGGAGCATTAGTATTGACTTTATGCTGAAATTTTTGTACTTTTTATCATCGTACTGCCGCTGCGCCCCCGATTACGTTTGCCTCCCCAAACACTGCCGGCACCCATCAAGAAGGTTGGGATCCCCGCTGTTACAAACACCAGACACCATTCGCGGAAATTGAGCGGCACTGTTTTGAAGACAGGCTGGAGCACAGGCACGTACATTACGGCCAGCATCAGTAAGACTGATGACAATACGGCAAGCACTAGATACTTATTCTGGAACGGATTGCGGTGGAACACTGAGCGCGAGCTGCGGCAATCGAAGACGTGGATCAACTGTGCCATAACGAGTGTCGCAAAAGCCACCGACTGTGCGCGAATCAATTGTGCAGGATTCTCTGGTGCTATACGTAAAGTTAGCCAAAATGCTCCTAGCGTACATAAGCCAATTAAGAGTCCACGGCTTATAATTTTCCAGCCTAAGCGGCGGGCAAAAATATTCTCTTTCGCACCACGCGGTTTATGCTCCATCAAATCCTTCTCGGGCTGATCCACGCCAAGGGCCATCGCTGGCAGTCCGTCTGTCACCAGATTGACCCAAAGGATTTGAATGGGAACGAGTGGCAATGGCAGAGCGAGCATCATGGCAAAGAACATTGTCAGAATTTCTCCTACATTGGATGCCAACAAATAACGAATGAATTTACGAATATTCTCATAGATGTTTCTGCCTTCTTCGATGGCAGCAACGATCGTAGAGAAGTTATCATCTCCGAGAACAAGTGATGATGCTTCCTTGGTCACATCTGTGCCTGTGATACCCATGGCTATTCCGATGTCCGCAGCCTTAATGGCTGGAGCGTCATTCACTCCATCTCCGGTCATAGCCACTACGTGACCATGACGTTGTAGCGATTTAACGATCCGAAGCTTATGCTCTGGAGATACGCGGGCGAATACATACACATTGTCCGATACCTTATCCAGCTCATCATCATCCATCCGGGTTAACTGAGCACCTGTCAGCACCGTTCCACCACGCTGCAGAATTCCCAGCTGGTGAGCAATAGCCTCGGCAGTTGTTCCATGGTCACCGGTAATCATAACCGTCTTAATCCCGGCCCGGCGTGTGACGCTGATGGCATCGCGGACTTCACGACGTGGCGGATCAATCATTCCAGCCAAACCAATAAAGACTAATTGATTCTCCGCATCCTTTTCACTATTCACATGTTCATTTGGACGCATATCCCGGTAAGCCATACCTAGCACACGAAGGGCTCCAGAAGCCATCTGCTCATTGGCATCAAGCACCTTTTGCCGCAAAGTCGGCGTACAAGGCACAACACCGCCCTCCCAAAGCATGTATGAGCAGCGATTGAGCAGTACATCGGGCGCACCTTTTGTACATACCATCCGTCCTCCAGGATGGCCTACGATCACAGACATCAGCTTCCGTTCAGAATCAAACGGAAATTCCTGTTCACGAGTGTAGGTTACAGCAAGCGTCTGAGCGGTCAGACCCATCTTTCCTGACAGTGCCACGAGTGCTCCTTCAGTCGGGTCGCCCTTCAGTTCCCAAACGGAAGTGTTGTCTGCAGACTTTTCAAGAATAGCATCCTTATCCTTCCCTTTGCGTTTGCCTCGCACTTCAGACTGGAAGGTCTCGATGATTTCCGCGTTGCTGCATAATGCGCCGACCTGCAACATCCGCCGTAAGCTTTGATCATGTTTTAGATCCACTGCTTTACCTTTCTCCAGAACCTGTCCATTTGGAGCATACCCTTCGCCTGTTACCTCAAGACCACGTCCACCCGTCCATAATCGGGTCACCGTCATTTTATTCTGCGTTAAAGTTCCTGTCTTGTCTGAACAGATTACCGAGGCACAGCCCAGCGTTTCCACTGACGGCAATTTACGAACGATAGCTTTGCGTTTGATCATCCGCTGCACACCTAGCGCAAGCGCGATAGTTACAATAGCGGGGAGCCCTTCCGGAATCGCGGCAACTGCCAAGCTCACACCAGCCAAGAACATGGAGGTGGCAGGCTGTCCATGCAGAATACCTGCTGCCACAACTACAATTGTCAATCCCAGAGATACGTAGATCAGAATCTTTCCTAGTTGCTCAAGCCGGTGCTGCAAAGGTGTTTCCTGAGAATCCGTATTTTGGATTAGATCTGCTATCTTACCCATTTCCGTATTCATACCGGTACGGATTACAACAGCTCTCCCTGTTCCTCTGGTTACCATAGTGCCCATGAAGCCTAAATTCTTCTGATCACCAAGCGGAATCTCTTCTGCACGGATCGCTTCCGAATGCTTCGAGACAGGCAATGATTCCCCAGTAAGTGCGGATTCTTCCACATATAGAGCACTGCATTCCAACCAACGTACATCAGCAGGAATCCGATCACCACTCTCCAGCAAGACAATATCGCCTGGCACCAACAGCTTGGCTGGGATAATCTCGCTATTCCCTCCACGTAGCACTTTCGCAGAAGGTGCGGAGAGCTGCTTTAAAGCTCTGAGCGAACGTTCGGCGCGAAACTCCTGAACAAATCCAAGCGCTCCATTCAGTAGGATAATCGCGATGATCGTGATGGCATCCAAGTATTCGCCTAGCAACCCGGATACAAGCGTTGCACCCATGAGCACAAGCACCATGAAATCCTTGAACTGGTTCAACAGCAGGGTAAACGGAGATACTGTCTTTCCTTCCGACAGCTCGTTGTACCCGTTCTCCTTTCGTCTCTCCGCGGCTTCCTCATCACTGAGGCCCGTCCTTGGCTGGACATTGAACATTTTCTGCAGCTCTTCTGCACCGAGACGGTGCCAACTGTTTTGTTCCATGACTTTTCTTTCCCTCCCGGTCGTTTCTTTACTTCCGGCGGCGCACAGCTTTTCCACCTGTTCATGACAAATGTATTCAAGGTCGTCCAATAATATCACCCCTATCCAATTCCCCTTTTGCGCGAATGTCCTAAAGTATGGCATCATAGAGAGGTAAGCATAAACGTCTTTGGCGTCCTTATAAGGACAGGTAGGCGTTTGAGCGAGAAATATAAGACATAAAGTATTGTGTGAAACTTTTACTTTCTTATATTTAAGAAATTCATTTCACGGCGACAGGAGAGCTTTATCATGGCATTAGACGGCATTGTTACCAAAGCTATCGTGCACGAATTGCAATCATTCATAGGTGCACGTATAGGAAAAATATATCAACCGAACAATCACGATTTAATTTTTAACCTGCGCGGCGCAGGTGGCGGCGGCAAGCTGCTGCTCTCTGCTAATCCTACGTATCCTCGGGTGCATTTTACCGAAAGAAACAGCATTAATCCTTCGGAAGCCCCCATGTTCTGCATGCTTATGCGGAAGCATTGTGAGGGAGGGACCATTGAAAGCATTACGCAGGTAGGCATGGAACGAATTATTCACATAAACGTCAAGACTAGAGATGAGCTTGGTGACGTATTTGCCAAAAAGATCATCATAGAGCTCATGGGTCGGCACAGTAACATCATTCTTACTGATCTCAGCTCTGGAACGATCATAGACGGCATTCATCATGTAACTCCATCGATTAGCAGCTATCGGATTGTGATGCCCGGCATCGCCTACACAGAGCCGCCTCAGCAGCATAAGCTGAACCCTTTGGAAATCGGCCAGGAGCAATTTCTCAATTTAATCTCAGCTGCTGAAGAAGCTGCGCTGATAGAGGATGTTGAGGAGAAAGCTGAGCCAGAAGAAATCATTGAGGGAGAGCTTGCTAATCTGATCACAAAAGAAGCAGTAGAGCAAAAACCTGACGGCTCTGGCGGTCCATCTCCCTCAGCTGACCCGGTAGGCTGGATGGTACATGCTTTCAGCGGAATGAGCCCGCTGATTGCTGGTGAAATTGCTCTTCGTCTGAGAAACACCTTGGATAAAGGCGAAGTTACAGAAACCGAAGCAGCGTTTCCAACAAAATTATGGGTTGCCTTCCATTCCGTAATGGGACCCGTATGCGATAACGAGTTTTCTCCTGTTGCAGGTGCAAACGCAAAAGGTAAAATGATTTTTTCTGCGATCCCCTTAACACTTCTGGGTGAGAGTGCGAAACATTACAACTCCATCAGTGAATGTATGGAGGATTATTACGGGGATAAAGCCGAGCGCGATACTGTAAAGCAACGGGTGAGTGATTTGATCCGTTTCCTCAGCAATGAACGGAGCAAAAACGTTAAAAAACTCGCGAATTTGCAGAAGGATCTCGACGAAGCTCAGGATGCTGATCGTTACCGCATTTGGGGTGAGTTGCTTTTCGCTTCATTACACGCGGTATCCAAAGGGGATAAAGAAGCCTCCTTGGTCAATTATTATGATGAAAATCAGGCGGAAATGGTGGTTCCGCTCGATCCGTTATTAAATCCTTCGGACAATGCACAACGTTATTTCAAAAAATACAACAAATATAAAAACAGCCTGCTTGTTATTAATGAACAGCTTTTGAAGACGCATGAGGAAATTTTGTATATGGAGAGTCTGCTGCAGCAACTTGCCCACGCTTCCCTCAACGACATTGAGGAGATCCGCGACGAGCTTGTAAGCCAAGGTTATCTGCGTGACCGGAGCAAAAAGGGTAAAAAGAAGAAAAAGGCCACCAGACCCACATTACAGGTCTTCACCTCTTCGGAAGGAATCGATATTTATGTCGGCAAAAATAATTTGCAGAACGAATACGTCACCAATCGGCTGGCTTCTCCGAATGATACTTGGCTGCATACCAAGGACATCCCCGGATCACACGTGGTCATCCGAAGTGAGCAATTTGGAGATGCAACGCTAGAAGAAGCCGCTCAACTTGCCGCTTATTTCAGCCAAGCCAAACAGTCCAGCAGTGTGCCTGTGGACTGTACATTGATCCGCTATGTACGTAAGCCAAGCGGTTCCAAGCCGGGATTTGTAATCTATGATCATCAAAAGACACTGTTCGTCACACCTAATGAGGAAAGAATTAAGAGTCTTCCAAATACTTTGAGAAGCTAACTACTAGATATAAAGAAACCTCCAGCTGCAGATGTTGAACATCTAAGGCTGGAGGTTTTTATAATTCGCTCCGCAAATCGACTAATTTCATGCCTTCTTGTTTAAAAACTTCAGTACTTTTGTAGAAACCGTAACACTGCCGATATCCCCGTGAAAAATCACGCCTTGACGGGCACCATGAAAGTCAGAACCTCCGGTTATTAACAAATTATAATCCTCAGCCATAACTTGATAACGTTCTTCTTCCGCAGGTCCGTGATCAGAGTGATAGACCTCAATCCCTTTAAAAGCGCCTTGCTCCAGAATATCTCGCACCAGAAGGTCATCCCCGTACAAGCCCGGGTGGGCTAATACTGGAGACCCTCCTGCCTCAATGATCCACTCGCAAGCTTCCTCCGGTGTAATTCTGGGAGGTGACACATAGGCTGCTGCACCCTCGGCCAAATACTTGTTGAAGGCATCTCTCATATCGGTAGCTGCCCCAAGCCGAACCAGCTCGTCGGCAATATGTGGCCGGCCGATGCTTTCGTCAGGCTTCAATTCCCGCCCGATCCCCGCTATAACCTGTTCCAAGGTAATCGCAATCCCAAGGTCTTGCAGCTTGGTAATTATCGCTTCATTCCTAAGTGCCCGGGTATCTCTTAGCCCTTCCAAACGTGAGAGAAATTGTTCATTCTCAGGATCAACATAATAGCCCAGCACATGAATGTCTTTGCCACCAGCACGCGTACTGATCTCTACACCAGGCACAACGGTTATTCCGTACTTCTCTCCTGCTTCACAGGCTTCCTTCACGCCAGCTACTGTATCATGATCCGTAATGGCAACAGCGCTTAGCCCCTTCTCCTTAGCAAGACGTACATTCTCCGCTGGCGGCTGCATGCCGTCAGAGGCTTGAGTATGGGTATGGAGGTCACATGCATCCTTAGCAGATAGGTTACCTGCATTCTCCCACTCTTCCCGCAGAATCCCCATTTTTATGGCATCATAGTATTCTCCTCGCACGATTCGTGCTTTACGGACGCGAGCTTCCTCCACCATGCCACATTTCGCTGCCAACCCGATCATTCTTTTATTCCCTGACCAGGTGCCTATTCCAAGACGGACTGTATCAAGAGAATTAAATAAATAATCTATCCACATCTTAAACGCTTCCGTACCGTAACCACCTGACCAATAACTAGAATCAAAGATTACTATACCAATCTCCATCCAGTTGGTTTCTTGCGATATCCAGTAGCGCCCTACTTTGCCCTTTACCTTGCCGTCTATTTCTATGATCAACAGGTTACGCGGGGTTTCCGTCTCAACTAACGCCAAATGACCTATGTAGTCCTCGGTAAACTTTTCGAATCTTTGATGTGCCAGAGATTTATAGGGACCATCCCATTTCAAGTGTTCACGGTCTTCAGCTTCATGATAGTGATAATAAAGCTTCTGAAAATCAGCCTCTGTAATATCGCGCAATACTAGCTTTTCTCCACGTAGAACAATTGACATTGTAATATCCCCCGCTTTAACTATCAGATTTGATTCGAATGCTCACGCAAATAAGTCAGGAAGGTTACTGCAGAAATTGGCAGCAGTGTTGATTTTAGATGAATAGCGTAGAATTGTCTTTTAAAAGAGGCATCGGAGATATTCACAATTTTCAACAGTCCCAGCGCAACTTCATGCTTAACCGAAGAGGTCGATATGATCGTTATGCCAAGACCTGCTTCCACCGCTGATTTCACAGCTCCCGTACTTCCAAGCTCCATCACGATCTTCATAGTTCCCGGATCAAGTCCCTTGGAGAACAGCTGCTCCTCCATCACACGCCGCGTTCCTGAGCCCTGCTCACGCAATACAAAAGGATGCTGAAGCACTTGCTCCAAGGTAACCTCTTGCTGCTCCGCAAGTGGATGATCATGTGGCACGATCAACTTCAGTTCATCCCCCATCACGGGCTCGATCTCCATGTCCGGATGTGTGACCGGGGCTTCAATTAAACCAAAATTCAGTTGATGCTTGAGGATTTCCTCCATAATTTGCGAGGTATTCATCACTTTCATCATAATTGAAATGTTAGGATATTGCTTTCCGAAAGGGCCTAACAGCCGTGGCAGCACATATTCTCCTATCGTAAGACTCGCCCCAAGCTGCAGCCGCCCCTCCAGCATATGTGTGAATGCTGACATCGCTTGATCCGTCTCACGCATCAGCTGAATACTGCGCAGCGCGTATGGCATCAGGGTGTGCCCTGCTTCGGAGAGTACGATTTTTTTGGTGGAACGGTTAAACAATTTGGTGCCAAAATAATCCTCCAGTGCCTGTACCTGCATGGTCACAGCTGGTTGAGTCATATGTAAAGTCTGCGCCGCCGCCGAGAAGCTTCCCCGCTCGGAGACCGTATAAAAAATATGCAGCTGATGAAAGTTCATGCTTCGCAACTCCTTATATTACAAAAAGAACGTCCTTTAAAGACGACAATCGTTTCTCGTAGAAACTTAAGAATATTATAATCGTGCTGTATATAAATTCTTATATTTTTAAAAAGGACATGCAGACTCGCCGCATGCCTCTTGCCCGTTTCTTTATAGACTATTTGCGTCTTCGTTTCTTCTTCGACAGCTTTGTGCGGTGAGAATTACGCAGCAGTGAAAAATAGGTCTTTAAATCTCTCAACTGTGGCATCTCCGAGATTCTCCCAAGAAACGAAACGATGATCATAGAATATAATGGCTGGCCTGAGAGATCTCTCTCACCTGTCAATTCCGTAAACTCAGCGATTACTACAGAGTCATCGTCAATTAAATATGCGTTATAATCACTGCTTGAAAAGGGCTTGATCCGATTCTGCATTAGGCACTGCCACATCCATGCAGCGACCTCTTCGGCATTGCTTGCACCATTGCTGATGCGGTCCATATAACGGCTCTTCGCATGATTGGTTATAACGATATCGGCGACCCTGTAATCGTTCAGCATGATGTGGAAGGGCTCATAAGTGCTGGGCCAATCCGTCCCCTTGTTGCGCATCATCATCACACTCCACCATAAGGGTCTTAGTATGCACTTAATGTTGTCATCTTACCTCATTGCCGAAAGTTGTACAAGTTTCTACCGTCGAGAGTAATGGCGTTTTTTTGTAAATAAGCATAAAAAAAACAGGCGCTGTTTAAGCGCCTGTTTATCTCCTGGAATCACATACTGTAATTACGGGACTTGTCCGGTCCATTACTAGTATACTCTGTCTTAATTTCGTTACGATAAGATCTTTCAATCTTTCGCACATAGGAGAGTCTGCGGACATTCTTCATAACTTCCTCGGCCCGTTCTGCATTTACATACATAACTGCATAATGCATTTTCCGAGAAACATAATGTAATGTTCCGTATTTCTCAAGGTTACGTGCCGCTTTAACGTCACTTACCCAAATGATGTATCCTGTCCGTTCCGCAAACATAAGCTAAACCGCCTTTCTCTCTCTAAATCCTAAGGGAAGCTTATCCGCAGGAGCATTTTCCCCCGCTGCCGCATCCACCTTTAGGGGAAGGATCATTACTTGGTACTTTAATGCTATCGGATACTGAAAAAGCAATCGCTTCCGACATGGAATGCAGAATGTCGTCAAGGGTCTTCTCTGCCAGCTTGAAACGAACAACTTCTTCGAACCGCTCCAGTTCCGCTTCTACTGCCGAAACCTCATCCTTTGCTGAATGATAATTCGGGTGGAAATGTCCGAATCGCTGTGTTTCTTCAAACAACTCCTTCTTAGTCTGAAGTCGTTTGACCATGGCCTGAATTTCGGGGTTCGTATCAACCCGTCCTTTCCAGTATAAGTAATCCGACACCTCGGCGGATTGATTAATCATATCGCCTAATTCATAGGCGTATGTCAGCACTTCAGCCATATCGACCGTATTTATTTCAGCTACGCTCATGAACTCAGCTCTTTTCTTCGTTAATGATCTACCGATTCAGTAGACTTTTCTATCATACCATAATCACTCGCTTGAGCAGAAGAGGAATTTCTTCGTCCTTTGGGAATAACTAACTTCATTTCCTTCCAGTCTTCCGGAGTGAGCTCTATATCTTCAACCGTTTCACCATCGTGATAGAGCAGCTGTCCGGAAACTCTCCATGGATTTCCGCTTATGCGGGAAGGGATAAAATCTAACATCTGATCTTTTAGTGCAAAACGCACTTTGACTCCCCATCTTAACCCTTGCTCCATCACCTTTTGTGCAGTCGAGCTATGATAATGCCGCCATTCTTTGCTCCAGATCTGCGGTACATTTTCTCCACCGAAGAGAATCTCCTCCTCTTGTTCAGGAGCAATAACCGGCAGGTTAAGAAAAGGATTCCCTTTGGACAGCAATCCTAGTTCTACATTCAGCTCTGGAAGAACATACGTTGCCTCGGGGTTTCCTGTTTCATGAGGAAACCAACTCCACCCTACGTTTGGATCCTCCCCTTGTCCTCCAATGATTCTGGAAGGCGCTAGCCCCGCGGAGTACAGTTCTTTTCGTATCTGTTCCATGTATTCCGGGTCCACTATGAAATGTAAAGGACCGATACGTTCAAGATTCTCCTGTAAACGCGGGTGAGCTGCGATAGCAGCTCCATCGGCTTCCGTCTGACAGGTCAAGAGAATTACTTGCGATAGTGAAGTACGGCCAATGCTTTTTGCCCATTGCTCAAGGGACATTTGAACCACCGAAGGAAGCCCGCCCATTGCATGCTCCCTTATCCAGGAGATGATGTCATTCGGTGACATTCCACGCTCAGCTGCAAGTTCCAACCTCTCTTTCGTCAGCCGGAAGCTCCATATCGTATCACTTTGCTGGAGCTCAGCGCAGCCAGCCAGTGTCCATCGTACAGAATAGGGGACCTCCGGTGGAACCAGCACCTCGAAATCCGGCTGCACAATAAACTGTTCCTGTGTATCTCCAGACCCAACAGCAGCGAATGATCCCCTCTCAGCAGATAGCATTGGCTTAGCAGCGGTCCAGCGAAAACACAACATGCCCTCAGCGGTTTCTCCCAGTTCACACCAGCCAAAGCCTGTTAAACAACGTAACCAGTTCAAGCTTGACTTCTCAAGCTCATTACGGGCAACGTTACCTGTGAGATTAGAAGCCATCATCCAGTCTAATAGTGCGGGCAGCATTATCCATTTCCCGGGGATAAAATCTGCATTAGAAATTATATAACGAAAATGTTGATCGGCTGGGCCCACGCTTCCAGAGCGATTAATTACAATCCCATAAAGAATGTCACTCATCGTCGCTTCAGGAAGCTGCAGCCAACGATCCAACAGCTCCAGATCAAGCGTGTATCCGGCACTCTGCCTGCGAATAAGTCCAAGACACAGCAGGATATCCACCGTCGCTATGACAGAAAGTGTGTTCTGTTCCTCTAAAAGAGAACCCACGGAGAGCCCTTGCAAATGCTCCTCCCCAAAAGAGAGCTGCGCCGCTAAGCGGTTTAGATGCTTTTTGTGAATAATCCCCTTGGCTGTCAGCGGCAACCCTTCCCAAGCGGTGAACAGCAAAGCCCGAAATAAATCTATCGCCAGTCCGGCTCCTGCTTCCATGGTAAGACTCACTAAATGCCCGGCAATGAATTGCGGCTGATACGGGAAAAATTCTTGTTCAATTGCCGGCAGCTGATCAACAGGAATCTGGTACAGCTTTTCGCCTAATATTTTATGCCTTGCAGTTAACAGCCCCTCGCGGCGCAATTCGTTCATTGCAAGCTTTTGCTCAGCACGACAAAGCGCCACAGGGCGCAATCGTTCTTCCTTCCCTTCCTCAAACGGCTGGGCAGCATAAGCTGCACATAATCGCTTTAAGACCTCTAATGCTTCTGTTGACAGCTGGTTCAATGGATGGTTCGCTCCTCTCCACTCGGCATCTTTTTAACGACATATTCATAGCCCTGCTCAGTCAAAAACATCCGGCGGCGCAAAGCGAAATCCTGTTCCCGGCTATCTTCAGATACCAGTGTATAGAAATAGGCTTTATTCTCCCCCGCTTTGGGACGGAGGATTCGACCTAGTCGCTGGGCTTCCTCCTGCCGTGATCCATAAGCTCCCGAGACTTCAATAGCAATTGACGCGTCAGGTAAATTCACCGCGAAATTCGCTACTTTTGACACCACCAGTACCTGTATATCTCCCTCGTTAAAAG
Organism: Paenibacillus sp. FSL H8-0175; assembly: GCF_045040615.1. NCBI lineage: Bacteria > Bacillati > Bacillota > Bacilli > Caryophanales > Paenibacillaceae > Paenibacillus > Paenibacillus sp. FSL H8-0175. The sequence goes on along the minus strand of NZ_CP150299.1, from coordinate 2,852,165 downwards.
CCGCATATAGCTCGTCTCTTTCACGCTGCTTCGTTTTGCCAGTAATTAAAGGCGCCCCGATCCTGTCAGCCAGTTCACTTAACTGGTCGAGATATTGTCCAATAACCAGCACCGAAGAACCTGTATGGACCTTTAGAAGCTTGGCTACAATTTCAGCTTTGGCAGGATTGCAGGAAGCCATACGAAATTTTTCTTTTGCCGCCGCGTACATATATTCTTGTTTAAGCTCCGGATTCATCGGCACAATGATCTCTACACATTCCACTTCAGCGATCCAGCCCTGCTGCTCCAGCTCCTTCCAAGGCAAATCGTAGCGTTTCGGTCCGATTAAAGAGAACACATCCCCTTCCTTCCCGTCTTCTCTAACCAAAGTGGCTGTAAGCCCCAGTCGACGTGTAGCCTGAATGTCTGCTGTAGCCCGAAATACAGGCGCTGGAAGCAGGTGAACCTCATCATATATAATCAAGCCCCAATTGCGTTCGTTAAACAGCTTCATATGGAGAAACGGACCGTCTTTGGACGAACGATGCGTTAATATTTGATAGGTGGCAATGGTAACTGGCCGCACTTCTCTTTTTTCACCCGAATATTCACCTACTGCCTCTCCAGCCAAATCTGTTCGCTCCAGCAATTCATCCATCCATTGCCTTACGGACGTTGTATTTGAAGTTAAAATCAGGGTTTCACATTGGAGACTTTCAAGTACTGCTACTCCTACAATGGTCTTCCCTGCGCCACAAGGCAGCACCACCACACCGCTTCCCCCTTGTCCTTCTGTCCCTTGAAACAGCTGAACGGCCTCCTGCTGATATTCACGTAAGCCAAATGAATCGTTTGCCGAATCAGCCTTGCAGGTATCGAGATTCTCCTTCCAGGTCAAGCTAAGCGCTTGCCCTTCATGATATCCGGCGTAGTCGAGAACTGGATACCCCAATCTCATCAGCTCTTGTTTCAAAAGCCCTCTATTCTCCGCAGGGCACGAGCATTCCAGAGGATTTATTCTCAGTAGACCCAACGCTTTTAGACCTTGTACATCACTCAACTCATTCAAAAGCTCAGGAGCATCCGTTCTTAACATAACGACCTCATTCTGAGTCTCTTGGCCATGAAGAGTCAGCTTTCCATATCTGGACAAAAGAGTTTCAATTTCCTCCTCCAATCCTGTGGGAACACCCCAGCGTGCAAGGTGATGCAGGCTAGTGATAATCTCCTCAGCAGTATAATTAAGCGCAGCTGCATTCCAAAGAGATAAAGGGGTAATTCGGTAGGTATGGTAAGCAGGAGGACTTTTTATCAGCTCCGCGAAGGTCCCTAGCTTTTTCCTTGCCACCTCAAAATCCGGATGAGCACATTCCAGTAAAATTGTCCGGTCCCTGCGTACGATGCAAGCTCCTGATCCATTCATAGCTTTTCCTCCCTAGTGTTCAAGTGATTTAAGCTTGCGCTATGTAATTTTGTTTATTTTCATATAACAGGAAAAAGCCCATCCCCGCATAACGGTCATGAGCTTCCCTATCTGACTATTTAATGTAAGTGCTGCTGCGAAATATCATGGAGGGCTTCACCAGCTTCATCCGCAAAAATGTCGCGCACAGCCAGATCTCCAATCGACACTACGCCCACCAGCTTCTGGTCACGTGTCACCGCCAGCCTGCGAATTTGCCAGCCAGCCATTAACTCTGCAGCCTCATCTACTGAAGTATTCTCCGAGACGGCCTGAATCTCTTTACTCATTACAGTTTCCACTGAGGTTGAACCAGGGTGTTTAGCCGCATAACCTCTAATCACGAGATCGCGGTCAGTAATTACACCGAGCAGTGTCTTATGTTCTTCATTATCAACAACAGGTATAAATCCAGTGTCATAATCTCGCATTTTCACGGCAACTTCATACACATTATCTTGCAGCGTAACCGTTGCAGGCTCCTTCGTCATAACCTCTTTCACTGTCTTCAAGAATGAACCCTCCTAATCATGGTCTCCATGTTATGGGAATAGGTTCTCCTCTATGAAACGAAATTATACGATTGTGTCCTCACGCATACAGGAATTCGCCATAGCAATGAGCAGCTTCATTCCGTGCAGCATGGCATCTTCGTCAAAATCAAATTTGCTATGATGATGTGGATAGTCAGCCTCTTTATCCGGATTTCCGGCACCCACAAACATAAAGCAGCCTGGAATCTCCTTAACATAATAGGCAAAATCCTCAGCTGGCATCAGCTTTTCCATCCGAATCACTTCAACAGATTCTCCTAAAGCCGCTGGGGCCACCTCGAAAAACCGCTGCACTTCACCATCGTGATTTACGAGGGGAGGATATCCCATAACGTAATCTATCTTAGCTTCTGCCCCGTAAGCGCTGGCAATAGAAACGGTCATTTCTTCGATTCGCTGGCGTATCAAATGCCGTGTCTCCTCGTCGAATGCCCGCACTGTCCCTGTGATCCGGCATTGCTCGGCAATGACATTCTGGGCGAACCCCCCTTGAATGGTTCCTACACTGAGTACAGCGGGCTCCAGCGGGTTCACAGAGCGGCTTACAATGCTTTGCAGCTGGGTCACCAGCGCCGCTCCCGCCACGATGCTATCAATGGTACGGTTCGGCATGCCGCCATGTCCGCCTTTGCCAATGATATCTATAAAAAACTCGTCCGCAGACGCCATCAACGGTCCCGGAGCACTCCCAACAGTTCCCATAGGCAATGGAGTCCACAGATGCAGACCATACACCGCATCCGCTCCTTCTAACATGCCTTCGGCAATCATCCCCTGCGCCCCTCCTGGGCATACTTCCTCTGCGGGCTGAAAAAGAAAACGCAGCTCCCCTTCCAGCTCCTCAAGCCGGCTGCTGTAGTAAGAGGCTACACCGAGCAGTATGGAAGTGTGGCCATCATGTCCACAGGCATGCATTACCCCTTCATTTTGCGAAACGTAATCCTTCTTGTTCTCCTCTTTAATAGGTAGGGCATCCATGTCCGCACGAAGAACAACGGTTTTCCCCGGCCGCTTTCCCCGTAGTATGCCAAGCACACCATACCCTGTCCCGCTTTTTCTGACTTCAATTCCGAATTCGGCTAACTTATCTGCTATAAATGCTGACGTTTCCTTTTCATGAAAAGACAACTCCGGATGACGATGCAAATGGCGTCTCCATTCCACGATCTCCGGCATGAGCGAATCAACCGCTAAGCTCTTCATAAGTTCTCCATCCCCTTCTCGATAAACCCGCATCCATAGCAAGCGATAGCAGTCCTGTTCACTTTGTTCCAGCCGCGAACGACTATAATTCTTTTATTGTAGCAGAAACGCAAAAAACTGGGTATTGTTAGGCACTGCCTACTCTTGCACAACCTTTAGAAACATACTATCATGAGGTAGAACATCAGCAATCGGATCAGAAATTCATCATTATACTTCATAAGGGGGATATGCGTGCTATGATTTTTGAGAACACGGGCCTCGTAGGATTGAAGAGTGATCTTCTCTATCTGGACGAGAGTGCCACAAAAGCTGGCTTCATCCGCTGGCAATGGGAATACTATCGTGCCACTTACGACTGCAAAATTGAAGACCCACAGGATGGTGGCGAATACTTCCTACGCATTAACACTCGCGCTGTCGAGGGAAAGCTAGAGAAGTCTGATGCCGTACTTGCAATTGAAGCCGTATACTTAGGAAAAGCAACCTTCCCTCATGGCCTGGAATATGAATCTCCGGTGCCAAAACCAGTATTGGACACTGCTGCTAAGCGGATTCTTGAATTAAAGCAGCTGTTAGAGGCTTGAGTAACAGAAAGGGAACGACGAAACAAAATGTCAGCCTGCCCAAAAGAGGAACACCCGATTTCCAACTACTTATCTTAACACTACTACTTGTGGGTTTCGGTCTAGTCATGGTCTTCAGTGCTAGCTCAAGCTTAACCTTAGCAAGCCCGAAGTTCGGTAATGACCCTCTATTTTTCATTAAACGCCAAGTGATCTGGATCGTACTCGGAACCATTGTTATGTTTATAGCTATGAACATTCACTACAGTAAGTTTAAGAAGTGGTATGTACCTATTTTTATCATCACCGTTATACTTCTGCTCGTGGTAGCCTTCTCTGAAAAAATTAATGGTGCCAAGAGCTGGCTTAGTATCGGAACACTTGGAATTCAACCCACCGAATTAGCCAAAATATCGATTATCCTGTATATCTCAGCACTCATCACCAAAAAAGGTGAACGGTTTAGAGATTTCCGTACAGGATATATCCCTGTAATGGTCATCGTGGGTATTGTTGCCGGACTTATAATGATGCAGCCGGATTTAGGTTCTTGCCTTATTCTCGTAGCTACCAGCGGACTTGTTATTTATGCCGGTGGTGCCAGCATGAAGCATATTCTGGGCTCTATAGCACTGCTAGTGCTGGGTGTAGGACTAGTTATAGGCGCCAAAGCAGCGATTGATTCCTTATCTCCATCCGATAAAGCCACTGACACTCAGGATTATAGAAAAGGTCGTATCGTTGCCTTTTTAGATCCTTATCAGGTTGCTGAGGGTGATGGTTATAACATTATTCAATCCTTAACCGCTCTTGGCCAAGGTGGAGTAAGTGGTTCCGGCTTCGGCAAAAGCATTCAAAAGCTGGACTATCTAAAATACCCTTATACGGACTTTATCTTCCCCGTAATTGGTGAAGAGTTCGGCTTTCTTGGGACCTCCATATTTTTGATGTTATATCTGTATTTTATCTGGCGAGGTATTCTAATCGCTTTAAGGTGTAAGGATCCCTTTGGTACGCTCGTCGGAATTGGGATTATGGGCCTCATAGCCATTCAGGCCTTTGTCAATATCGGCGGTGTAACCAATACAATCCCTCTTACCGGCGTTACCTTGCCGTTTATCAGCTACGGGGGCTCTTCACTCCTTGTCAGCATGCTGTGCATGGGAATTATGCTAAGCATCTCAAGAGAAACCAACCTTCCTGCCAAAGAGGAAGTAACGAAATCTGTAACAACGGTTAGACAGGTTCGTTCCCGGTAAGCTTTATAAAGCCGGAGGTTAGGGAATTTACACATAAAAAAGCAGCCCAGGGAATTAACCTTGGACTGCTTTTTTGTGTACAAGTTTTTTAAGAGATTTCATCATTCTTGAAAGCTACGCCTTCAACTTTGACATTTACCTCAACAATATGAAGTCCAGTCATGCTCTCCACAGCTTCACGTACGTTCTGCTGAAGCATCCGGCACACTTCGTGGATCGGTGTTTCATAGAGAACGATAATTCGTAGATCTACTGCTGCTTCCAGCTGTCCTACTTCAACGGTAACGCCCTTCTGAACGTTCTTACCGCTTAGACGTTTCGCCCAGCCTTCTGACAGGCCACCAGACATGGCTGCAATTCCCGGAGTCTCCAAGGCAGCCAAACCGGCAATTTTTGAGACGACGTCATTTGAAATTCGTATATTTCCCATTTCCAGTTGAAGTTGTTCTGCCATGCCATATCCCCCCTACACTCATTATCAATTATTGTAATTCCAAAACAGGCTAAAAAGCAAATCACTTTATCGCTTTCTCGTTTACACCTAGGAACAATTTGGGTATATTGATTATGAATTCAATCTAAATACATAGATAGGAGTGTCCTTTACATTGAAAAAATGGATTTCACCATCACTGATGGGTATCGCCTTTATCCTTAGTGCGATCGGCCATTATGCCGATTGGGATCATACCCTGCAGTTCATTCTCTCAGCAATCGCTGTGGTGTTTGTGGCTGGATTTCTCGGCCGGGCCACTGAAAGTGTAGCTCATTATGCCGGACAACGACTGGGCGGCTTCCTAAACGCCACCTTCGGCAATGCTGCTGAGCTAATCATTGCCTTCTTCCTGGTCAAGGAAGGATTGTTCGACATGGTCAAAGCCAGTCTTACCGGTTCTATTATCGGCAACCTGTTGCTTGTTCTAGGATTGAGTATTTTCGCCGGCGGGATGAAGTTCAAAGTTCAGAACTTCAACGTAACCCTTGCCGGAATGAATGGCTCCCTGATGATCGTTGCCGTCATTGCCTTATTTGTTCCCGCTATGTTCTTTACCACCCACTCTATTACGGAGAAGGATACCGATGTGCTCAGTTTAATCGTTGCCGGGCTGCTCATCGCTTCGTACATAGCTTGGCTAATCTTCTCCATGATCACGCATAAGAAACATCTAGAGGACGTTACAGAAGAGGGTAAAGAAGAATTAGCTCATGAACATGCCCCTGCTTGGTCCAAAAACAAATCCATCCTTTATCTCGTGCTTGCCACTGTAATGGTAGCCTTCGTGAGTGAGTGGCTGGTAGGAACGTTAGAGACTTTGACAGAACGTTTCGGATTCAGCGAGCTGTTTGTAGGTGCGTTCCTCGTAGCTATCATCGGTAATGCCGCAGAGCATAGTGCAGCCATTATGCTGGCCATGAAGAACAAAATCGGTGCGGCAGTAGAAATTGCGGTTGGAAGCAGTCTGCAAATCGCCCTGTTCGTAGCACCTGTCCTAATCTTCGCCAGTTATTTCATGGGTGATACAATGGACATAGTTTTTACGACCATCGAAATTGTCGCCATCGGTGTAGCCGTCTTTATTGCCAAATCAATTACTCAGGACGGCTCAACTAACTGGTATGAGGGTCTCTTGTTATTAACGGTCTACCTGATTTTAGGAGTCTCCTTCTATCTCGTATAATCATTATTAACCATTGTACACAACAAAAAGCGCACATGAGCGATTCGTCCTCATGTGCGCTTCTATAAATACTTAAGAAACCGATATTTATTCTTCCTTCGCTTTGTTGTTCAAAGCCTCGTAGAGTACTGCTAAGTTACGCTCCAGCTTACTTAGTACCATCTTACCAGTAATCTCTGGGACCAAACCTGCTCTAACCGCAAAATCCACTTCTCTGGAGAAACCGTACATCTGGGTATCCAGCACTTCCTCATAGAGAGGGCAGTAGCGTGTTGCCAGATTCTCCATCTGCACTTCTATAAGTTGCTGAATTTTATCGGCATCTTCTTGTAGAAGATTGATTGCTTTAAGATTATACTGTTCCTGTAATTCCGATGAAGTCATGCCTCTATCCCCCCCATGTCCAAAAGTTAAGCTGCTTTTACTATTTTACTTAATATTAGACGAAATCCGGTATCAATACAACAATTCAGTTTATACTAACCATATATTTAAAAGAACCTGCTGCGTTATCCTATCAAGTTTCGTATCTACTTCTAGAAAAAACGCCCCACCGAAAACCGGTAGGACGTTTTTAGCACGACTATTACTCAGCAACAACTGTGAATTTCAAACCGTGTTTTGCAAACACTTCAGTCATTGCCTTCTTAGCTTCTTCAGCATCTGCCCCATGAACATGAAGCTCATAGCTTTGGCTGGACACCAAAGTAGTGAACAAACCAAGGATACTTTTAACATCAATGTACTTGTTGTCCGCTTGAAGAACGATTGAAGAGTTGAACTGGCCTGCCGTTTGGGCAATATCGACAATTGCCGCATTGTTACTGGACATAGAAATCCCTCCGCAACTTGATTATAAAACTTTAGTCTTTTGTTATCATTTCTTATGATACATTGAATCCGCTTACTTGTGCAAGGAGTTTTCTTGTTATTACATTTTATTTCAAGTTTTCAGGATTCAGACCTTCGAGTTCCGGCAACACAAAAATTCCATCCTTACGGATCAATACATCGTCAAAATAAATTTCACCGCCGCCATAATCGGGACGTTGGATCAACACAAGATCCCAGTGAATGGAGGAGCGGTTACCGTTATCTGTAACATCATATGCTTGTCCTGGCGTAAAGTGCAGGCTGCCTGCGATTTTTTCGTCAAAAAGAATATCATTCATCGGGTGAAGAATGTAAGGGTTAAAACCAATAGCGAATTCGCCAATATGACGCGCGCCGTCATCTGAATTCAAAATTTCGTTCAAACGGGCGGAGTCATTGCTGGTGGCTTCAACAATTTTTCCATTCTCGAATTTGAATTTGATATTTTCAAAGGTCACTCCATTATATACTGACGGTGCATTATAGCTGATCGTTCCATTTACAGAATCGCGAACTGGGGCGCTGTAAACCTCGCCATCCGGAATATTTTTTTGCCCGGAGCATTTCTCTGCACCGATTCCTTTAATCGAGAACTTAAGATCTGTTCCAGCACTCAAAATATGTACCTTATCCGTTCTGCGCATGAGATCAGCTAAAGCATCCTGAGCCTTGTCCATCTTGGCGTAATCCAAATTACACACTTCGAAATAAAAGTCCTCAAACGCTTCAGTGCTAATATTCGCAAGCTGAGCCATGCTCGCATTCGGATAACGCAGTACTACCCACTTCGTATGCTTCACACGTTGTTCGCTATGCACTGGATGAGAGTACAACGAGTTATACAATTTCATATTTTCTTCAGGAACATCGGACAGATCGTTCACATTCTCACCTGCACGAATCCCGATATAACAATCCATTTGCTTCATCCGGTTCAAGTCAATTTCAGCCCATGTCTGAAGACTCTCACGAGTTGCGTATTTAAGCATGCTGCGCAGGACTGTACGATCTGTTAATTGTACAAAAGCATGACCGCCGGCCTTGCCGATTTCCTCTACAACAGCTTTGATTAAATCTCTTTCATTGCCAATCATTTCGACGAGCACGTTCTCGCCTGGCTGGACATTTACGGAATAACCGACTAGGTTAGCTGCCAGCTTTTGAATTCTGGGATCTTTCATTGTGTATTCTTCCTTCCTCTGTCTAAAAAATAAGCAAGCTTTTCTATTGTAGCACGCCCTGTATGGAGCGCAAGACCTGTGGGATAATGTGAAAATCAACGAAAGCCTGAAAAATTCACCTGTGATACATAAGTTTCATTATCAGATTCATTCCCCGCTTCCGAATAGGTAACCTTACGATTTAAGGTGAGCTTTCTCGGCAGATTATGTTTTGTATCAACGGTTAAATGGTAGACAGTCTCAACATTAGCTTGTTTCAGCTTTTGCTGTAATTCATTATTTTTCTTCTCCCATAGCTCCACCAAAGCTTGCGTAACCGCCTGGTCGTTCTTTGTTATTTTTCCAGCAGAATCTGGTGTTTCAGGTCGAAGGTCTTGCATCTCTTTTTCCAATTCAGCAGTCAGCTGCTTTCTGGCCTCAGCAGGCGTCAGCTCGATCCGCAGCACATTTGTCCCTCTGCCTGCACCCGCATCTTCAGTCACATTAGCCTCCATGGATTGCAGCTCCTCCAGCTGTTTCAACGGATTAAGCAAAGCAAGCGGATTTCCGTCCTCAGAGGAATCTTCAGTGGTCAACGCTACCCATTCCCCCTCTTTTTTCTCTAGCTGACTATGGAAAGCTTTCATAGAAGTGATGCTGCTTTTTAAATCTTTAGCGCTATTTGCTGATTTTTTTGTGGCTGAGGATTTATCAGGAAGCAGTGTATACAGATTGACCTTCTTATGGTCCTGTACTGTGCCTTCGTAAAATATCATGGATTCCGGAACGGTCTTTCCACCTTTTGTAAGCATGGTTGACCCTTTAAAAGTAACCCCATCGCTGCCCGTTATACCCGCTAACACCAAACTTAGATCTTCCTTGGCTGGTTTGTCTCTAATAACGCTGCAACCGCTGTTGAACACGCAGGACAAGGTAAAAATCATAAGAACTAACCCCTTCAGTAATAATGACTTTCTCACGGTCATCAGGCCTTTCTTGGAGTATTTTACTTTACAGCCCACTATAGGGTTCTCCCTTCCTGCGCGCCTTATACAGATGCAAATACGTTGCTGTAATCGGTTTCCATACATTGCTCTAACTTATGCGCGTTTGTCGCTTGCTTCTGAATGTCAGTACATACCACCTTCAGACTCACGAAGTTACCGCTGCCAGTCGCCACGCCGTTGTCTCTATCGGACACAGTTGACCTTAATTACAGTATTTTGCGGTATTTCGTATGCCAACGGACTCCAGCGCAGCTATTGACCCGAAATGCGCCCGATATGCCCTCATACTAAGCAATAGCGTCTCTGGTGTCCGAAACCTCACTTAAAAAGCTAAAATCATGCCAATAACGTCAGCTGAGTCCGAAGGCCTCGTAGCGGCATGATGGATACACCAGTCGAAGCAGCCAGCCAACTATCAAAAACAATGACCAGCAACTCCTTATTACGGGAGAACCGCTAGTCACGTACCGATGCGCGAATATTACCGCTGCAGTTGCCACGCCGTTATCTCTAACGGACACAGCTGACCCTTAACGCAGCATTTCCCGATATTTCCCATACCAACGGACTCCAGCGCAGCAATTGACCTTAAAAACGCACAAAATGAGTCCTTTTCCAAGCAATAGCGTCTCTGGAGTCCGAAACCTCACTTAAAAAGCTAAAATCATGCCAATAGCGTCATCTGGGTCCGAATGCATCGCAGCGGCATATTTGATACACAGTCGAAGCGCCAGCCAACTATTAAAAACAATGACCAGCGACCTTCCAATTACGGGAGAACCGCTGGTCAAATGCCGATGTGCGAATATGACCGCTGCCAATCGCCACCCCGTTGTCTCTAACGGACACAGCTGACCCTTAACGCAGCATTTCCCGATATTCCCCATACCAACGGACTCCAGCGCAGCTATTTACCCGAATTGCGCCCGATATGCCCCTTTACTAAGCAATAGTGTCTCTGGTGTCCGAAAACATGCCCCAAAGGCAAAATACATGCCAATAGCGTCATCTGAGTCCGTAAGCCTCGCAGCATGATGAATACACCAGTCGAAGCAGCGAGCCAACTAACAAAACAATAACCAGCAACTCCTTATTACGGGAGAACCGCTGGTCAAATGCCGATGCGCGAATATGACCGTTGCAGTCGCCACGCCGTTATCTCTATCGGACACAGCTGACTCTTAACGCAGCATTTCCCGATATTTCCCATACCAACGGACTCCAGCGCAGTTATTGACCTTAAAAACGCACAAAATGAGTCTTTTTCTAAGCAATAGTGTCTCTGGTGTCCGAAAACATGCCCCAAAGGCAAATACATGCCAATAGCGTCATCTGGGTCCGAATGCCTCGCAGCGGCATATTTGATACACAGTCGAAGCAGCCAGCCAACTATTAAAAACAATGACCAGCGACTTTCCTATTACGTGAGAAATGCTGGTCAAATGCCGATGCGCGAATATTACCGCTGCCAGTTGCCGCACCGTTATCTCTAACGGACACAGCTGACCCTTAACGCAGCATTTCCCGATATTTCCCATACCAACGGACACCAGCGCAGCTATTGACCTTAAAAACGCACAAAATGAGTCCTTTTCCAAGCAATAGCGTCTCTGGTGTCCGAAACCTTGCTTAAAAAGCTAAAATCATGCTAATAACGTCATCTGGGTCCGAAAGCATCGCAGCGGCATGTATGATACACAATCGAAGCGCCAGCCAACTATTAAAAACAATGACCAGCGACTTTCCAATTACGGGAGAACTGCTAGTCACGTGCCGATGCGCGAATATGACCGTTGCAGTCGCCACGCCGTTATCTCTATCGGACACAGCTGACCCTTAACGCAGCATTTCCCGATATTTCCCATTCCAACGGACTCCAGCGCAGCTATTGACCTTAAAAACGCACAAAATGAGTCTTTTTCCAAGCAATAGTGTCTCTGGTGTCCGATAACATGCTCAAAAGGCGAACATCGCGCATATAGCGTCATCAGAGTCCGAAGACCTCGCAGCAGCATGATGAATACAGCAGTCGAAGCAGCCAGCCATCTGCCAAAACAAAAAGCAGCGACTCTCCAAATACGGGAGAACCGCTGCTCTGCTATTTCTTTTACTTATGAGGCAATTCCTTCACACCGCTGCCATTCTCTTTAGTGTCAACGATCACCTGGTTACGCCCATTGTTCTTAGCTTTATACAGTGCCATATCCGCTCGATAGAACAGGGATTCGACGCTTACACGTTCGTCCATCCAGCTCCATTCTGCTATACCGCAGGACACTGTTACATTAGGTTCGGTTTCATTCATCACTCGCTTACGAATACGTTCAGCCACATTTACTGCCTGTTCTACTCCCATTAATGGTAAATAGACCGACAGTTCTTCTCCACCCCACCTCGCAGCAATATCCCCTTGACGGATGGAGGACTTCACAATTTCACTGACCTCTTTTAAGATCTTGTCGCCCTTTTGATGACCATAGGTATCATTCACCATCTTGAACTGATCGATATCCACAACGATTAAGCAACCGCAAAAATCTGTAGACTGCCGTTCCTTTATTTCTTCGTCCAGATAATGACGAGCATAAAGTCCAGTTAGGCTATCTCTGTTCGCTAATCGTCTAACTTCGGCATGCAGCCTTGCGTTCCCTACAGCTAGTCCAATATGCCCCGCCATCGCTTGAAGCAATCTGTAATTGTCATAAGAAAAATAATGGGCATCGCGATGGGCCAACATGATGGCACCACGCACTTCACCACCTACACTTAAAGGTGTGGCAATCAGCGACTGCGACCCGGTAGCATTCATTAAACGAGAAGTAGTATTAGGATTATCTATGTAGTTAGACATGATTAATGATTCCCCAGTAGTATAGACCTTCCCGCCTAAACCTTGTCCTACTTCTAAAATTTCATTTTGCAAGGAGGAATGATTGCAAGCAATAACCTCTAGCCCGCCCTTTTCTTCGTTCATATGTAAAATACAGCAGTAGTCTGCACCAAACATCTCCAACAGCTCTTCAAACGCAAATTGAAAAATATCCCCTAAACGCAAGCTTTGATTCAGCCGTTGTGTAAGTTCGTTACTCATACGCAGCTCACGAATGAGCTGATTGGAGCGTTCATACAGCTTGGCATTCTCAAAAGCAGTACCTGCGGTATCCGCCACCATCGAGAGAAACCGTAAATCTACATCCATAAAGATCGAGTTATCCATCACCATGTGGAATACGCCATAAACCCCTTGCTTCCCGCCTAGCGGAAGACCAATCTCTACAATGTGTTGATCTTCGGTGTTGGTGTTCAGAGCAACACGGCCGTCTTTAAATGCTCTAGCACAGACATCATCACTGGACATCTGAAACGGTAAAGGTTTGACCTGCGGATGAGTGCTGCGGTGATCTTGCGACATAAACAGCTCAAGCCTGGCACCAGGGTACATTGCAGAAATGCTATCTATAACCTCCGTAAGCACAGCGTTCACATCAATATTGTCATGCATCCGCTGAACGATCTGAAATAACAAGGAGCGGCGATTGCTCTCACGTTCAGCATGTTGATGAACACTCGCAAGATCAGTTACAAAAATATGTTCAAACTTATGATAGAATATGGTCCGGTACTGCAAAGATATAGCCTCAGCAGTATCTCGTCCACCCATTAAATATTGTTGTGTCGGCATAGCACAGCCTAGGAAGGCAAAAATTTCTTTGTCAACGCGAGTGATGAGCGGTATAGTAAAAAAGCTCATAGCCTGACCCTGCACCGTAAGTTGAACAGAGGAGGTTGCGCCAGAAAGTAAACTAGCTGCAGCCGCTTGCTCCCATTGGTGCCTCCATCGTTCTTGCTGATCGGCAATATTAGCAAAATATCTGCCTTCAAAATTCAGCACACACCAATCCCATGATTTAGCGAATGGTAGAGCCTCTAGCCCATCGATCCATTCCTCGAAGCTGTCTGCAATCAGATTGGCCAAATATGGGAAGTCATGGGACACTATTTCCGTTTCCCTAAGCCAGGCGGTGGGATCTTCGGAATCTCTACTAGTGTGCAATTTGTCCTGTATCAGCATACGACTGTCTTGAGAAGCGTATGCTTTCTGTTCTGACATAACGAAGATCCCCTTTGCTTCTCATTTAAGAAAAAAAACCTTCCCAATTAACATCTAATTAACTATATTTTACTCCCTTTCTTTGTGTATTGCATTATATTTTCCTTATTTCCGGGATTTTTTTTAGGACCAAAGAACTAACGACAAAGAATGACAAAAACTCTTTTAATATGCGCTTGACTTTATATGCTACTTTCATATAATATTTATTGTTGAACAAGACTGTAACAAGTCTTACTTGGGCGTAACGTTGTGTCACCCTCACGCATTTCGTTACTGCCAGGGCAGCGGCTGAACTTCCCTGGTAGTGTGAAAGCCAATAATGCTAATCACGGATACGAAATGCGGCGCAAATAGAGCCCTAACCTGAAATTTCAAATATAAAGGAGTCTACTATAACATGGCACGTTACACCGGACCTAAATTCAAACTCAGCCGCCGTCTGGGCATTTCCCTTAGCGGTACAGGCAAAGACCTGAAACGCCCTTTCCCACCAGGACAACACGGCGCTAACCAACGCAGAAAAGTAAGTAACTACGGAATGCAGCTTTTGGAAAAACAAAAACTGCGTCACATGTACGGCTTGGGAGAGAAACAATTCCGTACTCTCTTCGCTAAAGCACAAAAACTTCCAGGTCTTGCGGGCGAAAACTTCATGTTCTTGCTTGAAAGCCGCTTGGACAACCTAGTTTACCGTCTTGGATTTGCTAACTCCCGTGCTGGAGCACGTCAGTTGGTATCCCACGGACACGTAACTGTAAACGGCAAAAAAGTCGACATCGCTTCTTACCGTGTAAGCTTGGGCGACGTTATCGGTCTTCGCGAGAAGAGCCAAGGCATGGCTTCCATTAAAGAAGCTCTTGCTAACCGTAACCACCTTCCAGCTTACCTGGAATATGCTGAAGGATCTTTCGAAGGTAAATATATTCGTTTGCCAGAACGTTCCGAGCTTTCCCAGGATATCGATGAGAAACAAATCGTCGAGTTCTACAACCGTTAATATCTCGCTTTTAGCGGGTATGACCGAAGCCTCCGGATTAATCCGGGGGCTTTTTGTTATGTCAATATCCTAAATTCCATGCCGTTTGTAAAAGGTTATGCTTCCGCAAATCATACCCTAAATTACTTTATTTATAATTTTTGCACAAAAGTCGAATCTTAAGTCCATGAGAATCAGGTAGAAGCGCATTCAAAAACGCCAATTTATGCTATAATAATTCCGTTAAAAGGAGGAATTATCGTCGATGGCTCAAGAGAACAAGAAAAAAAACGCTAAGAAGCCTTCACCCCGCAGATCCGCCCTAAGCAGGTTCGGTTCTGTAGTTAAGTGGATGTTTATTCTTGGAATAATAGGCGTTCTATTTGCCGGTGGTGCTGTAGCAGGCTATGTCGCTTCCATTGTGAAGGATGAACCTGTTCGCTCCGAAGAAATGATTCAGCAGCAGGTCAGTCAAAATGCGATCACCGGATTCGCTTATTTCCGAGACGGCGCACCGATCGGCCAGCTTCGGACAGAAGAAGACCGAAGGCTCATTGAATTCAACGATATCCCCCAGCTTATTATCGATGCAGTTCTCGCTATAGAGGACAATAATTTTAATGAGCATAATGGCGTGGATTTCAAAGGCACCTTGCGTGCCGTCAAACAAAAGCTTCTCAATGAATCCGTTCAGACCGGAGGCAGTACACTCACCCAGCAGCTCGCAAGACGTGTATTCCTGAATCTGGATCGGACAGAAGATCGCAAAGTAAAAGAAATTCTACTTTCTCTTAGATTGGAACGCTTCTTGACCAAACAAGAAATATTAACGGCTTATCTGAATAAGGTTCCTTTCGGCAATGGCTCGAATGGCTACAATGTATTCGGAATTAAAGCAGCAGCCAAAGGGATATTCGGTCTAGACGATCTGGACAAATTGAATGTGGCTCAAGCAGCTTATTTGGCTGGTCTTCCGCAGCTCCCTTCCACTTATTCTGCATTTAATGGCATAGGTGAATTCAACGAAAAAGCTTTCAACAGAGCTATGGACCGTCAACATCTTGTACTTCGTCGTATGCTTGAAGAGAATAAGATTACTACCTCTCAATATGATGAAGCCCTTCAATTTGATATCAAGAGTTCTCTGGCGCCGCACACCAAAAAAGCCTATGCTACCTATCCATATCTGATGATGGAGACTGAGCGTAAAGCATCCGAGATCCTTCTATCATTGAATGAAGAGAAAAATGGCACAACGGATGCCAATAGCACTACTGACAATGCCGTGTTACTTGAGGAAGCAAGACAGCAGCTCATGACCGGCGGTTATCGAGTCTACACAACCATTGATAAAAAAGTTTACAATGCAATGCATAGTGTCTCAGAAGACAGCAATAATTTTACTAAAGACAGCAAAACCAAAGGTATGGAACAAACGGCTGGCATGTTAATCGACAACAAAAGCGGAGCCATTCTCGGCATGATTGAGGGTCGCGACTTCAATATTGAGCAGATGAATTATGCTACCCAAATGATCCGTCAGCCCGGATCGACTATGAAGCCAATTTCAGCTTATTTACCAGCCTTAGATGCAGGGCTGATTCAGCCTGCCGGGATTGTGGATGACGCGCCAATTATTCTAAAAGACGGCGGAAAAGGATTCCACATTCCTAAGAATGCCAACAATCGCTATCAAGGTCTGGTCACTGCCCGTTACGCACTTAACAAATCGCTCAACTTGCCTGCGCTTAAGCTGTTTAATGAAAAGGTCGGAATAGAGAAATCTTGGGCCTTTACTAAAAAGCTGGGGATCACCACCCTCACAGATGATGATTACAGCGCGCAGACTGGGGTTATAGGCGGTCTGAAATACGGAGTATCCGTAGAAGAGTTAACCAATGCCTATTCCGCTATCGGTAACCAAGGAGCTTTTAATGATGCCTACATGATTGAGAAAATCGTCAATTCAGAGGGCAAAATTATCTATCAGCACAAGGTTAATCCTGAGCAAGTATTCTCTAAGCAAACAGCTTACCTAATGACAGATATGCTGCGAACTGTAATTACAGAGGGTACAGCCAGCACCGTAAAAAGAGAATATAAACACTCTAAAGAAATTCCGATTGTCGGTAAGACTGGATCTACCCAGAATTATGGAGACGTATGGTTTATGGGCTACACTCCTGATGTCACACTGGGAATGTGGGTCGGCTACAAAGAGCAAATCAACACTCTTACGGGAGATACACAAAAACGTCAAGCCCAAACATTATGGGCAAAAGTGTTGAATGCTGTCATTGATAAGCAGCCGGAACTATTCGTCACAGACAAATTTGCACAACCTGAGGGAATTATCAAAAAGACAGTTTCCGCATATAGCGGCAAACTGCCAACATCCCTGACTGATAAATTCACAACGGATATATTTAATACAAAATATGTGCCAAAAGAGAGCGACGACGGGATTTCCAAAGCCAAATATATTACTTACAAAGGCGTCAATTATATCCCGTTGGAAGGCACTCCAGAGGAGTTCCTAAAGGAAAAAATCGTCGTTAAACGCGAGAAGCCGATACAGGAACTAGTCAAAGAACTCCTGGCTGCCTTCCCTAAGATGAAGGATCATAAATCACTGGAGTATTATATGCCAGCCGATGCCAAGACGGATTTCCCAACAGAAGTTGATCCACGTGTGGACGATGGGGCTTCCCCTGCTGCTCCCGGAAATGTTAACGTCTCTTATAGCACTGGTAAAGCGGTCATCAGCTTCTCCGCTAGCAGCTCGGCAGATGTTGTGGGATACCGCTTATATCGTTCATTAAACGGAGGTTCTTTCCAGAAGCAATCTATACTCATGGCAGATGAGAACAAGGTATTCACACCGGGTACACCTGCAAGTGCTAATGCAACCTTTTATGTAACAGCCGTGGATGTTGCAGGTAATGAGACGGCTTCTGGCAGCGTTGCTGGAGGGATTACACCAACACCCGAAGCAACTCCTACACCTGATCAACAACCTGGTACAGAGGCGCCTACAGAGCCTGAGACGACACCAGGAGACGTTATTGAGGATCCAGGTAACATTCTCCCGCTACTACCGACGGAAACACCAGCCGGCGGAGGTAACAGTACTGGAGGCAGTAATAATACCACAGCAGGTAATAATGCAGGGACACGTTAACCCAAAGATCATTAAATAATTTCACACAGCAAAACACCGTTCCCATGAATTCATCCGGGAACGGTGTTTTTTTACAATTCATTCTAATCCTCAATCGTGGATAGATCTCCTGTCGGTAGATGCAGCTCCCATGCCTTCAGTACACGCCGCATGATTTTACCTGATCGTGTCTTCGGAAGTTTATCCTTAAACTCGATTTCCCGCGGGGCAGCATGTGCAGACAGACCCGCTTTGACAAAAGCGGCGATCTCCTCTTTCAAGGCAGCAGTTGGAGTATAACCTTCTCTAAGCGAGATAAAAGCCTTAATAATCTCCCCCCGCACAAGATCCGGTTTGCCGATTACACCCGCTTCTGCCACTGCCGGATGCTCCACTAATTTGCTCTCCACTTCAAATGGACCAATACGCTCACCAGAAGAGTTGATGACATCATCAATTCGTCCCTGAAACCAGAAGTATCCTTCGTCATCCATATAAGCTGAATCGCCAGAAATGTACCAGCCAGGAATCCGGAAATATTCCTCATACTTCGTCTGATTGTTCCATATCGTTTTCATCATGGATGGCCATGGAGTTTTTATAGCAAGATTCCCCATAGAAAAAGGCGGGAGAACATTTCCCTGGTCATCCAGAATCGCTGCTTCAATCCCCGGTAACGGACGGCCCATCGAGCCTGGTTTGATATCCATTGACGGATAATTACAAATCAATTGTGCCCCTGTTTCAGTCATCCACCAAGTATCATGAATACGCTGATTGTAAAATTTATCTCCCCAACGTACTACTTCCGGATTTAACGGTTCACCAACCGATAGAACATGGCGCAAACTGCTTAAATCAATCCCCTGTAAAGAGTGCTCCCCTGCACCCATCAACATACGAAAAGCTGTAGGTGCGCTGTACCATACAGATACCTTATTCCGTTCGATTGTCTTATACCAATCCTGAGGACTAAAGCGGCCGCCTCTGACTACATTGGTCACCCCGTTTAACCAAGGGGCAAATATGCCGTATGAAGTTCCGGTCACCCAGCCAGGATCTGCCGTACACCAGTATATATCGTCTTGACGTAGATCTAGCACTACTCTACCTGTATAATAATGTTGAATCATTGCTCTATGCACATGATAAACGCCTTTTGGCTTACCTGTAGAACCAGAAGTATAATGCATAATAAGGCCATCGTCCAAATCAAGCCATTCTAAATTAAGATCAGCAGAAACGTTAGCCATCTCTTCTGCGAATCCTAAGTTTCCTTGCTCAATATCAGTTGCTCCACCTACTAGAAAAATATGACGCAGCTCAGGAAGCTCTTCTCGCGTGACCCGATGCAGCAATTCTGGCGTAGTTACTAGCGCAACAGCCCCACTATCCTCCAAACGATCCTTAACTGCTGTTTCCATAAAGGCTTCAAATAAGGGTCCTGCTATGGCTCCGATTTTGAGAATACCTAGCAGACTGAAATACAGTTCCGGTTGGCGAGGCATAAAAATAAATACCCTATCTCCTTTACCGATGCCATATTTACGCAATACATTTCCGAACCGGTTCGACCGCTCCTGTAGATCGGCAAATGTATAGGATTCTTCCCGTACAGTGTCACTGTAGAGTAGGGCCGTTGCCGCTCCCCGCCCTTCATCCACATGGCGATCAACGGCTTCATAGGCCATATTAACCTTGCCGGTTTCATACCATGAGAAATTACGTTCAACATCCTCCCACTCAAAATTGGCTACTGCCTCCGCATAATCAGACATATTGGAGCTCTGCACACGACCCGGCAAAATTTCGCTATGGACTTGACCCATCACTCTTGCCTCCCTCACTCGTTTGATTTAAGCTTTAAGGGTAAGACTCATGTTTTAAATAATGATGTCAATGCAATGAATGTGAATTTTTTATGTCTGAATTAGTATACCATAGCAAACGTTTACATACCATTTTTTTGATCTGAAAGGAGCACTGTCATGGAGCATCGCAAAATCCCTATTTCCCATACTCTCTCCTATATGGGTAGAACGATAACTGTGAGCGGACCCCGATCTCCCGAGGACCTTGAAGTCCTGCATATGCATCAGGACCTTGATGCTTTCCGCAGGCCATTAGAGCAACAAGAGGCGCTCGTAGAGATCGCCAGCTTGCCAGAGGGCCGTGTAATTACCGCAGTAGAGAATGACGTTATAGTAGGCTATGTGACCTTCCATTATCCAGATGAAATGGAGTTATGGTCACAGGGTGGTATGGAGGATCTTATTGAGCTTGGAGCGATAGAGGTGAGTAATGATTATAGAGGGGCCGGACTAGGCCGGCTGCTGGTTTCTACTGCTTTTGAGCGGGAGCAATTGGAGAATTGTATTGTTTTTACAACAGAGTATTACTGGCACTGGGATTTAAAAGGCAGTGGGCTGGACGTATGGGCCTATCGCCAGATGATGGAACGGCTGATGAAAACCGTAAATATGGTTTGGTATGCTACGGATGATCCAGAAATTTGTTCACATCCCGCTAACTGCCTAATGGTTCGCATTGGACAAGAGGTGCCCATGTCCTCCCAGGAGACCTTTGACAGAGTACGTTTTAGACAACGCTTCATGTATTGAGCATTAAATATGCTGCAGCATAAATTCTAATATGGAATGCGAGCGTTGTGAAGATTGTACTGTAAATTCCCTGAAATTCACCTCAGCTGATCCATCAGACTTATCTGACATGGAGCGAATGATGACAAAGGGCGTGGCGTTCATATGACAGACTTGGGCAACCGCCGCCCCTTCCATTTCCACACAAGCCCCCTCCATTTGCTCTCTTAATTCAGCTACAATCTCCGCATTAGAAATGAATTGATCACCAGATAACACCTTGCCTATCAAGTACTTTTGACCTAGCTCATTGCATGCCTTCTCAGCAAGCTGCACTAGCGCAGGGTCTGCCTGGAAGACGGAAGTCTCCTGATAAGGAATTTCGCCTCTTGCGAACCCAAGCCTCGTAGCATCCATGTCATGTTGTACACATGTAGATGATATAACAATATCTCCAATATTCAATTCAGGATGTACTGCTCCAGCAACCCCCGTAAACAGCACACGGGATACGCCAAAATTATCAATTAGAATCTGAGTCGTAACTGCTGCATTTACTTTACCCACGCCAGATTTACAGAGCACTACGGATTTTCCTAATATGTTTCCTATGTAATATTGTATACCTGCTTTAACTTTTGTCCGCTTGTCCTCCATACCCTCTAGAAGCAGCTTGATTTCTTCATCCATCGCTCCGATTAATCCGATGACTTCACTCACAGTAAATACCTCCTTTGAAGATTTATTTAGCAAATAAAAACATAAAAAGCTCCATAAGGAGCTTTTTACGGAATAACTGTTCAGTTCTTAAATTACTTATTTAGATGATTAACCGACAAGCGGAGAATCGTTTCATGAGGCAGGATAACCCGCGGATTCTCAACGGTTTCTTTCTTCATAAGCTTGGTCAAAAGTCTCATCGCAACTGCGCCCAAATCGTACATAGGCTGAGCTACGGTTGTCAGCAAAGGACGAACCATCGAAGCCATACGAATATTATCCACACTAATGATGGAGAAATCATCCGGTACCTTCAGACCTTCATCTTGAATACTGTGAATGGCACCAATAGCCATTTCATCCGTTGCCGCAAAAATAGCGGTTGGTTTCTTCTTGAGTCCAAGGAAATACTTCATTGCTTCTACACCAGATTCATAGCGGTAGTTACCGATGCGTACCAAATCCTCTTGGTACTCGATTCCTGCCTGTTCCAATGCTTTCTTGTAACCATGGAAACGTGCATATCCATTTGCAGGATCCTGCAGTGTGCCACTGATCATAGCGATCTCACGATGACCGTGACGAATCAATGTGTTCACAGCATCAAAAGCAGCGGTTTCATGATCGATGTCAACGGAAGGATAAGTTCCCTTCTCATCCCGTGTAGCACATAGAACAATCGGAACTGCAGAAGTCTGGAAAGCTTGAATATGTTCGTCAGTTACTGTACCCCCCATGAAGAGCAGACCATCGACCTGTTTCTCCAAAAGGGTATTAATGACACGAATTTCTTTCTCTTTACGCTTATCCGCGTTACACAATATGATATTGTAATGATACATGTTCGCGATATCTTCAATCCCGCGTGCAATTTCTGCAAAAATCGAGTTTGAAATATCAGGGATGACAACCCCAACGGTTGTCGTTTTCTTACTGGCAAGACCTCTTGCCACGGCATTGGGACGATATCCCAAACGTTCAATCGCTTCAAAAACTTTCTTCCGGGTCTGCGGTTTCACGTTAGGGTTATTATTCACAACCCGTGATACCGTAGCCATAGATACGCCTGCTTCTCGAGCTACATCGTAAATGGTTACCGTCAAATTACTCTCTCCATTGCGATAAATTTTATCGTTCGACTAATTAAAAATATGATACGACACTTTGTACATTTGTGCAATGATAACGCTTCATTTTCCTTTCAAAATTTCTTTCAAGGCTGAAAACGTCACCCTGGATTAAAATTGTGACCAGTGCTGGTTAACCTGTCCAAGAGCATCAATAATGTAACTTCTATCTATCGTAACAAAAAGTGAGTGAAAAATCCAACATTCCGTGAAAAATTTTCATTATTTTCACACAATTTTTTTATAATCTTCATTTTCAGCCATTTGGAAGGTTAATTGAGACAATCTTCGACTAGTTTCTTCCATCCAATGCTGGTCTGACAGCTTCTCAGCTAAACGATAGATATCGAGAAGCATATCGACTCGGCTCTGAATCCTCTCTCGGATTATCGTCTCTAGTTCTGATATTCCCCCTATTATAGTTTCTGACAAGGATTCTTTTAATACACTGGCCAATTCATTTCTCTCCGTAAACAAAAAATCTTTTCCCGGATCCTCTCCACTGAGTTCTTTTACTAATTTGCCTAGATCTGCTTTAATAAACTGCAAAGGTTCATAACTAGCGCATTCTGGGCAGGTGTAGACAGGAACATAAGTAATCTTCATCTTCGTATTAAAAATCAAAGAATGCATATGTAAGTTCATGAGGCCACCACAACTGCACAACTTCTCCATCAAATTATCTTTATACATCTTCTACACCTCTTGCACAAAATTAATAAAGCACAAAGTTTGACTTTTTCAACTTCTATATTCGACTCTACTCGATTAAAACCCTCCTTTATTGCATATAATGATTAAATTGGCAATTTGTCTATAATTTACATCCCTAAAGATGACTTCATATTTTAAATTTGATAGAATAATGAAAGAATCATGGGAATCGAAAGGAGCTTAACTAAATGAGACTAGCCGGTAAAAAGGTCATAGCACTCGTAGACGATGAATTTGAAGATTTGGAGCTCTGGTATCCCGTGTATCGGGTGAGAGAAGAAGGTGCCGAGGTTCACTTGGCAGGTCTGGAAAAAGATAAGACGTACATCGGTAAATATGGCGTACCTGCTAAAGCAGAATACTCCTGGGACGAGCTTAATGCCGCAGATTATGATGGGATTTTGGTTCCAGGCGGCTGGGCTCCTGATAAAATCCGTAGATACAGTGCCGTTCTAAAGCTCGTACAGGATTTTAATGCGGCTAAAAAACCGATTGGGCAGATCTGCCATGCAGGCTGGGTATTAATTTCCGCTAAAATTCTGGAAGGTGTAACCGTCACCTCCACGCCAGGCATCCGTGATGACATGGAGAATGCCGGAGCCATCTGGAAGGATGAAGCTGTGGTTACAGATGGACATATCATTTCTGCTCGCCGCCCGCCAGATCTTCCGCCATACGGGAAAGCCTTTTGCGATGCACTCGCTGGGGAATAAAACAGTAGGTATATAGTTTAAAATCAAACAAGCCCTGTTTCTCACAATTTGAGGAACAGGGCTTTTGATTTGAGGTTTTAAAATCCAGATGGTTATCTAATCCGCATGGAATCCGTCTCCATGATCATATTTGGATAATTTGTAAACCTAAAAGTCAAAGGTTGAGGCAGCTTTTTGTTGCCTACGTTAAGATAATAAGTTATTGTAGTTCCCTTAGCGTCCTCACGGTATTCTCTATATCTAGAATAACCCTCAGAATCATGTACAAGCCAATGTCCGCTTCCAGCGCTATCCACAAAATTATCGTCTATCCCAAAACCGGTTGCTTCATGCAACTCCTCAACTTTTTTGGGAATCAATAAATCCAATAATATAATCCCCTTCTCCTCATCCGCGGTCCGTTTAGAAATCGTGAGATAGTTATCCGGTGCCTTTAAAATCTGCTGTGTTTCCGTGTTAATCACTAGCTCGACCTCTGACTGATCTAGAGCAGAGATTCCCTCAACTTCAAGTTTGATTGGATCATCAGGTCTCATATTGTCATTGTGGTAAATATTCGAACCACTTGCCCACATTAGTTCCTCTTGATGATCCCCTTTTCCGAGGACAAGCTTAGGTGAAAGCAAACTGAAAATCCTCATCGTATTCTCTCTGCCAAAGGTTTGTCGCATATAAATACCCGTAGGCCCAATATAAACCTGGTCCATTATAATTTTCTGTCCGCCGATAGACAGACTATCCTTCAGATCAACGAGTTCTCCTTCAAAATAATTGTTATCAGCTTCCAGTGGAATTTTGACATCCATTTCTTTTATATCCTTGTTATTAAAAACTTGACCAAGAGCATCTGGAAAAAGCGATAGTGTGATATTCAACTCCTCTGGTATCTCATCCTGATATTTATCCCAGACGATTTGCTCATACATACGAGTCGTCCCAGGGGACCCAACCTCTTGTGCATTAGAAGTGCTAAACCCGCTGTATCCACTAAGGTGGTATTTATCCTCTGGAGTCTTTTTCAAAGACAAGCCAAAAAGCCGCATCTTCTGATCCGTATTGTTCTGGATTGTATAAAGCACAGCAATGCCTCTTCGGTCTGCAATGATTCCATTAACAGTCCATGTTATCCCGTCCACCTCAGGAGAAGAGATATTTACCTCCTTCATCATCCCCGCATCAAGTGCTGATTTAATCGTCAGATTATTAGCAATAACGGGTCTAAACACTTCAAGCTGACCCCAGCTTTTTGGAGGTAATTGCGCACGTACGGGATTTATCATCTGATTTGCCCAAGGCACAATTATAAGTAAGGCGAATGCCAAGACTACCAATACAACAACAGCGTACTTTTTTCTAAAAGACAAACGTGAACGGTTCCCTTGCTGCATCCCCTTGCGGATCGCGGTGTCCAGTTTTACATCCAGAATTTCTTCTGCCTCCGCATCGATTTTCTGAAAATAATCTTTAAGCAGCTTCTCTTCAGACTCAGCCATAAAATAGCTCCCCCTTCCGCTTCATTTTGTCACGCAGTTGTTTTAATCCTTTATTCAGCCATGTCTTCACTGTGCCCTCGGGTTTATCCAGCACCTCTGCAATCTCGGCAAGGGTCATATCCTTGTAATATTTGAGCACCAGCACTTGGCGATATTTGGGTTTCACTCCATCCAGCGCTTGTTCCATGTCCAGTCTGCGGTCACTTTTCATCTCCATGATCCCCTCATCACTTCGAGCAGCTTCTGCGACTGTATTCCTCTTTCGGCGCTTCAGCTCATCATTACAGCAATTAATCAAAATACGTGTTAACCATGGAGCGAAACGCTCCGCATCTTTTAAGCTTTTTCGTTTAATCCATGCACGGCAGGTGGCCTCCTGCAAAACTTCCAGCGAATCCGCTTCATTTCGCAAATAGCTGTAAGCAATGCTATAAAGTTTTCTTTTCTGTCCAGCCACTTGCTCATAAAACAGCTCTTCGTCCGTAGCAGCCATTTCCATTTCGTCATTTATAATGTGATCCATTTTCGGCCTGCCTCCCCCCTTGCCTTTATTCTTAAATCGGTTCTGTGTAACTCTCTCTATGTATTGACTGCGCCGCACGGCAAACGGTTTTGTTTTTTTTAAAAGTATGGCTTAAATAAAGAAAAAGGTTCGGCAAGAATGCCGAACCTTGATATGAATTGAATAAAAGTTACGGTAACTTTAGGATGAGGCTTTCTCCTGTAGTTCCCCGCTTGATCCAAGTGTAAGACCACTTTTTTGTGCAAACGCAGTTAACATTTCTTCCGTCTCTGAGCTTGTACGATGGTGGAAACACGCTTTGGCGATTCTTTTGGCATCCTTGGCCAGTGTGTTCAGTGTGCGGTGTTTAACCTTCAGCAGCGCCTGCGGCGACATGCTGAGATCTCTAATTCCCAGCTCCAGCCAAAGAGGCAAAGAACGCTCATCCGCCGCCATTTCACCACATACACTAATATCAATCTTGGCATTACGTGCCGCTTCTACCGTCATACGGATCATTCGCAGAACCGCTGGATGGTACGGATGATACATATGAGCAATTTGTTCATTCATACGGTCTACCGCTAACACATATTGAACCAAATCATTAGTGCCGATACTGAAAAAGTCAACTTCCTCAGCCAGTAAATCAGCAATCATAACCGCCGCCGGAACTTCAATCATAATACCCACAGGAAGATTCCGGTTAAAAGGGATATCTCGTTGCTCCAGCTCAGCTTTCACTTCTTCTAAAACAGCTTTTGCCGCCTGCACTTCCTCTACGGAAGAAATCATTGGAAACATTAACTTTACATTCCCGTATGCACTTGCCCGCAAAATGGCACTTAGCTGGGTTTTGAACATATCTAATCGGTCCAAGCTGATGCGAATCGCCCGATAACCAAGGAAAGGATTCTGCTCTTCAGGCAGCTGGATATAATCCAACTGCTTGTCCCCGCCAATATCCAGCGTACGAATCACTACAGTGTTATTGCCCACCTTCTCGACAACCTGTTTATACACTTCAAATTGTTCATCCTCAGTTGGAAAAGATCTGCGATCCATATAAAGAAACTCCGTGCGGAACAGGCCTACGCCTTCAGCTCCATACTTAAGCGCTATGTTGAGTTCTTTAACTGAACTGATATTGCCGGCAAGTCGCAGGTTCACACCATCCTTGGTAACAGCCTCCACGGTGGCGAGCAGTTCCAGTTGCTCTTTCTTTTTATGCTGTTTATCCCGAATCGCTACGTATTCATTTATCGTAAGTTCATCTGGATGGATTTGTACAGATCCGGTATCACCGTCGATCACAAGCATGTCCCCGGTCTGAATAGGATTAGACAGATTATTCTCCAAGCCTGCTACAAGAGGAATGCCTAGCGCACGAGCCATAATGGAGGAATGTGAGGTTTTACCGCCCATCATAGTGACAATACCTAGAACATAAGTTGGATTCAAGTGAGCTAGCTGGGAAGGAGACAACTCCTTCGCAACAAGAATATATGGCTGTGTATCCGATGGTAACGTAACCTCTGGAGCGCCTAAAAGATGTTTTAAAAGACGGTTTCCGACATCCTTGATATCCACCGCCCGCTCCTTCATGTACTCATCGTCTAGCAGATCAAACATCGCTACAAAATGATCAATCGCTTCTTTCACAGCTACTTCTGCCGCCTTGTACTGGCGCTCAATGATCCCGCGGATTTCACTCATGAACACAGGATCATCTAAGATCGCCAGATGAGCATCAAAAATACTCGATTCCTCCGGACCTACCACTTCTCTGAACTCTTTTTTGATGAATTCAATCTCGTCCTTAGAGGTACGGATACCTTCGTATAAACGCTCAAACTCCTTAGCTAGATCCACTGGGTTCACTTGTGTATCCGGTAAGCTCCATTCCCAGTTCGGCAAGACAAAGGCCTTCCCGATAGCTACACCTGCTGCTGCGCCTATGCCTTGTATCATCCTTCAATCCCTCCAACGTTACTTTCGTGTAAGACTACGGACATTACTGATGATTGCCCCTTTTTAACATTTTTAAATGGAGCATAGCTCCATGATTTGACTCGATCAGGATTCGTGATCACCATCGGTGTAGCCAATGAGGCCGCATGTTCACGCAAATAAGCGAGGTCGAATTTAACAAGCAATTGACCTGGCTCCACGCTGTCGCCTTCTTTTACAACCGCCTCAAAGGGTCCCTTGAGCTGTGAAGTGTCGATCCCTATATGCATGAGTACCTCTAACCCTTCCGGCGTCGAAATACCCACGGCATGCATTGTAGGATAGACGTGCATAACTTTCCCGAATACGGGTGAAGTAAGTTCCCCTTTTTCCGGCAAAAATGCAACACCATCGCCCACTAGCTTAGCCGCAAAAATGTGATCAGGCACTTCCTCAATGGGCATCATTCTACCCTGCATTGGCGAACTGAACAGCACCTGCGGTAAATCACGAAGCATAAGCTTATTAATCTCCTCGCGGATCAGTTCTGAATACGTGCCAAATACTACCTGGACATTTCCGCCGCCTAGCTTGATAATCCCAGCAGAACCTAAACCTTTAAGCGCTCCAGTATCTATATATCGGTCATTATGAACGGTAAGCCGCAGACGGGTGATACAGGACTGCACTTGTACAATATTCTCCTTGCCTCCAAGCGCCTCTAAGATCAGCGGTGCCTGATAAGGGATATTGCCGGCCCAATCCCCAAGCTCTGAACCTTCTTCACGCCCCGGTGTCGGGATTTGAAAACGGCGAATCGCCCAGCGAAATAAATTATAGTATACAATCCCGTAGCCGATACCAATCGGAATCAGCAGCCAAGCCCTCTGTGACAAATGCATGTTCAAGAAGAAATCGATGGCTCCAGCCGAATAGGAGAACCCGTGATGGATTCCCAGCATGTAAGTCAGCACCATAGCGAGACCGGACATTACAGTATGTACCGCGAATAAATACGGAGAAGCAAATAAAAATGCAAATTCGATCTGCTCCGAAACCCCGGTCAGAAAACAAACCAACGCCGCCCGCACAAAAGTCTTTTTAATCTTGGGCTTCAAATCCTCGCGCGCTTCCTGAATAATTGCAAAAGCAATGGCAGGCAGCGCAAACATCATAATCGGAAACAACCCCGCCATAAAAATCCCAGCCGTTGGATCGCCTGCAAAAAAACGCGGCAAATCACCCTGAACCACAGCACTGCCATCAGGAGTCGTAAAATTCCCAAATTGAAACCAAAACACATTATTAAGAATATGATGTAGTCCAAAAGCGGTCAGAACCCTATATAGGACCCCATAGATAAAAACACCAAACCCGCCCGTCTGCAATATTCCCTGAAAAAGATTATCCAGCCCAATCTGCAGCAGCGGAGATATTCCTAACATTACCCACGCGAACCCGGCAGAAAATAAGCCCATGAACAGCAAAACAAAACGCGACCCTCCAAAAAACTGGATCGCCTCTGGAAGCTTAATATTTTTAAACCGGTTTTGCGCGACACCGGCAACGATACCCAGCAAAATTCCGATTAGTGTTGCAGGTTGTACAAGCCCGTCTCCCATTTGGGTGACAATTCGGTCGTAAGTGAACATCCCAGCCAGTGCTGCAAGCCCCGCTGTTCCGGCTTGATTGGATAACCCCCATGCTACACCTACAGCGAACAAATAAGGCATATAATAAAATATTGCCTGCCCCGCGTAAGTAGCCACTTCAGACACCGAAGAAAGTCCCCATGCAGACCAAGGTAAGCTGCCCAAACTCAGCAAAATGGCTGCCGCCGGCAGTACCATGGTAGGAAGCATTATGGCTCTGCCCAATTGCTGCAATGATCCGAGCCAATTCAAGGCTACCCTCTCCTTTCTTTCTATATTGAATGGTAAGCGCTGCGGGGATTTTTGTCAAAAGAAACTCATGAGATCTTCACGTTACATTTTTAAAACAAATATTCTCACATTCCACTAAACATTTATTCATTAGTATCCATATAACGGCTGGTATTTAGGTGAGGCTATCGATACTACAGAGTTAGAATCGAGTTTAAGTGTACTTTGTGCAACTATTCCTATCGACGTTACTCTGAGCACCTTTTTAACTGCACTTCATACAACTATTTTTAGTGATTTTCCACTTCATCTAATCTTTGAGGCGTTTTAAGTGTACAAAGTGCAACTATTTCGCATTTAGATAGCTATTTCGACGATTTAGTTGTATAAAGTGCAATTATTCCCTTGCGCAGCTGTCCTATAGATGTCCCTAGCATACCTGGTCCGATCAGATCAGGTATGATTTGGTATGATTTGGTATGATTTAATCTGATTTGATTTGGTCTGGTCTGATCTCAGAGCATTCGCTTCATAACATCGAACTTTTCTCCCCCACTAACTAGCTCCAACACCCTAAACTCACAGTTAGGAATTCCACCTGAGTTTAAGTGTACTTTGTACAACTATTTATATCGGCGTTACTCTGAGCACCTTTTTAACTGCACTTCATACAACTATTTTTAGTGATTTCCCACTTCATCTAATCTTTGAGGCGTTTTAAGTGTACAAAGTACAACTATTTCGCATTTAGGTAGCTATTTCGGCAATTTAGTTGTATAAAGTGCAATTATTCCCTTGCGCAGCTATCCTATAGATGTCCCTAGCATACCTGGTCTGATCAGATCAGGTATGATTTGGTCTGATTTAATCTGATTTGATTTGATTTGATTTGGTCTGGTCTGGTCTGGTCTGGTCTGAACTGAACTGATCTCAGAGCATTCGCTTCATAACATCGAACTTTTCTCCCACACTAACTAGCTCTAACACCCTAAACTCACAGTTAGGAATTCCACCTGAGTTTAAGTGTACTTTGTACAACTATTTATATCGACGTTACTCTGAGCACCTTTTTAACTGCACTTCATACAACTATTTTTAGTGATTTTCCACTTAACCTAATCTTTGAGGTGTTTTAAGTGTACAAAGTACAACTATTTCCCATTTAGATAGCTATTTCGACGATTTAGTTGTATAAAGTGCAATTATTCCTTTGCGCAGCCTCTAAAGATCCTCTTACCACATTTGATCTGGTCTGAGAACCTTCACCTCATAATACCGAATTCTTTCTCCCTGATTAAACGGCTTTAACAACCCCTTCTCACTTAATGATTGCAGCAATCGACGCGCCGTACGGAAATTAATGCAGAAATGCATGGCCACATCCTTTGGACGTACCGGTCTCCCCAGACGCCAAGCGAAACGCAGAACCTCTTTTTCCTCAGATAAAATAGCTACGCTAGCAGATTTACGCGCCAAGTAAGGCGCCAGCACCAGTTGCAACAGCATCCGGCAGACCTCGGGACGTTGCTGGATATCATCAAAAGAAAAATGAATCATCCTCCAGCCCATCCCAGTCAAAAAAGTGTCCCGATTTACTGAATAGTTGAATTTCTCGCGGTCCATATCTTTCACATGGCTTTGATATCCATCACACTCGATCCCAAAGCTGCTGCCCGTCTGTGGAAGATAAGCAAAGTCCAGAAATTGTGATTT
The DNA here is from genome assembly GCF_045040615.1 of Paenibacillus sp. FSL H8-0175. Classification (NCBI taxonomy): domain Bacteria; kingdom Bacillati; phylum Bacillota; class Bacilli; order Caryophanales; family Paenibacillaceae; genus Paenibacillus; species Paenibacillus sp. FSL H8-0175. Next base: position 2,820,755 of record NZ_CP150299.1, on the reverse strand, counting down.
GCGATTCCAGTCATATACTTCGTATTCTGGATGCAAATCGTCTAGGGCCTCAAACATAGGCCACCATACATTCTGCAAAAATAGCTTTTCCGCAAAATTATGTCCTCTAACCAGCCTCCCTCTTCTTTCACCTGTTCTTGATTTCATATGCTGGTCGATAAACAAACCATGCGCTTCTTCAAACTCCATAACCTATAGCCTCCCCTACAAAATAAAAAAACGCCCTTCACCGCAAAAAGCGGTTAAAGGACGTTCTTCGTCTAATCTCATTATAACTAGCTCAACAGGCGATTTGCATTAGAAATCGCACCATGCGTTACACAATACCACTTATTTTGGCTAAACTTAATCATCTAAGTTTGCATTAGCCACAGCATCATAAATTTAAACCTAGTTAGTTTATTTCACCTTTGCTCGTTCTCGCCAGTTAGTTCGTTCTTCGCCAGTTTGCTCATTCTTCAACAGTTAGTTCGTTCATCACCAGCCCGTTCATTCTTCGCCAGCTAGTTCGTTCTTCACCAGTTTGCTCATTCTTCAACAGTTTGTTCGTTCTTCACCAGCTAGTTCGTTTATCACCAGCTAGTTCGTTTATCACCAACTAGTTCGTTTATCACCAGCTAGTTCGTTCTTCACCAGCTAGTTTGTTCTTCGCCAGTTTGTTCGCTCTTCACCAGCTAGTTCGTTTATCACCAGTTAGTTCGTTCTTCACCAGTTTGCTCATTCTTCACCAGCTAGTTCGTTCTTCACCAGTTAGTTCGTTCTTCGCCAGCTAGTTCGTTCTTCGTCATTTCCTTGTTACGTCCGTTGGTCAACGCTAACTATAATCACTACACATTTAACTCGGTGTTTAGTTTAACAGTTATATAACCGAACCTACTGCCGGCTACGACCATGCATTGTGATCGCTTCTTCGACCTTGATGCAGCGGTCCATAATGGCGATCATACCGTGCTCAGCGGCAATTTCAGCGGCTTCCGCGCTAACTATACCCTGCTGGAGCCACAGCACACGTGCGCCAATGTCAGCTGCCTCCTGCGCGACCTTTGCGCAGTGTTCGCTTCGACGGAATACATTGACGATGTCCACTCGATCTGGAATTTCAGCTAAAGTGTGATAACACTTTTCACCCAGGATCTCCCCGTCCACCGTTGGGTTAACGGGGATGATCCGATATCCCCGGCTTTGCATGGCGCCCGCGACCATATAAGAGGTACGATCTGTTTTGTCTGATAAGCCGACAACAGCAATGTTACCTGCGGAAGCAAGAATATCTCCGATCTGCTCCCGACTTGGATTCTCAAAGCTCATAAGTAGTGCCCCTTTCCATAATTACACTTAATGATCCTTGTTTAACTGAAGCTAGATACGCTAGCTCCCTTATTCCTATTGTACCCACTCCACATTCGCACCAAGCGCACGCAAGTGATCAAAATATTGCGGATAAGATTTTGCCACATGATGTGCATCCTTAATCAAAAGAGGTTGACGCGCACGCAAGCCTACTACGGATAGTGCCATAATTACGCGGTGATCATAATGCGCATTAATGGTGACTCCGCCTTCGACACCTTCGGGCATGCCGTGAACAATAATCTCATCGCGGCGTTCTTCTACCTTGGCTCCGGCACGGGTTAACTCTGCCAAGTAATCGGTAATGCGATCACATTCCTTATAGCGCAAATTCTCAACATTGTAGAATCGGGAGGTACCTTCTGCAAATACTGCAGCAGCCACCATGGCCAGTACCGCATCTGTTGCAGCATCTCCATCGAATTCAACAGCTTTTAGGATACCGTTCCCTTGGACATGTACTGTACCCTCTTCATGTGTAAGAGGAACTTCCATCATCCGCAGTACATCAACAATGGCTCTTTCACCTTGTTTACTTTGTTCTGCAAGACGGTGAATTTTCACATCCGACTTTGTAACTGCAGCCGCCGCAAGGATTGCCGCAGAGCCTGGGTAGTCACCTTGAACAGTATATGATTTAGCTGCATAAGCTTGACGACCTGGAACTTTAAAGGACATGTAATCATCCGCGGCGTGCACCACAATACCTGCCTGCTCCAACACTTCCAAGGTCTGGCCCACGACAACCTTCGATTTCAAATCATCGAGGACAATAATTTCACTATCTTCTTCAAGCAATGGTGTCAGAAACAGTAGAGCACTTAAGAACTGGGAGCTTACTGCACCAGAGACAGTAATTCTGCCTCCAACCGGTTTACCCCCACGGATCGTGATCGGCAGTTTCCCTTCATTATGCTCCACCTGAACACCTAGCTGTTCCAACGACACAATCAAGTCGTCATGCGGGCGTTTGCCCAATGAGTCTGGATACGTATTTACAAAAGTAACCTCAGGACTTAACGCGGCCACAGCCATAAGAAAACGCAGTACTGCTCCGGCATTTCCTACATTAAGTTCTTTAACGTCTTTTGGGTGACGTCCGAAGCCTTGAATCACAATCTTTTCCTCATCTTCTGTAAGCACAGCACCCAAATCTGCTATGCAGCGGCGGATCGCGTCGCTATCCTCACTATGTGCAGGATGATAAATCGTACTTACTCCTTCAGACAATGCCGCAACCAGCAGATAACGTGTCGTATAGTTTTTGGAAGAGAGGGCTCCAAATTCTCCTTGTAGAGATGGCGTTGGCCTAACAATAACGTCCATAATATAAACTCTCCTTAGTAGATGTAGTGGGTATGTAATGCTCGTTTGACAGGGTATTCTGTTCTTGTGTTATCATTAAACCATTCTTCTGATGAAAAGAGGTCAAACCCATGCATAATGTACCACAAATCACACCGCAAGAATTACGGCAGTGTATAGAGACAGGCGAAGACCTTGTACTCATCGATGTTCGCGAAGACGAAGAGGTGGCCTTTGGGATGATTCCCGGTGCACAACATATCCCTATGGGAGAAATTCCACACCGTACAGAGGATATTCCAAGCGATGCCAAAGTGATCTTCATTTGCCGTTCCGGTGCACGCAGCCAACGTGTCTGCGAATATCTACAGCAATTTGGTTATAACGCTACGAACCTTAGCGGCGGTATGATTGAATGGAATGAGACACTCTCTTAAAAGCTCAACCGCGGTAATGCATTAAAATATGTTGCGACACTTCTGCCGCAGTCAGTCCCGTTGTATCGACCGTGTAATGCGCGAATAGGTATGCATCCTGGCGATCTTCCATGATTCGTCTGACCCGTTCTTCTGCATTGCCGGCGAGCAGCGGACGATTCTCATCCCCGCTAACACGTGCAATAATCTCTTCCTCAGTTGCCGTTAGCGCAACTACATGCCCTTTACTCAGCATTAAGGCTGTATTTCCCGGCGCCAATACCGCGCCTCCACCAGTGGATATTAATTTATTCTCAGACTCTAGCATTTGCTTTAGAACCGCAGTTTCTACGCTTCGAAAGTATTCCTCACCATCTTCTGCGAAGATTTCTGCAATGCTTCTGCCTTCAGTCTCAATAATGACATGATCCAAATCAACCAGCTCATAGCCCAGCTCCTCGGCCAAAATAGCACCAACAGTTGACTTACCAGTCGCCATCATTCCTACTAAAATAATGTTTTTGTTCTTATCTTCCTGACTCATCGTTTTTAGTTCTTCTGTATCCCCAGCCATGACTATCCTCCAACCGCGATATTTGTCATATCATAACACAGGGTCAAAACATTAGACAATCCGCTTCTTCCAGTAAAAAAAGACCCGAAAGGCTCCCCATTTCTGGTGAAGCCGTCCGGGCCGCTTGTCATACCGTCAATTAGATTATTCCGCTGCCATCCAGTTGTGGTGGAAGACGCCTTCTTTGTCCACACGTTTGAAGGTGTGAGCGCCAAAGTAATCACGTTGAGCCTGAAGCAAGTTAGCAGGCAAACGTTCTGTACGGTAGCTGTCATAGTAAGCCAATGCGCTGGAGAATCCAGGAACTGGAACACCCAAAGTTACCGCAGAAGCAATGACTTTACGCCATGCAGATTGGTAATTGTCCATAACATTCTTGAAGAAAGGATCAAGAAGCAGATTCTTAAGCTCTGCATTGTTCTCATAAGCATCTGTGATATTTTGTAGGAAACGGGAACGGATAATGCAGCCGCCGCGCCAGATTTTAGCCAGCTCGCCATATTTCAGATCCCAACCATATTCGTCGGAAGCTACGCGAAGTTGAGCGAAACCTTGCGCGTAGGATACGATTTTGCTCGCGAACAATGCTTTACGCACGTTCTCGATGAATTCGGCTTTGTCACCTTCAAATGTTGTTGCTTCTGGTCCGTTAAGCACTTTGCTTGCTTCTACGCGCTCATCCTTCATAGCAGACAGGAAGCGGGAGAATACGGATTCGGTAATCATGGACAGAGGTACACCAAGATCTAGTGAGCTTTGGCTTGTCCATTTACCAGTACCCTTTTGGCCAGCGGAATCAAGGATAACGTCAACCATAGGTTTGCCGGTTTCTTCGTCATATTGAGCAAAGATATCAGTAGTGATCTCGATCAGGTAGCTGTCGAGCTCGCCGCTGTTCCACTCTTTGAAAATATTGTGAAGTTCTTTTGCATCCAGACCTAGAACATCTTTCAACAACTGATAAGCTTCGCAGATCAATTGCATATCACCATATTCGATACCGTTGTGCACCATTTTAACATAGTGTCCTGCACCGTCAGGTCCGATATATGTACAGCAAGGCTCTCCGTCAACTTTGGCTGAGATTGCCGTTAGGATAGGCTCTACAAGTTTATACGCACTTTCTTGACCACCTGGCATAATCGAAGGACCTTTAAGAGCACCTTCTTCACCACCGGAAACTCCAGTACCGATAAAACGGAAACCTTTTTCTTCCAGCTCTTTACTACGACGAACTGTATCAGGGAAGTAAGCATTCCCTCCGTCGATAATGATGTCGCCTTGATCAAGATGCGGCAGCAGTTGCTCGATGGTAGCATCAGTAGCTTTACCAGCTTGAACCATGATCAGAATTTTGCGCGGTGTTTCCAGCGAAGCTACAAATTCCTCAACGGAAAATGTGCCTACGAGGTTTTTACCTTCCGCTTCAGCAAGAAGATCATGTGTCTTCTCCGGGGAGCGGTTGAATACGGATACGGAAAAACCTTTGCTTTCGATATTTAGAGCCAAATTCTTGCCCATTACCGCCAAGCCAATAACGCCGATTTGTTGTTTTGCCATCTGGTCCTCCACCCTTTGCACCCTATATTTTTGTGAAATCCATTTCTCGCAGTATAAGAATACCACCCTTTATCAGAGACAGCAAAGCCTGCCCTGCGAATAGAGATCAATTTCATTGACAAATTCAGTCTAAGAAATGATCACAATGACTATTTTAACGTTTTTAACGTCAGAAGTGAACCCCTGTCTGCAAGTTCCAATACAAATATAAGACACCCCGATGAACGGGGTGCCTTGAAAGAACATTTGCGGCACTTGCTTACCATTCTAACATAAACAATTCCTTGGTCAAAAAGGCAAGCTCAGCTCGACATTTGTCCGCGCGAACCGTATCTCCAGCTTTTAGTGCATCATTTAACCGATCCAACTGTTCATCCACTTCAATTCTCCGCTGGCGAACCCGTTCTTCCCCTTCAATAGAATAAAAGAGTCTTGTCAGCTCCTCATCTGTGAGCATAGGTCCCTTCTGATATAACACACGCTGCTGATAACCAGAAATTTCAACTAGGCGAATCACTTCGCCAAACAAAATATTTTCAATAATAATCTGCCGATCCCGGAAACGTTTAACGATTGCATGCCCGCGCATATCCCCAATTAATTTCTCCATCCACTCTGACAAGCGAGCATCACGGATCATATAATCGCCCACAAGCTTATAGCCGTCTTTAATCCTTTGAAACCGCAATTTCACTAACTTACGACCCGTACGGACCGAAATCACAAAGACCTGTTCATTCTCGCTCCAATATAGGGAATAACCTTCTTGAATCAAATCCTTGATCAGGTCCTGGATATGCTGTCTGTCGAACCGCAGTTCCAGGTTACAATACTCCACCTCGTCGTTTTTGTTCACGGCACTCCCCCCTAACAGCTTCACATCTGTAAAGCCAACCTTCATTAGTTCAATTCCAGAGTAATCATGGCTGCCGGACCTCTTCTTGAGTTAACTTCCTTTTTGCGTTCGTCTTAATCTTATTTTATACTTCAGTTTATGTAGCGGTAACTTGGTTTATTGACTATTTTTACCCGCAACAGCCTTTCTCCAAACGCTGATCGAGAATTTTAATGCCTTTTAGTCCTTTTGGAGCATAAACGTTCTAGTCCTTCAGCTGCACAGTGTCATACAGAAGACCTTCGAAACTTACTTCCGTTATATCGTATATCCTTCTAATTTTCTAAAAAGCCGCTGATTTACCGGATCATTCTCCGGTTATCAGCGGCTTTTTTTCCTCAGCTAGTCTTAAATTTCTGTTTCGTTCTATGCACGATAAGCAGATGCAGCCCGAAGAGCATCAGCATTACAATAGCACTTGCCAGGAATGGGACACCATGTCCTACATGATCCCATAATCTACCTGACAATACTGGCCCCGCTACCATTCCTGAGCCTTGGAGTGTCAGGAACAGCCCCCAGACCGTCCCTCGTTCTCCCTTAGGTACTTGCTTAGCCAGAAAGGCATTCCATGCCGGGAGGATAAGCGCGTAGCTTATACCGACCAGTGCCACCGCGATAAAGGCAAGTGGCAGCCAGCGAACCTGAGAGAAAAAGGCCAGCGAAAAGGCAGCTAACAAAAAACCTGTATTCAGAAACACCGTTGTCCCTATACGGTCCACCAGCTTACCTGCGGGAATAAGTGCAAGAACTGTAATCCCTCCCCCTGCAATGAGGAGCAAACTGAATTGATTGGGACTAACATGCAGCTCTGTACGTGCGAACAAGGTAACTACAGGTGTCATCAAGCCAATGGCGAAGGCCTGTAGGAACAACGCCGGGTACAGCCATCTGCTGACTTTCAGCGTAGTTCTCACCTGATGCAGCGTTCTTTTTATACTTTCTAACGGACTAAGCTTTTTACGCTCCATTGCTCCACCAAGTCCATGCATGTCCCTCACGACAGCATGAGACCCGCTAGAAGAGATTCGTTTAGGTAAGAAAAGGGCTACTACAACTACAGCGGCAGCACAACCTAACAAGACTAGAAAAGCTACGTGATAGCTTTGTCCACCCTGATCCATTAAAAAGTTCACAACAATTGGACCGATTCCTGTTCCTGCTAGAGAAGCCATCTCAACAGCGCCCATGGCCGCACCACTGCTGCCGCTTTTGGTTGATCCGGCCAGCTCGGTAATCCCGGTCATCACACATGGCCAAAGCGGTGAGGTCCCGATCCCAAGAATGAGACAGGCGATGGATAACGCAACGGCCGTTTTGGCATAGATGATCAAACCAATGGCTACTAAAATCAGCAGCAATGCACTTGTCATCGTCCAGCGGAACCCTATGCGCTCCATAACCCAGCCTGAAGGGCTGCGGAAGACGTTGTCCCCCAAATACTGTAGGGCAAAAGCGAATCCCACTACTGTCACCGACAGCCCCAGTATGTTCTCCATATACACTGGCAATAAAGCAACAAGCAGCGAACCTTTAACAAATTCAACTAAAAAAATAATTACCCACATCTCAATAATAAATGGTGATGCTAAACTAATATTCATCCGTTGTTCAGCTTTCGTGGACATTCTATCACATCCAAATCCTAGTATTCTGAAGATTGTTTTGTTATACTGATGCTTGCCTTAAAAATTAACTATTCGCGAAAGGTTGTGACAGCATTAAATGAATCAACACCGTACTCCCCTCTTCACAGCTCTAAAAAAGCATGCCGCCGGCAATCCAGTTCAATTTCATATTCCCGGGCATAAGAAGGGGCTAGGAACCGATGCCGAATTCCGTGAGTTTATCGGCGATAACGCTCTATCCATAGATCTAATCAACATCGCACCGCTTGATGATCTACATCAGCCAACTGGCGTAATCCAAGAGGCTCAAAAGCTGGCTGCGAAGGCTTTCGGCGCCGACTATACGTATTTTAGCGTACAGGGCACGAGCAATGCCATCATGACGATGATCCTCTCTGTCTGCTCACCGGGTGAAAAAATAATTGTGCCGCGTAACATTCATAAATCCGTAATGTCGGCCATTATCTTCTCCGGAGCCAAGCCTGTGTTCGTCTCGCCTGTACAGGATGAGAATCTCGGGATAGATCACGGCATAACCACCAGTGCGCTGGAACGAGCGTTAAAGCGTCATCCAGACGCTAAAGGAGTTCTAGTTATCAATCCAACGTACTTCGGCGTATGTGCCGACCTGCGTTCGATTGTCGACCTGGCTCACCGTTACGGGGTACCCGTTCTGGTGGACGAGGCACATGGAGTACTGATTCATTTTCATGAGGATCTGCCGGTATCGGCCATGCAGGCCGGTGCGGACATAGCTGCCACTAGTGTGCATAAGCTTGGTGGTTCCATGACGCAAAGCTCGGTACTGAATCTAAATGCGAAGACTGGGCTGATTAACCCACAACGGGTGCAGACCATTATGAGCATGCTGACTACAACATCAACCTCATATATTTTATTAGCGTCTCTCGATACATCTAGACGCAATCTCGCGCTGAACGGACATGAAATGGCGGAAAGAACCATCCAATTGTCCAACTACGCACGCGAGACCATTAACACTATCGAAGGCTTGTACAGCTTTGGTAAAGAAATACTTGGAACAGAAGCAACTTTCGATCTAGATCCAACCAAACTTAACATTCACGTTCGCCATTTAGGGATCACTGGTTACGAAACCGAAAACTGGCTGCGTGAGAAATACAACATCGAAGTTGAACTGAGTGACATGTATAATATTCTTTGCCTTATTACCCCAGGTGATACTCAAGAATCAGTAGATAAATTATTAGCTGCTTTACGGGTGCTATCCGCTATCCATTATAGCAAGGGTGAAATCTATGAACTGAAGGTTCAGGTTCCAGAAATCCCGCAGCTTGCTTTAATTCCAAGAGATGCTTTTTATGCTGACACTCAGTTAGTTCCGTTCCGCGAATCTGCTGGGTACATCATTGCAGAGTTTATCTATGTATATCCACCGGGAATACCGATTCTCCTCCCTGGCGAAGTCATTACTCAGGATAATATCGACTACATTATCGACCACGTCGAAATCGGCCTGCCGGTTAAAGGGCCTGAGGACCGCAGCATCACTAATGTTAAGGTGATTGTTGAAGCCGATCCTATATCCTAAGATCTATCTTTTTCCTTAAAAACTTAAATCATTTATACAAAAACCCGATACCATAATGAGTATCGGGTTTCTGTATATAAGCATCAACTGTTCCATTCACATAGAACAGCTTAAGTTTAGTCGCTAGAATCTATTCTTGCTGAGCAAGCAGATTGTTGTAAGCTTCTTCAACAGCTTTCCATTCTTCTTCATCTTCGATATTATACAATACCATTTCTTCGTCTTCTTCTTCCATACGCAGAATAATGCCGTCTGCTTCTGGATTCTCGCGCTCTAACAACAGAGCATATAATTTCTCGCCTATGTCGAACGTTTCTACAAGCACCATTTCCACATCTTCGCCCTGCTCGTTCGTCAAGGTCAGCACAAACTCCTCGTGCTCATGGTCGTGATCATGCCCGCAACCGCATGCTTCACCATGCTCATGTTTGTGATCGCTCATTGTAATACCTCACTTTGAATTGTATTATCCTACATCTGGTATCGTACCACGTTAGATTAGTTCAGGTCAATTTAGAACACCTAATTTAACGCTGTTATTACCTTCTCCGACACAAGTACGTAATCGGCATTTTTGGAGGGCTTAATATAGAAGCCTACCCGGTATTTGCCCGCTTCTTTAAAATCATAAGTAAACTCCGAGGTTGGAAACCAGAAATTATCCTTCTGCGAGCCTTCAAGCACCTGTGACTGAATATCCTTAACGTTTCCAGACGGATCTGTCATGGCCACTTTCACAGCTGAAATCTCTTCGGTCAGACTATCTACCTGAGTTAATATCTTTATTTTCAGCTTGCCTACATTGACATTGCCAAAAACCGTATCCCCTTTAAAAAGTACAATATGGACATTAGGTTTAAGGATCGTAACTTTCCCAGAACCGTCCCAAGTAACAACCCCGCCTGTTTCTCTAGCAGGAATGTACGTTTTTCCATCAATTAGATAACCGCCGTCTACAATTTCTTTTCCGTTGCTCCATACTCTAATTTTCTGATTAACGGAATCGGCGAATAATAATGAGCCACCCATTAAGGAAAAAGCAAACACGCACAAAGTGATTTTTTTCCATCTATTCATTTGAGACCCTCCAGATAATTCATGCTGTTAATATATACTTACTTTGTTTCAGCAAGTTGCGCTGATTTCAGGTAAATATTTCATTGATCTTGCGAAAAATGATATTATGGTCTTATTCGAAGTAGGAACATTAGCTATAACCGATTTCAGGAGGGTTCTTTCTTATGAGTCTAAGCCTACAAATGCTAGGAACAGGCAATGCTTTTGCGAAAAAATATTTTAACAACAATGGCTTGCTGCTAGATGAAAATTACACCCTGCTGATTGATTGCGGGATAACAGCCCCGCTTGCCATGCATAGACTTGAAAAATCCTTTAGTGACGTAAATGCTACGCTCATTACACATATTCATGCAGATCATGTTGGAGGGCTGGAAGAGCTTGCGCTAACCTTAAAGCATGTGCACGGTAAAAAAATGACCTTACTTCTTCCGGAGACACTTATAGAGCCCTTGTGGAACAATACGTTAAAGGGAGGTTTATACCAAGAAGATGCTGTATCTTCCTTATCTGATATCTTCGATGTTAAGCCCATGCAGCCTGAAAATACCTACAAGCTCTCTCCTACTCTTTCATTAGAGATCATACAAACACCGCATATTCCCGGGAAAAACAGTTATTCCCTTCTAATAAACAACGAGATTTTTTATAGTGCGGACATGACCTTTCAGCCGGATCTACTGATTAGCCTTGTGCGGGAGCGCGGGATCCGGATCATCCTGCATGACTGCCAACTAGGTGGAACAGGCGTTGTTCACACCACGCTGGAAGAGCTGATGTCTCTGCCTAAAGATGTTCGCGAGCGGATCAAGCTCATGCATTATAGCGATGAACAACCAGATTTCGTCGGACTTACAGGAGAGATGGAATTTTTAGAGCAGCATGTGAACTATAAACTCTGATCTTTACAAAAAAAAGCCGTACATAAACGTCTGTTGACGTATGTACGGCTTTTCGTGTTGAACTATGAAAATGTCGGCAAATTATCCAGATTGTTAGTTGGATCTCCATCCGCATCTCCGCGAATATAAGTTTCTCCATCCTTACCTTTAAAAGCGTTCACTCCGGCAATATTTCCGGCCTGTACTTCTTGCAGGGCTTGGTCATACGCCAGCACTCGTCCTGTAGAGGTCTGGAAGCTTGTTAAATCGCCATCCCCATTTTTTTGAACAGCTACGAAAGATTCACGTTCGTTATTTGGCACTTAAGTTCGCCCCTTGCACTTGGATTTGCCATCATTCGGCACATCCTAGCTTGCGTAGAGCGTCCAAGAATTATGTGCGCCATCTTTAAAGCATTTTTTGCATACGTACATGTAATATACCTGCATCATAAAATGGTTCTGTAGAAATAACTTCATAGCCGAGTTTCTTATAGAAATTCTCTGCCTGACACTGAGCATCTAGAATTGAAGCTTCCAGTCCAAGCTCCCGAGCAAGCTCTTCCATCGCCAGTAACAAGACACGTCCGTATCCTTTGACCCGATAGTCTTTCAATACGGCGATGCGCTGCATTTTAGCCGTACCTGCTTTGTAATAGATCAATCTACCCGTTGCTACAGGTATCCCTTCATCTATAATCAGAATATGGTGCGCATTCGGACTGATGGCATCATATTCGTCAATTTCTTCCTCGGCCGGTACCTTTTGTTCCTCAACAAATACTTTAGTACGGATATCCAGCCCCATCTGAAGCTGTTCCTCTGTAGTTACCCGTAAGATTTCTGCCGCCATGTTAGTTGCAAACTCCTCTCTCTATATAGCCAACGATAGTTGTCTATTATATAAAAAAATGACAAGAAAGAAAAGCCTACACATGGAATCCGTAACCTCTCAGTAGACTAATCCACAGAATATACTTCTTCAGGGATTGAACGGTTATATACGTCTTGCATCACAGGTGACAACGGAGGATACTGACTTTTAGATTTGCCATCCAGATTGGTCATCTCATTAATTTCGATAACTTTTGCGGGTTTCACCGTAGAGCACCCCACTACACCCAGCAGTAACACTAGGCAAACGCCGACTTCCCATTTCAAAATTTTAGACATAAAAAAGCTCCTTTCATCGCAGCTGCAGTTATACTCACTACAGCTTTGACGATTCAGGAGCTTTATAAACAATAGGAGCTGTTCATTCCAGTTGCCCTCTTAGAGATTGACGTTTCCAACCAAATGGACTAGATACATCATCCCCACCAAAAAGCCTGCTAAAACAAAATAAACTGTTCCATATTTCCAGCGTGTACTGGCTGGCACATCGTAATACTTATCATTATCGTGCACGGTACAGCTGATGTCACATTGCATTTTTAAATGAAGACCATTCTCTAACGTTACTTGCTCCAGCTGCGAAATTCTTACCTTTTCAATAATACATTGCTGTGGCAGTGTAGCTTTGCCATAATAATTCAGCTGGTCCCATCTGACCACAACATACTGCTGTCTCTCTAGATCACTGTAGGTAGTAAAAGGTAAATCCCGGCGATGCTCAGCTCCTGGAATCATGTAACCCGCCTCTCGCAAGGGCTCCACGGGAATTAAGAACCCCTTAGTCACAGACTGCGGGCGGTTGTTGTTACGTCTTTTCACATATTTATTATACAGATCGTAAGCAAACATTGCCCAGATGATAAAGAACAAAATCGAACGCAAGTAAACGATTATAGCTAAGCCACCCACCAGACCCACAAGCCACAGCCAGCGCGTAACTGCGGTAGCAATACGTCCACCGTCTAGCGGATGGATTGGCAGCAGGTTAATCAAATTAAGCAATAAGCCTATATAAGCCAGGGAATAAAGAAGTGGACTATCCATATAATATGCCGCTCCAAACACAGCAGTAGCCCCGATAGTACCCAGAATCGGTCCGCCAAAAGCAACATACGCTTCTGTCTTCGCATCCAGCGGATGTTTTTTCATAGTAATTAACGCGCCTAAAAAAGGAATAAATAACGGAGCGCTGACGGGTAGCCCGATCCGCTTAGCGGCTATAACATGTCCCAATTCATGAACAAGCAAAAGCAGGACAATACCTATAGCAAACCCCCACGGATAAATCAAAGCATATGCCCCTATCGAAACCATCATGGAAATTAACGGCCCGGCAATTTTACCTATTTTCAGCAGAGACAAAATCGCCTTTCCTTTTAACAGGAGCATGGCGGCTCCGCCCCCCAACCATTTCAGCGGAGTAGAAGTATTCTTTTTCTGCTCATTTTGCATTTGCGGCAAGATCACAAGCTCCTTTATCTTTCAATTTTAAGAAACTACTGTACAGTTCCATCTATCTTATCATAGAAGCATTAAATATATTTCTACAGTGAGCCCTTCGGAAAGTATACGACGCAACTTTTAGAAACGTTTCAGCGTCAAACCAACTATCATGGATAAATTTTACTGCCAGATAAAGAAAGGGTTGGTTCATATGCTCTCTTTTCACTCCAAAGCTTGGTTATCCGTCTTAATGCTCTCAACATTTTTACTCCCTGCCACCATGTCAGCAAGCTCTTCATTAACTGTATCGGTGTCCTCTGCGCTCACCCAAGCTTCCTCTGCTAATACTTCGCAAGTATACTACCAATTTGGCATTCCTGGTGGAAACATAGGCGGACCTGCGCTGCTCAAAAATGGTGTAATCTACGTAGATGTTCGGGGGATCGCTGAACAAGCTGGCTTAAAAATGGAATGGGATAAATCCGGCAAACGTGCTCTGTTCCAAGGCTGGACTAAAAGTTTTGCTGTTCGAATCGGGAGTCAAACTGGCGTGCTTGACGGGAAAGCGGTAGATCTAGGAGGAATACCTTTTAAATCCAAAGAAGATGGGATATATGTGCCGGCCCGTTTTATCGTTAAGGTTTTCGAAGGCAGCCATCTCCGTCTGGACTCCACAACGAACACACTTTTAGCAGATGATCTGAAGACCTACAATGTTTTCACAGAATCCTTTGGAGGGCGTACCTATACGCTGGTCAAAGCTAATGGTGATTTATATGTCTCACAAGGCAAGGATACGGTGATAAAACTCACTTCACTCCAAACAAACTTTGACTGGGCAGGAATGAAGATTGAGAAAACGGCGGGGGGTCTGCTAGTCATTAAGATTATTGATTCCTATGGAGAGCCTCATATTAATACACGCGAAATCACACTCATATTCAAAAATGGTGCATTACTACGCAAGGCCACATTCGCTTACCAGTTCAGAGGAGATGCGGATTTCAAACCTTATGATGGCAACCTCATCTTGCATGATGGTAATACCTTACGTTTCATCCAAGACGGCACAGGCAATGTAATAGATACTCTTGATCTTGTAAAGCTGGGTGGCGAGGAAGATGCTTACTATGTAGAAAGCATTGATAAAGAAATCATACTGCTTCGTGGAAATCAGAATGGATTGCTAACCTTAATCGACCGCCAAACAGGCGAGCGAACCCTTTTGTATAAGGAGCTACTCACAGCAAAGGATCAGGAATATGCGGAAAATAACGATGTTCCTTTTAAAGGAGATACTTTGAAATTCGTAAAACGGAGCGGTGACAAATTGTATTTTATAAATGACTCCCCGCTTACTGGCAAAAAAGAAGTTATCTACTCCATTGAAGCTCATTCCAATAACTCCAAGAATAATACTGATTAGAAAGTACAGCACAAGCATGTGTATTGATTAAAGAACTAATCGAATCCTCCTCAGTGATTATCCCTGAAAATTAACCTTCCTACATATAGGCAAACGCCGTGAACGTTGTAGGCAAAGGACCATAGACTGTTATCAGGATTGAAACATTCGAGGAGGATATCCATGGAATCAAATACAAATTTTCATCAACAGGTCGCTTGGAATTGCATGAATAAATATGTAGGTATAGTAACGACTGATGGTCAATCCTTTGACGGCTTCATCGCTCACGTGGATCAGAACTATATCACCCTAGCGGTTCCCAGCAATGAAATGGTCGATCGTATGAATGGAATGCCTGCTGAGCAGTCGAACTATAGACAATTCGGGTTCCAGCCCGGCTTTTACCCAAGACGCCGCTTCTATCCACGCCGTATCCCTTTTTTCGGAATAAGCAGTCTATTTCTACTCCCGTTTTTTATCTGACTCGGTGCAGGGGGATGAAGGGTCATCCCCTTTCTAGCTATTTAACTACTTAATCGGAGAAAATTAAGAAGTAAATACAACTCTACATCTATATTGATTATAAAAAAGAATTGCCATCCTACTCTATCGTATGGTATTATAAATTTCGTCGCAGGACGGTAGCTCAGCGGGAGAGCACTATCTTGACAGGGTAGGGGTCATGGGTTCGAACCCCATCCGTCCTATATCGGTTTATAAGACATATCTCACAGAAAGCCCTTATTATATAAGGGTTTTTTGTTTGTTTATTTTCACTTAACAATTTGAGAAATATCGCTCTTTGATAACTGGGGGGCTTAACGGGGGGCACATAATACTGTGCAAAAGTTTTTCCTTAATGCAACATTCAATTAATAAAAAATGAGGGGCATTGTTTCGCCCCCCTATTCTAACCACCTAAGTACCATTTCACAAAAGATCTTTTAGGTATTTTATATAATTTTCCGACTCTTATACTATAAAATTGTTTTGATTCAATTAGATTATATGTAGAATTTTTACTCAGCCCTAAAAATTGTTGGATGTCTATTGGATTTAGCGGTTCTGGTAAATTTCTTAATCGCTTTATTATTTTTTCATCTTTTATTAGTTCGTCCATATCTTCCTCTGCTTTTCATTTACTTTTCTTAAATTACAAGTTCTAGATGCCCCAATATGAGGCTTTTAAAACTATATTGACCAAACACATATCTAATTACTCTAAGCATCATAGCAAGCCCCTGAGAATGTCTAGGAGGGGTTGGGCGCCCTGTGTTTTCATATAAGTTTCTAAAAAAATATTAATTGATTAATTGAATTTATTAATCGCTTCGGATAAAAACTCCTTAATGTGATAATGCCAGTTAACCCTCTTCTTGAAACCCTTAATCTCTATACCAATCTCTTCACAGATACCAATTGGAATACTCGATTTATTTACTTTACTTATATATTTATGTTCTTTGATCTGATTTTGAGCTACATTCTGATAATCGACGAATTCTTGTATCGGGACAAAGAATACTCGATTCTCTGGCTCCCTGAAATTCATGACAAATCCTGAAATTACATCTTCATATGTACTGGCTTCTAATAATTTATCAATTTGATGTTGTTTAATAATACTTTCATCAAAACTAAATCTGTTTTCTTTTGTTGATTTCAATTCGAGTGTGAATAAATAAGATCTTGCAAACATCATGCAATCATAGTCATTTTTAGTTACTTTAACTCGTTGACGTAAATCTGGTGGTATAAAGACATCCTTTATTCTCGTAAAGAATATTTTCTCACCACATTGTTCCACCGACTTTTGTAGGTTATCTTCAAAAACTTTGCCTTCCTTCTTTTTTACAACCATTCTTTCATAGCCTCTAACCGCTCATCTAATGCCTTGGTTTCATTCTCTAATAATTCCTCAAATCTACCCTCAGCAATGAATCCATCTCTATTAAACCCTTCTAATTTTTTAAGCATATGTATTTTCAATTGTTCAACTAACCAAATATTATGTCCTACTAAATTCAACTAATCACTCCTCTTCTAATATTGCTGTTGTTGCATCAACAGCTTTTTTGATACAAGTTCGTTCGTCATGTACACTCATTCCATATATGTCTAAAATCTCACCAGCAGCTACTTCAAATAAATAGATTACTTCGCCACATCCTGAACAAATCGAGTACTCAATCACCTCCTTATCAAGTGAATCAGGAAAGGTGTGTAGATGATAGTCTGAGTTGAATCTATCTGTTTTTAAATTTCTTTGCATATATTTATTCATAACGGTTCGTTTCTAAGAGGTTTAATAAAACTTCACTAACCACTTGTATATATTCATTGTCTGAGAGTTGCCGTTTTACTAGTTTTTCAATTGATGGTTTAGATAGTTTATCAAAATTAGTTTGCATTCTTAGTCTCCTTCTGAATGTATTTTGTATATCCTGTAATCCATATTTCCATTTCGTCTGTATCAATGTATCCACCATTTCCATCTGGAACTTGTTTGATTTTTTTCTTATGCTCTGTTATTTCGATTAAATCTCCTCTGTTAATTTTTAATGTCTTATCTTTAACATTGAAAGTCTTCCTATCCATCTTGAACATTTTACTTTCACCTTTTTTCACACTATATAAATATAATTTAGGTGAATATTTTGTATTAATATCTGTAACTACGCACCACGAAGAATTAATTTTGGGATATCTTACATCTGCATATCCCATATGCTCTAATTGTGTCATAACAACATCGTTAGGAAGAAGCTCAGGGACACCTTTGCTTCTAAATTCATTCTCAAGGTCAATCAGTTTTGCAATTCTTATTGCTAGTGTTTTTTCAACATAGCTTGTTTTATATCTAAATTCACCATTCAGAAATTCATCGTATAATTTAAGCAGAAGACCACTATGTCCAAACATATCAAAATAGTTTAGTTTAATCAGTATTTTAATTTGTCTTGAATCTACTGAAGTATCTTTAGTAAGGTAAATTAGAAGTTCAATAAAACTATCATATGTATTTTCACTAGCCTTATATAGTTCTTCTGCAACTCTTGTGCTCATAAATTTGATGCCTGATAAATCAGCATAAATTGTATTTTTTTGTTCATCGGCTACAAAAAATAATTCTCCAATATGCATTTTCATTCCCCTTATACATTAAAATATTTGTTTCATCACAATATTTCACCACTTTATCATATCCTCTAAATCAACACCCAATTCGCTCAAAACTATGTTTAATAAGTATGCTGCATCTTCCATTCCTCCACAAAAGTCCGGCGAGATAGCAATCGTAATCAAATTCCAAGGATACAGCTCTTTTAAACCTTTAATATACTGTCTAATAATTGGCTCGGGAACTAAATCGGATTCACCTATATAGTCTGTGTTATTAAATGCATCGATATCAAGGTCTAAAATGGCGCTTCTATTTCCAAGATAATCTGTAAAACTTTCGCTATCGTATTTTCTTAAGAAGTCTTGAGTATTCACAAAGAGTTGCGTCCTATGGTTGCAGTTCGCTGGAAGCTTATCAATATAAAAATGACGTAGACCCACAACTTGATTTAATTCTTGGTTGTCCCTTGATACAAAAATAATCTCTTCTACTGTTTCTCTTCCTATTGAAGCCCATATAAAATTATCTATGTGCATCAAATTAGATTCAGGAGTTTGGCCCAGTGATCTGTCATAACTTCTACTTACATTAATAATATCCTCTATAGTTTCCGCTTCAAACAAGCCATTGACTAGTAATCCATCAGGAACATCATCGAAATGAGAATCTACATGAACAACAAGTGAGTTTTTCTTAATCCTATTTTCTAATTTAGAGATTTCCCATGCTGCAAAAGCCCAATTGTGATCTCGCATAATATAAATACGTTTGTCATTAGTCTGAAGCTTCCAGTCGATGTCTTTTCTCCAAGGAAAGTTCATTGGTTGTCCTCCTGTTGTCTTTTCTTATGAAATGCCACTTTTATTAAATCTACTTTAATCTATTGTATACACTCATTTTAATCTCATCTTCTCTTTTTGTTAGTTTAAATAATTGATTATATATTTCATCTCTCTTGTCCATATCTTTTTCTGTTCTAAGTAGTTTATGTAGTGGTTTGCGTTGATTGCCACAGTAACTTATTTCTTCCATTTCGCTTTCGTAAAACAGTTCTTTTTTTATATAGGTTCCAACATCAGCCTGAACCTCTTTAATTCCAAATTCATTACTAGCGACCGCTCTGTGATTTCCACCATTTGCAACTGCATATACACCACTTGGCATAAGTATAAGATTAAAATCTTTTGGGCTTCTATCAATCCAACCATTTTCTCTGATCTTATCCCTTATATTTTCTAAACGTACTGGATCGAGTTCTCTTGATAATGCGACTATCAATGAAGGATTTACTGTTTGAACACCAATTTTTACATAAATATAATTTTCATCCAAACTTAAAGCTTCTATTTCTTCGTCGAGGTCAATCCATTCTTTTGTCAACTTATAATTCTCCTTTTTTATGTAAAAGTCATATTTCATTTAAAACTCTAATTGAAGCAACGCTTGAGCCTTTAATTAAGACTTCGCAACTATCATCTACCGTTTTAGAATGTAATTATTTTTATTAGTGATTGTTATTAATTCCCCAGTAACCTCATTTCCAGTAAGAAGCTCAATTGTAACCGTGTACTGCTGGTCCATGAATTTTCTTAATATAGCATCAGACAAATTTTTAGTTGCCATAAAAAACAGAGTACTCAATAAAAAGGATAAAAGCTCCGAGCATGATTAGAGCAATAATATCACCTTCATCGAGGTTTTCCGCAACCCATTTTAATAAGAGATAACTAAAATCGATTCCAAGTGATATCCCCATAAACAAGTAGCAGGCTTGTTTATGTATTTCGTTTGTTGTTACATTCATTATTTTGATACTAATGAGTGACACAAGCATTGGTATCAGAATCATAATTGGATAAATATGATTAAAATACTCAAAAACAATAAAATTGTAGGCAACAATAAATGATAATGATACTAGTAAAAAGAGATTGCGCCCCAAGTATCTTCCCATTCTATATCTATTATGTATCTTTTCAATAGTGCTGATATTTTGCTCGGTTATTGAGAGTAATACCTTGAGCACAGAACTAAGTACGTTTTTTTGCAAATCGATTCCCCCAATAGATCATAATCATAATCAAATTCACATTTCATCCGACTAAAACTATCCATTCTTCTGTAGAAGCTCTAAACACTTTATGAATAAGGTTCCTACCATTTAATTCCTTATAAATAGAATTCAGCAATTCTTCTTTATAAACTCTTGTTGTACCTTGATCGATTATCTGCTCAATACCCTTCTTCCAAGTCATCTTGCCCATCAATTTCACCGTCTAGTTTTTGATAAAAGATTCGTTTCATTTGGTCTTCAATTATCTCGATGTAAGCCGCAACATTAGTATCCGTCTGTTATCCCCAGTTTCACAACTTCTTCTTGGCTCTTTGGTTAATCCATTCTAACGTTGTCGTTAAGTGGCTCTTGCCATATATCTTTAAATCTCGTAACTCAAGATTCTGTAGCCTCTCCAAACGTATTTCTCGACTCCCCCAAAAGGTAGCTATATTTAAAGAATAATCAACAGGAAACCTATATATCAATTGATCTTCATACATCATATTTATAATATTATCTTCTGAATAATTATCTTCGTGACCGCGGCAAACGAATATTCTTGTAGTATCTAAAGCTCTAAAACAATCTATTGGTAATAGTCCACTTTCTACACCTGATAAAAGCTGATTTAATGGTACTTGTTTACTTCAATGTTCCATTATTCGTCCTCTTATATTGCGAGCAATTCCAATATAGATTTGACAGTAATCATCCAAAATCATGATAAAATATCCTGAAACGCCATTTACAGAGTTAAGGTTTGTAATTTCAGTGAAGTTATCTGCTTCTACTAACTTATTAAGTTCCTCGTTAAATTTGTCCCAAGACAATGATTCGAAATATTTCATATTATGGTCAAATTTAGCCAGAACCTTCCCCACCTTATTCTCCAATTCTTCATAAGAAGGGCTATTAATATCCTTAACACTTACACTAATATAGTTATTTATGGATAGTTTAAAGCCACCTTCTTTATTGTATGGTTTCACCCAAAATGAGTGGTCATTTATATTCTGACCTCCACTCTTAATGATCTATCTCCTCATGAAAGGCTAATTTTATCAAAACCAATTAATTACTTCATGATTGATTTCTATCTTAATGATTGAGTTATCATTCTTGTATTCTTTCATTCTTCTCTTTGACATACTCCATGAAAGTCCCGAAGAACCACTCTTTTGTGAACTAAAGACTCTTTCAGCTTTAACGATATAAATTATCATTTTTTGTATATTAGTTTCATCGATGTAATCCATAACAAAGGAATAATATGGATTACACCCAAAAATTTTTGATGCATATTCTATATTTTTCTTTTCCTTTTCTAAATCTTTTGAAATCAAGAAACTAGGCTGCTTGCCACTTCTTGTTTTTACTGAAATTACAATAAGTTCATTGGTATCATTGTTTCTGCCTACAATATCAAGTCCGATCTGGTCTACATGGGCAACTGAAAACCCCATTCTTGATAAGTAATAAAGCACAATATATTCTCCAAAATCACCAGTAACTTTTGAATGTTTCAGGCTTTTTTAATCAGCATAATCGTTCATTTGCTCGTCTCCCTATGAAAGACTCATTTGATAATGATTTCTTCGACTTCAAATCCCTCATTGGATGATCGTATTGTGTATAATTTATCAAATCCTTCACTAAACGAGGGCACCTGTAACTTCTTAAACGTACTTTTGATTCCTACTTCGGCAATCTTTTCTTTTCCTTGCCTCTCTTCATTGCGCATATACGATAAATCATAATTTGGTTCAAAGTAATAACCCACTACCAAATATTTGTGTTTTTTAGCCAATTCAATATACTTTTTTCGTTCCTCAATTGTTGGATTAGTATTATCCACAACGAATGGTAAGTTAGTTCCAAGTGATGCTTCAACAAAAACATTCTCTCGGTATCTACTCTTTAACATGTCGAGATTAATTCTCATATGGGTTTTAAAAAACTTTTCTTTATAAAAAGTGGATTTCCCAGTAGCTTGAATACCAATGAAAATTACACACTCCATATTACTCATCCTTTGATAAATATACGTATTGATTTATATACTCTCTGTTCTGACTAAATATTGGTGTATCGAAATCCACGTCCCATTTACTTCGAGTGGCTTCACCTTTTTTATAATATTGTTTTGTAATGCACGCTCCGCGTTTCTGCCACACAGGGATATCATTCCAATTAATTTCCTTTTCAACAAATAGCTTATCTTGAAGTTGTTTTCCGCTTAATCCTTGTAGTTCACTATGTGGAAAGTTTGCCTGAGCAACCATAGAAATACTATTCTTGGTTGCGTCCTGCTGCCTCCAAAGAAAATAATTTATTACCTCATCATGAGGTAATACCCATGCTCTGCTATCAAATGTGGCTAGAGGCATGTCTGGAAAGTTTTTTTGTATAACCTCATTGAACTTTGCAGTTGCCATTGAAGCAGAAACTGAAACGATTTTTTGTAGATTATTTTCAAACCAAGACTGTGTTGTTAACTTATCATAATTAGTAAGCAGAATAGATATCTCATCACTCTGATGGTAGATCAGTTTACAGCCCATTATATTTTGCGCTAAGTATTTACACGTATCTCCAAAAGCCTCGATTAATTCCTCATCAAACGCTTATTCATCCCACGTGTAAAGGTATGAAAATGTGAACCATCAATACGAATAATTAGTGGTAGCCTTTGGGGAATTGTTTTATTAAGCCTTGTTTATTAAAGCTAGTTCGCATTCAAGATCCTGAATCTGCTTAATAAGTCCTTGACGTATCATTTTATATTCATAAGATTTTTCGTCAAACTTGGTGTTTAATTTGGATAAATTCAACCTGCTATTTTCAAGTTTTCTTTTAATCAATGTAATTCTTTGATTGTTATACTTTTCAGTATCTTTAATACCCCACTTACTATTAATGAACTCTTGAATTTGTTTCATTGCACCTGGATCATTTTTGATATTATCCAGTATGTATCCTTTCATATTGATCATCATAACTTGATTTTTGTCTTCTTCGTTAATTTTATGATTCCCCATGATTCCACTCCCAACTATATGAATTCCCTTGTGAAAGTATTATTTTCTCAAAACTCTTTCTTTGGTTCTAAAATTAGTTTTCTTTGTTCAAGTTGAAATGTGTTACGCATACCCCATGGTGAGAAATTGGACTGAACAACTTTACCATCCTTAAACTCCATTTCGCCTTGCCACGTACCAAATAAATGCCTCAGAGCATTCACATTGACTAGAGCCTCTACTCCCTGATCTTTGGTATCAATCTCTTTAATATGAATCGTTGAACCATTAAATTCAGTCTTTACAAATTCATGATATTTCAAGATTTCAACGATCTGTTCATACTTGCTTCCCGTAAAAATATATTTTTTACCAGTATTTAATACAGCTTTACCCTCGTGTTGAATTATGAAATTAATTACTTCGATATTAAAAAACTCATTTTCATGCTCCATTTTAACTTCAATAAACTTAGTTATTCATAATCTCTCCCTATAAAATGTCAGTTTTCGAAAAAATTGTTGTTTCATATCATTCCACATCTTATATGTATTTACCTGCTTTAGTATTTTCTATAAATTTATTTTAATATATTTATTAATAAAAAGCAATAAACATTTCTAATTTTACCAATTATCGTTGGATATTCTTTTGGCTATTATAATAGTCATTTTCCATCCCCAAAACATCCTTATATCGCCTTTACCAGCTCATTTTGGAGTTATGATATGAACTACAGAATGCTTCCCCTAAGGAGAGAAATTATTATTATTTCACTGCAACTTGCCGACTTCATCATAATACAATCTCATTTTAACTTTATAAACACTTTTTATTTTTATTGATAAAATTATTTTTAATAATGCTGAACCTATTTTTAAAGCTCGGCAAGGCAATTAAATTCTACAGGTGTAAGAGAAAATTCATATGTCGGATGATTGCTTGCTATGTATTAGAAAGATTTGCTCCGGATCATTTGTAGTTAATAAACTTAATTTTACATCATTTAATGGTTCTTAAAAAAGTTTCTCTAACGTTTTCTTATCATTATTATAGTCCAAAATAAAATCGGTTACTTTTTTGTAGCTAAATCTATGTATATTTTCCTTTCTTAATTAGTGAAAATATTATTTATATATAAGCTGATAGAGATTAAAAAGAATCCTATTAACTTAAATAAAAAAAGTATTTTTTTACTAGAATTGTATCATCTATATTGTGAGGAGCATAAATAATAACCAAATGTAAACTTTATTTATAAAAACTAAATACTCTGCTATTAATCCTTCAATTAATATTAAAACTGTTACGAGTGCAACTGAAGCAAAAACACATAGCCCCGATGATTTAATATGATATTCACCAATAATCAATAAAGCAAAACTGATTGCTACAAGAAAAATTCCATAAAATATTTCTATTGATATTGCTAAACCAACTGAAACAATAAGGAGAATAGTTAGAAAATTGTTATAGAAATTTTATAGAATTCTTCATTACATCTTCTCATGCATGTTCTCATACAGAGACAGTTTATTGCTTGCTATATTACTTATGTGTTCAATCAAATCTACCAGCAACCTCTCCTTTATTCCTATAAACAACAGGCAAATAAAGATTACTAACAGAAGAGATATTCCCATGAACATATTGTTTATATCGAAGATAAAGTCTGTAACTACAACACTAAAACTAAAAAACATTATTATTGATAAATTTTGTAAGATAATTTAACCCTCATCAATGGAGGAAATAGTGCAAAAGTAAAACCAAGTCCTTTATTTTGTAAGAAGCGCCCTATAATGATGAGCAGAATTGAATTTAGAAATTGAAATAAATAGCGCAGAAGATCATTGTTGTTTATATTATCGAAAGTAAGATCTGTAATTAGTGCCGGAATATAAATTAATAGTCCTTGAATTTTCAAACAAAAAATGAAACCGTATATTGTTTACAAATATAGAATGCAAAATCGACACTTTAAAGATAAATACTAAAAAAATAATAGTAACAACATATAAGTAATGCTGAAAAAAACCTTTAAATGCTCTTTTTTTTGATATCAAAAATAAATTTAGTGTTAAGTATAAGATTGAAAAGCATTCTATTACTGAAAACAATATGTATAACAATCCACCCATAATTCATCATCTTTTTATCAATAAACATATTCATCTTATATTTTATGTTATCGTGTTTTTCCGTAAAGTCAACCAATAAAATAAAAAAAGAACAAGTTTTTTCAACTTGTTCCTGTACCGTATATTTTTTTAATTGTTTTAACATTCAAGAAATCATTTTTTTGTCTAGAAATGTTGTAATAACCTAAACTATTCATCTTAATATCAAATCTTTCACAGATAATATCATATTCTTCTTTCTCTAACTTTCCTCTGTCCTTGTATAGCTTATAAGTATAATATAGCATTCCACTGTTTCTAATGTTGGTAGCTGTTAAATGCGGCTGTCCCATCCAATCAGCAACTAATCTAAGCTTTCTTAGTACTAAATGTGAGTCTGCTTTACCTAAATATTTTACTCCCAATGCTGCCGCTCGAAAAATATAGTCGTTTTCAACTAAGTTAATTATATCTGATTTGTTATTAGGAGATGGGTTTCCATTGTTTTTATAGTATATTTTTTTCTCAAAAGTTTGAATCAATAATTTAATCAGTGTAGAGTCGCCATCTAACATCAAAACTCGCTTTTTTTTATATCCTTCATCAATATCATTGGTTAAGATGAGTCTATTTTCATTTTCGTTTATGTCATGGATTGTTAGATTTAATAATTCTGAATATTTTTTTCCCATTAATCCTTCAAATAGACATTGTATAACAGCAGCATCTATTCTATTTGTTAATCTGCACGTGATATCATCTATATCATCTTTCGAAAATATTAGCTCGTTTGATTTATCAATAAATTTTTCTAAATACTCTCTGTCTATAAGTGTACTCAGAGGGTTAAAGTTATCTGTTCTAAGTCCCTGCTCAATTGCCCAGTCAATGTACACTGTGATAGGTGATGTTGCTGATTGAACAGAACTCAGAGTTGTAGGAGCTAGATAATTGATCAATAGCTCTATCTCAGAAATGTTGAAATTATATAAGTCTTTACCAAACTCTTCTTCAAGAGAAGATGCCCTCTTTAAGACACGTGAATATGCCTCTCTTGTATTAAAAGTTCTATCCTTTAAAAATCTTTCTTTTTGCTCTTTATTGTACAAATAATCATTATACGTCTGATTAGACATTGGTTTCACCTCTAGACTCAAAATATTCAATTATGGCATTTCTAGTCTTCTTACTATTTAATCCTCGTCTGTTTTCTAATAATCCGGCTAAAATACTGTCATTAAAGTCAATTCGATTAACATATTCTTTTATATCTTTCAAATCTCTATTTTCATCTTTGAACATTTTTGCAATTTGGACATATCCTATAAACATCAACGGGTGATTAATTTTAGTGTTTCTGTACTCATTTGGATTTAATTTGAATTCATCCAGGTAATAACTCACTAAATATGCAAAGAAATCAATTAAATAATCCGAAACTTCTCTTTCTTCAATAGATGTTCTGGGATTAAAGATTCTATCTATTGCATCACTCAAGATATCAAACGTAGTCAATTGTCCTGCTATTTCTGATATTGCTGAAGCTGAAGCAATTCTTCCAGTCAATTCTGACTTTCGCTGAAGATTTTTGACTATTTGATCAGAATATTTTTCTGATTTTAATTCTTTCAATCTCTCAGGCTTAACAATATTCACTGTATTTATTTGCCCAAAGAATCTTTTAGCAGTATCTTTGTCATAGCAGCGTATAGACAAAAACATTTGTTGAGTTAGATCTGGATTTAGTGAATGTGCTTTAATCGCACCTTGCAATCGGTGGAAACCATCCAAAATAGATATTGGAGCTTCTTCATTTATTGTCAATGTTTGTGTTTTGGAATTATAACTAATCTCCTCAATTTGTTCAGAATAAATATTAATTGTTATCGTATCTGGTAAATATGTACCGTTAAGCATATGCTTAGAAATATCTGTAACACTATCTTTATTTATCTCTGGTACTTCAATAAAACTATCCCCTCTTCTTTTAAACTTAGGAGATCTTTGAGTTTCATAATCATAGAAAATCAATTGTGAATGAAACATTTTAACAAGTAGTTTCACTTCAACTCTTGTTACATATTCTTCGTCACTCATTTTAATAACATCTGGCAACGAAATGGGCAATTCCATATTTTCAGAAGAAGTAGTCTTCTCAATATATCCCTTTGCTCCAGCTATTTCTTTGTCAGTGAAATAAATTGATGGAATCAACTCATCATCGTTAGTTACCTCAGACAAAGATAGGGTGAGTACATATAGTCTTGCCACATCTAAATTGTAGATATTTTTAGACCTAACTAGAGATTGAAATGTACCTGCTGGTAACTTATATTCTCGAAAGATCTCACTAATTTTCTCAGTAATTTTTCGATTGTGTTTTACATTATTAATAGCAGTCTTTAGTTTCTCTTCTAGTTCGATTCTATCCTTTTTCAATCGAAATTCACCTCTTTTAATATATATTTCAAGTATAACATAATTATTAATAAAAATATTTTCAATTAAAGAACCTTCAAAGCATCAATGACTATTTTCTGCGCTGTAGATGAGTAAATAAGTTTCTTAGTAACATCTCTTAGTTCTTCCACATTCAACTTTTCAACTTCCCTTACTAACTTTGCTCTTAAGTCTTTAAAACAATTGGTACAATATATCTCTTCTTTATTAGATGGGGTGAATTGTTTATAGCAATCAGCATTAGCACATACTCGATCCTTTGTTTTTACAGGCTTACCATAAGTTCTATATCCAGCCTTTGACATAGCGTCTGACCACTGTATCTCCTGAGAAGCAAAAGACTTTCTTGAAGGTTTAATAAGTAGCTTTTCATATTCGTTTAAAGTAGGGATATAACCGAGTTTTTTAACATTGTTTTTTAATTCCAGAATCATTTCATCAATTGAGGTGTATTGATTGTTTGCTAATTTCACATTTGCTTCTTCTGCTATCTTTGACCAACCATATTTTTTACTTATGTAATCAGATGATGGTTCAAGTTTTAGCTCATCATATAGCGCAGTTGATACAAATCCATGTTCCAAATTGATTATTTTAAAATTACTTATTGCTTTAATCCTGTTCTTAATATAATTGTATTCATCTTTACTCATTACCTTAGTAATTTTTAATAATTCTACAAACTCAATATTACTCAGTTTTTTCTTAAGTGTATCCCAAGATGGTAAACTCCCCCTATTTTTATCATAAAGTTCAACAGTTAAATAACCACCAGCAGTTCTAGAAACACTTTGAATCTGTTTAATGAATTCGCTATCCAACTTCATTTCATAGTATCTCCTATTACCATTTTTTACTCATACATTCTTATTCTTCATGATATAAGCTTTTCCTTTATTTGTGTCAACTTAACTATCACTACTCAAAAAAACTATTTTTTTACACTTACTGCAATTCCATTTGATTCTTTTTTTTAGTGATTCTGTAGTGCAAACTGTACCACATTTATCAATCTTAATTATTATAGTCTTATTTTCATAAGCCTCTTTTAAAAACTCTACTTCTATCTTTTGTATACTTGAAATATCTTTTCTGTGTTCTGATAGTTTATTATGTACTTTACAACTAATTCTGGATTTAATCCAAAACTGTAGATGTAATAAATACAGTCTTCTCTTTAAAGTTCTTTATCCATTGATTAATTTGAAAAACAGATAATGGGACAGTCTTTTTATCCCACCATTTAAAGTATAAGTCATTACATAAAGAATATCTTTATCATCCGACCAATAAAAATCACCTCTACAATTCAATTTACTACATGATGTCAAAAAATCAAGAAGTATTCGTAACACGAAAAAACAAAAAAAGACTCTCACATAGAAGGGTATAAAGAAGAGGATGATTTTATCGGTTTAAGATTG
This sequence comes from Paenibacillus sp. FSL H8-0175, assembly GCF_045040615.1. Lineage (NCBI taxonomy): Bacteria > Bacillati > Bacillota > Bacilli > Caryophanales > Paenibacillaceae > Paenibacillus > Paenibacillus sp. FSL H8-0175. Next base: position 2,791,551 of record NZ_CP150299.1, on the reverse strand, counting down.
ACCAATGAAATAAAAGTGATATCTGGAGGAGACACTTGGGAAGAGCCAAAACAGCATCAATTATTTGCTTGCTCCAAGTGTGGAACTGTTAAGATACAGGTTTGGAGTAGTTAAGTTGGTAAAAGGATTCTTTTACAAGGAGTTAATTCTATGAGTGAAGTAGAAGCGATTATGAGAAGAAAAGCTAAGAGGATAAAAAGAGCAAGTGAAATGATTAAATGACTTTGTTATGATATTGAACATATAGGAGTAAGAGAAGTTGAAAAGCAAGGATTATTAAACACAATTGTATAATGATTATTGCGAAGAAATTGTTGCAGTCAAGAATGAAATTAAGTTGCGTATAATTAAGTGAAATAAGTCTTTTACTAAGAAATGGAGGGGTCACATATCATTCTATCGTGAAAATCTTGATAGAATGATATTTTATTCTCTTTTTATTCTAATTCACAATTTCTTTCACAAGATAAAATCAGAATTTCATAAAGAATACCGTTTATATTGAGATTGGTCACTACTACATTAGGTTTCTTCAATAGTATTCTTTATTGAGAAATTTCAAAAGTTTTCTTTTTGATTCATCAAGTCTCTGTTTTAAATATAGCAACCTTGTAGCTTGTGAAGGATTCAACAAAAGATTCTCATTCAATAATCTAAACATTTTATTGATTATTGCTATACGCGACTCTATTAATCTACTATCGTTCAAACCATACCTTTGACCTTTAGTTATGTACTCTCTAACACTGCTTTCGATAGTTGTAACAATCACTGAAGCTTCTTGTAACTCATTTTCGGCATCACTAAATATCTTTTGATCTAACTGCTTACGAGATATTTTAAGACCTTTCAAACCAACTTCATAAGATTCAGCTATGGAAAGCCTCTCAATTGAAGCAATTTTCACTCCCATTTGTCTCTCTAATTCCAATATTTCAGGATCTTTATTAGCTCTTTCTATTCTCTCTATTTCTTTTTGTGTAAGGTTCTCAGTAATAGTTCTTGCAGCTTCTCCACTAATCGTGTGAACAAACGTTTCGAGAAATCCCATCAGTGTTCCTCCTGGTATTTCATATTAAATTATAAATTCTCAGTTGTCCTATAGGTGCTTACGTTATGTATCTGTCTAATTGAGCCAGTTTTTTCACCTATTAAGTTCATTAATATTTGTTACACCCACAAGCTCCACAAGAACACTTTAACCATCCACAACCATAGCACTTTAAATGTGTCTTTGATGTAAGATACGCACGACATTTCCAGCAGTTTGCTTCTCGTACATACGGTTTTCTATTTAACAAAACATCTCGTTCTCGTTCTTTTCTTAATTTTTCTGACTCGATTCTCATCTTTTTTAAATCAGCGATATAATTGTCTAACAATGGTGAGAGTTGTCTATTCTGGTTGACAATTTTCAGAATTTTATTTTCTCTTATGCTTCTCTTTGCTTGAATTTCTTTATCAATTAAACTATCTAATAAATTATATATCTTTTGTTGTTTTGAAGTGTCGCTAAATGTATTTAGAATACTTGAAATAATACCATTATAATTATTCATGTTAGGCTCGTACAGCCTTGCTAATGTTTTAAAAGCTCCAGTAGAAATAACATACTCAATATCCTTAGCTTGATTAATTATCTCGTCCTGTTCTATTCTTTCTTTTCTCTTCTGCTCACTTAATTCTGTAAAGCGCCGTATATGCTTTTCAATTTCTATATTCGCTTTTTCTACAGCAGCATCTACGATCTTATCTATTCTGAACCGATTTAGATCTTCATCAGTCATACACTCTAGCTCAAAATTTAACGTCACAGCCATAACTTTGATTTTTTTCACCATTGCCATATTGTAATTGTTAATTATATCAATGGAGTACCTCTTTGGGATTATACACAAGTACTTATCTTTCCAAAAAACCTTTACTGAATCGTGCTCAACTTTCAAATCAACCATATCTTCTATCTTAATACTATCTCTAAGTATAAATAAAGAGGGCTGCCCTCTCCTGTCATCCAAACCTTTAATCATCATTCTTGCACCTCTACGTATGTAATTTACGTAGTAAATTATAGCAGATTTTTCCTGAGTGTAAGAGCGATTTTTAATTAACAAACCTAATAAAGAGTTAGATTTCTATTCATTCAATAAATCATTCTTTCATGCGTTTTTTTGCTTTCATCATTTGTGTCAACTCATCTTTATTATTAAAACACAAAATGCTAAGTGAACTTCTCACTTAGCACTCGTTCTAATTAAAATTAATCAGTTCGTATTTTCCATTATCAAGTTTTCTAAAATCGTTATAAACAGTTGCATGATGTCGTTTTCCATTGATGCAACATCTAGATCTGATATGACTGCCTATTGTACTTTCATTGTATACAGTGTTATTTTCTTTCATAAATTCAACCATTTCTTTAATTGTAAGTTCATTGATTCCCTTGGACTTAACAATCATTCTTGCACTTATCAGTATTTCACCCCTACACGTTTTATAAGCCACTTTAACGCCTCCTTTAGCTCTTTCTGCAATAGTAGCACATTGTCAGAAATCGCGTAAGTGAGGCCTGTTGTGACTGTGTGTTGTGATTATAGGTGATGAAAGACGGGTTTTATCTTCATTATTTCTGAACAATTACAGTGTTCTACACTATTATAATAATCTTGAATAGTTATCTATGAAGGGGGGAATTGTAACAGAAAATATTTGGACGGAGGATTTTAAATATGTATGATTACCAAAAGCCATTTATTGGCGTTTATGAGTACTTTGAGAAAAACAGGTCATCAGATTTTTTAACTGCAATTCCCATAATAGAAGATCCTATAGAGGGTATTAAAACAAGAGTTTTAAAAATCAAAACTGATGGTGCCGAATTAATTACCCACGATGGTTTAAATACTGACATCTCGCTACCTCAAGCAGCATTTCGAAATGTAATAGATATTTTTAGTCAAAGCAATATGCAAGGATATGGAGCTATACCAATTTTCGCTCTCGATCCTTCCATGTATAATCAATACATCCAATTTAAATGTACAGTTCAGATGCTTCAGGCTGAAGATTTAGTTGGGAACGTAAATAGTCCCGACATAGAAAATCCTCTTTCATGGCATAGAGCTGTAGATGTATATGCACGGGAAAAAGGATTTGTTGGTGAAATACCAGTTCTAATTAATGAAGGAAAAATTAGCGTATATTTATTTTCATCAGATCAAGCTGAACCGGATATTTTCAACAACTACGAAATTAATCATTATACGAATATAACCTATAATGTAACAGATGATCAAAAGAACCGATTAATTCAGGCACACGAACTTATATTGTCAAAAAGTAGTACCTGTAATTCACTCCCAGAAATCCTACTTGCAGTTAAGGGTGTATATGGTCAAACTCAATTCAACTATCATGATATAAATGATAATTGTCCGTGTGGGACAGAGAATGTTTTAGGCTGTGCTCTAATCGGAGGTCATGATATCTGGATAAATTTTCAGGATAACATTTCAGTTGAAATGTTGGCCGAGACAGTAATTCATGAACAGATGCACATCTATGGCTACGATCATTCTGCACAGCCTCCTACAGAAGAAGATCTCAGTGATCCCTATTATTCTAGTATTCCAGCGTTAGCTGAAATATGTATTAGGGGAGAGAGTGGTTTGGGTACTTATATTCGTTAATGAGCAATGTCTTATTCAGGGAATCAAATAAGCATTTTATCGACTTACTTTTTACCGCTCCAATGTAATCAATTCTTTGTAAGACAAAAGCCCAACTGACCTCCTATTGGAAATGAGTGGGCTATAACAATCGTGATTTATTCGTTAGTAATTTGTATCGTTTCATTGGCGATTGTTTTCCCATCGCTCCCTAATGCTTGAATAGCAATTCGATGATGCAATGATATCCCAGATATATTCCAAGTTAGATTCCAACCATTTTCTCCATTTATATCATAACCGATAAGCTCTCTCTCCCCCCAAGCATCTGTACCCGTTGGGACTACCCAAAAAAGGACCGTTTCAACGTTTGTGGCTTCTAAAGAAACATCCAGTTCAGTACTATTCTTAGGGACTACGTACCAACCATCTTTTTTGGGAAAGTTAGTTTTAACATTCGATATTACGGGTACTGTATCACCAACTTGAGAAGAGACATTATCTTGATTTTTAGTAAAAGGATCAGAAGAACACGCTGCAAGAAAAATAAAAAACACCAGAAATTGGTAGGTCAATTTATTTTTCATAACCTTTACCTCCTTCTATAAATGTAAAATATTATTCATTACTACTATAAGAGTAAATACTAAGAAACGTCAAACACAATTCGTTTGACGTTTCTTAGTATTATTTCAATTAATAGTTTCCAGTTTTTATTAATCCACTGCTCTTATCCGAATAACTGTAGTAGTAGCTTAAAATCGTATAGTAGGTATACTCTGGGTAATTTGTTGCAATATATTGTGTTCCCCATTGGCTAAGAACACCGCCCCACGCCGTACCAATGTCACCTTGAGTACCTGCTCTATATTGAGTATCAAAAACATTCCCAGCAGAATTAACCATGAAAATTCCTGACACTGCACTTACCGCTGCATTTGTTGCAGTTTGACCTTGTCCAGAATTTTGCACATAATGCTGGTAATTTTCCCATTTGTCTGTTAAATGAGCGCCATAATTTGTTGCAGGAAGTCTAGGATAAGTTGCATTGTACCATGCATAAGACTTAATTGCTACTGCACCAGCTTTTAATGCTTCTGATTTCCATGATCCATACCACTCATTAGGTAAGACATCTTTAGCATAAGCATCAAATCCGATATTGATTAAGGTTCCTGTACCAGTGAGATACAACTTAAAGGTCGAAGGGGTGCTTGTAGCGCTTAGAGGCTGAATATTGCTCGATTTGTTCTGACCAATATTTGCCCTTTCCAAGTCTATTCTTTCTTGCGGGTTCTTAATATTAATGGATTGAGAAAGATCCCGATCTAAATCCAAACTTTTTTCCTCAATCACTTCGTTATCTTCTGATTTTGTTAGATCTTCTTCTGTGTTTTGTAGGATCGTTTTATTTTCAAAGTTAACAATACTTCCTTTTTCACGTTTTTTAATAATGTTGTTTGCTTGGTGTTCCGCCTCTGAATTAAATGAATAACCTATAGAAGAAAGTTCGTCAAAGTTGTATACATTTTCTTGCCCAACGATGTATTCCTGTCCATTAAGTTTTCCCGTTGCGATATACTGATATTTAACTCCATTATAAAATAAATCGCTTTCATTATTGACCTCATAATCAAAGCCTACATAGTAGTATTCGACATCCGTATAGTCTGAGCTAATGTCGGCAAAATACGGTTCTACTTTTAGTATATTATTTAAAGGAAGTCTTTTAGCCTCAAATACACTAATAGAATCTACCGATAGAATTCCTGTTTTGTTTTTGCTTTGTTCTTTACTAGGAAACTCTTTGTAATATTGTTGAATGTCGGGTGAAAAAGTATGAACGAATGAATCCCAATCTTTATTATTAATAGATTCTGTGTAATTAGATATTACCTCTGGTAGTTGATTACTAGCTAAATTAGTTGAACTGGATGTTTCTGCTGCAAGTGCATTACCTGATAGTGAGATAGTTAGTAGCGAAACCATGCTACACGAAACTAAAATAGATTTAAACTTTTTTAGCATGAAATCTATTCCTCCTATTAATTGGACTAGTAATGTATTAGTTCAAGCAAAAAATGTAGTCGCCCCTCCTTTATATATTCCTGTAACTTTAGCTTACAAAACTCGATACTTTAGTTAGTATAAATATCGAATAAGCATAAATTAACTAGAATAGTTTTTTTATTAATTAATGTTAATCATGTAACAATTACTATATTAAACCAGTTGAATTCATAAAGTCAACCTTTTTTGTAATATATTGCTATAAATAGTCGCAAGTTGGAGTATATTAATCTTTTATCCCTTCACTTTGATTTCATAATCTATTTATCATATTCATATATTCTCAATTTGTCGTTTCTTTCTATGATCCAGTGAAAAAGGAGAATTAGATTCACTTGAAATTTTTGATATGCTACTTTAGTTAATAAACTTAATCAAACGAATATTTTCCCATACTTCATTATTGAAATCTTCAGTTGTCCATGATACTACTATCTCATCGCCTACTATTAACTTGTCTGGAGCTGTTGGTAGATATTCATTAAGGTATAATTTATTAGCATATTTCGCGATAATAAAAAGCGCATAGTGATTTATCCACTAAGCGCTAGGAATTATAAAAATTTATCTAGGTAAGATCTATAATAAATTCAGATGTAATTTTATCCACGGTTTCATCTAAATCAGCAATTCTATAATTCAATTCTTTTTGTGCTTTTACAATGGATTCGGGGGTTCCATCGAAAAATTCTTTAACTATTCTACCAAAAAGTTCTCCTGGCAATCCTTTTACAATATTTCTCGTATGAAAATAACCAATAACCATATTTTTTCCATCATACTTCATAATCCCCAATATTTGGTCCTCGCTGTCAAAACTATAAACTGATAAAATTTTATTGGAAGATAGTCCTCCAAAAATTAATTTGTAGTTATGTTCTTGCTGAATAACATCGGTGGAATTTTGAAACCAATTTTCAACATTGCCATGAATGAAATAGCCATGAGAATTAATGACGTTTTTTTCAAATTTTGATTCTTCAACAAATTTCCGAGCAGAATCACCATTACCAGATATTGCGGAAAAAACAAACTCCGAATGTGCAGTAATTTTTTTAGCAACGACTTCCTCTATATAAGCAACTCTCCCATCTGATGGATAAATTGCTGTGGATCTGCTATCAGCAACAACTGATAAAGCATTATAAGCCAAAACTACAGAAATCTATGTCATTAGATTGTCCTCGCTTCTTTAACTTTATGTTCTTACTTTCCACTATAAAAAAGTTTCAATCAAATATGCAATTAAAAGACAGCAAATTAATCCGCTCCCTTTTAAAAATTATAACTTGGTTAAATAATCAATCAGTTCATTAAATGAATGTTCTATTGAATTTAGAGAACCGAGAATATTAGCATTAAACTGTTGCTGGTTATCTTTTGTTTTGCCAGCGTTGTAATCTTTTATATATTTGATTAATGAAGCTTTTTGATCAGCTATGTACTTTAATCCTTGATTTGTTTCTTTTTTACGCACATTTATTTCCTTAGTTAATTTAGATTTTGCTGCTGCTAATGACTTTTTGTCCTTATCTCGTTGTGCTTTGGCTTGTTCAATTACAGTCTTACTTGCTTTGCTTTTTACGGTGCTATTATATTTTGCCGTTGATTGTTTTACTTTCTCAGTTAATTCTCGTACTTCTTTACCTAAGATATTGTTAAGATTATTTTGGGCTTCTTTCACTTCTTTTACCTGAGTTTTATAGTTCTCAAAATAAAGTCTTTCGATCTCACTTGTTGTCATTGTTCCAGATGCTAACGCTTGTGATGGAATCAAAACGACAAACATCATCAACAGTAAAAGAACTTTCTTCATATATATTCCCCTTTATTCTAGTAGTACAGATATCTTAATCCAAATAAAGGTAATAGGCAATAAGCTTAACATGATGATAAAACAAGAATTTTATTTAAATATCCAACTTCATACCAAAAGCGAAGTTGTAATCTTGCTGGGTCTTTTGAAATTCCTCTTCAGCAATTAAAACTCTCTTTCCTTCACTGTTTTCTTTCTTTGGCTTCCCTTTAAGAGTTCTATAAAACTTCTCACCATTCCAAGTAAAATGGGTCATTTGGTCTTCACGCAGATTGTGGTAAATAACCTGTGTATCATATATATACGACAATTTGATTCACTCCTTATAAATTCACTCCTTATAAATTCACTCCTTATAAATTCACTCATTTATCAGCTTTTTATCCTTGTTCTGGTTCAACTAACTTGCTGTAACAATAGGTAATCACGCAGGTAGACTCTTCATCGTCTCCTTGACAAACATACTCTTTGCCGAATTTATAATAGGATTCTTTCTTAGTATCGATTTTCTTTTCGCAAACTTTACACTTTGCCATTCTATTTCACTCCTTATAAAATGAGTATTTGACTTAAAATCTGTATCCATTTCTGCGATACTGATAGAACCTTTCTTTATAAAGGAATCTGTCAAAGCAAATTTACCGTTAATATCAAAGAACATATTTATTCCATCATTCGAAGATACGAAAGTTACAGCTTTCGTTACATTTCCGTAGTTGATGCTGTACGCTTCTCCTCTTTCAAATTTCATTTTTGCTTGCCTCCTATGTATTACTTTATAAATACATTATATCACAATCATATTTGTTTGTATATGTTTATTAATATAATTATAAAAGCTAAGATTAATTCACTCCTTTGAATATTCTCGTAAAAAAATACCACATCAATAAACGCGATGCCGAATAAATATTCAAACTTGTTATGATCAAATTCGATTTTTATGAGGTTAATTATTCTGCCTTCATTTCAAGTTCAATTTATTTGATAAATCGTTCCATCCTTCTACAATGCCCTCTTTAAAATTCACCATTGAAGATCCATAAAACCAAGTGTCTCCACTATTTATAATACTGCTTGGTGTACCCATTGACTTCTTTACAGTCTCTTTTGTATCCCCTAGACCAAATTTCAATACATTTGCATCGTCATTAGAAAAATTTATATTTAATTCTGTTCTGTCAGCGTCAAACACTGATGTTCCGTCTTCATATGTAGGATTTATCGTTTTAGTTGTGTTTGTATTTAATATTTCATCCTTAGCTTTCTCTAGTTCTACTGAAACACTATTTAATACACTATCTACAATAGAATCATTTTGTTTCTGCATAGCGTCAATTACTTGTTGCTTATATTCAGAAAACAAATCTAAAGCATAGTCGTAGTCATTTGCATCTTGCCAACCGTTTAGAGTAAGAATTTTAGTATCTCCAGTAATTCGATTTATTTTAACAGGTAAACTTTGATCTAATTTATCATACTTGTATAGACCCGGATAGATAGCGAGACCAAAAACAATAATGCTAATCGGAACGCAAGAATACCTTATGATATATTTGATCAACTCTTTTTTCATATTGCTAACACTCCATATTAACCACATCGGCTGTGGGATTTGCTGTAATTATTTAATAGCTGGTGTCTTCAGTATGATAATATATTTAGATTCTGTAAAGTGTAATTACCACATTGAAGGAAATATGGTTTTTATCAAATCACAAGAGAGAAAAGTATATAGAACATTTATATACTTTCTCATGTAATCTTAAAAATGACTAACATTTCCGAGCCGCCATGAATGGAACAGTTCGATGTCTAAAGTGTCGCCGATGGATTTTTAGTACACTACAAAGAAAAATTGTATTTTGAGATGTTAATTTAAATCGTTGCTCTCTCAGCAACGTTCTCTGTTCATAACTTGATTAAACAAATCAAATGTCTTCTGTGCAAATATTGGACTTATCATTTTATCATTCGAATCAACTATGCTCCCACTATTTAATCCAACAACTATATTCTTAAGCCCGTCTCGTTCAGTTGAAAAGTTAGCTATCCATGCTCCACCACTTGACCCGCCATTTTTATAAGGATTCCCTATCATTACAGCAGTGTTACCTTCAACTGTACCTTTTGTTCCATCAACAGCATACAATTTCTCACCCGCTCCATAATTTAGAGGATAACCAATGGCTCGAAAACTGTTATGTGGATTGTTCGCCTGAATACCTATCCAATCGTTAAATGCTCTGTCGGTAAAAGCGAAGGCATAATCAAAGGATCTTCTGGTTTGTCCGGTACTACCCACATAATCGTCGAGAGTTGCCACTCTCGTTATCCCGAAATCATCTCCATTTCCATTTTCATAACCACGACTAAAAAGAAAATTACTGTAATATTGTCCATTAACAGAATTTCTCACACAATGTGCAGCTGTTAAAATAATACTACAATGCCCAACAAATTGAGCTGAACCAACACTATCTTGAAAGGTTCCGTTTTCTAAAGTTATTGTTAAAAAGAACCTTCCTGCAACATGATATGGGAACTGAGTTTCATCGGCTGGGAAAGGTGTACCAATTGCATTTAATGGTGGAATCATGTTAGAGGTGTTGCTTTGAATAATAAATTGATCATTGTCGTCTATGTTTGTTTTCTTATTTCCCTCATCTTCTAGTTGGTACTTAGGAAGAGTTATGGGTATGGCATTTTGTTTTCTTTCTGGAGTCCAGTATTCCAAAGTTTTTTGAATCTCTTCTTCTGAGAAATTATACATCTGATCACACCCTATTTGATTTAATTATTTTGGGATAGTGTGTGCAGAAAACAAATAATTAATCCCCCTTCATATATACCCTTATGAAATTATCATTTGATCAATTACATACTAACTTGAATCTCCACTGTATTTCCTTGCGAAGTAAAGAAAATCATGCTTGCAAAGCAAGTACAAAGTTCTAACACCTTTAGATTATCGCCAGTAGTTTTTAAGATTACTTCTCCGTTACGTTTAATTAGTTTAATTATTTCATATGTATTCATCTCCCTTTCTATTTAAATTACTTCTATATATTGATTTGAATTAAATTTATGAAAGTGTGTTCCTCTTGCTTCTTCTGGTGTGAGGAGTGTTGCCTCTTTTAAATCTTCAACCCACTTTCCAAACCCCTTGGAGTATTGATAGAATTGACCATATTGATTCTTGAGATACATTTTTCACAACACCTTTCGTTTACGTTTTTTTGAATTATTCATAATCCTGAATTAACTTTCTAGCAATCCAACGGTCTGACATTTCAGACACATGCATTTCTGAGTTGCCATCTTCAAATTCCCCATTTCCTTTATATGCTTCCCACGCTCCATCTTCAACGAGTTCTAAGAATATTCTACGGAGCTCTAAACCTGTATTCTCCTTACATCTGATATCTCCACCAGTCGCAAGAGATACGGCTATGGAAGCTCTTTTAATCAACGTTTCAATTGGAGTTAATTTTTCACGCGTTACTTGAGTTGTCTTCATTATCTTACCTTCTTTTATATTTTGTTATATTTATGTTTATTAATAAAGTGTTTGTTATTTAAGTAACAAAGCTCCAAATACTAATCTATCTTTTAATGCTTGTTTGAGATCCCATTTACTTTTCATTACTGCTAGAAGAGGCTATTAAAGATAAGAATATTATTTCGATGTTTGATTCTGTTTTAACAAGAACTTTAAATGTTAAATAAAATACTCTAACAAAAGATATTATCGTTGTTCAGACATACTTCTTTGATATATTAAAAGATCTAATACATAATGGTTTTATGTTCGAAAATGAAAAATACATATGTTTTACTACAAGGGCTGGACAGATCCGTACTAAAATGACCGTGAGAAATAGTTAGAATTTGATATTGACAGATCAATAGTAATAGATGTTATGGAAACACCTATTCATTCACTTGTAGACTTCATAGATGATAAGACTTATGAAATCGAAACTAGAGAGATGGAAATTCCAATCGATCATACCTATGGATATGGAATGATTCTTCCTCGGGTAATCAAGCCGAGTATTGGCCAAGCATTACCTTATCAGAAGAAGAAGTTATAACATTCTCTTTAACAGGTACCTGAAATGCTAAATCCAATTTCGAAGAGAGATGCAGGCATGTATTTAAAAGCATGTTCTATAGATATAAATACATTTTTTTGCATTATATTGGTATCGCGAATGTTTTTGGTTCAACCCGAATTTACCAAACGGAGAGCGGGAATGGACTATTCCCTTCTACCCTAATGGGGATTATTACATCTTTTTTCCTAAGGATTTATGATGGTGTTATTTCTCTCATCCATGGGAGAACTCCGTCACTCTAATAAATAAGTATTCGATACAGGCATTTGCAAATAACAAACCTGCTATCTTTGGTAATGTAATCAGAAGAGGTTAAATTAAAGGGAAACGTTAGTTCAATAAACCATCTATAGTCTAGTACTTTATTTTAGACAGCTGTTAGTTTTTATATTGGAACCCTCAAAACGAGCTCTTTTGGAATTCGCTAGTGAGCAGTATGTGTCAACTACGTCCTATCTGTTACTCCTACTCCTTGAATGATCTGTATCTTCGTACTGTGACATAAAAAAACTCTTACGTTATAATAGTGTTGAATTAAATATTGAAGGGACTGAACTATGCGCAGATATCGATATCTTAACCCCAAAATAAATAGATAATGGAGGTAATATATTGATTACAGAAATACAAACCGAAAGACTAATATTAAAAAAAATGAAATTATCTGACTCTGCTAGTTTGTTTAACATTTGGTCTGATCCAGAGGTTACAAAGTTTATGAATATCAATAGTTTCACTGAGGAAAGCCAAGCAGTAGAAATGATTAAAATTCTTAATAACCTGTCTTTGGAAAGCAAAGCTATTCGTTATTCCATAATTGAGTTAGAATCAAATCGCATAATTGGTTCCTGCGGTTATAATTCTATAGATTCTTCAAACGCTAAAGCAGAGATCGGATACGATATTAGTAAAGATTATTGGGGCAAGGGATATGCTCCTGAGGCCATACAATCTCTGATGGATTATGCGTTCAACACTTTAAATTTCAACAGGATAGAAGCAAAAGTCGAACCCGAAAACAATAATTCCATCAGAGTTTTGCAAAAGTTAAATTATACATTCGAAGGAACAATGAGAAAGTGCGAAAAGTCCAAAGGAAAGTTTATTGATTTAAGCATTTTCTCAAAATTAGTAACAGAGTAACTTTTAATGGTGGGCCTACATTTTTATGGTGTAGGCTTTTTATTTACTTCACGTTGCTCAACTAAATGAATAGTTTGCGTCTACTTCGTCATAGCTTTTGGGAGAGTAGGGATACTCCTACTCGTTTAATCATCTGTATCTTCGTACTGTGTATTAAGTAGAGCAACTGTTGTCACATCCTCCAAACGTAGAAGGCTAGACAGACTCTCCTAGCCTCAGCCGATTCCGGATCGAGTTTAGCCGCCTTCTGCCAGCAGCTCCGGGCTTCTGCATACAGATATTTAAATTAGATATTTATTGATAATATTTATTCCTTAAGGAGGTGGACGCACTGTTAATGATCTTTGATAAGTTATTTAATATTTCCAAGGTTGCGGCATATGCAACAATTGCGATGTACACATTCTTCCAGTTTATACTCACAAAACATAATACGGTAAATGATTTAATCAATAGCAACCTTTTAGTTTATGTCGTAGCTGCTGCTATTCTTGAGGCATTACATAATCTATATGACTTTTTATGTGGCCATCTAGAGCGGTAATCTACTACTACCAAAGCTTTCCCAGGCACACATCATGGCGCAATAATGGATAGATTTACTCTATTGGTCCCTATTAATCATCTATTTTTTATATGGAGCACTTAATTGACCATCTATTGATTACATTGTATAATACAGGTATATTATGTAAAATAAAGGCAGGTGAGGCCGTTGGATGGAAATATCGATTTAGATTTAGATATAAATCTTCTAGATCTTGATCCAGCCGTAAAAGTTCTTAAAATGATATATTCTTTTGAAAGCTGGCCCAATCTTCTAAAACTAGCAGATACCTTTTTCAACCGAATAACTCAAATTTATAATAATTACACACACAATAATGAACTGGAACTAAAACACCAACGACCTTTAATTTATTATTATGGATACAGCTTGCTTATGTTGGGACTAGCCCACAAAGAAATCGAAAATTATGATAAAGCTCGAACTTACATTAAAGCTTACAGTGATTTGAGTTGGTTCAAGGGATTAGATGCTGAAGGATTAAATGAGGTAGCCTATTATAAGTACATATCAGAGCCAAATCTCTTAGAAGTAGAAGTGCTTTCCGGAAATATTCAATTCATAGATCGTTATGTTTCTTTCCTTTTATCCAACACTAAAGAAGTTCTACCGGGACTGATAACTTTGTTAAAAACAGCTACTAATTTCAATTTAAACATTGAATCTCATTTAGAACTTTTCTCTAATAGTATTTCAAAATTTGAGGATACCGCTGCTGATGAAATTATAATAAATTCCTACCAAGAAACTTTTTTTATTAATATGATCAGATATAAAACAAAAATTCAAGATTATAATACAGCTATCAAATATAGCATGAAATTATTAGATTCTGCAGAGGTCACAAACTCTGATAAAATCTTTAAACAAGCAGTAGTATACTTCGAATCATTACGTTCATGTGCTGATGCTACTCAGATTAAAGATTTTGAAGAGAAAATAATAAATTTCAAAGAAAGGGTTGAGTCTCTGTGAAAAAATTTGCCGTCTCTTTATTGTTGGTCCTCACTATCGTCAGCATTGCGCCAGCACTGCCAAGTACCTCACCAGTTGTCTTATTCCACGGAGCAGAACATTAACATCAGAAGTACAGCGCGGGTTAGGAGATTGCTCCTAACCTGTTTTTTATGAAGTGAATTATGTAGTTATTGCAATAACATCCTCCATCTTGAACCAATCCCACTCCTCCTCCGACCAGCGGAGTTTAATTCCCTGTTGTTTATCCAGTTTCATCACGATACCTCGTTCTAATATATTCTCCATGGGATCAAACAGAGTGAGTGTAATCGGGCTGTGCTCTTCCATAGAACGATATAACAATATTTCAAAGCGCTCTATCTCCTGTAGATCTAGAGTGGGTTTTTCACGACGTTCCTGTTCATTATTGTCATCTATAATCCTGCTTTTATGTTCAGGCAATATCATTCTGCTACACTCCCATACGTTCTCTAATTTTTTCATCATGAAGCTGCCCTCCTAATAATCCGTCCAGTAATTCGTTTTACTACCATCTGTCCCCCACTGGAGCTCTTGTGGCTCTGACTTTCTCTTTTTAAACCTAGGGTCAATCCTTTCCCAGCCTTCAATAATTCGGGCGCTCTCGGGTGGAGTGTGTGGGGTCCATTCTATATATTTTTCGTTAACTAATTCCCTAAGCCCACTAATGATCTTATCTGGTGTCCGTCCACTCTTGATCTCTAACTCCTGTAAAGTTGGCATATGAGCATGATGCACGGCAGAGTGGCGCATGATCATTAGTAGCTTTCGGGCGGTGTCACTAAGCATAGCGCTTCTTTTGCACAGGCTGCCAAGCAAGAATATTAGCCTCCAGAAATACGCGCGGTGCTCCGGTTGATAAGCAAGTTGCGCGAATATATCCCCCACGAATCCCTTTCACATCAATTTTCCGTTGAGATATCTTACCTGATTTATCTTGATACACTATTTCAATGGTTTGACCGATGCTTATTTGCATAATTACTCACCTTCCAAGGATAAGAACATTTGTTTGTATTATAACCAAACGTACGTGCGTTAATCAATGTAAAAATATCCCGTCAGGCATGAATTATTACATACAAAGTCATCGCTCAGGTTTATAATTTGTTCTATAAGCATTTATTGCATTTCCGCAAACAAACTAAGGAGTATGAGTGTTTTTTATATGTTATAGGGGGAAACGAATATTAGGACCGATGACTGAGGCTGAAGCTATGCGTGAATGGTTTACTCTCTCCGGTACAGTGAAGGAGATTTATATTATTGAGGTAGATGAGAACGATAAGGTAAGACGTCAGATCGGACCCACTAAGAAAAAAAAGAAATAAATATAAAGGGAAAAAACGTAAAAACACCCCGCCGACCCATTAAGGTTGACGAGGCTGTTTTTAATTTTTAAAAAGGAAACTGAGTAAGCGAGACTATTAACAATACAATCCCAACAATCGAGGATAGCACAGCCATTTTATCTTTCGTTTTCAAATACAATGCCGCTCCATTAAATATTAAAGCTCCGCACATCCCCAGCATAGTCCAAGACACTATCACTTGATCCTGGCCGCGGAAAAATGTGATTCCCAGAATGATTGTTGCTGCACTGAATAAAATACCGCACACTCTTAGTACTTTCAGCAAAATGCTCACCTCCGACAAATAAAACACGCTAATCTAATATATTGGTTCCGCCATAAATTATAATTCATAGATTACTATTCCTATATCTGGTAGAATTAATTAGCAATTATTAGCAGATTTAGGGGGATATAAAATTGAACAAAAAAGCTTTTTTATGTATCGTGGCAACTATTGTAATCCTTTCAGGATGTGGTAGTTCCACAACAAATTCAGAGAAAAAAAATACAACGTCTACAGGAGTTATACCGTCCGAAGCAACAGCCAGCCCTTCAGAGCCCACTCCTGAGCCAAAAAAGAAACTTACAGCTTCCGAGAAACTGGCTCTCAACTATGTAGAGATTTTCCTCAATGGTTCAGATATCGAAGCGAAAAAGAAATTCGTATCCGAAAATATACTTCCAGATGTACAACCCATTTTCCAAATGGCTGAATCTACTGAGACACCCGAGAATAATAAACTTAAGAATCCTACAGTAATTGAAACAGCTGATTATACGGACAAAGATGGCGGAAAAGATAAACTCGTGCTTATCCAAGGTGAGAAGTCTTCCTCCAATAGCGAACTTATCATTTTTATTAAAAATGACAAAGTTGGTTGGGGGTATTCGTCTAATGACAAAGATAAGGATGCATTTAACGAAGTGAGGAAACTCTTCAAGGAACCTGTAATTAATACTTCAGATTCAGGTAATGCAGGTACAACTGAACAGTTTCCTGAAGCGATGCTTAAAGAAATCAGTAATTTTGTCGTTTCAGATATTTGGAATGATGGATTTGTTGATATCAGCTGGTATGCAGGTTCAGGAACTGGCTCTACGGGTGAAACAATAGATATAGATTTTACAATCGAGCAATTAGGAAAAGCTATGATTCAAAAAATGGAATACGATAGTTATATCAGCAACCTTGATGCAAAATATGATTCAATTAAAAGCATCTGGGCTAAGCTCACGGGTGAGATGGATCGTATGTACAAACAAATCCAAGATACGCCTCCTATTGCAAATGATGCAACCACCAAAATAGATACAGGATTATTCACCCAGTACTTGGAAGCCTTTACTGACGAGGTTAACAAATTACCTAATACTTAGATTAAAAAATAACGTCCCTGCCGGCCGCCACGGTTAGCAGGGATTTTGTTCGGCTTTAATGGCTTGCGACTCAAAATAGTAATCCACCAGAGCATAGATGAAACCAGCAATACCGAAAAAAATAATAGCTGTACTACTATTCAAATGGTATTCCCGTATAAAGCGTTCATCGTACACCTCGTAAAAGAAACCATATCCCGCAATACCACTCAATAAGAATATCATTATGCGGTTTACTAAAGGATTAACTATCTTTCGAATAACCCATGATAAAGGAAGCAGTATAACCGGGTAAAGAAGAACTGAAAAGAGGAACACCAGAAAAATAAAAGCAAACCCAATGTTTTGAAAACCGTAATATTCTGTTGTACTTATTTTAGTTCCTTCCCAAAGCTCCAATCCAAAGGCTGCCAGGGTGAATAAAATCGTCGAAATAAACCATAACATTATAGGCTTAACTGCACGCAAAACAATCCCACCATCTTTATGCTTTTTATACTTACAGCCGATTTTTCAAATCATCATTTCGCACTTGGTTTAAATGGATTACCTTTTTACCTTGCTGAATAATTCTTGCATGTAATCTTCCGTCATGTATTCTCTAAACTCTTTATCTAATAAGTATATTTCATCTTGATTTATCCATTGGTAGTTAAAAATAGTCCCACAGTCTTCACCTTCACCTTCTCCTTCTCCAGTGAAGCTCCACTTTTCAGGTAATCTCGTTTCTGGAATTAGAAGGTAGTCATGTCTTTCGACATTCGCATCTATAAAATCCTTATAATAATATTGTGTGCCTATTTTCTTTACTAATTTAAATTGTTTAAGTCCACTTTCTTCTTGAATTTCCCTGAATAACGCTTCTTCTTCTGTTTCCCCGGCATCGACATTTCCACCTACTAATCTAAAGGGTACTTCTGGTTCATTAAGATAGACTAATAAAGTCTTTTCTCCAACTTCATTGTCTTGCAAAATAAATCCGTATACCTTCTTTCTAATCGGTTTTCCTATCTTCATCGTGACACCTCATATCTTCAACATCTCTTCTGGGACTAAGTGGCTCTTCTAATATTGTTTTTCGATCTCCACACTATTTTTTTGTGCCCATTTATTTAATAGTGTAAAAATATCTTTTGCTTCATCCTTATTTACCTGTATCGTAATTATTTTTTTCTTTTTTCGAGCCGGAATTATATGAAAAAATATTGAAATAGGATTATGAATCACAATTTTTTTCAAGGAACCACACGTAATATTTGTTTCACCAATTACTACATTATCATCTAGTACTTCAAGTTTATGCTTTTCCTTTTGACTTTTTAACGAAATAAATAGAAAAGGAAAAACTGGCAGGACAAAAAATAAATAATAATAAACACTAAGATCAAAAAACACATTCAAACCTACGTATAAAGCATTGGCTAATAAACAATATGAAGTTAAATAAGGATATTTTTTACTATGAGGAAAAGTTACCAGCATTCTATTGCTATTATTTGTGTCCAACATACTTACACCTCTATTCATCACCTTAATTATTTCACTTTGGATAATTATATCATTAATTCCCATATATTATAGTTATGATTTCCCTTTGGAAGGGTTAATTGTCTTTGTAATATGGGTAATCCATTTTCTCTTAGTCTGAATCCATGTTATAAAATTAGTATCGAATCTAAGTTGTCGAGTCGATAACCCTCCAGGGATAAATATCAAATCATAGGCTGACAGATCAGGGGAAACCTGGTTTATTTTCAACGTCAATCCTCGATCATCCGTGACTTCTTCCTTGTTGGAACAAAAATCCCACGATACATTTTCTATCGCCTTTAGAACTCCCATCCGGGTAACCGCATCATAAAAACCAACAAAATCTAACGTGGTCATCCCATCAAATAGAATATAAGCCATCCTCATCATTTTCATTCTACACACTCCTTCGATGCTTTTCGGCGAAATTCATTGGGGGTGATCCCGTATTCATTTTTAAAAACACGATAGAAAGAACGCAAACTGTTGAATCCGGAATCAAACGCGATATCCGTGACCGGATGGGTAGTGGATAACAGCAGCATATGAGCAAAGGCTACCCGTTGGCCATTGATGTAATCACGAAATGAAATGTGAAACTGCTCAGAAAAGATTCGGGAAATGATAAATTTACTAATGCCAAGCTCTCTTGAAAGCGTATTCAGATTTATGTGATCTAAAAAATGCATGTCGATGTAAGCTAGGATTTTGGGGACGAGATCCATTTCTTTTTTATAGTCTACTTTTTTCATTAGCAGTAACGGCAGCGCGTGCCCTAATACTACAGAGGTATAAGCCTTGAGCAGACGAACATCACATTGTTCTTTATATAGTTTATACAAGGTTGCCAACAGATCTTGAAGCACCTTTTGTTTCGTAACTATAGGGTTATCCGGAACATGATTAAGCAAATCCCCTGCAAAATCCCCCGGAAAAGTGGCGTCAAAAAAGAACAGCAGGATCTGGCTTTTCTCTAGAGTTTTGTAGCTGTGAGGTTGATTGGAAAAAATAATCGCTATGTCTCCTTCAGACAAATCATACTCTTTTCCATTGATGTTGATATTGATTTTGCCGGACAAAACCATTGTTATCTCTACATTTTTGTGTAGATGAAGAGGATAAGTGTTATTGGTAGAAATAAAGGAGTGAAACGCCTGGTCACGATGCTGATATTTAATATTCATGTTTTTCTCCCTGTCGTCATGGAATGCCAAGCACTATAGCTGCTGTAATACTAAGAACATAATATGAATTTGTTCGTTTACGCAAGAACCAAAGAGCAATAGTTGGCACAAAAAAAGATTTTTTTGGCAGGTAAATACGCCCTAAAAGTTTTAAAGTATTACCAGTAAGCTGCTTGTCGCAGACCAGTATCATTTCACTGAGAGGAGGAAGTATAACAGGAACAGCATTCAGCGATAAGACTGTATCCATGTTATACGTCAAAAAGATGAAATGGAAGAGTAAAAAATCAGGTAAGGTTATAGGTGTCTTATTGAGTTTTTCGGTAGCGTTTTCATTTTTAGGAGGTCACACACTTGCAGCTTCAGGGCAGGCAGACGGAGACAAAAGTTTTGCGGGTGCCTCTATTCTTGCTTTTCCTGGCGCGGAAGGTGGCGGCGCCTATACAAGCGGTGGTCGAGGGGGCGATGTATACATCGTAACTACCCTTGAAGATTACGCTGTAAAAGACAAACCGATTGCAGGGTCCCTTCGCTACGGGATTTTATCTACGCCTAAAGAGGGTCGTACCATTGTTTTTCATGTTTCCGGAACGATTGAACTGAAGAGCACGTTAAGTCTCAATAATATTAAAAACCTGACCATCGCTGGGCAAACCGCTCCAGGCAACGGAATTACCATTGCAGGTTGGGATACCAATATCAGCAATTCAGAGAATATCATTATTCGGTACACCGCTTTCCGTCCGGGTGCCACTAATGTGTATAATGGCAGTGATTCAATGGATGCGCTTTGGGGGAGAGACAACAACTACTTCCTCATTGACCATTGTTCCTTCAGTTGGAACACAGATGAAACTCTATCTTTATATAGAGGCGAAAATGGCACGATCCAGTGGTCCATTATTTCCGAAAGTCTGACTCTATCCGGGCATTCCAAAGGAAGACATGGCTACGGCGGTATTTCAGGCGGAGACAAAACAACATTCCATCACAATCTGTATGCGAACCATACCTCGCGAAACCCAAGACTAGGCGGCGGTTACGCAGGTGCTGCAGATGCTGATCATGTGGCGGTTGTTCAGTTCTCGAACAATGTAATTTACAATTGGGGCTTTAACGGCACTTATGGCGGAGGTTTTACTTTTACTAACTTTATGAACAATATCGAGATTGCCGGCCCAGGTACAAGAGATAATGTAACTAACCGAGTGATTGATGCCGGTGAAGCTACCAAACTGGGCGGTTTCTATATCGCTGGAAACAGAATTAACGGCAAGCTCACAGGCTTACTGAATGATTCTTCAGATTATGTGAAATTTTCTGGCGTGCAGAGTGGTGAACAAAAGACGACCCTTGCAGCCACACCATATCTTTCCGCGGACAGTACTGGAGTTAACCATGGTATTACCAATAAAGCATTTGATAATTATGTTAAGTCCGGCGTAAAGCAAGCGAATGAATCACTATTAAAAAGCATTCTGCAACAAGCGGGCGCTACCTATCCACGTCGCGATGCTATCGATGCAAGAATTGTGGCAGAAGTCGAGCAGAACTCGGGAAGATATATCAACACTGAACATGAAGTCGGGGGTTACATTTCAGACTTTGGCGTCATTGAGGCACAATATGATAAGCAATTTGACACTAATAAAAATGGAATAGACGACAAGTGGGAAAAGAAAAATAAAATCTGGGGCAGCAAGGATGCATACAAAACGGTTACTAAAAATGGTTACACCTGGCTTGAGCTTTATATTAACGGCCTAGTTGATATGAAACACGTCGCCGAAAACCCTGATGCTAAGCTTTTAGCGCCAGAAAACAATGCACAATTTGTTACCGGGAAAGAGGTCGTAGTTAAAATCAATGCTTCCCCTAGATCCGGAAACAAAATAAAAAAAGTTGCTGTATATAATGGTTCTAAATATCTTGGGGAAGCAGTCAAAAAAGGCAACACATACACATACACCCTCAAGAATTTAACGGATGCTTCCTACTATATTTCTGCAAGAGTGACCGATACCCAAGGAAATGAGACCCAGACCACAGCCACTAATATCCATATCAATGCTGCTACCTCTTCCCTGACTGGAAAGGGTTGGACTACAGCAGATATCGGTGATCCGAACATTAAGGGTTCCGGAAGTATTACAAATGATGTGCTTACCGTTAAAGGCAACGGAAAGCTTGGAAAAAGTGAAGGTGGCACAGAAGGATCCGAAGCAAACAATGCAACCAAAGATGACTTCCACTTCGTGTATAAAGAAATGAACGGAGATATGGAATTTACCGCGAAGCTCGAAGAAATCGGGGCCGTTGACAACCATGCCTTCACCGGGCTAATGATCCGCGATGACTTGAATAAAGACAGTGCCGCGGCGGCCCTTGGTATCTCCTATGTGAAGTTGTCCAAAGAAACCAGCTGGTCATCTTATCTGACGGGCAGAAATATTAAGGGCGGAGGATTTGATGAATTAACTGAAACTTTAGACAGCGTATCTGCTGCTGAAAAAGCTAGCATTCAACTTGTTTCAGATATTCCATTTAAAATTAATGGTGTGGAGCAAGGGTATTGGCTCAAGCTTGGCCGTAAGGGAGATGTTTTCTATGCTTACGGATCAACGGACGGAAAAGACTGGAAGCTAATTGGCGAGCGAACTATTGTTATGGAGGGTTCGGTATATGTCGGATTCGCCGTTGACAGCAATGATGTCGCCAATAAGATTGAGCAACTGAACTATGCTAAGTTCTCTAACCTTACTGTGGAGAATACATTCACTCCAATAGGTGACTCAGCGATAAATAAATAGCGTCTGTTCATCTCCACAGTTCCAAAAAGACGGAAGCCAGTAAAGCGGCTTCCGTCCTTTTATTGCTATCCAATTGGACCAGCACAATAAATTGCCTGATTCACTGTTCAATATGGCTTTAAAGTTTTTTCTTTAACATTACTTCATCATCCTTAACATACCCGCTCAATTCATACGCTTTAATGGCTACACGATTATCTTCTCCTGTTAAAATCTTAACTGTTTTGACTCCACGAGAATAAAGCTGACTTTCCAGAAAAGAAATTAGTGCAGTAGCGACACCATTTCTACGAGCTGACTCTTTTACATACATTTCAGTAATTTCACCATATGCTTCATTATAACAAAATGATTTCAGACTTTGAGCACAGCCAAAACCAACTACTTCATCCCTTAAAGTAGCCACGGCCACCACTTCATTATTGCTGTTCAAACACTTGATGATCTCCGGCACAGGACGTTTTACTCCACCATTGAACTCAAGATTTAACCTAGACAAAGCATCCGCGTCACATATCGTTGCTAGCCTAACATTTGGAAGCATTCTCTTCCCCCTCTACAACGTTTCCTTTTCAAGGACATACTCTTCATTGGAATTTTTTAAAACGATATCAAATTTATGATGATAAGAATGCATAAACAACTCATATTGCATCCTGCGCTGTTCATGGGATTTTCTTAAATAATTAATATCTGTTCCTCTTTCAGAAACATCACGTATACTCCTTCTCATCAACTCGGTTTCTCCATCCGTGTATAAGTAGATTTTCAGATCATACAAATTCGGATCAGTAAAGGCAACGCTCATGCCTTCTACAATATTTACCTTGTTTTGTGAAGATATGAACATACTTTTTGTATAGTCTGTGCCAATTGTGTAAAAATCCAACCCATCCCTCAACATATGAATGTCTCTCTCTAAAGCAAATATATGATGAGCAGCAGGATGACAAGCTGTCACTTTATCGTGATAATGTACATTCTTATATTCATAGTCGATAGAAGTGTATTTTCTAAGACTAGATTCAACAATATAGGGGTCTGTATTAATATAATTCACATCATCCTGCTGCAAAAGCTTTAAAAGATTATTAGCAAACGTTGTTTTTCCAGATGCACCATGACCCGAAATCCCAATGATGATTCTATTAGCCTCACCGCTAATCAAATTAGCTATCTTATGTAACACCTTGTCCATATTATTCGCCCCTCTCCCTACTCGATCCTATGTATTCCTTACTCCGCTATGGTTTAGCACATTAAAATCAATGGTGCATTTTATATAAAGAAACTTAATAGAAAGGGGTAGATCTTCCATGGCTACTCGTCAGCCAGATTTAGTATTGATCAGTTGGAGCAGAAATCCTTTGGTTGCTGGATCAGCACGTAGGATTATTGCCGCCCGTGTTATTGGAAATGCCGTGCCGTGCAGACCTAGCTTGAGACCCAACGGATTGCTTAACACCGCTTTGGCTTGCTTATTAGACAACGATGTTGGTTTTAAAGTGGTCTTTCGTAAAAAAACTTCAAGCATTAGTGGATATATTTTGTTACAACGTAACTAATAGATTTAGGGGGCAGTGACATTGCTGTTCTCTTTTTCCTGTGTATCTCATTGCACTTAAAGTCCAATCAACCCTAGAAAATGGTGTATATAATTTATTAGAAACTGAATCTGATTGAAATTGGGTGAGTCCATGAAATTACAAGCTGTGAAAAAAAGCTATGATTTAATAGTAAGCTTAGGGATGTCTTGTGCTCCTGCTATAAATCTGCAAAGAAATAGCTTGAGGAAATTCTCCATGCCGCTCGACTGGATGGTTTCTTATTCATTGGCTGATGTAAATAGACTTTATAAGAATAGATTTCAAAATTTCATGGAATTAATAAATCTGCAAATTCTTGATGAAACACATTTTTTTCTGGAGGATGGATTACCAGTCTATCCTAATGGGAATAAAAATGCACTAGTGAAATCCTATTTTATTCAGGATACTTTATATAACATTATCTCAGTTCATGATTTTCCAATCCACCAAGGTAAACACTGGTCTATAACCTATCCTTCGTATAAAGCGAAGCTGGAATTACGAATTAATAGATTTTGGGACAAGTTAATCCACAGTAAAAAAACTTTATTCATTAGATGGTTTGCCTCATATGAACAGGCTGTAGAGCTACAGTCAATTTTGTCTGATTTATTAAAACCGAACGAATTTATTATTCTTATTCTTATTCCCGTTCGTGAATCAATCTCGGTACAAGAATTAAATTGGAACATAAGTGATATTTGTGTGTTAGAAGTTCCTGAGGATATGAACGATTATGATAGCTGGGATTATATTTTGAAAGACATACACGTAACTAATAACTAATTTCGCTTTGATCGATCATATGATTAATTATTTCCTCTGTTGCAAAAACATATGGATACAAATACAGCCTACTGATGCTGACCAATAAAGCAATAGGGTTACTAATTCCAAAATCGTATTGACTCCCATGCGCTGCTGGATTTGCGGGTTCAGGCTCTACAAGATCATACTTCTCCATCAGCCTTTCCTTGGTTCCACTATCTACTACTGTTCCGTTTCCTTTATCCGCAAGGACAGATCCCGATTGAAAACACGCCATGAATAAGACACAGCAAATGGTGAGGATCGCTAGTTTCTTTTTTCGCATCATACATCTCCTAATTCTTTCTGGGTCTCCCCTATAACTTAGAGCCGTTCAAATTATTTCTTGGGTAATCGCAGGAAAACTATGTATTCGACAATCTTGATCAGTATAGATCATATTCCATGAAAATAATGGGAGAAAAAGTCTCGAATTCTATAATACTCCTTTCTATATATAAAAACAAAAGCACCCAAAGCTAAAATTAGCAGGGTACTTTTGGATGCTTCGCCGTATTTACAATATCAACATTCCGCTGAGCGGTTTATGGAGTTGGAGTTCCGCCGTTCGCATTCAGTGTTTCGCCACTGATATAGCTAGATTCCTGGCTAGCCAGGAATACATATGCCGGAGCCATCTCCGCAGGCTGTCCCGGACGACCTAGTGGTGTGCTCGACCCGAACTCCTTCAGCACTTCCTCCGGTTGCCCACCCACAACTTGAAGAGGTGTCCATACGGGACCAGGTGCTACTACATTGACGCGAATCCCCTTATCAGCTACTTGCTGAGCGAGAGACTTACTGAATGTATTAATAGCAGCCTTGGTGGTCGCGTAGTCCAAAAGGATCGGTGAGGGATTATAAGCTTGAATAGAAGAAGTGTTAATAATGGTGCTGCCCGGTTGCATATGCTTCACCGCAGCTTTGCACAGCCAGAACATAGCATACACGTTCGTCTTAAATGTGTCGTCAAAATGCTTCGTAGTGAGATCAGCGATGTCTGGAACGAATTGCTGTTTGCCCGCGATATTGGCTAAAATATCAATTCCACCTAGCTCTTTAACCGCAGTATCGACGAGTTGTTCGCAGTATGTCTCATCCTTCAGATCGCCTGGAATGGCGATTGCAGTACGACCCGCTTCCTGCACTAGCTTGACCACCTGCTTTGCATCTTCCTCTTCCTCGGGCATATAAGATAGAACAATATCTGCCCCCTCACGAGCAAAAGCAATAGCAACAGCACGGCCTATACCGCTGTCGGCTCCCGTAACTAACGCTTTACGTCCGGTCAGACGCCCAGTTCCTTTATAGGTATTTTCTCCTGTATCGGGTACTGGATTCATTTTCTTCTGCAGACCCGGCTCCTCTTGTTGCTGCTGAAATTCCGGTCCAGCCTTAGTGTACTGAGTGGTAGGATCTTGCATCGTATATTGGTTAGACATCGATCAATTCCTCCTTTATTTTTAGAAATACATTTTTATATTTTCCGAACTCTTTGTTATGTAAACACAACCAGCACGCCTCTAAACATTCACCTTCAATAACATAGCCTTGAATAGTGCCGCAAAAATACCCCAACCACCTGTCAAGGTGGCTAGGGTATCCCCCGCCTAAAAATAAATATATGGAAGCTCACTTGTTAGTTAGGGAACGCTCCGTATAGTCTGGCGTATACATTAGATAAAGGAGTGATAAATCATGGGCTTTTTTATATTCCTCTTTGTACTGTTAGCATTGCTTAATATCTTCTTTCCTCATTTGGGATGGTACATGCGCTATGGCTGGATGATGAAAGGTGATGTAGAACCCAGTGATGCCTATTTATTAATGACTCGCATCAGCAGTATAGTGGCACTTATTATCCTCTTTTTTATCTGGACTAGTTTCTGACTTACCCTAACGCTCTTAACACATCTTCAATCTTGCGCTGATGTGACAATACCCCATAATTCATCCAGGCCATAAAATCCACCTCATATACACAGCGATTACGAACAGCGGGCAGATTGCGCCAAAGTGGTGTATCCAACAGCTCCCGTCCTTCTCCTTCCTGTCGATCAAAGGTAATGAACAAATGATCTGCAGTGAGGCTCGCAAGCTCTTCTCTTGTTAGGCTCACCCGCTTCTGTCCACGGGTCAACTTCGGAACCAATTCATGGGGCTGCAAACCTAAATCCTCATGGAGTACGCTACCTGTATACCCCAATTGCCCGCATCCGTAGAGATTGATTCCGTAGGAAGATATTCTAAGGCATGCTACAGTCTGCCCTTGGACAGAACGGTTTAGCTCTCGTCTAGCTTGCTGCGCCCGATGCTCATAATTGCCGATCACTTCCTGGACACGATCCGTTCTGCCAAAGACGGCTGCTGCGGAAAATAACGTGGCCCGCCAATCCTCTTGATGAAAAGGCAGCTTGAACAACGGAGCAATTTGGCTGCACTCATCCAGGTGCCAACGCTGAAAGCCATCATCCAGCAGGATCAGTTCGGGCATGTACTGGGAGAGCTCCTGCCAATCGCCAGTCGAAATATCAACCGCAGGCACATCGAGGAGGGACAGATACTCTTGCTTCCCCCACTGAGCGTGAGAATATTGCGCCACTGGTGTAATATCCAGAGCCAGCAGGTAGTCTTCCAGAAAAGGAGCGAACACCCGCAGCCCTTCCTGATGGAAGCTTCTGTATTGGCCGGGCGTAACGCCCACCGATCTTTTGAAACGCCGGTTAAAATAATACTCATTGCTATACCCTACAGATAACGCGATATCATGCATACGGTCATTCGTAAGCAGCAACTGCTGCTGCGCCCTTTCAATACGAAGTCCGTTCAAATGCTCTAAGGGAATCCGCCCTGTCACTTCTTTAAAAATCTGTGTGTAGCGGGCACGTGTAATGCCTGCCACTTCAGCTAATTGATCGACGGTTATGGCGTGATTGTAGTGTTCCTGCATATAGCGGATGGAACGCTGTACCGCCTCATGGGCTCCTTTCATCTGGATGACAGAGGAATTTGCCCGCATGATCAGCAGCAGTAACTCTTGAAAGCGGGTATGGCCTGCGAACCATTCAATCTCTTCCGTACTTCTGCGACTATGATAGATAGCCTCCAGCAGTAATGCACATTGTGAAAAAGGTCTGCAGCTTAGCGGGCCGGACTGGAGAATTCCTTCTTTAGTCCCCTTTTCCATTCCACTCTGCCTGCTTCCCCCCGTTTCGATGACTTCAAACGTAAGCCTATAGAAGCTAAGTCCTCGCTCCTCTGCATTGATTTTGCTTATTAGCCCCGGTTCGAACAAGAACCCGACACCTTTTTCCAGAGGAAAACGCTTCTCCTCGGCTTCTAACCATCCCTGTCCTTCCGATACAATGATCAGGGTATGATTTTGAAACACTAAGGTCTGTCCGTTCACCGATAAGGATTGGGCTTCTATGTTAATCAAGCTATAGAATAGCCTCTTTTTATTGCTGTCTTGTAAATCTTCTGCCATTCTAGCGCCCTCCAATTGAGAACCATTTTCATTCACTTTACTATAGTTTAGAATAAAAAAGAAGGTCTATCAACTATGCTGATAGACCTTCTTTATGCTATTCCTTACGACGGCTGCCGTTTTATTTCACCATAGCTCTCAGCAAGTCATCAAGCTTCATCGAATTGGCTGTGATGGCACCAGTCTGCCAGTGGGAACGTTCCATTCTATAAACATTCCCGTTCTTCACCGCCGGCAGGCTCTTCCACAACGGGCCATCAAGGATTTGAGTCGCTTCCTGATTCCCTTCAGTATCCCAGCCCCCGTTGTCAGGGAACACAATGATATGATCCGCTTCGAGCTGAGGGATAAGCTCTTCGGAGATAATAGATTGATATTCGGTCATTTCTGCCGCCATAGGCACAGGTGTCAGGCCAAATTGAGAATAAATTACACCGGTGAAACGGTTTTTAACACCGAATAGAGCAAAGGTTTTATCCGCTACGTTGAGCCGGATCACTGCTACTTTTTCCTGACCCAGGGCCTGTTGCAGCTTAGCTTTCCCCTCTGCCACTTTCTGATCGTACGCTGCAAGGACAGATTCCGCCTTCTCCGGAATACCGAGGGCATCTGCAATAGCCGTAAGCACTTGTCTTGAGTCTTGCAACACCGCCTCAGGTAGACGATAGGTTGGTGCTATCTTGGAATATAGTTCATACCTCGCCGCATCAGCACCTCCATCCACAATAATCAAATCCGGATCTTTTTCCAATAATGCCTCCACGCTACCGGTAATATCAAATTCTGGTACATCAAGATTTAAATAATCCTGTTTGCCCCAGCTTGGATGATACCACTGCACCACCGGGGTAATGCCCAATGCCTTCAAATAATCTTCAACATAGATCCCGGCTACCCGTTGTGGTTTAACTGGAATTTCAACATCCCCGAATTCCCCGGCAATCGTCCGAGTTGCACCCTCTTCTGCGGCATTTCCATTTCCTTCAGTTGGTGCGCTAGTGCTCGCTGAGGTAGATTCCTCTGCATTCTGTGTCTTAGCAACGTTTTCTTTCGCAGTATTGTTATTCGTTCCGCATGCTGCCAGCGCAGTTATTGCCATTATAAGTACCGCTGCCCATAAAAACTTCTGACCCCATCTTGCCATTGATCCCTTCACTCCTATGCTTTATTGTCATTGATTATCATTCTCAATAACCTTTATCACAATAGTAGCATGACTTTCATAGCTTTCAATGCACTTTCTCCGCAAAAAACTTATACAAACTATTTCTAGTTGCTCTGCTCTATCATTATTCGGTAGGATTCTTCTTCTATTAAAAATATGTCATCCTTTATTAACTTGATCGCAAAATTTCTTTTTTTACGATTGATTTATACGATGCTTTCGCTTACAATAAACTCATAAACGCGCGTTTATGAAAAGAGGGGAAACATGCGCAGCGAAGATATTGCTAAGTTGGCCGGGGTTTCCCGTAGTACGGTATCCCGCGTGATCAACAACTATTCCAATGTTCCTGAAGAAACCCGGGCCAAAGTGCTGCGGGTGATTGAGCAACATCAGTACGAACCGAACAGCTTTGCACGGGCTCTGGCCGGTAAGAAAACCGATACCATCGGATTGTTCGC
This sequence comes from Paenibacillus sp. FSL H8-0175, assembly GCF_045040615.1. Classification (NCBI taxonomy): domain Bacteria; kingdom Bacillati; phylum Bacillota; class Bacilli; order Caryophanales; family Paenibacillaceae; genus Paenibacillus; species Paenibacillus sp. FSL H8-0175. Next base: position 2,761,404 of record NZ_CP150299.1, on the reverse strand, counting down.
CATCAGTATGAACGAGAAAGAGAACACTACCCGAATTTATCAGAACAATTACTTTGCACCATTCGTCGATGCCGTAGTCGACACGTCGAATGCCCGCGGATGTTACGTTCTGATTCATACGGTATACTCTCCAGACGATTTTCTGAAGGTAAAACAAGCTTTTCTGCAAAAACGGATTGACGGTGGTATAATTGTCGGCACTCAGAAGGATATTAATATCGTCCGCGAAATGGTGGGACTCGATTCTCCGCTAGTACTGATTGATTATGATATCTCAGAGATTATGTCGGAGCATCTTGACCGCAATCATTTGGCCATTGTGAATTCCAAAGATTACGAGGGCACCACAGAAGTGATTGAACATTTAATCTCCTTAGGCCATCAAGAGATCGGCATTATCTGTGGGCAAATGAATACGTACTCTGGTCGAGAACGCTACACGGCCTATGAGGACACGCTGAAAAAACATGGTCTGCCTATGAATGAGAAGTTTATCCTAAAGGGTGATTTTCTGAAAGAGACGGCTTATGAAGAGGTCAAGAAGCTGCTTGCTTCTGGTGAACCTTTGCCGACTGCCTTTTTCTCTTCCAACGATGACATGGCTATTTCAGCGATGGAAGCGTTCTCCGAACATGGAATCATTGTCCCTGAGGATATCTCCATTGCGGGTTTCGATGACATTCAGCTGGCATCCCGTATTCAGCCTAAGCTGACCTCTGTACGCTTGCCGATTTATGAAATGTCCAAGGCTGCAGTGGAAAAAGTAATCGAGCTGTGTGATTCGCAGCAGCCGACTTTCAGCACGATCAGCTTTCCAGCTCGTTTAGTGGAGAGAGATTCCTGTCAACCGCCGAAGAAGTAGCACAGATTCATCCTTCACTGAAGAATACATATTTTTCTGTGAAGCTGCTATCATCGGTTCTCGAAATCACTGCCTAATACTATCTTTTAGAAACAACGGAAAGAATCCCTTCCCTCGAGGGAATTTTTCCTGAAACTTATAAACGCGCGTTCACAATCGAAAGGAGACTTTCTCACATGAAATTCGGTACCTTTGACGACACTCGTAAAGAGTATGTAATTAACACACCAAAAACACCTTACCCTTGGATTAACTACCTGGGTAATGAACAATTTTTCGGACTTATTTCTAATACTGCTGGTGGCTATACCTTCTATAGAGACGCTCGTCTCAGAAGATTGACCCGTTACCGTTACAACAATATCCCAATGGATGCTGGCGGCCGTTACTACTATCTTTATGATGATGGTGATTTCTGGACTCCAGGCTGGATGCCAGTAAAACGTGATCTGGACTTCTACGAATGCCGTCACGGTCTTGGCTACACCTCCATTACTGGTGAACGCAACGGTATCTCTGTAAACCAGCTTGCTTTTGTACCTATGGGACATAACGCTGAAGTACATCGTCTTGTAGTGAAAAACACGGGTTCCGCGAAGAAATCCGTTAAGCTGTTCTCTTTTGCAGAGTTCTGTCTTTGGAATGCACAAGATGATATGACTAACTTCCAACGTAATCTCAGCACTGGTGAGGTTGAAGTGAAGGGTTCCGTTATCTATCACAAAACAGAATACCGTGAGCGCAGAAACCACTACGCTTTCTACTCAGTTAACAAAGAAATCGCCGGTTTCGATACTGACCGCGAAGCTTTCGTAGGGATGTACAATGGTCTGGAAAGCCCGCAAGCTGTTGCTGCAGGTGAACCAACTAACTCGGTAGCGAGCGGATGGTCCCCTATCGGATCGCACGCCCTGAACATTACTCTGGAGCCGGGCGAAGAGCAAAGCTTCATCTTTGTCCTTGGTTACATTGAAAACCCAGAAGAAGACAAATGGGAATCTCTGAACGTAATCAACAAAAAACCAGCAGAGGCTATGATCGAGCAATTTGCTACAGACGCTCAAGTGGACGCCGCTTTGGCTGCACTGGCTGCACACTGGGATAACCTGTTGTCCAAATATCAAATCCAAAGTGGCGACGACAAGTTGAACCGTATGGTTAACATCTGGAATCCATATCAATGTATGGTTACCTTCAACATGTCCCGTTCCGCTTCTTACTTTGAATCCGGTATTGGCCGTGGTATGGGCTTCCGCGATTCTAACCAAGACTTGCTCGGATTTGTACACCAAATTCCTGAACGTGCTAAAGAACGTATTCTCGATATCGCCGCTACACAATTTGAAGACGGCAGTGCCTATCACCAATACCAGCCGCTTACCAAAAAAGGTAACAATGAAGTCGGTACTGGCTTTAATGATGACCCACTTTGGTTGATCCTCGGCACAGCTGCTTACATCAAAGAAACTGGCGACACATCGATTCTTGATGAGCAGGTTCCTTTTGACAGCAATCCGGATAACACAGCTACTCTGTTTGAGCACTTGAAACGCTCCTTCGAGCATGTAACTAACAATCTCGGACCTCACGGCTTGCCGCTGATTGGTCGTGCAGACTGGAATGACTGCTTGAACCTGAACTGCTTCTCTACAGAGCCGGGCGAATCTTTCCAAACTACTGCCAACATCGAAGGCCGCGTAGCGGAATCCGTATTTATCGCGGGTCTGTTCGTCTTCGTTGGACCGGACTATGCAGAAATCTGCCGGATGCGCGGACTTAATGATGTAGCTACGGATGCAGAAGCTAAGATTGACAACATGCGTGAAATCACACTGACTCACGGTTTCGATGGTGACTGGTTCCTGCGCGCTTATGACCATTATGGCGACAAGATCGGTTCCAAAGAAAACGAAGAAGGTAAAATCTTCATCGAACCACAAGGTATCTGTGTTATGGCCGGTATCGGTGTGGAAGATGGTCAAGCTGAAAAAGCTCTGACTTCCGTGCAAGAGCATTTGGATACTAAATACGGTATCGTATTGCAACAGCCACCATATTCCAAGTACTATCTGAACCTGGGTGAAATTTCTACGTACCCTCCGGGCTACAAAGAAAATGCTGGTATTTTCTGCCACAATAACCCTTGGATCATGATCGCTGAAACTGTACTTGGACATGGTGACAGAGCGTTTGAAATTTACGCTAAAATTGCTCCTGCTTACTTGGAGGACATCAGCGAAATTCACCGTACTGAACCTTATGTATACTCGCAAATGATCGCAGGTAAAGATGCCGTTCGCCACGGGGAAGCTAAAAACTCCTGGTTAACTGGTACTGCGGCTTGGAACTATGTAGCGATTACACAATCTATCCTTGGTATTCAAGCGGACTTCAATGGTCTGAAGATCGATCCTTGTATTCCTACAGAGTGGGACAGCTTTGAAATCACCCGTGTCTTCCGTGGAGATACTTATGTGATTCAAATCAAGAACCCGAACCATGTATCCAAAGGTGTAGCTAGTCTTACCTTGGATGGCGCAGCTGTAGAAGGTAACATCATCACTCCAGTTGGAGACGGTGCTGTACACCAAGTAGTTGTAGAACTGGGTTAATACAAAAAAAATCCGCTCACCGTTCGTTTGAACGATTGAGCGGATCGGATCTAAAATTAACAGTAGATGCCCCCTGAAGGATTCAGGGGGCATCTTTTTTTACCCTTCCACAATATCTGCTCTTAAATCACTCGCAACCTCAAGCATTCTAGGAATCACGGCTTCATTGGCGCCAGAAACATAAATATCGCCCTGATAATGTCTAAATGGGATTGTTGTATCACCATAGCTCCACATAAAGAAATCTCCCTCAATGGACATGGTAGTGGCACCTGTTACTGTAAAAACTGATGTATAGGTGAAATCAGGTTTGGATGCGAAATATTGCTTACACTCTTCTAAAGATAGGGTTGTTGCTGAATCTCCAGCATTCTGCATTGCTCTTGTCATCCGATAACGTTTACTCATTGTGATGCCTCCATTATTATCTGTAAAATGATCAGTTGCCTTATCCAGATCAAATATAGCATACAATGAAGGGCAAATCCCATTCCATTTCTAAGTCGAAAATGTTAATATAGCCGTTTTTCATAGCTTTCTTTTAGTGATTTTGAGATATCCTCTGGAGTAACTCCAAGTTTACGGGCATGCTGCGCCAGTATTTTTGATGGATTAGGCAAGACTTCTTTCGCAAGCCAATGATCGTCATCCCACAAATGTGACCGCTTAAAGGCTTTTGCACAATGCATATAACATTCTTCAACTTCCACGCCAATTCCAATGATCGGGACTTTACCATGCGCTTCCATAGGTTTCAATATATCTTCATCCTTAACTATACTCGCGTGCCCATTTATTCTTAATGTTTCTTCAAGTCCGGGGATGATGAATATCAAACCGACTTTTGGGTTCTCAAGCATATTCCGCAAAGAATCAAACCGTCTATTCCCAGGGCGTTCAGGGATCACTAAATGTTTATCATCCAACACGTGAACAAAACCTTCTGCGTCCCCGCGCGGAGAGACATCACAAGCACCGGACGAACCGCTTGTAGCCATAAAAAGCATTGGAGATTTTGAGATATAATCACGGCAATGATGATCTATAACAGTTATGGTTTTGTTGTTAACCAATTCGCTTGGGTACCCAAATAAAGACCTTAGCTCTTCTTCTGACTCTATAACTTTTTCGAAAAAGTTTGACTTCATACTTCTCCCTCTCTCAACTTAATAAGCCCCAATATTCTTATTTTTGCTCAAATATCCGCTTGCTTAGAATGCACATCTTCATTTTCAATGCCCGAAACCAACAAACAAAAGGGACAAGTATAACCCTCTGGAGCATGATTATAAATATAGCCCGCCTCCACTGTTATAGGATTTAAGAATATTTCTATGTTTCTTCTAATTTCGCCATTTCGTGTGTGTTCTCCTTTTTGCAAAAAGAAAAGGACAGACTGTAAATTACAGCTGTCCTCATCGGTAAATGTTGATAAACTACAGCCATTCCCGAGATCTATGTCTACCTATAACTTAAACGCTGGCTTCCGGAATCCATACCTTCATTTCACCACTGCCACGATTTCCCCATAAGTAATACGGAACCGCCTTAACCTTTACGGTTTGAACTGGTGCTTTGACTCTGCTGTAAAGCTCACCACTCCAGCCCTCTTTATCTACACGTAGCCCCTCTGCCTCGACAACAACAGCGCCGCCGAGCAATGTCTCATCAAAAGCCGCAGGAAGTTCACTGCCTTCTTTTAAAGAAATCGAGCTTAACGGCTCACCATTATCGATACTTTCAAGACAATACACAAGAGGTCCACGCTGAATCGTTACTTTTTGAGCATCAGCACGCAAACTTGGATGTGCGTAGATACGATGTGCCTCCATAGGGTCATGCACTTCGATTACATCTCCTGCTCTCCACAGTCTCCGGATAACGAGGTATCCCTGCTCGATGTTCTCAAGAGTATTCATTGCTTCACCGTTGACTCTGATCTCCATTCCTTGGCTCCATGATGGAATCCGTAAGGCAATCCCAAACTCTGCTTCCGCTGCGGGATTAATCTTCAACGAGACTTTACCTTCCCATGGATAGTTACTCTCTTGCTGAATCGCAATATCTGTTCCACCCAGCTTTGTTGTCAGCTCACTGCCAATATACAAATTCGTATAGAGCGTATCACCATGGATCGTATAGATATATTGATTAAGCGAAGTCAGCAGACGCGCCACATTCGGAGGACAGCAAGCGCAGCCAAACCAGCCTTGACGCTCGGACTTCACATGATGTTTATCTGGATTGCAGCTGCATGCCTTAGGCCATACTTCCAGTGGATTCACATAAAAATAGTGCTTACCATCCTGTGCCATTGAACCCAACACATTGTTATAAAGCGCCCGCTCCATCACGTCGGCATAACGTGCATCCGGCGATATTCTCAGCATTCGCTGTGCAAAAAAGATCAACCCAATAGATGCACAAGTCTCTGCGTACACCGAATCGTTAGGCAGATCATAATCGAAGGTGAAAGCCTCACCCCGATGCGTAGATCCGATCCCGCCAGTAATGTACATTTGCTTAGTAGTGATGTTATTCCACAGTCTCTCGCATGCTTCGCGAAGGGTATCATCTCCCGTAAGTGCGGCTAGATCAGCCATGGCAGTATACATATAAACCGCACGCACAGCATGTCCTACAGCCACTTCCTGTTCTCTTACCGGAAGATGACTTTGGTAATATTTTAAATCTAATTTCTCCTTCTGACCTGTGAAAAAATTGATACTCCCCAGACTATCCCATTGTTGCTTTAAGAAATTCGGCTGTTGACCTCGCTCATTAATAAAAAAGCTGCTGAGCTTCAAATACCGCTCCTCACCTGTGAGCCGATACAGCTTAACGAGCGCAAGCTCAATCTCCTGATGGCCATCATATCCCCGCATTTTTCCTTCTTCCGGACCAAACACAGAATCGATATGATCAACCATTCGGCACATGATGTCGAGCAGTTTTCTTTTGCCTGTAGCCTCGTAATAAGAAACGGCTGCCTCAATGAAATGCCCAGCACAGTACAGCTCGTGGCAATCGTTCAGATTAGTCCAGCGTTTGCCGGGTTCTTTTATCGTAAAATAAGTATTTAAGTACCCGTCTTCCTGCTGCGCTTCTCCAACGAGGTCAATCACTTCATCCGCTTGACGCTCCAGCTCAGGGTCACGTTTGATGCTTAAGGAATAACCTACGGCCTCCAGCCACTTGGCTACATCACTGTCTTGAAATACCCAGCCGTAAAATTCACCGGTCTTCCGGCCCGCAGCAATCTCAAAGTTAGCAATGGCATGACTGGGCTCAGCTCCCGCTGCTTTGTCGTGCAATGCCTCATATTGATACGGGATTACAACATCCTGAACCAGCTTTATATAACTTCCCCAGAAATCATCTTTAATGCTAACGGATTGATCTTTTACAACTTGCTGATCCTGGATCGTTTTATTCATCATCATCTTCCCCTTAGCCTTATTTTATACTCGCTAATTACAATTATAGAGCGTACAATAGATAAAAAATATAATCAGAAGCAACCCCTTTTTTGTACTATTTCACACTCCTAATTCCATGGACAATTTGAGCTCGGACTACGATAAAAAGAGAGGTAGAATACAGTGAGTCCTTCCTATGTACATTTCGCAGCGCCGCCTTTTCCATATTTTCTGGAATGCAATCACACTGTTTATCAACCCGGAGAGCAGCATCCAAATAGAAGCCATATCGGCTTATTTGATCTGATTATTGTAGAGCAAGGTTGCCTATTTATCGGTGAAGAGCATAATCAATGGGAGGTTGCGGCTGGGCATACGCTGCTTCTGCTGCCTGACCGCTATCATTATTCCGTTAAGTCTTGCGAGGAGCTGACTTCGTTTATCTGGATTCATTTTCATACCCTCGCAGATTGGTCAAGTTCTGATGGCGAGCCCGTGTATATCAACCGAGAGACACATTTCCGGCAGTTTCTTACTCATCCATATACCATTCGCATCCCGCAGTTTGGTCCCCTTCCTGATCCCTTTAAACGGAGTGGACAAGCTGAGAAGCTTTTACAGCTGTCCACTGGAAGACGTTCCAGTGCAGTTTGGGAGCAGCAAAGGATTTTTGAAGAAATGCTGCGGATGATGGATCTGGCGCAGCATGATACTTCAGAAAGTCATGCGGTAGAGATCGCCGAGAGGACAGAGACTTATATCCGCAATCATTATGCGGAGCCTCTCTCCAATGCCTCTTTGGCGGATGCGCTGCATTTTCATTATAACTACCTTGCCCGCTGCATGAAACGCGTATATGGACTGACTCCGATGGAGTATTTAACGGATTACCGTTTGGAACAGGCCAAGCTGCTTCTGCTTAAAACAGAGATGCCTATAGCTGCGATCGCAGAACGTATCGGTTTCGAGAGCACCGCCTACTTCTCGCGTCGCTTTACTCAGCAGATCGGAATCTCTCCGCTTCGCTTCCGCAAGCGGTATTCCCGATAACGGCAAAAACAGCATGTCTCATAATTGGAGGCGTGCTGTTTTCGTTGTTAATGCGATGCGCTGCTGTAGCTTTCTTGTGTGCTGCTGGCTTTCTTCTGCGCTGCTGGCTTACGTGATCAACTATGGATTAATTGGACGCGAGATGCGAGATGCGAGATGCTCCTCTAGATCGGAGAAACTTAGGTAACTATTATGATGGAGCAGTACTCCGCTTGGCACATTTCTTGTGTACCCGTGATCCGCCTAAATCCTTCTGCTGCTTCTTGCTCCTTGCTCCTTGCTTCTTGCTTCTTGCTTCTTGCAATAATTTTACCAGTTTACCTTCCTAGGCGTGGCGCACTCATACTTATCATAGATCAACGGCGATCATGCGGCTCGACCCTCCAAAGCTTATCAGCAAGTAACTCACCGTATAGCCATCACACTACTCTCTGTATCCCCCGGAGACGCGTCTGCTTAATCATCCATTCATAGCATTCCCCGTTGCGGACCGGATTGCAGCTATTTGTGATTTTCGATCCATTTTGCAGCAGTTTCGGACTGCATAGCTCTTATTGCTCATAATTTGCTCCAAATCGGGCTACATTTGTGGGAATAACTGCAACTGAGTCCGATAGTGTGACAAAACGAGCGGAATCATGGAAATAAGAGCAACTGAGTCCGAACAGTTGCTGAAAAGAACGCCGCCTGCCAAATTTGCTCCTAAACGTGCTAGCCATTGTTTAAACTAGCTGTCTGGGGCTCAACCTAGCTACACTGTGAGGAATTAGCTACCTGTTGTTCAAACTAGCCGCCTACGTCTCGAAATCTGCTACCTTTTGCTAGAACTTGATCGTATCGTATCGGACCGTATTGCAGCTATTTGTGATTTTCGGCCCATTTTTCGGAAATTTCGGACTGTATAGCTCTTATTACCCTTGATTTGCGCAGAAAAAGAGCACATTTGAGCGAATAGCTGCAACTGCGTCCGATAGTGTGACAAAACGAGCGGAATCATGGAAATAAGAGCAACTGAGTCCGAACAGTTGCTAAAAAGAACACCGCCTGCCGAATTTGATCCTAATCGTGCTGCCCATTGTTTAAACTAGCTGTCTGGGGCTCAACCTAGCTACACTGTGCGGAATAGCTACCTATAGCTCGACCTATCTATACCGTGTGCGGAATTAGCTACCTATGGCTTAACCTAGCTACACCGTGCGGGATTAGTTACCGATGGCTCAACCTATCTACTCCGTGCGAGAAATTAGTTACCTGTTGCTCAAACTAGCCACCTACGTCTCGATACCTGCTACCTTTTGCTAGAACTTGATCGTATCGGACCCTATTGCAGCTATTTCAGCATATGGGTTCATTTTGCGAAGGTTTCGGACTGCATAGCTCTTATTGCTCATAATTTGCTCGGAATCGGACTACATTTGTGGGAATAGCTGCAACTGAGTCCGATAGTGTGATAAAACGAGCGAAATCATGGAAATAAGAGCAACTGAGTCCGAACAGTTGCTGAAAAGAACGCCGCCTGCCAAATTTGCTCCTAAACGTGCTGCCCAGTGCTTAAACTAGCTGTCTAGGGCTCAACCTAGCTACTCTGCGAAAAATTAGTTACCTGTTGTTCAAACTAGCCGCCTACGTCTCGAAATCTGCTACCTTTTGCTAGAACTTGATCGTATCGTATCGGACCGTATTGCAGCTATTTCAGCATATGGGTTCATTTTGCGAAGGTTTCGGACTGTATAGCTCTTATTACCCTTGATTTGCACAGAAAAGGAGCACATTTGAGCGAATAGCTGCAACTGAGTCCGATAGTGTGACAAAACGAGCGGAATCATGGAAATAAGAGCAACTGAGTCCGAACAGTTGCTGAAAAGAACGCCGCCTGCCAAATTTGCTCCTAAACGTGCTAGCCATTGTTTAAACTAGCTGTCTGGGGCTCAACCTAGCTACACTGTGCGGAATTAGCTACCTATAGCTCAACCTATCTACTCCGTGCGAAATTAGTTACCTGTTACTCAACCTATCTACACCGTGCGGAATTAGTTACCTATGGCTTAACCTAGCTACTCCGTGCGCAGAATTTGTTACCTGTTGCATAACCTAGCTGTCTACGTCTCGAAATCAGCTACCTTTTGCTCGATCTTGATCCTATCGGACCCTATTGCACCTATTTGTGATTTTGGGCCCATTTTGCGGCAGTTTCGGACTGTATAGCTCTTATTGCTCATAATTTGCTCGCAATCGGACCACATTTGTGGGAATAGCTGCAACTGGGTCCGTTAGCTCGAAAAAATACTTTGTATCTGCCTAATAGGGGCTCCTGGGTCCGCATGGAGGCTGGGCGGTGAGTTACTCTAATGTCTGTTGAGCTAACGGACCGCACTGCACCTATTTGTGGGTGGGATCTCGCATAATGTATTGGTGAGAGTAACTTAACGTCTGTTGAGCGCAACGAACCGGATTGCACCTGTTTGGGGGCGGGATCTCGCTTGTGATTTATGGGTAGGAGTTACTTAAATCTATTGAACGTTGCGGACCCTATTGCACCTATTTGTGATTTCCGGCCCATTTTTCGGAAATTTCGGACTGTATAGCTCTTATTGCTCATAATTTGCCCGCAATCGGACCACATTTGTGGGAATAGCTGCAACTGGGTCCGTTAGCTCGAAAAAATACCTTGTATCTACCTAATAGCGGCTCCTGGGTCCGCATGATTAGGCCCGAAATCAGTTTTTTTGCTTCACTGCAATTTTTTGGAAGTGACAAGCATATTTATAAGACATGCCTTTAATGTGGAGATGTTAAATATGCAGTCATTATTAAGATACGCGATCATCCTGATCGGAAGCTTGCTCATTGCAGCAGCAACTAATTTTTTTCTAGTCCCATATAAAATCCTAGATGGGGGAATAATAGGAATAGCCCTCATCATCAATTATTTATCCGATGCCAAAATCGGTATAGCTGTCCTTCTCTGCAGCTTTCCGATTTTCCTGTTAGCCTGGCTGAAGGAACGCGATATCTTTTTCAATAGTGTATTAGGTTTATTGACCTCATCGTTTCTGATTGAGCTTCTCGGTCCTTTGCAGTACCACTTTCTGTATTATTTTGAGTTCGGCTCCATTTCCAGCGCCATTATTGGCGGTTTTTTAATGGGAACGGGTCTTGGGCTTATGCTGCGGTTCAAAGCCAGTACAGGCGGAACGGATCTGCTTGCTCAATATATCAAAAGGTATCTCCCGCTTAACCTTGGACTCATCATTTTTTTGACAGATTTTATAATTATCGGCGCGGGGGGACTCCTGATTTCCAAAGAAACCTTCTTCCACTCCATCCTCACGATTATCGCTGGGGGTGTGGCCACAGGTCTCTGCACCTTGGAGACTGAAGAGAAATGGAAAAAAATATGAATATACACGATCATATGTTCGTATTATAATAATAAGAAAATCATCTACCGTATCTCTACCTCACCTGGAGAGTGTGAATCTATGAATAAAGAGCGTGTTATTTTGTTATCCGATTGTCAGAGCTTTTACGCCTCCGTGGAGAAGGCCTCTAATCCGCAATATAGCAACAAACCGCTTATTGTCGCCGGAGATCCGGCTAGACGAAGCGGGATTGTACTTGCCGCTTGTCCGTTAGCCAAATCTTTTGGCATTACTACCGCTGAGACTTTGAAGGAAGCACTCGCGAAATGCCCCGAAGTAATCGTCGTCAGACCACATATGCAGCAATATATCGATGTTTCCTCCCAAATCACGGACATTCTACGCAAATTCAGTGACCTCGTAGAACCTTATTCCATCGATGAGCAGTTTATTGATATCACCGGCAGCCTCAGCTTATTCGGAAGCCCAAGACAGATCGCTACGACCATTCAGGACTTAATCCGCAGAAATACAGGTGTGCGCGCACGTATCGGTATAGGTTATTCCAAGGTTACCGCCAAAATGGCTTGCGACCTGTGGGCCAAGAAGAACCCGGAGGGTCTATTTACCCTCACTCAGGAAGAGCTTCCAGATGTACTTTGGCCGCTGCCCATTAGTGAGTTGTTTATGGTAGGCCGCCGCATGTCCGCGCACTTCCAAAGCATGGGTCTCACAACGATAGGCCATTTGGCACAGATGCCGCTAAGCGAGCTGAAATGGCGCATGCGGGAGAAATTCCATAAAAAATGCGATATCGATGCCGAGCTATATTGGCGAATTGCCAATGGCATCGACGATAGCCCTGTAAGTCCCGCTACCTATGAAGTTGCACCCAAGAGCGTCGGGCACCAAATGACACTGCCACGGGATTACTATACACTGCAAGAGATCAAGACCATCATTCTGGAGCTCTCAGAGCTGGTGTGCAGGCGCAGCCGCAAACTGAAGGTGCATGGTGCAGTCGTGTCTGTTGGCTGCCAAGGCGCCAGCTTTGATGACCCCAGCGGCTTCTCGAGACAGACTACGATGAGCGATCCTACGAATGCAACCCAGCTGGTATACGAGGCCGCCCTCGCTCTTTTCAAACAGCATTGGGAAGGTCAGCCTGTGCGCCGAATTCATCTAAGCCTGTCCAATCTGTCTGACGAAAGCCAATATCAGCTAACCTTATTTGAGTCGCGCCCCCGCTACCGCGAGCTCGAACGGGCCACTGATGCGCTGAAGAATAAATACGGGGAATCGATCATCGGACGCGCCGCATCGTTCACAGATGCTGGACAACTTAAGGACAGATCCGGAAAGATTGGCGGGCACTATAAATAAACAGTGCATCTTTATACATTTTATTTCTGAAACTATATTAAAATATATCCCATATCGTTTATAATGCTATATTGAGGTTGTTATTTTCACACAATGAAGCGACAATCATAAGTATATACACATAGATATGTAACATTCCAGGGGAGGACCGGAGAAGTTGGAAAGCACGAGCAACACTAACACTACCTATTATGAAATCGTTGATCTCTGTCTTCTTGCTGGCAAGATCATGCTGCAAAACGGTGCAGAAACCTACAGAGTAGAAGATACAATGACACGTATGGCTGCTTCTCTCGGTTTTCCAGGGGCACACAGTTATGTGACGCCAACCGTTATTATGTTCACCACCAATAGAACGGAGCCCGTTAAGTTATATCGGATTGCCGAGCGGACAACAGATCTGCAGAAAGTCTCGGAGGTTAATGATATCTCGCGGCGTCTGAACGAGCGTCAGATTACAGCCGAGGAAGCTCGGACACGATTAGGAGAGGTCGATGATGCCGCACATGCGTATCCGGTATGGCTGCAAATCATAGCAGCGGCGCTTACCGGCGCTTGCTTCACCGTTATGTTTAAGGGCAGCTTGTGGGATGCTCTCCCCGCATTGCCGATTTCCGGGTTAGGTTTTGCTGCGGTTATCTACCTGCATCGTCTTGTGCAGACTAGATTTTTTGCAGAGTTCTCTGCTTCCTTCCTGATCGGACTTCTAGCCTTCTATTCTGTAAAGCTGGGCATAGGTCAAGAAATGGACAAAATCATCATCGGCTCCGTGATGCCTCTAGTACCCGGTCTACTCATTACTAATGCCGTTCGTGATCTGATGGCTGGTCATCTGGTCTCAGGCATATCCAAAGGAGCAGATGCCTTTCTAACTGCTTTTGCGATCGGTACAGGCATTGGGCTTGTACTATCACTATTTTAATTTTCCATGTGAAAGAGGTTAGCCCTTCATGATTTTGCAACTTATAACCAGTTTTATCGCCGCGGCAACCTTCTGTATTTTATTTAATGCGCCTAAGCGCGCTCTACTGCAGTGTGGTTTTGCTGGAATGGTAGGCTGGATGGTGTATGTAATCCTTGATGTAGAGTGTGGGCCTGTTGTTGCTACGTTTGCGGCTACTGTAGTGGTGGGCATCGTCAGCCAGTTGTTTGCCCGATCCTTCAAAATGCCGGTTATTATTTTTAGTGTTGGCGGTATTATCCCACTTGTTCCGGGTGGCCTTGCTTACGATGCTATGCGTAGATTTGTGGAAGAGAACTATAATCTGGCTGTAGAAATCGCTGTTCGGGCATTAATGCTCTCTGGCGCAATTGCGGCTGGACTGGTACTGAGTGAAGTTATCGGACAAATGTTCCGCCGTCGTGCAAGCAAAGCATAACCTTCTTACAACGTCATCTCATAGATTCAAAAAAAGAAATCGTCTCTTGGTATAATGAGGATCATCCATCCCTCTTCCAAGAAGCGATTTCTTTGTTTACTGTCCTATCTACACAAGTACTGCTACAGGTTCAACCTCCGAATAAATACTATTGATCCGGTTATTTTTAATCCAAGAAAGTCCCACGGTACCTTCACCCGCATGAACAGCCACGGCAGGAATGTATGTCATAATCTCCGTACGTAAATCAGGCGCCATTTCTTTGATGTCTTCTTCTAGCTTCAGCGCCATTTCTAAATTATTGGAATGCATGATGCACACATCGCTAACAAGTCCACAATCCTGTTTAAAGATATCTAACAGCGCCTGCTTTGTCTTCTTCATCGTGCGGATTTTTTCCACAACAATGACCTTCCCCTCGTCAAAACGCAGCAGCAAATTTATCCGCAATAATTGACTAAGCACTACCTGTGTGCCAGAAACACGCCCACTGCGGTGAAGCTGGGACAAGCTTGCAGGAATTAAGTAGAAGGACATATTTTGAATGATATTCTCTATCTTTTCTTTAATCTCTAGGCCAGTAAAGCCCATCTTGTGCCAATGAATACCTCGCGTGATCATTTCCCGAATCGGATAAGCGCCAACCTTGGAATCAATTCCAATAACATTAGCTTCCGCTATTTCAGCACCTTGCATGGAAGCATTGTATGTTCCGCTAAGCCCTGTCGAAAGATGCACCGCGATAATCTCATCATATTCTTCCTTCAACCGTTCGTATAACTCGATAAACTCACCGATTGGCGGCTGTGAGCTGCCTACTTGATCATGCTGACGCATTTTCTCATAGAACTCATCGATCGTAATATCTATATTTTCTTTATAACACTCGTTGTTAATAATCAGACGTAAAGGAACAATATACACATGGTTGTTCTTGGCGAACTCAGGATCGATTGTACATGTACTGTCGGTTACCCAGGCAATTGATTTCATGGTCACTTGTCACTTCTCTCTTTCATGAAAGGAATAGTAGAATGTTTGAAGAGACAAGGGCCACTAAACATTCTCGGCCAATGAATCACTCTCTCATCCTGTACAATCAACATACGAATAGATCAGTGGTTTAGGAAGTCCTCGTGCGTATTCGTAAATTATACAAGATAACGAGCGATAAGATAGGCAAAACAGGCCGATAATGCAAATTTTATTCAACTTTTTTCAACTTTATTCGACATTATTTCACATTATGTATGACGAATATACCTATCCTAATAGAGCCAGTTCATGTTATGTAAAAGCCTAACCACAGCAAAAATATCCCCGTCCCCACCCTCACCTTTCTTACATAAATCAGCGCTTGGTAGTTACATTAATAGGTACTCTTTACAGTTGTTACAGTACGGGGCTAAGTTATGATTGGTCAGATATGGCCCGGCATCTGTCAATTTGTCCAACTTTCCCTGTTGGCGGGTTGCACTCGCCTTTATGAAGATCAGTTACCTTCTGCTGTGATAAAGCTTATTACGGTGTAAGTAAGGCTACCGTCCAGTTTTTCTCCTGAATTTTAAAATCCAACTCGCGATAAGACTTAGACAGTTCATCAATCCGCTTCTGAATCTCAGCGACATCTACCGTTCTCTGGAAACGAACCTCAGAGCGGCTATACCGATCCTGAGTGATCGAAGCTTGCTGAAGCAAATCGCTAAACAGCTTCCGCAGCTGAAGCATTTTATCCCGTTCGACTAGGGCATCGGCAATACTCCAATTCTCATTGAAGGCAACAGATGAATTCGTTCGATTAATCGCTCGAATCAAAATCGTCTGCTCGTTAACAGCTATTTCTAGCTCATGCAAAAGAGCCTCCGGCTGCTCTGCCGGATCTTCCCCCTCCTGCACCTTAACGACCCGATCGAGCCGCTGCTTTAGCTGCGCGATTTTACGGGTAAGATCACTTCGGTTCACTAATGCTTCCGCAAGTTTCATCTTTAAGTTCCCCCTAAGATTTTCTGATAGCTGGCGATATCCAGTCTTCGACCAAATTTACAGCCAATCTCCTTGAAGTAGGCACATTGTTCATATCCATTCTTTGAGAAAAGCTGGCGACTGCGTTCATTCTCTGCGCAAACGGTAGCTACTAACACATGGAAATCCAGTTCGGCAGCTCTCTTTTCAATAAAGCGTAAGGCATGCTGTCCTATTCTTTTACCCACACAAGCAGGTTTCAAATACACACTGATCTCCCCAGAGCTATCATAAGCCGGCTTACTCTTATGTCTAGCAATCAGAACATAGCCCTGAATAACATTATCCCAGGATAAAATAACGTATGATTTGAACCGCGGATCATCATTCATCACTGATTGCCGCATTTCGTCCAAACTTAAAGGCTCGGTATGAAAAGAAACCGTAGTGTTCAGCACGTAATAGTTATAAATATCGAGTACATCCGACAGATGCTCTTCGCGAATTTCAGTGAATAACAAGCTTTCTCCCACTACTTTGTTCAACACAGCTAATCCTCCCAAATGGATGTTTCCAAATGATCGACGAACTTGCGTAATTTACCGGCTAGCTTGCGGTTAATGGTTCCATCCTGGTACAATTGCTGCACCTTATCCCGTTGCTCCTGAATAGCTTTCAGTTTCAATTCAAGCTTTTGATCATCAACGAGACCATCCTTTGTCCAGCCTTGACCCTGCTCGAAGCGTGAGATTAGTTGCTCATAACTGCATGCAACCTTCTCTACTGCTTTTCGGTTGTTCTCATTCATACTTGCATTAACAGCAGCTATTGCTGTGCGGGACATAGAAATCTTAGCTTTTCTTGCACATTCAGCCTGTTGCAGCATTTGTTGGCTAGCTTCCCGTTCGTTTTGTCCTGAGAACATCCCCGCAAATAGCCTTCTAATCTCTGTAAGGGATAATCTAATTTGAGAGTTGAGACTTCTGGCTAAGAAAACTTCACTATGATCCAAGAATTCTTCCATTTTCTGAGCCACTGAGGCAGGAATCTCATTGTTAGTAAGCAATCGGGTCAGCTCTTTGCGTTCAGCATGCAAGCCCACTATCCTTGCTTCAACCCCAAGCCGACGGAGTTCCTCAAATGCCGGATCGTTCGCTTGATCCTCGCGGTTCAGACTATAAACCTTTTCTCTAAATTCACTCAAAGCTGGCTGTGCGGAATCCTTGCTCTCCTCCGTCATCATACTTTGAAGCAGCGTTATCCCGGCAGCAACGACCTTAGATTTGGCCGCCTGTTCAACCTCAGTGTCCCCTGGTTCGGCAACCGGCTCTTCTTTACCTGCGAGAATTGGTAAAAAGATACTAGCGATCAGCAGTGACATCAGAATCACACCCGCAGCGATAAAGATAATTAGATCACGTTCAGGAAAAGGTGAGCCATCTCCTAACACAAAAGGAATCGAAAAGGCACCGGCTAAAGTAACCGCGCCTCGCACCCCTGAAATGGTCAGGATTAGCATGGACTTTATAGACGATTTTTCCATTTTTTGCAGGCCGGCGCCAGCCAGGGAAAATACATATACCCATATAAAACGCAGCACAAAAAGCAGTAACGTTATCGCTAATACATAACCAATCACCATAAGATTGTCCACCGCTGTATCCCGGTAGATCACTTCAATAACATCTGGAATCGACAATCCGAGAATAAGGAAGACCAAGCCATTCAAGATGTAGAGCAGCACAGACCATGTGCTGGCGGATACCAGCTGTAGCTTATACTGTGGCGAGACCGCACGATCCTTCTCGACCGCATGAATTATCCCCGCTGCAACCACAGCTAAAATGCCGGATACCCCTATTTCTTCACTGATCAGATACACAATGAAAGGAGTCAGGATTTGCAGCAGCACATGTACTGTGATGTCCTCCATCCCCAGTCTGCGGATAAATACACTGAACCGAATCAGGAGGAACGCGAGTATTGCTCCGACAATTAGCCCACCTAAAGCGATAATCACAAAACTAATGGAGGCTTTCGGCAAAGAAAATATGCCTGTAACAGCTGCTGCAATAGCGAAGTTAAACGCAACAAGGCCAGAGGCATCATTCATCAATGATTCGCCCTCTAGAATACGATGAATACTCTTGGGAAGATGTACTCTCCCAGCGATTGCACTTACCGCCACAGCATCTGTCGGCGATAAGATCGCTGCCAGCGCAAAAGCAGCTGCGAGTGGAATGGTGGGAATCATCCAGTTAATGGAATAACCAGCGATAAGCACTGTAGCAAATACCAAGCCTAGTGCCAGCATTAAGATTGGAGCCCGCAGGTTCCATAACTCATTTCTTGGTGTTCGCTTTCCGTCATTGAACAAAAGCGGAGCAATAAATAACACGAAAAACAACTCTGGCTCCAGTGACATATGTATTCCCAAAGGCAGTAGTACGACCACTACACCCAAGCCAATTTGTATTAAGGGTATCGGCACGAAGGGAATGAATCGGTTTATGATGTTGGATATTGCGATAAGCCCAAGTAGGACGAGTACAACTAGAAATGTCTCCAAACCACATCAACTCCCTTTTTTATATTTGATTATTATATCGCAAAGCTTTAGGCAAGGGCAAAATCTAGCAAAAGATTCTTAACATTAAAATCCCCTACAAATTCCACAAAAATTCCATCAGATACATATTGACATAAATATTTATTTGCGTTATAATAAAATATTTATCTATTGTTTTTATTTTCAGTTTTGAGTAATATATGCATTAGCCTCACGGCGTCGCTCTTATTATCAATCACGGAGGGATAATAATGTACATTGCTCAAGGAATAGAAATGCTCGAGATTACAGCGCAGGTTATGGGTGGAAAAGACACGATTTACCCCACGCTACTCTGGGATGAACAAGCCGCCGTACTCGTCGATACCGGATTCCCGGGTCTACTCTCTACTTTCAAAGAGGCTCTAAAAGAAGCGGATGTGCCTTGGGAGAAGCTCCGTACCCTTATTATCACGCATCAGGATTTAGACCATATCGGTTGCCTCCCTGCCCTATTGGCTGATGAAGATCTAGAGCTTACTGTTCTGGCTCATGAAATTGAGCAGCCCTATATTCAAGGAGAGCGAATGCTCCTTAAGCACACTCCTGAAGCTTTAGCGGCGGCAGCGGCTATGATCCCAGCTCATGTACCTGAGGAGTGGCGGCGTGCCTTCCTCTCTGTATTAGCCCATCCTCCTAAAGGAAAAGTGGATCAAACGCTTGTGGATGGAGAAAAGTTACCTTTTGCCGGTGGAATTACGGTGATCCATACCCCTGGCCATAGCCCAGGGCATCTCAGTCTTTACCATCATGATAGCCGTACACTTATTGCCGCCGATGCCTTGACCGTTCAGGATGGCGAGCTACAGGGTCCCACTCCTTCCGCCACACCTGACATGGAGCTGGCTTTGTCCTCTCTGAACAAATTCTCTGAGTATGAGATCGATACGGTCATTTGTTATCACGGTGGACGCTACCGCGGAGATGCAAACAGACGTATTGCTGAACTAGCAGAAGGAAAAGGAAAGCTGTAATGATACAAAAGAAGACAGAGCCTGAAATCCGGCTCTGCCTTCTCTTGTTATATAGGATCGTTATTCTTCATTATCACTTAAGACTCTGAACCCACCGTAAACCGTTCACGAATATGCTGCGGCTGTTCGATTTCATCGACAATAGCAACGGCATAATCTTCGTAGCTGACATAACTCTCGCCTTTGGAGTTCACCAGAAGATTATCCTTACCTTTTACATAAGAACCTGTTCTTGTGCCGATGGCAAAATTAGCAGATGGACTAACAAAGGTCCAAGAGAGTGCATCTGTTCCTTGCAGAATCTCCAGATTCTTGGCTTGATTCGTCGCTGTTGGCTTAATAAAGTCAGGAAAGTCATTCGTATCCACTACTTTAAGCGTTTTGGCTTCATCTACATAAAGACTTCCTGCACCCCCAACTACAATCAATCTTGTATCGGGCGAAGCCTTCAACGCTTCAATAAGCACATTCCCGGCATCCACATGCAGATGTTCTTGTCCAAACGGCGCACCAAAAGCATTCACAACCACATCGAACCCCTGCAAATCTTCAGCGGTAAGTGCAAATACATCCTTTTCAATGACATTCGCTTTACTATTTGTTACTTTAGATGCATCCCGCACAATCGCTGTAACTTCATGACCTCTATCCAACGCTTCCTGCGTAATTCGGCTTCCAGCTTTTCCACTTGCTCCAACAACTGCGATTTTCATATGATTGTCCTCCTGAGTTTACGATGTTTTCGCTTTAATATTTATATCAAGGAGCTCCTGAACGATGGTTCTATCGATATCGAGATCAAATTTTCTCCCCCAAAAGCATTCCGTGCCCCGTTGAGTGATCCGATCATAGTCTTCTATCGTTAGCGTTCTAGGATAATCCGGTCCTGTTTCCCAATCTGTATACCGCTTAATTTCATTCAGCACATGCATCTTATAAACACTATTCAAAATTATCGTATGGAAAAAAATTTCGTCTCCACATAAAGTGTTCCTAAAAAATCTGACGTATTCCGGAGAGCTTTTTGTAAAATCCAAGATGTACTCCATACATCCACCTGTAATAGACATCCAGTTTGAGCCTTTATATAAACCGTTCGGCAGAGCGCTTAATCTTCTTTGCAGAAACGGAACGCTCATAATTAGTTTAATGTACCTCATTCGGATCGCTGTCATACGCCGGGTCCTTGAGATGAGGAATCTAGGATAATAAACTGAGACCCGCTCGTAACATCCCCAAGTTTCCGCAGCATTAGGCAGCTGCAAATACTTCACAAATTCCTTACCTTCATTCACCTTAAAGAAATCTAGAATCACTTCATTTGAAGCAAGAGGCAGATCCTGACCGCTTAGGATGTGGATATAATTGAAATCCCCATGTTCTTTGATCAGCGAAAAGCACTTCAAAATGCATTCAATCTGGCTGTAATGCCCCCACTGCACATCAATAGGCTTTTCCACAAAATGAATATCGTTACGATGAATAATATCAGCTTCAATATTACTTTTCTGATCGACATGCAGGAAAAACTCTACGGACTCGTTAGTTAAACTATCAATTAGCAAATTGATCTGCTCCGGATTCTTATGACAAAGAATGATATACGCCATTTTGAATGCTTCCAACAAACTTCACCCTTCCGCCCATCTATTTCCAATATTATAAAATAAATGGACGAAAATGGATATATAATTATCTCTCTAAAACAAGTCTGATTCCAATGTTCCAAGGATCTTGGAATGTAGGATTTCCATTCACTTCTGTAACTGCGTAACCAGCCTGCCGAACTCGCTCCACCACAGCGTTGCGTTCCTCTTCATTCGTAAGAATTAAGGTAAAATAATCAATCCCCACAGTATCAGCTGGAGCCGCAGGTGCGCCCTGTCCGGCCCAAACATTCAGCCCGATATGGTGATGATAGCCACCAGCAGAGATAAACATAGCAGCACTTCCATAATTAGCTGTTAGTTCAAAACCAAGCAAATCGACGTAGAAGGCTTTCGCCTTATTTAAATTCCCCACATGAAAGTGTACATGCCCAATCACTGTTCCCGCTGGCAGCCCGCTCCATGATAAACCTTCAGAAGCTGCCAATAGTCCATCTACATCCACTGGATCAGTGGACATCATTACATGCCCTTCCGCATCATATTTCCATTCACTCTTAGGACGATCTCGATAGATTTCAATCCCATTATTATCTGGATCCTGAATATACAACGCTTCACTGACCAGATGATCCCCCTGCCCCACTTCAATCCCCGAAGAGATCAAATTGCGCACAACCAATCCAAGGCTAGGACGATCTGGAACAAGGATAGCGAAATGATACAACCCAGCCACAGAATTAGGGCGGATCACCCGCGCATTTTCAATCTCCCGCAAGATTAATAACACATTCTGACCGTCAGCGGTCATTTCCACTTCGCGGCCAGTCTGCCGCAAAACGCTTAATCCCACAACATTCTGATAAAAGGTGAGCGAACGCTCCAAATTGCTTACTCTAATCTGCACCAGACCGATCTGAGTGTCTGGTTGAAGTATTGTTTTAGTCGTCATTATAAATTCCTCCTAATCATGCTGTAACTATATCAGTTACAAATTAACTATCTTTAGTATAGTTACCTTCTATATGTTTGTCAATTACCTATAAAAAAATCATGTCGACTGGTTCACAGCCAAACATGATTCACAAAATAATATTATAAGTAATTCAAAAAAAGGTTTCCGGGTATTTCAACTCTCCCTTAATCCTCTGCAGTACGCCCTCCTTCAGCTCACAGACCATAAAGACATTCTCCGGTACCTCAAATTGCTTCAACTCCAGCCCATGTAGCCCTGCGGGTTGAAATCCGAATCTTGGGTAATATTCGGGATGCCCGATCAAAAAGACAAGCTCATATCCGAGCGTTCTACATCTTTTTAACCCTTCTTGGATCAGCGCCTTGCCGATTCCTTGCTTCTGAACGAATGTTTTCGACCAACTGCGCTTCATCTTCCCGATCACCAAAAGCCTCAACATTCACTTGAAATACTCCATTATAGTCTGCCACAGTTTCTGTTCTAATCCTCATTTTTGTTGCTCCATTCCAGAAAATATTCGGATACACTGGATTCCAGAAGGCCGATCAAATCTTCATCCATATACTTATAGTCATCAGCTATGTTCAGGCAAATTATTTTTTTGCCCATTACACAGTCTCTAAATTTATCTTAAATTCTTCGAACATGTTTCTTCTCCATCACAAAAATCACATCCGCCCAACCCAAATGCCCTTCAGAAATTTTAATTCTGGCATGATCTTCAGTCCCTGCAGATCTCACTTCATGGCCATCAATTCCTTGAAAAATCTTCTCCGCAGTTAGACTCCGCCAGCGATTCTGGCTGCAGACAAACAGTAGTTTAATAAGTGCACCTTCCTTATCCGATTGTTAAAAAGATATTTATTGTCTCGACTGCTTCGTGTATTCAATCAACCAACAATCTCTTAGTTCTCCTTCATGTTGTTCGTGCTGTTCAAGGTATTTCTTCTTCACAAAGCCAATCTTCTCGTATACTCTAAGGGCTCTTTCATTCCAGGCTTGCGGGTCCATGACAATTTTATCCGCCTGTTTTGCTTCGACTAGATAATTGACTGTTTCTTTAATGAGTCGCGAACCAATTCCTTGATTCCATAAATCAGGCTCGCCAATGAACTGGTCCATCCCAAAGATTTGACCTTCGAATCCCACGTAGCCGTACACCTCTAATTCTTCATCATCTATAAGATAGAACTGGAGATAACCTATATCCCGCTCCTTGTATTGCACAATACACCGCGTAACTTCGGCTTGCTCGTCGTAAAAATGCTCCTTCACCAGCTCCAAATCATGCGGGCGATCACGACCTTCATAGAACTCCAGTACAACGGGATCTGAAAGCCATTTTACAAGTAATGCGGCATCGTTTAGCTCAAGTGTTCTCAGTCTGATCTCTTGCTTTTCAAAAATAATCATAACGCACCATACAGTTCATGAAGTGGTCTGTAGCTTGGATGTTCTTCTATTTCCGTTACGACAACACCTTGCTCGGAGTCAATCACACGGTAGGCCTTAGCTTCTTCTCTGGTCGACATCACTTTATATTCCTTATCTTTATAGATGATTGCACAATTGTTATCCACCGCGATTCCAGGCAAACCTCCACCTTTAACCATGCGTGTAAAATCTTCAACCCGAATATCCTCATTATAATGCGGACAATGAATGCCCGGCAGAATCCCCATGGCTTCAAGCTTGATATACTGCCATTCCCCCTGGTCGTCGAACGCTTCAGAGTCACTATGCCCATATTCAAACCAACAGATGGAACCTGCGCTAAGCCCGGCCAATACGGTTCCAGAGGAATAAGCTTCTTTCAAAAGCGTATCTACCCCTGTATTTTTCCAAATCTCCAGCATCTTTCGGGTATTGCCTCCACCCACATAAATCAAATCAGCAGCTGTAATTAAATCTGTAATCTCATCATGAGTGTAGGTTTGGCTCACAAGCAATAAGTGACTTGTTTCACATCCAAGAATATCACCATATACTTTGCTAAAAGTATCACAATATCCCGGCGCATCACTACTGGCTGTTGGAATAAATAACGCCTTCGGCTTAGCCTTTTGAGTCAGCTGCACAACTTTACGATCAATTTCCAGCGTTTCAAGCTCGATTAACTCTCCCCCGCCAATCACTACGATAGTGCCCATGATTTCCCCTTCTTTCACTAGGATTACATCCTATTGCTTACTCTTAGCTTACCGATGCTTGTAAAATATTCCTCTGCCAAAATGCTGTAGATCTCCAGATCCACCAGCCCTTTACCCGACCATACATGCGCCTGCCTTAACGTGCCTTCTTTCGTAAAGCCATTTTTCAAAAGCACCCGCTTCGATCGTTCATTAAAGGGCATAACCTCAGCTTGAATTCGATTGACTTCTGCAGTCTCAAATAAATATTTCACCACTAACTGAATGGCCTGAGCTGCAATCCCTTTTCCCCAATAAGGCTCCGCCAAAAAGTAACCGATCGTCACCATATCCACCTTTTGATTAAAATCCATAACTTCAATGATACCTAGCAGTATGTAAGGGTTATTTTTGAGGAAAATCCCCCATTTCACTCTTACCCCTTTGGTAAAATCACGTTCGAAATGACCGATCATATTCTTGACTGTATCTTTATTATGTTTCGGAATAATTCCACAGTACTCAAACACTTGATCATTGCTATATATCCCAAATACCTCATTAAGGTTGCTGACTTCAATCTTTTTCAGTAATAATTGCTCGGATTCCAAAGTAGGGAATTGCTCAAATACGTGACTAAGCTTCAATTTGTTCCCTCCATTACTTTTTGATGGCTTGGATTAAGGTTGCAGTTTGACTTTTTGTTTCCTTTATTATCCTTTCCTTTATTATCCCCGGACACTTCCCCTGTACTGCGCGGTTCTAAGCTCACGAATATAAGGCTCTGCAGCTGGCATATCTGCCTCAACGGCCTGTTGAACAGCTAACTCGATGTCATAAGGCACTCTTACAAATTGCGTATTCAAAGGAGCTGCTGACCCTCCCATGTATTCTCCCTCCATAATCACATAAGATGCCTGGGTTAGATCAAGCGGATTCCCCACACTGCCTACGTTAAATAAGGTCTTACCTTCTAGATGTTGAATAAAAGCATTATGAATATCCCCGTAACCTACGATATCCGCTTGTCGTTTTTCCTTGCAGAGATCAGAATAATCAAACAAAGATAATCGCTTTTCATAATCATCCCAAGGTTGAACGCGTTCATACAGGCTTCGTGGCGAAGCATGAAATAACCGTACAAATTTACCACTCATCATAAGCTCAATCGAAAACGGCAACGTGCTTAAATAAGCTAGGCGCTCTTGACCTAACAACCCGCGGCACCACCGGGCCATCTCAAAATCAACATCCTGATTCATTAAATCATCCCAGTTCCCCATAACACTGATTTCACAATTCTTTTTTATGATATCAATGGCTAGATCTGAGTTCGGTCCTTTTCCAACAATATCGCCTAAACAAAAGATTCTGCTGATTCCCCGCTGCCGGATGTCATCTAAAACGGCCGTAAGGGCCGGTATATTTCCATGAATGTCTGAGATTATTGCAATTTGCTCCACTGTAGAACCTCCGTATATATTGATCTTTAAAAAAGTTACTTATCCTAAAACTAATTGTACTGCATTCTCAATGTTGGCTGTTGCTGCTCATTTAGCGGCCGCTGCTCGTTTATAGGGCATTTTTGCCTTTCTTTTCGCTCATTCAGCGACTGTGGCTCGTTTGTAGGGCATTTTTGCTTCTCTTTTTGCTACTTTGGATGATTTCAGCCAAATCTGAGGCATTTATACCGTACATTTCACCATTCCAGCCACTTCAGCACATTTCAACGGCATTTATACCGTACATTTCACCATTTCAGCCACTTCAGCACATTTCAACGGCGTTTATACCATACATTTCACCATTTCAGCTACTTCAGCCCGTTTCAACGGCATTTATACCGTACATTTCATCATTTCAGCCACTTCAGCACATTTCAACGGCATTTATACCGTACATTTCATCATTTCAGCCACTTCAGCCCATTTCAACGGTATTTATACCGTACATTCCACCATTCCAGCCACTTCAGCACATTTCAACGGCATTTATACCGTACATTCCACCATTCCAGCCACTTCAGCACATTCCAACGGCGTTTATACCGTACATTTCACCATTCCAGCTACTTCAGCCCATTTCAACGGTATTTATACCGTATATTCCACCATTCCAGCTACTTCAGCCCATTTCAACGGTATTTATACCGTACATTCCACCATTCCAGCTACCTCGTTCTAGTCATACTTAATCTTTTGTAAACTTTATGGATTGTAAAATATCCTCTATCCTCTTCATATCTTCTTTATGTACTTCATCCACACTATAAGGGAACTGCACCATAAATGACATTTCCGGTGCCTCAATAACGTAATAGATAGCTTTTCCTTTACTCCCTTCCTCTTCGAATACTTCAGTTTCGTACTTTACGGACTCTAACCCGCCTAAACTAGCTTTACTTTTTGTCAGCTCCGCCCCGTTGTTGTAATTCGTTTGGGCATCCTCGAGCCATTTGTTGACAAGCTCCATGTCCTTAGGCTTAAATCCAAAGAGCATTACTCCCGGACCTTTAAGTCCCTCAGCAGGTTTATAATCAGTCGTAGAGACTATCAACCATAATGGCGCTCCATACTTCTCAGTTACAACCCAATCATCCGGATAGTTAAAGGTGATTCCAAAATTAGTATCCTCGTATTTAGTGGTATCCTTTGATTCATTACATCCGGTAATCATTACTATAATTAGTAGTATAGGCAGTAATTTCTTTAACATTCTTTAGCTCTCTCCCTCAATGTATGTATGTATATTATCTTTAATCCGGCTTCTAAATACAGATTCTATATTCCCTCTTACTTCCCTTCTTTGACCCTAAACCTAATTAAGCAAAAAAAGACCAGAATCACGTTTTCACATGTTCTGGCCTTACTTCTAAGCTGTGATATGGAGGAATCATAGTTCTGGCATTTCATTCACAATCTGTTCCAATGTAACCTCCTGGAGGACATTCTCCATCGCTTTTTGGGCGAGTGAGAACACAGGTACAATTGCACTGGCTATATTTTTGCCAACAGGACAATCTGGATTAGGATGCTCATGGACAGAAAACAACGAGTCCTCTTCCACCGCATTAACTGCCTTATAAATCTGCAGCAGCGTAATCTCGGATGCGCTACGTGTAAGCGAAGCGCCTGCGACTCCGGGGCGGGCATTCACCAGTCCTGCTTTTTGCAGCATACTCGTAAGCCGACGGATAACTACAGGGTTTGTGTTTACGCTACCAGCTATCCACTCCGACGTGCTTTTGCCTTCTTTATTGCTGTCAATCAACGTTAATATATGAATGGCTACCGCAAATCGGGTGCTAATATTCATGGAAATCTCTCCTTCTGCCTTGCTGCAAAACATCCTTCAGATGCAACTATAATAGTTACATTTCATGCATTTGTCAAACTTTTGAGGATATGAACAACTTATAATCTATCAATATCCTCCATATAGATTTGGATGGTGCATTTTAATGAAAAAAGATCGTTGGGACATATTTTTAATAATAATAGCTGTCTTTGAATTTATTAATATAACCTACAGTTTAATATTCGAACAATCCATAGAGTGGTTTTCTTTGATTATATTAATTCTCTTTGTTTCTTTAATTGTTAATTCTAATATAAGTAAAAACAAAAAAAATGATTAAATACAATTGCCAAATGGCACTCGTATCCTAAGTGTCTTTTCCTATCTTATCGAATTCCTTTAGGATCTCAGCCACCTGGGCAGCATATTTTTTACTCAGACGCGATTTGCCAAGATTACTCTTCACAATTTTAAGGATTCGGGCATCTCGGCTCTTTGCAAATCTCTCCAGCATAACAAAGCCTTCTTCAGGCTCATTCGCCACAAATACACTCAAGCTGTATTCAAGTCCCTTAGATAATACACGAAAATGCTCAGCGTCCTCATGTTGCGCTCCCCCACCATCTATACTCTCCATGATTCCGGCAGCCAACTGAAGACAATACAGCGTATTTTCTTTCTTTTTTAAAAGAGGAGGATGCGCTAATGCCGCTACAAAAGCCCGTTGTTCAAGCCTGTTCGCACCTTTCTCCCACATGTCAATCAGCTGCCTGAGCAGGGTGAAATCATCCTCCCCTATACTTTGCAGCGCCATAGCAGACGCTTCACGCACCCTCCATCGCGAATCATTCATAGCTGCCTTGATGATGTTTTGAATCAATACTTGCTGCTCTTCTCCAGCGTAACTGTAATAAGCACCCAACGCCCTAACTGCACAAAACGGCAGAAACTCACGGGGATCATTCACGCCAGCTTCAGCTTCAGTAATGTCAGTCCAAGAGACGAGCAGCTCCCAGCCTGTATCTGTTAGATTAGGATGAGCGAATTGTTTGGCAAAATGGTCTGAGAGCTCCAAATTCACTCGTGGTCCTGGGAGTTTACTCTCCTGCATCATCAAATCATTAAGCTGTACCCACAGCTCCTTATCGTTTACCCATTGCTGAAACGGCACTTCAATCATCTTTTGCTCAGCC
Source organism: Paenibacillus sp. FSL H8-0175 (assembly GCF_045040615.1). Taxonomy (NCBI): domain Bacteria; kingdom Bacillati; phylum Bacillota; class Bacilli; order Caryophanales; family Paenibacillaceae; genus Paenibacillus; species Paenibacillus sp. FSL H8-0175. The sequence continues at coordinate 2,732,591 of NZ_CP150299.1, read as the reverse complement.
ATCTCTGGTCCCTCCGATAGTTATCTTCAGATTCGAACGATTCCTTGCATCGCATATGCGAGTTTCCTGTTCCATCAATATTTGATCAAATCTCCAGCATTAATCACTCATGGACATTTTACATCACATCAATGACTTATGCATATAACCGATGAGGGAATATTAACACCTTGGCAGAAAACTTCAAATCTAGATAAAGCGAAAACGTGCAAGACAAAAAGCAACTTATCTGTAGATAAGCCGCTTCTCTGTAACAAGTTCAATATCACCTAGGCTTAGATCGTTAAAAAGCATCCAATAGTTGCATGCAATCCTGGTGAAATTGGCATTGGTTTACCACTGAAACCTCCCCGGGAAATAAAGGGTTTTGCGCACATACGGCTAATTTATATTTCTCATCAATATGATACTGCTTAAAGTGATACAATCCGATTGTGTCATCGTTCTCCAATTGAATTCCGTTGTTTAAACGAAACGAAAACGAGTTCAATGGAAGAGATAATCCCTTCCCTATCGCTTTGATATAGCTTTCTTTAAGTGTCCAAAGGTCAAAGAACAGACTCATCCGGCCCATCTCTTCACATTCCGTCAATTGGACATATTCATCTTGCGAAAAAAAACGCTTAGCAATATTAAGATCGGCTTGCTGAATCTGCTCAATGTCAATACCGATTGGCAATTCATCCAATGCGCAAACCACCCATTCTCCTGAATGCGAAATATTAAACTCTACAGGACCCCCCCTTTTTTTTAGGGAGGGTTTTCCGTAGACATTTGTAACAAACTCGAGATCGCGGTTGTTCACTTTTAACCGTTTATTTAAGCTTACACGAACCAGCAATTCAGCAATAAGAGAATGCTGTAACGCTTCCACTCTTTTAAAGCGTTTAAGCCGCTCTCTCTTTTGTTGGGGGATGCGCCACATTAATGTTTCTAACGCAGGTTCAGATATTAGCTCAGCCACCTTCACCCCGAAAATCTCCATCGCTCATCGCTACTCCTTCAGCTCATAAGTACTTGCGGATCCTATTCATGAAAGGACAACACGTCATTCTCTATAAAAGCATCCTTCTCTACAATTTTCCGCTTATAATTCCTTACTTTTGCATCATCTTTCTCACCTTGAAGTGCAAAAAAACTATCCCGTGTTTCATCAGAAATTCCCCAGAATTTTTGCATCACCAAGGAAGTATGCATGTAACTTTCTTCACCATCTTTATAAATTCCAAAATCAAAAAGCTGTTCCTTCACCTGTTCATATAGCTGTGTGCCAACATAAGGAACATTAATATTTATCACATAATTATCAGCCTTTAAGGCTTTAAAAAAAGGTAACATCTCTATATAATCTTGGTCATTGAATCCAGGGCATCCCAGCAAAATATAGGCTGTCCGTTTGATTCCCGCCTCCGCTGCCATGCGGAAAGCTTCCTCGACTTCCGTCAATCTAATTCCTTTATTCACCACTTGCAGCATACTTTGATTGGCCATTTCTACACCAAATTTCAAATGCACGCACCCCGACTGCTTCATCTTATCAAGGATATTCTGTCTCACACAGATGTCCACGCGCGCCTCTGCCCACCAGTGAAACTCAGAGTACTCCTCTTTTAGTTCAATCAGCAATCTAAGCATTTCTGAAGTGCGTTTGCCTAAGCCCGGCAGAAAGATCATATCTGAGAAATAAAATCCAAATACATGCATATGTTCAATGCGGTAGCGGATTTCGCTAACAAAACGTTCGGGAGACATAAAGGAGACATTGCAGCCGCGCAGCGAGGGCTGATAACAGAATGTACAGCGTTTGGGGCACCCGCGCATAGACATAATGTAGTCCCAGTCTTCCGGCTTATTTTTCTGCGCTAAATATGAATCTGTCAATATCGGCAGATCGTTTAATTGCTGGGCCCATTTAACAGGCAGCGTTCCCCTTGCATTCTCCTCTACTACAGAAACCGCAAGATCCTCGCCTTCTCCAACAATGATCGTATCCAAATCAGCCGTATCCTTCAGCTTGGCATGTTTAAGCAAATGTCCATAACCAATACAGGTAACCTTATCTCCCCATCTCTTCTTTATCTCTTTTGCAAGGTATGCACAGGACTGAGTACTTCCAAGCTCGACAGTAGGCATCAGAACATCGCCAACACCAATAAACACATAATCAGGCTGAAAGCATTCTAGCTCATTTATGACCATATCAAAGCTTTCATGCCCCCGAGTACAGCGTTCCTGCATAAGCCAGCTGTTCATAGTCATACTGTACCGCTCTGTATAATCATGATCATCTGGAGCATTATCGCCATTAATTAACGTGACTGCATGACCCCTACGATGCAATATCTCCGCTATGTAATGCATAGCAGGACTGATCCTATTGTTTTTCGACTCAATAAGCCGGTAAAACGGGGGAATAACACAGGCTACTCTTTTACTCTGACGATCTGCCATTGATTTCGGCCTCCATTGTTAAATTTTAGTGAAACTGAGGTCTGAATCTGAGACGATGGAAGAACCGACTTTGGCAGCGGAACCGGGAAGTGTTCCAAATCTGGCACCCAAAAAACTGGCAGAGAATTGGGGCATCCAGCCATGCACATTAAAGCAGCCATTTCGGTCAAAACCGGCAATTAACATTCCCGAACGGTCGTATCTCCCTCTTGGAAGCCAAATCCAGTATTCCGAATCCGGGGTATTACCTGTCAAAAATCTCACTCTAGCCACGAAAAGAAGATACCTTTCCAAACTAAAGTTAAGATCCCCGCTGTCTTCCACCAAGTGTGCAACCTCTAGCCCTGTGTGTTTCATTAATGAAGGCGACAGCGCAGCCGATGTGCGAATCCAGCAATCTTCCTGCTCCGTTGCGGCTGTCACAAGTGGATCTTTTAAGGCCCAGCTTGAAATTCTTGTAAGCTCACCAATCTGTTCCCGTGTAATTCCCTTGGGAAAGCACAAAATAATTTCTCCATTTTCTCTCGATGAACGAATCTCTTCGCTTGTAAAAGGACAAGGCGATAGTTCGAATTTTCTGCCAATGATCTGATCTACCCCCATCCCACGATACCAGGATTCAAGCTCCAGACGCAGCATTTCGGGATCATCCGGTGAATGCTCAAGGTTTGCGGTAAACCGTTTGAGATCCGTCCGCTGAAGCACATTTGCGTTTAGCATATTATCTATAAGCTTTAACATTTGGTTCTTAGAGTTCTCCATTTCAATAAACCTCCTATACTTCTAAATCTTGTAGTATTCATTAATTTTTCTGCCTGCTGCAGTTAGCCAGCGATTGGACCGCAATGATGATATGTCTAATGTTTGTGCGGAATTCCCGGCTATTTCTTCACTGATTAGGAGTCCGGCGGCCGGGCTGTGCATAAAACCATGTCCGCTGAATCCTGACGCATGGTAAAACCCCTGGATTTTGTTATCAGCGCCCAGCACCGGATGGGAGTCCAGCGTGTCATCATAATACCCTCCCCAGCAGGATTTGATGGTTGCTTCCTGGAGACGAGGCAGTCGACGAAGAGCAGCTTCCAGATGTTTATATTCCCATTCCGGGTCTGAGTAGTTGTAATCCGGATCTTCGCATACCCCTGCAACAAAGGGCTTATTCAAGCCCGTTAACAGACCGCCTGTCTCCTTATGTAAGCCTAGACCTTCCCCGGGGAACACAATAACGGGAAAATCGGCGGGCAGCCATGGGAGCACATCTGTAACCAACAACTGCTGATGGCAGGGGATTACCGGCAACTCAATTCCGGCTTTAGCAGCCACAAATTTGGACCAGGGGCCTGTAGCATTTACAACAACTCGCGAAGTTATCGCTCCTTCTGACGTTACCACTTGCTGTATCGCGGAACCGTCAGTAATAAAGTCCGTTACAGCGACTCCAGGATAATATTTGACACCCAGCTCTCTGGAGAGCCGAATATACGCGTTTGTAATCTTATTGGGGTCGATCAATCCATCCTGCTTATTGTAAGTTGCACCGGCTACATCCTCGAGAACCAGCATCGGCAGCTTCTTTTGAATCTGCTTAGGCTCCATCCATTCCGTTTGCACACCCAACCTTTGCTGCAAAAGCATCGCATCATAAAACTCGGAAAGATTATCTTGTGCCGTGAAAATAAACATATATCCGCACTGGTCCATTTCATCCTGAACAAGGTTATACGAATCAAGCTGCTCCAGCAATCGAAAACTTAACTTGGACAATTCAATATTTATCTCCGTTGTAAACTGACTTCGCATCCCGCCTGCGCAGATAGATGTGGTTGCTCCGCCTAAACTTCCGCTTTTCTCAAGTACTACCACATCGGTTATCCCTTTTTTGGCTAAATAGTAGGCTGTACATGCCCCGACTGCTCCAGATCCAATAATAACAACTTCACATTTATCGGGTATCACCGAGAATTCTCCTTTTCTTCTATTTTGCTGATTACAGTACTAAACTCTTTCAAAAGCGCTGACAGAAGCGCGCGCTCTTGCTCATCGATACTCTCCACTGTGCGTGCAGCGATCCGCAACAGGTTAAGGTCAGGCTCAAGATGATATTTCACCAAAATGTTTCTGAGAATAAGAGTGGTTTCGTATATATCCTCATAGCCTTTCATAATGAAATCAGAAAGGTTATATCCACATTGAGACAAATATCCAAGCCTGTTAACCATGCATTTTTTGTGCTCCCAGAGTAAATGAAACGGACGAACACAATAGAAAATTTCGTTACGCGCCAACCTATCTAAATAGTCTAGCAGCGCCCCATACACCTTCATCCCCCAATACGAACCTCCATCTGTTTCCGGGCAGGTTACCATGGTTTTCGGCTGGCGTGAATAGTAATAATCCCCTAGGCTTGCGATCAGTGTAGTTGGCTCAAAATGCATCTTATCAGCTTCATTTAGCCGGACAGAGCGAATCGAATGCCGCTCGAATGCATGAGCGCGCAGCGATGATATGATCTGATCGGCGGGAAGTTCATGAAACTCGAAGATTTTATCGTAATCCGAGCCAGCAATACTAAATGTATGACTAAGATCATCATAGCCGTAAATCATAAAATTCCTTTCGAAATGAACCTTATTAAAATAGTGCTTACCTTCTATATAAAATTCATCCAAGCTTACTTCGACATACTCCTTCTCGGCAAGACAATCCAAGATCTGTTTTACAGCAACACGTTCAGGACCAAGCCTGATCTCTTTAAAATTCAGATAGGGGAAATGCCCCAAAGATTGCTCGGGTGACAGAAATTCAAGATCCATCACATCCATATTCGCTCCAAGATATAAATGAATATAATGGTTATGCAGCCAATCCATCTTACTAGAGCAGACTTCCACTACACTGAGCAGATGAGAACTGTTCATGCTGCTGTTCACCATAGGGTACTTGATCGGCAGGTTAGGCATCTGTGGCACATCCTTCACCATTTTTACTCCAGAGATATGCCGTTAAATCTCCAACCGTAGGAAAATGTCCTGCTACCAAAAGGTAAGGATCAAAGTCCAATTGCAACGCCCGCTCAACTTCAACAATAAATTTGATGTAAGTAAGCGAATCCATTTCCAGATCTGTGAACGCACTTTCGGGCTCCAAGGAAATATCACACTTTACAAATAGGCGCAGCAATACCTCCACCCGCTGTTGTATTTGGTCCATCATATCCTCCCTGTCCATCATTTATCTCTGGCCTAATGTTCCTTCGCCTACTTGCAAAATTTCTTCCAATGACATTCCTAATTGAGATAACACTGATTTCGTCAGCTGTCCTTGGGCTGCAGCTGAGGACGGTTCAGACAGCATGTCCGCCATTCTTGCAATCGTAAATTCGCCTAGGTACAACTCCATAATGGTTATGTTTGTATTGAATCTTTTGTTGACAATACTAACTAGCTTTAGAGCTAATAACGAATGGCCGCCCAGATCAAAAAAATTCTCGGAAACGCCGATCGCACGGCCCTCCAAACTCAACAACTCTTGCCAGATAGATTCTATCTCTGCCTGAAACTCATTTTTAGGAAGTAGAGCGCTGCTCACTTCTTTAAATCTCACATCAGGCAGCGGAAGCGCCTGGCGATCAACCTTGCCATTTCGATTTAACGGAAATCTCTCAAGTTTCATAAAGATGCCAGGAATCATATAGGCCGGCAAATACGCTCTCGCATAGTTTCGCAGCTCCGCAGCAGCAATCTCTTCATCGCTCACATAATAGGCAATCATAAGCTGCCCCCCGTTATTCTGCTTCAGCGGATGGACAAGAATCTCTTTGATCCGGTTGTAACGGCGAAATACGGCCTCGATTTCACCCAGTTCTATCCGCGCACCGTTGAGCTTGATTTGTTGATCTGTTCTTCCCCCATAAATAATCGTGCCGTCTTCGAGGAATTTGCCCATGTCTCCTGTGCGGTACAGACGTTCAGCAGCAGGATGTCTGGAGTAAGGATTGGGTACAAAACTGCGGTTAGTCAGCTCTTCATTTCCGATGTATCCTAGGCCCACTCCTATTCCGCCAATACATATTTCTCCGTAAACCCCAACGGGAACCGGCAGAAGATACTTATCCAGAATGTAAATTCGGAGATTGGAAATCGGTTTGCCGATCGGAACACTTGAATGGCCTCGGCCTTCCGCACAGTCCCAGCAGGTTACATCAATGGCTGCCTCAGCGGGCCCGTACAAGTTGAACAAACGCGCAGCGGATTTAGAGAAAAAAGAATCACGTAATGTGGTACTCAGCTCTTCTCCACTGCAAATGACATTTTTAAGTGAAATGCAGTTTTCTATTGGAACGGAGTCCATAAACTGCTGCAGTATGGCCGGAACAAAATGAATGGTCGTAATATGCCTTTCGACAATCACATTCCCAATATATTCGGGATCATGCGGTTTATCCGGTCGGGCTAATACCAATTCCGCTCCATGCAGTAATGGCCACAGCAGCTCCCATACTGCCACATCAAAAGTGAGCGGTGTCTTCTGCAGCACTTTATCGGTCTCATCCAAACCAAACTGCCGCTGCATCCAAAGAAGCCGGTTGTATAATCCCTCATAGCTGTTCATCGCGCCCTTCGGGGTTCCGGTTGAACCGGAAGTATAGATAACATAGGCTAAATCGCTGGGCTCGGCCGGCTCATTGTGCACAATTTCACACCTTAAGTCAGCTGAATAAGAGCTAATCCCGACGAGGACCACCTTATGCATCGGTTTAAACAGAGCCGCATATTGTTCCTGGGTGATGATCAGTGCACACGACGACTCACAAATCATATGGGCCAGACGTTTGGAGGGCAGCTGTGGATCAAGCGGCATAAATGCCCCGCCGCATTTAATTACCGCCAGAATTGAGGTGACTAGCTCAACAGATCTCTCCAAGCCCAATCCAACAAGGCTGCCACGCCCGATCCCCAATTGCATCAGCCTCGAAGCAAGCATATCTGAGGCCAGATCAAGCTCCTCATAACTCATGTTGTCTTCTTCGCTCAAAAATACAGCCCGCAGATGACTATGCTTCTCAGCTTGTTTTTTGATCTGGCTTATGAACCTTCGGCTGTCCAGACAGCCGAAATCGGTACAAGTATCATTCCATTCGTAGATCACTTTATTGATTTCTTCCGCGGTCAAAAACATGTGGCTGCTAACCGTAGCCTCCGGTCGCTGCAGCAGCTGCTGGAGAATGTTAATGTAGTGGTAATGGAATTGCCTCAATGAGGCCGCGTACCATTTATCATTGTTGTATTCGTAAAATAATTGCACTCCGCTTCCGGTATCATTAAGCCCAATCGTCAGGTCAAAGGCCGAAGAGCTTTTATCTGCCTTTAACGCTTCAACAGTTAGGTTGGATAACTCCAAATCCGTTTTGCCGCTCTGCACATAAGTAAACATCGTTTGAAACAGCGGATTTTCCCCTGGCCTGCGATCTGGATGCATAATACTGACCAGCTTGTCGAAAGAGACTTGTTGATAGGCAATGCCCTCATTAATTGTTTCTTTCTCTTTATTCAAAACTTCAAAGAAGCTGTCTTCAGTCTGCACATTGGTGGTGAGTGGCAACGTATTGGCAAAAAAACCGATAAGATTCCTTACTTCAATGCGGTTACGGTTAGCCATGGTTGAGCCGATAATCAGGTTAGACTGACCGGTGTATCTAAACATCAGGACCCGGTAGGCTGCCAGCATAACGTTATAGACCGTGAATTCGGGGTGACGTTTTATAAAATCCAGCATTTCATTATAGGCATCCTGCGGCAACTCTCCCCCATAATTGCACTCCGAATCGGTTGGTCCAGCAGCTTCAGGCATTGCCGCAAGATTTAAATCAAGCCGCGTATCTGCCGAAGCTAACTTGTTGCTCCAATAATCCATTAGTGTTGAATTGCCGGCATTTGCAATATATTTTTGTTCCCAGACCGCATAAGCAGAATACTGTACCGGCAATTCAGGCAAGCGTGCCACCCTGCCTTCTTCCAAAGCGTTGTAGATCTCCCTGAATTCATTTGTAAAAATATCCAGAGACAACGCATCTGAAATGCTGTGATGGAAACGAAATATCAGTAAATGCTCGGTTGGGCTCATCTGCACCAGTACCGCCTCAAATAAAGAGCCTCCATTTAATTCGAACGGTTTATTAATCTCCATTACCAACCAATCCAGCGCCTGTTTCTCCATCTCTGACTCAAGACAATCCAGACGCTCAATCCTGACCGTTGCGGGCTGTGGAACCGTCTTTTGGTAAGGTTCCCCGTCTTTTTCGTAAAATACAGTGTCTAAAATTCGATGCCTTTCCTTCAAGATACCCAGACATTCAGTCAAGTGTTTATAATTCAGACAACCCTTCAAGCGGTATTGTATCGTCATATTGTAAGCGGAGCTGGTAGGGTTCAATTGATGCAAAAACCATAATCTGCGCTGAGCACCGCTCAGCGGAATATCAGTTAAATCGGAATCAGCACGGATAGGAGGGAGACTTCTATGCATTCGCTCGGCCTGCAGCAGCGCTTCCCAATTTGATAAACCTCGAGTCATACTTCATCCTCCCGATTCTTGGAATTAAAAATCATGCATCAGGAAATTGCCTTATCATTGAGCAACACTTTAAGACAGTTAATAATCGTCAGGGGAGACTCAAAGGTCTCCGGAGTGAGACAGTTGTCTGGAATCTGAACCCGGAAGACCTCCTCCAAATCGTACAGAAGATATAAAGCCCGAAACGAATTAACTCCCCATTCGCTTAAAGTTCTGTTCAAATCAGCAGCCTGTAGCGTCTCTTTCTGTTCTACTGTGGGTAAGGCTCCATTTTTGCGGATTAGTTCCATCACTGTCGCTTGGATATATTCCTCATCTCTGTTCATAACGGTCAAATCCCCTCGTTTCCCGTATTATTTTTCGATTAAGAAATTGCCGACCGCCAGCGCATCCATAGCGGAGGTATAGAAGGTTTTGATGGCGTCGTATGGAGTCTCACACACCGGTTCTCCTCGTGTGTTAAGCGATGTGTTCATTATCAGCGGAATTCCAGACAACTTATAATGCTCGGCAATAAGCTGATGCCAGACCGGATTCACCTCGCTTCGGACCGTTTGCGGTCTAGTGGATCCATCTACATGCACGATGGCAGGAACAGCTTGCCTTCTCTCTTCTTTGACTGTGTAGGCTTTCAGCATATACGGCGAATACTGCGCCTCCTCCACCAACCAATCCGAATGTTCATCCATAATACTTGGCGCCAGAGGTCTCCAGGATTCTCTGAATTTGATTTTTTGATTGACTTTTACATATGAATCATAACTTGCAGGACTGGCTGTTATGGAACGATTGCCCAATGCCCTTGGCCCCATCTCGGCTGCGCCTTGGAACCAGCCAATGACTTTACCTCTATCAATCAGTTCTGCCGTCTGCCGGCAAATATCGGATGAATAGTTATACTTCAAACCAAGCTTTTTTAACACCTCCGATATATGGTTGTCATCATAGGAAATTCCCCAGTAAGGAGTCTTCAGTCTGCCCTTTACAGGGAGAACGGAACGTTCTTTAGAGGCAATCATGGCAGCTCCGATACAGCCCCCAGCATCATTGGTTGCCGGTAATACGAAGATTTCATCGAACATTCCGAGGCGTTCCAGCCTTCCATTCGTCGTACAATTGAGAGCAACACCTCCGCCTATCACCAAATTTTTACTGTTGCCTTGCCGGATGGTCTGCTGGCAAAGATGCACAATAGTGTCTTCCAGCGCCTGCTGCGCCGATGCGGCAATATCTTTGTGCTTCTTGCTGTATTCGACCGTATAATTGAGCCCGCCATACAGTGTATTATTGCTATAGATACGTTTTGGAGGATCACCGAATTTACGGTACATTTCCTTCATCCATATTCGGGTCAGCTTGTTATACTTATCCTCCAAACCAAGCGAACTATCAGGTTCTCCGATAGGAATCTCGTACCCGTCTTCCGTCAACCGTACAGAAAAGTCATAGACTGACTCTCCATAAGAGGCTAATCCCATCAGCTTTCCTTCTCCCGATGCTCCAAGCTGTAAATAATCACTGACTATGGAATAAAAAAATCCAAGCGATTGTGAAATTCCGTATTCTTGCTTAACCTCAATATGCTCATTCTTCCCATAGGCTACTGTGGTTGAAATATCGTCTCCTTGTCCGTCCATGACCAAAATCACCGCATCATCGAACCCGGATAAATAGTAGGCACTTGCCGCATGGCATAAATGGTGGCTGACCGAAATGATAGTGGGCATTTTTTTGCCTGATAATACCGGGTGCTTCTTGAATTTCTCCAATATCCCCAATTCTTCCGCTTTTTGCGGGTCCCATGATAAAGCAATCAGATCGATATCTTCAAAAGCAACGCCCGCTTGTGACAGACAATTGAGGAGCGACAAAACCGGGGGCTCTCCGTAAGCATGTTTTTTTCGGCAAAAACGCTCCTCCTCAGCATAGGCCACCAAAACGCCATCATGAACCAAACATGCCGCTGAATCATGTCCTAGCCCACCGCTTAAACCAAGAATTAACACGTATACTCCCCCTCTAAGTTTTGTTGATATTGATTGAGAAGCTGATTTACAATTCGACCTGTTTTGGAATTCTTGATTTCCGCGATGTTCTCTGGTGTGCTTTCACCCAAGACTTGTCCCCCCTCCAGGCCTCCCTCCGGCCCCATGTCAATAATCCAGTCCGCCATGACTAAGACATCGGTATTATGTTCTATCACAACGACAGAATTACCCGAGTCGACCAACTGCCCAAGCATATCAATCAGCTTAATCACATCATGCGGATGCAGGCCTGTTGTTGGTTCATCAAGCAAGTACAAGGTGTGGTGTCTACTGCTTTTGGAGAGCTCTCTGGCCAACTTTACCCGTTGTGCCTCCCCGCCGGACAAAGTGGTTGCCGGCTGGCCCAGAATTAAATAATCCAGCCCAATACGGCACATCACATCCAGCTTGTTATATACGGATGGTTCATCCGCGAACAGTTTCATCCCTTCTTTTACAGAGCAAGCCAATACATCTGAAATGCTATGGTTTTTATACTTTACATCCAGAATCTCCGGCTTAAATCGTTTGGTCCGGCATACAGGACATGGGGTCTCAACCGACGGTAGGAATTGCAAATTCACTTGCACAAGCCCGGCTCCCTGACAGCGTTCGCATCGGCCGCCGGGTACGTTGCAAGAAAAGTGTTTGGCCTGGAGATTACGCATTTTCGCTTCAGGCAGCGCAGCAAAAATATTCCTTATCGCCGTGTACACATCTGTGTAAGTTGCCGCGTTTGATCTTGCAGTCTGACCGATAGGGGATTGATCAAAGCTAATGACCTTATGCACATTCTCCCAGCCCTTAACATCTGCATAGGCATCAGTCTCGGTGCTTTGGGTAAAATGAAGCTGTGCGGATCGAGCCAGGACGTCGAACATAAGAGTCGATTTCCCCGACCCTGATACCCCGGTCAGCACAACGAGCTTGCCCAACGGGATATTCACACTTACCTCCTTAAGGTTATGGCGATTGGCGTTTGTAATCTCAATGCATTTCCCGTTTCCTCTGCGGCGCTGTTCAGGAAGAACCACTGTATCTTCACCAGCGAAATACTGCCCGGTCCATGATCTGCTGCACTGAATCAGCTGCTGCACGGAGCCAGCCGCAACCACTTCTCCCCCTTGCTTGCCCGCACCCGGTCCGATGTCAATAATGTAATCGGCCGCACGCATAACATCCGGGTCATGCTCGATAACTAGAACCGTATTTCCAAGATCACGCAACTGCCGGAGCACCCGGAGCAGGCCTTCGGTATCTATCGGGTGAAGGCCAATTGTCGGTTCATCGAGAATATACAAAACTCCTGTTAAGCTAGCTCCGATTAATGAGACGAGCTTAAGCCTCTGCATTTCTCCCAGAGATAAAGAAACGGTGGATCGGTCCAAGCTTAAGTAGCCGACACCCACTTCAATCAAGCGAGCCAGCTTTTTTTCCATTTCGGAAACGATGTTCATAAGCGGATCCTGACTTCCCTCTAGCTGTTGAGCGGACACTTTACGCAACCAGCCAAGCAAATGGAAGAGCGGCATTGCAGATGCTTCGGTGATACTTTTCCCGGCTAGCGTAACCGCTCGACTGTCTGTGTTCAGCTTCGTACCGTGACAATCCGCACACTCTTGCAGATGAAAGAATTTTTCAATCTTCTCTCGATAGTCCGATTCGTGTCCGCGTTCCTTGTATCTGCGTTCCAGGTTGGTCAGAATTCCCTCGAACCTTCCCTCTGCAGCATAAGTTGGAGGGGTCTTCTCAGGAAAATGCCTGATAAATCGCTGGCTGTATACACCGAAATACAGCAGATCCCGTTCGACCGTGCCCAAATCTCTCAAGGGTTTATCAGAATCAAACACAAATCCGTAATAGTTACCGGCTGCAACCAAATTATCGGCCATTAACTGTGCTCCATGAGGATTGCTCCCCTTAAGTGCACACTGCTTCAAGCTGAGGCTGTCATTGAAAATTTCTTGTAAATTCGGTTTTCGTTCAACCCCCAAGCCCATACAAACCGGACATGCGCCTTCAGGTTTATTGAAAGAGAAATGGGACATGGTCAATGCTCTAAGCTCATGGCTGCACTCTGGGCACACGGCTTTGCCCTCATCGGAATAGGACATAGGAAGATCTTTAATCTCTGTTTCGATCGACTCATAGTTTTCCTGCCAGATGTCAGCACTACTTGGACCCTTGACTTGGCTTCCGCAATTAGGGCAAGGTCTTTCTCCGCTTTTGGTAAACAATATACGAAGCAAGGTGTACAATTCCGTTGTAGTTCCAACGGTTGACCGGGGATTTCGGTTAGTGTGGCGCTGGTCAATACAGATGGAAGGCGACAACCCTTCAATAGAATCAACCTTAGGTTTGTGGATAAAATCACTTATCATACCGAGCGAATCCATGTATTGCCTCTGACATTCCTGCTGCAAGGTATTCATGGCAAGCGTTGATTTGCCGGAACCAGACAATCCAGTTAACACCACTAGTTTGTTTCGGGGGATAGACAGAGATATATTTTTCAGATTGTTTTCTCTCGCACCTTGAATTTTAATCCAGTCATTCAATGTGATCGGCTCCTTCATGAGACATCGTCATATGCTGCCGTATGAATGTTATCCATTCGGTCTTCGCTTCAGAAATGTTCATCAGCTCACTGAAGCATGATTCATGGTTAAAAGCTACTAACAGATTTCCTTGCATCTTTGATGCTGGTTTTCGTTTTTTGCCGCTCCATATTTCTCCTTCAAAAAAACAATAGCTATCTTCATCAGTTATACAAACCCCGCCTTGAGACTGGTGGCTTTGATTTAACCAGACATACACCAACACTGTAAGGGAAGCAGGATCGGCGGTACCGTGACGTATTACTTGGTCCGCAGTCATCAGTCGGTCATGTTCCCGAAATATGGATTTCTTCTTCAATAAATCCACATATTCAAAAAAATGCTGTCTCGTATTATAGTCGCTCAGGAACTGACGAATAAGCGGACTATTCATAGATGCGAGAACATAAGCCTGCGGTTTTGTTACTAATAGTGTCTGATAAGCATATTTGGCGTACGTATATACAGAATCCGGCAGATTGCAGCTATATCTCAGCATCGTTTGACGCAGCAACCGATGAAGTTGCAGCGGGTCGGCGCATTCTTTTAAACTGGGCATTGGGCATTCATCCATATATCTAATTCCCGTTGTTAGCGGACGCGAGAATTTAAATACAATACCATCCTTGAACCAGTTATTTAACTGCTCCACCATCCGGTCTGATAAATTCGAACTTCCGGCAGCAGACCAATACTCCCTCTCATTGAACAGCTTGCTGATTTCGGTCTGATAATAGTAAGTACCTGCATTTAATTTAACAATCCGATCTGTGAAAAACAGATATGCCTCTCCAGTGATGGAGACGAGCAAACAATCGTAATTAACTAAACGGAGCTGGACGATATCCGAAGCCGCCAAGCCGCATAATCGGAGCACCGCAAAATAAAATGACATAAGCGGCGTACAATTAGCGGTTAGTGGAAAGTGATCTTCAGCCAAGGTCAACAATTCATCATAACTAAACGTTGGAGCAGTAAATTTGCTTGACCAGCTGCTGTTACGATCAGGCCGCTCAATCTGGAAATTGATATTTTCACTTGCAAAATGATATAAGGACTCCAGCGTCCCTAGAGCGGTTGGCTGAAACAGCAATGCTGCCAGATCAGCTACGCGCAAAGACAGCATATTGGATAGAATGGCCGCACATTCCAATTCAGAGTGCACTTCCCGGGAACGTATATTTCGTGGAATTGCCCGAGCGTATAAATTCGCCGGCAGAGGATCGTTGCTGTTTCTAACAATCTCCAATTCCGCTTCATTGGTCCACCAGAAGAGATCAGTCATGGAATAAGTATCGTAATAAATTAGATCGGCTTCGGCCGAACCAAACGGTAGCCAGCTTTTCTCGATCGTTACAACCTTCCATTCTTTTTTGTCTTCAACATAGCGCATAGTATAAATATGCTCATCCTTTAGCTGGTCAAACTCTTCATAAGTAAAGGTCAAAGTACAGGCAGCAACAATTTCAGCAAGACTTATTCTGACATTTCGTACGTTAAATTCTATGCAAGTCGGAACTGTTTTTTGTAAATACCCATGGAACCATGCCCGCTGTGATTCAGCTTCCATTTCATCTTCGAAATACTGGGTCTCCAGCCAAAGTTCAATATCTCCTGTTGTTAAAGCGCGATGAAGACAGTCGAGCAATGTAACGGAAATGGCGGATGTATCCAATGTCTTTTCCACACTCTTCACCTCACCTTGCTGACATTTCGGATTGCAGCATATTCTCCAGATACAGTTCGAATTTTTCAGGCTGGGCCTCCGTTATAAATTCCTGCGCGGCAGCTTTAGAGGCTGCAGAAATGGATTCGTAGAGTGTCCTGTCCGTCAGCAGCCGTTGCAAAGTCTCCACCCATATGGCAGTATCCTGTTCGGGAATAACCGGCATTGTATATCCTGTTGCTTCATCCTTGTAAGTTTCCGTAATCGGCGTCACCGGAAGATTATAGTCAACCTTGCATTTCGATTGCATGAGGCCGCCTTGGTCGCTTGCAATAACAGGAATACCTCTTAGCATCGCTTCAATTACTGTCTGCCCAAAAGCTTCAGCGCAGATGGAAGGATGAAGCCACACTCGTACCTGTTCAAAAATCAAATTCATCTCGCGTTCCGGTTCAAGCAGTGTCACATTAGGCAGAGCACGTAAAGCGGATTGTTCCTCCTGCTTCAAATCGCCCCATGTAATTATCGCAGCAAAAGGATAGTCCGGAAAAGCTTGAGCCAGCTTCAGAAAAATGGATAAACCCTTTATCTCTGTAGGGTTGCATATCGCGATGTATCCTCTGTTGAAATTATGAAAGGTTGGAAAAATACCATCCCCATAAATTGGGAAACGTAGCGAAACAGCATTGGTATAACTACCCCATTCGGTGATATTATGAGCTACGAAATCACTGTCACCAATAAAGCCGGAGACCTGGGCAAGCTCCTGTCGGAGCAGCGGATTTTCGATCCAGCTATGCGGCCCAAAAGGGAGAGTGATCACATCATGACAAATCACAACCAATTTTGATGCGCTTCCAGCCACGAGCTTTATTCCCGCAGCAACCATGGTGTGGTAAGCCATATTCACAAGAACCACGTCCGGCTTGCCTTTTTTCATCAAATCCCCTGCTGTTCTGTATAACAGCATAACACTCGTGGTGAAATGGCATTCTACACCATTTACTGTACCCTGAAGACTATGCGCGGAACGAATAATATCGTTTACCCCATGCTCCTGCAGCTGTTCCTCCACCTGTAACAGAGAATCTTCCTGGTCTACCAGATGGACTACTCTACATTGATGTCCCCTGGCAGCCAGGGATTCGAATACTGCACGGTTAGCCTTGACGGCCCCTTGATAATAGGCAAAATAAGCACCTTCAGAAAGAAACAAAAGATTCATCGTCAGCTGCTCACCCTTTCCGACTGTCCCTCAATATATGCCGTCAATTTTCCGGTATCATTTAATAGTTCCAGTGCCAGGTCATCATCTTCAATGACGATTCCAAGCTGCTGTTCAATCTTAACGATAATCTGCAAAGCAATCAGTGAATCCATATGGAACGCTTCAAGTAAATCCGCTTGCGCATCCAGTTCCTCCATTGTAACCTCCTTGCTCAAGACCTCTGAAAAAATAGCGGCCAGCTTACCCAGAATCTCCTTGTTCTGCATGCTTTTATCTCCTCTCAGAAAACCTTTGGTTGCCGCTCTGCCGTATCTTGTACCAGCTGCTGCAGCATGTTCAAGCTCTTGGTCCGGGCAGAAGGATCAGGAAACGAAAGGGCTTCAACGGCAAATTGATCGCAATACCCGCATACCGCACAATCCAGCGACCGGCAATCGACTTCTTTGAAAAAATCAATAAAACCTTGCAGCTTAGAATTGTCAAGATAAACATCCAATAAGGTCAGGGCACGGATGCTCTGGCGGCTCTGCTGCGTTTGCCGGGAAAAAACCGCCTTTTCTCGTGTAACCGCACCGGCGGCTCTGCGATGGTTGGTGTGAACGATGTTCAAAATATCAGCCAAGTTCCCCGGATACTGCCTATCATGATAGGCTTTCGCCGCCTGCAACAGCCAGGCAGTAGATTTTGACCGGTCTGTCAGCTTAAAACGGTGTATGCCTATCTTCTCATATTCCGCCAAATCCTCAGGCCTGATCCAGCGCGCCTTCATGATATTCCCTGGATCATTAAATTTCTCGTAAGTGCATTTGACGGAGCAATAATCCATAAAGCTTTGGTTATCCGTTCCACGGTTGGATGAGCCATGGCTCATTACATTGTCATGATAGACCTGCATTGGACATTCATAGAGACAGGTCTGATTGACAATGACCTGGATTTCACATTCAACGCTGTTCTGTATACGTTCAAGCAGCCTGAAATCTCTGGCTATATTTTCTCTCACTGTGATCTCTTTGACGCCCATTGAATCAAAGTATTTTGCCCGTTCCACACTTTCGACCACCGCAAAGGAGGACAAGCTCACTTTGATCTCAGGATGTCTTCTCCTGCAAATATCCACAAGCAGCTGATTGGCTAAGGTGATCCAGTCTACACCTATTTCAGCAGCCCAATCCATTTGATCTACAATTTGTCGGTAGCCTTCATCCTCATATTCCCTGTTGCCGAGACAGGAACTGTTCATCAAATAGTTAAACTCTTTGTTGTACATATGGGCCCGCTTAACCGCTTGTTCAATATCGCTCCGCGTACTTATCGGCATTGCCGCAGCCGATCTTCCGCTTCCACAGCCCTCCTTAGAAGAACCACCGAAGAAGCAGCTGATATATTCGTATCCGCCCAGCTCGTCAATAAGCTGGATATCGCCGTTATATGGAACAGATATCTTCATAAATTACACCTGCCAGCTATTTTTTTGTGCCAGTGCGATCAATGCAGCACAGCAATTCTCAGTTCCGCTTAAAGTCCTCAGCTTGGACCTATAATGCCCGCGAAGCTCAGCCAAATTATCGTTCAACGCTGTCTCAACAATCTTACGGATACGGCTTGGTCTGAATGCTTGAACGGGTAGTTTATAAGTGAGCCCAAGATTTTGGAGCTGCGTACAATTATAGTCCCGTTCAAAATGTTGACCGGGAATGGTTATGCTCGGAAGTCCATGCAGCATTGTCGTAAGCATAGTATCTTGTCCGCCATGAAAGATTACCAGAGCTGCTTCCGGCATAATTTCAGCAGCCGGGATAAACCAATGGAATTGAATATTGTCGGTATGGTCAGGAAGCGCCTTAAGCTCATAATGAAATCCGCATAAACAGGCAACACGGTAGGGTTGCTTGTCAAAGATCTCTTTGACAAGCTCAATATAAATTAAAGGGGGAATGGCACTAACGCTTAAATAAATAAAAATTAGCGGCTTGTCCTGCCAGTCCGGATGCCACTGCAGATTTGAAGATTGTCTTGCCTCCAAATCCAGAATGTAACCGGCGAAATCGCACTCCTTCAACGCAGCCAGCTCCGGCTCCAGTTCCGGTAGTGTCGGTGCCATTTTAATCGTTGCTCTTGAAAATAATAATTCAGCCAGATTGGAAACAGAATCCAGTGAATAATCCGCCAACACCTCGTTAAAAGCGGCGATAGCTTTGGCAGATCCCGGATACTGTAGGTTGGCCGGGAAGGCTGGATGGCTTGGCCAGCTCGCAATCATCAAAGCGGGAATCTGGGCCACGGCAGCTGAAATGGAAGCACTCGGACGAGACTCGGCAAATATAGCGTTGGGTTTAAAAGCCTGTATCGCCTTCAGTTCAGCCTCAACCGCTTGACGGATAAAGCCCGATTCTGCCATCCCTGTCCACTCCACATAATCGGCAGCACTGCGAACATCTCCGGAATTCGCTGAAGGAAGCGGAATCGGATAGTCATAAACCTGAAAGCCGTTGGCTCGGACAAATTCAGCAAGCTTGCCGCCAATCACAAAGCTGACCGTGCAACCTTGGCTTTGCAGAACCTTGGCAATGCCCAGCGTTTTGCTTACTGATCCTACAGAACCGGAGCTAGGGGGGCTTGGAAGAAGCATAATTCTTGGCGGACTCACAAACTATTCACCTCGCTTCTATTGGACATTTCTTCGATTAAATAAGGAATCGCATGGGCGTAAGTAGGGTATGCCAGCCGTACATCGGCATTCTTTTTTATCTTTTCGTTTCCCATACGTACGGAAAGGGCGCGTAAACCATGTATACTTAGTCTGATACGCTCAGTGACAGCCTCAGGAGAAATCCATTGTATTTCAGACAGTTGAGCATATTTCCGAACCTCTTTTATCAATTCCTCCTGTGTTAGAGGAAGATCATCACTCACGTTATAAATCTCTTGAACAATAAGATTGCTCCAGGCCAACTGCATCATTGAAATAACATCGTCAATATGCACTTTAGATGAGTAACTGCGTCCGTTCCCCAGCATCTGAGTGCAGCGCATTAATTGCCGGATATAATTATGCTCAAGCGGGCCGTACACTTCAGCGATCCTGAGAATGATATAAGAAAATTTCGCATGGGTGCAGTATTGCTGGACCAGCTGCTCCATTTCGAGTGTAATTCTTCCAAATGGATGAACGGGATGGCACAGTACAGATTCATCGGCCACACAAACGTTGTCGCTTCCATATACAGCCCCATTGCTTGCCACAATGAACTTGCCATACGTTCCGCTGCGCAAAAGTTGGTCCAGCAGATTCCGCGTCCCCTCTACATAAAGCTGCCTCATCCGGGACACAGAACCAGAATGTTTGCCGGCAAGATGATAGACGACATCAATATCCTCCCCTATGCCATCCATCGTTTCAGGGTTCAGAACGTCGCCTACCCACAGTTCCATACCCAATTCTGCAAGTGTTTCGCCAACGCCTTTTTCCTTCGGCAATACAAGCCCTCTGACAGCATGTCCCTGTTCCAGTAAACTGCTTGTTAACCTGCTCCCGATAAAACCG
Source organism: Paenibacillus sp. FSL H8-0175 (assembly GCF_045040615.1). Taxonomy (NCBI): domain Bacteria; kingdom Bacillati; phylum Bacillota; class Bacilli; order Caryophanales; family Paenibacillaceae; genus Paenibacillus; species Paenibacillus sp. FSL H8-0175. Next base: position 2,712,502 of record NZ_CP150299.1, on the reverse strand, counting down.
CTGCAACCTGTCACCAGAAATCTCATGGCGTCAGGATGTGACTGGCTGCTTGATTCTGATTTCTCAGCTTCTTCCCATAGCGACCCTTGGGAATGTTATCTGTCCACTTGATTACTCTAGGCACCTTATATGCCGCAAGTCTCGCTGAACAGAATCTGATAATATCATCGGCTGATACCTGGGCATCCAGCGGCACAATCTCCGCAATCAGCTTGCTGCCATAGTATTTATCGGAAACACCATATACAAGTGCTTCTTTAATGCCGTTATGGAGCAGCAGGACTTGTTCAATCTCTGCCGGATTTACCAAATGTCCGCCGACATTGATGTTATCAGAAAGCCGCCCCGACAAATACAGATACCCAGCCTCATCCAACCTTCCCAGATCACCCGTACGTACCCAACCCTGTTTAAAGACCTCTGCCTGCAACTCTGGCTGCCCGTAATACCCGCACGATATATGAGCGCCGCTGACCCATATCTCTCCCTCCTCTCCATGAGCAACTTCGTGCCCCTCCGGGTCAAGCAGCCGAATAGAAACTCCCAGATGTGGCTGTCCCACCGAATCTCTGATCAGTTCTTGCTCATTTGAAGGATTATAGGCAATTGCCCCACCTTCGGATGAACAGAACAATGAACGGATAGACTTGCCCGATAGCTTATAAAAGTCATTAAAAGTCGCTGCGTCCAGATGGGCAGAACAGCTGATGCACAGTCTCACTTTATCCCAAGCTACACTTGAGGATGACACGACTGACTCATTAAGCAAGGCATACATATAGGGAACCGCAAAAAGTATCGTTACCTCTTTGCGATTGATCTGCTCGCAAATTCTAGCAGGCATTGTTCCCTTCGACATGATTAATGTAGCACCGGCACAGAGGACCGGTAGGACTACAGTGGTTAGCGTCGCGGGCAGCCACGGCGAAATCGGTGTGAACAGCTTGTCGTTTGCAGTAATCTCAAGCCCTCTACAGATAGCCATTACATTATTGTAGATGGCCCGATGGCTGAACTGTACACATTTAGGCGGTCCAGTCGTTCCTGAGGTATAAAAATTCAAAGCAATATCTTCATCAGACTGCTTATCTGCCTGTAAAAAAAGCGTTGCAGTCCTAAAAATAAACATCGGTACTCTGAGTACGAGCTCAAGCTGACTGCTGCCCTCCGAATCAATTGGATCGCAAATTAAATACTGACAATGGCTTGACGAGTGCATTCTCTCCAGTTCCGGTAAGTTCTTCACAGGTTCAAATGGGATCGGAACGGCTCCCGTATGCCAGCATGCAAGCCACAGCATGATAAAAGCAGATTTGTCTGCAACGGCTAAGGCAACTCTGTGCCCGGGCCGGATCCCCGCGAGATCCAGCTTCTCACTACTGTGCTCCAGTTCCTGCCGTAGCTCTTCATAAGAGATCGTTGATCCTTCATAATCAATGGCCGTAAGTCCTCGATTATTCAAGCAATTGAAATAAATCAAATCAAATATGGAAGAAGTGTCCACTTAGAATCCTCCTCAGCTTGAAGCACTTGCATATTTTTTCACTGCTCGTTTAAAAAACGCACTGGCTAACATTAGCAAAACCGCAGCTAGCAAGCTGCCTCCGAATAAATAGGACAGGCTTACCCTGCCCACTAATGCTTCTGCAGGAATGGAAACGATAAAGGCGACAGGAACGATCCAGGTAAGCGCCAATTGGATTGGTTTCTGATATACATTGACCGGAAATCTACCCATCTGCATGATACTGTCGAATATACTCAACATCGGACTTCCGGCATACCAAAACGCCAAAGAGCTTAATAATAGCAGTATTGAGTACAACAGCAGTAAAGCATTGCAAATGGCCCATACAAACATCAGACAAGTGGATATTCCTATCGCTTCTTGCATTTGAGAAACGCCAAGCACCATCACCGCTACTCCCACCATAACATCAAACAGATTAAGCGGAGACCAGTATCTCGTGCTCACATAAAATTGGGTCTCAATCGGTTTAAGCAGTGTTAAATCAAATCCTCCAGTCCATAGCTCCCCTTCCATCCCGGCTAATGAGCCAAGGCTTGGACCAACAAATAGATTTTTCATTGCCAAAATAAAATAGTAAACGCCCGATAATGCCAGCGTATCCGCAAAAGTCCAACTGTTAAGCGAATTTGTGTTGGAAAAGAGGATCGCGATCCCGCCAATCGTCCCGGTTAAATTAATTGCGGTATACAAAATTTTGATTAGAAAGTCACCGCGGAATGACGCTTCCTTTAGAAGCGCTGTAGAGAAAAACAATCTCAGCAAACGCATATATCTCAGCATGTTCCCTACCCTCCCACGGCCATGTATGCACGAATCCCTTTTTTCCACACTAAACGGTTACATAATATGATAACGACCGCCCAAATGAATTGAACAATTATGCCAAAAACAAGCTGTGAATGATCCAACTTTCCAAGGGAAAACTCTATCGGAAAGCTGATCATATATTGAAAAGGCAAATAATCCGAGATATCCTGCATAAATCCCGGAAGCAACGACGAAGGCGCTACCTGTCCGGCCAGCAAAAATACCAGGGTGTCGTTAATAGAAAGCAAGGACTTGATTTTATTGGTGAAAAATGCAAACAGGGAAAGTGTATAGGCCAGCATAAATCTGATTATTTGAGCCATGAGAAGAAGATAAACGGCCACCAGCAAGTCCAGACCGGATATAGCCAGTCTGAAGTTCAAAAAAATGGCAGCCACGCCGGCAACAAATATAACAAAAGGCATACAGACGATTTTGACAGCCAAATCTGACGCAACCACATCGTAAAAAGGCGATATCGGCCTCAACAATACAATCGACATCTTGCCGCCATAGATTTGATCGCCGACCGTCCAGTGTGAGGTAGGGTAGGTCAGCTGGTTCACAAGAATTAACAGAATATAATACCTCACAAAATCCTGCTGAGTGAACCCGGTTATGCTCCCATCCCCCGCAGCAACGGTCCAAACAAACATATAGATGATAGGTCCCATCATCCAACCAAGCGTCAATGTCCAGAAAAACCCTTTCTCAGCCATAAACCCGAACATAGTCCTACGTATCAGCGCAAAGCCTCCGCGAAAATTCAAAGGAGCCTCCCCTCTCGATACACTTCATCAATTACAGAATCGATTGGAGCATCATTGATTGTTACATTTCCAATGCAATAGCTATTAAAGATTTCTGAAACAATCTCAGGTACAGCTTCCTTCTGAATCTTAAACAATACGTAGCTTTCCGCAAGCTCCATGACCTGCAAGCTGTCAGTAAACTTCTCCTTTAGCTCTTCAATTGTGCCCGTTACGTCTTCATCCATAAAACTGACTTTGAGAATGCGGTAGGGAGCTATTTTACCGCTCAGCTGCTCCAGAGATCCGTCGTATAACAGCTTGCCTTGATTGATCAGTACAACCCGTTTACAAAGGGAAGAAATATCCTCCATATAGTGACTGGTAAGCAGGATGGTTGTCTCATGTTTTTGGTTATACTCCTTGATAAAACTGCGAAGCCGCAGCTGCATGCTGACATCTAGCCCCAAAGTAGGCTCATCCAAAAACAATACACGTGGCTGGTGTAACAACGCTGCTGTTAATTCACACTTGGAGCGTTCTCCCAAAGAGAGATTCCGCGCCTGATTCTTAAGCAGATGCCCTATATCCAGCAGTTCTTTTAGCTCATTGAGTCTTTGTTTAAAATCAGCATCAGAGACCCCGTATATTTCCTTCATCACAAAGAAAGAGTCCTCGACCGTAATATCCCAGGTTAACGTCGATTTGTTCCCCATTACCATACTGATGTTGCGCAGAAACTTATGTTGGCGTTCCCACGGTTTGAAGCCATAGACGGAAATGTCGCCTGATGTCGGATACAGGATACCGGAGAGCATCTTCAGCGTGGTTGTCTTTCCCGCGCCGTTAGGTCCGATGAACCCGACAATTTCTCCCGGCTCAACCCTGAGGTCGATACCTTTTACCGCCTCAACTTCGTTGTATTCCATTTTGATCAGACTTTTAAACGCATGCTTTAACCCATGTTCTCTTACAGGGACGCGATAGACCTTTCTCAGATTATCAATAATAATGCCCTCTTTCATTGCTGCCCCCTTAACTCTGCGACCACACTTAAGAATACAGCCAAAACATAATCGATCTGCTCATCAGTCAAATTGGGATAAATCGGCAAGCAGATATGACGCCGACAATAATCATCCGCTAGCGGATATTCCCCACTGAACTGTAGGGAAGCAGCGATCGGCTGCCTATGAAGCGGCGTTGCATATACCTCCCCTTGGAGCGAAACGCCTTTCTCCTTGAGTCTGTCCTTCAAATCGGAACTATCAACGTCCAAAGGCACTATAACAATGTACTTATACCAACTGCATCTGTCCTGCGGCATCACAATCTCGAAATCAGGAAGATTTTTCGTAAAGAAGGAAGTATAACGGTTGGCGATCGCTTCCCGTTGTTCAATGATCGCGTCGAGTCGCTCAAACTGGGTAAGCGCTATCGTAGCTGTGATATCACTCATTCGATAATTGTTGCCAAGCGAGGTGTGGTAAGTCTCCCAGGGCTGGGGCTTGCCATGATTGCGGAACATTCGCAGCTTCTCAGCCATTGAATGATCGTTTGTGACAATGATCCCTCCTTCCCCCGAGGTAATGATTTTCGTGGCAAAAAAGGAATAACTTCCGGCAATTCCGAAAGCTCCCGCACCTTTTCCAGCCATCCTGCTGCCATGTGCATGAGCGGCATCTTCAAATAACCAGAGCCCCTGCTCATCGCACCATTGCCTGATTTCTTCAATCTCCGGTGTAACAATTCCGCCAATATGTACGATAATAACCCCTCGGGTACGACTTGTGGCCTGCTTCTTTATTTCAGCCAGCGACACCGAGAATGTACGGGGATCAATATCAACAAGGCGAACATGCCCTCCGGCAAACAGGACACTGGAAGCCGTGGCAATAAACGTATTTGCCGGAACCAGCACTTCCTGCCCCTTTACTTCGAGCACTCTCATTACCGCTTCAATCGCACTTGTACCCGAATTAACCGCAATGGCATGAGTAACTCCTACATACCGGGCAAAACGTTCCTCCAGCTCCTGTACATACCTACCCTGACTCAACGCTCCTCTCGACAGACAATCATCAATTCGCTCCATAATGATACGCCGCTCCTGCTCAGAAAATGCAATATCGAGTGCGGGTACATCCATAACACCTTGTGTCAACTGCATGACGAACCTCCTCTACCAGTCATAGACTACAGTTTTCCCTTCAAAAAAGCCTTCCGCCGCTTGCCTGATAAATTGCTCCATATGTTCCGCATGAATATGTTGGGCAATTAGGCTGGTTACTTCAAGCTCTTGCTTCCCAATTCTGCGAGAGATTTCCTGAATACGGTCATGCGTTATGGATTCCTTAAGTATTCCAGGTCTTGTCAGATCAATAAATTGTATGTGCTGGTCTGGTGGATCGTTTTTTAAAGCCGAATGCCGTTGAACCTGCGAGAGCAGGTCCGAATCAAGTGCAACAATGGCTCTCTCCTCGCAGTCCCACACACCGCTATTTAACCCGGCCCAAATCTCATCCTTGGCCTCCTTCTTTTCAACACTGAAGCTCAAATCTTCATCCTGCTCAAGCAACCTTAATAAAAGCTTTCCTAGCAGTCCCATTCCCCACAGTTCCACCGTTTTAATGCCTTCATCTGCCAGCTCTTCACACACATTTAGTGCCACACAAAACATAGGAACAAACGCAGCTGTCACAGGGTCTAAGTCGTTGGAAATAAAGATCTGACCATCCACCCCACTGTGCAGAGGGACACATACATCCTTTGTATAATGAGGAGAAAACACAAGAGCTTGGCCTACGCGATGCTCTGCTCCAAGCCCCGCTTTAGTCACTACTCCGACACTGGAGTAAGGATAATGCCCTGGTAAATGGCATGCCCCATGAAAAAGCTGCAAGCAGGATGGGTCCTTTACCGTTCCCGTTAAAGTAAAACGGTTGGTAATGAACAATTCATTAGGACCCGGTTCCGCCTTGCGAGCAGTGGTGAAGTGTACACTAGGCTGAGGCCCCGATTCAGTGAACTTATTGTACATAGCCGAAATAACCGTCTCCTTACTGTTTATATATGGTCAGGTATCCAGGTATAACGTCCGCCCACCATAGGCGAGTGGAAATTCGGCATCCAGCCATGTGCTGTAAACTCGCCAGCCGAGTCGAAACCAACCACAAGCATCGCCTTTCCTTCATATTTGCCGTTGGTAATCCACATCTTTGTCCTTATATCCGGTGTTTGTCCTGTCAGATGCCTCATGCGGGCGACAAATACCAGATACCGCTCCAGACTCATTCCCAATTTTCCGGTTTTCTTGTATGTACGCTGTATTTCCACAGCCGTCCGATCCAGCATATCCGGTTCGGTTGTCCGCGGAACGGTGAACCAGAAATCCTCAATTTCCGGAGTTGCTGCGACCAGTTCACTCTCCAGCGCCCAATTGCGGATATTAAACAAGCAGCCTAATTGCTTGCGACTGACGCCTTGGGGAACACATAAAATGATCTCGTTTCTTCGGTCCGCTTCTTCTAATTCTTCTCTCGTAAACTGCGGCATCCGAAGTGAAAATTTTCGCTGGATGATATATTCGATTCCTAATGTTCTGTACCAATTCTCCATCTCGCTCCGGATGTATTCCGGAGAATATGTGTCGTGGACATCACTTTGAAACCTGAACATATCCTCCTTCTGAAGCAAGTGCTCATCGAGCATGACGCCAATCGTATGCAGCGTTTGTTGTCTTAATAGCTCCTTCTCAATCATCGCCCAACCTCCTGTACTGTGTTCAATGCCGACAATATTTCAGGTATGACTGTAAAAAGATCGCCTACGATCCCATATGTGGAGTAATCAAAGATAGGTGCATTGCGATCCGTATTTATTGCAATTATCGTCTCCGAATGATGCATCCCAACCTTATGCTGCACTGCCCCAGACACTCCGCAGGCAATGTACAGTTTGGGCTTGACCATTTTACCTGTCAGTCCGACTTGATGCATACTATCCATCCATCCACATTCTACAAGCGGTCTGGTAACCGCTACTTTCCCCCCAAGCGCATCGGCGAGCGCATAGATTAAACGAAGATTGTCTGCGTTTTGAATGCCTCTCCCGGCAGCAACAATAATTTCTGTAGTCTCGATGTTCTCCTTGCCCGCGGCTTCTTCAATTACTCCCATAAACTGCAGGACTGAGGAAGAGCAAGAATACTGGGAGCTTAGATCAACAATCTTGCCCTGCACGACGTGTGCGGTCTCAGCAGCGGAATAAAAATTGGTTTTTACAGTTGCCATTTGCGGCCGTCTTGCCGGTATTTTTATCTCAGCGAATTGCTCGCCCATTTGCGTCGGTCTGGTAATAATAAAATCCCCATGATCCGGTCCCATCTTCAAATCGATGCAATCGGCGCATAGCCCCGTCCGCAGGCGGACTGCAACTCTGGGGAAAATAGACCTCCCCCATGCGGTAGCCATACCTAGCACGACAGACGGTCTTTGATCCCGGAGCACCGCAGAAATCAAATTATAATGAATATCTTCGGCGTAACGCTGTATGCCCGGTTTGTTCACCATCCACACTTCATTTACTCCCCATTGAAGCAGACGCTGGGCTAGGTCTTCTATACGCTCTCCGACCACCAAAGCACAAATGCGCTGGGCTCTCATAGCCTGCAGCTGTTTTGCTGCGCTAACCAGTTCCGGAAAATATGAAGAGAGCGCGCCTTCAGCATGTTCCACAACAAGGCAAATACCTTCATGCTCAGGGTACGGTTGTCTGGTCTCCTGTACCCTGTCTTTCATTATAATGGCTTGGTTAGGACAGCAAGACGTGCAGACTGAGCAATAAGTACATGCCGCAACGTCGATACGCAAGCCCTCATCCTCATCTTTGATTGCAGCCGCGGGACAGCGTTTTAAACACAGGAGGCAATATGTGCATTGTTCCTGATCAATCCTAATCATCCACTTCTAACCTCGCTGATTTTGCTGATTATCGGCTCCAATACCCGTAGATATTCATCGCTTTCTAGCAAAATCCCCTTTCTTTCGGAGTGCTGTTCGTACACTGAAACTACTTCAGTAGCCGAGCCTGCCAAACCAACCGTCTGTGGGTCAAGGCCAAGGTCATGACAGGACCATACCAGAATATCCTTGGTTCTGGCATGCAATTTGGCAGCAATTGTTAGCGGTTTCAACTCAGAGACGGCTGTCATTCCACCAATACTCAATACTGCCGGAAGCCGGCAAGACTGTCTGGTTGTTACCCCTTCGTCATGCTGGCGGTGGAACAATACCTCATCAGTCGAAATATCCTCAAACCGTGTTACATTTATCGCGTGGGGGATATCTAGATACTCGCCGATTCCCGGACCTACCTGACCGGTATCACTGTCGGTTGAATGGCTGCCGGTCAGAACCAGATCACATCCACCAAGCTTCTCAACAGCACGAGCCAGTACCAGCGATGTCGCCAATGTATCCGAACCGGCAAAAGAAGCGTCGCTGAGCAGGACAGCCTCATCGATCCCATAACCCATGAACTCCTGTAGAACCGTTTTACAACCGGGAGGGGCCATGGAAATAAGAGTTACATTAGCATTACAGCTATTCTTCAGCTCCAATGCCACATGGATGGCTTGCCGGTCCGGATAGTTTAGCTCAAAGGTTGCCTTCGGTGGCGGTGAGGCCGAGATCTTACGGCCATCATCAATGCCACGCACATTGTATTTGTTCACGTGTGCAATAAACTTTAAACAAACCACTATTCGCAATATATCGCTCCCCCCATCACATTCTGCAGCTTTTTTACCAGAGAAACGTATGCCAAAATGTTTCCAAAAGTACTATTCTTCGCCAGATTACCACTTCCCTTTATTATCATAATATGATTATCATCACATAATTGGAATGAACAATTATTATAGTATAATAATGTCATTTATTTCATTTTTATTTAAATATAATGGAAATATGGAGGTGTAAATTGAGTAAAATTACTTTACCCGTTTCCGATCCACTAATAAATACTTCCAACACTTATGGGACTTTGTTTTCTATTATTTCTTCGGATAACCGCATATGGCCCTGGGTTTATTCCAACTTCATTCAGCTGAGATATGTAACGGATTGGGAAACTTACTTTTTTGACAATCATGAGCTTCTTGTTGATTATTGCCCATTTCTCAATAAGTTCATATTGCCTAGAACCATCATTTCCAAGTGGTCTTCCTTTACGGATTTCGTTGTAGACTCTATCAACGGCGATTGCTATGTATGGTGCCATCTCGACCGGTACTTTATATCTGCATATCAGGAGTTCGGCCAAGAGCACCGTTTTCACGAGACATTAATTTACGGCTACGATCTTGATCGCCAAACAGTCTGCATTCGGGACAATATTACGGGCGGTAAATTTATGACCGCTCAATGCACCTTTTCCGAACTGGAATCTGCCTTTGACTATCTGTGCAGAGAAGAAAATTTTATTACGCGTGTAACTTTGCTTAGCAAAATCGATGCAGAATTTGATTTAAACGTCGAACAGATTGTCGACAGCTTGCAGCGATATCTATCCTCCAAGCGCACATTTGATTTTATTAACCATACCACTACCAGCATTTATGGACAAAGTGTGTACCAACACCTCATTTATCAAATGGAGCACCCTAAAGAGGATGACCCTGAGCTTGACATTAGAGCTTATCATTTGCTGTGGGAGCATAAGAAGCTTATGGTTTTAAGAGTTAAATATCTCCAACAAATAGAACTCCTGATGCAATGCAACCGATGGATTGAACGTTGTACTGAGCTTGAAGAACGTTCTCTTCTGAACAGAAATATGGTGCTTCGGTATAATCTGTCCATGGACCCCAAGGTGCTAGACGCACTCAAACATTCTCTGTTGACCATACAAACAGACGAAGCCAAATTATTGGGCGAAATAATAAGCGCGCTCGGCTCCAAGGGATGAATTGGAGAATTAGCAGCAGTTGGAGGGACAATTATGCAGACGTTGCAGACGTTAGAAATGGAATATTACTATAATTCTGCAGGGGAGCCTATTGCAGAGGTACAGTCACTGGGAAACTGCTATACCCGTAATATTTTTTTCATGCTAAAAAGGTATGTCAATGACTCTAGCGTATTGTACAAGATGTTTTTAGATGATTTTAATCTGAAATTAGTTACCCATACTGACAGTGACCAGTTTGAATTAAGCTTGAACGAGATCAAAGATCCCGAGGATTATATAACAGTCGCTAATAAACATACTTTTAGCAACAATGCAGAGGCAGCCATCCAGACGATAGAGACACTGTTAGCAAATAACGAAGTCGTATTTGTCAATACGTTAATGAAACGAGTCCCCTTTTATAGAACATTTGAATTAAGCCCGGCTCTGGAAACAGATCATATTGTGGATGGGCATATATTTTTGATCCTAGGGCAGACGGCAACTGATTTTTATTTCTTGGACAATTATATAAATTACAACAAAGAGTATTTCAAGCCTTATCCGCATAACAAAAATATCGGTCAAGATGCCAAAACTTCGTTTATGGATGCCTACAATCGGCAGTTTTCCTGTTTCACAGTGCATCCTAATCAAGATGAGCTTGCTGAATTGCCAGCCCGAGCCTCGCTCATTTTAAGAACCGCGCTATCGAATTATTATAAGCCGCCCTCTTGTACCGAAGGACGCCTGGAATATATCGGACGATCAGCTATCCAGGAACTGAACAATCTGTTTGCAAGTGGACGCTTCATCCTCAATACAAAGATTTCAAACCGCCCCCATGACCTTTACTCTTTAACCCGGACGACGCTCACCCGTCATTCAGATAGAAAAAAAGTATTGCTATTGCTGCTGAATTCCTTAGCGAATCCTAATGCTCTCAGCGATGTCATTCATTATGCTCGGCAAAGCATCGAACAATGGGAACTTTTAAGGAATGTTATGACCAGGCAGTATATCATGAATGAATTTACACTTACTGACCAGATGGAAGAATACATGGCCTATGTCCTTCATGCGGAAGACCTGTTTTATCATTCCATTGAAAAAAACATCGATAACTTATGCCAAATATAGGATATAAGCGTAACGCCTCATCCTAGAAAAAAAGAGACTTGTCAAATAGACAGGTCTCTTTAAAGTATTTACCGCATTGCCACTTATCACGGCTAATAACAACTTCGCTAACGACATGGAAGGAACGGAGGGTCCGGGTAAGGGCTTTTGCTCATATCCCCCTCCATCCTCCACCCCTTTAAGTCGCTATTCGAGCTTACACACTAGTCAGAATAACAGGCTCACCTTTAGTCACGATAATCGTATGTTCAAACTGTGCTACCCGACCGTTATCTACAACACTTAGCGTCCAGCCATCCGATTGCTGCTCCACATAGTCCGCTCCAGTCGAGAGGAAGGGCTCTATTGTAATTACTTGTCCTTCCTTTAGCACCGTGGTCACTCTTGGATTATAGAAGGGTAGAATTTCAAAAGGCTTCTCATGCAGTGATTTGCCAATTCCATGGCTGCACAGATTACGCACCACTCTATAACCGCGTTTGCGAGCTTCAAGTTCCATCATTCTGCCGATCTCGTTAACCTTCATTCCTGCCCGCAGATGATTGATCACACTCATCATGGTTTCCTCTGTACTCCGGCATAAACGCAGAATATCATCGTTATAGGGCGGCAGTTGAAAAGAAACGCCAGCATCCCCATAATACCCATTCAGCTCAGCAGAGACATCAATGTTGATCAAATCGCCAGCATTAATCACTCTCGGACCCGGAATACCATGAGCAACCTCTTCGTTCACACTGATGCAGGTGCTGCCCGGGAAATTATAAGTTATCTTCGGGGCTGAGGATGCTCCGAAGCTTTCCAGAATCTCAGCTCCAATAAGATCTAACTCCGCAGTCGTCATCCCAGGGGTTACTTTCTTTTTCATCTCGGCGATGGTGTGGCCCACCACTTTTCCAATAGCTTTTAACCCTTCTAAATCTTGTACCGTATCACTTGTCATCCAACACACATTCCTCTCACTTCATGAATTAATCATTTGTCGAGCCTCTGAAATGCACTCCCTACCCACTGAAAAGTATCTTCCACTTGTTTGCCTGCTGCGTTATCGTAGTAACTTCTCTTGAAGCTATGCTCATCAACTTTATCCAGTTTTATGGAATACCGCTCAGGACTGCTGATAAACAGCTGATTTTCAGGTTTAATAGGTAGTTCTTCTATCACGTTATTTCTTCTGAGTGTAAAAAGCTTGTAGAAATAACCGTTACTCGTTCCATATTGTCCGATCGTAAAATCGGGATCACCATCTCCATTATAATCCTCAAACTGAAGCTGAAAAAAATCATTAAAGGTCTGGGCAAATTGATCATTTAACGGATAGCTACTCAGTGTTTTTCCATGCTCATCAGTCACTACTAGCCTAAATCGGCCACTCCAGTTTCTTCCCGCTAACGGACTCGGTGTAGTCCAATCTTCGCTATATGTCCCCTCTAGCAGTTGCAGATTTAAAAATCCCGCTCTCCCTGTGACCGGAGACAGTTCATTATGTGATAGGGTTACTGGACCTGTTACCTCGACAGAAGTCTCCACAGGGTCTGCCTGTTCAATGTTCTCCGTATCGATTGTTCCATAAATGAGCTTTCTTAACTGGTCAGAGTTTTTTACAGGAATTGTATAGCCCTGACTGCTGTTCTCTGCTGTAGTAAACATCCCTTCATGTCCAAGTTGATCTCCAAGCGCTATGTAATAATCTTCCGAATAGCCGTCCCCATAAACAAGCTTCATTTCAAATTCCGGACCCCAATCCAGATCATCAGAAAATTTCTTACTCTTGTTCATAGCCTCCGCAAGCGTCTTGATCAAAACAGAATCCTTTAGCGTTAAGCTCTCTGAGTGCAAAGGACGATCCGCTTGTTTCTGATCACTCGTTGCCACGGGTGTCAACGACACGCCTTCGATCCATCTGGCATTGATGAAGCCCAAATCACTTTTACATCCGCTTAACACTACGACCAATAACAAAGGTGCTATCCATATTAACCGCCTAATGCGAATCGCCTCCAATACATAAGCATATTCCAATTATAACAGTGTCTATAAATATATAAAAACGACTTTATGAACACGCGATTAAAAAAAGACTACAACCTGCTTATTAAAGCGTGGTTCTAGTCTTAAAATGGCAATTGATTAGATTGCTCCCATCGTTTTGAGCCAAGCATCCGCAATAAGTGCATGACCTGCAGGAGTAGGATGTACTCCATCATATGCCCAGTAAGCCGGTTCTGCTTTTACGGAAGCCGCTGCAAAAAGTCCATCTAGCGGAACCAGCGGCGCCCCATATTCACGTGCCAGCTCGCGGACAATATGAATTTTAGGATCAAGATCCTGACGCCAAGTTCTACGATCTTCCGGTACAGGCAAAACAAAAGGCTCTATAAGCACTAATTTAGCATCCAAAGATTTCCGAGTACGTTCGATCAGGTCCCGATATGAAGCTTCAAACTGCTCGGGAGTGGTTTCTTCACCAGAATCAAAACGCCGCCAAGTGTCATTAATTCCAATATAAATGGACACCCAAGTCGGCTTCAAATCCAGACAATCCTTATCCCAACGTCCCTGTAAATCAACAATACGGTTGCCACCAATACCACGGTTAATAAAAGTAAGATTCTTCTCTGGATATAAATACCCCAGACGAGCGGCGACCATCATTGCATAACCTACTCCAAGTGATGAAGCGTCTTCATGATTACGCCCCCAGTCTGTTATGCTGTCCCCTTGAAACAGAATGACATCGTTTTGTTGGAATATCATAAATGAAATCCTCCTCTAACTACCTCTGTTAATATAACCCAATCTATTATATCAAATACAATGAATACAGCCTACTGTGAAACATCAATAATGCAAACATTTCACTAAAAAAACAATAACAAAAACCCCGCTCAGATTTGAGCAGGGTTTAGGGTTAAACTATATTAGTAAGCTAGGCTGAACAATCCTTTAATGTGGGACAAGTAACGGATATTACTTGCTTCCTTCATTAGAGTTGCAGGCAAGCCTTTTAACGGAGTAGAACTTGCACCAACGATGGCAACACCGTCTTTACGGCCTAAGCTAGCAAGTGTACCAGAGTTGATTGGGCTAAAGCTTTCAAACGATTTATTTTTCAAGAAGGCATACAGATTGTATCCGATCAATTCACCCATTTGCCAAGCAATTTGCGCAGTTGGAGGGTAAGGACGTCCATCTTCTGCAAAGACCACCGCGCTGTCACCAGCAACGAATACATCTTTGTGGGAAGTGGATTGCAAGAATTCATTCACCGTTGCACGACCTCGGTTAACTTCAAGACCCGATTCGCCGATGAGTGGATTTCCTTGTACGCCACCAGTCCATACAAATGTGTTAGCAATAATTTTTTGACCGTCTTTCAAGTCAATCGCATTGCCTTCTACATTCGTAACAGGAAGACCTGTCAGGAATTGAACACCACGTTTCTCCAAGCTTGCTACAGCACGTTCGATTAATGCATCTGGCAATACTGGAAGGATTTTAGGACCTGCTTCAACGAGCATTAGCTTAATTTCTTTAGGATCAACGCCATATTTTTTAGTAAGTGTAGGCAATACATCCGCGATTTCACCAACAAGCTCAACACCTGTTAAGCCGCCGCCACCGATCAGGATGTTTGCATCTGCTTCATTTTTCGATTTCGCATATTCACGAATACGATCTTCAATATGTTGATGAATTTTGTTAGCATCTGCAGCTGATTTCAATACCATACTGTATTGTTCAAGCCCTGGAATGCCAAAATAAGCTGTAGTGCTGCCAAGACCTACAACAAGCGCATCATAAGTAAGTGTCACACCATCAGAAAGAACAATTTGTTTGTTCTCCACAGAAAATGAATTAACCTTCGCGATTTTCAGGTCAATATCTTTCCCTGCGAAAAGCTTAGTTAGAGGCATAGCTACAGCACCCTCTGCAACATTACCTGCTGCAAGACGATGCAATTCTGTAATGATTTGGTGTGTAGGATACTGATTAACTACAGTAATTTTAGCTTCATCTTTTTTGAGATATTTGCGTACGGTTAAGGCGCTTAGTAGACCACCATAACCTGCTCCTAGAATGACAATATGTTTAGACATGATGTTTCCTCCGTCCCTTACGTATAAGATATGAAAATGATTATTTCTGCTTACTGCGTTCTCCAGCAACTTGAAGGTATGCATTTACGAAACGGAAAAGCTTTTGCGCTTGTGGATCTTTCAACAACTTCATAAGACCAAAAAGACCAATAACTTCGTTACTTTCATTCGCACGATCTTTTGCTTCGATCACTGTAGCTGCCATATTCTTCGCGGAATGCACTACAGGTTCAGCAAGTTCTTTAATTGCACTTACCGTATCACTTTTCAAGACATCATCCGCTGCGACAGTTTGCACAAAGTCATAGGACTTTGTAAGCACGCCAACAAGCTCAGTTAATTTTGGCAGCTGTTCCACCAAGACTGTTAATGATTCCTGAACTTCTGGTTTCAAGAGCTGTTCTAGAACATCCATTTGTTCCTTGCTAACAGCTACTTTTGGTGATTCTTGTTCAGGTTGTGTTTGAGTGATTGATTCTGACATATCCAAATCTCCTCTGCAATAAGCTTTGCTGCTTAATAGTAATGAAAAACATAAGAACTTTTAACGCCATATTTCTATTATAGCACTTATCAAGTTATAAATGTCACAAAGTTTTTGAATTTCCATAAAAATTTGTGATTTTTATTACATTATAATAAATTATTTAAATTACTAGTGTTAATTAAAACCGTTTGAGTGAATTAATGTACAAATTCATTCAAATTCTTCTCAGTTTTCAATAAAACATCCACAATGTCCATATTCTTCTCTGTTAGAAGTAACCTGAAATAAAGAGAACGCAGGAAGTTCTTTGTATTTATTCGATTAACGTACTGGCTGTGGCTTCTAGGCCAACTGCCACATTGCGCCAAGTTGAGAATCCAATCGGTTATAGACTGCTGTGGAAGTAAATGATGATCGATGATTGTAACTATAATAGTAGCAATCCTTTCATCTTCTTCGTCCCTGAATATGTATTGATCGTTATAAAGCATCTTTTGAATAACTGCCAGAACCTCTTCCCGCACCGCGGCATCACTCTCCGAGCATAAAACCAGCTCATCCAAGGCGTCGGCGCCATGGGCTGCTGCGTGTGCCCAGCCTTCTTTTTCCATATAACCTCTTAAGTCCCGTTCTTCCTCATAATAACGAATCAAACCCTGCTTCACCTTTATAAATTCAGAGCTATCCAATATAGCCATTTCCCTATGCCTCTGGAGAATAAGAGCAACAACCAATACAGAAAATGTTCTTGTATACACCGTCAGATCTTCTTTATTCCCAATGTGATAAAAAAGATGCTGCTCGTCAAGAAGTATCCACAGCAGTTCACGAAGCTCCGCATCATTAAACCAATGTTTCTCATTAATCCATTTGTAGAATGTGGAATAAATCAATTCATCACGCAGTACAGGCTCGGGATCTCCTATATGCTCAAGCATCAACTTCACATAATCCTTTATGTCCTCTCCACTTCTAAGCTCGTAGTCATTCTCTTCGATTCTTTGCAAATCTATCATCAATTGTTCTCTACTATTAATCAATTTATCCACCCTTTCATCCACTGTGTTTCTACATATCCTAATATCCTAATTTATGTCCTATTTTTTGACAACAGGGTGTTCAAGATTAACTTCAATAAATTTTATCATTGACGAATTTTTTAAGCTGTGTTATTTTGAGTTAGTAACATTTAGTTAGTTCATTTACAAATATCAGGTGTTGATATTTTACAACCGAATACATACACAACGGAGGAATACTTATGAGCGCTTTTACAGACTTGATTCAGTCACGCAGATCCGCTATGAATTTTGTGGAAGGGGTTATCATCCCTCAGAATGAATTAGAGGAAATGTTCTCTTATGCCAGATTGGCACCCTCGGCCTATAATCTACAGCATACAAATTACAAAGTGATATCTAACGAGAGCTTAAAAGAAGAAATTCGCGAAGCAGCTTACGGCCAATATAAAATCCATACTGCTTCAGCAGTTATTGTAGTGCTAGGAGATAAGCATGCTTATCAGCAGGCTCCAGAAATCTATGGCGGGCTTAAAGCTTTAGGAGCGATGTCACAAGAGGAATATGATGAGCAAATAGAGATGATTAACAATGCTTACATTGATAAGGATGCTTTTCAAAGAGATGAAGCAATACGTAATGCCTCTCTCTCTGCCATGCACTTTATGCTGATCGCCAAAGATAAAGGCTGGGATACCTGCCCGATGATCGGCTTCGATGCTGATGCTATCCAATCCACCTTGAATCTGCCGGATCATATGGTACCTGCTATGCTGATCACGATCGGCAAAGACAAAAAACATAAAATCAGACCCCGCGGCTACCGTAAGCCAGTTAACGAATTCGTTGAATTCATCTGATTATAGATACAGCAAAACGTTCCATCCGAGGCAAGTAGCGGGTGGAACGTTTTTTAATTGGAACTCATCATGAAGATAATGAACCGTACGCCCGATATACAAGAGGGGCTCTACTTCGCATATTGTAAAATGGCTATCGCTGCTCGTTCCCGTCGTTCGGAGTCATCACAAATCAAAGCATCTTTCAAAATATTAAGCGCCTTAGAGAGTGTCTCCTCATCCAATTCCAGCGGACTATTCACTTCTTGTTCATTAGCAGAAACACCTGTAATCCACAGATCCAAGCGAGCACTTGGTTTGGGACCCTTATATTGTACAACCGGTGCACTTTGGTTAAATAACTCCCGCACGCCTGTGTTTAGTTCAGAAATCGGCACACTTTTCAACCACGTCACACCACGCCGATGGCATGTACCCTCGTCAACATTATCAGTAAACTCGTTGTAAAAATAATCTCCGAGGTCCCCGAGATGTACCCAATCTCCATCGGCCACCAGCACATAATCTCCATCTTGCATCGTATGTACAAATAGCTGAAGGGCTTGCAGATGTTGCGTAAGCTCCAACTCACTATATTGGTATGTGCCAATCAATCGATCACGAAGTTCCTCTGTGCTTAGATTCTCCAGATCCCCTATTCCGGGGTAGCCGATACTCACATAATTATCCTCCAAAAATGTGGTGATCCGCTCAATCCCCAGTGGCTTCGATCCCATCCGAAACAGATTCATATGTCATTCCTCCAAATACTTAATAAAATGCTTGTAGTAGCCCTTGGATTTGGGAGTAACAAACCGTCCATCATTCGCAGAATCCTTCATTAGTTTATGAAGCTTCGGACCTCCAGTATAGGGATCTACTACGCTAGCCTTAAGTCGTGTCGCTTGGATTGCCTTCTGAGGACAAGAATAAACACAACGCATACATAATAAACAATTTTGACTGAAAACAATTCTTTCTACGCCGCTACTAATATTGGATGTTGGACAGTTTCTGACACATTTTAAGCATAGTGTGCAAGCGTCCGTTGTACGCAATCCTTTGGCGAAGTATTTTCCCCCTTGGTGCTCCTCACAATAATATACTGTTCTCAGAACCCGCTCCAACACAGGGTGAATCGGCAGATTTCGTGGTGTCCGCTTTACGATTTCCTCTGCAAACAATTCCACCTTACGCTGTGCGGCTTGATACAACTGCTTATTCAACCTGTCATCATATTTAATATAAAAATTACATGGCATCGCCAAAATCGAATTGTGAAAGGGATTATATCCCTTCCCACGCAAAGAACGAAGCACCGTATTCGAAGCACCGTTATTGATATAGTGTGGAGAGGATGCCGTTTTGAATACAAATGCCGGGGTTCCATTACAATCAGGTAGCCCTTCTGCAAAACGTTCAACAAAACCGGAAGCGCCAAAGCCTAGAACCGGATGACCAATACCTATAAGATCATAGGCTTCATATTCTACAGAACGAGTGCCTTTAAAAACATCTTCCACTCTAAACAAATCTACATCTTGCCCTTTACTTCTTAGCCTTTCAGCAAATTGCTTAGCAATAATCTCCGTATTGCCCGTACCTGAGAAATAAAATATGGCCGTCTTTGCATTATGCATTCCATCCCCTCCCAGATCAAATATACCTCATTCCCGTCTGGGAAAGCTGTGAAGTTGAGATGGGTTTTGGCTATTTGGGACTCAGTTGCCCTTATTTCCATGATTTCGCTCGTTTTACCACACTATCGGACTCAGTTGCAGCTATTCGCTCAAATGCACTCCTTTTCTGCACAAATCAGGGGCAATAAGAGCTATACAGTCCGAAACCTTCGCAATATGAACCAATGTGCTGAAATAGCTGCAATACGGTCCGCTACGATCTCAATCGAGCAAAAGGTAGCTGGTTTCGAGATGTAGGCGGCTAAGTTTGGGACGTAGACGGCTAGGTTGAGTAATAGGTAGCTAATTCCGCACGAAGTAGTTAAGTTGAGCTATAGGGAGCTAATTCCGCACGAAGTAGTTAAGTTGAGCTATAGATAGCTAATTCCGCACGGAGTAGATAAGTTGAGCCCAAGACAGCTAGTTTAAGCAATGGGCAGCACGTCTAGGATCAAATTTGGCAGGCGATGTTCTTTTTAGCAACTGTCCGGACTCAGTTGCTATTTCCATAATTTCGCTCGTTTTATCACACTATCGGACTCAGTTGCAGCTATTCGCTCAAACCTACTCAAATACTGTACTTAACAAATCCTCAATCATGCGTCCTCACAGGAGTAATTAAAAAAAGTGTGGACGAAGATGCGTCTACAGGCAGGATCACCAGCGGCCTTTCTTTTCCCGCGAACCTGATTCTAAGCGTCTCACTATCGATCGCCCGAAGGATGTCCCTGAAATATTTTCCGTTAAAGGCTACTCGAAAATGATCACCTTCCAGATGCTCCAAAGGAATCTCTTCTTTTACATCCCCAATTTCTGCAGTCTTGGACACTAAACTTAACGTGTTAGAAGGAAGTACGCTGAGCAAAACACTCTCACCAGCCAATATAGAAATACGTTCAACCACATGTAATAAACGGTCTTTCTTAACAATCACTTCGGAGAGGTACGCTTTTGGGATTAAATTATTGACAGAGGGATAAGTTCCTTCTAGAAGAGCAGACTGAACCCTCAATCCATTAGAAATAAATCTGATCTGCTTGGGGCCTATTTCTAAATCGGTGCTGCTGCCTGCATCATCGTTTAATATTTTTAAAAGATCCTCCAGGGTGCTGCCCGGGATTACAACATCTAAAGGAATTGTCCCGTAATCTTCTACGCTTTCAACAACATGCTGGGCGAAGCGGATGCCATCAGTGGCGACTACACGAATATTATGCTTCTCTATTTGCAGCAAAACTCCTGTAAGCACAGGTCTGGTTTCCGATGAAGAGACCGCAAAAACCACTCTTTTAAATATTTGCTTCAGGAGAGTGTTCTTCATGCTTAACCTTTGAATGTTTGGATGATCTATGTATTGGATTCTTGGAAACTCTGCCACATCCATTCCACATAAACGAAATTGAGTGCTCCCTGATTGAATATTTAATATCAATGACTCTTCGATTTCCAGCCTAATTAGTCCAGGATCAAGCTTACGAATGATCTCATAAAAATAACGCGCCGGAACGACGATCTCACCTGTGTTGTGCACAACCACCGAATCCATTTTCACAGGGAGCTTATATTCAATGGTCATCCTTATATTGCTGGCTGTTAATATCAGACCCTGAGTTTGCGCTTGAATAAGTATTCCTGATAGAACACGTGAGGAGCAATTCGCGGATATGGCTTTTAATGCTGCCTGTAAAGCGGTACTAAGAGAATCTTTTGATACATGGATTAGCAAAGACTTCACCTAACTCTCCTTAGATTCCTTTACAAAATGCGCCTCAATGATGTTCCGAAATACTTGGGAGCGAGATGCGTTCTGATCCGCGCAAGCCTGCTCTATCTCCTGCCAAATGTCCTCAGATAACGTCAGTGATACCTTTTTAGTTACACCAGTGCTTTTTCTACCTGCACCTTCCCGAAGACCTCCCCTTGTAAAAAGAAACCCCAACTGCCCGTCTTTAGTGGCTACACCTACTTTGACTTTATCCTTGTTGTTACTTGCGCTATCGCTAGTGACTTTATCTTTAATTTCGCTAATACTGCTCCCCTTGTGTTCGCCTTCGAATTTATGATCACCCAATCCCTCACACCTCCATATTTGAATTTAGTAACTTAAATCAATATATCCACTAATTTCATAATACCATAATCGCCATTAATCCACCACATTTCTAACCACAAAAAAACACCCCAAAGATCGGAGTGTGTGCGGTGAGCTGGGCATGAGTTGGGTATTGCAACGTTAACCCATGGATTTTTTTATTTTGCTTAAAATCGTTTGGGAATCTATGAGTTAATTGCACTTTATACAACTATAAACAATACATTGTGCTGCCCGAGCGAAATAAGTGTATTCTCTGCAACTAAATTCAACGATATTAACAAATTAGTGTGAAAAGACTTCTTTTAACTGCACCAAATGCAACTAAAAGTGACTAAGCTTCTTATCTCCTGCAAATAAGTGTATAAACTGCAACTATCCCGTTTGCCCGCTCGCGGACACACGCACACACACCCTCATCATGCCACTAACCCAATCTTTATCCCCTCACGCACACCCTCATCATGCCACTAACCCAACCTTCCTCCCCTCTCCCTCACCTCATCATACCACTAACCCAACCTTCATCCCCTCACACACCCTCATCATCCCACTAACCCAATCTTTATCCCCTCACGCACACCCTCATCATCCCACTAACCCAATCTTTATCCCCTCACGCACACCCTCATCATGCCACTAACCCAACCTTCCTCCCCTCTCCCTCACCTCATCATGCCACTAACCCAACCTTCATCCCCTCACACACCCTCATCACGCCACTAACCCAACCTTCCTCCCCTTTCATATACCCTCTCCCAAAGACTCCTTTCCCTACAACTCCCATCACCATTACCTCAGAACTCCCTACTCATGTAAAAATAGCTCGCCTCATAACTCAACGCGCGGCACATATTAACATCTACTCTTCCACCCACGCGCCTTACTGAAACTACACTATCTCAGGATGTTCTGATAATTTGGTGGGAAGTCTGACTTTTTGGGGTCTTTTAGATGCTTGAACGATTCAAGCTTCACCTTAGGACCAGGAGAGATCCTAAAAGTCATGGTATCTTCTCCAACTGAAATATGTGGACCAACTGTAGGATATACGTTAAGTGTAATCAAGAAATCAAACCCACGGAAACCATTGAGCCGCTTCACCTCAGTCACATCCACAAAGTAAGGATAAACCATTGGCGATTCTCGCAAAAGCGGCGAATAAATATCTGCAATCTTTTTCTCAATATGAGGTAAAAGAAATAACATCAGCATGTCTTGAAACTTAAGTTCGCGAGAATCTTGATCTGGCAGTTGAAGTCCCGAATCAGACCTGGAAGGTGTTACAGATTGAGGTTGAATTAACCTATTTGCGGAGCAAGGTTGTGGCGTCAGAAATAGCATCACTGCGACAAGAAGGGGAGCAATCCAGCTTTTTTTCATCACAATAGCCTCCTTAGGGAACTTTATATAAATTCCCCAAAGAGACCCTATTTCTATACGTTAAATCTCAATCCTGTTAAAAAGAAAGGGTTCTCCCTTAAGATAATTTTTCAGGATCGCTAACGCATACGGCTGTTCTGCTTTTAGACCCTCGGTTTCCCTCGGATCGGATGCGTGATGGCAATAATTTTCGATCATAACCATGACCGTAAAATTCTCTAAAGTCTGAACCCACTCCCCGTCAAGCTTGGCGATACTTTCGTACCCCTTAATGACCCCTTCTCTTTGCAATGGATACAGTCCAAGAAGGGTATGTGCCACGTCATAAAGATAATACCCCCAACCACATCTCCCAAAATCAATCGGCCGAGGCTCACCCTCTTTAAATATGATGTTGCCTTGATGTAAATCTCCATGAATAACGCCATAAGACCTTCTGTTCTTATTTTTATGCTGCTTGCTTAACCAGTTGAATAATTTCTCAGCTGCCGACTGATACAGCACAAACTCATCATCCGTAAGAAAACAATGATAATGCAGCTTTAAACGAAGCATTGCTTTTCGAAAGCTATGTTCATCCCAAACAGGACGATTAAAGCCAGGGGGTAACTCCAGCTCCTGTGCCGCCTTATGTAGCTTGGCTAATAGAACGCCTTCTTTGTAAATTTGTTCTTCGGTAAGATTTTCATTCGCATGCTCCCCTTCAACCCAGCGCATTAAAGAGGCATAAACACCTTCTCCATTTCCCTGTTCCACTCTGAACGTTACAGCACCCGTGCGATCATGAACACCTTTTGGCAGGGGGACATCAATTTTGCTCTTCAAAAGCTCCAGCCACGCGATTTCGGAGTTAATTTCCTCTTTAGATCTCCCCGAATGAAGGCGCAGTAAAAAAGTTCCCTCTTTATTAGTTTCGATAACAAAGGTACAGGTATCCGATAGCTGGTTAAAACGAATCTGCGTCCAATCCAGGTCAAAGTTCTGAAGCGCTATTAAAGCTGCCTGCTTATAATTTTTTCTCATCGCAAAGGAAGGAACAATTCAGTCTCATCGGGCCAGGAAGGGTTCGCAAATTGATAGATTTCTATAACCAATCCACGATCATTACTCTGCAAACTGCTATTAAATTCTCGCTTCATTTCCGGCAATTCAAGCACTTGGACTTGGCCTTCATCATTCATAAATAACCATCCCTTCAATGATCTATAAAAATGAAAACTATCTGAAAAAATATTTATCTTGAAAATATTTTCAGAAAACTAAATAATAGAAAAACAATACTTACATGTCGGATCTATCATCTTAACCAAGGTGGAGCTTCATTACAGGCAGAAGAAAGGTTGAACATCGGCATCATGAATGCAATTCCAAACCTCAACAAGGCACAAACACGCAAAGAGCGAGCAGGGAAAGAGCCCTTTCCCATCTCTATACTCTCTCTTACGGTAGGCGCTTTTGCAATTGGTATGACTGAGTTTGTTATTATGGGTATTTTACCAAATGTGGCCAACGATTTACAGGTTAGTATTTCGACTGCTGGCCAACTCATTACAATGTACGCACTTGGAGTGGCCGTTGGCGCACCCATCCTGACCATTCTCACGCAGCGCATTCCGCAAAAGAAACTGTTATGTCTTCTCATGATTCTTTTTATACTGGGCAACGGAATCTCTGTGTTTGCACCAAACTATACCGTTCTCATGGTAGCTCGTATAATTACAGCTTTAACTCATGGTACTTTTTTTGGGGTTGGCGCAGTCATTGCATCCAATCTTGTACAACCCAATAAGCGGGCCGGAGCCGTATCTATTATGATGGCAGGTTTAACGATAGCCAATATTGTCGGAGTTCCTCTAGGAACATTTATTGGACAAAGTATGGGCTGGCGGGCCTCGTTTGCAGCGATTGCTGTCATGGGAGTCGCCGCGCTGATCGGCATCCTCATTTTTATTCCAAAGCTTAAACAAGAGAAACCAGCGAGTGTTATCCAGCAGATTGCTGCTCTGGCTAATCCAAAGCTGCTGCTATTCTTATTGATCGGGGCGTTAGGGAACGCCAGCTTGTTCACCGTGTTCACATATATTACTCCACTGCTTGAAGAAGTGACCGGTTTTGCTGAACATAGTGTGACTTGGATTCTAGTCTTATTCGGCTGTGGGGTGACCATCGGGAACATCGTTGGCGGAAAGCTTGCGGATTGGAAGCTGATGCCTTCTATCGTGGGACTTTATTTTGCAGTCAGTATGATTCTAACGATCTTTTCCTTCACGATGCATAGCCCAATAGCTGCGGTAATCACAATATTTTTCTGGGGTATGGTGTCCTTTGCCGTCATGCCAGGTCTGCAAATACGGATTATGAGTCTGGCTCAGGCAGCCCCTGCACTTGCTTCAACGACCAGCCACTCCGCCGGGAATCTCGGTAACGCAGCGGGTGCCTTTATTGGCGGTTGGGTTATTTCTCATCTAGCGATCACTTCGCTTCCTTGGGTCGGTGCGGTTCTAGTGGGCCTTGGTCTGGTATTAGGCATAGCTTGTTTTGTAGCAGAACGGAAAGAAACTGTAGCGTAAGCTTTATAGATATGTATACAAAAACGAGGGTGCTCCCAAAGTCATCATGGCTTGAGGCACCCTCGTTTTTTATATTTCAGAGGAACAATTCTGCTCTTCTAATCTTCAACATCTGCTTTGCACCTTTTTGAAATTCATAAGGAACCTCTAGTTCCTCTGCAGTAAACCCTTGCCTCACCAAATCATCAATAAGGCGGTCTAAATGCTCATACCTTTTACAAGAGAGGTCGACTAGTGGAAAGATTCGAAGCTCGCCTCTCGTCACCCGCATGAGTTCCTTAACAGTCTCTAAATGAAATTCATAGTCCAGCCGATCGCTGTACATAAATAGAAAGTGAGCAGATAATGTCAGATCAAATGCTTCATCCGCAAATGGCAGATCCGGAAGTATCACAGGAACATATCGCTGCGGGGTTTGTCTTCGATCCTTAGTGCTGGCGGTTAACGCTGCGTTCCTCGCTTCGGTCAGTCCCTCGATTGATTTAAAGTAGTTCCAAACGAAATTATCCTGTACTTTTTCCATTCCGGACATCGCATGTGCAATATCTTGAGCCCCTTTGTCTGCCAGCTCATCTTCAGAGTAATAGTAAGCAATATCAGCAGCCGTTACTTCACCACCCAACCGATTCGCTATTGCTGTAAAAGAGCAAGCACCCGCAGGACAATCCAGAATGCTCTGGCCGATAAGATCTGATTCCAGCAAATCAAACATACGTATATATTCCTCATAGGTTCTGCCAATAAAAACAATTCTCTCCAAATCAAGTTTTCCCTTTGCTCCGCTCATCTCAGCTCACCTTTCCTCTTCTAGGCTCATCTACACTTCTACTTCTGTTTTAATATACGAATAAGGTAATCCATTAGAATACCCAAAATCAAAAACGTTCCAAAATGAATAATATACGTTGGGAATCTGACGCTGATTAACGCACTAGTGGTTCCCCATCTCGAATTGTTTACATCAACCATGAAGCTTTCAAAAGGTTCTGTAAAGATCAGTGTATCTATAATAGGGTTCAAACGTACAAGAATAATATTCGCGATCCCCACCCCCAGATAGTCACTCAGACAGATGATGATACTTATAATCGAAAGCCAGAAACTGAATTTCCTCCTAAAAAACATCAAACACCGCCCTTTCTATTTTTTCTATTTCTTAACAATTCGTTTAAAATTCAAAATATCCTTGTCACGGTTAGTTCCTGTTTTAAAAAATGATACAATCTGGAGCTCGCTTGCTTAAGCGGATAATCTGAAAGTTTACATAGGATCCCACAGGTCATATCAATAACCTTCCCCTCCAGCTTCCGTACTATAGTTCCTGCTGGGGCTGGATTCAGCACAATCTCAGGAACAAGTGCCACACCTAAACCACTTCCCACAAAATATTTCAGCGCTGTCATGCTCCCAATCTCCATTGTATCTAGTGGCGGCCCGCCTGATTCCTGCAGCACACTTACTAATTTTTTACGATAAGGACAATTCGCTGCCGTAATCAGTAAGCGATGACTCTGTAGATCCTCTGGGGTGATACGTTCCTTGGATGCTAGCGGATGCTCTTCTGGCAAAAGTAACAAGAATTCCTCCGCAAATAAGGGTTCAAAATACAGCTCCTTACCGAGCTCTGGTGCCGAACACACTGCCAAATCAATTTCACCACGCAGGAGTAGTTCACTAAGTGCGGCGGTTCCCGCAATATCCACGGAGATCTTCACTTTAGGGAATTGCACCATAAACCTACTTAAAAGCTGCGGCAAACGATAGCTCGCCGTAGGGTCCGTTACCCCTAATCGCACGTTGCCAGCTTCCCCTATTTTTAAATCAGCCAAACGGCTCTCTAGTCGTTCCATATCTTTAACAATATGTAGGCTCTCTTCATAAAACAATCTGCCTGCTTCTGTTAAGCTGATTTGCTTCCCCCGCTCAAGCAATTGACATCCCAGATCAGATTCAAGCCTTTGCATCTGCATCGTAACTGTAGATTGGGCATAGTTCAATTCTTCTGCTGCGCGATTAAAGCTTCCGGAAGTTACGATCGTTTGAAAGGTTTTTATTGTTTTTAGATCCATCCTAGGGCCCTCCCCTATTCAATTCAAATTAATTGAACCAAACCTTCATTATATTCAATTATACGAAATCCACTTTTCTCTATAGAATACTTTATAACAACAACATACGCCAACATAAGGAGTGATTGAGGGTGGATCTCAACAATAAAGTCGCATTAGTAACCGGTGGAGGGACTGGAATTGGCAAAGCTGTAAGCTTGGAGTTATCCAAACGCGGAGCCCACGTCGTAGTGAACTATTCTAGATCTGAGGATGAAGCCAATGAAACCGTAAAGACGATTCTGAATCAAGGAGGGCAGGCTATAGCAATACAAGCGAATGTGTCTAAAGATCAGGAAGTGCGAAGTATGGTCGATTCGATTATTCAGCATTTCGGGACAATAGATCTGCTAGTGAATAACGCCAGTATAACTAAACATATTGCTCTCGGAGATCTGGAAAAGGCAACAGAGGAAGTATGGGATGAGTTATATGATGTAAATGTGAAAGGAATGTTTTTCTGCGCCAGAGCGGTTGCACCGTATATGAACCAAAAAAATTCAGGAGCCATACTCAATCTCGGCAGCATCGCTGGACAGACAGGCTTAGGCTCATCCCTTCCTTATGCCGTCTCCAAAGCGGCTGTCCACGGTCTTACCAAATCGCTGGCACACGCGCTGGCTCCCCATATTAGAGTTAACTGTGTAGCACCGGGAGCCGTTGCTACTAGATGGTGGTCTGGACGAGAAGAACAAATGCATAAACTAGCCCCTAATCTGCTGCTTCAGCATATTTCAACCGCCGAGAATATCGCCCAGTTCGTCTGCGCTGCGCTAGAACAGGAAGCAATGACTGGACAGATCATTACCATAGATAGCGGACAAACATTGTAACAGCCAAAACAGCAAATGGTATTTCAGAACTACCTTTAAATATCATTAGCTGGTTTTTGCGTACCGTACAGGAGGAAGTGAAGCGTTGATAGCATAATTGGGGAATTTCTCCCTAAAATTCTAAGTTTTTCGGTCATCCAGCCAATAATTAGAGAAAAACTCCCTAATTATTGGTTAATTTGCTGGAAACTAACGAATACGCCTGATTTTCAGGGAAGAATTCCCTGATTTCGTTGATTTAAAGCAAATATCGGCTATTTTCAGGGAGGTTTTCCCTAATTTTTATATAGCCAACACTATAGGAACCATAAATGCATCCGACATACCACATAACGTATACCACACCCCCTCTCATAGAACGTAGCACATAGCGTACATACCACCTATAGCCTGAGGGTTAAAGTAAGAAGCTGCCCCAAAAGTAGAATTTTCTACTTTTAGGACAGCCTCTTCAGCATAACTATTGGTGAAGATTCTTAGTTAGGTTCATTACCCCAGATCAGGTTACCTGAGATGTAGGCGGGCGCTTTTGTCCAGTCTACAAAATTGGTATCAACCGCATTAAAGGAGTAATCTCCGGTTTGAGTGTAATTTGACCAATCCTCTTTAGCTACTCGCACTTGGATATCGATGCTCGCACCCGCAGCTAGTGAACCTGCTGCACTCGAGAATCCAAGCTCCAGATAATAATCCGCATCCGCTTTAGCCGTTGGCAGCTTCACAAACGTGCCCGTTACATTCGCGCTTCCAGCCTGTGACCAATCGCAGAAGAAGCTTTGTGCCTTCTCTCCGTCAATTGTGTAATAATATCTTAATTTCACATCAGAAAGTGCAACGGCACTTGTACTTGTGTTCACCAGCTTAAACTTTGGATTTAGCGTATTTCCGGAAGCTGTCACTGTACCGTTATACATCTGCACTTTCAGTGCTGCTGTAGGAGCTACTGACGTATCTGAGAGAGTGACAACCAAGGATTGTGCCGCTCCGGCACTAAACTCAAAGGTCAGCGTTGTCGTTCCTACCGCTTGAGTTGCCAAATACTCCTTCTTGAGAGTGACTGTTGATCCACTTACCGTATAATCCGTTCCGGCTACGAGGGTTGCCGTTCCGTTCTTGATCGCACTCAGCGTATTTCCGTTCAACGTCATAGTTACTGCAACGTCTGCCTGATTTGCTGTTTTCTTATCAAATCCCGCGCTTGTTGGCGTTATCGTGGAGTTGGATACTGGTGTTGTAGTATCCGTTACCGCTACCGCCAAAGATTGTGTAGCTCCAGCGCTAAAGCTGAACGTCAGCGTTGTCGTTCCTACCGCTTGCGTCGCTAAATACGCTTTTTTAATCGTCACTATTGATCCACTTACCGTATAATCCGTTCCGGCTACGAGGGTTGCCGTTCCGTTCTTGATCGCACTCAGCGTGTTTCCGTTCAACGTCATAGTTACTGCAACGTCTGCCTGATTCGCTGTTTTCTTATCAAATCCCGCGCTTGTTGGCGTTATCGTGGAGTTGGATACTGGTGTTGTAGTATCCGTTACCGCTACCGCCAAGGATTGTGTAGCTCCAGCGCTAAAGCTGAACGTCAGCGTTGTCGTTCCTACCGCTTGCGTCGCTAAATACGCTTTTTTAATCGTCACTGTTGATCCACTTACCGTATAATCCGTTCCGGCTACGAGGGTTGCCGTTCCGTTCTTGATCGCACTCAGCGTGTTTCCGTTCAACGTCATAGTTACTGCAACGTCTGCCTGATTCGCTGTTTTCTTATCAAATCCCGCGCTTGTTGGCGTTATCGTGGAGTTGGATACTGGTGTTGTAGTATCCGTTACCGCTACCGCCAAGGATTGTGTAGCTCCAGCGCTAAAGCTGAACGTCAGCGTTGTCGTTCCTACCGCTTGCGTCGCTAAATACGCTTTTTTAATCGTCACTGTTGATCCACTTACCGTATAATCCGTTCCGGCTACGAGGGTTGCCGTTCCGTTCTTGATCGCACTCAGCGTATTTCCGTTCAACGTCATAGTTACTGCAACGTCTGCCTGATTTGCTGTTTTCTTATCAAAGCTTGCAGTTATTGGCGTAATGGTCGAGCCTGTAGCTGGTGGATTTACAGGATCAGCATACAAGGTGCCTCGGCCATTCGTACCGAGATATACACGTCCATAGATTCTTGGATCCCCAGTAATCG
This sequence comes from Paenibacillus sp. FSL H8-0175, assembly GCF_045040615.1. NCBI lineage: Bacteria > Bacillati > Bacillota > Bacilli > Caryophanales > Paenibacillaceae > Paenibacillus > Paenibacillus sp. FSL H8-0175. Next base: position 2,682,035 of record NZ_CP150299.1, on the reverse strand, counting down.
CCATATTGATCTTAGCGTATTGGTGAGCATCGTCATTAATACGAACCCAAGTTGCGCCAACATCATCGGAACGGAATACGCCCCGTACACCATCAATCTTAGCTACGGTGTACAATGCCATATAAGTTTGGCCCGGAGCAGCCTTCCCATATCCAATAAGATCAGCTTCTTCTACATTCGTTAACTTCGTGAAGCTCGCACCTGAATTAGTGGAGTGCCATAGACCATATTTATTCTCAACCGTATTCCCTCCGGCGAACCAGATGTCACCTTCAATACCTGGAACTGCCTTCATACTGATTTGGGCTTCATTCGGCTGTAATCCAGCCACATTATTGGTCGGGAAGCCCGAAGCTGCGGTGGCAGTAAATGTAGCTCCACCATCCACACTTACATAGAAGGTTCCTGCATAAAATCCATAGTATTTGTTAGGATTCACGCGATCAGACGCTATCTTCGCTCCAGCCGGTAATCCTGCACTTGCTGTCCAAGAATTGCCTGAGGTTTTGGAATAATACACCCCGATATCTGAGGTGCTCCACAGAATGGAATTACCACTTGCAGAGACAGCTACTTGTCCATGGCCCACCGTTGTTTTGGTTCCATTGGAAGGCTCGGAGTTTGGCATGTACCAGTTCACTCCACCATCGTTAGAGATACCAATGGACTTCATACTTGGCGTTTTTTCTTTATCTGCACTGCCTACCCGCACCATATAGGACGGACTCAGTTCAGCATAGTCAATACTCATCGTCGTTGCCCATGAAGGACTGGTCTGGAATTTAGTCGGCGCTACCGACAAATCCTCATGACGGAAACCGGAAACGTCACCAAGTGCAGTGATCAAATGGGAGGTTCCTGTTGGCGGGCTAATTAGCCCCAGCACTGCAGTTTCCTCCACACCTTTTGCCATGACAGAGATATTTACCTTGCCTCCGGTATCCCATGAGGTCAAATTGTTCGAGCCATAAATTGTTGCTCCAGTGCCGTACATCATTCGATTCGAGTTAAATGGATCAATTTCCAAATCACCCATCATCCAGCCTAGCTTCGGTGAAGGATCCAGGGATGTTGAAGTAGTTCCATGATCGAGCCATGGAGCAGCGGTGATGTCCATGCTGAACTTATAAGTCCGTTCTGGATAATTGCCCCAATCCCAAATGCGACTCCAAGTAGCCCCACCATTGGTACTGCGGAAAATAACTTCATCAGGCCACCAAGCGTTTAAGCTGGATACCATCAATGTGTTAGGGTGCTGAGCATCCAGCGCCAATCCACCAAAGCCATACCAGTTATCTTCACCGGTCGTAGGACTGATATTGGTCCAAGCCCCACTAGTTTTGTTGTATTTCCAAACTTCACCCTTACTGCCATCATAGGGACCTACACCATTACTATAAGTAATATAGAGATCACCTGTGGATGACAGCTCGCCGTGATGTGGCAAGAACCCCGTAGGTTGTCCAGCCAGAGCTGTCCAGGTTACTCCACCATCTGTGCTCCGATATACGCTGCTAGCCGTATCGGCCACACCGACATATATCGTTTGAGTAGCGTTGCCAAGTGTACCTGTGCTCTTATCGAAAGTGATCCAAGACAATCCGACAAGATCATTTCCATAATCAAGTGTCGGATTCTGAATATACGTTCCTACGTTTGGAAAAGAGGTTACCTTTGACCAAGTTACACCCGAATCAATACTCTTCCAGAGACCATTACCACTTCTAGCTCCAAAATAGAGAATGTTGTTCTTATTGGGGTCGATGACTAGACGTTCACCAGCGGAACGGCCAGGCATATTGCCACCTACTTTAAAAGGCAGTGGAGTAGTTTGCCAGGTGTTCCCCCGGTCATTAGAGCGCATAATCTGGCCATTATTATCCCAATGATTAGTATACGTACCCGTTGCCATGTAGACTTTATTAGGATCAATTGGGTCTGTAGCCAGAGCATCAACACCATTCTTGTTCCAATCCACCCAGCCTACCGAGTCACTAATTGATGTCCAGCTAGATGTAGCTTGATTCCAGCGATAGGCCCCGCCAATATCTGTTCTGGCATAAATCAGATTCGGTTCAGTTTGATTAAAAATAATTCCGGGTACAAAGCCCCCGCCAGCTCCCGTTACAACGCTTTTCCAGGTGTAAGGTTCACTTGAGGCTGCATGGGTAGTAGCTGGGAATGCAGAGAATAAAGAGCCTACCATCGCGCCAAGCAGGACCAAAAGTCCTGTTTTCCGGATACGGTTACGAATCACGTTTTACGCCTCCTACGATATAATTGGTTTGTTTATGCCTTCTTCTTACTCTATATCCCTGCTCCTCCCTCCCCCTTAATCCATACCTTCAGAACTTAGACTCCATTTTCTGATAACGCTTTCATTATAATGGTAAGGTTTTTCATTATCGAGAGAAAATGGTTATATTTTGCAGAAGATTGTCTCTAAAAATCGTACCATTTTCACACTTCTGGATACAATTTCACTAAATTTTGATTGAAAATAATTCTGCTGATAAAGAAAACCTCCGGAATAAATCCCAGAGGCTTCTGATATAACTATTCTTCACTAGTATCTACAGGCATAACAATCTCTTTTATACCATTAAAATTGCTGATAGTTGTTTGCAACGTGAGCACTGACTCTGAATTTAAGTTTTCTGATTTCAATGAAGTGAATATTTCTGCCTCCACTTTATGCGGCAAAAGTGTAGTTTTATCCAGCGTATATCTTAGTTTAATCTTGTCTGTCAAATTCTGCTTCATCAATTTCATCGTTTCCTTACTCGCATCATGAGACGATATCTCTATCGAAAGTATGTATTCTTGTTCCTCCTCAGAAACAACGATCCCCTGAGAATCTATCCGGTACATGTCTATATAATCATACGGGTCAATAAATCTTTGTGCGATTTGTTTTTCTTTCGCTGGAATATAATCGTCCTGCTTAATAAATAAATCATCCATTACCTTTGTATGATATTCAGTATCCGATATGTATTCTTCTCGTTCCTTTCCTTCCGCAGTCTCCGATTTTAGATATACGGTATAAGGATTTCTAACAAAGTCGACATGAAATGAAACAGCGCTCGACCAATGTTTATCTTCACTTTTTTCCGATTTGCTGGATGTTTCTTCTTGTTTCTCCATTTCTATAGTATAGCTCTCCTGCTTAGCCAGTTCACTCCGAGACATGCTGAGCAGCTCCTCTGCACGCTTATCTCCCTCTCCTTCAGCACCTGATTTAGTGTTCGTTGCACAACCTGTCAAACCTAACATACAAATGATACCGATAAAAACCATTTTTCTGATAAACATATTACTTCCCCTTCACTTCAAATGAAATCCAAATATAACTAAATCTATTTTATCATTATAAAGTTAACAGCTTATATGACGGAAAAGGTAGACATGTGAAAAAACGGCTTAAGATATACAGTTGTTGCGCTGAATTTAGTGTTTTAATGCAAATCAAAAAATACCTCCCCGACTTTACAGCAGAGAAGGTATTTAAATAATATTATCCAATTCTCTTAACTCAATGTGTCAACACAAACTCATCCAGCAGCTTTCCATCCACATCATAGGCCTGATAGGTTAATGTATCCCCGGTAACGTTAATGCCCGCAAACATTTGCTTATAGTTCTGAAAATGCACCGCATGATAGAACTGATCTTCTTTTTTCTCGTTAAATTTCCCTCCAGAAGCGTTGGTCACCACATAGACTGTCCCTCGTTTAGCACCTTTGGAACTCTCGCCTTCTGGAACTATTTTTCCGCCACGTAACGGGTAGGATCTGGAGTATTCATGATTATGACCCTGCAGCACTAAATCAACCTCATACGTATCAAAAATATCCGTCCAATTTTCAACTTTCTTATAGGAGTTCCCCCCGTAAGCCGGTCGGTGCATCGCAACGATTTTCCACTTCTTGTCTGTGTTCTTCAGATCTTCCTTCAGCCACTCCGTTTGCTTTTTTAGATTGCTCTCTGTATTCAGTACCGTCACATGCACAGGTCCATAATCGAAGGAATACGAGGTGCCTGCAATTGAACCCTTTGCCCCATTATCCGGCAGGTTGAAGTGTGAAGTATAATACGTTGCATCCTCATCCACCTCATCATGATTGCCTGTTACCGGCATTAACGGAATCCCCGAAATCCAGCCCTGCACATTGCCAAAAAAATCATCCCAGCCTGCCGAATCCTCCGGATCCTCCGTCAAATCCCCGTTATGCACAATAAATTTGGCTTCAGGAAATGTCTGAAAAGCCTTGTTCAGTGTATTTCCCCACAGCTTAAAATCCTCTGCCGTTTCCCCTTGAGAATCCGTTACATTGATAAAAGACACACTTGCCAGTCCATCTTCTTCCGTTGTAAATTCCGCTGCCGGACTCCATTCTCCTTCAACGCCACTACCCACTCTATAAGTATATAACGTCCCGGGTTCAAGACCCGTAGCTTCCACTTTATGAACACCTTTGGTGCCATTGTCTGTTTTGATGGAACTACTTTTCGCATCTACCCTTTGTACATCCGTATTCGCAAAAGAGGACACCTGTCCCTTTACAATCTCCAGAATGCCTGCTGCACTCGAATCACTTGTATACCAAGTAAACGCGCGGCTTGTGCTCGCATCTCCCTTAAAGGTAGTCACGAGATCATACGGTGCTGGTGAATTTGCATTACTTCCGCTTTTCGATCGTTCCAACCCATAAGCCACTAAAATAACCATAATCACAAGCACCCCTAGGATTATGGCAAATTTATAGTCTCTCATCACGGTACCTCCTTATGAAAATTTCTCTCTAGCCTTCTAAATAAGATAGCCCCCTGCAAAGTCAGAAGTCAAATTTGCACACGATTCTTTATACAGACTTTTGTTAACGCAGTGTAAAACATTCAGCAAACATTCAGTCTATTTTAAGTTAAGCATAAGGTCTGTCTCCTAGAATTAGTCAAGCAGGAAGGTTAGCCAGAGATAGAGAGAGAAACGAGGTGTGAAAATGAATAAGAAGCTTCAATTCCGGCATGAACTTAAATTTTTCATTAACTATCATCAATACCTTATATTGCGCCAGCGATTGCAAAGCTTGATTGATAAAGATCAACACGCTAATGAGAGTGGAGAATACCACATTCGGAGTTTGTATTTTGACGATATCAACAACACGGCACTTGCAGACAAGCTCGGCGGTCTCAGAGAGCGGGCCAAATACCGGATTCGCATTTACAACATTCAAGACAACATCATTCACTTTGAGAAAAAAATTAAAATGGACGATTATATCGCCAAAATCAAAGAACCACTAACCCGGCAAATGTACGACGAGATTATGGCGGGCAACTACGAAGTGCTGAACGTCCCGGACAGTCCGCTGTTCTTGGAGTTATACGATCAGATGCGCCATAACCTGCTGCGACCCAAGGTCATCGTGGATTATGTTCGCGAGCCTTATGTTTGCCACAACGGAAATGTGCGAATAACGTTCGATAAAGAACTACGTACGGGCCTGCACTCTACGGATATTTTCGATAAGGATTTGCATCCGATTCGGGCGATTGATGAGAACTTCATAATTTTCGAAGTGAAATTCGATGAGTATATTCCGGAGTACATTAAAATCGCGTTGCAGCTGGAGGGACTGAATAGGCAGTCCGCTTCGAAATACGTGATCTGCCGCAAATTCTTAAAAACTAACACTTGGGAGGATTATTGATTATGAATGCATCACTAGCACCGCTAGCAGCTACAACAACGACTACAGATACTACAAATAATTTTTCAGACATTATTAAAAACTCGGTGATCGACAATTTTGTATCTGATATTAGTATCTCCAAGATGCTGATTACCTTGGGCGTAGCTTTTCTGATCGGATACTTCATTTACCTGCTCTACAAACGTGTCTTTAGCGGCGTTTTATATTCCAAAAGCTTTAACGTCTCACTCATGGGCATGACCATGATTACAGCTACTGTCATTATCGCGATTAACTCTAACCTTGTGCTGTCCCTCGGTATGGTCGGCGCATTATCCATCGTTCGTTTCAGAACACCGATCAAAGATCCAACTGATCTGATCTTCTTGTTCTGGGCAGCTGTAGCAGGGATTGTAACTGGAGCAGGATTTTTCACCTTGGCTATTATCGGTTCGATCATTATCGGCCTTATTTTGTTCCTGTTCATTAAACACTCTTCTATCGAAACGCCATACTTACTGGTCATTAACTGCGACAGTGATGAAAGCGAACGTGAAGTACACAGCCATATCACCAAATCCGTAAAACGCTACAATGTGAAGCAAAAAACAGTCTCCGCAAACAATATTGAATTGACGCTGGAGCTTCGTCTGGATGATAAAGTAGGCGGCTTTGTCAACACAGTCTCTGACCTAAAAGGTGTCAAAAATGCACTCTTGATCAGCTATAGCGGTGACTATGTATCTTAATTACAACGAGATGAAAGGCGGTGCCCCAGATGAAAACCAGAGGTAAGTCAATCCTGCTGAGTTTTTGCTGCCTGCTGCTGGTCATCGCCGTAGCCGGGTGTCAGAACGCAAGTCCGTCTGCAACAAATAATCCAACGTCTGATGCTCAGGACAAGGTCATTTCGAGCGATGAGAAAAAGCTAGACGAGCAGGTCTTTCCAAAAGATAAGGTCGTGGATGTCAAAATCACCTTGGACCCGGACGATTTTCAGGATATGCTGGATAATGCCAGTGCTGAAGAATATAAAATGGCTTCCGTCGAGTACAACGGTATGAAATACGATAATGTAGCTGTACGGACCAAAGGAAATCTCAGTCTCAGAAGCGTAGTACAGATGACAGACTCTGACCGCTACAGCTTCAAAATTTCTTTTGATGAGTATGTTAACCAGAATTTATTCGGCATTACTAAGATCAACCTGAATAATAATTACAGCGATGCTTCTTATATGCGTGAATTTCTGACTTATGAGCTCGCTGAAAGTGTCGGTCTCCCGACGCCGAAATATTCCTTCGTCAATGTGTATGTAAACGATGAACTGAAGGGTTTCTATCTTGCAGTAGAACAGATCAGTGATGCTTATCTGGAACGCAATTTCGGCAACACTTATGGTGCACTTTATAAAGGTGTAATGACCGGTCAGGGCAGTGATTTGACTTGGCTGGGCGATGATCCATCCCTCTATACTGGACTAGAAATGAAATCCGATAAGTCTAACGATGATATTCTTGTCGACATGCTGAATGAGCTAAACAACGGCACCGATTATGAAAAATACATCGACGTAGAGGAATCGCTGAAGTATATCGCTCTAAATGCGGTCACGGGTAATATGGATAGTTATTTAGGTGGAAATAAGCAGAATTATTACTTATATGAAGACGATGGGGTCTTCTCGATTCTGCCGTGGGATTACAATATGGCTTTTGGCGGCATGGGAAGCGCAGATGTGTTAATTGACGAGCCTACCCAAGGTGCGTTGGCAGAACGACCACTGATTGCGAAACTGCTCGCTAATGATGAATACAAAACGAAATATCATGAGATTGTTAGTGAGATGATTACTGGCTATCTAGCGGACGATACGTTCCAGGCTCGGATGGATGAGCTGAACACGATGATTTCCAGCTATGTCAAAGCGGATCCATCCGCCTTCTACACTTTCGAACAGTATGAAAATGGGATAAAGGCTGTTGAGACCTTCATGTCGAACATGGCCACAAGTATCCAGCAACAACTCGACGGTACCATTCCTTCCTCCGGTGACGGATCAGGAAGTGGTGGTGGCATGGGCGGCGGTGGCTTTGGTGGCGGCGCTAAAAATGGCGCAGCTCAAGGCGCTGCGGGTGCTGGGCAGGCCACAGGTGCAAATGGCGCTACTGGTAATACTGGCGCAAATGCAGCAGCACCAAATACCGAAGGACAAGCGGCTACAGGTGGACAGACTGCCCAAGGCGGTGCAGGTGGTGAACCTGGTGCCATGGGCGGACCGGCTATCCCTAATGGCGGCGAGGGGCCTGGCAGTAACTCACAAGCAGCTGCGGGTGGGCAGACTACACAAACAGGGCAAACTGCTCAGGGTGGGGCCAACACTAACGGCCAAACTGCTCAAGAGGGACAGGCCAACACTAACGGCCAAGCTGCTCAAGGTGGACAGGCCAACACTAATGGCCAAGCTGCTCAAGGTGGATTTGACGGCGGCGCGGGTGGTGAGCCTGGTGCTATGGGCGGACCCGCTTTCCCTGAAGGCGGCGGAAATGGTCCTGGTGGTGGCGGCATGGGCGGCGGTGGCTTTGGTGGCGGTATGCCTGGTGGTATGGGCGGTGGCGACTTTGGTGGTGCTGGTACTATGCAGCAAAAAGGCAGCACGAGTGAAGCCATCACAACTGGCGTCGCCATCCTTCTCCTAATACTAACCGCTGCTTTCGTAACCTTTTACAAACGCAAACGGCTGTAGATAAGTAAAAAGTATCCTCATCACCAATTAATTCATGCAAGAAGCCTCCGTCGTTTATTGACGGAGGCTTCTTGCATGAACACTATATTCTTGTATCACAACTAGTTCCCGCTTACTCTTTTCGCCCGCGCAATATACTTATGGTTGCTATTAAAAAGGCTAGTAAAGAGATCCCTAATGCGATATAGACCATTGGGTTGACACTGGTGGAGTTGTTCTCGCTTTCCATGATGGCATTATGTTCTTCCATGCTCATGCCATTGTCACTGGAACCATGAGAATGTTCATCCCCACCGGAGGCTTGCACAATCGAAGTAATAGAATGCGGACTTTCTGTTCCTGCCTCACCAGACCACTGCACCAAGCTGCCATCGGCATAATGCTGATAAGCATCCCAAGCAATGTCGCCTGCAATATCAGGATTCTTTGCTGTGAAATAGAAACGTTGGAATTGCCCTGCTTTAATTCCTTCTCCATTAGCTATCCAGCTAACTTTGTTCCCCTCAATGGTAACATCCCAGCCCGGTGTAGCCTCATATTGCTTGAACTCGGCACCCGCCGGGATTCGTAGATCGACTTGTACAGTCGCCACATCTTTTTCTGAAGGAACTTTAAGTGTGTAAGTCTCCCATGCTCCGGTACTGGATTGTGCTGGTGCTACGGTTACGTGCGCGCTAGCCACGGCTGCGAACAACAGAAGTGTTGCAGCGGCTGGTGCGAAGAGTGTCATTATTTTGCGAGATAATCTGTTCATAGTTAGAGTGCCTCTTTCTTTAAGTAATTTTATCATTTTTCACTTTCATCTCTATCCTCATATTTACAGCGGAAAATCACGTTTACGTGAAGCAAGCCCCTGCTCCAGAGCATAACGCGTTAGCTGCGTACGATTTTGGAGTTGAAGCTTCTGAAGGATGTTTTTCAGATGGTTTTTTACGGTATGCTCCGAAATCGACAGGCTTATGGCAATCTCTTTATTCGTCGATCCGGAAGACACACAGCTTAAAATCTCCTTCTCCCTCGCCGTCAAAGACTCCCCTTCGTCCGTTAATGAAGGAACGGTAAATTCTTTCAAGATTTGAAAAGCCAGCTCCCGGCTTAGCGGTGCTTCTTCATTCACAATCGCTTGCAAATATTCAATCCAGGTGGAAGGTGCCAGATTCTTCAATAAGTACCCTTGTGCGCCTTGCTTCAATGCTTCGAGGAGGTGGGAAATTTCGTCCGATACCGTAACGATAACGATTTTGACATAGGGATATTCCTGCTTGATCCGGCGAGTAGTCTCCAGCCCGTCCATCTCCGGCATCTGAATGTCGATAAGAATGAGATCAGGCATCCACTGGGCCGTGAACGCGATCGCCTCAGGACCACTCTCCACTACTCCAATGACCTCAAAACTATCATCCATGGACAAAATCTCACACATCGCCTCACGCGCATGCGCATGATCATCCACAACCAAAACCCGGTACCGGCTCATAAACTTCCCCCTCCTTTCGTAATTTCCACATTTGTCCCCGTATTGCCGGAGCTCACCTGAAGCTTCCATCCCATTCCTTCGACACGTTCCTTCATGATCTGAAGGCCGTAACTTCCGTTCACCTCAAAGGGATCATGCTGAAATCCTTCGCCATTGTCGACAATCGCCACGCTCCAGTTTTTCTCAGTGCCTGCACCTGTGATGGAAACCTTCGCCGCTCTTGTATGCTTACGCACATTAATAATAGCCTCTCGGATACAAGATAGCAGTTCTGCTTTTTCCGAAGGAGAGAGGGCTTCATCCTGTAGACTCCAATCCAAGGAAACCTCAATCATAATCTCGTTAGCCATTTGAGCAAGCTGATCTTTAACCGACTGTTCCAATGAAAAAGAGTGCTGCTCAGACACTGGTACCTTCAGATTGGCGATCGCCTGTCGAACATAACGGTTCACCTCGTGGACGGTCTTTTTGATCTGATCCACATTTTCTTCGCTGACTTCCCCATTCCTGCGGCTTGCTTCCAAACGATCTATTTTTACAGATAAAAGAAATAAAGATTGCGCCATCCCATCATGCAGTTCCTTAGCTAGCCCTTCCCGGGCTTTCATTGCCTCTTTGAGCGCACGTTCCTGCTCCAACTCCCGCTGATTCCGCTCCATCAGCGAAAACAAAGGGACGAGCAAAACAAGAGTGAACAAAAATACGAGGACAGGTGTCAAATAATTCCCCAGATCCATCGAGATATAAGGCATTAGAAACTGATGGCGCACGACCTCCCAGATCCCTACCATTAGCGTTGGCAGTAACAGGATCATATACTTGATTCGGTTATACGTTGCTGTCCCCTCCCGTACATCTTATGATTAACAATATCACCGTCACAATTCTGCTACATGACTCGATCGGGCTATTTAAAGTTCTTATTGTTACAAATTTAAGTATTTTAAAAAAATAATGCTATCCTTCATAATATTATAAGCAATATATAGTGAAAATTTATACTTTCTTATATTGTAGCAAAAAAAAGATACATCCTTCGATGTATCTGCATCCCAGTTATAGTGGTGATGTGTAGCGTCCGTATTGAATGTCCATTTCTTTAAAAACATCTCCCTCTTTTTTTAGGAAAAATGTGTTTACGCCTTCCGCTCCCCACCACTCCATACCGAGTAATGGACCTTCAGCAGTTTCCGCCGCAAAAAGAATAGAGAACATCTCAGGTATCACTTCCCCGCCATCATCCACTCTCCAGACGGAAAATTCATCGCCTTGAATGACAGCCGGATAATCCATAAAGGTAAGCCCGGCCTTATCTTCCAGCACGAGACTAAATAACATCTCCTGATCCTGCCTAATGAATTGAACGAGATACAGCTGCCGATCACCAGACAGGTCAGCAAGTTTCCAAATGTGCTCTACTTCACGATTTTTCGCAGAAACAATATTCTGCCGCACACTTTCTGCAACATTTAGCGAGGCTTGCTTAACCTCCGTAGGCTTAACAGAGATTAACGCATTCGCATTAAACTCTGCCTGATCCGTCAGGTAATAGGTCTCATCAGGGGTCGCATTCCCCGCTTCAACCGTATAAAGATACCCTGGCAGATTCACAAAATTGTGAGCCATCTCCCGGCCATTACTGTTCTCCGTACCCTCCTGCCATTTATTCAATTTCACTTTTAGCACTTGCCCATGATCGCCGATCGCCTCATTCAATTGTTGCATTTGCGCATCCAGCCCTTTTTCCTGCCCGGTGACTAAGATGCTCTTGCCAGACTCATCTGCAAAACCAAAATTCGCCTTCAGCTTTTCAGCTTCCAGATAAGCTGCTGGCTGCTGCATGCTTGCCGTTGGTGTCGGCTCTGCACTTGGAGAAGGGGTTGGCTTGTTAGAGCCTGAGCAGCCCGCCAGCAGTAGAACAATAAGGAAACTCACACGGAGCTTATTCATTCCCATTCCTCCAGACGAAACTAAAATATTCCCATACTAAGATACCGTTCCCCTGTGTCAGGTGCAATGCAAAGTACGCGTTTGCCAGCCCCAAGACGACGCGCTTCCTGCAACGCCGCCCATACAGTGGCACCACCGGATGGACCCAGCAGAATTCCTTCTTTTGCAGCCAGCGTTCTTACCGTCTCCAAGGCAGCCTCATCCGCGACTTGAACGATGTCATCGTAGACCTGTGTATTCAAAATGGCGGGTACGAAGCCCGGACTCGTTCCTACCAGCTTATGTGGTCCTGGCTTTCCTCCAGATAATACGGGCGAGCCTTGCGGCTCAACCACAAGAACCCGGATATCAGGTAGATGCTCACGCAAAACCTCACCGGTTCCAGTTATCGTGCCCCCAGTTCCTGATGAAGCAACAAACATGTCCAGCTTACCTTCCATTTGCTCCAGGATTTCCAGAGCGGTCGTTGTCCGGTGAATATCCGGGTTGGCTTTGTTCTCGAATTGCTGTGGAATAAAACTGTTCTCCACTTCTTTTCCCAGCTCAATCGCTTTTGCTATAGCTCCCGGCATCCGTTCTGCTGCGGGCGTCAGCACAACATCCGCACCATAAGCCTTTAGAATATTGATTCGTTCCTTGGTCATATTATCAGGCATGACAAGAATCGCTTTATACCCTTTTGCCGCGGCATTCATCGCTAAGCCTATCCCTGTATTTCCACTAGTCGGCTCAATGATCGTCCCGCCCGGCTTCAGCAAACCTGCTAGCTCGGCTTGCAGGATTAGATTATAAGCTGCCCGGTCTTTTACACTGCCACTTGGATTAAAAAGCTCCAGCTTCACGTATAGTTCTGCATCTTGGGGGCTAGTCAGCCGATTTAATCTTACAACCGGTGTATTCCCAATCAGCTCTGTTATATTGTTAACCACTAAGGATGTCATTTTAGAGCCTCCTTCATTTCTGTACCTTCCATTATTGTAACGTGAGCAGCACCTCCTGTCGATTCAGAACCTTAGTTTCTGCAACCTGAAAACAACCGCCCCCCACGAAAGCGGGAGACGGCTGTTCAGTACTGGCAGCATTTATTTTTAAGGATTAACGTTAATCGTAAAAGTAGACGTATTATTTTTAATATTCGTTACCGTGTTGGTAATCTTCAGATTGTTAAAGGTGGCTGACCCTCTGGCAGGACCTTGCCCAGCCTCAGCCGCTTCATTTACCCAGATGCCCACTCCGGATTTGCTGTCAAAAGCATCTCCACTCTTTTGCGCACCGGAAATTGTGACATTCGTGAAGAAGGTATCTGTCACTGGGAATTGCGGCGTGGAGCCGACATAGTTGGTCTGGAACATGATGCCATGATAGGTTGGATCAATGATATCCACATCACTGACACGAATGCCTTGGAATACCTTAGAGGCTGAGAATACCCAGATTGCCGGGAAGGTCTGTGCCCCCCAGAAATGTCCACCTGCACGAACAATGGAAATATTCTCAAAATTCGTTGTCGGTGAAGCGCCAAAGCCGTTCATTGGATACCCGAAGTCAAGCGAGCTGATCGTAATTCCAGAATAGCAAAGCGTGTCAGCAATATAAATGTTGCGGAAGGTATTGGCATATCCGCCATAGACGGCTACACCTGCTGCCCGCCAGGTCAAGATTGAAGTGAGATTCTCATAAATATTATCCTTCATATCTGCACCACCGGAATCAATAGCCGAAAACAATGCAAAGCTATCATCCCCTGTTGCCCGTGCCTCAATATTGGATACGAGATTATTCGTGCTGCCATTCGTCATATTGATGCCGTCAGCGAAGGTGTTGCGGATACGGGAGTTTTTGATCACCATGTAATCCGTATTAGCTCCCCAATACATACACACCTGATGTTCGGTCCAGATGTTATCGATCGTAATATTTGCCACATTGGAGAAATCAAATACTTTACCCGGGCCATCAATACGTGATGTGTAGTTCCCGAAGTAAGCAAAATTCGCAAAAGTAGAGCCGTTAGCGGTATCGCTTGCCCGGAAACCGATATCCGTATTCTCCTGATTCGTTGGAGCGTAAAATCTGGTATACCATGGGCCCGCACCAATGATCTTCATTGCTTTTCCATAGACCTGAAATTTACTGGAGGTCTGATAGTTACCGGCCGGCAAATACACACCTACGAGATTTCCGGTCGTATCCATGCGTACTTTATCTAGCGCATTTTGCACATCCTGATGTGTAAAGCCGGCTGGGACCGTATATTTGGCCGGATCTGGATTGGCAATCGGTGATACCTGCTCCAAACTGATGAAATCAATGGCGTACTGCGAGGTATTTGCCACATCCTTTTGCAGTCGAATCGTACTACCTTTCGGAATCGTGCTGTCGAACATAATGTTAGCTTCATCATAAATATGCCGCGGAGAACCCGCGCTTGGTGAATTGCCGGGACTTATCTCTGAACCGTACAGCCATGCATATTTAGAGGTCAGATTTATCGCCTTGGTATAAACTCCGTTCACATAGATGTTCAGTGTAGCATTCGTACCGTCTCCACTCGCCGAATCTGGAATAGAGAAGCGGGTGACCAGTGTATTAGTGTCAGCCTTAGTAGTGAATTCTACATAACTGCCTGTAGTATTCAGTGTGACTGCTCTTCTGCCTGAAGCCTCACCCGCAAGATCTCCAATGGTCCGATTAGCAGTAAGCTTCACAGCCCCGCCACCAATCACCCCCTCCTCAGCCTCATACATGTCGTAAGGCATATTGGCTCCACGACCTACAAAAAGAGACTGTGTTTGAATATTATTGGCCTGTTTAACTGGCAGCTCATTAGTGTCTACGGCAATTTCCGTCTTCACAGTATATTTGCCATTAGCTGCTGTCCAAGTGCCAAGACTAACAGGAGGCGCTGTTACTCCACTGCCAATCACGCCGTTATAGGTTCCAGTTAAGGTTTGGAGTACAGCATTCGTAGTAGCATCCAGAACCTTCAAGGTTATGTTATGCGCACCCCCTGCGGATGCTGCTGTCCCTTGATTCTTGATTGCCACCGAGAAGCTGACCACATTACCGCCTGCTGGATTGCTTGGTGTCCAGCTAACAGGGGAAGCTACTAGATCAGAACTGGATACGGGAGCAATAATAAGAGAATTTGGGCTAGTGAAGCTGTTATTGCCTTCGTTCAATTCAATAACCGTATTATTCTCGTCAACCTTTGCAGTTAAAGTATAGGTAGCAGCATCCTTTGCGCCCATATTTAAAGTGACGTTCGTAGATGCGCCAGCCGCTAATGCCCCCACTGGGCTAGTGCCTACAAGTGTGCTGCCCAAGTAGAAATTCACATTAGTCGCTATGGAAGCTAACGTTCCAATGTTTTTTACCGTTGCATTTAAAGTAATGGCATTGGTCTCTACTGGAGCTGAAGGTGACCATGTAAGACCGGTTATCGCCAAATCCGGATTAGCAGCTGGTGCACCCATCACTTGGAATTCAGCGATTTGTCCAGCGGTTGAACCAGTATTGGTGGTAATCTTCAACTGTACTTCACTAGCCGTGGCCGTTACCGGAATAGTGACCGTATTGCCAGTTGCCGGATTAAAAGTATACACGGTTGCTGGCACAAGACTAGTAAAGACTGTTGTATTCTGATTATGCCCAAGCACTTGAATAGTCTGAGTACGTGTGGACCAGGCCGATGATGGATTCAGTTTGAGGACAATGGATGTAATATCGGCATTACTACCCAGGTTTACAGATAATGTATTGGGATAACCTCCTCCTGCTCCTTCCCAGTAAGTAGTTACATCACCGTCATTCGCATTTGTAGGAACAAAGGTAAAGACGGAAGAGGAAGCGTTGATGCTTTTGTTCAAAGCCAGATTGGAACCCGCCCCAGGCGTTGGTGTAACTGTTGGTGTCGGGGTCGGTGTTACCGTTGGAGTTGGTGTAGGTGTTACTGTCGGTGTTGGCGTAGGTGTTACTGTCGGTGTCGGAGTTACCGTCGGTGTCGGTGTTACCGTCGGCGTTGGGGTAGGTGTTGCCGTTGGTGTCGGAGTTGCCGTCGGCGTTGGCGTAGGTGTTGTCGCAGAAGCTGGAGTGACGTTCAAATTATCTAGATTCACATTTCCAGTGTCTCCTGCATCGTACTTATAAGTAATCGTGTTAGCGCCAGCATTCAGAGCCAGCGTCTCAATCTTTGTTGACCAAGTATTCCAATTGGCCAGATTCGCAAGTGAGGTTTGCTTAATTTTAGTTCCATTCACATAAACACTAATGGTTTTTGTACTGCCTGATGCATTTGAAAATCTTAATGTAGCATCATAGTTACCAGCAGAAGCCACATTAACGATAAATGCAGTCGCAGCACCTTGATTTAGGTAACCATCAACAAATCCTGTACCTGTATAACCTGTATGATCCGTGTTAACCTTGGCACCACCGGATAATGCGGCATTCTCCGCTTCATATCCTGAGGATGGAGTTGTAGTTGTATTACCATGAACCTCAAATTCCGCTAACTGTGCTGCTGGCCAGACCGTATTGGATGTGAAATTCAGTTTAACATATCTGATATTCGCAGCTGTAAAGCTGATGGTCACTGTATTGGAATCACTCGTTGGATTAAATGTATAATTGGCGGATTCTACTAAGTTATTGTAAGCTGCATCATCTGTACTCCCTTGCACCGCTAACGTTTGAGTTCTTGTTTCCCAATTCGTAGGCAGCTTTAGCACAACCTGATTCACGCTGCTTGCTGCCCCTAAATCCACTTTAATCCATTGCGGAAAAACACCGCTTGCGCTCTCCCAATACGTTCCTTGGCTGCCATCATTAGCATTGGCTGCTACGTATACATCACCGAAGGAGCTTGAAGTAATAGTCTTCCCTTGGGCTAAATTCCCCGCGGCTAAACTCACCGAGGGATATAATCCTAACTGACCTACAAATAATATAACAATCAAACAATAAAGTACTGCCGTCTTCCCGGTAAATCTTTTAGAAGCTGCTATCATTGAATAACCACCTTCCAAAATTTTGTGGAGCTACACAGCAGAAAGGATGCGCTTTCAAAACAGTAGTTTTATAGACATTCGCCTCCTACATTTGAAATGATGGATTACGGATACAAGCTAACTAATAACGCTAATAATATAAGTTATAGGTAGATGGCCGTCGATGGCGATTTCTATGCTTTGTATGTGGGATATTACGTTCAACCAAAAAAAGCCCCGGAGAGGCCAAGGGGATTATATTGCCCCTTAACTCTCCGACGCTTCATGTTATACATTAAATCTAGCTACCAACCCTTGCAGTCCATGCGCCATTGTACTTAATTCACTTGCAGAGGATGCAATTTGTTCGACCGAAGCCATTTGCTCTTGTGAGGCTGCTGACACATGCTGAGTACTCGCAGCGGTTGTTTCCGAGATTTGCGTAACGTTACGAATTGACTCTACAATCTCATCCGCAGCTGCCGTAATCTCCTCCACGGCTCCAGATACTTCCTGAACCTGTTCAGCAAGTGAATCTATAGATAATCGAATCTCACCGAAGGAACGTCCCGCTTCCTCGATAATCTCCGTACCTCCCTTTACTTCACGCATGCTGCTCATCATCACCTTCATAGCATCATCTGCTTCACTTTGGATCCCAGTCGCCATTTCTGCAATTTGATTGGCGGATTCCGCGGACTGCTCTGCCAGCTTACGGACCTGATCGGCAACCACAGCGAAACCTCTACCTTGTTCACCAGCACGAGCTGCCTCAATCGTCGCATTTAGGGCCAGCATATTCGTCTGCGAAGCGATTCCTTTTATGACTCCTACAATACTGCCAATCTCCTGAGATCGATTCACAAAACCTTGGACCTGCTGTGATAAAGATTGTATGGAGTGATTAATCGATTCCATTTGCTGCCCAGCGGCCTGAAGGGATTCATCTCCTGTAATGGCAAATGCCGCAGAGCGATGGGAGGCTTCCGAGATGTCCTGGACACTGGCAGCAATTTGGCCGATTCCTAGTGATATTTCTGAGATTGTAATTGTATTAGTCTGCAAATCATTCATCTGTTTGGCTGTTCCAGAAGCGACTTCACCCATAATATCCGATATTCGTTCTGTGGCGCCTGCCGTCACTCCACTATCTGACCTAAGCTTTGTAGAGGAACTCGCGAGACTATTCGCTGATAACTTCACCTGTTCAATCATCGTGCCCAGATTATCTGTCATTTTATTAAAGTTAAACGCCAGTTCACCAATCTCATCTTTAGAACGAACACTTAACTTGCGGGTAAGATCGGCATCCCCATCTGCAATTTCCTTCAACTGAGTGTTCACATCACGAAGCGGTTTAATAATCCGTCCAGAAATTAGCAGCGCAAGGATCACCGCGAGCACTACCGACAATCCGGTCACACCAAAGCTAGTAATCAAACCGTTATTACGATGCGAATTTGCCAGGCTTTGTCCATTCTCTATTTCCTCCATGAGCATGTTCTGAAACACAATCTGAGATTCAATCATAGCGTCTAATGACAGGTTCGTGAATTTCTTCTGCGCTTCCGGGAAGTTGCCTTCCTTAGCTAAGGCAAAAGCTTCCTTCAGAACGATTAAATAATCATTCCATTTGCTCTTCAGCTCAGCTACACCCTTTAACTCAGCTTCACTTAATCGGGCATTCTCCAGCTCTGTAATAGCATTTTCAATCAATGGGAGCATTTCTTCATACTGCGCCAGATAGGAATTCCGCTCATCATCTGTGTTACTCATCACATAACGAGCACCCAGCTCATCTGCGGTACGAATCTTATCCGTTAAGCCTTGAACAAGTGACAGCTTGTCCCAGTTACGATTAACCTGATCTGTCAATTGGGTAACCTTCCCCTGAAACAATGTGTTTCCGGCTATCGCCACTAGAAAGACTATGATCACAGCAGTAAATCCTAAGACTATTTTCCCACGGATACTTTTCACCATCGGTTTTCCTCATCTCTATATGTATGTAGGTCTATTTGGTACTTTTATCCTACTAGCTCTCCCTTAAGCCTCTCTGAATTTGAACTGAATGTTTGCTTAAAAAAACAAAAAGACCCCTATTTCCGGCCGAGGGCAGGAACTAATGGTCTTTTGAGATCTTTTTATTCGTATAAATTTCCGTTAGCCAGCTCTGCCAGCTTCGATTCATCCAGTACGCTTAAGCGTCCACGATTTCGTGTAATGATTCCTTCATCAATAAAACGACGTACGATTCGATTAAGATGCCGATAGCTTGTGCCAAGCAATTCTGCTGTCTCAATAAGACTTGAGGTCCGAATCTCCTCCACTCGCCGGTCACCGTTTTTATCTGCGAACAAAGACATTAAATAACTGGCAAATCGATTCTCCACAGGATACAACAGGTTAAGTGCGGAGGCTTGACCGAGCGTATGCAATTTGTGACTAAGTTCTCCGACGAGAAAACGTAACAACGCTGTATTTTCCTCAAGCTCTCTCAGGAGTAGTCTTCTCCCTGCAAAAAGAATCAAGCTCTCACCCACAGACTCCACTTGATTCTTAACAGGGAACCGGTGAAGGAGCTCTACATCCCCAATCACAGATATCGGATTTGTAAACCGCACCAGCATAGATTTGCCATTTGGCAGCAAGGTCTGAATTTTGAGCTTGCCCTCAACCAATATGAACATCCCATCCAATTGATCGCCAACCAAACACAGCTTTTCTTCATCCGCGTAACGTCTCAACTCCATTTTATGCGTTACCAGCGGGCTAAATATTCCGTCCAGACCGTTCTTCACTGCCAAGGCACGGACAGCCTCACGGTCATTTATCGTCTGCATGTAGTGCCCCCTCTATTGTTTGCTCCAGTGTAATTTAGAATACCCCACAAAAAAAGGACATATGTCCTTTTTAATAAGGTTTTCCTATGACACTTTACATTACAACAGAATCCACACAATAACGAATCATATCTACCTTCTGATCCTGCAGCCAAAATTCAATACTCCGATGGTTGATTTTATCCACGTATCCGATAATCTCAGCCCCTTGCTCCCCTCTTTTATAATAAGAAGTGCCATAAGCCTTGATCACTTCGTCTGCTGAAGCTCCAATATGAATATCTCTTGCCGTACTCATCGTATGATCGGAATAGACGCTGATTAGAATGATCTTATCATCACCACGTGCTGTGGCTATTGTTGTCTCGTGACCCAGATCGTAATACTGATACCGCTCTATATCATTATTTGGCTTAGGTTCCCTAGCGATTGAATCAAGGCTTTGAAGCAGCTGAATGCCGCCCAGACTTTCCTGTTCAAGATGGGTGCTGGAAACACGCGAGTAATGATTTTGTTTGGGCGCATTGTATAAATAGATATGATAGATCCCGTAACTTAAACCTACCGTAATAAAAATGATGATAAATGACCAGCCTCTTTTAAATGGCTTCTTCCTCACTGACCTCACACCTTCTTCTTACCTTTACTGTGCAAAATATTCAGCCAGCTCACGCTGCGCCAGATATTGCGGGAAATTAAACGACTGCCATGCCTGCTCACGCTTATTGAGTTCTCTCCATTCATTCTTTAAAAAATCATCCAGCATCCCATCTTCCTGTTCACTAAACTTTATCAGAGAAGGGATGACCTCCGGAGATAAACGGACCAAATAATTGGCGTCCAATTTACCACTCGCTGCATAGCGATCCATATTTTTATTAGCGATAATAACATCCATCCCGATATAGTTCATGACGACGTAGGAGATCAAGCCCAGCACAATATAACATTTCGCCAATGGCACACGCTGAACAGCTATCCGTAAGGCTGCAACCACCAACAATAAGCCCATAAATATCATAAATGCATGCACTAAAAACCGAGTCGTGGTATAGCCATACACCTCTTCATAGAGAGTCAGACGGGTATAGGCGGAATATAGCATAACTGTCGAGCAACCAACCAGAATGTAGAGCAGGACATTAATGAATTTTTGCAGCCCCCCACTTCTTTTTACTTCCGATACCAAAGCCAGCAGCAAAATCACGAAATTAATCGCAGCCACCATAATCAGCTCAAAAAATCCACTACGTGCGTAATCAGCATATGAGCTGCCCTCTGGTAAAATCCCTTCCCATGCTCCAAACAAGTAAGAAAACTGTACGAAAACAAACAATACATATACCGTGTTAATGGCTATAAGAATCGTCGTCATAATTATCGGATCCATTTTAAAGCTTACAGGCGCCAGCACTGGACCATATTCCTTAGGCTGCATATTCCAGTCATAGATTTTCGAATCCACATACCCCCACACTAAGCCGAACAAGCCCATGCCCAGCAGGATAATCCACAGCACCCGCACAAAACCTTCCCCAAATGAAATCTGATCCAGCACATTCGGCAGCGCCAGCAGTACATGATGAAACACTCCGTCCGCTGAGGACAGCAGAGTCACCACAACCAGCAATATTGGAAAAGAGATCGCAAGTCCTATCAGCACTTTCCCCATAACCTGCTTACGCTCGTCCTTCATTTTACTGCCGCCAGACCTTTTAATGATCGTAAACACAGTGCTCCAATGGCGGAAATTCTGTGGAAGCACATGCTCCAGCGTGTTCCCCACTAATCCAAGCCGGCTCCAAGCCGGCCGTTTATCACTAAGCAAATAAGTCATATGTAATAAAATCAACACCGGGATCACCAGCAGGTTCAGCCCAAAGAAGAAAAAATTATGAAAGAATAAATAGGTTAATGAAAGTAGAAAAATCGCTCCAAACCAGAAGTAACTGAATTTGTTAAGCTTGCGGATTTTAGCCTTGGCATAATAAAGCATGAACGCATAGAACAGACATACAAAGATTGGATACGATAGGCCCGCCAGCTTCCCATAAAATAAATACTGATGAACTATTGCCAGTAAGAACGCGGCAAGCAAAGCAGCAAGCGATCGATTAAGCCTAAGTCCCGTTCCCGTTTCCATTTCCTCGGTCATGGTAATTACCCCCATTTTCTTACTTTCTCATCCTTATTTTACGTGATAAAATAAGAAAAAAAAGAGAAAGAATTTATTTATAATTTCCTATTTTCCGAAAGGAACCAAAACAATGAAGCTGCATAGCCAATTTTTAAAGCTGCAATCTCATTTTGGGGGAGCCACAGAAATCTCAGTGACGATGGATGAGTTGGCATTGATTTTCGGCTGTACACACCGCAATGCCATGCATATTGTGAATAAAATGATGTTGCAGGAATGGATCAAATGGACGCCTAAGCGTGGGCGGGGAAGCCGCTCTTTGCTGCAATTTCTTGTTCCCTCCGAAGAAATTGCCCTTCAATCCATGATGCAGGCGATTAGCCGCAAAGATGTCCACAACGCTATAGAAGGCATCAAAACCCATGCCAGCTCCACCTCACTGCAGGATACACTGCAGGGTTGGCTGCTGACCTATTTTGGGCATCATTCTGAAATTCGTAGTGACAAACAAATTGATACTCTCCGGCTGCCTATTACCCAGCAGCTCCATACCTTCGATCCGCTCTATATGAATTTGCTGGCAGAGTCATTTGTTTCCAGCCATGTTTTCGACGGGTTAGTGAAACGAAGCGGTGAACGGGACAAAATTGTTCCCTGTCTGGCTCACGCCTGGGAAGTCGATGAGAGCCGGACGCTCTGGACTTTTTTTCTGCGCAAAGAGGTGTTATTCCATCATGGAAAAGTGCTGACAGCCAAGGATGTAGTCTATTCCCTGGGACGGTTGATGCAAACCTCTAAACGGACACTCTATAGCTATATTTTCAAAGAAATCCAGCGGGTCACCGCATTAAATCCATCTACCGTTCAAATTACGCTTAAGCAGCCTAATGAACTATTTCTGCCATTTTTGTGTACGAGCAGAGCCGCAATTGTACCGCGTGATTTAGAAGGAATGGATGAGCAGAGCTTTGGCCGTAGACCCGTGGGGACTGGCCCCTTTAAGGTTGTGGATATGACCGAGGACACTTGTGTGCTGGAGGTTTTTCCTTATTATTTTCAAGGACGGGCTCATTTAGATCGGGTTGAAATCCTTTATGTCCCGTGGGATACCGAAACGTCATCCTCTGATACGGGTTCTGCTTTTCACGTGATTCAGAATCCCTCATCCGCCAGTTCTTCGACCTGGAGCCGAATTCATTCGGAGTCTTCCATTCGGAAATTCGTCACCTGCAATACGCAAAAAAAGGGACCGCTAAGCGATCCCCTGCTTCGGGCAAAAATAGTCTCCTGTTTAAAAGACGATTCAGCGTCCATCGAGCAAGAAGCGATAATAGATCAAGAAATCACGTTGCAAATCTCTACGATTCCACAATATGCTGGCGATGCTGATTTTATTGCCACTAGACTAGAGCAACAAGGTTATAAATGCAATGTCATTTCCGTGTCTCCAGAGGAATTTAAAGGTCCGATTCGGCTGGAATCAGACCTGATTGTTTTCTCATTATTCCGTGACGAGGATGAACAACTTCGTTTATTTGATCTATACCTCACGCTCTCCCAGCATATTGAACCGCATACCCGGGCGGATATAGAAGGCTGGCTGTATACCATCGCGCGCGAACCTAATCCGGTGGCCCGAGCGGAAAGTTTCAGTATCATCGAGAACCGTCTGATTAAAGAGCACCACCTACATATTTTGTATGAAAAGCCGACTCAGACAGCTTATCTCCCCTCTGTCCGCGGGGTTAGCTTCAATAGCCAGGGTTGGGTCGATCTTCGTCATGTCTGGTTTCCGCCACTGCTCTCTAGCAGCAGCACGAGTTGATCTGCTTGAATTAAAAAATGCGGAAATCCAGAGCTTGCCCCGGATTTCCGCATACGCGATAAAGCTAATTATTAAGCTGCTGTTTTAGTCGTAGCTGTAACTGTAGAAGTCCCTGCATCCCACTTCACATCCATATTCAATCCCTCGGAAATAAATCTTACCGGAACCAGTGTCCGATTTCCGATAATTTGCGGAGGAACGTCGAGTGTGAGTGCTTTGCCATTGATGTAAGCAGTCTTGCTGCCAATGGCCATTACGATCGTTGTATTGTCTTTTACTGCGGTGATTTTCTTAGTCGTTTGATCCATGGTTACTGTAGCACCCAGAGCATTAAAGATTGCATTCACTGGCACCAGCACCCGGCCATCCTTATTCACAGGAAGCTGATCTGCAAAGCTGACCGCTGTTCCGTTTAAAAGTACGGATATTCCCTTAGTGCCCGTCGTGTTCGGATTCGTTGTTGATGGTGTTGTAGTTACAGAGGGAAGAGGTGTGACGTTAAGTCCTAGCTGGCCTTGCAGATTAGCGAGTCTGTTCAGCGCAAAGGTCATAATCGAACCTGCAGCCATTGTGCCCATACCTTGTCCCCCGCCTCCAGCGTTACCTGTTGGAGGTGTAGGATTACCATCAGTCGCAGTCGCTGTATTATCAGGACGTGCTGGCGGTGTCGTTCCATCCGGTGGTGTCATACCCTCCATCCCTTCAGGAGGAGTCATGCCTTCCATCCCAGCTGGCGGAGTCATTCCTCCACTACCACCCATTTCACCTGTTGCTGAGTAAGTAACATTACTTTCAAATTGTTCCATGGTATAAAATTTGGTTGGGTCTGCTTGAACGTAAGGTTTGATTAAGGTAGCCAATTCAGTAATTCTGCTCTGAATTCCTTCCAAATAATCAACCAGCTCAGATACATATTTCAGGTATTTAGTCTTATATTCAGGCACTTCCAACAGATTAGCAATCATTGGGACCTGATCTAAACTTATCCCAAGCGTTGGATTATCAATTGATGCAGTTACTGCGCTGGTATTGGCTGCAAGGGTTGTTGCCGATGTAGAAGTTGTGCCCGCAGCAGCTGTTGTATCTGTTGTCCCTGTTCTGCCGCCTCCGCCACCAGAATACCCGTTAAAGGACATGTTCATATCCCATGGAAGTACACTAAATTTACCGGATGCATCCCCGTACAACATATAATTATGACCTTTATCCCCGTTATAGCTGTCATAGTTACCCAATACAGCATTAGCGGCAATATACTTCAGTGCCGAATCCACATCTAGCACACTTTCAATAGAACCCTTCTCACCGGCAGGCATCTCATTCAGCACCTTGATGAAGTTCTTTAACGAAGCTTTATCATCTTCCTTACCTGTATCATAAGTTATTGTTTCGTAGTCACTGCCTTCTTTGTACTGCAGATAACTTTTTTCTTCTGTATCATACAGAACACCATCGTCATAATTTTCTCCATAGGTACGTTCTAGATAGCTATCATCTATCGCTTCCACACCTACATAAAAACCATATAATTCTCCGTTGATATACAGGTTGGTGAACACAGTCAAAGGTGCATCCACACCTACAGAACGAAGCGCTTCGTAATGTAAATATTCACGAATATACGAAGGGTCTGAGTAATTGTTGTTCAGTACCATTTTATCAAGACCAAGTAACGTTTGCTTCTTATCATATTTATCAAATTTCAGCCGGAAGCTGTATCTGTCCGAGTCTGTCATACTGGCTACCGATTTTAACGTCAGATTCCCTTTAGTAGAAAATCCAACATTTTCAACAACATTCCCGTCAACTTCAACCTTAACTTTTTTGTATTCTTTTTCGAGGGGACTTGCTAATATACTTTTCCAATCCGCATCATCAATCGTTACTTTAACATCAATGATTCTGTCACCCGCGAACAGGGATTCATACGCTTTCGTTACACCTGCATCCGCCGCACTAACTACGGGCGTGTTTCCAGCAACACCAAACGCCGTTGAGACGATAGCAAGACTTAGTGTAGCTGCCATGAACTTTCTCAGCAAATTTTTCTTCTTCACCATGTGTAATCCTCCTTGAAGTACAGATTTATGTTTTCGCAGTTCAAGGAGATTGTAAAATATGAATCTGAGTATACGCTGAATAGCTTGTCTACACTTTGCCAGGTAGGCTGTTTATCAGCCCTTTGCCAATCAGATTAGCTGAAACCGGCGGTTTTCCGATCTCTCTAGCCCAGACCGATAATTGCCCGACATGATGAATCTCATGAGCAATCACATGGCGCATTACCTCACCCCAGGCATCGGTCACGATCCTGCCATCCGGAAGATGATCCTCAAAAATCCTCTGCTCCAGCCCCTCATGCCAAGCCGTTACAAAAGGTTCCACCTCTGTGTGGAATTTTGCATCCAATTCTCGTACTTGCTGCAAAGTCTTGTACCGCTCAAAATCCTCTTGGAAATCCGGCTTTCCTTGCAATACTTGAATCCAGCTCCACTCCACATCAACAATGTGAAAAAGCGTCTTAAGAATACTGCCTACACCACCTATACGTGTTGCGAGCAACTCCTCCTCAGAAATATCTCCACACCACTCATACCATTGTTCACGGACCATCCAGTTATATTGAAAAAATGTTTGCAGGTTAAAAACCTCCTAGAAAGTTGTGTGCTTTTTAATGGGAGCTTAAATGTTTTCGGTATCCCTCCACCTTTTCATCTCTATAACCTAACGATTCATAGAACACATGCGCTTCCTTCCGCTGCTCACCGGAGACTAAAATGATATAATAGCAGTCTCTTTCCCGGGCCGCTTGTTCAATGGCGTTCATAAGTTTTTTGCCAACGCCTTGACGGCGTGCCCGCGCTGAAACCACCACATTCTCAATCACCATAAACGGTTTGCAGTCCCCCACTAAATCCTGACACACGATCCCCATCAAAGACCCTAGTAACTCTCCTTCTACAAAAGCACCCAACAGGATGTAGCGGTTATCCGCCTTGACACCTTTAAATACTTTTTCAAGCTTATTAAGGTCAGACGGTTTATTCATCAGCTCTTGATATAAATTCCCCAGTTCAGGAAGAGATTCCATTTCTATTTCTTTAATAACAACCATGATTGTTCATCCTGCTTTCTTTTAAATTAACAGCCCTGCTCATACACATACAGTCCACCATTCCGTGGATGAGATATTCGCTTTCCATTATAACCTCTTTGGACCAGCTGCTGCGCCAACACCTTCATAAAGAGTAATGCCCATAATTCCAAACTTCCTTCAACTCGAATTCGTCTTTCTGTCCATCCCACTCTACTACCACTTTGATGATAGAATCCTCTCGCTCAAACGCACCAATCCCAGAATGTACGGACTTCAACTCACTTTTGACTCCCTCAATATTATTGCTGACTTCTTCTGTAGCCTGTTGAATATATTCCGCCGACCAAAAGTTCCTCCTATACCATTTGTAAATATCTCAGCACGATCTCAACGCGCTCTCCAACCGATAAATCTTCCTCTATTCGTAAAATAGGACATTCCAGTGCGGACATCCATTCCTCATGCAGCACTTTGCTCCTGACTTCAACTCCAGCAACATCATATAATGCCGCCCACTCCATAAAGGTCAGATATGCTTCGTATTTACTTCCTCCAGGCAAAATATGATCACCATATCTCTCGTACTCTCTGGCTCTTAATCTATCTAAACGAATTTCCGGTGGAAGTCCTAGAAAAATAACCAAATCGAATAATGGTCGAAGGCCATCTCCCCAGCCACATACCGCACCGCTTAAAATCCAAGGCTCCTTATGGGTCAAATCGCTTGTAAGTTTCGCTAATCGCGCATTGACCTCACGCTGCTTAGTGAATTTATGCTCCCAAAAATAGTCGTCACTGTCTAACTGTACATGTGGCAACACTTTAGCTAATTCGTAACCTAATGTACTCGTTCCTACGCCTGAGGCTCCCATAATATGAATTCTTCTCATACATTCCCCCACCTTTAAGTGGATTTACAGTTGCAATTCGGGCAATTTTCCTCCAAATATAAAAACAAATAGACTGCTCTCTAATGAAGCAAAGCAGTCCATTTATCGTGTAGATCTTATTCCGTTATAGCTGCTACGTCTTTAGGAATCCGGCGTGCTGCATCCGTGGATATAGCTGCTTGGATTACTGCCAGGCGCACCTGTTCAACTACTTTTTCGTTAAAAATACTTGGGATGATATATTGCTCATTGAGTTCATCCGGATGAACGACCGATGCAATGGCTTTTGCCGCAGCCAGCTTCATTTCCAGATTCACAGTTCTAGCCCGGCAATCAAGTGCGCCACGGAAAATACCCGGAAAACATAACACATTGTTGATCTGGTTCGGATAATCACTTCTGCCTGTCGCTAGAACGCGAACAAAAGGTTCTGCCAAATCCGGTTCAATCTCCGGTGTAGGATTAGCCATCGCAAAAACGATGTTATCACTGGCCATGCTTTTGAGATGATCCACGGTTAGAATTCCCCCACGGGACACCCCAATAAAGACATCTGCCCCTCGTATAACCTCCGTTATTCCCCCCTCAATTCCCTCAGGATTGGTTGCGGCAGCAAGCTTCTGCCATTCCGGATTATCATACTGGAGATCTTTTCTGAGAACGCCTTCACGATCAACCGCATAAATATAACGCGCGCCCGCTGCCAGCAGCAGATTACATATGGACACCCCAGCCGCCCCAATACCCACAACAACAATCCGTGCATTTTCAATAGATTTATTTACAACTTTAAGCGCATTCAAAAGTCCTGCAAAAGCCACCACGGATGTTCCATGCTGATCATCATGAAATACCGGAATGTCCAGCTCTTCCGCAAGCCGGCGTTCGATTTCAAAGCAGCGTGGCGAACTTATATCCTCTAAGTTTATCCCTCCAAAGCCAGGAGAAACTGCTTTTACGATATTGATAATTTCATCCGGATCTTTGGTATTTAAGCATAGCGGAAAAGCATCAATGTTCGCCAATTGCTTAAACAGCATCGCCTTACCTTCCATGACAGGCATCGCTGCTTCCGGGCCGATATCCCCTAGTCCAAGCACAGCAGTGCCGTCCGAAACGACTGCAACTGTATTTCTTTTCATCGTCAGAGAATAAGCTTTTCTGGGATCTTCGGCAATCGCCGTACATACCCGGGCTACCCCCGGCGTATACACTAAGGATAAATCCTCCCGATTTTTAATCGGCATTTTAGGTGTGATTTCGATTTTTCCGCCAAGATGAGCCAGAAATGTCCGATCCGACACGTTGATTATTTTAATTCCCGGCATCTTCGATAATATTGAGATAATATCTCCATTAGCTGCGTCTTGCACATTCACTGTTATATCTCGGGTAGTGACATCCTTCCCTGCACGTATCACGTCAATAGCAACAATATCTCCGCCAGCTGCGGCAATTCCTGAAGCAACATCGCCAAAAGATGCAACCGATTTCCGAATTTCGAGCCTGATAATCATTGTAGTCGCAATCGACATGAATTAGCCTCTCTTTCTTCAATCCTATTATTTAAAAAATACTATACTTTCCCATTTAAACATATCTTCCGCCTATTAACTAGATCAACGAAAAATTTTTCTTCTTACAGTATTCCCATCCGCACCCGACCCAAATACATCAGGTATGACAGCTACGGGCACAGAGCCATTTTTCCCATAAAAATAAAATTCATCATAATCTTAAGTGTATGTAAGCATAAACAAACCGTAAGCTCTTCTACTCTTCATTACCTTTTCTGCATGCTGTAGAGCATCCTGCCGATTCCTTTTCTCCACTAACCCTTTCTAGTTGTTCTCCTTCACTAAGGTCTGTACTGCTCTTCTAGCAAAACAACCTTACCTTCTACAAATGTCAGATGGAATAATCTATCCATTAGCTCTTCGCTAATAAAACTCGTATAGTCCACTTGCTGATGTCTCGCCCCGTTTAGTTCAGCTATAGTTACATCAGTCTCCAGCTTAACCCGCTTAATTTCTTCGCTTGCGTTTCGGATATAGAATCCATTAGGCAATGATTCGGGTTCTAGTACACCATCTTCTTTAGCTGCAATTTCTGCCGCCTCTCCACCGAACCATTCCACCTCATCCAGATCCAGATAAACCGTATTCCCTTCTGTGATAACGCCCTTTATAAAAGCTAATTTTTTCTCCACTTGCGGTAACTTATAAATAATTTTTTTCAGTTCCTCCACACTCTCACCCTGCACTCCGCTCTCAGAGTTAGATTGGATTGAAATCTCACCTATAGTTTGAACTAGCTCCTTGGTAGTTGGGTTAGTCTCTTTTGGTGGCTTGTTATAAAAAGAATATCCATTAAAACCAAGTGAGACTAATGTGATACCCACTAAGACTGTAACCCTTAAATTTTTCCATTTCATAAGCTTCACCCTCTATCACGTGATTTAACGGAACCTTAATAAACAATTGCGCTATATCATAGACAATCACTAGTTGACCGGGCAGAATAAATATTATATACATGTCTTACCTATAACGTAGTTGAAGGAGCTCACACTTATGACAGAATCATTTCAAGCGTTAGTTGTCGACAAAACAGAATCATCCTTCTCCGTAGCTGTTAAACCGGTTACCCTAGAGGATCTGCCAGCTGGAGAGGTTGTAATTAAGGTTGCTTACTCCAGTGTAAACTATAAAGACGGTTTAGCCAGTATTCCAAACGGTAAAATTCTAAGAACATATCCCTTTATTCCAGGGATAGATTTATCCGGTATTGTGGTATCTTCCACAGACGAGCGGTTTCATAAAGGGCAGCAAGTCATTGCAACAGGATATGGTGTTGGCGTATCACACTTTGGTGGCTTTAGCGAATACGCTCGTATTCCCGCAGGTTGGATCACTCCCCTTCCCGAAGGCCTGACGCTTAAAGAAGCTATGATCTACGGTACTGCAGGACTGACAGCCGCCTTATCCATACTGGCCCTGGAAGATCATGACGTTTCCCCGGACAAAGGCAAAGTACTTGTAACAGGCGCTACCGGCGGTGTAGGTGGATCTGCTATTGCCATGCTTGGCGCAAAAGGGTATAGCGTAGTGGCAAGCACAGGTAACGCCGAAGCTGCCGATTACCTTAGAGGTATAGGAGCCGAAGACGTGATTTCACGTGAAGAGGTCATTGGCGGCGCCAGCAAACCCTTGGACAAACAATTATGGCAAGGCGCAGTAGATTCGGTGGGTGGTGACACCCTTGCCGCAGTTTTGAGTAAAATCACCTACAGAGGTTCTGTAGCTGCAAGTGGCTTAACCGGAGGCACTTCAGTTCCAACTACAGTACTTCCGTTTATTCTTCGGGGTGTTAACCTTCTCGGCATAGATTCCGTTGAATGTCCTGCAGACCTTCGCCAGAAGGCTTGGAAACGGATGGCGAGCGATCTGAAGCCAAGTCAGCTGGAGAACCTCGTGGATCGTGAAGTCACGTTAACCGAGCTACCGCAAGCATTGGAAGATATTCTACAAGGAAACCTTAGAGGAAGAGTACTTGTCCGTTTATCCTAGGTTTAACAACGAAACCTCCCGGAATCTAGAGTTCCGGGAGGTTTTTTTAGTTTACTCTTGGTTATTCGGATATTGGTAATGCGGCTGCTGCTGTACATAGGGTTGTTGGCGATAATGCTGATCATAACCCTGCGTATAGTACCCTTGCATCGGGTATGGCTGATAATTAAAGGCTTGTGTAGCTGGAGGCATTTGTGAAGATATCGGGATGGGTTGCGCCTGCATATGAGCGTATGGATTCATATTTGGCTGCATATTAGGATGCATATTTGGTTTAACATTGGCTTGCATATTTGGAGCCATATTAGGGGCCATATTAGGAGCCATATTGCTGCTGCCCATTACTTTATCTTCTTCGCAGCAGTCAGCAGGAGGGCCGATGAAGGTTCCAGGCTTGATTGGAGCTAAAGCTTCTTTTACCTTAGCTTCATTTAAGCAGTAAGTATGGGCTAATACATTTGCCGGGGTTTTGCTAAGAATATCCGAACCTAAGATAACCTCAGGAATAGGTGCGTCAAAAATCGCGAGCAGATGTGTATTATCGACAGTAGCTATCTCATAATGCCACCAGCCTTGCGGCACATTTGCCACTTGACCCGGACAAATCGGAAAATGCAGAAGTTCATTTGTGAACGGATTGATTAAAGACACTACCGCTGAACCGCAGATACAATATACAAGCTCTGCAGCATTTTGATGATAATGAGGTTCAACCACATTTGATTTGCTAAGAAAAATATCCAGCAGTGATATGTTCTCGAGCGTATTCAATTGTTTAACCGACAGCAAGTTAATGAAGTTGTTGGCATCTTTTTTAAAAAGTGTATTAGTGTTCACATCAAAAGTAAACTCTGTATTGGGGGACGTATAGTCCATGTATGAAGTCACTTTTTTTCCTACCTTTCTGTTGCTATAAATTTTTGCTTTCCCTAAACACAAGATATGCGTTTGCCTATGCCTAGGTGCGGAGATTCACTACTCCTGATAAAAATTCATCTTTCTTTTCTAAACGGGGCATCCTCTAAGTATTACACTCTCACCCCACATAGGAGGCACAGTATGAAATCGATTCGCACAAAAATAGTGTTAGCTTTATGTATCACTGTCTTTACAATTATGGGTTTCCAGCCTATGAATCTTAGCTCCACAGTTGAGGCCGCCAATAACAAAACAGCAGCGAAACAAGCGTCTCTTACATTCGTTCTAGTTCATGGGTCTTGGGCTACTGCTGGTTTTTGGGATCAAACGGCCGCCGCACTTCGCAGCTTAGGGCACACCGTCTATACTCCGGAATATGCCGGACATGGCGGGGACAAAAACAATAATGTAACACATGCGCAAATCACACAGTCTGTTGTCGACTATATCAAGCAAAAAGACTTAAAGGATATCATTCTGCTCGGACATAGCTTTGGTGGTTCGGTGATCCAAACCGTCTCTCAGCAGGTACCGGATCGAATCAAACGTCTGGTATTCTTCGACGCCTTCGTACCACTGGATGGGCAAAGTGTGGCGGACCAATTTCCAGCTGATTCGCTGAAGTACTTTGAACAGCTGAGAGATACTTCCGGCAATAACACCATAACGCTCCCTTTCCCTCTTTTCCGGGATACATTCGTCAACACCGCCAGTCTTGCGGAAGCGCAAGCTTTTTATAAACAAGCTCCTCCTGAGCCAGCAAGTCCACTTTTCGAAAAGCTTGATCTCAAGAAATTTTACAGTCTCCAGATCCCTAAAAGTTACCTTTATCTAACGGAGGACACCGCGATACCGCAAGGTCCATACGGATTCCACCCTACACAATCCAGTCATTTAGGCGTCTTCCGCTTCATCGAGGGCAAAGGAGATCACATGACCACCGTTCGAACCGAACCCAAAATGCTGGCGGAATTAATGGTGAAGGCGGGAAGAGATTAGTCGCTTAACAGCTGGATAATCTAGGTAGCTGTTGTGGCTTGGCTGGGGTTTTTGGCGCTGAGCTGGTGATTGAGCTGAGCTGTGTGATGTGAGTTGGGCTATGCGATGCGAGTTGGGCTGATGACGCTGGGCCGGGCTATGCGATGTGAGCTGAGCTGGCGGCTCGAGCTGCGCTTTGTGAGCAAGCTAGACTACTGACGCTGAGCTGGGCTATGTCATTCTGAGATAGCCTTGCCACTTTGAGCTGGCATTGTCACTCTGAGCTGAACATTGCGACTTTAAATACACTAGAGTTTGGCGGTGATCGGACCGAGGAGCTCTTATTTTCATAATTTCGGCGATTTAGCCTTGCTATCGGACTCAGATGCAGCTATTCACCCAAATGTACTCCTATAATGCGTGATTTCACGGGAATAAGAGCCATACAGTCCGAAACTCTCGCCAGGACGACCATAATGCCAAAATAACTGCAATACGGTCCGTAACGATCTGTGAAGCGAGGTTTCTTAAATAATCACCAACGTAAGCTGATGATTTGTGACGCTGAGTTGGCATTGCCACCCTGGGCTGACATTGTCACTGATCATTTGTAGAAAAACAGACCACGTGGACTAAACGATGTGCTTTCGAATCAAAAAAAGAGCAAGCGTATGGGCCCCCCTACTACGCTTGCTCTTTTTCCTATCCATAACCAACCTACTTCCTAGGCAATCCGCCACGCGGCAGCTCGGGGTCCGATGTCACTCCGGTAATCACCCAGCTATTCTTCTCTTGCACAAGTGAGATTGTCAAAAGTATAGAAGGTGCTGGTCCACTTGAAGTCGCAGTATCCAGACGCATTTCTATGACCTCTGAGTTCTTGTTAATTATCGTTTCTTTAGTGACCTCGTAGTTCGTGATCCAAGGACTTGAGACACCCGTCACCCAGTTTAGTTCAACAAACCGCGGATACATAATCTTTTTGAAATCTTTAGAGAAGATCGAATATTGAATCGAGGCATTCCGATGCTGTAATCCGAACCCGTATAGCTCTGATGCTTGAATTGCAGAAGGTAATATAATGCGCCTAGACTCCGGAGCTGGCTTGGGCATAGCCGATAGCAGTTCTCCATTAACGTGAGTCATAGTAACGGGAGCTGATGCACCCATAGCCATACCCGGCAGAAGCAACAATCCCGCAATTAGGGCAGTCGCCATTTTCATTTTGCTAATTAGAATCACCTCATTCGTAGCCTGTTCACTACATGTGAATTGAATCTAATTATTCCCCCACTTCACTCATAAATATGTACACGGTTTCCAAATCCACCAATAATGTATACCTCAATGAATTAAACTGGTAATATAAAATACAATGATACTACACAACCAGCAATTTCATTAAATTTTTATAGGAGTGTTCCCATGAAAAAAATCTTAAACATTTGTCTAGCAGCAGGTCTGCTACTCACTCTATCCGTCGCTACCTTGAATACAGCAAGCGCAGAATCCAAGGTCAAAACCTACAAAAACTGCACGGAGCTAAACAAAGATTACAAAGGTGGAGTTGCCATTTCCAGCTCAACCAAGAACAAAGGCGGCAAAACGAAATACAAACCCTACGTATCGAAAGAACTCTATAATGCCAATAAAAAAAGCGACCGTGACAAAGACGGAATCGCTTGTGAGAAATAGGCTTAGCCTTGCTCCACTATTTGCTTGAGCCTTAGATCCGGCGTGAAAAAGAGTCGGTAGCTCAGTACACTGAGCAGCATACTCGTTATGGCAGCAGAGGCAGTGAACGAGAACACAATTAATATCTGATAACGAACAGCTACTACAGGATCAGCGCCCGCGATGATCATTCCGGTCATCATTCCAGGGAGTTGAACAAGCCCAACCGTCTTCATACCGTCGATGGTAGGAATCATGCTGAATTTTACAGATCTTTTTCTAACTTCCTGGATCGCCTGTGGGATCGTTGCGCCAAGAGACAACAACGTTTCAATCTCCCCTTTGCTCTGCTGAATTTCATGCTTGATATGGTTAATGAACAACCCTGAAACCACCATAGCACTGCCAATGGTCATGCCGCTAATCGGAATGATATATTGTGGCGTAGCCTCAATGATATGTAAGCTGAGCAGAATGCCCATCATGAGCAGTTCCATAGTAGCAATCGCCAGTCCAATTCTCCAGACTAATCCGCGCAAGCCTTTGCCTCTTTTGGCTGCATTCCATGCGGCTACACTGATCATAAAGAGTATTATCACAATTACATAAATGACCTGATCCGATTTAAAAATAAATTGCAGCACATACCCCACCGCAAGCAATTGAATGGCCGACCGCACTGTGCCTACAATGATATCTTTTTCCAGTCCGAGCTTTTGCCACACGGAGACCAACATTGTCCCTAATACAAACAGAAGCGTGAAACTTAGTGCTGTATAACTCATAACAACGACGCTCCTTCCGAAGGCCAAACGAACCTTTTAGCCAATTCTTCCGCAGATTCAGCAAAAAAAGACTCGCTCACATGCTGTTCCAACCTGCCTTTTCCCATAAACCATGTAGTTGTGCTTATTCTGCTCGCCTGCCTAAGATCATGAGTGACCCAAATCATCGAAGTGCCTTCTTCCTTATGCCAATCCTCTAGTAGCTTCTCAACCATTTGAGTGCTGTTAACATCGAGCGAAGCGGTGATTTCATCGAGCAATAATACCGTAGGTCGGAGCAGCAAGGATCGAATTAAAGAAATCCGCTGCTTTTCACCACCCGAACAATCTGCCGCTTTTTTGCTTAAATCCAAATGCTCCAGCCCCAATTGCCCAATTAGTCGCTGCACTAGTTTAAGATCATAAGGTTTGTCATGCAGTCTGCTGACAGTTCTTAAATTATCCTCCACACTGCCAGACAGCATGACCGCTTGTTGTGCTACAAACCCTATTTTCATCCTCCATAATCTCGCATCCATACTTTTATATGAAGTCCCCTTTACCAACATATCTCCCTCATCCGGAGCATCCAAGAGAGCCAGGATTCTAAGGAGTGTACTTTTCCCTTGGCCAGAGGCACCAATCAATGCGATGCGGTCCGATTCAGCTATGTCTGCGGAGATCTCCGAGAAAAGATATTTCGAAGTTTGCTCGTTACTTTTCCAGTTAAGTTTTGCAAGTCTCTGAATCTCAAAAATACTACTCAATCCCCTACCTCCTAATACCATCCGCTAAAATAGCATACCGTCTAGTATTATAGCATTTCAGCTATAAAAAAGAGAAAGACATCCAGTTTCAGGACGTCTTTCCCTATTCGAACTATTGCATTTTATTGATTAAAACGGGCCACAACAAACACCGCAGGTGAATTCCAATAGATCGTCACTTCATTCGTAGAATAGCTAAGCTCATGATCGACAAAGCACTGCGCAGCTGGTTTTCCTTGTAAATGCTCAACTACATATTCATCATGCAGCCCACGATCTGGCCCCCCTGACACCAATCCCGGCACCGGATCAGCCACATGGTCACCTACAGAAGGGCGATGATGCGGATTCATCACGGCATGATCCCCAAACCCGGTAACATAGCTGATATCCAGAACGTTACGCCCTATCAGATAATGTAGATGATCTAAGGCACAGTCCGCAAAACCGGAGTCTCCACTAAAATATTCAGCCGCCAGCAGCAGCATTGCATTGTTCATTACTAGCATATTGCTGCCCCAGATATAGTCCTCCTCTTTTAAGGAGATCCTATAGCCCTCCTCACGACTCTGTTCCGCTAATCGTTGTGCCTCAGCAACAAGCCCTTCTTTTAACGAGGCATATAAAGCACGGTCTGCTTGCTCCTCACCATTTAACAGATAAGCAATAGTGCCATAGCCCCCCATATCACCCCAGCCTAAACTGTATTTTGGAAAAGCAAGCTGCACTAGCTGCAGAACAGCTTGATGATATTCCTCTTTCCCTGTCGTACGATACAGCTCCGCCGCTGCCCAATACCGCTCGTCCTTATCGACTCCATCCCCGTATTCTCCAGTGCTAATCTCAGGCGGATTCGTAAAACCGGGTACATCTGGATGCTGTACAACCCATTCCCATGCTGCCCCCGCAGCATCCAGACATTTATGCGCAAAAGCAGCATCAAAAGGCTCGTACACTCTTGCAGCCATAGCCATAACACCAGCAAAATCCCCAGTTGCAGTAGCAGATATTGGTGAGAAGTACAGGTCTGCTGTATCGTCCTCAGGCATAACATCCAGACCAGGAAAGCTTAACGTAGTCAATTTATGGTATACACCACCTGTTGCGGAGTCTTGCATTTTAAACAACCAATCGAGCTCCACCCTGCATTCCAGCAGCACATCTGGCGTAGATCCATCACTTTCAGGCAATGGGATAGCGCTTACAAAAGCCGAGGGATATAATTCATAGGCAAGCAGCATATCCGCGATAGCTTTCGCACCGGGACCGCTATATTTTCCATAATCACCTGCATCATGCCAGCCACCCGAACAGTCTAGTTGAAGATCCGGTTGCCCATATACAATCCCTTTTGCAGTATGGCACGCCTTGTGCTTCCAATCTCCAGCATATTCTTCAGTCAACTCAACGCCACAGCGATAATAATAGAAAGCTTTCAGCAAGCCCTGTTGAAGCTCATGATAAGGCTGATCTGAGATTGTAAAGGATGCCGAAGCTACACCCTCGCTCTGCTCAATCCGATATCTTCCCTCAGTATTGACTTCCGAGAAATCACCTGTGTGCAAAGTTACTCCACTGGCTTTATCAAATCTTCCAGCATCTGAACTACCTTTGAACACAATAGTCCCACTATCAACATCAACTACCTGAAAATCATGCTCAGTACCTGTAAATACTGCGATCTTTTGTCCATCCAGCGGATATCCGATTTGATTCACAGTAATGGTGCGAAGTGTACGCTCGCTCATCTTCATTCTCCTTTTATGTAAAAATGATGAAGCTAAAGTAACCATTCTCTTCTAGTTGAGAATACTCTATTCTAGTTATCTATGGCAATGATGTATACAAGAAAAAAACCTAGAGTCACCCGAAAGGAAACGGATAACTCTAGGCGGACAAAACAGCTTATTTGTCGTCAAGCAATTTAATAAAGTTAGCTGGAAGTGTGAACTGCTTATTATGAACCACTATACGGCGAAGCTCTTCCTCGAAGGAGCTAAGATCATCTTCATCATCGTCTTTAATTTCCTTTATATCCCGGTGCAGACGCTCCATTTGCAGATCAAGGGCATGAGCGGCATCCGCCGCATTTTTCAGTTCACGAGTCATACTCTCAGGTACTGATTTATTATATTTATAAAAGATTTTATGTTCGAGGCTTGCCCAGAAATCCATAGCAATGGTACGAATTTGAACTTCTACACAGACAAGCTCCTGGCGATCGGACATAAAAACAGGGACTTGAATCAGCAAGTGAAGACTCTGATATCCGTTAGGTTTAGGGTTCTTAATATAATCCTTTACCTCAAGGACCGTTAGATCATCCTGCTTCTGAAGCATCTCACTAACATGATAGATATCAGAGATAAAAGAACAGGTGATCCGCAGACCAGCGATGTCTTTAATACAATTTTTCACTGAATCCAGCGATAATTCACCATTTTTGCGCAGCATCTTGTTCATGATACTTTCTGGAGACTTAATACGCGATTTGGTATGTTCAATTGGGCTGTAATCATGCAGAGACTGAAACTCCTGTTTTAGGATCTCAATCTTCGTTTCCATCTCATCCAATGCAAATTTATAAATTAACATGAAACGAGTGATATCGTGCTTAAGCTTCTTAAATTGTTCGATTTGATTCTCGGGGGTCATTATCTCATTTCTCCTCTTGTAGCGTTTCTCTATATTTATCATAGCCAATCCACTAGTGAATTTCAAATTCAGCGGTAATGTAGCCATAATCCAAACCTACACTTCGTTTGATTACGTACCTTTTGCGCCGTGAATCCGCTTGCGAAGTCGCTATAGGACCCAGTTGACCTTATACACAGTATAATCCCATAATCGGGATGCTATCGGACTCCATAATCGCTATTGGCAAAAAAAACACAAAATATGAACCTCTTCATAAGAAATAACGTCACTGGAGTCCGAAACCCTGCTCAAACGGAGATAAACCTAAGAACCAAACCCATGATGCCCAAGAAACTAAAGTAACCCAAATAACCAAACTAGCCAAAGACCCTCAATATGTTACGGACCGTATTGCAGCTATTTGAGCTTTTGGGTCATTTTTACAGAAGTATCGGACCGTATAGCTCTTATTACCATGTAACAGTGTAGAATCCGTGTGGTTATGAGTAAATAGCTGCAATATAGTCCGATAGCTCGCCTAAAACATTCGAAATGGAGAAATAAGGTCAGCTGAGTCCGAGCGGTAAAGGTCATAGAGAAACTAATGCCTGATTTCGGTTGGTTTACGTCCAGATCACAGTGTACCCGAGTACCCGATCATTAAACTAATAGTTCATTATTCAGTTGAGCTGTTTCCACTTTTGCTCAAGCGTTTGCGGAACATACTCCTTCAATAGAGTTAAGAGTTCCAACGGCTCGTTGGATACGTTTAGCAGACTGAGATGCGAAGAATTAGAGAAGCCTTCTTGGATACTGTTATGTATCAGATTCATCAGAGGATCAAAATAATTCCTGATATTTAGAACCCCTACCGGCTTCTTGTGTATGCCAATTTGTGACCAGCACAAAACCTCAAAGAGCTCCTCATACGTTCCAAACCCTCCAGGTAAAGCAATAAAGCCATCTGCCAGCTCTCCCATTTTTGCTTTACGGCCATGCATATCCTCTACCTCTATCAACTGCGTTAACTCTCTATGTACCATTTCCCCATTAAATAATCCTCTAGGCATTACCCCGATTACCTCGCCTCCACCATTCAAAACAGCATTAGCGACCTCACCCATTAATCCGATTTTTGAACCACCGTAAATTAAACGATAATTATGCATAGCCATGTAGTTACCAAGTTCAACAGCTTTAGCTTTATAATCCTCATGCACCCCTAAATTCGATCCTGCGAAAACACATATTGATTTCAAAATCTCATCTCCAAACTATATATTGATAATGTCCGCTATCTAATATACTATATGTTGGAGTATAAATCATGTGAAAGATTAAGGAGTGCTACATAATATGGAAATTAACGATGTGCAGAAATGGATTAATCATTTTTATGGAGAACGAGGCTGGACTACTTATGGTCCTTTTATAAGAGTCGGATTCTTAATGGAAGAGACAGGTGAAGTCGCTCGAGCTGTACGCTCCTATGAAATCGGCAGAGATCGACCGGATGAATCGACTCGTACTCCAGAGCAACTGAAAAACGACTTGATTGAGGAAATCGGGGATGTTCTCGGAAATATCGCATTGTTAGCTGACTTATATGGCATCACTTTAGAAGAAGCTTTTACTGCACATAAAGAAAAATTAGTGAAGCGATTTAATTCCTAGGGACGAAGTAATCCTAGAAAAAATAGGACTACAATCGGCAAGACCGAATTGTAGCCCTTCTTTATTTTACTCTTTAAGCCCTGTTAAGCTTTACCGCCTAAAGTATGATTCGAAATGGCTTTGATTATTGTTTCCCAATCATCCGGGTGGACTTCGTGGCCCGTTCCTTCCAGGGTTAGAAGCGACGCATTAGGAATTTCCGCCGCAAGCGCCAAACCATGCTCTATAGGAAGCACCGTGTCTTCTGTGCCGTGGATAACCAAGGTAGGAACCATGATATTTTTTGCCTTGCCCTCGTAGCCGTCATCCCCTGTAAGAAGAGAATGATTAAACATGCTAAGCAAGTTGTTGGCACGTTTTATTTCCAGCCTTACTTGTTTATACGCTCTTTTCTCATCGAATTTATGTTTTGAACCACAGAGTATGCCGGAACCTGAAACCAAATAATTGGCTACCTCTTCCTCATTAGACCAATCCAGTGTTGCTCCATTTGCATGGAATGCGAGGATCCGCTCATCCATAGGAGGCAAGTTCCGATCATTATCGTCAGATTCGAAAAAACTTGATGCGATCAAGGTTAAGGTTAGAACTTTTTGCGGATGACGTGTAGCAAGGACTTGCGCAATCATTCCGCCTAAGGACATTCCAACGATATTTGCCTGTTCTATATTATAGGCGTCTAGTAACCCAGCAGCATCATTTGCCATGTCCATCACGGTATAATTGGAACTCCCAGGCTCATAAACAACGGAACGTCCAACATCCCGGTTATCATAACGAATAACGTAACGTCCGGTATCTGCTAATCGCTGACAGAACTCTTCATCCCAATAAACCATAGAACAGGTGGCACCCATAATCAGCAATATCGCAGGATTGCTAGGATTTCCAAAACTTTCCGAACATATATCAATTCCGTTTACTTTTACTATTTTTTCGCTCATTGTTCATTCCTCATTTCATTCGAATTTTATCAATGAATGCACAGTTAAATAAGACTCAATACATTTTCAAAAAAATGGATGATGTCATCATTGAATTGCACCTCAAATTAACGTAAACGAATGAATTTGATAATCACGATAAGCACTCTCCTATTCCATATTGAAGGGTTTTTAACCCAATTTCGATTATAACACAAAAAAGCTATCCCCTGATTTTACGGATCAGGGAGATAGCCTCCTATTTATCGCCACAAAAATATTCGTTAAATAAATACTTCTTCAACAGTCAAATTACGCTCTTTAGATAAGTCTCTAAACGTAGTCTCATTTATTTTTACCAGAGGTTTGAAAATATCCAACGGATTATTCATAATAATCGTACCTTGCTCACCATTGCTAAGCTGAACGCTCTTACCCACAAAATTCGGCAATAAATGTCCGATCAGAGCTTGTACCGCATTTCCATTCAGCTTGCCAAATCCAAGCTCATGTACCTTGCGCAGAACGTTAATCAGGCCTTGTTTTGGTTGATTCGCTCTTCCTAAGGTCATGCCTACATAAGTATTTGCGACAGCAACAATCTGCGTATACGGATGCAAGTCCTGTTTACGGAGATTGTTAGGATAACCTGTACCATCCTCGAATTCATGATGCTGAAGCGCCACTAGTGCGGTCTTTTCGTCATTCATCGATTTAAGGATAATATCGTATCCATACGTAGTATGACGTTTTAGTTCTTCTGATTCTTCGGGAGTTAAGTTATCCGTCTTATTTAAGATATGTGGAGCAATCTGGCTTTTTCCGATATCGTGCAAATAACCGGCTCTACTAATCTCAAATCTTTCGGCTTTTGTATGACCTAACCAAGTCGCTATGTAAAACGATAACAGTCCGACCTGCAATGAATGATTGTATGTACTGATATCATCACGTTCCAGCAGCAATAATAAAGAAACGACATCCTTTTGTTCATCCAATTTCTCCAGCAATGGCTGCAGCGTATTATCAACATCCGACTGCGTAAAGCTACCCTTGCTGAGTGCTTCCAGAAATATAGATTCATAGTTTTGGATGGCTTGATCAAAATTACCATCTATCCCTTGTGTCACATTCATTTCTTCATTATCCAGCACCATCATGCGTGGTTCAATATCGACATAATCAATCTGATGCCTCATCAGGATGGTGATTTCTTCTCCGTAGACCACTGTCCCCTTCGGAAGCACGTGTAGGCCAACACTATTGAATGTATCTGTGATTAGACAATCGCCATGTTTGAGATCTGTGACATGAGCTTTCAAAATTCAGCACCCCTTACTATATGTAGGTATATTTTACCTTAAGGATAGCTAAATTCTTCCAAAGTAACAATATGGTTAAAGACTCATTAAAGCACTCGGTTAGTTCAAAAGACCCCCGCGACTTCAGCACCCCTAAATCTATTTTTAGAGATTAAGCCTTACATTTATCCGTCTTACACACTACCTAAAAGGGATTGCTAAATTCAGCGATCACTTTCCCAATCAGCTTATCCTTCGACACAAATGGAGTATCCCACAGATGAGCATCATAGCTTATATTCCGGTTATCTCCGAGAAAAAAATAATGATCGGCGGGTACCGTAACCGGTCCAAAAGTGTAATCCATCTGTTCATTGAGGTAAGGTTCGTTAACCTTCGCTCCGTTTCGGTA
The DNA here is from genome assembly GCF_045040615.1 of Paenibacillus sp. FSL H8-0175. Taxonomy (NCBI): domain Bacteria; kingdom Bacillati; phylum Bacillota; class Bacilli; order Caryophanales; family Paenibacillaceae; genus Paenibacillus; species Paenibacillus sp. FSL H8-0175. The sequence continues at coordinate 2,638,766 of NZ_CP150299.1, read as the reverse complement.
AAGTGCGCCATCTTTAATTTCCAAGGTATCTCCAGGCAGCCCCATTAGCCTTTTTACATATCTTTTATTCTCATCACCAGCTACAGGTGGCGTAAATACAACAATATCTCCATGCTCCAGTGTGGTCATCCATAACATTTTCTCAACAATTAAGCGATCATTGATTTGAATCGTTGGGATCATAGAGCCCGTTGGAACTCTCATGGCTTCAGCAACATAGGTTCTAACAAACAAAGAAATAACCACTGCGATCACAATACTCGGCAACCATTGCTTCATAAATTTCAACATTATTGCTCACCTCACATTCATATTATAGAGTCAAACTTTTTTAGCTGGTTCATATTCAGTTCATATTGTCGTCATGTATAGTTCATCTTCATCGGGTAAGCTTTCTTTAGCAACTCATTAAGGTAGCTAGAATAAAGCGATTAGAACAGGAGAAGATGCGATTGAAACCAGAAGAAGAGGTTATAAAAAAAAGGATGAATAAACCGCTGAAAATTATACTTATTTCCTTAGGGGCTTTAGCTACTGCAATAGTACTTTTTCTAGTGACTGTTTTTGTCGCTAATATTTTCCTCAATAAATCGGACCAAGCTAAAATAAAACCCTATGGTCAGTCTGTAAGCGTCGATGGTAAAAATATGAACGTTTTGATTCAAGGAAAGGGTGAAGAGACAGTCGTGCTCTTACCTGGTTATGGAACGGTGGCACCGGGACTTGATTTTAAGCTGTTAATAGATGAACTATCTCCATTTTACAAAGTTGTCGTGATTGAGCCTTTCGGTTATGGATTAAGTGATAGAACTGAAAAAGAGCGAACCACAGAAAACATTGTGAGTGAAATTCATGAAGCTGTAAAGCAGCTTAATATTGACCGTTATATTCTAATGGCACACTCTATTTCCGGTATGTACAGTTTGAATTATGTGAACAAATATCCAAACGAAGTGAGTGCATTTGTCGGGATTGATAATAGTATTGCAACGGAAGACAGAATAGGTGTTAAAATACCAACAGGAAAATTAAAACTACTTAGAGAATCAGGCTTGGGCAGATTGTTATTTAAATCAAGTGGAAATCCCTATGCTGAATTGCCGTTTGATGATGAAACTAAAGAACAATTGAGATTGCTTACGCTTAGAAACACTTATAATTACACTAACTTAAATGAAGTGGAACATATGTCTTCTAATTATAAAGGGGCTCTAAATTCAACTTTTCCAAAGGATCTCCCCCTTTTGCTCTTTGTTCAAGGGGATGATACTCTCTTAAAAGATTGGATATCATTGCATGAAGAGCAAGTCAAAAATTCCGTACAAGGAAAATTGGTAAAACTTGATGCAGGACATTATCTGCACCATACCAAATCAAAAGAAATCGCCGAAAATTTTAAGACATTTATGGAAGAATTAAAATAAAAAGCGTTTCTTCTATTCTCCATGCTGCGGTCATCATGTGCAAGTTTCCTTGCATTTCATGACGCAGCATTTTTTCCTTAGTATTTAAATCTCGAACCGCTCAATAATTCGATTCATTTCCCCATCAACATCAATTGAAGTATTCTTAGGAATATGAATGACGAACAAACCGCCAAAGATCAACTCACATTTGCCTTCATTCTCTATAATTCTATGTTTAAAAGCTGCAATGGCCGTTGAATCAACAGCTTCTTTACTAAGCAGCCAAGCGTATCTTTTGAAAGGAGATTTCTGAACAGTCTCTTGGTAATAATAGACTCCATTTTCTTCCTTCACCTGTATAATATCTCCCATTGTAACAGCCGGATTAAAAATCGGTGTCTCTTCAATTCGAAATTTATCTTTGCCAAATGGAGTAACATCGAGGATTTCTATTTCACGGCCATCTGCGTTGAAGCAGATATGGATTCCGGACGATTCTAGCATCGGCACACCTCTATCCTTGTTCAATATCTAATCTTGTTCATTCTAAATAACACAAAACAAAGTAAATACATTAGACTCGTAATCCCGAACAACCTAAAGATTCCGGGTGTTAATAACATATATAAACTGTAGGGAAAACTCCAGATAAATGCAAGCAGCATTAGCCGACTTCTGTTTAAAAAGACACCTATTGCTAATAACCCCGCCGGTAATAACAACATGATTATACTAATCACAAGAGTGGAGCGATTCGTAATCTCAGCATAAGGATTGATGAATATAAAAATTAGCCATAAAAAAACGGTCATCAAACTGGACACATAACCTATTAGTTTAATGATTGTTAAATTTATGGATGACTCCATCCTATCACCTCAATTCTTTCGCAATAATTCTCTCCAGCCACTTCCATGGAAGCAGCGTTTTGCCTAAAATTAAGATTCGCGTACCTTTGCCGATAGGATAACGTAGCCGTGGTGCTTTCATTTCGGTAATACGACCGATAAGATTAGCCACTTGACTAGGGTCAGGCGCTGTCTCAGCAGTATGTTTGGAATATCGTAGCACAGCGTCAAGACGCGCTTTATACGGAGAATCCTCCTTACGTCGAATTTGCTCCATGCCTTTTCCCCATATCGGTGTACGGAAGGAGCCCGGTTCAATTAATACCACCCTTATTCCATAAGGGGACATTTCATGACGCAGGCTTTCGCTGAAGCCTTCAACAGCAAATTTAGAAGCTGCATAAGGCGCATAACCTGGAAATCCGGATAATCCACTTACACTTCCCACATTAATAATCGTGCCGCTCTGCTGTTCTCGCATAATGGGCAGCACAGCTGTTGTCACAGCCACTAATCCAAAAAAGTTCGTCTCCATTTGCCGCCGCCATTCCTCCATAGATATTTCTTCTATGAAACCGCCAATGGCAAAACCTGCATTATTGACTAGAACATCAATTCTTCCAAATGTTTCGTGTACTGAAGATATTGCTGTCTCTATAGAATCGCTGTCAGTTACATCCATGGTCATTAAATGAAGCTGCTTTAAAATCCCTGCCTGCTCTGCCTGCAGCACCAGCTCGCCTTTACGGCTTAAATCACGCATGGTTGCTATCACCTTAAACCCCTGTCCAGCTAATTTGAGCGCTGTCAGCAGTCCAAATCCACTGGAGGTTCCGGTAATCAGAGCCACTCGATCGTGCCCATACTCTAGATGTGAACTCATATTTACTCCCCTTTGTATTTCACAATTATAAAAATAAGCAAACAAATGTTCTATTATTCATTGACTATCCATTAATTTCAAGTTATAGTAAGAGCATCTTTATATTTCTGTGCGGGAGAAGCACCTCGCAAGACAGGCGTCAATGCCTATCTTGGAGGTGCTTTTTTGCGTATATTAACTAATCCATTAAGGAGCTGAGAGGAATGTTTAAGCCAAAAAACACCGTCAGATGTAGAACGAACATTTTCAGAATTAGGGATTTAAAATGGATGGCTCAAGTAGTGCTGGTAGCAGCTTTCTTAACCTGTAACCTCACACTTGTGTCTGCTGCTACTGGCTGGGATTCCGCGCTGGATGACATTAACAGTCTTCATGGTAATTATACCGCGCTTCAAGCCACCCTCAAGACAGATAACTCAAAAATTCAGAAGTTACGCAAACAGAATAATGACGCTCTGAAATCTATTCGTACCGTCATACAGTCAACAGATCAAGCACTGTTAAGCCGCTTATCTTCAGAAGCTAGCTCAGTTCAGAAGAAACATGCTCCCCTTCTGGAACAATACAGCACACTCAGTAAACAGTCTACCGCAGCCAAGAAAGCTAAAGACTTGAAAACAGTCACATTGCTGGACCTGAAGCGTAATAAACTAAAGGCTGCTGTAACCCTCGCCCGAGCCGAAATTAAGACAAAGACAACCGCTTTGGCAGCCGCTCGCAAGCAAACCGCTGCTAAGCTTAAACCCGTCAAAGATGCGTTGGCACCCATCACTGCTTTAAAGAAACAAATAACTGCCGAGAGTAAGAATCTCGCTGCCACGCAGAAAGTACGCGCGGAAGCTGACAAACAATATAAAGCAGCTGTTAAGCAAGGAGATGCAGTTAGAGCCGCCACAGAATTGAAATCATCCTATGAGCAAATGAAACGAATTCATTCCATGCAGCAGAATATTTACAGCTGGGAACAGAAGACTTCGCTAGCACTACGAGCAGCAGAATCTAAACTTCCCTAATGATTATGATTCGCCCCCACCGGCTCAAATCAGCTTCACTAACATACTAATTAATTGGGCTGCAGGCACAATTAGGAGCTGAGCAAATATAGTGCCTACAAATCGTGAACCCATCAATACCACATATATTTTTCCTAGCTGATCACGGTATTCTACATTTTCAGTAGCCTTATGGGTAATAAGACCAAGCTGTGGGTCGATAAATATGGTCAGCAGAATAGTCGCCATACCGTTAATCAGTCCGGAAGCTTGAGAAGCAGTCGTGCTATATTGAGGCATTAGATGAGCAGCGTACAAAGATGATATGACACCTACGGTGTAAAAGGCTGTCACAAAAACATTCATCACAATAAAACGTTTAGGAATCCCCAGGTATCTGAAGTTATATAGATTCACTTTTGGTTTTCTTATGTATTTTCTGGTGTTCTTTAGTTGCCCGATCGTCACACTGGTAAGCAGTTTTGGGATAGAACCTTCGATTTCAAGCTTAGAGATGATTCTCCCAAACAAGCCTACAAAGGTAGGGAACACAGCAATGGCAATTAAAGTCCCTAATGAAGAAGCCAATAATATAATTCTCAAGTAATTAAGAAGTGGAAAATCGGAATGTATTTTGGCATAATCTACGAATTTAGCCGTCAGTGGAGCTTGGATCATATTTGCAGTTCTTGAGACGAGAACAATAATGCCTGTGAGAGATAACGCAATGGCTATCTTGTTCAGCTTCACTCCGGCGTATCGTACCGAATACGATAAGGTTTCTGCCGTGTGAATAATCATCGTAAGCAAGCATACCACAATCAAACTATTTACCATTTAAAGGTTCCTCTCCAATAAACACTATTTATTATTTCGGTGCACCTTTTGGTGAAAGTATTGATCCAATCCATAACAAAGGGCAATGCCCACTAAATATCTAACAAGGTCGATCCACAGGAATCCTTTTCCGAGAATTAGACCACCCAATACTGTAGAACGGATGCTGTTGATCCACTCCGCTTGATACAGCTGGCTAAATTCTATGCCGAAGCTAAACACCAAACTCCATACAAAGGCGAGCCTTAGCTTTTGATTTACCAGTAGAACCCGAAACATAAAATAAACCATACTGCCCCAAAGCGCATCTCCGAAATGTCTAGATACAAACAAAGGCAGCTGATCCGTGAATACTCTAGTGCTTAACCCCAATACAATAACAACGAGGCAGATACAAATATAAAAAATTCTTTCTTTCAGATCATTGATCCTCATTTCCAACCTCTATCCAGCTTCTGACTTAAAATTGATGCTTGCGATAATACTAATCATTGCGATATAAAACGGATAAATAATCATGGCTCCTATTATGATCAGTCCTGTTACCGGTGCAGGTTTATCTGCAGGTTCTGTGATTGGGAACCAGGTTGCGAATAAACTAATGAATAGAATCAAATAGGGAAACCATAGGATCGTAGTGAAATACATGGATTTTTTTCCGCTCAAATATTTTTTTGTAAGCCAAATAAATACTATAGAAGATAATAAAAATAAAACAAGCTTGAAGATAAACAGCAAGGTATCTACTTTTCCCAGCTCCAAGCCGGAAATTCTGCTGATTCGATAAATATTCAATGGCAGCTCTATTACAACAAACAACATAAAGGCATAAAGTACGCTTAGTGCATTCAGCTTTATAAAATATTTCATCTGTTCAGCACTTCGGAGTCCCACAGCCGCTCCACATGGGTAAGCTCCAATTCTTCAAATTCCAGCTTATAAATATCCGGCTTGGACGTCTGTTCAAAGAACTCATATCCATACTTCTTATCGAAGTAGTTCAGGATAATGGTCATGATATTCCCATGCGTACCTAATGCGATTTTGCCGCCTTTATGCTGTTGAATTAATTGCTTGATGACAGGAATTGCACGCTCTTGTGCTCCCTGGGTACTCTCTCCATCCGGCATTTTATATTGCTTGTCGCTGAACGATGTCCGAATGCCCCGCAGAAAATCATCTTCACTGATTTCAATCTCGACACTTCCGATTGCTCGTTCTCTGAGTTCTTCATACAGTTCAATCTCTTGGTTCGAAGCTTCTGCCAAATATTTAATTGTCTCTACGGCTCGTCTATATGGGCTGGATACAAAATATGTAATTTCCTCCTCCGTCAAAAGCTCTTTGATTCTATAAGCGTCTGCGTGTCCTTTTTCGGATAATCCCCGTTCCCGCTCATTCCCTAATACAAAAGGTGACACTGCATGTCTAACCATATAAATGTATGTCTTCATGAGGCACTCCTCTCAGTCACTCGAATATCGTTGCAGTCTTCTCTCGGTCTTTTATAAAAATCTCTCTAGGATAAAGAATTGCAATCTCTGGCAGCTCGTTCTCTTTGAAAAATTTAAATTCTTCGATCTCCCCATCTATAGCTCTAAGCGTTCCTCTGATAATAGAGCACTCAAATACAATAACCGTATATTCTACCTGATCGCCATTACTATATTCGTATCTATATTTCGCTCCACCAAAAACACCTAAAATCGACGTAGGATGAACCATCAACCCTGTCTCTTCATATACCTCTCTGCGTAAGGTTCTTCCGGGACGCTCCCCTGGCTCAATCGCTCCCGCAGGCAATCCCCACAAAGATTCTCCTGGCTTGCGGATGAACAGAATCTCATCCTCTTTATTTCTTACTACTGCAGCTACGGAAGGCATCATTAATAATTCTGAGCCCACTTTCCCACGAATCCCTTGATAGTACTCAGACATCGGCATATTGATCATCCATCCTCTCCGTAAATGGGTTTATAATCTTTCTTTTAAAAAGCTGACCACGTTTATTTTCTCACCGTCTGGCTGAACATTACATTGAGATAACTCGACATTAAACCGCTCACCTGTCTCTATTAGTTCAATCGCTTGGCATACATATTCGATCTTCCCGGGACTACTACTCCATGCATCTCTTGTATCATCCTTTACCCAATGAAGCTCTTTACCATTAGAATAGAAATCATGAATTAACCGTCCACTATCCGTGGTTGGCTCAATCAACATCAGGTTATCCCCTTTACCTTCACTAAACCTTTGAACGGTTTCTTTCATCCTGTTTAAATCTTTTTGATCAAAATGTATTAAAATATCATCATGTTTAGACTCATCTGAGCCTGTCTCACCTAGATCGGCCGCCAATACGCCTACAAGCACAGCAATCATAAATAACTGCACAATGATTATCCATGTTCTAAATTTCATAGTTCCCCCTAAATTCTTTCCTTGGACTTCCCAAAAACCCACTATATGTATATTAGACATCACTATGAAGGAATCCTTTAGATTTCACAATATGCATAGCCGTGGACAAAAAAAGCTTCCGAACTCAAAAAATGCTGAGCTCCGGAAGCAGTTACAATGAGGTGAGTCTTAGTGTTTACCTTTTGTGCCAGCAAGCTGTACGATCATAATGACAAGAACGAGCAAAGCAATGAGCTGATCAATACTCATCTGCGTCCGCCTCCTATCCCAAATGAAGGATGGCTCATCGGACGGCATTTCCTCTCCCAAGGACACTGCTTCGTTCCCCTTATACACACTATGTATCCTGCAGCCTATTTATTACTTAAAGAATGCCATGCTCGTCCATACGTGCGAGTTCCTGCTCGACTTCATCCAGCTGATCTTCGCCAAATACTTTAAACCCATTTTTCCTCAACAGCTCCGTAGTGGTGCCCTCTCCCGGTGCTTTCGTATCTTTAAAGGTTCCATCATAAATATACAGGCTTCCGCATGAAGGACTGTCTTGTTTTAAAATAGCTAATGCAACCTGATGTTCCCTAGCCAGCTTTAGTGTGGCTTGAGCCCCCTTCATAAATGGCTCCGTAACATTAACGCCTGCCCCCGTCACTACCCGATCTCCTTGCCGCTGTGCGTCAGGACGAGGGGTTGGCAAACCTCCCACTACCTCTGGACAAATATGGACAAAACGCCCTTCCTCATACCACTTTAGGAATCGGGCATCGAGACACGGAACATCGCCATTATCATAACGTACTTTATGCCCTAACAGACATGCGCTCACTAGAATCTTCCCTGTCATCGTTATCGCCACCAGTCCGTCTAGTATTTAATATATTGCTATATTATTTATGACTAGAAACGGATATGCAATATCGAAATGCCTGTCCACGAAATGTTTGTGCTTGATACACAAAAGAAGACTCGTAGTACACATATAGAAAACCATTACTTCTGATATTGAGGGGTTTTCTCCATCCGATACCGGCTCCAGCAGGTCCATAATAAATCCGCCATAAAGTAGAACCCCACGATCGGAAGCACGAATTTCCAAATAGGCTGAACACCCGAATATAAAAGCTCCATAAGCGGCTGAATTACATACACACTAGCTACTGAAAGCCCCCACCAATATAGAGAAAAACGCAGGCAAATATGCCCTTGCAGTTGATAAGACATTCCTGAGTAATCCCACCATTGCTTATGGAATACCGTTTTTAACAGCCAACCGCTTATAAATTCCACAGCAGAAGGAATGATTAGCGCAAGAAATAGGAAAAGCGGAAGTGGCAGCGTCAAATCTCTAGCAATCAATAGCAATAGTGGAGCAAAGCCGTACATCGGCTTAAATGGACCTTTTAGAAATCCTTCTTTGCGAAAGCTTCCATTACTGTATAGATTATAGGTCCCTTCCAATACCCAACCTAAAAAGGAATAGACCATAAAATAAAAAAAGTATTGGCCCACCACAGTAACTGCTATATCTCCACTTAACGAAAATATAGGAATAATCATGACCTAATCTCGCCTCCCGTTGTCATTATTTTCTTAGTTGTCCATCCGGCCCTATTATGTCTTGATCGTTCTGGAAATATGCGCACAAAAAAAGACATAACCCAAAAGGTTATGCCTCCATTCCAGAATTCCAGGAGTAAAAGTCTCCCACTTGTTACCTCTAATTATTTATGCTCTTCTTCATGAGGTGTCGTCAGCAACTGATCGTCGTTTTGTTTCTTCAGTGCATCCATCTTAAGCTCACTGCGTACGCCAAAGTTTGAACCGTACTTTTTCTCAAAGTTTCCTGCGAGAGCCTCACCACGTTTTTGCCGGTAACGGCTGTTCTCATTCCGACTACGCATTCCATTTCCTCCCTGTTGGCAAAGATCTGTGAAATTTGCGAAAAGCTAAGACGAACTTGGAGAAAACACTCTGATGAGGTTGTACTTTTATTTATTATACAATACTTACTATAATCATCAACAAAAACAGACTGTCCCCTAAAGGACAGCCTGTCTTCCGAATCATTTACTCCAAATTATCGGGAAGCGGATCTGGGTGTGAGGATTCAGCAGGTTTGGCTACCCACTCATCTGCCTCTGGCTCGATGTCTACACCGTTCTCCATCTTCTTAATTTCAGCTAATGAATCGCCTTCTTTATTTTCCTTGTTGCGGATTTCCGCTTCATCTTGTGTGTGATCGGACATGTGAAATCCTCCTCAGGTGCTTTGCTTTTTTTGTTCCTTAGTTATAGTTACCCGATGGAGTGTTTTGCAAACATAGTCCAATTAAAAGAATAATTTAAGGGTACATCATCCACGCTACAAGTGGGCCGATACAAGAGCCAACTACGGCGCAAACAGTCATCGCAACCGAGCTCATCGAAACGGATTGTTCACCATATTCCAAGGCCTTTGCTGTTCCTAGAGCATGTGAAGCGGTTCCTAGACCAATTCCGATTCCAACCTCACTACGAATTCTAAACAGTTTGATGATAAAAGGTCCGCCAATCGCACCTGTAAATCCAGCAATCATAACAAATACAGAGGTTAAAGAAGAGTCCCCACCTAAGCTGTTCGAGATCTGTATCGCTACAGGTGTAGTGATCGATTTAGGTAATAAAGATAAAACATATAATTTAGAGAAGCCTAGACCTGCCGCCAAAAGCAGTCCACTAAACATCCCTATAAGCAGACCTACAATGGCTCCGCCCAGAATTGCCGGGAGATTCTCAATCAACACATTACGTTGTTTATATAATGGGTAGGCTAACGATACTACAGCAGGACCGAGTAGCTGATTAATCCATTTGCCGCCTATCATATATGTATCATACGGAATATGAAAATATAGTAGTAAAGTTACAACAATCACTGTTGCTGTAAGCGCGGGAATAAGTACAGGAATACGAAATCGTCTATATACTACTGACATCATCAAATAAATAGCTACGTTAAGCAGTACAATACCTGTTGCGATAAAAAACATTATATTTCCTTCCCCTTTTCGCTTAGTCTCTTGCCGCTCCATCCCGCTTTCAGCTTGTTGTTTACGCTAGTAAGCCATTGGCTAGAATGTGCAGCTGCGGCAATCGTGAGAACACTGCTAACGATAAGGATTAGGATTAATAGTAAACCTCTACCACTAAAGATATCCATATGATTCACGATCCCAGCTGTCGCTGGAATAAAAAATAACGGAAGATAAGCTAATATCGTTGTAGCACCCTCTTCAATCCACTTCACAGGCACGACCCTGAATAACAATAGAACAAAAAGTAACAGTAATCCTACGATACTCCCGGAAACGGGGAGATGCAGTTGCTTTTGCAGATAGTCCCCAGCCAAGTAGAACAAATATAGCAGGAACACTTGGATAATAATGCGAATGATTTTCATGATGCAGGATCCCTTCATTATTAAGTTAAAGCGATAGCGCTAATATGGAGTCACCTTCATAAGGGTATCAGAGTTTTCATGAAACTTTCAATTAATTTTTGAATCTTATAAGAAATATCGCAAAAAAACCTGCAAAATCCCCAGAATACAGAGACTTTACAGGCTCAAAGATTAAGATTCAATTTCGTTAAACCCACTGAATTACTTGCTCTGCACCTTGACGCGTCTTACCACGTGGTTCATTCAGGCGATATCCGAAAGCTGCCATACAGGAGATTCCAAAATGCTCAGCGTCCAAAATCCCTTCTTCTTCCAGAATCTGCTCAACCTTAGCTTTATCAAAACCTTCCATTGGGCAGGAGTCGATCCCGATTAACGCAGCTGAAGTCAGCATATTCCCAAGCGCCAGATAAGTCTGCCGGCAGCTCCATTCGAACATTGCCCGCTCATTCTCCATCAGTCCGAAATCAACCTTCAAAAACTTATCAAAAACTTTACGTTTTCCTTCCATTCCTTGCGGAGGCAACTCCTGCACATTCTCCATGATCCCTTTAATATAATCGGAGTCAGCAGCCATATCTTTAGGAAGACGTGAGAGAATAAGCACAAAATGGCTTGCGGTTGCCAATTGCTTTTGTGCGCCCCAGGCATAAGGACGTAATTTTTCACGTACTTCCGGACTTTGTACTACCACAAAACGCCAAGGCTCGAATCCGAATGAACTTGGTGACAATCGTCCAGTTTCCAGAATAAATTGAAAGTCCGATTCACTAATTTTTTTATGGCTATCGAATTCTTTAGTTGCATGTCTGAACTGATATGCAGACAGGATTTCATTCTTGTTTAACGATAAAGTATCCATGAGTAACACTCCCTTTACTTGATTAGCATCGACGAGCATTTGACTGTTTGCCGATCACATGCTTAATATTAGTGTATATATCACTTCTTTAAAAGTACGCACAATAATGTTATGTAGTATACAAAATGATACCATGGGAGTTGAACAGCTATGCGTGACCGAAAAGGTGGCTTCGGAAATTTCCCGGAAAGCAACAAAGAAGCTTGCCCTGTAGAATTCACACTGGACGTTATAGGAGGCAAATGGAAAGGAATTCTCATCTATCACTTGATTGATGGCACGAAACGTTTTAACGAATTCCGCCGGATCTGCCCGGGCATTACCCAACGTATGCTGACCCTGCAACTAAGAGAGTTGGAAGAGGATGGGGTTGTACACCGTGAGGTCTACCATCAGGTTCCCCCAAAAGTCGAATACTCTTTAACTGAATTCGGCAAGACACTGATTCCTATTATTAAACTCATGAAAGATTGGGGCGAGGTGTACAAAACAAAACAGCTTTCCGCAGAAAGCTGTCCTGAAGGTACAGATATTACGGTGTAGCTCAATGCTGCACCTTTTATTTTTCCCCATTAAAAAACGCTGCAGCTTTTTCCTTATGTTCGTTGGTTACCTGACCGGATATCGCTTTAATGCCTGCTGCGATAATCGCTGCATCATCTGTAAATCCAAGGCCTAGAATCGCATCGGGTATAGCATCTATAGGAGAAATAAAATAAGCCAATGCACCGAAAGCAATTCCTTTCGCCCATAAAGGTGTTTTAGCGTCGACGGCACAATAATACATTGCGATAGCATCTTTAGTAAATGGAATTTTGCCTGCGAACTTTTTAGTTTTCGTCCAAAAATTTTGCGTTACCATTTCCTCATTTTCTTTGCTATATGGAAATTCCTCTGCAGTGAGCTCCATGCTATTCTTGACCTTATCCTTCTTCATTGCCGGTTCCCTCCGAAAGGTTCATATGACGTACATACCTAAAGTATTCCCTCAATTGAGGTTTATATCTTTAAGATAAACTAAAGTCCGTATCCTGAACCTACTTACGATTAATTGATCGCTTTGATTTTCGTTAAATCGCTGCTGCATAACACTTCAAGATTCTTAAAGATTCGCTCAGCATCCCAATCCCACCACTTCAGCGCTTCAAGATATTCGATCATTTCATCATCAAAACGTTGTCTGATCACTTTGCAGGGATTTCCTCCAGCTACACTATACGCCGGAATATCCTTTACAACTGTAGAATTGGCTGCGATAACTGCTCCGTTTCCAATATGCACACCTGGCATAACCGTAACATTTTGTCCAATCCAAACATCGTTTCCGATGACTGTATCACCTTTTAGCGGCAGATCTTTTAAATCCGGGACCGCCTGTTCCCAGCCATGGGCCATGATATTAAACGGATAGGTCGAAACCGAATTCATCCGGTGGTTGGCACCATTCATGACAAATTCAATGCCTTTGGCAATCGCGCAGAATTTTCCAATAATAAGCTTATCGCCAATAAAATCATAATGATGAGTCACACGTTCCTCAAACTTCTCTGCACCGTTTATATCATCATAATAGGTATAATCGCCAACAATGATATTGTCTCTTGTAATCGCATTTTTTATATAGCAGATACTTTTAATTTGTTCATTGGGATAGAGCGTATTCGGGTTCGGTCCATATTGTTTCATAGTTTGCGCCTCGCTCTCTTTTGGATAAAACATAGCAGAGATCAGAGCTGAATTCAAATCATGTACGATTCATAAACATAAAAAAGCGGCTACCTGCCGGTAACCGCCTATCTTTTATCTACTTATATTGTTAAAGTTCGTTCTACTTCACTTCTACTTCTACCTCTATCTTTTCGATAAAACCTCAGCCTCATACTGTTTCACTTCATTTAGCCAGCTTTCCCGGACCGGTACGCCATTCTTCGCACAATAATAATCCCAAATGGCTCCAAACGGATACGATTTAAATTCCTCGACCAAGGCAAGCCTTGAAGTGTAATCTCCATCCAGCTCAATTTGCTTCAATTGCTCGATTGGCTCCAGCATGGCACGAAGCAAAGCTTTTAATGTATTTCGTGTTCCGATCACCCAAGCAGCAACATGATTGATACTTCCATCAAAAAAATCTAATCCAATATGCGTTCTGTCCAGAAACTGACCACGAACCAGTTCACGGGCAATCTCGAGCAGCTCATCGTCCATAGTTACCACATGATCACTATCCCAGCGTACTGGACGGCTAACATGCAGCAGTAATTGATCCCCAAACAGCAGCCAGGAAGACAGCTTATTCGAAATCGTCTCGGTTGGATGGAAATGCCCAGCATCGAAGCACACCGCCTTGCCCCGGCTTAGCGCATAACCCATATAGAATTCATGTGAGCCAACCACGTAACTTTCCGAACCAATACCAAACAGCTTACTTTCTACAGCATCAATGTTATATTGCTGATCGATTTCCTCGCTGAAGATTTCATCGAGTGACTGCTGAAGCCGTACCCTTGGTGACAAGCGGTCGATCGGCGTATCTTTATAACCATCTGGAATCCAAAAATTAGTGACACAAGGCTGACCTAATGCTTGGCCAAAGGACTCGGCGATTCGACGTGAGGCCTTGCAATGAGCGATCCAGAAGTTGCGGATTTCAGGATCTGGGTGACTCAGTGTGAAGCCATCGTTTGCTTTTTCATGAGAAAAACAGGTAGGATTGAAATCCAATCCGAGTCCCTGCTCTTTGGCCCAGCTCACCCATCGCTCAAAATGCCTAGGCTCTAACGCATCGAGATCTACAGTCTCTTCGGTATCCGCATAAATAGCATGTAAATTTATTTTATGTTGCCCTGGGATGAGTGCTAGAGCCTGTTCCAAATCCCGGCGCAGCTCCTCCGGATACCCGGCCCGCCCCGGGTAACTTCCGGTAACTGCGATCCCGCCGCTCAGTTCTTTTTCCTTATTCAAAAAACCCTTCACATCATCCCCTTGCCAACAATGCAAAGAAATCTTAATTTCCGCTAGCTGCTCCAACACTTTATCTACTTCGATCCCATGCTGTGCGTAAAGCTTTTTCGCTTCATTGTAGCTGTTCTGAATGCTCTGTAAGCTCTCTTTACTCTGCTCCATGTTTGAGCCTCCTGATTTTTAACTTAGTGTGTTTTAGATGAGGCATTTATGCCTCTCTTTCGCTCGTTTTCCGCGTACTCCGCTCAAAGAGAGGCACTTTTGCCTCTCTTTAGCTCGTTTTCCGCGTATTGCGCTCGATGAGAGGCACTTTTGCCTCTCTTTGGCTCGTTTTCCGCGTATCGCGCTCGATGAGAGGCACTTTTGCCTCTCTTTAGCTCGTTTTCCGCGTATCGCGCTCGATGAGAGGCACTTTTGCCTCTCTTTGGCTCGTTTTCCGCGTATCGCGCTCGATGAGAGGCACTTTTGCCTCTCTTTAGCTCACTTTCCGCATACGCCGCACGATGAGAGGCACTTTTGCCTCTCTTTAGCTCGTGTTCCGCGTATCGCGCTCGATGAGAGGCACTTTTGCCTCTCTTTAGCTCACTTTCCGCATACGCCGCACGATGAGAGGCACTTTTGCCTCTCTTTAGCTCGTGTTCCGCGTATCGCGCTCGATGAGAGGCACTTTTGCCTCTCTTTAGCTCGTTTTCCACTAAACTTAGCTACTAATTAACGACCTGCAGCCGGGCGAACTGTGCCAAAGCCGCTTTTTTGGTCGTGGGGTCCATCCCCTTCGGTATATAAGATGTTACTTGGAATGAACGACTTATAATTTCTCTCGCCTCTTGAAGATCAGTTACAGCACCTGTGCTGATCATCTGCACCACCAGATTGCCTAAAGCCGTAGATTCTGTTGGTCCGGCGTGAATTTCCATCTCCAGCAGATCTGCCGTAATCTGGCACAACAGACCGTTATTCGCACCTCCGCCAACGATATGCAACCTCTCTAAGTTGTCACCCGTCAATTGCTGGAGATCCTGAATGTAGAAATAATAAGATAAAGCAAGACTATCAAATACACATCGAGCCATTTCCCCAGGTGTTTGAGGGACCAACTGTCCTGCTTCCACACAATAGCTGCGGATCTCGTCAATCATGCTCTGTGGATTCATGAAGCGTTCATCATTGCAATAAATGATCGATCTAAAAGGGATTTCTTGTGCTGCCAGCTCTACCAGCTCGCCGAAGCTGTATTGTCCGCCGTACTCCTCACGAACCTTTTGAATCAACCACATGCCCATAATGTTTTTAAGAAACCGGAATGATCCGTAGGCTCCCCATTCATTCGTATAGTTGCGTAACATTGCCTCTGGACTTGTGATGGCTGAACTCCGTTCCACCCCGATGAGTGACCAAGTACCACTACTGAGAAATCCCCATTTCTCGCTGTTTGCCGGAACCCCTAGTACAGCTGATGCTGTATCATGAGAGGCTACTGCTATGAACTCGCAATCTGGAAGATCGCCGCGAGCCGCCAAGTCCTCCGTCAACCTCCCAACGGGTTCCCCAGGTTCTGTTAAGGGAGGGAATTGCTCTTTTGAAAGACCAAGCACCGACAGAAGATCCTCATCGTAATCACGAGTGTGAAGATTCAGCATCCCAGAGGTGGAACCTATCGTCACTTCACTAATCTTGCGACCCGTAAGCCGATAATAAAGATAATCAGGGACCAGCAGGATGGAATGTGCTGCTTCCAGCTCCGCCTGATCATGCACAAACAGTTGATACAACGTATTTATCGGGAGATATTGTATCCCCACTTTTCCGTAAACGCTTTCAGTTGAGATGTTACGATGCAGCCTCTCTATCGCTCCATCCGTTCGGGAGTCACGATAAGAAAAAACCTCATGGATCCGCGCCCCCTCCTGATCGAGAAGTACATAATCGACACCCCAAGTATCGATGCCCACGGTGCAGCGCTCGATCCCTCTAGCCTTGGCCTGCTGTAAGCCCTTGACGATTTCAGCAACTAAATAATCTATATCCCAATATAGATTACCATTTTGTTCAGCGAATCCATTACTGAAGCGATGAATTTCTTCTATAGACAGGGTTCCTCCCGGCTGCTGCAAGGTTCCACAGACCACTCTCCCACTAGAGGCTCCGATATCAACAGCAATATGATTCTGATTTTGATTATGAGCTTGTGTATTCATCCCTATACAACACTCCTTATCTCCTATCAGCCTACTAGCAAAGCGAATACGATTCCTGGACCATGCACACCTATCGTCAGATCATTCTCAATATCCGCTGAACGGCTAGGTCCTGAGATAAAATGGATGCCCGCCGGCAGCCCCGATGGCCCAGCTTCATCAAAATCAATAAGCACCTCACCGAGACGAGTCTTCAGCCGCTCCAATGGAACGATGGCAATTAATGCGGTAGGTAATAAGCTGACTGAACGGCCTTTATTCTCAGAGGACAGCACAGTAATGGAGCCTGTATAGGCAACTGCATAATCCGCAATCACAATTCCAATATCAGCCTCGGCCGCCCTAGCTTTCCATGCCTCCTGATCATCTGTATTCCAGACAGACACCCGTGTATCTGTGAGTTCCTCCTCTAGTCGAAGTGCTGCTAGCTCGGTGACATTTTGCCGGAGAATATACCGTGCGAGCATCTCATTGACTTTGCTGACGATGAAAGCTTTGGCTTCATCCATATCCTTCACACGAAATACATGGCCACCGGCGCTTTGAAAATTCGCCGTAAATTGTTCAATCCTTTCCTCCGGACTCCACTTGAATTGCTGCCAGTACTGCGGTGCGCCGCGAAAAGGGTGTGCGGGAGCTTCAGTAATTCTCGGCCGCTTCAGGCGGCGAGCGATATCATTCATGAATCCCTGCTGCTTTTCACGTGAATCCTGCTCCATACGTTCCAACCAGTTACTGTGCGTCTCTTCAGTCATGCCCGGCCTCTCCTTCCAGCTCTTCCCGCTTCCGCTTCGCTAGTAAATCTTCCATTCGCTTCTGTATCGCCGGGTCCATTTCGCGACTGTTCTTGTCTAGCTCCTGTTGCAGCCCCTTCCAGCTCTCACGGAAGGATTGATCTGCCAGCTTCGGGGCGATCCGATAATTGTTCCAGCCTTTCAGCGGCCCCAGTTTCGACGGAATTCCTCCGTCTCGCACGAGCAGCTTTTGCCCGATTCTACCTACCTTCATCACATTACTAAATCGCTGTGACTTCGCCATAATCGCCCCAAAACCCTTCATGCCGAGACCTTCTGCCTTATCCCCATAACCACGTTCAACCTTCCGCCGCCGTAAATAGATGAGCATATCATGCAGAGGAATTTTGACCGGACAGGCTTCATAACATGCTCCGCATAGGCTAGAGGCTGAGGCGATGTCATCCCATTGATCTACATTTTTATTCAGCGCCGGGGTCAACACTGCTCCTATAGGTCCGCTATACGTTCCCCCATATGCATGACCGCCAATATGACGGTAGACAGGACAAGCATTCAGACAAGCTCCACAGCGGATGCAATTCAGCAGCTCCTGAAACTCAGGATCGCCTAGCTGCTCAGATCGGCCATTATCAAGAATAATAATATGCTGCTCTTCCGGCCCATCACCATCGTTGGTTCTGCGGGGACCCGAAATACCCGACATATATACCGTTAACTTCTGTCCTGTTGCCGAACGAGGCAATAATGTAGCCATCACTTCAAGATCAATCCACGAAGGAATAATCCTCTCCATCCCCATCAGGGTAATTTGTGTTTTCGGTAAAGTGGTGACCATACGAGCGTTGCCTTCATTCTCGAACAGCACCATCGAACCCGTCTCTGCAATAGCAAAGTTACAGCCAGTCATTCCGATATCCGCATCAAGGAACTTCTCTCTCAGCTTTCGCCGTACAAATCCAGCAAGGATAGTAGTTTCAGGCAAAAGCTCCTCCCCTGCCTCTTTGGACAACAGCTCGGCAATCTGGTAGCGGTTCTTATGAATCGCCGGAATAATGATATGTGACGGGGTTTCCCCGGCAAGCTGGATAATATACTCCCCCAGATCCGTCTCTATGGTCTCCACACCAATGGATTCCAGCGCCTTATTTAAATGCAGCTCCTCAGTAACCATTGATTTGGATTTGACCACAGAAGCTGCCTGTTTTCGCTGCGCGATTTCAAGGGCAATCTTCACAGCCTCTTCACCCGTTGCTGCAAAATGAATATGTGTGCCGTTTGCTCTTGCCTTGTCAGCAAAAAGATTCAAATAGTAATCAAGATGGGCGATCGTGTGTAGACGGATTTGCCGCCCACGTTCACGCCACTCTTCCCAGTGGCCATGATCGTTAGCTGCTTTTTGTTTTCCATCACGCAGTCTCTCCGTGGTAAAACGAACAGCCTTGCGTAAAAAGTCATTATTCAGTGCCAAGTCTGCACGCTCTTTTACTGTTGCTGGCTTTCCATTCTCTGAACTCGCCGTGGAATTGGTGGTAGCTTGGCTCATTTATCAATCACCCCTTCATACAGCAGTTCTGCTAAATGCATAACTCGAACGGGTTCGCGGCGGTAACGCAGATTCCCGGCAATATTCATCAGACAACCCATATCCAGACCCGTTAGGATTTCTGCTTCCGTCTCCAGCACATGATCTGATTTCTCAGTGACCATCGCCCCGGAGATATCAGACATTTTCACGGCAAAGGTTCCACCAAACCCACAGCAGTCCTCAGCAAAAGGCAGTGGTACCAGCTCCATCGCCTTCACATTTTGCATAAGCTGCATAGGTTCGTCGCGAATCCCTAGAATCCTTGTGCCATGACAGGAAGGATGATAGGTAACCTTATGCGGAAACACTGCTCCTAGATCAGTTACGCCAAGCACCTGCACCATAAACTGGCTGAATTCATAGGATTTACGTTGCAAATTCTGCGCCTTGACCAGATTAACCGGATCATCCTGAAACAGCTTAGGGTAATGATGAAGCATCCCCGTACAGGATCCGGAAGGTGCAATGACAAAATCACTGTCATCGAAGGCCTGCAGAATCGTAAGTGCAGCTTGCCGCGCTTCATTCCAATATCCACTGTTGTACGCAGGCTGTCCGCAGCAGGTCTGCACCTCCGGGAACTCCAGCTGTACGCCATATCTGGCCAGCAGACGAGCCATGGCTTCCCCGACCTTCGGGAACACGGCATCGCTGACGCAAGTTATAAACATCGATACCTTCATGCCTTCACCTCCTGCACAACTATTTACTACACCGTCGTTATTGCGATGTTCAGCTTCTGCAACTGTTTCATTTGTTCTTCAACAGGGCTGTAATCCGTTATTAGAACATCCACATCACTAGGAGCCGCAAAATGTGTGAACGCTTGAATTCCGAATTTACTGGAATCGCATAATAAGATCACTTGCTCCGCTATAGAAATCATCTTTCGTTTCACCATAGCTTGCAGCTCATTTGATTCACTAGCGCCACGTTCGAGATGAAATCCTTTGCAGGAAAAAAACATTTTATCCACGTGATACAATTCAAGCGAACGTTCTGCTAAATGACCCACATAGGACATTGATCTGCGGCTCAGTTGCCCGCCTGTAGAAAAGACCTCGATCCGCTCCTTCCCGCTTAACTCTGCTGCCACTCTAGTAGAATTGGTCAACACAGTGAGCGGCATATCCGGCAAATGCGAAGCCATATACCAAGCCGTTGTACTGGCATCCAGCAAAATCCGATCGCCCGGCTTAATCATCATTACCGCCTCACGGGCAATCCGCTGTTTCTCCGCTGCATTCATGATTTCTCGTTCGGCATAAGGAGTCTCCGGTTGCCGGTCACGCAGGCTAACTGCTCCGCCATGCGAACGCAGCAGCCGCCCCGCTTTTTCCAATCGATCCAGATCGCGGCGAATGGTTTCTTCCGTCACTTGGCATAATGTACTCAATTCTGAGACACGGATGCTGCCACGTTCATTCACTAGTTCTACGATTCGTTCATATCTGTCTGCAATCAGCATGATTTCCCTCCGTTATTCCTATCTATATTCAAGCTACTTCTTATCTAGTAAAAGCTGCTGGCACTCCACCGTCGATTGTCAGCATACAACCCGTAGTTTTCTCTGACTTGGAAGAAGCAAAAAAAGCAACGCCTTCGGCAATATCACGTGGATAAATATTAACTAGCAGCGTCGTGCGTTTACGGTAATGCTCCTCTAATTGATCCGGCTCAATCCCGTAAGCAGCCGCCCGTTCATTACGCCAGTTCGAATTCCAGATGGCTGATCCTTGTAGAATTGCATCGGGCAGAATCGTATTGGCACGGATGCCAAACTCTCCACCTTCAGCTGCTATGCAGCGGGCCAGATGGGCTTCGAGCGCCTTGGCAGAACTGTAAGCCGAGACGCTTTTACCTGCAAAAATAGAATTTTTGGAGCCGATGAATACCATGCTGCCTCCGATTTTTTGCTCCTTCATCACTTTAAAAGCTTCGCGTGCAACGAGAAAATATCCTGTGCCCAGCACAGAAATATTCAAATTCCACTCTTTCAATGAAGTCTCATCAAACGGACTGGAGGTTGCAAGCCCAGCATTATTAACAATAATATCGACCCCGCCATAAAAAAGGGCTGTCTCCGCATAAGCTGCAGTTACCTGCTCTTCCTGAGTTACGTCCATTTTAACGGCGAATGCACGATTTTCACCATACTTAGCGTTAATCTCTTCCGCTACTTTTTGTGCACCCTCCAGATTGAGATCTGCCAATACAACATGCGCTCCTTCTGATACTAAACGACGAGCCGTCTCACTCCCAATTCCCCCGGCACCACCTGTAATAAAGGCAACTTTACGGGAGAACTCCGCTTCTGCCGGAGCCAAGGATAATTTATATAATTCCAGGGGCCAATATTCCACATTGTACGATTCATTCTCACTAAGAGAGACGAAATCTCCCAGCGCAGTAGCTCCGCGCATAACAGCAATCGCCCGGTGATACAAGGCTCCGCTGATCTTAGAATTGCTCCAGCTTTTACCTGTGTTGATCATGCCCACGCCAGGGATCAGGATCACACGTGGCGCAGCCTCGAACATTACATCGCCTTCATGTTTATTACGGTCGAAGTACGCTTTGTACTGCTCCTTATAAGCGCTAATCGCTTCGCTCAGCTTCGCCTTCAAGCCATCGATATCATTGGTATTTGGCTCCCACGCAACAAAAAGCGGCTTCATTTTGGTATGTACCAAATGATCTGGACAAGCTGCGCCTACACCGGATAACTTCTCCGAGTCAGCCCCTCCTACAAAACGCAGCACATCCTCCGCATCGTCGAAGGTCAAAATCATTTTACGCTCATCGCTGACCGCGCCTCTGATCAGTGGCATCACTGCCGCCGCTACAGCCCGCCGCTCTGCTTCCGGAAGTGCTTCCGATTTGCGGCCGCCAAATAGGTTCTGATCTTCAATTCTTTCTTCAATATAACTTTCCGCTTCGTTAATTATGGAGATTGTTTTGGCATAACAAGATTCAGGTGTATCCCCCCAAGTCACGAGACCGTGTTTCTCCATCAGCACTAATTCAGCTTTAGGGTTTGCGAGCACACCTTCGGCAATCATTTTGGATAAAGTGAAGCCTGGACGGATGTATGGCACCCATACGAAACGATCCCCATAAATCTCACGGGCAATTTCCTTACCGTTATGAGCGCAGCATAAGCTGATAATGGCATCTGGATGCGTATGATCCACATGCTTGAAAGGTAAAAATGCATGCAGCAACGTTTCGATAGAAGCACGCGGATGTTTAGGATCAATCATACAATTTGCGAGATAAGCTACCATCTCTTCATCTGGCATTTCATCACGTTCAAATAACGGGGCAATATCCTGAAGCCTTAGTCCGGTAAAGTTGCCTGCTTTCATCGTAGCAAGGTCAGAGCCGCTGCCCTTCACCCACATTACTTCTACCTCACGCCCGCGAAAATCCAATTCTATCGTTTTGCTGGAGGTATTCCCTCCGCCAAAGTTACAGACTCTGCGATCTTCGCCCAGCAGATTAGAGCGGAACACTAATGCATCCAATCCCCCGTTTAATTTCGTTTCCCGAGATGAATCCCATAAGTTTTGTACCATTTGTGAATACCTCCGTTTTTGAATATTTGTTTTTTTGTTTATTTTTGTTTGTTTTGATTTTAAACTATTTGTTTGTGTTTGAATAGAGCGCTTTCAACAAAATTTTAAATTTTTTCACATTTTAGACGAATCTCCATTGGATGAACTACAATAACATCGCGAATAACAAAAAAGAGCTGCCTCTTGGCAACTCCTCCCCTATTTTTCACACCAGCTTAAAGGGTGATCCAGTAGTTACATTTTTCATTCTCAATGCCATGTAGTATTCCTTTGTTCGCTTCAATAACCTTTCTCGAAGATATATTATCCGGCTCACAAGTCAGCATGACCTTATCAATCCCCATGTCCGCAGCTTTTTTTAACAGCTCTGCCAAAAAAATCGTGCCATAACCCTTTCCTCTTTCACTGGGTCTGATACTATAACCGATGTGTCCACCGGACTTCCTCAATTGATCATTTAAGGAATGTCTTAGTTTTCCGACACCAACAGGATAAGCGTCAATCAGTAGCCAGTAGTTGGTTTGTGCTACATACTGTGGCGGAAGATTATCACCTTGTGAAAGTGCTATCCGATCCCGGATGAAATCAGGAAATTGACTGTAAGCCAGATCAAATCCGTTATTGACGAATCCATTCTCCCCCGGACCTATCTCCACAATCAGCTCAAAAATATCGCGTCCATCTGAAACACTAGCTTCCTTTAGCTCAACGAGCATAATCATCCCCACCTAGAACGTTATTAATAAATTCCCTATCAAAATTTACCGCAAAAGAGACCGGCATGCATTATTTAATTGCACATTCTACAACTAAAATGAACTTCAATGCTCACGCCTAATGTGTTAAGTGTACTTTGTGCAATTAAATTCGCCCAATTTGGCTGAATCAGCTAAATACGAGAGAAATAGTTGTACGAAGTACATCTATTTCACCGTAGTGAGAGTAAAGTAGCAATTTAGTTGTATGAAATACACTTATCTGGTCTGCACCCCTCTTTTCACAGGAATGTTCCTATTGCGCGCTCCTCCTTCCCCACTCTCGTAGTATACTTATTGGAATAAGATACAGATGTTGTATTTTTACTAAGGAGGTTTGTGATGGTAAATAGCTTTAAAAATGCCAAGGTGCAAGAACGAGTGTGGCAATCCTACCAACAGCTAGTTGATCAGTGGCCTATTCCTCTTGAAGAGCTCGATCTCCCAACCACATATGGGCTGACGCATTGTATCCTTACCGGGCAAAAGAGTAATCCCCCTTTATTTCTGTTTCATGGCGTTGGTGACAACTCGGCGGTCATGTGGCTCCTTAACATCGAGGAATTATCGCGGCATTTTTACTGCGTTGCTATTGATACTCTGGGCGGACCCGGAAAAAGTATTCCTAATGCGCACTTTAATAAACAAAAGTTTGAGCAGGTGGAATGGATTAATGAAATAGCCAAACATCTGAGCATAGACATCTTTAATATTGCAGGGGTGTCAAATGGAGCCTATATTGCTTTTAATTATGCAACCAAGCAACCGGACAAAGTGAACCGTGTGATTTGTTTGGAAGGCGGAATGGTCACCACACCCATCAAAGCCATGCTGCAAACGCTAATGATGATGTTCCCAGAGATTCTGATTCCCACGGATCGCAATTTACTGAAAGTGCTGAAGAAGTTAAGTGCGCCTGACTCCCCTTTATTTGACAATCACCCAGAAGTAGCTGCTCATCTAATTCTTTTAATGCGAGCTCATAATCAGCAAGCTATGTTTGTTCATAAGCTTCAAAAATATGATAAAAACGCCGCAGTTGCCGTCAGAGATAAGCTTTATTTTTTAGTAGGAGAACACGCGTTAAAACAATCAAAGGACTTCATAGATATTTTAGAGGATGGAAAGTTTCATTACCAAGTGATCCCCCGTGCGGGACACGGCATTAATCATGAGCAACCGGATAGAGTCAACACTGAAATCATCAATTTCCTGACCCGCGATAATGATAAATCACTTGCATCCTTATGAAAGCGTTACTATTATGAAGGTTATTACTCATACTTACTCTATTAAAGGAGAGGTTACTCATCAGATACGGAACTCTGGCCCACACATTTGGCTGCTTGCCGCTCAAGTCGTTAACTGCAACCCTTCAGAATTATGATATCGATTTTGTTCAGCTTGCATTATCCAAAGCCATTCAGGACATCGACACTTCTACCGGTAAACTAAGTCCAGGTCTTGCCAGCTATATTGGCGAACAATTTGACAAAGCAGGAATACGTATCGGTGTTTTGGGCTGTTACATCAACCCTGTTCATCCGGATCCTGTCATCCGGAGAGCTGAGATCAATCGTTTTAAAGAGCATCTTCGTTATGCCCGCCAATTCGGCGCACCTATGGTGGCAACAGAAACAGGTGCGCTGACTACTTTTCAAGCACAAGATCCGATCCATTACGAAGCTATCGGCTGGGATACGTTAAGGGCAACTGTAGAAGAACTTGCAGAGGAAGCTGAAAAATGGGGCGTTTTTCTAGGACTAGAAGGGGTCTGCACACATACACTTTCTACACCAGACAAGATGCGCCGCATCTTAGATGAAGTCTCATCAAGCTGTATAGGTGTTGTATTGGACCCTTGTAATTTTATTGGCACGGCTGCGCATTTGCAGGATCAAATTGTCGATGATTCCTTCAGATTATTCGGCGACCGTATCATTCTGGCGCATTTAAAAGATATCTATCAAGATGGTGAAAAAGCATACCACGGAAAAGCAGGCAGCGGAGTATTCCATACCGAGGCTTTCCTGCGCAAACTCCAAGTATATAAGCCAATGATCGATGTGTCATTAGAAGATATCAAGGATCTGGAGGTTAATGAAACCGTTGCTTTACTGAAGAAGCTTGCACCTATAACACAATAAAAATCCATTTCTGAGGATAGGTGTTAGCAGCAGCTGCGCATCTATCCCCAGCTTTATCTATGCTCAAAAATAATGCTTCCAGTTATTGAGCAGATGATCATCCTCTTTCTGCAGCAATTTAGAGGCATATACGATTTGACCTGTATGATAGGAATAATGCTCTGCCGCTCCGATCATAATCTTTTGAATACTCCAAGTATAATTCTCCATTCCAGCCCCCTCAGGGAAACTAATGGTGACCTCCCGTTCTAGATCAGCCTTCGTCAAATTGCCCACCACCGAACGGCTTTCTTCCCTGACCTTTAGCATATACTGCAATAATTCCTGTGATGAATAACCGCCTCTGGTCAAAAATTCATTAGGTCTATCTCTTTCTATTGGCTTATTGCCGATTCCGCTGACCAGATGCTGATATTCGCTGCCCGCAATATGCAGGCATAGGTTACCAATGGCATTCATTTTTGACTTTGGACGAAACCAGATCTCTTCGGTCGATAGCTTATTTACAGCTTGCTCCACATACCCCAAGGATTGATCGAGCCTTCTCATACATTCGATAATGATTTCACTCATACTAACCCCTCTTCCTTCTACTTTTCTTTATAAGCTTGATAAATGGTACTTTTCTATAGGAGCTGAATAAAATAAAAAAAGGAACGATTGAATCATATTGTTTCACCATTATAGCTCTAACTTGGAAGGGACGGGATTATCAATGCGATTCACATTCCCTATTCTGACCTTATCTCATGGCGGAGCACAACGTATGCTAGTAGAGCTCACCAATGGGCTGACAGACTTGGGTCATCAGGTCAATCTCCTTTTGCCTGTGGATGGCGCTATTTCTTATGATGTGCGCGCAAACGTAATCCGCTCCTCACATATGAATATTCACGAGCATGACTTTCCTCCCGGAGACGTCATTGTTTCTAATTATTTTACAACTGTCCCCATCGCCCAAGCAGCAAGCCAACTAGGAAAAGGGGTTCATGTACGTTTATCTTTATGTTATGAGCCACCTTTTTTACCGGATAACGGACGCTCCTTCCCCTCCTATCACATCACTGAGCATCTAATCGTTTTATCACGTTGGCAGCAGGAGCTGATCCGTTTAAATCATGGCATCACCGGCAGTATCGTGCCCATTGGCATTAGCTCCTCTTTTAAAAATATGAATATCCGTCACAGTCTTCAAGAGCCTTTAAACATAACAGCTATATTAAGAAAAACAGAACGAGGTTTCTCCTGGCACCGTGAGCAAGATTATCTTATAGAACAGCTGGATTACGTAAAAAGCCAATATCCCGATGTAAATATTAACTTCATCAGTCCGCCTGACGAGTTCAACACCTCAGAAATTCTCCAAAGAATGAAAGCTACTGGCAAATATCGGTTCTTTACGCCAGCAAATGATGAGGAGCTCTGCTATCACTATAACGGTGCGGATATTTTTGTTAGCTCAAGTATTTTTGATACAGGCTCTTTACCGGGACTTGAGGCCATGCGTTGTGGAGCAGCGTTAGTCTGTGTATATTCAGGTGGGAATATGGAATACGCCCATCACAAGAAAAACTGTTTGCTCTCTTATCGATATGAGAACCGGCTCGGTGAAGATGTCATCCGCTTAATACGTGATCCCAACTTAAGAACTAAATTAGCGGAGCAGGGGGAAAGATATTCGCGCAAATGGACTTGGGAAAATAGTGTCAGATTATTTGAACAAGCGATCACAGATTTATTATAAAAATATAAAAAAGCAAGTCTCCGATGGCTGAGATTTGCTTTTTTATTGATCCAAAAGAATCATTGACTAGAGAAATAATACAAGATATTATGTAAGCGTTATCAATTGCAAAATAATGAAACACTTTAGGTAAATCTAAACTAAAAGGAGAAGGAATATGGCGAAAAAAGGTAGGCAAGGTTATCGGTTGTTATTGTTGTCTTTTTTAATGCTTTTTACAACTGTTTTCTCAGCAGGATCGCAAGCTTATGCAGCAACCTGGAATCTGACTGGAGATACCAACGTACACGACCCTTCATATATCAAAGAGGGAAACACACATTGGGTATTCAGCACGGGATCAGGTCTCCAAGTGATGTTTTCAAACGATGGAACGAACTATATTCGCTCCCTCCCGATTTATAACTCGAAACCCTCCTGGTGGAGCTCTTACGTTCCCAATCAAGAAGGGCTAGATGTATGGGCTCCAGAAATTTTCTACTATAACGGTACCTATTACCTCTATTATTCTATCTCCACATTCGGCTCAAGAGTGTCTGCTATTGGTTTAGTAACTACTAAATCGATCTCCGGGGGAAAATGGACGGACCAAGGTGTCGTTATCTCGTCAAATGACGCCTCCAATTATAACGCCATTGATCCTAACATTACGGCAGATGCTAACGGAAACCTATGGATGACCTTCGGTTCCTGGAGCAACGGGATTTACATTACCTCCATCAACAAAACAACCATGAAGCCAACGGGCAACTCCTATCGCATTGCCACTAAATCCGGGGGGATTGAAGGCTCCAGCATGGTTTACAATCCAAATACCGGATATTATTATC
This sequence comes from Paenibacillus sp. FSL H8-0175, assembly GCF_045040615.1. Taxonomy (NCBI): domain Bacteria; kingdom Bacillati; phylum Bacillota; class Bacilli; order Caryophanales; family Paenibacillaceae; genus Paenibacillus; species Paenibacillus sp. FSL H8-0175. Next base: position 2,610,520 of record NZ_CP150299.1, on the reverse strand, counting down.
TATTCGTATCCATTGGCCAATGCTGCTCAGGCGTAAACAGCACCTATAAAATTGCAGTGGGACGCTCAACCAGCGTACTGGGGCCTTTCTATGCAAAGGACGGTACTGATATGAAAAATGGCGGGGCTACGGTCATCGATAGCGGCAACAGTTTTTGGGCGGGTCCTGGTGGACAGGATATATATGGAACCAACGTTATCGTCCGCCATGCTTACAGTGTCGCCGAGAATGGTGCACCCAAATTGTTAATCAGTGATCTCGAATGGGATTCAGCTGGCTGGCCTTATTATAATTAACGTCTAATCGAGGAGTTGCCCCTAAGCCCTATTCTGTGATTTATGGGGCAGCTTCTTTTTACTGCTAAACCTTCTACTCTCTCTTTCGATAAATACCTGGCGAGACACCATAACGCTCCCGAAACACCCTGTGAAAATAGGTATAACTTCCAAACCCCGTCTCCTCTGCTATACGCTCTAAGGTGTAATTGGTATTGTCCATTAATCTCAGTGCCATCGCAAGCCGGATTTGCCCCACATATTGCATAATAGAATAACCGAATTGGATTTTGAATACATGCACGGCCCTTGTCACACTAATTCCAGCATGAGCGGCTACGTCCTTTAGTCTGATCTCTGAAGTAGCATGCTCCTCCACATAACTCTTCATCTTAAGTCCGTGTAGAAGCGAAGCCGAAGATGATGCAGGTGCCTCTTCCATAGCCCGATCTAACAGCAAACATAAAGCTTTAAATAGCGCTTCTAGTATTTCAGGGCTACCCCCGTCTAGTCTTCTATTCTCCAGATCAAGCTGTTGCCATATACTTTGCAGCTTACCATCATCCGCAATTCTAACCTTTTTGGGTCGCTCACGCAGGTTCCACCAGTGGTCCACCCATTCCCCTGTACACATTATAAAATAGTCCACACTATGTCCCAGAGGACTTTTCTTTTCACCGATTCTCAGATCATATATATCATAGGGCTTAAATAATAGTAGATCCCCAGGTACTACGGTAGTCATTTCTCCATCAATGAGGACTTCACATTCCCCTTCGGCTTGCAGCCTGATGATATAGGTATCCAACCCACTGCGATATAGTTGCCGAAAAGGCTGAGTATGGCGGATAAATCCACACAAACTAATTTGAACGCTGTTTGTTTCCATCGCATTTGCTCCTCTTTCTATAGTAATCAATGACCAGATTGTTGAGGTTCTTAGCCATATAGTTTCTTCAAAGTGCAGTGAATCTCCTTCTATAATAAAGACAGAATTCATATGTAGGAGGTTATCAACCATTATGAGTAAAACTATTCGCGTCATTCAAACCGCTAAAGAAACCACGGATCGTTTAACAGAAAAGGACCCTCTGATTTTCCTTCCCGATACGTCAGGAGTCGAATCAGAGCTAATCAATATCTATGATGATCTGGAGTATCAAGAAATTGAAGGCTTTGGTGGAGCCCTTACGGAGTCCTCTGCCGTTACTATCGCTAAACTTAGTGAAGCTAAACAAAAAGAAATCATTGACGCTTATTTTCATCCTGAGCACGGCATCGGATACACCCTTTGCCGCTCACACATCCAAAGCTGCGACTTCTCACTGGGCAACTATGCTTATGTAGAGGAAGGCGATGCGGAGCTACGTTCATTCGATATTTCCAGAGATCACGAATCAATTATCCCCCTCATAAAAAATGCTGCCGCAGCAGTAGGTGAAGATTTTCGTCTGTTCTCTTCCCCATGGAGTCCTCCAGCGTTCATGAAGACAAACGGGCAAATGAACGGAGGCGGAGCTCTTAAGCCTGAATATCGTGAGGCTTGGGCTAACATGTTCGTTAAATATATTGAGGCGTACGCTGCAGAAGGGATTGATATCTGGGCTGTCAGTGTTCAGAATGAAGCCAAAGCTGTACAAAGATGGGATTCCTGCCTGTATACCGCTGAAGAAGAAAAGGATTTTGTGCGTGACTACTTGGGACCTGCTCTGGAACAAGCGGGCTTGGGCCATGTAAAAGTTATGATCTGGGATCATAACAAAGAACGGGTATATGACCGTGCTAAGGTTGCTTTTGAAGATCAAGCAGCGTCCAAATACATATGGGGAATCTGCTTCCATTGGTATTCCGGTGATCACTTCGAAGCCCTCTCTGCTGTACATGATCGTTTCCCAGATAAAAAGCTGTTCTTCAGCGAAGGCTGCCAAGAAGGTGGCGTTCATCTCGGCTCATGGAACACCGGTGAACGTTACGGACATGATATCATTGGCAATCTGAACAACTGGATGTCGAGCTGGACAGACTGGAACATTGTCTTGGATGAGCAAGGTGGACCTAATCATGTAGGAAATTACTGTGACGCTCCAATTATCGGAGATACCAAAAACGATGAAATTACTTTTGAGAGCTCTTTCTATTACATCGGGCACTTCAGTAAATATATTCGTCCGGGTGCTAAACGCATTGGTTTCTCCAAATATACAGATAAGCTTGAAACAACAGCTTTCCGCAACCCTGATGGCACTATTGCTGTTATCGTTATGAATCGCACAGAGCAAGAGCTTCCATTCACCCTGCGCTTCCATGACGAACTGGCTGAGAACATGATTCCGGCTCATGCCATTCAAACCCTGCTAATTAAGTAGCAGCGGTTCATTCCTAATAAAAAAAAGGTTCTCTTTATGCCAGCGCACAGAGAGAACCTCCTTTTTTATTAAATTCAATGAAATAGTGCTTAAAGTCTTGCCGACAGTATTTCGCATAACGCTCCATACAGTGTATGTTCAAGATCCAACGAGGCAAGAGAAGCCAGGGCTGCCATCGGCGTTACTGCTGCTTTGACTACATGGTAAATTTGTTCTTTCAATTGGAAAAGAATTTGCGCACGGTTCAGAAGGCTGAACACCTCATCATCTACCGAATTCACCGCAATCCGGGCATCTGTGAACGTTACCTCCAATGAATGCTCTACCGCTTGATCCGAAATCATGATCGTAAGCGTATGTGTAGCCTCATCATAGTCCATGTTTGCTTCGATTTCTGTGCCGCCAGCGAATACCTGTACCTTCGTATCAGCAAAACCAACAAAGGACAGCTTCCACGATCTCCGCTCAGGCACAACCTTTGTATTTCCCTTAGCAGAGAGGATCTTGAAGCTCGCTCTATCCCCCATTTCCAGGATCATTTCTGTATCACACCATTGATCGTCCTGATCCTCCGCAGTATCGCCCTCATCCTCCCAGAGATGAAAATGACCCCTTCCTCCCGCAAATACACGGACCTCCATATGCCTCGGATTATCCACTGAAGAGGTAAATTGCGTCAGATCTGCCATGGGCACAATAGCACCCGCTTTAGCTAATACAGGGATATTCTCAAGATTGCGATAAAGAGAAAGCTTTCTGCCACCGTCGTACACTCTTCCGTTAAAAAAATCTATCCAAATCCCTTCAGGTAACCAAGCCTTAAATTCGGCAACGCCTACCTTTGGGTTGACCGGCTGTGTAATCGGACAGGCAATAAGTTCCGTTCCGAAATAATATTCATTGGGCACTTCATAGGCTTCATTCGACAACGCATGATGATAATACATCGGTCGGATTAACGGAAGACTATCGCGGCTGGCGTAGCGATTCATAGTGTACAGATAGGGAAGTAAACTATGCCGCAAGCGCAGGCAATCCTTCATCACATCTTCCGCAATCTTATTGAATCGCCATGGCTCCTTGCTGTTAAAGGCACTAGCAGAACTATGTAACCGCAGAATAGGTGAAAACACACCGAATTGCACCCAGCGCATTGCCAACTCATCGTCTAAATAACCATTCATATGGCCCCCGATATCATGGCTCCACCAACCATATCCCACGTTGGCGGCGTTGGCTGTGAAGTATGGCTGGAAATCCAGCGACTCCCAAGTGACAATGGTATCTCCAGAGAAGCCCACAGGATAACGATGGCTGCCAAGACCTGCATAACGGGAAAAAGTAATCTGCCGGTTGCCGCGCCGGCCGCTATCCAGATAGTGATAATGGTTCAGCATCCAAAGCGGATCTAGTCCCGGTACTTTAGTCACTCCACCCTGCTGCCAATCAATCCACCAGAAGTCCACACCTTCATCCTCTAGCGGATGATGCAGAAACTTAAAGTATGCCCGCAAAAAATTCGGATCCGTGATATCAAATTCCACAGCATCCCCTTTTTCCGGGTCCATCCCCATCTCTGCAGCAATGGCCAGATAAGGATCTTCAAACGCCCGTACACCGTCTGCTGGATGTACGTTGAGCGTTACTCGAAGGCCTTTTTCATGCAGCCATGCCAAAAATCTTTGAGGCTCCGGAAACAGTTCCCGGTTCCAGGTATAACCCGTCCAGCCACTGCCGTACTGCGGATCAATATCGACGAGATGCCAATCCATATCTATAACAGCGACGGAGAACGGAATTCGCTCGAGCTCAAACCGCTCCATTAACGCTTTGTATTCTTCTTCTGAATATCGGTAATAACGGCTCCACCAGTTGCCAAGGGCATAACGTGGCAATAGGGGCGTACGACCGCAAAGGTGATAGAAATCCTTCAAGCAGTGCAAATAATCATGACCGTATCCAAAAAAATAAACATCGAGGCCAGCCAACGCCCGTAGCTCGACCCGTCCATCCTCTTCCAGTACTAGGGAGGTGCTATCATCAATTAACGTATACCCCGCACGTGAAAGTAGTCCGTGCTCCAGCGAAATGGCACCATCTGCATTATCCAGGGTACGTGCAGTCCCTCCCAAATCTTGGACTGTATCTCCATAATTCCAGACACTCATTAGGTGACCCGCTTCGTTTCTCACCCGAACATTGAGACCATGCCGGGAGAAAGGCTGCTTGTCATAAGTTAAATGCAGGCGCTCCGTAATCAACTCAAGTTTATTCCCCAGATCCATTACGCGGAACTCTGGAACCGGGAAATTGCGATTCACAACGGTCTGCGACGCCCGATCTTCGAAAAAACCTTCCTCACTATATTCCATCCGGATAAGCTCCGGAGTTAAGACAGTGAACCGATAGCACTCCCCCTGAATAATCGCGTCAGCATTACTGCCTGGTTCAGAATGCAGCTTTAATTGGGCCGCCAAAGGGGTTGGCTCTTTCATTATATTTCCCATCAAGTAAAAACCTCATTTCTTGTTATTCAACGCCCATATAACGGCTGAAAGCATCTGTCCGAATTTTCACCATCTTTTCGAGGCCCATCCCCCGTAGCTGCTTCACATAGTCATCCCACTGCTCGTCAATAACACCTGAGATTATAAATTGAGCACGCATTGTATTGACGTAACTATCAATATCGGTGGTCAAGGTCGGCAGCTCCTGAAACTCTTCTGCAGTGTACATTACGTTGGGGAAAGGTGGTGTTGTGTAGTCACTTCCCAGCTTATCGAGTTGTAGCTTCAGTCCATCTCCGGTTTTAGGATTTAGAAAGATGGTCTTTTCAAAAGCTGGGCTTACATATTTCGGCCCAAAATCCCGGAGTGACTGTTCCCAATACCAAGCATCCGCACTGGTGCCGGTTGGAGGGTCCATCAATGTATACGTACCGTTGTCATTTTTCTTAATCACCGTTCCAATGGCACCCCAGAAATTCTGAATGCTGGCTTCATTGGTATAGAACTGATCCGCCCAGCGTGCTGCAATTTCTGGATACTTGCAGGATGTGGTGATCAACAGCTCGTTGCGTTCCAGATTCATCCCATACGGGTTCCCAACGGTGTAGCGCTTCCCGTCTGGTCCAGCAATTGGCGGAATGGTCACATATTGATCACTCCATTTGCCAAACATAGCGTCTGGCGTCCACTGATAAGAGAAGCCTACGATTGGGGCATCCGGATTTAGAAACTTTGCCGATCTCATCGTTTCGTCTTGAGTGAATACTTCTTTATCAAGTAATCCGTCTTTAAACAATTTGCTCTCCCATTTGAGCCCTTCTTTGTATTCCTCTGAAATCGGGTAATAAACCGCATTTCCGTCCTTGACCACCATGAAGTTATTATTCAAATCTGCAATTCCGAAAGGACTGATTAGATCATTACTTAATTCGATAAAAGGAATCTCATCCTGTTTTCCGTTTCCATTCGGATCTTGTTCTTTGAATGCTTTTAGCACGTTATAAAGATCGTCTATCGTATCCGGTACCTTCAAACCCAATTTGTCCAGCCAGGTTTTATTAATCACAGGCTGACGTGAGCTTTTAGGACGTGAGGGTAATCTTGCAGGCAGCGAGTAGATTTTCCCGTCAGGAAAGGTGCTGATTTTTTTCATTTCCGGTGTTTCTTCCATAGCTGCTTTGAGATTAGGCATGTTTTGCTCAATATAATCATCTAGCGGCCGAAATAAGCTTAAATTATTGACGATATCCGCATCTCCAAAGGTCTGACTCCCTAAAATGATATCTGGAAGTGTGCCGCTGGCCAGCATAATAGACTTCCGTTCACTCCAATCATTGGAGGACATCACCTGCCACTCGATTTTGACATTCGTGTTCTTCTCCAAATCCTTGAGCCATTGATTCTCGGTAAAAGAATCTCCCATGCTTACCCACCGGACAGTGAGTACTTTCAGCGTCACAGGCTTATCCACTATCGGCAATCCTTCTTTGTTAAATCCGCCCGGCTCAGGTTCAACAGAATTAACCCCATTGCTCCCTTTACAGGCAGTAAGGCTAGCAAGCAACGTTGTCACTAAAAGAATGACGGTGATTGTTCTATATATCCTGTTTTTTTGTTGCTTTTTCATAACGTTCTTGCTCCTTACGAATGAATGTTAGTAGAATAGCCGAATGTACTATTCCTTCACTGCGCCGATCATTACCCCTTGGTTAAAGTATTTTTGTACAAAGGGGTACACACACATGATCGGAACCGTTGCCACGATAATAACAGAATACCGCATCATATTGGCGAGTCGTAATGCGATTTGCGCAGCTTCCCCGGTTCCCATCCCCGATTGCATCTGATTGGTGATCAGAATATTTCGCAGAATCAGCTGCAAAGGATACATATTAGGATTTTTCAAATAGATCAAGGCATTAAAATATGAATTCCAGTAACCAACGGCGATCCATAGACCCAGCACGGCAATAATCGCCTTCGATAGTGGCAAAACGATCTGTACAAAATATCGAAGATTTCCACAACCATCGATCTGTGCAGCTTCCCATAAATCTCCCGGAATACTCGACTGAAAAAAGGTGCGGGCAACGATAATGTTAAACACCCCAACGGAGAAAGGCAGTACCATCACCAGAAATGTGTCGTACAGATGGAAATCACGGATCGTTAGAAAAGTCGGAATTAACCCTCCATTAAAAAACATCGTAAAGATGAAAAACAGGGAAAGATATTTTCGTCCCACAAGATCCTTTCTGGACAACGCATAGGCCGCAGAAATATTTACAATTAAACCGATTGCCGTCCCTACCACCGTATACATGATGGTATTCCAGTAACCGATCCAAATATTTTCATGACGCAGCAGCTCTTTGTAACCATCGAAGGTGAACCCTTTAGGAAATAACCAAACCTGCCCCCCCGCCACCGCAGAAGGATCACTGAATGAAGCAATGACGATAAAATATAGCGGATAGATTAAGATAACTAGAAAAATTGCTGATATAACATACATCACTATTTCCATTATAGTATCCGAAGAACGATTCTTCTTTATTTTCCCCACATTCCCTTTAGTAACTGTCTCTAAACCTCCCATTTCAATGCTCCTCCCTTCTACCACAAGCTATTTTCGCTTAGTTTTTTAGAAATCTGATTGACCATGATCAATAAAATAAAATTAATAACGGTGTTAAACAGGTTGATCGCCGAGGAAAAGCTGTATTGACTGCTGAGCAAGCCAATTTTGTAGACATAAGTAGAAAGAATTTCGCTTGAAGTGATGTTCAAGTCATTTTGCATTAAGTACACTTTTTCAAACCCAACCCCAAGCAATCCACCGACCCGCAAAATAAGCAAGGTTATCGCTGTTGGCATCAGCATCGGAATATCGATATAACGAATTTTATGCATCCGGCTTGCTCCGTCTACGGTTGCCGCCTCGTACAAGCTAGGATCAACTGCGGAGAGCGCAGCGATAAAGATAATGCTGTCCCAGCCGACATGCTGCCACACATCTGACCAAACATACACACTGCTGAATAATCCAGCGGAGCCAATCAGATCAGGAGCCTCTTTTCCAAAAAGACTATATATATTGCCCAGCAGTCCGGTGCTAGGTGAGAACAAAATCATCATTAAACCCACCATTACTACCGTGGAGATAAAGTGCGGCATATAGGACACCGTCTGGAAAAAACGTCTGAACCGGTTTGGTCTCATCTGGTTAACCATCAGCGCCAGTATAATTGGAATCGGAAAGGTAATCAGACTGTATACACTGATGATCAATGTATTTTTAATCGTTGATGAAAATTGATAGGAATGAAAAAATTTCTCGAAGTACTTGAATCCAGCCCAAGGGCTGCCTCCAATTCCCAACGCCGGGCTATAATCCTTGAAAGCAATCAGCACCCCGTACATTGGCTTGTACGCGAATAATAGCGTCAGAACTACAGCAGGGAAAAGCAATAGATAGAGACCCCAATTTTGTTTGATTTGTCCGAATTTCCGCCCGAAATGAAGTGGACTAGATTTCATGACATCCCCTCCTTATTTAAAATAGAGAATGCTACCCCACAGCTATCCTGCAGGGCAGCACCTTTTTCGAAAGACGAATAGGTTATTTCACGTTCATATAACGGCTGTAAGCATCCGTGCGAATCTTAACTAACTTTTCAAGTCCCATTTTATTAAGCTTGCTCACATAATCATCCCAGCCCTCGTCAATTCCGCCTTTGCTAATAAATTGCGCCCGCATAGTATTCACATAGCTGTCGATATCCGTAGTCAAGGTTGGCAGCTCCTCGAACTCCTCAGAAGTGTACATTACGTTAGGGAAAGGTGTGGTTACATATTCACTGCCCAGCTTATCCAGTTGCAGCTTCAGTCCATCTCCACTTTCAGGGTTCAGGACGATTTTCGATTCAAAGGATGGGCTCACATATTTCGGTCCAAAATCACGTAGCGATTGATCCCAATACCAAGCATCTGCGCTGGTTCCAGCTGGTGGATCCACCAATGTATAAGTGCTATCATCGTTTTTCTTAATAACCGTTCCAATCGCACCCCAGAAATTCTGAATGCTCGCTTCGTCAGTATAGAACTGATCTGCCCAACGTGCGGCAACCTCAGGATATTTGCAGGACGTGGTGATCAGCAGCTCATTACGGTTAAGATTCATCCCAATCGGATTCCCGATCGTATAACGTTTACCATCTGGTCCGGCAATCGGTGGAATCGTCACATATTGATCGCTCCATTTCCCAAACACGGCGTCTGGAGTCCATTGGTACGTAAAGCCTACGATTGGAGCATCCGGATTCTGGAACTTAGCCGATCTCATTGTATCGTCCTGAGTGAATACCTCTTTATCTAGCAAGCCTTCCGCATACAATTTATTTTCCCATTTGAGACCTTCTTTGAACTCCTCCGAAATAGGGAAATATATCGCTTTTCCGTCCTTGATGATCATATTATTGTTATTTAAATCGGCAATTCCGAAAGGACTAATCAAGTCATTACCAATTTCAATAAAAGGAATCTCATCTTGTTTTCCATTCCCATTCGGATCTTGTTCTTTAAAAGCTTTGAGCACGTTATAAAGCTCATCAATCGTTTCAGGCACCTTCAAGCCCAATTTGTCCAGCCAGGTCTTGTTAATCACAGGCTGACGTGAGCTTTTTGGACGTGCAGGAAGTCTTGTTGGCAGGGAGTAGATTTTTCCGTCAGGAAATGTGCTGATTTTTTTCATTTCTGGGGTTTCTTCCATAGCTGCTTTGAGATTAGGCATATTTTGCTCAATATAATCATCAAGCGGCCGGAAAAAGCTCAGATTATTTACGATATCGGCATCCCCAAAGGTTTGATCTCCCAAAACGATATCCGGAAGCGTGCCACTTGCCAGCATAATGGACTTCTGCTCACCCCAGTCATTGGAGGACATTACTTGCCAATCGATTTTGACATTCGTATTTTTCTCCAGATCCTTCAGCCATTGGTTTTGCGTAAAGGTGTCCCCCATACTCCCCCAACGGACAGTCAGCACTTTAAGTGTCACAGGCTCATTCACAATCGGCAAGCCTTCTTTGTTATAGCTGCTCGTTTCATTTGTCGCTGCATTATTCCCTTTGTTACCGCCGCAGCCAGCAATTCCAAATACCATCGCAGCCGCCAGCAGACCCACAGTCCATTTCTTTGCAGTTTTTTTCTTACTGTGTTGACTCATCTCTTAATCCCCCATTTCAATTTATCAAAATGCATCTGAATAGCTTTATAATAACTTCTTATTTTTTCGTATTCCGGACACATTAAGACGGTTATCCAGACCTTTGAATTCGCTTACAAAAAATACAAAAGCTAAATGCTCTACTTGGGGAGATTTAATAACAGTATCCCGACTTCTGTATGTGCTATCCGGACTTTGAGGGGAATCGATAGCGAGTTCTTATGTTTTTTTCACGCAGAGGTTTTATAATGACTTTATGATCAAAAAAACAGTGAAACACAAAACCTACCCCATTCGCCATTATATAAAAGTCATGATGTTGGTTTCATTCACAGTCCTTATTCTGGATTTAGGAATCAGCATCGCTTCCATTTCCATCGTTAAGCAGCAGTCCACTCGAAATTTGCAGGATACTGCGGCGCTTTACATCAATCGTATTAATCATGATTTTGCCTACATTAATCACTATATGGGCTGGACGCTTGGGAACGATGAGAGCTTACTAACGATGAATACTTACGGGGTCAACAGTATCGAGTTCTTAAAAGCAAATGATAATCTGTTCAAACGCTTTACCGAGCTGCAAAAAAACTACGGGCATGAGTATAACTTCTTCTACTATTTGAAAAATGAGACCTATTTTTTGAATTGTGCACCGATCAGCGTAAGCTATACGGATTACAGGGAGCTGAAAAAGAAGATTATTTCTTATATTGATGATAAGGAGATGTATGAGAAGTTTTATTCCAAATGGACGCCTATTCTTGTGAACAACCATTATTATGTAATTAATATCGTGCCCTATTACAATCGCTATTTAATTGGACTGATCTCCGCAGATAATCTGATCCGGCCGCTACGCCAAATTAATCTTGGCGCCAATGGTTATGTTTCTCTAGTAGATGAGAATGAACAGCCTTTAACCAGTCCGATCTCCAATAGCGGAACGTTAATAACGGAAAATGGGGGATTCGCTAATCTTTTGCAATCGCGTACAACCATCAACAGCGCATTCTCAGACACCACCTTCAGCACCAAAATGGTCATTAAATATGGCATATTCGAAAAAATCATGATTGCCCAGCTGCTTATTATGTTATTGTTCTTCATTGTGACCTCCACGTTATGCATTGTTCTGCTCTTTTTCAAAAAAAGAGTGTTAGGTCCGATTCAAAGCTTCTCCGATAACCTTGCCTTCATTAATGAGTCTGGGCAACCCGCAGATTTCAAAAGCAGTGAGATTATAGAGCTGGAACAGGCAAACACTCAGTTTAAAGGCTTGGTTGAACAAATCAAAACCTTTAAAATCGCTATGTACGAGCAGGAACTGGAGAAACAAAGAATACAGCTGGACTATATGAAGCTACAGATTAAACCACACTTTTTCTTAAACTGTCTGACTAGCATCTATAGCATGGCGCAAATTCATATGTATAAAGAAATTGAAAATATGACGTTGTCTACCTCTAAGTATTTCCGTTACATTTTTCAGAATGGCGAGAATTTTGTCCGGTTGGAGGATGAAATCGAGCATGTCCGAACCTACTTGGAGATTCAAAAGCAACGTTATCAGGACGCATTTATTTATTACATCGAACAAGAGGATCAGGCAGGCAGTGTGGAAATTCCACCGTTAGTGCTGCAAACCTTTATCGAAAATTCAATTAAATATGCGATTTCACGCGAACATGAAGCCGAGATCAGACTTACAGTACAACGATTACAGATGGAGCAGGAAGAAGAAATGCTCATTATCCAGCTCACCGATACCGGTCCCGGTTTTCCACCTCAGGTGTTAGAGAAACTTAATCTTGGAGAGCCCTTGGATCAAAGTAAAGGTACGCAAATCGGCATTATGAATACGCTTAAAAGACTAGAGTACCTATATTTAAAAAGAGCAACCGTCACCTTCTCCAATTTGGAGGGCGGCGGCGCTAGTGTAATCTTATATCTTCCGAAGCTTCCTAATAAATCTAAATGAATGGAGAGCAAACTATGAATGTACTGCTTGTTGATGATGACTTTTATGTTATTGCCGCATTGCAAAAGAAAATAGATTGGGAATCACTCCACATTGATACTGTTTATACGGCTAATAATGTCGCTCAAGCACGTGAAATAATAGAAAAGCATTCTGTTCAAATTCTGATTTCAGATATTGAAATGCCGCAGGGCAGCGGACTGGAATTACTGGCATGGATTCGCGAGGGAAATTATAGTATTCAGACTATTCTTCTTACCAATTATGCAGATTTCAACTATGCGCAGAAAGCAATCGAATTGCAGAGCTTTGAATATTTCCTCAAACCCATTGAATTTGACAAGCTGATGTTGATCATCCAAAAGGCGGTCACCCAAGCAAAAGAGCAGCAAAAAAACGAAAAAGCCATTCAGGGCGGTTACTTTTGGCAAAAAAATCAGGCGAAGATTCTTGAGCATTTTTGGCGGAAGCTAGTCAGTGGCAGTACATCATTTCCGATTAAGTTGGCAGACATCACACATGCCATTGAAGAACAAAACCTCTCCTATCAAATGAGCGATACTCTACAGCCTTTGATATTTAACTTATTCCCTTACAATGGCAGCATGGGAAAAGAAGAAAAGGATCTGTTTGATTTTGCCCTGCTAAATGTATTGTACGAATTGTTTCAGCACCCTTGTTTTACCATCGAAAGCATTCTGGAATATAGAGATTATAACTGGATCGCCATTTTAAAATGGAACCAGGCACCAGACACGCAACGGCTTGAAGCATTATGTTCTTCTTTTATTCAAAAGGCGAATCCTTATTTAAAATGTGATGTCTGCTGCAATATTGGCTTATACGATAAACTGAGTAATGTAGGGAATGTTCTAAAACAATCCCTGACTATGGATGAAGAAATTACGAGATGCAGAAATCAGACCTTTTTGGTGGAGGCTTATCTGCAGCAAAATAAACCGGGCTATACACCACCGGATCTTGCCTATTTGGAAGAGCTGCTGAACCAGAATAAATTCACTGCTTTTCTTGAAGAAGTTACACAATATTTAAAGGTCATGCTTAACAATAGAACACTTGAGACCTCTGTCCTTAGCTTGTTCCGTTTAGATGTAGTTCAGCTAGTCTATTCATTTCTCAATCTGAAAGGGATACGATCGCACAAATTATACTCTGGCAAAACTAATGATAAATTATCTATGCACTCTTTGGATTCAATCGAGGATATGGAAGAATATCTTAAATACCTTGTCACTACAGCCATGAAATATCGTGACTTTGCTGCCCAGCCTAAGTCCGTCGCAGAAGAAATCAAACAATACATTCATTCACATTACGGCGATGATCTGACCCGAAATGATTTGGCTGAAATTGTTTATCTCAATCCTGATTACCTGGCGAGGATATTCAAACGAGAAACTGGGGTTTCATTAGGAAGCTACGTCATCCACGTCCGAATCGCTGCTGCGAAACATCTATTAGAAACCACAAATATGTCTGTATATACCGTCGCGAACAAAGTCGGCTATAGCAACTACTCCTATTTCTCCAAGCTTTTCAAACAAGAGGTAGGTCTCCCTCCAAACGATTATAAAAAGGAACAACAATACAATCCAGCTTACTAAAAGAGGGTAACCAAGCATCTAGTTCATGGATGCTTGGTTACCCTCTTTGGGATATCTTCTGAATATTAATTACTGTCTACCTTTACTCCTACGCTGCCGGGAATCATTTACGCCGAACATTACTCTTACATCCAGTAACCCCCGCCCCACCCTCTCCCCTCTGATGCTTCCGGACCCAGATGACGCTATTTGCTCATTTATCGCCTTTTGAGCACAGTTTCGGACTCCAGTGCAACTATTCCTGAGATATTGCTCCAAATCGAGTGTGTTTCAGGTCGATAGCGACTATGCGGTCCGTTAGAATTCCAAATGTGCCATATAGCAGCGTTTAAGGTCAGCTGGGTCCGATAGCTACTTCGTACGCGGAAATTTGGAGCCAATCAGCGAAGCTTGACGGGGATCAAGGGAACAGCTCAACATCGCCAGTAACTATGCGCTTCACTCTTACACACAGTAATCATCCGCCACGCCTTTTCTCCTACACTACCGGGAATCTTACACCTCTTACCTTACTCTTACACCCGGTAATCATCCGCCACGCCTTTTCTCCTACACTACCGGAGTCATTTACGCCGAGCTTACTCTTACAACCAGTAACCACCCGGCCCACTCTCGCCTCAGGTGCTTCCGGACCCAGATGACGCTATTTGCCCATTTATCGCCTTTTGAGCACAGTTTCGGACTCCAGTGCAGCTATTCCTGAGATATTGCTCCAAATCGAGTGTGTTTCAGGTCAATAGCGACTATGCGGTCCGTTAGAATTCCAAATGTGCCATAAAGCAACGTTTAAGGTCAGCTGGGTCCGATAGCTACTTCCTACGCGGAAATCTGGAGCTAATTAGCGAAGCTTGCCGGGGATCACGGGAAGGTTCCCCACTGCCAGTAATCTTGCAAGCTCCAAAAAACGCATTAATGCCCCAGCAGTTATAATCAGAACGGCTGGGGCATCTCTTTTACTAAATTAAGCCTGAAGCGCTACATATTTATCGCCAAGCAGATTTTTAAAATAGGTGCGATTGTATAACATACTAGGATGGGATGGATAAAAACTCAACGCCGTTTCATTGTGATGATTCGCCTTCTCGTGTTGGCCGAGACGATCATAACAAAGTGCCAATTGAAGATGCGGCAGCCAGGTATAAAAGATCCCATTCTTCATCCCCATCGAATCGTTATCCCGCGGTAGCTGAATCGCTAGCTCATACCAGTATGCGGCTGGATGCAACTGGCCTTTTTCCAGCAGAAGTGCCCCCAGTCGGCAACAGAACTCTGACCGTGGTTTATCATACTGCAAGGTTTTACATAACGCTTCAAATGCACCGTCTTTATCCCCCAACCGTTCCCGGCATTCGGCAAGCTTTAGGCAAGCCTGGAAATTATCTTCAATCCAGCCCTGCCCACCCGCTAAGAAAATCTCATAGTATTTGCAAGCCTCTTCATTTATAGCATGATCCCTTAATTCATTCGCATAATAATACTGGTCTCTCGGCGAAAACACTTCACCCTGTGCAACTCGTTTTTGATAAATCCGCAAATTACGATCTGTGTATTCCTTATCTTTCTCATGTGTGATGCAGACATCACTACTAAAAGAAGGACCACTTACCTCTAAATACTCATGAACAGGCCCAATCCATTGAAAGTTGCAGCTGCGCCGAACCAGCCTGTTGCGGCGTAAACTAGCTGTGACATTTCCCGCTTCGTCAAAAGCCAGATTATATTGCATGTTCACACTGTGAATATGTCCGGGCAGGATTTCTTTTAGTTTTTTAAAAAGAATCTGATCCTCTTCCTTTATATAATCATCCGCATCAAGCCACAAAATGTACTCCTGAGTAGCTTTGCTAAAGGCAAAATTACGTGCGGCACTAAAATTATCAATCCATTCAAAATCATAAATTACAGCTCCGAAGGACAACGCAATCTCTTTTGTTTTATCCGTCGAGCCTGTATCCACGATAACAATTTCATCTACGAGACTTGCAATGGTAGACAAACATCGGTGCAAGCTTTTTTCTTCATTTCGCACTATCATACATAAACTAATCGTAACCATACTCGCCCTCCTACACGCTTTGTTTGAAATTCTTTCTATATTGATATGCAGGGTTTAAGAAACGGACTCCCTCTCTATCCCGCCCGATCATGAAGAACTTCAGAAATATAAAGGTTATGTAAGAAACTTTCCACTCCATTCTTAGGTCTATATAAGTAAGATCAAAGGAGGTACAACATATATGAAATCCAAACGAAGAGGTGTTAGAAACGGCTGGATCTTAACTTCAATATTATGCGTCGTAATTGTACTAGTGCTGCTGGTTGGATATAAAGGGCTCGACTGGGGTACACCTACCACACCACCTACATCCACCAACGCACAAACTAATAATGAAGCAGATAACAAACCCAGCTCCACTCAAGAAATGATCGAATTTCCTAGCAGTGATCCCGATAATGGGCAGGTCATCATTCCACTGCACACTACGCTCGCGCAGCTAAATATTGATAGTGGCAGCGAATATGTAAATACAGAAATCCCCCCCATACCTGAAATGACCTTTGCTTTATCTCAAGACATGAAAAACCAAGTAGAAGCAACGCTGGTCTACCGCCCTGATATCGGTGGAGGTTATCTTCTACTCGCTCCTGCCGGATGGCAGGCTACCGCGGTTGTCGGCGCTAACGGTTCTTATGGAGTTACCTTTCAGGATCCGAACCATCCGGAACAAAACATGCACTATTCAGATACGGCTTGGACTTGTATAGGCTGTGCCATCACTGCAATCGGAGCCTATTTCCCGGAAAAAGCCGAATGGGCTGACGCGCTGGGATTTACCATTAATAATCCGCTTAAGTTTAGCGAGCAGCATATTTTAGGTACTGCCGGAGCTGAAGCAAGAACGGTCAGATATACGCTTCAAGCAGACGCGAATGGCTATCAGGATGAGGGTGCTGCCTATTACGATAAGGGAGAATGGGGTTATTTATTCCGCAGTATCGGAATACATCAAGCTCAAACATCCCCACAGCAGGAAGTAGTGGAGACCCTCATGAAGTTCTTTACAGATAATCATGGACCGCTCTTCATTGCTGACCCAAACGCAGAGAAGCTGGACTAAGGGCGGGAATTTTTAGAGGAAGGTATTTTCAACCTTACTCTTGCTTTTAGAAAGACGTAGGTGCTATTTTTTGTTATAATCAATGCAATGCGTTGTTTATGAATTCAGACATATATAAAGGGGACGTAACCATGACTCAAATTATTAAAACTCTAACTATTGCAGGCAGCGACTCCAGTGGTGGCGCAGGCATCCAAGCGGATCTAAAAACATTTGAAGAGTATGGTACCTACGGCTTTAGTGCCTTGACCACTATCGTTACTATGGACCCGGACAACGGCTGGCACCATAATGTTTATCCAATTGATGCCTCCATTGTTGCTGAGCAGTTAAAAACTATTTTCGCTGGTGGCCCGGTTAATGCCATGAAGACAGGTATGCTTGGAAGTGTTGAAATTGTGCGCGTTGCAGAGCAAGCGATCAAAGAAAATCTTCAGACTAATGTAGTTATTGATCCAGTTATGGTGTGCAAGGGTGAAGATGAAGTCTTGAACCCTGACAGCGCTGAGGCTATTCGTGACTTATTGCTACCACTAGCAACTGTGGTCACCCCAAACTTGTTTGAAGCAGGTGTTCTTTCAGGTCTTGGCAAACTTACTACCCTTGAGGAAATGAAAGAAGCTGCCCGTCTGATTCATAAGCTCGGTGCACGTAATGTCGTGGTTAAAGGCGGCAAAGCCCTCGGCGGCGATCAAGCGATTGATATCTTCTTCGACGGTTCTGAGTACACTGTATTCCAAACAGCCAAAATCGAACCCGCTCACAATCATGGAGCTGGATGTACTTTTGCCGCAGCAATTACAGGTGGTCTAGCTAATGGCTTAACGGTTCATGAAGCTGTTGCAAAAGCTAAAGATTTTGTCTCCGCAGCCATTCGTAATGGATTTGCGTTTAATGAATATGTGGGTCCTGTATTTCACGGTGGTTACCGTTTAGAACGTTAGAACTCGCAATCCAATTACACAAAAAATAAATGGCAGTCCAGACGCTGAACTTCAGCTCTGGACTGCCATTTTTATTTACTATTATAGAAAATCCGTAAATTCAAAACTAAGCTTACCGAACATAGATTTTTTATACGATTATTTTCATAAAAAAAGCACCCGAATCAAGATTCGAGTGCTTCTGAGCTACGTCCTCTAATTATTTTATCAGAATGGATAAAGCACTTTTTGATGCCAAACGGAAAGATAATTCATCCGCTCCCGGCAAGTTCAAAGCCACATTCTCAGCCTTTTCACTATCGTTAAACAGAACAACTGCAATAGAGTTATCTGTATTCTTAAAAGCTACGGAACGAATCACTTCTTGATCGGTTGAAGCGTCAATGCGCACAGCCTTCGGACGAATAATTTTACTGAAATGGGCAAGCGCATAATAGTCGAGCGTATACGTAAGCTCCTTGGTCTCTTGGTTAACTGTCACAACACCACGACAAGTACTTTTGCCAAAACCCGGTACGGTTGGGCCGTTCTTTTCATCTAAGGCCATATTCCATAACACAAAGGATTTACTATGATTTCTAAGAATATCAATCCCTGTTCTCATTACATTGGAGAAGGCTTGTTCAAACGGAGGAATCCATTCTCCACCAGAACCTTCTGTAAAATGCACTTCTTTATCAGCAAAAGCTTTCAGAACCTCTGATTGCGCTGACGCATTGCCACCATACCAGTGCCAAGCTACACCATCCACTTCATCTTTTGCATAATCGAGCACGGTTAACGGATAATCTGGACGATCCCAGTTGTGGTCGTAGCAGAGAATTTTTGTAGCGATGTTATGCTTAACAAAGCTCGGCTTCAGGTAGTTTTTAATGAAATCTTTTTGCGCCTCAGGCAACATTAACATACTAGGGTAGTGTTTGGGTTCAAATAAAGGCTCGTTCTGTGGTGTTACAGCATAAGTTGGCAATCCGTGCCCTTCAAAAGCTTGAATATATCGAACAAAATAATCGGCATAAGCCTGATAATATTCTTGTTTAAGTTCTCCAGCAATCATCGATCCGCTAGTCTTCATCCAACCTGGTGCACTCCATGGAGAAGCCATCAGTTTGATCTCAGGGTTAATTTCCAGAGCTTGTTGCAACAAAGGGATAATGTCTGCTTCATCATGTGCGATAGAGAAGTGGGTTAATTCCGTATCCGTTTCCTGTGCAGGTCTATCATCATAGCTATAAATATCTCTAGCATAATCCGATGCCCCCATTGGATTTCTTAATACGGACAAACCAATTCCATCTTGTGCGTCAAAAAGCTTGCTCATGACTTCCTTTTTCTGTTCGTTGTCCAGGACTTGATTAATCAAATAAGCGGATGAATCCGTAAAGGATGCTCCAAAGCCATCCATTTCCTGAAAGGTTTGATTCTCGTCAATAGTTACAGTAGTGGTCGCCTCTGCGTCAGCAATTGGAGTTAATTGTTGCAGACTTTGCTCTACAAACAATGTATTCTCCCCGGTGGATTGATAAATTTTAAGCTCTGGCATGTTGTTTCCCTCCATCTTTCTATGAAGAGGCCCCAGTGAAGGGGCCACATTCTATTATCTAACTTATTTAAGGCCTAATTTTTCTTTGTTGTTTTTCATTTTTTCAGAACGAACTTCTACAATCTTATCCCAGTTGTTATCATTCAAAAATGTTTTGTAAGCAGCCAAGGTGCTGTCGAATGTAGCATCGTCTTTAGCGCGGATCATACTTACAAGCGTAGTGTTCCAAGTAGTATCAATTGCAGTAAGACTGCGAGCTTCAGGCGTTCCTTGAGCCGGGTTAATATTTTCAAGAATAAAGTGTGGTTTTAGCTTTCCTTTGCCCCACTCTTGCATTTGTTTAATGGAATCTGCGAATGCGTCATTACTCAGCGCTTTATCACGGTCATGTCCAAAGAACATAAATTCGCCCATCCGGTAATCTTTTTTGAATTTATCGGCATTATTTAATTGCAGGTCTTTGATTTCAGGCAAGAATTCAATTTTACCGCTGTCATTAACTTTATAGGTCTCTCCTTCAATACCGTAGTTCATGAGCTTTTGTCCTTCGTCGCTGAGCAAATAAGTGTAAATTTGAATCGCTTTTGCAGGATCCTTAGCCTTTTTAGTAACATAGCTAATCATCCAACCTGTAATTCCGGATTGATTCAACGTTGGTTCATGTCCAACAGTACTTTGTGGGCCATCAATAGCGATATATTCCTTGCCTGGATTTTCTGTCATGAAGATTTGCAGGTTACCACTTTGTTGAGGGGTTCCATCCAAAAGTATTGTTGCATATTTACCAGATTTCACTTTTTCTTCAAAGGCAGTACCGTCATCAGCAAAACTGTCATCACTGATATCACCATTTCTGTAGACTTCATTTAACGTTTTCAACCAAGTCAAGTAATCCTCATCCAGGTTACGGTTGTAGAATTCGCCATTTTCAGTTTCCATCGGCACTCCGATGAAGTCCTCCAATACATCTCCCAAAGAACCAGTGCCTGAACCAATGGAGTTAAAACCAAAAGGAATCATGTCCGGGAATTGTTTTTTGATTTGTTGCATAACGCTCTTGAATTCCTCAGGAGTTCCAAAGCTTGGTTTTCCAATGGCTTCGTAAACATCCTTGCGGATGACAAAGGCTGTTTTAGCAGGGATGTTACCGCTATCATAATCGTTTTGCGTATTGGAATAGTTAGGGTATCCATAGGTCTTGCCATCTGCTAACTGGAACCAGTTTATCGTATCTTTTTCTGCAACTTTATTGAAATACGGATCATATTTATCTGCCAGATCATTTAAAGGCAATGCCCATGTAGCAGCTTTTTGTACGACTGGAGAGTTGGAATCAAAAATAGTCAACAGATCTGGCATTTCACCGCCGGCAAAAATCGTATTCAGCTTAGTGTCATCGCCTGTAATGAATTTAATGTTGATGTTTAAATCCTCTTTAATTTTCTTGGTGACAAGGTCTTTTCCGAAATCAGTATTCCACCAGTCTGCATTCACGTACCAAGTCAGATCTGTTGTCTCTTTTTTTGTATCCAGCTTCCATGCCGGTGTTTCCGGATCTATAGTATAACGGCCTTCAATGGAGCTTAACTCTTTACTGGAGCTGTCAGAATTACCTTTCGATCCACAACCTGTAAATACTAATACAACAGCCATAAGTGCCGTACAAAGTTTGAGTCCTTTTTTCCCAAATGCTTTGTTCATCTTTTATTTCCCCCTAAAATGTTTTGTAAGCATTCACTACTTGGAGATTTACTTACTATTCCTTCACCGCCCCCATCATCATGCCTGAGATAAAGTACCTCTGTAATATTGGATACATCACAACAATCGGCAAAGTTGTAATGACAATTGTTGCTAGTTGAACCCCTTTAGTCGTAGTTTCGATAATCGCAGATCCACCAACATTTTGCATGGATTGTGTTTGCGACTGAACAATGATTTCATAGAGCTTCATCTGCAGCGGGTAGAGCGATTGATCGGTAATATATAACTTGGTAGTCATAAAGTCGTTCCACTGCCCAACCCCGTTAAATAACGCAATGGTGGCCATAGCCGGCATGGAAAGAGGGATAAAGATTTTTAGGAAAATGCGCCAGTCACCTGCACCATCAATTTTGGCTGACTCTTCAAGTGAATCCGGTACATTTCTGAAGAAGTTCATTAGAATAACTACATCATAATAACTGAACAAGGCCGGGATAATATAAACCCAGAAGCTGTTTAAGAGGCCTAATGATTTAATCAATAAATACGTAGGGATCATTCCACCAGAGAAAAACATAGTGATTACACCCATGGCAACATACAGCTTACGTCCACGTATGTATTTCTTACTCAAGCCATAACCGATCATGGCACAAAAGAATACGTGGGTAATGACACCAATGAATGTTTTGGCAAGCGATACTACGAATGCTAAACCAATGGTCTCATCTTGAAATACAGCACGATAATTTTCCAAAGAGAACTCTGGAGACCAAAATATGAATCCGCCTTCCGCAAGCGCCTTGCCCGAACTTAAAGAGGATATGACTACATTCCATAAAGGAACGACAATAATGATTGTACAAATACAGAGCAGGATAATATTTAAGGTATTAAAGATTCGACTATCGAGATCTTCTTTAGCCACCGTACGATTCACAGAAATGCCTCCTTCTACAGAACTGATTGATTATCATTTAATTTACTGGATACTTTGTTGGCGCTAATCAGTAGGATGACTGAAACGATGGAGACACCTAAACCAACAGCAGTAGCATAAGAGAAGTCACCTTGCGTCATACCCATACGATACACATAAGAATTAATGACCTCCGCCTTAACGCGGTTCTGAGAATTCATCAATACCAGGGTTTGGTCCAGATTTGATCCTAATAAACCGCTTACAGTGAGAATCAGATTTAAACTGATAATCGGTTTCATGTTAGGAAGCGTGATATTCCAAATTTGTCTCATACGGCTTGCGCCATCTATTTTGGCAGCCTCATAATAAGTAGGATCAATTTTCGACATAATGGCTAAGTAGAGAATCGTTCCCCAACCAGCCTCTTTCCAAATATCGGATAACGTTGCAATCCACCAGTATTTATTCGCATCAAGCAAAATATTTACCGGTTTCGAAATCAGTCCCAAACTGAGCATAATCTCATTAAACATACCGGATGAGGAAAACCAGGCAATCAGCATCCCGCCGAGAACGATCCAGGACAAAAAGTGTGGTAAATAAGAGATGGTTTGCACTATCTTTTTAAAACGTCCACCACTTAATTCGTAAATCATAACGGATAAAATAATAGGAATAACAAACCCTATGGCTAATTTCAGAAAGCTGATCCCTAATGTATTGACTACAGCGTCCCAAAAATATTTATCAGATAAAATAATTCTGAAATTATCGAGCCCTACCCAAGGTGCAGAATCGAGCGTATCAATTACGGTGTAGCTTTTAAAAGCAATCGTCAATCCGTAAATCGGAATAAAACAAAAGATAATCATAAAAATAATTCCCGGGATGACCATGGATTGAATTTCCCATTGTCTCTTATAATCAATTACAAATTCTTTGACCCTCTGCCCCATAGGCTTTTTCCCGCTCATTGGATTCTTTCCGTTTGTTGGCACTACGGCTAATTTATCCACTTTTTCTTCTCCCCTCCGAATCATGATCCCCAAACAATAAAAACGTTTTTATTTTTTCGAAAAAAAAACCCTCCCAAAACAACAAAATTTTAAAAAATGATCGGGTGAAACCTTGAACCCATTACATATATGTGTTCTTACCGACCAATCTTTACTTGACTAGAACCTCTTACAACTAATTCACCCGCCAATTTCATCATCTCGCCCTGTTCCTTCTTCTGAATCATACGAACGAGGTGATTAATGGCCAAAATACCTTGTCTAGCAATTTGATTTCTTACAGTAGTTAAAGGCGGTGAGAAATATTGCGCAATATCAATATCATCAAACCCCATAACACTAACATCTAGCGGAACTTCGTATCCATGCGATTTCAAAGCTTGAATACATCCAATTGCACTCAAGTCGTTCCCTGCTAAGAAGGCATCAGGTATTTTATCAGGACTATAGTGAAGAAAAGATTTTATAGCGTTGTAAGTGCTTTCTTCTTCAAAATATCCTTGTATAATATACTCTTCATGCGTGGGTAGCTGATACTGACGCAAAGCAGCTAAGTATCCTTCTCTCCGCTGAACACTGTCGTACATCTCATCCACACCAGATATGTAAGCAATCTTTTTATGCCCTAGACTGATTAAATATTTGGTCGCTTCAAACCCCGCTTCAAAGGAATCAAATATCACGCTTCCCATCGTGTCGTTCTTAAGCGGCCGATCCAGAAATACAGCCTTGATCTTGTCTTTCACCATTGCAGCAATTTCTTCTTCGTCTATTCTCAGCTCTTCGTAGATAATGACACCATCCACTCGCCGGCCTAGAATATTGCTCATAATCACTTGTTTATCCTTGGTAACAAATACATTCAGCCCGTAACCTAGCCGATCACATTCACGCGACATGGACTCAACCAGCTTATAGAAGTATGGACCCGACACACTTGTTGTGAAAAAACCCAGCATTTTGGTTTTCCCATTCCTAAGGAGCTTACCGTTCAGGTTAGGAACATAATTTAATCGCTTCGCAACCTTAAGAACATGTGATTTCGTCTCCGGGTTCAATACATCTACGTCATTTAGCGCGTTGGAAACCGTAGAAATGGAGACTCCAGCCTCTCTGGCAACATCTTTGATCGTTACCTTTTCCATAATGATTCAATCTTCCTTTACGAATAAAAACGTTTTTATAGATTTAAATTAACATAAAAACGTTTTCATTACAATATATTTTTTATTTTTATTTTATCAGAGGTAATAATTGGTACACAAGCTTAAATTTTCTACAGAATCTTATAAAACACCTCTTCTGCAAACTCGAAATCATTCATAATACACTCTAAACATAATGTCTTGCTCGTAATTCCCAAACCCACGGCCATATATGGTTAGTCCCCCTCTTCTCCGTCCGCTATTCTCTGCCGTTAAACGAAAGGTCCACTGATCCTGCTCTACTCGTACATCCTCCAAGGTAATATCTGAGATTTGCTGGCCATCTACAAAGGTTCCACCTGTATTAATCCGCAGAACCTTCAGCAAACCATATTGGTTAACATCCGAACGCCACCAAATGGGATTTAATCGTCCTCTAGTGAGGCCAAAGTCGCCCGGACTGGTCCATTTTCCTAAATCCTGACCATTCATCATAAAGCCAATATCCGACGGCCACTTCTCATTTACATGTGGAGCTTCGGAACCTATTTCTAGCGAAATCTCAATTTCCTGCACCACTTGATCTTGAAATAGATAATTTGGAATCTTGTACTCGATAGAACCTTTCGCAAACCATACAATGCCGGCATTCACCCGTTCCGGGTCCAGAAAATAACGTGGATCATCATAATAGCCGATCAGCTTCTCAGTAGTAGCAATCCCGCAGGTAGGTAAAGCCTGAATATCGGTATATTGCCCTACAGGGATAGACACCTCAACCACCTTTCTGGCAACTCCACGGGAGCCCGATAATTTAATCTGCAGGTAATTCGCAGACAAAGAACAATATTTATAGGTCCCTCCATTTACTCGTCTCATTTTAGAACTGATCAGGCCTGCTTTTTGCAGCTTTGCTACATGAGTACTGACAATTGCACTACTAAGGTAGAGCTCCGCTGCCAGCTCTTTGATGTGCATCTCTCTGCGGTCCAGAAGTTCAATAATTCGCAGCCTAACTTCACTTGCCAGCGCTTCATACACCTGCAAGGATTCAGAATCTGTGGTTAAGTACATTTCAACGTCTCCAATGCTTATTGAATTAGTATTTTAACGAATCCTAAATTAATTCATTGCTTATTATAAGCTAAAATCAGTATCATGTAATCATAAAACAATTACTTAATTAGTGAAATCATTAATTCAACTAGAGGGAGCTGTACACTCATGCCGATTAAATCGACAATGATTATTGACAAAGATTTCAGACTAGCTGAAGTAGACCCGCGGATTTACGGCTCATTTATCGAACATTTAGGAAGAGCAGTTTACGGTGGCATTTATGACCCGGGTCACCCTACTGCGGATCAGAATGGTTTTCGGAACGATGCCATCGAAGCTATTCGTGCCTTAAACGTTCCTATCATCCGTTATCCTGGAGGCAACTTTGTATCCGGTTACAATTGGGAAGATGGGGTTGGACCCAAGCACGAACGCAAGCAATCTCTTGAATTAGCTTGGTGGACCACGGAAACCAATCAAGTGGGTACCAACGAATTTGCAGATTGGGCTAAGCTCGTAGGCAGCGAAGTCATGATGGCAGTTAACCTTGGAACACGCGGCATCGATGCAGCTAGAAATCTAGTAGAGTACTGCAATCATCCTTCCGGCTCCTACTACAGTGACCTGCGGATCTCTCATGGGTATAAAGAGCCTCACGCTTTTAAGACCTGGTGCCTCGGAAATGAAATGGATGGTCCGTGGCAGATTGGAGCTAAAACCGCGGTCGAATATGGACGGTTAGCGAACGAAACTGCAAAAGCTATGCGCTGGGTCGATCCAACGCTTGAGCTTGTGGCTTGTGGCAGCTCCGGCAGCGGCATGGACACTTTTGCCGAGTGGGAAGCTACCGTGCTTGATCTTTCTTATGATAATGTGGACTATTTATCACTGCATACGTACTACAATAACAACAATGACGACACGCCTAACTTCCTAGCCCGCTCTATGGATTTGGATCATTTCATCAGCAGTGTGGCTGCCACCTGTGATTATGTTCAAGCGAAGAAAAAGAGCAAAAAGAAAATTAATCTGTCGCTCGATGAATGGAATGTATGGAAATCACAAGGCAGCAGCCGTGCCGAACAACATTGGCAGATCGCACCGCCAGAATTCGAAGATGTGTACACTCTTGAAGATGCACTTGTTGTGGGCTGCTGTCTTATTTCATTGTTGAAGCATGCTGATCGTGTGAAAATGGCCTGCTTAGCGCAGCTGATCAATGTAATCGCCCCAATTATGACTGAAAATGGCGGACCGCTTTGGCTGCAGACTACTTATTATCCGTACCTGCATGCTTCCCTTTATGGTCGTGGAACCGTACTTCACCCGCTGATTTCCAGCCCTAAATACGATTCCAAAGATTTCACTGATGTGCCTTACTTGGAAGCCATTAGTGTATACAACGAAGAGCTGAATGAAGTAACCGTCTTCGCTGTAAACCGCCATTTATCCGAAGGACTAGAGCTCGACGTGGATCTGCGCAGCTTCAGTTCCGTAAACATTATTGAACATATTGTACTGGAACATGAAGATATAAAAGCTGTAAATACCAAATCCAATCCTCATAACGTGATGCCTAGCCAAGGCAAAGCCGTTGTTGAGAGTGGACATGTAAAAGCCCTTCTCGCAAAAGCTTCCTGGAATGTGATTCGTCTGCGGGTGAACGGCTAAGCTAACTTGTAATAGTCATAGAAATGCCCCCATGAATCTTTAATAAGCCATCGATTCATGGGGGCGTCTTCGTTATTTTATTCTGAAAATTGTCACGGATTGCTTCGGAAACTCATAACTAAAGCTGCTTCCTTCTGTCTTAAAGCTGGTTTGTTTCGGAGAGACCTGCTGCTTATTCTCGAAGTTATTTTCGTCCTCAAGCGGGTATCCCGACATTTCATAGACTTCGATGGTCAGTGCTTCTTTTGCCAAAGATTCCAGTACAACCTCAGCAGAAACGCTGTTCTCTTGTACGTTTACAGTCTTGAGGATAATATCCCCCGTTAAATCTTCCACACTTGCCGTGTAATACAGCGGTTCGATGACCGGAAGTTTATCTTCTGTCTCATTCACCAGTTCTCCGTTAATAAAAGTACGGATCTGTCTGCCCACTACTTCTAGCTTAAGATCGTATTCTACATCTGTTTCAACCGTAAACATAGCATGCGTCAGAACAGAATTTCTTCCGTTGATAATTGAGGCCACAATCGAATCCTGATTCTGCCAGCCACCCAGCTCCCAGTACAAATGATTCTGATCATCCGCTTTACCAAAATAGAAGATAAACCCTTTATTTCCTGCGGTTCGTCTAGCCTTAAAATGCAAAGTATAGTTTTCCCACTCTGTCTCACCAAGCTCTAGTGTCCGATTAGCCGTTTTGTTCTGAGCAGGGTCAGGCAGATTTGAAACTTCCTCTGATAAGTCAGAATACGTCTTCACTTCTCCCGTAAGATTGTTGACTAAGGTGATCTCGGAGAAACGAGCAGCAGAGGCATCCACACCGAAACTGACGGCTCCAGTGATCGCTTCCTTTCTGCTTTCCTTCGGTGCCGTGAAGCCATCTGCTTCCATCTTCAGCAAATGATCTCCCTGATGGTTCATAAATAGCTTTTGCACATAATAGTTTGCCGTTCCGTACACTTCATGATTATTGAACCAGATCATATCCGGCTTCCAGTTAATATAATCCACATTGCAGAGCATTGGAGCATAACAAGCTAAGCCAACGGCATGCGCATTATTTTGCAGACCTGTCATAAATGCTGCTTCCACCAATGCATTGTAATAGGTATTGCCCCATGAAGCATATTCACCGAGGAATACCTTTGGCTCATCGGCTTTGAAGTCATCATAACGATGATGATTAGCCAGGAACCATTCAGGTGTACAGTAATAATGCTCGTCTACGAGGTCAGACTTGTTCTCTTTTGCCGACGTCCAGCCCCGTTCATATTCCTGGCCGGCAGAGAACGGACCGCTAGAGTTAATGACCTTGATTTCCGGATATTTTGCTTTGATGGCTTGATGAAAGTAAGGATATCTCTCGAAAAAGGGTGCACCTACCTCTTCATTCCCAATGCCGACATACTCCAGCCCAAAAGGCTCAGGGTGACCCAGTTCTGCACGAATGCCTCCCCACTTCGTGGAAGAATCCCCCTTGGCGAATTCAATTAAATCCAAAGCATCCTCAATCCAAGGCGTTAATTCATCCAGCGGTACCATCCGTTTATGATGCGGGTCGTAGCCGCCCGGAAGAACGGGGATCGGCTTAGCTCCAATATCCTCACAGAACTGAAAATATTCATAATAACCTAACCCAAGCGTCTGATTATATGACCAGTTATTGCGTCTTGCCGGTCTTTGTGCAACATCCCCAATCGTATTCTTCCATCTGTACATGGAGTCTCTGTCATCTGGATCCAAGGAACCGTCATGCACCAGACATCCTCCTGGGAACCGCATAAATTTAGGTTTTAAATCAGCGAGCAGCAGCGAAATATCTTCACGCATGCCTCCGGGTCTATTCTTAAAGGTCTTCTCAGGAAACAGGGAAACCATATCCAGATATACCTTCCCGTTACCTTTGGTAACGATTACAAGACGACTGCTTGTGTCCGTGCTATTAGCTGTAATAACGGCTTCATATCGGGTCCATTCAGAGCTGCTTACGGCTATTTTCGCTTCACCAAGAATGGTGCCGTCTGTGCTTTCGATGTTTACGGTAAGCGGCACATCAAAGCTTGTCTCCCGGCGGGCATACACTGAGAAGTTATAATTCTCGCCTTCTTTTACCGGAATACCACTGTTAAAGCCTAGATTCATCAGGCCAACGCCGTCACCTTCAGCCACAATATCGATGGCAACATAATGTTGGTTACGATCATTTAAGGGCTTGCTGTCTTCTACAGAGATATTTACCTTTCCATCTCCACGTTCTACAGGCTCCCAAGCCATCAGCGCATGATAATCTGCCCGGTCAATCGGGTCGAATTCAAAAGATCGGTTCTGAACTAGTTCAGCGTAAAGCCCACCATCGGCCGCATGATTCAAATCCTCGAAAAAGATACCGAATAGATCGCCTAACTCCGCCCCCCGCTGCTGCGTATGTATCGTCAATTTTCCTTCTGTCTTCATTCTTTTGTCTTCCTCCTTGTGAATCCAAATTTAATTTATATTTATATTACTTAGTTCATATCAATATAAATCATTATAATAACTCCTCTCTACATTCGTCAATTCGAAAACGAAAAACTGACACCGAATACCCCTCGATGTCAGTTCACACTAGGAAGCCCCCTAGTAAAGGTTATAAAGAATACGTAAATTGATAGCTGCCCGAACCTAATTGAAGTCTCACTCCGTTATCGACCAAGCTGATGCTGTGCACGCCTCTGGACTGCTCCACAGGAACTTCATTTTCTAATAACCCTAGTTGATTGGCTCCAGGCAGAACGACAATACCGTTGGTATTGGCAGGAATCGTAACGTGAATCATCATTCCATCATCCTCTGATCGCCGCCACGCTGACTCTACTTTTCCGTACATGGTTTCAAGACTAGCTTCTGCGTAATCCAGACCGGGGCCAGGCTGTGGCTTGATATGAACGATTTTGAAACCAGGCTCCAACTCATCAGTTCCGATTCCTGCAACGTAACGATACAACCATTCACCTATTGCGCCATAGGCGTAATGATTGAAGGAATTCATATCTGCACTCCAGAAGCTGCCGTCCTCCTTGATCCCATCCCAATGCTCCCAAATCGTAGTCGCACCTTTCGTCACCTGATACAGCCAGGATGGATAATCCTTTTGAAAAAGAAGCTTATACGCGAGTTCATTATTTCCAATCTCGCTGAGCACAGGATTCAGATATGGTGTGCCCACGAATCCAGTAGTCAGATGATCCTTAGCTTCAGCAATCAGCTCAGTTAGCTTCTGAATTGCACGTTCTTTGGCGACCCCTTCTATAAGATCGAAACGTAGGGCTAATATCTGTGCAGTCTGGGTAGAGACGGACAACCTTCCCGCAGGTGTTATGAACTCATTACTGAATGCTTTTATAATTTTGGCGTGCAGCTCACTATAATAGTCCACGTCCTCCGATTTTTCTAAGGCTATTGCCGCTTTTAAAGTAAGAGAAACGGAATAGGCATAAAAAGCGGTGGCGACATAATCCCGATCTGTAGCTCCCACATAGCTGTCTGGCTTGGAATCAAGCGCTAGCCAATCGCCGAAATGAAAGCCAGTATTCCACAGATAAGGGTTACTTCCCTGTGCATAGATATATGAAATCCATTGCTTCATGCTCTCGTATTGCTCTGCAAGCAGCCTTTTGTCGCCGTACATTTCATAGATTGTCCATGGACAGATCGTAGCTGCATCCCCCCAGGCTGCAGAAGAATGGTTAGTATCTCCGTCGCCAGGAGGCGCTGCTCTCAGCTCTGGAATAAAAAACGGAATGCCGCCCTCAGGGGTTTGGTCTGCCTTCAAATCCCGTAACCATTTCGTAAAGAAAGGTGCCGTATTCATCAAATAGGAGGCTGTTCGGACAAACATCTGAGCATCCCCCGTCCAGCCGAGCCGCTCATCACGCTGTGGACAATCAGTGGGCACATCGAGGAAATTCCCTTTTTGCCCCCACAGGATATTGTGATGCAGTTGATTCACAAGTGGATCTGAGCACTGAAAATCACCCGTACGTTCCATATTAGAGTGCATCACAATTCCTGTTAAATCCTCTAGTTGAAGATCTGCTGAGAACCCACTAAGCTTCACATACCGAAAGCCTTGGAAGGTGAAATGCGGTTCATACGCCTCTTGCTCTCCACCTTTCAGAGTATAGCGGATGCACTGTTTCGCTTTACGCATATTCTCCGTGTAGAAATTTCCGTCCCGGTCTAATATTTCAGCATGCTGAAGTTCTACCGCCTGACCAGATTGACCTTTTACATTAAATTTTAACCACCCTACCATGTTCTGGCCCATGTCCAGCACTCTATCTCCCTGCGGGGTAGTCAGCAGTGCAATCGGCTTCAAGGTTTCAACTTGTGTCACTGGCACATTTTCCTGGGCAACGATGATCGCTTTGGAATAATTAATAATCTCCACTGGATGCCAACCTTCTGATGAAGGATCGGTGATATCCAGCTCCAGCCGAGCATCATAGGTTTCACCATTATAAATTTCAGACATCATAATTGCGCTTTTTGCAGCCTGCCAATTCTGATCTGAGCTAATAAGCTCATTTGAACCGTCTGCGTACCGGATATGAAGCTCCAGCAGAAGTGAAGTCTTTGATCCATAAATCTCCTTTTGATTATCCCAGCCCAAATACCCTCTGTACCAGCCATTGCCCAACAGTGCGCCTAACGCATTCGCACCTTCATGCAGAAGCTTTGTGACATCATAAGTTTGATATTGCAGCCGCTTACTGTAACTGGTCCAGCCTGGAGTAAAATAATGATCTCCCACCCGACTTCCGTTCAGCTGCAGTTCATACAAGCCCAAAGCAGTAGCATAAATCCTTGCACTTTCCACTGGACCTTTTACATCCACGAATGTACGAAGCTGTGGGCAAATCTCAGAATCTTG
Organism: Paenibacillus sp. FSL H8-0175; assembly: GCF_045040615.1. Taxonomy (NCBI): domain Bacteria; kingdom Bacillati; phylum Bacillota; class Bacilli; order Caryophanales; family Paenibacillaceae; genus Paenibacillus; species Paenibacillus sp. FSL H8-0175. The sequence continues at coordinate 2,578,504 of NZ_CP150299.1, read as the reverse complement.
TGAAAAAGAGGCTGTAGGAGCGCTGATCCACTCCGCCTGCCAATTCCCTGCATCTAATAGTCCGGTTTCAAAAAATGCAACCTCAGACCAACCCGAGTCTATTGCATTCTGATTCCATGCCCGAACCCGATAATAATAACGCGTGCGAGCTTCCAGCAGCAGACCTTCAAGCTCAACATGGATCGATTGAGAAGACTTTACTTCCTCTGTATCCCATAGCTTGCCTTGAAAAAGCATATTCTCCGCCACTTGAATTTGATAAGCAGACTGCATGCAGTCCCTGTCATCTGAAACTAACTGCCAACTGATTCTGGGTCTGATCACATCAATTCCTAGCGGATTTTCTTTGTACTCACAACGAAGCTTAGTCATTGCGAACATATAGATAAAAACCTCCTTCTATAGCGACAAATTAGTCTTTGCCCTATAATTATAGCTGGGTTACCGCTTTCATCACCCGGTAAAAAGGACATCATATCCCTGCAATCATGCCATGAATCTGGAAGGGGGAATTCAATATGCAACGAACCACCGAGTTGTTCAAAAATGAAATTTTTTTTCAAAACGATCTGCATCTGCTCGTTAACCGCTATTCAGAGAACTTCCATGCCCCTTTTCATGCTCATGAATTTATTGAGTATTGCTATGTAGCTGAAGGAAGAGGTTTTCATCACCTTGAAAATGAGATCTTTCCCGTTAGAAAAGGAATGCTGTTCGTGATTCCTGTAGGTGCCCCCCATGTGTTCCGTCCAGCATCTTCTGATACTTTAGGGAATCGCCTGATCGTCTATAACTGCCTTTTTGATATGCAAATGGTGGAGCAATTAAATATCGTCCTTCAAGAGCCATCTATCCGGGAGCACCTAGCCACTCTTGGGAGTAGCAGCTCATCTTACTTTTCCGTCTCAGATCGAGATGGCTCTATTGAGCGCTTAATGCTGAATTTATATCATGAAATGTCGGTATCCGGTATGGGCTCCAAAACAATGCTTTACACCCTCTTAAGTCAATTAATCATAGCAGTGTACAGGCAAAAATACGGAGAAGATGACAAATCTACGATGGATATGGCAGACTTCACGCAAGTCATTCAATACCTAGAGCATAATCTGTCGGAAAAGATTACACTTGCCGAATTAGCCCGTATTTCACAGTGGAGCAGCAGGCATCTTCAGCGCATGTTCCACAAGCATACTGGCCAGTCCTTTGGGACCTACTTGAAGAATCTGCGAATGCATAAAAGCTGTGAATTGCTGCGTACTTCTGGACATAAAATTAATATGATTGCCGAGCTAGTGGGTTACCGTGACATCGACTCCTTTAACGCTGTATTCAAAAAAATAGTCGGCCAGACACCCATCGCGTACCGCAAGCTCTACAGATCATAAAAAGGCCGATGTCGTATGAACATCCATACAACATCGGCCCTATTAATTTATTGATTAGTGATCTGTTTAAGTAAAAACTCAACAAAATCAGTTGATTTAGTCTTACTGTCATCTTGTCCTAACGTTCCGACGATCATCTGATTTGAATGGATAGGGAGTTCTGTAGCAAAATCCGTATCTGTGATATCTATGCCAGTAATCAGCTCTTGACCACTCTCCGGGTTAGTCATACGTTTCAGACGGTTATCATCAAGAGGAAGTCCTGCGGATTTAATAAACGACTCCAGATTTTGCAGTCCCGACTGCTGGCCAATCCATTCAAAAGTAGCATCATCCATAATCAGGATATCCGGATGATCGGCTGCCAGCATCGCCATAGCCCGCTGCATATAGCTCATATCCAAGGCTCCACCGTCCGTCCCACCTGTTGAGGGTAGATAAACGATTTCTGCCTCCACTCTCTTCCAAGCCGGGTAACGTTTGATGATTTCTTGTTTTAGCTCTTCATTCTTACCTGACGAGTCCTGAGATTCATAGTTGCCTAGGAACATGATTCGAACATCTACCGGTGGGAGCGTAGCTTCATATTTTCTTTCCTGCCATTGATCATAGAGCGCTTTCCCTCCAAAGATAACTACCAGCAGCACGATAATAGAAATAATAGTGTGCGTTTTGTAGAGGCGAAAGAAATTCTCCGATTTACGTGCTACGCCGGACATGGCTCCCCACTTCTCCAGCCGCTTGTCCTCTGCTTCCTGAATCTCCTTCTGATCCAAGCCATCTAGGATGGTTTTGTAAGCGCGGAATTCCTCTTCATAAGCTGCAACCTCATCTTCAGTCGAATTCGATCGACGGCGTTTCAAATGCATATCTAACCTTTTGTTCAATTCCTCCCGGGTAACGTCTTCAGGCAAGTTCAAACGCTCATAGGCTTGCTTTAGCTTCTCATTCAAAATGATGTCTCCTTCCTGATGCTTTTCGTCATTTCAGATCGTTAATTTGGTTCTATGTATTGAATTCTTGTGGCAGTAAAAGTATGGGCTAAGCCGCAAAAAAAACATCGCAGGAACTCAAGTAAACTATATCATGTTGTGCTAGACGGTAACAAGTAAGCGTTTATCTAATCCAAACCATGCAGCTGCTTAAATTGCTCAGGACTCATCCCTGTCAATCTTTTAAACACCAAACAAAAGTAACTAGCATTATCAAAACCCACTAGCTGGGCAATTTCATACATTTTTTTATCGCGTCCATTAAACATAAGCTGTTTACTCAAATTGATACGTTGCTTATTGATATAGGTTACAGGTCGATCATGAATTGTTTTTTGAAAAAGCCTGCATAAATACTGTGGCGATACAGAAATAATCTCCGCCAGCTCCTTTAAAGGAAGCGTCCTATGCAGATTGCTCTCAATATAACGCAGCACCGGCTTAATTCGCTCCAATTCATGTGCCTCATTCAGAGGCGATACTAGCTTTCTTTTTAAATCCAGAAGCAATGCATAAAGATGTTTAGATCGTGCCAAATTAGTCTCCAGCTCATTGCTATCTGGCAGCATAAGGATTTGCTTTAGAGGATTGAGCCATTGATCTTCTTTTAATCTAGCAGGACCAGACTCGCGGATGCCCGCATAGAGCAGCATTTGACCAACCTCTCTGCCATTGAACGAGACCCATGATACCTTCCATTCCTTCCCACTGATAGGGGCATACGAATGAGGAATATCCGGGAACAAAAAGAACACATCCCCTGGACCCACGAGATATCGGTTCTCATGAATGATAAGCTCACCCTTGCCTTCGTGAATCTGATGTATTTGATAGTCTGGAAAGCCTGCAGGACGTATAGTTTCTGGCTGATGCTCCCAAAATCCAAGGGTTGTAGCATAAAGCGGCAGCATGATTACATCTTCTGTTTGGCAAAAAATAATTTTGCTCTCCATAAAAAGTCCTCGTTTCATATTTTGTTATCTGGGACTAAAATTCTTTTATTTATCCTAACATTACTTCAACTTATAATATGAATATAATAACATTACAATGATTATAAAGGAGATCAACTCATGCGAGCAAAGTTTGTCTACCAGCCACCTGCTAACGGTTATCCGGAATGGAATAACAACCCAGAGACTTTTGAATTGAATCGATTGGATGCACATGCCTCCATGATCCCTTACCGTAGCTTATCCCAAGCGCTAACTAACGATAAAGAAACCTCACCTTTCTACCAAACCCTCAATGGGCTTTGGAAATTCGCTTTTTCCGAAACACCGGATCAACGAATTGTGGATTTCTATAAAACCGATTTTGATTGCAGTACTTGGGATACAATTCCTGTACCGTCCCACTGGCAGTTCCAAGATTATGACTACCCACAATATACAAATCTCCGGTATCCTTGGGCGGAATCCGAGCCAGAGCTTAAAGCCCCCTTTGCCCCAACAAAATATAATCCAGTAGGCTCTTATCTACGAACCTTTACTGTACCTGAGTCTTGGAACGGTCAACCGGTGTACCTAAGCTTTCAGGGTGTTGAATCCGCTTTCTACGTATGGGTAAACGGTGAACTTGTCGGGTACTGTGAAGATACATTTACTCCATCAGAATTCGATATCACCCCATATTTAGTGGCAGGGGACAACAAACTAGCTGTCGAGGTTTATCGTTGGTGTGATGCCAGCTGGCTAGAGGATCAGGATTTCTGGCGCCTGAGCGGTATTTTTCGGGAAGTCTATCTTTATTCGGCTCCTTCCGTTCATATTGCTGATTATTTCGTCCACACAGATCTGGATGAAAACTTCGTACATGCGGATTTAAATGTAGATATCAAGGTGGAAAATTACTTTAACGAGCAAAGCCCATATACACTGCAAATGCAGCTTTACAATAAAGAGGGCCAGCCTGTTTGGGAGACTCCTATCTCCGCTACTGGTTCCTTTGAGCAAGAAGGCGTTCAACAACTCAAGCTTGCTGCCCCGGTTGAGCAGCCTTTTAAATGGAGTGCTGAAACCCCTTATCTTTATACCTTAGTTCTGTCTATAAATGACGGCAACGGGCATACACAAGAAACGGTCAGCTGTAAGGTTGGATTCCGCAAGTTTGAGATTAAAGACGGACTTATGAAGATCAATGGCAAAAGAATCGTACTCAAAGGTGTCAATCGCCACGAATTCTCTTGCGACACAGGTCGTGCTTTAGCCAAAGAAGATATGCTGCGCGACATCCAATTAATGAAAACACATAATATTAATGCTGTTCGAACCTCCCATTACCCGAATCAGTCTATCTGGTACGAGTTATGTGATGAATACGGATTATATGTGATTGACGAAACTAATCTGGAAACTCACGGCACCTGGGCATACAGCCAAGAAGGGTTGAATGACGGGAATGTCCCTGGAAGCAAACCGGAATGGCGGGCCAATGTCATTGACCGCTGCAACTCCATGATGCAAAGGGATAAAAACCACCCTTCAGTCATCATATGGTCTCTCGGCAATGAATCTTTCGGAGGCGACAATTTTATCGCTATGCACGACTACCTGAGAGAAATCGATCCTTCGCGGCCGGTTCATTATGAGGGAATCTTTCACTGTAGAGAATCGGAAGCAGCAAGTGACATAGAATCTACTATGTACATTAAACCGCAGGATGTTGAAAAATATGCGCTTAATAATCCTAAGAAGCCTTATATCCTCTGTGAATACAGTCATGCCATGGGCAATTCATGCGGTGGGCTGCACTTATACTGTGACTTGTTCGACAAATATGACATTGTTCAAGGTGCATTCATTTGGGATTGGGTAGATCAAGCCATTCGGACCCACACCTCCGAAGGAATTGAATATCTCGCTTATGGCGGGGACTTTGGTGAATCGCCTCATGACGGCAATTTTAGTGGCAACGGATTACTTTTTGCTGATCGTACGGTTACTCCTAAGCTCTTTGAGGTCAAAAAATGTTATCAGAATATTAAAGTAACGGCTGAAAATATCCTAGAAGGACTCTTCCAGATTCGAAATTCCTTCTTATTTACCAACTTAAAGGAATACGATCTCAAATGGGAAGTTCGTTTAGACGGAGTAACTGCGCAAGAAGGCTTGCTGAAGATCTCATGTGCACCAGGTGAGAGCATTTCATGCAAAGTTCCTTACGAGTTGGATTCACTGCGTGGCAATCATGAAGCAGTTCTGAATCTTTCCTTTATTCAGCCTTCAGCAACTATATGGGCAGAAGCCAATCACGAAATCGCTTGGGAACAGTTCATTCTGTCACCTCGTTTCGTAACCAGTACCTCAAAGACAACCGCAGAAACACTGCGTGTCAGCGAGCTTGAGAATGTTTTGAACGTACAAGGTGATAATTTCGAACTGAGCTTTAGTACCACTATGGGTGCTCTGAACTCTTATCGTTCCTCAGGCAAAGAACGTCTGCTTGAGCCTGTAAGACCTAACTTCTGGAGAGCAGTCACAGATAATGATTGTGGCAATAAATTGCCACAGCGGTGTGCAGTATGGAAGCAGGCATCGCATAAACAACACTTAATCAGCTTTACATTTAGAACCGAAGGCTCTCTCTGTTTCGTCTATGCCAGCTACCTTCTGGCTACAAGTCCGGATTCCACGCTTCGGGTCCAGTATGTGATTCGCGCTGACGGGACTTTAGAGATCACGCAAGAGCTGAGTCCAGGCAGCAGCGAACTGCCGGAAATCCCTGAGTTCGGAATGATGTTCGTTCTAGATGGAAGTCTTGATACCCTGTCTTGGTACGGCCGCGGACCTCATGAGAATTATTGGGATCGGCAAACCGGAGCCCCACTTGGACGTTACACAGGTAAGGTCAGTGATCAATTCACGCCTTATCTCAAACCTCAAGAGTGCGGCAACAAGACTGATGTCAGATTCGCTTCAATTACAGAGGGCAACGATGGATCAGGGTTCTATTTTGAAAGTGCAAACCCTATCGAAATTAATGCCCTGCCTTGGAAGCCTGAGGAACTGGAAGCCCATGACCACGTCTATAAATTGCCAGTCTCAAACAAAAGCGTACTGAGAGTCAACTACAAGCAAATGGGTGTTGGCGGGGACGACAGCTGGGGCGCACCAACCCACGAAGAGTTCACTCTGCCGGCTAATCGCCCGTACATCTTCCGTTTCACTGTCTCACTGCTCTAATCTCTTCCACTTATAAAAAAGGCCGTCTCTGGTTGGTTTCTACCACACAGGACGGCCTTCTTCTATTTATTTCACAGCTACTGTTCCTTGTCTGAATTCCGAAGGGCTTAAACCTACATTTTTTTTGAACTGTTTGGAGAAATAATAGAGATCGCTAAAACCAAGATCATGGGCAATCTCACCGACAGAACTTTGCGTCCCCCTCAATAGCTCCTTGGCCTTAGTTATCTTTTTTCTGGTGATATACTGAATGGGTGGAACTCCGATTTGCTGTTTAAATAGCCGGATAAAATAGTTGGGATGCATGTACGCAATCTCGGCAAGCTCGTGTATGGTGATATTTCGCTCGATATGAGCGTCTATGTACGTTAATACTTTCGTTAATTTTTCGATCGAGCTCAGATTCTTAAAGGTGATTTCGTCTACTTCTATGTTCATAATAAAATAAGAAAATAACTCCATTAACTTACTTTTGGCTAATAAATGAGCATACACCGCATCAGATTTCATATGACTCGTTAGGCTGCTGAAAATCTTTTGGATTACATGAGGATCTACTTCTCTGCATACATGACTTAACTCTAACATTTTGAATAGATTAATGTCTCCGACTTTTGCGCTGAAATGGCACCAATACTTCTCAAAGGGTTGATCACTTATGCAAGAATAAGATTGCTTAACTCCCTCAGGCATCAAAAAAAGCTGACCAGGCTTCGGATAATATTCTCGATCCCCAATCTTTAACCAACCCTCCCCATCGCAAATAAAATAAAATTTACTATAGTCAGGTGTGTAGTCAAGATCTCTCCAGTCACGGCCACAAAGATTGTAATCAGCCATAAATAAATCAACCTTTAAATTGGATAAATAATTTGTAAGCAAAACATGGTTATCCATCCCTTACTCCGCCTTATCAGGTTAGTTTTGTACATCTAAAAGTTAATGTCCTACATTTTGATTTCCACCTCCAATCACTACAATGAAGTAGAAATAAACGTTTGAAAGGATGATTGCAAAATGGTGGATAAAAACAAATATTTAAAAGTAATCGAAGATACGATCGCAACTGGAAGATTCAAAGCCGATTGGGATTCACTAAGTCAATTTCAAGTGCCTATGTGGTATGAGAACGCTAAGTTTGGTATTTTCATTCATTGGGGCCTTTATTCTATTCCGGCTTTCGCCAATGAGTGGTATCCCCGAAATATGTATATCCAGGGTTCACGGGAATATGAACATCATCTTGCTACCTATGGCGAGCATAAAACCTTTGGTTATAAAGATTTCATCCCCTTGTTCAAGGCTGAGCATTTCAATGCTGAGGAATGGGCCAATCTCTTCAAATTATCTGGTGCCAAATACGTGATGCCTGTTGCAGAGCACCATGACGGCTTTCAAATGTATAAGAGCGCTTACTCTCACTATAACACATATGAGATGGGTCCTAAGCGGGATTTAGTCGGGGAAATGAAAGACGCTTTTGAGCAGCAGGGATTAGAGTTTTGTGTATCTTCCCATAGGGCTGAGCACTGGTTCTTCCTGTCTCATGGCAAGGAATTTGATTCCGATATCCATGAACCGCTTGTATGTGGAGATTTCTATTGGCCATCTATGCCCGAACCCGATCATCACGATTTATTCGGCTCCCCACCTAATCAAGAATTTCTGGAGGATTGGTTGATTCGCTGCTGCGAGCTGGTAGACAATTATCAGCCGAAAATCTTTTACTTTGACTGGTGGATTCATACAGCTGCCTTCAAACCCTATCTCAAAAAGTTCGCCGCTTACTATTACAATAAGGGAGAGGAATGGGGAACTCCGGTTGCAATCAATTATAAGCATGATGCCTTCATGTTTGGCTCAGCAATCCCAGATATTGAGAGAGGTCATTTCTCCGGGCTTAAACCTTATTTCTGGCAAACGGATACAGCAGTTGCTAAAAATTCATGGTGTTATACTCCGGAAAATGATTATAAATCTGCCGTAGAAATTATCAGAGATCTAATAGATATCGTAAGCAAAAACGGCAACTTGCTGCTGAATATAGGTCCTAAAGCGGACGGCAGCATACCAGCTCAGGATCAGGAAATTCTGCTTGGCATCGGAGAATGGCTAAAGGTGAATGGTGAAGCAATCTATGATACGACCTACTGGCGCACCTTCGGGGAAGGCCCTACAGAGATCGTTGAAGGTCAGTTTACAGATGGGATCACGAAAATTTTCACTAATGAAGATATCCGCTTTACGGTAAAAGGCAGTTATCTTTACGCTACTGTTCTTGTCTATCCAAACAACGGTATAGTGCAAATCAAATCCCTTAAAGAAAACGCTGCGCACTTCCATGGGATGATTAAACAGATCAAAATCTTAGGTTTTGAGGAACAACCTGCATGGGAAAGAACCGATGAAGCCTTGGTTATAAAAACGACCTCGGTTCGCAGTGATACTCCGGTTGTTCTGCGGATTGAATTGGATTAGGGACACTTACAGAACTTCGTAACCTATAAAAAGAGTGTTCTTGCCCATCCAGCAGAGAACACTCTTTTATAGTTTTATAACCATCGTTTTATATTAAAAGTAGGGTACCCTGACGTTTACTGTCTTCATTCTAGTCCTATGAGGATATCTCGCGCGTAATTTGTTGGACTCCAAAATAATGCGACCATGAAGCGGATGCTCCGTGGGGATTTTTAGTTGTGCAGCAATGACTTCACTTAGCCCGTGGTTTCGGATGTCCGCTTGAAGCTGTAAGGCTTCTGGATCTTTTTCATGATCAAAATAAAGTGCAGAAGCAATAGCTGAGACTAAATGTGAGGTCTCAAAACCAAGTTCATGAGCAAGCATTGCCGGTTTTACGAGCCGATCATTAGGTGAAAGCTTGCGAAGCGGCGAGCGGGCGACACGTGTAATTTTATCGTTAAAGTTGGGGTTAGTGAATCTCTCCATCATCTTTTCTATATACCGGTCATGTTCTATGGGCTTGAAGCCATATAAATGCACCAATAAGGCCCCTGTTTCCTTAAGCACCCCGTGAACACGAACTCTGATTTCGGGATCAGACATCGCTTCTTGAATGCTAGTATAACCTTCCAGGTATCCAAAATAGGCTGCACTGCAATGACCTGTATTCACAGTATATAGCTTCCGTTCGAGGTATGGCGCCAGCGAATCCACATAATGGACGCCTTTAATTTCATTGTAATTACCAATCATTCCACTGCGGGGAATAACCCACTCACTGAAGGGTTCAACGAGGATTTCAAGTGAATCTGTATTTTTCTGCATAGGTACAATCCGGTCCACCATCGCATTGGGAAAAGCGACATTGCGGTCGGCAAGTTCCTTGAAGGATTGCTTCATATGCCGATAAACTGATTTTTTCAACTTCTGACTGCTTCCAATCCCATTCTCACAGGCAATGATATGAAGAGGGTTGAGATTTCTGCTATTTTCAAGCCTTCGTTCGATGCCCTGCGCAATGGTCTCAGCAATATCTTTTAAAGCGGATATTCCGACGGCAGTTGTCACAATTTCAGCTTCTGCTATAGCTCTAGTAACGTCCTCAGTATCATTCAGATTGATTGCAGTAACATTATCAACAATAAAGCTGTCCCGGTTCTTGTTAGCTAGGGTGACAGGATATTGCCCACGTTTTTGCAATTGGGCAATTTTACTCTTATTTCTTCCGACGAAACAAACATTGTAACCGGAGTCCGACAACATAGGCCCAATAAAACCTCTGCCAATATTACCTGCTCCAAAATGTACGGCTCTCAATTTGGTATCCCCCTTTAATTTGAACTTAGTTTCTCGGTTTCTCTATACGAAGCAACGTTGAGTAACTACATGATCAAATTCAAGAAGACTTAGATTATCAATTTTATGGTGCTGCTTATCGAATTCAAGAAAATTAGTAATTTCGTTAGGCGTCACAATGCAACGGATGCCAGCTGCTGCCGCTGCCTTAGATCCATTCGGTGAATCCTCGATAGCAACCGCCTCATCAGCTGTGATTCCAAGACAAGCTAACGTTTGGTTATATAGCTCGGGATCTGGTTTCACTTTTGCCACATGGTCGGCAGTCCGAACACATTCGAAATACTCGCGAATACCCAATTGATTCAGATATTTTTCCACCCATTCCAGTGAAGAACTTGAGGCCAGCCCTACGCGCAGTCCAGCTGCTTTGGCGGAATCAAGATAATGCTGAATGCCTGGTCGTATTGTTTCAAGCTCCATAAGTTTGCTGTGTCTCTGTTTAACAGCCTTACTGAACTCTTCTTTGTCAATCGCTAGCTTAAGATCAGTCATTAAATATTCATAAGGATTAAAACTGTTCAAGCTCGTGCCGATGCAGGTGGAATATTGTTCAAGCGTCAGATCCACTCCATATTCTGCATAAGCCTCGTTAAATGCGGTGTACCAAGCAGTCTCCGTGTCGATAATCGTTCCGTCAAAATCAAAAATAATTCCTTTGATCACAATCAACCATCTCCCTCGTATTATGTTTGGTTAGAATATCTTACGCAAAACCTTCTGCATATTCTACAAAAAGCTATTTCGGCTTGCGTTTGACTATAAAAACCATAACAAAGCCCTTCTACTGACGTCAAGCACGGTAGATAACATGCCACGTAATGATAACGATTACAATCAATGTGGACAAACCTGGATTTTTTCATCACCTGAACTTCTTAATACATAACAGTAATCAGATTCAAAAAAACACCACAATCCTATGTGCTTCAAGGGATTCCTTTGCCAAGTTTATTATGAAGACAAGCTCCCTCTCTTTCTCTCGATTGCTGTTATTTAGAGTATTTTTCCAAGCAGCTAAAAATAATTCAAAATAATTTTAAACACATCCTTTTTACTTGATTGTACAAATCAAATTACGGGGTTATTTTTTGTCCATTGAGTAAAAAGAGGCTTTAATTTATGATATATTTTAATCGAGAATGATTATCATTATTGGTGGTCGTTACATATAATAGGGAGGCAATAAGATATGAACAAGGTACGACAGTCCTTCGCTGTGGTATGTGTACTATTTTTGCTGAGTACATTGCTACTGGCGTGCGGAAACTCAAAGGAACAATCCTCTGCCAATAGTACGGTGAACAAAACCGGGAACTCTTCCGCTGCAACCGCGGTACCTTCAGCAGAACCCTCAGATAGCAGTACAGATGAAGCAGCAGCGACTACCCGCTCCTATACAGATTACATAGGGCATACTGTAGAGATTCCGGTGAATCCGCAGCGAATTATCTATTCTGGAGAAACTTATGGCGATTTGCTCGCACTTGGTGTGCAGGCGGTAGGTTATCCTCTTTCTATGGGTGAAGGCCAGGTTTTTGAAGATCAATTACAAGGTGTGGAGGATGTAGGCTTCCCTATCAATCTGGAAAAAACATTGGAGCTTCAGCCTGACCTGATCATCTATGCGGGCACAGATGAAGCTGATTTCGAACAGCTCTCCAAAATTGCACCCACTATAATATTTGATACCTTTGCCCCACTCCAGGAACGTATGCTGGACATTGGTGGAATTGTTGGGAAAACGACTGAAGCAGAAGCATGGCTTGCGCAGTATAAAACCGCTGAAGAGAACATGTGGAAGCAATTGAAATCCGCAGGCATGAAAGAGGGCGAAACGGCTGCGGTCTTCACTTATTATCCAGGAGACAGACTGTTTATAATGGCTGCAACCGGACTTTCCCAGGTACTCTATGGGGAGAATGGCTTCAAGGCAACTCCAGCTATTCAAACGATCCTTGATGAAGGTAAAGGGTTCCAGGAAGTATCCATGGAAGTCCTGAAAGAATATGCCGGAGACCGGATATTCCTCTTGACTCCAGTGGCAGAAGAAGCAAAACAATCCACAGAGAATCTATTAAAGAGCCCTATCTGGAAGAGCCTTCCTGCCGTCAAGAACGGATATGTCTATACACAAGACATCATGAAGACTTCAAGTGATGCGACAACAAGAGAATGGCTGCTTGGCGAAATTCCACAGCTATTGAATATGAATTAACCTTCTGTGATGAAGAGTTTAACACAAGGCTGATAAAAAACTGCAAGAAGCATGTCAACAGCTGTTGATATGCTTCTTTTTTTTATATACAATGAATTCATTGATAATCATTCTCACCAAATGAACGGAGGCTGAACCCATGCTGCATACATCATCGTCCTGCCCCCCACTCCACTCTCTGCTATTTCAGCTAAACGAGGCCGAACTGATGATTCAAGCTGCCGATTCAAGCTCTATAACGCGTACAACCCAGGACTATACCCTTCTCATATTTACTGGAGGGAACGGACAATTGAACCTCGATGATCAAAGCGTGATACTAAGTACGGATAAATGTTATCTACTATCTCCTGGAATCTCCTATAGTACGGACAACCAGGAGCTGACGTTGTATTATTACCTCATCACCTTTACAGCAATTTATACAACCGAGGATCCTAAACGATATTCTGGAGAGCTGCTTTCCGGCAGACGGGAGTTAATTGTGCACCCGTTCACCAAGGTAATCCGACTAGTCGAAGACCTGCTCATGAACAGGAATAACACCGATGATGTACAACAATTCAAGCGACAATTAAAATTCCAAGAATTGCTGCTGCTACTTTTTGAGCATAATTACCCTTCCAAACACCTGCCAAGTCCTACGGAATCCGTAGAAAAGACCATAACATTCATTCAGGAGCATTATACAGAGAGTATCACCGTGAAGCAGTTAGCTGAACTGGCGGGAATATCAATCTGGCAATATACACCGATCTTTCAGCAGCTTACGGGTAAAAAGCCGCTTGAATACCTGACGGATCTGCGCATTAATCATTCCAAACGATTCCTGCAGGAATCGACTGAACCACTGCGGGAAATCGCCAGACTGGTCGGCTTCTCGGACGAATACTATTTTAGCCGCCGCTTTCGGCAAAAAACCGGAGTTACACCCGGACAATATGCACATCAGAAAGGTCGTAAGCTTACCGTCAAGGATTGGACGGGTCATGAGGTGGAGATTCCAGAGCGAGCGAAACGTATTGTCTATCATGGCGAAACACTTGGCGACCTTCTCGCGTTAGGCGTAAAGCCTATCGGTGGAGATGAAGCGTTCGCCCGGAACAGCGTCTATAAACATCGGCTTAAGAAGCTCGCCAACGTCGGGTTTCCACTGGACCCGCAGTTGACCGCTTCCCTAAACCCAGATTTGATCATTTTGGCAAATAGTGATGAAAGAGCCTACAGAGCAGTTTCTGGTATCGCTCCGACACTCACCTTTGATTCATTTGCATCTCTCGACAAACGAATGCGGACACTAGGCAGTTGGCTAGGTAAACAGCGCGAAGCCGAAGCATGGCTGGAGTCATTCACAATCAAAAACGCTGCCATGTGGCAGCAGCTTTACACGACAACCCTCCAAGTTGGAGAAACCGCCTCTGCTTTGGTCTATGATCATGGAGATCATCTGTATGCTATGGGAATGTCCGGATTCTCCACTGCGCTTTATGCCCCATGTGGTTTACAACCGACCGAAGAGATCCAGGCCATATTGGACGAAGAGTTAGGGTTCGCCGAAGTTGATCCAACACGACTGCCTGCCTACGCCGGAGATCATATCTTCATGCTCATTCCGGAACGCAAAGACTCGCGAGCTGCGATGGAACGATTACTAGACAGTTCACTTTGGAACAATCTCCCGGCAGTACGTCAGGGACATGTTTATCTGCTCGACGGAAGCAAATGGAACTCTAGTGATGCGTTAACCCGGGAGAAGCTGCTAACGCTGTTGCCTAAACTACTCGGCGGAAGTAGCGCTAACAATTGAAAGTGAATCTAGGATTCTCTTTTGACTTATCAAAACTTGATAGGGTATACTTTATCTACGCTTAATTTCCAACTTTTACAGTTGAAAAGCGGGGGAACCAGTTAATTGGGGCGAATCATTGAGCATTAGAATGTAGGGTACCATCTTACCCGAGTCCGTCAGCTAACCTCGTCAGCAGTGGATGGGTCTGCTTTCCATGTTATTTACATAACCAGAGACCCTTGCTAAGGGTCTCTTTTCGTGCTTTTTTGGACCCTGCTGGCAGTAGATTGGCCTTTGACACTAAGGCTCCCTCATTTTTCTCACACTACGAGACAAAGGAGAGATGTACGTGCAAAAGGTAAAGTACTTCACGGATATTAACAAAATAGCTATGTTGTCTGAGCTGGAAAAAGAGAATCTGAAAGAAATTACGGACAAATTTGTTTTTCGTGTAAATGACTACTATCTGTCTTTAATTAACTGGGATGATCCAAATGATCCCATCCGTAAGCTGGTTATTCCTAACGAAGGTGAACTGCTGGAGTATGGGCGCTGGGACGCCTCCGATGAGGACACGAATTATGTGGTACCTGGTTGTCAGCACAAGTATAGAACCACTGCACTACTGATTGTATCCGAGGTCTGCGGGGCTTATTGCCGCTACTGTTTCCGTAAGCGTCTTTTCCGAAATGACGTGAAAGAGGCGATGGCTGATGTCTCTCCGGGCTTGGAGTATATCGCAAATAATCCGGAGATTAACAACGTACTTCTTACGGGCGGGGACAGTTTAATTCTCTCCACACCGAAGCTAAGATCCATTATTGAAAATCTAAGAAGCATTGAGCATGTTAAGATCATTAGACTGGGTTCCAAAATTCCCGTATTTAATCCGATGCGGATCTCTGAAGACGAAGAACTGCTGGAGCTGATTCGTACTTACTCTACCGAAGACAAACGAATCTATGTTATGGCGCACATCAATCATCCTCGTGAAATCACACCTGAAGCCAAAAAAGCATTTAAAGCTCTCCACAACGCAGGGGCAATTGTCGTAAATCAGACCCCCATCCTCAAAGGCATCAACGATGATCCCGTTATTTTAGGGGAACTACTGGACCGGCTTTCATGGGCTGGCGTTACACCCTACTACTTCTTTGTGAACCGGCCCGTAGCCGGAAACCGGGATTTCGTATTACCGCTCGAGCAAGTCTATCAAATTGTAGAAGAAGCCAAAGCCAGAACCTCAGGACTTGGCAAAAGAGTACGCTTATCCATGAGCCACACCTCAGGAAAAATAGAAATTCTCGCCATTGATAACGGAAAAGCCTATCTCAAATACCATCAATCCAGAGATCAGGAATACGGAAAGTTTATGATTCTAGATTGTCCAAAGGACGCCGAATGGTTCGATGACCTGCCTGGGAATGAGCAATATTGGACCCCACCTGTGAAAAAAAACGATGCTATTATTTCTGTTAATGATTTATCAGGCGAGCCTGCGGATTTAATCTGTAAATAGATTAATCAACTCTGTCAGACTCTGTCATAGGATATTTCTTCATCACCAACAACAAAACTCCTCCCGCCCAAAATTAGCCCGAAAAAATCTATGATATAATCACGCTGTAACACGAAATGGACTAATGGGTGGGAATGCACACATGAAATTGGAACGATTGATTTCTATGATCTATAAACTATTGAACCACGAAGTTTTATCTGCCTCCAAGCTGGCTGAAGAGTTTCAGGTTTCCCAGCGAACAATCTATAGGGATATCGATGTGATTTGTGCCGCTGGCATCCCGGTCGTATCGTATCAGGGTACTAAAGGTGGATATGGCATCATGGACGGATATAAAATGGATAAAAGCCTGCTCCGTTCGTATGATGTCACTTCTCTGATTACTGTACTTAACAGTCTTTCTTCCGTGTTTGAAGATGAGCATACGCAAGGAACCATTGAACGGCTGCAAACGATTGGAACGGAGCCACAGACCTCTAGTCTCGCGGTGGATCTTGAAACCCGGCGTACGGATCCTGACGCACTTCCTCTTTTACGTGCGGCTATTGCGGAACGAAATGTTGTCCGTTTTGATTACATCAGTGTAAAAAATGAACGTACAACCCGTGAAATGGAACCAGTAAAGCTTCATTTTAAATATAGCAACTGGTACATCTATGGTTATTGCCGGGCTCGGCAGGACTATCGGGAGTTCCGACTTTCCCGGATGCTGAATTTGTTCCTGACGCAGGATACCTTTCATTCGCAACATGAGGTACCCAAAGAGGCCGGCTGTTCAAACAGGGCAGATCAGGTGGAGGAAATAGTGATCCGGGTAGGCCCTGAGGCTTTGGCAGAAGCTTTGGATCAGTTTCATCAAGTCGACAAGGAATTTCATTCCGATAAAAGCATGACGATGCGAATTCCTGTGTATAAGCCATTGGAAGCACGTTGGCTTTGGTCCATTCTGCTGAGTTTTGGCAGCGGTGCCGAAGTCCTCGAACCCCCTGCATTGCGAGGTATTTTAAAAGAGCAGCTTCAAAACACACTCAAACTTTATGAAGAAGTATGACAGTCTGATGTCATACTTCTTCTTTTATATTAACTACAGTAACAAAAAACAAATCCATGACCATTCAAAAGGAGAATGTACGAATGACAAATTATCCAGTAGAAATGTTTAAATACCACACATGGGCAAACCAAACTATCCTGGGGAGAATCAAGGAACTCCCGCCTTCTGTGCTAAGTCAAGAAGTGAACAGCTCATTTCCCACCATCGCTCATGCCCTTAGCCATATCTATGCGGTTGATACGATGTGGTATCTTGTATTAACAGGCACTGCCATGCCAGAGGCTTTTCAACAAAGTGTCCCGCTAAATTTGAGCATTCTAGATTCTGTGGATGAATACGTAAATATCTTTGCCCAGCTATCGGAACAATACAAAGCATGGTTACACAACCAATCCGATTTGGAGCAAACTATTCTGCTTGACAATCCATTCGCCGGAATCCGCCAAACACACCTATCAGAAATTGTGTTGCAAGTCGCCAATCACGGGACTTATCATAGAGGCAATGTATCTACTATGTTACGGCAGTTAGGCCATGCTTCCACCATGAATGACTATGCTCTTTTTTGGTATCAGGTTCCTACGGAAGCTATTTAATCTCGGATGGGCAAGACGCTCCACTCCATACCTAGAAAGGAAATTGTATTTTAATTATGGAGATTAAAAATCTAATTACAGTAAAAACGAGAGAAGATTTAAGAGTTTGGCTGCAGGAGAATTGTAAGACTGAACAATCTTGTTGGGTACTCGTTAGTATGACGCCAAACCCAGAAACGTTGCTATATTTGGACGTAGTTGAGGAATGTTTGTGTTTTGGATGGATCGATGGAGTGAAAAAGAAAATTTCGGAAACGGAGCTGGCGCAAAGACTCTCTCCCCGAAGCAAAAGAAGCTCTTGGACTGAATTGAATAAAGAGCGTGTCCGCCGCCTTGAAAAGCTGGGGTTAATGAGTGCTGAAGGAAAACGGGTACTTCCTGATATGAACCCTGATTCTTTTATAGTAGATAAGATTATAGAGCAAAGGCTAAAAGAGGACAGTCAAGTATATGAGAATTTCACAGCCTTTCCAGCCCTTTATAAAAGAGTTCGGATCGACACGATCCAAAGCAATAAACATCAGCCAGATTTATTTAAGAGTAAATTAGACAAATTCATTGCAAACACTAAAGAAAATAAAATGTACGGGCAATGGCATGATAATGGACGTCTGCTAGATTATTAAGCTGCGCTATATGCATGATCTCCTGCTGAGGCTTTCGGACTCCAATGACGCTATTTACTAATTTGTCGCCTTTTCAGCAATCCATCGGACCCCAGTGCAGCTATTCCTTAGAAACTGGCTCTTATAAGGCGTTTTTTTGGCCAATAGGAGCTATGCGGTCCGATAATACTCCAAATGGCGGATTTTCTTGCATATAAGGTCTGCTGAGTCCGATACCGCTGAAGTATGATCATTCGCTGGACTCCTGAGTCCGATACCGCCAAGTATGATCATTCGCTGATCTGCTGAGTCCGATACCGCCGAAGTATGGTCATTCGCTGGGTCTACTGCTACTGCTACCATGATCTCCTGCTGAGGCTTTCGGACTCCAATGACGCTATTTACTAATTTATCGCCTTTTCTGCAACTCATCGGACTCCAGCGCAGCTATTCCTTAGAAAGGGGCTCTTATACGGTGATTTTTCCGCCATTAGGAGCTATGCGGTCCGATAATACTCCAAATGGCGGATTTTCTTGCTTATAAGGTCTGCTGAGTCCGATACGCCGAAGAATGATCATTCGCTGGGTCTACTGCTACCGCTACTACTGCTACCGCTACTACTGCTACTGCTACTGTTACTGCTACTGCTACTGCTACTGCTACTGCTACTGCTACTGCTACTGCTACTGCTACTGCTACTGCTACTGCTACTGCTACTGCTACTGCTACTGCTACTGCTACTGCTACTGCTACTGCTACTGCTACTGCTACTGCTACTGCTACTGCTACTGCTACTGCTACTGCTACTGCTACTGCTACTGCTACTGCTACTGCTACTGCTACTGCTACTGCTACTGCTACTGCTACTGCTACTGATACTGCTACTGCTACTGATACTGCTGCTACTACTGCTCTAATACCATGATCTCCTGCTGAGGCTTTCGGACTCCAATGACGTTATTTACTAATTTATCGCCTTTTCTGCAACTCATCGGACTCCAGTGCAGCTATTCCTTAGAAACTGGCTCTTATAATGCGTTTTTTTCGCCAATAGGAGCTATGCGGTCCGATAATACTCCAAATGGCGGATTTTCCTGCATTTAAGGTCCGCTGGGTCCGATACCGCTGAAGCATAGTCTTTCGCTGGGTCTACTGCTACTGCTACTGCTACCATGATCTCCTGCTGAGGCTTTCGGACTCCAATGACGCTATTTACTAATTTATCGCCTTTTCAGCAACTCATCGGACTCCAGCGCAGCTATTTCTTAGAATCAGGCTCTTATACGGTGATTTTTCCGCCATTAGGAGCTATGCGGTCCGATAATACTCCAATTGGCGGATTTTCCTGCTTATAAGGTCTGCTGAGTCCGATACGCCGAAGAATGATCATTCGCTGGACTCCTGAGTCCGACACGCCGAAGAATGATCATTCGCTGGTCTGCTGAGTCCGATACCGCCGAAGCATAGTCTTTCGCTGTCTGATGCTACCGTATCCTAATCATCTGCGGATCAAACACCATTGACTCATGATCATCTGTTATACCCAAAGTGCTAAGTACGCGCGAATGGGATTGGTTCAGACGTTCAGACGAAGTTTAGAGTTGAGAGCAGAGGTTTGGTTTAAGTTCAAAAAAAGAGAGGTGCCCCAGCCATTTTCATGGCTTTTGGGCACCTCTTTTATTAAGTTACAGCCCTTCAGCCAGAATCCGTTTCAGGAACATCCCTGTGTAGGATTCCCGTACTTCAGCAACCTGCTCCGGTGTACCTTCAGCTACAAGCTTACCGCCCACAACGCCACCTTCAGGGCCGATGTCAATCACCCAGTCGGACTCCCGAATCAGCTCTAAGCTGTGCTCCACAACTACGACAGTATTTCCCGTATCAACCAATTTGCTCAATAAGGTATGGAGCTGCTTGATGTCTGACGGATGAAGGCCTGTTGTGGGTTCGTCAAGCAGATAGAGCGTATGGTTTTTGGAAGGTTTGCTCAGCTCTTTAGCCAGTCTAATCCGTTGCCCTTCACCACCGGATAAGGTTTTGACAGATTGTCCCCATTTAAGGTAACCGAGACCCACCTCACACAATGTCTCGATAATCCCCGCCATTTTGGCTTCCGACTTAAGAATCGGCAAGCTTTCCTGTACGGACATGTCCAGCAGATCCGAGATGGAATATCCATCATATTTCACCTGGAGAACCTCATCCGTAAATCTTCTCCCCTTGCATGCGTGGCATTTAACCTCCAGATCGGGTAAGAAATTCATGTCTACAGTCAGCACCCCAAGACCCTGACAGGTTTCGCAGCGTCCACCCGGTGTGTTAAAGGAAAAATGCTTGGAGGTCAGTTTTCTTTTTTTCGCCTCCGGCAAAGCAGCAAACAGCTGGCGCAGATGTGTGAATACATCTGTATACGTCGCTACATTAGAACGCAGCATTCTACCCATGGGCGATTGGTCAAAGATCACTATATTTCCAACCTGATCTAAGCCCGCAATCTCCGCACAGCCTATTTGCTCATGTCCTTTCGTACTGCCTTGCGCAAGAATATCAAAGACTAGGGTCGACTTGCCTGAACCCGAAACTCCAGTTACAGAGACCAGACAACCTAGAGGTAAAGAAACCTCCGGGATATCAATATTCCGGTACTGTGCCTGTCGGATGGTGATTTGTTTTCCGTCACCTTTCCGGCGAACATATGCAGCAGTCTTATGACGCTCTTCTCTAAGATAGGCTCCCGTAACAGAAGCCTCGCTTGCCATCAAATCCTCAATGCTGCCCTCGCCAACAACTTGCCCTCCGTCCAGACCAGCACCCGGACCCATATCAATAATATGATCGGCAGCGCGCATCATCTCGATATCATGCTCGATAACGAGCACCGTATTACCCAAATCGCGCAGCTCCTGAAGCACACGAATGAGGCCAACAGTATCCCGCGGATGAAGCCCGGTCGTCGGTTCATCTAGAATGTATAACACTCCAGTCAGACCTGACCCCAGCAATGAGGCAAGGCGCAGCCGCTGTGCCTCTCCACCAGAGAGGGAGACCGTCTGACGGTTCATGGAAAGATAACCAAGACCAACATCGATAATCCGTTTTAGTCGGGTAGGCATATCGTGAAGGATGGGTTCAAGCAGATGAAGTCCCTCGGTTGGCAAAGCCGCCTCCAAGCCTTTAGTCCACTCGTAAACATCGCTTAATGGCCAATCTGATACCTCCGTAATCGATGCGCCAGCTACCCGAACGAGACGAACTTCTTTTTTTAGGCGAGCGCCAAGGCATTCCGGGCATTGCTGCTCATGAAAAAATCCGCCGTCTTTTTCCTGTGTACCAGCTTCTCCTTCCTTCTCCTTGTATCGCCGCCACAAACCAGGAATGACGCCTTCAAATTTGGTGCCTTGAATCGGCTTAACATTGGGAAAATGGCGCTTAAACGCCTCACTTTCCACTCCGTAATATAACAAGTCGCGCTGAATTTCGCCGTAATTTTTTAAGGGCTGATCTGGGTCAAACTCAAAACCAAAATGCTTGCCAGCGGCCACTAATATACGCATCTGTATATCACGATGAACACCATTCAGCGAGGCCACCCCACCCTCACGCATACTAAGCTCTGGATTAAACACTGCCACTTCATTTATAGTTGCCACAGATCCAACACCACCGCAGGCTTCACAAGCTCCCTCCGGCTTATTAAAAGAAAAGTGTGACATGCCCAGCTTCTCAAGCTCAGCTCCGCAATGCGGACAACCCATCGTTTGACCATGCATTTCCTCGTCTTCCTCGATCAGCAATCCCCTCGCTTCAAAAGAAGGTGGAATGCTGCCACTACAGGAAGGGCAAACCCGCTCGCCTAATCTGGAAAAGATAAACCGGACAAACGTATAGATGTCGGTGACTGTCCCAACTGTCGAACGGGGATTACGATTGGTGACATGTTGTCCAACACTAATGGACGGAGACAGTCCAATAATAGACTCCACCTTTGGTTTGCTGATCGTATCTGACGTCATGCCCATGGAATCCAAATACTGTCTTTGGCATTCCCGCTGAAGTGTATCCATAGCTAACGTCGATTTCCCTGATCCCGAAGGTCCTGTCAGGACAACTAGCTTATACTTAGGAATCGTGAGCGAGACATTTTTCAGATTATTCTCTCTTGCCCCTTTAATAACAATAGTCTCTTTCACATCTATTCCCCTCTCAATTCAACCCACTGGTTCGTAGTTATATCTTCTATCCATATGGTTGCCCAAAGTTGTTGGATTGCAATTATTTTGCAAAACATTTCTAATTTCGATAGAATGTATTTGATAAATCACAAAATTTTCAAATAACTTTATAATCTAATATCTTGACTATCAAGATATAATTATTTTAAAAGGAGCGTTATCTTTTGTCAAGCCACGAACAACCTACA
Organism: Paenibacillus sp. FSL H8-0175; assembly: GCF_045040615.1. NCBI lineage: Bacteria > Bacillati > Bacillota > Bacilli > Caryophanales > Paenibacillaceae > Paenibacillus > Paenibacillus sp. FSL H8-0175. Next base: position 2,555,919 of record NZ_CP150299.1, on the reverse strand, counting down.
CCAGAGCAGGAACAATTCACCTTGCTTATGCGCAGTTTGGGAAACCGAACGGTATTGTACCAACAAAATGTAGCCGCCTCACTTGGGTTATACAATAATGATTTCTTATCTATAGATATTCTACGGGAGAAAGGTCCGATCACTGCTGGAGAACTGTCTAAATTAACCGGTCTGACCACAGGCAGTGTTACGGCATTAATAGACCGGCTCGAAAAAAATGGCTATGTCCGCAGACAAAATGACCCGAATGACCGCCGTAAAGTGATTATTGTGCCATTATATGAGAATAAAGATGATGTCATTAATACGTACCAACCGCTCCATACCGCCATGGTTAAGCTCGCAGCTTCTTATACGGATGAAGAGCTCGCCCTTATTTCGCAGTTTTTAGGCCAAGCAAGTGCGGTTCTGGAAGAGCAGATTGATCAGCTTGGATCCACTGCGCGCGGCAAATCTTCTTCCTAAGATACGTATTTATACAAAAAAGGACGATATCCAAAAGTCATACGACTCTCTGGATACCGTCCTTTTCCATTTATTTTCTAATACCAATCGTTACAATTTCGCATGGACCGATCTGTAAGTCAAAGCTACCTTTCTCTTTCTCATCACTAGTGACTGGGTGGCTCTCCTCTTCTAGAATCGTCGTTTTATAGAAATACTGCTGTGGAATAGACGAATGGAAGGCCAGGTTGGTGTTCTGCTGACTCATGTTGTACCAACGCAGCACTATATCTCCAGTCTGCTCGTTCATTTTCAGTGAAGAAAATGCGAGTTCCCTACTCTCCCAATCAAATGGAGTATACACCGGCGCAACCACGCCTGCATGTACATCTGTCTGACATACAATCCACGGAACCTGGAATTGGTAAGCTTCAGCATAAGCACCAGAAGTTATACCCTCACCTGTGTGCGGGATTAGCTCCATACGAACAACGTGCTCTCCCAGACACTGCGCTTCTGGAGTTGGGAATAGCCCCCAGTCACCAAGTTCGCCAACAGAACGTAGCAGCGTAATCGCAATAGTGTTACGCCCATCTCGCAGCACTTCATATTCATTTAATCCAAAATTAGCGACGGTTAGACCCGCTTTCCCATCACTAACATCAACAAAGGCTTGCTGATGTTGCGTGTTACTCGGATTCTTCCATTCTGTGGCTGGTTCAATATTCCGCTCAGCAACCTCGAACATCGAATCTACACGATGCGTGGCAGCGTTCAAATCTGTTGGAAACAGTATACGAATCCGGTGATCTTTGGCGTGGTTATCTATTGTCGTTTCGATATGCAATCCCTTTCCGCCCCGCTCCAAGGAGATTACAGTACGAAGTTTCAGAATGACTGTGTCACTACTGCGCTGAGCTTTGCGCTCCGGATAATAAACCAGTGCACGCTGCTCCTCATCCAGCTTATCATCTGCCGAGGCTGGAATCTCCCAGCTATGGTTAATTTCTATAGCGGCGCGAAACGATGTATTTTCCAGTACACAAATGTTAGCCTTCAGTCCTTTAGTCGTCAAAGCTTGTTCAGCCTCTGGCTGTTTGTACATATATTCATTGCCGATATCCCCGGTGTTTTCATATACACCAAGATCTTGATAGGTCACTCCACTAGTTTTGTCACTTAGCATAAACGAACCATCATCATTAATGACTACCTTGATAACGTCATTTTCCAGCACCCGATCTCCATATAGCAAAGATTCAGCGGCTATTACCAGTTTTGCATCTGCTCGGCGAACCCAAGCATATGATCGAAGACCTAGCGCAGGAACTTCTACGGCTTCAAAGGTAAGTCTTACCCGGCGGCACATATACGGCTGACGGAACTTATCATCTGGCAAATCATAACCAAACTGAAGCCCCAAGTCCTTCAGCTGGGAGGCAATGTTATTCCCTTGATCGTCTACTAACACACGACCGTGCAAGTCAATTCCAGTCATACGGCTAGCCGTTTCTTCCAGAGAGAATCCTTCTCGCAAATATAGACGCGCCACATCAAGTTCTACGCTCACAGTACCCGTGCGACTCCAACCCGTCATATTCATCGCTACTAATGGAAGCACGTCTTCACCATATGTGGTAAACCCGGACGTATCCACAGCTTCTGCAATCACTCGTTTACTATCCTCAACAATGGTCTCTGCCACATGACGGCTTTTGTCAAAACGGGTGACCATCTCACGGTGTACCTCATCCACGCTGCATCCACAAATACTATCATGCGGATGATTTTGCATTAATGTCTTCCATGCATAGGTGAACAGATGATGGGGGTACTCTTTGCCCAGTAAATGTGCGAACGAAGCAAGTGGCTCGGCCAACTTTTCAAGCAAGATTTGCCCTTCCTGATTCATCTGTTTCAAATAGACACGAGCAGACGCGGTATTCACTAACGTACCCCATCCATCGGTATGCTGGCTCCGCAGTTCGCCCTTTACAGTCGACAGATTGCTGCGATCCATTACACCCTCTACGGCCTTAAGGTAATCAGGAAAGTTCGAATGAATGAACTCCATATCTGGATACAACCGCTTCGCAGTTTCGATAGCCTCTGGCAAATCCAGTTGAGCCGGCTGATGATCACAACCATTCATGAACAGCAGCTCACCTGTAGAGGCAAACTTCCGCGCATCTGCCAGCTTTTTCTCCCAGAACACTTTGGCTTCTGCTTCATTTACAGGCACTTCGTTTCCGTTAGAATACCAATTGGCAAATAGGATGCCGACCACTTTTGATCCATCAGGACCTTCCCAAATCAGCTCCGAGAATGAGGATTCGTAACCTCCATCCGACACCGTATTATTGAATCCAGTGGGCTTCACACCTCTTCCAAAAAAGGCATTATTGATGCCGGATTGCAGCATTAATTGTGGAGTCTGGCCGACTAGACCAAAGGTGTCCGGAAAATAACCGATTTTGGAGGGTTCCCCGTAACGCTTCGAATCCTGATGGCCAATCTGCATATTACGAACATTGGCCTCCCCACTAGTAAGGAACGCATCCTGCAAAATATACCAAGGTCCTATTAGAAGGCGACCTTCCGTAATATATTTCTGTAGCCGCTCTTGATTTTCTGGACGTACCTGAAGATAATCTTCCAGAATAATCGTCTGTCCATCCAGATAGAAACTCTTAAATTCGTTATCCTCATCCAACCGGTTCAGTAATTCATCAACCAGTTTCACTAAGCGTACATGATGCTTCTCATAGGGAAGATACCATTCCCGGTCCCAGTGTGTATGGGAAATGATATGGGCTGTCTGAGGGCTAATAGATTGTTTTGAACTTTCCAAAGTGAAGACCTCCTTATATGCAATGCGTTCTATCTACCAAGATGCTTAATGTAGAAGATGTGGATAATTGACATGAATCTCGACTTCCTGCGGGCGATAAACACCAAGCAAATCTCCTTTACTATCCGTAGCAAAGAGAACAGAACGTTCCTGTTCCAACACGAACGAATAAGTTCGGCCAGTGGCTGAATCCTTCACCTCGATCTTTGCATCTTGGGCATATTCCGACACGAAGGTAAAAAGTGCACCCGTAGCAAAGCTCAGTTTTCGTCCGTAGATACCCGCTAAGTCCCCACCACTAATCCATTCAAAATCACGTTCCACAAAAGCAGCATTAACCGCGTAGCGGTAAAGTGCAGCCGTAGTATCCCTACGCTCACTCAATTCAACTGGCAGTGGACTCCATAGGAGTCGACCCTTGCCCAGCGGAAGGTTCACGACAGTGTCTATAGTAGAACTTCCACCATTTTTTTGAATGATCGTTTCCTTCGTCACCTCAGCTATCCGGCGGTGGCCGAAAGAGACAGGCAGTACTTGACCTTGAAGCATAAGCACTTCTTCGCGGCGCATATTACGCAATTCACGTTTGCCAAGAATATTACTCAACCGATCCGAAGAACGCCAGTAGGCATCAATGCCTAACGGTCCAGTGGCAAGCAATACCGCTCCTGTCTCTTCAACGATATGTAACAACCGTTCCATCGCTGCATCAGCGAAGTTATGCGCGCTTGGCAGTATAATCAGCTTCGCAGGGTTCTTCTCCAAATCATCTAGGTGGTATTCAGAAGCCCCCCGAAAAGACATCTTGAGCTCATAAGACAGAATGCGGGTAAGCTCTGTTGTAGACGCAAAAGCCAACTTTCGATTAGAGAAATCATTCGAATAAGGGAACACCACCGCAATCTCTTCCAATTTCCGATTACCAAATATATCACGGATACCTTCTATAAACTTCCCGAAATCATAAGATACGTCTGCCTCAGGCTTCTCGGTTCCATCCGCTCTCAGCGCTCCGATATGGGACTCATTCGCATTATCCATATAGAAATTCGTATTCCAGATCCAGTGAATAGCTCCCGCACCTGCCGTTCCAAAAGCGTAAGCATACTTGCGTTCCAGCAAATTCCGCAGCTCTTGTTCTGAACGTTTGGCTCGGCCATCTGGAGTTTCTACATACATGACGCCAGTCTCCTGAATTAGGTTTGGCTTATTGGGGGTTTTGGCAAAAATGCCATCCCATATCAAATAGTCGTTAAACCACCAGGAGTGCACAGTAGTGTAATCTACCGCTTCCTCATAGAAAAACGGCGAAGGACGCTGCGCTCCTAGTCCCTCATCCTGGCCAACCGTAACCATCTGAGCTGGACATTGCTCCTTAATGGTATCGTATAATTGCTTCACCCAACGGTTATGCATTTCCATAGAGAACAAACAATAATCCAACCAGCGTGTCCCCCTCTTAGCACTGTGCATATCTTGTACGTCGAAGTTCATCTCTTTTGCTTCAGGCAGCCCTGCCGAAGCAAAGTCCGGAAGCTGTGCGGGCGTCATATTCCAGCGTTCCTGCAGCACTTCGATTACACCATGTCTTTCTTGTAGCCATTCCCTAAAAGCTTGTCGCTCAAAGCGATCATGGCATGAACTCGGGCCGTCCGAGAAAATACGGTCCGGATCAAACATCGACGGTTCATTAATAAGATCCCAGTCTACATTCGAAGAATCTTTATGACGAGATACAATAGACCGAATGAACCGCTTCTGAGCTTCCACACTTTGTGGGTCCAGATAAGGGTTCACCCCTCCCCACGTTTCCGGTGTGAAGGAGAAAAACGTGAACGTCACCTGAAGATCATGCTTTTTCGCCGTCATGATGAAGGCGTCGATCGCCCGCAATACTTCTTCCGAGACATGTCCATCGTCTTGCATCACATTGCGATAAGCTGTCCAGATCCCTGTACGGATCCAGTTAATCCCGGCCTTCCGCATCTGGCCCATATCACGATCCCAAACTCCGACGTTCGGCAGAAAAAGAAATTTTCGCGCCACATCACTCGCCATATAAGTCATGCCGACCACTGGTAGCGGACGCCCATCTTTTATAAAATAATCTCTGCCGCTCGTTACCGGATGGCCTGCTGCCAGCAGCTCAGGAGCATGACCCCAGAACCCTTGGCGCAGAATGCGAACCTCACCATCACTGGCTTCTGCTTCACAGACAATCTGGTAGAGGCCCCTACTTATCTCCAAAGGAATAGGCAGACGCACCATGTTTAGTTCTGCATTCGCCTTCATTTCCAAACTCTGAGACCACTTCAAAGAGGTATCTGATTCATGCTCTACATGAATTGTGAAATTCCATGTATCTTCATTTCGCATAGAAGGTCTCACTCGTTCAAGCTGCTGAATCTGAAGGGTTAGGGAAGCACGTTCTCCTGATTCATAAGACGCGTAATTGGGCTTAACCCACATTTCCGTAACACCCTTGCTGCAAAAACGCGCCCAATTGGATATCGCGGAAGGACCTTTTTGCTCCCAAAAAGAAGCTGTTGCAGGTGTATTTACGAACAGCCAGCGTGAACCTGCATACAAACCGCTCGTATTCTCCCAAAGAACCACTGGGGCAGCGGTTTCTCGACCCTCGGACGTAATTCCCTTTAAGAGCGGGTAAATCCGTGTGCTCATCGGACCTGCCGAGCCCATTTGATGTGGTAAATCACTCGTCTTTGTCGTATGTGGCACGAGGTTCCATGTGTCCGCACTCGTTAGAAAAAGAGATTCTTGACCCTTAAGCAGAGGAATGACATCCAAGGCAAGCAATGAATGGTTGCGTGAGCATTCAACACGAAGTGCCTCATGAATATACAGCTCCTGATGATAGGAAGTCTGCTCCGCTTCGACATGCCATCGGCCATTTTCCCAACGAACAGGTTGTTTGAAGGGTGCGCCTCCAATGCTAATCAACCCGCCACCTCTTTGCAGGTATTCAAGAATGGCTATCCAGGCCGCTTTCGGGAAATAGGGTGCATGCAGATTGATGAAACAGCCGCCTTTCGTTTCGCATAGCGTTTGTGCAAGCTGATTCTCACTTACAATAGATCCGAACTCACTCATGGATGTAATCGCATCGCTAGGAATGGGACTGGAAATTGGAAAATCAGAATCATAAAATATGATTACAGGTCTGCTCAGGCTGCTCATAGTAGTCCTTCCTTCATCATTTTATAGACAAGTTGGGAGAACAGACTATTGGACCAGGCGAACCATTTTCTAGTGAACGTATTCGGATCATTAACATGGAATCCCTCATGCATAAAGCCAGTATCCGCATCCGTAGCTTCTAACATCTCAAGCATCTCCAGCTTTTCTTCCTTAGTTGAAGCCGTCAAACCTTGCATCGATAATGCCATATGCCAGATGTAGTCTTTGGGAGTATGCGGACTACCGATTCCCTTCGCTGCGGTTCCTTCAAAATAAAAAGGATTCTCCTTGCTCAGAGCAAATCGTCTCGTATTCTGATAAATTTCATCCTCTGCGGTAACATAGCCGAGATAAGGAATCGACAGGAGTCCTGGTGTTCCCGCATCATCCATCAAGCAGTAGTTGCCATAACCATCGGTCTCGTAGGCGTAGATTGGACCGAATTTCGGATGACGATAAATACCATACAATTGAATTCCGTGATCAATCTCAGCTTCTAATGCTTTAAGCTGTTCCAGAAATTCAAGATCACGGAATACCCATTCAGCAAATTCCTGCATATGACGTAATGCAACAACAGCGAACATATTCCCCGGGATGTTGTAATGAAAGTCGCATGCATCATCACTCGAGCGGAATCCCGACCAGACCATACCCGTGTAATTAACAGGCATACCTAGACCATTATTACGCAGTGTATCTTCAGGAATCCCATTGTTACGCGTAAAGCGGTATGGAGATAATTCACTATGGCGCTGTTCAGTTTTGAACAGGTTGAATATTTTGAACATTGCTGCCTTAAATCCAGCGTCGAATATATCAGCCTTTCCGGTTTCTTTCCAATAGGCATAAGCCAGACGCATGGAAAAACAAAGAGAATCGATCTCGAATTTACGCTCCCACACCCAGGGGGACATTTCCGTAATATCGCTAGTGCTCCAATGCCAATCATTCGCTGTCTCATTAAACGCATTGGCGTACGGATCGATATGAATATACTCGATATGACGTTTAATTAACCCGCCAATAATCCGCTGAAGATCGGGATCTTTTTTAGCAAAGGGCACGTAGTGCATAACCTGCTCCACAGAGTCTCGCAACCAAGAAGCCGGGATATCTCCTGTAATTACAAACGTTGTCCCATCATCCATAAGCTTAGTCGTTGTCTCAAGCGTATTGGGAAAACAGTTCTTAAAAAGCTGCAACAGCTTTGGCCGATGAGCTAACTTCTCCTCTGCTTCGTTCAATACTTCTTGAACCGCTTGAGGAAGCGGCAGCTTCGGCATAGAGATGGCGGGAAGTCGGAATTGTTCCATATTCTCACTCCTTCATAATAAATGGGGATAGATAGAGAGACGGGCAGCATAGCTGCCCGTCTCCACTAATCCTATTTGTGTTACCTTTAGTGATTAATCTTAGGCGTGTTACGTTCATTAGCTTATTTCTTTGTCTGGTTCCACTCATCAAGTTGCTTTTGAACTTCTGCAATGACTTTATCAAGTCCAGCTTCTTTAAATTTCTTCGCTGCTTTTGGCAGATATGTTTTAGGATCAACAGAACCTGTGTATAGCGCTGGCATAAATTCTTTAGTTACGTTGTTGATAGCCGCTACTTCTGTTTTTACAGGTGTAGGATCAAATGCAAAACCGAAGGTAGGGGCTTCTTTTGAAGAATCATTAAACTTCTTGAAAGCATCCCATTTATCAGCAGGGTCATCAGCATGCAGATAAGTCAGTAACATGTTCCCAAGTGTGAAGCCTGGCATTGCATAGCTATCTTGCATAGCTGGCAGATCTTCAATGACATTGTCAGAGATTTTCTTATAATGTGTTCCTTCAATACCATAGTTGAGCAAATTGCGTAAGTACTTATCTGTATTCAAAAGATTCAAGAACATCATCGCGCGCTCAGGATCACCTGAGGTTACGGAAATCGCGTGCATCGAACCTGCGGCGGACTGTGTATATACATAAGGCTCATGCATAGGCGAAGTTACAATTTCATAACCTGCTGAACGAGACCAACCTTTTTCTGCATAAGGCTGTGTAATTTCGCGATCGGCAAACCATTTACCGGTCTTAATGTTATCAATACCTTCAAGTGTTGCAACGTCTGGGCGTAAGTAACCTGCTGTGTAAAGTCTACGCATCGTATCTAACGATGTTGCAAGTTCAGGTGTCTCCAGAATATTAACAACCTTGCCATCTGTGGAATCCATATAGACCCCGATAGGTAGCTCATCACCTAGTACATAGTCAAATGGCATGAATGGTTTAAAGCCTTTAGGAACAGCTAGAGGTGTAATATCAGCCGGCTCGTTCTCTTTAATCGTTTTAAGAAGTGGCTCTAGATCATCCAATGTACGGATATTGGAAATGTCCATGTTATATTTATCAACATATTTCTTATTGAAGCGCCATACCCATTGCTGTCCAAGCTCCTTATTTACAGGAACACCATAGATCTCACCTTTAATCTTAGTTCCTTCTAAGAAACGAGGGTCCAAAACTTCTTTCGTTTCCTTACCATACTTATCTAGCAGATCATTCAGACCCAAGAACGTCCCATTAGCAGCGTTACGACGGAAGTCATTTGTCCAAGAAGAGGTAAAGGCAATATCATAAGGCTCACCGGAAGCGGTGATGACTTGCATCTTCTTATCGTAATCGCCCCAATCGAACATCGTAATGTTCAACGTCGCGTTAATTTTTTCTTGGGTATATTTATTAACTTCTTTTAAGACAAGATCTAAATCCTTTTGAGGTCCACCAATTAAATACATCTTCAACTCATATGGCTTTAATTCTGATGTGTTCCCTGCTGAATTCCCTGCTGCCGCTGAATTGTTTGTTTCTTTAGCAGCATTTGTATTATTATTCGAACCACATCCAGCTAGAAGGCCAGAAAAAAGCATTGTCCCTGCAAGAGCGAGTGTTAAGCCTTTTTTCATTTTCATTTCTATTTTCCCCCTTTAGATTAATGAACGCTTTATTTATATCGATTCCTGTCCTAGCGATTCGAATAAATACATCTTAGTAGTGTTACTCCTTTAAAGAGCCCACGGTTAAGCCTTGTACAAAATACTTTTGGAAGAACGGATACGCTAGTGCTATAGGTAAGGTCGCCAGTACAACCATCGCCATACGAACGGTTTCTGTTGGCAAGGTTGCAGCAATCTCAAAGCTTGATCCCATCTGCATACTGTTCTGAATGACAAACTCCATATTATTCTGAATTCGCATCAGCATCGCTTGGAGTGGAACAAGACTCGCATCATCTATATACAGCAGGGCATTAAACCAATCATTCCAATAGCCCAGCGTACAGAACAATCCAATCGTTGCAATCCCCGGTAAAGAGATTGGAAGTACAATTTGCAGGAAGGTCCGAAACTCACCAGACCCATCAATTTTGGCAGCCTCAATGAGTGCATCAGGTACGCTAGTCTGGAAGAAGGTCCGCATTACTAGAATAAAGAATGCATTCATCGCTATGGGCAATATTAAAGCCCATATCGTGTTGTACAAATGTAAAAACTGCGTAGCCACGATATAGTTGGGAACCATTCCGCCTGAGAATAACATCGTGAAGAAGGCGAAGAAGCTGAAATAATTACGATAGCGAAATGATCTTCGAGAGAGAACATACGCATAAGTTGTTATTAGAAATAAACTAATGAGCGTACCTAGTACAGTAACCATCAAAGTAACTCCAAAGGAACGAAGCAATTGATCACCTGTGTTAAAAACAAACTGATAAGCTGCTAAACTATATTTTTCGGGTAACAAGCTAAATCCATTTAGAGCAAGTACTTTCTCATCTGTAAAAGAAATGGCTATGACAAACAAGAACGGAAACACACAAGTAAAAGCGAAGATGCCAATTATAATATTGAGTACCACATTCCATAAAGGAGTAATGGCGTTGTTGTCGATTTCTTTTGGCTTACGTTTGAATACTGCCATAACGTCACTAACTCCTTTCTAGAATATCGCATTCTCTTTGCTGATCTTTTTCACAATAGAATTCGTTACAAGCACCATGATAAATCCAACAATCGATTGATATAGACCCGCTGCTGTACTCATCCCTAGATTACCTGTCGTACTCATACTGCGATAAATATAAGTATCGATAACATTCGTTACGGAGTATAGAACACCTGAATCCCGAGGGATTTGATAGAATAAACCGAAGTCCGATCTAAAAATACCACCAATCGCTAAAATCGTTAGCGTTACCATTAAAGGTTTAAGCAAAGGAAGTGTAATAAACTTAATCTGCTGCCATTTGCTGGCCCCATCAATCATAGCTGCTTCATAGTAGGACTTGTCGATACCCGCTATAGCCGCTAAGTAAACAACACTTGAATAACCAATTGATTTCCAAATCCCCATGAAAATTAGGATATATGGCCAAAAGCGAGTATCCCCATACCAGGAAATAGGATCGCCTCCGAAGTAAACAACCACTTGATTCAATATTCCTTTATCTACACTCAGAAAGCTGAAGGTAAAGAAACTAATAATGACCCAAGAAAGGAAGTAAGGCATAAACATCGCCGTTTGATAAACTTTAGCCATCCGTTTGTTCACAAGTTCATTTAAGGTGATCGCAATACCCACCGCAAGAACTAAACCGAGAGAGATCAACGCCAAGTTATAAAGAATCGTATTTCTTGTAATGATATAGGCGTCCTCCGTCGAGAACAAAAAGTTGAAATTTTCAAGGCCAACCCACTTACTGTTTAAAACGCTTGCAAAGAATCCATCCCGATGAATCTTGAAATCCTTGAATGCAATTACTGTTCCAAACATCGGTAAGTAGCAAAAGATCAGGAACCATAATGTCCCTGGTAATACCATAAACCAGAGTACTTTATCCTTAATTAAACTTTTGAAAAATGCAGGCATTATTCCACATCCCCCTTCTCTCTATCCCCAAACAACCCCTATATATCCCTTCGATCTTTTTCCCTCGCCCCTTTAACTACCCTTAATTCTGCGCTATAAAAGCGGTTTCATAAAGTTGAAAAACTCCAGAATCAGATGTAAAAATTAAAGATCCACAGCAGAAGGGACATTTAAAAAGTCTATTTCCCCTTAAATTTGAGCAAAAAAAAGGAAACATTCTCGTTATCAACGTCCATGAAGCCCGTACTTGAACGTGATACTCAGGAACATTTCCTTTATTTTAGGATTTTGCTTTTTTGTACATATTCCGAAGCTCTGTCGGCGAGACACCTACTGATTTTTTAAACTGGCGATAGAAATATGCTGGATCCGGATATCCTACTTCAGCTGCAATTTCGTTGGTTAGTAACGTAGTTTGAAGCAGCAATTGTCTTGCCTTTTCAATTCGAAATTGATTAACATAATCAGAGAAACTACGGCCCATTTCCTTCTGAAATAGCTGGCCCAAATAATTAGGATGCATTTCCATACGCTGACTGAGCGTTTTCAGGGATAGCTCTTCTCTATAGTGTTTGCTTACTTGATCAACCATATATCTCATATTCGGACTGAGCTCATCATTTACTAATGATAATTGGTCCAGTGTTTCTTTCACACTTTCCTGCACATGGTGCACCAATTGCTCAATAGTATGTATGCGCAGCAATGGATTAAACACGGCACTAAAATTAGAGTTTTTCTCCATTTTCTTAGCAATCAACATTAACTCAATCGCTACGTTGTAATTATCAATGCGGGTAATCATGCCACAGCCAAACAGCTTTTCGAACGTTTCTGCGATAAATTGGTTCGTAGCCTCCCGGTCTCCAGATAATAATAATTTGGTGAATTCCTCATAATCAATTTCGAGCTTCTCCTCATGCAGAACCATCTTTGATAGTTGTTCCACATCTATAATCGGGTAACCCGGTAGCATAAGATGATCAACATATAAACTCTTCGCCTTTTTATAACTATTTGGGACTTCCTGAAAAGCATGCTCCTTACTTCCTATCGTTATCCAGACAGACTTTTCTAACTCATGCATAATCTCACATTGCACTTGCTCCAGTACACAATAAAGCTCTTCTTTGTTCTCAGCTTCAGCCCGCTCAGCAATAATAAGAACAAGATCACCTTCCATATCTATAAATACAATAACGGTTCCAAGTTGCTCTAATGATTTCACAGCGATACGATAACATTCATCCATAAGCTGATTCCTATGGAGTTTATCCTGGCCCTCATCGTCATCCTGTTCGGTGATAAGCCGAATCGCAGCCACCGTAAAAAATGAACAGTCCAGTGAGATATTTAAGACTTTTGAACGGTGCTGTAGCTCCTGCCGGCCTATATTGCCAGTTACCCAGCGGTTTAGAATATTATTGCGTAGAACTTGCCAATCCTCTTTAGCATGAAATTGTTCAACATCCTCTTGATTCAGCACTTCAACAATTTGTTCAATGGTTGATTCCAACTCATGTATATTAATGGGTTTGAGAATATAATTTTCAATGCCTAGACTCATTCCAGCTTTTAAATACTCAAATTGCTCATACCCGCTCAAGATTATAAACCTCATTTTTGAATCAAAAACCTTTATTTGCTGAATCAGTTCAAGTCCCGTAAGTTTTGGCATCGTAATGTCAGTAATTAATATGTCGATCCCTTCATTATGATTGCGTAGAAATTCTAAAGCTTCTTCCCCATTAGACGCTTGTCCCGCGATTCTCAATCCATATTTTTCCCATTCAATCACTGAACGTAATCCTTCAAGAATAAGAGGTTCATCATCCACGATAAGTATATTGTGCATTATTAGTACTCTCCCTTACTACTGGTATATTCATGATGACTATTGTTCCTTTATTTACTTCACTAGCGATCGTTAATCCATATTCAGTCCCATAATAAAGTTTAATTCGTTCATTCACATTACATAGGCCTACCGAAGAAGGAGGTTCATCCATTCTCATACTGACTTGAAGCATTTGCTGTAGCTCTGTCAGCTTGCTGGCAGTAATTCCATTCCCGTTATCACTTATAGCAATTTGAATTTCCCCGCCAGATTCAGTAACTTCAATACGGATGAGATTGCCAAAACGGTCAGGTCTAAATCCGTGAACAATATAATTTTCAATGACCGGTTGGATGAGCAATTTAACGATAGAACAATTCATGGCAACTGGACTTATTTGTGATATGATTTGGAGCCTATCTTTATGTCTAATCTGAAACAGCTCCAGATACAAATTGCAGTATTCAATCTCATCAGATATTGTAACGACCATGCTTTTCTTAATCATCGTTCGAAATAATGTCGATAAAATGTAAATCATCTGACCTACATCCTTCGCTCCTTGCGTAATTGCCCGCATCCTAATCGCCTCAAGTGTGTTATATAAAAAGTGTGGATTAATCTGCGATTGAAGTGCAACTAGCTCTGCATTTTTCTGCGTAAGCTCCGAAATGTACACTTTATTAATATAGAGTTCTAACCTTTCACACATATAGTTAAAGTTGTTGGCAATTAGCTGCAATTCATCTTCTCGATTTAGGTGAATACGTGTGCTTAAATCACCTTCCTGTAAGCGCTTCATAGATTTGATAATGATCTTCACTTTTTTAGAGAAACGTAAAATAATTCCGTATGTAAAAGACATTGCAGTAATAATAAGCGCTGTGGTAATCCCGATAATCCAAGTTCGAACCGTTTTCATTTCGTTGTTGACCTGTGACTTCTGAATGATCCCTGCCATAATAAGACCTGAGCTATTCGTTGTATTTAAGTTAACCTTGGAGATCCCATCCAGTGTTGTCCAGCCATCCGCATGAAGCGCATCGAGATGTGGATATCGCTGTCCCATATACCTTCCCAATGAATCATATATAACGTCACCGCTTGGGGTTAAGACCAACAATTGACCATTATTTTCTGCAACTTTTGTGCCAAGCCATTTTGAAATAAGTTCTGCGTCAAAATCTACTATGAGCATCCCGATCGTTTTCAGTGTAATCGGATCTTTAATTTCCCTAGTCATTGTATACAAATTGTTATTGTCTTCTCTTATTTCCTTAAGCACTAATTTGGTTTCATGCGAGACCCAGCCATTCTTCGGTAAGGATAACTTTTGCTTAGAACCGTCCATGTCGCTCAAATAGAATTGTCGGGTATTATTTTTATATAAATAATAAAATTCTTTCTCTGTGCTGTATAAAATAACGTCATAAATCCCGTTTTTCTGATTCAAATAGGTTTTGAAATAAGTATCGAACGTATGAGGAACGGAGCTCCCTATGTCTGCATATTGATCTAAACGGTATTTAAGATAATCCCCATAATCATTTTGCAAAAAGTAGGACAAATCCTCACTTACAGAGGCATCGCTATAAATTTGCTGGATGGCTACTTGGATACTTTCGTACTGCTGATTCATATACAAACTCACATAATCCAGCACCTCCCGATTGGCATCTACATGTTGGCGAGTGATCGTCTGTTCATAGTATTTATATACGGTAATGGATGAGGCAATTAACGTAATTATAATGATCGAAGAGTATATAGCTAAAATTTTATTGAACAGTTTTTTCTGCAAATGGTTTTGATAAAATTTCTTTACATTCAACAAAGCCACCTTCTTTCTGAATATCACCTTTAGGATTAGAAGCTTAACATCACACTTCTTTTTCTGCAATGGAAGCGTATGCATTTTTTATTTATAAATTCTAGCGCTCCAACTTTTCTCTCCACCGAGAGTTTACAACTCACACAAAATCGTCTATAGTTGATTTCTACCCCCCAAACAAACCTATAATAACCCAAATAGATCTTAATTTCCTCGTCCCCCATCAACATATTGGAGGGGCTATTACTCATGTTTCTAACCAAACGCAAACTCAACTCCCAACTAAACGAAATTTCCGAATATCGTTACCGGGATCGTATACACATTCCTTTTTTCAACTCAATGATTGACGAACAAGGTGAAATTGCAGCCGAACCGCCCGTGGATGGAGAATGGTCTAAGCTACGAGTTGGCGATACTTGGAAAGGCCGCGATTTGTATTTATGGCTAACGACAAATATAGACGTACCCGCTACTTGGGCAGGCCGTAAAGTACTGGGTCGATTTGATTTTGGCGAGACGGGTGCTGGAAACAACTCCGGATTTGAATCTTTATTCTTTTTCAACGGCAAACCCTATCAAGGTGTGGATTCCAATCATACCGAAGTGTTCTTGCCAAATGAAACGACAGGCACTCAGCTTCCACTGACCTTCCGGTTATGGTCGGGACTCGAAGGTGGCGGCCCTAAAAAAGATCAGACACATGGCATTCGCATGGCTGAAATTTGTTGGCTGGATGAAGCAACGGATGATTTCTATTTTACCGCGCTTGCTGTAGTTGAGACGCTGAACGTACTCGATGCCAAAACTCCAGAATATACACAACTTATGAGTACAGTAGACCGCTCCTTTCTTCTGATCGACTGGTCTCGTCCAGGTTCAGACAACTTCTACGCTTCGATCGAGGAAGCCCGCAATTATTTGCGTGATGAAATTAACAAAATGGAGAAATCCTCACCCGTCACAGTTACCTGTATTGGCCATACCCATATTGATGTGGCTTGGTTGTGGCAATTGAAACACACCCGTGAGAAATGTGCGCGTTCCTTCTCAACCGTACTACGTCTGATGGAAATGTTCCCGGACTATACCTTTTTACAGACTCAGCCGCAACTCTATGAATATATCAAAAATGACTATCCAGAAATCTATGAAAATATTCGTGAACGTGTAGCTGAAGGACGCTGGGAAGCTGGCGGCGGCATGTGGCTTGAGGCAGATTGCAACTTGACCTCAGGGGAGTCTCTAGTCCGTCAATTACTCTATGGAACTCGCTTCTTACGTAATGAATTTGGGGTTGAATGTGACTATTTATGGCTGCCGGACGTATTTGGCTACAGCTGGTCCTTGCCACAAATTCTAAAAAAATCAGGAATTAATACCTTCATGACCACAAAAATTAGCTGGAATCAATATAACCGGATGCCACATGATACCTTTCAATGGCGTGGGATTGATGGCACAGAGGTGTTAACACACTTTATTACAACGCCTGAGCCTTGGTCCGAAGAAGATTCTTGGTTCTACACTTATAATGGCCGGATTATTCCTAAGACTGTGAAAGGAATTTGGGATACTTACCGGGATAAAGAAGTGAATCGCAATCTGTTACTTTCTTACGGATATGGCGATGGTGGCGGGGGTGTGAACCGTGAAATGCTAGAGATGCGCCGTCGGCTAAACGATCTTCCCGGTCTGCCGAAGATTGAAACAGGAACAGCGGGAGACTACTTCCGTACCCTGCAAGAAACTGTTGCAAATACAGATCGTTATGTCCATGTATGGGATGGCGAGCTTTACTTAGAATATCACCGCGGCACCTACACAAGCCAAGCCTACAATAAGCGGATGAACCGTAAGCTTGAGCTGCTATACCGTGAGGCGGAATGGCTAAATACACTGCAAAGTGTGATGACAGGTGACTGGTCGAACTATCGTCAGACCGATTTAGACGAGGGCTGGAGAATTATTTTGCGCAACCAATTCCATGATATTATTCCGGGCTCTTCGATTCGTGAAGTATATGAAGACAGTACTATTGAATATGCACAAGCAGAAGCAATAGGTCAGTCTGTCTGGGAGCAATCCAGTAAGGCACTTGTGAGCGGAAATGAAGCCGGTAAATATACGATCTGGAACAATGCTGCTTGGGAGCTGACAGAACTCGTAGAAATTACTGTTGAAGCCGGGATGGAAACAGGACATTGGATAAGCTCAGAAGGAAAACAACTACAAGCTCAGCGTGAAGGTGACCGCTGGATCGTTGAAGTATCTAACATTCCTTCTCTTGGATACACAACGATCTCCTTCGTAGAAGATGTGAATTCTAAGTCACTAAGCGCTCCATTCAAGCTAAATGAATCAGGAATCTCAACGCCTCACTTCGAAATTGAATGGAACGAACAAGGTCAATTAGTATCCATCTATGATATAAATGAACAAAGACAAGTATTAGCAAACGGAAGTCACGGTAACGTGTTCCAAGTGTTTGAAGATAAACCCCTAGCCCATGAAGCTTGGGACATTGACATCTACTATCAGCAAAAGAAACGTGAAGTCACCGACTGCCGCAGCATTGAAGTCATAGAAAAGGGTTCACTGCGATGTGTTGTACAATTCACATGGAGTTATATGGATTCCACGATTAAGCAGCAAATGATCTTACATGCACACCATCGTCGTATCGATTTCGTGACAAAGGTAGACTGGCATGAGCGACAACAGCTAATGAAAGTAGCTTTCCCTGTTGCAATACGAGCTACCGAAGCCACTTATGATATCCAGTTCGGTAATGTTACGCGTCCAACACATTGGAACACTAGCTGGGATTACGCTAGATTCGAGACTGTGGGGCATCAGTGGGCAGATTTATCAGATCGTGGTTATGGCGTTAGCTTGCTGAACGACTGCAAATACGGTTATGACATCAAGGATAATGTGATGCGTCTATCCTTAATCAAATCGGCAACGCACCCTGACCCTGAAGCGGATCAAGGTGAACATACTTTCACCTACTCTATCCTGCCTCATACTGGGGATTGGCTACAGGGTGACACCGTCCGTCAAGCTTGGTCCGTCAACAACCCTCTACGGAGCACCATGGGGCAAGCAGAAGTAGCAACCAAGTCGCTTATTCGCCTTTCTACTCAAACGGTTATGGTTTCTGCGATCAAGAAGTCTGAGGATGGTCAAAAATTAATCGTACGTGTGCACGACTATTCCGGAAGCCGCCAGCAAATTGATATGACTAGCGACTTGAATATTATTTCGTGGCAAGAGTGTAATCTAATGGAGCGTCCTGAAGGGGAAGTCCACACTGAACCTGTCATTACTTTTATACTTGAACCTTACGAACTAAAAACATTTGAAATCGAAGCAGCAAAATTAATAAAGTAACATACAAATAAAGTAACATACAAAAATCGGGGTGTCCCTGTAGCCATGGATCAAAGTGATATGCTCCCCATATAGTAGACAGGTGAAATAATAAAAACCTGTCGCTGTATGGGGAGCATTTTTATGGAACAAAAGAAGTTTACAGCACTGGAAAAGTTAACGATTCTCCAAGAAATTGAACGGGGCGACATTGGTTTGAAAACTGCGGCCCGGAAGTATGGAATATCCAAAAACTCATTAGTGAAGTGGCGGCAACGTTATCAATTGTATGGATACGAAGGGCTGGAAGTCCGAAGCTACAATCGTACATATTCTGCAGAACTTAAACTCCATGCCGTTAAGGACTATCTCGAGGGAGGATTGTCGCAAAACCAAATCATCTGCAAGTATAAGATTGCAAGTTCAACCCAACTCGCCAACTGGATTAGGAAGTATAATGGTCATAGCAACAGCTTAACAGCTCATTCAGGAGGAACTAAAGCTATGACCAAAGGACGCGTAACCACTTGGCAGGAACGGATAAATATCGTGCTGTACTGCCTTTCGAACAGAGAAGACTATGCGAAGACGGCAAGCCATTTTCACGTGTCTTACCAACAAGTATATAGCTGGGTAAAGAAGTACGAAGCTGGTGGTGAAGAGGCGTTACGAGACGGTAGAGGACGCACTAAAGCGCCTGAAGAACTTACGGAAGCAGATCGCCACAAACTCGCGATGCAAAAGCTGGAATACGAGAATGCACGCCTGCGTGCGGAGAATGCTTTTCTAAAAAAGTTAGAGGAACTCGAAAGGAGGAGACGTTAAGGACCATTCGCCAGGTGAACATCTACCTGGCCATTCAGGCCGTTCAGCAGGAACAGTCTTGCTCCATTCGGCTTTTGTGTGACATCGCAGGGATTTCACGGTCAAGTTATTACAAATGGTTGAATCGCAAACCCAGTTCTCGAGAGGCAGACAACGAGAAACTGACAGAGGCTATGCTCCTCTTGTATGAGAAGGTGGAACGAACCTTTGGGTATCGCCAATTGACCCTGCATTTGCGCAGACAAATGGATAAATCTATTAACGCAAAGCGAGTGTACCGGCTGATGAGATGCCAAGGCATCCAGTCAGTCATCCGCAGAAAGAAAAAGAAGTATGTAGGCTCCACGCCGCAGCAGGTTGCAGAGAATGTGCTGAACCGTAATTTTGAGGCTGAAGCTCCAAACCAAAAATGGGTAACGGATGTAACGGAATTCAAATACGGAAACGGCAAGAAGGCGTATTTAAGTGCAATAAAAGATCTGTATGACAAGTCGATTGTTGCTTACGTTCTGGGTCATTCCAATAATAATTCGCTAGTTTTTAACACACTGGAATTAGCTTTGAAGGCAGCACCGGAGAGCCGAACCTTACTCCATAGCGACCGTGGTTTTCAGTATACCTCTCTGCATTTTAAAAAGATGCTGGACGATGCAGAACTGAAGCAAAGCATGTCCCGAGTAGGCTGCTGCATTGACAATTCGCCGATGGAATCCTTCTGGGGAACATTGAAATGTGAGAAGTACTACTTACATTCCTACCAGACCTTTGAAGAACTCCAAACAGATATTGATACCTACATTCATTTTTACAATAACGAACGGTTACAGGCAAAACTAAACGGCCTCAGTCCCATTGAATTTAGGACTAAGGCCGCTTAAACTACTTTTATTTTTTGTGCTGTCTACTTGACGGGGTGCAGTTCAAAGGCTGCGAGGACACCTCTTTATATATTTTCTCACGATTGTTTCATGATTTTAGGTATACACCTTGTGTAATGAGTGATCTTGACGTATACTCCGAGTAAGGGAGAGATGGATATGAGAAAAATGAGGAAAATCACAATATTCACAGGTATTGGATTATTCAGCCTTGTTTTGATTGCCATGTTTGCAATCAGCGCTTTTGTAATCAAAAGACCGGCGACTACCACCCCTGTAATTGCGGAAGTGAAGCCTTACAAGTGGAATAAAGTCACGCTAGACGGAAATGTCATATCAAGTGATGGATCAGAGTATTTTTTGTGGAATAAAAAGGGTGAAAATAATAACTGGATCATCTTTTTTTCCGGTGGCGGAGCCAGCTGGGATGCCCAAAGTGCCGCACACCCCATCAAGCTTATGAACTTTATTAAAGGTGGAGATACAGGCAACTATTTCCAGAACATCCCCTTCTATATGTTGACATTGCTGAGAGGCATGATGGATACGGATAACCCTGCCAATCCTTTTCATGGCTGGAATGTGGTCTACCTTCCCTATTCAACCGGTGACTTCCATATCGGCAACCGCAAAGTTGAATATAAAAAAGATGACGGCAGCCCCTTTACTATGCGTTATAACGGCAGCAATAATGTGCGAAGCAGCCTCGATTGGATATATGCCAACGTGGATAAACCCGGCAAACTACTGATTGCTGGCGAAAGTGCCGGTGGCTTCGGGTCCGCTTTTTGGGCTCCCGAGATCGCCTCTCATTACAAGAACTCCGAGATTTTCCAATATTCAGACAGTTCCTTCTTGAAATCAGACAAGTGGCCAAATGTTGTGAAGCAGGAATGGCAGGCAGACTTCGTGAAGAACTTCGGATATGCCCCTGAAGCGGATATCATCGGGGCAGCTTTTAAAGCGAACGGCCATCTACTTCCTGCGAATGCGATAATATTGCAATCCTACTCGGTATTTGACGAGATTCTAATCCACTTTCAGAACAATATCAACGATTACAAGGGGCCAAGAGATCAAAGCATCATTAATGAGTGGTCACAGGAAATGCGGCAATCTGTTTCTTCTTTGGCAGCCACTTTACCTAATTATTATTACTATCTCACCGACTATGGACTGAACGCTAAGACGGGTACAACTCCGCACACTTTTGCCACCAGAGAGACCTTCTTTCAGGCTGAACAGGATGGTGTGAAGCTTCTGAATTGGTTAGGTGATGCGATCAACCGGCAGAACCCCTATTCAGTGGGCAGCAAATTCCTCATGAATTCGAAGCCAGCTCAGAAATAGTGCTAGAAGCAGCGGAAGAGTTGCAACAAGACAGGAGAGAAAATCAATGAATTTGCGGGAAAAGCAAATGCAAATGACAAGGGAGATCATTAAGGATACAGCGCTTAGCTTATTCTGTGCTCAAGGTATTGAGCGCACGGATATGGCACAGATTGCGGAACAAGCCGGCATCTCCCGGCGTACTTTGTATCATCATTATAAAGACAAGGAAGAGTTAGCCGCTCAAATCTATGTCCTTAATCTGGAGCGGATGTTTGGACAGCTGCTGTTTGATTTTGATTTTAAACACCCTGTACAGTCATTGGAGAACATTCTCGATAAATATCTGGCATTAAGAGATCAGCAGGAAGCCCTGATCTACTATGATGCCATTTTTGGAGTTTACTACAGCACGCTTCCCAAAAATCCCGCGGAACTTCCTGACTTTAAGCAGGCTATGGAAGGCTGGTATTCACGGTTAATTCTCCTTGAGTCCATATCAGTCGCTCCGGAGGAAAAAAATAAGTGGCTGGACATTCTGCACAAGTCCACCCACCTGTATTTCATGTATTTACAAAAAGCCGTCATTATTACTCATCAGCGGGGGGGTGTGGTTACGGAGGAAGATCGGGTTATGGACCGGCAATTCAAGGATTTCATTATGTTTGGCGTACGGCAATCCAAGAATCAGACAAACCCTTAATTTCACTTATGAGGCAACCTGACGATAATCGTCGTTCCCGCTCCAACCACACCGTCCACTTCTATGTTTCCCTGATGCAGGGAGACAATTTTTTTAACGATTGCAAGTCCCAAGCCATTGCCATTGTTGTTTCCATTCCGTGACTTGTCTATTTTATAAAATCTTTGGAATACGGCGTTGAACTCTTCCGGGGAAATCCCGATCCCGTTATCACTGATGGTGACCGATACATCTGCTGCACTGTCATCTATACTAATGCGGATGTTCCCGCCTTCAGGTGTGAACTTGATGCTGTTGCTCAGCAAATTCATCCATACTTGCTTCAGCTGATCTTCATCACCCTTAATTTTGACAGCTTCCGGCAGCTCAAGATCGATAACGATGCCTTTGGCTGACCATTGTGGCTCACAGGTCACAACGATGGTTCTAATCTGCTCGTCAAGATTGAAGGAACCTGCATTAAAGGGATGATGTTCAGAATCCAGGGAAGCGAGCTTCAGCAAATTATCACTTAACCTCGACAGACGTTCACTCTCTGCAATGATGATATCAAGATATTCAGAACGTTCCTCTTCCACGATTAGATCATTGTTCTGCAATGCCTTGGCAAAGCCGGAAATAGACGTAAGCGGTGTCTGAATTTCATGAGAAACGTTGGATACGAAATCCTGCCTCATCTGTTCCAGCTGCTTCAGCTCCCCGGCCATCTCCACATAGCTTTGTGTCAGTTCCCCTATTTCGTCTACTCGGTTTACTTTAAGCTCTACCTCGAAATCACCCTTGGCCAGCCTTCTTGTCGCATTCGTCAAAGCTTTGATCGGCTCCACCAAATATCTGGCGGCAATAAGAATGCATAGACTACCCAGTAAAAGCACGAGTAAAAGCACAAAGAGCAGCATCCGATTGACGATATTTTCGTTCTCGGCAGAATACTGCAAGAACATTGCTTGCCACTCCCCGTTAAACATAAAGGGCATCCCGATAAAGGTATCCTTATCTTTTGCGGAGGAACGATAGAGTTTTCCTTGCAGCACTTGTTTCACAGCCTCGGGGGTGATAGTGACGGCCGGACTATCCTTGAGCCCATAAAAGGTATATTCCCCGGAATGATTATACAAGTGGATAGGGTATGCAGATACCTTAACCATACTATTCAAGAACTCGTCTGTATCCTCAGGCTTGGCGTCATCATAACGGTGAATGATCTCCTTCCCCACTGTGATCATTTCATTCTGTCCCTCGTAACTTATTTGTCTCTGAAAGACATACAAACCAATGAAAAAGGAACAGATCAGACTAAAGATAATGATGCCTAGAAACGTGAGAACGACGCGTACATACAATGTCTTGATCATAGCGCAGGGATCAGCCGGTATCCTAGGCCGCGGGCCGTTTCGATTTGAAATTGCTCGTCGTTACCGCAGAATTTCTCCCTCAACCGGCTTATATGCACATCTACAGTCCGGCCGTCTCCTTCATAGTTCAATCCCCAGATTTGAGAAATCAACTGTTCTCTTGTGAAGATTTGCCTAGGGTGACTAGCCAGCAGAAACAGTAGCTCAAATTCCTTCAAAGGAATCGTTACCGGTTCTTCATCACGCGTAACCTGGAAAGTGCGGCGGTTAAGCACCACATTGCCCAACTGCACAGACTGGGAAGAAACGACCAGCGAGCGTTTAAGCAAAGCTTTTACTCGCATCACCAGTTCAAGCGGATCAAACGGTTTGGTCAGATAGTCATCCGTGCCGAGTTGAAAACCTTTCACTTTATGTGCAGATTCTCCTTTAGCCGTCACCATGAGGAGGGGAATGTTGGCATCAGAGCGCCTGATTTCTCTGCACAGATCCCAACCATCCAATCCTGGCATCATAATATCTAGGATGACGAGATCGACTCGCGAGTTCTCTATAATGGACAGCGCTTTGGTGCCATCCCTGGCTTCTTTGAGGTCAAAACCTTCTTTTCGCAAAAACAAAGACATTAGCTTTCGGATGTTATCATCATCATCAGCAATAAGTATAGTAGCCACGATTGTCCTCCTCTCTTAAGCTTACATTATATATGATATATTCTTGACAAGAAACGAAGTTATCCGAGCTGCCAACCCAACAGGTTCCAATAGTAGAAAAACAGAGTCATCACTACAGCCGAAAGTGCCACTAGTGTATAATGCACACGCTTGAAAGCTGTCCAGTATTTATTCTTCCAAACCAGTATAGCCGAGATTAGCAAAGCTAAAGTCAGTCCAACCAAAAGGATTGGCATAACTAAACTGAGAGAAAGCGAAAGACTGATACCGCTGAACTTCTGCATCGTATCCATGGACATAACCACCATAAATATCGTAACGAAAGATAGCAGCGCCCACCCAGCAGTTCCCGCAGATAAGCGGATGGCCCACTTTTCCGGAGGCGTCATCGCCTTGATCTTGCGTCTGGAGAAGATTAGTCCAAGCAATGCAGTGATGAAAATCAGCCCCGAGCCGCCAAGTACGATAAGCCAAAACTTATTCTGATTCAAGAGTGGCGTACGCTCCAGTGGCATTTCCGGTGCCATACCTAAGAGCATATGTGTAACCTTACCGGTATCATTTGTGCGGAAGCCGATTTGTTCGGTGCCTCCCTCGAGCTGGAACAGATTCGGAGCGATTTCTCTATACAACTGTTGTTCACTACCACTTCCCAAAGATAGCTTATTGTCCTTTACCTTAACATTTAGCTGGGCAAAAAAATTGAAAAATTTATCAATATCACTGTGGTTACGGCGTGTGAATTGATAGGTTCCCGCATATTTCTGAACAGATTCTGCAGAAGTTGAGAATTCAGGCTGCTTCGCTTCAGGATCGGGATAATAGCGCTCAACAAAGGCATGGACTAGGCCTGCCGCGGAATCACCGCCCTGACCGCCGTTATAGGAAACAAAGATACCTACATGCTTGGCAGGCACAAGATAAAAC
The DNA here is from genome assembly GCF_045040615.1 of Paenibacillus sp. FSL H8-0175. Taxonomy (NCBI): domain Bacteria; kingdom Bacillati; phylum Bacillota; class Bacilli; order Caryophanales; family Paenibacillaceae; genus Paenibacillus; species Paenibacillus sp. FSL H8-0175. Next base: position 2,530,779 of record NZ_CP150299.1, on the reverse strand, counting down.
TCCGTATTAAACATGGGGTCGGAACCACCATGAGTGATTAGTCTAAGACCATTGATGCGTTTCTCAGAGAACCCCAGATCTACTCCCGGCATACGTTTATCGAATTGGTACGCCGTTGAATGCATTAGTTCTGCAGTCTCCGTTCTAAGAATCTGCTGGTCACCATATTTCCCGTTCTGCAGATGGGCAATCATAAAGTGCGCCATGTCTACTGCTGATACTGTACCCGAGCCGGCAGGACGAAAGCCGCCCTCGAAGGTAAGTGTGCCAGGAATAAAGCTACCGTTCTCACTCGTGTACCCTACAACTTGATTGGGTATGAATGACTCCGGCAAAGGCTCTACCACCGTCGAATATTTCATGTCGAGCGGATCGAAAATATACTTTTGTATATAGTCATTGTAAGGAACAGCGCTGACTTCCTCCACAATCAGACCCGCGAGAGTAGCCCCGAAGTTCGAATAAGAACTCATCTCTCCGGGGGGTCTTACCCGTGCCAGCATATGCTTATTGAGTGTTTCCGAGATTGATCCCGGCAATTTGGCAGGGTCGGTAGTGATTTGATAACCCACTCCACCCTCTTCAAACCCCGCTGTATGTGTCATCAAATGGCGCATCGTGATCGGCTCAGGATAAGTAACAGGGATCTTCACTGATTTCAGGTAGGTGTTAATATCAGTGTCCAGATCTATCTTACCTTGTTCGACCATTTGCATCACCGCTGTCCAGGTGAACAGCTTTGTTGTTGAAGCGATTCGAAACATGCTGGTTGTCGGATTAACCGGTGCCGCTTCTTCCAGATTGGAACTGCCATAACCTTTGGCCAAAATAATCTTGCCGTCTTTTACAATGGAGATAACCGCTCCCGGAATTTGCAGCCGGTTCATATCTTTTTCCATAATTCCATCAACGAAGCTAGTCAGTCCCGCGGTATCATCGAGATTGGCAAATGCTTCAATTTGCGCTGCCGGCAGTCCGGTTTGACCCGTTTGGTTCTCAGCCGAGGCCTGTTTCCCGGGAAATACCAAGCTTGCGCCAAAGCCGGCACTAATCACAGCCAATAGGGTCAGACCAGCGATCAGCCTTTTTTTCATAGGTGTCAACATTATTATCCTCCGAGTCATCATTTATTGGGGTGGATGATCATCCGCCTAACACTTATAGAGATTATCAGAGTATTATGAATGGAACGTTAACAAGACAATAAAAAAACTAGACAGCAATCCACCCTTAAAAGTGACGGATCATAGTCTAGTTACATCAGAAAAATCTATAAAAAATCCCATAGCGAACGTATGCCTACAACCTTACTGTAGCTCAGTCCCGATCCCTTTTTCTCTAGCCTTCTTCACGAAGTATACCGCTGTTGCGATATCAAAAACCGCCATCCCCATCGGACAAAAGAAAATCGGCTCATCGGCTCTGAGTTCATTCAGGCAATGGCGCGAGACGACATCGGTAATCATTCGGGTATCGGCACGAGTTAACCCATGTTTCAGATGGAGCTGCTGTATGTCAGTATTTTCGCGGCACACCTCATCCCAGTCGTCGACGATTATGGACTTCACCGAAGCTAATGCCTCAGGTTTATAATCACGCAGTGAAATATTCAGTAGAAGACTACCTTCCGCCGGAAGCATATCGATATATCTATGATTGGATACGGTACAGGTGATAAAGATATTGGACTTTCGATAAACGTCCGCCCACGTCTCCTCCACTTCTATCCTATCCTTATATATAGATGAGATGTCTGACAAATCTACTTCCCTTATATCAAAGATGCGGACACGTTCAACTCGATCTCCGTACAATGCCATAACCATTTGAAAATGATATTGCCCGATTGGTCCCCAGCCGATAATGCCAAGATAAATCCGTTCAAGTGAACGTGCCTGCAAAAAGTAGCCAATCATCAGTCCACTGATGGAAGCTGTCCTTACGATGCTGGGGAGCGGAGAGCTTAGGACGGATATAGGCTCGCCCGTAATGGGATCATTCAAGACAATGATGCTATGCGCGCGGGGAAGACCAACCTGGATATTATCCGGGAAGCTGGAAATCCATTTGATCCCTGCTGCGTTCACGTTCCCCCCTACGTATGCGGGCATTGCAATAATACGATTTTGAGGATTTTTATACCTTAGATAAGGTTTTACGGGCTGCGCGTAATCTCCAGAATCAAGTATGCGCACCGTAGTTTCTATCGATTCCACGAGAGAAGGCCAATCAAGCCCCACCTCCCGGATGTCCCGATCGTTTAAATACAGCATTCCACAACCTCCTTTTGCCGCTCGTTAAGCAAGGACATCTCCACCGTCAGCCGAGAACTCCTGCCCAAATTCATTCTGAATCCATGGGTCAGAGTATACCGTATCGAGGTAACGCTCCCCTTTGTCATGCAGGATCACCGCACAGACAGATCCTGGAGCCAATTCTTGCTCCATACGCCTAACAGCGGCAAGGTTAGCCCCTGAGGATGCACCGGCCAGAATCGATTCATTCTGAGCGAGTGCTCGGCATCCTTTTACGATATCCAAGTCTGAGACATGCACGATACGGTCGATTAAATCCGTTCTGCAGAAAGGGGGTACGATGCCAGCACCGAGTCCCGGGAACCGCCGTTTCTCTTTGTTGCCACCAAAAATAGTACTTCCCTCCGCATCGACGGCAACAATCTTAGTCTTCAGACCATGATCCCTTACATATTCCGCGAGACCTCGAATCGTGCCGCATGTACTTACGCTGCAAAACAAATAATCTACTTCGCCAAGCTCAGTCACGATTTCTTTCATGGTCGTATGGTAGTGGGACAAATAGTTATTTGCGTTTGCATATTGATTCGGCCAGTAGCTGCCCGGTATTTCCTCCAAGAGTCGCTGCACTCGATTCAGTCTAGCAGGCAGATATTCACCGGTCTCGGGGTCGGGATCGCTAACAAAGTCAATTTTTGCAGTTAATGTTTTCAGAATCTGCAGATTTGTTGTGGTAGTTCTTGGATCAACCACGCTAATAAACCGCAGCCCTAAATATTGGCAAATCATCGCCAAGCTAATCGCCATATTTCCCGAACTTGACTCAATAATAGTAGTTCCCGGCCCGATTTTCCCTTCCTTCCATGCCTCATGGATCATCCGCAGAGCTGGACGGTCTTTCGCACTTCCTCCCGGATTTAGCAGTTCCATTTTTGCGTAGACTTCGAACTCACTGTTCTGGAACAAATTATTCAGCTTGATTAATGGCGTTTTTCCGATAGTCGACAAGATACCGCCTTGGATATTTATGTCCACCTTAGCTTTGTCCTTCTGATAATATAACTTCTTGTTCTTGACCTGCCCGCTGGCCAGCGACTCCCCTTTAGCTACTATAATGATCTCAATATCATCAAGCAGATGGTTGCGAATCATCATCCCGATTTCCGGAATACACTCCCTGATTTCCTCTTTGATTACCGGAATAATAGAGGGCTTCACAGATTTACTCTTGATATAAATAGAGAGCGCATTGTTTTTTACCTTGACCCGAATGATCGCATCTTCAATATGACGGTATACGACCTGCTCGATATCGTACAGGCTGATCTTCTCACCGTGCTTCAGTTCTTGACCCACTCTTTTTACAATGGACTCAAAGCTTTGTTGTTCAACCCCGTCTATCATCACAGGCCTAAAATCCCTTACAACGTCATAAGTAACAAAACGAAGAGCTGGCAGCATCTTGCGGACAGTTGAGGTAAGCACCAGAATACTTTCATTGTTCCGAAGCGGCCTTACTTCTTCGTCTAACTCCTGAACCCCGATTCCTTCCGCAAAAATTCCGTCGGCAAAAATGTACCTGCCATGATCATGGGAGTAATAAGCGATCGTACCGATTTCAATGGAGCCGTAAGTATCGATGATATCTCTAGGATCAATACCAAACAAGCCAGCCATATTCCGCTGCCACTCAGGCGGAGCAATTTCCCCTACCAAAATAATCTTGCGAATTCCGAATTCACGCGGGTTTCCGGCAGCATATACGATATGGTCAAGGATGGACGGCATCGTATAGAGCAAGTCAGGTTTAAAAGCTTTAAGCTGTTCAATATGCTGTTCGATTGGCAGTTCAAAGGGTATTGAACTTTTCTCCAATCCTAACCTTTCAAAAATGGTCAGCGCAGTATTTGCTGCATGTCCAGTGCCCATATCCGCCAACGCTCTGTTATATCCGCTTCCCGCAATAAGCTCGCCGAATAGCTTCGTTTTAATATCCACATAGTGTTTGTCATCTTCCTCAGAGTAGAGGATTGCTTTTCTACGGCCTGAGCTTGTACCAGACGTCCTATAAACAGTCCAAGAAGGATCGATGGGTTGGTTATAATAGAAGGTTTCAAGTGTTTTCGAAGACATAAGAGGTAAGTTCTGCAGGTTATAATTCGTTTTCTCCCCATCGATCAGCCCCTTGTACCAAGGGTATTCGTCCATTACTTCTTGCACCTTATTCTGCAATTTCCCGAGCAGCATCATAGCCGCCTCCCGTTGACCGCATGCTGCAGCCCAAGTTTAATAAATGCCTCCAATATTCATATGTAGAATTCTTTGCATGTGTTCTATTATTCTGTGTTTGCCCAAGCAAAAACTGCGTATTCCCGTAATATAGCCTATAGATATATAGAACGGAGGAACAAAATGAAGGAGCCAAGACGGCGGATATCCAATAAGCTGACGAAAACAAGGGTACTGCTTAGAAAACAAGAGCTAAGGAAGTATATCCCGGTAACGAAAAAAATGAATAAAAACGTACTCTATGAGATGTTGCAAAAACATAAAATGGTGTACATTAAGCCCTGCTGTGGATCTTTGGGACAGGGTGTAATCCGGATTGAAAGATCGCAAGATCATTCCTCCAAAAAACGACCAGCCTACAGCTATCAGTCCGGTACGCATAAACATACATTTTCTGATTACGAGATGGCTTATCGGGCAATCTCTAGCGAGACCCAAGGAAAGTACTATTTGGTGCAAAAAGGGATTTGGCTTTTGGTTTATGAGGGAAGGCCATTTGATATCCGGGTTATGGTGCAAAGAAATCTTAAGGGTGGATGGGAAGCTACAGGCATTGCGGGTCGCGTAGCTCATCCTCGCAAAGTGGTTACGAATGGGAGCCAAGGGGGAACGATTTATCCGGTAGAGGCATTATTAGAATCCTACACAAACGTAGAGAATAGTAGCGCGTTGATCCGGTCCATGCAACAAATCGGAGTGAACTCCGCCAGACAGCTGAGCACAGCCTATCCCGGCCTGCAGGAAATCGGTGTGGATATTGCCTTGGATCGACGCCTTAAACCATGGATCTTGGAAGTAAATACTGCCCCCGATCCGTGCCCGTTTACCAAACTGAATGACACCAGCATGATTGAGCGAATCGTCAAATATGCAAAAGCCTATGGCCGCACATACAATCTTAAATGCATGAAGTCCAAACAGGGTATGGTCTGAACGGATTTGATTGGTGATAATACAAACAGCCCTGATATATAAAAATCTCTACCAGAGCTGTTTGTGTTGTTTTAGAATTCGGAGTCGCTCACCTTAACAAGCATCTTCCCGAGGTTCGCACCATGGAACAATTGCAGGAATGCTTCAACCACATTATCGAATCCTTCAACAACTGTTTCTTCATATTTTAATTTACCTTCTGTTAGCCATTTTCCAAGCTCTTGAAGTCCTTCTGACTGGCGGGCTGCGTAATCACTAAGAACGAATCCTTTGATAAGGGAGCGGGTTTTGATCAATCTGCTCTGAATACGTGGACCCATATCTCCATCTGTACTATTATAGGAAGAAATAGCGCCACATAGGGGAATACGTGCATAATCATTAAGCAAGCTCATCACAGCATCTGAAATTGATCCACCCACGTTGTCAAAATAAACATCAACACCCTTTGGACATGCTTCTTCCAAAGCCTGGCCTAAATTTTCCGTTGTTTTATAATTAATGGTTGCATCAAAGCCAAGTTCTTTTTTCAAATAGTCACATTTATCATCGCTACCTGCGATCCCAACGACACGAGCGCCTTTGATTTTGGCAATCTGTCCAACAAACATCCCCACTGAACCCGCTGCTCCAGACACTACGACAGTCTCTCCTTCTTTCGGCTGCCCGATATCAAGTAAACCGAAATATGCAGTGAGCCCTGTTAAACCTAGAACACTTAAGTAAGCCGATACAGGTGCAATCGAATCATCGATTTTGGTTACTGCTTTAGCATCTACAGTATTATATAACTGCCAGCCCAGCATACCGATGACTTTATCTCCAGCTTTGAATAGCTGCGATTTGGATTCTACGATCTCTCCCACAAGTCCTCCAGCGATGACTTCATTAAGCTGATACGGAGGAATATACGATTTAGAATCATTCATTCTTCCGCGCATATAAGGATCCACTGACAAATACAACGTACGTACAACAACTTGTCCTTCTTTTGCTTCAACTACAGGAATATCTTTGAACTCGAAATTTTGCTGGGTTGGCATGCCTACAGGACGTGAAATTAACAGGACCTGTTTATTTTTCAACTGATTCATAGATCACTACTCCATTAATATTTATTTTTGCTGCTACCTATAACTATTAACCAAACCCTGTACATGATTATCAAATAGTTATAAAACTATCAAACTATCAAGAAAAAATTATAGGTTTCCGGACATATTATAAACTGTCCAAGAAACCCGGTAATAATTCGCTAAACGTATCCTCTCGAAGCTGGCTAATCTTATTCTGCCCCATACGTGTGACACTTACTAAATCAGCTTCATACAAAATCTTCAGATGGTACGACACATTGGATTTGTCCATTCCCATAGATTCACCAATGGACCCACATGTATTGTTCTCCTTATGGAGATGAAGATAACGAATCATTTCAATTCGTTTCACTTCTGCTAATGCTTTAAAAATCTTCACTCGCTTTTCATCATCTTTTAAGGAATATTGTTCGATAGTCATAAAACTATTGTATTCTTCTGATTGCGCAAAGTCAATTTACAATCCCATTTCTTAATCGGATTCATTTTTGTATAATATACCAATCGGCATTAGCGCGGATCTATTTATAAGGACAGAGGGGTGGTAGAAATGGACATTACCAAATACGAAAATCTTGTTCCCCGTGTTTTTTTGTTCGTTGATCGCCGATCCTTCCCGGATTGGGAGATTACGAGGAGTAAAATTGATTTCCATGATCTTACCTTCATCGTAGAAGGAAAGTCTGACTATTTTATTAATGGAGAGAAATTCACGGTTGAAGCCGGGGATATGCTCTATGCCCCTTCTGGCAGCATTCGGGAAGCTCAGACTTTCAAGGAGGCACCCATGCGTTCCTTTGCCTTCAATTTCTTCTGGGAGGGTGAGGACAATCATGTGCAGCTCCCTTTTGAGACTGTAACTAGGAATTGGAGAACTAAAGAGATTCTAGAGGATATTAAAGAATTCTCACATGTCTGGATGGGCAAACAACCTTTCTACAAAATGAAGGCCCGGGCCATCTTTCAACTGATTGTGTACCGCTTATTAAGTATCGCCCACCATCAAGAAACACCTCTGATAGATCTAAGAATCCAAAAAGTGATGACCTATATCATGGATCATTATTCGGAGGAAGTTACGATCAAGGAGCTGGCAGATTGGGTTGCCCTAAATCCCGTATATCTTGGTAAGCTATTTAAGCAGAACACTGGCTCCACCTGTAAAGAATTTATAAACAAGGTGCGGGTGAACAATGCTGAGATGATTCTATCGGCAGGTGGTTTTAATGTGTCCGAAGTGGCAGCGCACTGTGGTTATCAAGATGTTGCCTACTTCAGCAACGTTTTCAAAAATATAAAGGGTTATCCTCCGTCATCTGCCCTGAAATAACGGAGGATCCGAAGCAACCCAGTTGTTCGCCCTATTAATTCAACCTAACTAAGAATGGACGCCGTCCCGCTAGTATAAAAGCTCTCCTCCGGCCCTAAATAGGAATAAGGAAGCTGGGCAGCGGACAATACAAGCTTTTGCAGAACCAGACCCGCATCCAATCCGTAAAAGCGGAGGGTATGAAGACCCCTCGTTAAAGCATGGCTGGTGGTTACAGCATGAATATTGTCCATAACCGCACGGCACCACGGTTCATTATCATGATTGCCGCCTTCAAAGTTCGTTGGTAAAGCATCCTTAATCACGGGTGCCTGATCATCGAAACCTATCGCATATTTTAACCCGCTAGTTTGTGACAGATTGTTTGTCGGCGCAATATACGCGGTTAAGCTATAATCGGTGTCCTGCTGCACTAGAATCCGATATTCCAGACAAGGTGCATCCTCCGGTTGTTCAAAAGATACAGCATCCGGAAACATTTTAACCGAGGATAAAGAACGTCCATAGCTGTCAATGGTCTTCCATACCACCCCTGATTTCGAAACACGAGTTATGGTATGCTCCGCTTCAATGGACACGATATTATGGGTCTCGATGAATGTCATCGGTGGCATATCCGGAATGTCTATCCAATCCACGGCTGCCTTCACCTTAACTATATTCCCGGCACCGGAGATCGTAATTTCGCCCGTCGATGCTTCTTTGACCTTCTCCCAATCTACGGAAACCTGAAGCGTCTCCCCTGCCTCAATCCAGCCGCGTATTTTCTCAAGCTTGATCCAATCTACGGTGCTCCGCACCTGATATTCAAAACCCGCTTCTCCACCGTTACTGATTGTGATGCGATAGTTTTCTTTTTGGAGATTTGTAAATACCCGAAGATTAGCTGTGCCGGAAACATACGCTTGTTCCGTTCCTTCCACATCGACAATCATTAAAGAACCTCTGGCGGGCGTCAAGGTGTTTACATCCGGATATTTCCACCCTTCTGCATTCCAATGTATATACCCTACATGAGGGGAACTCATCATTCCCTGCCATTTTCCATCCGAAATTCCGCTATTATAAACCAGCTCCAGATACTTATCCCGTTCGATGGTTTCGTGGGTCAGAGCAGCGTAAGTATTTGCCAACATACTATTTCGCTTAGCGTATAGATGGTTCAGTCCAGCATAAATTTGCATTTTGACCACATTGGCCGAGGCAACAGCAGGGAAATATACGAGCTGGAAGTAAGCATCCTTTAGTTGTTCCGGGATTAGCTCATCGTATTTGCCGGCAGCCTTCTCGATCATCACCGCTTGCTCCAGAACTCTGTGCGCCTCATTGTAATGGATAGGACTGAAGGTGGACGGATAAATAATTTCAGGCTTGCGCCGACCGTTCATCCGGATATAATCCCCTAACAATTGTGCGATTCCCAGACATGTCTCTTGTTCCAGCACATATCCGAATTGCTGCTCTACCCAACGGTTGGTGTATTCCACAGTCCGATTGATTGCACCTGTCCCCCAAGCCTCAAAATCGTAGGCCAAATCCAGAAAGTAGGAAATGGGCAATTCCATAGGCTTCAAATCCCCGACGTTCACAATCCATACATCACGGATGCCATAATCGTATGCCATACACATTTGCTCCCAGACTTTTTCAAGCGGGGTCGTATTTAACCATTCATAGGAATGCGGACCACCATGATAGTCAAAATGATAATACATCCCCCATCCTGCGCTGCGGTTACGTTCGTTTTTTGTCGGGATTTTGCGGAGATTGCCAAAGTTATCGTCAGCAAGCAGGATCGTAACGTCATTCAGAACATCCCAGTCCTTCAACCCTTCCACCCCGGCAGTGCCATACCAGTACTTCTCAACTTCCTTATAAACGGCCAAAATTTGCGGCGCATGTTCAAGATTGTATTTCTTCAATAGTTCTTTTTGCGTAAGTATAATGTCCTTCAGCAGATCAATATTCTCCTGGTCGGAGCCCTCCAGCGCAGAGTCACTTTCCCCCCGCATGCCTAGGGTAATCAAGTTATCAAAGTCCTGATTGCGCTTGATTCCGTCTTCCCAGAAATCTGTAATCGCCTGTTTATTACGGGCGAAATCCCATAGGTTACTTGTTCCGTGTTGGCTGTATACCTTCTGCCATTCACTGCCTGCCCGGAATAAGGGTTCATGATGGGAGGTCCCCATAATAATTCCGTATTCTTGTGCATGCTTGGCGTTGGCAATCGGGCTGCTTTTACCATTCAGGCTGAATTCGGCGCTCCACATCGCCGGCCATAAATAATTCCCCTTCAAGCGAAGAATGAGTTCAAATACCTTGTCATAGAAATCTTCATTAAAGTCACCAAATCTTTGAGTTACCCAAGAACCTAAAGACGGCCAGTCGTCATTCAAAAAAATACCTCTATATTTAACCGAAGGCTCCTTGGAGATCACATGAAGCTGGTTATCAGGAATGGACAATGCCGGCTTCTTCTCCGGCACAATATCCGCCCAGTACACCCAAGGACTAACTCCAATCTTTTCGGAGATCGAATACAACCCGTAAATCGTCCCCCGTTTATCACTTCCTACAATGACGAGCGCCTTGTCCACTTCCGCTGTGGGTTGTTCAACCACCTGAATTTTATAACATTCTCTTTTACCTTGGATGACCGATACATCAACGGTTCCCTCCGCGATTAAATCATCGATAAAATCATTACTCCCTATCGATCCAGTGATTATGACTGTTCCATCCAATTCGTTCAATTGTGTATATATCTCAGGCTCAACCTCTGTTACCTGTTTAACATCTGCTGCAAAAGACTGTGCCACCCGGCGTAATCCCTCATAATCTTTCCCCTTGGGGTCTACGTAAATCTTGGCAGCACTGCCCTGCTTCACAAGGTGCAATTCCTTCGTAGGCATGATAATTCTCCCCTTAAGCATCCTATTTTCGTATGACTAGGCACATTATATAAGTAAGCGATTTCAACATCCATGTGTAAACTAGCAACTTTTTGTAATTATTAAATGAAACTTTGTTTATCGGTTGAACAATCTGGATATTTGGTGTTACTGTTAACAGGTATTCCTTCTAACAGAAGCATGTTTTTTGCAAACGCATCCATAACAAGAAAAGCTTATACAAAAAGCGAGGATGATCAATATGAAAAACAATAACGGGGTCATTACAGGTGGCAAGATTGAAGGTCCAAAGGCGCCCAAGGACCCGGCTGAACGCAGGAACGGTTTTTTTGTGCTCTACGAAACAGCGATTGAGGCGACAGCCCGGGCCGAAGGTCCATCTTCACAGGAAGTTTATCTGGAAGGTAACTATCTAATCGACAAGGCCAGATATATTGGCGGCGTCACTGATGAGACAATACTGGAGCTGCTAGGAAACTGTGTTGGATTTCGCAAATTAGTCCATAGTATCGGAGTGTCTGTGAGAAGGGATCATGAGCAGAACGAGCCTATCTCTTTTCTATTGCAGAACTGGGGCAAAACCAGCAAATACGAAACAGGCAGCAGCATACGTGTGCCCTGTCCCTCCGACGGTTCAGAAGTCCTCTTAAAGTTAGAGGATTTGGAATGGTCTGAAGAGGATGCAGTGCTCGGCAAATTCGCTTTTGAATTTAAACATGAAGGCGAACTGGCCATCGCGAGTATAATTTTTTATTTGCATGACGGTTATTCTGTACCAGAGCTAATCATTGAACCGCCTGTAGCGTTTGATTCTAACGAATACCGGGAGATCATTACCCAATCCTTGCTTCATCCGGGCAATAATAAAAGATTAAAAACGGCCATCCATAAGGCTATAAAAGGTGAGGATGTCACGATTGCTTATATTGGGGGTTCCATTACTCAGGGAGCAGGCGCTAAACCGATCCATACAGAATGTTATGCCTACCAATCGTATCTGAGATTTAAGGAATTATTCGGTACGAATGGTGGTGAGAACATCCATTTTGTGAAGGCTGGGGTAGGTGGAACACCGTCCGAGCTTGGGGTCATCCGTTATGAAAGGGATATTCTCCGGGAAGGTTCTGTAACACCTGATATCGTGGTGGTAGAATTTGCGGTAAACGACGAAGGGGATGAAACGAAAGGCAACTGTTTTGAAAGCTTATTCCTAAAAATACTTTCCGCCGATAATAGACCGGCAGTAGTTCTCCTGTTCAGCGTGTTTATGAATGACTGGAACCTGCAGGAACGGCTCTCCCCCATTGGGCGGCGTTATAATCTTCCTATGGTTAGTGTAAAAGATGCGGTATCCGGGCAGTTCCGCCTAAGCAAAAATGAGGGGAACATCCTCTCGAAACGGCAATTTTTCTATGATATCTATCATCCTACTAATGATGGTCACCGGGTGATGGCTGATTGTCTGGCTTATTTATTCTCCGAAACCCACAAAACGCTAATGGACGAAGATGATCTCCTATTGGATCAACATCCGGTCATCGGGAATGATTTTGCGGGAACCCTTCTGCTGGACCGCAAAAGCCATATTGACGCAGGCAGGATCGAGGTGGGCGGATTTTCGGGGATCGATACCGATTTGCAGCGGGTAGAAATGGATGCCAATCCTTTCGGAACTCCGGAATTCCCTCATAATTGGATGCATTCAGCGTCTTCTGGGGAACACAGCTTCAAGCTGACGATAACAAGCAAAAATCTTATCCTCGTATACAAAGATTCTGGCAGCAGCGAATTCGGCAAGGCGAACATTTACGTCGATGGTTGTCTTGTTGTCACCGCTGATCCACATGAGAATAACTGGACACATTGCAATCCGGTAATTCTTTATCAAAATGAGGTTAGCGGGGAGCATCAGGTAGAAATCAGAATGGTGCCGGAAGATCAGGACAAGTCTTTTACTATACTGGGCTTCGGCTATAATGTTTAATAATTTGACCTAGTGGCATATAACCTAAAAAGAAACCCATGGTCTTTAAATGACCTGGGTTTCTCAATAATTAGAGGAATCTTTTTCTATTTGGTAGGCAGCTTCTTATCCAAAATAGCCTTCACATCTTTAACAAGCTGTACGGACGCTTCAATTTCCAACTTACTTGTTGAAACACTTTCAATACTGCAACCAATAGGAATTCCCTTCTCCAGCCCGAAATCTAGTAATTCTTCAAAGATTTTTTGCGATAGCTGGATTGATTTATCCAAAATATCATTCGAGTATTTTAACTCGTTTTCTAACCATCCCGGGATACTGATCCCTAACCACTTCATAAATTGTAATGTTTTCGCGGTGCCGCATGGTGCAAGATTAAATAAAATAGGAACCATCTCAAAACCGTTATTTGTATAGTAATAATATAAATCAGACAATAAATTCTTAGATGCCTCTACATTATAAGTTGCCTGTGTAATAAAAAAATTGCACCCACTGTTGGTCTTTTCGACAACCCGTATATGCTCATCATTCTTTTTTATATGTCTTTCCGGAATGACAACTCCGCCAAAAGTTAAATTGTTATTTAGTTGTTTACTTAGCTTATAAGCCTCTGGTAAATTCAATTTCACCTCTTGTTTACTTGACGAAGCGCCCACATACACGGAAAATCTATCTTCATTTTCGTCAGTTTTAACCCAATCCTCGAACTGAGCTCTAGTATCATTACCGACGCACCGGTAAATTATTTTCGGGACCTCCACCTGTTTTAGATATTTATCACCATAGACAGCCGGATCAATCGTTGGTAAATAGGGATAAGGTCTTTCATGATCCACTCTGTCTACTTCTTCCTGAACGTCGTACAGAATTAACGCATCTAAATCAAGGTTTTTAAGTCTCTCAACCTGTTTCTGGGCGATTTCCGAGACCTTTTCTGGTGCGTGGCTTGCCTTCGGTGGTGTCATCCCATATGTTATAATACCCGGTTTTTTGCTCAATATTTTTTGTTTAAATGTATTCTCTGCCGCTCCCAAATTATAAAACCCCTCTACTCGTCGCTTTTAAGATAAGGTTACCATGGCAGGCTTAATATGTGTAACTTCTATTTACTATATCTAGTTATATTTTAAAGCTATGATTCCCTAATGATACTTATCGAGTAGTACATGTTGACAACCATTTGGTGTGACTATAATATTAGAAGTCCTGCCAACCTTAAGATTGGCGATAAGGGGACCGAAAGGTTCATTCTTATTTAAAAAGGGTGAGTATTATGAATAAAGAAGAATTAATGGAAAGCGCACGTAACACAAAGAAAGCTGCTTATGCCCCATATTCTAAATTTCCAGTTGGAGCAGCCTTATTGCTTAAAGATGGAAATGTTATTAATGGAGTAAACGTAGAAAATGTATCTTTTGGCGCTACTAATTGTGCAGAGAGAACAGCAATCTTCACAGCTATTACAAAGGGCTATACTAAAGGTGATTTTCAGGCTATAGCTGTAGCAGGTGACACAATGGATTTTCTGCCGCCATGCAGTATCTGCAGACAAGTATTATCGGAATTCTGTTTGCCCGACATGCCTGTCTATTTAACCAATGAGAAAAAAGAGATCTTAGAGCTGAGTTTAAAGGATTTATTGCCTTATGCATTCAAAAATTTAGATATGTAAAAATAATTCCTCTCGTAGTGGAATAACAAAAACACGCGTACCTGTGTTAGACAAGTACGCGTGTTTTTTGTGTTAAAAAGCTTAGTCAGAACACAGAGTTCACAGACCAGACACACCGCGTAAATACGTTGTTACTTACCAAATCGCAATTCCAACCTTATCTTTTTCTTTAAATACTACCTTTATCATTTCCAAAGCATTTCTTACCCTAAATTCAATAAATTCTTTATCATAGTCTGTATGTAGTTCTATAGTATCTAAAACTCATATAGTTAAAACCTCTCAATGAACATCATCAATAATAAAAAACAAGCGATCCATTGAGATAAAAGGATAAACACTTCCTCTCGATGATCGCTTGCTTTTAGTAGCTATGCATAGTCACATTTCTAGTTTTCCCACAAAACACTTATCGGCTCTACCCTTTACCCGCAACGACTATAACCGCAATTGCCACAAGTCTTACAGCCCTCAATATTAATCAGCGAGGCGCTGCCGCAGGATGGGCAAAGGTCACGGGAAGCCGTAGCATGGTTATGTCCATGATGACCACCATGTCCATCTTCCGTAGCTGACGGAACGCTCGATTTCAACTCCGCATTTAATGCTTCATTGAAATCCTCCAGCTCCAAAGTTGCTGCAATCGGAGCGGGTACATGATCATCATGAGCATTGTTCAGCACATGTGATTCCAGTGCCTTAGCTACAGCGTCAGCAATGGATTCAACACGATTCGCGCCGAAGCCGATAGCTCCTGATCCGCCAATGCCTTTCAGATGTTTGATCAACAGCTCCACTTTCTCACCATGATCTCCGTAACGGAGGAACAAGGAGCAGACACGGCCTAATGCTTCAGCCATAGCAAAGACGTCAGAACCCGCTTTACCTACATTCAGGAAGATTTCAGCCGGTATTCCATCAAGGTCATTGATCGTAATATATGCCATCCCAAATGGTGTGTTGATTTTATAGGTAGCGCCGCGCAGAACCTGCGGACGTTTTTTGTATTGTTTATCCGCCTCTTTTGTAGTCACTTGAGGCGCTGGACTTGCTGCTACAACACTTGTACTCGCTTCTACAGTAGTTGTAGCTTCTTCTGCCGCAACCGGAGCGGCTTCTTTTTTGTCTTCCTTCTTCGTGGTTTCCAGAACTTGAACGTCACGACTTCCATCGCGGTAGATCGTAACACCCTTACATCCTAGATCAAAGGCCATTTCATATAGCTCAGCCGTCTCCTCAACCGTAAAGTCAGACGGGCAGTTCGCTGTTTTGGAAATAGAGCTATCTACCCAGCGTTGGATCGCTGCTTGCGCACGGATATGATCTTTAGCTGACAGATCCATCGAAGTTACAAAGTAGTCAGGCAGCTCTTCACCCGGATGAGCTTCCAGCCACTCTTGAGCGATTGGAACAAACTGTTCATCATAGCCAAGACGACTTTGACGGAAATATTTAAAGGCAAAATAAGGCTCAATTCCCGTAGAAGTACCTACCATTGTACCTGTACTACCTGTAGGTGCTTGTGTAATCACTGTAACGTTACGCATACCATGTTCACGAATCGCTTCGCCAACCTCTGGATACGCTTCGACTATATTTTTCATAAAGCCGCTCATTAGATATTTCTCAGTATCAAAAGCTAGGAAGGAACCCTTCTCTCCAGCAATTTCTGCCGAAGCAAGGTAGGCTTCACGAGCCATAAAGCCGTATAGCTTGTCCAGAAACTCCAACGATTCCGGGCTGCCGTAACGGATGTTCAATTTAATCATCAGCTCCGCCAATCCCATGGTTCCGAGACCCACGCGGCGTTCCTTTTTCTGATTCGCTTCATTTTCCGGGAAATGATAAGGTGTTTTATCAATTACATTGTCCAGAAAACGGACCGAATAACGGGTTGTAGTCGCAAGATCTTCCCAATCTACATCATGATTTTTCTCATCGTAGAACTTGGACAGGTTCACCGCAGACAGATTGCAGACTCCCCAGCCTGGCAGGCCTTGCTCTCCACAAGGATTCGTACAAATAATCGGGTTGAAATACCAGCTGTTAGACATCTGGTTATAGTATTCCATGAACACGACGCCTGGCTCAGCAGATTTCCATGCCGATTCAATGATCGTACGCCACACGTCACGCGCTTTTACGGTGCGATAATGGATAACGTTTTTGCCGGCAGCTTTCCACTTGTCGAGATCGCCATCCCACATTTCGTTATATTCAGGATCGGTTGTATCCGGGAATACGAGATCCCAGTCCAGATCTTCTTTTACAGCCTTCATAAAACCATTGCTCACACATACCGAAAGGTTAGCATTAGTGACTTGGCCCATCGTTTGCTTCACGGTAATGAAGTCCTCAACATCGGGATGCCAGTCATTAATCATCAACATGAGCGCGCCACGACGGCTGCCGCCTTGCTCAATAAGCCCCGTAGTATAACTAAACAAACCGCCCCAAGATACGGAACCACTGGATGAACCATTAACCCCTCTAACAATCGCACGACGAGGACGCAATGAAGACAGGTTAATGCCCACACCGCCACCACGGGCCATAATCTCCGTCATTTCAGACAATGTCTGCATGATGCCGCCACGGCTGTCTTTTGGAGAAGGGATTACATAACAGTTGAACAATGTTAATTCTTCACTAGCACCTGCACCAGCCGCAATACGTCCACCCGGCACAAGCTTCCAATCATCTAGGATTGAACGGAATTTGCCCGCCCATTCTGCTTGAAGCTCAGGTGTCTTCTCTACAGAAGCCATCGCTGTGGATAGACGGTCCCACATTTCCTCAGGAGTTTTTTCTATATTAAGGGTCAACTTTTCAACATCCGATTTCACAAACTCACCGCTGCGTGTCTTTACAGTTACGATTCGACCACTGCGCTCCACAATTTCTCCGACTTCCTTAGTTGGAAACTTCGGATCATCTTTGGTCAGCACCAATACAACATCGCCTACTTTAGCATTGTTGCTGTCTGCATCCTTCCAAGCATAACGATCCAAAAATATTTTTTCACTTAGCCCTTCAAGGCGTTGCTTACGTTCCACTTTACTCAATAAAAAAACCTCCCGCATGTGTAGTAGATATTAGTTTCCGGTCCAAGGTATGGGCCCACAACAAAAACCCCCTTACCATCCTCCACTGCTTAACAGGTGTATGTAGGAAGCTCATCTTGTCAATAACAAATACCAGCTAAGCACTCTATAAAAAATACATTTTCAAGCTTTTGTCACAATATATTGTGTGCGTCAGCTTTTAAACTATACCACATATTGTATCGAAGGTCTTATTCGAAAATAGAGTCAAGTTGCCGAATTATCGCAAACGTTGCTGCTTTTTCTCGCTCTTGCTCTCTTTTTTAAAGGCTATCGTGAAAAATAAGAGGTTATGAATTCTCTCGTTTACGAGCATACTACTCTTACGAATGGTGATATAAATCCGAGCTTGAGGAGGCTGCATTATGACGCAATTATTCCGTAATTCTCTACCCCAGCAAGGGGGAACACCCGCGCCAATACTGCCTGTTCCTCTTTCTTTTGACCGGAATTGGTTGCAAGATCTGGAGCTCAAATTGGAAAAGGGCGGCCCATGGGGAGACTACCGTTTATCTAAGCTTGCCGTACAAGGAGAGGAAACAGGTCTAGTAACGAGCTTCGATGAGCTGCAATGTATGAAGCATTTATCCGGCTTGTCCCCACTTCCCCATCAGCTGGATACAGCGCATAAGGTTCTGTTCGAAATGTCAGGCCGCGCGATTCTTGCAGATGAGGTTGGACTGGGCAAGACCATTGAAGCAGGACTGGTGCTCAAAGAATATCTGGTACGCGGTCTTGTCTCCAAAGTGCTTATTCTCGTACCTGCTTCTCTAGTATTGCAATGGGTTCGTGAGCTAAATGCGAAATTTGGCATCACTGCTGTCGCTCAGAAAAAAGCCTATTCTTGGGGCAACGCCATAGTCGTCGCATCGATGGATACCGCCAAACGAGATCCTCATAAGGAAATCTTGCTGGAAAATGAATACGATATGTTGATCATTGATGAAGCTCACAAGCTGAAGAATAAAAAATCGACCAATTATCTATTTGTACAGCAATTACGCAAAAAATATTGCCTGCTGCTCACCGCGACTCCCGTTCAGAATGATCTGGGCGAACTCTTTAATCTGATCACTATACTGAAGCCGGGGCAACTTGGAAATCAGGGCGATTTTGCCTCGAATTTCGTGGTTGATAAACGCCAGCCCAAGAATGAAGGTCAACTGCGGGACGAGCTTTCGAAGGTCATGATCCGCAATCGCCGTGGTGAAGGTCCAGTTAATTTCACGAAACGAAAAGTCCGTAATATCCCCTTAGTTCTCTCCCAAGAAGAGAAAGATTTGTATAACAGTGTTACTTCCTTTGTCAAAGACCAGTATCAGGAATCCGGCGGCAATCTTAGCAGCATGCTTTCTCTGGTAACCCTTCAACGTGAGGTGTGCAGCAGCCGGGATGCCGTCTTTATCACTTTAGTTAATTTGATCAAAAAGCTGCCTGCGGATTCCCCAAAAAGAGACCGGATGATGGAGCTGCTACAGACCCTCCGTACCGTTAAAACAAACACTAAAGCTGAAACAACCTTAGCCCTCATTCAAGAAATGAATGAAAAGGTCATCGTTTTCACGGAATATCGAGCAACTCAAGAGTATTTACTACAGTATTTCCGTGAACATGGGCTGATGTGTGTCTCTTATTCCGGCGGAATGAACCGTGGAAAAAAAGATTGGATGATGGATCTTTTCCGCGGCCGCGCTCAAGTTATGATTGCAACGGAAGCCGGTGGTGAAGGAATTAACCTGCAATTTTGCCACCATATGATCAACTTTGATCTGCCCTGGAATCCCATGCGCGTGGAGCAACGTATCGGACGTGTCCATCGGTTAGGGCAAGAAAATGACGTAGTGATCTACAACTTGTCTACGCAAGGCACGATTGAAGAACATATCCTGCATCTGCTGCATGAAAAAATCAATATGTTTGAAATGGTGATTGGCGGGCTGGATGTAATCCTGGAACGTTTTGAAAAGAAGGAATCGCTGGAGAAAAGTTTATACAAAATCATGCTCGAATCCCGCTCCGACGAAGAATTGCGGCATGAGCTGGACCATATTGGTGAATCCCTCAGTGAATTGACACAGGGTATTAAAAAAGAAAGTGGGACTGCGACATGACCCTCACCGCACAGGAAGTACGCAAGCATGTGATGGACTATCTTGAAGCCACTGAATGCTCCATCATTGAGGCTTCGCCCCTTCACGTAACTGTGAAATTATCACCTAGAGCTGACAAAATGCTTACCGACCGGCCGTATTATTGGGGATTCGTGGAGCGCACAGGTGTAGATCCTGAGACCCTTTCTTTCACCTTTGTTTTTGATCCGGAAAAATACGACAGTCAAGCTGCAGTAGAGGTTCCCCCCATTGCAAATCGTAGTGCTGGCATTTTGAATCAAGTTGTCACCGGAAGCCTAACTACAGGCGGAACAAACGATGCAGAGGCCAGCACTGACTTACTCGAATCCGCCTCCCCGGGCTCAGAAGCAGTGAATGCTCCATCTACTGACCCGGAGGAAAGTATCCTAGCCCGCTACTTCGGCATTGTGCCGGCACTCCCACGAATTGGGCCAGGAATGATCCGCAGAGAGGATATTATTTACGGAAGCAAGCGATTGCAACAGATTTGGAACGCCGCTCGGGACGAAGGGAAATGCCTTTACTTATTTGAGGACCCGGGCAGCAGGCAGCGAAACACGCTGTTCTCTGCCGCTTACGAGCCATGGCTTAGTGTCTGCTATAAAGTGGAGATGAGCTGCGATTTGAAACGTGAAGAACTCCATTATCTTGGCATCTCCCTAACAAAGGGAACCATCATTGATGACTTTAATGCAAAAGTTTCCACAAAAGAGATGATGCCACGCTTACCGGAAAATGTGCATATCCAGCCTTATGAAATGACAGTAGCAGCCGCTACCGACTTATTGGAAACTCATCTTACCGCTCAGTTAGCCGAACTGGACTACACTTGGGCAGAACAGGCACGTGAGCGGCTAAGGGTTGAACTGGACATCATTGATGTCTATTATGGAGAGTTGCTGAAGGAGCCTGACGAAGAAAAACGCCTAGCGACTCAAGAGCAGTATAATCGGCGTCGACAAGAGACCATTTGGCAATATGAGCCGCAAATCGCAGTTTCTGCGGTGACCTATGGACTGTTTCATCTGCGGAGCCTATAGAATGCGACCCTACTCGCTAAAAGCAGGCAAAAAAACAAGGGAAATGCCGCCTTCCGGCGCGACAGCAAGCAACAGCCTTTTTATAGCTTGTCCTCTACAATAAAAAGGAAGCTTTTACTTTCTGATATTTCATAACAAAGAAAGGTGAACGACGCCATGAAAATAAGTGTACGGCGGAGGCTGCTTCTTGCAGGTCAAAGCTGCTTCCTCCTGCTTCTATGCATCGGACTCATCGCAACGAGCTCCGGTTCCTCTTCTGCGCTTGCCGCTTCCAGAGTAAGTGTAGTTGATTCAGTCACACAGGATTTGATACCTGTACTGCAGATGGATATCTTACCTTCACCCGGTACGGTCCAAGAATTTGCCAAGAGTACACTGAACAAGCTCGCAGCAGAAGCTCCATTTACAGCCTGGAAGGACGCAGGAATAGAATATTATCCTCTGGGTCCAGGTACTCATAGCTGGCTTGTCAACGTTATGAAAGGTGAACAGCGGATCGGCTACATGATCATTTCCGCTACGGATCAAGGTGGTTATATGCTTAGCGAATATGGAGCTGGCACTTACGGACTCCCCTATAGTTTATTAGAACTGCGCCAATTTTTGGTGCAGGAAGGACTTATACCTTCATCTTATACCGGAAAAATAAAACTCACAGCCTTATATGCACCACTTCTACCCGTATGGAAAATCGTCATTGACGATAAGACAATATTTATCAATGCTTCCGTGCCGCAAGTTTTACCGTGGACGCTAAGTAAAGCGGAAGAAGTGCTTAAAGGACAGCAGACAGAAACGGATGTAATCACTAACCTAACTACTGATTTGTCTCCGCTTTCTGCCTATCAAAGCGGGGGAACAGATGATCCTTATAAAGATATCATGTGGTTGACCTCCCCAAAACTGCTTGCTGTAGGCGGTGACAATATCGCCGCACTGATTCGTCCCAAGGAAAGTATTGCTTATCAAGCCGCTGGCCGAAATGATATCGTAGGGGCACCTTTCATGATTACAGGTTATCAAAACTGGTTGCCTGCTTCGAATAAAACAAAAGCAATAAACAACATGCCTACCGTTTACGCAGCATCAGGGCCAGAAGGAAGACGGTATTTGCCACTCACTGCCTTGCAGGCTATAGGAACACTGCACAAGCTGCCCGACAGAAATATCTATAACTAAACATAACAAATAACCTTCCGCTGCCACGCTCGATTAGGCACTGGAAGGTTATTTGTTATTTGTGAAATTCAATCCTTGTCACTGTGGCTCCATTTGCTTCGCCAGATCGACCAACCAAGCGGAAGCATACCGAACCATTTTTGTGACCACGGCTGCTTTGTAGCCGCTCTACGAGCATGAATGGCACGCGGATCCTCGATATAAACAACTACCTTCTCAGTGATATACTTCACAAGCTCATCGCCGCCGGAAGCCATTTGTAACACCTCCTACATTGTAAGTGAATTAAGATAGCCAGCGTCGTTCCATGCTCTTAGTGTGCACCACCGAGCATATATCTAAACTCTTGTCTCGAATTGTTCGAATAGGTTTACCTATTAAAGCACAATCTAACAAAGAATCTAGGGCACGAGGTTATTCACATGCAAGGAGGAGTTCATTTGAACAATGGGAGAAATAAAGCTTATTCCAAGACAGCAGCTGCAATATGTAGCTTGCGTATTACTTTAACCACAGTTGGACTTCTAATGCTGTTTATGGGGAGTGCATATGCTTCTGCAACTCCATCCAAACCCGTAGTGAATGATGAACGTCAGCATCTCTTAAGCCACGGTCACCGGATGATCTTAATTGACGCAGGACATGGGGGGATCGACGGAGGAACTTCCTACGGGAACATTCTTGAAAAGGATATTACATTAGATATCTCACGCCGATTATTTCTGCTGCTGCGCAGCGATGGATTTGACGTTGCCTTAAATCGTAATGGAGATTACGCCCCAAGCGATGAGAACCGCTGGCTGCGCAGTAAATCCCGGCATCTGCGCGACCTTGCCCAGCGTAAAGAGCTGGCTGAGACATTACCAGCTACTGTAGTCGTCAGCATCCATGTTAACTGGGCACCTTCACCATCCAAGCATGGTCCGCTTGTATTATATCGCCAAGAAGGGCGCAGCTTTATCCTCGCCCAGACCATTCAGCAACAATTAAACAGTCTCTATAATATCCAGGCAGAGACAAGACCGGGTAAACCTTTTTATTTACTCAACAAAATAACCGCCACAACCGTAATTGTTGAGGCGGGTTTTGTAAGCAGTCCGACAGATCGCGAAAAGCTGTGCACCCCTAAAGGGCAACAAGAAATTGCTGAAGCAATTGCTGGCGGCATAGTAGCTTATCTTATGGAAGTGTAGGATTCGAGTTCCATTTCATTTCGTTTTTAACGAGATCAGAAATGCCTATAAATTCAACATCATCTTTTATTTGCTCCACACCGCTGCGGATGCCTGCGGCGGTTTCTTTTCCATATACACCAACATGACCAATGGTTACGCAGAATCGTTGATCCTTCGCCAGATTATTTACTAGACCCATTTGTTTCAGGACATGATTAGCTGTGTGTGTATCATCCAAAAAGATATGGTTCTCTACGCGCGGCAGCCCCATTCGATAAGCCATATTGCCAGCAACAGAACGGTAGTTGGTCTTACTGTCCACAAAAAACAATCCCCGCTCTTTGCAGACGGCTAAAATCACACCCATAATCCGTTCGTCCCCGGTAATCTTAGAGCCCATATGGTTGTTTATACCGATAGCATAAGGCACATTATCGAGCGCGGCTTCCACCTTTTGACGCACTTCTTCATCAGACATCTTAGCCAGTATAGCTCCCGGTCCAAGCCATTTAGGATTACCCTGGCGGGGCTCCATTGGCAAATGAACCAGAACATCATCTCCGCGTTCATGCGCGCGTGTGGCGTCCTTCACAGATGTAGGCAAAAAGGGCATAACCGCCACAGTAAGCTTTATTGGCAGCGAAAACATTTCATCCGTCCCTTTCATGCCATTGCCGAAATCGTCAATAATAATTACGACCTTATTACGTTGAGATGTCTTCTCTTCACTTGGTGTGTTTGTAGGGTTGTCTCTGGACTCGGCAGCTGAAACAGACGTTGTCACGGGAACGATTAAAGTAACCATTAAAGCAGCAACAGCAATCCAAATTAGTAAAAAACGTTTGAACTTTCGACTATCCTTCATCAAGAGGAACGCCTCCTTCGTCTTAAACAATTGTTCTCATTGTTTGGTTCACGAAGGTTAAATATGTACGGGGAGGGTTCGCAATAATTTACAATCGGGCTTTTTCTATTGTCCCCGCGCGTCTGCGGCAAGAATTGCTTCCAGCACATCCACAGCTTGAACTTCAAAGGGCATATTCCAGATGGGGCTATCCTCAGAACAGCTAGCTTCCGCCACCATCATCAATGGATCAATATCCTTACTGGTAATTCCAAGATCGTTGAGAGTAACGGGAAGACCGATTTTTTTGCAGAAACCAATCACCTGATCAATCTCTTCATATGGTGCTTTCTCCAGTAAAAGCTGAACGATCGTAGCAAAAGCAACCTTTTCACCATGAAGAGTATTCCTGCATACCTCATGCAGCGTCAATCCATTATGAATCGCATGCGCCGCAGCAAGTCCTCCACTTTCAAACCCAATGCCACTCAAGTAAATATTGGCTTCAATGATATGTTCCACCGCAGGAGAGGTGATGCCTTGCTTAACATCTTTTAATGCCGTTTCACCCTCTGCAAGAAGGGTATCCAGACAGGCACGAGCTAATGAAAGGGCTGCAATTGTGCTAGTCCCACCTGCGTGTGTAATTGCCCCAGATTCTCGACAAGCTCTTGCTTCGTAAAAAGTGGACAAAGCGTCTCCCATTCCGGCAACAAGTAATCTTGCAGGAGCTTTAGCAATGATATCGACATCTACGATAACCAGATCAGGATTTCTTTTTAATGGAAGATAACAGTCAAAGTCTCCCTCATCCGTATACAACACTGATAAAGCACTGCAAGGTGCATCCGTTGAAGCCACTGTGGGTACAATAACTACCGGGAGGTTACTCATGTGGCTTACTGCTTTTGCCGTATCTAAGGTCTTGCCGCCGCCAATCCCTATAATGACTTCGGTATCCTTCAAGCCAAGTGCTGCAACTATCTCATTGACCTGATTACGGCTACACTCGCCCTTGAATTCACACATCACTAGTGGCATTTCGTTCATTTCAAAACTGTATGTGATCTCTTTTTTGTACACAGAGAAAATATAAGGATCAATAATGGCATAAGCTCTTGTCGCTCCTAGCTGCAAACAATAATCTCCCAGCTTACGAATTTCACCATGTCCTTGTATATATTTAGTCGGTGAGCAGATGATCTGCATCATGTTTTCACTCCTCCTTTTATTTACATTCATATTAGAAGGATTGACCACATTCAGCTATTAAAAAGATCCCTTTAACCACCAGCTTAAATAAATCCACCATTCACACGGATCGTCTGACCTGTAACCCACTGTGATTCTTTGCTGGCTAAGAACAACACAATGTTTGAGATATCCTCAGGCTCGCCTAAACGTCCAAAGGAATTCATATTCCCCACGGTCGCAATCTCTTCCGCTGATTTCCCTACGGTAAATAACTCCGTATTCACAGGTCCAGGTGAAACAGCATTGATAGTGATTCCTTTTCGTCCAAATTCTTTGGCCAGCTGACGAGTGATTTGTTCCACTGCTCCCTTAGTTCCTGCATAGACGCTGTAGGTCGGGAACATTTGACCCGTAACGGAAGTTGAAAAATTGATAATCCGTCCGTTATCATTCATATATTTAGCTGCTTGCTGGCAAGCAAAAAAGGTGCCTTTTACATTTATCGCAAACTGCTTGTCGAAATCTTCTTCCGTCATATTTAGTATCGGCTTCGTAATCATAATCCCGGCGTTGTTGACGAGAATGTCGAGTTGTCCATAGGCTTCTAGTGTGGTTTGGAATAATTGTTCAAGTTCTGCCACCTGGCTGATGTCTGCCCGAATAGCGACGGCCTCTCCACCCTTTTGTTTAATACCGGTTACGACTTCCTCTGCTTTGCCGGGGTTACTCGAATAGTTAACGACCACCTTCGCACCCTGTTGTGCCAAGTTCTCCGCAATCTCCCGGCCCATGCCTCTCGATGCACCTGTTACTAATGCTACTTTTCCAGCTAAATTCTGATTCATAATTACTCCTCCTATCACTTTGTCCTTCTTGTTGGTCTGATTATAAATCGATCGATTACAAATTACAAGTGACATTTTTTAATATTTGTCATTTGAATTCGTTTTTGCACACGGGATTTATACCGTTTATCTGCCGCTAGTCGCTCGATTCAGACTGATCTACGGGATTTATACCGTTCATCTGCCCCTAGTTGCTCAATTCAGACTAATCAACGGGATTTATACCGTTCATTTACTGCTAGTCGCTCAATTCAAACTAATCTACGGGATTTATACCGTTCATCTGCCCCTAGTTGCTCAATTCAGACTAATCTGCGGGATTTATACCGTTCATTCGCCGCTAGTCGCTCAATTCAATCAAATCTACGGGATTTATACCGTTCATTCGCCGCTAGTCGCTCAATTCAATCATATCTACGGCATTTATACCATTCATCTGCTGCAACTCGCACAATTCAGCCTAATCTACGGGATTTATACCGATCATCTGCCGCTAGTCGCTCCACTCAGACTAATCTACGGGATTTATACCGCTCATTCGCCACTAGTTGCTCGATTCAGCCTAATCTACGGGATTTATACCGCTCATTCGCCGCTAGTCGCTTAATTCTGACCAATCAACGGGATTTATACCGTTCATTCGCCGCTAGTCGCTCCATTCAGACTAATCTACGGGATTTATACCGTTCATCTGCCGCTAGTCGCTCCATTCAGACTAATCTACGGGATTTATACCGTTCATTCGCCGTTAGTCGCTCAATTCAATCAAATCCACGGGATTTATACCTCTTTAAGACACAAAAAAACCTCCTGAATATCAGAAGGTTTTAAGTAGATGTTACAAAGAAATCCCGGAAATAATCAAATCCCAAACGGAGGCGAAATCCTGATCAATCGTAGCCGACTGCCACTCTATAGCATGTGCTGGATGATGATACCGCGAAGTAGCATTAAAAATTGCTCTAGCCGTTACCACTGGTTCCACCACTCTATACTCTTTGGATTGTATGCCTTGTTCAATAATGCCTGCGATTTGCCCAATTAATTGATCTACGTGTAGGGTAATCATATCCACCGCTTCTAAAGTTACAGCTGCGTACATAGCAAACATTTCGGCATCATCCACAGCATAGGTGCGTTTACTACGAATCAGCGTGTCCATCCATAATCGGAGCTGCTCTTTGGCATTCCCATCAAAATGCTCTGAAATATTCTTTAAAGGCTCTGAAATATTATACTGCAACCATCTTTCGGTTACGGCTTCTCGCAAAGCAGATTTACTGGAAAAATGTCTATACAACGTACCATGACTTACTTTAAGCACCTTCGCTACATCTACAACAGAAGTCTTGTCCGGGCCAAAACGCCGGAGCACTTGTTCAGCCGCGTCCAAAATGTTTTCTTTTGATAATGGAAGATCATTCGACATATGTATTCCCCTCGCTCTATCTCTGGTGGTAATTATCATAGCATATTATGTTCAAAAACGAACTGACAATATTACCACTTTGTCATTCGTTAAATCATTATCAGTATATACTCGCACCCAATTATTAAACTTAAGTCCCAGTTTAGTATCTTATTCTCTGTAGCCCCCGTACTACATGAATTCGGACTGAGGAGCCCTTATTTTCAGAAATCACCGTAATTCGCCATGCTATCGGACTCCAATGCAGCTATTCACCCAATTCCCCACCTTTTCGGCATTCTAATGTGCTAATAAGAGCTATGCAGTCCGAAAAGTTAGTCAAACGCGCCAAATTGAGCAAATAGCTGCAATACGGTCCGTTACGATGAAGAAGCCCAGTATCTAGCAATCCACCTTCTGCTAACCTACGATTTCACCAAAAAACCTCCTTGATCTCTCAAGAAGGCGGGGAATATCAGCTGCTTTTTTGCTCAATCCGATCTAACCTCGTCCTAACAAACTTACCGACATTCGCAATCGCTTGCTGCGCCTCTGGCAGCATATAAGCTAAAAAGTGAAAGACACTCCACATGTTCTCCCATATTTCCAGTTCTACATGAACATCCGCAGCTTGTGCTCGTTCAGCCAACCTCGTTGCATCACTTAACAATACCTCGTGGTCGCCTACTTGAACAAGTAAATCAGGTAATCCCTGCAAATCCAACCTTAAGGGAGATAATATAGGAGCTAGTTCTGTCCGAGCACCTAAATAAACATCAATTATTCGTTTATTTCCGTCTATGCTGCCTGTTGGATCAAACTCCGCTCGGCTCAGATACGATTCACCATCCAAATGGACGAGATCTGTATGCGGCGAGATTAAAAAAGCACCCGCCGGCAATTCCCCACCCGCATCCCGTATAGTAATCAACGTCATCAGCGCAAGGCTGGCTCCAACAGAATCCCCTCCAAGCACGACATTCCCGGCAGAATATCCATTCGCGAGCAGCCACAGATAAGCGTCTATACAATCTTCATTAGCAGCCGGATAAGTAAACTCTGGTGCCAAGCGATATTCAATGATTAGGATCTTCGTGCCACTAGATTTTGCAATTCGTGTAACCAGATCCCGATAAAATTCACAAGTCCCCGAAATAAAACCCCCACCGTGGAAATAAAGGATCACTTCATCAGCGGGTGGAGCAGAATTCACAGGAATAATCCACTCTCCGCTTAAGGGTCCAATCATGACCCGCTCGACGATAACATCCGTAGGACTGGGCATGTTCGCAGCCGTCGCATCCATCTCCTGCCGTATTTGCCCGATAGACTTGCTATCCCATCGGTTGCTTTGTCGCAAATAATCTTTGATCGCTGCAAGCTGCTCTGTACTTGTCTTTTCCATCTCGTAAATCCCTCCTACAATTTTTTTCAACTCAGATTGTAAAGGCTGTAGGAGACTACAAGGTCAAGTTAAGAATCCATTTTTAGGATTTCGAGCGTGGACTGTACGCCTGGATGTTTATCTGTGGTTAACAAATTTTTTCTCAAATCTGCGAGGGCTGTTAGTTTTATTTCCTGTTTTGCAATTTCGCCACGAACTCGATCCATTTTCTTATCCACAACAGTTACAAAATCAGCTATGCTAATGCCGCTGCTTTCAGATTTAGTGAGTGCCTTCTTGATTTCCTTTAAAGTGAAACCACACAGTTTAGCATTATGTATAAAAACAAGTCGGCTAAGCACCTCATCCGAATAAAGACGATAACCAGCTTCCGAACGTAAGGGAGTGCTAATTAATCCGAGCTCTTCATAATATCTTAACGTCTCCATATTCACATTCGCCATTTTGGCAATTTGGCCTCGCAAGTACTCTGTCATAATCAGCGCCCCCTTAGAATCCCCTACATTATACCAAATCCAGAGACTGCAGAGGACATCAAAAGGACATCAAAGGGACATCAAAAGAACGTCAACAACTACCCAAACTCCTTTTTAAAAACTCCTTATTTACGCACAAAAAAAACGACATTTCTGCCGTTTTCTCATCAATCATTTCCCAATTCACTATACTTCACTTCGAACTGCATTTTTCTGTATAAGCGAAATCTGTCCGGCATGAATGCCTGTATGATACATAAGTCTGCCTATCGCTTCAAGCGGTGTAGATGTGCCAAAAGCCGACTCCACACTCACATGCCACGCTTCTTCCGGAAGCTCCTGCATCGCAGCAGTTAGATTCTCATTGGAAACAGTCAGCAGATCAACGAGTTCATTCAATGTAGAATATGCCGCCTTGTCGCCTTGAGGATTAGGTCTTCCAAAAAACCACTCTGCGAACATAAACTCAACTTCTGCATTATGCTGAATTAATCCCCCAATTGTAGAGTTCCCTAGCTTAAGGTTAAGATCTTCTTCCGGCAAAGCCTTCACGATTTTATGAAATCGCGTTTGCACCGCTTGCCAGATTGGCAACACTGAAGTGAAAGTCATAGATTATTTGCTCCCTTGTACAGTGGCTTCTTCGTCTTTTTTCTTGTCGATCACCACATGGTTGAACAGGTTCGCATCTACGTCGATGTCAAAGGCCAAGCCAAAACCAACAACATAACGCCCTTGGAGAGGGGTCAATTCAAACAATGAAAAATCCAATCCACGCAGCAAATTCACCATTGCAACCCCATGATCAGCATTAAACAATTCAAAGATCTCCTCATACCCGTCATTCCCGATATTGCTTGATGTGCAATTCCACCGCACACGTTCCGTTGCAAATTTATTATTCGTCGCAGACTCATCTGCAATTAGAAGCGCATCTACAAAATCGTTATTTTCCATATATCTGTAATGCTCGGCGATCTTACTAATGTAGATATACAGCTTGCCTTCATGCTTAACAAAAGGAGCATAGCTGATAAAAGGTTTTCCTTCGTCATCAATCAAGCTCAAAATCAGATTTTTACGATTCGCAATAAATTGCAAATAGTTTTCTTTATTTTTTTCAACATCTACAGGCTTCTTCATTATAAAATCCCTCCATTAATAGGTTATGTAATCTAGCCACGAATCTAGCGAACGGTACTTAGCAAATGAATACGAGGTTTCGTCTCTGTAGGAACATATTGAACTTCGGCATCCATTCGGTATATATCCCGGATCATATCGGTGGTCATAACTTCATTTGGTGTCCCATACATCGCTTTTTCACCCGCCTGCACCACAACAATACTATCACTATAGGTAGAGGCTTGATTGAGGTCATGCAACACCATCACGACGGTCATCCCCATGTCTTGATTTAGCTCACGTACTAACTCAAGAACTTCATGCTGATGCGAAATATCCAAGTAAGTGGTCGGTTCGTCAAGCAACATAACCAAAGGACGCTGCGCCAAGGCCATAGCAATCCAAGCACGCTGTGATTCACCACCGGATAACGAGGAAACGGCTCGATCCTTATAATCCTTTAAATGTGTCTTCTCCAGTGCCCAGTCGACAATGTCCATATCCTCATGATTTAATTTTTCGAACCATTTTTTATGTGGATACCTTCCATAGGAGACGAGATCGATCACAGTCATATCATTAGGTGCTTGGTTCTTCTGGCTCAGCATACACATTTTTCGAGCGACTTGTTTGGCAGTCATAGACTTTAGATCCGTACCCTCGAGTGTGACCGCACCCGTATGATATGGAATTAGCCGTGATACCGCCTTAAGCAATGTAGATTTACCTGAGCCGTTTGGTCCTATAATCGAGACGATTTCACCCTTTTTTACGGAAAAAGAGAAGTTGTTAATAATGTTTTTCTGCTCATACCGAATCGAAATAGAATCGACAGTAAACATGTTAGAACGCCTTCTTTCTCATCAGGTATAGAAAATAAGGTCCACCGATCACCGCCATAAGGATACCCGCAGGAATATCTAAAGGTGCAAATAGGGTACGTCCACCTGTATCTGCTATCAACAATACCAATGCACCAAGTCCCATACTCATCGGCAAAAGAAATTTATAGTCTGAACCCACCAACAATCGAGCCATATGTGGCACAACAAGCCCTACAAAGCCAATCATCCCAATAGCCGCTACAGAGATAGCCGCTAGAAATACTGCCAGCAAGGAAAGTAGAATACGAATTCGGTCCACATTTTCACCTAAATTCGAAGCTACCTGATCCCCTAAACGTATTATATTCGCCTTGCGGATCGCGAAAAAGGATAAGATCCAGCCTGCTATGGCATACGGGAAAACCATCATCAAGGCATTGTTCCCTTTAGCAGCCAGACTGCCGTTTAACCATTGGACCGCTGCCGGAAGTCTGTCGCTGTACATGATGGTCAGGAGTCCTATTAATCCCCCGCAAAGAGCATTCACAGCAACTCCTGATAAAATAATAGTGATGGGCGAAATACCGGTTCTTCTCCACGCTAATGCATATACAATCCCTGCAGCAATTAGTCCACCCACAAAAGCCGCAATTGGAATGAACTCCGTATATTGTGGAGCTGCAAGCATAATGACAAGCACACATGCAGCCGCTCCACTCGTTACACCGGTCAATCCTGGATCAGCAAGTGGGTTGCCCATCACGGCTTGCAGAAGAGCACCCGAAACCGCGATATTTGCCCCAATGATCATCGCCAGTAATACACGCGGCAAACGAATATCCCATATGATGGTCGCATTCACCGCTTTTGCCGCTGAACCAAAGATCGTGCTTAGGATGTCTGGTATAGGAATGTATACTGAGCCTAGTCCAATCGCAATTATAGCGGCAACGAGCGCAAGTGCTAACGTTACAATAACAATAATTCTGCTACGAGATGTATTTATCACTTGCTGTCTCCTTTAATTATTCATAGAAGTATTTTGCAATTTCGGTTAAGGCTGTCTCCGCGTTAATAATCGAAGTGACACCGAATACGCTGTAATCTAGAATGTTGATTTTGTTATTTGCATAAGCCGAAAGCTTTGTCCAAGTTTCATTTTTCTCTATTTCTTTTTTGAACTTATCCTCAGTCGCTCCGTGATCGCCTGAAGCGAGTACGAGAATGATGTCTGGATCAGCGGCTACAATGTTCTCCATATTGATAGGTGAGTAAGTGTCAGTAACTTGCAATACAGAAGTTGCGATGTTATCAGCACCAAGCTTTTTAACCAAGCTACCTAAATAAGATTTCTCACTCATAACCATAAAGGAATCTGCGGTTCCGATTACTAGCAGCACGCTTGGCAGTTCTTTGCCTTCGGCTAATTGACTCAGCTCATTTTCTTTGTTCAAAATCTTAGTTAAAGCAGCATTCATTTCATCTTTTTTATTAAAATAAGTGCCTAATACTTTGAGACTAAGCTTTAGATCCTCAAATGATTCTGTTCTCAAATATGCTTTTTGTAGGTCGATTCCTTCTAGCGATTTGTCCAACGTGCTGCGAAGAGATTCCGCTCCCAGCAGCAAGTCTGGTTCGAGTTTGGTTACTACCTCCAGATCCGGCGCCATAGGTGATCCAATACGATCAATTGTTTCGAAATCAGCAGGGATTGGATTCGTTGAAGTTGGTACACCTACCGGTGTTATGCCGAGCAAATAAAGCATTTCTGTTAACGGCACAGAAGTTGTTACAATACGCTCCGGGACTGTGGCTGGGAATTGGCTTAACGCTTCGTTGAACAACGCTTCATCCACACCATCATTCTCCAGACTGTACACCTTGCCGGCAGCTTCCGCTGTATTTGCTACTTCTGTTGTTTTTGCTGCATTTGCTTCTTTCGATTCATTAGCAGTTGTATTCGTTACCGCTTCATTTTTTGGATTGTCCGCTGTATTTGTAGACGAACATGCAGTCATTGCCGTAAGCGCTGCAATAACCAGTAGTACTAATATTTTTTTCAAAATCTATCCCTCCAAATATGTATATTTATACGTCCCATATAGTGATAATGATTTTCATTTTCACTCATCGATTCCTATGATAATCGTTATCAATGAGAAGTGTCAAGAATTTTATTTTAATTTTAAATAAGAAGGAATTTCATTATTGTCCGTTGAAGCAGACTAGCATTTCTAATAAAAAAGCCACGCCCTATGGGCGTGACTTCAAATAGTGGTGCATGAAATCCAAGCGTTAGTTAGTAACTCCCGAATTTAATATCCCATAATGAATAAGGTCTACAAACTCATTCTCTTTATAAATATGCTGTAACAAAACGCCTTCTTTCAGCATGCCAGATTTTTGCATAACCCGTCCCGAACCAGGATTTGAAGCAAAGAATCTGGCGTACACTTTGTGATAATGTTTTTCTGTAAAAGCAAAATTAATGACCGCTTTTGTTGCTTCTGTAGCATATCCATTACCCCAGTGTTCCTCGCCTATCCAATATCCAAGCTCGCCGTTTCTGTGTGTCCGGTTATTTCTCAAACCTATAGCACCATACAGTTCGTTTGTATTTTTATCAGTAATAGCGAATTCATATGAATTATCATTATTGAACTCAACTTCATGTGTTTCAATCCATGATAATGCACAATCAATAGGGTATGGATAAGGTAGAGTTAATGTACTTTTGTAAACATTATAATTATTGCAGAGCTCACTGACACGCTGTGCATCAGACAATGCAAAAGGTCTTAAAATCAATCTTTCAGTAGTAATTGTTCTCTTCTCTGAATTGTACAATGGTGTCCCCCCGTTAAACTAAATATTATAAAACAAATACAAGCCAGATAAACAGAAAACTTGGCCACCACTGCTTGCCCGCTTTCACAAACAGCCAGCCAAATACCAAAGAAAAAGCAGTAATATACAAGCCGCTTTGCAGACCATGCGTCAAATGACCTAATCCCCAAGTCAGCATTAAACCTATTCCCCCATAAGGAAGAGAAGGATTCTTAAACCATACTTCTCCTGCACGCTGCATTAGTGCAACCAATAGTACAACTAGTACAGCTTCCACAATGTAATATATGTTTTGAACCAAGGCAACCCATATGCCCATAAAACCATGTTCTAACTTGAAGTTTTCATATTCCCTATAAATCTGTGGAATGCTCTCCCCATTAATCCAAAATTCCAACACAGCGAACAAAAAGCTTGATATAAAAGCTACAATTAACAAAGGAATGACCTTAGAGCTCCAACACAAAGATATAACCTGTCCAATCAACTTCCTCTTCCTGAACCAAAGTAGAAACATCATAGCTCCTACTGCCCACAATAGGGCAACTATGCTCCAATGAACAACTAGTACGTACCAAGGGCTGACAAAAAAGTCGTCTATATTAAACAAATCCCCCCATAACCATTGATCTAATCCCATGATGAACATATCCATTCCTAACATTAAAAATATAAGCAGTCCTAATAAAAAATATTGAATACCTGATATATTCCCTTTTTCTTTCACGAAACCTCTCACCCGCCTTATATATTGTCCATTTTTGTACTATATTCCCAAAATTATGATGCTGAAAGTATGGCATCCCCCCATTCTGTTTGTCTGTAACAAATCACTCACTTGAATCAAAGTTAGAAAAATAAAAAAACAGCATGCATCGATATAAAATCGACGCATGCTGTTTACTTGACCTGGCTTGTCCAAACTAGAATCTAGCCACAAAAAATTCGCGGTCTGCGGGAACGTTAAAACTTCTTATAGTAGCTCCACTCTCATCTCTCAAAGTGAGAAGATAAGGTACCGATGTTAAGGTACTAATTGTTGGGAATCTAACTACACCAAATTCGTCAAAATCAGCAGTAACCGTTGTAGTTCCAGCTCTCAATGAAGCTGTCCACCCCGTAGTATCTTTAGGTGTACCCGTTGCATTTGTACCAATAGCAACAACAATAAATCTATCCAGAGTCTGTCTAATTCTACGTTTCTTTCTTGTAGGAGCTGCTTTCGCTTTTTTAGCCGCGAGAACTTTGCTAGCCATAACTGCTTTCTTGTTAACTGGTTTTTTAATAATTGCCATTTACTTCACCACTTTCTTTTTAGGATACGTTAGTAAATGCAAGAATCGTAAGGTTTGACCTCTCTTTCACCTACAAATCTGAAAATATGTTAAACCCTAGTTTCATAGTTTCGTGTCCACTAGCTCTGCAGTGCATATAATACCTTCAAGAGGTGATTCATTACTAATGAACGGTCAAAAATGGCTAGAGCAATATCATTCGAAAATGCACCATTCCTTGAGAAAAAGAGTTCAACGTTCCTATCTTCCAGGGCATAAAGCGAATACCATTCCAGTTATTATTAAATTCAAACAAAAAATAACTTCAGCCCAGCTACAGTCTTTACAAAAGCATTTAAAATCCCACGACCTTCCGATCAGACATCATCTTCACCTGCTCAATTCGATATCATCCAAAGTTTCAAAGAACTGCCTGAACCGGATGTGCCGCTGGGATGGAATCGAAAAAATTTATTTGGATCAAGTCAAAAAAACATCCCTTAATATAGCGACACCATCCATTGGTTCTACAACCGCCCAAAAGAAAAAGGGGCTTACCGGAAAAGGCATCAACATTGCTATTCTTGATACAGGGGTGTATCGGCACCCTGACCTGTTTCGCCCTGTTAACCGTATAGTTGCTTTTAAAGATTTTATCAATCATAGAAAACAGCCCTATGACGATAACGGCCATGGAACTCATATCGCAGGGGATGCAGCAGGCAACGGATGGATGAGTAAAGGAAAATACAAAAGCCCTGCTCCAGAGGCAGGGATAGTAGGTGTCAAAGTACTAGATAAAAATGGCGATGGATATGACTCCACAATCATTAAAGGAATTGAATGGTGTATTGCGAATCGGAGAAGACTTAATCTTCGTATTCTTTCGATGTCATTCGGGGGTAAGGTGAATCTTCCTTGTTCAGATGATCCACTCTGCCAAGCTGTAGAAAAAGCAATTAAAGCCGGACTTAACGTTGTAATAGCTGCTGGAAACAGCGGCCCGGGACGCAGTACGATCGAATCTCCAGGGATTAGTCCTTCAGCAATTACTGTCGGTGCAGTGGATGACCGTCGCACGCTCACACAAGCGGACGACCGAATCACTTGGTTCTCCAGTCGCGGACCCGCACCGGGAGGAAGGAAGAAACCAGATCTCGTTGCTCCAGGCGAGACGATCATCTCCCTTCGTGCTCCACGATCCAAGCTGGATCGCGAGCTTCCTTATTTGCGGATAGCTAAAGATTACTTTGTGCTGTCCGGTACCAGTGTCTCAACACCTATCGTCTCGGGTGTGATCGCGCAATTACTCCAGAAGAACCCTTCTCTTACGCCTAAGCAAGTAAAATCCATACTAAAAAAGAACACGTATCGCCTTAAACTAAGTCCTAACACAGCAGGATGCGGTGAGATCAATGCGCGGTTTTTATCGTAAATCCGCTTCTTTTTTAAAGGCAGTAATGACGGAAACCGACAGGTCCTCTGTAAATACACCTGTAGGTTCTATTTCTAATAAAGCTGATTTCATATCATCTTCAAAACGTTCTAAGTTATCTCTAAATAATCGCTTAGAAGCATAAGACGTAGAATACAAATTTCCTAGTATCGAATCAACAGTCCAAGTGATGGAATAACTCGGTAATACCTGTCTTTTAACGTCTTTAAAACTGGATCGCTTTACAACATCCTCATGTCTTTCTTGGGGATGTTTATATGTACTTTTTCCGGCTATTCTTTCGTCACCCAACCAGCGTTTCACTACTTCCTCTACCTTTTGTTGCCAAGGTAACGGTTCTTGTTGTTCATTAAAAGTATCAATTACAGCAATACCACCGTTATCATCTAAACTATGATAGAGAACTTCAAGTATGGATTCTCGGTCCATCCAGTGAAACGCCTTAGCCATCATGATGAGACGAAAGGAACCCCAGTCATTGAATAGTTCTTCCGCTCTCCCCTGTTGCCAGCTAACATTCTCAACCCTGTTGTACTGTGATAACAGCTTTGCTTCATCTAGCATCTCTAGTTCAGTATCTACGCCAATGATTTCTTCGAACCAATCCGTAAACCTTAGCGCTAACTGCCCAGTACCACAACCTAAGTCCAGCAACCGGCCCTCTCCGTGAAGTGAGAATTTGTCCACTAGATATCGAATCAGTGAGGACGGATATAGCGGGCGATATCTGGTGTAATAGCTTGCAGTATCTTTGAACAGATCCGGACCATAATCATTCATAGCTGAACTCCCCCTTCTTTTTTACCAAGGACAAAATCATAGCAGATATGTTGTGCAAATAAAAGGCTATCCAGAGCATTCTGGGCAGCCTTTATTTATGTGGATACAGCCCAAAATAATTAAAAATATTGACAATTAACTTCGTTGCATATATGGTTAATTACATAACTAACTAACCAATGAAGTTGGCGGTGAATACATGGGAAACTTAATGGATGATACACGACCGATATTTATGCAGATCGCCGAACGAATAGAAAATGACATCATCGAAGAAACACTGCTGGAGGAGTCACAAGTTCCTTCGACAAATCAGTTTGCTGTTTTCTACCAGATCAATCCGGCTACGGCTGCGAAAGGTGTGAATTTGCTTGTGGATCAAGGGATATTGTACAAAAAACGAGGAATCGGTATGTTTGTAGCTTCTGGAGCGCGTGCAGTATTGATGGAGAAGAGAAAAGAACAATTTTATGAACAGTATGTAGTAACCATGATCAGTGAAGCTGAAAAATTAGGAATTACGTTGGATCAATTAACAATTATGATTCAGAGGGGAGACAACAAGTCATGAATGAAGTTGTTGAAATCAAAGGATTGACTAAGTCATACGGAAATGTCACTGCCATCCATGAACTCAGTTTTTCATTGGAGAAAAACAAGATATACGGGCTTCTCGGCAGAAACGGTGCAGGAAAAACCACAATAATGCATATGATCACAGCTCAGCTTTTCCCCACAAGTGGTGTCCTGAACGTATTTGGTGAACATCCATACGAGAATAACCGGGTTCTCAGGCAGATTTGCTTCATTAAGGAAAGCCAAAGGTATCCGGACACGTACCGAATCATCGATGTACTGGAGGTATCCGAATTATTTTTTCCAAACTTTGATCGGGAATATGCTCACTCTTTAATCAAGGATTTCAATCTGCCATTAAAAAGAAGAATAAAAAAGCTATCCCGAGGTATGCTCTCGGCTGTAGGAATTGTAGTAGGTCTAGCCAGCCGTGCTCCGCTTACCATTTTTGACGAACCCTATTTAGGACTTGATGCTGTAGCTAGAAGCCTGTTTTACGATCGCCTAATTGAAGATTATGCTGAAAATCCACGCACAGTTGTTTTGTCCACCCATTTGATCGATGAGGTAAGTCAGCTTTTAGAGCATGTTATCGTCATCGACAACGGCAAGCTAATTATTAACGAAGATGCTGAAGCCCTTCGCGGGCAAGCTGTTACGGTAATCGGCGCGACAGCGAAGATCGAAGATTTTATCGCCGGCAAACAAGTCATTTCCCGCGAGTCTTTTGGCGGATTGCTTACAGCCACCATTATCGGTTTCAACGCGAAAGATCACGCACATGCTGAAAAGTTAGGCTTAGAAATCTCACCTGTATCTTTACAGCAATTAATCGTTCATCTCACAAATAAAA
The DNA here is from genome assembly GCF_045040615.1 of Paenibacillus sp. FSL H8-0175. Taxonomy (NCBI): domain Bacteria; kingdom Bacillati; phylum Bacillota; class Bacilli; order Caryophanales; family Paenibacillaceae; genus Paenibacillus; species Paenibacillus sp. FSL H8-0175. Next base: position 2,491,767 of record NZ_CP150299.1, on the reverse strand, counting down.
AATCTCTAGGAAAGGAAGTGACCGTGTAATGAATCCTACGGCAGGCATGATAAAAATGCATTTCAGAGATAAGTGGTTATGGTTGTATATGCCTTGGGTAATCTTGTTATCCAGCTTCTTGGTGAATGTCATCGTCGCTTCTTTCATCCAAGAACCAATCTATACCGGCGGTCTCGTCTCCATCTTCATTTATATGTTAATCACCGGTATACTCATTTTGGTGCAGACCTTCCCTTTTGCTCTGGGCTTAAGTCAACGCAGGACGGATTATTTCATAGGCACTTCCTTAATGGCTATTATAACTAGCGCCACCTACTCAATTCTCCTCTACCTGCTCGCAATCATTGAAAGCAGGCTCACGGGTGGCTGGGGTTTGGAACTACATTATTTTCATTTGCCCTTTTTAAATGATGGTAATGCCATAGAACAGCTGTGGATGTATTTTGTGCTCTTTCTTAATATGTTTTTTCTGGGGCTAATGATATCCAGTATCTTCCGGAGATTTGGCCGAAGCGGTTTGTTCATTTTCTCAGGGGCTATGTTTATCCTGTGCAGTCTCGGTGTATTATTAATGACCTATAATCAGTGGTGGGTAGACCTCTTCAACTGGTTTGCTGGATATACCGCATTTGAACTTGCTTTGTGGTCCATGCCTTTGACAGTTGTGTACGCTCTTTTATCGTTTTTGATGCTGCGTAGAGCAACAGTGTAATTCATTATCCTATAAAAAACAGGTGTGTCCCAAAAGCCATGCCGGGTGCACCTGTTTTCTTTCGTGTCTTAGACTTTGATCTAGACAACAAACTTTATTGGATTCGAGCATAGTTGCGCGTGCGATGGTGCTATCGGACCCAGCGGGGTGAGTAGCTTAAAAGCAAACGCAGTTCGCTATTGCAGGTAACGACGGGTCGAAACACAGATTAGTATTTCGCTAATCAGCGCGTGCGAAGGCTCTATCGGACCCAGCTAATCTTATTCGTGGCTTTAGAGCACATTTGGATTCCTAACGGACCCAGCTGACCTTATTCGTGGCTTTAGAGCACATTTGGATTCCTATCGGACCCCACAGTCGCTATTGGCATAAAAAACGCCAATTGTGATCCTTTTTCCATGCAATAGCTGCACTGGGGTCCGATACTACGCTCAAAAGGTGATAAATGAGCAAATAGCTTCATCCGGGTCCGTTAGCCTCTGGTGATGATGACGACTCCGCGGGGCGAGTAACGTTGAAGCAAAACACTAATTAGTATTTCCCCAATCTGCGCGTGGAAAGACACTATCGGACTCCGCTGACCTTATTCGTAACTTAGAGCACATGTGGTTTTCTATTGGACCCAGCTGATCTTATTCGTGTTTTTAGAACACATTTGGATTCTATCGGACCCAGCTGACCTTATTTGCAGCTTAGAGCACATTTAGATTCCTATCGGACCCTACAGTCGCTATTGGTATAAAAAACGCCAATTGTGATCCTTTTTCCATGCAATAGCTGCACTGGGGTCCGATACTATGCTCAAAAGGTGATAAATGAGCAAATAGCTTCATCCGGGTCCGTTAGCCTCAGGTGATGATGACTCGGTGGTACGAGTAGCATAGAAGCAAAATACAAATTAGTTTTTATCCATCTGCGCGTGGAGAGACGCTATCGGACTCCGCTGACCTTATACGTAGCTTAGAGCACATTTGGTTTTCTATCGGACCCCGCTGACCTTATTCGCAGCTTTAAAGCACATTTGGATTCTATCGGACCCAATGGACCTCTGTCAAGAAAGTGGACAGTCACGCAACAGACGTTCTAGTCAATTGCTCAGCAAAACGAACTGGAGAAAGATAACCCAGCGCGCCATGCATTCGCTTGCGGTTATAGTAAAACTCAATATATTGAAAAAGTGTCTGGTAGGCTTGCTCCTTAGTTTTGAATCGCGGATTACAATAAATGAGCTCCTTTTTCAAAATGCTGTGCCACGACTCGATGCAGGCGTTATCATAACAGTTACCTCTGCGGCTCATGCTGGACTCCATGCCATACGCTTTCAACTGCTTCGTGTATTCATGAGAAGTATATTGAGAACCTCTATCGGAGTGATGTAATAGACCCTTTTCCGGTTGTTTAGCTTCGTAAGCATCTTGTAAAGCGCCCGAAATCAAGCTGGTTTCCATATGGTTCTCCAAGCGCCACCCCACGATTTCGCGCGTGCAAAGGTCCATCACACTAGCCAGGTACAAGCGCCCTCCCCGGCAAGGAATGTACGTAATGTCGGTAACCCATACTGAATTGGGTTTGCGTATTTTAAATTGCTGGTTAAGCGTATTCGGGGCAATCGGATGGTCATGATTGGAGTCAGTGGTCTGTACGCGATACGTTTTGGAGACAATGGAGCGAAGCTTCATATGTCGCATGTACACACTCACCGTGCGTTCGGTAACGGTATAACCTTCTTGATGTAACAGGCGGGTGATCTTCGGACTCCCATACCGCTTTTGATGGTCTGCAAAATGATACTGAATTCGCTTCATTATCGCAGCCTTACGAAGCATATGCGTACTGGTTTTTTCTGTCCGCCACTTGTAGTACCCGCTCCGTGACACATGTAGGGTCATGCACATCTTCTCCAAGAGAAACTCGGAGCGATGTTTTTCAATAAACTGGAATCTCAGTTCCTTGGTTTGCTGAAGATGTGCACTGCTTTTTTTACGATCGCTAATTCCTCTTCCACATCGGCAATCTTGTTATCTTTTTCTTGAAGTTGACGGCTCATTTCTTTCAACTGTGCCTCGAGTTCCCGTACTCGATCCACGCTAGCTGCCGGTTCATTCTTTAGTTCTCGATACTGGCTCATCCATTGATGCAGGGTACTTTTTGGGATGTTGAGCTCTTCCGCCAAGTCGCCCACTGTCTTTGTTTGCTCTTGAATGAACTGCACTGTCTGTTTTTTAAATTCTTCGTTATACCGTTGTCGATGTTCTCCCATGTGAACACACCTCCGTGGACTCATTATCGCCAGTCTGTTAACTACTGTCCACTTTTTATTCTAGCTTCACAACTGACCTTATTTGCAGCTTTAGAGCACATTTAGATTCCTTTCGGACCACACAGTCGCTATTGGCATAAAAAATGCCTTATTCGTTCCTTTTTCCATGTAATAGCTGCGCTGGGGTCCGATACTACGCTCAAAAGGCGATAAATGAGCAAATAGCTTCATCTGGGTCCGTTAGCCTCAGGTGATGATGACGACTCCGCAGGGCGAGTAGCTTAGAAGCAAAAATACAAATTAGTTTTTATCCAATCTGCGCGTGGAGAGACGCTATCGGACTCCGCGGACCTTATTCACAGCTTAGAGCACATTTGGTTTTCTATCGGACCCAGCTAATCTTATTCGTGGCTTTAGAGCAAACTTGGATTTCTATCGGACTAACTGACCTTGTTCGCAGCTTTAGAGTACATTTGGATTCCTATCAGACCCCACAGTCGCTATTGGCATAAAAAACGCCAATTGTGATCCTTTTTCCATGCAATAGCTGCACTGGGGTCCGATACTACGCTCAAAAGGCGATAAATGAGCAAATAGCTTCATCTGGGTCCGTTAGCCTCAGGTGATGGTTCTTAAGGATACCTTCCTCTTTCGCACTACCGTCTGCTGAAAAACATAAAAAAAGGATTATAAACCTGCTACTAGAGCAGTTCTATAATCCTTTTAGCTATGCGGTCAAGAGGACTCGAACCTCCACGATATTGCTACCACTGGCACCTGAAGCCAGCGCGTCTGCCAATTCCGCCATGACCGCGTATTATAATGACTCGCTTATTGCGGTCACAAGATAGATCATACCACGCTGAGAATCCAACGTCAATATATTTTCGCCGTTTTCTTATCATTCATTAATTTATGGATAATTATTGCTTTTGTTGCCGAATATAAGGTATAATGAGAACAAAAGTTCGCATAATATAAATGAGGTGATTTATAATGGCGACTACAAAGCTAAACACATCCATTATTGATGAAGAAGTAACTAAAGAAGAACTGTCCCTGGTCAGAAGCTATTTGCTGCTAACGTTTATTCATAAAGTGTTCGAACGTGACTGCCGTGTAATCAGTAGAAGCGGCCTGTTTAAGACCCCTCAGCTATATATGGAGCTCGTATCTGGTGCCACAAAGAAGACGTCACTAATGCTTCAAGAGGTTACGCGCGAGCTGAGCTCCCATGATTTGAAGATTACTACCGTTCGCCAAGATCAGCGAGGAGTCGAAGCCTTATATTCCTGCAGAGGATTTCAAGGAGAGATGAATATATTATGGCCAGGCTTCCGTAGAGAAATGATGCTGCGCATGCGCGCGTATCTTGGACTGTCCACAGAACTCTCCATACTCTCCAGAGAAGAGAATGCGTCTGAACTAGCTCTAACTATATAATCCCAAATGATATTACAGAAACAGCTCCCGCCCAGTAGGGCGAGAGCTGTTTTGTATTATGAAGATTATTACTGCGGAAATTATTACTGTGAAGATTATATATTATCCGGATCTTGTCTTGGTTCACTAAATGGCTGGAATATATAATTGCGATCCAGCTTCACTACTCGTCTATTCTGACGACGTATCATCACCTGAGAATCATCCCAAGCAAGAACTATCCCTTTTACATCGTTACTTTCCAAGCCATCACGCACTACACGAATTTTCTCACCGGAAATCCGGTAGGCATCCAATTGCTCATCGCTAATCATCATTAATCCCTCCTGTCATAGCTTGTCCTATTTAGTCTCAGAAAAAAGACCCAAATGATAAATCATCTGGGTCTCATGTAGGCAATTAACGACTTGCATGTCTACTAAAGCATTCTTATATCAGCGCTTCATTCTTCTCAAACCAGAAGTCAAGAACTTTAGCGGACATCACACGTTGCTCCAGATACTCCACTTGGTTAGTTGTGAATTTCTCCCTCCACGGGAAGGATAACTCTTCGCACAAACCTTTGATTGTCAGAAGCTCTGACCAGGCTACATAGCGTTTGTACCAAAAAAACTGAGGATGTTCAATCATATAGGGATACAGATCGTCGAATTCCGTGTGTTTGCAATCCAGCGCACGCTCGAAATGATCCTTGGCCTCGGTTAATTTATCAATAAAAAATTGTTCAGTCACCGGTTCTTTCCCCATTGTGACGCCTCCTCCCTATGTCTAATTTTTATTATAAAGGAAAATCCATAGGGTGAAAAGCAGTTGTTTAAAAAATAGGCCTGTTCTTATTGCCAATTAGGTTATTCCCCAAATTCGATGGTGCCTCCATTTAGAGAGGTGATTCTTACGAGTGACTCCAGACGAATGCCTTGCTCTCTGATCGTCCGAGCCCCTGCCTGAAAGCTTTTTTCTACTACAACACCAAGACCAACTAGCTCAGCGCCAGAACGTTGAATGATCTTAATCAAGCCACGCGCTGCATCACCATTGGCAATAATATCATCAATAAAGAGGATTTTATCCTCTGGAGAGATGAACTGGCGAGACAGCATAATATCTGTAACGATACCTTTTGTAAAAGACGGAACTCTTTCGCAAAGCGCATCCGGATCAGCTAACAGTGTTTTTTTGCGGCGTGCAAAAACTAGCGGCACCTTTAATTCATACGCGGTGGCAAATGCCACGGCAATGCCCGAGGATTCTACGGTCACAATACGTGTAATTCCTGAGTCCGCAAACCTCCCGGCAAACTCCCGTCCCATTTCCATCGTAAGCTGTGGATCAACCTGATGATTTAGCAGTGCATCCAGCTTCAGCACCTCATCCGAAACGACGACACCTTCTTCCAAAATCCGCTGTTTCAACACTTCCATGACTTTGAACCTCCAATACCCTTTATAATCGCAGACATTCCGTACAAATTAATCACTGATCATAAAGCAATTACGACGGAAGTCATGTCCTACTGATCCTCATCATAACCTGTACTATACAGAGTACACAAGGTTATCCTGCATAGCACTCATTATGATTTTTCTTTAGCTTCGTAAAACTATTAGGAGGGGAGCCATGAAATCACATGTCCGAACATTACAGATCGCTTTCACTTATATTGGCACCATTGTAGGAGCCGGATTCGCTACCGGGCAGGAAATATTAAAATTCTTCACACGTTACGGGCACTGGGCAGTCCTGACCATCCTGCTCTCAACTATATTGTTCATATGGCTGGGTACAAAAATGATGGTCATTGCTCGGCGAATAGAAGCGGAATCCTATGAGGACTTTAACCGTCACCTCTTCGGGGAGCAGGTCGGAAGCACCATCAGTTTGTTCACGATGGTCGTCCTGATCGGAGTAAACAGTATTATGCTTGCAGGGGCCGGCGCTATTTTTCAGGAGCATCTCGGACTTCATTATCAGACTGGACTAATTATCACATTGCTTGGTTCATACTTTCTGCTAAAACGAGGAATTTCCGGTATTCTGCAAATGAACAGTATTGTAGTTCCTTTAATGCTTACTCTGTCACTTATCATTATTTTTAATACTTTTCAAATTCCGGGAGCTGGACGGTTCCTGTTCCTTGATAACGATCGCTCTCTCTTTGGGGCATGGATGTCACCGCTGCTCTACACCGCCTTTAATTTAGGGATGGCACAAGCTGTTTTAGTCCCTATGGCTCGTCACACAGAGGAAGAAAAATCCCTTGTATGGGGCGGTATTATTGGGGGTACCGGGATTGGTTTTATGTTGATTGCCGCACATTTCGCAATGAGCTCACAGATGCCAGGGATTCTCAAGTTTGAAATTCCGATGGGCAGCATCGCCGTCCGGTTGGGTACTGTAGTGCAAACTATATATCTGCTGCTGATCTTTTTGGAGATCTTCAGCACTTTTGTCGCCGATATTTATGGAGTAGCTGTACAGCTTAAGCAACGGCTTCCCCTATCAACCGCATTGATTACACCACTTCTGATGTTGGTCTGCTATTTACTGAGCCAGTTCGGCTTTAGTTCACTGCTCTCCGTGTTCTACCCAATCTTCGGAGGTTTATCACTGGTCTGGGCTGTCAAACTGCTACGAACACCATGGTCCTCTCCACCAGGTAGTAATACTTCATCGAACTCAAAGGAGAAGGGGAACAGTATCGTATCCGTAAAACCAATCACCCGAACTACACGGAAATAACCGCTGCTGTAGGAATCATACGTGCTGCCGCTTCCGCCACATGCTTGTGACAGGTCATCATCACAATCTGGCGGGAGATCGACAGTTCTCCAAGAAGTCCAAGTGCAGCATGAAGACGAGACTCATCAAAGTTAACGAAGAGATCATCGAATAACAGCGGCAGCGATACTTGCCGTGACATGGTCTCTGCCAATGCCAGCCGGATGGCAAGATACAGCTGTTCTGCCGTCCCTCGGCTGAGCAGTCCACTGTCCAGCAGTCCCCGTCCTTGTGTTCAGCTTTCAGCTCTTTATGCCCTAGTGTCATAACAACCCTTTTGTATTCCCCTTCCGTCAGCTTGGAGAAATAATCTGAGGCAAGCAGTAATACCTGTGGCTGCTTCTCCTGCTCATACACACGGCGAGTTCGCCCGATTAGTTCGGCAGTTATCGCTGCCACTGCATATTTATCAGCCACGATCCGCAAGGCTGCTCTCTGCTCTTCCAGTTGCTGAATAACGGAATCCTCCACGCAGCGCTCCTTCAAATACTCCCTTTCCTGAAGCAGCTTGCCTCGTTGCTCCAGCAGGGTGTTCCAACCCTCTTCCTGCCGTTCCATCAATTCTTCAGCCAATGACCGCTTCAGCTGCAATGCTTCCACATCATGATGATTTAATAATTCCAGCAGAGCAGCAACCCGCTCCTCCTCCCAACCACCGAACATAGCAAGCTCCCACTGGCGAATCAATTTATTCAGATCACTGCGCCGCTGCACAGCTGCTGACCTGCGTAAGAAATCCTCTCCACCAGTCGCCCCGCCTTCCTGTATCAGAAGCTCACGCTGTTCTCTCAGCTCACCTAATATCCTGTGGCTCTCCTTGAGTTCTTCATCCACATCCTGCAATCTTGACTGCATAGTTTCCCGGCGAATCAAGTCCTTTTTCAGATCATCCCATGCTCTTTTTCGCAGTTCCAGCCAGCTTAGTAAGGTTAATGCAGATACTCGTTTCCCCTCTTGCGGATCTATTTCAAAGCCAGCTGCCGCTACACCAGACTCGTCGCCAAGATCAGCACCCGACTCATAAATAAGAGCGAGCAGCTCCTCCTCAAACACGTTACATTCTGCTTCCAGCTCCTTCAATCGTAAGGAGAGTTTATTCTCTTGGCGCAGCAGCTCATTCCCTTGTTCAACCATAGCAAAAATATCCGGCAGCCCTTCAGGAGATAATCCTTCAGGCAACCTGCGTTGGCGAAGCCATTCTTCATATTGCTCAGCAGTTTCCGTGAATGCCGCCTCCGCCCGGTGCATTTCTTCAGCGAGCAGCTTCTCTTGGCCTGCCAGCGTCTCCAGCTCCGTGTGGCAGGCATCACGCTCGGCGGCATAGCGTTCGATGCGCTGCCGCCAAGCTGACCAAGCCTCCATGAGCCTGCGAAGCTCCCTCATGGAGGCCTCCAGCCCGCCTGCGTCAGGGCTGGACCCCGGGGCGGCCGTCCGCCGCCCCGGCACAACGCTCTCCGGCTCCGCCCCGGAGAGCAGCTGCCCCGCAGCCGCAGCATCTCGGCTGCGGCTGCGCTGACGTCCCCGCCATGCTCTGGCGGGGACGCTTCCGGCCGGCGCGCTCCGCGCAAGCCGGCCCAAAGGGCCAGATCGGCCGCGCCCAGCAGGCCGATCGCAAGCACGGCGCTGGCCGGCGGAGCACCGGTCAGCCACAGCGCTGCGGGCAGCAGCACGGTTAGTGCTGCCCCGGCCCACAGCAGGCGCCGGTAGAGCGCGGCCATGCGCTTCGCGCCAAGGCCGTCACTTCCGGCGCCGCGCGCTGGCCCTTCGCTGAGCTGCGCTTCGCGCCAGCGTTCGGCCGCCTGCTGCAGCTCGTCCCACAGCTGCAGCACTTCACGGGCGCTGCGCGGAGCCAGCTGCGCAAAAGCTTCCGCGCCGGTAGCGTGCTCACGCGCCAGCGCCCGTTCTGCTGCTTGGAGCGACGCTGAGGCAGCGGCCAAACGGGAGCGCAACGACTGCCGCGTTGCACCCTCCGCCTCCATGCGGCGGTCATAACTAGCGAACGCCGCCGCAAACTTCCGTGCAGCTTCACGATCCGCCGCTGTCCCAGAGAACGAAGTCAGCTCTGCAGGGCCCCAGCTCACATCAATGCCGCGCAGAATTCGCCGCAAATGCTCATTCAGCGCCGTTAATTCTCCCTCAAGCCGCTGTCTTTCCGTTCTACGGTTCTCGTAACTGCTCCGATGCCGGTCCAGCCGCTCTAAAACAGGCCCCTGCGCTGCTAATACTTCATCTGGAGGGTTCTTTGCCAGTTCAATAGTAAGCTCGCTTAGAAGACGTTCATAACGTACTACTGATCCCTGTGCATTCCGAATTTCTCCTTCAACCGCCTGAAAGCGAGTTGCCCCTTCTTCAGGAAAGGCTGAAATCAATGGCAATCCTTGCAGCTCTAGCTGAGCCTCGCTCCACTTTAACCACAGCTCACGGACTTCCTGTGCTTTTCGAAACATCACTAGCTGCTCTCCAGTCAGCTTGCGCTGTTGCTCCAATTTATCTAGCTCCGACTCCGTTACCCTCAATGCCACTATATTATCATTATATCGGGGAAGATAAGAACGGCTCTCAACCATTTGTCGCTCAAGCTTTTCAATGGCTTGCACAACTTTTGCTGCTTCTTGCAGCTTGCCACGAGGTTTGTACAGCTTCTCAGCTTCCTGCACCAAACGGCGTTCCGCGCGCATGATTGCACCGCCACCGCCCATACCTGCATGAAAAAGAAAGCTGCTCATCTCCTCAGATTGAAGGGCAGCAAGCTCCTGCAGCTCGTCCAGTGAAACTGCGAACAATTGCTGGAACATACTCCTAGAGATCCCCCCAAGTAAATGTCGTTCCATTTCAGCTTGTCCCAGCTCTTGAGTCATTTCATTTGGATGATTTACTGTAATGTTAAGCTTTTCATTTCTTCCTGATCCCTCAGCACCTGAAGCAAAACGGCGAATGGTCCACAAACCATCATTACTGTCACGTATCTTCAAGGTTCCCCCATGCAATCCGCCTTGCAAAGGTTCATACCTTTCCAAGGGATTTCCACGGCTTGGAATTCCAAACAGCATAGAGCGTATGAATTGCAGTGTCGTACTTTTTCCTGCTTCATTACGCCCATAAAGTACGGTCACTCCCTGCGTTAAATGAATCTCTCGATTGTGAAGACGCCCAAAGCCATTGATATGCAAATGTTCAATTCTCATCGTTTTGCCCTCCGGCTTGTTGATACGAAAGACTTTCCGCCGCTTCAACAGTATCATCCATCCCGCCAAGCATCGTGATTCCCTGCTCTGCTGCACCACGTAGCCAGCTCAATTTCTCTTCTTGACTAGTCATAGACAATAGCTTTCGCAGCTCCTGATTCTCCAATAGCGGTTTAAGCGCACTATTTAATAGTTCTTCGAGCGCTTCCGGGGAATGTTCCGTATGCTCTGCAATGCGCAGCATTTCTCCAAGAAAACTATCCTCTTCCAATAAGCGTTGGCGATCAATAGCTAAACCGGACTCTATAGCGAACCCTTCCGTCCAGACAAGCCCTTTGTAATCTTTACGCTCAGCCCTAATCGCCTCACGGCGCTGGAGTTCAGACAGCAAATCCTCTGCTGCCCCTTTTTCAGCCAATACTTTATGTACGTCCCCTCGCCCAATCAGACGAAATCTGACCACCGACATGAGCTCCGGGAGCTCCGCGCGGATGTCTTCAATAACCTGCTCCACTTTCTGTATCCATTCTGCTTCATTGCTTAATCCTTCTATAGATAAGTCTCTAACCTGCCAGCGAACGAAATCCAGTTCATGAAATTGCAGAGTGGATCTTCCAGCCTCATCTACATCCACAATATAACAACCTTTAGCTCCGGTTTCCTTAATGCTGCGCCCTTGTATATTGCCTGGATATACAATCACAGGCTTCTCATGCAGTACACTACGTTTATGAATATGTCCAAGCGCCCAATAATCAAACCCCCGTTCGATAAGGTCCCTGCGACTGCAAGGAGAATAGGTCTCATGCAGCAAATCACCGTCTACATTGCCATGCAGCATCGCAATATGAAACAGGCTGCTGCCAGGTTTACGAGAAAAGGTTACTGCTGTGTTGTTCGTCACTTTCGCCGTTGGGTAAGAGATTCCACTAACGATGGCAACTTCTTGGCCATCTATACGGCGGCAAGCTGTAGCGTGATCTGGCTTCTCTCCGCCAAATACGGTAACATGCTTTGGCATTTCCGTTGTCAGACGCAGTCCGTCAAGCGGATCGTGGTTGCCATGAATCAGGAACACGTGAATCCCGTGCTCACCGAGTTCTTTGAGCGCTTCCTGAAATCGCAGCTGTCCCTGTAATGATGCATCTGAAACATCATACACATCTCCACTAATGACAATAAAATCAACATTCTCTTGGATCGCAACGCGGACAAGCCGCCCGAGGGCGGCAAAGGTAGACTCACGTAAATAAGCACGAATGGCTGGCGAAATATGCGCCAGCCCGGCAAAACGGCTATCCAGATGTAAATCAGCAGTATGCAGAAAGCGAAATGGAATCATAGGTGCTCACCCTTTCGTTCCTGAAGGATACTGTAAATAGGTTTTTTTAAGTTCATTAGCAACTCGTGTCAACGAATATAGGCTTTTGGCTTTATCCCATGCGGAGCGCGAAAGCTCATAACGATAAGCCGGATCAGATATCACCTTCTCTAATGCATCAGCAAGAGCAATCTCATCGTCAGGACTGACCAATAAACCATTCACACCATCTTCAATCTGCTCCGGTATTCCGCCCACATTTGTCCCCACTAGAGCCAGGCAGCTAAGTGCCGCTTCCGCAAACACTGAACCGAACGCCTCCGCCCGAGAGGGCAATACGAAAATATCAAAGAATGGCATGAATTCTTCAGGGTGCAGCGTATATCCGTAAAAGATCGTTTCATTATAGATCCCTAAATGCTGGGCCATCTTTTCCAGATCCGCACGTGAAGGACCGTCGCCAATAATATGCAGTACATACTCATGGCCGCGATTTTTAAGCTCCGCGCAAGCGTTGAGTAATATATCTATTCCTTTAGCCGGAACCAGACGTGTCACGGTCACTAGCTGCGGAATAGCGTTATCATGCGGAACAGGCTTAAATCTTTTTTCATCAAAACCATTCGGTATAACACCTATATTAGAAGGATCAATAATATAAGGGGCCACATACTCTGCAAAAGATCGCGACACCGTCATTAATCGATCACTAACATGCTCAAGTTCACGATAAAGTGAGACTAGAAAACGATGCTCCAAGCCATCCTCGGAAATCGCTCCATTTAGAATCAATTCCCGCTCGTAACTGGAATGCAGGGTATGAATTAACGGAGTATCGGGGAACACTTTTTTCATCGCTAAGCCAGCAATCGGATGATGAGAATGAATAAGATCATAAGGCTTACTCATCCGCAGTTTTGTCCACCATAAATAATCACGATAGGTCTGAATATATTTTTGAACGATCGGACTTTCTCCATACTGCGTCCAATCAAACGTCTCGAATATTACTTCCTCATGCCCCTTATTGCGAATCCGCTTAGGCAGCCAAAACAAATCCATCTCCCAACGGCTTGAACGGAATCTTTCCTGAAGATAAGGGATCATAGATGATACACCACCGGGTTGCTCCGGCGGGAAGAAGAGCGCTTGCAGCAAATTCATATGGTACATCCCCTTTACAATTGCCCTGTGTACTGTAAGACTTGGCAATTATGATATAGTTGAATATATGTAGAATTTCAGGTACGATTACGTTCCCCATACCTTGATTTTATCGGTATAAACATGAAACAGCAACTAAGAAAAAGGAGAATGATCTATGAAGGAAGAACAGCTGCCTGCCTCTTACACCGCATCTATTAAAGAAATGCTGGGGCAAGAGGCAGATGCTTTTCTAGAAAGTTATTCAGCGCCACGAACTCAAGGACTGCGCTTTAATCCGCTAAAAAGCACCTCAGCCATAGGCCAAGTTGCGGTGGACCTTACAGTCTCACAATTTATTTTGAAGCCTATCCCATGGTGCCAGGGCGGGTTTTATTATGATGAGCCCGCTCGACCAGGCAGACATCCTTACCATGCAGCTGGACTATATTATATTCAGGAGCCTTCCGCAATGTCCGCAGCTGAACTGCTGGCACCTGAACCCGGTGAAACCGTCCTCGATCTTGCAGCAGCCCCTGGAGGTAAAACTACGCATATCGCTGGTTTAATGCAGGGACAAGGCCTCTTAATCTCTAATGAAATCCATCCGGAACGCGCAAAAATTCTAGCAGAGAACGTTGAACGTCTGGGCATTAAGAATACCCTCGTAACCTGTGCAACACCAGAACAGCTATCTGCGCGTTTCCCGCAAGCTTTTGACCGAATTATGCTGGATGCTCCTTGTTCTGGAGAAGGCATGTTCCGAAAAGATCCAAAAGCCATTCAAGAATGGTCTCCTGCTCATGTAGTTATGTGCGCAGCGAGACAATGGGATATCCTGCAAGACGCCTACATTATGCTTAAACCAGGGGGTACTTTAGCTTACTCTACCTGCACCTTTAACCGTCAAGAGAATGAAGAAACCATTGCTCGATTGACGGCTAGTTACCCCGATATGGAACTACTCACCTGCAAACGCCTTTGGCCGCATTTAGAAAAGGGCGAAGGTCACTTTGTTGCACTCCTGCGTAAGCAAATTGACACTGTATCCGTAAATGACGATGCCAACCGCAACGCCAAAAAACGCCGAAGCAAAAACAACCCAAAAACTAATTCTTCTGTACGTGATGCCTACCAGCTTTTTCAAGACTGGGCTGCGGTAGAACTGCCTGGTCTTTCATGCCAAGGTGTACCCCTGCTCTTCGGCGAATCTCTTTATTTGCTGCCAGAATCCTTTAATGGCAACCTCCATACCGGGCTGCTGGACGGACTGCGTATTCCACGAGCTGGACTACATATTGCCCATTTGAAGAAAAATCGGATTGAACCTGCTCATGCATTAGCTATGGCACTTCAGCCCCTACAAGCATCACGAAGCTTTGATCTCAGCAGTGAGGGCCCGGAAATACATGCTTGGCTCCGCGGTGAAAGCCTGCCTGTCCCCAGCGAATTACATGGATGGACGCTTGTAACTTTAGATGGTTTGCCAATTAGTTGGGGCAAGGCGAGTTTAGGCCAGCTTAAAAATCATCTCCCTAAAGGATTACGTATCCTAAAAGCCCATATTGACGAGCAATAGGCCATAGACCAGTGCAACAGGCCCTCTTCGGCATATGATGTCATTATCTCAGAAAGCTGCGACACCAGTCACAGCAATTGAGAAGAAGACATAAGTTGAGGAGGAATAAATCATGGGTGAATTTCAAGGAGGAGCTTTCACTTCGACCGGAGCGATTTTGGTACTTTTCATCTTGCTGGTCATCATTTCCCGTTCGTTGTTTGTTTAAAACCTTCCCGGCTTAATTAGCTGGTGAAACGAAGCGGCTGTGTCGTCCTTTTTTGGGGCGGTGCGGCCGCTTTATTTCTTTCCGACATAACATCTCCATTTGTTATTCTCGTGAATATTTACCGTCTGAAAGCCCGATTTCCGTAATAACTGCTCCATCTCTTCGTTCTTAGTGAATTGCTTCATATGATAATTGATTTTATAGATCTCAGAAATAATAACAAATGTACCGCCTGCTATCAGCACCCTAAATGCTTCACTTATATCTTGTTCGAGGTCCGGCCAGAAATAATGCGTCTGAATCGCTGTGATCGTCCCAAAAAATCCATCGTTGAACGGTGATGCTGGTATGTGCCTGATTCATGATTTTGATCATGATATTTCCTACGAACCCTCTAGGATTCTTGGCTTGCTCAATCAGCGCATTCAATAAACCCATATTTGTACCTCCCAATCAATTGGCCATACCAGCAGCCTGATCCCTTGATATATGTTCCGTAAGATTTTCTGCTGTAACTGCCCACTTATCTGCTTGATACTCTATTTTATGAATACTAGTATATGAAGTCGGGAAATGAGCATTCTTATTCGTCCACGTTAGCCCTTTTAAAATATGGTATATAACATTAATTACGCCACCATGAGTGACCATAATTACATTTTCATTTGGATCAGTACTCTCCAGTTCATTACATAGTTTTGAGAAACTTGAACTTATTCGCGTAAAAAATTCCTGGGGACTTTCTCCTCCTGGAAATCTCTCATCCATTCTTAAAGCCGAGAAATAAAGACCCGGGTATCGTTCATTTGCGATTTCATGGGGCATTCCAGCGATTACACCATTGTTCGTTTCTCTCCAATACTGGCTGCTTTCAACAGGCAAATTAAGCTCTCTGGCGATCTCATTTGCTGTATCTAACGCACGTTGCAAATCACTACAAAGAATACGGGTTATGTTAAAGCTAGATTGATTTTCCTTAAGATAATATCCAAGACGTTCGGCTTGTCTATATCCCTCTACTACAAGTCCACGTTGACTCCAACCCCCACGAAAGCCTTCTTCATCTATTCCATGCCTTATAAAATATATAGCCATCGATTGTATACCTCCTGAACAAGATTGTTATACATTTGCATTAAATTTCGAAAACGCTTGTTTTTTAAGTTGATCCCAATTGGGCGTTGCAATGTTTGCTTGTTGCTTCAAAATATCAAATGAATCAAACAAAGCTGCTATTTCGCTGAAAGAACCGTCCACTAATTTCATAAACGGTAATTTATGAATTATTGTCAGACCATAATATACAGCCTGCTTGTGCTTCCGAACAAAGTTAACTTGCCCTGCTGGAGTGACAGTATAACCTAATTGCTCCATGATTTGAAACCCCTCGTCCATTACTGAAATGGCTTGTTTTAATAGCTTCTTATCTTTGGATACCTTTTTCAAATCCCCGTCATGCAGATAACTAAGGGAGTTCAAAGCCACTATAGGCACGATATGACTTTTGAGCCAAGCATCCATATCCTCATGATAAGTTAGCTTATACTTAACATTTTTAAACGCATCATCCAGTACAGGCTTTATTGGAATCTCACCGTCTAAACTGCCAAGTACCATTTGCCCTCCTGCGTGTATTTTGATAACGCGACCGCTCGTTTCCCGAATTCCTGCACTAAGCTGAAATCCGAAGAGTATATTTTTCCTCACATTGCTCATTTCCTGTAGATCCTTTTGCATGCCAGGAGCATCGCCATTGTTCCCCACAAGAATTATATTCTGACTCTGATTCTCAGCTAGAATAGGTAGCACAGATGGAAAATCATTATATTTCATAACAACAAAAATAAGATCATAGAGATCATCGGATCGAAGCGTAGAGATGACCTTTACTGTATCCACAGTGTTTTTAATTTGAAAATAATGGCGAAGCACAAGTCCGTCTTTCGTCAATTGCTCTGCTCGCTTTCCTCTGGCAAGCATGGTGACATCATTTTCCCCACGCACTAGAACATGTGCAAGATAGCTGCCTAATACTCCCGCTCCAAAAACTAAAACTCTCATATTTAACTCCTCTATCCCTTTTTAGACATTTGTTGAATTTCGATCAACTGTTCGATAAAATTAGATTATCACATCTCCGGTAGGGTTCAATCGTTAGTTTGATCGGGTTTGTTGATTTTTCAACAGAATACAATACATTGTTTAATAAAAAGGGAGTCTTACCATGGACAGAAGAATTAAAAAAAACCAAACAGCCATCATGAATGCATTAATTCAACTGATGGCTGAAAAAGATTTTGAAAAAATAACGATCAACGAAATCGCAGAGCGCGCTGATGTAAACCGCGGAACGATTTATTCCCATTATGCGGATAAATACGATCTGATGGATAAATGTCTGGAGGCTCAGCTCCGGCAACTAATCGAAAGCTGCTCCGCAGTGGAGGATGAAACCGAACCTAATCCCTCGAAGGCGTCATTGCTCCGCACGCTGGAACAATTGGAGGAGAATGCTCTCTTTTATAAGACTTTATTAAGAAACAAAGCTTTACTCTCCTTTAGAAACCAATTACAAGAAATGATAAATGAGCAGATTAAGGTACAATTTTTAGAAAACAATTTTAACCTGGATGAGCTGAGTAAAAATATATCTGTGCAATTTTTGAGTTCGGCGACTGTCGGAGTGATTGAATGGTGGTTTACTCATAGTAATCCTTGCTCTGCAAAAGAGATCACTGAAAAGTTATGGTCCATGCTCGATCTAAATCTGCAGATGATCCGTTCTCAAGCTTGAATATGCTCTCCCGTATCCATCTCATAAATGGAGCTGATGATTTTTTCAATGGGAATCTCCTTAATAGATATATCAAGGATCTCTACCTTTTCGCTAAGAATATGCAGAAACTCGCCCATTTTACATTGCTCGGTATCGATCAGCAGCTCCACTTCGTAATCCGATATTCTTTCCGATATCAGAGTCCCAGGCAGATCAATATCTCCAATAGTTGTGGCGGCTGAAAGCCTAACTACTTTTTTGGCGCCCAGATGCAGTCGAAGTTCAGAAAACTTGTCGTCATATACTTTTTTCCCTTGATGAATTATAAGTACTCTTTGAACCAAACGCTCTACATCTTCCAAGTCATGTGTTGTCAGAATAAATGTGGTGCCTTCCTGATTCATTTGCTTAATGAATTCTCTGATTCTTTGTTTAGCTATCACATCCAGCCCGATCGTCGGCTCATCCAAAAAAACCACAGGTGGTGAATGAAGCATCGCCATAATAAACTCGCATTTCATTCGTTCTCCCAGGGAAAGGGTGCGTGTGGGTTTAGTGATAATATCGCCAATCTCAAACATGTTTACAAATCGGTCTAGTCTTGTACGAAAGTCGTTCGTAGGAATATCATAGATTTCCTTGTTCATATAAAAGCTATCCAAAGGGGGTATGTCCCATATTAACTGCGATTTCTGTCCGAACAATACCCCGATTTGTTTTACATATTGATTTTTCTGCTTATGAGGGTTGTACCCTAGAACATTTATTTCGCCCGAGGTAGGATAAAGGACGCCTGTCAGCATTTTAATAGTCGTAGATTTCCCCGCACCGTTTGGACCCAGAATGCCAATGACTTCTCCTTTTCCAACACTGAACGAAAGATCTTCTACAGAGGTAATGATCGATTTTTCACGGTGAAACAGACTTTTAAATACGCTTTTTGCATCTTGTCCACGGTGATAGGTTTCATATTGCTTGGTTAAGTTCTTGACGGTAATAATGTCCAAGTGAAATTCTCCTTCTTAGAGCTAAACTAATCTTTTATCCTCCAGCGCTTTTGTAACTGCGAAGCATGTATGTATAGAGCCAAATTCCGAAGGCAGCAAATAACACACAAGGGATAATCGCTATAAAAAAATAGGGTTCCCATCGGCCAATCAGTGTAGATGCTGGAAAGTAAGCAATCATGGAAACCGGAAACAGAAAAGAACTCACGGCTACGACTGCTTTAGGAAAAATCGTCCCTGGATAACGTCCAAAAGACTTAATGCTCTCAAACATCTCCGGCAAGCGGGAATTCGCTACCCATTTGAAGGAAATCGCTGCCACAATAAGCGCCACGCCGAACATAACAAGCAGCCCTGCGCCAAACAACAACAGGAACAATAACCAAGAGCCGATGGTCATCCCATCGATTCCGCTAAGTGCGTATACGAACATGATTACTCCTCCGCCTAAAAGCCCGATACTTTCGAACTCAAAAGATCTGGCCAACAGCAGAAAAAGGCTCGAGGTCGGTTTAATTAATACCACTTCCAAAGTCCCTTCTACAACATGAGACATCGTATTCCACATAATTCCGTTAAAAAAAATCCCGGCACAAGCCGTAGACAGAATAAAAACGGATTGAATCAACAGCGCCTCTTTAAAGGTCCAACCTGCAAATGAAGCATTCGAATTATAAATGAATACCGTTACTAGAGGAAACAGCACATTCCCTATGAGCATGATAAGACTATTAAGAATAAAATTAACACGATAAGTGATAGCAGAAGCAATATTCGCCTTCATGCAGGTTTTATATATTTGATACATACGTTTCATGCGCCCACCCCCGTAAAATGCTTAAGCGACACCGCATACAGCACCCGGCAGACAACTCCGGCAATAATTACCGCTATGAGCTGCAGCAATAACACTTGAGGAATAGGTAAGGTTATATCCGCTAAAGTATAGCTACCTGTATAGACCATTGCAGGAAGAAAGGCCGTGTATTGAAAGGGTAAGAAAAAGGACGCCATTTGTAAGGATTTTGGGAAAAATACTAATGGAATCAGCGATCCTGAAAATATCCCTTCGCAAAGATTAAAAAAATTACGAATACTAGAGGATTGCACCATCCAAAAAGCGACCATTCCAATACTATAATGAATGAAAAAATTCATCATAAACGCCATAGCTATCGAAAGAATCGCGTATAGTAAATTTGCAGGTAAGACATCAATATGAAAAATAAAGAAAAAGATCATAAAGCAGGGTAAAAATTCAAATAAAAGCCCAAGTACCCTATGCCCTGCCTTCTGAGACAAAGCAAAGAACATATGATTTAGCGGTCTTAACGAAAACGTAATGAATTTCCCGGTGCGAATAAGCATTTGTAAATTCCAATCGGCAAAATCCATCGTCAAATAGTTGATCAACATCGTAGCACAAAAATAGGAAAGCATTTGGGAGAGTGACATCCCGTTGATATAAGATTCCCCGCTATAAACAGCGCTCCATATATAATACTGCACTAAAAAGTACACTGGGCCTACAAAAATAGAAACCATCGAATGCGTCCTGTACGCACTCCATTCCTTATAAGTAACAAAAGCAACCGCCCTCATAATGCGAAAGCGGTGCTTTATCATCTCAAACATAAGTCACATCCTGCCTATCTATAGATATCACATAAAAAAAGTCTTTTTCTTATTCGAGTCCGGACCAGATCACATTGTGGGTGCCAAATACCGCTCTACCGTCCCATACCCCTTTGTGAAAAGGAAGATACCAAACGGCAATCAGCTTTTCAACCGGGTCAACGAATAAGGCACAGGCCCCAGCCCCTTCGTGAAAAAAAGTGCCTTCAGAGTAAGAAGTACTCACATTATAGCGAAGGTCTGGTCCCAGTCCGTATGGTCGATCCGCTCCTGCATCTCCCCATGCGTAGTTTGGAATTTTCTCAGAATTAAACCGCTTGGTCATTCTTTGTACAGCCATTCGGCTTAAGATATGACTCCCTTCGTATTGCCCTTGATTAAGCAGCATAATTCCGAACTTTTGCAGATCAGCAACTGTGGAATATAACCCACCACCAGTTTCGGGAACGTTGATTTCTTCCTCAGACCTTTGTCCCGCATCCGTAATTTCCCCGTTTTGCAGCTTCTGAAGATATTCCTTAGCCCTTTCCGAACGAATGGCGATCCTACCAGCTTTTTCTGCTGGTATATCAAAGAAGGTATCTTTCATGCCTAACGGTTTTACAATGTGGTCCATTATGTATTTTTCTGCAAAAACACCTGTTATTTTCTCGATAATTGCGCCCAAAATCGCGTATCCAAACGATGAATACATCCATTGAGTCCCTACCGGAAAATGAATCCCTTTAGATAGACCGGCTTTAATCCAGTTTTCTTTTCCAAGCTCTGATTCAAAAATATACCACCATGCACTTTTATAGTAAGTATCACTTATAGTGCCAGGATCAGGAGCGATGCCAGAGGTATGAGTCAGTAAATGTGCAATGGTAATCGGCTTAAAAGGGTCGGCATCAAACTCTGGAAGAATAGAACTCACAGGCTGCCCCATAAAAATCTTACCATCATCCGCAAGCTGCCAAATCGCTGTCGCCGTAAACAGCTTCGTAATTGAAGCAACACGAAAAATTGTATCCGTTTTCATTTCTTGGGTGCTTTCTTCTTCGTAACTGAAACGTCCTCCGGCAGCACTAGCAAAGATTTTCCCGTAACGACTTAGAGAATAAATATAACCATCGACTACTTTTTTATCACAGAGATCCTCATAAAAATGATTAACTACCTCTAAACGGTCCTCCCTGTAATTCACTTCGTTCAGCTTGCTAAGCTCTGTGGATGATAACATTATTCGCACTCCCCCTTATTATTCAATAAAATACATGATGCATAAATATCTTGCAATAAAACCCAAATAATTGAAAGGGTGATTTTACATATAACTATTTTATACTGCTCCAATAATTCTGTAACAGCAATGCTGTAATCTCGTTAACGGTTTGTCGTTAGAGATTTAACTAGTGCCATTCCACTAACCAGACCCAATACTATTCCATCATGTATGGTTGCGAATTTGTAGATCTCCATATTCGAAATGTTAAAATACATTACTAAAGTTGGATACATAAGCAGAAGAAAACTTGGAAGAAACACAATAAACAACAGAAGCCAATTAACAACAAAAGCTTTAGGTAATCCTTCTAATAATGCCAGATAGATTCCATAGACAAACGGGACAATAGCCGTGATCCATACAGTATTTTCTAATTGATAGTTCTTTTGTGCCTCTTCAGTGTAATGGCTAATTAGCGAGTTTCCATAATGTAATAAGAGCGCCCCCACTATGATCCAGACAAGATAATATAAAAGTTTTGAATTCCGCATCTTCATGAAATCACTCCATTTCTTTTTATATAGTTCATTAGAATGTCTCCATTTAACTTACCATATAATCCATACTTTGGATATTACATTAAAGTAAACTGGCCCTAACTAAAAAGGCTACCTCTCGGCAGCCCTTAATTGAATTCCAACTCCCCTGGAGGATAAGTTTATCTGCGAGGCATGGTGACGCCAGCTTTGTTATTATATTTTTCCGTAGCTTCCTTGATGACCTCGTTGCCGCCCTTAGAAAGCCACTCTTCCACAACCTTCGGCCAGTCGCTGATAGGTTCCTTGCCATATACCATCTTTACCATGTGCGTCAGCAGTACCGGAGGAGCCGTGTCCGAGTTAGGTGCAATGTCTGGATTCTTCACCAAGGCATCTAGCCGCGGGTCGAACTGAATTCCGTCACGGCCTTCGTTAGCCAGAATAGTATCGTATACATTGATCAAGCTTCTACCTTCTTCTGTCATGTTAAGGACACCCTTATTATAAGTAGTATCCTGCACCATCCAGAGGAATGACTGGCGGTAGCGCTCCTCATCTATAGCGGCGGAATCCGCAGGAGAAGTGTATACGATTTTGCCGTTCTCTTCCTTATAGGTTTCGTCCTTAATCCCAAAGGTAAAGAAGGTTTCTGCCTCTTCGCTCAGCATCCAGTCAAAAAATTTCACGATATCCGCAGCATTCTTCGTACCTTCCTTTATAAAGTAGGTGCGCGTGGCGGAGCCGTACAAGTAGGAGCCTCCTTTTCCATCAGGTCCCACTGGCGAAGGAATAATCTCCAGCTTGGCGGATGGCGTCGTAGCCTTCAGTTGCTGCTCCCACTGCAGAAGCTCGTTGGCATTCATCGTCCACATGCCCGCTTTGCCTGAGAGAATCGCATTTTTGTAGTTGGTCGGGTTAATGGTGGCAAATTCCTTGTTGATCAAACCCTCTGTATACAT
This sequence comes from Paenibacillus sp. FSL H8-0175, assembly GCF_045040615.1. Lineage (NCBI taxonomy): Bacteria > Bacillati > Bacillota > Bacilli > Caryophanales > Paenibacillaceae > Paenibacillus > Paenibacillus sp. FSL H8-0175. The sequence continues at coordinate 2,469,015 of NZ_CP150299.1, read as the reverse complement.
GGTGTTGTAGGTTTGTAACGCCTTCATCATATTTTCGCTATCCATAAACTTCGGCTGAACCTGGCCGTTTACTTCCTCGAACATAGTCAGATACGGAAAAACATCATAAGCGCCAAAGAAAGCATCCGCATATTTGAAGTCTTGACGGCCCATGTACGGGTTCTCTATCCCCAGCTTTTTGAAGGCACGCAACACAGTCAAGTACTCATCGACCGTTTTTGGAACCTGCAAGCCGGTTTGATCCAGCAGGTCCTTGCGAATCCAAGTCGCCCGGCGGGAGGGATTGGATAGAAACTCCGGTATTGCATAAATTTTTCCTTGATAGGTGACGTTCTCCCAAGCTTCCTTTGGGATTACTTTCAAAAGGTTCTGGCCGTTTTGCTGCAGCAGATCATCCAAGGGCATGAACACACCAGCTTCAACAGAACCAGCCATCTCCTTGCCATTTACGCCGCCCGAACCTTGAACGACATCCGGTATATCATTAGTAGCGAACATCTGCACCATTTTCTGCTCGAACTCTTTATGAGGAACCAACACAATATCCAAGTCTGTGTTTGTCATCTCCTCCAGCTTTTTCACCCATTTGTCCTTATTCAAGTCGGGTGATTTCTCAACATAGTTAAAAGCCAGCGTCCGCATCGAGATCGAGAATTCAGTTTTCTGCGGCGTATTTGATGCGCCTCCGGCAGTCTCTTCTTTGTCCTTGTTCGAGCAACCTGCAATAACGGTAGCACCCATTACGATAGCCAGACAGATGCCAATCCATTTTTTCATAATATAGCCCTCTCCTTGTACAATGGGGTGTATACGTAAAATGAAGATATCTTAAGACTAATAAGCTTTTGGGATCTCAACCCGGTGGGTAATCCCCTGATTCGTAAAGTAGACATGAACCCCATGGTCCTGATCGTCCATAAAGTACGATACGTAATCCCGGCTTCCTGCTTTTTGGGGAATCAGAAGAGTGACGATCCGATGGCTTACGGCCTCTTGAGTAGAGGCAGTCAAATGCCAATGCTCGGGCAGCCCTTCCCATTCTTTCGGATCTACATCTGTAAATTGATTGCTTTGACTGAGTGCCATTTCTCCCGAGGAACTATAGACAAATCTGCCCTCCATCTGAGCTTTTTTACCATGTACTTTAAAAGATTGATCCTTCAGCTTCATGGGATACAGCGTATGAAACAGCCAATCCAATTTTCCCGGACGTTCCAGCTCGACACTGTCTGTGATAACAAAGTAAGCGCTATCAAAGAAAAATATTTCCCGCACATACCGCTTGATATAGGGTACATTCTCGCGGTAGGCTTCGGTGGCATCCATTTGCGTGTAGTTGATTCCGGGCGTACTATACGCCTTCAACACCTTACCGTAGGCTGCCATGTTCTTCGACTTGTCCGTGCCAGCATATTGGCCTTTGCCGTCAATAAGAATTGCGTTCTTGGAGCGGGTCTGCCTGCGCCACTGCATATGCATCGTACTGTTGAATGCAACGTAATAGCCGCTTTCAATAGCCAAGGGCTCGCCGAAGGCATGCAGCAGGAAGGCGTTTTGATCCCCATGGCTATGGCTCACAGAGCCGTAACGGCTGCTCTTGGTCAACAGCATGATATGTTCCTGCGGATCCTCCATCCGATGATGCATGGCCACCCATCCCACATCCTGAAACCACTTCAAAGGTTCTGCAGCCACCGGTGGCTCTGAAGAAATCTGCGGATAATCTGTGCGATAAACCATCTCATCGAACCGGAAATCCCACCAGCCGTAGTTATAGAAGATCATCTGGGTGTCAGGGTTCAGTTCCTTAGTTTGCTCAAAATACCATTGGTACTGGCCATTTCCGGTTAAACCGGCGAATTGGCGGATATTGAAGCCCGTCTTGAGATTGACCGGATCTCCCAGTGACGATTGATCGCCGAAGCTGGCCCTCATGGTATCCGGACTGAAGCAATAGAGCGGAAAGTCACCTGTTTTGCGAAAGAAAGGACGGTCATAGAAATTGATTGCCATGTATTTGCGAATTAGATTGAGCGCCTCCGTAACGAATGCCATCTGAGTGGTCCAATACATCGGACCTTCTGCCCACCCGCCATCTTTGCCACCCCATGGGGTATACATGGCGGAGAAGTACTCCAGCGTATAATCAAGCCATTCCTGCGCCTTCTCCTCCTCACCCAACATGGAAATACAACAGGGTACGAGTACAGAGGATAAAGAGCGGATCGCATGGCTGTCATAAGGAACTTGATGGATGCGGGAACGTTCGATGACATGGAATGCGATCTGCCCGGTTCTTCGCAGTAGCGCCTGCCTTACCTTAAGGCGTTCTTCTTCCGTCAGAGAGCCGTGAAGCCAATCATAGCCCCATGCCAACGCTCCGGCTATGCGAAAGGAGCATTCATCGTTGTAATCCCGGCTGGTGGTACCATCTGTGTTCCAGCTTGCAGCATGAAGCAGCCACTCTTTAGCTTTGGCGATAAGCGCCTCGTCCTCCAACACAACTCCAGCTATAGCAAGATGCCGGATAGCATAGAAGACTTCCTGGCAGTCCATATACATCTGCCGCCATAGTGTGGCGACACGCTTATTATCTGGATACGGTGCAGGCTCGGGAATAAGCTCGCGCTTTGTCCAGGGTAGAACGGAATGCTTCAGGAAGTCTTCCCAGCCAGTTGAAATCGGGTCTTGGCGGACAACTTCCCGGTAAAACGGAAGTTGCTCCGCTTGAAGCCAAAGCCGCGGATGGTTGGCGGAAGCAGCTGAATATCGTTCTGTACGGGAAGGCAGTGGCGTTAGCGGCAATTCATCCTCCACCACAAAAGCTCTTACTTTACTCCACTCGGAACGGATATCTTTCTCCCCGATAAGACTGTATCGCCAATAATACGAGCCGGGCGCCAACGGCTTATCCGGGGTAAACAAATTATAGGGAATTCTACTGTAGGTCAACGTATCTTCAGACTCAAATTCAGTTTTTGAGGAGATCTGCAGCTCATACATGCTCTCTTCCAGACAAGCAGGCATCCAAGTAAACCGCGGAGGATTCTCTCCAACATCTATATGTTCATCTGGCCCATACGACAGATCGAGTACACCGCTGGTAGGTTGAAATAAAGGTTCTAACATCTCTACTCCTCCGTATTCCGGGACTTTTCCTGAATCAGTCCCGCTTTAGGGTCAAGGCAATACACCACTGCTTGCCCAGTTGTTGCTATTTGGATTCGGGGCGGTTCGCCCACCTGACTCACTAGCTTCAGTACAGCAGGTTCGTGACCGTCCCGATAAACCGTAATAAAATCAACCGACGGGCCTTTGTGCTGAAGCATAATACCTCGTAGCAATCTACTCGGGTCTTCGGCATTACCCGGTGTGCGGATTTCATACATAGTGGAGCCAGGCGCCAGTAGAGTACTCGAGGATACTTCATACTCCCGGCCGGTGCTCACTCCATCATAACGGATATTCCACTCCGTATTTAACGGGCAGTCCGTCTCATTTTTCATTGCGGACAGTACTTCTACTGAGCCATAACCAGCTTCCAGACCAAGGACTGTCGGAGAGTCCGTCTGGACACGGTGAGGGTCGAACGGTAACAGCAAATGTCCCGTCGGATGGAACCATAAGTCTACTTCCTGACTCCGCTCCGTTACTTGCTCAACATGAAACCAATCCAGCAGCCAACCGTCGGCCAATACAAGATGCCGCTCTAGAACAGCTCCTTCATAGGCGCTGTCTGAACGAATCCATAAGTACGTAGCGTTGCCTTCCTGGCGAAATTGACAGCAGCTTCCGGTATGTGGAGCTTGGGAACGACCTCCGATGGTGACCGTGTTATGGCTCGCAGTTTCGGAATACCATTCCTTGCGCAAAACAGATCCATAAGGAACCATACCCAGCTCGGGAGCAACCTCGCCCCATCGGTGCATAATCGTGATATGAAGCTTGTCGAAATGTCCATGTGATCCGCCATGCTCTCCGAAATCCGCCAGCACGGACAGCGGATTGCCCGGGTGGCGGAGCACGGCGAATCCGGAATCCGGCAGTAGGACAGAGTCTCTCACCCTGTAACTGGTCTGAAGTTCCTTACTCTCACCTGCTCCATACAGCACTGCCTCCAGACCAGTCCTTAATTCCTGCCCGTATAGATATCTATAAGCATTCGCCAGTATTGGCTGGAGACTCGGGTCTTTGTAAACCGCAATACCTATTTCAAATACTTCAGCAATTTCTCGGGCGAAAGGAACGCGCGCATAAGGACCATCATGCACGGCTGGAAGCTCCCCGTTATCGCCGCTAAGCTCTGCCAGCAACTGAAACATGCCACGGATGGATTGTCCCTGTTCTCCTTTGGCAGCATAGAGGTCAATCCCGAAGCGCCCGTACATCTCGTCTGCTATGAGATAAGCCCGCAATACAAAAATATGGTAGTACGTGCTGCCTTCAAATTCAAAACCATCTGGCTTCACGCCAATGGACAGATGATGATAGAATCCGCCTTCTCCCTCCAGCAAAGAAGCAAGCTTTTCTCTGGTACCTTTGGCGGCATATACACAAGCCAGGCTAGCATTCAGCCATGCGGTATAATTGTTCTCTGCATTCTTCTTCTCGTAAATGAGGATGTGGCGGTATTGCTCCATACTCTCCTCCAGCATCGTGAAGAACACTTGCAGCTTTACCTCTTCCTCCCCAGTGAACGTTACTCCATGATCCACAAGCAGCAGATAGGCCCGAATAAGCGTAGTGGACCAGATAGCCTCTGTCAGCGCCTGATGAAAGGCACGGCCACTAAGCATCCAGGGTTGAGCATCGGGATGAACCGGATACAAAGGAAACTGCTCCGCATAACCGACAAGAATCTTCCGGGCTAAGCTGCTGTAGAATTCTTCTCCGTCTGCGGCGAATACCACGGCAGCTTGCAGCGCGTATCGCGCCATTGCCTGATGCCGGTATACCAGCCATGCTCCCCGGTAGGGCTCACCTTCCAGCTTGCAGCCCTTCGGGCAAGAAAAGACAACCGCATCTTGCTCCATAACATCGAAGATTAGCTCAGTATGATGCTGGGGACATACATATTGGTGCCACCAGCCACCAGGTTCTGTCGGGAGCAGAATCTCTTCTCTCCGGAAGGGATCCAGCTCCATTTTCAATTTATCCACCTCAAGACCAACCCAGGAAAAAGTATCTGCTTTCTCCTTAAGGTTCATCATCGCATGAACAAGCCTCCGTTAATTTCAATAATTTCGCCTGTCAGATAATCCGACAGCTCTGAAGCGAGGAAGAGTGCCACATTGCTCACATCCTGTGGAGCACCTTCCCGGCCCAGCGGAATCTTCGCAATCGTTGCCTGTCTTGCCGCATCCGCAGTAAAGGTAGCATGGAAAGCGGTCTGACCGATAAATCCAGGAGAGATAGCGTTTACATTAATCCCGTGAGGACTCAGCTCCTTGGCAAGTCCCTTGGTATAAGACCATACCGCAGCTTTGCCCGCTGCATAAATGGAAGCCCCCGGTCCGCCGCCGTCATGGGCCGCAAGGGAAGATACATTGATGATTTTACCGCTTTTCTTGGCAATCATTCCTGCGGATACGGCTTTGCAGGCAAACACGCATGATTTAAAATTGACGTCCATCACCTTGTTGTAATGCTCTTCGTTCATTTCAGTATTGGGAACCCGATTGATCATGCCGCCTGCATTGTTGACGAGAATATCGATGGTTCCGCCGAAATGCTCCTCAATTTCCTTCACCATATTATCCAATTGGGCAGGACTTGTTGCGTCTGCCTGAAAAGCATAAGCTTCTCCTCCGGCCTGACGGATCGCGTCCACCGTCTCCTCCGCAGAACCGAACAAATAGTTTACCGCCACTTTGGCGCCGGAAGCAGCCAAAGTCTCCAAGATTTGTCGGCCTATCCCTGCATTGGACCCTGTAACAAGCGCAATTTTACCAGTCAAATCAATTTTCATTGCCTATTTCCTCCTAATAGTAATTTTTTCTGAAAACATCTTTTTCCTCACTCCGCAGGCATGGATAAGATCAACCGGGTTCCCTCATTCTCCACGCTTTCGACACTTAATCCGTATTGTTCACCGAACACCATTTGAATTCTCCGGTGCACGTTCATGAGCCCGATTCCACCTCTATGATAGAGGGAGTCTCCTTCCGTATCCGCCAGCTGATTCAGATTCAGCTTCTCACGAAGCTTATCAAGCCGTTCGCGGGACATCCCTGCGCCGTTATCCTCTACAAGAACTAGAAAACGATCTCCCTCTTTTCTGGCGTCGATTCTAATATAGTGCTTGTCTTCAATTCCCTCGGGAAACGCATGCTGAAAAATATTTTCGATCAAGGGCTGAAGTGTAAGCCTGACCATCTTAGCCAGTAGCAGCGTCGGCGGAATCACTACGTCAATTTCGAACTCCCTGCCGATCCGGTGCTTGAGAATCGTCATGTAGCTCAGTACATGATTAAGCTCATTGGCAATCGTAATTTCCTCCAGATTAGTTTGGATGGAGTAGCGAAGCATGAATGCCATGGCCTCCACTATTTCTGTGATTTCATCCGAATCCTGAACGACCGCATAACATTTGATAGTCTCTAATGTGTTATATAGATAGTGCGGATTAATCTGCAGCTGGAGTGCCTGGAATTCAGCTTGATGACGCTCCAGAGCCTCCTTCTGGGTGGTAAGCTCCGCTTCGTATACCCGCTCAATCATTTCGGACAGCCGGGTCACCATGAGATTGTAGCTGCGCATCAATCCCCCCAGTTCATCCTGACGGCCGTTCATCTCAAGCCTGCGCCACTTGCCTTTTTCCGTCTCCCTCATGCCCTCCTTAAGAATCAGGATGGGCTTCGTGATGGATCGTCCGAACCAGGCTGCAAGGAGCAGTGTGCCGACAAGCGTGAGAACTCCCACCACCAGCGTGGTCGTACGAATGGTAGAAATAGGCTTGCGCAGCTCACCAACGGGTATGGATACTACAAGCTGCCATTTGGAATATTCGGATTTTCTCGACACGAACAAATACTCTTTCCCGTCTACTTTTTCCACCACAGAGTCATTTGGGTGTTGAAATACGTTCTGAATGTGCTCAGCAGATAACCCAGGGTGGTTATTATTCCCTTCCGCCCGGTAAAGGAGCTTGCCGAATTCGTCCATGATAAAATAGGACCCGCCCTGTCCCAGATCAAGAGGTTCCCATATACGGGCCAGATCCTCAGCCTTAAATTCAATGGCGACTATACCTTTGGGACGATAGGAAGAGACCCCTCTGATTCGGCGGACCATCGTAATAATGTTCTTATCCCCTTCATTCATCACATTCGTGTTGAGAATGGTGATGCGGCCGCTCTCCGGCGTATGTTCGCTTAAGAAACGGTAGCGTTCCTGAGGATGAAACTGCAGGCTATGTGCCTGATAGGAGTTATCATCGCTAATGGCCTTGCCGTGTTCACCGATGACGTACATCAGATTAATCTGGGGATACAGAATAAACAAAGAACGAAACAAATACTTCTGAATGTCATTCGTATATTGATAGTAGGAGAAGCTATCCTCCGGGTCCATATCCAAGAACTCCTTGACTTGATTGTAGGACAGGATGGAATCGCTAGCCTTTTCATAATTTTGCAAATACAGATCCGTTTGATAAGACGCACTTCTGATGACTTGAGCAATGGACTTCTCAGAAGACTTATCCAGCTCAGCCGAAGCCTGAAAATAAGAGATAAATCCAACCATGGACAAGGATAGAAGAATGACGGTCAGAAAGGAGGCAAACAGCTTGTTCGACAGACTCTTTCTCATCAATCGATCCCCAGCTGGTTGCGGTACTCAGAAGGAGCCAGCCCGGTGAACTTTTTGAACGTCTTCGTAAAATGAGGATGGTCTGCATACCCGACTTCATAGGAAATATCGGTGATCCGATAGCTTGCATCGGCAAGTAATCTTTTGGCCTTCTCCATCCTGCGTTTTATGCGGTAATGTACAAAGGTCTCTCCTGTTGAGTGCTTAAACATCTGGCTGAAATAAGAGGCATTTAGCCCAAGCACTTCCGCCACTTCTTCCAGCGATACTTCCTGGGCGAGATGCTTTTCAATAAATGCTTTAGCTTCCTCTATCGGATCCTTCGCTTTACCCTTGCGCTTTCTACGAAGCTCTTCCAATATAGCTGCTGACGCTTCTGCGAAGCAGTGAAATAACTGCTCAGGTCCAGCTGCTGCGGACAAGTCTAACAGGCTTTTACCGGGTGTAACTGAATTGACAAGCAGCTTCTTCACGAGTAAAGCATAGCCCTCTTCCAGAAGCTCTTTTTGCTGAATTCGGCTCATCTTACGCTGGAGGAAGTCAGTTTCCCATTCCTTCAGTACAAGGTACAGCCTTTCTTTATCCAAGGTCCAGATGGCATCATCCATACGCACGACCCATTCATCGAGCTTAGCGACAGAGACAAAACTCTCTAACTTCTCTCTATGCGCTTCCAGTTTGGCGATCACATTTTGAAGGTTCCCTTTGCTCACGGGTTTCAGGAGATATTCTTTCACTCCATAGGACACGCATTGGCGGGCGTATTCAAAATCCCCATAACCCGAGATGACAACAGTCTGAATATCCGTCTCCATCTCCGACAGCCGCCGGCACAGCTCCAGTCCGTCTACCTTGGGCATACGGATATCTGTAAAAAGAAAATCCGGCTGCTCCTCCATAATGAGCTGGATTGCCTCTTCGCCATTCTGGGCCAGCTTAATGTTATACGGATGCTCGCCGCATTGCTGGATCATGATAGAAAGTCCCTTTCGAATCATGGGCTCGTCGTCTACGATTAATACACATCTCATCCATGGATACCACCTTCCGATTCGTCTCGCTTAACGCGTTCCTATTCTACCACACTATGATAGATCAGGATTTGACGGATCCGACCATCATTCCTTTAACGAAATGGCGTTGAAGAAACGGATAAATCATGATAATCGGAATAGTAGCGACAATGATAACAGCCATTTTGATGCCCTCAGGTGAGGTGTGGGCCAAAGAGCTATAAACTGAGGAAGCCGGATCAATGCTGATATCGTCCGTCTCGAAGAGCTTCTTCAACATCACTTGCAGAGGCCATAATGACGGCTTGTTGATATAATACAGAGCGCTCATGTACGTATTCCAGTGCCCGACGGCGTAAAAAATCCCCAATGAGGCCATTACCGGTTTGGACAACGGCAGTACCATATTGACTATGATCCGCAGCTCGCCACACCCATCGATTCTGGAGGAATCTATCAGCTCCTGAGGCAGCTGCATAAAGAAGCTTCTCATCACGAAAAAGTTAAATGCGCTGATGGCCCCCGGAATCATAAGTGCCCATAAGGAGTTCATAAGCCCCAAATTTTTGATCAGGATAAAGTTTGGAATAAGAGGGGCACTGAATACCATAGTGAACAATACCATCATGACGATGTATTTACGTCCTACGAATTCCGGCCGCGACACCGGATAAGCGAGAGAAGCTGTCGCAATCAGATTAATGGCGGTTCCCAGTACCGTAATATAGACGGAGACACCGAACGCCCGCCAAATGGAATGATCGCTGAAAACGTACTGATAATTGATCGCGGTAAATTCCTTTGGCAGCAAGCCTACCCTGCCATTAATAATTGCTTCAGAGCTGCTAAAGGACTGGGCAATCACATTCAGAAACGGCAGAAACATAGCCAAAGCGAGAGCGGTCAGAAACAAAAGATTGAACACATTAAATAGATTCTGGCCGCGAGTATAGCGTACTCTCATCATCCCTACCTCCATAAAGAGCGATTAATACAGCGATTCACCGGTTGTTTTTTTGCTCAAAATGTTGCCGATGAGCACCAGAATGAGTCCAACTACCGACTTGAATAGCCCCACTGCTGTTGTATAGCTGTATTGCTGAGACAGCAGCCCCGCCTTATAGATATAAGTGTCCAGAATCTCCCCGTTCCCGGTATTAAGCGCGTTCAGGAATACCCATACCCGCTCGAAGCCAAGATCAAGAAATCTCCCGATATGGAGAAGGAACAAAATCATAATCGTCGGTATCAGAGACGGCAGTGTAATGGCTAAGGTTTGTTTCCAGCGCCCGGCTCCGTCTACTTCAGCAGCCTCATAAAGATCTGGGTTTATTCCTGCCAACGCGGCCAGATAAATGATCGTACCGTACCCGGAATCCCTCCAGATACCGGAACTGATCAAAATCGTGCGAATGTATGAATTTTCACCAAGAAAATAAATCGGTTCAAAGCCGAAAGCTTGTAAAGCCTGATTCACAATCCCTGTTCCTGGGGAGAGGATACCCAAGGCGATACCGCTGACAATTACCCAAGATAGGAAATGGGGCATATAAACCACCGTTTGCAAAAACCGTTTGTAAAACACAAGCCGAATTTCATTCAGCAGAAGCGCAAGCAATATTGGAGCCGGAAAGGCGAATATAAGATCATACAAGCCTAGCAGAATTGTATTGCTCAAGATTCTTCCGAAATCCTGGTATTGGAACATCGTCCTAAAGTGCTCGAGTCCCACCCATTCACTGCCTGTAAAGCCTTTAAAAATATTGTAGTTCTGAAACGCAATAACTGAACCAGCCAACGGCAAGTACTTGAAAATAATAAAATACAAGATCCCGGGAATCGCAATCACATAGAGTGCTCTGAATTTCCACATGTTTAAAAGCAAGGACCTTTTCGTGTCGGCTTTGTAGTTAATAAGGTCAACCCCAGTTAACTTAGCTTTCATAACCGTTTCCTATAGGTCCTGTTTTCAGCAGGTTCGCCGGAGCATTCTCATCCAGGGGAATTTCTTGAAATTCGACGGTAATAAATCGTTCCTCCCGTTCAATAATTCGGGATAACTCCCGCGTGAATACGGTGACTATCTCCTCCTTCTGCTCACTCGTTCGGCCTTCGTACATCCTAATCTCAATATGTGGCATCGGCTTTCCTCCATTTCCTTAAATAGTGAATGAATCTAACCTCATTCTACCTACAATAAAGCGCTTGCAATATGGAGTTTCTATGAGTGAGCTTGTGTTTTCTTTAGGGTATAATCGGTAACGGCCAACCCTCTACTACTACATGATCATTTTTGAAATAATTGCAACTTATACTGTTAATAAGATTCCCCTGCAGGATGATCCCTTTTCCAGCAAGAAGTCGAATACCGTTCGTATTGCCAATCAGCGAATTTGCGATCAATTGAACGTCCTGCGGGTCGCCCGCTCCGATATCATTTGCTTTGCTATCGCCGGGATCACGCTCAAGGGATACAGCCCAATAATTCGACGCGGTGTTGTTGCGAATGATATTCTCCTTAATGATAGTACCTGGCCCGTTCAAAATCTGAATGCCCTTGGCGTTCTCTATATGCGTTGTATTCTCAATCACATTTCGCTCAATGACTGTATCCGGGGTGCCCATAGTTACATTGATTCCTTCTCTTGTATTACGAATCGTATTGTCATGGATATAGTTACGCGGTCCTGACTTACTGTGATTGCTGGGTGCTGTACCCCCGGTGTTTCCCAGTCCGATCGCCGCGCCGTAGGGAATATCGCTAATCACATTGCCGTATATCTCGTTCAAATATTCGAGTTCTCCGTGCAGATCGATGGCATCCAGCTTTGTATTCATAAACTGATTGTTTCGCAGGACATTGTTATGGGCAACAAATTGGATCAGCGCCCCATGCCGCAAATAAGGGCCTTCGAAATGGGAGTCCTCCACAACATTCCAAACCGTGTCGTTCTCATACCCGTTGCGATCCTGCTTGGCCATGCCCTGAATCGACACACCATAGCCAGCACCGCCCGGACCTACATCTGTCGCATTTCGGAACGTGCTGCGGCGTACGACGATATCACGGCTGTTGTCGATACGCACACCCATACGTGAATACTTCTCTACAGTAACTCCATCAACCGTGACGTTGTATGACGGAACTTCACCAAAATTTGCGATGGTAATCATGCTGTCGGGACCACCGGCGTCCGGGTTGTTCACTTTGTGATCCGTCGTGTAGACACCGTTCCATGTAGAAGTCAATGTGAGATTAGTTATGGACAGATCATGCTGTCCGGATACTTTCATCAGGGCGCTGTTTTTTACCTTATTGAGAGATGTCTTGAGGATGGTTGTTGATTGATCCTCACCGCGAAGGTTTACTCCTGACTTGAGCTTCAAATTGACAAGAGTATCCAATGTTGAGTTCAAATTATAAACCCCAGACGGCAAATAGACCTCATCGCCGGACTCAGCACTGTTTATGGCAGCTTGAATAGCAATACCGTCATCTGTGTCGTTATCGGCGAGATCAGCATTATAGTCCACCACGTTTAAGATGCGCCCAGTGGTTGTAGGTGAGGAATGAACCGGATGCACCGTACCCTCAGGTTCGGTTAACCCGGGAGCTGTGAATGGGATCGGTTCCCGGGGGGGATTAGGTGTGTAGTTCGGGATGCTGGCTACAGGTGTATCGCCATTTGCGAACGGCGCATAGATGTTTACCTCCGATAAACTTGTAAACGCGCTGCCATCAGAATTTCCAAAACCCACGATCCGCACATATCTGGCTTCTGTGTCAGGAAAATCAAAAGGTTGCATCTCTATGGTCCTGAACATACTTGCACCAGTCCATATCGTAGTCCAAGCCAAACCGTCATTTGAAGTTTCGATACTCAATTGAGCCGTACGCGTGTCACCTTTATAAACGGCAATACCTAAATAACTGATCTGCTTCCGTTCGCCTAAATCGTATTGGACCCACGGGCTGTTACCTGCGGCGGACCAACGGGTGAACAAGTTATTATCGATGGTATTCGTTGCGATATTGCCATCGCTGTCGCTGGCTGTCACGTTTGCAATCGCGTAAGGAATGATGGGTTCTGTAAGCGTTGATCGGGTAAAAGAAAGCGGTACGGATGTATTGCCCGACTGATCCACCGCTTCAACCTTAAAGCTGTACGCCGTGCTAGGGCTAAGCCCAACGGCTGTATACGTTGCACCGGTAACATTGGATAACAGGGTGTTATCCCGGTATACGCGATAGGAGCCGATACCTTGATTATCGCTGGCGGCCGGCCATGAAAGTTGAATGAACTCTGTACCTATATTGACAGCTTTCAGAGAACTTCCATCCGGCCAGGAAGGTTTCTCATGGTCGCTTGAAGGTGCAACCGCTTCTTGAACAACAAGCTGTGGACGGGGGTTGCTGTTGCCATTAGCTTCTTTCGAATAGACATTGAGGGAAATTCCAGTGCTTGCCGCATCACCAAGCAGAAAAGCGATATTACCGCCCGATGCGGACAATCTTTCTCTGACAAACTCGGACACATCGATGCTGTAAACCTGTGGAGCTCTTGATTTGTCTGCCGTTACGGTAAATTTCCCACTTAACGAAGCAATGGTCAGATCCGTGACAGGCGCATTGCTCCAAGTCAGCTCCGATTCAGTCCAATTTGTATCCTTTAGGCCGAATAACGAAAGTTCGAGGTCCGCATTGGATGAACCCTTTTTGGCAGCAACATTAAAAATGTACCTGTTTGCAGGATTGCTATATGAAGAGACATCAAATTTAAAATACACATATTTCTTGTTCTCGGCGCCAGAAGAAATACTGAACAATCCATTGCTGCTGCTCGTCGCGCTATTGAAGTTTACAGTGGGCTTGCTGCTGTCGATGACTGCATCGTCGCTCGGTGCCAGACTGGCTAGATCGCGGTATACAACCTCATCATCAGGTGTTGTTGCCATTCGATTCTTTACATATTGATCCATAAAAGCCCAAGCCTCGGCGCTTGCTTGCTCAGCCGCTTCGCCTATAAAACCGTGACCTTGTTTAGGTACAATTTTGACATCGACCACTTTCACGCCTGCATCCTTCAATTGATTGGAGAACGTAATGCTGTCCGTGTATGGGATCGTTGCATCCACATCCCCATGGCGGATGAAAAAAGGCGGATCGTCCGGTGACGCATAAGTGCCAGGCATGGCCAACCTTGCCTGGTCTGGCACAGAGAACGCGTCGTTCCCGCCTAAAAGCGCTTTCACAGATTTATAGCTATTAGCGAAGTTTGTTGTAAAATCCGCTGGACCGTAGAGATCGACAACGGCTTGCACTTGATCAGAATATTGCTGCCAACCGCCATTCCCAGCCAAATCCGGAACATTTACGGTATGTCCTGTATCCAATGTGATTGTCTCGCCTGACTTAATGTTCCCAGTCGTACCGAGCAGTGAGACCAGATGCCCCCCTGACGACGAACCCCATACACCGATCCGACTCGGGTCCAGATGGTATTCTGCCGCATGCGCGCGCAAGTAACGAATAGCAAGCTTCACATCCTGAATTTGCGCCGGGAATGGCGCTTCCGGGGTTAAGCGGTAATCCAGCGATACTCCGATATATCCTCGCTTGGTTACATAGTTGCAGATACTGGCAAGGGCTTGCTTCCGGTCTCCGTGATTCCAACCTCCGCCATGAATGTATACCATCACTGGCACGGGTGCTTGAGGCAGGATCTTGGGTACGGCAATCGAAGTATAAATCGGCCGCGTTCCAGCATTCCCAATCCGCACATCTTCATACAGCTTAACGCCTTCAGGAACCACAAACGGCTTAGGTTCAGCCGGTGTAGGGATTGGCACCGGTGTCTCTGCGGGTGGTATTCCGGGAATCGTTTGAGCTTTGAGGGCGACACTATCGATGTACATATTCGCGTTCATAAGCTCCCCCACACGAACCCGGATTTTGACGTTCGGGTTGTTGTCAGCTCCGCTGCCCAAGTTTTGGACTTTGAGTTGGTTCGGCTCACTGTTCTTTTGTTCCAGCGTTCCTGGGGGCAGCTTAAATTCCTCCAACGTTGTCCAATTTATCCCTCCGTCACTTGACCATTCTACGATGACGCTTCCTCCGATGTAGGAGGATGCCCGTGTATAATAACTCAATTGAAGATTGCGGTACCCCGTCGAATTCACTGGCAGCGCCAATGCATCCTTGCCATCGATTTTCACCAGATTCGGTACGGACGGGGCCGTGGACGAAACCGAAGTTTTCGCCATACTGTTTCCTTCGCCTTCCTGCAGCCAAGGCCCCGGAATGGCAATACCACCGGTAGATCCAAAATTGTCAGGGTCATCGAAGTTTTCCTCGTAGAGCGTAACATAGTCATCGGTTATTCCGTCTGCATAAACTTCAGTAAGCGCTTGCATTTCCAAAGGCGAATATAACAAAGCCAAAGCCAACAGTACTCTAATGCCCACTCGAAAAGCTTTCCTATATAGTCCGTTTCTCAAATGAATTCCTCCCTGTCATGGTATAGGTAATCACAAGCATTATGGAGTTCAAACCTCTTTTGAGGTGCAGCTTATTAATGTCGGGACAAAATCACACCGTCGTTATTGTTATAACGTTCTGTTGCTTCCTTGACGACATCACTTCCCCCTTTCTGCAGCCATTCCTCCACCACCTTCGGATAGTCGGAGATCGGCTTTTTGCCGTATACCATATTGATCACATGCGTCAATATAACAGGCGGCAATTTATCTCCACCTGGAGTGATGTCCGGGTTTTTCTGATAGCCTTTTACTTGCGGTTCAAATTGAATCCCGTCGCGTCCCTCATTCGCAAGTACTGTGTCGTAGAGCTTCATCAAATCTTTTCCTTCGGGTGTGAGACTAAGCGCACCTTTATTGTAGGTAGTATCCTGTACGAACCACAGCAGGATTTGACGGAACGTTTCTTCATCAACTTCATCAGCTGTTTTCGGTCTGTTATAGTTAATATTTCCGTTCTCTACAGTGTAGTTTTCCCCTTCAATTCCGAAGGTAAAAAACTTCTCCGCTTCGTCACTAACCATCCAGTTGAAAAACTTGACGATCCCGGCAGGGTCTTTCGCATTCTTGTTAATTAAATACGCTCGCGGCACCGTACCGACAAGACGAAGTCCCCCCTTACCGTCTGGCCCTGTGGGCGAGGCGATCAGCTTCATTTTACCAGTAGGCACCTGTTCTCTTAGCTGCTGATCCCATTGGATCAACAGGTTCGCATTCATGTTCCAGATGCCCGCCTTACCTGCAAGAATATCGTTCTTAAATTTCGTGGGATTAATTGTGACGAATTCCTTGTTGATCAGTCCTTCGTCGAACATTGTCTTGTACGTTTGGATCGTCTTTTGCATATTTTCGATATTCATAAATTTCGGGACAATTTGATCCCCTTGTTTCATAAAGAAATTAGCAAAGGTATCGTAAGATCCGAAGAACATATCCGAATATACAAAGTCCTCCCGGCCCATATAAGGATTCTCCACACCCAGCTTCTTAAAAGCACGCATGACATTCAGGAAGTCATCTACTGTTTTAGGCTCTGGCAGCCCTGTTTGTTCCAAAAGATCCGCACGAATCCAAGTTGCCCGGCGTGACGGATTGGACAGCCATTCCGGAATCGCATAGATATTACCTTTGGCATCGGTCTCCTTCTCCCATGCCTCCTTCGGAACTTTCTTGAGAAGATCCTGCCCATACTGCTCAAGCAATTCATTTAGGGGCATGAATACTCCGGCCTCCACGGAACCTGCCAACTGAGGGTTCGTCAACCCAGAGCTTGCTTGCACGACATCCGGAATGTCGTTGATCGCGAACATTTGAATCATTTGCGAATCAAAATTTTTCTGCTGCATCAAACGGATGTTAAGATCTGTATTTGTAAGTTCCTCCAGCTTTTTGACCCATTTGTCATCATTGATATTCGGATGATTGTCTGCATACGAAATGTTTCCGCTCCGGAACGATATGGAGAAAGCAGTGGTTTTTTCCGGACTCTCCCCTGCTTGTTCTTCTCCCCCCTTATTAGAAGAGGAACATCCATTCATAGAGACGGCTAATAATGAAACTCCCACCATGGTAAGCATCCAACGCTTCATTTCCATCAACTCCCTATTATAAAATTGGGGACACTTCAGTAGAATGACTAGAAGTTCGGAGGGGTTCGATCATGGGCCGCAACAGCTTGGCTAAATGCTCGCTCATTAGCGTGTGTCCATAATCGGAAGGATGAATCAGATCGGAGGTCAGCGAGGTAAGATCGCGCATGACTGATGCGCCATCCAGCAGATGTAGTTGTGGATGTTTATTGCTTTCACAGTAACGAAGCAGCACTTCGTTAAAAACCGCCTCTTGGACATGAAGAAGATGGCCTGTATCAAGAAAATACGTTGCACGATTCGGATAAATCGTAGTAACGAACACAGGTTTGTCAGGATGATTTTTGATAACCCGGTCCAGCATGTAAGACACTCTACGCTTGAATTCCTCGGGAGACACTACAGCACGCATATTGACACCAAGTTCCAGAAACAGAAAATCCCAATCCTCACGTTCAGCCAGATGATCGGCAACTACGTCCTCGCAATAACAAGATCCGCTAAGCGCAAGATTTAGCACATCCACACCAAGTCTGCGCGCTGTCTGCTGTAAGTAACCATTGAAATGATGCGTGGATCCCGCGCTCTGGCTGATGGAAGATCCATAGGCGAGCATCGTAAGCTTCGGTACCTCTTCCGGTCTAGGCGCACGTACTTCACAACCAAAAGCATCCACGTCGTAGAAAACAGCTCCGAAACGATCAAAATGCAAACGCCATACGTTAGAGGAAAATCCAGACTGATTCAGCCGCTTACTTGATACCTCTGTAAAACGTTCCGGCTCCTCCAAGTGCAGAGTGGTTACCGTACCCGCCTGCAGAAAATGCTGAGAATGAAAAAAATCCCCTCTGCATACCACAACGCGGCCGTTACTATCATTCGATCCGACAGTGACCCTAACATGCTTGGATTCGGTGACAAACCGCAATTCGCAGCCGTTCGATTGTATAGCTTTGGTTCTTCCTTTCTCTGACAAGCCATTGCGCACATGCTGTGGAAAACGCTGGAGATGCAATCCAGATTGATAGGGTTTATGAACCAGCTCCGAAACATTGTGAAAATAAACGCCTTCCTTTTCCATCTTTGCAGCTACACCACCTTAATAAAATCGAGTTCGCGTTAACTCATATCTGACTTCTATTTCATCATATAATAACAACAAAAGCACAGTCAACAAGTTTTTATGTTTATTATGAGTCATATATGAGTCAAGTCTTGTGCAACAAACAAATACTTCAACATAACAAAAAGCACAGATTCAGAATTGAACCTGTGCCGGGATTTTCACATAAACTTTCAGTCCTCAAGAGTGCTGAGTCTCCTGATTTACCGCATTCAATATTTCCTCAAGCCTGCGGCATAACTCGTCGTTGTCCAGTAGACCTGAAACAAACAACATGATATCACGTTGAATCTCTTTCAACTGGAGGTTGCTCAAACCCAGCTCTGTAACCAGACGATAGGTAGGGAAGATCTCACGATAAAGCTGAAAACGGGCCGGACGATAACCCACTTCCTCACCTTCCCAATCCATCACCAAACGGTTGGCTGCAATATTCAGCGTCTTGCGCCTAATGATCAGTTGTGCCTCATGTGAGGTGAGAAAATCAACGAGCAGCATGGATGCATCCTTGTTCTGTGATTTGCTGTTAACCGCCAGTCCATTTATAATCAGCAGCGTATCAGCATTTTGCAGCCGCGGCAATGGAGCAATATCGAATGCCAAATCGGATTGACGCAATTGATTCAAGAAGTAATAGGTCGTCATAATCATGGACACTTTGCCTTGCAAGAACAAGGCTTCCGCATCCGCATCGCTCTCGGACAATACGGCTGGAAATACATCTTTCATGCCTATCAGCTTACGAATGGTTCCTAAACTGTCGAGTAGCTTTGAGCCACTGAACCGGAATTTGCCTTCGTCATCCTGCTCTGCCGCAAACGTCGTACCGCTCTGAAGCAGGAACAACGGCCACCGGTTACGAGAAGGCAAATAAAAATAAAAACCATACCAGTCATGACCTTCAGCTACCTTTCGACCATTAGCAAACAAATCGTCCCAGGTCCAGCTACTGTCTGGTGGTGATACGCCGGCTTCCTTAAAGTGCTGTTTATTATAACAAAGCACGACTGGAGAATAAATGAAGGGGCGAACGCGATTACGGTCACCATACCGGAACGGGTCGGAAAGAAAACGATACGTGTCCGGCTGTTCCTCCATCGGCTCCAGCAGCTCCGTACAGCCTTGCTCCAAAAAATCCTGATAATTGTTATTATTCATCAGTACGACATCCATGATTTCCGACTGCAAATATTCCTTCAAAGATGTCGAGTAGTTTCCTGAAGACAACTCGAGCGGCTGAACGTCGATATGCGGATAGCGTTTACCGAACTCATTCAGTAGCTCTTGCATCTCTACAAGCTTGGAGATGGTGTTCACATATCCGAACTTGATCGTCGTTCTGCCTTCCTCTACCGGAGGAATTATCCGATTGCCAACGCGCGGAATTTTCTCAATTAAGCCTTCATCCACCAGCACCTTGAGCCCGTTGCGCACAGAAGCGTTGCTAAGTCCGAAGCGCACCTCTAAGTCGCTTTCTGAAGGAAGATAACTGCCGATCGCTATACTTCCCGAATGAATTTCATGTCGCAAGGTTTGAATCATTTCCTCTAGCCTGATACGGAAAAATTTTCTGCTATTCCTTTTCTGCATTGGGTTTCCTCGCCATCTTCCGATTAATCGAGCCCATAGGGACAAGTTTATATAGTATTCATCATACTGAAATCCTTTGGGAACGACAAGTATCGGAGTCTGGCCCCATATAGCGTATGTTCTGCACCCACGTTGTCATAAAGAGCGGTCAATACACCGTAATCCTCTTAATACCCCATATAACTCTCCAAACCGGCTGGATCTATAATGAGCATTTGCTTGTTTCCGATTAGCTCAATAAGACCTGAATCTTCAAACCTTGAGAATTTTCTGCTAATAGTTTCGCGGGTGACCCCAACATAACTGGCCAGCTCTTCACGAGACAACGGAAGGTCAATATGAATATGAGTGCCACGCTGCTTACCATATTTGTCGCTGAGTTCCATGATCATATAAGCAATTCGTATTTCGGGATCTTTGGTCGCCAGGCTTTGCGCCAGATTTTCCGTATGGGCTAGTCTTTTGGTCACACTCTTCAGTAGTCTGAGCGAAATATCCGGATTATCCCTCATTAGCTGCTCCATATCCGTTCGGGTCAGCATGCAAATGTTAGTGTCTTTCAGAGCATAAGCACTGAAGTTACTCAGCTCATCGCTGTTAAAAATGCTCAGTTCTCCGAAAAAGTCTCCATTCGTCAAGATGTGCAAAATTTGTTCCTTGCCCTCAGGAGTTGTTTTGGATAATTTAACATGCCCTCGCTGAATAATGTACAGCGTATCTGACGGCGCCCCTTCCAGAATTAAAGGTTGACCTTTAGTAAACTTACGATGCTTGATCATAGCGCTGATCCGGGAGAGATCGTCATCGCTTAACGCAGCAAAAATAGGCACCTTGCGGGTACAAGGTTCAGCAGCGTATTGGCAAGAATACTCCTTCATAACTGTCCCCCCTGTTGTTCATTTTTTTGTACAACTCCTACTTTCCTTTAGGATACAGAAGTTTTTTTGTCTTCAACCGGCGCAAAATGACTGGTATCTTCACCGCATACCGGACAGACCCAATCTTCAGGCAAATCTTCAAATGCAGTGCCTGCAACAACATCCTCATCGGGATCGCCTAATGCCGGATCATAGATATAACCACAGGGTAGACAAATGTATTTTTTCATCTTTATCATCTCCTAAAAAGTTAATAGTTTAGTTCAACCTGGTTTGTACTTCAGCCATAATCTCCTCGATGCTACTCCCGTTAACATCGATCCCCTCAAGGGAGATGCCATACTCAACAGCGGTTTTATACCCAAGAGAAGCAGCTGCACCTTGCCAGGATATCGCACCGATCATTGTGTTATCTTTCACATAGATACGCGTATACGCCCCATTGTCATCTCCGCTTACCGCCGTATCGCAACACTGTTCATCCACGTTGCCTATCGAAAATAAAGAGATACCAAAGGCGGTAAACAAGGTAACCGGAACAGCTCTACGATACGCCGTCAGATTGGCGACCATATTACTGCCGGCAATCCTGCCCTGCTCAATCGCTCCGCCCCACAGTCCTTCCACATGCCCGTTAATTTCAGCCACATCTCCGGCTGCATACACATGCGGATCATTTGTTTGCATTTGTTCATTTACGATAATGCCCTGCCGGACTTGAATATTCGAGCCACTTACCAGTTTCGTATTCGGTACAATACCAATAGAGTAGACTACATGGTCACAGGAAAAATGAGATTGGTCGTGCAGCGTAATTCCGGTAACATACTCAGTTCCTGTTATAGACGCTACATCAGCTCGAAGAATAACCTTCACACCTGCTTGTTCAAGGTTCTCTTTAAGAAGCTGTGAGGATTTCTCATCAAGCTGTCTGCCCATCAACCGGTGAAAAGCTTCGATCACCGTTACCTGATATCCAGCTTCATGCAGCGCCCAAGCGGTTTCGATTCCCTGCACTCCCCCACCGATTACGGCTACATGGCTGCCATCCTGCAGGTTTTCTTTCAATCTGTCCGCGTCGTTCATATCCCGGAGGGTATGAACATTGTTCAGGGCGAAGCCCTCAAGGGAGAGTGCACGATTCTTCGCTCCCATACACAATAAAAGCTTATGATAAGAAACACTCTGCCCATCTTCTGTCACAACTATTTGCCGGTCCGGGTGGACAGAACGGATTCGGGTCGAGGTTTTTACGGAGATACGGTTATCGCGGTACCATTTTTCCTTTTTAATCAGCACCTTCTCACTGTGCAGGTCGGTAAACAGCCCTTTGGTCAGCTTAATCCGGTTATAGGGCAGTAGACTTTCCTCCCCGAGGATCGAAATTTCCGATTCTGCGTCTTGATCACGGATGGCTTTGGCGGCATGGACGGCGGCTACTCCTCCGCCAACAATAACGTAATGTTTTGTCATCCTATGTTCCTCCTCCCTAAAATGAACTCAGCAGCAAATCCGAAACAAATTCAGCCGCATTTTTAATTTTTTGAACTTTCTCAGGCTCTTTCGGGGAAAATCTGATTCGTACAGGGAACTCTACATGTGTCATCCCCGTGGTTTTAATAACCTCAGATGTGCTTTGCACCGTCATGTTTGTTCCATTCAGATAATCCTGAATGACTTCAATGGCTTCACCACTCCAGCCGTAGGAGCCAAAGGCTGCAGCAAGTTTACCTTCCAGATTCATATTGTGCAATTCTTTCAGAATGTTCTCCAGGTTCCCAATCATGTCCGCGTATTTAGTGGAGCTGCCAATAAAGACCGCGTCCGCTGACGTTATGCTGTTCAGAATATCAGTGGCACTACTTTTATCTGCATCCCAGACCTCTGTCTCTATATTATTTTCCTGCAAGCAATCCTGTATGATTTTGGCCATCTTCTTGGTACTGTTTTTGATGGTGGTATATACGATGGTTGCCTTTTTTCCTTGCGTCGTTTCACGGCTCAATGTGGCGTACATCCCGATATATTTACGTATGTCCTTCCGGATCACAAACCCATGGGAAGGAGCGATCATCCGGATCTCAAGATCCTTAACAGCCTCTAACAGGGTTCTTACATATCTTCTGTGAGGATGAATAATTGCTGCGTAATAGCCCTCGAAATCTTCCGTAATATCAAACCCGGCTTCATCGCTGAATAGATTCTCCACCGCAACATGCGTGCTGAAAATATCACAAGGAAATAAGATTTGATCTTCGATACAATAGGTGATCATCGTTTCTGCGGTATGGAGATACGGTGTTTCTTTAAACAGCAGCGTTTTCCCGCCAATATCCAGCTTATCTCCGTCTTTAACCACCAGGAAGTTCCGGCTATGAAGCTTGTACATTTCCTGCAATTCGGGAACAGCAATCTCGGTGCATACGATCGTGGCATTTGCAGCCTTGGCAGCGAGAGCTGCCAGTCCACCAGAGTGATCAGGCTCTGTATGATTAATTACAATGTAATGGATATCTAGAAGATCAATCATTTCACCCAGACACTCGGCATATTCACGTCCGAATTCCATATCTACGGTATCAATGACAGTTGGCTTACCTGTTTTTAATAAATAAGAATTATAGGTAGTTCCTTTTGCCAGAATCAGGCGGTGAAATGGAACCTGGCGGTTATCGATTTTGCCTATCCAGTAAGTATCCTCGGCGATTTTTTTGAATTGTGTACTCATTTCTTAAACCTCCAATGTTTGATTGATAATGTTTATCAACAACCTTATTTTATTATGGCTGCCAAACAAAAAAGAGGATTTGAATCAAATTATAAAAGTTTGAAAAAAATGAATACCTTAAATTTAGACGATCTAAATAAAGTGATTATGCGTTGAGTCACATTTTAAATAAAAAGCCACACAAATGTTTGCACTTCGCCTTAAAGAAAGAATAACCCATAACAACTTTATGCCATATCCTAATGAAAATAATAAAAAGGTGGATATCCATGACTGAAATACAAATAGCTGCTGTGGGAGATCTAATGGTCAAACGTTATATTATTTCGGATGCTAAACAGCCTGACGGAACCTATTCGTTCAGCCCCCTGTTTGCAAAAGTAGCTCCTTATCTGAAACAGGCTGATTTGACGATTGGCAATCTCGAAACCACCTTTGCTGGAAGCGGCCCCGAATGCCGGAAAAGTCCCCGATCAGGCGGTCCGATATTCAAATGTCCAGACGAACTGGCCCCTGCACTTAAGGAAGCCGGATTCGACGTATTAGTAACGGCCAACAATCATTGCATGGATTATGGTGCCCCGGGTCTGGTTCGGACGTTACGAGTTCTGGACCGTAATGGAATCGACCACACGGGAACAGCTAAATCATTAGAAGAATCCAAGAGAACGCTTATTAAAAACGTCAAAGGAATTACGATTGGCATCCTCTCCTACACAGCAGGAATCAACCGAATTCCTGTACCAGTGAGTAAGCCATGGCTGGTTAACCGGATATCTACGCCCAAGATTATTCGGGAGATTCGAGATTTAAAAAAGAAAGTCGATCTAGTCTTGCTTTATCTGCATTTCGGAAGCGAATATCGTTACACTCCAAACAAGAGGCAAAAAGAGCTGGTCAATCTCTTCTTTAAAAATGGCGCCGACATCATACTGGGGTCTCACCCACATGTTCTTCAACCGTTAGCGCTTCGTGGAAAAAAACAATTCGTTATTTACTCATTGGGGAATTTTGTTTCGACTAAACTAATGAATATTCCTTATACACAAAGCGGTATCATTCTTACGCTTAAAATAAAGAAGGATGAAAAAGGACACACGAGTATAACTAACGTAGGTTACATCCCGACTTGTGTAGATCGAAGAATAAAAAGCGGCAGGAAAATTACAGAGATCATCCCCATCCGCGACGCATTAAAGAGAAGCGACACCGACATAAAAACAGAACGGCGAAATCTCATGAATCGAATGTTGAAACATACGACAACAATCTTAAAGAGGGAATAGAGTCGTTACAGAAAAATAACGTTCCGCGGAATTTACCGCGGAACGTTATAGATTTAGACCTCAAAACTGTGTTTGGGTTTAGCGTAAACGATCAGGCATCATTAATTTAAGGAATTCTAGAATACCATTCTCTACTACGAGTTCTTCTCTATCTTGATCAGCAAGTACTCTTCTGATGATATCTTCTTTACCCTCCAGCACTTTACTTGTCCAATGAGGATCAATGATAAGAGATCGTCCTACTGCTACTAATTCAGCATTTGTCAACGTGTCCTCTGCGTCCTGTTTGGTACGGATATCTCCTACCCCAATTAAAGGTACACGGCCATTGATTTTCTCATGTACATATTGCAGGATTGATTTTTCTTTAAAATCTTCTGATGCAGATACTTTCTTAAAATCCCCTAATGAAATATGCAGATAATCCAGCTTTTTATCAGCTAATTTATCAATAAGATAAAAGGTATCGGTGATTTTAATTCCAGGCTCTTCATATTCTTCTGGAGAAAAACGATACCCGACAATAAAATCCTTAACCTTTGAATTGTCAACGACAGCAATAACTGCATCCACTAATTGGTTAATGAAATTAAATCTTTTCTCTAAGCTTCCGCCCCATTGATCTTCACGACGGTTGGAGTGTGGAGAGAAGAATTGTTGGATTAAATATGTGTTTGCTCCATGAATTTCTACCCCGTCAAATCCAGCTTGAATAGCACGTTGAGTCGCTTTTTTAAAATCCTCAATTACACCGAAAATTTCATCTTCTGTTAATGCTCTTGGAATTTCTGCATTCGGGCGTTCGGCAGCAATGGCGCTGGAGGAAACGGGTTGTACGCCACGCAATATTTTTGAATCTGTCATTCTTCCTGCATGGAATAGCTGTAAAATAGCCTTTGTTCCATTTCGTTTAATAGTAGATGCTAATCGGCTGAGGCTAGGAATAAATTCATCGGAGGAAACACTAAGTTCACCTTCCCATCCTTTTCCACCCTCTTGTACATTTGCTGCCGCAGTGATGACCGCACCTACTTCGCCCGTTCTTAGCGAATAGTATTTCAATTCATCTTGTGTTACTACACCGTCATAAAAGCTCATTCGCGTGGTCATTGGAGCCATAAACACTCGGTTTTTTAATGTCAGCCCTCTGCGAAAAGTTAATGCTGTGTCTAGTGCTATCATCTTTTTCCCAACTTTCATTAAATTATATTTAGATAAATTATTATATACATGCGCATACATATAAATTACAGCAATGATTTATTCTTGTCAACTAATAAAGAACTGCTGTTGGATACAACAAAAAGCGCTGTTCCGCTGAACAGCGCTTTTCGCTCGTTATGAATCGTCCTTATTATTCTAGTTCGGCCGGTTTTACAATGGCTGCACCTTTATTATTTTTGGAATATTTAGCTTCGATTTTCGTGGTGTATGTATCTTTGGCTCCATCACTTACCAGCACATAACTCAGATCGACTGTCAGCTTTTCCGTTTGCCAGGTCTTAGTATTGACGAATAATTTCCACGTTACGCTTTTGGGTTGAACTGTCTCTCCATCCCAGAGGTTCTCCTGGTCATAGAGTTTGATTATCCCCTTAGCTGCTGTCGGATCGGTTACCGTGAATTGTAAGACTGTTTGTGCGCCAGCAGTGCTGACTTTCATGGATTTTTTATAACTTTTGACCGAATCAAGCATGGAAACAGGATCGTATTGGCCTTTAGAGTAAAAGGCATCCCATTCCGTTTTCTCCAGTCCAAGCCAATATTGTGCATCAGGATCGATTGGCTCCCCGTCATCGTCGTAACCTTCATCTTCAGATTCATCGATCAGTTCACTTCCGTCTACAAGATAGTAAAACTCCTTGTCATTGGCATATAGACTGTACGATGTTTCTAAAAGACTACTAGCGACAGTGCCTGCTGCGGCAAAATTCGGCAGACGGTTGATATCCAGCTTCAGAGTGTTGGTGTTGCTGATACGCACCCCGCTTCTTTGAATATCCTGTTTTTTGGTCACATCCAGATGGAAATTCTTTATTGCTTTGGAGGCTGCCGTTACTTTGCTGATCATCTGATCCGCGGTTACTACTGTTGAGGTAGCTGCTGACACTACTCCTGGATTAGACATCCATCCGATCGTTCCGGACAGCAATAAAGCACCTACTGCCAAACTAGTACCTATTGTTTTGAAAAAACTGTTCATGTACTTCCCCTTTCGGCCCCTTGCGATAATGTAACGCCGTATAGGTCGAAATAATAAAAGAGCTCAAAATAGACTACATATTCTTAGAGCTATCCTTTATGCTTCATAAGACATCCCTATGGCGGCCTGGCGATCATTTCCTTCTGTCGAAAGGTTTTAGACCCATGGCTTTGTGTCATCATCTTTCGATGATTTTACCTTTAACGCGGACATTCAATTAGTTTTAATAGATTACGGACGCATGTCCCACCGCTAATTTTATCATGGTTATAATTACCTGTAAACGACTTATCTTCCATTCGAATTCGCTATGATACTCAGAAGAAATACTACAATCAAAATGAAAAATGAACGATTACATACGCTTATAAGTCTTATTAATGAGAACAGCAAAGACAGGGGGTGCAGCAAAATGAGTGACCGGGAAATTTTCGAGCTCTATAAAGAACAAGTATATTATTTTTGTTACTACTTAATGAAAAATCAGGCAGATGCGGAGGATATTTCCCAAGAGGTATTTGTAAAAGTTATCTT
This sequence comes from Paenibacillus sp. FSL H8-0175, assembly GCF_045040615.1. Classification (NCBI taxonomy): domain Bacteria; kingdom Bacillati; phylum Bacillota; class Bacilli; order Caryophanales; family Paenibacillaceae; genus Paenibacillus; species Paenibacillus sp. FSL H8-0175. The sequence goes on along the minus strand of NZ_CP150299.1, from coordinate 2,441,722 downwards.
AGCGGATAAGTCGAAGGTAAGAAACTTGAAAGCTTGGATTTTACGAATTGCTTCGAATGAGTGCAACAGTGTGATCAAAAGGCGTAAGACGGGGTGGATGAAAGAAGTACGTAATTATTTACTATCCAGGTCTGAGGAATCAAACCCTGTAGAAAAACGTTTGGATCGACAGGAAACTAAAAAAGAATTACAAGGGTTATACAGTCAGCTTCCCGACAAAATCAGAATGGTAGTAGTCCTTCGTTTTATAAACGAATTGACTGTACCCGAGATCTCTAAAGTTATGAGCATACCCGAAGGAACTGTAAAATCCAGACTGAACATGGGACTTAAAATACTAAATAGAATGGGTGGAACCCAACTAAAGGAGCTGAATAGTAATGAGTCTCTATATTGAAAAAGATAAACATATTCCCCGACCGGATTATGATTTGATGTGGACTGCCATAGAACAAGAAGCATATACACGTCAAAGAAATCTGCATGCCTCCCAGAATATTCCTAGGTCTAATAAAAAGGTTATTCCTATCAGTATTGTCTTCTCATGCCTCTTACTTGTAGCCATTCCTGTATTCGCTAGTATGACGATTAATTGGGATAAAATTGGTGGTCGAAGTGTGAGTAATGCATTAAATAACGGCATCGGTCAACAGTATAATCTTCAAACTTCCAGTTCAGGAGTAACAATGAATTTGAACGGTGTTGTAACTGATGGAGAAAAAATGAAAATGCTGTTATCACTTGATACTAAATCTGATCTATCCAAATATACTGGATTTGCTACAGAGGAAAACATCATGACTAGTGAATCCGGTGCCGAGGCAAAGGTATACGGTTATTTAGAATACGATCCTGAAAGCCAGAAACTCATTGGAGTATATGAGACACCTGATACATTAAAGGATGATAAAAAGGACTACAGGTTTGAAGCACGGAATCTCATTTTTTACAGTGATCGGAATATCCCCTTACAATCTAATCATCAAGCAGGGGATACTATCAATACTGGAGTTAAGCAATATCCAAGCCTTCAAATCGAATCCGTTCGATATGTTTCCAATCAAACCATTATCCGTTACAAAGTCGCTGCATCACCATCTGACTTAGGACGGGGTAACCCACATTTGGTAGTTAGTACTGGTGGTCAAGAGAATGAAGCAATTCCAACCATCATGCCTAACGAAGGATCGGATTTATTTATTGAACAGGTCTTCAATATAACTGAATCAGATTGGAAGGAAGCTAGTCTTCATTTTAGTTACATTGAAGAAGCGAAACGATTTTCAGGTACGTGGAAGTTCGATTTTAACGCAGATGGACAAAAAGCAAGTGAGGCGATTTACACTAAGAAACTGTATAACAGTCCTGAATTTCAAGAAAAGACAGGTATAACCTTAGATCAGCTAGTAGTTACCCCTTTGGATATCCAAATTCTAATAGATGAAAATGATTCGCTTAAAAAAGGAATTGTCCACTATAATACCGCTCAGTTGGTTATAGGTGATCAAACAATCACTGGGGGTTGGAATTTGAAAGGAGATCATTCCGAAAGCTACCAGCATTTATTTCAATTCGAATCTCCGGAATGGTATAACGACTGGTCCGATGTTCCAATGAAACTTATATTAAAGGATGCTGTCATTGAGAAACGTGATACTACTAAGAATTGGATCACTATAAACAAACCTAAAGAAGAAAAGCAGTTCACTTCACTTGATGTCGATGGGTTAAAAATTGAATTCACTTACTATACTGAGGGCGAAAATTTGATTGTCGAATCAACATCCAAATCTTCTGGCTTCAAAAGCGTTAACCAAACTACGTTACGGATTAATGGCAAAGAAGTGGTGCCTGAAATTACACCTAAGGGCATGATATCTACAGGAACTAATATTGATAGCTACAAAGATATCCCTTTCGACGAAAAAATCGAACTGAACCCTGGTATCTATAAATATAGCGATCCTAGCCGGAACGAGGAAATTAAACTTTAATGCAGGAAGTTAATCTATGTCCCGCCCTTTCTAGTTAATCCTAAGGGCGGGTTATTTATGGATAAAATCATTTCTGTTTAGGTATCTCTTTTATTTCCTTCACAACAAAAAAAGCATAGAACGGACTCAAGTCCGCTTTATGCTTTCCATTATTAAGATAAACAATATTTAACCAGCGCATCTCGCACACCATGCTCGTTGTTAGACCCCGTGACAGCATTCGCTGCCGCTTTGACCTCAACCGGAGAATTATCCATCGCAACGCCCATACCCGCGTATGTAAGCATAGAAATATCATTAAAATAATTACCGATCGAAAGAACTTCCTCTTGCGGAATTCCCAGCTTCACAGCCAGATTCTTTAAGGCGTTGCCCTTGGAGGCTTCCGGATGCATCAAGTCAACGAAAAATTCACCACTGCGCAAAATATTGTACTCATGGGTCCAAGTACGCCATTCACGTTCAGCTTCGTCAAGGATTTCTGGTTGTGTAAATACAGTAAACTTAACAACCGGTTCACGGAAATCTTCCCATGCTGGCAGTGTAGCCGGCACGATACGGAAGTGTTCATACATATAATTGGCTTCTTTGGTCAGGTTTTCTACATTATCTACATACATATCAAAAGCCGTATTCACATCATAATGAATATCATGCTTTCTACAATAATCAATATAAGGGTCAAGACCACGAGCATCCATACCGTATTGATGCAGCACTTCCCGATCTTTCACACGAACCGTAGCAGCTCCATTATGACCCAGCACATAACCAGACAGCCCCATTTCCTCCATAAAAGGAATCGAGTTCTGCGGACTGCGGCCGGTACATAACACGATTTGTCCTCCAAGACGTGTAACCTCAGCAATGGCTTCTTTATTCTCAGTGCTCAAGTGGTGATCATCATTCAACAGTGTACCATCTACATCTAGTGCAATCAGTTTGTATCTCATACTCCCACCATCCTTGTCTTTCTTTTTCTATATATATTGAACCTGGCTATTTGAGTTAAGTTTCAGTCGCAACTGCGGTGAATATTTGGACTTCCAGCCGCTGTTGTTTCCAGATTTCTTGATTTATACCGTTTACTAGTGGTTGAAATCCGGAAACAAAGGCGGCCGCTATCGCTCTTACAGTTCCAAATTTCCCCTCCGCCACTCCATTCCCTTATCCCAAGTTTCCAAATTCAATTTATATACCATTTTTTCTCTATATTATTGTTCTGATGCTTCTGTACTTAAGAGTGCCAGTTCCTCTAGCGTAATTTCACGACTAGCTCCCAGTGGCAGGCTTTCATCCAGCTTCAATTCTCCCATAGATACTCGTTTCAGAAAAGTGACTTTTTTGCCGACAGCTTGGAACATTCGCTTCACCTGGTGAAACTTTCCTTCTGTGATGATCAGCGAAATATGTGAGATTACTTTACTGCCGCGTTCTCTTCCCAATATAGTTAGCTGTGCAGGTAAAGTAACATATCCATCTTCCAGCTCGACACCTGCCGCAAAAGCCGCTACATCGTCTGCATCTACGTCTCCCTCAACTGTTGCTTCATACGTCTTAGGGACATGCTTGCGTGGCGATAGTAGCTCGTGAGCAAGCTTTCCATCATTGGTGAGCAGAAGCAGCCCTACTGTGTCCTTATCTAACCTTCCTACAGGAAAAGGTTCAAACTGTACATATTCCTGCTTTAAAAGATCCAGAACGGTCCGATCCCGCTTGTCCTCTGTTGCCGACAGAACTCCCGGTGGCTTATTCATCATAAGATAAATAAATTCACGATAGGTAACAAGCTCGCCGCCAACCACAATTTTATCGTGATAAGGGTCTACATGAAATCCACTATCCTTGACGACTGCACCATTCACGGTAATTAAACCTTGCTTGGCTTGTTTACGAATATCGCTGCGTGATCCTACCCCCATATGGGACAATACTTTATCTAAACGCTGCTTTTTTGCAGTTTTCCCTGATAGGCTCATTCTTACATCCACCTCCAGCCTGCGGGATATTCATTCTTGAGCACACCGTCCTGCCACTTCCCCCAGCCTGCACTATAACCATCTATGCAGACCAGTACGTATCCTTTTTGGGTAGTTCCTATTTTAATAGAGAGACGTTCTTGACTAATCAACAATGTCTCTCCTTTAAGATAGGAAATAGCTTCATTACTCGTACTGGAAAGTGAGACACTTCGGCAGCTCTCTTCAGGGTGTAACGCGGTAGCCATTGGATGTCCTGGGATAAATCTGCCGTTACGGACATGTCCTACATACCATCCTGGACGAATCGCCTTTAATCCATTTAATCTTTCCTTAGGTAGTGGGGAGATGTACAGATGATCACCGAAGAAAATCGGATACCCTTTTGGCTCCCAGCCAAGCTGGTCTTTTATAAAATCTCCATATGCAGCCAAGGCTTGCTCTTCTCCTGAACCTTGACGGCCACGTTCAGCGCCAGCAGCAGATTTATTAGAGAACTTACCTTCTTTCCCTCGTCTGGCTTCTGGTTTGTTTGCGGATTTAATATGAGCAGTGCCTTTTTTATTCGTATTCTGTGTAACTGCACTCAACTTAACTTCGGCTTGATCACGTTCCTCTGCAGATACCTTTGGCCCCACATGCTGCAGCACAGCCATGAAATGTCCTTCACCTTTTACTTTATGCGGCCATAGTCTTGCTGTCCCTGATAGTTCTCCAAAACCAGGAGCAAATGAGCCAGTGCCTCCAACTGTAATCACCGAAAACTGTGGATGTTCAGAAATAAACTCCGCTATAATTTCTTCATTTTCTTCTTTAGCAAATGTACAGGTTGAATAGACAAGTGTACCTCCCGGTGCCAACGCTGTTGCAGCAGAACGTAAAATATCCCGCTGCATGGCAGCATATTTGGCAGGTGTACCTGAATCCCACTGCTTCACCATGTCTTCATCTTTACGGAACATCCCTTCACCTGAGCAAGGAGCATCAATCAAGATTTTGTCAAAATAAAGCGGGAATGCCGCTGCAATATGATCTGGACTTTCGTTTAGTACGATACCGTTGCGCACCCCATATAGCTCTAGATTTTTGGCTAAGGCTTTCGTGCGTTCTGGATGAAGATCATTGGTAACCAACAAGCCTTCTCCTGAGAGCTTGGCAGAAATCTGTGTGGATTTGCCCCCAGGTGCAGCGCATAAATCAAGAACACGATCTCCTGGCTGTACATCAAGCAGTTCCACAGGTGCCATAGCGCTTGGCTCTTGAATGTAATACAATCCCGCGTGATAATGTGGATGTTTACCTGGTCTGGCCCCATCCTCTGTATAGAATCCGGTTGGACACCACGGAATGGGTTCCAGCTCTAAAGTGGAAAGAGCTTGCAATTTCTCCACTGAAATTTTCAAGGTATTAACACGAACGCCTCCGTTAGGATTCTCCTTGTACGAATCCGCAAATTGATTATAATCCGTTCCCAGCAAGTCCATCATACGCTCGCTGAAAGAACTGGGCAGTTGTGCCGCCATGATGCCGTCCTCCTGATAGTACTGCTAAAATTTAGGTGTTTAAAGATTCAAGGAACACCCTTATGGGTGTTCCTTTGGCAATACTCATTTATAGAGGATCATTATTTACGATGAGAAGAGGTCGGTCTTTGAGGACCTCGTCGTTGAGGATTATTCGGTGTGATCACCTCAGCCGCAGAGTTCACTTCATCCGCTAGACCTTGATCAATGATTTCTATAGTCAGATCATAATAAGAAAATGGCTGCTGCTCACACGACTCCATGCGGCGAACATAATCCTTCACTTCCACCACTAGCTTAGCCAAATTAATGCCGAGTGTCACTGCTGAATATTCTTCCAGCTTGGCAGCAGCCCCGCTTAGCATAATCGTTGCACCACGCATATTATTATTACGGCAATGGTACAATCCAACAGCTACTTGGAGAAGTGCTTTGTACAATGGGTCGCGTTGCTTGGCAAGCCATAGCTCTTCGAGCACCTCGTGACATTCGAAATAATCCCGGTCACGATTAAAGTACACTAGATACGCCAAGTACAACGGATCATAAGCCATCCGGCAAACTATCCTTTTTAGCTGCGGAGAGAAGTCCCCGTACATGATCCAGAAGCTCCTTCATCGCTTCCATGTCCTGAGCCTGCCATATTTCGTTAAATCGAGCCTGAGTATCTATAGCCTCATTCACCAAATGATAGAAATACAATTGATGAATAGATTTGAGAATTTGAGTCGTCATATTCGAGTTTTCCTCGAAGGTCTTTTGCGCTTCCAGGATTTCATCACGAATACTGGACATTTCGCTGTCCAAGATGGAGGCTGCTTCAGCTGCGGTTTTCAGGCGCACTCGCATTTCATCCGGCAAGCTTTCCCGATATTTATAATTCAGAGAGTGCTCTATGGTTGCCCAGAAATTCATAGCTAGTGTACGAATTTGGATCTCTGCGAGCACTATTTTTTGTCCCAGAGCTGTCTGCACAGGATATTTAATAATCATATGAAAGCTGCGATACCCGCTCTCTTTATAATTGGTGATGTAATCCTTCTCATACAGGACTTCAAGATCCTTACGAGCCCGGATATATTCGGCCACTCTGCGGATATCCTCCACGAACTGGCACATAATCCGGATCCCGGCTATATCTTCAATGCCTGTCTCCAGATCCTCCATCTTCACATTCAGGCGCTTAGCCTTCTCCAAAATGCTTGACAGCCGCTTTACACGACCAGTTACGAATTCAATCGGCGTGTATTCCTCTCTTTTCTTCAACTCCGAACGCATTGTTTTGAATTTAACTTTCAATTCTTCCACAGTCTGTTCATATGGAAGCAAAAAAGTTCCCCAGTCCCTGCCGTCCATCGCCTTCGTCCTCCTGTCCTTTCGACTCCTTCAATCAGTGATGATCAGCACCCACTGCTTCAGAGATATGACTGAATCCGTCCCGCCGTAAGAGCTGCCGTAATCCGGCATGCAGCCTGCGGTTAACCTCCGGTCCTTCGTAGATGAGTGCTGTATAAATTTCGACCAGACTTGCGCCTGCTCTTATCTTGTCATACGCATCCTGACTGGTGAATATGCCCCCTGAACCTATGATCGGCATCTTCCCTTCAGTCTGGCGATAAATCCTACGAATGATTTCCGTTGACCGGTCACGAAGTGGCTTACCGCTTAATCCACCTGTCTCATTAGCCTTTTCATGACTAAGTCCATCCCGGTTCAATGTAGTATTCGTAGCAATAATACCATCCATACCAGCTTCTGTCAGTGATTGAACCATATACTCCAACTCAGAGTCACTTACATCTGGAGCAATCTTAACCAACAAGCTCTTATTCAGGCCTGTGGCTTTACGCTGAATCTCCATTTCTTCCTTTACTTGTGCCAGCAGGAACGCTAATTCGCTGCCATGCTGGAGACTGCGCAGCCCCGGTGTATTTGGTGAGCTGATATTGACCACAAAAAAATCACCGTACGGATAAAGCGTACGGATACACTGACGATAATCTTCATGAGCCGCTTCATTACTAGTTATTTTATTCCGTCCAATATTTACTGCTATTGGAACTCTGCGATTTTTTAATTTTTTTAGACGCTCTGCCATAGCGTCAGCCCCTTCGTTATTGAAGCCCATACGATTGATCAGAGCTTCATCAGAGGGAAGACGGAACAAACGCGGGCTATCATTACCCGGTTGACCCTTAGGGGTAACCGTCCCCACTTCCATAAATCCGAATCCGATCGAAGAGAATCCAGAAACGGCCTCGGCATTCTTATCCAAGCCTGCTGCCAGTCCAACTGGAGTCGGAAAATGTATGCCAAACAGATCAACTGCTAAATCTGCCGTTTCAGGAACGCCATACATTAAACGCAATGCCGCGCTTCCCCCTGGAACTGATGATGATTTATCCAATCCACCTATGACGAGATGGTGAGCCTTCTCAGGGTCCAGCTTAAAGAAAATTGGTTTACCAAAATTACGATACAACACCGTTCTCGCTCCTTAAGGGGTACTTCACTAATCCACGTGTCTACCCGATTCTGTAGGTTTCTTCTTAATTTTAGCCTTTTCTTGAACAAAAGAAAAGCATTTTACCCTGTAAGTGTGCAGAGAGCTTAACCCAAAGTATAGTAATTTTCTTGTAAACGCATTACAATATAGGGGTAATCAGCGATTAAGAGAGAAAGAAGGTATGCTGGATGTCAACTAAACGTAAACCACCAACTTTGCAGCAAAAGAAAGAAGAAGTTAATCGTAAAGCGCTAATGTGGATCGGCGTAAGTTTAACTTTACTAATTCTTCTCATCATCGTTCTGTTTATAGTTGCCGGGAACTAATTCAGCCAGTGGTATACTTTGTGGGGGTTGGTCTGATCATACGGAGCAGCAGGGTTGAAGCGTTTCGCCGGCAGCAGCTGCTTGTCAGGCAGAACCCCTTTACTAATCACCACTTTTGTTCCTTTTGGAATCATAGCGAATAGTTCTTCCACATCTTCTCGACTCATCCGAATACAGCCAAGGGATTCATCCTTGCCGACACTTTCTGGCTCATTGGTGCCATGAATAGCATAATTACTATCTGAAAGTTGTAGTCCGCGGCTTCCGAACTCCCCATTATCATGACCGTTTGGATTGACCACTTTATCTGTAATGATGAAATTGCCTTCCGGAGTCTTGTCTCCCCCAAGCCCTACCTCATAATTTCGTAGAATAACAGAGCCGCTGACTACTGCCAAGCGGTGTTTTTGTTTATCCACAATCACTCTAAGCGGCTGGTCAAAAAAAGGAACGCCCTTTCCACTACTTCCACTCTCGCTTAACGCCGTCGGTATGCCCATTCCCGCCTCAGCAGTTGAGCTTGGAGGCTCACCCGCAACTTCCGGTGTACCCAGTGCCTTAGCAGTTGCTATTTCCTTAAGAGATTTGAACTCACGTTTCATAACTGGTGTCGTCCCGCCAATCCAATTTTCCGGAAAAGGTCTGGTCAATTCCGCCAGAGAAGCCGGAAGCTTGCCTTTATGATTCTGATAAGACCTCATTGCACTCCATAATGTAGCTAGCTCCTCTTGATCCCCCTGCCACTTAGCTGCATCCACCGCAAGTTCCCCTTGCTCTGGCGGTTCGCATGCACATGCCGCTGGATCATAGGATTGGTATACCAACCGTCCGTTCCCATTCTTCTGCAGTGTGGAATTAAGCGGAAGCTTCTCTTTCCACAGCAGCCACTTCCCTTCCCGCTCCATGCCCAAAATAGCAGCTTGAAACGGTTCCTCGCGCATTAGCATAGTTGCCATCAGCTTCCCTGACGAAGCCGAAGCTCCACTCTCTTGCGCTGTATACATCATTTTTCGTGCCTCTAGAACGGGTTCCTTCTTAACATCTTTTTGGTCAAGCGGATCTTTGACTTCAGAAGCAACCGTGTCTTGGACCATTTCCTGATCTTCCGCAATATCTAGACCCGGAGCCACAGCCGATGGCACCATAACCAGTAATAGAAGCATCAGCCCAAGCATAATGTAGCGGAATCTTTGCTGCCTTCGGTCCCGCTGGCGGCTTGCCTGAAGCAGCCCTTCCTCATATTCCCGTAGCGTTTCCGCAGGCACCTTACTATGCTCGAAAGCTTCATATACTTCTCCAGCCTGATTGAAGCAATAGTTAGCTTTCCCCTGTTGACCGTTCTTATAGTATTCCTTACCCAGCAAGTACCATGCCATCTTATTGTCTGGATGCATCTGTACATATGCTTTGAGGTGCTGAGAATTTTTCATCGGAACCTCCGAAATTTTATAATTCCTTCCTACATTAATATCGGTCAGACATCGCAAAAAAGACATCCCTAGCTGAACAAAAGTTCGCGAGAGATGTCTTTATGTTGTGCTAGAAGTTACAAAATCCCGGCTAATTAGCCCTCTTTGTTAAAAGGCTCATCCGCAATTTTAATAGAGTCGGTTGGGCATCCATCACAAGAATCCTGGAGATCATCAAACAAATCATCCGGAATCGCTGTGATGCCGTGGTTTCCGTCATTTTCATAAATAACTTCTGCCAAACCTTCGTCATCGTAATCAAAAATATCAGGAGCCGTTGCGCCACATGCACCGCAAGCGATACAAGTGTCTTTTTCGACCCAAGTGTACTTAGCCATTTTATCTCTGCCTCCCGTTGAACAATACAGCGCTGTTGTACCAGCGTCTTATATTTTCTCATATTAATATAAAAAGAATACAATTTCAATCGATTTTCAATACGTTTGCATTTCTGACGCATTCTACGGCATCTATTTTGACATGTCATAGAATGTTCTTGTTACTCTTTATCAGACTCGACAGATAGAAGATTATCCTTTTGCAACGAAGTGCCACGTTCTTTATGATTGCGGAGCCTTGCAGAGTGAGAATCGCTTAACATCCCGGCGGTCAACACTGCATTTTCACCGAATTTATTACGTAGCATGTCCATAGTCTTGTTAAGAGACTCTTTCTTAGGCTGACGTTCGTAATCGAACAAATCAAGCTGAATGGCAGAATCCTCTTTAGCAATCAAGCCCTGCAGGGTCACACCCAGCAGCCGCACAGGCTTCTCCCCATTCCAATGACGAACATATAGATCGCAGACGGACTTGTAGATATCCTCCCCACTCTCCGAAGGAGCCTCTAGCTGACGCGAACGGGTTATGGTCTTCATATCGGGTGTCCGAATGGTCAGCTGCACCCCTGAGGCAACAAGACCTTGCTTACGCAAGCGCCGGGCTACCTGATCACTTAAATTCAACAAAATCGGTCGTACCTCAGCAAGACCTATGACATCCCGCGGCAATGTTGTGGTGTGTCCAATCGACTTACTCTGCTCCCGCTCAGGATTAACGATCCCATGATCAATACCGTTGCCAGCACGCTTTAGCCATGAGCCCATAACTCCGAAATTCTCAACCAGCATATTTTCATCAGCCGCTGCTAATTGACCAATACTGTAAATGCCCAGTTTGCGGAGCTTTTCTGCTGTTTTTCCACCAATGCCGAACATTTCGTTACAAGGCTTGTCCCATAAAATCTTAGGCACATCCCGCAGCCGCAGCACTGAAATACCGTTTGGCTTTTTTAAATCGGAAGCCATCTTCGCAAGCAGCTTATTGGGAGCGATCCCCACTGAGCATGGCAAGCCCAATTCTTCCATTATACGGCGCTGAATCGTCTCCGCTATTTCCATGGGTGTACCGAATTGTCTGGAGCCAGTTATATCAAGGTAACATTCATCGATGGACACTGCTTCCAGTAACGGAGTATAGCTATATGCAATCTGCATAAAAGCATTAGAATATTTGCGGTATAAATGGAAGTCCGGTTTAATAACGATAAGCGATGGACAAATACGAAGCGCCTTCTGAACCTGCATTCCCGTCGAAATCCCCATTCTGCGGGCGACGTAGGAACAAGTCACTATGATCCCTTTCCGCAATTCAACACTACCCGCAACCGCAGTAGCTTTGCCTCTATATTGGTCAGGGTCCTCTGCCTCATGCACAGAGCAGTAAAAAGCATTCATATCAACATGCAGGATAACCCTGCCACTCGTTGGATAATACTGATCAACATTCTGCACAATATCTACCTTCTTATCCTCAGGTTTTCTATTGTCCAATTTAGAATAACTCTCCGCTGCGGTTAGGTCAACTTAAGAGGCTGTAAAGTTCTTTGTTACATTCCCGCGTAAAAATGCTATAATATATAAATTCATTTCCCTATAAGGAGGACTCTCATGTCTAAGTCCATCTCCATCTTCGATACTACATTACGCGACGGCACCCAAGGTGAAGGCATCAGTCTGTCGGCTGACGACAAGCTGAAGATTGCCAAGAAACTCGATGATCTGGGTGTGCACTATATTGAAGGTGGCATCCCGGGAAGCAACAATAAAGACATTGAATTTTTCAAAAGAGTCAAGGAGCTTCATCTGAACGCCAAAATTACAGCGTTCGGCAGCACTCGGCGGAAGAATTCCTTGGCCGAAAACGATGACAATTTAAAACGTATGATTGACGCAGGGGTTCCTGCTGCTACACTCGTCGGAAAATCTTGGGATTTCCATGTACACACTGCATTACAGACTACGCTTGAGGAGAATCTCGCCATGATCGGCGACTCCATATCCTACTTGAAACGCCAAGGCCTTGAAGTGATTTTTGATGCCGAGCATTTCTTCGACGGATACAAGAATAATCCTGAATATGCAGCAGCTGTTCTGTCCAAAGCCCGGGAAGCCGGAGCAGATTGGCTTGTAATGTGCGATACCAACGGTGGGACCTTACCTTACGAAATTCATGAGATTGTTACCGCTCTAAATCAACAATTGCCCGGAGCCAATCTCGGAATTCACACTCACAATGACTGTGAGCTAGCGGTTGCCAATGCACTTAGCGCCATCGGAGCTGGAGCACGGCAAGTACAAGGTACCATTAATGGTTACGGTGAACGGTGTGGCAACGCCAACCTATGTTCTATTATTCCTACACTACAGATCAAAATGGGTTATCACTGTATTCCAGGCGATTCATTGTCACAGCTTACCAACACTGCCCGCTACATTAGTGAAGTTGCCAATGTTAATCTGCCGGTAAATCAGCCTTATGTCGGAAATGCAGCTTTCGCACACAAAGGTGGAATCCATGTCTCCGCCATCATGCGTGATTCACGGACCTATGAGCATATCGCTCCTGAGCTTGTCGGGAACAAGCAGCGTGTGCTGGTCTCCGAACTTGCCGGACAGAGCAATGTACTTTCCAAAGCGCAGGACATGGGTTTAAATCTGGATCCAAGCAGCGAGCAGGCTCGCCGGGTGATCGAGAAAATCAAAACGATGGAACATCAAGGCTATCAGTTTGAAGGTGCCGATGCCTCACTGGAGCTACTCCTTCGGGAAGCTACCGGCGAGATGAATGAAACCTTTACCTTTGAATCCTTCAAGATGTTAGTTGAGAAAACCGCAGAACATCCAGTAGTATCTGAAGCGTTCGTGAAGCTGAAAGTTGGCAGTGAGAATCTTTATACCGCTGCTGAAGGTAACGGTCCAGTCAACGCACTCGATAACGCGCTTCGTAAAGCATTACAGACCTATTTCCCACAATTAAAGGAAATGCATCTATCCGACTATAAAGTCCGTGTAATAGATGAACAGGATCAGACTGCAGCGAAGGTAAGGGTATTGATTGAATCCAAGAACTTCACAGACACCTGGAGTACGGTTGGTGTCTCCAGTAACGTAATTGAAGCCAGCTGGGAGGCACTTGTTGACAGTATGCGCTACGCGCTTCTCAATGAGCTCTCTTTGGAGAATGAGAAGACGACCAGCAGTGAACCTAGAGGCCTGGTCAATCATTAATTGATCACTTATAGAATTTTGTAAGACAAAAAAGAAGCTTCCCAAAAGTAGAATTCTACTTTTAGGGCAGCTTCTTTTTTATTAAATAGGCTATATAACGGACTATTACTTTAGCCCATAGACTATGGCCGGTGGGCAGTGTGCGGTGCGGGATGCGCGGGGTGTGAGTTCGGGTGCGGGTGCGGTAGAATAATTAGGGAAAAACTCCCTGAAAATAGCCGATATTCGCTATAAATGAACAGAAACAGGGAATTCCTCCCTAAAAATCAGGGTGATTTCATTATTTCCCACCAAAACAGCTAGATTAGAGGGATATTTTCCTAAATTATTCGTTGAATGACCCGAGATCTCGAAATAATAGGGAGAAATTTCCCAATTGTTCTAACGAGGCTTACTTCGGGGTTCCAGCCATTTCTGCTCCACTGTATAGTGAAATTAATGCTTGGGGTCAACTAAAGCAAATCGCGGCTGACCAAAAACGCAGATCAGCGATCCTCCAAAAAGAAGAATCGCTGATCTATAGATTTTTGCTGTTTGGAGAAAAAAGCAGATCTGTCTCCACATGGGACAGCCTGCTTCATGATTCGGTAAGCTTGATTATTTTCTCCTCCAACTCTTCAGGGCTAAGAATACCTAAAATAATCTCAGAGATCACTCCATTCTTATCAATAAGCACATTGGTGGGAAAAACAGCTCCATTATATTTGCTGTACACCTCATCTTTTACATCAAACATAACCGGAAACACAAGACCGTATTTCTTGATAAAACGTTCAGCATTGGGTTTATAATCCTGACTGCTCACATTAATACCGTAAATATCTAGAACATCCTTATACTTAGTGGCCATGGTATTAAGTTCAGGAGCTTCCTGCTGGCAGGGATCACACCATGAAGCCCAGAAATTAAGGATTACCGCTTTATCTCTGGGGCCATCAACTACATAGGTAGTCCCATCTGTTCCCTGAAGTGAAAACGAAGGTGCACGCAGTCCAGCCTTAGGTCCACTCTTCATCGGCAGCTCATTTTGCTGCGCAAGCACAGCTTCTGCTTTTGGCTCACGATTATACCACACCGCAAACACAGCAACACATACAACTATGAGTAATACTGTTATATTTAATTTATTACTTGCTTTCATAGTCATCTGTTCCTTTACGATTGGAATAGTTTTCTACTATTGTACCCTCAATAGGTTAAATTTCAAACCATCCATTTTTTACACAATAATATATACTTTTATAATAAAAAAGAGGGTTTCGTCTGCGACGAAACCCTAATGAAGAGAGAGGGGTGAACAAATGGCAGCATTCCAGGGAAATGTCCAGCCTATTAGACTGAAATATTCCGTACAGCAAGCACTGGGGAAGCACCTGCTGTCCTGTTATCCGCATGAAGCATGCGGAGTCCTGCTGGGTGCTGCCGCAGCGGGTGGCATGCTCATAGATACTTACGTACCCTTGCGCAACGTAGCGCCAGACCCGCTGCACACTTTTACTCCCCACCCTGAAGAGTGGATTAATGTACTGTACAATGAACCAACTATCATCGGTCTATTTCATTCCCACCCACATTCAGCACCTATCCCTTCAGTTGCCGATTATAAAGGACTAACAGCACTAGGAGCTGAGTTTGCGCTTTATCTTATAGGTTCTCCCAACACCAAAGATAGCGGCAATCCCATTCTGAACGGATTTTATATTGAGCGTTTGCCTGATGACCGCGGCGGTAATTTGTTCCGCGGTTTATCTCAAGCCCCGCTTCACGTTCTACTTAAATAAGCATAAAGATCACCCAAGGTATCCACTTGGCCGCGCTCCGAAATTTCCCGCAGGTAGATCACCCACAGCTGTGCTGTCATCTTTGCGTCTTCCAATGCATGATGACGGCCATGAATCGGAATTTCATGCACATATAGCAGCTCATCCAGCGAATAATTACTTCGCTGTGGCTCAAGCCATCGCGCTAACATCATCGTGTCCAGCACACGGTGTGTTAGCTGAACTTTAGAGGTTTTCCATAAAGCAGCATTAAGAAAAGCCTTATCATGTGAGCTTGCATGTGCCACCAGCACATTCTGACCTACAAAGGACATAAAATTATGAAGGCCATCCATTAAGGAGGGAGCGGATTGTGTCATTTCTTCCGTAATCCCAGTCAGCCTTGTAATATCCTCCGGAATAGCCGTCTGACAGTTCACCAGTGTATAAAAGCATTCCTCTTCTTTAATCTGCTCTCCAATGACCTTGACGGCTCCGAAAGACATAATCTCATCCCCATGCTGATGGGAAAAGCCTGTAGTCTCTAGATCAAAGATCACTGTCTCTAATTCAGACAATGGGGTATGCAGCACCTCAGGCCGCCGTTTCTCTCGCATCAAAGATCTAATAAAGGCCATTTGCTGCGCAGTCTGTTGTGCAGTTTCTCCACCTCTCATCGAAGCAATTGCCGAGGGCATTCCACCTTGTCTTAGATTACTCCAGAATCCTCCGCTTTTGTTCGGCTCCCTCATGACCGCCACCTTTCCGCTGAGCGGAGCTGACGCTGCAGCGCCCGATGAAGGCGTCTGACAAGCAGCAGGCTTTCACGCAGCTCAGACAGCAGCTGCTTATTCTTCAATTCACTCTCAGCTACATAATCACTGCTGATTAACAATCCATCCTGAACACTATATGGCGTGTTCACTCGCAACCGCATTGCTAATAAGAAAGCTCTGCGGATATCCTCTAAATGTTGATATTTCCCAAGCCTATCAAGCGCTTCAATCCGCTCTAATGTCGAGCCAGCTCTAATGCCATGTAGTAATGACAACCGTCTAACAATGTTCACTAACGGAATATAGACCCCATACTTAACATCAAATCCGCCTGCATAATCACCAAACCGTTCTGTTAACACCTGTCCCAGTAAATTCAAAGTCGCTTTGTGGCGTACTGTATTGCGAAGAACAGCATTAGACAGCTGCTCATTTTCCGCAAAGCCTTCATAGAAAGCTTCTTGCCACTTCGCTGATAACTTCACGCTTCCTGCGACATGACGCATATCAGAAGAGATAATAAGATACCGGATCGGCTCCCATTCCAACTGAGTTCTCCAGCTATCAAGCTGCTCTATCCATTCAGATAATGTCTTACGCCACATGACTTGGGAGCACATTACCTTCCCCGCACATTTCTCATATCCTACTTCTTCAAGCATATCGGATAACAAAGTTCCGAAAAATTCGAAATAGCGATTTTTTTCCCCATCAGGCTCTCCTTCGACTATCAGGCCATTATCCTGATCGCTCCAAAGCGTTGCCTCCTGCCTCCCACTGCTGCCAAACACAATAAAGGAATAAGCACAGGGAGGCGGGCCATAGCCCGCCTCTTTCATCTGCGCCTCACATATGAGTACTGCGGTTTGGGCAATAAGATCATGCATAGTATTCACACGGAACATCCATTCCTCTATAGGAATAACATTCAACTGTTCGAGAAGTACTTTTTGACAGGCAACACGCCTCTCCCTAAGCTCCTCTGACGAACCGGCCAATACGATGGTCCTAAAGCTTTCTTCATTATACTCATCTGTTAACTCCATCGATGCCACACGGTCCGCCTCCCTGTCCGAGTTGAAATGTTATTGTTTAAGGGTTTTGGATTCCGAATCTGCGATCAATTTCATTTGCTCAGGGTATCCGTAAGTACCATGTTCACTGATATCCAGGCCCATCAATTCTTCTTCTTCTGTAACACGAAGTCCGATAGTTACCTTCATTACATACAAGATGATGAAAGAAAGAACGGCTACGAAAACAAATGTTCCAACCACACCAAGCACTTGAACGCCTAGTTGATGGAAACCGCCACCGTAGAACAACCCAGCTTCACCTACCAAGCCGCCTTTAGTGATAAGCTCAGGTACAGCGAACAGACCCGTTGAAACTGCACCCCACATCCCCGCAATACCATGCACCGAGAAAGCATAGATTGGATCATCAAGCCCTGCACGTTCCAGCCATTGGGAAGTCATGAATGTAAAAGCGCCAGCTACAAAACCAATAATGATTGCTGCCCATGGATCAACGAAAGCACACGCTCCTGTGATTGCAACCAATGCAGCCAGAACACCATTCAGCATTGCTGGAATATCAGATTTACCAAAGTACAACCAAGAAGCAATCAATGCTGCCAAACCACCTGCTGCTGCTGCGATGTTCGTTGTTAGGGCTACGTGACCGAAGAAACCGCCCATTGGGGACAAAGCACTACCTGGATTGAATCCGAACCAACCAAACCAGAGGATAATAACACCGAGTACAGTAAATACTTGGTTATGACCTGGAATGATCACGGGTTTACCTTCTTTATTAAACTTACCAAGCCGAGGCTTAAGCAATATGGTTGCTACGACTGCTGCCGTTGCACCTGTAAGATGGACAACCGTGGAACCTGCATAATCTTGCATACCCAGCTCAGCCAACCAGCCACCGCCCCATACCCAGTGAGCTACAACTGGATAAATTACGACGGAGAACAAAATTCCGAAAATGATATACACACTTAGCTTCGCACGTTCTGCCATACCACCAGATACGATAGCCAAGGAAACTGCTGCAAAGGCCATTTGGAATAAGAATTTAACATTTAAAGTAACATCAGAAAATGCAAGTGATTCAAAAGAAGCTGCGGTTGAATCTCCTCCGTACAAGAAGCCTGTAGTACCGAAGAAGCCATTGCCGTTACCGAAACCAAGTCCAAAGCCGATAGCCCAGAAGCAAAGACTTGCGATAGCCAGGGTAAGTACTGTCTTACCTGCTACGTGCCCTGCATTCTTCATCCGAACCGAACCCGCTTCGAGCATTGCAAACCCTGCTTGCATAAAGAATACTAAAATGAATGCCAGGAAGGTAAACGCTGTGTCCAATCCGACTTGTAAGTCTACGTTCGTCGGACCGTCCGCTGCAAAAGCACTTACCGGATAAATCATCAGTGTAATCATGGCCAGTAACATCATCAACCATTTCTTTTTCATTTTTACCCCACTCCCCAATGTTATATTTTCTAACAAAGCGTGAAACTCTTAATGTCATTATAATCAGAAGTCAGGTAAATTGACAAGACTATTTTAGGAATGTTTTTATTTTATTTTATTTGAGCACACGAAATTTTCACAGTACTAATGGACTAGAGGTCCTAAAGGCCTGATTCTAGCTGCATTTTCATTAAAATAACTACGCGCACAACCTCATTTATATTACCTGATAATTGAACTCATCTTTTACCAAAACCACAAAATACATAACATTTAATGTTATGTATTGGGGTAACTTATAGTTTTCAACCCCAATCATTCTTCAAATTTGATATCCCTTTGAGTTTGAGTGTATTGTATAGAAACTACAGATCACCGTTCATGAATTAACCCTTCTTTACTGCATATACTTTATGAAAGTATGACGTTTGACTGTATGGTTTCCAGTTTGTTATCATTACAGATAGCATAAGAAACCATCAATTTAGGAGATGACCGCCACTTATCGGCAGTCGTATTCAATTAGTGAGGCGAGATTAAATGGGGATATGATTTTGTATCGAATTGGAGAATTAGCTAAGGCTGCTCACATTAGTGAACGAACTATTGATTATTACACGAAACTGGGATTAATCTCCCCGGAATCTAGAAGCACCAAAAATTATCGGCTATACAGCCATGAAACCTTGGCTGCTTTAGAACGTATTACTCAATTAAAGCATGACAAGTATTCATTGGAAGAAATCAAATCTATGCTAGGCAAATGGAACGAGGCAACACCAGAAACTGACGTCTCTGATAAATTAGTTGAGTTAGAGCAGCAAATGCAGCGGCTAGAACGGGAAGTAAAAGCCCTTGAACCTCTTATTAGTGGTTTGAAGCCAGGACAGGCCAGTCGCGTACTTTCAAATCTGCTCCCTCAGGGATTAGCCTGCATGGAAGCGATCCGGCTATTGCTTACGCAAGGACCGCCAATGTAAATACCATATTTACAATACAGTGGAGGAATGCATCTATGTTTATGTACCTATTAGTAATTATTGCTTTTCTTTTCTCATTGTGGGCACAGTTTAGAGTCAAAGGAACCTTCAGCAAGTGGTCAAAGGTAGCTAATTCGAACGGCCTGACTGGATATGAAGCCGCGAGACGTATGCTCGATGCTAATGGCTTACACGATGTTCCGATTGAACCTGTAAGAGGCACACTCTCAGACCATTATGACCCCATCCACAGAGTTGTACGCTTATCAGAGCCTGTGTATTATGAAAGTTCCATCTCTGCAATTTCTGTCGCTTGTCACGAAGTAGGCCACGCGATTCAGCATAAAGTAAGTTATCCTATGTTGACACTTCGTCACCGGATGTTCCCGGTAGTTAATTTCGCATCAGGCATCGCGCCTTTCATGCTGATGGCAGGTTTCATCTTCGGTTACTTTAATCTTATAGGCTTGGGTATCATTTTCTTCTCAGCAGCTGTTGCATTCCAGCTCGTAACGCTGCCTGTAGAATTCAACGCCAGTAACCGGGCTCGTCAGGTCATGGTAGAACAAGGTTTCATCCGCAACGAAGAAGAACGCGGAGTAGCAAAGGTTCTCAACGCCGCTGCATTAACTTATGTTGCTGCCGCTCTAGTATCCTTGCTTGAATTGCTTCGCTTGATCACAGTCTTTTTAGGCAACCGCGACTAATATCGCATACCTCTAAACAACAAAAACCCCGGAAGGCTAAGAGCCGACCGGGGTATTATTTTGCCTAGCTTTAAAGTAGGAGATTAAAAAAGTCCGAAAGGAACGTGCCACCAGCGGTAATTTACTATCTGTACGGTAGATCAAGCCAACCGTTCTCGTCACCGCAGGCTCCACAACCTTCACCTGGGCTGGTTGGAGAGGATTCGTCTGATAGAACGCCATCTCCGGAAGCAGGCTTACACCCATCCCTGCGGCCACCAAACCACGAATGGTATCGGTCTCTCCGCCTTCAAAAGCAATCTGCGGTTGGAATCCCGCCTGCAAGCAAGCTTGCCAAACGATAGGTCTCAACGAATAGCCTTGGCTGAATAGAACAAACTTCTCTTTTTGCAGCTGTTCCAACCGGATTTCAGATTCTCCTGCCAGCCGGTGATTCTGAGGAAGAATCGCAAACAACTCTTCAGTCATTACAATATCCCCCGAAACATGCTCATCATTCTCCGGAAAAGGTGAAATGAAAGTTAAATCCACTTCGCCAGACAATACGTCTTTTATCAAAGAAGGGTAAGATCCTTGTTTAAAACGAAATTTGACATGAGGATAATACTTACGAAAATCTGCAACGATAGTCGGGATTAGATGTGTGCCAAGGCTATGCGGGAATCCAATCCGAATCTCACCACGCTCGGGATCCAGAAATTCATGCACCTCATTTACTGAATGCTCCAACTCCTTAAGGATACTCTCAACCTTCTTGCAAAAGAGCTGCCCAACAGGGGTAAGCTGCAGATTGCGCCCTTTTTGCATGAATAGATCAACCCCAAGCTCTTGCTCCAGCTGATGAATCTGACGACTTACCGCAGACTGCGCTACATGAAGCTCTTCTGCCGCTCTTGTTACGTGTTCTTTTTGAGCTACCTTTAAAAAATATTGCAGCTGTCTTAGCTCCACTCCATCATCGCCCCTGTCTTAGGCTTTTTTTGAATATACGAATAATTAGCCCATATACGAAAAAGCCAGAAACCAAACCTCCGAGATGTGCAACCCAATTCACATTCGGTGTAGCAAACGACATAATGATCCCGATCATTAGCAATCCGTATAAAGTCTTACGCGAGCCCTCATCCATCATCGCCCGTTGAATAACGGCAATGTATAAAAATGCACCATAAATGGCGTAGATTGCTCCAGAAGCGCCAACCGAAACCGTACCAACCTCTACAACTGAGCGGGCACTAATCGCAATTGTAAGCAGATTTGCCAGAAAACCACCCGCCACATAGAGCAGCGCATAACGCCACCAGCCCAGCAATCGCTCCAGAGGCGGTGCAAACACCAGGAGAGCGAAGCAATTAAAGAACAGATGGGAAAACCCATTATGTAAAAAAATAGCGGCCAGATAGCGCCACAGTTCCTCTTTGTACGGACTCACATCAACTATAGCACCAAAATCAATAAGCGTTTGAATATTAGTTGATCCTCCCTTAATTACCGTCAGGATAAACATGATCACATTGGCCAATATGAGCAGACAGGTTACCGGATAATACCGGACATAACTTTTCCAATTTTCGTACCGAATAAATATCATAACACCCATCCCTTTACATATATATCTTGTCCGGTTGGACATCTTCCTGCTATTAAGATTATAATTTATTGTGGCAGTAAGAATCCAATATTATAATTCGAGGAGGAAAACAAGGATATGACGCAAGAAAAAACAGGCGTAGCTACTTTTAAAGGCAACCCCATCACTCTCGTAGGACATAAGCTAACAGCTGGTGATCCTGCACCCGATTTTGTTCTGAGCAAGAATCTTCTAGAAGACGTGTCTCTAAGTGATTATGCCGGTAAAATCAAGCTAATCAGTGTTGTCCCTTCTCTTGATACCGGGGTATGTGACGCACAGACCCGCCGGTTCAACAGTGAAGCCGCAGAGCTTGGTGACGATGTGGTAATTCTCACGGTAAGCACGGACCTGCCGTTTGCCCAAGCTCGCTGGTGCGGTGCTGCCGGTATCGATCGAGTAATTACTCTATCCGACCACAAAGCAACCTCATTTGGACAAGCCTATGGTGTGCTGATTAAAGAATTCCGCTTAGATATGCGCTCCATCTTTGTTCTGGATAAGAACGACAAGATCGTATATGTTGAATATTTGAGTGAAATGACCGAGCACCCTAACTATGAAGATGCTATTGCTGCTGTGAAGAAGCTGCTCTAATTCTTTAATCAGTAGCGGTTATTCCAACAATACTTAATTATCTCTGTTAAAAAAGCGGCAGAAGGTCCATCCTTCTCCCGCTTTTTTTTGTAATAGAAAGATTTATCGATAACACACTGAGCAGCTCACCGTTTACGTAAACGCATTCATACTATCCCTAAGCAAGAAGGGTTTGACGGGCCTCTAAAAATCAGTCTGCTTTGTATTTTCCTAATTTTTTGTCCAAAGATGCATACAAGCGTTGAATCACACGGTAATTCGCCCCGAGATCACCAAGTGAACCTCTAGATGCAGAATACATGTCTACACCACAACGAACAGGCGTCGTATTTAGCACCGATACCGTAATGTCCAGCGTACGGCCAAATGCCGTTCTTTTCTCAAGAGTAATCTCACCTACAGACTCCACTTCGTGAAGCACCTTAAATCCAGGAACTTTCTTTAAAGTTGATGAAACTTCTTCCCATGCTTTGTCTTTAGTTAGATTGTAATAACGCGTTTTTAATGTCGGATCTTTGGCGCGGTCGCTTGTTCCATCATGACTGCGGAATAAGCCAACCAAGGTTCTTTTTAACGACAAAATTCTTCCCCCTCTACAAATCCCAAGTTCATTATTATAAGTGTAACACTCTTGTCTCAGGAACAAAAGGGTATAACTCACTTTCCCTTTATTCCAGACATACAAAAAAGCGCCCGCTCCCATTATTCACGGGAAACAGGGCGCCTTGGCTTAAACAAGAGAAAACCCGCTTATGCCGTCCGGCTACAGTGTCTTCTGAACCTGCTAGAGCAGGTGGGTGATCGCAGAAAACGTTTTTGAATTCCCCAAGTCATATAGACAGGGCGGTTCAGCTGCGCTTCGTGTAGATCTCCCAAGACATTATCATTGGTTCAAAACAACGAGTAACCGTAACGTACATCGCAGGATTTGTTATTATTATATTGCGTTTTAACGAAAAAGTAAACCTGTATGCGCTTTATTTTTACACAGGAATTAATTACCTGGAAATATCCAACGCTTAATCCAGCATTTTGTTAAATGCGTTTGGTGTCCTTTTCATCAATTTCATCCTCGTAGTCATCATCATCGTCATCGTCGTCATATTCATCCTCCCGATTGTTCAATGCTGCTGCTTCTGCTTCTTCCTGCTCTTTTAGTTTCTTCTTTTCTACTTGCAGCTGTAGCTTATTATAAGTAGCGTAGAAGTTAAAGAAGGCCGCCATTGCAATCAAAGTTGGAATACAAATGAAATACAGAGCCGGATATCTAAGACCGATATAAACAAGAACCGCGGCTGCAATCAATGTAGAGAACACACGAATTGGGCGTGCTATAGTCAGCAATATAGAATTGGTCATCACTTGCTTGAAGCCCATTTGGTAATGAACCACAATGGAAAAGAAGTTAAACATGGATACCGACAAAAGTATCATCAGCA
The DNA here is from genome assembly GCF_045040615.1 of Paenibacillus sp. FSL H8-0175. NCBI lineage: Bacteria > Bacillati > Bacillota > Bacilli > Caryophanales > Paenibacillaceae > Paenibacillus > Paenibacillus sp. FSL H8-0175. The sequence continues at coordinate 2,417,988 of NZ_CP150299.1, read as the reverse complement.
CCAACATCAAAATACCAACAATTCTGAAGTTAGGCATTTGTGTCATGTAAACTGTTACATCAACGTACATAACAACGAACATCAATGTATAGATAACTCCTCCGAGCATACTTTTTACATAGTTCTCTTTATACCCCTGAAAAAATGTACGAAAAGTTCCTACATCCGTATTCCCCATTACCCACTTACGTACTACAGTAAATAAAGCGGCTGAAGCTGGAAACACCGTAAAGGGCGCTAGAATCCCCATTGCCCAGTTCAATGTAATTTGCTCGTTCGCTCCACCTGCGCCTGTCCCTAACATAATCATCTTTAAAACACCAAAAAACAAAAACGGGGCGGAACATAGTGCCCATAAGATATTACTTCCTGCGATACGTGAAATCCATTCTGTGACGCGGTATAAGCCGCCCATTGCTCCTTTAAACTCCAATTCCCTTCCTCCTCTGTCTCTTACATACTACATATCTTAACTATACCTCATTTGACCTCCTCATTTCCATAGCCCAACTTTCTGAATTATAGACTATCGTCTATACGTAAAGCCTTTATAGTCCATATATTAGGATTGTAACCATAAGAAATACCAAAATCCCCACATTCTAAAGGAGGTTATCTCATGTCTACACCTGTTGGCTTCGGCGGTTGGACTTCTACAGGCACGATCCTCGTATTGTTTATCTTGCTCGTTATCATCACTCGTACATTCGGATACTAATATCTCACAAAACAAATTCGCGCCCTACTAAGGACACAACAATTCACCAAACATCCTTATATTTCAGCAAAAAGAAGACGAGAACCGCAATGCGGCATCTCGTCTTCTTTGGTATCTTGACGAAGTATTAATTATCGAAATCTTCACGTTTTGCAGGACGAGTGCTCGTGCTGCTTGGACGAGTGTATGGTTTACGCTCTGCGCTGCGGTTTGCACCACCGTCACGAGCTGGTGCGCCATCACGGTTGCCTTTATAGCCACCGCCATAGCCGCCACTGCCGCTACCGTAGTTGCTGCCACCGCTGCTATAGCCACCACGACTACCGCCACCGTTATTATCACGGTTACCACGGTATCCGCCACCGCTACCGCTGCCACCGGAAGTACCACGGTTTCCGCCATAACCACCATTAGGTTTACGGCCACTGCGGATATCGTTTTTGCCACCACGACGTTTAGCACGAATTGGATCTTCAGGAGTCAATTCAATTGCGGAATCCTTCTTGTCGCCAGTGAGAAGCTTCATAGCTGCGGACAACAATTGTACGGAATCATATTGCTCAAGCAATTGAATAGAAATTCCTTTGTACTCGTTCAATTCTCCGCTTTCTACCACTTCAAGCAAACGCTCAGCAGTAACGCGTTGTTTACCTTCAATAGCTTCAGCCATTGTTGGCAAAGGTTTACGAGTAATCCGGTGACGAGTAACACGTTCGATCAAATGCAGGTGATCGATTTCGCGTGGAGTAACGAATGACCAAGCCGTACCTTCTTTACCTGCGCGTCCTGTACGACCAATACGGTGTACATAGCTTTCAGGATCTTGTGGCAAGTCAAAGTTAATTACGTGAGTTACGCCGGATACGTCCAGACCACGTGCCGCTACGTCAGTAGCTACCAGCACGTCAATGCTGCCATCACGGAATTTACGCATTACAGCATCACGTTGGTTCTGTGACAAGTCACCATGCAATCCATCAGCAGAATATCCGCGTTTTTGCAAAGCTTCAGCAAGCTCATCAACCCGGCGCTTAGTACGTCCGAATACGATAGCTAATTCAGGTGATTCCATATCAATCAAACGACTAAGAGCTTCAAACTTTTGACGCTCAGGCACTTCCACATAAGCTTGATCAATCAGTGGGGCACTGATTTGTTTCGGAATAACGGAGACATGTTGCGGGTTGTTAAGAAATTGTTGAGCTAGGCGTTGAATGTTTGGTGGCATTGTAGCAGAGAACAACATGGTTTGACGTTCTACAGGAACGAGCTTCAAGATAGTCTGAATATCTTCCATAAAGCCCATATCCAGCATTTCATCTGCTTCATCCAATACAACGGTTTGAACATCATCCAAACGGATCGTTTTACGGTTGATGTGATCGAGCAAACGACCAGGTGTACCAATAATGATTTGTGGTTTCTTTTTCAATCCACGGATTTGACGTCCAATATCCTGTCCGCCATAAATCGCCAACGAGCGAAGACCTTTGAAACGGCTTAGTTTGCCAATTTCTTCTGACACTTGGATGGCCAACTCACGAGTTGGTGCCATAATAAGGGCCAAGATTTTTTCGTCTTCACGGTTAATCTTCGAAATGAGGGGGATACCAAAAGCAGCAGTCTTACCTGTACCAGTCTGAGCTTGACCGATCAGATCCGACCCAGTCAATGCTAATGGGATCGACTGTTCCTGTATCGGTGTTGCCTCCTCAAATCCTAACTCTGTGATTGCTTGTAGCACTTTTGGCTCCAAGCCAAATTCTGCGAATGTTTTCAAATTATTCATGCTCCTTCTATACAGTGGACATTCCACATGCTTGTCTGTATTCTTAAGTAGCGGTAAACACATTTATAGGCTGTCCAATCATGCTCTATTTTCTGCATGATATAGCGCTTTTGGGACGAAAAGCCTCCCTAATCATCAGGTACCTTGTTGTACCTGAGCAACTGTAGCTTTACATCCGATGCAATGCAAAAATACCATTGTAACGTTCTACTCAAGAATATCCTATACATTATATCACAAACACATGTGAGAATACCAGTGGGTTCCTTTCTTTTCATTGCTTTCATGTTTTATTTTTTTAAATATATATATAAGGGTGGATTTACTTGTTAAGACAGATTTTGAATTGTTTGGTTGTTTTTTTAGGGGCAGCACTGATCGCCAGTGGATTTAATCTATTTTTAATTCCACACCGTTTACTAAGTGGTGGCGTATCTGGGCTTTCCATGTTAGTGGGTTATTTCACTCCATTAAACATAAGCCTCCTATACTTGCTCTTTAATATTCCTCTGCTGGCTGCAGGCTGGTTCCAGTTAGGCCGGAGATTTATTATTATGAGCATGTTATCCGTTGTGTTTACAACCTGGTTCTTAACGGTGATTCCTGAGCATCTGGTGGCTACAGATATGCTGCTGTCCTCTGTATTTGGCGGAGTTCTCGTTGGGATTGGCTGCGGTATCTCCTTCCGTGCAGGAGGTTCTTCCGGAGGTTTTGACATCTTGGGTTCAATTATCACTAAATACCGTGATTTCCCGGTCGGCAATGTAGTGGTAAGTTTAAATGGACTAGTTATCCTGGCGGCCGCTTATCTTGACCAGAACTGGAATTTAGCACTTTCATCAATGGTATCTATATATGTAACAGGTAAAGTGTTGGATATGATTCATATCAGCCACTTAAAGGTAACCGTATATATTGTAACAAACCGTACAGATGAATTACTGCAACATCTAATAGGCCTTCAACGAGGTGTCACAAAGATTAAAACAGAAGGCGCTTATTCTCACGTTGAAAAGGACATGCTAATGACGGTAACAACCCGCTACGAACTTGCAGAGCTGCAACGTATCATCCGCACGACAGATCCGCAAGCTTTTGTAAATATTGTTGAAACAGTGGGTGTTATGGGTTCCTTTCGGAAAGACAAAATGAGGAAATAAAAATTCCTAGTATTGGAAAATGCACCAAACTCAGAATTATGATATATTATACACACGCAGAACCCTAACAATTTCATAAAGATTGAGATTTACCCCTCTTTTTTCCAAAGCACTTCGTTTTCCGATGAACACTGAATCTATTCAGAACTATCGAAAAAGGAAAGGGTGATTTTTGTGGAAATGGAAACGGTAAAACTGTCAGCAATCGTCATGAGGTGGTATCCTGATATGATGCCGTTTCTCAAACAGGACGAATTAAATTCAGTAATCGTTCTGCGAGACGGGCTAAGTATTCTGGAACCTGCAGATGCCATGGATATTATCCATTACAGCATCTGTGAACATCAGAATTCTGCGTATCTTCAATGAGCAAGCCGCAAGAGAAGTCTTGATAGTTGCCGCCTTGGGTTCGGCCCTGTTGCCGATTTAAGGCGGCATTTACTTTTTTCATACCGTTTCGAATCCATACATCTCGTTTATAAACAACAAAGGCGGTTTTTTATTCCCAATCTGAGCTAATATTGTTACAACACTGTTCTTTTTGGGAGCAACCGTTCCTATATAATTTAGGGGAAAGTACATAAAGGGAGAGAAAAACGAATGAACATCACCTGGGCTCTACTGATGATGGCCTTGGGAAGCGTAGGCGTACAACAGAACCAACATGACGCTGAAGTGGCGATCGCTTTGAAGTCCGCCATGAATCCCCCCATCATTGCACAACAAAACAACAATTCGAATGTAGCAACTCCAGCTCCAAGCGCTTCACCTGAAGCAACAAACTCAGAAAGTATGTTACACACCGATCCACAGCCAGACGCACCCAAAGTAAAAGGCATTTATGTTACCGCCTACAGTGCTGGTGGGGAACGAATGGAAAAGCTGCTTACATTGCTTGACCAAACCGAACTTAACTCAATGGTTATAGACATTAAGGACGATGCGGGTTATATCACATATAAGACCGATAATGCCGACCTTCAGAAGCTCGGTAACCCTCAGCCTTTTATTGGAGATATCAGCAAGTTAATGGAACGTTTGAAGAAACATGATGTTTATCCTATCGCCCGGATTGTTGTTTTTAAAGATTCCATTCTTGCCAAGAAGAACCCGCAGATGTCTTTTGTTAATTCTGATGGCACTGTATGGAAGAATAAAGGCGGCGACAGCTTTGTTAATCCTTATAATGAAGATGTTTGGAAATACAATGTGGATATCGCCAAGGAGGCTGTCAAGCTCGGCTTCAAAGAAATTCAGTTCGACTATGTTCGTTTTCCGGAAGGATTCGAAAAACGCGCTGAAACCCTTAAATACACTAAAACCAGTGATTCACGCGTAGAAATTGTATCTAATTTTGTTAAATATGCCAAAGCAGAGCTAGCTCCACTTGGTGTCCGTGTGTCCGTAGATATTTTTGGATATGCCGCATCTGCCCCTGCTGAGGGTATCGGCCAAGACTTTGTTAAAATATCCAAGAATGTGGATGTTATTAGTCCAATGGTTTATCCAAGTCACTATTCAACGGGATGGTTTGGCGTGAAAGAGCCCGACTTAGATCCTTACGCTACAATCAAAGGCTCCATGGTTGATACACATAAGAAGCTTGATCCACTGGGCAGCTACAAACCCGTTATTCGGCCTTGGATTCAAGACTTTACAGCAAGCTGGCTCGGAAGTGGTCATTATGTGAAATATGGTAAAAAACAGGTGGAAGATCAAATCCGCGCTTTGAAAGATGAGAATGTGGATGAGTTCCTTCTCTGGAACGCCAACAATCGCTATACAGCCGATGTTGATTACGAAAAACAATGAATACAGCCCTTATTATTTATAGCTGATCTGATATACGTATGCTAAAGACCCGGCGTTTGCCGGGTCTTTTAACGGAAACTTATTGAACTATTTAACCTATTCCATGAAAAATCATAAAGAATGAGGCACAGAATTATGATACAGACCACCTCTTTAAAACAAAAGGCAGGACAATTTTTTCATATTTTATTCCCAATCCTTGTTACACAAATTGCTTTATCCGCGATCACCTTCTTTGATACTAATATGTCCGGTAAATTCGGGACCGTCGATCTGGCAGGAGTTGCGATAGGAACTAGTCTTTGGATTCCAATCCAAACCGGTCTCAGCGGTATTCTTATGGGGATCACACCTATTGTTTCACAGCTCATCGGGAGCAAAAAAGATAAGGATGTCGCCTTTCAAGTCACACAAGGTATTTGGCTGTCACTAATTGTTTCGATCATCGTCTTGCTGATTGGCAGCTTTGCCTTGTCACCTATTCTTAATTTTATGAACTTGGAGCCTGGTGTAAGAGATGTTGCTTTCCGCTTCCTCAGTGCTATTTCGTTCGGAATTATCCCCCTGTTTGGATATACGGTACTTCGTAGCTGTATAGACGCTTTAGGGCAAACACGCGTATCCATGTGTATTACACTAATAGCTTTGCCTGTAAATGTAGGTTTGAACTATTTGCTCATCTTCGGGAACTTCGGATTCCCTCGTCTCGGGGGTGTTGGTGCAGGGGTAGCTTCAGCCATTACCTATTGGGTTATATTTGCCGTTGCTCTACTGTTCATATATCGTTCTCAGGCCTTTGTAAATCTCAGATTATTCCGTAATTTCTACTTCATATCGTTAAACAGCATTAAAGATTTGCTTAAAATCGGAGTACCCATCGGTTTCTCGATTTTTTTCGAAACGGCTGTCTTTTCCGCTGTAACCTTGTTAATGAGCCGATTTGATACCGTAACAATTGCCGCGCATCAGGCAGCAATCAATTTTGCAACAACACTCTATATGATTCCGCTCAGTATTTGCATCAGCCTTACCATCCTCGTCGGCTTCGAGACCGGGTCTGGCAGACAAAAGGATGCACGCCAATATGCCATAATGGGTATCGGGCTGGCGGCAATCCTTTCGCTGGCCACAGCTTTATTGCTCTTGTTTGCCGGAAATCATGTAGCTGGTCTATATTCAGATGAACCCGATGTCATCTCGTTGATTCAGCATTTCCTGATCTATGCAATCTTTTTTCAAATCTCAGATGCAATTGCTACACCTACTCAAGGGGCGCTTCGCGGATATAAGGATGTTAACCCAGCCTTTATCATTTGTTTTATTGCCTATTGGGTAATTGGCTTACCTACAGGTTATATACTTGCAACTTATACAGATCTAGGAGCATTCGGCTACTGGATTGGTCTTATCACCGGTCTTGCCATCGGTGCGACCCTGCTATTGTCTCGGCTTATCAAAGTTCAACGGCGTTATGCCGCACAATACACACAGGAACAACCACAGAGTTAACGATCCATATTACACAAAAAAGGAACAGTGCGAATTTCGCAGCTGTTCCTTTTTATATATAGGGTCGCTAATTATTGGGAAAGACGGGAAGCCAGCTCGTACAGCTCCAGGTCAAAGCCTTTTTTCGTATTCACAACGAGATCAATATCCGTAAGGGTTAATTCACCTTTGATGATACCACAAGCCTTGTCGGATTCACCTTCGATTAGCTTACGTACGGCAAAATCGCCAAGACGGCTAGCCAGATTCCGGTCTCCAGGAGTTGGTGTTCCACCACGTTGGATATGTCCGAGTACAGTAACACGTGCGTCCAGAGAAGCATGACGGTCTTTCAGAGCTTGAGCCACATCTTCACCTTTGCCAACGCCTTCGGCAACAATTACGATACTGTGACGTTTACCTCTGATAAAGTTATCGCGCATCCGGTCAGCAACTTCATTCAAATCATACGGCATTTCCGGCACAAGAATTGTTTCTGCTCCGGAAGCCAGTCCAGCATGCAGCGCGATATCGCCACAGTGGCGTCCCATAACCTCTACAATGGAAGAACGTTCATGGGAGGACATAGTGTCACGCAACTTGTTAATAGCGTCTACAACAACGCCAACCGCTGTATCAAAACCGATAGTGTAGTCTGTGAAGGAGATATCGTTATCAATCGTACCTGGCAAAGCCATAGTCTTGATACCGAGTTTACTTAATTTGTTAGCTCCTTTATAAGAACCATCTCCACCGATAACTACTAGACCATCGATACCCAGTTCATTAAGGATATCCGCGCCTTTTTGTTGTCCTTCCGGTTTCGTGAACTCCAGACATCTTGCAGACTGCAGAACAGTACCGCCACGTTGAATAATATCCCCTACACTGCGAAGATCCATTGGGAAAATATCGCGATTCAGCAGACCTTGATAACCACGTTGCACCCCAAATACCTCAATACCGAAATAAAGTGCGCTTCTTACAACCGCACGAACAGCGGCGTTCATTCCCTGTGAATCTCCACCACTAGTCAATACTGCGATTTTTTGAATTTTAGACATTCTGTTGTTCCTCCTTAAAATTGTGCGAAGTCTGATACTTCTTATAAAAATAACTTCGCGACATGGTTACAAAAAGCGTTTGCGTATCCAACGGCTGTTAGCGAAGAAGAACAGTCTTGTAAGCGGACTGCCTTTCATCAGGCTTTTAGATACAGAGCGAACTTCCCGCTGTTCGCTAACTTTCGGATCAGATAAATAAAGTGCCAGCAATCCCTCAATCACCATACGATGCATCGAAGACTCTGGAAGATTACGAACATCCTTACGGGCCCACTCAACCATTGCAGCGATCCGACTCAGCATGGTATCCGTGTCATCATAATAATTGCAGAAATTAAGATCACCGCCTGCTCGGTCCTCTTCCTGATCAATCAGATAATCCAGCATAATGTGCAGACCACATACATGCGGAAAATACGCGGCTCGAATCGAAGCCGCAGAAGCTTGGTTCAGCTTCGGATCACATGCGGATAGAAATAACATAAATACACCTAGCGTTGATCCCGTTGCAGCCGAAAACTCATTCCATTGCAGATGCGGCGCTCGACTGCCCTGTTCCTCCCACCACTCCTTCAGGGCTGTTTCCCTGAGTTCCGGGCGGATGTGCTTATACACTTGTAAATCTGTATAGAGCACAGCCAGTTCTCGAATCTCCGCTGCAGCAGCGGAATAACCTGGCAACAAAGAAATCATTTCTTGGCATTTACGAACCAGCCTGTACAAATATCCGCCGTCATTCTGTTCGCTTCGAAGCGCATAATAATTACCTGGCTCAGCATTTGGATCAATAGCATCCAGCATAGATTGATGCAGCAGCCTGAAATCTGCAGGATCAAGCGAAGTACTGCGATCACATAAGTTGTCCAGATAATCACTGATAGTTTGATAAGCAACAATTAGCGGAATCAGTATATGTTTCATCGATAAATTGCCGGCGGCATAAATACCACCGCCTATGCAATGAAACTCTTTAGTTTCAATGCTGGCAAGTGCTTGCTTCCGGAGCTCGGGATCGGGAATCCCGTTCGCATCTTGGCGCCAGAAATGGAGACATTCTCTCACTTCCGGCAGCACGTACTTATAGACCCTGTTCATAAGTCCCAGTGGACCACGCGGGCTAAGGTAACGGCCTTGCTCTAATTCACTCAATGACAGTGCCTCCACATTGTTGTCTCCTTATCCAAATCACCACTTATTATAATATGATCAGGCGTATTTGTACAAACAACAAAATCACTTTCGTAAAATCATGAAAGATTCAGAAATACAGCAGTTTTTAAAAACATCTCCCCATTGCTTTATGCTATACTAGGCATATTTCAATTTCGGAGGAGTGCAATCCATGTTTTCAAAACGGACCGGCAGCCTTTACAGTGATCAAAACTGGCTGCGTTCCTTTCTCTTTACCATATATGGTACCAGCGTCCTTGTAGTATCCTACTTTCCTTTATTCTACACACATTTAGGGTTTAGCAGTTCTCAGATAGGCTACTTGTATTCCCTCGGCCCCCTTATCTCCATCCTATCCAATCTATTCTGGAGTATGATAAGCGATAAGTTAGGCACCGTTCGAAAGATCATGTTCATACTACTTGCGGGTCAATTAGTAACTGGTCTTCTATTAGCCAGAGCGGCCGAATTTTCATCTGTCATGCTTATTTTGTCCTTCTTCTACTTCTTCTATTACCCAGTTTTTCCGCTTGCCGATACAATGGCTATCAAAGTTGCCGAAAGGCACGGACGGAACTTCATTACCATTCGCGTTTTTGGCTCCTTAGGCTACTCTTTCTTTGCTCTAACCGTTGGCTATGCATTAAGAGCATTGGGCTCTACTTGGAGCTTGACCCTATGTATCATCATCATTATTGCTGCACTTTTAATTACCCTAGGTCTTAAGGATGTTAAGAGACCTGCTGTTATAGAAACAACGAATCAAGATAAGGACACAGCTGAAGCTGATAATAGCAAAAATGGACTTAAAGATATATTGTTGCAAAAAGAGGTGCTGTGGTTCTTCGGCTGTGTGTTTGTACTCGCGTTAGGCCATAGAATGAACGAAGCCTTTCTGACGATCAGTCTAAAACAACTAGGCGCAGGTGAGGAAATCATTGGCTGGGCATTGCTCGCGTCAGCTCTTAGTGAGATCCCTGTATTATTTATCCTCAGCAGATACGGCGACAAATTCAAAGAATTGCCCTTGCTGGCCTTGGGGAGTCTGATGTATGCTCTGCGTTTTCTTTTGATGTCCCTGGCGGATCATCCAGGCTCAATGATTGCCATTCAAGCCATGCACAGTATATCATTTGGTGTTTTTTATGTAACATCTGTCCGTTATATCACCCGGATTATCCCGGATCGCCTTCGGGCAACAGGTCTTGCCATTTTCACCGTCGTTTGGTCAAGTGCCTCTGGGCTGCTTAGCGGTACCTTTGGCGGCATTATTTATCAAGAGGCGGGGCGTTATATTTTTTATATAGTGGCTACGGGTTTCAGCTTGCTTGCTTTTGCAGGGTTTCTGGGACAGCATTTATTGAAATCCAACCTGGAGCCGATCAATTATTTCAGAAAAAAGAACAAAAAAGCCTCCCTATAATTAGGTTGGTATTATTCCATAATACAAAAAGGTCGTTGTACTCCCCTTCACGGGAGTGCAACGACCTTTTTCATTTAGGAGAACATCTATAGTGGGCGTAAAAAAACACAGTTCCCGAAAGAACTGTGTTCTGTAAGTTGGTAACCACTCTTGCAAGGGCTTGCCAAGTAAATTATATATTTGTAGCAGACAGCTTAACTGTCCTGCTGTTTCTTATAATTTTACTACGTTTTCAGCTTGCGGTCCGCGACTACCATCAGTGATGTCGAATTCTACTTCTTGACCTTCGTCCAAAGTCTTGAATCCTTCACCTTGAATTGCTGAGAAGTGTACGAATACATCTTCGCCGCCTTCTACTTGAAGAAAACCATAACCTTTTTCTGCGTTAAACCATTTTACTGTACCTTTCAATTGAACAACCTCCTAAAAATAACCGCCATATATGGCGTATAACTATAGTATACTGCAATCTTCTGTTCAAATCAATCAAACCCAACCCTTAATATATGATTTAATTTGCTTTTCCCTTCTCCAGTGCGTTATCATTGAGCCAAAAGCCAAAAATCGCCAGGGTGGTAATGATAATGATCAAAAAACATGAAATATACAAAACAGACAAATGGAATATGATGACGGTAGAAGTTCAGGGCCGCTACATTGTACTCCGCGAAATTTCCGATCAATGGGGAGAAGAAACACATACCTTCCTGAGTCGTCCAGCGATGATGCAATGGGTGAATAACCGCTTCAACAAAGAATCTTATAAAGACAATGAAGAAGAGTACAAAAACATCATTGCAGCTTTCAAACAGGTATAACAGGAAATGAATAACGAAAATCTCACGATTTATGTTGTCCTAGTCCTCTGTCTAGGCGCAGTATTAATTATGACCAAGGATCGTGTCCCGCCGAAACTAAAGCGGGGCATGGCCATGGCTGCGGTCGTAATGATTCTGTTTGCTTTCATCTTTGTTATTTATAGCTTGTTGGCATAACTACCATATAAAGAAGACTAAATATTAATAATCAGGACTTAGCAGGACATAATAAGCTGACTCTACTTTTCAAAGAGGAGGACGTCATGCCTATTACACTCAAGTCCATCCCTCTTCTACTTGTGCTCAGCTTGCTACCGGGTGAAATATCATCCACAGTATTGCCGAGGGAGATTATGCCTACTACATCTCATCATTCTAGGAGGGTTTCTATGGAACAATTATTGAAGAGAAGTGAAGTACCTGCTGAGAATCGTTGGAAGCTTGAAGATATATTTGCCTCTCAGAAGGATTGGGATGCAGAATATGCTGAAGCTAAATCACTGATCAAAAAAGCTGCTGATTTCCAAGGTAAACTTGATTCCGCAGAAGCTGTGAAACAATGTTTTGAGCTGGATGACAAGCTGTCCGTCTCCACTGAGCGACTCTTTGTCTATGCTCATATGCGTCAGGATGAAGACACTGCTAATCCTGAATATCAAGCTTTGTCCTCCAAAGCGAAGAAGCTTGGGATCGAAGCAGGCGAAGCCTTTTCTTTTGTAACCCCAGAAATCTTGGCACTGCCTATTGAGAAGCTGGATCAATTTATTGCTGATCCTGAACTGTCCGCTTACACCTTCACTTTAAAAGAGATGAAACGTGAGAAAGCGCATGTATTGTCCAAGGCTGAGGAAGCTCTGCTTGCCCAAGTTGGAAACCTAGCACAAGCGCCTCAGAATATTTTTAGTATGCTGAACAACGCAGATCTGAAATTCCCTAAGATTAAAGATGAAGATGGCAAAGAGGTCGAGCTGACTCACGGCAACTATATCAAGTTCTTGGAAAGCTCCGATCGCGAGGTTCGCCGAAATGCTTTTAAAGCAGTCTATGACACCTATCGTAAGCAAAAAAACACCATCGCAGCAACGCTTAGCGCCAATGTGAACAAAAACGTCTTTTTCTCACACGTCCGCAAGTATCCATCTGTAATGGAAATGTCTCTTTACGGTGATAACATTCCAAAAGAGGTATACACCAACCTGATCGATACGATTCATGAGAGTCTTCCTTTAATGCACCGTTACATGAAGTTGCGTCAAAAGCTGCTTGGTGTGGATGAGTTACATATGTATGACCTATTTGCACCACTAGTAGATGAATATAAGCTGGATATCACGTACGAAGAAGCGAAGAAAATTACCAAAGAAGGCCTCAAACCGCTGGGTGAAGATTATCTGAATGTGCTGCAAAAAGGCTACGACAATGGCTGGATTGATGTCTATGAGAACGAGAATAAACGCTCTGGAGCTTACAGCTGGGGCCCTTATGGCACACACCCATACGTCCTGCTGAACCATAACGATAATCTGAACAGTATGTTTACTCTGGCACATGAGATGGGTCATGCTCTACACTCTTATTTTTCAGACAACGCTCTGAACTATCGGGATGCACAGTATACCATTTTCCTTGCAGAGGTTGCTTCAACTACCAATGAAGCTTTGCTTATGGATTATCTACTCAAAAAGTCTACAGATCCTAAGGAAAAAATGTATCTGCTCACTTACTATGCCGATCAGTTCCGGACAACGATTTTCCGGCAAACAATGTTCGCAGAATTCGAAAAGATCATTCATCAGCGTGTTGAAGAGGGCGATTCGCTTACCCCACAAGATCTTTCGAGTATCTACTACGACCTGAATGTCAAATACTACGGCAAAGAAATGGTTGTAGATCAGAATATCGAGATGGAATGGGCACGAATTCCGCATTTCTATAACAGCTTCTATGTTTACAAATATGCAACAGGCTTCTCGGCAGCGACTAGCTTTGCCAAACAAATCCTTGAAGAAGGTAAACCGGCGGTAGATCGTTACCTCGGCTTCCTGAAGAGCGGTGGCAGTGATTACTCCATCAATATTTTGTCAAAAGCAGGCGTTGACATGTCGTCTCCTGAGCCGATTCGCGAAGCGATGAGTGTGTTCGAAAGTGTTATCGAGCAAATGGAACAGTTGACCAAATAAGGCAGAGAGCTTAGTATTACATTAATCCCTTGCCCTATCTGGGCAGGGGATTTTATATTGTTATATCCCCCTGAGGAGGAAGATTCAATGAGAATTCAATGGTCACTAATTGCGGGTCTAATCTTCGCGCTGCTAACCGCCATATTCGCAGTCATCAACGTTGATCCCGTTCAAGTCAATTTCGGTTTTGATGTGGTTAATATACCACTTATACTTGTTATTCTTGGCTGCGCGTTAATTGGCGGAATCATCGTGGGCTCTTACGGCATTTTTCGTCAATACAAACTACAAAAGCAAATTAAAAGCTTAACTGCTGAGCTTACCAAGCTTCGTGATGCCGACACTTCACTGGATTCTTTTAACACAGACAATGATGGCTTAACAGGAGGGCTTAACTAATGATTACCATTCAACCTAATGAAGACTACATACTTTCCATCCTAAAAAAATTACTCGACACCCCCAGCCCAAGCGGTTTCACCGCACAGGTAATGACACTAGTTGCTGAAGAAGCAGCTGCGCTGAACGTACCTTTAAGCTGGAATGAAAAAGGCGGCGTAATTCTTAACGTCCCTGGCTTAGATCCCTCTCGTACTATTGGCATCAGCGCTCACGTGGATACACTTGGTGCCATGGTCCGCTCGATTAAAGCTAATGGTACACTGCGTCTGACCTCTGTGGGTGGCTTCGCCATGCACAGCATTGAGAATGAATACTGCACGATCCATACCCGTAGCGGCAAAACTTATACAGGAACCATCTTAACCAGCCATCCATCTGTTCACGTATATCCAGACGCTCGTGACTTCAAACGATCAGAGGAGAACATGGAAGTACGAATTGATGAGCTGGTATCTTCTAAAGAAGACGTACTCAAGCTTGGCATTTCCGTCGGAGATTTCATTTCTTTCGATGCACGTGCAGTGATTACGCCTAGCGGTTACATTAAATCCCGTCATTTAGATGACAAAGCAAGCGTGGCTGCCCTTCTCGGATTGCTGGAAAGTATTAAACGTGAAGGCTGGAAACCTCTCCACAACCTTTCTTTCCTCATCTCTAACTACGAGGAAGTGGGACATGGTACAGCTTGGATTCCTGGTGAAATCAATGAAATGATTGCCGTCGATATGGGCGCCATGGGTGATGATCTCAGCTGTAAAGAAACCGATGTATCCATCTGTGCTAAAGACTCTTCCGGCCCTTACGATTATGTTATGACAGGTCGTTTGATTGAACTGGCAGAAGCACTCGCAATTCCTTATGCCGTTGATATTTATCCTATGTACGGCTCCGATGCTTCCGCAGCGCTCAGAGGCGGAAACAATATCCGTGCAGCATTGATTGGCCCAGGTGTACATGCCTCCCACTCCATGGAACGTACGCATAAGCAAGCTGTAGTGAACACTGCTAAGCTTCTCGCTGCTTATGTGGGGACAAACTGAGGGTAGCTCTGGAGGCGCAGACAGGGACTTATCGTCTCACTTCTGGTGTTATTGATAGTGGGGTTAGCGCTATCGTTGTTTCTGGTATTTAGAAATCACAAGGAAGATCCCTTTAAAGGTCTTCCTCACGCCTATAGCTTTTTGGAAACAGTGAGTACAGATAACGTGCAGCTCTATATGATGTCACTTTCACCTGAAGATATTAAGCTCAAGGCCGCGGGTGTCCCTTTACGGCAAGTTAATGCATATGGGATTAACGGTGGTTTTTTCTATCAAGATGCGCTTTTATCCATGGCTATCATGAATGATACTCCAGTCAACGGAGCCCAGAAGGGTTATGGGTCTGGCTGGTTCAATGCTAAATACGCACGTGGAACCCTTGTCTGGGATGGTGCCAGCCGTAGCTTCTCCGTACAGGTTATCTCTTCTGGAGAAGAATTGAAGATTACTGATCGCCAGCATTATTTTGCGCAAGGTGGCATTAGTATGAATCTGGGACACGAAGACTTATGGGAAGCGGCAGTAGCTGAAGAGCATCTTCCTTACGCTGATGAGAAACGCCTGCGCTCAGGCATGGTGTATGACAACACAGGAAAGCTCTGGCTGATTGTTACCCCAACGCTCTCAACAGCGGCAGAGTTCCGCTCAGCGATCCTCCAGACAGTTCCTGCTAAGGGTCTGGAGGGCATCTTCTTGGACGGAGATGGCTCTTCCCAGATGAATGCGAAGGAAATCATTGTACCCGGCGATTCTCGGTCTGTAGTGCAAATGATTGCTGTGGACGGAACGAAATAAAAGAGTAGAAAAATAAAAGAGTAGAATTCTCCAATTAGTGGAGGATCCTACTCTTTTTTTGTTTATTGGTGGTTCACTTGTTCTTCAACAGACACTGCCGGAATTTCCGGTGGTCATCACTTTCGGCTGGTGCTAACGGACCCAGATGGCGTTATTCGCAAATTATTAGCCTCTGGAGCATTGTTTCGGACCCAAGCGACGTTATTCACGCAAAAAAGGAACGTATCGGGTGCTTTTAGTGTCAATAGCGACTGTGGTGTCCGTTAACATTCCAAATGGGTTATAATGCTGCGTTTAAGGTCAGCTGTGTCCGGGTAGTGATTTGTAAGAATCACTGTGATTTAAAAGCCAGCCTCAATCCCAGACTTGCTCCAGTTTATCTGAATAATAAGAAATGGCCTTACTGTAACTTCTTATCCCTTCATCCGCAGAGGTTTCTGCCAACAGCTTAAGCAGCAGCTCCATCGCTTGACTATGCTCTCCAAGATTGTGCAAGGTCATGGCTAGGAACGCCGGAAATTCCTTATTCTCCGGGTACTCCTGAACAGCCTGCATCAGAAGACCTTTTGACTTCTCGTATTCTCCGAGTGTCCGGTAGGTGCTGCCCAGTCCCAATAGAGCGCCAACTCTCTGCTCAGAAGGTAATCCTAACGCCAAGCTTTTCTCATAAAAGGGTACTGCCGCCCGCTCCAAACCCAGCACATCATGCGTCCAGGCCAATTGATATAGAAGTTCAGCGTCCCCAGCATTCTGCTCATATAGCTCAAACAGCATCATTTTGGCTTCTTCCGCTTTACCAGCGTTGCGTAGGGCTACGGCAGCTTTAAGTTTATCTTCCACACAGAGCCCTCCCCTATTTTCATTCAAAGCCATCCAACGGGTTTAAGCCTTACCAGCGATTTTCTCCGCAAGCTCGTTCAGATAGGTCCAGCGTTCCATAAGACGCTCCAGCTCTGCTTCGGCTAGGCGTTGCTCCTCTACTAGCTCCTGCAGCCTTCCAGAGTCAGCAAAAGCCGCCTCCATCTGTACACTAATATCCGTCAAACGTTGCTCTGCAAGCTCAATTTGCTCATCAATGCCCTCATATTCACGCTGTTCCTTGAAGCTGAATTTGAGTTTTGTTTTGGGAGCCGTTGAAGCTGCAGGGTTGCTGGCAGTGTCCGCGGCCTCTTTTTGCTTTGAGCTTCCTTCTTTGTTCGGTTCTCCAATGCGTGACGGTACATTTTTGGCCAGCCATTCTTCATATTCCGTATAATCGCCAACGTGAATCCGGATATCGCCATTTTCAAAAGCAATCAGCTTATCTATCGTACGGTCCAAGAAATAACGGTCATGGGATACGGTAAAGACGACACCCGGAAATTCATCCAGATAATCTTCCAAAACAGCCAATGTGCCGATATCCAAATCGTTCGTAGGTTCATCCAAAAGCAATACGTTAGGAGCTCCCATCAATACACGAAGCAGATACAAGCGTCTTTTTTCGCCACCAGACAGCTTGGAGATCGGTGTCCACTGCATCGCAGGAGGGAACAAGAAGCGTTCCAGCATTTGACCAGCCGTAATCACACTGCCGTCTGCTGTCCGTATCACTTCTGCTTCTTCCTTCACGTATTCAATGGCACGCATACTGTCATCCATATCCTGATGCTCTTGTGTAAAGTAACCAAGCTTAACCGTAGCGCCAAGCTGAACTTCACCTTTATCGGGTTGCAGCTGACCTGCAATCATATTTAAGAGTGTGGATTTGCCGCTGCCGTTCGGGCCGACGATGCCCACTCTATCCTGGGGTACAGCGATATAGCTGAGATCTTTGATTAGCTGACGACCATCCAACGCTTTCGACAGGTCATTAATTTCAATGATCTTGCGACCTAAACGTGTAGAAGCCACAGAGATATCCAATGAACCGTTCGAGCTGCTTCCCGTACTCTCTTTCAGCTTCTCGAAGCGGTCGATTCTTGCCTTCTGTTTTGTTGAACGGGCTTTGGCACCGCGACGAATCCAAGCCAGCTCTGTACGCAACAGATTCTTACGCTTCTGTTCGGCAGAGGCTTCTCGTTCTTCTCGATCGGCTTTAAGCTCTAGAAACCGTGAATAGTTAGCTTCATAACGATAAAGCTGGCCACCATCTAGCTCTAGCATGACACTAGCCACACGCTCCAGGAAGTAACGATCATGCGTCACCATCAAAAGAGCGCCGCGCCGTTTCTGCAAATATTGCTCCAACCAAGCCACGGAATCCGTATCAATATGGTTCGTAGGCTCATCAAGAATCAGCAGTTCAGAGGGGGTAATCAGTGCAGCTGCCAGAGCCACACGTTTACGTTGTCCACCAGAAAGTGTGTCCATTAACGCATCAAACTTTAAGATGCCTAGCTTGGTAAGCACGCTTTTGGCTTCACTCTCCAAATGCCATGTTCCCGCAGCGTCGATCGCCTGCCCAATCTTTACTAGTTTTCCTTCCAGTTCAGCATTACCAGGCTGCTGTTCAAGCTGGGACATAGTCTCCATATACTCACGCATGGTAGCAAGGTCTGGATCATCCCCGGCGAACACTTGCTGCAAAACTGTATTCATAGGATCATAAGGAGGATTCTGCGCCAAATATTGTACTCTTACATTATTCCCGATGGCAATTTGTCCACCATCCGGAGTATCCAGACCGGCAATAATCCGTAAAAAGGTTGATTTACCCGTTCCATTCACACCGATCAAGCCAATTTTATCCCGATCGTCCATACCAAATGAAGCGTCGCTAAAGAGTACTTTCTCGCCATAACTCTTGGAAAGATGTTCCACGGTCATAATATTCATGCTATTTCCTCGCTTGCCTTATATTTTCATAAAACCGGCCCGCATCTAACCAATGCTATTTATCCGGTCTATCATCCTATCCAAAATTCAGGTGATCATGGCCCCTCTAATAAAAAGACCAGCAGCGAAATCAGCGCGTTTATACGCGTCCTCCTCCGTAAAAGACGGATCAAATAAAATATCCATCTTCAAACGATCCAGCATCCCTATGTAGGACTGTGCCATAAGCTCAGGCTCGGATGCTCCACCTTCTAATAATACCTTGACCACATCTTGCATGTATTGCTCCATAAATTGAGTCATATACGCCACTAATTCAGGATTATTGTTAGGGGCACGGAAAAAGAGCTTCGTATGCCGCTTGCGTTCATAATAATAATTCAAGTGATGTTTAGCAATGATCGAAAGTTTACCGGCCAAAGTATCACTAGCCTTCAGCCTTTCCTGTAATTGCAGGAGAAACCCCTCACAATCGCGGCGCGTCACTGCCATGAATAAATCTTCCTTGCTCTTGAAGTATAAATAAACGGTGCCCTTTGCTATCCCGGCTTGCTCCGCCACTTCCGACATCTTCGTTTCGTAAAATCCACCTGAACCGAAGAGCTCGTATGCGGCATCCAGAATAGCAGTATGTTTTTGATTGGATGCGCTACTCATCGGTCCCTCCCTAAACTGTGCCATTCAAAGCTTAAATTCAAATGCTAAATGATCATGCTCAGCAGTAAGGCTGCCGCACCTCCTAGGATAGAGCTGATGGCATTGACTGCGTCATTGCTCATCCACTTCCAGCCTCTTGCGTGTACAGCTGGAGCCCCACAATGCTGTGAGCCTTCCACTTCGCGGCCGCATACGGTACAGCGGTTCATCTGCTGCACGGTTGCACCAAGGATAGAGTCGGCAAAGGCGCCGACTAATCCTCCGGCAAGTCCTGCTAGGGTAAGCAGCACGAAAGAGTGATCCGGCATGCCGGATATCATACGCAGCAGCCAAGCTGACGCACCGATGAGTGCGCCTCCTGCTGCCGCCGCCAGCGTACCCAAGCTGGATACACCACCCGAAGCTCCGGCAGGAAGAACTTTACCCGTAAGGACAGAACGAGGCGGTTTCTTGCTCAGTGTTCCGATCTCCGTAGCCCATGTATCCGAGGTTACTGTAGCCATTACACCAATAAATAGGAACCCCCACAGCTCATGCGGGAAGATCGCATTCAGAAGAACCAGAACCATGCCAAGTCCACCGTTAGCAAAGACCTGCCCGGCATCGCGGCGGCCCGTCTTAGCATACGTCAGCTCTAATTCTGCTTTATTATCATGATGAAGTTTGGACAGCAGGCTTGAAGTGATGAAGAAGATCAGCAATATCCCAAACCAAAAAGCATTTCCGGCACCAAAATAAATAGTGCCCATCACTACCGCGGCAATCATGCCAGAGAGACTTAAAGACTGCTTCCAATATGCCGCTCCCGCAACAATCAAAGCGCCTAAAGCGCCAATAACCCACTGCATAGATTC
The DNA here is from genome assembly GCF_045040615.1 of Paenibacillus sp. FSL H8-0175. Lineage (NCBI taxonomy): Bacteria > Bacillati > Bacillota > Bacilli > Caryophanales > Paenibacillaceae > Paenibacillus > Paenibacillus sp. FSL H8-0175. The sequence continues at coordinate 2,397,801 of NZ_CP150299.1, read as the reverse complement.
ATCTCCAACAGATCTATTAACCGATCAGGCAAGTCCCCATCAGCTTGTCGCCCCAGTACAGCTCGAAAGCGTCGCCAGCTACAGTAGGACCCACGCCTGCCGGAGTACCTGTAAATATCACATCGTCTTTCCCTAACCCGTAGCGCTCCGCGATAAAATCAACAATTTTTTGAAGTGAAAAAATCATGTTTTTAACATTGCCGCGTTGTACTTCCACCCCATTTTTCACCACTGTAAAATCAGTTCCCTCCAGCTCTTCCTTATCTGGAAACGCTATGTAAGGGGTGAGTGGTGCGGCATTTTTAAAGCCTTTAGCTGGCGTCCACGGCAAACCTTTCTTCTGCAGATCATTATGCACATCACGCAGCGTGAAATCCAGTCCCAGTGCCATAACATCTACCAGATCCTCCACGCTCATGCCTGGTGTATAATCACGTGCAATACGCAGTACAAGTTCACCTTCATAATGAATCTGACCCGCATCCTTTGGCAGCTTAATTACTGCTTTATCGAGGGAAACAGCCGCATGTGAGGGCTTCATGAAGATGAGCGGCTCCACGGGCACATTGTTACCCAATTCCTCCGCGTGTAGCTTGTAGTTGCGTCCAACACAATATAGATTATTAACAGCAGCGCACATAAACAGTCAGCTCTCTTTCCCATCGATTTGGATTATTTATACCTTCAGAAAGGTGTCGCCCCATATATCCGGGCGGTTTGTACAGATCATTATATCAGAATGCATGTCGGCTAAGCGACGCATCTCTTTCGCTTTGTTCACAGTCCAAGCCATAATTTCCACCCCACGCTCGGACAAAAGCTTAGCCAGTCTAGGATTCAGACGCGAGAAGCTAATCGAAAGTAAAGAGCAATCCAGTTCATGCAGCCTGCGTGCAGGATTGCCAAATCTGGAATCAAAGATCAATCCGGTACGAAAACGGGGATCAATTTCCTTGACTTTTTTTAATGCTCCAGTATCAAAAGAGGTCAAGATCACGTCGTCCCGCATACCTTTTGCAGAAATAAGATCCGTCACCGTCTTCTCAATGCCAGGATACATATCTCCCACTGTTTTCAGTTCAATATTCAGACGCAATCTTCCAGAGGCTAGTGACAGCACCTCTTCCAAAGAAGGCACCCGCTCGCCCTGAAAAACACGCCCTTTCCAGCTCCCCGCATCCAGACGCCGGATATATTCCCAGTCCATGTTCTTCACCTTGCCATGACCATTGGTCGTCCGGTCCAACGTATAATCATGAATGACAACAGGAACGCCGTCTTTGGAGAGCTGGACATCAATTTCCATCCAGTGCACAAAGGGCATGGCAATCGCCATCCGAATGGCTGCCAATGTATTCTCTGGAGCTTTACCGGAAAACCCTCGATGGGCTACACACAAATTGTTCATCATAAGGACCTCCCAGGAACCCTATTTGGTAACTTGAGTGACTTTACCGTCGCTGCCGATCTTTACCCGTCCTGCGGATAGAGCTTCTACTCTTTTTAACAAAAGCTTTCCATCCACTTCGTTCATTGGCACAGGCTGTGCTAGCTCGGCTTTCATAGGCTTCAGCTTTAAGGAGCATTGACCTTTTACACTACATTCCGCCTGAAAAACCGCAGTTTCCCAAGTGGCAGGCACTGTAGATCTCGTAAAAATAAAATTCCCGGTGCTGTAGGCAATCCATTTGCCCTTGTATGGCTCCACGCCTTGCAACACATGTGGATGGCCGCCAATGACAAGATCGGCTCCTGCATCGATAAAGCTATGGCCCAGCGACTGTTGCGTTTTATCATATTGTTCTACCCGTTCTTTACCCCAATGGACCACTACGACCACCAAATCGGCTTTCTTTTTGGCTGCAGCAATAGCCTTCAGTCCTTCTGCACTATCGTATACGGAGGCAAGTCCCGGCTTATTTTTCCCTGCCATCCAATCCGACGCAGGAATCACCCGGGTGAATCCCAGCAAAGCGATCTTAATGCCCTTACGTTCAAAATATTGCGCCGAATATGCTTCTTTACTGTTAAGCCCCGCACCCACATAAGGAATTCCTCTTTCAGCAAGGTGGTTAAGGGTATCCCGCAAGCCTTGCTCTCCTTGATCAAGCGTGTGATTATTCGCCATATTTACTGCGTCCACACCCGCTGACTTAAGCGCATCCAGAGCGAGTGGTGATCCTTTGAATACAAATTGCTTATTAGTGGCACTTACGCCACCTGTAGTCACTGGAGTTTCCAGATTCAAGATCGTAAGATCATCTTTCTTGAACAGACCCTCCAATGCGGCATACGAATAATCATAACCTTTCTTCTCCAGCAGTTCTCCAGCTTTCCCGGAAAATATAACATCTCCACCAAAATTCAAAGTTACCGTCTTACCAGACGCGTTATCATCTGACGGCAGACCAGACACTGCATCATTATTTGCTGCTTCCGAGCTGTCCTCATCCTTCGCAGGGGTCGCTGTCGCTTCAGGAGCTTGTGTTTCAATAATCTCTTCGGGCTCCTCCTGCGGTGTAGGCGTTGGCTCTGGAGTTGCCGTAGGAGAAGGGCTTGGCGTCTCTGTAGCTTCAGGCGTTGCAACTGCAACCACCGGAGGTGCTGTCTGAGGCTGATCACTACTCTCTGGTATAGGCGTAGCTGTCGCTTCTGCTACCGGAGGCGGTGAGGCGCTTTTCTTGTCAGGGTCATTCGTAAAGCTATAAGTCAATAACACGGTAATCATCAAAAGAAGACCTGCATTGATCCAAGCCCAGGCCGTTCTGCGCTTGCGTTTGCTCTTATGTTTGTTCTTTTGTCTAGAACGCGATCGCGGCGGATACATGGTTTCTGTGATCTCCTCTACTCTCAAATTGTTTTTATTATAGCATATCTATCACAGCACCCTACAAATAAGAGAGTCGATAGAAATAGAAAATTTTACTAACTAAAGAAAAACAGTGAAGCGCCTCATGCTTCGCTTCACTGTTTTATTTAGTCATCGTACTCACATTTCATTCATTAGCTGTTTAGCAACGCTTTCCGCAATAAGCTTGGACTGCTTGATGCAATCCGGCATTGCTATGCCATTAAATCCGGCGCCAATGACATACACACCAGGAAGCGAAGCCGCTAATTCTTTGCGGAATTCGGTAATATTATCAAGATGTCCTATAGGATACTGAGGCATGGAATGCTCTAAGCGGGTGATTTCCGTAAATATTGGATTCGCAGTAATGCCCATGATCTCTCGCAAATCTTTAAGCACAAGCTCCGTCAAAGCCTCATCAGGCAGCTGAACATTCTGTTCATCACCAGAACGACCCACATAACAGCGCAAAAGCACCTTATCATCAGGAGCCGTATGCGGCCATTTCGTAGATGTCCATGTGCAGGCAGTAATATTCCGCCCTTCTTTACGAGGCACAAAAAAACCTGATCCATCATATTCGTTAACAATATCCTTTTTGTTAAAAGCCATGACTAGATTCGCTACTGAAACATAATCCACCGCTTCCAGCGCCGTAACCTCCATATGGGGACGAAGTAAGTCAGCAGCCGAAAAGTTAGGCGTAGTGATATATACATCATCCGCAAGCAACCGTTCGCCATTCTCCAGCTCTACCTCATAAATAGAAGGACTCCCAACAGCCTGAATAGAAACTACGTTAGATTCCGTCCGTTGTTCTACATCATGCAGCTCATAAATCAGACTATGCACGAGACTTTGCAGCCCTTTGCGGAACGTCAAGAAGGTACTCTGTGTAGTACCTTCCTGTGCCTTTTTATTCTTTCGCCCTGTGCGCATTCCACGAATAAGGCTGCCGTACTGTTGTTCTAATTGTCCAAATTGCGGAAAAGTAGCATGCAGGCTAATTTTTTGTATATCTCCGGCGTACATGCCAGAGAGGAGTGGCTCGGTTAAGTTCTCCAGCACTTCAGACCCTAGACGGCGCTCAATAAGCTCACCAAGCGATTCGTCTTCATCATTACGCCGCGGAGGAAGAATAAAATCCATCATCGCACGTATTTTGCCCCCAAACGAAACTAACCCACTTGATAAAAAAGGTTTCAGTTCGGTAGGGATACCGAGTACAAGACCGTTTGGCAAAGGATTAAGCTTGTCCCGCTGCAAGATATATCGCTTCTTAGCAAGAGGGTTAGTGGATACCAGCTCGTGATCCAATTCCAATTCCTTAGCCAGCTCGCACATCTCCGCCTTTTCCGCCAGAAATGAATCCGGTCCCTTTTCAATCACAAAACCATCGCGATGTAAGGTTTCAATCTTTCCACCGAGGTTTTTCTCTTTCTCAAGCAAGACAATATCAGGCTTAATACCCGCTTCTTTATAAAATTTACGAATATAAAAGGCGGCGCTGAGTCCGCTCAGCCCTCCGCCTATGATAACAATTTTTCTTGTGGGGCCAATCATGATTGAGCGGCCTTCATCTGCTCCAGTCGTTTACGAATTACATCGCTCAATACAGACATATATGCGGGATCACTATTCAGTGAGTCAATCCGCATAAGACGCATATCAAGCTCTGCAGCTACGGCTGTTGCCTCAATATCGAGATCGTACAGTACCTCTAAATGATCGGATACGAATCCGATAGGGGCCACCAATACGTATTCCACCTGTTCTTTACTAAGCTGTTGCAGCGTGTCCAGAATATCTGGACCAAGCCACGGTTCAGCTGTGCGGCCAGCACTTTGCCAAGTAAACTGCCAGTTGGTTATGCCTGCTTGAGCTGCAATTGCCTGCGAAGTTTCCAGCAGCTGATCCCGATATGGATCACCCATAGCCAGAATACGTTCTGGAAGACTATGAGCGCTGAATAATACGCGAATCTCATCACGGGTCGCACCTGCTTCAATATATTGATCCAGCTTCGCCGACACTCTTTGGCTTAACACATCGATCAATTCAGGATGCATATGGTAACTCTCCACAAAACCCATGTCAATCTTGCATGCATCAGCCTTTTCCTGCGCACGCTTGATGTAGCTCCCTACACTCATACTGGAATAGTGTGGCGCCAAAACAATACCCACTGCTTGAGTAATGCCATCCTTCGCCATAGCCTCCACGCCGTCCTCAATAAAGGGACTGGCATGCTTCAAGCCTTGATAGCAGACAAATTCAACATCCGCTCCCGCTTTATCCGCATTTAATGCTGCTTGTAAAGCTTCTACTTGCCGGTCTGTATTCTCCCGCAGTGGGAATACCCCCCCGACGATTGCTTCATAACGGTCGGTTAACTCTTTAAGCTGCTCCGCTGTTGGCGGATTCCCCCGTCTAATATGCGTGTAATAAGCTTTAACATCTTCTAGGCTCTTAGGAGTGCCATACGACATGACGAGAACACCTATTTTTACTGTCACGGATTCCGTCCCCTTTACAATTTAATAGCGTGGAACATATAAATTCTTATATTTTTACGAACGTTGCTTAGCCGTTTCTTGTAATACTTCCTGAGAATAAGTGTGAATATACTCCGTCAATTCTCTAAGTTTGTCTAATGAGGCCTCCGGGAATAATCCATGGCCCAGATTGAAGATATAACCTGGCTCAAGCACACCTTCATCGATCAGTGCTTTCGCGCGTTCTTTCAAGAGGTCCATCGGAGCTGTAAGCAAATATGGATCAAGATTTCCTTGAATCGCAAATTCATTGCCTATTCTGCGTCGGCCTTCAGTCAAGCTAACTCGCCAATCCAGCCCGATTACGTCTGCTTGAAGCTTCGTAAGACTTGGCAGCAATTCTCCAGAGCTTACGCCAGGAAAGTATATTTTAGGTACATCAAGATCAGATAATTCGGAAAAAATACGAGAAACCGTCGGCAGCACGTATGTTTCAAAATCGCGTGGAGCAAGCGCACCAACCCAACTGTCGAACAATTGGAAGGCTTTGCCTCCACTCCGCACATGACTTCGGAGGTAAGTGATAATCATATCGCCCAGCTTGTCCATCAGCATTTCCCAGACACGGGGTTCACTGTACATTAGCTCTTTCGTACGGATATATCCTTTGGAAGGTCTACCTTCGATCAAATAGCTGGCAATTGTAAACGGCGCGCCTGCAAAAGTGATCAAAGGAACGTCCAGTTCCTTATCCAGAATAGCAATCGTTTCCAAAATGTGGCTCAGATCACCCTCCACATCAATGGGTTTTAGTCTCTCCACATCAGCTGCACTACGGATCGGATTCTCAATCACTGGACCGATATCCTTAACGATATCGAATTTCACTCCGATTGAAGCAACTGGATTCATAATGTCGGAATACAAAATGGCCGCATCCACACCCAGCTTGCGAACGGGCATCATGGTTACTTCTGCCGCCAGCTCAGGCTGCTTGCAGATTTCAAGCAACGAATACTTTTCCTTAATTTTACGGTACTCGGGATCATAACGGCCGGCCTGCCGCATGTACCATACGGGAACGTGCTCCGTGTCCTGCTTTCTGCAGGCGCGGATAAAAGTGTCATTGTAGGTCATGATAAGATCTCCATTATATTTTATTAGATTTTTTTAATCGGCATATCTACTATTATGCCCTTTTTAAAAGCTTGTAACAACTAATACGAAGAGTTTGGAATGACAATCCTATGACATTACTATGACATGTGTTGCACACATGAAGCTGCAAAAAATGATATACTGATAAAATGGCATTTTTTCCGTGAATCATATATTCTCTGAAATTCTTTGAAAGGATGTGAAAGCACTATGAAGAAATGGGAGACCTGGAAGGTCAACCTCTTAGTGCTTTGGTTCGGGCAATTTTTGGTGAATGCTGGAATGACAATGATTACACCCTTCCTGACCTTGTACCTTGCGAAGGATCTTGGTGTCCAGGGTGAACATGAAATTGGAATCTGGGCGGGACTTATTTTTGCCGCAAACTTCTTAACCTCTTTCATATTCCAGCCATTATGGGGCAAGCTTGCAGACAAATATGGACGTAAAATCATGTTGCTGCGTTCCAGCTTTGGCATGGCTATTGTCATGGTATTAATGGGCTTCGCACAATCCCCTTTACAGCTGCTCCTGCTCCGTCTCTTAAACGGTACGATCTCTGGCTTCAATCCCGCCTCCATCGCACTGGTGTCAGGTACTACCCCCAAAGAACGTATGGGCTTCTCCATGGGATTGATGCAATCAGGATCTGTAGCAGGAACAATTCTAGGGCCACTGATTGGTGGCTTACTTGCCGATTTAATCGGATTTCGGCCGATTTTTTATGTCGTTGGAGCCTTGCTCTTTATCGCCTCTCTGCTGGCATTATTTCTTGTTAAAGAAAAATTCGACCGCGCCGAAGCCGCACAAGAGCCACAGGTTTCTGTACTCGCAGGCTTGAAGGAATTAATCAAAATCCCTCAGCTTCCAGCTCTATTCGGTGTAACCTTTCTGCTGCAATTTGCAATGATTAGTCCTATGGCCTTGTTGCCACTTTATGTAGAAAAATTAAATGGACCCGCTGAGAATATAGCCTTCTTGGCCGGGATGGTCAGTGCCGTTACAGGGATCTCCAATATGCTGGCTTCTCCCTTGCTTGGGAAGCTAAGTGACAAAGTCGGCGCACATCGTATTCTGACCTATGCGTTAATTGGCGCTTCACTCTTCCTAATTCCGCAGGCATTCGTAACTAGTGTCTGGCAGCTGATTATAGTCCGTTTCCTAATGGGAGTCTTCATGGGCGGACTGTTGCCCAGCGTTAATGCGCTTATCCGCTCCTATACCCCTGACGGAAAAGAAAGCCGCGCATTCGGCTTCAACAGCAGTACATTGGCGCTAGGCAATATGCTGGGAGCTATCTTGGGCGGCTTTCTATCAGGTTACATCGGAATTGAGGGGCTTTTCATTATATCCGGCTGCTTGCTGCTGGTTAATACGATTTGGGTTCGATTGAAGCTGTACAAAGTAACAACACCGCGGTTATTTCGCTAATCAGCTATTTGACCATCGCTAGTGCCAATCCATCATAGGCAGGCAGACATGTACTGATAAGACGTTCATCCGTAGCGATCATCTCATTGAAGTGGCGCACAGCCAGGATGGCAGGACCATTTCTATCTGTATTTAAGGTCCGTCCACGGAGAAAAATATTATCACCCGCAATGATCGCTCCTGGATTGGCCAGCTTGATGGCATATTCCAAGTAGTTAGTGTAGTTCAACTTATCTGCGTCAATGAAAAAGAAATCGAACCTAGCGCCCTCTGCTTCCAGTGCCTTCAGGCTGTCCATTGCGGGTCCTATTCTATACTCCGTAGTATCCCCGAAGCCTGCCAGCTCTAAATTACGGCGGGCAAGCTCGGCATAGTCGGCTCTCAGCTCTAGCGAAGTCAGTGTGCCACTTTCAGAGAAACCGCGGGACAAGCAAATTCCGCTGTAACCGCCAAGTGCGCCAATTTCCAAAATACGCTTAGAGCGAGACAGTCTAACTAGCATGGTGAGCAGTCTTCCGTACCCCGGCTCGACAGACACCGGCGGCATGCCTGCTTGAACGATTGCTTCTTTTACTCGAAGCAGAATTTCGTCCTCTGTATAAAGTTGTTCACTGTATTCTTCTTGCGTAAGCATAAAGATTCTCCTTTGAGGATCCCCCGTTTGCTCATAGTAAGGGATGACGGGGAACATTTTATGATTTATGGAATGCCGGGCATTGTGAAGTGTCCCACATTCCCCTATACTTGTATGGATGCTTTAAAGGACGACAATGTCGTCTCTTCTTATTGTACTGGCTTTTTGTATTTATCTACAAGTTAAACGGAGTTGAGAGTATTTGAGCAAATTACAATTAATCGCTACTGCCCCTATGGGTTTAGAAGCTGTGGTAGCGCGCGAATTAAACGAACTGGGTTATGAGACCAAGGTCGAGAACGGACGAGTATTATTCAGCGGTGATTACATCGATATCTGTCGCTGTAACTTGTGGCTGCGTACATCTGACCGCGTATTGGTTAAAATGGGCCAATTCCCTGCTAAAACCTTTGACGAGTTATTCGAAGGGGTTAAAGCCTTGCCTTGGGAAGATTGGATTCCAGAGAATGGAGAATTCCCGGTTGAAGGACGGTCCCATAAATCACAACTAACGAGTGTACCCGCTTGCCAAGGGATTGTCAAAAAAGCTATTGTTGAGAAGCTGAAGCTTTCGTATCATACAGACTGGTTCCCGGAGAACGGTCCTCGATATGTGATCGAAGTGATTTTATTAAATGACATCGCTTTGATCACATTAGATACCACAGGACCCGCGCTTCACAAACGGGGTTACCGCAGACATGCAACAGAGGCTCCACTGAAGGAAACAATGGCTGCTGCACTAATCCAGCTTAGCCGCTGGAATGGCCATCGGCCCCTGTTCGATCCATGTTGTGGTTCGGGAACACTGTTAATTGAAGCTGCCATGATCGCTTGGAATATTGCTCCAGGACTACGCCGCTCATTTCCATCTGAACATTGGCCAGTCATCCCCAAACATCTTTGGGAAGAGGCGCGCGAAGAAGCTTTCGATGCGGTGCGCGATGATTATCCTTTGCAATTAACAGGTACGGACATTGATCCAGAAGCGATTGAAATTGCTGAAGCTGCCGCCAAGAGTGCTGGACTGTCCGGAGAAATTACCTTCAAAGTGATGGCTGCCGCCAAAGCAAGACCTGAAGGAGAATATGGTTGTATCATTACTAACCCTCCATATGGGGAACGGATCAGTAATGACAAAGAAGTGGAAAAGCTGACCCGCCAGTTTGGTGAAATGATGATATATCTGCCAACATGGTCATTTTTTGCGATCAGCCCTTACAAGGAATTCGAACAATTTTACGGTCGTAAGGCAGACAAACGCCGCAAACTGTATAACGGACGTATCGAGTGTCAATATTATCAATACTTGGGTCCACTTCCACCTAGAAATCCGAAATAATTAGGATCACCATTGTTTTGAATGCAGAACGGACATCTACCTCGTATGAGGAGGATGTCCGTTTTTCTCCGAGTATAAGACTGTTTTAGTTTAGCGCCTATAACTTTACGCTCATATATTTCTTCGAGAAACGTTTATCATCTAAAAAAGACAACAACATTGTTTATTCTGGTTTTATTTATTTTCTGTGTTAGGAGGTTTTATAATGTCTGACTTTCCATCAATTCGGAGCAACAGAACCGTAACAAGTACAATAGCTGCTGTGATTCGCTCCCGATATATCGGTTATCTCCTTTTTCTTGGCATCATGCTGGCCAAGTTATTATTTCTGCATAGTGGGCTGCATGCTCCCAATATAGATATGAACCGGCAGGACAAATGGATTGCTGTAGGTTCAGTCATGTTATTGTCTTTTTGGACCCTGTGGCTTCCCCGCCGGGGACAGACGATAGCGTTGTTAAGTATAAACTTGCTTCTGACACTGCTTATTTATTCGGATATCGTCTACTATCGTTATTTTCAGGATTTTATCACGGTACCCGTATTGTTTCAGGCTGGACAGATGGATGCGCTTGGTGGAAGTATCTTCGCCCTACTGCGTCCTTCCGATCTTTATTTGTTCGCTGACTGGCTTCTGCTTATTGCCTATGGAATCGGAATAGGGTTCTACCACCGGAAAACCCATACATACTTGTCTAATGCCGCCCCTCGCCGTTATGGGCAATCTCACTCTTATTCTCAAACCGGTTATTCCCGCCGCTCTTCACGCCTGAGCAGGATGCTAAAAAGAAGCGTGAATGGCATCGTTGCTCTGGCGCTAGGTTGCGTGCTAACCTTTGGACCTATACACACCTACGCTACTACCTGGGCTAAAGATCTATTCACTGGCAACTGGTGGAGTCTGGCGATGTATAACGTAACCGGACTAATCGGTTTTCACGGTTATGATATTTACTTATATGCTAAAGATCATCTAGGTCCGCAGCCCGAGCTTTCGCAAGAAGAAGCCACCTCAATGCAGCTCTGGTTCAATAAACAAAACACTGAGCAAAATGCCAATAATGACAGCTTTGGAAAATACAGCGGAAGCAACATCGTTGTTATTCAAGCTGAAGCTTTTATGAACTTTGTAGTTGGACGCTCAATATCCGGCCAGGAGATCACGCCTAATCTGAACGCTCTAATCAAAGAAAACACCTATTTCAGCAATTACTACCATCAGACCTCACAAGGACGAACTTCCGATGCGGATTTCACGTCCAACGCTTCCCTGTACCCGCTGGTCTCCGGCTCGGTATTTGTCCGTTACCCGGATCATCAGTTTGACACGCTGCCTGCTATTTTGAAATCAAAGGGCTACAGTACCAATGCTTTTCATGCGTACGAAGGCAGCTTCTGGAATCGGCAGATTATGTATAACGCGATGGGTTATGACCATTTTTATAACAAAAAAGACTATACAATAGACGAACCTCTAGGCTGGTCTCTGGGTGACAAATCCTTTTTGCGGCAATCCCTCGATATTATGGACACTTCAGAAACGATAAAGCAGCCTTTTTATTCATTTTTGACTACACTATCCAGCCATCATCCTTATTCTCTCCCTGCAGATAAACAAGGGCTTGATACTGGAGAGTTCAAGGGCACGATCTTCGGAGATTATTTGCAGGCTGTTCACTATACGGATGAAGCTTTAGGGGAAATGGTCAAAGAGATGAAGCAGCGTGGGCTGTGGGATAATACCATTGTTGCATTCTATGGAGATCATGATAATTCGATTCAGGAGACCTCTTATTACGAACAATTTCTCGGCAAAAGCCTTAGCGCACTCGATATGCAGCAAATAATGCATCAGGTTCCCTTGCTCATTCATCTGCCAGGCTCTAACGCCTCTGTCCTTGATTCAGCTCCAGCTGGTCAGTTGGATCTTACACCTTCCTTGCTCCATTTGCTGGGGATCTCACGTGATCCTTATTATCTCATGGGCAATAATCTGTTTAGCGGGCATGAGCGTCTTGTAACGCTGCGATCCGGTGCCTATGCCGATGCAAAGCTTTCTTATCTCCCCAGCGAAAATGGGCAATTTGCCAGCGGAACCTGTTATAGTCTCGAAAGCCGGGAAGCCGTTGACGTAGGGGAGTGCAGCATCGGGTATGAGACCAGCAAGCTCCGCCTACAGATCTCCGACGATATCATGAAATATGATGGAATCAAGAAGCTCAAGAACACACAATCTGCACCTTAAGCTTACATCCGGGTAAACGAAGACACTGTCCAAAAAACTATCGAAAAGGGCTGCTGCGATATCCTCTATATGTTGGACATTTACCACTTGATCGTTGTTGGAAGCACGTTTGGTTTTCCGACTTAGATACGTAAAGTATCTCACTAACGGACACAGCTGACCCTAAACGCAGCATTATCCGAGATTTGGAATGCTAACGGACTCCAGAGCAGCTATTAGCCTAGAAAACGCCGATATGAGCCTCTTTTTAGGGAATAGCGTCACTGGGGTCCGAAATCTTGCTTTAAAGGCTAAAAACAGGCAAATAACGTCATCTGAGTCCGTAACCCCTGTGAGATGGTGGAATGATAGGATGGTGGGCTCGATGAGACGGTGAGATGGTGGGACGATGAGATGATGAGACGGAGAAATGATGGGATGATGGACACGATTGAAGTAAGCCGTCAATGGCCAGAAAACACAGAGCAGCGATCCTCCAAATAACAGGAGAATCGCTGCTCTGTTTACTTTTACTTATTCTGAGAATAAAGAGGGATCGACCCTATTATCTTAGTTGATAAGAACTCAGTATTATTTCTGAACGGAGGGCTGTTTGATAAAAGCTTCCGCTTTCTTCAACACTTCATCCTCCGTTGGAGCACTCACATAACGACCATTCACATAAACAAAAGCCCGTTTGCCACATGGACCGCAGTACGACTTGCAGCCGACCTTGATCTCGGCATCAGGTGCCATTTTTTGCAGCTTAGGGATAATACTTTTCAACTTCATGAAATTACATTCATCGCACACTTGTATTTCGTTAGCCATGGAGCAACCCTTCTTTGTGTTCGAAATTTACAGGCGAATGTTTAGTGATCGCCGTGATTACCTTTAGAGGGATTCGTAATGACAAAACCTTCTTGTGGAAGATACAAATAATCAACGACCACGCCATCAAGGAGTGGTTGGCTCGGATCAAGAATAACATCGATTTCCTTATCTGTCGATACTACAACATCGTTCTCTTTAGGCGTGTCCAAGTCCAGTCCGTAGTGAGCATGATCACCGTGTGCATGTGTAATTGCTACGCGCAGCTTCAACTCACTGTTTCCTTCCAGCTCCATTTGTTTCTTTATCACTTTAGCCGCATTACGGGTAATTTTGACCTTCATCTATATTCCATCTCCTAGTCCGAAAATTAAATACTCAATTACTTATTTTAAAGGTAAATGACATCTAAAAGCAACTATATTGGCTAATTAGCTCTGAAGTTCTTGTCGAAAATGTGCGGTGCTATCCTTCACCCTGCTGAAGGGTAGGATATTTCCGGCCCATTCGTGACACGAACCAGCCCATTAGCAGCATGGTCACTCCAATATCATCGATCGGAATAAATGGCATGAAGTCCGGCAAGACCCAATAGAGCAGTACTGGAATTGTAAATAACAGCTTGTCCCCCATTGCTACTTTAGGGGAGCGGATGTATTGCCAGGAGCTACTGAAGATATGGGACCATTGTTTTAGTGACAGTATTTTTTTCAGTTTCATGGTGACCCTCCTCCCAAGTAAAAAGGATACAGCCGCGGATAACGTGTAGTGACGACAGCGGCCATACCCTATGGTTTATTTTACGCAAGTTTACTGCAAATGTTTCATAATTATTTCACATTGGAAAGGAGCGTTGCTAATATAAGTCCTGTTTCCAGGGTCATATCTTCAAAATCTGCTAGTGGCAGCGGATTTTTGCCAATCCCAAGCTCCACAGTAAATCCAGGTTTGCGGAAGGTCTGAATAAACCAATCCTTATATCCGGCATCACTTCCCGTCAGCTCCACTGCCCGGTAACTGCTCGCAACTGCCAGCTGCGCGGCTAATTCACGGCTCTCGGGAGGCTCATACCCCCGGTAGTTCCAATAAATCTCTCCTCCTTGGCTATGCAGAGACACTGCAGCTTCGCCAGGCGCTTCCTCAGCCAGGGCTGCCAGAGCAGCTGCTTCAGGCTCACTCAGCGGTTCAGGGCCGCTGTAATCCCGCGGTGAGGGCTGCCTTACTCCCCGACGTTCCCGCTCCTCTTCCCAATGAGCGGGAAATTGATCCCCAAGATCCACACCGCGGATGTTAGCTTTCCAATGCCGGAAGCTGCTTCGTCCACCATTCCATCTCATGAGGTCATCATAAAACGGATGGTCAGGCAAAACCCCTTCCTGAACCAGCTCCACACCATCTGGATTAGCCATAGGCACGACCCATAATGTCCAGTTTTGGAACCAAACCTCAGGGTTATGTCCATTCCATTCCAAGCCTTCAGCATAAGCTGCTGCATACTCCTCTATGAAGGACATCAAGCATGGCGAAGTCAGCCATTCATTGGCATGCAAAGCGGCGTTAACATGCAGATGACGAGTGCCGTTCCCGATCTTGAGTACATGGAGTGGCTTGCCGAGTACGCTCGTGCCTATTGTGGCTGCTTGTATAAACGGGTATTGGACAAGCAAGCTGTCAATGTCACTCTCAACATCAGCCGGACCGTACTCCCCGCGCAGAAACACCACGCGGTCTGGAATCGGGGGTGGAATGACAAGTATTTTTCCAGGTGTACAGCAGCGCCCTGAGGTCACACCAGGATTAAGCTTCTCCAAATCCTCTAAATTCACATTAAATAATGAGGTTATCCGTTCTGGAGTGTCCCCTTCCTGCACAGCATACCTTTTACGCGGCGAAGATGGCAGAAATAAAACCTGGCCTGGGTATAAATAAGACTGCCTCCCAACCCATGGATTACCTTGAATAACATGCTCAGGAGTTAATCCATGTAGAGCGGCAATTCGGCTTACGGTATCTCCCCTGTTTGCAATATATTGTCGCATTAGGTCTCATCCTCTCGGCCTTAAATTGCTGATACAGCAATACAAAAACAGCGGCATACAGCACTTAACTCTATTGTATGCAAGCGCCACTACCCGGCATGAAGGAGAAATGAATCACAAGAAAAAACAACGTCATCGCCCTTTATAGATGGCAACCATTTCTCATGAAAATAAGGATATTACAGATCCGCAGCGTATAAATGCTTATATTTCAAAAAAACAGACTGGGAAATGTGCTTTCCCAGTCTGTTTTTCTTTTTACACTCCCATGGAGTTTGTCCCTATTCAATTCAACATTGCTCCTGCTTATAACGTGGATACTTGCCACACTACTGGAGTACGTCTAATTTGTTCTCCAAGCCAGTCTCGCGCGATGCTTTGAAACATCTCAGCATCACCGCTGCAGAAGAACTGATGAATTGGACTTTCATCGCCGATGGACAGCTTGCCTTTGTCATATAAAATTGTGCTGATCTCACGAGCGGTCTCATCTGCAGAACTGATCAGCTTGACTCCTGATCCCATAGTCTCACCAATGGGTTCTACAAGAAATGGATAATGAGTGCATCCTAAAATTAAAGTATCGATGTTAGTGTCTTTAATGCCTTCGAGTGCCTCTTCTACGATATCGTAACTTTTCTCTGAGCGGAACTTGCCTTGCTCGACAAGTGGGACAAGCGCTGGACAGGCTTGACTTACAACCTCAACAAAAGGGGACAACTGCTTTAATGCGTTAGTATAAGCTCCGCTGTTGATGGTTCCTACCGTACCGATCACGCCGACATGTCCGCTTTTGGTTGCGCTAATTGCTGCGCGGGCTCCGGGATGAATCACCCCAATTACAGGGATGGAGACCTTGGCTGAGATATAATCGAGTGCCGCAGCTGTTGCGGTATTACAAGCGATAACGATCATTTTAGGATTAAACTGGATCAAATAATCTACAATTTGTTCAGTAAACAGTTGTACTTCCTCGGTCGAACGGGGTCCGTACGGAGCTCGGGCAGTATCTCCGAAATAAATGATCTTCTCCCGCGGGAGTTGCCTCATCACTTCTTTGACAACTGTTAACCCTCCCACACCTGAGTCTAATATTGCTATAGCTTGCTGCACGAACACACCGCTTCCTTCTACTTGTTTTGTGTAGCTTATGTAAGGTGAAAACAAAATGTACCTGGCTTTCAGCCCCAATTGCAGATATTACTCCTTTTGCCCTCTTAGTTCAAGACTAGTCTTCTTCCATCATTTAACAAGCGGGTGCAAACTAATTAAAAAAGCCACCCTCCGCCCAATGCGAAAAAGCGGCTCTATTATAAGAGAATGAGTACTCTTTTACCACTGAAACAGAGGATTTAAACCACGGTCCCATTATAGAATTTCTTTATCAACCTTGTCATCTTGAACGACTTCTTCCAGGCTAACTTCTTCGCTTACATCTTCACTTATAGTGGCCTCAACCCACTCAGTTTCCATTTCCAAAGTGGCAGCAGCCTCTTCAACAGCTTCTACAGCGTCAACTGCTTCTACAGCATCTTCTGTAGCAATACCGCTTACAGTTACTGTGATTTTTTCTTCTTCATCAACAGCATTCGCACATGATTTGCTCCATTCCCGAACTTCATGCACTACATGCCCAATCGAATCTTTTGCTTTGTCATAAATTTCAATGCTCTTGTCTCCGGCTTGAACAGCAATTTCTTGAACCTTCTCAATACCAGCGGCAGTTCCTTCCGCAATATCCTTGCGCAGCTCTTTACCTGGTTTAGGTGCGAACAGCAATGCTGTCACCGATCCAACCACACTGCCGACTAAAGCGCCCCATAATAAGCCTTTGGTGTCCTTTTTCATCGTTTCATCTCTCCTTTAAATTCATTGCTCCCCGCTCTACCGGGCTAATGCCTATATCTGCTATATCATAAGCAGCAGGGGATTGTCTTGTGACTAATTATTATAACTTTTCAGAAGTTTTGTCTGTAACATTTTTGGGTACGATAGCGTAGCGGCAGCAATGGCCGCCCTCTGCCATACATTCATTACGTGTTACCTTAGCATCCAGCAGTTCTTCGAAAAGACTATGCTCACATTGGCAAGCCTTACGATACTGGGTAGCCACTTGGCGAATCGGGCAATTGTACTCCTTTATGACATATGAGCCATCCTCTTCGCGGTTCCATTCTGCCATATATCCACCGGCATTTTGGATGGAAGATAATTCGGCGACGCGTTCTTCCAAATTCCGCCGTTCCATCATCGGAGCATACTGAGCGAGCATTCGGCGGCGGCGTCCTTCAAATAATGTATTAACAGCATCCAGTCCACTGCCGTAATCCAATTCACGCAGAAGCTCCAAAGCCAAGTTGTGATAACTTTTTGGGAAATATTCTTCGGCTCTCTCCGTTAATGAGTACATATGTAAAGGCCGCCCCATCGCTTGCCGGACCACTTTTGTCTTTGCAAGCCCTTCTTGCTCCAGCTGAAGCACATGACGACGGACACCCATCTCTGTAATTCCCAATTCTTCTGCCAGCGCGCCGATGGTCAGTGTTCCTTTCGTCTTCAGGAGCGTCATAATCATTTGTCTTGTCGATCCGTTTTCCTGCCCCATCTTCATCATAAAGGAACCCCTCTCTTTCACGGCTATCGCCTATTCTATGTGATTCTATCCTATGCTATTATAGCGGTACGCTGGCTCCAAGCTCCTGGTCCAAATATTTCCGTACCTCAACGGCAAACTGCTCAAGTAATTCCGAAAGAATGGGGGTAAGTGGATGCAGATCACCTCTCTCCCAGGCATAATAATCCTGAACGAGTGGCTTACGCAGAGCAACTAATTCTATCAATCTCTCATAAATTTCACTTTGACCTAGCACTTTCTCTTCATGAATAATAGAAATTATATCCTCATAACTTCCAGCATCACGCATAATAAACCCGTCAATGAGACAGCTACCAACGTCTGTTACAACCTCTATTGCCAGATGGAGGCAGCGTTCCTGTATTAGTCCAGTTAATGTTGTACCATCCCAGGAAGCTGCTACAGTCCGAAGACCAGCGGTAATATCAGGGATTTGAGCAAGAATGGTTTCGATTTGATTGCGGTTGACATAATACACAGCAATACCCCCATGTCGATAATTGTTAGAGAATCGTCCTAATCTCTACTTACCGCGTTTGCCACGGCGTTTCAGCCAGAAGAACATTACGAAACATGCTCCGAGAAAAACGACTAAATAAGTTAACGCTTCCATTGGATACTCAAGCTCACGCATTCCTGTCACCGCTTCCGGTATAAAATGATGATACTATATTCAAGCAGCTGCTTAAATTTCGTAATCTACAGCAATCGAGAGCTCTTTGACTTCATTAATGTGAGCAATAACTTCTTTATGCGCCGGATGAACCTGATACGCCTGTAAATCCTCTAGAGAAGCCACTTCTGTGACTAGAGCAATATCAAAGGAACGATCGGAATGAATGATGTCAGCACCCACCTCGATGGAGAGAAGCTGCGGGATCTTACCTTCCATATTACGCAGTACCGCTACCGTTGCCGCTACGCTTTCTTCGGACCGATCTTTTAATTTGAAAAACACAATATGTTTGATCATTCTATATCGCTCCCTAATGTAATATTGTAATTAGATATTAAAAATATATCATAAGCGTAGCTGTTCTGAAAGAAACTTAAACGGTGTTGTCAGAAATAGCAGCATTAACCATTGCCGATATACCAGAAAGTGTTGTAGTATATTTTTAAAAAATCGGAGGAATTATGCCTAATAACCAACAAGAAACTCATAATATCCAGGCGTGGTCTCTGATCAATCGCAAATACCTTGGACAAGGCGTTCGAGTCAAAAGATTTCGCCGTCCAAAGCGCAGCCAGATTAGAAACCGTGTGCTGCTTGCTGTATTGATGGCTAAGGATATCAAGCTGTCACGACTCGCAGAAGAGCTTGGTATATCCTCACGCAGTGTAAGCGCTTGGGTATACGAAGGTCGTATCCCTTCCAACAATAACATTGACAAGACCTGCCGCCTATTGGGGTACCCACCCCACATTCTGTTCAATGAAGCATTGATTCGTCAAAGCCCCATTGTATGTCAGCCTACACCCTCACGTTTTATGAAAAGAAGTATTACCAGTTCACCGCGCAGCAATGTTATCCTGACCGGACTTTGTATGGTTTACGATTTCTCAGTAACGGATGTAAGTATCTGGATAGGCGTCCATCCTGGAACATTTCGAAAATGGCTCCACAACAGCCATCTGCCGACCCCTGCTCTGCAGGAAAAAGCCGAAGCTTTCTTTCGGATTCCACGCCATATTCTATTTGCAGACTGCGGAACGCTCTAATACAATCCTCTCACAAAACACGTCTAACACAGCCCTTCTTCAAGAAATCATGAGAAGGGTTATTTGCCATACCTTTTTTTCTTAAAAAGAGGTCATACTACTGTGTGTAAATATATTGTGTAGTACTAAAGAACGGGTCAGGAGGCGCAAGATGAAACTTAACGGAATTCTGTCAAAGGGCTATACCGATACTTGGAAAGTGGCCCCTGGTGTCATTGGACTTCGCACTATGTTTGTAAATGTCGCATTAATTGGCCAGCCCTCTTCGGATTGGGTTCTTGTAGATACTGGTCTTAGCTCATATACAGGCAATATTATTGATTTTGCTACGGAGCATTATGATAAACCTCCGGTGGCAATTATCCTGACGCATGGGCATTTTGACCATATTGGGGGTGTAAAAAGGCTTGTTGAGGAATGGAATGTGCCTGTATATGCTCATCCGCTAGAACTACCTTTTCTGACAGGTAAAGAAGACTACCCTCCAGCCGATCCGGCCGTAGGCGGCGGGCTTATGAGCATGATTTCCCCTTTATTTTCACATCATGGCATTGACCTTGGTTCAGCCGTTCATCCCTTGCCGGAAGACAGGACTGTTCCTGGTGCGAAGGGCTGGGAATGGATCCATACCCCTGGACATAGTCCCGGACATATCTCCCTGTTCAGGCCTGAGGATAGAGTTCTGATCGCTGGTGATACGTTCCTTACGGTCAAACAGGAATCCGTATTTGCAGTGGCTACGCAGCATCAGGTGGTGCATGGCCCACCCTCTTATTTCACGACAGACTGGGAAGCTGCTGAGAAATCGGTCCGTACCCTTGCCTTGCTGAATCCACATCTTGTTCTTTCGGGACATGGAGTACCCATGGAAGGTGAGGAGCTGTCTACTCAGCTTGCTCATTTGTGCAAAAATTTCAAAGAAATGGCGCTACCGGGTCAAGGTAAATTTGTGTAAAAAAGGTACTCCTGATCAGCCCACAGAGGTCTAGGGAAAAAGTCCCTATAATTCATTTGATATAGCCGATTCTACGGATATTCAACGAAATTATAGGGAGTTCCTCCCTAAATTACTTGCTTAGTGCAGATTTACGTGCGACGATATATCTCAGTATGTATTGATGTTTTTTTCCAAGCGGCCCACATAAAGTCTCCACACATGAGCCGGTCGTAATTATTTTCGTACCTGCAAAATGTTGTCTTAAATCTTCTTCACTAAAAAAATGGGCGTATTTTCCCTCTTTGTATTCGTAGGTTCCCGGTTCCAAAAGTGTTCCACAGCCGTTGTTCGCATCCTCATCGGAAAAACTGGTAAAATAGAGCAAGCCATCCGGCCGCAGCTGTTCCAGACAATTAGCTACGAGCCTGCGGCGATCCTCTTCGAGAAATAAATGCAATACGTCATAGCAGTAGACAGCATCAACCTGTACTTCAGAAATAGGATCTAATACGGAACCTGAGATAAAATGGCTCTTGGGATCCCATTCTGCCGCCATCTTTAACGCGTCCTCGCTCAACTCAATGCCTAAGGTCTTAAACTCATCTGAGAACACCTTCGTATTTCTTCCGTATCCCGCACCCAGGACTAAAACTGATTTCACGTTATGTTGCCGGAATATATCCCTTGCTGCCTGAGCTGTAGGACTAGGTTCACTCCCCCAGATCATTCCTTCCTGAGCAAATCTTCGACTCCAGTATTCGGACATAGATTAGACCTTCTTTTTAAATTTATTCGCTAATTTCATCGCAAGGAACTGAGGGATCAGGTTTAGCATACTAAAAAATATAAACGATCCTGTAGGTCCAAGTGGTTTGAAAAACGTCCCGTCCCAACCGCCTTCCCCTGACAAGTTGCTAATAAAATAATAAGAGACAAATGCAGAAGCGATATTCCCAATGACTATAGCAATTATATTATTAGACCATTTTCCCAAAAAAGCTATTAGTGATGTTATGACGATCATCATTAAATAACCAACCATTGAACCATTATTGAAATCTTTATCCATCGCGAAATAGACAAATGGAAAACAGTACACAATAATGATCAGGAGATTCAATCCTAATTTTCTCACCGCATCCCCTCCTCAGCTAGTTTTTCACTCTATACCAATACTGATAGATCTCCTTAAAACCCAGCTTGTCATACAAGGCTGAAGCCCCCGTATTCGCTTGCA
Source organism: Paenibacillus sp. FSL H8-0175 (assembly GCF_045040615.1). Lineage (NCBI taxonomy): Bacteria > Bacillati > Bacillota > Bacilli > Caryophanales > Paenibacillaceae > Paenibacillus > Paenibacillus sp. FSL H8-0175. Next base: position 2,376,265 of record NZ_CP150299.1, on the reverse strand, counting down.
CAACTTGCAGAAAGGAAGTCGTTGCTCCCTTTGCTCTACCCCAATTAAGCAACGCTAGCAGCAGCTGTTCCGCCATTCCCTTTCTACGATGAGCAGGGGAAGTGACAATATCATACAGACCCAAGTACCCGTTCTGAATCACACCAAGACCGCAGGCGACAGGAACACCATGATTAAACAACAGGACATAACCCTGCTGCAAATGTGATGCAGACAACATTCTAGTTAAGGTTTCCCGGTTCTTATCAGACAAGCCGGTAAGCTCACTGAAGGTGTGCAGCCACTCTTCAGTCAAGCTCTCCTGTATCTGAACCGTATAACGCAGATCGGGGCTCGCTAAGTCCCCCAGATCAAGAAGCCTTACAGATGAAGGCTCGGCAATTGTATAGCCACGCTCTGCAAGAATCTCATCAAGCTTTGGCGGCAGGATGTAGGGGGTTATTTTGAACACGGACTGTAGTCCAGCATGCTCATAATACCGCTCCGCAAGCTTGATTTGTTCTGTGAGTTCAACCTGAGAGCTGTCAGCCCCGTATAATGGATTGACCGAATTGGCCCTTTTTGTATAACCAGCTGCCGAACGTAGAATCCAGCCCTGCAGGAGAACGCTTTGCTCCGCCGGCCAAGTATTAAGTGTGATTTCTTCTATGAATTTATACAGCTTAATCCGCTCCTTTTGAAGCACGTTTGTTACGCATCGCAGGCAGTAATTTCACAGCTCCCTCCCCTTGGGAGGTGAAATAGTCATATTCGGGAGACTCTTTGCCATAGAGAGCTATTTTCCCCTCACCGTTATAATGAACACCCCAACCAAAACGCTTCGGCAACAGTGAAGCCCTTAGACAAGGATGATTTTTGGAAAATAGTTCGTTCCATATTTCTTCCTTACGGGCCAAACGTTCTTCCTGTGGAATTTGTTTATGGCGCACATGAACCTCGTACAGAAGTTCTTCATGATTGTATTTGTAGGGCTCATTGATTAACAGCTCATATTGAATCACATGTGCAGGCGGGAGCGTTCGGCAAGACATCGGAGGAACTCCTATTTCCTCAGGACAGTCCTCTGCTACACGAATAAAAGTATCGGTATAGCTCATTTGCATCACCTCCATCTTAAATAGAAATATATTCCTTCTATGATAAATCATTTTCCTATTCTAAGCATAGCCGAATTTTCTAAAGCCCATGATGGATGAACAGCAAAAACGGCCAATCCTCTAAACTACGGAGGATTAGCCGTTCTCATTTACCAACTCGACTTGGTAATGCCCGGAATCTGACCTTTATGCGCCAATTCGCGGAATACAATTCGGGAAACATTAAATTTCCGCAAATAGCCTCGAGGTCTGCCAGACACTTGGCATCTATTTTTTTGACGAGTTGCGGAGGAATCACGTGGCAGCTTTTGCAAAGCCATATAGTCCCCCTGTTCCTTTAGTTCTTTTCTTTTAACAGCGTATTTGGCGACTAGTGCTTGTCTCTTCAATTCTTTCACAACTTTAGATTTCTTGGCCATGTTCGTTCTCCTTCCATCCTTTAAATCTACTCGTTCAATGCACTCTTCAAGGCTTCCAGGTTCTGACGCATGATTCCTAAATAATCCAGGTTTTTACTGCGATCTTCCTCTGTTAATCCTTCAATTGGGTTTAGAACGGCTGCTTTGGCACCAATCTCTTTTGCTATTGTGTCTGCCACACTGGAGGATACAAGTGTCTCGAAGAAAATCGTCTTCACTTTATGCTCTTTCGCAAACTCCACAATCTTACTCATATTTGCGGCAGAAGGCTCCTGCTCCGGAGATAGTCCGGCAATCGGGACCTGAGTTAATCCATACTGCTTGGCAAGGTATCCAAAAGCCGCATGCTGAGTAATAAAATCCTTGCGTTTAGTATCCTTAAGACCGTCCTTAAATTCTTGATCCAGTTGCTCCAGCTTAGCTACATAAGCATCTGCATTTGTCTTAAAATCCTCGGCATGTTCAGGTGCGGCAGCAGCTAAAGCTGCTTCAATGTTACGCACTTCTTGAATGGCTAATGTAGGATTGAGCCACACATGCGGATCTAATCCACCGTGATCATGCGAATGCTCTTCATGAGCATTCTCTCCTTCTTCATGAACATGTTCCCCTTCTTCATGAACATGCTCTCCTTCTTCATGGTGGTGGTCAGCCTCTTCCTCTTCCGTGCCTTCCATGATGTCCAGACCTTTGCTCGCTTCTACAGTAATTAACGGAGTGCCAGATACACTTTCCAGCACCTGATCTACCCAACCTTCCATTCCTGCGCCATTATAGATCAGCATATCCGCATCTGAGATTTCTGCCATATCTTTTGCTGTCGGTTCCCAATCATGGGGTTCGATTCCTGCTGGTATGAGTGCTTCCACGTCCGCCAGATCTCCTGCCACATTTTTGGTAAACTCGTAAATAGGATAGAAACTGACTTTAATATTTAATTTAGATGACTCCGGAAGGGCTGTAGCTTCTGCGGCTCCAGAAGCATTCGTAGTAGTAGAAGAATTAACAGCATTATTACCGCAACCGGCGGCAATAAGTAACGCGGACAGGGACAAAATGGCTAAATGATGGATTCTAAATTTCATGGAGAGGTGTAACTCCTTTACTGGAAATAGTTTTATGAATTCGCCGACGATTTCTTAGTCGGATCAGCTTCTGTACCAAAATTGCGATTAATAAGAACGATAGCAGTATAAGAGCAATCGTCCCACCAGGCGGTGTATTGATGTAATACGAGGCACTTAGGCCACTAAAAACGCCGAGTAATCCTACGCCGATTGAGATCAATATAGCTGTCGTAAAACCAGACGCTATACGCAAAGCAATCGAAGCTGGCAAAACAATAAGCGCTGAGACTAACAGCACTCCAACAACTGGCATCGCAGCAGCGACTGTCATTCCAGTTAGTACAGCAAACGAAAATGATAACCAGCCCACATGAACTCCACTGATACTAGCGGTCTCTTCATCAAAGGTCAGATTATATAAGGATCTGCGTAACACAATAAAATAGATCAGACCGATTACAGCAACCACAGCGATAATCTTTAGTTGAGTGTCGCTGACCGCAACGATGGAACCAAACAGATAGGAACTGAAGCTTTTACTTAAATTCTGCTTTAAGCTCATAAGTACAACTGCCAATGCTAATCCAGAGGTCATAATAATCGCTACCGGAAGCTCGCTATATGTACGATAAGAACGTCGAAGCTGTTCGATGACAATACCACCGAGAATCGCTACCATGAAGCCACTTAGTGCCGGATTAAGCTGTAGTATTGAGCCTAGTGCTACTCCTGCAAGCGAAACATGAGAGAGGGTATCCGCCATTAGGACCTGACGGCGAAGCATGAGATATACCCCGAGTAGCGGACCGATAATGCCAATTAATCCACCGGCCCAAAATGCACGTTGCATGAATTCGTAACTAAACATTGCCAACCCTCATTCTCCTTTCGTTCCAGGCTGATCAACGTATCCAGATAGGAGCTGGTCTCTTCCAGGCCATGCGTCACCATGATTACGGTCCGGCCGTGTTCACTGACATCATGGCGCATCAGCTTATAGAACCCAATACGACTGTCCAGATCCATCCCCGTAGTAGGTTCATCGAGAACCAATATCTGCGGCTGTTGTGCCAATGCTCGAGCGATGCAAATCCGCTGCTTCTGGCCGCCTGACAGTTCTCCTATCTTCCGGTCTCGCAAATGCCACATCTCCACCTGCTTTAAACTTCGCTCAACGATCTCGTCCTGCTCAGGTGTAAAGCGTCTAAATAATCCAAGCCTTGGATAACAACCCGAGCGAACCAGTTCGATCACCTTACTTGGGAACCCTGCGTTAAAAGAAGCTACCTGCTGTGGAACGTAGCCGATAACCATCTTTCCGTTATCTGATAACTCTTTATTCAACTGAACCGTTCCACTCCATGGACGAAGCAGGCCGAGCATTAGCTTCAGCAGGGTGGTTTTAGCAGCACCATTGGGTCCCGTTATACCAATAAACTGTCCGATATGAATATCTAATGAGATATCATCAAGAACAGGTTCATCCCCATACCCGAACACTACATTCCGCATGGATGATAGGATCATCATGCCTCGCCTCCCTTCTGACTGATATTATGTCCAACCCAGATTAAATCGTAAGTTTTACGATTTAACAAATTTGATAATATCGTAATCATTACGATTTGTAAACCCAAAACTGAAAATTAATCGTAATAATAACTATTAGTCCTTTTTCGAATACAACAAAAATCCGGAATCCCACCTTCTGGATTCCGGATTTCCACCGTTAATTTACTAAGTATCTATTCCTCAGCAGCCGCAAGGAGTTCTTCAACAGGCCACGGAAGTGGATTGTTGAACTTTGTCCAATCCTGCTTCAGCTCCTCCGCTGTCAGCAGACATCTGTCCAATCTGGCTTCGAGTTGTGCCTGATCTATATTTACACCGATAAATACGATTTCATTTATTCTATCGCCCCACTGCTCGTCCCATTTTGCCCGCAGCTCAGGTTCGCTTTCCAGCACCTCCAGCTGCTGATCCTTAGGCATTGTAGCCAACCAGTAACCAGCAGGTCCGAACTGAATGGAAGGTCCTGCCTGACTTACAGTAGCTGCAAGATCACCTTTTGCCGCTACCCATGCCACCCCTTTTGCCCGAACGACCTCTTCCGGCCAGTTGCTAAAGAAAAAACTTAATCTTTGCGGGTGGAACGGTGTTCTCCGGCGATAGACGAAAGAAGAAATCCCGTATTCCTCCGTCTCAGGGGTATGGGTCTCTTTATTCAGCTCGGCGATCCAACCAGAGGATAAGCTTGTTTTCTCAAAATCAAACAATCCGGTATTTAGAATTTCCTTTGGATCTACTACGCCGTTAATTGTACGGATCAGCTTAGCAGACGGCTGAAGCTTACGCAGCACAGCTTCAAGCTTATTGAGTTCATCTTCTTTCAACAGATCGCACTTATTAAGCAGCAAGACATCACAAGTTTCGATCTGATCAATAAGCAGATCCACAATATCGCGGAAATCCCCTTCTCCAGCCGTTTGGTTGCGGTCCATCAGACTATCACCTGAGGAGAAGTCATGCCAGAAACGCCCAGCATCCACAACAGTCACCATCGTGTCTAATTGAGCAAGCGAAGTCAGATCAATATCCAACTCGGGATTGGCATAGGTAAAGGTCTGTGCTACTGGTACAGGTTCGCTAATGCCTGAGGATTCAATCAGGATGTAATCAAATCGCCCTTCCGCAGCCAGTTTTTGTACTTCGACAATCAAATCATCACGAAGTGTACAACAGATGCAACCATTGGACATCTCAACCAATTTCTCTTCAGTCCTGGAAAGCGTATTTCCGGACTTCACCAGATTCGCATCCACATTCACTTCACTCATGTCATTTACAATAACAGCTACTTTAAGACCGTCACGGTTGTGCAGAATATGATTCAACAATGTTGTTTTCCCAGAGCCCAAATATCCACTGAGCACGGTAACAGGGAGCTTTTTCAACTATACCACTCCTATCGTTTATAAAATCAAGATTAAAAACATCCGCCCTTAACGGGTTTCGCGATGTAAGGTTACTCTCTTTAGGCGTGGACAATATTTTTTCATTTCCATACGCCCTGGATGATTTCGTTTATTCTTGGTAGTGGTATAGTTGCGATCTCCTGTCTCCGTACATGCCAGAGTAATGATTACTCTCATCATTTCCATCTCCTTTTGATTAAATCGTAATAATTACGATTAACACATCGTACACGGTTTATTCACAATCTGTCAACTATGATCTTGTAAAAATTTCAACTCTCTTAATTTTGTGGTCTTTCTGGTGGACAAATTACGTATAGATGGAATTATAAAAAATATGATTCTTGTAATTCCTAGAGAATCAGGCAGGAGTGGAGATCATGAAGATACCAGTAATTATTTTGAGCGGGTTTCTGGGGAGCGGGAAGACAACTCTGCTGTTGTCCCTGCTGAAAGAGAGCAAGGTAAGAGGGCTGAATCCAGGAGTAGTAATGAATGAACTGGGCAAACGAGATGTGGACGGGTATATTTTGCAGGAGCATACCGGTACAGCTGTAACTAAACTGCTGGACGGATGCGTATGTTGTAGCCGTAAAGAGGATTTGGCAGATAGCCTGATGGTGCTGCTGAGAGGACGTCCAGATGCCATTTATATGGAGTTGACCGGCGTCGCCGATCCTGAAGAAATCGCCAAAACGTTGCAGGAAACTCCTCTACAGGATCTGGTGGAGCTGCACTATACCATCACTCTGTTAGATGCGGAAAATGCTCTGGAATATAACAGCAGACTCTCCTCTGACAAACAGCTCGTTCGGACCCTGCGTAAGCAGCTTTCCACAGCTGATCTTATTGTCGTTAATAAAAGTGATCTCGTAGAACCGGAAACCTTATGGCGAATTGAAAAGGGAGTTCGTAAACAAAATACGGAGGCTGAAATTGTATACACCCATTACAGCGAAATCAACCTCTCTCCGATATTGTCAGGAATTATCCCACGTAAAATCATAGCTCCGGCTCCACAGCGAGCGCCTCAAACCTTCAAAGGAGCATCATTGAAACAAATGCATTCAGAGCATGGGGGAACCGCTGTAAAAGAGCTGCATGAGGAGCAGCATGCTTCTTTCTCGCAGGTAACAGCCATCACGTTAACCATTCCGCAGGTAAGGACAACTATGCCTTCTAAAGAACGCCTAGAGGCCTTCTTCCAAGAATGGGGTGACAACCTATTACGTGCCAAGGGGCATATTCTTTTGTCCGAACAGGAGCCGGTTCAGCTTGTTCAATATGCGGGGATGCGTACTACCTGGGAAGCCTCTCGTTATCCTGGTATGCCTTATGTAGTGTTCATCGGGATGAATATAGATGAAGAACAGCTGGCAGATCGGTGGTCCGCCTTATTCGAGTTTTGACTACCTTTTCACCATTAAAAATACTGCCGTTGCTCCTCCCGATCTCGTTCCTGATTATCATTGGTTTTGTATGGCTGCCGAATCATCTGGAACTGCTGGATAATGCGTACATCGACACCTTCAAAACCGCTTTTATCGGCATATTGCTGGAAGCCTTGCCGTTTGTATTAGCAGGAGCATTGTTATCTTCACTGCTTCGCGTCTTTATCCCGGATGAAATGATTTCCCGGTGGATTCCGCGGCGACCTCTTCCGGCCATTCTGTTCGCATGTCTGCTCGGAATTATTTTCCCGGTCTGCGAATGTGGAATGATCCCACTCGTCCGCCGGCTTATCCATAAAGGTATGCCTGTTTACGTGGCTATCGTCTTTATTTTGTCCGGACCGATCCTAAATCCTGTCGTCTATGGGGCAACCATGACAGCATTTCGCAGCCACTCGGAGCTGGCCTATGCCCGTATGGGTCTGGCGTTTGTTGTAGCCTGTCTCATAGGCTTGATAATCTACGCAACGGTCAAAAAATCTCCCATCCGCCTAAATGTTCAGCGTGAAACGGGGGAAGCTCATCAGAATAATTCTCGCGGGGGAAAAATAGCCGCTGTCTTCGTCCATACCTCAGATGAGTTTTTTGAGATGGGGAAATATTTAATGATCGGCTGCTTGTTAACCGCTGGTATTCAGACATTTATGGTTCAAGACAGTCTGGCCGCGATCGGAGCTAAGCCGCTGGGGTCATATTTCTTCATGATGGGACTGGCATTTGTGCTCTCGCTCTGCTCCACCTCAGATGCCTTTGTAGCTTCCACCTTCGTACATTCTTTTCCATCTGGGGCTCTGCTCGCTTTTATGGTATTCGGACCCATGCTGGATTTCAAAAATTCATTGATGTTGCTCTCACTGTTTAAGACCAAATTCGCTCTTTATTTGTTCTTTCTGATCTTCGCAAGCGTGTTTGTTGGGGCGGTATTCATGTCCTTGTGGCTGTAATTCATAGAGGTGGTAAGCTGTTGCTTACAACATGGGTAGGAGGATAGAGCATGAATGACTCTCGTAGCATCCGGTTTCACTATTTGTTAAGGGCGGTCATTCTGCTCGCTTTCGCCCTCTATATCGGGCATCTGGTACAGCAGGACGCTTTGCATTATTATGTAGCTCCTAAACTGGCACGCTGGGTTCAATTATGCCCAATCCCGCTGACACTTATGGCGCTCAGTCTGACCATACAGGCTTTATTTGGCAAAGGTAGTGTTCTCTGTGACTGTGAGCATCGGCTCCCACATTCTTTTTTCAAAAGTACAGCGCTATATGGATTATTCCTTTTTCCACTGCTGCTCGGATTTCTTCTTCCTGATCGCGCATTGGGAAGTATGGCTGCTGCTAAAAAAGGAATCTCCCTATCCTCCTTGCCCACTGAAGCTAAAAATTCCGCGAGATTCGAGTCCATTGATCCTTACCATGAAGAGCTTACTGAGCTGGCCAAGATCCTTTATGCACAACCTGTGGTCCCAGTTTATTCGGCGATTTTCTCCGAAACTTTAGGTGCGCTTGAGCTGTACAAACAACAATTTGCAGGCAAAGAAATTACTATTTCCGGCTTTTTATATCGTGATCAAGGTGAACATTCAGAGAATTCTTTTGCCATAGGTAGATTTCTGGTCCAATGCTGTACTGCCGATGCTACACCTTTTGGGATATTAGTGGATTCCGGCAAGCTAAAAAGCCTGCCTACCGATACCTGGATAGAGGTCCGGGGCAAGCTTCAAGTTGTTCCCTATAAAGGTCAAGAAATTATGCAAATTAGTGCAGAGTCTATTACACCTATCAAACAACCCGTAACACCTTACATCTACACCAGTCCTGACTCTATCACCGCATGGAAGGAGCTAGAAGGCTCAACTAAGATTACTAAATAATCGCATCTAGCTCATCCTCATCATTCTCAGACTTATTAGGATTAAATACTTCTACCATAATACGAGCTGGAATACAGATAATTTGCTGTTTGGGTCTTGAGATGAACCCCATTTCCAAAGCAATTCTTAAGGGAGCATCAGAATAGGTCATTTGGATTCCATAATCAAACACCTTTAGTGTATTGTGGCCGAATTTCGTTTGAATATCTATAATTTGTTCTTCTTTAGTCAAAGAAACGGTTTTGTACTCTTTACCGTCCACCGTAATTATAGCTTTCAAATCCCCTTGCTGATACTGCTCATTGCTGCTGTCCCACCACTTCATGCCATAAATCAAGCCCGCAGCTAACAAGGCTATCACAATAATTAAAATATCCCCGCGCTTCATTGTTAGCAAGATAAGAATCCTTTCATGACAAATAATATACGTAATGATTACGATTAATATCAATATATTAATCATAACCTTATTTGTCAATGATGCTCACCTAAACGAATTTGGGCAGACCACTCTCTTAACACCCGGTCGAGCTCTTTTATCGAGATGGGTTTAGAAATGAAATCCTGCATTCCAGCACTAAGACACATCATCTTATCTTCATCTCTGGCAAAAGCTGTAGCCGCAATGATGATTGGATTCAGCCCAAGCTTCTCACGTATGATTCCTGTTGCTTCTATTCCATCCATAATAGGCATCTGAATATCCATAAATACCAGATCATAATGATTGGAAAGCACAGCCCGAACTGCTTCCTCACCATTTAAGGCGATGTCAGGAACATATCCCCTCTTTTTCAGATACGCCTGCATAAGCTGCTGATTCACAGGATGATCTTCAGCAATAAGAATGGACATCGGTCCATATTCACCGGTAGTTAACTCTTTAACAGTGGATTTATCATTTCTGACCAAATCCGTTGAGGCGTTGACGGTCAATTTCTGATCCCATTCCTCTTTGGGTAGAGAAACCTCCACTGTAAAATAAAACTCCGAGCCTTCATTCTCACAGCTATTTACACCGATAGATCCGCCAAGAAGCTCGGCCAGCTTTTTACTAATGGCAAGGCCAAGTCCTGTTCCGCCATATTTACGATTGATCGACGGATGCAATTGCGAGAAGGATTGAAATAATAGACCTTGGCTGGAAACTGGAATCCCCAACCCAGTATCTTTTACGACAAATTTCACGATAAGATTTCCGGATGCCTCTGAGGCTTCTAGCATAACAGAGATACTGATTTCACCTGTCTCCGTAAATTTCACTGCGTTCCCAACCAGATTTACGAGAATTTGACGCAATCTCGCCCCATCAGTCATGATGACGGCTGGAAGCTCAGGAGATAACTCGCTAGTAAGTAAAAGCCCTTTTTCCTTAACCTTCGGATAAAACAGTTCACAAACGTTCTGTATCACTTCATGCAAATCCACCATTTGCAGTTCAAGCGTCATCATGCCTGCTTCAATTTTGCTGAAATCCAGCACTTCATTCAGAATATGAAGCAATGCCTCTCCGCTTTTGTTAATGATCTGTGTGTAGTAGCTTTGCTCTTCATCCAGCTCCGTCCCAGATAAAAGATCAGCCATCCCAATAATACCGTTCATAGGCGTACGCAGCTCATGGCTCATGATCGCTAGGAACTCCGATTTTGCCCGGTCGGCTTCCTCGGCAGACTCCTTCGCCCGCACAATCTCCTTCTCCTCCGTGATATCACGAAAGACGACAACCGCCCCAATCCGTTCATCACCATCAAACAGTGGGGTCATTCGATATCTGACTAAAAAGCTTGAACCATCCTGCCTCCAAAACACACCCTCCCTATCTTCAATAGTGAGATTATTGGAGCGCGAAGGAAGCAGCGTCTTCTGAATTCCTGTAAAAGACTCGTTATCCAGCCAGGTTTGGTGAATCGCATGAAATTTGCTGTTTCCCCACTCAGTAGGATCGAAACCCAACATAGTAATGGCTGCTGGATTAATGAACATCGTGTTGCCTTCAAGGTTCATCCCAAATATGCCCTCAGAGACCGAATTCAAGATCAGCGCATACTCGTTACTTAATTTCTGTATTTCTTCAAAATGACGCGTACGTTCCCCAATGTCGCGGGTTACACAGACAAGCTCTTGATTCCCGCAGGTCTCAGAGTAAATATACCGCAGTGTCGTTTCTGTCCAAATACAGGTTCCGTCTTTGCAAATAAACCGGAGAATAACAGGCTCAAGCTTCTTCCCCTCCATACAATTGCTGAGATATGAAGTTAATTTGATTCTGTCCTCCGGATGTATGTAATCAATCCCTCTAGTTCCGCACATTTCTTCTGGTGCATAGCCAAACATAGTCTGGCAGATGGGTGAGGCATACAGATAGGTAAAGCTCCCGTCCGCTGCATTACGTGAAATGAAGTCCATAGAATTTTCTGAGATCAGACGATAGTTCTGCTCACTTTCCCGCAGTTGTTCTTCCATTCGTTGACGTTCGGTGACATCCTGGGCTATCCCGCTGATCTGCAGCAGTCTTCCTTCTTCATCCGTAATCACTTCCCAGTGCGCATCCAGAAATTTCAGTTCTCCATCCGCACTATGAATACGGACCGTTACTTCGCCATTAGTCCCATTCTCCATGGATTGATGTACTAACCGTTCAAGTCTGATGAAATCGTCAGGATCAATGCAAGCAAAAACACGTCTGTAATCAAAATAAGAATGATTGCTCTCATCTTCCAAAAAGCCAAAAATATTACGCATCTCTCTGGAAACCGTCAGCCGTGATTTTGTCATGTCCCATTCCCAGGATCCCATCTTCGCAAGGTGTTGCGCTTTAGCCAGCATATCCTCGTATTTCTTGCGCTGAGTAATATCGCGACCAATGGTTAATATCTGTTTAACGTTCCCCTGCTCATCACGTACCACTTGGGAAGAACTCTCTATCCACAAATAATGTCCATCTTTATGACGGGCTCTACGAGTAAATACGTCCGTATCGGAATATATCTTACCTTGTTCAATCATCTCTAGAGCATCATCTACGTGATAATACTCGGGTCTTTTGGTACCTATCATTTCTTGTGCAGAATAACCTAATAGCAGCTCCACTGAGGGAGATACGTAGTGCAGTGTCCCGTCAGGATCGCCAAAAGAAATCATATCCGGTGTATTTTTCGTAATCAAATTATATAACTGCCCATCTTCATGAATCTTTTGTTCAGCAAGTTTTCGGTCAGTGATATCCGTTAACTCAGAAATCAGGACATAGGGTTCACTGGAATTCTCCTGATAGATTAAAAATATATGTTGGGCTACCCAGATGATTTCTCCATCCTTACGCAAGAACCGCCGTTCTTTCTCCAATGCAGTCCCAGGCTCAGCTAGCAAATCGTTCAGGATAACGGAATGATCGTTATTAGTTTTATCTTCCGGATACACAAGATCCAGATAATTTATATTCAAAAGATCTTCTTCTGCATAACCAAACATTTGGCATAGCGCAGGATTCGATTGTAATAACGTCCCGTCCTTCGGAGAGACTACCGCAATCCCGATAGAAGACCGTAAGTATAGCTGTTTAAAAAGAAAATCAGACACCTGTAAGCCTCCTCTTTTGAAAATGGGGGACTATATTAACAAACTTGTAATAATTTCAGTATACCTTTTTTTCGGTAAATAAGCTTGATAGTTGAGTCCTAAATGATAGACTGGTAACTTTCGCAGTAAAACTCCGCAAAAATAAACAGCAAGTCTCCCTCTGAAAAGGAAACTTGCCGTGTGTGCATGTTACAACTCTAAAGTCCTATTCTATTATCAAATTTTCCAGCTGAAGCTTCTTAATTTTCTTACGGATAGGTGCACCAATAATTAAAAAAACAAGACCTAACAAAATCAACATTCCGCCCATTATTACGTTTACCATGCTGAGATTCTGTGATGAAAAAGAATAATTTATTACACCAATCATCACATTAAATAGGCCTAAAATCAACTCTAGCCACATTACAGATTTCCATAACCTGTTGATTCGCTTATAGTGTTTTATTCTGGATTCCAGATCTGTGTAAATATCAAACGGACCTTCCACTGACTTCTTTCTAAGGTAAACCCAGCGCATGTAAGTACTCACACAATCTATACCGTTTTCCTCTAAAAACTTGAGATATTTGATGCTATCCGGATGATCCGGCAAGTTATCTAAAAGCTCAATTCTATACGTGTACTCATTATTGGGGGTCTCTGTAAACACATATTTGCACCAGGATAATTCTGATAGAGCCATCCCCTTCGCAGACATTTCATTAAGCCACTTTTCTTCCTTCTCATAATCCCAAATCAGTTTGCGAACCACATGTTTCATTTGGACTCACCTCCAGCTATTCTCTTACCATTGGCTATCAATTCTTCCAGACGGATGATCTCTCCCTGAATCACTGACTTTCCTAAGTCGGTAATTTCGTATTCTTTTCTACGGGAACCTTGCTCCCCTTCCACTGCTTTTATCCAGCCTTTTTCCAGTAAAGTGTTAAGTGCTCCGTATAAAGTGCCCGCGCCCAGATCAACCCGACCGTTACTTAAGTCCTTCACATTCTGCATAATTGCGTATCCGTGCATTGCTGTATATAGAGACAATAAGATATAAAATACAGCTTCAGTTAATGCGCCTCTTTCTGTGCTTTCAGGCATCATTTCATCCCCATTCTATTACTGTTGTCGATATATCGGCTTCCGTAATACCATTATTACGGAAGCCGATATAATTGTCAATACAAAAACACCCATTTTTTCATCGCAGCGATTATGAGCGCAACAAAAAAAACGCCTAGCACTTAGCTAGGACGGATTTGTTGGGGGGCTACTCAGCAGCTAGATACTCCCACCGTGGCACCTATTCCTTCCTCATTATGAAGTATCGGACTGAGATGCCGCTATTTCCGAAAAATAGCGTGTTTCAGCTTACGTTCGGACTCAGATGCAGCTATTCGTCTCCAAACACTCGCTTTTCACACGATTCCTTAGCAATAAGCGCTATGCAGTCCGAAACCTCTGTAAAATGTGCCAAAAATCAATAATAGCGGCCATACGGTCCGTTAGCAGACATTGTTCGTACAGATTCTAAAACTACAAAAGTCTATACAAAAAAATAGGCCAGATAAGATATGTAAAAAAGGAACATACCCAACCTGACCTATTCTTTATTTTGTTCTGCATAGTTTTTTATGGTCTCTCTTTTGAGGCATTTTTAACCATGACACCTAGTACATTTTTAAACGTTTGAAGATCCTGTTCGGAAATATTGGTGATCGTATCATCTTTAAACTTTTCGGCAACCGGCAGTAAATCGAGATAGATCTGTACTCCCTTATCTGACAATTCCAACTGCTTGACTCGCTTATCCGCATGGGTGCCAGAGCGATGCAAGAAACCCTCAGATTCTAATTTTTGAAGCAGCCTGACTACGCTGGGCTCTTTTATAGACATTTTATCTGCTAGTTCTCTCTGGGTAATGGATTCACTGGTATAGATGTAATACATCGCAATCCATTGGCTCCGGGTCATATTATACGGCCGAAATTCCTTTTCCAAGGCTTCCGCGAATATTTTTGCACTACGGTTTGCAATAAAGGCCATACAGTCATCTAAATTAAACACTGTTTACACCAACCAATCCCAACTGTTTTATCTTAAAATAATCAACTCTTTTCTAATTTATTATAGCAAAATATATTAAGGAAGCTGAACATACTTTTCAAGTGATCACATAGTTCATTTATTTAGGCTGCAGCAGGATCCATCTCCCGAGATACTTAGAACAACTTATCCTTGATGCAACGCCCCAATTCCTAAACCGAATGCAGCTTCATGAATTACTTCCCCAGTAGTTGGATGGGCAAAGATTGTCTGTGTAATCTGTTGTTCCGTAAGCCCATTGGCAATCGCAAGTGTAAGACTACTAATCAGAGAAGACGCATCGGGACCAATGATAGACCCTCCCACAATCTGTCCGGAGCCATTATCTTTGATTAATTTGATAAAACCTTCCGGTTCATTCATTGTCAATGCTTTTCCGTTACTTGCAAAAGATACCTTACTCACACGATAGTCCAGCCCATTCTCCTTACATTCATCTTCCAACAGCCCGACGCTGGCAATCTCTGGAGAGGTGAAAATTACATTCGGTACCGCGGAATAATGCATATCTTGGGATTCACCGAGTAAGGTGTTTACAGCCGTAATGCCCTGATGTGAAGCAACATGAGCAAGCTGAATAATGTTAGTTACATCGCCAATCGCATACACATTTTCTACATTCGTACGCATTTGTTTATCAACGGCAATACCTTTACCACGTTCATTTAGTTGAATACCTGCTTTTTCGATATCCAGACCCTCTAGGTTAGGCTCGCGTCCAATAGCGACCAATACTTTTTCACTAACTAGCAGATGCTCACCCTCACTATTCTCATAGGTTACAATCGCCTGACCATCATCCGCACGTTGGATTTTGGAAACTTTGGAGTTGGTGTGAATATGAATCCCAGCCTGCTGAGCTAAACACATAATTTCTACCGAAATATCACTGTCCAGCATCGTTAGCAGACGGTCCATAAATTCTACAACATGAACTTCAACTCCTAGGTTACGGTAAATGAAGGCGAATTCCATGCCGATAACCCCACCACCGATGATAGTTATTACCTTTGGTAACTCTTCGCAGGCGAGCGCTTCAGTACTGTTCATTACAAATGGCAGATCAATTCCTGGGATATTCACCTTGGAAATCCTCGAGCCTGTTGCCACAATGATATTTTTTGCTGAAATATGGTAACTATTTTCGCCGGTTACCTTCACTTCATGCGCCGATAGGAACGAAGCGTGGCCGCGAACAACCTGAACACCGTTTTTTTCCATTAAATAACCAACGCCGGAGACCAATTTCTCTTTGACTTCATTTTTACGACGAATAACCTGCTTCATATCCACTTGAAGATCAGATCCTGTTGTTATACCAAACAAAGAGGAGTTTTTTATTTCATGACAGATTTCAGATGATTTGACTAAAGATTTTGTAGGGATACAGCCAACATTTAAGCAGGTACCTCCTAATTCTTCTTTCTCAATCATCGCTACCTGAAGTCCTTTTTTTGCTGCATAAATAGCGGCAACGTAACCTCCTGGTCCTGCTCCAATGATAAGCAAGTCAGGGTTTATAGCATGAGTTTGTTGCACGGCGACTGCAGGTTGTGGGACAGATGATTGGACCGGAGCCTCCACCTGGATCGGATTTACTTCAAATAAGACTTGATTTGAGGCAATCTCGCTCCCCTCTTCAAATAATATATTGATAATAATACCCTCTTCTGCCGCTTCAATCGATCTGTTGCCTTTTCCAGTTTCAATCTGTACCAAGGTATCTCCTGCAGATATCTTGTCTCCGATATTTACATTTATCTTGCCTGCTTTCCCCTTTTTGCCACCTGGAATCATAGACATTTTTATTTCCATCGTTATGCTCCTCATATCCTTGAGGGAACTCATAAAGAGCCCCCTCAAGCGAATGTATTAGTGAATGACTACGCCTGCTTTTACCAGCTTCACACCGTTAGCAAGACAATCTCCAACAGGACATGTCTTCTCGATAAAGTCTGCAAAAGCATCTGCCTTTTCTTGGCTTTCGTTGGTTTTAAAATGCATAACAAAACGAATTTCTTGGAAACCATTTCTCACATCTGCAAGACCCATGAAACCATCCGGATCTAAGTCTCCTTCAAGTTCAACATAAAATTCTTCGAAGCTAAAATCGTTAGCGTCTGCAAAGGCACTAGCGACAATGGACTGACATGCACCAAAGGCACACAATAACGCCTCGACGGGATTCAAACCAACATCGGTCCCCCCCAAATCCTCTGGTTCGTCCATAATAATCTTAAAACCTCTAGAATTGGTTTCAACTTGCATTCCATTAGGCAGTTTTTTAGCTGTCGCTTTAAAAGTAGTTAACATATTTATTACCTCCTCCTTAAGATTGTGAAAATAATAACATAGTAATCGATGAATATCAATACTTAGCTAAGTAAGTATTTTTTCGAAGAAGAACTCGAACCTGATTCAATAAAAAAACAGGTTTCCAATCTACCTGAATAGGTAAATCAGAAACCTGTTTTTGTTGATAGGATGCGGTCAAGAGGACTCGAACCTCCACGATATTGCTACCACTGGCACCTGAAGCCAGCGCGTCTGCCAATTCCGCCATGACCGCATATTATGTAACTGGCGACCAAAACCGCCTGTACATAATACTATACTCCCTCTGCATTTAAAACGCAAGGTTTTTGTGTTATTGAAATAGGCTTCATATAGACTCATAGGTATAACCAATCAATATTATTCAGTTTATATATTTCTATTATAAAGCCTCCTATGGTACAACATAGATAAAGTAAGGCGCTATGACGGAGATGTCGGAATAATCGATCAATAGAAAGGATGAATACTTATGAACCAACAGTGGAATACCCAAACCTATGATACTGATATGGCCTTTGTGTCTCAGTTTGGAGAATCATTGATTGAGCTGCTTCACCCACAGCCAGGCGAACAGATTATCGATTGGGGCTGTGGAACCGGGGATTTGGCGGCAGCCATTGCTGCTAAGGGCGCCACTGTGACAGGTATTGATGCCTCTGCCGAAATGATTCAGACAGCCCGTGACAAGCATCCCCATCTAAGCTTTGTCTTAGCTGATGGGCAAACTTATGTCGCGGAACAGCCAGTCGATGCTGTGTTCAGCAACGCTGCCCTTCACTGGCTAACAGACGCAAACGGAGCGGCGGCGTCCATTGTTGCCAGCCTGCGGGTAGGCGGCCGTTTCGTGGCCGAGTTCGGTGGACTGGGCAATATTGCTTCCATCGTCGCTGGCCTTCCACAAGCTTTTGCAGCCATTGGCTGTAGTCATAAGCTGCATTTGCCCTGGTACTTCCCAAGCGTTGGCGAGTATGCAACTCTACTAGAGAAGCACGGACTGACCGTGGACCTCGCCCTTTGTTTTGACCGGCCAACACCACTGGAAGGCTTGGAGCAAGGATTTCAGCGGTGGCTGAATACTTTTGCCGATGGAATCTTAAGTGTGCTCACACCGACCGAACGCGCAGAAGTTCTCTCTTCTATGGAACAGAAATTGAAATCCAAGCTATATCAGGACGGCCGCTGGGTAATGGATTATCGCAGAATCCGGATTGTTGCTTACAAACGAAGCTAGAATAGATAAGAAATACTTCTCATGTTCAATAGCCAAAAAAAGAGTGCACTGGCGCTTAATACGCGCTAGTACACTCTTTTTTACACGGGATCCTATTTTCTGTCTCCAACATACCGATCACTGCCAGCGCCAAGCCCGACAACCATCAACAGTACACTTGCACCCAGCAGTAAAATCAATGGCACCGTCCAGCTGTTCGTTACATCATGCAGCCAGCCGAATAATGCCGGTCCCATTGCTGCCAGTACATAACCCACAGATTGGGCCATTCCTGACAGCTCCGCCGCTTCTTGCGTGCTTCTTGTTCTTAGACTGAAGAACATCATCGCAAGACCGAAGGCAAATCCTCCGGCAATACCAAAGCATACCGCCCAGACAGCCATTAAAGCGCCGCTGCCTTGCCAGATGCCACCTAATGCGATGAAATAAAGAACAGCAGTGATTATAACTAGAATACGTTGGTTCTTCATCCGGCCTGCCCACAGCGGTACGAAGAAAGTAAAGGGTAGCTGTGCCAATTGCATGAGCGAGAGAAACCAACCCGCATTACTCGACGACATTCCCCGTTCACCGAGGAGAACCGAAAACCAGGCAATAAAGACGTAATAAAGCAGTGACTGTAAGCCCATAAAGATCGTGACTTTCCAAGCAAGAGATGAACGCCACATATTTTTGCTTGAGGCTGCACTCTTAGAGCCGGTTCCTTGATTAAGCTTACGCATTTGCGGAATCCAGAACACTGTTGCTAGAGCTGCGATCATAAACCAGATGGCCAAGGTCCCTCTCCAACCGAATCCAGCATTCGTTGCCAGCGGTACACTAATTCCTGAGGCAATAGCTGCGCATAAATTCATAGAAACCGTGTAGATACCTGTCATTAGCCCGATTTTGTGAGGAAACTTCCCTTTAATAAGACCTGGAAGTAGTACATTACACACGGCAATGGATAATCCAAGTATAGCAGTACCTGTGAACAACAGACCTGCTCCAGATCCCGAGCGAATTAGAATTCCCATAGCCAGCATGACCATGGCAACTAATAACACATTAGCTAAACCAAAACGGCGGGCCAGCTTTGGAGCAAACGGGGACAAGATGGCAAAAGCCAATAATGGTAAAGTAGTAATAGCTCCTGCTAGAGTATTGGATAAGCCGAGGTCATCCTGAATCAATTGTATTAATGGACCCACAGAAGTAAATGGAGCCCGCAGCGCTGCAGCGATAAAAATAATTCCCAGCACAAGCAGCCAGCGATCATATTTGCTGTCCATTAAGCTATTATTCTGAATGTGTCCTTCGCTTTGTGAAGCTTTCATCGTGTATCCTCCTAAATTACAAACAAATAACCCCGCCAAGCACAGAGCTTGTCAAGGATTTGAAATATTTTAAACACTATGAACCATCATCTACTATTCTATTAGAAGTTACAACCCTTAAGTAATTTTATACCCGAATTATTGACAAAACCGCTGACCATCTTTAGTATCCATATCATCGGGTAGTTGAGAATCAATTTCATTTGAACTCATATTTAAACCACAGAAAAGAGTGAACAGAATGCTTCGAAGGTTTTTTTCCTACTATCGTCCGTATAGAAAATTATTTATATTGGATTTCTCCTGCGCTGTTTTTGCGGGACTGCTAGAACTGGCTTTTCCGGTAGCCGTCAATAAATTTATTGATGATTTGCTTCCTGGTCAAGATTGGCCGCTTATTCTTATCGCTTGTGTTGCGCTGCTGGCGATCTACGCCTTAAATACGGTGATGCAGTATATTGTCACCTACTGGGGTCATATGCTGGGCATAAATATCGAAACTGATATGCGCAAAAAAATGTTTGACCATATTCAGAAACTCTCGTTCCGATTCTTTGATAATAATAAAACAGGCCATCTAATCGGAAGAATCACCAATGACTTAAATGATATCGGCGAAGTGGCGCATCACGGTCCTGAGGATGTATTTATTGCAATCATGACCCTTGTCGGAGCCTTTCTCCTAATGGCTGATATTAATCTGAAGCTGGCGATTATTACTTTTATTATCGTTCCAATTATGGCTTGGGTAATCATCTACTTCGGCCGCAATATGACTTCAACTTATCGCCAGCTATTTGGAAATGTAGGCAGTTTCAATGCCCGTATCGAAGATAATGTCGGCGGGATTCGGGTCGTGCAATCTTTTGCCAATGAGCAGCATGAACAAGAGCTATTCGCAGTAGATAATCAAATGTTCCGCAAAACAAAACTTATGGCTTATAAAATCATGGCTAGAAGCTTGTCCGTCAGCTATATGATGACCCGCCTCATTACCATCCTGGTGATGATCTGCGGCGCATGGTTCTTTATCAATGGCGAGCTGCAAATCGGTGAATTTGTGGCGTTTATCTTGTTGTCTAATATCTTCTTCCGCCCTATCGAGAAAATCAATGCCGTGATCGAAAGTTATCCTAAAGGAATTGCCGGCTTCAGACGTTATCTGGAGATCATTGACACGGAACCTGACATCAGTGACAAACCGGATGCCGTGGAGATCAACGCTTTGCGCGGTGATATTACATTCCAGGATGTATCTTTTGGATACGAAGAGAATCGTCCGGTTCTGCAAAATATAAGCCTTAACGTAAAGGCTGGCGAAACCATTGCCTTTGTTGGGCCGTCCGGCGCAGGCAAAACAACAATCTGCAGCCTGCTTCCGCGCTTCTATGATGTCACAGCCGGGGCCATCACGATTGATGGCATCGATATCCGTGACATGAAGCTGGAATCGCTGCGCAAACAAATCGGGATCGTGCAGCAGGATGTTTTCCTGTTCTCCGGGACAATTCGCGAGAATATCGCCTATGGGAAACTGGATGCAAAGCTGCCTGAAATCTGGGAAGCTGCGCGACGTGCTCATCTGGAGGAGCTCATTCAGAATCTGCCAGATGGAATGGAGACAGTCATCGGGGAGCGCGGTGTGAAGCTGTCCGGTGGACAAAAGCAGCGCCTGGCTATCGCTCGCATGTTCCTCAAGAATCCGCCGATTCTGATTCTGGATGAAGCTACTTCCGCGCTGGACACAGAGACCGAAGCCGCGATTCAGCAATCCCTGGCTGATCTGTCCGTAGGCAGAACCACACTCGTCATCGCTCACCGTTTGACGACGATCAAAAATGCCGACCGGATTATGGTCGTGAATGAAGAAGGAATCGCTGAACAAGGCAGACATGAAGAATTAGTCCATGCTGGTGGAATTTACAGCCGTCTGCATCAGGCACAATATAACTTTTAAAAAGTAATTTGCCACAGCTGGGCAAAAATGAAGCAAGCCTAGTCACCATGTTTTTGGCGACTAGGCTTGCTTTTTCACGTAACTCCTCTGTTTGCAGCAAACGTGATGCTTGATTAAGGAATTCCTCCCTGATTTTCTTTGGTTTATTGCTCTAACCCCTGCAATCAGGGAAAACCTCCCGCAATTCACCCCAATTTACTCATAATAGTGGAATTCAGGCGATATTTAGGGAGGATTTCCCTGAAAAGCTAAGTAACCAGCAAAAATAGCTATTTTCAGGGAGGTTTTCCCTAAAAATTAAAAACGGCACAATTAAAGCTCAGTTCTCCTACTTTCGCTATTGCGGCTCTGTTCCCCATACCAGCACCCCGTTCCGATAAAGGGTCACCTTGTTCCAATCCGCATAAGCGGTCTGAAGTGAATTAAACGAATAATCATTGGCCTCGTTAAAATTGCTCCAATCTGTCTTGTGTATCCGGGTCTGAATATCCCCGGAAGTTCCTCCAGCGGCAAGCATGCCCGCACCTGCGTTGAATTTCACTTCCAAATAGTAATCTGCTCCCGTTCGGGGCGTGTCCAGCTTTACAAAGCTGCCTGCTACCTTGCTGTTGCCGATCTGGGCATAATCACAGAAAAAGGATTGCGGCTTGTCTCCATCGATCGTATACCAGTAACGGATGCTCAGCTCGCTAAGATCGACTGCAGTTGTGCCGTTATTTTTAATATTAAAATAGGGCTTCATCTGGTTGTCATTTGGGTTAGTATCCGCTGTCCGATACGCCACTGCAAGCCCGGTGACCGGTTCGACAGGCCCCGAGCCTTGCGGTGTAGCCATCGCTTGTACAGAATTGCTGCTCGTACCCGCACTATTGACAGCATTCACAACATAATAATAAGTCGTTCCGTTGCTGACCGCCGCATCGCTATAGCTCGTCCCGGTAGCCGTAGTCAGAGTGGTATAAGGGCCACCACTCGTAAGTGACCGTTTCACCGTATAGGAAGTTGCGCCCGCCGAGGTGCTCCAGCTAAGATTCACGAGCCCATTGCCTGCAGCTGCATTCAAGTTAGCAGGAGCTGCTGGAACTACGGGAGCTGCCACTGTCTCCAATACGGACCAGTAGGCCGGCTTAGATTGAAGGCGCTCATCAAATAATAAAGGCCAATTGTTACGGGCTACCGGATAAGTGCGCAGCCAAGTATTACTGTCATCCTTCCCCCAGAGAGTGACATTCGTGACCGTATCCGTGTGCCGCAGGAAGATCTCAAATAATGATTTGTATAAAGCCGCTTGGCGCTGCTTCAAATTATCAGGGAAGGTCTCATAGGCTTGAGAATTATCAGAATACACACTAATATCCAGCTCAGTAATATGAGTTTCCAGCCCTAAAGCCTTGAACTTGATAATCGAATTTTCGATTTCAGAGAGCGAAGGATAATACAAACTAATGTGCGTTTGATGCCCTACTCCGTCAATAGGAACCCCTTTAGCCTGAAGTCGTACAATCAGATTGTATAGCGCTTGGCTTTTGGCTGGCTCATGGGTATTGTAGTCATTGATGAACAGTTTTGCGTTAGGATCAGCTTCATGAGCGAACTGGAACGCCTTCTCAATATACTCTTCACCCGCGATCTGGTACCACAGGCTGCGGCGCATGCCATCAGATTGCGAAGTGTCAATCACTTCGTTGACGACATCCCAAGCATAGATTTCACCTTTATAACGTTCCATAACAGTCTTAATATGACTCTTCATCCGCTCATATAACACCGTTTTGGAGACCAAATTACCGCTGGCGTCACGGAACACCCAATCCGGTGTCTGCGAATGCCAGACTAGGGTATGTCCACGTACCTGCTGTCCATTTGCGGTGGCAAAAGCTACTGCCGTGTCAGCTTCAGCGAAATTAAACACACCTTCCTGCGGCTCCGTGCTGTCCCATTTCAGAACATTTCCTGGCGTCACACTATCAAAATGCTTGGCCAACAATTGCCGATCCGGAGCTGTCAGAAGCTCACTATTCGTAAACGCCGAGCCGATCAGAAATTTGTTTGCAAACACATCCTTCAGCGAAGGAATCGCATCCTCGATGACAATTGGACCGAGATCCGGTAGCTTTTCCAATCGAAAATCATCCAAATAAAAAGAAGTTGTCGCGCTAGCCGGCACTTCAAAATAAATAGAAAGCTGATCTGCCGGCTCCAATAGCTTGTACTGCGCCTGAAGCTTCACCCAACCGTTCGCTGTCACTGCTCCAAAGGTCAAATTGTCATAATGAATGGTAGAAGGTAATGTCCGCTGCAGTGACATATAGATATTCGCGTTGGATGATCCGGCAGGCAGCTTCACCCATCCAATAAACACATAAGTTTGTCCCACTTCCAGCTGGCTAGTCACATCCAGTGAAGGTCCATGCCACGTTTTTGTTCGGCCGCTTACCTCCAGGCCATATGTGCCGCTGCGTGCCGCATCTGTTTTGGCTGTAAGCACCTCAACTTCCCCACGTCCACTCCAACCCTGAACAGTGCCATCTTCAAAATCGCTTTGCTGAATAAGCGTGTTCTCCGCATGTGCGGGTGCAGCCCAATACGCAGGTACAAGCAAACATAAAACCAAAACAAAATTAAGCGCTTTCAAAAAAGTTCCTTTTTTCATCGCTTCGATTCTCCCTTCTGAGTTAGGTTCGAACCTTATGGCTTCGTTTCTTCCTGTCCCCGATACCGCTCGGGCCACACCACCTTCCTCATAAAAAAATCAGAGCCTATCCTCAGGAGGAACCAAGCTAGGCAGGTCATCCGTGAAGTATGGGCTCTATATCGCCATAATATCACATTTGTTTCCATTTATGGAACTAAAATTAATTATTTTCGCTCTTATCTTACTTAAGCTGAACGGATCTGCGTTATCAGATCCGTTTAGCGCCGAAAAAACCCAAGAGACGACACCATTATGGTGTTGTCTCTTGGGTTACATAACATGCTGGCTGAATGTACGGGATTTTTCCCGTACAATTCGGTATTTCCAGCTGGATCAGCGCATTGTACGGGAGTTCTACGTACATTTCGGCGTTTCCAGCAGGATCAGCGCATTGTACGGGAGTTCTACCGTTCATTTCGCCACTTCCAGCTGGATCAGCGCATTATACGGGATTTATACCGTTCATTTGGACGTTTCCAGCAGGATCAGCACATTGTACGGGAGTTCTACCGTTTATTTCGCCACTTCCAGCTGAATCGACCAATTGTACGGGATTTTTACCGTTCATTTCGGCATTCCTAGTATGTACAAGAACATTATGCTAGTCAGCTATTGATTTTTCTTTCGTTACTATCATGATCAGTAGTAAAAAAATCAAAACTAGTTGAATACCTAAATATATTATAGAAAAAAAATAGATAAGACTTATCTGATCAAAGTCAGGCTTAATATCAAAAAAACTTAAATCAACAACCCCTGAACCTCTAGACTCTTTTCCTTGTAATTCTTTTAAATAAAATAGAATTCTCGTGCTAGGAACAATACTAATAACTAACCAAGAAATGTTGTACCTAAGCTTTTCCGTCTTTAAAGCTATCTTGCAAGACACATTCAGAAGAATTATTGGTGCTGCATACATTATAAACATTTTTTTTACTACTTCTACTTCCAACTTCCCCGTTTTCATTCCCAAATGGTGACTTGTAGGAGTACTTTCATCCTTGTGCTTCTAGATTCACCTTTCAATCTATCACCTCTCACAAGTTATATTCTAGTTTCTATAATTTTACAATGAAAAAATGGAGATACTGAGATACAACAACAAATAAAAAGAGAGCCGTGTTGTGAACACGACTCCCTCTTCATATAAACCGCATCAGTAGCGGCATATTTGCAAGGAGCTTAGCAATAAGCTGTCATCCTTGATTTATTTTTTCGCAATATGAACCTTCAGCTGCTTGCCCTTCACGGTGGTCTCTCTCATCGTTTGCAGTACCATTGCGCCTTTACCGTTCAAAATATCCACGTAGGTCACATTGTCCTGAATCGAGATAATCCCGATATCTTCGGCGGAAATACCTTCAAGTTTTGCTATTGTGCCGACAAAATCGACGGCTCTTAGCTTCTTTTTCTTGCCGCCGTTGAAGTATAGCTTCATAATCTCTTTGTTTAAGCTTTCGCTTTTGTCCTTCTTGCGGACAGGTTGCTTATTGATCTTCTGCTCGAACGCATCCTTTGCGTAGGCCACTGCGTCGTCCGAAGGAGCTTTCATATGCGGAATGCTGAAGCCAATATAGCTTTCGATTTCAGTTACCCACTTCTGCTCATTCGGAGTGACAAAAGTGATCGCTTTACCTGTCTTGCCTGCACGCGCGGTTCTGCCTGTACGATGCACGTAGCTTTCTTTTTCCAGTGGAATATCGTAATTAATCACATGGGTGATATTCTCGATATCAATCCCTCTAGCCGCCACATCGGTAGCGATTAAATAGCGGAATTGCCCTCTTTTAAAAGCATTCATGACCTCAAAGCGCTCATCCTGCTCCATACCCCCGTGGATCTTATCACAAGGATATTCCAGATCCGCCAGTCCTCTGAATACAGCATTCACCTGCTCCTGCGTACGGCAAAAAACAATACAGCTATCCGGATTCTCCACCGTTATGATATCGCTTAGCAAAGAGAATTTGGCAGCTTGTCTCACTTCAATCAACGCATGTTCAATCGTAGCCGTCGTAATTCCACTTGCCTGAATCTCGATATCCGTTGGATCGCTCATATATTTTAGGCACAAATTCTTAATGACTTCGGGTAAGGTAGCTGAGAATAACATCGTTACTCGCTCTTTGGGCAGCTGCTTAATGATCTTCTCGATCTGCTCAATAAAGCCCATGCTCAGCATTTCGTCAGCTTCATCGATGATCAAATATTTGATTCGATTTAGCGGAAGTGTGCCTCTTTCAATATGGTCAAATACGCGTCCAGGCGTACCTACGACAACATGTGTTTTTTGCGTAAGCTCTATCTTTTGGGGGGCAAAGGGCTGCTTGCCGAAAAGAGCAACTGCTTTAATCCGTTTAAAACGTCCGATGTTCGTAATATCCTCTTTCACCTGCATCGCAAGCTCCCGAGTTGGCGTAAGAATCAAAGCCTGCGGCTTATTCTCCACCCAATCCACCAGATCGCAAAGCGGAATACCATAAGCTCCCGTCTTGCCACTGCCTGTTTGCGATTTCACAATCAGATCCTTTTGCTGCAAAGCTACAGGAATTACCTTGCTCTGTACCTCCGTAGGTGTCATAAATTTCAGAACATCCAGTGCTTTAATTATCTCTTCGTCTAACTCATAATCTCTAAATTGCAATTCACTCATCGTTCAACCTCTTCTATGCCGATTGTTCTGGTTAAAGCGGAAACTCCGCGATCCTTCCATCTTGTGCATACTTATCATTATAACAGTTATTGGCGTCCTTGATTCCATTCCTTATAGAACTGGTCCAGAAAATTCAACATGAAATCATGCCGTTCTTCCGCTAACTTGCGTCCATAAGCCGTATTCATTAAGAATTTTAGTTTCAACAGCTTCTCATAAAAATGATTCACAGCCGTCCCTTTGCTATAATCCCTGTATTCCTTCTGCAGCGACTCCTCGCGTGGAGAAACTTCCGGATCATAAGCCGGACGTCCCTTTGCGCCTGAGAAAATAAAGGTTCTGGCAATGCCAATCGCGCCAAGTGCATCTAGTCGATCTGCATCCTGCACCACTTGACCTTCCAGAGTCTGCATAGGTTCTCCTCCACCACCACTAAAAGACATCGTTTCAACGATCAGCATGATATGACGAATTTGCTCCTCCTCTGTAAGGTTTGCCGTAAGCCAAGTGTGGACTTTAAGCA
Source organism: Paenibacillus sp. FSL H8-0175 (assembly GCF_045040615.1). Lineage (NCBI taxonomy): Bacteria > Bacillati > Bacillota > Bacilli > Caryophanales > Paenibacillaceae > Paenibacillus > Paenibacillus sp. FSL H8-0175. The sequence continues at coordinate 2,349,001 of NZ_CP150299.1, read as the reverse complement.
GACCTGCTTCTTTTGACGGATTAAGCTTCTCGTCTGCAACATCATGCAGCAAGGCTGCCATCGTACAGATAAAAATATCCGCACGCTCGATCTCAGCAATTTCACATGCCGTGCTGCGGACCCGATGGGTGTGCCACCAGTCATGCCCCGTAGTATCTTGTCCTAGTTGTTCTTTCACAAATTCTTCCGCCCGGGCTATTATTAAAGGTTGATTCATCGTCAACAAACTCCCCTCACCTATGAAATATCGAAGCCCTATTATAGCTGATTGCCTGTCCATTCGCCTACTAAAAATCTTCGTTATAACAAATTCTTACTTGCACGACTCCAAATGATCCGCTATAATCGGCAGTAATCAAAATGTCGAAGGGAATTGATTCTGATGAACACCATAACAATCATGCTGAATCAACTTCATTATTATCACAAACAGCGTTAGCAACCCTGAAATTCTCAGGGAGGCTAACGCTACTCGCGTTGGCCTCCCTGCGGCATAGATCACGCGCAGGACCATGAGGTCCTGCGCGTTTTTTTATTTCTAAACTATGCCAATTCAAAGGAGCTACTAACGATGCAAAACATTAAAGGAACTTATGATTACTTCGGAAAAGAGCAGGCGCTCAGAAAGAACATTCAAAATACGCTGCAGGATTTGTTCGAACTCTATGATTTTGAATCCATGGACACCACATTATTAAATGAACTGGAGTTATTAACCTCGAAATATGCAGGTGGGGATGAAATTCTCAAGGAGATGTACCAACTAACCGATCAAGGTAACCGCAAGCTGGGCTTACGATATGATCTGACCATCCCTTTTGCCAAAGTGATCGCTTTAAATCCCGGAATAGAGTTCCCCTTCAAGCGTTATGAGATCGGAAAAGTATTCCGTGATGGTCCCGTGAAACGTGGGCGCCTGCGTGAATTTCTGCAATGCGATGTTGATGTTGTTGGTATTTCAGGACCTGAGGCGGAAGCTGAATTGATGCAGCTGGCCACAGAAGCTTTTCGCAAGCTGGACATCCCGATCATCCTAAAATGGAACAACAGACGTTTTCTCGGTGAGATTCTGGAATCGCTGGGTGTACCTGCCGAGAACCAACTGTCCGTTATGCTAACCTTGGATAAATTAGAAAAAATCAACCTCAGCGGCGTGAAAAATGAATTGATCAGCAAGGAAATAGATCCTACAACCATCGCTGCTATTCTAGAACTTATTGAAATGGACAATCCAAGCTTTGAGCAGTTATGCCAAAAATATAGTCTTACCGGACAACCGGGAGCAATGGAGGTTCTTGTCCTGCAAAAGCTGCTCCAAGACATTCAGCTGCAGCAGACTTGCCGTTTCGATCCCTTCTTGTCTCGCGGGCTTTCTTTCTACACTGGAACCGTCTACGAGATCTTTGATGCATCCGGTTCCTTTACCTCAAGCTTGGGTGGTGGAGGCAGATATGACGCTATCATCGGACAGCTAGTGGGCAGAGAGGATATTCAATATCCTACGGTTGGCTTATCTTTTGGTATGGAGTCTATCATGGCGCTCCTTGCAGAACGTCCTATCCAAGAGCGCAAGACAGCAGAGGTTATGGTCATTCCGATTGGCGAGACGCTCCCACAGGCTTTAATTGCAGCCGCCGAGCTCCGTGCCTGTTCTATCCGGACCACTCTGGTATCCGGTAAAAGAAAACTTAAAAAGCAACTCGCCACAGCCTCATCCAAAAAAATCCGTTACGTTATTCTGATCGGCGAGAGTGAATCCAGTGTGGATAAGGTGCGGCTGAAGGATATGAAGGAACAAACAGAAGTTATAGTTCCATTAGATGAAGCTATCTACCTTATTACTGGCTAAACTGCTGCCTGATATCCTCCTAAAAAGATCTGCATAAAAAAAAGACCCCGCCGGCGACCGGCGGGGTAAAGTCTATATATAAGGGAGGTTATACATGTACTATAACCCTGCAAGCTTAATATTTTATGAAAAAGAGATAAGGATTCCCTTAATTCATTTCAAACCCTTAGATCTTAAACTTATCTACTAACCCCTGAAGCTCTTTGGCACTTTGAGTATTTTCATCAGCCATAGTAACCTCCAGGAATGTTTTTTCCACGATATCCGCCGTTTTTACCGCGATATCCTGAATCCCTATAGCTCCCTCGTTTACTGTAGCAGCTACCTCATTAACGGCAATATTAATACTTGATATAGCCATACTCAAATGATCAGCTGCGCTCTCGAATTGTTTTAACAGCGTATTTACGGTGGCAGCATCACTGTTGTATTGCTGACTTACCTCAGTTAATCGTTCATAATCTGCTAGGACATTCTGGTCAATAAAAGAAAGTAATGCCTCAGAATTCTCCTTCATGGATTCAACAGAGGAATAAACACCTGTTACCACACCTTGAATTCCGGCCGCAATCTTAGACGACTTCTCAGCCAACTTCCGAATCTCACCAGCTACAACCGCAAAACCTTTACCTGCCTCACCCGCTCTTGCCGCTTCTATAGCTGCATTCAGGGCCAGCAGATTGGTCTGACTGGCAATGGAGAGAATCGTATCCGTCAGTACATTAATCTCTGCAATCGCGCTCGACTGCTCAATCGCTTTTTCCATATCCATTCGCACGGATTCATAAATTTGTTTAGCATTCGTCGTAGATTCTGTTGCCTCATCTTGGAGAGCCAGCGCCCGCTCACTAATTTGTCTAGAAACGGCAGCGCCTTCCTTCACATTATTGGTGATCCCGGATACATTGTTATCAATTTCAGTAATTGCTGCTGTCATTTCCTCTGTGGAGGCTGCGGTCTCTTCCATACCTGCCGATAGCTGCTGCGTAGTCGCTGAATTATCGTGGGCATTTTCCCGCACATCTATAGACAGCTTCTCCAGCGTTTCTGCATTTTCAAGCACTTTGGACGAGATCGTAATTAAGCTTCCAGCCATCTCACGAAGTGTAGCCCGAGTGCTGAACATCGCTTTGGCGATCGTCCCTGTCTCATCTTTGTTTTTAGTCAAATACTCATACTCTGAGTCATGCGTTAAATTCAATTCTGCCGTTTTATTAATCATGTCCGTTAGTTTAACAATCGGAGAAGAGATTTTTTTAGCAAAATAAAGAGCAATCAGCAAGGCAATAATCAAACTTCCCACACCAAGAAATAAGTTGAAATTTCTCATATCAGTGACAGGTTTCACGATTTCATCGAGGTCTGCGGTTAATACAAGCAACCAGTGCGTCTCAGGTAAAACTGTATAGGTTGATTTTTTTTCCACACCATTATATGTATTATTGAGCAGGCCATCCGCTACCTTCTCACCAGATTTCACACGCTCCATAACAGCTGCGATCTGCGTATTCTCAATAGGCTGACCAATTTGTGTTTTATCCGGATAATATAATTTATTGCCGTTCTCATCCAGTAAATAAGCGTAGGAGCTCGTCGTGTTTACCACTTTGGTATCGGCCAAATACTTAATCATACTATCTGCGGAAACAGCCGATGCAATAAATCCAATCATCTTTCCATTACTCTTTACGGGCTGTACAAAAGCCACTACATAAGCTCCTGTAGATTTTGATTTCAGCGTTTCACTGATCACAGGCTCAGCCGTCTCCATTACTCTTTTCGTATAATCTCTTTCACTAAAATCTGTCCCTATAAGCTTAGTATCACTGTCAGCCACACTAATACCTTTCATATCACTGACTAGAATGTGCTCAAGGTTTCCCGCTTCCTCCACAATGCTTTGTAGACTGGCGTTCACCTCATTCTGAAGCTTATCGCCTTTGTTAACTCCACCATTCCCAGCTTGCAGCAGTAGATCAACAATTTCCGAACGGCTCGCAATAAGCTCTGTACTTCTCTGCTCTTTTGCTATCATGGCTGATATAGTCTGAGCTTTGTTCGTATTGACCTGCTTCATAGAATTCTCAGTAAGATTCACAATCGCCTGAGTTGATTTCAAATACGTAAATATCCCCATTACAGAAATACATAAAAGGGTCACACCTATCATAACAAGTGATAACTTTAGACGAATCTTCATATTCTTTTCATCCTTCCGACTGCTTGTTCATTTGCGAACAATGAAATTGTAAATAATACAATTACTATCGGGTGGCAAAGTTGAATAGTGAATATAAATCGCGCAAAAATAAGAAATATATCATAAAATGTCGAAATTTTTCATGTAAATGAATAAAATATCACAGCTTTTAGGTCATATATCCTTCACAAGATGTTTAACAAGGCCTGTCATCTGTCCTAGATGAACTATGTGGTTCTAGCTGAGAGACCGTATTCGCTTGCATTAATGCACCCTCACTTAACAGTCGTTTAGTTCTACTACGTAAAAATAGACCAGACATCGCAGCGAGTATTTGTTGGAATAACATCCCCGAAATTACTGGAAGCGCAACAGCAGGAGGAAAATATTTCACCGCTAATACAGCTCCTGCACTTAAATTCCGCATACCCGAATTAAACTGCACCGCAACGGAATCTTCATAACTAAAGCGGAAACGGCGTGACACCAAAGCTCCGATCACATAGCCAAGCACAACGGTTATGAAGGTCACTCCAATAATGATCGCTAATTTGCCATCCGGATGTTTCAGATAACGGGCAATGCTGGCCCCATTAATAGAAACAACTACAAACAATCCGACTTTAACAAACGGAGCAAGCGGCGGTCCACATACCGTATTTACTTTCCCTTTTGTCCATTGATTCAGCAGCATCCCAACTACAGAAGGAATGACTACCATCCATAGCAGCCCTTTCATCATATCGCCTAGCTGAATTTCAACACTCGCTCCCATCAGCAAATATAAGGTACCCGGGACAACAATGGGCGACAAGAGCGTATCAATCAGAATAAGCGCCAATGTCAGCGCAATATTCCCTCCGTACATCGACACCCATACCACACTTACAACACCTGTAGGAATCGCGAACAGCAATACATAACCAGTTACTGTATATGGATCTCCCGGAAAAAAAGCCATGGCTGCAAGCCAGCCGATCAGCGGCATTACAATATGTAAAATTACCATTAGAATAATCAGCTTCTGAGGTTTCAGAAGTACCCCCAGCAGATCCTTTAGATTGGACTTCAAGCTCCCTATCAGCGTCATTACAGCGAAAATCCAGGGCACGAGACCTGTGAACGGCAGCAGTCTGCTTTCGTTAAGTACGCCGACCACGATGGCCGTGGGTGTTAATAACGGCATAATCTTTTCTAGAACAACATTAGATTTGATGAGTCCATTTCTTATATTAGCAAACACTTGGCAGTACACCTTATGTATGAAGCTCATACATCCCTTATCTTTGTTTTTTATTAAGTCTACCATAAAAAAATAGGAACCAATTCTTAAATTGGTCCCTCGAAGTAATCTATATAGAGTGTTAAACTTCTATGCCTTGTGGAAACAATGCATCCAGTGCTGGGCAGGGTTGCTTATCCAAAAACTGTGCCAATGGCGCCGGCATATTATTGTATAAATCTTTTAGTGAAGTTCCTTGATAAATGTTGCCGATAATCACCGGATGGCAAAGCTCTGAAATCAAAATGTCGCCATTTCCATGCAGATGAAGCTGCTTCTTCCCCTCAATACAGTGAGGAAAATACATACCCGGCTGCTCTTCGAACCCAAGGGCGTCCATAAAGCGGTCCATACAGGTGAAATACAGAATCGTATCTTCTTTCTTCCGTGCGATCAGCTCGCTCACTGCATTCTTTAATTGTTCCCGTGCAGCTATAGACTTCCAACCCGTATGATCCATGATAATACTGTTCTGAATTTCATGTGTGCGCACGCCCATTGCGTAGACATGATCGCTGATCTCCTTCATATTATCCTGGGTTTCACTGAACAGCAGCGTCTCCAGTACGGTATCCACACTTGTTGCAGCGAATAGGGTAATATTTTCTCTTATTTTTTCATAGATGCTTGGATGAATATTATAATATTTTGAGAAAGCTTCCGCAGTAGTAAAATTGAAGGAAATATGTATAGTCGTTAATCCTGCGGAGACCAATTGGCCAATTCGTTCAGCATTTAAAAGACTGCCGTTGGAATTTAACTGTGTCTGAATCCCTCTGGATGCGCAGTAGGTTACAATTTCCACACAGTCATCGAATTTCAGCGTCACTTCTCCACCTGATAAGCGTACTCTTTTAAGGCCTGGAAGTTCGTCCAGAATGCGGATGACCTCTTTGGCTTTGATGCTTTGTCCATCATTTCTATTATATGCACAGCAATAATCGCAGCGGAAATTACAGTTCGAAGTTACCCCTATTTCTAACCCTTCCAGCTCATAAGTAAGCGGTTTGTCGAGCTCTAATGCTTTATATCTCATACTCTAAAGTCCTCCTGAAAAATAATGAATTTAGTTCAAAAGTTCAACCTTAGAGATTATATAGGTTTATGGCTTAGGTTAATGTGAGTTTTATAACATTCGGATTGCCAGCTATAACAGCTAACGATCGTGACTACGGAAATATCCGTTCTTCCAACCGGATTTGTCTCCAGTTTTCTTTGTTATTACCGTATCAATTGGTCGGATTCCGGAGACAACCTCTGCTAACGAGGCGAATTTTCCTTCGGAAAGCTTTCGGACAGTCGCTAACACGCCACAGTTTCAAAATTTCCTTTACCACTATATATTGGTTATACAATATAATAAAGGTTATATTTTACATTACTTTCACTCTGGATTATATAGACCCTTTTAAATTAAAGGAGCTTTTATATGAAGAAAGTTTATCTGTAGGCGTTGTTGGCGAAGCCCCTAAAGTAAGAGAAGAGCACGTGAGCTTCACAAGTATTTCATTTGAGGAATTAGAAGAACACGCAAAAGTCAATGACACAAAGTTACCTACGACCATCAGAAGTTACAATCATATCTCCCTTGTATGGTACTCTCGAAGCGCATTCCTGAATCTCTCCTTCATTCGATTATGTTAATCATTGACAGATTTTCATAAGATCTTATATACTAATAAAAATCCGAAATATAGTATTTTTGGTAAAAAAGAGGAATCTAATATACCGAAAAATTGCCTCATTAGTACTGATTAGTTCTTTACTTCTTGGATCAAGAGGTGTTGTAAGCGCTTCAAGTAGCAACAACAACGATGTCGAAGCACAGATTAGTAAGATTTATCAAGAAAGAGCGGATCTACTGGGAGAACATAAGGCTGGCTACGAAATAGAATATGAAAAGCTAGGGAAGGAACTAGAATCTTTGGGGGTAGATTATTTAACTCCAGAGGAAGCACAAGTTGTAATAGGACAAAAAATTCTTAGGAACAGACAGCTCACAAATACAACCATTTGTTGATTTACCGGCGAGCACAAATATTGTTTGGTCTAGTTTCCGGTCTAACTGGGTCAAAAATGGGGTTACATATGAAGTTCAACATGTAACGGCAGAATCTAATGCTCAAAATTCTGCACTCAAGAATACGGGAGTAACGTTTCTTTCAAACTCAAATTCAAGCGGGGGCTTCCAATCTTTTGGTGTCAGCTGCGACAACTACTCTTGGTTCATTTAATAGTTATGTAGGTGCTACCATAACTATATATGACGCGGTAAAGAACTTTATTTCTGATTCTTATCAAAGTTTAGCATTAATTACTAGTACAGTTAGCGGCGCTAGTGCATATTCTATTCCTACGTTTAGCTATGCTTCAACAACTGGTGCCACAACAACTGGTGCCACAACAAATGCAACAATAAATCAGGGATCATCGAAACAATTTAGTTATACTGCCCTGTATCATAGAGATTCTTCTGCCGCAATAAATTATTATCTCAGCGGGCCTACTGCAACTTCTTTCATAACAAAAATTACTCTTACCGGGATTGATGGTAAAACCGTTCAAACTATTCCCCCTGCTATGCCTATGGGTATGGGTTATTTATTGTAATAGATTTCAATTATTTGAAGTTGAGATTTGGAGGGGAATTATGAGATTAAAGGAACCTATAACCTTAATTTCAGTTGTACTATTTTTAGTGCTAATAGGTGTTGCTTTGTTTTTATATAACTACAATTTCCCGAAAAAGGTTAACGTAGAACGTACTGCCGTCGTGTTCACCCTTAACAACTCTTCTTCAGCTAAAAGTACCATAATTAAGGTTAATGGGACACTATATAAACCAATATTTGGTCAAAAGAAATTTGTTGGAAATGTCTCAATAGATGCCTATGACTTCACAAAAGATCAAGAGGTCACTGTATATATCACTAAAAGAAATAAAGGCATAAATATGAGTACTCTATTTTATCTAGACTCCTCCGCACCATACGAAATAAATCAATACGGTCTAATGTGGTTTGATGATAGATTTGAAAACATCAATATTTGGCCATCTACTAACTGGATAGATGTTAAAGAGAAGAATTTGGCTTTCATTGCTACGGGTTCTAATTATGAACAAGCATTACAAACTCAAATAATGATGAGAAAGAAATTTGGTGATATGTTTGTTCCTCATGAATATGATTCGTTAGTTAAATGACTTGAGTATTGCGATTAATGGAATTGATCCGATCAATAGAAAAGCCCTCTGCAGATGCAGAGGCCAATGAAGAACTTACAATTTTTCTGTGCTACTGCTTAATGAACGATAAAACACAACACCTGCTCCGAACTTCGGACTGGTTTCGTATTTTTGGTCTCTTTATGCCCTCAGTTGTGTTCACCTCCAACACTCGAAAGATTGGCGTTAAACGCTTATGAAGACAGCAATCGGCTGCCAGTTACGGCGGCTAATTATCCACGCCATCCATTTATCCATTTTTTCTTGAGATTTTGCATGTGCATAGTTAATCGTTGAGTGTAACCTCCGTATCTAAATAACGTTCTTCATACTTTGGTATTAAAAGATACTCGCAAGCAGCGGCATAGCAGTCCAATTGTTCAACACTCTCGTCTGATATTCTCTCTAAACAGTTGCATTCTGCCCATAAAAAAACCTTAGGTAGATAAAACACCCACCTTCAATAGTATTTATTCAATAGAGAACAGAAAAAACCTATCGCCTCCAAAGAGGCGATAGGTTTAACCTTCGCGGTACCACTCTTTTTGATCGTTGCTGCTTACTCTACTGACTTCCCCATCTCGTTCCAGACAGGCTGCCCGATCAGACCTAAACGCCAGATCGCAATTCCTTTAAGACCATAACGTTTAGCAAGTCCTACCTTAGAATTCACTGAAGATTCGTTTTCGCTATACACAGAGATCCCGAGGATCAGCTTATCCTTACTCACTTGCTGAAGCGCAAGCCGGATGCCTTCATCAACTAAACTCATCGGCTCTGGAACTTTTTTCTCTTGTAAATAATCGTACGCCATAATGACCAAATCATCTGCAAGTGTTCCTAAAGTTTTGTAATCATAACCTTTATAAGAACTATTTAATGGATGAAGAATAACGGTAAGTTTAAGTCCTGCTGCATGTGCTTTTTGTGATAGGTTTTTCACAAAAGCATTATAATCTGCTTGCACCTTCGCCTTATCACCTGTTAGACCTAGGCCCTCCAGATCCAGAGTAATGCCTTGGAATCCTTTTTGCGTTGCAAGATCTACGATTCCAGTAATCGTCTGTTCTTGAAGCTGTTTATCTTCCAGGTTCTTAGTTAACTCTGATGCGGTGTCTCCAGAGAAGACCATCAGATAAGGAGCTGTTCCACCTGCCGCTGCATTCGTGACAATTGATTCTGGTGTTACGTCACCAGCCGCCTGAGGCCATTTGAAATCAGTCCCCGTTGTGGTGAATTGCCCGGTTTTATCAATCCCACTCCAACCGAAGGCCATAGCATCAAAATTAGGAAGTAAGGAAATCTCACTATAAGAACTCAGCGCATAGAAACCAAGAGTGTACAGCTCAGTCTTCGGCGAAGTAATAGATACGGTCTTCGTGGATTGATTCCAAGCTACACCCGCACCAAACTGCTGGCCGAAGAAGCTAAGGGGAATCATCGTTGTATCCCGGATCGTCTGCGGAGCAACTCCTAACTTCACAACCGCGCCGTTAACACCTGCATTTTTGCTGCCAAGGGTCAGGGTTACCACTTTGGTCCCTGCAGTATCTGTTTTGGTAGCCGTAATTTTCTTCTGCGCTTGATTCCACTCGACATTAATTCCCAAAGCTTCAGATATAGCTCGGAATGGCACCATCGTTGTTCCGCTCATCACAACAGGTTCTACTGGAAATGGTAGTGGATAACCATCCAGCACAATACTAACTCCACCAGCTGTGGCTGCCTGTGTAGTATTTTGGAATAACGCCGTGGTGCCTCCTAGCGAAATAGCCATACATAATACTAATTTACCGATTCGCTTATTCATGAATGTTAAGTCTCCCTCTTCTATGATATGCAGTCTAATCTTGTAAACTCTTATATGTCCTCTACCATTTTACCAAAGATTATCCAATTGTAAAATTAATAGATTGTCATCTATGAGCTGCGAAATTATTTTTCATATTAGAAGAGGTCGGCAAAATTACATAAACACGCTCAAAAAGGTTCCCACTGCTCGTTCAACATCTACATCCACTGCAACTTGTATGGGTTTACCCACTTTTGGCTGAGCCCGCAAGTCCGCTACGACCATTCCCGCTGTAAACTCACCTTTGTGCTCCACACGAACATTCATCTCTTTGTAGGTTACCAGATCTGGTTGCAGCGCAACCATAAGTGCGAGTGGATCATGCAGCGGTGCGCTGTTGATCAAAAAGTTCGCTTCACGATAGAAATTAAAATAATGAGTAAGCGATTGTTCCATAAACGAAATGATCGCTTTATTTTCTTCACGTCCAAAACGTTTTAATAAATCGATATGCTCTTGTGTAATCCGCGTCTTAAGCGTAACGTCTAGACCCACCATCATAACAGGAAGCCCAGATGTAAATACATGATCAGCAGCTTCCGGATCCCCGGCAATATTCGCTTCCGCAACCGGTGTTCTATTGCCGGGATTGAAGATCGTACCGCCCATTACCACTACTTTTTTCAAAGTATTCTTAATACCAGGGTCCATATCAAGCGCCATTGAAAGGTTGGTTAGATGTGCCAGTGTGACTAATACAATCTCTCCGGGATTCTCATTAGCCATCCGAACAATAAACTCAGATGCAGTTTCACTAATGGGACGCTGGCTGGATGGAGCAATTTCCACATTGCCAATACCGTTCTCACCATGCACATGAGTGGCGTAGCCTGAGTGCTCACGAACAAGTGCCTTGGATGCTCCGATCGCTACAGGAATCTCATAACCGGGCTTAACAAGCTCGATTAGCCGCAGTGAATTGTCCGCCGCCTTTTCGACCTCAATATTTCCAAAAACGGTTGTAATTCCTTCTACAATTACGTTTGGAGCACGCAAGGCATATAGAATCGCCAGTGCATCGTCAATACCTGTATCTGCATCAATAATAATTCGTGTTTTGCTCATTTATGTTCTCTCCCATTATGTTTTTTTCATAAAAGCTATCATATCACGGCCAACGAGGGTCGCTCAATTTTTATTCAATTCCTGTTCTTTAAAGGCTTCAATAAACCGCTCAGGATCGCACTCTATCAAATAAGCATACACGCCCTTACTCGTGTGGAGATAGAACATGCCGCTCATATCCCCCATTGAGCGATAAGACATATCGAAAATATCTTTTAGCGGGAATTCCCGATGGCGTGTTACAATTCTATCTTGATACAGATACATTAGCCGATTCGAAGCAACACTTCGTTGTTCTCCATCCCTAATTTCTCGTTGTATCTTATAATACGGAAGCTGAGCTACCCATTTCATTTGCAGTCCTCCTGCTTGTCGTAATGGACTCTATTTTATTATTCTTTTTACCCTATTGCAAAATAAAGAAGCTTAACGATCCCATTAGCGGAATCATCAAGCTTCAGTAATCACCGTTTATTTCGTTGTATAAGCTGCGGCTGCCTTGCAAAAGCGTTCCAATGCCTCAACTAATGTGGATCTCGGACAAGCCAGATTAATCCGTAGATGGCCTTTGCCTTCTGTTCCAAAAACAGAACCTTCATTAAAAGCCACTTTAGCCTCTTTGTACATCAGCTGCTTCAGACCGTCTATTTCCAAGTTCAGTTCGCGGCAATCCACCCAGAGCAGGTAGGTTCCTTGCGGCTGCATCACATGAACCTGTGGTAAATGCTCCGCCAAATAGCTGACCGTATAATCCACATTATCTGATACATATTGTAACAGCTCATCCAGCCATTCTTCTCCGTCATTGTAAGCGGCTTGTACCGCTCCTTGCGCGAAGAAACTAGCCATATGTAAGCTCAAGGCTTTCATTTTTTGATCAAATTTACGTTTCAATTCCGGATTCGAGGACACGATAAAAGAGGATTGAAGCCCCGGAAGATTGAAGGTTTTGGTCGCAGCAAGGGTGGTTAACGTAATATTGGCAATTTCCTCAGACAAGGACGCAAAAGGAATATGCTCATAACCTGGAAGCGCCAAATCACAATGGATCTCATCAGAGATAACTGTCACTCCGTGACGCAAGCACAGTTCACCGAGCTTCAACAGCTCTTCTCTTTCCCATACTCTACCGCCTGGATTATGCGGACTGCATAACAGCAGCAGCTTCGCTCCACCCAACATCAACCCTTCCAATTGCTCATAATCCATCTCAAAGCGCCCATTACGGACGATAAGCGGATTCTTGGCAACCTTCCGGTCATTCATCTGGATGACATCATAGAAGGGATAATAAACTGGCGATTGTAAAATAACCTCGTCCCCAGGCTCAGTAAACAGTTCAACAGAGAGGCTTAAGGAAGTTACAATTCCGGGAGAATCTGAAATCCACTCCGGTTTGATCTGCCAATCATGCCGTCTTTTAAACCATGACGTGATGGCTTCTTTATAAGTATCACTAGGTACACTGTAACCGTAAACTCCTTGTTCTGCGCGGCGCAGAATGGCTTCCTTCACTGCGGGAGGACTTTCAAAATCCATGTCTGCCACCCAAAGCGGCATAATATCCTTCTCACCAAACAACTTCTCGGATTGGTCCCATTTGTAAGAGCTAGTATTACGGCGGTCAATTACGCGATCGAAATCATACTTCAACTAAAGTCACCTCATCCTTATAAACTTATCTTTTATTGTATCATGAGGAAACCGATATGGCATCTTAAGATAGAATCAAAAGAATTCACATAAATAGATGATTAATTTCAAGTCGTTAGACGATAGAAAAACAATAGAATGTTAATAGTAAATACTCTGAATAAAGAGGAGGACCTTCGTTCGTCCTCCTCTTTACAATAATCATAAGTAAAATCACCAATATTAAGGTGACCAACTTATCTATACGAAATACACCTTGTTACGCTAATTGTGTAATAACGAGATGTGCTGAAACAGATCTTGTTCCTCCAGCGAGAGGAGTAATAGTAAGTGCAGTAGAGTTACCAGCAGGATTGCGAACGGTCAGGATGGTGTTAATGACCGTTGTTTGCACTATAGCCATTTCTACGATTTGCGATGTACCTGTTGCGCGTCCAACTACGGTATAGGCGAGATCCGCACCATTAAGAGTCAAGATGAGTTGTCCCGCTTCGGTTACACTAACCTGAAACAACACCTGATAAGTCCCTATTGCCGCTAAATTAAAAGAACTAGGACCTGTTCGTGCAATTGTCGTCCCGCTGGTAGGTCCATCTTGAGGAAAACTTACGTCTGTGCCCGGTGCTACAGTTGCTGCATTATCAGGAGGCATTAGGGCAAAAAAATCAGCAAAACCTAATACGCCTCCTGTTGCCCCGGTTGCGCCCGTTGCTCCTGCTGCTCCCGGTGCTCCGGTTGCTCCCGCGGCTCCTGCTGCCCCCGGTGCTCCTGCTGCTCCCGGCGCCCCGGTTGCTCCCGGTGCTCCGGCTGCTCCCGGTGCTCCTGCTGCTCCCGGTGCTCCGGCTGCTCCCGGTGCTCCGGCCGCTCCCGGTGCTCCTGTTGCTCCGGTTGCTCCCGGTGCTCCTGGTGCTCCCGGTGCTCCCGGCGCTCCCGGCGCTCCCGGCGCTCCGGTTGCTCCTACAAAACCTTGTGGTCCTATAGCTCCTGCAGGACCCGGTAAACCTTGCGGTCCCTGAGGACCTACAACTCCTTGGGCACCCGGAACGCCTTGCGCACCCTGAGGACCAACGGGTCCCGCTACACCCTGTGGACCAATCGCTCCCGCTGGCCCGGGTTCACCTTGAGGTCCTTGGGGTCCCGGAGGTCCGCCGGCAGGTCCTTGAGGTCCTTCAGCTCCTTGGAATCCTCGTGCTCCTTGAGCTCCGGGAATGCCTTGGGCCCCTTGTATTCCTTGGAGTCCTTGTGCTCCTTGCGGCCCTTGCGGTCCTGTAGCACCAACAACTGTCGGAGTAGTAACATTCACTTCTGGTGGAGGACAGGTTACTTTTACAATCTTCTTAATAACCTTTCGGCGATGTTCTTTTCTTTTTCTTTTCGAAGGAAATACAGTGGCGACTTTTTTCTTATGACACTTTTTATCGTCTGGACAACTCAATGCGTACACCTCCCTATAAAGATAGTTCAGTGTACGCATCTTATTAATTTTAGACATGGACCAATAACTAGTTTCTATTAGACTGGAACCTATTTTTATAAAAAAGGGCTAATAAAATAGGAGGTGGCCCTTAAGCACATTACAATGTCCACACCATTTTAATTTACTTTTCGTATTTTATGATTAGGACAACTGACACTTCCCTATTAGGCCCAAATCATAGATTTGGGTCTTTTTTTGAGCACATAAAAAAACAACCCCCAAACCACGGGAGCTGCTAATCATCAACTATTATATTGTATCAACAGGCTTACGAATGGTGTTGCCTACCTTCGTAAGAATATCCGCCATTGATGCCGAATCATTCACGTCATAATCATCAATGTTCAGTCGGAGCACTGGGCAAGCTGTAAACTCATTGATCCATTTCGAATATCTGCCATGCATATGTTCCCAGTAGGACACGTCCGTTTGAATTTCCATTTCACGGCCACGTTCATTAATTCGCGCTAAAATAGAAGGAAGACTGCCTTCAATATAAATCAGTACATCAGGGTGCGGGAAATAGGGTGTCATAACCATAGCTTCATACAAGCTTGTATAGGTTTCATAGTCTGTCTTAGACATCGTGCCTTGATCCGCATGCATTTTAGCAAAAATACCAGTGTCCTCATAAATCGAGCGATCTTGAACAAAACCACCGCCCATTTCGAACATTTTCTTCTGTTCTTTAAAACGTTCGGCTAGGAAATAGATCTGTAGATGAAAACTCCATCTCTCAAAATCATGATAGAATTTTTCAAGATAAGGATTATGATCAACTTGCTCCAGCGAGGTTTGAAAATTCAACCTTTTAGCCAAAGCACCTGTTAAAGTGGATTTCCCCACCCCCACGGTTCCTGCCACTGTAATTATGGCGTTATCTGGGATGTTATATGGATTCATTTCATTAGCTCCTTTAGGTGAGAGGCAATTTCGACGAAGTGTTCTGGGTTCTCCACGAAATCGACTGCATTTCCATCTATGGTAATAATAACGGTAGACGGCTCTTGAATCGCTAGAGAGGCCATCGCATCATCATAATCTTCTATCAATTGCTGCAAATACGCAGTATCCATCCCCCCCTCAAAAGGGCGTCCGCGTTTGGCAATTCTTTTTAACAAGGTATCGAGATCCGCTTTTATATAGAGAATAATATTTGGCTTCGGCAGGTCATCCGTCAGCACATGATAGATTTGTCGATACTTTTCTCGTTTCGTTCCCTTCAGCGTTCGTTCCCCAAAGATAAGGTTCTTATAAATATGATAATCCGAGATCACCGGTTTACCTTTATCTATGTATTGAGTTACTGTATCTTCAAGCTGCTTGTACCGATTACAGAGAAAAAACATCTCCAGTTGAAAGCTCCAGTCATCCATGTTCTGATAAAATTTAGCTAGAAACGGATTTTCATCAACAATCTCCTTAATAATCGGTAAGTTTAATTCCTCTGCAAGCATCGAAGCTAATGTTGTTTTTCCAGCCCCGATCGGGCCTTCCACTGCAATAAACGGTGCATGTTTCATTGATGCTGACTTCCTCCTCAGATACGGACCCTTCAATAACTATTTTTAAAAACAGACTAAATTATTGTATCACATGAGACCTTACTTGTGAGCGGCTAATTATGAAGAAACTTTTCCAGTAATACAAGTATCCAACTGTAAGATAAACCCAATAACAAGAGAAGCATCCCTATGAAAAAACGGTTCGATATCTATCTTCTCCCCATCCCCACGAGCATGAAGCGGACCGAGGAGACTCTATTTCCGAAAAATCGGCTGTATCAGCATACAATCGGACTCAGTTGCAGCTATTCTACCAAATGCGCCCTAAAAATAGTCACTATTCGGCCAATAAGAGCTATACTGTCCATAACCTTAGCTAAATAAGCTAATAAATACCAATAGCTGCTATACGGTCCTTAGCATCACTTCTCTTTTTCTAGATGTAATCGCGCATTCAAAGGACTGGAACCATAGCAAAAAAGGTGTCCCTGAAGGGACACCTTTTTAGATCATTCTATTAAGATAAACGTCCGCTGAAATCTTCGAAAGCGAACTGTTTGATTACTTTAATTCCCTCTTCGTCATTGTAGCTGACGATAGCTGGCAGATTCACGCCGTTAAACATATGGTTCTTCACCATAGAATAATGCGCCATATCTAGGAATACGAGTCTATCGCCGTATTTCAAAGGCTCCTTGAAGGAATAATCTCCAATCACATCTCCGGCTAGGCAAGTCATTCCACCTAATCTGTACGTATAAGGATATTCCCCAGGTTGTCCAGCATCGATAATGTTCGGACGGTATGGCATAGCCAGTACATCTGGCATGTGGCATTCAGCCGAAGTATCAAGAATCGCAATGTCCATACCGTTATGCATAACATCCAGAACGGTAGCTACCAAATATCCAGTATTAAGCGCAACGGCCTCACCTGGCTCCAGATAGATTTCCACACCGTAAGTCTCTTTCATATGCAAAATGCAGCGGACAAGGGTCTCCAGATCATAATCGGGACGTGTAATATGATGACCGCCACCAAAATTAAGCCATTTCATCCCTTTGAGATAAGGTCCGAACTTCTCTTCGACTACCTTGAGCGTACGCTCCAGTGTGTCAGAATTTTGTTCGCACATGGTATGGAAGTGTAATCCATCAATCCCCTCAAGCTCTTCAGGTCTAAAGTTAGGGAGAGTTACTCCCATTCTGGAATAATTGTAGCATGGATCATACAGCGGAACTTCGATCTCGGAATACTCCGGATTCACTCGAATGCCGCAGCTGATGTGCTTCGGTGCATTTTTCACACGATCCTTGAATCGATTCCACTGGTCAAAAGAATTGAACACAATGTGATCGGAGTATTCAAGAAGCTCATCGAATTCACTGTCCACATAAGCTGGTGCGTAGACATGAACCTCTTTGCCCATTTTTTCATAGCCAAGTCTGGCTTCGAATAAGGAGCTGGAAGTTACGCCATGCAAGTACTTGCCAACTAGCGGATACAAGGAGTGCATAGAGAAGCCTTTTTGCGCGAGCAAAATCTTAGCTCCTGTACGTTCTTGTACAGAATTCATAATCTCAAGATTGCGGGTAAGCAATCTTTCATCAACAAGGTAACATGGTGACGGGACAACGCTGATATCAATATCCATCAATCGCGCCTTAGTCTAGCAGCGTTGGCGAGAAATCTTCTTGCCAAGGCAGACCATGTTTATTCAAAGCTTCCATGAATGGATCTGGATCGAACTCTTCTACGTTGTGCACGCCTGGTTTCTTCCAGATTCCTTTTATAATTAACATTGCTCCGATCATTGCAGGAACGCCTGTAGTATAGGAAATGGCTTGGGAGCCAACCTCTGCATAACATTCTTCATGATCGCAAACGTTGTATACATAATAAGTTTTTGGCTTACCGTCTTTAGTACCTTGGATGATACATCCAATGTTAGTTTTACCTTTTGTTCTTGGTCCCAGGGAAGCTGGGTCAGGCAGCATTGCCTTCAAGAATTGCAAAGGAACGATCTCTTTACCTTCGTACATGATAGGCTCGATAGAAGTCATACCCACATTCTCAAGCACTTTCAAGTGAGTCAGGTAGTTCTGTGAGAAAGTCATCCAGAAACGGATCTTTTTCACGCCCTTGATGTTAACAGCCAAGGATTCCAGCTCTTCATGGTACAAAAGATAAATATCTTTAGGTCCAATTTCCGGAAGATCGTAAACTTTCTTCTCAGAAAGTGGTGCAGTTTCAATCCACTCGCCATTCTCGAAATAACGGCCATTAGCTGTAATTTCACGAATATTGATTTCAGGATTAAAGTTTGTAGCGAATGGATATCCATGATCGCCAGCGTTGGCGTCTACAATATCAATGGTATGGATCTCGTCAAAATAGTGCTTTTGCGCATAAGCCGTGAATACGCCAGTTACACCTGGGTCAAATCCACTGCCGAGCAAAGCGGTAAGGCCAGCTTTCTCAAATCTTTCTTTGTAAGCCCACTGCCAGGAATATTCGAATTTCGCTGTATCTTGTGGTTCATAATTGGCAGTATCCACATAGTGCACTCCTGTTGCCAGGCACGCATCCATGATCGTCAGGTCCTGATATGGGAGAGCGACATTAATAACGACATCCGGCTCAAAGCTCTTGATCAGTTCAATGACTTCGTCCGTGTTATCTGCATCGAGCTGAGCAGTAGAAATCTTCGTGCGGCCTCCGGCTAATTTATCTTTCAGAGCGTCACATTTCGCGACAGTTCTGCTAGCAATGCAGATCTCTTCAAATACATCCGGGTTCTGGCAGCATTTATGAACAACAACACTTGCTACGCCGCCAGCGCCAATAATTAACGCTTTTCCCAAAATAAAAACCTCCTAAAATTCCATTTGCAAAATCAACAAGGCTGATTATACATAATATTTTTGAATAAATCAATAAAAACCGACAAAAAATGATGTGTTTTGTGTAAAATCTCTAAGAAATCTTGTTAATACTCTTAAATGCTCATATTTCCTCGATTATCCACGTGTATAGATCAAGTGTTTTGCTGGAACAGAGTGGATTTTCAGAAACTAGGGCAACTAGATTATTCTATCACAAGAGGGTTATACTTCATACGATTTATTTTAAAATCAATGAAAAATCTCACCACCCTTTCAACTCCGCCTAAAGAAGTTCGGTTTCCACACATTCCAATCAACAGCACTGCAGCAAATACAAAGAGGCCGTAATATATACTCTTACCCGTTTTTGTCCCAATATTAATCGTTGTTGCTATGCCCATCCGTTTCGCGCCCATAATTGAACGATCATTGGGATAATTATAAGTTGTCCCATTTTTCCAATATTCATCATCATCCGTATAAAGAATCCTCGAAAAGATTCCCGCACACATTCTTCAAAATCGCGTACGCTTTGTTTACGGTCATTGCATATCCCCCTAAATCTTCTGCCTTCCACGCAAAAAAGCTGAGCTCCCCTGAAGGAGAGTTCAGCCTAAAGCTTCTAATATATAGTCAACTTATTTATTGGAATTTATTCGAACGGCATAAGCACCTGCATCCCATTCTACCTGCGCCCCCAACATTTCACTTATCAATCTGAGGGGTACATAAACGCTATCATTAATGAAGACCGGTTTTTGATCTGTTGCGATAATCTTTCCATTAACAGTCGTTTGTCCAGTTACCGAATTCAAGATCAGCGTTGTAGATCCCTTCACAGCAACCACAGCTCTCGATGGAACATCCCAACGAACATTAACTCCCATCTGCTCGAAGACTCCTCTTAAAGGAACATATGTCGAATTATTGATTAGTAACGGCGGCATAGTCAGTTCCATTTCATTCCCATTCAACAACACTTGAATAGATTTTTTCACCAGCTGAGGCGTACTCACCTCGATCTCTCTGACCCCCAGACCCGTCTGTCCAAATTCATTTGCCCCCCAGGCAAGGACATGACCATCTTTTAAGAGTACATAATGATTTCTGCTCCCTTTAGAAACGGAAACTGCATTCTGGATGCCTTTAGACTGTGTAACATTAATCTTGTTCTTATCGCCAACCGTCCACTGCCACACGGTCCCATTCGCCTTCACTGCGGAATCTGTTGTCAGCGAAATGACGTCTGTAAGTCCTGGAACCTGAACAGGCTTTAGAGCTTCTCCCAGATATGGATCTATGTAATTATTCCAAATCCATACTGTGCCATCCCATCTCAATGCCGCCCCATAAAGTCCATAGGCTCCATCCATATCAACCGCTCTATATTCTCCGCTTCCTTTAATAAGCGTAGGCTTTAAGATTACGCCCTTCTGAGTTCCCAGCGGTTGCTGTGATCCCCACACCCATACCTCTCCGCCGTTACCAAGAGCCACTGAATTATTCGATCCCGCTGCTATAGACAGGACGGTGGGTAGTCCCTTCACCTGCACCGGGGTTAGCTTGTTTTTCCGCGAATCGTCACCGAGTTCTCCTTGTTCATTGCCTCCCCACGCCCAGACCGTTCCATCTTTAAGAAGAGCTAAGCTAAAGGTGCCCCCCGCAGAAACAGCTTTCACATCTGTTAGCCCTTGCACTTGAACAGGCTCTACAAGAATCTTAGAAGACTGTGTTCCAATGCCAAGTTGTCCATGCTCGTTCCCCCCTACCGCCCACACTGTACCATCGTCCTTCAACATCAAGTTATGGCGATAACCACCTGAGATTTGCTTTACATGATCGATATGCATTTTGACGGGAGTATACGCTGGTGTGGTCGCCCCATTACCAATAGAGCCATACCCACCACCCCACGCCCAGGCTGTTCCATCCGCAGTGACGGCATACGCACTTCTGTCACCAGCGTCCAGTTGGGTGATGCCAGACAATAATTTCTTTTCTTCAAGTGAATTCACATTATCTGCTGCTGCCACTAAAGGTGAGACCATAGTCAGGCAAAGAACAGTCCCGACAACAACTCTACAAATCCGACTTACCTGCACTTTTGACATCAAACTTTGTTTAAACACTTGAGATCACTCCTTTTATTAAAAAATAGATAACGCAACAACTCACGGTCCCGTTCCAAAACCTCCAATCTTCCAGCCGTTAGCGTGTTTGGTCAACACTGCGAAGCGAGTCTCCCGGCCATCTGGGGTATTGAAGACGGGATTTAGTGATTTCATATACAGATCGACCACAATATTTAACGTTGTGCGGTCACCGATGTCTTTAATTTCTGAGCCAGTATCATAATCCATCACTTTATAAGAGGTAGGCTTAGCCTCAACAATACTTTCACTGAGAGCATTTTCACCACCAAAATCCGGGTTATAGAGTTGATGCGTTTGACGGTTAACCGTCAATGCAGTGAGTAAGGCATTAGGATTCAAACATGCGCGGGCACGGGTATGATTACCATCCTGAATAGCCTGAAAGAAAGCATCCAGAAGTTCGAAATGGCCTAATGAGGCTAAGTCACCATTCTCACCTTCCTCAGCAAACAAACCTTCTCTCTCCGTCCACTCCTCAAATGTAAGTCCTGTAATGTCAGTCAAGCTACGCTTCTTAATAGACGGGCCGATACTTTGAATATTAAATTCCAGCCACGCACCAACGGTATTCCCTGATTGCACAAGCAAAACGAGGTTGGAGGGATAAGAAAATTCTTTTTGTTCGCCAGAACCAGGTAAACCATCGACTAAGGAATACCGCTGCACCTCTACCGTGGTCCCCTTCAGCAGTGTCAAATCCAATCCTGCATCTTTAGAGAACTCATTCGCTAATTGCCAGTAAAGTCCCACTGGATACTCCCCCAGCTTAACCTCCCAGTTCTGCGGTACCTCAACTGCAAATACCTCCGGATGGCTCTGAACTTTATAATCCAGTGTTTGCAAAAAGTCTTCGGGAATCATAGTTACTTGAGCAGATGTCGACGTTACCTGTGGTACAGACGTTGAAGCTATAGAGGCAGCAGGTTCCACACCTATGGAGTTCTCCCCTTGATTACATCCAGAGTTTAAGAGTACAAAAAAACAAATCGTTACCACCGTTACAAACTGCCGCTTAGTCATCTGATTCCCGCCTCTCTAATCACTCCTCTATATTTAGACTGAGGAATATTATACAAAGTTGCGGGATACTGGAAATTATTAAAATCATTTTATACGCATAGGACCCTGTAGTTTGGGATTGGCGTTGATTTTACCTGCTTATGCGGCATAAATCGCCTGTTGCTTCGCTCTAGGGCTCCCGTCCACCTTTTGACACTTGTTAACTTCGAGAGCATAATAAGCTTCGGCATATTGCAACGGATTTCCATGAAATACAGGTATATGCAGGACCTTGGTGTAATTGCATCAGAGAGGATGATAACGAGTGAAAAAAGATTTTGATATAAAAAATAAACCCTTCCTAATCTTTAGCTTCGTCCTGCTGCTAAAATGCGCAGTGGCCTGGTTCGTAGTTTTTAGCGACGGTCCTAACTGGAGCATGCTGCTGACAGAGATCCCATTTTTCTTTATCGTATTTGGACTCATAGAATGGATGGCTTCCAAACGAAAGTTTCTGTATTACATGATAGCCAACCTATTGATTTCAGTCATATATTTTGCCGTGCTAATGTATTACAAATATTACGGTGTAATTGCTACTTATCATGCCTTAGAACAAGCAGATAAAGTAACTAAGGTGGGAGAAAGCACATACTCATTGCTGGACCCTTACTACTTGTTCATTTTTGTGGATATTGTAGTTTTCATGTTTTTTATGTTCCGTCCGAAATATATTGCGATCTGGAAAGAAAGAGGTATGAACCGCCGCATGAACCGGACTGCTTTGTTTGGAATCATCAGTGTTTCTTTGGCGGTCTGTGTCTTTAATGTTTGGCCAAATCATGCCAGTATGAACGAGAACAAAAAAGCGGAGAGTATGGGGATTCTTAATTACGAGGTCTATACTATTTTTGCCGATACAAGGGAAACAGAAGAAATAATCGACAGCAAAGAAATCACGCAACCATCCATTAACGAGACCAAAGGGATTACAGAACCTGTCTCACCGAAGTACTGGGCGGCAGCTCAAGGTAAGAATCTAATCGTGGTACAAATGGAATCTTTTCAGAACTTTTTGCTGGGCCTGAGCATTGACGGGCAGGAAGTAACACCCAATCTAAATAAGCTTTTGAAAAGCGAACATTATTTCAATAACTTCTATACTAATGCCGGGCAAGGAACAACTTCGGATGCTGAATTTGTAGTGAATACTTCGTTGTACGTTCCTCACCACGAAGTAGCCACTTCATCCAATTATATGGATAAGGCGCTTCCGAGCCTGCCTAAGTTAATGAAAGCTAATGGATATAACACAGCAACCTTTCACACCAATAGCGTAGAATTCTGGAACCGCAAAACCCTATACAAAGTTCTAGACTTTGATAAGTATTATGATCAAGCGTTCTATGGGGATGATGATCATATCGCATTCGGTGCTTCAGATGAGGTACTCTATGCCAAGACTGTTCCAGAATTAGTCAAAATGGATGCTAAAGATGATCCTTTTTACGCGATGGTCATTTCTATGAGTGCTCATCACCCTTATAAAATGCCAGAGTTAAAAAATAAAATGACACTGCCTAAACGGTATGAAGGCACCCTAGTTGGCAACTATATTCTAGCTCAAAATTACGCAGATTATGCAATGGGACAATTCCTGGATCAATTAAAGTCCAGTGGTCTATGGGATGATAGCGTCATTGTCTTTTACGGTGACCATCAGGGTGTATCGCTATATTCCCTTGATGGCAACGAGAAATCGTTAATGGAAGAAATGGTCGGACACGAATATGGTTATACCGATATGTTCAATGTTCCTTTCATCGTTCATGCCCCTGGTGTAGGTGAACCTGCCGTGTACAGCCAAACTGGTGGCCAAATCGACATTATGCCAACTGTAGCTAACCTGTTAGGGATTTCAATGAAAGACCAGCTCCACTTCGGAGAAGACCTGATGAACCAACAGACCAACATGCTGCCTGTCAGACACTTTTTGCCTACCGGCTCTTTCATTAATGACACAAGCATGTATTTAACTGGTGTCGATTACGACGATGGAGACAACTTTAATCTAATCGATGGCTCAGAAACAGAGGGCGGTTCGACAAAAGAACAATTTGACGCCGTTCAGCGGCTTCTAAATATGTCAAACAGCTACATTCAACAACTGCCGGATTTACCCTCTACGGATGATGCAAAGTAACTATAAAAAAATGCCCCTCAGCCAAATAGCTGAGGGGCATTTTTGTTTTTTTATAAGAATCTAAAACTTAATTAAGCTTCAACATCCTATCGATAATCACTGCTGCTTGAGCACGGTTGGCAATTTTTTTAGGACCGAAGGTATCCGCAGTCAGACCTTGCACAATGCCTTCCTGTGTTAGTAATGCCACCGCTTCTTTACCATAAGCAGCGATTGTTGCCTGATCTTTAAAGTTAGCCAGAGCGGCATTTGTATCACTTACCGACTTGCCTTTAAATTTCTTAAATGCATTGGATACAATGATTGCCATTTCCTCACGTGTAATCGCACGGTTAGGATCAAACTTTCCATTGCCTACACCGTTAATCAATCCGTTCTTGACCCCGGATGCAATGTATCCGTAAGACCAGTCAGAAGCTTTCACGTCACTGAAGGCAGCGGATGATTTCACATCAAGCAGATCAAAAGCTCGCACGATCATGGTAATAAACTCGGCACGCGTCACCTCTTTAAGCGGAGCAAAGGTATTATCGCTCACCCCTTGCAGAATCCCTTTTGCCGCCAGCTCTTTAATCGCCGATGCTGCCCACGCCACCTTACCTAGATCCGTGAAGTTAGAACCTATTGGGGCTGGTGTCGCAGACGGCTGCACAGTTGGAGTTGGAGCTGGCGTTGGTGTTGCAGACGGCTGCACGGTCGGTGCAGGTGTTGATGTTACAGATGGCTGCCACGGTGTCGAAGGTGTCGTTGGCTCTTGTTCATTCACCCCGTTATCCATACCATCCTCTTCAGTCGCCGCTGGAGCAGCAGCATAGATTGAATTGGCAAGCAATCTGAATTGATTTTGCGGATGATATTTATTCATCAGATCATTCGCAAATAACGTCACATGAATGTTGTCTGTATTGTAAGTAAGCGCCAATACTTGGTCTTGTGCAGCCTCGTTATTCGGCCACCAGCCTGCTTTGAAAAAGTCAGCGCCTGATCCGTATTTCGCCAAGATCTCTGCGCCTTCAGGCACTTTTGTAATATAAGCCGCGGAAACCGTGTAGAGGTATTCGCTATCGGCATAAGGCGCTGTAATTACATTGTCCTGAGAGACCTCAGCCTTAAATAATCCCTCATGAGCATCTTCTTTGCCATCCTTATTGACCGGAGTTGAATAGTCCAGCCCAGGGAGGACCTTAAGCCCTTTAACAGTTTTCAGCATCGTTCTTCCATAACCGATAAATGGTTTACCTGTAGCAATCAGATTCGTTCCCGAATTGATTAGAACATCTGCTGCCACTGTATCCGTAGTTACGTTAAATCCAAGATCCTTCAGCATAAATGCAGTCGCTCCTGCAATAGCTACCTTAGGAGCCTTAAGCAATTTACCCGTTCTGTTCTCTGAAGCACTAAACGGCACAATATCCAGCAGATATTTAGACGATACCGTTCTAAGGTTGGATCTGGATACAAGGAAACTTCCCTTCTCGTAACCCGTCCCCCCATTCTCCAGCAGTGTCACTGCCTTATGATTGGCTAGCAGCTCATTCACAGCTTTTATCGCATCATTGTTGCTGTTTTTAATCACATAATTTTGCTCGAACGGAGATTGATCCAGATTCGCACTAGGGATCGTTACACTGCTAACCTGTTCTGTTTTCCCAGTGAATGCTCCAACAGAACGGCTAATATATCGGTCAAAACCACGCATAGCCGAGAAATTCTGTACCGTATCTGAATACATCTCATTAAAATCCGAGACATCTAGTCCATCATACAAGACAAGATTCGCATAACCTCTTTTGGCTTGATGCATATTCACCACATAGGTTCCAGCCGGATAGACTACAGAATCTACAGTTACACTGGCTGTTGTCCGTTCTATTTTCACATTGTTACGCAGTAGGTACTGAACCATTTTGTAGGTTTCCAGATCATTTTTTTGCAAATCTTTTGCAACCGGAAGAATGTAATACTCAGGGAAGAAATTCGTATTCTCATCTACCCCTGGACGTCCAATGGACTCATTCTGTGCATTGATTAGATAATCTTTAACAGCAGCATTAGTATTCTCATTTTGGATACCCCGTTTGAAGATTTCCAATTGATTCAGGAACAGTTCCTGCTTGTTGTTGATCACATAATCGGTTGCCCCCAAAGCCGCATAATAAAAGGCATCCAGTGAATCTTCATTCAATTCAGGCACTTCAATCGTATGCCCAAGTGCTCCTTGATGCATGGCATATACAGCTGTGTAGGCTGGTGAAGCATCATCCCAACCTGTTGCATTCGTTCCTTTATAGTTCGGATCCTGTTGTGTTTTTTCGTATTCTTCATAAGGGATATGGTAGGAATCATATTTAGTATTAGCAATTCCCGCCTTCCCCATGGCATTTGCTTGCTCAAGCATACTTGGCATTACAAGATCATATTCAATGTTAGGATCATGAGGTGGTGTGCAAGGCTCAATCAAGAAGCCACTTACAAATCCATGCATGTCCAAAAAGGTAAGCGGCGTCCACTTAGCAATTTGTGCAGTTACCGCTTGTGTCTCAGGCTGGGTCTGGTAAGAGTTGTCCCGATTTGGATCAAGCAGCGTTGAAGTTTGACGCGTGTTTAACGCGCGACCGTCAGGATTCTCTACATAATCAAGCAGGAAAATCACATGGTCAAGCGCTTCGTCGATGTTCAGAACTACCTTTTTCGGATTTCCATTATCATCAGTGGTATCATAGGTGACAATTTGCTGTGTCATCAGCGTATCCAAAAACTTAATGATTACATCGACACCATTGGCTTCATCGGCATGAATGTTGTTCAACCAGATAGGTACCTTATAATCCTGCAGATCCCCGTCGTTAATTTTCTTTTGCAGGGCTTCAGGATCATTCATCATAAGCGGTAAGGTCTCGTTCAAATATTGATCTACTGAGGACTTATCCTTAGCAACAATAGAGAAATGAATGGCACGACCTTGAGTTGAGGTCCCAATTTGCTGATACTCTACATATCGATCATATTTATTATTGCTGTCAGCAGTAATCCTATCGATCGCCGGTTTAATCTCATCATATGTATGATAGGTTTCATATGGATTTAGTTTGACTTGCTGCTCTACCAGCACATCTCCAGCAGGTAATGTCCCGATTAGATTATAAATTCCCACTCGTTTGACGTACTCTGCACGTATACCCGTTAATGAGAGATTCTCTCCGTACAGCAAATCAAAATGAATTAAAGCCTTTACTTTTGAACCTGAGATCGGCTCATAGGTCACTGTTACGAAAGGATTACCTGAATAATCTTTCGCATCTTTATTCCATTTCTTCCACTCTGCCAGCGGCTTCATCTCTTCCGCCGTTCTGCCAAAATTCCAGATGATATCTTGAGGCGATGCCCCATCAGGAAGATCTAAAGTCAATTCTAATGTTCTAGCTTCCGTCATAGAAGCTTTGTATACTTCTGTGGAAACTGTCGCCGCTATTTGTTCATAGACAGCAGTCGCTACCGTAGTTTGTTCTGAAGAAAGCACCGCTGGATCAGCTGTGTTCTCCGTAGAAACCGGAGCAACAACCGCCTGCGGATTAATTTCGGTTGCAACTTCACCTGCATATGCAGCTGGAAGCAGACCCGACATCATAAGTGTAAAAGCTAGTAATAAAGATAGTATTCTCTTGGACATTTTTTACCTCCTATAATTTTGTCTACTTTCACCCCAAATTGAATGAATATACACTTATATGAATCTGTATTCATAACATAATATAGTATTCTATTAATTTTGGGAACAAAAATAATAGAAAAAATAATATTTTTATACGACTCGCCTAAGTAAGCGCATTCATTTTGTGCAAGAGCCCTACACTACCGCAACAAAAAAAGCGCCCGGATAACCGGACGCTTTGAATTACAATGAATATATTAAACGGTTTCTGGAAAAGAAGCTTCACTTAACTCTTGTGCAGGTACAAGTTCACTGCTACCCTCTTGCTCTACAGGTGCGTTAACCAGCATATACACACGGGACTCGTAAGGCCGTAATGCGACTGTCTCAATCGGCTCCGCAGGATCAACCTCATAGTTATGCAAGAGCAATTCACTAGTATCAAATTCCAAATCAAATGGAAGGTCAAACAGCGCTTCCTCTGCTGTCAGGTTAGACATGACCAGCAGTTTTTTATTTCCAAGCGTCCGCGTATAAGCATAAATACGTTCATCTTCAGGCAAAATGAGATCATATGTCCCGTAAACAGTAACGGGATTAGCAGCCCGAAGAGCGATAAGCTTTTTGTAATGATGATAGATGGAATAAGGGTCCTGCTTCGCCCGCTCCACATTGATTTCCGTATAATTCGGATTCACCTTCATCCATGGCTTGCCGCTGCTGAAACCAGCGTTTTCAGAGTCGCTCCATTGCATTGGTGTTCTAGAGTTGTCCCGACCGTTCTTCCAGATTACCTCCATGACTTCCTCATGTGGTTTACCGGCTTCAGTCTCCAAACGATACAAGTTCTTCATCGCCACATCATCGTAATCATCCATTGATTCAAATCTTACATTGGTCATCCCAATTTCTTGACCTTGATAAATAAATGGTGTTCCCTGCATCAGGAAATACATCGTAGCCAACGATTTAGCTGACTCTTTCCAATACTGGCCATCATTTCCCCAAGTAGAAACTGAACGCGGCTGGTCGTGATTTTCGATGAACAATGCGTTCCAGCCTCTGCCCTCAAGACCTTTTTGCCAACGGGAGAGCGCTGATTTTAGCTGCAGAACATCCAATCCACCTGTCACACTCTTATTCCAAAGAGCTAAATGCTCGAATTGAAAAATCATATTAAATTTGCCTTGCTCTTCACCCACCCACGACTCCGCCTGATCAACATTTACACCACTCGCTTCGCCAACCGTCATGATGTCATATCGGTCAAACGTCTCCTGCTTGAGCTCCTGCAAGAAATCGTGAATCCCCTCACGGTTCATGTGCCCATCGCCAGACGGAACATACGGAAGATTCTGTGGATTCGGTAGATCGGGATGTCCGGTGATTTTTTTAATATGTGAAATGGCATCCACCCGGAAGCCGTCGATTCCTTTGTCCAGCCACCAGTTGACCATGCTATACAATTCACGGCGCACCTCAGGATTCTCCCAGTTGAGGTCTGGCTGTCTTTTGGAAAATACATGCATAAAATATTGCTCTGTGGCGGGATCAAGCTCCCAAATCGAACCGCTGAAAATACTCTCCCAGTTATTCGGCTCCTTCCCGTACTTGGGATCACTCCAAATATAATAATCCCGCTTCGGATTATCCTTGCTTGAACGTGCTTCAACAAACCATGGATGTTCGTCCGAAGTATGATTAATCACTAGATCCAGAATCAGCTTCATGCCTCGTGCATGAACCTCGTGCAGCAGCTGATCAAAGTCGGCCATGCTGCCGAACTCCGCCATAATATCCTGATAATCCGAAATATCATAACCATTATCATCATTTGGGGATTTATAAATAGGACAGATCCAAATGACATTGATGCCAAGCTCCTGCAAATAATCAAGTTTAGAAATGACTCCCTGCAGATCGCCTACACCATCACCATTGCTGTCCATAAAGCTCCGTGGGTAAATTTGATACGCTGTGGCTTCTTTCCACCATGTTCTGTTCAATGCATGCAGCTCCTTCGTATTCATATACCCTTCACAGGAAAATATTTTCCCGAAATTCATTAGAATTAATAATTCAGTTATTGTTTTCAGCAAAAATTCAACTTTATCGTGCAAAACAAGCTTTTTTCAAGGAAATAATTTTCCTTCAGCGATCATTATAGGACCTTTTATTTCCTAGGTCAACAACAATCTTTTGGATTCTTGAAGCTATCCGTGATATGCTTGCGAGAGTTGAAACACCAAGTGAATCATATGGAAAGTTATGGTGATCTTCTTGAAGGTAAAGATAAAAGATATAGCCCAATTGGCGAACGTTTCGATCTCTACGGTGTCCAGGGTAATCAATAACAGCAAACCAGTTAACGATGATGTCCGTAAACGAGTACTGGAAGCTATTAAACAAACCAACTACCGTTCGAATGTCATCGGCCTTGAAACGGACAAAGCTAATACACAGCTGATCGGTGTGATCATTCCGCAGAATAGCAACACTGTACTGGATGACTTCAATGTTGGCATTCGCGATCTCGCGGATTTGTATGGATACGACATTATGGTCGGATTAACGGACGGCAGTGCAGAAAGTGAACAACATTATTTGAAGATGTTCCAGCGGATGGGGACAGAAGGAAATATATTTGTGGGTTCTATTCCAAACCATGAACATTTGGAGATCATCCGCAGCTCAAATACACCTTGCGTGCTTGTCGGGCAACAATCGCAGGTGGATACGATTCCTTCCGTTCATCTGGACAATATAACTGCCTCTTATGAAGCTGTTACTTATCTGATTCAAAAAGGTCATCGCAAAATCGCTATGATTCGCGGCTCGGGAGATAATGCGGTGGGTGGGGATCGGTATAAAGGCTATCTACAAGCCCTTATGGATGCAGGCATAACCTTAAGGAAAGAATGGGTAGTAGAAAGTGCGATGGCCGTCGAAGATGGGAGCGACGCCATGCGCCGAATTATGGATAGCGGAGAGTTACCTACTGCGGTGTTTTGCTCTACAGATTGGATGGCAGTTGGAGCCATGAATCATTTAACCGATAACGGTCTACGGGTGCCAGCTGATGTCGCCGTGTTCGGATTTGATAACAGCTTCATTGCCTCTATCGTTCGACCTAAGCTTTCCTCGGTTGAATACTCTGGAACGGAGATTGGGATGACCGCCACTCGAACTTTAATCAAGCTGATTAAAGGGGAGACCGTTGTGCCGCATCATGCAAATGTGGCTCATTATTTGGCTATTCGGGAAAGTACGGGTTAGGAGCTGTGGAGCTCCTAACCCTTTTTTATACAGATGTTGTTGTTGATGTTATTGTGTGAATCCTACTTTGGCTCGTTCACGCGTTTTGGTATCTAGAGAGATAGAACAGATCGAGCTGATTGGAATATAAAACTCTTCAAAATCCGTCCGGTATTTGACGAACTTTTCACTTACCGTTTCCAGCACTCCTTTTGTAGCGTTGGAGCCATCCACAAAATAGATTGTTACCTCTTTTCCCTGCAAAACCTCCAGCATAGCCTTCTTCACTCCTTCGTCTTAGAGATTTGTGATGACCTTATCGATAATTCCGTATTCAACCGCCTCATCGGCTGACATGAAATAATCTCGATCCATATCTTGCAGTACCTTCTCTACCGTCTGCCCAGTTCGGTCCGCTGTAATTTGCACAAGCACTTCCCTTGCCTTCAAAATACGTTTGGCACTGATCGCAATGTCACTAGCTTGCCCCTGCGCCCCACCATGCGGCTGATGAATCATAATCTCGCTATTCGGCAAGGCATAACGTTTCCCTTTGGCCCCAGCCAATAACAACAAAGAACCAAAAGAAGCCGCCATTCCTGTACAAATGGTATTCACCGGCGGCTTAATAAGCTGCATCGTGTCATAAATACTGAAGCCTGCGGTGATAGAGCCACCTGGACAATTAATATACATGTGTATATCTTTATCCGGATCTTCTGCTGATAAAAACAATAACTGGGCAACAATACTGTTAGCCAGCTGATCCTCAATTTCCGCACCTACGAACACTATCCGGTCCTTCAACAGCCGCGAATAAATATCGTAAGATCTTTCACCTTGATTCGTTTGTTCGACTACATAAGGAACGTACGCCATCCGTATTCGACCTCCATCTGTTTTAGAGTTTTGAAATCTACCCTGTAAACGGATTAGTAAGGGGATAGGATACGTTAGGCATGAGAATTTTTATTTTTTAAAATTGCGTATCTTAATTTCCTGCTCATTCGTTTATTATTAGAAGTAATCGAAATCACCTTACTGGAAAAGGAGTTATGCAGAGTGATCATCCTTGAGAAGCTTAGCACCGGAGATGCGCCGGATGAAAGTAACACCAGGTCTTTGCAGAAAGCTCTGAAGCGATATTGTCTTGCATTGACACAATCCCCGTGGGATGCCGATGATTTAGCTCAGGATACATGGGTCAAGGCCCTAGGTTATATGAAGACTTCGGACTCAACGAGTGCAAATAATAGGAACAGTCCAATGAATGAAGTTAAACAAAATAAAGCCATTGAAAATGATAAAGCTAATGAGGCTAATGGAGCTAATGAAGCTAATGGAGCTAATGAAAAACTTGAAACTAATCAAACTAATCAAACTAATCAAACTAATCAAATGAACTATACGTTTTCTACGGCTGCAAAGGCTGTAACGCCATCTAAGACTGCAACGTCTGCTAATACTGCAACGTCTACTAATACTGTAACGTCTGCAAAATCTGCAATGCATTCTACGATTCCTACAAATTCTACTCATCATACAAGTTCTACTCATCATACAAGTTCTACAAATCACCCAAATCCTGAGGCATTGCTTTTTCGGATTGCCCGAAACACATGGATTGATATCATGCGGCGAAAAGCCACCTTGTCACGAGTGTTGGAGCTGGATCAGTCCCCCACTGAGGCCTCTGCGGAGTATGGTTCATTTGAGATTGAAGCTGCTTTTCAAGCACTACAGGGTCATTTGTCTCCGCTGCAACAGGCGGTGTTCCTGCTTCGAGATGTATTGGGACACTCTGCAATGGAAGCTGCCGACATTCTCGATACCACAGAAGGGGCAATAAAAGCCGCTCTGCACCGAGCCCGGCAAGCCCTCCCTCTCGTAAGACAAGAGCTGCTTCAGGCCGATGGTCCTTCCTTACCACAGGACACAGCCATGCAGATCGTCTTGAGCCGCCTTGCAGCCGCGTATGAACATGGGGAAATTGACGAGCTGATCGAGCTTGTATTTGCGGACGAAAGCCAGGAACCTGTAATGGCGGTATCGAGCCAAAGCTTGCAAGGCTTCCAGACCTTCCAAGCTGGTGGATTCAGTTCAAACAGCTGGAACTATACCACGCCAGGAATGTGTATGGTGGCGTAGTTTTTCGTTAAGCTGGATCTCGGGCAGCTAAGTGTCTCGTTACGTTAAAAAAGAGTAGATATATTTGCGAGTAGTGCGCTTAATGTGTAATTAGCGTTTGGGCGGTTTGTGGTAACTAGCTACAAACGTTGCATATTGTGCAACAGAATCCGCCGTCCTGGCAGCAAAAATTGAATCTACTGCACTCTCTGCAATAGATTCTAGTGAAAAGTTAGTTTAATGCCACTTGCTCATCCATTGATTGTATAGAGTGCAATAGGATCAAATTTTCTCCACTCTAATACGAATTCTATTGCACGAGGTACAATCAAACTAACTCTTTCCCTTTAGTCCAATTTGTATCACTCAAAACTCAATACATTGCTGCTGATCTGGCTGATCCCGCTGCTTATCTACAATGAGTCAGAAGCTTTATATAAACCAATAAACAGTCGTTTTAATAACCATTAATAGCAATCAAGGAGTGAGGTTGATGAGGAAGATTCT
Source organism: Paenibacillus sp. FSL H8-0175 (assembly GCF_045040615.1). Classification (NCBI taxonomy): domain Bacteria; kingdom Bacillati; phylum Bacillota; class Bacilli; order Caryophanales; family Paenibacillaceae; genus Paenibacillus; species Paenibacillus sp. FSL H8-0175. The sequence continues at coordinate 2,315,111 of NZ_CP150299.1, read as the reverse complement.
TATTTTAGGCGGCACACGCTTTTTTGGAAAACGTTTGGTCGAGCGTCTGCTTGAGGATTCTAAGAACGAAGTCACCATACTAACGCGCGGGGAAACAAGCGATCCTTTTGGCGATCTCGTTCACCGGATACAGGTAGATCGGTCTCAACCGGAGGCCTTCGCTCAAGCATTAGGTGATACGAGTTGGGATGTAGTTTACGATGATATTTGTTTTTCACCTGATGAAGCGGATCAGGCGCGCCGTATTTTTGACGGCAAAACCACGCGTTACATACTGACTTCAAGTTTATCTGTCTATGATTTCAGTGAGCAAGCGCTGACGGAAGAGATATTCGATCCTGAAACGTACCCAATTCGTTATGGAGGACGAAAGGATTTCACCTATCAGGAGGGGAAAAGACTTGCGGAAGCTGTCCTTATCCAACAAGCTACGTTCCCGGTAGCCGCTGTCCGCTTTCCTATTGTTCTGGGAACTGACGATTATACACGAAGACTCCATTTTCATATTGAACATGTACGTAACGAACTGCCCATCGGGATTCCGATCCCAGATGCAAATATCTGTTTTATCCGTTCGGACGAAGCTGCTGATTTTCTGTATTGGCTCGGCAACTCGACGGTGACGGGTCCTCTCAACGCTTGCTCAGACGGTAAGGTTAGTATTAAAGACCTTATCTCGCTGATTGAAAAAGAGACCGGAAAACAAGCCGTCATTCAAAGCGAAACAGCGGATGCGCATAATTCTCCATTCGGGATCACACAATCCTGGTTTATGGATACAGCTAAAGCTCAATCGGAGGGATACAAGTTTCTCACTCTAAGCGACTGGCTCCCAGAGTTAGTTAGCACCCTAAATCAAACGTACGAGGACTAATTACTAACTATGTTACTACGATAAAAAGCTGGCTTTTCGTGGACAACTCCCACGAATGAGCCAGCTTCTTCATGTAACCAAACACAATTATACGTTGATTTAATTGCACTCTATACAACTATTTTCAGGTATGTGTACTCCCATCTGGTTTTAGTTGTATTTCATGCAATTATATCCCCACTAAACCACCGTTATCGTCATTTCTCCTCGAAATAACTGCACTAAATACAACTAAACCCTAATCAAGCTAAATACAAACTTTTTTAGTTGTATAAAATACACTTAAAATCAAAACGGCAGGTAGAACCTCACTAAGCGCTAAACTTTAGCCTCTCATCTCTAAACTCTATTCTATAAACTCTAATCTCTAGACTCTACTCACTACTCCCTACTCTTTTCTCTACTCTCTACTCCACCTTACGCTTAGAATGCCATTTCCCGCTGAGCTAAGCAGAGATTGTCAGATAAGACCCCTCTTTAGAACCGTCTGCATTTGGTGTACCACCATCATTTGGAGTACCGCCATCATCTGGAGGATCACCAGCACCTAATGTATCATCTCCTAATGCGTCTCCTAATGCGTCTCCTAATGTGTCCCCAGCTTCTGGATTGCCAGCATGCTTTGTATCCCTACCACCTTCATCGCTGACCCCATCGTCCCCATCCGAATTAATCTTAAAAATGTTGATTTCTTTGAATAAATTCTGCGAAATTTCGTTAATCTCAATGGCTTGACGGGCTATATCACGGATAGCATGATCCTGCTGTACGCTGGAGGCGTTCACCTCTTGCACCCCGGCCGCAGTTTCCTCGGCGATGGCCGCGACGGCATGCACAGACTCTGCGAGTCTACGGTTCATAGTCTGAGTCATATCCACTTTGTCGTGAATTTGCCCAATCTGTTTACTAATCTCCACAATAGATTGATCAATCGCTTCAAAAGAGGACAACGTTTCGGCCACTTTATGATCCTGTTCCTCAAGATTTCCTTTGGTCACCAGCATATATTGCTGGAATTCATCCATCCCGGATTGCAGCTCGCTAATAATCTGACTGATATGTACGGAGGACTCTTTGGTCTGCACAGATAATTGTCTTACTTCATCAGCGATGACAGCGAACCCTTTTCCGTAGGCACCTGCCCGGGCTGCTTCAATTGCTGCGTTAAGTGAGAGGATATTGGTCTGATTAGAAATATCTGTTATGGATTTAGTGATGCGCGAGATGTCCTTTGATTGATCACTCAGTTTGGTTAAAGCCAGATATACTTTATTAACAGATTCTCGCGAATGCTCAGACACCTCCCGGAGGGCGATGACGGATTCAGATCCTTTACGAGTATTGTGATTAGCCGTTTGACTGGTAGCCAGCATAACCTCGGTATACTCCGTGATCTCATTCACTTCACGTTCCAGCTCCTGTATCAGGCCAGCGCTCTGCTCAGATTGTCCTGCCTGCTGTTCTGCGCCTACCGAGATTTCCTGTATAGTGCTTACGATATCTTGATTCGTATGCGCCGTTATAGATGAAGATTCTTGAAAAGAATGCGAATAAGTTGCCAGCGAAGAGGCTACTGACTGGGTATGCTGAAGCATTTCCCGGACCCGCTCCACCATATGATCAAAATGATGACTCAAACTGCCCAACTCATCGTTGTAAGGTGAATTAATCTGCTGACGCAAATCTCCTTCGGCAATTTTTCGCAGAGCCACTTGCAGTTTATGAATAGGATTGAGGAAGGAACGTATGAGCATAACCGCAATCACTAATGTGAAAATAAACACTAGCACAGCTGCGTAAGCAACTATAGAGGTGGTCAGATTAAGCAGATCAAAAGAATAATCCTGTGCTTTTTCTGCATTCTCTGCTGCTGCCGTATACAATTGTTCATTAGTCACTAGCATGACTTCACTCAACGCTGTAGCTTTCGTATGTAATTCATCGATTTGTTCCAGCACACTCATGGGATCAAGCTGCTCGTCTTCTATGGTCTTTACCAATTCGTCAAAATATCCCGTATATTCCCCAATCTGACTATGTAATTGTTCTAACTCTTTAAATGCCGGCGAATCTGCCGCAAAATTCACCGTCGCCAACTCTTTAGTCAGCTTTGTTTGCTTGTCCTTAAAAGGTTGGACGAATTCCAAATCACTCGAACCCGCTAACGAAGATTCTACCGCATTCATTTCCTGCAGCAGCTGCATAATTATAGACACGGTAATTCGTTTTTCCATCTCAGCTTTTTGCGTTTCCATAGAAATCTCCACTTGGCTGATTTTATGGTTTTGATAAAACGCTACTCCCAAAAAGAAAAGAACAACGGCGGAAAAACTCAAAATCAACTTCCATTTCATAGTTAGATGCATAGACCTAGCTTTCAACAATATCATCCTCCGTATAAAGCTTCATATTGCAATAGGTACATTCTACCAATATCTTGATTGTAGAAGCTGGACGTTAAATACTGGACAATGTTTTGTATGAGAAATGTAAATTATGTCGAATACCCAATCATTAATTCTCCTTGCAATTGACGTAACGTTAAATGCTAAAATAATCCACATAAGGCGCCTTATCAAACTATGAAATGGGAGTTGTCTATGAGCGGATTTGTTACCATTGATAAGCTTTCTGCGCAATTCGGACTGACGAGTCGGACTCTGCGTCACTGGGAAGCACAAGGATTGTTTGAAAGTAAGCGGGACAGCAGCTCTGGCTGGCGGATTTATGATGAGAAAGCAATACTCGCCATTCGGGTTACCTCATTATTAAGAAAGCTGGATATTAGCATCAAGGATATTGGAACCGTGCTTAAAAATATGTCCGTTCAGTCCATGTACGAAGCGCTCAGCCAGCAAGCGGCTTCTATTCACAATCAAAAAACAGAACTAACAAATAGAGAAGGTGAAATCCATCTCTTTTTACAGTGGATATCCGCCCATCTCGAGGAACCCATTACAAATCAATTATTATCTGAACTAAACGAAAAGTCATGCAGTCCATCGGATGGTATGACTAAAACTGAGGAGGTTATATCTATGCCAACTATTAATCACTCTACCCCTATTCATGTAAGATTCATTACTCTCCCAGCTATGAGATTTGCCTACAATGTTGCGGTTAGTACCTCTCCAGAAGATGAAGCTATGATTCCAGTTAATGATTGGCTGGACGCTAGTCAACTATTAGGCACAGCACGGCTGTTTGGCGGCAATACGAACCCGCATCCAAGTGGTGAGAATAAACCTTACGGATATGGATTCTGTGCCTCAATTCCGGAAAATGTGAAGATACCAGCTCATCTAAAGGAAATGCGGCTCGACGGCGGCCTCTATGCTTTGACAGAAAGCACTGATGATATCTACGGCTCATGGCAAGCCCTAATGGGGTATCTGGATACTCATCCTGATTATCAAGCGGATCACAATTCCAGATTATGTCTGGAGGAGCATATCCGTAACGATAGTCCCAAAGGTAGCGGAAATGAGTATGCCCTAAATCTACTCGAACCTGTAAAAAAGAGAGTTCACGCGCTTGCGTAAACGAGCGAGCCATAGATAAACGTCTCTAATCTTTAAAAAAACAAAACGCTCACTTCTGCTTATTCGGGCAGACGGAGAGCGTTTTGTTGTACATTGCTTCTATTGATTTATTTCCTACGCAGACACAGCTGGAGTAATTTTCACAAAAATAAATCGTGTAAGCGGCCCAACTAAAATGATTTGCAGTGGAAGTGCAAAAATAAAATTTTTACCTATGGCAGACAGATAAGCTCTTGGTAGTTCAGCAGAAAATCCAACATGGAGAACTGCGCCATAGAAGGACATGAACAATACCATTCCGGTCACCATAAAAAAGGATATGAACATGATTTTTTTGATCATCGGATCATTTTCTTTAACCAGCTTATGCGCGATCCCCTTCGCAACCTTGCCTACAACAAACACATCTAGAATGAGTGCAACTATAAATGCAGGCAAGTAGCCGACAATCACATCCTTAACTATCGTGCCTGACCAACCCTCCATTAGTGCTACATTGTAAATACTCATCCCCAGCACCATCAAAAAACACATGATGAACGTAAATAAAAATGCCTCTTTTTTGTTTCTTCCCATCTTCAAGCTCCTTTTATCTCTATATTGTCAACTTGGATTACAATAACACAAATCCTCAAATCAAGTCAACCAAGTTGACAATAATCGCAAATGACTTATACTGGGATAAACGAGCCATCATTTAGGAGTGTTCTAATGAATAAGCAGCTGCAAAAAATGAACCTGATTGATTTACTCAGTGAGAAGCATCTAGCTTTACGTAAAATAGTGACAGACAAAGACCCGGATCAAATCAATAAGACCGAATCCCACATTCTTGCAGTTCTTGAGGCCCGAGAAATGTTATCGATCTCAGAAATCAGTAGAATAATTCATATTTCAAGACAGGGCACGCATAAAAGCATTCAAGGCATGTTATCCCGTGGTTATGTTGAAGCCGTTGAAGTCGAAGGAAATCAGCGTGACAAAAATATTGTCCTCACTCCAAAGGGTATAGAATGCAATAACAGAATGATGATCACCAAAATTGAATTAGAGCAGCAGATCGCTGCCAAGCTGGGAGTAACAAATGTAGAGCTTCTTAAATCTTTGCTAAAAGAAGATTGGCTCTAATCTCCAGCAAAAAAAAGCCGCAGAGTTGTCTACTCTGCGGCTTTAAAAAGATTGAATTATTTTCCGGGAAATTGTCGTTAATTAGCTTTCAAAGCACTGTTTGCCGCGCTCTCTCCACCTAGACGACCTGAGGTAAAGGAATAACCAATTCCGACCCCATTGCCCACATAGGTATCATTGAATAATACGCCTTCCGATTCAAGCCCTACAGCAAACAATCCTTTTACTGGTGTACGTTTATCATTTAGCACTTGGAACTTAGTGTTTACCAGCAAGCCACCTACAGAACCCAAGTTGTTGATTTCAGCGACGATGGCATAATACGGTCCTTCTTCGCCCATTGGCTCTAAATAATCAGCAGCTTTACCAAATTCAGTATCCACACCAGTTTTTGTAGCTTCTTTATAACTATTGTAATTTTCTACAAACACATCTACATCCATACCTGCATTTGTTGCTAATTCTTCGATTGTATTTCCTTTGTAGCCATCTCCGTTTTCTACCATAGAATCAAACACCTTTTCTGCATTTACCCATGGATTCTCTAACGTGAATTGATCTGCAAATTCGGCATAAAATTCTGGTGGCATTCCTGGCAGGCTTGGTGCGTTAACACCTTTCATCCCCTTGGACTGAAGAGCAGCCAATTGAGATTTTGATACGATAACCATATGGTAAGCACCATTAAATGCACTCGTATTAGCTGCTGCGACCGATGTTAATGTAGCTGCTTCATCTCTGAAACGTGCTCCGGAAGAACCGACATTCATGAAGTTAGGCAGATACGTCAACATCAGCGGATAACTTGCTTCAAAAGGCTCATATTGTGCTTTTAGTCCTTGTGTTGCTCTGGCTAATGTTTGGTGCAGCATTTGTCCACCGAAGTTATCAGGAACCTTGGCTCCTGCTTCCCAAGCCATTTTCAGACCTTCCCCAACATTCTGACCTAGTCCTCCGTTAACCCCTTCAAAACCAAAAGCTTCTTTAACCATTTCCGAATTTGCGGCATAACCGCCTGTTGCCATTACGACACTTTTTGCTGTGATTTCAAGAGTAGTCCCGTCCGATTTCTCAGCCACAATACCTGTAACTTCTCCTGCTTCATTGGTAATCAGCTTTTTGGCAGTGGTTTCGGTGATCACTTGTCCACCCTTTTGTTCAACCGATTCAGCCAACATTTTCCGAAGGGTCTCTTCCCGGGTTTCATAAGCTGGCAGCACATGCAGCTGCTCTCCGAAGAAGTTTAGGAAGCTGGTTTTATACCCTTTTTCTGCTAACCAATCATAAGTTTCGCCGGATTTCGTTACGTATTGTCTAATCGCTGCAGCGTCAACTCTCCAGTGATTGTTGACAATCCAATCGGCAATTTCTTTTTCCACATTTACTTTAAGATTATTGTCAGTAGCTGCGGAAGAATTATAGAACTTACCGGCCCAGGATAGATTACTTGCTCCCCCGATAACTCCTGTTTTTTCGATAATAATAACCTTGGCACCTTTATCAGCAGCGGTTACCGCTGCGGACACACCAGATGCACCGGCGCCTACTACCACTACGTCTGATTCAAGCTTTTCCGTTTTACCTTCACCTGCTTTTTGCACGCCACCGGCTTTAAGGACTTCCAGATTTCCTCCACCTTTGGTTACGGCATCTTCAACTGCCGCGAGCATTGCTTCACTGGAAAGACTCGCACCACTAACAGCATCTACTGCCAAGGTTTGTCCTTCCAGAATTTGATCTTTTATTTTTTCAAGTGCATTATCGCCTAGACCACCCGTTTCTGACTGGCTTACGATCTTAATATCTTTAATTTTATCTGGCTCATCCATAGTGACTTCTACTTTAATCACGCCCTCTTTGCCTTCCGCTTCCCCTGCGAATGTACCGGCTTTAAAAGATGATGATGACGAATTTGCCGACTCCCCATTTCCTTTGCATCCGCTCAGCATGGAAACGATCAGCACCATACAAAAAGTTAACATGAGCATTTTCTTGGTGAAATTTCTGTTGCGCATTCTCTTCTCCCCCAGTATCTAATATCTTATAGCTCGCCAAGAACGTGATATTTTTCACATTCATATCTATACATATCTACCGAACGTTGCCAAGCTATATACCGAAGTATAAACATTGGTGCAGCACCAAGGTCAATGTCCAATTCTTGTCCAAAAAGAAAAAACACCCGCTCTTAGAGCAGGTGTTTATAAAAATAAACTTATACAATTGGAATATTCACTTCCAAATATGAGCGGTTATTGCCTTCTATTTTTTCAGTAAGCATTAATTTACCCACCACATCACCCGCTATGGTATAACCATTTGCTTCGATGTAATCTATCATAAACTGCAAAGATTTCTTCGTGATATAATGTCCATCCGTAGATAACATGATAGCAGAGATACAGGTACTCGGGCTAATGTACTCTACATATTCATCGATATCCATTGCAAATTTCTGCACTTCCTCCTCGGGTAAGGTAAGCCCCCAGCTATAGTCAAAGTTATTATCACCGGATAACACCCCCGCGTCCTCAATCTTAAAAGAATAAAACGCATAAGGAAGCCTATCCATCCAAGTGTTGACGAGGCTTTTTACGATATCATTTTTTAATAATGCATTTTTATCCGTTTGCTTAAGCCTGTACATGCCTGGCAGTTGTTTAAGTTTACATATATATAATGAGGACTCTATTTCCTTAAGCTCTTTATGAATTTCATTCATCTTGTTTAGCAGCATCGTCTTTTGCTTAATCTCTTCTTCTAAACTCTGCTGAGACTGCTGCATCAATCCCATAACTTGCTCAATAGAGGAATCCTTCATCAGAAGTGCCACTTCGGGCAATGGAATTTCCATACTGCGATACCATCTGCTCATTAACAGATCCCTTGCATCTAAATCATTAAAATATCTATAATTATTGCTGTTATCTTTTGTAGGCCTAACAATATCATGTTTCTCGTATAATCTCAGCGTATCCGCAGTTACCCCGAGAATGGAAGCAAATTCACCTATGCAATACTTCACTTGAAGTCCCTCCATTCATTTCATGCATATCCTACCACACTAAATGATAAAGAGAAGGATGCTGTTTGGATATGAAGTAACTCATTTCATACTCAGGGTGTACATGCTAACTACGCTAGCGCAAGTAAGTGAACTAACATAAATCCAACTAAAGATAACATGACCGAACCTATAAGTCCCGCTGCAAAAGACTTCATTCCAAGCCGTCTAAATGCCGCCAAATCAACGTTTAATCCAAGCCCTGCCATCGCCATAGCGATTAACATATAAGCAATCGTAACGATCCCATTGGCTACTGATGCGGAGACGATTCCTAACGAATTCACACCACTGACAACTAGAAATCCTAGAATAAACCAAGGGATTGGAATGCTTTTCCACGAAGCTTTTGCCGCTCCACCTTGCACTTTTCTTTCTTCACGATTGGACCAAATCCCAATTAAAATAGCCACCGGCACAAGTAAAGCCACCCGGGTTAATTTAACGATGACCGCCATATCAACGGCAGCATTTCCACCAGCATCCGCAGCCGCGATAACGTGAGCAATTTCATGTAAAGTCGCTCCTGAGAATACCCCATAACCTAAATCTGATAAGCCGAGAAAAGGATATAAAAATGTGTACAGCAGTGTAAATATTGTGCCTAATATAGCTACTATAGCTGCACCAATAGCAGTTTCGTCATCTTTGGCTTTTATCTGTGGAGCGATGGCAACCACCGCTGCCGCACCGCAAATCGCAGTTCCGCAGGCAGTTAAGATACTGAGGCGCTTATCTACTTTGAACAGTCGAGCCAGTCCGTATACAACGGAGATCGCAAATATAATGACGATGACTGCCAAAAGAAATACCCGGGGTCCTGCCGCAACGATATCCTTTAGATTAAGCCGCATACCGAGCAAGATAATCCCAAGACGAAGCAGTTTTTTACTGGAAAAATCGGTGCCATGTGTGATGCTATTTGGCACTCCTATCGTAGCTCGCCAAATAATCCCGATTAAGATGGCAATGACCAATTGCCCCATAATAGATAGGAATGGAAAACCCGCTAAAAATTTCGCCAATAATGCGATAACTAAGGTTAGCCCTATCCCTAATGCAAACCCAACCTTTTTGTTGTGATCTGGTTGATACAAACCTTCTGATTGACCCATGTCGTATACACTCCTTGATGAATCTCTAGATGATGCTGTATAAATACATCCCATGACTCAACAATAATACGACACCGCCCGGAAGTTAAATACCAATATCCTATCCGTAAGATTAGGAATACTTATGCTTAATTTTAGACAAAAAAGCTCCTTCGAGTGAAACATAAATGCCGTAGCATCTGCCTCACCAAAGGAGCAATTATAATCGTTAGTGATATTTAAGCTTCCAGCTTCTGTAGTCGAGTCCCTTTTGGAAGTACAGAAGTTATATATTCGTGTACCGGATGTTGCCCTTCCTCTTCCGCAAGTACAGTTACAATTCCTTGATCTGTACCGGTTCGAATCAGCCGCCCCATCCCTTGTTTGAGTCTTAACAGCATGTAAGGCAAATCCACATCTTCAAAGGGAGTGGAGGTTTCCGCCCGTTTTGCCATAAACACTGGATCAAGCGGAGGATACGGCAGCGACCATATGATCACATTAGATAATGAAGGTCCAGGAATGTCCAGCCCTTCCCATAAGGTGACCGCACATAACACGCTATGCTCATCCCGTTGGAACGCCGAAATTAAATAGCTGATTTCTTGATCCCCTTCATATAAAAATGAATATGAACTGCTTTCCGGTCTTAACGAGTTAAGCTGCTTGAACTGCAGAAGCTCTTCACGAGTACGGAACAGTAGCAGTGCTCTACCTTCAGTCCGCTGAATAAGCTTCAGGGAAATTTCCATTTTCTCAGCAAAATCCCCACTCTGAAGCTCTGGCACATAGACATTCATCTGGTGCTCATAGTCATAAGGTGAGTCTACAGAGAAGGATAAAAAATCTTGTATCCCAAGACTGTCCTTCAAGTATTGGAATGATTTATCCACAGACAATGTAGCCGATGAGAATACGATTGGCATTTTTTGCGTGAACAGGCTGTCTTGAAGTACCTCTTTGACATTTCGTGGCATGACCGACAGCGTTAGACCATCACTTTCTTCTGTCGCCCAGCAGATTAGAGCTCCCGAATCCTCAAACAATCGCAAAGCGATCTCTATGGTCTCCAAACGTTCCTCCACAATTCGCAGTTGGTATTCATCAATCGTGTAGAGTCCGCTCTCGAATACTAATTCTTCTTCGATAGCAGCAATTACACTCCGCATCCGGTGTACCTCACGAATCAATGAAGCATTCAGCGCAATGCTTTTCCGATCTGATCCCGGTATGTTTCGGCATTGACGGCGAATCGCTTTGAACATTTGCTCACTTTGCATGATCGCTTCATCAATCAGAACCGCCAGCGTTTCACGGATTTCATTCTGTAGCAGGCGAGAAATCAATTCTTCAAAGACGACATGCTTCATCTTATAGCCAAGCGCCTTCATGGCCGCTGATTCTAATAAATGTCCTTCATCGAATACAACCGCACAGTGATCCGGAAGCAAAGGGATTTGCCCTTCCCGCTTACGCGCTTCATAGGTCCAAATATGCTCCATGTAATAATCGTGGGAACAAATGATCAGATCACTTGATTTCCGGTAATGATCACGGGACAAGGTCTGCCCGCAGCGGTGACGCATATCGCAAGTAAAGCAGTCCTGAAACGTATCCCAGTTAATCTTGTTCCATTGTTCGTCATTCAGATCAGGGTAATCTCTGCGGTCTCCATAAGCATGGAATTGCTGCATCGGTGCATGTGAATGTACAAAATCAGGTAATGTACTGTACAAGCTCTCCAGTGGTAAGCTTTCATCATCATGGTTCCGAGCCTGATCCAGCTTTTTCAGACACATATATTTATCCGGAGATTTCGCTAGTCTGGCATCAATATTCATGTTCAGATGCTTCGCAAGCTTGGCGATATCGCCTTCCGGTTTCACAAGCTGCTCAATCAAGGACTCGTCCGCACATGCAATAATCGCAGGTTTGCCCATATAACGCGCATAACAAATGCTATACAACAAATACACTAATGTCTTGCCTGTTCCGACCCCTGCTTCAGCAAAAATCGTCTTTTTCTCGGCAAAAGCCCGCTCTACCTGAAAGGCCATATATATCTGTTCATCACGTACTTCAAATCCAGCCTCAGGAAGAATTTCATAGAATACATCTCCGACCCATTCCCCTACTTGCTCCATAAAAGGTTTGGTCCGATCATATTCAAAAGGATACTGTTTCGCCAACAAGCCTACCTCCAATATTTGATCAGGCATCTCTACCATGCCATGAAAAATAGAATCAACGGAAAAACTCTATTATCTCATACGTTTGGAGGAATTACAAAAAATAATTAGAGACAACTAAAGATCTGATTAATAACGAAGATACTCATTTTCGTAAATATCACTAATCCTTTCCAAAACATTCCGGGCTTGATCCTTAAATTTCAAATCCGCAACCTGGCCTTTCCAAAGAAACACCCCCGTCTCCCCACGGTGTTCTCCCAGAGCACCCTCATACAATTGGTCGGCGCCGTGGGTAGGCGGAGAGAAAAACAGCTTCATCAACGGTTTAACTATTAGAGGCAGTCCAGAATTTTTTCCTTTTCGCAGCGTGTTATTGCTACCCGGATCAACACTGCGAATCATGATGCCCTCGTTAGCAAGCTGCGGCGCAGCGGCCTGTGTCCATAACGATAATGCCAGCTTTGAGGTGGCGTAAGGACCAAGCAGCTTGCGGAAGGTGGTGGGACGCTCCAGGATTTCAATCGTAAACTCTTTCGTAAACTTAAGCGCTGAGGATGAGGTGTTGATCACCGTTTTTAAGCGTCCTTTTTGTAGGATATCCTTCAATTCCATTAAAATAATATACGGCACAACGGTCATCAACTCATAGTGCTTTTCGCGCCCCTGTGTCGAATAGCTCAGTTCAGGGAAGCTCCCGCCGGCATTGTTGAACAAAATATCGATCCGCTGCTCCTTGCCTTTGATCTCTTCCAGTGTCCCTCTCAAGCTGGCAAAATCCGCGAGATCGGTTGTTTTATAAATACGAAGCCAGCCGTTTTTGATGGATTTTTGGATGTTCACATCATCGGCTGGAAAACCGGAACGGTTCAAAGCAACCACCTGCCAATCCTCCGCTAGCAATTTTCGAGTTAATTCCAATCCAATCCCGGCGTTAGCGCCTGTAATCAATGCGATATTTTCACGTTGCTGTGTACTCATTGTAAATCTCCTCCTGAATTCGGGATATCTTCTTCTTATAACGCACATTTTATTAATTGGAGTCGACTCCAAGTCAAGGCGTAATAAAAAGATTTTGTCCCAGAGATAAGGTCTTGACTTGGAGTCAGCTCCAAGTTGTATAATGCACACACAAAGCAATCTCCTGGAGGTACAGTATGAAGGCAGAGCAAACGTTTACGATAAAAGAAACCGCCGTGCAAACCGGAATATCCGAGGATACGATCCGCTATTACGAAAAGATCGCGCTGCTTCCCCGGGCGGACCGGAAGGACAACGGGCATCGCGTTTACCGGCAGGAAGATATAGATACAATCCTGCTGCTATCCTGCCTCAAAAAAACAGGCATGCCCTTGCAGGAAATGCAGCCATTTTTGGCGGTCTCCGCTGACGCTGATCCCGCAGATTATCCTGAACTGGTGGAGCATTTAAGGAACCATCGAGAAAACATCGTCAGCCAAATCTCGTCGCTGCAGCAGGTTGTCGATTTTATTGATATGAAGCTGGAACAAGGGAAATATCGCCGAGACTGCTCAGATAAAAGCGAGGACAAATCGAAATCAAAAAACATCTCCCCTGTTGAGATGAGTTATTTTTCTGGATCAGCAAAAATGAATAATTAATGGATTGGAGTTTTTAGGATGAAAGCAATGATCATAAAAAAATACGGGAATTCTCCTCTTCAACTAGCCGACATCCCAACACCCGCAGTGGGTGATTACGATGTATTGGCAGAGATCCACGCAGCAAGTATTAATCCTATCGATTTCAAAGTGCGGGATGGCAAAGTACGTACGCTGTTGAAATACAACATGCCCCTAGTTTTAGGAAATGATTTTTCAGGGATTGTCATCCAAGTAGGAAAGAATGTTAAAAAATTCAAGATAGGTGATGAGATTTACGGACGGCCCAGAAAAGATAGAATCGGAACCTTCGCAGAATATATCTCCGTACATGAAGAGGATATAGCGCTCAAACCTCACAATCTTTCCTTTGAGGAAGCTGCATCCATCCCATTAGTCGGGCTTACTTCTTATCAAGCATTACATGATATATTACAGCTAACGGCAGGACAAAAGGTATTGATTCAAGCGGGAGCGGGCGGTGTTGGCACCTTTGCTATCCAACTTGCCAAAGCGATGGGGATATACGTGGCTACTACTACAAGCGATGCTGGAGCAGAATTGGTCAAGTCACTTGGAGCCGATCAAATTATCAATTATAAAACCGAAGCATTTGATAAGATTTCACAAAATTATGATGGAGTATTCGATACCATTGGCGGTGAAACATTAGAAAAAGCTTTTAAAACAGTCAAACAGGGAGGACAAATTGTATCGGTTTCAGGGTTGCCTAATGCACGCTTCGGAAAAGAGTATGGAGCTGGGTTCATAAAAACTAATATTTTTCGCTTGATTACCCGGAAGCTGAGCAAATTAGAGGCAAAGTACAAGGTTAAATACAGCTTTCTGTTCATGAAACCAAGTGGCAGTCAATTAGAAATCATTTCAGAGCTTATTGAATCCGGACAAATAAAACCTGTTATTGATCAAGTGTTTCCTTTTGTAGAGGCGCAGAAAGCGATGGAGTATTCCGAATCGGGCAGAGCTAAAGGAAAGATCATATTAAAAATAAAGTGATACAACATTTAAATAAAACGGCAGTCTAAGACTTTATGCTTCTGTCTAGACTACCGTTTTTTACTTGTGTACTCGTTAATTAAATTATCTATTTCCAAAAATCCGTTCCAGCAAAAACAAACTCTTTATCCAGCGTCTCGTCGCCATCTTCAAAGCAATCTGCCCAAAACACACGTTGCTTACTCAGGGGAATTGCATCCTTCACGCCATATTCCTGATAACTAACGGTTTGTTCATTAGCGGTGTTGTCCCAGTTATCCCAGCCAAGTGGATGTATATGTGCACCCAACTGGCAATCTACAAATACGGTTTTAGCATACTCACGCCAAGGACGGCCCAGAAACACCGGAGCAATATCAGGAGCTGCTGTTAAAAAGCAATTTTTAAAAATATAACCATACGATTGTCCCTCAGGTGTGGAGGCAGCCGTAATATAACCTGCTTGATTCTCACTATGACACAAGCTGCGAATTTCACATCTGTCAAAATATGCTGTAGCCCCACCAAATATAAAGTCCACTGTTCCCTCTATATAGCAATGCTGATACAACTGCCGATATTGGGCATGGTGTTCTCTCAGTGGTATACCTCCAAACGTAGATCGCTCTTTGGGTGCAGGTGGCAAAGGTCCTGTGAACAACGTGTCCTGATACCCTTTTAAAGTACAATTTCTGAATACGGTTTGATCACAATTAGCATACACAGCTACGGCCTGCCCGATATTTTCACCCTGCCCTGCATTATTGGTAATCACCAGATTCTCCAAGACCAGATGGCTCCCGCCCAGAAATAACGTTGGTGTAGAGAATGTATTGATTTCTTCGCCCGCTTCATCACGCTCTTTCGCGTAACGATTCATAACAATCTCCACGTAGCCAATCCCTATGATCGTAAGATTAGAACGATAAATCCGCACTGCCTCTTTATAGACCCCTGACAAAATATAAAGCGTATCCGCTTGACCGGATGGCCCCTGCTCTAGTGAATCTACCGCCTCTTGAATCGTGTGATAAGCGCAAAAAGATTCTTTTCCTACAACAAGCATAGTGGATTCTTTTCCTTTCAATAAATTGATGACTTTCTCTTATGGACAGACATTCTGTGCTTCAGGTGACACTGTAGCTTGTTCTACTAATTTTTCCGGCTTCTTCGTGTTTTTTGATCGACAATTTATGATCTCTACAGCTTCTCCATTTTCAATGTAAAAAGCAGGCCCTTCATGGTTCTCAATCGTCACCTGATGAAATTGAACATCTCTTGCATTCCCGAGGAAAAACCCGCGATTATTCATGTTTTCGATCCCTGTCATCATGTCTGGATGGCCGGGAATTGCATTCGTCGCCATGGAGATGTCCACATTGGTAAACGTAATCTCGGATACATACTGCTCAGCAAGCCCGTATAAGAAACCCGCTGCGGCATGAACATTACGTGCGGTAATATTGGCAAAATGAATGCGTCTAAAACACGGCGTTTCCTCTGTAATCGGATAAGGATTTTTATCCCACACATATTTTTCTTTCCCGCGTGGTCCACAGAAATAATATAGATTTAGAGTAAACGGACAAATAACGTCCTCCATTACAATATTGCTGATCCGAATATCTTCAATCGTTCCCCCGCGTCCCCGTCTTGATTTCATCCGGATTCCACGATCGGTTTGTTTAAACACACAATTACTAATCGTGACATTACGAATATCTCCACTCATTTCACTACCGAGTACGACACCCCCGTGTCCATGTACCATAGTGCAGTTGGTGATCGTGATATTCTCACAAGGAACTCGTTCTTTGGTATCCTCAGTTCCTGCCTTGATCGCAATGCAGTCATCACCGACATCAATATTGCAATTGCTAATTCGCACATTGGTGCAAGACTCTGGATTAATGCCATCTGTATTCGGAGAGTCGGCCGGGTTCAGAATGGAAATATTATCAATAGTCACATTGTAACAGCCTATCGGATTAACGGTCCAGCTTGGAGAATTGACCAGCGCGATATCTTTAAGGGTTACCCGCTGACAGCTATCCAAGCCGATTAGAGTCGGCCGGGGATACTGCAGCTCTTCCCGGCGGTTCCGAAACTTATCCCACCAGAGTTCACCATTTCCGTTAATCATTCCGCTGCCAGTGATCGATACATTAACTAACTCTCTTCCATAAATACAAGGTGAATGAACCTGCTGCTTCACTCCCTCCCATCTGCATTCCACTGCAGGGTAATCCTCCGGGTTCGTACTGAATGAAAGAATGGCACCAGGATTTAAATTCAATTCGATATTGCTTTTCATATGAATTGCACCGGTTAAGAACGTACCAGCCGGTACATAAACGGTTCCTCCACCGGCTTTATTTGCCGCTTCAATCGCACGCGTTATCGCTTCAGTCGCTAACTTTTTACTATTCTTAAGCGCTCCAAAATCCTCAATATTGTAGATCAACATTCATAAGCCCCCCTGTTCTATATCAGATCCAGCCTCTTAATTGTTCATATTCCACACAAGCCTGTAGGAAAGCACCCACACCTTTTTGGTCGTTAGTGACAATAGGCTCGCTAATGTAATAAGCGAAAGTACCGTCACGTTGGTCCACTCCACCTAATCCGGCTACTTGGCAATTCTTATTTAAATTGACCCATTCTTCTTTGGTTTCAAGTACAAACTCCGAGATAAGTCCTTGGTAAGCCAGATCTAATGTTTCGTACCATCCAGCGTTTAACACGCCTAATCGGATACCTTTAGCCATGGCATACACGATCATACTTGAAGCAGAGGCTTCAAGATAATTTCCTTTGCGTTCCCCTAGATTCATCACTTGATACCAGACCCCGGATTCCTTATCCTGATATGTCTTCACCGCAGTTAAGGTATCATTTAGTATTCGTACCAGCTCGGGATAATCTGAGTGCTCATTAGGCAGCAATGCCAGAACATCAACTAAAGCCATGAGATACCAGCCAAGTGAACGGGCCCAAAAGTTAGGCGAAAGTCCTGTTTCAGGGTCGCACCAAGGTTGAATACGCTGTTCATCCCATGCATGATATAGCAGACCTGTTACCGGATCTTTCGTATGCTTCTCACACAAGATAAATTGTTTGGTTACATCCTCAAGTCCCTGCCCTTCTTCAAAAGCTAGCAAGTAGGCTAAATAAAAAGGAGCGCCCATATAAATTCCATCTAACCAAATCTGATAGGGATATATATTTTTATGCCAAAAAGCACCTTCCGAGGTTCGCGGATGGGTCTCAAGTTGCTTTCTAAGTAAAGCAGCCGCTTTTTTATATTTTTCCTGCTTCGTTTCTTTATATAGAGTCAATAATAATTTTCCGTTGTTAATATGATCGATATTATGCTCCTCTAGGTGGTAGCCCTTGACACTGCCATCTTCCTGAATAAAGTAGTCCATATTATCTTGAATGAACTGCAGATACTTCGAATCACCGGTCTGCTTCCAAAGCCATTCAAAACCGTTCAATACCACGCCATAATCGTAGGTCCAGCTTCCTTTGTAGCCTTTATCTTCATAAAGCTTCGGTGTCCGCGCCATAATAGAGTCTGCCGTTTGAATTGCCCACTGTGATTTCTTCATCCCAACCCCCAAAATATTTATAAATTTAAGAGCTCAAAAACTAAAAATAGGTTCAGCCGATTTAAGGATTCTTTGCACATAAAATAATACGACTTGATTCTCTGCAATCTCAGAGAATCAAGTCATTGTTTAGTAAGGATACCGAGCGATTCACTCTTGAAGCATTGACTGTATTTCAACACAAGCCATCACCAATGCGCCCACACCATGCAGATCATTTTTAACCTTAGGCCGAGTCACGTAACTCTCGTAATCTCCAGCTGAGGTACCGATACAAATGTCCGGCAGAACTAATCGGTTATGCTCATCCCACTGGATTACTTTGGTTAACCCTTCATATCCTTTTTTAGCGGCAGCTGTAGCGATAGTCACATCACTTACAACGCCATGCTTCACGGCTTTGGCAATCGTATAGACGAACAAACATGACCCTGAAGTCTCCAGCCAATTATCTGGCTCATGTCCCTTATCTACGACTTGATACCAAAGTCCACTTTTTTGATCTTGGTAACGAATAAGTGCATCCACAAAATCTCTCAGTGTAGTAGAAAGCTCTGTCCGGGCTGAATCATGGGAAGGTAACAGATCCAGAAATTGCGATAAGGCGAGACCATACCATCCTAATGATCGGCTCCAGAACTCCGGTGAACAACCCGTCTCCGGATTCGACCAAGGCATCCGCCGGCTCTCATCCCAGGCATGGTATAACAAACCCGTTGTCTCATCCTTCATATGCTTGCGCATTAACATTTCCTGATGAAGGACCGTTTCACGCAAGCTTGGTTCATCGTAGACATTAGCATATTTCAAGGAGAATACGCCTGCCATATAAAGTCCATCCAACCACATTTGGTTGGCGTACTTATCCTTGTGCCAATACCCGCCCTCAGAGGTTTTATTTAGTGTGAGCAGTAAATTCCTTAGCTTCTCTGCTGCAATACGATACTTTAGTTTGCCTGTCCGTTCATAAAGAGTGAATAGTAGCTGTCCTGCTTGAACCGCATCCAGCTCATCACGTGCAAAATAAAAGTTCCCGTATTCATCCACCAAATCATCTACATATTCCTGAATATAGTTGATATAACGGTCTTCTTGATAAGCATTCCACAAAAGCTCCATGCCACACAGAAATACACCCTGATGATAGTGCCATCGATGCGCGGGGGGAAGCTCTCCCGCCCTGTAAGTATCCATTAGTGAATCGCAAGCTTTTTTTGCCCACTCTATCGGCGTTGTAGGTATCTGTACAGTCATCTCGAAGCTCCTCCCCTAAGTATAGTCTCTCTCTTTCTTGCTAGCCCTTCATAGAACCCAACATGGCACCTTTGGCAAAATGCTTTTGCAGGAACGGATACACACAAACTATTGGTAAGGTAGCTACAACGATAACAGCCATTTTAATTGATTGATCTGGCGGTGGAACAGCAGCATCCAGTGTAGCGCTGTGATCCATACCGCTGGCAAGGACGACAATTTGTCTGAGCAGAACCTGTATTGGCCATTTCGCACTATCATTCAAATACAGAATCGCATTCATGTAGGTATTCCAATACGTTACCGCATAGAACAATCCGATCGTCGCTAACGCAGGTAAGGATAGTGGCAATACAATCCGAAATAATATTCCAAAATCGTTACAACCATCAATTTTGGCCGATTCCTCCAAACCTTCAGGTATATTTTGGAAAAAGTTTCTCAAAATGATCATATTAAAGGCACTAATCGCTGACGGTAGAATCAGTGATGCGTACGTGTCAATTAGTCCTAATTCCTTCACCACGAGGAACGTTGGAATCATCCCACCATGAAAAAGCATGGTGAACACAACCATGAAGTTAACCACTTTACGACCATCCAGATCTTTTCTGGTAAGAGCGTAGGCCATCAAAGAAGTTATAAACAAACTAAAAATAGAACCAATTGCCGTGACACCAATGGAAACACCCATGGCTTTAAATATTGTATTCGTCGAAAAGATGAACTTGTACGCTTCCAGACTCCATACCTTTGGAATCAGTACAAATTTGCTAGAAGCTAGTTCTGCACTCGTTGTGAAAGAGCCTGCTACAACGTGAACAAGGGGAAGCACAGTAATTAAAGCAATGATCGCAAGCAGCGTAAAGTTTATAGCAGAAAAGATTCTACCACTGATTGTTTTATCTTCTACCATTTCGATTCCTCCCACAAAATATCAATAAACGCCTTCTTCTCCCATTTTCTTGGATAATTTATTCACCATCATCACCATTACAAAGCCTACAATCGATTTAAAGAATCCAATAGCTGTACTGTAACTAAACTGCCCCTGTCTCAAACCAGCAGTATATACATACGTATCGATAATTTCCGCAACTTCTCGATTCATGGAGTTAAGTAGCAGATATACATGTTCAAATCCAAGATCAAGAACGGAACCAATTTTCAGAATAAATAATGTAATAATTACGCCTCTAATCGCTGGAAGAGTGATATGCCAGACTTGTCTAAGTCTTCCAGCTCCGTCCATACGCGATGCTTCATAAAGCCCTGGGTCAATCGCAGCTATGGAAGCTAGATAAATAATCGTTCCCCAACCTGCTTCTCTCCAAATCACCTGAATAATATACATGGGCCTGAACCATCCTGGATTAAGCAGGAAATTGATTGGTTCAAAGCCAAAATAGACAAGCAGCTCGTTGATAATCCCTCCATCCATCGTGACCATTACATAAGAAATGGAGACGATGATAACCAATGACAGAAAATGGGGCAAATAGAAGATCGTCTGAAAGGTTCTTTTGAAAAAGCTGCCTTGAAGTTCATTTAACATCAGGGCAAGAATAATCGGCATCGGGAAATAGATAAGAATATTTAATCCGAAAAGAATAAGTGTGTTCACTAATATATTTAAGAAATCCGGCTCTGTGAACAACCTGCTGAAATGCTTCATCCCTACCCAGTCACTACCGTTGATCCCTTGATAGGGTTTGTAATCCTGAAATGAGATAATTAATCCGTACATTGGAAGATATTTAAAAATCAAAAAATACAGTACTCCCGGAGTTAGCATGACGTAGAGCCATTTATTTCTCCACAGCCGCTTTTTCAGTTCGCTGCTGCTTTTATAAATTTCAGGCTTAGGATTCATTTGAGGAGCTGAGCTGGGCTGTGCGGTGACTTCCTGCATGATATTCTTCCTTTCTCCTTCTTTATTCAAACACGATATTTCTGAACCCCGTGAGGAATAGAAAAGGTTGTTGAAACAAGATCAACAACCTTTTCAGCTACAATTTGTCGCTTAACTATTCGAGTACGGGTTACTATTTTTTGTATAACGCGTTGTATTCTTCAATAATCTTATCTCCACCACGGCTCTTCCAGTTCTCTACTTCCTTCTCAAATCCAGCCTTGTCAATCTGACCATAAATATATTTATAGGTTGCATCTGTAATAATCTGTTGAAGCTCTACGCCTTTTTCTGTATAGGTAGCCGAATCCATAGCAGCTGTTGGATCCGCTACACCAACTTTGACATTCTCAAGAACCAATTGATCTGCATGAATTCTTCCTGGCAGCGTGTTATAGTTCTCGTACATTCCATTGGTTTCAGCTTCGCCGATAACACTGTCCTTATATCCCTTTACTTCACGTTCAATCAATTCTTTGTCGTCAGTAGCTTTTGCTTTACCGTCTTCAACGGTATAGTGAGTACCTTCAATTCCCCAATACATCAAATTAGCTACTTCTGGGGTCATCATTTGATCAAAGAAAGCAAGAATCTTCTTCAGCTCTGCCTCATCCTTGACAGCAGATTTCGGGAACAAGACAACATTGTTATAGCCTGGAATCATCCATTGAGCATATTTTCCATCTGGACTTGCAACCATACTATGCGCATCCAAAACAGCGTCAGGGTTATTCTTAATAGTATCTTTATTGAGGGAATCAATATCTTGCATGGAGCCCCCAATATAGAGTCCACCCTTTCCAGCCTTAAACATATTTACTGCATCCGTTTTACTGGTGGCAGCGAAATCTTGATTAATGTATCCGCCATCACGAGCTTTTTTGAAAAAATCCATTGTGTCGAAATATTCATCGAAGGTAAATTCAGGCGCTAATTTGCCATCCTTCTCACCCCAGGTATTCGGTGTTCCGAACCAAGACGAAACAGTTTTGAAAGCTCCATAGGTCAACTCATTACGGTCAATAATACCGGTAGTATCTTTCTTTCCATTACCGTCTGGATCTTGTTCTGTGAAGGCTTTAGCCATTTCAAATAATTCATCTACATTAGCTGGTGCAGCAAGTCCTAATTTATCTGCCCAGTCTTTGCGGTAAATGATCCCTTGGCGTGCAAGTGGACGCCCGATATATAGGGTATAAAGCTTGTCATCTACTTTCGTGTTATTAAGAATTTCTGGTTTCAATTTGCTCAAATTCGGAAATTCGCTTAATAGTGGACCGATTTCCCAGAATTGTCCGTCTTTTATCGCTTCTTTCATCTGAATGAAGGTTGTCTGATTCTTCAAATATGTTACTTGCGGCAATGAACCCGTTGCAAAAGATGAATTCAGTTTTTCTTCATAAGTATCAGCCGGAAAAAATTGATAAGTCAGCTTCGTGTTGGTCAATTTCTCAAGTTCATTCTTAATCGTATCAGGCGGAGTCTCTGATGTATTCAATGGAAGCATGATTTTGATTTCTGTAGGTTCCTCTTTAGGTGCTTCAGTCTCTTCCACCTTCGTAGTGTTCTCTGCACTTGTAGTTGGGGCTGCTGCTTCTTCTTTGTTATTGTTGTTACCACCGCATCCAGCTAACAATGTGCTGAATGTTAACAGTGCTGTTAACAACATGGTGAAGGATTTCTTCTTCATACCATTTTGACCTCCATAATTTGTATTGGTTACGAGTTCCACGTTACATCGTCGGCAAGGTTACGAAAACAATCATTTCCCCATAACGGCGCGTTCTGAAAGGGATCTGAGCAAATGATTATCGGGATATCGCAGCACAAAAAAAATCCACCGCATTATCCGCAGTGGATCAAAACCTTTTTAACCTATTTACTTTTCTGTCCCAAACTCAGCCTCAGCATATTCCTTAATAATAAGATTGCCTCCACGAGCTCTCCATTTCTCAACCTCTTGCTGGAATCCCTCAACGGTAATGTTACCTAATATATAGTTATATGTAGCATCCACAATGATTGTAGATAACTCCATATTCTTCTCATCAAAAGTAGATGAGCTCAGAGAAACTGTCGGGTCATCAACCAGAAAAGATTCATTATCTTTACTCAGCTGATCTGCTAGAGAGGTTAATTGCTCCTTCTGAGCCACTTCCATAATGTTTTTATTACTAATGTCCGCAATCATTAAAGCATATAGCGGATTCACTTCCTGTACCCGCAGTTGTGAGGTTTCCTCGGGAAGGATAATTTTTCCGCCTTCAAGCTTATAATGCCGCCCCTCAAAGCCATACATCATTATATTGGCTACATCTTTATCCATGGTCCGATCAAAAAATCCAAGCACCTGCCGAAGCTCCTCCTCTGTGGCAATGGACTTTTTGGAAAAGAGATACAGTCCGTTGTAATTGGGGATAGACCACACTTTATATCCATCAGGCCCCTCGATACGATTGATCAGCGTAAGTTCAGCCTTTGGATTGTATGCTTGAGCTTCAATTGACAACCGCTGCACATCAGTCATGCTGCCAATAAACACACCAGCGATACCGTTAATGAATTTATCGCGTTGAACCTCTTTACTGGTAAGAGCAAAGTCCTGATTTATGATTTTTTCATCATATAATTTCTTCATAAAATTCATTGTGTTCATATACTCCGCTGTTACGAATTCCGGAACAAATTGATGATTCTCTAGCTTCCAATTATTTGGTGTGCCAAAATAAGAGCTTAGTGTCTTAAATACACCATAAACAAGATCATTACGATCGACTAATCCAAGGGTATCTTGTTTGCCATTCTGATCCGGATCGTTATATGTAAATTGCCTCATTACTTCATATAGGTCATCTAAGGTCTGTGGATTGCTCAAATGAAGATTGTCCAGCCAATCCTTACGTATTATGACACCCTGTCTGGAGGAAGGGCGTTCTGTATACAGGCCGTAGATCTTACCATCAACAGCGGTCTGCTTAAGAATAGCGGGGTCCAGTGCTTTAAGATTGGGGAACTCCTGAAGATATGGGCCGATCTCCCAAAATGCTTCAGAACGGATGGCGTTTTTCACCAGATTATAGTCTGAGAACTTCACAAAGGTGACTTTTCTCAAGGAATTAGTGGTCAAAGCTGTGTTCATTTTATCGGTATAAACACCCTCAGGCACCCACGTGATATCAAGCTCCACCCCTGTTAATCTTTCGATCTCAGCTATAATCTTTTTTGAAGGCTGCTGTGGAAAATGAAGGGGTGCCAAGATGGAGATGCTCGGGCGAGCTTCTTGCAGTACAGAACCAGCTGACTTTCCATCACTGCAAGCGCTTAACATAGGGAAAACAAGCATGAAAAATAAGCAGCAACAAAACGTTGCCCTTCTACACATAAATTGTCTAAACATTTCTACAGCCTCCTAAGGTATTGTAAGGATTTTCACCCTACAGCTTGAAGATTTTCCATTTTGTAGTCATAATTAGGGTTAATGATTATTGCAGAACGAGATGATTATTGTTATTTTCCACCAGGTTTCATACACTAAGAACAAGTGTCTACTTCTACATAAGTAAAGGTGCTGAGTCCCGTGAGACCATTAAGCTTTTTAAGTAAATTAACGATTTTTGCCTTTGTAATTAGCACGTTGCCGGTGATATTCATCGGTTCTTTTTCCTATTTCACATCATCTAATGAGATCCAAAAGAACGTAAACAACAGTAAAATGGAACTTATATTACAAATCACCTCAAATGTAGAACATAAGTTAACAACTGTCAATCAAACATTAAACCAAGTGATCAACTCTAGTGTATTAAAAAAAGCACTAAATAACCCTTTAAGTGAAACCGATTTCATTTTATATAATGATTTAAGAAACGAAATCCGTAATATGCAATCCTTCGATACGAAACTTGAGGATGTCATCCTGCTCAATCAGCAGCAGAACTGGATGATCAAAAATTCAGGCGTCTACCGTCTGAATGAATACAAAAACCACGCGCAACTCTCTAATCTAATGAATATAGCTGACGATACTTCATGGATTTTGAATCCATCGTCCTTATTTTATAGCGAGGAGAGCATTAACGTCACTGGCTGCAATTACAGTATCAGTCTTATCAAAAAGCTTCCCACCAATAAGCTGCAAAAATATGGGCTTGCCCTAGCTAATATTCCGGTCTGCAGTCTTCAGGATTTCATTAATTCAGATGTGCAGCCACTCGATGACATTATCGTTCTGGATCAAGCTGGCCGCTTCCTACTCCATCCGGATACCAGCTTAATCGGAAAACCTAAAGAGCAAGGCGGATTTAAAGAAGTCCCTTTAATCTCTGATCCTTCTAAACAATCCGGACAGTTCAAGACTGTGATCAACAAAAAGAATTACTCCGTCACTTTCATGCGTTCTCAGTTAAATGGCTGGGTTTATCTATCGGTTACTTCCATGGAAAGCTTGACGAAGGAGTCCAATAAAATCGGTATGTTTACGATAATCGTGTGTACCATTATGCTCTTGTTCTCCATTCTTCTGGCCTGGATCGGCTCCAGGCGTATGTACACCCCTATCGAAAGACTGCTTAATCAGATGGGCCAACGCAAACCGGATATTAAATCGAGACATCGCAATGAATTTCAGATTATAGGAGAACAAGTTCATTCTTTGTTCCAATCCAAATCACAGCTGGAAAAAGAAGTCCGGCAACACTTTCAGCAGGTTCGTACGTTTTTTCTGATCAATGCCTTCCACGGCAATGTTAAGAAACGTGATTTGCTCGAAGAATTAGGGCAATTCGGCTACCAAACCCAGCTTGAAGAATGGAAAACCATGGCAGTAATTACGTTGTCTATTGATTATGCCGAGGATTCCAGCTATGAGAAAAAAGATCTCAGCCTCTTATTGTTCGCTGCCCACAATATGATCGAAGAATTAATCTGTCCTGAACAACGGCTGGCTCCAGTGATCATGGACCATGCGGTAGTCGTATTATTGGGCAGTCCAGACTGCGATACCCAGTCTTTTCATAAGACACTGTATTCGTTAACGGAGAAGCTGCAGCAAGAAATAAATAATTATCTAAAGGTGCAGGTGAGTATTGGGCTGAGCCTGCCCTTCAACGCCTTCGATAAACTAGCCATCGCCTACAGAGAAGGTCTTGAAGCACTGAAACATCGCATTAAGCTTGGCAAAGGCGTTATTATTCAATATGAGAACATTAACTCCGGCAAACATTATCTGAACTTGAACTACCCTACGCATAAAGAAAACGATCTAATGGATGCTATCAAGCTGGCTGAAACGGATAAAGCCAAGGAACTGATTCATTTGCTTTTTAAATCTATCTTTGCCCTAGAGCTTTCACCACAGGAATATCAAATCCCGTTGACCCGCTTACTCAATAACTTGCTCATTATGATGCAGGAATCGGGCATTAGCTTAAATCAGATCTATCATGCTAATGGCTCAATTTTTGAGGAATTACATGACCTTCATACCGTGGCTGAGATTGAGGATTGGTTCTGGAGCATGGTCATTTACCCGATGATCAAAATTTTTATCAGCAGGCAAAATGCCCAATACCAAAACATCTCTGAGAAAATCATTGATCTGATCCAACATGAATATGATACGGATCTAACCTTGGAAGAATGCGCTTCACGGCTGCATTACAACGCCAACTATATCAGCAGTGTCTTCCGTAAGGAGACCCAATACTATTTCAGCGAATATTTAACGATGTACCGATTTAAAATGGCAAAAAAATGGCTGCAGGAAACCGATATGCCGATCAAAGATATTGCAGCCAAATTAAGATACAACAATTCTCAAAATTTCATTCGATCTTTCCGTAAACAGGAAGGGATGACCCCTGGACAGTACCGGGATAACAATACAGGCACTAAATCCAAACCAACATTTGACGAATCTATGTAAAAATCACAAAAAAATCGTTCAAGGCCGAATCTAAAAAAAAAAAGAGTCTCTCTTTTTTTCGGAAAATATGTTAACGTGTGCATATAACCATTTAGGGAGGAATTTGAACGCAATGTTGAACTTTCGTCTAAATACTAACCGTGTAGAACAAGATGCGATTTCTCAGGAAACCTCACTACTCACCCTCTATCCGCTCGAGACGGATCACCCCCGTCCTTTTATATTGGTATTGCCTGGTGGAGGTTATCAGCACTTAGCCAAACATGAAGGAGAACCTGTAGCTCAATGGCTAAACAGTCTAGGTATTCATGCAGGTGTACTAGATTATCAGGTCGGAGATTTCAACGTCTCTTCTTTGTTAAATGATGTTGAGGAAGCTCTCAAATGGATTAGGGAAGCACCCAAAGCTTGGAATGTGATCTCAGACAAAGTAGGGATGATTGGATTCTCGGCAGGAGGACACTTAGCTTCTATCTTTTCTACCACTAGAGCAGAGAAACCAAACCTTCTTCTATTAGGTTACCCTGTAATCACTTTCCAAGAGCCCCATTCGCACAAGGGAAGCCGGCTACATTTTCTTGGAGACGACCCATCACAAGCGGAGCTTGACTCCTTTTCCTCAGAAGCCCAGGTGGATTCACTCACACCTCCAACCTTTATCTGGACAACAGCGAACGATGCCAGCGTTCCCGTGGAGAATAGTCTGTTGTTCGCCTCTGCCCTGTCTAATCAGGGAATTCCTTTTGAATTACATATCTTTGAAGAAGGGCGGCATGGTTTAGGGCTTGCAAAAGAACACCCTCATTGCCAGCAATGGCTTTCCCTTGCTGAGAATTGGTTAAGAGAACGCCAATACGTTAAAGGAGAAGAAGACCTTATGAGACAACAACTATTTATTGCAGGCGATTCCACTGCGGCCATTAAAGGCGCTGGAG
Organism: Paenibacillus sp. FSL H8-0175; assembly: GCF_045040615.1. Classification (NCBI taxonomy): domain Bacteria; kingdom Bacillati; phylum Bacillota; class Bacilli; order Caryophanales; family Paenibacillaceae; genus Paenibacillus; species Paenibacillus sp. FSL H8-0175. Next base: position 2,286,967 of record NZ_CP150299.1, on the reverse strand, counting down.
AAAAACCTATGACCGGCTGGGGAGAATACCTGCAAAGTTATTTTCGGACTTCTATTCAAATCCAGAATCGTGCAATTAATGGTCGAAGCACCAAATCGTTCATAACAGACGGCCGCCTCGATGCTATCAGAAAAGACTTCCAACCCGGCGACTACCTGTTTATTCAATTTGGACATAACGATGAGAAAAAAGAGGATCCATTACGTTACACCGATCCTGAAACCGAATATCGCCATAATCTCATTCAATATATAGATGCTGCTAGGCAGCTAGGGGGGACTCCGGTTCTGTTAACCTCTGTAAGTCGCCGCCGCTTTAACGCCGATGGAGAGCTGGACCCGTTTGCTGTAGGTGCTTATCCCGAGGTAATGAGACAAGTGGCTGAAGAAACGCACACTCCGCTACTTGATATTTTCCCAGCCTCGCAAGCGCTCTATCGTTCATTAGGCGAAGAGGAATCCAAGAAGTTATTCATGCATTTGCCAGCGAAAACACATCCCAATTACCCAAATGGGGTTACGGATGATACTCATTTCTCAGATGAAGGTGCCCGGGAAATTGCTAAACTTGTGGTTCAAGCTCTTAAACAAAATACAGCCTCATCTCTATCAAACTTACAACAACTTTTATAAGGAGTGATCAAAGATGTCTCTAATTAAAGAAGTTATTACGGAATACTATCGTATCCCTTTGCCAGAAATCATGGAGGATGCTAAACATGGCTTGCATACTCATTTTGAAGTTCCCATTGTCAAAATTAGAACGGATGACGGTCGTGAAGGTGTAGGTTATACCTATACTGGCGGATTTGGCGGCAAAGCGATCTGCTCACTAATTGCTAATGAATTAACACATATCTTAGTTGGCAAAGACGCCAGCTGTGTGGAAAGTATCTGGGAGCAGATGAACTGGGGAATACATTATGTTGCTCGCGGGGGCTTGGCTAGCTTCGCCATTGCGGCATGTGACATTGCGTTATGGGATTTACGTGCAAAGAAAGCAGATGAACCTCTCTACAAACTTCTGGGTGGCGCAAGCAATGAGGTCAAATGTTATGGTGGAGCGATTGATTTAAACTTCCCATTAGAAAAGCTCCTGCGCAACAATCAAAAATACTTAGATATGGGCCTCCAGGCTGTCAAAATTAAACTAGGCCAAAAAACATTAGCTGAAGATGTGGAACGAGTGGCTGCGGTACGCCAATTGGTCGGCCCGGATGTAGCCTTTATGGTCGATGCCAATATGAGCTGGAGTGTGGAAAAAGCGATAAAAGCCGCACGTGAATTTTTGAAATACGACATTCTCTTTTTAGAAGAACCAACGATTCCGGAAGATTATGCCGGCTATGCACGGATTGCTGAAGAAACAGGAATGGCCGTTGCAGGCGGAGAGAACTTGCGCACATTAACCGAATTCCATCACATGCTGCAATATGGTCATGTTGATTTTCCTCAACCTGATGCTTCCAATATAGGCGGAATTACGGGCTGGTTAAAGGTAGCTCACTTAACACAAGCCTATAACCTTTCCGTTTCCACACATGGAATGCAGGAATTGCACGTTAGTTTGTTAGCAGCTATGCCAAATGCAGGTTATCTCGAAATGCATAGCTTCCCTATCGATCAATACACTACACGTCCGCTAGTGATTAATAAAGACAATGGGATGGCAGTTGCGCCAGAAGTAACGGGCACTGGTGTTACCTTTGACTGGGACAAATTAGCACCTCACAAACAACAATACTAATAGGAGCGATCGGTCATATGAGCATTCCCCTTCAACTAGGTGTTCGAGCACATGATTTCACACAAGTTCCATTGCAAGAGTTAATTGAGAAGATTAAGTCCTATCATTTCACTCATATCCAGTTCGCACTTAAGAAATCTTTTCCTGATAGTGCCCCTAGCCTGACGGCTATAAGCCCTGGAACAGCCAGCTATTATGGCAATGCCTTTAGACAGGCAGGTATTCAGATTGCGGTTCTGGGCTGCTATGTAAATATTGTAGACACCGATCCTCACAAACGGGCGCAAGCGTTAGCCGCGTTTAATACCCATCTGCGCTTGGCCAGAGATTTCGGCGCTAGTCTGGTAGGTACGGAAACCGGAAGCGTGGGACTTGGGTATACCATAGATAATTTTACAGAAGAAGCCTTCCAAGAGGTGGTGGCATCAGTTAAGGCCATGGTGGCGGGGGCCGAACGTTTTGGTGTGACGATAGGAATCGAAGCAGGACTTCATCATCCGCTGTACACCGCGCCCTTAACCCGCCGACTTCTGGATGAAGTCCCTTCTAACAATCTTCAGGTCATATTGGATTGCGCAAATCTAATGTCGCCTACAAATTACTTGCATCAAGAAGCTATTATTACGGAGGCTTTGAAGCTTCTAGGAAATCGAATTGCTGTCATTCATTTAAAAGACTTTATCGTCCAAGAAGGAGCCATAAAAATAGTCCCTGTAGGTCAAGGGTGGCTAGAGTTTGAGCCGATCCTTCGTTATATGAAATATGAACGTCCTCATATTCAAGGAATCCTGGAAAGCACTCCTGAGTCACATTTAGGAGAAAGCATTACCTTTTTGCAACAGATATACGAATCCTTGTAGGGCTTCATCCCATTAAAACTAATAAATCCACTGCACACCTCTTTATCTTACCTGGCGCAGTGGATTTTTATATTCTGTTTAACATCCGTTTGACCTCCATCAAATAATCGCCTGTTATGATCAGGGCATCAAGAGTACCTGGGAGGGGTTCCATGCGTCTTGCTTTATTCACGGACACATTTCTTCCGCAAACCAACGGAGTTTCACGTACGCTTCAACGATTAACCACCCATTTGAAAGAGCGCGGTATTGAACATCTGCTTTTCTCACCAAAATCTGCTCCTGAAGACAGTTATGCCGATCCCATACGTCCCATTACCAGCATCCCCTTTTTCTTATACCCTGAATGTAGACTCGCACTGCCCAATATGTCCTCTATCCAATCAGAGCTGAAAGCTTTTCGTCCCGATCTGCTTCATATGGCAACTCCGTTCAATATCGGTCTCTGCGGCCTTCGTTATGCGCGCAAACATGATCTGCCCCATGTCGCCTCCTATCATACCCATTTTGACCGCTATCTTGAATATTACCGGATGAAAAAAATCGCTCCGCTCTATTGGAAATACATGAAATGGTTTCACCGCTCCTGTGATGCCACCTTTGCACCATCCTATGAAACCCTCGATTCCCTCCAAACTCAAGGCTTTCCTCGCCTGAAGCTATGGTCCAGAGGCATCGACTGCCAGCAGTATACCCCCAAAAAACGCAACCATGCGGTCCGTGAGCGCTACGGAATTACCGCACCGTTACTGCTTCTATATGTGGGAAGGATCGCCCCTGAAAAAGATATACAGACGCTTGCTCTCGCCATGCAGCAATTGCCCGAATCTATGCAATCTCAGGTTCATTGGCTGGTCGTTGGAGACGGTCCCCTTCTGCCGGAAATGCGGGCACAGGCGCCGCATAATGTCACGTTTACAGGCTATAAACATGGTGACGAGCTTGCCCAATTATATGCCTCAGCAGATCTATTCGTCTTCCCTTCCAGTACGGAAACCTTCGGTAATGTTGTCCTTGAGGCTATGGCCTCGGGACTGCCTGTCCTCGCAGTAAATGAAGGTGGGGTGAAGGATCTGGTCAAACCCGGCCGCACAGGAATGATTGTCGAGCCCCGCTGCCCGGATGCTTTTATTCGTGAGATTTGTGCTTGTGTAGAGCACCCTCAAAAGCTAGCTGCTATGGGGCATGAAGGCCGACAGCTGGCACTCGGCCGCTCTTGGGAGAATATTTTTGATGGACTCATCCGCGATTATGAAGAGATCATTGAGAATAGGCGTTATGATCTTATACCGGCTTTACTACCATTAATATAATAATGACGATAGTAAGTACATGAACCGCCGCTTCTAGCGGAGCGATCTTGTTCATAGCGGTAGTATAACCATCAGGAATTTCTTCCCCTTCGCTGGTCATTACGAGCTGGGTTAGCTTTTTCAATCGGGGCTCAACCATTCCAATAATAATCACTTCGATCACGATAAAAAATAATAACGACAGATTTAACCACAACACCGACAAGCCCATTTTATCTATGATCATTAACAAAATACCTGTAACGATCAGGGTGATCCCACCTGTCTTAGGGAATCTGTTTATTTTCTTCATAAGACCAAATACAAAACGAAGCTGACTACCTGTCTTGGCTGAGCTTGTCAGTATTGGCAGCACAAAAGCTGGTCCAATTCCCACTATGGATGCTATAACATGTATAACTACCACAAGCTTTGAGATCATATGCGTCAAATCCATATTTACAATCCCCCCTATCATTCGTTGTTTAGATTCATATGAGGCTGTTAGGAGAATTAGTCTTGCAGAATCCTTTAAATCTTAGATAATCTAAAAAAAGCGCCTAGCCGGATATTACCGACTTAGGCGCTTTTTTAACAAATATTCAGTTATTTTACCGTAACTTTCATGATCGCACTCTCATTTACCCCTTGATCATTCAACAGCTCAGCCCGGTATTCATAGACGCCTGGAGAACGGTTAGTGATAGAAGTAGAAGCCGTTTGTGCGTTTGGGGTGCCCGCTGTTAAAGTCTGAGTATCGATCAGTATTCCGTTCTCATACAAGCGATACTCTTTGCCGTTCATCCCCCACCATAAATTCATAGTCACTTTATACTCTCCATCACCATCCCAGTTGTCATTGGACAACACCGGCTTAGCTGGTGCAGCATCCTTCACGATAACCACATGAGCAGCAGACACCGTTGTGCCAAAAGAATTGGTCAGCTCAGCCGTATAGGTGTAGGTTCCGTTTTCTTTTCCGGTAATATTAGTCACTGCAGTCTGTGCAGCTGGGGAATCATCACGTAAGGTTTGCGTGTCGATTAAGGCACCGTTCTCATATAGCTTGTAGACCGTACCATTATTGCCCCACCACATATTCATTGTGATTTGGTAATCCCCGTCCAAAAGTCCTGTATCCTGCCCATTATTATTGGATAGAACCCATTGCCCCGGAACACCTGTAGCCTTCTGAGGTCCACTTACGAACACAATCACTTGTTCTGTCGTCGAAAGTCCAGCGTTATTAATGGCTGTTGCGATGAACGTATGCGCTCCCGCAAGCCCTGTGAGTGGAATCTCATCTCCATAAACGACAGGTTTACCATCAAAGGTAATATCCAGACTGCGAATGCCAGACTCTGGATCTTCCGCTACGACCTGCACCTTCAATACATCCGTTTCACTCATTTGAGCAGAAGGTAAACCAGAAATCGTAGGTGGTGTAGTATCTTCAGTTTCTCCCGGTGAGCCTACATATTGAATTTTTGGAGCCGCTGGTTGTTCCATCCCTTCACCAAGAAAGAATCCAGGGTGCGGAGGTTGATTATAGCCTACATTTTGCCAAGCTACTGCCAGGCGGTAGATCGGATCATGCATCAATGTGCGAATACGATAATCTGTCATATCCGTTGTTGTGTAGATCCGTAGTTCAGAACTGTCCGTTGCCCGCCAGATCACTTCTTCACGCCAATCCCCGAACAGATCTGCCTGCAAGCTTGGATTCGCCTTGGTGCCATTATTTGAAGAAGCACCTACAGCCGTCAATAAGTTAACCGTTGTCTGGTTGGTATAGTCCCACTTATCCACTCGATTCGCATCCAGTAATTCACGTAAAAGATCACCATCCCACCAAATACCAAAATTCGTGGAGGAAGGCAGTTTTTTAGTAATTAGTTCCCCTTGCGCACTGTATAGGCCCGTAACAGGTATATGCTCCTCGTTGGTGATCGTTGCAGCCCATACCTCTTCGCCAGCATATCGCGGATCAATATCTGCTGACATTCCCCGTCCAGTATCAATCCCCGTGAATACACCCCATAATATTTCTCCTGTAGCTGCATCACGCATTTCAATCCCATACTTCGAATCGGTATGCTCATGAACATCAAAGACTTCCAGCCCGGGTCTGGTAGGATCAAGGTCCCCGAAATGAATTGCATCACCATGGCCAAGCTTTGTATTATACAGCGGCAATCCGTCATCGTCGATTGCCATCGCGCCGAAGGTTATTTCGTCCTTGCCGTCGCCGTCCACATCGCCTACAGAAAGATTGTGGTTTCCTTGACCAACATAGTCTCCATATCCTTCATCATTAGAATCGAAACGCCATACTTTCTCGAGCTTGCCCTCGCGATAATTGTAAGCTGCAAGTACGGTTCTAGTATAATAACCGCGGCTAAAAATAACGCTTGGCTGCTCGCCGTCTAAATAAGCTACAGCTGCCAAAAAGCGGTCTACACGGTTACCATAGGTATCCCCCCAAGCGCCAACATCTCCACGTGGCGGATCATAATCAACGGTATCCAATGCCCGGCCTGTTGCCCCTTCGAACACCGTTAAATATTCATTGCCCAGCAGCACATAACCCGAACTGTTACGATAGTCTGCACTGGCATTGCCGATGACTTTTCCTTGACCGTCCACTGTGCCATCTGCCGTCTTGATCATAATTTCGGCACGTCCATCACTATCCAGATCATATACCAGGAATGGAGAATAGTGTGCGCCGGCACGAATATTAGGCCCTAAATTAATCCGCCATAAGCGAGTTCCATCTAATTTATAAGCGTCCATATAGACAAGTCCAGTATACCCAGCTTGAGAGTTATCCTTGCTGTTCGAAGGTGACCACAACATGATGATTTCATATACACCATCACCGTCCAAATCACCTACACTTGCATCTCCCGCACTATACGTATACGGTTGACCATCCTTGGTGTAATCATCTGCTGGCTTTTGCAAAGGGATCGATAGATATTGCTTCTGCCATACGCTGAATGGTTCCGAAGCAGATTTCTCGACTCCATTGATTACTGATGTGATTCTATATTTGGCATCCTCCGTGCCTTTAGTATCGAGATAGTTCGTGTTTTGAGTAATCAACGAATCATTAAGTTTCTTATCGCCACGATACAGATTGAATCCTATCGTTTCCGGATCCAGACCTAACATCCGCCAGCTGATATAAACACCCTCATCTGTCTTAACCGCTACAGGCGCACGATCCAGCGCCTCCATCTTCCGGTATAAAGTTGTCACCGCTGAGGTTTCCAACGTAGCGGATAGATCAGAGATGCCGCCTGCATTTACCGAGGCTACTTTGTAATAGTAAGGAATGGTAGTCAGAACGGTCGTGTCTGTGTACGAAGCTTCGAATGATTTGCCGATCAGGATGAACTCACTGTCTGCGGATTTCGCACGATAAATGTTGAACATCCGTGCATCCGGTACCTCATTCCAAGTAAAGGTCACATCATTTTTGTTCGTAGATTGTACAGCTAGACCACTAGGTACGGCTGCTTTTGCTACGGAGGGGTCAATCATAGACACTTTTAGCGCATTGGAGCCTACAGATTCCAGTCCCGTGCTGTCGACCGAAGTTACCGTATAGATATATTCCATACCAATATCCGCAGTGGTATCTGTGTAGAGCGGCTCTGTTGTCTCGCCCAGCAGCTCTGCACTATTCGCAACCGTAGCCTGACGATATACACGGTATTTCAGCGCACCCTCCATACTATCCCAAGAAAGATTAGCAGTGATAGGCTCACTGTTTAAATCCAGGCTACCCAGTTTCAGATTCGTTGGGGCTAATAATAACGGTGTGATCTCCAGCCCATTGAGATGAGCGGTTGTGCCACTAAAGACAAGATTCATCTGCCCGTCTTTGACAGCAATCTGGTTATACAGCTTCTCAGCAATATTTTCCTTACCTGAGGAGACTGTTCCGTAATCTTTGCCTTCAATGGCTACATTCGTCTTGGCAGATCCAATCCAATCTCCTGTATAGGTCTTAACAGAGTAATAACCATTGGGTAAATCAACTTTGAATTCATACGATCCTCCAAAATAAATCACAAAATCTCTGCGCAGATCGTCCGTCGCATTTCCCCGATCCCGATCAATCATCCCTGCACTCGAGGTCAAACCATATCCACGTTCTGGGGTATACAGGACATTCACATTCACTTCCGTATAACCCGCAGCAACGGGTGAACCAACAGGTCCAAAATCATAACGATACTGAGCGGATTTCGTAGTCAGCTTCACTTCATCTGAAGGCTCAGACTCTCCTAGCCCGTTCACTGCAGTCACTCTTACCGAGTAGCTTTGACCTTCAACCAACCCGCTTAATGTCAATGAAGGGACAGTTGAAGTTCCCGCTAATGTATAAGCAGATTCGGCTTCTGCCGCTAGCTTACGATAGATTTTATAGATATCTGTACCTTCTACTTTATTCCATTTCAGTACTGCACCTGCATTACTGATACTCCCAGCTACAAGACCTTCAGGCTTCACAGGCACCGTTTCCGGCTGTTTGATGTCCTGCACAAAGCTGGAGAGTGGAATATTTAATTCCCCTATTCCTTTGGCCAGCAGACGGGCCATTTGAATGGCTCCGTACTCTTGAAAGTGAGTATCGTCTGTCGAGCCATTTGGGAAAGCACCATATATCCCTGCATCGAGGTGAAGGAATACAGAGCGTGTAGCTGCAAAACCGATAGAATTGTAAAAAGCTACACTGAGTGCGCTAAGATCGACCAAATCAACATCAAGTTCACTTGCTACCTCTTTCATAGCCTGCACATATTCTGGAAAGCTCACATTGAATTTTTCGCTCGCAGCATTATAATCTCTGCGCCCCATGGGGGTCACCAGAATCGGAGTTGCTCCTCTTTGCCTAGCTCCATTGACATATGTTTTTAAATAAACTTTGTAATCGGCTGGAGAAGCATATCGGTCTGGAACGCTAATCGTTGCGTCATTATGACCAAACTGGATCAGGAAATAATCACCCGGTTGGATCTTACGCAGCACTTCATCCAGCCTTCCCTCGACAATAAATGACTTAGAGCTGCGTCCTCCGATAGCGTGATTCTTAAACGTTACTTCCTCGCTAAAGAAATCAGGAATCATTTGTCCCCAGCCTGCCTGTGGTATCCAATAAGGATCATAAGTCTGCACGGTTGAATCACCCGCAATATAAACTGTTGGCAATTCATTAGCAGGACGGTCTGGCTGCTTAGTAATCACCAGTGCATTGATATTTGGCTTAGTGCCAGAGAACACCAAGTTCATTTGTCCATCCACCAAAGCGATGTCAAAGCTCATTTCCAAATACTGGCCTGCTGTTTTGCTCGTCTGTTGAACTTTTTGAATGGATTCGACTTTGATGCCAATCTCTGTATCTCCGGCGCTGTCACCAGCGATAAGTGACACTGTATAATCGCCATTCGGTAAATCTACATTAAAAGTTGCATCCTTAGGGACCACAAAATCTGATCGCAAAGGATCTGAGGTTCCTCGGTCTACCCCAGTTACTTTCGATATATCTGTAAATCCATATTTAACCTCAGAGGAATAAGATACCCCTGCATCTACCTTAAGATAACCTTCAGCCACAGCACCCGGGCCAAAATCAAAGGAATAAACATCCCCTTCTGGCAAAGTTCCAGGAGGCGAATACACAGCGCTTTCCACCATGTTAGATAGCTCTGATTCGCCTTGGTCATTGGCTGCCTTCACCCCATAATATTGCCGTTTTGAGGTGTCCGCTGAGGCATCCGTAAATGTCGTCTTCTCTGACTGACCAATCTCATGGAATGTTCCATCTGCTGAATCAGACCTTAAGATCGTATAGCGGCTAGCTCCAGCCACACTGTTCCAATTCAGTTGAACAGAACTTACACCAACACTGACAATTGAAAGACCGGTTGGTGCTGTGGGAACCTCTACCCCCGGAATTTTGTCTACGGTCACAGATGCGCTCAAAGCAGACTCCTCACCCTTTCCATTTACTGCTGACACATTGTAAATGTAACCACTGCCTTCATTTACATCTGAATCCACGTAGCTGTTAGCAGCAGCTTGACCTATGGCTTGAAGGCTTCCACTAGGAAGAACCGTTCGATAAATATTGTAATAGACTGCTTCGGTCACGCTGCTCCACCCTAGAGATACCTCAGTGGGAGTGATATTATGAACCACTAATCCCTCAGGGGCTTTCAATGGACCTGGTACAATCTGCTGAATAATTAGTCCATTTAAATATCCGCCAACCCCTGTACCCGTAATGCCGACGGTCAGTTGACCATCTTGAACAGTCGTCCGATAGGTAGCTTGATTTACAGCTTGCTTGCTGCTTATCGACCCAGCCGTGCTACCTTCCAAAGTAATCGTAGTTTTGGTTGTACTTGTACCCGCTAGTAAATCTCCTGAGTATACAGTCACATCGTAATCCCCATTAGGAAGATCCACTAAAAAAGAATAGGACAGTCCCAATACAAAATCGTTGGTCATATCGTCTCCACCCGAGCGATTCCTCGAAGCAACCGCCTGATCTAAACCATACCCTAGCTCATTCGTATATAATTCAGATTCATGCACGCCTGTATAACCACTCATAACAGGACTTGTTGCTGTTCCAAAATCATATTGCAAGGTTATTGGGCCTGAAGCTGCACTGGCCTGTTGCCCCCCAAATGTTGTAGATGGAAGTATTGATGAACAAATGAAGATCCACGACAATAACACCATAAATATTTTATTTCCAAGTTTATTCCTCTTCATCTTCCGTGCTTCACCCGCTTTCTTATGATTGAAAGAACTTAGTACGCATCTAGCCCCGTTGTAGTAAACGCTTACAATAAGCTTCGTTGTCATTCGTTCTTCAAATATAAGTTCACTTCGTGCGCGTATCCCCTCCTCTTTGCTCAGGAAGCTGGATGGTAGCTGATTCCAGTTTCACTCATATCCAACACGATACTACCACCTAAGTGTCACTCTGAACATTTAAAAAACAGATTTTATCATACACTAAACCGTTCAATTTCTTCGCCTATAGTTATAAAAACCTACGATTTGGGAAGAAGTTAGGACAGAAGAATCAGTGAGGGGACACCCGCTTTTGAGATTACGACAACAGTTTTGCTATTCCTTCATCCTTAACCATTCGCTTCTGAGCAATCCATAGGAATAAGTATCATGCCAGATTGGCTCTCCATTACTATCGTATTTAAAATAACCCGTCTGCAAAAAATGTCCTTCTCGACGAAGCTTCAATCGTTCGAGCAGTTTCCATGAGTGTGTATTTTCGGGATCACAGTTCGCAATCACACGTCTCATTTTCAGATTATCAAAGCCATAGTTTAACAATTGATTACAAGCCTCTGTAGCATAACCTTTTCCCTGAAAATCAGGGTTAAAAACATATCCAAATTCCCAAACGCCAAAAACCTTTGGTTCGCTCGCTTGAAAATATAAGTTGCCGATCATTTTTGTCGTAGATTTAAGACAGACTGCCCAAAAAGCCCGGTCCGATGACCGTCTGAGCGCCTCAGTGCGAGATTCATCTGCATTAAACACGGAATAGGGCTCATATTTCACAACACTTTCTTGCGACAAATATTCATGAAGGTCTTTCCAATCCTCTGCTGAGAACCTTCTAATCCATAAACGTTCGGTTTCCATAATTTCCATCAGAACAACACTTCCCCAATATTAATAGTAAATATATACCATACACCCCATAATACCCCTATTCCTTTTTTATTTCATATGAGCAAAATCATTTCACAAACAGCAAATAGGCCTCCTTGGATTCCCAAGAAGGCCTATGAATGTTTCTCTATATCTTAACTCTGCTTAAACTGCCACCTGACGCAAATAATCGTTCGATATGCTTCTGAACGGTTGGGTCCGGGATCAGTGGCGGGGCTTGATGGGGTTTTACCCGAGCATCAATAATCACGTTATCACAGGACCAATGTTTATACTCAGTAGAACTGTTCACTCCATAGATATCATGAGATGGATTACTGCGGGTGAACGTCGCCCATAGGAAGTTATCGATCTTTTCACTCAAAAACTCGCTATCATCACACAAAATAATCATTGGGCAAGAAGGAAGTGACCCTTGCTCCTGAATAGCTTCACTAAGCTTGTTCATTTCCAGTGCTGCTTCAGCGTAGCTTGTGAATTTAGCACCTTGAAGGGCAACAAGACCAGGCATCACCATTCGTGCATGTTCAAATCCCTGTAATTCTTTCAGCAGGCCTGGCACCTCTGTACATAGCTCTCTTTTCTTATCCCCTACTGCTGCAAAGATCACTTTACTTCCGCTGTTTAATCCTGTGCCGGAATAATCAAGCGTATCAATCGTGGTATTGGTATAGAAATGAATATCTCTATGAAGATTAATCCGCTCTAAGATATACGTCAAGAAATCCTCGATATTATGTGTGCTGATAGGCTGATTCTCTTCTGCTGTAATAAACAAAAACTTAGCTAAACTAAGCTGACCCGTCCCTAAAATCCGGTTAGCAATGGTCAGAATTTCCGCTGGCTGCTTTACTTGCTGATAAGGCGTATAACGTTCACTGCCAATGGCGAACAACAGGGGATGAACACCCGCAGCATCGACTGCATGAACTTCTTTGACGCCCGGAATTTCTTGGCGGATAGCCCCACCTGTCAGCTCGTGAATTAACTCCCCAAACGCGGTATCCTCCTGTGGTGGCCGGCCGACAACCGTAAATGGAAAGATTGCATTTTTTCTGGCGTACACTTTATGTACTCTCATTACTGGGAAAGGGTGCACCAAGCTATAATAGCCTAAATGATCGCCAAAAGGCCCCTCCGGCTTCGTCTCACCAGGGTGAATTTCACCTGTTATCACAAAGTCCGCATCATTGCTGATACAATAACCATCCACATAGCTATAGCTGAAATGACGTCCTGAAAGTAATCCTGCAACGATCATCTCACTCATTCCCTCAGGCAAAGGCATAACCGCCGATAAGGAGTGAGCAGGTGGTCCACCGATAAAACAACTCACTTTAAGCGGTTGTCCTTGGCGGTTCGCTTTTTCCTGATGTACGCCAATGCCGCGATGAATTTGATAATGAATGCCCACTTCTTTATTTAATTCATACTCATTTCCAGTCAGCTGCACACGGTACATTCCCAGATTGGAGTTCATAATGCCCGGCTTGTCCGGATCTTCTGAATACACCTGCGGCAAGGTTACAAAAGCACCACCATCTCCCGGCCAATGTGTGATTAGCGGAAGATCAGAGATACTAATTTCCTGAAAACCGCTTGGCAGACCCCCTGGCTTTTTAATAGGCAATGCTTTTCTCGCGGATAATCCGGTACCAACATATTTAAATGGATTTTTGAGTGCTTTTACGGGATCGTTGCGAAGGGCAATTACGTTATGTGTGGAGTCCCAAGTACGCCGAAAGATAAACTTACTGCGCTCTAACGTTCCAAAAAGGTTAGATACGGCCCGAAACTTCGAGCCTTTTACATTTTCAAATAATAATGCAGGTCCGCCAGCCTCATAAACCTTTAGGTGAATCGCCGCCATCTCTAGATAAGGGTCCACTTCTTCATGAATACGAACTAAATGTCCGTGTTTCTCTAAATCATTAACACACTCTTCTAAATTGCTATATTTCATTTCATTACTCCGATCTCTAGAAGGTTATTACAAGATTACTTGGATGCTTTAATTATACCCTGTAAGATATTAAAATAAAGCGCACGTGTACCCTATGTACTAGAACCTAACGTCTTTATCTTGTATTCTCTGGTTTCGGTTCACTCCGCAATATATTTTTAGCAGGAATACCTACAGCCGAAGCGTTATCCGGCACATCCTTTACCACGACAGACATGGCCCCGATATTAACATCGTTACCAATGACAACCGGTCCAAGAATCTTGGAGCCTACTCCAATAAAAGCTCTGTCTCCAATCACTGGCTCTCCTAAGTTATTTCTCCCGCCAATAGTCACTTGATGAAAAATAGTAGCATGGCTTCCAAGCACCGCTTTAGGACTAATGATAATCCCATTTAAACCATGCGGTAAATGAAGCGCATCACCAATTTGAGCTTGAGCGTGAAGCTCGCCATTCGCAAGAATGCGGACAAAAAGCACATCCATTATCCGATACAAAAGCCACAAAGGTTTTCGCACGATGCCATTCTTCACTCGATAATACACCCAATTTCCATAACGATAAGTAAACAAGGCCATAATCGTTTGAGGATTTTTCAGATTTGCTTTCCAGTCCGTTTTGAATGATTTCATCATTTTATCGTTCTCCTTTTTAGGGGCTAGGGGGTATGCACTGTATTCTGGAGTAATGAAGGCAGCTGTGGAAAAAACATCTGGAAGGATCGCAGGCTGGAGGGTCAGTCGGGTGATGTACTTTCACCAGTGTAAGATAGATTCTGAGATTCATCAAGCAAGTGGACAGTTCTCTATATATAATCATCAACCGATTTAGAGGCTTGTTAAACAACAACACGCGCCGAACAAAAAGATCGGCGCGTGTTGAACAGCATATTTTCTATTAAATCAGATCCAGAACAATCACATTCACGGAATTGGCAGCTAGCTTCACAATTGCCGTGTCTTTATCAATTACGATTTCCGTTTCAACTGGTGTAACCTTCTCATCATTTTTTCTGTTCACATTAGGTGTGTGAACCAGCGAGGCGTCTCCGGTTAAGGTAATCCGTTTACCCGTAGCAGCTACTTTTAAGCCTTTTAGATCAAGCTTCGTTGCTTTTTCTACACCATCCGCATTTACAAGCTTCACATAGAGATGCTTATCATCTTTAGTTACGGAATTGTATACCTCTCTGTTATAAGCCTCAAGCTTATAATCCAGTACTTTGCTTGTTACCTTGCCATCTGTATAAGAGCAAATCAAATGTTTGCCATCTGCTCCGCCATAATTAACGGTGATGGTATATTCCGTATGATCCGCAAGCTCTTCATAGCAACTGGCTCTAAGGTTACCAGCAGCGGTACTAGAGGAATAATCGCCGAGAGTATAAGCCTCAATCCCTTGCTTGTACACCTTGACTCCTGTGGCATCGCCATTATAGCCAATTGCATATTCGATAACATCTTTATTTTCCGGTGAGATTTCTGTCAGACCTGCGCCTACATAGAAGCCATCTTCGCCAGAAGCTTTTTCAGCTACAACCTCTACTTTATAATTAGTCCACGCATCATTAAGGATATACAATCCATTCAATCCGCCATTCTGCGCTTTCAATACCAGACCTTTGGAAGGATCCATCGTATATCCGGC
Source organism: Paenibacillus sp. FSL H8-0175 (assembly GCF_045040615.1). NCBI lineage: Bacteria > Bacillati > Bacillota > Bacilli > Caryophanales > Paenibacillaceae > Paenibacillus > Paenibacillus sp. FSL H8-0175. Next base: position 2,271,732 of record NZ_CP150299.1, on the reverse strand, counting down.
AGAGCCAGGAATCACTTTCCAAGCTTCATCCAGCGGCTGCGTGAAATCTTGATCCAACCATACACTGCCATCTACATTCGAAGTCACTTTCACCCGTTTCACGATCACAGATGATTTCCCCGCAGCCACTTCAATTCCTCCATGAGGAATGAGGTCTACCTTCTCCCCGTTGCGATAAGTCGAAAATGAGGTGCCAACCACTTTGGTTCCCAGGTATTTAGCATACAACTGCTGAACATAATAGTTCGGTGTGTACCATACGGTTTCATCATCGAACCAGATGCAATCCGGTGTCCATCTATAGGTGCCATCTGTCAGAACCTTGTTGAACAACGGTGCCGTTGCCGCCAATCTAATCACATCAGAGTTATTCTCGAAGCTGGACATAATCGCCGCCTCAGCAACAGCTCCTGCCAAAGTGTTTTTATCTGTGGAAGCATATTCACCCACAAAAACCTTTGAAGTTTCAGCCTCATCCAAGCTGCCGTCTTCCTTATAGGCTCTGTAATAGTAGTTGTAACGATCAGCATTCTCTAACAAATATTCATTGGAACGGTAGTAATGCTCATCCGCAATGGTATCCATGTAGTTCTTTTGTTTTTCGTACCAGGTAACAGTCTCTTCGATGCTCGATGTACCATCCGTAAAGCTGATTTTTTCCGAGCCCTGTAAATTTCCGCTTAGGAATTTCCAACCTTGCTGGTAAGCATCATCATCTGCCTGTGCACCCACGGTAGAGAGAATAGTCAATTCATGATCAGGATAGTTCTTCACCATATACTCATCAATCACTGTTTTAAAATATTCGAAGTTGGCGAAAAACTCTGTACCCCAGTTTTCATTCCCCACACCCAAATAACGCAGATCAAACGCTGCTTCATGGCCCATCTTTTTACGCAATGCAGCCCACTCATTATTGTCAAAATCCATGCTAATCGCAAAATCAATCAGATCCGTAAAGTTCTTCACATAATAATCTCTTAACGCACCGCCAGCTGGATTCGCATAATCCGAACGAGCTTGACAGAGTACGCCGCAGGCCATAACCGGAAGTGGTGTTGCGTTCAAATCCTCGGCTAATTGGAAATACTCCATATATCCAAGACCCATGGTCATCATGTAGCCCCATACGTTATAGTTCTCTTTGCGCAATTCGATATCGTTGACGGACTCTTTCCAATCGTACACGTTCTCCCAAATGTGAGAACCTTCAGAAATACAACCCCCAGGGAAGCGCAGGAAGGTAGGATGAAGATCAACGAGTGCATTCACTAAGTCTTTTCGCAATCTATAGTTTGAATTTCCTTTATAGTTAGCATGAGCTGTAGCAGAACGTTCCTCTTCACCAGCGCCCCAAACGTCATCAGGAATTAAGGAAACCATATCAATGGAGATCTCACCGTTAAAGGTTAAAGCCAGCTGACCAAGCACAGTTTCAGATCCTGTTAATACAAGCTTTGAATCGACACCATACTTCTTCCAGCTGCCGTCACCGTTTACTTCAACAACTGCAGTATCGCTGATGGCTTTACCGTCTTTGTCGAGCAATTGCAAGGTAATTGTGCCCGCTGCTTCTGCCTTCGCCCAAATCGTGAAGTTGTACTTGGCATCTTCCTGAATAAACATCGAGCAGTGCTGATTGGAATCGGCAAAACCTCTATTATTAATCGTCGCGCCATCCGCTACCGTCACATAATGCGCATTCATATCTTTATCATCGATGCCGAAGAAATCGTTTAATCCGCCTGTATTATGGACAGTCATTTGGTCTGTATCCCCAGACCATGCGTGAAGAGGTGTATAATTTCTTCCGGTGGAAGCACCATGTACACCACATACATGCGAATAGCTGTCAAAAGCAAAAGATTCGAAGGAGCGATTCTGCACTAGCTCTGCATAGATCCCACCGTCTGCTGCATTGTTAATGTCCTCATAGAATAAACCATATAGAATTTGGCTAACATCCAAAATCTCCTGATTGCCGTCTATCGTTAAGGTGTAAGGTGGCAAATCTTCCGGAAGCACAGACACAGTGAAGCTCTTTTCTACTATACTAGCTCCCTTTTTCAAATGTGCTGTAAGTGTTACGCCTTGAGCAGATTGAACTCCTTTATTCACAACGCCTTCATTAGAAATGACTTTGGTTTCGCTGGATACCCAAGATACGTCAACTTTCCCGCCCATCAGCGAAGCTGGCAATTCGATATCTTTGGTAATAATCGAGCTTGGGAAGGTTAAGTATTTATCTTTTGCAAGCTTAACGATATCTTCATCCGTCAAAGATTCGCACATAATTTCAATCACTTCATCTTGAGTTAAGCCTGCTTTATATACACGGAAGTCCGAAATATAGCCGCCAAAATCAACATCTGCCGCGTACTGGGATTTCCCGATTGTATTATTGCTATAATTCAGTTGGTCTTCAAAAGTAGCAAACCATGTGCGCAGCTTAGCATATGTGCCACTCGAGGTTTGGCTGATCATTCCATCCGCAACTACTTCACCATTTACATACATCACAGGACCTGCACTGCTTAGTGTTCCACCTTTTGTGCCTGTAACTGCAAAGGAAACGTGTACCCATTCATCAGTCGCAAAGGATTTCCCTGGATCTGCAATTAAGTCTTCCCCTGCAAAACAAGTGCCCCGTAAATTGCGGGTTACAAAAAGATAAGGTCCTGTTTCACCTTTACCAAAATCAAAAATTCTTTCCCATAAGCTTGAAGCTTTGCTTACATACATCCAGGTCGAAATCGTAATTCCTGTATGGTCACTGACCTCTTTAAGCAGATCGTTAGGTAATGAAATATAGGATGTGCCATGTTCTCCCCCAGCAAGCGAAACAGCTTGTCTACCTGCTACGGATTTAATAGCCGGCAGCTTCGTACCTGAAGCGGTTCCATCATTGCCGTTCCCCGAGAAATCTTGACCAACATCCTCTGGATTATCAAACTTATAATGCGCAATTAGACTACCATTAATAAATTTGTTACCGTTGTCATTTTTCATAGAAGATCACCTGTTATCTTTATAGTAGAAATCTTAAAAACCTAACCAAATTAGTTCATTGCCGTTTATACGAAACATAATAACATATTTTATAGTCAATTAATATATTAACCAATTAATATTTATGTGAAATAAAAGAAAACAATTTTTATAATCAAATATTACCAAATCAATCAATTGTTTCATGGTAAAATATCTGTTAGTTAATAAAGGAGTGGTGAAAGTTGAGCGAGGTTGTGAATGAAGAGGCCAATTCCAATGATTTATTTACGATTGATTGTAAAGATATTTTTTTGCGGGAATATAGCGTGGAGGATTTAGAGGAGTTTCATGCGCTTACTCTACAGCCTGAAATTATTGAATTCTTGCCAGATTGGAATGTTCCTAAAGAACAACGGTTGGACTGGTTAATAAACTATGAAATAAAAGAGAACCAGCAGTTTCTTCAAGCGATCTCAGCGGGCGGAGATATCGGAGAGCTTCGTCTTCGTTTAGGCATTATTTTAAAAGAGTCCGGTGAGTTCATTGGTTGGTGTTGTACAGGAATTAAGGATGAATTGCCCGTTCCCAACAGAGAGATTATGTATGCCATATCCAAGGATCATCGCGGTAAAGGCTACACTACTCAAGCTGCCAAGGGATTAATTAAGTATTTGTTTGATAATAGCTCTACCGATGTATTAAACGCCATTGCTCTGAAACACAATATCCCGTCTAATAGAGTCATTCAAAAATGTGGTTTCGAGCTTCTTGACGAGATTACAATTGAACATGAAGACTATAATTATTACCGGCTTTCCCAGCAACAGTAGAATGAACAGGTAGGATGTAAATAGCGCCCCACACTAAAAAACCTCTGTATGGGAAATGGAGATTCGATCCATTTACCAAAACAGAGGTTTTATTGTGAATTCATGACTGTTGCTTCATGCGAAGCATTTGATCCAAAAGCTCTTTCACATCTTTTTCTGGAAAAGCTGCTAGCAGGGTCTCTTGAAAGGTATCTTGTGCACGGAGGAGCTTGTCTTCGCCAATGGCAGTCAAGGCAGTATAGATACTTCTGCGATCAGCATCACACGCTTTTCTTTCTAAAGCGCCACAGCCTTTGGCCTCAAACCGACTAACCAGTCGGGAAACTGCACTCTGGCTTAAACCCACCATAGCTTCGAGCTTCTGCAATTTCAGTTTCTTCTCCGGCGCTTCCGACAAAAATAACAGCAAATAAAATTCTTTCAAGGATAAGCCATGTTTGGCTTGTAGATTAGCTTCCAATTCATTCGTCACATTCATTTGTATATGCGTTAACGTCAACCAACTCGTTATAAGTTCATTGTTAAGAATGTCGCCCATTTTATTATTCATCTCCCGGGTGTATGGCTTTTCATGATCTTTTCCTTCTATATAATAGTACTACAATCCACAACCATACATAAAGTATAGGTTCGATACTTATACTTTATTTTATTTTAAAAAAAGAGGAGAGACCGTTTCTCCAAGAAGCCGGCCCCTCCACACTTTACAATTATTTTGTTTAGACTTCACACCATTTAAATTAATCTTTATCCATTAATTCTTGGAAACCCGAAAGAATATTGTCTGGGAATACCAGCATCTTTCTGAAGCTCGACCCCTGCTTCCAGCGTCCAGTATGGATTTCTCAACATGCCCCGGCCCACGGCAACAAGATCAGCTTCCTCATTCCCAATCACGGCATTAGCAAGTACAGGCTCATCCAATCTGCCAACCGCAATAACCGGAACATTCAAGCCATATTTGATTTCTCTAGCCAAAGGGACCTGATAAGCTGCATGCGTCCCTGGTTTCCCGGCAGCTGCGATAGGACCTTCACCACCTGCACTGATATGAAAAATATCTGCGCCTGCTTCTTTGTAAGCTTTACTAAATTCCAAGCTTTCTTTGATACCGTACCCGCCCTCAACATATTCTTGAGCCGAGATACGCATAATTAATGGCATTCCTTCCGGCATTTCACTTTTTGCTGCGCGAATGACTTCTGTACCAAACAGTGTTAAATCCTTGCCATATTCATCTGTTCTTTGATTGGTTAGAGGGGAATGGAACTGATGAATAAGGTAACCATGCGCTCCATGAAGCTCGATAACATCAAATCCCGCTTGAATCGCCCGCTTCACGCCCAACCGGAATTTCTCAACCATAGTTTTCACTTCTTCAGTTGTTAAGGCACGTGGTGTTTTGGAGTCAGCATCAAAAGGAACGTTAGAGGAGGATACAGGAACTGCTGCATCTTCTGCTTTACGTCCGGCGTGTGCAATCTGAATACCCACTTTAGCACCATATGAATGACAAGCTTCAACGATTCTGGCCAGTGCAGGAATTTGCTCATCAGACCAAATGCCAAGATCAAAATCAGTAATCCGGCCATCAGGCTCCACGTCCGTCATTTCAATAATAATTAATCCGGTTCCGCCAACAGCGCGGCTTACGTAATGATTATAATGCCAATCCGTAGCAATCCCGTCTTTGTTAGACACTGAATACTGACACATTGGAGGCATAACCACGCGGTTCTTCAGCTTCAAATCCTTCAATTCATACGGGGTGAACAAGTCCTTCATGATATCTCTCCTCTTTATAAAAAACTAAGTATAGTATGATCAATGCTTCCAGTGAACATGAGTTTCTAAGTTCATCTTATATAAAATATTTATAAATGCATGCTCATGCATGTATATTATTATAGAATAGCGATGATGTCAACCGTGAATAATCTTCTGCTAAATGGAAACTCCGTGTATTGTTGAAACTTCTATCTTAAGGTAATATATGGATATCTATTTTTCTTTGAAAGGATGACCTCACTCGTGGACAAAAAGCTCTTACAATCACATAGTATTTTCCCTACGTTGAATATTGAGCAAACCGCTGCCTTCTACAGCCAGTACTTAGGTTTTAAAGCTGTGCCCTATTTAGATACACAAGAACCACATCTTTGTTTGTATCGTGACGATACAGAGATTATCCTTACGCAATCCCATGGACAAAAGGTCATTCCCAATCGAGAGTTGTACGGTTATGGATACGATGCCTATTTTATTACGAAGCAGCAACAAGAGTTGGAGAAGGAGTTCGAAGCCGCCGGTGTTCATATTGTTCGTTCTTTATCAAACACCGATTATAATAACAAGGAATTTGTGATCGAAGATGTGGATGGTCGCTGGATTGCTTTTGGAATCAAAAAATAAAAAAACGGCTCTCAGCCGTTTTTTCTTGTATTTAAAAGAGTCCCCATAACTTCTTACAACTATTTTTACGGGAAGGATCCAAAACATCCGTAACCCCAATCTTATTTAACTTGTGTAGTAACTCTTCCTCGCTATGCTTGATTTTATAATCTAACTCCTCCCCATAGAGCGGAATTAACGTATAAAAGTGCACCACTTTCTCATGGCTCATTTCTAAATTAAAGAAACCGGCTTTATCTTTTACATCTGGAACCCAAACGAACATCCCTTGAAATCCTGTATCCTCACTATAAGGCTGGGCGGGATTACCGTTCACAAGCGTATGCCCCATATAAAGCCATGTATTATATTCATGCGGAAACCTAGCCATTGTTTTCAGGGCTCGAATCGGCCAATAATTCCGTTCATCCTTAAAAGCCTCATCCGACAGCTTCCAGGTAGGAGGGAGACAAATCATTAGTTCAGCATATTGATATTCTTCTGCACCTTCTGGCACCGTCATCGGTAATTCGCTCATTCCAGAGGTAATTAAAGTATAGAAGTTCCACTCAGGCGTCGGATCAAGAATTAGAATATCTATCGACAGAACACCTGAAATAATTTCTTTAAAAACATTATCAATAACACCTATGTATTTTTCAATATGATTACATATTTTCTCATTAGACTGAGCAGAATGCATTCATAATTCCCTCCCTTATATATGTTTATCGGTATAAACAAAGGAGAGTTTATTGCTAATTTACAGAATTTCTTCTCCACTACCATGGATCTCACAAAAATCTTTATGAACCCTACTAATTAATGCCGAATAACCTTGCCCCTGATCTAAAAGATGCTCCACAAGGAACTTACTTATAAGCTCATTTAAGCAAGTATGAATTTCACAGGTTCTTTGTTTTAAATTCTCTCCTTCCTCATAAAGGGGCAGATCGCTAAATGACATATGTGTAGCCTTTCGTATTTTCAGAAAAGATTTATATCCGTTCCAATTCTGAAAAAGCGCCTCTTGTCCTTTGATGAAATCATTTGCCAGTTTCTCCTGTAATATATTACTTAAGGATTCTAAGGTCGAGGCCTTTTGCCTTAATACAAGAAGCGGCACAGTATTGTTCTTCTCTTCATTCTCAATATATAAGTGCATGCTTGCATCTAATAAAATAGCAGCTTTAATTCTATCGTCTTCCATAGTTAAATCTAATGCAGTAGCACCGCCGATGGAATGGCCGATAATACCAATCTTATTCATATCAAATAAGCCCTTCACATCTTTATCCATAGAATTAAGCGTGGACAGGTGATCCAGAACGTATTGAATATCTTTTTTTCGAATGGAAATTAAGTTATGTAAATCGGTATAATCCGCAGCTTTTATTTGCCTCATGGCTTCGGATTGATTAATAAATTCTCCACTAGGGCAAACAGTAAACATAGCTTCGTACGCAGCACTGACCGTTACCACTATGAAACCTTGCTTGGCCAGCGCTTCTATATTATAAATATACATATCTCTATCTAAACCTAATGCAGGTGAGTAGATGATGACTGGATAGGAGCGTTTGGATTTGCTTTGAAAGGTCCGATCGCTGATTGAGGTAGATAATGTATTTATGATTTCCATGTTCATGCCAATATCTTGTAGAAGCTCTCTCGCCTGTTGTTCACAGGGCCCGAAAAGCTCCATATATTTCATTGCAGATGCGTTTTTATTTAATACACCCTCTGTATCCGGATAATAAATACTTATAACTATTTTCCTTCCCTCTGACTCTTCTTGGAACGTTTCCGTGCGTGTGTAATCCTTCAATAATTCAACTTTTCGAAAAACTCCCATTGCCCCACCCCATCCTTCCTAATATTCTATATTTTAATTGATTTTCCCATTTACTGAAATGCAATCTCCTTAATGTCCATAATTATGTCGATTACAATGAATGGAATGAAGCTGTATGAACGGTTATAATACCTAAGTGCATAAGAAATCTCTAAAAACTTCAGGGATGTGGAAAATTTAATGGTGAATAATTCAGCATATACACTTTATTTACGTGAGGATTGGAAAAAACTAAGCGATTTCACCGCTATCCAATTATCAGAAGAAGAACTTATGGAAGTCCAAAGTATTAATGAAAAAATCTCCAGCGAGGATGTTAACGAAGTCTATCTTCCTCTGTCCAATTTACTAAATCTGCAACTTCTATCTGCTCATAAATTTAATGAGTCTATAAATCACTTTCTGAACAATGATCTAAAAAAAGGTCCATTTATCATAGGTATCGCGGGAAGTGTCGCTGTTGGTAAAAGCACTACGGCCAGACTCCTACAAAAACTCCTCTCACAATTACCTTCCCATCCAAAAGTGGATTTAGTTACGACTGATGGTTTTCTACATCCCAACGCAGAGCTGGAAAAGCGCGGTATAATGACGAAAAAGGGCTTTCCTGAAAGCTACGACACGCGTAGTTTAATTTCTTTTTTAACGGATGTGAAGTCTGGGGTGCCGCGGGTCCAAAGCCCTGTATACTCTCACTTAACTTATGATATTGTGCCAGATGAATATATTACGATTGAGAATCCGGATATTCTAATTGTTGAGGGCTTAAATGTTCTTCAGACTGCGATTACAAATAATCATAATATGCCTAACTATTTTGTATCTGATTTCTTTGATTTTTCTATTTATGTGGATGCCGATGTGAACGATATCGAGACATGGTACATTGATCGGTTTATTAAGCTCAGAGATACTGCCTTCCAAGATGAACAATCTTATTTCAAAAAATATGCACAGCTGTCTCTAGAGGAATCTATTGAAATCTCAAAGCGGATCTGGAAAGAAATAAACTACGTTAATTTGCAGCAAAATATTCTGCCCACCCGAAATCGTGCGGATCTTATAATGCATAAGGACAACAATCATCACGTAGATCAAATTAAGCTGCGAAAATAAAGATTGAAGTCCTTAGCCGACCAAGTTGCTGAGATTCAGCACTTGGTTTTTTGGTGTTCACATGAAATTGGGTGAATATTCTGGGTTTAATGTCTCTGTCCTCTGATCAAGGCGAACGTATACTGTGGTACATTCGTACACAAACGTGAAGAGAGGATAAATCAAATGATCGATATCGCCTTGGCTTTTCAAGATAAGGATGGGAAATATGCTGAACATGCCGGAGTCGTTCTAGCGTCAATTTTTCATCATACGAGTTCCCCAATTCATATTCATATTTTACATGATGTTTCTTTAAGTGAAACTAATAAGCGCAGGCTTAGCGCATTAACTACAAAACATAATCATACCCTTAGCTTTTATTCAATCACTATGCCTGATGATCTAACTCAGGTGCTAGCCAATGTTAACTCCATTAATGTATGGACGCAGGCATGTATGTATCGATTGCTTCTTCCTGCACTAATACCCGTGGACAAAATCATCTATCTGGACTGCGATGTATTAGTGAATATGGACATTACTGAATTATGGCAGGTTGAACTGAATGACAAGTATTTGGCTGCAATTTGGGACCAGGGAATTAGAGAGGTTGCTCATATTGTGAGCGCTAAGGGATTAAATCCTGATCTTTATTTTAATTCCGGAGTGATTTTATTTTCTTTGCATAATATCCGCCAGAATACCAACTGGTACGAAGAAATGCTAACCTTCCTACGTACCTTTCCTGATGTCACCATGCCAGATCAGGATGTTCTGAATGCAGTTTTTGGTGGGAATTACCTCCCCCTCGATATCCGTTTTAATTCGTTCAACACAAACATTCCGGACCATGATTTCACTAACAAAATCATCCATTTTGCCGGAGATGATAAATGCTGGAATAAAGATTCCGCAGGTTCATCCCTATATCAGCAATTCCTAAAGCTAACCCCTTGGAGAATCACCAGAGCCAAAATCAGACGAAGAAAACGGAAAAGCAGCCCTTTAAAACCACACCTCACCCGAAAAAGAAACAAGCAGAAAATAAAAATTGTTCAGTTGAACTTAACCCCTATTCTTTTAGCCGATTTAAAACAAATTAGACCGATTAGACCGATTAGAAAAAGCCCCATTTGATATGGGGCGGCATTTCTTTAGTTCACTTTTGTAAAAAACCATTTCTGAGCATCACTCCCGTTATCCGTCCACTGCTGAACTGCTGCACCATCGGCTGTTGATGCTCCGGATACATCCATGGCTAATCCGCTCACTTTTGAAATAAGCTTATAATAGCCCCCTCCAACATCAATAATGCTCCATCGCTGAGCGTTGGTACCATTGTCATCCCATTGCTGCAGCTGTATACCGCTCGCGGTTGATGAGTTCGGCACATCCAACACTTTTCCACTATGCACTGCCGTAAGCTTGTAATAACCGTCGCCTGTACTCTCCACTTTAAATTTCTGATTATTGGCAGTGTAATTGGTCCATTGCTGCATTTTCGCCCCGCTTGCTGTGGATACATCCACTACGTCCAGAACCTTGCCACTAGCCTTGTCAGCTAAAGTGTAAATCCCACCACTAACGATGCTTGAGGTAGGCGCAGCCTGATACACACGTACGTAATCAACCAGCATTTGAGCTGGGAAAGCAGTTGAAGCATTTGGACTTCCCGGCCAATTTCCACCCACGGCAAGGTTTAGCAGGATGAAGAAAGGTTTCTGGAACTCCTCCGTATTTCCGGTTCCGTTCTCAATATAAAAAGCATTAAATGGGTTGCCGTCTACAAACCATCTTATATAATTCGCATCCCATTCCACGCTGTACACATGGTACTGTGAGAAATCGAGGTTACCAGACACCTGACCGTACTCGGCATGCCCATTGGCATCCCAATGTACCGTCCCGTTAACAAAAGCATTATTGTTCACACGCTCCATAATGTCCGTTTCCCCAGATTTCGGCCAACCCACTGAATCAATATTCGCCCCAAGCATCCAAAATGCTGGCCAGAGTCCCTGTCCTGAAGGCAATTTGATTCTAGCTTCGATTTTTCCGTAGGTGAAGCTTTTGAGTCCCTGTGTTTTGATCCGTGCAGAGGTATAATTCATCCCCCCGTACGACTCCTTTTGTGCAGTAATCACTAAATTCCCACCCGTTACCTGCAGGTTCTGCGGACGACTGGTATAATACTGAAGCTCATTGTTTCCCCAACCCCCGCTACCCGTACCTATTTCCGCCGACCAATTATTAGTGTTCAGAGAATTCCCATCAAATTCATCGCTCCATGCCAGATTCCAGCTTGATGCCGCGCTTGAACTCCCTGTAGGTACCCAAGCAATTAAGAGGGTGAACAGCAGAAATAGACTTAACATTTTTCCTTTTCGTAACATCGTCTTTTCCTCCTACTGATTTCATTGCGCGGCGCGCTCGCACATTTGAAACCGGTTTCGAATAATGGATAAAACAAAACGTTATCCCATAAACAGCTATAACAGCCAGAGTCAGGTTAACGCCTCGCTTCATTTGATGTGTACGTCTTTTCTAAACGCAATATGCCAACATTTCGATTAAAGGGACCATTTTCCATAGTTCTGCATGCTTAATGTCCAGGTTTTCTCTGCGTATTTTACCGTCGCCATACTCTCTGAGAGCGTCCATGCGATACCAGCATACTGATCCTTATGATGGTCAAGGAATGATTTCCAATGTTGTCCCCCGTCTATCGTTATATATAACAATGTATGTTCATTTTCAGCAGGCCGAGTAATTAAGATTCCTTGATCCTTCGTAAGAAAGAGGGGAGGATAAGCATAGATTTGCGAGTTTACTAACTCATCCGGCACTGTGACAGTCTGTTCACTCCATGTAACTCCACCATCCATTGTTTTATATAAACCAACCTTTCCCTGCCAAGGCGCATTCGTTGTAATCCAGCCTTCTTTTTCGTTAACAAAAGTAATTCCCGATTTCACCCCGCTAGGAAGAGTACTTCCTGCTTGTAAGCTATCCCCAATCTCCTTCCAAGTCTCTCCCCCATCACTAGTTGTATAAAGCTCCATATCTTCACGTGACATTCCTTGAAAATGATAGACTGCTTTCCAACCTATATTTTTGTTGAGGAACACAGTATCTTCTCTGCGGTTATCTGAAGGATCAGGAGAAGGAGAAGTTTCCTGATTAGAGGTTGGATGAGGAATTGGAGTGGAATTGGAACAACCAGATGCTATCACTGCAGCAATTAGTAGTATTGAAACTAGATATTTCATCTTGTTACCACGCCTTCGTTTATTTTTCTAAAAAAGTATAGTGGTGCTGTACATATAGCTTGGTCCGCAAACGTATTCCGTAAATGAAATTTTATCCTAAACTATCTGAAAAGTATTGACAGTTTCTTTATATAATCCAGCAACACCAAGGCCTATCGGACCGAGGAGACGTTATTGGTTCATTTTCAAGAGAATTCTTCTGTTAACGGACTGAGATGCAACTATTTGGCTAATCCTCCTACTTTTATAGGCAATAAACAGACAATAAGTGCTATACGGTCCGCGAGTTCGGTAAATGGAGCTAAAAAGCAAAGATAAGCGCTATACAGTCCGTAGATGATGTGAACGAAACCTTCAAGCAGCAGGTTATCAGCTTAAAGCTATCAGCTCAAAGTAGATATGAATAAATTCATCAAGCAAGGATCTACTCTTTGAATGTCAAAAGAAAAAGAAACGGCATTTCTGCCGTTTCTTTGGGTTATGGATGGTCAGGACTCAGAGCCTGTTTTACTCCAATCCATGTTCTTTGCGGATGTTATACATGCCTTGAACAAGCAGTTCGGATGGATCCCGGTTCAATTGCAAATGAGTCAGCAACAGATGAAGCGGGAATGCGCATACGTTATTCCCATCGGTGATCGCTGGAAATCCAGCCTCGAAGACTGGTCCCAATTTCTCGTTCCATGCCAGCCCGACATGCACTTTTTCTGGAGCAAATTCTTGGGTAATTTCCTCAACACAAAGCGGAACTAACACATTGTCAATAATCCCTTTTGCTTCTTCTTCACTTGCTGGTGGTTTTGGAAGTGTTTTGCCTCCCTCAATTTTCATCAGCTCAACGAAGAATGAGGCCATCCATGCTGCCGGATCCTTACCCGACTGGAATCTTGCAATTAACTCGCGCAGAAAAAATCCGCAGGAATACACCTGATCTAATTCAGTTTTCACGTGAAAAACAAAAACAGGGCCGTAGGCTTCCATGTTCAATACTTGTCCTTCAACATCTTTAAAGTGTACTCTCAATGCTACAAGGCCGTTATGGTGAACAGCCTTTAGCAGCTGCGCCATATCCTCTTCAGACATTTCTGTATTATCATTTACTTCCTCATTCTCATTTGTTATTTCATTTTCATTAGTCGTCTCATTGTTCATTTTATAATTCCCTCCCATACCTATCATACCATCTAGCGAATTGAAGGAACACTTTATAATAGAACAATTTCTACCAGATTGCAGAGAAAACAAAAAAAACGGCAGCTTTGCCGTTTCTCTGTTCGTCTCGCTGGAGCTTAAAAGCTAGATCATATCCCTTACTTTCTTCACTATTTTTCCAGTTAATTGATTAATATCGCCCTCATTTAACTTATAAGCTGAGGTATCTTTACGTGCAGGTTTGTGATCTGCCGATATCAGATCTGCGATATGCTGCTCGATGAATACAACAGGGTCTGCTCCAGTTCTTTTTCTGAGCTCCCCTGGTACCTTCGGATTTGGACCGTCAGCTCCACCATTGATTGAAAGGTAACCATACTTTTGCGGATTTTTCTTCAAGTACTCTAAATAGGCGCGGAGCGGTGTGGCCACTTTTCCCATCCAAACCGGTCCAAAAAATAGGATAATATCATATTTTCCTATTTGCTCAGGCTTCGGTTGAACCAACGGTATCCTGTCAAAAATCATATCAAAGGTAATCCTACCGAGTGTTCGGGGTTTAGCTTCCGAGATTCGGATATATTCAGCCGACAACGCTTTCGCCACACTCCTTGCTAATGCTTCATTATTACCTGTGAATGAATACGAAATGACTGCAATGTTCATATAAATTCTCCTTAAAATGAATTATTTCGTCTCCGCCTGCAGTAGGGCATTTTCGAGTGCCTTAAGATGTGTTTTAGAGGTAAGCGTTGCCCCGCTGATAACGTCCACCTGAAGAGACTGCGATTCAATCACATGACCAAACAAATCACCAATGCTTAGCCCACCCTTCAGTTCAGCAGGGTTCCCTGTTTTGTCCAAGGCACCTTTGAGTATTTTGATATCTGACAGCCGTCCAGCAGATATTGTGGCCTTCACCATGGTATCTCTGGAATGATCTTTGATGCCAATGTATTCCCCCACATAGCTGCCCTCCCGCAGTTTCTGTATATCTATGGCGTGGATAGTAAGCTGCTGAACTTCATGCCTTCCCGGAGCAGATAAGAGAATACCACCTATCCAACCTATGACTGTAATCCCGCATAGAATGCTGAGAACAATAATCCATTTATTGAATTTTCGCTTTTTTCCTCTTCTCTTACTCACCTGCTTGCCTCCTTCCTTTTGATTTAAAATTTGAATGAATATTTTATAATTCATTCATTTCACTAAAAAAAAAACTGCACCATAAGTGTATTAGGGGCAGTCTGTCAAACCCTTCATAATTAGTTCCAGCATATTGTCCAAAAGTTGTGGAAAATACTCCAGCCCGATTTCTTCCTTGTGGGTTTCCACATTAATCATTGCGCCGAAGATCATCATAATCATTTTACTATCCATATCGCTGCGCATTTTACCATCGGCTTGCCACTGCTTAATGATTTCATGGAAGCTATCATACAAGAAGTCGTTTACCTGAATGTTGGTTTCTTCCCGGTACAGCTGTTCGATTTTTGCGAAAACACTTTTGTTATACCATTCCTTAAGAATGGGGTTGGCTATCATACCTTCCAAATTAAGCACCATCATCTGCCGTATTAGTGCTAATGGGCTTTGGCTCATATCGAGCGATTGCATACAGCTTTTTTTGAGCTTTTCGTTTTCCTCTAAAAAAATATCCATAAAAAGCTTTTCCTTGGAGGGATAATAGTTGTAAAAACTTCCTACAGCTATTCCAGCCATTGTGGTAATGCCAGAAACATTCGTGTCTTTAAAGCCTTTATTGCTAAATAGCTCTTTCGCACATTCGTATATCTTTGTTTTTTTGTCTTCCACTTTTCGTCTCTCCGTGAATGAATAATTATTTTTTCATTCATATCATAGTGTTAACAGCAGAATATGTCAATGCACAAATAGATCACCAAAAGCATCAACATCCTTAGCCGAACCAATGCCGCTGTTAAATTCCACCCAGCCCTTACGCCCCTCACCATCATTGTCATTGACCAATAACGAAAATTTCACCTTCATTCCTGGCTTCACCTGTACATCGTCGGATTTTAGTTCACGCCAGGGAATGGCTAGTTCGTAGCTGGTTTTTGAATCTTTACGTTCCACGGCATACTGTAATTCTATAGCATCACCCAAATTAAACCCCTTGGGTGCCAACCAGCACCATTTGAGTAATTCGCCCGTATCTCCGCGAGCCACACCGAGTTCATGGTACTCAGAAGGCACCGTTCCATCCCCGTTGGCAATGCCAATTCCAATCTGGATGCTGTCCCCACTCCAGATGGCATCTCCTGATGCTGACTGTGCATGATAATCATCGATAACTTCTACCCCAAGGTAAAGATTGTCGGCATCCCATGCTAAGGAACCCTTGGCGCTGAGATCCTGCTCTCCTTGCCAGCCCATGATTTTGACATCCTTCACATCAAAGGGAGCTTGATTCCCCCAGTCCGACAAGTTGCCATCGATTTGGACAGGCGGACTGAGTTTCGGCAACAGAAGCACGTTAGAAGAATCAACTGTCGATTGCAATAAGGTACCTATATCATTAAAAACTTTAAGCGAGCGCTGGCCTCTTGCCAGCTCAGGAATCTCAAGACGAACGCTCTTACCCGGCTCCAGATTTTCCACAGTCGAAGCATAAGTACCTCGGGTAGATCGTCCCGTCTCATAATCAGCTTCCACTGAACCGCTGAAATTGCTTGTAGATTGATTAGTAACATCCATATGGGTTTTTATCTCTTTGGCAGACTCCTCATAAAAGGTCTCGTAATACACTGCCAGCGGGTCGATTACGTTGATATTCATAGTGAAGCTTGATGCCGCTGTAGGATCTGCACCCTGAGAGACGAACAGCGAATCGTTTCCGCGCACCAAGCTTTCCGGAACCTGTATCCGCAGCGAACCTTCTTCTTCTCCATTAAGCAGCCATCCCTCTGGCAAATCGATATTAAGCGGCTCCTTCGATGCGCTGCGATAAGCTTCAGGCAGCTTAATATCAAAAGTAGAACCAGAAGCAACCGTGATCCCCGAATTTTCCGGAAGACTCGCAAGGTCCGAACTGTTCATGACATTCCACAGAAAATGTGCTGTCGTCTCCATAATTTCATCGATATATTTTTCATTTTTATAATCATGTCCGACTCCCTCCAGCGTGAGCAGATTATGATAAATACCTTTCTCTTTCAATTGAGCGGCTAGGTCAATACTTTGCTGGTACGGCACCATTTTATCTATCGTTCCATGAATAATTAGGACAGGCGGCAGCTTGCTGTCAGCACTTCTTGTCAGTTCACCACCATAAATATCTATAATGGAAAATACAGACTTAACTAGGGAGGGATCTCTTGCTAAGGATAGATTCACAAAGTTCATGGCCAGATGACCTCCTGCTGAATCTCCGCCAATAACTATACGTTCCTTGTTCAATCCATAAGTCTCCGCATGCTCATTAATCCATTTGATCACATCGTTTATATCCTCATTAGCATCATTAAGTGTGCGAGTAAAATTGAAAAACGGATCTTTTTTTAGCCTATAATCAATAGTGAGAACAGCATACCCCCGTTTCGCCAGGCCTTCGGAAAAATCTGCTGCATCAGACTTATCCCCTCCGGTATAACCTCCGCCATGAATAAAAATAAATACTGGCCTCTGCTTGGTTTCATCTCCAATGGGCTGGTACAAATCGAGCTTCAGCGGTTCTTCAGCATCCGTCTCGTTTTTCTTACTTGCATACAAAATATCGTGTTTCACTGTAACTTTATATGCGGGATCCAAGTACTGCACCGGAGTTTCTCTGTTATTTACAGTAACGTTAGCCATTGTTGTGTTAGTATCAACAGTACTCGTAGGCAGCACTTCCTGCACTTGCTTCTCAGAGGCGCTTTTATTTTCCCGGTGATTCAGCAGCAACCATGAACCTAATACAATAAACAGAATAAGAACAACATAAATAGGCCTTCGCTTCATTAGGACAACCTCCCAGAATGATTTTGAAACCAAAAAAGTAACGTGATGCCAATAACATCATTCTAGAATTCAAGATAGCGTTTAACAATTATGTATTCCTTCGTGAATTAGGTTTAATATTACGAACTTATAATAAAAAAAGAGGACATCCATAGGTTGGAGTGCCCTCTTATTGCGCAAGAATTAGAAAAACTCTGTATATTCATTCTAATCTTTGCCAAAATGCTTAATTACAACATTATTAAAAATCGCGGTGCCACCTTCAGAAAACAAGGTAATGCCTTGATCCTTTATTTCCGGGAAGATTTCATTAGAAAATACAATTTCACCATCATCTATAAAAACTTCAATACTTGTTCTATCCACAAGGATCTTCAGATGCACTTTTTTCTTGTTCACATCAAAGGGGGCCTTGCTTTCAAGATATCTGTCACTCTCATCAGGTTGTCCAGTGAAGGCTCTATTAACATAAGAATATTGTCCTTCAACAAACACTCCTACGTCCACGTGGCGCGTCTTATCTGCGGATTCACGAAGTCTTAAGCCTACATTGGTACTCTCTGACCAAGATAGATCTGCATCGAGCTGGTAATTTTCGCCTGTGATATCAAGTGTTGACGAGCCGTTCACTTTTATTTGTTGCAAGGAATCCGTTGAAGTTACCATTTGATCTAATGCTTCGATGGGCTGTGATACTAACTGATACGACTGCTCTTCATCTCGTGTTAATTTTATTTGACGCACGATTGAATCCATTCCGTTAAAACCTTCGTTAAGATTGGGGGTAACATGAGGGTAATCCCAATTATTCATCCAGGCCAAAGCATATCGATGATTGTATTGATCCTTGTCCTTTCCTTCTTCAAAAGTTACAGCACCATACCAATCAAATCCATAATCTAGCCACTGTGGTTCATGATGATCCGCGATAAATTCATTCTCATTAAAATCTCCAGTCCAGTAGGCATACGTGTTAGGTTTACCTATCGACTTACCATTTGCACTGACCCCAAGAACCCATTTATAAGTGCCATCATTCGCCCGCATCATATAGAAGTCAGGACACTCTACAATTCCAATATTTTCTGTTTCGAAGCCACTTGTGTAGTGCCAATCCTTTAAATTGTCAGACTCGTAAAAGCCTACTTTCGTACCTTCGGCTAGCGTCATCACCCATTTATGAGAATGTTGATCCCATATTACCTTCGGGTCTCTGAAATCTTCTGTGCCCGGATTTGGCAAAATAGGATCATCACTATAAGATTTAAACGTCAGCCCACGATCCGTACTGAACCATAAATATTGTTCTTGCTTCCCCCCCTCTGCAGAGGGCTGTGTTAAAATCGCCACAATAGCCCCTTCGCCAAAACCTGCTGTATTGCTATCGTCAACAACAACAGATCCTGACCAGGGATCACCATTGGGTGTTGTATATTTTGGAATCGCAACGCCTTCATCTGTCCAGCTCACCAAATCCGTTGATGTGGCATGTCTCCATTCTGTACCATTTCCATCCGGGTAATCAGCATTATAGAGATAATAGTAATGATATTTACCATCAAAATAAATGGGTTTTTGCGGATCGTTTTTCCAATGCTCAGGTACAGTGAAATGATAGCTAGCCCGAGTGGTAGGTTTATGATCAGGAACGTCGGTCCCCGGCTTCTTCTTCTCTCCAGCGTCATAAGTTACTAATACTATCGTCACAATACAAATTAAACAAAGGATTAATATAGTGATTCCTATCATTTTTTTCTTATTCAAAATATACCTCGCTTTTTTCACATTGCTAATCTCAGCTTATAAAAAGAAAAGTAAACGCCAACTACATTGGCATTTACTTTGTAAATGATTAATACGGTTTGTTACCTTTAAGCGTCAATTGCCCTTGTTCCAAAATGCTGTTCGGTACAACTGAAGTCTTGGAGCCTTTAATATTCAGCACAAAGCTTGGGGCAAAAGTGGAATGATGATCCCCAAAGTAACCTCTATTCGTCATGTAACTTGTGATGACTACATTATTCCCTTTCGCTTGCGGAATCGCAAAGTGAGCATAAGTCCAGGTAATATCATAAGGATTAAGATCTTGATGGAGGACAAGTCCTGTACCATTTAATGGTTTATACGGTCCGGTTAAAGAATTAGATACGTACCCGAGCATATAGATGTCTTCATCATCAATGCCATCAATGAACATTTTAGAACCTCTTGAGCTTGTGAACAGATACCACTTGCCATTCAATTTAAATATGTTCGCACGTTCAATTTCATCTGTCACGGTATTGGAGGCAAGTAGCGGCTTCATTTCTTTTTTGAATGTATAATCATTATTTAATTCAATGATACCGAGCGCACCATTCGCGGTTTCCGCAGATGTTTTGTCAGCACTGCTTAGTAATTTCTTTTTCTCCGCTTGGAAGAAGGCATTGCTATTACCATAATAAGCTTTGTTAAAGAGAGATTCTTCACCCTGGTAACCCGTAGTTGTCCCTGTATTTGCTTCAAACACAAGATACTTGTGGCCTTTATCCTCCACATAGTGAGGATCTCTTAAGGTATGATTATCGTCGTAATCGCCTTTGCTAAAACCGGTGATATCAACACTTTGATAAATTTCACCTTGATTACCGTCATAGATGGATTTCATATCTTCTACGCCATCAATCTTAAGGGTATCCCCATCCGGGGCAGAGACATTAATTTGAGCTGTAGTTAAAGTTTGTTTCCCGTAAAATCCGCGATCTGGATCCCAAGGATGACGATTAGTGTAAAACAAGCGAACTTTGCCATCAGATGTCATGGTTGCTGAACCGGACCATTCTTCGGCTTGATTGTTTAAAACATAATCATCAGGAACAAGTTTGTCACTATCCTTAAACACTCTGCCGGCATTCTTCCAGCTGCTGATAGAGTTGTCTCCTTCTTTCTTATAGAACAAATAAATAAATGTGTCTGATCCATTATTAGGGTCGCCCGCCAGACCAAAAACAATTTGATACCCCTTATAACTGGCTACAGTTCCATCTGCATTTTGCAGCGGCCAAGTATCCCAAACATCCATTTCAATTTTGTTTCCATTCTCATCGAACTTAATGGCTGCAGGAATGTTCTCAATCGTTGAAGCATCAAATTTGGGGACTTGGAATTGTTTACTATTTTGTTGTTTGGGTAATTTCAACATGTCAGCGCGAGTGATATGAGAGAAACCATAGTCATTGTACTCCGGCTTGTTCGGCTTGTTATTTCCTTTCGCAAAGGTTTGAGTAGCTCCACCTAACATTAAAGCAGCTGTAAAGGTTAGGATTGTTGTTTGTTTAATCATTTTCTTGAAATTCATCATCTAACTCCTCTTATACTTTAAATTTGGGTTTCGATCTTCCTTTGTGCTGTTCCCCTTTTAAATTCTAATGAAGAGTAGACGTTATGAGTATGTCGTAAATTGATGCATTTACAGGGTTATATTGATTTGGTTTTATTACTTCACATGGGTATCCCACGATTTTTGAAGTTCTTGAAGCAATTGATCCCGATTAATTTGCTCTCCTACATAAGCTTGCATAAGATAGCCAAACTCCTCTCTTGCTCTGGGAGGGAATTTGAACCAATTCCAAGATAAAGTTTTCTGTTCATCGACGTATCGCATAAGATCTTTTACAAGCGCTCCCGAACGGTCCGTCTCTATATTTTTAAAAGCTGAAATAAAATGAAAGCGATCCTTCATGAACTTTTTCCCTGTTTCCGAGGAAACCATCCAGTTCAAAAACTTTTTGGCTTCCTTCTTCTTTTCTGGCGAAGATTCTTTATTAACAGCCCAATTATTAGATACCCCTACTGGCAACGCATTGTTTTCGGCACCATCATTAATAGGCATGGGTAAAAAACCGATATTCATATTCGGCGATATTTGATCAATTTTAGACTGAACCCAATTCCCTTGTTTTAGAATCGCCGTTCTCCCTGTTGCAAATAACTCAACTTCCGAATTATAATCTGTTGTCAAAAAATTTTCGTTACCATATTGTACGGTCAAATCCAGCATCCGAATGACATCTTTAACTTCCTTATTCGCTCGAAAAGATTGTGTTCCGTTGTTTAACCCTTGAATAAAAGCATCCGGGTCCTCCTGTTGTGCAATAGCAATATTCAACAGGAGTACAAAAAACCAATGATCGGAATACCCAACAGAAAAAGGAGTCACACCTATAGCCTTCAGCTTTTTCGCCGCCACTTTTAATTCCGTAAACGTTGTTGGGAGAGGAGTAATCCCAGCCTTTGCGAATAAATCCTTATTATAAATAAAACCGTAGCCTTCAAAATTGATTGGCATCCCGTATATTTTCCCGTCCATCTTCATCGGTTCTAGCGCCTCGTCATAAGCCTGTTCCACCCAAGGTTGATCTGATAAATCCTCAAGATATCTACTCCATGCCTTCGCTTCTTCATAACCGCCATTTGGAAAAATATCCGGACCAACATTGGCAGCAAACCTCGCCTTTAGCTCATCAAGGTAGTTAGCTCCCCCGCCAAAGGTTAGAATTTCTACGTTAATATTCGGGTTTTCCTTTTCATATTCCTTAACCATCTGCTCGAATTCTATAGAGATTTCCACTTTAGGATTCAGTACCTCCAAAGTGACTGCCTTATCCGCTACCTTCAAATCCGCTTCCTTCAGTGGACGTGTATGCGCACCACATGAAGAAAGCGTTAGCGTAATCAACCCCACGATAATCATTTGAACCCTTTTTATTTTCATAATTCCCCCAGATGCATTCAACAATGAACTTATGTATTGGCTATCCTGACTTCCGCGTCTATTTCTCTTGCTCCCTGTGAATTACGATATTCAGCAGGCGTCATACCGACGTTTTTTTTGAACAGCTTAGAGAAATAAATCTCATCTTGATACCCTAGCTTTAAGGCAATCGAGTACATCTTTTCATCCGATTCTAGTAACCACTGTTTCGCTTGATTTATTCGTAAATGAATGACGTAGTTAGTAAGAGTCATCCCTACTTCTTGCTTAAATCTCCGCGAGATATGTTCTCGGCTCAGAAAAAAACGGGTGGATAATTTGTCCAAACTTAGCTCTTCCATATAATGCTCATCAACAAATGCGACAATATCATTCATACGCCTAACATCATCTAAATCCGCCAAACGATGGATTGCTCTAAAATTTTGTTCAGCCATAGACCTTTGTACAGATTGAAAAGATAACGATATCTCTGCGAGCGATTGGATGGAGGGGCCACTAACCAAACGAACAGGTATATCAAAATGCTGGGTAATCCATTCCTCTATCGGGAAAAGCTGTCCATGAAGGGACAGAATCACACAGACATTAGGATCATTTTGAAGCGTAAATGCATTTCCCCACTCCCGTGTAGCCAGCTCTTCGGTCAAAAGCTGAATGTATGGCTCCGAATAATGAGATTGGTAAAAATACATCATGGTGAAGTCGTATACTTCTGCCTGTGGGAGAGCCGAGGCAATTTCGCCTGCATCAAAAGCTTCACCGTTACAAGCAGCAGTAATCTCCCTGTTTAAGCGAAACATTTTTACCTCTTCATAAAATCCGGACTCCATATTGCGACGTTCTCCCTCTTCTTGTTCCCAGGCTCTCAACGCCCCTTCTAAAGTTTCATTCAGCATTTTCTCTTCAATTGGCTTCATCAAATAATCAAAGCATCCCAGCTTAAACGCTTTACGCATGAAACAATAATCGTCAAACCCTGAAATCATAATCACTTTTCCCGGATAGTCTTTAGCAGCCAACCACTCGATTAACTCCATCCCGCTATTTTTGGGCATTTTGACATCTGTCATTATGATTTCTGGAGATTTCTGCTCAATCAACGCCTTAGCCTCGAGACCATTTCTGGCTTCCAGCACTTCGGTAATTCCGTATTGTTCCCACCGTCCCAAAAAACGGATGATTTTTCTAACATTAGACTCATCATCTACAATAAGAGCTTTCATAAACGTTACTTCTCCTTTAGGTAGAGTGGAATTACTAGCCGTACAGTGAACCCTTGTCCCTGCATCGAATCTAGTTTGATTCCCGCTGTCTGATCGAAATGAAGAACCAAGCGATCATGAATGTTTTTTAACCCGATATGTGCAAAAGAAGGATTGCCTTCGTTAACCGATGTGTAGAGATTATTTTTTAATGCCTCAAGTTCATCATCCGTCACGCTGTTTCCGTTATTTTCTACGACTAGATTCAAATATTCACCTTGTATTTCACCATAAATATGGATGTAAGCTTGTTCATAGCCCTCGTCATAACAGTGCTTAAAAAAGTTCTCAACGAGCGGCTGCAAGATCATACTAGGAACCGGAATATCAAGAATATCTTTAGGCACATCAATGGAATAGCTAAAATCAGTCTGAAAACGTTCCGCTTGAAGATTCAAATAAGCCTGTACATAATCCACTTCGCTTTGAACCGTCGCCTTCTGATCCACACGAATCGAGTACCGCATCATTTTGGATAAAGAGGTAATCAGTTGATATACTTTTGGAGATTCAGAGAGTAGGGCAACTGCAGCAATAGATTGTAAAGAATTAAATAAAAAGTGCGGATTGATCTGCGACTTTAGCGCCCTATGCTGATTTTTCCTGTTCTCTATCTCAAGCTTATACTCCCGGTCAATATGACGGTTGATCCGATTCATCATCTCCTTGATATGTCTTTCTAGAATACCGATTTCGTCCTCCCGCATATCGTCGAATGGGGCATTCATATTCCTCCCCTCGATACGCTGGACTTTTTGACTAAGCAGTTTTATCGGCCGTGTAAATCCATAAGAAATGATTGTTATCATTATCAAGCCCAGTCCACCTACAACCACACCTACGATGATGTTTGTATAGGCAGTTTTCCTTACATCTTCAAATAAAAAAGAGCTCGGGGTTACCTTAGCAAAATGCCACGCTTTTATCGGTTCCTGTAATGTTCTAGTAAACACAATATCTCCTTCTGGAGATTTAGTATCTGCCTGTATCGGACTTATTTTCCTTTGCAGTTCATCGGGAACGGTTTTGCCTATCCATGTTTCATCACTTGCGTAAATGACATGATTCTCCGCATCGGAAAGCCATACGCTCTCTTTATTTTTCTGTAGAAAATGATTAGCGATATGAGCAATCTTGTCCAAATCAATATCTATAGTGATGACGCCCAGAAATTCCTGTGTTAGGACATCCACAATTTTGTGATGAACCGTCAAGACCATCGTTTTATCCGAAGGAGGCATAATGGAGGTATCGTTATAGTTCTCAATCGGATGCGGAGCTTCAATAAGATCATTGCTATTAGAGCTCATCAGCTTCTGAATGGAAGCTTGCTGTAATAAATCCGGATTCCTTTTACGGGAACTTAACATGGCATTATAAACTGTAAATGAGCTTTTCCCTTCGTTTATGAATAGACGGACCTGACGAATTTCACTCCTCATGAGATAGAAGTTAGTCATACCCTTATTAATTTCAAGCTGCTTGTAATAAAAATCTTCTTCTAACCCTTCTTCAAACACCCTGAATAAGTCTGGATTTCGGTATAAAATATATGGAAGATTAATGATTTCATCAAAATATTGCTCTAGATCGGCTGACGCCTGCTGAATTTGCTCTTGGCTGTTCTCAAGTTCATGTCGTTCCACATTCTCTTTCGTCTGCCGATAGATCAACAACACGGATAAAAAATACGGTAGAATTATAAACACAAGCAGCAAGAATAATAAGCGCTTATGAATGCTTTTCAAATAAATACTCCTCTGTAAAAATTTCGGTTTTCAGCAAAAAATCTAATATCAGGTTTTATATTTTCACAAATATCCAACACAAAATCAAAATACTTGTTGCTGAGCAACAAGTATTTTTGCCGGATCAATATATGACAAACGCCAGTCGTTTATTACCCAAATTATATCCATATGAAACAACCGTAAAGAAATTTCCGCAAATTAATCAGCTATTTGAAAATTGAAATAATTACCTGCACAATGGGTTTCCAAAGATGTGGATATTCTTGCTGAATTAACTTTCTTACCTCCTCCCCCTTGATGTCGTTGAAATTATTATCTTGAGTAATAAAGGTATAAGCACCTTTTACGGTATCCCCTATAGCTATATGCCCGCTTGCATACCCACCCATTGCAATATGGGAAGCGATAGAGAGACCACCCAAGGAGAACATACCTACAGCTAAACCTCCAACAGCAAATATTCCCAATGCTATTCCACCAACGGCCATTGTACCCGCCGCAATGCCCCCAACGGCTAACAAAAGCCCTAGAGCCAGACCTGCAAAACTGATGAGTCCTAGAGCAAGCGCACCTAAACATAATCCGCCCAAAGCAACAATACCAATGGATACCGCACCAATCGCAACATTACCTATGGCAATAACCCCTTTGGCAACGTATAGCCCCCGTCCGATATGGATATGAACCAGAGGAATTCCAAAGCATGTTCTCTTACTTTTGTACTCATAATGAAACAAGGAATTCAGATCTACATATACGGGGCTTGCGACATGCTCTGCTCTGGTATCGCTTGAAGCATCCTTCACCAGATGATCCAAACTTACGTGAAATAATTCACTTAAACTAATCATCTTATCCATTTCGGGATAGGATTGACCTGATTCCCACTTAGACACGGCTTGCCGCGAAACACCAATCACCTCCGCCAAGTTCTCCTGGGACATTCCTCTCTGTTTCCTATAGCTTTGCAATTTATTTGCAAAGTCCATTCGCCATCACCTCATGCTCATCATATTATAACGTTCTGTAATTGACTACCTATCTCCCCTTACATACTGTCAACCACTGGTTGCACAGCTGATTTTGCGGGCTTTTATCCTCATTAAACGTTCTTGATTTCCCATTCTCCCTGTTTCCGGGCAAGATGATAGCGTATAATATACGATATAGAATATTCATCAGAGGAGACTATAAAACCATGAAATTGAGTATGAATTGGATTACGCTTCGGGTCCGCGATCTGGAGGCTTCCCTTCATTTTTATAACCGGATACTGGGGCTACCCATTGAGCGTAGATTTGAGAGCAGTGGAAAACAGATCGTCATGTTAGGTCTGGAGGGGCAACCCAAGATCGAGCTTATTCAGGGAAGTGACCCGGCTTTGAAGCCGGAATGTGGCGTTTCTGTGGGTTTCGAAGTGGAGTCACTTGATGAAGCGATGGAGAGTTTAAAAAGCCAAGGTATCCCAGTAGCGCGCGGACCAATCGCACCCAATCCCCACCTGCGGTTCTTTTATATCCTGGACCCGGACGGGTTTGAGGTGCAGTTAGCGGAGCATAACTAACGTTTATCAAGCGTTATTACCTCAAAAAGAAATAGACCGCCCTAACCAAAGGTAGCGGTCTATTCTGCCGTAAGCCTAACCCCCACTCTTAAAGCAAGGATTTATTCAACAGCTTTAGTTGATCTTTTTTCAGTGAAAAAGTAAACCAAAGCCAATAGCGGCAGGATCACTCCGATGAGTGAGGCGAAGGTCCATCCCCCATAGGCATAAGCCCAACCACCCAAAGATGATCCAACGGCTCCACCCACGAAGAAAATCGCCATAAAGATCCCATTAAGACGTCCCCTCGCTTCACTTCCCAATGAATAAATCACACGCTGTCCGAGTACAAGATTTCCGGATACGGCCATATCCAATGTAATCGCGGAAATAAAGAGCAGGATGAGAGCAAAAGTTGAGTGGCTATGGAAAAGATGAATTAGTAAAAAAGACAAGGTGGCAATGATCATGGCCAGCCCGGTTAACCATTTGCTCCAACCTTTATCTGCCAGTCTTCCAGCAATCGGCGCGGCTACAGCCCCACCAACACCTACTAAAGCAAACCATGCGATCCCTTGCTGCGACATTCCAAAATCATCCGCCAACCGCAACGGAACCACCGTCCAAAAGAGACTAAAAGCTCCAAATAAACAAGCTTGATATAAGGCACGTCGGCGCAATATAGGCGTTTGTTTTAAAAGGGTGCCTAAAGAGACAATTAATTTACTATAGCTTACCGAAGGTGCAGGTTTACGTTCAGGAAGAAATCGCGACAGCAGAATGGCTAACAACGTGATGACGACCGCTGAAAAAATAAAAACGGCTTGCCATCCCCAGATGCTGGTGATAAAGCTTGCCACGGGCCGGGCAAACATAATACCAAGTAAGAGTCCACTCATAACATTACCAACCACACGCCCACGCTGCTCTTCAGACGCTAAATAGGTGGCATAAGGCACCAGGATTTGAGCTACCACAGAACCGGTTCCTATAAACAAAGATGCTGTCAGGAACAAAGGCGCATTAGCTGCGAAAGCTGCAACCAGCAATGCACCCACTGCAACCATTAACGTGATTATCGTGAGACGCCGATTCTCAACAATGTCACTCAGCGGCACGATAAATAACAAACCTACAACATAACCGATTTGAGTTAAAGTGACGATCAAGCCTGCGGCTGTAGAAGAAAGTCCTGTCGAGACACTGATAGGTCCGACAAGGGTTTGAGCATAATAAAGATTGGCCACGATAAGCCCGCATGCCGCTGCTAACATAAACATCATCCAACTTGATATGTGGTTCTCTTTCGCCGCTTGTTCTTTTTGCATGTGAATCCTCCTCAGATGATCATAATAATTTAAATACTATACGTTCAGTTCACTAATTCATGTTTAAATAATATACTGAACGTATCGTTTTGTAAATAGGCGATGGTCATTTATTTTTCCAGATTTTTTTAGTATACTGAACGTATAGTTTATATTTTGATTGGAGACAGATTAACGAAAGGGTGATTTCAGATGGAGAGTAAACGAGGACGTCCGCGTAATGTTGAGACGGAGAAGTCTATTCTTTCCGCTTCCTATGATTTGTTATTGGAAAATGGTTTTGGAGCAGTTACGGTGGAAAAAATAGCGGATCGTGCCAAGGTCAGCAAAGCTACGATATATAAATGGTGGCCTAACAAGGCTGCCGTGGTGATGGATGGATTCCTATCCTCCGCTGCGGACAGACTGCCCGTACCTGACGCAGGTTCAGTATTCGATGATATTCTCATGCATGCAACGAACTTATCCCGGTTCCTGATTAGTCGAGAGGGTAAAATCATTACGGAGATCATTGGCGAAGGACAGATGGATTCAGGCTTGGCGGAAGCTTATCGGACCCGATATTTCCAGCCTCGCCGGCTTGAGGCACGGCTGCTTATGGAACGAGGTGTTCAGCGCGGGGAATTGAACGATAATCTCGATATTGAAGTTGTTACCGATCTTATTTACGGGCCGATATTCTACCGCTTGCTGGTGACCGGCCAACCCATAGACGATGCTTATGTGCAGCAGTTGGTGAGGTACGCTTTTGAAGGAATACGGTAACTAACGGGAACGGTAAAATAGACCGCCCTCTCTCACAAGGGATCGGTCTATTTCTGATCGTAGTACTATAAAATGTCGGACTGGCGGAAGGTTGAGATACAACGGACCGAGGTGCTCTTATTTTCTCATTATGAGGCGTTTTCCCAAGCTATCGGACTCCTACGCACTTATCTAGTCTTTTAAAAGCAAAATACTGCTACTGATGAGGGAATAAGTGCGATACGGTCCGATCACTCGACTAATTTCATTAAATAAAGAAAATAAGAGCTATACAGTCCGCAGGATCATGAATGGGTGATTCGAACGGACATGAGGTTAGTTTCACTAATTAAATCAGTTTCCAAATAAACCTTTCTGCTGCAAAATGTCTCGCGTATCGTTCCATAATTTATTTTCCATTACCTTATCTCCTCCCGGTTGTACGGGTACAATGGGATTGCCTGTCCCAACGTTAAAATATCCCCCACTGCTCTCTTGATACTTAGGATCGGTCATTAAACGAATAATGATCTCCGCTCCTTTACGAGGATCGCCAATACGAAAGAAATTCAATAAGTGCTTAAGCAACGAAGAAAACCAAAGTTCACGCCCGAGACCTGTAACGTTAAAACCCGGATTCAATGCATGAACACTGATTCCCGTGCCTGCCCAGCGGCGTGCAAGCTCACTGGTAAACATAATATTTAACAGTTTGGTTTTCCCATAAATCTCAGAAGATCCTCTGGAAGTAAAAGAAGCTGTATTGAGCAAATCTCCTGGCAACTTTAGTACTCCATGACGGCGTGAAGCTTCTGAAGCAACATTTATGATTTTTGCACTTCCTGCTGCTCTCAAAGAACGTTCTAAGGTATGTGTCAATAACCATGGTGCAAAATAGTTCACAGCCATCATTTCTGAGAATCCATCGGCAGTTATCCGCTGTTCAAACCCATGAAGTCCTGCGTTATTTATTAACACGTCTATCTTCGGAAAAACACTAGATATTTCTTGTCCTAACCTAGTGACATCCCTCATTGAGGATAAATCTCCGTAGAAAAAACTAATTTTGGCTGCTGGTACGCTCTCCTTTATCATTTTTTCAGTTACTTCCGAACGAGTTTTACTCCTTGCAGTCAGAACAAGATGGGCACCTCGCTTAGCCATTTCAAGTGCAACGAGTTGTCCCAAACCGCTTGTAGCTCCAGTAATTACAATAATCGGCTTTGTCATCATCTACATTCTCCTTTATATCAGGAATTCATCAGGGGCAATTTCATTTTGACAGCGTATTGTCCAAGTCATATAATTGATATATATCAACTATATGTTGATGATTGACATATGTCAACTAAATAGATGTATGACAACTTTAAAATACAAGGGTAGGTGGTTAAAACAATGAATACTGAACGTAAAGACACGTTGAGAGGACAATTAGAACTGAAGCTAGGTGGACAAATTAGTGCTCTCATTAGCGCTTCGCATGCCCTAAATGTCAGAACTGCTGCCGCATTCGATTCATCTATACAGCCTGCTGCTTTCCATATAGTCCGTTGGCTGTACTCTTATGGACCAACAAGCGCCTCTGTGTTGGCAGAATCAACGGCTATGGATCGTAGTTCAGTCAGCCGTCTCATCAAGCAACTCGAAAATTTGGGTTATGTTAGAAGAGAAGATTCTCCTAATGATCGTCGAGCCATCCTTCTTACACTCACTGAACTTGGACGACAAAAAACCTTTGATGCGCTGCAGGATAAGGAATTCATATTTTATGAGCGCATAGCTCAATGGGATAATCAACAGCTTGAAACCTTTATCCAAATGCTTCAGGAGTTTAATGGATTTAATGATAATTAATAAATGGGAACAAAAAAAGAAACAGCATCTTGCTGTTTCTTTAGATATGGATTGTCTGTAATTGGAGTCAGCAATTGTCATTGATGTTCATGTTCGGCATGTTCATTATTGCACTGCTCAACTACCTCAAAAAGAAATAGACCGCCCTCTCGCAAAGGAATGCGGTCTATTTCCTGACTAAACTTCCGAAGCCGCCGCCCTTAAAAGCGGCTATTGCACTGGGAGTCGTGTTTCCGCACGACTCTCTTTGCATTGTACGTTTTATCTACCCAAACTATACCACGATCAAAACCAAATAAAAAGTCACTCTTCCCCAAACAGCAAAAAAACGGCATTTCTGCCGTTTCTTTAGGATGGACTCTCAGGGGCTCGAACCCTGGACAAATAGATTAAGAGTCTACTGCTCTACCAACTGAGCTAAGAGTCCATATGATGTTTGGTGGAGCCAAGGGGGATCGAACCCCTGACCTCATCGCTGCCAGCGATGCGCTCTCCCAGCTGAGCTATGGCCCCAAACTGAAATTTCAGATGTATGAAATCACACATTTTTTAATTTTAGTTTGGTCGTAATTGAGTTGTTCCGATAAACTCAAGCGTCGTAGGCGACTTCTATATAATATAAAAAATCGCCCTCTATGTCAACACTTTTTTTAAAAATCATTTTTCCACTCAAATTCCCCGCTCAAAACTCAGAGGAAACAAACCAGTACAAGCACTCCTAACAGACCCTAAGATTTGCTGTACGCCCTAACTGGACAAAACCCTATAATCCCTCTAATTCTCCCGTACTCTTGGATAGCAGCCCCTTGAGTTCCTTCATGAACATATTAATATCCTTGAACTGGCGATATACGGACGCAAAACGAACGTAAGCCACTTCATCTACTGGGTAGAGCTGCTCCATCACGAATTCACCAATCTGTTGGCTTTCCACTTCCGCAACGGCGATGCCGCGCAGAGATTTCTCAACCTCGGACACGATCTTTTCTAGACGTTCCACAGAAACCGGCCGTTTCTCACAAGCACGGATGAGACCGCGGAGTATTTTATCACGACTAAATTCCTCACGGCTGCCGTCTTTTTTAATTACAATGAGTGGCGTTTCTTCAATCATTTCAAAAGTAGTGAAACGTTTGCTGCAACGCTCACATTCACGCCTACGACGGATTGACTTATTTTCATTCGCTGGTCGCGAGTCCAGCACTTTAGTATTTGTGTGATCGCAGTAAGGGCATTTCATAAGCTTCATCACTTCCTATTACATAATGGTATGGGTCCCGGCACGTTATAAATCCGGCTTTTGAACGGCTTTTTTATTATTTCCAGAAATCACCGTTTTTTTCTTGTAATGATAATGGCAAGTCCGGCACATAATACAGTTACCAACAGAGGAGGTGAACAGCAATGAGCCAAAGCAACAACTCCAATAACCTTGTAGCTCCAAATTCCCGCGGTGCCTTGGAACAACTTAAATACGAAGTTGCCCAAGAACTAGGAATCACGCTTTCCCCAGATGGTTACCAAGGCAATAAAACTTCTTATGAAAATGGTTCGATCGGTGGTTACATCACTAAACGTCTTGTAACCCTGGCAGAACAACAACTGGCAGGTCAATACAAATAACCTGACCAACAT
Organism: Paenibacillus sp. FSL H8-0175; assembly: GCF_045040615.1. NCBI lineage: Bacteria > Bacillati > Bacillota > Bacilli > Caryophanales > Paenibacillaceae > Paenibacillus > Paenibacillus sp. FSL H8-0175. The sequence goes on along the minus strand of NZ_CP150299.1, from coordinate 2,239,304 downwards.
AAGCTTTTTGAAGAAGTATTAAACGACCTACAGGTCGTTTAATACTTCTTTTTATACATAACACGGTAGAAATTAAAATTCTTTGTAAATGTCCGTGTACTGATCATAGTAATAATTAACGCGCTGTACATAATGCCTGGTTTCACCAATGGGAATATCTTTAATGGTTGCATCTGTCCCATCCCAGACCCCTTCGTCCAACCAGCGTTGAACTTTTCCGGGCCCAGCATTATAGGCTGCGATAATTGCTGTACGTTTACCTTCGAACTGACGGGATAAAGTTGAAAGATACCATGTACCCAGTTCAATATTAGCCGAAGGCTCATGCTTGAGTTCTTCCATAGATACGTTTGGAAGCTTGGCCTTTTCCAGCGCCCACTTCGCGGTATCCGGCATAAGCTGCATCAGCCCTAGTGCGCCTTTTTTGGATTCTCGTCCAGTTTTGAAGTTCGTTTCTACACGAATAATCGCGGTTACAAGAAACGGGTCTATCTCATAAGTGATGCTGTGCTTGCGAATCTCATCTTTAAAATGGATGGGATAAAACCACGACATCCAGTTAGTACTCAGAAACAATATTGCCGTAAAACCCACAAATAGCAGAAGCAGTACTCTTTTTTTACGTAGCCATTTCATGATAAACCCAGCCTGTCCCAAAACACAGCAACCTGTTGCTCAGTGTACGCAAGATCGCCACTGTTGTCGATGATGTAGTCCGCTTTATTACGTTTCTGCTCAATATCCATCTGTGCATTCAATCGCGCTTCTGCTTCTTCTAAAGAGAGCCTATTACGTTCCATTAATCGAGCAATTTGCATTTCACGGGGAACGTAGACTACTACAATCTCATGGAACAGGGTCTCAAGCCCTGATTCAAAAAGAAGCGGAATATCCACAATAATAAGCCGCTTCGGCTCTTCCTGCTCCATGCTGTACATACGGTCTTTGATTTCCTGCCGGATAGCAGGATGCGTCAAATTGTTCAAGGTTTGCAGGGCCACAGGATCTTGAAAGACGATTTCACCTAATTTGGCCCTATTCAGTGTTCCATCCGTAAAAAGGATCTCTTTTCCGAATTGCTTAGCAGCAGCAGCCAACACTTCATGCCCGGGAAGCATAACTTCTCTGGCGATCACATCGGCATCAACCAGCCTCGCTCCCTTGTTCACAAGCAGTGCAGACACTGTGCTTTTTCCGGATGCGATTCCTCCGGTTAAGCCTATAATCATGTACTCACCTCATAATAGCTTCAGTATTCCCATTGCAATTAATAATAACGCTGGTAATGCGGCAGCATGCTTCATCCAGTAGTTCCCGGCAAATCTAAGTCCAGTCTTCATACCCAGCAATAGAAATGTACCACTAAACAAAGCTATTGTAAGTGATGTCCATATCGGATTGAAGCCAAGCAGCGCTGCGCCAAGTCCAGCCCCAAAAGCATCCAGAGAGAGCGCAATCCCCAGTATCATCGCTTCCATCGAAGAGATGCTTCCTGAGGCATCCATATCCGCAGAAGACGGGGTACGCAAGATCTGTACTACGATCCCCAAACGGCGAAGCTCAAGTGAAAAAACAGCTGATTTCAACGGTTCATCATTCATAACAGGTTCTGTACCCGCTTCAGAATCAGCAGCTACCTCTGCCCAAGCCTGCTCGGAAAATGAGCCCTTATCTACCGTTTCAGCTTTACGTCCGCCATCTGCATCTTTCTCTTTCTGCATCAGCATCTGAACAAGCGACCAGCACCCCATTAGCACAAGTATAACTGCACCAACTATAGAAGCTGCATTCGGAGACACTACCTTGGCAAGCAAAACCCCAACCTGCATCGATACACAGATAACTACCCCCGAACAGAGCGAGATAATCAGAACGGAGAGCAGTGGTATTTTCATTTTACGCAGCCCATATGTAATTCCTACACCAAAACCATCCAAACTCAAGGCAAACGCTAGCAATAGCAGTGAAAATAATGGGCTGAGCACCCGCAATCCCTCCTGTGAAGAACCGGAAAACTGAAATTTTATCGTTTCAGCTTCCGTTCTCTATTAAGCATTCTTCACACAGTATATGGGCGGGACAAGTAGTGGGTGCCAACCTTATTATTTCAACAAATTCAGTGAACAGTCGGACGCTGGCAATTTGGACAATAATGCGTGCCACGACCGCCTACAACCGTCTTCTCAATCATCGTTCCGCAGTTACTACACGGCTGATCCTTACGACCGTAAATCAATAGCTGCTGCTGATACGTACCGCTCTCACCTTGGCCATTAACATATGACTTAACAGATGAACCTCCGGCGTTAACCGCTTCGGCCAGCGTGCTTACAATAGCATGATGCAGCTTGTCCAATTGATTGTCCGTGAGCGCTTTGGCGCTGTCTTCAGGATGGATACCCGCACGGTGCAACGACTCATCTACATAAATATTGCCGATGCCGACGATATATTCCTGATTAAGCAGCAGCGATTTAATTTTGGTGCTTTTACCGGACACGATCTGCTTAAACCTCTCCGGTGTAAAAGAAGGCTCCAGCGGCTCCTGCCCCAGCTTATTTAAAGGCGGCAGCTGAAGATCTTCTCCCATCTGAAAAAGATGCATTGTCCCGAATTGGCGAACATCCGTGTAACGCAGCTCAGTTCCATCCGTAAAATGAAAAATCACATGTGTATGCTTGTCCAGTGGGTCATCATTTGAAAAAAGTCCGTAACGGCCTTCCATCCGTAAATGTGACACAAGCACCAGACCATCCAGCACAATACGCAAAAACTTTCCTCTTCGTTCAACTTTTACAATGCTATGACCTGCCAGCAGGTGGGCAAAAGCCTGAATATCATCCGGACGCTGAATAATCCGCGCCAACCGGACGGTTACATTCTCTATCTGCTTTCCATTAACTAACTCATTAAGTGTTCTCTTGACTGTCTCTACTTCCGGTAATTCCGGCATGATGTCTTCACCTCAACTACATTATAGCTGATATGCACACCTTAAAGGGAGTCTATTTCGCCTCGTACCAGTTACTTCCAAAGCTGACCTCTGCCTTAAGCGGCACAGATAACTTTAGGGCTCCACCCATTACTTCCGGCAAAAGCGTCTTCATAAGCTCCATTTCATCCTCTGGCACCTCGAATACAAGCTCATCGTGTACTTGAAGCAGCATACGGCTCTTAAGCCCACGATCAAATAACGCCTTGTCCATATGCACCATCGCCAGCTTGATTATATCCGCTGCTGTTCCCTGTATAGGTGTATTCATTGCTGTCCGCTCCGCAAAAGAGCGCAGATTAAAGTTCTTCGCATTAATCTCCGGCAGATAACGGCGACGTTCGAGCAATGTGGTCACATAACCATACTTTCGTGCCTCCACTACAATATCGTCCATATAGCGGCGCACACCCTGATAAACCTCAAAATACTGTTCAATAAATTGCGCGGCTTCCTTACGCGGAATATTCAGATTCTGCGAGAGACCGTAATCACTGATCCCGTAGACGATCCCAAAGTTAACGGCTTTTGCGGCACGGCGCATATTACTGTCCACCTGTTCTGCGGTCACACCGAACACATCCATCGCTGTCTTCGTGTGAATATCCATATCATGCAGAAAGGCTTCCTTCATCCGCTCATCACCGGAAATATGTGCCAGCACACGCAGTTCGATCTGCGAATAGTCGGCTGCTAAGATGGACCAGCCCGGTTCGGACGGAACGAATACCTTGCGGATTTTGCGTCCTTCCTCTAGACGAATCGGGATATTTTGCAAGTTCGGGAATTGGCTGCTAAGCCGTCCTGTAGCGGCAATTGTCTGCCGATAGAATGTATGCACCTTCCCTGTGTTCGGGGAAATTTCTTTAAGCAGCCCCTCTACGTAGGTAGATTGCAGCTTTGCAATTGTGCGATATTGCAGAATCAAACGCACCACATCGTGGTATGGCGCCAGTTTCTCAAGCACTTCGGCATCCGTGGAATAACCCGTCTTCGTCTTCTTGACGACAGGCAGACCTAGCTTTACAAACAAGATTTCACCCAGCTGCTTTGGTGAGTTCAAATTAAACTCAGTGCCACAAATCTCGTATATTTCACTGACCAATTTGGAAATTTGCGCCTCGAATTCTTTTCCAAGCTCTTTAAGATCACCAGCATTGACTGCAATCCCCTGTTTCTCCATATCCGCCAAAATCCGTGACAAAGGCATTTCCAGATCCTCGAATAGCCCTGTCATTGCGGTCTCCACCAGCTCCTGCTGTTGCTTCTGTGCGATTCCAAGAACCGTTGCACTCTTTCGTGCAACGTGATTTCCTAAAACTTCAAGCTCAGGGATTTTGTATTTGGCACCTTTACCAAATACCTCTTCATCAGGAGAGAGCCGCGGCAAGCCGTATTTAGCAGTGAGATCATTTAGATTCTGATTAGCCTCCGTAGGATCAAGCAAATAAGCCGCCAGCTGCACATCATGGGCTGCACCTGCAAAAGCAATTCCCTGCCAGTGTAGAGCCAAATCAGCGCGGTGAAGATCATATCCACTTTTCGGAGCCTTTTCATCTCCTAGCCAATCACGCAGCTTCGCAGCGGCCGGTTTATGCAGTAATTCAAACGGCACATAGTAATGCCGCTCCAGAGAGGACAATCCTATTCCGATTACCTCGGCACGATGCGGATTATCTCCATACGATTCCACATGCAACGCCGAAATATCAGCCAGGGCTTCACTGAGCTCCTTAAGTTCTTCTTCACTTACGATCGTAATATCAAGTGCCGCAGCTTCTACTTCAGCTGCACTCTCCTCACCCTCGGCAACAGGAGCATAAGCACTAAGCGACAAACGTTCCAACAATGATTTAAATTCCAGCTTGGCAAGCGCTGGTCCGGCTGTATCCGCTGAAATTCCATTGAAGACCATGTCTTCCCACGAATGCTCAAGCGGTACTTCACGATAGATGGTCGCTAATTTTTTACTCATCACCGCATCTTCCGCATGGGTTTCCAGTTTCTCTTTCATTTTACCCTTTAGCTCACCGGTTCCAGCTAAGACACCTTCCACTGATCCAAATTGATGCAGCAGCTTCAAAGCTGTCTTCTCACCTACGCCGGGTACTCCCGGGATGTTATCACTTGCATCGCCCATCAGCCCTTTAAGATCAATGATCTGCTCAGGGGTTAGGTCATATTTCTCCCGGATTTGTTCCGGCCCATAAAGCTCAACTTCGGTGACCCCTTTGCGGATTAAAGCAACGGTCGTATGTTCAGAGGCCAGCTGCAACATATCCTTGTCTCCCGACACGATCATAACCTGCCGTCCCGCTTCATCCGCCTGGCGTGAAATGGTGCCAATAATATCATCAGCCTCATAATTGCCAATTTCAAACTGCGGTACACCTAAATTAGTCAGCAATTCCTTCAACAAAGGGAACTGCTCGGAGAGTTCCGGCGGTGTTTTTTGCCGGCCGCCCTTATAATCTTGATAACCTTCATGCCGAAAAGTAACTTTCCCTGCATCGAAAGCGACAATCATATGTGTCGGTTTATGTTCTTCGATTAAACGAAGCAGCATCGTTGTAAATCCGTACACCGCATTTGTCTGTTGCCCTGCTGTATTCGTCAGCGGGGGCATCGCAAAAAAAGCACGGTAAATAATATTGTTTCCATCTATAAGTATCAACTTGTCCATAGTGCACCTCGCCTTTTTCATGCTTACTCCTTACATCTTACCATATGCCCTGTACAAGTAGAAACGGCTTTACCAACCTAAACAGTGGGATAAGCTGATATGTTAAGGATATACAACAAGTAGCCGCCCTTTTAAAAGGGCGGCTACTTAGTTTAACTAAAGATATAACAAAAGCTGTGTAAGTGCAAATTACTGATTCAAGTCCGGACGGCTGCCTGTGACCAGATAAACAACACTCTCACCAATGTTAGTCGCATGATCGGCAATCCGTTCAATATAACGGCCTACCAGCGTTAATAACATAGCTTGGGATACAGAATCCGGTTTTGCCACCATATAACTATATAGCTCATTGATCATCGAACCATATAATTGATCGACCTGATCATCATCTTGTGCCATTCTATAAGCCAGATCCGTGTTCTCATCCAGATAAGACTGGATAGCCTCATCAATCATGGTCGTCACAATTTCCGCCATACGTGGAATGTCTACAAGCGGCTTGATCAGCTGCTGTCCATGGATGCGCATAGTTGCTTTCGCAACATCAATAGCCAAGTCACCCATACGTTCCAAATCGCTAGATATTTTGAAAGCAACGATAATGCGGCGCAAATCTTTTGCTACAGGCTGCTGTGTAATAATTAGCCGTGAGCCAATTTCCATGATTTTATCTTCCATGGCATTCAGCTGCAAATCTGCTTTAATGATTTCCTGAGCGCGCACAGTATCAAGATTCTGTAAAGCAACAATTGCTCCACCAAGAGCATCTATTACATGTTCACCCATCTGCTGCAGCAGACTGCGCAGCTCTTCCAAATCTTTATCAAATTCTTTTCTGCGAATCATAGTAAGAGCGATCCTCCTCATTAATGTATGGTCAGCTTGCCATTTCCAAGGACGAGCGCCCTTGTAGCCCGTATCAGCCGAAACGTCCAGAAATATAATCTTCGGTGCGGGAATCCTTAGGAGTCGAGAACAACACCTCTGTATCCGCCGCCTCTACAATTACACCATTCAAGAAAAACACGGTTCGACCAGATACACGTGCCGCCTGATGCATGTTATGAGTAACCATAACGATTGTATACTTACTTCTTAATTCCTGTACAAGCTCCTCTATCTTGAGCGTAGACACAGGATCAAGTGCAGACGTTGCCTCATCCATGAGCAGAATATCCGGCTGTACTGCCAAAGCTCGGGCGATACACAGCCGTTGCTGCTGTCCGCCGGACAAGCTAAGGGCAGATTTTTTCAGAAAATCTTTAACTTCCTCCCACAGCGCGGAATGACGCAGACTTTGCTCTACAATCTCATCCAGTTCGCTCTTTGAACGAATGCCGTGCAGGCGAGGACCATAAGCTACATTGTCGTAAATCGACTTCGGAAAAGGATTGGGCTGTTGGAATACCATGCCCACCTGCTTACGCAGGCTTTCTACCTCTACCTCGTCACTATAAATATTTTTGCCGCCGATGTTTACAGTTCCTTCAATACGTGTACCAGGAATCATATCATTCATACGATTCAGCGTGCGCAACAGAGTGGATTTTCCGCAACCGGAAGGTCCAATAAAAGCAGTAACCTGTTTCTCCGGAATTTGCAGATTCACATTCTTCAGTGCGTGAAATGACTCATAGTAGAGATCAAGTTTCTCTATGTCAATGATGGATTTCATTAGTATTTACGTCTCCTTCTCATCATCTTCGTTCTCCATAATAAGCTTTTAATGTAAATACAGTTGGAGAGAAATGTTAACGCAATGTAAAATTGGTGAAGATGAATTAGTCCACGTGATAGTATTCCCTACAATTCGGCGTGTAATCTCACCTGAATCTTGTTTATGAACGGGATAAAGAAGAAAACTCCAGCCATGCTAAATGACCGGAGCTCTCTTTTTGTTAACAACTAATTTATAACCTACACCTCGAATGGAATCGATATGGACGGATTCTGGATCTAGCTCAAGCTTTTTACGAAGTGAACTTACGTGCACATCAACTGTGCGCTGTCCACCAATATAATCAAAGCCCCATACAGCGTTCATAAGATCATCTCTTGTCAGCACTACCCCTGGTTTACGAGCCAAATATAACAATACCTCGAACTCTTTCGGTCGCAGGTTAATGCTATGTCCACCTAGGGAAACTTCATACCGCTCAGGATAGATTTCTAGTTGTCCCAGAATGATCGTAGAAGCAGATATAGGTGTCTCTTGTGGAGCCTCCTCAGCAAGACCAGAGATCCGCCGCAATACAGCGCTCACTCTTGCAAGCAATTCGGATACTCCAAAAGGTTTGGTTATATAATCATCAGCACCGGATTTCAGCCCTCTAACCACATCTTCTTCAGCATTTTTAGCAGTCAATACGATAATAGGTGTGCGGATACCTTGTCCACGCAATTTATCAAGGATGTCAATGCCATTCATTCCTGGCAGCATCAGATCCAATACGATCAAGTCAAAAGGTTCCCTCGTCGCACGATCATATCCTGCCGTTCCATGATCCTCTACCGTCACCTCGTAACCTTCCTGCGTTAAGTTATAGGACAGCAGCCGGGCTAGTGTCGGTTCGTCTTCAATGACAAGCAATCGTTGAGCCATAGGTTCCCCCGTCTTCCATATAGTTTGATTTTTACAAAACAGCAACAAAACCATCATATCACCGTAATGTTAACTTAGTGTAAAATTAAAAAAGTGAATTTACAAAAATCTAATCGGTCTTTTCTTCCTGCAGCAAAGGCAATTCAATCACAAAGGAACTGCCGATTCCCAGATCACTTTCAACTGAAATCACTCCATGGTGCATATCTACCAAATGCTTTACAATAGACAGCCCCAATCCCGTTCCACCGGAGCTTCTGGATCTTGCCTTATCCACCCGGTAAAAACGTTCAAAAATACGCGGCAGATCTTTTTTAGGAATCCCCATACCTGTATCGCTAACAGTAAATTGAACATTTTCGGAGCCGTCTGGTTTCAGTAGACTCTTAACGTAGACCTTTACGTTTCCGCCTTCATGTGTGTAATTAATCGCATTAGAGAACAGATTCATAAAGATTTGACGCAGCTTATCCTCATCCGCCTCAATGAATAGCTCCTCAGGAACCTCTACATTAAGACTAATGTTTTTCTTCTCAGCGACTTTACTGATGGTTCCCAGCACGGAATCAAAGAATTCAATGATATGAACCGGTGAGCAATCGAGCTGCACCCGTTTAGATTCGATTTTAGATAATTCCAGAATATCTCCAATCAAGCGATTTAAACGCTCATTCTCATCATAAATAATTTGCAGGAAGGATCTCGCCGTCTTCTCATCTTTAACTCCGCCTCCCAGTAAGGTCTCGGCAAACCCTTTGACCGCTGCAACCGGAGTCTTGAGTTCATGCGATACATTAGCTACAAATTCACTACGCATCCGCTCCAAACGGCGAATTTCCGTAACCTCTTGCAATAGGAAAAGCATACCTCTGTACGTACCATCCTGGATCATCGGAACCGCGTCCATCCGTACAATTCGCTCTCTTGGGTTATAAATACTTCGTTCTTCATGAATCGGCTCCCGGCTTAACACCCCTTCTTCAAGCAGACGGGTTAGCTCATAATGCCGTTTTAACTCTTTGTACGAATGACCCGCCATTTCACCGTTACTGACATCAAGCATTCGCTCTGAAGCCCGATTAAGCAGCGCAATCTCTTCTTCCGCATTGATCATTATGATGCCGCCAGTCATATTATCCAGCACGCTTTGCAGCAGATCCTCATTATCACGAATCGTCTTAAGCTGGTCTTGAAGACTGTCTGCCATCGCATTAATCGCTGTAGCCAGCTGTCCAACTTCATCTTTACGCTTCAAATGAACTCTGGCATCATAATCCAGATCGGTAATCCGCCGGGCAACTCTTGTGATTTGCTCCAGCGGGGAAGTCATGCTTGAAGCTACTTTATAGCTCACAATAGTTGCTGACAAGAACAAGATAATTAGACCTGCAGCCATGATCATCCAAGCATGCTTAAGACCTTGCGTTACAGCATCAAGTCCCATTGAGACCCGAATATAGCCGTCAAATCCCTGATCAGAAGTTACCTTTCCAGCCACATATAACATCTCATGCTTTAGAGTTTCGCTGTAACGGATTGCCCGTCCAGTTCCCTCTTTCGCAGCCCCTATCTCTTCTTCACGATTGGAGTGGTTGTCCATTTCCAAGGGGTTTTTCTCAGAATCGCCAATTACTTTACCCGAATTTGTAATAAACGTTATCCGAGAATCTAAAAGTTTAGAAATATGCTCCGCCTGTTCAGTGTAATACGGGATCGCATTCGAAGAATTCATATCAACAAATTCCAGTGTGCCTGAGAGCAAGCTTATTTCCCGGGACATATTCTCTTCCAGAGCAGTTATATGGGAGCTCTTAAACAGATGAGCCATCGTAAATCCAGTACCAATCATGGAAATACCGATTAAGGCCATAAGTATAAACGTAAGACGAGCACGAAACGGTTTCATCTGAAATTTGCCTCTCCCTTTATCATTGTATCTTTTATCCTAACTTCATTTTCTTCAAAATACCAGTACGACTATGACCGTGACATAAGCCCCCCAGAGTAGATTATATAAAAATAACAGCCCGAGTTGATTAATTCTGGACTGTTACTTTGTATTACTTTTGTAAAAACACATGAGTTTATTCTGTACGGGTGGCAAGAAACCACTGATTACCCTGACGGTCTCTAACCCCTGCTCCTCTTTCTCCATAGGATTTATCCAGTGGTTCTTCAATAATAGAAGCCCCGGAATCCAGGCACTTGCGGTAGGTCTCATCAACATTTCTTACATAAAGATGAATGGCAAGCTGTACCGGTGAATACTTTTCATTCGCTTCGGAAATCTCAATGATGGAATCACCGATTCTGACCTCGGCATGCCTAATCCTTCCCTCATCATTTCGCAGCATATCAATAATTTTGGCATCAAAGCAGTGCACAACAAAATCTATCAATTGGTCTGCATCTTCCGCAATAAAATACGGCGTAACGTTAAGAAACCCATTTCTAATATAATGTGGTGCCATTCGTTGTCCTCCTTTAGACAGGCAAAAACGCCTTCGGCGTTCCTTAAGGATCATTTATAGTCTGGACATATAAATCCTTATAATTTGATTAAAACCCATGGAAAAGCCATTCAGAGAATCTGCCCTCCTCATGACTTATCCACCGGTTGTAACCCCATTTATTTAAACACTGGCTCCTTGAATTGAGTCAATTTAGCTGCAGAATCTTTTTCCACATCCGCATGCAGACTGTTGCCGTGAGCATCCATCGTCACAATCGCTGCAAAACCCTCCACATCGAGATGCCACATCGCCTCAGGAATACCAAATTCCATAAAATCAACAGCGTTGACCTTCTTAATACACTCAGCATAATACTGGGCTGCTCCACCAATCGCATTGAGGTATACCCCGCCGTGCTCCTGCAACGCTTTTAACGTTTTTGGACCCATACCACCTTTTCCGATGACTGCACGGATTCCAAATTTTTTGATGATATCGCCTTGATAAGGCTCTTCACGAATGCTCGTAGTTGGGCCCGCAGCTTTTACATGCCAGCCTTCCTCATCTTTCATCATCACAGGACCACAATGATAAATCACAGCCCCTTCCAGATCTACCGGAGACTCATGATCCATTAAATATTTGTGCAAAGCATCACGGCCTGTATGCATTTCACCGGATAAAATAACCACGTCTCCAACACGCAGACTACGGATATCCTCTTCACTTATCGGCGTTGTAAGACGTACTTCCCGCGACTCAGAGGCCGGGCTGTTAGCTCCCTCAGCAACTACTGCTTCAGATTCATGTGCCCCTTCATCATCTACAGATATCCCTGTACCACTCTCATACAACCAATCCTCTATATTGCCTGTGGATGGATCAACCAGCACCCCTTGGCGGCGGAAGGCCCAACAGTTATAAGCAACGGATACGAAAAAGCTAGCTGGCAGACGATTCATTACGCCAACCTTACAGCCCAGCAGCGATACTTCACCACCAAAGCCCATCGTGCCAATTCCAAGCTTGTTAGCATTCTCCATAATATAGTCTTCCAGCTTACTAAGGTCTTCTATTGGATTAACATCCTCCACTTTGCGGAACAGCTGCTTCTTAGCCAGCTCGTAGCCAGTCGTACGGTCACCGCCGATACCCACGCCAATAAAACCGGCACTACAGCCTTGTCCCTGCGCCTGATATACCGCGTGTAAAATACATTTACGGATTCCGTCCAGATCCCGGCCCGCTTTGCCGAGTCCTTCTAATTCTGCCGGGAGACTGTATTGAATATTTTTATTCTCGCAGCCTCCACCCTTCAGAATAAGTCTAACGTCTATTTTATCCTCTTCCCATTGTTCGAAATGAATGACTGGTGTGCCTGCACCCAAGTTATCTCCGCTATTCTCACCTGTTAATGAATCTACAGAATTGGGACGAAGTTTACCATTCTTGGTCGCTCGTACAATGGCATTATGAATATCTTTTTTCATCTCAATCTGATTGATTCCCACAGGGGTGTGAATGATAAATGTAGGCATTCCCGTATCCTGACAGATCGGAGACACTTGCTGCTCAGCCATTCCGATATTTTGCGCAATCGTGGTTAAAGCAAGACCGGACCGGGTAGCCCTGTCTTCCAGCGCGCGACCTTTTGCAACTGCCCGGCGTACATCTCCCGGCAAATTCGTGGAAGTTTCTACGATAAGGTTATAAATACTGTCTTCAAAATGCTGCATCTTCATTCAAGCTCCTCTCGGCAGTTCCAGGTTATCTAAAGTTTGATACAATTAGTATAATAATATCATACCTAGCACCGCATGAAAGGGGTTACTTTAAAATTGAGCTACCATTTTTCTGCCTATCTATATCGTCTTCAGTATATTCAGCGCTGGAGCTTGATGCGCAGCACCGCACCGGAGAACGTCGCTGAGCATTCTTTTCATGTTGCATTGCTCACACATATGCTCTGTTCCATCGGTAATGTTCATTTTGGACGTTCACTAAACGCGGAACGAGCAGCAACCATAGCTCTGTTCCATGATGCCAGCGAAGTGTTCACAGGTGACATCGCCACGCCGGTAAAATACAACAATCCTCGCTTGCTCACCAGCTTCCGCGAAATGGAGAAAGTTGCGGCTGATCGCTTAACTGGAATGATTCCATCAGAGCTGAAAAGCATCTACACTCAGCTTATACGACCGGAAGACAGCCCTCCCGATTCGGAGGACATTCTGCTGCACAGCTATGTGAAAGCCGCTGATCGGCTGGATGCTTATTTGAAATGCGTATGGGAAGTTGCTGCAGGAAACCGAGAATTTGCCGCCGCGAAGGAGCAGACAGCAGCAAAACTTCGTGGGCTTGACCTGCAGGAAGTGGATTATTTTCTGACTCATATGGCACCGAGTTTCGAAATGTCTCTCGATGAGCTCTCTGCCGGAAACTAAACACCCTCTATACAATAAAAAATGGACCTCCGCATGAATCTCGCAGGGGTCCATTAGTGATTAATAATTGATAATATAAGCGTTACGTTCTTGATTCAGTCAGGATATTCCAGTCTTTAAAAATGGGCTGCAAACCCTTCGTATATAGCATTTCCGTAATCTCCTGCACACTACGGCTATCGGATATTTCGAATTGCGGAGTTCCCCCTGCATTAGTGTGACCGCCCACCTCAGTAGTGACCCCGGCTGACATCTTAGTTATTCCTAGATGAATTAAATGATCGCGTAGAGAGGCAGGCTCTCGTGTAGATAAAGTAATGCCCGAACGGGGTAAAAATAACCGGTATGCCAAAATAATCTGCACTAGCGATCGGTCGGTAACATCACACTCCGGGTTAAATTCCCCTAAATAAGGCCGAAACCGTGGAGGTGACAGACTGATCTCGCAATCTGGATACCGATCCTGCAAATAGCGGGCATGCATGGCACTTTGGAATGCCTCTTGCCGCCAATCATACATCCCGAGCAACGTACCAATATTCACAGAACGAAAACCTGCCTGACAGCCGCGTTCAGGTGCATCCAGGCGATTCCGGTAGTTTCTTTTAGGCCCTTTAACATGCAGCTTTCTGTAAGTCTCCTGGTGGTACACCTCTTGGTATAGTGTTAATCCATCCACCCCTGCTTGAAGAAGCTCTTTATATTCTGCAGTTGATAGAGGATTTATCTCAATACTGACAGAGGAAAAAAATTCCCTGAGTACATCTACACAATCCTTAATATATGAGACAGGATTCTCCCGGCGCGATTCACCAGTCAAAATGAGGATATGCCGCAGACCTGTAGCTGCAATCTTCTCAGCCTCCCTGCGAACCTCCTCCAAGGACAGCTTTTTGCGCGGAAAATCATAAATGGAGCTGAAGCTGCAGTAGGTACAATGATTCACACAAAAATCCGCAAGATACATCGGTGTGAACAGCTGCATCGAATAACCAAAATGTGCACGGGTCAGTCGCTGTGCAGCCAACGCCATCTCCTCTAGCAGCGGCGTTGCTGCCGGAGAGAGCAATGCCAGCAAATCATTTTCGTTCAGCTTGTCTTTTCCAAGCGCCCGCTTAACGTCATCCTCCCGGAACTCCTTCCACAGCTGCTCATAAGGATACTGCTCCAAGCGGGCCAGTGTGTCAAAAAAGCTCATGCTAATCTTCCCTCCTTTCGTGACCTATCAAATTCAGTTCAAAAATCCAGTCAACGGTGACGAAGCAAAAGCAACTTCTTCTACAGGACCGAGTCCTGCCAAATAAGCTTTGCGGCCAGCGGATATCGCCTTGCGGAACGCTTCCGCCATGACGAGCGGATTACGTGCCGTTGCAATAGCCGTATTAAGCAGAACAGCAGCGGCCCCCATTTCCATTGCTTCCGCCGCTTCCGAGGGCTTGCCAATCCCGGCGTCTACAATAATCGGCAAATTCACTTCTTCAATAAGAATACGCACAAGCTCCTTAGTGCGCAGGCCGCGATTCGTCCCGATCGGCGCACCAAGCGGCATCACAGCAGCAGCACCGGCATCTCTCAGACGTAAAGCAGCCGAAAGGTCCGGACTCATATAAGGCAGTACTACAAAACCCTCCGCTGCTAAAATCTCTGTAGCTCGTATGGTCTCCAGATTATCTGGAAGCAGGTATTTCTGATCATTGATCACTTCGATCTTGACCCAGTTCCCCAGTCCCGCAGCTCTTGCTAATCTTGCAATACGGACTGCCTCTTCCGCTGTACGCGCTCCTGAGGTATTAGGCAGAAGAGTCATGTGGCCGGGAATATGGTTCATGATATTTTCTGCTCCACCTTGCGGGTCCACTCGGCGAAGCGCTACAGTAATCACCTGAGAACCAGAGCTTGCGATCACTTCGGGGATCAACGTATTCCGGCTATATTTTCCGGTTCCGATAAATAATCTACTGGTTAATTCGATGCCGCCAATATGTAACGGGTCATGCATGAAATTACCTCCCTTTGGTTCGTATAAATTTCTCAAAATTCTATACCGCTCCATCTCAACCCCCACCAACAAAGTGCACCAGTTCCAAACGATCATCCTCGCTCAGAGCAGTACTTTCATAATTCTCCTTACTGACAATTTCTCCATTCAGCTCAATGATCATCAGACGACCCGACCACTCAGGAAGACTGATCAAATCAGCTATAGTTTGAATACCACCAGAACACTCTGCGGATTTCCCGTTAATCAACAGCTTCATTCTGAATCACCCCCTTCGCCCATGCTGTTACCTCCAGGCTATGAATGAACCGCCTTATGAATAGCTTTGGCGGCCTCATAAGGATCATCCGCTCCGCAAATACCGGACATCACAGCAACTCCTGCCGCACCTTGTCTAATGATCTGCGCCGCATTAGCGGGGCTAATTCCGCCAATCGCAATTACAGGAATAGAGCTGGTCTTCACCGTTTCTGCAAGCAGCTCTAACCCACGTGCGGGCAGCCCTAACTTGCTATCCGAGGGAAATACATGACCAAACAAGCAATAATCAGCTCCCTGCTCTGAGGCATTCGCCGCTTCTTCCGGAGAATGAACCGATCTCCCCAGCCGAAGCTGAGGTGCAATTCGCCGGGCTGTAACCGGACTCAGACTGTGCCAAGCCAACTGAACCCCCGCGGCACCAGCTGCCAATGCTACATCTATCCGGTCGTTGATTATCAGTTTGGTAGCGGGCATACCGGCAGCCAACAGCTGCTGTGCCGCAGCGAGCAGTTCGCATGCAGGACATTGCTTATCTCTCAGGTGAATATAATCGACCCATGTCTGCACCGTGACAGCTAGTTCAACAAAATGTCTCAGCTGTAGCTTGCCGTCTGATATTAGATGGATCTCAGCTTGCAACATCACGATCTCCTCTCTCACTTCCCTGTAGGTCAGTAAAAAACAAAAAAACTGCCCCCCGTAAGGAAGGCAGTCAGAATCTGTATATAGACGGCACTACAAATAGCCCGACAACAGAAATTCGTTCTCCACTTCCCTACGCTGGTCTTAACCAGATCAGGTTCAAAGGGTCCGGAAATCCATTCCGTCTCAGCCAATCGGCACCCCTAGTGACATAAATATACAATTTTAAAATGCTAACGTGGTTTATAGTAACATATTTTTTTATTGAAATACACCCATTTATTCACATTAGCTGTACTGATCTAACCGTTTACTACCTCGCCACCATTTACATGAATAACCTGTCCAGTCACATAACTGGAATCGTCAGAGGCCAGATATACATAGGCTGGTGCCAGCTCTTCTGGTTGTCCAGGCCGTTTCATAGGCTGTGTACCTCCAAACTCGCTAACCTGTTTTGCATCAAAGGTAGAGGGAATCAGCGGTGTCCAGATTGGACCTGGTGCAACACCGTTTACCCGTATGCCCTTCTCTGCCAGATTCGTGGACAAGGATCGTGTGAAGCTAAGAATAGCTCCTTTAGTTGATGAATAGTCCAGCAGCTGCGGGCTTCCGCGATAAGCGGTAATTGAAGTTGTATTTATAATTGTAGATCCTGCTTTTAAATGAGGCATAGCTGCTTTTGTTAAATAGAACATCGCAAATATATTCGTACGGAAAGTACGCTCAAGCTGCTCGGAAGTAATATCCTCGATCTTAGCTTGCGGATGTTGCTCTGCCGCGTTATTGATGAGAATATCAAGCTTTCCTAAGCCCTCCACCGTCTGTTTAATAAGATCCTTACAGAATTTCTCGTCACCGATATCACCTGGAATTAGGATACATTTGCGGCCTTCCTGCTCGACCTGACGTTTAGTTTCCTCTGCATCTGAGTGTTCATTAAGATATGAAATGACTACATCAGCGCCTTCTTTAGCAAAAAGCACAGCAACTGCACGCCCAATTCCGCTGTCTCCACCGGTAATTAACGCCGCCTTGTCTTGCAGTTTACCTGCTGCTTTATAATTTGCCGGCTCGTATTTGGGCAGCGGCGTCATTTCACTCTCAATCCCTGGCTGATGATGCTGCTCCTGTGGGGGTAAGGTTTTTTTTGTAGCTTGTTTATTGTTGCCTGACATCTTCCCTATCTCCTCTCGTTAAGCAAATTGATAGTTAACTGATCGTCTTAGGATGGCACAACTATGCACGTTTATACGCTGGGTTTGTCATTTTCTTAAATCGCTTTACGAATCTTACTTACCACAATGAAAGTAGATATAAACAACCGTGAGAGATATACTGCTGTAAGTGGAGAGGAATTCACTGCATACAAATAGACACAGCATCGCTGCTGTGCCTTGAATTGTTCACCCTGACTATTTTAGAGAAGAAACATGATTTTCTGCATTCACTTCATGTTCCAGCACCCACATAAAGTACAGAGCTTTGGCCGCTTTCTCCCGGGTCACTATAGCTTTAGGTTCTAGTTCTGTCCCATTGACCATTTCGCCTCTGGCAATCCCCACTTCAGATCTAATGAGTCCTAATTCATATGCACTTTTCACTTTTGAAATTAAATAAGGAGAAATGTCCGCTGTATCAACAAGCTGCGTCCAGGATACAAGAGGATAGTACATCGCACCTCTAGCTCCTGGCTCCAAATTCGAATCATAGCCAGGATCTCCTGGCACTACTGCTGTGCCGTTATAATCAGTCATGTACTTAGGTTTATTAGCAAACTTTACTTGGTAAACATCATAGAGAATAGCACCCATCGATTCACGTGACAGCTTACCTTTCGGATAATAGGCAACATCAGATCTTTCCACTTTCATTAACTTAGAAATACTGCGTGTGAATTCAGCAACTGTCATCTCCGTATCCGGATTAAAATTCCCTTGACGGTCTTTGCCCATTACTCCCAGCTGGATTAATTTTTCAATTTGATTACGGTAATAAGCAGCTTCCCCAGTCGTCGTATCATTCGTTATTTCCGGAAAAATCTTACCCCAGTTCCCTGTTAGTGCCGCATGCTTAACGTTCCCTTTAAGGTAAGGAGTAATGGAGGCAGCAGTAGAATCGCCAGTAGCACCTTTCTCTACAAGCTCCGTGACAATCATCCGTGAAAATTGTTTGGCGAGCGCTTCTTTAAAATGAGTCCCATCGACTTTCTTTGAAGGATGCCCGTTAGCGTAACTTCCGTCATTTGTTTTGCCTGGCGTTTCTCCGGCTTCAATTGACATGAAGAGGGCTGTTATTGCTTCTACACCGATCTCGTTATAATATTTCAGACTTTCCGAGTTAAGGTCAATAAGTGTAACTCCAGATTCATCTGCGACCCGTTTAAGAATATCTACAAACTTTCTTGATTTAAAAGAATTTTCATAGATATATCCCGGACTTGCATTCCCTTTAATTCTGGACATTGGGGTTACCAGTACTGGTATCATACCCCGGGCTTGAATCGCAGGGAGATAGACTTCTTTAAGGTAATTTTCATACATTGCTTCTGTCGAACCTCTGCCGTAACGTCTGAACTCATCTGCGCTCTCATCATTGTGTCCGAATTGAATAAACACATAATCCCCAATGCTGCCATTCAGTAAAATGTCGTTCAGTCGACCTTCTGTATAGGCATTTTTAAACGAGCGTCCCCCCATGGAATAGTTAGTTACACTCAATTTATGTTGATTAAACATACTGCCAATAATCTGGCCCCAACCACTCATTGGTGCTTCGTCGAAGGTGTAGGACTTGACCGTAGAATCTCCAAGTATAAATAAATTCGGAAGAGCTCCAACTGCTCTATGCTGAGGCAAAATCGGTTCCAGTATGATCTCCTCAATCCCCACAGCTGTGTTCACTTTGTTCGGTTCGATCTCAATATCTATATGGTCACGGCCGTTTACATACGTATAAGTCCACTCTTTCCCTTTGGCTACAGCCGTATGCTTGACGGGTACAAGCTTTGCAGCGTCCCAATGTCCACTTTTCAACAAGCGGCTGGTCTGCATTCCGGATACTGACACGATCCCATCCTCTGCGTCAGAAGTCGTTTTTACATATACGTTGTAGGTTCCAGGGGGAGCATCCATTCGAAACGCCATTCCGTAGTTGTTATAATTATCTTTCTCAGATTTAGGTTCAGCAAAAAAAATAGGTTCTGTGATGAAAAAACCTGTTCCATCGGATGTAATTGAGTCGGTGTGCACTTCTCTGGCGGGTAAAGCGTTGGTCTCTTGAACAAAACCATAACCTAAAGATGAGTCATACAATTGTGCACCGCGATTAGGATCATACCTAACGGATTGATATCCTGTTTTAACTTGGTTTGTAAAATTGAACTTGTATACGCTTGCAATTTGGGTTGGAGGTTGCCTCTCTGCCCCATCTTTTAATAGGGATGCCTCTGTTTTACCGTGAGTAAGAGTCAATGAAGCCATAAGTAAAGAAGATAAGATTAGTATATTCCTACACAGCTTTCTCACTTCATTACACTTCCTTCCGTTTCTCGAAATACTTCCCTAGGTCCCTCCATTATCCCTGTTCTCTAAAGTAATTCAAATGATGATTTCATTCTTTTTTTTGACCTTTTGTAACGAAAACCATGGAATGATCAACGGCTCACACTGCAAAATGGTCATATGTATAGGTATCCTTGATATAATTAAGAACATCCCTATTGATCCTAAGGAGGAGAACTCCTATCGCTTACAAAGTCAGCTTTCCGAACATTATAAGTACACTGCAGCTGATCGGTGTTCATTATCGTGTAGCAGAACCTGGGTGGACATACCCTGATCATCATCACAAAATCTTCGAACTATTGTATTGCTACGACGGCAACTCCCATCAATATGTAGAAGGAAGTTCCATTGCCTTTGGTAAAGGAGATTGGTTAATTATTCCGCCTGGCTTACGTCATTATGTAGTTAATTCTGGCCTGAGCAACTATATCTACCTCTCCTTTCATTTCGATATTGACGATTTAAAGTTTCGTGAATGGTTTCAGTCTCAGGCTGTACAGAAATGGAATAACCAGCAAATGCAGCATTCGGGATTAAATCACCAACTGGAACATTTGGATGAATTTATTAAGAACAATATTCTCGCCACGACAGCCTCCACTGGATTTCCCGAGGAAATTGAAGAAATGATTCTTGTAAAAGAAAGGCTTCGTTTGCAAGCGATCATCCTGATGATTTTGACTGAACTCATTGATGTACAGCTCTCGAATTCGGAGAATTCCAACACAGCGCGACAAGCAAACTCTTTGTACGAGGTGGAAACTGCTCATCAGATCGAAAAATATATTGCAGCCAATATTCATTTGCCGGAGCTCACGGTTAATTTGATTGCTGAGCAGCTTTGCTTAAGTCGGGTGCAGTGCCATAAGTTGTTTACAAAGATATATAAGATATCTCCTAGGCAGTACATAACTAACCTAAGATTAAAGAAGTCAAAACATTTGCTGCTTCATACCGATTTAAAAATACAGAGGATTTCTGAACAACTCGGGTTTGCTTCCCAGAGCCACTTCAGCCGACAATTCAAACGATGGACGGGTGTTTCTCCGTTAAATTACCGGCCGAAATCTTATACGAATCCTATCAGGGATTAACGTTTTATGAAGATAAATTACCGGAACATACGAAAAACCCGCTCTCCATTACGGAGGCGGGTATAATTCGCTATAGATTAAACTATATCGTTAAACACCATGAAGAATACCATTAGTAGCAATGACACCGTAAGCAGTGCACTAAGTGTGCGCAATTTTCCAGTCTCTGCGCTAACGTCGCGGTTCTCACGAATTCCAGCTGCTGCAAGACGCAAAGGCTTGCTCATAATACCGCCAAGTGCAAACATCGCTAGCAATAACACAACAACAATAATCATCCACGCTACTGAATAATCACCTTTGGTCATCATATAACCGCCTGTAAGGAGTTGGATCACCAATCCATACTGCGCAAAACGATTAAATCCGGTTACTGCACTTAACGTTCCTTCTTTAGCCCCAGACGACAGTTTCTCTGCACGTCCTAGGATGAAGGGTAGCACAAGGTAGAAGCCAAGTGCCAAGGTTCCGATCATATGTAAGAAAAACAACACGTTCCAATCCATAACATATCTCCTCCGATTTAACTGTGATAATAGTTACATTTAATTATACCCATTATTGCTTGAGAAGAAAAGGAAACCCCCATTTTAAGTGAACAAAATGGGGGTTTCTTCATACCTCTGTCACAATCTATACAGTTAGCACAGCTGTTACGCTACGCACGGATTCAGCAGACTTATCTAAAGCCGCTTTTTCCTCAGCTGTAAGCTCGAGTTCAAAAATTTTCTCAATACCATTGGCACCAAGTAACGCCGGAACACCCATGAACAGGTTATCGTAGCCATATTCTCCTTCGAGCAAAGCGATAACCGGAATGATCCGTTTTTTGTCCTTCAAGATAGCTTCCGCCATCTGAACTAAAGAAGCCGCTGGTGCATAATAAGCACTACCATTTCCTAAGAGGTTAACAATCTCTCCGCCACCTACACGTGTACGTTGCACAATCTCATCAATACGCTCCGCAGATATCAATGTATCAATTGGAATGCCACCGACACTGGAATACCTTACGAGCGGTACCATATCATCGCCGTGTCCGCCTAATACGAAACCACGTACATCTTCAACAGATACCTTCAGCTCTTGTGCAATAAACGTGTTATAACGGGCTGTATCCAGCACTCCGGATTGTCCAATTACGCGACTCTTCGGAAAACCCAGCGCATTAAATGCCGCATAGGTCATAGCGTCAACTGGATTGCTCAGAATGATTACAATGGAATCTGGTGCTACACGTTTTATGTTCTCGCATACCGACTTCACAATACCTGCATTGGTGTTCACGAGATCATCGCGACTCATTCCAGGTTTACGGGCAATCCCTGCAGTGATGATTACAATATCTGAATCCGCAGCATCTTCATAGCTTGAGGTTCCTGTAATTTGACTGTCAAATTTCTGTACAGGACCTGCTTCCAGCATATCTAGTGCCTTCCCCTTGGTTGTGTTCTCCATTTGTGGGATATCAAGCAGCACAACGTCACCAAGCTCCTTTTGAGCAAGCATAAGAGCTGTAGTAGCCCCAGTAAAACCGGCACCTACAACTGTAATTTTATAACGTTTGATTGCCAAGGATTCTCCTCCTAGAACGGTGTCGGTATAGCTTGTATTAGCTAAACTTCAATATATTCAGTTGGTTGAGCCAGCCTATCTTAGAGGTGATTAATAATCTCGTCGGCAAATGCAGAGCATTTCAGTTCAGTTGCGCCTTCCATCAGGCGGGCAAAGTCATAAGTCACGGTTTTGTTATTAATAGCTGTTTCCATACCTTTATAAATCAGATCTGCTGCTTCCTGCCAACCCAGATGCTCCAGCAACATTACGCCGGACAGAATCACGGAACCAGGGTTCACAACATCTTTGTCTGCATATTTAGGTGCGGTGCCATGAGTGGCTTCAAAAATCGCATGTCCAGAAATATAGTTAATGTTCGCTCCAGGAGCGATACCGATACCGCCGATTTGCGCAGCAAGCGCGTCAGACAGGTAATCCCCATTCAGGTTCAAGGTAGCAATAACATCAAAATCAGTCGGACGAGTCAGAACTTGTTGCAATGCGATATCCGCAATGGCATCCTTGATGATAATTTTGCCCGCAGCTTCAGCATCCTTCTGAGCAGCATTGGCAGCAGCTTCACCTTCACGTTCTTTAATCACATCGTATTGATTCCAAGTGAAGACCTTATCTCCGAACTCTTGCTCAGCAACTTCATAACCCCAGTTTTTGAAGGCACCTTCAGTGAACTTCATGATGTTTCCTTTGTGCACAAGCGTTACGCTCTTGCGTCCGTGTTTGATCGCATATTCAATAGCAGCACGCACTAAACGTTTCGAACCTTCGGAGGATACTGGTTTGATACCAATACCAGAAGTTTCAGGGAAACGGATTTTGTTAACTCCCATCTCTTTTTGCAGGAATTCGATGACTTTCTTCACTTCAGCAGAACCTTCTTGATATTCAATCCCTGCATAAATATCCTCCGTATTCTCACGGAAAATAACCATATCCACCAGCTCAGGACGTTTAACAGGAGAAGGAACCCCTTCGAAATAACGAACTGGACGCAGACATACGTACAAATCCAACTCTTGACGCAAAGCTACGTTCAATGAACGAATACCGCCTCCGATTGGAGTCGTAAGTGGACCTTTAATAGCTACAAAATATTCACGGATTGCCTCCAAAGTATCATTTGGCAGCCATTCGCCATATGTATTGAAGGCTTTTTCGCCAGCAAAAACTTCATACCAAGCGATTTGCTTTGTGCCGCCATAAGCTTTAGTTACTGCTGCATCAAGTACGCGTTTGGAAGCCTTCCAAATATCACGGCCTGTGCCGTCACCCTCGATAAAAGGAATGATTGGATGATTAGGAACCTGCAGTTTACCATCTTTAATTGTGATTTGTTCGCCTTCTGTTGGCAGATCGAATTTTTCTAGTTTCAACATTTGAGTGTATTCCTCCTAAAGTTTTGTGGGATTTAATTTCTCATGGACAAGCCTCGAACAAAACTCTCTACGTATGAATATGCATTATTGCATATATTCTAGGGTTCATTCTACTAAACTTTAGGAGCAGCCCGCAAGGCTGCCCTTCTATCTTTCGTCTACTGGAACGTATTTCTGTTCAATCATACCTGTGTATTCTGCACGTGGCCGGATAATACGGTTATCTGTATATTGCTCCAGAATATGTGCAGTCCAGCCTGAAGTCCGGCTAATTGCAAAGATAGGAGTGAACAGCTCACGTTCAATACCCAGCTGTGTATAAACTGATGCCGAATAGAAATCAACATTCGGTTTAAGTCCCTTTTGTCCGGTAATCAATTCCTCGATATTTACGGACATATCATACAGCGTAGTATCATTTTTCATTGTGCCAAGTTCAAGTGACATTTTCATCAGGTGTTTAGCACGTGGATCACCATTTTTGTATACTCTATGGCCGAAGCCCATGATCTTCTCGCGGTTATCCAGCTTCTTACGAATATAAGGTTCAACCGCTTCCAAACTTCCGATCTCTTCAAGCATCTTCATAACGGCTTCATTCGCCCCACCGTGAAGTGGACCCTTTAGTGCGCCGATAGCGGAGGTCACGCCGGAATAAATATCGGACAAGGTTGCAACCGTAACTCTGCCTGCAAAAGTTGAAGCATTCAGCTCATGGTCCGCATGAAGCACAAGTGCGGTATCAAGCGCTTTAACAGATACACTGTCAGGCTCTTTTCCCCATAACATATACAGGAAGTTCTCGGCAATCGAGACGCCTTCTTTAGGAGCCACAGGTTCCAGACCTTTGCGAATACGCGATAGGGCCGCCACAACCGTCGGGAGCTGTGCCTGTAGTTTTACTGCTTTAATCTCGTTAGCTTCTCTGCTCATATCGTCAGCCGCTTCATCATAGAGAGCAAGGCTTGATACAGCAGTCCGCAATGCTGCCATGGTGTTGGTGTCTTTTGGATAGAGCTTCATTTGCTCGATGACTGGCTCAGGAATCCGTGCGAAAGCACTGAAATCCCGTTTGAGCGCTTCCAGCTCTGGTGTTGTTGGTAGACTGCCAAACCACAATAAATAAGCGGTTTCTTCGAAGGTAGCATTTTCTGCGAGATCATCAATATCATAACCACGGTAAGTGAGTACCCCATCCACAATAGAGCTAATGGATGAAGTTGTTGCAACGATACCTTCCAAGCCTTTGGTAGCTGTCATAGCATATCTCTCCTTTGCCAACAAGGTATAAAAAGCATTCTCGGTTTCATGTAAACATTTCCAATTTAAAGCATTGAAAAATCTAAGGAGTGCAGTTCAAGGACATATCCGGCGAGGATGTTGTCTGACTTTCGTAATCGAATCTTTATTCATCATACTGGATTTTGTCGGTTATGTGAACAATGTGGAAGCTTTGCTGCGCATCAAATGATTTTATCACAGAGATAGAAAAAAACTTCTAAACCCTTGATTCACAGTTGAGATTTTAGTTTATAGCATCCGGTTCAGCCCAATATTTATCCCGTTTCCTAGTCTTTAAATAGGTTCTATGAATATATATGAAGACGAGCTTTTATTCCCCTGCATCCGCAGGAATGAAGGAGGTGTAGATCTTCGTATGGACCGATTAGCATTAAAAAGACTGCTGCGCGGCCTGTGGGTCGTTCTGGCTACCTCTATCCTCCTGCTGGCAATCTATTTATTGCTTCCGCTGTTATACCCCCTCCTGCTCGCTTGGTTGCTCGCTTATATCATGCATCCACTAGTGTTGATTCTTAAAGGCCTTAAGCTCCCAGCGTGGCTGGCGGTGTCGCTCTCGCTGCTATTTTACATAGGCGGAACCGCACTAGTACTGACCGCGATGATTACAAGGCTAGTGAAAGAATTGATCGTGCTGCTGCAGACCTTTAATCTTCATACGGACCAATGGAGAGAGCTTCTGCTGTCCTTGAGCCAGAATGCAAGCATACAGAATATCATTAACCAGATAAATCAGTTCTACCGCGACAATCCTGACTATCACGCCACCATTGACAGCAATATCAGCAGAACAACGGAAACCGTTGGTTACGCAGTTACGCAAGTGGTGACCGGATTTTTTAATGTGATCTTAAAGCTGATCTCCGCTCTACCCAGTATGGGTACAATTCTTATCGTGGTCGTTCTCGCTGCCTTTTTTATTAGTACTAGCTGGGAAAGACATAATGCCAAACTCACAGGCTGGCTGCCAGCCCCATTCTTAAAGCCGGTATCGGGTATCTGGCGGGATCTGCGAAAAGCTCTCTTCGGCTATCTCCGGGCTCAGCTAATCCTGATCTCCATTACAGCGGTCATTGTAGTGATCGGGTTGCTGCTCTTGGGTGTAAAATCTGCTTTCGCTATTGGCTTAATGATTGGTTTTGTGGATCTGTTGCCTTATTTAGGGGTTGGAATCGTAATGATTCCGTGGGCGTTATACTCTTACATGACAGACAATCTGGCACTGGGGATCGGACTTACTATCCTATATGCCGTTATCCTTGTAACCCGCCAAGTGCTTGAGCCGAAAGTGCTCGCCAGCAGCATTGGGCTTGATCCCCTTGCTATGCTGGTCGGTATGTTTGCAGGTTTGCAGCTGTTCGGTATGCTTGGGCTGATCATCGGTCCCGTTATTCTAGTTATTCTTGTAGCCTTTAACCGAGCAGGTGTATTTCACGCATTACACAGCTATATTGTCAGCGGAAGACTAAGATAATAAACAATACCCTACAATTCTTGGAATAGCAAAACAGAGCGGGCTCCTATCAATGACAGGGGCCCGCTCTGTTTTTGTTTTGATTATGACTAGCGGCGGTAAAAGGTGAAGGTGCCGTTTTTCATCTTTTTCTCAATCCACTTCAGCAAAAATATACGATACAAAGGCCGAGTCAACGGAAACACCAAGGAGAAACCTACAATATCCGTTATGAAGCCAGGTAAGATCAGCAGTAAGCCACCGAAAAAAATGCATAGGCCATCCAGCATCGTCCGGCCAGGAACGCGTCCCTCCTGCATATGTGTTCTGCTGTCTTGCAGCACTTTATTCCCTTCGAAACGCATCATCAATAGTCCGATAACCGAGGTCGTCAACATAAGCAGCAGCGTTTTGAATGCTCCAAGTTGATCTGCTACAAAGATAAAGCCGAATAATTCCACGGCAGGAATGATAAATAATGCAGCCCACAACCATTTGCTTCTAATCATACAGAACCCCTTTCTTCCCGCAGCGCTCCTTTAATCGCGTGAAACAGCTCCGGAAGGGCTCTATCCAGCCTGGCAGGCTTCCATTCTCGATTCACCCAAACATGATTTGTCGAGCCGGTAACCAGCAGTTCCCCGGGGAGGTCCATCGACCGCAATTGTCCCAAAGTAGCCGCTGAACCCTCTAAATTCCTACCTTCTGCTTCCGAGAGCCTCCGCACCTGATACTCAAATGCGACTCTTAACGCCGAAAAGGTAGTCATTCGCGCATACACGGAGATAAGATCATCATATCGCGCCGGACTTTTAAATTGCAAATCGGCTGAGGTAACAGGCAGCAGCACTCCCTGATTCTCAAGCTCACGATAAGTAAAGCCAAGCTGACGTAACAACTCCGTACGGCCAGACTCAAACCAGTTCAAATAATTCGCATGATACACTACGCCCATCTGATCACTTTCCTGGTATCGAACACGCAGGGTAGACTCATACCACCGGCTTCGCAAGCCGTCTTGCTGTAATTCCATTTATAAATACTCCTTTCGGCATAGGCAGCAGGGAGAGCTTTAGGCCCGGGCCCCGTCTGAAGATAGCTTTGTCGTCGATAGTTTGCTTCGGGAGCTTCTGGCGACATAAAATAGCAGCATCGCTCCTGCAATTGAACTCAACATACAAGACAGGTTCATCACTTCTACGCCGCCTTGATTGAGCAAGAATCCATTTAATAAATTGCCAACAACACCGGCAAAACCCGAGAACACCATATTAAAAACACTTTGCCCAGTCGCCTGCATCTCGTTAGAGGTGATCTGAGATACATATTCAACGGCAGCAATATAAAAGAACCCGAATGACAGACCATGCAGTACCTGCACTCCAATCATTACGGATGGATAAGGGAAAGCCACCTGAATACCCCACCGCAAGACATAAATAAGTGCGCCAAGGAGCAGCGTCCGCTCGCGCCCCAGCTTTTTGATTACCTTGGAAGCAAACAGCATGGAGGGCACGTTCGTTACAGATGCGAGGAAAAGCGCAATTCCTGCATAACGAGTTGAACCTCCAACCGACTGAAACGCAATGACGAAGTAGGTTCCAAAAGCAGTCATCGTCTGGTTCACAAGAAAACTGCCACCCAAAAACGCTAGGAACACCCGATTCCCCAGCAGCTTTTTAACCCCCTGAGAAAACGATTGCCGCATCATATGATTCTCTTCTGCCTGCTTCGGCAGCGTCAATGCAATAAGAACCGCAATCAGATTAAACATAAGAAAGGGCAGCCATATCGTGGATACAGAGAAGGAAGATACGTACAATCCGCCTAAATAGGCTCCCACAGCCGCTCCAATGCTCATCATAAGCCTTATACTGCCATAAGTAGCCCCAGCCCTCTTCGCCGCTGAAATCGCGTAAGAATCGGCTATAGGCGCCTGTGTCGAGGAAAAGATTGTAGAGAGGGTATACACCAGCAGTAACACTATAAAATATTCCGAACGGTAAAAGACGGCTAATAAAGCCGGTATCGCCACACTTAGGATTAGTACCAAACGCGTCTGATTATACCGATCCGAGACAATTCCCCATATTGGCTGAATCGTGATCGCAATTAGCGTGCCTGTTGCCATTAGTATACCTATCTGCCCGCTATCAAGTCCATTGTGGACAAACAGCAGCGTTAGATATGAGCCAAATGAACCGCCGGCCAATCCTAAAAACAGATAAAAGCCACGCAGCTTCGATAATTTTTCCATTTTAAGCTACAAATCCTCTCCAGCTTCTTAATCAAGCATTGCACTCTCTTATATTTTAGCAGAACACCCGTACTTCCTATGTAATCACCGCATTTAATATAGCAGTACTATAAAGGCGGTGGACAAGTTGAATGATAAGCAAAATTCTAATCGGGTCAATCATCCATGTCTAAAAGACAAATCTAATTCGAACAAATTTCAAAGCTCCGGCTTCGGCTGGTCTTCAACAAACTGGAGCGGATATACGATCACTGGAAAAAAGGGGGCTTTTAACCGCATTGCCGGTGAATGGATCGTTCCATATGTAAAACCAACCTCTAAACCTTCCTATTCCTCTGCTTGGATTGGTATTGACGGTTTCAAGAACAGCAGCCTGATCCAAACGGGTACAGGCCATGAATTCGTAAATGGCCGTGCCCGGTATTACGCTTGGTGGGAAATCCTACCTGATGTCGAAACGGTAATTCCCCTTCCAGTGAGCCCTGGAGACCATATAAAAGCGAACATCACGAAGGTAGGCCGCAACAAATGGACGATTACGCTCCGCAATTTGAGCCGAAATTGGATTTTTCGAACATTACAGCGATATACCGGACCACAAACCTCTGGTGAATGGATTATGGAGGCTCCCGAGGTAGACGGCTCGATCGCAAAGCTGGCGCGTGTCTCCCCTACTTGCTTCTATTGCTGTCGAATTAATGGCAAAAGTCCGAGGCTCACTCTCAATATGGGAGGAATCATGGTGCAAAATAACGCTACTATCGCCGTTCCTTCTTGTCCAAACCATCGTGGGGATTCTTTTACTGTCAAACGAACATACCCCAAATAAAAATACTCGAACCTATCATTCAAGATTTGTTACTAACAGCATAAATGGATTTAACATAATCTTCAATCGAATATGTTGATAAACACGAAAAAAAGGGCTGCCTCGCTTGTAGATTTTCACTACAGTTGAGACAACCCTTTAATTAAGCTTTATGGAACCTGTTAAACAGGTGAAGCCAATCGAGAACTACTCGATTGTGCTTACTTTTACCAAGTTAGTGGAACCAGAACGTCCAAGTGGAATTCCTGCAGTAATCACAACTAGGTCACCAGTTTGAACCAGACCGGAATCCTTACCACCTTTGATTGCTGTTTCCAGCAGCTCATCTGTGGAAGATGCAACTTGTCCGAACACTGGCGTTACGCCCCAAACGAGGGACAATTGACGCATAGTTCTTTCTTGTGTTGTAACGGCAATGATTGGTGCTTTAGGACGGTATTTGGAAACAACGCGTGCAGTATGACCTGTTACAGTCGAAGAAATGATAGCCTTAGCGTTCAGATCCAAAGCAGAAATTGCAACGGATTGGCTGATTGCTTCTGTAACTGTAGTTTCTTGTGCAGTTTGTTGTTTCATGAAGATTTCATGGTGGTTCAGAGCGGATTCCGCTTTCTCAGCAATGCGGGACATTGTAAGTACGGATTCTACTGGATATTTACCAGCAGCAGTTTCTCCGGAAAGCATGATTGCATCTGTACCATCTAAAATAGCGTTTGCTACGTCACTTGCTTCAGCGCGAGTAGGACGTGGGTTGCGTTGCATGGAATCCAACATTTGTGTAGCTGTGATTACTGGTTTACCAGCAACGTTACATTTTTGAATCATCAATTTTTGAGCCAAAGGTACATCTTCAGCTGGGATTTCAACACCAAGGTCACCACGAGCAACCATCAGGCCGTCAGAAGCTTCTAAAATTTCATCAAGGTTGTCAACACCTTGTTGGTTTTCGATTTTGGAAATGATTTGGATGTGAGAAGCGTTGTTTTTCTCAAGCAGCTCACGAATTTCCTGAACGTCGCTAGCTTTGCGAACGAAGGAAGCGGCGATAAAATCGATGTCCTGTTCGATACCAAAAAGAATATCGTTGGTGTCTTTTTCCGTAATACCCGGCAAGGAGATGTTTACTCCTGGTACGTTAACGCCTTTCTTGCTCTTAATCGTACCACCGTTTACAATACGGGTCTTGATTTCTGTACCTTGAATGTCGACAACTGTCAAACCAATCAGACCGTCATCAATAAGGATTGTGGATCCTACTTGAACATCGTTAGGAAGTTCGCTGTACGTGATGGAAATACGATCTTGATTACCAAGGATCTCTTCCGTAGTCAGTGTCAGGTACTCGTCCTGAACAAGTTCAATCGGTTCTACTTCCAGCTTGCCTGTGCGAATCTCCGGTCCTTTAGTATCGAGCAGGATAGCAACTGTTTTGTTCAGTTCCTTAGATGCTTGACGGATCGTATTGATCCGAGCACCGTGCTCTTCGAAATCGCCGTGGGAGAAATTCAGACGGGCCACATTCATACCAGCCAAAATCAATTTTTTGATATTCTCCAACGATTCACTCGCAGGTCCGATCGTACATACAATTTTACTTTTCCGCATTAGGTTTTCCTCCGTTTTTTCGTTCTCTCTGTCTCACTTTTTCCAACTACAAAATCTACTACAAGGCTAACTAATAAAATAGGAACTTTGTCACATGTGCCTTTAAGTACGCCCTTATGAATATTACTGCAAACCAGACACAAAATCAATGTTGTAGGCACTTTTGGGTGTAACTTTAAGTCGAATTTTCTGTAAACATAAAAAAAATTAAAATAATCCCGTTAGTGGATCGAGATTATTTTAATTCCAATAAATTGTATATTTTACACTATATCCAAAAGACCCACTAAGTATAGCTATATGTCTTAAAGTGCAAATGATTTTGCACTTTTACACTTCTGACTTCACTTCTTCTTCAATAAAAATTTGTTCCTGCTGAGCCTCTGCAAACTCACCAATTTTACGGAATTTACGGTATCGATCATCCTTCAATTCCACTGAGTTCATCTGGGTTAGCTCCTGCAGATGCCGCCATAATGCATCCTTAATCGCCGCTGCCGTTGCTTCGTAATCCCGATGAGCGCCGCCTTTAGGCTCTGGTACGATCTCTTCTATAACTTCCATCTCAAGCAGATCAGCAGCCGTTATCTTCATGGCTTCTGCCGCTTGATCAGCCTTCGAAGCATCCTTCCACAGAATAGAGGCCGCTCCGTTAGGAGATATCGCCGAATAAATGGCATGTTCCAGCATGAGCACTCTATTTCCAACCGCCAATGCGAGGGCGCCACCGCTTCCGCCTTCACCGATGACCACACAGATTACAGGGACACCAAACTGAGACATCTCGCGTAAATTGCGGGCAATCGCTTCGGATTGACCTCTTTCCTCGGCTGTGTTGCCTGGGTATGCACCTTTCGTATCCACGAAGGTAATAATGGGACGTTTGAACTTGTCCGCTTGCTGCATCAGACGCAGCGCTTTACGGAAGCCCTCAGGGTGTGCACTGCCGAAGAATCGTAAAATATTCTCTTTGGTGTCTTTACCGCGCTGCTGGCCAATAACTGTAACCGGCAACCCATTTAGTTTACCGATGCCGCCTACAATAGCAAGATCATCCCCAAACATCCGATCACCGTGGAGTTCAATAAAATCAGTGAAGATCTGCCCCATAAGATCAAGGGAAGTCGGACGTCCTTGATGTCTAGCCAAATGCATTTTTTGCGAAGGAGAAATATTAGAATATATCTCTTCCTCCAGCACACGGTATCGTTCTTCCAGCCTAGCTACCTCGTCCGTAAAATCAATACCCTTCTCTTCGCCAAACTGCTTCAGTTCAGCAATCTTCTTGCGCATTTCTACCAGAGGCATTTCAAAAGGCAACTCTCCTGCCAACCTAAAATCCCCCTTTCACGTCATGCAGCTCCAAAATTTTAGTCAATGTAGCGCGCATTTCTTTGCGGTGCACGACCATATCAAGCAACCCATGCTGAAGATTAAATTCAGCGGTCTGGAAATCATCCGGAAGCTTCTGGCGAATGGTCTGCTCAATGACTATACGTCCTGCGAAACCAAATACCGCTCCAGGCTCTGCAATAATTATATCACCAAGGCTGGCAAAACTCGCAGATACTCCACCGGTAGTAGGATCCGTAATTATCGAGATGTAAAGACCTCCAACCTCGTTAAAACGAGCCAGCGCAGCGCTGGTCTTCGCCATTTGCATTAGACTAAGAATACTCTCCTGCATTCTCGCTCCACCTGAAGTAGAGAAAATAAGGAGTGGAAGCTGTTGCTCTGTGGCCTCTTCTATCGCACGGGTGATCTTCTCCCCTACTACAGAGCCCATGCTGCCTGAGAAAAATTCAAAATTCATCACAGCTACGATGACTGGATGGCCACCAATGGAACCCTGACCCGTAATTACGGCTTCAGTTTGTCCAGATTTCAGCTGCTGTTGCTCCACTTTGGAAGCGTAACCCGGAAATTTCAGCGGGTCGATAGAATACATTTCACTGTCAAACTCAATAAAGCCCTCAGGGTCTAATGTCATTGCAATGCGCTCCACAGCATTTAGGCGCAAGTGGTGACCACAATTAGGACATACCTTTAGGTTCTTCTCTAATTCCTTACTATACTGGATCGTTCCGCATTTATTACATTTGCTCATTAATCCTTCAGGGATTTCACGTTTGGGGCGTTCGCCTTCCGCAGGCCCGCCGCTCCGCTCCAGACGTTCTGAAGGAATAGTCGCGTACTTCCGTTTCTTCTGAAATAAATCTTTGAACACACCCGCACCTCTTCAGCCGTTTATTTGCGTTATGCAGCTTGCCGCTGTCATGACTTTTGTCTTGTAAGAAACTCAGGGATGCAGAATAAGATTAAGGACTTCCTGTACTTCCTCCAGCTCACCTGAAGGAACCAATATCTCAAACTGCTGCTTGGACATATTGATTGGACGGCATTCTACCAAAAAACCTTCTTCTGTCAGCTTACTCTTAATCATATCCGCCACTCTGGCGGTCGGCGCGATATATATTACCGTCCACATGCCCTGCAAGGCCTCCCCAATCTTAATTCCCAGCCGTATCCCGTATAATGGAATTATGATAACACAGTTTTCTTTTTTCCCGCAACAGGAGTAGGGCATAGGAAGCAAGACTGAGGAACTTGTTCAAACGAAATAAAGGGGCTCAATTATTCCTTGTCCGTGCCTAAAGGATATACTTTTGCCCCTTCATGCCGATGAGCAATTCTGGCGGAAGCGGCGGCAGCAATGCCGGCAACAAGGTCATCCAAGAATACATGAATCCTACCTTTATCATCGTTCAGTTCACCAATGATTCCAAGCTTTATTTTGTCCAAATACCCAAAACCTGTCAGTCCGATCATCCCATATACCCCTGTAATACCAAGTGCCAGAGTCTCGTCCGCTCCGTAGAGGGATTCATCAGCCTCCATTACCGCCTGCAGCGGCTGTGGAAGCAGTTTTTTCTCGGCTAATTCATCAAGAGCAACACCTGTCATTAAAGTATACTGCACTTCTCTTTTGCCCAAAACAGACTTGACGCTGGACAGACATTCATCCTTGGTTAAACCAGGATAATAAACCGATTGTAAAATATATACGATTTCAGCAATGGAGGAAAGTGATACACCTCTGCGTTCCAACAGATCTACTGCCATTTGATAGGACATGCTGCGACTCCCCTTTCCGTACAGGGATGTGCCCTGTGGTTTCCTAATGTATGCGGAAAAGGGGAGAATTGTTCTTATTTTATTCTTACCGTACCTGCACCCAGCATAACCTCGATCGCCGCGAAAAGTTCCTCGGACGGCTTAATTCGATAATTATCGCTAAGAGCTAGGAGCTTCTGATCCTGTTCATAGAACAGAAGCGTCGCAGCTGGACCGGGATGATTCTGCAGCAGCTCTTTCAGGCGCGACAGCAACGCTGCATTCTCTGAGGCCGGCGTGATCTTGATAAAGACACGCTGGCCTGAGGTCGCCGCTGTTGCTGGCGCGGCCTGTGCAGGTGTTGCAGGCGGCGTTGTGCCGCCTGCTGGCCTGGCAGCCGGACCAGTGGCGGCACCGCTGGTCCGGGAAGCAGGAGCTGCGCCGCGTGGCGGCGCTCCTGCCGAGGCCGAGCGTCCCGCGCTGTACGAGCGGGACGCGGCGGCACTGCGGCGCTGCAACAGCCCGCGGAGAGCCTCCGCAGACAGCAGCGCCACTTCCTCGGCCAGCAGCTTGAAGCCTTCGTCTTCCTGCTGAACCTTAGCGCGCAAGGCCAGCAGCGCGCCCTTGGCAATCAAGCTGCGGCTTCGCTTCCACACCTCAGGGAAGAGTACGACCTCGCAGCGCTCGATCTGATCTTCCCATTCGACGAAGGCCATCGATTTTCCTTGCTTCGTCGTAATTTCCTTAACGGATACTACCATTCCGGCCGTAACCGTCTGGCTCTCATCCGCGGCTTCACCAAGATCCATCAGCCGCTGCATGCCGGGCTCCTCAAGCAGTTCCGCGCTATCATCAAGCGGATGGCCCGAAAGATATAACCCCAGCAGCTCACGTTCCATCTCCAGCTGCTGGCCAATGGTGAACTTAGGGATATCCGGATAGCGGATTTCCCAGTTCGGTGTCTCCACCAAATCGTCGAACAGCTGGATTTGCAGTTCATCCCGCTCCTTGCGCCATTTCAGCGCAGCGTCAACCGTCTCGTCCAGCATAGCCAGCAGCTGGGCGCGATGACCCGGCAGACAGTCAAAAGCTCCCGCCTGCAGCAAAGATTCCACTACCCGCTTATTGCAGACCCGCAGGTCCACACGTCGACAGAAATCTAGCAGACTGTCGAACGGCCGCTCCTTGCGGACCGCCATAATGTTCTCCACTGCCAGCGTGCCGACGTTCTTAATGGCTGCGAGTCCAAAGCGGATATGCCCGGTTCCGGTTCCTTCGCCTGGAACCGGAGTAAACAATACGCCGCTCTCGTTCACATCCGGCGGCAACACGCCGATGCCTGTGCGGCGGCAGTCCAGCACATACTCCGCTACCTTGCGGTGAGTGCCCATTACAGCGGTCAACATAGACGCCATAAACTGCACCGGATAATGTGCCTTGAGATAGGCTGTCTGGAAAGCCAGTACTCCATAAGCCGCGGCATGAGCACGCGGGAAGCCGTAATCAGCAAAGCGCACGATCATGTCATAAACAGCATTTGCATCCGTTTCATTATACCCCTGCTGTAAGCTGCCTTGAACAAAATGGCTCCGTTCCTTATCCAGCGTCTCACGTTTTTTCTTTGAGACCGCTCGACGGAGCAGATCCGCTTCTCCTAACGAGAAGCCCGCCATCAGAGAAGCAATCTGCATGATCTGTTCCTGATACACAATGATCCCATAGGTGTCCGCTAAAATAGCCTTCAAATCAGAATGTGGATACTCTACTTCAATCTCACCGTGTTTGCCTGCTATATATTTCGGGATAAATTCCATCGGACCGGGACGATACAGCGCTAGAACCGATACAATATCTTCAAAGCCGTTAGGCTTCAGATCTTTAAGTACTCGTCTAACGCCCGCCGACTCCAGCTGGAAGACCCCTGTTGTCTCACCAGCCCCAAGCATTTCATACGTAGCTGGATCATGATCTGGGATAACACGGAAATCCGGAACACTTCCGCTCATTTCTTTAATCGAATTCATGCAGCGTTCGATAATCGACAACGTGCGCAAACCCAGAAAATCCATTTTCAACAGCCCGACGCTCTCCAAATGCTCCATAGAGTATTGGGTTAACGCCGTACTTTCGTTACCTTCCTGAAGTGGGACTGCATCGGTCAACGGACCCTTCGAGATAACAACCCCCGCTGCATGTGTCGAAGCATGGCGGGGCATGCCCTCCACCTTCATAGCCATATCCAGCAGCCCTTTTATCTTTGGATTGCTATCATACAGTGCTTTAAGATCTGGTGTACTCTCCAGCGCTCTGGCAAGGCTGATCCCTAGTTGACCAGGTATAAGCTTGGCAGCTTTGTCTACCTCGTTATAAGGCAAGTTCAGCACCCTGCCTACATCACGAACGGCAGCCCGTGCAGCCATAGTTCCGAAAGTAATAATTTGTGCCACATGTTCTTTGCCGTATTTCTCCACTACATAACCAATAACCTCATCACGCCGTTCATCACTAAAATCGATATCAATATCCGGCATGGTGATCCGTTCTGGATTTAGAAAACGTTCAAAGAGCAAGTTATATTTCAATGGGTCCACGTCAGTTATTCGCAAAGAGTATGCGGTGAGACTACCCGCGGAGGATCCCCGTCCGGGTCCCGTAGCAATTCCCTGACGATGACAATAAGCAATAAAATCCCACACAATTAGAAAATAATCGCTGAAGCCCATACTCTCGATAACGCCCAGCTCATAGGTGAGACGCTTCTCAGCCGTCTCTCTTTGCTCAGGTGTAGTCCATTGCGGTGTATCTATATATCGTTCCTCCATCCCCTTCCAGCACAGCTCACGCAAATAAGCAGCGGAATCCATGCCTTCAGGGAGCGGAGAATAGGCAGGCAGAATATGATTGCCGAAGGTCAGCTCCAAGTTACATTTTTCTGCGATGAATAAGGTATTGGCGATAGCCTGCGGCACATGCGGAAACAAGGCCGCCATTTGCTCGTTGCTTTTTAGAAACAGCTGATCTGTTCCGATCTTGAGACGTTCCTCATCATCCACCGTTTTGCCTGTTCCGATGCAGA
This sequence comes from Paenibacillus sp. FSL H8-0175, assembly GCF_045040615.1. Classification (NCBI taxonomy): domain Bacteria; kingdom Bacillati; phylum Bacillota; class Bacilli; order Caryophanales; family Paenibacillaceae; genus Paenibacillus; species Paenibacillus sp. FSL H8-0175. The sequence goes on along the minus strand of NZ_CP150299.1, from coordinate 2,201,981 downwards.
TCAGCACATCCTGAACCTCAGCATCTTCCTTCGCTAAATAATGGACATCATTCGTCACCACAAGTGGAATTTCACAGTCCTCGGCAAGGGCGATCAGCTTGGGATTGACTCTCTTTTGCTCGGAGATCCCGTGGTCTTGCAGCTCCAGATAGAAATCTTCGCCAAAAATCGCCTTATATCGCAGCGCAGCCTTGCGCGCCTCCTCATCACGTCCATGCAGCAGATGCTGCGGCACTTCTCCGCCAAGACAAGCACTAAGACAAATAATCCCCTCTGAATGAGCTGCCAGCACTTCCATATCGATCCGGGGTTTATAATGATGGCCTTCCAGATGGCCGATAGAGATCAGCTTCATCAGGTTCTTGTAGCCGGTTTCATTCTTGACGAGCAGAATCAAGTGGTAGATCGGTTGATCTTTTCGACTGCCCCGCTCACGGCGTGAACCCGCGGTTAAATAAGCTTCACAGCCAATAATCGGCTTGATTCCATTCTCTTTACACGCTTTATAAAAGGGGATGGCCCCGTACATCACTCCATGATCCGTAAGCGCCAGCGACTTCATGCCGTATTCGCTGGCCCGGCGCACGAGATCGGTAATGCGCGCCGCCCCGTCCAGTAAACTGTATTCGCTGTGCACATGCAAATGCACGAAAGGGCTCATAACCCCACTTCCTCTCTACTGCAAAAATCAAACATAAGATGAAACTATTTTATCATATTAAAGGGGGACCCGCCCATAGAATGGATTAAGAGCATAAGGACAGGCAAAGCTTGTAAATGCCTCGTCCGGGAAGGGGCCTGTATGAGCATTTTTATGAGCAAAGCTATCCTCGACTTCTTTATCGCCTTCGGCATCGTGCTTGGCGGAGCTATGCTCGGCGGAATCGGCGCCGTTGTATCCCTGCAACCGCCGACGCAAACGATGCTGGATGTGGCAGATCGGATTAAAATATGGGCACTAGCAGCCGCTGTAGGAGGTACTATGGACCCCTTACGGGTCATTGAAAGCAACATGATTGGAGGCAACCTCTCCCCCGCCATCAAACAAATCATGTATCTTGCCTTCGCTTTTCTAGGAGCCCATATGGGCAGTGAGCTAGTAAAATGGGTGTGCGGCAGGGGGTAACGCCAGTGAGAGTTCCACCATTCAGTCGTTTTCGCAGATTCACCCAGATCTCCGCTATATTCATGCTAGGGATCGTCGTAGGAGCTGTCATATACAATGCTATTTACCATGTAGGATATAACGTATTATGGCTGCATAATCAAGATCTGCGTGTACAGATCGAGCAATATCAAAAAGATATTCAGACACTCAAAAAATACAATAATACCTCAACCGTGATCAGAGAAATCAAAATTCGATCGGAGGAAAGCAAATCCAAAGAAGATACCCCACTTGACCCCGTAACTGTAAAATTAATCATAAGCCAAATGGGTTCAGATCTGGAACCGATGCGCGGCCGCAGCATGTTCGATATTGATACAGACAGCAAACTGGTTAGACTGCTGTTGGATGGTAAGCTATACATTGTGCGTGACAAGGAATACTCTGTCAAAATCCGAACCATGCTCGTCATGGAAGGCGTCCTGCAAATCTGGGTAGAAATCAGTCCTTTTAAGCGCAGCTGACAGCCATCGTGTGATACAATAATGGACAGACGTGGAAATTACTTCTTGGCTACTGCAAGACACGATAAAGGAGCTGGCTGTCCATGGTTTTATTTATCAAGTATTTATTGTTTATCCTGCTGGTGATCTTTGTAATCGGTGCCGCTGTGTTCAGCATATCCTCCCGCCGTGCCTTAAATCCCCAAGATAAAGGGCTGAAACGCTCCGTCATGAATGTGATGCTCGGTGCTATGCTCGTAACGCTGTCCTTGATATCCATGTTTTTGTTTCGCGGCTCTACCGTTAATATCATTGTTGAAGCTGCCTTTCTGCTGATTGGTGCGTTCAACATCTTCTCGGGGCTACGCAGCTATAGTTTTTACAGCCGTAGTCGCAGCCGCAGCCAGGAACAACACTAGTCGAAAGCTTAGCTGCTGTTCTGACGGAATAGAAAGAATAAAATAGACTCCCCTCTCTTTCAATGATGAGGGCAGTCTATTTAGCATGTATACGATCCTATTTACCGTATGCTATCCAGCTAGCAAACCATTTTTTAGCCATGATCAATGGATTGCAGCATCAGAACAGCTTTGGCTACCAGAGTATCCGAGTGGCTGATCTCAATTTCAAGCTTACAGGTACGGCGGCTGATTTCGAGCAGTCTCGGCATTACAATGATCGCATGCTCGATCTGTACCGGTCGGATAAAATAAGTGGACATATTATCTAGTACATAATCATTTCCTGTGATGTCCTTAGCTGCTTTAAATGCCGAGAGCGTCATAAGCGTAGACAATATCCCTTCAGAAATCGTCCCAAGATCCGTGGCCATCTGCGGCGTAATAAAGCCATGGAAGAACAATCGTCCCTCTTCGTCCCGCTCATCCGCAAAACCATTCCAAATGAGATGATCAAAAGTCTCTCCCAGCTGAGGTTGATTCCGGACATCGCGTAAGCTTTGCAGCACTTCTTTACGGGTTAGGGAGCCTACCAGTTTACGGTTACGGTCCACTATGGGCAGAAAATCCACGCCTTCCCACATCATGATCTGGGCCGCGGAGGCTAGTGAGGTTTGCAGTGCAGCCGTAACCGGACTGCGGATCATCGCTTTTTCAATGATCTGGCCTTCCGTCAATTCCTCTACATCGCGGCGACCGATAATGCCGATGACTCGGTTCCATTCATCCGTAACGGGAAAGCGCTGCTCTCCAGTTTCCTCAGAAACCTGTCGTAGCTCGCCGACGGTACTAGAGATTTTTAACGTATTCAGGCGCGGTTTGCTGTCGATAATATCCTCTACCAGCATAATTTTTTTCTTAATCAATCTATCAAAAATAGCACGGTTAATCATTGAAGCGACGGTAAACGTGTCATGTCTCGAAGAAATAATGGGAAGATCCAGCTCGTCTGCCAAGGCCTTCACTTCACGGCTCGTCCCAAAGCCCCCTGTCACCAGAACCCCCGCACCCTGCTCCAGCGCTAGAGAGTGAACATCATCACGGTTACCTACAATCAACAGACTGTCAGCGTCTATATAACGGATCATCGCATCGACCTTCATCGCCCCGATCACGTATTTATGCAGATGTTTATTTAGTCCACTTGCTCCGCCGAGCACATGCCCTTCAACAATATCAACTACATCGCCAAACGTCAGCTGTTCTGAAATGTTCCGAGGTTTCTTTTCTACACGAACTGTACCAATCCGTTCCTTCGTGATGACTATCCCGAGATTCTCAGCTTCCTTCACTGCACGGTAAGCAGTCCCTTCGCTGACTAACATTTCTTTGGCGAGCTTGCGAACAGATATTTTGGTGCCTACCTTAAGACCTTCAATATGCTGCAGCAGTTGCTCGTGTTTAGTAATCGCATCGCCTTGACCTTCCAACTGTTACACCCCCATGCTCCGATCTGTACTATACTGTACCTATTATACACGGATAGAATGGCTCAGTACAACCGATTCATAAGCTTCGAATTCGAATTTCACTCTCCTTACACAATCTACGATTAAGGTAGGTATTGCCACATAGTGAGTTTGAAAACCACCTTAAAATCGAATTTTTTGAAACTGAATATCTCTGATGCGTTTTAAGCTGACCTTAAACATTCGCTGCCTTTATTTAGCAACCTTTTCCTCTTTTTTATAGTCTGAGAATTAAAGAATGTGTAAAGGAGCATTGAAGATATGAACAAGACCGCTTTATTACTACTTACTATTACTTTGCTTTTTATAGGACTGGTCGGCTGTGGAAATACGGGAAACGAAGTAAAACAAGCAGGCCAGATTGAGTTGGATGCAAATAATATAGTGTCTATTAACTTAATTGAAAAAAAACAGCCCATGGCCACTATTTCGGATCCATCCTCGTTTGAACGTTTTGTTCAAGCCATAACTACTGCTGAATATGATAGAGGACAACTAGATATTGCTTCCAGCGATTACAGCACCACTGTGAACATGAAGGATGGCATAAGTTATGAGTTCTCTTTTTGGATCGGCGGAAGTAACAGTGGGTTACTCATTAAATCCGGACAAATGGGCCACTATCGTCTGTCAGATACCAGCAAAAAAGATCTATTGGACTTGTTTCAATCAACTTTTAAAGATAAGATTTCATCAGAAGACACTGCTAACCCACAGCCCCCAAGCGTTCAAGTTACTGTTGGCGGTGAGCGGTTCGAGGCTATTCAAGGCTCTTATTGCTGAAACGACAATGGCAAAGGCGTATGTGTGGATATGGCTTCTTACGATGAATTGGTTTCCAAACAAAAGGTACATCCTAAAGCCATCAGCGGTGATCGGGTAGAACTCGAGTTCTCATATGCACCCAAAGAGATAGAGGTTATGGCTTCATTTCCCCGTGAGGAACGACCGGACGAAGCCCTTTCCGTGGACAAAAATAGTTTTCAACTCGCAGCAGGTAGAGGCAGACATCTGTATATCATCCATGCAAGATGGCCTCAGGGAAGCGCCAGTTATGTATTTGAAGTAGAAGGCTCGGTCAGTAAAAAGTAGTCGGATTGTTTTTGCAACAAGTGGGTGGGATGATGGTCGGATGGGAGGATGGTAGGATCATATCCATCCTTTCTACGATCAGGAAAAAAGTTTATACTATCGACGTGAAAGGAGCTGAGCTTATGCAATTTCTTGTTATACTCGCGGTTCTCGTTCCTGCAGTGTGGTATTACGCGGCTCTCGGTAAACGGATATCTGCAGAAGAAAAGAAGGCTGGAAGAGATCTCACGAATGAGATCAATCCTTTTACGGGTTGAAAATAACATTTAGCCCCCTGCTAGCAATGCAGGGGCATATTAAAGCCCACTGGCTTAGGCTAGTGGGCTTTTTCGTATGAGTGTGTCTTTTGGCGCGGCATTCTACGGTATTTTTGCCTCTCTTCGCACCATTGCCGCGCTTTCCGCAACATTCTGAGGCACTTATGCCTCTCTTTTCGCTACTTCTGCGCTTTTCGCGGCATTCTGAGGCATTTTTGCCTCTCTTCGCGCCACTCCTACGCTTTCCGCAGCATTCTAAGGCATTTTTGCCTCTCTTTTGGCTAGTTGTGCGTTTTGCGCGGCATTCTACGGTATTTATACCTTTCTTTTGGCTACTTGCGCGTTTTGTGCGACATTCTACGGTATTTATACCTTTCTTTTGGCTACTTTGGTGTTTTGTGCGGCATTCTACGGTATTTATACCTTTCTTTTGGCTACTTGCGCGTTTTGCGCGGCTTTCTACGGTATTTATACCTCTCTTTTGGCTACTTTGGTGTTTTGCGCGGCATTCTACGGTATTTATACCTTTCTTTTGGCTACTTTGGTGTTTTGCGCGGCATTCTAAGGTATTTATACCTTTCTTTTGGCTACTTTGGTGTTTTCCGCAGCATTCTAAGGCACTTATGCCTCTCTTCGCACCATTGCCGCGCTTTCCGCAGCATTCTGAGGCATTTTTGCCTCTCTTTGCACTACTTCTGCGCTTTCCGCAACATTCTAAGTCATTTTTGCCTCTCTTTGCACGACTGCCGCGCTTATTCGAGAGACCTGAAGCTAATCTAGCTTTTTAGTATCCGATGTCAACTCTATTATCTTTGCGAAACTCTAGTTTCTTCATTCCACTTTGTCTGCCATTGCTCCAGCTTTGCTTTTCGCACAGCTTCCAAACGTTTGGACTTTTCTTCATCAACCCCGATAATAAAATGCAAATGTGCCGCAATGACCATAAACGCAAAAAGTGACCAGACGACTCCAAAACCAAACACCCAGCTCGGTCCATTCGCAAGCGAAAGCTTCGGCAGTGCATACAAAAGCATGGCCAACGCCAGCAACAAATAGATACCATGTTTGAACTTGTTTCTTTTTCTCATTAATAACAGCTCCTTCGTAGACAGGATATTCGATTGAATCTATATCTCTACTCTATGAACATGAGGCCCGTAATATGAGACAAGTCCATTAAAAAATATATACCTTTTCAAAATTATGTATAAAAGGTTAGCATTTATATAGCAAGAGACGCTTATATATGAGATGATGATTTCATTTAGGGAGGCGTTTTTGAATTGAATGCAGCTTATAATCATACCGAATACATAATTCGCAAAAAAGTATTTTCGATCATGGGTGCGAAACTTCATATTTTTGATAGCTCTGAGCAGCTTGTGCTCTATTCGCAAATGAAAGCGTTCAAGCTTAAAGAAGACATTGCACTTTATACGGATGAGTCCATGCAGAAGGAGCTGCTGCGCATAAAAGCCCGCAACGTGGTCGATTTTAGTGCTACTTATGATGTACACGATACAGAGTCCGGTGAGCATATTGGTTCTTTTCGACGTAAGGGTCTCAAATCTATTTTGAAGGATGAATGGATTATTCTTGACCGTCATGATCAGGAAATCGGAAAAATCAAGGAAGACAGCACCGCGATGGCTCTACTGCGCCGCTTCATCGCTATTATTCCGCAGAAATATAATATCGAGATGGATGATACTACGATCCCTGCATTCAAGCAAAATTTCAATCCATTTGTCACCAAAATTATGGCTGACTTCTCGGAGGATCGAAAAGGCAAGCTTGATCGCCGCTTAGGTTTGGCAGCTGGTATTCTTCTCTGCGCAGTCGAAGGTAAACAAGATTAGGTTGAGGTTGAGATTGGGTCGAGCTTGAACTTAGGCTAGCCATATAGCCACATCCATAAGAAAGAGGGTGTTTCCAGAGCCACCGGCTTCGGGAACACCCTCTTTTGATTTTCATTGCTAAAATTTATTCGCCGTACAATTGAGACAAACTCTCGGTGATAATTTTATTTACATCCTCGATTACAACGCTCAGACGGCGTTCCGCATCGAACAGACGACGAATGCCAAGATTCAAGTTAAGCACCTCGAACAGCTTCTCCATCTTTTCCATTTCTTCTTGTGGAGGCATTTCTCCGCTCATCATCCGTTGTTGCAGCTCCATCTGACCTTGGCGGAAATTGTCCAGCATCGCTTTCGCTTCAGGATCTGTTTCTACGACCTTCATGGCATTTCTGATATCCGATACCTCGCTGCTCTCTTTAATGGCTTTCGCCAATTCATGTGCTTTGTCGTGAATGCTCATTATGATTCCTCCTAAAAGTTTTGTTAGCGTACACTCCTCAGATCGTCTTCGTACAAAACTCACTTCGAAAGCATACGCTTAGGTTTTGTTAGCTGCTGCTTCCTGAATCTACTCTGCTCTAAAAACTCACTCCGAAAACATACGCTTAAGTTTTGTTAGCAGCTGCTTCCTGAATCCACGTCGCTTCAGTTTCCAATATTCGCTCATTCCATACTTGTTTCGCTTCTTGGGCCGAGCTTATGAAATGACTGGGCAAGGTTTTTAGCGGTTAGGTCAATCACCAAGGGTCATCTGTCTCCATATGATGAATGATATGTAACCCTTAGCTACCAAATTGCCGGCATCATGCTGCCTACCGGAAGGAGATCCACGATGTCCCAATTCAAGATCCCGGTCCATACGGTCAACTCGGGCATCCTGCAGGAAAACGCTATAATGCTTGGCGAAAAATCCATGAAAAGACTCAAAATCCCGTCTCACGGAACACTCCAGCTGGCATTCGGCTCTTTCCGGCAGGAGGTTACCATTATCTCGGCTCCCAAATCCGACATCCTGCGTGTAAGCGAAGGACTGGCGCAGCGGACCGGATGGAAACACCGACAAACCCTCAACGTTTCTTACAGCTCTGTAAGCCGCACCTTGCGGCTTGGACCGTTGATCGGCGTGCTCGTCAGTCGTGACCATCCAGATAATCTCGACAGGTTGTTTGGACCCATTACCATGTTCTGCCGGGAATTGACAAATGCCTGCCACACACAAGGCGCCTATGTATATTTCTTTACCCCGGAAGCGCTGGAAACACGCAGTTCTTCCATTCAGGGCTGGGTATACAACGAGGGTTGGAGAAAAATGAGTCTGCCCATTGCCGATGTAATCAACAATCGGTTAACGACGCGAAAGGTGGAGAATAAACCTAGCGTACAGCATTTTTTGGCGGATGTAAAATCACGATATGGAACGCATTTCTTCAACGAAAAATTTCTTGACAAGACAGAGGTATTTGAAGCTTTAGCGCAAGACCCTTCCCTGCAGCGGTATTTACCTGAGTCGCATGCGTTGAACGGCTTTGCCGTAATGAAGAAGATGTGCAGCCATTACCCAAGTGTATTTTTGAAACCTGTACGAGGCAGTCTCGGCAAAGGCATACTTCGTATCTCTAAAGAAGAAGGCGGAGGTTACCGTCTGTTGTCTACTACCTCCATAGGTACACGCAAGCAAAGCTACACCACTCTCGCTAAATTGTACCAGTCCATCGCTCCCAAAATGAAGACTACTCGATACCAGATTCAGCAGGGATTGCCTTTGATGGAGCTAGGAAGGCGGCCTGTAGATTTCCGGGCACTTGTTCAGAAGAATGGCAGCGGCAAATGGGGGGTTACCTCCATTGTCGCCCGCACCGCCGGAAGCAATCACTTCGTGTCTAATTTAGCTAGAGGTGGCAGTCTCAGCACAGTAAAAGAAGCGGTTAGCAAGAGCAGTCTTCCTCCGGGCGCAAAAGAAAACGTTCAGCTTCAGCTGCCCAGAGCAGCACTTGCCATTGCAAGAGGGGTCGAAACCTTTATCCCCGCTCATTTCGGAGAGCTCGGAATCGATCTGGCACTGGATCAATCAGGACGAATATGGCTCTTAGAGGTTAACTCCAAGCCCTCCAAGAACGATAATACACCGTTAAATGATCAAAAAATAAGACCGTCCGTCAAGCAAATGATTTTATATTGCCGCTACTTGGCCGGTTTATAAGGAGGACACGATGACTGAAACAGAAGTGGGGTTCCTCGGCATTATGACAGGCCGCCGCAACGGGAATCCACCGATCGCCGAGCCAGAGTTTTGCAGTCATTTATGCCGGGCAGCTCCTCTATACAGCCTAAAAGTCCTCGTATTTCATCCAGACGGAGTAGCGGCAGACGGGTCCTCCATTACCGGCTATACCTGGAAAGATGGAAGCTGGCAGAATACCACTTCTTCACCGCCAGATATTGTCTATAATCGCTGCTTTTACGAAGGTCCTAAAGAAAGAAAAGAAGCTTCCGCTGCTCTCTCTACTCTTCATCGTTCCTTGCCTTGGTCTCGAGGTTTGCCAGATAAATGGGGTGTACATGAGATATTGAAGCGCGACCGGAGAGCAGCGGCAATACTGCCGGAAACTGTACTCTATACCGGTACCCGCAGGTTAAGTACAATGCTTGCTGAAAGAGAATATGGAGTCTTTCTAAAGCCCAAGGCCGGCACCCATGGCAAACGTACATTACATGCCATACTGCAAAACAGAGGTATGAGAGTTCGAGGGCGTGACGGTACAAATACACCCTTTCAATATGTTTTCGACTCACAGGCTGAAGGACTGAACTGGATTCATGAATTTATCGGCTCACGCCGCTATATTATACAGCCTTTCCTGCACCTAACGAATAGTAAGGGGCAACCGTTCGATGTGCGTGTATTGATGCAAAAGAATGGCCTTGGCCGCTGGACTCTTACCGGCATGGCCGTACGGCTGGGTAACCAAGGTTCGCTGACTTCGAACCTGCATGGCGGCGGAACAGCTGTTTCTCCCCTGCCTTTTTTGCTTGCTGAATATGGTCAGGGTGGAAAAGACATCATGCATGAGCTTGCTGCAGAAGCTGCATACTTACCTCCCCTACTGGAGGCTGCATGCGGCAGGCTTGGAGAACTCGGCCTTGATTTCGGTATTGATTCGAGCGGTCGGATTCATTTACTAGAAGCAAATTCCAAGCCAGGGCGCACGGTATTCCGGCTGACGGGCGACCGCCGGGCTGCTAAGCTCGCCGCCGAGAATCCACTGTCTTATGCGCGCCATCTACTGCTCACACAACGACGGATACCATCCCTATCTACGGACAGCTCCGTTACAAACGGGAGAATGATAACAATGGTTCCTAAGGAGGATTCATAAATGAGTCTCACTTTTTGCAATGTGCATTTCACTAAGCAGCCCCAAAGAGTTGTATATGTATCAGGTGCACTGATGAAAAGCTTGAAGTTAACCGGGAAAAAAAATATACGCTTAAGGCTCGGTAAAGATGCCACCCCGACCATGATCAAGCCCATCAAGCGCGCCGGAAATCACCTATATCTCGCCTCAGGCGTAAAAAGCGCTATCAAGGTTCCGAAATCAGGCGGTGTCTATTTACGCAATCTACAGAATGACGAGGTGCAGCTAGGACCTTTAGTTGGCATATTGTCCGATGGTCCTGCTTCTTCGTCTCAGCCCTTCGGTTCTCGCACAGGGTTCATCAAGCAATTGCTGCGGGAAGGCAGCAACAAATGTTATATATTTGCCTTTATGCCGCGTGACATCAACTGGCAACAGGAACAGGTCTATGGATATTTTTTGACCTCAAGCGGTAAGTTTGAACGAAAAATGGTCCCTCTGCCTGATGTTGTCTATAATCGATTGCCCAGTCGGAGAGCTGAGACCTCACCCTATATCAACCAACTTCGCGAACGATTTATGCGGAAAAGAATTCCATACTTTAACTGGAGCTTTTTCAATAAATCCGATATCTATAAGCTTTTAGAAAATGATGGGGCGGCAAATCGTTATGTACCTGAAACCCACAGCAATCCGTCCACGGAAAAAATGAGAGAAATGCTGGATCACCATCATTTTGTATACTATAAACCTTCTGCGGGAAGTCTGGGTCACGGCATTTATCGGCTTACCTATCTCCCGAAAAAGGGGTATTTTGCCCGCTACCGCCGCGGTGGAAAAAACGTTCTTTTACGCTTTACCACCTTTGAAGCCCTTATGCGTATGCTTCGTTCGCGTCACGGTCAAAATCTGCAAAATTATATAGTTCAGCAGGGAATACGTCTCATCGAAATAGATGGCTGCCCGATTGATTTCCGGTTCCATATGCATAAAAACGGCAGTAATCAGTGGATTGTAGTCGGCATAGGCGCTAAAAAAGCCGGCCGTGGCAGTGTCACCACTCACCTTAAAAATGGAGGAGCATTGCTTACACCTCAGCAAGCACTCGGACGTGTATTCGGCGCAAGAGCTGACGAAGTACTGCAGCGTGCAAAGACTACAGCCATCAAGCTGGCAGAATCACTAGAAGTCCAGCATCGTCATTTGCTCGGTGAAATTGGCTTTGATCTCGGAATTGATCAGGATGAAGACATCTGGATGTTCGAGGCCAACGCCAAACCAGGTCGTTCCATCTTCCGTCACCCTTCCCTGCGCGCTGAGGGCAAAGCTTCCATCGAGCACATTCTGGAGCATTGTCTATACCTCAGCAAATTCCGCAGGAGGGATGAGATGTGAGCACCCATAATCCGGAAGATACAAAACCTGTTATTGCCATACTGACAACCAGCGATAAAGTACGGCAATTTAATGGCAACCGCAGCAACTTCCGGGACATTATTCGCACAGGCAAAGAAATGGGATTTCTTGTCTACGTCGTCACTGTCCGTGACCTCAAGCTTGAGGAACGGATGGTGAACGGATATGTCCCATCGTCCAGCGGTAAAATCTGGTACAGCATTCCTGTACCTCTTCCACAAATCATTTATAACCGAATTCCCACCCGTGAGGATGAGGAAAAACCTGCTGTGGTACGTAAAATAGCTCAATGCCTGGAACATCCAGGCATTAAGCTATATAATCCATATTTTTTCAATAAATGGAGTCTCTTCGAATGGTTGAGGGGTTCGCACTCCACCTCAAAGCATGTTCCAAAAACGAGACGATTACGCAGTGCAAACACCCTTACTGCCATGCTGAACCAGCATACCAGCCTCTACCTTAAACCAGAGAATGGCAAAGCAGGAAAAGGAATTATGCGCCTAAAATATCGTGCAGATACCGCTTTGCCTTACCGGCTCCAAATTCAAAGCGGCAAAAAAAATGTGACGTACAAAGCAGCTTCCATGGACCGGCTCTGGGCAAGAATCGGAAAAGAAAAAGGAATCTCTCGTTATATTGTGCAGCAGGCTATTGAACTGGCGACTCATCGGGGAAGACCGTTTGATCTGCGGGTGCTGCTGCAAAAAAACAGCAGAGGCGGCTGGGGAGTCACCGGAATAGGTGCACGCCTCGCCGGTGCCCGAAGTATAACGACACATGTACCACGCGGCGGTAGTATTGAAGAGCCTGCCAGCATGCTGGAAAGTACATTTGGAACCGAAAGAGCAGCCATGATCCTGAAGAGTGTGCCTACAACCGCCCTTCTTATCGCTAGACAAATTGAAAGAGCTTCTGATTCTATGCTCGGAGAGATGTCGATGGATCTGGGTGTAGATGAGAACGGGGGACTCTGGTTCTTTGAGGCCAACTCCCGGCCGATGAAATTTGATGAACCCGCGATCCGCAAGCTGTCCCTAGAGCGAATCTTTCACTACGGCCAGCATTTAGCGCGCCAGTTTAAATAGAAATCATTAAAAGGATGTGACACAGCATGCAGATATCCTCCATCTATGACACAAATGCCAAACAGTGGAAATCACGGCTGGCTGGACTGCTTGAGTTTATAAGAGCGCATGGGGAGAAGCGAATCACAAACCAAGCTTGCAAAGTACTGGCCCGATTAACACCGGATCAGTTGTCAGAGCCGGGTATCTCGCTGCTTGTCGCCACCGTACGCGGTCAGAATGGGCGCCAGCTCGCAGGAGTCAGCTTCGTATCCGGATTCGGTGCAGAAGCCTGTCTTGTCGCTGTGCACCCCTTCTACCGGAATAGACATACCGGCACTGCCTTAATGGCTGCCCAGCTGAAACGCCTCGGGCATCTGCAATGCAGTGTTGCCTGCGACAATACTGCTAGCCTAAAGATGTGCTTCAATATCGGCCTTGCTGCCGACACACTTACCACTGGTCCTACCGGCAAGCCAACATTACTGCTCCGGTCACCCCATCATACCGGCAGCACTACTATTTCTCCACAAGAAGGTGAACTCCTGTGCCAGAGCCCGTCTTAGGCATTCTTACTTTATATATTAACGAAGCTAAGCAGCTTGAAGAAAAGGCCGTGTACCGGAGAATGATCGTCGAGGGCAAACGAATTGGCTTGGATGTCTTTGTGTTTACCCCCATGGATGTTCATCCCAGCAAAGAGCAGATCCATGCCCTTGTCTTTGATCCCAAGAGCGGAAAATGGTCACGCAAATGGCGTTCTTTTCCGAATATGATTTATGACCGTTGCCGTATTCAGCGCAGCTCACGCTTTCAGCAACTGCTTCGTTTCCGAGAACGCTACAATCATCTGTTATTTCTGAATCGTCCACTGCGCAACAAATGGACCATTCACCAAACATTTTCACAAAAAAGCCGTTTCCGGCAGCATATGCCAGAAACTTTACTCTATCAGTCCTCTGCCGACCTGCGCCGGATGCTGAAAACCAATTCAGTAGTCTATATCAAGCCGGCAAACGGCACAGGCGGACGTGGCATCCTCAGAATTGAGAGAATGAAGGATGGGCGTGGGGTATATGATATTCAAGGCCGTCGCCAGGATCGCCGAATCATTCCCACCCGTAAAGTCTCTTCTACTCGGCTGGATTCCATCGTACGGCAATGGTGTATCGGCGGACGTTTCCTTATCCAACAGGGGATCCCATTACGTCTGCCGGGCGGACGTTTCCATGATTACCGGATGCTCGTTCAAAAGAACGGGCAAGGTGTCTGGGAACTGACAGGTATGGCAGCACGGGTCGGTGCAGCGCGGAGTGTAACCTCCAATCTTCATGGCGGTGGTCATGCCGTTCGAGCGGAAACGCTGCTGAAGGAATGGCTGGGCAGTCAGGATAAAACCGATAAGGTCATGAAGACTGCCGAGAGGTTGGGCCTTGATGCCGCAGCCTTCTTGGAAGAAAGTTACGGAGCCTTATGTGAGCTTGCATTGGACCTCGCCATTGATCGCGAAGGTAAAATTTACGTGCTGGAGGTTAATCCCAAGCCCGCCCGTGAAGTGTTCGCAAGATCAGGTGACGGAACCACATACCGCAAAGCCCTGATTCGCCCTCTAGAATACGCGCTGTGGCTCTACAATAACAAAGGAACCCCGAGCACAGCTAAAACGACTGAGGAATAAAAATTATCATAGTAGTCATCAAAAAAAGACGCCACTAGCTCGTATTAATACGGAGCCTAAGAGGCGTCTTTTTCGATTTATTTGGCCAATGATCCCTGCAGGGAACCTGCATTGAAGTCCGGCTGTGCTTCGATATCGGTGTCACCTGCGGCTTTGGCTTTTTCAAGTGCCGCATTATAGCGAGTATTCAAGTCCTGAAGCTCTTTATCTAAATCTCCACCACCAAAAATGTATCTATTGAAGACATCAACCTTCTTTAGTCCTTCCAGACGTCCCTCACTGATAACCATCGGAGTCGCTGGATAAATCCCGTCTAACTTCGTAGGCAGAAAATCTTCAATTCCTGCAATGTCTGGTGCCTTGGCAACAGTAGCAACCGATGGGATAACCGAAACCCCATACCCTGCTTCCTGGTAAGCAATCTGCACATCATCACTGTACATCCATTCAATAAACTTCCAAGCTTCTTCCTTATGCTTCGAATCCTTGCTCATAGCCAAATAACTTCCTGCAATAACTTGGCTGACACCCTTCTGCTCCCCGTCAATGGTTGGAGGAATCGCAGCTGCCCAGCGAATTTCAGTTGGGAATTGGGTTTTGTAGACCGTCGGCTCAACGGAATGGTTGAAATACATACCGATCTTGCCTTGAGCAAATTGCGCACGCAGCGGGTCGATATCAAGCGATTCCGATCCTGGCATCATGCTTCCATCCACCTTAATCTGCCGCAGCGCCTCAGCAACCTCTTTATAGACGCTAAAATCAAATTGCCCCGTCTGGAAGTCGAAGCCCTCTGTGCCCTTAGTCTTGCTAAGTGTTGTTATTGGATAAGCGATACGCTCAAATCCGCTGGTACTTTTGAAATTACCCGCGAAGCCGTAAGCGCCTATGTCTTTTCCTGCTGCCGTAATTTTCTTGGCATCCTCGACCATCTCTGCGAGTGTGGTAGGCGGCTCTGTAATGCCAGCCTTCTCGAACAAATCTACGTTATAGATGAGGCGCCAGAACTGACCGATATTGGGAAGGCTATATATTTTGCCGTCAACGGTATTTTTCTCGTTGATAAGTACGTTCTCGAACCGGCTCTTCATCTCTGGTGAAATGTAGCTATCAAAAGATTCCAGATACCCTCTTTTGACCCATGTTGGCACGTTATAAGTATCCACCCGGAGAATATCAGGCGCCTGCATGCTGGAGAAGGCAATATCCACCGACTGGGTATAGTTCTCTGCCATAACCTTCATTTCAATCTCGATATTGGGATTAAGACCTTCATACTCACTGATCTTTTGCTCAATAAAATCAGAATCATGACGATCAATGGTCCAGTAGACCAATTTTGTTTTTTCGGAGTTTGTATTGCTGCTGCTTACCTCCGTATTAGATTCGGATGATGAACAGGCGGCCAACGAGCCAGCCAGCATCAGCGAAACCCCAGCTAATATCCATTTATTTCTTTTCATCTAAAATGCCTCCCTTTTCTTTTGAAATCGCATTCATTTCTTAAGAAAATTATAATTCCACTGCCCTTTTATCAGTGAAGGAGAAAACAACTGTCAATGGGAGACGAAATCACTGTTTCCCTCCACTTTAGGCAAGCTATATTTTGCACGAAAGTCAGTCGGCGTCATTCCGGTGTATTTTTTGAACTGCTCTGTAAAATAGGGTCGATCCTCATAGCCCAAAGAGATGGCAATATCCTGAACCTGTATGCCTTCCAACACTAGCTCCTTGGCTTTGTCCATTCGTCTTCCGATAATATATTGGGCGAGTGTCATCCCCGTCTCCTTTTTAAAAAGATTGGAGAAGTAGCTAGGACTAAGATGCACCTCCCGTGCACAGTCGGCGACGGATAGATTTCGATGCAGATTTCCATTGATATGAGTGATGGCCCGATCCACAAGCATACGCGCGTCACTGCATTGGCGTTGTTGCAAATACGTACAGCCCAAACGGCAAAATTCCCGAATCTGGCGGCTAAGATCTTCAAAAGAGACTGCACTGCTCATGTCTGCAAGCTTATTTTCCAGAGTTTTAACTTCCGAATCCGTTGCTTTTTCCGAGAAAATCCGATGGATAGAATGAGCCAGTTCAAGACATAACGTCTTAACGATGGACGGATTAGGCGTTGCCGGTGCAGTAATCCAATCATGCCAAATATGATCCAGCTGCTCCTCTGCTTTGGGTAAATTCGCCGAACGCAGACAATAAAGCAATTCTTTCTCCTTGTCATATGAGTATCTGGGTAGCGCGGCATTCACGACTGCATCTTCAACATAGGTGTACACGCTGTTCCCACCGTTCAGAAAGGTGTTCGCAAGTGCAGACAGCGCCTGCGCATAGGAAGCAGAAAGCTGCCCTACCTCCTCCACCTCTCCACCCAGTCCAATGGATACCGTCTGGTACGTATACCGATGTACATTTTCCCGGCATTTCTCTGCAAGTTGCTCCATATTCGGCTCCTCCCGAGGGTTCATCACAATAACGAACTGATTCACATTTTCCCGGAACACAATACCCCGAGTGTATTCGGATATTGTATTTTCCAAAATATTCTGTACGGCAAAGCGGATTAATTCCACCTCGGAAACCGTAAGTTCTGATGTACGTTCCACAAAAAAATCCACTTCCGCTACCATCACGCAAAAGTTATGGTTATTCATCTCGATATTGTAAAAATCCCACTGCTGGCTCAAGTGCTGCTGCCTAGTTCCGTAACGGATGAGCAGACGCATATATTCCTGACGCAAATAAGGTAAGCTCTCGCGCAGCTTTTGTTCCATGCCCATCATCTGCTCAGCTTGACTGCGTTCCCGCTCCAACACTTCTTTGGCCTTCAACACGGATTCAAGCACTTGAACCTTGGTATACGGTTTTACAATCAGATCAAAGGCACCCAGCTTAACTGCTTCCTGGGCATAGGTGAAATCAGAATAACCCGTCAAAAAAATCAGTTTGATGCCTGGCTGCTCGGCTTGGATGCTCCGCATCATCTCTAAACCATCCTTAAAAGGCATTCGGATATCCGTCAATACGATGTCAGGACGATGCTTGCGGATCTGCTCCAGACCTTCTTCCCCGTCTGCCGCGGTGGCCGCGATCACAATCCCATGTTCCTCCCAAGGAATCCGCTGCGACAATCCGCGGACCACTGCAGGAATATCATCAACAATACATATTTTAATTGAATGGGCGCTCAGGATTTATTCCCCCTTCCACAGGAATGGATAGAACAGCTTCGGTTTCAACACGCGGACTGCTTCGAAAGACCAATCCGGCTTCTTTGCCGTAGTACAGCTGCAGTCGGCTACATATATTAGACAGAGCATAACCTCCACTGCCGTTCGGCTCCTTCAGCCAGGCATTGAGTTTCTCCGCATTCATGCCGGTTCCGTTATCGGTAACCCGGATGAGCAGTGTGTTTTTGGCTACTTCTACAGAGATCCGGATCACTCCCCCTCCCCTTAATTCCTTAAGGCCGTGCAGGATTGAGTTCTCCACCAAGGGCTGAATAATAATTTTCAATACAGGAAGCTCCAGCAGTTCCACTCCGGCATCAATTGTATAGTCAAACAACCCTTCATAACATTGCTGCTGAAGGTTTAGATACTGGCGGACATGTTCCAGTTCCTTGCCTAAGGTCGTAATTTCCTGCCCGTTGTTCAGTCCCAGCTGAAACAGTGCAGACAGCGAAATGACCATCTGTTTCACATCTTCATATTCATCCATCTCACATTTCCAGAAAATCGTGTTTAATGTGTTATATAAAAAATGAGGCTCGATCTGCGCCTGAAGCGCCTTGATCTCCGCTTTTCTCTTTTCTTTTTCTGTATCCTTGACTTCAGCAATCAACTCACCAATCCGGTCCAACATCTGGTTAAATTTGCGTCCCGCCTCCCCAATCTCATCCTGGAAAGGACTCTGGAAGCGTGCACTGAGATCCTCTTGCTCAACACGAGACATCGTCCGTTGCAGTTTCAGCAGCGGTCCCAGTAGCAAAGCGGACAGATACCTTGCAAGGAAAAGCGCGATGACGATACATGCCGCCATGATCATCAACACCAGCCATTGAATACTCCGAACAGGTTGCAGCAGTTCCTTTTTGGACAAGTAGCTGACCAACACCCAGTCTTTTGCGTACCCTGAACTGGCATAGCTGAGCAGCATTGGCCCATCCCCAGCAGAATATTCAAAATTACCCCGGTCTGCTTCCCTCAGTTTGTCCAAAAACACAGAGTCCCGAGACCATTCCGGACGTCTCCCGTCTCCGAAGACGCTTGTTCCCTCTTTATTGATCAGTAAAAAACGCGCGGAGCCAAGACTCCCGCCTCCACTTACAGTATCTTCAAGAATGTCCTCTTTTACATTAACGATCAAAAATAGATCAGGGACATAATTGTCTGTAAGCGGCTGCAAGACTAGGGAAATAACATGGTGTTTCCCGGCAAATAGCTCGTCCCGATGACTCTCCACCCAATTGGATTCAGGTTTCTCCTTAATCCGTTGGTACAGCGAAGATTCTAGAAATGGGGTCAAGGTTCTGCGCTGATTGCTGGTAGAGTAGAAATCCCCGTCCGGCGTACTGATCAAGATAGATTCAATGGAGTTTTCCGTCAACTCTACCTGCGTGAAGGGCGCTTGCAGCATAGAAAAATTGGCAAAAAAACGTTCCATATTATGAGCTTTAATATCCCGGATGGTCTGCTGATAAGCTTCGCTCAACATCATCGTGGAGGAAGCCACAATGATTTGCTTTAACTTCTGGTCCAGGACATTGATTGACTGAGTCAGCACATTTTGATTTAACTCGACAGAGTTACGCTCCATCGCCCGAGAAGCGATGGAGTAAGCCAATAAACCGGTGACAGAAATACAGAATACCGTCAGTGCGGTAAAAGATAGCCATATTCTTTTCTTCAAAGAGGTACGATAAACCCAGGCCTTCAGCATGTATTCACATCCTTCTTGAATAGCTGTCCGAAGCCCGCCCCGAATTTAGCCCTTTACAGAGCCAGCTGTCATCTGCATGAACGATTTGTTAGCGAAAATATAGACAACAATCATTGGCAACATGGACAGACATGCACCCGCGAGCATCAATTGAGGTTGCGCCGCATCGCCGATACCATATTTTAGCCCCGCCAATCCTACGGTGAGTGTCTGTAATTTTGGCTGTGTCATGGTAAAAACCAGCGGCAGAATATATTCGTTCCATGCTCCGCGGAAGGTCCAGAGCGCCGTGACTCCAAGGGCGGGTGTCAGAAGCGGTAAGATAACTCGAAAGTATACGCTATAGAAATTACAGCCGTCAATAAAAGCAGCCTCATCCAGATCCTTCGGAATCGCTCGTACAAAACCAATCAACATAAAAAATGCCGTGGCATGCGCACTAATCAGAATAATAATGACACCCCATAACGATTTCTGTAGATTAAGCGCTACCATAAGGTCAAATTGCGGCCGAAGCACCACAGCACCGATCGAGATAAACAGCGTGCAGGACTGAATTACAACATATATACGTTTCCCGTAAAAATCGACTCTCGCTACCGCATATGCGGCCATCGTTCCAATGAATAGAGTGCCTAAGGTGGTAAAGATACTGATAAACACACTGTTCCATGTAAAGCGGGCAAAGTTAGCCGAATTCCAAGCCTGCGCGTAGTTTCCAATCTGCCATGACTTAGGCAGCAAGGTGGTTCCTGTCGTCAACTCCAGATTGGTCTTAAGGGATCCAAAAAAAGCCAGAATAATCGGAAACAACGCAAAAGCCGCCACTATAAGTAGAAAAATCCACAGCAAGGTCCGGGACAGCACCGCTCGGGTCTTGAAGGACCGGACAGGCTGGACCGAAGTGTTCTTCGTCTCCGCATGTAATGTACTCACTGTTCATTCTCCTCTCTTTTAATAGATATCATTTAGCTTTTTAGATACATAAAAGTAGACTAAGGTAATCAGACCTACAATAACTGCTGTGGCAAAACCAACCGCACTACCGTAGCCAAATTGCTGAATGCTTGTACCCCCACTGGATACAGGGAAGAACAGCTTATACAGGTACAGGTACATAACTTCCGTCTTGCCATAAGGACCGCCTTCGGTAAGCACCATAATACTCTCGTAGCCTTTTAGGGAGGCGGTAATAGCGAGCATAATGATCATTTGCAATACAGGTCCGAGCATGGGAACGGTGATGTTCCACATTTTTCTGAAAGGTCCAGCTCCATCTATAGATGCCGCCTCATAGAGATCCTCAGGAATGTTCTGTAAACCAGCGATAAAGAGCAGCATATAGTTACCGATAGCCCCCCATATCGCAATCATAATAGCGGTTAGTAAGGCATATTTCGGCCCTAGCCAATCTATCGGAGCGGAAATAATTCCAGAGCCGACCAATAGCTGGTTAACCATCCCATTGTATGAATTAAAGATAACGTAGAATACGATGGCCATAACCGAAGCACTGATTACGGTCGGCATAAAGTAAATCGCTCTTAGCAGCTGCCGCCCTTTCAAAGCACGATTGAGGACAACCGCCAGTAAAAATGATAATGGCAAGGTGATGAGCAGCTTGCCTCCAGCGTAGATAAAGGTGTTGACCACTGACTTCCAGAATTCCTGATCCCTTAATAAGCGCTCGAAATTCTCCAGCCCGATAAACAAGGGTTCGCCGAAACCCTGGTAATCATAGAACATGTACTTCAGAGCCCAAAAGATCGGATATACTCCAAAAACCAGCGTCAGAATCAAACTGGGAGCAACGAAGGTCCAGGCGTTAATTTGACGTTTTGATAAATTCATTTATTGTTCCTCCTGTCCATTGGACTAAGCTTATGTCCTTAATGATAATTCTATCCGTTCGTAACGGTTAGGGAGAAAGCGACTGCGCTTGGGGGAGAATTTCACTTTTTCAGTTGCTTTGTCCCCTTTCCTTCATTTGTTTATCTATCCCGTCCTTCGTAAAGCCACGTTTATACTAATTAAGAGAAAGCTCACCCACGAACCATGACTACTTTACAAGGAGGTTAGAACTACCGATGATTTCAGCATATGGTGGCGGTACACGCCCCTTCGGATGTTATACCGAAGGAGAGCTTGAGGGCATACGCCTTAGAATCGAACAGCTTCCCAAGGTCCGGCAAGAGTACGAAAGACAACAACAGCTGTCTGAACAATTTGCCAGCCGAGAAGCTGCTGCGCCCCTCCATAAACTCGGCGTGTTCCGGGTAGAACCCTTTGTTTTTAAAACCCCTCCCAGAACGGCCTTCCTCAAGCTTTCTGTACAGATTCGGGGAAAGGGCACGGCGCGCATCGGGGGCTTGCGTCTGACTCATTCGCAGCTTGGCTTGCCGGTTGAACTAGCGAATGGCGGTCTAGAATCTGGGATGCTGGGGTGGAGTCAAGACCGAGAAAACGGAAGCACAGTATATCTAGAGAAATTGGCCAGCTGGCAGCAGGGTCTCCAGCCATCTGGTGTAACCCCATCTGGCGCTAGTCTGGCAGACGATTTGCAATGTATCTGCATCAGTAATGAGGAAGTGAAAGGATTGACAATCCTTCATTATGGAGAGACCATACCTGTATATGAAGGTGATCATTACAGCGTGCAAACGGCACTCAGTCTGGAAGCTCCTCTGGGCGAAGGAATCTGCATCGGGGTCCATTTTCTAAATGCTGCGGGGCAGCCGTTAGGAACTGAGCTGCTCTCCCCGCTTTTTAATCGGCTGACACTTAGCAATTGGGCCTACCTGCTGGAGGCTACGGGAGCGGACGCCAATATGTATATGATCACGGGTGAAAGTGAATTTGCGGTTCGAGCCAAGCAAAAGCTCCAGTACATGCTTGCCGATATGCGGGTAGGCATGGATATTTTCCGTAGAGACGGCTGGCATGACGATGATACTTACGGCGCGGTGCATATCGGGAGGGGGCTCGCTGCTGCTTCGGTAATCTACGATCAAATTGCTGGCAGCAGTGTATTCCTCACTGGAGAAGAAACCGAACTTCTCGCTCATTTCCGCTATATCGCAGACATGATGATGGATACCCACTACTACCGGTTTGATCTGGAGACCTTCCCAGATGAAAAGGGGGGAAAACGCAGTAATTGGAATGCCGACCGGGCAACCGGACTGGGTGTATATGCCCTCCTCTTTCCCAATGAAAAACAAAGTGAGGCATATCTTGATCATGCCCTCTCAGTCATCAACTGGCAGCTGGCAGAAGTGGTGGATTCAGACGGCGCGTGGCCAGAAAATATTCGCTACCATGGCGCAGTATTGCATCGCTATTTTCTCTTCTTCGTCCTATTAAAGCGTTTGAAGGGCATTGATTATTTCAAGCATGAGAAGGTAAAGGGCATGTACCGTTTCCTAATCGGAACAGTGACTGCACCAGATATTATTCAAGGCGGCTCTTCTGGCTCCCCCATCCTGCTTACACCAGCGGTCGGCGATGCCAATGTGCAGGAAAAATGGTTTCGCCTGCTTGGATATGCGGCCCCATTCTATATGGACGAAGACCCCCAGCTTGCCGGGGAAATGCTCTGGACGTGGAAGCACGGCGGAGAACCGATTGAGGATAGCGGCGCTTTTCCTCTGCCTCTGGTCGCGCTGTTATATCCACAGCCCGACTTAGCAGAACAAAGGCCTGCACTCGACTCCGTACATTATCCCGATATCGGTTATGTCATCTTCCGCAACGGAGAACAGAACCTTCAGCATTATGCAATCTACGAGGCGTCTCCGCTGACTTATCACGCTCATCATGATGAAGGGCACTTCTCCATCTGGGCAGATGGTGTTCCAGTAACCCTTGATTCTGGAACGGGAGGTTACTATAACGGAGATCGGCATTGGTATGTGTCCAGCGCAGCTCATAATGTTGTTCAATTTACCGATTCATTCGGAAATTTTGCCAATGGCCCACTGCAAAGCACATGCAAGGAAGTACGCTTTTCAGAAGAGTTAGATCATGCCAGCAGTCTTATTCCAGAGGCTAACGCCAGAGAATATGAGCGGAATTTCTTGTTCATTAAAGCAGGCTTTAACGTCTACTTGATATGGGATCGAATTGAGGGAGCATCGAACAGCGTCTGGAATCTGCATACACTCAGTACTGATGCAAGTATAATGGAGCAATCCATTGATGCAGCTTGCCTGAACGGCAAGCACCTAAGCGCTTATATCGCCGAACCAGAACTTCCAGTGATTACAGTGGGAGAAGGCGCTGTCGCCGGGAATTATCCGCTGGCAGAGCAGCAACATTTTCGTGTTTATGGTGGTAAAAGCGATTACGTCATTCTGCTTCATCCCCGGACAGAAGATGCTTCTTCACTACAGCTTGAACAGCTTGATTTTGAAGAGGCTATCGAAGGAGTACGCTTGTACAGAATATCCCGTACGGATGGGAAATGGTTTATCGCCGCCATCAACGGCACCAAGGAGGAACACCTTGTTACTGTTCCGGGTCTCGGACCGCTTAGGCTGCTCGGAGAACCTGAGTCAACATCCGGGCAACCTGAAGCAACCCAATTAAGAATTGAGGCAGGCAGAATTCACATCGCCATGCCCCGATAACTATATACAAGGAGGAAGATTAGAACATGAGCAATCTTGGAGTATGGGAACCAGCAGAACCGGGAGTTAAACGCTGTATCTTGAACGCTGCAGCCAGTCTGATGATGATGGAGGTTCATTTCGAAAAGGGAGCCGAGGGCTATGAGCATAGCCATCCTCACGAGCAGATGAGCTACTGTCTGCGTGGAAGCTTTGAATTTCGTATTGACGGCGAGAAGCATAAGGTAACCGCGGGGCAAAGTATTGCCATACCGCCAGATGCAAAGCACGGTGTAACCGCATTGGAAGCAGATTCTGCGCTGCTCGATGTCTTCACACCTATCCGCGAGGATCTGCTGAAACGCTAATAAATATATATCTGGCAGCAAAAAAAGGCCCAATCATTCCATTTCAGAGGGAATGATTGGGCTTCTGTTATTTTTCAGCTTGGTACCGTTCCACCTCAAGTGATGCTAATAACAATGGAGCGACGCCCATAGGCACATCCGACAATACGTCCTCAGAGATATAGTAATCGTATGAGCCATTACGGTCTTTGCTCAGACCCGCTCCATGACAGATCTGGTGCAAGTGCACACCTTGTTCATCCTCTTCAGTCAAATGCGTCAAAATGCCTTCATACCCTTGCAACATCGCCTCTATAAAAGAGGATTCCAGATAACCTAATCTTAGTCCCTTAGCCATCGCATAAACAAACATGCACGAGCCGGAAGCTTCAAGATAATTGCCTTTTCTCCCCGCTTGATCTAACACCTGGTACCAGAGGCCAGTCTGCTTGTCTTGAACCTCCAGAAGCGCGCCGCACATCCGCTGGAAAATGCCAATGATCGTCCCCCGCTGCGGATGAGTGAGCGGAAAATGCTCCAGGCAATCAACCACAGCCATCGCATACCAGCCCATCGCCCGGCTCCAAAAATGAGAGGACAATCCGGTAGAAGAGTCAGCCCATTCCTGCTCTTTGGATTCATCCCAGCCATGATAGAGCAAACCGGTCCGTGGATCACGGGTCCGCCGCTCAACCAGCAGCAGCTGATGCGCCGCTTCGTCAATCAGTTCAGGTCGTTGAAAAACCTTGCCGTATTCCGCTAGGAATGGCGATGCCATGTACAGCCCGTCCAGCCACATCTGGAAAGGGTATACCTTCTTATGCCAGAATCCCCCTTCGGAGGTGCGGGGATGTCCAATAAGCTGTGCGGCCAGCAAATGGGCTGCTTCAGCATACCGTTCTTCTCCGGTTTTCTGGTATAGCAAGAACAGGTTTTTCCCCTCGTTAATCTGGTCCAGATTGTATTCTTCCAGCCTGTAGGTACGGATGGAACCATCCTCTCCAATAAATGTGTCCATATGCAGCTCCATAAAGGAGACATACTCAGGCTGGTCGAGCTGAACACCCGCCCGGGCCATTGCCATCAGCAGCATGCCCGGAACATAAGCCCATCTTTCCAGCACATATTCATGCTCTCCCTGCTTGTTGCACCCTCCAAGAATCGTACTCGCGATTTTACTGGACAAGTGAACGGTTGTTGCTTCAGTTATAGACATCCTTATTCCTCCTTCGTTTGTCATCCATATGAAGTCTAATCTTATGCTCAAGTGAGCTGCTTGCGCAGCCAGGCAAAGGCTGGTTCACCATGAATCTCATGACCTCCGGTGAAGAAGTCCGCTTCTACCTGTCCGATATGATTCGCCGACCTGTAAATCGTCTGCAACTGGGTTAAAGCTAATTTTGTTCCGCGC
This sequence comes from Paenibacillus sp. FSL H8-0175, assembly GCF_045040615.1. Taxonomy (NCBI): domain Bacteria; kingdom Bacillati; phylum Bacillota; class Bacilli; order Caryophanales; family Paenibacillaceae; genus Paenibacillus; species Paenibacillus sp. FSL H8-0175. The sequence goes on along the minus strand of NZ_CP150299.1, from coordinate 2,176,400 downwards.
GGGCCAAACAGATGATCGGCATCTCCCGATTCGAGGAACAGGCCACGAGGGGCAATGAGGCCCAGTAGGTCAGGCATCTCCGCTTCCAGCAAAATCCCTGGAATATAATTATCAAGGCAATGATTGCGTGTCAGAATACTGTCTGCGAAAGTATTGGCATACCCGCTTACGACCGCACAAGCGATTCGTTCGTCAAGTGCAGCTGTGAAGCCAGCCACCAGTCCCCCGCCGGAAATACCCATAATTCCAATTCGTTCATCCTTAACTTCTTTTCTTGTCTGCAAATAATCCAGTGCCCGCATGGTTTCGTAGATACGGTAGCCGGCCATCGTCTTCCCAACCATCAACAATGCGGATGACAGGCGGAAGCAGGAATTACGTCCAGGCTCCCCGCTTGTTAGGTCTTCTTCCAATCGTCTGTCCCCAAAGCCGAGCAGCTCCGGGGCTGCCACTACAAAGCCCTGTTTTACCAGTGAAACAGCGAAGTCTTTGTGCAGCCCGGGATCTCCCTGCCGATCCGATCCGTCCGGGTTCAAGCCTACGATCTCCCGGCTTCCATAGCCATGTCCATGAATGGCAAGAACGGCAGGAACAGGGGTAGAGAACGGCTGATCCGGGATCAGAAGATACAGCGGCATGCGCAACCCTTCATAGGTAGTTATCTCTATACGTTCACGGGTATACCCGGAGCAGACGGTTCGTTCCAGCAGAACCGGTTGCAGCTCCTCAGCTATTTCTGGAAAGCCACCTAACCGCTTCGTAAATGCTGCGCTAAGCTCATCACGCCATTGCTGAAAGGGTATGTCTTTGCTGAAAGCCGAGTTACGTTGTGCTGAACCAGCTAGTTCTTTCATGTATTGTTCCAGAGGCTCCATCCGAAGTGCTCCTTCCTTAATATCCTTCAGGATGCCAGCCATCAAGCACGGTCAGCACCCTATACTCCGCAGCTTCCTGTGGAATCAGCTGCCGCGACCATGCAGCTCTGGCTTCGGGATTGGCTCCCGGTCCACTGCTGCCATATTCTTCATAGCGGCTAGTTTCCTCCCTGTCCGGCTGCCCCCAATTATGCCAGCCTTCGCCGATAATCGAACTGTCTATGACCGTGCGGATAAAAGCCACATGTGCATAAGGGCGCCAAGGTCGGCCAAGATACACTTCACTTACACCTTGACCGCCAGTAATTTCACAATCGAGGAATACATAACCAAACGGTGCGCCTTCAGGCGTTGATGCGGCTGTAATATATCCTCTGGAACGTTTGTTATGCAGCCGGCAACGTTCAAACAAAGCCGTAGCCGCGCCAAAAATATAATCCACATCGCCTTCAATGTAACATTCGTTATAATATTGCTTTCCTTGCCCTGTATACAAAGTATCCTGATCACCCAGCAGGCGTACACGCCGGAATACAGCATGACCAGCATCAACAAAAGCAGCCACCGCCTGACCAGTGCCGGGACCTGATGCATTTCGAATGGTCAGATTTTCAGCGGTGAAATGCTCAGCGAATACATTCAGGGTACCGGATTTGAACGTGCCAATCGGCTCTCCGTCCGGACCTAAAGTGTGCGCGTTGTCTGACCAGGTAATGATGGTGGAATTCGTGTCTTCCCCCAGTAGCAGAACCGGAGGCGTTCCCTGTTTCACTGTAATTTTTTCCTCGTAAATGCCGGGTTTGATACGAATCGTCACTTCTTCCTTGTGTTCCTGTGGAATTGAATCCAACGCTGCCTGTAGACTACTGAATCCTTCGTCGACACTCTTAGAGACTGTAATTAACATCTGCGGCTCCTTTCCTATCAACCTGAGTTTATTCTATAATAACCGTAACGCTTCGTAAGAGAAGAGGAGAATTATGACTAGCCTGACTAGCCCCAATCACAAATATCATATTGAAGAAGACCGCTACAGCATCCAGCATATGAAACGTAAAGGCATCACTGCTATGCCACGTCCCCACAGCCATGACTTAGCCGAGCTGTACTATCTGATACAAGGGGAGCGGGTATACTTTGTGGACGACCGAGTCATTACGGTTCATAAGGGTGAGCTTATTCTTATCTCCGGCCGGGAGCTTCATTCCACAGCAAGCTCGGAAGTAGCCGAGTTCGAGCGGATTCTGATCAACTATGATCCTGCTCTTCTACCGCCATCCCTGCAGAATGAAGCCATCTGGTTTCATGACCGCGGGTACCGCTTGTTCAAGCTGACCCTGCGCGAGCAGGACGAAGCGGAAATCCTAATGAACCGGATGCTGGAAGAATGCCGGTTGCAGCGCCCGTATTACGAAACCAGCGTAATCGCTTTATTCTCCGAGCTGATGATTCTCCTCCAGCGTTCAGAGAGTATCTCACAAGCTGGAGGGACGAAACATCCGCTCCATCATCTAGTAACGGATGTAGCCACCTATATCCGTGATCACTACCGTGAGGCCCTTACTCTGGAAGAGACTGCGAGTAATTTTTACATTAGTCCTTCATACTTGAGCCGGGTATTTCACCGATTGACGGGTTTTCACTTTCGGGAATACATCGTTCATGTCCGCGTAAGGGAAGCCGAACGGCTGCTTGTCGGATCTACAGGCAAAATCCAGGAGATCGCCTCCGCTGTCGGATTTGAACATCTTTCCCATTTCAATAAAACATTCAAAAAATCAACCGGTCTGACCCCGCTCCAATACCGAAAAGAAGCAAGGTCACACCCACGGAAGTTCAAGACGGATTTCCATCATCCATAGAATTTTTTATCTATCTGTAATCGTCAAATCTTCGGAATGAGTGAGCGTGACGTGGCTGCATCTATGCGCTGTTATCTTCGGCATTTGCGAAGTCTGCAACCGGATACGATCCAACGTGAGCCCCGTGGCATGCCGCAGCACAATTCCCCGATCACTCACTGCGTGGAATTTTTCGATGGTTAGATCAGCAAGCGGCATCTCCGGCAGCCCGTTAACCAGTAGAGCGGTTGCCGCACCATGGCACACAATATTCTTCAGGGTAATCTTCCGAAATTGCGGAGTTTCCTCTGTAACCGAAAATAACTGCTCGTCATACCCTTCCGATCCTTCAACCCCTGCATAGAACATATGAAAGGATACAGCCTCGTGGATGATGCCGGTCATGTTGATATTCTCCATTAAAATATCCTCCACCACACCGCCTCTTCCCCGGGTGCTTTTGAACCGCAGGCCAATGTCCGTGCCGATGAACAGGCAGTCACTAACTCGAACTGCATGGACACCTCCGGACATCTCGCTGCCGATCACAACGCCTCCATGTCCGTGATATACCGTGCAATTCCGGATGGTAATATACTGGCAGGGCATTCCCCACTTACGGCCTTCCTCATCCTTGCCTGACTTGAGACAGATGGCGTCATCACCCACATCAAAGCTGCTGTGCTCAACTAGAGCATGCGTGCAGGATTCCAAATCAAGGCCATCCCCGTTCTGCGAATACCAAGGATTACGTACCTGAACATTTCGTACGGTAATCTGCTCGCAGCCAATGGGATGAAGACACCAAGCAGGTGAATTCTGGAAGGTCGGCCCTTCCAGCAGCACCCGCCGGCAATTGCGCAGGCTAAGCAACGTCGGACGAAGATACGTACGAGCAGGCAGATAAGCCTCCATACTAGTTTCTCCCTTGTCCCACAGCTTCCGGCAGAAGTCCTCACCTTCCATGGCTTCCCGGGAAGGCCACCATACTTCGCCCTGCGGATCAAGCACTCCTCCAGATTCGATCAAACGCTCCCATTGCTTCTCGGTCATCTTAAACCGCTTCACTGGGCGCCAGCCTTCGCCACTGCCGTCGAATATTCCCTCACCGGTTATTGCCACATCGCTTAAACCTTCTCCATCGAGCGGAGCCTGACAGCGCCAGCCGGCATTCCCCTCATAATGGGAAGAAAGTAACGGATACAAGGTATGATCAGGGTCAAACTGCACCAATGCTCCCTTGTCTACATACAGATTAATTCGACTATGCAAAGTAAGGGGTCCTGTACGCCAGATGCCAGCGGGAATAACAACTTTTCCGCCTCCCGCCGCAGTGCAGGCATCCAGTGCAGCCTGAATAGCAGAGGTACATAGCGTTAATCCCCCCTCTTCTGCCCCATAATCCGTGATTGCAAAAGTCCGTTCGGGAATCTGGGGAAGCTCGGGAATCGGATACGTGTTAGTTACAAGATTGCTGCTCATTGAATTTCACCTCCTCCTATTATTCAAGTCCTTCATAGCTAAACCAGTCGAAATCGGCATAGCTTTCGCTCTTTGCGCCTTGAGAGCTTGTGTACATCCCGAGGTATGCTCCTGTGAATCCTCCGGCCAGATCGGTGCTGAGCACTCTGCCATCCGTCCGTTCACAGAAGGCTGTCCACTTGGCGGCTTCAGAAGCTCTGTAATAGAAGCTATACTCTTGTCCTCTGGCTTCCACCTTAAGCTGTACCTGATCCTGTAGATAGGGCACTGACGCCAGCAGCTGCTCGCTGCCACCCATCCGATGAATCAGCTGTAATACACGTTCGCCTGCCTCTAGCCCCAGTTCATAACGGAAGTGGTGATCCGCATTTTGGAGGAGAACAAGACCAGCTACTTCCCCTTCTGCAGCGGGACTAAACGTCATGTCAGTCGCCGCTCTGAAGCTCAAATGCTGCTGGCGTCTACCGATATAAGATGGATTGGCAATCTCCGAGAGCCGTTCTGGCTTCAGGCGAAGCCGCAGAACTCCAGACTTGTCGGTAAGACTCCAGAATTCACCCCGCGGTGTCCGCAGGAAATTCCAGATCGGTGCCAGCTCATTACCTATAAACTCATCGCGCGCAGGCAATTCCGGCCATTTTGTCTCTGGCAAATCCGGAGCCTCCGTCTCAAATTCCAGCACTCCTTTGCCAGGATTGACCACAGGCCATTCATTCTCCCAGATTACCGGTGTCAGGAAGGTTTCACGTCCCAGATTGCGGTAATAACCACCGCTGGTTCGTGAAGCCAAGCAGAACATCCACCAGTCACCATGCTGAGTCTCCACTAGCTCTCCATGACCCACATTAACAATAGGATACGCTCTGCCAAGATGGCGATGCGTCAGAATCGGATTGGCTTTATGGCCCTCATAAGGACCGGTCACACTCTTGCTTCTGGCAATCGTAATCGCATGAGTATGCCCGGTTCCGCCCTCGGCAATCAGCACGTAATACCAAGCGCCGATCTTATAAATATGCGGTCCCTCTTGCGCATGAGCTACCTTGAGTGCGCCTTGCCAAATACTCTGCTTCGGGCCGATTAGCTTCCCTTGGCTGAGATCAATCTCCTGCAGCCAGATATCCATATGCTTCGGATAAGCCTGCCCTTCCGGCGGAACACGGTTGCCGGTATAATACACCTTGCCGTCTTCATCGAAGAACAAAGAGGAGTCAATACCGGGTGCATCCTCCAGCCATACAGGGTCAGACCAGTCTCCGGCCGGATCGGTTGTTGTTACATAAAAATTATGCTGGTTCTTGTCATTGTCAATAAAAGTGGTAATCATATAGAAAACTCCCTCATGATAGCGGAGCGTCGGTGCCCAAATGCCCATGGAGGGAATCGAGTGATCCAGATTGAGCTGGGACGGGCGGTCCAGTACATGGCCAAGCTGGCGCCAATTGACCAGATCCTTGCTGTGGAAGATAGGAACGCCTGGGAAAAATTCAAAGCTTGAAGTCACAAGATAATAATCTTCACCAACACGGATAGCGGAAGGGTCAGGATAAAATCCCGGCAGCACTGGATTGCGGAATGTTCTCATTAAAAGTAATCCTCCTCAAAACAATTCAAATGTAAGCACCACCAATTATAGTTCGTATAAGTTTAACTTTCTTGTATTTTCTATGTTCTATTTCTTCATTTTTATACTTTCATGCTATATTGCCCATATTTCACTCCTTGTCAGCGAATAGCCTTTCCCTCTAGAATGGGTGTAATAGGATTTACCTGAAGGGGTGAGCAGCTTGGGAAAAAGAAAGAAATTGTACTCCCGCTTTTTTATGAGCCTAACCGCGATTTCAGTTTGCTGTATTCTAGTACTGGCTGTAGTGATCTTTTATTGGTACCGGAATATTACGATAGATAATGTCAACAAGGCGAACCAAAATGTACTGGTGAATACTGAAACCGTTTTTACAAACTATGAAGAGATCGTCCAGAACTACGCTATGGACTTCTATAGGAATCCAAACATCAACGCGCTCATGATGAATGGCGATACCAGCTGGAGCGACCAGTTGTACAGTGCCTTAAGCCAAATCCGCGGAGCATTGGTTGTGAACCAATATATGGAGAACGCCTACATCATGGGAGTGGATGAGCCTGTTGCCATGTTCGAAAACCTTCCGCTAAGCCCTGAATCCAAGCTGGAGCTATTCTCGAGAATGCGGGATAACATCATTGTTGAATCACCGTTTCTGTGGGAGGCAACCTTGAATAACGGTACCCCCATTACCCTGCTCACCGTGTTTTATAATGACCGGGCGTTTGCGGATAGCGAATATAATGGTGCGGTAGCACTGACCGTCAATTTGGGAAAGCTGCAGAATAATCTGTTTACGCAAAAAGAAGGCGAAGCCACCCGTTACGCTGTGCTTGACGGAAAAGCATCTGTGCTCATGCACAGTGCATTATCTGACATCCCTCTGGAAGAGGGCATGTTAAAGCAGGTGGTGTCCTCCACCTCAGAAAGAGGCTCTTTTGTCTATAAGGGAGGTGAAGAGCCACAGCTGATTACCTATGTATATTCTGCAGCGGACAAGCTGTGGTTTGTGTCGGAGACTTCCTACAAGGATAGCATCCGTGATATCTCCAATGCCCGTAATCTGATGACTGGCCTGTGCTTGGCCTTGATTGCCGCCGCATCTATAACCGCCAACCTGATCTCGCGGCGGATGTATAAGCCAATCGGCCGGCTCTTCGGCAATATCGCTCATCTATCTGGCAATGAAGAAGCGCTGAAAACCGGTGGCGATTTCGATACCGTAAGCCAGGAGCTCGAACAGATTGGCGTTAAGCTGGAGCAGCTAAAAAAAGAAAGCGATGATAGCGCCTTGATGCGGTGGTTGCTTTCCCCGCAGAGAACACCAGAGAACAGCGGGACACCCCTGATGAGCATAGCCGCTTCTGGGGGAGCATATTGTGTATGCGTGCTGACCGCTCTGGAGCCCGAACAACCTGAAGACTCCGACTTCCGGCATACTTTTGAGGAAAACATACAACAGATTGAACATGCCTTCTGTGAACTTGCAGCCATTCAATCCTTCCGCCCGCATCAAGGCACTGCTGTACTTATTCTGAGCGAGCTTCACAGCGGCAGCTTCGGCGATTACGCTTTGTACCGCGGCAAATGGGAAGAAACCGCCGCTCAGCTACAGCTTTCCGGAGCCTGCTGCGCCTTCGGAATCAGCGGGCTGACGGATGATTTAAACCTACTGAGGGCTAAATACAATGAGGCTGCGGACAGTCTGCAATATATTAAATTTCATGTGCAGCAGAACATCATCTTTGCCGATGATACGATCCACCTGAACAGCAGCCCAATGCCCGACAGTGCCCTTGAACCGGTACTGCAAGCCGTTAAGCAGACGGAACTCTCGAACCATATTCCGCAGGCAGTGGAGAGATTGCTGGCAGTAGCCTGCAGTTACCGCGTCGAGCCTGCCACCATCGCTTTATCGAGACTGGTCTTTGAACTCAGTCGCACGGCTGAGCTTAATGCAGACGTCCAGCATTCCGGCTTTCTAGATAATTACCAGCATATCTGGCAGATCCAAAGCTATGACAAGCTATGGAATTGGATTGTAGACAGCTGTTATACCGCCCACGAGCGTATTGCCAGCATGAGCGCTGTACAGACCAAGAGCATTGCTGGTGAAGCCATTTGTTATATCAGAGATCATTATGATGACTCCAGGCTCTCCCTTAATGCCCTTGCTGACAAGCTATCGCTAAGTCCCGCTTATCTCAGTAGACTTATTGCCGACGAAGTAAACTGCAGCTTTCCCGATTTCGTTAACCTGCTGCGTCTGGAGCAGGCGCAGATGTTATTAGTCACTGAGCTTGACTTGGATATCCGGGAAATTGCCGAGAAAGTGGGCTACAACAGCAGCACCTATTTTACAACCCAGTTCAAAAAGCGTTATGGGGTTACACCTTCTAAATGGAGAATGAATCATATTCTACAGAAACAGAATCTTCCTGATTGACCCGCTAAAAGTAAGGAACAAAGGGGATGTCCCGGCAGCATTTTCATAGCCGGAGACATCCCCTTTTTGACTTTCAATGAATAACCCTCGCGCCGGCCTATACTATAAAATCCCCCTTTAAATCAGGCTTTTGAGCACCCTAAAAACAAAAAAGTTCTGTCTTTTTCGTTTTTTTAAGCTGCCCTTTTCCGCTTTTTTTAACTTTTTTCCGTTTATTATGATAGCGTTTACATTCCGGGTGGATTTATGATTTTCATGTAAAGCGTTCTCCTAAAACAAGGGACGGAAATGACAACGCTAGTATAAAGGAGTGGACTGTTAATGATGCAAGAGGCTACATCGGAGACACAAGGAATGCCAAGTCCGGGAATCAGGACGGCCAAAGCCAAGAGCTTCCGTAAATCCCTAAGGAAGGACAGCTCGCTTTATTTGCTCGCTCTTCCGGGAATCGTCATTCTAATTCTTTTTGCTTATCTGCCGATGAGTGGTCTGATTCTCGTCTTTAAAAATTACAACTTCAACGACGGAATCTTCGGCAGCCCGTGGGCCGGCTTCTCTAATTTCGAGTTTTTCTTCTCTAGTATGGAAGATTCTCTTAGGGCTACACGCAACACGGTGATGTTAAATGCGCTGTATATGCTAACCGGCACGTTTTTTTCAGTGGCCATCGCCATTATTCTAAATGAGCTGCGCAGCAAATGGTTTATCAAAATCACGCAGAGCGTCATGTTTTTCCCGTATTTTATTTCCTGGATTATTATCGGAGCCATTCTGTTCTCCCTGCTGGATTACGACAAAGGCATTATGAACCAGTTGCTCCAGACATTCGGCTTCTCCCAGGTTGACTGGTATTCCAGCCCTTGGCTGTTCGTAATCATTCTCGTGCTAGCTAATATCTGGAAAAGCGCTGGTTACGGCGCCATCATCTATTATGCGGTGCTGCAAGGCATCGACACTTCCTATTATGAAGCTGCAAGAATCGATGGTGCCTCCAGATGGCAGATTATCACCAAAATTACGGTGCCAATGCTGATTCCGTCGATCATTCTGATGACGCTGCTGGGCATCGGGGGCATGCTGAAAGGCGACCTCAGTATGATTATGGGGGTAACGTTCCTGAATCCGTTGCTTCTGCCGACTACCGACATTATCGATGTGTATGTATACCGCACAGCCATCCGTTCCGGAGAATTCGGCTTTGCTTCAGCCATCACGCTCTATCAATCCGTCTTTGGTTTCATTCTGGTGCTGGTGGCCAACAAATTAGCCGGCTGGTATGACAAAGACAGCAAACTATTTTAGGAGACTGATAAGATGCAAACTACCGAAAACAAAGGCCTGCTCATTTTCTTTTACATCTGTATTGCCGTATTTTCCGTAATCTGTCTAGCGCCGTTTATTCTGGCAGTATCCGGCTCCTTATCTACCGAATCCAGAATCGCCGCGGAAGGCTATTCGTTCTGGCCCAGAGGCTTTACCTTTGAAACCTACGAATTCCTGTTTGGCTCGAAGGCACAGCAGATTCTGCGGGCGTATTCCATGTCGGTGATCGTTACGGTGCTGGGTACCATATCGGCCGTATTGGTGACCACCGCTTACGCTTATGTCATTTCCGTTAAAAGCTTCCGGCTCAAAAATTTCTTCGCCTTCTTCGCCTATTTTACAATGCTGTTCAGCGGAGGAACGCTGCCATGGTATCTGCTTAGCACCAAATATTATCATTTGGGCGATACGCTCATCGGCCTGTTCATCCCTTATGTGCTAAGCGTCTTTCTGATGTTTCTCATGGCTAACTATTTCCGCAGCATCCCGCATGAAATCGTGGAATCTGCGCAAATCGATGGTGCCGGACATCTGCGGATCTTCTTCAGCATTATGATTCCGCTGGGCCGCGTCGGACTGGTCACCATCTCGCTCTTTTACGCACTGCAATTCTGGAATGACTTCTATTTGCCACTAATGCTGGTATCCGATCAGGATCTCTATACGATCCAATATTTGATGTACAACATGATGGCGAACATTCAGTTCCTGGCTTCCGGCAATGCTGCTCAAGTTGGTGGAGCTATCATCGCACCGCCACTGGAGACAGCCAAAATGGCAATGACCTGTCTGACCGTTTTGCCAATCGCCATATTATATCCTTTTCTCCAACGCTTTTTTGTCAAAGGCATTATCGTAGGTTCAGTCAAAGGCTAATTTCCAGCAAGGATGCCATATTATGTTCGGTTGCACCGGGTTTATGCTCCCCTACTTCTTGATGTACAATGGGACTTAAGGGAGCACGGCCTTTGCAATAGATGCCTCAAACATTATGATTCTATTTCAGGAGGGTTCATCATGAAAAAGAAAAAAGGTTGGTTAAGTTTGCTCCTCGCTGCGGTGTTCTTGGTAAGTGGCTGTGCTCAGGGCGACAATGAAAGCGCTCCCCCTAGTTCTGGAACTGGAAATGAAGGTACCTCTTCCTCTACGGATAGCGGTAGTAAAGACGGCAGCGCCTTGGCTCCTGCCAAATTGAAAATTGTGCTGTACGGGGATGAGTCCAACCGGATGAAGGAACTAGCGAAGACATCGTTCTACGACACTATTAAGAAAGAAATCAATGCTGAGGTTGAATTTCAGTTTCTTCCTTGGACCGAATATGGCGGCGGTAAAACTGATTTAATGCTGTCTACGGGAGAAGACTTCGCAACTTATACAGATGCCAATTACATGGTAAAATCTGTGGCAAAGGGGCTTTATGCCGACCTCACTCCGTATGCCGATGCAGCCGCTGATTTGAGTAAAAATGTGGACGAGGCCTCCTTCAAAGCCTTTCAGCTGGAAGGCAAGCAGTATGCGATCCCCGTCGGCAACAAACCGAATTCTGCGGAATTCTACAGTGCGCTAGTTAGACAGGATTTGCTTGAAGAAGCCGGCATGACACAGGTCACTTCACTGGGAGAACTAGAGCAGTTCTATGATAAGGTCCATGCCATTCATCCCGAACTGATCGGGTACGCCAACACCGATGCGCGCAGACTCCTACAATATAATTACACGGACAAAAACCTCTATTGGCAAAATGATTTTATTGCCCTGGATGAGTCTGTGAAGGATGATCAAATTATTAGCTGGTTTGAAACCGAAGAGTTCAAGAGTTATGCGAACCTTATGCACGGCTGGTATGAAAAAGGAATCATTCCAAAATATGCCGCCACCAATGTCCCACAGCTGCAGTCTGACTGGAACTCCGGAAAAGCGATGTTCTGGGCCGGCACAGCAGCACGCCCATTCGAAGGTGCGGCAACCATCTCACAAGCAGTGCCTGATGCCAAACTGGTCAACTATTTCCTCGGCAGCGGCCGTCCAAAAATCAGCCGCGGCACTTACAGCACCGCCTTTTTTGTCTCCACCGCAGCTAAAGACCCTGAACGTTATATTATGTTCTTCAATCTGCTGCAAAAAAACCAGGAGCTGTACGACTTGTTCGCCTACGGGATAGAAGGAACAGACTATACGCTGGATGAAAACGGGCGTTTGACCAAAATAACTACTGATTCGCTGATCCCCGACTGGCTGCTGATGAACAAAAACTTCATGCGTTTCGACAACACGGTACCGGACGAGTTTATTGCAGAATATAAAGCTTGGGACGATGGAGCCATCATTTCCAAAGGTGCCGGCTTCAACTTTGACAATACACCCGTCAAGAATGAAGAAACGAAGCTGAACGGCGTATTCACTGAATACCTCGCTCCGATCGGCAGTGGCTTCAGTGATTATGACACCGCCTTTCCCAAAGCGCTAGACAGACTAAAAGCAGCGGGAATAGACAAATATATCGCTGAATACCAAAAACAATTTTCCGAATGGTACGCTAAGCAGCAGTAAGCACCGCCGCGGCAATTATCATACCGGTCAAGAAGCGTGTCTCCATTAAGGAGCACGCTTCTTTTGGCCTTCGAACACCGTGATGAAAGCGGTATAATGGCCAACCTTGAATCAATACGACGGCGAGCAGGATAATTCAATCAAAATGATTACGTTTGGGGAATTTTCGTTGCTGATACTCTTAGAGTTATTTTCAAAGTAACTTAAAGGATAAGAGGGAAACTGCTCATTGGTTAAAAGCGCAAAAATAAAAATTTAAGCGGCGTTTTATACTGGAGATACACTCGTTATAGGTTAATACTATAAATATTATTCCTATTATATATTAGACCAATAAATGCCTATAGCGCTATTATGTTATTTATAATAATTACTCTCGCCAATTACCTGATCTTCAAAAACTTTACGAAATTCACCATGAGCAAGGGTTTGAAATACTTGGTTTTCCTTGTAACCAATTCAACGAGAAGGAGCCAGAAAGCAACTCGGAAGTACATGAATATTGTGAGAGCAACTTTGGAGTTAAGTTTCCGTTATTTGAAAAAGTTGAGGTTAGGGGACCGTCTGCCCATCCTTTATTTCAATATCTAACACAGCAAGCACCATTTCAAGGATTCGATACTGAGACATCAGGCGGTAAATGGATGCAGGATTTTCTGCAGGAAAAGTATCCGGACATATATGCCGGCGATGGGATGAAGTGGAATCTCTCGAAGTTTTTAATCGATAGAAACGGTCATGTATACGGTAGATACGAAACAACGACTGAACCTTTTGACATAGAGCCATTTATTGAGTCACTTCTTTTAAATTAAATGAATCCGATTGGTAATTTAACCAACAGAGAACGATAGTTTAACTTAAAGGGTTTACATATTAGGCATGCAAAACATTTAGAACCCTTTATGTTATTTAAATTTCATTTCTTACTTTGATTAAATAATATAAAGTCAGAATAAATTGTATTAATAAGATAAGATATAAGCCAATAACCAGTAGTACATTAAGAATTGCCTGTCCTCCCCCCCTATGATTAGTTAAGCCAACCTGTAAGGAAAAAAAAGAGCATTGTGGTACCCACACAGATAAGGAGCAATAGCTCCAAATTTTTTTCAAATAGATGTTTTATAAACCATAGATAACTTACAATGCACAACAAAAGAACAGCACTATAAAAAAACAAGGAATCATAATGAGTTACAAATAGGCTCCCTCCACCAATAGAAAAGACTATACCTATAACTAAAAACCACATCCCCACTCCAATAGCAGCACTTAAAGCAATAAAAAAGAAACTCATTATCATATTTATGCTCCCTTGGCCCACTTCTCGCTTCTCGGTTTCTACATTTTTCCTCTCCATTTTTTATCGGATTACTCCCTTTATTTATGTATATCTTTGACATTAGACTGACCGCTCCTGCACCTGCATTTGGAGTATTGAAAATAAAAAGGCACCCTTCTTCAAGGATGCCTTTTTTTGATCAAGCGCTTGCTTGTAAGCTAAGCAAACTCCCCATCGTAAGTTCTTATTCACTAATCGTTGCGTTGTCGTATAAGTCAACCAATTCGTCGAAGGAGGTAATAATGACATCAGAGCCCTTCAGCTCATCCTGACGTCCGAAGCCTGCATAGGCGCAGCCGATTACGGTCTGGCCATTTCCTTTACCTGCCTGAACATCAGAAGAACGATCCCCAACCATCCAGGCACTGCTGATACCATGATTATCCAAAAGAATGCGTAGCAGCTCGGTCTTAGTCGCAGTGCCTTGACCTCCCGCACTATACAAGCCTTCGAACAACGCCTTAAGCTCATGCACCACAACGATGCTGTGAATATAATCCTCCAGCCCGTTGCTAGCCACAAACAGCTTCACTCCGCGCTCTTTAAGCGCTGTCAGTGTCTCAACCACCTGTGGATACAGTAGCGTGCCTCCGGCTTCAAGCCCTTCAATCTCCAGCTGCAGGAGCAATTCATCCGCCCGGCGGTGCACGGCTTCATCTGCTTCAGGCATAACATTCTTCCAAATGTCTGCCAGCAACATCCCTAAGCAGCCTAGAATACGTTCTTCTGGTGGTGTAGGTCCTACGTATAGTCCCTCTTTCCGCAAAATATCGAACATTTTATGATATGCAGGCAATAAAAGACTTTCAGTCTGGAACAATGTTCCATCCATATCAAATACAATCGCTTCTGGCTTGTTCAGTTTCGCATGAACCACGTTTTGTTCCATTCCATGTACTTCGTTACTCATCTGTTGTTCCTCCCCATTCTGTTCAGCTTCAGGTAAGACATTCATCTGTGCGATATTTCCAGTACAAGCCCTATGATATATGAAATCGCTTTGTAATGTCCATGCTCTTAACTTTTTCTGTTGCAGTTTATATTTCGTTATGATATATTTCAATCTGTAATATTACAACTTGAAATATAAAGGAGAAATAACCATGTCAAATCAATTAATCATGCGCTTCCTCAAGCAGCCTGCTACCATCATTGGAATTATAACTGCACTGTTGTTCCAAGTTTTTTTCAGCTTAATTTGGATTACAGGGTACGATCATGTAACGGATCGGGTAGATCAGCTGCCCATTGCTATTGTTAATGAGGATGGTACAAATGCCCAGCCTATAGTCGATGGGATTGCAGGATCACTTCAGTTCGTAACCAGACAGGATCTCCAACTAGAAAATGCAAAAGAAGCACTTGAGCATAGAGAAATCCGCATGATTATCAATATTCCCCAAGGGTTCACTGGACAGATCAGTAATCCATCTGCAAAGACTGAACTCCACTACTTCTTAAATGAATCTAATCCACAGATGGTCAGCAATGTGATGCAGTCGGTAGCACTTAAAGTCACGGCTGCAATGAACACTCAAAACAGTAATTCAGCACTAAGCCACACCTTGGATGCTATGAATCTGCCGCAGGCACAAGCGGAGATCATCAAAAGTGCTGCAAGCAGCCGCATTTCCGCCAACGTCGAAATCATTAACCCTACAACTAATTTTGCACAAACTATGGTTCCCTTAATGATCGTTACCGCCTCATTTACCGGTGCTATGTTACTCGCGATGAATCTCCATAAAGCTTCCTCCAACTTGTCTGGACAATTTAGTAAATGGAATCGCTTTGCAGCCCGATTTGTCATAATGGGTGGAACGGCTGTGCTTATCTCACTAGTGGGAACTATCATGGTTAACTCACTCGGTATCCACTCTAATCGTGGCTTTCTGCTTATGTGGCTGTTCGAGTTCACGGTAATTCTCTCCTGTATGATCCTTGCTCAGTTTAGTCTGCTGCTCCTCGGGGATGCTGGCGGCTGGCTAAATATTGCGCTTCTCTCCATGCAAATGTTAGCGTCCGGAGCAACTATTCCACGCGATGTGCTTTCACCTTTTTATAACTGGATCGGTCCCTTTTCGCCCGCTTACTATGCAGTTAATGGTATGCTCGACCTGGTTATCGGGGGTAACGGGGTATGGAAGGATATGTTCTATTTACTCTGTATTGGGGCAACAATTGCTGTATTAAGCGTACTTGTCACTTTCCTCCGTAAAGAAACTCGGATCTCACGAGAACAAGAGCCTGTGCCAGTAAATGCGTAATTATACAGTTTGCCACTCCGGCTATGCCATTTCAAATTGAGAGCGATATGCAGTTGTGATATGGTAGGAAGTGAAAGAAAGGAGCGGCAATGATTTATGAACATACAAGATGTTATTCTGGGGATTTTAAGCGAAAAACCTCATTCTGGTTACGAGATAAAACGACATTTCGAGGAATACTTCTCATTTTTCTTCGATGCCAGCTATGGCACGATCTATCCTACCCTAAGCAAGATGGAAAAGCTGAATCTGATCACTAAAGAATCTGTGCGACAGGAAGGCAAACCCGACAAAAATGTATTCACCATTACCTCTGCCGGCTTGGATCAGTTCCACGCTTATCTACAATCACCAGCCGAAAAAGATGTTCTGCGTTCTGACTTTTTTATGCACCTGTATTTTGGGGAAAAGACGGACAAAGAGAACATAGATAATCTGCTTCGGCAAGCATTGATAGAAAAGCAGGCAATGTACGACGATCTGGAACAGAAGTTGAACCAGCTAGATTACAAGTTATCTTCCTACCAGAAGTTGTGCATGGAGCTAGGCCTCGTACAATATGATGCTTTTATCAAAAAAATCCAAAGTGTGCTAGAGTCTAAATAAAACCGGCTTTCGAAAGTACACCATAAAAAAAGAACCGGTATTACATGCACATCTTGTGCTTGTAATAGCGGTTCTTTTTTTTGAAATCATATGTGGTATATGGATTATGCTCTATCGAAGCTTGCAATAAGTTCATCAAGAACATCTTTGCTTACCATTTTACCTTTGAAATTGATCAGGTTTTCTGAGCTTCCGGAGAAGATACAAGTTGGCTCATATTTTCTAAGGATAATCTTTTCAGCGTCTACAAAAATCTCGAGCGGGTCTTTTATGTCGATTCCCATTGTTCTACGCAGTTCAATAGGAATTACGATACGTCCCAATTCATCCACTTTTCTTACTATGCCTGTTGCTTTCATCATCGTACATCCTCCCTTGAAGTCACATTTATAATCATTCTTGCTAAAAGCTATGTACGCTTCTATATGATAGTAATGATTACGCTACTACCTAATTCTAAAGTTCTATTCATTTCCTGTCAATTATTTTTCTACATTATATGATATTATTCGACAAAATTTCGACAATGTATGATATCTGTTGAGCACCAAGATTTGAAGCCATGTCAGAACACAAAAAAATAGGGGCTTCTCTGGAATGTCGAAATTCACCCAGAATGTAACCCTACTTGATGACAATTCTACCCTAAAATACCTTCGTTAATCTATTTGTAAATCTTGTCACTCCGCTTATCCGCAATCACAGTAAGTAGGAAATTGTCGAAAACTAGCAAGAACGCTACTCCGTCATTTACCCAGATGTTTAGTAAGTCAAACTTAAATAGGATCTATCATTGGAATAATAAATTCGCTATGAGTAGTGTGTGTATCGAATCCTCATGTAAATATAAGGCTGATGATATCACTGTAGTGTAAATACGATGAATCCGGAAGTCGACTAACGAGGGGCTAGCAAAGAAGTTATTAATGGAGAGTATTCTAAGTGTTTGATGATTTTTGTCCCCCATTAAGAGAGTAAATAAATTATAGAATTATATAGTTCTCTGATAAAGGTTTCATCAATCTGTTTAATATTGATAATACGTTCCTGGCATAAGCCATTTACAGCAAAAGTTGCTTGAAAGTAACCGTTTAATGGTTCAATGTCTATTTCAATATCCGTTTCTATTTTATCCGAAATATCATAGCCATATAAGACATATATCGCGATATCGTAAGATTTCTTATTCAGAATTAAGGAAAAATAGGAAGATGTCTGCGCTGAGTTTGTCTCAGGAACATAGTCTATTCCGTATAAAACTCCGATAGGGTGATTCGATGCAAAATAACTGTTATAGTTATTATTTTTAAATTGCCCTTTTAACCAGAGAATAACTTCAAAGTCA
The DNA here is from genome assembly GCF_045040615.1 of Paenibacillus sp. FSL H8-0175. Taxonomy (NCBI): domain Bacteria; kingdom Bacillati; phylum Bacillota; class Bacilli; order Caryophanales; family Paenibacillaceae; genus Paenibacillus; species Paenibacillus sp. FSL H8-0175. The sequence continues at coordinate 2,158,735 of NZ_CP150299.1, read as the reverse complement.
GTGTCAGCAGGGATGTAAATAGAAACCATTGGCTCTTCGATCAGCAACGGGGTGCTGTTAAGTGTGTAAATGTTGTGTATTTTGAATAAGCTATGCCATAACTTAATGTTAGTACACTGATTGTTAACTATCTTGTTCATATCTTTTCCTTGGTAATTGTCAATAAACACTACATTTTTATTGTATTTCGAAGCAATCCACTGTAATTCAACATAAGCATCAGGGTAAAGATCTCTGCTGATCACAACGAGAGTCTCAATATTTTCATTGTAAGCCAATAGGGCTGCATCAACAGCATCATAAACCGACTCAGCGGGAACGACAATTTCACCGTGTATGTTAACGCAAAGATTCAGATTGTCCAATTTGCATTTTCCGTTCACATAGCATACTAATATATCACTTATCCAATCAGGGTCAGCATAGCAAATAAACAAGTGTTTATCGTCCCTATAGTTATTTGCCATTTTCGACAACATGAGTTTTATTTGCTGCAAGTTAGTTAGGTGAGATTTACCAATGAGTTCACATACTTTGGCTGTAATCATGGGCGCGGCAAAGCTGTTCGAGTTGCTGCACTCTTTACCATTCAAATGATGTCTAGCAAAAGCCGTAAATTCTATACCGTCGATGATATTATCATTGAGATAAAACTCCCCTTCGTGCAGCGTGTTGCTTACCTCTCTCTTAACGCCTATAACGTTTGAAAAAGAAGCTGGATATGTAATATAATTATGATTACTTGCGGCACTTACAATAACTAAGCCTTGACCAGCAACCTTGTTTATAACTCTCTGCGTTTCTAATAAATCCGCTGAGCAATGGCTTCCCAAGCTGATATTTACAACTTGGATATCATTTTGAACGCACCATTCTAGTGCACTATACAACTTCTGGATATTTCCCCTTAAGGTAGAAGACAATATCTTCAAGCTATACATATAGATTTCCGGATAATAGTGCTTAATTATGCCTGCGCAGATGGTGCCGTGAGTTATTCTTTCGGGACTGTCTATTGTATAAGCGTCTATTGTGAAATCTTCATTGAAGATCAACTGTTGAACAACCGGTTCACCTAGCAAATATTCGTTGATACCATCATCAATCACGGCAATTTTCACTTTAGCTTCGATGTTCATCATCTCCTTTTACAGATCGACAAAAATAAAACCGCCTCATTGGTCACAAATCCATTGACCCAGGCGGTAGTCATGATTAAAAAAGTGATTAATCATTTAATTAAACAGGTTCTTTTTCCGCAGCATCGAATCCAGACTAGCTTGTAGCACACTATTTAAATACATGCTATCTTCTTCACCATTATTGGAGTTGTCAATAAATAACCCGAATTGTGATAGGCTAGAGCTGCTACTTAATTTACTCAACGAGTCTAACTGCTCCGCCTTTTTCTTTTTATCTGCCTCTACTTCTTTATTAATCTTCTCCCGCTCGGCAGGTGTTAAATAATCACCAATCACCCAAAAAGTAGCTGTTCCATCCGGATGTATAATGACGCCACTGGCATCACCGGGTTTATCATTAGCGCTGGAATCAAAATGATCCTGAATAATTGCTTCTACCCTTTTTTGCATTTGTGGATCTGTTGCCGACTGATTCAGTATATTTGGAGCAATGGTTACATTCCCTTTGCCAACACTACCAGAGTATACACTTTTCACTGCTTCATTGTTCTTTGGTATGGCTTGAACGTTGATTTTAATGTCGAATTTTTTTTCCAATTCCATCAAAACCGCTTCCGAACTCGATGTCGATAGCGCGTCTTGAAATGAAATCTCTGAACTCTTATTTTTCTGGATTACCATTGCAGCCCCCGCACGATTCAGGCTACTGAGTGAAGCTACATTCAACAACTTAAACCAACTCCCTTATTCTTTTTTCCTGTAGAATGCGGCAAACTGTATTATTAATTCGATCTAGGCTGTTGAAGCATCCATTTAATATATCGGTTTCCGGAATTTGTATTTTTAGTTTTTCCTCAATATGTACAAATAGAACCAACAAATCCCGTGGTGAGAACTGCATCGCCTCGCCCAATAAATCTTCATAGAAGTAGTTTTCATTAAGCTTGATCTTGTCCATTCCCATTACGTCGAATAATATTTCGTTTATCTGTTCACGCACTTGATCCAGATCCATAAATATCACCCTTCTTTTATACGATTTGCATATTTTCCTGTAACAATAGAGCTTCACAGCATTCTGCTAATTTCAAAGTGTCTGTCCCATTTAACGAATTAAACAGAGGAACCACTGACTCTAGCGATATTTTTGCAATTTTTTCATCAACCAACTTAGAATCAACCGTAAAAAACTTCAATTCTTTATCCTGTTTGCTTCTGCCCGTATCAAATTTATGATTTGACATATTAAAACAATCAATATCAAAACCTAATTTATGCTTTGTTGACACACATATCTTATCGAGAAACTCTCCATTAAAATCATCATAGGTCAAGTTCATAATACCGACATCCGGATGGATTGCACTAGCCGCCTCGAATGCAGTAATACCAAATCTATTGGTAAACAGATTATTATATACCATTGTCCCGCCTGGAATTCCGATAATCATTACATCAGGTCGTTCGTTCAATTCAATATATTTACAGAAGTGATTAAAAAGAAATATTTTATCTATCTCCGCTTCTTTATGATTAAACATAAAATCAGGAAAAGAATGAAATCCCATAATCTCACAATAAGATTTTGTCCCAATTTGACTTACTTTGTACCCTTCTTTCAAGAAATAATCCCTTAGGCTAAGCTGAACATCAAATTTATTGGATTTTTCCATAAGACTCGCCACGCAGATTATCGGAACATTAATATCCAGCAGTATTTTCTCAACGAGTTCTACTTTCGTTCTGTCAATGTCAATTCCAAAAAAACTTGTGAGTTCCACATTATTTTTCAGGCATACCTTCTTTACCATTTCAACTTCATGATCAGCACATCTGTTAAGCAGAACAATATCTTTTCCCATCTCTGCGGCTTTGATAATTGTCGGGAACACCACTTTTTCAAAACTGCATTCAAATTCACAAATCATTAACACATCAAATTCAGCATCTGAAAAAGAATCTTTAACTTTTATACCCACATCCTCACCATAATAGCTGTACGCTGCATCTTTTTCATTCAGTCCAAAACCTAAAGGTGCCATTAATGAAACAAGCTCATAGTTGCCCAGTAAATTGGAGAATCTGACGACCGGACCGAAATCTGCATGATATGGATAAACAATTGCTCTTTTTTTCACCATTGTCTCCCCCATTACACTTTTTCTTTATCAAAGTCGTAGCCTAACTCTCTTAGTACGCAATAATCTTTAAACAAACTCTCAGTGTTTTCTTTAACTTTATTGCAGATACTTAATTTTTTGGCAGCAGAAAACTCACTGATATCATCGGCGGCCATTGCACAAGAAGTGCAATATCTAAAGGCCCAGCACTCTTTGCATTCTTTCTCCGTTATTGTTCCAATGTTTAGTATGTTCCGGATATTATCCAATTCAAAGCCTGTATCTATATGCCCAATCCTCATTACACTAGATGCTTCACTAACTCTTTCACAGGGATACAGAGCACCGTCAGCATTCACAAACAATCGTTGTACTCCTGGAACACACGGTCCGGAATGATGGTCTTTTTTTACATCATAGAAAGAGATTCTAAGCCTGTTATGGACATTCTCCTGGATTTGATCAAAGCTTTCCATCACCAGCTTGGATACATCATTTTTCTTAAGCCTATCAAATTTATAAAGAAATAATTTGAAAACTTCGTAATTATACATCTTGATAAAACTGTCATTGATTAAGGACTCACTTTTTTTGTAGCTACTTGCTATATCACTTGCCATAACAGCAAAGTCTTTTACGGTCTCATAGTTTGAAAAAAAGTTTGTGGAACAGCTAAAATCTGAATTTGGATCAATAACTGCATTGAACATCACTTTATCAACATAGTCTGGTGTTTTGTTTTTGATATTTTCAATATTATCCATAATAGTCTGAAAACTACCTTTATTATTTACCGCAAAAACTCGGTTTCTATCATGCGCGACTTCATCGCCGTCCAGGCTGATCGTTAAATTAAAATCATTAGAAGATAAGAACTCTAAGGTTTCGTCGGTAATTAAAGTTGCATTTGTAGTAAGGTTAAACGTTAGTTCTTTGCCCGCACTTTGTTCTCTGGCATAAGCAACACAAGCTTTTATTAAGTCCATTTCCAGTAAGGGCTCTCCTCCATAAAATCCAATATTAATAATTGGAGAATCTACGGAGTGCTCAATCAAAAACTTAATTGCTTTCAAAGCAACCTCTTTTTTCATTCTCTTATTGGTATGTACTCTGTGTAAGTAGCTCCCTGAATACGCGCAATAGCTGCATCTTAAATTACAGTTTTGCGTGACCTGCAAAGTTATCGAGCCAACGCTTCTGCTTAAATTGTGCTGCAAAGAGTCGCTCATGGGATGAATCATCTCAAAATCCTGTTTCTCCGCCAAAAAACCGGAATCAAATAAGTTTTGAATCTCCGGTTCCACTTGTTCAAAGTTTGAATTTCTATAGTTCAACAAAGCCTGATAAGATCTTTCATTTAATTTAAGAAATGTATTTGCATTCGCATCGAACATATATTTTCCCGTTACCGTTTCAAATAAATGAAATACTGGCACCTGAACTCCCCCCACTCTAAAAGTGAAGCAGGACAGCTTTTTTAATAAAGCCATTTAGCCATCCTGCTCTTAGCTATACTTAAGATTGCACTTACTACCCGATTCCAATAGCAGTCATCTTCATGGAGTTACCAGTATAGGTTACTTGTTTCATGGCTGCTTTGTTTGATCCGCTGGCATTGCATGTACATGCATAACAAGGACATGCACTGCAAGCTGCATATGCCTCCAACGTTTCATAATTTGCATTTGTTCTTTTTACAAGTTGTTTCATATGCCTATTCCTCCTTTCAAATCGTATTTATCTAAATATCAATATTTGATATTTAAATCACTCGAAGGGTAAACCCATTAAACGAATTGATGCTGTTGAGTGATGAGCCGATACCTTTCATTTGTATAGGACAACTCCTCATGAAGTCCAATATCGGATACCCGACCTTTTTCTAAAAAGATTACTCTATCCACATGCTTCAGAATTTCCGGCCTATGACTGACTATAATCACTGTATTGTTACTGAGTACTGTATCTAATAGATGGTTAATTGCTTGTTCAGAGTGAAGATCAAGGTTGGAGGTCGCTTCATCAAAAATCACCATGGGCCTGCTTTTTACTAATGCTCTGGCTATCGCGATTTTTTGTTTTTGTCCACCGGACAACTTGTTCCCATTAGAACCTACGACATAATTCTTAAACTGGCTTGTATTCTTCTCTAATAATTGGGTAGCCTCAATAGCCTGTCTATACTGCTCCTCATGGGTTTCACTGTAAAGTTTTATGTTATTTTCGATGGTTGTGTCAAAAAGATATACCTCTTGACTAACGGTCGAAATTAATTCCCGATATTCATTCAAATTAATAGCCTTAATATCCACTCCATCGAATAAAATTCGTCCTGCAAGTGGTTCGTAAAACCTCTGGATTAAATTTAGGATTGTAGACTTCCCCGAACCATTCATTCCTACAATGGCCACTTTCTCATGGCTGCCAATCGTGAAATTCACATTTGACAAGATCAGTTCAGTATCATAAGCAAAGCTTACATTTTCAAACTGAATGCTCCCAAAAGGATTGAGTCGCTTCATACCAATGTTGTCGGATTCTACATCACAAGCTTCGATTTCTTCCTCGAGCAACGAATAATACCTTCGGGCAGAAGGCATTATTCCCGACAATAAGTATCCAATATTCAACATCGATGAGATAGGAGTGGTTACATAAGCGCTGTAGGTAATAAAAGCAAATATGCTTCCTACCGAAAGCTTTGAATCTAATATCATCGTCGATCCAGAAGCATATATAAGAAGAACTAGTCCTCCAATTAGAAATCTCTCCACAGTAATCCGCCAATTGTCCAATAAACTGATTCCCATATGGGAGGTTATTACTTGATTCTGCTTGTCCGCAAATTCTTTTTCTTTGAAAACGAATAAATTAAAAAGCCTTGTCTCCTTCACACCGTTCAAACTATCCTCAAACCAATGCGAATATTCTCCATCTTTCGTGATGTATTTTTCCGCAAGCATCTTTCTTTTTTTAGCAAACGATTTCAAAATAAAATATTCTATAGGGATTAAAATAAGCACAATGAGTGTAAGTTCCCAACTTATGATAAAAAGTCCAATAACTCCTCCTACCAAACTAAAACACTGACTAACAATAAAAAGCATGCTACCATCCGTTATTTGCGAAATATTCGATATATCGGTACTAACGCGATTTAAAATTTCACTGCAGTTTTTATCAGTGAAATATTTCACTTTCACTTTCATAAGTAGATCAAATGCAGCTTTATGCAAGGAGTAGATAATATTTGAAGCTATTTTTATTCTTTGTTTTTCTTTGAGCAAATCTAAAAAGCTACTAGACATTGACAAAAGAAAAATGTAGATTGCCGTTAAAATAATGGTTCTAACATCTGATTTCATAAATCCTTCATCAATAATGATTTTGTTGAACATCGGCAAAATGGAACTAATCAAAGTAGAAAATATTAAGAGCAGAAAAATAAAACATAAATTCTTTTTATGCGGTTTGAATAATCTGATAAGTTTTTTAAGGGTATTCTTATCATTCATAGAATATATCCTCTTCTACTTTCAAGCTTCGGTTTGACATTGAGAACGCTATCAATATATCATATAAAAGAATATTTGGGGTAATTTGGTAGCTAATGGTTGAAATAGGAGGCTGAATGACGTTTTGTGTCAGGTTTTTGTATCTCTGAAGATTAACAAATTTAATTATGGGGGGAATGACTTTGTTACGCATAGCCGTATGTGATGACGAGAAAAAGGAACACGAGTTGCTAAAGGAATATCTCCCAAGACTTATGAAAAGCACGGCTTACTCTTTCGAGATTCAATATTTTACCTGTGGTGAGGAATTGCTTCACTATTATAATCAACAGAGTAGTTATCCTTTTCATATACTTCTAATGGATATTGAACTGAGAGGATTAAATGGAATCGAGGTTGCAAAAAAAATCCGTGCACTTCCGGATCGAGAGGTTCAAATTATTTTTTTGACTAACTATCCGCAGTACGTAATGAACAGCTTTGATGTGCAACCCTTCCATTATTTGATTAAACCGGTAGACTATGAGTATTTTGAGGCAAAGATAATAAAGCTATGTAACTATATCATTTCTTCTGTAAATAGGTTTCTAATGATTAAAACTGAAGATGGACATATCGTGATCAAAAATTCTGACGTTATTGCGATTGTTAAAATCAAACATTCCTTGGCTAAAAACCGGCTAAAGATCATTACCTCAATGCAGCATTACATAATTTCAGGTACAATTTCAGAATATATAAGTAAACTAAACCGTCCGTTTATGCTTATTCATCGTTCCGTTATTGTTAATCTGGAACATGTCCATAAGTTTACAGCTACTTCCGTAATCATGCACAATCAAGAGCAGTTTCCTATTGGCCGTACTCAGGCAAAAGAGGTTAAAGAAGCCTACGCCTATTATATGATTGCACAATTCAAAGAACGAGGATGACGACTCTTTATCTATCAATGGTAATCATGATGTTGCTTATTCTGCTAATCAGAGAAACCATCCTTTTATTCGGTAAAATTAATGAAAATGCCAAACTGACTAAAGAAAATCTGCAATTACATAAACAAATGGATTATCAACACAACAGCTATGAAAAAACCGCACATTCCCTTACAAGCATCAAACAAGTTATCCATGATACGAACAAGCAATTGGTATATGTCCGGACTTGTATTCAGAAGAATGAGATTCAGGAATCTATCCATCATATTAATTCAATGCTCGGTCAAATTCATCAGCCTTCTCTAAAACTATCAACAGGTAATTTGGTAATTGATTCTTTAATTGGTAACGCGCTAAATATTGCTTGTGAACACAAAATTGCTATGAATTATGATATTCATATACACGCCGAAGCTATTGATATTGATCGGTTTGACTTATGTACCGTGATCGGGAACGTGCTGGATAATGCTCTAAACGCCGCTGCAAGAGTTCCCAAAAAAGAAGATAGATTTATTCTGCTGCTAATTTTCACTACTGATACTTCATTGTTTATCCAAGTCACCAACTCACGGAACGATTCTAGCACTATAGTACAGCATAATTTTAAAGAGAATCCCGCTTTTCACGGATTCGGCTTAACAAATATTCAAAGTGTCACCGAAAAATACGGAGGTCATCTGGTTACTAACGCTGAAAATAATGAATTCGAAACGATCATTGTACTGCCTTTTCTAAACATACTTTCAGCAGATACGCCAATCCTGACCGAATTAGAAAGGCAGTGAATAAACTATTTCCCTAGCAAGCTACAGCGACCGCTCCCCAAACATCAGATTGAAGGAGAGCAGGCCCGCTGCAAGCTTTACGAAGTAATCTCAAACAATCTCGCTGTTTTTCCTGGTGGGAGCGCCACCGTCAAAACCCCTGCCGATTTATCCCAATTCCAGGTTGAGCTATGCTGCTGAGGATAGGCACAGGTGATCGCCGGATCAAGTCCCTTCAGCTCTACCATCGGCAATTGGACATTCGCAGCTTCTCCGGCAATCCGCCATACCGCGACATACCGTCGTTCGCCGCGCCGCAGGCCAAGGCTGACCCATTCGCCCTCACTGTCCGGCAGGCCGAGTGGCCAGAAAGGTGTGGCGTGTGGGATATCACTGCGAATGGTTTTGTAATAATCCAGCGCTTCTTTAACTAGACTTCTGCGGTGGGGTTCAAGCTCCGCCAAATGACCGCTCTGGTGTACACGAAGCAACAACGCATTAACCATATTGAAGATGACTTCCTCATCGTCCCCCTCGCGCAGCGGATAAGACCAAACTGCGGACTGCTCCGGTGTCAGTGCTGCCGGAGAACCTGCGGCAATGGCCGCATACTGTACATAATCCTCCTGGTCGCTAGTAGACTGGATGCTGTGTCGGCTGAGCATCGCATAATCCATGCGCATTCCCCCGCTGGAACAGTTCTCGATAACAAGCTTCGGATAACGAACAAAGATACTGTCCAACCAAGCCAGATAAGCGCGGTTATGCTGTAGCAGCCCATCTCCGAAGCTGTCCGCATTCGTTTCTGTCCCAATGCCTGCATTGATGTTGTAATCCATTTTAATGTATCCTACACCGTACTGCTCAACCAGACGCGCAATAACACCGTTTGCATGATCAATGACTTTCGGGTTGCGGTAATCTAGCTGATAGCGGCTACGGTCCTTAACCCTTTTACCATGCCGCATGAAAAACCAGCTGTCATCAGTCTCCGCAAGCTTCGGGCTGTTGATGCCCATAACCTCCAGCTCAAGCCATAGTCCGGGAATCATCCCTTTGCTGCGGATATAGTCGAGCACATATTTAATTCCTTCCGGAAACCGTTCGCTGGAAGGCTCCCACTGGCCTACGCCATCCCACCACTCTCCGGGTGCATACCAGCCAGCATCAATACAGAAATATTCACAACCTACTTCTGCGGCAGCATCAATTAAAGGCAGTAGCTTCTCAGTCGTTGGGCTTCCCCATAGGCAATTCATATAGTCATTAAAAATAATCCGCAGCAGCTCATTATCCTCATTAGGTCTGCGGATCATCCGGCGATATACCGTAAGCTGTTCTGCCGCGCCCTGAAATCCTCCCCGCACTGCACCTACAGCTGCTGGTACTGAAGTAAACTCTTCACCGGGAGCTAGCTTCAGCCACCAATGGTTATCATGTTCTGTAGGTCCGCTGACCAGCAGGGTAAGCTGATCGTATTGATCCGTCAGCTCCCAATGCCAGGAGCCGTTATGCTCAATCTGCCAGAACAAGCTTGTCCCGCTCTCCTTATTATGCAAAACTGCCATCGGCAGAAGTTCCGCTGCTGACCAAGAGCCTGTATTGCTTGCGGCAATTCGTTTGGAGCCACGGTCTGCCAAATGATACATCCCAAGCTCAGGCAGGCGGTAGGTACGCCACTGAAGTTCACTCTGCCATCCGCTGTGAGCAAGGGTTACTTCAATCTTATCATTGCGCTCCCCGCCCCCCTCTTTGTCTACACCTGTAAGAGCAAAGGAGGAGATGTATTCCACTGCCACCTCAGCTTCTCCAGCATTCTTTAGCACTGTCCAGCTTCGAACGATTTGCACACCCTTGTAGAACTGAAAATGCTGCACTGCCTGGATTCCCGAAATCGGATCAGCCAAGCTAAACTCCAGTTTACGTCCGAGCACATTCACTGTATCGCTGTGCCCCGCATATACCATCCGAAGACCCGGATAGGATGCTCGGTGTGTGCGCCCGTGATATTCGGCGCGGTCTTCGCCCGATAATTGCAGCTCCAGCAGCCGGAAGCCTTGCTTGTTCTTATCCGCTATGGCTGCTTCCAAAGGTGCCGCTCCAAAATGCAACAGCCGAACATCCTGATCTTCCGTAACTTCAATCGTAAGATATAGTCCATTTTCAATGATTTCAACCATTTTGCTATTCACAATAATGTACCTCCTGACTTTGTCTCAGTATCTTCTTATGATTATATAACATGTAAAAAAGGGACGGTTCTCCAGTAAGTGAATCTTACCTTGGAGCCCGCCCCTGATCTGAACCTAATTATTCTGCCGATCCGAATTGAATCCAAGCTTTTTGAATTTCATCGATGGCTTGATCCTTAGTTTTGCTGCCGCCGATGTAAGCCTGCATGAGCTCACCAAATTTTTGGTGGAAGGTATCCAGAGAGTAGTTCACGGACAGGTCGCCGGATTTCTCTGTTTTGAGGATTTCTTCCATTTCTTTTGGCATTTGCAGGTCAGGCATAGGAGCATCCTTAATTGGAGGAATAACCTTAGCTACTGTAGAGAACCAGTTCTTACCGTATTCAGAAGTATACAGCCAGTTGAAGAATTCAATAGTCTCAGCAGCTACAGCAGAATCCTTATTGATACGCAGGGCTTGATCCGCACCAGTAATGATCTGGGACTGTTCAGCCTTGTCGCTGACTGGGTAACCCATAATACCCAGGTCGAAGTCCGGTGTAATTTTCTTAATGGCTTCTTCATCCCATGCGCCTTTACCCGTCATGAACGCTGTTTTGCCGGATGCAAAGTCGCTGACTTCAGCATTGCTGTCCCGTTCAAGCGGTTTGTCTGTGCCATGTTTAACAGTGGTATCAACGAAGCTGAAGAAGTTATTGTACAGCACCGGGTGATCCTTGATCGTGGTTTTTCCGGCAATAAAATCGTTTACTAGTGTCTTAGCATCCGTACCCGCATCTTCGGCTGCCGCATCTACGAAGTGTTGGAAGATGTGTTTCCATACCCACCACTCTTTATAAGCGTTGGCAAAAGGAGTAATGCCTTTAGCTTCAAGCTTAGTAATCGCATCGTCCATTTGGGCTGTTGTCTTAGGAACTTCTGTAATCCCAGCATCAGCCAACAGTTTCTTATTGTACATCAGGACAAATAAATTTCCTTTTACCGGAAGACCGAGCACTTTACCGTCCGAAGAACTCATGTTAGAACGCACTGCATCGGTCATCGCCGCAGCCAGTGGCTCATTAGTTAGGTCAGCACTATACTCCGCAAAGGTATCAATATCTCCGCCCGCTGTGGTCTGGAATACGTCAGGTGTACTTCCCGCAGCAATCTTCGATTTGAGCACCGTATTGTAGTCAGCCTGCATAATCTCCAGATTAATCGTCACATTCGGTTTAACTTTCTTGTACTCGGCAATATAAGCGTTAAAAGCATCAGTGTACTCGGGTGATGCGGTGAACATATTAATCGTGACCGGCTTGCCAGAATCTGTGGCAGGAGTATTCCCTGTTCCGCTATTGTTAGCGGCGTTGTTGTTTCCGCCGCAACCCGCCAGTAATCCGCCGACGAGCAGCAGACTCGCAGATAAAGCCATAAATCTTTTTAACATGATGTTGCCCCCTTTTCCTCATGCATCTAGTGGTCTTGAGACAATTCTAAAGAAAAAGAAAAAGGATAAGAATGTACATAAGTGAACTTATTAGGGTAAAAAAGTGTGTTCATGTAACCGCTTCACTCCTCCCCGTTCAATAGCAGAACCCGATATTCAGAAGGTGAACAGTCATAATAATTCCGGAACGCCTTGCTGAAATAATTTTTGTCCTTGTACCCCAACATCTCGGAAATGTCTTGGATTTTCAAGTCGGGGGTGGATAGCAGCTCCTTTGCCTTGTCCATTCTTACCTTTTGTACATACTCATGTATGCCATAACCATATTGCCCTTTAAAAAGTTTCATCAAGTATTCTCTGCTCAGGAAATATTTATCCGTGAACACCGATATTTTAATATTCTCAAAATAGTGATTATCAATGTATGCTTTAATATTTTCCAGTACGCTGGGGCGATTGCCAGCAAGGCTTTTGCTGATTTCATTGCCATAGCAATCTAGAATTCCGCTCAGCACCCGCTCAAATTCGCCAAAGGAAGCAAAATCGCTCCCGATGCCTAGCCCACGCAATCCTTTATCTTTACCGCCGCGAATACGTTCGGGGATCGCATCCAGCTCCGTGGCAATATCGTTCAGCAAAATAATAAACTCCTCTATCTGCCGGTCAGCCTCGCCCAGATTAAAACGTCCGGAAGCCTCCCATTTCTTCGTGAATTCGCTTAAAATACTTTTGGCATGATTGATATTCCCGCTCTCCAGTGCGTTGCGAATTAAGGGCATGCGCCCTGTCAAGGAAGGATTATCTTTCCCCTGGGAAGTATCGTTGCTGCTATTTGTGACAATCGCTCCCTTCAGCGTCAGGAGGTCAATCCCGTCGAGAGAGGCTTTGGCAGTCTCATAGGATTGAGCAAGCGCCATGATGTCACCATAGGGCTGTCCGATTCCTCCGGCAACAACAATTCCGAATAACTCTTTCAGCGTCGAGACTAACTTCTTCATATGATGTAAAGAGCGGAAAGTTGCGTCCTCCTCATAGCCGCCTTTCATTGTGAAGATGGCGATAAACTCGCGTTCTCCCTTATGGCTGGCGAAGCTGAAAGCCTGAAAATGCTCATCGCTATTCTCATTAATCACATTTGTGACGGCAAAATGCAGCAAATCCCGGTCCTCATGGAAGCGATTACGACGCACTTGTTCCAAATTGAGCACCCGCAGTACACCCGCAGCAAAATAGTTTCCGGTCGTATCGGCGCCGATCAACGGCAGAAAAGCCTCGTTGGACTGATTTTTGAAGCTGCGCTCAATGATCGACAGATAGATTTTCTCCTTTAGCTTCGGCAGAGACATGTTGAGCGTAATGTTCCTGTTGATGAACTCGCTTTCTTTCTTGCGTTTAGCCTCCAGCACATCGATAGCTTTACGTAAGGCCGCATTCAAATCCCCCCGGTTGACCGGCTTCAGCAAATAATCAACTACCTTAGAACGGATAGCCTGGCGGGTATATTCAAAATCATTGTAGCCGCTGATTACAATCGTCAGCAGTTCCGGGAACTCCTTCTCCACGATCTGCAGCAACTCACTTCCGTTCAGCTCCGGCATCTTCATGTCGACCAATACGAGATCGATCTTTTGCTCACGCAGCATGGCTAGGCCCATACTTCCATCCGTAGCCTCCAGTACCTGATCGACACCTAGTCCTTTCCAGTCTCCCAGGATGTTGATCGCCTCACGCAACGGTTCCTCATCATCTATAATCAATACTTTATACATGGTTAATCCCTCCCCGCGGTAACCGCATGTCCATCTTTGTTCCGCCAGCATCACTGGTAATGGCCAAACCCGCAGCCTCACCATACAAAAGCTTCAGCCGCGTGTTCAAATTTTTCAGTCCGATGCTTTCCGTGTCACTTTCAGCAGCGTTCTCTCCGCCCTGATCTTCCCACTGGATTTGAAGAGAACTTCTCACTTGCTCCAGCCGCTCCCCGCTAAACCCCGGCCCATCATCCGTCACTGAAATAACAGTATGGCTAGGCGTCACATGCGCTTCAATGGTAATTGTGATCGTTGTGGATACTTTTTCCAGCGCATGTTTGATGCAATTTTCTACCAAGGTCTGAATGGACAGCTTCGGAATTTCCAGCTCCAGCAAAGGGTCTTCCCACTGGTAGGCCACCTGCATTCTGTTTCCGAAACGGGCCTTCTGCAGCGCTAAATAACGTTCAATATGCTTTAATTCCTCTCTGGCATGGACCACATCTTTACCGCTAATGCAGTATCTCAGCGTCATAGCAAGATTATCGACCATATCAACAATATCATCATTGTTGTTTTTCAGCGCCTTGGTGGAAATGGCTTGCAGGGCATTATATAAGAAATGCGGATTGATCTCAGCTTCCAGTGCTTTGAGTACAGCATTTTTCTCGACAATTTTCATTTTGTACCGTTCATTGATCAGCTCATTCGTCTTTTCCACCATCTTATTGAAGTGGCGAGACAGATAGGCAATTTCATCCTTTCCTTCAACCTGTGCTTCAGCGTCAAAGCTGCCTGTACTGAACCGCTTCATCTGCAGCGACAGATTCTTTAGCGGGCTCGTTATTTTGTTCGAAATAAAGCTGACCAAGATGACCGAAACGATTAAAAATAACAGTCCTATGAAATAGTTCAATTTGCGTGTTGTCGTGGCCGCTTCATAAATTTCTTTGTAGGGAATCGGCTTAATCAGCTTCCAGCCTTCTTTTTTACTGATGTCATAAATCACTAGATACTTCTCTTCTTTATCCGACCACGTCACGCGTCCTCCTGAGGCTGGTGTCAGCTCCTTAAGCAGTCCCGCTTGTTCGCTCTGTTGATAAAACCCGGGGTCATCCACCACAAAAGGTTCATTATCGGGACTGACGTACATTAGGTGCTGCCCTTTACTGAAGGGAATATCCTTCATAATCTCGTCCGTAACCGAGGAGTTGAAATAAAGGGAGAGTACCGCCTGCGGCTCCCTGGAGACTATGGAGCGCAGCAATCGATGGTAGCCCATGAAGCTTTTATCCTTATTTATAGGGTAGTCGGAGCTATTGATCATCGAGGTTTGGTTTTTTACAAAAGACTGGTAAGAACGGTTAAACGGGCTGGCCAGCGCTTTTTTATACCAGGAAAGATTCTCAATCGACGGATGCTCGGCGACCCGCACGGTAATATTGTAGTTCTCTTTGGTGACATAATAATACTTGTGCTCCTTGATGACATACAGGTAGATAGCTTCCAGATCATTGCGGGAGAAGTACAGGTTCTTCAAGTAGTCCTCCACATACATCTTCGAGGCATAATCCTCCGATTCATGCAAAATCGCATAGGTGATCTCGTCATACGATATTTGCGGCAGGGATAATTGCTCGATGCCGTCCAAATAACTCTCCAGATTCCGGCCGACAAGCAACAGATTGTTGCTCGTACTGGCGATGCTGTTATCCACCGATTCTTTTCGCAGCATGCCGTATGAAATGAATGTCAGTGAGGTCACCACCAACACAATGATGATTGTAAACAGCAAAATAAGCTTGTTCGCCAACCTGCGTGAGACAAGCTCCAGCACGGGTTCAAACCGCTTTATGATCCACTTTTTAATAATGACCGGCAACCTCCCCCACGATTTACAGGCTTAATTATAAATATTTCAGTTCACCTTTTTACCCCTAACTGTACTCTTAAATCCATTTTTGAGTATAGGGTACTGCTCTATAATACACAATATAGACTAACCGGAATGGTTATGTGTGGCAAGCCTAGTCGATATTACCACCCAACAAATCAAGAAGAGGTGCATCCATGTTAAAATCACTCGGCAAAAGATGGCGCGAGAAAACAGAATTCGGATTATTCACTCTCCCAGTCCTAATCTGTATCGCTGTAGCATTCTACATTCCGTTTGCCATGACTATCCGCTATTCGATGACCAAATGGAACGGAATTTCGAAACACCCTAAGTTTGTCGGACTTGATAATTTCAAACAAATCTTTATGGGCGACACCAACTTCGCCAATTCAGCCTGGTTCACCATAAAGTATGCGATTCTGTACATCGTTCTCGTTAACGTGCTGGCCATTCTGCTCGCACTGGTTCTGGACATGAAGCTGAAGAGCACCCCTTGGCTGAGAGCCGCTTTCTTTATTCCTTATATCCTCAGTCTTGTCATTGTCGGTTTTATCTGGAAATTTATTTTTATGCAAGGTTTCAACTCACTCGGAGAAAGTACAGGCTGGTCCATATTTGGTCTAAGCTGGCTAGGGACGCCGGGACTTGCTTTCGTCTCCATACTGGCCGTCTCCATCTGGCAGTCGATTGGTTTTTATCTGGTCATTTATATTGCTGGTCTGCAATCTGTACCTGAGGATCTCAAAGAAGCAGCCACAGTTGATGGCGCTGGGCCCATGAGAAAATTCTTCAGTATTACACTGCCGCTGCTCGCTCCATCCATTACGATTTCTGTGTTCATGGCACTGACCAATTCGATCAAGGTGTTCGATGTCATCTTGTCATTAACCGGGGGTGGACCTGGCGGAACTACCTACAGTATCGCTTACGATATCTACCGGGATACCTTCCAGAACAATCTGTATGGATACGGTACAGCGAAAGCGCTTATCCTGTTCCTAGCCGTCTTGGTGGTAACCATTCTCCAGTTAGCATTCTTCAAACGAAGAGAGGTTGAGGCATAATGAATACAAACCGCAAAGCAGGCCGAATTATTCTAGAGGTTGTTATGGTCATCCTCTCTCTTCTGTTTCTATATCCGCTATTTCTGACGATTATCAACTCGTTAAAAAGCTTTAGCGAAGTCATGACGGATGTCATCGCCCTGCCGAAACATCTGGTCTTCGGCAACTATTCCTACGTGTGGAAGTTTATCAACTATCCGAAGCTGTTCCTGAACAACTTTGTCATTACCGGTGTAGGTCTTCTGGGTATTGTGTTCATTTCATCCATAGCAGCCTACAAGCTGGCACGGACGAAATCCAGACTGAGCGGGGTTATTTATTTCCTCTGCATTATGCCGATGCTGATTCCGTTCCAATCGATCATGCTGACCGTTCTGCAAACGGCTAAGACTTTAAATCTCTCTGAGAGTACTTGGGGACTTGGGTTGTTATATTGGGGTTTCGGTGCTCCACTCGCAGTGTTTATCTACCATGGATTCGTCAAGGGTATTCCGGTTGAAATTGATGAGAGTGCCACGATTGATGGAGCATCCGGCTTCCGCCTGTTCTTCAGTGTCATCTTCCCACTCCTGAAATCAGTCACAACAACCATTGTCATTATCGACGTAATGTGGATCTGGAATGACTTCCTGCTCCCGCTGCTCATGGTCAACGGCTCCCCAGATACCAAAACGCTGACACTGGCTGCCTACACCTTCGTGGGCCAATATACCTCAGATTGGCAATATGCGATGACAGCTATGGTTATGGCGGTGCTGCCATCGATCGTGGTATTCATCTTCTTGCAAAAGTACATCGTTAAGGGTGTTGTTGCGGGGGCGGTGAAGGGCTGATTATCTAATTCCAAACCTAGCTTCTGTAAAAAGGGGGAGATCCATATGGATCTCCCCCTTTTTGCAAACGTTCCAATACTCTACATACTGCTGCAGTCTGCTTTTGATGCAGAAGTTCCAATACTCTACATACTGCTACGGTTAGCTTTTGATGCAGACATTCCAATACTTTGCATACTGCTGCGGTCAGCTTTTGATGCAGACGTTCCAATACTAACTAGTAGTTTAACTGTATTTTGTACAACTATAATTATGCAACTCGCTCGGCCGATGGATATAGCTGTATTTCGTGCAACTATTCTGTTGATTTATTGCCCTCTAGGTCGATTCTCTAGTTTTTAGTTGTATAGAATACACTTAAAAGCAGTATGGTCCGTTTTACATATAAAATAGGTGTATAGAATACAGTTATTTCACAAACACAACGGTGATACTTTATAGGCACTCCATAGGTATTCCATACGCCACATCATGCCACCCCATACGGACTCCATAGGTACTCCATACGCCACATCATACGTACTTCATCCCACCCCATACATACTCCATACGTACTTCATGCCACATCATACATACTCCATAAGTACTCCACACATTTCGCATTCTAACGAGATCGAGCGCGATCCGTGAATAGCTAATCAGAGTTTGTATTTATTAAAGCTGCTTTTCCGTGACCCTGCCGTTAGCATCTATGTTGGCATTAAAAGATAGGGTGTTCAGGAGCTTAATCGTTTTCCTATTGTAGGAATCATCCATAAAATTGGGCTGTCCGCCAATGATTTTGACAGGGGTAATCTTGCTGGTCATCTTGGAGTCCTTAATCTCAACGTTCAATAGCATAGAATTAAGTGTTTTTTCCCCACCACGTGTGGAGCGATTAAACACAAAATTCCCAAGTGAATAATAAATGGGCTTGTGCTTATAGTATTCGATGCCCATAAGGCAGTGACTGTGAGCGCCAAGGATTAAATCCGCCCCGCTATCAATCATCTGTTTAGCTAGTGTGCGAGCGTACTTTTCAGGGAAATCCTTAAACTCTTCATTCCAGTGAATATATACGATCGTGAAATCATTCTCCTTGGACATCTTCTGAATGGCGCTAAGCATAGGCTGCGAGGTGTAAGCTGAAGCGGCTCCCGGTTTGTTTTTGCCGGCATACCATGAAGGATTTGAAAGCACACGGCTAACACCAAGGATGGCGATCTTTTTCCCTTTTACCGTCTTAGTATAAGGCTTGAACGCTTCGTCTTCATCTTTGCCAGCGCCTGTATGGCCAATCTTGTTTCGATCCAAATGGATCAGCGTGTCGAGCATAGCGTCTTTTCCATAATCCAAAATATGATTATTCGCCAAGGACACTCCATCAATCCCGGCATAGGTTAGGCCGCCTAACGTTGCTGGTTTGGATCTGAAGGCAAAGGTTTTCTCTGCCGCTTTCCCTCGGATAGACACAGGCGTCTCCAGATTGGCGAAGGCGATGTCAGCCTTTTGCAGCGTAGGTGCGACCTTTACAAACGGAAAGTTCACCCCATATTTAGCAATCTGATCGCCAACAAAACCGTCCAAAAGGATATCACCCGCAAAAGCAAGCTTTATAGGATCTGAAGATAGTGAAGCTGCACTGGAAGCAGATGTCACAGGAACTATTAGTGATAACAAAAGTGTAATGAGTGCTATTCTACGTAAAACCTTCGATCCTAATCTCAAAAAATACAGCCTCCTCTCATCTTTTGTTAGCATGATCCTAGCATACTGGAAAGAGGTTACTAAATTAAGAGTAGAAAGACCTGTTATTCCTTTGCTTTTTTCAGAACGGCTCTAAAACAATTTAATCCACCCCATGCATCCGTATGCACAGCATCCGCAGGTAATTCAAAATCTGTCTCCCCCCAATACTGAAATCCAGTTTGTAGCAGCAGGTCATTCATAAGACTCAGATTTACCGTTGGATAATCAAATGTCAATACCAATAATCCTTCTTCGTTCAACGTCCGGTGAAATTCCCGTAAAGTACCCACCGTATCCTCAAAGCTCAAATGCTCCAATACCGATATGCAAAAAACAGTGTCAAAGCTTTCATCCTCATAAGGCAGATCCGTCAGATTAGCTTGAGCGAAATGCAGGTTGTTTGTTCTTCTAGCGATAACCTGCTTCGCCGCTTTTTCCCCAATCTCATTCTCAATACATTCTTGGATAGCTTTTGGGTAAATAACCCTACTGTCCATATCGCAGGCATAGACCTCTGCACAAACCCCTGCTAAATAAAACTTCAAGGGATGAGGAATCCCACAGGCTGCATCCAGCACAACACCATGCGGAGAAATAAAGTTAATACACCACTCATATTCAAAGGGACGGCTCCACCATGATTCCGGCAGATCATAAATTAACTTCTCACGACGTGCATCTGAATTTACGAAAAAACGCGAGACAAAGGGATGGGTTGGCATGGCCAGGACTCCTTTTTCAACGGAATTTTAGGTAGTGAGAGTATATTCATGATTTGCTGATTCATTCCATAACCTTACATTGAACGAGACAAACCCAAAAAAACGGCTGCTCCCTTAGGAACAGACCGTCTTTAAATATAACTGTATAAACCTTATGCGTAGAATGAAAGAGGTTTGGCCTCAATTCCATGTCTCTCGATCAACTTATCAAGTAACGCAGACCATTCCGCATCGACCGTACATTGCTCAGGATGAGCCTCGAACCAAGCAACCGACTGCTTGATCCCTTCGGAGAAAGGCACAGTAGCCTGGAAGTCAGGCACGAAACGTTTGATTTTGCTATTATCAAAAACACTGCTTACCGCTTGATCACCGATCAAGCCATCCGCTGTCCCTGGAGGGGAAAAGGCTGTGATAAAGTCTGTGGAGATATGCACCACTTTAGGTTCCACACCTGCCGCTTGTCCGATGGCAGCATAGATCTGATTCCAATTTAATACCTCGTCGGAAGTTATATGAATGGCCTCGCCTATCGCTTCCGGATGTCCAAGCAATCCAACGAAACCTTTGGCAAAATCCGAATTATGTGTCAGTGTCCACAAAGAGGTTCCATCTCCATGTATGACTAAAGGTAAGCCGCGGCGGATACGATCGATCAGTGACCAAGGATGCTGGCCACTTGTGAGTGCCGCAGGGATGGCTGTATTTCCATAGGTATGGGAAGGACGAACAATCGTAACCGGGAATCCGTTCGCCTTGTAAGCTTCCATCAACAGCTGCTCACACGCAATTTTATTCCTCGAATACTCCCAATAAGGATTCTCCAGCGGTGTCTCTTCTGTGATTACATAATTACGCTGCGGTTTCTGATAAGCAGAGGCTGAGCTGATAAAAATGTACTGCTTCGTTTTACCTGTGAACAGGTCAATGTCTGCCTGCACATGTTCCGGTGTAAAAGCAATCCAGTCTACCACTACATCAAATTCGTAATCTCGTAATACTAATGCGGCTTCTGCCGGATTACGAATGTCTCCTTTAATTACTTTTGCACCTTCTGGAACGAATTCATCCCGCTGTCCTCTGTTGAACAAATACAGCTCGATTCCTTGATCTACAGCCAACGGGGATACAGCCTGACTAATTAATCCCGTACCTCCGATAAATAAGACCTTCATTTTGCACGCTCCTTATAGTGAATCCGGCTCGTTATTTACTGGTTAACATAATCTCGCCATACGTGCTTCGGCTGCCAATTTAGCAGCTTTTTGGCCTTCTCATTACTGAGTAGCGACTCGTGACCCTCCAGCGGCTGGCGGAAATCCGTCACCTCTGGATAACGTGCGGCCATTAGCTCTCTGCTAGGAACAGCCATGCTGGTCTCATCTGCACATATATTAAGAGCAACCGCTTCCAATCCATCCGTTTCGATTGCCAATTGGCAAGCTGTTGCTACATCCCGTGTATCAATATAACTCCATAGAATACGATCGCGCTGCGCTGGATCATGAATGAAGGAAGGGAAACGTTCATACGCCGATGGATCAATAACATTTCCGATTCTTAGGGAAACGACCTGTATACCCTTTCTGCGATAGAACATCTCAGCGGTTTGCTCATTCACAACCTTAGACAGACCGTAGCTGTCTTCAGGTAACTGTGGATGCTCCTCATCCATAGGCACATACTTCGGCCCCAAAGGATTAACCGCAAAACAGATTCCGTAAGAGGATTCACTGGAAGCAATCACTGCTTTCCGAATCCCGAGACCCGCTGCAGCCTCCAAAATGTTATAGGTAGATACTACATTATTTTGAAAGGTAACCTCACTTGTCTTTATATTTGCAGCTGGGATTGCAGCCAAATGTACAACTGCATCAGCGCCTGCGAGCACACCATATACTTCACCCAAATTATTCAAATCAGCAATCATCGTTTGGCACAAAGAATCTGCGGATTTTTGCGTATCTACATTCACAACCTCATACCCTTGCTCTACAAAATGCCGGACCACCCATCTGCCCAACATTCCACTGCCGCCTGTAACAACTACTTTCGCCATGAGTATGTCTCCTTTTTTATGAAGCTAACAACTACTCCAGAATCTCCTCAATCTGCTTCAAAATCTCTTCCGAAAGCTCAATACCTGAAGCCTTAACATTCTCTTCGACCTGCTGCGGACGGCTGGCACCCACCAGCGCACTAGCTACATTAGGTTGACGCAAAATCCAAGCCAAAGCCAAATTCCCAACAGAAATATTCAGTTCCGTGGCGATCCCACTCAATTGGCGGACTTTTTCAATCTTTTCTTCTGTAATCGAATCTTTTAATCGATCCAGCTTAGCAGCACGGCTATCCTCAGGGATGTCCGTGTTATACTTTCCAGTTAACAGCCCTTGAGCCAGTGGAGAAAATACTACCTGTCCAATCCCACGGCGCTCGCCAAGCGGAATAATCTCTTTCTCAATATAACGGTTAAACATATTATAAATCGGCTGATTAACAACAATATGATCTAGCAAATAGCGGTCTGCTACAGCTAACGCATCGGTCATTTGCGCCGCCGTCCACTCACTAACACCGACATAATATACCTTGCCTTGCCGAACCAGATCATCTAGCGCACGTAAGGTCTCTTCAATTGGAGTTTCCGGATCAAAACGGTGGCAATACATAATATCCACGTATTCTACTCCGAGACGTTTCAAGCTAGCATGACACTGTTCCGTGATATGTTTGCGGGATAGTCCACGGTCGTTAGGCCCCGAGCCCATTTCCCCGTATACTTTAGTAGCTAATACATAGGACTCACGAGAGTAGTTACGTAAAGTCTCACCTAGTACTTTCTCGGCAGCACCTTTTTCATAAACATTTGCAGTATCAAAAAAATTTACGCCTAAGTCGTAAGCGGTTTCAATGGCATTAACAGCATTATCTCTTTCCACATAGCCTCCGTATGTCAGCCAGCTTCCCAAACTAATCTCACTGACTTTTAAACCGGTTCCACCTAATCTGCGATATTTCATAATAACTGCTCCTCTCCATAGTTCCGTGTTTGATTTTGGCAGGTTGCTTAGCACTCATATTCATTCTAGAATAGTTTGTATATAATAGAAAGAAGTGAAAATTAGTTTATTATATGATCTCTAGTGTAGTTACTATACTAGAGTATAGTAGCTTCACAAACAGGAGGAGATACCTTGAAGACAGCTAAATCTACTAATAATTATATCCCCAAAACCCCTGTTACTATTGAATGTAATGTTGAAAAAACACTTGAAGTATTAGGTGGAAAATGGGCCTTTCTTGTCCTCAGAGAGCTATTCGACGGCACGCAGCGTTTTGGGGCACTGCAACGAAAAATCACTAATGTTTCTCCCCGCGCACTAACCACTACGTTGCGCCATCTGGAGGAGCATGGTGTGCTTGAACGTCACGTATTTCCGACTGTTCCTGTTACGGTAGAATATTCGCTTACTCCCAAAGGTGAGGATTTACATCAAATTTTGAAGGAAATGAAGCTGTGGTCCGCGAAATGGACTTAGCTTGAGCAGATTGTGACTGATGAAAAAAGAAGCTGTCCAAAAAGTAGAGAATTCTACTTATAGGGCAGCTTCTTTTTTATAAATAGGCTATACAATGGATGGATTGTTACTTTAACCCATGGGATATGTGCGGCGTGCGATGTGCGGTGTGCGGTGTGCGATGTGCGATGTGCGGTGTGCGATGTATGATGTACGCTTTAGTGTAATTGGGGAAATACTCCCTAAAAATAGCCGAAATTCGCTAAAAAAGAGCATAATGAGGGGATTTCTCCCTAAAAATCGAGGTGATTCCTTTATTTTTCACCAAATCAGGTAAATTACAGGGAGGTTTTCCCTAATTATAAGTTAGATGACCATATATCTAAGAATTATAGGGAGAAATCCCCTAATTATAGAGTCGGAAGCGTATTTGGACATCTGAAAACAATCGAAGATACCAGCGATTTCTGCGATCACGTCATACACAAATTACCACTTGAGGTCAGCAGGCTTTGCCTTGCCTTCAATCTATTACTGAAGCAGATCGCGGATAATCAAAAACGCAGAGCAGCGAAGATCCAATAGGAGGATGAATCGCTGCTCTTTCCCTTGCATTTTTGAAAATGAAGGAGAGATCGTCTCTTTTCGTAGAAAATCCACATATAGAATAACCCCTCCAGCATTTTTTACTATATTGATCTAATATTTATCCACAATCACGCCGAGAACTGCCGTATTTACATAGGGTTTTCCTTTGAGGCTTTGCAGCTCTTTCGCAGTTCCAGTAACGACAACTCCCAATAGCTGTACATCACTGGCGTCCGGCGCCGCTTTATCCTTTTTCAAGTAATTCGAGATTCGCTCAAACTCTCCGTAATGCTTGCCCTTCATCTGAAGCCCATAGGTTAAGGATTGTAAAAAATCCTCTGGTTTCGGCTTAAATAACCCTTCCCATTCCCCACCGTAGCCATATACTTGTCTAGCAGATTCCGGTAAGGCATATTTATTCGGGCTGCTGTCATTCCTAATAAACTCAAGGTTCTTTTTATTGTCATACGTATCTACCCAATACCAAGTCTGTGACAAACCCGCCGGCAGCATCTTCTCTACCTCTACCTGAGTGTAGCTTTTATCAAAAGAAACAGCCATTTCTACGAGCTTGCCAGGTTCCATTTGTTCGAGTGAAGGCAGGTCATTCAGCACTTTTTCGTTATAATTCACTCCAGGCACATAAAACATCATTTCCCGCTGACCATTTTGACTGTTATATCCTCGGTAGTATTCATAATTTTGCTGTGTCATTACCGGGTCAGGAACATTTATACTAGAGTATCCCCTATTAAGCAGAGAAAACCGGCTGCCCATATCGAAATACAGTTTTTTAGTATCCCATACGATGGGCACACCCTCAACAACTTTGTAAGTGCTCAGTTCAACTTTACCCGATAGAAAACCTAAATCAAGCTCAGTTCTCAACTCCTGAAGGTTAGGACTGCTAATCTTCATCATGATCCTCTCTTCATCCAAACCACGCATCGCCAACCAGCTTGTCAGATGGGCGTTACCCAGCATCCCGCCGAATAATACTAGAACCGTCACCACTAGAGAAATGATTGTGTTTCGAATCATTGTTTTTCGTTTTGCCTTCTTAATTACTTTTGAAAGGTTCTGATCATCCTTTTGTTCCCATGGAGCTGTCATTCCACTTCACCTCTATACTTTTTTTGAAATTGCTTGCGGGCACGAAACAATGCCGATTTCACTGTATCTGTCGTAATTCCCAGAAGCTCAGCTATCTCCCGATAGGACAGCTCCAGCTCATACTTCATAATAATGAGTTGTTTATGGAGCGGTAGAAGCTCATCCAACACTCTTTCGATGTCTTCCCGTTTCTCTTTTAACAGCACATGATCCTCTGGCAATTCCATATCCGGCACATCTACATAGTCAATAGGAATGACTATCCGCTTGCGGCGGCGGCACAGATCATAGTAGCGATTGATCGCTACTTTATATAACCATGCACTGAATTTGTTCTCATCAATGGAATCAATATACAAAAGAGCCTTATACACCGTATCCTGTACGATATCTTCAGCGTCGGCTGCAGGTGCCCCGAGACGAATCAAGTATTTTTGAATTTCTAACATTTTAGGTTGAAGTATCTGATGTAGCTGCCCGGGCTTCATCCTGCACCTCCCTTCGTATGTATAACGATAAAGTTCTCGGAATGTTAGCTTATGAGGTGAAAAAAATTATAAAACAAAAGACGGCTGCCTCAGAAAGACATGCCGTCACATTTTAAAGAATGAATAAGGTTCCAGTACAATTCCTATATATCCGTAGGATTCATTGCCTGCTGAGCTGTAGATATGAGTATGGTTTGAACTTTCAGAGATTGTTTGTCAATAATGAAGCCTATATAGAACCCACCCTCCATATTATCCATTTCAAAAGGTGACAATCGGGGCTCATACACTCCACCCTTGTTCTCAAACCAGTAACTCACTATAATCCCGTATTCGTTATCCACTGCAACGTATGTACCGTATGCCTTTAGCACATCTTCCAATGTACTTATCCCAGGTCGAATATTGTTCAATGTACCTATATGGATTGGATCAATGCGCTCATTATCTTTGTCTATTTTCCAAGCGTTCAGCCGACCTTCGGTATCATAATGTACAGATACTTCTTTATACATTTCATTATTGAATACATCTTGACCTGTTGAATCCCCGTAATGTTCCTCTACTAACATTCTAGAACTCCCAAAATCAATAAAAAGATTACGTCCACTATCCGCTATTCCGAAATCACGATCGGTAACCGGAACCGCTATAAAATCCTTCAAACCTGTACCCTGTTCCGGTAATGACGGTAAGTGACTCCGATCCGATCGTCCTTCTGGACGAGAATTCACAGTATATATTCCCTTAAGCTTGAGCATTCTCATCCATTGTATAGCCTCTGCTCTTGTAAGCGGGAGATTTCCTTTGAAACCTACTAGCGTTGGCTCTCCGGGAAGTGGAAGTAGAGAGTTACCCAGCAAATAAACCACGGAATCCGTTTCGTTGTAATTCATCCCTAGACCAGATACAACTAACCTTGCGGCGGCCATTCTGGTGATTGGAGCCGATCTTGCCACTGGATATTGTAGTCCAGTAACTGGATGATTCCACCACTTAGCCATTCTATACGGTGCTGCTGTCCATTCTTCGCCTATGCTAGTAGCCTTTGGATAGCCGAAAGAAAGATAAAATAATTTCAAAAATTCCGCTTCCGTAATCGGCTGATCCGGTCGAAAGCTCCCATCATCATAACCAACCATCAATTGGTTGCCAAACGCCCAGCGCACCCAAGGCTCTGACCAGTGACCTTGAATGTCAGTGAACAGTGAAGATGCCGGATCCTCCTCACCGTCCTCGTCCACTTCTTCATATGTCCCTGTATTCTCGTACGTTGTCGTGTCAGCATGAACTCTATAACTCACGTTGCCGCATGTCACAATTGTCCCTGAGATAAGACCTAGTACCAATAGCTTCATTATCTTCATTTTAATAATCCCTTTCGTTCTTATCGGTAAGGGGTTCCTGCTCTCTTTGCCAGGTTTATCGTGATTCCCCTTTGTCTTAACTATCGGGTGAAATGTCTAATTCGTAAATATACTGCTCTCCTTTTTCACAAGAAGAACAAAAAAAGATCGCCCCACTTCATAGCGGGAACGATCTGGACGTATCTACTACTTAGACCTTTAATCGACGTTCGAAAGCTTTGGGGATAAGCATTATAGCAATTATACCTATAATTATCACCGAAAGGATTGACAAGGGTAGATGTAATATAGGGATGCCAAAAATGTTATAGGATACATATTTTTCGATTAAGGATCTGCTAACCATTACACCTGACGGCAAAAAAGAGATTATTTTGCCCAACATTCCAGGCAAAGAGAAAAGGGGAAGAATAACTACGAATGCTGCCAGTCCAAGACTGCTTAAGCTACTCCGACACAAAGCGGATATCAGCGCCGTCAATAACAATAGACCACATGCAGCCAGCAAGGTTACAGCATATTTCAGGG
The DNA here is from genome assembly GCF_045040615.1 of Paenibacillus sp. FSL H8-0175. NCBI lineage: Bacteria > Bacillati > Bacillota > Bacilli > Caryophanales > Paenibacillaceae > Paenibacillus > Paenibacillus sp. FSL H8-0175. Next base: position 2,131,035 of record NZ_CP150299.1, on the reverse strand, counting down.
CAAATCCCTGCAGCTGGGTTAAGGCATATGGAGTCTCATCAAAATAAAAGTAACTATTCAGCGGGGCATTCCAGCCCACGAAGCCGAACGGTAAACAGGCCAGCAATGTGCAAATCCCGTAAAAAAGAGTAACCCAGCTAAACGTAACTATAAATCCAGCTAATAGTTTTGCCGCAACAATCTTCAACCTTCCGTATTTACTAGATAGAATAAGTGCATCCATTCTATAGTTTTCCTCGCCGGAGAACAGGGAGGCCAGTGCAAATACTAGAATAAGACCGATCAAAAGATCCCCGACGCCAGGCGAGCTCGAAAAAAATATATGTAATAAGTCCCAGTCCTCAGTTACATAAAACCCCCGTGGTTTTCCCTCCTCCAGCATGGAGAGCTTTTTAGTAACATCTCTTAGCGCATAAGATCCTGGTTCTTGCCTCTCCATTAAAACCTTCTGCTCTCTCAGCTCTGTTAAATTTCTGTTGAATTGATCTACCATATAAGCTGTACCAGCATAGTGTTGCTCCAGAATTCGTTTCATCTTCTCCTCTTTGGGCCAAGCGCTGTCTTCAGCATATTCTTCTTTGAGTCTAGGTGCGTATTTCAAAGCTAAATCTGGTTGAATCGGTCCTAGATGAGCGGCGATAGCTTCAGGCTTTTCCTTGTTTACAACCAATAGACTATCCGTACCGGATGGGTAGAAACTAACAAAACAAAAAGTGGCTAATGCAATACTTCCAGCTATAGAAATCCAGACTCTGGGAATCATAATTTTACGTAATTCAAACATCACCAGACGTTTCATGTGTGTCATCCCCTCCGAAAATAATGCATATATACATCTTCTAATGAAGGATTCACCATCAGTGCATTCTCAACTGGCAAAGTCTTGCTGACTACCCGAACCACTAGTCCAGTATCTGTCTGCTGCACATTCACTACAGTTCCATTCTCTTCGATTTGAGCCAGCAACCGCCCGGGGACATGTGCCTCCCAAACCTCTCCTTGCAATTCATTGGTCAACTCCTTAATTGTTCCTTGACGAAGTAACTCTCCTCGCCCCATCAGTAGCACCTGTTTAGCTATATGATCAACATCAGAAACGATATGAGTAGACAAAATAACGATGCGCTCATTTGATATTTCAGAAATTAAATTTCGAAATCTTACGCGTTCCGAGGGGTCAAGTCCTGCTGTGGGCTCATCCAGAATGAGGATGCCCGGATTATTAAGCAATGCTTGAGCGATACCGAGTCTACGTTTCATCCCGCCGGAATACTTACCACATTTTTTATCCATTTCTCCGGATAGATTAACCATTTGAGCAAGAACCTCTATACGATCACTCGCCTCCTTCTTGGTCAACCCCTTTAGGGCAGCAACATAATACAAGAAATCGCGAGCTGAAAAATGATTGTACATCCCCAGTTCCTGCGGTAAATAACCTATCTGAGCCCGGTACTGATCCCCCATATCATCCTTGTTTTGTCCATCTAAAAGTACATTTCCACGAGTCGGATACAGAATATCTGCAACAATACGCATCAGTGTCGTTTTTCCTGTTCCGTTAGGTCCTAGAAGACCATACACACCAGGTGACATAGAAAGGTTGATCGTATTTAAAATTCGCTTTTTGCCGAAATCATGTACAATATTACATAGTTTAAGCTCCAATCAGAAACCCTCCCCTGCTCAATATTCTGGATTGAAATCTCATGGCTAGGCTAAATACCACTGCCGACAGAACGCCCAGTCCCATTAACCAAAATAACTCGACCGACATCGTCCATCTCACTGCAAATTCTCCGGAAAATAAAATCATCCAAAAGAGAGGCAACATAAAGAGTACGGTCGTTAATTGTCTAAAATTACGTATCAGCGTGGATAATACTAACGCTACCGCCGCATTGTTTAGGATCGGGATGCACCATAGCAGGGTCATACGCAGCATAAACTCCGTTTCCCCTACCGGGGTTACCATAGCAGTTACACTAACGTTAATCAGTAGTGAGATCACCCCTGCCATAAGGAACCGAGCTTGCACATACCGATGCAATGGGATTCTAAAACTACGTGCGAGTTCTCCCATTCCACAGAGCGTATTCCGAGCCGTATGAGAGACGACCACCAGTAAAGGAATACAACCCACGATGGACAGAATGAACATAGGGCTAACAATCTGCATAACACTCAGCACCAAATATCCTACTACAAACAAGATCACACCAAGCACAACCTCTTTCCACCATCCCTGTGAAAAAAGAATCCTCAGCTGTTGCCGTGCAAATAAAGGAACGGGTGGTACTGGCGCAGGTAAAGCCCGCTTGGATTTTCTCCACCTGCTCATGGCTTCTTCTGCAAAACCGTCAAGGCGTGGCGGTTCAGGAATGCACCTGATATAATTCACGATCTCCTCTACAGACTCTGCTGTCATCTCATCCTGTAAATTCAGATTGAGGTAATCTTGATGGTTACGTTTAACCCTCATTTTCCTGCTCCTTTCTTTAGGGGTTGGGATATGTCCTCTTGCTTGGAATACCTTAGTAAATCACGTAATTTAATCAGCGATCGGCTTACCCTTGACTTCACAGTAGATTCAGGTTCATCAGTTACGGCAGCTATTTCTGCAAACGTAAATTCATATTTATACCTTAACAAGAGCGCATCCCTCTGTTCCTCTGGCAGTGAGTAAATCGCGGCATATACCTGCTTAACCTCTTCACGAAGTAATATTCCTTCAAGAAAATCTCCTTCGACTGTGATTTCATCAGATAAGCTTTGATTCAACTCTGCTTGCCGAGCACCTTTGCTGCGAAAATAGTCAATGCAGACATTTTGCGCGATCGCCATCAACCAAGCTCGGAAACTCCCCTGTTTATTTTGATAGCTGTCAAGCTTGGCCCATGCTTTTTCATACACTGTCTGTGCAAGATCCCAGGCCAATTCGTCATTATGTATTTTCCATCTGATGAATCGATAAATATCACTATAGGTATGCCGAATTAATAATTCCACCGCTGCCTCATTGCCCTGCTGCGCTTCTGTGACCCATTTGTCCTCCCCGATTTAATTCCCCTCCAATCTACCAATCTACCAATCTACTAAATATAACGAAATCGCCTACGAAGTAGACGCATCACATTAAAAAGACCAACCAGAAGGTTCTGGCTGGCCGAATATAAATTTTCCCTAGATTATGTCCCCGGTTCAAATTGTGAGTGAACATTTTTAGCTTGTATCTTAGTGAATTATATAACATTTATTCTATTAATTTCCATAGTGTACACTCATTACAAGTGGTCTTTTTGTGAAAATCTTCGTAAATGGTGGACCTCCTCTTGACCTTACATTTAATTAGACACCGCAGGTTGATTGAAAGCCACATGTCCGTTCAAAAAAATCCATAATAAAAAACTGTCGATTGCTAGACAATTATATAGAGCCAAGTTATAGTATTGATAATACTTTTAATAACCATTTTCAAAAGTCTAGAGGTGAATAAAATAAACCAAATCGCAAACAATTCAATTCGTGTTAAAAAGATAAATCAGGAGCTTATCAAGCAGGCCTTGAAATCGATGAAGGAAGGAACCAAATCCACGATTGCAAGTGCCACCGGATTAAGTATTGCTACCTGCGGAAATATCCTGAATGAACTTCTGGAGACTGGTGAAGTCATTGAGACTGAACTGGAGGCTTCAAATGGAGGCCGACCGGCCAGACGATTTATCTATAACGCTGATTTCTCCTATATTGCATGTATCTATGCCAAAATTGAGGATGGCCAGAAATCCATAACCTATGCGGTGACCAATTCAGTTGGTGATCGTGTGGATCATGGATGGATGGAATTAGAGTACGTAGATGCTGCAGCCATCGACCATCTGCTGGATACGCTTATCCAACAATATAACAATATCAAGGCAGTAGGGATTGGGATTCCCGGCCTTGCTCACCAAGGTGTCATTAATATCTGTGACATTAAAGAGTTAATGAATGCTCCCTTAGAATCACTGCTCAGAGAAAAATACGAGCTTGAAGTCACGATTGAAAATGATATGAATCTGACCGTTTACGGGTTCTATAAACAGCAGGATTATGAAGAGGATAAAACCATTGTCGTAGTGACCTTTATCAAAGGTGCTTTTCCAGGCGCCGGGATGATGATCGACGGGCATATCCACAAAGGTAATACCAGATTTGCTGGTGAAGTCTCTTTTTTACCGTTTGGAATCTCGCGTGAACAGCAATTGAGTAGCTTGGACCACACGGATACCTTCATCCCTTTGGCGGCTCACACTATATCGTCCCTGATTGCAATTATTAATCCAGAGACCATAGCTCTCACAGGAGAACAAGTCAAACAAGAGAATGTGCGGCCGATTTATCAACGTTGTCTGGAAGTGATTCCAGAGGAGCATATGCCTCACTTAATTGTGCTGGATCAACCTGATGATCATTACATGAACGGATTAATTGCGATCACACTGGAAAGCTTAACCTACTCGTTGCAGCTGGTTGAGAAGCGCCGGTAAAACATAAAACTAACATACACTTCAGGAGGAACTACGAATGGCAACAAACAAAGAAAACATGATTGCAGGAAAGCTATATATGGCAGGCGGTGAAGAATTAGCAAAGGATAACAAAAGATCCAGAATGCTCACTCGTTTATTTAACAATACGACGGAAGAACAAGGTGAATATAGAGTAGAACTACTCAAGCAATTATTTGAGTCTACAGGAGAGTCATTATATGTTGAACCTCCTTTCCGTTGTGATTACGGCAGTAATATTACCGTTGGCAATAACTTCTACGCTAATTTTGACTGCATTATCCTTGATGTAGCTAAAGTAACGATTGGTAACAATGTTCTCTTTGGACCTAGAGTAGGTGTATATACTGCTGGTCACCCCATAGATGCGGACGTGCGTATTAGTATGCTTGAATTCGGTACACCGATTACCATTGGAAACAACGTGTGGGTTGGTGGAAACGCAGTAATTAATCCTGGGGTAAAAATCGGCAACAATGTAATCATCGGTGCAGGTTCAGTCGTGACTAAGGATATCCCTGACAATGTAATTGCGGTGGGGAACCCATGCAAGGTATTAAGAGCAATCACCGACGACGATAAGCAACACTGGGAAAAACTTAAAGAAGAGTATTACAGAGACATTGAGCAATAAAGTAACCCGTTCTGGGAGGATCTCAATTTGAAAAAGCGCTTCGGGGGATTTAACAAGATTTACGCCATGCAATTGGCAACCATCTTTTTAGGATTTATAGTGTTTGGCATATCGGAAAATATTAAAGGACCTGCCATTCCGCGAATCCAATTCGACTTTAATCTGGACGAGAAACAGCTCGGCACCCTTTTATCCCTAAATGCATTAGGTTATTTGATCGCCTGCTCCTTTACAGCTGTATTGGTTCGGAAGTGGGGGATCAAGGCTGTCAGTATCATTGCTTTTGCATCCATGATATTCTCAGGAGTGTTAATCTATATCTCCCACAGCTATCCCTTCTTCTCAGCTTCTTATTTCCTGATGTACATCGGAAACGGAATGCTGGAGATTGGTCTTGCCATTTTGGGAGCACGCATCTTCGTAAAAAATACCGGGACGATGATGAACTTATCCCATTTTTTCTACGGATTTAGTTCAACCTTAGCTCCACTGCTGGCAACAGGACTCATGTCGGTAAGTATATTTGGCCATCCACTCGACTGGCGCGGAATGTATCTGATTATGCTAAGCTTATCTTTACTGCCTATTCTATCTGCCTTGCGCAGTACATTTCCGGGTGACGATCTTCCGCAAGAGGACCGGATCCCTTTAAAAACGTTGGTCCGCGATCCCGCTTTATGGCTGATGGTGCTTATTCTTTCTTTCGGTGTAGTGTCAGAGCTTGCAGTAGGTGGATGGCTAGTGAATTTTTTGGAAAAAGCATACTTGTGGGATACAGTTACAGCTTCTGGTATGTTGTCCACCTTTTTTCTCTGCTTCTCGCTAGCAAGGCTCCTGCTGGGGCCGGTTACAGATAAGATTGGTTTCAATCTATCGCTTATCATCTTTTCAGCCTTCTCTGCCTTATGTACGTTTGCTGCTATTTTGGGTGGGGAACAGCTCGCGTTTCTATTCGCAGCAGCAGGCATAGGTATCGCTATGATTTATCCGACCGTTATGGCGTTTATCGCAAAAAGGTATCCGCATGGCAGTGACACTGCCATCACCTTTACAGTTACACTAATGGGAGTCGGTAGCGTGATTGGCAACTATGCCATAGGTGCAGTAATCGAAGGTGTAAAGAGGCTTTACGGAGCAGAAACACAAACTGGCTTGCTACGTGGTCTTCAAGCTGGGTATGGTTTTATCGGCTTATGTGCAGCTATATGCGCGATATCCGGTTGTGTTTTATATCGTTATTTAAATCACCGCCAAGAACTTATCTAGAATAGTTATCACACTTATTTCTGCTCATCCATGCAAAAAACCTGCTGATTTTATGGCAGGTTTTTTGTTGCAAATAGCGACCAACCTCCTACCATCGGACTCAAATGTCCTTATTGGCTTCGAAATAGACAGAAATGAGGTTATTCGGACCCCATAGTCGTTATTGAGTTGTTTTTGTGCAAAAACCGCTGTCTTCTGACCAGATAACGCCTCCTGAGTCCGAACACTCCGCCTAATGAAGCTAAATCCCGAAATAGCGACTATACAGTCCGCAACAATGACCTCTGAGCTGGTGATCACCATCCCAACAATTATCGCAGACCTACCACCAGCTCCATTATTTTTCTAACAATCTGCTCTTCACCGCTACTAACCTTTTCCGTTGCAACTTCTCCCAAGGTTATATGATCGCCAACACAAACCGAATGTGCGGAATGTCTAAACATTTCTATATCATTAGCATCGTTACCAAAAGCAATAAATTGCTGCGGTTCTATGCCTAATCTCTTTAGTCCTGTCCATTTGTTCACACCTTGTGGACTTATATCCATAATATCTTCTTGTCCATGCTGGTAGATCACAATCGGCAGATTTTGCAGCTTATGTATAAGTTGTTCCCCGTTCAGACTGCTCAAAATAACTACCTTCACAATCTCATCCAGCTCTGATGGAGTTACATTTTTGGCGCGTTGTTCTGGATCTACATTTCTCCGGATGGGATGGTTCGCAGAACCCGAATATGCATAGTCCCAATGACTATCAATCAAATAAGTTGCATCAAATTCTTCAATCAAATTCAGGATGTTATCCGCAGTCTGTGGGTCAAAATGTATCGTCGAAATAACCTCCCCACCCTTTGCAATAAACGCGCCATTCCCGCCAACCATAGAAAAATGATGCATATGAGCAGGCAACACAGGCAATAAATCACGAATAGGCCGGGCTGACGCAAAAATAACCTCATGTCCTTTTTCAATTAGAGAATCCAAGGCTTGTACAATAAATCCACTCAAAGGTTTGCCACTAAAACAAATCGTCCCATCTAAATCAAAAATAAATTTCACAGTTAATAACCTCCCCTTTTTCTCTATATTAACGAGTTCAGATATAATGGAAAGGACCGATGTCCAAAAAGGAGTAAACGATGAAATCTATTCACGATCCAAATCTGATATCACATTACATTACACAATTTAATCTAGACCAAGTATTCACAACGTCAACACATGCTTTAATCCAGTTACTTGTCTATGAGCAGAATGAAATCATTTTGCGTGAGGGGGATGAGCTGGACGGAATTTATTTTCAAGTGGAGGGGCGTACCAAGGTTTCTTCTAGTGTGGGGACGGGAAAATCCTTGTTATTACGTTTCTGCTCACCCTTGTCATTATTCGGGGATATTGAATACGTGCAGGAAGTTGTGATCCAATCCCAAGTTGAAGCGGTACAACAAACCAGCCTCTTATTTATCCCGAAACAAAAGGTTGAGTCTGACCTAATGGATAACCACAGGTTTAAAGACTTGTTGCTAAAACATCTTTCTTACAAGCTTCTAACCTGCACATCCGCATCCCGAACGAACTTGCTGGGCTCTGTAGAAGAAAGGTTTGCAAGTTATTTATTGACCATTCAACTCCAACGTGAGTTTGGAAAAGAAATTCAGACACCCTATATCCCAGATATAGCCTCTTTGATTGGGACTACTCCCCGCCATTTAAACCGTGTCATTCAGCGGCTCACCGACATGGAAATTTTATATAAAGTTAAGCAAGAAATTGTTGTACTCGACTGGGAGCGTCTGGATGAATTATCTAACGGAATAAGATTTGAATAGCCTAAAAACCCCTCATTTAATTGAGGATAAAATGATCGATGTCATCATAACGGATATCGATCTTTTCTCCGTTTCTTTTGACAAGATTTATATACAGAGGAGCTGCATCAACACTTCCCCCACCCACCAGCACATGGTAGTTTTCATTAATTTCATATTTACGGATGTACAAGCCTGAACCGACATCTTCAAAGGGATAACCTTCAAAATCCTTCCACGACAACGCCTCGCCTTGCTGAGCTAGATCTCGTATTTCATCCATGGATAATATCGCAGCTTTTTTATCATTACATGCTGAAAGTATAATCGTCAAAGCAAACAATAACAGCATTATCAATTTACGCTTACTTCTCATTCATAAACCTCCAAACTCTATAATTTGTTATTTATAGGAAAATATAAGGTAATAATAACATAGCTTAGACTAGCTTTGAATGGAGTGTGACCAGTTCCATCTCTGAATGTTAGAAATTTAAGTTCCCCACAGCCTCCTCAGTTTCTTCCTGCAAATCTATTTTAAATTTGACGTTAATTTGTTATGTATGCTCTAATATAAATGAAGGGTGGAGCTGCATGTTATCATTTTTACTAACTTTAAAACGTTTATTCTCGGGCTTATGGAAAGCGCTCAAACGTAAAAATTTCCAAGCATTATTCTTATTAGTTTTGATGACGCTGTTGTCCGGAACCATTTTTTATGTCAAACAGGAAGGTTTGTCAGTCCTGGATGCTATTTATTTCTGCGTTGCAACGCTTAGTACATTAGGTCATCCAACATTTGTTCCCCAGACAGCACTCGGAAAAATATTTACGATCGTTTACATTATTGCAGGCACAGGGTTGTTCTTGGGAATGATCGGGTATATCGCTTATGAACTGATCAAACAAACCGATAAAGATAACAATTAAATAATGGAATCCAAACTCGTGACAGTATCAAGAGCCTTGTTAGCCGAAGCTAATGAGGCTCTTTTTTTCAAATAATCGCTTATATACTAACTTTCACCTAACTAAATCACATTTTTCATCTCATGTCACCCTTTAATTTTCGAGCAATAATTCATCAGTAAAGAAAATCGAGACCATTAATATTCATCTCTGGCGATCCTCAAATAAATAAAAAAGACCGTCTCTATTAGAGCGGTCGAAAATTTTAGAGCAAATTTGTAATAGATAAATTCACTCAAAAGAATTGCCCCCTATTACTTCATGGTGTAAAATATACTTTCGTTTAATTTGATAAAGGGGGCTTTAAATTTTAATGGCTTTATTTCTTACATACGTTTTGCTCGGCTTTTCCATCGCTCTCCCCGTAGGTACCATTACCATTGAAATGACCAAACAAGGCTTAAAAAATGGCTTTATGCATGGTTGGATTGTTGGCCTCGGGGGAATGACTATCGACCTCTTCCTAATTCTAGGCTTATACTTGGGTCTAGCTTCTATTCTTTCCATGCCTATCATACAAGTAATCATGTGGTTAGTTGGGGCTCTCTTCCTATGCTACGTTGGATATGACAGCATCAAGAATGCAGATCATGATATTTCCCTTGGAGGAGAGAAGACGTCCAAATCGCTGTTCTCTTCTTACAAAAATGGTTTGCTAGTGGCGATCTCACCAGGAAACCTGGTATTTTGGGTTAGTGTCTTTGGTACCGTATTGTCCGACTCCTTTGACCGTACTAATACGGGCAGCTTTTTACTAGTGGGATTAGGTATCCTGATTGGTATCCTGCTCCATGATATTGGCCTGATGACGATTGTATCCACCACACGAAAAGCAATGAACCGGACGGCTATTAAATGGGTGACTATCAGCGCAAGTGTTGTATTAATCGGCTTTGGCGGGTATTTCTTCTATCAATTCCTGCGGAGCCTCCATATTTTTTAACGTAAAAAAGCCGTTCTCTTTTAAAAGAGAACGGCTTTAAATGTCTTTTTCACAGAAATCCTTAGAACACCCGCTTCTGATTCCGATCATCAATAATAATCTGCACCGCTTCCTTAAACCGTAATGCATGCACAATCTCCCGCTCCCGCAGGAACTTAAGGCTATCCTGCAGATCCACGTCATCCGTCATGTCAATCAGCCACTGATATGTAGCCCGGGCTTTTTCCTCAGCCGCAATGTCTTCATAAAGGTCTGCCAAAGGGTCTCCCTTAGCTTGAATATAGGCTGCGGTGAATGGAACTCCGCTAGCATCCGTGTAGAACAGGGCATGATCATGCGCTACAAAATGTGGCCCTAATCCCGCTTCCTCTAATTCACATACCGAAGCATCCTTCGTCAGCTTGTAGATCATCGTGGCAATCATCTCAAGGTGAGCGAACTCTTCTGTAGAAATATCGTTCAACACGCCAATAACTTTATCTGGAATCGTGTATCTTTGATTCATATAGCGTAGTGCAGCGGCGAGCTCGCCATCTGCGCCTCCGTATTGCTCACTCAAATAACGCGCCATCCGGACATCACATTTACCCACCCGTACCGGATATTGCAGTTTTTTTTCGTATATCCACATTCGGGAACTTCCCTCCTCTAGAAAAATAGTTCCTTACGGTTATACTCCTCTTACACCTGCCAAGGCCAAGGGGGTTGATTCCATTCCCATGGACATTTAGAATAAGCGCGGCCAAAATTCTGCAGCGGACCATATAACTCCTGAAAATGATTCGCTAGCTTAGTTCGTTCCAGCGTAAGCTGATTAAATTGTTCAATACTTCTCAGATCGTCAGGATGCGTATTTAGGTATAGGTTCAACTCCACTAAGGCAAAATCAAGGGTCTGCAACTGTTCAAGCAATTCATAATAACGTTGGTCGCAAGGATTTGCCTCCATAGTCTATTTCCCTCCTCCTTTGCACTTGGATTCATACGGACTAAATAGTGCTGGCCAGAGCGTTCCATACTTCAGAGCCTCCTGCAAACTAAACTGTGGTAAATCGGGTGGCTGAAAGGTGATAAATTGATTGGGTGGAACTACATACGTCTTGAACGGCACCGGTGGGCAAGGATCAAACGGGCCCCTAAAGGGGGTATACCTCCGCAGCTGTGATTCCATCTTTTTTGTACCTCCTTTGTTCCTGTTCCTTCTTTAAAGACTCTGAACATTACTCCCTTAGCTAACTTATGACAGCAGGACACAATATAAAACGTTATTCACAAAAAAAGGCCATTAGCAATTTTTTTTGTGCAATGTGCATGACAAATAAGCTGTCTCCGGAAAAGTACCGAAAACAGCTTATAACTTGGGTTTTTTAGTATTCAGCTTAGGGCTTCGCTCTTTTGAACGAATCTTCGTGGGTAATCTCAAGGATATCCAACATAAATACAAAGATAGGAATACCAAGAATAAGTCCCCAGACACCCATATAATGCTCAGAGAACAACAACACGCTAAAGGTGAAAAACATCGGCAAATTCATTTTTGTGGACATCAACTTAGGATTCAAGAAATAGCCTTCGATAAAATGCAACACCGCAATAATCGCCAGCACATATGTAACTGTTATCAGACCGCCGATGTTGTAACCAATAATTAAAAGCGGAATGAGCGAAATCAAAAAACCAACTACCGGAATGAGACTGAGCAGAAAAATCAAAATCGCTAGGGCAAATAAATACGGGAAGTTAAGCAACCACAAGCCAATAACAGTAAGACAGGTATTGAACATGGCAATGAGAATTTGCGCTTCAATTACTTTCCCAAAGGAAACGATGAATTTTCGGCTGAAATACTCCAGATCTATATAAAACCAGGCAATCCTGCTCTCTCTCATCTTAGAAGTGAAACTGACGACCCGGTTCTTCTCCAGAATAAACACAAAGCTTAAAATGGTTGATAGAACGAAAGTTGCACCCCAGTTGCTAACCTGCAGCACATAATCGATGCCTCTTTTGATATAGGACTGATAGTTAAGGTCCCTGAGCATATCATACAAATATAATGTAATCTTGTTCTGCGGAAGATCCTCTGATTTGAGATTGGTGAGGAAGATGGCTAATTGCTTAATCTGCTCCAATATTTTAGGAAGATATTTTGCAAGGGCCAGTACAATCAATGCGATTAAAGCAAGGTATAAAATGACAATAATCACCTTACTGTTGACCTTCATGAATTTACCAATTCGTTTACTGAGCACAATCTGAAAGCTGTTCATGACAAAAGCAATCAGAAACGTCAGCAGTACCAGATTAAGCATCCCTCGAACCATGTACAGCAGCAACCCGATAAGTACGAGAATAAAAAAGCGTCTGGTAGTACTATTCGCGTAGAATCGCTTGAATACATTCATTGATCTTGCTCCATTCAATTGCGATTAATAATGTTAAACTTCAATGGCTATAAAAAGGAAAACTTAGCCCCCACAAAAAAGCCGATGGAAACAAAAAGGAGTGACCAGGTTAGCGCTCCTGCAGTCGTTATGAGTATATATTTTTTGAAAGACATAGCACTGATTCCAGAGATATAGCTCGATACATGCCTCAGACCTGGAATAAAATAAGCAATGAAAATCGCCCAGTTTCCGAACCGCAAAAACCATCTTTTCATACTGGCAAAACGCTTGGGTGTAAGGCCAACCCACTTGCCGAATTTTGCTACCACAGGTTGTCCTAGCCTTAAACCAATGGTATAGCTGATAAGCATTCCTGTGATGGATCCCATAAAACAAACCAATACGGAAAGTGAAAAATCCAAAACCATAACGGAGGATAAATAGCCTACAAACAGCATTAACACCTCATCAGGCACAGGAAGTCCGATAATCCCAAGTGCCATAAGGCCAAATATGGCTAAATATCCGTATTGTGAAATGAACTCTATAATCCAAGGCATGGTTGTATCACTTCCTGTTGAAGGATTTTTTAAGGGACGGAAATGGGATACGGCTGATCATCATTACGGACAGCAATGCCATTAATCCGATGACCAGTCCTGGTTTCATCCGTTCATCTAGTAAAGAAATCATCGACAGAATGACTCCAGCAGCAGTAATGGGCATCCCCACGAACCCTTTGGAAGGCGCCGACAGATTAAATCTGGCCAAACGAAGTGCCCCACAGATCAAAAAGAAAACTGCAGCTGCAGGTCCAATCCAGTGGGCATCTTCTAACCTATACAACAAGATAAGGAAGGTAGGCGCTAAACCAAATGATATAATATCCGCCAATGAGTCCAATTGTTTACCGAATTCACTAGTACATTGCAATATTCTTGCCAGTAATCCATCCAGTACATCACATATTGCCGCGAGCAATATCATTAATAAAGCTAGGCTATATCGTTCTTGAATCGTAAAATACAAGGATAGTGATCCTAGTCCCAAGTTTCCGAGTGTGCACGTTGAAGGCAACCAGTTCAATTTCATACAATTTCACCCCTTTCATAGCAGTATTTCTGTTGATTCGGTTTAACCTTCAAAGGTCACAGTAAAGCTGACACCGTTCTCCGTATTTTTCACTGTATAAAGACAAGCGTGCATATCTAGTATTCGCTTTGCAATGGAAAGCCCCAGACCCGTACCGCCTGTCATTCGACTGCGGGATGGCTCCGACCGATAGAACCGTTCCCAGATCTGCTCCAGCTGATCTTCAGGGATTGATTCTCCTATATTTTGAATAGTGAATACTATAGTCTGGGCATGACTCTCAATATTGACAGTGATAGAACTTCTTTCTTCCGCATGCCTGATAGCATTGGTCATAAAATTTAGCATAACTTGTTCGATCCAGTTCACATCCGCATAGACCGGTAATTCATTTGCAGGAATAATGATGACCTCCAAATGTTTTTCACTCAGCAAGTGGACCAGCTTGTCTGTCACCTTTTCCGTCAGTTCACTTAACATAAAGGAAGATTTCCGTAGTTTAATCGTGCCCGACTCCAACCGCGCTAGATCTAGCATATTTTTAACAAGAAACTCCATTTTATCGGCTTCCTCAATAATCACCTTAATGTAGTGATCCTGCTTGCCGGCACTAACGCCGTCTTCCAAACCTTCAGCAAACCCTTTGATAATACTGAGGGGTGTCTTCAATTCATGGGAGGCGTTGGCAAAAAAGTCCTGCTGCATGATCTCCATTCTTTGCTTCTGCTCCATATCCTCAACTAGCTGCTGATTGGCCTCTCTTAACTCCCCTAAAGCAGAGTCCAGACTTAGTGATAAGGTGAACATGCTGTTAGAAAGGCTGCCTAGCTCATCCTTCTGCCGAATCGATGTGTCCCCTGTAAAGTCCAGAGAAACCATCCGTTTTGCTATCTTGTTTAACTTAATTAGCGGACGCGTTACCATTTTCGAGAAAAAGAGAGAAAGCACCAGAATCAGGACAAAGCCACCCATTCCCAGATATAAAAAGAACCAACGTAAGGCATCGTTCGAATCCTTAACTTCCTGTAATGAAGTGACTGTGAATAGTAATTCAATTTCTCCGTTACTTTGCTTCAGGGGCAGAATAACCACAGAATTGCGACTCCCACTCCAGGGAGCAACCCAGTCTTGCTTCTGTATTTTCAAATTTTTAAAGTCTTCTATCTGCGCTGGTGTCAAAGGAAACCATTCCTCAAGAGCCTCAAACAATATTCCCTGGCGGGGATTCCATATTTTTAAATCAGGCAGTACAACTTCTGCAACAGTACCAGATGCATGAATCGTCCCAGTCTCTCCCGTCTCCCCTATGGTTCCGCCCCCTTTTTTTGTAATGCTTATGGGGTAGAGTATAACGGGTGAAGCACTGTCTTCATCCAGAAGTTCGCCTTCCACGCTCAACTGATCATCTACTTTAATGTTTGCTGCTCTCAGTGAATCTCCGTACTGATTCATGAATAGGGATAAAGAAACAACCATACTCTTCCCGTCATCATCGATTAGCTTTATATGAAATGGATCTTCTGAATTCATCCTTCCATCCAGCTTCAAAATAACCATTTGTGTTTTATTCCGCAGCATAAACCGGACAAGCTCCTGAGAGGTTCTAGTGCTTCCCCATGGTTCGCTAATATATCTTGCCGCAAAACTCTTAAGGTGTTTCTCCACACGGTGCTCTTTTTGCTTCTGATAGAAATTGTCAAACAACAGCAATTGGCTTAGAATCACCATGCCATAGAAGCAAAGGAAAAAGATAACGGTCATCACAAACAGTTTAAAAGTAATTCCCCGTCTTCTCATGCCTCTTCCTCGAACATGTATCCTGTGCCAATTACCGTACGAATAAAACGTGATTCATAACCCAATTTACTTCGCAGCTTTTTGATATGACTGTCCACAACTCTGGAATCTCCTTCAAATTCAATTCCCCAGATCCGACTGAGGATCGTATCCCTTGAAATAACAATCCCTTTATTTCGTATTAAAAGCCATAAAAGATCATATTCCTTAGGGGTAAGCTCCACTTCCGCATCTTCTACCTCCAGCCGATGGGCCAAGGGATTAAACATTGCGGAACCAAATTTTATTATGCTAGATTCAGGCTGATGAGTGCCTTCAACCCGTTTCATAAGTGCATTTGCCCGGGCTACTAGCACCTTTGGACTAAATGGTTTTGTAACATAATCATCGGCTCCTAATTCAAAACCGTAGATTTTGTCATCATCTGTAGACTTGGCCGTTAACAAAATGATGGGTACCGCTGATTTTTCACGAACTTCACGGCACACTTCAAAGCCATTCATAGCAGGCATCATGATATCCAGAATCAGCAGATCCGGCAGCAGTGAATCAAACCAAACCAATGCATCTTTTCCATTATCCGCTTCAAGTACCTCCCAATCATTCTGTAAGAAATAATCAGATACCAGTTCACGAATACGAATTTCATCCTCAACGAGAAGAAGTTTCTTTTTCAATCTAGACCCCGCTTTCAAACAATTAATAAACATTAGCATAGACGAGCGTTATGTCCTTTATGTGTCCACAAAAAACTCCCCCTGTCATGAGCCATACAGCTCTTGCAGGAGGAGTTCATTATATCCCTGATCAACCGGAACAATACGTTATAATTTTCAATAGGTTATTCTTTATCCTCATTCAGTTCTGCTGAGGTTTCTTCGTCCTCGACTCGTGGTTCCCGGTGGATATTAATTCTAGTGATACGCAATCTTGTTGATTCCTCGACTTCAAAAATAACATCTTCTACTTTGACACGTTTTCCTTTGGTTGGATTACCCTCCAGCTCCTTAAACAACCAGCCGCCGATGGAATCCACCTCATCGTCTTCAATCACAACACCCGTAAGATCGTTGACATCCTCAATCAGCATCCGGCCCTCAACAGAGATGTACTCCCCGTTATGTTCCACACTTGGACGCTCATCTTCGAACTCGTCATGCAGATCGCCTACGATTTCTTCCAGAATCTCTTCTGCTGTCAGCAAACCTGCTGTGCCGCCATATTCATCGACAACTAACGTCAGCTGAGCCTTATTCTTCTGCATAAAACGAAGAGTATGGCTGATTTCCATCGATTCCGGAACGTTAAGGATAGGCCGAACCAGAGTTGTAAGATCATTCTGCTGCTCCGGGGGTGCAAACAACAGGTCGGTAATATGAATAAAACCGATAATACGGTCCTTATCTTCCAGAGCAACCGGATAACGCGAATGTCTCGTTTCGGTAATAATCTTCATATTTTCTTCTAACGAAAGATTGCTGTAAAGCACATCCATATCTGTACGAGGCAGCATGACTTCACGTGCAAGCAGATCTGAGAATTCAAAGATATTATCCATTAGTTTCATTTCATCTTTGTCAATGACACCACTCTTGGCGCTCTGATTCATCAGAATACGTATTTCCTCTTCCGAGTGTGCTGCTTCACTTTCATTTGCAGGCTCCACACCGACCAACCGAAGCAACGCGTTGGCTGAAGCGTTCAGCACCCAGATAAAAGGCATGAACACATTATAGAAGAACATCAGGGGTGCAGATAACAACAGTGCCGAACCTTCTGTTCTTTGAATCGCGAGCGATTTAGGAGCAAGCTCCCCAAGTACAATATGTAAAAATGTAATGATCGAAAATCCAATAATCACAGATACGGTAGAAATCAGGGTATGATCGGTGATCCCCATCTGGTACATTAAAGGTTCGACCAACAGCTCAGAAATCGCGGGCTCTCCAACCCAACCTAAGCCCAGCGACGCAAGTGTTATCCCAAACTGAGTGGCGGATAAATAGGAATCCAGTCTCTTATTTACTTTCAGAGCATATCCAGCCATTTTATTACCTTCACTGACAAGTTGGGTCAGGCGGGACTGCCTGACCTTAACTAATGAAAATTCCGCTGCTACAAAAATACCGTTCAATAATACGAGCACCAGAACCAGCAAAAGATTAAGCAATAATCTCCCTACTTCAAATTCCGTATGCACCACTTAACAACGCCTCATTTCTACAGATTGATCGCTTTTCTAGTTTTGAAGTCAACTTCCGGATAATACATATCAGCCACTAACAGATTAGGTCCGCAGCAGCCTGCTGCATCGCAGTGGCAGTTCACCTTTTGGTTCAGCGGGTGTTTAGTCTGCCAATCGATAAATATATCATCCAGCTTTTGGTTCTCGATGTTGCCAAAGGCTGCGATATCAGCGAAATCTGTAACAAAAACATCGCCAGTAAACATGTTTACGTTCACTCGATTCCGGCCATCCGGATCATTGCGAAGGGTAACATTCTTCTCGGCGCGCATTCTGCTTATCAGCTTCTGATCTTCTTCCAGGAAGCTGCAAGCAAAAAACGGAAGGGTCCCAAACAGCATCCAAATCTCCGGATCACGGGTATCCAGTAGTTTATGGATTGCCGTCCGCATTTCATTCAAGGACAACACTGGCAAAGCCGAAGCAAAACTGGAGTTGTACATAGGATGTACCTCATGCCGTTTGGCGCCCATATCGAGAATCAACTTATGAATTTCAGGCAGCTTAGTATGTGTACGGTAATTAATCATAGTTTCCGCAGAAATTAGCATACCATCCTCACTTAGCCGTCGAGAATTCTCAATCATTGCATTATATAACCGATATGCACTTTCTTTTGAAACTGCATGCCCGCTGTTGGCAAAACCAACTTCATGAAAATCGTCTCCGTTCACATAATTAAAAGAAATATGCATAACGTCCAAATACGGAAGCAGCTTTTCATATCGAGCATACGGCATCGTCAGATTAGAATTAATTTGCGATCTAATCCCCCGCTCTTTGGCATACTTTAAGAGCGGCACTATGATATTATCCACCGTTCCAGCCAAGAACATAGGCTCTCCGCCGGTAATACTAATCGTCTCCAGATGCTCTACCTCATCTAAACGGTCCAACATATTTTTAAGCGGCAGCATATCCCCTTCTCTAGAGGTTAAACTATCACCTACCGCACAGTGTTCACACCGCATATTACATAAATTGGTTACTGTGAATTCCACACTCGTTAGCACATGGCGTCCATGCTTACGTAAAGAAGTAATGGGATCCCACGGATCGTAGCTTGGCGACAGCTCCTTCGGTGAAGATGTTAATGGTCTTAAAACATTCATTTGTACTAGCTCCTTTAAATCTTATTCCTATTATTAACCCATAATCATGAAGATTGAACGGTGTCTTATCCTATATCATACCACGTTAGTCAGAAAAACTGCACTTCGGATGTCTTTCAGACTGTCCTTACAAGCTTTTTCACTGTAAAAAATAATAGCAGCGAGACGAAAAATAGGCTTCCGCGAGTTATGCGGACAAGCCTAATCTTCTCTCTTCGCTGCTATGATAAATATTTTGGCGTTCCCACAGAATCGCCTTGATCTGCGACGTCAACGATAACAACGGAGAGGGCTTTTCCTAGATCCCTTTCGAACGGTACGACTTTCTCTCCTTCAGGCCCTGTAAGCACACGTACAATCGGTCTGTGAGGCGTACTTGGGTCTATTTTGACAACAACTCCACTTTCACCCGTACTGAGCTTCACCGTAAGACCAAGAGGATAGATAGCCACACGATCTCTAAATAACTCTAGCTGCTTCTGCTCATACAATGTACCAGAACCTACATAAAGCGCCTCAACGGCTTGATGTGGCAGCATAGCCTTTTTGTAGACCCGGTTGGAGGTCATGGCATCGTAGGAATCAGCCACGCCCAACCATTTGGCATATTCATGAATTTGAGGTCCTTTTAATCCCCGCGGATATCCGGATCCGTCAATGCGTTCATGATGCTGAAGCGCACAATGAGCCGCGAGCAGCGGGATATTCGGTTCTTCCTTGAGAATCTGATACCCGATCTCGGTGTGTGCCTGCATATGGCGAAATTCATCTTCACTGAGCTTACCAGGTTTTTGAATGATTTTTATCGGGACTTGGGTCTTGCCAATATCATGCAACAGCGCACCCAGACCAATCACTCGAAGCTCCTCTTTGCTGTACCCATGCGCAATGCCAAGCACCAAAGTGTACAAGCAGACATTCAGGGAATGGACGTACAAGTAGTTATCAGCGGTGTGCATATCAAGCAGCATGATCATCGGATCTTCTTGTAAAGACAAATCATCCAGGATGCTATCCATGATCTTTGAGAATTTTTTATCCAGATGGTAGAATCCCTTGCTTATTCCTGAAGCGCCTGTCATTTGCTGAAACTGATTACGAATCACCTTCAGTGCCTGATTACGTGTCTCATCTTGAAGCATACCTATAATCTCAACATCGTCCGTGACAGAGTCCTCTATGTAAATATAACCGATGTCAATTCTTGAAAGCCTCTTGATCAATGCATCAGTAAGCTCCACCCCATCCGCGAGGAGAGTTAGACCTTCATCATTATATATTTTTTTACCTAATTTCATGCCTGCTTGAAGCTGATTCACGGATACTAAACGCACTTAGCTCACTCCTGCCTTTAACGGTAAAATGCTATTCTGTTTTGAAATCCTTGGGTCACACGCTTTGTCTATACCGTTTATGTAGAGATCAGACAGGTGCACCATGAAGAACATCGGGTGTGTCTAGGTCTTTGCCTATGGGCATTAACGCATAATAAACAACCAGAATATAGCAGCAAGAATAAATCTGTAGATCGCGAAATGCGTCAATCTAATCTTTTGAATCAATTTCATAAACAAAATAACCACTACATAAGCCACTACAAAAGAAATCAGAAATCCAATTACAAAATAGCCAATCGTCTCACTAGTGAAGTTCTTATAAGAATCCAACATTTCATATCCGGAAGCCGCACACATAATAGGAATGGCTATAAGGAAGGAGAAATCCGCAGACGCTTTATAACTAACCCCACTTAACATCCCTCCGGAGATCGTAGATCCCGAACGGGAAAATCCTGGCCACAGCACTGAAATAATCTGATACATCCCGATAGCCAGCGCCTGTCCGTAAGAAAGATCGTCCAGCTCATGCGCTGTAATTCTAATTTTGCGTCTGTTTACCCATTCTGCGATAATCATTAGAATCCCGCCGGCGACAAGCGCCCAAAGAACAGTCGTGGCTCCAAAGAGACTTTTTATAAAATCGCGGGCAAAAAATGCCACAGCTAGTGCTGGGGCAATCCCAAGTATTACATGGATTAAGTTCAAACGAGACGCCGGCATCACACCGCCTCTTCCTGAGTTCTTACGCCCAATGCCCAGCAAATTAAGCACACGCTCGCGGTAAACAAGCGCAATCGCCAATATTGCCCCTAGCTGAATAACGATTTCATAAGTCTTCATAATCGAATCCTGCTCATCAAAGCCCAGAAGCTTCGAGGTCAAGATCATGTGTCCTGTAGAAGAAACAGGAATAAATTCAGTGATCCCTTCGACAATTGCTAAAATAATAGCTGTAATCGTGTCCATAATCTCCTCCTATTTTTCGGGAATCTAGCACTGTTTAAATGGAATCAAAAAGTATATCTTGTGAGCTGCAGGTTTACTCAGACTTGATCTCCCACCGAGTGAGCATACATTCATCAAGACTGTCCGGACGCTGCAATTCCATCCCAAGCAGGTCGCGTAAAAAATGAGGCAGCAAAAATACAGGATCCTTCCCATTGGCGATCGTCTCATAGCCTGCACGGAAAGTAAACATGTCCAGCGTACCAACATTATACTCTTTATCATCCTCCAGCGGGTTTCCTTCGACAAAAACTGCAATATTGTTATCATACGGTATCTTCTGCGGATCGTACAAGATTTTTATCCCATCTACTGCTAAGCTGCCCAGATAATTCCCGCGAAAGCCATACCCAAAAATCACCTTATTATAAAATTCTTCAGTAAGACTCTGCTCCAAAGCTATGCGAATATCTAGGCCTTTCAGCTTGATTACGCAGGTGTTAATGGGAGAAGGACATAGGGCGTGCAGCATTCCCGCTGTAACCTCCCCTTCAGGCAAAGGTCCTAGAAGCTGACCTGTGTTAACTATCGACAAACTGGTGCCTGTAAATCTACGTACAGCTTGGGCTAAAAGATTGCCAAAAGGGGATTCTCCCTGCAAATTCAAAGGAAGCTCACGATCTGTGATCGCAACGGTCTGCTGAAGAGCCTCACGACCACGCTCCAAATGAATAGTAGCGGCAGGACCTACAATCTCTTCCTTCAGTCCTGGGTCAATCGGAATACATTCACCCGCCACCAGGCTAAATCCAGGTTGTCCCTCTCTCCGCTCAAATTGAAGCCGCCCGAGGTAACGCCCGAATTTCCCGGCTCCACATACAGCTGTTCCGTTAATCATGAGCGGTTCTTCCAGCATATGATGTGTATGTCCACCTAGAATAGCATGCACACCTTCCAGCCGCTCTGCCAGAATTCGATCTGCGGGAAGCCCCAAATGAGAAAGGATGATTAGAATGTCCACCTGAGGAGCTAGAAGAAGGCATTGTTCACGAAGGGTTGTCTCGGGATCCAGAGCATCCCAGCCCAGCAAGGAATAAAACGAAGTAAATGCCGCTGTCGCTCCAGTCACTCCTATTCTGATTCCGTCCTTCTCCAAGATGGCATGACGCTTCATCCAGTGGGGAGGTTCCCCTGTTGCAGTCTCCACAAAATTACAGCATACCACTGGACACTGTAACCCGGAGAAAATAGAGGATAACATCTCCTGTGAGAATGTTAACCCCTCATTATTACCGATGGTTACAGCATCATATCCTGTTAAATTAAGTACATCAATGTTAGCCTGACCCATAGTTCCTTCTGTCTCGACGGCTGCACGATCCATATGATCGCCAATATCCAGCAGCAGCACAGGCGCTTCTCCCGCTGCAGCTCTTTGTCTCCCGATTTCTGCTGCCAATGGACTCACCATTTCGAAATGGCTATGTATATCATTGGTATGAAGTATGGTCAGTCTTTGCGGCACATGCCCCATTAGCAACATTCCTCCTACCTGTTGAGCCGCTCTTTAATGAAGCAGCCGATGCATGATCTTATAGAGCCTAGCATAACATTTTCAGGCTCATTATGGTATATTGTAGACATTACAACATATTTCAGAGGTGAATAAGTATGCATATCACAATCCGCCTGTTCGCGGGTTTGGCTGAGATTATCGGTTCATCTTCTCTGACCTTTCATGCGACGGAGAATCCCTTAACCGCTGGGAAGTTAAAAGAACTCCTTACAACCTCTTATCCGGATGCAGCATCCCTAATTGGAACTTCTTTGGTCGCTATTGACCGGGAATATGCACCTGATGAAGCCCTCATCACCGAGTCTGCCGAAGTTGCATTAATCCCTCCCGTTTCCGGGGGAGAGAATGGTTCTTTATATGAGAGCACTCCTGACGGCCTCTATAGCATAACGGATCTGCCATTAAATGCTGAGAAGCTTCTGGATGCCGTCCTCGATGCCAATCATGGAGCATCCCTATTATTTGTAGGAACTACACGCGAAATGACCGGAGAACAACGCACAACAGCATTAGACTATGAAGCCTATATTCCTATGGCCTTAAATAAGCTGAAAGAAATTGGTGATGAGGTACAAAATCGCTGGAATGCACGCTGCGCGATTTCCCACCGCATTGGGCTTGTTGGTCTTAAGGAAGCAAGCGTTATCATTGCTGTCTCCACCCCTCATCGCGATACCTGTTACGAGGCTAGTCGTTTGGCCATTGAACTGCTGAAACAGACCGTCCCTATCTGGAAAAAAGACATCAATGAATCAGGCCAGCACTGGGTAGGCTCTGAACAAAAGGCTGCCGATTCCCTCCACAATTAATCTTCACTCCTTTTTCATTGAAAAATCTGCACTTTGTTGATATTCTGGATAAAATCGGATAAAAGGTGGCATAGGCATTGAGAGTACACGTCTCGGATCTAAAACCTGGTAATCACCTCAACTCAGACGCTTATAGTTCAAGAGGTCTGCATGTATTACCAAAGGGATCGCTGCTCCAGATAGATGATATCGCCAAGCTGATGCAGCATGGAGTTGATTATGTTGATATCCAGACGTTAGTGGAAGAACCTGCCCCATTAAGCAGACCTTCAATTATTCAGACGGTGACCACTAGTTTTGATACCATGATTGACGGCTTTGAGAATCTTTATATGGAAGCACTATTAAAAGGAAGCTTTAACCAATCCGTGGTTAACGACATTCTTCAGCCTTCGCTTCAATCGTTGGACAAGCAAAAGGATGTAGTCTCCCTCCTGCTTCTGCTCGATCGCGAAGATAATTATACCTACAATCACTCTTTGCAGGTAGGTATGCTCTCTTATTATATTGCAATCTGGCTTGGGTATTCCAAACAAGAATGCTATGAGATTGGACGAGCTGGATATTTAATTGATATTGGAAAATGTAGAATCTCACCTGCTCTATTAAATAAGCCTGGAAAATTAACTGCGGAAGAATTCGAAGAAGTTAAACTACATACTAAGTACGGCTACGAAATTATCCGCAATTCGATGGATGACTCACATACAGCCTTGGCAGCCCTACAGCATCATGAACGTGAGGACGGCTCTGGCTATCCTAATAATCTAACCAAATCCGAGATTCATCCTTATGCGCAAATTGCTGCTGTAGCTGACATCTATAGTGCGATGACTTCCAAACGCGTCTATCAGTCCAAGCAAGAGCTTATTTCTGTCCTACGTGAACTAAATGACCTCAGCTTTGGTAAGCTGAACGGCAGAACGGTTCAAGCCTTTATACAACATTTAATGCCCAACTTTATCGGCAAGCGAGTATTACTGAACACGGGTGATACAGGTGTGATTATCATGAACAATCCAGTTGATATTTTCCGTCCGCTGGTAAAGATCGATGGATTATTTGTCGATCTAGCCCGCGAACGTAACGTTACGATTGTGGAAATCTACATGGACTAGGGCGTTTCTTGAGGTCCTGCGTTGCTTAGCAGAAGGTTCAGAGCTGCTGTTTGTACACTAAATCCTCCGGTTTGACTACGGGGGATTTTTTAGTTGTACTTTGTGCAACAGAACCCACGTCTACCAGGCTGAATTCTGATTTAGTTGTACTTTGTGCAACAGAATCCATGTCTAGCGAGCTGAATGGTGATTTAGTTGTACTTTGTGCAACAGAATCCACGTCTTGCGAGCTCAATGGTGATTTAGTTGTACTTTGTGCAACAGTATCCACGTCTTGCGAGCTGAATGGTGATTTAGTTGTACTTTGTGCAACTAGAATTAAGGAAAATGCTCTTTATAAGCACATTTCTCGAAAATAGCTGCACAAAGTGCAATTAACAGTATTTTTATAACGAGAATGATGGTTTCTATTGTACAAACTGCAACTAAAGATTGGTTTCCAGATTACTCCTAAACATTCCTCGATTTTCACCTCTCTCACCTCTCTCACCTCTATTGTTTCCTTCCGACTTCGAAGATAGTTCCTCTTACCCTCAACATAGTAAGGCCCCTCAATTTAATTATCTGACGTAACGTTTGAATTCCTCTTCTAATGGCGAGACTAATATGTGGTTTTAAATTGCTATAGGAGGAAAAAAGCATGCTTCCTGTCCATGAACGCCTTGCCGAGTTGTTCACCCTGAGCCGTAGACGGCAGCTTACTGCTGCTGAGGAAACGGAGCAACAGCAGTGCCTGCAAATTAATGCTACCTACTGCTATGAGATGGCCCGATTACAAAATGAAATCCTATTAGCGGAACAGACAGCTGATCTACAATGGCATCAAGATATTTGTGCACAAATGTTTGAGCTGCGTGTGACGGGCAGGGTATCCAAACGCCCCAAGTAACTGAATAGAAATCTTACCCTGCTATATTATTTTCTTCCGTTCTTCCGTTCTTCGGTTGCCTTGTTCCGTAATACCTCTGCCATATTCCACTCTACTCTGATCCACCAAGCCCCGACCACCTTAATCACTATATCCCTATAAAAAACAGCCCACCCCGCAGTTGCCTAAGCAACGGGAATGAGCTGTTGTTCTGTTCTGTTCTGTTCTGTTCTGTTCTGTTTTGTTGTGTTATGTTGTGTTATGTTGTGTTGTGTTCTGTTCTGTTCCGTTCTGTCGGTCTATAGGAAGCGGAATTGCGCTTCGATCAGACCGTTGTATACCCCATCACGGGATGTCAACTCATGATGGTTTCCTTCTTCTTTAATCTCTCCATGATCGAGGACGACTATTTTATCCGCATGACGGATGGTAGAGAGTCTGTGCGCTACGATAAAGGAGGTTCGGCCTTGAAGCAGGATTTTGAGTGCCTCCTGGATCTTCAGCTCCGTCTCCGTATCAATGCTGGCAGTTGCCTCATCCAGGATTAGTATCCGCGGATTTGCCAAAAGCGCCCGGGCGAAGGAGAGCAGCTGACGTTGTCCCATCGACAATGCGCTACCGCGCTCTTCCACCTCAGTCTCATACCCTCCGGGCAGCTTCATAATAAAGTCATGGGCATCCACGGCTTTTGCGGCATTTTCCACTTCTTCATCTGTAGCCTCCAGACGGCCAAAACGGATATTATCCCGAATCGTTCCCGAGAAAATAAAGGTATCTTGCAGCACGATTCCGATCTGCCTTCGCAGGCTGTCTAACGTAACCCCGCGGATATCTTCACCGTCTATCGTGATTCGGCCGCTCTTAATATCATAGAACCGGCCAATCAGGTTAATGATCGTACTTTTACCAGAACCTGTATGACCTACGAGCGCGATCGACTGTCCTGCTTGAACATCCAGATCAATACCTTTTAGTGCAGCCCGGCCTTTTTCATATTCAAAAATGACCTTTTCAAAGTTAATATCCCCACGAATCGTTCCCATTGGCTTAGCACCAGGATTATCTTGCACCGCCGGTTGCTCATCCAAATATTCAAAGATCCGTTCCGAGGAAGCCATTGCCACAAGCAGCTGATTGTACATCTGCCCAAGGCGATTAATCGGGTCCCAGAAATTGCTGACATAAGAACTGAATGCTACCAGCATACCTACTGTGAGTTCTCCAGATTGGATCAGATAAGCCCCCAGCCAAAAGAGGATCATTGTTCCAAAACCACCTGTGACCTCAATAATCGGACCGAACGCCTGGTTCATCGCAGAGGCTTTGTTCCAGGATTTTTTGCTGTCGGTATTCATAACATCGAAATAATTCATGTTTTCTTGTTCTTGGGTGTAGGCTTGTGTGACTCTGATTCCCTGAATCGATTCATTTAAATGAGAATTAATTCTGGAGTTCTTCATCCGCACATCCTGCCAAGCAATCCGAATCTTTTGGCGCAGCTTAGTTGAAACAAAGAACATAATCGGAACCGTAACCATTACTGCAAGACCTAGCTTCCAGTTGATCACTAGCAGAATAATGGTAATCCCCATAAGCTGCACGCAGTCAATCATCAGATTGACAACCCCGTTTGTGAACAGATCCTGCAGTGAGTTGATATCATTGGTTACCCGTACTAATACCGAACCTGCCGGACGTTTATCAAAGAAGTTAAAGGAGAGCTTCTGAATATGCTTGAACAAATCTGAGCGCAAATCATAAATCACTCTTTGGCCTATGATGTTCGTGTATTTAATCCGGTACACTCCCGCAATCCATTGAATCAGATATAAGACGATTACCCCTGCTGTAAGCGAATAAAGCAGTGATAAGCTGGGATTCCCCACCTTTGGCGCAATTGCACGGTCAATGGCTAAACTTGTTAGGAACGGGACGGTCAACTTCGTGATGGTTCCCAGAATCATCATGATGGACACCAATGGAAGCATCTGCTTTGCATAAGGCTTCATGTACCCGAACAGTCTGGTGAATTGCTTCCAGTCAAAAGCCTTATCGATGACATCATCATCTTTATATACAAAACGTTCATCCAGCTCTTGCTGCTCGGCTGCTTTATTTTTTGCTCCCGTAGCGGTCATTGGTTTGGCTTCAAGTTTCATATGCCTCCCTCCTCCCCTCTTCCGGTCGCTCTGGCCAGATAATCAGCATACTGTATCCGGTATACATCCTGATAAGGACCCGGCACTTCAATTAGCTCTTTATGGGTACCACGCTGCTGTACATGACCTTCGTTCATGACGATAATTTGATCCGCATGGCGCAAGGAGGAGATCCGATGGGCAATAATAAGTGTAGTGCGCCCCTTCATGACCTCTTGGAATCCGGCTTGAATCTCGTGCTCCGTCTCCATATCGACAGCGCTGGTCGCATCATCGAGGATAAGAATCCGCGGATTCTTAAGCAGGGCTCTAGCGATGGCAATCCGTTGCTTTTGTCCACCGGAAAGACCCATTCCGCGCTCACCCACCACAGTGTCATAACCGTCTTCCATCTCCATGATGAAATCATGGGCTTTGGCAAGTTGTGCAGCTCGGATAATTTCTTCCATGCTTACATTCTTCAACCCATAGGAGATGTTGTTGCGAATTGAGGAGGAGAACAGGAAGGTCTCCTGAAAGACCGTCGCGATCTGTGAACGCAAGCTGCGAACATTGTATTCTCTGATGTCCATCCCATCCAGTGTGATGCTGCCTTCATTAACGTCATAAGCACGCATCATCAGCTGTGTAATGGTCGATTTACCAGAGCCCGTACCTCCAAGGAACCCTATAACCGCACCAGATTTGGCCTCAAAATCAATGTCTGTAACCGCAGGCATTTTGTTCCCATAAGCAAATGTGACGTGATTAAACGCTACATCTCCTTTAACCTCAGAAGGTACCAGTTCACGGGCGTTCTCTTTATCCTTCACATCAATATTCTGATTAAGTACTTCCAATACACGTTCTCCCGATGCTTTGGACTGTGTATAGTTATTAATATGGAATCCAAGACCCCAAATCGGTCCAATGATGTACCAAATTAAGCTGAAAAAAGCAACCAGTTCGCCTAGTGACATTTTCCCCTTAATAACTAACGTTCCGCCTACTCCAAGCAGAATAGCTGCACTGATCGATGCTAAAAACTCCATCGCCGGAAAAAACTTACTCCAGAGCTCAGCGGCAAAAATCTGGTTATTCTTATAACGTTCGTTGCGGTGTGAGAATTTCTCTACTTCATGAGCCTCTCTCGCAAATGATTTGACGGTGCGCACACCCGTGATATTCTCCTGTACAGCCGTTGTCAGAGAACTGAGTGCAAGACGCATCTCTTGAAAGGCCGGGTGAATCTTAGACTCGAATTTTAGCGCAATAAACGCCAGGATGGGCATCGTAATCAAAGTTACTAGAGTAAGCTGCCAATTGAGTGAGAACATCATAATCGAACCAAAAATGACCATAAAAAAGACATTCAGCAGCTGAGCAAAACCGAAACCGATAAAGTTACGAATCGCTTCCAAATCTCCGGTTAGCCGGGACATCAAATCTCCCGTTTTCGCGGTATCATAATAACGGAAAGATAGGAATTGCAGCTTCTCATAACAAGCATTACGCAGCCGGTATGCAAGAAAGTTACCTAGCCGTCCTCCAAAAAATCCATGTGCAAACTGCAGGCATGCTTTTACTATTACTACAGCTAACACGCTCAATGCGAGCACTGGCACCTCTGTAAACTTAAGTGGCACAATAACATCATCGATCAGCTTTCTTAACAAATTGGGGGTAATCAGCCCCACTGCAGTTGCAGCGGCCAAACATATAATCGAAAGAATCAGAAAATGCAGCTTCTCCCGATAATAACCGCGCAGTTGCCTGAGAACATCCATATCTCTCCTCCTTAAGGCTTACTTAGTAAGCAATTTTTTGTATAAAGCAAATGTTACATCGTAAGCTAGCTTTTTTTAGCGCTTACAATTTAGTGACTTTAAGCAGTGTATCATCCATAATTTAATGCGGCAAAGGGGAGAATTGCGCGTTTTTGCGGTTATTTCGGAAAAAAGCAGCATCTACATGATATAAAGGACCCTCGTTATCTTAAAATGCTCGTGTTTCCTCCTTAATCCTGATGAATTAAGAATCTACATGATTATTGTAATCATCGTGTAATATTAGGAGGACCTTTATTCGGTTTTTTGCATAATTATTGGAATTTATTCCGGGATACGAAGAGTTCACTTTTTCGCCGTCTTAAATTTGCTTCAGATGTAAAACTTTTACCACAATTTACCGTAATATAGTAATACAACACTTTTTACTTATATTATGGAGGGGAACTATATTGAAAAAGCAGCTTGTTTTATCTTGTATTATCGCCATTATCCTTCTTTCAGGGTGTAGCAATACAAATAACAATAACCCTACGGACGCAAACACAGCGATCAACGAATCTAAAAACTTGTTTAATTTCGGGGAAATCTCCTCAAAAACTGATACAGCACCCTCACCTGAAAAAATGCTAAGAGAAATAAGCAATTTTGTTATTGCTGACATTTGGAATGTTGGGTTTGTAGATGTTATCTCATACACTAGAAGTGGTACAAGCAGTACAGGAGCGAGCATGGACATTGACTTTACGATCGAACAGCTTGGCAAAGCCATGGAAGAGAAAAAAGAATACGATACATATATGAACGAGTTAGATACTAAGTATGATTCTATAAAAAAAATATGGGCCAAGCTTTCCCCAGAAATTGATCTTTTATATAAACAGATTCAGGAGACACCTCCAAAAGCAAACGACAACAGCTTAAAACTTGATGCAGGTAAATTCAATCAATATTCAGAGGCTTTTAGTAAAGAAGTGAATGATCTGGCAAAACAGTAACCTATACCATATAAAAACCCCCGCCAAGTGATTGGCGGGGGTTCTGTTTATAATTGGGTTTCAGCAGCGTTTCATATAATCAACCCGCTATCTGTTTGTATCTTACACACCATTCTATTTTTCTCTCATAAAATATAAAATCTACAATGAGAGGTTAGGTGAATAGGATGAGTATACAGTTTCTTGATATGCGAATTTCACAGGGCAGCACTATGGATGCACAAAGTCTTAATTTAGTTCGTTCAAGTGCAATTTTCGGTGACATTGGACTTCAGACAGTAAATGTTACACCTGCAAATGCAGGCTTAGTGAGAGTCACATTGAATGCTTTTGCCAGACTTAGTGTTGATGTCAGCATTATAGTTCAGAATGATGTTACTTTTAGTATTTACCGCAATAATATATTAATTTTTAGTACAACCTACCCCGGAAACATTAATAATACAACGACCCAATATGAAATGGTTGGAATCACCGCTGTCGACTATCCGCCTTCAACCGATGTGCTTACCGGCCAGATCCAATACACCATTGTAGCATCAGCGATTAGAACGGCATCTCTGGGAGCCAGATCCTTCAGTGGAATTGCCGTTGCCGGAAATGGATAATTGAAAATATTAAAGGTGTGTCCCCGGAGCATTCGGGGATTTTTTCAATTGTGCCAATAAAAAAGCATCCGTAGAAAAATATCTACGGATGCTTTGAAGAAATATAAGCGTTGGGAGGACAAGCCTCCATTCATAAGCGCTCTTATTAACCGATAGAACCTTCCATCTCGAACTTGATCAGACGGTTCATTTCGACCGCATATTCCATCGGCAGTTCTTTTGTGAACGGCTCGATGAAGCCCATGATGATCATTTGAGTCGCTTCTGCTTCTGTGAGGCCACGGCTCATCAGGTAGAACAGTTGCTCCTCAGAAACTTTAGACACGGTTGCTTCATGCTCAAGAACGATGTTATCGTTCATGATTTCATTGTAAGGAATAGTATCCGAAGTGGACTCATTATCCAAAATCAGCGTATCACATTTAATGTTCGATTTCGCACCTTCTGCTTGACGGCCGAAGGAAGCTAGACCACGGTAAGTTACTTTACCGCCATGTTTACTGATGGATTTCGATACAATGGTGGATGTTGTATCTGGAGCCAAATGGATCATCTTGGCACCCGCATCCTGATGCTGGTCTTTACCTGCTACCGCGATGGATAGTACTGAACCTTTAGCACCACGGCCTTTAAGAACAACCGCAGGGTATTTCATGGTCAGCTTGGAACCGATGTTACCATCGACCCATTCCATAGTAGCATTCTCTTCTGCAACCGCACGTTTCGTAACGAGGTTGTAGATGTTTGGAGCCCAGTTCTGGATTGTGGTATAACGAACGCGAGCGTTCTTCATACACAAGATTTCAACAACCGCACTGTGCAGAGAGTTCGTGCTATAGATTGGAGCAGTACATCCTTCTACGTAGTGCACGAAGCTGTCTTCATCAGCAAGGATCAAAGTACGTTCGAATTGTCCCATGTTCTCAGAGTTAATACGGAAGTAAGCCTGCAAAGGAACTTCACATTTCACACCTTTAGGAACATAGATGAAGCTGCCGCCTGACCAAACTGCACTGTTAAGTGCGGCAAACTTATTATCGGTTGGAGGGATGATCGTCCCGAAATATTTTTTCAGAAGCTCTGGGTGCTCACGCAATGCAGTGTCGGTATCTGTAAAAATAACCCCTTGATCTTCAAGGCTCTTCTGCATGCTGTGATAGACTACCTCAGATTCATATTGTGCCGAAACGCCGGCGAGGAACTTCTGTTCCGCTTCCGGAATCCCCAGCTTATCAAAGGTTTCTTTGATTTCGGAAGGAACTTCTTCCCAAGTCTTCCCTTGCTTCTCTGAAGGTCTTACATAGTATTGAATATCCTCGAAGTCCAAATCATCCATATTGCCGCCCCATGTTGGCATTGGCATTTTACGGAACTGCTCCAAAGATTTCAAGCGGAAGTCAAGCATCCACTGTGGTTCATTTTTGATTGCTGAAATTTCTTTAACAATTTCGGCCGTCAAACCTTTACCAGACTGGAATATCGATTTATGCTCATCACGGAACCCGTACTGGTATTCTTCCATATCAGGCGCTTTCTTAGCCATGGTGTCAGCCTCCTTGTTCTACTGTTATTTATGTTGCTCTTCTTCGTCAATTCCTTTACGAAGTGCGTTCCAAGCCAGTGTTGCGCATTTGATCCGCGCAGGGAATTTATTCACACCCGAAAGGGCTTCAATGTCTTCGTAATCTCCAAAATCCACGTCTTCACCCTTCATCAGTAAGGAGAAGTTATCAGCCAGTTCAAGCGCACGTTCAACCGTTTGTCCTTTGATCGCCTCAGTCATCATCGAAGCCGACGACATACTGATCGAACAGCCTTCACCATTATAACGGGCATCCTTTACGATTCCATCCTCTACCTTAAGCTGAAGAGTAATCCGGTCACCACAGGTTGGGTTATTCAGTTCAATTTTTAGAGCATCATCTTCAAATGAACCGCGATTTCGAGGACTTTTATAATGATCCATAATTACGCGTCTGTATAAGTCATCCAAGTTCATAGCTGAAGTACTCCTTTGTCTTGATTAAAGCGTCCACCAGTTGATCTACATCCTGCTCGTTATTATACAGATAAAAGCTTGCACGTGCTGTAGAGCTGGCTTCCAGCCAGCGCATCAGCGGCTGACAGCAGTGATGCCCGGCGCGGATGGCAATGCCTTCCGCATCTAGCACTGTAGCGACATCATGCGGGTGAACGTCACCCAGATTAAAGGTGACAACGCCGACTTCTCGATTTCGAGGGCCATAAATGTTCAGACCCTCGATCTCTGACAGACGTTGCTCTGCATACGCTGCAAGAGCTTTCTCATGGCGGTGTATCTCATCCAAACCGATTTCTTGTAAGAAATCAATGGCTGCACCTAGACCAACAGCACCAGCTATGATCGGCGTACCGCCTTCAAACTTCCAAGGCAGTTCTTTCCATGTGGATTCATAAAGACCCACATCATCGATCATCTCGCCACCGAATTCGACGGGCTCCATGGCTTCGAGAAGTGCTCTCTTGCCATACAAAGCGCCAATTCCGGTGGGTGCGAGCATTTTATGACCAGATAGTGCATAGAAATCACAATCCAGATCCTGCACATCGACCTTCATATGTGGTGTGCTTTGTGCACCATCTACGACAATTACTGCACCATGACGATGAGCAATAGCCGCAAGCTCTTTAATAGGATGAGTTACTCCCATAACGTTGGATACATAAGCGATAGCAACGATTTTGGTTTTATCCGTAATCGTCTGCTCGGCAGCTTCCAACGTAACCGTTCCATCAGGTTGCAACGGTATATATTTTAATGTAGCACCTGTCTTCTTAGCGAGCTGCTGCCATGGAATCAGATTACTATGATGCTCCATTAAGGTGATGACGATTTCGTCGCCTTCACCCACAGCAGAGGGTCCGTAAGAAGAGGCCACAAGATTTAAGGCTGTAGTTGTTCCGCGTGTAAAGATAATTTCTTTAGTGCTGCGGGCGTTAATAAACTTAGCTAGCTTCTCCCGGGCTCCCTCGTAGGCATCGGTTGCTCGGCTGCCTAAAGTATGGACGCCACGGTGTACGTTGGCGTTATCCCACTCATAATACGACTTGACCGCCTCAATTACTTTCCGAGGCTTCTGTGAAGTAGCAGCACTGTCCAGATAGACCAGTGGATGTCCGTTCACATTTTGGTTCAGTATGGGAAATTGCTCCCGGATGGCGTTGCTAATCATTGCACTAACTTCCTTTCCACAAGAGATTGGAGCTGATTGCGCAGTCCCTCCAGTGGAATTTGTGACACAACAGGAGCCAAGAAGCCGTAGATGATCAGAGTCTCTGCATCATGCCGTGTAATTCCGCGGGACATTAGGTAAAAGACTTGCTCGTGATTGACCTGACCTACGGAAGCGGCATGGCCGGCTGTAACATCATCTTCATCAATAAGCAGGATCGGATTGGCGTCACCACGGGCTTTTGGACTCAGCATCAATACTTTTTCCGTTTGCTGGCCGTCCGCTCTAGTAGCACCTTTCTCAATCTTGGTGATTCCGTTGATGATAGAAGTAGCAGAATCACGCATAACTGCACGAGTGATCATGTCACTTGGTGTGCTTTTGCCAAAATGCTGAGCTTGAGTGGTGTAATTCAGTTTCTGTGATCCCGTACCTACTGCAATTACTTTAGCATCGGAGCTAGAACCGTTGCCTTTAAGCACAGACTTGGTATCACTCGCAGTATCTCCGTAGTTCATCTCACCAACGATCCATTCGATGACTCCGTCATTCTCAACAACAGCCCGGCGATAAGTTACATCTGTAGTATCTACACCAAGCTGATGCACTGTAGCATAACGAACTTTAGCGCCAGCGCCCACGAATACCTCTACCGCACCATTGTGTAGTCCAGCTTCTTCTTTATCCGATACGTAGTTGTCTACATAGGTTACGGAACTGTTAGTATCAGCTACGACCAGAATGTGTGGAACAAAAGTAGCTTCCGCATCATCCGTTAACAGCACTGCTTGAAGCGGAGTTTCAATAACAACATTCTTAGGAACATAGAGGAATACTCCACCATTCCACAATGCAGCATGAAGCGCTGCGATAGAATGTTCGTCTGGCTGAATGGCTTTATGCAAGTAACGTTGAACCAAATCTCCGTGTTCTTTAACAGCTGTCTGTAGATCAGTAAAAATAACACCCTGTTCTGCAAGCTCAGGAGCGATACGTGTATATACTGCACCAGAGTTGCGTTGAATAATCAGGCTGCCTTCCTCCTGATCCTTAATCAAGGAAGAAATAGATGCAGGTGCATCACTTAGCGAAGCAAAAGGTTCACTTGCTTTATAGCTACCATAATTATTGACATTCCAACGATCAATCCGTGTCTTCTCTAATTTAGGCAGTGTCAGAGTAGCTGCCAATTCTAGTGCCTTCAAGCGGCTTTCTTTCAGCCAACCCGGTTCGCCGCTGCTGTGCGATAATTCGCTCAAGCGTTCGGCATCCACCGGAAGAATGGTCTGTGTCGTCATAGTGGTCTCCTCCTTCCTGGCGTTTCTTACGCTTCTTGCCCTACAGTTTCATCTTCAATTCCGAGTTCTTCTTTAATCCATTCATAACCCTCTGCTTCCAGACGCTGTGCAAGCTCTGGACCACCGGATTTCACGATTCTACCTTGCATCATAACGTGAACGTAATCAGGTTTGATGTAGTTCAAAAGACGTTGATAGTGGGTAATAACTAAGAAGCCGCGTTCTTCGCTACGCATGGAGTTTACGCCTTCAGCTACAATTTTCAAAGCATCAATATCAAGACCGGAGTCAATTTCGTCCAAGATCACGATTTTTGGATCCAGCATCATCATTTGTAGAATTTCATTACGTTTCTTCTCACCACCGGAGAAGCCTTCGTTCAAGTAACGGTGTAAAAACTCAGGGTTCATATCTAGTTCTTTCATCTTTGCTTCCATTTGGCGAATAAAACGAATCAACGAGATTTCGCTTCCCTCTTCACGACGGGAATTAATGGCAGAACGCAAGAAGTCGGAGTTAGTTACTCCAGAGATTTCGCTTGGATATTGCATTGCAAGGAAAAGACCTGCACGTGCGCGTTCATCAACAGCCATCTCCAGAAGATCTTCACCATCAAGAGTTGCAGTTCCATCAGTTACTTCGTATTTAGGATGACCCATTAGCGCCGAAGCCAAAGTACTTTTACCTGTACCGTTTGGTCCCATGATGGCGTGAATTTCGCCACCTTTCATTTGAAGGTTAATCCCCTTCAAAATTTCTTTTCCCTCAATCGTCGCTTTAAGACCCTCAATGACAAATTCTGCTGCCATAATATTATTCCCTCCATTGATCGATTTGCGAAATCAAAAGTTGTATTGAAACAGGATAATCCTGATTCCCAGCACAATTAGATTTTCTATCACATTATAATTATTATAAATTGAATCACAATGATTATCAATGATTCTCACTAATTTTATATCAAACCTTGTTTTTTTACAAATTTCTCTTTAGCTAATCACTTGTGACTCAGAGAAGATTTTCATTAAACATAAGACTACGCAAAAATAAGACTTCCCGCAGGAAGCCTTATTCAAACTGCTTAATGATTAGCTAAGAAACGAACGTAGCATCCATTGGTGTTTCTCCAGATCACTACGGATTTTAATGAACATATCTGAGGTTGGCTGATCCTTGGTTTCTTCGGCAAGCTCGATGCCTTCTGTCAGCTCTTCAGAGATGGTGGCGAAGTCTTCAATCAGAGACTGAACCATTCCCCGTGTATCTTCCTTACCTGTAGCTTCTTGAATTGTAGCTAATTCCAAATATTCTTTCAATGTTGCTGCCGGACTGCCTTTGATGGTTAGCAAGCGTTCTGCTACTTCATCCATTTGAAGGGTTACTTCATTATATAATTCCTCAAATTTCACATGAAGGGAGAAAAATTGTTCTCCTTTGACATACCAATGAAAGTTATGAATTTTTACGTACAGGACATTTAAGTTAGCAACCTGACGATTCATGATCTGTTCCAGTGAAGTTGTATTTACTTTATTCGATGCTTTAGCCATGAGATGATCCCTACCTTATCCATTATATTTACCGGTTACTATTTCCTTCGTCCGGTAGTAACTTGTCTATTCTTAATTTACCCTTTTACCTGTAATACGAAACAAGGAGAAGCCTTCCATAACACCTTTATTTGTTCTAGCATTAGCAAAGACACACCCGATTATGCTTAAATGTGAATACTTGCACACAAACAAAAAGGGCCTAAGCCCCGTTTGTTTGGAATTGTTAAATTTTCCGGTCAGACCATAAGAAGTAACGCTTCCGCACCCGTCATACCTGGTACGATGCCAAGACTCTCTGCTTCTATCGTTACAGACTCCAACGGGGCAGCTAAAAGCTGGGCAAGCGTCCGTACACCCACCGCACGAG
Source organism: Paenibacillus sp. FSL H8-0175 (assembly GCF_045040615.1). NCBI lineage: Bacteria > Bacillati > Bacillota > Bacilli > Caryophanales > Paenibacillaceae > Paenibacillus > Paenibacillus sp. FSL H8-0175. Next base: position 2,093,611 of record NZ_CP150299.1, on the reverse strand, counting down.
CTGCGATGATATGCCGATCACTAAGTGTTTCATTGAGGAGACCGACATCCAGTGCACCGCACATAATATAACCTCGGTTCGTGCTGATGGAGAGCAGTGTAGTTTTGGGAAGCTTAACCTCTACCCCGATCAGCGTATGTTCACCTACTGTAATAGGCTCCATAGTAACCAATAGCAGCACCTCCTTTTTTTCACTATCCACGTTGTATATGTATGCTAATTTTCCTGTGGGTGTGCTGACGGTAGTCCTATGCCTAGTATAAAATGCAGTATAATAGTCCCTATTCCAGTAGTCCTGGGTATATGAATATTGCATGTTTAATGTTATAGTTAATTACATTCCTGTAACCATTCAGAGATGTTCTAAACGAAAAGCTGGGGGATTTATGGACGAGAAACTACAACGCACAGACGGCAATTATTTATTTAACGTCGACATCCTGATTAATGCCCGTACCAACCCGCTTGCACTGCAATTTCTGCTCGAAATGTTGAACAATAATGACCATATCACAGATTTCAACATTAATTCCGGTCTTGAATTAGGGAGAACCATTGACAGCTTGCTACGCTCCGCTAAACTAGCTTTGAATCAAAACTCTGCTCCTCCCATTTCATTAAAGCTGCCTCCAAAATCTACGAAGAAGCAGCTGGATACACCGATAAAAAAACAGGCAGAAACGCCTGCACAGCAAACGGCCATTGAGACGCCAGCTGATGCATACGGGAAGATTCGTCAGTATATTCAGAATAATCAATTGGTACGTTTACGAGCGAACCGGTACGGGAAACAAGTGTCCATGCCCTGTCGTATTTTAAACTTTGATGAAGCAGCCAACTCTATAAGTGTCTACCATGTGGATGAGAAGCAGGTGTACAGCTTTAATCTAAATGAAATCGACGAGTTTCTGTAAGCGCATGCGTTACAAGCAAATAAGCACCCTCCCTCATTGGGGAACAGGTGCTTATTGGTCTTTCTTTTTTTAACAACTAAGACGACGTTTTACGTGAAAATCCCTCTATCGCAAGGCATAACCAGCCAATTATAAAGCATACCCCACCGATAGGTGTAATCGCTCCTAGCACCTTAATTCCGGAGATACTCAGAACATACAAACTGCCAGAGAACAAAATGGTACCTGCAATTAACAACCGGCCCGCCCAACGTAATCGGACACTTTCGCCCCATTGGCCCACAGCCAGTGCGATGAGAATTACCCCCAGCGCATGTACCAAGTGATACTGCACACCAGTCTCATATACCTTCATATAGTCTTCACTGATCACTGGTTTTAGTAGATGGGCACCGAAAGCACCAATTCCTACTGCCAGCATTGCTAGCACAGCCCCCCAGGCCATAAATTTCCGTTGCAAATGATTACACCCCCTTAATTTTAGACTCATTCTATCATAACGTAATGCCCGTTCCTATTTCCAGCAGTCATTTTTTATTTTGCCTCATTCAGGGGTTGCTTTTTTAGCATCAATATGAAAAAGTGGATATTAACAACATTTTCATTCTAATCTCTCAAGGAGTGCAAACCATGGACTTAAATTCTCTGTCAAAATCAGACGTACCTGCGGCAGAGGTGGGAAATCCCAACCCTCATCCGGATTACCCAAGCGCTGATTTATCATCTACGCATCAAAAAGTAGAACATGATCTTCAACATTCTGGACCTGGTATTGCTTCATTCATTATCTGTCTCGTGTCGATCATCGGCTATGCAGCCATCTTTATCTCTATTATAATGAAGTCTTCTTCATTGGTTAATGAGAATTCCGAACTATTAAGCCAGTCCTCGCAATTCATAATGCTTCTAGGATTAACGGTTATTATTCTGGCTGCTCTAAATGTAATCGGTGTAGTCATCGGCATCATTGGGCTTTCCATTCGGAAACGTCGCAAGGTGTTTGGCATTATTGGCACGATAGTCAATGGTGTTATTATCTTACTCTTTATGCTGCTTATTACAACCTTCCTAGTCAATGCTGGAACGCTTTAAGCTTCTTTTAAACATGCTAACTTCATTAAAAAGGGTATCCCAACAACTTTGAGCGGGTTGTGAGGATACCTTTATTTATGTATGAATCTAAAATCTGCATTGGGGAGTCCTCATCTTCATCCGCGGCTCACGGACTCAGATGACGTTATTTACGTTTTTTTCGCCTTTGGAGCACAGTTTCGGACCCCAGTGTCGCTATTGCATCGAAAAAGGATCATATTGAGCGGTTTTTATGGCAATAGCTGCTATGGGGTCCGATAGCGAATCAAATGTGGGGAAAAGCTGCGTTTTAGGGCTGCTGGGTCCGATAATACTGATTCCGATAATGCTAATTCCGATAATGCTGGATCCTATCCCTCATCCGCGGCTTGCGGACTCAGATGACGTTATTTACGTTTTTTTCGCCTTTGGAGCACAGTTTCGGACCCCAGTGACGCTATTGCATCGAAAAAGGATCCTATTGGGCGGTTTTTATGGCAATAGCTGCTATGGGGTCCGATAGCGAATCAAAAGTGGGGAAAAGCTGCGTTTAAGGGCTGCTGGGTCCGATAATGCTGGATCCTATCCCTCATCCGCGGCTTGCGAACTCAGATGGCGTTATTTACGTTTTTTTCGCCTTTGGAGCACAGTTTCGGACCCCAGTGACGCTATTGCATCGAAAAAGGATCCTATTGGGCGGTTTTTATGGCAATAGCTGCGATGGGGTCCGATAGCGAACCAAATGTGGGGAAAAGCTGCGTTTAAGGGCTGCTGAGTCCGATAATGCTGAGTCCAATATAGGTGCTACTAGTTCCGTTAGTGGTGCTGCTAGTTCCAATAGTGTGGCTCCTAATCCATAATGGTGCTAGGTATGCGGACTGTGATCGATCAAACAAAGTTTAGTGTTTTGAGCAAGAACTATGCTTAAAAAATACGAGGGTGTCCCAGCAACCACTATATGATTGCTGAGACACCCTCTATTTACAAATCAATACATTCAATTATTTTGCTAGAGCCAGCTTTGTTAGCACACGTTGCTTGACGGACGGATCGCCCTCCACTGCTTTTTCCACGTATTCAATAACTACGGAATCATCTGAATTCAAAGTATCAAGTATACTCTCCATTCCAGCTGAAATCTCAAAAGCGGTTGGGCCTTCTTTTGTCGCAATCTCAACGGAATGACTATCTATTTGTCCGATATAAACGGCCGTCATTTTTATTGTTTTACCTTCTGCTTTTGGAGTAGAACTAGGTTTAGCTGTGCTCGGATTTTCGGTTGGTGTGGCTGTACTTGGGTTCTCAGTGGGTACGGGAGTGCTTGGAGCTTCAGTAGGCTCAGCAGTGCTTGCGCTCTCGGTTGGTGTTGGAGAAGGTGTTGCAGTCGGTTCTCCTGAAGTCTGTGCCGAATTATTCCCACCGCAAGCGGTTAAGGCAAATGTTAAGGCAGCAATCGCTGCTATGGCGGGTAATGAACGTTGTTTTTTCATGTTGAGTGCCTCCTCTATGTGGCGATTATTTTCAAAGTCATCTTCATAAGTATACTCTTATAACGTTAACCACTCTATGAAAGTTTCATATGAAGTAATTTTAGATAACTTCCAGCCTCTATTAGGCATCCGTCGGATGCAGGCTACAGCGGTATTAATACAATAGTGTGAGCCTGATTTATCCCAAAGGAGTGAGCCCCTTGAAAATCGATATCGGCTGTGGATCTAATAAGGAAGCAGGTTATCTCGGGATCGATCGGATCGCGGGTCCTGTTGTAGATATTGTCTGCGATATTTGCCAAGAGATTCCTCTCCCTGACAATAGTGCTGAGTTTGTTATGGCTAGCCGTGTACTGCCTTATGTGGACAATTTATTCACAGCCATGGCGGAAATTCACAGAATTAGCATCCATAAAGCAGTTGTTTGCATTCTAGCACCCTATGCCCACAGCTTTGCCCATATGTCCAATCCTTCCTTTAAGCAGAAGTTTGACGAATATACCCCCCGGCATTTTACAGGATCCTTCTTCCAACCCCCATCCGGTCCAGTATGCCCAGCTATTCCAGACTACCCTGTACCCGCACCACCCTTCGATTATCGGTTGCTGCGGATGGAGTTATTCTATCAACACCCTTATGAAGATCCGCTTTACGAAACTGAAGAACTAGAAATACTAAAGACCCTTCAAGCAAATGTAGTGCATGAAATCATGTACCATTTTGTCGTAGTCAAGCACAATATCACTGATCAGGAGCTGGAGCTGATGAGCAGAAGTCATTATCCTGAACCTCATGTTCTTGTCGAACGAAGACTTAAATCACAAAACAGACATTTTTTTCTATAATTTTAAGATGGGACATACACTAATACCCATTTTGTATCATAGGCTAACATACAGGTATTAACTGTGCCGTCCTAACTATAGGACGGTTCACTTTTGGCCAAAATCAACCTCGAAGGAGGTGAGAATCATTCCACTAGTCGTACGGGCAACGATCAATGCGACCGGTGCTATCACATTTACCGGCAACACGCTTGGACTTAGCCGCTCCGATACGATCGGAGTGCCAGGGACACTAGACAGCATCGGTGGCTTTACTACTGTTAATACTTCATCGACATTTGGTTCCTATCCTAGCGGAACTACTAGTCTTTATACAAGCAACAGTTCAGCAGCCATACTGGTCCTACCATCTGGCAGCACAGTGCTGTATGCAGAACTGATATGGGGCGGTACCTATATTAACGGAACCGTTAACCTCAGTTCGGCCATTAACAATCCTGTCTCCCTAATAACTCCTGCTGGCACTACATTCAGCGTTACTCCCGATTCAGCAACGAGCAACGTAGTCGATTTGGGAGGTGGTGCATCAGCATATGTTCGTTCCGCCAACGTGACCAGCATTATCCAACAAGGCGGCGCCGGCACCTACACCACTGGCGGTGTAGTGGGTACGATTGTTATCCCTAGTGATTCCACGGCCAACCATGCTGGCTGGACATTAGGCGTAATCTACCAAAATACAGCCTTACCTTTTCGCAATATGTCCCTACGGGCAGGTGCAATACTTGTACAGGCAACCTCAGCCCCAGTTTCAACTACGATCACAGGCTTCGCAACACCAATTACAGGTGCGCTTGGCGGCAGAGCGTTATTCAGCGCACAGGAGGGGGATGCCAACCGTTCGGGGGATCAAGCGTTATTTGGTCCAACCTCGGCTACACTTGTTGCTTTATCGGGACCAAACAACTTTGCCAACAACTTTTTTGCGTCACAGATTAACAATGATGCAGGTAATCTAAACACAACAGGTACCTTTGGAAACCGCAATCAAATAAACGGAAACCCAGGGACCAACATTATCGGCGGCCGTCAAGGCTGGGATATTACCAATGTTGACGTCTCCGCACGGCTGATAAACAATCAATCTTCAGCCGTATTACAATTAACCACCTCAGGCGATGCTTATGTACTCAACGGTAATGCCATACAGGTTGATATCAATGCTCCTAAAATAAACCTCACTAAAAGCGCTAATGTAGCCGGCCCCATAGTCGGTGATACGGTAACTTATACGGTGACTGTCAGTAATACAGGAACAGCGGGAGCAGCAAGTGTCGTTTTATCAGATGCGCTGCCGGCAGGATCCACTTTTGTAACTGGAAGCGTAGTCGTTGCTGGCGTCGTAAGGCCTACTTTTGATATTACAGCAGGAATCCCATTAGGCTCATTAGCTTTAAGCAGTTCAATAACGGTTACATATCAAGCCAAAGTCACTTCATTGCCGCCAAGTCCACAAAATATCGCAAATACTGCCAACGCTGCCTTTACGTTTCAAAGTGTAGCCGGAGGCCCTATCATGACGGGGGTCATTCCATCTAATACAGTAACCTTACCTGTATATTCACCCGTCCTTAACATTGTGAAATCAGCCAGTACCACCAATGCTACGGTTGGAGATCAGATCACCTATACTCTTCAAATCACGAACACAGGAAATATCGGCGCGTTAACAACACTTACAGATAATATTCCTTCAGGCAGCTCTTATGTCGCAGGCAGCTTCACCGTCAATGGAAATCCTGTCGCTGGTAACCCTGCCACAGGGATTGCTATCGGTACGGTTGCTGCCGGTGGCAGTTCTACTGTTCAATTTCGGGTCATTGTAAATAGTCTTCCCTCTCCGCCACAACTGGTCGATCAAGCAAGCGCCGCTTATACGTTTCAGGTTCCAGATGGGCGAACTATTGCTGGATCAGCCTCATCCAATACACTATCTATTCCAGTTAGAACACCCAATGTTACCGTAGTCAAAAGCGCAGGATTTGCTGACGTTGTTGTCGGTGATACACTACTCTACACTTCCGTAATCAGTAACAACGGCATAGCGGCAATTACCAACGTCTCACTCTCAGATACCATACCTGCGGGGACATCGCTGGTCCCCGGAAGTGTTACCGTCGCCGGTGTATCACAACCCTCAGCTAATCCTGGAACAGGGATTGCTGTCGGTACCATCGCTCCCGGAAGCTCCGTCGCCGTCACTTTTCAAGTCAACGTTATCTCATTACCAAGTCCTGCTCAGCTATTGAATAAATCTAGTGCCTCTTTTAGCTCGGGTGCTTTTACTGGCATTTCAGTCTCAAACACGACTACAACTCCCGTGTATCAGCCTGTAATCCAAATTGCAAAAAGCTCGAACGTTTCCAGTGCAACTGTAGGCGGCAATATTCTTTATACGTTAAATGTTCAGAATTCAGGGAATATCGGGGCGGCTGTAACCCTGAGCGACAATATTCCTTCAGGAAGCGCCTTTGTCTCGGGAAGTGTAACTGTTAACGGTGTTGCTAGACCTGCTGACTCTCCAATTACAGGAATTAACTTAGGCACTTTAGCTTCAGGGGCAGCTGTTCCTGTGACCTTTCTTGTCTCGGTACAATCTCTGCCTGCTCCACCTGTTCTGAATAATCAAGGCAATAGCAATTACACCTACCAACTGCCAAGTGGAAGATCATTCTCCGGGACCAGTCTATCCAATACCCTAACCATTCCGGTCTCCGCTCCAAACATTACACTAACCAAAACTGCAAATCTAACTAATGTAGCGGTTGGAGAAAATCTTACTTATTCAGTCATAGTGTCCAACCCAAGCAGCGTCACTGTCACTAACGTTGTTGTCTCTGACCCTATTCCTACGGGGGGAGCTTTTGTAGCAGGCAGTGTGACTGTCAACGGTTCGACGGTTGCAGCGGCTAACCCAAGTACAGGTATAGCAATCGGAAGTATCGCCGCGGGCAGCTCTGTCACGGTGTCTTTTAGAGTGAATGTTGCTTCCTTGCCAAGTCCAGCACAGTTTACAAACAGAGCCAGCGCCTCCTTCACCTCTGGGGCGTTCACCGGTTCTTCGCTCTCAAACACGATAGTAACACCTGTATTTCAGCCCATCCTTAGTATGGTCAAAAGCGCCAATGCAGCACAGGCATCTGTAGGGGGATCTCTCTCATACTCCATCCTGATCAGCAACACCGGGAATATTGCAGCTACTCTATTAGTAACTGATATCCTGCCACCCCAAGCCGTGTTTGACACGAATAGTGTCATTATTGGAGGAACACCTTTGCCCGGATATAATCCGGCAACTGGCATTCCAGTTGGACCGCTCGCTCCTGGTGATAGTGTCACCGTAAGTTTTCTGGTCACAATCACAGCCCTACCTCCATCACAAGTATTGCTGAACTCTGCTTCAGCGACATATAATTTCACCCTTCCAGACGGGCGTCAGCTCGGTGGAAATGTAGTGTCCAATACGCTCTCTGTCCCAGTGTCCGCCCCTAACGTCAGTGTTGTAAAAAGCGTAAACGCTGCTACTGCTGTTACTGGTGATATCCTTACCTTTACCTCTGTATTGACCAACAACAGTATTGCAACAGTAAGCAATATCATTCTCAGCGATCCTCTGCCTGAGAATGTCGCTTTTATTCCCGGAACCGTAATTGTAAGTGGCACTACCCTGCCGCTAGCAGTTCCGTCCGCCGGCATTCCAATCGGTAGTTTGAGCCCTGGCGCCACAGCTACCGTAACATTCGAGGTGAGGATAACGATGCCGATACCATCACAGATTAACAATCAGTCGTCTGTCAGTTTTACATCCGGTGTATTCTCCGGTTCTTCTTCATCTAATATCACAACTACACCAGTTATTCAGCCCCAAATCTCCTTAGTAAAAAGTGCCGCTGATGGAGACGGCGATTTCGATGCTTTAGTTGTCGGTGATTCTGTCATCTACACAGTGATTGTTAGCAACACAGGTAATCTGGCTGCAAATCTTACGCTAACTGATAACATTCCAGCAGGTACAGTTTTTGTTCCTAATAGTGTCATTGTAGGTGGCATGCCTCAACCCGGATCAGCCCCAGATACAGGGATAGCTGTAGGAAATGTCGCTCCTGGTGCCAGTATTGCAGTCAGCTTCACCGTTGATATCATCTCCCTGCCAACACCTCAGCAGATTAGTAATCAGGCTTCTGCAAGCTTTACCTTTACTCCGCCTGACGGTAGACCGTTATCTGGGACTGCTGTGTCTAACACTGTAACTTTACAAGTCTCTGCTCCTAACATTGTCGTTACCAAGAGCACTACTTCAACATCAGTTGCTGTTGGTGAAACGGTCACATACAACGTCAATATAACTAATAATGGTATAGAATCTGTTACTAGCGTCTTACTCAATGATCCTACACCGGTAGGGAGTACTTTTGTAACAGGCAGCGTGTCTGTCAACGGAGTTCCATTCCCGAACTTGAATCCTGCTTCGGGGATATCTATCGGCACTCTAGCAGCTGGTGCATCAGCGCTGGTTACCTACAGTGTTACTGTTACCTCCGTCCCTCCTACAGCTTCACTCATCAATCAGGCATCTGTTACCTTCACTTCAGGCGTTATTTCAAGCTCCACTTTTTCTAATACCGTTACAGTCCCTGTGTTCCAGCCGAACATTGCCGTAGTCAAGAGTGCTAGTACAGCCAATGCCACGGTTGGCGATTCCGTTAGCTACACACTGACAGTGAGTAACACAGGAAACTATGCTGCTAATTTAACATTGACGGATAATATTCCCGCAGGTACGGCTTTTGTTCCGAATAGCGTGCTCATCAATGGACTCCCTTTAGCGCAAGCGGATCCTTCCACCGGAATTGCAGCTGGAATAATACAGCCTGGAGGAACGACCGTAGTCATTTTCACGGTTGACATCACTTCATTGCCTAGTCCTCAGCAACTGGTCAATCAAGGAACCGCAGCATACAGCTTCACCTTACCCGACGGACGTACACTTAATGGGTCTGCACTCTCTAACACCGTCACTATTCCGGTCTCCTCACCTAATATTGCTGTAGTTAAAACTACAACCACAACATCAACTACAGTCGGTGACACTATTACTTATTCCATAGCTTTAACTAATAACGGGATTGCCACTGTAAATAATGTGGTCTTCACAGACGCCCTTCCTGCCGGCACCACCTTTGTGACAGGCAGCGTGCTTGTGGACGGTGTGCCTCGCACAGGAGTTAGCCCAGCTACTGGAGTGACCCTAGGCAGCATAGCACCCGGTGTAACCGTAACTGTTGCTTTTACCGTAAATGTAGTTTCACTGCCGCCTACTGGATTGTTAAATAATCAGTCAACAGTCAGCTTCACCTCAGGTGTTGTCTCAAATGTAGCCTTCTCAAATATCGTCACGACGCCTGTCTATCTGCCTATCCTTGCAGCAGCAAAAAGCTCCAATTCAGTCAATGCTACCGTTGGGGATACGATTACTTATACTATAAATGTGACCAACACAGGTAACTACGGAGCTTTAGCAACCCTGAGTGACACCATTCCAGCGGGTACAACGTTTATTCCAAACAGTGTACTCATTCAAGGCGCTCCTGCTCCAGGAGCAGACCCAGCTGCCGGGATCTCACTGGGGGTAATCTCCGCGAATGGAAGCCTGTCTGTAATGTTCTCAGTGCTTATCACAACATTGCCGGCAAGCCAACAGCTGCTCAATCAAGCTTCCGTCGCGTTTGCTTACACACTTCCAGATGGACGGACATTTAACAATTCGATCAATTCCAATACAACAACAATCTCAGTATCCTCACCGAATGTTATCGTCACTAAATCTTCGACAGCTACCGATGCCGTTGTTGGGGATACCATCACTTATAACTTCACTGTTACCAACAGCGGAATAGCAAATATCAGTAACGTTAACCTCAGTGATCCAATACCTGCAGGCTCTAGCTTTGTCGCTGGCAGTGTGACCGTAGATGGCACTCCACGCCCTAGCGCGAACCCAGCGAACGGGATCTCGCTCGGTACACTTGCACCGGGAGCATCTTTCCAAGTCTCGTTCAACACGATTGTCAATGTGCTGCCTAATCCTGCAACGCTTAGTAATCAAGCTTCCGTCAGTTTCACCTCCGGCGCATTCTCAGGATCTTCATTCTCAAATACACTTGTTATTCCGGTATATCAACCTATCATTGTAGTTGTCAAAGGGGCGGACAGAACCGCCGCAACTGTCGGAGATACGATTACTTACTCCTTAAATGTGACGAATACTGGTAACCTCATAGCAAATGTAGTTATCACCGATACCATTCCGAACGGAGCTGTCTTTGTTCCAAACAGCGTGCTCGTGAATGGGGTACCACAACCAGGATCAGATCCGGCTACTGGCTTAAGTATTGGGTCGGTAGCTCCGGGAAGTACAGTAACAGTAACCATTACGTTGCAGGTTACTATTGCTTCCCTCCCTTCGCCACAACAGTTAGTCAATCAAGCTACAGCAAATTTCACATTCACACCACCAGATGGACGTTTACTCACGGGATCCTCTGTCTCAAACGTCCTAATTATCCCTGTATCTTCACCAGACGTAAGTGTGGTTAAGAGCACTACTTCTATTGATGCGGTTGTGGGCGATATCATCACCTATACGATTGTTGTCACCAACTTAGGGATTTCACCAGTTAATAATGTCATCATGGTTGACCCTATTCCAGCTGGCAGCCAGTTCGTAACGGGAAGCATTACCGTAGATGGAGCCCCACGTCCTAGTGGCAGTCCGGCTTCGGGAATCGCAATTGGTACAATTGCTGCAGGTGCTTCTTCAACCATTACCTTCCAGGTTCAGGTAGTAGCGTTATGATTCCCGGCTCACGTACCCAACCTGTCGTAACCAATCAGTCCATGGTACTCTTCAACTCGGCAGCGGGTGTTGACGGAATTGTCTATTCCAATACCGTTAACACCCCGGTCGTGGGCCCCGTGCTTTCATTGCTGAAGAGTACAGATAAACTCCACGCCTCTTTAGGCGACACTTTGGTGTATACCATTACAGCCAGTAATAATGGAAATACAGATGCTTTTTTGACGGTGTTTGACATTCTTCCAGAAGGTGTATCCTTTATTTCCAACAGTGTGCTCAGAGACGGTGTGCCTCTTCCGGGGGCTACACCGTCTTCAGGCATCCCCCTTGGTTCTATTGCACCGCAGAGTCAAGTGAGCATCGCCTTTCAAGTCGTCATCATTTCCCTGCCGTCTTCCCTAGTGCTGCAAAATAAAGCGCTGGGCCGTTTTTCTTTTTCCACACCGGAGGGAAGAATCGTTAAAGGAGATCTATTTTCAAATTCCGTACAGGTTTCTTTACGCTCCTACCAGCTCTCGACCTCTTTGTCTGCAAGTACTCCGACTTCTTTTATAGGGGATGTAGTCACTTACACCTTGCGGCTTACAAATGAAGGCAACAGCCCTTTAACTCAAATCAACGCAATAATTTCTATTCCGGACGGGGCGGTGTTTATACCGGGGAGTGTCATTGCAGGTGGGATTTATTACCCAGAATCGGACCCGGCGCAGGGGATATTACTCGGTTCGCTGGACACAGACCTAAGCGTTGATATTACTTTTCGTGTCCGAGTAACAGAGTTTTCTCCCTCGTTGGCCTTAACCAACAGCGCGGTTGTCACCTATTCAGTCGATGAGCATACAATTACGACCGAAAGTAACACTGCGGTTGTCTCACTTGTCCAAGCGGGGGTCACCATTAGCAAAAAAGTGGATCATGTTACAGCAGCTCCGGGCGATAATTTGAGATATGAGCTTACGGTAACGAACAACGGGAATCTGGCTGTAAATGCGGTCCTAACAGATGCCATACCTTCAGGTACTCTTTTCGTATGGGATAGTGTTCTCTTAAATGGAGTGTTGCAAAAAAGTGCACGACCAGCGGAAGGCATCCAGTTAGGTACTTTAAGAGGCGGTACTACAGCAGTTGTAGTTTTTCAAGTGAGTATACCTGCAGCCATTAACATTCATGAAATCGCAGCCGTACAAAACCATGGTAGTGTTCAGTATACCTTTGTGCTTCCAGACGGACGGACCGTACGACAAACCTCTCGTTCCAATACAGTTACCACCTTAGTAGTCACACCTGTCATTTCACTCGTAGTCCATGCAAAACCAACTATCGTAGAAGCAGGAGAGCGAGTCCAATGCTGGATCTCACTAACCAATAGTGGAAATTGGCCTGCGGAAATATCTCTGAATCGGCTAACCCCGGAAAAATGTTTTCTTGATCCCAACAGCATTGTGATTGATGGAGTTCCGAATCCACAATCTTCATTTGCCGGCACCTTGCCGCTGGGGGTAGTTAATGCTGCATCTATGGTTAACATTCATTATTTTGTCCAGGTGAGTGAACAGGTAATGGGTCGTTTTCTTAAGGGCTCCGTAAATGCTCAATACTCTTTCAATATGGATGGACGTAACTACTCTGGCGAAAGCCAATCTAACAGCTATGTGCTGACCGTAGATGAGATCAGTGAATAAGAAATCACATATCCCTCATCCCCATGAATATACTTTAGTTACAACCCCAAAACATCCCCACAAAGTGAGGCTTTGCTTTCTATGCGTACTCAGGTGCTTTGCGGGGGATCCAAATATATACTTTGCAAAAAATTGCCTCAATCAACATTTCATATTCCATGGGAGGTGGTCATCCTGTCGCAATCATCCGGTCCCTTTTCCTTCGTAGTCTCAAAAGAAGACTGGTCCCTTCATCGTAAAGGTCATCAGGATCAGGAACGCCATCAGCAAAAGGTCAGAGAAGCCATCAAGGATAATTTGCCTGACCTCGTTACCGAAGAAAATATTATTTTGTCAGGCGGTAAGCAGATTGTGAAGGTTCCGATTCGCAGTCTGGATGAATACCGGATTATTTATAACTTCCGTAAACAGAAGCATGTAGGACAGGGCGACGGGGAAAGTCAGGTTGGCGATGTGCTTGGGCGCGATTCACAATCGGCACAGCCCGGTAAAGGAGAAAAAGCAGGCGATCAGCCGGGCCAAGATACCGTGGAAGCAGAGGTCAATCTGGAAGATCTGGAGGACATTCTGTTTCAGGATATGGAATTGCCTCATCTGAAGCCTAAGAATAAAGAAGAGATCGAGGTCAAATCCATAATTTTTAACGATATTCGTAAAAAAGGGATGATGTCCAACATCGATAAAAAACGTACGCTGCTGGAAAATCTTCGACGCAATGCAAGCAGCGGAAATCCCGGCATTCACAGTATCAGCCCAGATGATCTGCGCTACAAAACATGGGATGATATTAGAACACCTCATTCCAATGCGGTCATTATTGCGATGATGGATACGTCAGGTTCGATGGGTTCATTTGAAAAATACTGCGCCCGCAGCTTCTTCTTCTGGATGACCCGTTTTCTGCGCCGCCAGTATGAGAAGGTAGAGATTGTTTTTCTCGCCCACCATACGGAGGCTAAGGAAGTCAGTGAGCATGATTTCTTCACCCGTGGCGAAAGCGGGGGAACGATTTGTTCCTCGGCATATCAGCGAGCGATTGAAATTATCGATAGCCGCTACCCGCCTGCGCAGTACAATATTTATCCATTTCACTTCTCCGATGGTGATAATCTCACCTCCGACAACGAACGTTGCGTGAAGCTGATCGGAGAACTGCTGAAACGAAGCAATATGTTCGGCTACGGTGAGGTGAACCAATACAATCGAAGCAGTACCTTGATGTCAGCTTATCGCCATCTGAAACATGAACAATTCATGCATTACGTCATTAAAGACAAAAAAGAAGTGTATCAGGCGCTGAAGACCTTCTTTAGTCCAAAGGGTATGGTTAATTCTTAATCCCCCACTCCAAAACGCGGATGTCCCAAAAGCCAAAAATGGCTGATGGGACATCCGCGTTTTTGGTGTTGCTCCTTCTTGAACAAAACAACAAACTTCGTAAATTGCGTCATCTAAGTTCGCAAGTATCAGGGGAGGGACAAATAGCGTCATCTGGGTCCGCAAGTATCGGGGGATGGACGAATAGCGTCATCTGGATCCGTAAGATCAGGGAATGGACGAATAGCGTCATCTGGGTCCGTAAGATCGAGGGATGAGCGAATAGCGTCATCTAGGTACGTAAGATGAAGGGATGGACAAAGTGCGTCATCTGGGTCCGCAAGTATCGGGGGATGGGCAAATAGCGTCACCTGGGTCCGTAAGTATCGGGGATGCGTCAGAATAGTATGTAGGGCAACTGTGGGATTCTGGGGGATCGGCGCTTTCGGACACAGATGACCTTATAAGTAGCTTTAGCGCACATTTGGATTGCTATCGGACCCCATAGCTGCTATTAGCACGAAAAACACCAAAAACGAGCCTCTTTCTGAGCAATAGCTGCACTGGAGTCCGATAATACGCTCCAAAGGCGATAAATTGATAAATAGAGTCATCTAGGTCCGTAGGTATCGGGGATGGACGAATAGCGTCATCTGGGTCCGTAAGATCGAGGGATGGACGAATAGCGTCATCTGGGTCCGTAAGTATCGGGGATGCGTCAGAATAGTATGTAGGGCAACTGTGGGATTACTGGGGGTTCGGCGCTTTCGGACACAGATGACCTTATAAGTAGCTTTAGCGCACATTTGGATTGCTATCGGACCCCATAGCCGCTATAGGCATGAAAAACACCAAAAAAGAGCCTCTTTCTGAGCAATAGCTGCACTGGAGTCCGATAATACGCTCCAAAGGCGATAAATTGCTAAATAGCGTCATCTAGGTCCGTAGGTATCGTGGATGGACAAATAGCGTCATCTAGGTCCGCAAGTATCGGGGGATGGGCAAATAGCGTCATCTGGGTCCGCAAGATCGAGGGATGGGCGAATAGGGTCATCTGGGTCCGTATGTATCGGGGATGCGTCAGAATAGTATGTAGGGCAACTGTGGGATTCTGGGGGATCGGCGCTTTCGGACACAGATGACCTTATACGTAGCTTTATCGCATATTTGGCTTGCTATCGGACCCCATAGCCGCTATAGGCATGAAAAACACCAAAAACGAGCCTCATTCTGAGCAATAGCTGCACTGGGGTCCGATAATACGCTCCAAAGGCGATAAATTGCTAAATAGCGTCATCTAGGTCCGCAAGTATCGGGGGATGGGCAAATAGCGTCATCTAGGTCCGCAAGTATCGGGGGATGGGCAAATAGCGTCATCTAGGCCCGCAAGTACCGGGGGATGGGCGAATAGCGTCATATGGGACCGCAAGTATCGGGGATGGGCAAATTGCTCATCTGAGTCCGTAAGTATCGAGGAATGCGTCAGTATAGTATGTAGGGCAACTGTGTGGGATTACTGTAGCCCTCGGCGCTACGGTATAGATAAAAAAATAAGCCAGTGAAATTAAACTAACTTTCTTTTTTCAGTTACATAATAACTCCTACTATAAACCTAATTTCACAATTTGGATCGGTACCGATAAACTTGTACTCCCCACCCATGTCAGCTTATTTTCGTAAGCTATGACTGCTGTTTTGTTTTTCCCCCGCTTAGATTTCCATCCTAAAATAACCTCCAATCCCAAACTCTGGAATGCGGAGGTTATTTATAGTTAAAAAGCTTTCAACGCTACAGCCTAATGAACCTTCTCTCTATCCTTGCCTTTATCAGACTCACCAGCATTTTTGTTCGCTGCTTCCCGGTCCTGCATCATCTCATCCACCGACTTCACCTTCAGGCGAGCAGCGCCCTCGTTGTTAGCGTTCGTTGGGATAAGCTCTCCTGAAGCCAAACGTTCCTTGGCTTTAGCAATAGCTTCGCTGTATTGAGGCAGCCACTGTTCCCCTGCGACGAGCATCTCATCGACCATCTGCCAGATTTCTTTTGGATTACATACAGCACCAACGAGTGGGTCCATCATAAATGCCTGACGTAACAGCTTATCATCGCCGTGTACAGCTGCTTCAACCGCCAGACGTTGCACTGAAATGCTCACGTTACATACGGCGGCAGGCCCAAGCGGCAATTCACCTACCAATGGCATGGAGATACCGTTCCGGTCTACATATCCCGGTGCTTCGATAATGGCGTCCTCTGGTAAATTAGAGATTACGCCATTGTTCACTGTATTAAAGTGCCCCCGGTACACTCGTCCCGTTTCCAATCCTTCTATAATATAAGAGCCGTGCTCTTCCCCGCGATTCTCCTTCGTATACTCCAATGCCGGGTCTTTCATCCAGTTTGGAAAATCGGTCTCGAACCAATTTCGACCTTCCGTGCAGACACGCAGATAACCGCCAGTTTCTCCGTTAATCCAGCTCCCCAGATCGATCCAATCCATAATTTCATCACTGCGTTTACGGTACCATGGCACGTACTCACTTAAGTGTCCATTGGATTCTGTACTATAGTAGCCAAAGCGACGAAGCATATCGATGCGCACTTTTTCCGTACGGCTGAATTCCGGATGTTTCTCAAAAGCCTCTAAAAGACCTTCGGTCAGATCCTTCCCCTCATGACTTGCTGAAATATACCAGGTCTGGTGATTGATGCCCGCACAGATAATATCAACTTCGGATTTCTTAAGACCATACACATCCGCAATTTGTTGGTGCCCATGCTGTACACCATGACATAGACCGATGGTCCGAACACCACCATATTTATTGCAGGCCCAGGTCAGCATAGCCATCGGATTCGAATAGTTAAGCAAAAGCACATCCGGTGCTGCCATCTCCCTAATATCACGGCAAATATTCAGCATCTCCGCAATTCCGCGTTGCCCGTACATGATGCCACCCGCACACAGAGTATCTCCCACACACTGATCGACTCCGTATTTTAAGGGAATGTCCACATCCGTAGCAAAGGCTTCAAGCCCACCCATCCGAATAGTACAAAATACGTACTTGGCATCCTTCAGTGCTTCTCTGCGATCCGTTGTCGCCTGAATTTGTATATTTAAACCATTCTCCTTAATATCACGCTGGCATAGCTCCGTGACCATCTCCAGATTGTGGCTATTAATATCCATAAATGAGACTTCGATATTTTTAAATTCCGGTACAGTTAGTAAGTCCCGCAACAATCCACGGGTAAATCCAATGCTGCCTGCCCCTATAAAAGACACTTTAAATGACATGGTTATCATCCTCCGGTAATGAATTGGTTGTTCCTGTCCATTGTAGCAAGGGACCTAAGGAAAGCGTAACCAATATCATGACCTCTTTTGAAAGAAGGTGTCAAAAATCCTAACCTATCTACTGAAAATCATACTCTTCATAACTCCAGGCGTGACGCTCAATGGAATTGCGGAATTCTACAGGCGTGCAATCGGCGTATTTTTTAAAAAGAAGGTGAAAATATTGCCTGCTGCTAATTCCTACGTAATCTGCAATTTCAGCAATCGGGATGTCGCTCTGCCCAAGCAGCATCTTCGCTTTCTCCATTCGCAGCATATTCAAGTAATCGCTGAGCGTCCGACCCGTATGGCTCTTAAAAATTCGATGCAAATATCCGGGATGCAGATTAACTGCGGCAGCGATGTCCTTAACCTGAATGTTCTGGTCATAGTTCTGATGCAGGAATTCAATGCTCCGGCGCACATAAAGCTGCGAGGGCTGTTGGCTGGTATGAAGCTGCTCTTGCCGAAGTCTGGATAACCGCAACAGAAGCTCACAAAATAATAAATCAACCATACTTCCACCCTTTCCGCCGCTCTGATCAAGCTCTAACACAAGTCCCTTTAGAACATGATAGATTTCCTCCGGATCAGGCATTACTAAACTGGAAAAAGGAAGCTGCAGCATTTCTGCGAGCGCCGTTTCTTCACGGGCTAGCTTGCCGACAGAGGGTGCAACTCCTCTATATTCCATGAACCCAAATTCCACATTTAGCATCCGACAAGGTGCCCCCTCTTCAACAATCAGCCTATGCGGAACATTCGCGTCTAAAATGATCAATTCTCCCCGCTTCAGCCGAACTCTCTCTTCTCCTCCTGAGCTTGGACGGACATCTACGATACAACTTCCTGAGATCAAATACATGATTTCCGTTGAATTATGCTGATGGTAAGACATATTGTAGTTATTCCACTGTTTATAATAGTAAGCAAAAAAATGAGGACTATAATCTCCCTCGATTAAAACCTGCTGAAAAAGACTCCCGCTGGGGCTCAGATTTAAGTTCGTCAATGGATCACTACTTTCTTCATTTATTACTTAATACAAGTGTATCTCTTTAGCCACTTCGAAGACAAGATAACGTCCGATAGCAATCAAATCAACAAAAACGAGCAACTCTCCATTATATTGGAAAATTGCCCGTCTCTATTAGAATAATATTGTCATACTTGAAAAGAAACCAAAGAGTGCTTAAGATCGGCTGCCAAGCCCTCCAGCTTTTCCGATAGGGCAACCAATTCCTCACTAACCGTGAATTGCTGAGATGACATAGAAGCTACCTCCTCCGTCGAAGCAGTGGTTTGCTGGACGATGGAGCTTACGCTGGCCATGGATTCACCGAGTTGACGCTGGAACTCAATCAGTTCGAGGACAGAAGCAGAAGATTCACTAATATGTCTCATGAAATGTTCCATTTCCTCTTTGACACTCGCGAATATCGTTGACGACTCTCTTACAGAAGAGATTTGTTCACGGAACTTAGGAGCGGCTTCATTGATATCCTTAACGGTGTTCTCGATATGTAGACCAATCTCTTCCGTGATCTTGGAGACCGATTGAATCGATTCATTCGACTGGTTAGCGAGCTGCCTGATTTCATCAGCAATCACTATGAACCCTCTACCTGCCGCACCTGCTCTAACTGCTTCTATGGTAGCATTTAGTGCCAAAATATTGGTCTGCTTATTCACAGCAATCATAGGGCTGAGTATACTGCGAATTAAATGAGTGCTTTCTCTGAGCTTAGTAGAATTATCTTGAATTCGATTGATCATCTCTACCGTAGACTCACTCTGCTCTACCAGCAGTTTCATCAGCTCTGTACCTTGATTGCTAACCTCAATGACCCGTTCTGCTGAATGGTCCATCACTGTATTTATTTCCGTCACTTCACTCATTTTGTTGCCGATAATCTCAACATTGTGATAACTGCGTTCGGCTTCAACAGCGAGGCTGGCTGACCCCGCTGCAATCTCACCGGTAGCGGTCGCAACCTCTCTGGCATGGAGGGAGATTGTACTTGATGCTTGTACTAATTGTTCCGAAGTAAGGAGGACCTCATCTGCCGAATTCCCGCTCTGCCTTGCAAGTAAGGAGATCTGCTCCATCATTTTGTTGAAGCTTTGACCCAAGCGGCCAATCTCATCTTTGCCCTTGAAATTGGTTCGTACCTGCAGGTTCCCACGCTCTCCTTCCTCCATCAAGATTGCCAGCTTACCCAGCGGGCGCCCTACCAATCGAACAAGAATATAACCAATTAGTAGTGCTATTAAGGCTGCCGCCAGCACCACAGAAAATGTGATATATAAAAGCTTGTCCGCAGACTTAGTAAAATCACTGACAGGAGCATACCCCATAAGCATCCACTTGGCAGTCGCCAGGGGCTGGTATACAACAAGCTGAGAACTTCCGTTCTCATCCTCCGCTGTAAATGAATGATTTTGCTCTTTCCCTTGTTCTTCTGAAACTTTTATGTAAGAGGGTTGACCCAGCTTGGCATGATCCGCACCATACACAATGCTGCCATCCGCACTCAAGATACGAATTTCACCGGTCATCCCAATCTGAAGGTTAGACAGCATTTCAGTCATGGCCTTCCCTTTCACTTCGATTAGCATGTAATACTCCGCTTCGGGATGTAAAAGATTACGTAGCAATCTCCCCATAGTTAAGGAGGGCTCAGTATAAGCATCAAAAAAGCCTTTCTCACGAACGGGAAACCAGACTGGCTCTCCTTTAGCTGCGGCAATTTGCTCTAATCTTGCGGAAATGCCTTCATCACTACGAATCCCACTTATACCAGCAGACTTATAAGATTCTGAGTCTACCAAGCTCTTGGATACCAGCCTGACGCCATACATCCGCTCATCAGACCCTTTTACCAAGTCTAGCTTTCTGCGAATCCGATCTTCAGCACCGGCTTTGGCCACAGTTGTAAGCTCGCCACTATTTATTTTTTCTAAATCACCCTTTAACACAGAGTCGAGTGCAAACTGCCTTGATAGTGCCTCATACTCTGCCAGCACAAAATCCAGCTTGTCCGCTGCCTGAACTACAGATTGTGTGGAGGCTGCAGCAACCTCATTCGTAATGATATTTTTAGCGGCAAAATAGGAAGTCAATCCTAGCACGGAGGATAAGAGAACTATAGAACTAAATAAAATAACGAACAGTTTAACTCCAACAGATTTAAAATATAGAGTCCAGGACTTTTTCATTAAGTTCACTCCCCATGACGAAATAAGGGTACAGCCCTCCATTTCTGTATAAAGGCTGTACCCTGATCATTTATTAGCATGAAGCGAGCGAATGGGTTTACCCCTTACTAGCTCCTGCTGTCAAGCCATCTACTAGCAGACGTTGCAAGAATACAAACAAAATCATAATTGGAATGGAGATCAAAACCGCACCCGCAGAGAACAAGGTAAAGTTAGTGTTTTGATTGGTGTTAACCATATCCCACATCCCCACTGCAACTGTCCAGTTCTCCTTAGTCCGCAGAATGAGTCTCGCAAAAATGAAGTCCACCCATGGTCCAACAAACTGAGTCAGCGCCATATATGTGATCATAGGACGTGACAAAGGTAAGATGATTCGCATAAATATTCCGAAATTGCTCGCCCCGTCAATACGAGCGGCCTCATCCAAGGAACGAGGAATCGTATCGAGGAAACCTTTGGCGATAAAGGTCCCTCCCAGCGGCGCCCCGGCCGCATAAACGATAATTAACGCAATATGTGTATCCAGCAAATTAAACTCTTTAAGCAGCATATAAATAGCGATCATAC
Source organism: Paenibacillus sp. FSL H8-0175 (assembly GCF_045040615.1). Taxonomy (NCBI): domain Bacteria; kingdom Bacillati; phylum Bacillota; class Bacilli; order Caryophanales; family Paenibacillaceae; genus Paenibacillus; species Paenibacillus sp. FSL H8-0175. The sequence continues at coordinate 2,072,306 of NZ_CP150299.1, read as the reverse complement.
TCATAAAACCAGGGAACATACCAAGAATCAATACGGTGGATAACGCTGTTTTACGCGCTTTAAACCGGAATCTGGATACGGCATAACTGGTTAACAAAGTAAGAACTACCCCGATAAGCATCGAGAACACAGCTATTTTCAAGGTATTGGCATACCAAGTCCCAAACATATAGCTGGGTGATGTGAACAATTCTCTGTAATGTGATAAAGTGAATTGCTCGGGAATAAACGTTTTGCTGTACAATGATTTACCAGGTCGGAAAGAAGCTAAAAGAATCCAAAGGGCAGGATAGAGTGCAGCTATCGACAAAGCAATCAAGATAATATAACTACCTGCTAAGCGAATAAAGTTCGCGACTTTTCTGCTCATTGGATCATATCCTCCTCTTTAAATGACTTCGTCCGGCGGTAATTGTACAGGGAGAATGAAGCGACAATGATAAAGATAATAATCCCTATTGCCGAAGCCATGTTGTTTTTATTCTGATCTAGCGTTAATTTGTATAACCAGGTTACTAGCAAGTCCGTAGAACCGGCATATTGATAGTCACCATTTACCGGACTACCACCAGTTAATAGGAAGATCGCGTTAAAGTTGTTGATGTTACCTGCAAACTGCGTAATCAAGGTTGGTGCTGTAGAGAACAATACCATCGGCAACGTTACGATACGGAACTTCTGATAACCCGATGCTCCATCCACCTCAGCAGCTTCATACATATCCCGTGGGATAGTAGTCAGAACGCCCATGATAAGCAGCATAGAAACAGGAATACCTACCCACATATTAACGATAATTACGGTAACCTTAGCCCAGAATGGGTCAGTCAGCCACGGTAAACCATCCAATCCAAAATACCCCATGTATTGATTGATAGGCCCGAATTGACCGTTAAATAAGTTGCGCATGAGCAGAAGCGAGATTAACTGTGGCACCGCGTAAGGCACAATCAGAATTACTCTCCACATTCCTTTGAAGCGAATGCCCTTCTGACTCACCAGCAAAGCGACCAACAGTCCTCCGAAGTATGTAGTAATGGTTGAAAGAACTGCCCATATAATTGTCCATGTTAATACACCATAAAAAGTGTGGCTCCATGTCTTAAGGACCAATAAATTACGAAAGGTCTGAAATCCAACCCAGTCCACCAATTTGGCGGGTGGAAGATGATCAGGTGCGGAATAGTTCGTAAAGGCCAACAGGATCATGAAGATAATTGGCATAATCGTAAAGAATAGAACACCAATGCCCGGCAAGACTAGAAACGCTTGAGCAAACTTGTAATCCAGGATATAACGAACACTTTGTTTAAAAGTGTTTGCCTGAAGACCGTTATCACGTTTTTCTCCAATCTTGTAAGCATCTCTGATATTCAAATACCAGGCGATAATCAATAGAATAAGAATAAGGATGGTGATCAAGCTTTGGATCATGATATAAATCGAGTGATCACCGGTAACCATCTTGGCGATCCCCTTGACTTTAACCAGACGACTCGGATTCTCTCCTAGTGTTACGATGCCCCATAAAGAGTTGGCAAGGTTCTCAATAAAATAAAAAACGGCTACAGCTTCTACGGCTAAATATAATATTCCTTTAACGAATTGGCGGTTATATATTTGTCCCAATCCCATAAAAATCGTCGACAGTATTGCGGCCCTCGTGCGATGTCGTTGCATTTCGCTTCCGTTCTCCTCTCCGAGTGAAAATAAGAAGCTGCCAGCCGCTAAACATGCGGCGGGCAGCTTGATTCACTGTATGCTGTTAAGACAGTGAATTATGATCCTTATTGGGATGCACTGTTATTCAAATCTTTGATTTGTTGTACAGCTTTGTCCATTGCTGCTTTTGGATCCCCATTTTTATCCCAAATTTCTGGAAGGGCAGCATTTACTGGGCTCCATACGTTACCCATTTCAGGAATAGAAGGCATCGGTTGGGAGTTCTTAGCTTGTTCTGCAAAAACAGAGACATATGGATCGCTAGAGATCTGTGGATCAAGAAGCGCCTCGTTGTTTGTAGGAACCGAACCAATCGTTTTGTTCAGTAACAGCTGAGCGTCTTTGCTTGAAGCAAAATTCGCATACAATTTAGCAGCATTCGGATATTGAGTAAACGAGTTAACTGCGAAAATTTTAATACCAGAGAATGTAATTGCTGTTTTGCCATTCACTGTAGGGATTGGAGCAATACCAAGGTTGTCACCAAGAGCTTCTTTGTATCCTCCAAGCTCCCATGGACCTGTGATATCCATAGCTACATCACCAGAGTTGAACAAGCTGCGTTTGATATCACTGTTGATATCACCACTCTTAATTGGCAATGCTTCCTTCAGTTTCACAAATTCTTTAAGTCCTGCAATTGCGCCATCGTTAGCAAGACCGATATCATCTTTATCCGTACCATCCTTACCGAAGAGGTATCCGCCATCGGAAGCGATAAACATGTAGTTGAAGTACAAGTTTCCTACTTCCCACATAATCCCATATCTATTTTTCGATTTATCCGTGAATGTTTTGCTGAATGCAAGAACATCATCAAATGATTTAGGTGCTTCTTTAACAAGCGATTTATTGTAGAACAATGCATAAGTTTCTGCTGCTCTTGGGTAACCATACAATTCGCCTTCGTACGAAGATCCGATAATCGAAGCTTCAGTATTGTTAGCTTTTGTTTCTTCACCGAAGACATCGTTAGGAAGAACCAAGCTCGCGCTTGCCGCTTTACCTAAGTTATCGTGAGGGATAAGAATAACGTCTGCCGCTAATCCTGAAGGACCATCTTGAGTAAGTTTAGTTACTTGATCTGGTGGTGCCAATTCTTCAACCTTGACTGGAACGTTATATTTTGCTGTGAACTGTTTAGCAATCTCATCTGCAAAAGGTCTTTCTTCTTTACTTTCCCATACCACTAGAGTTGCGCCATCTTCAGGTACAATTTCATCTGTTGCTGCTGCATCTGTGCTCTCTGGCGCTGCAGTCTCTGTAGTAGCATTATTAGTTGCTTTTGCTGCGTTGTTGCCCCCGTTATTCGTACTGTTGTTGTTCGAACCGCATGCTGTAACGGACAGAGCCATTGAGAAAGCTGCGGTGATAACCATCATTTTTTTCAATTTCATTACTTTAACCCCTCCCAATTTTTAAAAACGTAAGATGGAAAATAGTAGTGCTGTAATCTGCGCAAACGATTTCAGAAAGGCTAAAAAAAAAGTTCTTCTTTTAGCTTGCTCCTTCTGTATCTGCATTTCACAGGTAAGAAAGCGCTTCATTCATGAGTACATCATACAACAGTAACGATTGTTTTTAAAAACGTTTGCATATACTGTATTGGGTCATTTTCCATTATTTGATATACATTATAGGCATATATCTCCATTTTTCACATGATATCTTTTAATTAGTCGATAATTCATGTGTTTATTATTGGAATATCTATTTTATTTGCCCCTAATATGCCACATTTTCTCTATTTCAAGAGATTTCTCATAAATTGCCCTTCACAATGCTCGTTTACTTTAGTGAAATTTAGTGCAATGGTTTGAACAAGAGTATTGAAAGCCCTTTTATTCCATGCTATAATCCAAAACGTTAAGAGGCTGTCCAGCATGAAGCACAACATCCCTTGTCTGCCTCCTGTTCTATATAATTAAAAGGCAATGTTACTTATCAAAGGTACAACCTCGGGCAAGCTACTTCGCGGTGGTTGTGCCTCTTTGTTATGTGCTACTCTGCTACTGATTTAGTGCATGTTGCATAAAAAACTGTGCAACCAATAACAATAGCGACATTCTACATTCCACGCGCTCTGTGGAGTATCGTCCGGGAATAGTTTATGCTTTCGAGAAAGTAGCGCTAACAAAACTTAGCCTATGCTTTCGATGTGGTTTTGCCGAAGTATCCGAGGAAGTAACGCTAACAAAACTTAGCCTATGCTTTCGATGTGGTTTTGCCGAAGTATCCGAGGAAGTAACGCTAACAAAACTTTAGGAGGATTTATCATGTTACTGGAAGCAGTGTATCATCGTCCGCGGTTAAATTGGTCTTATGCCTATAATGAAAGTACGATTCACCTGCGTCTACGCGCTAAAAAAGGGGATTTAACCGAAGTGTTCGCCTTTGCTGGAGATAAATATGCCTGGGATACCACAAAAGAGCTAATTCCCATGACCCTCTTCACCTCCGATGCTATGTTTGACTATTGGGAATGTGCTTCAGTACCTCTCTACCGCCGCTTGAAATACGGTTTCTTACTTCAAAAAGATAACGAACGAATTTGGATGACCGAAAGTGACTTTCAAACGGTGCGGCCGGAAAACCCAAACAAGCTGTTCGAATTCCCTTTCATTAACCGCGTTGACGTATTCGCTCCGCCTGCCTGGGTAAAGGACGCTGTTTTTTATCAGATCTTCCCAGAACGCTTTGCAAATGGTGACCCGAGCCTTGATCCGGAAAATGTTCAGCCATGGGGCTCCGAACCAACACCAACCAATTTTTTTGGCGGCGACCTGCAAGGGGTTATTGATCATTTAGATCATCTTAACGAGCTTGGGATCACTGCTATTTATTTCACACCTATCTTTGATGCAACTACTAATCATAAATACGATACAGAAGACTATATGAAAGTCGATCCGCATTTTGGAGATATTGAGACTTTAAAAAAGCTCGTCGATAGCTGCCATAAACGTGGGATTCGTGTCCTGCTAGATGCCGTATTCAATCATTCTGGCAAAACCTTTGCTCCTTTTGTAGATGTTCAAGAAAAAGGAGAGGCTTCCGCCTTTAAAGATTGGTTCCATATTCGCAAGTTTCCGCTTCAGATTGAAAACGGTGTCCCTACTTATGACACCTTTGCTTTTGAACCGCTAATGCCAAAGCTAAACACAGAACACCCTGAAGTTAAACAATACTTACTGAAAGTCGCAGAATACTGGATCAAAGAAGTCGGGATTGATGGCTGGCGTCTGGACGTTGCCAATGAAGTGGATCATGATTTCTGGCGGGAATTCCGCAAGGTGGTTAAACGTGCTAATCCTGAGGCCTACATATTGGGGGAAATCTGGCATGAATCTGCACCTTGGCTAGAAGGCGATAAATTTGATGCCGTTATGAACTATCCTTTCACTGACGCCGTCCTTGACTTCTTTGTGAATGGCACTCTTGATGCTGAAGGATTCGCCAATTCCATTGGTAAACAGTTATCACGCTACCCGCTGCAGGCTAGTGAAGTTGCTTTTAATCTGCTGGACAGCCACGATACTCCACGACTGCTTACGCTGGCTGCTGGAGACAAAAACAAGATGCGATTAGCGGCACTGTTCCAATTCACCTTTATGGGCACTCCCTGCATCTATTACGGTGACGAGATCGGCATGGACGGTGAAGGTGACCCTGGTTGCCGCAAATGCATGGAGTGGAACCCTGAAAAGCAGGATCGAGAGCTCTTCGAGTTCTATCGTCAGCTTATTAAAATACGCAACGACCACCCTGCTCTCCGCACAGGTACATTTACCTTCCTGGAGGCAGGACAACAAGGCAGCAAACTAGCCTATGAGCGCCGGCTGGATCTGCAGACGATTGTGGTACTAATCAACAGTGAAGAGACCGCTCAGACCTTCCGTATTGACGTAGACGAGCGGGATTGGGAGAACTTGTTTACAGGCGAAACACTGCGCACAGAACGCAGCAAGCTGATCGTGAAGATGCCAGCCTATGGATTCGCTATACTAAAGGCAATCATCTAAAAGACTTCTTTTCTTCCCACTGCTCAGCCATACAGCATAACAAAACAGGGTATCTCGCAAGCGATAATCGCTTCGGGATACCCTGTTTTCTTTTGGAGCATACTAAAATGCTAACCGCTGCTCAAACTAAGGGGTGCCAGAATTCAGCACACCTTAGTTTAGCCTACTTGCTCAGCAGCGTATAAATAACCTGTGCGCTTTCTGCGCGGGTCATCCATGCTTTTGGAGCGAATCGATTGTTCTCTCGGCCTTGCAGGAGTCCTAAGTCTGCTGCAGTCTTCACATAGGCTTCCGCCCACTTGCTAATACTTGAAGCGTCAGTAAATGCCGTAGAGGCTGCTACAGGTTCAAGCTTCTTACCAGACTTCACTTCAAGTGCGCGGATCGCCATAACAGCCATTTCCTCACGGGTAATTGATGCATTCGGCGCAAAAATATTATTACTCCGTCCACTAACAATACCCAGCTTAGTAGCTGTGGCTACATATGAGGCATACCATGCATCTGACCTGATGTCAGTAAACAGAACCTGCCCTTCCGCTTTTAAGCCAAGTGCACGTACTAGTAGTGCTGTAAATTCCGCACGGCTAACATTACTTTTTGGATCAAACTCAGAGGTAGTGACCCCTGACACAATTTGTTTGGCGGCAAGTGATTGAATCGCCTTAAATGCCCAATAGGTTGCAGGAACATCTTTGAACGACTTATCGATTTCAAGCACAGCATACTTACTGAAGTGTGTGACTTGTGCCGTGATCACCTCTCCATTCAGCTGTCCTCCCACGTACTCTAACCCGCCATTATCACTTAAATAATAGATTCCGATTAAGTCTTTGTTGAATTGCCCTTTAATCTTGAATGAGATCGTAATCGGCTCATCGAACTGCTTAATTACAATCCGAGTACCGTCTTTCATCAGCACGCTAAGTCTGAATTCAAATACATCGGAAAGAGAGCTAATATGAGCACTATCTTTGTTTATACCGTCTACTATGGCTTTCGCAGCAGACTGCGCCAGTGGGTTCAGTTCAAGCAAGATTTGGGCACCTACCCCATCAATACCTGAAGCTAAACTTGGCATTGTACTTAAAAGCTGGCTAGGGATAGTAACTAACAGATCTCCCATTTTAAACACAAGATCATTAGTTCCTAGTATTTGTGCAGCTAGTAAAGGTAAGCGTACCGCTGTCTTACCGGCAGCAACATCAATTTGCACCTTGCCGTCTTTACCATTCTTCAAGCTATCCTCATTCACAACCTGAGTATCCGCTGGCGGCGTAGGGCTAGGGTTAACAACAACTCCAGAGGTTGGTGCCGCTGTGGCTTCTGGCGTTGGTGTCACCTCAGGCGACGGTGTCACTTCTGGTGTCGGCGTTGGCGTCGATGTTGGTGTCGGCGTCGGCGTCGATGTTGGTGTTGGTGTTGGCGTCGACGTTGGTGTCGGCGTCGACGTTGGCGTCGGCGTTGGCGTCGACGTTGGTGTCGGCGTTGGCGTCGACGATGGTGTCGGCGTCGGCGTTGGTGTCGGCGTCGGCGTTGGTGTCGGTATAACATCCGATACTTCCGCCAAAATAACCGTGCCTCCATCATCTCTGCCTGGCAGATCAATATTTACCTTTTGATCTTCGGAAACCATGTATGTTTTACCGCTGTATTCATCGGTTACCGATGAATTGGCAGCAAACGGTACTGGAATCGTTACAGAATTCCCACTAGTTTTAGTATTGATTACCGTCACTACGTTCTCATCTTCATAAGATTTGTTGAAAGCTAAATAACCTGAATCATCTGAACCTGCGAGCTTCGTGCGCGCACCTTTGGAATACACTTTGGAGTACTTCGCACGGATATTCAACAGCTTTTGATAATGGTCATGTAGTGGCTTCTCTGCCGTCAATTGATCCCAAGGCATATCCTTACGGTTCTCACTGAATTGACCTTCAGACATATTTCCAGCATTGCTTCCGGAATTCCCCAGTTCTTCTCCGTAGTATATTACCGGCTGTCCTTTGGCGGTAATTTGCAGAGCTGCAGCAATCTTCAGCTTGCCTTTATCGCCTCCCACATAATCAGACAAGAAACCATTCTCATCGTGACTGCTCAGGAATTGAGCCATCATCTTCGTATTGTCGATCTTTAATTCACGTTCCTGCAGATAAGCATCCACACTGTTTACCTTACCATTTGCAAAATCTCTGGCTGCATCTTTAAATCCAAAATCAAGCAGACCATCCATCTGGCTAGTTTCGAGCATTCCACCATTGTTATCAATGGTTCCACCGAAGTATTCGCCGGTCATTTTGAAGTTTGGATCAATCGCTGTCAGTGCATTTTTAAAGGCTTTCCAAGTCGTATCGTCCACGTGCTTGACTGTATCCACACGGAAATAATCAATCGTGTCTCCACGTTCCGTACGTGCGTTGTCTAACCAGCCTGTTTGCCAAGCGATAATTTTTTCACGAACGGCTGGATCTTCCGTCTTGAAATCTGGCAGGAAAGCAAGCTCACCCTTAATTGGATCTGTATCTGCGGATACACCATCCGTGCGCAGCATCCCTTCGAAACGTGCTTTATCCTCAGCTGTAATTGTCGGATAGGTATCCTCAGCTTTCAGACCGTAACCCGTATGATTGAGTACAACGTCAACCATGATCTTGATCCCTTTGTCATGCGCCTTTTCGATTAGCTCCTTGAAGGTTGCCATATCGCCAAGATGCTCGTCGAGCTTGGTAAAATCTTTTGCCCAATACCCATGGTATCCATATTGTTCGCTGCCAAAGTCAACGCCTTTGTTAAAATCAATATTATCTACGATTGGCGTGATCCATAACGTGTTAATTCCTAGCTCTTGCAAATAATCGAGATTGTCGATCATCCCTCGGAAATCTCCACCATGATAAGCTTCCAGATGATCTTTATTTACATTCTCATTATTCGTTGGGTCACCGTCTTTAAACCGGTCTGTAAGCGCGAAATAAATCCGGGCCTCATCCCAATCAAAATCCAGCTTATCCCCTGTATAGGTTCTTGCTTTTACCTCAAGTGTAGCCTTTTCCTTATGTGCATTGCCGTATTGGTCTACGAGCGTAATCGGAATATCCTTGATGCCCGCTGACACCGTGTCTTTCACAGCAACCGTTTGTTTCAAGAGTTCCGTATCCAGCTTAACTTTGCTAGGTCCTCCAAGATTGGTTAAATCCATATATGCTTCAGAGTAAGTTACTTCTTCCGAAGAGGAAGCGTTGATGCTTACAACAGCATTCTGATTGGATGTGACTGCCTCTGGACTTACGGATGCCGTAATCGTAACGACAGGTTGATGATAATCAATAACAGATTCATCATTCACCGTATTCTTTGGATCTGTAATTTCGGTAGTGACGCCATCTTTAGTAATCAAGAAAGTATATTTATACATACCTTCTTTTAAATCAGCCAGTGTATAAGTGAACCACTCGTTAGCCGGATCATAGATCATTGGATACGAAGTGCCGTTCACTTTTACTTTAGCAGCTGTTATTGCGTCCATATTTCCATTACGGAACAAAGCGTCGTCGCGGTATCTGAAAGTAATCGTTCCATCTTTTAAAATAGGGCCGCTAATACTTGGTTTGATATCAAGCTCTTTAACCATACTGGTTACATACACTTTAGTGAACGGTTCACCAGGGGTCAACGGTATGACACGATCGTCCGGGTAGTCTTGTTTTCCCGTGTTCCAATCCGTACCTTTGCGCAGGACAAATCCAACGCTTGTTGCATTCTCCGCAACCTCAATCAGAACGCTCGCTGTGCCATTCTTAAAGGTTGTGAAATCAATCTGGTCATTTTTAGCTCCAGTGTTCCAAACCCAGATATTCCAATCCTTATAGTCCTTATCGCTACGGGTATAAGTGAATTGAACATATCGTTTGTCAGTAACTTTAACGGTGACGGTTGTGGAAACACCCTCATAAGAGATAGTAAGGGTTGCCGTTCCTAGCCCAACCGCTTTGACTAGACCTTTATCAGTTACTGTAGCCACTTCAGGTTTATTGGAAAGGTAAGTAGCCTTCTTAGTAACATTACTTCTGCTATTGTCATCATATTTCGCAAAAACAGCGGTTTGATGCGTATTTCCTGCTGCCAGCGTGTAGCTTGCACTATCTGTTTCCAAAGAGGTAAGCGTAACTGGTGCAGCTTCCTTTTGAATAATCACAGCCGTCAAAGGCTCTAATGTAATTGAATTTGCTGTCAAAATAAAACCTGTCTGCTGCGCAGCCGGTATCGCTGTAACACCAGCTTCATCGTTGTCCACAAGCACTTGACCACCCGTCAAATCCTCAGATAAGGTCAGTTTTCTAGTTGTGCTGTCACCATTCATGAAGACATAATAGATGCCAGTACCATCTGTTGCTTTGTTGGAATAACCGATGACAAGATCGTTATCCTTCATTTCTGGAGCAGGGATCAGGTTAATGTTAGAGTCAACCAAATCCTTATCGCCCAATCGGAAGGCATCCGTTGATTTTCTTAGCTCCATCAGACCCGACGTATATTTTCTTGTCGTGTTCTGTACTGGGAACTTAGATTCATCCGTTGCTTTGGTCCAATCAAACATGTTAACTGCATCCGATGAATCGTAAGAATCATGAATGAAATAGCCAAACGATTGGTTGTTATTGTCGAACATCTCTGTGAATTTATCCTCAGGATCCGTTGTGCCCTTCCACTGCTTAGTCCGCCCATATTCCTGACCGGCATGGATGAAGGCTGTACCTTGAGAAGTTAATACGAGCATATTTCCTAATCTGATCCGCTGCTGAATTTCAAGCTCATTCTCAGCAATATCCGGATCCTTCTTGATCGATTGTGCTATGACATCATGAAGTGTCAGATTATCATGAGCTTCGATGTATGGGACGATATCACCCGGATCATCTGCTGGTGTATTCGAAGGTTGAGCTTTAATATTGTCCAGGATTGTAGCGATCGGACGTGCTCCACCGGTAATAAATCTAGGCTGACCTTCGGAACCATAACCAGACTTCAATTCATTACGGAATTCATCGGAGAAAACACCGACACTATCCGTTTTGTCCATCCAATCCTGATCTGCACCTTGACCAGCGAGAGAAGGATCAGCCGCAGCGCCGCCGAATGTTCTCCAGCCTTCACCAATAAAGAGTGCCTTCGGATTCACTGCTGCCGCGGCATCATAAGCATGCTGAACAGCATCAGCTGTCGCATCGCCCATCATATCCCAGCGCATTCCATCAATCTTATACTCTTCAAACCAGTATTTTACCGAATCAACCATAAGCTTCTCAGCCATTTTATGGTTGGTGGCTAAATTGTTGCCGAACCCCCCGATAAAGTTGCCGTTTGCATCTTGGAAGGCATAATAATTAGGTACGATGTCGTTTAAAAATTCTTTTTTAGCCATGTGAGTATACACTACGTCCAGAACGACACCCATTCCAGCTTCATGCACGGCATCAATCAAACCTTTTAATTCTTTAATCCGCTCTTCTGGATCGGCAGGATTCTGTGAATAAGCCCCGTCCGGAGAGAAATAGCTGTGAGGATCATACCCCCAGTTGTATTCATTGTTTTTTGCGGAATACTCTGGCTCTCTAGTCCCCATCTTCGTCTCATCCCCGTAATACCAAGCCATCACAGGAAGCAACTGAACATGCGTTACACCAAGAGATTTAATATAATCAAGTTTCTTTTCAAAAGCGCTATAAGAACCCCATCTTTCCCCACTCAGACTATCCTCGATCGATACATCTGACGTAAAATCTCTCACGTGGACTTCGTAGATGATGGCGTCCTCACGTTTTTCGTAGCCTTTTATATCAGCATACCCAAAGGTATCAGGGTTCGTCTGGCTTAAATCAACGATAGCCGCTTTGCCCACTGTATCCCCGCCGGCACCAGCAGCACCTGTGGTATCAACAGTGAATACCGCCATTGATTTAGCATAAGGATCAAGGACCTTATGGGTTACACCGTCATTCGTTACTTCGTATTGATAAAAGAAGCCCCTTACATCTGTTGCCGCTGTGCCTGTCAAATCAGCTGGCTTCAGCTGGACTGACCAAACCCCTTGCTCGCCGAGTGTTAAAGCAACACTACCCACTTGCACGTTAGAGTCATTCTTATCGTAAAGATTTACAACGACTCCGCTTGCTTTAGGTGCCCATAATTTCAATGTGGCTGTTTTGTCAGCATTATACGTAGCTCCAAGATCGTCTCCTGTATAATTGTACATTTCATCAAGCATTCTCCAGCCACTTGCGGCGGAGACTGTTTTACCTGAATAAGTAACGCTAAGCGGAACTTTTTCCAAATCAAAAGCTTCTGTATCCACTTCGATTGAAGTTTTGCTTGTAAGGGTTACCGCAGTAATCGGGACTGCAGCACCCTCTTTATCCTTAACTGTAATTGCTGTCTTTAAGGCAGCTGGATCCAAACCGTCAGTCAGTGTGAAGCCGAGAAGGATTTTGCTCGTCGACAACACCTCTGCGGATACTAAGCCAATTGGTGTCTCTCCAAGCGGAGAAACATAAACATTGTTGTCTCCTTCTTTAACCCATAGCTGATTGTATCGATCCAGCAGGCTAAAGGTTTTATTGTCACCGTCCTTATCACCGTTCGAAGGTTTCATCACAATAAAGCCGATTTTCTTCGCGTTCTCAATAAGTGGAACATCAACATATGCACCATAACGATCTGTTTGATCTGCCACAAAAGGAGTAGCTCCAGACGGCCAATTTTCGGATTGGGCTACGACGTCATCCCACAGCCACAGTCCGTATTGATCATGATTTGTATCAGCTCTCATATAGTGAATTCGCACTGTATTAGGAGCAAGTGCAACTGGTTCATACGGTGTTACATCATTTGAGCCTTGCTTGATCCAAATTTCATTCGTCTCAGGCGTGTTAATGGCAAAGAGTTTATCGCCTTCATCCTTAGCCTGAGTGACTCGGTTTACCACAAGGAACGAAATTTTCTTGGCTCCATCCTTCACTGGCACGTCAACATAAGCACCATAAGAATCAATTTGCCCTTCAGGAAATGGAGTTGCCCCTGTTGGCCAATTTGCGGAAGGGGATTGAACATCATCCCATGTCCATAATCCCTGATTTTCATAGTCACCAGCTGTCCGAGTGTAGTGAATACGGATGTGTCCAGCCGGAACAGGGGTAACCTCAACAGGTTCAGAAGGAATTTTATATTCTGCTGTCACACTGCCATCCAGTGGATTAAATTTAAAGGTAACCGGCAGATCTGAAGGAAGACTCAGATTATTAGCAGTTTCGGGATACAATTGATCCCCGGCTTCACCGTCTCCTGGAACAGAAACTTGGTAGGTGTAATCTCCCTTAGGAAGGGTAGCCACCGTACTGTAAACATCATCAAAATCAGGATCAGATAATGTAGTAAGTGCTTCTGCCGGCAGGTTTCCTGTCAATCTTGGTAGTTTAGCGGAAGCAATCGGTGTGTAATACGTGGAATCAGCTATTTTATGAGTCAAGTCATTATAATAAAAGGTTACGGCAGTCTCTGTTTCCAGCTTGATATGGATATTCTCCCCATCATTGGTCCCCTGAGGATTGGTGTAACTTGTGAATCCATAATTCTCATCCCATAAATCATTTAGAGTAACCTTGTAGTTATATTCTCCTGCCGGCAATGTGCCTGTAAAAGAATATAGGCCATTATCTGAATAGGTCATTTGGGTAACTACTGATGTCTCATCCCAATCCTTACCCGGCGCTTCCGCACCTGTCGATGTAAATTTAGACTGCAGATCCCCAACCAATACAACCTTCGTCGTTGCTGCTTTAACATTAACAGGATGTAGTCCAAGACCAGAGAACACGAGAGCAATGATCATAAAGATCGCAAATGCCCTCTTCCCCCATAAAGTTATTTTCATTTTTGCAAAACCTCCCATAATTATGAATTCCCTTTTTGCAAGCGGATACATGATTTCACAAACCCCTCCAATTTATGAGATTATAAATCATGCGTATTCCTTCTGAAGGTGAAGAAGGTCTATATGTAGGGCTCGTCAAGCCAATTCAACGCTGTCACCATCCTTCTATCAAAGTAAAAGCTTGATACATCATGTCAAAATTAGTGCAATCGTTTGCAAAAAGCTATGCACAAACACTAGTCCATAAAACCCGATCGTTAGTGCAACTGATTACAACCTAAAAACACCCAATGAAAACGCTTGCTGTATTTTGATTTACATACTAATGCCGAATTTACGGTATTGTCAACCAGTATTTTCTAAAATAAAAGCTCAATTTAAAGCCGCAATAAAAACGAAACTTGTTCTTCCCTTCCTTTCAGCTAAGTTCTTGCATCCTTTAAGCCATACGTTTGCATTCAGCGAATGCTCTTTTCGCAAAATTCAGACCGCATTTATACATATTAAGATCAAAATTCCCGAATCATTCATACTTTTTTGGTGAAAAGCAACAATATTACATTGAAATTTCTTGTGTTCCTTCCAAAAGTAGCAATTTCCTCCTTTTGAATGACTTTATCTATTTACAATTTAGAACTCTTAGATTAATATTACTGTGTAAAGCAAACGGTTCCATAAGGAGGTTTCAATGACAGTTACCATTAAGGATGTGGCCAAGAAAGCGGGAGTATCTCCCTCCACGGTATCCCGGGTATTGTCCAACCATCCCAGAATCAGCCTGGAAACTTCCCGCAAAGTTAAAGCTATTATGGAGGATATGGGCTATACCCCTAACATGATGGCTAAGAGCTTGGTGTCGAAAACTACTAACAGCATCTGCTTCAGTCTTCCTAAACCTGCTGAAGAGCTGTTCTCTAATCTATTTTTTATGGAATTAATTCGCGGGATCGTTACACAAGCCAGCCGTTCCGGTTATGATGTGCTGATAAGCTCCGGAGCGAACGAGAAAGAAGAACTGGAAGCCGTTTCACGACTTCTGAAGGGTCGCCGTGTTGACGGCGTTATTCTGCTTTACTCTCGTACGGATGATGCCGTTATTGATTTTCTAGAGAGCAACGATTATCCATTCGTGCTTGTTGGCCGGAGTGATAAATATGAGAATATTTTATCAGTCGATAATGATAATGTGATGGCAGCATACGATGCTACGAACCACCTCATTTCCATGGGGCATAAACGTATTGGCTTCGTAAGTGGACCACCTAATCTAATCGTTTCTCGTGACCGTCTCGCCGGATATCGTAAAGCATTGCAGAATAGCGGTTTAGAAATGCGGGATGAATGGATTGTAGAGGGTGAATTTCTACAGGATAGCGGCTACAGAGCGATGTCCTTTTTCATGAATTTGCCGAATCGACCCACTGCGCTGGTAGCGGTGGATGACATGGTATCGTTCGGAATTTTGCGTGGGTTGAACGAACTGAAATACAAGGTTCCAGACGATCTCGCCATTGTAAGCTTTAACAATATTCCATTATCTGAATTATCTAGTCCTCCGATCAGCAGTATTGATATAGGAATTTATCATCTTGGCTACACCGCATCACAAGTACTTATCCAAAATATCAAGAGTCCGGATAACGGTTCAGGTCATACCAACCGATTTGTCATTCCCCATCGTCTGATCGTGAGAGAGTCATCCATGCACTCTCAGGCAAAGCATAAAACCGAATGAATAAGTGAAGCGTTTAATCGCTTCATTTATTTTTTGAAAATCTGTACAAACGTTTGCGCTAAATCATACAATACTTAATGATCCAGTTCTTTATGGGTGATTTCTAGGATCTTAGGTTAGGATAAACTTACACATCTTAATCAAAGTTTAAACGGTTTAATAAGATTCTAATACGGCATCCGCTGGATCACGACGCTGTCAAAACTTTTAGGAGGTACTACAATGTCGGAAATTAAAGCCTGCTTGTTCGACTTGGACGGAGTAATCGTCGATACAGCCAAATACCATTATATCGCTTGGAAAGAGCTTGCAGATGGACTGGGGTTTCTTTTCACAGAACAAGATAACGAACGCCTTAAGGGAGTCAGCAGAACGGCTTCACTAAATATTTTGCTGGAAATCGGTGGACTAACGATTGCTGAAGAAGAGAAAGCTAAGCTTGCGGAACAGAAAAATAATCGTTATGTCGAATATATTGCGAAAATGGACAGTTCTGAGATTCTGCCAGGTGCGCTTGATTTCCTAAAAGAGTGCCGCGCGAATGGCATCAAAGTCGCTCTCGGTTCTGCCAGTAAAAATGCAATGACGATCTTGAATAATACCGGATTAACCCCTTACTTTGATGCAATCATCGATGGAACTCACACTAGTGCTGCTAAACCAGATCCGGAAGTGTTCCTGTTAGGAGCCAAAGCACTGGATGCCGCACCTGAACATTGTGTAGTCTTCGAAGATGCAGAAGCGGGAATTGAGGCCGCTACCCGGGCCGGTATGTTCAGTGTTGGCATTGGTTCGCCGGAAACCCTCAGTGCAGCGAATATTGTGGTTCCATCGCTCGCTCATATGAGTGTGTCCGTGCTCAAAGAATCTTTTGCATAAATATAGTGAACATAATGAACTCAAATAGTACTGATTTGAGTTGTTATGGACATTCCTACCAGAGATTAAATGAACTAATAATTAATCGTTAACTTTCTGGTGATGAAGTGACGGAGAGGAATTTTGGAACTGTAGAAGCATAGCGTTCGCCTTTATAATCAGATTTCATCCGCAAAATGTGGTTTAAATATAGAAATCTGATTATAACAGCGATCGAAAGTCCAAAGATTCATCGCAGTCACTTTTATATCACCGGAAGTTTAACAAAAGATTTGTTCATTTTATATATCCCCCTAACATATTTAAAGGAGCGGTTATCGTGAAACAATATTTAACAATTGATGAATGGTCCATTATTGAGGAATCCTTTGATCCACAGACGCAAGAAATTTCTGAAAGCGTATTTAGTCTTGGTAACGGATTTATGGGTGGCCGGGCCAATTTCGAAGAGCAATATAGCGGCAACAGCCTGCAAGGCAGCTACATGGCGGGCGTCTACTACCCTGACAAAACACGTGTTGGCTGGTGGAAAAACGGCTATCCTGAATATTTTGCCAAAGTACTTAACAGCACGAACTGGATCGGTATTAACATTGATATCGAGGGTATCCCCCTTGATCTGGCAAAGTGCACCGTTTCCGAATTCCGCCGTGTACTTAATATGAAAGAAGGAACGCTCTCCCGTAGCTTCACTGCCACTCTCGAAGATGGTAAGGAAGTTAAAGTAGAAAGTATCCGGTTCGTAAGCATGACTCGTCAAGAAATCGGCGCGATTCGCTATTCCATCATTCCTGTCAATTTCTCAGGCAAGATTACGATTACTCCTTATCTTGATGGTGATGTGAAGAACAAGGATTCCAACTATGACGAGAAATTCTGGAATGAAGTTGAGAAACAAGCGGGACCTGATCATGGACATCTCACTCTTAAGACTAAGAAACTCGACTTCCATGTCACCTCTGCTATGGCTTTTGATATCCTTGTCAATGGTGAGAAGGTAACTGCCGAAGCAGAAGCGATCGAACAAGAGAAATATGTAGCCAGCAAACTGGACGTAACCGCACAAGCGGGCAATCAAATCGTCATTTATAAATATGTAGCCAATGTTACTTCTAGGAATCACGGTCTGGGACAATTGGTCGACGCCGCCCAAACTGCTCTGCAAGCTGCTAAGGAAGCCGGATTTGTAACTCTTTTGACCGAACAAATTGAAGCTTGGAGAGAAAAATGGAAAGAAAGCGACATCATCATTGAAGGTGACGTTTCGGCTCAGCAAGCGATTCGCTTTAATATTTTCCAACTCAATCAAACCTATAATGGTGAAGATGACCGCCTGAACATTGGCCCGAAAGGCTTTACCGGTGAAAAATACGGCGGCAGCACTTACTGGGATACAGAGGCGTATTGCGTTCCCTTCTATCTCAGTACGGCGGACTCCTCCATTGCCCGCAATTTGTTGATCTACCGTTACAAGCACTTAGAGAAAGCTAAAGAAAATGCCCGTAAGCTTGGATTCAAAAAAGGTGCGCTATACCCAATGGTTACTATGAACGGTGAAGAGTGCCACAACGAGTGGGAAATTACATTTGAAGAAATTCACCGGAATGGTGCCATTGCCTACGCTATTTACAACTATGTGAACTACACCGGAGACAAAGCTTATCTGGGACAATATGGCCTTGAGGTTCTCGTGGAAATCTCCCGCTTCTGGGAAGAACGTGTTCACTATGCATCACGCAAAGACAAATACGTAATGCTCGGCGTAACGGGCCCGAATGAATATGAGAATAACGTTAATAATAACTGGTATACGAACCGTATGGCTTCGTGGACTATGGAATATACCATGGAAGCACTGGCATACTTGCAAGAAAATGAGCCTACTCGTTATGCTGAGCTAGTTGACAAACTAGGGCTGCAAGAGAGCGAAACTACAAAATGGAAAGACATCATTGCTAAGATGTATTATCCTGCGGATGAAGAGCTGGGTATCTTCTTACAACAAGATGGCTTCCTGGACAAAGAGATCATTCAAGTCAAAGATCTGGAACGTGAGCATCTGCCACTTAACCAAAAATGGTCATGGGACCGTATCCTGCGTTCTTGCTTCATTAAACAAGCAGACGTTCTGCAGGGATTATATTTCCTGGGTGACCGTTACGATCTCGATACCAAAAAACGTAACTTCGACTTTTATGAACCGATCACTGTTCATGAGTCCTCCCTTTCCCCTTGTATCCACTCCATTCTAGCCAGTGAGCTGGGATATAAGGATAAGGCCTATGAAATGTACTTGCGTACTTCAAGACTGGATCTTGATAACTATAACAATGATACAGAAGACGGCTTGCACAGCACTAGCATGGCTGGTACTTGGATGTCAATCGTACATGGTTTCGGCGGACTCCGCGTGCATGACGGCAGACTGACACTGAGCCCATCTAACCCAGGTCACTGGACCGCTTACTCTTTTAAAATCATGTTCCGCGGCTCCCGTCTGAAAGTAAGCGTTACGGATGCACAAGTTACTGTTACGAATGAAACTGATATCCCTGCTTCTATTACTATCTACGACAAAGAATATACCGTAAACGGACTAAGCAGCATCACTGCTGATAGCAATTCCGTCACAGTATAAAACTTACACCCAAGAGACCCTTGAAGCTTAATGCTTTTGGGGTCTCTTTATTTTTTAGGAAGATAACTTATATAAGGAGTGATTTTGAATGAACAGAACCTTTTGGAAAGAAGCCGTTGTCTACCAAATCTATCCCCGCAGCTTTCAAGATAGCAATGGTGACGGGATTGGAGATCTGCAGGGAATCATTTCACGTCTGGATTATTTGCAAAAGCTAGGTGTCGACGTAGTTTGGCTGTCACCTGTATATAAATCGCCAAATGACGATAACGGTTATGACATCAGCGATTATCAAGATATTATGGATGAGTTCGGCACATTGCAGGATTGGGAAGAATTACTGACTGAATTGCACGCCCGTGGCATAAAACTAATGATGGACCTTGTAATCAATCATTCCTCAGATGAGCATCCTTGGTTCGTAGAATCCCGTTCTTCAAAAGATAATCCATATCGCGATTACTACATTTGGCGTCCGGGTGGACCAGATGGTGAGCGCCCCAACAATTGGAGTTCTGTATTCAGCGGCCCGGCTTGGGAACTGGATGAAACCACTGGTGAATACTATCTGCATCTGTTTTCGCGCAAGCAACCGGATCTCAACTGGGAGAATCCGCAGCTGCGTGAGGAGTTATACAAGATGATCACCTTCTGGCTCGACAAGGGTGTGGATGGTCTACGAATGGATGTAATCAATATGATTTCTAAAGTGGAAGGTCTCCCATCCTCTCATAGAGACGGCCTTGCTCCCGGGGAACTTGCTTGGGGCGGCGAATATTATATGAATGGACCACGTGTTCATGAGTTTTTACATGAAATGAATGACAAAGTGTTATCCAACTATAACATTATGACTGTCGGCGAAACTCCTGGCGCTACAGTTGAAGATGCCATCCTTTACACGGACGAGGAACGTAAAGAGCTGCAAATGGTATTCCAGTTCGAGCATATGGATGTGGACTCGGGTCCTGACGGCAAATGGGACGTAGCCCCGTGGACGTTGTCGAAGCTGCGCGATATTCTTCATAAATGGCAAGTGGGTCTGGCGGATAAGGGTTGGAATAGTCTTTATCTTAACAATCATGACCAGCCACGTATGGTCTCAAGATTCGGGGATGACGGTAAGTATCGTGTGATCTCTGCCAAAATGCTCGCTACCTTACTGCACACGCTGAAAGGGACACCCTATATTTATCAAGGCGAAGAAATCGGGATGACTAATGTAAAATTCACAGCCATTGAACATTATAAAGACATTGAAATCCTCAATATGTATCGCGAAAAGGTTACCGAAGGCGGCGCTGATCCTAACAGCGTGCTAAACGCTATTCATATCAAAGGCCGTGATAATGCGCGCACTCCGATGCAATGGGATGATTCTGCGAATGCCGGCTTTACTGAAGGGGAGCCGTGGCTCAAAGTTAATCCGAACTACAAGGAAATTAACGTGGAGCAGGCCCTGGCGGATTCGGATTCCATCTTCTATTATTACCAAAGGCTGCTTGCTTTGCGCAAAAAAAATCCGATCATGGCTTATGGCGAATACAAGCTACTTTTGCCAGAGCATGAGGATATTTATGCCTATACGCGTACTCTGGATGACGAGAAGTGGCTGGTGCTGCTCAATTTCAATGAGGTTCCACAGACTGTTGATCTTTCCGCAGAGCTAAGTAAGGCTACGGAACTTATTATTGGAAATTACCCTGATGATGCACCCACACGGGAATTATTACGACCTTATGAAGCAAGAGTGTATCGATTGAAAGACTAACTTTGTCTATCTTCCTGAGTTATACTATTTAGGATGATTTTTTATGAGATTATCCTTCTGCCTGCTACCTGTCATTAGAGAGCACGGAATAACAGGATTTTGCAAATGCAGCCTGATAGTATGAACTTAAAGGGAGATGACGGACTTGGAATGGCTTATCCGCATGAAAGAAGCTTTAGATTATATGGAGAGCAAGATGGAGGAATCTGTGACCATTGAAGAAATCGCCAAGGTTGCTTACTCCTCCCCCTTTCATTTCCAGCGCATGTTCAATATGCTTACCGGAGTATCTATTAAAGACTATATCCGTAAGCGCAGATTAACTCTGGCTGCACAGGAGCTTGCTATTTCTAAAGTTAAAGTGCTGGATGTTGCACTGAAATACGGATATGACTCGCCCGAGTCGTTTGCCAAAGCATTCCGCAAGGCACATGGAATTACTCCTTCTGCTGCGCGGGAGTCAGGGGTACAGCTCAAGGCTTTCCCTAGACTCTCCTTCCATCTATCACTGAAGGGAGATAAAGAAATGGACTACAGAATTGAGAAAAGAGACGCCTTTAATGTTATCGGACTAGTAGAGGAAATGACAACGAAGGATGGGGAGAATCTGCGCCGCATCCCTCAGTTGTGGATAGAAGCTAATGAAAATGGTACGTCGGATAAGCTGATTGAGCTCGGTGAAGATAAGGATTTATTAGGCATCTGCTCTGACATGAACCATGATAAAGAAACCTTCTCCTATTGGATCGCTGTCGAAGCTACTCCAGAGACTGATGCACAGGGCTTTGCTTCTACAACAATTCCAGCTGCAAGTTGGGCTGTGTTCACCTCAGTAGGGCCGATGCCTGATGCGATCCAGCAGGTATGGGCACGCATTTTCCAGGAGTGGTTCCCTTCCACAGGCTACGAGCACACAGGCGGACCTGAGTTTGAGCTATATCTTCCAGGGAGACCAGACGCAGAGGACTATCGTTGTGAGATATGGATCCCTGTTACGAAAAAAGAATAGAACTAAAAAGACTATCGAAATCCCGATAGTCTTTTTTCTTGTGATTGCCTACTATTTCATTTTGAGAATTGGCATAGTCTTGGTATAATAAATAGATTATGTAGTTCTATAATGATTATTGTCATCCGAATTATCGGTGAAGGAGAATTTCATGTCTACTGTAAAAATATTTTCAGACAGCACTTCCGATTTACCTCAAAACTGGAAGGATACTTATGACATCGGCATCGTTCCTCTTTATGTTGTATTTGAAGAAGGTACCTACAAAGATGGTGAAGATATTACACCCGAGGAAGTGTATCGCCGTGTAGCCGCTAGTGGAGTATTGCCGAAAACGGCAGCACCTTCGCCAGCAGATTTCATTGCTGCATTTCAACCCGTGATTAGCAGCGGACAAGATATTGTATATATCAGTCTCTCCTCCTCACTATCCTCTACATATCAGAATGCACTTTTGGCTGCCGGGGAATTTCCTGAGGGACGCGTACAGGTTATAGATTCGCAAACCTTGTGCGGAGGCATTGCCCTCCTTGTTATGAAGGCTGTCAGAGCTGCTGAAAAGGGCCACTCTGCCGTAGAGATTGCAGCCATGCTGGAGCACAGCCGCAGCCTTGTGGAAACTGAATTCGTTGTGGATACGCTAGATTACTTATATATGGGTGGACGCTGTTCAGGCATGCAGAACTTCATCGGTAGTCTGCTCAAAATCCGTCCTGTTCTTAGACTGGTAGATGGGAGCATCATACCTACCAGCAAAATCCGTGGCAAAAAAGAAAAAGCTGTGGAACAAATGCTCCAGAACGCTTTGGTTCATGTCGATCGAATGGATAATGAGTTGCTCATCGTGGTCCATACCTTGGCGGAAGAAGATGCGCTCTATCTGGAGGCAGCACTACGAGAGAAAACTCAAGTTAATGAAATAGCAATCCTCCATGCGGGTTGTGTAATTGGCAGCCATTGTGGGCCGCATACTGTAGGTCTCATGTATATGCTTCAGGACTAATAACACACAAATCTCCGGCCATTGCTTCTTAAGCAAATGGACCGGAGATTTGTGTGTAACCCCCCTAGTTTGAAGTTACTTCCAGCTCTATATCTTCTGCTCTGCAAGGCAACATAAAACGAAACGTAGAACCTTGATTCTCTTCACTTTCTACAAAGATCGTCCCACCCATCAGCTCCACAAGCTGTTTACAAATCGCCAGTCCCAAGCCTGTGCCTCCATATTTACGGTTTATGGACGGATGCAGCTGTGAGAAAGATTGAAACAATAGATTGAGTTTGTTACCGGCAATTCCTACACCTGTATCCCGCACTGAAAACTCCAACAAAAATTCTTGTTCATCAGATAGTGGAATGTTCTTCACCGATAGGGTCACGCTCCCACGTTCCGTGAATTTCAGCGCATTGCCTACCAGATTCACGACAATCTGCCGCAAGCGGATCGGATCAGCAATGATTATGGTTGGAACGCTAGTATCCATCCACCAACGTAATGCCAGCTTCTTCTCTTCCGCTTTCGGTGCAAATAAATCAATGACGTCTGAGATCATCTCGCGGAGATCAAACTTCTCGGATTGTAGTGACATTTTACCTGCTTCCATTTTGCTGAAATCAAGAATGTCATTCAAGATCTGCAATAACGTATAACTACTGCTGCGTAAAATCTCGGCATAACCTCGCTGCTCTTCTCCAAGTTCAGTATCCAACAATAGATCAGCCATTCCGATCATCCCGTTCATCGGCGTCCGAATTTCATGGCTCATCATCATTAAGAAATCAGATTTGGCTTGCGCTGCCTGCTCTGCTGATTCTTTCGCACGAATGATTTCTCGCTCATTCGTAATATCACTGAAGGCAATAACCGCACCGGCGATCAGCCCTTCATCAATAAGAGGTGCTACCCGATAATTAACAAAAAAACTGGTGCCATCCTTACGCCAGAAGATCTCATCATCTTTCTTACGGATGATTCCATCCTCTATCGTAAGACTAATCTGGCAATCAGGTGTCGAATAACGCGAACCATCACCTTGGATATGATGGATATAATCCATAAGCTTCAAACCCATCAATTCTGTTGGTTGGTAGCCTAACATATCCGCTGCCTCACGGTTAATAAATAGAGCGCGCCCCGTTGTATCCAGCACAAAGATTCCCGCGGAGACGGAATTCAGAATGAGACTCGATTGTTGATCCTTCACAGCTACTATTGAGCTATCTTTGGAGCTGATCTCCACTTCGCCCGTGATAGGTAATTCAGTATCTAAGGTGTCCGCTAATTCATCTAGCCAGTCTTGTAACAATTTTGCATGTAAAAGAGCGCTTCCGTTAGCCACTTGAGTAATCGCGAATACCCCGGCGATCCCTTCTTCCGTTCTGATCGGTAATAGTTTAACGCCTACGCAATCTGAGCCTTTTTTGGGATTCTCTAAATCTTGTAGCTCAAAGCTTGAGGAGTTCCCCTGCAGAGCAGCCTCAAAACTAGCAATATTGCCAAGTTTTTTTCTCTTTGCTGATATCGGACTTGTATTTTGCAACTTCGCTTCTGCGCTCAAGCCTAGATGAAAAGTTCGATTGGTTCCTACGCAGCGACCTTGTCTATCCAGAACGAATATCAAATCAGGATGATGGTCATATAACGATTTATAAGCGCTCTCTTCCGAAAGCAACCGTCTCAGAATGGACGTCCAGTCTTTATCCACAGTTCACATCCCCTCAGGCTCTCTCATCCATTATCATTACCCCTAAACGAGCAATGTTCATCTAAAATTTTAAATATATTTCATATCTATTATATCAAAATTACGGAAATCAGTCGTAGATAAACGTCAAATTCCCCCTTTATAACCCAATCACGATGCTTTTTCATCGTTACAAAAGGGTTATAAAAGGGGGTGAATTCCGAATCTATTAGGCTATATCTTTATGTTCAATGTTGCGAATAGCCATATAGGCAATACCTGCTCCTAGCAAACCAAGTGAGATCGACACCGCCGCTAAATTACCTAAGCGAGCTTGATCAAATCCCCCAGAAATTAGGGAGGTAACTAACACAGCTGAGACGATGGTGGCAGGGACCGATTTTTTCTTCATTCCAAAGTACAATGGGATTAGAGCAATACCCGCTGCGTAAAAAGCGTTTGCACCTAACTTAATCAGCTCTGAAGTGATTACATGAAGGGTCAGTTCACCCGGAATAAGCCCTGCAAAGGAATTGAATCCTACTAGGATAGCGCCGACTACAATATCTGCCACGATAATGGCCACAAATGTGAAGGCGAACACTATCAATATTTTCGCAGTCATCAGCTTTTTACGTGAGATAGGATACATGAAGAGAAGAGTAATGGTGTTGTTCTTATACTCATCAATCACCAGCTTGCTAATAATAACCGAAGCGAAAATAATATAAGCAGCCTTTACAAAAACGAACACGCCCTCAAACAACTCTGCATAAGAAGCAAACGACGGTTCGCTCTCATTTTGATCAACGAATAAAACCATAATCATAAAAGCAAGAATCGCAAGATTGACGATTGCTGCACCTGTAAGAAGCGTTTTTAGCTTATTCTTCCGAATCTCCAAAGATATTAATTTAAGCAATGCCTTCACCCCCAATCAATTGCAGAAAATGATCTTCCAGCGTATGTTGTTTTTTGCTGATACTCTCAATTTCCACATCTGCTAGCACTAACGCCTTATTCAGATCACGTTGTGAGATTCCACCGTCATATATTCTAACTGTAATATGGTCCAGCACTTTGAAATTATTAAGCCCAAGCTTATGCTCCAACACATACACTGCTTTATTAATCTCATTCGTAACCACTTCGATATATTCAGTATTTTGGCCACGAATGGAATCCATCGCCACTTCTTCTACCAGAGCACCCTGCCGGATCACACCGATCGTATCAGCAATCTGCTCTATTTCCCCCAGAATATGACTAGATACAAGTAGCGTCATTCCATATTCACGGCTAAGCATCCGGAACACTTCACGCATCTCCTTGATTCCCACAGGATCTAGCCCATTAATCGGCTCATCCAAAATGAGCAGTTCAGGTTTCGTCATGAAGGCTCTGGCAATACCCAGACGCTGCTTCATCCCAAGTGAAAATTGCTTCACCGGCTTTTTATCGACACCTGTGAGCTTTACCAGCTCCAGCGCTTCACCAATCGCTTGCGGATCATAATAGCCCATGTACTCTCCGTGCAAAATCAGATTTTCTTTGGCTGTCAATTTATCATAAAACACTGGATATTCAATGATGCAGCCCATCCGCTTCAGCATTTCGTAAGAATGCTCAGTCATTTTTTCATTAAAAAATTCAATTTCTCCACTCGTAGGTTTAACTAGGTTCGTGACCATTTTCATCACGGTAGTTTTGCCAGCACCATTCGGTCCAAGAAACCCGTAAATTTCACCTTGCTTAATATTCATATTCACATTGCTGACAACTTCTTTACCTTGATAGGTTTTCGTTAAATTTCTTGTCCGAAGTATTGTAGTCAATTCCGCGCTCCCCTTTGTTTTCGTCTCGTCTTCCTTAGTTCTTATTGTACACAGCAGAATTTTCTTTTTTATTACTCGTTTCTTACGAAAATCTTAAGCTGCGCACAATTCTATTCCTTAGAAGCGTAATCTGCGAAAAGTAAGGGTAAACACTGTTCTCACATACGGCTGACTAACCAGTGTAATCGTTCCATTCATTTGCTCCGTTAATCTTTTGGTGATCGTCAGACCTAGACCGCTGCCTTGATAAGCCCGATTTCTTGAGTCTTCCAGCGTATACAGACGCTCAAATACTTTATCCTGGTGTACTTCACTGATGCCTTTTCCCCGGTCCCACACCTCTATGTATACTTTGTTCTCATCACTATAGAGCTTTAATCCTAATACGCTCCCAGCGTCGCCATAAGAAATTGCGTTCGACAACAGATTGGACAATATTCGATCAAGAGCCTCTTCATTTCCCATGAAGTAAACAGCCTCATCCGGAATCTCAATCTCCACCTCACTGCCCTTAGCGCTGAGGATATCATAGAAAGAAAGGATGTTGCGTCTGCATACTTCACCTGCCTCAACTCGTGAAAGCGCAATTTCCCGATCCCCTGATTCCAGCTTGGACAAATCAAAAAACTTGTTCATCAGCTGGATCACTTCATTGGCTTTTTGATGAATCATCTTCATCATCCGTTCCCGTTCCCCGGCCGGCAAATGCTCATCCTGTTGAATGGTCTCAATATAACCAAGCACAACCGTTAGCGGAGTCTTAAGATCATGAGAAATATTAGACAGCATATTACGCATGGATTTCTCCAGCCTAACGCGCTCAATGCTTCCTTTATGATTGATATCCAGCAGCCGGTTCAGGTCAATCAGCACGCTCTGCAGCTCCAAATTACCGCTGAACAGCAGCAATCTTTCATGTGAGCCTTCCTCCATAATGCTGCTTAACTTGTCATGCATATATCGCAAATCATTAGAAGCTTTACGCGAATTCTGATATTGCCACACAATGACGGCGAGTAAGAGCACAATGACAACACCTAGCACCGCGATCATTATAGCTGTTCTCCCAGCTTATACCCGATGCCCCATAACGTCTTAATGTATTCGGGATGGGAGGGATCGTCTTCTATTTTTTCACGCAATCTTCTCATATGTACATTAATGACGTTCTCATCCCCGAAATAATCATCCTCCCATACGCTCGCATAAATCTGCGCTTTGGTAAATACTCGGCCCGGATGCGTCACAAACAGCTTAAGAATATGAAATTCCTTCGACGTTAGCTTTACTTCTTCCCCATTCTTCAACGCAGAGAAGTTATCTAAATCTACAGTCAATCGGCCAATGGAGATCATTTGCTTCACCGGAGCTTGATCTTCCACTTGGATACTGGGAGATGCATAACCTGCACGACGGATCGCTGCCTTCACCCTAGCCGCTAGCTCAATCATAGAAAAGGGCTTCGTAATATAATCATCCGCCCCAAAGCCTAACCCAAGCGCTTTATCTACATCACTGTCTTTAGCGGACATGATCAACACTGGAACCAGACTCCCCGCACGGATAGTCTGAAGAATGTCAGTCCCGCTTCGCTTCGGCAGCATAAGGTCTAACAGCACAAGATCAAATGGACCACCGGTCCGAAATGTTCTCTCCGCTACTTCACCGTCAAATACAGCTTCAATCTCATAACCTTCTTTTACCAAATAAGACCTGACCATTTCACTGATTGCTTCGTCGTCCTCAATCAGCAGCACACGCTGTGGCATGTCCAAACCTCCCCGTAGTCGAAAACCTCTTCGTTAAATTATACCAATTTCCCGGAGCTCTTACTATTTCGGTTTTTATTTCAGCTTTTATTTCAGTTTCATTAAAGGTAGCCCAGGTATTATGGCCATAACAACTTACAAAATGAGGTGATGCTTCAATGTTGAACAAGAGAAGTAAGCAAGCCTGGAGCTTCAAACGAAAGCTGCTGATCGTGATGATCATTGTCCTCCTGCTTCTCGGCACAGTGATATATAGTCTGGCAGATCGTTACTTAATCGAACATGTCGAAGTCGTAGTTGCGGATGATGCAGCTACAACTAGCAGCTCAGGAGCTACAGCCGTTACAGCTGCCGAAGTTAACGCAACCTCTGACGACTGGAATTACTCCAGCGATGATATTCAGATCCAGATCGACCAAGTGCAGACCGGTTCCGGTTCAGACCAGATCACTTATTTTGTCGCTGATATCGTCCTCAAGGAAGCGAGCAGTCTGCGCACTGCTTTTGCCGACAACAGCTTTGGAACAAACATCACTGAGGATACCTCGGACATTGCTTCCGCGAACCATGCGATTTTTGCCATCAATGGTGATTACTATGGCTTCCGCAATGACGGAGTGATAATCCGTAACGGCACGGTGTATCGTGATGATCCTGTGCGGGATGCAATGGCGCTGTTCGATGATGGGACAATGCAAACCTATAACGAGGAAGAGATTTCTTCCTCTGAACTGCTGGCGCAAGGGGCCACCGATACCCTTTCCTTTGGTCCGATTCTGATTCAGGACGGGGAGATTGCCAGTGATTTCAGCAATGTCAAAATCGATACCAACTTCGGCAACCATTCTATCCAGAACGCGAATCCCCGCACCGCAGTTGGTATGATCGCACCAAACCATTATGTGTTTGTCGTAGTTGACGGGCGCAATGAAGGGTACAGCCGTGGGATGACCCTTACTGAGCTAGCTGATGTAATGTCCGACCTTGGCGCCACAGAAGCCTACAATCTGGACGGCGGTGGTTCATCCACTATGTACTTCATGGGACGGGTCGTAAATAATCCGCAGGGCAAAAACAAGGAGCGGGGCGTCAGCGACATTCTTTATATCAAGGAGGATGCAACATCATGACTATACTGATCCCAGCCTATGAGCCCGATGAACGACTGCTCGATTTGATTTTACAGCTGCATAATTTCCAGCTTGAACCTATTGTTCTTGTGGATGACGGCAGCGGCCCGCACTACCGTGGAATCTTCGATATGGCCGAAGCATTCGGCTGCACTGTCCTAACCCATGAAGTCAACCTCGGAAAAGGACGTGCTCTGAAGACAGGGTTCCAGTATATTCAGGAGGCCGGTCTGCCGGATTATGTAGTCTGCGCGGATAGCGACGGCCAACATCTGCCTTATGATATTAACCGGATCGTTGAATCTCTGCGGAACCAGACTACTCCGGGAATCGTACTCGGCAGCCGCCGGTTCACCGGAACCATTCCTCTGCGCAGCCGCTTCGGCAACTCTGTAACCCGGACGGTCTTTTCCTTAACTACAGGTACTAAGATTTATGATACACAAACTGGGCTGCGCGGCTACCCCCTATCAATGCTTGATTGGCTATGCCAGATTCCCGGCGAACGGTTTGAATATGAAATGAACATGCTGCTGACTGCCCATAAAGAGGGATACACCATTACGGAAGAGTACATCGATACCGTCTATCTGGACGATAATAAATCATCCCATTTCCGGCCTCTGATGGACTCCTTCCGGATTTATCTGCCGATACTGATGTTCAGCACTTCTTCGCTGCTGTCAGCCCTGCTCGACTTCACACTCTTATTCCTGTTTCAGAGGCTCAGCCATAACCTATTCCTGTCCGTCGCGGCCGCGAGATTGTGCAGCTCTGTCTTTAACTATTCTATGAACCGAAAATACGTCTTCACAGGCGGCAAACGCTCCAAGATTCAGGCTTCGCTTCCCAAATATTTTGCGCTGGTGATCCTCGTATTGTTGTTCAACTATGGGCTACTCTATTTCTATAATGAAAAGCTGATTATTCCGCTTGTCGCCGCCAAGCTACTGACCGAGGCTTCAATCTTCCTATTCAGCTATTGGGCGCAACGGAGGTTTGTGTACTGAGGGTTTGGGAACTATGGGGAAGGTTACGTTCTCTCGACTGCTTATGCTTGTGTGGTGAGCTATCGGGAATTTGTGAAGCACTAATTGGACACTTGTGGAGCACTTTTCGAACACATGGAGTACTAATCGGATACTTGTGGAGCTTCTATCGGGCACCTATGGAACTGCTCCTCGAACACATATGGAGCATCTATTGGGCACCTATTGGGCACCTATCGGACACAGATGACACTAATCGCAGTATTATTCCACTTTTGGTATGCTAACGGACCCCATTGCCGCTATTGGCAAGAAAGACACCACATATGAGCCTCTTTCTGCGGGATAGCGTCTGTGGGGTCCGCAACCCTGCTCAAAAGGCTGGAAATTTGCAAATAACGTCAGCTGAGTCCGAATTCACCGAGAAGGATACCGTTGATAGAATTCGCATACAAAAAAAGCTAGTGCTTCCTTCCAATAATGTATACAAAATCACATTATCTTCACTCAGAAATTCAGAACGTCATACACTCATCTTCTCTCCCATATACTTAAATGGAACAGTCCCGGACGTTGTCGCGGAACCTTTGCAGCCTTGTCAGAATAGGTTGCAGCATAAGCCCAAGCTGGAGGGAGAGAAAGATTCATGCCAAGCGAAGAAATTAATGCGCTAGAGCGGGCCATTGCCGAGATTACGGAAATAGCCACTGGCTTCGGTTTAGATTTTTATCCCATGCGTTATGAAATATGCCCCGCAGATATTATTTATACATTCGGCGCTTATGGAATGCCTACACGATTTGGACACTGGAGTTTTGGAAAAACCTTTCATAAAATGAAATCCCAATACGATTTCGGACTGAGCAAAATATACGAGCTCGTTATTAACTCCAACCCTTGTTATGCCTTCCTGCTGGATGGAAATTCACTGATTCAGAATAAGCTGATCGTTGCCCATGTGCTAGCGCACTGTGATTTTTTCAAAAATAATATGCGTTTCTCCATGTCCAACCGAGATATGGTCGAGAGCATGTCAGCTACAGCAGATCGGATTGCCGGTTATTCTGTAACTTACGGAACTGATGCTGTGGAGAGCTTCATCGATTCAGTGCTGGCTATCCAGGAGCATATAGACCCCAGTCTGATCCAGCCACGCAAGCTGGGCAAAACTCACCTACTGGAAGCTAAGATGAAGGAGCTCAAAGACGTCCCTCCAGGCGGCTCGAAATCAACCAATCCTTATGACGAATTATGGAATTTAGATAAAAGCAATACCGGGGCACAGGAAGCACCCTCAGGAAACCGTGCTTTCCCCCCGGAGCCAGAAAAAGATATGGTCTGGTTTATCCAGCAATATTCCACTGTTTTGGAGGATTGGCAGCGTGACATTATGACGATGCTCCATGACGAAATGCTCTACTTCTGGCCACAGATGGAGACAAAAATCATGAACGAAGGCTGGGCTTCGGTCAGCTAAGGTGCTTACGCAAAAAGGCTCTCTACAAACGATGAAGCATCGTTTATGGAGAGCTTTTTTATTTCAGATTCATCCCCTTCGTGGATTGTGTCCGATTGGCCGCTTCTCTTTTTCCAAAACTATTTCAATCAATGCTAGCTGAGTGTTGGATTTGCAACAATTCAATAAAATTGATGGTTTGTTTAGTAGATTAATCGTTTTATACTAACTTTAACAACAATTGTTGTAAACATAAAAGAATAGAGGAGATTATTATCACTAAGGTATTATTTATTACAGCAAATCCAAATGACGAAAATCGTTCGTTTAGTATGGCAGCAGGAAAGGCATTTATTGAAACATATAAAGAGACCAACCCAACGGATGAAATCGTGACCTTGGATTTATTCAAAGAAGATATTCCAAATTTAGATGCAGATGTTATGAGTGGTTGGGGGAAACTTCGTGCAGGACAGCAAATTGACGCTCTTTCAACTGAGGAATTAGCGAAAGTTAGTCGCCTAAACGAAATTCTCGATCAATTTATTGCAACGGATAAAATGATATTCGTAACGCCGATGTGGAACTTCTCATTCCCATCCGTTGTGAAAACATACATCGATGCCGTAGCTGTACCTGGTAAGACGTTTAGATATACGGAGACTGGTGCTGTTGGCTTACTTCATAATAAGAAAGTGCTTCATATTCAAGCTCGCGGTGATTTTTATTCAGAAGGTCATTTAGCAGATGAAGAGCTAGGCGATCGATATTTAAAACATATTATGAACTTCATGGGTATTACTGAATATGAAGGTTTATTTATTGAAGGTCAAGCTAAAATGCCAAATAATGCCGAGAAAATTAAAGCAGCAGGCATCGAGCGTGCCAAGCAATTAGCACAAAGCTTCTAATCGTTTATTATCTTTATACTGCACTTCGTAGTCCATACAAAAAATGGACCATGAAGTGTTTTTTTCGAAAATTTTTTCTGTTATAATGGGGTCACCCATTAATCCAACAAGTGTCAAAAAGTATTAGTATTTTAAGAAGGAAGGTACAAATGAAAAAACAAGATCCACGGATTCAACGAACAAGAGAAAATATCATGAATGGTTTTATGAGACTGATTAAACAAAAAGATTTTAGTGATATTACCATTAGTGATATTACACAAGAAGCAGAGATTAACCGTTCAACATTTTACTATCATTTTGTGGATAAATACGATTTAATCGATGTGATTCAAAGAGAAGTTCTTACGAAAGAAATTTTTAATGAAGTAGCCTTACAAGAAGTCATCAATGAACAAACAATTATTATGTCCCTCCAAGCTATTATGAGTTCTCAAATAAATTTATCCTTACAATGTCAACATGCTCTTGAAGAATTCAAATCGAAAATGGACTATGAAATTAAACAACGATTGACGGAAACACTTCAAGCTTTATTAGATAAAGAGCATGGTGTGAAGGAAGAACATTATTTACTGGCTACATTTTGGAGTTGGGGCATCTACGGGGTTGCAATGGCTTGTGTAGAGGGGAAAGAAACTTTGCATACGGCGGTAAACCGTTTGACAAATATCATTTTAGGCTAGTATAGAAACCATTCTATAAATTCTCCACCCCATAGTTTCTTCTTTACTTCAAGACGCCTTGAAAATCTCTCTCGCTGTTATACTTTTCGTTTGTATTATCTTTGTTGGAGAAGAAGCGAATGACTTCAGTCATTTTCAACAATGAAGGTGTCCTGTCTCAACTTCAGCAAGCTCAGAAGGATCGCAAGGATGGAATTTCCACATACAGTGATAGCGAGGAAGAATTCGCCAAATTTCTGAATGAGGAATCATCTATTTATAAATACGTTTGGGTGGTGGCTACGATAGTTCCCCCGTCATATTGCCTCCCCTCCTCCCATATACATAGTATGAATAGCATTTTTCGATACAGGTATCCGCATTTCATATAGGTTCTGCCCCATACAGGCGGTGCCCAGAGTAGGAAGGAGAGAAAGATTCATGCCAAGCGAAGAAATTAATGCGCTAGAGCGGGCCATTGCCGAGATTACGGAAATAGCCACTGGCTTCGGTTTAGATTTTTATCCCATGCGTTATGAAATATGCCCCGCAGATATTATTTATACATTCGGCGCTTATGGAATGCCTACACGATTTGGACACTGGAGTTTTGGAAAAACCTTTCATAAAATGAAATCCCAATACGATTTCGGACTGAGCAAAATATACGAGCTCGTTATTAACTCCAACCCTTGTTATGCCTTCCTGCTGGATGGAAATTCACTGATTCAGAATAAGCTGATCGTTGCCCATGTGCTAGCGCACTGTGATTTTTTCAAAAATAATATGCGTTTCTCCATGTCCAACCGAGATATGGTCGAGAGCATGTCAGCTACAGCAGATCGGATTGCCGGTTATTCTGTAACTTACGGAACTGATGCTGTGGAGAGCTTCATCGATTCAGTGCTGGCTATCCAGGAGCATATAGACCCCAGTCTGATCCAGCCACGCAAGCTGGGCAAAACTCACCTACTGGAAGCTAAGATGAAGGAGCTCAAAGACGCCCCTCCAGGCGGCTCGAAATCATCCAATCCTTATGACGAATTATGGAATTTAGATAAAAGCAATACCGGGCCACAGGAAGCAACCTCAGGAAACCGTGCTTTCCCCCCGAGCCAGAAAAAGATATGGTCTGGTTTATCCAGCAATATTCCACTGTTTTGGAGGATTGGCAGCGTGACATTATGACGATGCTCCATGACGAAATGCTCTACTTCTGGCCGCAGATGGAGACGAAGATCATGAACGAAGGCTGGGCTTCCTACTGGCATCAGCGCATCGTTCGCGAACTAGATCTGACCGAAGAGGAAACTGTGGAATACGCAAAATTGAATTCATCCGTCGTGCAGCCCTCACGGCAAAGCCTGAATCCTTACTATCTGGGGCTGAAAATCTTTGAAGACATCGAACGCCGCTGGGACCGTGAGAAAATCTTTGAAGTACGTGAGTTGGAATCCGATACCTCCTTTATCCGCAGCTATCTGTCGAAGGAATTGGTGAACGACCTCGATCTTTATGTTTTTGAGAAAAAAGGCCCCGAATGGAAAATCACCGATAAAGCATGGGAAAATGTACGAGATCAACTGGTGCTCGCCCGGGTCAATGGCGGGTCTCCTTACTTGGTCATTGAGGACGCAGACTTCGAGAAGAATGGTGAATTATTTATAACTCATCGCTATGAAAGTATCGAGCTGGATCTGAAGTATCTGGAGCGCACACTCCCTCACATCTACTCTTTATGGGGGCGGACGGTTCATCTACAGACGGTTGTGGAAGACAAAAAGGCGCGTTTTTCATACGATGGCAAAAAGGTACAGCGGAAGTTTATTTAAACTAAAAAAAGCGGCAGACCTAAACGGGTATTAACACCCTGGTCTGCCGCTTTTTGCTATGACTAAAATGAGGATTCAGATTCTTTTAACGACTTCGAGAAATATTTTGGAGCCTCAACAAATCCTTGCCGGGCATAAAATCTATGCGCATCAGTTCTTCTGGAATGACAATGAACCTGAATTTTATCACAGTTTCTTTTTCTAGCTAAATCAGCGCAATACTCCTCAAGCTTTCGTCCGATTCCTTTGCTCCTAATGGAATTACTCACCACAAGATAACTTATAATTGCAGTCTCTCCTACCAGACCTAATTGGGGTATGTAATGCATGGAAATACAAGCTACCACTTTATCATCTTCCTCAAAAACCAATAATTCCTCGTCCGGATGTAGGATTAGCTTTTCTGTTTTTCTTGCATGAACACTTCTGTATCTGGATATCCCAACTGTTCTAATAATTCCGCTATGTCTTTCCAGTCATCAGCTCTCGCTTCTCTAATCATTTGCCCCACTCCCCGTTATTTTCGAATTACCTTTCTAATTGACTCTATTACACTACGGAAGATGATACTCGTCAAACATAAACTGATTAGATAAAAAAACACCCCAAAAGTATCATTGGTTTCCATTTGGGAGTTCCTAAAAAAGAAGACCCACAGCGGTAACACGCTGCGGACCTTCATCGACACCCTCATATCAACTTAATAACTGCACATGGCAAATGCTCAGGTGAACGTAACGTAAGGAAGTTTGAAAATGTAGGCGCGTAGCGTTCGCCTTTGTCAGCGACCTAAAGTCCAAACATTTCTGAAATTACAATTATCACCGCGCGGTCTTTGCCCTTATCGACTATTCAGTCAACTTTTTCACAGGAACGTAAATCTCCATCACTGTATCTGGCCGCGAATGGCAGCGTTCATCGTAAAACTCAAAATCCAGCTTAGTCTCGTCATAAACGTAACCACTGTCCTTAAACCATTCTTCGAAGATGTACTTCCAGCTGCTTTTTATGACTTGGGCAAACTCTATTTGCTCTGTATCCGTTGAAGTATCCACTGGAGGTGTTGTAAACACGGCATATTCGGCTTCTGGCACATCCATCGTCAACATATCAGCTTCTACCTTGGAGTAGTCCTCAACAATAACACCCAAAAGATAGGTGGCATTGCCGTTATCTGAAGACGGAATACATAAACCAACTTCTCCGTGTTTAGGCGGGTTTAGTATTTTATACATTTTGGACTCCAGGTTTTCACCCTCATAATGGCTCCAAAAAGAAGCAATATCCTTAGTGTACATACTACCCGCAACATTAGTTTGGATACCATAACCAGCCACCTTAAAAGCAGGCTTACGAACAAAAACAGGATTCATAATATAACCTCCGATATCAAATATTGAATTTCCTTTACTAAACCCATCCATCCGTGCCGCATATTGTGTCGGACTATAACCAAAGGTTTTGCGAAAAGCTTTAGTAAAGCCACTTTGTGTTTCAAAACCATAGTCCAGCGCAATATCAATGATCTTTTTTCCAGCAAATAATTCAATTGAGGCTAAGGATAATTTTCGGCTCCGCACATACTCCATCACAGACATTTCTTTGCACAAGCTAAACACTCGGCAAAAATGATACACCGAATATCCGACCTCCGTCGCTATTTCTTCAACCGTTATATTTTCTTTAATATGAGCTTCTATATATTCAACACATTTTTCTATATCTTTACTGTAATTCAAGTGCAGCACCAGCCTTTCCCCGTACGGTGATTTCATTATATCAACTGCGCTGGAAATGGACTGTTCCTGTTTTGCTGAGCTGCATTATTGCCTGTATAGAAAAACAGAGCAGTGATCCCCCATTTACAAAAGGATCACAACTCTGCGTATTCTTAGTCACCATCATTTTGGGTAAGCCTCGAAGTAGACAACGCTGGATCCACGTAACTACTTACTCTTCAGTTCTGTTGCTCCCAACGACTGACTAAAGGACCCAGATGACGTTAATTGCAAAAACATCGCCTTTTGAGCGGAGTTTCGGACTCCAGTGCAGCTATTAGTCAAAAACGGCTCATATTTAGGGTTTTTCCTGCTAATAGCGACCATGGGGTCCGATAGCCTGCGAAATATGCTCAAAATCTACGTTTAGGGTCACCTGTGTCCTTTAGCAACTTCTTACGCACAACAGCCAAATTAGTCAGACGGGTTGCGGTGTTTAGATTAACATTAGGAGGGTAAAAGGAAGAAAATACAACATGGGAGGGCAAAAAAAGAGTGCTCCACAGCCATTTTCATGGCTTTTGGAACACCCCGCATAAATGAACTCTTTTTTAACGGTTAAGCAGACTTCCCACGTATTTCAGCAGCTCGTTGGCGCAAATTGGGCAGTAGTGATGTCCATCAATAAGTCTGGCGCATACCTCGTTGATTCGTTTGAGCTGACTTTCATCAGGTGTTTTGGACGAGGTGGTGATTTTGACAATATCTTTGAGATCTGTGAACAGCTTTTTCTCAATCGCTTCCCGCAGGCGGTCGTGGTTGTTGTACTCGAATTTCTTCCCTTTGCGTGAATACGCGGAAATCCGGATCAGGATCTCTTCACGGAACGCTTTTTTTGCATTCTCAGAGATTCCAATTTGCTCTTCAATCGAACGCATTAACCGTTCATCCGGCTCCATTTCCTCATCCGTCAGCGGATCACGAATTTTCGACCAATTGCAGAAAGCTTCGATATTATCTAGATAATTCTCGAAAAGTGTCTTCGCAGATTCCTCAAAGGAGTAGACAAATGCCTTTTGTACTTCGCTTTTCGCTAAAATATCATATTCCTTGCGGGCAATGGAGATGAAGTTCAGATAACGCTCCCGCTCCTCTTTTGTAATCGACGGATGCTGATCCAGGCCATCCTTTATCGCCCGCAGGACATCCAGTGCGTTCATGCACTGCAGATCTCCTTTGATCAGAGCGCTGGAAATGCGGTTGATAACATAACGCGGATCAATTCCGGACATGCCCTCATCTAAATACTCCGTTTGCATCTCTTTAAGATCGGCCTCTTTATAGCCTTCGACCTCTTCGCCATCGTACATCCGCAGCTTTTTGATCAGATCCATACCTTGTTTTTTGCTTTCTTTAAGACGGGTTAGGATAGAAAAAATAGCGGCGGCACGCAGCGCATGTGGTGCAATATGCACATGACTCATATCACTCTGGGCGATCAGCTTCGCGTAGATTTTTTCCTCTTCCGAAACTCTGAGGTTATACGGAACAGGCATAACAATCATACGGGATTGGAGCGCTTCATTCTTTTTATTAGAAATAAACGACTTATACTCGGTTTCATTTGTATGAGCAATTATCATTTCGTCCGCACTTATCAACGCGAAGCGGCCAGCCTTGAAATTGCCTTCTTGCGTCAGTGACAGCAGGTTCCATAAAAACTTTTCGTCGCATTTGAGCATTTCCTGAAATTCCATCAGCCCACGGTTAGCTTTGTTCAACTCCCCATCAAAACGGTAGGCACGCGGATCAGATTCCGAACCAAATTCAGTAATGGTCGAAAAATCAATACTTCCTGTCAAATCGGCGATATCCTGAGACTTCGGATCAGAGGGACTAAAAGTACCAATCCCTACCCGCTCTTCTTCTGACAGAATAACACGCGTCACCTTAACCTGCTCAATGTCACCAGCATAATCATTTCTTAGACGCATCTGGCAGGATGGGCACAAGTTGCCCTCAATACGTACACCAAGTTCCTTCTCAATCTCCGGACGGAGATCCAGCGGGATCAAATGCAGCGGGTCCTCATGCATCGGGCAGCCTTCTATTGCGTATACCGCACCCGCATCTGTCCGCGAGTACTGTTCCAAACCACGTTTAAGCAGCGTGACCAGGGTCGATTTCCCACCACTGACAGGTCCCATCAATAACAAAATCCGTTTGCGAACATCAAGCCGACGTGCTGCAGAGTGAAAATATTCCTCGACCAACTTTTCGACTGCACGATCAAGTCCAAAAATCTCCTGTTCAAAAAACTTATACCGTTTGCGTCCGTTTATGTCCTCTACGCCGTGCGACTTAATCATGTCATAAACGCGGGAGTGAGCGGTTTTTGCGGGAGAGGGGTCTTTTCTCAACAGTTCTATATACTGCTTGAAGGTGCCGCTCCACGCCAACCGGTCGTTCTCAGCCCGATACGAAGCTATACGCTCAAAAATGTCCATTGCTCGCTGCCTCCTCTTGCGCTCCTACTTGCTCTTCTACTTGCTCTCCTATAGCGTTAAAAAGTGTATTACATACCTATGCGGCAAGCGCGGAATAGTTGACCTCTTTTTTACTGTGCTATAATAGAGAATCAGAAAATGGCTGTAAAACCTTATTGGGAAACCCGAAAATAAAGGCCTACGGGAGTGACAAGATGGCGGTACGACATGAAACGGAGCTATATGCTCCTTTGAAGATTTTTTGAAAAGCAGGGTTACAGCATCAAAGGTGAGGTTCGGACCTGCGATTTGGTGGGGATTCGGGAGGACGTTGAACAGCCTCTGATCGTGGAGATGAAAAAATCATTCAATCTCGCCTTACTGCTGCAAGGGGTAGAACGGTTGAAGCTCAGTCCCACCGTCTATCTCGCAGTGGAACGTGTCCGTGATAAAAAAGGAGCGGTGAACCAGCGCTGGGGCGAGCTTAGCGGGTTATGCCGCCGGCTCGGTCTTGGGCTGATCACTGTTATCTTTTATAAGACCAAAGCACCGCTGGTCGAGGTGCTCGTAGAGCCAGACGAGAAGCCGCCTGCGCAGCGCAGCAATAAGCGGCGGCGCGAACGCCTGCTCTATGAGTTCCGCGAGCGCAGCGGAGACTACAACACCGGCGGCAGCACGCGCGTCAAGCTCGTGACGGCCTACCGCGAGAAAGCGCTGCGTGTCGCGCTTTCTCTGCAAGCAGCGGAGGCGGACGCCGCCGCCGCTGCAGAGAAGGCAGCTGCGAAGGCTTCGCCTGCAGCAGCCAAACGTTCAGCGGCGGGCACCGCTGAACAGGTTCCGGCGCTGAGCTCAGCGCCGGAGAGCCGTGCTGCCGGGGACGCGGCAGCACGGGAGGCGGCGGCAGGCACGCGAAGCGGTGCCCCTAGCGCTGCCTCAAGCACGCTTCCAGCGGCCGTATTGGCCGCAGGAAGCGCTCCCCGCTCGGCCGGTATCACTCCGGCCGAGCTGCGGAAGCGTAGCGGCGTACCCACCGCCGCCGCTATGCTTCAGAATAACTACTACGGCTGGTTTCACCGGGTAAGCCGTGGGCGTTACACCCTAACCCCAGCCGGTCATGCGGCGCTGGTGGAATATACCGCGATAACAAGCGGCGTACCCAATAACAGCAATCATCCCATTAATTAGCTAACCTAGCCTGGACAGTACTTCTATCGACTATTTCTTTTTAGTCGGGTCTTATTCTTTTAGCTCGGTTCTAATCATTTACTCAGACTTTAAACTTATTATTCTGATGCACACATAACATGTGTAAATAACGCCAAAAAGCATCCCAACTACGGGATGCTTTTTCGTATGTCTTATCTTATTTAAATCCTATCTCTGTGCATTCCATGTTCTTAACTTACACTTAACATATTATTATCTGGTGCGTACCACGCTCTTACTACACTCATATCACATTTAGATTACATTTTTAATACACTAGTATCTCATACGTGTCATGTCTTATTTCACTCATATCTCATGAGTATCTCATACATACCACATTCGAATTGCATTCTTACCGCGTGTTTAACTCGCTCTTCCCACATTCGTAAATCATTCTCATCACATTAGTAACTCTTTCGTACCACGTTCATATCTCACTCTTACCACGTTCATGTCTCATGCGTACTTCATCCAGCTCTACTTGACTGTACTTAACTAACTTATTTACAATCTTCGAACACGAGCGCTATTTACTAATTACTATTTTCTCTACTCTTGCTTTAACAAGCTACTCTTGCTGAATCATTCAAAGCAAAATAAGCTTTAAAAACACCATTCCGAAAAAGGCACACTAAGTTATTAGGGAAATCCTCCCCAATATTCTTCGATTCACACGCTAAAAACTGCATTTTAGGGAATTCCTCCCTGATTTTCGCCAGATTTACCCCTAAAACGGGGAATCCCTTGATTTTTTAGGGAGAAATTCCCTAAATAGTCCATTTTAGAGTTCAAATCGACCAGTTTTAGGGAGGATTTTCCTAATTAATCTCACATCACGAACTTCATCTTGCCCGACTTGTAATTCTGTCCTTGTTTTAGCTCTAAAAGTGTCTTGTGTTGTGTTTTCATCATTTCAATCATTTCATTCACAACTTTCATTCCACTACCTAACTCCGTGCTGTGAACTCCTTAACCGCTTCGCTCATCAGATTCATGCCAAGCAGCAGCTCATCCCGCCCGGGATGGCTAAAGTTAAGGCGAAGGTGATTGCTGACTCCATCTACACTACATAACGGACCTGGCAAAAAAGCCACTCCCTTACCTAGCGCACATTTGAGCAACGCCATAACATCCATTCCCTCTGGTGGTGCGACCCACAGGAACATGCCTCCTGATGGAAGGTCATAGGAGCTGCCCTTCCAAGCAGGCCGCTTGAGCAGTTCCACCATAAGCTTCAGACGGGTGTTATACTCTCGATTCAGCTGCGCGATATGCTCACGCAGATCAAACGCAGACACATCCAATAAATGATGCAGCAGCCGCTGATTTAATGCGCTCGACTGCCAATCGGCCATCTGCTTAGCCGCAGACATCATTCTGATCAAGACTCGGCTGCCTGCCGCCCAGCCCGTCCGCAGCGCGGGCGCAACGGTCTTGCTGAACGAACCGATATAAAGCACGTGTCCGCCATCGCTGATATTTTCCAGTGCATACAAAGACGGATATCTTTTAGCCTTGTGTTCACCCTGCTTCTGGAAGTGCAAATCCCCATAAGAATCATCTTCCACAATCAAGATGTTATATGCGATACATAAATCCAATACTGCGCGGCGTCTCTCCAAACTCCATAAAATGCCGCTTGGATTGGTAAAGCTAGGGGTTGCGAACAGCATTTTCGGCTTATGCAGCTCGATCTGGCTCCGCAAATGCTCCGGATCAAGCCCGTCCAAATCACCCTGTACAGGAATAATAACGGCCCCCTGCATCCGAAGAGTCTGCAAAAATCCTGGAGAGGTCGGATTTTCTACTAATACACGATCTCCTGGATCAATATACACCCGCGACAACAAATCAATGGCTTGCTGGCTACCCGTTGTTAGCAGAACTCCACCTTCAACAACATTTACCCCTTTTTCTTTAAGCCAATCCCCTGCAAGCCACTCCCGAAGCGGTCCGTACCCTGCAGGATCACCATATTGCAGTGCTCCCGCATCTGCTGAAATCACCGTAGATGCTGCTTCAGCAAGCAGTGACAATGGGAATAGTTCTTCCGCTGGTAATTCTTCAGCTAGCGATATCATGGAGCTTCTCCGTGTTTGGGTGCGGATACTAAGAAGCGATGACGACAACAATGTGTGTGCGCGAGCAGAAAATTCGTAAATCATGCGAAATCCCCCTTCCCTGTTACCAAGTAGAAACGGCTTCGTCATCCTCATCCAAGGATGGGATGGTTACCCATTCAACATGATATTCTTACTTCTACTCCAAGAATATTCCACCCCATACGTCATTATGTCGTAAAGCGTGGGTTAGGCGTAGATTTGCCTGTTTTGTCTTGAGAAGAGCGCGAATTTTTCAATCGCTTGTGCCCGGGTCGAAACATCGAGCTTTACATAGATTTTGCGCAAATAATTATCAATGGACCGACGGCTTACCGCAATTTCAAGCGCAATTTTATCGTAGGTAATCCCTTGAACGATTCGCTCCATGATAAACATCTCAGTCTCCGTCAGTTGCAAAACATCATCTAATCCTTTAAATGTCGAAATCGGCCAAGCTCCTTTTTCAATCCATTCCAACGGCATTGAAAGAAAACCCTCCCGTAAACCCAGGATCAGCTGTAAAAGCTGACGGGGAGAAGCTCCCTTCGAGAATATCCCGCTGGCTCCTAGTTCTACGAGGGGCTGAAGCAGTTCTCGCCCGTCTTCGTCTGTCATCACGACAAAATGTGAGTTTGGTGAGCTTTTTTTCATATTTAACAGCACACTCTCAATATTCCCCTCAGGCATATGATAATCTACTAGCACTAGCTCGGGATTTTTTTCCCTTACGATGGTAGCGCCTTCGTCCCAAGTGGAATACATTCCCAGAACCTTAAGCCCCTCTTCCTCTTCCAAAATCAATTTTGTCCCCAGCATACTTGTAGGATGACACCCCACAATGACCACCTGCCAAACCTTCATCATTAATGCCCTGACCCCCTGCTCTATATATAATCATCTAGAAAGGAAAGCGCCGCAGCGTTTCCGGTTAAAACGCAAGCAAGGCTGTATGATGACTTGTCTGTATAATCTCTAGCTGGTTACCTTGTGTACGTCTATCAGAATTCCAATCTATAGAAATTGTATCGCAGTAGTTTAATAGGATGCAATTACTTTTTCTAGTTTTCATACTCTCTTACATTTTTGCGAATCTTGTCAAAGTCTGATAGAATGGGGACTTGAAAAAAAGACCAACCCGAGGTGATAAAATGCAACCGCTAGCGGAAACGTCCCCGGTACGCTCGCGCTCTACTACTGCGAGAAACGGCCCTTCCGTAAAATGGTTTTTACTGTTCTGGATTATGATGATCGGACTCGGCGTATATGCTGTATACAGCTACACGAACCATCTGAAGCAACAGGTGCTTACCGAACTTAGTACTCAGAGCCAGCAGCAGCTTACCGTTTTGAAGACCGACTATGAAGCAAAAATTGCCGTTCTCTCTGAAGAAGTGAAGGAATTGCAGAATACAGTGCAAAGCTTTAACGAACTATTAACCTTCACTAAAGATAATGCTAGTGCCAAGACAGATAACAGCAACAAGCTATATACGCAATTGAGTGAGGTAAGCAAACAGTTAGAAGCTTTGAAGAAAGAAATGGATCTGATCAAATGATGACGCCAGTCAAAAGAGTAAACCGCTTCTTCATGCTTCTAACTGCACCGTTCATAGGCTTGTTTATTTGTATGTCGTGGTATCGACCACCGCTACAGCTAGACCTTGATGTAGGACAATTCACACCAAGCGCTGGGCCAGTGAATGAAACAGCTTCCTTAAAAAAAGAGCTGACGCTGGCAGAGGCCTCCGCAGCTTACACCATTGATGCTGTCAGCGCTAGTGCCAAGCTATATAAAGAGACTACCACTACGATGAATAAGCTGGTCGAAACAGCACAGACTCAGGCGACCCGGCCTGAACTGATCTATAACCGCAGGATTTCAGCCAAGCTTGGTATACCTTCAGAGATCGTTACTAGCGACCGTATAAGAGTTGAGTTATATCGATTGAATCCAGGAAACTACAAAGCTTATGCGTTGAAAATCAAATTGAAGGACCCGACCGCTATGAAGATGAGCTTGGCGGAGACAGCCTCCGGTGCGGAAACTACTA
Source organism: Paenibacillus sp. FSL H8-0175 (assembly GCF_045040615.1). Taxonomy (NCBI): domain Bacteria; kingdom Bacillati; phylum Bacillota; class Bacilli; order Caryophanales; family Paenibacillaceae; genus Paenibacillus; species Paenibacillus sp. FSL H8-0175. The sequence goes on along the minus strand of NZ_CP150299.1, from coordinate 2,027,763 downwards.
TGCATGCCGTACAGCGTAATGGTGCCATTGCTGGTATTAATGCGGGCGGCTTTGCAGATCAATCCGGAAAACGTTATCCCTTAAGCACAACTGTAGTGGATGGAAAGTATTTATACGGTTTTGAGCCGACGTACAAGGACCTAAGTTTTGTTGGGCTGAACAAATCCGGGCAATTAATCGGCGGGAAATTCTACAGTCGCGCACAATTAGATCAGCTAGATCCGGTATTCGGCGCCACCTTTGTGCCTGTCCTCCTTAAAAACAACATCAAAACACCCATACCCGAAAAGTGGAAAACATCCCCTAATCGGGCACCACGTACCGTGATCGGCAAATATAAAGATGATCAGATCCTGCTTTTTGTAGCGGATGGATATAATGAGTATGGCAGCTCTGGTGCACAGCTGGAGGAGATTCAGAACAAATTATCGAATATGGGTCTCGTAGATGCTTATAATTTAGATGGTGGTGGCTCTTCCTCATTGATCTTTAACGGAAGAGTTATCAATAAACCATCCGATGGAAATCTAAGAGCTGTGCCAACGAATTTTCTGTTTTTTAAATAATATAGTAAATTGTCTATGTAACATATCACATTTGCGTTTATTTTTATTAAATTGCAGGTTATAATCTTGATAACGAATACATTCGCTATTGGAGGTGCCAGTATGTCGTTCTCATTAACCTTTTGGATCGTAATGTTCGTATTTGTGTTATTTACGGTCGGCATCCTTACCTCATCTTACAACGACGACAAAACAAAAGGCCTATAAAGCCGATATGTCCCTGCAGCCACTTGGTGCGGGGGCATTTTTTGTATACATAAAAAAACTGCCCCCCAAGTAGAAGAGTTCTACGAAGAGGACAGTTTTTTTATAAGCTCTTGGCTGTCAAAATTCAAAATATGTACTTCTTAGGCATGCCTTGGCAATTGAGTCATTTCCGAAAGGCATGCAGAACAAATATAACGATCTTTATATTCGCTTACACCATCCATAGATCCACAGAAAACACATTTTGGACGGTAACGCTCCAAGATGATATGGTCACCCTGTACCAAAATTTCAACCGGGTCGCCTTCATTCATCTGATACCTTTTACGCAGGGACTTAGGCAGAACAATTCTACCCAACTGATCCACTTTGCGAACTACACCAGCAGGTTTCATAACTAACGTACACCTCTCCTGTTCAAGAAAAATTATTTAGTAGCTACTACTTATTTCGGCTCTTTCAATATATTTCGTTACCTAATTGTCGAATCCTGCTGAAAAAAATAAAAAATTTGTCTTTTTTTAAATAAGATTAGGGAAATCCAATTGTCGAAGCGCCTCGTACACAATAATTGCTGCCGAATTGGATAAATTCAGAGATCTCACAGCATCACTCATTGGCATGCGCATTTTTGTTTCTTTACCTGCTTCTAGAATCTCTGCAGAAAGCCCCTTCGTTTCCTTGCCAAAAACAAAAAAATCGCCATCTTGGAACTCAAAGTCGCTGTATCTTTTCTCTGCTTTCGTCGTTGCGTAAAAGAAACGCCCCTCGCTATATTTCTCCAAAACCTCAGCAAAGGAGTCGTGATATTCAATAGTAACAGCATGCCAATAGTCTAATCCTGCTCTTTTTAATGTAGCATCGTCTGTACGGAATCCGAGTGGACGAACCAAGTGAAGATGAGTGCCGGTAGCGGCGCAAGTACGCGCAATGTTGCCAGTATTGGCCGGAATTTCCGGCTCGACTAATACGATATGGAGTGCCATTATATGGTTCCTTCCTCTCTAAAGGCTTAATAGCCAGATGTTTTACTCTAGTGCCTAACCATAGCTTCTCCAAACAAACTGAAAACCTTCCACCAAGAAGGCGGAAGGTTATAGATAGAATTCATTAACCTTGAGTTTGCCGGAAATGGTTCATGAAATCGGATAGTGCTTTTACACTTTCGTAAGGAACTGCATTGTAGATGGAAGCACGCAAGCCCCCAACACTGCGGTGACCCTTTAAGCCGACAAAACCTTCCAGTTCAGCAGCTTTGACAAACTGCTTTTCGAGTTCTTCTGATTGCATCCGGAAAGTAACGTTCATAATAGAGCGGCTGCCTTGTTCTGCAACACCACGGTAGAAACCGTCACTTCCATCGATGTGATCATATAACAGACCCGATTTTTCAAGGTTCTTGGAATGGATGCCAGCTAAGCCGCCTTGCTCCTCAATCCATTTTAATACTTCGTTCACCATATATACAGAGAAAGATGGAGGTGTATTGTAAAGAGAGTTATTCTTATAATGAGTGCTGTAACGCATGATAGTAGGAATGTTAGAAGGTGAATCTGCAAGCAATTCTTCTTTCGCGATAACTACAGTCACGCCTGAAGGTCCAAGGTTCTTTTGTGCTCCGGCATAGATCATTCCGAATTGGTTCACATCGATTGGACGGCAAAGTATATCACTGGACATATCCGCGATTAACGGAATCGAGCCTGCATCCGGAAATTCTGCATATTGCGTTCCTTCAATGGTCTCGTTGGAAGTAACATGAAGGTAAGCAGCATTCTCCGCAGCTTTGATCGAACTTAATTCAGGTATAGCCAAGAATTTCTTATCTTCGGAAGAAGCAGCAACATGAGCGCCTCCTACCAATTTGGCTTCTTTATAAGCTTTATCTGCCCAGCTACCTGTCATTACATAGCTACCTACTTGGCCTTCGGAAATCAAGTTCATAGGGATCATTGCAAACTGCGTGCTTGCTCCGCCTTGTAAGAACAATACCTTATAGCCCTTCGGATTGCCGAGGAGCGAAAGCAGACGTTCCTGCGCTTCATTATGCACGGATTCGTAAATGGCACCACGGTGCGACATCTCCATGATAGACATTCCACTTTCCCGGAAATCAACAAACTCCGCTTGTGCGCGTTCCAGTACCGTAAGCGGCAATGCTGCCGGTCCGGCATTAAAATTGTATGCTCTCTTATTCAAAACTGCTCCCCACCCTTTCTCTCCTATCAATATGGATATGGTTATGATAGCAATATTCTCCCGCACCAGCAAGTATAATTATTCACATAAAAGGTTAAGACGGTACTCATTCCGCAGTGAAAAACCGGTAAGATCGGCGCCAGCTCTTGCTTTGATGCGGTAAAAGACTAATGTTCACAAATACTTCAGGAGAGACTACATGACCTTCTCCCCACAGGGCCATACGTTCTATTGGAAAGTCCCCACTCTCTCGCACGCCTGCTCCACTAGGCTTATGAACCAACTCCCAGGTGAACTCATTTTCCTGACCTTCCCAACCGCTCAACTTGCAATAAAAGGGTTTATCCGGTTCCTTTGACCAAGTAAGGGTATTCCCGGATACCTCTAGCAATTCTTTCGTATAGGAGGATTCTGGTTCTACTACCTTGAGTTCCCTCGGAAGACGCAGTTCGAAATCCTGCCCAATATTCAACCCGTCGATTCCGATGAAGTTGTGAATATATTCCTCCGTATGGAAAGGCTTTTGCCCTTTGTTATGCAGTTCATATGCAATTATTAATTGATCCCCCTGTAAAGAAATCGTTTTGGTTAGCTGCACAGCATATCCGTTGCTTTCCATCGGGTGGATCGTATAGGTGACCGCATCATTCCCTGCTTCGATATCCTTACTAAAAGAGGTTAAGGGGAACTCCTCATTGAAACTGTATAATGGGGAATTTCCTTTTTGTAACAATCCGACTCCGATTTTTGGAAACCAGCCTCCGATTGGTGCTTCATCATATCCAATTGCCCGGGAAATGCCAAACTCATTACAAAGCCCCTTGCCCCCAGTTCCTTCGCCTGGCTTCAAGCTTTCCGGCACACAAAACGTATGTTTCCCCTCTTCTAATGTCACCTGTGTAATAAATCCTGTCCAGTCAAAACGTGTGCCCTTATACTCTCCGATATCAGCGATATCGACAGTTAATATGCCATTTGACAGTCTGTAACCCATACCTAACGCGCCCTTTCGTTCATTGTTACAATGAATAAATATTCATTATTGAAAAAAACGTCTGCAGCCGCTATGAATAACGGTGCAGACGTCTTAAAATATCGTATAAAGCTACGCCAATGTCACTTCAATCAAGTGGCATTTCTCTGTCTGCAGAGAGAGCAACTCTTCACGCGGAATAATCGCACTTCCTGAGCCGCGCTGCAGCGTCACCTCGCTGCCATTCAGGGTAACAGCGTGTATTTGGTACTCCCCGTAGTTTAAGCTTCCTGTGGCTTTATAGACCACTTCAAACTCGCGATCCGCGAAGATTGTCTTAATAGAGGCTTTTCCCTCAGAATCAAACTGCTCTTTAACAAGCTTCGGTTCCAACAAAAGATCGCCTAGCTTACCTTTTACACCAAATACTTCAGTAACCATAGTTAACAGCAGCCAGCTTGCTGATCCTGTTAAATACGTATACATCCCTCTGCCTTGCTCGTTAATATACTCAGGAATTCCTGGGTATATGCGGGCTTTTGCAAAGTCAGTACTTAAGCTATACAGAGATTCTAATACTTTATGTCCTTCTTTCACATATCCGCGTTTATACAACGCATTGCCATACATGATGGTCATGTGACTGAACATAGCACCGTTCTCTTTATGTCCAAAGGCAAAGCCAAAGGCGCGACCCAGATTCTGCTGGATGCCTCCAAAACGGGAATTAAGTCTGTACCCAATTTTGTCATCCAGTAGATTACGATCCACGGCGGCAATGATATGCGGAATTTGCTCTGGCGCAGCTGCATGACCCATCAGCGGGAATACTTGACCTGTAAGCGTCATTCGAACGCCTTCTGCGAATTCCCCTTCCACTTGTTCTCCATCATTATTATAATAACCGTTAAACCAGCCTCCACCTTGTTCACTTTCCACCCACTCATTGCGGCGCAAGTGATTAAAGATCCACTCTGCTTTTTGTTCCAGATCGTCCGCTACTGTCTCTATGTCGAGTGCTGCACGAATACCGCTAACTTTGTTCGGAGCGGCAGCATAATATTGATTAAGTCTTTCATGCTTGCCTGATACAGATTCATAATCCACTTGCTCACCAAGCGAATCTAGCAATAGTTTCATTTCTTCTGCCAATTCAACTGTCTCTTGCCCTTTAGAAGTCTTTAGCGTACGCAGCACACGAGAAATATCCAATAAGTTACTTGCGTAGAATGCTGTGAAAGCTACACTCTCACCCCGGTCTGCGCCCATATCAAGACCATCATTCCAGTCTGCACCCTCCAGCAGGATATTATTGTGCTCTCCAACATTAAAGAACGGAACCAGATTTTGCAGCAGGATATGTTCCAGAATCGTACCTTTATAAACCTCACCAGAAGTTGTTCTGAGATCACTTCCTAGCGAGGTATCCCATGAAGTATCACGTTCCTTACAGCGACTCATAAAGGTATCGCGGAAATACGTCTGTTCCTGCAATAAGAAATCAAGATCACCACTCTGATCCAGATATAACATAGTAGTTAAGAACGGCCAAGCCCCATGATCCATCCACACCCGCGGGATGTTGTTACGGTCGGCAATAAATTCACCAGGCTGTTGACCGATAATAGTGGCATTACTACCATCTATTCTTACCCCAGCGTAGTTGTTCAGCAGTAAGCTCCGTACTTCAGCCGGTTCCATAATAAGGAGTGCTAGACAATCCTGCCAAAGATCCCGCCAGCCACGTCCGCCTCTTCCATAATCATGATAAGGCAAGAAGGAGTTACCATAAAGTCTTCTCAGCACGGGTTGAATCGTAACCCATTTCATCCATTGGTCAGCATCTGAATCACCGGTATGAAATTCTACCATATTCACTTTATCTGCCCAGAAGGCCTTAGTCTCCTCAAGCAAATGATCAAAAGCTTCAGATGTACCATATTTGTTCATCAAAGCATCCACGTCAATTCTCTCATTATGGATCGCCATAACTACTATATAAGAATGGCTGTCACCAGGAGACAGAGTAAGCGTCTCGTAACGAAGACCCCCGATAGCCTCATATCCCTCTCTTTGTACGCCTCCGCCCTTGCCAATCTCCGGCGTGTTGTTCAGGATAACAGCTTCTGGCCAATCCAGGCTTCCACCTTCTCCAATGAACTCCTCCTGCACCGGAAAGAACCCCGCAGGTTGACTGCCGTCACCCTCTGCACCAAATACTCCATAAGAAGTGTGATTGATGCGGTGTCCCCGCTCATCAAAGGAGAGCGCAGGCTGAACCTCAACACCATAGGGTGAAGTATAAATCCGGTTAAGCAAGGAGGTTACATGTCTATGATCGCGCAGATCATCCGCCGAACGCGCGTAAATCGGAACTACCGCTGTCGGTGTCAGCGTAATAGCCTCTGCTGCTGTATTGGTCAACGTAACCTTCATTAATTCGACTTTATCATTACCACTTGGCACAAAGCTGGTGATTTCAGCTTTAACACCCATCTCTGCGTTACAACGCGTTACGCGTTGCCACAAGAAACCAGCCTCTAGTACTGCTTCATCAGTAGACGATGTATAAAAATCGGCATTTTGCTTAGCGGAGTTCCCCACTGCCGACCAAGCTCCCTTGCCGTCTACGTATACCCAGAAGTTGCGGGAAGCCCGCGAATTATGCAAATCTTCAACAGATAATGGCGGTGTTAAAAATGAATTATGACCTGTGGTAACCTGACCATGAAGTTTTGGAGTTACTGTCGACATCATTCCCCCTTCATTCACTAGAGGGAAATATAGAAAACTGCTGCGATCCGGTTGCTGAAGCCTGAATTCCCCATCATTTCCGGTGAATTCGAAGCCATGAATTTTATTACGATCCATTCTCTCCATCCTCTCATTTACACAACTACTTAAGCTTTAACCGCACCTGCCAATGCACCGTCAACGATATACTTTTGAATGAAGGTGTATAGGATGATAAGCGGTGCAGATACGATCATGATCCCGCACGCCAACATAGGCCAGTTGTTTCCGTATTGACCGCGGAATTCTTTAAGCCCGAAGGTGATTGGATAGTTTTCTGGACTCGGTAAATACATGACCGGCCCCACGAAGTCATTCCAGATACTAATTGCTGTTAGAATAACACCTGTAGCAATTACTGGTTTCATAAGTGGCATGATGATCTGGAACAAATAACGCATATATCCAGCGCCATCCATACCTGCTGCTTCATCCATCTCCCGGCTAATTCCTTTGATGTAACCTACAAACATCATGAACACGATACCCGTTCCGCCTGTTTTAAGGAGAATGTAACCCAGCTTCGTGTCATAACCTACAAATCCTAGCTCCTGTTTCATGGTAAGCATCAGCTTGAACTGTGCGACCATTGGATTCGGCAGGAACTGAGACATCAAGAAGAACAAATAAATAAATCCGCTCCACTTCACATAATTTCTCGCCACCGGGAAGGCCCCGAATAACGAAACAATTAGGGTCAGCACTGTTGCTACGGCTGTATACAGCAGACTGTTTAAGAAATAATTAGAGAAATTACCCTGTAGCCAAGCTTCTTTATAATTATCCCATTGAATACTTTTTACGAGACCGATAGGATCTAACAGATATTCTGTAAAGGACTTGAATGAAATATTGATTACAAATAACAACGGCATGATATACAAAACAAGCAACACTGCAATCAGAATATAAGAGAGAGTTTTGGCGGTTTTGGAATCCTTCATTAATATTCCACCTCTCTCTTACGCATTTGTTTCACTGCAAATACTACAAACACCAGAATCATAAGGAACTGAACCACGGAAAGCGCGGAAGGAAGTCCCATCTGTAGAGAACCACGGAACGTCTCTTTATAAACGTCATATGCCATCGTTCTTGTGTTAAAGCGACCGTCCGTAGTTGCGAGAATAATATCAAAGGTGGACATCGCACCGATAATAGACAAAATAATGTTAATCGTAAAGGATGGAGCGATAAGTGGGAATGTGATATTTTTAAAAGATTGCCACTTCGTAGTTCCGTCTATATATCCAGCCTCATACAAATCTTTCGGTACGGATTGTAGTCCCGCAAGGAAAATCAACATCGAATATCCCATATACATCCAAATTTGCGTAAATATAATATAACCGAACGCATGAGTGAAGCTTCCAAAGAACATATCTTTATAACCGAACAAAGAATCATACAGTTGGTTAACCGGACCACTCAGCGGATCGAACATCATGCCCCATACCAGTGCAACTACCGCCACACCAAGCACAACCGGTAAAAAGAATACCGCGCGATAGAAATAATCGCCTTTCAGCTTCTGATTGATAACTACGGCCATAAGCAGACCGACACCGTTCTGTACAATGGTTACAATGACCATGAAATAAATAGTACGTATAATGGAATCCCAACGCTCGCCTGAATTTCCTGAGTAAAATACATCATAATAATTGTCAAGGCCTACGAAACTCATCTTGCTTCCAGGAACGTTAGTGATATCTGTAAATGAATAGATGACCGTCATCATAGATGGGCCAAAATAGAAAATTACATACAATGATAATGGAATCATTAGCAGCAGAAGCGGTATATATCGTTTAAAACCTTTCCCGAACGGATACATTTCTCTCACCTACCCAATCCTAATTCAATAAAATGATCGGGGCCTGCACAAAACAGACCCCGAAGCTGTAAAACATGTTTGGTGTACAGTATGTTGTAGATTCTTTTTTATTTATTGGGATAGCTACTTATTTAGGTGCTGCTGCTTCCCATTCTTTTTGTTGTACGTCTGCAAGCTCTTTAGCGGTTTTAAACTCGCCGCCTGGTGCCAAATACTCAGTGTGAACGCCTTCAGCTGCAATGTGTTCACCAACGTTGTCACGGTTAATCATCATAATTTCATAAGCAAGTTCGAAATCTCCAGTCATGTATGGAGCAAGTTCTTTGTCAATAAAATCACTTTCAGTGGCAATATTGTCTTGTGTAGGCAAGAATCCTGCTGCTTTAACATATTCTGTGTAGTTTTCTGGTTCAGAGAAGAATTCCAGCCATTTCAAAGCGCCTTCCTTGTTCGGGCCTTTTTCTGCTGCATACCAAGTTACATCGTATTTACCGACAAGAGAATTATTCTTAGCAGCATCTTCTGTAGCTGGGATTGGGAAGTAACCAAATTTCACATCTGGATTTGCTGCCGCGATCGTAGGAGCATCCCAAGTTCCGTCAGCAATCATAGCTGCTTTTCCTGTTGCGAAAAACGAAGGTGCTGTTGCATAGTCGATACCCAAGAAACCGTCGATGATGTAGTTATCTTGAAGCGTCTTCATTTTCTCCAATACTTCTACAGCCTCAGCATCGTTAAATGCCGAAGTTCCCTTCCAAACGCCCTCAATCCATTGTTGTTGGTTGCCGCCACCCAAAATCTTAGCTTGCAAACCGAACACTGGCAGTTTCAATGGCCATACGTCTTTACCAGCCACTACGATTGGAACAATACTCTTGGCTTTCAATGTATCTAGAACACTAATGAACTCTGTCCAAGTTGTAGGTACAGTCAGACCGTTTTGTTCAAAAATTTCTTTATTATAGAAGAATCCTGACATTGCTACTTTACCGGTTGGGATTGCATACACTTTATCTTTATAAGTGCCGGCTTTAGCAATATCATTCGCATTGTAGTTTTTAACGAAAGCTTCGTTGCTCAGATCAGCAATCAGTCCGGAATCAATCCATTGTTGCCAGTCTGGCACTTTCGCACCTGGTGTCCAATCTTTCGGGGACAATCTCATACCGGATAGATCGGCAAGAACATCTACGTCACCAGCTGTAATTCTTGCTCTTTGTGCTTGTTTGAATTCATCATCAGGACCCGTGGTTGTGTACTCCACTTTGTATTCCGGATATTTTTCTTCAAACTTTTTATTAATTTCTGTAATGACCTTGTTAATATTCTCTTGTTTCCAGTGTAAGATCTTAATCACTTTCTTATCACCAGATGCAGGCTTGTTTGTTCCGCTGCCCGGAGTAGCCTCACCATTCGCGTTGTTATTGCTGTTTCCACATGCTGCTAATGAGAGCACTAGCGCTGAGCTCAACAATACCGCAGAAAGCTTCTTTACCATTTTGTTACCCCCCAGATAATTTGTTATGACCCTTTTAACGAAACCACATGCTAATTTCTGAAAATCACGAAACAGTAAGGACGATATCACAGAAAGCGGTTTCGGTGTTTTTATTATTACATCGTTATTTGTCTTTGTAAAGTCTTTTTTCTTTGTTCGTTTTTGAACGTTTTTTGAACCAAATATTCAAAAAAACCTTTAAAACCAAGCATAATCCTAGTTTAAGAGTAAACATTCCATTGACTATAATCTTATTGAACTATAAAATAAGTAACGAAACTATTTCGTAAATCATAAATTCAAGTCATAAAAAATAGCCTTGAGTAGATTTTAAACATATATTACGGAACATTTTTCACTATAAGGGGGACTTAATTTGGCCTACAGCATCAAAGATATAGCGAAAATTGCTGGAGTTTCTGTTTCGACAGTATCCAAAATCATTAATAACTACAGTGATATTTCGGAAGATACCAAGACAAGGGTTCAACAAATTATAAAAGAAACTGGATATACCCCCTCCAATTCAGCTAAAACATTGGCTACGAAATCATCCAATCTAATCGGAGTGATTTTTGCCGGAATGCTGAATGTCGACTTTACCCACCCTTTTTTCATCGAGGTGCTAAATTCATTCAAAAAACAAATGGGACTACTAGGTTACGACCTTATCTTTTTTTCCAATGAAAAATTCCAAAGTGGCGATACTAACGATTATCTTGCCCGTTGCCAGCATTTTAATGTAGATGGGTGTGTGCTTCTATCCGGACAGGAGCTAGAAACCTCTATCAGCGAATTAGACAACAGTACAATTCCGTGTATCGGCGTAGATTTAAAGCTGACCGGTGACAACTCTGGTTTTATCATGTCGGATAATTTCAAAATGTCCTCCAAAGTGGTGGAACACTTTTACTTACTGGGCTATCGAGAGCTTGGCTACATCGGCAGTTCCTCAGATTCAGACATCTCCAATATGCGCGAAAGTGGTTATCGCAAAGCTCTTGAAGATTTAGGACTGCCTATTAACGAGAATTGGTTCTTAAACGGAAGTAACTTCTTTGAGGCCAGCGGGTATGAGACGATGCGTAGAATGATTGAGAATGGAAATTTACCTAGAGCGATCTTCGCGGCGTCCGATCAGCTTGCTATAGGGGCGATGCGTGCTCTTAAAGAGGCTTCTATCGCCGTTCCTGAAACTGTCGCAATTATTGGCTGTGATGATATCGAGGCCTGCAATTATACAACACCCCTATTGACTACCATCCGCCAAAATAAAGATAAGATCGGCCGCCTAGCAGCGCTAATGCTATATGATCTAATAAACAACCAATCCGGCACGAGTTCTTTCAGCGTGGAGCCCGAGCTTATCATTAGAGAGTCCTGCGGCGCTCCTGAACGGGGGCTAGTGTAGTCTTTCTTAGCATATAGTCATAGGGCACAGTAAAACCCATTACTTTTCCTGATTCATAAAAAAGAAGCTGCCTCAAGTAGAATTCACTACTTTTGAGACAGCTTCTTTTATTATAAAGATTATAATAGCAGGAATCTTATAGATCGAAGTACAAGGCGTATTCATGTGGATGAACACGAATGGCAACCTCTTGTGCTTCAGAACGTTTCAGAGCAATATAGTTATCGATGAAGTCCTTAGTAAATACGTCGCCTTCTGTTAGGAACTCGTAATCAGCTTCCAAAGAATCAAGCGCTTCACTCAGGCTGCCTGGTACGCTGCGGATTTTTTCTTTATCTGCATCAGACAATTCATAGATGTTCTTATCCAGAGGACCATAACCCAGTTCTTGCGGGTTAATCTTGTTCTTGATTCCGTCCAGACCTGCCATCAGCATTGCGGAGAATGCCAAGTAAGGGTTAGCTGTGGAATCCGGTGTGCGGAATTCGATACGACAGCCTTTTGGTGTCACAGCTGCTACCGGGATACGAACTGCTGCAGAACGATTTCCTTTGGAGTAAACCAAGTTAACCGGTGCTTCGTAGCCAGGAACCAGACGTTTAAAGGAGTTGGTGCTTGGGTTAGTCAAAGCGATCAATGCTGGTGCATGGTACAAAATACCACCGATATAATGAAGAGCCATTTCGCTCAGGTTAGCATAAGCGCCTTTTTCGTAGAACAAAGGAGTGTCTCCGTCAAAGATGGATTGATGCACGTGCATTCCGCTACCGTTATCACCGAACAGCGGTTTTGGCATGAAGGTTGCTACCTTGCCATACTGACGTGCAGTGTTTTGTACAATATATTTATAAGTCATGAGATTATCAGCAGTTTTCTTCAAGGTATCAAAACGGAAGTTAATTTCCGCTTGACCTGCAGTGGCTACTTCATGGTGATGACGTTCAATGCGTAGTCCAACTTCAGCGAGCAGACGGCACATTTCACTGCGGATATCCTGTTGGGAGTCAACTGGTGCTACAGGAACATATCCACCTTTAACGCCAACTTTAAATGCCAAGTTGCCGCCCTCTTCTTTACGACCCGTATTCCAAGCCGCTTCTTCAGAATCTACGAAGAATGAGGATCTGTTCATGCCACTTTCGTAACGAACATCGTCAAAGATAAAGAATTCTGATTCCGGCGCGAAGAATGCAGATGTACCTACTCCGCTTTTTTGCAGGAATTCTTCTGCTTTCACAGCAATACCGCGAGGATCGCGCTCATAACGTTCGCCATCAGGAGTGAAAATGTCGCACATCACGTTCAGCGTTGGATGAGCTGTAAACGGATCTATGAATACACTATTCGGATCAGGCATCATAACCATGTCTGATTCTTCAATACCACGGAAACCTTTGATGGAAGAACCGTCGAATGCTACCCCATTTACAAAAGTTTCATCTTCCACTTCAGAAGCTGGCAGAGAGATGTGGTGGGCACGACCACCTAAATCTACGAATCGAAAATCTACCCACTCGATATTGTTCTCTTTAATTGTTTGCAACACTTTTTCAACCGACATGAATTTTTCCTCCCCCAAGTTCCGAACATTAGGCCGCTCACAGTATGCAAATGTTCTTGTTTTAATTTTTTTTGCTGTCGTAATTATAAATCTCATACCTAACATCGTCAATGCTTATGTCAGGTATTTCTTTCAGCAATGTAAGATATTCTAACGCTTTCGTGAAATCTGTTATTTTCGCATATTTCCATGTCACATTTATTTTATCCAACTCCAAAAAAACCCTCTTTTCCCACTAGGTCGCGGGTTAAGAGGGCTTCCGAGGAAGCTATTAGATTAAATTTTATAGGACCGAAACCGTTTCTGGCGAAGTTGAAAACTTACGTCCAACAATTGGAGCCAGCTTTTCCAGATCCTTAAGCAGGTTATCAAACTGATCAGGGAATAACGATTGAACACCATCACCTGTCATGGAATTGTCCGGATCTGTGTGCATTTCAATAATTAGACCATTTGCGCCAGCAGCAACAGAAGCTTTGGCCATAGGCTCAACTAACTCACGACGACCGGTTCCGTGACTTGGATCAGAGATTACTGGAAGATGGCTTAAGCTTTGTAGCACAGGAATAGCCGATAGATCCAGCGTATTACGAGTGTAGGTCTCAAATGTGCGAATCCCGCGCTCACAGAGCATCACATCCTTATTACCGCCTGCCAAAATGTACTCCGCTGCATTGAGCAACTCGTCATAGGTCGCACTGAAGCCACGTTTTAGAAGAACAGGTCTGCCACAGGTCCCCAGCTTGCGCAGCAAATCAAAGTTTTGCATATTCCGTGTACCCACCTGCAGAATATCCGCATGTTCCGCACAGATATCAACATACTCTGGTGTCATAACCTCTGTAATGGTCAACAGCCCATGACGCTTTCCTGCTTCAGCCATCATAGTCAAACCTTCCACACCTACGCCTTGGAAGCTGTACGGTCCTGTACGGGGCTTAAATGCGCCTCCACGAAGTACCTGAGCACCAGAAGCTTTAACAAGCCGGGCGATCTCATCAATCTGCTCTGGAGACTCAACGGCGCAAGGTCCGCCCATGATTACCAGGTTTTCTCCACCAATCTTCACACCCTTGATATCAATAATCGTATCCTCAGGATGGAAATCCCGGCTGGCCAGCTTGTAGGATTTGGAGATCTTCACGACGTTCTCTACACCCTTCATTTGCCGCAAATGCTCGGCGAGCTTAGGAGTGACGCCTCCCACTAAACCTATCACCGTGTGATCTGCTCCTCTGGAGAGATGCACCTGCAAACCTTCTTTTTCGATTACGGCAATTATATCTTTAACCTGTTCTTCCGGTGTTTGATTTGATGTAATGACGATCATATTTATAACTCCCTCTCTACATTTAAAATTTATAATAATTCCGTTAAATACTATCGCGCTACGACGCGTGTTCGCTTTTAAGCTTTTATGCTTTTAATCACTAAAGCAATTTTACCTCAAAAAACGATTATAGTCAATCTATATTCTAATTCCTATGCCGGAAGCGTTCTTTCGATAAAAAAGAGCACTTAACCTCGACTGACGAAGTTAAGCGCTCTTGTTGCAGCGTTCATAATATATAAGTTCGAGCCTAGCCCAATACATTAAGTAGTACTTGCACTCTTATTCTTAACCGGTGGCAGCAGCTTCGCCATATTCACTGTACGTTTGATCTCCCACGTCTCCGGATTAGCCGAATCATACTGATCTAAGTAGTTAATCACTTCTTTGGTGATAGGTGTAGGTGTGGACGCGCCAGAAGTGACCCCGACGATATTTACACCCTCTAGCCATTCTGTTTGGAGTTCAGACACATCAGAAATACGATGGGCAGGAACCCCAGCGATTTCTTCCGACACCTGTGCCAGACGATTGGAGTTGTTGCTTCGCGGATCACCGACAACAATCACCAGATCACATTGCCCCGCTTGTTCCGCCACAGCCTCTTGACGTACCTGGGTAGCCATACATATCTCATTATGCACTTCAGCACCTGGGAAGGTCTCTAGAAGCTTTTTCATGATGTGTTTAATATCCCACTGGCTCATAGTAGTCTGATTCGTAATGACAATACGTGAAGAAGAGATGGATAACGTAGCAATCTCATCTTCTTTTTCAATCAGATGCACATGCTCAGGGGCAATACCCACAGCACCCTCCGGTTCCGGATGGCCTTTTTTGCCGATATAAATGACCTCATAACCGTCATCTACTTTTTCCTGAATAAGATCATGGGTCTTCGTGACATCAGGACAGGTAGCGTCGACCGTAGTTAGACCCTTGTCTCTAGCCATCTTGCGTACCTCAGGAGAAACCCCGTGTGCAGTGAATATGACGGTCCCACTATCCACTTTATCCAGAATATCCAGACGATTATGTCCGTCCAAAGTAATAATGCCATCATCTTCGAACGAATTCGTGACATGACTGTTATGAACAATCATACCCAGTATATAAATCGGCCGGGGAAGATCGAGATTTTGCGCAGCCTGCCGTGCCATAACCATTGCATCGACAACTCCGTAACAATATCCCCGGGGAGAGATTTTAATGACTTCCATGAGTTCACCAGCTTTCTGCTTTCATTGACATCTGTAATAGGACACTTCTAAATTATACCCTATTCCAGCGGCGGAGCAAAGAGAAGCGGCAACCAGATGACAAAAGTGGTACCCTCACCTTGGCGTGTAACAACCTCCACAGACCCACCATGCTCGTCAATAATCCACTTAGCAATGGATAAGCCAAGCCCAATCCCTTCCGTAATTCCACGCGATTCATCTGCACGATAGAAACGGTCAAAGATATATGGAACCTCATCTTTATCCATACCAATCCCTGTATCAGTGATCCGAATGCCAATCTGATTCTGATAGAAGAGGGTATCCAAACTCACGATGCCTGAAGGCGTGTACTTAAAGGCATTATCAATAAAAATAAAGAGCATTTGCTGTAGATAATCTTTATTCCCAACTATATATTTGCCATTTAAGACTGACATATCACCTGTAACCCACTCGGCTTGACGGGGCAGGAAAGAGGCGCGGCGCGCAATCTCATTCATCATCGGTTCCAGTGCCACGGGCTCTATATCAAAAGTACGTCCAGTATCCGCACGCGCGAGCGAGAGCATATCCGCTACCAAGCGGCTCATACGCTTAGACTCGTCTGCGATATCCTGCACCGATTCAAGCGATAGCTGGCGAATCTCAGCTTCACTCATCTTCCCTTCTCCGGGTTCCATCTCCCAAACCTTTTGCAGCAGATCAATATTTCCGCGGATCGTAGTGAGCGGTGTCCGAAGCTCGTGTGAAGCATCTGAAACGAAACGGCGCTGAGCCGCATACGAATCCTCCAGCTCTGTGTAGAACCCTTCCATACGCCCAAGCATACTGTTAACGGTCTCAATAAGTCTTCCTATCTCGTCTGGCGGCCCATCGTATTCAATCCGCGAGCTTAAATCATTCCCCGTCTGAATCCCATTCGCAGCTTCAATTACTTTGCCGATTGGACTCATGGATTTGCGCGCAAGGAACAAACCGAAGGTAAATGCCGCGATCAGGGTAGCAAAAGAACCTACGAGTAGTATATTTTTTAAACGCTCCAAGAGCTTGTCTTCCGAATTTGACGGTGTTGCCACCTGCAGAAGGGCCACAGGACTCTTATTCAAGTCATATATCGGTATCTGATAAACCATCAAATGATATCCGCCAAGCGTAGTCTGTTTGAACCCGTGAGCTTTATCAATATCTTCCAGTTTCGGAACATCGAATTGGATATCTAGATAATGCAAGTTCTCTGACTTTTGCAGGTTCTCATTATTATAGATATAGGTTTGCACCAGAATATTAGCTTCTTCCAGTTTGTTGCCGAAGAAGGGGTTTATGCTCACACTTTGCAATGAACCGTCATACGCCCAGTTAGGATTGAGATTGGTTACAAGCTGCTCACCCTGTTTTTGTATACGATCCTTCAAGTCCCCATAAGTATTAAAATAAACAAAACCGTAAATTGCGGCTGATAAGGCCAGCAGCATAACGGCCAAAATCCCTGAATACCAAGCAGTCAGCCGCAATCTTATAGACATGTTAGTTGTCACCTCTTAGAATGTAACCGGCACCCCGGATCGTTTGAATGAGGCGTTTACCGCCATGCTCCTCCGTCTTTTGACGTAGCATAGCTATGTATACCTCAAGCACATTAGATTCACCGCTATAATCATAACCCCATATTTTATCCATGATCAGATCCCGTGAAAGCACACGTTTCGGATTTTGCATAAAAAGATGAAGCAGCTCAAATTCCTTTGCTGTTAGCTCCAGTCTTTTACCGGCGCGGGTAACCTCACGTGAATCCACATCCAGCGTAATATCTTCATAAGAAACCGCTTGCTCTCCACCTTCGTTTTGCTCACTCTTACGCCGAAGCAGCGCACGTACACGTGCAAGCAGTTCTTCCAGCGCGAAAGGTTTAACCAGATAATCGTCCGCACCCAGATCAAGCCCTTTTACACGGTGCTCAATTTCATCCTTCGCGGTAAGCATGAGAACAGGAACATTACTGCCCCCTTCCCGCAAGCGGCGACATACTTCAAAGCCATCCACCTGAGGCATCATTACATCCAAAATTACCACATCCGGATCACTGCTCAAGATTGCCCGTAATCCATCCGCTCCATTCACCGCTGTTTTCACATCGTAACCTTCAAAAGCTAAACCTCTACGCAGCATAGAAATAATCTTTTCGTCATCATCAATAATTAGAATATTCGGTCGCATCAAGCAGCCCCCATTGTTCAGTTCTTTTTATATATTGTAGCAGTTTACATCACAATTAGACAAAAACGGAAGGGTCGCCCCTTCCGTGTGACTTACCGTCCGGTATTATTGCTGCTGACTTTGTTGTGTAGTCGTTGTATCAAAATCATTTTTGTTACCGATGGTAACTGAGAGATCCATGGTTTTACCGTCGCGCACAACATTTAATGTTACTTTGTCACCAACTTTTAACGTTTGAATGAAAGTAATCAGATCTTGGTTGGTTGCATACTTCGTTCCATTCGCACCGGTAATGATATCGTAAGGGCGCAGGTCAGCGGTATACGCTGGGGATTTATAGATGATATCTGCAACCACAGAACCTTCTTTAATATCCGTACCCATTTGCTTAGCAACCTCATCTGTAATCGTCATAAGAGTTGCACCAATGAAAGGTACTGGCTCTTTCGGAATGGCTTGGTTGGCTTCCAGTTTATCTACGACTTCTTTAATCGTATTCACAGCGATTGCGAAACCAATACCTTGAGAATCCGTGCTGACGGCTACGTTCATCCCAATTACCTGCCCATTCATGTTGAGCAACGGCCCACCTGAGTTACCCGGGTTGATAGAAGCGTCGGTTTGCAGCAGGTTTTTGTAATTACGTGTTCCACTGCCATCTTCTTCGTTAATATCAATACTGCGTCCTTTTGCACTAAGAACACCGGAAGTTACAGTATGGTCGAAGCCTTGCGGGTTACCGATAGCAACCACTTCTGAACCTACCTTTATGCTATCCGAATCTCCCAGTGCTACTGTAGGGAAATCACTATCTCCTTCAATTTTAAGCACAGCCAAATCCAGATCTTTGCTAGAACCTAGCAGCTTCGCTTCATAAGGCTTGGTTACGCCATCCACGGTGACTTGGATTACATCGGCATTGTCAATTACGTGCTGGTTGGTCAAAATATAGCCGGATTTCTCATAAATGAAGCCTGTTCCAATTCCATAAGGGATAAGCTGTGATGAAGAATCCGATCCTGATTTGGAATCCTGTTCATTTTGGGAAGAACCATTTCCACTGTATTGATCCCCGAAGAAAAATTGTGAGAAGGGATCACTCAGATTCGGGCTGGATGAGCTTCCATTACGCGAATTAGATTTAACTAGTGTCTCAATCTTAACAACTGCTGGTCCCACCGCATCAACAACACCTGTCACATCACGAGATCCAGTCACCAAGGATGTAGTAGAAGTAGAAGGCGCAACACCTGCACTCTCGCCCGTTGTCTTCGCCGTTCCATTCGTTCCGGAGCTAGCAACCGTTGTAGCTGTATCTCCCGTAAACCAGTTACCTCTGTCTGCCATATACATTGAGCCCGAGAGAACGACCATACCGGCTAGGAATGATACCAGCACTGTTTTTAACGAGCTTTTTGGTTTTTTATTATATTGCCAGCCGCCGCCACCTTCAGAACCGCCACCGCCATTTCCTCCGCGGCCACCACCATTGCCATCATAGCCAGTGGTGCGAAGCGATGTGTTATAAGGTAATGGCTTTACAGGCTGTGGAGGTGTAACCTCGACACGTTCTGGCTCCATCCGATTGTAGTGCTGTGCGCCACCGTCAGTGTTATTCTCGTCTTTGTTCAAAGATTTAAAAGGTCCGTAAGAATAGTAGTATGATGATGATCCTGCTTCAGATGAATTATTATTATTATTGCTGCTATTGTTATTATTGTCCCATTCCCGATCTGGTGCTGGTCCATTGTCGCGATTGAAGTTGTTTTTGTTATCGTCCATGTTTATCTTTCCTCCTGCTTCCTGTCGCCGTGACAAGGATTAATTTGTTTTCATGTTCTTATTTTGTACTTTAAACCTTAAGGTCACATTAAAAACAATTTAAGCGCAGATAAAAGATATAGGCAAATGGGAGGAGATTAGGCAGGAAAGTAAAAAAAGAAGCTCGGGCGCGAAAAACATCGCGGCCCGAGCTTCTAAAACCATTTCAAATAGTAATGCACCTTAGTCTACAAGTCCTACCCCTGAGCCCAGCCCTTCCGATGAGCGTAAATAGCCAACTGGGTACGGTCATCAAGCTCGCATTTCATCAAAAGATTGCTGACATGCGTCTTCACTGTCTTGATGCTGATATGCAGCTCCTCACCGATATCCTTATTGGTCTTGCCCTCAGCTATAAGCAGCAGGACTTCCTTCTCACGCTCTGTTAAACCGGAGGAATCACCTTGCACGGTGCGCTGGCGAATACCACGGGTCAGCGCCTGTGACACATCACCCGTCATGACTGGCATGCCGCGGTAAGCCCCTTGCAATGCGTAGATTAACTCTTCTGCCGACACTGTTTTGAGCACGTAGCTGACTGCACCAGCCTCTATAGCATCTACAACAAGATCATCCTCCAGGAAGCTGGTGAGGATCACGATTTTGAGGCCAGGAAATTCAGCCAGCACTGCTCTTGTGGTCTCGGCACCATTCATCACTGGCATCATCAAATCCATCAGCACGAGGTCAGGCAGACCTTCATGTCCACCCGCACGCAGCATCTCCAGCGCCTCTTGTCCATTCGCCGCCTCACCGATGACCTCGAATGTAGGCTCCAGCATTAGATAAGTTTTGAGGCCCATCCGTACCATATCATGATCATCTACGAGCAACACTTTTATGACACTCATGCTCTACTCCTCCTCGTCCTGTGTATCTGTTCCTAACGATCTATTCTGCTCTAATTCTGGGTTCCCTTGAACAAACTTAGGAATATGTACACGGATCGTCGTTCCCGCACCCTTGCGGCTAATAATCTCCACTTGCCCACCCAGTTTCTCCGCCCGTTCGCGCATGGTGGTGAGACCGTAGGAGCCTTGTTTTTGCTGCACATGTTCAAAACCTTGACCGTCATCACTAATACTCAACACAACTTGTCTTGATCCTTCACGCAGCGATAGACTCACCAGTCTAGCCCCGGCATGCTTCACGATGTTCGCCATCGCCTCTTGAATAATTAGGAACAGCTGATGTTCGATTGCTTCCGATAACTCGCCCTGAAGTTCGAGCTCCTTCATTCCTTTCAAGCCATTCTGGCGGCAATAATCGGGAAACCATTTTTCCAGCGCCTCGAACAGATTTCGACCTTCCAGCTCCACCGGACGCAGTTGTGCAATTAATGCTCTCATTTGTTTTTGTGCCATCTGAGACATTGTAATCAACTGGTCCATGACCATTTGACCTTGAGCTTCATTGACCTTCAGCACTTTAGGCAGCGAAGAAGCCGACATATGGATGGCAAAAAGCTGTTGGCTCACCGTATCATGCAGATCCCGGGCCATACGCCTTCTTTCCTCCAACACCGCACTCTCCGCTGCCTGTTCCTTCTCAATAACCTCTTGTTCACCCAATCGCTGTAGCAGTTGCATCTTATTCTCGACCGTATCCATCATGACATTAAACTCGTGATACACTCGGGCAAAAGACTGATCGTCACTTTCTGGCATCCGCACGGACAGATTTCCTTTGGCTACCTGCAGCATATTCAGATCCAGATGATCAATCCGGCGCTGAATCCGCTGGCCTGCCATATAGCCGATAACTACGGTGAACAACACAATCCCGAGACATAAGTACAGCCACATCCGATAATCCTTCACTTCGATATAACCAAGGCAAGTGCCTGCATACATCAATCCTGCACTTACCGCTCCAGTGAGCAAAAAGTAAAACAACAGCAACCATTTGGTATTACTGAAGATTGTCCCCATCTAACCCACCGTTTTAACTTTAATGTCACCTATAAATGCACTTACATTTATACGGACTTTTTTGCCTGCTTCTTTATAATAAGGAGTCTTGCACTGTACACTGCTCATAAAACCACTGCGAGACTGATCCAGAACTTCCATATCCCCGATAAAAGAACTGCTGTTCACCGAGATGCCAAGATCCATATCATTCGGAATGTACACTTTAATGTCGCCTATAAAAGCGGAAATATTAATCCTCGTTTCGCCATAAGCAATCTGTGCATTCGTCAGATCCAGTACGGTATCGCCGATAAACTGCGAGATATTCGTGTTCTTCAGTTGGAAATGCTCGCGCCCCATGTGGACATCTCCGATAAAAGCAGAACGATTGGTCGATTCCTTTTGATTATTTGATTCATGGAATTCCTCATGCCATTTACCATGTCTATGTGCATGACGCTCATGACGTTCCTGACGTCTGCGCTCGTGTCGTTCCTGCTTCTCTTGCCAACGTGCTTCAGCGCTGGACTTATAAGATCCTGTTTCGTCCTCATCGTCTTCTTCATCTTTTTGAAGATAGTCCTTCCAGTCGCGTTGACCAGAAGCCTTGCCGAATTTTTGCTCAAATTGTTCATCAAGTGTGGAATCCAGTGGTTTGGGCGGCTCCACATCTAGTGAGCTTTTTCCTGAAGGAAAGTGATCTGGTGGTGACGGTGGAGCTGGTGGCACAGGTGGTACTGAACCGCGTGGTTTAAAAATCACATAAAGTCCGCCGCCAATCAACATAACTGGAATGAACATTTTGAAAAAATCCCCGGCCGAAATATCGAACCAATCTAAATTCCGTCCAAGGAAAAACACTCCGATCGCCAGAAAGAAAAAGCCGCCGATAGGTGAAGAACCTTTGGATTGTCCATCCCCTGTACCTAAAAGCCGGTTCATTCCCATTAGGATCAAAATTACCGGCCAATAATTCGAAATCAGGTAACCTAAGCTGAAATCAGTGTAACCTAATTGTCTCAGTAGAAACATAGCTCCAATCCCTATCAGGATCAGGCCGCCTAAAACCTGGCTGGTGAACCTTCTTTTCATCATTCATTTCCCCTTTAAAGTAGTGGAACGCTCTCTTCTTCAATCTTATAGCCTTAGTCTACAGGAATGAAGTACTGAGAAACAGCGGCGAGAGAAGGAACTTCCCCTCAGTCTCTAGACTGAGATGAATGGGATAAAATTCTATTTACTTCATTATATATGAAAAGAGACTGTCCCTCAGTAATTAACTGAATTGGACAGTCTCTTTTTTTCAGCAGTCTTCTGCTTCAGTCAGCGCATTATTGTTGCGGTTTCTGAGCTGGTTTAGAAGTATTTCCACTTTGCTTAGTAGCGCCGTCATTCTCAACAGCAAACTCAGCATTGTATTTTTCATTTGGTGTTTTGTAATTTTCTTGTACTTTAGATTTCTTGTTATTGGCCACGGAATTCACCTCCTTTTCTCTTATGCAGCATAGAATATGCTTACTAAGAGAACATCTCGGAAGAGGCAATTGCTTTGCCCCAGTCCGTATTATGGCAAGGTGATGTCACTATTATGCATGACCAAGTGAAAATAAGTTCAATCCCTTTAAATGGATTCTTCGAGCATGGATTGCGGTACTGCTTTGTAAGTCTCAATCGCTTGGCTCAGCTTCTTCAGCATGACTTCCGTACAAGTCCCGTTACCACGCTTAATGAGTTGAACTACAACTGATTTTTTGCCCCATTCCTTATACACCTGTTTCGTAGTAGCAAAATACAGATCAATCTTCCGCCCTTTAATAGCCGAGCCTGTATCAGCAACTATGGCATATCCATAGCCCGGTATATAAAGAATACTCCCCAGCGGCAAAACCTTAGGGTCCGCAGCAATGGTTGAGACTGTATTTTTGTCTCTGCGCACTTTTACCCCTGAATAGGTAATTCCATATTCGGGATGCTTAGATGTTTTACCTGTAGATTCATAACCCGCAGTATATCCAGTCGCCATCACTTTCATTGAAGTAATGATCTGGTCTTCCGCAGGTGCGGCTACAGGAATAGAATTTGGTAACTGTTTGGAAGATCCGCTGCCACCGTTTGTTTTAGTGGTTGGAGCTTTGGTGCTCTGCGGTGCCTTCGTCGCTGCTGGTTTATTTTTTGTTGTTGCAGGTATTACAGGTGCGACGGAATGCGCCTCGTTTGACATAAGTGTGGCACGGCCAGTCGCAAGAATGACCTTATCATCTGTAGTTCTCATAAACACAGAATTAGCCTTGGTATATTGCAACTCGTTCGATAGCGTTTTGTTAATACCCGTGTGCTGTAAAGTGTCTCCTGTCCCAATGGCCCCTACTGCCTGTTGCTTAGATTCTGGAATGATTCCAGCAGCGGTCAATAGCAAAACGATGGTGACAAAAAGACACCAAAACCTCTGAAATATGCCCATTTTGTTCATGTGAAAAACCTCCCCCTTATTAGCGAAGGTTTCCCGATTCACAAAATTTTATACATGAAGATCAGAAGTTGATCCTCATTGGCATATAACAGAGGTCTTATTTAGACGTAATTTTGGTGTTGATAATTACAAGAAACTAGGAGATCACACGATCAGCAATTTCCTGAGACAAGAGCTCAATCACTTCTTGAAGCGGCTTAGCTCCAATGTCGCCTTCCCCGCGTTTACGGATGGAAACCGTCTGAGCGTTTATCTCATTCTCGCCAACTACGAACATGTATGGCAGTTTCTCAAGCTGAGCTTCGCGAATCTTATAACCCAGCTTCTCATTGCGGAGATCTGCTTCAGCAGAGATACCACGGCGACGCAGCTTGTCTGTAACTTCCTTGGCATAATCGTCGAACGCTGTCGATACAGGAATTACTTTAACCTGCTGTGGAGATAACCAAAGCGGCAGCGAGCCCGCAAAGTTCTCTAACAGGAAGGCAACGAAACGTTCCATTGTACCCAAGATTCCGCGGTGTAAAACGACTGGACGGTGTTTTTGACCATCATCGCCGATATATTCCAGTTCAAAACGTTCAGGCAGCAAGAAGTCGATTTGTACAGTAGACAGAGTCTCTTCTTTACCTAATACAGTCTTAATTTGCACATCAAGTTTAGGACCATAGAATGCAGCTTCGCCTTCTGCTTCGTAGAACGGCAGTCCAGCTTCCTCTACAACCTCACGCAACATCCGCTGTGCAGTTTCCCACATTTCGTCATTCGCATAATATTTCTCAGTATCCTTAGGATCACGATAGGACAACCGGAAACGGTAGTCATTAATACCAAAGTCACTGTATACCTGTTTAATCAATTCGATTACACGAATGAACTCGCCTTTAATTTGGTCCAGACGGCAGAAAATATGGGAGTCATTAAGAGTCATCGAGCGCACACGGTGTAAGCCAGTCAATGCGCCTGACATTTCATAACGGTGCTGGATACCAAGCTCAGCAATACGGATCGGCAGATCACGGTAGCTGTGCATCGAGCTCTTATAAATCATCATGTGATGCGGGCAGTTCATTGGACGAAGAACAAATTCTTCATTGTCGATAGTCATCTTAGGGAACATGTCCTCTTGATAGTGCTCCCAGTGTCCTGAAGTTTTGTACAGTTCAACATTACCCAGAACTGGTGTGTATACATGCTGATAGCCAAGACTTGCTTCCAGATCTACGATATAACGCTCCAGAATACTGCGCAATTTAGCACCCTTAGGCAACCAGATTGGCAAGCCTTGTCCTACCAATTGATTAAATGTAAAGATTTCAAGCTCTTTACCAAGCTTCCGGTGATCGCGTTTCTTCGCTTCTTCAAGCAGACGAAGATGCTCATCAAGCTGAGCTTTTTTAATCCAAGCTGTGCCGTATACGCGTTGAAGCATCTTATTCTTGCTGTCGGCGCGCCAGTAAGCACCGGCTACATTCATCAATTTAAAGACTTTGATCTTAGCAGTCGACGGCACATGGGGTCCACGGCATAGGTCGAAGAATTCTCCTTGTTCATAGATAGAAATTACGCTATCTTCAGGCAATGCCTCGATCAATTCCAGCTTGTAAGGATCACCTAGCTCACCGAAAATTTCAAGGGCTTCCTTGCGGCTAACTTCTTTGCGCACGATCGGCAGGTTCTCCGAAATTATGCGGTCCATTTCCTTTTCGATTTTGAGCAAATCTTCAGGATTTAGAGGATGTTCCAGATCCATATCGTAGTAGAAGCCATCTTCAATGACCGGACCTACACCAAGCTTAACTTCTTTTGTTCCGAACAAACGTCTAACCGCTTGAGCCATCAAGTGAGCTGTACTGTGACGCATAACCTCCAGACCTTCAGGTGAATCCAAAGTTACGATCTCTACCAGTGCGCCCTCTTCAAGGGGAGTAGATAAATCTACAACGATACCGTTCAATTTCCCCGCTGCTGCATTTTTGCGCAGGCCACTGCTAATAGAAGCTGCTACATCATCAATACTGCTACCCTCTGCGTATTCACGGACAGAACCGTCCGGAAGCTTAATACTTACTGACATTGCTAATTCCTCCTTCATATAATTAAGCCTAAGGGCCCTTTAACCTTTGCGGAACAATAATATCCACGCACACAAAAAAACGCCCGTCCCGCAAAGGGACGAGCGATTACACCCGTGGTTCCACCCAAATTCGATTCTCTCTAGCCTCCCTTGAATCCTCAAGCGGAGTGAAGATAGAATCCTTCGTAAGCATGGAGTAACGACCATGAACCGGCAGCTCTTACTATCCCATTGCAGGGAGTTCAAAACCGCAGCTACAAAGGGGTAAATCGAAAGCAGGATGCCGGAGGAAATTTCAGCCTAAGTTTCCTCTCTCTGAACGGTCCAGAACAATCAACTCATATCTTCGTCAATGCTGTTAACGTGAATTATGGAGTAATTATAAATCTGTCCTCTCTGACAGTCAAGTCAGAAAAGGGTCCAAAATGATAGAAACACAGTCAGAAGACACACATAAGGACTGTTCTTGCAGCCAATACATGGATGCTGAAACAGCCCTTCTATGGTTATTCCTCTCGCCGTTTTTTTTCAGGTAAGCGGCCTGCACGTTTCAAAGACTCACGCAACAAGTATTCGATATGTCCGTTTACGCTGCGAAATTCCTCTCCCGCCCATCGTTCCAGCGCCTCATGTAAATCCGGATCAATCCGCAGTGGAAAGCTTTTCTTGGCCGCCATGATGCACCGCCTTAGTACAACGAGCCGGCGTTAATGACCGGACTCGCTCCGCGCTCCGACACGATCGCAACCATCAGATTATTAATCATCGCCGCTTTGCGTTCCTCATCAAGCTCAACCACGCCACTCTCTTTAAGCTGTTTAATCGCCATATCGACCATGCCCACGGCGCCTTCAACAATGATTTGACGAGCGGACAGAATTGCAGATGCTTGCTGACGTTGCAACATTGTACTGGCAATCTCTGTGGAATAAGCCAAGTGTGTGAGCCGCGCTTCAATGACCTCTACACCAGATATCGACAAACGTTCTTGCAGCTCGGTTGCCAATTCTTTAGCAATCTCATCTGCATTGGCCCGCAGGGACATGCCCGATTCATTGAAGTTATCATACGGGTATTTACTGGCCACATGACGCAGCGCTGTTTCACTTTGAATTTCCACAAACGCCATATATTTATCTACATCAAAAAGCGCTTTTGCAGAGTTAATTACCTTAAATACGATAACTGCAGCAATTTCAATCGGATTACCTTCCACATCATTAACCTTCAGCTTGACACTGTTAAAGTTACGTACGCGGAGGGAAACCGTCTTGCGCAAACTGAACGGAATGACTGCAAACAAGCCACTTGTCACGATAGTCCCTACATATTGCCCGAAAAAGGTAACTACAACCGACTTATTGGGCTGCACAACCGTAACACTTGTACATAATACCCCAGCTACAACGAACAGAATGACTGGCACTGCGACATACTCTTGAACCGCACCATAAATTCCCCCAGCTAAACAAACTGCAATTAAGGCGAGAACCCAAAATCCACTGACAGGACGAAGCGTTTTCTCTTTCATAGAAGCACCCCCACTAGATATTCTTTTGATATGATTATGATATCACTTTTGGATAATAATGTGAATGGGTAAAAAGAAATAAAAAAATAATTTTATGCTCACATTTATATAAAACTTCGTTAAAAGGCGTACTCCACACCAACCTTAGTTTGTGTAGTTAACATTAGTTCATAGTGTTCGTATACATCTGCTCTATCGGACACTGATGCTCTTATATGCCACATTTTCCGATTTTCCCTATGCTATCGGACCCCACAGACGCTATTGCACTAAAAACCAGCCTATATGAGGCTCTTTTCAAGGAATAGCGTCGCTGGGGTCCGAACCCCGACTCAAGAAGCGCTGAATTTGCAATTAAGGTCCACTGGGTCCGTACGCCTAGCGGATGATATAACAAGCGAAGATTCAGATGTGTTCTGCAATAAGACTTGCTAATGATCGTAAACCTAACCTTACAAAAAAACGCTTGATGCTCAGTAATCCACTTAAGGATTAACAAGCATCAAGCGTTGATTAATAATTAATATATATTAGTTCTGCATTACAAAATCATTATCAATCTTCGCATTAGGATCATCGAACACCCGCAGAATATCATAACGTGTATTCCGCTGTGCTGGAACTTTGCCTGCTTCGCGAATCAGCTGAGTAATCGACTCGATGTTTACCTTGTAAGTCGCACCCGCAGAAGATACTACGTTCTCTTCAATCATTGTGCTGCCGAAATCGTTGCAGCCATATTGCAAGGAGAGCTTGCCGACCTCTGGCCCCATAGTGACCCAAGAAGATTGGAAGTTCTTAATATTATCCAACACAAGGCGGCTGATCGCTACCGTCTTCAGATATTCCTCAGGCGTTTGTCTGTCCAGCTTCAGGTTGGTATTGTCCGGCTGGAATGTCCATGAGATAAAGGCCAAGAAACCTTCAGAATCATATTTGTTGGCAATACACTCATCCTGAGCCTCACGTACACGTAGTAAGTGCAAAGCTCGTTCTTCCATACTTTCTCCAAGCCCAATCACCATTGTAGCTGTTGTATTCATACCCACTTTATGTGCTGTCTGCATTACATCCATCCACTCGCGCCACGAGCCTTTTAGCCGGCTGATTTTGCGGCGTGTACGGTCATCAAGAATTTCTGCGCCTCCGCCTGGCAAGGAATCCAGACCCGCAGCATGAATTTCACGAACCACTTGTTCCAGTGGTAATCCTGATACTTCTTTCATCTTCATAATCTCCGCAGGAGAGAAGGAGTGCATTGTAATCTCAGGGAAACGTTGCTTAATTCCGCGCAGTATATCTGTATAGTAGCTAAATGGAAGGTTAGGATTAGTTCCACCTTGCATAAGAATTTCTGTACCATTAACAGCAATCGTTTCAGCAATTTTTTGATAAATCGTTTCATCTGGCAGCACATAGCCTTCATCCGAGCCTGGTCTGCGGTAAAAAGCGCAAAAACGGCAGTACACATCACATACATTCGTATAGTTAATATTACGGCCAATTACAAATGTGGCTAACGGGTCCGGATGCCAGCGTTCCATAATAGTGTTTGCAGCAGCACCCATTTTCTCAATTTCGTTGCTCTCGAATAGTCGGATGGTATCTTCCAATTGGAGACGGTCACCCCGCAGGGCTTTATCCAAAATAAGATCTATCGCACTCATCGTTCGCATCCTCCTTTTAAACCCTTAGGGATATGGTAGATTCACAAAATCACAAGAAAAATAACGTTGTCGTCCTTTAGAGATAACAACCGTTTCTCGTAGTAACATAAGGATAAAGTACAGTATGTAACTTATACCTTATATTTTAATAAATGAACAGTTCATTTCCTCATCGTATCACAATCTGAACAGCTTGAAAAACTTTTTACTTTCTTAGCAAGATACCATCCAGCAGAAAGAGTCCTTACATTGCTGCCTGCACCCGGTGAATCAAAATTCCTTGAGGCTGCCGGACACAGATGACGTTATTAGTTACTATTTAGCCTTTGGAGCATAGTTCTGGACTCCAGCGACGCTATTCCTTGACAAGAGACTCATGAAGGCTAGTTTTTAGCGCAATAGCTGCTGTGGAGTCCGTTAACATTCCAAATGTGTAATAATGCTGTGTCTAAGGTCAGCTGTGTCCAATAGCAAAAAGTCCAAAAAGAAGAGCTATCCCAGCAGCCAATTCCCGGCTTATGAGACAGCTCTATTTCATCCTGCGTCCAACACCAGCTCTAAATCAACGGTGAGATAGCTCCTCGATATTTCCCAGCATTCGGTGCCGATCTGGGTTGCCGTTACTTTTACTTCGTTTCGATTTCCGCACGCGCAGCCTCTAAAGCTTGACCAAGATCAGCAATTAGATCCTCCGCATGTTCAATGCCGACCGAGAAGCGCAGCAATCGATCATCTACACCCACCGCATTCCGAATTTCCACAGGAATATCCGCATGCGTCTGTACTGCAGGATAGGTCATTAGCGATTCAACCCCGCCGAGGCTCTCCGCGAAGGCAATAAGCCGGATATGACGAAGCAGAGGTTCTACGTATCTGGCATCTTTTAATTTGAAAGAAAAAATTCCGGTATTGCCCGAGGACTGGCGATTCTGGATTTCATATCCCGGATGATCCGGCAGACCTGGATGGAACACTTCCGCAATCGCCGGATGCCCTTGTAGATAGCGGGCAATTGCTAGCGCATTACTCTCGTGCCGTTCCATACGCAGGGCCAGTGTCTTCATGCCTCTCATCAGCTGATAACTGTCTGTTGGCCCAAGCACAGCGCCAATAGAGTTATGTAGAATCGCTATTTCAGCGGATAATTCAGCCCCTTTAGATACAATAAGACCAGCAAGTACATCATTGTGTCCGCCCAAATATTTGGTAGCACTATGGACTACAATGTCTGCACCTAATTCCAGAGGACGCTGGAAAAATGGAGTCAGCAGTGTATTGTCTACAATTGTGAGCAGCCCATGATGACGGGCCCAAGTAGCTACTGCTGCAATATCCGTAACCATCATCAAAGGATTCGTTGGCGTTTCAATAAATATCGCCTTCGTATTTGGAAGGCGTGAAGCCTCAAGCGCATCCAAATCATTCGTATCTACATAGGAAGCAGTGATGCCAAACTTGGACATAATTCGTTCCAACAAACGATAGGTCCCTCCGTAAAGATCCAGCGAAACGATCAAGTGATCGCCTTGCCCAAACAGGGTAAATATGGTTTGAATAGCTGCCATCCCAGAACTACAGGCAAAACCTGCATCACCAGACTCCAATTCCGCAGCCGCATTCTCTAGTACGGAACGGGTTGGACTTTTGGTACGGCTATAATCGAAACCTGTGCTCTGCCCAAGCTTCGGGTGACGGAATGCCGTAGCATTATAGATAGGAAAATTAATGGCTCCGGTAGCCGGATCTTCTTGTGAACCTATTTGTGCCAGTCTACTTTCAATCCTAAGTTTGTCGTCCATGATAAATGCCTCCTAAATTGTAATGTAGCGCTGATCTTAATAAACAATCGGGTCGATATCGTAAGGTGTCTCTTGATATACATAGTAATTGAGCCAATTAGAGAATAATAAGTTGGCATGTGCACGCCACACTGCAGGAGGTGTTCGTTCTGGATCATCTTTAGGGAAATAGTGTTTCGGCAAGGCCATCTCCATGCCCCTCTCCAAATCACGATCATATTCCCATTTCAAGGATAATGGATCGTATTCGGAATGTCCGGTCACAAATATTTGTTTGCCGTCGGTCGTAGCTACTAGATACATACCAGCTTCTTCGGATTCCGCCAGAATCTGCAGATCTGGATTGCTCTCAATATCTTCGCGGGAGACATCGGTATGACGGGAATGCGGTACATGGAATACCTCGTCAAAGCCGCGCAGCAATTTAATGTTATTTTGATTAATCGTATGGGAGAATACTCCAAAACATTTTTCAGGCAAAGCTACTTTACGAACACCAAAATGATGATACAACCCTGCCTGCGCCGCCCAACAGATATGCATGGTCGAGGTCACATTATCCTTGCTCCATTCAAAAATCTCTTTTAGCTCTTCCCAATAGGATACTTCCTCAAACTCCATTTGCTCTACGGGTGCTCCTGTAACAATAAGACCATCCAAACGGCGGTGGCTGATCTCGTCAAAAGTTTTGTAAAAGCTTCTCAAATGCTCAGCAGAAGTATTCTTAGAAGTATGTGAGCGTGGATGCAGCAAGGTAACGTCAACTTGTAGCGGTGAATTTCCTATTAAACGCAGCAATTGAGTCTCCGTCGTTTCTTTAGTCGGCATGAGATTCAGAATAGCAATCCTTAGTGGACGGATATCCTGATGGAAAGCCAAACTATCATCCATCACAAAAATATTTTCACCGGATAGTATTTCTTTTGCTGGTAAACTGTCGGGAATTTTAATTGGCATTGTCTTTCCACTCCTTAACTGTATTTAGGTTATGTTGTCACATCGCGGCTTTCTGAACAATAAAAAGACCTTTCTCGGAAAACGAGAAAGGTCATATCTACAGTCATATGCGCCTCTCTCATCTGCCAGAAACTTTTGGACGAGGTTTAGTCGTCAGCAAAGTTCCGCAAGAATTAGCACCGTGCGTTCACACGCCGGTTGCCGGGTTTCATAGGGCTAGTCCCTCCACCTGCTCTTGATAAGATTTAGCTGTATTCAATTAAATTTCTTTAAAATTTACTTTAAATCATGAACCTCCTTTTCGTCAAGTCCATACAATGCTGAAGTAGCCTCAAAGTAACAATAAATTTGCTTGAAAGAGGCATACTCCGTTGTTATACTAGACAAGTATTTCATACCTGAACGAAAAGAAGAGGTGAGAAGAAGAATGGAAGGCGACCCGAGCTCGCAATTAAGTGTACAGAATGAGCAACCACACAGGATAATCATCAGCTTGCCGGCGGCGGGAGCAGTTCTTCTTCATGCCCTCGAATCGTCATTCGGCCTCTTGTATTGATTGTAACGCCGGCCAAGCTGATTTTTTCTCTGTGCTTAATTAGCAGTCCCTGGTGAAGACCCGGGGATAGAAGGAGTGGAATCAGATGAAAATCCGGCTGGTGAATGCAGGGGTTTTTACACCTATTGATGAAATTGATGAAACATTGACACCCCCAACAGAAGGGTTCTATTGGATTGATGCAGATGTGGAGGATTTGGAGCTGCTTCAGCCCCTGTTCAACCTGCATGATCTCGCTGTTGAGGATTGCCTTAGTGAAGAGGATCAACGTCCAAAGATCGAAATATACGAAAGTCATTACTTTATTGTTGTAAACAGCATCCGCTTTGATGATGAGGAAATCTTCCTGCGGGCGCTCAATATATTCTTGGGCAGACATTATATTATTACTGTAACGAAACAAAAGATTCACGAGCTACGCGTCCTGAAGCCCATGTTATGGGAACAAGAGGTTAGCGAACCCGACCAATTCCTTTACCTGCTTATCGACCTTGTCGTAGATAATTATTTCTCCGTAGGTGACCGAATTGAAGCCCGGATTGAGAAGCTTGAAGAGGATATCCTAATGCATACCAAGAAATCTCATCTGAGTGAGATTATCGGTCTGCGAAGTGAGATCTTATGGTTAAAGAAGATGCTGGGACCACAGAAAGAGGTTATCAATACCCTGAATAAAAAAGACCTCCGTCTGATTGATGATCAGCTGCAGAAATACTTTAGCGACATTTATGAAAATGCAGTTAAAATATCCGAAACCTTTGAGACGTACCGCGATCTCATGGGCAACTTACGTGAGGCCTACCAATCCAGTATCGCCAACCGCGCCAATGAAATTATGAGAGTATTTACCGCGATTACAACGATATTCATGCCTTTGACCGTAATTACCGGAATCTATGGGATGAACTTTGATCATATGCCGGAATTGCATACGAAATACGGTTATTTTGCCGTTATAGGTCTAATGTTGACGTTAGGCTGTGGGATGCTGTATGTATTCCGCAAGAAAGAATGGCTATGAAAATAAACGGACGAATAGGCAAGACGAAGGCCCTTTAACCCTATGGTGTAAGGAAGCCTTCGTCTTTTTGATATGATAAAAAGCTACTAGAAACTGGTCGCCATGCCCACTTTAGGAGCTTGCTCCCGCCGGAAACGAATGCGGATCAGCCGCAGACGTTCATAATAGCTATCCAGCCCTTCTGCTGCTGAAAAATCCTCCCCATACACCTTATGCAGCACTGGCTTTAGAAAAAGATCTCCTACCTCTGCATAGGCATTCCATATCGCCTCCTGCTCATTCTGCGGCACATTTTTCAGTTCTACCTCGATCAGTTTCTCCACGCAATAACCTTCTCTTTCCAGCTCCTCTACCGTCTCAATCAGTTCGCGACGGTTCACTCCACTGTTCACCTTAAGCTGTTCTAACCCTAACCCATTCTCGATCCCTTGCAGCAGAATTCGCCGTAATCGCAGTCTTTCTAGCTGTTTCTTATATTTGACCTCTTTCTGTTTATAGAGCCAGGATACAAAAGAATCCTCCTCAATTTCTTGGTGTACCCAATTCAAAGGAAAGGAATGTTCCCTTGCAGCCGTAGAGGTTATAGCCAACCAATCCGTGCCATATTGGGCTACCTTTCCTTCCCCTACACCAGGGATCTGCAGCAGCTCCTCTGGTGTATGCGGCAAGAAAGTGCTTATCAAACGTAACAAACGATTGCTGGCAAGAATGTAAGGGGCTTTCCGTTCACTAGAAGCTAGGCTGCGGCGCCAAGCACATAACTCCTCATATATAGCTTCGTTCCCATTATATTCACTGTAATATTGCAGCCTTAGCTGCTCCTGATTACGCCCGGTAAGGCCGTCTTCTTCATGAAATACGCCATCAATCAACGGCCGATAGCCATCCCCCATCTTCACCGCCAGCTCATGCCTGTAAACACAAAGCATTTCATTCCATGAACCACCCGCGTACCACAAATGCTCCTGTGTTTCCTCACCGCCTGAAAAATCACGCCAGCCCAGACTCCACACTCCTTCTTCCTCTCCAATCCATAGCTGAGCGAACACCTCTTGATCCACCCCAGATATTCTGGATAAGCGATTCATAAATACAATTTGCATATTCATCCCTGCCTTTCTAGTCTTCAGCAAGCACTATACCTACCGGTCTGAGCTACTTATTCGCTGATGTGAATCCCACACTGTCAGACTCGGAAAACGCAAAAAAGCACCACTCTCACGATAAACGTGAAAGAGGTGCTCCCTCATTAAATGCTATACTGTTAGATCCTACAATACCATATATTTCCTAACAGTCAATATCTTTTTATACTAGTTCCTTGCCAAAGCTAAAGTTGCCAGTCCAATCGCACCTGCAAGTCCTGCATTATCTCCAAGCTGCGGTGGCACAACATAATTATCGATGTCGGTATTGAGCGCTGGATGCTGAACATAACCCTTCAGCAGCTCCTGCAGCTTGGTACGAATTAGCGGGAACAAGTGGCTTTGCTTCATGACACCACCGCCCATTACGATTTTTTCGGGAGACAGAATCAACACGTAATTCATAAGTGCATGTGCAAGATAATGAGCTTCCATATCCCAAGCTGGATGGTCAACAGGCAGCTCGCCTGCTGGTTGTCCCCAGCGTTTGCCAATCCCCGGACCTGCGGCTAACCCTTCAAGGCAATCGCCATGATAAGGGCAGTAGCCCTCAAACGTGTCCTCTGGATGTCTGCGAACTAGAATATGCCCCATCTCAGGATGAGACAATCCATGCACCATCTGACCTCCAACTACTGCTCCCGCTCCAATGCCTGTCCCAACCGTAATATAAAGGCAGCTGTCCAGACCTTTAGCCGCTCCCCATTTACTTTCCGCAAGCGCTGCACCATTCACATCCGTATCAAAACCGATCGGCACGTTAAATTGCTCAGCCATTGTACCTACCAAATTATATTGTCCCCAGTGAGGTTTTGGTGTCGTTGTTATGTAACCATAAGTAGGGCTGTCCAGCACGGGATCAATCGGTCCAAACGATCCAATACCAAAAGCTTCTACATTCTTCCCATTAAAATAGTCAATTACGAGTCCCATCGTTTCTTCCGGTGTTGTTGTCGGAAAGCTAACTCGGTCCAGAATGGTACCGTCCTCATAACCAATTCCGCATACAAACTTCGTTCCGCCTGCTTCAATCGCTCCCAATAACTTCATAGCAACTATCTCCCTTCTCCATTAAGCAATAATCCGCCATCCAGTTTGAAAATAAAAATTAATATAAAATAAAACAATCAACAGCCCTTATTATACGTTGGATGAAGCGCTATCACAATAATAAAACTCCCTTCATGCTTTTTTGCATGAAGGGAGACTCTCCTTAACCCAGATCACCTAACTCAATCTGTACAATTCCCCGTTCGTCCTGCACCTCAGCGATCAAATGCATCAGGCTGCCAAATTCCAGTTCTTGAAATTTACGCGCGGCTGTTTCCCGTTGTAATTGCCATAAAGCTTCCGCCAGCTCACAGACCACAGGCACATCACAACGGATTTCAGCCAGCTCTCTTGATAGATGCAGCATATCAAGGTCGGCTTCAATTTTGGACCGTACACCTTTAGGGAGCAAGTGAAGATTCTCAATTACACCTTCAACTGTACCGTATTCCGTTAACAGCTTCAGCGCGGTTTTCTCACCAATCCCTTTTACACCAGGGTAATTATCACTTGTATCGCCCATAAAGCCCTTCAGGTCAATAACCTGTCTAGGGGTTAGACCTTTATCCTCAAGCAATTCTGCAAGGTCATAAACTTTATAGTTGGAGCGTCCTTTTTTCATAATGACGACCTTAACATTCTCATCAATAAGCTGCAGCATATCATGGTCACCCGTCAGAATGTAAACCTCAGAATTATCGCTGTAACAGGATGCTAGCGTACCAATGCAATCATCTGCTTCATAGCCGGCAAGACCGATGTTTGGCACACCTAGCTCAGCCACTACTTCTTTTACTAGATCAAATTGCGGAATTAATTCCAGCGGAGCTTCGATCCGGTTGGATTTGTATCCATCATATTTCTCGGTACGGAACGTTCCTTTACCCATATCCCAGCAGCATACGACATGAGAAGGCTCAAACGTACTTACTGCATCAAAAAAATACTGCAAAAATCCATATACCGCATTCGTCGGTAAACCTTCCTTTGTCTTGCGAATATATCCTCCATAAGAGGTCGCATAAAAGGCCCGGAACAGCAGAGCCATTCCATCTACAAGCATTACCCGGCCCGTTGTATCTGTTCTCACTTATAAACCTCTCCCTTGATCGTTGTATTGATATTAAACATTAGCCCAAGTATCGGCATATTGGTCTTCTTTGAATCCCACCGTAACTTTAACTCCATCGGTGACAATCGGGCGTTTGATCAGCATCCCGTGCCTTGAGAGCAGCTCTAACTTCTCCTGTTCCGTAAGCTGGGGCAGCTTGTCCTTCAGACCTAATGATTTATATACTTCACCGCTTGTATTAAAAAACTTCTTCAGCTCAAGGCCGCTGTTCGCGAGCAGCTCACGCAGCTCGTCCACCGTAGGTGGCTGCTCTGCGATGTGCTGAAGCTCCAGCTCATGACCTTGTCCCTGCAACCATTTCACTGCGCTGCGGCAGGTGCTGCATTTGGGATATTGATATACTTTTAATTTGCTCATGCTGTGCTCCTTTAATAATCGGCTAATAATATCGTAACTATGGGGAATGTTTGGACTTTCGGCCGCTGTTGTCTACAGATTTCTTCAATTTTACCGTTAAACACGTTTAAAATCCGCAGACAAAGGCGGTCGCTATCGCTCCTACAGTTCCAATCTTCCCCTTCGCCACACCATCGCCTGAATCATAATTTTATCACAAATCCACTGTCGGACCTTGCTCCAATATTTTCTCCAAGGCTGCCATGTCAGGTGGCAACGGGGCTTCGAAAATCATTTCTTGCAGAAGCACCGGGTGCTTGAACGTCAGACGGACTGCGTGCAGCGCCTGACGCGGTATGGAAGCATCGAGTGCTGCAACGGTCTCCAATTGCTCGCTTTGAGTTGAAGTCAATTCTGGTAGATTGTACAGCTCATGACGGTACATGCTGTCCCCAATCAGCGGACAGCCGATTGAGGTCATATGGACCCGAATCTGATGCGTACGCCCACTCTCCAGCTTTAGTTCAACTCTAGAGCCAGCTGAATACACCTGCTTAACCTCATATCGGGTTAGGGAAGGATATCCATCCGGTGTCACGATACGCCGATGTGGCTCCTCAGGATCACGATCGATAGGGCCGTCGATATCGCCGGATAACTCCGCAGGAACCCCGTGAACAAATGCAGCGTAACGCTTATCCACAGTACCGGCGATCATCTGCTCGGAAATATGCTGATGGCTGTAAGGATTTTTGGCGATCACTAACACACCGGAGGTCTCCTGATCCAGACGGTGAACAGGCCGGAAACGGAAGCGTTCATTCTTCTGTGCCCAATAATAAACCACACCATTGGCAAGCGTGTCGGTGTAATGTCCATGGGTGGGATGAACTATAATTCCCGCTGCCTTGTTAACCACTAGCAGATGTTCATCTTCAAATAAAATCTCAAATGGAATCGGCTGCGGCAAAATATCATCCGAAGTCTCCGTTTCCATGCGAATCTGCACGGTATCTCCTGCCTTTACATGCACACTAATGTATACACGTTCACCGTTTAATGTAATGCCTTGCTCCGTCTGCTTCAGGCGAGAGAGCAGCTTGCGTGAGACATCCATCCGTTTGTGCAGGATGGTCTTCAGCAGGAAGTCATCTTCTTCAGGCGGTATGATATAAGTAATGGGTGAATAATAGCTTGTCATATTAGTCTCGGAACACCTTTTTACTGCGGATGTATTCTACATCAGTAATCCCTGACCGTGTATTAGCCGTTCTAGCCAAAGCAAAAAAATAATCCGACAATCGATTGAGATAAATCACCGCTTCTGGGTTAATGTCCGCAGTTCGCCCTAAGGTAACCGCCCGGCGTTCTGCACGACGGCAAACCGTGCGGCATACATGTAGAACCGAAGCCAGCTGACTACCTCCTGGCAGGATAAATTTCTCAAGTGGCGGATTCTCCTCTTGTAGAGTATCTATCCAGCCTTCCAGCCGCTGAGCCATCTCACTTGTCACCATATATTGACCACCATCAGCAAGTCTAACAAATGCTAAATCCGTACCGCAATCAAACAGCTCATGCTGTATTTCGAGCAATTGCTCGCGGACATCGTCGAAATTATCAATTTCCATCAGGCTTCGTGCTTGCCCTACAAAACAATTCAGCTCATCGATCGTTCCGTAGGCCTCGACGCGGACATCATCCTTGCCGACCCGGCCGCCAATCACTGAGGTCTGACCTGCATCACCCGTACGTGTATAAATCGCCATGGTTTAAGCCTCCTATCCATTCTTAAAAAACATATACTGATAGTTTAAGCTTTCTGCTATAAGGAAGGCAATAAAGATAGCAAATTAAGAGTATACACAAAAACACCATCATTAGTAAGAGTGCACAACAAAAAGAGGACCCTAGGGTCCTCTCAAGAGCATTCAGCAGCGCTATTTTCCAGCTGGACGCCCCTTCATGTACTCATTTATTTTGAGGTCCAATAAACTGCTAATTTCAATCACATTATCCGAAGTGAATGATTTTTCCTGCAGGAAAAGCTGCTCCATCTTGCTGCGGAGTATTCTAATTTCATCTTCCAGAGAGAGTATGCGAGCAGAAGCATCACCCTTGGGGGGTATTTTCCCATTTCCAGAGAAACATTTCCCACCATAGGAAGGTAAGTAATAATCGGCGCTAAGCACAATCATCCCTCCCAAAAGTATTATTGAGCGCGTGCTGCAAAAGAGCATGAAAGTTAAATAAAGCAACTTCAAAGCAACGCTTAGTTCCAGAGTAAATGGATCCTTGTAAGTTCTATTATAGGGGCTAATTACTCTCAAAGTAAAATAATACCATAGGATTGTATGATCGGCTATAGTTCAATTTTCACTAATCCGTTCTCTCACGTGTAAGCTTTGTGACAAAAGCACCAATGCGTTCTACTGCTTCGTTCAGTTGGGATACTGATGTGGCGTAAGAACAGCGTAAGTAACCTTCTCCACCTAATCCAAAGACACTTCCAGGCACAGCTGCAACCTTGTATTCAAGCAAAAGCCGCTGAGCAAACTGATCAGAAGTCAGCCCTGTCTTGCGCACGCTTGGAAAAGCGTAGAAGGCGCCCTGCGGCTCATGGCACTCCAGCCCTGCATCGCGTAGGCCCTTGACGATCAACCTCCGCCGTTGGTTATAGGAATCCACCATCCGGTCCTTCTCTTCCATCCCATTGGTCAGCGCTTCAAGTGCAGCCACCTGTCCCATAGAAGGAGCACACATCACAGTATACTGATGAATCTTAAGCATTGCAGCGATAAGATCCGGGTGACCACAAGCATACCCCATCCGCCATCCGGTCATTGCAAAAGCTTTGGAGAAGCCGCTAACCAGAATCGTACGGTCTATCATGCCTGGTAAAGAGGCAAAGCTGACGTGATTAATGCCATAAGACAATTCTGCATAAATCTCATCTGAAATCACTATAAGATCATGTTTCTCTACTACCTTAGCAATCGGCTCCCAATCTTCTCGGGTCATTACACTTCCCGTAGGGTTACTAGGGTAACACAAAATCAGAACCTTGGAGCGCGGAGTGATTTTGGCTTCCAAGCTTTCCGCAGTAAGTTTAAAGTTATTCTCACCAACCGTTTCAATACCTACAGGTATTCCTCCACCAATCGCGGTGATCGGCGAATAAGAGATATAACAAGGCTCCGGAATCAGAATTTCATCCCCCGGTGAAATCAGCGCACGTAGTGCCAAATCGATGGCCTCGCTTCCGCCAACGGTTGCTATAATTTGATTGGCAGGATCATATTCCACAGCAAAACGGCTGTGCAAGTAATTCGCGATCCCTTCCCGCAGTTCAGGCATTCCTGCATTGGATGTATACCCTGTAAATCCTCTTTCCAGCGAATAGACACAAGCCTCTCTGACATGCCAGGGGGTCTTGAAGTCAGGCTCTCCAACTCCCAAAGAGATGATATCCTTACTGCCTGCAGCCAGATCAAAAAACTTGCGGATACCCGAAGGTTGAATTTGCTGTACCAACGGGGCCAAATAAGAATCCATTGATTTGCTGTCTTCTCCAGTTAGCTGCGATTTATTCGTGATCATATGATTACTTCCTTTATGGAGAGATCATCAGACGGTTGTCTTCCTCATGCTCTTCGAAGATGATCCCGTCCTGTTTGTATTTTTTAAGGGTAAAATTCGTTTTGGTTGAAAGTACTGAATCAATTGGAGACAGCTTCTCAGATACAAAATTGGCCACTTCACGTAAATTCCGGCCTTCCACTTCCACCAGAAGATCATAAGCACCAGACATCAGATAAACTGATTTGACCTGTGGATACAGGTAGATTCGCTCGGCAATCCCTTCAAAACCACGCCCTCGTTCAGGCGTAATCTGCACCTCAATCAGTGCGGTTACCTTCTCATCGTCCACTTTATCCCAGTTTACAACGGCGGCATATTTTACAATGACATGATCTTTCTCCAACTGCTCAATCGCAGTCTTCACATCTTCTTCTTCCGCGCCAAGCAGCGTTGCTAAGAGTGCAGTAGATCTTCTCGCGTCTTCCTTAAGCAGTTCCAGCACTTTCCTCTTAAGCTCGTTCATTTCCTTCATGCCTTCCCTCCGGATAGTTCGCCAATGACGGTACGCTATTAATGCGTCGCCCCGCGAAAAGAGTTTAATACTAATATGACATGAAATGTGCATCTCTGCAAACAAAATAACCCCATAGGAGCTTCCATGAAAGGCAGAGTTTACATAGAACATACACAAAAAAATAGAAAAAACGCCCGTTCTACCGGATTTAACCAGTAAAAACGGGCGTTATCTCCACACTCATGAAGCGATTTGCTTCATTCGCCAACCATCATGGTTACATTAAATGAGAAGGCTGATGTTGTCCGTTAGCCGGGATATGAGCATTCTGAGCGTATGCGCCAAATTGCCCGGTTTTTTGTTGAACAAA
The DNA here is from genome assembly GCF_045040615.1 of Paenibacillus sp. FSL H8-0175. Lineage (NCBI taxonomy): Bacteria > Bacillati > Bacillota > Bacilli > Caryophanales > Paenibacillaceae > Paenibacillus > Paenibacillus sp. FSL H8-0175. The sequence continues at coordinate 1,986,010 of NZ_CP150299.1, read as the reverse complement.
TTGCCCTGTTTGCTGTTGCATTTGCTGTGCGGTTTGAAGCTGCTTGTCCACATCTTGGCGCAATGCTTTTGCAGGTGCAGGATACATATTCAGTTGAGACATATGCGTGTATAAATCACCTTGGAGTTGCAAAGTGTCCATGGTCATAGTGTTAAAAACCCTACGAACGGCTGGACATGCTGATTCTGTAGCAGCTGTAGCATATTCGCGTACGGTCCGCTTCAAATCACACAAAATGGTGTTTAGTAAATCCTCATCCGGCATAAATGCCCCAGTATTTTGCGCGTTCATTAAATAACCTCCCTAGAATTAATATTGCAATTATTGTGGGCTTGTTGGCGCGTATTGTTGATGTTGTTGGATTAACTGAGTGAGCTCAGTCATGTGTTTGGTGTGATTTTGCATATGCTGCATACAAATTTGGCGAACTTGTTGATTCTGTGTTGTCGCAGCCGTTGCTGCACATTGCTTGAGAAGCAAGTCCTCATTAGAGATGGAGTCAGCGATATATTCCAATTCCTTACCACTTAGCGCTTGCATTTGCGTTGATTGCATTTGTTGTAGTCCCTCCTTGTAGTTGATTCATACAGGCTTTAGTATGCCGCCTATGCCCGCGATTTATTTGCCGAAAGGCACTAGAGAGTTATGACAGAAATAAGAACATACCGCGAATGAGACGATAAAATGCCGCCAATACTAAATCACGGCACGAATGAAGGAGCGAACAATTCATGAATTTAAATAGTGGAAATACACCTTGGTCAAGCACTTTACAGAACCCTCCAACTTACCCCTCTCTAGAAGGTACTATTCATTGTGATTGCCTGGTTGTAGGCGCCGGAATGGGTGGGGCAATGGCCGCCTATCGCTTGTCCTTAAGTGGAGCGGATGCTGTTCTGATCGAAAAAAGACGGGTCGGCAGCGGCAGCTCGCATGCTAACACTGGACTCCTGCAGATTTCCAACGATAAATCGTTAACCTCATGCATGAACACCTTTGGGCAAAAGAACGGTTTGCTCTTTTATCAGTTATGCCAGGCTGGGGTAAGGAACATTCTGGACCTGCCGGACAAGCTCGATATCGATCCGCAGATCATTCCTCGCAGCAGTCTTTTGTATGCCAGCACTCCTGCGGATGTACCTGCATTGCGGGAAGAATATGAGAATCTCGTGGCTAATGGCTTCGATTCTGAATTTTGGGAAGAGGATAAGATTGCAGCTCTGTACTCTTTTTCAAAACCAGCAGGACTTTATTCACGCGGGGATGCCGAAGCGAATCCTTATCGAACGGTGCACAGCCTAATCGCCAAGGCAGCGTCGAATGGCGTCCGCGTCTTTGAACAGAGCGAAGCGAAACATTATGAGTTTACTGAGGATGGCGTGATTTGCCATACAGAAAGTGGCCGGATTATTGCCAAGGATGTTATTTTTGCAATGGGTTATGAAACACAGGAATTCAAAAAAGACCGGGGCGCTGAGCTGATCAACACGTATGCAGTGATGACCAAACCTCTAAAGGATTTTCCAAAGTGGCATGAGCGTAGCCTGCTGTGGGAGACAGCCCGCCCTTATTTATATTTTCGGACAACCCCTGAAGGCAGGATTATTGCGGGAGGTAAGGATGAGCAGCTGACAGACCCCGAACGTCGTGAGGTCCGAGTGATTTCTCAAGGTCAAAAATTGCTCGAAGAGCTTGAAGCCTTATTTCCAGAAATTAAAGGCATTGAGCTGGAGTACTCCTGGGGTGCTGTGTTCGGTTCTACTCGTGATGGGCTTCCATATATCGGCCCACATCCAAAGTTCCCTCACTGTTACTTCATCGAGGGCTACGGAGGCAATGGGACGGTGTACAGTATGATCGCTGCGGAGTTGTTAACGGATACGATTGCCGGCAAACATCGGCCTGAGTTAGATTTATTCTCACTCACCCGGTCAGCCAAACCCTCTCCTTCTAAGAGTTTGGACGTGATGAAACAGAACTGATTTTTGTAGAAAATAAAAACGGGGCTGGCCCTCCCAGCCGCTTCACTGCTTTTGGGACAGCCCTGCTTTTTATTAAATTGCCTGCTACAATCGTAAATCCATCATCCCATGGAGCTTACGGACTCAGTTGACGTTATTTACATGTTTTTAGCCTTTAAAGCAAGGTTTCGGACTCCAGTGATGCTATCCTTGGAAAGAGGCCCATATATAGGCGTTTTTCAAGCCAATAGCTGCACTGGAGTCCGATAGCATTCCAAATATCGGATAATGGTGCGGTTAAGGCCGGCTGTGTCCGTTAGCAGGTTACTATGAGCATCCGACAGTGATTACATATACGCACGCTTCCGACAACGGTCAACGGTCAAGTAAGGTCCAAAAAAGAAGGGGCACGCCCCAGCAGCTATTAGCTTATGGGACCGCCCCTTTTTTTATATACTTATTCTTACGCCTGAGCGTTGCTCAAATTGCGTACGAGCTGAATCCGATCTTCCTGTGCCAGACTGTGCTGAACATGGAAGCAGGAAGGACATACGTAAACATTGAGTGAGAATGGAGCGGTTAATACCGACTTACCTAGTGTAGCTGGAGCAGACGGCTCAAAGCTGCTCACAGGCTGCTTACCCGCAAGGATCGTAAGTTCATGGCATTGAGTACATTCCGGAGCTTCCTCCTGAATGGCCAGAATAGCTGAGACACTCTCTTCGTACTTGTTCAAGTCATAATCATCGCCGAATTGATTAAGCGTACTATAGATTGGAACTACGCTGTCTTTATCAGGCTCTCCCCAAAGATCATCGTCATTAACAACCTCTTGTTTGGGTTCCTCTACGACTTCCTCTACTTCTTCTTCGATGCCGTCAATCCCAACAGTGACCGTACGGTATCCGCTAAGCTCATTGTTACAGTGAGGACAATTCTCCTCAGGTCCAAATTCCTCGTCCCATACAATTTCAGTATGACACCAAGGGCATACAGTTGTTTCCATCTTTATAATCTCCTTCATACTTTCACTTTTAAATTTAATTCATCATTAAATAAATAATACCGGCTGCTATAAAAGCAATCGCTGACAGAAACAGAACTCGGGTGAGAATCTTCATGATTTCCTCCTAAGATACCCCACAAAGAGTGGGACTGCTCAATTCAAAGCTTGTCCAGATCCATAATCCTTTGCAGGGTGTCCTTATAAGGACGGATTTAAAAAATAGCCGCACCTATTACATAAGACAACGATACCGAGATCAGCATGGCAATAAGTCCAACAGCACGGTTATCCGCAGCGATCTCCTCGTCAATAGAGAATACAGGGGTCAGAAATTCAAATAAAAAATAGGCAAGCAGCAGCAGCAAAAAACCGACGACGGACCACTTCATTGTCTCGTAAATTGAAACACCAGCTTCAATACTGAAACGCAGTACGTTGCAAATTCCGAAGATTTTGCCGCCTGTCGCCATTGCCACTGCCAGGTTTCCCTTACGTATTTCTTCCCAGCAATTATATTTCGTTACCATTTCAAAAAAAGACAGAAATACAACCAGCCCAAGAATCGCCACTGCAAAGTAGCCAAGCAAGGCACCTAGCGGATGACCCAGCAAAAGATCAATATCTTCTTGCACGCTTTCCCCTTCTTTCTGCCGGGAAATCCCGCTATTGCAGCTCAGCCACAGTTACGCCCGCGCCGCCTTCGTTATAATTCCCGAGCCGATAACTCTTCACATGCTTGTGCTTACGCAAATATTCCTGAATTCCTGTGCGCAGCACACCCGTACCTTTACCGTGAATGATGGCGATCTGGCCCAGATTACCTAAAAAGGCTTCATCGATAAAACGATCTGTCTCCATGATAGCTTCCTCCAGGTTAGTCCCGCGCAAATCCAGTTCACTGCGAATGTTCTCATCACGGGAACGTTTGACGGTTGTCGCATGGCGAAGGGCCGTTGGCGCAGCTGTTGCCTTCGAGGAGAGCAATTCCAAATCATCCAGCCTTACCTTCATCTTCATAATGCCAAACTGCACCAGCGCCTCTTTAGTACCGCTTAGCTCCACCACAAAGCCCTTTTGGTTCAAGCTGTCGACTTTCACTTCATCTCCAGGACCAATTGTACGTGGAGCCTTGGTAGTCTTGCGGGTAACAGCCTTCTTGCGCGGTGATGGCTCAGCTTCATCCAGACGTCGCCGCGCTTCAATCAGCTTATGCTCTTTAACTGAAGCTCCTTCTTCCATAGCCAAGCGGCGCAAATCACTGATAATTTCCTCAGCTTCCTTACGCGCTTTGTCCAGGATCGCGCTGGCGTCCTTCTCAGCCTTCTCGAGGCGTTTCTCACGCTGGCTTTCCAGCTTCTCAAGCTCTTGCTGTTGTCTGCTGCGCAGCTCCTCCACTTCGCGGCGGATGCCCTCTGCACGTTCATGCTCCTGTTCCGCTCCCAGCCGATTCTCTTCGAGAGAAGCAATCATATGCTCCACGCGCAGATCTTCTTCCTTCACTTCGCCGCGGGCATGCTCCAGAATCGCATGAGGCAGACCTAGACGCTCGGCAATCGCAAAGGCGTTACTTCGTCCGGGTACGCCGATCAATAAGCGATAGGTTGGGCTAAGGGTCTGGACATCAAATTCCATACTGGCATTGATGACTCCCTTACGCTCATAAGCGTATGCTTTCAGTTCGCTATAATGTGTTGTTGCGACCATCCGGCATTCGATCCGGTGAATATGCTCCAGAATGGCAATTGCCAGCGCAGAGCCTTCTGCCGGGTCGGTTCCAGCCCCCACCTCATCAAGCAGAATAAGGCTCTTAGGAGTCATTCTACGCAGAATGGAGATAATATTAGTCATATGACTAGAGAAGGTACTCAGACTTTGTTCAATGCTCTGTTCATCGCCAATATCAGCATAAATGGCATCAAACACACACATCTGGCTGCCTTCCTCTGCTGGAATAAACAAGCCGGACATCGACATTAAGCTCAACAAGCCGATGGTTTTGAGGGTAACGGTCTTACCACCGGTATTCGGTCCGGTTACGATAATTGAGCTGTATTGATTGCCCAGCTCCACGTCCAAAGGAACCACATGCTCCGCTGGAATAAGCGGATGCCGCCCTTTGCGCAGCTTAAGATAACCGCGGTCATTCATACGCGGCTGAGTAGCCTTCATATCACGAGCAAGACGCGCCTTGGAGAAGATGAAGTCCAGTTCTCCCAGAATATCAATATCGTAGGTCATTTCTTCCGCAATGTCGGCTACAAGTGCCGTCAGCCTGTGTAAAATGATCTCGATTTCCCGTTCCTCACGCAGCCGTGTTTCACGAAGTTTATTATTCATCGCCACAATAGACTCTGGCTCGATAAATAAAGTCGCTCCTGATCCAGACTGATCATGTACGATACCGCCGAAATGGGCACGGTACTCCGCTTTTACGGGAATAACAAACCGATCACCACGAATGGTCACCAGCTGATCCTGCAGCATTTTCGCTACAGAAGACGAACGAATCATCGAATCCAGCTTCTCACGAATTCTGGTCTCTCCTCCGCGCAATTCACGGCGAATGTTAGCCAGCTCAGAACTAGCTGTATCAAGTACATCAGCATTCTCGTCTATACATAAACGGATGGCATCTTCCACATGTTTTTGCTCCGATAAAACGTCGCTCAGTGAGAACAGGAGCTCAATCTTTTCTTCCTCATGCATAGCTGCCAGGAAACGTTTGACTCTGCGTGCGCCGCCAATGGTATTTCCAACGGCCAGCAGCTCAGTTGTTCCCAGCATTCCGCCGATAGAGGCACGTTTGAGTGCAGCTCGAATATCGCTTACCCCGCCGAACGAAGGAATGCCCTTCAGGCGATCCACATTAGCCGCTTCATCCGTGGCTTGAAGCAGCTTCTTCACACCTTCGAAATCGCCGGAGGGCCTTAGCTGCTCCGCAGCCAATCTTCCCATGGGGGTTTGCGTATATTGCATTAATTTATTTAAAATCTTGCGATATTCAAGCGTATGCAAAATTTTGTCGTCCAATTACAGTCACAGCTCCCTTCATAGATGTTTCCATTATACAGAATTCAGGTCAATTTCGCTATTTGGGTCTTATTTTTAAGCATAGAATCACGTAATAAGGTCACAATAAGAACTGCACATATCCTTAGCATGGGCCAAAGGAGGTTAGTACAGTGAATTTCTTAAGTCATGTTGGTCGTTTTGTGGTCGCAGCGCTTGTTCTGATGGTTGTTGGCTGGATTGTTCCACAGTTCACGGTTGGTGGGTTCTGGAGCGCTTTAATCCTTGCACTGGTGATTGCGCTACTCGGCTGGGTAGTCGAAGGAATCTTCGGCAAAAAAGCAACGCCTTTCGGTCGTGGTATCGTCGGCTTTATTGTCAGTGCGGTAGTAATCTGGGTCGCTCAATTCGTAGTCAGCGGAGTCAGCGTATCCATTCTGGGTGCCATCTTAGCAGCTCTTGTCATTGGGATTATCGACCTGTTTCTGCCGGTATCCACTCCATTTGAGGCCGCTAAGTAACAAAAGCTCTTCACAACACAGAACCCCCTATTCCGGTTCTTCTCCGGCAATAAGGGGTTCTGTGTTGTTTTTATGCAAAAGACACAATCTCCTCTTTATGACTCTCCGCACAGTTGACCACTCTGTTCTTGCCTTGCTTTTTAGCGGTATAGAGCGCTTTGTCTGTTTTACGAAAGAGAAGCTCTTTTCCATCCCCAAGCTGATAATCACAAATTCCAATGCTCACGGTGATCGGCTTGTTACCAGCCTGCAAATGTTCAATTTGAGCAATATTTTTCCGTAATTTCTCTACTGCTTCATAGGACTCCGAGAAACTTTTATCTGTAAAAATCACAGCGAACTCTTCCCCGCCATACCTAGCCGCAAAATCATTTAACTCAATCATGCCGCCTACCTTGTCCGCTATCACCTTAAGTACAAGGTCTCCAACCCTGTGTCCGTAGGTATCATTCACTTGCTTGAAGTTATCAATATCGAAAAGAGCCAGCTGTAGCTGAAGGTTGTTGCTTTCACATTGCTCCAATAATGAATCCAAATATTCATGAAAGGTTTTATGATTATAGAGTCCAGTGAGTGCGTCTATCTTCAGCAGCTTATCCGAAATAGCCCTCTCCACCATTAGATCTTGGCCCGCCTTGGTTAATCTTTCTAAATTAATACGCGCTTCACGAGCACGAATAATTACTGCAATAGCCATCAGCACAAATACCAAAAATACACACTCTACCATCAAGAATTCAAGCAGCGGTTTATGTAGGAATGGCCGTTCCAACCCAAAATATACCCCGGCATAAAACACAATACTAAATAACCCCATTATGTACAGGAGCTTACGATCAAAATAAATAAGAGCAACCATAATCGGCATCATAAGTGTCATCTGAGCACCGTCAACAAAAGGCTCTAATACAAAATACATAAGGTAGGACACTAAAAACCCGCAGCTAACCACCCCATATTTAGGGGACTGTTTACTATAACGCAGCCACAGCTCCGCAGTAATCATAAGGATCACAATTAGTAAATTACAGGCTATAAATAAATGCCATAGATTCGTATCCATGGTTGTTTTTATTTGGAGTCGGTCAATATTCGACAAAAACAGCAACTGTGAGATTAATAAAAGAATGACTACCATCCAATAGCCTTGTAAGATTCTACGGTGCCAAACCTCCGTACTTAGCGCATCATTAATACTTGTAATATGTATCCCCTACTTTTATACGTTAATGTAATAGCTTTCATTATAATAAATTTTAGTTATATTTTCATCATTTTTTTGCAATTTACGACAAAGTTTGAACAGTCTGCCTGTTCACATAGTTTTCACATTTCATCAAAGCGCTTACTTAAATTTTAAGTTATGATGTCTACATAATTGTCACATTTTCACTATGCTTGGACTTCTTGGGAGGGGATTTAGATTATTAAAAAATTTGCAATTCTACTTTCAATGGTGTTCGTTATAGCACTTACAGCCTGTGGGAACAACAATGATAGTGCTGCTGGCAATACTAACACATCGGAGCCGGAAATCGAGGCAGAAACAGAACTCATAATTACAGCTACAAATTACAGCTTTGATCAGGAAGAATATCATCTAAAAAAGGGTGTTCCCGTCAAAATCATTTTTAAAAATGATGACGGCAATCACGGTATCCTTATTCCAGAGTTCGAGCTGCAGCTTAATGAAAAAAAATCCTCAAAGGTGATCGTACCCGAGGAAGCTGGAACTTTCGAAATGACCTGCTCCATTATGTGTGGCTCCGGACATAGCGGAATGAGAGCTACAATCATCGTGGAATAGATTACACATAAACAGCCGATTATTAGGGATCCCCCTGAGATCGGCTGTTTTTTTAATTTGAGCTCATTAATAAAGAGAGCTGACCCGAAATAGATCTCTCTACTCATCAGGTCAGCTCTCTTACTTGCATCCGGCACTCAACTGTCTTGCTCGATCAGTTGAATCCATTCATTATATTCATTTTGTAGCTTGGCATATTCCTCTTTAAGGTTACGATGCTCATCTGTCAGCTTGTCAAGCTCTTCCTGACGCATTTCAAACTGGAGCTGCAACAAACGAAGCTGTCCTTGAACCATTTCATAGCTTTCACCAACTTCACCTAGCTGCTGAAGCACTTCGCTACGTTCACGATCAATAGCTTCCTGCTTCATTTCAGCCTCACCGGCTTCCTGCTGCCAAATGTCGATCTCCTCACGCAGCTTCGCTTCGAGATCCGTCCACTGCAGCTGCTGATCGGATAGTTCCTCGTACTTATGCTTCCAGGAAGCTCCGTACGCCTCTGCTTCCTTCAGCACTTCCTGTTGCTCAGCAACAGTAGCAGCAGCTTCACGACTAGCTTCAGATAACTCTTCTAAGCGTCGTGTTGCCTCTTCGCCTTCTTCCTGCAACAGTTGATATCTTTCCTGCAGGCGTTCTCCTTCTTGCAGTACATCGTCGTATTGAGCAATCAATTCCTCATAACGAACACGAAGCGCAGACAATTCCTTCTGAGCCTGCACACCTTGCTCCCGAAGTACCGCTGTTTCGCGTTCTGCATCTGTACGAAGCTGAACCTCCTGATCCAGCTGCTGTACTAATCCATCGGCTTGCCCACGTAGCGTGTCGATCTCTTTCTGGAGCAACACGGATTTCTCCTCAGACTCCAGCAGATTCATTTCCAGTTCACCAATATCTTCCATGCGTTTATCCGAAAGCTCCTGCCAGTTAGCCGCCTCTGCTGCTGATCCCGCAAGCTCTTCCTGAACACGGTGCAGATTTTCACTCGTCTCCTGTAGTGACGCTCTTAGCTCTGTAGCTTCATTCTGTGACTGTTGATAACGCTGGCGTAACTCTTCCAGCTCCTCATTCAACAGTGTGCCCAGCTCAGTAGCCGTGCGAAGCTCTTCACTGAGCTGTTCTTCACGTTTAACAATCGCTTCATATTGTCCAAGAAGCGTCTGTCTTGCATCTCGCTCACTCTTAAGACTGGCTTCAGCCGCACGTAATCTGGACTGAAGTTGCCCTGTCCCACCACGAAGCTCAGCCAGCTGTTTCTCCAGCTCTTGAATATTTTGCTTATGTCTATGCTCTTGAGTGCCTTGTGACTGCCGCAGTTCCTTATTCTTGGTTTGTTCCCGCTGCAGTGCTTCACGTTCTTCCGCCAGCTCTTTGCCCAACTTCGCTTTGGTACTCTCAAGCTCTTTACCTAAGGTCAACTTGGTATCCTCAAGCTCCTTACCCAGCGTCAATCTGGTATCTTCGAGTTCTTTACCTAATGTAGACTTGGTAACCTCAAGCTCTTCCTCCAGTGTTGACTTGGTCTCGGTCAGCTCAAGCTGCAGAGCAGACAGCGTATCTGCCTTCTCCTTGGTCAGCGTCTCCTGGATGTTCTCCAGCTCTTGCAGATGAGCAGCCTTCTGCTCCTCCAGCTGCTGCAAGCGGATGGCTTCCGCCTTCGCCAGTTCCTGCCGCTGGTGTTCACGACTAGCTGCCTGCTCTTCTTCGTAGCTTGTCCGCAGTGCTTGCAGCTCTATCTCACGCTCAAGCAATTCTTCTTCCAGCTTCTTGCGTGCAGCTTCCACAGCTTGCACTGCCTCCTGAAGCTGTTCCGCATGTACCTTGCGTTCATTCTCCTGAATCTCCAAATGCCGCTTACGTTCTTCCTCCGCAGCAGCAATCAGTCGCCCAGCCTCTTCTTTGGCCGCAGCTTCAAGTCGCTCGAATTCTTCTTGCCGCTCCCGCTGTACCTCCAGCAGGCGAGATACTTCCAATCGCAGTTCACTGCGTTCACCTGTCATCATGTTTAGTTCATTTTTGAAGTCCTGAACCTGAATAGCCTGCTCCGCCATATGTACAGCTGCAAGCACCGCTATACGCGGTGTGTCCAGTCTGGTGTGAGATTTAGAAATCGTGCGCATATGTTCATCAACATAACGGGCCACTTGTTTCATATATTCAGTACTGCTTCCGACGAGTTTATAGGAAGTTCCGTATATCTCCACGGCGACACGTGTCCGGTCCATAGCCACAGTTGTGCCCTCCTTTGTATGTGTGCGGATTCTAAGCTAGTTTCACTTCTTCTATTGTAGCTTTTTTGGTAAGCATTTGGCAAAATCCCTAATATTCAATAGATTATGGCTGATATTCTCCGCTTTGCACTCTACCTAGAAAAAGCCGCAGCGAATCTCAGTTTCTAAATGGATTCGCTGCGGCTTTACACAATTCCTGCTACTTTCTTAATTCTGCACCAAAAGTTTGTTGAAGAGATGCTAATACCTTCTCATGCACCTCTCCTACTTCCTCATCAGTCAGTGTATGTTCACTATGACGATACAGCAGTGAGATCGCGATGCTCTTCTTTCCATTCTCCAGCTTACCACCAGTATAAACGTCAAATACCTGTACGGACTGGAGCAAAGAACCTCCGTTATCGCGGATGGAAGCTAGCAGATCGCCCGCTGGTACAGCGGAATCCACGACCACAGCAATATCCCGCTCCATTCCTGGGAAACGCGGAAGCTCATTATATTGCAAACGGCTTTGCGCACTTTCATATAACGGCTGCAATAAAATTTCTGCCGCATAAGTATCCACCAGATCCAGCTGTCTTTGCAGATCCGGATGAATCTGTCCCATCGTTCCGATCTTCACACGACCCTCGTTTCCGAGTAAATATACCGACGCGGAACGCCCAGGATGATATCCTTCTGGACTATCTCCTACATAGACGATTTTATCGGTCAGCCCTAAATGAGCAAATACCGTTTCCAGCGCACCCTTCAAATCAAAGAAGTCCACAGGCTGTGCCGAAACATTCCATTGCTTCACTGTTAAGCTTCCGCTAAGCAGCAGCCCCAGCACCGGCAGTTCGCGTGGCTGACGAGTCAACTGTTCTTCATCCGTGAAGAAGACGTTGCCGATTTCAAACAATGCCAAGTCGCTTTGACGACGATTGGTATTGTAGCTGGCAATATCCAAGAGTTGTGGTAGAAGGCTGGTACGCAATACGCTGCGTTCTTCACTCATCGGCATAGCCAGCTTCACCGCTACTGCTCCTTCTGATAACTCAGGGAACATTGTGCTTTGTTGCGGCTGGATGAAGGAGTAACCCATCACCTCTTGGTAACCGCCATGTGACAATAGGCGACGCAGTTCACGACGGAGCGCTTGCTTGTGAGTTAGTGCTCCTGGCGTTGTAATTCCTTCAATTAGAGTCGTTGGAATATTGTCATACCCGTACAGGCGGGCAATTTCTTCAATAAGATCAACATCATAGCTGATATCGCCACGTCTGGTTGGGACTTGAACTTCAATCAGCCCTTGTGCGGTATCTCCACATTTGAAATGTAGACGGCCAAACAATGTCTTCACTTCCAACAAGGACAAATCCGTTCCCAGATAACGATTCAGTTTCTCTAAGGACAAGGTGAGAACCTTCTCTTGAACAGCGTCAGTTCCTGCTTGCACGATGCCTTCATGGACCGATCCGCCAGCATAACGTGCAATCAGTACGGCTGCACGGTTCAATGCAGGAATAACTGCACTTGGATCCACTTCCTTCTCGAAACGAAGGGAGGCTTCCGAGCGAAGTCCCAATTGACGCGAGGTTTTACGGATCGTTCCTCCATCAAACTTAGCAGATTCCAGAACAAGGTTTACCGTCTCAGCAGTAACCTCTGTATCCCGTCCACCCATTACTCCGGCCAGACCTACAGCTTTTACTCCATCAGCGATAACGAGCATTTGCGGCTCTAGCTTACGCTCTTGACCGTCAAGTGTAACCAAAACTTCACCTTCATGGGCAAGACGAACGCCGAGTTCTCCACCTTGTACTTTATCTGCATCAAAAGCATGCAGCGGCTGTCCATATTCCAGCATCACATAATTGGTAATGTCCACAATATTATTAATTGGACGAACCCCAGCAGCCATCAGACGATTCTGAATCCACAGCGGTGATGGTGCAGGTTTAACACCTGCAATATAACGAACTGCATAATGGCTGCAGTATTCTTCATCTTCAATCTTGACGGAAATGGAATCCGCAGCAGGACCACTGATCTCAATCATTTCGCTTTTTGGATCAGGTAATTTAACTTCACGCCCAAGAATTGCACTTACTTCATAAGCAGCACCAATCATGCTGAGGCAATCTGAACGGTTCGGAGTCAGATCGAATTCCAGAATCTCGTCATCTAAGCCGAGGACCTTGGAAATATCCTGACCAATCTCTGTCCCTTCAGGCAGCACAAGAATACCTTCTTGTTGCTCTTTTGGAAGCAATTTATCATTCAGTCCCAATTCTTTGGCCGAGCAGATCATTCCTTGCGACAGGACACCGCGCAGCTTGGCTTTTTTGATATCCAGTCCTGGCAGCTTAGCGCCAACCATTGCTACAGGTACAGTTTGACCTGCAGCTACATTTTTTGCGCCGCAAACGATTTGTAGCTCCTCATCTTGGCCCACATCCACGATACATACGTTCAGCTTGTCTGCATCAGGATGTTTTTCCTTTGATTTCACATAGCCGGTTACGATGCCGGAAATGCCTTTATTGCGGCGCTCTACGCCGTCAATCTCAATGCCGGCAGCGGTAATCTTCTCCGCTAGCTGTTCGGCGGTTACTCCTTCAATCGATGTATAATCAGCCAACCATCCGGTTGATACTTTCATATCCGCTCACTTCCTTTATGTTTCAGATGTATTTATTTCACTGTCGTTCGCGCTGCTTCCTGTGGGAGAACACTCCAAAGCCATTCTCCGCCACTATCAGCCAACGCGCCCACAAAAACTAAACGCCCTTGAATTGCTTCACAAAACTCATGTCATTACTATAGAAATGTCGGATGTCATCGATGCCGTATTTAAGCATCGCAATCCGCTCTACACCCATTCCGAAAGCGAAGCCGCTGTACTCAGCAGGATCATAGCCACCCATTTTCAGTACATTTGGATGCACCATACCTGCGCCAAGGATTTCTAACCATCCGCTTTGCTTGCATAGTCTGCAGCCATCGCCGCCACATTTGAAGCAGCTTACATCTACTTCAACACTTGGCTCAGTGAATGGGAAAAAGCTCGGACGAAGACGAATGCCTGTATTCGGTCCAAACATCTCCTGCACAAATTGTTGCAGGGTGCCCTTCAGATCACTCATTCGAATGTTACTTCCAATGACCAAACCTTCGATTTGGTGGAACTGGAAGGAATGCGTTGCATCATCATCATCACGGCGGAATACTTTACCCGGGCAGATGATTTTTACCGGAGCTTCACCGTTCATAGCCTGCATAGTACGAATCTGTACCGGCGAGGTTTGTGTGCGCATTAACAGGTCATCCGTTAAATAGAAAGAATCCTGCATATCACGTGCCGGGTGATTCTTAGGCAGATTTAGAGCTTCAAAGTTATAATAATCGGTCTCTACTTCCGGACCTTCAGCTACACGGTAGCCCATGCCGATAAAAATATCCTCAATCTCCTGTACGACTCTGCTAAGCGGGTGAATGCCCCCTTGCTGCATACGGCGACCCGGTAAGGTTACGTCTACTTTTTCAGCCTGCAGACGTTGCTGGGTTTCCTGCTCTTGAAAAGCCTCCTGCTTCGCGCCGATAATCTCCTCAATAGCACTGCGAACTTGATTCGCTACTTGCCCGATTACCGGACGTTCCTCAGCACTAAGTCCTCCCATACCGCGCAGAACCTCTGTAAGCTCACCTTTTTTACCGAGATACTTCACTCTTAGATCATTTAGTACCTGCGGATCCATAACCTCCTGCAGCTTAGCCAGCGCTTCAACCTTCAATGCTTCCAACTTCTCTTTCATGGCCGTGTACAGCCCCCTTCAATCATTGTCTAGTTCAACAAAAAAAGGCCTTTCCTCCCGGTAAGGGACGAAAAGACCGTGGTACCACCCTTGTTAGACAAGCTGATCTGTTCCCCTTAAGAGCTTCATTCCCTCTTTTGGCTGGACAGATACCTATCTCACTTTATACAGAAATAACGGTCTGTGACCGGTATCCCCTACCCTTCCCTATTAGACAACTTAAGGAATTCAGGGAACTGCTCCGGAGTGAACTTCGACAGCTCTGCTTCTTAGAAACGCTCTCAATCCGCGGCGTCTCCTCCCTGTAAGTCAGGCACTGTGTACTCTTCTCCATCACTGCATTTCACAATTCATGCTAATTGTCAGGTATCTCTTTACTACAAGAGATATGTCTCTTTATTATATGCAAAATCTGTCGTTTTGACAAGCTGGACAAAATTAGGCTAATTTTTATCTTCTTTTAAGCTGGCTTTAAGCTTCAGAGCCATTTTTCCAACTTTTTTTCAGCTAACATTCAGCGGAGCTTGATAATTTCCATTACTAGGAAGGCTTGCTTATCCACTCGGGTGCACCTTCGCAGACTATTAACTATCCTATTGGGAGGAAATCAAATGCATGTACGGAGAATAAAAGTAGCCGCGGTGCTGCTAAGCACAGCTGTACTTAGCCAATCTGCAGCGTATGGAGCTCATACCGCTTGGGCCGGGACTACATCCACCAAAATAGCAACAACAGCTTCCGTATCCGCTCTGGATAAACTAGGCTCCATAGCCTTGAAGACTAACATCAGCGCAAAGCTGACGGATGTCAGCTTATTAACTCAGGATGGCGGAAATATTCTTACATACACACTCAGCTACTCTAATGGAAGCAACGCTAGCCTCAATCTGGTGGACTTTTTCTCCAAAGTAACTACTAGCGGCGGTACAGTTATTCAAGGAAGCCCTATTACCAGCAGTGCAACCATCAAATCCATTGCCGCGAAAAGCAGTCAATCTATCACCTACTATGTAAACATCGGCAAATCCACCTCTTTAAACGGGGTCAAAATTTCATTGTACGGATGGGACTTCAACACCACCGATTATCAAAAAAAGCTAGGGAACTTCACCGTACCAACAGGATATTCACAAGCTGTCGCCAGAGGGCAGAGTAAAAAGATCACCCTAAACAATCTCCCTGTAACCACCAAGGCAGAGAGCCTGCAAATTTATAAATATAACGGTAAGGTCTATGCCAAGGTTGGCGTTAGCTTCACTAATCAAGGAACCAAGGTACTCAGTGATACTGGACTTAAAGGATACCTCGCTTCCGCTGGAGGATCTGTATTTGAACTCGCACTTGATGACACCAGCACCAGCTATAAAGTACAGCCTCAGGAAAAGAAGACGATCTACTATTTGACGGAAATCCCTTCTTATATGAAGACAGACAACATGGCGCTGCAATTTGCCGGAGAAGATGCCTCATTAAAAATAGCTTTGCCGGTTGTCGCCTACAATCTCCCCGCTGCAACAACACCGGATCTTGTCGTAGCCAGCAATGTCACGAAGAAGCTTACAATCAGCAATAATACAGTCGAAACACAGTTGAAAACGGCTAACGTCTATGCTGACAATGGCAACGCAAAGTGGACACTACAGTTCCGCATCAAAAATAGCGGCAACAAAGCGGTGAATGTGCCTGCCTATGAACTTGCTATTAAAGCCGCTGAAGGGTATAGCTTTCCGGTGGATACGAAGGATTTTGCCAGCCTAACATTGAAACCGCTTGAAGAAAAGATTATTGAACTCAGCGCAGATGTACCACTCACACTCAATCAAGGAACATTGCAGCTGCAAATGACTGAGCCGGCTGCTGAAGGCAAGATCATTTTTCCTACCGCCTATTATCAGATCCCTTACACGCTGCAAACTAACAATTGGCAGGACACGGAATACCCCATTGAGAACAGTCACGGTACATTTGTTGTCAAAATTGCAAACATTCAAAGACTCCCTTGGTCCGACAAAGACCAGATCGTAGCTAAAATCAACATCCGCAACACTAAATCAACCTCTGTTCAGCTTCCTGCGCTTACAAGTGTCGTCAAAGCTGGAGAAAGTGACATCAGCAGCACTTCCCAGGTTGTCTCAGAAAGTACGCAAACCATCCTCGGTCCAAATGAATCGGCTGCTGTGTATGTCGTAGCCAATGTTCCTTATAGCTATACTTTCAATCAATTAAAAATCACCCTGCAAGAAACTTCAGGTGAAAGTAAGCTTAACTTCCTTTCTCTAAGTACTACCCAACTGGACAGCCGGGTACAGAGTGTTGCAGCTGAAAATTCTTTCCATCTTGAGCTTGAAGGTAAAAAAGCGGAATTACTTGTACGCCGGACCCTCGTGTACCCAGGTACAGATTCAAATCTCTTGTACACAGAACTAGAAATGAACAGTGAGGAATCGCGTAAATCCGAACAGGCTCAACTCGTAGCCTATTACAAAACACAAGACAATCAATATTATGAAGCCGAAGTCACCCAGTCCAAAACCTCCACCAGTCCTAACGGAAAAAGTCTGGTCACCCTCTGGAGTAAGCTCCCTCTCGGTATAGATCCAGCGAACCTTGTCCTATACATCGGGGAGGGTGTTTCTGAAGGCAAGCTTACCGCTCCTGGCGGTCAATCGACGGGTTATATCAATACGGTATCACTTGGACTGAACCAGCTGGGAGTGGAGCCCAAAGGCAATCTTTTGAACGTGGAAATGTTTCCTTATACCCTATCCGTTACAAATGCAGTCGCCACCGTCACCGCTGGTAAAGATACGCTCAGCACTGCACTAACCTACAACATGTCAGCCAGCACGCTTTATGAATCAGGCACCTACGAGCACAAACTGGTGTTGGAGCTGATTGACCCCTTAGGACAAAGCATGGAAAAAACATTAACACTTGGCACAGATCTACAATTAGGTAACTTCAAGTCGTACACCACAACCTTCACAAGCAGCCTGTACAAAACACTGGGTGGCGGCGCAATCCGGTTGAATCTATACGACGAATTCCAAGGCCATCGAAATCTGTTGGGAACACAAACCTATGTTGTCACTTATCAGGCGGCAGCAACGACTTCGAACAGCAACTCTACTTCTGGCACAGATCCAGACACCAGCAATACATCCGGCAATTAATATGATGAGCTATGGAGGATAGAAATGAAGAAGAAAAAAATAGTGTTCTGGACTCTTGGAGTAGTAGTTGTAGCCACAGCAGGAATGCTGGTTTATACATTGTTACCTGATAAGAACAGTCAAGCCGCTGAAGTGCCTATTAATACAGCTACCGTTACAAAGGGCGATATCGTAGTTAGTGTATCCGGAGCCGGCTCCGTGATTGCTACAGAAACTGGTAAAGTAAAAACGAAGGACAGCGGGACGGCAGCTGAGGTTCTTGTCAAAGAGGGCGATCTCGTGAAAAAAGGCCAGACTTTGATTACCTTTGAAGGCAATGATCTGAGTGACAATCTCAAGCAGGAGCAAACTTCACTTGCCTCGCTTGAGACCGATCTTGAGGACAAGCAGGAGCAATATAAGAAGCTGGCCGTGGCAGGTGCATCAGAAGATGAGCTAGGCAATGCCAAACGTTCGATTGAAAAGGCCAAAACCGACATTTCGGCGCAACAGGAAAAAATAGCTTCTATCCAAGAAGATATGCTTCCTCCTGATCCGTTAACGGCTCCTATTGATGGAACTGTAACGACAGTTAATATTGCAAGCGGCGAAAAAGCCATGGACGGCTCTGAACTCATCGACATTACCGATTATGCTAATTTAAGTGTAGTTGTGCAGGTGGATGAGCTTGATATTCCTACTGTAAAGCTAGGGATGCCTGCCACTATTTCATTGGATGCTCTGCCTGATACGGAATTCAAGGGAACGGTTACGAAAATAGCTAATGAGGGCACCGCCTCAAACGGTGTTTCCCTCTTCGATGTTACCATAGGTCTAACAAGCTCCGAAGGTGCTCTTGTTGGAATGTCTGCGGAAGTTTCAGTAACCACTGCTGAGAAAAAGGATGTATTAACAGTACCTATTGAAGCTGTACAAGAAAGAAACGGAAAATACACAGTTTCTATTCCTCTAGCAGCGGGTTCAGTCACAACTTCCAAAACTGCTGGCGAGGGCCAAGTACCAATGCCTAGCGGTGCCCCTGACGCTCGCGACGGCGCTATGCCCAGCGGGGCTCCTGACGCTAGCGACGGCGCTATGCCCAGCGGGGCTCCTGACGCTAGCGACGGCGCTATGCCCAGCGGGGCTCCTGATGCTCGCGGCGGCGCTATGCCCAGCGGGGCTCCTGACGCTCGCAGCGGCGCTGCCGGTGGAAGAAATCGCGGCAATAGCTCAGGACAGATGGTCACTGTCGAAGTGGGTCTCCATGATGAGAGCAGCATTGAAATTGTCAGCGGACTCCATGAAGGGGACCAGGTGATCATCCCTACCGTAATCTCTACGAAAACCGGAACAACCAGCACGGAAACGGAAACTAGAGGTGGTATGGGCGGTATGGGTGGCGCTGGCTTCGGCGGCAGTGGCTTTAGTGGGGGTGGCGGCTTCACCGGAGGTGGCGCTGGTGGTATGGGCAGCGCACCAGGTGGTGGCGGAGGTGGCGGCAGATGAGTGCTTCAGCACCTCTGATCGAAGTTCACGACATGTCCCACGGCTACACAATGGCCGGAGAAACCATGACGGTCTTAAATAGCCTTTCCTTTACAATTGATCTGGGGGAGTTCGTAGCTATTATTGGTCCCTCCGGTTCTGGTAAATCAACACTCATGAATATGCTTGGTTGCCTCGATATCTCCGATGAAGGAAGTTATCTTCTAGATGGACAAGAGGTTCGCAAGTTATCCGACAATAAGCTCGCAACGATCCGCAATGAGAAGATCGGCTTTATCTTTCAAAATTTCAACCTGCTCCCCAAGCTGTCAGCCATTGAAAATGTGGAGCTGCCATTGATTTATCGTGGCCTCTCCCATCGGGAAAGAAGACAACTAGCACAGGAAGCACTCATTAAAGTAGGGCTGGAGGATCGGATGCATCACCGCCCTTCTGAGCTTTCGGGAGGACAGCAACAGCGAGTAGCGATTGCCCGGGCTATGGCGGGATCCCCCCCTATTCTACTTGCCGATGAACCAACCGGGGCACTGGATACACGGACGGGACAGGAAGTCATGCAAATGATACGTGAGTTAAATAAGCAAGGACATACCATCATCCTTATCACACATGATCTGGAAATAGCTAAACAAGCGGAGCGGATTATTCGTATTCAGGATGGCAACCTCGTGGAAGATCGGAGGAATGCGGGGTGAAATTGTACCAAAGCATGCGAATGGCCCTGAAGAGCATCAACAGCAGTAAGGTTAGAGCTTTTTTAACGATGCTTGGGATTATTATTGGAGTCTCTTCGGTCATCATTCTTGTTTCTGTTGGGCAAGGAACTACTTCACAGATCACAGAGCAGCTAAACGGACTAGGCACAAACCAACTCACTGTAAACATTACTGGCCGTGGGGCGACTACCTCTCTCACCTATGAGGAAGCCCTTGCTCTAGGGGATATAGAGGGTATAGCAAATGTAGCTCCTGTGATCAGCGGCAATGCTACAGCCAAGAATAAAACAGACAACGTTAGTGTAACTGTAGAAGGAATCACCCCCTCTTATGAGGAGGTAAAGGATTTTCATGTACAGGCAGGCCGCTTCTTGCTTGATATTGATAACGAATACCGGCAAAAGGTAGCGTTGATCGGTTCAGGTACGGCCGAAGATTTATTCGGTACAGACAATCCTGTAGGGCAGAAGGTCCAGTTAAACGGAATTAGCTATAAAATCGTTGGGCTTTTAGAAACAAAAGGCTCCAGTCTAAGTGGTTCCAACGACGATATCATACTAATTCCTATAAGCACTGCAGAACGCCAATTAAAAAGTAAAGGCGTCCGTTCCATCACCATTAAGACAACTTCAGCAGATACTGTAGCAGCTGCAAAAGAAAAACTGGAAAGTACGCTTGATGCTAAATTCAATTATGCGGATAATGCTTTTAGTGTGTTTGATTCTCAGGAAATGCTGGAAACTGTCAATTCCACAACAGATACACTTTCCATGGCGCTTGCAGGCATAGCAGGCATCTCACTTTTTGTCGGCGGCATCGGAATCATGAACATCATGATCGTATCTGTCAATGAAAGAACACGTGAGATTGGTATCCGTAAAGCAATTGGTGCCAAAAAATTCGATATCCTCGCTCAATTCATGATTGAATCCATCGTGCTCAGCGGTTTGGGTGGGGTGCTTGGGGTCGGCATTGGTATCGCGGGCAGTTGGCTGCTGGGTAAATACTCAGCACTTACAGTTTCCATTGCTTGGGATATGGTACTGATTTCTTTTATTTTCTCCTTACTCATCGGCGTGATTTTTGGAATGATGCCTGCGAACAAAGCCGCACGACTTCGCCCCATTCACGCACTGCGTAACGAATAATGAATGATTAGCTGTCCTATAGTCATTAAGATGACTAAGGGCAGTTTTTTTCAGCAGCTGTAAAAGGTATCATTTATGCTCGAGTTGGGTAATAGGAACCATCGGTTTGAATATAGATAATTCAATAGGCCCATACACTAAACTTTAAATTTTGTCATTTTGATTATTATCTGAGTAAAGATTGCTCTATAAGCAGCACGTCCTATATACTTGATATACTAGAAACTACCATTTACTCACACGTACACTTTCCTATGTTTTCCCACTATGTATACAACACCTCTTTTATCCCAAAAGCACCTTCAAACATCAGTGAATGAATTAAATTACGCCTGACCATAGATTGCGTTCTGCAGGTTCTACTTAAGCAGCAATAGATTTTCTTAATCATCTTATACAGGGAGAAGATGACTGTGGCAGGATTCTTTGAGTTCAAGGTAACACGCAAACTATTCTATGTCTTCGCTGCAATCTCCGTCCTTCTGGTTGGGATCAGCGTCGCCTCGCTACTCTATTTAAATTACACGATTAATAGATTGTCAGATTCTCTTTATGATGATATATATCAGAACTCTAAGCTCATACTGAGCGCGGATCGTGATCTGCATCAAGCCGCTGTAGCCTTGCAAATCGCAATGGGTCCAAACCTAACAGCCGCAGAAGGTGAACAGTTCACTAAGGAGTTTATAGATAATAATCTTCAAGCGCAGGAACGAATAAGTGTAGCAAGATCTAATATCAACGCTATAAAAAACCCTTACAGTGATATGAAACAAAGTGGAATTATCCTTTCCGAATTAAAAAACGAGCTCAGCTCCTTCGAAACTACCATTATCAAATGGAAAAATTCAGGGTATACGCTAATAACAGAACGGACGAAGAGCAGCTGGAACCCAGATTCATATTCTGCGCTCACCCTAAACTCGCAATTCAATGAAGCTAGGGCACATCTCGATCAAGCAGAGGACTTGATTGGCAACTACGCCTTGCAAGTAACGGATGGATTTGGAGATAAAAAAAGCGCTTTGTTCTCTCTTTATTCACTTCTCTTATTTGTGTTTCTCCTAGTTATTATTTACCTTGGACGCAAAATCATCTGGCTCCAGAATGAAATGCTGGAAGAACAAACACTTTATCAGCTTATCGGTGAAACCATGTCTGATTTCATTATTTTGACGGATCCCAACGGGTTGATTCTATATGCTTCTCCCTCACACTCCAGTATTCTAGGCTATGTGCCTAAAAAAGGAGATCCGTTATCCAACTACATACGTGAACCGGAAATTGCCTGGGCTAAATTAAAAAGTGTTGTTCAGGGAACTCCGCGCATTTCTGAACTGCGCATGCGCGGAGCAGAAGGTCAGTGGGTATGGCTTGAAACTAAGGTGTCACCTGTTCTCGGCAGCCGTAAATTTCCAGCACAATTTATGCTGTTATCTCGGGAAATTACCCAGCGAAAACAATACGAAGAACGACTACATAAGCTAGCCTTCTATGACCATTTAACAGCGATTCCCAACAGGGCTCATTTCAAAATGTATATGGAGAACCTTATCACCCAACCCGAAGGACGGAGGCAAAATATTGCGCTTGCCCTGCTGGACTGTGATAGATTCAAGCAGCTAAATGATACCTTAGGCCATCTGGCTGGAGACGAATTTCTTCAGCTGCTCTCCCGTGAACTTCAGCATACGGTTAAAGGAATAGGTCAGGCCTTCCGGATCGGCGGAGATGAGTTCGCAGTTGTACTGCATCGATTCACTTCTCCAGAGATGCTTGATGAAACACTGCAGCGGTTACTTAAACTGTTCAACAAGTCTTGGTCTGTTGATAACGGGTCCAGCTTCCACACCTCCGCGAGTATCGGAGTCGCTTTATTTCCTGAACACGGTAGCAGTATTAATGAACTGCTGCGTGCCGCCGATTTGGCGATGTATCGCTCCAAAGACCATGGTGGCAATAAAGCCAATCTCTACTACGAGCTTGTGGACGAAGGTTTAGCTAACCAGACCATTGTAAAACCATAAGAGCAAATAAAAAGCTGTCTCAGGAAAAATCAACCCTGAAACAGCTTTTTTTGTATGGCCTCTAACTGCTTAACCGAAGATGATCTTCTGAAATTTCGTCAATCTCCTGATCACGATCCCGAACTAAGACCTTGGTTAACTCTCCATTCGTAGAACAATCAATGAAACGGTCTCCGTCCCCATCTTTTTCTTCCCAATCATTAAGCCGCAAAATATATCCGATAGTTTGGGTATCTGGCAGCACTTCGATGCGGGCTACTGCACGCCCGTTCTCCATATAACGGAAATCGCATTGTCCATCCTGGATTCCTGTATCCCAAACCCAAAGATTCCAGCCTTGGTAATTCTGATCTGGGCGTTCATAGTGTATTTCGATAATTTTAGAGCGTGGGGCTGGCTCACCACATTCATCATAAAGGACCATCATCGACAACCCTTCCACCTCTACCTCATTGCCTTCGATTCTGCGGATGGCTTCTATCCCGGCACGGGTATGGTCTACTACTACGTTCCAACTATCAGCAACCTCAGGAAGTGATACCGACATCCGGTCATTATTAGCATTGAAGACAACGGTAATATTGTTCCAGAGATCGCCTCCTGCATGGCTTCTAAGCAGATACGATACTATTCCGCCATCACAACGCAGAAATTCTAAGGAGCGTTCAATTTCCTGGCGGCCATGCAGACGAAATGCCGGATGTGTACGCCGCAGCTCGATCAGGCCTTTATAATATTGAAATACGGGCTTAAATGCGCTTTTCATATTCCAGCGGATCGAGTTGACCGCATCACCGCTGCGGTAGCTGTTATGATCTCCAAATTTACTGCGCAGGAGCTCATCTCCTGCATGCAGGAAAGGAATCCCCTGCGAGGTCAGAATCATTCCGTTAGCAAGCAAGGATCGACGTACAGTTTCATTACCGAGAATATTCTCCTGATCTACATTCACGTATGGATTGGCAAGGGCCACTGCCTCTTCCAGATCTTCGTTATCCATGTTAGCGATTACCGGAAAATCAGCTTCCTGACTCCCTCCTTGAACGATAAGCATCTTATCCCATAAATTCAAATTATCATGGGCAGTTACATAGTTCACCGATTCCACAGGCGAGTCCGTAAACTCATGAATTGCTCCTTTAATTCCGGCTGCAATAGCACCTTCTTTGCCGTATTCGCCTGTCACGAACCCTCTTCCGAAGCCATCACTATCCCCTTTGATTGCTGAACGGAAGTTATCGTTGAAGACAGCATAGCCCTTGCCCCGTTGTACACCTTTTAGCGTTTTAGTGGCCAGCGGAGAATCTCCACCCGTCCAAGGTTCACCGTAAAGCAACAGATTCGGATTCACTTCTAGCCGAAGCTCTTCGGTAATCTCCCGCATGGTAACACTGTCCATCAGTCCCATTAGATCAAACCGGAAACCATCAATATGATATTCCGAAGCCCAATAAGATAAGGAGTCCTTAATAAATTTACGGACCATCGGACGTTCTGTAGCCAGCTCATTGCCAACCCCGGAGCCATTCGACAAACGTCCCGTAAAATCGCGGCGATAGAAATAATCTGGGACAAGCGGCTCAAAGGGGCCATTCTCCACAGCATACGTATGGTTGTAAACGACATCCATAATTACCGCGATCCCGCGGCTGTGTAAGGCCTGCACCATCTCTTTAAATTCACGAATCCGCAAGCCAGGATTGGCAGGATCGGTGCTGTAAGATCCTTCAGGTACATTATAATGCTGGGGATCATACCCCCAATTGTAGTCCACATTAGCTATGGAGGAACCCCGATTGACCACCTTCAGCTCATCCACGGTCTGAAAATCAAATACCGGCATCAGATGTACATGGGTAATCCCTAATTCAGCCAGATGATCAATCCCCACTGTATTTCCTGCCGAATCCTTTAATCCAAATTCGGTAAATGCTTTGAATTTACCCTTATAATGCATACCTGAGCTCTCATGTGAGGAGAAGTCACGAACATGCAGTTCATAAATCACTGCGTCGGCAGGATGCTGTAACGGAGGCGCTACATCCTGATCCCAATGTTCTGGATTCGTATCCTGCAAATTAACGATTGCTGATCTTAAACCATTTGCAGATACCGCTGTTGCATAAGGATCTACTGCTTCCGTCACATTGCCATCTGCAAAAACAGCACGGTACATATAATATTTCCCTTTTAGATCACCTGATAACTTGGTCTGCCAGACTCCACCATTACTACGCTGCATATATACAATACGTCCATTGTCCATAGCACTCTTAGGTGACTCAGTATTCAGTTGATGCCCACCTGTTTCGTACAGTACTAGGGACACAGCAAGTGCCGTAGGTGCCCAGACTTTAAATACACTGTACTCCGTTGAATACGTCAAGCCTAAATCCTTGCCCTCGTAGACTTCCATCATCAATTCTGCATTTATATAATTTTTACTCATGAATTAACACCATCCTATGGCTCCCCACCTAACCCTGTGGGGTTGCTTATAAGTCCATATATTACCAATTCATTTCATATTAATACTTGCACAGCGCTGCAAGTCGGCAAATGGAGTATAAACTTTCTATGGATCCTTACTATTATATGTACGACATATTTATAGGTTTGGGTTCCTTATCGACTTTATGCTCATTACTAATACTATCGGTATAGACATCTGCGCAATAAAGAAAATAAACAGTGAACAGTAAATGAGGTCGAATTACAGAAAATTATAGGTTAAAAAACATAAAAAAGCCGACCTCCAGCCATCGGAAGTCGGCAATAGTAGTTGGAAAAACAGTAGAACGCTAAAACGGATTAATGCATGCGTAAAAAGTTACTTAGCGATACTTTGAACAAGCGCAGCGACTTCTTCAGCCGTGCCAAGCTGCAACGCTTTTGCAGCCAAATCCTTCATGTCGGCAGCCGACAATTTAGAAATTTGACTACGCGCTGGCAAAATGGAAGTTGCACTCATGCTGAATTCGTCGAGACCAAGACCCAGTAGCAGCGGAATAGCTGTTGCGTCACCAGCCATTTCACCACACATCCCCGTCCATTTACCTTCTGCATGGGCTGCATCAATTACATTTTTGACCAAACGCAGGATGGCTGGATTGTAAGGCTGATACAGGTAAGATACCTGTTCATTCATACGGTCCGCAGCCATTGTATATTGAATAAGATCATTCGTACCGATACTGAAGAAATCAACTTCCTTAGCAAACTGGTCAGCCAGTACAGCAGTTGATGGAATCTCAACCATTATGCCAAGCTGAATGTTGTCTGATACTTCCTTACCTTCTTCCCGAAGCTTAGCTTTCTCTTCGAGCAAAAGATCACGTGCAGCACGGAATTCACCAAGCGTAGCTATCATAGGGAACATAATGCGAAGATCCCCGTGAACACTTGCTCTTAGTAATGCGCGTAATTGAGTACGGAAAATATCCTGACGATCCAGGCAAAGACGGATCGCACGGAAACCAAGGAAAGGATTCATTTCCTTCGGAAGGTCAAGATAAGGCAGCTCTTTATCGCCACCGATATCCAGGGTACGTACGACTACCGGCTTACCCTTCATGTTCTCAAGTACAGTACGGTAGGCGTTATATTGAATTTCCTCAGAAGGCAGCTTATCGCGACCCATGTAAAGGAACTCAGTGCGGTACAGACCTACACCTTCGCCACCATTCTCAATGACACCATTCACATCATTTGGTGTACCAATATTGGCAGCTAGCTCAACATGTTTACCGTCTGCTGATACTGTAGGTTCGTCGCGAAGTTTCTTCCATTCTGCGATTTGCAAGTCGTAAGCTTCCTGCTTGCGAGTGTACTCTGCCACTTCAGCTTCGCTAGGATTGATCAGAACGTCTCCGTTCAGACCATCGACAATCACCAAATCGCCAGAATTCACTTCTGACAGAACCGTTTTAGTTCCAACAACCGCTGGAATTTCCAAAGAACGGGCCATAATTGCAGAGTGAGAAGTCCGTCCACCGATGTTCGTTGTGAAGCCTTTAACGAACTTACGATTAAGCTGTGCTGTATCCGATGGTGTTAGATCTTGAGCAATCACGATTACTTCTTCACTGATTTCTGCAGGACTTACATAATGAATGCCCAGCAGGTGGTTCAGCAAGCGCTTGGTAACATCACGCATATCAGCTGCACGTTCCTGCAGATAGGCACTCTTCATATTTTCAAACATCTCAATGAATTGCGTAGCCACTTCGTTTAGCGCATAGTCCGCGTTAACCGATTCCTCACGGATTTTATCAATTACAGGATTGATCAGCTCTGGGTCATCAAGAATAAGCAGATGTGATTCGAAAATCTCAGCCTTTTTCTCCCCCAGCTCTGCCAAAGTACGCTCTTTAATCGTTTGCAGCTCCACTCTTGATTTGGCGAGTGCATCATTTAACTTAGCGACTTCTGCTTCAGTATCACTGATACTTGTCTTCGTAATCGTATAATCCGGATGTTTCAGGATAAAAGCACGGGCTACTGCAATCCCTGCTGAAGCCGCGATTCCTGAAATCTTATTCATGGATTTCCCCTAGCCCTTCTTTAATCATTACTTCTTGAAGAGCGTTCAAAGCTTCTGCTTCTTCGCTTCCTTCAGTAATCAAAGACAAAGTATCTCCAGCTTCAAGACCCAATGACAATACGCCAAGAATGGATTTCAAAGTTACTTTTTTACCTTTAGCTTCTGCATATGCTTCTGTACCTTTGAATTTTGTTGCTGTATTTACCAAGGCAGTTGCTGGACGTGCGTGAATTCCATCTTCATCGACAATTCTGAATGTTTTTTGCATAATATTATCCAACTCGCTTTCTGTTATTAAAGTATTTTAAATTTATAGTGAAAGCTTCGCTTCCTTGTATGAACAAGGAAGCATCGGCCCTTGCACTTTTACTGAATCGTAATGATGTCTTGGTCTCCTATAGAAACCTTACCCGGCTTCTTCAATGTTACAGAAGAGCCTTCTGGTAAATTAGAGAAAATAACAGGTGAGATTACAGAAGGTGCATGTGCTTTTACATACTCTAAATCCACTTCCATAATCGGTTGTCCAGCCGCTACAAGATCGCCCTCTTCAACTAATACCGTGAAGCCTTGACCTTTAAGCTTAACCGTATTAACCCCAATATGAACGAGCACTTCCTTGCCTCCGTCAGACATAATACCGATGGCATGTTTGCTCGGGAACACGTTAAATACCTTACCGTAAACCGGTGAAGCAATCTTCCCATCTCCGGATAGGAACGCGAAGCCGTCGCCCGTCATTTTTTGGGAGAATACTGGATCTGGCACCTCTGTGATATCCAACAATTCACCGTTTACTGGAGATACGATATCTTCCTTGATAATCGCTTCACCAGCTTCACCTGCCTGTTGTTCTTCTTCTGGCTCTGGAGCAACCACTACTGGAGCTGCTGAAGCCGCAGGTGTCTTTCCGTTAATCACATCTTGAATCTGCGATTTAATCGTATCTGAACGTGTGCCAAAAATCGCTTGAACGTTATTACCCACTTCCAGCACACCTGATGCACCAAGTTTCTTAAGACGGTTCTTGTCTACACCTGCCTTATCTTTAACTTCAACACGAAGGCGGGTAATACAAGCATCTAGATGAGTGATGTTTTCTTTACCACCTAGAGCGGACAAAATGTTCCGCGGTAGATCATCACCGGCTCTGGAGACAGACTCCGTATTCACTTCTTCTTCTTCATTCGTATCTTCTTCACGACCCGGTGTCATAAGATTGAATTTCCGAATTACAAACCGGAAGCCGAAGTAATAAATTAAGGCAAGGACCAGTCCTACCGGAATGACCAGCCACCAAGCTGTACGGTTCGGGATAATACCGAAGAGCACAAAATCGATAAAGCCACCCGAGAATGTCATGCCGATTTTAACATCCAGAATATGCATAGTCATAAAGGACAGACCTGCAAACACAGCATGTACAGCGAACAGCAATGGAGCCACGAATAGGAACGAGAATTCGAGCGGCTCAGTAATCCCTGTCAAGAACGATGTCAATGCCGCGGAAATCATCAAACTTCCGACGATCTTTTTATTCTGAGGTTTAGCTTCATGATAGATAGCCAAAGCCGCTGCTGGAAGACCAAACATCATGAATGGATATTTACCCGTAGTAAATGTCCCTGCTGTGAAGTCTACTCCATCGCGAAGCTGCTGCATGAAGATCCGTTGGTCACCACGTACCAATTCTCCAGCTTTATCAACGTAGGTACCAAATTCATACCAGAATGGAGAGTAGAAAATGTGATGCAGTCCAAAAGGAATGAGCGAACGTTCGATCGTTCCGAAGATAAACGCTGCAAGCGTTTTGTTCGTATCAATCATACTTTGTGACACATAGTTCAGACCATGTTGAATAGGTGGCCATACTATTGTCAGTAACAAGCCCAAGATTAGAGCTGTTACCGCCGTCATGATCGGTACGAAACGTTTACCTGCGAAGAAACCCAGGTAAGAAGGAAGCTCAATTTTGAAGAATCGCTTGTACATGGCCGAAGCCAATATACCGACGAGTATACCTCCAAACACCCCTGTTTGCAGTGTTGGAATCCCTAATACGCTGGCATACGAGAAGTCGCCTTGGCTCAGGACGTAATCATTAACGCCAATAACTGTACCCATCGTAATGTTCATTACGAGGAAACCGATAATGGCAGCTAGACCCGCAACACCTTCACCGCCGGCTAAACCTATCGCAACCCCCACCGCGAAGAGTAAGGCTAGATTATCAAATACAATTTGTCCTGAGTTCATCAATACGTTGGCAACAGCCTGAACAACATGGTTCTCCAGTGCTGGAACATATTGCAGGAAGTCTGGGTTTACCAGCATGTTTCCTATTCCAAGAAGCAAACCTGCCGCAGGCAGAATAGCTACTGGAAGCATCAGAGCTTTACCAACTCTTTGTAAAACACCAAACAACTTTTTAAACATTTAGGTTACTCCTTTCATTAATTTCACTAAAACAGATGCCAAAAAAGGCATGAGCAACACAGTATAGGAGTTGTAATCTAACGCTATCGTTAGATTGCCCCAAGAAGGGGGTTAACAACCAAAATACTGTAATTCACTCATGCCTGATCGAATCAGTTACACGCTTGATATTCTGTTTTGTTGATGACAGTGAACATTGTAGCATCGTTTTTTTTAAGTGGCAAGCGTTTTTTTTGAAACCATGATTTGTTACAACTTTTGCACTTTAAGGAGCTTCACCATTCTTGTCCATATCTTGTTCGTCCACTTTTTTCTGGGCAATACGCTGCAGGTGAATCGTCAAATAACTTACCTCAGCTTGATACACGGGAATTCGCACACGCTGTTCGATAATTTTTGTTAATTTCCAAGCCAACGAATACATCTCAGGATACTCCCGTTTCATGAGTCCATCCAGGGTTGAGGTCTCTTGTACCGCCTCTCCACGGCGTAATCTTTCTAGAACGAATCGCAGATGGGTTACCAGTCTTGAGTAATCAAGTGAATCACGTGGGATTCGATAGTCCAGATAATTCTCGACTAACCCAACCAGCTCTCCAATCAAGAGAGAATGTTGTCTAACCTCGGAAATTTGCCTATTACTAAGTGCGCTGACAATATGAAGAGCCACAAAACCTATCTCATCCACCGGCAATTCCACGCCCATAGCCTCATTGATCCTTCCAATCGCATATTCTGCCATCTTATATTCCTCAGGATAAATCTCCTTAGTTTCATACAAAAATGGATTATGAATTGGGATATCTTGTTCGAAACGACGGATAGCAAAAGAAATATGGTCGGTAAGTGCAATGTGAATATGCTCATTAAGCGGCTGACGGCTACAATGCATAATATGTAATACTATTTCTTGAACGACCTCAATCAACTTCTCATCCACTTGGGGAAGAAGCTGTTTATATTGTTCCTGTTCCTCCTGGCTGCGAAGAATAAACATCTTCTCCACGGAGGATAGATTAATCTGATCCCGCAGCTTGCGGTTAAACCCTATCCCTTTACCGATAACTACAACCTCGGAATATTGAGGATGCTGGGCAATGATAACGTTGTTATTCAACACCTTCGCCACTGTTATGCTACTCATTTTTGACACCTCTTTTATTTCTAAACACCTAACTTCCAGCAGCATACGCAATAAGAAATCGTACGATGAATACAAGCTTTGCTACCATCATAACACCAAGAATTGCATATTAGAAGAACACTCTGTGTCCTTACTAAGCTAGTAGATCAGAGTGAACAGCCTTAAAGGCTTTTATTTTACCTGAAAAAATCTTTAAACACCAGTGAAAGCGTCGATGTCTGTATATACAATAATTCCCATGGGATGCCGATAAGCTATAAGCTTTATCAAAAATCACCTGTAAACGCATGAGCTTTTTATCATGTTGTCTAATTTAGATCAAAACAGATCAAAACATAAAGATTAAGGTATGACCAGCAGCTTTGCCAGTCATACCTTAAGTAAATTAAATCAATATAAATTGCATTAAACTATTTTTCCTTTTGTTCAGGCACAGAAGTTAAAGTCTCGCTGGCTGTACTAGATGTTACTGATGGCTGAATATAAGTTGCAGGTGTAGCTGGTGCAACAGGTGCGACTTGTGCGACTGGTGTAACTGATGCTCCTTTGCTTCCGGAAGCTTTAGAGGTCAACCCCTTGATCAGTGCCTCTACATCAATCCCTGAGACGCTCTTCAACATCTCTGGAGCGGTGGACATTAGCTGAGTCACATAATTGCTGACCCGGGCTGCACCTTCCCCGTTACCGGTATCTACAACGGTAAGTTTATCAATAGATGCCAGCGGCTTCGCAATTTGGCCAGCCAAATCAGGCAGCATTTTGACGATGATATCGAGCACCGCTGCTTCGCCGAATTTCTGGAAAGCTTCCGCCAGTTTCTCTTTGGCTTCTGCTTCCGCTAGACCACGCAACCGGATAACCTCAGCATCCGCTGTACCTTTAGCCAGCTCTGCATCCGCCATCGCTTGACCTTCAAGACGCTTCTGCTCAGATGTCGCTTTAGCTTGCGTTTCAATACTATATTGCAAGGCATCTGCCTCACGCATTCTCTTCGCCTTATCGGCTTCCGCCGCTTGCTCTACTGCATAACGATCCGCTTCTGCTTTTTTCTTCACTTCAGCATCATACTGCTTCTCGCGAACTTGAATTTCTTTGGCTTGCAAATCGATTTCACGTTCCTTACGTACCAGCTCAACCTTCATCTGTTCTTCAACAACGGTCTGCTTTGCACGTGCCTCTTGAATATGATAAGCCTGATCGGCTTCCGCTTTCGCTGTATCCTGATCCCGTTTAAACGCAGCCACCTTAAGCTGGTTTTCCTTGGAGGCTTCGGCAATATTCGTATCCCGCAGCAGCTCAGCTTTTTGCCCTTGCTCTTCTGCGTTTGCCTTTTGAATTCTCGCATCCCGCACTGCTTCTGCTTCAGCGATCTCTGCATCCCGCTTCACAGCAGCTATCCGCGGTTTACCCAGTGCCTCTAGATATCCATGTTTGTCTCGCACATCCTTGATGGTAAAGGAAACAATTTGCAGACCCATTTTCTTAAGATCACGCGCCGCCACGCCTTGAACCTCTTGCGCAAAGCGGTCACGGTTACGATATACTTCCTCAACGGTCATCGAACCGAGAATGGCCCGCAGATGACCTTCAAGAACTTCTTGTGCTTCGCTCTTCAGTGCTTCAATCGGTTTGCCCATAAATTGCTCAGCAGCTGTCGCCACATCTTCCGTTGAGCTACCCACTTTAATGATCGCCACACCGTCGGCAATAACCGGAACCCCTTGTTCGGTGTATACCTCCGGGGTCGTCACATCGAGTTTATGAGAAAGAAGCGACATAAATTCAGCCTTCTGGAAGACTGGGAGTATAAAGGCCCCGCCCCCGCGTACAATCTTTATTTTACGACCAGAACCATCGTCTGAAATATGATTTTTCCCTAAGAACGACCCCGTTACGATCATCCCTTCATCGGGTCCAACCGTTTTGTAACGTGCCCAGAATGCGATACCTAGCACAAACAAAACAGCAACGACAACTGCAGGGACTAACAAATACTCAGGAATACCGAACATTAAAGATCCACTCCTCTTCTCTTTTCGAATTCTGACACCAATGCAACGCCTTCTCTAACCTCCACTACAACAACTTTAATCCCTGCCGGAAGCAGCTCATGATCAAAGCTTGCTGCCGTATGCAGGCTATTGCCGGCGCCAAACTTTACCATAATCTCACCATAACCAGTGGCGGGAACAGGAATTGTGATTTCCCCGATCTTGCCAGGCAGATCACTCATTGAGAAACCATTGGACATTTCGCTTTTTTCCATGGGCTTAACCACCCCTAGATACATAAGTACTCCCAAAAAAGCGGCGGCTAACAAAGACAAAGCAATGATCGCCCCAGCTTCCAGAGCGCTGTACCGGGTTAGAAGAATACCCGCTCCGCCGAACACGGTTATTCCTCCTGCCAGTACGGTGGGATTCAGAAAATCTACGGATACGAAATCAAAGACCCCATGCAAGGCATCTCCGATCACATCGCCCACCAGGACGCTGACTATGGCAAATATGACGCCTAGCGCCAAGCAGCCTAAATACAGCGTTTGCATTTTTATTTCCTCCTGTCTTCAATCAGGACTGTCATATTACATTAAACGTACAAAGTAGGTCCTTGGTTTCACAATCTTTGGATATTCACCCAAATAAGTTCCATTCAGAGGATAAGCATGCTCACATTGGCACTATTTTATTACATGTGCTGGGTTGTCCTAAAGGCCGTCCCATAGTTGGTGGAGCGCGGATTTTTGTTGGTAACACTCTCGCGCGTATGAAGAGGCATGCTGCTTTCGCGCCTCGGCACCTCGGCCTATCGGACTCAGCAGACCCTATTCGCCGATTTATCCGACATTTGGTATGCTATCGGACCGCATAGTCCCTATTGGCATGAAAAACAACAAATATGAGGCTATTTCGAAGCAATAGTGTCTCTGGTGTCCGAAAACTTGCTCAAAAGGCTGAAAATTCGCATATAACGTCAGCTGGGTCCGTAGGGTAGGCGTATATTTGTAGAGGAATCAGTCGTGAGGGGATCTTACAAACCCTAGTTGGTTAGGTAACACTCTCGCGCGTATGAAGAGGCTATGCTGCTTTCGCACCTCGGCCCATCGGACTCAGCAGACCCTATTCGCCGATTTTTCCGACATTTGGTATGCTATCGGACCGCATAGCCCCTATTGGCATGAAAAACAGCAAATATAAGACCATTTCGAAGCAATAGTGTCTCTGGTGTCCGAAAACTTGCTCAAAAGGCTGAAAATTCGCAAATAACGTCAGCTAGGTCCGTAAGACTCCCGAGGACGGTCGACGGATTAGATTACAGGTGCGAACAGTGATTGATGAGGTACGATCAGCGGCAGCGGAGGTTCGGCCAGCGGCAGCGGAGGTTCGGTCAGCAGCAGCGGAGGTACGGACAGCAGCAGCGGAGGTACGGACAGCGGCAGTGCAGGTGCGGTCAGCGGCACTGCAGGTGCGGTCAGCGGCAGTGCAGGTGCGGTCAGCGGCAGTGCAGGTGCGGTCAGCGGCAGTGCAGGTCCAGCCAGCCGCAGCGAAGGTGCGGTCAGCGGCAGCGGAGGTTCGCCAGCGGCAGCGGAGGTTCGCCAGCGGCAGCGGAGGTTCGCCAGCGGCAGCGGAGGTTCGCCAGCGGCAGCGGAGGTACGGCCAGCGGCAGCGGAGGTACGGCCAGCGGCAGCGGAGGTACGGCCAGCGGCAGCGGAGGTACGGCCAGCAGCAGCGGAGGTACGGCCAGCGGCAGCGGAGGTTCCGCCAGCGGCAGCGGAGGTTCCGCCAGCGGCAGCGGAGGTTCCGCCAGCGGCAGCGGAGGTTCCGCCAGCGGCAGCGAGTTCTTGGGATGAGCACGACAGAAAAGTATAGCCAGAGGAGCAAGTCACACTAGAACATAAATACAAAGAAGCGATTCTTCCATAACGGAGGAATCGCTTCTTTGACATTCTATTGCGACTTCTAGAATAAAGACAAATGGTCTCTTTTCATAGAAGAGTTACTTACAAAGCCATTTTATAAATCTCAACTACATCTTCACGCTCAAGCTTGCGGAAATTACCAAATGCTCCGAAACGAACAGCCTTGTCAGCCATACTGCCGATCTCGCTGTCATCAATATCATAATCTCCGAGCGTCTTCGGCGCACCGATGGAATCCCAGAAATTACGCAGAGCCTCAATACCCTCCAGCCCGATTTCTTCATCAGTCTTGCCAGCAGGATCAACTCCGAACACATTTACTGCAAGCTGACGGAAACGCGCAGGGTTTGTGCTGAGGTTATATTTCATCCATTGCGGGAACAAAATCGCCAAACCTCCACCATGTGGAATATCGTAAACAGCCGACACTGCATGCTCGATATTATGAGTCGCCCAATCTCCGGCAAAACCCATGCTGACCATTCCGTTAAGCGCCATCGTACCGCAGTACATAATGGTCTCACGCAGCTCGTAGTTGTTCAGATCTTCGATAAGCTTCGGCGCGGTTTCAATTACAGTGCGCAGCAAAGTTTCACAGAACCCGTCTTGTACCGGTGTATTGCCGTCTGTATGGAAATAGTGCTCCAGTACATGTGACATGATGTCCACCATGCCATAAACGGTCTGATCACGTGGCAGAGAAAAAGTGTTCTCTGGATCAAGAATCGAGAATGCCGGGTAGGCATGCACGCTGCCCCAGCCCATTTTTTCCTTAGTAACCTCGTTTGTGATTACGGAGCCATTATTCATTTCGGAACCCGTAGCAGCCATTGTCAGCACTGTACCCAGTGGAAGCGCGTCTTGAGCCGCTGCTTTACGCTCTACAAAGTCCCACATATCACCATCATATTTCGCTCCAACAGCAACAGCTTTTGCGCAGTCCAATACGCTTCCGCCCCCTACTGCAAGAACCAGGTCAATATTATGCTCCCGGCACAGCTCTACGCCTTTATGTACTGTGGAAAGACGTGGATTGGGTTCTACTCCAGAGAGTTCAGTCACTGTAGCGCCTATTGAACTCAGCTCAGCAACTACTTTATCGTACAGACCACTGCGCTTGATACTGCCGCCACCGTACATCAAAAGCACATTTTTACCGTACTTAGGAACCTCCGTCTTCAAGGCTTCAAGGGTACCCTGTCCAAAAATCAGCTTGGTAGGATTATAAAATTCAAATTTACGCATATGTGTAAACCTCCAGTAGTTAATTCATAATGTCTTACTCCTTCGTATTATAAACCTCTGGTTACCCGCATTCAAATTAGGTGGCTGGGTTTCGTCATTCCGAATAAAAAAAGATGCCCCAAGCCCATAGGCTTGAGGTCATCCTTAAATCCAAATTCACTTACTACAAAGCGCCGAAGCTTGTTACGAAACGGCGGAAAGCCGCTTGACCTTCTGGAGTCCGTTTGTAAACGCCAGCGTGTTCAAGAATATGCGTAAACTTGATGCCAACTTCGTTCTGCACAATCTTGAGCGCTTCCTCGTGTTGCAGTGCAGTTCCGAATCGCTCCACCAGCTCCTGAATCCAAGCCGCATGCTGCGCAAGAGAATGACTAGGGTCATTCTTCACCGCTTCTAACAGCGCTTGATCTCCTGCAAGAATACCTGCGATGGAATCGAGTTCTTCCTTCAAACGGCCTGGCAGAATCGCCAGTCCCATAACTTCAATCAAGCCGATGTTTTCTTTCTTGATATGATGCATTTCCCGGTGTGGATGAAAAATCCCTTCAGGATATTGCTCATTAGTCCGGTTATTCCGCAGCACAAGATCCATCTCGAAGCTGCCGTCCTCGGCCCGGCGGACGATAGGAGTAACGGTATTATGAGGTTGTACTTCACCGTCAACCTCACTAAAGGCTAGCACTTCAGCCTCTGGATCGCTGTAGGCTTTCCAAGCTTCATAAAGCGCATTTCCGCATTCCAATAGAACCGCAGGATCTTCTCCATTTAAACGTAATACGGACATCGGCCATTTTACGATATTAATGCTGACACCCGGATAAGAAGCATGTGTAAATGTATCTTCCTTAGGCGCTTTTTGAATCGGGAATGTGTGGCGTCCGCCCTGAAAATGGTCATGCGTCAGAATAGAGCCGCCAACAATCGGTAAGTCTGCATTGGAGCCAATAAAATAATGCGGGAATGATTCCACGAAGCTAAGCAGCCGCTTCAAGGTATCCTTGGTAAGCTTCATTGGCACATGATCATGATGGAATACAATGCAGTGCTCATTGTAATAAACATATGGCGAGTATTGGAAGAACCATTTTTCATTATTCAGGTTAAGCGGAATGATACGCAGGTTCTGGCGCGGCGGATGATTGATCCGTCCGGCATAACCTACATTCTCACGGCACAGCAGACATTTCGGATAGACTGGCGGCGGGAGCAGCCGAGCCATTGCGATTTCCTTCGGATTTTTCTCAGGCTTGGACAAATTGATCGTCATTTCAATGTCTCCGTACGGCGAATCCTGCAGCCAGTAGACATTCTTCGAGATCCGATCCATCCGAATATAGTTCGAATCAATGCTCAATTTATAAAAACGGTCTGTAGCCGCGGAGATGCCTTTTTCAGCGGTCAGACTATAGAACTCAGCATTTACATCCGAAGGACGGGCCATGAGAAGTCCCATAATCTTGGCATCCAGCAAGTCACGGTAAGTGTCACTATTCTCTGGGATCAATCCGATTTCAAAACCATAATCAATCAGTGCATCGAGTGGAGCCTGCGGCCCTTCCAATGGACTTTGATCGATATCACCTACATGCGGCTCACTGAAACCGAACTGTTCGAGCAGCACATTACGGCTATAATCTTCATCGGATGGAGCTATAAGCTGCTGGCGCAGTGCGAACAGAACAAGCTGCTCAATCGCATGTAATGCTTTCTGGCCAGCAGGTGTAATCTTATTCTCGTTGTGCATTTTAATTCTCCTTAAGTAGGGTCTCAAGTTCAAGATAAGCTAACCTAAAGTCCCTTATTCTCCGTATCCTTGCGGATTGGCAGAGTGCCAGTTCCATGCACTTTGAATGATATCTTCCAAATCTGCATGCTGCGGGTTCCATCCAAGGACGCTACGCGCTTTGTCGGAGGAAGCTACCAGCACAGCCGGATCGCCGGCACGGCGTTCTTGAATGACTACAGGAATTTCAAGTCCAGTAACCTTCTTCGCCGTTTCAATCACCTGTTTTACCGAGAATCCAAGTCCATTGCCCAGGTTGAAAATATTGCTGCTGCTTCCGCTGCGCAGGTAAGTTACCGCACGGACATGGGCGTCAGCCAGATCGCTGACATGGATGTAGTCGCGCACACAAGTACCATCTTCTGTAGGATAGTCATCTCCGAAAACTGCGATACTGTCACGTTGCTTCAAGGCCGTTTGCAATACCAGCGGCACCAAATGACTTTCTGGACGATGGTCTTCACCGATTTTGCCACTGGCATGTGCGCCAGCTGCATTGAAGTAACGCAATGCTACGTATTTAATGCCCAGTACTTTATCAAACCAAGCCATCATCCGTTCCATGGTCAGCTTAGTTTCTCCATACACATTGGCTGGTTCAGTGCGGTCTGTTTCTTCAATCGGCACCTTTTCCGGTTCGCCGTAGGTTGCGGCTGTGGACGAGAATACGATCTTGTTCACGCCCGCTTTTTGCATAGCTTCTAGAAGACACTGTGTACCATATACGTTGTTGTCGTAATATTTTACAGGGTCCTTCATGCTTTCTCCGACCAAAGAGCTTGCAGCAAAATGGATAACCGCTTCAATCTCATTTTCAGCGAACAGCTTACCCAGCAGTTCTTTATCACGCAGATCACCTTCGTACAGCTTGCCACCCAGCAACGCCTCACGATGCCCTGTTAGCAGATTGTCGAGGACCACCACTTCTTCGCCACGATCCAGCAGCTCCGCTACAGTATGAGACCCAATATACCCTGCTCCACCTGTTACTAAAATCGCCATCTGATTACACTCCCTTCAATTCTTGGACACCATTACCGATGCCGCAAACGTAGAACTCGCCAACCAAACCAGATCTTGTGGTATAGGCTTCACCAACTTCACGAATAAAACGTTCTATATCATCTTCATGTACCAAAGATACTGTACAGCCTCCGAAACCCGCGCCAGTCATACGGGAACCGAGTGTACCTGGGATGCGCCCAGCTTCTTCAACCATAATATCAAGCTCTGCACAGCTAACTTCATACAAATCGCGCAAGGACGCATGCGAATCATTCATGAACTGTCCAAACTGCTTCAGATCATTGTTTTTTAATACCTCAACGGAATCTAGCACGCGTTGATTCTCTTCCACAACATGGCGAGCGCGGCGTCTTACAATTTCGTCTGTGATTTTATCTTGATGTGCTTCGAACTGTTCACGATTAAGCTGTGCCAGATAAGCTAGTGAAGGCACTTCTTTTTGCAAAATAGCCAATGCCTCATCACACTGCTGACGGCGTTCATTGTACTTGGAATCTACAAGCCCTCTGCGTTTGTTCGTGTTGCCGATAACCAATTTGTATGAACCTGTGATGAACGGTACCAAATTGTACTCAAGTGTGTCGCACATCAGCAGGATCGCATGATCGCGTTTGCCGTTAGCAACTGCGAACTGATCCATAATTCCGGAGTTTACACCTACGTACTGGTTCTCAGCACGCTGGGACAAAAGTGCAATCTCAACAGTGTCTGTATCGCCACCTTCGAGAGTCAGGAACGCATAAGCAGTAACGACTTCAAGAGAGGCCGAGGAGGACAAGCCTGCTCCATTCGGAATATCGCCATGAAACAGCAGATCGTACCCTTTGGATACTGGGGTGCTTTTCTTATCCAGCTCAACCATTACCCCAATCGGATAGTCAATCCATTCACCCGTTTTGGCCTTGCCAATTTCGCTATAATCAATAGAAGCTTCGTAAGGAAAATTAGTTGATGCAAAATTCACTTTGCTGTCACTACGTGGACGCACAATCAGCGTTGTACCGAATTCCAAAGCTGCGGGAAGTACATACCCGCCGTTATAATCCAAGTGCTCTCCGATGAGATTGACACGACCTGGTGCATAAAACACCTTAGCCTCTTCCCCGCTCACCCCATATTTTTCAATAAATTTGTTATTAAGTTCCTGTATGCTCATTAATGCCACTCCATCCTTTCGCTGCTTCAGCCAGTGGGAATTAGTAAAGCGTTCTTTATGTACTCATTATAATAGATTCATTCATCCTCTGATAATGCAATCATGTGTGTAATGTATGGATAAATGTGACTTCCCATAATATAATAATTACATATATTACTGTTACTCTCTAAACTATAAGCCATTAAATGACATTAACACAAGAAAGGCTGTCCCAAATGGAGCATACTTATTCCGTAGGATCCAATCCAGTGTATTACGATAAACAGAACCTTCATGTACTGTTTGCCGGCCAGAGTCAGACCCTGCCCATGCATCAAGCTGGACCCAAGATCTATGATTATTATTTGCTGCATTTCATAGAATCTGGCTCGGGCGTTTTCCGTACAGAACATCATAAATATGAGTTGGGTAAAGGGGACTGCTTCTTGATCCATCCGGGACAATTAGTCAGTTACGTCTCGGATAAAGACCAGCCCTGGTGCTATCGCTGGGCAGCTTTTACTGGCAGCGAAGCTGACGATCTGGTGCTGCAGACAGGGTTCACACCACAACAGCCTGTGGTGACTACAACAGGTGAAAGCCTCATTCCAGGTGCCCTATCCAGCATCATGCAAGCCTTCAACGCCAACAAAGAGAGTGCCCATCTGACTTCGCTTGGCTATCTCTATCTCATTGTCGGCGAAGCAGCTGATTTGCTCTCTTCCTTCTCCCGTCTTCCCGGCGCAGAATCACAGGTTAAGCGTACTGTGAAGCAAATGATCCACTACATGGCTTCTCAATATGCGCACCCGGTCTCTATTGAACAAATGTGTGATACGCTGGGTTATAATCGAGCCTACCTGTCCCGTGTATTTAAGCAAGAGACCGGATTATCTCCGGTGACCTACTTGCTGAAGCTGCGGATTGAAAAGTCCAGACAACTGCTGCGTGAACGACCGGAGCTGTCCGTGGAACAGGTAGCAGCATCTGTGGGGCTCACCGATGCTTTATACTTCTCTCGCCAATTCAAACGGTTTTGTGCCCAGTCACCGACGGCTTACCGGATGACTACAACGAGACAAGCAGAGAAACCTGAACGTTAGTTTGCCCTTTAATCCGTAAATCCATAAATCCATAAATCCACTATACAACAACAGCCCGCCTTCCTTAACGTAAGGAACCGGGCTGTTACTGTGTTCAATATGCTATAGTTCTGTCTTTAGAATCGTTTCAATCCGCTCTAACTCCTCCGGACTGAAATCAGGATTAGCTAAAGCAGCTATATTCTCTTCAATCTGATCCACTCTGCTTGCTCCAATTAGGGCAGAAGTAACCTTGCCACCCCGGAGTGTCCAAGCCAGTGCAAACTGAGCCAGACTCTGTCCTCGCGAAACCGCAAGCTGATTAAGTGCGCGAATCCTCCGCTGCACCTCCGGTGTAATCCGGCTCTCATTCAAGGCGGCAGACGGCTTGGCAGCTCTTGACCCTTCTGGAATACCATTCAAATATTTGTTGGTTAACAAGCCTTCAGCCAAGGGTGTAAAAGCGATGCTTCCTACACCACTATGTTCCAGTACATCCTGTAAGCCACCCTCAATCCAACGATCGAGCATAGAATAACTAGGCTGATGGATTAAGAGCGGTGTGCCCAGGCTTTTTAGAATACTGAGGGCTTCAGCCGTCTGCTCCGCATTATAGTTGGATAGTCCTATATATAAAGCTTTGCCAGAACGTACCGCATAATCCAGCGCCTGCATGGTTTCTTCAAGCGGTGTTTCCGGGTCTGGACGATGAGAGTAATAAATATCAACATAATCTAGGCCTAGCCGCTTCAGGCTCTGATCCAGACTAGCCAGCATATATTTACGTGAACCCCATTCCCCATAAGGGCCGGGCCACATGTTATACCCTGCTTTTGTAGAAATCACTATTTCATCACGATAAGGATACATATCATTGGCAAGAACTTTACCGAACAGCTCTTCTGCTGAACCAGCTGGTGGACCATAGTTGTTGGCCAGATCAAAATGGGTAATTCCAAGATCAAAAGCACGAGTGATCATTTCTCTGCCGTTCTCGTAATTATCGATCCCACCAAAATTCTGCCATAATCCTAATGAGATTGCTGGGAGCTTGAGACCTGAGTTCCCGCAACGATTATAACGCATGTTGTCATACCGTTTATCGTCTGCTACATATACCATTGCTTATCCCTGCCTCTCATTACACGCTGTTGTGAGCCTACCTTATCTTTAAACTTCTGAGCGTAATAATAATCTGGCAAGAGAAACCAAAGGACAGCTTTTTCCTTCTAGCTTAATAGATCCTTGACACTGCCCATTACTTTTCCAATTCGATCTGTAATCAGCAGATCCGCCTGATCATCATAAGGTGTGGGATCTCCGTTCAGCAGCACCGTACGTTTGCCCCGGAAATAAGTCACCAGACTGGCCGCAGGTTGAACCGTTAGCGAGGTTCCACCAATAATAAGCATATCTGCAGAGGCAATCGCTGCTACAGAGCCCATAAGCACGGAGTGATCCAATTCTTCTTCATATAAAACCACATCCGGCTTGATAATTCCGCCACATTCCGGGCAGTGAGGAACGATCTCAGTCATTTCCAGCAGTTGATCCAGCCCGTAATACCGTGAGCAGTCCATACAATAGTTGCGATGGATCGAACCATGCAGCTCAAGGACACTACGGCTACCCGCCTGCTGGTGCAGGCCGTCAATATTTTGCGTAATCACCGCTTTCAGCTTCCCCTGCTGTTCCAACTCCGCTAGTAGCTGATGCGCACCATTCGGACGGGCCTCTGGATGAATCATTTTACTGCGGTAAAAATCAAAAAAAATGTCCGGTGAGGACATAAAAAAAGTGCGGCTCAGCATCACTTCAGGTGGATAAGGTGAATTGTGCTGAGTTTGATATAATCCAGCTGCGGAGCGGAAATCAGGAATTCCACTCTCTGTAGACGTACCCGCCCCTCCGAAAAAAACGATATTGTCACTTTCTTTGATCCAAGAAGCAAGTGTCTGCAATTGATCCATGCTAAGTAGCACATCCTTTCCTTTTATTAGCTGATCAGTAAGTGATCCGAAGCTCATTGAAACCGGAAATGATTACATCTGCATCTATAAGGTGCTCCCCATC
Organism: Paenibacillus sp. FSL H8-0175; assembly: GCF_045040615.1. Lineage (NCBI taxonomy): Bacteria > Bacillati > Bacillota > Bacilli > Caryophanales > Paenibacillaceae > Paenibacillus > Paenibacillus sp. FSL H8-0175. The sequence continues at coordinate 1,942,743 of NZ_CP150299.1, read as the reverse complement.
ACCACTGGCGGAAATCCCAATTGCGAGGCGAAGCCCTGCACCTTTACCTAATTGCATATCGGCATTACTGTCCCCAATAATAATCGTCTCTTCAGGCGAAAGCCCTAACTCCCGGCAGGCCAATTCAGCCATTTCAGGAGCTGGTTTTCCGTTTTTTACTCTGTCCCTAGTAACTACCGAATCAAAATAGCCTGCCACATTAAGCCATTCCAAATGCTCTCCGGTGGTCTTTGCCCCGTCGGAGGTAACCACGCCAAGCTTAAGCGATGCCGCAGAGCATTGCTCCAAAAAAGAATGAAGTCCCGCTAAAGGCTGTGCCATACGGCGTCGGCGTAATTCATACATCGCGTTTTTAGTTATGCTTTTCACACGGGTCAGCGCTTCATTCCAAGGAACTCCTGCTGCATATAGCTGCCATGCGAGTACACCGTAACTTTCTTCTTCTGTAGCCATGGTAAGCGGCCCCGCCGGGTCGTACCCTATTAACTTCCCTTGCGGATCATGTTGCGTACCCAGCACCTTGCTGCGCTCTACAATAAATCCCGCTCCCATGATCGCAAGTTGATCTTCCAGTCCACGCAGCACAAGCTCCGCCCAATTCCCCCAGGTGGCTAATAGATCGAGTATTGTCCCGTCTTTATCAAACAATATTCCGGAGCAGGGAACGCATTCATCGTTAATGTGTAATATGGGCATGAATTGTTTCCTCCCTCTGTTGAATGACCCGTAACTACCTCAGATTTCCCAGCCAATCCAACAGGGCACTTACTGTGCGACTCTGCTGTTCTTCCTCGGATATTGTGGCTTCGCCGTCCCCCTTCTGAGGCCCGTAGCTGCCAAATTGCGCATGATTCCCACCTATAATTGAACTATAAACTGTATTATCTGGCAGATAGGAGCGCCCTTTGTTGTAGCTATCTCTGTCAATCACTTGATCCTCAGTACCCACAACCGACAACACTGACAAAGTAGTCTCTCGTAGACTGCCCTTTTCATCTGGATAAGAGGCTAAGAAAAATACACCTTCCAGTTGGTCCGTATGCTCAATTGCGTAACGTGAGGCCATGACACCCCCAAGTGAATGTCCACCCAGCACAAAAGATTGCTTCGGATGCACACGAATAATCTCTTCTGCAGCATCCCCCTTCGTTACGGCTAAATTAAACGGCATTTTGGCGATGTAGAAGGGATGCCCTGCAGCAGCGACGCTCTTCGCAAGAGGGGAGTAAGCTTCCGGTTTAACCAAAGCCCCAGGATAAAATATAATCGAGGCGCCCTTAGTAATGGAAGGTTCGAACGAGATCCAATTATCATTCTGTTCGACGGTAACTCCACCACTTGAAATCAGTGCGGTTTCGGCTTCTTGAGCCGGTGCATATGGCGTTAAATACTTCCATATCAGCAACCCGGCTACCACTAAAATAATCAATACAAAAATAGCGACGCGACGCTTAGTTATTCTTCTCTTCAACATGTTCCACTCCCAGATGTTAATGCATATAAAAATTATAGTGGAATCCCTCTATTCTAACAACCTTCAACACATCGCCACATTTCGCACACATGATAACGCTTTCTATTGTGACTTAATTCACAATTAAATCAAAGAAAATCTAGTATTTTAAAATTAAATTAATTTGCATACAGCATAATTTGGAGGCTAAATCATGGTAGGGGAAAACTCGCTGGAAACGCGCGGAGAAACCTTTTTTCTCAACCTGCGTTTTATGCTTATTATCACTGTTTTTGCCGGTAATGCAATTGAACCTCTGATTAACAAAATGAGCGGAATACACGGATTATATATGTGGATTTTCAGCTTTCACATGCCGCTGTTCGTACTGGTGACCGGCTATTTCGCCAGAAAAAGCCTTGCCGGAACTACCGGCCGCAAAATGCTGCTGCAAATTGGATTGCAATACCTCATTTTTCAAAGCTTATATTCCGCACTCGACGTTTCCCTCTTTCATGTAAGCAACATCCAGCATTCCATTTTCGCACCCTATCTGCTCCTATGGTTTCTGGCCAGTCATGCCTGCTGGCGCCTCCTGATGCTCGGTATGAGCAGATGGTCCATAACCGCTAAGCTCCTCTTCGCTGTAACAGCGGGGGTGGCTGTCGGATATCTCCAGCTGGACGGTGTATGGTTTAGCATCAGCCGTACCTTTGTATATTTGCCTTTTTTCATTATCGGCTATCATTTCTCCTTCGAAACCTTCGTCAAGCTCTATCAGAAATATATCAAAATCTTTGCAGCAGCCGCCTCCATTCTACTCCTTGCCATCATGGCCGCATGGGGGGCAGGATTTCCCTTTGGCTGGTTATATGGCAGCATGACCTATATGCAGCTTGATGCCAATGTATGGTATGCAGGCGTATACCGTCTGGGACTATACGGACTACAAATTGTCGCTTCACTCGCTTTCCTCGGCCTCGTACCTTACGGAGCGAGCCGCATGACCGACTGGGGGCGCCGCACGTTGTATGTTTTCCTGCTTCATGGTTTTATCGTTCGTCTGGCTGCCGTTTCCGGGATTTACACCTATATTGGCAATGCTGCTGGGGCAGTAGTCCTGCTGCTCACCGCCGTATTATTCACCGTATTGCTGGCTCAGCCGTCCGTTAAACGGCTCTTTCACCCGCTGGTTGAGCCGTCCGTTGACTGGATGATCACCCTTCAGCGTGCCGCCCTACGGCGCACACTCTAGCTTTACATCCAGAACAAACAAAGCAAGGCGGTTCCTTGGATACGAAGATTCGTTTCCGAGGAACCGCCTTGCTTTGTTCATCTCCTAAGCTAAAGTTCTACTTCATCCTGATCCATGGTATATTTTACCTTCATCATAATATGTTGTTCATAATCGCCAAACTGGCGCCCGAACAGGTTAAGTCCGCCTTGATGAACTGCATCAGGGTTGATTCCAATGCGCAGCCGCAATTTGGGGCTCCGGTTAATCAGAAGATCATTTAAGGAAACATTCGAAACCTTCTCCATATCAAGTGTCGTCTTTTCATGGTCAACACGCCAGGTCTTGAGAAACCCGTATTGTGTAGATCCATCCCACCACCAGTTCGGATTCAGCTTGCCCCGCCGGTCACCGAAATCACCGGGACTGGTCCACATGCCGATCTCGGATCCATTCACCCACACGGAAATGTTCGAAGGCCAGTTCTGGTCATAATTCGGAGCTTCCGAACAGATCTCCATGGATAATTCCAGCGATTCAATTTGTGCTCCGGAGGGGATATCCATAGGCAGCAAATATTCCAGAAATCCTTTGCGGAGCCAGATCAGCTGAGCGTTGACATGTTTAGGGTGATAAAAGCTCGACGGTTCATCTTCTTTGATAATAAGACCCTCGCTATTAGCCATTCCGCAAGTAGGAGATACCTCACAGTCGCTATAATGGCCGATCGGCATCTCTACTTCATAGACATGAGTTAATCCCTTTGACATCGGTTCTTTCAAATTCAAGGCAATATGAAGATCATCATAATTCCGGCTGCAAACTTTCATTGCCCCGCGTGAAGCCGGAAGCAATTCTGTATGAATTAACTCTGCTGCTTCTAATACTTTAATATTGCTTGCTACCGTCGACACTGGAAGCTTCAGCCTCTCAGCGATTTCAATAATATTTAAGTTTTTGGAGTTTAAGAGCCGAAGAATATCAACCCTAGAACGAGTTGATAAAGCATGCGTTACTGTGACTAATTTTTCCGGGTCGTTTAAGCTAAGTTCCAGCACAAATCAGCTCTCCTTGTATCCTAATAATTATCCTAATCTTACTTCTTAATGAGATGAAAAACAATTACACCTACAAGCCCTTTCACCTAGAAGTGACCTCCGGAAAACCGGAAGCCATTTCATATGTCTCTTAGGTTTGTTCGATTCACAATGGCTTAATATCAATGAAATCAATTTCTCCGTAACCTTCGCCTTTGGTAAAACGAAGCTTGTTCATGCCTGCCTTCAGTTGAACCCGGGCTGTGGACAGCCCCCAATTCTCCCACCCTTTATTGGTGATATAGAATGGGCTGGCAGGTCCTGCATTGACACTAAGCTGAAAATTCGACCAATTCCCGCCAGCCGTTCCATTCGCCGTTCGAGCCAAAAGAATATACTCGCCTGCGGCTGCCACATCAACCGAAAATTCCACGTAACTGTCCGGCGTATCAATATGACCCGCCTTAAGCCCACCCGAGCCCTTGGGACTCGAAGAGGCATAGGCATCGCCGCCAAATGTCCCTTTTTCCGCTTCGTAGCGGGTATGCATGGTTTCACCTGAAGGCAAAGTTATCGGAAGATTAGGGTCAACGGGAATACCCAGATTAGGTGTATGATCAGCATTCCAGCTGAATTTCTGCATCCGCACCTCGCGGTTCCAGCCAGCGTTATTGTATTTGGCGACATGGTACATGATCCAATCCTCTTGGCCGTCAGGAGACTTTGTAAACGAATGGTGTCCAGGTCCATAAAGTCCATTGCCTGAGGAAAAGATAGGCTGATTGCGTTTATTCCATGATGCCGGATTCAACAGATCACTGGAGATGTCTGCGGTGATCAGTCCCAGACAATAATCATTAGTCCAGCTTCCGCTTGCCGAGTAGACCAAACTAATGACTTCTCCATTTATAATCACCTGTGGTCCTTCATTCACATTTGGGGAATGATTCGTTTCCCAGCTATACGCTGGTCTTGAAATCTCTACGCGTTCGGAATCAATGGTCCAGGGATTACTCATATGCGCGATATAGAGATTCTGCCGCACATTAACATTCCCCTCCCAGCCGGACCAGATAAAATACAGCTCGCCGTTCACTTGCAGCACAGTACCGTCTATAGCCCACTTATTGCTTGAATCTGTGATCTGGCCTTTGTACTGCCAAGTTCCCTGCATCGGGTCTGCTGCTGTGTTCTCCATTACATGCATTCGGTGGTTTACGTTATCTCCGTCGTCCATCGCATAGTAGATATACCAAGCTCCGTTTATATAATGTAGTTCAGGCGCCCAGATGCCGCTACCGCCCGTGTTGACAACTTTAGTAGGCGCTGCATCAATAGTGGTCAACTGGGCTGACTTCCAGAGGGTAACATTGCCACCTGTTGTTTTGGTGAAATAATAGAAGCCATCTGTATGTTTATACACCCATGGGTCCGCCCCGTCCTGCATAACCACGTTGTAAAAGTCATTATGATCAGAGACTGCAAGGGTCACCTTCCCCATTGGAAGAATAAGAAGAACACTTAAGGCGACCAGACATTTTTGCCGGAAATTCACTTTCATAATCTATCACATTCCTTTCGAATGAATAGTTACGTAGCGCCTCTAATCTTCAATTGCAGCCTTACGCGCATTGATGCCGCGGATTCGCTCGGGGTCGAACTTCGGCTGTCTGTCATAAGTGTACAGTCCATTGACTTCCTGCTCCACATCGTACAGCTGGGTATAGCAGAATCCAAACATCAGCGGATGATCCAATAGAACATTCGTCAACCCCTCGTAGCGTTCGATAAACATTTGCTCTGAGGTCGGTCTGTCCCCATACCCCCATGATTTTTCATCTTTCTGCTGCGGGTTCCACCAAATTCCGCCATACTCGCTGATGAAGTAAGGTTGACCTTCATACGTTTGGCGATCCGGGAAGGTATTGAATACTTCTCCGCCGCTTTTCATCGGTTCATATCTGTCCCGGAACGTCTGCGGATTCTGGTCATAGTCATGAAGATCGAAGATATCTGTAGCCACATGGAAGTTGCCGCTTGTATCAATTACTGGACGTGTTGGATCCATACGTTTTGTTACGTCGTAAACAATCTGGAGCACGGGGTTATGCTGTTTCGCACCGTCCCGGTCCCAGGTCTCATTAAAAGGGCACCAGCCGATCAGCGCGGGATGATTGAAATCACGCTGCATACCTTCGAGCCATTCCGGCAGGAAGTGAGTCAGGCTATCCGCTCCAGTAATATTCAGCCCCCAATTGGCATGCTCTCCCCAGACAAGATAACCTAATTGGTCAGCCCAATAAAGATAACGCGGTTCAAAGATCTTCTCGTGAAGCCTCGCGCCATTGAAGCCAAGCCCTATTGAGATTTCGATGTCTCTGCGCAGATCTTCATCAGTAGGAGCGGTATAGATTCCCTCCGGATAAAAACCTTGATCCAGAACTAACCGCTGAAATACGGATTTCCCATTGATCCGGAATGCCATCCCATCCAGTCGTACCGTGCGGAGTCCAAAATAAGAATGGACCACGTCACTCTCCCGTCCCTGACTATGCAAGGACAACTTCAGGTCATACAATCTGGCGTTTCCAACTTCCCACAAGTGAATCTCTGATAGTGGAATCGTAAGTTTTATAGAGGGTCCGGAAACGATCACACTGCTGTCCCCAACGGGTTTGCCGCCATAAAGAGCAGTGGCCCTAAGCGTGTCCCCCGCTGCGTTCCCTTGTACCTTCATTTCGAGGTGCACACAGCCATTGTCGGGATCAGCGACAACTTTCAGATTAGACAGATAGGTTTCAGGGACTTGCTCAAGCCATACCGTCTGCCAGATTCCTGTAGTGCGTGTATAATCACAGCCGTGCGAATGGAACTGTTCACTCTGCTTGCCCCGTGGCTGTCGTCCCGATCGAACGTCGTCTTCAGCATAGACAGTAATCACATTACTGCCCGCTAAAAGATTAGAAGTAATATCAAAGCTAAACGGAGTATATCCTCCGCGGTGCGTACCTACGGATACGCCGTTCACCCAGACCTCCGCCATATAATCAACGGCGCCAAAATGAAGGATAACTCTGCCATTTGTCCAGCTCTCCGGCACGGTAAACTCCCTTTTATACCATACAGCAGCCATAAAATCTTTATATTCTACACCGGACAGCTTGCTTTCCGGACAGAAGGGCACAGTAATTGTCCCTGAGAGATTATGTTCGTTAACAGGGTATCCGCGTTCCTTCCCACTTTTGCCATGATCAATTTCGAATTGCCACTGGCCGTTCAGATTGATCCACTCTGGTCGAACAAAGTCAGGGCGGGGATATTCAGGACGCGGAAGCGTTGCTTGTTGTGTCATGGTGTAACTCCTTTTAGTAAATGTTATTTATTGGATATTCATCATAATGTTGCGGATCGCTTCAAGCGGAGCTTTGGGCTGTCTATCATAGGTGAGCAGTCCGTTGATTTCCTGCTCGACATCCGTCAGCTGGGTATAGCAATACCCTTGGATCACCGGGGAAGTGAACATCGGGTCAACCACAGCCTTGAGCTTCATCAGGAAATCCTCTTCATTCTCTGCCCCAGAATAACCCCAGCCCTCCCACTCACTTTTCTTGAAGGCAATTCCACCAAACTCGGATACGAGAATCGGCTGGCCTTGATACGAAGCTCCACCGACAAATATTTTACGGTTGGCCGGCATCGCATTTACAGAAGATTCTGCCGTGGCATATCGCTCCTCCAGCACTGCCTGATGGCTCTCATAGTCATGAATAGTCACCAAATCTGTAGTCATATGCTCCCACCCATCGTTATACACAACAGGTCTCATCTCATCCAAGGATTTCGTTAAATGATACATAGCCAATCCGTGCTGCTGCTGGCGTGTATCAATCTGGACATTGGGAACACCCCAGCTCTCATTAAGCGGAACCCAGGTCACGATACAAGGATGGTTATAGTCGCGCTCGATGATCTCCTGCCATTCCTTCGTGAAGCGGCGGACATACTCCTCGGAATATTCGTAAGCATTGGCTGCCTCACTCCATACCAGCAGGCCGAGCTTATCACACCAATACAGGAACCGGGGATCTTCTGTCTTCTGATGTTTTCTCACCCCGTTAAAGCCCATTTCTTTCGTCAGCTGGGCATCCCGTTTCAGCTCTTCGTCTGTAGGTGCGGTTAGTATCCCGTCAGGGAAGTACCCCTGATCCAGCACCAGTCTCTGGAAATATGGGCGGTTATTCAAGCATAGCTTGCCATTTTCAATCGACACCTTGCGCATGCCGAAATAACTCGCCACTTCGTCAATTACTTCCTCATTCCGAAGCAATTGAAATTGAATATCATACAAATTCGGATGCTCAGGGCTCCATAAACGTCCAAGACCATGATCCGCAAAATCCCCCAAGCCGATAGTGCGCAGCTGCTCACCATTCATGACCATATATTGATCTTCCGCAATTACTTCACTGTCATACGATACCGTTATGCGCAGCTTGAGCGGATCAGCAGACTTAAATCCTTGCAGAAAGGTCCGAAGCCGGATTTCATTGCGGTCAATATCTGGTGTCATCATGGTTTTACTCAGATGCACTGCAGACAGCGGTTCAAGCCAGACACTCTGCCAGATTCCGGTTGTGCGGGTATAAAAGATGGCAGCAGACTGCTCCAGCCAATATTGCTTGCCACGCGGCAAGGTGACATCACGGCTGAAATCCTCTGCGCGCAGTATGATGGTATTCCTTCCTTTGAGCAGCGAAGGAGTGATATCGACCTGAAATGGTGTATGTCCGCCTTCATGCACGGCCACCAGCTGACCATTCACCCAGACTTTTGCCAAATAATCAACGGCGCCGAAATGGAGGACAATCCGCTTCCCATTCCAACCCTCAGGAACTTCAAAAGTTCTTCTATACCACACAACATCATGAAATGAAGGATCTTCAATCCCGCTCAGCTTGCTCTGAAACGCAAAGGGCACTTGAATAACCCGTGAAAATAAACCCTTTGTGTCCGTCCGATACCATTGTTCTTCCTCACCGACATCTTCATCATCAAACGTAAAATCCCATTCTCCATTTAGGCTAAGCCAATCCTTACGGGCAAATTGCGGTCTTGGATATTCTGGACGTGGAACGGATGTGCTGCTTGCTTCTGTCAACATGGTGTACTTCACTCCTATTAAATAATTTCTATATAAGATGAACTTGTTTTTTTGCCCGCTATCCTTTAATCGAACCTACGTAAACACCTTTAACAAAATATTTTTGCAAGAAAGGATATACCATTAATATAGGAAGCGTAGAAACGACGATCGCACAATACTTAACCAGCTCGCGGAAAGCCGTCTGGCTCTGGGCACTATCGATGACTACCCCGCCTGCACTGCCGATCGAGGTTGCGGTTGCATCATTAGCTACTAATATTTCCTTCATTAATAGCTGCAGTGGGAACAGCTGTCTGTCCTTCAACAACACCATCGCATTAAACCATGAGTTCCAGTTCCCCACTAAATAGTATAAAAAGATTACGGCCAGCGTAGCTTTGGACAGCGGAAGAATCACATTCGTTAAAATATGGGCCTGACTTGCCCCGTCTATGGTAGCCGCTTCTTCCAATTCCTGCGGAATGGCTTGAAAGCTAGTTCGTAGGATAATAATGTTCCATGTGCTTAAAGCACTTGGCAAAATCATGGCCCACAAATTATTGTACAGACCTATATCCTTCATTAATAAGAACCAAGGAATCAACCCGCCGCCAAAAAACATGGTGATTGTAATCAGGATCATGATGAAGTTTTTGAAATACAATCCTCGTCTGGATAATACATAAGCTCCCAGAATGGTCATGATCATGTTGACTAATGTGCCTAATCCTACATATATAATCGTGTTTTTATAGCCGTTGATCAGACTGTTATCTTTAAATACCAGCTTATAGCCATCCAAAGTGAATCCCAGCGGTTTCAGCAAAATGCCTTTATGAGCAATCAACATGCCGGGGTCGCTGACGGAGGCAAACAGGATGTGCAGGATCGGATAAAAACACACCAAGGTTAATGCGGTCAGCAGAGTATAAAGTGTGCCGTCAAATACTCTGTCACCGATGGATTTATGTTTTCGTCTTTTTTTCGCTTTACGCTGCAAATTATCTTTCATAGCTGTCCCTCTTTCTTACCATAAGCTGACCTCGGACCTGCGTTTGGCTATTGTATTGGTCATCCAGAGCAGTCCGAAGTTAACGATTGAGCTGACCAAGCCCACAGCCGTGGAATAACTAAGACTGGCTTCTCTTAAACCGCGACGATACACGTAAGAGGCAATAACATCCGCCGTATCATAGATCAGAGGATTGTACAGCAGGATAATCTTCTCGTACCCGGACGACATCAACCCGCCGATGGCAAAAATAAACAGAATGATGATAACTGGGCTGATCTGCGGCAGCGTAATATGCCACATTTTTTTAATCCGTCCCACTCCGTCAATTTCAGCAGCTTCATATAATGAAGTATCAATGGAACTCATCGCCGCAAGGTAGATGATGCTATCCCAGCCGATGCTCTGCCAAATGCCGGAGAAGGTATAAATAGGCCGGAAGAACGAAGAGTAGCCGAGCAGTGAAGAGTACTCTTTTCCGGTAATAAATTGCAGGATTTGCGTGATAATCCCTTCATCTGCGGCAAAGATATGAATGATCCCGCATACCACCACCAGGGATATAAAGTGCGGCATATAGGTGATCGTTTGGACCACTTTTTTAAACTTAACCCCACGGATTTCGTTCAGCATCAAGGACAGAATAATCGGGGCTGTAAATCCAAAGGCAATCCCCCAAACATTGAGGAGAAGGGTGTTTTTAACGACCCGCCAGAAATAAGGCCCTTGGAAAAAATCAATAAAGTGCTTAAACCCTACCCACTCGCTCTGGCCAAACCCCAGCAGGGGTTTAAAATCCTTGAAGGCGATCATAACCCCCCACATCGGCCCGTAGCAGAAAATCAGGAACCACGCTACAACAGGGACAGCCAACAGATAGACAAACCAGTTCTTTTTCAAATCCTTCTTAATCACTAACTTGGTATTTTTAGGTTTGGCGTCCTGAGGAATGGGCTTTATCGCTCTGTTTTTTCGTAATATTTCCATAAAACAACCACCTATCGTTTGTTATATCGATCTAAGGCTGCCTGATGGATACTCAAAAACTCTTCCAGTCCCATACTCTGAGCTTCTTTCAAAAATTTATCATAGGCATCTACCGGCAGGTCTCCCATTATGATTTTTGCAAAATACTCTCCGCGCAGTGTCGACAGCTGGTTTCCAAGCTCGGCTTCCCGCGAAGCTTCATCTTTGGTAAAGGAAATAGGTGGCATAGCCATACTGGTGTCCATATTTTCTGTCCAATTCTTGCGAATGTCTCCCGAGTAACTTCCTTTGGCAGCGATCAGCGGGTTGGAATGATGCTCATCCCGGATATCCGGCCAGTTGTGCATCCGGTATTTCCATAAGGTTGTCGATACGGGCTGACCTTCAGGGTCTTTAAAGATATAACTGTTCTCTGGATAATAAGGCATTCCCGTCTCATCAATCAGGTGGACCGTGCCATATTCACCAAAGTTAATCAATTCCCAGCCCTTTTTACTGTAATTAAAATCAAGCCAAGCCATTGCCGCTTCTACATTTTTGCTTTGCGTGGTGATCGCAGCTTCGATACCCGCTCTTTTGAAATTTTTGTACGTGGTTGCGGACTTATCTCCTTTGTTCAGAACCGGGTTCAGTGCGCCCACAAAGTCGATACCGCTCTGCTCTTTCCAATAACTCCACATCGTATCCGGAGAGTCCATCATCATCGCGGTATCTCCCGAAATGGCGCTCGCCATTCTCTGGTTAAAGTCTGCCGTTGCCCAGTCCGGGTTCAGTAATCCTTCTTTGTTCCATTGCTGCATGGTGGTCAAATATTCTTTAGCTTTCGGCTGTGCTGGCCCCCAGGCCACTTTGCCATTCTCATCAAGGAACGTCCAATCCCATACTCCATATGCGCCATTTATGATGCCGGTAAAAATCTGGCCGTAAGTAGAGCCGTAATTAAGCGGTGCTTTGTATCCGACTTCCTTTGCTTTTGTCAGGAAGGTATGCCATTCATCAATCGTATTTGGAACTTCAAGCCCTGTTTTATCCAGCGCCTCTTGCTTAATCAACGTTCCAAACCAAGTCCACTCTGAATATGGGGCGATGCCATAGAAGCCGAGCAGCTTGCCGTCATCCGTGACCGTGGTTTTTCTTCTTGATTCATCCGAATTGCGCCACTTCGTATAGTTCGGAGCATTTTTCTCCATCAGATCTGTCAGATCGATATAAGCGCCGTCATTTACGCCCGCTTCAAAACCTCCCGGATAACGTCCCGGCTCAATGATAATGTCAGGCAGTTCACCGGAGGAGATCATCAGCGTGAAGGCATCCGCTTCCTGGCCGATTGGCGGCGTGATGAAGTTTACTTTGATTCCCGTTAATTGCTCCACCTGCTTCTGGACAGCATGATTGTTCATATCCGGAATATTGGAATTCGCAGGCATCCATACATCCAGAACCACATCACCTTTAACAGGATAAGCTGAGTAATCATTTGGAATGACTTCATCGAAGACGTCGCCGAGGTATGTATCATTCAAGGAATGATTAACTTCGTCGATTTGCTCTTGCGTTGGGGCTGTATTGCCGCGTATGTCTGCGCTGATATCTGTAAACTCAACCGGGTCTTTGGCTGTGCTCTCGTTCTCTTTGTTGTTGGAGACACCCTTATCAGCCCCATTGTTTGCACTGTTGCCACTACATGCTGTTACAGTCGAAATGATCAGTATTAACACAAATAAAAGACTAAAATAACGCTTTGCATTGTTCTTCATACTTAACCTCCCACTATAAAATATTTGCCACAACGCCTTAAGCAAATCCAAAGCTTGGAACCACGCTCCTTTTTGACCTGTAGATAACTCCCCTTGATTAATACAGTTTTTCTGTATCTCAGATCGAATTATAAGCATCCAAAATTAATATGTCAACGCTTTCATACAATAATTTTGTAATCTTATGAACTTTTCTCAAACAAATATATGGCTATACCAACTACAAACCTATTAAAAAAGCGTACTAACCATCCTGTATTTTGGCGAAAAACCCCTTATAAAACAGGCGTTTTTCGTCAATTATTATCGACAGCGAATAAAAATATCTGCATTACATGAAAAGGCCATTCATTACAGTTTTTCTGTAATGAATGGCCTTTTCAGTCTTGATTTCCTGTTTTATTCTTATTCTCCCGACGGTACGGTCTGAGCAAGCGTATCCCTACAAGGAACCCCAAAATCTGGTGTCCCATCCACCTTCCACCCAAATTTCTGGATACGGGTCGCGCGCAAAGACACATCCGCTCCAGCGGAAGGAAGCGCATGATAGACTATCCAATCTTCCTTGCCATCAGGAGAATGTGTGAAGCTATTGTGCCCCGTGGCAAAAATCCCGTTCTCTACACTTTTGCAAAATACAGGCGACATTGATTTTTCCCATGACAGCGGTTGCAAAGGATCTGCCGCTTCGTTCATGGTGAGCATCCCTAGTGCATAATCCTCAGACCAAGTCGTACTTGCCGAATAAACCATGAAAATACGATTGTTTCGCTGCAAAATTACCGGACCTTCGTTAATCGCCATGCCACCTTGCTTCTCCCATGACAGAGTTGGAGCGGTAAGCAGGTGATGCTCCCCTTCCAAGGTCCAAGGATTACTCATTCGCATAATGTAAATAGCCGACCCATAATCAGGAAAATGACCATATCCCGCATACAGAAAATACAGCTGATCCCGCAAAGACATTACTGTTCCATCCAACCCTGGGACAGGTGTCTGCAAAGCACCTCTCCATACCCACTGTCCTTCCAGCGGGTTCGCCGCTTCATTCTCCAGCACGCAAATCCGCCGTGAATCGTCGCCTCCTCCGTCATTCGCAGTGTAGTAAATGTACCATCTGTTGTCCAAATGATGGATTTCCGGCGCCCACAGATTGTAACTGTAGCTGCCCCCCGGTTCGGGAGACCAGATCACTTTCTTGTCGCCCTCCGCAAGGCCGGTCAAGGTTCTAGATCTCGTCAGCTCCAGACATTTAGCTTTTGTGGCCATAAAGTAATAATAGCCATCGGTATGTTTGAATACCCATGGGTCTCCTGAGCTTGCTACAATTGGATTTAAAAAAGTTGTACGCTGTGACATTCCCTTTCCCTCCTTAGCTTTTCATCCCCGTAAAAACGATCCACCGCGGCGATAATAATAGACAAATCCCGATTTTCCAGCACCTCCCATAAAATAATAACTCCCATCATACTCAGCTCTCCTAAAGTTGTCTAGAGTGGTAAATAGATACATCCGAACCCTGTTCCATTTTCCAAATAAAGCACTTTCCTTTCGAAAATGAGCTTTTCCTCCACTTCCCACGCTTTGCGTCAATCGACAAACTTCACATTGTCCGGTAGAAAAAACGTGCTCTTTGTGATAGACTCACTAATAACAATGACTTCTCCGTTCATTTTAGGCGGTAACTGTTTATACCAAAACAGCGGCTTTTTTTATAGAAACGGCATCGCTTTTCTTATTGAGGAAGCAGGTCCCCGTTCTTTCTATAAACCGTATATACGCAGGTCTTTGGAGTTCATTGCGTTAATGCGACACTATATTTGATTGAAATTCATTTAGGGGGGAATGTCATTATGGCAGCCAAGAAAATGCGTTCAGACATGATTAAAAAAGGCTTTGACCGTGCTCCACACCGTAGTCTCCTGAGAGCAGCCGGAGTAAAAGAAGAAGATTTCGGAAAGCCGTTTATTGCGGTCTGCAATTCCTATATTGATATTGTTCCAGGGCATGTGCATTTGCAAGAGTTCGGTAAAATCGTTAAGGAAGCGATTCGCGAAGCTGGTGGCGTTCCTTTTGAATTCAATACGATCGGCGTAGATGACGGAATTGCTATGGGACATATCGGCATGCGTTATTCACTGCCAAGCCGCGAGATCATCGCTGACGCCTTGGAAACTGTAGTTTCCGCGCATTGGTTCGATGGCATGGTCTGCATCCCTAACTGTGATAAAATTACACCGGGCATGATGATGGGCGCACTGCGTGTTAACATCCCAACCATGTTCGTAAGCGGCGGCCCAATGAAAGCCGGCGTAGATAGTAAAGGTAACAAGCTCTCTCTGACCTCGGTATTTGAAGGCGTTGGTGCTCACCAAGTCGGCAAAATCAACGATGCAGAGTTGCTAGAATTAGAACAATTCGGTTGTCCAACCTGTGGATCTTGTTCCGGAATGTTCACTGCCAACTCCATGAACTGCCTTGCAGAAGCACTTGGACTGGCATTGCCAGGTAACGGTACAATTTTGGCTGTTGCTGATGAGCGTAGAGAATTTGTTCGTAGATCCGCAACACAACTGATGGAATTGATTAAGCTGGATCTTAAACCAAGAGATATCGTAACTAAAGAATCCCTTGATAACGCATTTGCACTGGATATGGCAATGGGTGGTTCTACTAACACAGTGCTGCACACCCTTGCATTAGCTCAAGAAGCAGGTATCGATTATCCGCTTGAACGCATTAACGAAGTTGCAAACCGTGTTCCCTATCTGGCTAAGCTGGCTCCAGCTTCTGATATCTTTATTGAAGATGTGGACCGTGCGGGCGGCGTTAGTGCTGTATTGAATGAACTGCTGAAGAAACCAGGTGCTCTGTTCGGGGAATGTATGACCGTTACCGGCAAAACATTAGCTGAGAACGTAATCGGACACGAGATCCAAGATACTTCCGTAATTCATACTATCGACAACCCTTACTCCGAAAGAGGCGGTCTTGCCGTACTTTACGGAAACTTGGCTCCAGAGGGTTCTATCATCAAGGTTGGTGCAGTTGATGCTTCAGTAGGTGGATATCATAAAGGTCCTGCGATCTGCTTTGATTCCCAAGAAGCTGCACTGGAAGGTATCGCGAACGGTAAAGTTAAAGAAGGCCATGTAGTCGTTATCCGCTATGAAGGTCCTAAGGGCGGACCAGGAATGCCGGAAATGCTGGCGCCTACTTCACAAATCGTGGGTATGGGGCTAGGTGCTAAGGTCGGTCTGATTACAGACGGTCGTTTCTCGGGGGCCTCCCGCGGAATCAGTATCGGTCATATCTCTCCAGAAGCAGCTGAAGGCGGTCCGATCGCTTTTGTTGAGGATGGAGACATCATTGAGCTGGATCTCAACAACCGGAAGATTGAATTGCTGGTTGAAGAAGAAGTATTAGCAGTTCGTCGTACGGGTTGGAAAGAATTCGAACCTAAAGTTAAAACTGGTTACCTGGCTCGTTACTCCAAAATGGTAACCAATGCAAGTAACGGCGCAGTGCTGAAGATCTAATCCCTTTAGCAAAAAAGAATATTAAAACAAGCAAGAGCAGTCCCACCTTAGTATTTCTACTGGCGGGCTGCTCTTTTTTTAATTATCCCAATAAAAAAATGTTCCACAACCCATCGCTGGATTGTAGAACATCTCTTTACATGTCCACTGTAAAATATTTATCAATAAGATCATGAATCAATTGGTTACTGTCGCACCTGGCATTTCTACATCCGCAACCGAATCATTAAGTGACAACGATTCTTCCTGTTGCGATTTGCGTTTTTTTGCAGTTTTCGGATGATGAGGCAGCTGTTGATTCATCTTTTTGAGCAGCTCTGAGACAGGCATCAGGATAAGCTTCGGCACAAGGACCTCGCTCCGTTCTTTAAGCCTTGCCCCACCTGCTGGATGAATCACACTTAACAGGATCCTTAAGTAAAATTTGGAGGAACGTGCGAATAAGCCATCCGGCAAATCACGTACGGTAAAGCCGAATTTCTCCGGTCCCCGGTTAATCATGCTGACTCCATAAAGCGCTTTGGCTTCCGCAAGATCCACATCTTTGGCAATGATCTCAGCAAGAATGGGCAGATCCTTTTCCATTCTGCGGATCATTCGAATCGCAAGTTGAGCGGAAGAACGTGAATGAATCCCTAATTCGAACAACTGTTTATTATCGATGTGCAGCTCAATGACTTTGTCACCTTTACGCAGCAGTTCTCCGCCCTCGAGTTCAACCGGTTCACCCTGATATTTCCGCATCCGATAATGCAGGAAAGGATCTGACGGAGTAATCGTTTGGAGATGAAAAAGAGCTTGAAATACCTGTTCCCAAGCTAACCAAAGTCCTACAAGCACCCGTTTACCAAAAGATAAGCGCCGGATAGGTGACGTCTCAGCCATCTTAATCATCTCATCAATCCGAATGCTGCGTAGTCCCCGTTTACGGGCTTCCTCCAAAGTCTGCTCAAGAGCCACAAGCATATTCCCTGGAGCATCCGCATCTGCACCCAGCGTTGTGCCGCTATCATGCAACAACATCACTTCCCCGGGATTTAGACGGGCCAGCATCTTCTCAGTGAGTTTTTCGGCGCCGAGCTTCTCACGCCAATCGCCAAACATTGCCGACCAAAGCACAATTTCAACTTGGCGTCGTTTGGAAATATCAAATAAATTGACAATACCCCAAGGTGGACGGTAATACGTACTGCGTTCGCCAATAATATTATAAATAATATCATTCGTACGTTGAATCTGCCGGCGGACGGTTGCTGGCCGCATGAGCCAGTTCGTCTTGTGAACATAATTATGAATTCCGATGAGATGTCCCTCATCATGGATACGCTGAATAAGATCAGGATAACGTTCAGCATTAGAGCCAACTACAAAAAAGGTTGCTTTTGCATCATACCTCTTCAGTAATTCCAGCAGTAATGGTGTAAATCGAGGATCAGGTCCATCATCGAAGGTCAGTGCGAATTCATTTCGCCCAGTTCCTTTACGAAAGACACGGTAACCAAAAATCCGGCTGATCATACCAGGGATAAAAGCATAAAATGATGAGATGTAAAATAACCAGAGCAGCAAAGTCTGCATATTAATTCCCCGCTTTTCCAGAGTTGACTTTGGCTCGCCTAATGTCTGCAAGCAGAACCCGTGAAACGGCCAAGTGAAGTAGAATAAAAAAACGTTACCCCCTATTTTAACACATGTATCAAAGAAATAGACGCTTTTAAAGTAAAATCATGTACAATGTAATCAACCTGGCGTATCCACTTATAAAAAAAGGGAGTTGTTTATATCTATGCTGCCGTTATACAAAAAATATTGGCGCACATTTTTTGACATCGGATTAATTGTCCTCACGGTTTATCTAATTATGTTCTCCTTTAGTAAGCTGTATCAGTTAGCTGCACCTGTATTCCTGTCTTTTTTTGTATTTTTGCTTATCGAACCCTTGGCCCGCTTCTTGAACCGCCGTGGTCTTGGTAAACCTTTTGCCTCCGCCATTTCAGTGTTGCTCTTTCTGATTGTGCTGTTAGGTACATTATTTGGTGCCGGTCTACTGATTACGATCCAGGCCCTTCACTTCCAAGAGAACCTCCCTAAATATACATATGTGGTGCAGCAGCATTTTGTGGAGACCACGACCTACCTGCAGCAAAAAATAGATAACTTGCCACCCGATATTACGAACAAGGTCAACGGGTACTTTAAAGATGCCACGGATGTTCTAACAGGATGGCTGATTACTTTTCTAAAATACATGGCCGGTATTCTAGGCTCCTTCTCCACCTTCATGGCCAATTTCGGGATAGCCATTATTTTGGCATTTTTTCTTAGCATGGAAATCAAAGATTGGCGTAAAATCGCGCATGACAAAATGCCAAAAACCTTTAAGAACGCCTTCGCCTTTTTGCAAGGCAATGTATTCAAAGCCATCGGTTCCTATTTAAAAGCACAACTTATTCTGATCAGCATTACTTTTGCCATAGTTCTAGTCGGCTTATTTATTCTGCGAACCGGCAACGAAATCACAATGGCATTAGTCTGCGCGGTATTTGATGTTTTGCCGCTTCTTGGTGTGACGACAATTTTAGTCCCTTGGATCATCTATTTGTTCATCGTGGGCAATACTTCACTGGCTATCGGATTAATTATCCTCCTTGCCATTGTACTAATTGTTAGGCAATTGCTTGAGCCGAAGATTACCGGGAATTCGATTGGCGTATCCTCAGCCTTCCTTATGCTGTCGTTCGTCATTCTGTCCACATCTGCTTTCGGTATGGCTGGTCTGATTCTGTCGCCGATTTTGCTTATTCTGATAAAAGAACTGATTCAACAAGGGTATCTTCAGAGCTGGATCTATCTCCCGCAAGAGGAATTTATCGTTTCACCCTTTGCAGCTAACGGTCCAGCTTCCAATCAGACCAGCTCTGCGCCACTACCTGAACCTCAAGCTCCAGAGGGAACCGATGATAATAAATCCAATATCTGACCGAACAGCTTAACGGCTAGATGTGAGCTGTCCGGAGCGACGTTCTCCACCGCTACCGACACAGCATATCTGGGATGATCCAGCGGCCCATAGCCGATAAACCATTGATTGTTACGCGGCATACCCTTAACAAGGGTTTGTGCCGTACCTGATTTCCCGGCAACCGGCCATTTCGTGCTCTGCAGACTTGTGCCGGTTCCATCCGTAACTACTTTACGCATCCAGGACAGCAGCTGGCGGGCTGTAGATTCTGAGATCCTCCCGGCAGTTGAAGGGGAAAGATGACCCGGCAGATCCTCTAGCTTTTGCCCATTTGCAAAGGTTACACGCTGGAGAATTCTTGGCGCTCTCACTTCCCCGCCATGCAGTAACGTCACCACCAGGTTCGCTGCCTGAAGTGGAGTCACTTGCACATCTCGCTGCCCAATGGCCGTCTGCACTCTGGCGCCTGGATCATCCGGCAGCAAAGAAGTAAAGATCGTCCCCTTCTGCTCACCGGACAGTGGCTTAAGAACTGGAAAACCAAGCGTATTCTCCGCTTGCCAGCTAATATCTCTTCCGAGCCCCAGCGCGAGTGCTGTCGCTTGAAGCTGCGCCCCACTCAAACGTTCTGCCAGCGCAGCAAATACAGTATTACAGGACACGGCGAACCCTTGCGCCAGCGTGAGGGGACCGTGTCCTTTTCCTTTTAGACAAGACAATCCATATTTCTCATATTGCCCTGAACAATAGAAAAGCTCATCCGCTGTGGTGACCCCGGCTTCTAGTGCTGCTGCTGCTGTGACGATTTTGAAAATTGATCCAGGTACGGCAGCCTGCAACGCCCGGTTATTCCACTCTCCCCCTTCAGGGGATATCTTCTCTGGGTCGTAAAAAGGTAAAGATACCATGGCTTCAATATCTCCCGTTCCGGTGTCTAACACCACCACGGCTCCTTCCTTCATTCCAGCTTTGACAGCTAACTCCTCTATTTGTTCCTGAAGCTTTTTATCAATCGTTGTATATAAAGACAGCGGATAATACGGATTACCCGGGGCTCGTACTTGAATGGGACTGCCCGGGACACGTTGCCCGCGCGCATCAACCTGAGCATATGCCTCAGTATGCCCTACACCTCGAAGCAACGGCTCCAGGGTCTTTTCTAACCCGTCCGTTCCTTTCATCGGAATTCTCAGCCCCGATGGGGAAGCCTTCCCACCAGTGTTTGGTACCGCTTCCGATAAATATCCAAGCCACTGCCGACCAGTTGCTTTCCCATCATATCTGCGAGCAAAAGGAAGCACGCCTACGCCGTCGATCCCCAATGCACTCACTTCTTCCGCTTGTGCGGATGTAAGTGCGAGCGGTCCTTTTCCCACTGAGGATGGCCAAAGCAATGGTTCTTTAAGGGAAGAGCGCTTGTTTAGCAATTGCTCATAACTCACTCCAAGGATAGCTGCCAACCGGTGCATGGACTCAGCTTCTTCGTATACGACCTGCGTCACGGTATTCCTAGCCTTCGCCTCTTGAGGAAAAAACGCAGCCGTCCAAATGGTTTCCCCGGCAAGGGGTTCACTCTTTCGGTCATACAGACGCCCCCGCCCAGAGTCCAATACCGTCTCCCGTTCGCTTTGAATTTCTGCCATCTTTGCAAGTGTATATTTCGTTCCAGGGACCGTCTGTTCCTTCATAAACAGTTGAATCCACGCCAGCCTAAGGACCAACACGGCTACTACTGAACATAAAATAATCAGTCCGCCGAGTATACGTCTGTGGACATTATTGTGCAATCCCATTCCTCCTGACTGACGTTCATAGCCTTTATTATGTCCCACCCGCTGGATTATTTACACTCATGCTTAGTTAGCTAATTTATAGCCTTTTGAATAGCACAAAGACCAGTCCCAAATAATGGGAGACTGGTCTTTGTAGTTAAAAATATTTACTTAGGTTATGCAAAGTTACAAATTAAATTTGGACAGTTTTTCTTGCAACTGCCGGGACGCATGCTCAAGCTGCTCAGACAGCTCCACTAAATGATCACTCACACTTTGTTGCTCCCCGCTAAGCGAAGCCACTTCTTGAGAAGCTGCTGATGATTCTTCTGCAATGGAGCTGATATTGCCCATCGAATTTGACAGCACCTTCTGGGATTGGCTCAAGCTATCCATCGATAAAGCAACAGATTCCAAGCGTGTAATAAAATGACGCATCTGATCCTGTACAGATACGAAGATATCGCTAGTGCTCTCAACTGAAGTAACCTGCTGATTAAAAAGAGGGGCTACTTCCGAGAGAACACCTACGGTCTCGTTCATATCCTTCATAATGGTGTCTGTTATATTAGCCACCACAGCAATGGATTCTTTGGACTGATCTGCAAGCTGGCGTATTTCATCGGCCACTACCATAAATCCCCGGCCGGACTCCCCTGCCCTTGCCGCTTCTATCGTTGCATTTAGAGACAAAATATTCGTCTGCTGTGTAATATTCTGCATAACATCAAGCACCTTCATCACTGATGATGTGGTGTCTTGCAGCTCATTCACTTTCAGCACAAGCTTATTCGTCATATCGCCCGTCTTATTGGTCTTGCCAAGCAGCTCTTTTAACTCATTAAAACCTTCTTCACTAAGCACGCCGATACTATGTGCGGTATGATCCATCTCATGCGTAGCTGAGTTCACTTTGTTCATTTGCACCGAAATTTGCCCCGTAAGCTCGTTACCCTGGTCCGCCTCCAAAGCTAGGCTGCCTGAACCTCCGGCAATTTCTTCTGTTGCTGCGGCAATCTCTTTGGCTGCCATCGCTGTCTTACGCGATACTCTACTAAGTTCATCGGCAGTTTCCATTACCTTCCTCGCGGTTTCATTAGTATGGATTACCAGTTCTGTGATCCGTTCCATCATCCTATTAAAGGAACCCGATAACTGACCAATTTCATCTCGTGAGGTAATATCCGTACGTACTCCAAGATTTCCATCTGCCCCTTGAGACATTAGATCCTTAAGTCGGGTCAAGGGCTTAGATACCATTCTGTACATCCAGTAACCAATTAGAATGGCGACAATAGCAGCCACCGCAACAATAATATATGTAGTTTTTAGAATACGAAGTGCGTCTTTCGTAAGATTCTCAGCCGGAACAACACCAAGCAATCTCCAGCTGGAGCTTTCCATCGTCCCGTACACAGCCAGAATGGATTTTCCTTTCTCATCCTTCGTTGGCAATGACCCAGCCTCATGCTCCAAACCATGAAGAAGAGTCCCTCCCAGACTGAGATAAGTATCTGTTCCCACTTGCTGGGACGATGCGATCAATTCATCCTTATCCGTCAGCAATTGCATGTAAGAGCTGGGTCCGAGATCAACTTTACGAAGCTGATTTTCTAATTCACTAATTCTAATGTCACAGATAATTATGTATCCCGGGCTTTGTGTATCCCCAGCTATCGATTGTGCCAAATGAAACATACCCGAAGTATTTCCGGCTTGCCCCTGTTCTGTTCGGGGAATCCACAATGTTTGTGGTTGCTCCTCAAGCTGCTTGAACCATGAGGACTCTCTGAATTCTTTGATAAAAGCGCTGTCTTTTGATCCCGCTGACGAAGTAGGGACTTCCTGATTCATCGGGATGAGGTATACAGCTTCTACCCCCTTTGATGCGGTCAGCCAGGCATTTAGCTCGGCGCTAATCTGGTTGGACTGCAAATTACGATCCTCATTACTTGTAGTGGGATTATTCCCTTGTTTGAGTGCATCCTGAATCTCATTGTTGTAAAGAATTCTTCCTAGGCCATCCTCATAACGCAATAATTCAACATCAAACTTCTCTGCAGCTTGGACGACTGTCTGTTGATTGGCTGACAGCGCGTTATTCTCGATCGTTTGCTCAGCTACGGAATAGGAAATGTAGCCAAGTGAGAGAACGAGCACCATTGTTGAGATGAAGAAGATGAGAAAAAGCCGCACCCCAATCGATTTGGCAGGGTGCAGCTGGAAATGCGCCTTTTCTTTTTTTACTTGCGACTTCATCAATTGTTCACCACCGTTGTCTTCAGTTATGCCTGCTGGCTTATCTCTTACAAGGTCATGAACAATTCCAACGCCCGATCGGCAAGATATGGTAAATACTCATGACCGTACTCATAATAAACCATAAGCTCTTTGGACGCTAGTATTTTATTGTATGCGGCGAATTGAGTTGAAGGTGGACAAATCGTATCGGATAACCCGGTAACCCACAGTACTTTGGCCTGTATTCTTTCGGCAAGATTCTGAATATCGATATAACCGAGCCTATTAAAAATCTCATCCTCACGCAAATGATGGGGATCAAAAAACCGGAAATAATAGTTGATCTCCTCATAAGCTGAAGTGGTAATATCCAGCTCCCAAGCACGTTTATAATCTGAAAGGAAGGGATATACAGGCAGGGCTATTTTTATGCGAGGCTCTAATGCTGCACAAGCCACAGTCAACGCTCCACCTTGAGATAGTCCAAAGGCACCTACACGTTCAGGATCAACTTCATCCATAGACATCAGAACTCGGGCAGTCTGTGCCGTATCCAAGAACACATTGCGATAATAAAGGTTATCAGGATTAGGATCATCCATCCCTCGAATGATATGTCCGCGTATCGTAGTCCCTTTTACGGTAAGGTTATCTTCGGAGAGGCCACCCTGGCCGCGACAATCCATCGCCAGGACGCTAATCCCGTGAGCAGCATATGCCACCTTCTCCATCCAATCCCCGCTGTCACAGGAGTATCCATGGAACATCACTACACCGGGACCTTTTTTATGTACGCTGTTCTTCGGTCTTACATATTTGCAATGGATTCTTGCACCGCCAACTCCGGTAAAATACAAATGAAAACATTCCGCAAGTTCACTGACAAACTCCGCTGGTTCCAGTTCATAATCCAGCGCCTGTGCATCCAGATCACGCAATGCCCGCTCCCAAAATTGCTCGAAATCATCCGGTTTTGGACTACTTCCGTTATATTCCTTTAACTGTGACAAATTCATGTCGCTTCCCAAAATATTGTTCCTCCTTAAGTTATGTAACGATATTGTTCGCTTGCTGTTCGTAACCGCGAAGCAACGTTAGAGTTACTATGCTAGATAGAAACGGAAAACCCCATATGGGTTTTCCGTTGATGTATGGATAGTTGCGATGGGATAGTGGGATGGGATAGTTGGGATGGAAAAGTTGCGATGGAGTGGGATGCAATAGTTGCGTTTTCTGCGACTGGATAGTTTAGTCGCAGCTCCGAGGCTGGATAGTTGCACTTTGTGCAGCTATATTTCAGCTGAATATGTGTGTTTTCCTCTTAGTTGCACTTTGTACAACTAAAAAACAGTAAAAGGAGCTTTTGGTGGTTACTTGGCTTATATAGTTGCACGAAGTGCAATTATATCGCCTAGTAAACAAAGAAATGTTAGTTTAAGTGCACAGAGTGCAACTATTTATGTCAGAGCCATAGAGTAACTTAGCAACAGACTGACTGAGGTCGCCAACTGAGCCACATTCACCACTCACTCGCTGCTTGCCTATTACCTCCACAACTAATCATATTCCACGTACCTACTACCTTCTTATTACCTCTACAACCACTCACATTCCACTTATCCGCTATCTTCTTATTGCCTTCACAACTAATCACACTCCACGTACCTACTACCTTCTTATTACCTCTACAACCACTCACATTCCACTTATCCGCTACCTTCCTATTGCCTTCACAACACCCACATTTCCATCTCGCCTATTAACTTCTTTATAATCGGCACAGTAACAGTTTGCGACTGGATAGTTGCACTTTGTGCAGCTATTATAGCTGAATATGTGTTTTTTCCCTTTTAGTTGCACTTTGTACAACTAAAAAACGGTAAAAGGAGCTTTTGGTGGTTACTTGGCTGATATAGTTGCACGAAGTGCAACTATATCGCTTAGCACCTTAGGTATAGTTAGTTTAAGTGCACATAGTGCAACTATTTACGTCAGGGCCATAGAGTTGCACTTTGTGCAGCTATTACAGCTGAAATATATTTGTTCCTAATCTTAGTTGCACTTTGTACAACTAAAAAACGGCAAAAGGAGCTTTTGGTGGTTACTTGGCTGATATAGTTGCACGAAGTGCAACTATATCGCCTAGTGACCAAAGAAATGTTAGTTTAAGTGCACAAAGTGCAACTATTTACGTCAGAGCCATAGAGTGACCAAGCCACAGAGTGACTAAACAACAGAGTGATCAGAATCGCCAACAGAGCCGAATTTCCCCCTCACCCGCTACTTATCTGTTACAGGCGATAATGTGTCGTTCTGTTGTACATTCTGCAACAGAACACGGAGGTCGCACAAGGCAACCTCCGCACTGAGCACACCCAACAACATTCAACACACCAAACCCAAAACACTTTTTTCGAACTCTACAATACGCAATTCTCCGGAACTCTAGCAAGCTCACTGAAAATATAGGTTATTAAGTCCAATTAGATTTTGCCTAAACCTGCATCATCGCCAACCTCTTCATGGGTTTCGATGACATAGTTGACGATTTCATCAACCGTTGTATAAGCAACGCCTACATAAGTATCAGCCGCGCCATAATAGATGGCGATACGGCCGGTTTCTGCATCATGCAGAGTAGCACATGGGAACAGTACGTTATTCACAAAACCTCTTTCCTCGTACCATTCTTCTGGCGTTAATACAAAGTTCTTCGAGCGATATTTTACTTTCGAGGGCTCATTGATGTCCAAAATAACCGCTCCCATACTATACACAAGACCATTGCACGTTCCAGTTACGCCATGGTAGAACATCAACCAGCCTTCAGTAGTTTCAATCGGCGCTGGTCCGCCACCAATTTTGACACTTTGCCACCAGCCTTGACCACCCTTGGTCATTACATGGCGGTGTTTTCCCCAATATACGAAGTCAGGGCTCTCACTAAGGAATACATCACCAAATGGCGTATGGCCACTGTCACTTGGACGGGACAACATCACGAAGTTGTTGTTGATTTTTCTAGGGAACAGTACGCCGTTCCGGTTGAATGGCAGGAATGGGTTTTCCAAGCTGATAAATGTTTTGAAATCTTGTGTTTTTGCTACCCCAATAGCTGCGCCGTAGAAATCTGTACACCAGATAATATAAAATGTATCTTCAACCTTCACCAGACGTGGATCGTAAGCATAACGCGGCTGATAAGGATTACCTTCTTCATCTATAAATCGGATCGGCTCATCATCGATTTTCCAATCCAAACCATCCACACTATGTCCCATACGCAGATGCGGACGAGTAGTGTTATCTTCTACACGAAATACACCAATAAAACTGCCTTCATACGCAGCAACCGCACTATTGAAAATACGGGCTACACCTTTTGCAGGATTTCTTTTGATAACCGGGTTATCATTATGTCTCCAAATCGGATTTTCGTAGCCAGCAGGCTTTTCTTGCCAAGGCATGTTCGGGATGTTAATTGCACTTGCTCCAACCAATTTTACTTCACTCATTAGTTTTCCCTCCAAATGTATGCAACTTTTCAGTATGCTATTTTATCTAGTACTGTTATTAAATTTACTGTCGAGCTCACTTTACAGAACCTTGTGAAAAACCATTGTAGATATATTTTTGCAAGGCGGTAAACACAACCAATGTCGGTATAATTGCGATCATAATCGCCGCACATATTACTTCCCACTGCGATCCATATGGACCTTTAAACTTGAAGAGTGCTGTGGAGATCGTTTGCAGATCTGTTTTCGGCATATAAAGGAAAGGGGTGTAAAAATCGTTATAAATATTAACACCCTTCACGATCACTACAGTTACAATCGCCGGCTTCAACAGTGGCAAAATAATTCTCCAATAAATCGTCCAATAAGAAGCTCCGTCCAGCATCGCGGATTCATCCAGTGACTCGGAGATCGAATCCAAAAACTGCATGAAGATATAAACAGCGATAATATCCGTGCCCAAGTACATAACGATTGGTGCCCATCTGGTATTAAATAATCCCAAGTGATTGATGATTTGGAAAGTAGCCACTTGTGTAGTTACACCTGGAATCAGGGTGGCAATCAGGAACATACTAATTAGGATCTTACTGCCTTTAAATTTGAAGCGCGATAAAATATAAGCCATCATCGAACCCGTCAACGTAGCACCCGCAATAGAAATCACAACGATAATGACAGTATTTTTAAAACCGAGCAGCATTTTTCCGTCTACAAAAGCCTTAGTGTAGTTGGAGAAATTCAACCAATTCTCTGGCAGCGTTAACGGTCCGGTAGAAGCATATTCGGCTCCGGTTTTTAATGAAGCGAAAAACACGACCACGATAGGTATCAAAGCTACAAGTGCTCCCAAAATCAAGGTGAGATATTTGAATATACTAGCAGTGGTATATTTTACAGAATGCATAGTTTATTTCTCCTCCTTGATCAGAACGCGCTGCAAAATAGTAACGATGATAACAATACCCAGCAATACCACGGCCATCGCCGATGCCAAACCAACCTTGCTGTATTTGAAAGCTACATCGACCGTCTGAATTACGAATGTACTACTTCCGTTAGATCCGCCTGTCATGACGTATGGAATTTCGAATACCCCAATGGCGCCACTAACCGCAAGAATCAAGTTCAATTGCAGAATACGTTTAATGCTTGGCAAAATAATATGCATAAACTGATGCCATCTGTTTGCACCGTCAATTTCAGCGGCCTCATAGATATCCTTACCAATAGAAGAAATAGCTCCGAGGAAAATCAGGAAGTTCATTCCCATGTATCTCCACAGTGACGCACCTGCGAGCGAGAAGTTGATCAAGTTAGGATTCAGAAGCCATTTCTGCTGCAGACTGCCAAGCCCAATCAGATTAAGAATCGTATCTAACGTTCCATCTGGTTTGAAAAAGAACAGGAAGATAAAACCGATTGCTACACCGTTTAGCAAGGTTGGGAAGAACAAAATCCCTTTAAACAAGTTTTTCATGCGAACACTAAAGCTCAAGATGGTTGCAAAATACAAGGCAAGTGCCATCTGAATAAAGGTGGTAAAGAAATAATACAAGCTGACCTTAAACACAGAAAAATACTCAGGTTTCGTAAAAATGGTCTTGTAGTTTTCTAAACCGACATATTCCATATTTTTGCTCAATCCATTCCAACTGGTGAAGCTGTACCGAAACATACTGATGACTGGATAATAAGCGAATGTGAGCAGCAACAATATCGGCACTAATGAGAATAAGATGATGATAGCGATTCTTTGATTTTTATAGCTCAAATTTGAAAACTTAAACACCCGATACACCTCCAGAAAAAGCATCCTCATTTATTTAAGACTCGTTTAAATGTGAAGGGGGAAATGCTTGTTAGCATATCCCCTCCCACATTCACTACCGCCTATAGCATCTAAGAAGCTTATAGTTGTTACTGTGCTGTGACTTTAGCGCGAGCGGCTTTCCACTTGTCGTTCAGGTCTTTCATGATGTCATCATAGGATTCTTTTCTGTTGCCAATCGCTGCTTCAATAATCCGTTTCTTGAAGTCTGGCTGCCAAGCACCGATCTCAGCTTGTTTGTCGATTTCATCAGACCAGCCTTCTTCGCCAGCTTTAGCAGGAGCAAGAGTATCAAAGGTTACATCTGTACCTTCATATTGTTTCAGGATTTCTGGAAGCTCTGCACCGATAGCCGGGCTCATACCGCCGCCTTCAGTTGTAGGGTAGTTAGATTCGTTGATGAACCAATCCACCCAAGCTCTAGCAGCTTCTTTGTTTTTACTGTGCACGCTGACACCCAGATTGTAGTCCCCAGCAAGCGGCACAAGGATTTTATCCGCATTGGTTGGGAAAGGCATAAATCCAACATCGTCTGGATTTGTAGCCAGGCCTTTGATTTGCCCAATTGCCCAAGATCCAAGCACCATAGTCCCAATTTTTCCGTTGGCCAGATCAGCTTTGGAAGATTCCCAGTCTGTTGTAGTTGGATCTTCTTCAATCAAACCTTTTTGTGCTGCATCGTACAAAATTTTGTACAATTCATAGTGTGGTTGACCCGCTACATAGTTGTCGTCGCTAGCCACTTGAGCAATGTTTACATAATCACGGTCACCAGCTACTGTAGCCAGATCCGCTTCCCATTGTGTCAATGTCCAGCCTGCTGCGTAATTTGTGTAAAGAGGAACAGCTTGTGTTTTGTCTTTAATAGTCTGCAGGGCAGTCAAGAATTGTTCAGGGGTTTTGGGAACCTCTGTAATTCCGGCATCTTTGAAGACTTGTTTGTTATAGATAATCCCGTTAAAGTTGATAGTCATCGGAATACCATAGGCAACTCCGTCTACTGCACGTTCTTCCAACCCTGTGTATTGTTTGCTCATTTCTTCAAGCTTGCCAAGGGGTTCGAAGAAATCAGGAATATCTTTTACAGCTATGCTAGTAGGTAACAAAAGAACGTCGCCATAATCACTAGTGCTCATACGAATTTTAATTTGATCTTCGTAAGTAGCGAGCGCTTCAAAGTTCACCTTTACATCAGGATATTTCTCATTGAATTTAGCCGCATACTCTTTGAATACGGTATCAACAATATCTGTTCTTTGCGTTATGACTGTGATATCCCCTTTGATATCCTTAGCTGCTGTACCATCAGCTGGAGCAGTTGCCTCTGCTGAAGAACCATTGTTTCCTGTGTTTTTAGCAGCTTCATTGTTAGTGTTGTTGTTTGAGGAACAACCGCTAAACAATCCCGCCACAAGTGTTAGTGCCATCAAGCCCATCATTGTTTTGCCTTTTTTCATGCTGTTACGACCCCTCTCTTCAATTCAACTCTAGTTTTAGGTAAATAACAAAAATAATAACTTTTATCATCACTCATAACTTGAAAGAGTAGCCATTAATACCGGATTATCTGAATTACTCTTGAAAACAAGTGATGATATCGCTTACAAACCCATTATAAATCTATTTTCGACGCAAAACGATGGTTTCAATTGCTTTTTCTGGTCTTGTATTTGTTATTTTTGTTTTACTTATAATAATTTTGTTATCTAATTTATAAAAACATCCACAAAAAAAGAGAGCTTTTCGCCCTCCTAATAAATAACTTCCTATATATGCCTAAAACTCACGTTCAATTTTCGGGAATTTACAGCCGCTTTTATAATCCTTAGGTGTCATACCACACATTTTCTTGAACAATTTATTAAAATATACCGGATCGCTATAACCCACCTTCTCGGCAATTTCATAATTTTTCAGGTCAGGATGCTCCATTAGCAGTTCCTTTGCTTTAGAAATTCTAATCCGAATCAGATAGTCTGTGATCGTCTGCCCCGTCTTTAATTTGAACAAACGGCTGAGATAACTCGCATTCATGCCCACCATCTCCGCTAGACGTTCAAGCTCGAAGTTCTGATCATACTCTCTCTCCAGAATACTTTTTGTCTGCTCAACTACATAATGTTCTCCACCATCCGCAGCTTGTGAGAAAATCTCCTCATGCTCCGTCACGGTCTTTTTCTTTACATCCTCTACTCTCTTAAGCAGTTCATATAGCTGAGTCTTATCAATCGGTTTAAGCAAATAATCCATCACCCCATGACGGATCGCTCGACGGGCATATTCAAATTCACTAAAACCGCTAAGGACAGCAATAGGGATATCCTCCATATGGTCTCTAGCCTGTTCAATCAGCTTAAAACCATCCATTCTAGGCATTTTGATATCTGTAATAAGCAGATCTATATCCTCCCGGGATAACTTTTCTAAATGTTCCCAGGCTTCCAACCCGTTGCCGTAAGATCCAATTACATGTACGTCTATTTCCATTCTGGATGTGATTTTTTCGAGCCCCCTGCGAATGACTTCCTCGTCGTCCGCAATCATAACATTTATCATTTGAGTAATTCCCTCCAGTTGTATCCGCCAGTTATTATGATTGCGCTATCATCACGAATAGTATCTCCCCATGTATTACGTCAATGTACGATTGCGCCCTTTTATAGTCTTATATTTACTATAACTAAAGTTATTCAAATTTCCCAGCTTCAACTACAAATTGTCCTTGAAATCATCTGCGAAAAAGTATATAACTAAATTAAGTTGTTATTATAAACTAACAAAACAATAATAACTATCTAACAAAATGAAGATTGCTAATTTTTCTATTTTTGTGTGTAAAGTGAGGATTCTCGATGATGTTAAACAACGAATACATTGCAGGCGTAACCTGGGGTTTCTCGGGTAGACGTGGTTCATGGACAACAGAAGAAGCTGAGTGTTCGCTGGAATTAATGTCCTCTGTCACCGGAGCGAACTGGACGGCCATTGCGCTCAGCGCGCTTCAAGCTACCGCTCATTCTACGGAAATTCCCTACTGGGAGGCTCCAACCGTTAGCGACGAAGAAGTGAAATGGGCTATCAGCAAAGCGAAGTCACTGCAGCTAAAAGTATGCCTGAAGCCGATTGTTAATTGTGCTGACGGAACTTGGCGTGCCCATATTAACTTTTTTGATAAGGATGTCCCTTGCGAGCCTAAATGGTCTGAGTGGTTCAGCTCTTATACTAAATTTATTCTGCACTATGCCGCTATCGCTGAGGAAACAGGCTGTGAAATGTTCTGTATTGGCTGTGAGCTTGTACAGACGGATAGACGCGAAGCCGAATGGCGTTCGCTTATTGCTGAGGTGCGGAAGGTCTACTCAGGTATTCTTACTTATAATTGCGATAAGTATCAGGAGGATAACGTAACCTGGTGGGATGCGCTCGATGTGATTTCTTCAAGTGGGTATTATCCAGCTAGTGATTGGGAGGCTCAGCTCGACCGGATTGAGCAAGTGGTGCGCTCACAGAATAAGCCGTTCTTTTTCATGGAAGCGGGTTGCCCAAGCCGGAGCGGAAGCGCCGCGATTCCCAATGATTGGACTTTAAAGGGCGAACCAAGTCAAGAAGAACAAAGTAAATTCTATCAGGCAATGTTTCAAGGCTGTGAGCACAGAGATTGGGTTCAGGGCTTTATGCTCTGGGATTGGCCTACTCATCTTTATCCAATTAAAGAAGCAGCACAGAATGATGATTACTGTATGTACGGTAAGCAAGCCGCTGGGATCATCAACGAATATTTCACCTCAAAAATCACCAAATAATGTGAGGAGTGACTGATTACAATGATTAATTCACCAGAATTATGGTTGACCCAACTTGAGGATGAGCTGCAGGATAATATTCTTAGTTTTTGGATGAAACAGACGAAGGACGAAGTGAACGGCGGTTTTATAGGTGAAATCGACAATCAGCTGAACATTACTCCTAACGCAGAGAAAAGCCTTGTGCTTAATGCCCGGATTCTTTGGTCCTTTGCGAGCGCTTACCGGATCTACGGTAAACCGGAATATCTGGCGATGGCAGAACGTGCTTATACCTATCTGATGGAACACTTCATTGATAAAGAGTATGGCGGATTATACTGGATGGTGGATGCTAAGGGCAGACCTTCTCAAGAGAAAAAGCAGATCTATGGCCAATCCTTTGCTATCTACGCACTGGCTGAATTCTACCATGCGACCGGACGTCCAGAGGTCTTAGAGGATGCGATTCAATTATTCCAGCTAGTTGAGAAATACGGCTATGATTCTATTTATAAAGGTTATGTCGAAGCTTTATCACGGGAATGGCAAATCACTGATAACCTCAGTCTCAGCAGCAAGGATATGAATGAAAAAAAATCTATGAATACCCATCTGCATGTTCTGGAAGCGTATACCGGTCTCTATCGAGTATGGAAGTCGGAGGAACTAAAGAGCACGCTAACTGAGCTAATCGAAACGATGCTGGATCATATCATTGATCAGGAAGGCCAGCATTTTCATCTTTTCTTAGATGAGGCATGGAATGTGAAATCAGATATTATCTCCTACGGACATGACATCGAAGGAAGCTGGCTGCTGGTGGAAGCTGCTGAAACCCTTGGAGAAGAGCAGCTGCTGCAGCGTGTGCGAACAGTCGCTGTCTCCATGGCAGAAGCCGTTCTTGCGGAAGGTATTGATAGCGATGGAGGGATATGGAATGAAGCTGACCCAAGCGGGCTGCTGAGCAAAGATAAAGATTGGTGGCCGCAAGCTGAGGCGGTTGTTGGATTCTATAATGCTTATCAGCTGACTGGTAACAGCAAATTTAATGAGGCTGCCCAAGCCTCCTGGACTTTTATCGATAAATACATGGTGGATCACAAGCTGGGTGAATGGTACTGGGGCGTGGACGAGAACCTTCAGCCCCTGCCTCACGGATCAAAGGTTAGCGCCTGGAAATGTCCTTATCATAACAGCAGAGCCTGCTTCGAAATGATCGCACGACTGAAATCAACTATAAAGGAGACTGTCTAATGTCATCATTATTCCAAGAACGCAAACAACAATTAACAGAACGTTATGAAGCCCTGATCGCTCGCAAGAACGAAAAGCTTCCTTATGGAAACGGTATTTATGACCGATATGCTCATCCACTGCTTACTGCTGAGCATGCGCCCTTAATCTGGCGTTATGATTTTAACCCAGATACCAACCCTTATTTTGCCGAAAGAATTGGCGTCAACGGCGTCTTCAACCCGGGTGCTATTGCACTGAATGGCAAATTCTATCTTGTTGCTCGCGTGGAAGGCAATGACCGCAAATCTTTTTTCGCTGTAGCAGAAAGCGACAATGGCGTGGACGGCTTCCGCTTCTGGGATCATCCAGTTGTGCTGCCGGAGACAGAAGTTCCTGATATCAACGTCTACGACATGCGCCTCGTTAGCCATGAAGATGGCTGGATCTACGGCCTCTTCTGTACAGAACGCAAAGATCCAGAAGCCCCACAGGGTGACCTTTCTAGCGCAGTAGCACAGTGTGGTATTGTTCGCACCAAAGATCTGAAGACCTGGGAACGTCTGGCGGATCTCAAAACAGGCTCTGCTCAGCAGCGTAATGTCGTGCTACACCCTGAATTTGTAGATGGAAAATACGCTTTCTACACTCGCCCACAAGATGGCTTTATCGATGCAGGTTCCGGTGGCGGTATTGGCTGGGGACTCTCGGATACAATTGAAGATGCCGTAATTACCAGCGAGACTATCATGGACGAACGCTACTACCATACCATCAAGGAAGTTAAAAATGGCCAAGGTCCAGCTCCAATCAAAACTGCAAAAGGCTGGCTGCATATTGCTCATGGTGTACGCAACACAGCTGCTGGACTCCGATACGTGCTATATGCTTTCTTGTCTGACCTGGATGAGCCAAACAAAGTTACTCATTCACCTGGCGGTCATTTCATCGCACCAGACGGTGAAGAACGTGTCGGCGATGTCTCCAATGTCGTGTTCTGTAATGGCGTGATTGCACTTGATAACGGTGAAATCTATATTTACTACGCCTCCTCCGACACTCGTATCCATGTGGCTACAACTACCGTTGACCAAATGTTAGATTATGTGCTGAACACTCCAGAGGATCCCCTTCGCTCTTATGCTTGTGTACAGCAACGTATTGCTCTTATTGATCGTAATTTAGCATTGTAAAAAAAGTTCATAAACCCTAAAAATCAACAGAGCAGCGATTCTCCTATATTAGGAGGATCGCTGCTCTGCGTTTTGATCATTCACTGTTTGCTTCAAGCGAATATCAATCATCTAGAGTAACTTAAGGACTCAGATGACGCTATTCACATGTATTTAGCCTTCAAAGTAAGTTTTCGGACTCCAGGGGCGCTATTCCCTGAAAAGAGTCCCATTTGGGGCGTTTTCTAGGCCGATAGCTGCGCTGGAGTCCGTTAGCATTGTAAATATCGGATAATACTGCATATAGGGTCTGCTGTGTCCGTTAGCAGGTTAATATGCGTATTTGATTGCGTATTTGATTGTGGTTTTAATTGCGTATTTGATAGTATTTGCCGTTTGCCTTTTCGACACAAAAAGCCTTTTACATGACGCACATCCATACTTTTCAGCCCATTCATGAGTAATTCCTATAGATTAAGCTCAAAATAGGTCAGTAACCCCTAACTCCAAGGAGGCTGAGATATTAATGTTCAAACGTATGGATGAAATCATGATTGAGATTCCTGAAGTTGAGAAGCCCGATCCCAATGCTGCTGCCGCTGTTCAGGAATTACTTGGCGGAAAGTTCGGAGAAATGTCGACCCTTAACAATTACCTCTTTCAATCCTTTAATTTCCGTTCAAAAGACAAACTGAAGCCTTTTTATGATTTGGTGATGAGCATAACAGCGGAAGAGCTTGGCCATGTCGAGCTGGTTTCGCATGCCATCAACAAATGTCTTCGAGGGTCAACAAGTTATAAAGAGCCCGATTCCACCCCTCTAGGGTCCGCAAAAGATGCGCGTCTATCCTATCACTTTCTGGCTGGTGCACAAGGGGCTATGCCTTTTGATTCAACGGGGAACCCGTGGACCGGAGCAAACGTCTTTAATAGCGGCAACCTAGTGGAAGATCTGCTACATAACTTCTTCCTCGAATGCGGAGCCAGAACACATAAAATGAAGGTCTACGAAATGACAGACCATCCAGCTGCACGCGCTGTAGTCGGATTCCTTTTAGTCCGTGGTGGTGTCCACGTGGTCGCTTATGCCAAAGCCATTGAAGTGGCAACAGGTGTTAATGTAACTAAGCTCGTACCGATTCCTTCGTTAAATAATAAATCATTCAGTGAAGCAAAAAAATATGAAGAAAAAGGCGTGCATACCAAGCTATACACCTGGAGTGAAAGTGACTTCGGCGCCATCGATCAGATTTGGAAGGGAACCCACCCAGAGGATAATCTTCCGCTTGAAGTTATTCAAGGATCCCCTAAAGGCTTTCCGATCCCCGTTGCTCCGGCAGTCGAAGAGGAATTCGCTCCCGGAATCTCCCCCGAAGACTTTAAAGAAATTGCCAAACGCCTCAAAATGGCTGGAAATATTACAGACTAATATTCATAGTGAATCTGGTGAGGAAGTTACCTACAATCTTCCTTACCCTAGATTCACTTTTTTTAATTGTACAAACTGCGGAACTCCTCTTCAAGCATGGACATCAGAATCATGTTATGAAACTCTTCGTCTACATAAAGAGCATCCCGCTCCACACCGTCGCGTTGAAAACCAAGCTTCTCATAGACATGAACGGCTCTGGGGTTAAAAGTATATACGCCGAGATGGATGCGATGCAGCTTCAAAGTTTCAAAGCCATATCGTAGCATTTGAATCATAGCTTCAGTACCGTAACCTTTACCCCGATGTTCATGCCCACAAATGCCGATCCGGATATTTGCACTACGATTGTCCGGATCTATTTCATTTAGTACCACTTCTCCAATGAGCTCACCCGTGTCCTTTACTATAATCATAAGATCCACACGATCCTCGGCTGGAACACCAATCTTACGAATCCAAGCTGCCGTCTGCTCACGGGAGAAATCTCCTTGTGATCCTGTTAATTGCCCCATCTCAACATCAAGCAAAAATTTATAATAAGCCTCCAGATCGGATGCTTGCACACCGCGTAGTTGAATCTGTTCGCCATCAATCTTTGGGATGGCAACTGGTTCTGTCATAACTAAATTCCCCCTTACTCAAGCAAAACTAGAATCCATGGCTTTTATATACTTTTTAGATCAACATAGTTCTAGTCTCGCGGCTTATCCACGGAATCACGATGTACAATATCCGCTGCAATAAGAATTTTCTCAAGCGGTGCAGAAGGATTATGAATACGGCTCAGAAGTTTCTCCACTGCGGCTCGGCCCATCGCTTCTTTAGGAACATGAACAGTTGTAAGCGGTGGAACGCCTCTTAAGGCATCCTCAATATTATCAAAGCCTGTAACTGAGATATCCTCCGGAATATTAAACCCTTCTTCCTTGAGGATGTCACTGACCGAAAGGGCTGTGGAGTCGTTAGCGCAAACCAAGGCTGTCGGGAGTGTTTTGGCTTTTTTACGCTTATTCACCCAGTTTTTAAAATCCTCCTGAAATAAGTCTTCCTCCACCCCTTCCAGAAAAAGATTCGCATCATCTTCCAAAGGCAGTCTTATTCCGCTCTCCTCCAGCGCACTCCGGAAGCCAATCCACCGATCGCGGAAACTGCGTGAGAATCCAATATTGCCGATAAAATGCATTTGGGTATGGCCTGTGCCCATCAAATGATTTGTAAGCCGAGCCATAGAATCCACATTATTCGCAAACACGGTATCACTTGGAATTAGCGGATCTTCATGGTCAATCAACACCATCGGCAAACCAATACGGTGTACCTCAAGCAGCAAGGAAGTAGAGATTTGGCCCACACCTATCAAACCAAGGATTCCATTGGGATTCAAAATATTAACGAAATTATCCGCACGGTTCTCGGAGATAATGACCATCCCAAGCCCTTCCTGATCCAGCGCAATCGCAATACCATCCACAATTTTTCCCCAATACAAAGAATCCTGCGTCTGAGAACGAATATTCGGCATTAACACCAGCACGGATTGCTTATTCCGATCCCCGCCACCTACCGGGGGGGTGCGTTTTATGCCTTGGACAAAAGCATTTTTCTGCGTAAAATAACCCAGCTGCGATGCCGCTTGAATCACTCGTTCTCTTGTCGTCTCATTAACGCCGCCCTTACCCGAAAGTGACTTGGAGACAACGAATTTGGATACGCCGAGATGATCAGCGATTTTTTGCATGGTGACCTTTTTAGCCATATATAACCCTCCAGAGAATGTCATCAAATTTATGTAGTACTAACTTTAAGGCTGAGAAGTTTGTGGTGCTCCTGCCCGCGCTTCCTTCCATTTTGCATTTAATTCGTCAAAAGCCTTTTGTAAATCAGGCGCAGCCAGTAACTCCTGAATATAATCCCCGGACCAAAAGGACAGCTTGGCTCTATTCGCCAGCTCGATGAACGCATCACTTTGTACAGTAGCATCGAGTAGCTTAGGCTTATAAGATAAAAACTCACGGTACTGCGACATAGAGGGATTCAAGCTTCCATCTGCCGGAAGGAATCCCCAATCATCTCGATAGGAAGTCTCCTTCACAAAAAAACTCAACCACGCCATAGCAAGCTCTTTGTTCTTGGTATATTTACTAACCCCCATGAACCAATCTGGATTGATCGGCGCATAATGAGCGCTGCCATTATCATACGGAAACGGGAAGAATCCAATATCATCCGGGGCAGCCCCCACATCAAGGACTTGTCCAATCGTCCAATTTCCCAGTAAATACATCCCTGCTTGACCTTTAGCTAGCTTAGTCTTCGATATCTCCCAATTGTTCGAGAATAGTTCATCTTCAACATAGCCTTTACCAATTAAGGTTCGAGCAATGGAAATTGATTTCCCCCACTCATTATCAAGCTGCCACGGACTATCCTCATTTACCATATTATTTAGATACTCTGGATTGCCTGTCATATAGTTAACCAGACTGTTCCCCCATTCACGTAAAGGCCAAACGGCTCCATAATTCATATATAGGGGGATAATACCCGCTTGTTTTAATTTCGCACAAGCTTCGTAGAATTCATCCAGCGTCTTAGGAACAGTAGCTATTCCTGCTTTTTCGAATGCCTTTTTATTATAGACAATCCCAACCGTAGTAGTCCCCGTGGACAGCCCATATCGTTTCCCGTTATACGTAGCAAAAGAGGTGAACCTCTCACTAGCGGCGGTTTCTTCATCCAGCGGCTCGAAAAAATAATCCAGCTCCTTTGACGGAAGATTCACCGGAAGCAACAGTACATCACCGGCATCTTTCGTGGATAGCCGTACCAGAATATCCGTTGCATAATTGGACAAACCTTCAAATTCCACATTGGCTTCGGGGTATCTCTGTTTAAATTGGTCCGCGTATCCTTGAAAAGTTCCGTTCTCAATCAGATCTATTCGATTGGTCATCATGACTATGGTGCCGGACAAGTCAGACTTCACCTCGTCTCCAACTGGAGGCGGAGTGGATTCCGTCTGCTTATTGTTATTGGCACAGCTACTACTCAATAACACTAAGAGAAGTAACAGTATGGTCCGCATAGTCCATTCTAATTTCAACCCCTTCAACGGACAGCCCCCTCTTATTTCGTTACTCAGGTAAGCTAATTAATTCCTGCTCCAGTAATGGCAGCGACAAAATAACATCGGTCCCTCGTCCAAGCTCACTATATACCTGGATCCCAAATGCCGCTCCATAATGAAGACGCACTCGCTGCTGTACATTTTTCATGCCTATCCCCCCGTTAATGCTTTTCTTAGGAGGACTTTCGTTCTGCAGCCCATCATTCAATTTCTCCAAAGTCTTCTCATCCATTCCGATCCCGTCGTCTTTAATATGAAACAACAGCATTTGCTCTGTAATCTCGCAGCGGATGCTTAAATGCATTTGCGGCTTATTATCATCTAAGCCATGGTAAGCTGCATTCTCAATGATAGGCTGGAAGACCAGCTTGATAATAGAGTAATTATCTAACGACTTCGGCACATCGATATCCAGTAAAAAACGGTTAGGATAACGATAGTTCAGCAGCTCGACGTAATTACGCACATACCCAAGCTCTTGCTTCAATGTCGTATTGCCACTCAGATCACTTGTACTGTACCGTAGCAGTTTGCCCAGAATAGAGATCATATCCGCAGCTTCGACATCATCATTCAGCTCGGCGGTCATTCGGATGGACTCCAGTGTGTTATAGATAAAATGAGGATTGATTTGACTCTGCAGCGCATGAAGCTCTGCTTCCTTTTTCTGTTCTTCTATGCGGTAAATATCCTGAATTAGCTGCCTGATTCGGGCTAACATACGATTAAATTGATGCCCCAGCAGACCAATTTCGTCACGCCGTTTAACTCTGAACATCACATCCAGATCGCCGCCCTGAACTTTTTTCATCAATTGAATCATTTGAGTCAGCGATTTAGTAAGGGCAACGGAAAGAATAATCGAAATAATTAACGCTAGTACTATGATACTTAATGTAGCAGCAAGTGTTGTATTACGGGTCAGCTTCACATCACGCATCAGTACATCAACAGGAATAGAGATAATTACCTTCCAATTGGTTTTGGTAGAGCCAGAGTAAATATTCAACCGCTCTTTTCCGTTGACTGTATCATAAAAGCTTCCAGAAATGCCTCCAACTCTTTTGAACAAGTCTGAATCAGAAATATCTGTGGCCAGCAGCTTCTTGTCGCTGTCGTAGATGACCATTCCCTTCTCATCCACAATCAACGACTTCCCATGGGTGACTTTATCCAGCTCCGTAACTTGATTCTCCAAATTGCTAATATTCGCTTCAACCGCAATCAGCCCGATTGGATTTAACAAGCCATCCACGATTTTGCGAACAACGGTAAAAGCATATCGGGTGCTCTGCAGATTACTTGTATACGCTTGAGTACCGAACAATAATGCTTCTCCGCTGGAATCCTTAGTCTGCTGGCTCCAGTATTTATAGCTTTGCTCGAGATCGAGTCGTACGCCACCATCCTTCGCAGAATAATAACCATTTCCGTAAGCGTCAAAAATATAAACCGAGTTCGCACCTCGCTTAATATTGTTAATAAACGAAATGTTGCCCTCTATCCCCCGTTGAATGGACAACAGAAGATCAAAATCACCGGGCGACAAAGCAGCACTCCCAGTTGCGCCTCCCATAATCTTTTTCTGCTCATGGTAGTTGTTCGAACGTATTAAATTCTGTTTGATATCATTCACATAGGCGGGCATAGATGAAATACGCTTCATATCTTCGATATAATCGTCTACTCCATCCATCATTTGATCGATTAATTTCTCAGAATAAGCAATGGTGTTCCCCTGAATAGATTCTGAGTAGCTCTTGAAGGTAAATACACTGATGAAGGATAGCGGGAGGGTAATGATAATTAAAAAGACGAGGAGCAGCTTGCGTTCCATGCTCATGTCCCCGATAACGGACCACCAGCCAGAGATGCGTCTACCTTTCATTTGGTCCTTCTCCTTAATACTTTTTACCTAACTTGTTATTAAATTATAACAAATACCTAACAAAGTTATTATACGGTGTAGTTCTTCATTACACAACAACAAACCGCCTCTTCATGTTGAAGAAGCGGTTTTGTTAGGTAAACAATTTAGAAATTAGTGATGAATCCACTCATTTTATAGTGAATAATGACAGCTTGTCCTTCAATTGACCTGAAGCACTTTCCAGCTTGCCAGATAATGAAACGAGTTGATCACTTACATTTTGCTGTTCATTACTGAGTGAAGCTACTTCTTGGGAAGTTGCTGAAGATTGCTCAGCTACGGCGCTAACGTTCCCCATAGCCTCTGACAACACACCTTGCGAATGATTCAGACTGCTGATCGCTGTCGTCACCGATTCCAGGCTTGTTATGAATTCATCCATCTGTCCTTTTACGGACAGGAAGATATCACTTGTACTCTTCACGGAGCTTACTTGTTCTTTAAACAGTGGTGCTACTTCGGATAATACAGCTTCCGTTTCGTTCATTTCCGCCATGATCTTATCCGTAATTCCAGCAACAAGGGCAATAGATTGTTTCGATTGGTCAGCAAGCTGCCGCACTTCACCCGCAACTACCATGAAGCCCTTACCAGCTTCTCCTGCACGAGCGGCTTCTATTGTTGCATTTAACGATAAGATATTCGTCTGTTGCGTGATACTCTTCATCACATCCAACACCTTAATTACGGAGAATACTGTCTCCTTCAGGTGGTTGACACGTTCGACAAGTGCACTTGTTTTTTCTCCAGTGCGGCTAGTCTGATCCAGCAGGTCAGTTAATTGCTTAGCGCCTTGAGCACTAGCTTCACCAACCCCACGTGCTGCTTCATCCATCTCAGTGTTGGCATATATTACAGTCTGCATTTGCGTAGCAATCACATCTGTTAGCTCATTACCTCGTTCAGCTTCAAGCGCCAGACTGCCTGCCCCACCGGCAATTTCTTCCGTAGCGGCTGCGATTTCCTTCGCAGAAATAGCTGTCTTCCGTGAGGCTTCACCAAGCTCACCAGCGGTCTCCAGCACATCCCGAGCGGTTTCTGTCGTTTGCGATACAAGCTCAGTAATACGCTCCATCATCACGTTAAAGGAAGCTGATAGCTGGCCAATTTCATCTTTAGAAACATATTCTGTACGTACACTTAGATCACCACCTGCACCTTGTACCATAAGATCCTTCAAGCGTGCTAGAGGGCGAGCAATCATACGCACCATCCAGATCCCGATTACTATGGCTAGCAGAGCCGCACCAGCAGCCGCAATAAAAGTAGTCAACAGAATCGGACGTGCTTCTTTTACTAGCTCATCTGTTGGGACTACCCCTGCCAACTTCCAATCCGCCCGGATCATTGGATTAAAGACGGCAAGGATCTCTTTCCCGTTTGTATCCTTCTCATCCAAACTTTTGTTATCCTTTTTACTTGCCTGAATAAAAGCGAACTCTGAAGGTTTACCATCGTCTTTTGAATCCGAAGAAGCTACTACGGTTCCATCAGGAGTGACAAGTTGAATTCGAGAGCCATCTCCCAGCTGTACACTTGCGAATGATTCCTCCAGCAATGTATTCTTCAACACAAGGATGACTATGTATCCTGTACCTGAGCCCAGGGTTTTGAGAGATCTTGCCATAGCAATATTTTTGTCTCCATCACCTTGAACAGCTGTCGAGAACCATATGTTCTTGGCTGCATCACCATCACCTTTAGAATAGTAGGATTCATAAGATGCAGTGTTGTCGACAATCTTCTTATACCATTCTTGTTCTCTTATGTTATCTAACTTAATGCCGCCACTGCCACTTGTAACAATATCTTGATCAGGCGACTCCGGGATCAAAGAAACACTAAGAATATTAGAATCCGTTGTAATCTGACTGGATAACTTTTTACTTACTGCGCTTGTAGCTTCAAATTTCTCATAGGAAGATTGTGCAGTCACTAAAGACTTCAAATCTTCTTGCATCTGCGCATCAAAATAAAGCTGTAAAGCCAAGTTCTCGTACTGTTTCAAAGTAATATCTAACTTCTCTGAGGTCTGAATAATAGTCTGACGGTAGGCTTCCGATACGTTGTTCTTAATTGTCTTCTTGGCTTTTGAATAAGATAGCAGTCCAAGTGCCATTACCACAATTACAATTGCACACAAAAATATCAGGAATATCTTCACGCCAACAGATTCCATAGGATTAACTCTTTTGATCTGTCCCCGCAAATCTATCCCATTCTTCAAATTAAACTTAGGTGTCTTAACTGCCCCTTCAATCTTGCTTGTTTCCTTGTTTCCTGTGATCGCCGATTTCTTATTCTTTTTATTCATGCTAAACCTTCTCTCATTATGCTTTTCACTAATACTATCTTGATCAGGATCCCCCATCTTGATCACCTACCCGCTAATATTAGAATACGCATGAAAGCGTTAACCAATATATATATCGGCGTATTAGGTCTTTTTCCTTAGCTTTACGAGACTTTTTTTACAACTTTTAACCTATGTATGTTTAAACATAATAAATAGCTTGCTGCACCTCCTCTCTTGGAGATATTTGTTAATCCCTAATATATATAACTTATTGTTTGCTTTGTCAAAAAGAAAAACAGGGAGGCTCTTGGATGACCAAAGGCTTCCCTGTTTTTTATTAAAACTTCTTCTTACGCATCATATCAAAGTATGCAACCGGTTGATCTACCTTCATGCGAATAGGTTGCAGTGGATGACGGGCGGCATCAAGCGAATTGCCTTTCTCATCCCATATTTCGCCAACCGTTTGCTTGAAGAACGTATCGTTAGGTCCAAAGAATTCTACTTCCTGACCTGGCTTAAAGTGATTGCGCTGTTGAACTAGTGCCGTACCACTTTCAGCATCGTATTCAATTACAAGTCCGGCAAAATCATACGGAGCTGCTTTTTCTTCAGGCTCATAGATATGATCTTCATGATCCGGAGTATCATAGAAGAATCCTGTGTTTAGCGGACGGTTAGCGGCTTTATTAAGCTCATCCAGCCATTCCTGCTTCAATTCATACCCTTCCGGATCTGCCATATAAGCATCAA
Source organism: Paenibacillus sp. FSL H8-0175 (assembly GCF_045040615.1). Classification (NCBI taxonomy): domain Bacteria; kingdom Bacillati; phylum Bacillota; class Bacilli; order Caryophanales; family Paenibacillaceae; genus Paenibacillus; species Paenibacillus sp. FSL H8-0175. The sequence goes on along the minus strand of NZ_CP150299.1, from coordinate 1,898,529 downwards.
TGGCTTTACGATATGCATTAACGACAGTAGCCACATAGTGGATTGACTTCATTCGTCCTTCGATCTTGAAGCTGTCGATACCCACTTCAATCAGTTCAGGTATACTTTCCAGCATACACAAATCCTTAGAGCCCATGGAGAAGGGATTATCTCCTTGCTGATGCAGTGGAATCTGAGTTACACCTGGAAGCAAAGGAGCTGGAGATTTCGCTTCAGCCTGCTCTTCCTCAGACACCCAAGTCCCTTCCGGACGTGCATCCTCAAACAAATCATATTTCCAGCGGCAAGACTGGCAACAGCCCCCGCGATTGGAATCACGGTCGGTGAAATGGTTGGACAATACACAACGGCCCGAATACGAGGAACACATTGCACCATGGATGAAGCTTTCGATTTCAATGTCGACATGTTTTTTAATCTCAGCGATCTCTTCCAGGCTTGTCTCACGGCCCAAAACAACACGCGGAAGCCCCTCTTCCTTCCAGAAGGACACCGCTTGCCAGTTCAACGTAGACTGCTGTGTACTCAAATGCACTTCAAGACCAGGCACTAACCGGCGTGCTGTATCTACAATGATTGGATCAGCTACGATAATAGCAGCAATCCCAGCTTCATATAAGTTACGCAGGTATTCTTCAATTCCCGCGACATCTTCATTGTGAGCATAAATGTTTGTTGCAACAAATACCTTAGCGCCATATTTCTTGGCGAATTCAACACCTTCGCGCATTTCCTCGAAGCTGAAATTATCTGCGCCGGAACGCAAGCCGTATTGTTGTCCTCCGATATAAACAGCATCCGCACCATAGTGTACTGCGAACTTCAATTTTTCCAAATTACCAGCCGGAGCGAGGAGCTCCGGTTTGTCCAGACGGTAACGTTTGCCCTTATATTGCGGCTTTGTCATGGTTCCCATTCCTGTTCTCCCCTCCATCGCCCACAAAGCTAAGTCACATGCTATAAATGCTGTACCTAATCTTCGTGGGGACCTATAACCTCTTTATTTTTATCAAACTTAATATACTTGCTCTTTATAGAAAAATCCGAAGCTTAACTCCCGTTCAGGGTCCTGCACCGTTCTGATTACATCCATCCATTCCTCATTGAAGGCATAACCTTCCGGATCAGCCGCATAAAGATCTATAGCTTTACGATAAGTCTTCACAACCGTTACATTATACGCTATCGATTTCAAGAGTCCCTCAATCTTAAGGCTGTGTATACCTGCAGCCATCAGAATATGCAGATCCTCCAAAATACAAATATCATCCGAGCTCATAATATGAGTGCCGTTCTCGTCTTCATAAATCGGGAATTTCTGGTCATCTCGTTCTTCCTCAATCAGAAATAGTCCGCGTTCCTTCCCGAGACTTCCTCCATCACTAGGACGGCCTTGATGTGACATATAGCTTTCAACAAGCTTCCGCTTGGAATGGTATATATTGGTCATTCCATGAACCTGCACCTGTGCCTCAATCTCCAAAAGCGGAACCATTTCCGTCATTTCATCCATATTCAGCTCACGGGCCAGCACAACGCGAGAAGCCCCCTTGCGTCCCCAATAATTCGCTGTCGCATAGTTGGTGGAAGTCATTTCCGCATTCCAGTGCAGCTTCATTGCTGGCGCTTCTTTCTTCACAGTGGTTAACACTGCTGGATCCCCGAATTCAACACCATCAATGCCAAGCTCACCTAAAGCCTTCACATAGGCAGGAAGCTCATCCAGCAGACGGTTGGACATCAGCCCACCCAAGCTTGCATACACTTTGCAGCCTCGCGAATGTGCCATTTCTACGACAGTCGCTGTATCCTCCAGAGAGAAATGTCCAGCAAGCCGCATCCCGAAACGGTCATCCCCAATGAGCAACGCATCTGCTCCGGCATCCAGCAGAGCAGCAGCTTCCTCCAAGGACGCTGCCGTCACCAGCAATTCCGGTTTGTTAGTCATGTTGTACCTCCTACTTGTACAGTTATTTCAACCGCACCACTCTTCATTTTAATAGTTTATTTCGATTCTTGCTTACTTTTTTCGATATTGGCTAAATGTTCCTTGTAGGTCTTAGCAAATAAATGGCCCTGTGTACCATCTTTTTTGGTCACATAGAAGTAATATTCAGAAGCTTCTGGTTCGAGTGCCGCTTGAATGGACTCCAGCCCCGGATTACTAATAGGTCCCGGAGGAAGTCCAATATTCTTATACGTATTATATGGACTATCAACTTCCAAATCTTTATACAAAAGTCTTTCCTTCTGCTTATTGAGTAAATATTGAACGGTAGCGTCGATCTCCAGCTTCTGCTCTTTCTTTAGGCGGTTATAAATAACACCAGCCACAAGCGGACGTTCACTATCCACCACAACTTCCCGCTCAACCAGCGAAGCTACGGTCAACAGTTCATGCAGAGACAATCCACGCGTTTCTAGCTTTTGCTGCCAGTTAGGAATCGTATCGAGCTTCTTCTGGAACTGATCCAAAAGCGCTTCTACAACTTCCTGGGGCGTGCTATCTTTGGCCAGTTCATAGGTTTCGGGGAATAAATATCCTTCAAGACGGTGGCGTAGATTCTTATCCTGCGGGATACCCAGAATATCAATCCCCTTCAAACCTGCACCAGTATCCATAATTTCAAGAAAAGTAGCTGCATCCTGATTCCAGGCTTCAGCGAGCTTCTTAGCGATCTGCTCAGCATTATATCCTTCGGGGATAGTAAAGACCACAGTTTCTTCCTTAACTACATCACCTGCATTTAATCTTGCAATGAGTTCATCATAGCTGTCACCGGGCTTAGCGATATAAGTACCTGCTTTGAAGCTAGAGCCTTCTTTAGTCCATTTCAAATATCCCTTAAAAAAAAGACTCTTACGGATAATGCCATTTTGCTCAAGCAGATCAGCAATCTCCGCACTTCCCATGCCCTTCTCTATCGTAAATGTTACAGCAGGACCTGCAGGCTCTACCGGCTGCATCCCGTTCCAAATGTACCATGCGCCCCCACCTCCTGCTGCTACCAGCAAAAGAATAATGATTAACACAGTACGGATTGCGGATTTCAAGTCTGGTTCCTCACTTTCCGACTATAAAGTATAAAAGTGTATTGCCTAAAATTCAATATATATTTCCTTAGATTGATGTATATAGGATATTGCTCGCATTTCAAGCAAAAAGAGCGCGGAATTCTCCGCCCTCTTCCGTGCCCATCATAAATGTAACGTACATGTTTAAGTTTTATTCAGCGCCATCTGCTGGAAAAGTCATCTCATCGTATAGCTCAGAGATGTCTTCCCACTCTTCATCGTCCATAATGCTCTCCAATTCCGGAAGTCCGTCAGAAGAGACAACGATACGCAGGATTTCATACTCCACGTCTTTGCCAGAGCCTTTCAGCACTGCATATCCGCGATCACCGACTTCAAATTCGGCGATAATATCGTAAATGGAAGATTTGCCTTGCTCATCTTCCAGTTCTACAGTTTCTCCGTAGGCTTCTTTAAGCCGTGAAGTCCATACCGCTTGATCAGCGGATATCTCAGTCATTCTCCGATCCTCCGTCCAACTCGTCGACCAGTGTGTTGAAAGTCTCTTCGACAATCGCCCACTCCTCGTCATTATCGATCATGAACAATTGAAGATCGTCGCCTTCTTCCACATAACGGAACGCGTATACCTCATCGGTTTCCTCGTCCTCGGAGTCTAGCGGAACCACCATCATATACTTAGCGTCCGAGCCATCAACCTCAAACTTCATAATGACCTCGAATTCCTCTTCATTACCTTCCTCATCGGGAATATAGATAATTTCCGGTTCTTCCTCTTGGCCAATCTGTTCGTTTGTCATATCCTCGCACCCCTCACCTTTTACTGTTAGCATCCAAAAAATTTTGCAAAATCAGGGCTGCAGCCATTTTATCCACAATCCCCTTGCGTTTCTTCCGGCTGACGTCCCCTTCAATCAGCACCCGCTCTGCGGATACCGTCGTCAGACGCTCATCCCAAAGGTGTACGGGCATTTCTAACTCTTCCCGTAGCTTATCAGCGAACTCTATACAGATTTCGCCCCGGGGTCCTACTGAGCCGTTCATATTCTTCGGTAGACCAACTACAATCTCTCCAATTTCGTGCTCTGCAACAAGTTCACGAATGCGTTCGAACTCATTACCCGTACCTCGGCGCTCAATCGTTTCAAGAGCTTGTGCCGTCCAGCCAAAAACATCACTTGTGGCTACACCGATTCTACGGTCGCCGTAATCTAAACCTAACTTCTTCTTCATTTCGGATTGTCCACCCTGTGATTGACGAGATAGAATCTAACCAGCTCTTCAATCAGCTCATCACGTTCTTTTCTCCGGACCAAACTTCTCGCATTGTTATGGCGCGGAATGTAAGCCGGATCTCCGGAAAGAAGATACCCTACGATCTGATTGATCGGATGATACTCTTTCTCCACCAGTGCATCGTATACTGCTAGCAATATTTCCTGGGGAGAAGCTTCCTTTTCGTCGCCCTTCACATTGAATTTGACCGTTTTGTCCATGGAGTCCATTTGTGACACCTTCCTTCTGCAAAATCGCCTTTTGGGACGGCTTCGCAAAGTTGCTACTGTGCAGCTCGCTTGCTTCCTTTATCATAACATATTCATGCCCCAACGAGGAAATCCTGCCCGTTATTAACGCTTTTTTTGGCATTTTCTCTACAAAAATTATGATATTTTTGGCTTTTAAGCTATTGTCAAGCACAATTATTCATGAATATCTAACATCCTGCTAATAAAGAGTAGCGGTACTGATATCAAACTCTCAGTACCGCTATGTTTTCTCGTAATACGTTTAGTTAGAGAAATGGTTTCGTAATTTTAACTTAGGCTAAGGAAGCTACCAATTCTTCAGCCTTTGCCAATGCTTCGTTTAGCTTAGAAGCATCTTTACCACCGGCTTGCGCCATATCTGGACGCCCACCGCCACCACCGCCGCAAACCGCTGCAATTTCTTTAACGAGTTTACCAGCGTGGAAACCTTTCTTCACCAGGTCTTGCGGTACAGATACTACAAAGTTCACCTTATCATCCATCGCCGCACCTAATACAAGCACTGCATCCGGAAGCTTGGATTTCAATTCATCCGCTGTGGAACGCAAAGCATCCATATTGCCTGCTTGAACAGCAACAGCCAGGAGCTGCGTACCTGCGCCAACTGTCTTCACACTGCTTGTTAGTTCAGCAGCAAAAGTAGCACTCAGCTTGGATTGCAAGGACTCATTCTCACGCGAAAGCTCACGCACCTGGTTATGCAGCGCTTCGATCCGTTTCGGAACGTCATTCAGAGAAGACTTAAGAAGGCCTGCTGATTGTTTGAGCAAATCTAGCTGACTTTCAGTGAACTGGTAAGCGTAACGTCCGGTAACCGCTTCGATGCGGCGCACTCCGGAACCAATGCCACTTTCGCTAAGCAGCTTGAAAATTCCGATTTGCGACGTGTTGGATACATGACAACCACCGCAAAGCTCAAGGCTGTAATCACCCACTTGAACGACACGGACGATATTACCGTATTTTTCACCAAAGAGTGCCATTGCTCCCATTGCTTTAGCTTCATCAATCGGCTTGTTCTCAATCACTACATCTAGACCGCGCCAGATTTGTGCATTTACGCGATGTTCGATATCGCTCAATTCTTCTGGAGTAATCGCTCCAAAATGGGAGAAGTCAAACCGCAAACGAGCACCTTCCACTAAAGATCCCGCTTGATTAACATGCCCGCCAAGAACTTCTTTAAGCGCTTTGTGCAATAAATGGGTAGCTGTGTGGTTCTTCACGATATCTTCACGCTCCGCACGATCCACTTCCGCGCGAACGGATTCGCCCACTTTCAATTCTCCCGCTTCCACAGTTACCAAATGTACGTGTTGGCCGTGTGGAGCTTTAAAGAGTCCTTTTACCTTAGCTGTAACTGAACCCCCAGTAAGCACACCCGTGTCACTTACTTGTCCGCCGCTCTCAGCATAGAACGGTGTTGTATCAAGAATAACTTGGCATTCTGCGCCTTCACCGGCGACATCTACCAATTCATCACCCACAACAATAGCCAGGATTTTCGACTCTGTTACCGAGTCATTATATCCAACAAATTCACTTTTAACCGTCAGGTCTGCTAGTGCGCCTCCCTGGATCTTCATGCTGCCGCCATCATGACGTGCAGCTCTCGCACGGTCCCGTTGCTCCTGCATAGCCGCATCAAAACCTTCTCGGTCTACAGTTAAACCTTGCTCCGCTGCGAAATCTTCGGTCAGGTCAAATGGGAACCCATAAGTATCATATAACTTAAATGCATCGGCTCCAGCAATATTGCTGAGACCCTCTGCTTTTGCTTTAGCACTGATCTCACCCAAAATAGCCAATCCGTCAGACAATGTTTCGTGGAAACGTTCTTCTTCAGTACGAATAATCTTTGCGATATATTCGCGGTTGTCCACAACGGATGGATAGTAGACACCCATAATTTCGCCAACGGTTTCAGTCAGCTCATACAGGAATGGACGATCCAGACCCAAGGTCTTTCCGTACCGAACAGCACGGCGAAGCAAACGGCGGATAATATAACCGCGTCCTTCATTAGAAGGAAGTACTCCATCCCCGACCGCAAAAGTAACGGTACGCACATGGTCAGCGATTACTTTAAGCGCGATATCCTGCTCAACGTTATCTTTATAAGTTACACCCGCGAGCTGTGCTGTCTTTTGAATAATAGGTTGGAACAAATCAGTGTCGAAGTTGGAATCTACATCCTGTAGAATGGATGCAAAACGCTCCAAGCCAGCCCCTGTATCAATGTTTTTATTCGGAAGCGGCGTATAGCTGCCATCCTTGTTATGGTTGAATTGTGAGAACACCAGGTTCCATACTTCTAACCAGCGTTCATTTTCTCCACCTGGATACATTTCCGGATCGCTCATATCACTGCCGTAAGCTTCACCACGGTCATAAAAGATTTCCGAGCAAGGACCGCATGGGCCTTCGCCAATATCCCAGAAATTATCGTCGCCCAGCTTAATGATGCGTTCAGCAGGCAGGCCAACCTTTTCATTCCACAGCTTAAATGCCTCTTCATCCTCTGCGTACACCGTTACGGAAATACGTTCCGGGTCAAAGCCGATCCACTCTTTGCCGGTTAGGAACTCCCAAGCCCATGTGATAGCTTCTTCTTTGAAATAATCGCCGATGGAGAAGTTACCCAGCATCTCGAAAAATGTATGGTGACGGCGTGTCTTACCCACATTCTCGATATCATTGGTACGAATACATTTTTGTGAGTTAGTCAGGCGCGGATTTTCTGGAACCTCCCGGCCATCGAAGTACACTTTCAAAGGTGCCATACCCGCATTAATCCACAGAAGCGAAGGATCGTTGTGAGGAACGAGGGACGCACTTGGTTCAATCTTGTGACCTTTACTTTCAAAAAATTTAAGCCATTTGGAACGAATTTCACTTGCTTTCATCATTTACAGCTCCCGTCTCATCTTTTTACTTCGGCATTTACACCGGAAATTACAAAATACCTAAAAAATAAAAACAAAAAAACGCCCCTGAATAATTCAGGGACGATTAATATCGCGGTACCACCCTGGTTATCGCCTTGACCCCACTAATGGGACAATTGCAGACGATCGCCTTGTCGCGGCTGATAACGGGCGCCCCCGGTGAGCATTGATCTCACACTCCGAAATTAGCTTTCCACCGGCCTGTCTTCAAGGTTCTCACAGCCATTACGAAACGTTTCGTAAAGGAACCTTTTCTCTGATCAAGCCATCCTCCGGTGTACTTCATTTTCATCAACGATTTGTCCGATTTGCATTTTAACATTTCAAGTATAGCCAGTGCCCTTGCTTCTGTCAATCTGGGGATGGGCGAATGTGAAGAATAACACATGATTTTTGTAACAGTAAACTTGGCCTCAAAAAGGATATAGTGAAATCTAAGGTTAATTTGGAATATTTTGTATTGGAAGGACTGCCGTCGATGCTTCACGCCAAGGAGTTCAATCCATCATCGATTTTTGAAGCAAAGCCTACACACTACCTTTTTATAGCGAGCCTCATTTTTATTCATATTATCTGTACTCTTACGGTTAATCTCATCCTTTTTGAGCATGGATATTTAAGTTTTATTGCCAAAAACACAAACCACTGGATCAATGAAACGTTAGCCGCCAATCTAGTTGGGCTTCTCTTAGAAGTAATTATTTTTTTGATTCTGATAGCTAAAGTTTCGCCCCGGGATTTTGGGTTAAAAATAGAAAAATTAAGAGCCGGACTGCTGGGTACCTTTCTGTTTTGGCTCGCTATAAATATAGTAGATTTGTGTATGGTACACCTGAATCACTCAGAGCTAACACTTAACAATGCTATCTTCAGCCATTCAAATTTAGTTTTCGGTGAAATTCTAGGTCAAATCTTCGGAAATGCTTTATTGGAAGAAATCTTATTTCGCGGCTTCCTGCTCGTTCAAATCTATCTATGCTTAAAAAAAATCAACAACAAAACTACACGGATGATCTCTGCAATGCTAATTTCACAATCGATCTTTGCCGCCATACATATCCCAAACCGGATTTACTCAAGATTAGTTGGAATGGAGTTTGTTTATGATTTTATCATGCTTCTAATTCTAGGAATTATATTCGCTCTACTCTATATCTTAACCCGAAATTTAGTTTTCGTGATCGGCGTTCACTCATTAATGAATATTCAGATAGTGTTTTGGAACAGCAATTTCACATATACGGCAACTTTATTATGTGTCTTATTACTGACTTGTCTTTTGCTTTGTATAAAAAGGAAAACATTTCGTGCGCAGCAACGGGCGGATATGGGGCTCTGATAATTAGAACTTTAATTATTCACAAAAAGAAGTTCCCCCTTTAAGCAGGAGGAACTTCTATCACTATTACTATAATGTCTCTATTAATTCGCACCCTCTGCAATAGCTTTATAAGCAGCTAAATCCGTATAAACTTCCGCTTTAAGCGGATTGCGTTTATGCTTGATGATTTTATAGAAATGATAACCAAACACTGCAATATTAGCAGCTAAAGATAATGCACTTACTATCCACAGAGCGGTTTCACTATGAGAGGATTGTACAGAGAACTTTGACTCGCCAACAAACGCCGGGAACGACATCGTAAACATCATCCAAATCGCCAAAGTCTGTGCACGATGCTGCAGCCATGCCCCTTTTTTAAAGAAGAACGCCGGGATGGTACAAGAGATCAACAATGCTGCACCTGCATAGAAGGAATGGTCAGAAACTGCATTATATACATAGGCAAAGTTCCAAATGTCATAAGCAATGATCCAGAACCAAAGCTGGTCAGGCCACAACATATCTTTACTCTTATCTTTACTGATCACAATACCCATCCAACCAGAAATCGTAATAATGTTCAGAATACCTGCGATCCCGTTCATAATGTTCCAAGGACCACCTACCATCATTACGCCATCCACCATACCTTGCAAGCTGTACACTTGGAAATCACGAATAACTGCTTCAAGAATGTTAACTGCAAGGATAATAGCCGGGAACATTAATATATATTTATTTTTGTCCCATCCTTTAACATAACGGATAGCCATAAACCCTATACATCCTGCCAAAGCAGAATATACTTTTACCCAGTGAAACCATGTTCCAGTACTGGAACCTTCTCCTGCCGTATTTGGCCAAACCGCTATGGTAAGAACAATAGGGACAACTATAAAAAGAATGATTGAGAACCACTTGCTCTTCCGTGCGATTTCATTTACAAACATTAATCCTGCTAGTACTACTAACCACATTAGCGCAGAGTACCAGGGAATCGATTCGAATAAAAACATGTTTTACTCCTCCTTGTAGGTTGGTGTATGTAATCTGTGTCTCAGGTCCAATATAGCCCATCCCTCTTTAAACGATCAAATCGCTTAAAACGTTGATTTATCAGTGTTTTTTTAGTTTCATTTCAAGTTGAGTTTACACAACCCTAGCACTAGAATTCGCCAAACTTTCTACCTTTCTTCTGAGAAATCTATTAGAATACATGTCTATAGAACTATATACTGCAAACCTAACTTGAATGTAAAAAAACCTTGTCGACAAATTTCTTTGTGGACAAGGTTCCTCATTAATGTTATTCAAAAGAATCGTTCAACCAAGTGTTTCGCGTATATAATACAATTCTCAAGTGTAGGGAAGTTCATGATTTCTCCAGCTAAATAGATATTGTTTTTCCCCTGCATCTGATCAACCCGTTCATAAAATCCCTCATGTAGCGCATTAGAATCCACATGTGGGAAATGCCTCCAACGCTTCATCATATATAGTCGAATGCTCTCTCCGCCCAGCTCGCGAAGTTTATTTTCTACCGTCTCTCGCATTTCCAGATCAGTCATAGCTTCATTCTCTGCTACATAAACCGTAACTAGATCCGTAGTTCCCATATCTGCCCACCGATAGTACCATGCCATCATATGCCCTTTACGTTCAGGGTACATATTCCGGGGGATATAGCCAGAAAGCTCCGGCAACCCCTTCACTCTATACGCATATACCCTAAACCATTCATAGGTTATATTCGCTAATAAAGTTTTGTCCTCACTTGACAGGCTAACTGTATCGCCCATTTGCTCTAAAGCTGCTGTATAAATGACCTTGTCAAAATAAAAGATGTCCTGACTCGTCTCTACTCGAACCTGCCCATCTTGTTCTTGCTCCATAAAAAGCACTTCACAAGTCAGGCGTAGATCGTTTACTTGGTCGGCCATTCGTCTAATCAGCTCAGTAACACCCTTAGGCCAGGTTATCATATGAGTAATTTCAATAAACGACAACAGATTATCATAGCTTAGAAATTTCAGCACATATGCAGCGGGCACATTATGGATACCACCGAATCCAAAAGTATTAAAATAATGCATGTAGACCTGCTCAAGGACAGACAGCTTATTCTCTACACACCACTGCGAAAATGGCTGACATAAATCTGGCGGTAAGTGGAGAAAACCCGGTTCTTGGAGAGACTCATAGCGTTTTAGAATATCCGGTAATCGTTTGAATTCTTGTGTAAACGCCTCTATCTGCTCCATGGGAATTTGTGAAGTTTTTCTCCCATTATTATCAAAAAATCCACGTTCTAACAATGGTCCCCTATCCATAAGATCAAAATCTCTCATAAAATCCATCGTATGTTTATAGGTAGGCAGGCCGATTAGCGTCCCCATTTCATAACTTTTTCCTTTGTACTCAATAGAATGACACTTTCCTCCTACTCTATCCGACTTCTCCATGAGGGTAATGTTGGTATATCCTTTTTTCGCTAATTCATAAGCAGCCGTAACCCCAGAAATCCCTGCACCGATGATTCCAATTCGGTCTTTATTCTTTGTGTTTGTCATCATCCGTTATCTCCTTGTAAATAACCATAATGGCAAAGTTTCTCGTTGTCCCGTATAGGCAAGTGCGACATCCGATGGTATTTTACCTTGATTAGGTCCGTCTGTAATTTGCCTGTTGAAGTTGTAGGTTCTCAAGTATTCATGTAAGCGCTTTTCTAAAATTTCAAAGGAATCTATCGTATCATCTACCCAAGCCTGCTGGTAGAATTCTTTGGTCAACACCGCCGCAAATTGCTGCAAGGGCTGAAATATCTCTGTTTGGTCTACCGTTATAGCGACTTGATTAATATTGTTCTTATGTAAAAATTCACTATATTTATGTTTTCCTCTGTCCCAGTTCGTAATGAATTCACGGCTTTTGTTCGTAACCAGATTATCGATATGAAAATCTAATGTCTTCATCAATGGGAGAACTTTCAGATGCATAAAATCTATAAAATGAATGGTAGATTTCCGATTGTATAGCTTAACTAGACCTAGTCTGGAGTAGGCATCATAAATTACATATTGATATACCTTTCCGACCCTCGGGAAAACTCCCAAATAGCTAATACTCTGCTGACACATATACCCGGGATGAGCATTTATCGGATTCTTCATCTTATAATCTAGTATTTTCCGTTTCTCTTTAAATCCTTTAGTGTGAGTGGATTGTGCGCCGTTCCTCTTCTTTGCTTTGATTTGATTGGCGTAAGCTTCACGTTCTATTCGTTTATTTAGTCCGTTTCGACGTAGTACATTATAAATACCCGATTCCCCGATTTGCATACCTTCATCTTGCAGTTCATAAAAGATGCGTTTAGGCCCATCCTCAGGAAATCTGGCGACGTACTCCAAGATCAATCTTTCCGTTCTCTTATCTACTTTATTAGGCATTACCGGCTTTCTTTTCTTCTCCCCAAGTCCATCCATTCCATGTTGTTGATAAGCTTTAGACCACTTATAATAGATCGTCCGGGAAATGCCAAACTCCTTACAGGTTTCGCTCACATTCTTGCTGATGGCCCCTTGCATGAGGATATGATATTTGTTGTTCGCATTCACCTATTTGCACCCCTCCTATCTTTATTTTATACATAGTTAACGTTTAATTCATTACTATTCTAAAAAAAATGGGAGAACGCTCAAAGCGTCTCACCATTCCGAACAAAATGCGTTATGTATTTCCCTGCGGAAATCTCCAAGCAATTTAGTCGTTGGCCATATGCACAGCCGCCATCTATGCCAATTTTATCTCCCAGTGGACTAAACCAGATTTCTTCTGAATCATGCAGATCCATCGTCGAAGTATGACCGAAAACAACCGTTTTGTTAGTGCTAACTACCGGATTCTTATAAAAGGGTTCTCTAATCCAGATAAAATCATAAGGGTCTTGCTGCTTCCAATCCTCTATTAATGGATTAATGCCTGCATGAACAAAAATATGTTCTTCCGTCTCATGATAAAGCGGCAATGTGCTCAGAAAGTCTATATGATGTCTATAGTCCCGCCTAATTTTTTCTTTTAGCTGCATATAATCCTTCCAGCCAAAATCCTTCTGCAAACCTTCGTAGCCCGCCTCGCAATAACTCATCAGTGTATGAAATCCGCCGTTAGTTAGCCAATGGGTATCCAATTTATCATCTTCGCTGGTGAGCGCATCGCAAGCCATTTTATCGTGATTTCCTTTGAGAACTATCGCTCCACATTCTTGCTGCAGAGTCATCACTTGCTCCACAATTCCTTTACTGTCCAGACCTCTATCCACATAATCTCCCATTAAAATAAGCTTATCCTCCGCCGGGCGATAATTCACTTTTGATAATAGGGCATTGAATTCTACATAACTTCCGTGAATGTCACTAATTGCTAATATTCTGATGATAATCACTCCTTGCTCTAAGATGCAAAAAAAGATGTTCCCGCAGGTCTGCAGGAATATCTTTTGATGTTGGGCTTTCTATACTGAATCTATAACTAATGGCTCCTCATCCGACTGTGGAAAAAAATGACGGCTTCTGACCTCATGCACCGCTTCTTGAAAACGATCGCACAAAAAGATCAGCTGGTCGATCTCTTCCTTACCGACCTTTTGTGTGATTTCACTCAAAATGCCGGAATAGGATGCCATCTGCCTGCTATAAATCTGCTCTCCAAGCTCACTCAGACAGATATATACGACCCGACGATCTGTATCGGATGTTGTACGCACTACGTAACCTTTTTCCTCCAACGTATTTGCCATTTGCGTGGCAGTAGGTCTACTTATCTGGAGCAGGTCACTTAATTTAGAAATCATAACTCCCCGGTGCTGTTTGTCACCTTCAGCCGCTTTCTTTTGCTTCATAACAGTGTGAATGACGTACATCATAACAAACTCTCTATACGATACTACATCAATCGAGTAGGGGCGAGCAGTCAGACGCTTTATATTTTCAAGGGCTATGATCAGCTTCTGCTCTTGATTGTCATGGGTATCCATAGGGCACCTCCAATATACCTCAATCTAATTAGATTACTTACCTATTCCCAAAAAATCAAGTCAAATTCAAATTCTCTTTAAATTAAAATTTAATAATTAACCTGTTGTGCTAATTGATGAATTTGTGTATTATACATAAATGATAGTTTGGCTACCTAATTATTACGACATGAATTCCCAAACTACAATATATAGAAGTTAAAGGAGAGGAACTGCTCTGGAGCATCTCACTCAGAAAAAGAAAGTTACAATTATGATTGCTTTAATGGCGGCTATGTTTTTCGCAGCAATCAACCAGACGATTGTGGGCACAGCAATGCCCCGAATTATTGCGATGCTTGGAGGTATTGAACATTATACCTGGGTAATTACCATCTATATGCTCACCTCAACCATCGCTACCGTACTTGTCGGTAAGTTATCCGATATTTACGGAAGAAAGCCCTTCCTGTTATCAGGGATTGTCATTTTTATTATAGGTGCTTTCCTATCCGGATTGTCGACCAACATTTTTCAAATGATCACTTATCGCGGGATTCAAGGTCTAGGCGGCGGGATTCTAATGTCGGCTACCGTAACCGCTGTAGGTGATTTGTTCGCTCCAAGAGAGAGAGCCAAGTGGACTGGAATTATGATGGCGATATTTGGTTTCTCCAGTGTAATTGGTCCTACCCTTGGCGGATTCATGGTAGATCACATGGCTTGGAAATGGATCTTCTGGATCTTCTTACCTTTCGGGATCGTGGCCTTCTTTATGATTTTGAAAATGTTCCCTAAAACCACGCGTTCTACATCTGAGTCCATCGACTACTTAGGCTCCATTTTCCTTTCCCTGACCATTGTTGCGCTCTTGCTCGGCTTTTCATGGGCAGGAACAAAATATGACTGGGGTTCTCCGGAGATTCTCGGCTTGTTTGGGGCTTCCATTCTGGGTCTGATTATCCTGATTCTGATTGAACGTAAAGCTAAAAGCCCAGTATTGCCATTATCCTTATTTAAAAATTCCATCGTATCCATCTCAATGATTGTCGGCTTCCTGATGAATGCCGGTATGATGGGCGCAATGATCTACCTGCCTTTCTTCGTGCAAGGGGTAGAGGGCGTCTCCCCAACTAAATCTGGTTTCATCAATATGCCAATGTCACTTACTATGATTGTACTAAGTACTTTAGTGGGAAGATGGATCTCCAAAACAGGAAAATATAAACGTTATGCTCTAATGGGGATGCCATTCATGGTTGTAGCCATGATATTAATGGCCTTTATGAGTAACATTGCTACGGCTGTAGTCAGCATGATTATCTTCGGGGTTGGGTTAGGACTATCAATGCCTGTATTTACTCTAACCGTACAAAATGCTGTAGCGCCTTCAATGCTAGGTGTTGCTACTGCTACAAATACTTTATTCCGTAATTTAGGTGGAACCATAGGTATTGCCATCATGGGTACCATTATGAACTCCTCATTAACGAAAAAATTAGAGGCAGCGGTGTCCTCTGGCAAAGGTCCGGATTTATCCAAACTTGATCCTGAATCCGCTAAACAGCTTTCTGCCTTTATGAATCCTCAAATGCTGCTAGATCAGCCTAAGCTTAAAGAATTGCATGCAACACTGCCAGAGCAAATCCAGCCGCTCTTCAATCAATTGATTGAGATGCTGCGGAACGCACTAAGCGATTCCCTGACAGTTGTGTTCTTAAGTGGTACGGCGCTGTTAGTTATCGCAGCACTGCTCGTTCTGTTCCTTAAAGAGATTCCATTACGTAGTGGAGAGAAAAAAATGGAGACACACGCAGAGGATAAAAACGGGAGTAAAAAACTCGAAAAATCTGTGCCTGCTGCACATTAATCACAAATAACCTTACATTAGAGATGTCCGTAAACAGCTTAGGCTGTGCGGCATCTCTTTTTTTTAAGAAGGGCTAGGATTCGTTTGGTTGATCGTTCAATTCTTCGAAGTAAACATAGACTCCGTTTAACAGCTCCATTAACGTATCCGTCTGTTCTTTGCCCATGTAATCAATCATACCTTTAAAGGTATTCCGGGATTTCGTTACAGCCATCTCAGCCAGATGCTCCCCTTTTTCCGTAAGCGTGATCTCGCTAACTCGGCGATCCTGTGCATCAGAAGTACGCACCACATATCCTTGTGCAATCAGACTATTGAGCATTTGGGTAACCGTAGGAGAGGTGACTTTCAGAAACTTGCTAATTTCCGAAACCGTCTGTCCCTTCTTCCCTTCCCGTTCTTTACCAAGCTTTAAAGAAACCAACATCCGGACCTCACTTGGCTTCAAGCCCCAAATCGTGGTTTTACGCCAATTCATTCTAGCGAATTGTTGGAAAGCCTCCATTAATCCATCCACATTCTGATATTTCTCTTCGTTCATCAGTACACCCCATAAAATCATTTAACACTAAGTATAGCCTAATATGACGTAAAAAAGAATTGATAGATGTCAGATTACCCATTTTCAAAAAATAACTAATGGGATGTATAATATAATAATCATCCTAAATTGAAAGTGGGTATCTAATTTGTCCTTTTCTTACTCTACCTATGACGCTCTAGGACTTGCTTCACTTGTCAAAGCACGTGAAATTTCACCTGGTGAGCTGGTCGAAGCCGCCTTTGCTCGGTTAGATGAGGTCAATCCGGTCATAAATGCGGTGGTGCGCACCCGTCGTGAAGCTGCTCTTAGAGAAGCCGACGAGATGCCTGTTCAGGATAACACTCGGCCGTTTGCTGGCGTTCCGTTTCTATTAAAAGATATTTCCCAATCTATCGCTGGCGAGCCCATCACTTGTGGGGCTATGCTGATGAAGAACAATGTCGCACGGTGGGATTCAAATTATGTTGCACGAATTAGGAAAGCCGGCTTTATTCCACTTGGCCATACGAATACACCCGAGTTCGGCTTAAAAAACATTACAGAGAATGTCCTCCACGGCCCTGCTCGTAATCCTTGGAATCTCGAATATTCTCCTGGAGGTTCAAGTGGCGGAGCCGCGGCGGCTGTAGCTTCTGGTATCGTTCCAGTAGCGGGAGCCAGTGATGGTGGTGGCTCCATCCGTATTCCCGCCTCATTCACAGGCCTATTCGGACTTAAACCCACGCGCGGGCGCACACCAGTAGGACCCGGAGTCGGCCGTCAATGGCAAGGGGCTTCTATTGATTTTGCCTTAACCCGGTCCGTTCGCGATAGCGCTGCTATGTTAGATCTGCTGCAGGTTGTGCAGCCGGAAGCCGCCTTCCAGACTCCGTTATACCCGGGCGTATATCTGGATGATCTGTTTAAGCCTACGCAACGTAAACTACGAATTGGATTTACAACGGCTTCCCCAGTAGGTACGCCTGTCTCTGAAGAGGCCGTAAATGCTGTTCTCAAAACCGTGAAATGGCTCGAAGCTGAAGGACATGCGGTTGAAGAAATAGAAAGTCCTGTGAATGGCACAAGACTGATGGAGAACTACTATACGATGAATGCCGGAGAGGTAGCAGCGATGTTCGTCTCCCTGGAGAGAAATATGGGACGTTCCATAACTGCTTACGATGTCGATATCATTACGTGGGTCCTTGGTGAGACCGGAAAAAATGTTTCAGCGGCCGAATTCGTACATAGTCTGGATGAATGGGACGTTGCAGCCGCCCAAATGGCGGAACTGTTTAATCATTACGACTTATATATAACACCTACGAATGCAAACTCTGCTCCCAAAATTGGTGAATTAACGCATAAACCTGCAGAGATAGCAAAGCTGCTGCACGTAAACGAATTGCCAAAAGAAGAACAGAGCCGCTTAATTTACGAGATGTTTGAGCCAAGCCTAACCTATACACCGTTCACCCAGCTCGCAAATCTGACAGGCCAGCCTGCAATGAGTGTGCCCGTCCATAAGTCAGCAAATGGCCTGCCGCTAGGCGTTCAAGTCATGGCGAACAAAGGCCGTGAAGATTTATTGCTTCAGCTTGCTGCCCAGCTTGAACAATCCGCTCTTTGGGTCGGCATGACTGGAAATCCGCTGTTCACCTGATCAATTAAGGGTGATGCTCTCGCAGCTCAAGCTCCCCTTACTCTTTCCCGCAAATGCCATAGAAGAAAATATGGATGGCTTCCTCGATGAAGGCATCCATATCTTCCTGTTTGCTAGCTTCGTCTAGAAGTTCACCTGCATTACGCATATACATCCCCATTAGTGAAAGTATCCCTTTGGTGGATACTTTATTTGAGATTTCTCCCCGCGCTTTCCCATCTTCGACCATCTTCACCAGCACCGGCAAAATGTCATTCGCATATCGTTCCTCAATATAATGGAACATTTCTTGATCCTCAACCATAAGCTCCTTCACAGTTGCGGGAGATAAGCCGCTGTAAGTTTCCCTCTCCATGGTTAGAATGTAACCAATAATCTCCTTTAGAGAATGCTCTTGATAAATGTAATCTTCAAACTCCTGAATTTCCTTCTGAACAAAGTCCTTAAAAGACTCACTAAGCAGCGCTTCCTTACTGCCAAAATAATTATAAATCGTCACCTGAGAGACCCCTGCTTCTTTCGCAATATCAGCGATCCGTAGACGTTTCGGTTCCCAGTTCTTGAGCATCTCCATGGTAGTTTTCATAATTTTGAGTTTAATCTGTGCTGCTCTCTTCTCAAATCCATTCATAGCTTCCACCCTAACTTCGTTATTAAGTAAGCATATTCAAATTTAATGAAATATTCGATTTCAATTATTTCATAATTTTATTGACTTCATTAACCACTAGGAATAATATAACATATGAAATATTTGATTCATAATAGTTCATTATTTTTACGGCGGGGGTGGCAGCATGCTGGTAGTAGAAGGCTTAACTAAACGATTTTCGAATGGCAAAGGAATCGAAGATGTAACATTTACCGTAAATAAAGGCGAGGTTTTTGGATTTCTGGGTCCTAACGGTGCGGGTAAATCGACGACCATACGGCATATCATGGGTTTTATGAAACCAGATCAAGGGCATGCGAGTATCCATGGGCTTGATGTATGGAAGGCACAAGGGACAGTCCAGAAGCATATTGGCTACTTACCCGGTGAAATCAACTTTTTTGATGGGATGACGGGTCTTTCTTTCCTTAAATTTATCTCAGCCATGCAGGGAATCAAAAATACTACCAAACGCGAGCAGCTGATTGAACGTTTGCAATTTGATGCCACCACTCCGATCCGAAAAATGTCAAAGGGAATGAAGCAAAAGGTCGGAATCGTCGCTGCTTTTATGCACAGTCCTGACGTTATTATTCTGGATGAACCTACCTCGGGTCTCGACCCGCTCATGCAAAAGGTATTTATTGATCTGGTACTGGAGGAAAAATCAGCCGGAACCACCTTTCTCATGTCCTCACACAGCTTTCAAGAAATTGAACGCACCTGTGACCGCGCCGCAATTATCAAAGACGGACGGATTATCACCGTGAAAAATATTCATGAACTGCAATCGATGCAACGGAAGCTGTTTGAGGTCATTTTTGCGAATAGTGAAGATGCAGTGAATTTTGCCGCCTCCGGCCTACAAGTGGAAGCTCACGAGGGAAATAGGGTCCGCATAGCTGTGCAGGGCAATTATGACCGATTCATCCGGGAAACTGGAAAATACAATGTCCGCAGCATCGACGTATTCACGCAGAATCTGGAGGACATCTTCATGGACTATTATGACCGCGAGGGGGTAGTGTAATGAATCTTCCGCTCTATAAGGAAATGATGCGAGTGAACCTGAAAGGAATATTGAATTACGCCTTTGGTTCTGCCTTCTATATTCTGTTTATGATCTGGCTTTATCCTGGGATTGCGGGGAGCACACAAGCAATTGATGACCTTATTAAGGCGATGCCAGAGGGTGTGGGTAAAGCCTTTGGATTAAATAGCGGATTTACCAGTGCTGAAGCTTTTATCTCCGGAGAATATTATGGACTTATACTAGTTCTGATTCTTTCCATAGTTTGTGTGCAAATGTCAACGCAGCTTATGGCTCGACTCGTGGATCGCGGCGCCATGGCTTATCTGCTCATAGCCCCAACTACACGGAGAAAAGTCGCTACCACGCAGGCACTTGTTCTCACTACAGCATTACTCTTAATTATGGGTGTAACCACCCTCGCCGGATTATTAGGTAAAGCATGGTTCCTTGGCAGTGAATATGACTTTAACAGTGGTCGCTTCGCTCAGCTGAATACCGTGGCGTTTTTATTATTTTTTGCGGTAGGCGGCCTTACCTTTCTCGTGTCCTCTGTATGTAATGACGAGAAAAAAGCGCTCGGAATTTCCGGCGCCATCGCCTTCGGATTTTTCACTCTGGATCTACTCGGTAAAATAAGCGACAAACTGGAAGGACTGCGTTTCCTAACCTTATTCTCCTTCTATCAACCCGGGGAAATCGTTCAGGGCAACGTGGAGATTATTCAGGTCTCCAGTTGGCTGCTGTTGATCGGAGTGTTCACCTTTTCCTTGGGAGTAGAGCTGTTCAGAAGACGGGATCTTCCATTATAAGAGTACCTCATTTGATCATCTTGCTTTTACGCGTTCCCGAAGCAACTATCGGACACCGTTGACCTTAAATGCAACTTTATCACAAATTTGTGTACCTAACGGACCCTAAAGTCGTTATTGGCTTGAAGAACAGCAAAAATGAACCTTTTCTAAAGGAATAGCTGCACTGGGGTCCGCAACCTTGCTCAAATGTCCAAAAATTTGCAAATAGCGTCAGCTGAGTCCTTAAGCCTCAGGAGGGTTATAACTATGACTCTTATAAAAAACAACAGAGCAGTGTTTCTCCACCTCTGGGAGAATCATTGCTCTGTTGTTTTATGCGACAAATCCCTTTTTATTTCGTATCCGGTCTAGGTACACCAAAGTTTGGCGTTCCGTCTTCATTCCACTGGATTACTTGCACACGTGCGTGACGATTCGGATCGTAAAGCGGATCACCGACAATTTCCTTATAGCTTCTAGCATGGAAAACAAGGATATCCTGTGTGCCATCCTCAGAGACAGTGAAGCTATTATGTCCCGGACCATATTGGCCGTTTTCCTCAGAAGTCGTAAACACAGGTTCAGGTGTCTTGACCCATGATTTTGGATCCATCAAATCACTATTCTCATCAGCAGTCAACAATCCCATACAATAGTTGTGATCTGTTGCACTAGCTGAGAAAGTCATGAAAATGCGTCCATTACGCTTAAGGATTGCTGCGCCTTCATTCACCAAAAATCCGATTTTTTCCCAATCGTATTCAGGAGTGGTGATGCACACCTGCTCGCCTTTTAGTGTCCAAGGGTTCTCCATTTCGGAAATATAAATATTTGAATTGCCAGGGATAGCAGGATCTTTTTGTGCCCAAACGTAATATCTAACTCCTTTATGCTCAAAAGTTGTTGCATCCAAGGCAAAAGATTCCCATTTTGTTTTTATTTGACCCTTTTCCACCCATTCACCCTCTAAAGGATTTGCGGATGAGTTTTCTAGTGCAAACATGCGATGATCAAATAAACCATCTTTCGTATCAGAGGTATGTGCAGCTGCATAATACACGTACCATTTTCCATCAATATAATGAATCTCTGGCGCCCAAATATTAGCACTCATCAAACCCGTTTCATGCTTAACCCAAATGGTCTTTCCATCAGCCTCAGCCAATCCTTGAATAGATTCAGAACGGCGAAGCTCAATTCTATCGAACTCCGGAACTGAAGCTATGAAATAGTAGTACCCGTCAGTATGTTTATAGATCCAAGGATCTGCTCGTTGCTCAACTAGTGGATTTTTCACATTAAATTCTCTCACAATGACAACTCCTATATTTATCTCTTTTTTTATATTTGCAGGTCACCAAAACACACCCTTCCTTATAAGAAGTCAAGGTGTATTGAAGTTTAAGTTCATTCGATCTAACCTTTGATACCCGAATTCAGGTTGATGGATTGAACGAAGTATTTTTGTGCAAAAACAAATAGCAGCAATGTTGGAATAATCGCCATGATTGCCGAGCCCATTAATTGTCCGATCATACGATAGTTTCCGTAGATGTCTTGCAATAAGAGCAAACCAGCGGTAATTGGCATTTTGTCTACATCTGTGTACACAATAACCGGCCAGAGGAAGTCATTCCAAGATCCAGTAAAGGAGAACAATCCGCAAACAATCAATATTGGTTTAACTAACGGCAATATAATTTGCGCGAAAATTCTAAAGTCACTAGCACCATCAACTTTAGCCGATTCATCTAATTCTTTTGGGATACCGTTCATAAACTGTCTGACCAAGAAGATATTACCCATACCCGCAAGACCAGGGATAATCATAGCCCAGGAAGTATTCACCCAACCAAAAGAGTCAATGATTTTATAAGAAGGAATCAAGTTAACAACACCCGGGAAGAAGGAGATCCCCAGCAAAGTGAAGAACAATGTGTCTCTTCCTTTAAACTTAATACGGGTGTAACCAAAACCTGTAATCGAAATAACAATAACCACCAGAATGGTGTGAGATGTGGCAATAAACAATGAGTTACCTAACCAACGTAGAATTGGAGCTGTAGAGGTATTGTTTAGGATTGTAACGTAGTTCTCAAAGACCCACTCTTTAGGAAATAGTCTAAAGCCCGAGGATACTACTTCCGTTTGTGATCTAAATGAGGTGGAAATCCCGAATATAACAGGAATGATCCAAATCACACATAGGATACCTAGAAATATATAGGAAATATATTTTGAAATACTTACACTGGAGGAGCCTTTTATTTTGCCTGTTGTATTTACAACTGGATTTACTGCCTGGTTTGACATTTTAGTACACCTACCTTTTCCATTTCCTTGTTAGTCAATTAGTTTCTGCGAACCTATGAAGCATTTCGGTTCATTACAAAATATTGCAGCGCTGAGATCACCAAAATAACTAATCCCAGTAAAACTGCCATAGCGGATGCCATCCCGGCGATGGACTCACCGTTACCGAAAGCTAATTGACGAATATACATCATTAGAACGTGTGTACTTTGTCGAGGTCCGCCATCGGTCATCATTAACGGTTGGCCGAATACATTAAAGGCACCCGCAGTTGTCATAACAAAGGTATAAATTAATGGAAAACGAATAGATGGCAAGGTAATACTAGTGAATTTTTTAATAGAACCCGCACCATCGAGCTCAGCCGATTCATATAACTCTTGAGAAACGCCACTTAAGGAAGCACGATAGATAATCATGTTGCCCCCAATACCACCCCATAAAGTAATTACAATGATAATAATCCACGCATAGGGTTGATTTGCAGGCCAAGCAATTTGTGATCCAAATAGATTACCAGTGATCCCAAGTTGCTTATTAAAGATCAACAGCCAAATCAGTGCTGCCGCAGAAATTGAAATCAAGCCAGGAATATAAAGAATAGATTGAATTAAGCTCTTCATTTTAACTTTTTTATGTTCCAACGCCACCGCGACCATTAATGGAATAATAATCAGCAACGGAACAGACATAGCAACGAAAATCAGTGTATTTTTTAGACCTCTGAAAAATTGAGTATGAAAGGTTGAACTGTTGTCAAAAAGAATAGCCTTATAGTTATCAAAGCCTACCCATACCGGATCACTCATTAAATTCCATTTTGTAAATGAAGCATAAATCCCATAAATCGTTGGCACTAAAATGAAGACAGCAAACAAAATGACATGCGGACCTACAAAGAAAGCAGGTGCCCAATTGATTTTCTTTTTCATAGGAATTCATTTCTCCTTTTGCACAAAGTAATGCACCATAACATGGCACATTACTTCGTACAATCTATTCTATTTTGCTTTATTTTGCTGCACTGCTGCTTTCCGCAATTTTATCTTCAACAAATTTTTGCATCGTTGCCAAAGTCTCATCAATATCAACGTTGCCACGCACGATATCCGCACAGTAAGTATCTACAGCTTCCGCAATGTATGGGTAGTATTCATAGGTGTAAATGTATAGGGATTCGATTTCTTTTTCATCAGATGTAAAGAAGGATTGCATAAAGTCTTTGTACTCAGGGCTTTGGTTAACTACGTTACTTGCTACGTTTTGTCCAGCTTTTGCCCATTCCATCGAATTCGTACGAACATATTCCAAGAAGTTAGCAATACCCACTTCTTTTTCGTCTGTTCTCTTATCATTTTTCAACATAGCGAACAAGTGAGAAGAAGATCTGTTGGTGAATTTATCAGGAGTAGGAGAATAAACATTGGTCACACCAAAGTTCAAGCCTTCAACCCCAGCATGTGCTGTAGAACTCCAAGTTCCGTCTGTCGAGAAAAGTACATTTTGAGATTGGAACATCAAGTAACCGTCTTCACCAAATGGAGTCATCAGGCCAGCATCGGCGATTTTCTTAACATTTTCAAACGCTTGTTTAAATACAGGGGTGTTAACAGCCGGTTTTCCATCGACTTGGATATCCCCGCCCAAATCTTGAATTTGAGCCAAGATAACCCAGCCCAGCAAGGCATCATTAACTACGTAATCGCCTTCATCCAATTTACCTTGTAAGGAAAGCATTTCATCAATAGTAACAACGTTATCATCCAAGAAGGATTCAGCGTTATATTTTTTCAGCAAATCTTTATTGTAATACATTACGTTACTATGAATATCAAGAGGAACTGTGTATTGAGTTCCATCGATATTACCAGTGTTCCAAGCTTGTGGTAAGTAATTTTCAGCTTTCAGTTCAGGTTGTGCTGGCAAAACGGTATCTTGCATGGATTCCAGTACACCTTGTTTAACAAACCCAGGAACACGGTCAGCGTGGATAATTGCTAAATCAGGAACACCTTTGCTAGATGCCAAAACTGTAGAAATTTTTGTGTACATATCAGCCGTAATAACATGTTTTACTTTGATTTCGGGATTCGTTGCATTGTAGTTTTTAACAATTTGATCCATATAAGCACCGTCATCACCGGTCAGCGGTGTCCAGAACGTAATCGTCTTACTATCATCTTTACCACCGCATCCTGCCAAAACTGTCGATAATGTTAGAACCGTTGCTAATAAAACTCCAAATTTCTTTTTCATTACTCTCTCCCCCTGCAGCTGTAATGTTAAGATAACCATTCATGTTCACTTTCTTTGAAAACGATTAACTTGAGATTAGTATACATTCATTGTGAAAGCGTAGTCAATAACATTTAAATAAACTTAACAGAATTTTTTTTCGTTTAATTAACCTTTTGATTCATCTCTCGGAGATGAAAGCGATATTATATTTACTTCGGTTACCTTTCATGTTACTTTATATATAGATTAATAAACTTTATAGTATATGAAATAACTTTGAAAGAAGTGGGTAAAATGCAGTTGGAAATCGACAAATCCTCTCTTGTTGTTTACGAAGCTTTAGCGAGTGAAGTACGCATCAAAATTATTCAGTTGCTCTCCAAAAATAAGATGAACATCAAAGATTTGGCAGAAGAACTTAAAATAAGCAGTCCTATCGTTACCAAACACATAAAAAAACTAGAAGATGCAGGGCTCATAAAAACTGAAAAGGTGCCTGGTAAATCAGGAATGCAAAAAATCTCAATCCTTAGGGTGGATCATATTGAGATTAACTTCCCGAAAAAAATCTTTCACTCCTTTGCCTCCTACGAGACATCAGTGCCGATTGGTCATTATACCGATTATGATCTGAAACCTACTTGCGGACTTGCTACGGATAAGGAGTTTATCGGCAGAGTAGACGAACCTAAGTATTTCATGGATTCTAAAAGAGTGGACGCAGAGATTCTCTGGTTCACGCAAGGTTATGTGCAATATAATATCGCTAATTTCCTAAAAAAAGAGGAAACCCTACAGCAATTTGAGATTAGCTTAGAGCTTTCTTCCGAATTCCCCTTTGCTAATGACGTATGGCCTTCAGACATCACCTTTTCTTTGAATGGCTTGGAATTAGGGACTTGGACGAGCCCCGGAGATTTCGCTGATGCTAGAGGTAAATTCACACCGGAATGGTGGCCACACAATATCAATCAATACGGATTGCTAAAAACGATTAGAATTACAAACCACAATGGAACTTACATTGACGGTGACCCGCTGTCTCAGGTTTCGATTGAGGATTTAGATACGAATTGTGATCGTTGGACCTTTCGGATCGAAGTGAAGGAAGATGCAAAACACGTAGGAGGAGCAACGATTTTCGGAAAAAAATTCGGAAACCATGATCAAGATATCATTTTCAAGTTGTACTATCTGTAAATTTTTCATTTATGATCTAAGCAAAACTGGTTTTTTTGCGGGGGTGAACAACTAATTAGCTATTCTTCTTTAGCTCCCCCCCACCTGTTATGCCCTATCCCCTCTCTTTATCTTGCTGATATATCCCGCCTAGTCATCCATTCACTGTATTTCACTCTTATCCACTTCAGCAGTAATCACCAGTAGTTAAATCATTTGCCTCTATTTTGAATTTATAATTTATAAAAATATAAAAAGATTCATAAATCATTAAATTTCTGTTTGACTATTTGCTGATATCATGCTTAAAATGAGAGCATTATAAAACGTTTTCCGTGTTATGGTTTAGTAATACATAAATTAAAACCATTTTCATATTCGAAAGCGTTTTTTTAGTAGCTAATTATGTAAGCGTTTTACATTTTTTTCAGTAAAGAAGGGAGGAATTGGAAAAATACGCGTGTACAAGCTCTACATCACTAGAATCGGAGGATCATACATTTGAGAAAAACTACTGGTAAACTAACCGCTTCCCTGCTTGCCCTCACTCTATTAGTGCCTGCTCCATTAATTTCTGCTGCTTCTGCAAGCGATTCCAAAGCAGTCGCATTATCCACTCAGCAACAAACTGCCGATTATTCCGGCCACTGGGCACAAAAAGATTTTCAAACCTGGGTAGATAAGGGCTTGATTCTGGGTTACGGAAACGGAATATATAAGCCAAATCAAGAAATCAACCGTGCAGAGTGGGTTACTCTGGTTAATCGGGTCTTTAATTTGCAGGAAAAAGCCGATATAGGCTTCACGGATGTTTCCACGACAGGTGCTTATTACGGAGATATCCAAAAAGCAACCGCTGCAGGATATGTAACAGGATACAGCGATGGCACCTTCCGACCCGCACAGCAAGTAAGTCGGCAAGAAGCTGCAGTAATGTTATACAGACTGTTCCAACTCAACTCATCTGTTGGCACTTCTGCACCAAAGGATGCTGCTGATTTGCCAGAATGGAGCCAAGAAGCAGTATTGTCTTTACTTGGTGAAGGTTATCTGCAAGGTTACACTGACGGCAGCTTTAAAGGAACTCAGGCTGTAACAAGAGCGGAAGCACTGCGCATGATTGAGAAGCTTGGCGGAGAAATCACGCCTAAGAGCGGAAGCTATTCGGGGATTAACACTCGGAATATGGTTATCAGCAGCCCAGGCGTAGAGTTGAAAAACTCCACAATCTCAGGGAATCTCTACCTTACCGAAGGTATTGCTGAGGGCGATGTCACACTGAATAATGTCACTGTTAAGGGAAAAGTATTCGTTTCTGGTGGCGGTGAAAACAGTGTCGTACTAAGCGACTCCAATGCTGCTGAAATGGTAGTAGATAAGCATAACGGCAAGCTGCGAGTCGTTACTAGAGGCACAAGTGCTGTACCAAACGTACGTGTACATTCCGGCGCAATACTAGAGGAAGATGCACTAACGGGGGCAGGTTTCAGCCGGGTTATTGTTGAGAATACGCTGCCTAAGGATTCCATCCTCAAGCTGAAAGGAAGCTTTGATTCCGTTGAGCTTCAAGCGTTGGGAGAGCCTACACTCCATCTGACAGCAGGCAGTATTGCTGAAGTTACACTGAAGCAAAAAGCCAAGCTGCGTGTAGAAGCAGGTACAGAAATCAAGAATCTAATCCTTGGTTTCAACGATATCCTAACCATCCAAGGCACGGGTAAGGTTATCTTTGATAGCAAGTACAGTCAGTTAATCCATTTTGAAACACCAACTCCAACGGCTACGGCAACCACTGGTACCGGTGGATCTAACGGCGGTTCTGTTGCTACTTCGGCTCCGGAAGTTACAGCTACTCCGGCCCCAACGGCTACACCAGATCCGACGGCTACACCAAATCCGACGGCTACACCAAATCCCACGGCTACACCTAGTCCGACGGCTACACCTAGTCCGACGGCTACACCTAGTCCGGGAGCAACTGCACCAGCACTCACCAATGTCTCGGTACATGATCCATCGGTGGTAGTGGATAATGGAACTTATTATGTATTTGGCTCCCATATCGATGCGGCCAAATCAGATGATCTGATGAACTGGACACAGTTCACTAATGGTTATACAACACCGGGCAACGTGATTTTTGGTGATCTGTCCAAGAATCTGGCAGAATCCTTTAAGTGGGCTGGCGAGAACGATTCGGACAGTAAAGGCGGATTCTCCATCTGGGCACCGGACGTATTCTGGAATAATGATTATAAGAACGCTGATGGAACAACTGGCGCTTATATGATGTATTACAGCGCTTCTTCTACTTATATCCGTTCGGCGATTGGCTACGCCACTTCGCAAAATATCGAAGGGCCTTATACTTATGGAAATACCGTAATTTATTCCGGTTTCACCAAGGAAGAGGCTTATGACAGTGACAGTAAAGTAAATAAGAAATGGGACAATACAAATATCAAGGACCTTATCGACAATGGAACGTTGGAAGGTGTCAATCCAGATTGGTTTAATGCAGGTGGTTTGTATCAAAACAAAACCTATACAAATGCAATTGACCCAACTATTTTCTACGACAAAGACAACAAGCTTTGGATGACTTATGGTTCATGGTCAGGTGGTATATTCATTCTGGAGATTGATCCAGCTACCGGAGAACCTAAATATCCAGGCAAAGATGGAAAGACCGCTGATGGACGCATTATCGACCGCTATTTCGGAACCCATATTTCTGGCGGAATGACCAAATCGGGTGAAGGTCCGTATATCGTTTACGACAAGGAGACTGGTTACTACTTCTTGTATGTAACTTACGGTGGACTTGACTCCAAAGGCGGTTACAGCATGCGGCAGTTCCGTTCAACAAATCCGGACGGCCCTTATACGGATGCAGCAGGACAGAATGCTATTCTAACTACCGATGGTGACAACACACCATATGGTAATAAGCTGTTAGGAAACTTCATGTTTACAAATCAAAATGCAGACCCGAATTTCCAAACGTATGGTTATGTGTCCTCAGGACATAACTCGGTACAATATGATGATGAAACGGGTAAAATATTTAACTTCTTCCACACTCGTTTCCCACTCCGTGGTGAAACCCATGAACTTCGTGTGCATCAAATGTTCACTAACGAAGATGGCTGGCCAGTAACTGCCGTACATCGTTACACGGGTGAAACTATTGGGGCTGTAGCACGGGATAATGTTGTCGGCTCTTATCAGTTCGTTAACCACGGCAAGGATGTATCAGGCATTATCAAACCTACAGTAGATATCGAGCTAAAAAGTGACGGAACGATCGTTGGATCGTTAACCGGAACTTGGGAATTGAAGGATGAGTACTTCGCTCATTTGCTCATTAACGAAACGGAAAATGGAAGCACCGTACAACATCTCTACAAAGGTGTATTTGTGAAGCAATGGGATTCCTCACGCCAACAGCATGTTATGACGTTCACCGCAATGTCAGATCAAGGGATCACTATCTGGGGCAGCCAGATGGAATCGATGAGCGTTGAGCAGATTTTGAACAATATTGCTGCAGGCTTGAGTATTGGTGACACAAGAAAAATATACGATGACATCATCCTTCCTACGGAAGGCTTGCGCGGAGCAGAAATTTCATGGTCCTCTTCCAATGAGGCTGTAATTGCTAACAATGGTAAGGTTACTCGTCCTGAACTTGGACTTGGAAACGCTACAGTTGAACTGACTGCTACAATTAAGCTAGGTGAAGTCGCAGTAACTAAGACCTTCACCGCCGTTGTTATGGAAAAAAAGAGCACGCAATTGGAAGACGGCTTAGTAGCTGCCTTTGACTTTGATGGCGACCTTGCAGAAAATGGGGATCGCACAGCTGACGGCATAGTCACCGGAAATCTGATCAACAACACTGAGGATGGAGACATCACTTTTGAGGCTGGTAAAGACGGTCAGGCAGCCAAGTTTGATGGCAAATCCGGTGTTCGTCTACCTGACGGATTAATTCAAAGTAGCGCATATTCGGTAGGGATGTGGCTGAACCCATCCGAATTAAAAGCTTTTACTCCTGTATTCTTCGGTGCTAAAACCGAAACGAACTGGTTCAGTCTCCTGCCATATGGAAACGGTGGAGCAACCACCAGACTCTGGTTCGGTAGCGAGACTTGGCTAGATGCTGATACAGGCTTACAAATTCCAGTTAACCAGTGGACGCATATTGCCTTCACTTACAATGCTGGAACAGTCAATATGTACGTAAATGGTATATTGAAATCCTCCGGAAAAGGATTCACAGATATTTTTGATACAGAAAACGGTGTATTTGCTCTTGGTGTGAACTACTGGGATGCACCATACAAAGGTTTGGTTGATAAATTCCGCGTGTATGATAGAGCATTGTCTGCGGAAGCTGTGGGCTGGCTTGTAAACGGTGAGCCTGATACGAACATTAAAGTAAGTAATATTTCATTCAGTGAAGCTGTTAAATCAGTAGCTGTAGGAAATACTTTCCCCCCTCAAGTAAGTGTGCTTCCAACCAATGCCGGAAATAAGGCGCTAACTTGGAGCTCTAGCGATTCCAGCGTAGTGGCTGTTGACGCAGCGAGCGGAATAGTAACAGCACTAACTGTCGGTGGCCAAGCTGTAATTACTGCAACAGCGACTGATGGAAGCGAAGTTTCAGCCAGCTACACAGTAAATGTAACTGATGGAAAAGTAGCTCATTATGCTTTTGATGGCGACCTGGATGACTCCTTCCAATTGAACGGAAAAGGCGAAGTTACAGGAGCAAAAGTAGATAGCCCAACAGTAGGCAATATCACATACGGTAACGGTGTCCTCGGTCAAGCTGCAATATTCAACGGTACCTCCGGTATCCGTTTGCCTGATGGATTAATTGACAGCAATACCTACACCGTATCTATGTGGCTAAATCCTGAACAACTTACAGATGCAACAACTACTTTCTTCGGCGCTGCCACTAAAAATAGCTGGATTAGCTTCGTTCCTCAGAACGGTGGCGGTAAAACGTTGTTATGGTCCGGAGAAGCTTGGTATGATGCTATTTCTGCCATGAAGATTCCAGTAAATACATGGACACATGTTGCGTTTACGGTCAGCAATGGTACCGTAAAAGTTTACCTCAACGGAGTAGAGCAGTTCTCTGGTGAGGGCTTCCCGAATGTCTTTAAGAACAAGAACGGCGTTTTCGCTCTAGGCGTCAACTATTGGGATGCACCATTTAAGGGTATGATTGATGAACTGAAGATTTACAGCAGAGCGCTCAAGTCAGATGAAGTACAGGCAGAGTATAGCTCGAACGTAGATTAAGCAAGATTTGATTTGAAAAGAGAGCGGAGCCACAGGCTCCGTTCTTTTTTTAAAGTCCCATATTGTAAAAAAAGTATTTAACTAATATAATCATTAACTATACATCCGAAATAAACGTCGATTTTTATATTGTTATTAATAAATTTCTTAATCATCGGCGATTAGCCCATAAATTTTAATTGGAGGCCATTTATGAAACTTGACCTGTCGGAAGAATCCCTTCCCGTCTATGAAGCTTTAGCCAGCTCAGTACGCCTGCATATGTTGCGTTTGCTTGCCGAAAATCCTATGAATGTTAAGGAATTGGCCGCAGCAGTAAATTTGAGCAGCGCCATTATGACTATGCATGTGCGTAAGCTGGAAGCTGCTGGACTGATCCAGACGCATATGGCACCTGGTCGAAGTGGTCTGCAAAAGATCTGTACTCTAGCTGCTGAAGGAGCAGAAATCACCTTCCCAGGCAGACAGATCAATGAGCGCAAAAGTTATCGCAAGGAAATTCCGGTTGGACATTACTCCGACTTCCTGATCGAGCCAACCTGTGGTCTTGCAACTACTGAGAAAGTGATCGGCAGTTTTGATGATCCCCGCTATTTCTGGGATCTTGAGCGTATGAATGCGGGGATTCTTTGGTTCGGCAAAGGATTTATCGAATATAAAATCCCTAATTTCCTCCTCTCCAGCCAGCATCCTGAGGAACTGATTATAACCATGGAAATTGCTTCCGAAGCACCTTCCATTAATAATAATTGGCCTTCGGATATCACATTCACTCTGAACGGAGTGAAGCTTGGATTCTGGACAAGTCCCGGTGACTACGGGGATAGCCGTGGTAAATATACACCGGCCTGGTGGCCAGCACTCACGAACCAATACGGCTTGCTCAAGCAGCTGCGCATTACAGCGAAAGGTACATTTATGGATGGTTTGAAGCTCTCAGAAGTTACCCTTGATCAAGTGAATATCCGTGACAAACAGTGGTCTTTCAAGCTTTCCGTAGATGAAGATGCCGAGCATATTGGCGGGATTACTCTTTTTGGCAAAGGTTTTGGAAATTATAATGAAGATCTAATCGTTGAGTTGTTCTATACGGATAACCAAGAATAAAGCCGCATTCACCTCCCATTGGAGAGTCGAATGCGGCTCTTATTTTAGCTTAATTCTTTTCGATAAAGGGACCCCACAAGCCACCCCCCGGCAATGGACAACTACGTTCCTTAAGCTTGGCTACTACGGGGATGATGCAGCCGCAAGCGACGCAAGTTACCCCTTCGTGCAGCTTAGGGCAAGTCCCACAAAGGGCAACCCGTTCAGCGTAAACTTCATCTGGAACACAAAACTCTGGCTTAAACATGGAAGAAGACAAGATACGATTAATCTGCGTTGGCGTAACTTTATAATCCTCTCTGCATCCCTTGCATGTTGATGTTGTTGACATGGTAACACCACCTTAAGCCTTCGGCGTAATCTCCAGCACAGTTACTGACATTGGAGGCAGTTCAACATTAAGAAGATCGCCCTCCAGAGTGAAGGCAGTGAAGGCTTGCGGCACTACCGCCTCCGGTTGGCTGAAGGTATTGTGAGCATCAATTTTATCACCGGCAAGTGTTGTGCCTGTCACTTCAACCTTCTTCCCGGAAAGACCACGAAGCTCAAGTGGAACAGCAGCAGAAGCAGCATGGTTCAAGTTGCAAAGACTGACATGGATGATTCCAGAAGCAGTTACGGAAGCCGAAGCAGATACTTCAGGAATCTCACGGCCTTCAAAGCTGTAAGTGCCACTTTCCAGTGCTAAATCCAGCAACTCCGCATCCTGATGGACTTTAAACATATTGAATACATGATACGTTGGGGTCAGCACCATCTTTTCCCCTTCGGTCAATATAACTGCCTGAAGTACGTTAATCGTCTGCGCAATATTTGCCATCCGTACCCGGTCACTATGTTTATGGAAAATATTCAAGGTCACGCCTGCTACAAGAGCATCCCGAATTGAATTTTGTTGATACAGGAATCCTGGATTCGTCCCCGGCTCTACATCATACCAAGTTCCCCACTCATCTACGATAAGACCTACTCTTTTATCCGGATCATATTTATCCATAATAACGCCATGTCTGGTGATCAGCTCATCCATGCGAAGGGCTTTCTCTAATGTACTAAACCATTCACTCGTTTCAAAGCCTGTAGCTGCACCTTTATTCTCCCATGCTGGACCAGGAATTGTATAATAATGCAGGGTAATCGAGTCCATAAAGCGTGTTGCCTCACGCATCAGAACTTCCATCCAGTGATAATCATCCACGTTAGGACCACAAGCAATCCGGTGAATACGATTGTCCCCGTAATTTCGTACATACGTCTGATATTGGCGATAAAGATCTGCATAATATTCTGGACGCATATTCCCGCCGCAGCCCCAGTTCTCATTCCCCACGCCAAAATAAGTCACAGCCCAAGGCTCTTGATGACCATTCTGCTGGCGAAGCTCGGACATTGGAGATACGCCTCCAAAGGTTAAATACTCCACCCATTCGGACATCTCTTGAACGGTACCACTGCCCACATTACCGTTAATGTAAGGCTCACATTCCAGCATCTCACATAATTCCATGAATTCATGCGTACCAAAATGGTTGTTCTCAACCGTTCCGCCCCAGTGAGTGTTAATCATACGTTTACGACCTTCACGGGCTCCGATACCATCTTTCCAGTGATATTCATCCGCGAAACAGCCACCTGGCCAGCGTAGTACAGGAATTTTAATTTCCTTAAGCGCTTTCACGACATCATTACGAATACCGTTGGTGTTAGGAATAGTTGAATCTTCTCCAACCCAAATCCCTTCATAAATGCAACGGCCAAGATGCTCAGAAAAATGTCCGTAAATATTTCTGTTAATCGTCCCTTTGCGAATGTCAGTATTAAGGATCGCACGTTCTGCCATGGTTAAATACCGCCTCTCAACGTTTATATTTTTATTAACTAATTAATAATTATATAAACATTATAAGACGCTGCTTAGGTATCCGTCAATCTCCAATATGAACAAAAGCTATTCTTTATCAATAGGTTTCTTTATCCCGTCTTCATAATAGTCAAAAATCAGCTGCTGCTGCGTTCCTCTTACCCCGTAAAACACATCAGAAATTTGTTTCCCCTTACGTCTTAACTCGTTCTCCAGCCACTCTTGGGTCAGGCCATTATCCTTAAGATTATCTGCGAGCATTATTCCATCCATAATCAATTCAACGGGAAAGCTCTGAGGAACGGACAACAGCTTTAGATCTTTTCGGGTAACATATTGGTACTCTTGTTTCTTTAATACAGACACCATTCCGTTATCTTCCAGCACAGCGTATTCTACTACCTCTAGATTAAAAATTTCCTTTTCTCTCAAGGCCTGATCCAAAGAATCCAACGAATATCTTACCTTTTTCATATTTTGCTCAAGAATTTTCCCATCCTCAATAAGTACAGTGGGTGAACCTGAAATCCAGCTTCTCATTTTACGACTTTTTAAAGCGATGATAGATAGTAAAAAAGATGTAACGGTAACGACTATAAGCGCCAGGATCATGTAGGAAGAATGCAGCTGTTTATTAAACGCCAAGTTCGCGGCTATTGAGCCCAATATAATACCCGTCACGAAATCGTGGAAGGTCAAGTTAGATAACGTTTGTTTTCCCAATATTTTGGCGATCAGCAAAAGCATGATCATAGCAACAAAGGCCCTAAGCACAATGTCCATATATACCTGCATCTCTAATGCTCCCTTCCTATTCAATCCTCCATTATTCACAAACCGAGTAGAAATGAAACCTCAACGAAAGCTCTGCCCATCCAAATCTGCCGATTTCTCTAAACGCCAAAAGGGCTCTGGAATGGTTCTACTGAACCTACCCAAAGCCCTGGCTTCAAATTCTTACTTTTCAGTCTTAATTGCTAAAAGATTGTATAGAACCATTGCGCTCTCAGCTCGAGTTGCTGAGCCTCCCGGAGCGAATTGCTGGTCACTTCGACCCTGGATAAGTCCAAGGGCTTGGGCAGCAATGATCGATTCACGGGCCCATGAGGCAGCCGCACGCAAGTCGCCGAATTGGATTACAGGCTTCGGTTCCACCTTTTTCCCGCTGACATATTCGTAGGCTCGCATCACCATGACCGCCATCTCTTGGCGGGAAATAGGGGCTTCTGGAGCGAAGCGAGTCTCACTCACCCCATGGACTATCCCCGCCTCTACAGCCTGCGCCACTTCCTCCGCATACCACTCATCCGCAGATACATCCGCAAATGCTGTAGATGATTTCCCTTCAAGTCCTAGCAAGCGGATCAGCATAGCTGTAAATTCTGCACGGGTCACAGAGCGGTTCGGCTCGAAATTCCGAAGTCCGACTCCTTGAATCAGATGTTTGGCCGTTAGCTCTTGTACAACCGCCGCCGCCCAATGTCCAGAAGGAACATCGTCATACGATTTGTTGTATTCCAGCACGGCATATGTGCCTAAGTGTTCGGTGCGCAGAGCCACCTTGCCCTTCAGCCAGGAACCGCCCGCATACTCTATATTTCCGGAATCCGGAAAATAATAGCCGCCGAGCAAATTCCTTTTGGCCTCAGGGTAGGCGTTAAGCTCTAATGTAACGGGCTCAACAAATTTGGAAAGTATGCTTCTTGTACCGTCACCAGCAACAATATACAGGTTAAAGAGAAGGAACTCTCCTGCCTGGTTTAGCACTGCACCAGATTTCTTCTCTGCGCTAGCTAGTATTCTCTGCGCCGCTTCCCCATTCACCTCAGAAGCCTCCAGAAAGATCTGGCTGCCGGCCAATTGCTCCGCAGGAATCAAACCCCGCAATTGTTGAAGCACCGCTGCCGGAAGGGTCAGATTAAAGTTAGAAGCCTCTACCCGAAGCGGCTTCTGTTTGAGCATGTCTGCTGCCATCCCCGGCAATACTAGCATTCTCAATTTACCCTCGTAGACAATGGCTTCCGAAAGATCGTTCAACGAAGCTGCGTTTAGTTGCAGCCGCCCCGCCGTTACCTCCGGTACGGAAGGCACTTGTGGTTGCGGACTCGGAACAGTTGAAGTAGTCTCTTCCGCTTGTAGAATCTGAAGCGTCAGACTGCTCTGCCGTCCTCCGTAACTTGCAGTAATCACAGTCATACCCGGATCAAGTGCTTGCAGCTGCCCCGTTGCCGTTACTGTGGCTACCTTCCTGTTACTGCTCTCGTAGATCACACCCTCGGTTACCGTAAGGTGACTATCATCACTATATACCGCCGTTGTGACCACCTTACCGCTCTGCCCTATTTCCAAGGATGTCGGACCGCTTAACGAAATAGAGACGAGCTCCGGCAGTTGTTCATACACCTTTAATAAATAGGAAGCGGTCATGTTGTCATATACGGATGAAATAACCGAAACGCCCGGTCCTTTAGCTTCAATATGGCCATCTTTGCCTATACTAGTCACGTTAGGATCGCTGCTCTCATAGACTATACCTTCGGTTACTATATAACGGCTGCCATCGCTGTACACTACCGAAGTAACCGCCGTTCCGGTCTCCCCGACACCCAGGCTTTCCGGGCCGCTAATTGCCGTTGAGACTCTTTCTGTAGGCTCCATGATTGTCACCTGAAGCTGTCGGAACGGCTCTACATTTCCAGCCTTATCCACCGAACGATAATCGATCCCGAAGGTTCCGGGGTTCTCGATATATACGCTCTGAGTAACCGTATTCCATGCACCACCGTTGAGCCGGTATTCTGTCCGCTTGACTCCCCAGCCGACAGCTCCCCCATTGGATTGGTCGGTGACATCAAAAGTGATATTGACTTTGCCCTTATATGCGCCCCCTTCTCCTGTTTCTCCAAGTATGGTAGCCTTCGTGACTGGAGGTGTTGTATCTTTCGGCAAAATTTCCAGATACGCGGCATATTTGCCATTCTCATTCTTACGGCTTCTTATGTCTGTGGCGAGATTATAGCCTACCTGCCTAAGAGCCAGACTTATCACCGGATCGGAAGGGAACTCCGTGCCAACCCATGAGGTAATATCGAACTGCCGCCACTGCTCCGGTCCGGAAAAAGTCTGCAGCGCAGCTTGAGTACCGATTTTTGGAGCATTATTGTAATTTAGCGTTGCCTCCGTCCAATCATCATCTTGGACTCCAAATACACCGATATCGGACAAAGTGCCTGCCCCGTCATTTGTCTTTCCGAACACATTCAGCTTCACAGAACCGACTTCACCGAGAAATGGACTCAGATCGAATTTTAGATAAACCCTTCTGTCTGTGTCCCCACTGCCATTTCTGATTTGCAAGTAATTGACCGAACTATAATTGACTGCAGCTTTCGATCCTCCATTGACATACGCATCTTCAGAAACATACAGCTTCGTTATTGCCGCTTCGTCTGGTTCCGAATCGGAAGGCTCAGAAGGCTCGGCATTCGGATCAATTCTGAACTTGACAACATGGCTTTTTCCTTTGGACCCGCTGGTATGAATTGCGAGTTCAATCCTCGGCGAGGTCTGCAGTACCGTTACGGTTGGATCTTTCATCAGCTCTTCCAGCGCGGTTCTGCCGACATCCACATTCACCACAGATTGAGACTGTGTCGGATCCGAAATGGCTATCGTCAGTTCATCTCCAGACTCCTTGATAATAATGGAGGCTGGATGATTGGCGCGCACGGATTCGATCATTCCCGG
This sequence comes from Paenibacillus sp. FSL H8-0175, assembly GCF_045040615.1. Lineage (NCBI taxonomy): Bacteria > Bacillati > Bacillota > Bacilli > Caryophanales > Paenibacillaceae > Paenibacillus > Paenibacillus sp. FSL H8-0175. The sequence continues at coordinate 1,860,367 of NZ_CP150299.1, read as the reverse complement.
TACCCAGAAGTTCATAGCCGTAAGTCCCAGCTTCTGTTCCTTGACGGCTTGCACACTATCCGTGTTGGCTATAATTTCGATGTCAGGACTACTGCTGTAGCGCGCTGTCGCCGTTTCATCCTGATTCGGCAGAAGCACATACGAATACGATTGATTCACCGGATTCGTTCCTTGAGCAATCGACAGGCTGGCATAATTTCTCGTAATCGGCTCCGTTGATCCCCCTTGATTAATATCCTTCCATGCGCCAGTCCGAGACTCACGCAGACCGTCTATCGTTGGGGCATCAGGGAAATAATAACCGATTCCCGAGCCGGGAACATTGCCTTCCAGATGTGCCCAATGCACCTGATTCATTGACTCAGACCAACCCAGCGCGGATGGCTTGGCCTCTCCGTTGACCGTAAGTACATTGTCTCCGCTCGCCTTGAGCTTACGGTTATCTACGATGGTCTCCACCTTGCGGTTATCCGTGCTTGTAATGCCTGCCCCAAGTGCTACGATTTCATCATCGAACATGAACCAGGACTTTTTACCGGACAATGTGCTGTTATCCGGATCCAGATCCATGCCGGCCGCTCCATAAAGCCCGTCTATGGATGATCCTCCCACCCATGTTTTAGATGTAGTCTTGGCTGCACCGCGACTTGCCCCATCCGATGTAACCCCAGGCAGACGATAAGCGTTCACGGTCGGCCAGAATGCATCTGCATATTGATCTAGATCCTGATTATACAGATAGGTCATGCCTTCGCCTGTATACCAGCCCTTCAGATTCTCTGTGCCCGCTTCATAGTTGGCAATTCGGGCCGAAGACATGCTGATCCCAAAGGCATATCCAGGCCAATGGTGGACAATCCGGTCCATAGCCGAAAACTGCTTATGCACAGTAAGGTCTCCTGATGGCTGCACCTCTGGATCGTCCATAAGCGTCTGGAGCAGAACAATATCGGCTACTCTTAGACCGTCGTAATAACTTTCTACTACCGTATCGGCTTCGAACCAATACTTCACCATCGATTTAAATCGGGCCGCTTGCTCCGGTGGCGCGGAAGAAGCCAGCCGCAAAATATGCGACCAAGGCACGAGCTGCCGGTTTCCCCGGGCTATCGATCTACCGAACACCATATCCATCATTAATTTTCTGTAGACAAGAGGTTCATAAGAATCCGTTACCCAGTTGTATACATTCTTCATATTGGTATCAGTCAGCGGCCAAGAGGACCCTGTCAGCAAAGTCATCATTTTCATCATATCGCCAAGCAATACAGCCCCATAACTGCCGGTATAAGCAATATTATTATGCTGGATAAAGGAGCCGTCCTCATAAAATCCGTCTCCGCGGGTCACATAGGGTAATACTTGGCTAACCGCATCCCGCCCTTGTTTGATCTTCGCACTGTCACGATTATGAATGCCCCTCAAGACCACTGCCAGTGCTTTATCCAGCCGATTCGCGCCGGTTTCCATCAACGAGGGTTGATTGGTCCGTTTGGTTGGGTCCGGGCAGAATTTATCAATGGCTTTGGTATATTTGGTAATCTGATCGGCTGACAAATACTCGAACATTAAGGCCATCGTATCTCCCAATGCAAGCGGAATGCCGATCTCCCATTCGAACCAATTGCCTTTCTCCAGTTTAGTTTCGTTATACCAATTCGCGTATAAGAAATCTAAACCATCCAGAATATCTGATTTCAACTGCATATTCTCGTACAATGGTGAGCCGGATGTCGAAAAGGCAATAGCCATATCCTTCAACCGGTTATAAGAGGCTGCCGTATCAAAAGCATCCGCTGTGCTGCCCGGCTTATCGCTCCATAAATAAGTACGGTTCATTTGCTTGTTCATCGTATCCCAGAATCCAGTTCGCTCCTGATTACTGATCTTATCGGATAAAGTCTTTATAGACTTGGCAATGTCCGGGTTATTCGGGTCGAAGGATTGCCCTCCGGTCAAATACTCCACCCATCTTCCACGAAGCTCGTCATATTCGTCTTTTGGAGTCTCTCCTTCAGTAATATTAAATTTCAATACATGCGTTGCCCCTATAGAATTCTTCACATCCACCGTTATAACTGTATTTCCCGAAGCTTGCACTACATCCGTCTTGCTATCTTTGCTGAGCAGTGTCAACCCCGGTATATCCAGTTCCAGGGACAATAGGTTTTGCGACTGAGTAGGATCAGACACCGAAACGACAAGCTCCTGATCGATCTGCCGAATCATCACGGAAGCTGGATTGAGTGCCTTGATGGAATCTACCGTTCCTGGATTCCAGAAATTAGCGGCGGTTATGCCCAGCTTCTTCTCTCTGACTGCATGCACATCCTCTGTATTGCGCAGCACTTCGATATCCGGGTTGCCACTGTAATCCTCAGTACCTGAAATGTCACGATTAGGCAACAGAACATAGGAGTATGAGCCATTCGTAGGCGTATCTCCATGCTCAACTGCCAGGCTTAAATAGTTGCGCGTAATGGGAACATCGGATTGAGTGGCATTAATCTCTTTCCAACTGCCGGTTCTGGCTTCACGTTGCGCCAGTATACTTGGAGCTTCAGGGAAATAGTAGCCCACGTCGGCACCTGGCACATTCCCCTCCAGATGGGCCCATTGAACGTTCTTTAACGTCGCTGACCATCCGGACTGTGACGGTTCTACAGCTCCGTTGATTAGAAGTTTGTTGTTTCCCACTTCGTTAAGCATCCGGTTATCGATAATCGTCTCAACAGACTGCGGGCCGGCAGTTGATTTGGAAATTCCCGAACCAAGCGCCACAATCTCATCATCGAACATAAACCAGGATTTCTTGCCTTGCAAATCGCTACCGGTCACTTGGGAGAGTGAGAAATCCATACCTGCTGCACCGTATAGGCCTTCCAGCGACGATCCACCCACCCAGGTTTTCGGATTCATGTAACTTTTCCATTCCACAGGCACCATCCCCTGCCCCGATCCATCCGTTGTCGTGCCAGACAAGCGGTAGGAATTGACGGTAGGCCAGAAGTCATTGCGGTATTGGGTCAGATCCTGATTGTATAAATAGGTCATCCCAATCCCCGTATACCATCCTTTCAGGTTCTCGTTGTTCCCTTTCTCAAACGCCGAGATGCGATTCGAGAACAGACTCAAGCCGAAGCCGTAACCTTCGCGTAGATGAACCACCCGGTCCATGCCGGCGAATACCTGATTCTTAATGAGAGCTCCTCTTGGATTGATCTTTCCGTCATTCATCAGCTTTTTCACAATCGTTATATCGGCAAGCGACAACCCTTCATAATAATTGCCGGATGTCATATTCGCTGAAATCCATTCCTTCGCCGCTTGCTTTATGGATACTGCAATATTCTCCGGAGCAGTTTCAGCCATCCGCAGCAAGGTGACAATTAACCCTCTTGCGCTGCCGCTTCCTTTTCTAGATATACCTCTGCCATTTACCGAATCCATAAATTGACCGTTGTAGATCACCGGCTCGTAAGTCTGAGCCACCCATTCGTAAATGTTCAGAACATTCGGGTCCGTTATTGGCCATGGAGAATCGGTCAGCAGATAAGACATGTCCGCCGTCCCTTTGAGCCAGACCGAACCATATCCTCCCGTATAGGCAATATTATTATGCTGAACGAGGGAACCATCCTTATACACACCGTCACCATGGGTCGTGTAAACATACTCGGAGCCAATGGAATCACGGCCCTGAATGATCTTTGCACTGTTGTTGCCAATCACACCTCTTACCGTGACCACAAGTGCTTTATCTAGTAGATTTGCTCCCGTCATCTTCGTGCCTTTAACGCCAAGCACCGACCCTACTTTGGGGTCTGGACAGAAGGCATCAATAGCCGCAAGATACTGATTGATTTGCTGCGGTGTTAGATGGTCATACATGAGCACCATAAGATCATTCACAATCTGCGGCGTGCCAATCTCCCAGTCCCACCAGTTCCCATAAACGCTTTTGCTCGGATTATAGCGGTTTGTATACATCCAATTGATTGCGCTTACAATATCATTCACCAAAGCGCTGTTGCCGTAAAGCTCCGTTCCCTCCACAGAATAGGCCAATGCCATAGTCTTCAAGCGATTGTAAGCGCTTGTAATAAACTGCGAATCTGTAGTGCTCGCGGTATCACTCCACAAGGAGGTGCGGCCGGAGGATTTATCCATACTCTCCCAAAGTGCAGCAGCCGATGCAGCCTGAGCGCTAATACTAGCAGCTATATCAGGATCACTCCCATCGTATTGACCACCACTTAATCGGTCGTACCATTTCAGCCTCAGTTTATTGTAGGCCTGTATCGTGTCGGGAGCTTCGACAGTAACCAGACATTCAGCTGCAAGGCTACCATCCGGTGTGGCGATCTTGATGGTCGAAGAACCGATCCCCGTACCCATTACATTACCAAGTGCGTCCACAGTCGCAGCTTCTGGATTGCTCGAAGTCCACACTACCGTTTTATCCACCGCCGTTATAGGGGATAAAGTCGGCAGAAGTGCAACCGTGTCCCCTTTGACCATAGAAAAGGCCGTACGGTCTAGCGCAATTCCTGTAAGACCCGCATATTCCTCCAATGCGATATCATCTATCCATAGCTTTCCTTTTCCAGTCTCCAAAAAAGGCTCGATGACTAGCTTCGTCGCGTTAGCCGGCATAGTTAGAAGTACTTGCTGCATACTCCAGTCCTGTGTGCCTGTTATTTTGGGAGAGGAAGGTCCATCTCCCACTTTGGCAGTATTGTAATACTGTGTTCTAAAGTAGGCTCCCTGTCCAGTGACGTTGTCCGTCTTTAGCCAGACTTTAAGTCTGTAGGATTTACCGGGGATAACCGAAGTTACCCCCTGATTGATGGAAATCCTGCTTGTGGCAAAGGCATCGAACAGCATGGACCGGGTTCCTTCATGCGCAGTGCCAGCGTCTATCTTGATATTCGCTGTTTTATTCGTGCCTTTCCCGCTACCTGTAGGGACCCATAAGCTCCAGCCCACCGGAGCAGCGTCTGTAACCCCTGTCCAGGTTGAGTCAAGGGCTGTCGTTGTATTCTCAAAGCTTCCGTTAAGCATAAGATTTGATGCAGCCGCAGATGCCCTGCTATGCGAGGGATAAAGAACTCCCCCACAGGAAGAAAAAAGATCAACAATGAGAACTAATACTAAAAATAGACTTGGTTTACGCATTTGTTCACCCCAATCTTAGAATTGGTTAAAGCTAAAGGCATCTACAAGTTATCATCCTGCACAAAATTCAACACGGCGTCATCGACGGCCGAAGTTCTTCCCAGATCAGGAAGGTTCACAAGCTCAATCTCGCAAGTCTCCGCACGGCCATGCAGCTCCAAAAGAACCAGCTCATTGCACCCCTTGCGCAAGAGTGGACCAGGGATATATAGCGCCCGCTGCGGTCCAACGTTCCAGTAACGGCCCAGATTAAATCCGTTAATCCAGGCGACCCCTTTATTCCATCCATCGAATCGTAGAAAGGTATCGCCAATCTCCTCCGCCTCGAAGCAGCCCCGGTAGAATCCGGGCAGACCCGAAAGGGTCGCAGCTTGCTGCTTCTCCACCGGGTGCTTCTTGTACGCTAGTGAAGCCAGCTGTTCCTGTTCCAACGGCAAAGTACGAATTGTCCAGTTATATTGCAGCTGGTTATCAATCCGAACCCCGTCCAGAATCCCTTTCGGATCGCGAATGAGCGGCCCGTAATTGATTCGTCCCATGTTCTCGACGAGGATATCCAGCTGCGCTCCCCCAGCGGGGATGGAAAGTTCCAGTGGCAGCGGATTCCAGCGCTCAATCACCCCAAGCACCTGTCCATCCAGGAAGACCTGCGCCCGATCGCGCACGCCCTCGATGTAAAGCTTCTGTCTGGACCGCGGTCCCTGCACAAAAGTGCTGTACAATATAAAACCATAGGATTGTCCGAGCTTCTCCATCGGCTGTACACACACGCTGTTCACCGTCTCTGATAACTTCTCCAGATTGGAAGCCGTGAATAGTTCCGCTCTTTCCGTCAAAGCGACTTTCCCGTAAGAAATCTTCGGAATCGGCTCAGGGAGTGGACAAGTCGGGGCAAATCCATGGTTGCTGAGTACCGACCGGACAGCTTCAAATTTCGCCGTCGTATCTCCCCATTCCGTGAGCGGGGCATCATAGTCATAGCTTGTAGTCGTTGGCTCGTAGGTGACGATATGATTCGCACCATTATAGAAACCAAAATTGGTTCCACCATGGAACATGTACATATTAAATGAGGATCCCTGGGTCAGAATCTCATCCAGAACACCTGCTACATCCCCGGCATCGCGTACATGATGATCCTCCATCCAGTGATCAAACCAGCCGTTCCAGTATTCCATCACCATAAGCGGCTCTTCAGAGCGGTATTCCCGATATTTGCGGAAGGATTCCTCTGTACTGGAGCCGAAATTGACTGTCGCATGCACATCCTCCAGTGTTCCGCCGAGCAACATCTCATCGGTTGGCCCGTCGGAAGTAAAGAGCAGCACATCGATCCCTCTGCTGACCAGTCCATCACGCATATAGCCCAGGTAGCCACTGTCATTACCATAGCTGCCATATTCATTTTCTACCTGAACGGCCAGAATTGGTCCGCCATGTGTGGAGAGCAGCGGAACCAGCCGAGGAATTAGCTCATCGTAATAACGGTCTACCTTGCTTAAATAAAGAGGGTCACAGCAGCGAAGCTGGAGTTCCCCGTAAGCTAGCAACCAGCCCGGCAGGCCTCCGAACTCCCACTCCGCACAGATGAATGGACTCGGTCTGACAATAACATGAAGCCCAAGCTCCCCAGCCAGTTCGATAAAAGATACCACATCGGCCATGCCATCAAATACGAACTTCCCTTCTTTAGGTTCATGTATATTCCAGGCGATGTAGGTCTCCACGGTATTGAATCCGCAGGCTTTCAATTTCAGCAGCCGGTCTTTCCAATATTCAGGCACGACCCGAAAATAATGAATGGCTCCCGATACGATACGATAAGGCTGTCCGTCCAGCAAATAGTGTCCGTTGTTCCAGGTGAGCAGGTTCATTATCGACAACCTCCTTTATTAACATTTATTGTAACGATTCCCCGCAGTGGTAGACGGCAAGCCGTCTGATCTTGGGGCTTGCGGCAGCTTCTGACACCCGTAAGCGGATTTTCTCTGCGACAACCGGAGGGAAGGCGTCGATTTTCTTATGGCCAATCGAACTGCCACGCTTCAACTCCAGCCACGCTCCGTTGCTGTACGCTTCCAGCATATATCCTTCTACTCTTTCGCCGTAAGCGATATCCTCCATAATCTCGACATGATCAATCACAGTAGCTGCTGGCAATTCCAGTTCAACAATATCTCCAGTACCTGCGGTTACCGCCAGAGCCTTGTCAAATCTGCGTCTTATCTCCTTGCCGAATTCCAGCAGCCGCTGCACATCAGCCTCCGGAAACAGCCCGCGTTTGTCAGGGGCTACATTGAGCAGCAAAGTTGCCCCATGTCCAACCGAACGATAATAAATATCCATTAGCTGCTCCAGAGACAGCAGCAGATGCTCCTCCTCAGGATGCCAGAACCAGCGGACTTTACGGATGGGCACATCGCATTCCGCAGGCACCCAGCTCGGCGTTCCGGGAAGCCAGTTCAATGAAGCTTCACTGAACATGCTACCCCGCGCAGAATTCGCAGTGTTCCAGCATGGATAAAGAGCAACGCCATCCTCATTGCCAACCCAGCGGATCGTTGGTGCCCCCATATTAAACACCATGGCGCCTGGCTGATGGCGCTTGATCAGATCCATAATCCGCTGCCAATCGTAATTGCGGCCCTCCGACCCTGCGCCGTCGAACCAAATTTCCGTAAGCGGACCATAGCCCGTAAGCAATTCCTGCAATTGCAGGGCATAGAAATCATCGTACGCTTGCGGATCTGCATAACAGGGCTCATGTCTGTCCCACGGAGACAAATAAATGCCGAAGCCAACTCCAAGTTCACGGCAAGCCTCCGCGCATTCCTTGACGACATCGCCGCGCCCTTCTTTCCATGGGCTAGAAGCCACAGAATAAGTACTTGTCGCAGTCGGCCACAAGCAGAAGCCATCATGATGTTTAGCTGTCAGTATAAAATAACGGAATCCAGCTTCTTTGGCTGTACTAACCCATTGGTGGGCATCCAAATGAAGCGGATTGAAGACCGCAGGTGAATCATTGCCTTCTCCCCACTCCTGATCGCAAAACGTATTGATGCCAAAATGGCAAAACATCCCCAGCTCCAGGTCCTGCCACTCCAGCTGTTCCCTAGAAGGCAGCGCCAGTTGCTCTTCCGGCTTGTTCTGTGAAAATCTGCTTTCCATCATTTCTACACTCTCCCATATGTTTGTGTAGGCCCAATATATAAATAAGGCTTTGGAAAGCCAGTTGATGACCTTCCAAAGCCCCGTCCACAACTTGTGATACTTGCTTATTCCCTATTTATTTGATAACACCTTTTTCGTTGATAATTTTGGTTGCTTCATCAACCATCCATTGCTGCACCTTATCAATCGATTCATTTCCAAGCATAAATCTGCTGAAGCCGTCATCGATTATTTTGGTCAATTCGGACGTTGCCGTCGTCATCACCTGCGCACCATCAAGGAACTGGATTGCACTGTCAAAGAGTGTATATTTGAGTGAATCCATATCATACATATCCTCTTTGCCAGCTACCAGTTTGGTCAGCAAGGCTTCATTATCCGCTTTTTTATAACCGGAGAATTCCAGTCTGTTATCACTAACAGCCGTTGACATAAATCTCATCAGTTGGAAAGACGCCTCTTTGTTCTTCGAAGTAGCGCCCATCGCCAGCATATTGCCGCTGGTGAAGTATTTGCCCTCGTATTCTTTCGGTTCCGATCCTGCCGGAGGCACCGGTACCGGAGCAAAAGCTGTCTTGAAATCATGCGGATACTGCTCAGTATTGCCCGGATCAGCAATCGTCCAGTTACCAGCCAGAATCATAGCGGCTTCTTCATTAAAGAATTCCGTGCGGTAATTGAGCTTAGCCGCTAAAGCGTCTGCATAAGTTTTCGCAGATTTATCAGCAGACTCCATATCTTTGCGCAGCTGGAAGAAGTATTTATAGGTTGGATCCGCGAAAATGGTCGTCCCGTCATCATACACGAATGGATCTTTCATCATCGTTTGGGCCGGAGCGTTCATATACAACTCCCAGGTGTGGAAGTATGTGCCGTAACGTTTGTCTACGCCTTCACCTTTGGTCAGTTTTTTGGCATAGTCGCGATAGTCATCCCATGTCCAGCCAAAAGTAGGTACAGGCAGCCCAGCTTCATCCAGTGCATCTTTGTTCAGCATTACATAGTTGCTGCTCTTGGTATATTGCATCCCATAATAGTTGTTGTCTACCTTAGCATTCACATAATATTCATCCTCAGGAACGAGGTTATCCTTCTCATAGAATTCATTCAGCGGGGCAAGTGCTCCCCGGGTCGCCCGTTCAAGTACGCCTCCAAGGCTTGGTACCTGAACAACGTCAATCGCTTCGCCGGATGAAATCAGGAAGTCGAGTTTCTTCAGCATCTCCACAGAATCACCGGGAACGAGTGTCACATGCTCTACCTTGATATTTGGGTTCTGATCCATAAATTCCTGCAGCATGGCATCCGTGCCTGCTGATTGGGCTTCATTGTCCCAGTTGTAATATTTGATGGCGACTTGCTTGTCCACCTTGGTGTTCCCGGTATTCGTACTGGCTTCAGCACCGCCATTCTTCTCTGAATTTCCGGAATTTCCACAGGCGCTTAACGTTAAGGAAACCGCCAGCATGGAGCCTAGTACAACGGATAATCTTTTTTTGCCCTTTGTTTTCATTTTACTTCCCCCCGCACTGAAATTTAAGTATAGTGCCTTGTTCATTTCTTATTATAGGCACCCGCTGTACAGGCCAAGTGCACAATTTTGCTGTAGTAGGATCACATTTTTGACTTTTACCCTCTTTTGCAGACTCGCAAGTCAGCCCTTTACGCCCCCCAAGGAGATTCCGTTAATGACTTGCTTTTGCAGGGCAATGAACACGATGACCAATGGGATGATCGCCGAAACGGCTGCCGTCATCATAATCGCATAGTTGTTCGAATAATCATCTCGGAACAGTGTCATACCGAGTGGGATAGTGTACAGATTCTTGTTTAGCAAGAAGATCAGCGGATTCTGGTAGTCATTCCAGGTCCAGATAAATTTAATGATCGCCACGGTAGCGAGCACCGGCTTGCAGAGCGGAACAATGATAGACCAGAATATCCGCAAATGGCCTGCACCATCAATTCGCGCCGCTTCAATATATTCGTCGCTGATACCAATCATAAATTGCCGCAGCAAGAACGTGAAGTAAATGGAGAACATACTCATTAATACGATAGCAGCATGAGTATCATAGAGGCCGAACCAACGAATCAGCAGAAAACGCGGAATCAGCGTGGCCTGGTCAGGAATAATCATGAATGACAGCAGCGCCAGAAAGACCATATTCCGTCCTTTAAACTTGATTTTGGTCAAGGCATACGCCGACATAGATGAAATGATCAGTGTGATGCAGGTTGTAATAATCGCAACTTTAAAGGAGTTTAAATAGAAATGGGAGAAAGGTACCCGTCCCATCCAAACCATCTTGAAATTATACGCTACATTGATCTTCTCGGGAATCCATTGGATCGGGAAGCGCATTACATCTTTTTCATATTTGAAGGCTGCGGAAATCATCCAGATCAGCGGAATAAGAAATACAATGGACAAAGCCCCCATGATGCAGGTAGTGATCACTCTGGACATATTTTTTCTAATCAGTTGCATGTTAATCTCCCCCCTTTATTCTTCATTTCTCATTTTCCAAGTGGCTGCGGTAATCAAGCCGATGACAGCGAATAGCAGCCAGGAAATTGCAGAAGCGTAGCCCATGTTGTAGTATTTGAACCCTTCCTCATAGATCCTGAACACAAGCACGGTAGAAGAATTATTCGGGCCACCTTCGGTCAAAAAGGCGATGATGTCGAACACCTTAAACGAGCCAATCAGCATGGTAATAAGCAGGAAAAATGTGGTCGGACGCAGCATCGGAACTGTGATGGCAAAGAATTTTTTCAACGCGCTGGCGCCATCTATTTCGGCGGCTTCGTAGATTTCATCGGAAATATTCGTCAAGCCAGCCATATAGATAATTATGGTGTAGCCAAGACTCGCCCAAGAACTGATAATAGCAATGGATAACAGTGAGGTCTTTGGATCAACTAGCCATTTCGGAGGGCTGGAAATTCCAAACTCCATCAGCAACTGATTGATCGGTCCAAGAGACGGATGGAACAATGCACTCCATACGGCAGCTATCGCAATAATCGAAGAAATATAAGGAATAAAGAAAGCCACTTTAAAATAATTTTTGAGGAACACACTGTTTTGAATCAATGCCGCGAGCACCAGCGCAATCGCAATCGGTATCGGCACGGTCATAATCATATAAAAAGCATTGTTCTTCAAAGCTTGAATGATACTCGGATCATGGAACATTTTGATATAGTTATCCAATCCGATGAACTCGATTCCTTTGACTCCCGACAATAGATCCCATTTCGAGAAGCTCAAATAAAGTGAGAATCCAAGCGCAAATACATTAAGAAAAAGCATCCCGACAATTTCCGGTGCCAAAAACAGCCACCCGGTTAAAGCCTCTTTCCGTTGCGGAGTCCAGAATTTCCGCTTCTCTTGCAGAATTTTTGGCACAGGTTGTTTTGCAGCCTCCACGTTGTATCACCTCGACAATTTGATTTGTCATTATAGTAATACATCCGCCTTCCGCAAGAAGGAGTGATTATGACCCGGAATGTGCAAGATTTTGACCTTTGTCCGCCGACAACAAAAAACCGCCCTAGAGGGGCGGCGAGTCTGTTCATATCATTAACAATTGTGCTTCTCAGCGTACCGAATGTTTGGATTTATATTCGCTTGGCGTTGTTCCTACATATTTTTTGAACACTTTTGAAAAATAGGTTCTGTCCGAATATCCCAGGCCGACGGCCAGCGACTCCAGGTTCTGGCTGGAGATTTTCAGCATTTTGGTAGCGACCTTCATCTTGTGCTGATGTACATAGTCCGTAAAGGTCAGGCCAGTCATGCGCTTGAAATAACGCGAAAAATAGCTTGGATCCAGAAACAGATAACGTGCCATATCAATTGAGGTGATATTATCGCCAAGATGCTGGTCGATATACTGCTGGATAAGCTGCAGCTTGGGCTCCTGCGGAGAAGTTCCTGTCACCTGCTGCTTGCTGCCTGTAATCTGTACAAGCTTTCTTTCCACCAGTTCCATCGTATCTTCAAGTGTGCGGGTCTGCACGAGATAGACGAACAGATCCTCATCGAACATCAGGCTCGTAAACATTAACTCGATGCCGCGGAGCATAAAGGATAAATCCCGGGCGAAATCGCCAGGATGAATAGACATAACTTTTGCAGTCCTAGCGATTTCCTGTAGAGTGCTACGGATGGCTTCAAGGTCTTTTTTAATCACGGCCCGTTCCATCTGCGGGATATAGCTGTCCAGAAATCCTTGGGGAGCAGGCTGGAAACGTGGAGAAGCGATTTGCAAAGTATCCAGAACCGTGTAATCCGCACTTGCATAGAACTCGCATTTGTCCTGAACAATCTGCCGATGGATCTGGCCAATCGCCTGTAGCTCCATTTTCTCTGTGACGGCAATAATGCCCGGTTGAATCTTAAGAAGATGGGAGCATTCAGAACACAGCCGCTGTAAATAATCGTGAAAATGAAGACTGGCATTCTGCGCCAGATTCACACGATAATTATATAAAATCACAATATTCTTTTGCTCCAAGAAAGGCGTAATCCCTTCACACGTTTCGGACAATTCCAAGGCTATATTGTAAATAGCATATAAAATAAGTGGATACTCACTCTGCTTGTATCGCTTGTCGAAGCTGGAAAAATGAATACTGACCGTGCCCAGCATAAACCACGGATACGTCCAGGATATGCCGATTTGCGCCGCATAGGCCAGTGTGGTTTCAGGCGGAGCACCGCCAATCACCCTTTGGAGCAGGTTCTGCCGGAAGAGCTGGCTGTTGTAGCCTGTCTCCCCATGGCTGATCAACCCGATCTTCGACTTAAGCAAGTGTATGGACTTGGCAAGGCTTTTCTCCAGTTGCTCTTCTGTAAGCTGGTCCTTGATTAAATAATCATCCACTTTCAGCTTTACCGCCTGCTGAGCATAATGGAAATCCTCATGACAGGTCAGGAAAATAATTCTGACCTCCGGCTTCATGCGGGTGAAGCAATCGGCTAGCTCAATCCCGTTCTTTTGCGGCAAACCAATATCCGTGATCACAATGTCAGGCTGCACTTCCTCAAACATTAATAACGCCTTGGCACTGGAATAGGTGCTGCCGACAATCTGCAAGCTATGTGCCTCCCAGTCAATCATCTGCTGAAGCACTTTGAGCATAGGAACATCATCGTCTATGAGCATCACTTTATACATCAATATCCCTCTCTCTCTGACAGATTAACCTGATGATTGCCTTGCGGCAAATACAGAGAAACGGAAACCCCACCCTGCGGCAGATTATGCAGCGACAAGCGGGTATCCTGACCATAGGTCAGCCTCAGCCTTTGAACCACGTTAATTAAACCGACCCTTTGATAAGCTTCATCCTGTTCATCGTCCTTATACAGTAACCTGCGGTTCAGGCCCGCCAGAACTTCAGCCCCTGCACCGCAGCCATTATCTTCAACTTCAATCATGATCCCATCAGGGACCGTTCGCGAGCGAACGACAATACGCGGTGCCGGGTGGTCAACCAATCCGTGGACGATTGCATTTTCTACAAGGGGCTGCAAAATTAGCTTAGGGACGATGAGCTTCTCTGTATCCTTTTCCAGATCGACCTCCAGTTCAAGAGGGATTTCGTTGCGGATCTTCATAATATCGATATAATGGCCAAGCAGTTTGCATTCTTCCCGCAAGGTAGCCGGTTCATTGACCTTCAAATAGGCCCGGAGCAGACTCATTAATGAATCGATGATCCCGCTATGCAGCTTATCTTTGGCCAAAATAAGGCTACATTTAATCGAATTCAACGTGTTGATCAAAAAGTGGGGGCGAATCTGCATAAACAGCGCCTCCAGCTCCATCACCCGCTTCTGTTCCTGCTCCAGCTCGATGTCGTGAATCAGTCCTTGCAGCTGGTCCAGCATAGTATTCAACGTCTGCCCCAGCTCAGCGATTTCATCCTTGCCCTTGACCTCCAGCCTGACATCAAGATTCCCCATCCCGAACTGGCGCACAACGCGCTGCAGCTTCATGATCGGACTATGCAATCTTTTGGCAATCAGCATGGAGGTAGCCGAAAAGACAATAAATAAGAGGAGTACCAAGCCAATGCCACTATAAAACGTCCGCGAGATCTGGCCCGACCATTCTTTCTCCGAAGCTTCATAGATCAGCTGCCAATTGGATTTGTCGATAGCTCTGGCTGTACGAACGCTTCCTCTCGCTTCCTTGCCTTCTGAAGCCAATTCTGAGTTCCCAGCGATCAAGCCTCCTCCAGAATCAAATAACGCAACCTTGCCAAATTCGACGGGTCCGAGCAATTTATTGAAATAGGATTCAGGAATTGAGATAAGCAGCACGGACACCTGCTGTTTCTCCCGGCTGTCATAGATTACTCTGGCAATATAATAGCTGCTGCTTTTACCGGAACCGCTGTCAGCCATCCCAAGCCATTGCAAGGTCTCCGGTTCGTGGATATTGACACGGCTCATCAGCTTGTCCAGGTTAGCATTGATTACAGATAAATTCTCCGTCCCAGAGGAGATCACAAAGTGTTTCCGGTTGACCAAATACATGCGAATATTATTATTCAACGGCTTAGAGTTGATGAGCGAAAACACATCTTGAATTTGCGTAAAATGTACGTAATCCTGATAGCTATTTAGCCGCTCAGTATCCGCAAAAGACTTCAGATTAGCGCGGAAATTGGTATCGTTTACAATAAAATGGGAAGCGAACGTCACATCATCAATAGTTTTGTTTAGTTCGTCAATCATAACGTTCAGGAAGTTATCGTTGCTGAGCTGCAGCTTCTCTACCATCGTATCCCGGATGAGCACGAAGGAGATGATCGATACTGCAATCAGCGGGATAAAAATCAGCAAAAGAAATGAAACCTGGATACGTCTATAGTAAGTGAATTTGAACATGTTTTCTCCGCGCCTCTCTCATGCTCTTTTCTTTTATTCTATCAGCCCGTTGTCCAGTATTCATACATTATCTGATTACCGTGACTTTCTTTTGACCGTCTGCAGAAACCATAAGCACTACTACTCCAAAAATTTGTACGCCTTCCACTACATAGGAATCTAAATGACTGGATGGAATCTCGTGGCTGATCACGATAATATACTCCTCATTCCTTTCGGGGAGGATGATGCGACAGGCCTCCGCCTGTGCAGCAGCCACCGGTTCACCCGTATGGCGGTAAATCGGCACCTGTTCGACCAGCGGACAGAACAACTCACCCGCAGACTGCGGGTACAGCACCTGCATGATCGAGACCGTTCCTTTCCCCTTTCGGGAGTACACAGCATACTGATTGGGTTCCAGCAGATTATATTCGCGGGAGATTACCCCAGCATCAACCCTGCCCTGAAGACCATCAACATGAACAGGAAGGATACAAAGATTGGCTTCCCGCTCATTTTTGGTACGGCATATTAGCGTTCCATCTTCCATCTGAACCGTTCCGGGTGCAAAATGAAAATGCTGGGAAAATGTATGCTCCTGCCGGGAACTGAAGCTGTCCACCAGAAGCCAGTAAAAAGGCTTAATAAATAGGATCCTCCTTAACGGGTAGACCGGATCATCCAAATGACGGTAGCCGTCGTGGCTGCCCTCTACATAATCAAAGTCCGGATGGCTGATCCATTGGCAGCCCGTTGGCTTCGCAATCTTAGAGAAGGACCATGTATCCGTGACTTCGGTAAATCCAATTCCGTCCACAGTGGTCGTATTATGGGCAGCGCTTTCTTTTAGCGCTTTTCTAAGTGGTGTATGATCACTATAGTTGTATCTGCCAAGATCGGTAAGCAGATCCCGCCCATAGGCATACAGATCGAAATGTAGCAGATCCGCGTGCCCATGTCCACCCCCAAGTGGTCCGCAGTGAAAATATAGGTACAAATCCTGCTCGTCCCAGCCCGTTCGCATCACATAATGACCGGAATGTGCATAAGAGCGTGACAAGTTTGGCGGTAGCTCCGCATTCAGCCGCTCGTAGCCCTCAACTCCATTTATCCCAAACAACCAGGCATTGTCATAATCCATTTGATCGTATCCGCCAAAACGGAGTACAGCATCCTGAAATAACCAGCCCGCATAAGTCAAAAGCGAACGAATATCGCTGTCATCACTATCGCCAAGCATCGGCTGCCGGTGATTCGGTTTGGCCCAATATAATGAAGCGACAGCCATTTGCTGAACCTTTTGCTGAAATTCTTCCTGAAGCTCCAGTCCGTTCAATCGGGCTAAGCGGATGCAGTCGAGAAAACATACCAAAACCTCATGGTGATAGGTAGGCGATTGCTCCCAGTGGATGCCGTCCGCCATAATCTGAATTCGCGCCGTCTCTCCCAATCTCTCCTCACTGAGCTGTCGCCAGTTATTGGCGCTAGTGAACTCAGGGAAGTAGAGCGCAGTTTGGAACAAACCACAAGTCTCCAGCACCCCCCAGTTGCTGATCTTCTTCCAGCCCGTAAACGATAAAGCTAAATATTGGCCGTGTTCATGGAGAGATATCATCACTTTGGCCAGCAGCGTCGGTGTGAACAGCGGACTATCCTGTATATAAGACAGTGCTTTAATCCAGTTAGCACAACGAAGGCCCGCTTCAATTGTGCGCCATGTCAGCGAATCATTCGCAGGCTTGTCTGGAACGGGGTTACGGTCTATCCAATCTTCAAGCTGGCAGCAAAATGCTCTTGCATAAACCTCTTTACCTGTTATCGCATATACTTGTCCTAATGCCACCCAGTAGCGGTGGCGATTCAGCATATAAGCCCATTCTACATCCTTGTCCGGAACATGACGCCAGTCAATTTCTTCCTCAAAGGTAACCGGAATGCGGCTGCGCTCCATATCCCAGGGAAAACGAAAGAGAAACGTCTGCTCCACAACTTCATCCGCTGTCTTCATTACAGCTTCCAGCTCGTCTGCACAATAAAGCCGTACATAGTCAATAAGCTGCTGCTTCCGGTTATCCTCTTTCCGCCAGCCCGGCGTGCTCCGTCGGGTCAAATACCGATGTAATTCAGTCAGCGCATCGTCCTGCCGCGCTTGGCTGAGCGCATTCTTCAATAGAGCTAAAGCGGGCAACTCAAGGTCGAGCAGCGCAAAGACGGCATAGGGGGAGATTTGTCGGCCATCAGCGTTCATACCAGTACCCCTTGTTGCCTTTTTGCAGCCGCATCAATGCTTCAAGATAGAAATAATCTCCCCAGATCATGAAGTCATCTGGAGACAGATCGCCGCGCACATGATAAGAACCATGCTTCAGCAGCCCCTCCGCCTCTTCGCCGAGCGTGGAATAGTTCTGCACAAGCGAAGTCATCGACTGCACTAATCCCTGCTGAAAATAAGCCCGCTCCGAATCCTCCCCATCCATTAGCTCCAGCAGTTCCTGTAGTCCGGCTGCTACTATTGCCGAGGCCGAGCTATCCCGGTAAGTATCCGGAGATACCGGAGCATTAAAATCCCAGTAAGCGACATGATCCTGCGGCAAATGCTCCAGAAAATAGCGGGCCATCCGCTTGGACGTTTCCAAATACAACGGATTTTTGGTATAGCGGTAGGATAATGCAAAACCGTAAACACCCCAAGCCTGCCCGCGCGTCCAGGTCGATCCGTTAGTAAAGCCCTGATGAGTGGCGCCGCCAATCGGCTCTCCGGTCTTCGGGTCGAAGAAAAACGTATGGTAAGAGCTGTCATCTCCCCGTACCAGATACCGTCTCGTTTTCTCCGCCTGCATGACCGCCACCTCCCTGTATTCGGAATCACCGGTCTGTTCTTCTGCCCAATACAAAAGGGGAAGGTTTAACAGACAATCAATAATGATCCGCCCGCCTTCCTGAGTATCCCCCTCCGGTCCCCAAGCCTGAATATAACCGCCAGCTGTACGCCAGCGCTTCAGCAGCAGGTCTGCCGCCTGCAATGTCAGTTGACGCGCTGATTCGTCTTTATCTATAATCCACTGGGCTTTAGAGGATAACGAATACAGGAAGCCGATGTCGTGATGATCAAGCACGGTCTTTGCCGCGAAACGGCGGCGGAAATCTTCTACGGTATGGGATGCCGCAATACGGAAGCTGTCATCCCGCGTATATTCATAACACAACCACAACATGCCGCTCCAAAATCCGTTAGTCCAGTCGTCGTTGTTATTGAGCTGATAAGTTCCATTCCTGCTGACATGAGGGAAACTGCCCCCGAACCGGTCTATGTTCTTACGTACCTTCTCTATCGCATCTTCAATCGCACTGCTCCACATAAGTTCCTTGCTCCCTTCAGGCTCTTCGTTTCTTACGTTTCATGATAAGGAGAGTGAACAGGATCTAATAGGGGCGATTTTTGCTTTGATGTGCATTATTTTGACTTTTGAATGACGTGAAGTACTGTAAGTTTACTTTCCAATCATAGGCATCAAATCAATATAGTAACAAAAGGTATAACTGTTTATGGGAAAATACGTTAAAATCAGAGAGTGACTTACATCTTTCATTCTTTTTTAGAAACGGAGTGTCCTATTAATGAAAAAGCTAGGTGCATTATTTTTATCCATTTTCATGGTTATGTCTGTCTTTACCACTGCGCATGCTGCTGAAAAGCCTGTCGGTGTATGGATTGATGGAACCGAAATAAAGTTAGGCAATTCTAACCCTGTTGTAGAAAAAGGAACGACCCTAGTTCCTATGCGTCCCCTGCTAGAGAAGCTTAATGTAAATATTAATTGGAATAAAAAAACCCAAACCGTAACAGGGACCAAAAATGGACTGGCCCTCTCACTGACCATCGGTAGCACAACCGCAACGGTAAACGGGGAGAAGAAAAAACTAGAGGTGGCTCCTAAAACCATCAACAATGTCACCTATGTTCCTGTCCGCTTTATAGGAGAAACGATCGGCTATAAGGTGGAGTGGAGTCCAGCGCTGCGCACCATCACTTTTGTGGCCGATACTCAAGCTGCCGGAAGCACCGGATTCTTATGGAAAGTGGAGAACAACGGCAACACCGTCTATCTGCTTGGTTCTATCCATGTGGCTAACGACAAAATGTACCCGCTGCGTCCGGAGATTGAAGCTGCTTTTGAAGCCTCGCAATATTTAGGTGTCGAAGTAGATATCTCTAAGATTGATCAAGCTGAGATCCAAAAGTTTATTTTGGAAAAAGGCTCTTATACAGATGGAACCAAGCTCAAGGATCATGTATCCGCAGATACCTATAACAAAGTAACTCAGCTGCTAAAAGCAAATGGTCTGGCGGAAAATGCATTCGATTCCTTCAAACCGTGGGTCGTTACCCAAGGTGTCTCAAGTCTACAGATGCAAGTTACAAGTTATACGGCGGATACCGGCATTGATTTATATTTTTTACAAAAAGCAGGCAAGCTGAACAAACCTATTATTGAACTGGAAAACACACAATTGCAGCTGAATATGTTCGACCAGTTCTCAGATGGATTGCAAGAAAAGCTTCTTGTCGACACACTCGGCAGCCTCAATCAAACGGACAATACTTCCGCAGCAGCTTCGCTGGATGCACTATCCCAAATGTGGATGCAAGGTGATGAGCAGTCGCTCGTAGCGATGACAAAAGCGGTCGCGCAAGAGCCAGAGTATTATAAAGGCCTGGTTTCGGATCGCAACGTCAACATGGTGAAGCATGTAAAAGAATATTTGAATAGTGATAAAAAAGCGACTTACCTTGTCGTCGTTGGCGCGCTGCATATGCTCGGTGACGATGGTATCGTGACCCAATTGCAAAAAGATGGCTTTAACGTCGTCAAACAATAATTGTTTTAGCTAAAATAAACAAGGCTGTCTCTTAGTCATCTACGATGATTATGGAGACAGCCTTTTATTTTCACTTTTTTTAGCTCAATCTAAGAGTAGAAGTTGGCTTAACATGTGGACAGAGCGGAGGGCCCTCCGGGATTCTGGAGAAACGCTCCCTACGAACCCAAAGCCGCTTGTTCATAAACGGGCTACTACAATTTTATTAACTGATCTACCTTAACTGGAAGTCCAGTAGCTATTGAACGATTTGCCGCAATCCCGGTCATAATAGACAACGCTCCGTCCACATGGGATGCTGCACGATTAAAGCGATCCTCCAGCGGACGTTCAAAAATATCACGCAGCATCACAGGATCTCCGCCTCCGTGCCCCCCAACTCCTTCTTCAATCTCCACTTCATAAGGTGCTGCGAAATGAGGGAAGACCGTGATCCGCTTGTCTTTTAACGCCCCTTCATCTTCCTTATTTCCTCCGGCATTTACATAAGACTGTTCGACGACCTTTACTTCCATCCGCCCCTTGGTCCCATTAAATACCACAATGAAACCCTCCCAAGGCAGATAAGCATTAAGTGAATAATTCATAATCGTCTTATTTTTGTATTTGACCATAACCGCCATCGTATCCTCAATGCTGATATTGTCACCGAACACACTTTGGTCACGCAGGTAACCATCCTCATGCTCCGTATCCAGATACATCTGCTTTAACTGCTCATTATCTTTAAGATGCAGGGCAAACGGATCGTTTTCCGCCGCACTGCTACCATGAGCACGCTGATAAAACTCAGTCACCCCGCGCTTCTCCGCGTTTTCTCTGCCATAAAATCTTAGATCACCCATCGCATAAATCGTATCTGGGCGCGAACCCAGCCAGAAATTCATCAAATCGAAATGATGTGTGGATTTATGAACCAACAGACCTCCGCTGTTCCGTTTATCACGATGCCATCTGCGGAAGTAATCCGCCCCATGCTGCGTATTTAGCAGCCACTCGAAGTTGACGGAAAGCACTTCTCCAATCGCGCCGTCCATAATGAGTTCACGGATTTTGGTGTTGTGTGGGGCATAGCGGTAATTGAAGGTCACACGCAGCTTTTTCCCAGTCCGCTCAATCGCTTCAAGAATTTCCTGACATTTCTCTTCATCCACTGTCATCGGTTTCTCCGAAATAACATCGCAGCCAAGCTCCATCGCCCGGATAATGTAACGATGATGCGTGCGGTCAATACTCGTGACAATAACCGTGTCAGGTTTGGTTTCCTCAATCATACGGTCAAACTCATGAGCTTTATAGGTAGGAACCGCTTGATATTTATATTTTTCCTCCAGCAAACGGTTCGCATAATCCATTCTTGCTCCATTCACATCACAAAAGCCTACAATCTCAGAGGTTTCACGATAATTCGTGGTGATCTCACCATAAAAAAACTCCGCTCGGCCGCCGGTTCCTACGAAAGCATATTTCTTGTTGGACATCAGGATCACTCCATCACTTATTGATTTAAAAGCGTTTTCTTCTTATAGTGTATAGTATAAAATATATCTTAATCTAAGCGATTCTTAGCAGAAATAACAAAAACTTTGCAAATATTATCCTCATCATCAGAAAGGAGCAGATTTAGCATGGAACAGGAGCCTCAGCCTCCTTTTATAATTGAGCAAATAAAAAGAGCCGGTCCATTCAGCATGGATTCCGACCATTATCACGATACTTATGAAATTTATTATTTACTCGCCGGGGAACGCAGTTATTACATTAACAATCTGATCTACACCTTGCGTAAAGGTGATCTGATTTTTATTAACAAGAACGAGCTCCATCGTACCACCTCTAAAGGCTCTGCAAGCCATGAACGGATCTTAATTAACTTTGAGGAAAGCTTTCTGCAAAAGACATTGGCGCACTTCGAGCTGCATTTTCCATTTATGGCTACACAAAGCTTGCTTTTGCGGCCCGGAGCACATGAACAGGGGGCCATTGAATATCTTCTTTTCAGCATGCTAAAAGAACAAACAGAACCACGGACACAGCAAATCCCCTATCTGCAGACGCTGCTCATCCAACTATTTATTGAAATGAACAGAATACAGGAAATAAGCCGCGAGCCCATTGCCCCTGAGAGCAGTGAGAAGCAGCTAAAAGTCTACGAAATTATTGATTTTTTACAAACACATTATGCTGAAAAGCTTACATTGGAGCGGCTATCTGAGACTTTTTTCATCAGCAGCACCTATCTCTGCCGAGTGTTCAAGCAGACAACTGGCTTCACCATCGTAGAATATCTAAACTACATTCGGATCAAGGAAGCCCAACGTCTCTTGCAGAGCACCAACGCTAAAGTTACGAACATCGCCGAGGATACCGGCTTTGACAGCATCGCCCACTTCGGGCGTGTGTTTAAACAAATCGTTAAACGTTCGCCTTTGCAATATCGCAAGCAAAACCGCTGATCCACAGCTAGAAATCACAACCGATTCTCTATGTAGCCGCTCCGTCGATCACAAGCACCTTATGTGAACTGCCATGGGCATGGGGGCATCTGGGGCAGCGAGGGCAGCGGGGGCATCAGGACCATCGGGGGCATCAGGAGCATCGGGAGCATCAGGACCATCGGGAGCATCAGGAGCATCGGGAGCACCGGGAGCATCTGAGCAACAACAATATCTCGTCACTAGATTACCTTTTCGTGCGAACAAAGTTCATGAGGCTATCGGACCCAGTGGACCTTATTCGCAGCATAATCGCTATTTTGGGATTTTATCGGACCCCATAGTCGCTATTGGCATAAAAAGTTACCTATATTAGCCGTTTTCGAAGCAATAACGCCATTTGTGAAGCTAGAATAAAAAGTGGACAGTAGTTAACAGACTGGCGATAATGAGTCCACGGAGGTGTGTTCACATGGGAGAACATCGACAACGGTATAACGAAGAATTTAAAAAACAGACAGTGCAGTTCATTCAAGAGCAAACAAAGACAGTGGGCGACTTGGCGGAAGAGCTCAACATCCCAAAAAGTACCCTGCATCAATGGATGAGCCAGTATCGAGAACTAAAGAATGAACCGGCAGCTAGCGTGGATCGAGTACGGGAACTCGAGGCACAGTTGAAAGAAATGAGCCGTCAACTTCAAGAAAAAGATAACAAGATTGCCGATGTGGAAGAGGAATTAGCGATCGTAAAAAAAGCAGTGCACATCTTCAGCAAACCAAGGAACTGAGATTCCAGTTTATTGAAAAACATCGCTCCGAGTTTCTCTTGGAGAAGATGTGCATGACCCTACATGTGTCACGGAGCGGGTACTACAAGTGGCGGACAGAAAAAACCAGTACGCATATGCTTCGTAAGGCTGCGATAATGAAGCGAATTCAGTATCATTTTGCAGACCATCAAAAGCGGTATGGGAGTCCGAAGATCACCCGCCTGTTACATCAAGAAGGTTATACCGTTACCGAACGCACGGTGAGTGTGTACATGCGACATATGAAGCTTCGCTCCATTGTCTCCAAAACGTATCGGGTACAGACCACCGACTCCAATCATGACCATCCGATTGCCCCGAATACGCTGAACCAGCAATTTAAAATACTCAAACCCAATTCAGTATGGGTTACCGACATTACGTACATTCCTTGCCGGGGAGGGCGGTTGTACCTGGCTAGTGTGATGGACCTTTGCACGCGCGAAATCGTGGGGTGGCGCTTGGAGAACCATATGGAAACTAGCTTGATTTCGGGCGCTTTACAAGATGCTTACGAAGCTAAACAACCGGAAAAGGGTCTATTACATCACTCCGATAGAGGTTCTCAATATACTTCTCATGAATACACGAAGCAGTTGAAGGCGTATGGCATGGAGTCCAGCATGAGCCGCAGAGGTAACTGTTATGATAACGCCTGTATCGAGTCGTGGCACAGCATTTTGAAAAAGGAGCTCATTTATTGTAATCCACGATTCAAAACTAAGGAGCAAGCCTACCAGACACTTTTTCAATATATTGAATTTTACTATAACCGCAAGCGAATGCATGGCGCGCTGGGGTATCTTTCTCCAGTTCGTTTTGCTGAGCAATTGACTAGAATGTCTGTTGCGTGACTGTCCACTTTCTTGACAGAGGTCCATGGAGTCCGAAAATGGCCCCAAAAGGCGATATATCTGCAAATAACGTCATCTGAGTCCGCATAACTTTGTCTAGCAGGAGTAATCGGCGGTTTGGGGAGTTTAAGCAGCACTGTAACGCATAACAAAGAGCAGCGATCCCCACTAATGGAGTATAGCTGCTCCGCTGTAATTTTGTGATTAATACGGTCGTCTCATTCCTCATCATGCCATTCATTTTGCTTCGTCATGTGATTTCATTTCCAAATCTCGTACGAGCCTGTGAACCTCAATTCCGGCCAGCAACACGATGCCAATCCCATGTGTATCGTTTAATTGCCAGGTCAATTCATCTTTATAATACAGTTTGTTAAACGAATAACCCGAACCGCGGCAGACACCGTAAACATTGCCTTGTTTGTCAATACAATGACGGGTTAAGCCGCTCCAGCCGTTGATTGCAGAGGTTACGTATGAGTCTGGTTCCAGCAGCCAACCGCAGCGTACGCCTCTAGCAAAAGCGTAAATAAACATAGAGGTACAAGAAGCCTCCGCGTAGGACTCAGGATCCGTCAACACTTGATGCCATAGGCCCCGCTCATCTTGCAGCTTAAGATAGCCTTTACTAAGCTCGCGGAAATAATCAAGCAAATCAGATCGCAACGGATGTTGCTCAGGCATAACTTCAAGCAGCTCAGTCAGCGAGAAAATCACCCAACCATTACCTCTGCCCCAAGGCACGCCATTGGGTTTATTAAACTTATAATCATACACATGATGCATAATGCCAAGCTCCGGCTGGAACAGCCGCTCCTTGTAATGTAAAAACTGCGCCGCCGCATCATCAAGATAAGCCGCATTTCCGGTCAATTCATAATATTTGCTTAGAAATGGTGTGCTCATATACAAATCATCACACCACATCGTCTGCTGCATGAAATCAACTGTGCCACTGGTCCGATACAGAGCTCCGTCAGGCAGCCTGCTCTGCACTTTAGTAATATAATTGGCAATTTCAGCAGCAGCTTCCGGTGCGCCCTGTAGTGAACGAAGCTTATATGCTTCCAGCATCGTTGCCCCGAAGGATCCGCAGTCGTCCAGCGAATCCATCAGCGCCAGCTGATGATTGATGCCCGGAGCGCCATAACGTCCAAGGTCCCATAAGGCATATTTATGCAGCCCTGTACATTGCTCAATATGGTGTTGTGCATATTCGGCATAATGGGGGGCCTTAAGCTCTACTCCTGTTCTCAGCAATCCGTACAGGGTTACGCCTAGAGGGTAATTCCAGCGCCCAAACATAACACTCTCCAAATAAGGCCTAACCCAGCTATTCGGCTGGTCTACACGCCAAAAGGTTACTTCATCCGCTTCCCCAAATAAAGTATCCATAGAGGTCAGTTCTAAGACTTTCGGCGCTGCCTCCTTGGTGAACAATCCAAGGTACAACCATGGATCAGTTAATCCTTCAACGGGATATGGTTGCACGAGACTACTCTGAACACCACCAGACCGTACGTCCAGTTCAAATCCCCAATTCCCCTCTCCACAGATGGACTCCACGACCAGATCATGTAGTCCATAACCAAGCTCCAGTTGGATATCAAGCATACCTTTCACGTTCTGATGCTCAGCTACAAGTTTCCCATTCACATAGATAGAGATTTCAGCCATTCCACGATAGCTACCTTGCAGACGAATGTCGTCTTCCTGTAGGCTGTTAACTTCCAGCTTACACCAAGCATACGCCTTGGCTCCCAGCATTTCCCCAAATATGCGTGAACAGTTGCCAGTTGCCTGTTCCTGTGGCGACCATTGCTGTGTCGGAAACCAAACGCAGCGAGCTGTCATTTGCTCTTCAGTGAATTCAGCTTCCAGCCAAGCTGCCCAAGATGTCTGCTGGGGTCCACTATAAATCCAACCTTCACAACCGCTTAACTGCGCCGTCGGAGTAAGAAAGTGTACTGGTGCACCTTTGACACTGCCCGTTCCAAAAACCCCTCCGCAACCTGTACCTGTTGCAACATACTCCAGTACCAGATGGTTCCAGCCTTTATCCATGCTCGCCCGAAAAAACGTCCTTCTGTCCGGAAACACATCATCATTTAGATTGGAGCTAAACACCAGCCGTCCATTTATGTAAACCTTAACTGGACTGTAGCAACTAACTGAGAAAGGGGCATCTACCTCATTGTCACTCCACAGCTTTCCCCACACATATACGAATTGTCCTGCCGCTAGCTCCGGCAGTCGTTCTTCCAGATTCATATCGTAACGGCAGTCGCGGAGCCGGTTGAAACCACTCTGCGAATGTACCCGGTACACCGGAGGCTGCGGGGGATAGGCACCGATAAAACGGCTGGCCACTGCGGCCAGTACATTTTCGATTTTGCCCCCATTATATTTGGCAATACAATCAGGATCAGGAAAGTATTCTGGAATATAAGTACTCACTAAGCGTATCCTCCTTCACACCGTTATTTCTCCACCGGGATACAGCGTCGAGTTGTACAATCTTTTAGGGTGAGGTAACGATTTCTCAGAGGCACAGGTACTAATATCTATCCACTCGCTTGAATATACCGTTGCGGACTCATCATTATAAATTACAACCTGTTCCCTGCCACATCCCAGAAGATCGCCGTGAACGGCATAACCTTCCTCCTTGAATTCAGCTACAACCCGCATATGTCCATCGTACAAAGCAGGATATACTCCGCCTCCCCGGCGGTACGCGAGAATATAATCCGGAGAACCAAATTGCCAGTTACTCACGGCTTCAACTATAGTCAGCCAACCGTCGCTTGTACGTTCTTCTTTCCACAGTTCCTTGCCATTACAGTCTAGAAGAAACAACGCATCCTTGCCCTTCAGCCCTTTGCCGTCATCTTCGCGGATCATTCGGTCCAGCCCGGCAACCTGAAGACCAGGCAGTTCAGGCCGGAATCGGCCTAACGCCAGATGCTGTGACTCGATGGAGCCGTCATAACGCCAAAGCTCTTGTCCGTCCCGGTCATACATCACCGTTACGCTTCCGCCGACAACCAGTTCAGGATAGCCATCTCCATTCACATCGCCAACCCAAATACAGTCCGCATGGTCGTCAAGATCATGGCAGCTCCATAATAAATCACCTTTAGAATCAAGCAGATCATAACCTGCCATCACTTGATCCTGTCCATTTCCATGAAGATCGTGAACCCACGGATAATGTCCTACATTGCCTTTATGCGTCCATAATAAATTGAAATCCTGATCCATGGCCCACAGTTGATGATAACGGTCCTTCAGAATGATGTCGGAAGCGTGTTCTTGCCCTGTTAGATTGGCGATGATAATACAATCATGTGCATGTTCAGCAGGTAAGTCGTATATCGACTTAACCGTTCCTGTTGAACCTTCAAGAATATGAAACCGTCCATCCATTACACATAATACTTCCAGCGCCCCATCACCATCTAAATCATAAATTTGCGCTGGATAGTCCGAGCCTTGGCTGCCAGCGTCAGGATCGGGTGTGCCCACCTGCCACAGCAGCTTGCCATCCATATCAAAAGCAGTCAGGCATTGCACCTGATGGGGAATATAACGTACATCCTGGCGATTATCCGGCTGAACCAGCAGCATTTCCGCACGTCCATCCCCATTCAGATCGCCAATAAGCATTTTGCAGCGTGGACCGGCAGCGGAAATATCTACTTTTGCCAGCTGATAGACTAATTGTGTGTCCTTCGTTTTCATTAGAATCCTCCTGTCTTCTCTCTTCGATTAGATCTCTGGGAAACGGACGGTTTGTCCGCCTGCTACTTCTATAATCACACCGTCGATTTCCAGCCAGACAGATACCGCTCCCGGATTATATACAAAATCCCGAGCAGCGGAGAAAATAAGGGCTTCACAAGCCTTCATATAATGAACGAGTTCAATATTTGTCGCGTACCAGATTTCCTCTAGTCCTCCCACTGCTTCACAGAAGCTTTCCATCAGCTCCCAGTTATTATCGTTATCAAATTCATAACTATGGCCCCACACATACATCAGATATAAATACTGCCGTTTATGCAGCTTCACGAACTGCTCCGCATGCTCCAGCAAATGATCATTATGATGGCAAGTCCCCCGCCATTCCAGCCAATCCTCCGGCAGCCCAAAGCCGCCGCCAGTGGTCTGTACCACACGGGCATATTCCATGCCTAAATGAGGCAAAAGCTTCTTTATCTCCTTGTTAAAGGAACCGTTAGGATAAGACATTCCCCGTATCGGCACCTGGAGCAGCGTCTCAAAACACTTTCGATCCTCCATAATCTCATGGATGATTTGCTCCTGCGGACAACGGGCTATCGTCGGATGGTGTTGCGTATGAACAGATACCTCATGTCCCTGGTACAGCTCAGTTATTTCATCTGCCGCAATACGATTACCTTCACCCAGCAGGCCAGAATTGAGATGAAATGTTCCTCTAATCCCATGGCGGTTAAATAGTCTTACCAATCTTTCGTCAGCCCGTCTGCCGTCATCATAGCTCATTGTAAGCGCCTTATGTCTGCCTTCAGGGTAACAATAATAAATAATAGACATCCATCTGAAGCCTCCTTCGCATTACTGTCCAAAAACCGTCAGATTTGAGTATTCAGCCATCAGGGGTGCCATCTGTCGAAACCCAATTTTCCCGCCTGTCAGTAGCGGCCCATAGGTTTCACCATCATCTATCCATGTAAAAACCGGCAGTTCATTGATTGCAAAAAACAGCATAGGACCACGCTTTACCACTAACATCCGGTAGGGCTCAGTCATGTCGCTGACGTCCGGAAGCGGATCGGCTGCCTGCGTAACCAGATGAAAACCATAGCTTTTACGCAAATTACAGGTATGAAATTCACGTTCTTCCACCCAACGCCTGCGAAAATACGAGATATGATACGTGTCTATCTGCCCGTGATGGTATTGATCATATTCACCCGTACGGCGAGCAAGCGCGGAATCAAATAAATCCTTCCCACCCTCTCCTTTGGCCGCGATAAACAAAATCGCCAACCCCGGCTCACGCAATGGGCGGAAATTCCAAGATACGGCGAGGTCTGCCGGGAACTCTTCTGGACACCAGAGAACGACATTTGCTTGTTGTCCGGCCTCGGCATGGATAGTACTCTCCAGTCTCATTCGCTGCAAAGGGAAGGAAACTGCTCCCGCTCCCTCCATCTGGAATCCAGCGATATCACTAGTTGAAGCGAGGGGATTATGGTAGATTGGTTTCCATGCTTCAGGGATCAAACCACCTATACCCGTGTCCTGCATCGGCCTAGCCATAAATCATTCCTCCCCACAATGAAGCCTTTAATTCGCGCGTTCCGGTAAAGCACTACCGATTAATTCCAAGGCAATGATCGTATTTAAAGACCACTGCGAGGCTTCATTTGTATTCATCCAATCGATCTCATTTAACTCAGTCATATAAGTGACCCGATCAGCTTCCTCCTGTAGATTCACACAACCAAACGGATTCTCCAGCAAAATCGACCAGCACCGCTCTGCCGTCGCTGGATCCTTGCGGTAATATGCTCCATATGCAGCAATGGCTACGCTGAGTACAGGATGCTCAAAACGGAGTTTTCCTGAAATCAACCCTCCTGTAAATGTGTCCTTCTCTTCTTGTGGCAAATTATAAAATACGCCGAACTCAGCCAGCATATCTTCCCAGTCCGGGTCCTCCAGCATTGCCGCCAGCTCGAACCACACCTGCGGACCTCCCATGCTAATGGCTAAATGACGCCCCCAGTTATCGTCGCCCATTCCCGACAATAGGCCAGTTGCCGGATCATAACCATATGTGGGACCAGATAATAGCCGTAAATTTGCCCTTTTGATGCAATCCATACCTGTTATAATCTTGTCACGATAAGCGGTATCCTCGAACCGCTCCCAGCGGGTCATCCAATTAGAGCTAAAGGCCGCCCAGTCCGGACCCACCCTAACATGAGTCGGGAATTCATCCTTCGGAAAATACGCCCGCATCGGATCCAGAGTAACTGTTGAATAATCAGCATCCTTTACACTGTCCATAATATCGCCGACCCGCTCGTCTCCGGTCAGATAATAATAGTAGCGATGCAGACCCGCCATGGCGATACGAGCCTCTTTGCAGCCGCAGCCCCAGTGGATGACATTATGCCGCGAGCCTAGTCCGGCGTATTCGCCAAAATGATATACATCTACCTCACTCGTATGCCTGGTCATAGCTTCGGCCATTCGGAACACATCCGCTCTCCCGGACCGGAGAAACGTTACCCACAACCACATATTTGGCACCAGCTCGGAATTCTGCCAGGCGCAGCCACCGAGATCATAGTTCCATACATGTCTGACCGGATCATAGCTGTGCATGAAATCTCCGTAGTCCCAAAAACCGTACCATTTGCGCTGCTCGATCTCTTCCTTGTAAAAGGAGATGATCCCGTCCAGCCGCTCTTCCAGATACGCTTTGGCTGGTGTGCTCCGATCAGGCAAACTCCAGAAACCAAAAGCACCCGCTTCATGATAATAAGTTGGTTCACAAACCAGCAATGAAGGTTCTTCAGCTTCTGCCTGCATCCGCTGCAACAACTCAGGCCCGGGAGTCTGCGCCGTACACCAGAATGTTAGCTCGCTAGTATTAGCGATACCAAATGGAGTGGCCCGTAATTCTTCTGCACCTTCATACGAGGATTCCACATGTGTTTTCGTATCATAATGCCGCAAGTCCATAGCTACCGCATCAGGTGACCAGAACCAGACAGTAAGTGCTGCCGCGTCAGTGGCAGTGGAACCAATCTCCATTCCTGCCGGATGCTTACGCCAGAAATTCTTCATCCCGACGGCTAGCCCTCCGCCCTCTGCCCCAACATAACCAAGCCCACCTGCCCGGCGGCCTTCTGCTGCCTTGATCCAAGCGCAGCCATCCTCTGTCCGCTTCCAGATCCCATAATGCTCGGAAGAATCTTGAACCAGCCGAAAGCTGCCCCAAGTGGCAGAGTCATCCAATAAATTAAGGAAATAGGCATCCTCTTCTGGATTAAATTTCACAGCACATCCTGCTACCTGATCGAGGAATAAATCACGGTACTTACCTTTGGTTCGCCGTGTATGCAACGTCTTAGGAGACTCGCTAAACAAGCCGCTATCTCCGGCAAAACGAACATGGCGGTTGTAAAGAGGTCCACGCATCGGCACTGTGAATTCTATTCCCAATCCTTTAATAAAATCCTGCTGTGGATTACTGTCATAATGAAACGTATGAACTAATCGAATAGACTCCAGCCCAGCATAAAAATATAAACGTAACGTATAGGGAAGCCACTCACGAGCACTGTGCGAAGCTTGGTGAAGTCCATCTAGCTTCACCACTGCGCGAACAGGTCCGTCCTGTTCAAGGATGGCACTTAACGTTCGTCCTGTGAACCGCTCCTCACGTATGCTCAGGGTGCCAGCACCCTCATCTCTCTGTTCACGTATACATACAAGCTCGCCATTACTGCAAACTTCCGTTCCTTCCGTGTCCGCCGGATTTCTGCGTACAATACTGCGGATAAGACCCTTCCCCTGCTTGTTAACCGTGCAAATAATAACACCTGTATCTATAATGAAAGCTTCCTCTGTTTCCTGCACAGTTAGTCGCTCTGTCACTTCCGTAGCTGGAGTCGCTTGATTTATTGTCATTGTCACTAAGGAATCCTGCTGAATATCCGAATTTTTGTTTACTACCGAGTGCGTGGACCATTTGATGCTCCCGTCTGGCCAAAAAGCTGCTGGCCAGCTTTGCAGCGGCACATGCTTTTCGTTCTTCGGCATACTTAAGCAGAGATTCTTTAACGATTCCCTGCCGAGCGCTCCTTTTTTCCAAGGAACCCCCCAGGTAACACCCACATCAATAGCGGGCTTTTTTAGCCAATGCAGGCCAATCGGCAGAGCCGTAGGCACAACAACCATCTCCTTCATACGTTCTTCGCCGCACGTCCTCTTTACTTTTAAAGAGCTTCATTATTATGGCTTAGTTCTCTATAGCGGCTTGGAGTTATTCCCTCTTGTTTCTTAAAAATCCGGTTAAAATAGCTATGCTGATAACCCACCTGTTCAGCTACATCGTTAATTCGCAGCGAGGTATCACGCAGCAGCTCCTTGGCTTTATCAAGCCGTAATTCGGTCAGATAATCGATGAAATTTTTCCCGGTGACCCGTTTGAATGATTTACTCAGTAAAAATGGGCTGATTCCTGTATAATCCGCACATCCATCCAGCGAAATATTATCCATATAATGCTCATTGATATACATCATGGCATGCTCAATCGTCCGTTTGATTCCGGCATCAGAACGTTCACTCAGCTCCGTCAGATACGGTGCGACTACCTTTTCCTGAAACCAGGCAAGGATAAGCTTCGGCTCATGAATTTGCGACAGTGCCGCGTACAGATTAGCCCCTTTGAACAGTTGGTTTGGATGAATGCCTGAGACCATAATGGCGTGCTGAATACTGCCTAACAAATGAAGCATACCCTGCTGTACATCAATCACTTTTGCCCCATTGGCACACAGTGCCTCCAGAAATTCCTCCAACAGCCGGTAAGCCTCTTCCGCTTCTCCTGTGCGCAGGGCCTGAATCATTCCGCGCTCCAAAGTGAACGAATATTGCGGTTCTGGCGTACTTTGCCCCTCACGATCCAGTAGCTCCATATTAATAATCTGGTTCTCACCACCAAACTGGCGATAACTAGCGGCTTGCTTCGCAGCCTCGAACGCTAGCGGAATACCGGATATCCTTCCAACCGGTGCACTAAACGCCACTGTTACCCTCATTTTTAACATGCGATTAATCGTTCCTGTCAGTTCTTCGCTAAAGGCTTGCACCGCTTCCAGCGATGGATTCGCAACGGGTTCGATAAGAAGTAATCCTGCCGTGAGATCATGGAAATTGATAATATCAGCCTGCTTAAAGTGCTCGGCAGACAATTCTCCGATAATATTGACGGCGGCGAATGATACAAGACTTTCATCACCGTTGCGGAACTTCCCCTCCTGGCTGGAGATGCCTGTAAGCTGAATATAAAGAATAATATAATGACAATCCTCTACTTCCCACTTAAAGCGCCGCATCCGGCTTTGCAGATCCTGCTCAGAATAAGAATATAAATACCCCTGAAACAGCTGATGCAGGAAGCTTTCCTTCACATGTGGAAGCTGCTCGGAAAGAGTGTACTTCAGGGCATGGCTCTCCCCGTGCAAGTTCTGCCAATGCCGTTCAATCAGAATGAACTCATCCTCCCTACTCGCAGCCGCCGCTTGGTCAGGCAACAAAGTCTGCAGCAAACGTCCTATCGGTGAATAGATTTTACGGGAAGCAAACCAAGACAGAATCGCCGCCAGCAGCAAAGCACTAAAGCTAACTAAAAATATCAGTCTTGAAATGAAGACGACAGGTGAAGTTATGCTGGTTATCGGTGAAGCGGACACATAGAGCCAGTCTGCGGAGAGTCGGGAAAACTCACCATAAGTCACTGCATATGTAGCCTTACCCCAGTCGAAGAGAAAAGAGGACTCAAGATTTGACTCATGGTTCGCGCCCCGTTCCACAATCTCATTATGCAATGCGGTAAGTAAGGGAGAATCCTCGGCACTGTCTCCAGCAGATACGTACAAATCCCCCGTCGTCTGCAGCAAAAATGTCTCGCCGCTATTATAAGGTGTCATAGTTCGTAGCATCGCAGCTACTTTCTCCGTATCCATGCGGAGCAAAAGAGCCCCGAAGGGCTTCAAGCTTCCGCCCGGAATATGATGGATAAGCGTTAATTCTTTGATATTTGGTTTATTGGGATCGAATGCCCACTGCGTCCAATAGGTGCTTTGTTCAGTATCAATCAATTTGTCATATTGACCAGAAACCATGCTGGAGTCAATCGTGCCATATTCGGGATTAAATAGTAATGGATGATCTCCTGATAGATAGAGTTCAACGTTACTCGTCATCGTGTTCGAGCCCTGCATCACTACGAGTGTCTTCGTAATATCCCAAGCCCGCTCATGATCCTGAATAAAATCAAGGCCATTCAAGCTGTAATCAAACTTGGGATCAAAAGCCCAATGTGCCAGCATCAGCTCCAGATTGGACAGCTGATCATCAATATTAGCCGCCCGCTGTTCAATCTGCCTGTTATGCATCTGCAGCAGCTCGCTCTCCAGGCGTCCCCCTGCCATCCAGTAGACAAGCGCACCAATAATAAACCCCGGAATGGATGACACCACCAGCATAATGATCAGGTTTTTACGATAATACCGGCCTTTACAGCCTGACCAGCCTTTTGTATAACGCTTCCATTTCGCCACATTTCTCATCACTATGCTCTCACCAGCCGAATCAGATAAATTTGAAGTGCAATCGAACCACATTCGTTTTGCTCCTCAGATCCTTTCCAGCCGGATAAAAGCACTAGGAAGGATCTAGTGGTCAGCCTTAGCGTATAATTCGTTCATTTCCTTAACTAAATCATCTCCACCTGTTTTTCTCCATACGTCAAATGCTGATTTCAATTCAGCTTCATCAATTTGTCCTACAATATACTTTATGCGTGCATCGTTAATTACATTGTCGAGTTGAGCACCCTTTTGCGAATATACTGTGGAAATAAAGGCCTCTGCCGGATTAACCACGATGGAAGCTTCATTTGCCTTTTGAACTTCAGTTTGTTTAAGGCGCAGCGGCGTTTGTGCTACAGTCTTGGACTTATCCTCAGGAATATAAGCCAATATTTGGTTTAGACCTTCCACTTCTGACTCCACAAGTACAGTGTCTTTGGAGCGTTCAATAAAACCATCCACCATAGTGTAGTGAGTACCTTCCAAACCAAAACCTAACATCGTTTGTAATTCCGGATTATTGATTTGATCTAGAAAAGCCAGTACCCGTTTCAGTTCTTCTTCGCTCTTCACAGATGATTTTGGAATAGCCAGCATGCCCGAGAAACCAGAGGTTGGCAATGTGTGTAGCTTGCCATCCGTACCTGTTACGCCCCCGCTTACATCTACATAATGTTTATCCGGTTCGTCTTTGCCTTCTTTTTCTAGCGCAGCGTGAATTTTATCATCCACCCGGGCGCCTGTATCGACCACATCGACGATTACTCCTGCCTTATTGTTCACGATCGGATCTGTCCATTTGGCACTGTCCATTACAGCAAAGTCGGAGTTGATCAATTTCTCATCATACAGCTTCTTCATGAACTTAAGCGCTTCCAAATATTCTGGATATTCATGCTCAGGCACCAGCTTGCCATCTTGCACGCCCCATTTATTCGGTGTTCCAAACCATAACTTAATGGTATCAAAACCGCTGGCCCACTGGCCGCTCCATTTGACAAGCACCATGCCATACGTATCCTCTTTACCATTGCCGTCTGGATCTTTTTCCTTGAACGCTTTCAGCATATTGTAGAAATCATCCACCGTCTGCGGTGTTTGCAACCCCACCTTCTCCAGCCAATCCTTGCGGAAAACCATACCGTTACGGCCGAGTACACGCCCCCGATAGATCCCGTAATTCTTCCCATCAATGGCCGAGTTTTTCAGAATAACCGGGTTCGCTTGGCTTAAATTCGGATAATCCTTAAGGTAAGGCCCTACTTCCCAGAATGCACCCGATTTGGCAGCGTTCACAAAACTAGAAGCCTTAACATCCCCCACGTAGATAATGGTCGGCAGCTTCCCAGAAGCTAGCGTAATATTAAATTTATCTGCATAAGATGCATTCGGGACCCACTCAAAGTGGATTTTTGTATTGGTCTGTTTCTCCAGTTCAGCAGCAACCGGACTGCCATCCTTCGGATAATTTGTTTTGAATATCGGCAGCATGAGGGTCAGATCCAGCGGGGACTCGCTTTTCTCTTCTCCAGTATTACTACTTCCCTCACTTTTGCTGTTAGAACCTGCAGATTCATTACCTGAGCAACCTGCAACAACAGTTGTAACCATCATAGCCACAAGTAAAAGTAACAACCAGCGCTTCTTTTTTACCGAACGATTAGCTTCCATTATTATACCTCCAAATTGGAATAAGTTAAGTTTGTTATCCTTTAACAGAACCCAGCATCACCCCTTTAGCGAAATGTTTTTGCAGAAATGGGTACACACATAAAATAGGTAGAGTACCTACTACAATAACCGCCATTTTAATCGACTGCTCCGGTGGCTGCACAAAGCTCGGATCCATAGAACTCATATCGCCAGCCGCAGATTGGGACAACATTACGATCTGTCGCAGCATCACCTGCAAAGGCCATTTTGTCGGATCCGTAATATAGAGCAGTGCCGAGAAGAAATTGTTCCAATGTCCCACAGCATAGAACAACGTAAATGTAGCGAGAACCGGTTTGGATAAAGGAAGGACTATCTTCCACAACAAGCCCAGCTCAGAACAACCATCAATACGCGCCGCTTCTTCCATTTCTATAGGCAGCTCCTGAAAAAAGTTTTTGACAATAATCAGGTTAAAGGCGCTAATTGCTCCCGGTAAAATAAGAGAATTGAGCGTATCCAGCAAATGCAGCTCCCGAATGACGAGATAGGTTGGAATCATTCCTCCACCGAACAGCATCGTAAAAATAACAAGGTTGAGTACCAAATTACGGCCCATCAGATATCGTTTTGCCATCGGATAAGCCATAGTTACCGTGAAGAATAAATTAACGACAGTTCCGATTACCGTAACATAAATAGAAACCCCTATACTGCGCATAATCGTATCTGTTGAAAAAATAAACCGGTAGGCGTCAAATGAAATCGTGGTCGGGATCAGGAATACGGCACGTTTAGTAATTTCCGCATCTGTAGCGAAGGAGCCCGAAACCACAAAGAGGAAAGGGAGAATCGCTACGATCCCGATAATCCCTAAAAATATATAATTGAATATATCAAATGCAGTTCCACCCGTACTCTTGTATTGTTTGGCCACAGCAAGCTTCTCCCTTCTCAATAAAGTCCAGATTCACCAAATTTTTTGGCGATCCAATTCGTCCCGAGCACAAGCGTCACACCGATTATTGATTTAAATAATCCAACAGCCGTGCTGTAACTAAAAGCTCCCTGGGTAATCCCCAGTGCGTATACATAGGTATCGAACACCTCACCTACTTCACGATTAAGAGCATTCATCATTAAATAAATTTGTTCAAAACCGTTATCCAAAATCGTTCCCATCCGAAGAATAAGTAAAATAACGATTGTACTGCGGATAGCAGGCAACGTAATATGCCAAATCTGCCGCCACCGGTTCGCACCGTCTACTACCGCAGCCTCGTATTGCTCCACATCTACACCGGCCAGTGCTGCCAGGAATATAATCGTCCCCCAACCGCACTCCTTCCAGATCGTCTGGAGAATAATCAATGGACGGAACCAGTCAGGATTAGCTAGAAAGTCTATTTTCCTGCCTGTAAACGTATACAAAAACTCATTTACAGTCCCGCCTTCCGTAGTTAGAAATACATAGCTCATACTGGCCACAATGACCATGGATATAAAGTGCGGAACATAAATCATCGTTTGTATCGTCTTTTTATAGAAGGAAAGCCGTATTTCGTTTAGAAGCAGTGCCAGAATAATCGGCGCCGGAAAAAAGAAAATCAAATTATAAAACGATAACAATAACGTATTGCGCAGCAGCATAAAGAAATCGGGATTCTGGAAAAAAACACGAAAATGCTCAAAACCTACCCATTCACTTTTCTGAAAACCAAGAAACGGCTGGTAATTCTTAAAAGCCAGCAGCACGCCCCACATCGGAACATATTTGAAAACAAGAAAATAAAGGACTCCAGGGAGCAGCAGAATATATAACCATTTATCACGTTTAAAACGTTTCCATCTTCTTACCCGGATATTTCGATAGGTCTGCGGCTTTGGCTGTTGTTCTGCAGTACCCGGAACTGTTACGTGCTTCATCCTGTTCACCTCCATTTGTCATGTACAGCTCGCGATTACTGTAGCCATGGATTACTGCAATCACCCTTACTGCGACTCCTATTATGCTGCTAGTGATTTTTTCCAGCAATCGGACTTTTTTGAACGCTTTATATAAGCTAAAAATTCCATTTTATCTAAAAAGTCCAAACCGCGCAAAAGTTTACTATTGTCCGTAAGACATTAAGCACCTATGATTCCAAGTGATGATTTCCAGCAAATGTTTGCCTTAAAGGAGGAACTGAATTGAAGAACAAGCTATACTACGGTGCTGCTTGGTATCCCGAGCTATGGAGTGAAGAGGTGCTTGAGCAGGACATCCTTCTAATGAAAGAAACGGGGATTAATATCGTACGAATCGGAGAATTCATTTGGTCTGCTTTGGAGCCAGAAGAAGATAAGATTGATATCGGCCCCGTCGTGAAATATATCGAAAGGTTACATAGAAACGGAATTGACACAGTAATGTGTACGCCGACACCTACACCCCCCATCTGGCTTACTCATGGACATCCTGAGCGCTGTTATGTGGATGAAAGCGGAACGGTAATGGGACATGGAGCACGGCAGCATATTTGTACCAA
Source organism: Paenibacillus sp. FSL H8-0175 (assembly GCF_045040615.1). NCBI lineage: Bacteria > Bacillati > Bacillota > Bacilli > Caryophanales > Paenibacillaceae > Paenibacillus > Paenibacillus sp. FSL H8-0175. The sequence continues at coordinate 1,821,576 of NZ_CP150299.1, read as the reverse complement.
CAATCCTTATTTTCGTAAGCGGGCTGCCATCATTACGGAGCATATTGCCAAGGAGACCGGAGCACTGCCGGGGTTAGCCGCCTGGCAGCTCGATAACGAATTCAAAGCGCATGTGGCGGAGTGTATGTGTGAGACCTGTAAAGGCTTATGGCATATCTGGTTGCAGCAGCGCTACAGCTCCATTGAAAGGTTGAATGAGGCATGGGGAACAGCCGTCTGGAGCCAAACTTATCAACGTTTTGATCAGGTGCCACAGCCAGGACCCGCACCTTTCCTCCACAATTCATCCCTGCGGACGATGTATCGCTTATTTTCAATGGAAAAGATCGCTGAATTCGCCGATGAGCAGGCTGATATTATCCGCCGCCACTCCACTGCGCCAATTACCCACAACAGCAGTGTCGCTTTTCATCTAGATAATGAACGGCTATTTCAAAATCTCGACTTTGCTGCCTACGACACCTATGCCTCACAGGAAAATATGCATGCTTATCTGCTTAACTGTGATCTGTGGCGAAATTTCAAGCCGGGAAAAGATTTCTGGATAATGGAGACCGGACCCTCGTTTGCCGCATCTCTAGTCAGTTTTGGTGTGCCCCATCCGAATGGATATCTGAAAGCAGAAGCAGTTGCCGCCTATGCGCTGGGTGCAGGTGCATTTTGCTATTGGCTCTGGCGCCAGCATACTTCCGGAAGTGAACAAACGCATAGCTCGATCCTTAGTGCCTGGGGAGAACCAGCTCTAGGGTACGTTAATGTGCTGGAGGCCAATCAAGCACGGCGGGAAATTGAACAAATTATGCTCTCCACCCGGCCCCTTCGGGCAGATGTTGCGATTACCTATTCGGACAGAACCAAAGCTTATCTCGCAACTGAACCTCATCGGAAGCTAAATTATCGTAGTCTGCTGGGCGATTTCTACAAAAGAATTCTTCATATGGGCATTCACAGGGATCTGCTGCCCGAAGGCGGAGACTTAACCGGATACAAGCTGTTATTCACTCCATTCGTACATTATTTGTCCCCCGAGTATGTGCAAAGTGCCCTGGCCTTCACAGCAGCTGGCGGGATTTGGATTGTCGGTCCTCTTACCGGAGGACGAACGAAGGAGCATACCCTTCATACGAATGCCGGACTTGGGGAATTGGAGCGGTTAGCAGGCGTCAAAACTAAGTTTACCTATCCGCTGGAATCAACAGGCACGATTGGACACGCTTTTGGGGTATCTGCTCCCTTGTCCTTGTGGAGTTCTGTTTTTGAACCCGTTTCAGAGTCCGTTTCCAGTATCGGAATGATTACGGAGGGGGTGACGCCGGGGTTGTCCTTCCTGACGGAGCAGCCTTACGGACAAGGCACTATTGTTATGCTGGGTTCAATGCCTGCCGGTGAAGAAGGCGACCTAATGTTATATAAACTCATTGATCATTATGCAGAACGTGCTGGTGTTACCCTACGCAGTGATGTCACTAAGGGAACCCTTGTCTGCCCTAGAAGCGATGACCAGGCTGCCGAAGTCTGGACCCTTGTAAATATGGATGGACACGGGGGAAGTCTCACACTCCCGCGGGACGGACATGATGTTCTCTCAGGCAAATCCGTGGCCTGCGGCCCCCTCTCCCTTGGTGCATATGAGTACCGAGTAATCCGGTTATAAATACTTATCCTTGCAGCATAAAAAGCCGCTAACTCCTTGGTCACCCAAGCGGTTAGCGGCTTCATTTCCGTTATTTCAACTTTTTATAACGCCTTTTTTAAGAATAACGTTCCCATACAACGCTTCCTCACCTGTAACTATCACTGCATAACTTTGCTTAGAACGGTTATAGAAATCAAAACGTTCCTCATGTTTAATCGTGGCTTCAGCATCATGTTTGGCGATGATAGTCTCGTATGTGGTCCAAATGACCGGCACAGTTGGATCTCCTGCAACCACTGCCATAAAAGCCACCTGTTGCTCTGCGTAATGATCCAGAGGTAACAACTCTAAGATGGCATCCAGCAGTTCAGGAATACCGATGCCATCATATCTCAGTACCCTCGGATTCAACGAATGTCCGGGATAATTCGCATCAGCCAATACAAGCTCATCCCCATGACCCATCTCCATCAGAATGAGTACCAGCTCCGGAGACAGCAGCTTAGGAATTCCTTTTAACATAAGGCACCTCTTTACTTCCCATAAAATGATCGCAACGCTACCAGCTCATCAATCCGATGCTGCGGCAATTCTCTCTCCCCGCCAATCATCCGGGTAATGAAGGTGAGCTTGGCGGTATACTCAAGCCGCTCCATATTCAGATATGCTTCCATAACATCTTCTCCCCAAGTAAGGGCTCCGTGATTCTCGAGCAGAACCGCAGTTTTTTTGCCCAGGAAAGGCATCAGTGAATCTGGAATTTCTTCCGTCGATGGTGTTCCATATTCCGCCAACGGAATATCTCCGATCATAATCACCGACTCTGGCATCATCATCTTGTCGAGCGCCTCACCTTTTATGGCAAATGCAGTAGCATACGGGGGATGTGCATGGACCACACCCTTCATCTCTGGCAGCTCATTATAAATTCTTAGATGCATTTTTGCTTCCGTTGAGGGTCTGTAGCCTTCAGCTGCTTCAAGGACTTCACCTTGCAGATTCACTTTTACAAGCATATGAGGCTCTAAATATCCCTTACTCACCGCTCTGGGGGTAGTCAGAATTACATTCTCTGATAAACGAGCAGAAATATTCCCATCATTAGCCGCGATAAAATCTTTATTAAACAGGTTTCTCCCGATATCACAAATCTGCAAACGTAATTTTTGTTCTAAGGTATCCATAGGGTTTCTCTCCTCGTATCCTATTTTTCACAAACCTTCACCAAAGAAGGCAGATATGTCTTAAAGGCAAAAGAACTTTCCACTACCTGCTTGCCCCCGTAGATTTCCAGTTCCCCTAGGGCAGCCAGTTGAATAATTATATTGCCAATTGCACTGGCTTCCACAGGCCCCGCTACAACTTTTCTCCCCGTAATATTAGCGGTAAGCTGACAGAGCAGTTCATTCTGAATCCCACCACCGACCATATGAATGATATTGATTTTTTTGCCGGTGATCTCTTCCATTTCGTCAATCGTATGGCGATAGGACTCTGCTAAGCTCTCAAGTATGACGCGTATAATCTCAGCTTTCGTATAAGGGGCTTGCTGGCCTGTTCGTTCGCAATATTCTCTAATCCGTTGGGTCATCACACCGGGTGTACTGAACAGCTCGTCATTCGGATCAATAATTGCTGGAGCATGATTTATGGTTTCGGCTAGCTCAACCATTTGGCCTTGGCTGACGTATTTTCCCGCTTCGGCCCAATTCCTTTGCAGCTCCTGCAAAATCCATAGTCCCGTTATATTTTTGAGCAAACGATTAGATTGGCCGTAACACTGCTCATTTGTGAATCCGTATTCATAGCTTTTCTCTGTAATGACAGCTTTAGGCGTCTCCATGCCCACTAACGACCATGTACCACAGCTAATAAATGCTGCATCTTCCTTTAGAGAATAAGGAATAGAAGCTACTGCTGAAGCCGTATCATGAGAAGCACCCGCAATTACCTCCATTGAACCTACGCTAAGCTCCTCTTGAATTACCGGAAGGATAGAACCAATAACCGTTCCCGCTTGAACCCGTTGTGGCACTAGACCAACCGGGATATTAAGCCTGCTGAATACTTCAGTGGAGACTTTACCAGATACAGCGTCCATTAAGCCACTTGTACTCCAAATCGTGCTTTCTGCTGCCGCGATACCAGAGAATAAATAGTGGAACAGGTCTGGCATCATTAAAATAGTATCTGCGATCTCTAGCAGAGAATCATTATCCTGAAAATCAGCAAACAGCTGATAAACCGTATTAATCAAGCTCGGTTGAATACCTGTAATGCTAAATTGCTCCCTTGGTGGAAGCAGCGCCTCCAACCCTAGACGATGACTTCCCATTCTCCTATCCCTATAATGATGGGGGGAATAGAGCAACATCCCTCTTTTATCAATAAAACCGTAATCGACTCCCCACGTATCCACGCTTAGAGACCTCAATTTTCCATGCGCCCTATAAGCTCTCTGGATTCCTTTTTTCATTTCGTGGAAGAGCTTCAAAACATCCCAATACAAATGCCCGCCAACATACACCGGCGTATTAGCAAACCGATGAATTTCTTCTATGCGAAGGGTGTTACCGTCATACAATCCCAACATCACTCTTCCGGAACTGGCGCCAAGATCCATAGCCAGAAGCTTAATCGTATCACCCATTTCAAGCACACCTGCTCCACAAGAAGATTTTAATATAGCGGTCCGAAATTCTGACAGGCTCTGTAATCTGCTCCTTCCAGATTCTCCGTCCCAAATAACGACCACACCCGTGGTCTGAAAATACGTGATTCCTCAACGTTATGCATACTTACTGGAATGCGTAAAATCGACGCCAGCGTAATCAGATCCGCCCCGATATGGCCATAACTGATCGCCCCATGATTCGCGCCCCAATTATTCATGACATCATATACCGATTGGAATGAACCACTGTTAGTTAGCTTAGGAGCGAACCAGGTCGTCGGCCATGTCGGATCTGTTCTTTGATCCAAAGTATGATGAACCTCTTCAGGCAGCTCTACAGTGTAACCTTCAACAAGTTGAAGAACAGGTCCAAGCCCCTTCACCAGGTTCAAACGAGCCATAGTAACCGGCATTCCGCCTTGGGTTAAATAATCGGTAGAGAAGCCGCCTCCCCGGAAATATTCTTGAGAAGCTGGCCGGAATTGTGTATTGCTTAGACAAGCCTCAGCCTCTTCGTCTGTAATCTCCCAAAACGGTTTGATTGCAGGCTTACCCTCTATCCTTTGCTCACCTGTACCATCAAGCGCTGCCGAACCAGAGTTGATCAGATGTAGTATTCCGTGAGCTGCTTCTCCCTCCAATTGATGACCCGTCACTCGCTTCACAGCATCGGGACTCCAGAAGGTTCGGACATCCGCAAAGATTTGTGCTGTATTCGTAAGCAAATAATTGAACAGCATCGTTACCCCATTCAAGCTGTCATTCTCTGTCGCTACGAGATAAGGTGCACGTTTGCCGTTCCAGTCAAAAGAAGAATTCAACATCGTCTCCATGAAATCGCCGTTAGGGAAATGGTCCGTCCATTGTCTCTGGCCTTGGAAACCGCCAACAATTGCATTGTGGCCGTTAGCTTCCTCCTCAAAACCAAGCTCAGCGAGAACCGGATTGCCGATCATCAGGTCGCGGGCGATCAATGTCATTTTCACACAGGTCTCCCACTGCTTCTCTTTCTCTTCTGCACTGATTTGCAGATGCGGCGGATTATTATCGGCGCCAACTTGGCAGTTTTCTTTAGTCCACGCTAGCGCACGCTTAAATTCCCCTTTATCATAAATCTCTTCTTCAAAGCGCCGGACATATTCAGACATATCTATATATTCATTGCGCATGCCCAGATACTCTTGGAAAAACTGTTCATTCACAATGGAACCCGCAATCCCCATCGAAACAGAACCCATAGATAAATATGATTTCCCCTTCATTTGAGCAACTGCTAAGCCTGCTCTAGCAAACTGCAGCAATTTAGACTGCACATCCGCTGGAATCTCTTCACTGCTAGACTCTTGAACATCTTCACCATAGATACCAAACGCAGGAATTCCCTTTTGAGCATACGCCGAGAGAACAGCAGCTAGATACACAGCACCCGGCCGTTCCGTTCCGTTAAATCCCCACACGGCATGCGGAATGGATGTATCCATATCCATTGTCTCTGAGCCATAACACCAGCAAGGCGTCACGGTGATCGACACCCCTACGTTAGCCCCGGAGAATTTCTGAGCCGCAGCAGCAGCTTCTTTAACTCCACCGATCGTAGAATCGGCGATGATGCACTCTACAGGACTCCCATTCGGATACCTTAAATTCGCTTCAATAAACTTAGCCACCCGCTGAGCCATGCCCATCGTTTGCTCTTCCAGTGATTCACGAACGCCTCTTCTTCTGCCATCAATGGTTGGGCGGATACCAATTTTCGGATAGTTTTCTATCAATGCCGTTCCTCCTCAAGATCATCTTAGAGTCATCGTTAATAGATCTATTTCTCCTTCATCATAAAATCTGCAAGCGCTTTAGTCAACACAAAACAACATATCTCCTAAACAAAAGTGTGGTTTTATGTGATATTATTATTATATATTGTGGTTTTATGTGAATATGTAATTATTTTTAGATTTAAACAACAATGTAGTACACTAGAAAGCAGACGATTTATATATAAAGGTGAGTGAATGAATGAAAGCATTTGAACGACGGGATCTAATTATTAAAGAGCTTTACAGACAGAAGAAGGTCCATGTCGCAGAGCTAGCGCAAAAATTCAACGTCTCGGAAGAGACCATTCGGCGGGATCTAGATAAACTGGACAAAGAAGGCCTTGCCAAAAAAAATTATGGTGGAGCCATTCTCAACGCCCATACCAATGAAGATCCTTCCTACATCAGCAGACATCAGGTCAATATTGAAGCAAAGCGAATCATAGCCGATAATGTACTGCAATTAATCAATGATGGAGACAGCTTGGTGACAGATACGAGCTCAACGGTGTTTGAAGCCTTGCGTAGAATTATTGAGGAGAAAAACAATCTGACAATTATTACGAACTCTCTGGTGGTATTATCCGAATTTCAACACTCCGGTCAAAAGCTGATTTCCACAGGTGGAATTTTAGGTCCCGAGACCAGCTCCTTTGTTGGAAATACCGCTTCACAGACGATTCGAAAATATAATGTGGATGTAGCTATATTCAGTTGTAAAGCATTGTCCATGACAGGCGGGCTAAGTGATTCAAATGAAGAAGAAAGTGAACTGAAGGTGCTTATGCAGCAGCAGGCAAATAAAGTGGTTCTGCTCGTAGATCACTCCAAATTTGACCGGACTGCGTTCATTAAGTTGTTCAGCTTTGATAGAGTGGATTATATTGTTACAGATCAGAAGCCTTCTGAGGAATGGACCGATTTCTTAAATAATTACCATGTATCTCTTATCTATGCGCCCGCTGAGTGATCAGTAGGTGCATAGATAAAGAGAGATAATAACTTTATAACTTAGTTGTTTAAAAGACCACTTTCCAAGACGACCTCCAGCCATTCCCCAGCAATCAGATCATGCCCGGCAGTCGTCGGATGAACGCCATCCCACAGCCAGTAGGCTGCTTCTGCTCTCTCCACAGCTGCATTGAAAGCATCCTGTAAAGGTACATAGACCGTATCAAATTGCTCAGACAGCTGCTTAACCACTCCCTGATAATGTGTAATCTTCGCTTCCCATTCTGCCCACTGTTCAGCTGGAGCTCCGGTATTTAAAATAAAAGGCTCACATAAAACCAGCTTCGTATGTGGCAGAACTTCACGTGTTTCTTCAAGTACGTGACGGTAAGCGCGTTCAAAACGGTCCGTAACTCCACTTGGTTCCCCTTTCATCATTCTCCAAATATCGTTAACCCCAATCAATATACTAATGATGTCAGGCTGCAAGCTAATTGCATCTTCATTCCAGCGTGCATATAAATCGGAGATTCGATCTCCACTCACTCCGCGGTTATAGAATACCAGATTCTCTTCTGCCCGCTCATTCCCTAGCTTGCCCCCAATGATATACGCATAGCTATGTCCAAGAATATGATTCGGGTCTTCATCACGACCCCGATTCCCATCCGTAATGGAGTCACCCTGAAATAAGATCACTTTTGATTTTTTAGTAGCTGGATTAGTCATTGAATCTTTCATCTCCTTGATTACTAGTATATTAATCATTCAACTTGAATGTCTCCTATAATACAAGTAAAGTTATCATATAGAATACAAGGAGGAAAGAGAAAAATGAAATATAGAAGACTAGGCAATTCAGGGCTCAAAATCAGTGAGATCGGACTAGGCAGTTGGCTTACATATGGAACAGCAGCAGAGCAAAAGGCAGCCGATGCTTGTATCAGCAAAGCTTTTGAATGCGGTATCAATTTCTTTGATACGGCTAATGCATATAACCGTGGTGAAGGCGAAAAAGCGATGGGTGCTGCTCTACGCTCCTATGAAAGATCATCTTATGTGCTAAGTACAAAGGTCTTTTTCCCCATGGGAGACGATGTTAATAACCGTGGTTTGTCCCGGAAGCATATTATGGAGCAATGTGAAGCCAGCCTCCGCCGCTTAGGCACCGATTATATTGATGTATATTTTTGTCATCGCTTTGATACAGAGACCCCTGTAGAGGAGACTCTACGCGCGCTGGATGATCTGACGGCTCAAGGTAAGATTCTCTACTCCGCTGTTAGCGAATGGAGCGCAGCCCAAATCTCCAATGCAGCTGGTATCAGCCGCAGACTGAACCTGCGTCCACTGATCTCGAATCAACCCATCTATAATATGTTCGAACGTTATATTGAAGATGAGGTCCTTGAAGTATCCCAGCGTGAGGGGCTGGGCCAAGTGGTCTTCTCTCCACTAGCGCAAGGAATTCTGACTGGCAAATATAAACCGGGGCAACAACCTCCAGCAGGAACCCGTGCAGCGGATAATTCAGTTAATGGTGTGATCTCCAGCTACCTCCGTGATGATGTGTTGTCTGTGGTTGGACAGCTGGATGAACTCGCTCACAGTTTAGACCTGAAGCTTTCGCAATTGGCATTGGCATGGATTCTACGCCAGCCTGGTGTAAGTTCAGCATTAATTGGTGCCAGTAAGCCAGAACAAGTTGCAGAGAACACCAAAGCTGTAGATGCGGTACTCTCCGCAGATACTTTACAGAAGATCGAGGAGATTCTTAAGCCGGTAGCTGATTTTGCTCCTGCCAGATAACCTTTTGCACAATTGCCATATAGTACACAAAAGAGGTTGTGCCAAAAGCCATCACCATGGCTTAGGTACATCCTCTTTTTCTTTAAGAAATCAATTTAGACTCTTCGGCTTGTTCAGATGCCTTATGGATAAAAGGCTCCAGTGGTTTCTTGAGGAGTAATGCCAGCAAGAGTGCCAGCACACCGAAGATAATCAGATAAATCACATCACGAATCGCCACTTCCGGCAGAATTCCCCCAACCGCCTCCCGCATCAGACTAATTGCATAGGTAAACGGCATATACGGATTTAATATTTGAAAAAAACGCCCAGTCGTACTAATCGGAAATGTGCCGCCGGAGCTAGAGAATTGAAGCACCATGAATACGATCGCTATCCCTTTTCCCAGGTTGCCAAATACAGCGACAAGCGTAAACACAATGGTTACGAACACGATGCTGATTAACACTCCAAAAAGTACAAACCACACCTTATTCACCACATAACAGTGCAGAATAAAAATGTTGCCAAGGACAGCCACCAGCCCCTGAAGAATTCCCACCGTAAGGAAGGTCAGCAGGCGGCCAAAATATAGTTGATATCTTTTGTACGTTAGCCCCCCCGTATCCACACCTGTGCGGAGAAGAGAGACAAGCAGTGTGCCTCCGACCCATAAGGAAAGTACGACATAAAAAGGAGTCATTGCTGAGCCGTAATTCGGAATGGGATATAACTTATTCTCTTTTAACACTACCGGATTGGCCAAAAAATCACTTTTGCTCTTAATATCTCCTCCGAGCAGTTGCGCAATTTCCCCCAGATCAATCTCTTCTTTAATTTGGCGGATCGTGGAGGCGGCTTTTCGAATCGAGTCTTCCAGTACTGGAAGATCATTTCTCACCAAATCTGCGGCAAGCGCCACTCCTTTGTCTGCACGGGGGAGTCCTGTACGTATCAACTCCGAGACCTGATGAACCCGCTCTTCTACAGTAGGCAGATCCTGACGCACGAAATTCGCAGCTTGCTGTATCTTTTCCCCTGCAGTAGGTAAGCTGCTCTCCAATAGCGGAAGTGTATCTCGGATGAAAGCACCAAAGCCCTGGGTCTGATCGGCAACCCCACTGGCTGCTGTGTGGACCGCTTCGCGTATAGCTGGCAAATCCTGCTGCAGACTAGCTAAGCTTGTCTGCCCGAACTCAATCGCCGACATCGTCTCTTCCAGTAGGGTACCCAGCGCGGGTATACGATCTGGCACCTGCTGCAATGCGGTGGCTGTGACATCTGCCGCCGAAGTTATTTGCTCCAGTGTATTTTTTATGGCAGGGATAGTCGACGAATCATACCCAGAGATAAGCTTCGCAATTGCCAGCTTCCCAAGACCAGACTTTAGGAACAATTGGTTAATTGCACTGGAATCAGCGTTATCCTTATTCTGAAGGTCAGCCGCCATAGCATTTACCAAGGACTTCTGACTGTTCAAAACACTGTCTACACCTTTCAATGCCGCAAGATCAGCAATAGACACTGTTTCAGGTGAAAATGTGTTCAATGCATTTAACATAGAAAGTGTGTGTTCAATCACGCTGCTTCCTGCAGCCAACTGTGCTGAGAGTACCTCCAACTGCTCACGTACAGCTTGTGGCTCGTTATCCTCTCCCTTTAACTGTTCAGCAAGCTTGACCACTGAGCTCTCCGTTTGCTGTAGGAGATTAAGATTCTGTTTGACAGCTGCTGGAACAGCTTCAAATGCAGCACTGCTCTTCTCCAAAAATTGTTGAAGCTCCAGAACAAAATCATTTCCGGCAGTGGCAATCTTTTCTGCCTCAGGCAGTGCTGTTAAGGCAGCATTAACGATTTTATGCGCTTCCGTAAGACCTTGCGAGGCCTGAGCCATGATCTGTTCAACTTCACCATAATGGTTATCAAGTTGAACGATTAGCTGTGCCGCTTCTTCAATCTTGGGCAGCTTGTCCTGTAGCCCCCCTAAATGATCTAAGGTACTCGCGATTTGCGGCCAATGCTCAGCAATTTTCTCTAAAGCCTCACCCGCTTTTTCCACCTCTGGCAGCTTATTCTCCAATGTGGAAATACGCTCTGCTGAGGCATGAATCTGCGGCCAATTTTCCTGAATTTTTAATACACGTTTACCTGCGGTTTCAATTTCTGGCAGACTCGCCTCTAATTTAAACAATCCTTTTTCTACCTTGCGTATAATGGGCAATTCAGATTGAAATTCCTTATCAATTTGACTTAAAACAGTAAATACCGTCTCACTAATCGTTTCCGTGAAATTCTCACTGATCTGTGTGGTGATTGAAGTGGCGCCTTTATCTGTGATTTTAGGAGCAATCGCATTTATTTTCTCATTGACGGTATATTCGATCTCTGGTTTCACAATCGTTCCTTCAAGAATTCCAGTCATTCGTTTGGAGAAATTTGCAGGGATAACAATACTGGCATAGTAGTCTCCGCGTTTGACACCATTATGTGCAGTCTCTGCATCTACAAAGGTCCAGCCCAAGTTTTTATTGCTCCGAAGACTTTCCATGACCTCATTGCCGATATTAAAATCCTTCTCCTGCACCTTAGTACCTTCATCTAAGCTGGTAACAGCAATTTTAATGCCAGAAGTATTGCTATAAGGATCCCATACTGACGCAACGTTCACCCAATCATACACGGAGGGCAATACCACCAAAGCGGCAACCAGCAATACGGCCACAGGAACTCTGAATAAGTTACGCCAATCGTTCCTATAAATCCGTAGTATTCCGCCCATTCGCTGCTCCCCCTAATCTGCATGTTTTGATATTTTAATATGCCCGAGGAGACAAGCTTTTACTATTCATTTTAGGGAACTCATGACTTCTCATTGCTTTTCAAAAAAACTTTTAAAAAAATGCAACAAAAACTGCTCTTCTCACGTAAAGAGTAATATAAACCCGTTTAAGAAAAAACAGAGCGGGTAATAAGTTTTATACAACGTCTTACATATCTCAAGGGGGAGATTAATAATGTTTAAGAAAAAGTCAGCGTATGTGTTACCGGTTGTTGTTCTGTTGTTTCTTTCCCTCATTACTTCTGCAAGTACCGTTGGAACACGGGTAGATGCGCAAGATAGTGACAAGACCCAGCATCAAACAGTTTACTTTCATACTATTGAATCCGACCATGGCAAGCTCTCCGGTATGACCGATGAAATAAACTGGTATCAGGGTGCTGATGCCGATCGAATCTTTGCTGAAAGAGATCCAGAAGCTGCAGCAGAAATAGGCGGAGCTCCAGACAGTTATTATATTGTAAATGATGTTGATACTCTGACAACTTATCCGATTGCGGATAACGCCACAGTGACGATGCAAATTTTTGATCACACTGGCAATATGGATGACTTGGATATCAACTGGAATGAGTCCATCACCTTACAGCAATTTATGGATCAATTTAATAAAACGGATGTCATCGACTTGAGCCAGTTCCCGTATCACATCACCATTCAGGACGGCGTAATTACTTCTATCGTTCAACAATATATACCTTAAGGTGCAACATAAGAAAGAGGGTTACTCAGCAGCCATGTAAATGGCTTATGAACTGCACCCCGTCAAGTAGACAGCACAAAAAATAAAAGTAGTTTAAGCGGCCTTAGTCCTAAATTCAATGGGACTGAGGCCGTTTAGTTTTGCCTGTAACCGTTCGTTATTGTAAAAATGAATGTAGGTATCAATATCTGTTTGGAGTTCTTCAAAGGTCTGGTAGGAATGTAAGTAGTACTTCTCACATTTCAATGTTCCCCAGAAGGATTCCATCGGCGAATTGTCAATGCAGCAGCCTACTCGGGACATGCTTTGCTTCAGTTCTGCATCGTCCAGCATCTTTTTAAAATGCAGAGAGGTATACTGAAAACCACGGTCGCTATGGAGTAAGGTTCGGCTCTCCGGTGCTGCCTTCAAAGCTAATTCCAGTGTGTTAAAAACTAGCGAATTATTATTGGAATGACCCAGAACGTAAGCAACAATCGACTTGTCATACAGATCTTTTATTGCACTTAAATACGCCTTCTTGCCGTTTCCGTATTTGAATTCCGTTACATCCGTTACCCATTTTTGGTTTGGAGCTTCAGCCTCAAAATTACGGTTCAGCACATTCTCTGCAACCTGCTGCGGCGTGGAGCCTACATACTTCTTTTTCTTTCTGCGGATGACTGACTGGATGCCTTGGCATCTCATCAGCCGGTACACTCGCTTTGCGTTAATAGATTTATCCATTTGTCTGCGCAAATGCAGGGTCAATTGGCGATACCCAAAGGTTCGTTCCACCTTCTCATACAAGAGGAGCATAGCCTCTGTCAGTTTCTCGTTGTCTGCCTCTCGAGAACTGGGTTTGCGATTCAACCATTTGTAATAACTTGACCGTGAAATCCCTGCGATGTCACACAAAAGCCGAATGGAGCAAGACTGTTCCTGCTGAACGGCCTGAATGGCCAGGTAGATGTTCACCTGGCGAATGGTCCTTAACGTCTCCTCCTTTCGAGTTCCTCTAACTTTTTTAGAAAAGCATTCTCCGCACGCAGGCGTGCATTCTCGTATTCCAGCTTTTGCATCGCGAGTTTGTGGCGATCTGCTTCCGTAAGTTCTTCAGGCGCTTTAGTGCGTCCTCTACCGTCTCGTAACGCCTCTTCACCACCAGCTTCGTACTTCTTTACCCAGCTATATACTTGTTGGTAAGACACGTGAAAATGGCTTGCCGTCTTCGCATAGTCTTCTCTGTTCGAAAGGCAGTACAGCACGATATTTATCCGTTCCTGCCAAGTGGTTACGCGTCCTTTGGTCATAGCTTTAGTTCCTCCTGAATGAGCTGTTAAGCTGTTGCTATGACCATTATACTTCCTAATCCAGTTGGCGAGTTGGGTTGAACTTGCAATCTTATACTTGCAGATGATTTGGTTTTGCGACAATCCTCCCTCGAGATAGTCCTTAACGGCATGGAGTTTAAGTTCTGCAGAATATGTACGATTGTAGCTTCGGACTTCCAGCCCTTCGTATCCATACAATTGATAACGTTGCCGCCACTTCACTAATGAGTTTTTGGATATTCCATACTTCCGGGCCGCAGTTTTCAAACCAATGTCGCCCCGTTCAATTTCTTGGAGAATCGTTAACTTTTCCAGTGCTGTAAACTTCTTTTGTTCCATAAAAATGCTCCCCATACAGCGACAGGTTTTTATTATTTCACCTGTCTACTATATGGGGAGCATATCATTATAAGTAACCCTCTTTTTTTATTTCCTTAACGAATTATTGTTTAGCTGCATCCTTAACGGGAACCCCAAAATTCGGCGTACCATCTTCATTCCAATGGAAGACTTGAGCACGAGTATGACGGTTCGGATCGTACAGCGGATCGCCGGTAATTTCTTTATAATTGCGGCAGTGGTAGATGAGTACATCTTCCCCATTTTCATTTACAGTAAAGCTGTTATGACCCGGTCCATATTGTCCATTCTCTTCATTGGTCTGGAATACCGGTTCCGGCAGTTTGGTCCATGAAGTGGCATCCAGCAGGTCGCTGTCCTCATCTGCAACTAAAAGTCCCATGCAGTAATTGAAGTCCGTAGCGCTAGCCGAGAAGCTGATAAAGATACGGCCGTTACGTTTAAGCACTGCAGCTCCTTCGTTTACCTTGTACCCAATAATCTCCCAGTCATATTCAGGAGTAGCAATCATGGTCTGAGGACCGGTTAGCGTCCATGGATTACTCATTTCCGAAATATACAGGTTAGAATTCCCCTCAATATTCAGATCCTTCTGTGCCCATACATAATACAATTTTCCTTTGTGTTGAAAGGTGGTTGCATCCAATGCAAAGGATTCCCAAGCGGTTTTTACCTGGCCTTTTTCTACCCATGTTCCTTCTAAAGGATTGGCAGATTCATTCTCAAGAGCAAACATACGGTGATCGAATAATCCATCCTTCGTCTCCGTAGTACGCGCCGCCGCGAAATAAATGTACCATTTCCCGTCAATATAATGGAGCTCTGGTGCCCAAATGTTTGCACTAAGCGGACCCGTCTCATATTTACGCCAAGCTACAACCGGTTCTGCAGCAGCCAATCCCTCGATTGTTGTTGCTCTCCGAACTTCGATCCGGTCGTATTCTGGGACAGAAGCAATAAAGTAGTAATAACCATCTGTATGTTTATATACCCATGGATCAGCTCGTTGCTCCACCAATGGATTTTTATATTCTACACTCGTATTCATAATCTCTCTCCTCTATTTAAACTTTAACAATACAGAACCATGCTGTGGAAGAGTTTGAGAAATACCTTCGTTAACCACTTCCAAATCGCGGCTCTGCCATAGATCACGTATAGTATTAGGAATTGAAACCTTAAGCTGCTCGAACGACACCTGAAGCGTTAAAGCTTCATCGCTAAGATTAAACAAAGCTACATAATGGTTACCTTGTTCATCCTCAGATGTCCAGATCGCATGCTCCTCATTTAGCGCCACCTGTCTGCCGCCTTTACCATAACGATGCAGATGAAGCACTTCCTTATTGGTCAATAAAGATAATGTCCAATCATCATTGTCCCGAAGTTCTCCTCCAAACATTAACGGGGAGCGGAAAATACTCCATAGTGTCATCATGGTGACCTGCTCGTCATGAGTAAACCGCGTGAACCGGTCTCCCCCGCCATCTACAGAACGAATGCCCAGATGACCTAACGGAAGCATGTCACAATCCGGCCAATGGCCCGGCTGCACATAAGGAGCCCATTTCTCACAGCGCTCAAACATCCCGCGCAGCAAATGCCAATGATCCCAGTAATCATCGGTCATTCTCCAAAGGTTAGCGTGTCCGGCTAAGTGTTCAGCCTCTTCCACTGGAGCAGGTCCAGGCGAAAGACTGAGCACCATCTCGCGACCACTGCGGTCAATAGCCTTACGGATCATAGCAACTTCTTCTTTGTGATATCCATAAATGCGTGAAGCGGCAATATCATCCACTTTCACATAATCCACACCCCAACTGGCATACAACTGGAACAGCGAGTCATAATACGCCTGACTGCCTTCTTTTGAAGCATCTACTCCATACATATCCGTATTCCATGGACAAATAGAATTTGGGTGAGCCACATCGCGTGCGGTTTGCTCAGATCCTAGAATGGCACTGGCCGCATGAGCAGCCTGACGCGGGATTCCGCGCATAATGTGTATGCCGAATTTCAAACCCAATCCATGTACATATTCAGCGAGTGGCGCAAACCCTTTGCCTCCCGCTGCGGAAGGAAACCGGTTCTCAGCAGGTTGAAGTCTGGAGTACTCATCCATAACCAGCGGTACAAAGTTGCGGTACTGCGAAGAATTCGCTCCAGGCTCATACCACTGAATATCCACAACTACATATTCCCAACCAAAGTCCTTCAAATGGGTAGCCATATATTCTGCATTGCCTCTTACTTCTTCTTCATTTACACTGGCCCCGTAACAATCCCAACTATTCCAGCCCATCGGGGGCGTAGCAGCTAACAAATTTTGTTTGATGATTTTCACGTCCTTTTCAAAAACTTAGTATTCACTCCCAGCGAGGTGCCAAGGGATAAGGGCAAGTAGAGTCCTGCAATCTTGTTCTTACCTCTACAAGACAGCCACAATAACGGCAAGTGCTACCAAATTGCAGGCCAGAGCAATCTCGGCAATGTTCAATACGCTGCAAATATTGCTCCTCCGGTGCTAAAGGTCTTTCTCTAGTGGCTATTTCTATTAAACGCTCCAATTTTTCTGGGCTTATTCTCATGTTCTCATCACAGCTTTTGCAGCGACGGTTTTTTTCTTGGTTCTCTGACATGATGTTATTCCAGAGTCAAGACTACCACGGAAGCAGGTGGAAGCTCACAGCTCAGCTTTTCACCTAATAAAGACGCACCCTCAAAAGCTACTGGAGTAACTGTATCCGGTGCCTCAAATGTATTGTGCGCTCCCAGCACGGAATGCGTTAAAATCTGACCTGTCACTTTGCTAAAGCTAACCTCTTCAATACCAATACTTAGCGATGCGCTGTCCTTATGGCTCAGGTTACAGAGTGAAACATATACTTTGCCATTCGTATCACGAGATGCAGAAACGCTAATCTGTGGAATTGTAAGCTCCCCAAACGTATAATCAGGGCTCTCAATAGTAACTTCAAGCAGTTCATTATCCTGATGCTCTTTGTACATTTCAAATACATGATAGGTAGGCGTTAGAATCATCTTGTCGCCCTCCGTCAGGATAAGAGCCTGCAGTACATTGACCACTTGAGCCAAATTCGCCATTTGCACACGACTGCTATGCTTTTGGAAAATATTCAGCGTTACCCCTGCTACCAATGCATCTCTGAGTGTATTCTGCTGATACAGGAACCCTGGATTCGTACCAGGTTCACTTAAGAACCAGGTTCCCCACTCATCTATAATCATTCCAACCCGCTTATCCGGGTCATATTTATCCATAACCGCTGAATGTTTAGTAATCAATTCATCCATATGCAAGGTTTTTTGCATAGTCTCAAACCATTCGGCTTCATCAAAACCTAAAGCGTAACGTTTCTCTTCCCAGCTTCCAGGAATCGTATACGAATGAAGACTGAGACCATCCATAAACCGTCCAGCTTCGCGCATTAGCACTTCCGTCCAATTATAATCATCAACGTTGGCGCCACCAGCGATTCTATAGATCTGATTTTCACCATAATTGCGCACATATGTCTGGTAACGTCTGTACAAATCTGCATAATATTCTGGACGCATATTGCCGCCGCAGCCCCAGTTCTCATTACCTACACCAAAATACTTCAACTTCCACGGCTCTTCACGCCCATTTTCACGACGCCAGTCCGCCATCGGTGATTCGCCTTCAAAGGTCATATATTCAACCCACTCCGACATCTCCTGAACAGTGCCACTGCCAACATTCCCGCAGATATACGGTTCACAATCCAGCAACTCACATAATTCAAAAAATTCATGCGTCCCAAAATGATTATTCTCGACGACACCGCCCCAGTGCGTATTCACCATCCGCTTACGGGTTTCTTTTGGACCAACGCCATCCTTCCAATGATACTCATCGGCAAAACAACCCCCCGGCCAACGAAGGACAGGAATATTAACTTTTTTGAGTGCTGCTAGGATGTCATTGCGGAAGCCCTTGGTGTTCGGAATCGGTGAATCTTCCCCCACATAGATCCCGTCATAGATACATCTGCCCAAATGCTCAGCAAAATGACCATATAGATATTTGCTGATCTTATTAATTCCTTTACCTGCATGTAGCTTGATCGTAGTCATCTATTCTCTTCTCCATTCTTTTGCTTACCCCAGATGGAAATTCCATTTTCATTTAATCCAGTAAATACAAGGGTCTGAGTTTCTTTCTCCCAATCCCATGACGGAAGCAATTGCACCTTCTCTATCCGGCCTTCACCCTCGACAACATCATTCCAGACCAAGGTCAGGACTCTGCATCCATCAAAAGACCAGCTTCCCTTTCCATTCGCACCTTCCAGCTTAAAGTCAGAGGATAGACTTATGACGGCAGACTGAATCTGGCCATCCGCTGAGGGGTCCATTACAATCCATTCCCACTGTCCTGCGATTAGCTGTTCTGGAATATCCTGTTCCACTTCACCCGCATACCGTTCTGGAGATACAACAGGCCAACCATCCTCTGTCCACAGAATTCGACGAACCTGTAAATAGGACCAATGTTTATCGATTTCACCACGTGCATGATGAACTATATAATAGCTGCCATCCTCATGAAGAACTGAGTTATGGCCGGGAGCTATCCAACCTGGATCTTGTCCAAAGCGATAGCCACCCAGTATTTTATTGCCGACCTCATATCGGGGTTGATGCGCACTATCAGTCATATCTCGTCCGTTATAATCCACATATGGGCCGGTAATAGTATCTGCACGAGCGACACGAACGTTATAATCCTCAAACAGGGAGTCATAGGAGACGAACAAATAGTATTTTTTGAATTGCTCGTTATACACTATGTACGGTCCTTCAACTGCTCCATCTTTAATGGTATTATCCCGTTTAGCGATCAGCGTACCAAAACCTTCTTGCTTCGGTTTGCCCGTTTCCGCATTCAGCTCAATGATATGAATTCCACCAAAAAAAGAACCATACACCATCCACATTCGCCCATCTGCATCCGTAAGCACATTGGCATCAATCGCATTCAGTGAATCTTCAGCACGCGTCTGAATCACTACACCTTCATCGGTCCAAGGTCCCTCAATAGAAGCTGAAGTTTGAAGTCCGATTAGCGATTGTCTACTTCCGAAAGATGAGGCCGAGTAATACATTCGATACTGTTCACCGTATTTCACCACATCGGGTGCCCATAAATTAGTAGCCCCTGCCCATTCCTTCGCAACTTGGGGAATTCCCGGCAGCGCATAATGAACCCATTCCCAATGGATAAGATCCTGTGATTTCCGAACCATTACGCCTGGACGTAATTCTCCTCCGACTCTTATGTCCGTAGAAAAAACATAGTAACCCTCATCTGTTTTAATAATGCCTGGATCATGTGTGTTGTGAATCGTCCATAAAGACTCGATATCAATCACTGATAGATCATACATTGGCATGTTCCCCGGGGAACTTGGAAAGACAAGATCTGATGTTTTTTTTACCATTAAATTATCACCTCAGAAATAGCAACAGATTGAACAGCAATAAATATTAAATTTAAAATGAAAAAATATGTATTCGCTTACAATATAAAATAACATATATAAAAAGCCTTGTAAATATATTTCTATAAACCTTTTTATATTTATATGAAATTAAACTCGAAATAAATGAATTAGGGCGAAATAACAGCCTTTTTCTTTAGACTAATTCTTTATATGTTTAAATTTTACTAAATCAAATAAAAATCATGCCAAAAATCCCTCTTATATTCGTACATTCTACAAAATAAGGAAGTATACTTTATTTATATGCCTTATTAGTTTATAATTTTATAAAATAGTATAATTTATGACGTAATCGGAAGAAGGTATTGATAAAATGATCTATATTAAAGATTTAATGAGTGGATTAGAAATTTTTAAGGCACTAAGCTCAGAAATCAGAATTCTCATTTTAGAGCTCCTTGCCACCAATCAAGCCTTGAACCTGAATGAAATTGCCAAGAAACTGAACCTCAGCAACGGCGCCATCACCATGCATATTAAAAAGTTAGAAGAAAGCGGTCTCATTGAGATAAACACATCAGTGGGTAAGCACGGTATTCAAAAGGTCTGCTATTTAAATAAGGACAAGCTTATTGTTGACCTTCGCAGCAAGGATGTTGATAATCTTTACGAAGTAGAAATTCAAGTAGGTCATTACAGCAACTATCAGGCTGTTCCAACTTGTGGACTGGCTACCAAAGACAGCATCATCGGGGATTTCGACGAGCCGCGTTATTTTGCAGATCCGCAGCGAATTGAATCCGAAATTATTTGGATGGCTGAAGGGTTCCTCGAATATAGAATTCCGAACTACCTTAAAGCCAACCAAACGTTCCGCGAAATTCAGTTCTCGATGGAGATCGGCTCTGAAGCTCCTGGGTCTAACGATAACTATCCGTCCGACCTTTATTTCTATTTAAATGGAATTGAAATCGGATTCTGGACTAGCCCTGGCGATTTCGGAGATACCCGGGGAACATTTAACCCCGATTGGTGGCCTCCGCACCTAAACCAATACGGTATGCTGAAGCTGATCCGTATCAATAATGAAGGCAGCTTTATTGATGGCTGTCGGATTTCTGACGTGACCCTTGATGATATCCAATTGGATTACAAGAGTGAACTCACTTTCCGTATCGCAGTAACCGACAAACCTACAAACAAACGTGGACTCACGATTTACGGAAAACATTTCGGCAATTATAGCCAGGACCTACTGGCACGTGTGTTGTATGATGTACATGAAGTTGGAGAGGGCCTCCCTCGTAACGCTGTTATAATAGCAGAGTAACAACCCCGCTTAAATAAAAAGACCCTAGATTCAGCTAACGCTGATTTAGGGTCTTTTTGTGCTTCGTATATTTTTTCGATATTGAACCATAATAACTTTGTCTCCCAAACCACCGAGAAGGAGTGTTTCGAATGCGTGAAGGTCTAATTCCCGCTGTTCTTGGAACCGTCGTAACCGCTTCTAGCGCCGCTTTTCTTGGAAGCAAGTATAAGATGGCAGCAACAGGCGTACTTGGATTTGGTCTGGCTCATGTCGTATTGGGTGCCATTGATCTGTTTGAGCATCGGTAAGGATTGGAAGATGCCGGGTGGTATGAACACTGCCCGGTTTATTTTGTATTTCTTATGTTGGCGCAATTACAAGCTGCTCCAACAGATGATGTCATAAAAAAAACAGCGCTTCTCCTGATATCGGAGAAGCGCTGTTTTTGTTTGGGGCGCTGGCTGGTTGCTCCAACCTTGTCTCCATCATCTCACGTATCTCACGTGGCTTACGTGGCTTACGTGACTTACGCGGCTTAGCGGCTTACGGACCCAGATGACGTTATTTGCATATTTTTAGCTCTTGGAGCATGTTTTCGGACTCCAGTGACGCTATCCATTGGAAAAAGACCAATATTGGACGTTTTTCAAGCCAATAGCTGCAATGGAGTCCGATAGCACCCAAAATATTGGAAAATGCTGCGTATAAGGTCCGCTGGGTCCGATCGCTACTACTAATACGTATATCTGATGGTAGTTGTGCATGCATGCGTGTTGGGTAGTGAAAACCCACACGCTTCCGTAAAGGGTAATGCATGAGCATTCGATAGCGGGAATCCACACGCTTCCGCAATCGGTAATGCATGAGCATTCGAGAGCGGCAACCCACACGCTTCCGCAATGGGCATATATGAGCATTCGATAGCGGGAACCTACACGCTTCCGCAAAGCGGTAATGCATGAGCATTCGATTGCGGGAACCTACACGCTTCCGCAAAGCGGCAATGCATGAGCATTCAATTGCGGGAACCTACTTGTTTCCGGCAGCGTCAACTTATGTGCTTCCAACAGCAGCATTCCACTCGCTTCCCCCAGTAATAAGCTAAAGTCAAAAAAAGGGGCTGTCCCAGCAGCTATTTTCATAGCTTATGGGACAGCCCCTCTTAACATTTTGAATAATTATTTTATAGCTACATAAAATAATCGTTCAGCATCATCTTCTGCCTCTACCCACTCGAAATCGGCGTAGATCTTCACATCACTAAACCCAGCCTTAAGCAGCTCTTCCTTCATCCAGTTAGGATCGTAGGCGCGCTGAATATGGGTCTCTTCGAATCGGCGATAGCGATCGCTATGTCCGTCTTCACGGGCAAAAATGGACAGATGATGTTCAATTTCGCGGCGTGGAACATCCATCTCACAAGTCCAAATATAAGAAACAGATGGCTCGTCCAGAATAAAGGGCTGTTCTTCTTCATAACGAATTAGTGTGTTTGGATGATGCACATCGAACAGGAAGGTTCCGCCTTGCTTTAACCCTGCATAGGTACTAGCAAAAACAGCGCTGATGTCATCCTCTTCCAACACATAATTCAGACAATCACAAAAGGAAATTACAGAATCCACCAGCTCCGGAAGCTCCCATTCCTTCATGTTTTGTCTAATCCAACGAACACTGCCTTCGCGCAAAAAACGCCGTCCCTGGGGATGCTCCTCCATTTTGCGCTGTGCCACTGAGAGCATATCAGAAGATAAATCGATTCCGGTCATATGATATCCTGAACCCGCCAAAGGAATTGTAATACTTCCTGTTCCGCAGCCAAGCTCGGCTACAGTTAACGGTTTGCCGTATTTACTCCATGCGGCTTCAGCAAAGGATATCCAATCTGGATACGGCATATCTGCCATAAGCTCATCGTATACATAAGCAAATTTCCCATAGGAAGACACAATTACACCGCTTTCTATAACAACATTTTATAAATTCCGTCTATTGAATCGTAGCTTAATCCGTCGTTTCTTCTTGCCCTTCGGTTGTTCCTTCTTCATTCTCCTTAGCAACAAGATACGTCCAGTTCTCTTTTTGAGTAATATGGCCTTCCTTCATCAGCTTCCCAAGTGCACGCTTGAAGGCGGATTTACTGATTCCGAACCGTTGTTTGATAATATCTGGCGGCGTAGCATCCGAATAAGGCATCGCTCCACCTGGACGAGCATGTAAGAACTCCAAAAGTGCGGCGGAATCTACATCCATCCCCACTTCTTTACGAAGACCCATAGAAAGGTTAACACGTCCATCTTCACGGATATGAGAGACACGTGCTTCAAACTGCTCACCAAGACGCAGCAGACGGCTCCGCTCCGAGGAATGGACCATACCGATAATCCCAAAGCCTAGCACACCCGCATCCACAAGTACAAAAGTACCCATTTGCAGCGGCTTATACACTCGGGCTGTTACAGTCTGTCCCATCCAAGATTCAGGTGCAGGCAGAGCTAGAGGAGCAAGCTCCTGTTCTCCGGCCAGCTTGGCACGCAGACGCCCCTGTTTATCATGCTCCATGATCGCAAACACATAGTCCCCAACCTGCGGACGCAGCTCTGGAAGCTCTGGAAGCTCACGGATAGGCAGCAGCAGCTGACGTCCAAGACCCATCTCCAAAAAGCAGCCCAGACGCGGATGAATATCAGCCACTTCCAATAACGCCATCTCGCCCAGCGTCAGAAATGGTTTTTTCATCGTTGCCGCAAGACGGTCCTCGGTATCAAAGAAAATGAAAACTTCAACTTTATCGCCGGCTTTTACCTTCTCTGTCAGCTCCGTATAATGCAGCATAACATCCTGGTCTCCAGCATTCAGAAAAAATCCGTATGGGGAAACTTCCCGCTCTACATGAAGTGTAACCGTAGTTCCTGCAATCAGGCTCATACAGTCTCCACAACCTTGGCATCGGACCACAGACGCTCGATATTGTAATATTCACGCTCATCGCGGTGGAATATATGAACGATAACATCGCCAAGATCCATCAGCACCCAGCGTGCTGAATCCATGCCTTCAATCCCTTTGATCACTCCGCCTGCTTCATGAACCACTTTACGGACTTCGGTAGCGATCGCCTGTACCTGAATATCCGAGTTACCGTGACATACGATAAAGTAATCACTGATTGGTGAAACATTACGTAGATCTAGTGCCACGACGTTCATTGCTTTTTTATCTTCAACAGCCTTAAGGGCCAGTTCTAACAGCTTGCTTGGTTGTACACTCATATTTTATCCTCCAATATTCTAACTAAATCATTACGCGCCAGTACCGTTAAGGGGAAAATCACCCGGCGTTTCTCCAGTAACAAACTAATCGTAGAATCGAACCCAGCGACTAATCCTTCTTCCAAACTTACTTGTGCCTTCTCGCGTATCTTATCAACCCCGGGAAAATCACGCCCAGGCTCGATGTAGTCAGCTAGGCAGACGATCTTTTCAAGTAAACTCATGTCTTCACGGCCTGAGGTATGGAAACGAATCGCATTGATAATATCAGGATCCGTAATCCCATAGTCTTTCTCAGCTACAAAGGCGCCTACTTCCGAATGCCACATCTGCTTGTCATACACCAGAAGATCCAAATTTAATTGATTTTGTTCAATGATCTCCTTCATACGCTCAACCGGCCAATACTTAGCCACATCATGCAGAATTGCTGCTGTCTCTGCACGCTCAGGGTCAGCACCATATTGCTTCGCCAGTTGAATAGATGTCTCCATCACGCCGAGTGTATGCTTCCAGCGCTTATCAGGCATCTGTGCGGAGACCGCTTCAATCAGTGCTTCGCGGCTGTATGCCATACAATCCACTCCTTTGAACATAATCGAACACTGCCTCTGGAACCATATAACGAATAGATTTACCTGCTGCCGCCCGTTCTCTTAACATCGTTGACGAAATATCAACCAGTGGCATATCTGCAAGCAATACCTTTTTTGCTATAAAGTCTGGCAATGCATCTAGATCAAGAGGTGTCCCCGGACGACCCACACCAATAAATGTAAGCCGCTGCACCAGTTCTTCAATCTCGTTCCATTTCGGCAAATACTGGACCATATCCGCTCCAATGATGAAATAAAGATCGAAATGCGGATACTCCTCTTGCAGACGTCTTATGGTCTCATAGGTATAGGAGACGCCACCTCTGACCACTTCCCAATCTAATGTGCAAAAAGCTTCGTGATTCTTCACCGCTTCCTGCACCATGGCTAGTCGGTCTTCTCCAGATACACCCGCCTCATGTTTATGAGGAGGGATATGTGAAGGCATAAACCATACCTCTTGCAGCCCATAAGTATCTCTTGCGGCTTCCGCTGCCATCATATGACCGATATGAAGAGGATCAAAGGTACCTCCCATAATTCCAACTTTCAAGAGGACGACCTCCTCGGTAAGGTATACTTACAGCTATTAACGCGGCAGCTCAATGGTTTTGTTATCACGTGATTCTTTGTATAGAACGACAGTCTTACCGATCACTTGCACAAGCTCAGAACCCGATTGTTCAGCCAGAGCAGCACCGATTTCCTTGGGATTCTCAATATTATTGCTCAGTATACTAATCTTCATAAGCTCGCGCTTCTCAATAGCTTCTTCAATATGGCGTACGAGGTGATCGTTTACTCCACCTTTGCCCACTTGAAAAATAGGATCGAGATGATGCGCCAATGAACGAAGATACCGTGTTTGTTTACCAGTTAACATAAATGAATAACTCCTTAATTAACATATATTATTACCTATTATTACCCTAACTTGATGAATCCATTTCTTACTCATTTCCACCCAAACAATCGAGAATAGTCTGCCGCATGATTTCCGTAGGTGCAGGCTTCCCTGTCCAATACTCCAGAGCATAAGCTCCCTGATAGACAAACATACCAAGGCCTCCATGAATCGTACAGCCCCGTTCGAGTCCTTCCAACAATAGCCGCGTGCGCAGCGGATTATAAATCAGATCGCTTACGACCATTCCTTCACGAAGCAGTCCAGGATCTATCGGTGTCTCATCCATATGAGGATACATACCTACGGAGGTAGTATTGATCAGCACGTCTACACCACTTAGCATTTCTGCTACTTCGTTCATGCTAATCCCGATGACATTCCCTTTGCTACGGCATTGTGTCGCCAAATCCTCTGCCTTATCAACACTGCGATTAGCGATAATGATTGAAGAAGGCTTCTCCTGAAGTAGTGCGGCAACAATTCCTCTTGCTGCTCCACCGGCCCCGATAACCATAATCTTCACACCAGACAAATCAGAAATAGCTTCCGCTTTGAGCGAACGCACATAACCGATCCCATCCGTATTATATCCGGTGAGCACTCCGTTATCATTAACAATCGTATTGACTGCACCAACGGCTACTGCACTCTCATCTAATACATCCAAATATTGCATCACCGCAACCTTATGCGGAATCGTCACATTCACTCCACGGAAACCAAGCGTACGGATCGCTTGCACCGCATCGCCCAGCTTCTCCGGGCGGATGTGAAGCGGTACATAAGCACCCGGAATTCCCAGCGCTTGCAGCGCTGCTTCATGCATAATTGGAGATTTGGATTGTATAATAGGATCTCCCATTACACCGAGTAGAATATTACCGCTATTGTAGCCTTCGACTGCAGTTGTAGACAATAGATTATCCTCCCTCGTTAAATCATCGAAGGGCGGGTAAGCACCTTCACACCACGCGGAACATGAATGGCCACAACTGCACCTTCAGTTCCATTAACCTTAATCCAGCCCAGACCCGAAATATACAGATCGGCTCTGCTGCCCCGGTTAATCCGGAACTCATGCCGCTGCCAAGGTGGCAGCTTGTCCATCCGGTCACTTCCCGGTGGAGACAGCATTTCACCGCGATGATCCTGATAGAGGGAATCTGCGCGTTCCAGCTTCGTGCGATGGATTTTTAAAGTACCACTAATAAAGCAAGTGAAGGATTGATGCGGGCCTTGTACGAAATCAAAACGTCCCAATCCACCGAAGAAAAGAGTCTGTCCTTCGTTCAACTGATAGACTGTCGGCTTCAAAGGATTGGCAGGCATAACTGCATCCAGATCCTGACGCTCAACTAATTCACTATAACGCCAAGGATACACAATCCCTGGAGTATCTATAATGTAGTGGCCGTCATCCAGTGGAATTTTGACCGTATCGAGTGTTGTGCCAGGGTAACGTGAAGTCGTTAACTCCTGCTCTAAATCGCTATAGTCCGAAATCAGACGATTAATAAGTGTGGATTTGCCCACATTGGTAGCACCTACTACATATACGTCGCGTTGACCGCGCAACTCCGTTACGGCTTCCAGCAAACGGTCAAAACCTTGATTGCGTTTCGCACTGCAAAGTACGATTTCAGCCGTCCGCAAGCCTTCCTCTTTACAGCGCTGCTGCATCCAGTTACGCAACTTGTTCCAGTTTGTAACCTTCGGCAGCAAGTCACATTTATTCACTGCAAGAATAACAGGGTTATTGCCAACAAACCGCTGCAGGCCGGAAATCAGACTGCCTTCGAAATCGAAGATATCGACAATATGAATAACAAGCGCATTCTTCTCTCCTACTCCACTCAGCAGGCGAAGAAATTCATCCTGATTCACCGAAACAGATGAAGCCTCATTATAATTTTTAATCCGGAAACAGCGTTGGCAAATCACCGGGTCCCGTTCAAGTGCAACCTCCGGAAGATATCCTGGTTGATCCTTATGCTCCGTCTGAAGCTTGATGCCGCAACCGCTGCACTTCTCAGGACGCTGTGTTTCGCTTTGTTCGTTCATTACTATTTATCCTCCTCGTGCCACAATCCTTTTTTGCGAAGCCGTGTCAGAGCAACCCGCTCTACCCGGCGATTAAACCTTGTGCCGAACCCCTCGTCCTTGACGGAGATTGGCAGTACCAAAACAGTATACAGGCCAAGGCGATTGCCGCCGTATACATCAGTAAGCATTTGGTCTCCCACCACAATCGTTTGTTCAGGGGGCAGCTCCATCTGCTTCATCGCTTTGAGAAAAGGAGCATTACTCGGTTTACGAGCTTGGTGCACAAATTCAATATTAAGCGGTGTTGCAAAGCGGGACACCCGTTCCATGTTATTGTTAGATACGATGATGAGCTTAAAGCCCAGTTCCTTCACCTTTTCGAACCATAACAACAGCTCCGGAGTAGCCACAGGCGCTTTGGCACCGACCAGTGTGTTATCCAGATCCGTGATGATTCCGCGATATCCCTGTCTATACAGCTCGTCCAGAGCAATATCGAATACCGTATTCACCCGGAGTTTGGGAACTAACATTTCAAACAATACGTTCACCTCGATTTCATACAAAAAACTATAACATACTCCTTGCGCATCGCAAATAAATCTGTAGCTATACTTTCACGCAAAGTGTTATTTCTTGGATCTCATTTTTCTCCGCACCCACAAAGCTTCAGTATACACGCTCTGCCAGTCTTTGTCTTCAATAACCTCAGGGCTATATTTCGCCTTTTCGAACATTGTTAGTAGCGAGTGTAGATGATCAGCCACTGCCGGCCGTTCTCCACTCCAGCGATCTACGGCTTCACGTAAAGTTTCGTGTTCTTCTTTTAGCATTCCCTTGCGATGCAAATACCTTACCCAACGCTCAGTTTCCGCCACTACTTTCTGATCTGGCGTTAAAGGCCGGCCATTGCGCAGCTGCTGCATGAAGAAGCGAAGCTTAAAGCGTCTATGCCAAACTATAAAAATCGCCCAGGACAGCAACACCACTACAGCTGCCACAACAACCCATAGACCTACATGAAACCCTTGATCTTCTTGTGCGTTATTCACAGGCGCTGGTGTAGGTTCTGCCTGCTCTTTTTGATCTTCTGGTTCGACTTCAGGGGTTTGCTCACTCTGAGTTAAAAGCGGAATATTAAATCCAGGTGTAGCTTCAACTGGAATCCAACCATAATCACCAAAATAAACCTCAGCCCAAGAGTGGGAATCCGCATTGGTAATTGTATAGTTATTATTCACTGTGCCTGATTGCTGTTGTGCCGGATTCATTGGGATTTCCGGCTGTTCCCCAGGTGCGTACCCCTTAACCCACCGTGCAGGGATGTTCAGAGAGCGCGCCATAGTAACCAGTGCCGTAGAATAATAATCACAGTAACCTTCCTTTAACTCAAACAAAAACCCTTCTACAAAATCGTTGCTTGTGACACGTGATATATCTGGATTATTGGTATATGGAAAGGTTTGTTGTAAGTATTGTTGCAAAAGCGCTGTTTTTTCATACGGCGTTTTTCCTTCAGCCGTGATTTCCTCAGCCAGCTCCCTGACTCTTTTAGGAAAATCGTTAGGCAGTTGAAGAAACATTTTCTCCAAATCGTTCCCTTTATATAGCTCCTCATACGTCTTTGTTGTCAATTCTTGAACAGGAATTACAGGAACCTCAGACGTCACCTCAAAAGTAGACGGATAAGCGAGTTTTTTCCCATCCACATCCCAGATCAGCTCGCTGTCTCGGCTTCTCCAGGAGAGTCCATCTCCAGCTTTTTCCCCATTTAAAGAATCCACCGAAGATACTGAATAAGTGCCAAATAGTACGGGAAATTCATTATTATTAAGCACGGTTACTGTTTGTTTCAGTGTTCGTGTATTTACTTTAGAACCCACACTGCTCTCTAAAGCTTCACCTACATCCACCGCTTCTAGAGGTCCCCGATTTAACCGGTCTCTATCGACCCAACCTCTTCCGGAATATAATCTGCGCGTTTCTCCCCGCATATAAATACGCAAATCAGAAACTACTGTCATCACCGGTGTATAATCGAAGGTAAAGCCGCCACCTAGTTGATCATCATTCAGACTGTAGCCTGACGAAGTATTGTTAGTAGGGGAGACAGAACCCATCTCAGATTTCGTGGTCCCAACTGTGCCCTTCCCAGAAGACTTCCCAATCCCATTCCATTCTTGCCAAGCGGTATAAGGATCGGTTAGGGTAGGCCTTACCCCAGGCATATTCACTCCAATTAGGATGACCAAAGAGAAGACGATGGCAATATTAATGACTATTTTCGTGGGATATTTCAGCAGATGCACCCAACCACGCGGATATTGAAGCTGGAAGCTTCTCAGATGCTGGCTGACCAGCCAGCCCATCCCCGCAAATACCGTCCAGGCTACTTCCTGCCACAAAACAATAGATGTAAAGGAATCCAAGGCAGCCAAGGCCACTATGTTCATTCCTATAAACCATAAAATACGTCTTTTTGAGGATGCCCACCAAGACGACAACAGCAGCAGGGCTGAGGCTCCGAGAGCAAACCAGATATAGGGCACCATATGAACTGCAATATCCTGCAGTCTGTCCGGGAGGGTTGTTGCCCAAGGATCAGCAACGTATATACCATAATTGATAAGTATCCGATAAACGATATAAATAATAGCTGCCGCTTCAATAAAGAGCCTTATCTGAACTTTTACAGGAATTATGATTTCAATAACAGTGATCGTTATTAATGCAGCCCACACAACAGCAGTTGTCTGTCTTAACCAGATAGGTTCCGTATAAGAGACCCACTGGTGGGCTATAATCAAAAGCCACAATAGACCCAAAGAACGGTGCCAGGAGAATTTCATCTGATTCCACCAGTTTCTCATATCAGACTTCCCCTCCTAATACTATGGGAAGCTCTTGCAGTGAGCTAATGCTGTAGCCTGTAATCCCCCGTGATCTTAGAACGTCTGTCCAATCTGTGCTGCTATTCGTTTCTGATAAATTCCCTATATGAATGTGCGACGGAGTCATCCCTCTGCTGTCAGCCCAACGTAGTGCATCCAGTACAGGCTGACCACGTTGAGGACTAATTAGCACGAAGTATGAGCCTTTAGGGAACATACGGTAACTTTTTTCCAAACGGGATATGAGTGGACCGTGCCCTTCGGCGTTAAGATCGATCAAATATTGAATCATTTTCTGACGCTCAGCAGCACCTTCAACAGGTGCAAATACCTTCGTGGTCTTATCCAAACAGCAAAGACCGATCCCAATTCGCTCTCGAATGCCGAATCCAAGTAGTGAGGCTGCGACGGAGACTGCGAGTTCAAATTGATTCGAATTCGTATAAGCAGAAGCAGAGCCGTCCAGAACTAGAATGGTCTTGGGAATCGACTCATGCTCGAACTCTTTGGACTTCCACGAGCCTGTCTTTGCCGTTGCATTCCAATGAATGCGTGTTAGGCGGTCGCCATATACGTAGTCGCGTACACCGTTAATTTGGGTAGTCTCACGTCGTGATTGAACAACAGAGGTCTGTGGCCCAGAAAGACGGGATTTTCTTTCATATAACTGCCACCGCGGAACATAGATTGCACGAGGCAACACCTGAAACTGGCCTTCAGCCAGAAAAGTACCTTTATGCTCAATAAGGCCAAAAATATCTTGGCTGATGATATCCGTATCTGAAAATGTATAAGTGCCCCGTTCGAGAACTGGTGTCTGAAACCGCAGTTCCCCAAGTCCTCTGAGGCTGGGAATCAGGCTTTCCTCAAATACCCAGGATTCGCCATTATGCCGTTTCAGAACTTCCCTAACAACTACATAAGGTAAAGGCAAAATCCCCGGGATTGTGACCTTCAGACCTACACGAAGATACCCACCGGCAGAGAGCAAATCTCCCTTATCCTGTTCGGCATAAAA
The DNA here is from genome assembly GCF_045040615.1 of Paenibacillus sp. FSL H8-0175. Taxonomy (NCBI): domain Bacteria; kingdom Bacillati; phylum Bacillota; class Bacilli; order Caryophanales; family Paenibacillaceae; genus Paenibacillus; species Paenibacillus sp. FSL H8-0175. Next base: position 1,789,967 of record NZ_CP150299.1, on the reverse strand, counting down.
ACTGCGAACACCCTTAGCCCGCCGAACGCCTCCCAAACCTCCAGCAATCAGATATGCAATAAGTACAGAGACCATAATAAACAACATAAATGCAGTTTTACCGCCCTGAAATAGTACATATAAGAGAGTAATACTCCAAATTACAAGGATGCTGGCGAACTTAGTAGGCTGAATGCGAGCTGCCACCGTAGACAAATAACGTCTCATATTATTGCCTCATCGTAACAGGCACTTGAATGCTCTGCAGAAGCTTTTGAAGCAGTGAATCTACGCTAACATTATCTAGGCGCGACTCTGGACGCAGCAATATACGATGACCCAAGGCAAATGGAGTAAGCACCTTTACGTCATCTGGAAGCACATAATCTCTTCCCTGTAAGAAAGCATAAGCTTTACAAGCCAGCATAAACGATAACGAAGCTCGTGGACTTGCACCGAGCAATACAAGCGGATGCTCTCTTGTCTGGCGCACAATATCTAACAAGTAATTCAGTACAGGATCACTCATATAAATCTCACGAATTTCCTCCTGAATACTAGCGATCTGCTCCATACTAGTGACAGCCGTAAGCCTGTCCACCGGTTGACCTTCTTGATGGCTCAGCAATAGATTTTTTTCGGTTGCTGCATCAGGATAACCAAGACTAATTCTTAGCATAAACCGATCCAACTGAGCTTCCGGCAGCGTGTAGGTTCCCTCAAAATCTATCGGATTCTGGGTGGCGCACAACATAAATGGATGCGGCAGCGGATAGGTCTCCCCATCTACGGTTACATTTCGTTCCTCCATCACTTCCAGAAGGGCGGATTGTGTCTTTGTGGTGGCTCGGTTAATTTCATCGGCCAGCAGGATATTCGTCATCACTGGACCTGGGCGGAAATGAAACATCTCATCTCTCGGATGATACACAGATACACCGGTAATATCACTCGGAAGAATATCCGGATTACATTGTATCCGGCGATACTCTCCGGACATTGATCTGGAAAGTGCGCGAATAAGCTGGGTCTTTCCTGTTCCCGGTACATCCTCGATCAGAACATGACCACCGGCAAGCAGCGCTGTTAGCAGCAATTGTATTTCAAATGATTTTCCAAGTATGCAGGATTCTAGATTATTACGGACAGCATTCATGATGTGCATTGATTCTTGACGAACGGGCATATATGATCCTCCTAGGTCAGAATAAGCAGTAATATTTATATTTTACATGATTAGGGGACCCAAAGTACATTGTTGAAGCTTACGAAGTGTAAACAAACCAAAAACCCGCAGGACAAAATGTCCCGCAGGTTCTAATCTAAAGCGCTAAAATCCCATTATCCTTTAGGCCGAACAACCAATGCAGCCAGGAAAGAGAACACAATCGCTGACGAAATCCCTGCGCTCGTGATATCAAAAATCCCTGTAACTACACCGATCCAGCCATCCCTTTCCAGCTCTGTCAATGCTCCATGGACCAAAGAGTTACCGAAGCTTGTGATTGGAATGGTTGCGCCCGCACCCGCAAATTTCACAAGTGGATCATAGATGCCAAAAGCATCAGCAATCGCTCCGGCTACAACTAATGTACTCATCGTATGTGCAGGTGTCAGCTTCAATACATCAAACATCAGCTGGCCTATAACGCAAATGGCTCCTCCGATCAGAAAAGCCCATAAGTAAATCATCATTAAACTCCACCTCCACTTTCTATAGCAACAGCATGAGCCACACACGGAATGCTCTCTCCCTGCTGGTATGACAATGGGGATAATAAGGCTCCAGTTGCCACAATCAGCACCCGTTTTAGTTCACCTTTTTTAATACGCTTGAGTATATGACCATAAGTCACTACCGCGGAACACCCGCAACCACTTCCTCCGGCGATCACATACTTCTGTTTCTCCAAATTGTAGATAAGCAAACCACAATCATCAAAGGTTGTTTGCTCCATTGGAATTCCTTCTTTAGCTAATAAGGTTTTCGCAATGGGCAAGCCTACAGATGCAAGATCACCTGTAACAATTAAGTCATAATGCCCGGGGGATAGTCCGGTATCCCGAAAATGCGCAGTGATCGTATCCGCCGCCGCCGGTGCCATCGCTGTTCCCATATTAAAAGGATCTGTCAAACCGAGATCCATTATTCGTCCAAGGGTAGCCGAGACCACTACCGGATTGTTGCCAGTCCCATCATTCTGACCTACTACAGCACAGCCCGAGCCTGTGACCGTATATTGCGCCGTTGGCGGCTTCTGTGAACCGTATTCGGTAGGATAACGAAATTGCTTCTCCACCGTACAGTTATGGCTGGATGTTCCCGCGAGCACGTATTTGCTGCCTCCGGAATCAACGATCATAGAGGCAATTGCAAGGCTCTCCATAGAAGTGGAGCAAGCACCAAAAACTCCAAGATAAGGCACACCTAATTTTCTTGCCGCGAAGGAGCTGCTGATAATCTGGTTCATCAAATCTCCGCCAACAAAAAACTCCAGCTTCTCCTTATCCAGGTTTGCATTAATCAGTGCCAATAGGGAGGCTTTTTCGAAAAGAGCCCGCTCAGCCTTTTCCCATGTTTTTTCACCCATTTCCAAGGAATCAAATATAAAATCAAAATCTGACGTTAATGGACCCTCTCCCTCTTCAGGACCCACTACAGCGGAAGAGCCTAAAATAACGGGACGGCTCGTGAACTCCCAAGTCTGACTGCCAAACTGTTTCATGTATGTGCACCTCCGCCAACGCCTAAAAAGAGATAGACGATACCAATTATGAAAGCAGCAACGGCACCAAATACGATGACTGAACCCGCCAGCTTGAACATATTGCCGCCCACACCCAGCACAAGTCCTTCCGCACGATGTTCAAGAGCTGCTGAGCACATACTGTTCGCAAAACCAGTAACCGGAACCGCAGTTCCTGCACCGGCCCATTGCGCCAGTTTGTCATACACGCCAAAGCTGGTCAGGATTACAGAAAGTAAAATCATCGTCGCTACAGTTGGACTTGCGGCTTCTTTGGAGGTCATATCGAATATTGCCATATAAGCCTCCTGAATCCCTTGTCCAATTACACAGATTAGGCCGCCAGCAAGAAATGCTCGCACACAGTTTTTGAATACGGGCCTAGCGGGTACAAAGGGCTTGGACAATTTCTCGTAATCTTGCGGGGTCAGGGTATCAAGCTTCAGCTTGACACCCGATTTTTTCGTTTTCGCCGGCATTGAGGGCACCTCCTGAAAGTTAGGCGAAGGGGGCTGACAAGCATCATAGTAGTACTCACTTTGAGCCCCTCAAGTTGTTTCTTCGCTTAGAAGTTTTCCTTATTGTTTGCCATACCCCGCTTCGTTATGTCCCTCCAATTCAGGAAAAATACAGTAACACAACTATCAGCAGCAAGAACAGCACAAGAATAAGCACTGCTTCCTTTTCCAGAGAGTTGTGGCGCCAGTAACGTCTGCGCGCTCCGCTAACCTTTAGGTTTCTTTTGGAGTATCCTCCCTGCACCCTTCTTTTGGGTACACTACCTGCTACCCTCATTTCCTTCGCATCCTTTCTAAAGCTCCTGCCACCAGAGCCCCTATTGCATTGTATTCGCGGAGCATTCACCGGGTGTTCATTTGTCTCTTTAGCATGGACAAGTGAGCTCACAATGTTCATACTAAGTGGCAGGAAGAAATAACGTTGTCGTCCATTTTGGATGGCAACCGTTTCTCGTAGAACTATAAGGATGATGTATAACGCAAAGCTTATACGTCCTTATATTTTAATAAAGGAGTGATTTCAAATGAATCAAGAAACATTGGATCTATTCAAAACACTTACCGAATTCCCTGCAGCCCCGGGCTTTGAGCGCGAACTCCGCGCTTACGTCAAGGATGCTATGACACCTTATACCGAAGAGTTCGTGCAGGATCGTCTCGGAAGTCTGTTCGGCGTATTGCGCGGTGAGGAAAACGGGCCAAAAATTATGGTCGCTGGACATTTTGACGAAGTGGGCTTTATGGTCACCGGAATTACTAACACCGGGATGATTCGTTTTCAACCGCTAGGCGGATGGCTTGCTTCTGCTGTTGCTTCCCAGCGTCTCCAAATCATTACACCAAAAGGCACATTGACCGGTGTTGTTGGCAGCACGCCTATCCACCTACTAAGCGCAGAAGAACGCGGCAAGACGGGCGAAATTAGCAAAATGTATATTGATATCGGTGCAGACAGCCGTGAAGAGGCGGAAAGCTTTGGCGTCAGACCAGGTCAACAAGTACTGCCGATCTGTCCGTTCACCCCGCTTGCCAACCCTAAAAAAATCATGGCTAAAGCGTGGGATAACCGTTACGGTGTAGGTCTCGCCATTGAGCTGGTTAAGTCATTACACGGCAAAAAGCTGCCTAATACTGTTTATGCTGGTGCTACTGTACAAGAGGAAGTCGGACTTCGTGGAGCACGTACAGCCGCTAATCTTCTGTCCCCAGACATTTTCTTCGGCTTGGATGCGAGCGCTGCTGCCGATATGACCGGGGATAGCCAAGCCTTTGGCCATTTGGGTAAAGGCGCTCTACTGCGCATTTATGATCCTACGATGGTTACACATCGCGGCTTAATCGAATATGTACAAGACACAGCGGATACTCACAAGATCAAATACCAGTATTTTGTCTCCCAAGGTGGGACAGATGCAGGTCAGGTTCATGTAAGTGGCATCGGCGTTCCTTCCGCAGTCATCGGAATATGCTCCCGCTACATTCATACTGCTTCATCAGTTATTCATAGCGATGACTACGAAGCTGCTAAAGAGCTGTTAGTTAAACTGGTAGAAGGCCTCGACCGCACTACACTGCAAACGATTATTGAGAACAGCTAAGTTCTTATTTTTAAAAGAGCAGCGATCCTTTTTGAAGGATTGCTGCTCTTTTTTGGGTCGGGGCTTACGGACCTGTGTCACTTGCGCCCCAGTGGTGTTTACAAACCCCGATATTACTTCTAAAAAACAATTGTGCTTATGAACCCCGTTGCCCGCTGATCCCGCCATTGGTACTACGACGGACCCATGATGCTTACGAACCCACGTTGTTTATTGTTTACGCTCCCAACGTTGCTTGCTTACGGCCCCACGTTGCTTGCTTACGGCGACACGTTGTTTATTGTTTACGCTCCCCATATTGCTTCGGACTCAGATGACGCTATTTGCTAATTTAGTGCCTTTTGAGTAAGTTTCCGGACTCCAGTGACACTATTCCAGAGAAATGGGCTCATAATTGGTGTCATTCATGCTAATAGCGACTATGGTGTCCGATATTCCCCCAAAAGTGGCATAATTCTGCGTTTAAGATCATCTGTGTCCTATAGAGACTCCCCCTTATCTCTTTTCATATAAAAAAGCCCGCCTCAACGGCGAGCTCTTTGACAGCTATATCAACTCATATCCAGCGGCACTTTCCACGAAGGTATCGGGAAAGCCTCATCCAGCTTCCATCTTTCTTCTTCACTCAGCGTAATTAAACCTGCAGCAGCATTCTCAATTACATGCTCACGTGAAGAAGCTTTTGGAATCGTAATGATGTCCTCCTCGCGGATCGTCCAAGCTAACATAATTTGTAGTGGTGTTGCGTTATGAACACGGGCGATTTCCTGAACTGCCTCACTCTCGATAACCCCTTTGCGGAGCGCGCCTGCTTGTGCAAGCGGAGAGTACGCCATTACGGGCATGCGGTGACTTTTCTGCCATGGCAGCAATTCAGCTTCGATGCCTCTCGACCCTAAATGATACAGCACCTGATTCATAGCACAGTGAGTTCCCCCAGCTATACTAAGCAGCTCTTTCATATCGTCAACATCAAGGTTCGATACTCCCCATCTTGCTATTTTACCTTGAGAGACCAGTTTCTCCATGCCTTCCACAGTCACTTCAAGCGGAATATCTCCCCGCCAGTGCAGTAAATAGAGATCCAGATGATCCGTATTCAGTCGTTGCAAGCTTTCTTCACAGCTGCGAATAAGATTCTCGTTGCCGGCATTATGTGGGTATACTTTGGATACCAGAAAAACGTCATCCCGAATTCCTTTAATAGCGTCACCTACTAAAAGCTCTGAGTTTCCTTCCCCATACATCTCCGCCGTATCTATCAAATCCATGCCTAATTCCACGCCTAATCTAAGAGCAGCAATTTCTTCCTCTCTACGGGAAGCATCATCACCCATATTCCAAGTTCCCTGTCCTATTCTAGGCACAGAGGTACCGTCTGGAAGCAGCATGCGGTTAGCTCGGTTCACTTTCACAATTTCAGCCAAATGCTCGATTGAATCCTTAGTCATTGTAAAAATCTCCTTACCGATAAATTGTATACTTACTTTATACGACCTTTATGACCCTTTCGAAACATCTGAATCGTGTCTAATTTATAACTTATCTTTCCTTTAGGAGAGAAAAAGTAACAAATTGATTGCTAACTACGCTATCAACTTCAGCCCCACTGCGGCTCCCAGTATCATAAAAATACAGATAACCCGCCGCCAGTCTTTGGCCTCCCCATATAAAAGCATCCCCAAAATTGCTCCACCGGATGCACCGATCCCCGTCCATACCGCATAAGCTGTGCCCATAGGCAAACTTTTCATTGCAAATGATAGAAAAAGAAAACTTCCTCCAAAACCAAGGAAGAGCAGCAAAAACGACTGCAGATTCCGGTATTTATTCAACCTGTTGATCATAGCCACTCCGAACATTTCAAACAATCCAGCAACAACCAAAAATGCCCATGCCATTTAAGACTCCCCCTTTATTTCAGTTTCTTTGATATCTTTGGTTTCGTTAGTTACCATTTTCAGACCTATAACTCCTGCCAGCAAAATAACCACCAGTACCAGCTTCATTAGCTTGAAGGGTTCACCGAATAAAACCATGTCCGCAATGACTGTACCTGCTGTCCCCAGCCCAACAAATACAGAATATACGGTACCCACCGGTAATTTACTGCTTGCTGAAATAATGACATAGAAACTTATGATTATGGCTACAACTGTGATCAGCCACTCCCACACGCTTGAAGCATGCTTTAAACCTATGACCCACATGACTTCGAAAATCGCAGCGCCAACTACCTTCAGCCACTCTGAATTCTTTTTCATTTCAAGCCCTCCTTCAATTCTCCATAACTTATGATTGCCCACGGACAAACAAATAAGCCCGGAAGGTCATCGCCAAATGGCGATACCTCCCGGGCTTTTATCCCTCCGTGTAGACACAAACTTAATGTTCGTGCGTTTTCCCTCGGACCAGACCAGCTGTGCACCCGCTGCGGAACCCTAGAAAACAAATAAATGATTAAGTTACATCGTATGGTAGCAAATCGGGCGTATAAAAGCAACCTTTTCTATTCCGAGCGTAATTAAATCATAGTATAAAATTCCATAAAATTATAAAATAGATATAAATTTCATTCGATTATCTAGGAAAAGAGGTTAATTCATATTTCTTTCCAGACATTTTAACTGCGTCCCTCTAGTGGAAGGCATTTATTGCCTTGAAGCGAAGGAGCAAGGCGGAGCCATGAGTAATGCCGGTTTGATAGATATGGGTGATTACACATTAATCTTTGATACATTCAACACTCCACAAGCTGGCAAAGATCTTAGGGATGCCGCTCTGTATTATTTTAATAAACCTATCAGATACATCGTCAACAGCCATTGGCATGGAGACCACGTTAGAGGGAACCAATTCTTCTCGGATGAAGTAATCATATCCTCCAGTAGAACTAGAGAGCTCATGATAAAAACTCAACCAGACTGGCTTGCCCGAATGAAGAAACTGCTTCCTAATCTTGAAGAAGATCTTACGAAGCTTAATACATCTCTCGAGCTCAAACTGAACGATTCCAAACAACGAGAGCTCCTTTCGCAAATAGGTTATTTACAAGAAATCAAAGAGTCTATACTAACGCTTGAAGTAACCCTTCCCCAACTAACTTATGACCGCAAAATGACTATACATGGCTCGGCAAGGACCGTTGAACTCCTATCGGTGGGTACTGCCCATACGGAATGCGATTCTATTCTATTTTCTCCATCCGATTCTTTAGCTTTTGTTGGAGATATTGTCGCAGTTGATAATCATCCATTAGTAGTAGACGGTAATCCCTTATCCTGGTTGGAGGCACTTACTTATGTCGAGCGCTTAGATGTGAACATAATTGTTCCCGGTCATGGGCCCGTTACTCAAAAACATTATCTACAGCAAATAAAACGGTATATAAATGATATAATCCATATTAGCGAATCATTGATACGCGAAGACATGAATGTGAATGTGAACCATATAGAAATTCCCGAGCCTTATCTGGGCTGGAATTATGGGAGTATTTTTTACAGAAATCTTGAGTTTTTGACGAAAGCAGCTAGTAACTAATTTTTGGAGTTGAAGGGAGCGGTTCGTTATGGTTTTTGGGATACTATTTGTAGGTGTTGCTGTATTTATTATTATACAAGCCGTAATACGTAATGGCTCGAGCTCAAACAAAAGTACCTTTGATAGAAATAGGCAACATGATGCCGCCAACATGTCTTTTATGGCTGCCAGTCATCCGGATCTGCTGGATCCAAACCACTCTAACCACTCTAATCATTCTAACCACCACCATAATCACCACGGAGATCACTCGCATCACCATTCTGGACCTGACAGCGGGGGGCATAGCTGGGGTGGAGACGGCGGACATAGTGGCGGTGGAGACTTCGGTGGTGGAGATGCTGGCGGGGGCGGTTGTGATTAGATGAAAAGAAACGAAAAGAAAAGGACATTCCTGATCCTTCAGGAATGCCCTTTTTTTTTAATGCTCATTTATGATACTGAGAATTTTAGCTTGAGTTTGGCTTAATAACTTTTCGGCACGGAGCGGATGGAGCGTTCTAGCTTATCTTATTGATTAAATTGAAAACGGCTAAGCAGTACCTCACCATTAAAGATGAGATAAACATCGGTAGTTTCAGATTCCACGGACACTTCACCAGTAAGTGTGTTCCACTGCTGCAACACGCCACCCGACGGTACAGTCACAGATCCAACCAGCTTCCCTGCTGGGCTGCCCGTTCTGATCTCAAGGGTGCCACCTTTTGCAGAGGATACCAAGGCTTCAAAAGCTCCTGCCCCTTGCTCGAACAATACATCTTTAAAAGCGATCCAAGCGCCATCTTTTACCGGATGTATGGAAGCACCGCCTGCTTTGCACTCGTCCAGATATACGCCTTCGTAGTCATCGTAATTCTCTGCTTTGGTATTGATATACAGATTACGCGACGGAATAACGTCCCCTTGAACTGATAGGTGAGCGGATAATTGGATGTCAGCAGATGAACGGCCGATCAGAACCATATACTCTCCATTTTCCACGCAATATTGCTCACGGGTAACATCCCAGAATGCCAGCTCGGCAACCGGTAACGTAAACTCTAGGGTTTGCGATTGACCTGCGGTTAGGTTTACTTTTTCAAAACCCTTCAACTGTTTAATCGGACGTTTGACCCGGGAATTCAGAGCTTGCACATAAAGCTGCACCACTTCGTCCCCATCAACAACGCCTGTATTCTCTACTTGAACAGAAATTTTCAGCGTCTCATTCGCTTGCAGCTCCTTAGCGCTTAGGCTTAGGTTGCTGTAGGAAATTTGGGCATAACTTAAGCCGTGTCCAAACGCATACAGTGGCTCTCCGTCAAAGTACATATATGTTCTTTTGCCTTTGATAATATCATAATCCATCAGCTCAGGCAGCTGTTCTACAGAACGGAACCAAGTCATGTTCAGCTTGCCGGAAGGACTGTAATCGCCGAAAAGAACTTCTGCCACCGCATTGCCCAGCTCTTGTCCACTGTGGGAGGTATACAATACAGCCGGGATGTTCTCGTCAATCCAAGTGGAAGTTATCGGGTAACTGCCGACAATGACTACAACTGTATTCGGGTTCGCTGCATAGACAGCCTTGACCAGTCGCTCTTGCTCCTCTGGAAGCACAATATCCGGTCTGTCGATTTCTTCTTTTCCGTTAAGGAGTGGATGGTTGCCCACAAAAACCACAGCGATTTCAGCCGCCTTGGCAGCTTCTACTGCAGCCTCTATGCCGTTAGTTACGATGTTCTTTTTAAAAAGACCTGCTTGCGCATTGGCATCCTGATCTGCCACTTGCAGCGTTCCATTTTCCGGATTCACCGAGATCATTTTATCATTCCAGGTCCGCAAAGATACCGTATCTTCGCCTTCCGGAACGATGTTAATCGATTCTTTTACAAACCAGCCGTAAATTTCATCAGCAGATGCTGTGAGAGTCTCTGCTTCGCTTAAAGTTACATACTGACCGCGACTTGTCGCCTTCAGAGTATTGCTAGTCCAGCCCCAAGCTGTATGATGGAACAATTCTCCGTGCTCTGCTATGTCATGTTGTACAGCCAGTCTTCCGTCCTCCCCTGTGATTCCAATGGCTTGGCCGTTTGCGGCTGAAGTAAGAATGATCTGATCTGCGCCACTCTCAAAAGTAACGTGTTTACCAGGCAGCTTTTTGCTAACCCCCTGCAGCGGAGTCACTCCATAAGGTAAAGTGCCAGAATACCAGTCTCTAAAGGCTTCATCACCAAGCGGACCAATAATCGCCAATTTGCTCAGACTGCTTTTGTTCAATGGCAATGTGCCTTGGTCATTCTTCAACAATACTATAGATTGTTTCGCAGCTTCCAAGGAGAGTGCGGTATGTTTTTTGCTAAGTATTACGGAATCGTCGATTGCTGCGTATGGGTTCCCTTCAGCCGGATCGAACTCTCCCAGACGGAAACGAACTCTGAAAGTGTTGGCAAGCGCACGATCCAAATCTTCCTCTGCTAAGAGGCCTTGGTCTAGTGCTTCGTGAAGAACCTTGATTGTCTCTGCGGTTTCTTCTGTTACGCTGTCAATTCCATTTTTGATAGATTCAGCCATCGATTGTGCAAAAGATTCATAATACTTGTGATCCTTCACAATCCCAAAAAGATCGCCGGCATCGCTTACGATAAAGCCATCCATTTCCCATTCGCCTTTAACCACATCCATTACTGCCGGATGAAGAATAACAGGCACGCCATTCACCGAGTTATAAGCGGTCATCATGGACTGTGCGCCACCTTCTTGAAAAGCAGGCTTAAACGCTTCCAGATAATACTCCCGCATATTTCTCGGATCGATGCTCGCGGAGCAGTTCCCGCGTTCAATCTCATTATTGTTGCCGAGGAAATGCTTCAGCGTTGCTACCGCTTTCAAATAGACCGGGTGATCACCTTGGATTCCCTGCACAAGTGATGTGCTGAGGCGTCCGGTCAACTCTGGATCTTCGCCGTAAGCTTCCTCGGTTCTTCCCCAACGCGGGTCACGTTCCATATCCACCGTTGGCGCCCATAACGTCAGACCGTTAACCGTTGGATTCTTTTTGTAAAAGGCTCTGGCTTCATCTCCGATGGCCGAACCAATCTCCTTCAGCAGCTCTGGATTCCAAGTACAAGCCAGTCCGCTCGGCTGAGGAAAAGAAGTCGCTTTTCCAAGCCAAGAAATCCCGTGCGCCGCTTCCGTACCATGCTTGTAGGCCCCAACACCCAAACGCTCTATGGCAGCTTGATACTGAGGCATCAGGCTTACTTTTTCATCAAGTGTTAATCTGGAGATCAGATCCTGCACTCGCTCATTTAAAGGTAAATCAATCTGTTGAAATGGATATTTAGCTATATCTGTTCCCATCAAAATCGCTCCTTCGTCTCTTGTTGATAGCGGTTTCATTCATTCTCGAGGACAATCCTTCGAAAAAACACCCATACGTCCTATCCATCTAATCATAGAAGATTCCCCTCCTCCGCAACACCTTAACAATCTAAATAGAAATCAGGTCATAATTAGAGATTTAAGGGGATGATGTGGGTGTGAGTGCATGGGTTTGCTCATTATTCGCCTCCAATCTACGGGATTTATACCGCACATTTGCTCGATTCCCGCTCCCCACCCACAATCTGCGGGATTTATACCGTTCATTTGCTCGATTCCCGCTGCACGCCTCCAATCTACGGGATTTCTACCGTTTATTTGCCCAATTCTCGCTCCACACCTCCAATCTACGGGATTTATACCGTTCATTTGCTCACTTCTCGCTCCACGCCCACAATCTACGGGATTTATACCGTTCATTTGCCCAATTCCCGCTCCATCTCCGCAATCTACGGGATTTATACCGTTCATTTGCTCACTTCTCGCTCCACGCCTCCAATCTACGGGATTTATACCGTTCATTTGCCCTATTCTCGCTCCACGCCCGCAATCTACGGGATTTATACCGTTTATTTGCCCTATTCTCGCTCCACGCCCGCAATCTACGGGATTTATACCGTTCATTTGCTCACTTCTCGCTCCACGCCTCCAATCTACGGGATTTATACCGCACATTTGCTCGATTCCCGCTCCCCACCCACAATCTGCGGGATTTATACCGTTCATTTGCTCAATTCTCGCTCCACGCCTCCAATCTGCGGGATTTATACCGTTCATTTGCTCGATTCCCGCTGCACGCCTCCAATCTACGGGATTTATACCGTTTATTCACCACAGCTGAATATCGTTAAGTGAATGTACATATTCATAGCGACAAACCCTCCCACTCACCTGGGAAACTATCGGCTTAAACTTACCTTTCTCACAAAGTGACCTCATACATTTCCTAACTGTACGCAGATCAATGCCAAGCTCTCTCACCAAATCAACAGGCCGAATGCCCCCGTTCGAACGCACCGCAATTTGCAAAATATCACGCTCCAGTCGACTAAACGCCTCCTTCTCTTCTGTCCTTAAAGCGAGGTACGGCATCAGTAATGATCTCAACAAAAAAATAGTATTCTCAGGACTCGCTTCCAGATCATCATATGGTATCGCCACTACCCGATAACCCGCGATTTGTAGATAAGTCTCTCGATTCAATTCCTGCCGATAACGCGTCCGATCTGTGTTTTGCACATGTGGGCCGTAACCTTTTACCTCAAAAGCAAACTTAACCTGCCCAGGCTTCCACGCAAAATCAACAAAATAAGGCCATCCCCGCCAATCCAACACTTCATATTCAGGATGAAGATCATTAAAATGACCCATGATTGGCCACCAGACCTTCTCCGCAAACATTCGCTCACCATGCCCATGTCCCCGCTCCAATCTCCCCCGTCTTTCTCCCGTTCTTCGACTAATATGATCTTCCACCCACTTACGATGTTCTTCCGTAAATCCCATAACGTCCCCCTCCTCCTTGGCATAAAAAAATCCCGCACCCAATTATGGATGCGGGACGTGCTTCGTCCTATTACTCAGAAGTATAGTATTCGCCTTCTTATGCTGTCAATGACACTCTACATTCAACGTTAGCACTCGAGCTAAATATGCTTACCTATTAAAAAATCACATTGGTTAAAGTATATTGCATTAAAGTAAGTTCAGCTTGAGTTAGATCACTACAGTAGTCCAGCTACAGTTAGATCACTATAGTTAGTTCAGCTAGAGTTAGTTCATTACAAGGTTCAGTTACAGTTAGATCAGTACAGTTCAGTTAGAATTAACTCAGCAAGAGCAATCTCGGTTAAGTAAACTACATTTGAGTTAGACGACTAGATTTAGCTCAATATAGTAGGTTTTGTATAGTAGGTTCAGTTAAAGTAATCTCGGTTTGACTAAGTTCCGCTCGAATAATATTATTCGTCCTACCTTTTTGAAATTGTCCGAAATCGTCTCCCATTCTCCACTATTCACTGGCTATCGACCTGTGCTTTTTCTATTTAATTGTATTTCATGCAACTATTTAACTCTTATCCCCCTAAAAGTCCATTTAGTTGTACTTTCTACAACTAAAAAGGGAAACATTAGGTAGTTAAGCGTAAATGATCAAATTTAGATGTACAAAGTGCAGTTAACTGTTACTTTTCCTAAAACTACTGAAGTTTAACTGCACAAAATGCAATTAAAACTGAGTTCGAGATGAGGCTGACTGGATTGCGACTTAGCAACATTAATATAGCGGCTCAACTAGAGTGACATATTGCTCCCTCTTCACTGCCTTCCCTCACCTAGCAAATGTGCAGGCCGAGCGCCTTGCCCATAGGCATCAAAAGAGATCATTCCATCGTCACCCTGACTTCGAATCCCCAGCTTCAACCCGAGACGGCAAATCATTGACCTTAAATCCATTATCCATTATCCTTCACAACAACCTTTCACAGGAATGTCGGAGAGCGTTCTTTTGTTCCCTAACAAATCGCCATTTACCGCATATAGCTTACGAAATCCCTGCTTATAAAGAATTCGCGCGGCTTTATTTCTTTTGTAGTAACTTCCTGCAAGAATTAGAACCGAGTCGCCCGGAGATAGACAGTGCTGCCAGACATAGGGTAACCGCCCCAGCGAAATATTTATCGAACCACGGATACTGTCCTTCTGGTAATCAACGGCATCCCTGACATCGAGCATTTTCATAGCCAATGATTGATCCGCTAATTCGCGAACCTCACGGACTTCTATATAAGTAAGTGAACGAACAGGCCAAGCATAACGCAAAAACCTCACAATACTAAAGACAATTAAAATACTCAGTAGGATCCGAACCATCATGCTCATATCATTACTCCCGCACCAAAAAATCATCCGTCCAAGCGCCTAATCCACCCGTCATGTTCACAACGTTATACCCCTTTTCACTCAGCAGCTCACAAGCCAGTCCACTACGGCCACCACTTAAGCACATCACAATTATCTCGCCATGAGAATCCAGTTCATCTGTGCGCATCAATAGCTGTCCAAGCGGAATATGTTTAGCACCCATTACATGTCCCTCCACCCATTCGGCGGGTTCGCGTATATCCAACATGGTAAGAGTTTCGCCATTCTTCAAGCGTTCCGCCACTTGCTGTGGGGTAATTTCCTTTGAAATTTCAAAAGACATCGAGCATCTCTCCTTCACCTTTATAAAAATAACTTGATTTTCATATCACTATATCATAATATTACGATATAAGGATATTGTAAAGCGAGGTGTTCGTTACCATGGACAAAAATTTCAAAGCCTATAACCAAACCGCCGAAACCTTAAAGGCTATAGCTCATCCCGTGCGCTTGTGCATCATTAAAGGACTTCTGGAAAAGGGCAGCTGCAACGTGAGCTTCATGCAGGACTGTCTCGATCTTCCACAATCTACGGTGTCCCAGCATTTACAGAAGCTTAGATCACTAGGCATCGTTGAAACCGAACGTAATGGGCTGGAGATTAACTATTCTGTTAAAGACGAAAAAATCAAACATCTGATTCAGTTATTTTTAGGGGAGGAATAAGTCATCATGAGTAAAAAAGTATTAATTGTTGGCGGTGTTGCAGGAGGCGCGTCAGCAGCAGCCCGACTTCGGAGATTAGATGAAGATGCCCATATTGTAATGTTTGAGCGTGATCCGTACATTTCTTTTGCCAATTGTGGACTTCCTTATTATATCGGCGGGTCCATTCAGGACCGCTCCAAGCTGCTGGTGCAGACACCGGAGGCGATGCATAAACGTTTTAACATCGATGTTCGGATTCAAAGTGAAGTCGTGGCTATCGACCCTGTGAACAAAAAAGTGCGAGTAGAAAGCATAGAAAAAGGCTCCTATGAAGAGAGCTATGATGCGCTTATTTTATCGCCAGGTGCTAAACCGATTCGTCCGAATCTGCCCGGTATCGAGAGTTCCCAAATACACATGTTGCGTAACATTCCCGACACTGACAAAGTCAAAGCTATAGTCGCTGCGGAAGGCACACGTTCGGCCGTGGTGATCGGTGGTGGATTTATCGGTGTGGAAATGGCTGAGAACCTTAGAGAAGCTGGTCTGGAAGTTTCCTTAATTGAAGCAGGACCACAAATATTAGCTCCATTCGATACTGAAATGTCTTCTATTTTGGCAAAAGAACTCGACGAGCATGGCGTTAATCTTATTTTTTCCGATATGGTCAAAGGGTTTGCTGAGGTGGGAGAACAAATACATGTGCAATTAGCAAGTGGCACTGTACTGCAAAGTGATATGGTTCTGCTGGCTATCGGCGTTTCTCCGGATACCTCTTTTCTGAAGGACAGTGGCTTAGAATTCGGTCCCCGCGGTCATATTTTAGTCAATGAGCGGATGGAGACCAATCTGGATCAAGTGTTCGCTGTAGGTGACGCGGTTGAGGTGGTTGATTTCGTAAACGGAACAAAAACCGCCATTCCACTAGCTGGTCCTGCCAATAAGCAAGGGCGGATTGCTGCGGACAACGTCAGTGGTCTCGGCACAACTTACAAAGGATCACAAGGGACTTCTATTATAAAGGTTTTTGGAGTCACAGGTGCTTCTACAGGTAATAATGAAAAAACATTACAACGTTTGGGTCTGCCGTATCACGTGATTTATATACATCCAAGCTCACACGCAACCTATTATCCGGGGGCAACCCCGATATCTATGAAGCTGATTTTTGATCCAAAAGGTACGGTGCTAGGAGCACAAGCTGTAGGTTACAGTGGTGTAGACAAACGTATCGACGATATCGCTACAGTTATTCGTTTTAGAGGTACGGTCACTGATTTGACGGAGTTGGAGCTATCTTATGCCCCTCCTTATTCTTCCGCTAAAGATCCGGTGAATATGGCTGGCTTTGCCGCTGAAAATATTTTGCATGGTTTGACTACGGTATTCGTCCCTAAGGATTTAGAAGGTCGTGACAAAAACAATACCATTTTAGTTGACGTACGTTCGGAAATCGAACATGCTAATGGTCATATTGAAGGGTCCATTAACATCCCTGTGGATGATCTGCGTGGTCGGCTAAGCGAGCTTGACTCTAGTAAAGAAATTTGGGTGTATTGCCAAGTTGGACTCAGAGGCTACACCGCTTCCCGGATTTTACAGCAAAAAGGTTACCGTGTGAAAAACCTGACCGGCGGTTATAAAACCTATCAGATGAGCCAATTTACGCCTAAAAAAAAAGATAACTTGACGCCAAACGTTGGTACACCAGCAGCCAGTAAAGAAATCGCAGCAACGGGAGCAATGACGGAGACTGAAACTGAAACTGGAACTGGGACAGAGACTGGAACTGGAACTGGCACAGTTACACCAACCGTTAACGCTACAGCTTTCACAACACCTGATTCCGTGCTTGATGCCTGCGGACTGTGCTGCCCAGGGCCGCTGATCCAAGTTAAAATGAGCATGGACCCGCTCTTGGACGGGCAAGTCCTGAAGGTCACTGCTTCCGATCCCGGATTTTATGAGGATATCAAGGCTTGGGCTCGTATGTCCAACAATACGCTTTTGCAGCTCACAAAGCTGCCTACTGGCATGATCGAAGCTTATCTGCGCAAAGGAGTTATCGAGACTTCAGCATCAGCACCAACCGGAGCAGGCGCACAAGTAATTCAAACTAGTAATGCAAGCACAATGGTTGTTTTTAGCGGGGATTTGGATAAAGCGATCGCTTCCTTCATCATTGCCAACGGAGCAGCATCCAGCGGCAAAAAAGTCACAATGTTCTTTACCTTCTGGGGCCTCAATATTATCCGCAAGGATGAAAAGGTGCCTGTTAACAAGAACTTCATCGGTAAAATGTTCGGTGCCATGATGCCACGCGGCAGCCGGAAGCTGACGCTTTCAAATATGAACATGATGGGCATGGGCTCGAAGATGATCCGCTCTCTAATGAAGAGCAAAAATATCTCTTCCTTGGAGGAATTGATTCAGATGGCTATCGACCAAGGTGTGGAAATCGTCGCCTGCCAAATGTCCATGGATCTTATGGGCATCACTCGTGAAGAACTGATTGACGGTGTCGGAATCGGCGGCGTTGGTTATTACCTCGGCCAAGCCGATCAGTCGGGTCATAATCTATTTATCTAAATACCTTAACACCGCAAAGAGACTCCTCTATTTAAATAGAAGAGTCTCTTTCGTATATAAAAATGAACTCACGAGAATCGGTGATATAGATTTGAATAACCAAAATGCAGAAATTGGCTGGATCTGGATACAGAATCTAAAACCTGCTATCCTATTTAATAGGCATTCATCCGAACAACGACCTATTTCAGGTAAAAAAAGGAGATTAAATGAATAACCCGATACATATTCTTGTTGCTGAGGACGACAGCGACATCAACCGATTGCTGTGCAACATTATCAAGAAAAGCGGCTATATTCCCCAACCTGCTTACTCGGGAACGGAGGCACTTCTCTATCTGGAGCAACGTCAATGGAGCATGCTGCTACTGGATCTGATGCTGCCAGGCATGTCGGGTGAGGAACTACTTGAGAAGATTGCCGGGCGGGATGATATGTCGGTAATTATCATTTCTGCCAAGGGTGAGCCCCAGACCAAGGTGTCTGCCCTGCGGGCGGGGGCGGATGATTTCATTACGAAACCCTTCGACGTTGAGGAAGTCTCTGCACGGATCGATTCTCATCTGCGTTTGTATTCGCGGATTACGCAATCGGCTTTGCCTAACGTGCTCCAGCATCAGGGTCTTGTACTTCATCGAGAGGCGATGTCGATTACGGCAAATGGTGTGGAACTGACGCTCACAGCTCTAGAGTTTGAAATTCTCACGTTACTTTTGTCAGCCCCCAAAAAGGTGTTTACGAAAGCGAATTTGTATGAAAGAGTCTGGCACGAGCCATATTACGGGGACGATAATACGGTCAATGTCCATATGAGCAATTTGCGCAGCAAGCTAACCAAGGCCGCACCAGGAAGCGAATTTATCGAGACGGTATGGGGCATAGGTTATCGGCTCAAGCCTTAAGACATTCTTAAGATTTGGCTTTAGCTCTTCTTATGTTTTCAATTCTATACTTGGTCTATCACGAAAAGGAGGCCAAGACGAGATGTACGAGTATGTATTAAAAACAAATCAGCTATCCAAAAAGTTCAAGGGCCATACAGCGCTGGACAAAGTCAATTTGTCAATCCGTAAAGGCTCTATTTATGGTTTTATTGGACAAAATGGAGCCGGAAAATCAACATTAATCCGGATTGTGACCGGACTTGCTTTTCCGACTGAGGGGACGATCGAGCTGTTCGGAGCCAGTGAAGAGCAAGCCCTGATCCAGGCTCGTAAGCGAATCGGCTCGATTATCGAGAGCCCCGCTTTATTCCCCCATATGACTGCGAGTGAAAATTTAGAAGCAAACCGGATTCTACGTGGTATTCCCGGCAAAGATTGTGTTCCTAGAATGCTAGAGCAAGTTGGACTGCAGGGCGCCGGAAAGAAGAAAGCCAAAAATTTCTCACTTGGAATGAAGCAGCGGTTAGGTCTTGCCATCGCCTTACTGGGAGATCCAGAATTTCTGATTCTGGACGAGCCAACTAATGGGTTGGATCCGATGGGTGTCGTCGAAATGCGCGAACTGCTCAAGCGACTAAACCATGAGCTAGGCATTACGATAATGATCTCAAGTCATATTCTAAGTGAGCTGCATTTAATGGCAAGTCATTATGGCATTATTCATCACGGTCAGTTGCTTGAACAACTCACTGCGGAGGAATTAAACGAGAAATGTCAGCAGTATTTATTTATCAAAGTGGATGATCCTGGCAAGGCAACAGCCGTCATTCAGAACGAGCTGGGTACGGCCGATTTCGAAGTGATGCAGGATGGAACTATCAAGTTGTATAGCCGTATTGAGCAGCCAGGCAAAGTATCAACTGCTTTATTCTCTGCGGGCCTCGAGATCGAGAAGTTTATGCCTATGGGTGAAGACTTGGAAAGTTATTTTACAAAGCGGATTGGGGGGAACCCAAATGTATAATCTGATCAGAGTGGAGTTTTTCAAGCTCCGTAAGAATAGATCATTTTGGACTTTTCTATTGGCACTTTCCGTTCTCTCGCTTGCTTACCCATTGCTATATTATTTTGATCATCGCTCCAATGGGGAACCTCAGATCACCGGCGCTGAATTTCTGACTACCTTTATTTCAAGCAATACCTACATTATTAAATTCGGCGTAGCCATTCTGGCTGGATTCTTTATCTCTAACGAATATTCCACAGGGGTCATGAAGACGATCGCATCTTCGGGCAACACCAGAGGCCGGCTGTTCGCAGCAAAACTAATCGTATTCGCAGTTGGAGCCATGGCGATTTCGCTCGTCTTTCCTATTGTCAGCACAGTCGAAGTCACGCTGCTTTCGGGCTTCGGTCATCTGCCGGAAGGAAGCACTACACTTTTTATACCGCGAGCTCTCGGGCTAACGTTATTGTACACGGCTGGTTACGCAGCCATTGGGGCGCTGTTCACCGTAATCCTAACCGACAGCGGCAAAACTATCGGCTTCTCAATGATTTTCTTCCTTATGATCGATACGGTTTTGGCTAGTATAGGTTCGAAGATCTCTTTCTTTAGTAATTTGTACGATTATTCCATCTTCAAACGGGTGAGCGATATCGGTAAGCCCAGTATCGACAGTGGAGATTGGCCAGCGCTTTTACTTGTACCGTTGTTGACAATAGCCGTTTCCGGGGTACTCGGTATTCTCGTATTCCACCGAAAAGAGATCAAATAGCAAATGGGGGGTGCAGGAGAGTGTTGCTTATTCTGACAATCATATTGTTTGCGGCAGGAGCTCTCCTGCTTTTCCGTTTCTTAATGTTAAGGCGAGAACTAGGGCGGATAACAGAGCAATTGCATACCTACAACGAGCGAGCATCCGGTAAAAAAATTGATGTGGCTCTATTCGACCAGAAGCTTGAGGCGCTTGCGGGACAAATCAATCGTCAATCTGATTTAATCGTCGAAGCGGAAGCCCAGCGAAAACGTGTCGAACAAGAATTCCGTCAGGCTGTGGCGAATATTTCACATGATATCCGTACACCCCTCACCTCCATCTTCGGTTATATTCAACTGTTGGAGGATGAGTCAATTACCCCTGATGAAAAACTTGAATATGTTGCCATCGTTAAAAATCGGACGAAACGGCTGCAGGCGCTGCTGAATGATTTTTTTGAGCTTTCCTTGATCGAATCGCTAGATTATCCTCTACATACGGAAAAGCTTGGGATGAGGGCTCTACTCTCGGAAATACTGGTCGGATTTTACGATTCTTTCAACGAACGCAATATTACACCGGATATACGGCTACCTGAGGAAAATGTATCCGTATACGCCGATGAATCCGCTGTGCGGAGAGTTGTCGAAAATTTACTTGTCAATACGTTCAAACATGCGACCGGGTATGTAGAAATCCATTTCGAACGACAGCAGGAAACAGCTGACTTAACAATAGTAAACGATGCGAAGGAACTAGTCGGAAGCGATATTAACCTCTTATTTGACCGATTCTATACCGCAGACCGTACCCGATCTTCTCAAGCTTCCGGGCTGGGTCTCTCCATCGCCAAAAGTCTAATGAATAAAATGGGTGGCACGCTGACAGCCGAACTGGAGGGTGAGAAGCTGATAATGACCTGCCGTTGGAAACTAGGCGATGCTGGCATTAGCTTAGCTACTTAATTCATTTTATAGTTGGTCTAGACTAACCATTGTTCTAACCCGTTTATTGAAGGTAGCCCATTCCCGATAGCCAATGGCCTGCAGGTTTTTCCGGACTTCTTCGAACTGATCTCCCACCCGTTCAGGTTCATGGTTCTGAACAAAACTTTATCGAGAAATTATTCAATAAAAGGGTCTCTGAATTTACGAAGCAACCTCCCGGCTATGAATTATATTTAAAAACACTTATGTTTGAGCTGCTTATTTATATTTATCGCCACCAGGAAGCTCGTGCCTTGTTAATCAATACTGCCTTTAAAGTAGCCAAGATAGCTGAAAATGTTGGATTTGATAATATGACTCACTTTGGTCGGGTATTTAAGGAAATCACCGGGCTTTCTCCACTAAAATACCGCCAGACTTATAAGATAGAAAGTCCATGATGTATCTACGAAAAAGGAGCAGCTGCAATCATTTTTATTAAAATATCTAAACCAAAAAGACTCCTCTATTTATATAGAAGAGTCTTTTTTTTGTTACGACAGGCTAACGGATTATGTTTAAAATCTAACTCAGCAAGTTTAGGCTTGCTTCTTCAAGCGAGGGTATAAGAAATTTATGATCGATTGGTGATGACATCACGATCAGAATCGTGTAAGTACCGTATTTGTCACATTGATTTCCGAACTCCTCGAGGGCTCGTGTAGAGTCGGTTACTACCTTCAATAAGTAGTTGTGTTCCCCACTTATACGGTAACATTCGACGACATCAGGACTTGAGCGGCAGAAATCAAGGAATGCATTACAATCCCTAGAATGAAATAACATGTAGGCAGCTGCTTGTTTCCCAATCTTTTCAGGAGAAATTATGGTGCGATATTCGCTGATGATGCCTTTTTCCTCCATACGCCTAACTCTCTCCGTAACCGCAGGTTGCGATAAACCGACACATTTGCCCAGCTCTGTCATAGAAATTCTTGCTTGATTTTGAAGATGGAAAAGAATTTGCTTATCAACATGGTCCATCAAAATCGCCTCCTTTAAATTTAAGGTTTTCTATATTAACTAGATTGTAATTAACCGTTATAAAGCTAATTTAGCTTAGTTGCCTTATGTAATCAAGATAACTTGTTATATATAATAACCCTACAATAGTAAAGTGTTCTTGACTTTAACTATTCCGAAGGGATGAAGACCGTTGAGTATATTGGATTCAAATAAAATAATTACAGAATGTTTATCAGGTCGCATCGATAGAGTAATTGATCGAACCCTCGCTGACAAGCGCTTGGTCGGTGCTGTCATTAAAGTGGCGATAGATGGGGAACTGGTTTATAGCCGTGCTGCCGGTTTTGCCGACCGCGAGCTAGGCCGACTTATGCGAGAAGATGCCTTATTCCGGCTCGCTTCAGTTACTAAACCTATCGTTTCAACGGCAGCCCTAGTATTAGTTGCGCAAGGTCGTCTACAACTGGACGACCGCGTTGATCGTTGGCTTCCAGAGTTTCAGCCGCGTTTGCAGAATGGCGAGTTCGCTTCCTTGACGATTCGTCATTTGATGACGCACACCGCGGGCCTGTCTTACCGATTTTTCCAAGAAGAGAAGGGTTCCTATCAGTCAGCAGGGGTATCAGATGGTATGGATCAGTCCGGCATCACATTGGAAGAGAACCTGCGCCGTCTTGCCTCTGTCCCCCTCCTTTATACGCCAGGTACCGAGTGGAAATATTCCATCGCGACAGATGTGCTGGGAGCAGTAATTGCAAAGGTCACAGAAACACCGCTCAGTGAGGCTGTACATTCACTCGTGACCAAGCCGCTTGGCATGAGCGACACGGGTTTTATTGCAGTCGATCGAGAACGGCTGGCCACTTCCTATGCCAATGATACTCCAGAGCCACGGCCCTTACTTGATCCTGACAGTATTGCCTTTGTGGAGGGAACGGCTGGGTTCCTGCTTGCCCCTAGCCGAGCACTTGACACTACTGCCTATCCTTCTGGAGGAGCTGGCATGGTCGGCAGCGCCGGAGATTTTTTGCAACTGCTGGAAACATTACGTAAGGGCGGAGCGCCGCTGCTACCGGAGTCACTGGTTCACGATATGACGACCAACCAGATCGGTGATCTGCCAATGGCCTTCTGGCCAGGACGAGGCTTTGGCCTAGGCATCACGGTACTAAAGGATCCTGTCGCCGCAGACACTCCAGAATCTCCGGGTACTTGGCGCATGGGGGGTACTTATGGTCATTCGTGGTTCGTAGATCCCAAGCAACGCCTAAGTGTCGTCGCTTTCACTAATACCGCATTGGAAGGCATGTCCGGTCAGTTTACTGTAGACCTTTGTGATGCCATTTATGATAGACGTAATAAATAGAGCATGAACACAAGAAGCCTGGGTCCGGAATGAACCAGCCTAGGCTCTCTGTCCAGTAGACCCTATTCGTCGTCTATATCATTGAGTTTGCTAAAATTATATAAGAGAGGGGCCTCTCTATGAGCCAAAACACATCTTCTGCCACACAAAGTGCCCCCAGCACTCCCTCTTCTGAACGTCTGCCATGGGCTGGATTACTCGCCTTAGCTATGACGGGGTTTATCTGTATTCTTACCGAAACGATTCCGGCAGGCTTGTTGCTCCAAATAGGTGAGGGGCTTGGTGTCTCCGAGGCCCTTGCCGGTCAACTTGTCACTTTGTATGCTCTTGGTTCCCTGTTGGCCGCGATTCCCTTAACTACCGTGACGCGTGGATGGCGGCGGCGACCACTGCTACTAATGTGCATCCTAGGTTTTCTCATATTCAACACCGTCACCACTTTTTCTTCCAATTATATACTTACGCTAACAGCTCGGTTCTTCGCCGGCGTATCCGCTGGAGTCTTATGGGGCATGATAGCAGGTTACGCCCGGCGCATGGTGCCGGAGTCACTCAAGGGACGAGCAATGGCGGTAGCGATGGTTGGCACACCTCTCGCTCTGGCACTCGGTGTCCCTGCTGGAACCCTTCTTGGCACCCTTGTAGGCTGGCGCTCTATCTTCGGGTTCATGTCGCTATTAGCTCTCATGCTGATCGCTTGGGTATTTTGGAAGCTACCGGACTATCCAGGAGAAGCCCCTGATAAACGGCTCCCTCTCTACAAGGTTTTTGTTATTCCGGGGGTACGGCCGGTATTGTTTGTCGTTCTGGTATGGGTACTAGCACACAACATCTTGTATACCTATATTGCCCCCTATCTTACTCAGGCCGGGCTAACCCAGCGGGTTGACTTGGTATTGCTTGTTTTCGGCATTACAGCGCTTGTTGGCATCTGGGTCATCGGTATTTTGATCGACCGCAAACTACGTCCATTGGTTCTGATCAGCCTAGCTGCTTTTGCCTTGTCATCCATTGTACTAGGCATTAGTAGCAGCCAGCCCATAGTGATCTATTTAGTGGTTGGTGTATGGGGGTTGACGTTCGGAGGAGCAGCTACTTTGCTACAGACAGCCGTTGCCGAAACCGCTGGCGAAAGTGCAGATGTGGCCCAATCGATGCTGGTGACGGCATGGAACCTAGCTATTGGCGGTGGCGGAGTGATAGGCGGAATTCTTATTGAAACACTTGGTGTCCGCTCCTTCCCGTGGGTAATGTTTATACTATTGATTCTTGCGCTGCTAGTAGCGTGGCGCGCTAAAGATTACGGATTTCCTTCAAGGAAACGTTGAGGCACACCTATCGAGTTTATGGGTAACGGTATCCAGACAAGAAATTTACACAAATAAGACCAGTGGCACATATTAGATAGGACTAATATGTGCCACTGGCTTACTTCTACTTAGTAGCCAATGTATTAAATTCTTGCAGATCCTTGGCTAAATCTTCTTCCGTGTATTTCCCTTGGCCGAAACCGATCATTGCCCGCAGCGGCATATATTTCATCATCGCCATGTACATTTCCGGGTTATCATCCATCGCACCCTCTAAACCAAAAACACTGCTGAATTTCTTCACTTTTTCCGCTGTCCGTGGATTATCCAGCAAATCACCAATAGTACTATTCCGATGATAACGCATCGTAAGCGGATTGGTCGATTCTACTCCGATACAAGTTGTCAGACGAATATCCCGCGATGATGAGCCAATAGCAATTTCAAAATCTCCACTTTCCACATGCCAATCACCAATGTTAACGTTGTAATAAGCAAAGGAGCGTTTATCTAACTCAAAGGTTACCTCCTGCTCTTCTTCAGGCTGAAGCTCTAGCTTCTGGAAGCCTTTTAGTTCCTTCAGTGGACGGATCACGCTGCTCTCCACATCACTAACATAGAGCTGAACGATTTCTTTTCCTGCGCGAGTGCCCGTATTTTTAACGGTAGCCTTAACCTGAACAGTCTCGGTGTCCTTTATGCTGCTCTTGGAAATTGTTAAATGACTGTATTGAAACTCTGTGTAGCTGAGACCAAAGCCGAAAGGAAACAGCGGTTTTATCTCTTTTTTATCATAATAACGATAACCTACGAACAAACCTTCCTTATACTCTACCTTATCCCCTTCCCCCGGGAAATTAAGAAAGGATGGATTGTCGCTCAGCTTCATGGGGAATGTCTCTGCCAGTTTACCGCTTGGGCTGACCTCTCCAAACAATAAATCTGCTACGGCACCCCCAAACGCCTGCCCACCTAGATAACCCTCAAGGACTCCTTTTGTTTTATCAATCCAAGGCATCTCTACAGGTGAGCCATTACTGAGTACAACAACGATATTACTCTGGACCTCAGCTACCACATCGATCAGCGCTTTATGGCTCTCTGGAAGAGACAAGTGGCTGCGATCATAACCCTCTGACTCATAATTATCCGGCAGTCCAAGGAACAACACCGCTACATCACCTTTTGCCGCTGTTTCTCTTGCCTCTTGCAGCAAAACCTCATTAATCTCATCATGCTCCAGTTCATATCCTTGGGCATATAGCAGCTCAGCAGACCCCGCAAGACCTCTCATCTCTTCAAAAGCATCATCCAATTGTGTTGGATTCACATGCGAGCTTCCCCCACCTTGATAACGCGGATTTTTAGCAAATTCCCCAATGATCGCAATAGTACCTTGTTTAGATAAGGGTAGAACTTCCTCCTCATTTCTAAGAAGCACCATGCTTTCCCTCGCCACTTTCCGTGCCAGTTGGTGATGCTCTTCAGCATTAAATGAAGTATTATCTTTACGATTGTCTACCGCCTTAAAAATAAAAGTAAGCAGCCGCTCCACCGCAAGGTCTAACGTTTCTTCAGCTAGTTCCCCACTTTGCACCGCTGCGACAATCTTGGCATCGCCAAGTCCTCCCGTTGACGGCATTT
The DNA here is from genome assembly GCF_045040615.1 of Paenibacillus sp. FSL H8-0175. Lineage (NCBI taxonomy): Bacteria > Bacillati > Bacillota > Bacilli > Caryophanales > Paenibacillaceae > Paenibacillus > Paenibacillus sp. FSL H8-0175. The sequence continues at coordinate 1,763,141 of NZ_CP150299.1, read as the reverse complement.
CCAGCTCCAGCCCTGCTTGCAGCGCCTTCACTCGCTCATTGACCGCACCCCAATCCGAGACTACAAATCCTTCGAAACCCCATTCATCTCTAAGAATCCGCGTTAGAAGCGTTTCACTCTCAGAAGCGTATTCACCGTTAACCCGGTTGTAAGAACACATTACGCTCCAAGGTTGACTGTTCTTAACTGCACCTTCAAAGCTAGCCAAATAAATCTCCCGCAGCGTCCGTTCATCAATAACGGCATCTACCGACATTCTCCGGTGTTCCTGATTATTGGCGGCAAAATGCTTAAGCGAGGTGCCGACTCCTTCGCTTTGCACACCTTTGATATGGTTCCCCCCCATCTCCGCAGAAAGATACGGGTCTTCCGAGAAATATTCAAAGTTACGACCGTTCAGTGGAGAGCGTTTAATATTCGTTCCCGGTCCCAACAGAACAGCAACGTTTTCTGCCTGGCACTCCTTACCAAGCGCCTTCCCCACTCGCTCAATTAGTGCCCGATCCCACGAAGAAGCCAACCCTGCTGCTGAAGGAAAACAAGTTGCGGGAACACTGTTATGAAGCCCGAGGTGATCGGCACTCTCTTTTTGCTTGCGTAAACCATGGGGTCCGTCCGTTACCATCAAAGAAGGGATTCCGAGTCGTTCAATCCCCTTGGTATGCCAGAAATCAAGCCCTGAACAGAGTCCCGCTTTCTCCTCAAGGGTCAATTGTGATATGAGTTCATGAATTTTGGTTTTCATAAAAATGCCTCCTCTGAATGTATACTATCCCCATTTTAATATACTTCATGCTTGATTTATGGCATTATTATCGTGTTTTTGGTATTCTTGTTAGGCGAGGAGGTCATAACATGTTAGATCATTTGGAGGATAAGGAAAGAGTCCAATATATCTGTAAAGTGATGTATGAGTCACAGCAAATTCCCGTGTTCCTGCTCGACGCCAATCGGGAAATTGAATTTGCTATGCCTTCCTCAATCGAGTGCGCCCCTTGGGTTCATAACCTTAATGAGCCACTTTCTGAAATTACTAAATCTTTTAATCGTGAGAACAACTCTAATGGCAATGGACGGACTTCTACCATACCCATCGTTCGTACCACAAATTTTCTAGAGAATTACATCATTCTCCATTTACCCTCAGACAACAGTAACGAGGGAAGCATTGTGATTGGCCCTTCATTGTATGCTCAACCTACGGAGGATAGTGTGGTAAGTCTGATGCGTGATCATGAAGTTCCGCTTAAGTTTCAGGAGCAATGGCTTAACTATTACTGCAGCCTGACCGTGTTAAATAAAATGAGACTATACCATACCGCTATGCTGCTATACTCGCTCGTTACTGGAAAAACCTTGACCCTTAGCGAACTACTGCTGGACTCCCGCATTCTTGCCTATAAACAACTGCCCTCAGGCAGTTTGGATTTGGATATTTCTTATCGCCGTGAGAATACGTGGCTGCACCACGAGCCCATGCTAGAAAAAAATCTCTTTCACTATGTCAAAAAAGGCAATAAAACTGAGCTGCTACGCGTTCAAGCTTCGTTCTCCGAAGAGAGTTACGGGCTTCTCTCTAAAAGGAGCCAATTACGTAACAAAAAGAATCTGGCAATCTCTTGTATTACACTCGCTACACGTGCAGCTATAGATGGAGGGCTGTACTGGGAAATTTCTTATACCCTAAGCGACTTTCATATCCAGCATATCGAAGAACTAAAAGATATTCCCGCTGTAGATCATGCCGTTCTTAATGCCCTTTGCGATTTCGCAGACCATGTCAAAGAGAGCCGGATGGCGAAACTGTCGCGCACCGTGGCTCTCTGTCAGAACTATATTTTCAATCACCTATATGAGGAACTTTCCTTAGATAGACTGGCTGAGGTTGCAGGATTAAATAGAAGTTATCTCTCCCTATTATTTAAGAAGGAAACCGGCTTCACCATCAGCGATTTTATTCAATTGGAGCGGATTGAAGAGGCAAAACGACTAATAGAAGTACCAGAGTTAAGCTTATCGGACATCGCCTCACGCCTACATTTTAATGATCAGAGCTACTTTACCAAAGTGTTTAAGAAATATACTGGAATCACCCCTAAACAATTTAGAACAAATAGGGAAAACACACTTTAAGAAAAGTAGACACAACAAAAATTCTAAATGGATATGAAAATAGTAGCTGACATCACAGCTCTGTGATTGCTGCAAGAACAGTATTGTTGAAGTAATCAACATACATATTTTTAAATGGCTTCTGGTGATCCAGCTCTACGGATAAATGAACCGTCACTGTCTGATAAATCGGATCCACGCAGAGGAAAGGACCTGCCGCTCCCCAGTGTGAATAGGCATCTGCAGAGAGCAGATCTCCACCGTCACGCTTCGTGCCATTAATCGCCCATCCGTACCCCCAGTATGCTTCAGGGAAAACTTCGTCTCTATATTGTGAGGATACGCCCGGAATTTGATTGCGGGTCATTTCTTTTACTGTTACCGGACTAAGCAATCGTACTCCGTTATAAATTCCGCCGTTAAGGAACATCTGGCCAAAAACAGCCAAATCCATAGCCGTTGAGTAAGCGCCGCCCCCCGCAGATACAGAATTCAAATTGTATTCGCTGTCTACCCATTCCGCGCATGCTGCCTCAGGGGCACGTCTAACTACTCTGTTCCGCACTTCCATTGGCACACGATAATATGTATTTTCCATTCCAAGTGGTTTAAAAATGGTTTCCTTTACGAATACATCATAAGCTTGTCCACTAACTCGCCGTATAATTTCACCCAACAGCTCATAACCATATCCACAGTAAGACATCACAGTACCTGGCTCGTGGCTTAGTGGTGCATCATAACCGCCATTAACCTCAATTCCAGAGGTATGTGTCAACAAATGATGTACGCATACTTTTGTTTTGTTCTCCCCTGTAAATTCGGGGATGTAATCAGAAACCGGCCTATTTAGGCCCACTTTCCCTTGTTCCACTAACATCATAATAGCGGTTGCAGTAAATAGTTTTGTGATGGAACAGAGTGGAAATATAGCATCCGCTGTTAAATCTGCTGCGTCTGCTTCAGGTCCGAATTTTCCATTCGCTTGATGGACCAGCAGCGTCCCCTTTCTCGCAGCAACAATAACTTGCGCAGGTGTGATATTGTCTTCAACCATTTGTGCGGCGGCTGTACGAATACGCTCCACACCAAAAGCCGAGACACCCGCCTGTTCTAAAGAATTAAATACTAACCCTCTCATCGGTAGCCCTCCAATATGATTCATTTAATACATATATAAACTATTATACAAATATATTAAATAATCCTGCTAGCTTACTATTATCCTGTGACTGAATTGTTGAGTTTCTATTAACTATTTGCTAAAAAACTAAAGCTGACCCCGGTTTCTCCCGAAAATCAGCTTCAGCTTAGTTTTCACTAAATTACCGCTACCTTAAAAGCATCTACATTAAATGTTGTCCCGTTGATGGATAATGTGGCATTGTAATAACCCCGATCACCATTTGTTTTGCATTTATATTCCCCAGAACATCCACATACGAAAAATTTAGTTTTGTTGTAACCGGGATATATATTACTAAGCTTTCGGTAAAACAGATGACCATGATGCGTAAAAATAGCTAACACCTTATCTCTCACTTTTGTAGGAATGGATGAAAAAAACTTATTCGTCTCCGATGCGCTTAATACATGGGTTGGATCCACCGTAATCCCACTTACTTTGAGAGGCCAATGAAAATCTATAATATAATAAAAACTATCATCTAAATTTCTCAACAAATTTATACTACCCGGAGTAAACCGTCCAAGCGCACAATTAAGCCATACATACTTGACCTTCCCCTGCGTACCCGGAAAATTCATTTGACCTTCAACAGCACCTAAATATTGTGTGAATAAGGACTGTGTGCTTGCCTCCCAATTTCCTATAGATGCTTTATAAGGAATACTCCCAAGCGTGCTTGTTACCGTATCCTTGAAGTCCTTGTAGTAAGCATTCGCATTATTTCCATGATTAGCTCCCGCTTGCGTATTATCTCCTCCAAAAATAACAAATCTCTTATTCCCGTTATTCACAGCTTTAGGCAAAAGATTACTAAAAATGCTTGAGCTGTTTCCATACCCCACATGACTATCACCAATAACCGCAAAGTTAATGATTTGCGCTTTTGCTTTAAGAATTAAACTACGTTTAGGCTGCAGTCTGGAGGCAGGTCTTCTTTTCCTACTAGGTTTCACCTGTCTTTTCATCTTAGATTCACCTCTTTTAAAATGGATGAAGGATCATAGTAGTATTTATATTCGCTTGACCTTAGGGACTCTTGGACCAATGGATTCATCTAGGAGATTAGTTTCTCTTCTACTTTGTGGTCATTTATGCGGCTTGTCCCAAACGAGAGATGTTATAATTAGTCCCATAGAAGTGAAGAATATAATACCATTCATAGAATTATAGGTAACGGAGGCTTAAGATTTGAATAACGTAGTCCCAGAATGGGCGGAGTCCCATTTCCCTTTATATACCGCTGATAGTATTCAGTCGATGTATGGAACCTCAAATCTGCCAAGACTTCAGATTCATGAGCATTCAACCGTCCTACTAGCTATTGCTGCTGGCAAGGGTATGCTTGAGGTCAATCATCAGACTTATGAGCTAATGGAAGGCATTGTCGTCCTTCTCCCCGAGAATACTTACGCCTCTCTAATTACAAATCGCCAGCAGCCGCTTCATGCTTATAAGCTTTCAATCCGGATTCAAGAACAGACTCGAGCTCTGCCCTCCGGTGCTATGACGCGGACAAGCCAACTGACATCCAATTCAAATATGCTGTTGTTTCCTAATGAACCAGCCATTGTATCTAATATGAAAGAATTATATCTTCACCGGTTGCCAGATCGTGAAATACGTCATGTGCAGAACCAGATCCTGTTCCATCAGATCCTTCTTCAATTGCTGGAGCAGCAGGAAACAAGATTTGAAGTGAGTGAGCAGCCCTCAATGGAACGCAGTATCACATACTTAGAGAATCACTTCAGCGAAAAAATATCACGTGAACAATTAGCTGCAATTGCGGGTGTGAGCGGTTCACATTATTCAACGCTATTCAAACAATTCACGGGCTTTACCCCTAATGAATATCTGTCCAGGTTGAGAGTTCACAGAGCGAAGGAACTACTGCTTAATAGTTCAAGCACACTAAGAGAAATTGCTTTAAAGGTGGGCTACAAGGATGAGTTTTATCTTAGTCGGCGCTTTAAGCAGCAGACCGGCGCATCTCCTTCAGGCTACAATCTTATCCCTTTCCAACGTGTAGCGGTGATGCTCACTCCCTATGCCAGTCATTTGCTGCTGCTTGGCCTGGAACCTGCAGTTACCATTTCAGAGAGCAGCGAGTATTTAAATCTTTCTGACCAGGAACCACCACAGTCTATGAAATTCATCCATACGAACAGCTCGGCTGAGCAGATAAAAGCGTTATTACTGGAAGCAAACATTGAATTGCTTATTGCAGCCACACAACATCTGGAAGAATTCGGCTTGAACGCTGAGCAGCTGCGGGCGGTCGCTCCTATTGTTGAAATCTCTTGGCAGGAACTAGGATGGAAAGACCACTTGCGCTTGATCGGCCGTGCCATTCATCGTAGCGAACGTGCTGAGCAGTGGCTGGACGATTTTGAACAAGAGGAGCTGGAAGCTCGGGCCGTGGTGCAGCAAAGCACGGTGGCTAACGAGATTGTAACCCTTCTGGTCATTAAACCAGATGGACTACTCGTATACGGGGCAAGAAATGTTGGGTATGTGATCTACCAATCGCTAGGTCTCAAGGCTCCTGCCTTGATTGAGGATCAAATAAATAAACTCGGCGACCAGTTTCATTCCCTTATGATTGACGTCTCTGAGCTGGAGGCTTATGCCGGTGACAGATTGTTAGTCACTGTATTTCCAGACGCAAAAGGCTCCACTGCACACAGTGAAGAAATCTTCCACTCCTCTTATTGGAACCAGCTTTCTGCTGTGCAGAACAAGAAGATCCATCTGCTTAATCTGGATGAATGGGTGCCTTATAATCCAGTTTCCATTCGTTTGCAGCTTGGACGTGCGGTTGCATTATTCGAAGGCCAATAATAGTCCAAGTCTTTTTTCCAACAAAAAGGCATGGTTAGGCACATAAGTGATCCCTATAATGATTACAAATGCGAATGATTCTCATAATCAATCTATGGCGCAGCCTGGGATTCATTAAATAATGGAATTATTCACGGAAACATAGTCATTAAAAGGGGAGAATTATTTAAATGAGAAAGATATTTATTCCGTTTGTACTTATTTTAGGGCTTACCCTTAGTGCTTGTGGGGGAAATCAGGCGAAGAATGAGGTTAGTCCTACAAACAGCCCATCCTCGGCTCCTGCTGCGGAGTCAGAAAGTGCGACTTTTACTTATGAATCGGAAAATGGACCTGTTGAAGTTCCGACACATCCTCAGCGTGTCGTTGTCCTCACTCGATTTTTAACAGGTAATGTTATGGCACTAGGTGTACCTGTTGTAGGCGTAGATGAAATGTCCAAAACCAATCCGCGCTTTGAAGAGCAATTGAAAGATGTAGAAGCTGTAAGTGATGAAAGTCTGGAGAAGATTATTGAGCTGCAGCCTGATCTGATTATCGGTCTCTCCGATATTAAGAACATCGATAAATTCAAGCAAATCGCACCAACGGTTACTTATACTTATAATAAAGTTGATTACTTAACCCAACAGATGGAAGTCGGCAAATTGGTGAACAAAGAAAAAGAAGCCCAAGCTTGGGTAGATGACTTTAGTGCCCGCACCAAAAAAGCGGGTGAGGAAATCAGAGCGAAGATCGGCGAGGATGCAACTGTCTCTGTCATTGAAACCTTCAATAAGCAATTGTATGTATACGGGTATAACTTTGGCCGCGGAACTGAACTCCTCTATGGGGACTTCAAGCTCGGTATGCCGGAGACAGTAAAGGAAGGCACCAAAACAGATGGTTACGTGGCCCTCTCAACAGAAGTGCTGAAGGATTATCTAGGCGATTACGTTATTTTCAGTAAAAATGCGGATGAAGATAATTCCTTCCAGGATACAGAAATCTACAAGAGCATCCCTACTGTCAAAAATAATCATGTTTACGAAGCTGATGCCAAAGCATTCTATTTTAACGATCCGCTTAGCTTAGAATATCAACTGGAATTCTTTGAAAAAAGCTTTCTAGGAAAATAATAAAGATGACTACGAAGCAAACTTCCATTCCATTCTTTTATAAGCTGCTTGGTAGCGTGCTGGTAATGGTTATTTGCCTCGTGATCGCGATGTTATTCGGGGCTAAAGAAACCACCCTCCATGATCTGTGGCTTGCCATCACTTCAAGTTCAACGGCAGACAATGTCCTCATTCTCCGTGAGATCAGGCTGCCGCGTGAACTGGCCGCCATGCTGATCGGCGCCGCCTTTGCCGTATCCGGTGCTATTATGCAAGGCGTTACGCGCAATCCGTTAGCCGATCCCGGCCTGCTGGGGTTAACTTCAGGAGCTAATATGGCACTGGCGCTTACCTTCGTATTTATGCCGGGGCTGAACTATTTTGGCACCATGATTGCTTGCTTCTTCGGCGCTGCTCTGGGAGCCGTTCTGGTTCTTATTCTCGGCTCCGTGCGCCAAGGTGGCTTGTCTCCGATCCGTATCGTACTCGCTGGTGCTGCGGTATCTGCATTCCTATATGCTATCGCAAGTGGTGTCAGCATTGCCTTCAAGATATCCAAAGATGTATCCATGTGGACTGCCGGTGGGCTTATCGGCACAACTTGGGGCCAGCTTCAGGCCATTGCACCTGTGATCCTCATCGGGATCGTGGTGGCATTAATATTTTCTAACCAGCTGACTATTCTTAGCTTGAGTGACGAGGTAGCGATCGGATTAGGACAAAACCTTGTTTTGGTTAAAGGGATTCTGTTCACGTTCATTATTCTGCTGACTGGCGCATCGGTCGCTCTAATTGGGGACATGGCTTTTGTAGGGCTAATGATTCCGCATATTGTCCGCAAAATAGTCGGCACCGACTACCGCTATATTCTGCCGATTTCAGTATTCACTGGGGCATCCTTCATGCTACTTGCAGATACCATTGGACGTACAATCCATGCCCCTTATGAAACGCCGATAGTTGCTGTCGTGGCTATGCTAGGACTGCCTTTCTTTTTGTTCGTTGTTCGTAAAGGAGGTCAAACACTCTCATGATTTCCTCTGCTCCAGTACGAAAACAACGTCTTATCCTGTGGGTATGCACCGGACTGATCCTGCTTACGGCTATTGCCAGTATGGGAATCGGCTACTCTTCCCTGTCTTTTGACAGGCTGCTTCCCGTTCTCTTCGGTCATGGAACCTTTAAAGAGGACTTTGTATTATTTTCTGTGAGACTGCCACGTATTCTAATTACGCTACTGGCAGGAATGGCCTTGGCCTTATCTGGGTCGATTCTGCAAAGTGTTACCCGAAACGATCTAGCAGACCCCGGTATTATTGGGATTAACTCCGGGGCAGGTGTGGCTGTCGCTGTATTTTTTCTCTATTTCCCGGTTAGCGTTGGAACCTTCATTTATGCGTTGCCGCTGGTTGCTTTTATAGGGGCTATAATTACGGCAGCATTAATTTATCTTTTTTCATATAGTCGGACTAGAGGGCTTGATCCTATTCGGCTAGTTTTGGTCGGGGTTGGATTTTCCCTAGCGCTGTCGGGAGTTATGATCGTAATCATTTCATCCGCAGATCGTGCCAAAGTTGATTTTATCGCAAAATGGATTGCCGGGAATATTTGGGGTACAGATTGGCCCTTCATCTGGGCTTTACTGCCTTGGTTATTGCTGCTAGTTCCCTTTACCCTGTACAAATCGCTGCGACTCAATCTGCTCAGTCTGAGTGAGGTATCAGCCATTGGTGTCGGTCTGAATCTGGAGCGCGAACGTATTGTCCTGATTCTTGTCGCCGTCGCAGCTGCCGCCTCCGCGGTATCCGTAACAGGTGGAATCGCTTTTATCGGATTGATGGCACCACATATTGCGAAATCGTTGGTCGGTCCGCGCAATCAGATGTTTATTCCCGTCGCAGTATTGCTGGGTGGCTGGTTGCTTCTGATCGCGGACACCGTTGGCCGCAATCTAGTCTCCCCTGATGGCATCCCGGCTGGGATCATGGTAGCGTTGATCGGCGTACCTTATTTCGCTTATTTATTGATTAAGAAATAAATAAGCATATAGAAAAATCAAAAAGAGGTAACTCAGAAGCCATGAATGGCTATTGAGTTACCTCTTTTAGTTAGAACTCTCATTATTAAATCTTCATATCCTTACCCGTATAGTCTACAAACATGAATTGACCTTCCGGTGTAGTCCGCTTCTCGATCAAGTCCATGATGCCCTCAGCACTTTGGGTCGGATTCGTTGGCGCCTCTGCCCCGCCCATATCCGTATGCATCCAGCCGGGATGTACGCCGAGTACTTGTACCCCGCGTTCTTTTAAATATACATGCAGCTGCTGTGAGAACATATTAAGTGCCGTTTTGGAGATGGAATAAGGATAGTCTCCGGAATAAGCATTAGTAATGCTGCCTGCTTCCGACGATATGTTGATGATCGAAAGCTCGGGTTCAGTGAGTAGCGGCAAGAAATGCTTAACCACTCGCATCGGTCCATAAAGATTAATATCCATCGTGGTAAGCATATCTTGGAAATCCAGCTCTTCAATCTGTGTGTCCCTTGCAGTCAGTACGGCCGCATTATTGATAATGGCACCAAGCGTCCGGCCTTGTCCTTGCAGATTTGCAGCAAGTGCCGCGATTCCTTCTTCATCCGTCACGTCCAGCTGGGCCACAGTCAGCTTCTCCCCGTAGGTCGCAGCGAGCTGAGATAGTGCTGTTTGTTCCTGATCGGGACGGCGAACCCCGGCAATGACTCCATGCCCCCGCTTCAATGCCTCAGCCGCCAGCTCATAACCTAGTCCACGTCCGGCACCAGTAATTAGAATATTCACTATACATCCTCTCCTTTATCTTTATCGTTCTCCAGCAGCTCCACAATCACCTTTAACTCCTTGAACGTGTCCATATAAGCATAACGCCCCCCGGTATACTCGCCCTTTTGCTGGAGTGGGAACCCTTTGCCTTCGAGCAGCATAATCTTCTCCTTCATTCCTTCAACCACAAAAGCAATATGATGAGGTCCCTCACCATGTTCATTCAAATAATCACGCCATGTACTGGGCTGCTGGTCTGGCTCAATCAGTTCAAGCTGCAGGGAGCCCATATCAAAAAAAGCCAACTTCCCCCGCGCCACCGTCGCCTCGCCATTATACCGAGTCTGCGCCTGATCTTCTGTATCTGTAACGATAATTTCCGGCTTTTCCAGTCCAAAAAACTCCGCATAAGCCGTGCTTACCTTTTCAACATCATTCACCAAAATTCCAATCTGCGTAACAAAATGATTCCCCAGCCATCCTGACATGTACCCTACCTCCCATTTGTCTGACAAGTCCACCATACCGATTCTTTGAAAAGGCTGTCAAGCCCGAAAAGAAATCGCTCCGGGCCAATGAAAATTATCCAGAGAAAGCTCAGCCGACTTCGGCGCTATCAAAGGCATTTTTGCCTCTCTTTTCTCCAAACCGCACACTTTCGGCGCTATCAAAGGCATTTTTGCCTCTCTTTCCTCCAAATCGCACACTTTCGGCGCTATCAAAGGCATTTTTGCCTCTCTTTTCTCCAAATCGCACACTTTCGGCGCTATCAAAGGCATTTTTGCCTCTCTTTCCTCCAAACCGCACACTTTCGGCGCTATCAAGGGCATTTTTACCTCTCTTTTCTCCAAATCGCACACTTTCGGCGCTATCAAAGGCATTTTTGCCTCTCCCGATGCCGCAACTGGTTAAGAATACTCGGTTAGTAATATTACTTTTTGTTTCGGTTAATCACCAATTCGGTTATAGAATGAAAAGTTTAAATTAACAAAAGGGGTGAGGAACGATGGACCATAGAAAAAGATCACGCCTGATGCAGCAGTTTATTTTTGTCGGGCCAACTTCCTTGTTTTTCTTTATTATTGTGCTGATTCCTTTCTTTTTGGGACTCTATTATTCATTTACCAGCTGGAACGGAATCTCGCGGCATGTCGAGTGGACCGGACTACGGAACTATCTACATATTTTCACCAAGGATCCTTCCTTTCTTAATTCATTCTGGTTCACGGCGAAGTTCACTTTCTTCGGTCTAGTGCTGACCAATCTGCTTGGCTTCGCACTCGCTTATGTGTTGACGCGCAAACTGTTCACACGTAATGTCCTGAGAACTGTATTTTTTGTACCGCATGTGATTGGCGGACTTTTGCTCGGGTTTATTTGGCAGTTTATTTTTGTCAGAGGATTCTCCTCTATCGGGCAGGCCACCGGCTGGTCCTTCTTTAATCTTCCCTGGCTAGGCACCGGAGGAACAGCATTCTGGGCGATTGTTATCGTATTTGTCTGGCAAAATGCGGGATATCTGATGGTGATCTACATCTCTGCTATCAACAATGTTCCCCAAAGCCTAATTGAAGCGTCCAAAGTGGATGGAGCCGGACGTTTTCAGGCCTTGCGCCATGTCACTCTTCCACTGGTCATGCCTGCTGTAACTGTCTGTCTATTTCTATCTATCTCCTGGTCCTTTAAGCTGTTTGACCTCAACCTGTCGCTGACCAAAGGTGGACCCTTTAAAGCTACCGAATCTGTAGCCTTGAATATTTACAATGAAGCCTATACCATCAGCCGGTTCGGAATGGGCTCGGCTAAAGCGATGGTTTTCTTCGTCATCGTGGCCGTGATCTCCCTACTACAGGTTAGAGCAACCAAGAAAAGAGAGGTGGAGCTGTAATGGAGACTACCGCCAAGAAATTTAATGTCCCCCTGCTTCTCATCGAAGTGATTGTAATCCTGCTGGGACTTCTATTTTTAGTGCCCTTTTACTTTTTGCTGGCTAATTCAGTGAAAAGCTATAGTGAAATACTTTCTGACTCTGCTGCGCTGCCTTCAGCACTCCAGTGGAGCAACTACGCGGAAGCTTGGAAAGCTACCAATTTCCCTCGCGCCTTCCTGAACTCTTTTATCATCACGGTGATTAGTAATGTTCTGCTAGCGTTCCTCTGCTCTATGTGCGCTTACAAAATGGTCCGCAACAACAGCTTGTATAACCGTGTGCTCTATATTGCATTAGTAGCCGCCATGGTTATTCCATTTCAATCTATCATGATCCCGCTGGTGCAGGTCGTCAGCGGTTTGGGCGTCATGGATTCAACCGCCGGTTTGATTTTAGCATATCTTGGGTTTGGGGCCCCGATGACTGTTTTTCTATTCCACGGCTTCGTTAAATCGGTACCTCTCGATATCGAGGAGGCTTCAAGAGTGGATGGCAGCAGTCCTTATGGTACCTTTTTCCGGATTGTTCTTCCGCTTATGCAGCCGATTATCGTCACCGTCATCATACTGAACACCCTGTGGATCTGGAATGATTACTTGATGCCATCGCTTATTCTGCAGGATCCGGTGCTTCGCACCATTCCTATCGCCACTTATAGCTTTTTCGGACAATATACGAAGCAGTGGGATTTGGCGCTTCCAGGACTTGTACTCGGGATTACGCCGGTGGTCATCTTTTTCCTAGTGATGCAAAAATATATTATTGAAGGCATTGCCCAGGGCTCCGTGAAGGGCTAATGATACATGTTGCTTTCAGCCAGAGAGGATGAATGAATATGAGAACAAAACGTGGAATTCTCCTCGCATGCTCCCTGCTGCTGGCTGCCCTGACAGCCGGTTGCGGACGCAGCAGCGACAATGCAGATGGAGTCAAAACCGTACACATCTACCAGTTCAAGGTTGAAATATCTGAAGCGCTGGCTTCGCTCAAGACCGAATTCGAGAAAGAACATCCCGATATTAAGCTTGAGGTACAAAGCGTGGGTGGCGGGACTGATTATGGCGCCTCGCTGCGTGCCAAATTCTCTTCCGGAGATGAACCGGATATCTTTACCATCGGCGGCAACAATGAACGTGATATGTGGCTGGAATATCTGGAGGATCTGAGCGGCGAAGCTTGGGCCAAGGATGTAAAGCCACTCGCAGCAGAACAAATGACTATAGATGGCAAGCTGTATGGGATGCCGATGAATCTGGAAGGATACGGCTTTATCTATAATAAGGATCTATTTAAAAAAGCCGGAATCACTGAGAAGCCATTGACGCTAACCGCTCTACGCGAAGCCTCCGAGAAGTTAAAAGCGGCAGGCATCACACCTTTTGCGAATGGTTATCAAGAATGGTTCGTGCTTGGCAATCATAATGTAAACGTGCCTTTCGCCCAGCAGCCTGATCCAGAGGCATTCATCGCCGGACTTACAGACGGTTCCAAAACCTTCGCCGGAGACCCTATTTTCTCCAAGTGGATCGATCTACTTGACCTTACTGTTGAGTACGGCAATAAGAACCCGCTCTCAACCGACTATAATACACAAGTCACTATGCTAGCGAGCGGCGAAGCTGCGATGATGCAGCAGGGTAACTGGACACAAGGGCAGATCGACGGCATCGATCCCAATCTAAACCTTGGCATCCTGCCCATGCCCATTGACGACACTCCCGAAGACAACGACAAGCTTTATGTAGGCGTACCCAGCAATTGGGTTATCAATAAAAACTCTCCCGTTAAGGAGGAGGCCAAGGTCTTCCTGAATTGGCTCGTCACCTCCGAGACCGGAAAAAAATATATCACTAAGGAATTCCAATTCATCCCTGCGCTCGACAACATTAAGGGAACCGAACAAGATCTTGGAGCACTAGGTGCTGAGGTGCTGGCTTATACCGATAAAGATCAAGCGCTGACTTGGAACTGGACCCGCCTGCCGAACGGGATGCCACAGGAATTATCCAGCAGCATTCAAGGGTATCTCGGCGGCAAGCTGACCAAAGAAAGGATGTTGAAGGAATTCCAAATCAACTGGGATAATCTCAGTGTGCAGTGATTTACCTGCTCTAGATACGACAAACAGCCGCGCAACGATGCGTGGCTGTTTGCGCGTGTTCATTTAATTCCTCTCCGTTCATGAGTCGGAACCCGTTGCTAGTTCGCACGCAGCATGCTAATTTGTCTGGCAAGATACACAGGCGTATAGGGCATGTCATCTCGGAGCCAAGAAATAACCGTGCCAATTAGAGCTGCTGAACCGTACCAAACGGCAATGTCCTTTTGTATCGGTACCTTTGAATGATCAACGGCCCCATCCTTTTTCTTCTGGTGTGCAGAAATGATTTCCGCCATCAAATTAAACAGGCGATCTGTAAAAATCGGGCTTCGCTTCGATGTGAGTATGACTTTGTAGAATTTTGCATTTTCCGCAATATGCTTAAGCAGACTCTCTAATATTCTCAGATTCTCTTCATCAACCGATTCATCATGGTTGCCATCGTTGTTCACCACTTGTAGAATGTCCTCCACCATCTCATCCGCCATCTTTTCTAACATATCCGGGAGATCCCGGTAGTGCAGATAAAAAGTAACACGATTGATTTTAGCCCGCTCTGCAATACGGTTTACTGATATTTTCTCAATATCCATTTCCTCAAGCAATTCAATTACAGCATCTCTAAGCAATTGGCGCGTCCGAAGTACCCGGGGATCTGTACGTTGCGTTGTGTTATTCATCTTCTACTCTCCAATCTTTTACTTTCATATTGTAAGCTACATATTTTAAATAATTGTTGTTTTTTAAAAAGAAAAAACTACATTTTCACAAAGAATGTAAACTACTTTACATTTTTTCGCAAATTGTTGCTTGATTACATGAAAATTTCATTTATAATCTAATTCATGCATTGTAAACTATACAACACACTGTAAATTTAGTCCATGATCGACGAGTTGAAAGGATGGAGTGGAGTGAGTACAAAGAGAGAAGTAACAAGCAGTTCCGTGAAAAAGGGCCCCATCTTATTCATTATGATTTTGGGCGCCTTTCTTGCGACACTGAATCAAACGGTAATGAGCGTTGCCGTTCCGGAGTTAATGCATGATTTTAATATCTCGGCGGCTACAGCTCAGTGGCTGACAACGGGGTATATGCTCGTTAATGGTGTTCTAATTCCAATTACAGCTTATCTAATGCAACGGTTTACGACGCGGGAGCTTTTTCAAGCTTCTATGTTTATATTTTTGGCTGGAACGATCGTATCGGCCGTCGCGACAAACTTCCCTGTTCTGTTGACCGGGCGTATGATTCAGGCAGCTGGTGCCGGGATTATTATGCCACTGCTCACGAATGTCATCTTGACCCTGTTCCCTCCTGAAAAGAGAGGGGCTGCCATGGGGATGGTAGGGTTAGCCATCATTTTCGCACCTGCGATTGGACCTACTCTGGCTGGATATATTTTGGAACATTATTCTTGGGAGACAATGTTTTATGGCATGATTCCTTTGACCGTCATTGTAATCATATGCGGATTTATTTATTTAAAAAATATATCGGAACGCATCTTTCCCAAGTTGGACATTGTTAGCGTAACTCTTTCTACCATCGGTTTTGGAACCTTGCTGTATGGCTTCAGCCGCGCTGCCAGTGCGGGTTGGTCGAGCGCAGAAGTGTTATTGTCTTTAGCAGCAGGTGTGCTTTCCCTTGGCTTGTTTACTTGGAGACAGTTGGCTTCCCAAAATCCACTGCTTGATCTCCGGGCCTTTAAATACAATATGTTCTCCTTAACAACTGTCATCAGTATCGCAGTTACAATCGTGATGTATGCGGATATGATGCTGCTACCTTTGTACCTGCAGAATGCCCGCGGTTTTACAGCGATGGAGTCCGGCTTGTTGCTGCTTCCCGGTGCACTCGTAATGGGATTGTTGATGCCGGTAACCGGAAAGCTGTTCGACAGGTTTGGGGCAAAATGGCTCGCTATAATCGGTCTACTGATTACAATTGCAACGACTCTAAGCTTTGTAAATTTAACAGACTCAACCAGCTACATGTATCTGGTATACATGTCAACAGGCCGCCGGATCGGGATGGCTTTGCTCCTCATGCCTATACAAACTCTGGGTCTAAATCAACTCCCCGCCAAGCTTAGTGCGCATGGTACAGCGATTTCGAATACCATTCGACAAGTAGCTGGCGCCGTTGGGACTTCCCTGCTCGTCACCGTAATGACAAGCCGTACTACAACGCATATGAAGGATATGCTGGCCTCTGGCAGTACACAGAACGGAACACAGGAACATATGATTATGGAAGCATCCATTCAAGGGATCAATGATTCCTATCTAGTGATTGTGGGAATTGGTATCCTCGGTCTGCTGCTATCTTTCTTTATTAAACGTGTTGGGCAAGCGCCTGACCCTGAGCAAGAACCCAAGGTGAAGCTCAAAAAAATCATTGCCAAAGAAGCTTGATATAAAAGTTATCAGCACTGTGTAAGCCTCATAAAAAAAGAGATCAACGATGAATAACATCGTTGATCTCTTTTTCTGCTAACTTGCATAACTATTTCAGTTTAAAATAGATGGATCTTTTGTCGGACTCAAGCTTACTATCGTTTCTATAAAGAATAAGGGTGTTCTCCTTGCCTTTGATTATTGGCAGAACAACTTTACCCGAAGCTTCAAAAGAACCCGGTTTACTTGGGGTGACTTCAGGAAAATCAGCCAACAGCTTTTCGATATTTTCTCCGAGAGATCCCTCAAAATAATCACTAGAGCCACCAATATAGTATTGTCCACTGGATGTTTCTACCCCCCAAATGGTAGGTGTAAAACTTGAAAGGAACTTCCGCCCTTGGTCCTCACTACCTTTTACAAGAGTGGCGTTTTTCACCTTAAGCGTTACATCAAGCAGGACATAATCTACAGCTACATCGGGATCAGTGACATGTTCCTCAAACCCAAGAGCATGTAATTGTCCGAGAGTAGTCGACGTAACCTTATTGATAGTGAAAGTATATTGAGCAGATGTTGAATCACCCTTAGGGCTATAATTGTTATCAAGGTCCGTATAAGTAAAAGAAGTACCCAACTTCACTGCATCTGCAAACGAAGCGCCGCTGTTACTGGAAGTCGTAGCGGAAGATGATGCAGCAGGCTTTGGTGTTGCTTGCGGAGTGGGCTCGGTTGCAGGCGGAGTAGATACGGTTGCCGGCTTCGCAGTAGCTTGTGCAACAGTATTGTCCTTATCCGGGACAACGGATGTAGATGTTCCGCCGTTCGCCGATGTGATCACAACAGCTTGACGACTGTTATCCCATTTCACGGTTGCCCCCAGTGCTTCAGATACAGCCTTGGCGGATACATAGCTATGTCCCTCATAGATAATTGGGTACATTGTTCCTTCACTACTTGACAGGTTCACTTTCTGATTATCCACTTCAATGCTGATGGCCGCATTCTGATATGCAGAAATCTTCTTCAATGTCGTGTCTGCATAAGCGACTGCACCCACAGCCAACAGCATTGAGCTAACTGTAATAATTGACATGACTTTTTTGCTTGTTACCTTTAGCATCTTACACTCTTCTTTCATGTTTATGTATATGAATCTCGAAAATTATATCACTTTATATCGAATTTTGTAAATATTGGAATGATAGGATATTAGTTCTTTATTTGTGAATACTTAAAAAAGACACATTTCCATTGCCCAACGCCACATTTCACTATTAATCTCCTAAATAGCATGAATACTATAAATCTTTATACTCAAATCAAAAAGCAGCCCTGGGGGCTGCCTTGATCAAATGTATTAGTAAGTCTCTTAGAATCATTCTACGCCGAAGCTTCAATGATCTGTCCTGCCAAAGCAATCAAATCCTCCTTGGTCAGATGTCCACCGGTTTCCCGAATAATATAATTGACACGGGTCTTTGGATTCATCCATGCAACTGACTTGTACTCCATCTTATCAATAGGTGTGTATACCACCTCTTGGCCACTCACTTTTAGCTTCTGCGACTGTGCATTTGCTGGTTCGGATTCAACAGTCGTATCCTTAGGTCCTGCAGGTTCGGCAGCGATGGCAAGAACTCCTCTTTTACCATTTTTCTCTGTGGTCATATTATAGATGATGTTGATAGCCGTACGCTTCTCCTGCAATTTCTTTACATAGATTTTCTTATCGGACGCCTTACCCTCGGCGATCACTTGATAGTATATCTTATCCTGTTCTTTTTTCGTCATATATGGAGAAACAATTGCCCTGAAAAAATTGTAGCCTTCCGGAGGCTCTTGCAATTGCAGTGGTATGGAGGTATTGCCGGCAGCATACCTTTCCACATATTCATTATACGTATTAAACGAAAGGGAATAATATGCACCCGCAGTGGGTGATCCCTTAGCATAGGCTTGATATTCCTTGTCATTAATATACACATATCTGATTTCTCCAGGTTTAAGCTCTTCACTTAATGCTTTCTGCTGCAGATCTTTGAGATTTTTGAATTTTTTTTGTTCCTGATCTGTTTTCGCTTTGGCAGCTTCATCGATGCCCTGAGCTATATATTTGACTTCCGCCTTAATGGCGGTTTCTTCCACAGACTGAGCAACAGACTTCTCGGCGTAAGCTTCTCCTTTGAAGCCATAACCTAAACCCAACATTAGGGTCATACTGGTCATGGCAATGAGTGTTTTTCTATTATTCATTAAAATACCTCACCTTCCTGTATATGTAGTACTCTTACATAACACTTACGTTACCGGATTTGTGACATCAAATTTCTATACTTATTTCATCATGTCGGCAGCAATTCGGATAACCTCCTCTTTGGTTAAAGCAGAAGACTCCGGTGCAGCAGTCATATCGTATACTACATTTTGTTCTGGATCCGTCCAGACAAGTCTGTATCTATACCCCAACTTTATTTCAATGTTTGTAGTTTCCGTATAGATCAGTTGGGTTCCGTTAACAAGAATATTCTCTACGTTTGTAGTGTTAGTCCTTAATAAGCTTTCCACCGTTCCGGTCTTTGCCTTGATGTGTTTGGCATTAATTCTTACCATACTCTCTCCTTTTTTGTATCTCATCGACGAATATTCATAATTAATTCTGGCCGTAGGTTCTTTTTTCCACATAACCCGGTAACCGCCTTCCAGCTTTATACCATCAGTCAGGGCAAGCAGTTCATTCTCGTTGACCTCAAAATCAGGTTGTATCCATGCTTGATCAAAAACATACCCTTCTGGCAAATACTCCGGGCGTGGCAAATATGGCGCCTTATACTCCTCTGCTTTGGCTAAATAACTAGAATAATCATTAAATAGCATCGCAGGAATAACTCTGCCAAGCTGAGGACGTTCATCTCCAGCACCTTCCTTTTTTAACACGTAAGAAGCGCCCTCTCCCGGTAGTAATAATTTCTCTACAACTCTATATGCCTCTAAATTTTTTTCACTCAGCAGCTCTTCTTCTTTGGTCGCCACTCTCTGAGGAATTTTTACCTTTGAGGGAACTAACGGATTCTTAGATACTTCAATCGTCCCCCCTTCCTTCGTTGCAAGAAGCGGCTCGTATGGCAGCACTTCATATTGAAATTTGGCAGCTTGCCAGGGACTCTCCTTAAACAAGGAATAGCTGCCTCCTACCAAGACAACCAGGATCAGCACCGCTGCCCATCTCCTTACAGGCCTGCTCCACATGCGCTTACGGCATCGTTTGGCATAGATTGCTGGCTCCATTCGATGCATAATATCTGGGATGTCCCCCTCCTGCTGGTGAGGTACAGGCTTAACAGCAAGGCGACCATTACCTAGCCCGATGGCTTGCATTACAGAATCATGAACATCAACCAGCGGAAGTTTGGCAGAATTATCCCCCTCCTTCAGAAACAACTCTTCGGAAGTCAATTCGTCCTTGCGCATAGTTGTTTCTCCTTTCTTTCAATGACTTCTCTGAGCTTGCACCTTGTCCGCTCGTACCGTTTCCTAACTGTGACCGTACTTTTACCCAGAATTTCACCAATTTCTGCAAATGATTTATCTTCAAAAATGCGTAAAATCAACAGATTACGTTCCTCCACGCTAAGCTTTGCCAGGGCAGAGGCCACGGATTCACTGAACAACTGATTTTCCACCATTTGTTCAGCGCTTTTAGTGGTTACATCCTGTCTGAGTAATTTTCGCAGCTGATTTTGAAATTTCTTCCGGCGCAATTGATTCAGGCAATGATTATAGGAAACCCTGTAGAGCCATGAGTTAAAACTCACCTGAGACTCAAAATGGCCGATGTTCTGGTAAGCCTTAATAAATATGTCCTGAACCGCATCCTCGGCTTCTTCCTTATTGTTTAACAAGCGAAAGCAGTAGAGATAGATCCGTTGTTGGTAGAGTCTGATAATATCTGAAAAAAGGTAGACTTCCCCCGCTTGTACCCGCTTTATCTTTTCTTCAATAGAGTCCACGACTTTCTCCTTTCTACTATCAGTACAGTTATAACACTTGAGCGGTCTGTTTCGTGACATTTTTTTCCGTTTCAGCTCCAACTCAACGGAACATACACAAAAAAATCGCTGCTCCTCTCCGCAGGGAGGTGAGCAGCGATGCTTAAAACAGAAGAACGCAAGGGATGGATATACACGTATTTCCGCTCTTTAAACTACATATGACCATGAGTCAATTCAGACTTCTCTTCTCTGCTGCAGGGACTACTACTTCCAGATACGGTACAGAATGACTACCGCTTCAGCACGGGTAAGGTTATCGTTCGGCGCAATTCTATTATTCTTTCCGTTTACGACTCCGGATTGGATCAACAATGATGCACTGTCTTTTGCGTAGCTGGAAATGCTTGCTTCATCAAGATAAGCAGCAGCTACAACGCCGCTCGCCTTAACTTGCTTACCGGTTGCCGCCAGCGCTCGTGCTGTCAGCACCATCATATCTTGTCTGGAGATATTGCTATTGGGTCTAAACGTATCATCTTTAAAACCTGTAGCAATTCCCAATTCCTTCGCGATGACCAGTTCATCATAATAGTAGTCTGTCTTTTGGACATCGTTGAACATTATTGCACTTTTGCCCGTTCCCTTCAGTTCAAGCGCTCTTACGAGGAGAGTAATGAAATCCGCTCGTTTGATTGAATCTGCAGGTGAAAAGCTGTTCGTGGACGTTCCTTTGATGATATCGCGAGCCGCCATAACGTCTATAGCTTGTTTGGCCCAAGAAAGATTCTGCAGATCTCCGAAGTTTTTCTTTACGAAGGTTACTGCATAAGTGCTGAAGTGGGTTGTTTGAAAGACAACCGTTTGGGTTGCAGCATCATATCGACTGCTCGGAACCGGCAGTACGTTGCCTTTGCCATCGATGTACCAAACGACTATAAGCTCTGGATGGCTTAGCTCCTCCGCTGTCGGCACGTAAGGAATGGCTACCGTTACAGGTGCTTTAGGGTTATTCCAAGGAATAACTTTGTCACCTGCTACTACGCTTAGACCGATAATTGGACGGTTGCCAATCATATTGCGGGTAGCTGCTTCCAAGCTGTCCGTGGTGACTTTACTTATTCGTATAGATACTTGCTCAGCATTGTCTGTTACGTTAGACAGCATATTGCTTGGAATTTGAATTGTGGCATTTTCCGTCTTAAGCCATAGTTCAAAGTTTTCTTTCCCCGTTAGGCTTTGGGTCGGTAATTGTATATCATACCCTTTCCCGTCCGTTTGCTTTGGCACTTCAATGATAATTTGTTTCTTGCCGTTTGCCGCTACAGTAGCCTGCTCAAGCGCTTTTTTCATGTTGTCGCTGGAGATGGTACCTATAGCACGCCCGTTGTCGGACTTTACCTCCAGTTTAATCGTAACAACACCATCTTTGTTTGTAATGGCTCCAGGCTGTGGAGTTGATACTACATTACCCGAGTTACTGCTACCCGTTGGTGCATTTGTTGGTGCTGGCGTCGCTGTTGGAACAGATGTCGGGGTTGCCGATGGTTCCGTTGGGTTTGTTGGATCGGTTGGATCGGTTGGATCGGTTGGATCGGTTGGGCTCGTTGGTGTCGGTGTCGGTGCTGTTGTCGGCGTTGGAGTGGGTTCCGGACCCGTAGATTTACCCTTTAGAGTAAGCACACCATAAACGGATGTGTCCATATACCCAGTTCCACTCGTATCATTCCAAGCCGCGACACTTTGACGTGAGCCCTCTTTAGCATCGTTGATCTGTACATCAAAACCAAGCTTTTTATCGTTGTCCGGAGTGATCCCTTGAAGTGGAATCTTCACTTCAACCGTATAGTTTGTTCCGGAAATCTGGGTTGCCGATTCAAAACCGGCTGCGATACTTGCAGGATTAAATGAAGTCTCGTTGTCAAAATTGATTCTGTACTGGCCGTCATCATCTTGATAGAACGTCGTTTTCCCATTATTTTGGTCCACGAAGATTTCGACCGAATCCTGTTCATGTGCATTCACACTGCTCTTATCAAGCTGTGTATCACTCACCTGGATCAGGACATATAAATTGTGATCATCCCAGAGTGCTTTTGCCACTCCACTCGCTCCTTGCCAAGCGGTTTGATACCGATTGACCGGAATCTCAGCGGTCTGGCTCCAGATCTCGTCAACTGTTCCGTCTATAACAGGTGCAGCAAATTTAGCAGTAGATTGATTAGCTTCTACTGATTCAGGCTCATGCTCTTCAATGAAGGTATCAGGATCGATAACGCCATAGTAAGCTGGCTTGGCTTGCAGATTTTTATCGAATAACAACGGATTGGATGAAGCTCTCCAGCTTGTGTTATCATCCATTCCCCAGAAGGTAACACGTTTGATAGAATCAGCGTGATCCCTGAAGATATTTAACAACTGCGCATGTAGATAACCCTGCGCATTAGCAAGCTTTTCAGAGAGCTGATAGTTGGTTCCGGCCTGAATGTCCAGCTCAGTTATGCTTACTTCGACACCCAAGGAAATGAACTTTTCCAAGGAAAGCTTCACATTCTCTGGGTTCGTATTAATGCTGTAGTGCCCCTGCATGCCAACACCGTCGATAAGCAATTTGCCAGGGTGAGTCAGCGCGTACCTATCATTGATTTCTTTGACCATACTGTAGATGGCTTGCGCTTTATTCTGATTATCTTCGTTATAATCGTTGTAATAGAGCTTAATATCCCAATCTGGATGCGCGTCCAATACTTCTCTTGCCGCCAGGAAGGCTTGCTCTACGTAATCTGCTCCAATGGCACTTTTCCATGGGGCGGATCGCAGCGCTGTTTTCCAATCTGTTGGGTTGGATGGATTATCGCTCATCGCCTCGTTTACAACATCCCAAGAGATCACCTTGTCACCAAAATGCTCCATAACGGTTTGGATATGGGTCTGCAAATTCACAAGAGCTTCATCCCGTCCCAAGGGGATTGTGTTGTTAGCTGCGTCTGTTGTTGTATTCAGCCATGCAGGCGATTGTTGATGCCATACCAACACATGTCCATGCATCTGCATGCCCTCAGCCAGTACTTTATCTACAATTGTATCTGCCGCGGTAAACGTGAAGTTGTCCTTTGTAGGCTGCAACGCGTCCGGCTTCATGGCATTACCTGCCGTAGCAACATTATGATGCATTTTCAAAAGCTCAAGTCTGACACCTTCCAGATCCTCAGCGGTTATCGCATTTCCGATCAGAAAATCATTCTGATAAGCATCCTTAATCGGTATAAGATCTTTTTCGATATCTACCGGGCCAGAGCCTACCTTTTCAAAATTAATATCATCAATATAAAAGGAGGCCGTGCTATTACTGGAGCTTTCCACATAAATGGTCAAATACTCACTGCTTACATTGTTATAACGGTAGGATCCCTCAAACTGAATCCAGCCATCGCTTGCACTGATGGTTTTAGGTGCGAGCTGCACATAATTGGCGCTGCTGCCATTGCCAACCTGCGTGGACAGCTGGAGCTGCGAGCTTGCAGGCTGGATCAGCTTGACCCATAACGAAATTTTATATTCGTAGCCTTTGTCCACATACTTCTCCACACGTAATGTCGGCCCATGCCATGTACTGGTTCTTCCCTCAACCTTCAAAGCGTATGAACCATCATCCGTATGATTCGCTTCATTAGTAACCGTAAGCGTTTCTGTACCTGCCCTGCCTTCAAAACCACCTGCCGTTTGATCCTCAAAAGTAACAGTGGTAAAAGGTAAAGCTGGGTCTCTAGGTGTTTCTGGTGTTGGAGTTGGCTCTACGGTAGCCACCTTTTCTGTGACCAATACATCCCCAATGTAGAACGGAACCGTTTTCCCGTCATCATTGGATTGAACGCGCAGTGTCGTATCTTTGTCCGTATCCACGGTAAATTCTTTCGTCAATATGACCGCTTGGCCTGCTTCATAATTCGCATTTGCCAAAAGAGCATAGCTGCCTATCGCTTGAAGATAAGCTTGGGCACCGCTGGGTACAATCACATCAGTGTCTACATACACGGATGCAGTTACCGTGTAGGTTTTGCCGTTCTCTAGGCCCATGTCGCTGAATTTAAAATCAGCCGCGTCCCAGTTATTCGCTCTATTGCTTACATATAAAGCTGCCCCGTCAGCATTGCCCGCAAAAACCTTTCCGGTGACAGGGGTTAGGTTAGCGCTGCCTGATTGTGAGGCTAAACCTTTGCCACTCACAAAAGTTTCGTGATAGATTTCTTTATCCGTTTCCGTCACTGCTTTTTTTGCTGTAATGAGAAGCTCCCCAATGTAGAACGGAACCGTTTTCCCGTCATCGTTGGATTGAACGCGCAGTGTCGTATCTTTGTCCGTATCCACGGTAAATTCTTTCGTCAAGGTGATTGCTTTGCCTGCTTCATAATTCACATTTGCCAAAAGGGCGTAGCTGCCTATCGCTTGAAGATAAGCTTGGGCACCGCTAGGTATAGCCACATTAGCATCCACATAAACGGTTGTAGTCACCGTGTAGGTTTTGCCGTTCTCTAGGCCCATATCGCTGAATTTAAAATCAGCCGCGTCCCAGTTATTCGCTCTGTTGCTTACATATAAAGCTGCGCCGTCAGTATTGCCGGTAAAAACTTTATCATTCACAGGTGTAAGGCTAGCACTGCCTGCTTGAGCTGCAATCCCCTTGCCACTCGCAAAAGTTTCATGATATACCGTTACCCTATCTGATGATACTGTCGTATCCTGCGCCGCAGCTTCAGTAACCGGAGCGATCCAGCTTGTCGGAATAAGCAAGGCAGCTGCGAGTAAGATCGAGATTACTTGTTTAAGCATTCTACTCATTTAATGCAATCCTCCTCTAGTGATTTTCATAAAAATCAGTTAATGACCTACCTTATTAGCACCAGCCCTATATTCCCACGCTAATTTCCTTACCTGCTAAATCCTTAATTTCAACAGTGGTACAATCATCCCGAAGAGCAGTAGAACATCATCACAAATGAATCTTTTTACTTACAGATCCCCTCCTTTTAATGTAAACGCTTTCATGTCTACTCACACTATTTTACAGCCTCGCTGCTACGCACTACTACGCTAATATTAAAGGTGTTACCCCCCATAATTATAGGAAAACATAGGTATGATTAAAGATTCTACAAATTTAACCCAAAAAGAAAACCCCACTTACGGACCGTTGAAAGTAACGGAAGGTAACGGGGAATTGGTTTGTTATTTGTTCTGCCGCATAATTAAATGGTCTGTTTGGATAACGCTCCAAAATATTCTACAACTACCTCCCGAAATTCCAAAGCAGCCTGCGAAATGTACCGGCTCCTGTGCCACAATAAAGCTATCTCCCTTTCCAATTCGTGATTCTCTACTTGGAGGTATTGGATATCTTCCCGTGAATTGCGTGCCGTGCTTGGTATGAAAGCTAAACCAATTTCAGCTTCCACAAGAGTGCTAAGCCTTGCGGGTTCATCTCCCTCATACACATATTTAGGCACAAATCCAACTGATTTGCATACAGAGTCTATTAAATCGCGAGTACCATAGCCACTCTTTACCCCAACAAACCACTCATCCCTTAGCTCTATCAAAGTTACGCTGCTTCGATTGGCCAGCCGATGCCCCTTTGGAACAGCCACAAGAATTGGATCGATAAAGACGATTTGACATTCGATGTCATCCCCTTTTATTGGAGGTGAGGATAAGCAATAATCAACTTCTCCTCTATTAAGAAGTGTAACCATTTCCTGCGTGGTTAGCATTTGCACATGGTATTGAATATCAGGCCGCTTTTTCCGAAACTCTCGCAGGATATTGGGTAATGTGCTTGCGGTCGTCACCGCTAATTCGAGTGTGCCATGTTCAGGACTGGATAAATCGCTAAGCTCCTGTTTTCCCTGCTCCAATTCAAACAATGCCCTTTCAGCTCGGCGAAGGAACCGGCTTCCGGACTCATTCAGTCGCAGCTTTCTTCCTACCCGATCGAATAAAGGTACCCCCAGATCCTCCTCCAAACGCTGAATCGTTTTGCTTAGTGAAGATTGAGTAACGTGTAGATTTCGTGCAGCTTCAGTCATATGTTCCAACCGAGCTACCGCGAGAAAATATTGCAGTTGCAAAAGTTCCAATTCGCACCTCCGTTCATTCCCTCAAGTCAATGAGATCATAACATAAAATGCGTTGGAATGAATAATCGATTTCAAGTACGATGACATTAATAAGCTTTAGGGGGATTTAAAATGAGTGTTCGCAACAGGTGGTTAATGATTTCAGTAGGTCTGGGGATTTTATTGAACCCTTTAAATTCTTCGATGGTGTCTGTGGCTATTCCAAGGCTGCAAAATGTATTCCAGCTTGACTATACAGGTGTTTCCTGGATTATTTTTTCTTTTTACATTGCAAGTAGCATCGCTCAACCTGTCATGGGAAAGGCCAGCGATTTATTCGGCCGGAGGAAAATATTTCTTACCGGGCTTGTCGTATCCTTCATTGCAGGTTTATTAGCTCCTTTCTCCCCAAACTTTGGCTGTCTCATCGTGTTCCGTATTGTGCAAGCCATTGGAACTAGCATGATGGTTGCCGTTGGAATGGCCATTGTGCGGATTCATATTACGGAGAAACAAGCGACCGCACTATCTGTTTTATCCATCTTCCTATCCTGCGCGGCAGCAATTGGTCCCTTTATTGGCGGGGTTATTATTCACTGGTGGGACTGGCCAGCTATCTTTTTCGTCAATATTCCATTCGTGGTCGCTAGCTTTCTATTATCTTGGAGGCATATCCCCAAGGACGAACCGTCAACAACCGTTACCCGGGGAATGTCCCTGCGCAAATGGTTTGATTTGATTGATGCGTCAGGAATCCTGCTCTTCACTGTGGGGCTGATTGCCGTGCTCCTTGGATTGCTTTCAGCAAAATCATCCGGACATATCTCATTAATACATGTCATTACCTTGCTAACAGGACTCGTTCTGCTAGGAGTATTCGTCCGGCATGAGCTAACAGCGGCATCACCCTTTATTCCTTTACGTACATTTGCTAAATACCCGGCAATGACTTGGGTTAATGTTGAATTCATGCTCGTTAATGTACTTTTTTACTCACTCTTTTTCGGGATCCCATCCTACTTGCAAATGGTACGTCATGTCAGTGAATTCCAAACAGGAATTCTCATGCTAACGCTGGGATTATGCTCACTGATTACTGCTCCAATAGCAGGACGCTGGATCGATAGATCAGGACCCCGGCCAGCATTGCTAGTATCCGGGGTCCTGATGACATTGGGATCAGTGTGGCTTGTGACCTTAAATCAGACTTCACCAGTTATCAGTGTATGTGTGGCTTTAGCTGCATTCGGTATTAGCAACGGATTGAACAATGTCGGCCTGCAAGCAGCCTTGTTCCAAAGTTCTCCAAAAGAAATAATCGGTGTAGCCTCCGGATTATTTAATACATCGAGATACCTGGGAACCATTCTCTCTTCATTGTTAATAGGTATCATAATGGGAGGTAAGTTTAGCTTCGAGGGATTTCAAGTCCTTGGGGTTATCCTCACGGTAATTGCATTGTCTTTGGTATTCATGAGTCGGAAGCACCGGGAGTCAGGGCAATTGCAGGAATCGGCTAATTCGGGCGCTAACAAATAGGAAAGTGCAGACAAATAAGACCTGTCATCAGACGGGTCTTGTTTTGTTATTTTAATGCGTAGCCTCAGCTCTTTATGAGTTTTATTTAACTCTTCAAGGTGGGGATAAACTCGATTCATAAATAGGATAATAAATAAAGCGCCCATAGTAAACTTGTGCTCGGTGAGCCAAAAACATAATGAAGAAACCAGATTTACATATATTTTTCCGTCCAATTTCAAGCTCAAAAGACACATTTATAATGTAAAAACAGTTTCGGCAGCTCGATATTTTGAAACTTGTCCCGGCTTGAACCGTAATTTTTAAGAACAAAGACACAGCACAGCAGAGAGGAGCTATCATTAGTGGAATATTACCGCAACAATGTAGCCGACAGTTTACAGGATGTTCAGAGTTCAGCTAACGGGCTTACTTCGGCAGAAGTCGACAAACGTCTGAAAGACTATGGTTTTAACGAATTAAAAGGAAAGAAAAAAGATCCTGTTTGGAAGCTTTTTCTTGAAAACTTCAAAGACCCTATGGTAGTCGTACTGCTTATAGCGGCCATTGTCCAGATTGTTATGGGACAAGTTATGGAGTCGCTTATTATATTCCTCGTGTTGATTCTCAATGCAGTTATAAGTGTCATCCAGACCCGTAAAGCGGAGAGTTCACTTGATGCCTTGCAGCAGATGTCAGCACCCGAGGCCAAAGTGCTGCGTGATGGAGAATTAAAAACCGTCCCGGCAAGGGAACTTGTACGCGGTGATATCGTATGGCTGGAAGCCGGCGATTTCGTACCCGCCGATGGCCGGATTATAGAATCGGAAAGCTTAAAAATAAATGAGGGTATGCTAACCGGAGAATCCGAAGCTGTGGAAAAGCATACGAATATCATCGCGAAAGAATCTCCGCTTGGAGACCGGCGTAATATGGCGTTCAGCGGTTCACTAGTTGTATATGGCCGCGGAACCCTGGTAGTAACGGGAACTGCACTCACTACCGAGATCGGAAAAATTGCTGAACTCATTGAAAGCGCCGAAGCCAAGCAAACGCCGCTGCAGCGCAAGCTCGAAACATTCAGCAAGCAGCTGGGGGTAGCAATTATACTCCTGTCCATTGTAATCTTTGCCATCCAGGCCGGACGTGTTTGGTTGTCGAATGATACTGTGGATACAACAGAAGCTATCCTGAATGCGTTAATGTTTGCAGTCGCTGTGGCGGTTGCTGCGATTCCCGAAGCTCTTTCCTCAATAGTAACCATTGTCCTATCCGTAGGTACTAATAAGATGGCTAAGCAACATGCGATTATTCGTAAGCTGCCCGCTGTCGAAGCCCTTGGGTCAACCAGTGTCATCTGTACAGATAAAACCGGTACCCTCACCCAGAATAAAATGACTGTTGTAGATTACTTTTTGCCAGAAGGGGACCGTGATCAATTCAATCAAGCGCCTGAAGAATGGTCTGAAGAAGCCCGGCGGCTCCTGCATATTGCTGTGCTCTGCAACGACTCTAACATTAATGAGGATGGTAAAGAGCTGGGTGATCCTACAGAGGTAGCGCTTATTGCCTTCAGCAACAGCAAGAATAAAGATTATAAGGAAATACGCGATAATTTCCCGCGCGAAGCCGAGCTACCTTTTGACTCGGATCGCAAGCTGATGACGACCTTGCATACTTTTAACGGGCAAAAAGCAATGATTACTAAAGGCGGGCCCGATGTGCTCTTTGGTCTATGCTCGCATGTACTGTTAAGTGGAAAAGAAGTGCCGATGACACCAGAAGTTCTTGAACGCTTCTTCGAAGCCAATGAGGAGTTCTCCAGCAGAGCACTACGTGTACTTGCCTATGCCTACAAAACCGTACCAAATACGGTTACTGAAGTAGGATTAGAGGATGAACAAAATCTGGTGCTCGTAGGTTTGACAGCTATGATTGATCCACCTCGGGATGCTGTCTACGGCGCGATCGCAGAGTCTCAGAAGGCTGGCATCCGAACCATCATGATTACCGGTGATCATAAGACAACCGCACAAGCGATCGGCCGCGATATCGGTCTGATGACTGAAAATGAAATTGCCGTAACCGGCCAAGAACTCGATGCCATGTCTGACGAGGAACTTGATCAAAAACTCGAACAGATTGGTGTGTACGCCCGTGTCTCCCCGGAGAACAAGATCAGAATTGTCCGCGCGTGGCAGCGGAAAGGCAAAATAACAGCCATGACCGGTGATGGTGTAAATGACGCGCCTGCTTTGAAACAAGCAGATATCGGAGTTGCCATGGGCAGTGGAACCGATGTTGCCAAAGATGCGGCTGCCATGATTTTGACCGATGATAATTTTGTATCTATTGTCAATGCTGTATCTGTGGGCAGAACGGTATTTGACAATATCAAAAAAGCGATCGCCTATTTGTTCTCAGGTAACCTGGGTGCAATTATCGCCATCCTCTTTGCCCTTATTTTCAACTGGATTAATCCTTTCACAGCGATTCAGCTTCTATTCATCAATCTGGCGAATGATTCTCTGCCCGCCATTGCTCTTGGGATGGAAAAACCTGAACCTAATGTGATGAACAGAAAACCAAGAGAGCTCAAGGAAGGAATATTCGCAGGAGGAATGATGCAGGCCATTGTCACTCGTGGTCTACTCATAGGTATAGCTGTAATCATATCCCTGTATATCGGACTTCAGGATTCGCCTGATATGGGCGTAGCTATGGCATTCACAACCCTGATCTTGTCTCGTACGTTGCAGACCTTTGCCGCCCGTTCGAACAGTCAAACTGCTATTGAAGCTGGGCTTTTCAGCAACAAATACGTCATCGGAGCCGTTCTGGTCTGCTTTGCCTTTTACGGCATTGCAGTTCTGCCAGGGGTTAGAGAAATCTTCTCGATTCCGGCTTCATTTGGAATGTCAGAGTGGCTGGTTGCAGCAGGCTTAGCCCTCGGCTCCCTCATCCTAATGGAAATAACGAAGGTTGTTCGAAGAGCTTTTACACCCAAGTCTGTTGAACAGAATCCTGTAAATTCCTGAGTAAGCTATAATCGACCGAAAAGACAAAACAGCGATTCTCCAATGATGGAGTATCGCTGTTTTTCTGACATCTAGAGTTAAACCTAGAAAAGCTTCTATTGATTTTAATCAAAATAAAATAATTCTTCGAATTTTTTATCCAACGCAATACATAAAATCAAAGCCAATTTTGCAGTAGGGTTAAACTGTCCGGTTTCAATCGAGCTTATAGTATTTCTTGAGACACCCACCATTTCTGCCAATTGTGCTTGCGATAATTTTTGTTCTGTTCTTGCTTCGCGCAGTTTATTTTTTAAAACCAAATGTTCACTCATACTAATCACTCATTCCATAAAAGTAAATAAACAAAAAATAAACACTTATAATTAATCCTAAAATGAATTTGAGTAAATCCATCTTCTTCTTAGTTACAGAATACATTCCAAGTCCTTCAAAGCCCAAATATCCAAAAAACATAGCTATCATAGCTTTTAATGCAAAATTTGTTTCCTGACTATGATTATATAAATTGAAGACACTCAGAATGCAAAATACAATCAACATTCCAATGAATCCGCTTTTTCTGCCTTTAGCAAAAACAAATTCTTTTCCTTCGTCTCCTTTTTCATTTCGGCTTTTTTCTAATATTTCTTCCTTTTTCATAAAAATTTCTCCTTTCAGATTGAAAAGATGATGACAAGAAAACTTGTCATCATTATTATAATACGCCAAGTTTTCTTGTCAAATAAAAAATAGCCCACTCCAATCCAAAGATTGGTAGTGGGCTATTTTCTATACCTTCATATATTCGTTATATAATTGCTCGAAAGTATTGTATCGTTCGACTTTCCTGCCTACCTTGTTGTATTCCTCCAAATATTCATCCATGACCTTCAGAAACTCATTCTTAAAGACTTGAAGATGGTCAGAATCAAAATACTGCATGATATCAAACTTTTTAGTTCCCCTCGATTCTGTCATTTCATCAAGAAAACCTTGTATGCCCATTGCTGCTAGATACGCATACGATCTATCACCCGATTCCACACTTGCTATAATCTTATTGCGGTAATTGCACCATAACTCCTCATAAGTTCCGCCAAGATTATCATAGCTTGGGACTGGCTGCACTACAAAATCCTTATACATTTTATTATATAGATCGTTGATGTTTCTAAGGGACTTATATGCTGCACTTCTGATTTCATCGATAGTCTTCGCCTCTATCACAGCCATATATGTCATTTCAAAATCATCAGGAACATAACGGTACGTAGCTATTTCCTCCAAATATCTTTTCATTCCCCGTTTGAAATAAGTATTGTTCAAATGAGTTAGCGCATTTAACAAATTGTATAAAACTTCGCTTGAAGCATATCTTACTGCTCCTATATCTTCAGAAAGTAATGTATTCGCATATTCCTGTTTTGCTATGTCTATACACTTTTTCGCTCTACTGATACATTCTCTCCCTATAGGCATTGCCAGAGCATCGAGTGCTCTCTGTTTATATAAATTTAGCTTTTCCAAATATTCGGGTTTTGCACAGTATAACACCTGTAAATCCACCAGACATGAAATCATTGGACTCTCGAGATTGGCTTGATCTTCTATCCTTGTTTCCCATGGCGTACAATATAGATCGTATCCAATATCATCCAAAATAAAACACGAAGATATTCCCCAGCCTTGCTCTGTGTTATTAATTATGATTAGATCAAGATCGCTTTTTTCATGAAAATCCCCAGTACTAAAAGAACCTGTAAGCCCAATAATTGCAATATCATCAGAAAAATCTCTCTTAGCCCGTTCAATGACCATGCTAATAAGCTTTTCATTTTTGATTAAGATCTTTTCTTTAAGAACAGCATCCATATCCATGTCCCCTCTCCAACCTTATTAATTCTATTGTATAAGCATGTTGTTAGAGTAGGTATTCCAACTTTAATTATATTAAATCTATACCAAGCCTTTCCTCTCCTTCAAAGAAAACAAAAAAACGCGCTGGCAAGAGCATAATTAGCTTCTCTCCAACACGTTTTATAGTCGTTAGTGAATATTTTTCTTTTTGAAACTGCCACCTTTAACTTCTGCAACATCGTAGACTACTACAAAGGCATTCGGGTCAATTTCACGAATAATATCTTTTATTTTACTTTCTTCAAGACGGTTAATGACACAAGTGATTTCTTTGAATTGTTCATTGGAGTAGCCGCCATAAGCATCTGTATAAGTTGCTCCACGACCCAATCGGTCACGAATAGTCTCGACCATGATTTCCGGTTGAATGGTGATGATTTTAAACGTTTTAGAGCCACTCAAACCTTCTTCAATAATATGAATGACCTTAGAAGCAATAAAATAAGCAAGCGCTGATAGAATAGCCCCTTGTAGGCCAAATACTGTTGAAACAACAATAAAGACAAACATGTTTAGAAATAAGATTAAATCACTGGTCCCAAAAGGTAATTTTCGTGAAAGTAAGACAGCTAACATATCTATCCCATCTAATGCTCCACCATTACGTAAGGCTAAACCCATACCAAAACCGATAATAATCCCGCCAACAACGGTAATTAATAAGGTATCACCTTCTATAATCGTCGGTACATGATGCATAAGACTAGTGCCAATAGCCAGTGAAGCAATACCGATAACGGAGTAAAGAGCAAAGCTTTTACCAATTTGCTTATACCCTAGCCATACAAAAGGGATATTAATTATGCCAATTAGCAGCCCTAGCGGTAAGCCAAACAGTTCAGAGCCAACGATGCTTAGACCTGTGACACCTCCATCTGAGACGTTGTTGGGTATCAATACGGATTCTAGACCATAGGCAGCTATTAGCGCCCCAATAATAATCATGAATACTTTTGAGAATATCTTGAGTTTATTTGATTTCTGTTTTCGCGTTTCAATCATTGAATTTCTCCGTTTCACATTGCTTAATTTAGTCCATAAAAATTTCCTCTAAAGGTCTTCCGTCACCTGGATTAAAATCAATCCCTAAAATCTTTGCCATCGTGGGGGCTATATCTACCATTTCGATGTCCCCTATATGATGCCCATTTCTAATCTTTTCCCCGGAGACAACCAAGTTGCATCTATAGCCGTCTTTATCAGGAGAATAGCCATGCGTGGCAAATTTAACGCCTTGTTTGTCCAAATCAACAATCGTTGGTTCATCCATACTTTCGTCGAAACAATAACCTCTCTTAGCCTCAAGCATATACTTTGTGGTTTGGCCCACATGAAAATAATCCAGTTCATCTCTAGCATACAATTTCTCTATACCTGAAGATTCATCTCTCATATTATCTCCAATAACAGCTAATGCTATTTGCTCAGCTTCTTCATCGCCCTGCCGGATATGCAAGTAAGCCGCTCCACCCCCACACTGAAAGTAAGCTCTCCACTTCATTTCGCCGTTCTCTTCATAGATCAGGCCCTTTTCCTGCAAAAGGTTGTTTAAATGCACCTTGTACCTAACATTAAACTGGCCATGGTCCCCCAAAATTAAAAAAATCGTATCATCCTTTATCCCCGCTTCATCCACTGCCTGCATAGTATCGCCTAACCTTTTATCCATACGTGTGATTACCTGCTTCACTTCGTCACTGTCAGTTCCATAAGCATGTTTGGCATCATCCAGATCGATCAGATGCATCATTAGAAGATTAGGTTTTTTGCGCTTAATCGTGTCTATAGCACATTTGGTCGTGAAGTCATCCAGATAGGGCTGCTCAATCCCTTTGCGGATCCGGCCATATTTCAGCTCCATATCCACGCAGTATAAGGGGCTTCCGCTTTTTAATATCTTCAGTGCCTGATTTTCGTTTTTAATGGCTCTGATTTCAGGTATATTGTATTGGATGGAGGATTTACCCGATACTGGCCATAGGATTCCGGCTGTGCTCATCTTATGCTCTCGCGCAACATCGTAAATCGTTGGCACCTTGATCGCATTTCTAAACCAGAACCAATTCTGCTCCTCTTCCTTAATAAAGGGCTGAAACGGATTGTTGTGATGGATGCCATGCTTATCCGGATATACACCGGTTGCTATGGTGGTGTGCACTACATATGTGAGCGTGGGATACACACTTTTCAATTTATGGCTATGGGCTCCGTTTTTAATTAATTCCGCTAAGTTTGGAAGCCGGCTGGCCAATGCCCAGTGGTCTTCTGAAAAGGCATCGTAAGAGATAACGATCAAATGCTTGGCCATAGCCGTTTGTGCTTTAATTGACTTCATAGAATAAGCCCCTTAGGTTCGTCATGTTCAGGCTGCTCTTTAGGTAAAGTTATAAATACGAATAATCCAATAATAAAAAGTGGGATAATCGCTAAAATACTAAATTTAGCATTACCTGTTAAGGTTGTTGTTAAAGACATTACAGCAGGACCAACAATGGCCGCGAACTTGCCAAAAATATTGTAAAAACCAAAGAATTCATTGGAATTCTCCTTTGGAATGATCTTCGCATAATAAGACCTGCTGAGCGCCTGAATGCCTCCCTGAGCGGAACCAATTAGCGCACCTAGAATAAATATATGCCACACTGAAGTGATAAAAAAAGCTGCGATGCAGGAAATGATATATGTAACAATCCCCACGATGATCAAAGTCCTGGCGGAGTATTTTTTGGCGAGATTACCATACAGGATTGCACAAGGAAAAGCGATGATCTGGATAACTAATAATATCCCCAGTAAGGTAAAGGTGTCAAAAGCATCCGCACCCAGAACCGATGTGGCATAGGGCACCACCATTTTAATAATCGTATCTACCCCATCAATATAAAGAAAGTACGCAATTAAGAAAACAAATACAACTTTATGCTGTCTAACATTCCTAAAGGTGTCCCCCAGTCTTTTAAAACTGTTGATTACAGGTCTTGGTTCAGGCTCAATATAATATCTCTGCTTTACATCTCTGATCATGGGTATGGTCAACAGCCCCCACCAAAGAGCAGTAATGATAAACCCAATCTGATAACCGATCGACTTATCCATCCCCATAAACAGAATCAATAGCAGGCTGATGCCAAATGGAATGACGCTGGCGATATATCCATAAGCAAAACCTTTTGTGGATACCTTATCCATCCTTTCATCAGTGGTTATATCCACAAGAAAAGAGTCATAAAAAATATTGGCTCCGGCAAAACCTATGACAGACAGGATGTAAAACACAATCAATAACTGCCACTGCCCGCTCGCAGGTGCAACGAATGCCAACGAAGCCGTAGCCAGCACACCGATCAAAGAGAAAAATAAGAAAAAGCGCTTTTTCTTATCCTTGTAATCTGCGATCGTGCCTAAAATCGGACTAAGGATAGCCACAAGAATACTAGCAATGGAGTTAAAGTACCCTAAATCCATGCTGCTGTTAACATTTGAAAACATGCCAAATACAATAGGCAATAATGCAGTTGTAACCGCCATCGAATAGGCTGAATTCCCGCAGTCATATAAAATCCATGATTTTTCCTCTTTGCTAAGTTTCATCTAACAGCCACCTTTTCACCTATTTGTAACTGTTATATCATTTCAGCATAAGAGGCATGTTAAATGAATGTTAATTCCATCACAACTTCTTCGTAAAAAAACGACCTTTTAAAATCGAAAGGCCGCTTACTCGCTTTTATATATGAATTTAATATTTGACGATATATTCGCAATATTCATCCCCGTTAACATTACATTTTATTTCCCGGACGGAAACCCGCTTTCCACGAATTTTAGTAAGTGCTCCTTCGATAATGGCCCCCTCCAGGTCACAAACCATTTTCCCTTCCATAATAGGTAACCCTTCGCAGAAACAATCGTGTACTGCAATCGTCATCCCCTTGTCATCTTCATGGGTTATTATAGGAATCCCTATCTTCAATTGTTCGAATAACTCGAATAGTTCATTAACCGAGGTAACACCAAACTCTTCCCCAATTTTTCTTCCTATAGTCAACGTTGTACCCTTACCATTCATGGGTAACGCTTGATATAAACCAATAAGTCTAATCGTTCTGAAAAGCTCTAAAGGTACGACATTTCCTAAATTTTTCCTCTTTATTTTTTTCATATCTGTAAAAGTAAATTGATCCATGCCAGTAGCCTCCAATTGCTTATGTAATTTATATTTCAAATTTAATTGATATATTGAGTATAAACGTATCCAATAATTGCTTTGTGATCTTACGCACATCCTGATTTTTTGTAGAACCATAACAAAAAAAGCAACTTCCCTGTTGGCAAGTCGCTCCTTCATTCATTAGCTGCAGCAGCACCTCAAAAATGATAATCATAAACCCAAGGCAAAATAACCCTCACGCTAGTTCCAACCTGAACCTCTGAATCTACCTTAATATGCCCCCCATACATTTCAATTAATTGTTTACAAATCGATAATCCAATCCCTGTCCCTTTTTGCTTGGTAGTAAAGAAAGGGTCAAATATCCGTTTTAATTTATCCTGTGGAATTCCTTCTCCGTTGTCTTTAAAGAGTAGAATAATTTCGTTTGTCTCAGCAGCTGTGGTAACAGAAATATCTATTCTGCCTCTAAAAGCTGTGAAGGAATCGATACTATTTTTCAAAATATTAAGAATTACCTGCTCTAGCTGAGAGGCGCTTCCAAACGTTAGTACTTTTTCTAAAGAGCACTCTACTGAAAGTATAATATCATCACTAAGTATGAGTTGATTCACAATGTTATTAACTCTATGTATAACCTCCATAACGTTAAATACTACGCCGTTATTTTTCGTACTGTCACCTTTTCGAGCCAGTATTAGAAAGTCCGTTACTAATCCATTCAGAGCATCAATCTCTTTGATGGTGATATCCAGATATGCACGCAATTCATCCGCTTTGATCTCCGGCTCATTTAGCCTGATATTTACAAGCTGAGCAAAACCTTTAATCGAAGCTAGCGGATTTCTTATTTCATGCGCCATTCCTGCTGCCATTTGTCCCATAACAGCAATTTTTTGTTCATGTAAATTGTCAATCTGTTGATTTTTATTAGACAAATAACCTTGTGCAAAGCCAGTAAAACGGGTCCAGTTGCATTCCATTAAACGATTATAAAAAAACAATCGGATCGCGGAATCATCTACAAACTCTTCAATGATCTTAAACATAATATTCTGAGCGGTTAAATTTAAATCCTTGCTCATATCAAGTAAAATATCAAAATGATCACCGAATATTTCTGCAGTATAAACCCCTTGCTCAGCCCCCTCTTTTTCTAGCAGGTTTAAGTATTGATCGTAACCAAAAGAATCAAAAAACAAGGCTTCTACCATACTCATTAATATCGTACTGAATGATGAATCTAACAATTCCTTATGCGTCTCTACAAACCAGGAGAATTCGATGTTTTTCATAGTCATGGAATGATAATGCCTGTTTAAAATGATTGGAACTGCTAAGATTAATGACGAACGCAATTCATTTTCTTTGTATGACATTGTCATCCTCCTTCTTTGTAGTTTGTATTCAAGATATGTGTATATTTTCCTGCTTCAAAAACACAGTAATTCACTTTGTTTTAATCATCATATTATATTCTGGACTTGACTGTTAGAGTGGCATCGAAGATAATTACAACCTCACCAAAAAACCAAAAAAACTATAATTAGGAAGATCATTGATTTTGAAAAGGGGCGGTCGTCATTAGCTGGTTAAGTGATCTCTACAAATTACAGAAGCAGGAGCTAAAGAAGGACATCGAGCCCTCTTTAGTCAATGCTATCTTTCGCATGTATGATAAATTTCCCAGGATTGGACTTAAAGAGCGGATCGGCCAGCAGGATATGTCTCTAGATATCGCTGATGCCTATATTAATGGTCGTAACGCGATGATTGAAGCTGGAGTCGGCATCGGCAAGTCCTTTGCCTACCTCATTCCCAGCCTGCTTATTAACCAAATCTCAAGGCAACCGGTTATTATTGCGACATCCTCCATACAACTTTCAGAACAAATACATAAAGATCTGAGATTCATCGGAAGTCGGCTCGGATTTACAAGGGTACGTTCGGTAGTTGGAAAAGGCATGGGGCAGTATGCTTGCCGGTATAGGGCAGCAGATCTGTTCCAAGCGGATGATTCAAACACCCCTCTGTCTGCGCTTGCTCAACAGATTGTGAATTATGAAATTGATGAGCGGGCGGATATTAAGGGCGGGGTTAGTGATGCAGTATGGTCTAACGTTTGTGTGAATGATTGCAAATTTGAACGTTGCCATTATAAAAGTACATGTACGTTTTATGAGATGAGAGCTAAAATTAATGCCAACGCGAGCGACATGGATTTTATTATCGTAAACCAGGATCTGCTCATCCGTGATTTAATTAAGAAAAAGGAAGGAACGAAGGGGTTAATCACTGAACGGCCGGCTCTGATCGTAATTGATGAAGCTCATAATCTGGAAGCGAAGGTTAGAGATGCAAGAACGCTCGAATTTACAAACCGGGGAACCTGCCGTATTCTGGATGACGCCTTACAGATTCTCTTCAAACAATCTGCCGATACGGAGCTTATGCCGCAATTTAAATTTATAAAAAGATGCGTTGGCCATATTTTTAAACAAGTAGAGGCAGACTTACTGCAAACAGCCAAGCAGGACAATGACCGTATAAAAATATCGCAGATCACAGGAATCCCCTTAAGACGAGCAGCTCAGGTTTTAAAAGATTTTAATCTCAGCCTTTCCGTCTTAACTTCACGGCATGAGCGGGAGATTGACAATATTTTCGAAGCCATGAACGGACTTATCGACCTCTTTGATGTACTCGCCGGAGTAGAGGATAACTATCTGATCTGGGCAAGCAATACCCAGCGGGAGAGTACCCTTAGTATCTGCCCTAAAGGGATAAGCCAGTTTCTGAAATATACCTTATTTAACGGGAAAACCTCTGTTATTTTAACGTCAGCAACGATGTGTCAAAACGGAGAAACGCTGGAGGAACAATACGCTTATCTCACTGAGTCCCTCGGTTACAGGGGAGATTATATGGAGCGCCAAGCTTCACCGTTTGATTATGATAACCACACCATGCTGTATATTGCCAAGGACATCCCCTACTATAACCATCAGCGGCGGGAAGATTATCTTGAAGCGGCATACAAGGAAATGATGAGGCTCTGTAATTTAACAGACGGGCGGACATTGGTTCTTTTTTCAGCTAAAGAGGATATGAAGTATATTCATAAGAAATTAAACTCTGAGAAGCTTGCATGGGCATTGCATGTTCAAAGGGAAGGTTCGTCCCAAGACGGGGTGATCGCTGACTTTCGGGGCAGTAAAGGCGTTCTACTTAGTACCGGTGTATTCTGGGAAGGTGTGAATATCGAAGGTTCCGATTTGTCGCAGTTAATCATTTTCCGTCTGCCTTTCCCTGTTCCTGCCGATCCTGTCTATGAATATAAGACTTCGATGGCAAAGAATCCCTTGAAAGAGGTTTTTGTACCGGACATGCTGCTTCGGTTAAGACAAGGAACCGGGCGCCTGATCCGCAGTGAAACTGACCTTGGTGTGCTCAGCATACTTGATTCCCGCCTGTCCATTGCCGCCAAAAAGGATTACCGGGATCAGGTACTGGAAGCCTTACCTTTTAAAAAGGTTACTGAGGATTTCAAGGTTCTGGAGAAGTTTGTGAAAGAAAAAGGGATACAGCTTAGTGATACGTAGAGAGATGAAAAAAAGCAACCCATCCGCAGACAAGTCGCTTCTAAACCCTATAACGTTATCTGGCAATTAAACTACTTTATGTTTGTATACCCGCATCGCTATTAAATAAGCAACTACTAGAATGGCTATGCACCATATGATGGCTCCCCAAATATCATTGCCGACAGGCTGCCCCATCAGGAGGGAGCGAACCGCCTCTACTATAGATGTAACGGGTTGGTTTTCAGCAAAGGCGCGAACGACTGGCGGCATCGATTCGGTAGGCACAAAGGCCGAGCTGATGAAAGGAAGGAAAATAATCGGGTAGGAAAAAGCAGTCGCGCCGTCCACCGATTTTGCGGATAGTCCAGCAATTGCTGCGACCCAAGTTAGAGCCAGCATAAACAATATCAGGATGCCGGCAACCGCCAGCCATGAGAGCACTCCTGCCGATGAACGAAACCCCATAATCAATGCAACAAGAATGATGACGCTAACTGAAATCGCATTGGATATCAGGGAGGTCAGCACATGTCCCCACAGCATGGTAGAACATGCAATCGGCATAGAATGGAATCTCTGAAAAATCCCTTTTTGCACATCATTAAACAGGCGGTAAGCCGTATAAGTTACACCACTTGCAATAGCGATCAGTATGATCCCGGGTAATAAATAATTCACATAGTTATCCGTACCCGCCTGGATGGCCCCACCGAACACGTAAACAAACAACAGCATAAATGCAATTGGCATGATAGTTACCGTGATGATGGTATCCATACTGCGGAGAATATGGCGCATAGAGCGTCCGAGCATTACACTCATGTCACTGAAAAAGTGCTTCTTAATCATTTCCATTTACTTTCCCTCCTTTTTGCCGATGATTGCGAGGAATATTTCCTCCAGCGTCGGCTGCTTTTCAATGTACTCAACTTTTGCCGGCGGAAAACGCTTTTTTAGTTCTTCGAGTGTACCGCTCGCAATAATTTTACCTTCATGTAGAATGGCGATTTGATCAGCAAGCTGCTCTGCCTCTTCCAAATACTGCGTCGTCAAAAAGACAGTCGTACCGCCGTCGGCAAGCTCCTTAACCATCTTCCATACATCAATCCTTGCCTCAGGATCAAGTCCAGTGGTTGGTTCGTCGAGGAAAATAATCTGCGGCTTTCCAACAAGACTCATCGCGAGATCTAATCTCCGGCGCATCCCGCCTGAATAAGTGGATACCTTGCGATCCGCGGCATCGGTCAAAGTGAAGCGTTCCAGCAGATCGTCCGCAACTTGACGCGGATGCTTCTCATGGCGGAGCCTC
This sequence comes from Paenibacillus sp. FSL H8-0175, assembly GCF_045040615.1. Classification (NCBI taxonomy): domain Bacteria; kingdom Bacillati; phylum Bacillota; class Bacilli; order Caryophanales; family Paenibacillaceae; genus Paenibacillus; species Paenibacillus sp. FSL H8-0175. Next base: position 1,721,047 of record NZ_CP150299.1, on the reverse strand, counting down.
GCAATCATGATCAGATTTTCCCGGCCGGTCAGAATCTCATCCACGGCAGCAAATTGACCCGTCAGGCTGATGGACTGGCGTACATAATCAGGCTTTGTGGCGACATCAAATCCGTTCACTGCAGCAGTCCCGCCATCTTGATTCAGCAAAGTGGTGAGGATTTTGACAATGGTGGTCTTGCCTGCACCATTGGAGCCCAGCAGAGCAAAAACGCTGCCCTGCTCCACTTCAAAATCCACCCCCTTTAAAACTTGAAGCTGTCTGTAGGACTTTTCTAACCCAACCACTTTAATGGACTTGTTCATTGCATTCCCTCCTCAAGGTTTTGTTAGCATATCTTCATGGAATTCCCCCCGCAAAACTCACTTCGGAAGCTCAGGCTTATAGAACTGTAACCTTTGTCAAATCAGCTTCCATGCCTTTGAGCGCAGCAAAGGTCAACTTATCCATCATTGCACCATCAAAGTTGATCGTTTTGATTGCACGATAAAACTTCTTGGATAATGAAAACCCGGAGAGGAATGACACATTTTTTAACGTCGCACCTCTAAACGAAATATCGTTCAGCGCCGACTTTTCAAACTTGACCCCGATAAAGGTCTGGCCGTCAAAACATAATCCCCGCAGATCAGAGGTTTTAAATTCCACACCGTCAAAGATACAGTTCTCAAAGATTGTTTTCGTGAGATCAGTCGTACACAGCTTGACGTCGGTCAGTCTTGCGCTGATAAATTTCGCCCCTGTAAGTCCTGATGAGCTAAAGTTGGTGCGAACAAGAATAGATTTGTGAAAGCTCGCATTTGCCAGTTCAATGCCGGACAGATTGCAGTCGGTCAGATTAGCGCTGTCGAACTTGGCCTCGCCTACGTCACTGCCCGCGAAAGAACTGCCAGTCAAGTCAGCGCCTGTAAAATCGGAACCCCGCAACGCGCTCACTTTAAAATCCCCTTTATGGGCGGTAACGCCTGCAAAATCACTCTTCGATAAGTTGCTCGCCCTAAAGCTCGTCACCACCTGCCGCTCAAGTGAACGGGAGAGATTGGCAACCTCCTGCACCGTCTGTTCAATGTCGCCGATGCTGTCTATCGTCATCTTAAACGCCGTTTCATCATCCTTGCCTTCAGCCTTGAGTTCACTGAACCGCTCCTGCAAATCGGAAAGGAGGTCACTCTTTAATTCAGCAACGCTTTTTATCCCGTCATAGGGTGCGAATACGCCATTTAAATACATGTTTAATTTCTCATTCATATTATCAAGTCTCCTTATAATAAGTTTTCAAGCACACGCTTTGCGTACTCCCAATTAGTCTTGTTATTGGCGTAAACAGCTTTCCCCTTCTCGGTAATCCGAAAATACTTCCGTCGTCCCCCCTGAGACTCATCCCCCCAATACCATTCAATGTCACCGTCTGCCTCAAGCCGCCGGACGCTGGAGTACATCGTAGCTTCTTTTAATTCATACTCGCCTCCGGAACGCTCAGCAATCAATTTGACGATTTCATATCCATAACGATCGGCTTCGGACAAGAGCCGTAATACCATCGTATCGGTATGTCCTCGTAGCAGATCGGATGTGATTTTGTTCTCACTCATTTCATCACCTCATAATCGCATTGTATATCATACTACTGTGACAGTCAAGGTACTTTGATCATCATGTTTATACAAAATAAAAAAATGCCGTCCTTAGTTGTCTAAGGCAGCATTTTTCTCTTTTAAGTCTGAAGTTCCAATCTACGCTAATCAGAAATAAGTTGAATTAGGTCTGCTGGTAATTCACAGCTACCTGCCGGCAACCCTCACACAAAAATGCATAATAAATCCCCTCGCTGTCCTCGGCCTGTTCCATGTCCATTTGGGCAATAAACTTCATCGTCGTCGAACAGCAAGGGCACACAGGATATTCCGCATCCTGAATCCAAGCCGGATGTCCTCCAATCTGCGACGCAGGCGCCTCAAGCATCCAATACGAATTTTCATAGGTTCCCATCTGCCGTTCCGATAGCTGCATGGCATGCCATGCTATTTCTTCCCTGTCTTCATTTGCAGGCAAAAAATCAGGAACGGTATTATATTCACTCCACGAATATTGGCCATCCAGCTCCGCTTTCATAAACACGGTGCCATAACAATTACAATGCATGCAAGCTGCAACCCTTAACCGCTGGCCGGAAAGCTTCATAAATTGAACCAGTGGATTCTGCAAATCGTAATCAAACAGCACTGTCAATTTACCGCCACACCAAGGGCAGGAATGCTCACCCTCCTGCAGCGCCGCTACCGCCGTATGATCCCGATCCAGCCCATTTTTTCCGTCCCTGTTTACTTCAAAATGATAACTCTCGGGGTAAAAGAGCAGCCTTTTCCCACCGTCGGGATCTAATTCCCATCCTGCTTCGTGAGCATAGGTTTCCGGAGCCACATTTAACTCCGATGTCCATCGAGGCGGATGCTGCCGCCATGTCTCGAACTGCCGTACAACCTCTTTATCGCCAATCCAGGCCAATGCAAGCAGCAAATGATTACGGTTTTCCGAGTCATGCTCTAACTGATGAATGATCATATCGCGGATCTCCTGACCCGCTTCTTTATAGAGAATACCGGGATAATACTTCCCTTTGTGAAAAAAAACCTCCAGCCCCCGTTCAATGCACGCACTTGAAAAACATATAAGCGACAGTAAAATAGCCTCAGCCTGGTCAAAATCATCTTCTTCCATCAATTCAATGGCGTAGGATTCCAATCCCTCCCTTTCGCTTTCAGTCAGTTGACGATACAATTCTTGCGCGGTTTTGTGATAGGAGATTTCGTGTTCAAGCGGGCTCCATCTCCGCGGTTTGTGCATGATTTTAAGAATTTCAACCGGATCATTCACACCTGCGTACAAATCAATGTCTTTTCGATTTTGTTCAATATAAGCCTTTTGCTCCAGCGCAAGCTTCCTTTGATGACAGGGCATGCAGATTCCCCCCGTCTTTAAAGCAGTTGCAGGAAGTATGCTTCCCTTGCAGCCTGAGGTTTGGCAGGGTATACGCTCGCTCATCGTATCTCTCCTATTCTGTATAAGTTATTCTCAAAGACTATTATTAATAAGCTAAACTGCATTATAGAATTAGCTATATTATAGAATTAGCTGCATTAAATATACCACCGGATTTAGCAGCTTTAAATTCATTTCAGATTTCAATTGGATATATCCCCCACCATCACCTTAAACGGAAACAAAAAAAGGTCAACCAAATATTTCTGGTTAACCTGATAAACGAAAACTCCCCCGGATAAAGAAGAACCGGTGCCCTTGTATTAGGCTTAATCCGTAATCTTCACATTTCCAAACACAGCCTTATTCCTCGAGTCATCCCCGGGATTGCTAAGTGCTATGCCAATGTACACCTTGCGGTTCATCGGAATCTGAACAGTTCCGACCGTTTGCCAGTTATTCCTGTTCGTCGAAATAGCCCCTTTGAAGGTATTTCCACTTCGGGTCAGCTTTAGCCATCTTGGAGCCGAGGCAGCCGCAGTCTGATCAACCATATTGCCCGCAGTCTCTGCACGATACTGGAAGGTGGCCCCATTTTCGGGGGTAAGCATCATATCTGCGTGCTTCGAATTATGACCCAGCGACTCCCGAATCATAATGCCGGCCTTGGCCCAGCCGTCCAATCGACTAGTGGACTGCACTTTAACAATAATCTCCGCATCGCCCCGCACGGATTGGTATATATAATTCAGTTGATCTCCATTTCCCCAGATATCCGTAGAGCTGCTGCTGAGTGTAAATTGCTTATTGGAAGAATTGTAGGTAACGTTCCCCGGCATGGAACCAATATTTCGCGCCTTCCACCCTGCTGGTAATTGAGCCGGATAGTCTTGTTCTACCGGAGGCGTCCAGCCTGGCGTAGGCCAGGTTTCACGTTCTTTGATATTGGCTAGCTCATCTTCTGGCCAGGCCCCGTAAGCAAAGAACGACAGACGCTTCACACCTGGATAATTCTCGCGGATTCCCTTGTAAATCTCCTGATATTGATCATCTGTCCAGTCATTATCCAGCGTCGCAACAATTTCCACGTCACTGCCGCTAATCCGGTCGCTCGTATCCTTCAGGATTCCGTAGGAAGTGCTGTATACCCAATCACTGTTGAACTCCCAGTCATCAAAGTACGCCATTGGTGCAACAAAGTCGATATCATCCTTGAATTTGGCTACATTCTGCCCAACTTCAATGAATTCTGGCGGCAAAATATACACGCCGAGCTGCACATCCGGCTTCGAGGACTGTGTGATATCCTGACGGATATCGCCCACATACTGTCCGATTTGTTCGGTTCTCCATTCATTCCACTGCTCACGCTGAGGCGAATCTGTCTCGAAGTCAATGCTGAGCGGTGAATACCCGAACTGCGCCTGATACTTCAGGGCCGTGTAATCACTGACGTCCATGTTGTAATTGTCGAAGCGGATCCAATCCAGCACAACGCCATCCACATCATAATTCTCGATTACTTCCTGAATAATGGAACGCTCATACTCCTGCACTTCATGGTGAATCGGATTGACGAAGTATTCGTTGCCGTTAGAACCTGTAAACGGTGTCTGAACCCCGTCAACCAGCGCCTGCATCTGCCATTCATCGTGCTCCAGGAAAGCCTGCTGATCATGGAACTGCGGAATCCAGGCATGAACCTTGATTCCTACAGCATGGGCTGCCGTAATGACAGCCTGCAGGGCATCGAAATTCTGGTAGCCTTGGGCAATTGGTGCGATATCACTCTGATAAAATACACTTCCAGACGGAACCTCATCATCTTCATCCTGCTTCACGTTCATGCTAATAACATCGACGCCATAGCTTGTAGAGAGCGCGATGAAATTCTGGACATCCGCCATGTTCTTAAACTGGTTTACGGTCCGTACAATAACTTCCGTTTCGAAAGGGGGGTTACTCTCCTCTTCGGCCATAACAGGAACGGAACCACCGGCTATCGAAGAAACCAACACGATGCTTAACAGTGCTATGAACCTCGATCTCAACGCAAATGCCATAATCTCGCCTCCACAATTATAAGATTTTATAAATAGTCTTATTTCGTCGCGTTGATTTTCTTAACATTTTCCTGCCATTTTTCGGTTCTGAATTCAAGCAGCTTAGCAAGCCCCGCTTTTTCGGTGTTCTTTTTAGCTGTCTTTAGCGCCGACAGCACCGCTTCATCCGACTTCGCCTGAACCATCTGGGCGTAAGCAAGGGTATAAATATCCCCGATATTCTGTGCGATGATGCCGATCTCCGTATCCGGAATCGGATCGGTATTTACAAACTCTGTGATATCCAACGCGGTTTTCCAGGTCACCGTGGACTGCGCCACGGTCTCCCAGGATTTCTGGTTCGCGGAAAGCAGCGCCTCGAGGCTCATTTTCGCCGTATCAATAAAGGTCGTATTTCCCGCCCAGTTAAAGTCCTCGAATTTCCGCATCGTTTCCGTACGCTCGTTAGCAGGAGTCGTCTTGTATTTCTCGTTCGGGATTGGAGCTCCGTCCGCATCCTCTTCATCCCAGTACAAGCCTTTAGGACCGAAGAAAAGCACCTTCTGCCCCTCCGGACCCGTAATCCAGTCAAAATAAGCGAAGATGGCCTCCGGATCCTTGGCCTTTTTCGTAATGACATTAACGTTCCAACCCAGCGTCTCAAAGCCGCTTACAAACACTCGTGTTTTGTCTAGTCCGGATTTATGAATCGGCCATATAATCTCATAACCGCTGTCCGGATTATTCGCTGTCAGTGCCCGGTGTCCCTCGGCTCCATACGTAGTGATATTGGATTCGACCATGACTGCTACCCGGTTGGTATTGACCTTTTCTTTGACCGCATCCTGGGTTTGCTGCAGTGCATCCTGCGTAATCAGCCGTTCACGATACAGCTTATTAATATAAAGTACCATCTCCTCGTAAGCGGGATCGTCCAAGATAGATGACAGCTTGTCGCCATCCGGATATCCCATGAGTGAAATAAACTTACTGGTGGAGTTCTCCTTAAAACCACCATACATAATTTCCAGACCTGCCCCCTTCTCCCCAACCTCCAGAGGTACTACATCCGGATACTTTTCTTGCACCTTAAGCAAATATTGATACAAATCATCAAAGGTCTCCAGCACCGGTCTGCCGAGTTCGTTATAAATATCTTTATTCACCATCCATCCGCCGTTGCCGAATTGCCCGGATGTATACCAGTTCGGGATTTGATAGATTTTCCCGTCTTCTGAACGGAGCAAATTCAGGGTGGATTCCTTCACATATTTCTTGAAGTTCGGATACTTCTCATAGTAATCATCCAGCGCAACGAGTTGTCCTGCCTGCACCAGCCGCTCCACTGAGGATCCCCGGTCAGTAAAAATGACATCCGGTAAATCACCGCCGACGATCATCGTGTTGAGCTTTTCTCCGGCCGCTCCTCCGGATTGTATGGGTTCAACAGTAACCTTACGGTTCTCCTGAATCCATTTTGTCGCCTCATTATCCCCCCAGGGTGATGTCGTAAGCCAGTCATAGTTTCCATAGAAGCTGAAGGTGACGGGCTTGATCCCGCTGCCGTCATCTGTGGCGGCCTCAGTATTCAGATTTTTCTCGCTTGTGTTTGGTGAAGTGTTAGAATTTCCTCCTCCGCTACAGGCAGCCAGAAGAAGCACCAGTGAAGTCAGCAAAAGAGATACCCATTTCATACGATTGCGCATCTTTTCCCTTCTTTCTACATAATATGGAGACTGCTATTCTTTCATCGAACCAATCATTACGCCCTTAACAAAGTACTTTTGGAGAAAAGGATACGTCAGGATAATTGGAATGGTAGCGATCATCATCGTAGCCATAGTCAGTGACTTCGTGGTAATCGTCCGATTCCGGTTCATATGATCCAGCGCGATAGCATTCGATGAGCCAATTTGGGTCATGATGTTGGAGTTCATAATCTGGCGCAGCAGGGTCTGTATAGGGAGCAAGTGATCCTTTGTAATATAGATCGCTCCCGTAAACCAGTCATTCCAATAACCTACTGCGGTGAATAAGGCAATCGTGGCCAGCACCGGGCCGGAGACCGGAATGACGATTCGGAAAAAAATGCCGTAGTTGCTGCTGCCGTCGATTTTGGCAGATTCCTCCAAACCATCCGGCAGAGCATGGAAGAAGGTGCGGATGACAATCATGTTCCAGACACTGATGATGCCGGGGATAATCAGCACCCAAAAGGTGTCCAGCATACCCAAAGAGCGAACTAGTAAATAACTAGGGATGAGCCCTCCACTGAAGAACATCGTAATCATGAAGAACACCATATATTGTTTTCGAAAAAGCAATGTCTTCTTGGACATTCCGTAGGCTAACAGTGCCGTGAAAAAGACAGACAATGCCGTGCCGCTTAACGTTCTAAGAATGGTGATCAGAAAAGAATTCAGCAGGCGTTGATCCTGAAACACAATATAATAATTTTCCAGGGTAAAAGCTCTCGGTAACAAGGTTACACCGCCGAGCGCCGTATCGCTCCCTAGATTAAAGGAAATGACCAACGCATTCCAAAACGGGTATAGCATGAGTAACGCCAGCAGCGTCAAAAGGGTATAAATACTCCGCTGCATGATTTTGTCGCCTAGGCTTAGTCTCATTGTTCACTCCTCCTAAAAGGTTTATGGAGCATCGGAAGCATTCGCTATGAGTAGTAGTACTACCAGAGACTAACATCTGCCCGGCGAGCGATTTTGTTGGCCGTCACTAGCAGAATGACACTGATCACCGCCTTGAATAGCCCTACAGCTGTCGCATAAGAGAATCTGGCATTTAAAATCCCAACACGGTACACATAGGTGTCGATAACATCGGAGTAGGGTCGCAGAATTGGATTGGTTGCCAGCAGCAAAATGTCCTCGAAGCCCGCACTGAGCAGACTGCCGATGGCAAGAATCATAAAGATAATGATAATGGGGGTAATGCTGGGGAGTGTAATCAAGTGAATTTGCTTAAACCGGCTTGCTCCATCTATAGAAGCGGCCTCATATAGGGTTGGATCAATACCTGCAATCGCGGCCAGGTAGACAATGCTCCCGAATCCGACCTCTTTCCATACATTTACGCTTACTAGAATCGACCAAAAGTATTTGGGTAACGCCAGGAAGTTAACTGGCTCCCCTACCAAATTGAATCGCTCCAGCAAATAGTTCACCGTTCCGTTATCAACGGATAACAGCGAAAATACAAAACCGGATACAATAACCCAGGACAGGAAATAAGGTAAATAGCTGACGGTCTGGATAATCCGTTTAAAGCCCATATTCCCGATTTCATTCAGCATCAGTGCAAGAAGAATCGGGGCAGGAAAAGAGATAATCAATTTAAGCAAGCTAATCACAAGGGTATTTCGCATCACATTCCAGAACTCCGGCGCCTCGAAGAACATTCTGAAATGCATAAATCCAACCCAGGGGCTCTTCATAATGCCGCCAAAAATATCGTATTGCTGGAATGCCATAACCACGCCATACATCGGAATGTAGCTAAAAATGAATACAAAGATAATTCCCGGCCAAACCATGGACTGCAAATCCAATTGACTGATAAATTTCTTCCATCTACGCGGTTTCTCGGCCGTGTTCATCCGCTTTTCCTCCTCTGGACGATTCTAGTGAAACAACGGCAACAACGATTTGTTCTTCTCCAGCATTTCATCCAGCAGTTGTTCAGCTACGGTGACCGAAGGCACGAGCGGATGATGAACCATAGCCTGTAGGGCTATATCCCGGTCTCCGTGCACAGCCGCCTCGATGGTTAGGCACTCGTATTGCTTGACCGCGGCCAGCAAGCCTTTGATGGGCTGAGGAATTATACGCAGCGGAATCGGCAGCGGGCCTTGCTTGGTTACCATACAGTTCACCTCAATAGAGGCATCGTCCGGCAAGAAGTCAATCATTCCGTTATTCCTTACATTCAACGTCTGGATATCGCGGGAATCATTATAAATGGAGCGCATCAGCAGCACTGCCGCCTCCGAGTAGTAGGCTCCGCCGCGCTGTTCCAACTGCTTGGGCTTTTCCTTCAGCTCTACGTTCCGGTACAGTTCAAACAGCTCTTCCTCCACCTTCTTCACTACCTCAGCGCGCGTACCAGTCGTTGCTGCTTCCTTCTGTTCCGCAAGCATCGCGTCCGTCATATAGTAATAGCTCAGGTAATAAGAGGGAATCGCTTTCAAAGCATTCAGAAACCGGTAGTCCCAGGAATCAAACGGCACATTGCTCGCCTTGTAGCTCTGCGGGTAATCAATGAGCTCCTGCAGCTTGCTTTTACCGTCAATCACGATATCGGATACCCAGTGCAGATGGTTGATGCCGACAAACTCCGCGTAGATTTTCTCCATAGGAAGTCCGAAGAACTCGGAGAGCCACTTTTGAAAACCGATCGGCGAGTTGCACAGGCCTACGCTTTTTACCGATGAGTATTTGTGAACAGCTTCAGTCACCATACCGGCCGGATTCGTAAAATTCAGCAACCAGGCATCCGGAGCCAGCTCCTCAATGTCTTTGCAAATATCCAGAATGACCGGGATAGTCCGTAGGCCTTTCATCATCCCTCCGGGACCTGTAGTCTCCTGGCCGATGACATTGTATTGAAGCGGAATTAATTCATCCCATTTGCGCGCTTCCAGCATGCCTACCCGGATTTGCGTACATACAAAGTCCGCTCCGGCAATGGCTTCCCTGCGCTCAAGCGTCTGGACCACGGTAATCGGCAGTCCGGACTCAGCAATCATGCGTTTGCTCAGTTCTGCAATCGTATGCAGCTTCTCCCTTCCCTCCTCAATATCCACCAGCCATACTTCGCGAATGGGAAGCTCTTGGTGATGCAGGATGATGCCTTCAATAAGCTCAGGCGTATACGATGATCCCGCTCCGATGACAACCAGCTTCAATGTTTCCTCCATGATAGACCCTTCCTTCATCTTTTTCATTTTGGTCTTATAAAAACTAGCCTATTGTGTTCAGTACTTTCCCCTGTGATAGATTATCTAGAACCTTCTGATCTACACGCATACCGCTGCTTTCCATAGCCAGAACGACCGATCCTACAACCGGCTCCCGGGTCAAAATCCTTAAAGTGCCATTCGGAGCCGACAACTTCACTCTTCTCTCAATGGCCCGCCGGATGATGCCTGAGCGGTCTCCCTTTGTCAGCAGGCTGCCTGCAAGTATGATGTCGAAGAAGTCCTCCTCCATGCCCAAGCGATGGATGGCCGATGCCGCGGCCAAACCCAGCTCATCCCCTTGCTTGACCAGCAGCTCGGTGGCAACCTGGTCCCCTTCCTCTGCCGCTTGAAACAATAGTTCAGCAATATGGGGAGGCAGGTCTCTGAAATGATCCAGGTAATCCTCTCTTAGCTCCGAAACATTGGAATAGCCCAACAATTCCGTTAAGCGTTCGGTTAGGACCGTCTCCTTCTCTCTTCCCTCATCCGCCCGAAGGACGCTACGGAATACCTCAATACTTAAATCATAGCCACCGCCATAATCCCCGAACCGGTAGCCGAATCCACCACATTGGTATGTAGCACCCAACGGATTTTTACCACTACAGTTCACGCCTGATCCGCAAATCAGCACGATCCCATAGTTCTTCTCTGTACCTGACCGCAAGGCAATCCAGGTGTCGCAGGAAATCTCAGTTTGGGGAAGATCAAAGCTGCTGATGATCGGTCGCAAAATCCGGAAATCAGCCTCTCTGTCCGCTCCCGCTAAGCCGAACCAGGAGTAATCCAGCTGATCCTTGGTCAGCCCTGACGCCATAATTGCTTCCGATATGGCCTGCTGCAAACTGTTCACCGCCTGCTCACGGTTTATTTGATGATTTCCGATCCCACCCTTGCCAACTCCGATGACCTTCCCTTGTTCATCTGCAATCATTGCGTGGGTTTTACTGCCTCCTGCATCAACTCCCAAAAAATACTTCACGGATGATTTCACTCCTAAAATTCAAGGTAATCTAACAGATGCGGTGGATTCACGAATGAGTAGCTGCGGAGCAAGCTTCGTTACAGCGGGCGGCATCACCTCCCCGTTGATCATTTTTAGTAGTAAATCAACGCCTATATTGCCCATTTGTGCCTCAGGTTGTCTGACCGTCGTTAACCGCGGGTAAAATTCACCTACGAACTGCTGATCATCAAATCCAACAATTGAGATATCGTGGGGTACTCGAATTCCCTCTTCCCGGAGAGCCTGAACCATTCCAAGAGCAATAAAATCGTCCCCGGAAAAAAAAGCTGTCGGCAGCTTATCTTCGCGGATCCATCTCTTGGCCACCTCATAGCCGCCGCTTACTGTAAAACTGCAGTATTCCGTTCCGAATGGCGTTAACCCGGCATCCTCGAGCGCTTGGACATAACCGCGCTTACGCTCCGCTACACTTAGAAATACCGAAGGGCCGCCAATATAGGCGATTTGAGTGTGCCCAAGATCGAGCAAGTGCTTTGTAGCCTCATACCCGCCTTGATAGTTATCGACCACGACGCTAGGCACATCCTCATGCTGAAACTGGTTATCCAGCAATACAAACGGAATATTTTTTCTTTTCAGTTCCTCTACATATGCCTTTTCTTCAAGTGGGGACAACAGGATAATTCCATCAACGCGATCCTTCTGAAACAGGAAATTATCGCCCTCATCCTCATTCTCGGCGATCGATAGGGCTAAAAAATACCCTTGCGCCGCCAGCTTCCGGTTCACCACGCGAATAACCCGGTCATAGAAAGAGTCGTTAAAGTTGGTAATCGACATCCCGATGACTCCCGTTTTGCCTCTCACAAGACTCCGCGCTGCTGAATTGGGTTGATAATTTAATTCCTCCATAGCTTTCAGTACTTTCTGTCTATTAGCTTCCCGTACAGAGGGTAAATTGTTAAGCACCCTGGATACGGTCACTACAGAGAGTCCCGACTTTTTGGCTACATCATGTATATTCATCTTAGCTTCCATACCTCCGTCACCCGAAAGTTTAAACGATTAAACTTTTTAGGTAAATAAAAAAACCTTATCTTTCGTGATATTTCTATGTTCTGATTGAAAATTGCACACTGAATGTCAGCTTTGCCTTTATCAAGAACACCAAAATTCTTTACAAAAGTTTTAAGGTTTTAACTAATTTACATTCTACTTACATTTCCAATATCCGTCAATACATAAAATGCAGCCAAAACAAAAAGCAACTCATCCGCAGACAAGTTGCTTTTTAGACACGCTATTCCCCCTTCCATTGCTTCTATCATCCTCAGGTTAATTGGTAATTACCCATTGTTGTCGATCAAGAGTAGGATCAAGCTCGCTAAGGGACAGTGTCGACCCATCCGCTGATACTTCCAGCGCTTTCTTATGATGAGCAGAAATAATACTTACGGTACCATCATCATTTTTGTGAAAAATCCAACGCTGATTGTTATATCCGAGATAAGGGTATAACTGGATTTTATTTTGCCCTGTGTCTAGATCAAGCGCCTGACCGGCTGTTGTACGAATAGAATAGGAGCCTGCATCGTCCCCCGTCGGCACGAATACCCACTTCTGATCCGTAAAATCATTCGCATCCTTCAGTGTAACAGCTTCACCATTTGCGAGATTTGCTGTATAAAGGGATTTCTGTAGTTCTGCATTTACTAGACTGGAAGTGGTCAAATTATCCGGTGTTGCTCCGCTCACGTTAACGTTTTGATATGAAGCATATCCGCCAAATACATGTAGTCCAAAGCGGCCTTCTGCAAATGTGCCGTCCTGGAGGTCGATCACTTTCTGCCCATCCACATAAACCACGATATGCGGGCCCTTCGCTTCGATTTTCACTTTGTAGGTTTGACCCGGCTGAATGAACGTCGGAACTTTTACTAGAATCTGACGCTCTTCAATACGGCCGTCGATTTTATAAAACAGACGGATGGACTTCATATTCGGATCCAGATTTAAGTAGTATCCGCTGCGTCCATCTTCGCTGGCACGGAACAACATAGAGCCTGCTCCTCCGGATTTCCCTAACATCATCTCTGCTTCATAAGTAAAATCTGCTGCCTGCTTCTCTGCGATATAATTCGCGTCACTCAAGTAATTTCCACGAATCCCATTTTCACCAATGACCCAGGAGGCTGCAGATAGATCTTTAGTCCACCCACTTAAGTTCGTATGAAATTCACCCCCAGATACCTTAACTAATAAGCTAGCCGATGTCTTCCCATTTGGAGTAGAGACGGTAATGATAGACTCGCCTTCTTTTTTAGCTACAAGGGTTGCCTGGGATTTATCCACCACGTTTAGTTCAACAACATCCTTGTTACTGGAATTCCATTTAAGCGGCTGTGCCCCATTACCGGTACCATTCTCTACCATCGCCAAAAGTATGTCGCTTTGCCCCTTGCTCAGTTCGCGATCACTTGTATCCATCATTATCTTGGTAGCTGAGCCCGTCTCCTGATTCCATACAGAGCCTAACTGATTCACCTTCAGAGATACGACTTTTACGTTGCCTCCTTTGGTGTAAAAACTCAAAGCTCTGCTGGCTGGATCCGGAAAAATGACGTCAGAGAAAACAACTTTACCGTTGTTGCCAAAAACCTCAATAGAAGACTCATCTACAAGGATACGCATCTTAACTCGCTTGTTCTCCGTTTGCATTGCCGCTTCATGTCTTGTACTAAATAGACTCGAAAAATCCGTCAAACCAGATGCAGACCGATTCACGAAAATCCGACCCTCACCAGGTTTATATCCAACAACCGTTTTTTGACTTCCCCCTACACGAACGTTAAAGCCAAATTCACTAACCTGACTACCTGCTGGAATTTCTACTTCAGCTTCAATTTCGTATGCACCAGAGGTAACCCCTTTCAATAAATTCTGAGAAGAAGGACTCACCTCTTTGTTAGCAGTAGAAAACAGCTGACTACGTAGCGTTTCCAACTCCTTGATCGGACTTTGTGTGAGCTGAATCCCATCTTTTGTCGTTACTAATGAGACTTCTCTTGGGATTGACAGTACGCCTTTCCAATGGGTTGTTGGAAAAGCAAACGGATAGTCCCAGTTTGTCATCCACGCCATCATTACACTGCGATGATCTGGCATGTTCGAAAAAGACATTGAAGCGTAGAATTCTTTTCCAAAATCTGTTCGCAATACTTTCCCTGCCGGATTATCATTAACGAATTTACCTTCCGCTGTTAAATGACCCACAAAATATTCAGCATCTGATCCGCCTGTTTTTGAATTCGCTCCTGTACTAATCATCAGAACCCATTTCTTCTGTGATGTTCCGTCTACCGAAAGCTGAAGCAAATCCGGACATTCCCATACACCGCCGCGAACATAGTCCCCGTATCCCCAACTATCTGTCAGGGTCCAATCAAGTAGATTTGTTGAAGTAAAGAAACGAATATGGTCTCCACCGGATACAACCATTACCCACCTGTTATTGTCGTTATCACGAATCACTTTCGGATCACGGAAATCCCAGCCTCCCGGCTCCCCTCCATTATCGCCTGGATTTCCGATAACCATTGGACGCGTCTTGGAATATTCCCAAGTACGACCTTGGTCCTTGCTGTATGCAAGACCGATACGCTGATTCCCATTCGGGCCATCGGGATTATAGGAAGTGTAGTAGGCAATTAGACCTTTACCTCCTGAATCCCCGAACAAACCTGATGCATTCGTCAAATCTGCCACAGCTGATCCAGACCAGACATGCCCATGATCATTCCACGGCAGCGCAATCGGAAGCCGCTTCCAGTTCAGCATATCCTTACTGACAGAATGTGCCCAAGTGCCTCCGTCCTGATGGAATAGATGATATTCACCTTCGAAGTAGACAAGTCCGTTCGGATCACTGGCAGAACCACGAATTGGCGTATAGTGGTATTGAGGACGATATTTTTCACTATAATAATTGCTGGCATCCGTCACATAGGTATCCTGGAAGTAAGCTGTTCCCTGTTTAACAACGATTCCTGCATATCCATCGGTATAGGTTTCATCTGTTAGATCGATTGCGGCCGGGGTGTATCCGTCTAGAAAGACCTGAATTCTGTTTCCCTTCGCCTTTATCTCTACATGATGTTTTGCTCCGGCCTGACTTGGATAGGTATGCTGTGAACTTGCAATCGTTGTTCCGTTAGCTTTCGTCAGACTTACACGAACCTGATTTCCTTCCTTCGTAAGGGCTGCTTCATATCCCTTTGTTCCATCAGCCGATGAACGAAAGGCGAGCGCTGCAACAGAATCAGGACGAAGAGATAGATTTCCTTCATATACAAAATCAGCAGCTTGTTTGTTATAAATTTGCTGTGACTTACTCTGGTTTACTACCATTCCTTTCTTGCCGTTGATATTAGGCTGCCATTGTCCTTTATTTGTAACCACAGCACCCAAATTCCCTTTCAGGTCGCTTACGATAATATTTTGGAACAAAACAGAACCATTCCATACATTGAGTCCCAGCTTACCAGTACGATACGCATCATCCTGAACCTCAATCACAGGTTTATATTCATTGTCCCAATATACTTTCAGTGATGAACCCTCTGCTTTCACCTTGAGATGATAGATCTCTTCTGCCTTAACAGTAACCTTCCGCTCCTCTTTTAATTTCCCTTCACCATCACTTGCGTCTCGTAAGCGGATCATACCTGCATTCGGAACAATTTGGAGCATGTAGGAACCCCAGCCATCTTCATTAGAACGGAACAATAAGGTCGCGTCCGCTTGCATATCCTTGATCATGACATCAGCTTCATAGATAAAATCCCCTGACACCGTTTCGGAGATTGCCATTACATTTTCTTGTGGATCGGAAGTCAGTAAAATCCCTTCCACAGTATCCGCCAACTTACCTTTTCCTTTTATTTGCCAACCTGTCAAGTTTGTGTTTGTTTTGGTTACGCTTTCAAAAATAGAAAGCCCCTCCTTAGCTTGTTTACTTACCTCCTGATCAGCGGGCGCAGCCCAACCCGTACCGGGATTCGCTACATATATGCCTGCGAAAGTCATAACAAATCCTGTTGCCATGAGAAAGGATAAAATTACTTTTCCCTTATTAACCATCCTCTTCACCCTCTTTTTCTATCATCAATCATTTCTTTTATTGTAAAATAAGAAGGAGGCCAATTCATTGCACTGACCTCCTCTCTATATTCTTTTACAATTGAGCAGAACTCTAACTTTCCAGTGCTGTGAGTCCAAGAGCGAGAGCACCACATAATCCCGCCTGTTGGCCTAGTCCTGGTGGAACGATATACTCATCTATGTGTTCCAAAATAGTACTTGAGCTGACATAACCGTTCAGGTTCTGTAGCACGGCCTGCCGAATAAGTGGAAACAATTGGGACTGCTGCATAACACCACCACCCAGAATGATTTTCTGAGGAGAGTTAAGCAATATAGCACCCGTAATCGACTGCGCAATATAAAATGCTTCCATTTCCCATGCAAGGTGATCTATAGGAAGTTCATGTCCCTTCTTCCCCCACCTTGCTTCAATAGCAGGACCTGCCGCCATCCCTTCTAGGCAGTCCCCATGATAGGGACATCCCCCTGGGAATTCATCTTCAGGATGGCGTCTTGTAAGAACATGACCCCCTTCAGGATGCACAAGACCATGAATAAGTTTGCCTTCTGAATACACTCCCACACCAACACCTGTGCCAACTGTATAGTACAAACAGCTGGATAACCCTTGGGCTACGCCCCATTTGGCTTCACCAAATGCCGCTGCATTGACGTCCGTGTCCCAGCCAAAGGGAACCAAAAAGTTTCTTTTCAAAGTGCCCAGCATATCGTAATTTCCCCAACCTGGTTTTGGTGTTGTTGTAACGTAACCATACGTCGGGCTATCTGGGCGTATATCGATTGGACCAAACGATCCAATTCCGATAGCTTCTACTGGTTTGTCTTGAAAATATTGAATAACTTTGGGCAACGTCAACTCAGGATGTTCTGTCGGGAAACTGATCTGATCTTCAATGATCCCATTTTCATTCCCGATGCCACATATAAACTTCGTTCCGCCAGCTTCAATCGCTCCTATACGCATATACAAGACTCCTCTCGGTGACTAATTCTTGTCTTGCTCAGCAGAGAGAGTAAGCTCATAGATATCCAGGGAAATCAGCAAGTCATTCTCATTTTCTGCAAACACAGCAATACCTTTAGATTCTAGTCCAGGGAATATAAGATCCGTAATCACTGCCTGGCCTCTATTACTAAACGCCTCAACGGAAGAGCGATCCACATAAATACGGAGATCATTTGACTCATCAAGCGCTGCGAGTTTGGCTGAATGATGTCCTACGAAATGTTCATGGAAATCATGCTGGCCCGAAGCCTTCCGGTCTACATAAAGTTCCTCTGTCTCACCGTTGATACCGATCACTGTTTGTTCATCCGCACCAATTCTTACTTTGAAACCTACAGATTTACCCCTAGCGAACTCAGCTATAATCTCATAAGATTCCAAGTGAATCTCTTTAAGAAGAGTATTGATTTCTTGCACCGTTGCATTTTTTATGGAAAGGACTTGTACACGAGCTGATTCCAACTCTTGGACCGGCTTCTGCACAAGAAAGGTTCCCCCTTGTCTTGATTCGAGCTGAAGTTCTCTTGCAATTGTCATCGCGCCACGGAATTCTTCTGCTGGCGTCTTGTTAGCATACATCCAGTTGCTCATCCAGCCGATAAATAGCCTTCTTCCATCTTCCGCCGGTATATCGGACCAGCTTACACCTGCATAGTTATCTCTTCCATAATCAAGCCAGCGGACTTTTATCGAATCTTCATCTGGCGTGAACACTTCTCCATCAAAATCCCCTGTAAAATACTGTGTTCTTGATCCTTCCACAAAAGCGGGATCCGCACCGATGCTCACTAGCATCACCCATTTCGTGTTCGAAGGATCGCCATCAATGGCCAGCGGGAACAAGTCCGGGCATTCCCATACCCCGTCATGAGAACCGATTCCTTCTCCGAATTCACTGGCAAATGTCCAGTTCATCAGATCAGGAGAATGATATAGACACACCGTTTGACCACAAGCTACAATCATCACCCATTGATTAGTATCTTTATTCCAAAATACTTTCGGGTCACGGAAATCAATGAATGTATCATGTTCAAGCACCGGGTTTCCATCATATTTCGTCCAGGTTCTTCCGTTATCCTTACTATAAGCCAAGCTTTGACGCTGAATGGCTGGCTTGCCTTCCGGCATATCCAAATGGTGTGTAAAAATCGCTACTAGACCTGGTTTATCTTCAAAAAATCCAGTCGTATTATTCCAGTCAACTACGGCACTGCCGGAAAAAATCATACCTAACTCATCTGGAGCAAGAGCGATAGGCAGCTCCTCCCATGTAACCAGATCCTTGCTGACCGCATGGCCCCAGTGCATAGCGCCCATAGTCATTCCACCTGGATGGTGCTGGAAGAACAAATGATATTCACCCTCAAAATAAACCATTCCGTTTGGATCATTCATCCACTTTTCCTTAGGGGAAAAATGATACACTCCGCGGTAATTTTGTTTCGCAATCGTAGACATTATTGTTTTCTCCTTTACTCCCGAACACGGTCTTTACCGCATATTATTTATAGTTTATTATTTGCTTGCTCTGTCATAGCCGCCTTGTTTAATTTCAAGCCATTCTTGCAGGCCCAGACGGTCCAATTCTTTCAAATATTCATCCCACTGCGCTTCGACTTTACCATTTTGGTACCATTCAGTACGCATTCTAAGCACGTAGGCAAACAGATCCGTCTCAATTGTCGTAAGGCGATCAAGCTCTTGAATAGAATGGAATACACTCGGCATTACGTTTTCTGCTTTCATTTTAGGCGCCATGATGTTCTTGATAATATCCATTCTGCCTTTGGCATCATCCGGCATGGTTGTGTATTTGCCATAATAGGAATCAAGGATAGCTAAGGGTCCACCGACACTTGTTTTCTCACGTAGTTCTACAGGAGCTGCACCCTCCAGCGGCAAATGCTTCAGCATTTCTTTTTCTTTATCAAATTCGAAGATATTTTGCTGTTTATCGTCTCCATACGTTCCCCAGTTGTTCTGTACAGATTGAATCGGATCGTAGAGTTGATCAACCCATTTCGCTGTCGTTTCTAAGTTCTTATTGGCGCTAGTAACAACCATCTTACCTCTGCCCAAACCAAGCGCGTTCGTTCTTGTTACGTTAACTTCACCATCTGGTCCAGCAAGTGGAGGCATAACCTCGTAAATGTCATTTGCTCCAGTGATGTTGGCTTTATCCCATGAGAAGTAAAGTCCGTATCTCTGATCCTTCCCTTTTGCAAGGTAAGTACTCCAGTCCTGTGTATAGGCTTCAATATCAATGAGTCCTTCTTTATACAGCTCGTTAATAAAAGAAACGGCTTCTTTGTAATCATCTTGTGCCGCCGTAAATATTACCTTCCCATCATTGCTTACAACCGCGTGGTCGGGGTTCTCCCCCAATCCGAATGAAGCAAATAGGAAAACCAGATCTTCTGCTCCAGGCTTGTTAATAAAGGACAAAGGAATTTCGTCAGCCTTACCATTGCCATTTGGATCTTTTGTCTTGAAGGCAATTAATACTTCTTTTAATTCTTCTGTTGTTGTAGGCATATCAAGGCCCAGCTTCTCAAGCCATTCCACATTGATCCAAGGCATACTGTCTACCGCCTGGATTCTTTCTTTGCCATTGCCCAGCTCTTCGATCCACGGAAAGGCATAAATATTACCGTCTGGTGCCGTAATCATACTCTTGTATTCCGGTGCTTCTTCCAGCACCTTTTTGAAGTTGGGCATATTGTTCTCGATAAGCTCATTCAGCGGAATAATGGCACCATCTTTAGCAAGCTTGAGCAGCTCATAGTCGCTATAGTCCGCATTAAAAATTGCATCAGGAAGATCGCCGCTTGCCACAGCCAAGTTTCTTTTTTCAACAAATACGTCTTTCGTGAAATTCTTCCAATTAATATGAACATTCGTCTTTTCTTCAAGACGCTTATTAATCAGTTTTTCATTTGGATCAACGGGTGCAAGTGGAGAGCTTTGCGTAATAAAGTTCAAAGTTACTTTACCGCTGGCGTCCTGTTCTTTACTAGCTGCACTTCCCCCTCCTCCTCCGCCACCGCATGCAGTAAGGAACATAAACGAAGCAAGTACAGATGCAGAAGCTACTTTCGTTGATACTCTTGATTTCTTAATTCTTTTCATAGGGTATGACCTCCAAATTAGATATGAATGAATTAATCTTTATCTATGTGCAGCCTGTTTCCTACTTAAGGGAACCGACCATAACACCTTTTTCAAAGTACTTCTGGAAGAACGGATACATAACAATAAGTGGCAAACTGGAAACAACAATGGCAGCGTACTTGATGATTTCAGACAATCGTTTCATTTCCGCCATGGCGAGTTGATCGCTGATCATGCCCGGATCTACCTGATTCTGGATCAAGATGGACCGCAACACGAGCTGCAGTGGATGAAGATTCGGATTATCTAAATAGATCATGGCGTCAAAGTAGGAATTCCACTGGCCCACAAAAGCATAAAGAGCGAGCACGAAAACAATCGGTTTGGAGAGCGGTAATACGACACTGAAGAAAATCCGCATCTCCGAAGCTCCGTCTACATTAGCGGCTTCCTTCATTTCATTCGGTACTCCTTTGAAGAAAGTTCTAGAGAGAATGATGTTCCATACATTGACTGCCCCTGGAATAATCACCGCCCAGACTGTATCAAGCAGACCAAGGTTCTTAACGAGCAGGTATGTAGGTATAAGCCCACCCCCAAAGAACATGGTGATAATAAACAAGGTCATGAAGAATCCTTTTCCTTTGAGCCTGTCATCAGACAGTGCGTACCCTGCACAGATTGAGACGAGAACGGTAAGCATAGCAAATGAAACAGAGTATAAAACAGAGTTTCCAAAACCTCGGATCATGGCCGGATTAGAAAGAATTTTTATATACCCTTCTAATGACCAGTCCGAAAGGTTGAATGATAATCCTTTACTGAGCAGAACTGATGGATCCATAAAAGATGCAATCACTACATAAATCAAAGGAAGTACAATGATAAGTACGGCCAGTGTCAGGAAGATCGCGTTCAGCACGACGATAAAGCGATCTAATCCGGAATGTTTAATGGGCATAGCTTGTTGCTCCTTTCTTAGTAAAGACCTTCGCCCTCATTCAATTTCTTCACGGTAAAGTTAACGGTGATGAGCAAGACGATGTTGATGATAGAGTTAAACAATCCTACTGCGGCTGAATAGGCATAATCGCCCGACTGCAAACCAATTTTATAAACGTAAGTCGGAATGATTTCTGAGGTTGGCAAGTTCATCGCCGTTTGCATGAGATAGGCTTTTTCGAAGCCAATGGACATAATCCCACCAGCTGCAAGGATAAATACAATAGCCATAATTGGACGAATGGTTGGCAAATCGATATTGCGTATTCTTTGTAGAAGATTAGCGCCGTCAAGATTGGCTGCATTATGTAACTCAGGATCGACATTAGCAAGCGCTGCTACATAAATAATGGATGCCCAACCGGCTCCGGTCCAAATATCGGACAGAATGTAGATCGAACGGAAGTACTCCGGACGAGACATGAACATGATTGGTTCACCTGTAAGCCACGTAAAAAACTGGTTAATCGGTCCCGTTGGGGACAAGAAGATAAACAACATCCCGACCACAACGACAACAGAAATAAAGTTAGGTGCATACAAGAACAACTGAATGTTCTTTTTGACGCCTGCACGGCGAATTTGATTTAACATCAACGCAAGCAGGATTGGAATTGGAAAACTCAGAATTAATCCAAAAAAACTTAATTTAAGCGTATTCATAAAGATAACTTCGAAGTTGGGGGATGACAGGAATTTCTCGAAGTTGTACAAGCCTACCCATTCACTCCCCATAATCCCTTTGATTGGGCTGAAATCTTTAAAGGCGATAATCGCACCATACATAGGACCGTATTTAAAAATCAGGGTCAGGATCACAGCTGGTGCGAGCAAAATATAAAGAAAGTAGTATTTCTTTAGATAGTCTAGTAAGGAGCTCTTATGTTTGGTCACCATTGTTCTGTGTTCAGCTTCTATTAGGTTTTGCAATGCCTTTACCTCCGTTCTTATCAATGTTTATATCTTGATGCAGTAAGGGCTTTCAATTGGCTTATGTCCTGCTGCTTTTACAATTTACCAAACACTTAATCGTTCGTCAATACATTTTGTAAAAATATTTATGTGCATTTGACAAAATATTTTGTTCATAAATGACGCTTTAAATTTTACAAAATTACAAATACAGCCAATTTAAATAGGATTATATACTTTAAAGTCAACATATTCTCATGAAGATGAAAATAACAATACCTTTTTTGCACATTTATCCGCTGATAAAATGTAAACTAAATTGTGCATTTGTAAATATCATATTGCTATTTTGAGTAAACTAATATACATTAAAGAGAGTTGGAATCATGCCAAACAGTACACTATTTGTGGCGAAGGTTAAGAACAAGAATATAGAGGTGAATTACATAGATGGCCAGGGAAAAAGTAACCATACAAGACATCGCGGATGCTTTAGGAATCTCTAGAAATACAGCTTCCAAAGCCTTAAATGGAACGAATGGTATACCTGATGAAACCAGAAACAAGGTTATAAAGAAAGCGATAGAGTTAAAATATAAACAATTTGCTTTTATGGACACCGAGAGTGTTCAACCAAGAAACTCTGGAAACATCGCTTTATTAACAGAAAACTTACCTAACACTTCCCACTTTGGATCGAAACTGATCAGTGGCATGGAGAAACGAATCAGCGCGGAAGGATATAATTTATCCATGCACATTATAAGAGACATTGATCAGGAGTCCTTGTCTCTTCCAAATAATTTTGATGTCGCCAATGTAGACGGAATTATTTGTATTGAGTTGTTCAATTCCGAATATAGTAAGCTGATTACAAGTCTAGGCATTCCAACTATTTTCATCGACTGCTCTGCCGATATCTGCTACCCTGAATTCCAAGCAGATGTACTTCTCATGGAAAATGAACACAGCACATATCAACTTACAAAAAAGTTAATTGATGGCGGTTACACATCACTGGGATTCATCGGAGACTATAATCACTGTAGGAGTTTTAACGAAAGATGGGTGGGCTTTAATCGCGCATTGATAGAATCTGGGATTCAGCTTGATCTCTCACAATGTATTCTCGATGACGATAGACTATTTTTTTCGAGTCCGGAGTGGGCAGATGCTAAGCTAAGCCAAATCAATCAGCTTCCTTCTGCTTTCGTGTGTGCTAACGATTATATTGCGGTTACCTTTATGAAGTCACTCAAAAATATGCTTTCCATTCCTAATGACCTCGTCATTTGTGGTTTTGATAATGGTCCTGAATCAAGCATTGTAGAACCCCATCTCACCACTGTTCATATTTATAGTAATCAGATGGGTGTCAAAGCAGCTGAAATGCTACTTTCCCGAATTCATGATCCGAAGCAACCCTATCAGGTTTCTCATATTTATACCAAACTCATCCTAAGAGAATCTACACCTAATATCAGTTGATGAATTTAAAAAGAACCCAAGCGATTAAAAATTCCGTCGCTGGGGTTCTTTTTTTTCGTTGAATTGTTCCAATTACAATTTCCTGTATTTATAATCCCACAATTAGTTCAAGGAAGGATTGTATTCTTCATAAGAAAGAACAATATGCTCACTTTTTAGCAGACAATGCTCTATGATCGCCTTACGTTTCGCTTTCAGGACAATTTGTTCAATATCAGCAAAACTGCAACCGGAAAGACGTTCGCATGTTTCCTCCAGCAGCCCAGCTTCACTTTCAAAGTCATTAATTAACAGTTCGACATATTGACGCCTACTTGATTCATCCGGGTTAGCATAAATCATTTTTGTATCAAACCTTCTCCAAATAGCTCTATCCAGTTCATTTTCTAGGTTCGTCGCTGCTACAAAAATGCTATTGTCACCAAAATCATCGAGACATTGCAGCAGTGTATTCACCGCACGAGCCATTTCTTTAACCTCGTCATTACTCTCCCGTGTTCTTGCAATGGCATCAAACTCATCCAGGAAAAGAACACAAGGAGATGCTTTGGCATACTCAAATATTTTCCGGATATTACTTCCAGTCTCGCCCAAATGACTGTGAATAATTGCATCAAGTCGAACTAGGATAAGTGGAAGCTCCAGCATTTGAGCCATATAAAATGCCGTCAGTGTTTTCCCTGTGCCCGGTGGACCATACATAACCACTTTATTGGGAATTGGAACTCGATGCTCTTCAAATCTTTCCCTCATACCTAAGATTGTGATGAATTCTTCGACAATCTTTCGATTCATATCGGGTAGGATCAAATGTCTAACCTTTTTGGCACATTCTTTGGGTGTATAATAGGTACCCATATCAATCCCTTTTGCTCTGGGTAGACGTTGATTGGTGCTGCTTTTATTCATTATTTATTGAAGCTCCTTTAAAATGGTTATTTTCAAGAAATCCAAAAGATCCTTTCTGAATCCAGTTCAACCTGCTCTAATTGCCGTTCGAAGTCCTCGTGAGGAACGATAGAGTCCGCTTGTGACCATTCGTTATCCACAAATCAATTCATCTTCCACATTGTATTTATTCGTAATTATTACGATTTAAAATATCATACTTTCTTTTTGTTTATTATGTCAACCAGTAGCACAAAAAAGAGCCTTTATAATTCCAAGGCTCTTTTAGGGTATATCTATTAAATCGGCCATCCAGGCAAAGCAGAAGTTCCAGCATTTTGCGTTCACATATTGTAAGTCCTGGCTAGCTTGGACTTAGCTCTGAGCCGGGTGAATTCCTTAGTTACCAGGATTACCGTCCACACTACAACCACAGAATCAATTACAAGCGAACCCCAATATACTCCGGAGACGCCTAACCATCTTGGCAAAACAATCATCACTGGCACATAAAAAACAAGTTGTCTGGTGATGCCGATAACGGCCGCCGGTTTCCCTTTATTAATCGCAGGGAAAAAGGTCATGGCCATAAAAATGAGCGACAATAACGGCAGAACCGCCATGTTCAACCGGAAATATAACATTTCGCTGGTCTTAAAGATTTGATCCGGCAGCATCAGCCCCAGAATGGAAGCCGGCGAGATCATGGAAATTATCCAGAAAGGCAAAGTCAGCAGCATGGAAACGAGTGTGAATATTTTATAGGCTTTGATGGCGCGCTCATACTGTTCTGCTCCAAAATTTATGCCGATGACTGGCTGCAAGGCGCGCATTAATCCGAATATCGGCGTCAACAGGAAGGTGAATACACGAAAAACCACTCCATAAAATGCAATACCTGCTGTAGTCCCGTATCTCGACAGTGCATTAAATACTACAACAGCCTGTACCAGATTCATAAAGTTCATAATGAAAGAGGACATTCCCAGACCAATTATGGATTTGATTGTGGCAGCATCCCGATAGATTGCAAAGACATTCGTTCGGAATGAGGCAAATCCTTTGCCAAAATAAATCCATCCCAGCAAGGTGTAGACCAGCATCCCGATATTTGTAGCCCAGGCAGCTCCCTCTACTCCAAAATCCAGCCAGGCTACCAGAATATAATTGGACAATACATCAACTGCCAGTCCAATGCCCATTACCACGGCTGCCGATTTCATTTTCCCTTCGGCACGTACAATCATGTTGGCAGCCAGTCCATAAATCCAGAAAAATGAACCAATCACCGTAATTCTAAAATAGCTGTCTCCAAGAGCCAGAGTTTCCCCTTCTCCTCCCATGATTCGCACCAGCTGTGTAGAGAAAAGCAATCCCAATACCATATAGACAAGCGTTACAAGGATGGACAGATAATTAACATTCCCCATCAAACGCTTCTGCATTTCTTTGTCCTGCCTGCCGAGGGCTAAACTTAAAGCAGAACCGGCACCCACCCCAATCAAGGAGCCCAGTCCCAAGCTGATCTGGGTTAATGGATAAGCTACCGAAACCCCAGCCAGTGCTTCCTCTCCGACAAACCTTCCCACAAATACAGCGGCAATAACCGCATTTAAGCCATAGAGGACCATTGCGATGATAGCGGGCCATGATAACTGGACCATAATATTCCAAAGATTACCGTTGAGAATAAAATGCGTCTGCTTGTCTTTGCTGTTGTTTATCTGTGTTACTGTGTTCATAATATGAATTTTCTCTCCTTCTTTTGACTGAATATGCAAAGTCCTCGTTCAAAAATTATACGGGACTCCTTGCATTAACTAGTCTATAAGACATGTTGGCTAGCAACTACCGCAAAAAGGATTGTTTCTATCTCATATAGGATTTTATCTTTGAATTTATATAAATCTCCCCGGAATAGCCCCCTCTCATTTTCATTCCTATTAAAAAACTGCAGCAGGAGTGGTCGCGGCTCCGCAAGTTTCCGGTACATGGTCAATTTTGAATGCTAGGCAATCATTTAGTCCCCCCTACTTAACTCAACAAAAAAAGCAACTTCCCAGTTGGCAAGTTGCTTTTAAAAAAACTCTTTTGTGATAAAGTAACGATGAAAAAAAACGATTGAAGTCAAAAAACGACCTAATAAGCAGCGAACGGATCCGCATTATTCGAAAGGAACTGAGCCCATGTGAATTTGAATTCAGGACTGCCTACAACACTTTCTGCTATATCACCTGGAACAAAAAAAACAGTGAATCCTGCATTAGTCAAGTAGAAGTTATCCAGGTATGCATTAGAATCTTTAGTTAACTTATTGAACAGGTCAATAGAGTAGATAGAAGACTCAGTACCTTTTTGGACTTGTTCTTGAAGTGATTTCTTAATAACCTGACTGTAATTGCTGTTGGATTTCAGCAAATCTCCCAGCTTCATTGTCGTACCATCCTGCAGAGAGTAAGTAAGACCTGTTTGTGAGCCGCCTCCATGAGCTCCGCCGAGGTATTGATAATTGGTAAGCAGGAAGCTAATCACTCCATTTTGATTGTAAGTCACCTTGTAGGCCAGTTCGAAATCGTATGTCGCTCCTTCCGCTGGAGCACCAGACTTAGCCAGTTGTTTTTCCGAGGCATCTAGAAACTTCTGTGCCTGAGCTTTCACCGCTTTATTAATTGCCGCTTCGGCATTTTGATTCGCAAGCTGCGATACAACTGGATATACGATATTGATGGTTACATCCTTATGGGAATTAGAAGACTGGAGTTTACCGGCAGTTATAGTCAGTTCATTCATTCCTGCATTCGTGATATTGACAGTACGGGTTTGTCCGTTCCATTGGGCCAAATATCCGAAAGGTTCAACCAAGGCTTGCACTGCAACAAAAGAAGTTCCTCCGATTACCTGAGCTTCATATCTTTGTCCCAGACCGCTTCCATTTAACTTTACAAGTGCACTGTCGATATCCAATGAATAATTTACAGTATTCTCTCCCAGGGTAAGCTCTACACTATGATTTTTGTTATCGTATTTAACAGCTGCACCTAATGCTTGCGCTGCGTCTTTAAGCGGAATGAGTGTATTACCTAATGGGCTTAGGAAAGCCTGAGTCCCGATTGCTTTACCTTTAACCTGGACATTCACCCTGGAGGTTATTGTTGCAGTAGTGGCTGCAGCATGAACTGATCCGACAGACACGGGTAAAGCCGCCGCTGTGCCAACTGCAGCCAGTGCTGCTGACAATAGAAGTACGGACATCCGCTTTTTAGTTGTGAATTTTTTAACTTGAGTTTCCATTTTGAAGATCTCCTTTTAGTCATTTTCTTACTATCACACTATAATCCCGTCATTTCCCGGATGGTTTACAGTATTTTCAGAAAAAGATTACAATTTTTACATGGAATTCGCTAATCAATGATGCATTGAAACCATAAAGGCAAATCCAAAAAGTGTCCAGTCATTTAGCACATGCACTATAAACGATGTCCAAATGTTTTTAGTCTTAATGTATGGATAGAGCAGAACAATCCGTACAATGCCGATACCGAGAATGGCTTGTGCAATATTCCAATTATAAGTTGGTAAATGGTATGCGCCAAAAATAATGGATACTACAATCCACGCTAAGATAATCGCAGACTTTCTGTTCAGTTTAAGTTTTTTTACTCCTAAGTACAAAATGACTAAGAATGGAAGGATCGTTATTAATTCTTCTCCAAAAAGCATCGGGAGCATTGTCAGGAACGTCGTAATTGTATCGGAAAAATTACCATTGAATCCTTCACTCACTGGATTTGCACTAAAATTAAATAATTTCGTAATAATAAAACCAACACCATAGGTCACAATAAGATTTACAATGTACGTCCCAAGAATTAATATAATATCTTTAGCAACTAATTTTCTGAAAAGTAATGTCCACTGACTCCGTGCAACAAAGATAACTGCTGCTAATGGGAAAATCACATTTATAAAAGGATGTCCATAAGTACCTCCAAACCCAATAAGAAACAATGCAAAACCTGCAGCAACAGCTATCAGAAATATTAGGCTGGTTTTCAAATTTAGAGTAGGGGATTGCAGTTCACTGTAGAACGGAAAATCATCATTTTTACGCTCAAATCTAAAAAAATTACTTTTACTCATCATTAATCAAATCCTTCCTGAAAATAATGAAAAGCTATACTCTCTGAATACTAAAACCAATGATGCGGAGAATAGAAATACAGTCAGCTGTTTTTTGTACTATCACACTATACTCCCATTTTTTTCTGAAACATTTACAATTTTTTCAGAAAAGAATTACAATATTTACACAAGTTTTGAATAAACTGAAATTAATTCATCACTTAATTTTGCAAATTCATGAAAATGTATAAAAAAATGAATCTATTTCAGAAATAATTATGTTGTTTTGATAAAATAGACAGGTAATAATAGAATAAACAGTTCTCTTGTTAAAAAACTAAAAAGCGAGGTTTACCAATGTTATGGACCTGAAGCTGTTAAAAAAAATTAAAACGATAAATTTCTTCACATTCTTCTTTTTTTGGACTGTCATCTTTTTTGCTCTTGCGGATAAGCCACCACCTGCTGGTTTCTATGGGCTTATTGCCCTATTATTAGTTTATGGTATTTTACTTATTATCTATTTAAATGATTTTATTGAAAGCTTGATTAAGAAGCGAAGAGGAGTTTTTCTACTCAATTTGTTATATTTCTCCTTGGGAGGTTTTGCTTTCAGTCTAATTCTTTCAATTATTGTCATTAACCTTGTTTCAAATGTAGAAAATGAAGGATATCTAATCTCGGCATTCAGTTCAACCGTAATAGGATTGCTTAACGGGTTATGTTTTTATTTTTTCAACAAGCTGCTTGTGAAGAGGTACAATCTAATGATTGAGCAGAACCGCTCTGAATAATAAAAGAGCCGAATTAGCTAAAGAATGACGTATCGCCAAAAAGCAACTTATCCGCAGATAAGTTGCTTTTTTATCATGATTTTTAACTTCTACACTATATAAATAAAGTAACGTAAACCGACGAATCCCCTGTCCTCACAGGTATTAATCTATTCCCAGACTTTGTTTCTTAAATTCACTCTCGAAACATAACTCCGTGAGATCCCCAGCTCCTTCGCTATCTCCCGCTGTATCCGCTCTTCTCGATCTTCAGATATACTCCCTTGAGCAAATCATCCACTTCCGAATCAAAATATCGATAAGTGTAATGTTTAAAAAACTATATTTACAATTCAGAATGCTCGTGTTTCGCTTTGAGACGACTCCAGCGGCGCTGAACTTCGCTCTCAAAGCTGCGCAGAGCCGGTTCGTTCTCAGGCTTGAGCAGATGGCGGGTCTTACCCATCGTCTTCAGCCAGGCAGAGACTTCAATACGTTTGTCCTTGTTCTCCGGATTGTACGTAATGGTCGTTGTGCCTTGTTCCACTTCATACAGCGGGAAGAAGCAGGATTCCACCGCCAAGGATACAATATCCGTCCCATCCTTGTCTTCGGTCATCCAATTCAACGGGCAGGCAATCAGAATCTTGCCGTAGACCAGACCTTCATTCTGCGCGTACCATTGGGCCTTAGCTGCTTTTTTGAGCAGATCCTGCGGATAGGCTTCACAGCCGGTGAATACATAAGGAATATTAGTGGCTGCCATGATCTGGGCAGTATCTTTATGCTGGGTGACTTTACCCTGCTGGGTCTTGCCGATGCTTGAAGTAGAAGTCCGGTGACCGAGCGGTGTTGAATAAGACTGCTGTGCACCAGTGTTCATATAACCTTCATTATCATACTCGATGATAATCATTTTATGTCCACGCAGTGCAGCACCAATGGCTGGTCCCATCCCGATATCCATACCTCCGTCGCCTGTTACCATAACGAAAGTAAAGTCATTCCTCAGGCCCAGTCCATCCAGCTCTCCGCGGCGTTTGCGTTCCCAGAACATTTCTACCACCCCGGACAACGTAGCCGCACCGTTCTGGAAAAGGTTATGGATGAACGTTGACTTGTGCGACGAATAAGGATAGCCGGTTGTTGTAACCATTGCGCATCCTGTATGGTACAGCGCAACGATATCTCCTTCAATTCCCCTGAAGAACAGCTCAAGACCCGAGAAAATTCCGCAGCCCGGGCATGTGCCGTGACCCGGAGCCAGGCGTCTTGGTTTCTTCATCAAACTGCGGATCGGGGGAATCTTCACGGCCAGCTTTCCGGTTTCTTCATTTTTAGTAACAGTAATGAGGCCCGTCTTCAACAAATCGAAATTCATCGGCTTAAGCAGGCGCTGCGGTGCCTTTTCCGGTTCACCAGGATTGTGGCCGTAGTAATCAAACGGTACTTCAACACGGTCAGCAACAACAGCATCCAACGCCAGCTGGAAGAAATGATGGCCATCTTCAGCATAGAAGTCCTTGCCGCCTAATCCGTAAATCCGGCTGATGACTTTAGTCGTTGTATTCCCGTAAGTGAACAGCGCTGCCTTGATTTCGTTAACCATGTTGCCGCCGTGTCCGCCGAAGGAATCCGCACGGTCACCAACAGTAATGGCTTTGACATTCTTCAGTGCTTCCGCGATCTGCTTCTGCGGGAACGGACGGATCATGTTCGGTGAAATCGCTCCGGCTTTGACTCCCTGCAGTCGCAACTGATCCACAACATCCTTAATGATCTCGGACGCGGAATTCATCAGGAAGACAGCCACATCGGCATCCCCCATCCGGTACTGCTCAATCACCTCATAATGGCGTCCGGTCAGATCAGCAAATTCCTGAGCGATCTCTTCGAACACTTCACCGGCATTGTACATGGCCACAGACTGCTGATAGCGATTATTGATATAATCCGGTTCATTCATGTAAGGACCAACAGTAACCGGATTGTTGCGGTCAAGGGTATCGGTTGAGCCGGCTGGCGGCTGTTCGCCTACGAATTTATGCACATCTGCGCGGTGCGCAAAAGCCTGTACGCGGCGCTTCTGGTGAGAAGTGAAATATCCGTCCGAAGCTACCATAACCGGCAGGCGGACTTTGACATGCTCAGCCAGCTTCAGTGCCATCAGATTCATGTCGTAGACCGACTGCGGGTCACGGCACATCAGAATCGGCCAGCCGGTATTGAGTGCAAAATACAAATCGGAGTGGTCCCCGTGAATGTTCAACGGTCCGGAGATGGAGCGGCAAATCAGGTTCATAACCATGGGCATCCGCGTACCGGCTTGTACAGGCAGCTGCTCAAGCATGTACATGTAGCCTTGCGCACTGGTGGCGTTAAATACGCGTCCGCCGGCTGTAGAAGCGCCATAACAGATACCTGCCGAGCTGTGCTCACCATCTGAGGGCACGAGCATAATGTCATGCTGGCCGCTGGCTTTCATCGTATCGAGGAATTGTGCAACCTCTGTCGATGGCGAGATCGGGAAATACCCCATGACATGATAGTTGATCTGATGCGCAGCATAGGCCGCCATCTCATTGCCTGATTCATATAGGAATTTCTGTTCTACTTTGGCAGAACCTATTTCTTTTTCATAATCAATAGCCATTGTTCATTCCGCCTTTCTAACCAGATTTACGCTTGCGTGATGAGATCGAATGGATGATGCACTGTATGGCTGTCGGCATAGCCTTCCTTCTCGCGCATGCTTGAGAGTGCCGAGGTCGGGCAGGCGCCTACGCATTTCAGGCAACCCTTGCAATATTGATAATCGATGCCCCGCAGGAACATCTGTGAGCGCCCCTTGCGGTCAAGCCGTTCTTCCCACACAAAACACTGGTCAGGGCAGACGGTGTCACACTGTGCACAGTTAATGCAGGACTCATTTTCATAAGCCGGAATCATTCCGGAACGGGAAATGCTCAGGTTCTTGAGGAAGCTACTTCCCGGATTGATGATCGTACCGCCTATAGGCTGAGTTTCATAGCCAAACGGCGAAATGTCGGAACGCACATATTCAGGCATGCTGTCCCCTGCCTCCAGCTCGAAGTGCATAAACTTCACTTCATTGTAGCCGCGCTCAAAAGTCGTAATAGCCGATTGTACAGCCTGCGGATATTTTTTGCCGAGCGATTTCTCAATAACGCCCTTCATCGTTTCAGCAACCAGGAATGGGCAGAGCCGGAACAGGGCACCCAGCATCGCCATGTTTACACGGTTTTTCTCTTTCAGTGCGATGCTTGTCGCGTCGATCACAGCAATGGTTCCGGCTTTCATCTTCAGCAGCTCTTTGAGTTCTTCCGGCGTCTTGGCCGAGTTCACAAGAACAGTGCTGTCTTCATTAATCCCGCTGGTGACATTAACGGTCTTGACAAGCGCTTCGTGGAACACCCCAACCACATGGGGACGCTCTACCGGCGAAGTATCACGGATATGCGTGTTTAAATCACAGAAGCGGATGTGGGCCTTTACAGCAGAGCCCTTTTTCTCTGATCCATAAGACGAGAAGCTTACGCCGTTCAGCCCCGCTCCGACGACTCCCGCTTCTGCGAGCATTTTACCCGCCAGGTTAGCTCCCAAGCCTCCAATAGACTCCAGTCGAATTTCAAAAAATCCGAGATCGTTAATTCGTGGTAATTCAATCATAAATGAACTCCTTTCACTAGAAGACTAGTAATACTCTTGCGAGCATTAATCCCGTTCAGGTCTGGAATAAGCTAAATAATTTTTGTACTTCTTCAACCGTTCAGGCAATTCGTCAGCCTTTGGATTACGTTTTAAAGAAACTTGATATAATTCATCTGCGTGGCCAAGCTTTCCGGAGATTAGAACATGGGAATGTGCTCTATCTTCCTCGGCGATATCAAATCTTACTTTACCGTCTTCCACCTCCAGAGTCCCCCTGACCCCGCAAATTCCACATATTGCTGGGTAATTATCATCATGATTTCTGATTTCTATGAGTTTGGAATGACAGATTGGACATAAACCAGGTTCGCCAATATACTTCGCTTCCGTATCTGGATTCATGAGTGTTTCAGCCACATGACGACCGGATTGTCTTGCTCTCTTAAGTTCTTCCTCCCTGAACACAACTGCTCCAGGTAAGCCAACCCAATTGACCAGCATTTTATCTATTACATTAATTTGCATCGGCAACGTAAAAAGGTGGAGCATCGGCAATGCGAGTGTGTCCCACTCACTTCCTCCTACAGCAATAAGAGAAGCTACTCTAGTTTTAAAGCTTCTTTCATCCGGACCTTTGCCGGTAGTAATCCCTCTTTCCTCGCGTTGCTTCTTGGCAATCATCCGGAAAGCAATGTCATGAGAAGGCCCCATACGGTCATTCAGAATCTTCAATAATCCGTTAGGACTCTTTTCATAAATGGCTGAGCTCAAGATTAATCCGTCGCATTCCATTAATTTTTCATCAATAAATCCATAGTCATCATTCTTTATCACACAGTCTCCTGAGCCACACTTTTCAAGCAGACTCACTACACAAGCATTACAACCGGTGCAAGGTTTAATATGTAAATCATTAAGACGCACAAGTTCTACTTCGGCACCAAGCTCCTCAGCACCCATTAAAGCTTCTTTAACAAGGATTTCTGAATTGCTCATTCTTCTTCCGCAACTGATCCCTAAAATTTTCATTAGTAGCCTCCTACAATTCGAATTTGTTAAGCATATTTTCAGAAACTGATCCACGAGATCGTTTCAGCTTTTTCACAAGAACTGGAGTGACAATTGCACTGGCAACAACTGCGAATGCAATTTGTGCGCGGGCACTCTCAACATAAGGCAGATATGCCTGATCGACCTCTGCCATAAGTTGAGGTACCGTTATGGATAACCCGGCTACACAACAAATCGCCGCAGAAGCATGCCCGTCTTGTTTCAGACAGAATCGGTCAACTAACAACATGGGGATGTTATTAATCAAGGTAAAGATCAAGAACAAAATCAGCCCCAGCCCACATGAGCTGAGTGCGCTCTTGAGATCGATATTCGCCCCAAGGCAAAACCCCAGAAAAGGCACCATAAGTGAGGTCCCTGATTTGGAAAAATTACGAACAGCAGGATCAAACATACCCAGAAGAAATCCGACTACAAATGGAATTAAAGTAGCCATGATGCTTCGAGCGTCAATCCCATTTCCGGAAGAGAAACCAAGAATACAGACGGGTATGAACGGTAGCCCGATAAGGTTCAGCAGAGCAAACGCAGAAATGTCAGTGTCATCACCATAATTCTCCATCAGCGCAAGGTACATGCCGGGATTGCAACTAGTGATGCAAGCCACAAGTGCCAGGGTAGAGATTCCTCCAAAACCCGCCAAACCGAAAAGCTTCATAACAACGATCCCAAAAACAACACTAAGAACAAGTTTTACCGCAACTAGTATGCCGCCCCGCCGCAGAGTTGTCACAAGCTGTTGAGGTTTGAACTGAATACCACAGAATACTAGCAGAATTCCCACGATCGTCATCGTTCCCGCATTCGAAAATACAGCAGTGGACGGATTGCCAACCATCAAGGTTCTCGGATAAAAAGTATGCATTATTGCAGCGATTCCCATAGGAAGCAGCATCATTCCGCCTGATATTCCCTGTATTCTCTCTAATATTTTCATGTACGGCGATTCCCTTCTTCCAAGTAATCGTGTCCTTCCTCTATCTGACTGTTACTCTTGCGCATGCTTTATTCCCGGCAGCTTTGGCTAGAGGTGTCATGATCATGGTCATTAGATAGGAAACCAAATAAAGCACCGGATAATTCCCAGTAAATGAGGTGAGAAAGCCTGACAGGTTTGATGTGCCAAGCAGAGCCATCACTCCGCTGATTACAGTTACAGGAATGAAGTTTATTAGCAGACAGCCGACACATTGACCCGCCAGTAAATCCTTCTTTAGAGCAAAAAGCCCCGTAAACCAGTCGCTAATCCTCATCAAGGGAATAAAATCGTTAATAAGACAAGCCAGCGAGAAACCAACCAGGGTGAACACCCATGTTCGTCCATTAATCCCCTCATTCATCAGGGAAGCTGCAAGCGACATCGCCGCCGCAGAGGGAAGATTCAACACAAGCTTAAAATACAAAGAATATGTCTTACTCATTTTCCTGCACCCGCAGCCGATATGGCATGCTCTTTCCATTTTTCTGTTACTTACTTGAATCTGCCCACCCTGGTCAGCTGTTTGGGGACACGGATGCGACCAGATGCAGTGACAATCGCATTCTCTTCACAGACTTCCGTACACCTTCCGCATTTTTCACAAATCGCCGGATCGATCATATGGATATAGCCTGATTTCCCTTGGATTGCATTTTCCGGGCAGACATCAAGACATTCCCCGCAGCCGCTGCATAATTTCGGATCAATGACATAGGCAAGAAAATGGGTACACACCGAAGCCGGACAGGTCTTGCGTACAATATGGGCTTCAAGATCAAGACGGGAGCAGGCAACAGCAGATAACGCCGGCCCCACCATATTTCTTCCAAATGCGCAAAAAGATCCTGCTCCGATTAATTCGCCAATATCTGTTACTAAATCAAGATCCTCTTTTTTTGCTCGCCCTTCGGTAACATCAGTGAAGACTGCTTTGAGTTGCCAGCTCCCCTCACGGCAAATCACACATTTTCCACAGGATGTCTCCGCTGCAGCGCTAAGTAACCCTTTGGCGATAGTTGCCATACAGTGCTTGTCGGTAAAGATTCGGATACTGTCATAAACAGAATCATAGCTTATGAATTCCGAAGTTAAGGCCGGAGCCGATGCGAAGTGCCCGAGCATGCCACCCAGCAGCAGGGGCTTGGCTGGCGCAAGTTCAAGCTCCTCTAACAGAGCAGACACAGGGGTGCCAAGTGCAACTGCCACAACCCTGGTTCTCTCATCTGTTGTAATCATTATTAATTTCTCCTGACGGCGGGAACTGCTTACACCTTCGTAAATCCAGTACGCAGTCTCCACATCCAGCAGGAAGGTAGGTCTCCCTTGCCAGCCTTCGGCACTGAAGCTTTTCACCCATAAGTCACAACGTATTACACCATTGTCTATGGCATTGTATAATGCTGTTTCTTCCCGCAGGACAGGAGAAGCCGGTCCGTACTTCACTGATATAAGCGAGGCCGGAGCTATCTCACGCAGCGGTGCCGCCAACATCTCAGCTTGCGCCTCTGTCTCGGCATAGATCAGAATCTCACAATCCATGCAAATCTTCGCAGCCATTGCCAGCCCTGCTGCTATTCGACTCGCGACATGCGCAAGAATAAAGTCCGTGAATCCATCTAACTCCTGTGCGAGAGAGCAGATTAATACGGGTCTCCCGTCATCTGGATTGATTGCGGATAAACGTTCATCGAGAAGCACTCCTTGTTTATCCGTCAATGCAAGTGCTCTAATTCTTACTGCCGCGTCCGAAGCTGAAATTGCTAGCCTATTCTCCAAAAGCTCCTGAATAGCAGGCTCTTCAGCATTCGGGAAAGGCGACAGAAAATGGGGAGTTCGGCTGACTTCATGTGGCATCTTTATTCACCTCTGGCAACACTCGAATAATCATTCCAAAATTTTTGCGCAGCTATTTCTAGTCGCAGATCACACTGCAGACAACGTTGCGCCTCATCCGGTACTTGCGCCTCAGAATAACCCAGATCCATCGGATCAAAGCATTGGCAACGCTCCTCTGGCGCAACAATCTGTGTTTTCTTTCGCTTTCTATCACTCATGCCTTTAATTGCACCAATTCTCGGGCAAACCGCCTGCTCCGGTGAAAGATTTTCCTCAATATTGCCGTCCCCGCCGAGAAACCGGTCCATCTCTGAAGCAGCCAGGCGCGCCCCTGCTATGGCACGAATAACTGAATCTGTGCCTGTTACACAGTCTCCGGCTGCGAAAATACCGGGAATGCTTGAAGCACAGCTATTCGCTTCGACAACAATGCGGCTGCCACGACCAAGGGCTAACCCACAGCCCTCTACCAAATCAGGTCCTTGACCTACTGCAAAAATCACTGTATCAACCGGGAGTATCGTTTCGCTGCCAGGTATAAGATCAATGACACTCCTGCCATTCTCATCAAACTGGAAGCCTTTCACTTCTGCCATCCGCAGCCCGTTCACTTTACCGTCGCCGCTGCCGTTAATGGCGAGAAACGTTCGGCTGTTATGCACCAGCACTCCCTCTTCTTCAGCCCAGCGAAGCTCTTCAGGAGATGCGGTCATCTTATTTCGGCTTTCAAGGCAAGCCAGATGAACGGTTTCCGCGCCAAACCGTTTTGCGATTCCTGCACAGTCCAAGGCAACGTTTCCCCCACCCAGAATAATTACGTTCTTACCGACAGTCGGAGCCTCCCCCTCTGCCGTCTGGCGCAGAAATTCAATATTCGTATATACGCCTTCCAGCCCGGCGCCCTTCAGTGGCAGACGCGCTCCCTTATGAGCCCCTACGGCTACCAAAACAGCATCAAATCCTTCTGAGATCAGGGAGGCCGGAAATTCAATCCGAACACCGGTCTGTAATTTCACACCCAACTCCAGGATCATGCCGATTTCTCGGTCAACGATCTCCCGGGGAAGACGATACTGTGGAATCCCGTATTGCATCATACCGCCAGCCTTTTGGCGTTCTTCATAAATAGTTATCTCATGACCTAGCTTTGCAAGGTACATGGCAGCCGTCAGACCAGCAGGACCTGCACCAATAATAGCGACCTTTTTGCCAGTGGCCGATTTTTGGAAAGAACGAGTTTTCCAACTACCGTCATCATGCTCGCAGGCATGGCGTTTCAGGTCACGTATGGCCACCGGTTCATTGAGAAAATTACGTTTACACTCCAATTCGCAGCGATGGGTGCATATGTACCCGAGCGCGTGGGGAAACGGTACTTTTTCGCGCATGACGGCAGCCGCAGCCGGATAATTTTTTTCCCGTATGAACCGCAGATATTTGGGTATATCAATATGGGCAGGACAAGCCGCCCGGCATGGAACCAGGGCATCTGTACGGGACTTTCCAGTCATCTTCTGCGTAATGGCCTCGTGTTCACGAATAGCTCCTGTGGGGCATACCTCTACACAAGCACTGCAAAAGCGGCAATCTGCATCCTGCAGGGAATTACCATCTACTACAACCTGCAACCGGCCCTGAACCTTCTCAAAGCGGATAGCTCCCACACCCCGCATCTCTTCACATGCACGCACACATCTTCCACATAGAATACAGCGGGTCATTTCATGAAGAATAATCGGGTTCCTGACATCCTCAGCAATACGGATCGGGTTGGCCCGGAGGCGGCGCCCCGTATCTCCGACAAATTGGGAAATGGATTGGAACTGGCAGTGTCCGAATTTTGGACAGCCTGTACACTCACTTGGATGTGTTTTGAACATTAAATCAACAGAAAGCTTTCGTACGTTTTCAGCGAGAGCATCCTTACTGTCAATGACCATTCCTTCTTCCGCCTTTACAGCACAGGCAGCCACGACACCCTTTTTCCCTTCCTGACGCACCATGCAGAGTCGGCAGGAGGCAGTGTGACGAAGATTCTCATGGTAACAGAGGTTCGGGATATAGATACCGTTTGATAGTGCAGCTTCTAGAATCGTTCCACCTGTACGCACAGATACGGTCTTTCCGTCAATCACCAGTGTCACTTGTTCGTCCTTCATCGTTTATTCCTCTGCTCTCACATATTCAGCGGCACTTTCACCAGCAAAACGTCCCGTATTCAAGCAATAACCCATCGTGTTTCCGGGTAAAAGAAACATATAGCTGTCCCCGTAAATGGTACAGGTATCTGTACCGGCAGCGTACAGACCGGGTACAGGCAACCATTCCTTATCCAGCACTTCTGCTCTATCGTTTATTTTTATACCGCCAAGTGTGCCATACGCGCTGGGACGAAAGCATCCGGCATAGAAGGGTGCCTTCACAACAGGCTTCATATAAGTCTTGTTTTTGAAGAAGAGCTCATCACTTCTATCACACATATCGTTGTATTCATCAACTGTATCGAGCAAAGCCTCTGGAACGATCCCAAGTTTTTCAGCTAGCTCCTCAATGCTGTCTGCTTTGATAATGTCCGGATTGCCCTGAAGGATGTAATCCTCTACGACCTCATCAAAATCACTGACATCATCCGGGTCATGCACAAAGTTTATGACATCAAGACCATTGCGCTTATACCCCTTTAGAATAGTGGAATCAATAATGGAATAACCTACACGCCCTTTTTGAATAGCGATGGCGTTGCCGGTGAAGGTATTGTTCTGCATTTCTTCCTCATTAATAAAACGTTTGCCGAGTTGATTCACCATCAGGTTAGGTTGCATCAGTACGGCAGGCACACTATCCGGACCGGTATCCGAATGTGGCAGAATGTAGATCATTTCAACAGTCATATCGGTTGTCGCAGCCCCTGCCTCGCAGGCCATACGAATTCCGTCACCCTTGAGTCCGGGTATTGCAAAATTGAACATATCCTCCTTGTAGCTATAGCCGGTGCGCTCCTTAATCATCTCTGGATTATCACCTGCACCTCCCGTAGCTACAACAACAGCCTTGCATCGGAACTCAGTTTCTTCACCATCAGGCCCTCTGCCAATAACTGCGCAGACCTTGCCCTGTCCATCTGTAAGAATACGCTGAGCAGGGGATTCAAGATAAAACTCAACCCCATGCTCACGTGCGTATTCCATGATTGCTTTATTCATGATGGCACCGCCATTGCGGCCAATGCCACCGTTCACTGCTACGATATGCCAGGTCTGCTCAGATTTCGGAAAATATTTGTATGCGCCAGCAAACTGGACGCCCATCTCTTCTAGCCAGGTAATGGTATTGGCGGAATTTTCAAAATACCTTTTCACAAGAGTGGCATCTACGCGCCAATGCGTATATTCCATAAACATTTTGAAGGCCCGTTCTACACTGATATCTACCATCATGGATTTTTGCTGCCGCGTACCTATCCCCAGAGGTCCCATCCCCATATTTGCTGCGCCACCTACCGTACTGTTTTTCTCCAGCACTACTACCCTCGCTCCGTTCTCAGCAGCTTGCGCAGCGGCTGCCAATCCGGAAGGTCCTGCGGCAATTACAACTATTTCTGTCTCGATCCGTCTCATATAAAGTTCCTTTCCTAGAAACATTAATTTAAATACATCCTTAACCATTGCGCACTCCATTCCACCGCCTCATTTGCCAGCTCACGGAAGTTGATTGCATGGGTTTCTTTTGTATCTATGGGAAGTTCGTTATAACAGGCACTATTAAAAGCATCTTCTATATAGCCATGGTGCGCAGCTTGCATCTGCCGTATAAAGACTGGAACGCCTGCCCTGGACAAACGAATTGCATATTGTTCGCCTTCATAGCACAACGCATCACACTCGGCAAGTACTATAATGACCGGCGGCATATTAGTAATGAACCGTTCAGGCGCATGGAGCGGTGATACATAGGGTTCCTTCCGTTGCTCCTCACTTGAATATAGAAAAGTAAACGCTTTCATCAACTCTGGGGCCATATCGGACAAACAGCGCTCCTTCGCTGCCGGATCAGTTACGGCATCAAGATAGGGGTAATGCAAAATCTGGCAGCAAATAGAGTAGCGATCCTGTTCCCTTGCCTTCATTGATGCGGCTGTAGCAAGAGTCGCCCCTCCACTGAATCCCATAACTGCAAACCGTGAAGGGTCCATACTGAAGCTTTCAGCATTTTCGGCAAACCACTTCATTACTCCACAGACGTCATCTAGCGCTGCAGGGTAAGGATTCTCAGGAGCTTTGCGGTAATTTATCCCTACTACGTGACAGCCAATAAGAGTTCTGACTTCCTCGCACAGGTTATCATCCTTGGCAGCATCGCCAAGCACTAGCCCCCCGCCATGCAGCTCAAAAAGTACTGGCGAGTTTTGCCGCTGGGCACGATGCAACCAAACTTCAACACTGTGGCTTTCACCGCAAGGTATTTCCAGCCGCTCTCCATGAATATGCTGTGACAACAGGACCATTCTTTCAGATGCACGAATGGAGGGTATGATTTTAATGAAGCTTTGCAAGAAATCATCCATTTGATTTTCCTGTTTCTGTTCTGTTGAAACCTTCCCATACGGGATAACCCGTATACACTTTGGTTTCTTCTTCACCGTTCAGAGCACGCACAGTGCCTGCCGCAAGTGCCTCCATTTCAAAATCACCCCCGTACACCTTAACAGGTGCGATCCAGCCACAGTATAGCTCCACAAAACCTGTAAAATAGAGGTCATTGCTGACGCCGCCTGTGAGAATGATCCCGTCCACTTGGCCTTGAAGAACTGCTGCGCAAGCACCGACAGCTTTGCATAACTGATAAGCCATAGCATCATAAACAAGCTTCGCATAAGTATTTCCGCTAGCAATTATTTTTTTGATCTCCATGGTGTTATCTGTACCGAGATGACTGACTAGTCCTCCTGTCTTGCTGATCTTCTGGATCATTTCCTGATGGGTGTATTCACCGGAGAAGCACATATCAATAATGGGGACGGCAGGGACTGAGCCAGAACGATTCGGCGCCATAGGACCTTCTCCATTTAGTACATCATTGCCGTCTACCATTCTTCCCTTCTTATGGGCAGTAACAGATAGTCCCCCGCCCACATGCGCCACAATAAAGTTGCATTCCTCATACGGTCTGCGTAGTTCTTTGGCATACCGCATGGCGACTTCTTTCTGATTGAGCACATGTACTCTACTCTCTCGATAAATGCCCCTTATCCCTGTAAAACGGGCCAGCTCCTCATATTCGTCAACATCAGGCGGGTTGACCAAATATGCAGGTGCTCCGCCAAATTCATCCGAGAATGCTTGAATAAGCTGTGCGCCGAGAATTGCCGGATGCTTGACCGTTCTTCCCTCCCGGGAATGCTTAAGAATGGCTTCATTAATCGGATAAATGCCACCAACCATGCTTTCCAAACCTCCACTGTACGCAGCGTAAGCATCCATAGCAGTAAGGCTGATTTTAGCCTTATATAACTCCGATAGAATCGTCTCGCGCCGGTAAGGAAGTTGGTCGCCAATAGTTGCAAAGGTCTTTAGAACTGCCGGGTCATGGGCAACATTCGCTTTGAATACTTGTGTGTTGTTCTCAAAAACCGCCAATTTTGTTGAAGTAGAGCCTGGGCTGAGCGTAAAAATTTTATATATCCTTTCCATGTCTTCACAGTTCCTTTCCATGCTGTGCGCGTACAATTAGCATAATAATATTGCCCATCATTTCGGAAAGCGGAGCACTGCGGGAAAAATCGCAGATCGGCTGTGCAAAGCCTTGAAGTACAGGCCCATATGCATCGGCTTTACCAAAAAGCTGTATCAGCTTGACACCTATATTCCCGGCATGCAGATTTGGAAATATAAGCACATTTGCCTTGCCAGCGACATCACTTTCACGCTTCACTTTGTTTGCAGCCACCCCTGGGGATATAGCTGCATCAAGTTGAAATTCACCATCGATCTTCAAGTCCGGCACTCTGCCATGTACAATATCGATTGCCTTGCGGATAACATCAATACTCTCATGCTCCGTGCTGCCACATGTAGAAAAGGAAAGCATAGCAATACGAGGCTCCCAGCCGAGCAGCGTTTTGACAGTATATCCAGAGGATATGGCGATGTCAGCAAGTTCGTCAGCATCGGGAGCGGCATTCACCGCACAATCAGCTATAGCAAGCAGCTGACCTTCAGGACCCTCAAAGCCCGGCACATTCACAATACCAAGACTTGAAATGCTGCTAAAGCTTTCCTGCATCCCGATAATGCTTTGAGCCGCCACTATAACCTCAGCCGTAGTATACTCGCGTCCAGCAGCTGCACAATCAGCCCTGCCGGTCTTAACCAGCAGCATCGCACAGTTTACTGGATCTTTTGCCTTGCGCAGGACCGCTTTTCTGCTCAACTCATCAAAACGTGCTGTATATTCGTCAGCGAGTTCTTCTAACTGCTGCTCATTCGAATTATTGAAGAAACTGAATGCCTCAGTCGAAATTCCAAGTTCCACCGCACGCGCACTGATACTCTCTGAATTGCCAATTAGCACAGGTTGGCCTATCTTGCGTGCGACCACCTCCGCGGCGGCTTTCAAAATCATTTCATTATCACATTCCGGGAAAACCACCCTTTTGGGATGAAGACGTGCTTTTTGCTCGAGCGTTTCCAGCAGGCTCATTTATATACTCCTTCCATCTGCAGCTATGGCAAAGGCCACCGCGTAGTCTGTATCATAAGAAAGGGAAATTTTCACTTGCGCACATGAGCTTTGCAGCACCCGTTTGGCGATTTCCCCATGCAGTATCACATTAGGCCGCCCTTCGGCATCATTAAGGATTTCAATCTCTTTGAGACTAACTCCCTCGCCACTGATAGCTAGAGACTTGAACACCGCTTCCTTGCCGGCAAACCGCGTTACATAGTAATAAAAAGGCTCCGGACGGCTTATAGCTTGCGCGATCTCATTCGGAGTATATGTTTTTTGTATAAATGGATCTTCCTGCACCAGCGTAATGGCTCGCAGATGAGAAAAATTCACGATATCTGTCCCCACACCGATCATCGGACTTTCCTCCATATCTAACGGTAGATATATTCACCAGATTGATAACGTGGCGGAATTACCGGTACCTGAAGGAAGGATTGATATTCCCCGCCAGTGCGAATGATGTGTCTGCCCTTATTGTCTGTGTCCCACGCTAGAGGCTCGAACCAACCCTCCCGGATATAGCGGCCTGCCACCTGCACCCGCAGTTTCTCACCTTTATGCCAGATCCGGCTGGAAGGTACAATTTCGATATCCACCGGAACTACCTCTCCCCCAGTGAGCTTCAGCTCACGTTCGTGAGAAAGCACAGGCTGATAGTGGGTACTAAGCTTTGAATCAAGCTCTCTGTGCGAAACACGAATCTTACCCCATGCTCCGGGATGCGGCTCATCCAGTACATGCCAGGGAATCCAATTGCCCTCTCCATCAGCCTTCTGAATATTAATGAAAAGATCCATGTCGTCATGCCCGGCTGCTTCAACATAAAGCCGTAAAAACATATAACCGGTCAGCTCAGTATCCTCTTTAATTTCCATATCAAAGATTGCTTCTCCACTGTCCGAGTCGTAAGTTGCTTCGGATGCGGCAGAAACAGGACCTTCTTGCATGCTCATGCTGGCCGCATCCAGGTAGTAACGTGTATATTGAGTTCGCTCCAGAGGAAATCCTTTTTCCTTGCGCTGTACCTGGTAATCACAATCGAAAGCATCCATAACATCAAGCCGGACACGGGGGGTTAATTCCCAGCCATTATGAATGTCTTTCAGGTAGCGGTCATAGAAGCGCTTCAGGTCCTCAAGATTGTAAG
Organism: Paenibacillus sp. FSL H8-0175; assembly: GCF_045040615.1. NCBI lineage: Bacteria > Bacillati > Bacillota > Bacilli > Caryophanales > Paenibacillaceae > Paenibacillus > Paenibacillus sp. FSL H8-0175. The sequence goes on along the minus strand of NZ_CP150299.1, from coordinate 1,676,179 downwards.
GATCATAAGCATCTGCCCATTCAAAATCGCGATGTACGCGCAGCCATTTCTGCTTCGTCTTAATTTTACGATAGCCCTGAATTGAACCACGCAGATGAAAATGACTCCAGCCGGCGGTACAGTAACACGGAATCGTAATCTTGCTGAAATCAGGAATTTTGTCACGCCAGTAACCGTTCATTAAAGGATATTTCCGTGCCATAGCCACTTGATCATCGACACCGCCATTCCCCGTAACCGAAGCTGCGATGAATTCATTGAAGCTAAGTGCTGGGATGCCCCCTTCATAAATTGCTTCCCGGTACACATCAGTCGTGCCTTCCCACGGGGCTATACAGGCGAGATGGGGAGGTTGATAAGCTGCTACACGATACTGGGTCATGGCTACACCAGAGTTTCCTCCCATACCCACTCGACCGTTACACCAGTATTGAACACCCAGCCATTCGATAAAATCATAGCCATCCTCACAATCCTGACGACTGAACATGCTTACATCACCTTCGGAATGACCTGCACCGCGAGTATCAACGTTGGCAACGGCGTAACCCATTCGGCACCAATACATAGGGTCCGGAGACTCGAACTTTGCGAGTTTGGATACGGTCTGCGGAGGAACGCCCATAATCTGCCACTCACTCATTCCTTCTCCTGGCCTTTTCCCGAAAAAACTCCAGGAAACTAGTGCAGGAATCTTGTCTATTCGGTTTTCCGGCATATATATATCACAGTAGATAGTCACCCCGTCACGCATTTTAACGGGTACGTCTTGCTGACAGATCACGCCTTCACCCGCAATGTATGTTCGTTGGTTGAAGGGAGGACAGAAACCTTGTCCCATTGCATCCATTGGATTTTCACTTGCAGAAAGATCAATATCCTGCTCTTTATTAACAGGCCGACGGGCCACACGGTAAATACTCTCAAGCTCTTCGCCCTGAAACATTTCTTTCTTTGTAAAAAATTTGTTCATTGTCCTTCTCCTTATCCGTTCTCGCAAATTTCCAGCACATAATCAACAGCCTCAGCGATGGTTTGTTTCCGGCGAAATTTCATATATGGAATTTCAACATTAAAAGCGTCCTCCAAGAAAGTAGTGATCTGCGAAAAATGCACAGATTTTGCCTGTAAATCACTCGTAAATGAAAGACTTTCCGACAAATCCTCCGGCTTCTTCCCGAATAAAGGCGAAGCTCTTTCCACCAGCTTCGCATAAATTTCTTCACGTAATTCCAATACAATCCCTCCTTGTTGAATACAGCTCATCACACATTTTCAAGCTAAAGTGTCATTTATTGCTGCATGTGATAATTTCAGTATATATAATGAGAGCGTTATCTCCCATGTACTGCAACTTAATCGTGATCGGTTATTTCAACAAAGTTTTGTAAAATTGCACAAAGGTTCCTAGTGCTATTGGAGGCTGTTCTCGTGAATCTTCAAAAGATCATCAGAAAACTTAGCGACTGTTGTCTTGCCTGGCCGGAAGAGGCATTACAAACCAAAGAGATTAACGAATTTGCTATCCTGCGACCCTACTCCGTATTCAAGACTGACACTGCCTATTTAGGCAAGCTTTCAGATATACCAAGGGACTTTCCAACAGACACCCCACTTTTCTGTATTCAGGATTGTGACGCATCTGTTGATTCTTATACTTGCCTTACCCTTCTGCCAAATGAACTGGATTTGCTGGATCTTTCAGAGAAAATCTCTACTATCCTTGCTCATGAGAATCGGCTTATTGAGCATATGCACACGCTTATCTCTGCACTTAACTCCAACAAAGGATTGCAGCACATGACGAATGAAGCCACCCGCATCTTTGGTAATCCGGTTATCATTGTTGATGCTGGCTATAAATTACTTGCTATGTGTCAAGCACCTATTCCCAGCCGACCTGATATTGAACAACAGAGACACTTAGGTTATGTCCTTGACCGAAATATTCAAAGCATGAAGAAATCCAATTTATACGAGCGGACCCGGATGGCTCTTTTTCCTTATTACTCTCGTGATCCCGAGACCAAGAACGGTTGGATTACAGCTTTTGTGTACGTCCACGGTATAGAATTTGCACAGGTTAGTGTTATGGAGCTTGATCGTGAATTTACTGATATTGATTTTGAACTAGTAAAATTTCTTTGCGAACTGGTTTCGGTAGAATTGCAGAAGAGTGATTTCTATAAATCCAATCAAGGAATGGTTCATAGCTTTCTGCTTACCGAACTCCTTACTGGTGATCTCTATGATGCTAATGTCATTGCAATGCGCTTGGCTCATATGGAGTGGCCGCTGTCCTCTAACTTGCGTGTGTTGACCTTAATTGACCAAAACAACGGTTTTTTTGAGGGAAAAGTTCAACTGGTCGCGCAGCATCTAAGTCAATTCCTGCCAAACAACCGTTGGATCGTTTTTCAAGGGCGCATTGTATTTCTAATCTCTCTCACCGATTCATCCCACGAAATAATTACTAAAGAAGAACGGATTCTGGAGTTTCTGCAAGTAAATAGTCTGACTGCTTCAATGAGTGATTCCTTCAGTCAATTAAATTTTTTGCGAAAATATTACAAACAATGTCTGGCTGCCATCGACTTAGGACTCCAACTTGACTTTAACAAGTCAATCTATGTGTATGAGGACTATCTCTGTGAGCATATTGGAAAAATCATATCTGAACATCATGATCTTGCTGATTTCTGTCATCCGGTTATTCAGAAGCTTATTGCTTATGACCATACCCACAAAACAAGTTTGCTGCCTACCCTTGAAGCCTATCTTCAGTATGTGGACACTCCAGCTCTTGCGGCAAAAGCACTTTTTATCCATAGAAACACTTTGTTCTATCGTATCAACAGGATCCGGGAGCTTTTCCAATTAGACTTAAGCAACGGTGATATTCGTCTCAAACTGCAATTGACATTTCATTTTCTGAACTTAAAATACGAAGTACATAAATAAAACTAATCTTCGAGGAATTTGTATGGACGTTCCAATTCAAAGAGAGGACTCGTCCCAGCAAACCTATATAACTTTATTCATAATCTGTAGAAGCTTTTACAGCACAAATAAAGGGCACCTTATACCGCCGGGCTCGGAACTTAAGCCTTAGCAGAAAGGTGCCCCCATTAATACTTCAGAGCAGATTACAGTGCGCTATCTTTAGCCATTGGAGCTAATTTTTCAGTCCTGTCAACGTGATTCCTTCTACGAAATATTTTTGACCAATCAGATAAAAAATGACACCCGGCGCAAAGGACATACACGTAGCCGCCATCGTCAGCGACCAGTCCTGCTTTAGTTGGCCTCTAAAGGCGGTTAGTCCCAAGGCTATCGTATACTTATCGCTTGAGTTTATGTAAATCATCTGTTGAAGTAGATCATTCCATAAACCGATAAAGATAAATAATGCGACGACGATCATCGCAGATTTAATGGCCGGCATAATAATGCTGAACAAAATGCGGTAATATCCAGCGCCATCGATCGTTGCTGCTTGATCAAGCTCTCTCGGTATAGACATGATAAACTGCCTGATCAAAAAGATATTAAAAGCCCCGCCACCACAGAAATAAGGCAAAATCAACGGCAGATAGCTGTCATGAATTCCTAAGCCTCTCGTCCACCCAATATATAGCGGAATAAGTGTAACCATGGCAGGTAGAAGCATCGAACCGACACAAAGAGCCCAAATCAATTTTTTGCCCCGAAAACGCAGTCTTGCAAAGGCATAACCGCATAAAGTCGCTGTAAAGGTTCCTGCCAGACAGGCGGGTACAATAATAATCATAGTGTTCCATAAATATTTCCAAAACTTAAAGATCTCTAGCGTTTCTGCATAGTTTGAAAACAACCAATTTCCTGGCAGCAGTGAAGGCGGATATTGGTATATCTCGGCATTCGACATGAGCGACGTGCGAAATATCCACCAGATTGGAAAGAGCACGAGTATAGTAAAAAAAATAACAACGACAAACGAGATCAGGTTCATCCATTGATTATTACGTTTTTTGCTCTTTAATCTTCCGTATGAGGCTACACTCATTTGTCATCGCCCCCTTCATTAAAGATCCATAGGTTGGAGGTTTTGAATAATACACCAGTAAAGCCTGCAAGAATAACAAAAATAACGGCTGTTGTCGCACAAGCATACCCCAATTTATAATTTACAAAAGCTTGATCATACATCAGATAAGTTAAAAAGCGTGAAGAATTACCCGGGCCCCCATTCGTTAATGAAAGAGCCGGCGTAACAATTTGGAGATTGGCAATCAAGCTCATTAGCAAATTGTAAAAGATAATGGGCGACATGCACGGTAAAGTGATATGCAAGAATCGTTTCCATCCATTCGCACCATCCATTTCAGCCGCTTCATGGTAGACGACCGGAACATTTTGCAGCCCAGCTAAGAAAATAACAATTAAGTTACCTGACAGCCAAACCGAAATCAAGGATAGGGATGGAATGACATAGCTGGAATCCGCGATAAAAGAAACTTTGTTCAAACCCATCTCAGAGAGAATAAAGTTAAAAAATCCAAAATTAGCTTCGTATAACCAGGACCATCCTACATATATTGCGGCTGCCGGCAAAACGTACGGTACATAGAACACAGCCCGGAAAAACCCTCTAGCCGGAATTTTACGATTCAGTAGCATCGCAATAAAAAGTGAATAAATCATGCCTCCAACTACCGATAAGACGGCAAAGTAGACCGTAGCGATAATAGAATCTTTAATATAAGGATCAGTGGTAAATAGATTAATATAATTCTCGAAGCCAACAAATTTGGGGTCTGAAAGTCCCGTCCAATTCGTTAAGCTGATCCCGAGCACCCCAATAAGAGGTAGATACGTTAGAAAGATCAGCCCAAGGAAGGCAGGGATCAATAATATATACGCGGCTCGTGCCTCACCTGCATGAATACGTGAACGACGTTTCGGAGATTTATTAATCATTTCCATCTCTATCTCCCCACCTGAAGATCATAATATGGCCGCCGCGTGTGTGAGCTTGGCAGCGGCCAGTCTTTTACGAACTTTACTAATTGCCTGAATGGGCTGCTTTCAACGCATCGAGATTTTTAGAAATAGCATCCTTAGCGGTCGTCTTTCCAGTCCATACATCCCCTAGAACCGACCCGAGCAAGGTGTTAAACTCCGTCGTATGATTCGTATAGAACCACGCTGCAGGCTTCACAGCAGGTGATTGCGCATAATCGACTACTGCAGATTTATATTCGTCATAAACAGGGAAGTTAGGATTTTCGACCCATTTACGGGTAAGGGTCTCATCCGTGTACCACTTCTCCAGCGTCGGCATCCAGATCCCCGAGCTAATGAGGCCCCAGTTATTTTCTTCTGAGTTGTACCATTTCAGCCATTCCATCGCTTCTTTTGGATGCTTAGTCTGGGAGAAGACGACATTGGCGCCACCCGTGTTGAGGGTAACCTTTTCCTTCATGTAAGGCAATACTGCAACGCCATAGTTCAAGCCTTCATTCTTGGCCGTATTCAGACTAGTTCCCACGTTCCACGCACCGTTAGTAGCCATGGCAACAGTTCCCGCGATGATGGTTCGTTGAATGCCATCATCAGTCTGTCCGACAGACAACGGAGCAACATGATCCTTCAAGTAAAGATCTGCAACCTTCTGAATTCCCTCTATACTGGCGTCTTCTCCAATTCTCACCTCAGTCCCATCACCCGAATAGAACCCTCCACCATTACCAAGCGCCCAGGTCTCAAGCTGCCATGGTAAGTTTTCAACGGATGCGCCAAACTGTACGATACTCTGCTCATTAAAGCCACTCTCATCAGGATGTTTACCATTTTTATCAAGGGTCAGCTTCTTTGCTGTTGTTACAAATTCGTCCCATGTCCACGCTTGGTCTAAAGCGGCTGGGGGATAGGGTACATTGGCTTTGTCAAACATATCTTTGTTGTAATAGAGGAGTAAGATTTCATTGGCAGCCGCGTAGGCTACGGTTTTCCCTTGATATTTGTAGGCTAAGCTATCGAGTGGTTTGCTGTCGCTTCCTTCGTACATTGTATTTACATCATTCAGCATGCATTGGGTAGACCACTGAACGACCCCATCTTCTCTGAGCATCCCTGTGTCAGGCAATTGCTCTGCCGTAGCCATTGTATTCAGCTTAGTCATGTAGTTTTCCCAAGGAATTGCTTGTACTTCTACTTCAATTCTGTCTTGAGAAGCATTAAACTTATCCGCCACTCCCTGGGTTACATTTCCCTCTTCCGCACTTCCCCACATCGAATAGATAATTTTGACCTTCTCCTCAGGCTTGGAGGTTGCGTTCTCAGATGCTTTGGGTGCATCAGATGCCTTGGTTACTGTGTTTGTCTCGTCTTTCGCGCAGCCAATGACACTTAACGCTATTGCAGTTGAAAGAATACCTGCCCCGAATGCTTTACCTACTTTCATTTCCCTCTCCCCCTTCATAATTACATAGATATGTCTAACCGTTTGACCCCTTAAGTTATTGAGTTAAACGTTTAGTACCAACTTTTTTAATAATTTCAACCTTTGCTTGGAATCCGAAATTTCGGCCAGCAGATACGACTTTTAATATCGTAAATATTTTCAAAAAGTGGTATAGAGTCTTCATGAACTTGGGATGTTTTAATGAAGTAAGCGCTTTATTGTTATTGTGTCATGATTTTCTATTAGGGAAAATAGCATTTTTCAACCTGATTTTTAAAAATTCCAACCTTTAAAGAATCAGCTTTTTCATAAAAACGGCAGAATCAGCTGAACCAAAATATTCAATTGCAGTAACGACAATAAGCAGAGCCGTCCTCCTACCCCAATGGTAGAAGCACTGCTCTGCCTATTTAGCATTTATACACATATGCTGCTGTATGCAACAACGCCTTTTTTCTCTTCTCGAAACATAACTGCGTGAGATTTCCAGCTCCTTAGCAAATTCCCGCTATGTTATCGAATTTCTTGAGGTTGTGGCCACGAACCGAGGTCAAGAATGAAGGCGTCTCTTATTCGTTCCCCATCGTGCTGATGTCGATGACAAACCGGTAACGGACATCTGAAGCAAGCACACGCTCCCAGGCTTCATCAATCCGGTCAGCAGAAATGACCTCGATTTCAGAAGCAATATTATGTTCAGCGCAGAAATTAAGCATTTCCTGCGTTTCACGGATTCCGCCAATCATCGATCCGGCAAACGAACGGCGGTGGCCGATCAGCGAGAATACGTTAACTGCCAATGGATCAGCGGGCGCACCAACATTGACTAATGTACCATCCAATGCCAGAAGTGAAAGATAAGCATCAATATTAATTTGTGCGCTTACTGTATTCACAATAAGATCGAATGAACCGGCAAGCTGCTTAAATGTCTCCGGATCGCTGGTCGCATAATAATGATCCGCTCCTAATTGCAATCCGTCTTCCTTCTTCTTCAGTGACTGTGATAACACAGTAACCTCAGCTCCCATGGCATGAGCAATCTTCACAGCCATGTGCCCAAGCCCGCCAAGACCCACTACAGCTACTTTTTTGCCGGGAGCGGCTCCCCAATGGCGCAGCGGTGAATAGGTGGTGATTCCTGCGCATAAAAGCGGTGCAGCCGCATCAAGCGGAATAGTGTCAGGAATCCGGACCACGAAGTCTTCTGTTACAACGATGTGCGTGGAATACCCGCCCTGTGTATAGTGACCGTGCCGGTCGATAGCTCCATAAGTGCCCGTATTTCCACTCAGGCAATACTGCTCCTCACCTTTTTGGCAATTACTGCACTCTCCACAGGAGTCAACCATACAACCTACCCCTACACGATCGCCGACTGTGTACTTTGTAACTTTGGAACCGACCTGGCTGACAATACCGGCGATCTCATGCCCTGGAACAAGTGGATACTTAACCGGTCCCCACTCCCCGCGGGCTGTATGAATATCCGAGTGGCAAATGCCAGCGTATTTAATCTCAATAAGAACATCGTGCGGCTGCAGATTCCGGCGTTCAATTGTAGTTAGCTTGAACGGGCCTTCCTGACTGAATGTAGCACGTGCATTTACTTTTATCATAGTGAAACCTCTCTTCTAGTTAATATAAAAAGCTGTAACGTCGACTTTACAAAACCTATGTTATTACTTAAAGTTAACTCTAAGTCAAGCATAAAATATAATTAAGACTGGAGATAGATGATGAAAACATACTCCATAAGTGAAGTTGCAGAATATTTTAATATGACATCACATACCCTGCGTTACTATGACAAGGAGGGACTTTTGCCTTTTATAGAAAGAACCCACAGCGGGAAACGCGTTTTCAAAGAAACGGATATGGATGCTTTAAAAGTAATTGAATGCCTGAAGTCATCCGGGATGCCAATTAAGGAAATAAAACATTTCATTGAGTGGTGCTCTGAGGGGGACTCCACCTTGCAGCAGAGATATGATATGTTCCTGGAGCGGAAAGCTTCTGTAGAAGCACAGATGGAAGAATTGAAAAAAACGATGGAAGTCATAGACCATAAATGCTTCTACTACAAGACCGCCTTGGATAGCGGCACGGAAGATGTTCATAAAAAAAATAACATTAAGAGTGCATTTACTCATTAAAAATGGACCTTCAAATTACAGTAAAGGCGGGGCAGATTGGTCTGCCCCGCCTTTCTTAATTTGGACGCTTTTTTGCCAGCAGCTTCTCCGTAAAATTCACATCAAAAAAATGAATAATGGGTCCCAAACCAAGTGCGGACACTAGAGTACCTAAGCCTATAACGCCTCCTGCCAGGAAGCAAATCAAAGCACAAAGAGCATCCGTAAACATCCGGTGCCAAAAATAAGATATTTTCGGGACGTTATCCCTCATAATCAGGGACAGGCTGTCGTAAGGAGCGACTCCCACAGCCGATGTCTGATACAGGGATACCCCAAAACTGCATACCACCACGCCAATCGCTACGACGACCACCCGCTGCCATAACAGCTGAGGTTCGCCTAACAGAGATAGCCAAGTACTATGAAAGAACGTAGCGATATACCCCAAAAAGATTGCGTTTACAAAAGTCCCTGCTCCAATATACCTTCGTCCGGTGATGAATTCGATTACAAACAATACCAGGTTCAGCAAGATCAGAAAATTTGCATATGTTATACCCACGCACTCTGCAAGAGCCATCACCATGCCGCTAAAGGGATCATTCCCCATGCCGGACAGCTTAAAAATACTAATTCCCATGCCCAGAAATACATTGCCGATAACCATAATAATCAATCGTTTTTTATCCACGTTATAAAGATAACCCTTCATATTGCCCATCCTATTTTTCATATTAAAATTGCACCTTACAACAACCACGTCATTATATCATATATTCTATTGTTTGACGGTTATCTTTATTGATAGTATTCAATGATTTGGATAAGCAGATCGGTCAGGACTATATTGTTTTGATGGGAACTGAAAAAAACAAAAGCAACCCGTCCGCAGATAAGTCGCCTTTGTAAAACTTTAGTGTTAACGGATCTAACTTATGACTTTAAGCTCAGCGCTTAGCCTTTTAAAAATGATGATAAAGCTTCATAAGAGTATATTTCATTCCACCGGGTTCTATAAGTTAATTTCAGACTTCTCTACTTCATGCCATTGAAAAAGCATTAACACAGGAGGAATATAAATTGGCTGGCCCCAGCAATAAATCAAATCAGGTGTCAAATTCGCAAGCCATAGCTCCCCATTCTCATCTAGTTGCATTCTCCACTTTCCGCTGGCAACAACTTTTTCCTGCTCCATAAGGAAACGAGCCTCATCATATGAAACTTCAATTCCTTTATTGCGCTCTATGAAATCAAGGGCAGCTTGGTAATTACGTTCTTGCTCTTCTTCTTTTTCTGCAGTAAAAGCTGAATCGTATACCTCTGAGAAATCTAAGCCCTTAAGGTCATGGAGTTCCACTAGTTGTTTAAATGCGTCCGTTACAAAAAATTGAACGATAGCTGTTTCCTTTATTTTGAACAGTCTATAATCAACACTATCAATTACATTTGTGGTGTTAAGCAAAAACAACATCAAATCAGGATGAGCCAAGGGAAGTGTTTCGTCTTCTTCCGCAACAATTGGCTATCCGTAAATATCTCGAAAAATCATTGTACTTCCCCTTATTCTTGGTGTGCATGATTCTGGGTTCTCCTCCTTTTTTTCTCTGTATGATTGTACTGACAATAAGGTACCAAAAAATCTCCATTCAAAGAGAAAATCACGCCATTTATTCCATCGGCTGGTTCGCCAATTATTGATATTATCCCAACACTACCCAAGCAATCTGTCACTTCTCATTATTTTATTTGTGTTCAAAACTCCCCGTTCTTTGCCAATGATAAGAGTAGAAGAGTCTCCATTGCCAGCCATCTAGAGGCCGACTCTATCCACCCCTTCAGCAAATGGTTCAAACAAATGTCTGGCTATCCGCCAGGCAAGTTTCGCAGCCGCAGCAGGATGATTTAATATAGAAAACGGCGCTGCATCAGTGCAGCGCCGCTGTACCATTTTCAAGTTTGATCACAGCATCCAACCAACCTCCCTGTAGGCCCTCCAAAGCGCCTGAAAAGATTGCGACTGTGCCAGGTGTCATTTCGTACAACGTGTCTAGCAGCAGGAAACGAATCTCGATATCCATGCCATAGAGAGGCTCATCCAGCAGCAGAAACCATGGATCAGCAAGCATCGCCTGAGCAATCATAAGCCGTTGCTTGTTGCCGCCTGACAACCGCTGAATGGGCGTTTTCCACTCGGCAGTAAGCCCGAGCCGTTCACTTAGCTCACGAGATCGTTCCTCAATGGTTGCCCGTGGCATCAGCTTCATCTCACCCACATAACGCAAGTATGCCTCGACATTCATATTGTCATAGTACGCTGCCTGCTGTGGCTTGTAGCCCAGATAAGGCTTGAAAGCATTGCCTGACAACGTCACGCCATGAAGCTGATAGGTAATCAGGCCGCGTACAGGCTGGTATAGACCAGCTATCGCTTTGAGCAATGCTGTTTTTCCACTGCCATTGGCGCCCTCCAGACCATACCAGCCTGGCGGCAAAGCCAGATTCACATCCCCTAGCAGCAGGTGACCATTATCTGCAAGAAGTTCAACCGCGGTAAGTTTTAGCTCAGCTCCTCGCACCACTCTTCCCTCCTATCCATATTGCTTGTAATAATGCCGATGGCGCAGCAAAATACTTGTTATAACACCCAGCGCTATTGCCAGACTAACAGCAACAAGCTTGCTTGCAAGCCAGTGTTCGGACCCGTATTCGCTGAACAATTGAAATACGCCAAGCCTCTCGCCAGCGGAAAACTGGATGACGCCCACTGCGAGCACAACCGCGGTACCAGGCCATGTCCCGAAACGAAGCATTGCAGCCAGCGCTGCAAAAGCGCTCAGGCAGATCGGCAGTAATAGATCTGTGATCAGTAAAGTAGTGTTAGATCCGAATTCACCGCTGGTACCCGTCATAACGAGTATTCCATAAAACAACAGCGCTAGAAGGAGGTCATATAGCAGTATGGTTCCTATTCTGGCTACCATAAGCTGTACGGGTGTAACAGGAAAGGTCGCCTCAAGCTCACTCATTGGCTTATGCATGGATCGGAGTGAATAGGCCACACTGGCTACAGGAAGCAACAGAATCGTAAATAAAAATACATCCGGCTTGGCAGAGCTACTGAACCATTCACTTGCTACCAGCCCCTCAACGACTGCTCCTATGCCAATCATAAGCGCTGATGTAAGCCAAAACAGCCAATGCATCGTCCTTACCTGAGCTGCCATGCGTTGCATAAGCCTTACTGGTAAAGATATAGCGACAGTTGCTTGCCGCCCAGGCCTGTCATGTCTTGCCACTCGCTTGGAAGAGGGTACAGCAACCGCCCACTCAGGCTGTGTGGCATATGTGGCGGCAAGCGCCAGCAGAGATTCCGTCTGCTGGCCGCTGGGACCATCGACGGTATAGCGATCCAGTTGGCTGAATACGGCTCCGATCTGGTCATGCTCCCATCGATCCGCTGCTGCTTCACCCTTTTCCTCTAGTTGCCGCTGCTCTTGCAATTCCCTGTGCAGTTGACTGTCGCGACTAGCCTTATCGGCGCTACCGGCTCCGGATATGTAACTCATCCTGATCCTCCCCTTTCTGCAATGTATGGGCCAGTCGCCTGAACGCCCGATACAGCTTGGACTTGACCGTTCCAAGCGGCAGTTCCAGCAACTCGGCTATTTCATCCAGCTTGAGCTCCTCATAAAAACGCAAAATAACAATTTGCCGCTCCTCCTCAGGCAAAGCGCCAAGGGCAGCAATGACTGCTTCACGCTCATATTGCTTGTCTAAAAAAGACGCTACCGTATCCTTACCGCCATCTGCCGCATCATACACTCCGGTATCCTTAGCCGCTACTTCATAACGATAAGCTCCGGACTTCCATACATCACGGCACAGGTTCGTCGCAATTCGATAAATCCATGGTCGAAACCGTTCAGGCAACCGACCAGCTTGCAAAGCCGTGAATACTCTGACAAAACACTCTTGCACCAAATCTTCTGCGAGCTGACGCTTGCTGGTCAGTCGGTATAAATACGCATAGATGGTCTGATGATACCGATAGACGAACAACTCCAGCACGGCTGTATTCCCTTGCTTGTATTGCTCGAGCAGTTGCTCATCCGTAACAACAGCCCTGCTGTTCACTTGACTCTCTCCTTTCTCGCTCAGCACTATTGCCTGCACACGAGCCAACCTCTGCCTTTCCCCAATAGAAGCATACAGCAGAAAAGCAGTATTCCAGCTGCTGCAAATAATGCGATAGCGTTATGCGATTTATCTGTGAACCGGCTCACCGGCCAGACGGCTTGAAATAAATAGTACCGATTGAGCGGCATACTGGACATAAAATACTCCAGCAGCCACACCGTTGCCCCCACTCCTAGCCCGACAGCCATATTGCGCCCTAGCAGAGTGCCCAATGCCGCCAGACCGCCAAGGAACATATTCACACTGAGGCTATGTTTAATTATGTAAGCTAGTTGTGCCGTACTTAAAACGATCGCCCAGCGGTCAATTGCCCAGAGCAACGCTGCTTCATAGATAACTAGCATTAGCGCAGCGACCGCTCCTCGCTCGGCGAACACGAGTAATTGTGAATATGGATAGCTGAAATGATGGGCAAAAGTACCCTCACTGAAATCATCGGCGAACAAGGCAGCACTCAAGGCAATCGCAAGTAAAGGCAGCACAAATATAAAAGCCACTTTGACATGATAAAAACCAGGAGAGGGCATCATCATTGGCAGCATGAGGCAACCAGCTGCTATCAGCGCCGCAATAATAGCTATAGCTAGCAAGTAGCCGCCCCATAGGATGCGCCAAGCATATTTTGCACGGGACAAAAGAATGAGGGCAACCTTCATTGTCCTCCCTCCATTTTCCTTTGCAAATAGCCTCGCAGAAGCGCTTCCATTTGTTCATCACTGTCCTCGATTAGCTGCTCTGTGCCAATACTGTCATAGACAAGCTTGATGACATCGTAGACACTTTCAATACCGTACTGGCTGTATATGGTATTCATAAGGTCATAAACCTGATTCGGTGTACCGTTCAAAAAATAGCTGCTAACAGGTTCGAACAGTCGATCTGGCAGTTTCCCTCCGACCAGCTTGAGCTCGTTATAAGCCTGAAAAAAGTTATTCAGTGTATATTGGGCGTTTAAATTTAACATTCTCGCATTTCTAATCTCTCTACGTTTGGCACTGTAATCAAGCCAGTACTGCCCCGTTCTCAGTTGGATATTCCCATTTTTCCCTCGATCAATTTCCGCCCCAAAATAACTTGACACAGACACCTTAGACAAAAAGTGGACATCGCGAGCTTCCGGACCTCCAACTGATGCATCTACCATGCCAAGGGTGCTCATACTCACCATATTCAAACTATAATACGGATAATCGGCAAGTGCCATAGTAACCGTCTGGGGAAAACTCGTTGCAGCTTCTCCATCCAACTTTTTCAAAGTACGCGCCGCTTGGGCGTAATGCCTGGCTGCGAACTGTGCTGCTTCTTCGACAGAACGGGCAGGCAATTGACCAGATGCCAACAGACGCAACGTCTTGCCGTCTGCCGTCGCTTCTGCAAGTTGCAGATCGCCCCCAAATAATGTAAGTCCGCTTGCTTCATCCAGCTCCAGGCGCGTGATGGTCGCTCCCTTCTCTCCAGCCATCTTACTAGTAATGACAGAGGCGTTGGAGAACAGTTTCAAGCCACTTGGCCCTGTGATAGCAACTTCAAAGCCCGCCATAGGGCGCGGCAGTTGTGTGTCCAGAATATCTGTAGCGTGACGCCCCCATTCGTAGTGATCGGTAAGCAATTCCGATAGCCGGCTATTGCCGATAACAGGGTACCAGCCATAGAAAGCTGGCAGGAAAATCCTGTTATCGTCGACAACAGCGATCTGCTCCCATCTATCCCTGCTAGGAGCGACGGAATAATAATGCCGCCAATCATTTAGGGTACCTCTATATGTCATCTCGATCTCCAGATGCTCCCCTGGCATAACATCCGTTGCAGGCTTGATCCAAAGTACATCTGTAGCCTCTTCCCACTCATAGGCAGCAGCAGCACCGTTCACCTTCAGTTCCTGTACATCAAAGATATGTCGCAGCATGATTGGGAATCGCTCTAGTGTTGCCGCTTGTCCATTGCTTGCTTGCATCGTCGCCTGTATTTCTAACCCATGCCGCGGCAGTAATTCCAACTTCAGCTTGTAGCTGTTAATGTGTAGATCCTGGAACTTCATTCCGACAAGCAGATCTTTAATATGCGATACCGAGAGCGGATTGCTGGTATTCCCGTTTGTGTTAAGGGTGATCCGAGACATTTCCTCAATATCCGCCTCCGAATATTTACCCGCTGCAATTCCAGCAACGAGCAGTTGCTCCAATTCACGCTGTTGCGTGATATCATTGGCTGAAGTAAGACGTTCGCGATAGAAACGTTCATTGGCATCCGCAATATCTGCCCGTTCCTGCAGGTATCCGTACATCGCACTACCTGCCCATAACAATGCTGCACCTAGAATCAGCATCGTGGGATAGACAAGCCATGCCTTGACCCGTTCCCGCCTGCGTCTACATACTACAAGTAGAACAGTCATGACCATTCCTGCTGCTAAAGCTGCAACGATGCCGCGATGCAGCCAAAATGCCGGATCATATATAAATCCCCACATACGTGAGTAAGACTTACCAATATATTTAACTAGTGAATAATCGAACCAAATCTGCGTATGAGGGGGTAATGAAAAAGAAGGGCGATCGGTCTTAAAAAATTCCGGTAAAATAATTGCCAAGCTAAGCAACAGGACGAAGCTGATCAAGTAACTGTATCGCTTGCGGATAAGGATACCTACTAAGTAGGCAATTACAGTTGCAAATAACATCGGGATGGCAAAGGAAGCCAATACAGCAGAGGTATACCATTCACGCATTCCCCATGAGATGCCATCATTTACGACCAACCATACATAAGCCCCCATCGGCACGAGCGCAGCTGCTAACGGAAGGGTTACAGCACAGAGCAAGCGTGCAGCCTCCATTTCCCATGTTCGATACGGAAAGGTAGCCATCATGGTTGCTGTCTTCCATTCTTCATCCCGCCGTGCTATCGCTGTTGCCAGCAAAGGCAAAATAATGAGGGCTACAAGGCAATACACCTCAGAAATATCCATCACGTATACTGCACGATCCAATTTGGCATCGGCGTTCTGAAACATCAAATACAGGATGCCGACCACAGTTGCCAGCATTAGATACAAGCCTGGGCCACGCAGCAGTAGCTTGCACTCTGTTTTGTAATAGCGAATCAGGCTCATTGGCTATTCCCCGCTCTCATGACCCCGATATATCCGTCCTCAAGTCCTGCCTTTGCCTGGACTGCTCCAGGTAATGGGACAGAACTGGCAAGAACACGCGCCTCATAGCCGGCTCCTGAACGCTTTGCAGTCACGATGACTGCAGTTTCTTTGAGCTCTGCAAGCTTCTCATCACCCACTTGGACCGTCCACACTTGTCCCTGCACACGCTGGAGCAATTGTTCTTGCGTACCGTGAAATACGATGCGCCCTCCGCTCATAATCGCCATACTCTTACAGTTATTATCAATATCGGCGACGACATGTGTAGACAGTAGCACAGTACGATCTTTACCCAGCTCAGTCAGCATATCACGAAATCGCATGCGTTCTTCGGGATCAAGCCCTGCCGTAGGCTCGTCCACAATAATGAACTGCGGATCACCTAGCAGCGCCTGGGCAATACCGATGCGCTGCCGCATCCCGCCAGAATATTTGCCTATACGCACATGGCGCTTCTCCTCCAGATTGACTCGGCGCAACATTTCGGCTACTGCTTTCCTCCGGACTTTTCCATTTGTAATGCCCTTCATGGACGCGACATAATCGAGATATTCTGCGCCTGTCAACTTGCGATATACGCCAAACTCTTGTGGCAGGTAGCCAAGCAAGCCACGAATTTCACGTTCATCCCGCCCAAGCTTGCAATGTCCAATTTGTACATCCCCTGATGTTTTCGGTATTACTGTTGCCAATATTTGCATCAATGTTGATTTTCCCGCCCCATTGGGACCGAGTAAGCCGAACATACCCGTACCCAATGTCAGGTTAATTCCGTTCAGTACTTGTTTACTGCCATATTTTTTGCACAATTGCTGGATAACTACATGCATCATTACCTGCCTCCATTCGTACTTGGCCAACTACCGTGCGCACGAGTAGATTGTCGAACAGTATAACGACACTCCCTTCTAAAAGTTTAAAAAACAGGTGATTTTTTAAAATAATAGTATCCTTGCGCTGCCAATATGACATTTGTTCGATGTGTCTACTACGACAAAAAAACCTCCAACCCCGTATATGCGGCTTCGGAAGTTATTCATTAACCTGCATTTCGCAGTTACTCTAAGTACAGAATCCCAAAATCACAGCTTCTATGAAATTCTGGTTTGTTCGAATGAACTTTGCTCCATGTTCCAAAGTGCGGATAAACCGTTTCATCGCCGCACTTGTAAAAGTTTCCTCTTATCCTTTTTCCCGGCACTGCCCGAAAATCCGAAAAATAAGATTGTACCCATGCCCATGAGATCGAAAAGCTTAATTCCCAATACGCTTCCCCTTTATCATTAATCTGATCCGTGGTGGATAGGACTTGGAAAAGTGCTGGATTGATAGTGATTGGGAAGCGATCATACCGATCCGCCCCTATCTGCAAGAGAATTGCGCCATTCGCATTAAATTCGAAATTCATATAGCGCTGGTCCGAATCCGGAGAAGGCTGAAAAAAGAACTCGATGCAGCTATCCTTATACACAGGATCATTCATGTTTCTATATGTTCGTATTGGATTCTGTTCGTAAACCTTAAACTGAAGCTTCAGATCCTCCTAACTGTAATTTAATCTTGCTGTAACGACCGGGTTATATCCTTTAAGCCATTGATACTGTTTAATGATCTGGAAATCTTCTGTAACTGAAACATCCGTCTGATTTATCAGGCGGGAAATCACTAAGGTTTCTAATTTTCTTTCCATGGTTCATTCCCTTCGGTTGGAAATCCCACTAGGCTAACACAGCAAAACAACCCTATTAATTAACTTGATTATTTAGACCCGCGACTTACCGGTTTTCCAATACGCAGTCTCGATCCCCGAAATTTCGCACGGCCGTCTGCCGTTACCTGTATTGGCGGATGATGGAACTGCACACTCTATATCCCCTCGGGCGCATCCCCCACTTCCCGATCGATGGTCAGATCCCCCCGTATCCGTTCTCCTGCAATGCGTCGAAATCTACCTTCACCTCGCCGAATGGAACCTCCCGGAATATGGCTCCGGAGCTTACTAGCCCTGCAATCCGTTGATGATCCAGCGGGTGGTACCCGACGGCACCGTATACATCCCTCAGTTCGACTGACTGATGTCGGCTGCCGTACTTTACATGGGTGTGGACAATTTATTCCTCAGCAGGTGTACACCATGCACCGGTTCATCCCCTGTTACCATCACCATGTTGGTCAACCCTTATTTCGCGCAAGGTAACGTAATTCCTTCATGTATCGCCCGGTCGGCTAAGAGAGCGATCTCCATCGCCCGGCAGGCTTCCTCCATTGCCGGTATAGGGGGCAAGTTGTTCTCCAGCATGGACAGGAAATAGTCCAGCTGGGCACCCGTAGGCTTTACGGAGAAGTCCATATTGATCTGCCGGACCGCTCCTTTCTGGTAGTCTTCGACCTCGATCAGATTCCCCAGATGCTGATCCTCTCGCGGTCGTTCGTTCTTGTATATGATGCGAATCCGGCCTGCCGGTCCGATAAATTCCTTCCGGTTATCAGTCGGAAGCCCCTTGCCCCACCCTGTCTCAAAGTAGCCGATGGAGCCGTCCGACAGACGGAGGGTCATGAGTCCGTAATTGTAAGTATACGGCGGGACTTCTTCGTAGAGACGCTGCCCGATCCCATTGACGCTTACTACGTCCGCCCCTGTAGCCCAACGCATCACATCGATATAATGGACGCCGCAATCCACGATCGGCGAGACGTCCCGGAGCAGGGATAAGTGGGAAGCCCAATTTTTGGAGGGCTTCAATTGGGATAGCCGGATGACCAAAGGGAAGCCGATGGCGCCCTCCCGGATCATCTTCATAACCGCCTGGTACGTAGTGTTATGGCGAAGGATGTGACCGATCAGCACCTTGGTTTTAGCTCCACGGGCCAGCTTCATGAATTCCTGTGTTTCCCGTGCATTGCCCGCCATCGGCTTCTCGCATAGGATATGCTTCCCTGCAGCGAGACAATCTTTTGCGATCCCCAGATGGGAGGACGGGTACGTGGCGATAATGACCAGATCCACATCATCACGCTCTATCAAGACCCGGTAATCCGTGCTCCAACACTCAGCTCCGTATTGGCTTGCCACTAAGGAGGCCCTGTCCCGGTTCCAATCCGCCACGCCGATCAACCGGACCCGCACCTGTCGTGATATCGCGTCCAAGTGGAGAGAGCCCATATAACCGCAGCCTATCACGACCGCCCCGTACCTTTTCATGATGCATCCATCCTATCCTTCTCACTCGCAGAGGTTATTTTATGTTGATCCAAGCTCCTTGTTGGGAGAAACCGAAGTCTCCTTACAACGTCTAGTCTTCTTGGGCATTGATGATTTACCATTCTTCATGCATATACTTCTCTTACATTTGTACAATACCGGACTACTACAGAATAACCTGCATCTTGTTATGATACCTTGTCACCTTTATTATATAAGAATGATGGATATTTTTATTTAGCAAAGAAAGTTACTTTTTGCACGATTCCGTTATTCCTTCTAATTCTATGTAGGGGAGGGGCTCGGTTCATAGGTTCTTTCTTCTATCGCTTGCCGCAAGGTCTGCCATTTTTGTACGATGTATGCGGAACTTCAACCCTATAGATTGCCAATGCTGGGCGCACATAAAAAAGCAACTCCCTTTTTGCAAGTCGCTTTTAAAACACTCTATAGTGAATCTTAAGTTATTATCTAATATCCTCACCGCTTCGCCTTATAAAACTCATGATACAGCTTCAGAGCCAAGGATATCGATAAGTGTAATTTCATTACCTTCCTTGTCTGTCCCAATCGGATCGTGCAGAGATACGTCTTTACGTGTTTTCTTGAGCGAACGCAGGTGCAACAGGATTTCGTTTTCAATACAACGAGCAGCAAATGTGGCTAGTTGGTTCCTTTGTTCGGACGATAGCTCTCGATGGCTTTAATCAAGCCAATGGTTCCGATGGAGATTAAGTCCTTCATGTCTTCTCCGGCATTATCGAATTTTTGAGGTTGTGGACACGATACGATGTCAAAATCCACTTTCTTGATAGAAAAGCGTTGATAGAAGTATGAAGGTTTTACCGGATGGATGGCTCTTTTTTTTGTTATTCATTGTCCTTTTTTTAATAGTCACTTCGTTTTCTTAAATTTTCACTTGATATCAACAACTTAACAGTTGAAAGACATGATATTTAACATAGTTTGAGCATGTTTACAGTCACATCCGGGAAAGAATTAGCTGTGTTACGATATATCTTATTACTCTAGAGGAGTATTAATAATGTCAACAACTTGCAAAAGAGGTGTGTAATTGAAACTTCCAACAATACAATTCGGACATATTAAATCGAGAGTTCCTGTTATTCAAGGTGGAATGGGTGTAGGCATATCCTTAAGTGGACTAGCCGCTGCTGTAGCTAATGCAGGCGGGATCGGCACCATCTCTGGTACAGGGATCCCTCCTGATGAGCTGAGAATGCATATTCGCAAAACAAGAAAACTCTCTAAAGGAAATGGTTACATCGGTGTGAATGTACTATTCGCAGTGAAGGACTTTGCCGAAAAAATGAAGATTGCTTTGGAGGAGAAGGTTGACTTTATTATTTCCGGAGCCGGAATTTCCAGAGATATTTATGCTTGGGGTAAAGAATATGGCACTCCTGTCGTAACTATTGTTTCATCCGCCAAATTAGCCCGAATTTCCGAAAGACTTGGTGCCTCCGCAGTCGTTGTGGAAGGGTTCGAAGCTGGAGGCCATTTAGGTACAGACAGATCCATGTTTGATATCCTTCCTGAAGTCTTAGAGGCCGTTTCAATTCCTGTTATTGCTGCGGGTGGAATTTTAACAGGGGATGATATCGCAAAAGCCCTTCGGATCGGCGCATCTGGTGTTCAAATGGGTACCCGTTTTGTGGCTAGCCTTGAGTGTGATGCTCCCTTAGCCTTCAAGCAAAAGTATGTAGATGCTCAGCAAGGAGATACTGTCCTAATCAAGTCTACTGTGGGTCTAGAAGGTAGAGCGATTCGGAATGATTTTACGGACCGGATCAGTGATGATGCCAAATTAAAGATAGTCAAATGCTATAATTGTCTAAAGGTTTGTTCACATCGCTTCTGTACAATGGAATCCCTGCTCACTTCCCTTAGAGGAGATGTTAAGAACGGATTGGTTTTTGCTGGGTCCAGAGTTCATGAGATTAAAGAGATTTTGTCCGTACAGCAGATTATCGACAATTTAATGGATGAGTATCAAGGGGCATTGAACCCGACAACTTAAGGTTGTTATAAGATTCAAAAGCACGATTAACCACTTAAGCAAGCTTGGGATTTCCGAGCATAAGTGGTTTTTTTTATTTCGCTTGATACTCAAATTTAGTTATATTTAATAAGCTTTTGTGTTGTATTAACCAAAGATTTCCGTACCTTTCTTTTTAATTGCAACAACAGCTAAATATCTTCACAGCCAAAATGCAATATGCCCAATCGCAAAAGATGACTGGATATATGTACTCTTCAGAGCACCACTTAACAATTTTCCCTCCCCCTTTCTCATGTATTTTTATGAGTTGGTTTAATACAAAAATTCGCTGAACTATATCTTCTCTAAAAAATTTAAATATGGTCCTTGAAGCTTTCTATGTATGCCGGTTAACGGATACTACCTTGTGATTATGAGTTTACCGCTCAGCCTTATAAAACTCCTGATAAAGCTTCATGAGCGCCCTCTTCTCTATCCTCGAAACATAACTCCGCGAGATCCCCAACTCCTTAGCAATCTCCCGCTGTGTCCTCTCTTCTCCACCTGTATCCAGCCCAAACCTACCCACCACAACTTCTTTCTCCCGGTCATCCAGAATATCTAGGTTGCGATATATTTTACTCTTCTCGATCTTCAGATCGACTTCTTTAATGACATCATCAGCTTCGGAGCCAAGAATATCGATAAGTGTAATTTCATTACCTTCTTTGTCCGTCCCAATTGGATCATGCAGAGATACATCTTTACGTATTTTCTTCAAGGATCTTAGGTGGATCAGGATTTCGTTTTCAATACAACGTGCTGCAAATGTGGCTAGCTTTGTTCCTTTGTTTGGACGATAGCTCTCAATAGCTTTAATCATTCCGATGTTGCCAATGGAGATCAGATCCTCCATGTCCTCCCCAGTGTTATCGAATTTCTTGAGGTTATGGGCACGATGTGATGTCAAAAAATAAACCAATTACGATCGATTCTGATTCGAATTGGTTTCCTTTTGCATATTATATTTAATTTGTAGTTTCCGATTGATTTCTTGTGTACATCCTGGTAATCCATTTAAATAACACTTTACTTGATCAATCAACTCTAAGTAAGATATCAGATTATTCATACTTGTTAAATTGCGTCTAACAATATCCTCGGTTTCAATATGATAGCTAACGTTTTTCACACGTAGAGCAATACATTCAATATTTAGCCGAACATCTGCTAGTCCCATATAAAACACAATAATTTCAAAGCCTTGTTCCTTTGCATCCTCATCTGCCTTATAACGTTATCACCCGCTAAAATGGTTTCCACAATGAAATCCCACTTATTCCAGATACACTACCTGGCTATTCTTATGGCTTCTTTCCCAGCAGATACTTTACTCTTTTCAGGATGCCCATTAGTGATCTTGCGGCTATGCATCTGGAATCATCAGTGATTCTGCTTTATGCCATGCTCCGATATAGAATCTTCCACTTTCATGAAATGAAAAACATAATATTCTCCGTTAATTTTTAGCTGTTCCTCTTCTTTTTGATTTCGTCAAATTCACATAAAGATAAGTGAAATTCAAGGTTTTTGGTGATGCAGCCAGATGATGATACTCAATATCCAATGGATTCCCCAAAAACTATCATAAATTGTAATCTATTTAACACAATAGTTTACATATACATTACATAAAATAATTTAAAAGAGCCTTTTTTTCCTTTTTACAAACTCAAAATATATTAAATTCATTA
Organism: Paenibacillus sp. FSL H8-0175; assembly: GCF_045040615.1. NCBI lineage: Bacteria > Bacillati > Bacillota > Bacilli > Caryophanales > Paenibacillaceae > Paenibacillus > Paenibacillus sp. FSL H8-0175. The sequence goes on along the minus strand of NZ_CP150299.1, from coordinate 1,653,287 downwards.
TATTCATTGACTAGAACAAATACTAGTGTTATATTTCCTAACATTAAATAATAAAATACATACAGGAAAAGGAGATTACGCACATGAATAAGTTCAAACGTCTACGTGAAACTAAAAGAGAGCATTCTGGTTCCTCCCGATCTGAATATTCACCAGCAAAAAAAAATTGGAGTAAAAAGCAATTTATAGCTACTTCAATTGTGTTATCTGTTATTGCTACGAGTGTAATTCCGTTCCAAACAGCTGACGCTTTAACTAGAGTTACTTCAGAAAGTGGCACAGTATGGGAGATTCACGATGTTTTTGCTCCTAGCTTAGACACAGGAAGTTTACGTACAGTTGGTGCTACACAAGTACAAGGTTTCGGCAATATCTTTGTTAAAGTGTCCTCGCCTTCAGCTCCGCTGATGAATGGTCAAATGATGCGTGGGTTTGACTTGAAATATGACGGCGTTAATAAGTTTACTTCGGCTCAATCTGTAAATCTAGGAAATGTAACAGTAACACGTGAGGTGTATGTGGATACTATTCATAATCGAACGAGATTCTTTGATACTTTCACTAATAAAAATGATGTGGCAATAAAAGTTGATGTATCATTCGGTGGCTCTTTAGGATATGGTACAACAACAAATGCTTCAGTAGTTAAGGCAACCTATTCAGGCGATCTAAAGGTAACTACAGATGATTCATGGATTGTTGTAGATAGTAGCGCCAAAAACAATAAGCCGCTAGGCGTTGCAGTGGGATCTCCAAAGCCGTTTGATAATGGATTAACCGGTCTAGGTAATCAGCAACAGGATCCCTTCACAATACCCTTAGCTGAGTATGGAAATGAAGCGAATTTCTATGGGTTCATTAATTCACTAAATATTGGGCCGGGCGAATCGAAATCCCTAGTAAATTATGTACAAGTTGGAGAAGCTGGTGAAGAAGGGTTGAAAAATCTGGTTGCTATGCTAGATGGACTTAATAGTCTGCTGGATGTAACAGGATTAACAAACGCACAAATTCGGTCAATTAGCAACTGGGATATATCTGCTATAGAGGGACTTGATACTGGAGATCATCTGGTTATACCAAATGCTCCTGCACCTAAAGAATTAGTAACTTCATCGCCGTATGATGTTAAGAATAAATCCATTGCAGAAATGCAGCAGGATATGATTACTGGCAAAACTACTTCTGTACAAATTACTCAAGCCTATTTAGATAGAATCAAGGTATACGATGAGGGACAATTGGGATTCCATGCATTCCTGCATGTATCTGAAACTGCGCTTAACCAAGCAAAAGCTGCTGACGATGCCCGTGCACAAGGTGTAAAAGGTGATTTATTGGGTATTCCAATTGCGATAAAAGATATTTATGATACAAAGGATATGCCTACTACCGGTGGCAGTAAAGCTCTTGAAGGCTGGCAGCCTGATTCTGATGCATTCCAAGTGAAAAAACTGCGGGAAGCTGGAGCTGTAATTATTGGTAAAGTAAATACTTCTGAGTTTGCTAACAGCGGAAGCTTTAGTGAAAGCGGTTGGCAGCAAACATGGAATGCACTCTATCCATCGAAAACATCTTTTGGCTCAAGCGGCGGGTCTGCAGTATCTGTTGCAGCTGATTTTGCAGCAGCAGCAATGGGATCGCAAACAGGGGTATCTCTCTATGCACCAACTACAGGCGCTAGCTTAAAAAGCTTCCGGGGTACAGACGGTATGGCAAGTACTACAGGTGTACTGCCACTCACTTGGGGACAAGATTATGCAGGTCCCATTGCTAAAACAGTAACTGACCTAGCCATTATATTGAATGCTACAACGGGTACGGACCCACAGGATATTTTCACAGTCACTGCTGATGCAGATCATAAGCGTCCAGTGGATTGGAAGGAATCTCTGGATGTTAATGCATTGAAAGGAAAGAAAATTGGATACATTCCTGCATCCTTTGTATCTGCATATGCTGATGATGATACTGGACAGGCAGTGATGGATAAGTTCTCAGAGCTTCAAGCAGCGGGTGCGACTATGGTTGAAATGTCAGCTGTACCATCAGGCCCTAGTCGTCCTTCAGGTATTAATGGATCTACTGAAGGTTGGGCACGTTATATTGAGTTGCATAAGGACTTCCCTTATATTGATGGAGCAAGTGTACTAGCTTCAGATAAAGTGCTTATCTATAATCAAAGAGGATATAGTACCCCAACTCGTATGACTGAACAGGCTGTACAAGATTACATTAAGTATAGAACTGACTATAAGGATGTTATTAAAAGCTGGATGGACGCGAATGGCGTTGATGCTGTTGTTTATGCAGGTTTTATTAGTGACGTATATAACAATGACGCAGCAGCTTCTCAATTAAGTTCAGACCGTAACACAGGCGTATTAACCTCTACTATGGGTCTACCTACGGTAGTTGTTCCTGTAGGAACGAATGACAGCGGATATTCTATCTCTATGCAACTGGTTGGTAGAGCATGGGACGATGCAAAAGTTTTAGGCATGAGCTACGCTCTTGAGCAACAAAGTCAAGCTAGACTACTTACAACATTTGCTCCAGCACTTCAATACGTTTCAAACTCTACTAATCCTGATCCAAACACAGATAATGGACCAACCCATCCAAATACCGGAGGAGGTACAGTGACACCTCCAGCAATAACAACGCCTATAGAAACACCGGCACCTGCAGAAACAATAACACCAGCAGATAAACCGAAAGTTGTTAGTTTTGTAGATACAATGAATCATTGGGCAAAAACAAGCATTGACGCACTAATTGCTAAGGGATTATTGACGGGGTATTCCGATGGAACATTCCGTCCAAATTCAGGTTTGACTCGTGCGGAAGCCATCAAGGTAATTGCAACGCACATGAAACTTGAAGGACAAGAAAGTAACTTTATAGATGTATCTCCAACTCATTGGGCGAATAAGTTTATTGGTGCAGCTGCCGGATCAGGCTTGATGAACGGATATAGTGACGGAAGCTTCCGTCCAGATGAGAAGATTAGCCGTGGTGAATTAGCGGCACTAATCACTCGAGCTTTTAAGCTAACAGGTACTGGAAACACATCATTCAAAGATGTTACAAGAAATGCATGGTATTATGATTCCATTGATGCACTCGCATCCAATAATATTATTACAGGATACGCAGACAGTACATTTAAGCCTGAAAAAGATATTACTAGAGCAGAGTTTGCAACAATTGTTTCCAGATTACTAGAGACTACTAATTAAAAGAAATTCAATTAAAAATGACAGAGTACTCGAGTAACCACGTTTACAGGAAAGGCCATCCCGAAAGGGATGGCCTTATAACTTGCCGTTACAGATAGTGCGATGAACCGTACCATAAGTAGGGCTAACCCTATCCACACAAAAAACGACTCATCCGTAGACAAGTCGCTTTTCAAGTTTTATTATTAATAGATTATTACTGTGTAATTGTCATCAGTCTCACCGCTTCGCCTTATAAAACTCATGATACAGCTTCATCAGCGCCCTTTTCTCTATCCTCGAAACATAACTCCGCGAGATCCCCAGCTCCTTAGCAATCTCTCTCTGCGTCCTCTCTTCCCCACCTGTATCCAATCCAAACCGTCCCACGACAACTTCCTTTTCTCGGTCATCCAATATATCGAGATTTCGATAAATCTTGCTCTTCTCGATCTTCAGATCGACTTCTTTAATGACATCATCAGCTTCTGAGCCAAGGATATCGATGAGAGTAATTTCATTACCTTCCTTGTCTGTCCCAATTGGATCGTGCAGAGATACATCTTTACGAGTCTTCTTCAAGGATCTTAGGTGCATCAGAATTTCGTTTTCAATACAACGTGCTGCAAATGTGGCTAGTTTGGTTCCTTTGTTTGGACGATAACTCTCAATAGCTTTAATCAGGCCGATGGTGCCGATGGAGATCAGATCCTCCATGTCTTCTCCGGTGTTATCGAATTTCTTGAGGTTGTGGACACGATACGATGTCATTTCCAAATGACGCTTACATCCAAAATACATGGTACGCTGCATTGACGATTATTAATTCCCTCTAGATTAATTAATAAATTTCTTAGTGAAATAAATTTCCTATCCCTCTAAATTGTGATACCAAATAATCAATATCACTTTGAAAATCACCTTTTTGTAGAATTTGATTTATGTAATCATTTTTTATTTTCGTACCATCAACAGCTCGGTGTAATAATTCATTCTGAATGATTGCTTCTTTATAAGAATTTTCAGTACACTCTCTAATGTCTACATCAGTAATATTAGAGCTTAAAAAATCGTCATAATATTCCACAATCACCTCCACGCCTAATGCTGAAACAATTAAATTATTAGCCATCTCAGTAGATAACAATATATCCGAGATTTCATCATAAAAAAGCCTAGTAAGTTCATCAAGCGTATCACAATCTAAGTAAGTAAAATCTTTTGTGTCTAGAGAAATACTTGTCTCGTAAATATTTCCTATCTTGCTTAAATCACAACAAATTTATTGGAGCTAATCTTTCCATTTATCGATATAATTCTCCCTTCCTTAAGAAGCACTATAATTTCATTTGTACTACTTTCACACGCATGAATTTGCAAATCGCCAAAGTCCCAATTTTCCACAGACTCAATCTCATTGATAGCTTTAAGCCCTTTTACTTGCACGACTCTGAGAAGCCAATTTAATTCAATTACGTTTTTTGTAAATATTATTGCATTAAAATTAGCACTCATCTTTTCATCTTCCACCGTTTGTTTCATTGATTGCCCTTGTCACTCTTGTGGAATCTGCACCAGGATAAAGGCTGATAAAATCACCATTTTCCTTGACTCTCAACAAACCTTCCCTTTTGTACTATTCCGTTGGCTATTGACTTCCGCCCTCAACTTATTATAGGAGTTAGAGCTATCCATCGATGCCTTTACATTTTTAGATCTAACCGTCGTTATAGATCACTTCGGTTTTCTGTGTCTGCGATACGTTATTGATCATCCCGCTGACCGTACTGGATTTGAGCGCGCCAATTTCGTCATAGCTGTATCCAAACACACTGCCGTTACGATCGGTTTTGCTGGTTAATTGCCCTAATGTATTATAGAATAAGCTTTTACTTTGAGAAGCCCCGTCCAGCTTGCTCGTCAAAAACCCAACTTTGTTATAGCTCTTGGTATTCAGCGTTTGCTCCGTTCCACCTTTAGCTTGCACCGTGACTTTCGCAAGTTGACCATCCCCATCGTACGTAAAGCGTGTGTGCTTTAATGCATCGTTGACGGAGGTTAGACGATTTAGAGCATCATAACTATATTCTCAACCACCGCCATACTCAGAATGTCAAATGCTAAATTACAAAAAATAAGCCACATAGAGTTATTACACTCGTATGTGGCTAAAGCACTACTATTCTTCTAAATAAGGTGATTCAAAACTCTCAACAAATAAACCTGAATTAATGATCTTTATTAAAGAATCATTACATTCCTTCACACTCCCTAAATACATGTAATAATCAAAACCAAAGTGAACAAACATCTCTCTAATTTGAAATTTACACCAAATCTTTTCTCTTAAAATTAATTGAGAAAGTAATTTCAACTCGTACACAGAGATATAGTCGCCATTTTTCACACTGTTATAAATACTTTTCATCTCGTCAGTGTAGATGGAATGGAATTCAGCTTTCTCCACGTCAAAGTTATATTTTTCTAGATCTACTACTTGAATTGTGTTTAAATTATTCTCATTCATTATTAAATTTATAGCCGTTATATATAATGATTCAGTTTCTAAATAATTTTCAATTAAAAAATCTCCAGATGGATACAAATTCCCGACATCACTTATTGAAGTCCATTCATTTTTTGTGTATACATCATTAATACGGTTAGCTGGGTTATATTTAGTAATCCTCCAAAAGAATTTGTACATTTCAATCTCCAATCCTATTTAATAACGCATCATAAGTACCCAAATGAGTATCTTTACTCAACCAAATATCCCTTTTTTTGAATCAATTTACATATACCTCCGATATGCAAATCAAGATCTTGGGCAATATAGAGTTTACCATTTTTATACACTAGTTTACCCTTAATTTTTACTTTCGTCTTTGTAAAACCCAAATATTCCGCTAACATATCTGTTTCTTTATTTATTAATCTTAAGGTTTTACCGCTTACTTGAGTTTTTAAAACTTTATCTTTACTTCCACCGGAAAATAGACTTAGAGCAGCGCCAAGCATAGCATCGCCCATAACTTGAAATCTTCCATAATCTCTCATTAATTGATCAATCTGCACTTCATACGTATCCTCATTTATACTTGGATCATAATATCGTGCCATTAGATAGTAAAGACCTGTCTCTTCATCGTATACTTCACCTGTATATAAAAGGAGTTAGAGATTCTTTCTATCTAGTGATGTTCCAACATTTTATTCATCTTGCACATCTATCTGATATAATAAAAAAGCAACTTCCCTGTTGGCAAGTCGCTTTTAAAATACTCTATTGTAAATATTTAACTTTTCCTAACATCCTAGCGCTTCGCCTTATAAAACTCATGATACAGCTTCATAAGTGCCCGCTTCTCAATCCGCGACACATAACTCCGCGAGATCTTAAGCTCCTTCGCAATCTCCCGCTGCGTCCGCTCTTCCCCACCTGTATCTAGCCCAAATCGCCCAACGACAACCTCTTTTTCCCTATCATCCAGAATATCAAGATTACGATAAATCTTACTCTTCTCGATCTTCAAATCCACTTCTTTAATAACATCATCAGCTTATGAGCCAAGGATATCGATAAGTGTAATTTCATTACCTTCCTTGTCTGTCCCAATCGGATCGTGCAGAGATACGTCTTTCCGTGTTTTCTTCAAGGATCTTAGGTGCATCAGAATTTCATTTTCAATACAACGAGCCGCAAATGTGGCCAGTTTTGTCCCTTTGTTCGGACGATAGCTCTCGATGGCTTTAATTAAGCCAATGGTGCCTATGGAGATTAAATCCTCCATGTCTTCCCCAGTATTATCGAATTTTTTGAGGTTGTGGACACGACACGATATAAAATCACCTTGTAATAAAATAATATCTTAGAACCCTTATTTAAAGATGTTTATAGATGATGCATGGGATATATTGTATAGTTAAAATATTCCATATGGATTTTGCGGTATAGGCCAATAGGGAGAGTGAACAGAACAGATTATGAATACACCACTAACACACTACGTACTTACAGAATGGGAATCAGACACGAATACAAACGTTCTAAATATTCATTTATATACGCTACCTGTGCGTAATGTATTTGAACAACATACAGAAAACGGAAATGCTTCTTTTGATTTAAGAAAATTAAACAGGTCGCTTGTTATCGATTTTTTCAATCACTATATTGCAAGCTGGCAACCTATTGAAAATTGGGGTGAGTACACATTCACTCAATATGAAATTCGCTCAATTAATCCCACTATCCTAGCAGAGAGAACTATCTTGGAAAGATTACTTTTAAGAACTATTGAAAGTGTTCAGCCAAAAAAAGAAATTGCTGCTGGAAGTCGGAAATTCACGTGGTTAAAAGCTGAAAAAGTCGTAGAAAATATTTCAATACATAGGGTTATACAATGTGATATTACTGTAGACTATACGGGCAAAATTACCATTGGTTTTGATTTAAATCATAGTTATCGTACAAATGCATCGGTATATGATTTAATAAAATCAAACGCAATTTTTAAAGGCGATCGAGTAATTGATATATATAACAATCTTCATTATGAGTTTGTGGAAATCTCCAATTCTACAATCAATGATGCAATTCCAGAACTTAATCAATCAGTTGTTAGTTATTTTACTAAAGAACGAAAGCAAGCTTGGAAAGTTGATAAACTTGAACAGAGTATGCCTGTTGTCTATCTAAAAGCATTTAATGGAACTCGCATTGCTTATGCACCAGCTATGCTACAAAAAGAGCTTACTTTTGAGTCACTTCCTTCTAGTGTAGTGCGCCAAACATCAGAAATTTATAAACAAAACGCAAATCAAAAAATTAAAACATTGCTGGATGAAATACAAAAAATATTAGCACGCACTGATAAAATTAAATTTAATAGACAAAAGCTCCTAGTCCAGCAAGCTGGGTATGAAATATTGGAGTTGTCAAATCCTACTCTTCAATTCGGAAAAAATGTTACTCAAACACAGCTTAAATATGGACTTGATAAGGGCGGTGTTGTAGCCTCAAAACCTTTATCCGTTAATTTACTTGTATACCCAGAACTGATAGACACAAAACTCGATGTCATAACTGACTTTAATGATAAACTGAATACGCTATCCCATAAATGGGGTGTACCATTATCAATCTTAAAAAAATCAGGAGCCTATCGGAACAAATCTATTGATTTCACAAATCCACACCAACTTGCCATCCTGCTTAAAGAGCTTACGAAAAATTCATTTCAAGAGTTGACGCTCGTGATAATCCCAGAAAAAATTTCAGGCATGTGGTATGACACGGTAAAGAAGGAGTTCGGAGGGAATTCTTCAGTACCGACTCAGTTCATAACTATGGAAACTCTTCAAAAAGCTAATGACTACATTCTAGGTAATATATTATTGGGGCTTTATTCTAAATCAGGCATTCAACCGTGGATCTTAAATTCATTCCTATCATCCGATTGTTTTATTGGACTAGATGTATCTCATGAAGCTGGCAGACACTCTACTGGTATTGTACAGATCGTAGGAAAAGACGGTAGAGTATTGTCCAGTAGGGCAAATACCTCTAATGAAGCCGGCGAAAAAATCCGCCATGAGACTATGTGCCAAATTGTGTACTCAGCGATAGATCAATATCATCAACATTACAATGAAAGACCAAAGCATATTACGTTTCATCGTGATGGATTTTGTAGAGAAGATTTAGATAGTCTAGACGAAGTGATGAATAGTTTAGGTGTAGAATATGACATGGTAGAAATTATCAAGAAAACGAATCGTCGTATGGCTCTAAACGTTGATAAGCAAGGTTGGGAAACAAAACCAGGGCTTTGCTATGTTAGAGACGATCTAGCGTATCTCATCGCTACTAATCCTCATCCTCGTGTCGGTACAGCTCAACCAATTAAAATCATCAAGAAAAAGGGATCACTACCAATCGAAACAATAATTCAAGATATTTATCATCTTTCGTTCATGCATATTGGTTCCTTATTAAAATGTCGCCTTCCCGTTACTACATATTATGCCGATTTAAGCTCTACTTTCTTTAACCGGCAATGGCTTCCGCTCGATTCTGGCAAATCGCTACATTTTGTATAACAAATAAACCTCCCACATACTGGGAGGTTTATTTGTTATTATGATAATCCAGAATCTAATACATTTAGAACAACATATTTTTTCGTTTTTACATGTTGTTATTTTATTTCTCACCAGGAAATAATACAGCAACGATCAATACATCATTATCAAACTGTTCAAAATAAATAAAAGAAATCCTTGAAACACAAGGAATTAGTCAACGAGAACTTGCACGAAGAATGAACATTCGACCGAGTACAATTAGCCATCTCTGCTCCGATAAAGTGAATGCAGCTTACTTCGACACCTTGGAACAGATTTGCCGAACACTCAACATCAGCCTAAACGAACTTCTTGTACTGGAAGATGACTAACCTTGCCGCAAACTAAAGCACAGATTATCGTTATTAAATCTGCCTAATGCCCAGCGGCAAGCCATCGAAATCAACTAATTGCTGTGAGGACATCATTTCTTTTATTGATGCCCGATGATGCTTGCTTAGTTCATCGGGTAGCATTAAGCCATTTTGTAATGCTAGTATCATGGCTCTTTTTTCCACCCTAACAGCTTCCAAATCCATAATGATGCTACAAGTATAGTAATCATTGAACTTAGGTGGATACTGAATGATACTTTCTAAAGGTATTTTCTCAACGGGTCTGTATACTAATTCCACTCTTGTTCGTTCCACCACTTCTTCAATTCCTTTCCATTTCCTCTCTAACTTTTTATCATAGTTATGGCAATAAGCATGTTGCTTTCTTTGGTCTTTTCGCCCAAAATATCGAGTTCCTTCACCCGTATTGGAAGCAATGAACAGATTGCTCATTGCTCATTGGATATGGAATATCGAAAGCCAATTCAATTCGGTTAAGGTATACTTTCTGCGAATGTTTATATAAGGTAACAAGCAAGCGTTGAAACTTAACTAAGTGGTCTGGATGAGTTTCAATTTGTAACGTGTACTTCCTTGATTTTTTCTGACACCATGGTTGATACCGCAAATAAAGATAAGCATCATCCATTGCTAGATGCCATTGGTATACATAACCTTTGTGACGTATAGTTGGTTTAATATCAAACCAATCTCGAAATGACAGTGCGAGTTGATTGTAAAAGCTCACTGTCACTCCATGATATTCAAGTGAAACTTTATCAATAGAAATTTGTATGTTGTTCATGCATTCCCCCACGGCCAAAACTTTTGACGTATTTGCCGTTTGTATTATAGTAATGAGGGAGTCGGTGGCTAGCCTTTAACACATGACCTTCCCTATGCAAGATGTTCAATTACGTCCTGTCAGTGTAATGATCGAGCCATCCATTCATTAAGTTGTGAAAAACTTTATGATTAAGTATCTTCTCGCTATGGCTATCACAGTAGCTAATTTACAGGTGCAATTGATTTGAAAAAAAAGAGGATAACGTAGATAACAAAAACAGGTCAATCATGGTGGTATCTGACCATAATCGACCCTTTTTTGTTACGAACTAGCGTTATTTAGGTTATACTTGTCAAGCAATAATGTGCGTACAACATAAATCATGAAATTCTTATAACGGTATTTCTTGGGTGAAGTGTGTTATTGGTTGAATGATGGGTTCATTCGGCACTGGGTAGCCCCACGAAAAAACAACCTTGAAAGGCACGTAGCCAATCAAGGTGTTCATTTTTTCACTTCATTCCATGATAAGGGTCATCGACATGACCGTCTAACTCATCAATTAACTCGTGAATAACTGTCCTAATCTCATTTCTCACATTACCAGTTAGTAAATTTTTCAGGTGTATATAAACCTTTACTAAACCTAGCCGTCCGATAATCAATGAGATTAGCTCAATATCATGTAACGACTCTTTATTACAAATACCAATTATCCATTCTTCAACCCTATTTCTTAATTCAGAGTCGATTAACTCATACGTATGCCACTGTCTGTCTGCTAATTCAACTAATGACTCTAATGCAACTCCAATATCATTTTTGTTTGAACTATTCGACGAAATGAATTCCTCAAACAACTCTCTTAATTGGGTTGTGGAAATGTAATCAGGCAACGATTTATAATAATCCAACAAAATTATTACCTCCCAAAATCAACAGGTATGTGCGTGATATTACTTGGATTTCTATAGAATTTACCATCTTGACCAAGCAACTTGTTTCCAACTTTAATTTGTGCAGTCCAACCGCTTCCTGAATTGCTACTAGGAAATTTAGCAGCAGCATTCGCATCAGGAGCATGCCATTTTATTTCAATTTTTGTACCGTTAATCTCATAATTATACTTGTACCCATCTGCTATTGTTGCGGAAGGTTTAAACCCGTTGGCAGCACCGTTAGGAACCATGCTTTCCAAATTCTCTATTGGAACTTTACCATTCTTTAGCATTTGCTGAGCAGCAAATTGAGGGTTATAAGTTGTTAATGCTTTTTCAACTTCAACGGTCCCCTTAGTATTATTCCTTTGGGTATTGACTTCTGCTCTCAACTTACTAGAAGAATTAGCGCTATCCGTTGGTATTTTTAAATTTTTAGGTAAGGTCCTTGGACTTTGTGTTTTAACAAACTTAAATTCACTAACTAACCATTTTGGAACTGTATAAGCTCCTCCTCCACCAGAACCCCCAGACGATTTCCCGCCCATTTCATGCATATTTCCTGTTGGGTCAATATATTTAAGCGGGTTATTAATAACATAAGTATACAAATTCAAGCTCAGCGGATTATCAATCTGCCCCTCATACGTATCCTCATTTAAAAACTGCCCTATATTCGGGTCATAATACCGTGCACGCAGATAATAAAGTCCTGTTTCGGCATCATACACTTCGCCCGCATATTTGAAGGAGTTGGAGACTCCTTCTATCTGGCTAGTGATGTTGCCCCATACGTCATATTCATAGCTGTTCACCGGCTTACCTTTCGTATCCACAATCTGTACCACGTCACCATGGCCATTGTAAAGGTAATAGTAATCTTTTGCCGCCGTGATGTCATTCTTCACTAGCACCCGGTCTCCGCGAACAAAGTTCGCCTTATGCACAACACTACTGCCGCTTAGCTTTTCTTCCGTTATCACTTATAATATTAGAGTCTTTCATGTGCGTACACTTAAATCGGAGAAATAGTTATCGTGGGATTACGACAGTTAAGTATATTTGAATGAACCGATTCAGTTCATTCGGTACTAGGTGGTCGACAAACTATAAAAAGACCTTTGCTTAGTAGGACTAAGAAAGGTCTTTGCGTGCTTGTTATAGCTTTACATTTAGAAACTAATTCATATCAACAGAACTAGTGAAGCTAAATTAGAAAATATATGATACAAGATCATTATACATCTATTTAATGAAAAATAATTAGTCTTTGAAGCCAAGCATTACTTGTCCCTCATGAAAATACTCAATTACATAACCGGATGATGGACAAAAAATCCATGTATCTGAACCTACAGCAGTAACGTCATCGATGTTATTTAATACTTGACTTAACTCTGTATAAACGCTAGGAGCATCAGTATAATTCCAGAGTAGAAATACTTTCGAATTAAAATCCCCACTAAATTCATTCTCTATAATCGATAAAACCTCTTGAGGCTTTGAGATTTCATAGCACCTCGATATGTTATCCCAATTTATTCTTCCCCAAGATGTGACTGGAAAAAAGCTCACAAGTTGACTAAATAGTTCTTCTGTTTTTTGAATAGTTACTATCTCCGTTCCATCTCCAAGTGCTTGAATACATTCCTCAAATAAAGTCATATAGCCTCCTAAGGTTGAAGGTGCTTTAATAGCGACCTAAATGTACTTTCATTTCCTTCAAAGGGAATTACCAGTTTAGTTGCATTATTGCCTTTGCCACCACGATAGTCTTCAATATTAATGTGAGTCCCCTTATTTGGATCATAGTCTAGTCTCCATAACAACTTCCCATCAGCCGATTGTCTTCCAACAACTTGACCGTATCCTGCACTACTAGGTAATCGACCAATTACTGACTTAGAACCGGGTCCTAGATCACCAACAATATCAAGTGCTAAGTTTCTAGCCTGTTCGTAAGATTTAAGAGTGGATTCAAGAATTTTTTCTACTCCGGTACCGGTAAAATTAATAGCCCTCTCAATTTGCCTACCTTCTTTGCTCGCCAACTTAACAATAAGTCGACCACCTTTAACAAATTTTGCAATAGGTATAAAATTAGCAGCGGCGAGGGTTTTGTCAAATGAAGATGCGTTAGGGTTTAATATTGTATTAATGTCATCCACAACTAAAAAGTCTGCAACTGCGATGGAGGCTTCGATTGTCCCCGCCTTAAATTCGCTCCAACATGTTCCAGCACCAACATTCATACAATGCTGAAGCATTTTCTTGTTACTATAGCCTGTTCCAGTAGGTAACAACTGGTGACCACTGGGGTCAGAATAAATCAAAGGATTATTCTCCACATACGTATAAAGATTCAAACTCAGCGGATTATCAATCTGCCCCTCATACGTATCCTCATTTAAAAAACGCCTCATACTCGGATCATAATACCGTGCCCGTAGATAGTATAGTCCTGTCTCTTCATCATACACTTCCCCTGTGTACTTGAATGGGTTTAGTGTTTCTTCTTTTTGTGGTAATGTTGCCACACACATCGTAGGCGTAGCTATTCACTACTGCGCCACTCGTATCTACCTTCTGTACAATATCGCCGTGACCATTGTACAGATAATAGTAATCTTTACTAGTGGTCTTGTCTTTCTTCACCAAAACTCGGTCGCCTCGGACATACGTGGATTTCTACACGATATTATTCCCATTTAACCTTTCTTCCGTAATAAACTGTCCATTTAAATCATAGTTTACTTGCGTATGTGTGTTACCTTTTCTCATTATCGCACGAAGTCCGCCAGCAACAATTGAATATAAAGATCATATATTTCTTTGTATGTCATAAAACAACCCTCAGCAGTTACAAAGTTAATTTTCTGAATATGCTTTTTTATGTTCATTTAGCCCAACTACTTGAATTAACAAAAAAGCAACTCCCTTGTTGGCAAGTCACTTTTAAAACACTCTATAGTGAATCTTTAGTTATTATCTAAGATCCTACCGCTTAGCCTTATAAAACTCATGATAAAGCTTCATGAGCGTCCTCTCTTCTCCACCTGTATCCAGCCCAAACCTACCCACCACAACTTCTTTCTCTCGGTCATCCAGAATATCTAGGTTGCGATAAATCTTACTCTTCTCGATCTTCAAATCCACTTCTTTAATAACATCATCCGCTTCCGAACCAAGGATATCGATAAGTGTAATTTCATTACCTTCCTTGTCTGTCCCAATCGGATCGTGCAGAGATACGTCTTTCCGTGTTTTCTTCAAGGATCTTAGGTGCATCAGAATTTCATTTTCAATACAGCGTGCCGCAAAAGTGGCCAGCTTTGTCCCTTTGTTCGGGCGGTAGCTCTCGATAGCTTTAATCAAGCCGATCGTGCCGATGGAGATTAAATCCTCCATGTCTTCTCCGGTATTATCGAATTTTTTGAGGTTATGGACACGATATGATGTAAAAAAAAACCAACGTGATCGGTTACGATGCTAGTTGGTTTATTTGTCTCCTTTTTTTCAATTATTGCTCAATAATATGCGTCCATTCTGAAATTCATTGACATATTAACTTATTCCGCTTTTATCTGCTTCGCAAATAATCTCATCATCTGTTTTACTATTATCAATAATAACTAAATGATCTAAGAGACTTAAATGAGAAAGCAAATTCTCTATGCTTGTTACATCACGTACCTTCGAATAGGAGACAAAGTAATTATTGACGATTCAAGAAGTACTTGATTGTTAAAACTGACAAGTTAGTAAAAAAACTAAAAAATACTTTCATTACCTTCTCAATAAGTAGAAGATATTGCAACAAAATCATTCAGATGGGAGTTAGGAGCTGTAACAATTTGCTGCAGAATATCATTATACTGGACGAGCCATCTTTTAATTGTAGCGGAATCAAAAAGATATGAATCATATTCCACATTAAATACTATGCCCTCCTCACCTTCATCGACTGCGCTCATATAAAAATCAAATAATGATCTTCTAGCCCACAATCTGCGTTCCGTAACTAGGCCAGGCCAAGGAGGACTACTACCTTTTTCATACTGTGTAAAGGCAACTCCTCGGACATAGTTTCTCTCACTACGGTATAACTCAGGATATAATTCTTCCATAATTTTCACAAAAGGAAGTTCACTATGAGCAATTGCACCGTTTACTGTTTCCCTTGTTCTCAAAATTAGTTCTGATAACGCAGAATTCTGAGAAAAGTTCACTCGTAATAATACAAAGTTAACTAAACTACCAATTATACCCTCAATATCAGTGACATTTCGATTTGAAAAGGAAGTCTCTGTCACCAGGTCCTCCATACCCGTTATTGTATGCATTGCGATATTAAATCCTGTTAATAGAACAGTGTAAAGTGAGCAACTGTATGTATGACTGGTTTTTCTCAGTAATTCTGATACATTTGGATTAAGAGTAAACGATTCAACTGCACTTTTTGCACCCTCAGGTTTCCTTGGTCTGTCAGTGGGTAATTTTGTAATTCGGATATCTTTAAGCTTTTCTTTCCAATATGACAGGTAATTAGTATAACGATCACCCGACCAAATTTCTTGTTCCCACTTGGCATAATCAGCAAACTGAACTGGAAGTGGTGGTAAAGTATCTGCACTACCCTGCCCTCTAAGATGGAGCAATCCCCCCAGTTCCCTTAAAAATATATTTGCAGAGGGGCCATCCATAATGCTGTTATGAGCATTAATAAATAACGCATAACGATGATTTGAACGTAAGTAAAGCGTGAGACGCCAGAGCAGAGGCCGACTAAGATCAAATGGAGTACTCTCATCAATAAATGCCAATGCATGCATCTCTCGTTCCTGCTCATCTTCAGTTAAATGTGTTAAATTAATTATTGGCAGATGATAATCTATATCCACAGAATCTTGAATGACTTGTAATAGTTCTTCGCACTTTTCATCTTTATGTAACGATGTGCGCAGTACTTCATGTCGTTCAATTAGCTCATTTATACATCTTTCAAGTAATGAAATGTCCAAGTTGCCCTTATATTCCCATCCCACTGCTGTAGTACAGCACTCTCCTCCTTGAATCATCTCCCGCTCCCACATTCTGTTTTGAATCCACGAAGCTGGGATATGCTGACTTCGTTCAACACAGTGAATTTTAGGCAACCTCCGTTGTTTAAGAGTAGCATCTTGTACAGCTCCAGCTAACCCTTCAATTGTCGGAAATTCATATAATGTACTCTCAGGAAGTTCTATTTGAAAAAGCTCCCTCATACGTTTCATTAAACGAATGCCAAGTAGAGAATGACCTCCCAGTTCAAAAAAGTCTTGCGTTATCTCAACTCGGTCTTCGCCCAAGAGTTCACTCCAAAGCGCAGTAATGCCCAATAACACATCTGCAGGAGAAGTACTTATCGTATTTGATGTAGTCACTTTTTGTTCTGGCTTATATAGAAAGTCATCTTTTGATGTTGATTGGATGTCATTATTAGTAGTTGTTCCTACTTCATAATTAATGCACCCTTCTTCTAGCCAATAACGTTTTCTTTCAAATGGATAAGTCGGGAGTACAACCCTATGCCTATTTTGACCTTCATACAAACCTCGGACATCAATATCAATACCTTTTAGCCACAATTCCCCCAGTGCCTCAAGCAGAATTTTATAATCTTCTCTCTGGTTTAAGGGATGACGTATGGTATGGATTGCTTGCTTCTGTAATAATGGTTGTTGAGACACAAAGACAGATAAAGTACGCCCCGGTCCTACTTCAATCGGTACTCCGTTCATATCCTTTATAAGTGTTTCTACCCCCTTAGCAAAATATACTGTTTCGTATAACTGTCTAGCCCAATACGTTGGGTCAGTAGCCTCTTCATCCGTAATCCAAGTCCCTGTAAATCCAGATACATAAGGAATCTTAGGGGGGGATAGCTTTACTTCTCTAACAATGTTCTCAAATGTTTCCGCTGCAGGTTTCATCATAGCAGAATGAAAGGCATGAGAAGTATGTAGACGCCGATGTTCAATCCCATCCGTAGTCAATTGAACCTCCAATTGAGAGATAGCCTCCCCAGTGCCCGAAAAAACACAAAGTGAAGGTGCATTCACTGCAGCAACTGAGATTCTATCATTTGAATATTGCAATGCAAGAGTTTCGCTAACAGATGCAGATATCATTTCTCCGAAGGGCATTGATTGCATCAACCTGCCTCTTTGTGACACCAGATAGATAGCATCTTCTAATGTAAGAACCTCAGCCAGCACAGCAGCAGTAAATTCACCTAAGCTATGACCAATCATTGCTTGTGGATGGATACCAAATGATATAAGAAGTTGGGCCATTGCATATTCAGTAGTAAAAATTACTGCTTGGGCCATTTGCGTCTGCTGTAATTTTTCTTCAAGAATTTTGTTTGTACCTTCTGCAGGGTACATTAGTTGGCGAAGATCCTCTCCTAGTTGTATCTGAAACAGATTGGTGCACACATCTATCCACTTGCGATAATAATGCTGCGTTTCATAGAGCTGTTTACCCATATTTATATACTGGGCACCTTGTCCCGGGAATAAAAATAAGGGCACTGCAGAATTTTGACCTGAACTAATATCTTCCGGTGAGGTTGTCTTCTTCTGCGATAAATTATGAATAAGTTCCTTATTTGTCTCAGCCACCATCACTCTTCGGTAAGGAAACACCCTTCTTCCAACATGCAAGGTATATGCAATATCAGCTAAGGGCAAATCAGCTTGACCAGTAAGTGTATTTACTAGATTTTCGCTAATTCTGTCTAAGGCAGTCGGTGTTTTGGCAGATAAAAAGATTAACTGGTAAGGTCTAGAAGCTCCCGATTCTTCTCTAGAAGGCGCCTCTTCCAAAACAACGTGTACATTTGTTCCTCCAAGCCCAAACGAGCTAACTCCAGCTCTACGTGGAACTTGTTTCTCAGGCCAGGAGATTAAATTACTGTTTACATAAAAAGGGCTCTTTTCAAAATCAATCTCTGGATTTGACTTTTGAAAATGTAATGTTGGAGGAATCATTTTATTCTGCAAAACCATTGTTGCTTTTATAAGACCTGCAACCCCAGAAGCAATGTCAAGATGACCTATATTCGTTTTTACGGACCCTAATGCGCAAAAACCTTCTTTATCTGTAGACATTCGGTACGCTTTTGTAAGAGCTGTTACCTCAATCGGATCACCTAGTTTTGTACCAGTACCATGTGCTTCAACAAAGCCTATTGTTTCAGCTCCTACATTCGCTTGGGCAATCGCTTCTGCAATAACCTCAACTTGTCCCTCAATACTCGGAGCAGTGAAGCCCATTTTTTGTTCACCATCGTTATTCATTGCAGATCCCTTAATTACTGCATATATATGGTCACCATCCGCTTGGGCATCTTCTAGTCTTTTTAATAGAACCACGCCCACCCCATTTCCTGGTACTGTTCCCAGTGCCTTCTCATCGAATGCCCTACAGTGCCCATCCGGGGATGCAATCCCGCCTTGTTCATATAAGTATCCTGATTTTTCCATCGCAGGCAGCGAAACTCCTCCAGCAATTACCATGTCGTTTTGATAACACAAAAGGCTTTGACTAGCCATAGCTACAGCTACGAGTGATGTAGAGCAAGCTGTTTGTAGTGTTAGCGAAGCTCCCTTGCAACCCAATTTATAAGCTGCTCGGGTGGATAAATAATCCTTTTCATTATGTAACATAGTCTGAAAACTGCCCACAGATATTATTGCTGCTTCATTGGGATAGACATGCTTTAGAAAATACTGATTCATTCCTGCTCCTGCAAATACTCCGATACGATTCTCATATTGCTTTGAATCATAACCTGCTTTTTCTAAAACCGTCCATGCCTCTTCTAAAAAAATACGCTGTTGTGGATCCATAACCTGTGCTTCGCGGGCCGTATAACCAAAGAACGAGGCATCAAACTCATCCACCCCATTTATAAACCCACCTGCCGGTACATAATCAGTGTGATCACGGAGTTTGGGATTTTTTCTCATTATAGCATCTTCTTTTTCACTTAGAACCTGTATTCCCTCTATTCCATTACAGAGCATTTCCCAATATTCTTCAATATTTTCTGCCCCAGGAAAGCGCCCAGACATTCCAATAATTGCGATTCCTCCGGAGAAATCCTCTTCATTATCCTCAATATTAGAACCCATAATAGCTATCTCCTTCCTCTTAGCTTATTAATTGCTTCTCGTTGTTTCTGCGCCCTGCTTTTAACATTTGAAATTGTTGTATCATCCGTATTAGTGGATTCGTTCATAAATTGAGCTAAAGATTGAATTGTACTGAAACGGAATAAGTCCATCATTGATATGTTTTTATGTAATTTTTCTAATACTTTAGATCTAACTTTAATAACTAAAAGAGAATGTCCTCCAATTTCAAAGAAGTTATCCTCTATCCCAACTTCGCTTATCCGTAATATATCCTTCCATATTTGTCCAAGTTCAATTTCAAGAACTGAAGAAGGTAGTTTAATGGGATCCTTTTTTTCCTCCAAAATATTGTGTGCATTAGACAAAGACCTTTTATCAATTTTCCCATTGGGCAAGAGAGGCATCTGTGTAAGTTGGATGAAAAAACTCGGCACCATATATTCAGGTAGCACAGCACCTAAAAAACTTCTAATCTCTCTAGCTTCAAGTTGAAAGTAAGCCTCTGTTGTAAAGTATGCTACAAGCTGTTTGTCATCAGGAGAACTTCCCTTTAAGTCAAGAACAACTTCCCGTATTTTTGGGTGCAAACGAATTGCTGCTTCGATCTCTCCTAGTTCTATTCTGAAGCCACGCAACTTTACTTGATGATCTAGCCGTCCCAAATATTCAATTACCCCTTCTGTGGTAAATCTCGCTAGATCCCCAGATTTGTACAATAATTCCTCTTGTTTAAATGGATTTAAGATGAATTTTTCATTAGTTAATTCACTACGGTTATAATAACCTTTTCCTACCTGAACGCCACCAATATGCAGTTCCCCCGCAACCCCAATAGGCGTAGGGGAAAGGTAACGATCAAGAATGTAGACTTGCGTATTAGCAGCAGGTCGACCAATAGGGATGTCTGCTTTCTCCATTTCTTTATTACATTTCCAACTAGTTGCATGCACTGCAGTTTCTGTTGGACCATAAAGGTTGTACAGTTCTGTGCTAGGAAAGCATCCAAAAAAATTATTCTGCAAATCCGATGTAAGCGCCTCTCCAGCCACTAAAACGCGCTGCAAGCTTGTACAACGACTAGCCTCCGGGTCCTCCAGAAATATTGTTAACATGGACGGTACAAAGCCAATAATAGTAATCTGATTTTTCTGAATAGCTTCAATTAAATAAGATGGATCCTTATGCCCCTCGGGTACTGCTAGGTATAAGGAAGCACCAATACTAAGGGGCCAAAATATTTCAGGTATAGATACGTCAAAGCTAAACGGCGTTTTTTGTAGTAATCGGTCTTCTGCAGAGATTTTAAATTCTTCCTGCATCCACAACAACTGGTTATTAATTGCTTTATGTGTATTCATAGCTCCTTTGGGTTTACCCGTTGAACCCGAGGTATAAATCATATAAGCCAAAGAATCGATTGTTACTTCACTTTTCGGATTGAATTTAGGTTGTGTTTCAATAGCTGACCAGTCTTCATTCAGATTCAGACATTTGATAGCACCTGTAAATATTGAATGGAGTTGTTCTTTTTCTAAGAAATTCTGTGTTATTAGGAAAGCCACACCGGAGTCTTCCAACATATACGTTAAACGGTCAACAGGATAGGTTGGGTCAATAGGTACGTAAGCTGCACCAGCTTTTAGAACTCCAAGTAGTGCTACAACCATTTCAATAGATCTTTCCATACAGACCCCTACAAATTGCCCGCAATTAATCCCTTCCTTCTGGAGAAAATGTGCCAATTGATTAGCACGTTCGTTCAACTCTTGATAACTTAGCGAAGTCTCTTCAAAACAAATGGCCTGAGCATCCGGTGAACGCTGTGCTTGCTGCTCTATAAGCTCATGAAGAAGATTCTCCGGGTATGCTTTGCTTGTTTCATTCCAATGATTGAGAATTTTTTCCTTCTCATCGAGGGAAAGCATCTCAATTTCAGCAATACTTTGATTGGGATAAACCAGAATGTTTTGTAAAAGAGTAATAAAATGCTTTGCCAATCTCTGTATACTCTCCAACTTGAAGAGGTCAGTGCGATATACAAAAGAAAACTTGGGAGCTTCTAGTTCTGTAATTTCGAGAGTTAAATCAAAGTTTGCTGTACTTCTCTCATATGGATAAGTAGACCATGTTTTAAATCCCTCCCCCATAAGCTTGGCTTGAGATGATCCGGCTCCTACACTTAGCATAGCTTGAATAATAGGATTATGGGTTGTTGAACGCTCTGGTTGTAACATCTCTACCAATTTTTCAAAGGGAAGTTCCTGATGCTCATAAGCCGACAATGCCGAATCCCGAATATTATGAAGCCATTCTTTGAAAGTCATTTTCTCATCAGGTATGCGCGTACGGATAACCAGCGTGTTAGCAAAAAAACCAGTAATTCCTTCCATTTCCTTCTTTGGTCGATTAAAGACTGGAAGTCCAACTAGCAAATCTTCTTGCCCAGAATATCGATAAAGCAGCAGCTTAAATAGAGCTAGAAATGCCATAACTGGGGTGACTTGTTCTTTTAGGCAAAAATCACGAAAACTTCGCAACGTACTCTCTGGTACGTTGAATTCGTAAACAGCACCCCTACTAGTCTGGACTGTTGGTCTAGGATAATCCAGAGGGAGCTCTATTAACGCAGGAGCTCCTTCCAAATACTCTTTCCAAAACTTCATATGCTCTTTCCATTGATCTTTTTCATATTGATTTGTCTGCCAACGTGCGTAATCATAATATTGAAGAGGCATTTTCTTTGTTAATGGAATTCCATTTAAACGCGCCTCGTAGCCGGCAATTAACTCTTTCATCAAAATCCCATTCGACCAGCCATCCGTTATAATATGATGAATAGAAAGAGAAAATATCCATTCCTCAATACCCAATTGGATCACCTCGGCACGAAATAGAGGACCATTTTTTAAATCGAATAGTTGATTTACACTTTCTTTTAAAATTGAATTAAGCTTCTTTTCCCTCTCAATAATCTGCAACATAGAGATATCTGTGGAGGGAAGTACGAATTCTAGAGACTCCAGAATAACTTGAATAGGTTCTCCTTCTAATTCGATAAAAACAGTTCGTAAAATAGAATGACGGTTTATCAATTCTCTAAAGCTATCTTCCAACTTATTGACATCCAGTTGTTCTTTTATATGGTATATAATAGGAAGATGGTATCCTGATGAGTCTGGCATCCATTGTTGTAAAAACCACAGTCTTTTCTGAGCAAAAGATAGAGGAATTACTCCTGTAGGAGCGGTCGCTATAATCCCCTTTGCATCATGACTTATAGAATTCTGTAGCCATTGTTTTAGTAAACTGTTATCAGCCTTACTCTTTTGTTTGTTATCTAGCATTATATAACTCTCCTTTTAAACTACTCCTGCATTTCGCTGATTTTAGCAACTACACGTTCCTCAATTTGGTGAGCAAAATCACGTAGTTGAGAAAACGTGAATAAAGTCCCTAAGGGAAGTTCAATTGGAAATATCTCTTTAATCCGGCTAATTACCCTCGATGCCATCAATGAATCTCCGCCAATTTCAAAGAAATCATCTTCTGTCTGAATTGTTGTACTTCCAACAACTTCCTTCCAAACTTTTATAACTATTTCCTGAATTTTAAGCTGTAAATCAACTTCTCCCTCTGGTTCCGGAGAACTATATTTGGCAGCTGCTACTTCTTCAAGGATATCTTTTTCAATTGGTTTATGCTCCTTCACAATATCGATCCAAAACCGTTGATGTTCAAAGGGATAAGAAGGCAAAGCAATTCGTCGACGTTCTCCCTCTAGGTTCAGTTGAGACCAAAGAACTGTTACGCCCGATAACCACAATTCTCCTAGAACACTTAGAATTCTGCTTATAATGGTCTCTCTCTCCCCAGCGTTACTAGAATGAATTCCAATAATTTGAGGATTATATCCTTGCAAATGCACTTTAGGTAATGTTGTTAGCAAAGATTGATTGCTACCTATTTCTAGGAATAGATGATTTGGAGAATTAAATAATCCCTCAATTTCCTTGAGGCTTAATACAGAATCTTGCGTTTCATTAGAAAATCTATCCCAATAATCAGGAGCAGAAGTATTTTTCCCTATCCATCTTCCTAAATCCACAGAAAAAATCGGGGTTTTCAATTCTGTCTTCATTAAATTCTGATAAGTTTTATAATAGGGAGAATGTTCCTCAGTGTGCATATCACTTCTTTTAGCTACCATTTCTAAAGCATCTCGCAAGTCCAACACTCCTACTAGACAGGCAGCAACATACTCCCCTATACCTTGAGCAATCATAAATTCCGGATGAATGCCTAAGTCCAACCAAAACTTTCCTAGAGCATAGTTCTCTATAAAAATTGCGAGATCTAGTACTTTATTATGAATCTTTGAAGTACTTCTGTTTTCTATATCTGAAGCAAACCATAGCTTTTTGATATCGTACTCCAGCCAGGACTCTGTAAGCTTACAGCATTTATCCACTTCTTTAGTAAATAGGGGCTCCGACTTATAGAGTTCATTTACATAATGCTGATTTTGTGCATACTGTCCAGATAAAGTGAATATCACTGAAGGGGAAGTTTTCACCTCTTTGGGCTGTTCCCCACCATTAGAGTAGTTTCTTAATTGTTCTACTGCATTATTAATATCACTAGTCAACAGGACTCTACGGCATGGAAACTCAGATCTGCCAACCTGAAGTGTGTAAGCAGCATTTGCTAACTCTTCGTTTGTTTTCCCTTCTAACCATTGAGCTAAACGAAACGACATATTCTCCAGTGCTTTGAACGTTCTTGCAGATAATATAATTAAGTGCTGTGCCATAATAGATGTTGATCCTTTAGTAAATGGTGCCTGCTCTAAAATAACATGTGCATTCGTTCCCCCTACGCCTAAAGCACTTACCCCTGCTCGAAGCGGAACCGGACCATTCCAATTCTGCAAATTGCTGTTAACATAAAAGGGGCTATGGGTAAAATCAATTTTATGATTTGGTGTTTTAAAATGTAAAGTTGGTGGGAGTTGACGATTCTTAAGGGATAACACCGTTTTAATAAAACCAATGACCCCTGCCGCTGCATCCAAATGTCCTATATTGGATTTGACTGATCCCAAGGCGCAGTATTCATTTTTTTGTGCTCCATTATTTCGGAAAGCTTTTGATAGAGCACTAACTTCAATAGGATCTCCTAGCGGCGTTCCAGTTCCATGAGCTTCAATATAAGATATGCTCTCCGGTGACACTTGTGCCCTATGCAAAGCTTCACTAATTACATTAGCCTGACCCTCAACACTCGGGGCAGTAAATCCAATTTTCTTCGAACCATCGTTATTAATAGCTGAGCCTTTAATGACTGAATAAATCGTATCACCGTCTTTCAAAGCTTGAGACAACCGCTTTAGAACTACGACTCCACTCCCCATTCCCCCAATAGTTCCGAGCGCTTCATCATCGAAAGTTCGACATTGCCCAACTGGAGAGCTAATTTCGCCTTCCCTATAGAGATACCCATCCATTAGAGGAGAGCGAACTGTAACTCCACCAGCTAACGCAATCTCACAATCGTTCATAAACAAACCCTGACAAGCCATGTGAATTGCCACAAGTGAGGTGGAACAAGCTGTTTGAATGGTGACAGCAGGCCCTCTCAGGTTCAATTTATAGGCTGTACGGGTAGCTAAGGAGTCCTTATCATTGTTCATAAAAATGCTGTACATCCCCACCATATCTACGTACTGACGATTTGGCAAAAGATTATTGAGTAGATACGTGTTGAATGCAGTCCCTGCGTATATGCCAATTTTCCCTTCAAATCTAACAGGATCATACCCAGCATGTTCTAATGCCTCCCATGTATTCTCCAGAAAAATCCTATGCTGAGGATCCATTACTTCCGCTTCACGAGGTGAAACATGGAAAAATCCAGCATCAAATTGATCTGCCCCCTCTAAATATCCTCTAGCTGCAACATAGTTGGTACGGCTTACATTGGATACATCAGCACCGGCTTCAATCAGTTCCGCCTCACTAAACCAACGAATAGAATCAATTCCATCCTTTAGATTATTCCAAAATTGCTCTGCTTCTTGCGCTCCAGGAACACGGCAAGCTAAACCGATAACAGCAATATCTTCCTTTATCAACTTCTGATCATCATTTCCTGGCGAAGCATTTGAATCATTAATCCCCTTCTGTTCTTGTCCACTATGGATGCTTATAGAGGATTCGAGAGCATGCTCACTCGTTAAACGTTGAGCAATTTGCTGAACTGTGGTGTACTGAAAAAGTTCAATTAATTGAATATTTGTATTCATGCCTTTTTGTAATAATTCATGAACACGGGCCAACAATAGAGAATGTCCACCAATATCAAAAAAGTTGTCCGTACTACTTATTTTTTCTTTTCCTAATACTTGCATCCAAACGTCCGCTATGTATTTCTCTAGCTTGTTTTGAGGAGCCATAAACTCATGGGAGCTTGCGTAATCCAGAACCTCAGGTAAAGCTAAGCGATCTACTTTTCCATTTCGAGTAACTGGAAATTTTGTCATACAGATAATTCGTACTGGAACCATGTAATCAGGCAATTTTTTTTTGAGTGCTCTAATAAGCTCAGGTTCCTTTATCTCTAATTGTTGATCTACTGTTACATATGCGATAATTTTGGATTCTCCTGGTAAAGTTCCCCTTGTTACTACCACCGCTTCTTTTACTCCTGAATGCGCCGCTAGTAGCGTCTCGATCTCCCCTAACTCGATGCGCAATCCTCTAATTTTCACTTGATTATCTTTTCTAGATAGATACTCTATATTGCCATCAGCTAAAATCCTTGCAATATCCCCAGTACGATACAGTCTTTCCCACTGTCCTGAATGAACCTCAACTTCCACAAAATTATTTTCCATTAAATCAGAACGAAAAATATAGCCCTGAGATACACCTAAACCACCTATATAGAGCTCTCCTGGCACACCAATTGGCATTTTTTGTTGATTCGCATCAAGAATATATACATGAGTATTTGCAATTGGCCGACCAATAACCGGAGAACCATCATGAATTCCTTTTGGAACTACACCATAAGTAGCTACAACTGTTGTTTCAGTGGGGCCATAATGATTAACTAATTGAAAAGGTAAACTGATGTCCGGAAACCGATGAAGCTTGTCTCCTCCCGTAAGCATTGCCCTTAAATGTGTCGACTTAGGCCATGTAAAAGTAAGCAATACTTCCGCCAATGGTGTTGGTACAAAGCTGATATTAATATGGTTTTCTATCAACCATTGCTGAAGTCTCTGAGGAGACAAACGAGTTTCTTCATCAGCCAGATAAATTGTCCCACCTACCAAAAGCGTTGGCCATATTTCCCATACAGCAGCATCAAAACTGACTCCTGCCAGCTGTGAGGTTCGATCTTCTTGGGACAAACTGTATGTTTTAATATGCCAATCAATTAAATTCATTAAATTGGAGTGGGTAACCCCAACCCCCTTAGGAGTTCCCGTTGATCCTGAAGTATAAATAACATACCCAAGCTCATTAACGGGATTTTCAAGAGATACCATTTCAGAGGTCACATTTTCACTTTTCAATAACTCACCGAGGCATAGAACTTTTGAGCTAACAGGTAACCTCTCTTTTAACTCATCCTCCGTAATAACTACTGCCACCCTTGCATCTTTCAACATATATTCAAGTCTATCTGGTGGGTGGCCAGGATCTAAAGGAAGGTATGCAGCACCCGCCTTCCAGACCCCCAGCATAGCTACAAGTATTGAGATACTTCTGTTCATGCAAATTGCTATTACTCCGCCTGCACTCTCCTGCAATAGTCGTAATCGATGTGCCAATAAGTCCGCAGCTTTATTCAATTCTCTATAAGTTATAGATGAATATTGATCTACAGCTGCAATTTGAAATGGAATTTCTTGTGCTATCTGTTCAAAACAATGAAGAACAGTGTGTGTTTTTGAAATTGGGACCTCTGTTTTGTTCCATAAAAGTAATTTTTCCCGTTCCTCATCAGGAAGGATGTTAAAACGAGAGAACGAAATGTTTGGACGTTTTGCCGCTTCACGCAGTAGTTCCACATAATGTGTGGCCATCCGCTTAATTGTTTCTTTATTAAACAAGTCCGTACTGTATTCAATAACTATGCTAGCCCCCTTGAGACTTTCCCGAACAACAAAGGTCATATCATATTTAGATGTTCCCTGATGTTCCATCATGAGTTTCCCTTTTACACCCGCCATAACCCAATCTTTGTCTGAACTATGTTCTGTAGTGAACATAACTTGAAACAAAGGAGATCGTCCATGGCTACGATCAGGCTTAACAGCTCGCACAACCTCTGAGAATGAAACTTCTTGATTAGAGAACGCATCAAGAGCCACATTCTTTACACGCTGAAGAACTTCTGTAAATGTGGGATCCCCCGACAAATCTGCTCGGAGTACAACAGAGTTAATTAGCAAACCAATTAAAGGCATGAGTTCAGAGCTATCTCTACAAGAAACCGGAGTACCTACTAAAATATCTTCTTGCTGGGTATAACGATGTAACAGGATATAAAAGGTGCTAAGAAGTGACATAAATAGAGTGGCCCCTTGTAACTGGCCAAACCTTCTTATGCTGTGCATTACATCATCGGGAATAGGGAATTCTAATGTAGCTCCTTTGCCTGAAACGATAAGTGGACGTTTATTATCTATCGGTAAATCAAGAATTGGAAGGTCCCCGGAGAGTCTGCTTTTCCAAAATTCTAATTGTTTATCAATTTCTGTTTTTTTTGAAAATGAGTGGCTGTCTCGGGCAAATGCTGTATACGTATAAGAAAGTTCCGGCAGAAGAGAATCCTCAGAATTCACAAACATCTCATAGTGTTGTCTCATCTCTTCCAAAAACTTGTCCATTGATACTCCGTCAAATACAATATGATGTACCAAAAATATTAGCACATACTCTTCCTCAGCGAATTTCACTAGATTGAATCGTGCTAATGGACCCTTGCTAAGATCAAACTTCCTTGAATACTCAGATTCAACAATTCTCGGAATTATTTCCTCACGAGTGTTTTCTTCCAAGCTACAGTTTAAAAAAGGAAGTTTCATCGGTGTAAAAGGCAGTATCTGCTGCTCTTCGACCCCAAACTGATTAGTTACAAACACAGTTCGGAGCGTTGCATGCCTCCGAATAATTTCATTAATACTTTTCTCCAATGCATCCAGATCTAGCGTTCCTAACAATTGAAGAACATAAGGCATGTGGTATTGAGTATGATCTGGGTATAGTTTTGAAATAAATAACAATCCTTGCTGCTGGCTAGAGAGAGGGGCGCACGAGTCATCCGAAAGCTCATGTTCTTTTTTTTGCAGTTTTTTTCTGAGTAGTTCACGTTTCTCTTCGCTAGACAAATGTATCAAATTAGTATTCATTATTCCCAACCTTCTTCTATTAAAGATAATAACAATGTATCCATTTCGTTTTCAGAGAGATGATCAACGTCGATAGTCAGGTTGTTCGAATTCAACTTAGATGAAATCTTGGTGTCAATTTGATAGGCCAATTGCTTGACTGTCGGCTTATCAAACAAAAGCCTAGTAGGGAATTCTATATCAAATGTTTCCCGTATAAGAATAGCCATACGTGCCAAGCTTAATGAGTTTGCTCCCAGCTCAAACAGATTATCCTCTATACCGATATCTTCGAAGCCCATTATTTCTTCGACGAGTCTTGCCACTGTTCGTTCGGATTCTGTTCTTGGCTCTACACGTACTGACTGTCGTTCTAGAAATTTCACATCCATTTGTTCCAATGCCTTGCGGTCAACCTTTCCGCTTGACATAAGTGGGATTTTATCAATCTGAACTATTACAGGCAGCATATACTCTGGTAGCCTGCGTTCTAAATATTGCATGAGCCTGGAAGGAACTATGTCTTCTTGACTATGTGCCGTGACAAAGGCAATTAGTCTATTGTTATGAGGGTGATGCTCTTTCACAATAACTACCGCATCCCGAACACTTGAATGAAGTCCTAGCGTCTTCTCAATTTCACCTAATTCTATTCTGAATCCTCTGATTTTCACTTGCTGATCCATTCGCCCCAGAAATTCGAGGTTTCCATCTGATAGACACCGAACCCAGTCTCCGGTTCGATATAACTTAGCTTTGCGATCCTTAGAAAAGGTATGGAATATGAACTTTTCATCAGTTAAATCTTGTCGGTGCAAATATCCTTCTGCCAACGAGGTACCCCCAACAAATAATTCTCCCGGAACTCCTATAGGGACCATTTCTCGGTTTGCATCCAGCACATAAACTTGCGTATTTGCCAACGGCTTACCTATTTTAACTATCTTATTTTTGTTGCGCTCAGAAGGCCAGTAAGTTGCATTAATAGAAATTTCAGTTGGACCATATCGATTATGAATCTCAGCAGGTAGTTTCTCTAGTAATCTTTCTAGCAGTTCATAAGGCAAAGTCTCGCCTCCACTGAACACAAATTTTAATGAAGTGCAATTAGAAAAATCAGCCTCATCTAACATAAGTTGAAGCATAGAAGGAATAAAATGAATCATGGTTACACGATGCAAAAGAATCATTCGAACCATATATTGGGTGTCTTTATGTCCCCCAGGTGTTGAGATAATAAGTTTAGCCCCTGTCATCAAAGGAAGAAAAACCTCCCATACAGACACATCAAAACTAATTGGCGTTTTGTGAAATATAGTATCTGTTTCACTGACACTATATTCTTCTTTCATCCAGTGCAACCTGTTACATATAGCTCGGTGACTTATCATTACTCCTTTAGGCTGACCAGTTGTTCCTGATGTGTACATTACATAAGCCAGACGATCAGATCCGGATTCTCTCATAGGATTTGCCTCTTGCCCCTCATGAGGTATCATTCTCTCCTCATCTAAATATAAGATAAGATTTATATTATATTTCATATCTCCTATAACTTTTCTATCTGTTAGAAGAATTTTTATCGCTGCATCTTTCAGAATATTCTCGACTCTTTCTGATGGATATGTAGGGTCAATTGGTACATAAGCTGCTCCTGATTTGACGATCGCTAACATTGCAATTACCATTTCTAACGAGCGTTCCATGTATAAGCCAATAAGAGTGTTTGATGATGCACCCATTTGTTGCAAACGGTGAGCCAATTTATTAGCTTCTACATTAAGTTCATGAAATGTCAAGTTGTTGTTATGGTTAATCACTGCAATTTGATCAGGCGTTTTGGCAACTTGTCGCTCTATCAAGTCTGCTAGGCAGAGATCAAGCGGATAATTTCGTTCTGTAGAGTTTAACAAAAGCAATTTTTTTTGTTCCCACTCTGTCAATAAGGGAAGAGTCGAAACACAAATGTCCGGTGACATAACTGCTCCTGATAAAAGCATTTGAAAATGTTCTGTCATTCTGGACACAGTCTTAAAATCATACAAATTCGTATTATAGACAAGTCTGCCTTCTAATCCCGTACTAGTCGATATTATTTCTAAGTTAAGATCAAATTTTGCAGTTTGATTGTCTATATCTTCTTGGACCCAATCTGTATTTCCGACCGTCCAAGATCTCACTTCTTCTGATTGAAGAACAAACATAACTTGAAACAAAGGATTATAGCTCATGTTACGTTCTATTCCTATTGCCTCAATAATGTGTTCAAAAGGAATATCCTGATTTGCATAAGCTTCTAGAGTTATTTCCCGTACTTGAAGAAGCAAGCTACGGAATGTTCCTTCTCTAGTAACATTTAACCTTAGAGGTAATGTATTAACAAAGAATCCAAGAACCTCTTCTAAGTCACTTCGGTTTCGATTAGCAATTGGGGCACCAATGACTATGTCTTCTTGACCTGAGTACCGATACATTACTGCGTACCAAGCTGTTAATAGCGCCATAAATAGAGTAGTATCTGTTTCCTTGCACAATCCTTGCAGTAAATTAACCAAAGGCTTCGGTATTGAGAACTTACATTGTGAGCCTGAAAAATTTTGAATAGCAGGCCTTTTATAATCTAAAGGAAGTTCTAGTTTGTCTGCTACATTTCTCAGTTTATTTTCCCAATACATTTTTTGCCCAGCAAACCGTTTTTCATGAAAGCAACGATTTTGCCACTCACTAAAATCAGAATATTGAATAACGGGTTCAGTAAACTTAATTCCTTGCTTTTGTATAAGCTGTTCATAAAATATTTTTAATTGCTTTGTGAAAATTTGCATGGACCAGCCATCTGTTATAATGTGGTGCTTCACTAATATAAACCAATTCAAGTTATCCTCTAGTTTAATGAGAGCCGCTCTAAGAAGAGGGGGATTCTCCAGATTAAAGGGTATACGCGCTTGCTCCTGTGCCCAAGACAGTGCGGAACCCTCTCTTTCGTTTTTAGAAACTTCAGTAAAATCAATTTTTTGAATCAGAAGGGGCATTGAAGGAAGTACTCGTTGAGCAGGTTCCTGACCAACTATAGGATAATATGTCCGTAAAGATTCATGTCGGTGAATCATCTCATTTAATGCTAGTTCTAATAGCTCATATTGCAAATCACCCTTAATCTTGTAAATAAAAGGGCAATTATAAGCAGGACTCTCCGGCTCCAACTGCTGTAAAAACCATAAACGTTGTTGTGCATAAGATAACGGCACATCCCCCTTCACTTGACGTGGTACAATTGGAGGCAAGATATTATCACCGGTTGCCTGATCAATCTCCACTGCAAGGTCCTTCAGTATGGACGTTTTAAATATTTGAGCCACACTCACCTCTACTGAGAATGACTCCCTAATATGCGATACTAACTGAGTAGCTAGAAGCGAATGTCCTCCTCTATGGAAAAAATGATCATTACGCCCGATACACTCTGAACGTAGAAGCAGTTCCCAAATTCCAGCTAACTTTCCTTCAGTGTCCGTGTTTGGGGCAATATATTCTTCAACCTCAGAAACATAATCCGGTTCCGGCAGAGCTCTTCGATCCACTTTTCCATTAGGTGTCAATGGGATGCTGTCCACTTTCACAATTACACCAGGAACCATGTATTCCGGCAGAGCGGCAGAAATATCCCTACGCAATTCCAACATCGTTATTTCTGTATTTCCCTCCAAGACTACATACCCTACAAGCTGCTTATCTCCAGGCGTAACTTCGAATGCTACCACTGTAGCTTGTTGTACTGTCGGGTGAGAAACCAGCGCAGCTTCTACCTCTCCTGGTTCAATACGATAGCCACGTATCTTTATTTGCTGGTCTATTCGTCCTAAAAATTCAAGTAATCCATCTTCTCTCCACCTAACTTTGTCCCCGGTACGGTACAGCCGCTCATCAGGTACAAATGGATTACTTACAAATTTCTCCTCCGTAAGCTCTTGTCTCCCCACATACTCTCTGGCTAATCCGTCGCCACCTGTATACAACTCTCCTGGCACCCCTATTGGAACCGGTTGGCCTGCTTCATCTAAAACATAAACCTGTGTATTGGAAATAGGCCGCCCGATCGATACATTTTCTCCCAGATGAGTGCCATGTTGCATTGGATAACATGTTGTAAACGTAGTATTTTCTGTCGGACCATAGGCATGTACCAATATGATTTGGGGATAAGCATCCAAAACCTGTTGCACATGAGCTACCGAAAGAATATCTCCCCCAGTGAGAAGCTGCCTCACCTTGCTTAAAGCCGGTAGCTGATAGTCCACCATTTGATGGAACAATCCTGTCGTCAACCATAAGCTGGTAATCCCCTCTTGTTCGACAAACCTTCCAATCTCCTCTAATGAAGGTCGATGCGCTGGAAAAACTGCCAGCTTTCCTCCATTTAACAAGGCTCCCCAAATCTCCAAAGTAGAAGCATCAAACGCTACCGGAGCCAACAGCATCATCACTTCATCCGGTCCAAATGTTGCATAATTCGTTTCTTTTACTAACCGCACCACCCCTCTTTGAGGCACGGCCACACCTTTGGGTTTACCTGTCGAACCAGATGTAAACACTACATAGGCTAAACTATCCGATGAACTCATAGGAGCTAAATTTTCTTTGTTTTCAGCTGCGAATTCTTCCGTTGATGAATTAAATATGATTAATTGCAAATGATCTTCGTGAAGCCAAAGTTCTTCGCGCAAGTGCTCTTGAGTTAATATAATAGATAACTCAGTATCTTCTATCATTAAATTAAGACGTTCCTTAGGATAACTTGGATCTAGTGGCACATAAGCTCCACCGGCCTTAAGAACAGCCAATAGTCCAACTATAAGTTCTGCTGACCGTTCCATGCTAATGCCTACAAGGTCCCCTTCACTAACTCCTTGCTTCCGCAGATAGGCAGCTGCTTGGTTCGCTCGTTCGTTTAGCTCCACATACGACAGTACATTTCCTTCGAAAACTACAGCCGTTGCTTCTGGATCTCTCTTAACTTGCTCCTCAAATAATTCTGCAATAGTACACTCTGCTGGATAGCTGGTTTTTGTTTCGTTCCATTGCACCAATATCTGGTCTAGTTCTTCGTTATTTATGTACTTTAATTCTGATACCGGCACGTCTGGTTTCCTCAGGCAATTTTCAATTAAACTTTCAAAGTGTCCCAGCATTCGTTCTATGCTTGATTGTTTGTATAAATCCGTACAATATTCCAGTGTCCCAGTGATACCTTGCTCTGTTGATATCATTTCCATAGTCAAGGAGAATTTGGAGGTTCCTGTTCCAGTCGCAATTGGACGGAGGTGTAACTCCTTACTCTCCATCTTTTCTGCATAATCAGTTTGAAGCACAAACATCACTTGGAAAAGTGGTGCATAAGCTGGATTGCGATCCATCTCTACAATCTCTACTACCTTGTCAAAAGGAATGTCTTGATACAAATATGCCTCTAAAGTAGTTTCCTTTACTTGGCCTAATAATTTTCTGAAACTTAGTTCTTTCATTCCGTTTATTCGTAAAGCCAATGTGTTAACAAAGAAACCAATTATATTATCAGTCTCTTTTTGTGTCCGATTCGCAATAGGAGAACCAACTACCAGATCATCTTGTCCTGAATACCGATATAGTAAGACCGACCAAATTGAGAGTAGGGCCATATATAGCGTGACCCCTTCTTGTTTGGAAAACCTCTTTAAATCTTCACTTAGTTGAGAAGAAAGAGAAAATGATTTATTTTCACCTCGTATGCTTCGAGTTAGAGGCGTAGGAAAGTCTGTAGGAAATTCCAAATACGATGGTATCCCTTCAAGCTTCAACTTCCAATAATCAGCTTGCTTTTTCATTTCATCCGGTTGCAGCCAATTCCGTTGCCATTCACTATAATCTGTATATTGAAGACGTTTACCTAATATTTCAGACATCTCATTATTACAAAGAGAATCATACAAACCGAGCCATTCTTCAAGAAAAACCCCCATAGACCATCCATCAATAATCATATGATGAATGTTTAAAAAAATATAAGATCGCTCTTCCTCCAGCCGGTAATGTGTTACACGAAGTAGGGGGGCAACAGAAAGATCAAAAGGAGTCTTAGCTTGTTCATTTATCCTTTGTAACACCTCTGTTTCATATAACTCGCTATTACCAGTGTGGGTTTGATCAATCCAGTTTATCTTTTCAATTATTACTTCTACTTCAGGCAAAATCCGCTGTAGAGGTTCATGTCCTCCCATCGGAAAGATGGTCCGTAAAGATTCATGCCTCCGGATCATTTCATTCAAAGCTTGTTCCAGTAAAGATTCCTTTATTTTACCTGTAACTTCATAGGTTAAAGGAACATTATAAAGTGGACTCTCCGGCTCCAACTGCTGTAAAAACCATAAACGTTGCTGTGCATAAGATAACGGCACATCCCCTTTCACTTGACGTGGTACAATTGGAGGCAAGATATTATCACCGGTTGCCTGATCAATCTCCACTGCAAGGTCCTTCAGTATGGGCGTTTTAAATATTTGAGCCACACTCACCTCTACTGAGAATGACTCCCTGATATGAGATACTAACTGAGTAGCTAGAAGCGAATGTCCTCCTCTATGGAAAAAATGATCATTACGCCCGATACACTCTGAACGTAGAAGCAGTTCCCAAATTCCAGCTAACTTTCCTTCAGTGTCCGTGTTTGGGGCAATATATTCTTCAACCTCAGAAACATAATCCGGTTCCGGCAGAGCTCTTCGATCCACTTTTCCATTAGGTGTCAATGGGATGCTGTCCACTTTCACAATTACACCAGGAACCATGTATTCCGGCAGAGCGGCAGAAATATCCCTACGCAATTCCAACATCGTTATTTCTGTATTTCCCTCCAAGACTACATACCCTACAAGCTGCTTATCTCCAGGCGTAACTTCGAATGCTACCACTGTAGCTTGTTGTACTGTCGGGTGAGAAACCAGCGCAGCTTCTACCTCTCCTGGTTCAATACGATAGCCACGTATCTTTATTTGCTGGTCTATTCGTCCTAAAAATTCAAGTAATCCATCTTCTCTCCACCTAACTTTGTCCCCGGTACGGTACAGCCGCTCATCAGGTACAAATGGATTACTTACAAATTTCTCCTCCGTAAGCTCTTGTCTCCCCACATACTCTCTGGCTAATCCGTCGCCACCTGTATACAACTCTCCTGGCACCCCTATTGGAACCGGTTGGCCTGCTTCATCTAAAACATAAACCTGTGTATTGGAAATAGGCCGCCCAATTGGTACATTTTCTCCTAACTCAGTACCATGTTGCATTGGATAGCATGTTGTAAACGTAGTATTTTCTGTCGGACCATAGCCATTAATCAAGGTGATTTGAGAATGTGTTTCCAAGACCTGTTGCACATGAGCTACCGAAAGAATATCTCCCCCAGTAAGAAGCTGCCTCACCTTGCTTAAAGCCGGTAGCTGATAGTCCACCATTTGATGAAACAATCCTGCCGTCAACCATAAGCTGGTAATCCCCTCTTGTTCGACAAACCTTCCAATCTCCTCTAATGAAGGTCGATGCGCTGGAAAAACTGCCAGCTTTCCTCCATTTAACAAGGCTCCCCAAATCTCCAAAGTAGAAGCATCAAACGCTACCGGAGCCAACAGCATCATCACTTCATCCGGTCCAAATGTTACATAATTCGTTTCTTTTACTAACCGCACCACCCCTCTTTGAGGCACGGCCACACCTTTGGGTTTACCTGTCGAACCAGATGTAAACACTACATAGGCTAAACTATCCGATGAACTCATAGGAGCTAAATTTTCTTTGTTTTCAGCTGCGAATTCTTCCGTTGATGAATTAAATATGATTAATTGCAAATGATCTTCGTGAAGCCAAAGTTCTTCGCGCAAGTACTCTTGAGTTAATATAATAGATAACTCAGTATCTTCTATCATTAAATTAAGACGTTCCTTAGGATAACTTGGATCTAGTGGCACATAAGCTCCACCGGCCTTAAGAACAGCCAATAGTCCAACTATAAGTTCTGCTGACCGTTCCATGCTAATGCCTACAAGGTCCCCTTCACTAACTCCTTGCTTCCGCAGATAGGCAGCTGCTTGGTTCGCTCGTTCATTTAGCTCCGCATACGACAGTACATTTCCTTCGAAAACTACAGCAGTTGCTTCTGGATCTCTCTTAACTTGCTCCTCAAATAATTCTGCAATAGTACACTCTGCTGGATAGCTGGTTTTTGTTTCGTTCCATTGCACCAATATCTGGTCTAGTTCTTCGCGGTTTATGTATTTCAGTTCTGATACAGGCGTGACAGGATTGCGTACTAACTGTTCTAATAAATCTAAATAATTTTTGACCATACGCTGAAAAATAATTTCCTCGAATTGACTACACTTATAATTTATACATCCCTCAAATTGTTCTGTATTTGAGAAAAATATATTTAGTTCAATGGGCATTTCAATCTGATACAATATTTCTTCAATAGAAGCGATTCGCTTTTCAAGCGTATTGTTAGGTTTCCCCCAGAAGAAACCAGCCTGAAATTTTATTTTTTCAAATTGTTCCTGATTTTTGTATAATTGAGAAGAGATATTTGGCTTTTTATTAAAATGCTCATACAACATCTCTACCATTTGATTCCCGGTCATAACTTTCTCTACTTCTATTAATAACGGTAGAGAAACGTGATCATCATTCTTTTCTTCCATACCACATCCCACTATAAATTTTCTTTCTCCTGAATATCTATAAAGCAATATCATCCAAGCGCTTAAAAAAATGAACTTAGCTTCAATATTTAATTCTTGAGAATATTTTTCTATATTCTTTATTGTATTTTTGGGGATTTCAAAGTTTACTTTACCGTTGTCTTCTAGTAATTGATGATTAATAATGGGAGCTCTTCTGGTAGGCGCTATTAAACGAAGGTCTTGTACATCTCTTAATTTTTCTAACCCTTTTACTTCATCATGCTCTAAATCAAGAATCTCTTTAATTTTCACCATCGTTCTCCTTCTCACAGAAGTGGTTTTTTATATTTATATTACTTTGATTTTTGTAGTCATCCCTTCAAAACAGTTTTTGCTAAATTGACAGAGGAGTCTTCTGACTTATCAGCATTGCGGAGTGAAGGAAAGACGAACATGATTAATGGACTAATCACACCAAACAGTAAACCACTCACGATGAGTACGAATGACATACCTGCTCCTGGACCATTACCAACATATTCACCAAAGAGGTTAGATAAAATCCCCCCTTCTTTAAAACCTGGGATAGCAACTTTATCCGATATAAATGTCATTACAAATACTGCAACAGGAATAGTTACTTGTGCCACCAACTTCATAATACCGAATACACGTCCTTGAAATGCTGGTTCAACCTTTGATTGCCATATTCCTACAGTAAGAACCACAGCAATATTATTAAACACACCTTGTAAAAAACCGGAGATAATCCAAACTGGTAGAGAACGCCCCCATCCGCCTACAACAAACCCAAATAATCCAGAAATAGCCCATGCTAGTAGAGTAAGTGGCACACGATTTTTTGGTCCTTTCCAAATGGTCATAAATACTCCAGACACTACGTTACCGATTCCATAACCCATGAGTGCCCAACCAGCAATTTTTACACTGTTATCTGAAAAAGCAAGTAGCATTGGACGGTACAATCCTTCATATGCACCAAATGCAATATTATAGAATGTCAAAACGAGTACAAAACCAAGCAAACTCATTCTTGCAAACAAATAACGAAATCCATCTATAGTATCTGACAATATTGTTCTTTCATTTTGTTCTGTTGTTTTTTGAGACTCAGGAATCTTAATAAAAATAATCGTGCAGATAATAAACAAAAACGTAAAAATATCTATAAGGAAAATCTGCTCAATTCCGATAAATCCAAGTAACATACCTGCCAGAGCAGGCGAAAGTGTTGTAGACAAACTTGAAGCAGTTTGGTACATTCCATTTGCTCTAGATCTTTGTCCGGCAGGAACCATTAAGGTAATAATAGACATGTAAGCTGGGAATTGAACTGAGCCAACTACTCCTCTTACAATTCCATATAAAATTAATACGAAACTAGACATTACATCCAATGAATGGATTGTTAGTAGTAGCACAGTGGCTAATGAGGCTATAATATCTGTCAAAATAATCATTTTTTTTCGGTTGAATTTGTCTACGAATGCACCTGCAAATATACTTGCAACAATTACAGAGCCATATGAAGCAGTCGCAAGTATACCTGCACTGAGTGCGGATCCTGTTTTTTCATACACCCAAGCAATCAAGGCAAATTGTGTCATTTGAGTTCCAATACCAGACAACAAGCTACCTATCATTAAGATAGCGAAAGACCATAGTCCCTTTTTTGTGGTAAAACTATTTTCGTTCACACAGTCAGCTCCTTATATTCCTTATATCCCAAGGTTTTAATCGGAATATTTATTAATATATAACAATTGACAACCACATTATTTACCGAATCAAAAATCTCCCTAGAGACAGATAAGTTTTTAAAATAAACCATCAAGCAGATTCTAGGGTTTTAGCGGTAGTTCATTAGTGCTAATAACACCTACTCCGGTAGTTATTGTGGGTATCATTACTCCAAACATAAAGACCATAGTCATTATAAGTAAAGCTGCTCTCCATTTTGTTCTCATTTTCTATCCTCCTGATCATATTTGTATATTTATTACTATATAGGAATTTTTAAACTAACGACCCGCCCATAATTTACTTTAATACATATAATATTCTAAATTACCCCTGATTTTCTTTTGTGGATAATATAAAATATACTAATAAGAATATTTTTGGATGGAGGCCTTTTTACGTGTCATCAAGCTATAAAATGGATTTAAAAACCATAGGGGAGAATATTCGAATCATTCGAAAATCAAAAAAAATCTCTCAAAAAAGGTTATGCCAAGGAATTTGTTCTCAAGCACAATTAAGCAGAATTGAAAACGGGGAGTTAGAACCACAAGCAACTATGTTATATTTTATTGCTGATAGACTTGGTGTAGATATTAATCATCTATTTAGTTTGGGACAGACAGATCGTTTCGATTATGTTACCGACCTTTATGATTTAATTGAGGGGTATACAAATAAACACGAGTACCAAAATCTATATGATCTTATCCGATCAGAGAAAAACAACCCTTTATTTCAAAATAGTAGATATCAAAGATATCTTTCTTGGCATGAGGGAATATGTATATATTATCTTGATCATAATTTTGAGCACGCCTTAAGTTGTATTAAGAACTCAATAAATTCAGAGTTCATGACCGAACAAGATATTCAGATGTTAAATAGCATTGGAGTATTGTATTGCGAAGAGTACCGACTGGAAGAAGCCCTTGCATATTTTGAAAGTGGTCTTCACTATTATTATAAACTTCCTGTTCAATCTAATTACAAAATCTTGGTAAGGATTTTATACAATTACGCAGTGACGCTAACACGTTTTCAACTGTTTGAAAAATCTATTAAAGAATGCCATACAGCTGTAAATATATGCCTTAAGCATTATTCAACATTCTCATTAGGCGAATTATACTATCATATTGGCTATAACTACTCCCTTATTAAGGAAATAACCAATGCAAGATCTTATTATGAAAAATCACTTTATCTTTTTGAAATAACAGATAATACGATATTTGTTCAACATGTATTAAATAAAATAGGTGAGTTGAGTTAAATTCGATTATCTATAATATTACATATAAAGCAATTTAACTTTGTATCGCACATAAAAAGTTACCCTGAAGTATGTCAAGTCAATTACAAGTTATAAGAAACACCTAACAGCGCTTCTTATAACTTAAACAGTTTAAATGCTCTATCCTCAATTTATTTTTCAATCGATATTAATTCAGAACACGTTAACGTTTTGTTAATAATATCAATTATAGAACTCTCAAATTGGTTAATAAAAAAGTGCCCGCCTTCAAAGAAACACATCTTAGGAGCAATATTAAAATACTCATTCCAAGCGTAAACATCCTCGACATTATATTCTTCATGCAGCCCATGTAAAATAGTAGCCGAAACTGATATTTTTATCTTCGAGAAAGAATGAGTTGCGATATTTGTAAAATCAGAGCGTACAACCGGTATTAGTATTTTCAGAAAATCTTGGTCGTTTAATATTTCTTCCGGAGTCCCCCCCATAATTCTTAAGGTGTTTATTAGTTCTTGATCTGACTTAAATTTGTAATTCATTATTCTTAGGTGCGGTGCCCTAGTACCGGATAAGAAAATATGTTTCAAGTTAAATGATTTAAGCTTTTCAAACAATTCATACGCTATGTAACCGCCCATACTATGTCCAAATACCGCAAAAGGAGTATGATCATGAATACTGCTTATAATTGATTCAAATATATCATCTACCATTTGATTGAAATCGATGTAGTGACCTTCAGAAATCCGTTTCCCTCGACCTGCTAATTCTAAGGGTATAAGCTGAATATCTTCGTTTAGTGAATTTTTCCACTTCACATATGATGCCGAAGAACCCCCTGCATAGGGAATACAAAATAATTTTA
Organism: Paenibacillus sp. FSL H8-0175; assembly: GCF_045040615.1. NCBI lineage: Bacteria > Bacillati > Bacillota > Bacilli > Caryophanales > Paenibacillaceae > Paenibacillus > Paenibacillus sp. FSL H8-0175. The sequence goes on along the minus strand of NZ_CP150299.1, from coordinate 1,611,702 downwards.
TCATTAGAACTTCACTGGTCCTTTATATAATTTTATTAGACATTCATAAACATTTTTAACTTTGCGTTATCATCGAACAATTAATTTTTTTATTTATTTTCCTCTCATTTAATACTATTATTTTTTTTGGAAACCTTGTTCTTACAGAGCAACAAGCAATTTTATAACCAGTATCAAATTCATATTGCTTACAATAGTAGATAGTTGAATCATAGTGAATATATGGATATTCATCATTGAATATAACAGTGAACGAATTAAAAGGTATGGATAATCCCTTACCTACTAACTTCACAAAACTTTCCTTACATGTCCACAAATCGTAAAACGAGATATTTTCATTTAGTAATTGATAATTCTCATCTTTTGTAAATAGTTGTTTGCAATCACTTTCAGTGACTCCCAAAATTTCCTCTACATCAATACCAATAGGATAATTATCTATTGCACATATTACCCATTTTCCTGAATGAGAAATGTTAAAATGAATATTTTCTCCTCCTACTAAAAATGGTTTACCAAAAAGATTTCTAGAAATTGCTTGTTCAATTAACGCCCCCCCCTTTAATTCAGATAATAATATTCGAATTATTACTTCTCCTAACAAAGATCTGGTAATGTCATCATTATTTTTATATTTTTTTATACTCAGCACCCTACTTTCTGGAATATAACCCCAAAGACTGTTAATAAAATATTTAGAAACACTCTCGATATTAATTGCGTAAATTATTATTTTGTTTCCTCCTTTAGTTAATTGATGTACGCAAGTCAAAAACTTAATTCCATAACGAATGTTAAACTTCAGCATGACTCATCGCACTTGTTTAGCATAAAATCTATAAATTCAGGTTACATCACTTCTTTCCATAAAAAAATCCATTAACTGTAAAACCACTACACAATTACTTCCCATAGCATGGATCTAGATAGACAGATTTTATGATGATAATATTAAGAATACAAGGAATAATATTTCATTAAAAGAATTAATTCCCTTTAGATTCATTTCATCATAATCAACATTTTTACATTTTATATAAATTTTCGCTATAAGACTTTTCCAAACCACAAAAATTCACTTAATAATGGGAATATTGAACTATGATTCCACTCAAATAAACAATACGGTAGTCGAATTATATTAAATACGAGGTAACTATATCTTCAGCTATAGAAAAATTGTCTTTTGAAATAATTAAATTGTGTCTGATATGGATCTTGATACTTTTCGTTACTTTCATATACGTATAGCAATTGAATATGGAACTCATAAACTTCTTTGTATTTCACAGTAAAACTCTCCTGAGCAACTAAAAGATAATTTTCAATAATGCTTTAATCAGCTATTCTCCCCTACTTGAATATACAAAAAAGCAACTCCCTGGTTGGCAAGTCGCTTTTAAAACACTCTATAGTAAATCTTTAGTTATTATCTAAGATCTCACCGCTTCGCCTTATAAAACTCATGATACAGCTTCATCAGCGCCCGCTTCTCAATCCGCGACACATAACTCCGTGAGATCCCCAGCTCCTTGGCAATCTCCCTCTACGTCCTCTCTTCTCTACCAGTATCCAGTCCAAACCGCCCAACCACAACTTCTTTCTCCCGATCATCCAAAATATCAAGGTTACGATAAATCTTACTCTTCTCAATCTTCAGATCCACTTCTTTAATAACATCATCGGCTTCCGAGCCGAGGATATCGATAAGCGTAATTTCATTACCTTCCTTGTCTGTCCCAATCGGATCGTGGAGAGATACGTCTTTACGGGTTTTCTTCAACGAGCGAAGACGCATTAAGATTTCGTTTTCAATACAACGAGCGGCAAAAGTGGCTAGCTTTGTGCCTTTGTTCGGGCGATAGCTCTCGATGGCTTTGATCAAGCCGATGATGCCGATAGAGATGAGATCCTCTATGTCTTCACCAGTATTGTCGATTTTTTTGAGGTTGTGATATGTACCAATGTAAAAAATAAACTAAGAGCAATTGGTAATGAAGCTCGTTGTTTCACTATTTACGATTGTACTTCATATATATATGTTTCTAATAACCTGTATCCATTCTTGTGATACGGGCAAATTGTAAAGGATATTGCACCAGTGAAATTGAGAAAATGAATGATCGAGAATTTAACTATGGATGACTAATTATCGGAAGTATAAGGAGTTACTAGTCTTTTTCTAATACAGTCAAAAGCAACTTTTCCATACATATTCCATCTTCCATCATTCAAATCAAGGCGTATCCTTCTGATTTGATTTCATTCGATTTTTCAAATGACCTATAAAGATCTGACCACTTTCAGAAGGATCAACTCTCTTATTAACAGCTTTATGAATTGAATCGACTTCTTTTGCAAAATAGTAGGCATTGGGCCCAAAACCCCAACTCCTTTTTAAGGGTCTATAGTACTTGATAAGAATTATCTTAGCTTCATCTTCCTCATATCCTAGAAGCTTAAGTTCACGAATAACTTCTTTAATATAGGGTCTATCCATCATATGTCTTTTTTTCGAATGTACCATACAAATTATACTCCATTCCTTTTTCTACATTTACTCATTGATCTGTTGTGTCATTTAAAGTATTCTTCTGAACACCATTTAATTTTAAATGCTCTACTTTTCTCATGGATTTTTAAGAGCTGATTTAGAACAAAAATACGTTGAACAATATCTTCAGCTATGAAAAATTGTCTCTTGTAATAATTTATTTGTGTCTGAAATGGACCTTGACACTTCTCATTATTTTCATATACGTGTAGTAGCTGAACGTGGAGATCATAAATTTCTTTGTATCTCATTGTAGCACTCCTCTAATAGCTAGAAAGTTATCAAACTCTTGTACTTATGAACTATATATTTAATTAACTTTTCCAACGCAATAATGATAATAAAAAGCAACTTTCCCGAAGAAAAGTCGCTTTTAAAACATATGGCTTCTACCGATTTTAATTAATTCACACTATCTCGAATTTAGCGCTTCGCCTTATAAAACTCATGATACAGCTTCATAAGCGCCCTTTTCTCTATCCTCGAAACATAACTCCGCGAGATCCCCAACTCCTTGGCAATCTCCCGCTGCGTCCTCTCTTCTCCACCTGTATCCAGCCCAAACCTACCCACCACAACTTCTTTCTCTCGGTCATCCAGAATATCTAGGTTGCGATAAATCTTACTCTTCTCGATCTTCAAATCCACTTCTTTAATAACATCATCCGCTTCCGAACCGAGGATATCAATGAGTGTAATTTCATTACCTTCTTTGTCAGTCCCAATTGGATCGTGCAGGGATACGTCTTTACGAGTTTTCTTCAAGGATCTTAGGTGCATCAGGATTTCGTTCTCAATACAACGGGCAGCAAAAGTGGCTAGCTTTGTCCCTTTGTTCGGGCGGTAGCTCTCGATAGCTTTAATCAAGCCGATCGTGCCGATGGAGATTAAATCCTCCATGTCTTCTCCGGTATTATCGAATTTTTTCACTATATGGGCAACGAGCCGCAAATTATGCTCAATCAACAAATTGCGGGCCTTGGCATCTCCCTCAGCCATCATCCCTAAGTATCGGCTTTCCTCCTGCTCCGAGAGCGGTTGTGGAAATGCATTATTCCTTACGTATGATACCAGCAGCGTCAGTTCTTTGATCAGCAACGCAATCGTGCTTAAGAATCCAGGCAACTTGGCGACACCTCCCGCACTTGTACAATGAAACCGATCTGTTTGCCTTACGGGTTCATGGTCATCCTTATTGTATGTGGGCGTGCGCCTAGAAGTGCCTGTACGGGGGAAATTGTACAACCACAGAAATTTATTTTTCATACGAGAAATCAGTCATACTCTACTCAATTACTTGTCTTTTTAACACAATGTTGTTAGCGGTAATTCTCACTCTCTTCTGATAATAAATTCCGCTTCACTAGACGTAAGAACCTTTATGATGTCCTTATCAAAAGTAACCTTCAAAATAGACTCAGGTGATTGTTCAAGAATACCACCGCAAGAATCTCCCGACGGATCACCGTATACAGCCGAAGCCAGCCAGTGGATTCCAGGCTCAAGGAAAGTCGTCAGTGTAGGCAAAACAGTCCGGGGATGAAGCAGGTTTGTGTTGGCATTAGGCCAAATTAGCTCAGCCTTTTCGTAGCCGATCAAACCCTTGACTCCGCTTATTCCCCATGCTGTAGATACTGCCGCGGTTGTAAGGCCGATCTGCTGTTCCCCCCCCGCTTCCTGACCAAGCGCGAAGCCGCCCTCTGCGGCGTCCAACGGTCGTCCGGTCTCGATCCGGTGGATCCGAATATGCCAAGGCAGCCCAGCAACGATCCAGGTCCGAACCTCCACATTAGTCCATGGCTTCCAGACGGAGTGCAGCACATTGTCCACAATTCTTGACTCCATATTCCGCCGTCTGACCCGATACAAGTTGTCCCCGCTCTCACTTAGAGCGAGCATGGAATCAAATGCCCCTTGAGACAATCCCCATTCGGAGCGGGGTACGCTGAACCCGAAGCCTGTTGAGTATACGAATTTCTCATACTTGGCAGACGTGTGGGTATGTTCATTCGTATATAGATGACCACTGTTGAAGGCAGCCACATGGCCGGAAGCAGGTTCGCGGACAATGACAAGATGCGCAGGCTTCTGGACTATAACTGCAGGAATATCCGGCAGCGGCAGTTCTTCTTCCTTCCAGAATGGATGCTCCGCGCTGAGAGCTAATGGCAGGAATGTCTTTAACGCCCAGTAGGGGGAACCGGGAGCGTTATAATTCTCCGCCATGACCAAGTTGGGATAGGTATAACCAATCGTCAGTACGCCTCCGGCATCAAAGATCGGCTGGCTGAACCACCAGCGCAAATTGCGCAGTACTAATCCTTTGACCACACCTATAGGGAATCCTTCAACGCCTGCATAGACGAGTGCGCTCCAAAAAGTAGACTGGGCAAAGCGGTAGGTTAAGCTCCTTCCATAAGGAAGGGCAGATCCGTCCGGAGCGAACCAGCCCAAGAATTCGGTGGCAAAAAGCCGGGCCCGTTCTTTGAACACCTGTGAACGTTCCGGGTCCTCCTGTTCCATCAGCTTCGCGTACAGTAACGCATAGTAATGGATGGCAAAAGGAACATAATAATCGCTATGCCCGTTAATTCCATCACTGTACCAGCCATCACCCAGATAAAAATCATCCATTCGCTTCAGATTGTTCTCCAGCTGCTCCGCGTCGTAGGGTCGGCCGATTCTGCGGAATCCGACATTAACTAGCACGTTGAAGAACAGCCAGTTGCAGTCATAGCAAGGATGGGAATTAATCTGATTCAGCCAGCTGTACAATTGCTCCTGTTCCTTCTGGGTAAGTGGTGACCAGATCTGTTCAGGAATGGCGGCTAAGGCGAAACCGAAGACCGCCATCTCTACCAGACGCTGGTCATAATCTTGAACTTCACCCCAGTATTCTTCATGGGCAGGATCCGTGCCGTGGCGTATGCCATCCAGCACAGTATCCCAAAGCCCGTTTTCTCCGCCTCCCATGAGCAGGGGCACTAAGCCCCACAATACCCGGGAGAAACCTTCCATTTCTGCAGTTGCTGCTGAATAGCTGGTTCCTGTTCCGCCGATTGCCAGCCGTGCGCCGCCTCTGCTGTAGAGCGGCCGAAGCGGATCTGTAAGCTGTTCAAGAGCAGAGACCAGATCCTCCCGGGTCTTTAGCGGATTTTTAGCAATAGTCGTAAAAGTCTTTTCAGTCTGCATTATATGCCCCCTATTCCCAGTAGAACGGTCCGGCTTCTTTTAGCCGGGCTAGCGCTTCGACATAGAAGAAATCGCCATAGATAAGCGGAACATCTATATTCCGATCTTCAGGATAGTTACTCGTACCATGAAGCAGCAATCCTTCTTCTTCTGCATTGTCCCAAGTTCCATAATTCCGATAAAGGGATTCAGTAATTCTTATAGCCCCGTTCCGATACACATGAGCCTCCGAGTCGTCCACCTGGCTAGCCAGCAGGAGCAAGCCACTCGCTGCACAGGAACCAGCAGAGCTATCACGAATCTCGCCAACTTCACCGGGAGCACGGAAATCCCAATGTGGAACGTGATCTTCGGGCAGACGGGTCAAGAAGAAATGCGCGACCTGCTTGGCTGCATTAAGATAACTCTGCTTGCCCGTATGATGATAGGCCAATGACAGTCCGTAGAGCGCCCAGGCTGCCCCGCGCGACCAAGCCGACTCGGGCGCATGACCTTGCCCGCCAAGCTTTTCAACCACTTCGCCCGATTCCGGGTTAAATTTGACGATGTGATAAACCGAACCATCCGGCCGGATGAAATGCTCCAGCACCGTATCCATATGCGCCTCAGCGATATGCCGATAACGTGGATCCCCTGTTACTTCGGAAGCCCAAAAAAGCAGGCTGGTATTCATACAGCAATCGATAATGGCTACCCCGCTGTTATCCTCGCCTTCACTCCATGGATTCCAGGCCCGGATGTAGCGTCCTTTCAGATTGAAGCGGGCCGCCAGATAGTTGGCTGCCTTCAACGCCCGGACTCGTGATGCTTCTCTGCCCGTGAGCTTGTAGTTCGCAACACTCGTCAACAGCCACATAAAACCTAGGTCATGGTCCAGCTTCACATAACCATCCAGCACCTCGTCAAGACGTTCCTCACACTGCTCAGCAATCGCTTTCAAATCCTCATCACCACTCTCAGCATAGAGCTGCCAGAGCATTCCCGGCCAAAAGCCGGCCGTCCACCAGTTTGGTGCTTCAAGCACGTATTTGCCGCCTTGACTCGCATGGGGGAATTCTGCACCGATTCTCCGGCTGTTCGTTCTAGTCTTCTCCAAGGCTTTGCCCCAAGCCTCGTCTACCCAAGCTTGCTTTACTAATCTACTCATCTAAATCCCGCCTTTATTCGAATTAGCCTCTACCCTCTGATAGAGGATTTTTTATAAGCTCAGACCCATCTTTTATAGAAATTGAAAAGTGAATGCCAGTTTGCCCACCGCGCCAAGCTGAAGCACATGGAAGTCCAGACTATACCAGAGCTTCTCCATGCCAAAATGATCCCGGTACATATGCACAGTAATCTCCAGCTCAACTTTCAGCGAATCGTATGTCACTTCAACGCCGCGAGCCGTAGTCCCCGGCAGCAGCAAGGTACCCGGATGAAGGAGCTTCGGCTCACGCCAGGTGACAAACCGCTCCGTCCAGCTCGCCGGAATTCCCGCATACCGGTAAGTGTCTGTAAGCTCCAGCCGAGGACATTCCTCTTTATGCCAGACGAACGAACGGATTAAGGACTGTAGTCCTGTTACCTGATACGCCTGTGTCAGATCCAGTGTCAGCTCATCATTCTCCTCCGCCGATGCATGCAGCACTGTGGAGCTGAACGCCCGACCGGCCAGCTGATACTGGCCATCAATGATCGGCAGCGAATGACCCTGCGATCCATTGCAGTCATACTGGTAACGGCCAGCCCCAAAATAATCAGCAGTATACTCTCCGCTTCCAAGATCGGATGCGTAGATCTCTCCCCGGCCGCTCAGAATGAAATGTCCCAGATCATTATGGTTATGCGGTTCAGCATTGTGCCCGCCCTTGGCGGCGAATCCGAATGAACCCGCCTCCGACACATGACGCGAGACAAGCCAAGCGGCATCAGGGAGATAATAGCTGGCGGCTCGCCAAGCTTCGTCCTCCTTGCCAGCCCTGGTCCAGATCAGATTGCGGAAAGCCGGTGCAAAGCGGCTGCAATGATCTTCAGTGTAAGGAGCGCGCAAAGCGGATGGGGGGCGTTCGACATCCGTACAGACTTCCGCCAGATAATGGGACAATCCCATATGTACTAGCACCTGAGGCACTGAATCAGAGAAATTGGCTACATGACTTCCGTCAATGAAACATTTTTGTTGGAAGCGCGCGATTTGCGCTACCTTCTCTTGGTTGAACCAGTCCAGTCTGCCTGCGCTTCTGGAACAGAGGAGATCGCTATAATAAGTGAAATAACCAAACCCATAATTCCAGTACCCAAGGCCTTCCAGACAGGCACCGTCCTCACCGAACCCTTCCAGGTAATACAACATGGCGCGCTCTGTCCTCAGCAGAATATCCGAAAGCATGGCTGGGTCCTCCACAGACAGCAAGGCAGCAGCCCCGATTGATCCCGCACAGACCGCTGCCCAATTATGCCGCGCTGTCTCCCAATCATAAGGACCATTTTCAAGAAATGGACGAAACAGTCTCCGCTCTACTTCATGGTGGATTCGGGATCTCAGAAGCTGCGAAAGTCGTTCCCCGAGCAAAAGTAAAACTTCACTTAAAGTAAATCCGGTCTCGGAAGAAAACAGATCAATATACCGGTTGATATCAGCTGCATTATGATCCGCTGGGAGGTGGGCCGGAAGACACCAGGTGTACTCATCGCATATAGCCCAGAGGATGTCCTCCAGCTTCTCCAGTACTTCCGGATGATCCGGCTCCAGCAAAGCCAGAAATACATAAGTATTCAGCCTTCTTCTCCGTTCAAAATAGACCCGTTCATATTCCAGCCTTGAACCCGTACGCGAATAAATGGAAAATAACGTATACGACATTTCAGGTATAGACTGCCCGTCCAGCCTTACCGCCTCCGCGCGGATCTCGCTGATATCTGCCTGTAGTACTCCCGATGATAACGCCAGTTTCCAAAAAGCAGCCGCATCCCCCTTTGGATAATACAAGCTCAGATCGACTGGCTTCATTTCATGCACTATTTCCAAAAGCATCTGTTTATTCATGCCTTTTTTCCTCCTTAAAGGTCAGTCAGATCCGCGAAGCATCTTATTCTTCACTAATATGGCTGAATACTTTTTATTCCAAGGCATGATCTCTCATAACATCCTCACCGGCTGCAATTTTTAGTGAAGTCCATTTCATCTCTTCCCCTGACCAGAATGGATCAGAAGGGAGCAGCCCCAGCGGGAGGAATACGGAGGCGCATAAATAAAGACTGCCTGTATTGATATAGCTCTCCGCAAGCTCCGGCTGATAACCGTATACCCCCGGACGTAGCCATCCGGACTCATCAAGCGTACCCGGATATTCCATAATTCGCGTAATCACAGCTGTCAAAGCGCAGCGTACCTGTGCAGGGGGCAATGCTTCCTCCAAAAAATGCTGCAGCGCCGCCTGCGACAGCAGTTGAAACGCCCCAAAACGGTAAACGATCGAACGCCCGATAAAGGGATAGGTTCCATCCGGTGCAATGATCCGTTCGAGAACAGTAGCGTATCGCTGTGCCCGTTGCTGAATCAGCGGTTTCAATGCGGAATATTGCTCCGACTCCTGTTCAAAAAGTGCCACCACATCCACCAGCATCGGCTGAATAACAAAGCTGTTGTAATAATCCCAGTGAAAGTCCTTGCCATCCCCGTAAACTCCGTCGCCCTTATACCAATCCATGAACATATGGACCGCATAGCCAACGCGCATCCGGTCATATTCAGGATCGCCAAGTATATACAAAGCGGCTTCCACCATTGCGCTGAACAGCAGCCAGTTGCTGCCGCTTGGCGCTGTCCGGCGTGTCTGCTTCAGCGCTGTTATTACATTGCCTTTGACCCGCGCACTCAGCTTGCCGGCAAGCTGCTTTGGTGCACGCACCAGCGCATGTGCCAGGAATGCCGCATCTACCAGCGGTTGGCCTTCAGCCTTGAATTCCATATAGTCAGGTGAATTCGGATCAACAGCGGCATCAATGGCTTCCAGCATTAGCCCGGCATAACGCGCTCTAAGCTGTTCTTCCTCACCCTCAAGTCCCTCTAGCTCAAGCCAAGGGGCCATTCCACATGCCAATCTAGCAAAAGCCTCCAAATGGGCAAACTGGCTCCGGTCACCATGAAACTTTGTAGGCAACTGTTCCTTTAATTTCCGCTCAGCCAAAGCATTCAGCACAGGCCCCCCGATCAGCAGCATTGTATCCAGCCAGTATTTACGCTGTTCCTTCCCATTCATGCACAATTCCACCCTTTCAATTGCATCTAATCAGCTACAGCTACTTCTCTTGCCTAACGCCTGAATCTTGTTATATTGCGTAATCTTCTACTATAGTTTAGTGTTGTATTATTGCAATGTCTTTGCGAATAATGATGTTTTATTGCGTATATTGTGATCAATCTGAAAGGGGCAGTTCCAATGAAGCATGCCCAGTATTATGAGCCGTTCGATGGAGATATTCTGGCAGGTATCGGAAATTCGCCGATCTCACCTACCAGGGATTTCCACATCCATGACCACTATGAAATTTTCCTGTTCTTGGGCGGCAAGGTGAACGGTTTTGTAGATCAGTTCAGCTATCCCCTGCAGCGGGGCAATGTCCTGTTGTTCAACAATCACGAGATTCATAAAATCATCAATTTATCTCCGGAGCCCTATGAACGGTTGACAATCCATTTCAAAGCTCCACTTGTCTATCCCTTCTGTACCGCATCTACAAATCTGCTCGCTTGTTTCCAGAACCGCCAGCCCGGAGAGCATAATCTCGCGCAAATGGATGAACCGCTGATTGAAGAGTATACAACCCTTGCTTCCCGCCTGATTGAGACATTAGAGAATCAGCAGTACGGGAGCGAAGTTCTGGCTCTGACCTACCTGGTTCAGATCCTCGTCCTCATCAATGAGCTGTACAGCCGCACCCGATCTACCGTGCCCAGCATCATTTCCTCACATATTCAATCAGCCATGAGCTATATCGACAACCACTTGCATCTAAATCTGTCACTGGAGCAAATCGCTGGAGAACTGAACGTCGATAAATATTATCTCAGCCATCTGTTCAAACAGCAGACAGGCGGAACCATCTACCGTTACGTCTTGCTCAAAAAAATTGCGTTATCCAAGCAGCTCTTGTCCGCCGGGAACTCCGTATCCGATACCTGCTATCTGTCCGGCTTTAACGATTATGCCAATTTCATCCGTACCTTCAAGAACATCACGGGCATTCCACCCGGAAAATATAGTAAAAGAAGCTGAGCTTTAAAACTCAAATTCAAGGATTTTTCAAAAAAGATGCAATCGCTACTGCGGTGAATAGTTGGACTTCCGGCCGCTGTTTTCCTAAGCACTCCCCCGTCTCTCCAAATCTATAAAGAACCTGGCAGCCCGCTTAATGCAGCCTGCCAGGTTCTTTGAAATGCTACTTACAAATATCCCAGCAGATTGGAGATAACTTGCGCACCTTCGGCACGGGTCATCGTCTCTTGTGGCGCGAATTGCTTATTGCCGCGTCCCTTGATCAGTCCCGCCTGTTCGGCGATGTTTGCTGCGTTCTTCGCCCAGTCATGAATCCGGGAATAATCACTGAACGATCCTACAGCAGGTTCATTGGTCTCGCTTCCCTGCAAATATTCATAAGCACGAACGATCATCACAGCCATTTCCTCGCGGGTAATGCTCTGATCCGGGGCGAACGAATCCGCACTGCGTCCGAGCACGATACCCGTTCCGCTAACAGCTGCAACGGCTTCGGCATACCAGGCTTTGGAATCCACATCACCAAATGTTGAATGGCTTCCTGCCTTAAGCCCAAGCGCGCGTGCAATCATAGCAGCGAATTGTGCCCTAGTTACATCCCCTTGCGGATTAAACTCCGTACTGGAAATGCCTTCAATAATATGCTTCGCAGCCATGGTCTTAATCACATTGCTGGCCCAGCTGTTACTGCTGACATCTGTGAACAGCTTATCGTATTCCAGGACTGCATACTGGCTGAAATGCCGTATTTCAGCAGTCCATTTACCATTAGTCAACGTTCCGCCCATGAATTCAAGCGCACCATTTGCAGAAATATAGTAGCTGCCGAGCAAGCTTATATTGGCATCCGGATCTACGTTGAACGTAAGTGTCAACGGTTTATCAAAAGCAGTTACCGTTACAGCAGTGCCGTTGGCAGCAACAACCTCCAAGCTGAAGTTAATCACATCACTTGCCGCAGATAAATGTACGGAACCATTAACAGCCCGATTATTGATTAACTGTTCCACAGCATCTCTGGATACCTTCACTGCTGAGAGCTTAATTCGCGCCCCCTCCGTTTGACCTCCAGTAGCTTTTTCTTGAATGCTCTTCAGCACTTCTGGGGTCAAATTGATAACAACCTTACTCCAAGCCAGACTTAGAGTGTTCTCTCCGATGATTCCTGATAATCCTGCTGGAAGCAGTACGGATTCTGTAGCTTCAGTAAGCTGAACCGTTATTACTCCTCCAACTGGTGCCGTGAAATCCTTTGGGTCAAGAACCTTTTCGGTCTGCGGCAGCGGTGTTGGCGTTGGGGACGGGGTGACTGCTGGTGTCGGTGCTACCGTCCACACTGGTGCTTCCGTTGGCGCCGGCGTATATGTTGCTGCTGTTGTTGGCTCCGGTTCCGGCGTCGATGTCGGTGTTGGTGTTGATGTCGGTGTTGGTGTTGGTGTTGGTGTTGGTGTTGGCGTCACTACCGGAGGTTGCTCTGCTTCGCCCACTGTCACGGTTCTAGTCACTTCGATAGCCGCGTTGCCCGCCGCATCACTCACATTATAATGATAGGTGTAGATGCCTGCCGCCTTAGTATCCAGTGCCAGCACATTCTCCTCATTCTTCGTAATCGTTGCTATAATAAGCTCCGTAATGTCGCCGTCACGGTCATCTACCGCTGTCGCTCCGGCATCCATATAGCTTGCGCCATTTTCCAGTTGAATGGACGGTTCACCAAGCAGTGTAATCACCGGCTTCATTACATCCGGATCAAGTGCAACGACTACTTTTCTTGTCACTTCTTCAGCCTTATTGCCTGCGGTATCGCTGACATTATAATGGAAGGTATAAATATCAGCTTTCGCTGTATCGAGAGCAGTCAAGCCGTATACTTCACTGCTAACTGTTGTTGTTATACGGTCTGTAATATCACCATCCTTGTCATCATAAGCAGTCGCTCCTGCATCTGTATATTCAGAACCGATGTGCAAATTCACTATTGCATCACCTAACAGAGTAATCAAAGGCTGAACAGTATCCGGTTCCGGCAGCTTGATTGTTCCGCTCACCGAACTGTCCGCTGTGGCCTCTCCCTTACTCAGTGATACCGTAAAGCTGAAGCTGCCGTTAGTCTCATCGGTTGCTTCTTGGAAGGAAGACAAGGTAATCTCACCGATCGTAACTCCGGTATCATTGAGACCGGGCAGAGCGCCTATCGTCTGCAGCAGCCAAGTCTGGACAGCTTCTTCGCTGTTTGCCACTTCCTTCTGCACGCTGTATACCGCACCTTCTATGATACTCTTAGCCTCATTTACAGCCTGCTCATTAGCAACACTGGCTTTATCTCTAGCTACAGCCACATAGCTGATCAATGCAGCCTGATTGCCTGAATACGTATTGTTTATTGAGTATTTCACAGTACCGCTCACCGGAAGCGTGAAGTCATAGTTAATCATAGCGCCATTAGGACCTGCGACGAGTCCGGTTCGGACCGGTTTGGTCACTTCTTTCCCTTCAGCGTCGATATAGCTAAGCGTAATATCCATCGTGCGGTTGGTGTTGTTCCACCAGTCCCGATGGAATGACGTAATCGTATATTTGCCTGCGTTCAAAGGGAGCAGGTATACAAGTGGATTATTTTTTGTATCCGAACCATAAACACCTGTCTGACTTTTATCAGAAGGAACTACAGCGCCACCAAGCCCCTTGAGGAGGTACTTAGTACTGGTATGCCCCCATACGCCATTGCCTGTCGAAGGCTGATCCGCCTTGTTATTAAGCAAGCTGTCACCTACAAAATCCTTGATTAACGTATACGGCGGCGTGATACCGTCCACCGATACACCAGCATCGAGGAAGTATAAGAGCCCCTCCGGTACCACTTCCACATAACAAGTTGTTTTCAGATTTCCATAAGTGCCGGTTACAGCTACCCGTTCATAAGGATTGTTGAAGCTGGCTGCATTTACATTCCACTTTACTGATACCAGCAATTTGGATCCGTCTGCCCGAGTGGCTTCCACCTTGTCTGGAAGATTCGGCAGTTTTCCAGCATAAGTAGCCAAATCCTGAGGAGCGACAAGCTCCCGTATATCTCCCGTAGTCAACTGGTTCTGGGCGGAGATCAGGCGTGCTTCAAGCTGAGTAACTCCTTCCTGATCCAATTTGTATAAAATAGGATTATCCAGTGCTCCCTGTGCATCGCTCTGTGCATCTACGAAGAGCTGCCAGTCTCTGTCCGAATATTCATCCTGTTTGTTCATTTCTTTCGCGGCTGTTACCGCCGCCTGAAGAGCAGCAGTATCTACAGTACCGGTTACTTCCCCGGAAACAACCGCCACCGCGTCGACAACCAAGGTGCCGCTTACCACCTTTATCTGCACATGGTGCTGGCCATATTTAAGCCCGCGGAGTGCGTACGTCTGGTACAGCTCCTTGGAAGCTACTGTATCAGCCAATAGAGCAATAACTTTTCCGTCCACCGTTACCTCAAGCTTCGCCGATCCGTTATTCGCTCCTAGAATATCCAGTCCGGTGCCTTCAAACGTATATTCCATTGCAGCGTCTACAGCCTGGCTGGTAGAAAGAGAACGCTGGTAAATGTACATGCCCGCTCCATTTATATGGCTCCACGACCCGGTATATATCAGTTTAGGATTCGGAGCCGCAGCCAGGTCATACATTTCAAGATTGTCTAGAAGCTCTGAATAATACGGCGTGTAGCCCTCAACCTTCTCCACCTTCAAATTATCGAAGCGGACGTGATAGTAGCCGCTGGCCAGATCTACCCGGCCGGACAATTCAGGAGTAGGGTCGGTATAGGAAGCCAGCTTCACCCCATCCAGATAGGCAGTCACTTTATCACCTGCAACCTGAACGGCAATATTATGCCATGCGTCATATGCGGTATCGAATCCGTCGATCTTCACGCCGCCGGAACCGTTCGCGGCATTTCCGCTCGCAACTGCGCTATTGTTGACCAGCAGCTGCCAGCCGCCGTCGAACCAGAATTTCAGCACATACGGTGTACCGGTTATGGAGTGGGAACTGCCACCTCCCTGATAACGGGCGCCTATCGCAGCATAATTGGCTCCGCCCTGAGTATTGTTTGTTTCGAACGATACATCAACACTGGCCTTGTAGTTCATCCACCGGTTGTCGCCGATGGCCGTTACGGGATCTCCGCTGTTCCATGTGCCGCCAAGCCCCATGGTTCCCGTGTCCAGCTGCTGCCGCAGGACATAATTGTCTGAACCGTCCGGAAGATAGGCCTCAAATGCCCCGTTGCGGTCATGGGTATAACGCGGGATAACGCTTTGGGAACCGCCGCGGGATTCGATATAGCTCTGGGTACCCTCAGATTGACCGCCTGCACCAATCTTCACAACAGTCTGCTTGGAATAGTCAAAATCATCAGCGTACAGAATGTTGTCCCCAGTACTGTGTCCTGCTCCTGTAGCATCAGTATCCAGTACGGTACGCTCGCCTTCTACAGGCAGCGGTGTATTATATTCTTCTTTGTCCTTGTTCTTCAAAGTAGACACAGTCACGGTCGAATACGGTTTAACCTTAACGGTATACACCCCGCTGCCATCAGCAGTGGCATCACCGAGATACTGCATATAATTGCTGTTGAACGCTTCTCCTGCATCAGCGGCACGGGTTTCCCATACTTCCATGGATGGATTACCCGTATAAGCCATATTGACTGTCTGCAGCTTGTAGATTTTGGAATACTCGCTATCGTTCACGATAACCGTCGAGAAATCTTTTTTATCAGGTGCTGCAAGGGTTATATAGCTAGGGGAACCGTTGCGGCCGCTGACCGGATTGGTGCCTGTCGCACCTGTAGAGCTGGCTTGAGGAACCGCTCGCCAGATCCCAGCAGTATTATCCTCGTTCTCCCAGCCTACATTCGCAAACCAGCTGTAATGCTGCAGAGTGACAAGACCCGCATCATAATGAATCCATCCCGACCACGGATCGCGCATGCTGACCAATTCCTTGAAGGAATATTGTCCGCCTTCATAAAAGGAACCAATGGCTGGCTGGTAAATAAAGTGTGTCCGGCGGGAGTTAACGAATCCTTTAATAATCGTGTTACTCATCTCCAGCGGACTGCCGACACCACCAATGCCGGTTCCTGCCACTGTAGGATCTTTCATATTGTTGTTGGGACGGAAAGAGGAATTACTGAAGGTAGACTGCGCCTCGCTGTTCCAAACCTCAATATCATATTGTTCTGCAAGTTTTTTGAAATTGCCTGCGCTGTCGTCGTCCGTGTTGTAGTGGTATCCAGCGATCGGCACAGCTTCCCGCAGAGAAGGATCACTCACCATACTGGCACCGAAGCTGCCAATCCCGACTTCATCGGATATCACAGACTTGATCCGGTTGTACAGTTCCCGCTCTTCGGTGCTGTTGAAGCCTTCGCTGTCAGTCTTGACTCTCTCAGCGTACTGTTTGGTCCACGCCAAATCTGGAGCGTGCTCGTTGATATAAGGATTAACGTAATCGGCCATATAACCGTATTCACGATAAGCGGCCAGAATGGTTTTTTTGTACCAGGTATAGATTTTGTCGTTGTTATTCGCCCAGGCCGGAGCACTCCATCTCAGGATGCTCACTTTAAGATCAGGGTTCACTGCCTTGGCATCTGCGGCAAGCTGGAAGCCGGGATGCCGGGTAACATTTGCCTCTTCATCGGCCGTACGCATAGTCGCCGGGTCAGGTCCCGTGGAGTTATTGCGGTCATTGCCCATCTCGATTTTCACATGCGTCATGAGCGGATGTTCTCCACCGAACAAGATCTGTAGCATTTCTGCATAAGCCTCTGGATACTCTGACTTATAGTCCAGCAAAAGCGCACTGGTGCTGTTAGCGCTTAGTACGCCAAATCCCTTGAATGTGAGGCCGTTGACATTGTCAGCTTGGATATCGTTGCCGTCAAGCAGAACCTTGACCATAGAAGCTGCGCTCTGTGTAGCCTCTTCGATCTGTTTCTTGATTCCGCCCTTGGCAACGGCGAACCAGCTCAAAATAGGTTTTTCGTCAGCAACATAGGCGTAAGTCAACGTCATTGGACTACTAACGTCAATGTCTCCAGGAATGGTGAATTCGCCGGAAATTAGTTTAGTCACATTAGTGTTGAACTGGTCAAACAAGATGTTCTTGGTTGCCCCGCTAGCATCCTTATACTCGATCTGAGGACGTATTACACGGGAGCGGCTGCCGTACCAATCATGGAAACCGCTGCTGAGCGTATAGGTTCCAGCTTCAAGCGCTTTTAATTTATACACGATATGATTGCTGGCAGGGTCGGCACGAAGTCCGACAGTCCATAGGGACGGATCGGTGGCTGGATCGGTAAGTCCCCCGTCTTTGGAATTCTTGACCTTGTTTACGGAATCATCAAATCCCCAGTCCGCCGTACCGCTGATATACTTCTGGTCGGGTGACTGGTTGAGCAAATCGCTGCCGCTCAGCGTGCGGACCGCTTCGTACAGCGGCGAGGAAGTAGGCCCGTTGCCTACGGAATCGCCCCCTCTGCCGCTATCCACAAAGTAAACCAACGGATTACTTGCGGGCGGAATAACTTCAACACTGGCTACGACCGGCCCCCCGTTTGCTGTACCGCTGACGGTCACGGCATCGTATGGCACGGCAAAGGTATCTGCTCCAATATTCCAGTTCACTGCTGTGCTCTGGCCTCCGATATCAATGCTGGCTGGCAGCGTTGTATCTGCAATTGTTGTAGCCCCCATATGGGCGGCAGCGTAGATAGAATTTACGGTAGCAGCAGAGGCTGCAGGCAGAGTGAATGCCGGAAACATCCCAACTACGAGCGCAGTAGTCATCGTTATTGAGAAAAGCCTTTTTCGAAAGTGCTTTCTGTTCATTCTCTTCTCCTCCTTTGATGGCCAATAATAAAAGAAAGCGTATTCATTTTATTGTTAAATGAATAATTACTAGAGTTATACAGATCCCTTTGACTTATAAAAAAACCTGGCAGCCTATGAAGCATGCAACTGCCAGGTCAAATACGGTTCTAGCCCTTAATGCCCGATGCTGCAACACCTTGTACAAAGTACTTTTGCAGAGCCAGGAAAACAATTACAACCGGAATAATGGACACCACACTCGCGGCCATAATCAGGCCATATTCGGCGGAATATTGCGAGATGAACATTCTTAGTCCGATTTGGATAGTCTTGAGTTTCGTATCTGTCAGATAAATCATTGGCCCTAGGAAGTCATTCCAGGTAGCGACAAAGGTGAAGATCGTCAATGTAGACAATGCTGGCTTGGACAACGGCAGCATGATTCGCGCCCAAATTCCATATTCGCTCAAGCCGTCAATACGGGCAGCCTCGCATAATTCATCCGGAACACCTTGATAGAACTGGCGCATCAGAAATACTCCAAATGCCGAGAATGCCTGCAGCAGTATGATTGCCAAATGCGTGTTGTTAAGTCCCATGTAACGCATCAGGATAAATTGCGGCACCATGTAAGCCTGCCAAGGGATCGCAATTGTTGCAATATATCCAAGGAATAGAATGTTTTTTCCCCGGAAATGCAGTTTGGAGAACGCGTACGCAGCAAAGCTGGAAGTCAGTAGTTGTAGAATCGTTACGATAATCGATAATTTCGCCGTATTGTAAATAAAACGGCCCAGCGGAATCCGTGTCCAGATATCCGCGAAATTCTCCCAGCGCGGATTCTGTGGAATCCACTGCATTGGGAAGGAAAACACATCTTTGTTCATCTTGAGTGAAGAAGACAACATCCATATATACGGAACCAGCATCGCCAGTACTGTCGCAAACAACAAAATATACACAAGAACCATAATGCTGATTCTAAGTCCTTTACTTTTACCAACCATATCTTTTGAATCCTCCTATTGTCCGTATTTCTTCTCGCCGCGGAACTGGACGATGGTGATGCCAAGTACCAGCAGAAACAATACAATGGCCATGGCGCTGGCATATCCGTAATCAAGCGAGCGGAACGCCGTATTATAGATTTGATACACCATAACCCTTGTAGAATCATTCAACTGGTTATCGGCGCCGGCAAATAGGTTGATAAAGATATCGTAGACTTTGAACGAATTGATGACTAGAATCATCAGAACAAAGAAAGAGGTAGGCGCCAGTTGAGGGACCGTCACATTGCGGAATCTTCTCCACGCGCCCGCACCATCAAGTTCAGCAGCCTCATACAATTCAGGGTTGATGCCCTGAAGACCTGCCAAGTAAATAACCATGTAATAACCCATATTTTTCCACACTGTAAACAGTATTACTGTGAACATCGCCCAGTGTTTATCCGCTGCCCAGCGGGGAAGATCCTCCAGCGGGATACCGGTAAGGGTATGCAGGATATTGTTGATCGGACCCATCGTAGGACTGAAGATAAAGTTCCATACGGCAGCAACGGCTACCAGGGATGCTACATAAGGGAAAAAGAATACGGTTCTCATGAAATTGCGGGCCATTATCTTCTGATTAAGCAGAATCGCCAGCGCCAGCGCGACAATCATGGTGAACGGTACTACGCCAATAGTGTAAACAATGGTATTCCATAATGCTTTGTGAAATGTTGTATCTCTGATCAACCGGGTGAAATTGTCCAGCCCGATAAACTTCATTGGATTGGCCCCGTCCCATTTCACAAAAGCAAGGATAAAGGCAAAAAACATAGGTACCAGTGTAAACAGGGCAAATCCGATAAAGTTCGGCGCAATGAAGCTGTAAGCTACCAGGTTTTCCCGGACACCTTTTGACAAATGACGTTTAGGGATCTTTTTTGTACCCAATATGGTTTCGTTCTGCATTCTTTCTCCTCCAAACCTTCTAAAACTTTCCCCACAAATCTATACTTTTTAATATAAAAGGCGGGCTTTCACCCGCCCTTAGAACCGGCTCTCTTAAGGTTAATTATTCAAGAGCTGCTGTACGCGAGCATTCATATCATCCAAACCTTCGTCAATCGAAGCATTTTTAGTCATAATATTGTCATGCGCTTCATTCAAAATAACTTCGATGTCTGCGCTCTTTTCATGCATAGGCATTTCCAGATAAGTCTTAACAGTAGTCAGTGCCGCTTTGCTGTTCTCATCCGTAGGGAAGCCCTCGATGGAAGTAATGGAATTGATAACTTCATCATTCTTAATCGCTGGAATGGTTCCGGTGGAAGCAATGACTTTAGCGCCTTCTTCACCAGTCACGAATTTCATGAAATCAAGTGCGGCTTCTTTATGTTTGGATTTCTGATTTACAGCTAGGGATGTAATTGTACCCAAGGTTGTACCGGCTTCCACACCATCCGGATGAGGGTATTTCGCAATGCCCCAGTTAGCCGATTGGGACTCGCCACTCTTCACTTTCTCAATTTGTGTAGCGATAAACCAGCTGCCCATGTTCATAGTAGCAACGGAATTATTGTAGAATACGCCAGAATAGTGCGTGCTTGAAGTCTTCAGTGTGGCGTAATCCATTACGATGCCGTCTTCCTGTTCTTTCAGGATCCGCTCATAGGTTGGTTTCAAGAAATCGTAGTTTCCGTCAACAACAGTGTTCTTGCCGTCCAGAATACCGAACAGTTGAACCGCACTACGCCAAGTATGGTAGTGAGCTCCGTACACTTTTTCAGAACCGCTGCCGGAAGTCATTTTTCTGGCCAACTCATCATATTGCTCGAATGTCATATCATTGCTTGGATATTCCACGCCTGCTTTGTCGAACAAATCTTTATTGTAGTAGAGAATCCAGAAATCGCTGCGGAAAGGAAGCGCATACACCTCATCGTTCACTTCGATTTGTTCTACAGTACCTCCATATACCGAAGGATCAATAGCGTTGCCACTCATAAAGCTTTTAAGCGGCTCCAGGTGATTCTGTTTCACAAGGTTCGAGTAGCCCGGAATATCTTTAATTGTAAGTACGTCCAGATCTGCGCCACCGGACAGTTGTGTGCTTAACATGGTCATATAGTCCGTCGACCCCAGATCGACATATTCGATCGTTACATTCGGATGCTCAGCTTTATAGGCATCGATTAGCGGCTTGTAGTAAGCAGTAGCTTCCCAATCCCACAAGGCCCATTTCAAAGTCACAGGCTCCTGGCTCGGTTCAGCGGAAGCGTTTGCAGAATTCCCCGTTGCTGGAGCTGTCGTTGCAGCAGCACCTTCGTTGTTGTTATTACCAGAACATCCAGCCAACAGACTCATGGAGAATACTGTGGCGAGGGTTATGCCATAGAATCTTTTCAGTTTCATTTAAATATCCCCTTTTCTTCTGATTGTGTAACTACGATCGGCTCTTCTGAGCTTAGTTCAAAGTTTATAGCTTTTTTCGCAAGAATGGCATGCATTATCAAACAAAGTTCATTCACTTTTCTGTGTTCTTCTTCCCTGCTCCGGTTCAAACCTGTAATTTTCTATCTAAAACATGTAAAATATTCAGCTTATGTACCTCCCCCTGTATCGGAACGCAGGAATATGCTATGGTATATGAAAACGCTTTATATGTTTTCACATTTTGTAGAGGAGTGTTAAATACGGTAAGAAAATCCACCATTAAAAGTCGCATTATTCTGCTCATGGCCGTATTCGCACTGCTGATAGCGTCGCTGTTGTCTTTTTTTAGCTATGAATTAATTACTTATTATCAGCGTAAAACAACCATCCAGGCGACCGAATTCAATCTGCAGCTGGTATCCCATATTATTGAACAGGATTTAATTGATCTGTCATCGCTGGCGATGACTTGCAGCACTAACTCTTCTACTAATACCCTGATTACAGACTACTTCAGCTCACCTAAGGCTAGCTCTAAGGAAGCAGTTAATGTATTCAACTCGATGCAGCAGGACTTCCTGAACAACCGCTCCAACAGCTATGCCCGCCGTCTGATTGTTACGGATAGCAACGGAAAGTTTCTGCAGGTGGATAAAACCGGCACCTCTGTTCCGCTTACCATACACAATATCGGTCAAATTACCGGCCTTAGCAATGATGCCGAGGAGAAATGGGACCGGGTGATCAAGGACCCGCTGTCTAATACGAACGGGATTCCATTTGTTTTTCCTATTTACGGCAAAGGGGCTTCCCGGGTTGGAACGGTGTACCTGTTAGCAAATACCACTGTTATTACCGACAAGCTGAAAGGGTACTCCCTGCCGAAGAATTCCCGGCTGCTGCTGACGCTCGGCAATCATCATTATCAGCTCATCGGCGACCAGGTCATCGCCATTGCAGAGCCGTATGAACCGGTGGCCTATACCAATGATAAACCTGTCGGTCCGCAAACTGAGCTATCCATGGTCAAGCTCGAGGACGAGAAAGAGAGCCATATCGTGGTATCTTATCCCGTACGCAGCGGAGTCATTCTGTCACAGACTTTATCCAATGACCTGTTCGCTCCCAAGACAAATATATGGATTCTGGTTATGCTCGGCGTCTGTCTCTTGGTTATTGTCTTAAGCGCTATCATTACGCTGTATCTGACCCGTACCATCAGTCTTCCGGTGGAAAAACTGAAGAAGCGGATTGATAAGATCGCCCAGGGCAATTTCCTGCTGGACCGCAATATCGAATGGAACAGCGAGCTTGGCGATGTCGGCCGGGGCATTAACCGCCTGTCCCAAGATATCGTAGCGCTTATGGACAGCCGGCTCGCTGACGAGAAACAGAAGCAGGAGCTGGAATACCGGATGCTGCAGAGTCAGATCAATCCCCATTTCCTGTACAACACACTAAATTCGATCAAATGGATGGCTACAATTCAGAATGCTACCGGCATCGCGGAAATGACCACTTCACTATCCAGACTGCTGCGCAGCATCGCCAAAGACAACCGTAGACTAATGCCGCTGAAAGATGAGCTGAGCCTGCTGGATGATTATTTTCTAATTCAGAAATACCGCTATGGCAGTACGGTCTCTATGGTAAAGGAGATTGACAACGAGGAACTGCTAACCGGCCTAATTCCACGATTCACGCTCCAGCCCCTGGTCGAGAACGCCATCTTCCATGGCATTGAGCCCAAAGGCAGAGGAGAAATTCTCATTAAGGTGACCAAAAGTGGATTCGCCGATATTCTAGTTACGATTGAAGACAATGGTGTAGGGATGAAGGAAGAAGAAATCTCCACGATTCTGTCGAATCCAGGTGATGGAAGCAAAGAAATGCCCGAGAATATTGGACTCCGCAGCGTAAATGAACGTTTGCGCCTGGCATTTGGGGATAATTACGGTCTTTCGATTGAGAGTGAGTCGGGCCAATATACCCGGATGAAGATTCTTCTGCCGTTCCTGCAAAAGGAATAGAGTAGCATATCAAGCAAGGATGTGATGGAATTGATCAAGTTGTTAATTGCTGATGACGAGGCGCTGGTCTGCATCGGCTTGCAGTCCATGCTGAAGTGGGAGCAATATAATATAGAAATTGTCGGCATTGCACACAACGGGGCTCAAGAGGAAGAAATGATTGACACCCTACGTCCTGACATCGTAATCAGCGATATAAAAATGCCAATTAAAAGCGGCTTAGAAGTTGCCAGTGCGGTACGCAAAAAACACGGCCGGCTTCCGCTGTTCATCATCTTAACAAGCTACGAGGAATTCGAATACGCGCGTGGAGCGATTGAAGTGCAAGCCACAGATTATCTAGTGAAGCTAGAACTGACACCAGAGGCACTTGATGCCTCCATTCGGAAAGCAATTTCCCAGTTGGAGGCTTTTCAAACCCTAGACAGCTATCCCATGCTTGCTCATAGAGGCAATCTACAAGCTCAACGCGATAAATTTTTCATCCGCCTGTTCAATAACTTATTCGCAAATAAAAACCAGTACCTTTTGCAGAGAGATGATTTAAACCTTGAGCTCAAGGAACCTGCTTATCTAGTCTGCACTTGCCGTATTTTGGGACCAGACAGTGTCCCGCCCCGCGGCGATAAAATGGTTGCTCTGTGCTCAAGTACCGTCCAAATGGCTAAAGATACGCTTACTTCCATAAGACCTTGTTATGTGACCAGTCTGGACTTGCGCAATTTTGCTGTAACCCTGCCCGTCAACGGGACGGATTCACGGCAATGGATGCCTGAGATTGAAATGCTATTGACCCATATGGCCTCCATACTTCATAACTACTTTAATGTAAGGATCATCGGCGCGATCGGCTTTGCGGTCGAGGATCCTTATTTGCTGCGGGAAAGCTACCTCGCTGCCCGAAAAGCGCTTCCTGCTGCGGTTAAAGCACAGTCGTTTGTGTTTTTTGCCGAAGGAGAGTCGCTGGAGCAGGATCATCTGTTGTTTGATTTCTCCGAATTGCGTACAGAGATCCGCCGTGCTTTTGAAGAAATGGATACCCAAGCTTTATACGCCATTATCTCCAAAATGATCGAAATCTTCGACGGCCGGGCCGACCTGCTGGTTCCCGCCACTGATGCCGCCTGCAACATTCTGTACATGGCCACTTCACTGCTCGCAGACGGTGAGAACATTGTGGAACAAATTTTCGAAAATGAACCGGAGGGCTACCGGGCTATCTACCAGATGCATACGATTGAAGAGATCGCTGGCTGGCTGATCCAGTTCCGGGACGGTTGCTCAGACATCCTCTCTACCCGCAGACAAAGCTACAAGGAGCAGCTCGTCAAAAATGTCCAAGAGTATATTAAACGAAATCTCGGAACTAAGCTCTCGCTCAATCAAGTGGCTGATGTCTTCAATTTCAGTCCCAACTATCTGAGCCACCTTTTCTCCAAGGTTGCCAAGGTCAACTATGTGGAATATATCACGGAGATCAAAATCACGACAGCCAAAGAAATGATGGCACGTGGGGAAGGTCGCATCTACGAAATCTCACAGAAGCTGGGATATGAGAGTGCCTTCTATTTCAGTAAAGTTTTCAAAAAGGTAACCGGAATTTCCCCCAGGGAATACATGCAGCAACTTAAAGCAGATTCACCATCTGACCGAAGCCTCGGAGTGAACAACCGTTCTTGAGATCAAGAGATTATTAAGAATAATCCCACTTCGCAAAAATAAAGCCAATAAATCTGCAAGGAGCAGGCTCTGTTCCTTGCAGATTTATTGGCTTGCCATCACCCTCAGCAGCATCCCTAAGTATCACCCTTATTCCTGCAATTTTTTTATTTTTATTTTTAAACTAGCAAAATGCTAATACTCCGGTCTTTCTGCCCTAAAAGTCTACCAAAAAACCGCTTACGAGACACTTTCCCAGCTATTAAGACTGCTGTTCCCATATTGACTTTTCAACATATAGTAATTAAAATAAACAACGCACACTAAATATAGTATAGATACGATTTTTCAGAATTTATAGCTTATCCATTCAGTTTTCATACTATTTTCAATAGTTTTTAATATTTACAGGGGGACAGACACCATGCTAGTCGCGTATGATTCAAAAACAGGAAATGTCAGACGCTTCATCAGCAAACTTAAGTTGCCGGCTGTGCAGATTGAGGAGCATATGACGATTGATGAGCCCTATGTGCTTATTACATATACCACCGGCTTTGGACAGATTCCAGAAAAGGTGTCTACTTTCTTGAAGAACAATAATGCCAATCTGAAGGGCATCGCCGCCAGCGGCAATAAGAACTGGGGCGAGCTGTTCGCGCACAGCGCGGACTTGATTGCAGATCGGTATAACGTGCCCGTTATCGGTAAATTTGAGTTATCGGGTACATTTGGCGATGTAGAACGGATTAAACAGGAGGTGAGCCGGGTTGCGGCATATTGAATTAAACAACATGTTGATGAAGAGAGACGAAAGTGGCTTCTTTCAGTTAGACAAAGATCTTGAGGCAGTAGCCGAATTTATGCGGGATGTAGAGCGCCGGAGTCTGGTTTTTGCGAATACAAAAGCCAAGGTTGATTATATGATTGAACAGGATTTCTACGAGAATTTTTACGATCAGTACAGCACGGCGGAAATTGAAGAAGTCTACCAGATTAGCCATGCCTACAACTTCAGTTTTCCATCTTATATGGCAGCTTCGAAATTCTACACGGATTACGCTGTAAAAACCAATGACCGTAAACAATATCTGGAGCATTACCCGGACCGTGTGGCGGCAGTCGCCCTTCACCTGGGACGCGGCAACGCCGATACTGCGGGGGTACTTGCCCGTTCGATGATGGAACAGCGCCTGCAACCTGCGACACCAACCTTCTTAAATGCCGGTAAGAGCCGGCGTGGTGAGCTCGTCTCCTGCTTCCTAATCGAAATGGACGACTCGCTCAATTCCATCAACTATGTGCTGAATACCTGCATGCAGTTGTCGAAGATCGGTGGCGGTGTGGCCGTTAACCTATCCAAGCTACGCTCCCGTGGTGAAACTATCAAGGGTGTTGAGGATGCTGCGAAGGGAATTATACCTGTACTCAAGCTGATGGAAGACGGCTTCTCCTATGCAGATCAGATGGGTCAACGTAAAGGATCAGGAGCAGCCTATTACAACATTTTTGGCTGGGACGTTCTGGAATTCCTTGACAGCAAGAAGATCAACGCCGACGAAAAAACAAGACTCAAAACCCTGTCCATCGGCCTGATTATTCCAAACCGCTTCTATAAGCTGGCGAAGGACAATGAAGCGCTGCATGTATTTGCTCCTTACAGTGTGTACAAAGCCTACGGCACGCATCTCGACGATATGGATCTGGATGACATGTATGATAAGCTGCTGGCCGATCCACGTGTCAAAAAGAAGAAAGCTATGAGCGCACGGGATATGCTGACCAAAATTGCCATGATCCAGCTGGAATCTGGCTATCCATATATCATGAACAAGAGCAATGCCAATGCGGCCCATGCCCTGAAAAACGTCGGACAGATCAAAATGTCCAACCTTTGTACTGAAATCTTTCAGCTGCAGGAGACCTCAGAGATTGCCGACTACGGACAGGAGAGTACAATCCGCCGCGATGTAAGCTGCAATCTGGCTTCCTTGAACATTGTTAACGTGATGGAACATGGCAAAATCCGTGAATCCGTACATGAGGGCATGATCGCCCTGACCGCTGTTAGCGATATGACCAGTATTTCCAATGCCCCAGGCGTAGCCAAAGCAAACAAGGAAATGCACTCTGTCGGTCTTGGCGTCATGAATCTGCACGGCTATCTGGCTAAGAACAACATTGCTTATGAAAGCGAGCAGGCCCGCGATTTTGCCCGGACCTTCTTTATGACTATGAATTTCCACTCGCTGGAGAAAAGCATGGAAATCGCTGCCGCCACGGGCCGATCTTTCCATGGATTTGAGGCTTCTGATTATGCTACGGGAGCTTATTTCGAGCGTTACCTGACTACCGATTACCGCCCGGTTACCCCAAGGGTACAAGAATTATTCGGAGATATTTATATCCCATCCCCAGCAGACTGGGAACATTTGCGGGATGCGGTAAAAACAAATGGCCTATACCATGCTTACCGTTTGGCGATTGCGCCAACGGCCAGCATTTCCTATATCCAAAACGCCACTTCAAGCGTTATGCCGATTGTTGAGCAGATTGAGACTCGGACTTATGCTAATTCAACTACTTATTATCCGATGCCGTACCTGCGGCCGGACAATGTGTTTTTCTATAAATCGGCTTACCAGATGGACCAGTTCAAGGTAATCGATCTGATCGCGGAAATTCAGCCCCATATCGACCAGGGTATCTCGACCGTTCTGCATGTTAACAGTGATGTTTCCACCAGAGAACTGGCCCGCTCCTACCTGTATGCGGCGCATAAAGGCTTGAAGTCGCTGTATTACACCCGGACCAAAAAGCTGTCCGTCGAGGAATGCCTCACCTGCTCGATCTAAAAGGAAGGCTATAGCCGCAGAAAAGGAGATTGCAATATTATGACCGCTATCCAAGCCGTTAACTGGAACCGTCCCGACGACGATTTCTCATTGATGTTCTGGAATCAGAACATTATGCAATTCTGGACGGACGATGAAATTCCATTATCCGATGATAAAATGTCCTGGCTCACGCTCAGTGAGCAAGAAAAGGACTCCTATATGAAGGTGCTGGGCGGCCTGACACTGCTGGATACGATTCAAGGCGGAGTCGGAATGCCACAGATTATGGAACATGTCGAAGGCCTTCAACGCAAAGCCGTACTGGGCTTCATGGGTATGATGGAACAAATTCACGCCAAATCGTACAGCAGTATTTTCACCACTTTGTCCTCTACAGAGGAGATCGACAGTGTATTCCGCTGGGTAGAAGAGAACCCCTTCCTCCAGTTCAAAGCGGAGACCATCTCACAATATTACAAAAACATAGACTCACCAAAAGACCTGTACCTCGCCATGGCAGCCTCCGTGCTGCTCGAGAGCTACTTGTTCTACAGTGGTTTCTTCTATCCCCTATATCTGGCTGGGCAGGGCAAAATGACTTGCAGCGGTGAGATCATCGACCTTATTCTACGGGATGAGAGCATCCATGGGGTATATGTCGGTGTGCTGGCACAGGAGATCTTTGACGGGCTCCCAGAAGACGAGCAACGCGAACTTCACCATACGCTGGTAGAATTGCTTCGACTGCTGCATGAGAATGAAGAGCGTTATACCGAGCAGATCTATGCCCCTATCGGATTGGTGGAAGAGGTTAAGACTTTCCTAAGATACAATGCCAATAAAGCGATGATGAATCTGGGCCATGATCCGCTATTTGACGAGGAAGAGATCAACCCGATTGTACAGAACGGGATCAGCACCCACACCAAGCAGCATGACTTCTTCTCGAAGAAAGGCAACGGATATGTCCGGGCGCTTAATGTGGAGCCACTGAAGGATGAAGATTTTCAATTTTAAATATAGATAAAACAAAAAGTGCGGAGAAAGCTCTCCGCACTTTTTGCTAACTCTATTTATTAGATTATTGCAATTTTTTCAGTACTGTTCTAGCTTCTTCATAGGTATCGTAAGCATCAGCAAAATCTCTGCCAAAAATACGTTTCAATTGCATTTTCCAAATTGGGTTTTTAGTTACATAAGCCCATCCTGCTTGGCCAGCTGCTTTCGCCATCTCACCTGTTGGAGCCAACATTGCTGCAACTTCAGGGGAAAGTACACTTGCAGATTCAGTTACATCAGTTGTACCCGTAAATTTAGGACTAACAAGCTTCATGATATTCTCAAAATCTTTCAAGTATCCTGGAACATCCTCAGCAGAAAAATCGATAGATACTACATCGATGTGGTTTTCACTTTTGTTGTACTTAATTGTGTATGACATAATTGTATTCCTCCAAGTTTTAATAGTTATTTTTTAATAATAGAAAGTAATGTATGTAACTCCAACAGACAAAAAATTTCTGCCCAGGCTTTTCAGTAACTTCTACTTTTGGCAACTGGGTTTGGAACAAACTGCCTTGTTTAAATGATGCCATATCGTTACAATCAATAGTTAATGACATCTATTTCCTGTATCGTTTTATTGCAACATCCTTTCTAATATATTTTAACTCATACCTATTACCTATATTATTATCGACAAATTTCTTTTTTTATTTATATTAAAATACAAATTTCTACAAATTCCAACATATTCATGGTTATATTTGCCTTAATTTCATACACAATTGTGTAATTCCGTTATCGTTTAGAAACAACTAAAAAAGGCTCTGCGTGCGCCTTCCAACTCCAGTCCATTCATCCTACAGGATATTCGAACAGGAATACGCCGCAAAGCCTTCAATACTAGATGCTTATATAAGTAAATTAATCCGTCTAATTACTTAGTTGCGGAGTAGCCCCCGTCAATCACATGTGCTGTACCTGTAATAAATGAAGCCTCATCACTTAGAAGGAAACATGCAAAAGCAGCTACTTCCTCAGGCGTACCATATCTGCCCAAAGCCGTTCCAGAAGCGATAAGAGATTGAAGCATCTCTACATCATCAGACAAAAGCTTTTCGTATCTGTTCATGGTTGGTGTAGGAATAGGACCAGGGCAAATAGCATTTACTCTGATATTACGGTGACCCACTTCTTTAGCAACCGATTTAGTCATGCCCACAATGGCGTGTTTACTTGCTGAATAAGCTGCATCATTTGCCATCCCAATAAAAATACCATGCAAGGAGGAACAGTTTAGAACGGAAGCACCGGATTTCATATGTGGTAATGCATAATGCAACATGTAGAATTGGCCATTAAGATTTGTCTGAATCACCTTTTGAAACAATATCGGATCATATTCTGTAACATCCGCATTATCTCCTGTAATTGCTGAGTTATTATAAAGGCAATCAATCTTTCCATAAGCTGCTAAGGTTTGATCTACGATATTTTTGCAGTCTGCTTCAACTGAAACGTCTGACCGCACAAACAGCGCTTCTCCACCTAAAGCTTTGATTTCTTCGACTGTGTTAGCGCCAGCATCTGATCGATTGGCAACTACTACAGTACCACCCTCTCTTGCTACTCTCAATGCTGTAGCTTTTCCGATTCCGGTACCAGCACCCGTAATAATAACTACTTTGTTTTCAAATCTGTTGCTACTCATTATGCGCACCACTTTCTTATGTCTTTTTCAGGAAGAGGATTTGAACCTCATAGACCCTAATGTCACCTGATACAATGTGGATTGGAACATTTTTGCAGAAAAATCGACAAAATTATCCTCTATATGACAACTTTATTGTATTTAATTGTATATAGCAATCAATATTTTAATCTACTTTTCCAACAATTGAGAATTTGGTTTTGATCGTCATAAAAAATACACCCCTTAGAATTTCATCAGATAAACCAGAAGTTTTATCCAATGTTATTCTAAGAGGTGTAATAAACCTCTACCTAACTCCACGAACTGGGACGTCGATTCGAACTTGACCTCCACTCGTCAGGGGAGAATTGCTAATATGCAGACTACCCTGATGCTGCCTGACAATGGTGTCGGCAATGTAAAGTCCCAATCCATAGTGACTTTTGGAGGTACGGCTACTGTCCCCTTGATAAAACTGCTTAACTGCTGATTGGAGTCCCTCACTTGTAAATCCTGATCCACTGTCTGTTACCGTTATACTCCACCGATCTTGTTTTGCCTCAACCTGCAAATAAATCACACTCTCATAGGGGGAATACTCTACCGCATTAGCGAGTACATTCATCATAGCCCGATGAAGTAGCTCATCGTCAATCAACACCTCAGGGGGCAGATTATTGTCCTGGTGAAATTCTATCTGAAGACGCTTAGGGACAACCAACGCATCTAACTGCATACGAATTTGCTGGATAAAGGCATCCGTTGCAACCCATTTAGAGCGGGGAGAAATTTGTTTTCTTGTATTAGAAATCTCAATGAGTGTTGCCATGTATTGTTCGATTTGATCTGCATTTTTGGAAATATACCCTATATATTCTTGCTGATTCTCTGCTAAATCTGAGTCTATCAGCAAATCTGCATTTCCTTGAATAATCGTAAGAGGAGTCTTAATGTCGTGGGCAAGCGCAGAAATCTGCTCTTTTTTCATTTGTTCCAGATTCCATTGCTGTTCTAGCGACTTTTTCAATTCCTCTCTCAGCTGTTCCAGGGATGATAGCACCTCATCAATTTCACTGACCCCAGAATACACGACAGTAAAATCCAAATTCTTAGCTTCAATGTGATGTGCAGCTTCCTGCAAGGAAGCCATTTTTTGACTCAGTCTTCGAGCGAAAAATCCAGAAATCAGAATAACTTCCAGTAACATCAGAACTACAAAAAACAGCAATAGCGTTAATTGCGGATTAGGCAGCGTGTTATGCAGAAAATTCGAGGTGAACTGCGGTACGATCGCATATTGCAGTACGATAACCTCATGCTCCCGCTCAATCACATCGCTGCAGTTTGTACCCATGAGATTGCAACTGCTTTGATTCTTCTGCAATATATCTAGAGCGCGTTCTTTAGGAATATTTCCTGAAATATAATTCTTTTGCTGATCCAATACCGCATATTCCGCTCCCCAAGGGATCATTTCTTCCGTAATTTGTGGCGCACGCTGCAAAACATCCCAAGACTTTGCAATGGATTGCTCGGTATGGTTTGCTGGAACAATCATTCCATACTGCATTAAGAGAGTAAATACCCCTAAACACAGAAATGCCAATAATAGAGTACACGCACCTAATGATAATAAATATTGAATGAAGACTGTACGGAGCCGTATTCGTTTCACACCCATTTGTAACCTATCCCCCAAACGGTTTCAATCGGTGAAACCTCCCTCGCACTCAGCTTACTGCGGATATTTTTCACATGTTCTGTAATAGTTGAGCTATCGCTTTCTCTGTCATAGCCATAAACCGATTCATAAATTTGTTCTTTGGAAAAAACCTGACCTTTATTTCTAGCAAGAAATTCACATATCTGATATTCACTTTTAGTGAGATTTATTTTCTCTTTATCAACAAAAATCTCCTTTGCCGAGAGATTGAATTTCACTCCAGATGCGCTTAACATATGATTTTTCTCTCGATTTTCACGCCGCAAATGAGCGTTCACCCGAGCCTTCAACTCGCCTGCACGAAAAGGCTTCACGATATAGTCGTCTGCACCTACACTAAATCCAAACATAATATCCGTTTCCATTGATTTAGCTGTAAGAAACAGAATCGGACAGTCTACGATATCCCTGATTTGAGTACAGAGCTCAAAACCATCGATATCTGGCATCATCACGTCCAACAGGATTAAATCAAATGTCGAGTACTCATTCAAAGGCATATGTCGTGCACTTGTTTTTATCGTAACCCTATGGTGATCTTTGCTAAGAATATTATTTACTAGCGCCAAAATATCAGGTTCATCATCTATTATTAAAATATTAGCCAGTGACCTCACTCCTATTTATTCATATGATTTCCTACCCTGAAAGTAATGAAACCATATCAAGCCTAACACTGCCATTACCATTGTACTAATAAGTATAGCAGGTACGGAATGAATAAGTTGCAGCTTCAATACTTCCGTTTCAATGAGCCCGTTGGGTTGAGCATAAAATAAGGGAAGTTGAATCATCCGCATCGACCAGGCCCACGGTAAGTATAACCACACTTTATCGCCTACAATTGTTCCACCTACGATAGCTGCAATTAGCGTACCTGCACTACCCACCGTTAGAGAAAGTCCCATGCCTCCAGCATAACTTAAGATGAGATGAAAGATCATTAAGATTAGAGCAGTGCCTACTACCCAACAAGCTCCTTGCCAGAATATTAGATATTGTATCCGCTCTATATGCAAAATTTTTTTCATGCCCAGTATTAGAATTGATGTTGAACCGAATACGATCCATATCATCGCCAAGATTATGAACCCTAGTTTTCTTATATAACACTTCGGACGTGAAAGAGCACTTAATAGATTATAGAATCCCCCTGCCCCCTCCTCTAAACCACTCATTAAAGCAGAGAATAATCCTATCCCAACAGGCAACCCAAAGGCTAGTAATGAAAAATAACCATCATAGATGTGAAGCTGATCCGCACGCTGTGAAAAATACCAAAGTATCATCATCGGATATAGAACAGGAACAAGGAATATCAACCAACGAATTGCAGTGTGCTTAGTCATCAACCATTCAGCTTGTAATAGTCGGAGTATCACCATCTCTATCGCACCTCTCTTCTACTAAACCAGCAGCTAGTTAAGGTGAGGGTCACCAAAAAGAATACCAGCGACACCACAATTCCAGGTAAAATAACCGAAGAGTCTCTTAGAGCATCCTGTGCTGAAAGAGCCACACCATTGGGACGCACACCAACAATGGGACACATTAACCTTAAAGCCCAACTCCACGGAACATAAATCCATGAAGGTTGATCCGCCGCTAGTACACTCACAATCATCCCAAACAGACCTGCAAGAATAGATACTACCGCCCCAAATTGTTCGGCTAAGAATAGATAGATTGGAATCATCCCCAAAGAGGTCAACCAAACAACAATAGCGGCTGTTGTAATTTCAGATAAGGCTGCTGCACCCAAAGGAAACAAAAGACCAGATAGGTACATTACTGCAATAAGAAGCAGCGAAGACAGCAGCAAATAATATGACACCACAATTATTTTACTGAGCCAAAGTTTAGCGATACTAATTCCGTGACTGCTTAAGCTACGGTACCCTCCAGCCTTACGATCCTTGTTATTCGATAGTGTAGACAACAAAGCAGATCCTATGGTCATGAATAACAGCGGCCACCAATTAAATACCATTTCCATAAAATAGTGGTCTTCCGTTTGCAGGTTCTGTTGTGTGAAAAATGAAAATAGAAGAAAAAACAGTGGCACCGCAACAATCAATTTTCGCGAAAATGTTCGTTTGAATTTAAGATTTTCGGATAACAGATAGTGGATCATCTTGTTACCTCCTGTCTGTTCCGAGTCACGACTTCCATGAACAATTTCTCCAAATCATCACCAGGATATATTGCATTCTGATACCCTAGAACACCATTACTAATGATCCCAATATGATCGGCAATTTGCTCCACCTCATGAAGAATATGACTCGATAAGATGACGGTAATCCCTTGTGCAGGAAATGAGCGTATAAGCTCACGTAATTCCTGAATCCCAATCGGATCAAGCCCATTTGTCGGTTCATCCAGAATCAAGAGTCTAGGTTGATTTAACAAGGCGATCGCAATCCCGAGACGTTGCTTCATGCCCATAGAGAATTGTCCCGCTCTTTTTTTACCTGTTGTTGTTAAATCAACAATTTCAAGAACTTCCCGAATCCGAGAATCCGGTAAGTTTAATATTGTCGTATGTACCTTCAAATTTTGGGCAGCAGTCAAATTCCCGTAAAGTGGCGGGGACTCAATCAGCGCTCCAATGTGTAGTAAATCCTTACGTGTCCATGGATGACCGTCAAATAAAATTTGTCCTGACGTCGCTCGAAGAATCCCTGTTATCATTTTTAGAGTCGTCGATTTACCTGCGCCGTTTGGGCCTAGCATTCCATAAATCGAATTAGTTTTTACGGTTATGCTGATATCATTAACCGCACACTGCCCCCTAAAATTCTTGCATAAATTATTAGTTTGTAAAATATATTCTCCCATCCTATATCATCCTCTCATTTGCTATACGTTGATCATATATAGCAAATCTAAGGACTTTATAAGGTTTTACTGAGCTCAAATTATACGGGATTATAACGAGCATAAAAAAAAGCTCGGTTCAAATTTAACGTTGAACCGAGCCTGTTGAATTTTTATCATCATGCTCTGCGAATTGTAAATTCAAAATCCATATCTAAGGATGGATTGATTTGATATTCATCAAGAACTGGAGCTCCCCAGCTGTCATCCCCGCCTACGCCCATTTGACGTCCAGCAATGGTAACAACGGTATAGTGAACGTTCGGCAGCTCATAATGATGTGTCGCATTCTCCAGCTCCATTGCCGAGTAAGGCGAGATATTGGCTTCAACAGGGGCTGTAGCTGGTGCCGATATTATAATGCCTTGACCATAATCGTTCTTAATGGATACTTCGCGCACACCTGTGCGGTTGCCCGATTCCTGCGGTACCAAATAGGACGACACATTATCCACCGCATGATTCTGGAAGCGACACAATCTTGCTCCACACGCACGGTCGATATAATTTTCTTCCGGCCCATTTGCATACCAATTCAGCTGGTGATAATCCGCTGGCACCTTAAAGCTTAAAGCGAAGAGTGGAAGCTTTGGTAAACCCGCTGCTCCATGGTAGCTTGATTTCACCTGTATGCTTCCATCGGAGAACACTGTGTAAGTTACACGTACACGTACCTCCTCTGATACACTAAGCTTATACACGTAAGTCACGGTCGCACGATCTTTCTCCTCCACGAGCTCGAAGCTTAACGTTCTACGGGTCAAGCTTGCTGCATACCAAGGGGAAGAGTCGAAATGCATTCCTGCCCCCTTATCATTGTCTGTCATTGCTCTCCAGAAGAGTGGTGCCGGCGGTGAAGAGATCATTTCCTGTCCTGAATATTTAACAGAAATTAATGTACCCGCCTGCTTTGAGAACATTACGGAGAAGTCACGACCATGTACACCAATATTCACATCTCCTTCAACCACGCGAAAATCATTCACGACAGATGTTATTTTAGCATCTGTTAAAGACTCCTCGGCTGACGTATTGGCCACTTGAAAAACATGCTGGCCAAAAGCGATTTCATAACCGCTATTCGCCCATAATGAATCTTCCTTCAGGACAAGTGAAACATCCAAGCTATACTCGCCAGACTGATTCTTGATATCGGGCAGATCAACTTCTACATATTTTTCCTCGCCCGGATTAACCTGAGCGAATACAGTTCCACGCTGGATGACCCTACCCTCATAGTTCAGAGCGTATTGTAATTCATAAGCATCCAAGCCCACAAATAAGTTTTCATTTCTGATTGTAAACCCCTGACTGTCCGGGACCAGCTTGACGTTCTGATACAGAAATTTCACTTCCTGCATTTTTGGCGACCATCTCCGATCCGCATACACAATTCCGTTACCGGAGAAGTTGTAATCGGTTGAACGGTCATCAAAGTCTCCTCCATAAGCCATGAAGGGCTTACCGTATCGATCATTTTTTATAATCACCTGATCCATATAATCCCAGATAAATCCACCCTGATACATTGGATACTTCTGCTCCAGCTCTGTGTATTTATGCAGTCCCCCGACGGAATTACCCATCGCATGCATGTATTCACAGCTAATATATGGCTTTAACGGATCTTCTGTTAAATACCTTTCGATATCTGCCGCTTTCGCATACATGCGGCTTTCCATATCGCTCGAATCATCATATTCACGGTTATGGAACACCCCTTCATAATGAACCAAACGAGTAGGATCCTTCTCTCGAAAATAATTGGCTACGTTCAGAATTACTTCTCCTGCAAAAGATTCGTTCCCACAGGACCAAATTAGAATGGAGGGATGGTTTTTGTCTCTCTCTACCATGGAAATCGCACGATCCATCACGATATCCTGCCATTCAGGCTTATTGCCGGGGATGTTCCAAGACGGCTCAACTGCCCCCATTTTCTGCCATGATCCATGCGACTCTAAATTCATCTCGTCAATGACATAGACTCCGTATTCATCACACAACTCATACCAGAGTGTCATATTCGGATAGTGCGAGGTCCGCACAGCGTTGATGTTCGCCTGCTTTAAGGTTTTTATGTCCCACAGCATATCTTCTTTTGTAATGCTGCGTCCAAAGCGCGGATTAAACTCATGTCGGTTGACACCTTTAAATACAATACGTTTGCCGTTTAAGTGCATAATCTTATCTATCATTTCGAATTTCCGAAAACCAATTTTTTGCGGCACAACTTCTACAAGATCCCCGGATGCGTTGTAAACAGAGACGTAAAGGGTATACAGATTAGGAGCTTCTGCGCTCCACAGCTGCACCTTTGTTGCCGCAAGCGTAAGCGAAAGGGAATCTCCTGAAACTTCACTTTCCCCACTAGCCACAAGATTACCTGCTCTATCCTTTAGCTCAAGGAGCACTTTTGAGGCAGACTTACCTATCAATTGCATGACAGCCGTCAGCGTTCCTTGCTCAAACTTTTCATCCAAATCGGTTTGAACGTGGAGATCCCGCACATGAACATCCGGCACGGTGTATAGATACACCTCACGAAAGATTCCCGAAAAGCGCCAGAAGTCCTGATCCTCCAACCAACTCCCCGTGCTGCGCTGATAGACTTCGACCGCCAGCTTATTTTCACCTTCCGTCAAGTACGATGTTAAATCAAATTCACTCGGTGTAAAGCTATCTTCGCTATAGCCAACAAATTCCCCGTTTAGCCATATATAAAAAGCCGATTCAACTCCTTGAAAAGATATATACACCGGACGTTGCTCCCAGCCCGCAGGAACTTCAAAATATTTGACATAGCTGCCTACAGGATTGTGGTCCTCAGAGATCATTGGAGGTCTAAGATGCTCATGACCGTCCCATGGATACATCGTATTCACGTACTGAGGCTGCCCATAACCCTGAAGTTGGATATGACCGGGAACTTTAATATCCTTCCAGCCTCTGCAAGACACGTTCTCCTTATAAAAATGAACCTGTCGTTCCATGGCATTTTGGGCATAGCTAAATTTCCAGCTGCCGTTCAGGCTGTGGCGCCAGGGCATTTCTCCAAGCGCTTCCGCTTCATTTTTCGTTTGGTAATATCGATGGTCAGAATGCGCGTGCACTCTGCCTATTGCATAAATGGAAGGGTCTGATAACCATTCCAGACTTGGAGTGAGGTTTCGTTCAACCTGCTGCTTCATCTATATTTCCTCCTCAATTCATAACATGATCGCTAACTTATTTAACCGAACCCGTCATCCCAGCTACAAATTGCTTTTGCATCATGAAGAACACTAGTGCTGTCGGCAAGGTCGTAATGACAATCGCAGACATGATCAGACCATAGTCAGGGGCATAACCTGAACCTAGATTCGAGATAAGAAGGGGCACAGTCATATTTTCTGGTGATTGCAGTACGATCAAAGGCCACAGATAATTGTTCCAGCTGTTTAAAAATGTGATAATCGCAGCGGCGGCATAAGTTGATTTCATCGTTGGCATATAAATGCGGAAGAACAGACCAAATTCCGAAAGACCATCGATGCGCCCAGCCTCCATCATATCCTTAGGAAACATTTTTGTACTTTGACGAAAGAAGAAAATTAGAAATGCTGTTGTAAATGTCGGAAGAATGACCGCCGATGCTGTATCGATGCCCAGAAAAGGCACTACACTAGATACTTTTGCGAACATTTGAAATAGAGGTACCATGATCGCCGCAAATGGAATCATCATTGAAGCAAGTAAAATATTGAATACGATATCTTTACTCCGGCTGCGGTACATTTCAAAACCATATCCAGCCGCCGATGCGACTAGCAGTGAAAGCACAGTAGTCACCACAGAGATTTTTGCAGAGTTCCAGAGAGCCTGCCACATATCCACTGAACTAAAAAGATTGTTTATATTTTTCACTAAATGTGCACCCGGCAACAATGTTCCTTTGGTTACATCAACCGACTGGTTCGTGGCGCTTATAACCATCCAGATAAATGGAAAGATAGAGATCAGCGCAGCGATGATTAGAAATACGTAAGTAAACATGCGTTTGGTTTTCATTATCTCTTATCCCCTCCTACTTTGTTCTGAATAAGCGTCAGAATGAGCACCATTACAACAATCGAATAGGAGACAGTTGCAGCATATCCAAAGTTAGGTGTGTATTCAAAGGAAAGGTTATAAATATATTGGGAAATCGACATGGTTGCATTGCCGGGTCCACCTTTCGTGATGTTAACCACCTCGTCAAACAACTGAAGGGTACCAATGGTCGATGTGATCGTCGTAAACAAGATAATCGGCTTCAATAGGGGAATTGTAATTTTGAAAAATTGTGTAAATGCACTCGCACCATCTATATGAGCAGCCTCATATATTGATTTGTCGACATTTTGCAGTGAGGACAAATAGAAAATCATATTATAGCCAGTAAAGCGCCAAGTGATAGCGATAATGATAGTGACTTTAGCCCAGAAGGGGTCAGTAATCCATTGAATCGGTTCGCTGATTAGATGCAGATTCACCAGAAATTTATTGACGATACCTTCGGCTCCAAACATGTACTTGAAAACAACGGAGTACGCTACAAGTGAAGTTACCGTTGGCAGAAATATGGCCGTTCTGAAAAATCCTTTAAATTTCAGTCTTTCGTCATTTAGCAGCACAGCGATAAAGAGCGCCAGCACCAGCATAACTGGGACCTGAATAATCAAGTAAATAAAAGTGTTTTTGACGGCTGTAAGGAAAGTGGTGTCGCTAAACAGCCGAATATAGTTATCAAGGCCGGTAAAATGAAGATTGTTGCCTCTACCTGTCTTGAAGGATAGAATTAAGGCTTGAATCATTGGATAGAAATAGAAAATACTGATCATAATTACCGGCACAATAACGAATAACCAACCTGTCAGATGGATCTGCCGTTGACCCTTAGAGCTTTTATGTCTTTGAGAGCTTAGCCCTGGCTTTACATTTTCCACTCCACTTCACACCCTTCTGTCTGATTTATTAGAGATGAAAGCCCCTGCTACCCATCCTTCTGTAGAAATCCAATTTACAGGAGAAGTAGAAGCAAGGGCTTAGATAGTACAGCCTAAGTGTGATTAGCGAACTTGGGTATCTGCTTGCTTCTGGGCATCTTTCAGAACAGTATCTACATCTTTTCCACCAAGATAAGATTGCACTGCTACAACCATAATGTCCTCTATCGCGTAAGTGTTCATGCCGTAGTTGACGTTAGGAATTTGCTCGGTCCATGCCGCAAAATCTGATACAACCTTTTGACCTTTGAAAAATTCATC
The DNA here is from genome assembly GCF_045040615.1 of Paenibacillus sp. FSL H8-0175. Taxonomy (NCBI): domain Bacteria; kingdom Bacillati; phylum Bacillota; class Bacilli; order Caryophanales; family Paenibacillaceae; genus Paenibacillus; species Paenibacillus sp. FSL H8-0175. The sequence goes on along the minus strand of NZ_CP150299.1, from coordinate 1,571,295 downwards.
CGCTGCTGAATAAGCTTCTCCGCTTGCCGCAGCTTTTAAAGTGCCGATAACACCAACTTTTGTATTCAACGTCTGATACAAATCAGCATCAGAAGCAAATGTTTTTGCAAGGAACTCCGCAGCGGCTTCTTTACCATCTACATTCATTACATACCAGGAGCTGCCCCCAAGGTTAGATGCATGGACGGAGCCTGCTGTTGCTGCCAGCTTAGGAAGTGGAGCTACTGCCCACTTACCGGATTGGGAAGCTTCGGCTTTAATTGAAGGGGTAATCCAGTTACCCGTCGGCACGGTTGCCACTTCACCACTATTAAATGCGCCTACAAATTGGCTCCAGTCTGAGTTAACTTTCACGATGCCGGAATCCATCATTTCTTTGTACAATACAAGTGCCTCTTTCAAAGCAGCGTTGTCTGCAATGGTCGGAGTCTGACCGTCTTCACCTGTATACCATGCACCCGCCGATTGAATCATGACCCGGATAAGTCCAAGATCATTGGGATCCAGTGTGATCATGCTTTTGCCGGTTTTTTCTTTTACAGCTTTACCGATCTCGATATATTGCTTCCAGTCGATATCCTGTAGTGCATCCAGGCTGTAGCCTGCTTGCTCAAGATAGTCTGTCCGTACATACATTCCAGTCACACCAGAATCAAACGGAACACCGTATTGCTTGCCGTCAACACTGGTCGGGCCAATCTTATAATCCGCAAAATCAGCGGCTTTTACAACATCAGTCAATTCATAAAAGGAATCCGGATACGCTTGTAAAAAGCTTTGCGCACGGTAATCCTCGATCAATACAATGTTAGGAAGACCCTTCGTAGATCCAGAGTTCAGCCCTGTGTTCAGCTTTTGCACGATATCAGCCTGCGCGTTCTCTACGACGTTTACCGTTATGTCTGGATTGACTTTCGCATAAGCTTCTTTGGCAACATTCATGGCTGCAATGTTAAACGCTGGGTCCCAAGCCCAAACTGTGATTTCTTGTGGCTTACTGCTACCTTCGCTTCCGGAGTTGCCCGTTTCGTTTTTCGTTCCACCTGAGGAACATGCCGAAAGTAGAACCACACTAGCCAGCATCACGGATAATAATTTTTTCACTTCGTAACCCCCTTGTTAATCTGTAAAATAATAAAGATGGAAGCGTTTTCTCTGCTACAATTCCATATTATCATTTTGTATTCGCTTTCTTTGGCAGTATCTTTGTTAGCTTTGGTGTTATTATTGGATTCTATTTTCCCTCTGAGATCGACACTGGTACTAATTTTAGATTTTTGTAAATTTTTTAGCCTTTTAACAATGGAAGCGTAATTATGATCTTCGTACCTTCATTTCGTTTGCTTGTAATGTTAATACCGTAACTCTCTCCGTACAGCAATTTGATTCTGTCATCCACATTCCGTATACCGATCCCGGAGAACAATTGGCGTTTGTGCTTCGAGGCTGGCAACTGTTCTTCTTTCAGAAAATTAGGATCAAGGTCCATCCCGTCACCATTATCTACAACTTCACATACAAGCTGATCTTCCTGAACAGCGATCATGATTAGAATTCTTCCCTCATCTTTAAGATTGAATGCATGAAAGAACGCATTTTCGATAAAAGGCTGCAGAATTAGCTTTGGCATATGATAATCCAAGCTTTCAGGCTCCACAAAATAATTCACGCGGATCTTCTCGCCGTACCTTACATGATTGATATATACATAATGCTTCAGCGATTCTAATTCCTGACTAACAGGTATAGTGGATTGAACATCACTGACAGTATTTTGCAGGAGTGAGATTAGCGAATTTATCGTGCCAGCTGCTTTTTCTTTGTTACCCTGTTGCACCAGAAATTTGATAGAAGCCAGTGTATTGTATAAAAAATGGGGATTGATCTGCATTTGAAGGGCGGCCAGCTCCGCATTACGCTGCTGCTTCTGGGTCTCCATCAACCGATCAACATAATCATGTAGGGAATCAAGCATAAAATTAAAGGCATTGCCTAGCTCCTTAACTTCATAACTACTAGTGGCGACATCCACGTGGTTATCGAATCCCCCCTTAGGAATACTCGACATCTGTTCAACGAGTACACGCAGGGACTTCGTCATTTTCCTTGTAATTAAAAATACAATAATAAGCGAAATGGCTACGATAGCCATGATCGTCAACGACACTGCTTTGGCATTAACCATCTGCCCGGTCACAGCTTTTTTATCGATCAGATTCACCAAATAAACATCAAATTCAGGCAAGTATTCCGAGAATACTACCCGTTCATTCCCCATCACATAGACAGATTCTCCATTGTCTCCTGTGCTCTGTTCGTCAACTACTTCTTGAAGCAGCTGTTGATCGTTCAGTCCAATCAGCTCTGTCCTGTTGCTGGATACGATTTGCCCTTTTGCATTCAGCAACACAACATCATTACCTTCACTCGTAAAATTGGCATAGAAGGCCTTGAAATCGCTATCACGAATTGCAATGTACATAGTGCCATAGATACTGCCGGTCGAATGATCAAATAGAGCTTTAGAAGCCACTAACATGATCTCTTTCTTATGGGTTTGACCATCCTCTTTTTGATAAAGCTGGTACAGAATTTGCTGCGGATGAGCCACTGTCGCTTTCGTAATCGGGTGGTTCTTCAATTCTTCAGCAGTAGCAGACCAATACCAAGGGTCAGTTGAGTAACTTCTGCCATTCGCACCTACAATCATAATCCCCACATCAAAAGCACTTAGGTTGGAGCGGACTGCCCGCATGCTTTCTGTCATCTGGTAGGTTTTGATAGCGAGTGTCAATGAATCCGTCTCTCCCCCAGACAAATAGCTGCGGATGGCACCTTTCTGAGCTGTCATTGTAGCACCCGTAGCTACAACGTTGTTGTAGGACTCCAAGTTTGTCTTCATCTGATTTAGTAGTTTGCCATTCGTTATGCTGAAGGTCTTTAAGAATAAATTTTCTGACATACGGATGGTAATAGACAAAGTCAGCAGGGATACAGCAACAATGCTTATGAGGGTCACAAGAAAAAGCTTAAGAAATAGGCCCTGCTTTCTAATCTTGTTAATGATAGTTCCAATCATGGTCGCTCTACGTCCCGTCTTCGGTACTGGCTCGGAGAAATACCAGCCTGTTTCTTAAACACTTTAGTAAAATAACTCTGATCCGAATACCCCACACTAGCGCTGATATCAGAAATTGTTTTTTCCGTCGTCACGAGTAACTCCATGGCTTTCTCCAACCGGACCTTATTCAAATATTCATTAAATCCTTCACCATTCTGAGCAGTGAAATGGCTCGATAAATAAGAAGCGTTGAAATGAAACTGCCGTGCAACCCCAGTCAACGTGATGGGATCAGCGTAATGAGTCTGAATGTATTCAAGCAATCGGGTCATATTGGGATTGGTCGTTAGGTTCGTCTCACCAATCGCACGTTCAGCTTCGCGAATAAAGGCTTCAGCAACAGCAATTGCGTCTCCGGCATACATCGCTTCATCTATTTTTCGAAAGAAATCGTATTTGGATGCCTCCAAGCCTCCAGTCTCGTACTTCATTTTTCCAAGTGTGGTCGCTACGTTAAATATGAAATTCCCCAATAACGATTTGAATTCGAAAATATCGGTCCGATAATCCATCGAACGGAGATGAACATATTCCAGAAATCCAGTAAATGCCTTCTGGTATTGCTTACGTTTCAGTTGTTCCATTAATTCGCCCATATCATATTCCTGATAGGCTCTCGGAAGGCTGGGCAAATGATCGTTTTCAATTAAGCTTCGATCCGGCAAGTAGAAACTGTATCGTGTAAGCTTTAAATAATTGTCTCGATAAATCTCTCCCAGCTTATTAAAATCCGTAAAGCTTTGGCTGATAACGAAATGTGTTTCTCTCGCCCAATGATCCATTTCCGAGACCAGATATCGGAGCTCTATAACAAGCTCGTCCCACTGTTCCGGGTTTGCATTAAGCAAATAAATAACTGAATCATTGACAAACTTCAACCGAATAAACACTGTATCACCCAAAGGGAGCGTACTAAGCCCTTTTTCTATTTTCTGTGTGAAAGTTAACCTATCCCCAGAATCTTTAATATGTCTCATATCCGCTCCGAAGAAAGCGAATAGTGGGTGTGGAAACTTCGCATGAAGCAAAGCATGTTCAATCCCAGACTCATATCCGGTCATAACCTTCTCGATAACTAGCAAAATTTGCTTTTCGCCAGGTTCCGTTCCTTGATCGGACATCTCCATCCCTACCAATTTAGCAGTGGTTTTATTTAGGATGGATAACAAATAATCAGCTTCCAGCTTTGGCTTCAGAATGTAGTCCGCTACCCCACTTTGAAATGTGGATCGGACATAATCGTATTCACTGAAACTACTTAAGACGATTACTTCAATATGAGGGTATTTCTCCTTAACAATCTTAACCAGTTTCTCTCCGCCCATGATTGGCATAACAATATCTGTAATGATGATATGTGGGCTGACCTCATCCATCATATTTAGTGCTTCAAGACCGTTAGCAGCCTCACCAACAATTCGATACCCTTCATTCTCCCAATCCAAAAGATGTTTGATTCCTTGTCTTACTAGCATCTCGTCATCAACAATCATAATTTTGAATATTGGTTTCATTTCTTCCCCCTTGTAACCGTTTTCTTTCCATTTGTTAGTATACAATACATCCAACAAGGAGCAAGCTTCTAGACAAGTAAAGCCGTAAGCTTACTTAAAAATTGTTCATTCCAAATCATATGCCCCACTGACAAATATGGTCAACCTCTCATTTTTCATCCCATGAAATATTCTTAAATTTAAGGAAAAAACTTCTAGATGATGCAACAAAAAAAGCTGCGATATTTGCAGCTTCTTTGTTAATGAAACAATAATCCAAATAAATTATTTATTGGCTTATAGATAAAAATAATAAGAAACAGCGGACTGGGGATGTTCAATTTTAACAACGAGCAGAAGGTCGCACCAAGACCCAAAATCCAAAAAATAAAATATACGCTAAGATCACGCACTCGGCGCTTTCGCATTAATTTAGGCAAATCAAGTGCCATACAACCTACAGCAATCACCGAGAATAACAGTACTAGCATCTGACTTCACTCCTTGATTTTTTCAAGAAAAGAATTATCTGTGAGACCCACGCGGTTAATAACTGCTGAGGCTTTGTAATGGATGGGCAATGATTTAAGGTAATCGTCCCCCTTTTGTTGCTGCAGCTTTGCCCAAGCTTTAGGGCTGGCATGGTAGATCGATTGTCCGAATCCCATAATATCAACATTGAAACGATCATTTACATGCTCCACAGTTTTTTGCATCCGCTCTATAATCCGCTCCTCTGTTTCCTTTTCCAAACGTTTTATAGTGCTTTCCGATTCCAAATTTTCTACACTTTGCACTTCTTCAATATTGCAAAGCGTCTTAACACTAAGGTAAATATGCGGCTCCCCATTAATGATTTTCACTTTGCGTTTAGTTGTAGCCTGGATCGCTTCGATTACAATGGGCTTTCCGTCTTCCCCTGCGATCGGGCCAGAATGTGCGGTTACCTTATCGTTGATATAATTGTAACCAATCGTTTCTCCCTCGGTTAGCCAACCGATCAACTTGTCTTTTTTGAACACAGCTACAGTATGGTATTCCAATCTTGCCTTAGGCATTGTTCGCTCTACATTGCTTTTGTCCTCTCCATCTTTGGGATCGCCTATAATTTTCACTCCGGTTAGCACAGGATTCTCGCCTTCAGACAATAAATTCTCAATAAAATCATCCAGCGTGACAGCGACTGTTTTTGCTGAATCTTTATAAGAATTATCCAAGGAACTAAATAATTTGTTCGCTGGTAATTTATCCATAGGTGTAAGGACATTCAAGACATTGCTGGCGGTTGTATCTCTGGCAACCATAACGTAGAAATCCATCCGGGGTTCCCGACTTCTTTTAAATACATCGAGTATCTCACCCACTCCGGTGCGGGCAAGCTCCTCCCCAATCACCAACACCCGGATATGACCGAGATAACTTGACCTAGAGCTATCCAGATTCAGCTTACGCAGCGCATCATAAAACGTAGGTACAGTAAATTTATATACAACCACTGGGACTCCACTGCCTCCCCCTCCTCCATTCGTTTGGGAGGAAATCGCAGATGGAATAACGACCTGCATCGAAACGGTATAACCTTTTTCTGCCTTGTCAATCCCTATCCCCAAGACAAAAGCTATCTCATTCAGCTCATTTCTTTCCCAACAGCCGCTTAGCACTAACGTAAATTGGAGGGCTATCATTAATCGAAGAACGCCTCTAACTAATTTTTTATTCATTTTGTTGGTTCCTTATCACTGGATGTGCTTTGACGAAACAGGTTCTGCGTCTTATTCTCAGCAGGCCTTGTCTTTAAAAACGGCCACGGAAAGCGAAAAATAGAGTCTTTTAAATCTTTGGAATTATACGGTCCGAGCGGACTCATATAAGGCATTCCGAAAGAACGCAGACTCGACAAATGCAATACGATGATGAAAATACCGAAGAGAATTCCATATAATCCGATAAATCCGGCCAAAGCTATAAGCACAAAACGGATCATCCGCGCAGCAATAGACATTCCTGTCTCCGGAATAACAAAACTAGAAATGGCTGTTAGCGATACAATAATGACCATTGCGGATGAAATAAAACCCGCTGCTACCGCGGCTTGTCCTATCACCAGCGTTCCGACAATGGAAATCGCCTGACCAATATTTTTGGGTATCCGCACCCCGGCCTCCCGCAAAATTTCATAAGTCATTTCCATGATCAGCGCCTCAATAAAAGCAGGAAAAGGAACACTCTCCCGCTGGGCAGCTAAACTGATTACAAGATTGGTCGGTATCATCTCTTGGTGATAAGTAGTAATCGCAACATACAATGAAGGGGCAAGCAAAGTAATAAAAAATGAAATAAAACGAACTAATCTCAGCAATGTTCCAATATCGGCCCTTTGGTAATAATCCTCAGCTGACTGGAAAAATGCCACAAAAAATGTGGGCACCAACAGTACAAAAGGAGTTCCATCAACAAGAATGGCCACTTTTCCTTCCAAAATACCCGCTGCAATCGTATCTGGACGATCACTGTTGTATACGGTAGGAAAAGGTGTAACTGCCGTCTCTTGAATAAACTCTTCAATATATCCACTCTCGAGAACACTGTCCGTATCTATTTTATTCAGACGGCGCTTTACCTCTTGCACCAGTTCCTTATTCGCGATGTTACTTAGATACATAATGGATACGCTGGTTTGAGTCACCCTTCCGATCTGAACGGTTTCCAGCCATAAATGGCTATCTTTGATTTTTCGCCGAACCAGTGCCGTATTCGTCCGTAAATTCTCAGTGAATCCTTCCATTGGACCCCGAACAACCGACTGTGAGCTAGGCTCCCCTACATTACGATCTTCCCAGCCTGGTAAGCCGATCCGCAGAGCGCTGGATAATCCGTCAAGCAGCAGCATTATATTACCGGACAATAAATGATGAATAAATTGGCTGTAATCGTCAATGACGGCTATATCGCCGGCTATTAATATCTGTTTCTTAATCATCTCAAACTTCTGCTCGGGAGAAAGCCCCCTCAGCTGTTCGTAAGGAATGTGTTCCTGCAAGGAATACAAAATTGAATTATGCAGCACCTGAGTATCCACAAGACCATCTATGTAAACCAAAGAAATATGAGTGTTTTCTTCTATCTGCAACTCTTTTATGACTACATCAGAGCTTTCCCCCATCAATTGGTACAAATTAGCAATATTAACTTCCAACCGGCTTGATAATGTACCAATCTCCGTATCTTTCATGATGCAACCTCCACTTCTCCATAGATAGATGAGTATAGTTTGATGTTAATTATGATAATTATTCCTTCGGATTAAAAAATCGGGATGGCATAATTCTGGTAACTACAACCATACTAAAACTAGTCCAATAAATTTGAGGGGGTATATGAGTTTGGAGAAAGATCGAATTAGTACCAATCAAATGATTATACTCGGGCTATTCACATTTATTGGGGATATGGCGCTTGTGTATCCGGCGTTAATGATATCAGGAGCGAAGCAAGATGCATGGATTGCTGCTTTGATTAGCATTCCCTTGGGTCTAGTGACCATAAAACTGTTACTCTGCTTAGCAGACCTTGAACCCAACAAGAATATTATCGAGCTTAGCCTACAAATTTTAGGAAAATGGGTCGGAACTGCTGTGGCCTTATTCTATTTAGGGTTCTTCCTGATTGCTGCCTCCACCTACATAAGAGAAATTGAAGATTTCATGTGTACACAGATTTACGAGAAAACACCCGGGGGGGTTATTCGTTTCATGGCCATTTTCCTGCTGGTATATGGGGTACGACTTGGCCTAGAAACCTTGGGCCGGGCAGCTCAGCTTTTTTTCCCTTTATTTGCAGTTTTTTTAATCGGTCTGCTGCTCCTGCTGACCCCCGATGTCAAAATGGAACGTTTATACCCCATCTTGAACACACCAGTACCGGACATGCTTCATACTTTGATGTATGGTGTTTTTTATCCTTTTGGCGAATTATGCGTGTTTCTAATGATATATCCTTATGCTCAGAAAAATAGTAAAACAAGCCGGGATATTTTCATAGCCTTGATCATCGGAGCTCTGGGCCTTAACCTCATCTTATTGTTTTCCCTTACCGTTCTAGGTGTTTACGCTTCTGAACATCAATTTTATGCCGCTTATATTCTTGCTCAAAAAATTAATATTGCTAATTCTCTGCAGCGTATTGAAGCACTTATGGCTACAGCATGGATTATCAGCACATACTTCAAAACTGCAGTTTATTACTATGCTTTAACCTTAGGTACAGCCCAATTATTTAAACTCAAAAGCCACCGTCCTCTGATCATCCCCACTGGATTTTTGTTATTCGGGATGTCACAGCTGATTGCCAAAGACATCATTTTCTATGTGAAGGAGATCCCCGCCTACTGGGTAGATTGGGATTTCACCTGTGCATTTGTTCTGCCGCTTATGTTGCTAGTTGTGTATAAATTCAAGAAACGCCACGCTTCTAAGGTTTAAACGACACTAGATTGTGAATAAGTGAAATTAAGATTGTAGATACGAATCCCACTTAATGATCTAATTACGCTCCACTAAAATAATTGGGTAATTTCTCCCTGGAATTCACAAAGTGAATATTCCGCTGCCCAACCTAATGGCATAGAATACTTTGTGTGCGTAGCCCATAGTCTATTGGCTAAAGCAAGAATCCGCTTATAGCCTTTTTACTAAAAAAGAAGCTGCCTCATAAGTAGTATTCACTACTTTTAAGACAGCCTCTTTGTTCATAAGTTTCTTGTATGAAGTAACTCTATTCCTTCTTATCCAAAGAAATCGACGATGGAGTTACATCACTGACAGGTTCTTTTGCCACTTCAAAAGTGGATCCGCAGGCCGGACAAAAGCGAGCCTCGATCGCAACATTCCCACCGCATGCTTTACAATGCTTTACATCGGACAACTCAGCAATTTGCTGAAGGTTCGTCTCAATCTCCGCCTTCAATTCGAGAATACGATTAATATTAGTCTCGATTTGCTCACTTGGCAGTGGTCCTGCACCTTGAGTTACGGCTTCAAATAACAGTTTGCCCATGACCTGATACTGCTGGTCAATATCATTTTGCTTACCGTTATTTTGCAGCTTCAACCGGTTAATCTCCACCACTGTTTTTGCTTTATTCCCAGCCTCGCTTACCCCTGCTTTTACTTTGTTAAAAAAACTCATATTCAGCCCCCAATTCCGTAGTAGTCATATATAAGCATATTTCGACACCGCCAGAAGTATTCCTTTCTTTATTGTACCTAACTTCGTCCATGGTTTGTAGCCTATAACCGATTTACTAACCCTTTCCCCGCCTTCCTGCGGGAACGAACCTCGACTCAGGTCTGGTATACAAAACCGCCTCCAGGCCGTTTTTTCGCATGCAAAAAGACATTAGAATGAGTACATAAGCAAACGGGTTGCAGGATTCAATAACAATCACACCCATACGAGAGGAAGAAAACAATAAATGAAAAAATTATATCGTTCCCAAAGTGATCAGAAGATAAGTGGTTTGTGCGGAGGTCTTGCTCGTTGGTCTGGTATTGATGCTACAGTAATCCGTCTTGTTGCTGTTGCCGCAGCATTGTTCAGCTTCGGAACTGTACTTATCTTCTACGTCATCGCTAGTATCATCGTTCCTAAAGAACCTTTTAACAGCTTTTCAGATGGACATGATTTCTATTAATTAATCGTCGTTTAATACAAGCCAGCCCTAATATAGCCATAAAAAAGGAGAGATAGAATATGAGTCTATTAAAAAGAATTTCCACAATTACTAAAGCAGCCCTACACGAAGGTCTAAATAAATTAGAAAACCCGGTATTGCTGACAGGTCAGTATTTACGTGATCTTGAAAATGATATTGCTAAGGCGGAACGTAATGAGCGTGATCTGCAAGTTACAGCAAGTGTGTTGGAACGCCGCAAGCAAGAATATACTCAGTTAGTAGAGCAAAGTGAAGCCGAAGCCGTTCAAGCAGTTGAGCAAGGAAATGAAGAAAGAGCTCGCCTGGCACTCATAGCCAAGTTACGGTACGTGGAACAGCTGGAAGAGTCCATAAATAGCCAAGTACAAACTAAGCAATCCCTGGCAGAGCTTGAGATCAATATCGCTAGAGCTAAAGAAGAGCGTGAACATCTCAAAGCGAAAAGAACTGAGCTTATCGCTCGCGCTCAACAAGCCACAGAAACACTCCACTCAGCTCCACGTAGTTCTACGAAAGGACTAAATGTAGGATCAGCTTCGCAAGGCTTCGAACGTATGGAAGAGAAGATTTTCGAGTGGGAAGCATTGGCGGAAAACTCCAAAAATAAATTCAATACAGGTACAGGAATAAGTCCTTCCATCGATCCTAACCTGCGTAGCGCTGTTGACATCGAAATCGAGCGAATCCGCAACCGTAAAACTAACACTGAAGTAAACACTGAGAAAAAATAAATAGGACAATAAACCCCTTATTACTCAGCTATTGTGCTGAATAAGGGGTTTGTTTTTTACTTCTTTTCATCCCGCGAATCCATTTTTTCGTTTCCGGATCCACGCGATAAGACTCCGTGATTTTCTGCAAAGCCTTGTTGTAAGTGAAATCATCTAAGCTGTTGTTTCTCAAATAACTCATCGTAGGCTCTGGCAATTTCACATAACAAATCGAAAGCGCCCAAGAAACCGCCATTTTTACATAATAGCCTTCATGACTGACCTTATCGAGCAATGGTAAAATCCGGCTGATATACGTTTCTTCAATAAAGAAATTAAGCAGCATTACCACAGCAAATCGGATCTCATATTCTTTATCTGATGATAAGTACGGCATTATAAACTCCCATACCCGTTCTTTATTCTTTACGGTAAACTTCAGGCTTGTGCAAAAGCTATCGCATACCGACCAGTTATCGATTCTGGGAATAAAGTCAGCGATATAACGTAGGATTTCTTCAAGATCTGTCTTCACGTAGCCAAGCACCATACCTTGCAGCATCACTTCTTCAAAATAATCTGTCTCGGCATGCTCCAAATAGGCTCTCCAATCACCCTTTGCAATGATTTTGGCAAGCTTGCGCAGTTCCGGTAGCCTGACGCCTATAACATTATCTATCGTCGGAATTAAGGCCGCAGAAAACTTTTGGTAGTCCACATCTGCCAAATTCAATAGCTGTTCTCTTATTGTTTTTTCCATAGTAGTACTCCTTACCCGTCCATTATTCAAATGAAATTTCCCATAAATATATAGAAGCCACAGAACCCAAAGGAGAATAGTTTAGCCGGTATTGTTCAAATTGATCTTTGGTAAGCTTATCAAGTCCATACAGCTTCATCATCCCCCGACGAATCGCAATATCTCCCCAGCTGACTACATCCCGTCGTTCCATAGAATGGATTAACATCATTTCTGCCGTCCACTTGCCAATGCCCTTTAACGTCATAAGTTTTTGTATAACCTCTTGATCTGATAACCCAGGCAATTCCTCCAGCTTAAAATCACCCTGAGCGACCAAATTGGAAATCTCATGGATACATAGTGCTTTTTTCATCGTCATCCCACAGCTTTGAATCTCATCCGCCGTATGTAAGGCTAACTGCTGCGGAGTGATGTCTCCGAACTGAGCCAACATTCTGTTCCAAATGGTCCGAACCGCTTTTACTGAAATAAGCTGTCCTAGTATAGCATAGATAAGCGCAGTAAAAAGATCCGGTATAATTACACGTTCCACCCTGCCCATCCGTGCCATAGCTGCGCCAAGTACTGGATCCACACTTCGGAGATAATCTATGTCTTCTTGCCCATAATCAAAAAACTTAGTAATTACGCTGCTCAAAGTGTTTCCTCCCGTATCTGATAGTGATGACCCTAATCCTAATATACAATACCTATTTGGCAGTGTACGGATTGTTGAATAGAATAGCAAGATAGCGAAACTAAAAAAAGCCATAAGACCTCCTAAGATAGGTGGTTATGGCCTATAGTAACGCACAGGCTTATTCATTTTCAGTAATGTATTTTTATGTTCGCAGGATTCTTTTTTCTTTCGCTGCGCTTAGCCACAAGGGGAATTCATTCAGCAGCTGATCATACAGATCTTCATCAGTCACCTTTTCAATGTTGTCCAGATGAATAAAATTGGCGTTATCCACCAAACGGCCCTTCATCGTATCAAGTTGCTTCAATACTTCAAAATCCGAGTTACCGATTCCGACAAACTGCCAGAAAATCGGTTGGACCGAAGCAGCCATAATCACATTTTTAGTGGATTTCACTATACCACCATCGTTAATAAATATGATAAATACCGGTGTAGAATCGGGTTCTTCCTCCGTATATTTTTTAATGATATCCTCCATTACTGGCGGTTCATTATTGCGGCCAAACTTATGAATGGTACGATTATTTAAAATATGTGTAAACACATATCTTCCTAATTCCTGCTCTGTCACTGGTGGCAGCCGGCTAAACTCCGTATCGTACACCCAAACATCTAACGATTGGTTATCATCAAATTTGCAGGCAACGGCTAATATACGCTCAACTACTTCTTGAACGGTTCCATTATTATAGAGATTTCTCATAGATCCTGTAATATCCAGAACAACGCCTACCCTTGCGATGACTCCTGTCAGATTCTTTTTTTCTAAGGTAATCTGAACAATTTTTTTACGTAAATCAATAGAGGACAGTACATTCTTCTCTTCATAACGGATCGTCTCTAAAGGCAGGGATAACTCAGCTGTGGCCGCTACCTCAGGGTTCCCTTCGTCTTCTTCAATAACGAGCCCATAGTTTGTACATAACGCAGCCAATCCTCCCTCAAAGCCACTACCAATCGCACTGAATTTCCACTCTGGGCCATAGCGATATAGCTCTCCAACCACAATAGCTGTCTCCGTCGACAGGTCAGAGCCATACTCGAAAACGAATAATTCCTCACCGCTAGCAGCATCCACTAAGCGTAGATAAGGAGAGGTTACTTGCTTCATAGAGTGTCCTAATTTTTCTCCTTCATAGATCGTTAAAGTTAAAGCTATTCTAGTAATATCCTTAGGAAGTCGAGAAAGTGTAATGGCGATAGCTTCTTTATCCCCTAGTTGTAAGACAGAATGAGTTACAGCTTCGTCTATAGACAACGGATTACCATAAAAGATAAAGTTCTCATCGCGTTCGCAACGGTTCTGCTCTGACAGTAAAAAAGCAGCAGAGTCTATGCCAATTCTAGTATCAGCAGTCATCCACCCAAATTTCAGCAAAAGCTTGTTCACGTTTCTCCCTTTCGTAATATCCACCTTTTGCCCCTTTATAAGCCGCACTCTATCATCTCCTTATTTTTACTGAACAGCTCATTGTGATTCACTAGATTGTATTTATCATTTTACTACTTTAATATGAAACGTATATATGATAGATAAGGAGCTTTACGAATGGACTTTATAGCAATTGACTTTGAGACCGCGAACTCCAGTCGATCCAGTGCATGTGCCTTGGGACTTGTGGAAGTTAAAGCTGGAAATATAACCGCAGAACATTCTTGGCTAATTGACCCGCAGCAGCGGTTTGATGGCATGAACATTTCGATACACGGCATCACGCCATCAATGGTAATCGGGCAACCTACTTTTCAAGAACTGTGGCCCACCGTTGAACCGTTACTACACGGACAAATCGTCGTGGCGCATAATGCTGCTTTTGATATGAGTGTCCTGCGTTATTGTCTCGATGGAGTGTCCCTGAGCTACCCAAGCTTTCAATACTTATGTACCTATTTATTAGGCAAAAAAATGCTGCCCGACCTGCCCTCCCATAAACTTAATGTAGTCTCCGATTTTTTCGGCATTACGCTAAAGCACCATGATGCCTTGGATGACGCACGCGCAGCCGCTGCAATTCTAGTAAAACTTATGGAGCAGGAGGAGCACTATGATCCTCTATTGCTCTCTGCCAGTCAAGGATATACTAGCGGAACGATGTTTGCCGGCGGGTATACCCCATTTTCCACTCGCGCGAAAAAGCCTGCTAAGAAACAAGGCACTAAACATAAACCCTCCATTTATAGCAGCCGCGCCACTTTGTCCAAATAACCAAAGAACATCAAAAACCCCCAACCAGCTCCTTTCTGCTGATTGGGGGTTTGGTTTTACAGGGTATCTCTTAAATCTTCAAACGATACACAGCCTTATTCTCTAGACCTCTGATGAACGGTGTCCATTCCTCGGTCTCCGGTGTGGTGTCCAAAGCATCCTCCACCATTTGCAGCTTCGCATCCATCGCATCGATATGATGCAGAGCGACTGCCTCAGCTGTCTGTGGCTGAACAGGACTACCCCATTCGCCCAAATTATGATGTGACAATACGAGATGCTGTAACGCCATAACCTTTTCCGAATTCAAATCAATATCTAAACGGATAGCCGCTTCCGTGATCCAGTTAGACGCCATCGAGATATGGCCAATCAACTTGCCCTGAACGCTGTATTCCGAGACAATCCCAAGCTGGGAGACCATCTCCTCCGGCTTCGCGATATCATGCAGAATGATTCCTGCCTTCATTAGATCTGGATTCAAGAACGGACGCTGCTTGCACAGAAAATCACCAATCTCCAGCATACGCACCATATGATAAGCAAGTCCGGCAAAATAAGCATGATGATGTGTTTTGGCTGCCGGATAATGCATCAATTTCTCTTCCACTTTACCCACACAAAAAGAGACAATCGAAGCAATTTCCGGATCTGAAATACTTGCCATAACCCCTTTAATCGTATGAATAAGGTCTACTGGACGAATTGGGGCAGAACGGATGAAATCCGTAAGTGCAACACCATCCTCATCGTTAACCAACCTGATTTTAGTAATTTTTATTTGTAATTTCTCACGATAAGTATGAGCAATCCCGCGTACCTTCACAAGCGCCATAGGAAAAAAAGTTTCTTTATCGGTTGTGCTGGCATCCCAATATTTCGCAGATAATTGTCCAGTGGAATCCCCCAGAACGATGTCGAAATAATCTTTTGGAGGAGTGCCGTTCGTTTGTTTAATTGCCAGCTCTCTTAAAAGATAAAAGCCAACAAATTCATCTTGTGGAGCGAGCTGTTTAATTTGTGTCATGTTGGAGCCTCCTATTAATAACAGGCTTTTGGCCTGCTCTCTATATTAAACTTTAGACACTCACCTCCAAAATCCCTTTAAATCACTATACGATCTATTTTCATATTTATGTACAAGCCAAGAATATTTGAAAAAGGAGGCTACTCCCCGGCCATATTCTGGCACTGGAATATCCTCCTTTTATTATAAAACGATAATTATTTACCAGCCGATTCAAGCGCTGATTTAATAGCTTCTACCGCTTTAGCGGATATTTCTTTCTCTGCATCATTTTTTCCGAAGGCTGCTGGACGGTAACCATATTTGTGCAGGCTGTATCCGGTCGATGTCGACTCGATTTCACCTTTCACTGCCAGCTCCGCGTCCGTTAACTGATTGATTGTTCTTACACTTCCGTTTTTATCCAAATAATAAACAAGCATTTTGACAGGAACACCGTACTCTACATTCACCATAACATTTACAAGCTTATCGGCACTTACACCAATGAAGATTCCATCGAAATAAGCCGCTTTATTAGCTTCTACAATCTCAGCTTTTCCGTATGCTCTATCCACCGCAGTCTTCAAAGCCACGCTGCTGCTAGTTGCACCAGACACAGCATCTACTTCCTGCACACCTTCTCTAGTCCCTGCTGCGAGGAAGCTAGCCGTCAACTGAGGAATTGCTTTTACCACCTCAGGATAAGCAGCGTTCCCTCTATCTATAAGGTTCATTCCTACACGGTACAAGGCTACATTTACGATTTTGCCGTTACGCAGGGTAACGTCCGCTCTGTTCGTTCCTTTATCATAAGCATCACCAAATGCAGTAAAGGTTCCGTCTTTATAGGTTCCTTGGACTTTGGATGCATTGGTCAAAGCATCTGTCAGTGCTGCTTTAGCTGCTGCCGACAATGCTTCTTGGCCTGTAATATCGGCCATTTGTACACCTTTTTCTAACAGCCCGGATGTGAGTGTAGCTACCCATCCTTTTTGTTCTGCACTCATTTTATCGTCAGCAATCAGCTTGCCGTCAGCTCCAAACAGACTTACTTTAATGCCTGTTACCGCATCTGCATCAACATCAACTAGCAGCAGCACTTTAGATTGGTTATCTACTCCGGCAAATTTGCCGTCAAAATATTGACCTTCAGCAGGAACCTTCAGCGCTTTCTCAAATGCTCTTTCTACAGCTTGGTTCCAGCTGTGACTGCTTTCTGTGGCTCCGGAAATTCCGTCAACCTTTTCATCATAGTTAGCGATATATGAACCATTCGCTAACAGCTTAGCTGTCATAGGAGCATTTGCTTTTACTACTTCCGCATAAGCTGTTGCCCCTCTGTCAATCAGGTTGTTGCCAAGTCTAAACAGCTTCACATCAACCAACTTACCGTTGCGAATCACGATGTCGGCTCTTTCAACGCCAACACTTCTTGCCGTACCATAAGAGGAATAGAATCCGTCTACATAAGCAGATGTATTATTGATTATTGCATTCTGCTCAGCATCCCAGAAAGCGTTAATCGCTGCTTTAAAGTCGGCTTCAAGACCTGCAACAGGTTGTGCCTCTGTTCCTTTGGCCAGCAAGGCTGGAGCTATAGCTGCAACCGCTGCCGCTTGCTCAGCTGTGTAAGCTTTCTCCTCAATGAAATCACCAGCGCTGTTCATAGGATACACTTTAACATCTGTGAGCTTGTTGGATTCGTAGGTCGCAAATACAGAATATTTACCTGTAGGATCTACGCCCATATGAACTCCATCAAAGTAAACTGCATTTGTATCTTTCACTGTCAGAGCTCTTTCAAACGCTCTATCTACAGACAATTTCCAGCCATTACTGGAGCGGGTAGCTCCCGAAACAGCATCAACTGCCGCTGCTCCATCTCTTGTTTTGCCAAGCAATCTATCCTTCATCAATCCATAAGCTTGCCATAAAGCACTATAATTGTTACGAGCATCTCTATCAATCAGCTTAGGACTGGTTCTCAAAAGCTCAATGCTAGTAATTTTGCCATCTTTAATTTCGATCTTGGCACCTTCCGTGCCTTTGGAGTATGCATCGCCATAAGCTACGTAAACTCCATCTTGGTATACGTTTTCATTAACTGTAACAGGCTTTGCTGTAGCCACAGGCTTAACAGTTTCCGCTGGTACTACTGTCTCTGCTGGTACAGCGGTTGCTTTTGGGGTTGCTACTGGTGCTGCTGTAGCTTTTGGGGTTGCTGCTGGTTTGGCTGTTGCCTTTGGTGTTGCTGTTGGTTTTGCCGTTGGCTTTGGCGTTGCTGTTGGTTTTGCCGTTGGCTTTGGTGTTGCTACTGGTTTTGCCGTTGCTTTTGGTGTTGCTGCTGGTTTTGCCGTGGGTTTTGCTGTTGGTTTTGCTGCCGGTGCATCCGCTTCTTCGGAGGCTGCCGATACTGCATCCACCTTCAAGTTTACAGCAGGCACATTAAGTGTGTAAGCAAACGGCGCTAACAATATAGCCGCGCTAACCGTTAAAGAAATTAGTTTTTTCAATGAAAATTCTCCTTTACCAAACCCCAGTGATATGTAGCTTTTTGTTAACCAAACCTTTTTCGTACGATGCCCCTTCTCTTCTTATGAAGCATAACTTCTCTCTTCATAAGAACTCATCCCCCCTCTCATGCCTTTACACGCTCGATTTTCAATAAAAAATAGCTTGAATCTATTTCATTTCTTCCTTTTAACACAAAGCTGTATAAAAGGTGAAATAATTCACATGAGTTACTATAAAAACACTTACACCCGTTTTCCATCAATTTCTGGTTTGATACTACCAGACCTTTCTGCGGTTCTTCTGTATCGAAAATCACACACCCTATAAGAAACATCACTATTTGCGATTAAATTTAATTTATACGCGCAAAGTGATCTCAATAACTGTGCATTCAAGGCTAGCTATGCTATTTTAGAACGATCTCTTATATGGGAAAGGAGTTCTGTGCTTTGAGCAAACAGCCACCTATTGGAGTTATACTCGCCCAAATCGGCACCCCTACTGCACCAACTGCAAAAGCTGTACGGCCTTATCTGAAACGTTTTTTATCAGATCGCCGAATCATAGATTATTCTCCTCTGCTGTGGCAGCCTTTGCTGCGAGGTGTCATTCTGCGTTCACGTCCACGCCGGTCCGCTGAGCTGTACAGTCAAATATGGACAACCGAAGGATCACCATTGCTCTTTCACTCTTTAGCTCAGCAATCTGGATTACAAGAACTGCTGGGTCCACGGTATCAGGTAGAGCTTGGATTGGCTTATAGCGAACCCAGCATGGAGCAAGCGATGGCGAAATTCGACACCGCCGGAGTTACCCGAATTATCATTGTGCCGCTGTTTCCGCAATATTCGTCCACGACTACCGCGTCCGTATTCGATCAGGCCAGCTTTGCAGCCTTAGGTCGCCAAAGCTCCACTGGACCTGTAACTAAACGTCTGATTCCGGCTCTAAGATTTATTGATGCCTACTATAATGAGCCCGGTTATATTTCAGCCTTGAAGTCACACCTACTGCGTCAAATGGAGATTCTGGGCAAAGAACCTGATTATTTTGTACTGACCTTCCATGGGATTCCCAAACGGTATGCGGATACCGGCGATCCCTACCCGCAGCAATGCATGGAAACCGCGCATCTTCTTGCTTCTGCTATGAATTGGGAGTCCGAACGCTGGCAGCTTAGTTTTCAATCACGTTTCGGACGAGAAGAATGGGTAGGACCCTCTACTGCGGATGTTCTGGGAGAGCTTGCCGGACGAGGAATACGTAAGCCTCTGATTTTTTCACCGGGTCTTGTGACCGATTGTCTGGAAACGCTGCATGAGCTAGCCATAGAAGGACGAGAACAATTCGAGGCTGGTGGAGGACAAGCAGAGGAATTTATGGCAATCCCCTGTTTGAATGACCATGAGGATTGGCTTGATTTTTTGGCTGAACATGTAGAAAAAAACGCCCAAGGATGGTAAATCAAAAAAAACCGTCTTGTCCACAGATCATTTCTGTTGCAGACAAGACGGTTATCTATATCAATTGTTAAGCATGAAGAATCGAAAGGATACTTATGCTGTAAGCTGCTTATATTTCGTAGTCAGTTCATGGAACCACTGCTTGTCCTGCAAGGTCAACGCAAAATCAATCAGCTCGGCAATCTCACTCGGCTGTAAATCTGCTGAGTCATTAAAGGATACTTCAGCCGTAGCTGTAGCTGCGCCATTCCCATCCTCTGCGTAATCATAAGAAAAACATAACTTAATGTCACTTTCCAGAAATTCATTACGAAGGAAATATAATACCTCACACATTAACACAGGTCTAACATGATCATCAAAGACACATTCCATAACCTTTGCCCAATATTGCTGGTTGTTGAGGTGTAACTTATCATTAGTTAAGAGATATTTCTCACCCTGAAAATCGGTGACAAATCTCAGTTCAAGCGGCTTCATCTTAAAAATAGTAGCAATTTGCTTCATGCTAATACTCAAAATATCTTGCGTTTCTAGTCTGATCATCTCTCCATGCACCTCGTCCCTCTTAGTTGGGTTATTCGAAACCTGCCATTATCTATAATTCTTTATATGCCATTAATGTAAAATTAACTCCATTAATTCACTTTAATTTTATCTAATTTAACATTATTATCGTCACCTGACTATGCTTTATTTATATTTTTTTAGGATTTCGCTCAGAAAAATGTTTCATTCTCTAAAAATCTGTTTAATATTATTGTTCATTACAAAAGGATGTATAAAGATTACGCATCATGTGAAGCTTTTGCTTTCTTATATTTAAACAAAAAAAACTGTTCTGAAGGGTCATTATGACCTCAGAACAGTTTTTTGCATTAGGATTATACTTCAGTTAATTTACTTAAACAAACAATGGCACTAACTGTATTCCCTCGGGTGAAATCCGCACGAGTCCTTTATCTGTGATACGTAACGTTGGGATAACCGCCAAAGCAAGCAGCGATAAAGTCATAAACGCGTAATTCAAAGTACAGCCGGCATCATACAACGCTTTGCTGATCGCAGCTGATTTCTCAGCAGCAATTTCAAATGGCTCTGTAGACATTAGGCCTGCAATGGCCAACGGGAATAACGTTTCTCCACTAGATGTAATTACGGCGACCCCACCCTGAGCGTCCGCCACCGCGTTCGCAGCTTTGGCCATTAGCTCATTATCATTGCCGATGACGAGTACATTATGACTATCATGAGCAACAGTCATTGCGATAGCAGCCGGTTCTTTAAAACCGATGCCTTCCACAACAGCCACTGATTTATTTCCTGTTCCTTTATGCCGTTCGAGCACAGCGATTTTACATAGACCCTCTACAGCATTTACATCCAGCTGCCCTGCTACTACAGGTACCGAAACCATACGTTCAATGGTCTCCACATGATTTTCTCTTACTTTAATAACTCTTGTAGTAAGTTCACCTGTTTCAATTGGAGCCGAGATAATAAAATCTTCGGCGGTAGGACGCTGTGGCAAATGAACCGAAGCCAAAACTTCCTCTGGATATGAGAATTTAGCAAGCTCTGCCGTCATCACACCGTTTTCGGCAACGACTACACCAGCAGCAATCGTAAGTACCACACGAACATCGGCCAAATTCCCGTCCAGCAGAATAATATCCGCAAAAGAACCTGGAGTAATAGATCCGATATCCTGAGACAACCCAAAACGCTCTGCCGTATTAATAGTTGCCATTTGGAAGGCTGTTACTGGCTTCACGCCTTGAGCAATCGCATGGCGAACAACGAAATCCATATGACCTTCGTCCCGTAACGATTCCGAGCTGCGGTCATCAGTTACCAGCATCATGCGACGCGGATCAAGTCCACGCTCTGTATGAGCGGTGATGGTCTTGGCAACATCATGCCAAGCCGAGCCCCGGCGCATTTTGGCATACATCCCCAGTCGAACGCGCTCAATCACATCGTCTGCTGTCACACACTCATGATCACCAGTCACCCCTGCCGCAGCATACACTGGCAGTCTCCAGTCGCTGGAAGGCCATGTGAAATGACCGTCAACAAATCTGCCTGCCCGCAGCGTAGCTTGAATCTCTCCAAGCATTTTCTCATCGCCGTAAACAACGCCAGGGAAATTCATCACTTCGCCCAGAGCAATCACATCTTTGCCCCACGTAAAAGCTTCGGCAACTTCTTCAGGACCAATTGAGGCACCCGTTGTCTCGAATTCCGCACCTGCCGCAGGCACACAAGAAGCCACCTGCATGTAAGCAGCTAACGGCGTCCCCCGCATCTCATCCAGCATCAATTGAATACCCTTCAGCCCGAATACATTAGCAATCTCATGCGCATCAAAGAAACCACCTGTTGTGCCAAGCGGCAGAACAGCGCGGGAAAATTCAGTAACGGTTAGCTGGGTGCTCTCAATATGGCAGTGGCCATCGAGCAATCCCGGAGCTATATACTTGCCGTTCGCATCAATAACTTGCGTTCCTTCGCCAATCATATGTGTCACATCTTTACCAACATAAGCAATTCGTCCACCTTGAACACCAACAGACATTCCTTCTAGAATTTCACCAGAGCATACGTTGACCAGCTTTCCACCTGTAATTACCAGCGTTGCCGGTTTATCGCCTCTTGCCGTAGCCACAAGCTCAGGTACACAATCCGCTAAAGGCTTTCTTGTAAAAGTTGTCATCTTCATCTCTCCCCCGTTAGTATCCAAGTGTTGTCTTGATGTAGTGAATAGATCCGTAATCATAGAGGATTGCCTAACTATTAAGCCTAGGATAATATAGTTGCGCAGGTCTGTATTTGTAAGAAAAAACGGCTCAATCATCCCTGTAGATGATAGCCGTTTACTTATTCCCAAAGATTGTCCGAACCATCCGGACATGCCCCTGTTTTTACTCTCCCGCCATCCGCTCTATTCCAACGATTATCTTACTTTTGCCTCATATACGTCAAGTGCTGCCTGAACCCCAAACCCGCAAGGCCCCTTAAATCCATGACGCTGTAATGCGGCTTCCAGCGCTCCAAGCAGCCGCAACACGTTATTCTCACGACAGCTAAAACCCATCGTACCAATGCGCCAGATCCTTCCCTTTAACGGTCCAAAAGAACTGGCAATTTCAATTCCGAACCGCCCCAGCAGCAGCGAACGGACAGCTTCCCCATCTATCCCCTCAGGGATGAGCACACAGGTAACAACAGTAAGCTTGCAGGAAGGATCCCCGTATAGTTCTAAACCCATAGCTGTTAATCCAGCTACAAGTGCTTTTTCATGGAGGATATGTCTGGCGAATCGGGCATCCAGCCCTTCTTCAAAGGTAAGCCGCAAGCCCTCCCGCAGTGCATAAAGCATTGAGGTCATCTCTGTATGATGATTGAGACGTTGGGGACTCCAGTAATCCTGAAGCATGCTGAGATCGAAATAATTGCTGCGGACAAAAGATAAGTCACCTGGCTGGACATCACTTGTTCTAATCCCGCGTTCTACTCGTTTTCGGGTCATGAGCTTAGCTTCAGCACGATCATTATACGTTATCGGTGCCATTCCGGAAGGGACGGACAGGCATTTCTGTGTACCGCCAACGACGGCATCCAACATCCAAGCATCTGTCTCGACAGGAATGCCCCCAATGGTTGCAACTGCATCGACTATGAATAAAGTATCCATCCGGCGGCAAGCTCTACCAATTTCCGCGAGTGGCTGCACACGTCCTGTAGAGGTCTCCCCGTGAACCATTGCCACCACATGTGGCTTAAAAGTCTCCATAGCTGCTATCACTTCATCCGGCTCAAACACACTCCCCCATGGCTTTTCCAACACGAACACCTCAGCGCCACATCTTTCAGCAATCTCATGCAATAGATGTCCGAAGCGGCCAAAGATCGGAATCAGCACACGCTCACCCGGCAGGATCAAACTAACCATCACGGCTTCAATTCCAGCACGGGAGGTACCATCAATTGGGTAAGCCCATGAATTAGAAGTAGCAAACAGCTCCCGCAGCATTTCCATCGTTTCATTCATAATAGAGGTGAACTCTGGATCAAACTGACCCAGCACCGGAAAAGACATCGCCCGCAGTACACGCGGATCTACCTCGACCGGACCCGGAGTCATAATACAGCGTTGGGACGGCGACAAATCTTCGTAACGCTTCATGATGATCCTCCCTTAAAAGTTCGGCGAACTCTTTTTAATAAGCTAACTCATATAACATCGCAGTCAGAACCTCAAGCCCAGCAACGAGCTGCTCAGGGGAAGTATACTCTTCCGGAGAATGGCTGATGCCAGCTCGGCTTGGCACAAATATCATCGCAGTAGGGCAACGCGGCGCAAACAGCTGGGCGTCATGTCCCGCTCCACTTACCATCATGCGGTACGTCTTCCCCTGTTGGCGGCAGATATTTTCCAGCATTGCAGATAGCTTCATATCCATAGGCGCAGGGACTGTATTGAGCACGGATGTAACCTCAAGAGTCACCCCACGTTTAACAGCAATTTCATTACATTCCGCAAGAAGCTTCTCACAGAAACGTTCCAGTTCGTCCTCTTCACTATGGCGGATATCTAGTGTAAAAAGAACCTCACCCGGGATCACATTTGGCGTATTCGGATACACCTCAAGCTTACCCGAGGTTGCTACAAGAGGTTCACCAGTAGTTTTAGCAGCACTTTCAAGCACGTACAGCATTTCAACCGCACTAGCCAGTGCATCCTGCCGCATCAACATCGGTGTCGTGCCCGCATGATTAGCAGTACCACTGACCTTGACCACATATCGTCTCTGGCCAACAATCCCCTGAACTACGCCTATCTGAGTGTCCGTCTTCTCCAGAATAATCCCCTGCTCGATGTGCAGTTCTACAAAAGCACCAATATCATTTCTGACTCCAGTCCGCTTAGAAGCTTTCTCCTCCGTTATGTCCTGTAAGAAGCTGGATTGTGCCATTGCTGCTTTTAACGTCACGCCCTCTGCATCCATACAGGTCTCGGCCTCGCTTCCGTCATACCTTTCCGTGACATGGCCCGAACCCCAATAAGCAAGCGGAAATCGGCTCCCCTCTTCTTCACAAAAAGATACGACTTCAAGCGTCCGCTGCGGCTGGCCAAAGTTCCTCTGCAAATCTTGAAGCGCAATCATAGCCGCAGCGATCCCATAGGCACCATCATATTTTCCGCCATTGACTACAGTATCGATATGCGATCCGGTTAAAATAACCTTTTGCTGCGGATTGCATCCACTCAATCGTCCATATACATTGCCAACCTTGTCTATGGAAACTTCTAAGCCGAGCCCAGCCATTTTTTCCTGCAAAAAAATCTGCGCCCGGCTCCATTCCTCCGTATATAGCAGTCTAGTAACTCCTGGCCCAGGTGTGCTGAATGCCGCCAGCTCCTCCAGCAGCTCCAGCAGTTTCTGAGTCGACGCTTGAACTCTGGAATCATTCATAGGCTGTACTGCTCCTTCCTAATTCGCAGCCACTGTCCACCTCCCTCACTGATCACTCCTTCTTCAGAGGTATAGATCACATTCCCGCGACAGATCGTAGCAACTACTTTGCAGGATAAAGTTCTTCCGATGTAGGGGCTGTGCTTGTGGCGATACAATAAATCCTCCGCAGTCAGCGTATAGGTTGTATTTGGATTCAGCAGAACTAAATCGGCATCTAGACCTAGAGCTATAGCGCCTTTGCGATGCTCTATTCCAAAACGTTTTGCGGGTTGCCCTGCAAGCAGACTGGAAATTAATGTAACATCCAAACCCCGCACATTCACGCCTTCATGGAACATAAGCTCCAGACTGCTCTGCGCACCCGAGATCCCACCCCAAGCTGCAAAAAAAGACAAGTCCGGCTTCACCTTCAATTCCGTTGGACAGGGGGAATGATCCGAAGCAATCAGATCGATTTTGCCTTGGGCCAGCATCTCCCATAACTTCTCCTGCTCCACCGCACTTCGCAGCGGAGGCGCACACTTCGCCACAGGGCCTAAAGCCTTCATATCATTTTCAGTGAGGACCAGATAATGTGGACAGGTTTCGGCCGAAACGTCCAGACCTCGAAGCTTAGCTTCATAGATTTTCTCAATGGCGGCGGCCGTGCTGATATGAACAAAATGCAACCGGCAGCCCGTACGTTCACCGTACAGCAGCGCCCTGGACACTGCCTCCAGCTCTGCTTCAGCAGGGCGGCAAGCCGCAAAATCACTTGCGCTGGTTCTGCCATTTCGCACTGCATCTGCGGTCAACACCGCCGTGATAGCCTCACTTTCTGCATGCAGCGCCAGAATCCCGCCCAGAGAAGCGATTCGCTGCATCCCTTGATAGAGTGTATCCTCATCCACTTCACGGAATCTGCCTTCGCCCTCCCCTCCAGGATTGGAGAGAAAGGCTTTAAACCCGGTGACGCCAGCGGCTGCCAAAACTTCTAAATCATCCAAATTGCCGGGAACGAGCCCACCCCACAGCACATAATCAACGGCAGAGTTTCCAGCCGCAGCATCTACCTTTTGACGAAGCCCAGCCTCGTTCACAGTAGGTGGATTACCGTTAAGCGGCATATCTGCATAGGTTGTGCAGCCGCCAGCTGCCAACGCCGCAGAACCGCTGCGAAAGCCTTCCCAATGTCCAAACGTTGGTTCATTAAAGTGGACATGCATATCAATCATACCGGGGAGCACATAGAACCCCTCTGCGTCGATGACTTTGGTTAGCGGCGCAAGCGAAAGTTCCTCTCCAAGTGCGACAATCTTACCCTCTGATACTGCAATATCCAGCTTGAGTACCTGATCGGGCAGCACTACATTCCCGTTCTTAATCACAAGTTCATAGGATTCCTTCATGAGCTGCCACCTCCTCCGGTCGTCAACTTTCTCTTAACTTCCCCGATACGTACTATATCCACCAGGTGCTACTAGCAAAGGTACATGGTAGTGTTGCATGGAGCTCTCTATATGAAAGCGAATAGGTATCTGTTCTAGAAAAAAAGGCATCTCACGTTGAGTGTCTGCTGACGCTTTGGCATCCGCTCTACGGTAGTAATCGCCAACCATAAACAGCAGCTCGTAACATCCAGACTCCATTTCGTTTCCCTCCAGCAGCGGAGCATCCAGCCTCCCGTCACTGTTCGTGACTTCTTCACACAGAAGCTTGCTCATCCCATCCGTAAGCTTCCAGAGCTGAAGCGTCAGACCTGTAGCAGGAATCCCCCGCGACAGATCCAACACATGGGTGGTAAGACGCCCGCTCATTACGCTGTCTCTCCGGCCAGATCTGCACGGCTGACAGAAAAGCCCTGAAAACCATAGGGTGGACGAGGTTCGGTGAAGACTCCACCTTTAGTTTCTTCAGGCTCAACAATGGTTTCCCAAGTCCGGTTATTGGACTCAAATGAAACGGTAGCCAGCTGTGGAAAACGGGACAATACGCGCAGCCCAATTTGATAAATCAACGATTGGATTGATGGACTGTTCAGCTCATGAAAAGCGCTATGGGCGATATCGCGAACCTGCTCCGATGCCACATATTGGCCTAGATCTCCATCCAGAGCATGCTGAACATCACTGTAGGTCCAGTTAATATTCAGAAAAATATAAAGCGGACGGTCAAAGCTCTCCGGCAATGTTGTATACTCATCACGGACGAATCCATAAAACGAGCTTCCACTCACTTTTATCAGCTGTAAATCCTTCAATCGGCATTCATGAGCGATAACCTCAGTCCCATTCTCTCCACGTTTTATAGTTAACGAAGCCGAATAAGATTCATTATTGGAGTGACGCAGTACTAAATGACTCTGTTTAAGCCCCTCAACCCCGGGCACCATCACCTGTTCAAAAGGTAACCGGTCTGCGGAAACTGAAACTGCGGTGACATGATCGTATTTATCGAGAAAACGGCTGCTTAGAAGCTGCAGTAGCCCCTCCGTTGTGCTTCCAGTGTAGTCCGCGGTATTGCGCAGGATGAAATTTTTCATAGAATCGGTAGCAACAACCATGGAATTATCCCCCTCTGAAAAAGAAGGAAGAAACGCTTCGCCCGTGACTGCGAATGTAATATTATGTGCGAATATAATGTTGTCGCAGCCCGTGAAGGAAGATTCGGGAACGGGGGTAACGGCCAGCGGTTTAGCATAGGTACGATAAGTTAGCACATCACTTTTTCCATAAAACATTGTACGTCCGTTAATTGGTTCCAGCATGGCTGACACCCTCCCCGTTTATGATGAATGAATAATTAAATAATTAAATAATTAAATCACTTAGGCGAAATCTCGTAATTGTACCGACTTCAGAAAAGGCTTGAACCCATTCCTCCTGAGGGGAACGCTCTACTCGCACTCCAATGGCGCTGATAATGTCATCTTTGTTTTTGCCACGAACAGCTAGAATAAAAGGAAAATGAAATTTGTCCGTATACTTTCGATTCAGATCATTTAATAGATTGAACTCTTTCGTTGTTAACCGATCCAGTCCAGCTCCCTGCTGCTCTGAGGCAGACAAAGCCGTAACTTGAAGCCTAGTCGCCAAATCCGGGTGAGCTTTTAATAGTCCCTCCATTCGGCTCCGGTCAGCACTCAGTACGGTCTGCATCATGGTGCTATGCAAATGCTCTAAAGAATGGAACGGAATCTGCTTATAAGCCTCCTCTGCTACCCACGGTGAATGTTCAAAAATGCCGCCTAGATGCTTCACAAAATCCGTTATACTCATGGCATTTATCTCTTCCATCGTAAACCTGCCTTCAGAAACGACCATCCACTCAACCTCCAATAGCTTTGTTAACAGCTCGTAAAATGCCACTGTACCCCGTACAGCGACAAATGTTACCCGATAAAGCTTCTTCCACTTCAGCCTGAGTAGGATGCGGGTTCTCTTCCAGCAGAGCAACCACCGAGATAACCATCCCTGGTGTGCAATAACCGCATTGGAACCCCCCCTCTTCTAAAAAAGCCCGCTGAACGGGATGCAGGCCTACTTCACTAAGACCCTCAATCGTTGTAATTTCCGCACCTGAGCATTGATAGGCCATGACCAGACATGAATTCACTGGACGTCCATCCACCAGCACCATACATGCCCCGCAGCGGCCAATCTCACAAGAACGTTTTGTGCCGGTCAGCTCCAAATCTTCACGAATGACCTTTAAAAGCCGGCGGGAGGGTGGAAGCTCCGTGGATATCGCTTTACCATTGAGATTGCAATTAAAGGTGAACCTTTCTTCTGCAAAAGCTTCCTCAGACGATAAGGGGGCAAGGTTATCTTCATCTAGATTCGCATCTGAATTATGGCTCGACATGGATGTTCACCACCTTTTGTGGAATAAACGGTGTAGACTGCAGCCATTCGGGATCAATGGGAAGCTTGGTTATCCGCTTCCCTACAGCCTGAAATATGGCCGACACGACTGCCGGAGCTAAATTGACGGAACCCACCTCTCCAATGCCGCGAGGACCGTACGTGTCATGATCCGGCAAATCCTCTATCGGCTGCACCTGAATGCTGCCATTCATATCGGCAATGGTCGGCACCAAATAGGTGTCTAAATTTTTGGTGACATAGCTGCCGCCAGACATCACAGCATCCTCTGACAAGGTGAAACCGACCGCCATACTGCTGCCACCTTCGATCTGTCCAAGATAACCTTGCGGATTAGCCACCGGTCCCGCCGCTACCGCATGATATTGATCCAGTACACGAACACGTCCAGTAAGCAGATTAACTTCCACGCGGACTGCGATTGCAGAATAGGTGTATAGGAAATGTGCCCCCACTCTTTTAAAGGGTGTGGTTGGATAAGTAAACTTTGTATTACAGACAATGGGTTCTGAAATATGCTGTGCCAAGCCCTTGTAAGTCAGAAGCAGACCGCCGTCTTTTAGCCAAATGCCGCCAGGGCCGAGCTTCATTTCATAGTTATCCAGCTCTGGCTTTAT
This sequence comes from Paenibacillus sp. FSL H8-0175, assembly GCF_045040615.1. Taxonomy (NCBI): domain Bacteria; kingdom Bacillati; phylum Bacillota; class Bacilli; order Caryophanales; family Paenibacillaceae; genus Paenibacillus; species Paenibacillus sp. FSL H8-0175. The sequence continues at coordinate 1,541,658 of NZ_CP150299.1, read as the reverse complement.
CATCGCAGCTGCCTGCAGCACTCGAGCGGTGAAGTCTGGACGCAGCCGTTTTAAGGCCATCCACATCATGCTGGTTGATCGGGAAGCCGTACTAGATCCGCTATCGGGCACAACATCCGTATCGCCAATGACGATGCTTAGATCCTCTGCCGCCAAGCCAAACTGTTCAATCAGCATTTGTTCCATTGTTGCGATTAACCCCTGACCAAACTCCTCGTAACCAAACACCGCCTCAATTTTGCCCTCTAGCGTCAAAGAGAGCCTGCCACCCGCCGGATCGGGAATACCATAGCCAAGTCCTGCACCATGCATAGCTATAGCAGCACCCGTTCCAGTTACGATCCAAGGTTCCACAACACCTGAATCACTGTCTGTAGATGCGGCCTCAGTCATAAGAGGCGAACCCGCCAGCGCTTCCCACACCTGAAAGGCACCATCGGTCTGAGCAATTTCCTGACCCAGCGGCCCCAGATCTCCATATTTACGCAAATTGCGGCGGCGCATTTCCCACGGATCGATCTGCAATCGCTCAGCCAACCGATCGATTTGTCCCTCCAAAGCAAAAATCGCCTGATTGCCGCCAAAACCGCGAAATTCACCAGATACACCGTTATTGGTATATACAGCAAAACCCTTCACATCCACATGATCGATGATATAGGGGCCCATCACATGTTCTGTCGCGAAGTTGAGCACCTCCGCCCCCAGTGTTGCGTAAGCTCCCGTATCCGAAATAATTCTGACCTGATGTGCCCTGATGATTCCTTCGGGGTCGCAGCCAGTTTTCATGGTGATTTTCATGGGATGGCGTTTTAGTCCTGCACGTACCGATTCAGCTCTCGAATTATGCAGTCTTACCGGACGGAGTGTCCGCAAGGCGAGCAGCGCTCCATATGGCTGTACATTCAGCTCGTCTTTTCCTCCAAAGGACCCGCCGATAGGACTCGAGATGACGCGAATATCTTCTTGAGGAATAGCCAGAATTCTGGATAGCTGCAGGCGATCCATCAACCCATGTTGTGTAGCTGAATATACGGTAAGCCGTCCGTTATCCTCTGGGATAAACAGTCCACCTTCAGTCTCCATATAGGTGTGCATTTGGCGTGGTGTATAATAAGTCTCCTCTACCACATGACAGCAATCCGTAAATACCGCTTCCGGCTCCCCTTTCCGATATTCCGTATGATGAAGCACGTTTCCCTCGGCATGCAGCAGAATTGCGTCCTTTTTCATCGCCTCTTCCGGATTCTCAAGTAAGGGTAGAAGCTCATAATCCACTTCGATAAGAGATAAGGCATATTCCGCAATTTCGTCCGTCTCTGCCGCGACTGCCGCAATCGCATCGCCAGTGTAACGCACACGGTCACTGCAAAATACCGGTTGATGCGGCAAAGCTATGCCAAAGCCGTTAAGTCCGGGCACATCCTCATGAGTAATTACAGCGTGTACACCAGGGACTTCAACGGCCTTCTCAATGCGTATGGACAAAATACGAGCATGTGCCTGCTCACTGCGGAGCACGCGGCCGATCAACATTCCTTCTGCCCTCATGTCGGTCAAATACTGCAGCTTACCGGATACCTTGCCCTCTCCATCGGGTCGTGTACGCCAGCGGCTACCGCTGGATTCCTTATTCAGCAGCATTTTCCCTCTCTCCTTTCGTCGGGTTATTCACCTCTTAACTCCGTATATTCATAGCCTTCCACAGCTCAGATACAACCAAATTCCCAGCAGTCTTTTTCTTGTAAAGTTCTGTTGCAAAGGGATCACTATACGTTTCAAAGCTGTTCTCAACCTCTTCATATAAAGAAGCCAACAGCTCCTCTGTATACCTCACACCTTCAAGCATAACTTCAGCTCTACTTAGTCGCTGCGGCCGCCCAGAGCCCCCACCTGCGGCGATACGCACCTCACGGAAACGGAGTTCCTCATCGATTGATGCTGAGATTGCTACTGTTACAAGTGAAGGGGTGAACACTTCCCTGCGGCCAACCTTACGGAAAATTTCTAGCCTATCCGTTAACGGACTCTCTAAGCGAGTAGGTGAGATGCGAATCTCAGCCACAAGATCTGCCGCAGGTTTTATCCCGCTCCAGTGATTGTTTAGCCACTCTATCAAAGGTAGTGCCGTCATAAATTTGCCGTCAAAGGAGATTAACTCCGCGTCATAGACCAGTAACGCAGGTAGAATATCTCCGAAGCCAGAAGCGATATTGCCCCCGAGCGTGGCAAGATTACGCACCGACGGAGCCGCTATGCAACGTGCAGCCTCTTGCAGCGCAGGAGCCACGGCCTGCAAATGCTCATTACTGCGGCACTGGGAGAGTGGAACAAGAGCGCCCAGAGATAAGTGAAATTCCGTTAAGGTAATGTCGCCGAGATTTGTGATTTGCCGAAGATCAATCAGCTGTTTGGGCATATGATCCGTTCCATTTTCCCACCCTGTTCTCAGCAATGTTCCTCCTGCGACATATCGGGAACTGTCTCCAAACGCCGTTTTTCTCTCCCAAGCTTCGTGCAGGCTGTGGGGTTGAATTACTTCAGGTAGCCTTCCATCCTCTTCCCGTATAACTCCCATACACTCCGCCTCCCTTTTTGAGTACCAGATTGCCGCTTCCCTTCTCGTATAGCCTGCCTTAAAACCTTTGTTCCCGAATATAAGGAACTCCGAGCGCCTCCGGTGTACCGGATGGTTTGTTGCGATTGCGGTACCCAAGGTACATTAGGACCAGAATGGTCACAAGGTACGGAATCATTTTGAGAAAATAGGGCGGAACTGCACTGCCCAGCAATTGAATGCGGAAGCCAAGTGAATCCAATGCCCCAAAAAAGTAAGCGCAGAACAAAGCGCGCAGCGGATTCCATCTGGCAAAAATCACTAGCCCTACCGCAATCCAGCCTCGACCGGCTGTCAGCCCTTCATTCCAGGTTGGCGCATAGGCCAATACCATATCCGCTCCGGCCAGGCCGATGAGAGCAGCACCGGTGATCACATAGCTGTAGCGGATAAGCTGCACACGGATCCCCATCACATCTGCGGTAGCCGGACTGTCTCCGACTGCCCGCAAATGCAGGCCCCATGAAGTGCGGTGAATTAGCAGATGCAGAGCAAGCACTAGCAGCAGGCTGAACCAGGTTAGGTAATCCATGTTGCCGAATATTTTTCCGATGAACGGTACATTTTCCAGCCAAGCCAGATGCAGCTTAGGGGAGGTTCCCGGCAAAGGAATGCCGCTGATTGGTTTACCAAGATAAGCGCTCAACCCACTGCCGAACAAGGTCATCGCAAGACCGGACATCGTTTGATTCGCCCGCAAGGTCACACAGAGAAAAGAATGCAGCAAACCAAGCACAGCCGTTACAGCTACGGTAGCCAGCAGAGCCAGCAACAGGTTTCCGGAGCGAATATACACGATACAAGTGGTGACCGCTCCCATCAGCATCAGACCTTCAGCCCCAAGCTGTATAATGCCGGCTCGTTCATTTAGAATGCCTCCCAGCGTAGCCAGCAGCAGCGGGGTCCCTGCGGAAATAGCGGCAATAAGTAGCTGTGTTGTAAAATCCATCGCCTATCTCCCCCCTTTCAGCTGAACCCGGCTACGACGAATGCGGAAACGATAGATCATATCGCCAGCAATCAAGAAAAACAGGATGGAGCCTTGCAGCATTTCTGAAATTGAAGAGGGCAACCCGATGGTTTGAACACTATATCCGCCAACAATTAAGCCACCGAATAGAATAGAAGTAACGATTAGACCGAGTGGATTCAATTTGGCCAGCCAAGCTACGATAATGGCGGTGTATCCATAACCCGGTGAAATGCCCTGCATCAGCTTGTGTGTAACACCGGAGACCTCTGCCATGCCAGCGATCCCGGCGAGCCCTCCACTGATCAGCATGACGATAATAATATGCCGCTTGATAGGAATCCCCGCGTATCTGGCTGCAACAGGATTGGCCCCAATCAGACGGAGCTCGTAACCCCACTTGGTAAAACGAATCATTAAGTAATAAATCACAACGGCGATAAGTCCAAATAACAATCCAATATGCAATCTTGTACTTCCGAGAACAGGCAGCGATTGAGCCGCAGTAAACATAGGGGATCCCGGGAAATTAAAACCTTTAGGATCTTTCCAGGGTCCGAATACCACGTAATCGAGCGCCAATAGGGCAACATAATTCAGCATTAATGAAGTGATTAGCTCATTCACTCCAAAATGCGTCCGCGGAATAGCAGTCAATAGTCCCCAAAGCGCACCCGCGGCAATCCCGAACAGCAGCATTAAGCTCAGGGACCAGAATGAAGGTAAGTCAGGAAAATAAATCGTGACCGCTGTGGCCGCCATAGCCCCAACGGTTAACTGGCCTTCTGCTCCAATATTCCATACCGAAATGCGGTAAGCCACAGCAATCCCAAGCCCACATAGGAGTAGCGGGATCGCTTTAACCATCGTTTCCGTGAGCCCATACGCAGTGCCAAATGCGCCACGGAACATTTTTTCATAGACCAGCACCGGATTCATACCATTCGCCGCAATAAATAGGGCACACAACAATAGCGCTAAAACTATAGATACAATAGGTGTCCACCAAGGAGAACGGATGCGGCTGGCATCGTAATCGAAACGTAGAGAGAATCGTTTTCCGGAGTGGGAGGGGAGGGGTGCCAGTACTGCTGCTGCGGTATTTCTTCCATTCTCCAGGCTCATACGGCGCTCTCCTCTCTATTATGAATACCAGCCATTAGTAGTCCGATGCTCTCTCGATTCGCTTCCTCATGTGTACTCTCACCAATAATTGAGCCGTTATAGATCACTAGAATCCGGTCGGACAACTGAAGCAATTCATCTAAATCCTCCGAAATTATCAACACGCCACTACCTGAACCACGCAACTCCATAAGAAGATCGTGAACACCAGCCGTGGCACCTACATCCAGCCCTTGTGTCGGATGAACGGCGACCATCAGCTTAGGCCGATGACTGATTTCACGTGCAAAGAGCAGCTTCTGCTGATTACCACCTGACAACTGTTGTACTGGCGTCTCCAGCTCAGGTGTTTTGACGTTAAAGCGCTGGACCAGCTCCTGTGACCACAAACGGTTCTTCGCGGACTTCAAGAAACCAAATTTGGAGTGCTCCTCTGAGCGGTAAGACTTAAACAAAAGATTATCCACCGATCCGAGGCGTCCAGCTAAACCGCTCTTCATCCGGTTCTCCGGCACGTGGGAGATTCCTGAATCAATTGCCCCTCTAACCGAAGCCGATTTCACCGTTTTTCCATCAAACGTGATTTCACCACTTTTCCAGCCTCTAAGACCTGTTAACACTTCAGCCAGTTCCTTTTGCCCGTTACCAGCTACCCCAGCTACGCCTACAATCTCCCCTTTACATACGTTCAGTGAGAAGTGATCCAGTGCTTTTCGCCCGTGATCGGCATATACGTCCACATCTTTCACTACTAATAAAGAATCCCCTTCAGTGGCTTCCCGTTCTTGACGAGTGATGGTTACTTCCTTGCCCACCATCAGACGAGCCAGCTCCAGTTCATCTGTATCTGCCGTGGTCAGTGTGGCGATCATTTTCCCTTTGCGCATGACGGAAATCCGATCGGAGGACGCCATAACCTCTTTCATTTTATGAGTAGTCATAATGACCGTTTTTCCTGCCTGCTTCATGACCCTCAGCGTTTCAAATAGCTGTTCCACCTCTCCCGGGGTCAATACAGAGGTTGGTTCATCCAGAATAATAATGTCAGCCCCGCGATACAGCGTCTTAACGATTTCAACACGCTGCTGCTCACCCACGGACAACTGCCAGATCGGGCGATCCACCGGGAAATTCAGTCCAAACCGTTCCGCTAATGCCTCTATCTCCTCGCGTTTGTTCTTCATCCACTTACGGCCGCGCCAGAAAGACGACTTTTCGCCAAGCACGATATTTTCTGCTGCTGTGAGGCTTTGCACCAGCCTAAAGTTCTGAAACACCATACCTACACCCAGCTGCGCAGCATCTTTAGGAGAACGGATCTGAGCACCTTTCCCATGAATGAAGATTTCTCCTTCATCTGCTCTGTACACCCCTGACAGCATGCTCATCACCGTGCTCTTCCCGGCCCCATTCTCCCCAAGCAACGCATGAATCTCACCCGCATTTGCCGAAAAGTCGACTTGATCACTGGCGGTTACCGAGCCGAATTTTTTCACAATCCCCCGCATTTCAACTGAAGTTCCCCGCATGGCCTGAACCCCTCCTTCCTTCAAGTTGTAGTACGGGTGGGGAAGTTTCCGCTTAACGGAACCCGCCCCACCCATAGATTGTGCACATCTTATTCCCTATTTTTAAACATTATTGCGGGATAGTTCCTTCCACACCTTTTACGAGCCAGTTCATGCCCAGCACTTCCTCCAAGGTCAGCTTCTGACCCTCCTGAACCTTCACATTCCCTTGATTATCTGAGATCGGACCTGTGAAAACCTCAAGCTCACCACTGATAATTTTGGCTTTGGCGTCTTCGACAAGCTTTTTCACATCATCTGGGATCTTGTTCCCGAAAGGAGCCAGCTCCACCATACCGTCAGCCATATCACCGGAATATTGCTCGCTCTTCCAGGTTCCATCCATAACTGCCTGCACAGCTTTTACGTAATACGGCCCCCAATTCCATACCGGATTCGTCAAATAATTGTCCGGAGCGTATTTACTCATATCCGAGTCATTTCCCCCGGCAAAAGCCCCTCGTTCAGCAGCAGCCTGCAGGGTTGCAGGTGAATCCTGATAGGCCAAAAGCACATCCGCCCCCTTATCCAGCAAGCTGATTGCCGCTTGACGTTCAGTCGTCGGGTCATACCATGTATTCGTCCATACCACATTCACCTTTACATCAGGATTGACACTTTGTGCTCCAAGGGTAAAAGCATTCAAGTTATAAATCACTTCGCTGATCGGAAAAGCCCCTACATAACCCAACTGATTATTTTTGGTCATTTTCCCTGCCGCTATGCCGCTCAGATAGCTGGCCTGATAGTTTTTCCCGAAGTAGGTCCCCATGTTCTCTGCGGTTTTGTAACCCGAAGCATGCAGGAACTTCACGTTGGGAAATTTGCCCGCTACATTTAATGTAAAATCCATATATCCGAAGCTCGTTGTAAACACGATGTCGTGTGATTGCGCAAGCTCTGTGATGATTCGTTCGGCGTCAGCACTTTCAGGGACATTTTCTACAAAGTCAGCTTTAATCCCCAGCTCCTTCTCCATATACAGCCGTCCTTGATCATGTTGGTACGTGTAGCCGCCATCCCCTGGAGGTCCGATATAAACAAAAGCAACCGTCGGTTTCTTTGCAGCCGGTTCTGTTGTTGCAGTTGCCTCTGTTGCCGCTGTAGTTGTCGCTGGTGCCTCCGTTGCATTTGTAGAAGTATTATTATTGCTGCCACACCCCACCAAAGCCACCGTCATTAGAACCATTAATGCAAGACAAGATGTTATGAACTGACCCCTTTTTTTCATAATTCTCCTCCTCCAAATCATCTCTCATCATGGCTGCAACCATTAATGTACTTCTACTATACTTAGAGGTGGCCTTGGCGTAAATTTATATAACATACGTTTGTATAGGAATATAAGAATCAGAACTTTTTTTGTGTGTAATGCACTAATTGGTTTTCGTAAGGTGAGTTGCGTGTCATATTATATGACCAAAGGTGGAAAAGGAACACTGTTTCAGATTACTTTTCAGATTACTTTCCAGACTATTCTTTACTTCACTTTCCATTTCTCAGAATCCATTGCTCCTGAATCTCACCAAAATCTTCTTTTGTATCTGCGTCCATGAAATAATGGGCAGACTCAGATTCCAGAACAATCCCCTTATAATCAGGTGAACGCAATATCCCCGCCGCTCCTCGATCTCCATCTAATCCCTGTAGTGCTGGAAACAACGTCTTCGAGAACAAAGCCGGAGGCATAGCCGACCCATTGCTGACGCTAGCGACATAATCCATCTCCGGAGATTGTTCAAACGTTTGTATTAGACGATTCACTAATGCTGTAGTAATAAATGGCTGATCCGCAAGCGCCACAACTACTGCATCGGGCTGTAAAGGTAATACCGCATTAAGGCCGCAGCGCAGTGAAAAAGACAATCCTAGATGTGCGGTTAAGCAAGTTTCGGTACGTCTGGAGCCTTGCGGTTCAATCGCGGGTGGCAGCCATTCCAAGTTGTCATCCGCACGCACTACCACGATTAGCGGTTCTAGATTGCAACGATCCAATTCACTAAGCGCGACGCTCCCGAGGGAGACCTCCTGCGACAATTTCAGCGAAACCTTGGACACGCCCATCCGCCTGCTCTGCCCCGCTGCCAAATATATTCCTGCTACCTTCAATACTATCCGCTCCTTTGGGCAGCTCTCGTGAGCCCACCCTTCTAATTTGAATAATTTCTGCTATAATACTGACCGCAATCTCCTCCGGACCTTCTCCTCCAATCGGCAACCCTACAGGTGCATGCAAAGATGCAGGAGCCTCAAACCCTTCCAGTAAAAGAGATATTCGTGCCTTCGAACCGATAATCCCTATATATAGAGGAGCAAGCGGAATCACACTCTCCAGGAACTGTCTATCCCGCCCAAGTTGATGACTGCAAATCAATACATAATCCTCTCGAGCTACGCCCAATCGCTGAACAACCTCCATGGGGGAACAAATTACTTGTTCAGCTCGAGGAAACTTATTGTGCAAGCTTCCTTCACGCCAATCCGCAACCGCTACCCGAAAGCCAACTCTGTCAGCAAGTTCCGCAATAGGAACCACATCACGTCCCCCGCCAAAAATCACAAGCCGCGGTTTAGGTACGAAAGACGTATGGAATGCTGTCAATTCTGCTGGAGCGGCCATAAAGCGACCTGCCGCCAGGTTTTCTTTTTCCGAGTGGGATAATTTCGGATGTTTCTTGCTCTGCGGCAGTACAAGGTCTGGATCCAGCTCCAGCTTATAGGCAAAACCGTTCTCCACTGCTTCGCGGAACAGAATTAGCTTCTCTCCCCTAGCCAATCTGTCACTCGCCTGCACTAAAAGCTTGTAGAGCTGACCCTGCACGGGTTCAAGCACTACTTTGATTTTGCCTCCACAGCCGACAACCTCACCCCAGGACAGATCATCCGGAGACAGCATGTTGTATTCCACAATTTCGGGCAGCCCTCGTTCCCAGATCTCAGAAGTTCGCAGCTGCAGATCGTTTTCCAGACAACCTGGACTCAGGCTCCCAATCGTACCTCCTTCAAAAAACAACATCACCGCTCCGGCTTTACGATACGAGTGTCCCTCCACCTCTATCAGCGTTGCCAGCACCGCAGGCCCCTGATGGGTTTGAATATGCATGGCGATCTCATGTGTATTCACGAGGTTCCCCTCCTCCGTGTTTGCATTTCAACCCAGAACTTAGAACTTAGAACTTAGACCTTAGACTTTAAACCTTAGACCTTAGACCTTAGACCTTAGAACTCAGACCTTAGTCCCGTCCGAGCATCCTCCGAAACATGAATACTAACTTCAACCTCATGAGATCATTTATTTTTTTAAAATCGACGTCCAGCAGCTCACTAAGCTTCTCGATCCGGTAGGTAGCCGTGTTTCGATGAATAAACAGTTTCTTAGCCGTTTCATTAACATGACCATCGTTCTCTAGATAAACTTCCAGCGTCCGCAGCATTTCCCTGACATACTCCGGTTCTCGGCTAAGCAACCCTCTAAGACTTCCATTACAATATTTCTCCATAACCTCTGCCGGGATTTGCCCGAGCAGCAGGTTAAGCTCAAGCTGCCGGTAATGCACAACACTCCCTTTTACTCCCCCGCCCTGAAGCATTCCCATACAATCCTTTACCTCGGCAAAAGCCTCCTTCAGCCCCTCCGGCTTCGCTTTACAACTGCTTATCGCAGCTCGCGGATAATATCCCTTATCAAACTTCATGTTGTCAAAACAAAGCTGGATTAGATCCCGAAATTGTTCAGGACGCTGACGATCTCCCGGATATATAGACAAAAGTCCTTGATCTATGATCACATGAATTCCCTTTACTTCCCGCAGCCCGGGATGTTCAAGATATTCTTCTTTTAGCCTGAGCAGCTCCCCTTGGCGTTCTTCCCCAGTCGCAGCTGTTTCGGTCAATAAGAGACAAAATGGTGATTGAAGCAGCTCAATCTCCAAGTCGAGAGCAGCCTGCGCCAAATCTGTGTAAGATAAATTACCGCTCAAACAACGTCTCAGCAATCCGCTAAACTCCCTGTGTTCTGCCTGTTCAAAATAATCTTCGTATCCTGAATGAATATGATATGAAATAAGTTCAGCTCCCTGAACAAACAAACTTTCTTCCATTGGGAGCAATAAAGGGTCGATGGCACAAAACAATAGATATCCGGAACACTTCTCTCCTTGCAAAAGTGGCGTACGGTAGCTCACATGATCTCCCACACGAAAGCGCTGATTCCGTTTCTGCCATGGCCACCCCTCCAGCAGCTGTGAAGGATGGTATTCAGAGTTGTTGTAGATCACATCCCCCCGTGCGCTAACCACCACAAGTGAATGACCAATCACTTCAGACACCGAATCAAACAATGGACGGCTGCGGACAGATCTTAAGGCGAATTGCATCAGCTTTTTCTGCTTCTCCATAATGCTCTGCAGAACGTGAGTGCTGCGGCTAAGCTCGGCGCGAAACAGACCATTCATCTGATCCGAAAAAGTAAACTCGAACGGCAGCTGGATTAGAGGGAAGTTAAGACTCTCCGCTTCTGCGACCAGTTGCTCTGGTACTTCATCCCAAAACCGCCCCAGCTTAATGCCCAAGGCTGAAGATCCCCGGCGATTTAAAGTCTGCAGCAAGGCAGAGGCTTCCTCCATATTGTCCTTTATCAAATAGGCTGTTGTTAGCAGCATCTCGCCTTCTTTGATCCAATCCGAAATATCGGGGGCATCCATCACATTAATTGACTTCACAATTCGATGTTTCCCTTTAGACCCAGCGATAAGCTTCGCCTCGGACAAAGGATAAATGGACAACGCTTCTTCAACCGTAAGATGCATGCCACCCCTCCTTATTAGGATCAATAGAACCATTTTTGATTTATAATGTTATTTTATGTAACATTATAATTAAAATGAACCGCGTTGAACAGAGGAAAGTTAAAATTTCATGATTGTATGTAAACAAACTTAACACAAATTGAACATGGATGAATTATGAATTATGAATTACGAATTACGAATTATTGAACTTTAGCTCATATCGTTCATGTGAACTGTATAAGGGGATTGGAAAATAGTAGGTGGAGTTGAGGGAGGGCTTTCGAGTAAAAACAAGTTTTTACGGGTTCAACATGGGAGTTGATGGGAGGGTATTCTCGGGCCATTCGAATTGACCATCGGATCGAAGTTGCAGGCACACCAGCGCTGCAAGACGGGGAATTGATCGGTGGAGGAGATCCGTACGAGTAGAGATAATACCACCCCACTGTAGCTGTGGCGGAGGTACAAGCGCTTATAGATCTACTGCTGCCGGTAGAAGTGGAGGGCTTTTTTGCCCTTCTTTTTGGCTGTTTGGCCTAAATCGCCGAGATGAAGGGCACTGTTGCCCTTCTTTTTGGCTATTCGGCCGGAATTGCCGAGGTGTGAGGCATTTTTGCCCTTCTTTTTGGCTGTTTGGCCGAAACTGCCGAGATGAAGGGCACTTCTGCCCTTCTTTCCAGCTATCCAGCCGAAATTGCTGAGGTGAAGGGCACTTTTGCCCTTTTTTTTGGCTACATAGGCGTCTTCGCCACATTCTACGGGATTTATACCGTTCTTTTTAGTTACTTGAGCCATTTCCCCCTACTTCTACGGGATTTATACCGTTCTTTTAGCTTCTTTAGCCATTCCCCTAGATTCTGCGGGATTTATACTGTACTTTTAGTTACTTGAGCCATTTCCCCGACTTCTACGGGATTTATCCCGTTCTTTTTAGTTACTTGTGCCACTTCCCCGACTTCTACGGGATTTATACCGTTCTTTTTAGTTACTTAAGCCACTTTCCTAGATTCTACGGGATTTATACTGTACTTTTTAGTTACTTGAGCCATTTCCCCGACTTCTACGGGATTTATACCGTTCTTTTTAGCTTCTTTAGCCATTTCTCCGATTTCTGCGGGATTTATACCGTTCTTTTCTCTCCAGCGACGTATTCACTTAATTCCACTGGTCTTACACCACACAATCGAGCGCTGAATTTATCTTTTTCACACTACTGCCCCACTATTGAGCTAACTCCAACTACCTTAGTATTAAAAGCAACTCCACTAGGCTCCCCGGTGTCAATAAAACTAAAAGCAGGAGGGAATGACATGTGCATTTCGTTAATTTGTGAATGAATAAGTGAGTGTGGCGTTAGAGTGTATTGCTAGAATGTAATCCAAGAGTGTATTCCTAGAGTGTATTCCAAAAGTGTATTCCAAGAGTGTACTCCAAGAGTGTATTCCTAGAGTGTATTCCAAGAGTGTACTCCAAGAGTATATTCTTAGAGTGTAATCCAAGAGTGTATTCCTAGAGTGTATTCCTAGAGTGTACTCCTAGAGTGTATTTCTAGAGTGTATTCCAAGAGTGTATTCCTAGAGGGTAATGGAGGAGTACCAGTTAACAGTAACTAGAAAAGTATCATCAAGATATGTTGTTCAGTACCTTCAGTCTGTTTAGTATCACTTTTTCAAGACCACTGCACCCAGTATCTCAGGACTGCTGCCACACTTCATTCACCCAAGAGAGTAACCGGAGATCCTGACCATGTCCGGCAATAACGGATAATCCCAGTGGCAATCCACTTGTGGAGAGCATAGGTATTGTTACCTGAGGCAAACCCGCCAACCCTGCTATGCAACTCAACATCATCGCACCGCTACGATTCTCCTCCAATTGGCGCAAATCCCCTCCACGCAGCGGCGCTGGTCCCGGAACTGTCGGAATCACAAGACAATTGTCCTCACCTAGCAGCAAGCGCATCTGATTAGAAATCTCTTTTTGTTTACATTTCGCAACACTATGATCCTCTTCCGCCAAACTAGCAGCCCACGAGAATCGCGCTGCAATATCAGGCCCAAAGACTGGTTTCTCGTTCTCAATCCAAACGCCATGAGTTTCCCAAATTTCATTCCCCTGCAATTCTCTAAAAACATCCATCCAGACCCTTAACCCCTCCAAAGCAATTTCTATCTCCATGAGATGATCTGCCCCGGATCGCAAACACCTTAATCCCTCCGATAAAATAGCTGCATTCTCCAGATTAACCAAAGCCCAGCAGTCAGTAGCAACAAATAAAGTACCCATTTTATTTTTGTCTTCCATATACTTTTTCACCTTGTTTTCCGGGCCAATCTCTAAAATTTTCTCCGTACTCTTCTCAGCACTCTTCTCAATACGTTTCTCCAAAATCGTTTCTAAACTTTCCTTCTGGCTCATTTCTAAATTATTTTCATCAGTCTTCACCATGTCTCCCTCTAGGTTGTTCTCTAAATTTTTCATTACATTCTTTTCCATGCTCTTCCCTACAGTTTCCTCTATACTACTTTCTATTTTCTTCGCCATCTTCACAGATGTACTCCCAGCCACAAGCAACACTTCCCCTACCTGCTGGAGCACATCCAAACGATCTGACATCCAGCCAGTGGTATCAAAAGCCGGAGATAATGGAATAACACCTTGAAAATCCACAGCTCCATGCGTTGGTCGAAAGCCATATACTCCGCAATAAGAGGAAGGTACTCGAATTGAGCCACCGGTGTCCGTACCGAGCGCAAAATCAACACTACCAGAAGCTACCGCTACTGCCGAACCACTTGAAGATCCGCCCGGGATACGACCTACAGCACGCGGATTAATCGGCGTTCCAAAATGATGGTTCTCGCCACCCAGACTATACATCAGCTCATCCGTATGGGCAGCACCACGAAGTGTAGCACCCGACAACAGTAAACGATGTACAGCCACCGCATGCTCCGTGGACGGATGGTGGCTATGCAGCCAATCAGGATTACCTGCTGAAGAGCTGTGTCCAGCTACAGCGAATACATCTTTTACTGCAAAGGTCAGTCCATCCAATATCCCGCTACCTAAACTCTCAACCGTAAGCCCAGGATCTATAAACGCACCATACCGATTATCCAAAACCATAACTCCCCCTCCTCCCTTGACCATTACTATTACAATCCCTCTAGTAGCTTTTCGTATCCGTCACCTTTTCTCCTACGATTCCTTCAGAGTCCTTCCGGTCGCTCCATCATTCCTATACTTACCACCCAATCGCCGCACCATCGCAGCGCGGGTCCGTTCCCCCACTGCGGTATCCATTGTCATCTATCGAAATCACGTGAGCGTGACCCATAACCCCATCATAGTCATCTACTTTCCGGACAATATGACCGGCTGCGGCCAAATCTGCCAGCACCTCATCAGCTACCCTACTCTCCACCTTCAGTTCTTGCGTAGGCTCTCCCCACGTTCTCCCCCACACAAAACGTGGCTCATTCACAGCTTTTTGTGGATTCATGCCATAATGCAGCATCCTTGTGAGCAGCAGAGTTTGAGTCTGTGGTTGACCTTCGCCACCTTGCGTCCCATACAAAATCACAGGTTTGCCCTCGCGGCAGGCCATCGCTGGCATCAGTGTGTGGAAGCTGCGCTTATGCGGCTCAAGCGTATTGATGTGCCCGGGATCCAGCGAAAAAAACGAACCTCGATTCTGCAGCAAAATCCCCGTATCCCCAGCGATCACGCCCGAACCAAATTCAAAATACAGACTCTGAATAAAAGAGACCGCATTCCCGTCTTCATCCACAACTGCAGCATAAGCTGTATCACTGCCGATAGGCTGACTTGTCAGTTGTGTAGCTTTTTGCATCGAAATCGCAGACGCTAATTGTCCTGCATAACGTTTATCCAGCAGCTGCTCCAAAGGTATAGCACTAAAATCCGGATCCGTAAGCACCCTATCCCGATCGCGGAAGCTTAACTTCAACGCTTCAACAAGCAGGTGATAATATTCATACGATCCATGCTCGATTGCTTCAAAATTGAAATACTCCAACATATTAAGACTCATTAGTCCTGTGAAACCTTGAGAGTTAGGCGGCACTTGGTACACCGTATGCCCGTGATAATCCGTATGAAGCGGCTCGCCCCACTCGCCCTGATGATCCGCAAAGTCATCCCGAGTCAGATACCCGCCAGATGCCAGCATAAAGTCACAGATGTCCTCCGCAATCTTTCCCTTATAAAAAGCATCCCGCCCACCCGCCGCCAATGTCCGCAGGGTGGCCGCCAGCTGTTTTTGCTGGAATCGCGATCCAGCACAAGGAATCACGCCGCCTGGCGTGTAAATCGCTGCCGCCTCCGGTGACAGCGCAGAGCCCACAACAGCCGTGTTATTCCGCTGATCCGGCGACAGCGGAAACCCCTCCAAAGCGTAACCAACGGCAGGCTCCAGTACTTCCGCCAGCGTAAAGCGGCCATACTTACTCAGTATGGCATCCCAACTGTCCGCCATCCCCGGCACCGTAATGGCGCTGCGAATCCCCCGCCGCGGGATGAAAGCTTCCCCGGCGTAGCTGCTTCTGCGGACTCCGTACCCGGAGCGCCCGCTTCCGTTATAGGCCCGAACACGCGCCTCTTGCGTGTTATAGGTCAACCAAAAGGAATCTCCGCCTAGCCCCGTCATATGTGGATATACTACAGCTAATGTCGCACTGATCGCCACCGCTGCATCAAAGGCATTCCCCCCTTTTTCCAGCATACGTGCACCAGCAGCCGAGGCTAAATAATGGGGGCTAACTACCATAGTTTTTGTGCCTATTACGGGTTTCTCCGCCATGTCCCATCCCCCTATGTTTTACGGTTTTTTCCGCCATGTCCCAACTCCTTATTTTTTTGCGGCGGGTTTCTCCATCATATTCAATCTCCTATATTCTGCGGCAGGTTCCTCTGCGAGCCCCCTATAACTTCTGGTTTAATTAGTGTCATTTAACATTACACGAAAATCCTTTGTCAATCGGTTACGCTGAAACGCAAAATAAACCTCTTCTTTTTGTGAGCTATGCACAAATAAGAGGTCATCTTTGTTTAACCTTGTAGAATCACGCCTACGAATATTATAAAATCATTTTAATTACAGGGAGCCGCATACACCCATGGAGTACTTCCGTCACCTTTTGCCGCCAAATGGCTGCCTATCTCGAATATATATAGTCACCTTTTGCCGCCATATAGCTACCTATCTCGGTTATGTCTCTAACCTATTTCCTCCACTGGCTGCCTATCTCGGTTATGTATTGTGGCTCTGCCTATCTCAGATATGTCTAACTGCATCTAACCTTAGTAATCTTAGCCACTTTTACTTAGAGGGGGGCTTGTGCTTTGGAACACCGAATAAACAATTTATTTTAAAATATATTGCGATAACACGGCCTGCACCTCGTAAATATTTACGGATTTATTGAAGGTCTTCTTCACCGGAAGCGTGCTGCTGGAAATGTAGATACATAGCTCCGCATCCAGATCAAAATGCCCTGCCGTCTCCACGGAATAATGCGAGATGCTTTTGTAAGGGATCGAATGATATTCTGTTTTTTTGCCCGTCAGACCTTGTTTATCCACCAAAATAAGCCGCTTGTCCGTAAAAATGAACATATCTCTAATCAGCTTATAGGCGCGTTCAATTTTCTCCTGAGGGGCAAGAATTTGTGCGTATTCCCGCTGGACCTCCGTAAGATTCACTTGCGATGCATTGCCCATTAACCCGTCAAAAAGTGCCATATCTCTTCCTCTTTTCATCCGTTAAATTTAGCCACTTGCCCCCCACTATAGAACCATATTATTCTATTTTTTATATTCTATGCTGTGTAAAAATACTCTCTGACATCTTTTTACTTGCTTATTCTTTGATTTTTGATTACACTGTCATTAAATTTACTAAGAGAGGGGTGTGGAAGGAATGGATCACAATTGGACCAACAGTGTTATGAGTCGGCTACCTAAAGCGATAGCTGGCATTGCTCATGTAAATGGCGATAACGGGAGAAGTCTGTCCATTTGTATGAATTTAATAACACTACACAATTGTGAAATGCCTTTCCTGCCATCACCCGGACGGATCAGTTAACCGGAGAATGATAAGGCCGTGGGGAAATTTCCCTACGGTTTTTTTTATGGTTTTTTACAGGATTTCGGAGCCATTTAGGGTACTGGCGGTGCGAAGGGCATTCTTAAAGGAGAATATATATGATCATCCAATGCCAAAATGTTCAAAAATACCACGGGGCACAGCTCGTGCTGAATAGCATTACCTTCGATATCCGCCAAGGGGAAAAAATTGGCCTGATCGGCCGCAACGGTTGTGGCAAAACGACACTATTCCACCTGCTGAACGGGGAAGAACGTCCCGATGAAGGGCAAATCTCAATACGCAAAGGTAGCGTAGTAGGCCTGCTGGCTCAAATACAAGAAGTTAGCGAAAAAGAAACCGTATATGATGTTCTACAGCGCAGCTTTGCTGAACCTTTGCAATGGCAGCACCGCCTGCGGGAGCTTGAGCTGGAAATGTCCAGCTTTAACAGCGGAACGGATGAAACCCTCTGGAATCGGCTGTTAAAAGAATATGGCAGCTTGCAGGATAAGTTCGAGGCCGCCGGAGGTTACGAGATCGAATCCTCTATTCAGCGCGTAGCCTCGGGTCTCGGGATCGGAACCGGACAATACAGCCGACTGTTCGCCTCTCTTTCAGGAGGAGAAAAAACAAAAGTCGGACTTGCGGAGCTGCTGCTGCGCCGTCCAGACATCCTTCTACTGGATGAACCAACCAATCATCTCGATATGAATGCCATCGAATGGTTGGAGCAATTTTTACAGAGTTATGATGGAACAGTGCTGGCGATCTCCCATGACCGCTACTTTCTGGACGCTGTAGTCAAGAAAGTCATCGAGATTGAAGATGGCGAGGCTTTTACCTTCCACACCAACTACAGCGGCTATCAAGTGGAGAAGGAAACACGACTTCTTCAACAATTTGCTGATTATCAAGAGCAGCAGAAAAAAATAAAACAAATGCAGGAAAGCATCAAACGTCTCATTGAATTTGGCAATCGCGGGACTCCTCCTAACCCTTCCTTTTACCGGAGAGCAGCATCCATGCAAAAAGCACTGGATCGTATGGTGAAGGTTAAACGTCCCATTCTGGAGCGCAAATCAATGGATTTGCAGCTACAGCAAAATGACCGTTCCGGTAATCAGGTTGTCATTTTGGAGGATATCGGAAAAGCATATGGTCAGCGAAGCCTTTTCACAGAGGCAAACGAAGTGCTTCGCTACGGAGAGACTACGGCACTCATCGGCGGTAACGGGGCAGGTAAAAGTACACTTTTAAGAATTATTTTAGGGCAGGAAACCCCGGACAGCGGAAGCTGTACACTCGGTTCAAGAACTGTGGTCGGCTACCTCGCACAAGAGGCTGTTCCGGAAAATAACAAACAGTCTGTACTCCGCTACTTCCGCGAAGAAGCTGGACTTGAAGAAGGTGAAGCTCGCGGGCAGCTTGCACGTTTCCTATTCTATGGTCCCGATGTATTCAAAGACATTACGAATCTGTCCGGTGGTGAATGGACCCGCCTGCGTTTCGCTGTACTAATGCATCGCAAGCCAAACCTGCTGATTCTCGATGAGCCGACCAATCATCTGGACATAGATTCTCGTGAAGCACTCGAAGAAGCATTAGAGGAGTTTCCAGGCACAGTTCTGGCGGTATCTCATGACCGTTATTTCATCAATCGTCTATTTCACAAACTATGGTCCATTGAAGACGGACGGTTTGGAGTGTTCAACGGAAACTATGAATATTACAAGGAAAAACAAGCTGAAAAAGCATTATTAGCTCCCTCTTTTGCGGATCAAGCTAAACCTTTCTCTGCAGAACGAACAAGTTCAGGCTCTGATAAGCCTCAATCTAACAATTCAGGGAAAGAAACCAACGCTAAATCCTCCAGTTCCCGTAGGAAAAACACCACCTTCGACTGGGAAACGGCCATTGCAGAGGTAGAGAAACGCCTTGGCGTGATCGATGCCAAGATGTTAGAGCCCCTGATCAGCAGCGATGCAGTTGAACTTGCTGAACTGCAACAAGAACGTGATGCGATACAGGAACAGTTGGATGAGCTCTATACAGGATGGATGGAGACAACTGATCTATAAATTGATCTATAAGGAGATGAGCATATGAGCAACAAAGAGAAAATTAAGTTGTTATGGAAAGAATATACCCAGCTTCATCCACAAAAAGCGGATAAATATGACGCCTGGGCCTTTGGTGACAGTCCCCAGATGGCCGATAAACTGCTCGATCTGGTGATTCGTGGGATCAAGACAGGAACTGCTTCAAATTATGATATATTTGAAACTTGTGACGAGACGTTTCCGCAAGTTGGCGGGCACAGTATCGTGCTGGATGGTTCTGGTGATCCGCAGGCAATAATTATTACTACAGAGGTACAAATTATACCTTTTGATGAGGTTAGCGCTGAGTTTGCCTATACTGAAGGAGAGGGTGACCGGACGCTTAAGTCATGGCGTCATGATCATGAGCAGTTCTTCACCCGAGAATCCTTAAAATTCTTAAACAAACCCTTTGATCCAAAGATGAAAGTTGTTTGTGAGAATTTTAAAGTGGTATATACAAAAGGCTAAGATCTTCAGAAAACGCAAAAGGCTGTCTCTTCCACAAGGAAGGGACAGCCTTTTGTGTATACTATAAATTCAACAGAATTAGATCCTCATTAATTTATGGTTTAGTGCCAAAATCCCAAAATCCAGCCAATAACAGAGATCCATAACGGAATGCTGATTAAGATACCCCAAACCAGCCCAGTGGCAATATTGCCTTCTGCAGGACGCACCACATTTTCCTGTTTCAATGGAATGCTCAATTCTTCTTGTTCCATGCGATCCCCTCCTAAAATATCTTATCGTCACAGTAGAGGAAAAAATGTAGACCGCTCGACCCAAAAAATTAAAATTTTGAATTTTGGTAGATATAAAGGCTCAGCGGCCAAACCGTTGTAAGTGCTTACATATTAGATATTAACCAAATTTCGAATAATTAAAAACTTAAATTTGCGGAAGTCATACAGTATATGCAGATTCTTAGTCCAATATTACTACTTTTTCCGGATTTCGTAAATATTCAAACATCGTCCGAATCTGTGCCTCTGTATTCCGCTCTGTTGAGAGCTCAGGCAGCTTATCTTCTGCAAAAAAAGAAACTTCGCTTGTCTCTACCCCTTCCATTGCCTCTCCGCCCACAATGCGGCATAAAATAAAGAACTTATACACGTGATAAGGCTCCGGTGGATGGTTATGAAATTTCTTATCTAATACAGCCAGTAAGCGAACTGCTTCTGCCTCAAAACCCGATTCCTCTTTGATTTCTTTCACAACAACCTCACTCGGGGACAGTCCAATGTCTCCCAACCACCAGGAAGCGCCCAATTCCCGTCCAACTTCTCGCGAACAAGTAGAATTTCATCCTCCCGGAATACAACACCACGGACATCAACTTTTGGAGTAGCATAACCCCCTTCACCCGCAAAGGAGAGTCTAATTCTCTCCTTGCTTTCGAAGGTATAATTAGCGAGGATATCTACACTGAGCTCCCGCAAAGCTTGATACCGTTCTATATCATAAACATCCTTAGCATAAGTTAATCCAGTCTGTGCGATGGCCTGAATTTCTTTGGCCCACGTTAACCATTTCTGCTCCATTGCTGCACCCCTTTTTCGGTACCTTGATTAGGATTACTGGCAAAGCATTAAATGACGCGAGAAGGCTCCTTTTTTAGCTTCACAACGGTCTATGATTGTAAATCCAGCTTCAGTGATCATCTCGTCCATCGGTTCAATCGCAACGATAACCACCCGATCTGCAATCCGGCGCGCATTCACTAGAATCGCGAACTGCTCCTCAGGTGTAATACTAGAATATAGATTATATGGCATATCTACAATGGCTACATCGTAATGATCAGTGATATCCGCAATATCCCCAAGCGTTACCTCACTGGTGAATCCAAAATGGGCAATATTTGTTCTCGCACCGGTAGCAATCATAGGGTTAATATCACGTCCAACCATGTCGATTCCCATTGACAAGGCTTCTACCATTACAGTTCCAATACCACAGCAAGGATCTATAGCACGTATACCTTCAGGATTCGGAATAGCCATATTAACCGCGGCACGGGCAACACGTGTACTAAGCGCGATAGAATAGCTGCGTGGCTTCTTCATTTGGCGGAACCAAGTTGCCTTGTTTTTATGATAAGATCCGAAGTACCAGCGTCCACCCAGCGTAACAATGCCGTATACCAGCTCCGGATGGTTAACATCCGCTTCTCCTTCAATCCGCAACCCAATTTCCCGCTCGATCACTCTGCGCTCATCATACTCTATTTTGTCTGCAGGGCCCAGATCGTTGGTCTTCACAAAAATAACCTTAAACGTCTTGCCGCCAAGCTCCACCTGCTTCGTTTGATCATAAATCTCAGGCAGACTATCCCCTTCATACATTACATCTATCCGCTCTTTAATGAAGGGACTGCGGCTGACATCCACTTCAACCTCACTCTTAAAAAGAGCAGTCGGCACCTGCTCGCCAAAAAGACATCGCAGCTCCATCTGACACAGCGATAACTCGTCCTCTGAACAGGTGTAAGTATAAATAAATGTGTTTGTTCCACTTTCCGTATGCAATATAATCCATCCTCTATCCCAGTGAATTGTTCTGCTGTCTTGTTACTCCTGTGTGTCGTGCTGGTGGTCATAATCTATACGCGCTTTGGCGATCTTCCCATTGTTTTTGTTGACCCAGTCCACAAGCGAGGTTAAAGGTCCCAACAATGATTCTCCTATGCTCGTCAGACCGTATTCCACAGTCAGTGGGACTGTAGGCGTCGCCTTACGCCAAACTAATCCATCCCGTTCCAAATGGCGCAGGGTCTGGGTCAGCATCCGTTGTGATATCCCTCCAGAGCGCCTTTGCAACTCTTTGAACCGCAAAGCTTCAGCACCTAAATTGACTATGATCAGTACACTCCATTTGTCTCCGACCCTGTCCAGAATCTGGCGGGTAATGGAGCAATCCTCCAGCATCGGCATGAACCGGGTGGGTTCTTCCTTTGAATGTTCCAACTGTGGTTACCTCCATGTAACTTAAGCATGTAATAGTGCCTTCTTGTCCCTCAAGCCTATTCAGCTTATCATGGTTACTGTTAGTAATCAACAACCGGAAAGGAACTAATAAATCATGAAAAAGACCATTGCCATCATGGGTGCTGGACCCGGCCTAGGACTCTCAATCGCCAAAAAATTCGGAGCCAACGGATTTCAAGTGGCATTAATCTCTCGAAATGAAGAGAAGCTGAACACCCTTGTTCAGGAACTGCAAGCACTAAATATCGAGGCTGCTGCTTTTCCTGCCGACGTATACAATAAAGAACAAGTAGCCACAGCCTTCGATAATATCAAGAAAAAATACGGCTTTATCGATGTGCTCGAATTCAGCCCGACAAGTGGAAATTACCCTCCTACTCCTGCTTCACAAGTAACCGAAGAAAATGCACAGGATGCCTTTCAGGCACTGGTTGTAGCCGCTATCCGCAGCGTAGCACAGGTATTGCCTGAGATGCTGGAGAAACGCAGCGGCGCACTGCTGTTCACAACCGGATTGTCCTCCGTCTATCCCATGCAGATGATGGGTAATGTTGGCATTGCGCTTAGCGGATTAAGAAACTACGCACTTAACCTGCATGCAGATTTGGCTCCACAAGGAATCTATGTAGGTCATTTAGCACTTGGTGTATTCATTAAACCCGGCACTGCTACAGATCCAGGACTCATCGCTGATGTTTGGTATGAGATGTATATGGACAAAAGCAAAGCTGAGGATACTTTTCCCCAAGGTGTGACACCGGCTACAATCATCTGGTGAGAGGTTTGCCCCATCGCTTTTGATCCATAGTGAGTTCTCCAGTATAATGGTTCCTATAGAATGCTAAACAAGACGGTCACGCATGGCCAATAAGCTTATGCCCAGGCGCTTACAAAGCCGGTTTTGCGCAGCAAAACTTAAGGAGGTACATACTCACTATGTCATACGAAACTTATTTTTCAACCCACCGGGATGAACATCTCGAAGAACTAAAACAATGGCTCAGAATTCCAAGTATTTCTGCCTTATCTGAACATAAGGACGATGTACTGAAGGCAGCCCATTGGCTGACAGACACCCTGAAAAAAGCCGGACTTGAGAACATTGAGTTGCATCCGACAGCGGGACATCCCGTTATATATGCCGATTATCTTCATGCTCCAGGCAAACCAACCATTCTCGTGTATGGTCACTACGATGTACAACCAGTAGACCCATTAAACCTATGGACCACACCTCCATTTGAACCAGAGATTCGTGATGGCAAGCTTTATGCACGCGGAGCAACAGATGACAAAGGACAAGTATTCGTTCACCTCAAAGCCATTGAGGCGATCCTGAAACAAGAAGGTACTCTTCCTGTGAATCTCAAGCTTTGCATCGAAGGTGAAGAAGAAATCGGCAGTGTGAATCTGCCTCCGTTCCTTGAAGCCAATAAAGAAAAGCTCGCTGCGGATGCGGTGTTAGTCTCCGATACATCCCTATTGGAACGCGGTCGTCCTGCCATCTGCACTGGGCTGCGTGGACTAGCTTCCCTTGAAGTTGATGTAACTACCGCTTTGACAGACCTGCACTCCGGTTCTTACGGCGGCGGTGTTCCGAATGCACTGCATGCCCTAGTATCTTTACTAAGCTCGCTTCATGACGACAAAGGACGTGTATCTGTAGACGGATTCTATGATGGTGTTCCTGAACTTTCCCCAATGCTGCGGGAAGAATTCGTGAAGCAAGGTGTGAATGAAGATAAAATCCGCGAAGGTCTTGGATTGGAATCGTTATACGGGGAAGAAGGTTATTCCTTTGTAGAACGGATTGGCGCTCGTCCTACGCTTGAGCTTAACGGCGTATACGGCGGTTTCCAAGGGGAAGGCAGTAAGACGGTTATCCCTAAAGAAGCACATGCGAAGATTACCTGCCGCCTAGTTGGCGATCAGGATCCACAGCATATCCTTGATGCCGTTGAAGCACATCTGAAGGCTAATATTCAGACCGGAGCGAAAGTGCATGTTAAGCAAATGGAGAAGGCCCGTGCCTTTAACATCGATCCGTCGAATGCTATTCTGCAAACTGCAGCAGACGCATATGGCAAAGTATATGGAACCCGCGCCCTCTTCACCAAAGACGGCGGCTCCATTCCAATCATGGAGAGCTTCTCCCGTGTGCTGGAAGCACCCGTCGTTCTGATGGGCTTTGGTCTCGATGATGAGAACCTGCATGCACCGGATGAGCATTTCAACCTGGAGAACTTCGACAAGGGATTACTCACCATTGTTGAGTTCCTAAAGACTGTATAAGATACCTACAAACAATTAAAGCCAGGTTCCCTAAGTTGGGAGCCTGGCTTTTTAGTATGCGGCCAAACAAAAGAGCATCATTGCTTAGTCCATTTATAAAACCACCATACCATTGCTATCACCATTATTATTAAAAGAAAAATCAGGCTTTTAACTGAGCTACTTATTATTAAAGGTCTTAAATAAGCGATCATTATCCGTCCCCCATATAGAATGAATATAAAAGAGATATAATCACCATATCACTTAATACAAAATATTGAAATAGCAGAGAAACTCTGTGCTTAATCACCATTATTAGCCTTCATGTAATATCTCCAGCTACAAAAATAAGCAACGTTTCAATCGTCCCTGAGATATTCTCCACTTTGCCATGACCATAAGGATGAGCTTTATCCGCAGAGCGACTCGACCATCGGACCGAGAAAACAGCAATCAACGAAGCAACTACATCTAAGGAGGAGTGGATCGCTTCCGAGATAATTGCTACTGAACCTGTAAGTACTCCGACCATAAGCTTTAAAGAAACGATAAATGTATTGCTAAGTACAGATAGGAACGCAATCTTTGCACCATTCAAAAGTTTCACAACCTTTTCTTAAAAGTACGCTATATTAAAGTTTTTCCATTAGGCAAATAGCATAAACAAAAAAATCCCACCAACCATTAATAGGCTGATGGGATATAAAAAAACCCTTGCATCGCAAGGATTTGGAAGTTTGAATTATGGAGCGGGTGATGGGAATCGAACCCACGCTATCAGCTTGGAAGGCTGAAGTTCTACCATTGAACTACACCCGCACTAGAAATTGAATACAAGAGATATTGTATCATCCCTACAAGTAAAAATCAACATTTTTTTAGTTTACAGGGAAGCGCCGAGGGGTGCCTTTTTTAAAAATATCGCCTCAAACTCTGCTGGTTGAATAGGTTTGCTGAACAGAAATCCTTGAGCTTCATGACAATGCTGTTCACGCAAAAACTGCAGCTGCTCCTTGTTCTCAACACCCTCAGCCGTAACCTTCAGCTTCAAATGATGCGCCATAGAAGTGATTGTAGAGACTATAGCAGCATTGTTGCTGTCCTCCATAACCTCTGATACGAACGACCTGTCTATTTTCAATCTGTCGATCGGCATGTTCTTTAGATAATGCAGGGAGCTGTAGCCTGTACCAAAATCGTCAATACTGATGAAGACACCAAGCTCTTTCAGACGCTTCAGCTGATCAAAGGCTGTTTCTTTATCCAAGGTCATACTCTCAGTAATCTCAAGGTCGACATAACACGGATCTAATCCAATGTCGGTTAAGATGGTATGAATCCTCCCTGCTAGATTAGGCTGAAGGAATTGCCGCATAGATAGGTTGATGGAGACGCAAATCGGCACATAGCCGGCCAGCTGCCATTTTTTATTCTGCAGACAAGCTGTTTTGAGTACCCATTCCCCAATCGGAACAATGAGTCCACTCTCCTCAGCTAACGGGATAAATTCCGCCGGAGAGACCAGACCACGTTTCGGATGATTCCAGCGGAGCAGAGCTTCCATTCCTACGATCTCTTCCGTCTCCAATAAAACCTTTGGCTGATACACCAGAAAGAATTCATTGCGTTCAAGCGCTCTGCGGAGGTCATTTTCCAGCTTTAGACGTTCCTTTGCTTTCATCTGCATAGCTGGGATATACCGGCGAATTTCCACTCCCTGTTCCTTGGCATTATGTACAGCCGTATCAGCATTCTGAATTAGATGTTCCGCAGTTTCACCGTCACCGGGATAAATACTTAACCCCATACTAAGCGAAATATGGTACTCCCCCGACTCTAAGGCAATAGGTACCTCAAACAATCGATGCAGCTCCGTAGCTCGTACCAAACATTCTCCAAGACTTGCTCTCTCCATCATAAGAAAAGCGAACTCATCCGCCCCCATACTATAAAGCTCTTCAGTAGATTTGGCCTCATTCACAAGGCGCTCAGACACCAGCTTCAGTAAATGGTCTCCGGCAAAATGGCCCAGGGAGTCATTTATATTCTTGAAATGATTAATATTCATAATAGCTAACGCTGAGAATTTATCGCTCGTTTTCTTCTCTCCAGCAATAATCATCTCTTCTACACGCTGCGTCAGACGACGTCTATTGGGAAGTCCCGTTAAATCATCATGATAGGCTAAATAATTGATCCGCTCCTCAGCCAACTGCTTTTCGTAAAAAGGTTCTTCAATCGTCAGACGATATACTCCGGTAAGCAGCAAGTAGTAAGCAACTCCGCTACACACCATTCCAAAAAGATCATCTATATTGCCACTACTGAATGGACTCATAAAAAAGGCTTGGCCCAAAGAGAAAAAGATAAGTGCTCGAATAATAATAAGCAGTGAGGCTGACTTTTCACTTTTTTCAGGAAATACAATAACCGCAACACCTGCCAAGTAAACAAAAAGAACTGCTAAATCAGCAATCTGCTTCAATGGATTCATCCAAGGCTTAGTTAATAACTGAGGCAATGCCGAGTGGCTGAAAATAAACAAAACAATGGAAAGCACAATCAACATGAAGGCTATTCTAAACAATTTTCTTTTTTCAGAGACAGACACGGGCTTATCTTCCCTGCTAAAAATAAACAACATTCCTAAACCGCTGATTAGTCGTGAGAGGGTTCGCAGCCACAACGATTCTTCAAAAGTTATGAATGATGAAATCAACGGGACGCCGACAAAACCCAGTGTATGCAAGAAATCAATAATACATATTCCACCAAAAAGAGCAGCGGCATATAATCTTCCTTTAGATAATCTGCTAGAGAAGAATAACCAGCCCTGTGCAAATATTGCAAATCCAAAAGCAACATTACAGCAGCCGACAATGAGATAGAGAGAAGAAATAATATCCCAATCGTCCAATCGGTTAAGCGATGTATGGAAAATTTGAATTAAAAGGAACAGCAAGGCGCCTACAGCAGCTGCTTGAATTGTCTTTTTCTCTTCTTGTCTCATAAGTCCCTCGCGTCTGAAAATAATATCTATTAATTAACATTCAAGTATAGTTATGTCCTATGTATAAATATCGGCGGGATAGGACTTTTAAGTTACATTTCTTTTATGGGCATTCAAATGGAAGGCGCGTTTATAAGTTATATATTCATAAATCTTGCATAAATATAAACCATTTTCTGCTAGCAGGCAACCAAAAAAGCACTTCCCCCTACGAAAGGGTTCAGTGCTTCTAAGAAACTCAAGTTTATTTGTCACCAAAGGTTACTTCTGGTGTTGTAAGCTTATCAAAAAAATCAACGGATTTATCCTTGTCTGCAGATGCACGAAGTGCCATTGCTGAACGTGGATGCTCATCAAGTGTACCTGTGATCATATAAGGAATGATATAGCCCCACTCCTCTTTCTCACGCAAAGGAATCATCAGGCGTTCAATAATATCAAGCACAGGGCGCAAGGAGTAACGTGTATTCTTCAAATGAGTTACTAACAGCTCTGTAGGGCAATTTCCTGCAGCTCGTCCCATTCCATAACAAGAAGCATCCAGTAACTCTACACCATTCTCAGCAGCAATCAACGTGTTGGAGAACGCCAACTGAAGATTATTGTGAGTATGTACGCCTAGACGTTTGTTTGGCAGATGTGTCTTGAACTTCTCAACCAGATAATTCATGTCATTATGATCCAAGCTGCCGTATGAATCTACAATATATACCACATCAACAACGCTCTCACGGATCATTTCAAAAGCTTCCAACAATTCATTCTCCATAACATTAGACAAAGCCATAATGTTGATCGTTGTCTCATAGCCTAGATCATGGAAAGTTTGTACCAATTGCAAGGCTTTCTCTACATCTTTGCTGTAGCATGCCACACGAATCAAATCCAGCATACTTTCGCTGCGGGGCAAAATATCATTCTCATCCACGCGGCCGATATCAACCAAAGCAGATAGCTTGGTGTGACCTTTTTGCGGAATCACTTTACGCAGGAAATCATCGTCCAGAAAACGCCATGGTCCGGCACCCTCTGCTCCTTTGAGCAATTTTGGTGAATTTTTATAACCGATTTCCATATAATCAACACCAGCTTCATTCAAGCCGGCATATAAGTTTTGTACAAATTCCACACTAAAATCCCAGTTGTTCACTAGGCCCCCATCTCGGATGGTGCAGTCAACAATCTTACATTGATTAGTCTTCATAATTATCTCCCTTCAACTATTGCAATCATTATAACCGCGAATATAGCTTTACTATGCAATTTATATCGTATAATCATACTTTAATGAAGAATAAAATGTAAAGGAATTTCATCTTCTTCTCTTTAATGCTATTACCACATCGTGTCAGCGACAATGATCACAGTAAATAAGCCCTAAAAATGCTACATTACAAGAAAATCATTGAGATTGATTATCAGTCTCTTTTGGAGGGATAAAAATGGCTTCTACCTCTTGCTCATTACTGCGACTACAACCGGGTTCGACCGGATATATTCATAAAATAGAAGGAATCAACCCCATCCTGCGTCGTCGTCTGGCTGATCTTGGAGTGTCCGAGGGTGTGAGCATTCGCCTGAAAGGAAAAGGACCTTTTTTAGGACCTATTACCTTGGAATGCAATGGACAACTGTTCGCCATCCGCCGGAAGGAAGCTTCATTGATTGAGGTGAACGTGTCTTGAGTTCAATAGCACTTGTAGGTAACCCCAATACAGGTAAAACCTCTCTCTTCAATACATTGACCTCCTCATACGAATATGTTGGTAACTGGTCAGGGGTAACGGTAGAAAAGAAGATCGGCAGCCTGAAGAACGGCGCTGGCAAGCTCATTGATTTGCCGGGCATCTATTCCTTGCACCCACTCTCACGTGATGAGGGAGTTGCTGCCCAGTATTTAATAGAAGAATCTCCTGAAGCCTTAATTAATATCGTGGATGCTTCACAGCTGGAACGAAATCTGCTGCTCACGCTTCAATTACTTGAGTATGGCAAACCTACCTTACTCGGACTGAATATGATTGACGTCGCCAATGCACGTGGAATTCGCATCAATCATGAAGTCTTACAATCACGACTGGGTATAACTGTCCTCCCGCTTGTTGCAAGAACGGGAAAAGGCTGCGCACAAGTCCTCAGTATTTTAGAGAAATCCTCTGCGATTCCCGCTGTAAAGTTCAAGTTGAACTATGGTGAGATTGTAGAGCATGCGATATCTTCTATAGAAAAGGAATTACTTCCTATCAAGGACTTACCCAATCACCGCTGGATTGCTCTACAGCTTATGGAGCAGAATCCGGTTATTCTTCATTTTCTAAAGACACGTATGGACACCTCTCGCCTGCTAAACATCTGTGAATCCTGTCAGAGTGAGCTACAGATCAAAAAGCTGGCCCTGACGCTCCCCCAATGGATTCGCTCACAGCGGATGGATTATATCCACTCCATTTGTGAGGTTGTACTTGATACAACAACGCAGAAGCCTCATAACTTAACAGAAAGATTAGATTCCATATTGACGCATCGTTTTCTAGGACTGCCCTTATTTATCTTCTTTATGTATGCTCTCTTTAAGACCACATTTGACTGGGTTGGCGGACCTCTATCAGATCTCCTCGATGGCCTGATCTCCGGACCGATTAGTGATGGAGCCAATTCCCTGCTACAGACGCTTGGAGCATCCAGCTTCACGCATGCCCTGATCGTCGATGGATTAATTAGCGGTGTAGGGGGCGTCCTCGTCTTTGTCCCGCAAATCTTCATTCTCTTCCTGATCATTTCCTTCTTGGAGGATTCAGGATACATGGCTCGGGTTTGCTTATTAATGGACAGCACGATGGAACGTATGGGACTAAACGGAAAAGCATTTATTCCATTCATCATTGGCTTCGGCTGCAATGTGCCTGCCATAATGGCGGCGCGCAGCATCGAACAGCCCAAAGACCGAATGCTGACCACCTTGCTAATGCCACTGATGTCCTGTTCTGCGAGACTGCCTGTTTACGCTTTATTCGCAGCAGTATTTTTCCCGGCGCAAGAGGCCGTAGCAGTTCTGTCCATGTATGTGATGGGTATTGTGTTTGCGCTGATTCTTTGTAAGGTATTCTCTAAATATTTATTCAAAAATGAATCCTCAGTTTTCATGATCGAGCTTCCACCTTATCGTATGCCGCAGATCAAGACCTTATCGCGCAGCACTTGGGAAAAGGGCAAAGGTTTCCTGCGAAAAGCTGGAACTATTATTCTTGCAGGCTCAGCAATTATTTGGTTTATGTCTTATGCGGGTCCTGGCGGGTTTGATGTGGACATGGATCACAGCTTCCTGGCTAAGTTTGGAGGTATGATCGCACCGCTACTGGCACCGCTTGGTTTCGGAACATGGCAGGCTGGCTCTACATTGGTTCCGGGCTTTTTGGCAAAAGAGGTCGTAGTCTCTACCATGAATATCATCTATCATGCACCAGATGCTGCTGGTTTAGAAAATCAAATTTCTCAAGTCTTCACACCATTGAGTTCGATCAGCTTTATGGCCTTTATCCTGCTATATATTCCTTGTTTGGCTACTGTAGGGGTGATCAAAAAAGAAACAGCATCTTGGAAATGGACCTTCTTCTCCATGGGGTATTCTCTCGTTCTGGCGTATATCGTATCTTTAATTATTTTTCAAGGCGGACGGTTATTAGGATGGTCGTAGACTTGTAAATTAAAAGATTCTCATGATGAAAGTGGGGTACCATTATGATAAATGTTGTGATTGTCGCCTTAATTTTCGGTTATTCTGGCTGGACCATCTATCGACATGTGCAAAAGGGGAAGCAGGGCGCTTGTGCAGGCTGTGATAAAGGAAAAAGCTGCTCGGCAGCATCGATGGATTCCCCTCTTTCTTGTTGTTCAACACCGGTTAACAACAAGAAGTAAGCTTGTAAAACGAGCAATAAATAGAGATTTATCGTTTAGCCTCCTTAACTAACGGGTATGTTTGTTATAAGCAACTACAGACAATACCAAGGAGGTAATTCCTATGAATACCAAAAAGACATTATTTACAACAGTCGCATTGGGAGCAGTATATTTACTGAAGAATAAGGGAACTCGCGATAAAATTATGAACGGCATTCAATCCTACACTTCCCAATCGAAGGCAAAAAAATCCAGTGGTACTGTTTAAGCTTCTGCTCTTGGATTTCAATAAAGGGGTGTTCCCTAAACCAGACTCTGGTTTAGGGAACACCCCTTGTTGTTTAGAACGGACAGCTCCCCGGATGTTTAGATCTCGCTTTCGCTCAGCAGCCACTGAATGATAGAACGAACCATGACACCTGTTGCTCCCTTAGGATTAACTCCACGTTCTTTAGATACATATGCAGTGCCAGCAATGTCTAGATGAATCCATGGCAAGCCCTCAGCAAACTCACCTACAAATAATCCGCCTGTAGTAGCTCCACCATATCTTCCAGCAGTGTTACGGATATCGGCAACCTCGCTCTTTAGCATCTCACGAAATTCCGGGTATGCCGGAAGCGGCCAGACCTTTTCCCCTGAATAGCTTGAAGCGGCCAGAAATCGCTCCAGAAACGCTTCATCATTAGTCACAGCACCCGTTGCTATATCTCCCAAAGTGGACAACACAGCGCCTGTCAGCGTAGCTACATCGATAATACGTTTCGCTCCCCATTCCCTAGCATAAGTCAGAGCATCTCCCAGGACAATTCTGCCTTCAGCGTCGGTATTCAACACTTCTATCGTTCGTCCGCTCATGGAGGTAATAACATCTCCAGGCTTAAAAGCATTGGCCGATGGCATATTCTCCGCAGAAGGAATAACCATAACGACATTAATTCGTGGACGTAAGCGGCCAAGTGCCTCCATTACTCCGAGTACTGCCGCTGCCCCTCCCATATCACTAATCAGCTCTTCCATACCTGATGCTCTTTTTAAGGAGATCCCGCCGGTGTCAAAGGTAACTCCCTTCCCTACAAGCCCCACTACGTTATCCCAATTCCCTGTCCCCTGATAACGGATGACGATCATTCGTGGAGGGTTTACACTTCCTTTTCCGACGGCGAGCAATCCGCCCATTCCTTTTTGCTCAATTTCCCGTTCATCCAGCACCTCAGAAGGAAAGCCATATCGCTCAGCAACCTCTATAGCGGCCACAGCAAGGTCTGAGGGAGTCAATAGATTACCAGGCATGTTGGTCAAGCTCCGCGCCAAATTCGTGGCCTCACCGAAAGCTAGCCCCTTCTGAATGCCTTGAGTCCAATCCCGCCCGGCAGTACCCTCTAATTTCTCTTTTATAGTGAAAACAACTGCTGTTGGGCCTGTATAAAAAGACTGCACCTGCTTATAGGTAGCCCGACGATAGGAACCAAGCATTAGCCCCTCCGTCAGCGCATAAGCAATAGAAGTCACATCCTTCTCTACGGTAAGCTCCTGTAATTTTTCCGGCACTTCAAATACCAGCTTGAGCGCCTTCAAACGAAGTGCTGCACGGGCTGTCTGAGCCCCCATTTGCCTTAGATCCTCAGTCGTGAGAAGTTGGTCCCCCCTGCCAACCAAAATAACAACAGGACAACCAGATGAATTCTCAGCAGGTAGTACATAAGTCTGATTAAGCTTGCCTTTAAATAAACCTGCCTTTCCCAATAGGCGAATTCTGTCATCCCAGCCCTCGGAAAAGCCTCCATTTTCGACCTCAGACTCAGAAATAATAAGGATAAGGGCATCACCCTGCACATTGTTGGCAACACCACTGTTGTATTCTATATTCATTGTGATTCCCTCCATTTGTTTCCCCAAACCAACACCCATTGTAACATAAGCAAAGGCTGATCTCCGCATCTGTATTATCCGCAGGGATCAGCCTCTTATTACTTATTCTAATGGATTAATGGCAAAGAGATCACAAAATGAGTACCCTCGTTGACTCTGCTGCTAACAGAAATGCATCCGCCATGATTTTTGATGATGCGGTCACTTACGGAAAGACCCAATCCTGTACCATTCTCTTTGGTAGTAAAGAAAGGATTAAATAACCTGTCCAGTGTACGAATATCCATTCCTTTACCGTTGTCAGATATGAACATACGGACCTCAGAGCCTTCTCTGCGGGCACCAACCTCGATTTTCCCCATCGAATCATCTTCTCGATCCGCTACAGCCTCCATTGCATTTCTAATCATATTAAGCACAACTTGCTTCATCTGTTTGACATCGCCAGAAATCACCATATCCTCTTGAAGAGGATGAAGATTGATCTGGCAGCCCTTCATTAAAGCTTCGCTCTCTGTAAGGAGAACAACCTCCTTGAGCAATGCGGACACGGGTATCATCCCCACCTGCGGAACTGACGGCTTAGAGGAGGACAGAAATTCATGGATAATATCGTTCGCACGATCGATCTCGGCCAATATAATCTTGGCATATTCCTCTTTCCCCAGTTGATGCAAGTATGGATGAAGCAGTTGAATAAATCCCCGGATCGCGGTCAACGGATTCCGGATTTCATGGGCAATAGATGCGGATAATTTGCCTAGCATAGCCAAGCTATCGTTCTGGTAAGCCGTTTGTTCGATTAACTTATAATCCGAGATTTCCTTGACAGTGAACAAATAACAGCCTTTCATTTGCTCTCCGCAGCATAAAGTAACCTTCCAGTAACGGCCATACTCGTCTAGAAACTCATAATTTAATTTTCCTTTGTATACCATCTCTCTGTAGCTCTGCAGTACTTGTTTTTTCTTGGAACGGCTCAGTCGAACATTAGACAGCAGATGGGAAAATGTGCAGCCCACAAGAGAGTGACGGGTAAGCTCAAGCATCCCGTACATTTGCTTATTTACAAAACTTATAACTCCCTCTTCATCAAAAAGCATGATTCCGCTGTCAATATTCTCTAGAACATCCTCGTATGTAGTATCCACAGGTCCAGTTTGATAGGTTCTTCCCGGTAATAGAAGACTTTCTTGATATTGGCTAATCACGATACGAAGTTCCCCCTTTTACTGCATTTGACGAAGACGCTTAAGCGACATCAAATTACTATGTATTTGAGTGTATGACGAAGCCGCCAGAACATTCGGTAATCGTTGCACTTTTTCCAACCGGTTCAATTATATTCCAATCATATCCAAGAGAACTAGACAACGCAATCGGAGAAACTGTCGAATGGTAAAAAAATTCATAAAATGATTCCAAAGACATATGAAACATCACATCAAATTATATTTATCGCTATTTATTCGCCTAAATGATTTAAAACAATCTAAAAAGGATCACGAAAAGCTAAAAAGGATTATAAAAAGCTAAAAAGCCCCCGCGATTGCGGAGGCTTACATGGAAAAATGGGGCATGCCCAAAAAATTAGTAATAAACTTATGCCTTTTGTTGCAGGCGTAGACGGCGCTGACTCATCACAGCTAACCTTTTTTTCAATTCCCGTTCCCACTTGGTATCCTCAATCTGTTTGGCTACAGCTAGCAGGTCAAGCGCCATATCGATTTGATTGCGTACAACGGCTAGAGGATCTTCACTCTCGACGTTAATGACGTTCTCGAATATTGCAGTTTCGTCTTCCATGACATAGTCCTGAAAGTCCACGTCGGTAACACCATCTCCATGTGCATATTCCGCTAAGATCTCATATTCATTCTCGACCTTGTAGTGAACCTCCACACGATGACATACCGGACAAAAAAGCAGGGGAACATTATGGACTTGCGTGCGATAATGTTTTAGGGTCCCCTTTGTTCCTACCATACTCGCTCCACAGCAAAAGCTCATATTTGTTCGCCCTCCTTAGAAATAACCCTTTGATTGTTTATTATTGTATTACATTACCCCAATGGAGATTCCTCCACTCGAGGACATAATATAACTTTTCGCGCCTATTTTCAAATCTATTTAGATATACAAGATCTTTTGGAGCAAAAAACCCCCTTACAGAAAATTTTCTGCAAGGAGGTAGAAATCAGAATATCAAGGATCACTATGATAACGGTCTAAAATTTACAGATTCTTATCTCCCGGCTTCCAGTTCATTGGGCATAAACCACCAGATTGCAAGGCTTGCAGAACACGAAGTGTTTCTTCCACGCTGCGGCCTACATCATTGTGGTTAACGACTTGATATTTCAATTCGCCTTCAGGATCGATTATGAACAAACCACGCAATGCGATACCTTCTTCTTCAATCAGAATGCCATAGTCTTTAGAGACTTGTTTCGTAATATCAGCTGCAAGCGGGAAATTCAAACGACCCAGGCCATTAGAATCCTTAGGGGTATTGATCCAAGCTTTGTGGCTGTGGATCGAATCGATGCTTGCGCCGAGAATCGCTGTATCAAGTGCTTCAAACTGTGCTGCTGCGTCACTGAGAGCTGTGATTTCAGTTGGACACACAAATGTGAAATCAAGCGGATAGAAGAAGAATACAAGCCATTTGCCACGATAATCAGACAAGCTTACTTTACCAAAATCCTTACCATCACCTGATACGGTTTCCATAGTAAAATCGGGAGCCGGTCTACCTACTAAACGTTCCGCCATTGCTAGAATCCTCCCTCTGATTATGTAAGAAAAAGTACCATTTGTATCTCTCAATATACTGAAATATATTGAAATTTGCAGAAATCGATAATATCTTGTCTACTAAACAAATGGTATCATCGCACAAAATCAAAGTCAAGATTAGATCAATTATTTATTTATAATTATTATAAATAGAAGATTAGGCTTTGCGGATTGCTGCAACAATCAGGTCGCCCATTTCAGTTGTACTGATCGCTTTGCTCTTATCCACGGCGATATCACTTGTACGGTGCCCTGCATCCAATACTGCAGCAACTGCAGCTTCGATTGCAGCAGCAGCATCCTCATAACCAAAGGTTAAGCGGAACATAAGGGCCAGCGACAAGATTGTTGCGATCGGGTTCGCAAGCCCTTGTCCGGCAATATCAGGAGCAGAGCCGTGAACGGGCTCGTAGAGACCATAGTTGCCGTCACCCATCGAAGCCGAAGCAAGCATACCGATAGAACCTGTCAGCATAGCAGCCTCGTCGCTCAGGATATCACCAAACATGTTCTCAGTAACGATAACGTCAAAGCTAGATGGACGGCGCAGCAGCTGCATTGCGCAGTTATCAACCAGTACATGCTCTACCTCTACCTCCGGATATTCTGGAGCGATCTTATTCACAACCTCACGCCACAAACGTGAAGTTTCAAGTACATTCGCTTTATCAACACTCGCCAGTTTATTGCGGCGCTTGCCGGCAATTTCAAAAGCTTGGCGGACAATTCGTTCTACTTCCATTACGTTATATACACAGGTGTCCACAGCTTCTTCACCATGTTCTCCTTGACGGCGCAATTTATCTCCGAAATAAATCCCGCCAGTCAGTTCGCGAACTACCATAAGATCTGTGCCTTCCAGGACTTCAGGCTTCAAAGTCGAAGCATCCTTAAGACAGTCAAATACGACAGCTGGACGCAGGTTGGAGAACAACCCCAGTGCTTTGCGAATTCCGAGCAGTCCGGTTTCAGGACGAAGCTCCTTTGGATTATTATCCCATTTCGGTCCACCAACAGCACCCAATAACACAGCATCTGCGCTACGACAGATTTCAAGTGTATCTTCCGGCAGCGGAGTGCCCTTCTCGTCTATAGCGATACCGCCAAATAATGCATGCTCTGTTTCAAAGGCATAACCGAATACTTCTTCTGTTACTTTCAATACTTTTTCCGCTTCTGCTACAACTTCTGGTCCAATACCGTCCCCTGCGATAACGGCGATTTTTTTAACTTCACTCATCTCAGTCACTCCTCAAGTTTTCTGCTCTAACAGACATAGTTCTTCTTTATATTGTTGTATCATACCCAGTCGTAAAGGACAAAGATATAGATTCTATTGAGCTGATAGGTATAGCCTATAAACAGTGAGAATCAGACTACTACCGTGAATGCTGAGCATATTTGCTCTTAGTTCTGAAGATGTTTACAATTACTATGAAGTCATCTATCAAAGGAGTGAATGCGAAGTGCATTATACAAAGCTTGGCAAATCCGGCATGAAGGTCAGTCGCCTATGTCTGGGAACGATGAATTTTGGCCCACAGACGGATGAAAAAGAAGCCTTCCGCATCATGGACGCTGCACTGGATGCAGGTGTTAATTTTTTTGATACCGCTAACATTTACGGCTGGGGCGAAAATTCTGGCCTGACTGAAACCATTATCGGACGCTGGTTTAAACAAGGCGGCGGGCGGCGGGAAAAGGTTGTACTAGCCACCAAAGTTTATGGAGCCATGAATGATAAGCTTGATGGTCCTAATGATGAAGAAGGATTATCCTCATATATCATTCGCCGCCATCTTGAAGGGTCCCTGCAGCGTCTTCAGACCGATCATATTGAATTGTACCAGATGCATCATATAGACCGCAGTACGTCCTGGGAAGAGCTCTGGGGGGCTTTCGAGCTGGCTGTGAGTCAAGGCAAGATTGGTTATGTCGGTTCCAGTAACTTTGCAGGCTGGGATATCGCCGTAGCTCAACAAGAAGCTAAGGCTCGTGGTTTTCTTGGACTAGTCTCAGAGCAGCATAAATACAGTCTGACCTGTCGGCTTCCTGAACTTGAAGTTTTGCCAGCCGCTCGCCATCTGGGGCTAGGTATTATTCCTTGGAGCCCACTCGATGGAGGTCTGCTCGGAAGAAATGCACTCAAAAAAATAGAGGGCAGCCGAAGTGGCGGAAATGCAGATCGTGTAGAGCAGCACAAGAGCCAGCTTGAGGCTTTTGCCAGCTTATGTATGGAGCTGGGAGAACCACAGGATAATGTCGCTCTTGCTTGGCTACTGGCTAATCCTGCTGTAACAGCTCCTATTATCGGCCCCCGCACACTGGAGCAATTTGAGAGTG
Source organism: Paenibacillus sp. FSL H8-0175 (assembly GCF_045040615.1). Lineage (NCBI taxonomy): Bacteria > Bacillati > Bacillota > Bacilli > Caryophanales > Paenibacillaceae > Paenibacillus > Paenibacillus sp. FSL H8-0175. The sequence goes on along the minus strand of NZ_CP150299.1, from coordinate 1,503,186 downwards.
CGCTGCGCAGTCTTGAGATTGTACTAGATGAAGCTGTGCTTAAACGACTAGATGAAATATTCCCTGGACCCGGCGGTGAAGCCCCTAAAGCCTATGCTTGGTAGGTAAGTTCTATCACAAAAGGAGCTGAGGCCTCAGCAGAATCCATTCGCTGAAGCCTCAGCTCCCTTTTACTCATACTTATTCAGCTGTGTCCACGGTCACACTTCCATTACTCGTGCTTAAATCCACAGTATACGTGGCTTTACCAAGCACAGCGGTACCATAGCTATCGCCGTCCCGATCCCAGGGTACATTCCCCTTCAGCGAGCCATTACTTGTATCTGCAATAATCTTCGCATCCGACACGGCCGGTAAGCCCACTATAATCTTTCCGTTACTGGATGTACATTTCCAGTTTCCGGTCACTGCTGAGTTTATAGTAATTTTGCCATTGCTGCTCTTGGCTGACAACGCCCCATCAATGTTATCCAATACTATGGCTCCATTAGAGCTCACAAGTTCAACTTCACCTTGGATATTCTGTACGGATAGTGACCCATTGCTGGTATGCGCATCCACTTCGCCGACAATATCATGAATATTTAATGCACCATTACTTGTCTCAACCTCTATACCTGACTTAAGATTCCAGGCTTCTATAGAGCCATCACTTGTCTCAACCTCAACAGCAAGGTTATTGGGTGCACTTATATTTAAATAAGGACTTTTGGTATTGAATCCAAACTGAATGTTAGAGAACCAATTATGATCGGTATCGAGCTCCATAATCAGTGTATCTCCTTCAGTACTAACCTTCCATTTCTTTTCTAATGCACTTTCAGCATCACTTTGCGATTTTCCAGGCAGCAGTAAACTTCCCTCATAATCCAAAGAGCTTCCAGCTACACCCTCAACCTTTACTTTTCCACTTGGAAGTACGATTTTGAGCGTCGTAATATTCTCTTTCACTTCCACATTCCCACTAAGCGGAGTTAGATGTGTATTACCGATCAGATTGCTGAGTGAACCTCCGGCCATTACTGTCTGAGCACCACTTGCTCCGATCAGCACAATAATTAACAGGATGGCCCAGCCGCTTACACGGCTTTTGACATCGGATTTGATAAAAAGTCTAATCAACATCTCAAGTCCGAATAAGACCAACAACGCCGGCCATAAAAAACCAAGCACCTCATAGCTGATCATATCATACTGAGCCATCACGATAATGACACCAAGGGCAATGCAGCCCAAGGCTGCTGTGAAACTTCCTATTTTCCATCTCCCCATAGTTAAATCCCCGTTTCTTATGCTCTCGTATTGTTCCTTAACATCTTCAGTCCGTACGCAATCAGACCCACTGATAATAAGATCGTACCGATGTTGATCTCAGTCAGCATATCCCAAAGGGTAGGGAAAGCTGTGATTACCAACATAAGGAACCCAGCAACAACACAGCCGATTCCCACCCAAGCTGGATTGATCTCTTCATGTGGATATCCAGGCATAGAGGACATCCCCATGGTCCAAGGGGCTCCGAAGCTGTCTGGATGAAACATCATTCGTTCGTGTTCAGCAGCAGTTATTTTCATCCAAGCCGCCTTCTGCAGGGCATCAAACAACTGATAAAACCACAGCGCCGCCAGGGCAAACGGGAAGATCAAGGGCTCGGACGGAATAAACATTATACATAAGGAGGCCCCGATCATAAACTGTAAACCCTGCTTTTTAAAGCCTAAGTACAAATGACCTACTCCAGGTATCATAGCCAGCATAAAAGTGAGCCAACGTCTCTTCTTAATCATAATACATCCTCCTAAAATTTGGGTAGCAAAACTTTAGCCAATTTAAACATCTATTGATGATCAATTATTTTATTACTATCTCCCAAAGCCACCAAACCACTGGGTTACTGAATTCGACATATGGCCGTTTATTTCGGTAATGCCATAGGCTAAATTCTCAAATACCCCAAACTGCAACAATAACAAACTGAGGCAAGCAGCCACTCCATAATGAATCCATGAGGTTTTTGGGGCAGAACGACGTCTTACATTGGTTGCCTTAGTCGCTCGTGATCTGCGACCTGTTTCGAGCTGCTCAATATGTGTCATAACATCTGCTGCGAGATCCGGGAAGTCCATCTGCGCCTGCAACTGTTCTCTGTCAGCATCCATTTCCGACCACAGCTCCGACATTGCCTTGGCTTCCTCCAGCCACTCTGCGCAATCAGGACATGACTCTATGTGCAATCGGATACTCAGCTCCATCTCTGGAGACAGTAGGCCGTCTATATAATGTGGCATCCATTCCTTCACTATTGCACAATTCATCGCCATTCCTCCCTTTGTTTACGCATCATCTGTCTGGCTCGATAAAGCTGCGATTCGATTGTTTTCACGGAAACTCCCTTTTGCTCTGCAATCTCTTGATAGGAATTGCGCTGAAAATAGTACAGCTGGACGACCGACCGGTACGGTTCCGCCAGACTGTTCACATTCTCTCCTAATTCAGCTGATGTTTCCTGCTCAAGTACCTCATGCTCCGGAGTTTGAGACGTTACCCAATCATTTTCTGTGTAATCAGCTGCACTTCGGTACTTCCACTCCCTATCGTTGGCCCGTTTCCAGTCCAGACAGGTTCGGTAGGCAATCCGATACAGCCATGTCGAGAAGGAGGATTGTCCTCTGAAAGAGGGGAGCGCTTTATATGCTTTTATAAAAACCTCCTGGGCCATATCTTTGGCCGATTCGGCTTCTCCTGTGATTTTGACACATACTCTGTATACCATGCCTTGGTAACGTGTCACCAAATGCCCAAAGGCTTGATGTTGACCGTTCAGCACAGCAGCAATCCATTCTGCCTCTTCCAGCTTTCTCCCCTCCTTCACCTTCATAACGTTAGACGCCAACCAATCGTTCTCCCCTGCAACCTATACATAAATTTTTTTGGTTTTTTTGAAATAGGCTGAAGAGAGGAATATATAGTTTGTTGTCGAATAATGTTTAACTACTATGACTAAAAGAAAACTCTTCTTAATTATCGCATTGTTTCTTATTATACTCACTGGATTCCGTATCCTATGGGTAAAGATTTCTCCGCACACCACACAACCACCACTGATCAATGGTGTGTTGGATTTACGGGATAAACAATGGAATCAGGACAAACTCCTTATTTTAAATGGGCAGTGGGAGTTCTATCCGGGTATGCTGCTTCCTTCATTCAACGAACAATCTGTAACTGCTGCTCCTGCAAAATATATACAAGTCCCGGGGAACTGGAAAGATGCCCTTAGCGATAGCGATAAATCTGCTTATGGCTACGGCTCCTATCGGCTACGTGTCCTAACAGATAATCATAAGAAGCAATCCTATAGTCTTCTAATTTCCGGAGCTCGGTCCTCTTCAGAAGTGTATATCAACGGTGAACGGCTGGACAGCTCTGGCACTCCTGCTGAGAGTAAAGAACACTATATTCCGTACATACTGCCTTATTCAGTATCCTTTACAACCGATAAAAGTGAACTTGAAATTGTGATCCATGTAGCCAACTATTCCTTTTCCCAAACGGGAGGAATTTCTAAAACGATTGTATTTGGCAGCGAAAAAGCTTTAACACAGGAAAGACTGCTCTCTATTAGCCTACAGTTGCTATTATGTGTTGTTCTAATACTGCACGCTGTATATGCTGTTATTTTATATATAATTGGGCTGCGGCAAAAGATGTTGATCTATTTTTTTCTACTGGTAATATCCGCTATAACTACCGTACTCATAGATGATGACAGGCTTCTATTGCACGTATTTCCCTTGAACTATCAATGGAATTTCAAACTATTTTACATCTCTTATATTGCTGTATTTATTTTTATCCTGCAGACAAGCAAACATCTTTTGTTCACGGATTTAAAAATAAAAAGTATTCGTATCCTAACCATCCTGTCCGTAGTAGACATCCTGTTCATATTATTTGGACCCGTTGTTCACTATTATGAATTTCACACACTGATTTTCGGCATAAATTTATTAGTTTTACCATTAGGTGTCGTAATTCTTTTTCTGAGATCTATTGTTAAAAATTACGAAGGCTCTATTTTCCTGTTGTTATCTATGTTTGCCATCGTTAACAGCACACTTTGGGGAATGTTCAAGAATTATAACTGGGTTAACGTTACCTATTATCCTTTTGATCTAATTATCGCCTTTTTGTGCTTTGCGACTTTTGGATTTAAGCGATATCACTGGAATACTAAGGAGACAGAAAAACTGGCGCACAGCCTGCAGAGAAGTGTTACACAAAAGGATGCTTTTTTGGCTAACACCTCACATGAATTAAAAAATCCGCTGTACAGTATCATTAACATTGCCGAAACTGTCCTGGGCAGCGAGCGTGACACTGTAACGCATCAAAATGCTGAGAATTTAAAACTGCTCATTACCGTTGGAAGACGTATGTCTCTTCTGGTAGACGATCTGCTGGATCAATCCCAGCTCCGTGAAAGCAATATACAATTGCAGCTCAGAGAACTTAAGATCCAATCCTTCGCAGTGGGTGTGCTTGATATGTTCAAATTCTTAACGGAAGGGAAATCTTTATCCTTAGTCTCAGAAATACCAGATTCATTCCCTTCTATTGTGGCTGATGAAAAAAGACTCATTCAGATCTTGTTCAATCTGCTTCAAAATGCTGTTAAATATACGACTGTAGGCACGATAAGAATCCATGCAGATATTCATAAAAAATCGGCGCAGATTCATATTACGGATACGGGTCTTGGCATGAACGAGGAGACGTTGCTCAGAGCTTTCCAGCCCTATGAACAGGGCGATTCCAGCATGAACGAAGTTAGCGGTGGCATCGGGCTTGGATTAAGCACCAGCAAGCAGTTAGTTGAACTTCACGGCGGGAAAATAAGTGTAGTCTCCACACTTGGAGAAGGTACTACCTTTACATTCACAATGCCATTATACGATTCAACCAGCCGGGTATTGAGTTCAGAACTGCCCTCTATGACTGAATTCTCAGACACGCCATCTATGATCACTTTATCCAAATTAACCGCACCGGGTATCGTTTCATCAGCCCATGGAAGGAGACCAAAGCTTCTGGCTGTAGATGATGATCCGGTTAATCTAAAAATACTTACCAACGTACTTTCCATCAAGGACTATGAAATCGTTACGGTGACCAGCGGAAACGATGCTTTACTATTGCTGGATACCGTTCAGTGGGATTTAATTATTACAGATGTAATGATGCCACAAATGTCCGGGTATGAGCTGGCGCATAGAATTCGTGAACGTTACACCATTGCTGAGCTTCCCATTCTGCTTCTGACGGCACGAGGCCAAGCGGAAGATATTTATACCGGTTTTATTTCAGGTGCAAATGACTATGTAATGAAGCCTATGAATGCAATAGAGCTGAAGGCCCGTGTACGCTCCTTAACAGATCTAAAACAGTCCGTAAACGAACGGCTTCGTGTGGAAGCTGCCTATCTTCAAGCGCAAATACAACCACATTTCTTGTTCAACACATTAAATTCAATATCCGCGCTGGCTTCTTTTGATATTAATAGAATGAGTCACCTTGTGGATGCCTTCAGCTCTTATTTGCGTTTAAGCTTCAATTTCCTGAATGCTGAGCCTATGATACCGATTGAACGAGAGCTTGAGCTTGTTCATGCCTACCTCTACATAGAAAAGGAGCGCTTTGAAGATAGGATGACCATTCTTTGGGATTATGAGGAAAGCTTGCATTTTCAGCTGCCGCCCCTGACTATACAGCCACTGGTTGAAAATGCTGTCCGGCACGGTATTTTGAGTCGCTCCCAAGGAGGAACGGTGTCCATAACCATCAAGGAACAAGCTGGCGATATTGAAATCACGATATCAGACAATGGCCAAGGCATGAAAAACGAACAACTCCAGCAGTTGCTCAGCAATCCGTCTAATGATGCAAGAGGAATCGGATTTTTAAATACACATAAACGGCTGTTGCGGGTCTACGGAAAAGGGCTGCAGATTAAAAGCTCCGAAGGGAAAGGAACTTCTGTGAGTTTTATTATTCCTTCTGACAAAAAAAATCCGCTTCGAAAACCTTCTGATTAACAGACAAACTATTGTGAACCGAAATATCAAGTAAGGATTCGACGTATTTTGGCTAAAATACTATATCTGAGTGGTGATTAATAATGATTCAGGCAATATTAGTTGACGATGAACGGCTTGCCCTTGTGAAATTAGAGTTTATGTTAAAAAAAATACCATCTTTACATATAGCCGCTTCCTATACGGACCCCTCACAGGCCATTCAAGAGGCTCCGTCTTATCATCCTGACGTTATTTTTATTGATATTGAAATGCCAGAAATTAATGGTCTTCAAGCTGCGGAGATGCTCCAAGAGGCCTGTCCAAATGCAAATATTATCTTCGTTACCGCGTATAACCATTATGCTGTGGAGGCTTTTGAGATCAATGCGCTCGATTATATTTTGAAGCCTGTGCGAAATGACCGACTATTGAAAGCTGTCCAGCGGTTAGAAGAAAGATTGTCACTTGCACCAAAACTCATAATTGCAAAAGAAGAGGTAACCATTCGTTGTCTTCAATCGCTTCGTTTTGAACGAGGCGGACAATCTCTGAATAATCTGCGTTGGAGAACCTCTAAGGCCCAAGAGTTATTTGCCTTTTTGCTCCATAATCGCAACCGCTTCGTAAGTAAAGACATGCTGATTGAACTGCTGTGGCCAGACTTCAATCTGAAAAAGGCCTCTACCCATCTCTATACAACAATTTATCAAGTCCGGCAATGCTTAAAGCAGAATGAAGTTGACCTGCATATCAGCAACCTTAGCGGGGGGGAAGGCTATACCCTTGAAACCGGATCAATGTTGATTGATGTAGATAAGTGGGAACAGGGTATCCTGGCTCTGGAAACCATCAGTGAAGTTAATTGTGCGGAGCATCAAGTTTTATTCGAGCTTTATTCTGGAGATTACTATGACGATTATGATTATTTATGGGCTGAAAGTGAGCGGCAACGTCTTCGTACCATTTGGCTGCACCATGCAATGGGCATAGCCCAATTTTATATAGAAAGCAACAGAATTGCCGAGGCCGTTACTGTCTATCAACGAGTAGTGCAGCTACAGCCTTATTTTGAACAAGGGCATTTAGGATTAATGAAGGTCTACGACAGTATTGGAGAACGTTCCGCTGTGGAAGAGCAGTACAAGCTGCTCAAGGATTTGTTCCAAAAGGAACTTAACCTTGGCCTTCCAGCCAGCGTTGAGCAATGGTACGAGCAATGGGAGCAGCTTAACCATAGAGTGCGATGAGCTAAATAACCTATCAAGACATAATAAAGACACCCGGATAAAACCGGGTGTCTTTATTATTACCTTCCTAGTTATTACGTTTGAATCGTCTTGTTAATACAAACCCTAAAAGTACTAGACTCCCACCAACCAAGTAGATCGGAAACGCGCTGTCTTCTCCTGTTTTCGGAAGCTGAGTCGGTTTATTGCTGTTATTTCCCGGCTCAGTGACTGTACCCTTTGGTACTTCCTCCACATCAATCTCTATGAGGATTTCTTCTTCATTTCCATTCTCATCTGTAACAATAATGGTGAACTTATCTTTACCAATATAGCCCGGATCAGGTGTGTAGACCCATTTGCCATCCTTAGTAATAATTACTTTACCATGTCCCGGCTCATCTCCCAGGCTTGGCACTCCCCCAAGTGGAATTTCACCTTCAATAGGAACATCTTCATTGGTAATCTCTTTCTGCACAGGTGGAGTTACCTGCGGAACAACAGGCGTACTAGTTGCCACAGGCTGGCTTGGAGTAGCTGTTGGCGTAACCGTTGGCGTTGCCGTCGACACTGGCGTTACCATCGGTGTTGGCGAAGGTGTTGCCACCACAACTGGTGTTGCCGTTGGCGTAGAAGTAACGACTACTTCCGGAGTCGGTGATGGTGTCCAGATAGGACCTGTCGGTTCCTCTGGAGTAGACGTTGGTGTTGCTGTCGGCGTCGACGTTGGTGTTGCTGTCGGCGTCGACGTTGGTGTTGCTGTCGGCGTCGACGTTGGTGTTGCTGTCGGCGTCGGCGTTGGTGTTGCTGTCGGTGTCGACGTTGGTGTTGCTGTCGGTGTCGACGTTGGTGTTGCTGTCGGTGTCGACGTTGGTGTTGCTGTCGGCGTCGACGTTGGTGTTGCTGTCGGCGTCGACGTTGGCGTTGCTGTCGGTGTCGACGTTGGTGTTGCTGTCGGCGTCGACGTTGGTGTTGCTGTCGGTGTCGACGTTGGCGTTGCTGTTGGCGTCGACGTTGGTGTTGCTGTCGGTGTCGACGTTGGCGTTGCTGTTGGCGTCGACGTTGGTGTTGCTGTTGCTGTTGGCGCTGGCGTTGGTGTTACCGTTGGTGCGGGCGTTACAGTCGGTATAGGCGTTGCTGTTGGTGTCGGAACTTTGTTTTTTACCTCAAGGCTTATCCCTGTCGTCGAAGAAATAGTCACTTCATGTGGTGTTTGATCAAGAACATAACCAGCAGGCGCTGTTTTCTCAATTAATATATATTTCCCACCTGTTAGTTTGGTAAATTCAAGTATCCCGTTTGTATCCGTAGTGCCTTCCTTAATCCAGATCTTATCGGCATCAACTACCCGATACAGATCAAAAACGGCCCCACTTAACACCTTACTCGTATTCCCGTCTTCTACTTTGGTAATCGTCAACGGTCCTCTTACGCCGCTTCCTGTGCCGGAGCCGCTAGAGAGCTTAACGATAATTTCCTCGGTGCTTACACCTGGAACTACCTTGATGTTTTTACCATCGAAACTAACCTTATTGGTTACCTTATCATTGTTTTGTGCTGTGATCAGGGAGTCATATTTCAAAATATAAGCTTCGGAAATATCCTTCAGGAAACTAAGCTTAAAGCTTTCTTTTCCGTCATTATCCGTAGTGATTTCCAGCTTATAATCTGTACCACTCACCAATTCTTGGTTGGTCGATGTTACATCCCCATTGCTTGCAACTTTCGTTTTGTAGACATGGAATGTATTGGACAGCAGGATTTGATTGTCGCTTGGAATATCCGTAATTACCGCTTCTTTTACAAAAGATTGGTTACGGTTGATGTAAACCGTCCAATGTATTTTATTGCCATCCTGCGCACCTTCTTTGTTAACGTATTCCCCGCCCTGAGGGATATTAACAGAAGCTTGCAGTTTAGCGGACTCTACTTTCGCACCGTCATATAACGTAGCTGTATTTTTAATTTCATTTGAATCAATCGCTTGATCCGCGAACGTTGTTTTGAAAGTGACGTAGAACGCATAATTAATCGTTTTATTAAATGTCACCTTCAGCTCACTGCCATCCAGCTCCACTTTATAGTCCGCGGAATTCACACTAGCTTGAGGAGAAGGATTTCCATCCTTTCCATACTCCCATTTATTCACTTTCACAGAATCCATATTTACAACTTGGCCAGCTGAAATGGTATCAACCAGTTGAGCTTGGTTTAACGTTTTCTGATTAAAATTAGCCCCAATGTTCCAAGTGATTTCCTTAGTTACAGCATTGTAGGAACCACTCTTCTTCCCATTGTTTTTAACCTCATCTCTTGGATTAAAGATTACGGTCGCTTCTTTATGCTTAGACTCCTGCACCCCATTAACCGTTTCTTTCCAATCGAGTGCACCTGTATTAGTGAATTGAGTTTTGCCCGGAGCCAGCCAATCATAGTTAAAGCTTGTTGTATAAGTAATTGTGTAAGGTTCATTTATCGGCGCATTAAAAGTAATCACAAATCCATCGTTTACTGCAACCGGATCATGCGCATTGTAAACAACACTATGGACGGTAGCAGTTCCGCCTTTAGTTGGTTGAACCTTTAATGTACCCGGAACAAGCTTTAATCCGGCATTGCCAAAAGTGTCCGTCACCACTAGATTTTCCATAGTCTTGCTGTCGTCGTTAATTTGGATAGTCCAATCAAGGGTCTTAGTCGCATAATTAACGTTGCTATAATATTTATGGAGAATTTGCTGCTTGATATCACTGTAACCCGTTTCTGTTTTTCCATCATAAGTAACTTTGTTCGTAATCTTGCCATCATCAAATACTCTGCCATTTGCCTTTGTCTGATATTCAATACGGTAGGCAGAATTTATATCATTGTTAAATTTCAGATCAAAACCTTTTAATCCCGTTGCAGTTGTTGGAGTTATTGTATATTCGCTTGAAGCGATTTCCGCGCTTTTAACCCCGTTACCATTACTGTCGATCGTTACAGGATAAACTTTAACCGAGTTGAGAATTAGATCTTGGGTGTTATTGAATGTATCCTTCAAAATAGCATTTGCCGCTAAAATTGTTTTTTCATTGTAATTGAAATTAACAGCCCAGGAAATCACCTGATTCGCTGCATCGTAATTGGTGGACTCTTTCGATAGTGGTTTGCCACGTCCTACTGTAACTGTAGTGCTAGCCTTTTTAGAAAATCCGTTATCTCCTGTTAAGACTGCCTCATTCAAAAAGGTTTTCGCATCTACACCAGTACCAGTAATATCCGTAGAGAAGCCAATCCGGTAAGCCTTAGTAAGCGGGTTATCCGCAAATTTCAGCTTTAACTCTCCCAAAGTGGATCCTGTCACATCATACTTGCTGCTGTCCACTAGATTGCCAAGACTCACAGTCCCATCGACCTTCACATCAAGCTCATAAACAGCAATAGATACCGTATTCAGTGATAATCCCGCAGGGAGTGTGTCGGTGACAACTGCATTTTTTACGCTTTCCAGTGCCTTATTCACATCAACCGTCCAAGCGATGCTTGTTGGATTATAATACTGCGGCTTAGGCGAACCGTCTTTTTCTATAGTAGAGCTAACCTTCGGCTTAAAATTAAGCTCAATGGTCTGAGTACCGCCTTGTATCGGGAAAATCAGGGTTTGCTTCGTGGAGCCTGTAATTTTCTTGGAGCTCAAAAGCGACCTTACGGAGAAAGTCCCTCCCACTTTATCGTGAGTTTCGATATAAGCATTAAATGTAAATACAACGCGGTTAGTATTTTTGTCGACGGTATAAGTCCCTACAGGCTCATCGTCAAAAATAAGATCACCATTCAGATCGTTATAAAGTTCAAACTGTGTTGGAAGATCAAAGGTATAGGTGGACCCATCCTTATATCCATGCCCATCTGGAAGTGACCATGTATAGTTCAATTCCGAATAGGAATCAAGTTCATATACGCTTTCTGTAACCGTATTTGTGTATTTATCATCGGTGTATACAGCAAGCGTAACACTAGTAATGAGGTCATCTCCAATTACAGTACCGTTGCCACTCGCATATGCCTGCGAATTGACTCCAAAGCCAAAGCTGTAAGCCCATTGCGTCACAAGCAAGAATACTACGAGCAATGCGCTAATTTTCTTTTTTGATAACATTATTAAAAATGCCTCCTTTGTCACTCCGTTTATCGTGCTTTTCCTAAGCTTTATCCTTTGAATCCCGTACTCTACTCCCCCGCATTAACCTCCTTGACTCTTTCTCATGATATAAATTTGCAACCTAACAACTATTGTAAATAGTCCATCTATACATAATCTGAACAGCGTCCTATTGCAGTCTTGGAGATCTTTTTATTGCAAAAAAAACAGGGATATGCGCATAACTCGCATATCCCTGTCGTATTTACTACTTAGTGGAAAATAAAAATAACATTGTACATCTTATAGACTAGCGTGATCACGTTTGGTGTAAGTCTTACGCTTCTCCAGAAGCTTGTTCAGCGCATCAATATAAGCGCGGGCACTTGCTTCTAGAATATCGGTGCTAAGTCCACGGCCTTGTGCAGCTACTTCTCCCTGCGAAAGCACCACATGAACCTCACCCTGCGCATCTTTACCACGGGAGACCGATTTAATCGAATAATCTCCAAGGGTAACTTCCTCATTCGTGGCTTTATCAATAGCATTGTAGATGGCATCTACTGAACCATTACCTTCGGCCTCAGCTACAATCGGCTGGTCTTCCGGACCCGCAATAATAACCTTGGCGGTTGGAACAGCTTCATTACCATAAGTAACGAACATCGTTTGCAGCTTAAAGACTTCTGGCGTATCAATTAATTTCTCTTCAATCAAAGCCAAAATGTCTTCATCTGATACTTCTTTTTTCTTATCTGCCAAATCCTTAAATCTAGAAAAAGCGGTGTTCAGCTCTTCTTCGGACAAATCATACCCAAGATCACTCAACTTATCGCGGAAAGCGTGCCGTCCAGAGTGTTTGCCGAGTACCAGCTTGCTCTCTTTAAGTCCAATAGTCTCCGGTGTCATGATCTCGTAGGTAGTTTTCTCTTTTAGCATCCCGTCCTGGTGAATACCCGATTCATGAGCAAATGCGTTAGCTCCTACAATCGCTTTATTCCCTGGAACCACCATACCTGTAAGCTTGCTGACCAGACGACTTGTGCGAGAGATCTCAGATAACGTAAGCGATGTTTTTGCACCAAAAAATTCAGCCCGTGTCTCAAGCGCTAGCGCAACTTCTTCAATCGCTGTGTTCCCGGCACGTTCACCGATACCGTTGATCGTTCCTTCGATCTGATCTGCACCATTCTGAATCGCAGCCAGCGTATTTGCTGTAGCCATACCAAGATCGTTATGACAATGGGCACTAAGCTGTACGCGTTCAATATCAGGCACATTCTCTTTTAGATATTTAAAGATAGCTCCGTACTCCGAAGGATTCAAATAACCTACAGTATCCGGGATATTAACAACATTAGCGCCTTCCCGGATAGCCATGCCGACCATTTCAGCCATGAAATCATACTCCGTACGTCCCGCGTCTTCTAATGAAAACTCGAGCTTAGGGAAATATTTTTTAGCGTATCGGATAGCAGACTGTGCAGTTTCCAGCACCTGAGCCTTATCCATCCGTAGCTTATGCTGGCGGTGAATAGGAGATGTAGCCAGAAAAATATGAATACAAGGGTCCTGCGCTCCCTGTAGTGCTTCTTTTACAGCATCAATATCTGTCTCTCTAGAACGAGAAAGGCCGATTACCGTGACGTTCTTCACAGCTCTTGCCACCGCATTAACAGAAGCTAGATCACCTGGAGAAGCTGCAGGAAAACCCGCTTCCATGCGATCAATTCCCAGCTTCTCTAACTGGTAAGCGATCTCCACTTTCTCACGCGTGTTGAGGTTCACACCTGGTGACTGCTCTCCATCTCGCAGTGTCGTATCGAACACATAAATTTTCCGCATGCTAAGCACCTCCCAAAAATTGTGCTGAAACTCTCAAATGCGGCTCGCAAAGTCACGGCCGCATTTGAAGGTAATACTATTTAATCATAAGTATGATTATGATTATTTCTTAATCCAGTGCATCATTTCACGCAATTGGCTACCTACAACTTCTACTGGGTGAGCAGCTTCGTTGCGGCGAGTAGCGGTAAGGAAAGCACGTCCGGATTGGTTCTCAAGGATAAAGTCACGAGCGAATTTACCTTCTTGAATATCTGTCAGAACAGCTTTCATAGCTTTTTTAGTATCTTCAGTTACAATGCGTGGTCCAGTTACATAGTCACCGTACTCAGCAGTGTTACTGATAGAATCGCGCATGCTGGACAATCCGCCTTCGTATACCATGTCAACGATCAGCTTCAATTCGTGCAGACATTCGAAGTAAGCCATCTCAGGAGCATATCCTGCTTCTGTCAATGTTTCGAAGCCAGCTTTGATCAGTGCGGATACACCACCACAAAGTACAGCTTGTTCACCGAACAAGTCAGTTTCGGTTTCTTCACGGAAGGAAGTTTCGATAACCCCTGCGCGTGTACAGCCGATACCTTTTGCATAAGCAAGACCGATTTCTTTAGCTTTTCCAGTTGCATCTTGTTCGATAGCAATCAAGCCAGGAACGCCAAAGCCTTCAACATAAGTACGACGAACCATGTGACCTGGAGATTTTGGTGCTACAAGCAACACGTCTGCATCTTTAGGAGCAACGATTTGTCCAAAGTGTACGTTAAAGCCGTGGGAGAACATCAAAGCTGCGCCTTTTTTAAGGTTTGGTTCTACTTCATTTTTATATACCGAAGCCTGTGTTTCATCTGGCATTAGGATTTGCACAACATCTGCACGGGATACTGCTTCAGCTACTGGCAATACTTCAAAACCGTCATTTTTCGCAGTTTCAAAAGATTTACCTTCACGAAGACCGATGACAACTTGAAGACCACTGTCACGCAGGTTTTGTGCTTGGGCATGTCCTTGGCTACCGTACCCGATTACCGCAATTGTCTTTCCTTTTAATACACTAAGTTCTGCATCCTGTTCATAGTACGTTGTAACTGCCATTGTCAATATCCTCCTTTAATTTGAGACCCATCATAAAGAGCGGGTGCTTCAAGAGAACTGGAATCATAGAAGATCTAGCTGCTCCTCAAGCTCCCGCTCTTTAGCGGGAAGTTCATTCATATCATATCAGATTAATGCAATCAAGCAGTAATCCGTTAAAGTCGCAAAATAAACTATTTAAGAGTTACCGCGTACCATAGCCGTAATACCCGTGCGAGACAGCTCTCTGATTCCATAAGGTTTCAAAAGCTCGATCATCGCATCAATCTTCACTGTATCTCCAACTACCTGTACTAACAATGTAGTGCTGCCAATATCAACAACTGAAGCCCGGAAGGTTTCTACAACGCCCATAATTTCCGGACGCTCACTTGGATCGGCATTCACTTTAATCAGAGCCAGCTCACGAGCAACCATGGGCTTAGATCCAAGATCAACGACTTTAATTACATCAATTAACTTGTAGAGCTGCTTCTCGATTTGTTCAAGCGTATGCTGGTCTCCAAGAGTAACGATAACCATCCGGGACAATCCAACCTCTTCAGACTGGCCAACCGTTATACTCTCAATATTAAATCCGCGGCGACCGAACAAACCCGACACCCGTTGAAGCACACCCGGCTGGTCATTTACGAGTACAGAAATCGTATGTCTTGTCACTGTTATTCATCCCCCATCAGCATATGATCGATGGTTGAACCTTGAGTTACCATCGGGTAGACATTCTCGTCTTTTGGAACAACGAATTCTACCAATACTGGACCCGGTGTTTCCAGTGCTTTCTGCCATGCATCACGTGCTTCTTCCTTATTCGTCGCCCGTAGACCTTTTACACCATAGGCCTCAGCCAGCTTAACGAAGTCCGGACTGCCTGCGAGGTCTGTAAAGCTGTAACGTTTATCATAGATAAGATTCTGCCATTGGCGAACCATGCCAAGCACCTGATTGTTAATTACTACAATTTTGACTGGTATATTGTTAATCGCACATATCGCTAGCTCTTGGGAACACATTTGCATGCCGCCATCACCATTAATCGATACTACCAGCCGTTCAGGATGTGCCATCTGTGCACCGATAGCTGACGGGAATCCGAAGCCCATCGTTCCAAGACCGCCTGAAGTAATCCATGAACGCGGATGATTGAACTTATAGTATTGTGCAGCCCACATTTGATGCTGACCAACATCCGTTGTAACAATCGCTTCACCTTTAGTGGTGTCATTGATCATTCCAATCACCCATTGTGGTTTAAGCTCTGTTTCTGAATCCTTATACCGAAGCGGCTGATCTAGCTTCCACTGAGCAATCTGTGTTCTCCAAGCATCAGCATTAGCTGCGCGGCCAACCTCAGGATTCAGCATTTCCAATACCGTTTTCACATCGCCTACAATCGGAATATCAGGCGATACATTTTTCCCGATTTCTGCAGGATCGATATCGATATGCACGATTTTGGCTTTTGGCGCGAAGCCGTCCAGTCTGCCAGTAACACGGTCATCAAAACGTGCACCGATATTAATGAGCAAATCGCACTGTTGGATCGCATTATTCGCGGTATACGTACCATGCATACCCGGCATTCCCATCCAAAGTTCTTCTGCACTAGGGAAAGCTCCGAGACCCAGCAAGGTTGTAGTAATTGGAATCTCTGTCCGTTTCACGAATTCGAACATAGCTTCATGTGCTCCGGAGTAAATGACTCCACCACCTGCAATGATGATCGGACGTTCAGCAACCGCAATCGCACGAACCAATTTATCAAGCTGCAGTTTGTTTGGAACTGTACAAGGATTGTAGCCCCGAAGATTCACTGTTTTCACTGGTGTGAACAACGTCTTCGCTGCTGACACGTCTTTCGGAATATCGATCAACACTGGACCTTTACGACCGGTATTCGCCACATGAAAAGCTTCATGTATAACACGCGGGAGATCCTCAACATCTCTTACAAAGTAGCTATGCTTAGTAATTGGCATCGTTATCCCGGTAATGTCTGCTTCCTGGAAAGCATCTGTACCGATCAGGCTGGAGAATACGTTACCTGTGATTACAACCAATGGAGTGGAGTCCATATATGCTGTAGCAATACCTGTTACAAGATTCGTTGCTCCGGGACCTGAGGTAGCTATACATACCCCTGGTTTGCCACTTGCTCTAGCGTAACCGTCAGCTGCATGAATAGCACCTTGCTCATGACGTGTTAACACGTGATTGAAATCCGTAAAACCGTACAATGCATCATAGATGTACAGTACAGCTCCACCCGGATATCCGAATACAGTGTCTACACCTTCTAATACAAGGCTGCGGAGTAATATCTCGGAACCGGAAATGACCTCCGGCTCCATCCATTTTTCTTTTAACTGCTCAGTAGACCGTAATTCCGGTATTTGCGCGCTCATTAGTATTCCTCCTCCGATATTTAACATTCATTATGCAAATGACGGACCGTCCTTTATACATCAGCAAATGGTTCCTTATAAAACAAAAAAACCTTTCGCCTCCCACGCACAGTATTAGCGCGTGAGGGACGAAAGGTTGATCTTCCGTGGTACCACCCATGTTTGCATTACATCTCGCGATGCAACGCCTTATCAGGTATACAAAAATCCATCGATGTAGGCAAGGGCCCTAATCTCTGTAACCTGAAGTCCCTAACGCGGACTAAACGATTTTCCCTAATAATTCCACCACTCTAGCCAGTGGACCTTTCAGGAAAACAGCTCCGAGGTGAGCTCGTATATAAGGGATTTCGGTGGAGGTTGCAGCAGATCCTCACACTCTCTGAGCAAAAGAGCCCTTAAAACTTCGTCCTCATCATTGCCGATACATGTATGTTCGATAAAATGTTTAGACACATTATATGATTCCTAACATGGATAAGTCAATACCCTTATTTTTAATATTGTCACAACTCCTACTTCTACGTGCTGGGAACCCCCACCACGCTCCCGACATATGATGTACGACAATGCGTAGAAAGGGGGCGCTCTATGATCCGTTATCGTCGACCCAAGCAGGATGACGTCATTATCCTTGATTTAATCGAGCGACAGCTTGTACCATTATCTCATTTGCCAAAGACTGAAATTGCCAAAATCAAAAAAGATATCCCCCGTCGTCTGGGACACGGTATCACCTTAGTCGCCTGTCCCGACTATGAGAGTGATCCAATGGGGTTTGTCCATTTCCTGCTGCATGGTGATTTACTTTATATCGATATGTTAGCCATAGCACCCGCAGCACGGCGCAAACACTTGGGAAATATGCTCATGGATCGAGCAGAACGATTTGCACTATCACGCGGATGTCATCGGGCTAAGGTATCCGTCGATTTAGGAAACACAGCAGCTCTTGCCTTTTATCAAAAATTGGGCTACAGCGTAGCCCGTTATCAATCCCTAAGCTTCTGTTACGAATTGGAGAAAAGGTTCATCTAGTTAAATCAAATTTCAACTGAACTTAAAAGAATCCGAAAGGTGGATAGGGTGTGCCTCCGTACCCGTAACCTCCATAAGGATTGCCATAGCCAGGACCTCCGCCATAAGGCGCTCCACCGCCATAGCCACCACCAAAAGCATAAGGTGCTGTACCAATGGCTAGCAAATCAAACAACACTAAAGGAATGATTGCTTTGGTTTGTACTTTTTTACCACTTACGCGTTGTAATATCAGACGATTTCCGGATACACGAAGCAGTTTCCCTGTCACCTGAGTACCGTCCTTTTTTACTGCAATGATCTGCTTACCCACGAGTCTCATAACCTGCTTCTTCGTAACTGGCTTAGTCATATGATCCCCTCCTAAATGTTTTGTACGCCTCTCATTTGCATCATCTACAAAACAGTCTATTCGATGGAAAGGACCTTCGCCTGTACACTTGCCCTCCTGCCTCAATGTTTATCCTTGCTGATCCTAATAAAAAAGCCGTATTTCCGGGAAAAGACCGGAAATACGGCTTTGAATAGTTACATGTCTATCGCTTACCAGGATCGTATGGCTGTCCTAATGCCTTAGGAGCAGAGGAACGGCCTACAGCCCCTACCAGCACGATGATAGTCAGTACATAAGGGATCATAAAGATAAACTCTTGAGGAATATTTTGTGACCACTCATACAATTGAACATAGTTGCGAATCGCTTGGGAGAATCCGAAGAATACCGCTGCACCAAAGGCACCAAGTGGATTCCATTTCCCAAAGATCATCGCTGCAATGGCGATAAAACCTTGACCAGAGATTGTATTATGTCCAAAGGTTCCGGTTGTTGTTAAAGTGATTGTAGCTCCACCAATACCCGCCATCAATCCACTCAACATTACACCGATATATCTCATCCGATTAACTTTTACACCCAGTGTATCTGCAGCACTTGGATGCTCACCTACTGCACGCAAACGCAATCCAAATGGCGTCTTAAACAGAACCAAATAAATAACGATGACCAGTATTATGGCCAGATAAGTTGTAGGATAGGAATTAAAAATCCCTTCACCAATCACTGGGATTTTGGAGAGCCCAGGAATTGCAACCTTGCTAAACCCATCAATGATCGGAGTTTCAGCTGATCCATCAAACAGGAGCTTTACCATATAGAGCGTGCTTCCTGCAGCTAAAAAGTTAATAACCGTACCACTAATCGTCTGATCAGATTTAAAGGTTATAGATGCAACCGCATGAATTAGTGAGCCTAGCACACCAACAGCTATAGCACAGAGTACACCAACCCAAGGAGCCCATTCGCCCATTCCAGCGTCCTGAGCATAATAACCGCCTACTGCTGCCGCAAAGGCACCAAACATCATCAAACCTTCAAGTCCAATGTTTACGACACCGGAACGTTCAGAGAAGATGCCGCCAAGTGAGGCAAAAATGAGCGCTGTGGAAAAAACAAGCGTTGTATTAAGCAGTTGACCTAACGTCTGCAGATCCATCTATAACACCTTCTCTTTCTTGCGCTTGAAGTAAAAGGGCTTAAGCACCCAGCGCACAATCCCTTGTGCCGCAATAAAGAATATGATTGAACCAATAACGATACGAATAAGCTCTGGTGGAACATCTGCAGCAAAACTCATACCCGCAGAACCATAAGTCAGCGTACCGTAGAGAATCGCAGCCAGAATAACACCAAGTGGATGTGTTAAACCAAGAAGAGCAACAGCGATACCATCAAATCCATATCCTGGCGATGCCGCGAAAATAGCTTGATAATGGAATACACCAAGCACCTCTCCTGCTCCGGCCAGACCGGCGAATACACCACTTATGAACATTGCCTTCATAACGTTACGTCCAACATTCATCCCTGCATATTCGGCAGCATGTGGATTGTAACCAACTGCACGCATTTCGTAGCCCTGCTTGGTCTTCCATAAGTACACATAGAAGAATACCGCTGCAGCAAGAGCAATAGCTGTACCCCAGTGTAGACGTGCATTATCAAATATCGAATTCAAAAAGGTCATGGAAAGCGAGGCCGGAATATCCTCGGAACGATTTTGTCCTGGAAGCAACAAAAAGTTTCTAACGATATAATTCGACAGGTAAAGAGCAATCCAGTTTAACATGATTGTGGTAATAACTTCGTTAATCCCACGTTTTGCTTTCAAATAACCGGCAATCCCTGCCCATAAACCACCGCAGACACCCGCAATAATTACAGCAAGCGGGACAAGCAGGAAGGATGGCAGACCTGCCATCTTAATACCCACCACTGTTGCCGCTGTCATACCAATCATTACTTGGCCATCTGCCCCGATATTAAACATCCCTGAACGGAATGCGAAAGCTACGGCTAGCCCTGTAAGCATTAATGGTGTCATTTCGCGCACAGCTTCACCAAAGTTATACAAATTACCAAACACACGTTTGAACAGTGCGGAGTAAGCAGTTATCGGATCATAACCGCCCAGAAGCATAACTATTGCTCCCACAAGAAAACCAAGCACGATGGCAACCAGAGGAACGATGTAGCTGTCAGTTGTGAAGATTTTTTTGAACTTATTCAACTGCCTTACCTCCCCGCTGCAAGCTGCCTGCCATCATAAGACCCAGTTCCTGATCATTCGTATCTTGCGGGAACACTTCACCGACAATTTTCCCTTCATAGATAACAGCGATTCTGTCAGAGACGTTCATAATCTCGTCCAATTCAAAGGAAATAAGTAGAACAGCCTTTCCTTGATCACGCTGAGCTATGAGTTGCTTCTGAACAAATTCAATAGCCCCAACATCTAGACCGCGTGTAGGTTGTGCGGCAATTAACAATGTCGGATTTTTATCTATTTCCCGCGCAATAATCGCTTTCTGTTGATTTCCGCCGGATAAAGAACGTGCTTTGGTCTCTATTGAAGGTGTACGTACATCAAATTGCTCTATAAGCTTCGCTGCGTACTTATCAATGACATCATTTTGCAAAAAGCCATTTTTGTTGTAAGGACTCTTATAATAGGTTTCCAAAACCATATTCTCACTCATGGTGAAATCAAGCACTAACCCATGCTTGTGGCGGTCCTCAGGAATATGAGAGACATTCATCTCTGAAACCTTCCGCGGTGATAAATTAGCAATTTCATTGCCAGACACGGTTATCGAACCCGAATCAATTTTGCGCAGACCTGTAATGGCCTGGATCAACTCACTTTGTCCATTACCATCTACGCCAGCAATCCCGAGAATTTCCCCTGCTTTTACTTCAAAGCTAAGACCATCCAGTACGGAGACCCCATCTTTACTCTTACTGCTGACATCCTTCAGTTTGAGTACAGATTGGCCAACCTCAGGAACCTTCTTGTCCACTTTGAAAGTTACGCCACGCCCAACCATTTTTTCAGCTAGCTCATTAGGATTGGTCTCTGCGGTATTCACAGTATCAATTACTTTCCCACGTCTAATAATGGTGACCCGATCAGATATTTGCATGATTTCTTTAAGCTTATGCGTGATCAAAATAATGGATTTTCCCTCTGCAACAAGCCGCTTCATAATCGCCATGAGTTCCGTAATTTCTTGAGGCGTAAGTACTGCGGTCGGCTCATCAAATATGAGAATATCCGCTCCACGGTACAGGGTCTTCATAATTTCTACCCTTTGCTGCATACCTACCGAAATGTCATGAATAACGGCATTTGGATTCACTTGCAGGCCATATTGCTCCGATAGCTTCCGAACCTGTTCCGCAGCGGATTTATAGTCAATTTTAAGACCTTTTTTCGGCTCCATCCCAAGAACAATATTCTCGGTCACCGTAAAAGGCTCCACAAGCTTGAAATGCTGATGAACCATACCAATACCAAGCTCAATAGCTTTATTGGGGTTATCAATAATAACCGGTTTCCCGTCGATTTCAATACTGCCTTCATCCGGTTGATACAATCCAAATACAATGTTCATTAAAGTGGACTTGCCTGCACCATTCTCACCAAGCAATGCAAGGATTTCACCCTTTTTAAGCGTCAAGCTAATGGAATCGTTAGCAACAATACCGGGAAAGCGTTTTGTGATTTGCTTCAACTCTACGACAGGAGCCGCAGCACTCATGGAATCACCCTCATCACAGAATATATAACTACCTTATAGACACGGATGTACCGCCCTTTGTAAGGCGGTATATCTATGTTCCTCTTATCATAACCAGTGCTTTAACAAGGAATAAGGCCAGCACAACACCGGCCTTATTCTTTGATCCTTATTGTAATGCAATAAATGGAGACTAACTATTACTCGGAAGGAACAGTGATTGTTCCATCAATGATTTGTTTTTTGTATTCTTCAACTTTAGCCAGGATCTCTTCAGAAACGTTGTCCTTAGTATCAGAAATACCTACACCATTATCTTTCAGACCAAGAACGGTTGTAGTACCACCCTTGAACGTACCGTCAATTACTTCTTTAGAAACTTTAAGAACAGCTTCGTCTACACGTTTGATCATGGAAGTCAAAGTAACGTCAGTACCAAACTCGATGGATTGGTCTTTATCTACACCAATAACCCATACTTTAGTACCGCCTGCTTTGTTACGAGCTTTAGCTTCGTTGAATACGCCATTTCCTGTTTGTCCAGCAGCAGGGAAGATAATGTCGTTTCCGTCGTTATACAATGTAGCCGCAAGAGATTTACCAACGTCTGGTTTGTCATAACCACCAGCATAAGTAGGTGTTACTTTAGCTGAAGGGTTAACTGCTGCTACACCAGCTTTAAAGCCAGCTTCAAAACGTTTGATTACAGGGCTTTCCAGACCACCGATGAATGCAACTTTGTTAGTTTTTGTAGTCAGACCAGCAACCACACCAACCAAGAAGGAACCTTCATTTTCGGAGAAAGTAACGGAAGCTACGTTAGGAGCTTCAACTACGCTATCAATGATAGCCAAGTTAGCATTTGGGTTCTCAGTAGCTACTTTTTTAATTGCGTCGCCAAGATCAAAACCAATACCCCAAGTCAAGTTGTATCCATCTTTAACGAAGGAGTTAAGGTTTGGCTCATAGTCAGCATTTGATTTACTTTGCAAGTACTTAACGCCACTACCTGTTTCTTTTTCAAGAGCTTGCAATGCTTCCCATGCGGATTGGTTAAACGATTTATCGTTTACGCCACCAATGTCAGTAACCATACCAAATTTGAAATCGGATTTAGGTGCGTTTGTTCCTGCATTGGTTCCTGCATTAGTTTCACCTTTAGCGGCGTTGTTATTGTTGTTTCCACAGCCTGTCAAAACGACTGTAAGAGACAGCAACATTGCAAGAGATAGCTTTAAACCTTTTTTCATTGAATGTAATCCCCCTTAAAATATTGGATGTCTTCTGTGTTCTGCTTGGACATTCCATTAGTTCAAATTATAACTGCAATAAAATCTAAAATCCAGTGCATAAATGACCTCAGGTCAATAATAATTTGCACTTTTTAGCAAGTAACCGCTTTCCATGACATAGCATGTTACAGTTATGTCTGGTTAATGTCAGAAACCCTGATTTTACTCTGTATAGTATTCCAACACATTACAAATATTATTGCACACTTAAGTGTTTTCTATTATTATGATTCCTTAGTAATTGCACTGAAAGGAAGTTATCAGATCATGACCGAAGAAATAAATCCACAAACAACACCGGCCTTCAAATATTGCCGTGAATCCCGTGTCTTCAAAACCGGACGCGTTTTCCCTAATGATGTCAATAATCACAAAACATTATTCGGTGGCAAGCTTATGAGCGGCATTGATGAAGTAGCCTCCATTTCAGCTATGCGCCATTGTCGAACTAACGTCGTCACAGCCTCTACAGACTCTGTAGACTTCTTGAGACCCATTCGCCCTACTGACTCCGTATGCTTTGAATCCTTCGTCTCCTGGACCGGACGGACAAGCATAGAGGTGTTTGTGAAGATCATTTCAGAAAATCTATATACTGGAGAGCGCGCTGTCGCTGCTACTTCATTCCTAACCTTTGTCGCAGTCGAAGAGGATGGCACGCCTACTCCGGTCCCAGCTATCATCCCAGAGACAGACGAAGAGAAGCTGATCAACGAATCTGCTAATGAACGTTCCGAGCTACGAAAAGTTCGCCGCAATATCAGCAAAAAACTCGCCGCTCAATTAAACACCATAAAGTACTGGGAATAGCTCTGCAGATGCAGAGCTTTTTCTTTTATGTAGGGAATGTCAACGCTGCTCCATCCCTATCTTACCGCACAAAAAAGCACCGCTGCATGGGCAACCCGCAGGCGGTGCTTTTCGGTTATATTACAACACTTACGCGTTGATTTTCTCTTTAGCAATACCAGCCAAGGAGTTGAATGCGTTAAGATCATTCACAGCCAGATCAGCCAGCATTTTACGGTTAACTTCTACACCAGCCAATTTCAGGCCGTATACAAGCTTGCTGTAAGAAAGACCGTTCAAACGAGCTGCTGCATTAATACGAACGATCCACAGTCTGCGGAAGTTACGTTTGGTTTGACGACGGTCGCGGTAAGCGTAAACCATCGATTTCATTACTTGTTCTTTAGCTGTTTTAAAAATACGGTGTTTAGAACCGAAATAACCTTTTGCCAATTTCAACACTTTTTTATGTTTACGACGAACTACAAATCCGCCCTTAACTCTTGCCATATTAATAAACCTCCCAAAAATGTGTAATAAACTATTTCAAGTTAGCCAATCCTTGTTTCAAACGTCTTACATCCCCAGGGGCCATTACTGGATTTCCGTTCAGAACGCGCTTAGCGCGTTTAGATTTGTGGGACAGCAAGTGGTTTTTGTGAGCTTTGTAACGTGTTACTTTACCAGTTCCGGTAATTTTGAAGCGGCCTTTCAGGCTGCTGTGTGTTTTCATCTTAGGCATGGTGTTTCCTCCTTGAATATTATGCGGCGCCAAATTGCAGATAAGCAAGTGACTCCAGATTTATTGAGCTTTAGGAGCCAAAATCATAATCATGCTGCGGCCTTCCAGCTTTGGCTGGCGCTCAACAACAGATATATCAGCCACTTCGTTCTTCACTCGTTCGAGGATTTTTTGGCCGATATTCGCGTGTGTAATCTCACGTCCGCGGAAACGTACGGAGCACTTCACTTTATCGCCCTCACCCAAGAACTTGATCACATTGCGGAACTTAGTTTGATAATCATGTTCCTCAATGTTAGCACGGAACCAGACTTCCTTGATATCAACGACCTTCTGGTTTTTACGCGCTTCCTTCTCTTTCTTCTGCGTTTCATAACGGAACTTGCCGTAATCCATGATGCGGCATACCGGCGGCTTAGCCTGTGGTGCTACATTGACTAGATCCAGATTAAGATCGATCGCCATTTGCAGCGCTTCGCGGATCGGTTTAATTCCGATTTGCTCACCTTCCGCACCAACCAACCGTACCTCTTTGGCCCGAATTTCATCATTGATCATATGTTCCTTACTGATAACTCTCCACCTCCGGATCTTTTTAACAACTATTCTCACGTAACTCCATAAAAAAGGGGTGCCGGTAACACCCGACACCCCGTGTTTGATCAACGTTCATGAACATTAACATTCATAAAGCATTGAGATCAAAACCAGCCGGCGAATATGCCAGTCAGGTGAGAAGCAGGTGCTTCTTCTTGCAATCCCTATGATTTGCGTACTTGAATACTATACACCACACTATTTGGGGTGTCAATCCTTTTATGCAGAAATTTCGTGAATTTTATACCTGCTTACTTTGTACTTCTTCAAGTCGTACTACGCGAGTATGCTTGGTATGGCTCCATTGCTTATTGTTCTGCGTGAAGAACGCATAGAACGTAATCGGATACCACGAGATCAAGTAGATCGGGAAGAATACAAGATAAGCATATACTTTCTTGAACGTAACCTTCTCCAATGCCATCGCAATACCAAAAGTCACCAGATTGGCGCCAATAGCTAGGAAGCTGAGCCAGATCGGCAAGCTGCCGTAAATGTTAGCGATATTCGGTCCGTTAAAGAACGCCATATCCACCCACATTACCGCCGTCATTAAAAAAGTGAGCAATACAATATATACATTCGCTCCATAAAGCGCGAGGTCAAACTTCGTTAAGCTGCGTTCTTTAATACTTTGCCAAAGCAATGGGAAAAAATAACGGCGAGCAACAGTGAAGTGCCCCTGCATCCAACGCAGACGCTGTCTTGAGGAAGCCTTGAAGGTTAACGGCTTCTCATCAAATACCTTTGCATCATAATTGAACTTAGGATATACACCATGTGCTGCACTACGCATCGTAAACTCCAAGTCCTCGACCAAACTTGTAGCTCCCCAGCCCATTTCTTTAAGAAGTGTGGTCTCAAAACACATTCCCGTTCCGCCAAGGAAGTTAGCCATATTTAAATTATGGCGTGAAAGTTGCCACAAACGGTTAATATACCAGTACGAAATACCATAAGCAGCTGTAATCCAGGAATCCTCTGGATTCTTGGTGTCGATATAACCTTGGATTACCCGTGCACCTGAACAAAGATCATTATTCATCTCCATCAGGAACTCAGTATGCGCCAAGTTATCAGCATCGAACATGACAACAGCATCATATTGCCGCGGCATAGCCCACAGCTCTTTAAGCATCCATTCTATTGCGTAGCCTTTACCTCTCAGATTTGCATTGGTGCGGACACAAGCGTTCATGCCGTGTTCTCTAACGATGCGAGCTGTACCGTCTGTACAATTGTCACAAATTACAAATACATCGTACAGTTCTGATGGATAATTAAGCTGCTTCAGATTCTCCATTAATGCGCCGACAACTTCTTCCTCGTTATGTGCGGCAACAAGTACGGCAAAAGATTTTTCCGGCTTATACTGCGTTTTTTTCTTTTTCCTGTGCAGTCCGAATAATGAAAACGTAAACTGATAGACTGCGATTGCTGCCAAGATCACTTGGAGCGTAACAAACAGTGCGTCTGTCATGACCTTTTGATGCCCCCTTTTTTCACTCTTGGTGTTCTTTTTTTCTCTCTAGCTTGCTTGACGTTCTTTCTGACCCTTTTGTTGCATCCCTTAACAATAGACCAAGAGTATTCTTATTCTCGGCAGACTTCACAATTTTTATATATGCTGTTTAAAAGAATTCTATGGATTCCTTTTTTTGAATCCTTATTTATCTCTTACCCTTTTAAACAGGTTTAGTCTGCTTGAATCATTGTAAAGCGTAATAGTGCTCTAAGTCAAAACTGGCAAATTTCGTGTAAACCTGAGCTTTTCCTTGAAATGAACTACCTTTAAAAAGTATGATTAAGACAGATCTAAGCTATAGAACGGATTACTGCATTAACATCTGTTAACGGTAGCCGGACTAGCGGAGGGAATTAGATATGAGACATTTATTCATGAAACTACATCTCTGGGAGCGGCATCTTTTTAAGTGGATCAACGGACGAATGCATAATCGTTTTTTGAACTTTTGGCTCTTTTACCTTACTCATTTGGGTGGAGCTACAAGCACGATTGTTATCAATATACTGGTATGGGTATTAGCTCCTGAGCCTTGGAGAACTACAGGTTTACAAGCCTTAACAGCACTAGCTGTCAGCCATATACCCGTAGCTATCGCCAAAAAACTGTACCCGCGTATGCGTCCTTATCTGGCGTTACCGGAAACCAATACTTTTCGTAATCCATTAAAGGATCATTCTTTTCCATCTGGTCATACTACAGCTATCTTTGCTTCTACGGTCCCTTATATGCTGGCGTTTCCTGCTTTGACCGTTATTCTGCTGCCGCTAGCTTGTATTGTCGGATTTTCTCGTATTTATCTTGGATTGCATTATCCATCAGATGTTATAGCTGGCGCAGTGATCGGTTCCTGCGTAGCAGCTGGTACTATAGCCTTATGGATGTAAAGCATTTATTGTTAATAACCGGGAAAACCCTTGAGAATAGGTGAATCAACATTGCGTAAAAAAAGAATCTTAATACTCTCGGAAGGTTTTGGCGCCGGACATACACAAGCAGCTTATGCGTTGTCGAGCAGTCTGCGCCAATTATCGCCTAATTTACAAACGAAGGTGCTAGAACTTGGAAATTTTTTAAACCCCAAGATGGCACCTATTATTCTGTCTGCTTACCGAAAGACGGTAACGACACAGCCAAAATTGATGGGTTATGTCTACCGTCACCAGAAATCATTCAATCGTCTTACCACGCTTGCCTTGCATCGTATATTTTATACGCATTCCAAAAATATTGTGAGACAACTGAAACCCGACGTAATTGTCTGCACACATTTTATTCCAGGTGCTGTAGTGTCCCGCCTAAAGAGATTGGATCCTACCCTAAATGTGCCGCTCGTCACCGTCATAACCGATTATGATGCGCATGCAACCTGGATTAGCCCAGAGGTAGACCTTTACCTGGTTTCAACACCTGAGGTTAAATCCAAATTGCGCAGCCGAAATATTCCTGCCACGAAAATTCAGGTAACAGGTATACCGATACACCCTAATTTTTGGAAGCATCCCGGAAAGCAGGAGATTCGAGAGCAATTCAATCTGCGGGAGATGCCAACCGTTCTTGTCATGGGCGGAGGCTGGGGAATCATGAACGACCAAGTCGTAAATGCTTGTCTGGCGGAATGGCGTGACAAGATTCAGATTGTTTTCTGTCTCGGCAATAACGAACAGCTGCTAAAGGAAATGAAAGAAGACCCGCATTATAATCATCCTAATATCTCCTTACTCGGCTTTACGCGTGAAATCCACAAGCTGATGGAGGTATCCGATCTGCTGGTTACAAAACCGGGAGGAATGACCTGCAGTGAAGGGCTTGCAAAAGGTATTCCGATGCTCTTCCATCACCCTCTTCCCGGGCAGGAGGAGGAGAATTGCCGCTACTTTACTGCAGCCGGGTTCGGAGAACCCATCGAATCTTTAGAGGTTGTCGAAATGTGGATGGAGCGCCTCTTAAACAACTATGAGGATGTGCAAAACAAGCGCAAACTTCATCTTGAAGAAATTGCGCGCTACCATCCTTTACAATGTGCTCAGAGTATCATTGAATTATTGGAATAGTTAATTTAAAAAAGCGGCAGCCTCCAAACTACTTTACTTGGAGAGTTGCCGCTTTATTATTGAAGCATGCCATTTGAAGCAGTGCTTTGTAACTACAGCCGATATTTATCCAATCGGGTAGCCTGATACTGTTTGAGTGCTTCTGCACCAACAATTGCCTCGCAACGATGGATATTCACGCCACGTCCGACAAATTTCGTCTCATATTCTGTCATGATATGATCCTCGTTGATGATGCCATCTGCATGTAGGTCCAAAGAAATATTTTTCATCTGCAAGCCAAAGTCCGCAAAGGCATTTAATGAGAACTCAAAAAGACTGCGAGAATCTGTTTTTAGATGAATTTCACCTAGATCGCTAAGCAAACCGCGATATTTGTCAAGAAAACGCGGGTGTGTCAAACGACGCCGGGCATGCTTGCTTTTAGGCCACGGATCGCTGAAATTAAGATAAATCCGTTCAAGCTCTCCCGGAGCAAATACTTCCTCAGCATAATCGATATTTGCAAGTGCCAATTTCAGGTTAGGCGGTGTTTCATGTCCTGCCGGCTCCCATACTGCTCTAGCCTTATCTCCAGCACGGCGGATCAGCTCATCATACATATCCACTCCGATAAAGTTAATATCAGGATATTTAAAGCTCATTTGGCTGATAAACTGTCCTTTGCCCATTCCGAACTCCACATGGATCGGATGATCGTTACCGAACAGCTTGGACCACTCACCTTTATAACTCCGAGGATCTAGAATGACTAAATCCGTCTGTTCTTCCAAACTTTCACGTATTCCTTTTCTTCCGCGTAAACGCATAGGTATTCCTCCGATTATCTCTTATACGATAACTGTCACTTGCAATATTGTGCCGAAATTGTCCCAAAAAGTAAAGGGATTGCGGTAAAAAAGAAAAAGGAATTCTCTGGTTCAGCTCTTAAATGAGCTGTTCAGAGGAATTCCTTCGTTGTTGTATATTGGAATAGATTTCGTTCTTGTCTGGCAAATCAGGATTTACTTTGTGTTTGTGGCAAATGTCTTTTTTTCGAATGCGCTACGAATTTTGCGCTGCGCATCTGTCTTGATCTTAGGGTTGCCGTTAAATTCCACGCCCGTTAGTGCAAGGGCTTCATCTGGTGTTAAGTGGACTTCAATCGAATCTTTACCCTCAGCATATACCGTTTGAGAATTCATTGCTATCACCTCACGGTTATTATTATGGATCGGACGACACGAAATTATGAACTCTTGGATGAATTTCTTTATGCCACAGCAGCTTTTCACACTCTGAATATAACATACTATGTAAGCATTTTCAAGCTGAAAGCGCCTTATTTCCTGCCTATTTTTCATGCCGTTATGAGGAGTCAATGTTACGCCGAGCTCGGTTTTTTGATACAATGTATTGGATTATAAGAAACGGCTGTGCGTTCTCTGGGATAAGGACGCCATCTGTCTCAGAAAAATATAAGGATAAGGAATCTTATCCATAATTATATTTTCAGAAAGGGGCTTCTCGTGTCTAATCTTCAATACACTTCTCCTCCGCAACTTTGGGGAGATAAACGTTTTCATACTTGGAATTACGAAATGCGTGAACACATGAACACCAAGGTATTCAAAGTTATGCTTGATGCAGGCTTTACCTGTCCCAATCGTGACGGCTCCATTGCTAAGGGAGGCTGCACATTTTGCAGTGCCAGAGGTTCTGGTGATTTTGCCGGAAGCCGCCGAGATGACCTAGTCACACAATTCAATAACGTCCGTGACAGACAGCATCTGAAATGGCCAAATGCTAAATATATCGGTTACTTCCAAGCCTATACTAATACGTACGCTCCGGTCGAAGAGCTGAGAGAATATTTCGAAGTTATTTTGCAGCAGCCTGGTGTCGTTGGATTGTCTATTGCTACTCGCCCTGACTGTCTGCCGGATGATGTGGTCGAATATTTAGCAGAGCTGAACAAGCGTACGTATCTTTGGGTAGAGATGGGTCTTCAGACTATACATGACTCCACTTCTGAGCTTATTAACCGGGCGCATGATACGCAGTGTTATGTGGAGGCTGTGGAGAAGCTGCGCCGTCACGATATTCGAATCTGTACCCATATCATTCACGGTCTCCCACAGGAGACGCACGAAATGATGCTCGAAACGGTATCTGCTGTAGCTCGCATGGATGTGCAGGGAATTAAGATTCACCTTCTGCATCTCATGCGCAAAACACCAATGGTGAAGCAGTATGAAGCAGGATTGCTCCGATTCATGGAACAGGACGAGTATGTGAAGCTGATTGCTGATTCACTTGAAATTCTGCCCCCTGAGATGATTGTTCATCGCTTGACTGGAGATGCCCCACGGGATCTCTTAGTTGGACCGATGTGGAGTCTCAAGAAATGGGAAGTGCTAAATGCCATTGACGATGAGCTTGTTGCTCGTGATACTTGGCAGGGTAAGTATTGGAGGAAGGGCTAATGGGCTTTATGTCCGTTCTAAGCTTTGCTCATAAATTAATCTCTGAGCGGCTAACTTTAGGTGACCGTGCGATTGATGCAACTGTAGGTACTGGTGCTGACACGCTTTTTCTAGCCAAAACAACCGGAGCTCGTGGCGAAGTCTACGGCTTTGACATTCAAGCTGCGGCGCTGAAGCTGGCAGAAGAACGTCTCCGGCTTACGCGGGAGGACACTTCCTCACTCTCTGCCGTTACCTTACTGGAACGCAGCCATGCCGAAATGGCAGAAGCCGTCCCGGCTAACTGGCCAGGCACCGTTGGTGCTGTAATGTTCAATCTTGGCTATCTGCCTTCAGGCGATGCCGACAAGAATATCATTACTGAGCCGGATAGCTCTATTGCAGCCCTGGAAGCTTCACTCCAGCTGCTGCGTCCGGGGGGAATTATTACGGCTGTACTGTATCCTGGCCATGCAGGCGGAGATCTCGAAGCCGCCGCTGTTGAAGCTTGGGCTGCGACTGTTTCCCCTAAGGTAGCGCAGAGCATTGTATACCGCCAGTTGCAGCGCACGGACACACCTTATGTAATTGCCCTCGAGAAGAAAAAAGGTTCCCCATCTTAAGCTTTGTAAACAATCAAACAATCTTGTAATTGGGAAGGAAGATTACGAATGACACAACCATATCCTTTAAAATTTCAACCGGAGTTTAAAGAACGTGTCTGGGGTGGCCGCGCGCTGGAGAAATTCGGCCTGAATCTACCAGAAGGTCATATTGGTGAAGGCTGGATGATTGCCGATCATGCGAATGGAACATCTTCGGTGGTTAATGGAGAATTAGCTGGACAAGGTCTGGATCAAATTCGTGAGCAATTTGGTCACGAGTGGTTCGGAAGCAAGGGAATATCAGAAACTGGTGGAAGATTTCCACTCTTGATCAAATTGTTGGATTGCAACGACAACCTTTCCGTTCAAGTCCATCCTACGGATGATTATGTAGGATTGCCTAAAGGTGAACTGGGTAAAACAGAGATGTGGTACGTATTAGACGCTAAGCCAGATGCAAAAATCATCTACGGCCTTAAAGAAGGTGTAGACCGTGAAACATTACGCGAAGCACTGGAAAAAGGCACGGTTATGGATAGCCTTCAAGAGGTATCTGTCTCCGCTGGCGATTCCTTCTACATCCCTGCCGGAACGGTACATGCTCTATGCGCTGGTGTCGTTGTAGCGGAAATTCAACAGAATTCCGACACTACATACCGTATTTATGACTACGACCGTCCAGGTCTAGATGGAAAACCACGCGAGCTTCATATCGAGGATTCTCTGAATGTTACAGCTTATGAAGGCGCTGGCGCTACTTCGATGAAGACCGATCATGCAGTGCCTGGAGAGTGGCTGCAGCTCGCCGCTTCACCTTATTTTATTGTCGAAAAAGGGATCGTAAATGGTTCATGGGATCTCACCACTTCAGAAGACAGCTTCACTATTCTGGTTATCTGCGAAGGCAGCGGACATCTGACTTGGGAAGGCGGCTCCCAGCCTTATGCCGCAGGGGAATGTTATCTAATTCCTTCCAACCTAGGCCGTTATACTATCGAGGGTCATTCTACTGTGCTTCGCTCTTATTTACCATAAGTCGAGAACCTTTAGGAGGAATGGACCATGAAGGAAAACAGCTTTACTCTAACGGATCCCATAGGTGTAACCATCCATGTCTATGAATGGTTACCTGAGTCCGATGTGCCAGTTAGAGGAATCGTGCAAATTTCACACGGGATGTGTGAAACTGCTGCCCGCTACGCTCGTTTTGCGGAAGCTTTAACCGGGGTTGGTTATGCAGTATATGCCAATGACCACCGGGGACATGGTAGAACCGCTGGTCAAGTCAACCTGCTTGGTGATGTTGGGGAGGACGGATTTTATTGGATGCGGCGCAATCTTCTGCAGGTAGGTGCCGCAGCACTCTCCAAGCATGAAGGAAAGCCCATCATTTTATTCGCACACAGTATGGGTTCCTTTCTGGGTCAAAAACTCATGTGCGAAGAAGGCAACGAAATCTATTCAGGGTTTATCCTAAGCGGGACAAATGGTCCACGCAGTATGCTGCGTATTGGAGAATCTCTGGCTAGCGCGCAGCTTAAGCTAAAGGGTGAGCATCATCGCAGTGTACTGCTGAACAGTCTGGTATTTGGCAGCTATAACCGCGCCTTTTCCCCGGTCAGAACAACATTTGACTGGCTGAGCAGCGATACTGCGGAAGTAGATAAGTACATTTCCGATCCATTCTGCGGAGCTATTTGTACAACACGCTTTTTCCGTGGTTTCTTCCACCTCCTAAGAGAGATCCATACTGAGGAATCACTTAGCACATTATGTACAGGTAAGCCCATTTATATATTCGGTGGGGATAAGGACCCTGTCGGGATGAACGGTCAAGGCATTCCCCGTCTTGCGGAGTTGTATAAGAAACGAGGAGTGTCAGACGTTGAGTTCCGACTCTATCCAGAAGGCAGACACGAAATGCTAAATGAAGTGAATCGAGATCAAGTCACAGCCGATGTGCTCAACTGGTTAGAGCGCCACCTTCCTTCAGAGGTTGCTAAGATAAGTTAAGAAAAAAGCGCAGTTGTTAGTGAATTTATGAGACGAGAAATGAGACAACATAGAAGCGATGCTCCCGGTATTTGGGAGATCGCTTCTTTGCGGTTTGCGTAACTTATCTCAGCAGACTTCTCAATCTAACAATCTCCAGTTCCTCCGCGCATCTGAACTTTAGTAAATAAACTTCCGCCACCACTTTCGGACTCAGTTGACGCTGTCTTCAGCTCATCGCTCTCCCCCTCCACGTACAAACTCGGTTGTCGCTAGCTACACATCATTACTCTCCCCGCTACTTCCGGACTCAGTTGACGCTATTTGCTAATTTATAGCCTTTCGAGCTAAATATCGGACTCCAGTGCAGCTATTCATGCGAAACAGGTTCATATTTGGTGTGTTTCGTGCCAATAGCGACTATGCGGTCCGTTAGCATCCAAAAAACAGGATATTTCCACGTATAAGGTCCGCTGGGTCCGCCTACGTCAGGTTACTCACCGCTTTCGGACTCAGTTGTCACTAGCTACATATCATCACCTTCTTCCTCCGCTTTCTTTCGGACTCAGTCTCCAGCTGATCACCTTCCTCCACCACTTGCAGACTCAATCGTCACTAGATTCACATCATCACCTTCCCCCGCCGCTTTTGGACTCAGATGACGCTATTTGCTAATTTATAGCCTTTCGAGCTAGATATCGGACTCCAGTGCAGCTATTCATGTGAAACAGGTTCATATTTGGTGTTTTTCGTGCCAATAGCGACTATGCGGTCCGTTAGCATCCAAAAAACAGGATAATTCCACGTATAAGGTCCGCTGGGTCCGCCTGCGTCGGGTTACTCACCGCTTTCGGACTCAGATGACGCTATTTGCTATTTTCAGACATTCGAGCTAGGTTTCGGACTCAGTTGTCACTAGCTACACATCATCATCATCTTCCTCCTCCGCTTCGGACTCAGTTGTCACTAACTACACATCATTACTTTCCCCGCTACTTCCGGACTCAGATGACGCTATTTGCTAATTTATAGCCTTTCGAGCTAGGTTTCGGACTCCAGTGCAGCTATTCATGCGAAACAGGTTCATATTGGGTGTGTTTCGTGCCAATAGCGACTATGCGGTCCGTTAGCATCAAAAAAACAAGATAATTCCACGTATAAGGTCCGCTGGATCCGCCTGCGTCGAGTTACTCACCGCTTTCGGACCCAGTTGTCACTATCCCCACCATCTCTCTCCTCCACCACATGCGGACTCAATCGCCACTAGCTCCACCTCATCCCCTTCCCAGCCACTTGTGAATCCAGATGACTCTATCGCCCAAGGCAAAAAATAGACCGTCCCATAAAGGAACGGTCTATCCTTCCACCCGCCTATTACAAAGGCAGTGTGTAGTACTGAGCGCGTTGGCTCTCGTTCTGCTGATACATTACGATTAGTAGCGTGCGTCCTTCCCTAATGGAAGCGGGCTCCGCTACAGCTAAAGCCGAGCTTGCTGCTTGCATAGTCTCTTCTAAACTACTATTTGCTGCTCCCTGTAATGGCGAGTCTGCCGAAGGCAACACCTCCAGATTAGCCATATCAGCTTCACCATCCTCAAGGCCCTCATCGGCACGCATGCCGCTGATGGAATCCAGCACCGCTTCCAGCGAGAATGGCAATACTTCCAGCACAGTATACTTTTGCAGTTCTCTTTCGTTAAGTCCTGCTTCTGCTAACTGGGCAGAAATTTGACCCGGATTAGCCGCGATATCTTTCAAATAGCTCGACCAATCCGACTTATCCAGCAAGAAATCCCACCAGATTTTGCGCGGCTTGTACTTGTGTCCAAGAAAATAGTCCAGCTTCATCAAGCCAGTTATAACATCCATAGACGGCGTCCCGCGATCTATCAGGAAGGACTGCAAGCGGGTGAAGAGATCTTCCAGCTGATGGCCAATCTTTTGCCAGCCTCTCTCCTCCCAATAGTCACCGAACTCCTGAAAGAAATCGAATGGCGAATCAAATACATGACGGATCAAGTACTTGGCCGTATGGTCCATCCGGTGGCTGTTCCAGTATTTCTCCAGCACATCCTCAAGCCGCTTCAAACGGATAATGTCTGAGAAAGGCATCATATGACTGCTAAGGATTTCATAAGGTGCGTGTTCCATATACGTGTACTCATATTTAGACGCCTGCGCCCGCAGCCCCGTTCCCCGCAGCATTTTGAGGAATCCTAGCTGTAGCTCTTCCGGCTCCATAACGAATACATCATTAAAAGTTTTACGGAAGGTACTGTAATCCTCCATAGGTAGTCCTGCAATCAAATCTAGATGCTGATCGATATTGCCGCTTGCCTTAATCTTCATTACGGTACGGGACAGCTTTTTGAAATTCTGGCGGCGTTTAACAAGCTCATTCGTCTCATCGTTGGTTGATTGCACCCCAATTTCAAATCTAAAAATACCCGGAGGCGCATTCTTAGATAGGAAATCCAGAACTTCAGGCCGCATGATATCTGCGGTAATTTCGAACTGAAACACGCAGCCTTGATGATTATCGATCAGGAATTGAAACATTTCCATCGCATAGTTGCGGTTGATATTAAAAGTACGATCCAGAAATTTAATGATTTTGGCGCCATTCTGTATTAAATAAAGCAGATCGGATTTCACTCGTTCAATATCATAATAACGTACGCCTACCTCAATACTGGATAAACAGAACTGGCAGTTAAATGGGCACCCGCGGCTTGTCTCAAAATAAACAATACGTTTACTCAAATCTGGAATATCCTCAGGAAAACGATGCGGCGTAGGCAGGGTATTCAGATCGCTTTTGGGACGTGGTGGATTGACAATGATCTCTTCTCCCTTGCGATAAGCGGCTCCATACACAAAGTGAAACTTACGATCATCCCTTAGCTCCTGCAGCAAATGGTGGAACGTCTCTTCCCCATCTCCATTAACTATAAAATCAATGCCAGCTTCTCTTTTCATCCAATGAAGCGGCTCATACGAAACTTCCGGTCCTCCGAGAACAATCGTAACTTCAGGCATCACTTGCTTAAGAATACCAATCAGCTTCAGCGTCTCTTCGATGTTCCAGATATAACAGGAGAAACCAATCACATCTGGCCGTTTCTGAAACAAGTCGGACACAATATTCATCACGGGATCTTTGATGGTGTACTCTGCCAAATGAATATCCTTAAATTCATGCTCACTGTACGCTTTTAGCAAGCGGATTGCGAGCGAGGTATGAATATATTTAGCGTTTAACGTGGTCAGGACGATTTTCATGCTACACGACCTTTTCTACATTTCATTTTGAAAAAACTCTAAGAATGCCTTACCGTACTTCCGGTATTTCACTTCCCCAACACCCTTTACCCTCAGCATTTCCGCTTCGGTCTGCGGGCAAACCACACTCATCTCACGCAGCGTGGCATCATTAAAAATAATGTACGACGGCACATGCTCGCGTCCTGCCAATTCACGCCGGATAAGACGCAGCTGCTCAAAGACAGTCTCATTGACGGCTGATGGCGACAGGTCATGCCCCCGACTACGAACTCTCGTACCGGATGTTGTACCTGTCCGCGAAGGCCGTGCCACACGCTGCATCACCTCACGCTGTCCGCGCAGGACCTCGGCAGCCAAAGGCTGAAG
The DNA here is from genome assembly GCF_045040615.1 of Paenibacillus sp. FSL H8-0175. Classification (NCBI taxonomy): domain Bacteria; kingdom Bacillati; phylum Bacillota; class Bacilli; order Caryophanales; family Paenibacillaceae; genus Paenibacillus; species Paenibacillus sp. FSL H8-0175. The sequence goes on along the minus strand of NZ_CP150299.1, from coordinate 1,465,609 downwards.
CCGTACTACAGGGTACTGGCCTTCCGACAAGGCAAGATACCCTTCTGAGATAAGCACATTGATACTCTCTGAGATTTCCTTCTCCGTCCGGCTCGACATCGCCCCATGTGTGGGCAGCTTATCGAAGCCGTACTGCATCACCTTTTGATTGCGAGAGCCTTTCAGCACAGATGCCACCAACGCTACACCATAACGCTCCCGCATGCGGTGGATGCAGGAGAAAATCTTTTGCGCATCGACGGTCATATCCACTAGCTCTCGTTCATCCGTACATGAGCTGCAGATACCACATGGCTTGTCCCCATGCTCTTCCCCGAAATAATCCAGCTGGGCACTGCGCAAGCAGCGAGTAGTATAGCAATAATCAATCATTTGCTGAAGCTTGCGATATTCGTTAGCTTTACGGTCAGTATCCTGTGGATTCTGCTCGATCAGGAACTTTTGCGTCATAATATCCTGCGCACTAAACAGCAAAATACATTCACTCGGCTCCCCGTCACGTCCAGCACGACCTGCTTCCTGAACATAAGCTTCCATATTTTTGGGCATATTGTAGTGAATTACGTACCGGACATTGGATTTATCAATCCCCATCCCAAAGGCATTCGTAGCCACCATGACCCGGATATCGTCATAGAGGAACCCTTCCTGGCTATCTGCCCGCTCCTGGTCGTTCATACCCGCATGATAGCGACCTGCCGCTATGCCAGAAGCTTGCAGCCTCTGATACAGATCATCTACTTCTTTGCGGGTTGCCGCATATACAATCCCCGGCTGGTGAGAATGCGTAGCCGCATAATCCATAACGAACTCCCGCTTGTTCTCTCCCCGCAGCACGGACATTGCCAGATTATCTCTTCCTAGCCCCGTCATGAAAATACCCGGCTCGCGCAAGCGCAGCAGCCGGACCATATCCTCCATAACCTCCGGCGTCGCCGTGGCGGTAAATGCTGCCAGGATCGGACGTTTAGGCAGCTCATCTACAAATGGAGATACCGACAGATAACTTGTCCGAAAATCATGTCCCCACTGGGATACACAGTGCGCTTCATCAACAGCCACGCAGGAAATAGACAGCTCAGCCATTTCCAGACGGAACCAGTCCAGCTCAAGTCTTTCGGGCGCAACATAGAGCAGCTTCAAATCGCCCCGCCGGGCAGCCCGAATCCGCTCATTCACTTCTTTTCCGCTTAACGTGCTATTAATAAAGGCTGCCGGAATACCCGCAGTAGTTAACGCATCCACCTGGTCTTTCATCAGCGAGATCAGTGGTGATATCACCAGTGTCAGCCCTGGCAGGAGCAGTGCAGGAACCTGATAACAGATCGATTTCCCGCCACCCGTAGGGAGGATTCCCAGTGTGTCGCGTCCTTCCAGCAAGTTCTGAACAATCTTTTTCTGGCCATCCCGAAAGTCTGGATAACCGTAATATTTTTGCAGCTCAGCCTGCGCCTGTTCAATAGTAGGTGCTTGCATCTTCATATCTCTCATAACTCCTTAGGCGTTTCTATCTTTAGTTTAGCGGTCAATGGTGTAATGAGCAACACTTCTTAACTATCATCACCCTGTTCTTCTTTTGAAATATTTACATAAAAGGTCTTCTTTTAAGCCAAGCTTTAATAAGCGTGATTTCATAGAAAGGTGGAGCGACCGTGCAAAATTGGAAACAAAAATATACCTCCTTTAAACAAAAGCCTGCACGTAACGAGTCCTCTGCCCAGGACAATCGTCCAGTAAAGCCATTGGATTCCAGCCTGAAGAGCAATATAAGCTTCATTCGACAAGTCTTTGGAGAAGACAGCGACCTTATTGTCCGTAACTTCAAGGTATACGGTAGATATGATGCGGCTATTATCTTTTTTTCTTCTGTGGTGGACCAGAATCAAATTCAGAACTATGTTTTAAAGCCATTAATGAATGTTTCCTCCGACCACTCAGAAATTCCAAAAGATCTAAAGGATTTACCTGATTACATCTGGAGTATGACTGTACAAGTCACACAAGGTAACCGCACTAAGGACCTAAATACTCTAGTCTCCGTCTTGTTGGATGGAAATGTAGTTCTAATCATAGATGGAATGGATCAGGCACTTTACTTCAATCTGCGTAAAATTGAGCATCGTAGCATTGAGCAACCTCAAACTGAACAAGTTATACGCGGTTCACGTGATGGGTTTATAGAGAATTTAGAATCCAACATCTCTTTGCTTCGCTATCGACTACAAACGCCGGATTTTCGTGTAGTAACTGCCCCTCTTGGCGTACGGACGCGCTCAAAAGTAGCTGTTTGTTATATCGAAGGAATAGCCGATCCAGGGCTAGTTCAAAAGGTGATGAAGAGATTATCAGCAATAAATGTAGACGGCATCCTTGATGCGGGGTATATCGAGCAATTTATAGAGGATCATCCCCTTTCCCCGTTTCCACAGGTTCAGCCAACTGAACGTCCGGATAAATCTATAGCCTCTTTATTAGAAGGACGAGTCATCATCCTTGTAGATGGCTCACCTTTCTGCCTTATCGTCCCGGCACTTTTCAACCAATTCTTTCAGACGATGGATGACTATACGGAACGTTTTATCGTAGGAAGCCTCCTAAGAATGATCCGCCTGATCGCATTATTATTTTCCCTTTTCTTCCCTGCCTTATATGTATCCATTATCTCTTTCAACCCTGAGCTACTGCCGACAGAGTTCGCCGTAGCAATAACAGGTGCAAGAGCTGGCGTACCCTTTCCAGCCGTATTGGAAGTTCTGATTATGGAAGTCTTCATGGAGGTGCTGCGCGAAGCAACCATTCGCCTACCGCAAATGATTGGCGGGGCTCTTTCTATTGTAGGTGTGCTTGTCATTGGTCAGGCAGCCGTAGCAGCAGGTCTGGCGAGTCCAACCACCGTAGTTGTTGTCGCTATAACGACCATAGGGTCTTTTGCCACACCCGCTTACAATGCCGCAATCTCTTCAAGAATGCTTAGATTTCCATTGATCATATTGGCAGGCTGCTTTGGCCTGTACGGAGTAATGCTGGGCACTATTGTTATTATCAACCACTTATTATTCCTGGAATCTTTTGGCGTTCCCTACATGACCCCCTTTGTCCCTACGATATGGAAGGACCTTAAGGATAGTATCGTTCGGGTACCTTTATGGTGGATGCGAAGCCGCCCAAGCTTTCTTAATACACCTGATCCTGATCTTCTTGCCAAGGATATTCCGAAAATGCATACCGATCTGATTTTTAAGGAGAAAAGTGAAGCTGATGAATAGTAACCGCCCCATAACAACGATCCAAGTCATGGCTGTAATCGTTAGTACGATTATAGGAATAGGAATCTTAAGTATTCCTCGTTATATGGCTGAAGCCGGAGACAGTGGTGCACCGCTCGTGACTGCTTCTGGTGTACCTGTTGCTTTTTTGGGTTGCTGGTTTACAGCAGCTGTCTGCCGAAAATTCCCGAACGAAACGTTGTTCGTATTCAGCCGCCGCCTTCTCGGAACTGGGCTCGCGGATATTTTCTCCATTTTTATTTCTTTGTTTTTTGCTTTCTCTGCCGGGATCACCATGCGCCAATTCGGAGAAGTATGTATTGCGGTTGTCTTTAAAAAGACACCCATCGAAGCAGTAATTCTCTTAATGCTCCTACTGGTTGCCTTATCAATCCGAAGAAATATTGTGAAATTCACTTATGTCCATGTTTTCTATTTACCTTTTATTCTATTATCTGTTATAGCAATTGCCTTGGTAGCTATGAAAAATGTTGATGTTCTAAACTTGCTACCCCTCACCGGAAATCACACCACCTTTTCAAGCTTTTCCAAAGGAACGATTACGTCCGCTGGCCTTTATCAGGGCACATTTGTCATCATCCTGCTGGTTCCTTTAATGAAAAAACCTCAACAGATCCTTAAAGCAGGCACTGTTGCGCTTTGTATCATTGGATTCATTTATGTAATGATCGTTTGGGTCACTTTAGGCATGTTTGGAGCTCAAGAAACCAAATTACTTTCCTATCCAACCCTAGAAGCAGCTCGCTCCATATCCATCGGCGCAGGACTATTAGAACGGTTTGATGCTCTTTTTATAATAATTTGGGTGGTTTCTATATTCACTTCCATCTTTACGAACTACTACTTAGCTGCATACTCTCTGCAACAAGTGCTGCGGCACAAGGATCACCGCCTAATATCCAGTTTCTTACTTCCACTTATCATCACTTTTTCACTTTTGCCGAGAAATATATTTCAGGTCTATTCATTTGCTAGCATTACAGCGATAATCGGTTTGATTTTTTTGACCTTCTATCCTCTTTTATTATGGTTAGTCTCTCTAATCCGAAATAAAGGAGCCATTTCTCATGAATAAAAAAATTTACAAGCGTGTAGTTCTTATATTTATTCTCTCACTCATGTCTGGCTTACTCTCAGGGTGCTGGGACCAGCTTGAAATAGAAGACCGTGCATTGGTGCTAGGGTTATCCATTGATTCCGTCCCTCCAGACAGCAAAATAAATGATGATCAAACCACTCATCTTAAAAGCGCAAATATTAACCTTCCCAAAATCCGTGTGACCGCCCAAATTGCGGTTCCGGGAAGAGTTCCACTCGGACCAGGCAGTGGGGGGGAAGGCGGAGGCGTGAATCAAAATCCAGTATGGGTCGTAGAAGTGTACGGGTACACCTTAGATGACGCCATGAACAATTTACAGCAGCAAATTTCTGATCCACGTTATCTAATTCATTTACGAGTGATTATTATTAGTGAGGACATCGCAAAAAAAAGCATGAATGACTTAAATGATTATTTGCGGCGAAATCCAGAAGTTCGTCGCCGGACCTGGCTGCTAGTATCCGAAGGGGAGGCTGCTAAATTTATGAATATTAATCCTCCGCTCCAGCGAGTGCCGACCCTTTACATCCTCTCCACCATGGAAAAAGCAGTAACATCAGGAAAATTCCCCGCTGATTATATAGGTGTATTCTGGTCAGCAGAATCCAAATGGGGCGAAAGTGGTTATCTGCCTTACGTCTCATTACATCAGGAAGACAATATCATGATTAAAGGCCTAGCTTACTTTAGTGGTGGAGTGATGGTCGGATCGACGATTCCGATTGAGATTGGCGCATATATGTCCATGAAGGGCATTAATCCCGGGGGATACTCCGATCTTTTTTATGCTGATGAATTCGGTCCGGTGATGCTCAAGGTCAACGACCGGTTCACGAGGGTGAAGGTTCATTTCAAAGAGGGCAAACCTCACATCACTTATAACCTCACTTTAGAGGCGGCTCTAGATGAGCATTTACGTAGTGATATCCCTATCGATTCCAGCCGTTCTTTAGAAAAGATTGAAGATATTTTTCAAAAGAGAGTGATCGGTATTTTCAACCACCTTATCGAAGAAACTCAACAAGCGCATTCCGATGTCTTTGGCATGGGTGAATATATTCGTGCATATGCTCCCTCCTACTGGAAAGCCAATATTCGTGACAAACATGACTGGGAGCAGCAGTATTCCAATCTCAGTGTTGAAGTTAAGTTGAAAACTCACATCGACAGAGTAGGTCTTAAACAAAATTAAATGACGTTTATGGGAGGCTCTACTATGCTCTATCACCAGCTAACCTACGTAATTGTTGCACTGCTGATCTCCAGTGTTCTGTTGCTTACTGTGGATACTAAAATATATGCAGTCAATGCTATGCACCGGGAAAAAAAATATGCCCGCGTGTTAGGCTGGGTATATCTCGGTTTATTCCTGCTACTTGGATTGGCCCAGCTGTTCTATTTATGAGCATTTACAAATCAAACCAGTACGCCTGCCCTCTCCATAGTATTTCTTCACAGCCCATGGTATATTGAGGAGTACAATATTAAAGGACGGAGAATGCATCCATGAACTCAAGAAGAAATCCTAAAGAAACAGCCAAAAGAGGTACTCGTTCTCACAGCAAGCCTACTGGCAAGCTTAACCATAAAACTAAAGCACCCGCAGCACCCAAGTCTTTTACTGTAAACGAACCTTCTGAACTGTTGCCCTTCTTACTCACCCACGTCACGGGTCGAGGACGAAATGCGATTAAATCCATCCTATCGCGTGGACAAGTGTCGGTGAATGATAAGGTAGTTACACAGCATAATTTCCAACTGCATCCGGGTCAAAACGTTACTATTGATCAAGAGAAGCCTGTACAAACAGCAGAGATGATCGGACTTAAAATCGTTCATGAGGATGATGACCTGATTATTGTTCAAAAGGATGCTGGACTGCTATCTATCGCCACTGCGGAAGAAAATGAATTGACGGCTTACCGCCAGCTTATGGAGCATGTCCGTGTTAGCAATCCAAAAAATCGGATTTTTGTCGTACACCGTTTGGACAGAGATACTTCAGGCGTAATGATGTTTGCCAAAAGCGAACGGATTCAGCAGGCATTACAAACTACGTGGAAAGATACTGTGAAGGAACGTTCTTACGTAGCGCTCGTCGAAGGCGCGGTTAAAAGACCTGAAGGCAAGATAAGCTCTTGGCTCAAAGAAACCTCAACCCTTAAAATGTATTCCAGTCCTCATGAAGGCGATGGACTACATGCAATTACACATTATAAGCTTATTCAGGCTAACCGCCATTTTTCCTTGCTAGAGGTTAAGCTCGAAACTGGACGAAAAAATCAGATTCGGGTGCACATGGCAGATATCGGCCACCCTATCGCAGGTGACAAGAAATATGGGGCAGAGACCAAAACGGTAGGAAGACTTGGTCTACATGCTCGAGTGCTCTCTTTTATTCATCCAACCACTGGAGAACTGATGACCTTTGAGAGCCCGATTCCGAAGACGTTCCTGAAATATACTGCGCCTGCGCCTACAAACTAAGAATTGAACGTATACCCACGACTGACGAGCCTTCCCCCTTATGGGAAGCTGTAACTTCTACACAAGATGCCCGGTCCATTTGGTCCTGGGCGTCTTTTTTTAACTTCCTATCACATCATGTTACAATATAAATAAACAAAGAAGGTGCCCTTATTGTTCCATCCTACTGTTTTCGATAATATTAAGATCGCCTTTGAGAACCAGATTTATGACTACGATAATTTAGACGGAATACTGGTGGTTACGGATCGCTCCGACCTTCTGAATATGGCGCTGATGTCCAGAGAGTTCAGTCTCTCCTTCCAATTAACTGCAGGCAGGAAAGTAACCGCCGAAATCCTGCTCACTTCGACCACGAAAGATCTCAGCGATGAAATCATGGAGGTTCCTAATACGGATCCCGGCTGTAATCTTTCACTTCGTTTTTATATGGAAGTCGAAGATATTCCTAGCGAATGTCAGGCGATAGACAGTATTCTAAAAGCGATCTGGGGACCTGATTTCCAGCCTGTGCAATCTTTAAGCTTCATATATGGCCAGGAAAGTGAAACTTACAATAACTGCATCGAGCTGCAATTCAAAAGACAACTTACAGAAGAACAAATGGAGGACATTCCAAACCTGCTAAGCCACCTGCTGCAAAGTGCAGAAGAACTGGAATCCTTCACGGTATAATTCCTACTTTTTAACGTTCGAACTATGGGAAAAGAGGTGTGCATGAAATGAAATTCCTGCCTGCTGCCAAAAGTAAACGTTGGTTTCTCTGGATGACCGTTTATGCCATTCTGCTATGGCTTCTTTTCCCTCTGCACCGATTTGTGATGCTGGCCCAAGAAATGGATACCACACTCTTACTGCGCTTTGCTCTTTTTTCCGTAGTAGTGGCAGGCATCGTCAACACTTTAGGCTGGCTCGGAGCACGTCTGCTCTGGGTATTTAGTACGGCGGGAATAATCATAGGCGCGGCATTTATGCTGGGCTACACCTACAAAGAGATGTCCGGTTGGGAGGATCTCGCAGGCTTCCTCGCATTTTCCTTATTTTCATGTGCCGGATTTGCACTGGGTTTATTAGCGGAAGGTATTCGTCTGCTGTATACGCGAGCATCGAAGTCTTGAATGGAAGAGGTGAAACGCTGTTGTCCAATTCTTTTCTAACCAAAAATGCATTGTCCCATTCTTTAAAAGAACTAATGGAGCATACACCGCTCAATAAAATTACTGTTAAACAACTAGTGGACCATTGCGGACTAAACAGACAAACCTTTTATTATCATTTTCAGGATATATTTGATTTGCTAGGTTGGATCTATAAGACTGAGGCTGTCGAAAGCCTCGCCCAGTATCGCAGCTACAGCACTTGGACGGACGGTTTTTATAGAATCTTCTGCTATATTGAGCGGAATAAATCCTTTTGCTGTAACACGCTAAATTCACTAGGCAGAAATCACCTGGATGCATATCTGTACGAGGTGACAAACGATCTCATCATGGGGGTTATAAACGAGCTGTCCTCCGGGATGGAGGTTTGCGAAGAAGACAAGCATTTTATAGCCAATTTCTATACGCTAGCCTTCACAGGCCTAATCATTCAGTGGATGAGAGAAGGCATGAAGGAACAACCGCACCATATGATTGAGAAGCTAAGTGATCTAATTGAAGGAAATTTTCTGAAAGCTTTACACAAATATGAGAACCATCCGTTGTAACCTTTGGTTGCAGCGGTTTTTTTTGTCTAAAAACTAGACAGATCACCCATAATGACAAAAATCCAGACACTCTAAAGAGTTTGATTATACCTTCAAAATAGGAGTTGGTTTACATTAAGAGTGTGATTATTTAAACAACTACTTGGAGGCGACCATTGTGAAAAAAGAGTACGGTAATAGACAGGTTTATTTTGTCGGTGGCGGAATTGCATCCCTAGCGGGCGCTGCTTACCTGGTCAGAGACTGTGATTTTCCGGGACAAAACATTCACATTATTGAAGAGATGAAGATTCTTGGTGGTAGCAATGACGGCGCAGGTGACGCTGAACATGGTTACGTTGTCCGCGGCGGCCGTATGCTCAACGATGAAGCTTATGAAAATCTCTGGGAACTATTAACAACGATTCCTTCTGTCGACCGTCCGGGGTTGTCTGTGCGGGATGAAATTATTGCTTTTGATACCGCTAATCCAACACACTCAAACGCCAGACTAGTAAATAAAGACGGCAAAGTAGAAGATGTATTGTCCATGGGTTTTGATATGGCTGATCGTCTCGCTATGGGCAAGCTGATTATTACACCAGAAGATAAAATGGGGAAAGCGCGTATCAACGACTGGTTCGCCCCTCACTTTTTCACAACTAACTTCTGGTATATGTGGGCTACTACTTTTGCATTTCAACCTTGGCACAGCGCTGTAGAGTTTAAAAGATATATGCTCCGTTTCTTCCATGAATTCCCAAGAATTCAAACACTGGAAGGTGTAACCCGCACTCCTTATAACCAATATGATTCCATCATTCTGCCTTTGCACAAATATCTTGAACCATTTGGTGTCGATTTCACACTGAAATGTACAGTGACTGATCTGCAGTTCAAAAAAGGTGACGGAATTACCGTAACCCAAATGAATGTAGTGCGCGAAGGTGTCAAAGATGTGATTGATGTAAAAGAAGATGATCTTGTGATTATCACAAACGGTTCTATGACCGAAGGCTCCAGCCTTGGTTCTATGACTTCTGCTCCACGCCTTAACGGCAAGGGAAGCTCGTGGAAATTATGGGAAAACATCTCTTCCAAGAAACCAAGTCTTGGCAATCCTTCTTCGTTCGATGATCATGTAGACGGTTCGAAATGGGAGTCCTTTACTGTAACTTTCCATGACTCCAAATTCTTCGATCTGATGGAAAATTTCACACGTAACCGTGCCGGCACAGGCGCTTTGGTCACATTCAAGGATTCGAGCTGGTTTATGTCCGTTGTACTGGCCTACCAACCGCATTTCCGCAATCAACCTGAGCATGTTAAAGTGTTCTGGGGTTACGGACTGTATCCAGACAAAGTTGGGGATTTCGTGAAAAAGAGAATGTGTGATTGTACCGGCGAAGAAATCATGCAAGAATTGATCGGTCATCTTCACTTTGAAGAACATAAGGACGAGATCATGGCTACCGCCAACTGTATTCCTTGCATGATGCCTTATATCACTTCACAGTTCATGCCTAGACTCAATAGTGACAGACCAAAAGTTGTCCCTGAGGGTTCCACGAACCTGGCCTTTATTGGACAATTCTGTGAAATTCCAGATGACGTTGTATTCACTGAAGAATACTCCGTGAGAGCAGCGAGAATTGCGGTATATACTCTACTTGGTATCGAACGGCCTATCGAGCCAATCAACCAATATCAATACGATGTACGTACACTATTCTCAAGCTTTGTTACATCTTTCAGATAAAACAACAATCAGCGGCGAGCGCTTCCGGATATCGGGAGCGCTTGTTTTTGAGTGTGGGAAGCAACAAAAGAACAGTTTTATCAAAACAAAAAAAGAGCTGAGGGAGCCCTCAGCTCTTTTTTTTTCTCGAATCCAAACTTTAAATATTGCAAGATCCATCTGCGCAGCCATCATCGGTGGATACTTCAGAATTCCCCTTACCAACCACTTGTAATGTTGGCCCTGCTTGTTCCTCCGCCCACACAGTATCCAGTACCTCTGTAAATACAGGACCTGGTTGTGCACCAGATAAAGCATATTTATTATTGAATACAAAGAAAGGTACACCGGTAATATTAAGACGGCTTCCTTCTTCAATATCGCCATTAACCTCATTCGCAAAAGCATCCGTTTCCAGCATTGCCGCAGCTTCCGCTTGATCCAGACCTACTTCAGCAGCGAGTGAAGCCAGTACACTGCGATCTCCAAGATTTAATGAATCCGTAAAGTAGGCGCGCAGCAGACGTTCGGACATTTCTGCGCCTTTTCCCTTTGTGCTTGCAAAATGACTCAGTCGGTGACTGTCAAAAGTGTTGGTATGCTTCACTGTATCAAAATTAAATTCCAAACCCACATCTTTAGCTTGCTCCGCTAGTTGTGCGTTCATTGCTTTTGCTTTTTCAACGGTCATCCCGTATTTGGTAGCCAACAGCTCATGAATACTCTTGTCTGTACTTACCTCTGCATGTGGATCCAATTGAAAGCTACGGAATACTACCTCCACTTGATCACGGTTCGGGAATTGGCTGAGCGCATTCTCCAACCGTCTTTTGCCAATATAACAAAAAGGACATGCATAATCGGACCAGATATCTATTCTCACGAAAAAACCTCCTAATATTATTGATAATTTGTAGCTGTTATATAAGAGTAATAACTAAATATACGTCGCTTACTATTATATAGTTAAAAACTCAAAATTACAAACTTAACTTTTATTAAAATAACATTTATAGACGTGAATGCTAAAGCAAAAAGTAAACGAAAGTGGTATATACGCTCCCCTTCAGGGCAGATAGAATGAAGTTAACACCAGACATTCCGAAGGGAGATCCCCATATGCATGATGTATCTATAGTGATACCTACCCGTAACCGTATAAACGACCTTACAGTGTGCATAGAATCTATAAGCAAGCAGACACAGCTAGAGAATGTCTCCATCGAGCTCTGGATTGTAGATGACGGTGAGATTCCTGTAGAAAGATTAACCTATTATCGTAACATACTGAACAAATTGCCACAGGCTGAGTTTCGATATCATCGTAAGACTAATCCGGGTCTCTGGCTTTCCCGTTATGAGTCACTTGGACTAGTAAATGCTGAAATTGTGCTTCATTTAGACGATGATGCAGAATTAGATGATTCCTTATATATTCGACGATTACTTGATACTTATGCAGCGGACGATTCAATTGTCGGTGTAGGCGGGGTTGCTAAAGGCATGCGCAGCAGCAAACCGGGCCGGCTGTTTGGCATGCTGACCGGACAAATGTCCGGATCCCCGGGCAGATTATCCCCAAGCATGTTTGCAGGCTCCCTATACCTCTGGGGAGAGAAGGAGCAGGTTTTTGAGACAGATTTTTTTCACGGTTGTAATATGTCATTCCGGCGCTCAGCATTACAAGATATGAAACCCTATCCCTGGATGACAAGTTACTCCATTGCCGAGGATATTTACTTGTCCCATTTGGCTAGCCGTTATGGCAAGCTTGTCATTAACCCCGCTATGAAAATCATTCATCATGAGTCGCCGGGTTCTCGGGATAAGGCGGGCGTTGTTGCAAGAGCTACTGCCATCAATCATTATTATCTGCTCAACTTACGTAAAGCACCCCCTATGAATTATGCCGCATTGATCTGGACGTTAACCTGTCTGACAGGCAAAGAAACTCTCAAACGAAATTTCAAAGCCGTTAGCGGTTATGCCAAAGGAATCCTTTTCGTAATGAATCCTCGTAAAAACAAATACCGTGAATACATGCTAGATTAGCTTAATAGTTACCTCTATATCCACAGCGTTGCTCCGAATCAGATTGCGGGGCTTTTTTTTCGTGCAGACGGAGTTGTACCTAAATATGCCATGAAATTAATTTCCATCAACTTCTGATCTAGGGTATGATAGTGATAATGTGTTTTAGAAACTAACTTTATGGATGGTGGAATATGTTCAAGAACAAAAAAACGACGTTGATCCTCGTTGTTATCCTCATCGTCGTCATAGCTGTCGGCGCTTGGCTAATTACTAAAAATAAGGATGACAAAGCGACGGAAACACCAGGTGGCGCAACAGCTTCAGGAAAAGGCGAAGCCAAGTCACTCTCACAGACCTTTTATATCTATGACACGGTCGTGAATATCAAAGTGTTCGGAGAAAATGTAGCCCAAAAAAATATGGATGATATCCAGCAAATGCTGGAGCGAATGGATATGGAGCTTAGCCGTACAAAAGAAGGCGGCGAGGTTTACGCAGTCAATCAAGCAGCAGGAAAAGAAGCGGTTGTCGTTTCGGAAGAGACCTTAGATGTTGTAAAACAATCGGTGCAATATGCAAAAGAAATGGACGGGCTATTCGATCCCACGATTGGTCCGCTGATCGACCTCTGGAACATCGGTAGTGGCGGGGATAAAGTCCCTGATCCAGCAGCTATCGATGCAGCCAAGAGCCTAACCAATTACAGAGACGTTGAAATTGACGAAGCTGCTAAGACCGTGAAGCTACTGAAGGAAAATATGGTACTGGATCTTGGAGGTATCGGCAAAGGGTATGCTGCTGACCGTATCGCTGATTATTTAAAAGAGCAAGGCCTTAACAGTGCAATGATCAACCTCGGCGGTAGCAGTATTATTGCATTAGGTACGAAACCAAACGGAACGGATTGGAATATTGGTCTGCAAGACCCTGACCAAAGCCGCGGCACACAGCTAGGAACGATTAAAATCGCAGATGAGGTCATCGATGCTTCTGGTGTTTACGAACGTTATTTTATGCAAGACAATGTTCGTTACCACCATATTCTTGATCCACGCACAGGTTACCCTTCTCAGAACGGTCTCAAAAGCTTGACCATTATGAGCCCTAATGCAACAGATGCGGACGCTTTGTCCACTGGGGTATTCTTGATGGGGATCGAAGAAGGCATGAAATATCTGGAGTCGTTACCTGAAGATGTAGAAGCTTTCTTTATTACCGATGACAACAAAATCTACGCCACACCAGGCATTAAAGAAAGAATGAATCTGACTGACCCTACGTACAGCTTCGCTGATTAGTAGAAAAGAGCTTGCCCCCATAAAGCCATTATTGGCTTTGGGAGGCAAGCTCTTTTGTTGTGGATAAAGGTTCTTTGGCGTGGCTGAGGGATATTCATCGCCCATTCATCGCCCAGCAGCCTGATAATCAGGGAATTCCTCCCTAATTAATTCCCGATCAAGATTTTTGCAGCACCAAAGGCAACTCGCTAAATTCCTTATAATTCGTGAAAATATAACTAGGCTTATGATCCGTAGCCGGCTGTCTGCCTCTCGGATTATACCAGCAGACCTTCCAGCCAGCCGCAAGCGCTCCTACTACATCGTTAGCCCAGGTATCACCTATATAAAGTGAATGGTCTGGTGAAGTGCCAGACTTCTGATTCACATGCAAAAAGAGTTGCGGATCTGGTTTGGCCAGACCTACAGCGTCAGAAATAAAAATCATCTCCTCGGGGATCATCTGATCCAGACCTAATCCGCGAATCTTTTTCATTTGATGATCTTTGGGTCCATTCGTAATGATGCCTACTTTATGACCAGCAGTAATGAACCTTTCCAATTGCTCCCGGACTCCATCTATCATTTGAATGGTGTACTGACGGCCAATGTAAGCCGCTTGTACCGCCGTGGCTTGATCACGATCGAGCTGTAAACCATACTCTGCAAAAGCAAGCTCCAATCGGCGTACCCTTGTCTCCTCCAGCGGAATTTCTCCACGTAAATACATAGGCCATAATACATCACTATGATGTCTTACTTTATAAAATAATTCCGCAAAGTCCAGACTGCTCTCATCCGGTTTAAGTACTTGTCGCACCGCTTCTTTAAATGGAACCAAATGATCATATAAGGTATCATCAAGGTCAAAAAAGATTGCCAGCTTATTACTTGTATCCACTTTAACGCCCCTTACTCGTCTTTCTCTCTAGCTTTAGAAAAAAAGGTTATAGGTATAAAAATCATCATCCCGAATGTAGCCATGCGCTTCATATAAACGCTGTGCCCCCACATTCGCCATCATTGTTGTCAGGGACAAGCCCTTCGTATTCGTAGCGAGCGCATGAGCTCTGGCACTTTCCAGCAGCTTGGAGCCGAGCCCATGACCTCGCAGTTCCGTAGTTACATATAGATCATTCAATATCCAGAGACGCTCCATAGAGACCGATGAAAAAGAGGGATAGAGCTGGGTGAAGCCCCACGCTCGTTTCTCCTCGCCTTCTCCCTCCACCGCAATAAAGATTACCGAATCGTTCAGCTTCAATCGGTCTGATAAAAAAGCACGTGCACCATCCAGATCAGAGACTGCCCCATAAAATACCCGATACTCATCAAACAATGGGATAAGCCGTTCCAAATCATCATAGATCACACGTTCAATACGATAGTTGTTCATCCTCAACGCTCACTTTCCGGCTTGGGCCGTTTTAACGTTATTGTATATTTCAGCCGTACCGTGCACCATGGAGCGAACGCCAGATCATTTGGACAATTATTCTTATTCTTTGGAATCGTAGAACACATGCCGGGCACTGACTTTACCCTCTTCGATATCCAAAATTCCGATGGAATACAGTTTCTCACGTCGTTTATCCGTTGGCGATCCTGGATTAAAGAGCAGAATCCCATTCTCTTCCCGCAATAAAGGCTGATGCGAATGTCCAAAAAGAATACAATCCACCTTATCGTTCGCAAAAGCAAGCAGCGCATTCCCGTCCGTTCCTTTGCGGGAGTGTGGCGTATGACCATGGACCATTCCGATCCGGACTCCCTCAAGCGTTAGCAGCTTACGCTCCCCGAAACGCTCGATGATCTCTATTCCATCGTTATTCCCAGCAATCCCTTCCACTGGAGCCAATTCAGCCAACAAATCGTAGATTCCCATACTCACCCAATCTCCAAGATGCAGAATCAAGTCTACATTCCGGAATTCAGCAACAAGTGCTTTGGGCAGAGACTTAGCCATTCTTGTCATATGTGTATCTGATACCACGCCTACTTTCATATAACTCAGCTCCTAATCTATCATACTCATCTCATATTCAAATAATTGTACGATTTGCTTAAACGAGAAGCAAGTTCTGTGACTTCTCCCACACAGAAAAGCCGGGTACACCCCACTAACACAGGGCATATCCGGCTGCCATAAAGTAATTCCAAAGAAATCATTTATGCTTACTACCTTCTACAGTATTTAGCATCCCAACTCAGTTCTCTCTATCCTGCCAATTCCATAATCTTACTTCTTCAACATGAATATTACTGACCCATTTTTCTTCCTTTAACTTGAGCAGTTCTTTAACCGGACCGGTTACGACAGCTCCATACAGCCTAACTCCGTTCTTCTCCAGATAACTAATGGAGTCATCCAGATCAATAAACGGAATTACCTTGTTGGCGATCGATTTATGCTCCTGCATTAAGTGCAGTGTCTTAAGGAAGTTCGCATTACGAAGTTCACCATCCCCATATGAGTCAACAGATGGAGAAACACTCGTGCGGCTAGTCACCCCTCCAAACCAACCCCACTTTTTCTTTGACTCTTGTGTCACCTTCATATCATCGGCATGCCAGATGGGCGTACTTGGAAATCCTAAGGGATCATTTATTACTGGCTCTTGTGTCCTTGGACCTGTATCTGCTGCGAACCATAAAAGCTCAAGATTTTTATGCTGAAACTTCTTCAATAGCTCATCTGTCGTAAAAAATTGTTCAAAAGACAAATAGGCTTCTCCTACCGTACCTTCAGGGAGCTTTTCTAGTTTTTCCCACTCACTGCTGTCATCCATCCTATTTTCTGCAGACTGGTTCTCAGTGGGATAGATAAAGTAATTACCTGTCCCACTGCGTTCATATGTCCATGAATAACTATATATTCTGGGCCAGCCTAATAGAAACTTCATCGAATAATCTCCAACATTAATCCGCGCATCACCAATTTGTTTTATTATTTCACCCTGCAGATTCATACTAAAAAACGGTCCGGAATCGCTACTCAAATGGACGATTGTATTCGGCTGTGAAACAGCAATTGCGGAAGAAACGACATCACGGTAAGTCTCTCCTCTTTCTCCAGTGCCATAAAATACCGCTGTGATGATACTGCTGACGATCAAAAAAATCAAAAATGCAGAAATCACCGTCAAAGTATTTGATATACGTGCTTTCCACTTGCCACGGCGGATGATCTTTTTTTCTTTGCCGGGTCTGTTTCTTTTACCCTTTCCGAATTTTATGCTCTTCTCCTCTTCTGAAGCCGGCTTTTCTTCGCCCATCAGTTCATCCAGATAGGCCTGGTAAGCTTCCATCTTCTCTAGCTCACGTTCAACCTCATCCCTATCCTCATCAGCAAGAGTGCCTTCGCCATACCTTCTTAACTTCTCCTTAAACTCTTCACTCATGTTCATTTCTCCTCCTCTCTGCCTCACGCAGCTTCTGTCTGGCCCGAAAGATCAATATCTTATATTGGGACAAGCCCACATCCATAATGTCCGATGCTTCCCGATAACTCAGCCCATGAAAATCATGCAGCAGCAGTGCATTTCTCTGATTGTCCGGTAGCTCACCTACTGCTATCCTCATCTCTTCCCAACGTTCCTGATGAAGCAGTGTGCTTTCTGTGGTATCTGGATGAGCAAGCTTTTTGAAATAATCCTCACTCTGAACTGTACTGCGGCCTTCCTTTCGCTTGTAATCTACGAAGGCGTTATAAGCGACACGGAACAACCATGGCTTAATCTTCTCTTCTTTACAATCCTCCAAATGTAGATAAGCGCGATAAAAGGTTTCTTGCATCAAATCTTCAGCCGCATAATGATCACCACAAAGGGAGCGCAAATAGCGGTAAATATCCATCACATACATCTGATATATTTCATCCAATGACTTTCGCTTCATGCACTCCCCCCTTAACCTAACCACGTATCCCAGCCTGAAAAGTTACAGATAAATTTAGCAACTAGTATGAATATACCAGTAATTCCATGGAAAAAAGCGAAAAAAAGCCTGCTGGCAGGGAGTATTACTCCTGCCAACAGGCTTTTTAATTCACCAAGTTACTCTGCTTACAGAACAACTTCAACTTCTTTGAGCATTTCGCTAACGGATATTAAACCGCCACCGGACAAATACCAGTAGTTAGGATCCAAGTAAATGATTTTACCGTTTTTAAAGGCATTTGTGTTCTTCACTAGATCGTTTTCAACTGCTTTTTTAGCTGAGCCGGCTTCGCCGCCATCACTCTTCACAGCCGCATCTCTGTCCACTACAAACAGATAATCCGGATTCTTATCCGCTACATATTCGTAGGATACGCTTTGTCCGTGAGTGGATACTTCAATTTTATCATCAGCCTGTGCAAATCCGAACACATCATGGATAATCCCAAAACGGGAACCTGCACCGTAAGCACTGATTTTTCCTTCATTCGCAAGAATAACAAGTGCTTTTTTGCCATCAGCTGTTGCCTTCGTATTCAAAGCTTTGATGGAATCATTGATAGTCGCAAGCTCAGTTTCTACTTCTGCTTCTTTTCCAAAAATTTGACCCAGCATTTTCACGTTATTCGTAAAAGATTCCATGTAGTTTGCATTATCTACAGCCACATACAGAGTAGGTGCAATTTTGCTGAATTCTTCGTAAGAATCCTGTTGTCTGCCGGAAATGATGATCAGGTCCGGAGAAAGACTGTTTATTTTTTCGAAGTCAGGCTCTTTCAAACCCCCAACATTCTCATATTTAGCATCGTTATATTTAGAGAGATAAGCCGGTACATTACTTTGAGGCACTCCAGTCACCTCTACACCCAGTTTATCCAGCGTATCCAGTGTACCGAAGTCAAAAACAACCACTTTTTGCGGATTGCTTTTGATAGTTGTTTCGCCAAGCGCATGCTTGAAAGTAAGCTCTGTCGGTGCTGTAGTAGCTTCCGTTGTTGGTGCAGTAGTAGCCTCCGAATTGCCTGCCGCTGCTGTGTTGTTATTTGAAGTTGCTGCATTATTGGAGCCACAAGCCGCCAAGATTACCGCAAGAAATACTGTCATAATCAGTAAAGATAAGTTCTTCTTCAATTTATTCACCCCTAATTTTTATAGTGAAGCTATTTGAATTATTCGCGTATGCGTTAAGAAGCTGGCGCCTTTCACTTCTTACGTTACGTCATAATAATATCCACATAGTAATAGTTACCTTTTTAGAAATAGACACCGATTTTTCGGCCTCCTATAGTTTCAATAGGAATGTCCATGTCATATACCTCTTTAAGAACTGCAGAATCTATAATTTCATCCGCTGTACCCGAGGAAGCTACTCTTCCATTTTTAAGCGCAACAATGTAGTCAGAGTAACAAGATGCAAAGTTAATATCGTGGATAACGAGCACAATCGTCTTCCCCTTCTCGTCCACCAAACGGCGAAGCACCTTCATAATTTGGACGGAATGCTTCATATCAAGGTTGTTGAGCGGTTCATCGAGCAGAATGTACTCTGTATCCTGAGCCATAACCATGGCAATATATGCCCGCTGGCGTTGTCCTCCACTGAGCTGATCAATATATTTATCCTGCATCTCTTGGAGATCCATGTAAGCAATCGCTTCGTCAACGAACGCCCGATCCTCCGGACTCAGCTTCCCCTGTGAATACGGGAATCTCCCAAAAGAAACGAGCTCCTTCACAGTGAGACGTACGCTAATATGATTGGACTGCTTTAACACCGATATTTTACGAGCAAGCTCATTACTTTTGCAGGTACCGATTTCCTTACCTTCGATCAGCACCTCTCCCGCGTCTTTGGAGATAAGTCTGCTGATCATGGAGAGCAGTGTACTTTTACCCGCACCATTTGGTCCGATAAACGAGGTGATTGCGCCTTTTTTGATGGACAAGGACACATCATCAACGACGGTTACTCCGCCATAACGTTTGGTTAAATTTTTAACTTCTACCACGACTTATTCTCCTTTAACAGCAGATAGACGAAGTAGACGCCGCCTGCAAAATTGATAATCACACTAACCGTAGTATTGAATCCAAAAACACGTTCGACCAGGAACTGCCCGCCGACAAGCGCAACAATGCTCAGCAGAATCGTTCCAGGAATCAGATAGGCATGCTTATAGGTACGGAACAGCTGGTGTCCCACATTAGCTACCAACAAACCTAAGAAAGTGATTGGCCCCACTAGAGCCGTCGAGATCGAAACGTAGATAGATACAATAACTAGCAGCCTTTTGACCACATAGTCATAATTGATCCCCAGATTAATGGCTTCATCTTTTCCAAGCGAAATAACATCCAAATACTTAACAAATCGCAAGAAATACAACGTAGTTAGCGTCAGAACAATGGTGGAAAGAATCAATAGGTCACTGCTGACATTGTTGAAGCTGGCAAACATTTTCCCCTGTAGAATCAGGAATTCGTTCGGATCAATAAGCACTTCCATAAAAGAAGACGCGCTCTGGAACATCGTCCCCATGATTAGCCCTACCAGCAGCAGGAAATAAATATTTTGTCCTTCCCTACGGAACATTAGCTTATACAATACGCCTGAAAACAGGACCATGAGACACGCAGAGAACAAGAAGTTGATGTTTTTATTCATAAAGGTCATATTCGATGAACCTAAGGCATATACACCGAACGTCTGGATTAACATGTACAGGGAATCGAGCCCGAGAATACTTGGTGTCAAAATACGATTGTTCGTGATGCTCTGAAAAACTACGGTAGAGACAGCTATCACAGCTCCGGTAATCAGAATGGCCGCCAGCTTTCTTCCCCGGCTGGGCAGAACGTAGTCCCAATTTCCCAAAGCATGATACGTCATAAACAAGACGATGAGGGCAACAGCACTTATAGATAATATAGTTAGTTTTGTCTTCATCTCTAGTTCGCCTTTCTTCTCATCAGCAAGTAGATAAACAGACCACTACCGATGACGCCTACCGTGAGACTGATTGATATTTCATATGGATAGATAATGAGCCTGCCCAGAATATCGCAGAACAGGAGGAACACCGCTCCGAGAATGGCTGTATGCGCCAGACTTTTTTTGAGGTTATCCCCTATGTACAACGTTACAATGTTAGGTACTACCAGACCCAGAAATGGAATCGTACCTACGGTTAAAATGACAACAGAAGAGATTAACGCTACAATTACCAATCCCACGTTGACAACCGCTTTGTAATTCATGCCAAGATTAACGGAGAAATCCTCGCCCATACCGGCTACCGTAAATTTATTAGCGAAGAGATACGCCAGGATGACAAGTGGAATGCTGATATAAATTAATTCGTATTGGCCTTTGATAATCGTTGAGAAATCTCCAAGCATCCAAGACGAGATATTCTGAATCAAATCATTTTTATACGCAAAAAATGTTGTAATCGAACCTACAATGTTTCCGAACATGAGTCCGACCAGCGGGATAAAAATACTATCCTTGAACTTGATCCGATCCAGGATTCTCATAAAAATAAAGGTGCCCAATAGTGCAAAAACAAAAGCAACCAGCAATTTCTGCATTGGCGTTGCGCCTGTGAATAACATGAGGGATACGAGAATACCAAATTTCGCGGAATCCATCGTCCCTGCCGTAGTCGGGGAGACGAATTTATTGCGTGACAGCTGTTGCATAATTAATCCGGCAATACTCATGCTGACTCCAGCGATAATCAATGCGGCTAACCGGGGAATCCGGCTTACCAGCAAGGTCTGTGCTTGAGATTCCGTAAGATGAAAGAGATCTAATGGGGATATATCTTTAACGCCTATAAACAAAGATATAAATGAAAATACTATTAGAAGTAGGGACAAATATTTTAGTTTCATGAGTTGTTCCTTATCTGTTTAATAGTTTACAAATGCGCTTTTATGATAATGATTTTCATTCGCAATGTTTTAAATTATACCTAAGCCCACTTTGAGGGTCAACCCTTTCATATACTTAAATTTAAAATAATTAAGACTTAGGCTTATCTGCTTAAGTTACCTAAAAAAAGACACCCTAACGGGTGCCTCTTTAATCTCTGCCATATTTTTAGCGCTAAACTATAGGATTTATTTATATTTCTTCCAATCCTGATTACTGTTCTCCAGCAGATGTGCAAAATCATTATCCAACCGCTTCTGCTCAGCCTTCCGCTGATCTTCCACTGCCTTACGGGCAGCTTCTTTACGGTCATTTTCCTCCGCTTTCAACGCATCAGATTGCGCCTTCAGCTTTCCTAGAACATCACTGCTTAGCAGATCTTTTAACGTAGCAGGGCCATCATTCGTAGCGGCTCTTGGTGTGGTAGGCATTTTCTTTTTTTTAGCCACTGTCCATCATCCTTTCTAGTACTGAATTAAATTGGAATTTGTTTAAGTTATTGGTCTTTTCGTTTATAATGTTTACTAAGAGGTGAGCCCTATGAAGTCCAATGATTTATGTCCCCGGCTACAAAAAAGTATGGATATTATCGGCAGGCGTTGGACTGGTTTAATTATCTACCAGCTCCTTCAAGGACCCCAACGTTTCAATGTAATTGAAGCGGCATTACCCATCAGTGGAAGACTGCTCTCCGAACGGCTCAAAGAGCTGGAACAGGAAGGGATCGTTCTTCGAGAAGTGTTCCCAGAGACCCCCGTGCGGATCCAATATTCTTTGACGGATAAAGGTCTTGCTCTGGAATCAGTCATCCGAGACTTACAGAGTTGGTCCAAAGAATGGGTCGATTGTGACACCGATAATCTAAATTCAACCCTCAAAATGTAAGCGTTTTATCTGAGGCATTAGATTTTAAGGCCGACAATGACTAAATCACGCTCTATACCGTCAAGTTCAGCCACACCAGGCAGCATTCCCCATTCTTCAAAACCAAACTTTTTCAGTAAACCAAGGCTTGGATCATTATGTCCAAACACAAAGCCGACTAGATTCTTAATTCCGAGACTAGGGGCTTTCTCAATGGCCTCTGTCAGAAGAATTCTGCCCGCACCACCACCACGGAACTTTTCATTCACGTATACACTGATTTCTGCTGTTGCATTATACGCTGGACGACCATAGAAGGATTGAAAACTGAACCATGCAGCAATTTCATCTCCTTGCTTCAGTACCCATAAGGGACGGTGATGGCTATTATGCTCAAGAAACCATTTCTCCCGATCTGCAACAGTAACGGGTTCCAGATCTGCAGTTACCATCCTCCCAGCAATCGTTGAGTTATAAATATCTACAATAGCTGCTAAGTCTGCAGATGTTGCATCTTCAATTCTGCTGTTCTCCCAATTCATCCCTTAATTCCTCCAAATGTGTTAATTAACTCAGGCCGACCTGCTCCTGGCTCCATTGCCACAGCCGTTCGGCCTCTATTGTATTCTGCGCTCTGGGAGACAGTTGTTTAATCTTTCTTCGATAATAATATTGACCGGTTACCTCTCCAAGATCGGGATCTGTAGCCAAATAAATCGCTGTATCGGCACCTTGTTCAGGTGTTAAGAAAAAGTATGAGAGTAACTTAAGTACCGACTTGCCAAAACCAGTCTCCCGGTTTACTCCTATATTCGTCCCCACTGCTCCTGGATGCAGGCAATTCACCGTCACCCTTGTTCCGTGAAGACGCGAAGCCAGCTCCCGCGTGAACAGAATATTGGCTAGCTTGGATCGGGCATAGGCTTTTGCAGGATTAAAACGGCGAGCGAGGGTTGGATCTTCATAATGGAGCGCACCTATCTTGTAAGCACCGGAGGCAACCACAATGATACGACCTTGCTCTGCTGCCTGCAACGACTTAAGTAACAAATTGGTAAGTAGAAAATGCCCCAAATGATTTACGCCAAGATCCATCTCAAAGCCGTCCTTCGTAAGCTGACGCTTAATCGTGACTACCCCGGCGTTATTGATAAGTATGTCTAGCATCGGATATTTCATAGTGAATTCCTCAGCAAAGCTGCGAATGCTCTCAAGTGAAGCCAGATCACACAACATGAGCTCGATATCCTCGGAGTGGCTCTTTTGTTTGGCGGCAGCAAGTGCTTCTTCTCCCCGCTGGCGATTACGGCAAACCATAATAACTTTAGCTCCCTTGCGAGCCAGTTCAACTGTTGTGGCCAGCCCCATACCGGAATTCGCTCCGGTAACAAGTGCGATTGTTCCTCTCATTGCAAGAATCACTCCTCTCTCAACAACCGTACCCGAATAAGCTTCAGCCTAACCTTAGGAGAAGTATATTTAAAGATATGTTACACCAACTAGTAGGGTTAAGAAAAGCTTCATGTCATGATTAGCCAACGATAGTTATAGTTCGTCAGGTGCGTCTGGTCTATTTTTGATCTATAATAGGAATATTGCAGTTCTAATCGTGAAGTTGAAAGGGGAACACCAACTATGAATAATGCTCTGACAAGCCTAGAGCAGCAAATGGCGGGCGAAGGTCTGGATGCCCTGCTCGTAACAGATCCCAAGCATGTCTACTACTTAACCGGCTTCGCCAGCGATCCGCATGAACGTTTTCTGGGTCTGCTGCTGATACGCGGAGAAGAGCCTATGCTCATTCTGCCTGCATTGGATGCAGAAGCGGCTCAAGCGGCTTCTTCGGTCACCAAAATTCTAACTCACACTGACACTGATAATCCCTATAACCTGCTAAAAGATTGTTTCGGCAGCAGTAAGCTAGGTACTCTTGGCATAGAAAAGGAACATTTCTCAGTAGCCCGTTTTGAGCACCTAACCGCTGCTGTTCCAGCTGAACGGTTTAGTGATATTGGTCCATTGCTGCGCAGCATGCGCTCTAAAAAGACCCCGGATGAAGTTAAGCGCATGAAACATGCCGCTGAGCTAGTTGAGGAAGCCTTGCGCCGCGTTCTTACCCACGTAAAAACAGGCGTTACAGAAAACGATCTAGTGGCGGAGCTAGAATATCTAATGAAAAAGGTTGGCGCTTCCGGCCCTTCCTTCGACACTATGGTGCTTTCTGGTCCGAAAACTGCCTTGCCTCACGGTGTTCCGGGCAACCGGGTCATTCAACCCGGCGACTTCCTGATGTTTGATATCGGGGTGTATGCCGATGGTTATGCTTCTGATATTACACGTACCTTTGCTATTGAATCCGTAGACGACAAGCTAGTCACTATCTATAACACTGTGCTGGCTGCCAACGAAGCTGGGATCGCTGCCTCCAATCCTGGAGCACCTTTCGGCTCAGTCGACAAAGCTGCACGTGATGTAATTGAAGAAGCTGGATTCGGAGAATATTTCTTACACCGTGTCGGACACGGACTGGGCATGGATGTTCATGAATATCCATCACTTCACGGACAGAACGACGACATTATCGAAATCGGCAATGTGTTCACCGTTGAGCCGGGAATTTATGTGCCTGGACTAGCGGGTGTACGTATCGAAGATGATCTGATTATTACAGCTGAAGGTGCAGAGACCTTAACAAGCTTCCCTAAGGAACTGACTATTCTTCATTTGTAGAAAAGAATTACAAGCCATAGCCAAAAACACAGAGCAGCGATTCCTCCAATAATGAGAGAATCGCCGCTCTGTGTTTTTTTAAATTCAAACCTGTGTTCCCCACATCCCGCGAACCAACTTAGCCTCTTTCACCATCCTGCCGATCAGCTCCGCGACTGTAGGAATATCTTGGATCATTCCTGTCACTTGACCTGCCCAGCCGATGCCCTCTTCTTTGATATCATCATAGATCCAGCGCTTGTTGGCTGCACCACTGATATACTCTTTTAATGCTTCATAGGTCGGTGTCACGCGCTCGATTTCAAGAATTTGATCAATGTAGTCACTACGTAACACTCGTGCGGGTGCTCCAATAGAACGTTTGATTACAACCGTATCCGACTCTGAGCTTTCTACTAAAGCTTTTTTATAAGACGCGGCCGCATGAACACATTCCACTGTAGCAACGAAACGAGTGCCCATTTCGATTCCTTCAGCCCCAAGTGCATGAGCAGCCATCCATCCACGGCCATCTCCGATCCCTCCGGAAGCAATCACAGGAATATTAACCGCATCAACCACTTGGGGAACGAGCACCATGGTTCCAACATCGTCACGCCCTAAGTGGCCCCCTCCCTCATGCCCAACAACAATAACCGCAGAAGCCCCTAATTGTTCAGCTTTTTGGGCTTGTCTGCGTGAGGAGACGAGCACGAGTGTTTTAATATCGGTGGGCTGTAACATTTCCAGTATAGGGGCTGGATTCCCTCCAGTGAGGCTCACCACGGGAACCTGCTCTTCGATGGCGACCTGCACCCGATCTTCATAACCAATCCCATGCATGCCGATAGCAAAATTAACACCAAATGGTTTGTCCGTTAGTGTTCGTACCCGACGTATTTCTGCACGTAAGGCCTCCGCATCCGGAAGACTCATTGCTGTGACCTGACCCAGTCCACCGATATTTGAAACCGCAGCCGCAAGGTCTGCATAACCTAAATAAGCAAGTCCTCCTTGAATAATAGGATATTCTATGTGTAATAACTCCGTAATACGGGTGTTCCATTTCATCTTCATCTACACCTTTCCTATCTTTAAGCAAAGTAGAATCACGGCAATTAAAAGGGCAGCTCCCCCTGCCAGATAATCTATTTGCTGAAATTGCAGTCTTTTAAAAGAAGTCCTTCCTTTACCATTCCCATAAGCACGCGCATCAATTGCATAGCTCAGCTGTTCAGCACGTTGAATCGTTGTGAAGAGCAGAGGAATAATGATCGGAATGTACGCATATACCCGTTTAGGCAGTGACAATACTGTGAGATCATAACCTCTAGCCTTTTGTGCGAGAAGGATACGATCAAGCTCCTCCTTGATGGTAGGGATAAAACGGATCGCAATCACTATCATTAAAGAGAACTGCTCTACGGGTACCCCCAATTTGGATAGAGGGGCAAGCAACTTCTCCAGACCATAAGCTAAGTCTAGCGGTTTAGTAGTTAATGTCAGAATTGAGGCTAACAAGATGAGCAATATAATCCGCCATACAAAACGTAATCCTATCCACAATCCCTCTTCAGTCACCTCGATAAAAAACCATGACCAGAGAATCGTCCCCTTGGTGAACACGGCATTGTAAACAAAAGTAAATAATAAAATAAATAATACCGGCCGTAGCCCTCGCCAAAAAAAATGCACAGGAACTTTAGATAGTAGTAACAATCCCAATACAAAAAAGGTTGCAACAACATAACTAAGCCCCGTACCAAGCATCATAAAGCTAAGCATGAGCATCACGATACTTACAAGCTTTGAACGAGGATCTAAACGATGAAAAATCGAATGTGTCTCCACATATTGACCGACTAATACGGAATCAGCCATGCCCTTGCCCCCTCGAATGCCAAATCGGCAAAATCGCTTCGAAGATATCCTGCTCTTTACAGCTGGCAACTTCAATCTTCTGACCAGATAATTCCTCCACTAACTTCAAGAGCTGTACGGGTTCAGGCAAGGATAGTCCAAGTTCCAGCAGTAATTCTTCCTTTTCCAGAAACAATGTTCTGGTATCATGATGCCCTTTTAACTGACCTTCATGAAAAACCATGACCTCATCTGAGAATTCGGCAACATCACCCATCTGATGCGAAACGAAGAGGATGGTGCGATTGTCTTGTTGCTGCCATTCCTTTAGTAGCCTCAGCAAAGACACTTGGCTAGCTGGATCGAGACCCGCTGTCGGTTCATCCAATATCAGCAGCTTCGGATTTGTCATCAGTACAGAGGCAATAGCTACACGGCGCTTTTCACCACCACTTAGCTGGAATGGATTTAAGGGGAGAATCCCCTCTGGCAAACCCACTTGCGGCAAGATCATTTCAATCGCCTCTGTAATTTGCTGACGTGAAGCACCCTGCTGATTCAGAGCAAAAGCAAGCTCCTTATGCACCGTTGTTTCGAATAGCTGATGCTCCGGATATTGAAAAACGAAACCCAACTCGGGGACAACCTTTAAGCGTCCTTTAGCATCTCTGCTGGCAGGCTGCTGGTTAATCCAATAGTCTCCTTTTACGGTGGGAATCAAGCCCTTCAGCACTTTGACAAAGGTAGACTTTCCTGCACCTGTTGGACCGATAATAGAAATCCATTTGCCTTCAGGAATAGTGCAGTTTATATTTCGCAAAGCCACATGATCGGCATAGTTCACACTTAGATTTTTTAATTGGTAGACCATTGTGATCGAATTATCCCCTTCCAATCGGCTGTTAGCGGTGCTGCTGAATGGAGCAATGTATGTACACGCACTGCGAAGGGCAGTTGTAATTGATAGTCCGCAACAGGCATGGTTTCAAAAAAAGTCAGTGGATCGCCGTCAAACTCAAGTCGTCCTTGGTGCAGGAGCAATACGCGTTCTGCTGCAAACACTTCCTCCATATGGTGGGTGATATGAATAAGCGTCAGGCCTTGACGATGCAGCTCTTGCATAATAGAAAGAACCTGCTGTCTTCCCTGAGGATCAAGCATTGAGGTAGCCTCGTCAAAAATAATGACTTGCGGGCGCATCGCCAATATAGCTGCGATAGCGACACGTTGCTTTTGACCTCCAGATAGCTGATGTGGCATAGCTTCCAGATAATCCTCCATATGAACGGCCTGTAAGGCATGATCCAATCGGCTGCGCATTTCCTCCCTCGGCACACGGATATTCTCCAAACCAAAAAGCACCTCATCCATAACGGTTGTGGTGATAAATTGATCCTCTGGATTCTGAAAAACAAAACCGATTTGCTGATGAATCTCCGCAAGATCCGTTGGTTTTGCTGTGTCCAAGCTCTTAAATTGTACAGTCCCTTTTCGCGGCAGCAGCAGTCCGTCCATGAGCTTTGCAATAGTGGATTTGCCAGAACCATTCGCCCCGACTATCGCCACAAACTCCCCTGCGTCTATCGTAAAGCTAATATCCTCCAGAAGAGGTTGTCCTTTTTTATAATAAAAACAAACTTGATCGAAGGTAAGCATTTATTCAGTCCCCTTTTGACGGTGCCAAGCAGCAAAAAATGCCTCAATGCTATTCTCGGAAAATGCAGGTGCAGGCTTCTCCCATTTTGTCACTTTTGATCCATTCACGGCAAAGATTTCACCGGTTAAATCCGCGTCGGACTCCCTCAACAATGCAGTCACGAAGGAAGCAATAGCCTCAGCGTCACCTATTCTCCAAAAATCAGGCAAACGTTCATTACGACTGAAATATTTTTCCTTCAAATGGTCAATTATAGGTCTGGTCATATCTGTTAATGCCGCTGGAGAAATCGCATTGACCCTAATCTGGTCACGTTTCAGCTCTGCTGCGAGCGTCCACATCATGCCCAGTATTCCAGCCTTGGCTGCACTATAATTCACCTGACCTACGGAACCTGCTAGTCCAGCAGCAGAGGTCATCAACAGGATATCCCCACCTGTTTCACGCATATGTGGTAATACTCGTTGAATGCAATAATAAGTGCCATTTAAATGCACATCCAGAACATTCTTCCACTGTTCATCCGTCATACGTTGGCATTTCTGATCCTGCACAATTCCCGCGTTAGCTATCAATACCTCGATACGACCGTATCGGGCAATGACCTCATCTACCATGGCAGTGACTGCGACGGAATCGGCTACATTAGCAGCGTACCCTAGCGCCTCTCCGCCTGCCTGGCGGATCTCGCGCACAACCTCATCAATTAAGACTTGTTTCGTACCATTTACAACCACTATATAACCTGACTTGCCAAGCTGCATGGCGATACTACGTCCGATCCCTCTTGTTGCTCCAGTAATTAAGGCCACTTTATTCATCGCTACACCTCTTTCACTGCAAAAGCTCCCGCAGCAATAACATCGCCAGCTTCTGTTGTAAGGATCACTTTCACAAAGCAATCGTCCGCTGCAAAATCAAAAATCACGACACTATCGACCTCTATTGGCTTATGAAATTTCATATCATATTGAGTGATCCACTGTGTAGGGTGCTCAGCAATATACAAAGATTGGGCTAATCCCATAAGATACATCCCATGTGCGATGGGTCGCTCCAAACCAGCCTTGGCTGCGGCCTCTGCATCTAGATGTATAGGCGCCAAATCTTGGGAAGCAGCTGCATATTGCCGGATAGCCTCAGCTGTTATGCACTTTTTTATCATGATCATCACCTACCCGAATTAACACCGTTTCTGCGGTGACTATTAGCTTACCCTCACACCTACAAACCAGCGTATGTGTGTAAAAAGTCAGTTTACCCTGTCTGCCTTCTTTTTGCACCTCGCCCGTTAACGCTAATTCACAATCCAAAATCATCCCCGCCGTAATCGGAGCCTGATATGAAAATTTCTGAGTGCCGTGAAGCAAGGATTCACCGATGATTAACCAAGGAATATCGAAGTCTTGCCAGAAAATAATAGGCATCGTCGCAGGAGCGATCAGCTTTCCATTTATCGTCTGCACGGGTGCTTCAATACTCTGTGCATAGTCCGAAATCCATTCAGCAGTCATATGGATCTGATGTCGGACACTGTTCATTCTATAACCTCCACGAGTGTTGCCAGACCTATCCCACCGCCGATTCCCAGAGTAGCAAGCCCTCGTTGGTAAGGGACATGTTGCATTTCAGCACATAAGCGAGTCATTAACATAGCCCCGGAAGCTCCGTATGGATGGCCTATTGCTAATGCCCCCCCGCCAAGATTGACCTTTTCCTGTGGAATTTGAAGCTCGTTCAGTGATGCCAATACTTGTGAAGCAAAAGCTTCGTTAAACTCTATGATATCTAAATCGGCAACGGTAAGCTTTTGGCGTTTTAACACCTTTTGCACAGCTGGTACAGGCCCCATACCCAAATAGTTCGGATCTACACCCGCAGCTTGCGCATCCACGACCCGCAAAATAGGGGTAAGCTTAAGCTGCTGGCATTTCTCACGAGACATCATTAATAGAAGCGCTGCGCCATCATTAATAGGACAAGCATTTCCAGCAGTGACGGTACCCTTTTCTTCAAAAATTGGCGGCAGCTTTTGCAGCTTGTCCAGACTCGTATTTGCCCGAGGACATTCGTCGGTGCTCACCCACTGCCCCTCTACCTGAAGAGGTACTATCTCCTGCTGAAACCGGTCACTTTGCTGAGCATGAACCGCCTTTTGATGGCTTTTTAAGGCATATTGATCCTGCTCTTCTCGAGAAATCCCGTATTTCCTAGCTACATTCTCTGCAGCAATTCCCATATCCGGATCACCGTAAGAGCTAGGCGTAAAATGTGCACGGGTATACAGCTGTGGAACCCCCATTAACGTCTGTGGTTTAGCCATTTTCCATGGAGCACGGCTCGTACTTTCGACACCACCTGCTAAATAAATCTCACCAGCGCCGCTTTGAATCAGTCTTGCTGCTATATTAATTGCCTCTAGCCCAGATCCGCACTGACGATCCACGGTGACGCCCGGAACCGAAACAGGCAGCCCCGCTTCAAGCGCAGCTACCCGGGCAATATTACCTCCTGGGCCCACAACATTCCCAATAATGACATCATCGATCAGTTCTTTAGGCAAGTTCGTTTCGGCTACAATATGCTGAATAAGCGGCGCCAGTAATGCCTCCGGCTCAAGTGTACTTAATAAGCCACCCATTCTGCCAACCGGTGTACGTTTTGCCATGACAATTACTGCTTCTATCATATCATCGCTCTTTTCACATAGTCTTTCATCGCTTGCCGGGCAATTTTGCCACTGCTTGTATAGATAAATTCATCCAGGGTTAGCAGCTGCTTCGGCGCTTTGTAGCTCGCTAAATACTGGCGGCAATAATTCTTAATTTCTTCGACAGATAAGTGCTGTTCTCCGCTCCACTTCACGAGAGCTATCAGCTGTTCTCCCCAGTAATCGTCAGGCACGCCAAGCACCATCACTTCATCTATTTCCGGAAGAAACTCCAGCACCCTCTCTATTTCTTCCGGATAAACGTTCAGCCCTCCGGATATGATTTTATTCTTCAAACGTCCCGCCATATATAAATAACCAGCTTCATCCTGATAAACATAGTCTTCTAAAACAAGCCATCCCTCTCTAAAAGCTGCTGCTGTCTCATTCGGCAATTGATGGTAGCCTAAAAATATCATATCACTACGCACATATAGCTGCCCAATCTCCCCAGGAGGGACTTCCCGGAACTGGTCATCACGAATGGAAATTTGCACCCCGGGATAAGGTTTGCCTACAGAGGTCGGATTATGCTCGGTCAGAACATCCAAATAACTAATATAGCTCGCTTCTGAAGAACCGTAGGATTCATAAAGCCGCGCTCCACCAAACACTTCCATGCCCCTTTTCTTGGACAACTCCGACCACTTTGCACCTGAGCTAATCATCGCATCAATCTGTATCTGCCCAGGTACAGCCTGCTGCATCATGGATTCGATCATTGTTGGTACGACGAACAGCACCACGCCCGCAATTTGCTGGCACAACTCTAACACCTGCGTGGCACTAAATTTTTGTGTGATATGAAAGGTTGCTCCACCATATAGACTCTGCATTACGGCGAATAAGGATAGGGAATGCACAAATGGACCTGGTGCCAAAACATCCTTCATAGCGTCCAATTCAAAAGCAATATTCGAGACCTCAAAGCTTTTTAACCATGATAAATGGGTACGCATATAACCTTTGGGCAATCCGGTTGTGCCTGACGTAAAGCCAATAAATAATAATTCATTCGTCTCATCCAACTCAGCCTCCGGCTTCAGGGCAGCCAGCCACTGATCATAGGAACCTGTTCGTTCATTTGAGAAGGTCAATGTTTGGATCATTTGATCCTTGAAGGTCAGATTCTTTGCGGCTTCCGGCTCGGCAAAAATCATTGTCGGCTGGCACTGCTCTATAATAACCTGCAGTTCATTAGCACTCCACTTGGGATCTAAGGGAATGGGAACACAGCCCGCATAAATCGCCCCCAAAAAAACCTCAACAAATTCAATACGATTCGTAGATAAAATCGCGATTTTGTCATGCCTCAGACCCTTTTGCTGTAAGCCATTCGCGATTCTCCGCATCGTTTTTACTAATGTGGCATAGGTATGACTTGCTTGGTCATGGGTTAAGGCAATGCTGTCGGGCTGCTGTGCTGCATGACGCAGTATAGGAACTACTAGATTCATCCTAGATCACACCTGTTCGTATTTTCTGTGACTACCGATTATATACATTCTCTTCAATCGGACTGCCCCGCAAGTCCAGCCCAAACTAAAGGATATGTGATAAGCGCCATCGCCGGCGCTCCTGTTAAACTAACCCGCTAGAATTGCTACGATAGCTTATTTTAGCTTTATATTATTTTTATGTACACATCTTTCATGTAACTATTAAGTCCATCTTACAACGAAAAAACAGCCAGCACGCATCGATTATGATCGGTACGCGCTGGCTGTATTGTTGTTTAGTCCTTCTTTTGAACGGATGATGGTGAACCCTCTTCAGCAAAAGTAAAGGTTCGGGCGATATATAAGATAGGTGTGCTTACTGCGGTTAGTAAGAACTTCGCTAGATAAGTCGTAAGCAAAATTTCAAGCCATACATTCCAGTCATACAAGCCCGCAAACGCAATGGTACAGAAAATAAGTGTATCCACAAAGGAGCTAATCATCGTACTACCGTTGGAACGAATCCACAGCTGACTTGAGGTGCTGTAATATTTCCGAATCCAAGAGTACAACCGAACATCTAGGAACTGACTAATGAAGTAAGCAGTAAGACTACCCAAAGCTAGTCGAGGCATCAGCCCAAAAATCGTCTCCAAAGAAGACTGAGCGATATCGGTCTCCTGCGGCTTAAATACTAGTACCATCTGCATAATGACTGTAGTCATAAGCAAGGTGAAGAAACCAAACCAGACCGCTTTACGTGCTTCCGCTCTTCCGTACTTCTCATTAAGTAAATCGCTGGTCATATATAAAGTGACATACATCGTATTTCCGAGTGTCATCACAATATCAAATGGCATAGCAATCGTCTTAGCTACCTGAATGTTAGCAATTACAGTAGCAATACCTACCCAGGCGTACATTCCACTTTTCCCGAACAAGCGGTAACAGAGTAGAAAAAAAGCAAAATTGACAATAACAAATAAAACTCCCCACAGCAAATTAAACATATTACTGAAATTCCTCCTAGTTTTGTTTACGCGGGATGGTTACGAACCGCGGCTTACAATATTAAATTTTCGGAACAAAACATTAATACTCTATCACAATAGCGCTTAACAATCCATAAAAATAATATTTTTATATGAAATTGGTAGTTCCATTTCTTTTTTTTCGCCAATTATCTAAAATAGTCAGCAATAATTCATTTTTTTCAGAAAAAAATGCTCTATAGGACAAAACTTTCACTATTCATCCAGAGGTTAATTCTATAGAATAGTATCAAACACCTTATTCCCGATCCATTTAGTAGAAATATGACATAACTATGGAATATATCTCGGGTCGCCAATTTCCAGCAGTTGGCATGGAGTATCTAGTGAAGACCAAAAAAGAAATGACCTCACCGTCCATAAAAAAAGGAGAGAACGATATGTTTCGTATCAAGCATTCGATCAGTCGCAAATTTACGCGTTTATTATTTGTTGTTCTGTTGCTCACGTCTCTTTTGTTAAGCACCAGCTTCTATTTTATCTCTATCAGTATCTTCAACAGCTATGTTATGCCGCAGATTAACAAAATCCTTACTGCCGCTGCTCAGGACGTATATAAGAATCTCAACGTAATGCACGCCCAGCAAACCCTAAATAAGAACGATCAGTCTGCCACCAATCTCGAGTTCTATTTTCAGGAAAAGAGGAAACAACATGGAGTGGAAACCATTTTTCTGGTCAATCTGAAAGGGAAAGAAGCTGAGATTCTATCCGCAGATCACGATGCAAAATTGCAACGGGCAGAAAGTGTCACCGTATCCTCTGCAATGCAACAAGCCTCTAAAGGAAAAACTGGACTAAGCGATACATATAGCGACGCACATGGTATACATAAAACAGCTTATATCGGTATTCCCGGAAGTACGATGGTTATCGGTGTAAGCAGTGACGTAAGCTTCATTCAAGAAAAAACAGACAGTATTCTATGGACAAGTGCCGGAATCACACTTCTGACGTTGATCATCGGCCTAACTGGTGCATGGTTCATGAGTGTGCGTATAACACGTCCAATCTCAAAACTGGCAGCTTATAGTGCCCGGCTCGCAGAGGGAGATTTCACCGAAGAATTATCAGTTAAAGGAAATGACGAAGTTGCACAGTTGTCCGTAAGCTTCCAAGCGATGACCCAACGCCTGAAAGAAATGATTGGACATGTACTGGTAACCTCTAATACTGTCGTTGCGGATTCCAACTCTTTAAAAGAACGTGTTGAGGTTCTCAATGATATGGCGGAACACTCCAGCTCATCGGTAGTAGAAATCGGCAAAGGTAGTACGACTATCGCTAGCAGTGCATCAGATAACTCGAGAGCAATGGAAGAAATCAATTTAGGCATTCAAAGTATTGCCTCAGCAGCGAATGAAGTCACGGAGCAAATCAGTGAGGCTTCCGCTGAAGCAAGTGGCGGTAATGAAATTGCTCAAAGCGCTGTGCTGCAAATGCGCCAGGTTGAACGTGCTTCCCTACAGTCGCTGGATCAATTACAAATCATGAATGAGCGTTCAGTAATGATCGGAGAAGTCGTTCACAGTATTACTGAAATTACGAAACAGATCCAAATGCTGTCGCTGAATGCTTCAATTGAAGCTGCACGCGCAGGAGAGCATGGACGCGGCTTTGCTGTTGTTGCAGGAGAAGTACGCAAGCTGTCTGAACAATCCCGTAACGCAAACGAACAGATCCGTGACTTCCTACTTGGGCTTCAAGAAGATATGAGTCGCTCCGTTACCGAGATGAACCACGTGAATTCTGAGGTTGCCTCTGGAGTCGGCAAAGTAGCAGAAGCAGGTGATGCCTTTAATCACCTCCTGATTCTTATCCAAAGCATCAATCACAGCATCCAATCCGTATCTGCGGCTACACAGCAAATCTCAGCAAGTACAGAAGAAGTCAGTGCTTCCGTCGAAGAAACTGCACAAATTACATCAAGATCGCAAGAAAGTGCGGACACACTCGCTGCTAACTCAGAGCGGCAGCGCGTCGAACTGGAAGGCCATGCAGAAACCGTTAAACATCTGTATGAGCAAGCCAAGAAACTCCAAGAAGCTGTGCAGCAATTTAAGATTTAACGCTTGTAAATTAAAACCCCCGTTCACACGAAAGTGTTGAACGGGGGTTTTTAGTTTGCGATGGCTCGCTAGCGCTTGCGGAGGTCTCGCTTAGACTTGGGGGCATGTGCTAGGCTTGCGCGGAACCTCGATTAGACTTGGCTACATGCGCTAGGCTTGCGCGAAGCTCTCACTTAGACTCGGCACGTCATTTGCCGTTGGCTTGCGCGATAATCTCGCTTAGACTCGGCGCGTCATTTGCCGTTGGCTTGCGCAATCCTCTCGTTTAGACTCAGCACGCCATTTGCTGCTGGCTTGCGCGATACTCTCGTTTAGACTCGGCGCGTCATTTGCCGTTGGCTTGCGCAATCCTCTCGTTTAGACTCAGCACGCCATTTGCTGCTGGCTTGCGGACTCAGATGCCGCTATTACTCGAAAAACTGCCATTTGGAGACTTTTTCGGACTCGAGAGACGCTATTGCCTCATAATCAACCCAGACTCAGCCTATTTCGCTCAAATAGCGCCTCTGGTGTCCGAAAACGCTCCAAATTAACCCTTTTATCACAAATAAGGTCTCCTGAGTCCGGAGCCAAGTTACCTACAGCAAATTACTCAAAGTTCATCCGTGGCACTACCAACAGCAAATTACTCAAAGTTCATCCGTCGATGCTACTTACTGCAAATTACTCAAAGTTCATCCGTGGATGCTACCTACTGCAAATTACTCAAAGTTCATCCGTCGATGCTACTTACTGCAAATTACTCAAAGTTCCTCCGTCGATGCTACCTACTGCAAATTACTCAAAGTTCATCCGTCGATGCTACTTACTGCAAATTACTCAAAGTTCCTCCGTCGATGCTACCTACAGCAATAGACTCGGCTACATGCGCTAGCTTGCGCGAAGCTCTCACTTAGACTCAGCACGCCATTTGCTGCTGGCTTGCGGACTCAGATGCCGCTATTACTCGAAAAACTGCCATTCGGAGACTTTTTCGGACTCGAGAGACGCTATTGCCTCATAATCAACCCAGACTCAGCCTATTTTGTTCAAATAGCGCCTCTGATGTCCGAAAACGCTCCAAATTAACCCTTTTATCGCAAATAAGGTCTCCTGAGTCCGGAGCCAAGTTACTCACTTAGTAAAAACTAGGTTACTCAGCTTTCATTCCGCTTTTATGGCTAAGCAAACCTCACTCAACCTAGTGCCGCGGTGCCCAGAGGATAACCGATACACCGATCACACAAATAACAGCTCCGACCCAGTCGTATACGTCTGGTGTCTTCTTGTCTACAAGCCATCCCCATAAGACCGCGAGTACGATAAACACCCCGCCGTAAGCCGCATACACTCTACCGAAGGAAGGGAATTTCTGCAACGTAGGGATAATCCCATACGCTATCAGAATCAAAGACCCCACTAAACCGTACCAAAGTGGCCGTGATTCTCTCAACCATAACCATACTAAATATCCGCCACCGATCTCAGCAAGCCCAGCAATTATAAACAGCAGAATGGCAAATAACATGTCATCCCTCTTCCCTATCTATCTCATAAAAACGCAAAGGTTGCTCACAACAAATTGTACTCAAGGTTCACCCGTAGAGCTCCTACAACAAACCACTCAAGGTTCACCCATGGAGCTACCTATGCAAATTACTCAAGATCCACCCTTAGAGCTACCTATAGCAAACTACTCAATGTTCACCCAGGGAGCTACCTACAGCAAATTACTCAAGGTTCATCCGTAGTACCACCTACACCAAATTACTCAAGATTCCCCCGTGGAGCTCACATTAAATTGTGCTGGAGCAGCAATAACACTAGCAGCAGTACAACCTCCAGCAGCTCGTTCAGCGCGCCGTACACGTCGCCGGTGAGCCCGCCGAGCCGGCTGCTGATCCGCCGCGCAGCCGCGGTGCCGCAGGCCAAGGCCGCGACCGGCAGCAGCAGAGCTGCCGCCAGATGCAGCGGCCACGCGGCTAAGCCAGCGCCGAGCGCCAGTGGCGCAGCGGCGGCGGCCAGCGAGAGCAGCGTGGCGACTGCCAGCGCGCGCCGCTCATGCGAGGAAGCTAGGCCGGCGAAGTTCGCGGCCAGCCCCTCGTCTCCACGGGCAATGGGATAACGCACCATTGCCCGCACCATATACCAGCGGCTCCAGACCGCTGGTACCAAGAGCAGCGGCAGCTCGTAGTAGGCGAAGCCTTCGATTAGAGCTGCCAACAAAGATGCTTTAAACAGCAGGAGCAGCACGCAGGCGAGTACGCCCATCGCACCCACACGGCTGTCCTTCATAATCTCCAGGGCTCGCTCCCGTGGCCGATAGCTGAGCAGACCATCCGCGCTGTCCATCCAGCCATCAAGATGCAACCCGCCAGTGAGACCTACCCACAGCATCAGAGTGAGCACAGCTGCTGGCCAAGCAGGTAAAAGCAATCCCGTCAGGGCTGCTCCAGCAGCTACACACAGCCCAATTGCTGCGCCTACCATGGGATAGAAGATTACACTCCGTCGCAGCAGTTCAGGAGAGAATCCCGGATCACCTTTTACAGGAAATCGGGATAAGAACTGAAAGGCAGCTACCGCCGCATCCCTACGCTCCCTCATAAACGATACTCCCTGCTCTTCAGCTCAATCGGAATTCCAACAGTTACTAGAAAGACCTGTTCGCATTGCCGAGCGATCAGGGCGTTCATTCGTCCCGCCAGATCACGATACAATCGGCCAAGCGCATACTCCGGAACAATCCCGTCGCCAACCTCATTAGTGACCAGAATAAGCGTGCCTTGAAAAGAACGCACACTGTCTTCAAGCCTTGTTATTTCACTCTCAACAAGCTCTTGTCTATTTTCAAAACCTTCCACAGCCAATAATGCATTGGATAACCATAAGGTTAAACAATCTACGAGCACCGCTTTTTCACCCGATAATCGCTTTAGCAGATCTGGTAAATCATACGGTTCCTCAAGCGTCTCCCAAGCGTAACCACTTTCCATTCGTTGATGCTGATGCAGAGCAATCCGTTCCTTCATTTCGTCGTCAAAAGCCTGTCCGGTTGCTACATAGAAGGCCTGATCTGCCAGTGACTGTATCAGTTTTTCTGCAAAACCACTTTTCCCGCTACGTGCGCCTCCCGTTACAAGAATGCTCATCGTTGACCAGCTCCAGAGATGCCTGCACTTTCAAAGGTTGCCATTTCGCTCAAAATGCGGCAGATCGCCTCGATTAAATGAAGGCATAATACTCCCCCTGTTCCCTCACCCAATCGCAGACCGAGGTTAAGCAGCGGTTCAAGCCCAAGCTGCTCCAGCATTAACTTGTGTCCCCGTTCTCCTGATACATGAGACGCTATCATATAAGCGATGGATTCAGGTGCAAGAGCTTTTGCCACAAGCGCTGCCGCCCCCGAAATAAAGCCATCCAAAATGATAGGTGTCCGATTAGCAGCCGCACCAAGAATCAGTCCCGCCAAGCCAGCGATTTCCAGTCCGCCAACTTTAGATAATACATCCAACGGATCTGCTGAATTCGGCTGATTTACCTTTAAGGCGCGTTCCACCACTGCAATTTTATGTAGTAAACGTTCATCATCAATTCCCGTTCCTCGTCCCACAGCTACTTCAGGGGCTATTCCTTTGAGAGCACATAGAATGGCAGCACTAGCCGTAGTATTCCCAATGCCCATTTCGCCTGTTATAAAAATCTCCGTGCCGTTCTTAACCGCTTCCTGCGCGACTCTTATCCCAACAAGAAGAGCATTCATGGCATCCTCACGACTCATCGCAGGTCCCACAGCCATATTATCCGTCCCCCGGCGCACTTTACGATCAATCAGATCGACATGACTAAGATCGCCGTTTATGCCGACATCAACAAACTGTACCTCTGCCCCAGCTTGACGTGCCAATACATTCACAGCCGCTCCACCGCTGAGAAAGTTATGGGCCATCTGTAGCGTGACTTCCTGTGGAAATGCGCTAACCCCTTCGCAGCACACCCCATGATCAGCAGCCATCACAACAACTGTTCGTTTGGTGAAACTAGGCTGCTCCGTACCCGAAATTCCAGCGAGCTTAACGGCCAGAGGTTCCAATTGTCCCAAACTGCCCGGAGGTTTGGTCAGAATGTTCAGCCGATGCTCCGCCTTGAGGATGGACTGATCATCAGCCGGAATGATTTGTTTAATTACGTCTTGAATATCTGAAAGCATATAATTACGACCTCCTATTAAATGTATCCGTATAACCTATTCTATCTCATATTCGCAGAAAAGCCCCCATCTATGATAGAGGGGGACTTCTAGAATTACAACTTCACTTTCATAAAATCTTCGATTCTCTCCAGCGCCTCCGTCAATTTTTGTAAGGAAGCGGCATAGGAGCAGCGAATATAACCCTCTCCGCCTGCTCCAAACACATGACCGGGAACCGCAGCGACACCGACCTCCCTGAGCAGCTGCAAAGCGAAGTCTTCTGATTTCATTCCGGTGTGAGCGATGGAAGGAAAGGCATAAAATGCACCCGCAGGTTCATGGCAAGGTAGTCCTATGGATCGAAATCCACTAACCAGCAGCTTTCTCCGCTCATCGAAGCATTGCTTCATATGTTCCTTATGCTGCATTCCATTGCGCAATGATTCAATCGCAGCAATTTGACCGAGCACTGGGGCACACATCGCAGTGTATTGATGGATTTTTAGCATCGCAGCAATTAATTCTCGATCGCCACAAGCATAACCCACTCTCCAGCCAGTCATTGCAAAAGCTTTGGAGAAGCCGCTAATCACAATCGTCCTTTCCAGCATCCCGGGAAGAGAGGCGATGCTGACATGCTGACTGTCATACGTAAGCTCGGCATAAATTTCATCTGAAATGACCAGTAGGTTATTCTCTTTTACAATCTGTGCAATAGGCAGCCAATCTTCATAAGTCATTACTGCACCTGTAGGATTAGTCGGAAAATTCACCATAAGAAGCTTGGAACGCGGAGTAATCACCTTCCGTAACGCTTCAGCAGTAAGCTTAAACCCCTGCTCGGCCGATGATTCTACCTCCACCGTAACCCCCCCGTTTAAATGGGTAATCGGCGAATATGCGATATAGCTCGGAGAAGGGACGATAATCTCATCCCCAGGTGTAATGAAAGCTCGTAATGCCAAATCCACAGCCTCGCTGCTTCCCACCGTAACCATAATCTCATCGTTTGGCTCATAGCGAAGCTTGAAACTTGTGTGCAGATAAGAAGCGATCTCCTCTCTAAGCTCCAGTAAACCGGAATTTGGCGTATACATCGTTTCCCCATTATTCAAGGCCCGAATACAGGCAGCTCTTACATGCTCCGGTGTAACGAAATCCGGTTCCCCTACACCCAGCGATATAATATCCTGATTCCCCGTACTTAGGTCAAAAAAAGCCCGAATCCCCGAGGGTGCAATCTCCCGCACACGTGGAGCAATCCATTCATTATGCATGACTGTACACCTCTTCTTTTGCACTCTTTTCTGTTAGGGAAAGGGAGATGATTTCGTCCAGCAGTCCGCTGAAGGTGTAGCCTGCCGCTTGCGCGCTTTTGGGTAAAAGACTGGCCTTCGTCATGCCTGGTAACGTATTCACCTCCAGCACATAAGGAATCCCCTCTTTAAGCAGCATATCAACCCGTGCATACACGCTACATTTTAGTGCTTTGTAACAGCTCAAGGCAGCCTCGCGTACCCGCTTATGCACCTCAGCAGGCAGTTCAATGACCCGTTCATCTGCTCCGCCTTCTTCATACTTAGCACTGTAATCGAACCACTCGGCATTTGCTGAGGTAATTCCCAGAATAGGCAGCAGCTCTCCGTTTAGAATAGAACAGGTGATTTCTTGGCCTTGAATGTAGCTTTCAATCAAAATCGACTGATCACAGGCAAAAGCCTTCTGCACTGCGCACAACAGCTCCTCACTGCTGCTCACTTTTTCCATTCCGATACTCGAGCCGCCTGAACATGGCTTCACCATAACAGGATATCCGAGCCGTTCCACCGCTTCAGCCGAATAATCCTTCATGCTGTCCCAGCATAGCCAATCTGCTGTATTGACGCCTGCGCAGCGCATAAGCTTTTTGGAGAGATCTTTATCCATGCAAATGCTGCTAGACAAAACCCCGCTGCCCGTATACGGAATCCCCATCGTCTCCAGCGTTCCCTGAACCGTACCATCCTCGCCGTAAGCTCCATGAAGTGCAAGCAGTGCGATATCGATCCCCTTTGCCTGCTCAATAAGCTCCTCACGCTTGGTGATCACAATTGGAATAATTTCATATTTATTGGGGTCTAGATTCTTCAATATTTCTCTACCGCTATTCATGGATACCTCATATTCTGAGGATACCCCGCCCATAATTACGCCTACCTTCATCTCAAGCACCTCTTTATCCCATTAGTTGTCGAGCTGTTCTGCCAATAATCTCGATCCCCTTGCGGATATCCTCATCCGTCACTCTGGAGAAACCGATCCGTATCGTATTTTGCCCTTTACCGTCTGTGAAGAATATATCTCCTGCTGTAAAAATAACCCCTTGCTCATGACAGGCCGCCAACAGCGTCCTTGTATTAAAGCCCTCCGCGAAGGTTACAAAAAGATGTAGGCCACCGTCCCCTGACAGCGCCGTATAAGGAATAAAATCCTTGCAGCATTGCAGGGTTAATTCATACTTTCGTTTGTATTCTGCTCTGGCTTTTTTCAAATACTTCTCTAAATGACCACCCAATAAATACTGATACAAAATGGATTGATCCAGCGTCGAGGTGTGAATGGTACGTGCGCGCTTGACGCTTTCGAGGGAATTGATCAACTCCTGATCCGCCAGCACCCAACCTACACGTAGTCCCGGAAATAATACCTTGGAGAAGCTGCCGAGATAAATCACGCTGTTGCCGCTGCCTGCTGCTGCGATAAGTGGAGCCACATGTGAGCCCGAATATCGTAATTCCTCGTTAAAACCATCCTCAATCACCGGGACTTGGTAGCAATTCATCAGCTTCATTAGCCGCTGTCTTTTCTCTGGAGACATTACAATTCCGGTTGGATTATGATAAGAAGGGACGAAGTATGCACAGTCAAAAGCTTGCTGTTGCAATGCTTTCTCCAGCTCCGCCAAATCAATCCCATCACGCTCCATCGAAATCCCGGTGATCTCAAAACCGTTCAGCTTCAAATTTTTGATCGCTGTATGATGCGTCGGATTCTCACAAATGACCGAACCATTTTTTTTACTCAGAGCAGACAATACAATATCGAATCCCTCAGTAAAACCATTGGTGATCAATATATCCTTGCCCTTCATTTCAACGCCCTTGTGCTCCATATACTGCTTCAAATAGTCTATTAAAGGCTTATACCCTTTGGCATAGCCGTAATTTAGCAGAACGTTGCCTTCTACCGACATCCGATCCATAAAGGATCGCTTCACATTATCCAGATCAAAAAGACTCTCATCAGGCGCTATGCTGGTGAAGGAGATCGTCCCCTTCTCCGCTCGAATCCCGCGCTTCATGATATCCAGTTCCTCCGCCAGCACCGCGTGATCATTAAGACGTGACTTCCAGTCCATCGTCCAGGAAGAGATCGTTTCACTGCCGGGCGGCGTAGCTGCAACATAACTTCCTTGCCCTTGCACGGCATAAGCAAAGCCATCGTCCTCAAGCCCTGTATAAGCAGAGATTACGGAGTTGCGGCTAACCTTAAGCAATGTGCTGAGCTCTCGTGTGGAGGGCAGCTTTTGATTGCCTTGCAGACCGCCTTTTATGATTAAGTGCTTCATATAGTCTTTAATTTGTATATACACCGGCCGTCCGGCTATGAGCTTAAAATCCTTAAACATCTCTCAATCGCCCCCATGACTATCATGGCACAATCACTCGCTTAAAAAAAGAACCACAGCCATGGGATTTTAATCCGGCTGTGGTTCTATGAGAGGACAAATGCCCAAAAAATCAAGTTACAGCTCTATGCTTCGATCACAAGCTCCCCTTCTCCAGCAGGAATCTCAAAACCATTTAAAAACCGGGTTAGTATCTCCTCAGTAATCGGAAATGCGGCATTGGCGTCAAAACGTTCACTCCGGATAAGCAGTCTCTGACGCAATTCATCCGGCTGAACCTTTAAGTGAATCAGTTCCCACACGCCACCATAACTCTCAATGAGCTGCTTGTAATCGTTCCGTCTCTGACGTTGCCAGAAGCTGAAATCGATAACAACATGATGTTTTGCCTGAAGCAGATTCACCAGCTCCCCCCGCAGCTTTATCTCCGACTCTTCCTTATAGGACTCATAATTGTCCTCTGGATAATCCACCCCGAAACGGCCGTGCGTGGCCCAAATATCTTCATCTATCGAAAGTCTGGCGAATCCCTCTTTCTCCAGCTTTTTAGCAAAGGTTGTTTTACCCGACCCCGCTACACCGCACATCATCACTACGCTGGAAGCAACACTCGTACGCTTTTGCTGAAGCAATTTTTCAATAACCAACTTTTCGCTCAGCATTATAAAT
Source organism: Paenibacillus sp. FSL H8-0175 (assembly GCF_045040615.1). Taxonomy (NCBI): domain Bacteria; kingdom Bacillati; phylum Bacillota; class Bacilli; order Caryophanales; family Paenibacillaceae; genus Paenibacillus; species Paenibacillus sp. FSL H8-0175. The sequence goes on along the minus strand of NZ_CP150299.1, from coordinate 1,421,258 downwards.
GCATCTCCCTTCCAATTGATGGTATACTCATCGTTACAAAATACTTTCTCAAGGGATTGTGATAAAGATATGGTGAAATCAGTCCAGCAGACCTCCTAAAATGAAAAATGAAATAATTTTAGGAGGTCATAATAAATGATTTTTAACCCGATTGTCATTGATAACTGGAGTAGAAAACCCTATTTTGAACATTATTTAAACAATGTCAGATGCACCTACAGCATGACTGTAAATATTGATATCACCCTTCTACTGTCAGAGCTTAAGCATAAGGGAATTAAGCTGTACCCAGCACTAATCCACATGATAACTACGGTGGTGAACCGTCATAGTGAATTCCGCACATGTTTTGATTCTGAAGGTAGATTAGGTTATTGGGATAGCTTGTCCCCTAGTTTTACAATTTTCCATGATGATGATAAGACTTTCTCAAGCATCTGGACTTCGTACGGTGAACAGTTTAATGATTTCTATAACCGTTATCTCGATGATATGAAAATGTACGGAAGCGTGAAACAATTTATCGCTAAAGCAAACGAACCGCCGAACACCTTCCCTATTTCCAGCATTCCGTGGGTCAGCTTCACAAGCTTTAACCTGAACGTGTATAACGAAGGAACCTACCTACTTCCCATCTTTACGATAGGGAAATATTTTCAGCAAGACAAAAAAATACTATTACCCATCTCGGGGCAATTCCACCATGCCGTGTGCGACGGTTACCATGCCAGCATGCTGTATAATGAATTACAATCACGTGCAGATACCTATAAGGAATGGTTACCTATTACCTAATATCTAATTAACCATGTTATTCTGCTGACAGCGAACGATAGTTCAAACATAAAGGGTTCCACCTATTAGGTTTTCCTAATGACGTGGAAACCTTTTTTCATGTAATCATCCTTTTTCCAAAATATGAGCTTTATCAGCTGACCATTGTCCATGCTGCCAGAGTATTTTTAGTACCATTACATTCCCTGGAGAAGGAGCCACTGCACTGTAGAATGTGAGACCAGGAACTAACTGTGCAAGTAAATTCCTGATAACACCCCCATGCGTCACTACCAATACTCTATTCGATGTAACCTCACTTTTTTTCTCCTTGATAGCACAGCATCCAAATGCAGCCACAGCAGCTTGACCTAGGTCCAACAGGAAACTACGCAACCGAGCATCGAATGCTGTCCACGATTCTCCTTCTGGCGGTGTAACCTTTGAAGGATCATCAATCCAACGTCTATATAGAGAGTTATCTTTCAGTTGCTCATAAGTGCAGCCTTCCCAAGCTCCGAAGTTCATTTCACGAAGCCGCTGATCATAAACAGCGTCCTGCTCTAGTGAAGGTGCTACGAAAGCCAAGGTCTCCCGACACCTTAGCAAATCGGAACAGAACACACGCCAAAAACCACCTGATAACTCAGTCTGCATGCAGATCTGCTGCTGAGGTTGGGATAGCCGCTCACTTGCTTCAGGAAGCAATGGAAGATCCGTATGTCCCAGGTAACGATGCTCAACATTCCATTTCGTCTGCCCGTGTCGGATAAGCACTAGCTCAAGCTCTATAGAGGGAATTGCCATACCGACGCTCAGCCTCCAATCCATATCCATGCCACAACCGCGCATAGACCTACAAATATTGAAGAGCAGAGCATCATCATCCGCGAGGTCTGGATGATATCATCCGGTTCCATCGTACGTACCGGATCACCCATATAAGCCCGAAAAGAAGCGACGCCATGATACACATTTTCGCCTCCGAGTCGGATGCCGAGTGCGCCAGCCACAGCTGATTCTGGATAACCGCTGTTAGGGCTTGGATGTAGATGTGCATCCCGCTTCACCATTTGCAGGCATCTGCGCCAATCCAGACGAAGCATCCCTGCACATAGAGCCAAAAGCAATGCCGTAATCCGTGCCGGGATGAAGTTAGCCACATCATCGAGCCGGGCAGAGGCCCAGCCGAGATCACGGTATTTATCGTTCTTATAACCGACCATTGAATCGAGTGTATTGACCGCCCGATAAGCCATAGCAAGCGGTGCACCGCCAATCAGCGCGTAGAAAAGTGGAGAAATAATCGCATCGACGATGTTTTCTGCTACGGTCTCCACCGTTCCACGGACAATTTCCGGGGCGTCTAGCAAAGTCGTATCACGTCCCACGATCATCCCCAACGCCTTGCGGGCAGCAGGGATATCGCCCTTCTGCAATTCCACGTACACCGCCATTCCTGCATCCTTTAGTCCCTTGGAGGCAATCGTGGTTGAAATCAACCAAACCTCGGCTATCCAGACGAGCCACGGTGAGATAGATGACAGCAGCCATAGCAGGATGGCTGTCAGTGCCCAAGCACCGCCCGCCACACATAGCGGAAGTAACACCCCTGCTCTGCACAGGCTTTGCGGGCGGGACCATAAACGACGGATCGCCCGCTCCAGAGCCGTGATTGCTTTGCCCATACCAATTACGGGATGAGGCAGGTTACGCGGATCACCTACGATCCGGTCAATCACATAAGCTGCAAGCAACACCAAAGCGATTGTCACAAGCAATCACCTCTGAACAAGCTTCTACTTCTCCAGCTATCCATTCTCATTAGCCGTCCTTCCTTGCCTGCACCGACAGCAGGCTGCCCGTCACAGCGCTATATACAAGCCGGCCGATAGCGCCTCCAAGATCGGTTGCTGTGCCGGCATATACATGCTCGGCGCTGTATCGCCCGCTTTGGCTCACAGCGAGTACAATAGCATCCGTAGTCGTGCCGGTTGCGATCAGGCCATTCTCGGGATCGGTAATCCCGAGATCTGCCAGCGCAGCAGCTTTGGCTTCGACAGCTGTCTGCACAGCATTGACCATGGCCGCCGGTGTCAGGCGGCCATCAATGCAGAGCATGATGTTAATCGTACCCGGCCGATACACAGCCAGCACATTGCGTTCCACACCTGCGCGCGCAGCATTTCCTGCGGCGGCTGTAACGCAAACAAAAATCCCCGCTGAACCCGTGTCCTCTTCAGCTACCGCTGCATGCTCTAGCGGCACAGCCGTCATCAGACCAGCACAGCCGGATAAAGGATAACCCCAATCGTGCAGCTTATTCTCCATATCCTGGACAGGATCACTACATTCGTAATTGCGATCTACATATAAATTGACGGCTCGCTGCAGCCGGTTCATTCCTCCGCCGTAGAACGCGCTCGATAAACCATCGGCTTCTGCTGGCAGCTCCAGCAGAAGATGCTTATCCTTCCATTGCAGAGCAAGCCCTGGCCAGACGGCCGGACGATACTCCCTGATTCCCCCTGTAAGATTAAATGGAATCTTCACTTCCACCATAGCCGATCCCGCTCCTTTCACCGCTCATTTCTTTCATTAAATACTTACAACCATCCGCGAAAGGATGCCCCGCCAATCGCACTGTCAGCTCGCTCCGCACATAGAGTCATTAAAGACTACATCCACCTGTCACTTAGTCGCTAGAATCTCCGCCATCTGCAGCAAAAGGCGGGCATTATCCTCATGTCCCTTAACGGCAACTCGAATATGCTCAGCTCCTAACCCTGCATACATAGCGCAGCTGCGCACTAGTATACCTACGCGGCCAAGCCTAGTCTGAAACTCAGCCGCGCTCCACGGTGATGGCAAGCCACAGAGCAGAAAGTTGGCTTCTCCCGGTGGGACATCGCAGCCCAGCTGCATAAGACCCTGCCGCAGTTTTTCGCGTTCTGCTGCAATAAGCTCACGCGTGCGCTGTTCATAGTCACGTCCACTTGTAAGGCAGGCTTCCCCTGCCAGCAGCGCCAAGCCGTTCACACTCCAGGTGACCTGCTTTCCGCTCATCGCCTTCGCCAGCTTCGGATGTGAAATCGCAAACCCGAGACGCAAGCCGGGAATCGCATAAAACTTCGTCATCGACCGCACCAGAACCGTATGCGGAAACCGCTCCAGCTCCGGCAGGAGTGTATTTCGCTCTGACTCCGGGATAAAGTCAATAAAAGCTTCATCCACAGCCAAATAAGTCCCGCAGCATTCAGCCTTCTGCGCTAACAAGCGCAGTTCCTCCACAGCATACTGAACGCCATTGGGATTATTCGGCTGTCCGAGAAATAACAGTTCCACCTGTTCCAACAGCCCGGCAATCTCCTCCACTCCAGCGCGAAAATGCTGTTCCCTTGTCCCCTGAACCGATAATACTTCAGCGCCAAATTGTACGGAAAGCTGCCGATACTCAGAGAAACAAGGCTCCACGATGCCAACCTTTTGTGGAGCTATCGCCAGCAGTAGCAAAGCCATAGATTCCGCTGCTCCGTTGCCCACGGTTAACCAGTTATTATCTACGCCAAGATTTTCCGCCAGTAGGCGTTTAAAGCGTCGGTGTCCAGGGTCCGGATATGCCACCACCGTTGACAGTGCTGTTCTGAGCAGCTCCAAAACTTGCGGTGGGGGACCGAGCGGATTGATGTTGGCACTATAGTCGAGAAATGTGCCTCCAGCTTCCCCATAGAGCTCCGCTGCCGTCAGCAAATCACCGCCATGGCCATATTTTTCAAGCATAATTACACTCCCTCTATCTACTTTCTCTAGCACGATATGTATGTCATTGCCACCATTATTGCCTCTTTGCCGGAAGAACGTCAATGCTTTCGCAGAAGGAATCAGCTAAATCTCCCGCTTCCCTCAAACCGACATGAATCTCAACAATGTGATCTCTTTTGTTAAAAAACCGCTTTTGGTTTAGAATGAAAGTTGTAATCAATTTTGCTGCGACGGAGGAATTCACTATGCTTTTTATTGATAACACAGGGATTACTGACGCATCCATCAATTTGGCGATTGAGGAATATGCGCTGAAGCACTTGCCGATGGACGAGAGTTACCTGCTTTTTTATATCAACAGCCCATCCATCATCATAGGGAAACACCAGAATACTATCGAAGAAATTAACCAAGAGTATGTAAAAGATAATAATATTCAGGTCGTACGTCGTCTATCCGGCGGTGGAGCTGTTTATCACGATCTTGGAAATTTGAACTTCAGCTTTATTACCAAGGATGACGGCCAATCCTTTCATAACTTTTTGAAATTTACCCAACCGGTCATCGATTACCTGCAAAGCATGGGTGTTAACGCCGAGCTAAGCGGACGGAATGATCTGCAAGTTGGTGAGCAAAAGATTTCCGGTAACGCTCAGTTCTCCACACGCGGACGTATGTTCAGCCATGGTACCTTGATGTTCAATCTTAATTTAGATGATGTACAAGCCTCTCTAAAAGTGAATCCAGAGAAGTTTAAATCAAAGAGCACCAAATCCGTACGCAGCCGTGTAGCGAATATCAAAGAGCTGCTGGGTACGGATATGACGATCGAGGAGTTCCGCGCCGGCCTGCTGCGTTCGATCTTTGGTATGGATCCTTCGGAGGTTCCTCAGTACAAGCTGCAACAAGCCGACTGGGACAAAATTAATGAGATCTCCAAGGAGCACTACCAGAACTGGGACTGGAACTACGGTCTGTCACCAAAAAGCAACGTTAAACACACGCGCAAATTCCCTGCCGGAATTATTGATATTCGGATGGATATTGAAGATTCCCTCATTAAAGACATCAAAATCTATGGTGACTTCTTCGGAGTCGGTGACGTAGTAGATGTTGAAAATGCACTTCGTGGCAAACGTTATGACGAGGCTGAGGTTAGAGAAGCATTAGCTGATCTCGATTTGAAGCATTATTTCGGTCGTATTGAGCCGGAGGATTTTATCGGATTGGTCTTCCTAGAGGAATAGGATGAATTCACTGGTCATGATTTGAATCAAAAAGAGGACTCCTGCGCATTCGCCAGAAGTCCTCTTTTGCATGAATTAATACTCTTCGCTTTATCCTTTTACAGCAGATCCAACTGTCATAGCCCGTTCTACCTGCTCACTAAAGAACAAATAGACAATAACCATTGGCAGACTCGCCATCGTCATAACCGCCCCCATGCCACCCCAGTCTGTGCTGTATTGGCCTTGGAAGAACAATAGACCCAGCGGCAGTGTTTTCATCCCCTCATCAGAGATCAGAATATAAGCCAGCAAAAATTCATTCCAGTTGTTCAGGAATTGAAAAATGGCTACTGTTGCGACAGCTGGCGTTACAACCGGCACAATAATCTGCAGAAACATCCGGTATACATTCGCGCCGTCCATACAAGCGGATTCCTCCAGCTCCCCAGGAATACCCTTCATAAAGCCGTAGAATACCAGACAAGAGAACGGCAATCCAATGGCGACATAAGGAACAATCAGCCCACCGTAGGTATTAGTCAGATGTAAGTCCCGCACGAGTATAGCAAGTGGAATCATAATTACCTGCAGCGGCATGAACATTCCGATCGTCATATACAATCTGACCCCTTCACGGAATCTCCACCGCAGCCGGGAAATTGCGAATGAGAACATCAGCGATAATATGATAATAAGTAGCGTTGAAATCGTAGAGACTACCAAGCTATTCGTAAAATATCGCGGTATATTGAACTGTGACCAAGCGGCCACATAGTTTTCAATCCGGAAATTAGTCGGAAATCCGAAAGGGTTGGTGACAAAAATCTCGTCATTATTTTTCAGAGAATAAGAAATCATCCATAATAGCGGATAGATGGAAATGATAAAATAAATCCATAAGGGAAGCTGTATGAGCAATGCTCTCACTTTTTTCATAACGTTCCTTTTCCTTTCCGGCGTACTGCCTTATGCTTCATTTCGGTCAAATGTCTTGTTGATAATAATGGTGGCCAGAAGCGACAGAAGGACAAGCACAACCGATACCGCACAGGCATAGCCGTAGTTGCTTTCCAAGAAAGCATAACGATAAATCATAAAGGTAAGCGTATAGTTGCTCGTTCCCGGTCCGCCGTTAGTCATAATCAACATTTGTACAAAAGCACCGATTCCTGAAGTAATGGCAATGATCAGACAGAATTTGAACGTCTCCTTCATCATTGGAATCGTCACCTTACGATGCGCCATCCATTTGGAGCAACCGTCAATCGTGGCAGCTTCCATGTACTGCTCAGGGACAGATTTAACCCCCGCATATAAAAGACTGAACTGGTAACCCATGAACTGCCAGGCATTAACAAAGGCAATCGCAATTATGGATGTGGTTGGAGAAGTGAGCCAGTTTTGTTGATAAGGAATATGCAAAATTTCAAAAAGCCTATTGATCAATCCGTTATTCGGATCGTAGATGGCAATCCATAGCTGACAAACAACCGTAACCGACAGAACTACGGGGATAAAATAAGCTGTTTTCAATAACTTACGCCCTTTGATTCGCGGATCGGCACAGGCAAGCGCAAGAATGGTTCCCAATCCGATCTGAAATACAGCGAGCACCAGTGCAAAAATAAGGCCGTTACGAAGGGATGTCAAAAGCAATGGATCATCAAACATCTCTACATAGTTGGACAATCCGTTAAAAGTAGCCGTACTGAGCCCGTCCCACTCGAAAAAGCTACGATAAAAGGATTGAAGCACCGGATAGATAATCACTACGCTATAAATCAACAGAGCGGGAAGCAGAAACAGCATTATGGCTTTCTTATTACCTAAGTATTTATGCATGCGGTAAGATTCCACTCCTTCCTTGCCAAGCTGCTCACCCGATATAAGGGCTCGATCCGGGTGAGCTGCAGGGCATGGACCAATTTTTATTTATTTTATTTCTCTAATTATTTATTTTCTTTGTTCAGCACTCGGTTCATGTTATCCGTGAACTGCTTAGCCGAGAATCCTTCGATCAACATATTTTGTGTATTGTCGTCCAGTGCATTTTTAATTTGAACACTGCTTACCGCATTGGCGTAACCCTTCACGTTTGGCAGCACTTCTTCAGCGATTCTTTTCATCATGGCAGGCACTTCACCGGTCATTTCTTTATCCACTTTAGTCGCTACGATCGGGCTACCCAGCTGTGTATATTTGTATTCGCTATATTTTTGTGCGATAAAACTAGCTACTTTCACTGCGGTCTCAACATTCTTGCTGCTAGGAGAAACGGCAAAGCCACCAGGACCTCCTGCACCGTTAATGTACATTTTGTTGTTCTCATAAGTCGCTTCGTCCTTAGCTGGCCAGTACATCCAATCCACTTTATCCCCAAGCTTCTCAGCACTGCTGTAGATTTCCCACTGACCGTTGACGAACATGCCAGCTTTTCCTTGGTAGAACAAAGATGAAGCTTGATCATAATTGGTATTCGTAGCATTGACGTCGAACAAGCCTGCTTCTTCCAGCTTCTTCATTTGTTCTGCTGCTGTTACATAAGGCGAAGGCAATGTTGTCGTTCCCTTCGTTTCGAGTGGGCCAAACCCTTTCGTCTCCTCACGAGTCACAAGTCCGCTATAAAAAGAAGTAGTGATCCATTTCTCCTTCGCGAAAATTGAGAGCGGTGTATACCCTGCTGTAGAAAGCTTCTTAGCCGCTTCAGCCAGCTGATCGATCGTCTTGATCGGCATCTCGATGCCTACCTCTTTAAAGATATCCTTGTTGTAAAACAACATTTGGAATTCAATTCCCGTATATGGGAATGCGTATACATGACCGTCTGGGGCAATTAGACGGGACTCATTCCCTGTGTTTAGATTCGCTTTGAAATCTTTGGTGGCTTGGTAGTCATCAAGCAGCTCGACATTTTTAGATTTGGCGAAGGTTTGCAGCGTAGGCCAGTCTGTTTCATAAATATCCGGCATGTTCCCAGTCGCGGCATATGTTTTCAGCTTCTGGTAGCCGTCTTGAACAGCCTCATCCAGTACAATCTCCACCTCCGGCATTTCCTTTTTTAATTCCTCTACGGCATAATCAAATGGCTTTGAAGTATCTTCGTCAAAATGCTGTGCATAAATTTTTATTTGAATTTTCTTATCGGTGTTCCCAGCGGTCGTATTGGAATCTTCAGAGGTTGAACCACCGTTTCCGGCATTGTTACCACCACAGGCTGTAAGTGAGAAAGCTAAGGATAAAACGGTTGCAACCCCCAGTGTTCTGAATAGCTTGTTGCTCATAATGAATCCCCTTTCTGATGCTCTATTTAGTGGAGCTAGTTGAAACCGCTATTTGTTAGCGTTTTCATCGTCCTGTTTCTATTATATTTGAGCCTTGAAGACCCAAAAAGAGCCATATCGGGCACAATCGGTAATAAACAGGACAAAATGAAAGCGGCCTCACCAGAGAGCCGCCACCAAATTTGTTTATTAAATTTCATTATTAACGCCAATATGGCGGGAACGGGCAGCCAGCTGCTCAAATTCAGACGGCGGCATGCCATAGTGTTTTTTAAAGCATTTACTGAAATAATTCGGATCATTATAGCCCACTTTACCGGCGATTTCAGACAGTCTCACATTTCCTCCAGCAAGCAGTTCCTTGGCCTGCTTCATACGAGTATAGGTAATGAAATCAAGTACAGAGATTCCACCTTCTTTTCGAAAAACCTTCCGTAAATAGCTGGTATCTACATATACGCCATTCGCTACCTGGTCAACCGTCAGCTCACAATCGGAATAATGCTCCCGGATGTACTCTTTGGCGGCAATGAATAAATTGTACGACTTAGAGGGGCGGTGCTCACGACCTTGATCAATGACTTTACTGTACAAGCCTTTTATCCAGCTTTCGGTCTCATCCCAGTTATCCATCTCCCGTAGCCGCTGCTCTGATGAACCTGCTGGTTTCCAGAGACTTTCCGGATTGATCCCTCTTTCTCCAGCATAGGCAAGGCAAAGAGATACTATACTCATTAAAAGAGTAAAGGAATAGCTGCCTCCCCCTTTCTGGCGTCGTAGAATCTCAATTAATTTGCTTATGTCCTTCGCCGCTGCATCGCCATCCCCCATCTTTAACGCCATCAGCATGGCATCCTGAATTCCAAGATGAGTGATTTCTTTGGATGGAAAGGAGAACTCCTCTATCCCTTCAGAGGAATTCTGCTCGTCCATTTGGAGTGGAAAGAGCTTACTAGAAGCCGTCCCTTCTGCAATTATTTCCGGCTTACCAGCTTTGCGTGCACCTATTTTATGTGACTGAAGGCGCTGCTTCACCTTGATCATCATCTCGTTAAACTCTTGCTGGTTAAACGGTTTCAATAAATAATCTTGTACACCTAAGCGAATCGCTTTTTGCGCATAATCAAATTCATTGTGCCCTGTTACAAAAACAATCAGCATATCAGGAGCATTGGCCTGTAACCGGGTAACCAGCTCCATACCGTCCATATAGGGCATGCTAATGTCCACTAAAGCCAAATCAGGTTTCGTCCGTTCCGCTTCTTCCAGCGCTTCTCTGCCATTTGACGCTTCACCACAGACACTGAAATCATATTTACTCCAATCCAGCTTGGTCCGCATATAATAACGAAACAGCGGCTCGTCATCTACAACCATCACTTTATACATCTATGCTGCCCCCCTGCACTTCCGTTCCGGGAATCGTCATTTTCATAACAGTACCCTTTCCCAGTCTACTTTCCACCGATAGGCCATATGGTTCTCCAAAATACAGCTTAATCCGTTCATGAACGCTGTAAATGCCAATGGATGCCGGTTTTCCTTCTCGTGAGCGGTATTCTACAATCCGGGACACCTGCTCCTCGGACATGCCAACACCGTTATCCTCCACGGTAATGATAACTTCTCTTCCGTGTGTATAAGCCTCTATTGAGATAAGCCCCTGACTACCCTTTGTTTTTAATCCATGGTAGATTGCATTCTCTATGAGTGGCTGTAGGGACAATTTGGGTACCTTAACTCCTTCGAGAGATTTCGGGATATTAATCTCGTAACGTAATACGTCGGGGTTGCGAACCTGCATAATAGCCAAATAATCAGCTGCATTTGATACTTCCTCGGACAGTGGAATAACCTCGTTTCCTTTGCTAAGAACAACCCGATAGAAGTCTGCCAGTGCCTTGGTCGTATCCCGAGCTGCTTCATTAAGCTCCAAATCGTTGAGTACATAAATCGTATCCAGTGTGTTGTACAGAAAATGTGGTTTAATCTGGGCATGAATCAGAGCTAGTTCATATTCACGTTTCCGGCCTTGTTCGTTCGTAATCGTCCGCATCAGCTCCTGGATACGACCAACCATGGAATTGAATACGGTGGAGATCAACCCCGTCTCATCCTCTGTAGTCACTGGTGAGGTGACATTCAGATCGCCTTCCCTTACTTTACGCATCGCCTTCGTCACCTGAAGAAGCGGATTTACGATAATCTGTGACAGCTTTCCTGCAAGCAGCAGAGACAGTAACAGGCATCCAATTCCCACGAATATAGTTAACGTTATATTGCGATGAATATCAGCGGTTAACTTTTGCAGCGAAATGGTATTCACAAGCTTCCAATTCAGCTTATCATAATACGTCACTGTGACCAGCTCTCGCCCGCTCCCCCTGCCGATAATTTCCGAGACAGAGCTTCCCGTCTTCCTAAGACTGCCGTTCAGTCTGTCCTCAGGCTTCAGTAGAAGCTTTGATTTATCAGGTGTAGACACGGTCCTTTGCGTTCCGTCTACTATAAAATATTTCTTGTCCGAAGAGGTTTCTCTAGCGGTTTCCAGAAAAGCAGAGAGAGCATCTTCTTTTACGTTCACAAATAATGTACCTATTAGGTTGCCCGTTTTAAGATTGTACACGACTTTACTTAGTGTGAGCACCGGAACTGCCGGATCACTAACCAGATAATCTCTCTGCTCCATGGGAAGCCAACGGTTAACTCCGTAGCTGCCTTTTTCTTTAGCCTTCTCCAGCATATCGCTGGTGAATACCTTCTGCTCGTTAGGATTACCGTAGGCGTAAGAGGAATAAATCTGGCCTTCCGTATCCACAAACACAGCAGAATCGACATCCGGAAAAATAATCAGATCGATAGAAAGCTGGCTCTGCATTAAATTGCGAAACCGCGTCTGCTCCACTGTCGAGGATAACAACGGACGTTCAGCATACATCCGATGGATGTCGGTAGTTATAATGTTAGCACTACTCTCCGTATTTTTTACAATCGTATCTATTTGCTGCATGATGAGCTTGGATTCATCTTTAAAATTGTACTTAGCCTTTTCGATCATCGAACGGCTGAACATCTGCCCTGAGAGCAAGCCTAAAGCAAGCAATGGAAAAATGATCAACGGTATAAAAATAAGGATAATTTTATTACGAATCTGCAATCTTCCAAACCACTTCACTAAGGAATCCCCCCGCATAACAGCCGCCTCCTGTGTGTTCTAGCGGTAATTCATTATGTGCTTCATATCCGTAAATCTCAAGGAGAAAGTATAAATACATATACAACTAGGGCTAGTGTCAGCAGGATAAAAACATTCTCTACAGCTCCACCTTTTTTCGTGCCTGTACTCATTAGCTTTAGACGCAGCTTAAATGGAATGGGCGGCAGGGGCGTAATTCCCCTTTGGGTGAGAGAGTCGGCTAATAGATGAAGCGCATAAGACATGCCACCTGCTATCCATAGACTGCCACCATCCTGTATACCCGATGAAGCAAAATACAATAAAGTGCTCCAGCCTGCAACAGCATATAAGGTATGAGTCAATCCACGATGCGGGACAAGTGATGTAACTACGAGTATACAAGCTACTATGTAGTTCCAAGGGTCATATGCCCCTCCGTATGCAAATACCGCAGTAGCGATTAGTACCATCACCAGATGCCGCAGCTTTCTTCCCGGCAGGAAAGTCACACTCCCCACAAGTAGGGCCAGTACAATATTCCAAGGGCTTTCAACGATTCCTGCAAAATAAAGATAAATCGCTGCTCCTATCAAAGCAACCTGTAGTACCCTGAGCAGAAAGTCAGGAATCGCCTTGCGTACCAGTAACGAATTCGGTTCATCAATGTCTGGCAGGAGCGAGCTTAATGCGGCGACAGCAATAACCGGGATTGTAATCTCATGGGCCATCAAACTCATAACAGATAGGGTAACCCCGGTGCTGATAATTAAATGGGATCTGCCCATCATAGTGAAACCGCTCCTTTCTAAGATGCAAAAACAAGAACAAATGTGCGGTTATCGAAGTATATCAAGACCCGGTTTTTTTGTCTACATAAAACGCTGAAATCGCTTAGTATATAAGCCTTTACGCGATTTCTATCTTGTCCTCCCCATGAATATACGATACAATTTGGACAACTTGACCTTGTCGTCTACATAGAGACGGCAGCTGCTGAAGAAAGGATGACCTAAGTAGTGAAGCGTTCCCGTATAGCCGATTTTAGCCTGCTATTGGTGGCGATGATGTGGGGATGTACCTTTCTGATTGTACAAAATGCTGTCAAGGTGTTGCCACCGCTCGCGTTTAATAGTATCCGCTTTATGGGCGCTGCCCTGTTGCTGGCTCTAATCACAGTTATTTTTTACCGCAAGGATTGGAAACAGCTTAGTTTCCGCATGGTACGCGATTCTCTGCTGCTTGGCCTTTTTTTGTTTATGGGCTATGGCTTTCAGACGATGGGACTTCTATATACAACAACCTCTAATACCGGCTTTATTACCGGGCTATCGGTTGTCCTAGTTCCCTTTCTGTCTCTTGCCCTATTGAAGCATGCGATTTCACGATACACTTGGTTCAGTGCGGCACTCGCCGCAATCGGGCTTTATCTGTTGACCTTCACGGGCTCTGCATTATCCTTGAATAAAGGCGATGCCTTGATTCTTCTGTGTGCCATAGCTTTTGCGTTACAGGTAGCCTATACTGGCGTTTATGCACCTCATTATCCGGCGTTGCCGCTAGCTACTCTGCAGCTTGCTTTCGTTGGGCTGTTCAGTATTGCTGCCTCGCTTATTTTTGAAGGGGCAACACCGCTCGCCCACAGCAGGGAGCTGATTAAGGACCCAGATGTGCTTTGGGCTCTGCTGATCTCCATCGGGCCAACCAGCGCTTTTGCCTTCTGGATTCAAACCGCCTGTCAGAAATATACTACCCCATCACGGGTAGCCATTATTTATGCCACAGAACCGGTATTTGCCGTTCTGACGGGTTTAGCCTTTGGCGGGGAAACACTCGGGTTGTCCGCTCTGCTCGGTTGTGGTTGTATTCTGGGGGCTATGCTTATGGCAGAGCTGAGCCCGGAACCGGGTCAGAATCAACATAAGAAGAGTTATTTTTCCAAATTACATCTATTTAGAAAGAGATAAGGAGAGAGACAAATGTACAAATTGATCGCGATTGATATTGATGACACTCTGATTAATGATGACAAGGAAGTAACACCTGCTACCCAAACTGCGCTTGAAGAGGCTGTTGCCGCAGGTGTTGTTGTAACCCTTGCTACAGGCCGTGCTTACGCTTCCGCTCAAGCCATTGCCCGTCAAACTGGACTAAACGTACCTATCATTACTTACCAGGGTGCACTCGTTAAGAACTTGCTCGATGAAAAAGTACTGTATGAGCGTTACGTCCCGCAAGATGCAGTCCGCAAGCTGTTCACTTACTGCGTGGAGCATAATCTGCATCTGCAAACTTACATTGACGACAAGCTATATGCCCGTGAAGACAACCAAAAGATCAAAGACTATACGGACTTGAATAAAACGCAATATTTTATTGAGCCTGACTGGGAAAAGCTTGTTCCGCAAAAAACACCAAAAATGCTAATTATCGATGATCCTGATTTCTTGGATGAGCTGGCTCCAATCCTGCATGAATTGCTTGGCGATTCCGTGCATATTACCAAATCCAAACCACACTTCCTGGAAATCATGCATCATGAAGGAACCAAGGGCATTGCACTTGAATTCCTAGCCAAACATTACGGCTGTGATCTTTCCGAGACCATCGCTGTAGGTGATTCTTGGAACGACCATGAGATGCTGGAAGCTGCCGGACTTGGCGTCGCTATGGAGAATGCTATTCCTGCTCTGAAAGAAATTGCTGATTTCGTGACCTTAAGCAACAATGACGATGGCGTGAAATATGCGATTGATAAATTCATTCTTAATAAAGTGAACTAAACTTCCTTAAGCAAAAGGGTGCAGCAACGCCATATTTCATGACGTTGCTGCACCCTTTTTTATTCCAAAACTCAAACTCCTGTAGAAGCTAATTCCACTTTCTCGGTTCCCATTCCACTCTCTTCTTCCTGCTCTAGCTGAGAATAGTACAAATCATTATATCTTCCTTCAGCAGCAAGCAGTACATCATGCGTTCCACTCTCCACAATTTCACCATTCTCCATCACGAGAATGATATCAGCGTTCTGAATCGTAGATAAACGGTGCGCGATAACGAGTGTAGTTTTGTCTCCCATTAGTTTACGAATGGCCTGCTGTACCAGTTTTTCTGATTCATTGTCAAGTGCAGCAGTAGCTTCATCCAACAGTAGAATAGGAGCGTTTCTCAGAATTGCTCTTGCAATGGAAAGCCGCTGACGTTGTCCCCCGGACAGTCGTGAGCCTTCCTCACCAATATCAGTATCCAGTCCCTCAGGCAATTCCATTACAAAATCATAGGCATTCGCTTTTCGCAAAGCTTCCAGAATTTCTTGCTCATCCGCCTCTGGATTTCCATTCCGGATATTATCACGAATGCTTCCCGTATAAAGACCTGCCTCTTGCGGCACATAGGAAAAATAACTTCTAAGCTTAGCCAGACTCATCTCGTTGATCCGCTGCCCATTGATTATTACTTCGCCTTCATCGGGTTCATACAATCCCAGCAATAGTTTGAAAAGCGTAGATTTACCTCCACCACTCGGTCCCACAACCGCCATCTGGGTTCCTTTTTGAAGCTCTAAGCTAATCTTGTTTATACTTTGTCTCTCTGCTCCCGGATACGAGAAAGAGATCGACGACATAACCATACTCTCAAATTCTGGTTGCTTAGTCTCCACTTCTGGAAGGGTCTCAACCTCCACCGGGCTATCCAACACCTCAAAGATCCGTCCCGCCGCCCCAAGTGATTGCTGCATCGAATTGATCAGTCCCGGCAATGACGAGAACGGCATCACTAAATAATTCATGAGCTGGATGAAAGCAATCATCGCACCGACCTCAAGTGATCCTTTTGCCACAAAATAACCAGCCACGACCAGCGCCAGAAGAAACGTAAAGTTTCCCAAAAAAGAGGAGAATGAGCCAGTAGCTCCCTCAATTCTTCCCCGCTTCAATTCTTCAGAAGTAATATTCTCACTATGCTCCTGATACTGCTTCATTAGTCTGCGTTCAATGCTAAAGGATTTAAACACCATACTACTGCCTAGAATGTCATGTAAAAAGGAAGTAATCTTGCTCATATTAGTCTGAATCTTCACACTGTTCTCACGCATCGCTGAACCAAAGATTTTTCCCGTAAGGAACATCAAAGGCCCCATTGCAAAACAGATCAATGCCAGTAGCCAGTTAATATAGAGCAAATAACCAAATGCCGCGAGGGCTAGTAAAGGGTTACGGATTAGATCAATCATTACCTCGCCTGTAGCATTACCAACAGATTGATTATCATTAGTAAAGCGGGACAATAAATCCCCGGAATGATTACGGTCAAAATAAGACTGAGGAAGAGCTAAGGCATGCCGCATCATATCCAACCGCAGCTCATTTCTGATCTTAGCTGCGATTTTATTTTTGAGATATCGATCGATGAAACCATTAATTGCACTCACTAATAAGTAGATTAATCCGAAAATAACCAGCCCTTTAAAAGCTTTCACATCGAGTCTAACCGCAGCATCCGTAATTACTGAGAGCAGCCAAGCAATCGTTAAATCCAGAACAATCCCAAATAAAGTCGTAAATAATAAAATCGTATATAAGAGCTTGTGCCTTAACATATATGTACTTAATCTTGAAAATACGCCTTTCTGCTTCAAAGAACCAGCCCTCTCACTTAAAATTCTATACCTCTAACCTTAGCGAACACCTTACTGTCATGCCGTTCCCCGTCATACCCAAGACTCGCACTGCGCAGGATCCCTTCCAGTGTAAAACCCGCACGTTCGGCTACCGCGGCACTTTTGGTATTTCGTGCACTACAAAAGATTTCGAGACGATTCGCCTCTAGTTCCCGTATGGCAAAATTGGTGATTCCATTTACGGCTTCTGTCATATATCCTTTGCCTGCACAGGCGCTCCGGATCCAATAACCAATCTCAAAATTGCGGAGTTCCCAGTTTAGATGATGCAGGCTAATGCAGCCGATAAAACCCTCCGTATCCCTTCTAAAAATACGCATATGTAGCTTATCCCTTTTTAGAAACTCCAGTCTGCCTTCTCTAGTAACTTTCTCTGATTCTTCTAATGTGGGTATTACTTGAGCAAAAGCCATCCAAGGTCTCAATTCATCTATACTTTCACGGATAGCCTCATTCATGCTAACTCCATCTCCCCATAAAGGGGCACGAATGAGCAGCCTCTCTGTTTCAAAACTCTCGGGAAAATCAAGCAGGATTGGATCCTTGGAGTCAGCCACTTCGTACTCCTCCCCTGGCGATGATAATTATTCTAAATATGTAAAAATAATACGATATGCTTTTTGATTATATAGTATAAATCGGGATCTGAATACTGAATGCAATAGAAATCACAAAAGGAACATCAACAGGCTGAAGTTGCCCGAATGATGTCCCTTTTTGATTTAGTGAATATCTCAACTAAAGCGGACCACTCCATTTATTGGCTTGAAGAGTTAATTAAACGGATTCAACAAGGCGGAATATAACAGGTTTAAATAGGATCACGAAAACTCCCTTCCAGCAAATGAAGGGAGTTTTCTTTTTATCTAAATTTCATCTAATTTCCGAAGATCCTAAGGGTATTCTCATCCCCGTTTCGGCCAGCGTAACATTTTCCGGTAAAATATATGATTTTCTCATATCCACATCATGCGACATATGGGTATAGATTGCCTTTTGAGGCTTCACAGTTTGCAGCAGCTCCGCTGCTTCCGTCATATCGTATACAGAACGAGTCGATAACTCCGCTGCTTCGTAATAGAAGCTTGTACCTAATACCAGCAAGTCAGCTCCATGCATCAGGCGTGTCTCTTCAGCTCCAAGAGAAATGGAATCTGGACAATACACCCATACATAGCCCTCCTTCTCCAGACGAAAAGCATACGAGTATCCATTCTTGCCATGGTTCACTTTCCAGGTATCTATTGTCCAGCCGTCTAGCTCTATACCTTCATCACAAGGAATCATCTCGATCTGATTGCGCAGCCACGGGTATTGCCGCTCAATAATCGGAATCACTTCCGCTGGTGCATAGAGCTGGCCCTTATATCCCATCCAACGGCAAGAATCCGCCCATTCCGGCAGCCCACCAATATGATCAAAATGAGCGTGTGTCACCAGCAGTCTGCGCATATTCCGTACTCCCTGCGCCTCCATCTGACGCCGCCAGTCAGGCCCACAATCGATCACTAAAAAGTCACTGCCATTATCTATAAGTACAGAAGAGCGCAGGCGAATATTTTCACCCTGTTCCCTTGCCTCTGTACAGGTCTCACAGCTGCAATATACCCGAGGAACCCCCATGGCATCCCCTGTACCCAAAAACACCAACGTATCCATCTGTTATCTCTCCTTCAGGTTCTCTTCAACGAAGTAATAAATCAAAATTACCCTCTCTCTATCTTAAAGAGACCCACCAAAAAAAGCCATCCCCACCACAGAAGAACTGCTGGGATGACTCTTTTGTTATACCTCTACCTTATATTCCGGCAAGTACCTGATACCAAATTCCACGCTTGGAATAAAGTGAACTTCGCACCTCATCCCAGCCTCCTAAATAGTTAATATCAAAGAGGCCCGCCGGATCAGGGTAATCGCTTTTGTGCTCAGTATAGACTTGTTTATCCACGGGACGAAAGCCATATTTTGCAAAGATCTCTTGTGCCTGTGGGGTTATCAAAAAATCAACCAGTGCTTCTGATGCTATGCGTGTCCCATGCTCATCCGCATATTTCTCTATAACAGCCGCCGGATTCTCAATCAGAATTGTATTTTTAGGAATAATGACTTCGTATTTGACTCCCTGAGCAATCCGGGCCAGCAGTTCATTCTCATAGGTGACAATTACATCCCCCACTCCATACTCGAAGGCTGCCATAGAAGCGCGGCCACTCTTATCCAGAGACTCTACATTGGCATGGATGCTTTCCAAAAAAGCTTTGGCTGCTGCTGGATCCTTTGCCCCCTCCTGCTCCTCTGACAGCTTCAGACCAGCCCCATAGATCGCGTTGATATCCCATTGCGCACCACCAGAGGTCTTCGGGTTTGGATATAATACTTTAATCCCCGGCTTGGCTAAGTCCGCAAAATCGCGAATGCCTTTGGGATTTCCTTCGCGGGTACCAAGTGCTACTACTGAACGTGTCACCATGCCTTGTTCACCCTGCTCTTTCCATGTCGGCGCTACGAGTCCAGCCTTAACTAGCTTCTCGACATCACCTTCCATGGCTAGCAGCGTCACATCCGCTTCAAATCCACCTACAATCGCTCGCGCCTGTGTCCCTGAAGCCTCATAAGACTCCTGAAAATTAATATCCTGACCCGTATCCGCCTTCCACTTGGCAGCAAATAACGGTAAAATATCCTGCATCGCATCCTTAGCCACACTGTATGCGCCAATTACCAGCGTAACATCCCCTTGCTTCGAAGGCTCTGCCATCGTCGTAGCTGCCTTCTCATTCCCGCAACCGACTGCTGTCAGCGTGAGAATGGCCAGCATTAGGGCAGCAAAACATCCGTGCAGTTGTCTGCTCCTTTTGACATTCATTGCGGCCCACATCCTTCGAGGTAATGATTTTTAATATTTCCTTGAAAGTAGCTCTATGGCTGAAACTTAAAATTCAAGTATCCAACGTTCGGTATTTGCCGTAATTACGCGGAATGTTTGAACTTTCGGCCGCTGTTGTTCCCAGATTTATTAATTTTATATCCTCAGCGGATTAAATCCGGAAACAAAGGCGGTCGCTCCGCTCCTACAGTTCCAAACTTCCACTTCATTACTTCTGGCCTTCACATCAGTTCCTCTAATCCTAGCGAATCACATTCGCTACTATCAAAAGAAATTGAAAATCATTTTATTTATTTTTAAATAAAAATCGGCATTGGATCTTCTTTCAGGTTGTTCTCCTGGATCCAGCTGCGCTCATCATTAAACAGATAAGCCCGATGTACCAGTACTGAGATTTCCTGACCCGGCTGCAAGGTTTCTTTCTCCAACGAACGGTAGGTGACCAGCTTGTGGCCATTTACTTCAACCTCAACGAGCCATTCGCTGCCGCGGAAATGCAGATGTTTCACAACACCTTTTTCCGTGGCAGAAGCCATCTTGAACTCATGCAGGTTACCCACTTCAATATATTCAGGACGAATCAGCGCTTTGGTAGGTTTTCCGTCCCCCGCACCTGTAAAGCCTTTAACCTCAGAAGCGTTCTCAATCAGCGTAGATTCGCCGATAAATGTTGCCACGAACGGTGTTTTGGGTTCCTTGTAAATATCCCACGGGGTACCCTTTTGTTCCAAACGTCCTTGATTAATGATCATAATTTCATCCGCTACTTCAATCGCTTCATCTTGGTCATGGGTTACAAAAATAGAGGTGATACCTACACGCTCAATCAGTTCACGCAGCCAAGCGCGCAGCTCCTGGCGGATCTTCGCATCAATAGCGGCAAAAGGTTCATCTAAAAGCAGCAGCTGTGGTTCAGGCGCAAGCGCACGTGCAAAAGCCACACGCTGACGTTGTCCCCCTGATAGCTGATGCGGATAACGTTTCTCGAACCCTTTTAACCCTGTAAGCTCTACAAGTTCCATAACACGATCGCGGATAGCTGTTTTGTTAGCCTTTTTAACCTTTAAGCCAAAAGCGATATTATCAAATACAGTCATATGTTTGAAGAGTGCATAGTTCTGGAAGACGAAGCCGATCCCACGTTCTTGAGGAGGAAGATTGTTCACCGTCTGACCATGAAAAATAATCTCTCCGGTATCCGGTGACTCCAGTCCCGCCAGCATACGTAGAATTGAGGTTTTCCCGCCTCCACTTGGGCCGAGCAATCCAATCAGGTGACCTTTTGTAATGGTGAAATTGACGTCCTTGACCGCATGAAAATCTCCAAAATGCTTGTTTAACCCCCGCACTTCTACATGCATATTACTGCACTTCCTTTCTTCTCTTGGTCCATTCCATCAACAGCAGCAGACCTGCGGAAAATGCAGCCAGAACTAGCGCTATTCCTCCAGCAGCCGTCACATTAAAATTCTCAACATCCTGATAGACTAAAGTTGTCGCCGTCTGGGTTTTGTTCATAATGTTCCCCGAAACCACAAGTACCGCGCCGAACTCTCCAAGTGAACGTGCCACCGTAAGAATGACACCATACACAACCGCCCAACGAATCGAAGGCCAAGTTACCTTCCAAAAAATAGTCCAGCTACGAGCACCCAATGTCGAAGCCGCTTCCTCCTGCTGTGAACCAATCTCCTGAAGCACCGGCATAACCTCACGCACCATTAAAGGAAAGGTAACAAATAAAGTGGCAATGATCATCCCGGGAATCGCATAAACGATCTTTAGTCCAATCCCCTCAAAAATCGCTCCCAAGGTACTATCGGGACCCAGCAACAGGACAATCATCAATCCTCCGATTACAGGGGATACCGCGTAAGGCAAATCCACAATACTGTTCAATAATCCTTTTAGACGCTTGCCGATCCAGTTCGCCCGAACAAGATACAGAGCCATCATAATACCGAACAATGTATTTAATAACGTAACTACTATCACAACAAGCCCAGTCATCATGAGCGCATGCAGCGCTTCGGGCCTAGTCAGAGCATTCCAGAAACCACCAAATCCTTCACTAAAAGCACCGATAGCCATTTTTCCTAATGGAGCAGCAATGAGCAGAAAAAACACTAAATAAGTAAGAGCAATCCATAATTTCCTCATGAGCGTCTCCCCCGCATCTGCAGCATATTAATCAGCCAAAGAATGAGAAAGGATAAGGTCAAGAGAATAACAGAAACCGCAGCGGCGGAGACCGGATTATCACTTTCAACTTCACCAAAAATAAAAACAGAAGATACAAGCGTACGGCCCGGAATATTACCTGCGACGAGTACCACTGCACCAAATTCCGCAAGTGCTCTTGAAAATGCGAGCATCCCACCACTGATCATCCCAGGCGCCATTGATGGAAGAATAACTTGCCAGAATACCCTTGCCCCCTTGGCACCCATTGTATATGCTGCTTCCTCTTCGGATGGATCCAACTCCTCCAGCAAGGGCTGAACCGCTCGAATCACGAATGGAAACGTCACGAACACCATAGCAATTACGATAGCCGGTTGATGAAAAACAATTTCAAATCCAAGTGCCTCAGCTGCTTTGCCGATAAGGCTACCTGGTCCAAGCAGCAGTAGAATCATCAAACCTCCGACAGCTGTTGGTAGTGCAAAAGGTAAATCGACCAGACTGTTTAGCAGCGCTTTACCAGCAAATTGATAACGAATAAGGACCCAAGCAATCATAGTTCCTAACAAAACATTAATTAAAGTGGCGAAAATCGCCAGCTTTAAGGTTAGCAGCACCGACTTCCAAGCAATTGGATCGCTGACGCTTTCCACAAAATTGCCAAAACCAAGAGAAAAAGAGTTGTAATAGACCCCGAGTATGGGCAACACGATCAATACTACAAAATAGAGCAAAATTGTAGTTCGGAAACCCCAAGTCCAGCCTTTGTGTCTAAGCAGCGAATTCAATGATTTTTGCCCTCCCACCTCCGGATAACCGGTCGGTATACTAACCAAAATCCTCATTAATTATTCCTATTTATATACTTGGTTTTATATTATTACTACTTTACCAAATCCTTCTCACCGCCGTCAATTACTTTCAAGTGAATTTGGGTTAAAATATATGTATCAAAGGTACACTAAAAAATGGCACCTCACAGGAAGGGGATTGATTATGTTGCATACTCTGGAGATCACTACTACAAAGCGGGATGAATTACGTGATATTACTCGGGAAGTCATTTCTTATGTGAAAAAAAGTGGAGTTCAAGACGGATTGATTGTAGTTTATTGTCCTCATACCACTGCTGGTATTGCTATTAATGAAAATGCAGATCCTGATGTGAAGCATGATGTTCTGATGCGTTTGGATGAGGTCTACCCTTGGGAGCATCCGAAGTATCGGCATGAGGAAGGCAATACTGCCTCTCATCTTAAATCTATTACTACCGGGCCTTCCCAGACCCTGATCATCCACGAAGGTGAATTAATTCTCGGTCGTTGGCAAGGTATTTATTTCTGTGAGTTCGATGGACCTAGACGCCGGCAATGTTTCTTAAAAATAGTAGAGGGATAATAAACATACAAATGGCCGCTTCCGTTATCGCTGCGGAGCGGCCATTTAGACTATAACTAGAGTCTAGTAATACTTTCATCAAGCAGAGAAGCAGTGTTATACCAATGCACAGCTTTAAAGTGAAGATCTATAAAAAAAACAGCATTTTAAAGGCTGCGACATAAAACCTTTATATGAGCTAACGCTGCCTCTTTCACATCGTCAAACGATACTTTATCCTGGATATAATAAGAAATAAATCCGTGTGCAGACAAGAACATTGTCAACGGCACATTCTGCCAGTCCTCAGACACATATCCCTCTTCCTTCATATGACGGCGCACAATACTTGAGAATAAATCAAAACATCGTCCCTGTTCTGCTCTACAATAAGCTAGCAATTCCTCATCGCGAATCATGAACATAATTTCATATTGATAGGGATGATCTATTCCAAATCTAATAAATTCCATAATCAGCTGTTCTACCCTTGTCATTCCTTCTTCAGGCGGTTTATTCATCACTTGACTGAGTAAAGCAGCCACATGATTAAAATCCTCTACAACAATAGCGTAGAACAACTCCGCCTTTTCCTTGAAATGATAATAGAGAGAGCCGTGGCTATATCCCAAATGCTGACCAATACTTCGCATTGAAATTGCCCGATACCCTTTGGTTATAAACAGATGCCTAGCGGCCTCTAGAATCCTTTCCCTCGACAACTCCTGCTCCACTGCTCTCCTTGCCATATACTAATCCCCTTCGCTGTAGTAAATCCGCCGCCCTTCTGTTATCAGGGCTTGCCCTTGGGTTAGATCTGTTATCCATGCCATAAAAGTCTCACCCTCATCATTTCGCGGCAAACATAACAACGTTACTTTGTCGGTGAACAAAGTCTCGCCAGTCTGAATCCCTCTTCCTCGAAGTTCGTTCTCAACCTTGCCCAGCCAAGTGTACTCGATCTCTACGAATACCTCTCGTCTCAGTACACGGGTGATTACTTCTCCTGCTTCAAGCGCAAGCACTGCTCCATCCGTATAAGCTCTAATCAGCCCACCGGCACCCAGCATAATGCCTCCGAAATAACGGGTAACTACGATTGCGACATTTTTAACTCCCTGATTGCGGATTACTTCCAAAATCGGTTTGCCGGCTGTCCCACTCGGCTCCCCGTCGTCCGATTGCCTCTGGATTTCGTCTCTCTCCCCAATCACATAAGCAGAACAGTTATGCGTTGCGTTCCAATGTTTCTTCTTGATGTCCTCGATAAACAACAAAGCTTCTTCTTCATTCTCCACTGGCATAACATGACCAATGAAACGGGATTTACGGATCACAACTTCCTTTGAGCCGGAAGAGCGGACCGTTTGATATTGTTCTAACATAATTATTCCAGTCCTTATTTACATATGATGTCTTCATATAATGTCAGGAGCAGTCCCGGTATTGGATTACCTATGGACTGCTCCTGGTGACTTACATTAGTATGAATGTTCTGTGATTAATAGCCATTGTAAAACCTACTGCAATACTATTCAGTAAGTCTTGCTTCCAGCTCTGCTTTTTCTTTTTCGTAACCTGGTTTGCCAAGCAATGCGAACATGTTTTTCTTGTATGCTTCTACGCCTGGTTGGTCAAATGGGTTAACACCGAGCAAGTATCCGCTGATACCGCAGGCTTTTTCAAAGAAGTACACCAAATATCCAAAGGTGTATGGTGTTTGATCAGGAATAGTAACGATAAGGTTAGGTACTTGACCATCTGTATGTGCAAGCATTGTACCTTGGAAAGCTTTCTTATTCACGAAATCCATAGTCTTTCCTGTTAAGAAGTTCAAGCCGTCCAGATCATCCGGATCATTCTCAATCGTAACATGATGAGCTACTTGATCTACTTGGATAACCGTTTCAAAAATGTTGCGGTTACCTTCTTGGATAAATTGACCCATGGAGTGTAGATCTGTGGAGAAATCAACGGAAGAAGGATAAATTCCTTTGAAGTCCTTACCTTCACTTTCGCCAAACAATTGTTTCCACCACTCAGATACAAAGTGTAAGGAAGGTTCATAGTTGACGAGGATTTCAGTTGTTTTACCTTTACGGTATAGAGCGTTACGAACTGCAGCATATTGATAAGCTTGGTTAGTAGCTACATCTGGATTGTTGAACTCATCCGCAGCGGCAGCAGCACCTTGCATCATTTCTTCAATGTTAATGCCAGCTACAGCAATCGGCAGCAAGCCTACAGGTGTCAATACGGAGTAACGTCCGCCTACATCATCTGGAATGATGAAGGATTCATAACCTTCTTCAGTTGCCAATTTCTTAAGGGCACCTTTTTCCTTGTCTGTAGTAGCGTAAATGCGTTTACGAGCTTCTTCCTTGCCGTATTTCTTCTCCAGAGCAGCGCGGAAAATGCGGAAAGCAATCGCTGGCTCAGTAGTAGTTCCAGATTTGGAGATTACGTTCACGGAGAAGTCTTTACCTTCTACTAGATCAAGCAGATGCGTGATGTATGTAGAGCTAATGTTATTACCAGCGAAATAAACTTCTGGAGTTTTGCGTTTATCTTTAGAAAGGTTATTGTAGAAAGAATGCGATAGCGCCTCAATAGCTGCGCGTGCTCCCAGATAAGAACCTCCGATACCAATTACAATCAGTACCTCGGAATCGCTTTGGATCTTCTTAGCAGCTTGTTGAATGCGAGCGAATTCTTCCTTATCGTAAGCTGTCGGCAGATCGATCCATCCAAGGTAGTCAGAGCCTACACCAGTTTTGTTATGCAACTGTTCGTGTGCTAGCTTAACTGGGGCGGCAAGGTTGTCGATTTCTTGTTGGTTAAAAAACGAAAGAGCTTTTGTGTAGTCAAAATTAATCTTCTTAGACATCGGTAATGGTAACCTCCTGTTTTATCTCTTTAAATTTAAAACCGTTTGTTACAACTTTATAATTAGGATACTTTAATTTGCCTTGACTGGCAAGGTCTTAGGGCACATAGAGGGCATTAGAACCAAGTTTTCCAAAGTTCCTTGGAAGCGTTTCCTGTATCAAAAGACATAGGTGTGCTGTGGTGCTGGACAAAGTGCCGTGATAGAATAAAGAAAACGGAAGGTGGCTATATAAATGAAACAAATCGGTTTTATCGGACTCGGAACAATGGGTGCGCCTATGGCCTCCAATTTACTACATGGCGGCTTTCAGGTTACGGTATACAACCGTACGGCAGCCAAGTGTAAACCTCTTGAAGCAGAAGGTGCCCAGACTGCTCTCACGCCCCGCGAAGCGGCTGAGGGTAAGGATGTTATTATTACCATGATCAGCAATGATGATTCGGTTCGTGAAGTGTTTTATGGTCAAGATGGTATACTTGATGCTGTGAAGCCTGGTGGACTAATTATTGATTCCAGCACAATTTCACCAGGACTAGTTCGTGAAATTGCCGCTGCTGTAGAAGCGCGCGGTGGACATTTCCTAGACGCGCCAGTAACTGGAAGCAAACCAGCAGCGATTGAAGGAACCTTAGTGTTCATGGTCGGCGGTAGTGCTGAGGTCATAGAACAACATCGTGATATCTTTGATACTTTGGGTAAGAAGCTGCTACATATGGGTGAGAACGGCAGCGGCGCTGTGGCCAAGCTGGCTCACAATGCTATGGTAGGTATTCATAATGTTGCCCTAGCCGAAGGGTTCGCCATTGCCGTTAAATCAGGCGTACCAGCAGACAAGTTCCTGGAACTAGTACAACTTGGTTCTGCGGGCAGCAAACAAGCTGAGCTTAAAGGCCGTAAAATCATAGAAGATGATTTCAGCAATCAATTCTCCCTCGCTCTAATGCTTAAGGATTTGAAGCTTGCCTCTGCCCATAGCGATTCAACAGGCGTTCCTTCTCCTATGCTGGGCTTGGCTAAAAGCATGTTCCAAGCTGGATTCACCCAAGGTTATGGTGAAGAAGATCTCTCTGCCGTAGTGAAATGTTACGAAGAGTGGATCGGCCAAAAGATGGGTGCAAATGTATCCAATAAATAAATCCAAGAGCTCAAAACCTACTTCATAAGAACATTTACGACCGCCTCGCACATGATATTGCGATGCGGTCTTTTCTTTATGGACAATCCCATTGTCGAACCAATTATGCGAACGTTTGTTTGTATAATTATAATACCAAATTAACAGTTGTAGTGCAAGAAAATATTGGTTGCTGTGGAGTTACTCAGAACGTTGTGGTGGTGTTGGTGGGATAGTTACTAAGAAGGTCGCGAAGTACTGGTTTGTCGCAAAAGTTACTGTATTAGTGATGAAACGGTGGATTGGTGCTGGTGGAGTTACTGATGAGTTGCTAAATAGTCGCTTAAAAGTTACTGAGGGAGTGCTGAATTGTTGGGTAAGTGCTGGAGAAGTTACTGGATGAGTTGTTAGATAATTTCAGAAAAGTTACTGAAGGAGCGCTGAATTGTTGGATAGATACTGGAGAAATTGTTGGATAGTCACTGGGTGAGCTGCTGTTTAGTTGCTGCTTAGTTACTGGAGGAGTCACTGGGTGAGCTGCTGTTTAGTTGCAAATTGGTTACCAAGATGATCGCTTGATGACTACGGTATATCCCGTATTTTCTGGAACCTCTCCCTCGCTCCAAACCTTAAGCTCCTTTAACTAAGTAACCTCTGCGGTACACAGCTATCTCTATTGGACTCAGCTGACCTTATTCGCAGTATAATCCCACATTTGGCATGCTATCGGACTCCATAGTCACTATTGGCATGAAAAAGGCCAATTATGAGCCTGTTTCTATGGAATAGCTGCACTGGTGTCCGAAAACCTGCTCAAAAGGCTATAAATTTGCTAATAGCGTCAGCTGGGTCCTTAAGCGGTAGAATTGGTGGTGACCCGGTACTACATTGGTGTTGATCTAGTGTTAACGCCATCTGGGTCCTTACGCAGTGGGTTGGCGCTAACCGGGTGCCCAAGTTGGTGATGACACAGCGCCATCGGACTCAGCTGACCTTATTTGTAGCATAATCTCACATTTGGTATGCTATCGGACTCCATAGTCGCTATTGGCATAAAAAGCGCCAATTATGAGCCTGTTTCTATGAAATAGCTGCACTGGTGTCCGAAAACCTGCTCAAAAGGCTATAAATTTGCTAATAGCGTCATCTGGGTCCGTACGCGGTAGGATTAGTGGTGACCGGGTGCTACAGCAGTAGGATTGGTGTTGACCGGGTGCTACAGCGGTAGGATTGGTGTTGATCCGGTACTACATTGGTGTTGATCTAGTGTTAACACCATCTGGGTCCGTACGCAGTGGGTTGGCGCTAACCAGGTGCCCAAGTTGGTGATGACACAGCGCCATCGGACTCAGCTGACCTTATTTGCAGCATAATCTCATATTTCGCATGCTATCGGACTCCATAGTCGCTATTGGCATAAAAAGCGCCAATTATGAGGCTATTTCCATGGAATAGCTGCACTGGTGTCCGAAAACCTGCTCAAAAGGCTATAATTTTGCTAATAGCGTCATCTGGGTCCTTAAGCAGTAGGATTGGTGGTAACCGGGTGCTATAGCAGTAGGATTGGTGGTGACCGGGTGCTTCAGCGGTAGGTTTGGTGGTGACCAAGTGCTACAGCAGTAGGATTAGTGGTGACCAGGTGCTACAGCGGTAGGATTGGTGGTGACCCGATACTAAATTGGTGTTGAATCCAGCGCTAACGTCATCTGGGTCCGTACGCGGTGGGGATGGTTATGACTCAGTGCTAATTTGGTGATGATCCGATTCAGCCCTAACGTCATTTGAGTCCTTAAGCCTCAAAATAGAATGATGAATACATAATTGAACATCAAGCAATATCACCAACCAACAACACAAAAAGCAGCGATCCTCCAATAACAGGAGAACCGCTGCCTTGCTGACTTTTACGATTTTTAAATTGAATCCGGGTCGTCTCACTCATAGAAAAAAGCTACTTATAGGACAGCCCTTAGAAAAGTCTGTTTTCTATAGAACCGGGTAAGAACAGCAATAATCAGTTACTTCAAATACTTCCAACGCAAATTTAGAGTTGCCAGGAACATTGAACGTTGATGCTCCCTTAATCTCCTGCCATACCTCAGTGCCGGGAAGCAGCACTTTAAGATCGCCGGACAGAATCTCCATAATTTCAGGACCATCTGTACCAAATTCATACACACCCGGCAACATGATGCCCAGTGTCACCTTAGATCCATCTTGCAAAATTACCGTACGGCTGGTTACTTGTCCGCCATAATATACATTGGCTGCTTTTTCGATCGTTGCGTTGTTAAACTGACTCATTACTTGTTCTCCCCCTAATGATTATTCAGTTAATTACAGAAGTGCTTTCACACGGCTAACTACATTCTCTACAGTAAAGCCGTATTCTTTCATAACTCTATCGCCAGGCGCGGAAGCTCCGAAAGTAGTGATGCCTAGGATATCGCCTTGGTCACCAGTGTAACGTTCCCATCCGAAGGTTTGTGCCATTTCGATAGCAAGACGGGCTTTGACTCCTGGAAGAATTACGGAATCACGATATTCTTTGTCTTGTTTTTCGAACAGATCCCAGCTTGGCAAGCTGATTACACGAACATCGATGCCTTCTTCTGCCAAAGCAGCTTGCGCTTTAACTGCCAACTGTACTTCAGAACCAGTTGCGATAAGTTGTGCTTGTGGAGTGCCATTTTTGGAATCAGAGACAACATAACCACCACGTTTGATGTTTTCACGAACGCCATCTACGGTTCCAGCAAGAATTGGCAAGTTTTGACGAGTCAGAACCAAAGCAACCGGATTCTCTTTGTTTTCCATAGCATAAGCCCATGCTGCAGAAGTTTCGTTAGCATCAGCCGGACGAATAACAGTCAGACCTGGGATGATACGCAAGGAAGCCAATTGTTCGATTGGTTCATGCGTAGGACCATCTTCACCAACTGCAATACTGTCATGTGTCAGTACATAGGTTACTGGCAATTTCATGATCGATGCCAAACGAATTGCTGGACGCAGGTAGTCTGTGAATACGAAGAATGTTCCTCCGAATACTTTAAGACCAGTGTGTAGAGCAATACCGTTCATTGCAGCAGCCATACCAAACTCACGTACGCCGAAATAAATGTTGCGGCCATCATAAGATTCTGGTGTGAAAGATGTCAAACCATTCAAATGCGTCATAGTGGAGCTTTCCAAGTCAGCGGAACCACCCACTAGCTGAGGAACGCCAGCAGTCAGACCGTTAAGCGCACTACCGGAAGCGACACGAGTCGATACTGCTTTATCTTCAGTAGTGTAAGTTGGAAGGTTAGCATCCCAGCCTTCTGGAAGATCGCCATTGATTACTGTTTCGAATTGTGCAGCTAGCTCTGGATATGCTTTTTTGTAAGCCGCAAATTTGTCGTCCCAAGCTTTGTTAGCTGCGATTCCGTTTTTCTTCACTTCTGCAAAATGTGCACGAACTTCATCAGGCACATAGAAATCTTCTTCGTATACCCATTTGTAGAAATCTTTGGTCAGCTTAGCTTCTTCTGCTCCAAGTGGGGAACCGTGAGTACCGCCATGGCCGCCTTTACCTTGTTTGTTAGGGCTACCATAACCAATAACTGTCTTCACTTCGATCAAAGTCGGTTTGCTAGTCTCAGCTTGCGCCTCAGCAATAGCTTTTTCAATAGCCGGAAGGTCATTTCCGTCTTCTACGCGCAGAACTTGCCAACCATAAGCATCAAAACGTTGAGCTACATTTTCGGAGAAAGAAAGATTCAATTTACCATCAAGGGAAATATCATTTGAATCATACAATACAACCAATTTTCCGAGTTTCAAATGACCAGCAAGAGAAGCGGACTCAGAAGAGATCCCTTCCATAAGGTCACCATCACCACAAATAGCATAAGTATAGTGGTCAACTATGTTATGTCCTTCTTTGTTGTAGGTTGCGCCCAATTGAGCTTCGGCCATAGCCATACCAACGGCCATACCAATACCTTGTCCAAGCGGACCTGTAGTTGCATCAACACCAGCTGTGTGACCAACTTCCGGGTGACCAGGAGTCAAGCTACCCCATTGACGGAATTGTTTCAATTCTTCCATAGGAAGATCATAGCCGCTAAGGTGCAGCAAGCTGTACAGAAGCATGGAACCATGTCCAGCGGACAATACAAAACGATCGCGGTTTACCCATGTTGGATGATCAGGGTTATGATTCATTGTTTTTGCAAACAGTTGGTAGCCCATTGGTGCAGAACCCATTGGCATACCTGGATGGCCGGAATTCGCTTTTTCGATAGCATCAATAGCCAACGTACGAATTGTTGTAATCGACAGGTTATCTACTGTTGAGTTTTCTTCCTTCTGGATCGCTTGTTCTTGTTCACTCATTTAATAGTTCCTCCTCTGAAATCTCAAGAATGTCATTTTGACTCTTATTGTATCACTAGTGTGGAAGCAATTCCAATTGTTTTTAAAAACTCTTTGTTTGACAGCTTATGTTTTGCAATATCTACGCATTTATATACGCAAAAGTAACTATGTCATGAGACGGGTTTTTACTTAGCCTATGGTCTAGTTTTCTATTGCGACTAAAGTTTGTTTTACTATGCTCGAATATAAAGTAAGATGGAGTTACTCAAGTAAAATTTTCATTCATTATCCAATATCTCCAAGTGGAAAGGAATTCTGAACATGACGTCGAAAAAGGATGTTTATATTGTGCTTACCGGTACAGGTACAGCCTTCAGTGGTTTCATTAAGTGGTTTACAAAAGCTGATCTGAACCATGCTTCGATCGCCTTTGATAGTGAACTACGTGAGGTGTACAGCTTCGGAAGAAAAAAAATGCACAATCCATTCGTCGCGGGTCTGATTCAAGAAAATTTCATTCACCCTTTCTATAGCAGCGCAAATTGCTCTATTTATCAGTTACGTGTCAGTGCCACGGAATACGATGCCATGTACAATCATGTCCAAGGGATGATGAAAAATCAGGAACGTTATAAATACCATCTTTTAGGCCTGATCGGCGTACTTCTAAATGTTAAAATAGATCGAGAGAACGCTTATTTCTGCTCTCATTTTGTTGCTTCCTTATTTGAAAATACCGCAGTTCAGCCTGTGAATAAGCCTTCCTGCTTTGTTACCCCGGAGGATTTCGCTCTTTCACTCTGTTCCCATAAAATATTCAGCGGCAAGTTATCCTATTATGTGCGTAGAGCTCAAAGAGCCTCTGCACGTTCGACGAATATACCTTTACATACACCTTCCGTTGCGACAAGAATGATGAGAATGAATGAAGAACGGACTGAAGGAGTTATATAAGTTATTGCTCGTAAAAAAGGGCTATGCGGATCGTATTTCCGCGTAGCCTTTTTAGATGGAAAAAGGATAAAGTCGTAGATGTATCATTACTTCACACGATGGTTCCGAAAATATTCGGACCAATCGCCAGCGATCACAACAGTAACTGTATCAATTTTGGTATTGTACTCATTCTTAGCTGTGAAGGTAAATTTCACTGGACCATCGGGAAGTTTCACAAATGCTGGATCATATAATTCGCCTGTCCACAAGGTTTTGTCACTGTTCGTTGGATTTAGTTGCGTAGAATAACCTCCCGTCATCGTTACCTCAACAGTATCAGGTAGACCGGTTGCTATCCCTTGCAATATAAATCGCTCACCTGCCCAAAACACATTGTAGCCTCTTGGACTCTCCTCATTACCGCTCTTGTTCAAATTGTAGCCTTTACGGTTGTTATTCCATTCCTCTGTGTGCTGGACCCCACCTTTAATACTCAGTAGATTAACCATGAAATATTTACGCGCTGAGATATTACTCCAGTTATAACCATCAAAAGCTTCCACTTCCACGGCATATTTTTCGTTCTCAACCAATATTCCAGTTGGCACTTGCCACTGTTTGGCACTTGAATTTTGTTCGCCAGATTGAACCTTAACCATCCCTGTCGCCAAGTTGATAATTTGTACCTTATACCGCTGTTGTTCATCTCCATCCTCATCTTGATAATCCCACTTGATGATTGGTGTAAGCGTACTTGCGATCATAGGCTTACTTGAGTCAGTACTTGTTGGGTACGTTATCGTTACGGTCGGTTTACGGTTGGCTACGGTGATACTCAGAGATAGCTCTCGATACAGTCCTAGAGAATCCGTAACGGTTTGTTTCAAGGTAAAGACGCCATTTGAGGTGAATTTCTTCGTAAATTCAGCTTGAGTACTAGCCAATCCTTCCGTCCCGTTAGATGATTTCAAATCATACTTATGGCTGATCGTATCTCCTTTTGGAAGGTCTGGATCCGTCGCTTTGCTCTTGATATTTAGAAGATCCGTGCGATAAATCGGCTCTTTGGCAGCATCTCTGCCTGTATCCGTGATAAGTGTGAATCCGGGCTGCGGCGGATTGTCGATGATAAACGTTTTTTCGTTAGATATTTCTGACCAGCTTAATTTGGAATAAGCCCGCCCATATACGGTGAAGTATTCAAATCGATTAAATGTATGGTTAGGGAGTTGATACTGCCGCAGCTGACCTGTGGTGTCAAGGTTTTCAACTGTCTTAACTAAGAGTCCGTCTTTTGAAAAAAATTCTAAACGGTACTTCTCCTGCGGATCACTCTCTGGGTCTGTATAATTCCATTTAATTAATGGATCTCCTTGTATTTCGGCATCTATAACGGATGGATTGGTTACGGTTCCCGCCGGGGTTATCAACGTCATTGAGGGCGCTAGATTTTTAGTAACACTCACCTTCAACGTAGCTATATTAGACTTATCACCGATCTGATCGATAACCCAGTGTTCCAATGTATAGATACCGGACTCAGGAAAATTAACATCAATACTAGGAGTTCGAAACCATTGCGTAAGGCCATCACTATCTGTTACTTTCCAGAAGTATTGCAGACTAGCGACGTCGGAGGGATCTCCATCCTCATCAAAAGATGTATATTGTCGGGTATCATATTGGAATACTGCCGATGGACCATTAATAGCAGCTGTTGGAACATGATTTTTAACAGTAAATACGCGTGTTGCATTGGAACTTAAAGCTCCAATACTTGAGGGATTAGGTACGTCTGTTGCCTTAAGGCGCATTTCCCATCCTTCTGATATAGCCTGCTGCGGTGAAATTCCGTTTCCAGCAATAAGATCTCGTATCGTCAAAGATTGGTTGCGGTTACTGCCAGCATAATAATAAGGACTATTGCTGAGTTTGGCGTACCATAAATAAGCAAGCGAATCTCCATCTTCATCAGGCTCTGGTGTTAGATTATCCATTGTAATTACAGTGTCTCGATATACTTCAGCTGGCATGTTAAATGCTGCTGCGGGTGGGTGATTAATCACTTGGACATTTTGGCGATACCAATCTGACCATAAACCTCGGTTGTCATGCACTTGTAAACTAATTTGATAATTACCGATCCCAAAAGCTGCGATATTAGGTGGCGTTGTAGCTCCACCCCAATGCTCCCAAACTTTGTTCCAACCGTCTTTGATAACCGTCCAGTAATACACATCTAATGGATCATTATCCGGATCAAACGATTTGTCTGTTATGGTAGTAGCTTTACGATAGGAAACAATATTAGGATCAACACTAAATAACGCTACGGGAGGTAGATTACCTGCAGCCCCCACCGTCCTTACACACCAGTCGCTCCAGACCCCCAACCCATTTTCGCCATCGACATCACGTACTCTAAGGCGTATGTCATATTGTCCAGAACTCGGTAATTGAGCTGGCGGTTGACCATCTGTCCATATTTCAGAATCAGTTTTTTTATACTGCCATTGCCAAGCTATAAGTCCCTTATTAACAGCCGTGATGTGGTCCAAATCGTAGGAACTATCTGTTAGCAGAAGAGATCCCCACGCCAGTTTGGCAGCAAACAATGCAATTGGCTTTCGATGAACATGATAGGTCATTGAAGATAAATTATCTCGGCTCCATAAACGATAGACATCGAATCTGTCATCGTTTTTAGGATTATCTCGTGCTTGAAAGGTTGCGTTATAGAGTCCGCTATATGGAAAGGAGGTATACCTTTCTGAACGCCATAACCCACTATCCGAAATGATACCCATCGAATTATCGAAGAAATACGGGTTATGGTCGTATCTATAGCGTTCTTGATATTTAGAATCTCCTTCATAGTCCTTGTATGTGGTTGATAAGTCTATAGGAGTGTTAATCAATATAAAGGATTTATTCCTAAGCCTATAGGATACATTAACGACCAACGATTTCTCATCCTTATAATTATAGGGATCCACAACCTTGATAATGATATTGTGTCGTCCGGGAGGAATTCCGTCTGCCAAAACATCTATTGGGATGGAAAACCATTTATTATTTAGTGCCTGTTGGACATTGACTTGTTTATAGAACACATTAGGAATTTCAGCACTAACGACTAGATCATTATTGTCCACATCTCGAACATATCCTTCGATATTCATACCACTGAATCCTGGCTCATTCAGTAGCTGCTGCTCGCTTGGTGTAGTCACTGTGAGCGTAGGTGCTGAATTTATTACTAGAGGTATGTTATCCCAATCATAATATACGTTGTTATGCCAACCATTCATCCATTCGTTAGGTTGGTGTTGCGCATCACTTGCTCTTAGTGCGACTTTAAGGGCTTTTGGAATGCCATACTTCGCTGGATAAGCATAACTTTCATAAAAAGCGGTTGTATTTCTGTCAAGGTTAAACTGAAGACTATCCGAACTTTTCACAGGTGGCATTTCTTCAATTCTCCATGAGGCATCAGTAGCATAATCAGTATTACCACTTCCATCTGTCCTGTACATATAACTGTAAATATTAAGAAATCTAGTACGCTGCGTATCATAGTACCAATTAATATCCCCTGATGTTAAAACTACAGGCGCATCAGGTACATAATCGTAGCGCAGTATTCTTGTTGTTAGATCAAAAGTAATATTGGTTAGGGTCATAGCAGGCATATTCAAACTTAAAGATCCTATATTCCCCATAGCTGGCTCCCAAGGAGTTGTTTTATTAAATCCTTCAAGACGGATATCCATAAAATTGATGATATTTGGGTCACCTGTCGCCTCTACCTTTGCACTCCCCGAATAAAATTCAGGGAATGAAAGAAGTAGTAATACAAGGGCCATAAACGTTGAAATTGTTTTTTTTAATTTCTGCATCTCTAATCCTCTCTACCATGACCAATCGACATCAGGTGCCTGATTTTTAACCGTGAAGATCCGTTCGATCACATTTTGTGTAGCTTCTGAATCTATGGATTGCCGATCAGTCTGCGTCACAAACTCCTCGATGGTCGGCTGGCCAAACTCTTCAAATACAGTTAGTCTTACTTCGTATTTTCCGACTTCCTTTACCTTGAGATTCAAACGATCTAAATTCTGATTATTAAAAATAACCCATGGATCACCCAAAAAATTTCCGTTGTTATCAGAATCGTAGCGGTATTCCCAAAGCCTTCGAGCCACCATATCTTGGTCTGGTGAGTACGACATATCATCTATTGATAGGGTCGCTTGATTACCATCTGAAGGATTGCGATACACTGTTCCAGCCATCGTAAAGTATGCAAAAGGTTTCTGGTCTGGAGCTATGTCAAAAGTTGTTTCGTTTCTCGCAGTTAGCCCTAATGTATTCTCCACATAAATGGTTGCTTTATATTTCCCTGGCTTCTTGAATAGCACATCTTTGCTATATACTCCGTTCAGCGATCCGCTATATTTAATATCAGAATTCGTTCCACCTGATACGGCTGTGATGGTGATTTTAGTCTTAGCATCTACTAATGGATAGTGGGTCGGGCTACTAACGTAACTTTGTATGATAACCTTTCGATTTTGCTTTAATGTACCATCTACCCTGATAGATGCATCTGGTTTTGGCTCGATGACATTAATCTCAGTGCTAGTACTTCCAGTCATTTTGTCATCGTCCATTACAGTCAAAGCAAGTGTTTGTTCCCCCAAATGGTCTTTATCATACCAAACCGTTCCCCTTGGCAAAGTGCTCATTTCTCCCTTAGCATTAGGGGTATCCCAAAAGTAATCCGTAATATAACCATCGGGGTCATACGACCCTGCTGCACTGGCTACAAACTCTTGTCCTGCTTTTACAGTTTTCGGTGCATTTATAAGAGCTACTGGAGGTTTTAACTCTCTCGGTAGTTCTGGCGGTGATGTAGGACCTGGAAACCCTCCTCCCGGAGGACCTGAGGTTGTATACACTCCTGCTTTGACTGTAAAAGATTCTTTTAACGAATCGAACTTACTTCTTTTGGTCACGACTTCATTCTTAAATCTCACTACTATACTTAGTTCGTACTCTTGACTGTAGTTACTTTTACCTGCCACTTTCTCCTTCGGAATTTCAAACTTGAAAGTTTCGTTTGCCGTTAGAGTTTTGGTATACACCGTTTTTGTCTGGAGTGAACTGTCATTGCCTTTCTCTTTGGCATAAAAAATCCATTCTGAAATATTCGAAATATCTTTATAGGATAGCAGTTCACCCTTCAAAGCGATTTTAACTGGCACATTCTTATTATCAAACTTAATTGGGTTTGGATTAGGTTGTTCTAGAATTGCAGAACCTGTGAGTGTAGCTTCATCTGGGAGACCATATTCAAAGCTGACTGTTCCCCCGTAGCTGTAGGTGGTGACTTTAGCGTCTGCAGTGTAATAATAGGATGCGAATGCTTTATACTTTCGTCCTTCCGCTTTACCAGATAATCCGTCATTACTTTCTTTATCCCAAGGAACACCGTCAGGGATCATATAATTCAATATAATTCTCCCATTTTTAAATTTAGGATCGTCTGCATATGATGATTTTTTAAAAGGAATAACTTTTATAGTAGATTGAATGATATCTTGATCATTAATAACATCATTTACCGATCCGTTATACCATTTTAGATATTCTTTATCTTGATAAGGTCCTGCCGTTACCTTTGTTCTAGGTGGATTTTTTGAGGGATACCCATCAGTGGCAATTTTATCATCTGTCACCATCCGATCATTTCTTTCATCGTATTGATTTATTTGCCATCTTCTTCCGTCTGAATACAACCAAATCGAGTTGTATATGTCTGTTCTATACATTGCTTTCCAAGAAGCTTTATATCCTACTACATTACTAATATATTTTTGATTAGGCACTCCTTTAAGTGCAACTTTGATTTTCCCATTTTCCAACGAGATGCTTATTTTTCCATTAGATCCAGTATATTTTAAAGTGCCTGTTTTGATAGAAGAGCCAGTTATACCATTAGGTAGCTCCAAATAAAAATCTTTAGCTGAATTGTTAGATCCAAGCAAACCAGTCGTAATAGGAACAGAAATTGAAGTTAATTTTGTTTCAGCAGCTTGCACAGATGTGGAGAATGCAAAAGGAACAAGTAACAAAAAGCACATACATATTAAAATATCTTTTTTCATATTGATTGTCCTTTTAATAGTTGACTATTAATTTTTCATCAAATCCACCAGCATGATACATACGAATTGCAAAATAGTCAAAATCTTTTTCATATAAAAATGCTTGATAAGTGGATAGTTGTTCCCCTGGCTTGAGCGTGTAGTAATAGAATGCACTTTTATTGTTGATTTTCTCTTCATTTACCTTCGGCCAAATCGGGTCTAATTCCCCCCCATCTTTTAGTGATAAAACCCATTTATCTTTTTGATCATACAATGCTCTTTTCACAATACTTTTGCTGTTGTTTTTAATTATTATCTTAGTCCAAACCAAGTATTTAGGATTGCTAACCATTACTCCAAATGAGTCATATTTAAATTGTTTCACTAAATTTTGTGCATCTTTTGACTTGAAATCATAAATCATAAACTTCTCCAGCGTATAACTAAGCCCACCCGCCGTAACCGTAACCGGCAACTCTAAATCCTTTTTCAAACCATATTTACTTAAGTTATCCCTCATAATGGGTGCTGGTGTAGCAGCAGGTTTTGCTGTAACTGATGGTGTAGCTGCGGCTATTGGTGTAACCGCTGCTGCGTTAGTAATCACGTTTTGCCCCGATACCATGCTAAGTAACATTGTTGTAGTCAAAGCTGCTCTTAAAATGTTCTTCTTCATCACTGAATCTCTCCCTTTTCTTTAATTGGCTTTTCTTACTTATTGAACTTATACTCCTGAACTGCTGGCACCCTGATGGGCTGTTGTGTTTTGGATCTGAAGATCAGAACCGGGTGTTCCGTCTCTATGACGGCAATAACCGAAGGACCTGCGATGTATTTGGTTATGCCATATTCGCTATCCTCGTATAAAAGTGGAAAATTCACGCCATCGGAATCGTCAATAATATCGAACTTCACAATCTTTACTTGTGTCTTAAAACGACTGCCCCCTTGGGGGGAAAGGCCGCTATCAAGGCCTAGATTGTTCTGTAGGGTTTGCTGAAAAGTATCGTACGCATCTTCGGGATCTATAATCAGACGACCACGAGTCAATTCGGTCTCATCTAATTCCTGTGCGGCATCGTGAACAGCGATATTATTTGCGTCTTTTAACATGCTGCGCAGCTGGTCCCACTCCTGATTCTGGATCTGAAAGAACCAGGAGTAGATAAAGATCAGTAGGACAAATGCCAGCTTAATAATGTAATCCATAAATTACGCTCATCCCTTAGTCAATCGAGATACTCACTCATAATTGATCCATGCCCATAATATCGAGTCGGCTGCGAAACCGTAGAAAAATTATAAGGAAACAGATTTATCCGCGGCGCGGTTACATACACATCAATTCGTTGCTTTCGCTCTTGAACGGTGTCTGTACTGCTAGTAATTTCTATCGAAGCTTCAGAAAATCCAATCGCTTTCAGATTTGAAATTACTTCATTCCGCATAGAAGCTGTAACCATCCCCTCTGTTGCTGCTTTTTGTGTGATATAGGACGTATTAGCTTTGACCTGTAAATCTAGCAGATAATCTATGTAGGTAAAGATAGGCTGCAGGATAATAAACAGGACTAGCCACATGAACAATGCCCGGAGGACGGTCTCCTTCATTAGACACGCCTCCTTCTAATACTGTTCCACTTGCTTAGTATGTGAGATGATATCGTCCTGACTGCTGCCGATCATATGCGTAGCTACCGTGACAAACATCCCCGCAATTACAAAGCCAATGGCCAAAAACATAGCGACGGAAATAGAGTCTTTTTTCATCTGACTTATACCAAAACGTGAGTCATGGACATAGTTAGTGCAGTCTGGCTGGAATCCAGCGGTTGAGTTAGAGATACCCCCGGGATCGTCGGTCTATTATCATCGGCAGCATTAATCACGTCACGCACCAGAGGAATCAAAATGGCAATTACGATGGCCACACACAAAAAACCGATAGCGATAAACAAACCTGTAGAAATAGCGTCTTTTTTCATTGTTAATTTCTCCCTTTTTATTTTAGGTTTTAAAAATAAGGTTGAATATACAATTTTTCACTGGAACATGCCGACTCCATTAAAATTTCCTTTGATTAGCAAAATGTACTGCATCGCCATGGCAACGATCATCAAAAAAGTAGCAATCGATGGAATAACATTAATAATCGTCGATAGATCACCGATGAAAGACCATTTTTTCAAATACTGATCGCTGGAGATTTTGGAGATAATCTTGCCTTGTTCACGCAAATAGTTTGCAGCTTCCGTGTCATCATCCATGCCTTCTGTCGCCAGTAAAATGGACCGGATGTCATTAATAAAGTGATGGTTATCCGGAAATTTGGCACAAAACCATTCAATCGCCCCCTCCACACCCTCATCTACTGCCCGTTCTGACAGCTCATACAAATCCTGACGTATATATTGAAAATGTCCCGCTGTACTCCCACAAAAAGCACCAAACTGCACATATCCGCGCTTACGTAGGCGATTATTCTCATAGAGACGAATGAAGGAGATCAACTCGCCATCTTTTTGAATATTCGTCTTTTGGTGAAGCCACGCCAACACCCAACCAAGCGGAAGATAACGCATCGGACTGCTGATTACGAGAATAAGTAGAGCAATTAGAGGGTCATAGAATGAAAAAGGAACAGATCGGATGAAATCGCTGACGACTTGGCTAAATAAATAGATGATTGCCGCTGAATAACGAAATAGCGTAACTTTTCGAGCCGAAATTGATAAATTGCATTCATTCAACAATTGCTGAAATCTATCACTCTGCACGTGTTCACCCAGCGAATTCCACCGGATGCCCAGTCGGACAAGATATCGTTCCTGCTTACTGCTGCTGCTCACAAACACAAGTAATGCGACATACACGATTCCGATCACTGTAATTAGTAGCAATAATCTATCCATAGTTCATCACCTTAGTGGTAGTCCAGTTTGGGCCTGGCAAGAATAGTACTGATCACAAAAGAGATAAAAAGACCGGAGACGATCACCATCAAAAAGGAAAGGCCTACCGTAGTTTCGAACTGCAGTTGAAAATAGACATCGGGCTTCAGCATATACATAAAGGTTCCAACCGTAGATACCAGCACCAGAAGATTCCCATATAAGCCAAGGCTGATCGCATCTCTGCTTCCTGCTTTTACAGTTAAAATCGTCTCTCTCTGCTGCTCCATAGAACGA
This sequence comes from Paenibacillus sp. FSL H8-0175, assembly GCF_045040615.1. Taxonomy (NCBI): domain Bacteria; kingdom Bacillati; phylum Bacillota; class Bacilli; order Caryophanales; family Paenibacillaceae; genus Paenibacillus; species Paenibacillus sp. FSL H8-0175. The sequence continues at coordinate 1,379,267 of NZ_CP150299.1, read as the reverse complement.
TTCAACAGCATTAGCGAGCTTTTTAAATAACGGGTTCCCTCCTTCTCGGCATAGAGCAGATCTGATATAAACTCTAAAGCGAAGGTGGTGCCAATCGCGCTGGAGAATCTCCCTGCCTCCTCAACAAGCTCCTTCTCATTACTGTAATTAGAAAATGCGGCACCTAGCAGCTTCAGAGGGCTTTTTAGTACATTTTTATCTGTAAGAAAATCCGCTGTCCGATCAAGGATCGAATCTACCGACAAATGTGTGAATTTAGTGGATATTTTGACTACATCGAGGAGATCGTAGCTTCCATGTACCTTCCGCTGTGCATAGATGTATCTCATACGAAAATAAGGAATCGTCGCAGATATTACAGCTATAAAAAGCGGAAATCTCCACGCCCCCTGAATCGGCTGTCCTTCATTAAAAGTAATCCCCTCCAAAAAAGGATTGTTAAAACTCAACCTTCCAGGGAGCTCACTAAGTGTCAGTAGTCCTGATAAGAAAACCGCAATAAACAAAATGGCTGTACGCATAACAAAACGCATAACGCTAATACCCGGTTCATACTTCCGGTGTACGAAATACAGAAGCTTGTCCAGATGGCGGTAGAGCCACAGCCTTTTTTTAACCGAGCTAACTCTTTTGCCAAAAATACTCATCTTATGTTTAATTCGAAAATCGAATTTCTGGACTACCTGCCGTAAATGCCTTTCGATGAGCAGTTTGGTGAGTAACCACAGTCCCCACACAATCCATAAATGAAGGACAAAACGAAAAATATAAAATAGTAAATCCATAGCTGTACCTCCTTCACTCATTAAGTACTATCTTAGATTTCAAGCTTTCTTTAAGCGGCTGATCCATCGGCTTTGTTGATGCAAGTCGCCCCAGCTCTTTCTGGACAATCTGTGTAGCCTCCGCATTTTTCTTAGTCATTTTCAGCATCAGATTTTTCGTCAGCTTGTCATTATAAGACCAACACATTTCCTCCGGCTCCCAGCGCATAAGATCATTAGCAAACACTGAATTTCTATCCTCTTCGTAAAAGATTTCTGATATTCGCGCCAGCCGCTTCTTCCCGTTCGGGACACTCTCCAAAATAAACACCAGCTCGCATGATTTCAGCGCAGAAATCAAATGCCCCTTTAGACTCCCGCCAATTCTTGTCGACACAGCAAACGCACCTTGATAAGGAATGTCCTCCGAATCCACGGTGTGGAAGGTTCCGGTGATCCCGTCGTATCCTTTTTCCCCACTCCACAAATAAAATTCCCACTCGTTATAACGCATCTCCGTCATATACAAAATATTTGGGTCATGCCGCAGCGACTCTACTCCCACCTCCATCAGTTCCTCATTCGCAGCTTGAATTGGAATAATCCGATGCCCTTTAATTTGATACGGTAAAATGGATTCCGGATGTTTCTCTATCATCACTACTCCCATGCAGGAGGAAGAGCCAAGCAGTTGCTCACCAACGATCGTATTGGCAAAGGTTGTTTTTCCTGACCCTACAGCACCCGCAATAATGGTATTGCGAAACGTGGACGATAACGCCCGAATGAACTCAACCGCCTCGGCAGGAATACATTCCGTACCCGCTTGATCCTCCAAATCCAGAAATTCCACAACCTGTCGCCGCAGTGATATCGTAGTAAAACCCTCCCAGACCCTAGGTGATACCCAAATCGCAAGCCGAATAAATCTACCTGGCCAAAGCGGATCATCCATTTTGAACTCCACCGAAGGATTATCCTTGTTCAGCTTTTTATTGGGATCACTTTTTAGCAAGGAACGCTTCAGCTGCTCCACCCGATCCAGTGAAGGCATCTCATACGGGTAAGCTATAAACTCACCTTTATGGTTATAAAAAATTTGCTTCCCAATCATTTGTAATCCGGTTGACTCGCTGTATGCACGATCAGTAAACCAACGATACGCTGGTCCAAAACCCTTCCACTCGTGATACAGGGCCTCTGCCGCCGTTCGGTACGCTTCTGGAACCTTTCCAGTAAAAGGTGTTTTTCGTAAGTACTTCTCAATCTCATTCATAAAAAAGCTAACTGCCTGCGGATCGCCAATTAATGCCTTTGCATTTAGCTCGAAGTAAGCGTCATCCTCACGTTCTAGCCCTTCGTTCATCTCGGTTTTCATTTTTTGTAAAAAAGCATAAAAATCTTCCTTGCCCGGTTTGCTAGTGCGCAACACGCTTTGTTTTAGAGAAAAGAGTGGACGACTCGCGAGAGTTTCAATCATAGAAATATCCCTTTCTTTTTGGCCTCTGGCGCTAATCCCATCGACACCAATAGAGAATGTACCTTATCATCCACATGCTGTAGCTCTTTTTTGCCTAGAGGCAAGCTTTCCTGCAAGGGCTGGTAATACGGTAGCTCCAGCAAGATTTCAGTGCCAAATCTAAGGGCCATATTTTTGGACGAAGATATTTCCTCCACATTACTGCGGTTAATGATCAGCTGGAAATCATGCGGACGCAGATCTATATGCCCCGCAAGCTCGAATAGAGGTTCTAATCTATGTTCATGTTTAGGATGAGTGACAATCATGCGTAACGACGACTTTTGCATACCGACATACCACGCAGCACTCTCGGGAATTGAACCGAAATCAGCAATAACCACATCCGCATTTGCTCCAGCTCTAGCCAAGAAATATTCGATCTCTTCCTCCAGATAATCCTGGACACTCAAGTAGTCGTAATTCCCCGGTAGATACAAATAGCCATCCTGCCTAATCAATTGCTCGAAATCTTCATCATGAATCATCTTCCCTGTAAGCTTGGGGCGCAATTTGTCTAGACTTATCGTCGCTTTGCGGTCATACCCGGGGTCATATAAATCCAAACCAAGTACAAGAACACGTAGACCTGCCGCAGCAATTCGTCTTGCGAACAGCTTCGCCACACTCGTGCAGCCAATGCCTGGACCTGAGCCAAAAAAGCCAACCAAATTGCTCCGTTCCTCGCCATCCTCTTCCAGGATAAAACGAATCTTCTCTATCACTGCTGACGAGGTAGAACGAGGAGGAATAAAATATAGACCTAAGCTTTCACATAACATATGCACAGCTTGATAGCCGCGAATTCCCTTTTGCAGATATAAATACAGGATCATAGAGCTTGGATATTTGTATCGCAGCTCGCTAAGCGCTTGAACAGATACCTGGTCACTAGTAACCATTAACATATGACCTTCGGTATGCGCCGGATCGGGATACACGTTTTGTGTAACTACATTAAATCCCGCGTTTTTGATATCATTAATCGTTAACTGATCTATGCCCAGACTAAATATTTTCAAGGCAATCTCCCCCTACTCTACCCGTACGATCCACAGTTTTTTGCCCTGCTCCAAAAATTGCCCTAGCCGTTGACCCTCACTTTTCTTCAGCTTCAATTCTGGTGTCGCCACCTTGCCAGTAGAAGTGAATCGGTTATTGTTGTTGCCTTTCTCAGAATCCTGCACATCATTATTGTCTTCTGTTCGCACATAGTTCACGGTAACTCCAGATAAAAAGATCTCTTTAGCAGGATCGCTAAGCAAGCTTTGTTTTTTCACCTGTTCCTCGTTTTCTTTTTTAACTGTATTTGAACCAAGCGCCTCTCGCTGCTTCTCTCGCTCACCTTCTACAAGATAAATGTCTACCTTATCCCGGCTTCGCAACGAACCATTGATGGCATAAATAGCCTCCTTCGGAATAGGAAATATACCTTCATCCTGCAAAGGCTCTAAATCACTAACATCCACCAGTGATGCTGTCAAAATACTACCGTTAGTCAGATTCACATTCGTAATTTTGTACTCCACTTGTGCGATTTCCGTAATTACACCAGAAGGTATATCCTTGGTCTGAACAGAATCCAGATACAAATCACTTGCTTTCAGCTCATAATTTTTAGGTAGAGATTCCCCAGCTCCCACCTTAACTTTGACCACGGTTTGGGAAAGCACGTAGGGCTTGAAATAGAGATCATAACCTAGCAAACCCCCGAATCCAGTAATCAAAATGAGACTTGCGAAAAAATAATTACGTTTTAACAAACGTCCCCGCTGTAACGCCAAACCTTCCACCTCCTTAACTACATGATTTTTGAGAACGACAAAAAGCACCTTGGCATAAATAGCCAAGCTGCTGGTAAAATGCTTTTTTACCTGATAGAGATTTAGTGAACTATTAAATTAAAGGGTTCCGGTGAAAGCCCTCGGGCATAACCGTTGCTTTCACCGGAGAATACCTTTATTTAAATACTACAGTTTTGTTCTGATGGACGAGAATCCGGTCCTCGATATGCCATTTCACCGCACGAGCCAGAACAACACGTTCAATGGTACGCCCAATCCGTTTCAGCTCAATAACATCATCACTGTGGCTTACCCGCTGCACATCCTGTTCAATAATCGGTCCACCATCTAGTTCTTCAGTAACATAGTGAGCGGTTGCCCCGATAATTTTCACCCCACGTTGGTACGCTTGGGCGTATGGATTGCCGCCAATAAAGGCAGGCAGGAAAGAGTGGTGAATATTAATAATCTGATGGCGATAATGCTCAATAAAGGACGGCGAGATAATCTGCATATACCGTGCCAATATAATCACATCGATATCGTCTCCGATGACCTCTAACTGGCGTTTTTCTGCTTCAGCCTTAGTATCCGCTGTGACTGGAATATAATGAAATGGAATGCCAAACGACTCGACATAAGATTTCATATCCAAATGGTTACTAACGACGAGGGCAATATCGGCATCGAGATCGCCCGCTTGCCACTGCCAGAGCAGTTCAACAAGACAATGGTCTTCTTTAGAGACGAATATGGCAAGTTTCTTCTTATGACGAACATTAAAGATCTTCCAGTCCATCTTAAAACGCTCCGCCACTCCGCCAAATTGAGAGCGAATCTCTTCCAGACGATCGCCTAATTCAGGTAGGTCAAACTCGACTCTCATAAAGAACATTCCACCATCTGGATCCATCGTATACTGATCCGACTGCACAATATTTGCGCCATGCTGATACAGAAAGTGTGATACAGCCGCCACAATTCCCGGTCCGTCAGGGCAGGAAATAAGCATACGTGCCCGGTTGGAATAATGCTCGACACCCGACGAATTGTTTCTTTTTACGTGTAATTCCATGACCCTCTTCCCATCCTCTCATCTACATACGCAATCTGAAGTATAGCTTAAGCGTTCACGAGCACTTAATTGCCTGCTAACCAAGCAATTAAACGATGATTAATAGCTTCCTCGCTTAGTTGCGGGAACAGCTGGGCAGCGACAACTTCATCGTATAAACGCTCCAGTGGTTCACGTGGATCAGCTTTTTTAGCTTTGGCATCGTTCTTCAGCAGCTCCCAGACATTAAGTACATATTGACGGGAATCAATCTCCTGCTTGGCAAAAAATTCACGTAATGTTTCAACATCCTGCACGAATTCCGGTCCAAAGCGTTCAGCTACGTTACCACGCAGCAAAGCGATCTCCACCTCATACATCGGACGTTGTGTCTTAGCATCTTTACCAATCCATGGGGTCTCCAGAATGAAAGGCAGACCTTCCAGCTTTTCATGGTGTACGATTTTGTTAATCGTATCAAACCCAATCCAACCCGAGCCAATTGGCGTGTGACGGTCTTTGCGAGCGCCACATGGATTTTTACTGTCATTAATGTGGATTACACCAAGACGATTCAACCCGATAGTCTCATCAAATTTGTTGAGAACACCGTCCAAATCATTAACGATATCATAACCAGCATCATGAATGTGGCAAGTATCAAGACAGACCGATAGACGTTCGTTATGTTCGACCTTAGCAATGATAGAAGCGATTTCTTCAAAACTGCGGCCGATCTCTGTTCCTTTGCCAGCCATAGTTTCTAGAGCGATATGCACTTCCGTTTCATTCGTGCCTCCAAGCACCTCATTCAGGCCATCTGCAATCCGCTGAATACCATATTCAGCATCTTTATCAGTGAACGCACCAGGATGTAATACAATATGCTTGACCTCAAGTGCATGGGTACGGCGTATTTCCTCTTGCAGGAAATCAACAGCCAGTTGGTACGTATTCTCTTTATAGGAAGCGAGATTAATAATGTAAGGTGCATGGACAACAATCTCCTCTACACCATTCTCTTTCATAACTTGCTTCCCTTCGTTGGGATACATGGCATCAATCGGCTTGCGGCGCGTATTCTGCGGCGCTCCTGTATATATCATAAACGAGCTGGAACCATACTCATTTGCTTCATTTGCTGCGGTCAAAAGACCCTTGTCCGAGCAAGACACATGTGAACCTATTTTCAGCATACTTCTTCCCTCTTTCCTTCACGAATTAACCCCTATTCTACCGTGATCGGAAAAATAAATCTAGACGAGGCCAATATGCCGGGTTCTGCTTCGCAAAACTTTGGAAATAAGCTATACTTTAATATGAGAATAATTCGTGTGAGAATCCTCATTGCCAAAAGGTGGTGTATGCATGTTTATCCAATCAGGACTTGGTTTATTATCCACACCGAGCAATTGGTTTATGAACTCTATCGCTTTCTGGACATTTATGCTGCTTGGTTCCATGTGTATCGGCGGTTTTTTTATGTTCCGCAAATTCCTAAAGGTCCTGCCCAAAGCTGATGGAAAGTCAAAGCTAGACTGGCAAAATTACTGGGTGGAACGTAGCCGCCCGCTCTGGAGTGACGAAACAAAAGCCTTTTTGGACCAGCTTGTTCAACCTGTACCTGGGCCATTTCGTGATATTGCGAAGCATTCTATTGCTGCCGAGATCGGAAAGATCGCCGTCGAGAGCAATGCAAAAGAAGTTACTCGCGATCACTGCATTAAAGGTTACATAGTTGCCACACCGCGGCGCGATAACCGTTTTCTTATCAATTTTCTCGAGAAGAATAAAATCGATTACTCTGCTTACCAGCATTTGTTTAAGTAATTTTTAATGAATTGTACGATTTAGAACGGAGGCCCTCCTTTGAAATATGTGATATGTGGCGGCACCGGTTTTATAGGTAGCGAACTAGCAAAATACTGGCTGCAAGCAGGTAATGAAGTTGCTATTGTAGGTCGGAATTTACCAAAAGACGCAACAACAATTCATCCTAAACTGAGTTACCACACCTGGGACAGTCTAAGTTCTAATCCCGATCCAGTGGAAAATGCAGCTGCCCTAATTAATCTCGCCGGAGCTTCCCTTAGCCAGCGCTGGAGTCCAAGTGGCAAAAAAGCGATTATGCAGTCCCGACTTGCAACCGTTTCCGCAGCAGCTAAGTTAGTAGATCAAATGAAGCAAAAGCCTTCCGTAATCATTCAGGCTTCCGCCGTAGCGATTTACGGTACCTCTTTAGAGGATACTTTTAGTGAATCCTCACCAGCCCAGGTCATGGATTTCCCTTCAGAAGTAGTTAAGACATGGGAAGAGGCTTCAGATGAAACCTACCATGATATCCGCGTGGTCAAGCTGCGTACCGGAGTTGTGCTCGGCAATGAGAGCGGAGCATTCCCCAAAATGAAGCTGCCTTATTTATTAGGTTTTGGCGGCAACATTGGCTCTGGAAAGCAGTGGCTCTCTTGGATCCATCTGACGGATATTGTGCGTCTAATTGATTTCTGTACGCAAAATCCAACGATTAACGGACCTGTTAATGCGACTGCTCCACATCCGGTAACGAACGAAGAGTTCGGCAGAACGATTGGCAAAGTCTACAAACGGCCGCACTGGTTCCCTTTGCCAGCCTTCCTGTTAAAAACAGCAGTCGGGGAATTATCCGAAATCTTACTCAAAGGTCAGCGCGTCCTGCCCGCAGCGGCATTAAATCATGGCTTTGACTTTACCTTCCCTACACTTCAAGTCTCTTTAGAAAATTTGAAAAAACAAAAATTGTAGAGCCACATTCATCGTTGGAACTCACCTTCATGCTGTATGAAATGTGTAGCTTCCTTTTATAATTTTAAATGTGGTTCCCTCTGTAAGTGGATACTCTTTATACGGAACCATGGCTTCACCTTGAAAAAGCGTTCCATTTCTGGAGTCAAGATCCTTCAGAATATATCCGCTGGTGCTTCTAGATATTTCAGCGTGTACTCTAGAGGCTCCTTCTGATCTTTCCACATATTGAGCCACCTCTGCCGATCGGCCGATAATGAAGCTAGTTCGATTTAACTCGATCATTTCCACCTCTTCACCCTCCTCACCGCTTCTTTGGAGATAAGGAATACTCCGATCCAGCTTTTCGATTTGTCGTCCTTGCTTAGGCGGTTTCTCCTGTGATAATAAAGTTGTTGGTGCTATGGCTTCTGGTGCTTTAATAGAACAATGTTCCTCTGTTAGTGATTCATGACGGGTTACCGGAACGTTAGCTGCTGAATCTGAGAATTGCGGAGTTACCTTTGGGATTGTTGCTGGAGGACGTGTAGAAGCCACAGGGTTCCTGCCAAAATTCCACTCCAATTCTTTCCGACTCGGATTACAGTTAGTATCTTCAGAATCCTCACTCAGACAATCCTCATCTTCTTTACCAACCTTTAGCCTTCCGCTCCAAACCATCCAGCTTAAAACAGCCAATACAATCGTCACAACTCCACAGACGGCAAGCCATAACGGCTTTGGTCTATCCAAATATAGAAACTTCCACAGGAGTGCATCGCCTAATAGACACCCTAGCACTATATAGGTTCTTGAGCTTGAGGCTTGCGGATTCGTTACCTGTTCATCCTCCAAGCTTAGAGACAGGCTCTCCTCCTCTTTTATCTTAAGATTAGGATAGCTGCTGATCCAAGGAGTAGCAGTCGGCTGCTCCAATCCCTTATCTTCGCGATGCTCATATATTTTTCTTAATGGTGGAGCTGCTGCCTCTTTCACTAGATATTCTTTTACGCCTTCATGAAGCTGTCTTTCAGGTGTAACGGGCTCTCTTTCTGTCAGCAACTCTGATAAAAGAATCTTTAAGCCAGCTGGAGTAAATCCCTCTTCACTGCAATATTGCAATAGTCTTTGCACACCACTGCCAGTAAGCTCTGTGATAGATGCCATTAACACCATGATTAGTGACTTGAGTGACTCTCCAAGCTTTGAACCAGACTTATTCTCCTGAATGGGTATGTAGGTCAGGTATACTTTACCGCTCTGTAACGACCCTTCAATAAAAATGTAATCTGCATGCAAAGCATACTGTTCCGCCCGCAGCATATATAACCTGCCATCTTCCATGCCTTGGGCAATTTGCAGCAATAACCCGAAAAATGAGCTCATACTTAGCTTCTCTCCTTTGAGTAGATGACTAAGCATTTTTTTGCGTAAAACAGCGTATTCCATAGTAACCTTCATATCTATTTCTCTAAGTAATAGCCTCAAATGATGAGGAATGTCGGTGTTCATCAGCATGCGCGCCTGAATCAAATTAAGCTTCTCCGCAGGTATTCCTTCGGGTTCACCAAGGATCATATATATACCATCCTGTTGTATAAAATCACGAGTTAATCCGAACAACAAAACATCACCTCCCGAACTAAAAGTATAGATAAGCGCATATGGAACCAGGGATAACAGCCAGCATGAAAGGGAATTTCAACAGTTCACTATCGTTATTTTTTAATAGAAACGGGCTCTTCCATAAAATAAATCCAGAAATTCTGCTGATGATCTTACGCGAACGACTGACCGCCTCCCGTCTCTTTAAAACAATTAACCAGCCTATTAAGGCACCAAATAGTACGGAGTACATGACGACTTGCAGCGTAAACAACATCCCTGTCCACGCTCCGATTCCAGCAAAAAGCTTAACATCCCCCGCGCCAACCGCCCCTAATAAATGCATGATCAGAAGGACTGTAAATCCTACAGCAGCTCCCCCGAAAGCCCTCAGCAGTCCATGCCAGCTATTGATCACCCCTTGTGCAAGCAGACCGGTGAGCAAGCCTGACAAGGTGATCCAGTTTGGTATTCTCATCGACTTCAAATCTGTAATCAGTGCCGCTGCTAAAAACGGTAGACATCCCCAAAATGTCCACTCTGCCATTTATTACACTCCTTTTTCCACCCTTTCACTTCACTACTGTGAACATAACCTCAACAGATCTACCATCATCCAGTTGTATAACAAACGGCCACGAGCCCGGTGTGGTATTTACACCAATTTTCCATTCCCACTCGATATATCCATCTGCATCCGCTTGTTTCCAGCCTAAATATTTAGCAGTACTGCCCCCGCTCTTATAAAAGACTGACAAGCTGGCAGAAGCATTCGGCGGTATTCTGGCACGAACCTTGCCTTGCTTATTCGCTACAGCCGGGTTCGGCTTTTCTAAGATTTCAATAAATTCATCTGGTTGGCCAGTACCGTTCCCCTCCTTGGCTATGCCTTCTCCCGTATCCCCGATCCAGAGGCGCTCAACAGCACTTGCTTCTAAAACAATACTTTGGTTTAGAAAGGGGACCTTCATCGGCAGCTTATAACTAACCACTAGCCCAAGGTAGGGACGAGTACCCTCTTTTAGCTCCGGCACCATAACATTAGATACATGAATTCGCTCATAATCCAGTAAATCTGATGTCAGGTATGGTTTCAATAAAGGTTTGATCGCAAGATCAAGTACACTTTCACTAGTCTCTGCCTGAAGCTTCTGCAACGGTCCCTCACCACTTTCTAAAGCCGACATAACCCACTCATTTAACGGCTTGGGTAAAGACTCAGCATAACTATCGCCCCAATCAGTAAGTGACAAGCGAGGAATAGTCCAATTCAGGCCAGCAGAATGATCACTGTCATCCCCTCCTGAATCATCACTTACTTCGCTGGATGTTCCCCATTTCTGCACCGCCAAAGCCGCAGGATACATATGAGTTGAGATAGACTTTACAGTGTCTGATGCTGTACTTTGCAAAGCTGTCGAATACAAGGTCATCTGTACGATAGAAATCAGGAACAGGACGAATAGCAGGAAGAACGGAAGAACCATCGACGCTTCTACTACCATGCTACCTTCTTCCTTGTCCTCCCCTCTGATTCCATACCCATACCCATCCCCCATCTCCTTACCAACCTCCCGCTAATAAGAATAATCAGCTTTTACTGCCCTCAGATACTTATTCCCTTGTACCTCTCCCGGAAAACCAGCAGTGTAATTCAACATTTTAACTACACCTGGCAGAAACCATAACTGCATTTGGAGCTTAATGTCCGATGATACATAGGTGTTTCTTTCCGCTGGATTTATTCCTGTGTTCAGTTGAATTAGAGCCAGCATCCGCGATAGCTGCACTTCCCCGCCTCCATGCATTATCATGAACAGTCGCAGATGATCACGGTAAGTCAGCTGCGCCGGCATATATTTGGATAAAGGAATCGCATCCTTCTCACAAAGCTGCAACATATCCTGAATGGCATGCTGGATTCCATACAACAGTGCCGCCGCTAGAACAGCCAGTGGATTTCCCAAGGTTGCCTTCTCTATAAATCCTTCCATTGTGCGAATGGACAACCTCATCGCGAATATTTCGGCATAGGCTGCGGCCACATTCCCTGCGGGATTATGAAATCCGTATAAAATGTATTCCAGCTCCTGAGCGCGAGGATCAAGCTGATCTGTGAGCTCACTAGTGCCTTTCAGAGAATTCAGTGCCAGACTAGCTAACTTTGAAACATCAAAATGCTGAAAATAAAGCGCGGAATACTCTGTTTGAAAAAGCCTGTCTCTAGCGCCCCCCATAATGCCACTCATTGCTGCATAAATCCCGTCAATATCCTTCATCGCCGAGCTTCCAGCAGCATAGGGATCTGAGGATACTTCAGATTTATCAGAGGATTGAGACTCCAATCCGTTGTTAAATGAAACATTGTCCTCATACAATTGATGAAGGATTTGATAACGTTCCATCGAAGCTGCCGCTCCGCTACCTAGCATTCTAATTTTGTCCAGCAGTGCTCTAACCTCGCCCAGCTTGGATTTGGCTTCCCACTCTACTTGCTTACGTGCTTTATCCGAGCTGCGATGCTCTTCAAGAAAAGCCAAATCACTAGCGATAACACTTCCCTTCTTACCGTATTTTTTATAATAGTTGTCCACTACATGCGAAGCCCCTAGAACAGAGGAAATCATTTGGTAGGAATCGCCGTTGACTCCCAAAGCTTCATGCAACACTCCTGATAATCCTGTTACCGTCGGTTCAATGGACTCGTACGCACTTTGCTGCATAAATAAACCATTCTCCATACTACTAATGTCAGCCGAAGAGAGGATCAAGGCATCTTCCTGTTCATGCAGCTTTTTAAGTGGCTCAGCGCTTATTTCCCCCGAGTTTCCCGGAATATCCCAGTCCTTAGCAGGATCGTCTGCCAGATTTACGCCACTTATTCGGGAAGCTGCCAAAACATCTCTCATCTCGTCATTCAATTGCTGCGCTTTGTTTAACGCATCCTTCGCTTCCTCCATTGATTGTCCATGTTCTTCATGAAAGGTTGTTAATAAGGATGGGAGCCGCGACAACATCTCTGAAGTTCGGCTCTGATAAAGTGCCAACTGATAAGTGTACTTTGCAGGCTTTTTACTATCACGATATAGATCTTCGTAATATTTCCCAAGATAGTCACTATACTGTGCTGGTATATCCGCGGCTGCTTGCATGCTTCCGAGCGAATGGGCCGAGATAGAATCTCCGGGCGGATTCATAATCCATAGCAGTACTCTTCTTCCACTCTCCGCCGCTTGGCTTCTCCGCTCTAACATTAGATCCAAATTCTCTTCACGTTCATCATATAAAGGTTGCAGCTTACTAAGTAATTCAGTAGCTCTTGAGGCCTCTGCCATTACGCCCGACAGCGGCTTGAATTTACCTGCCAGCTCCAAGGCGAAATCAACCGGAGCCTTATATTTCATCTCTTCCAGTATTTGATGACGAAAAACATCATAACTTCCCAGCGGCCGGCTCCATTCCAAAGAGGAGGATTCCAGTGCAAAGGGTAAGAGATTGAACGTATCCCCCCGCCCACTTTTATGCAAATTTTCATTGAGCACTTTGGACAGCAGCATATCACCATCACTATCACCGAATGCAAATAAACCGTATCTCTCACGCAATTCAACATGATATGAAGACATAACAGAGCGGATACTGGCTCTCGCCAATCGTTCCTCCTGAACGTTGAGCGCAGCGATTCGCGCATAATCAATCAGCACAGCAGTAAATAGAAAGACGAAAGCCAGCACCATGATTAGAAAAATTGTAACTGAGCCTTCTGTTTTGCCCTTAGCAGGACAACCCGTAATTATACTTTTCATTAAAACCCCCTCCCTTGAACAGAGATTTTACTTATCCTGAAGCTTGGTCAGCATAGCAGAAGCATCCTTCTTATCCATGTAAACTGCAGATCCACTACCCTCAGAGCCCCCTTTAAATTTAGCTCCAAAATAACGCATCAGGTCGACCGTACGAATAAACTCAACAGGCTCGACAATGATAGACTGGGCTTCAACAGTTGGGTTAGCCTCATCCCATAGAACGCTATCAAGCACAGGCAAGCTCAGTAGACGATTTAACTCGGCCTTTACTCTCCGTCCTGTAAGGCTGTGAGCATAACGCATAGTTCCTGGCATATTGTCCGGAATCATAGTAGACGAATGGCCCAGTTTAAGCACTGGCAAATCACTCTTCCCTGATACTTCACCGGGCAACTCTATTGTCACGCCAGCACTGCCAGCTTCTCCACCAAATAATGAGGCTAACAAGGCATCATCCCCAATTCTCCAATAAAGGGAGTCATACTCACCAGCCATGTAAGAACCAGAGACCTCCTTGTGACTGTTGTCCCAGTTGTAAGCCGCCCGCTCAGTAGCTCCTGAGGCCACTTGCAACAGCATGGACTTCTGATAGCTATACAAGCAAAAAAACAAAAGAAGCATCGTAATAAACATGACGATCGGCAACAGAAGTGACGCTTCAATAGTAAAACTGCCTTGATCACCCTTAAACTTGTTCAATCGAATACTTCCTGACTCTTTTCACCCGCCGTTTTAATTAAGGCTTCTACTACCTCTTGAATTTTGTCCTTAAACAAAAGAACAACTGCAATCAAGACAGCAATAATCAAAATCATCTCCAAAGTTCCTAAACCTTCCTCGTCTTCCCAAAAGCTCTTCATACTGTCCAACATTGTTGATACCATCAGCTTCAGCCTCCTACATTTTTAACATCAAAAATGCTGGCGTTCCCACCAGTACAATTACTATTAAAAAGATAACTACCATCGGAAAAACTAATTTAGAGGATGCTTGCTCTCCGCGCGTCCGGCTAAGTGCCTTTCGTTTATCCCACAACATCCGCGACAGATCACGTAGGGATAGCACAAAATCCGCTCCACCTCTGCGATAATTCAGCAAAACTGTCGTTGTGAATACCGATACCTCCTGTACAGCGCATCTCTTACTGAAATTTTCAAACGCCTGCTGGAAAGAATATCCGCCCTCCCATTCACTAGTCATAGTCATTAGCTCCTTATACAGAGGATGATTCGTATCCCCCCGGTGGCTTTCCACACAGCGAATAATAGCTCGTTGCACGGTCTCTCCTGCGCCAACCAACAACACAATACTGTTCAGCAGCTCTGGCAATTCGAGCATAATATTCTGCTCCCTAACTCTCACCTTTTTGTGCAGATCACTAACCATAGCGGTTGGTAGAGCAATTGCCAAAAACACACCCAATATCATACCTGCCTGTTCGCCACTAAATGCTGTAGTCAAGCTTCCACCTACAAGCAACAGCCAGCTGTAACTTAGCATCTCACCCATGAACAGCAGGGTCCGCTCTGCGCTATAACGCATCCCATAACTGCGCTGTAGAGAACGCTGAATTCTGAATAACAGTGAGGGAAACCGACTGGCGATACCACTCTTATCAATAAGCAGTAATAACGGTTCGCCTAACTTCCGAAGCCGTAATCCTTCCATAGGAAGACTGCGTAACGCGACATATCTGTTGCCGCATTGAATTCGCAGTAGAACCCAGACTATCAGCAAAATAACAGTAACCACCGCACATAGCCAGCGCATGATTTCACCCCCTTCACAGTGGAATGTCCATTATTTTAGTAGTCCAGAGATAACATAGGAATAAAGCAACAAGCGCTAATGTCGATATGGCTATACCCGCTCCTGTATACATAGGCTCCATATATTCTCCAGCCGTCAAACTCATAAACATCACCATGATCAGCGGAGCTATAAGCAGTGCCTTAGCCTCAAATTTCTTCTGAGCAATACTTACAGCAATATCCTGCTGAATATCCAGCTTCTCACCGATAATCGTTGATGTACGGCGCACCACTTCTACAAGATCACCACCAGTACGCTTACAGACCGAGAACACATCCGCGAATCGCTCGATGTCCTCCATTCCCGCTCTTTCACTAAAGTTCCGCAGCGCTTCTTCCACAGGCTGTCCATATTCCATGCGTGCACAGATAATGTTTAACTCGGAGATCATATCACTGCTTCCCTCCGGGTCGAGCATACGTAAATCCTGAACCGCCTCTCGGAATGCATTCTCCACCGAACGCCCAGCTGAAAGGGAGGAAGACAGCGAAAATAACGTCTGCTTAAATTGTAAATTCAGTGCATTTCGACGTCTTTTCAGTAGATAGTTACGCAGCATATGCGGGGCATAAGCTCCGCCAGGCATAAGCAGCAACGACAGCAGCCAATGATGATAAAAAAGATATCCAATTCCATACATCAGCAGTCCACCTGCAGTAAGGGTCAGAATCCTCTGCAGCAAGGTCAATTCGTATACCTTATAATCTGGTAATAACGAAGGACCGTCAGGATCCGCTTCTACAGGCTTTGCAGCAACAAATTTAAACTTAAGCATGACCTCCCCCCCTTCTGGAATTTTGAATCTCTATTGAGCCAATGGATAGGAGTTTACACCAGCCATCCTAAGCTTCGTTGTATGCAACAATGGGTTACCACAGGGAAGCAGCCCCCCTTGCACCCTTCCCTCTCGTTCACCAGCTTCTTGAAATTCATATAAGGGATTCAAGATCACTTCCCCGTCTTTCAACCCCGCAACCTCACTGATCTCCATCACCCGCCTGGAACGATCACGGAGACGTGATAAGTGTACGAAGATATCAATTGCCGATGAAATTTGCTGGCGAACAACAGCTACCGGAAGCTCCGCAGCACTTAGCACCATCGTCTCCAGTCGACTGACCATATCGTGTGCGCTGTTACTATGGCCGGAAGACAAGCTTCCATCGTGCCCGGTGTTCATAGCCTGCAGCATATCGAGACATTCCGCTCCCCGTACCTCCCCCACAACAATCCGGTTAGGGCGCATTCGCAGAGAAGAACGAATCAAATCTCGGATGGAAATCTCCCCTCTACCTTCCGTGTTAGCATTCCTGGTCTCCAGTGAAACAAGGTTCGGCACGGTTACAATCTGCAGTTCAGCGGAATCCTCTATCGTAATGACCCTCTCCTGTGGGGGGATATACTGAGATAATGCATTAAGAAAAGTAGTCTTTCCAGAGCCTGTCCCGCCACTAATAAAAATATTGTATTTAGCAGCCACTAAAATTTGCAGCAGCTCTGCAGCTTCCAAGCTTAAGGCTTCACGACGGACTAAATCCTGCATCGTCATCGGTGTTTCAGGAAATTTCCGAATGGTCATCGCCGGGCCTTTCAGAGCTACCGGCGGAAGCACGATATTTACACGCGATCCGTCTTTTAGCCGAGCGTCAACGATAGGAGAAGAATCATTTACAACCCGGTTCACACCGGATACAACCGTTTGGATAATATCCTCCAACCTGCTGCTGGACTCAAATTCCAAATGGAGACGACGAATCTGCCCCTCCTCTTCTACAAAAATCTCAGTATGGCTGTTAATCATAATCTCAGTGATCGCCGGATTATCCACTAAGGGCTGGAGTACATCCAATCCTCGAAAAGAATCGAACAATCTCTTCACGAGCTCATGTTTCTCCTGTGCTGTTAAATAACGCAGATTTTCGCTGTCCAAAATTGTCCTTTCAATATATTGGGTGAGTTCACGATTTCCAACTGCAGAAGTAACATCTAATCCTGCCCGGATGTCACTGCGAAGTGCCTTAAACATTTCCTCATTCATGTAAACCCTTACCAGTGAATACTTGTGGAAGCGACGGTTCTATAATCTGCTTGCACAGCTGTAAGATCTCCTTTTGGAATTGTGGTGAGTTCAGAAAAAGCTCCTCACGGTGCTGCAGCGTCCAAGATGGGATATACGGAAGTACACCTTCAACGGTAATTCCTTCCGGAGGTGCCCACACCTCTAAACCCTCTGCGGCAAAATTCACGGCAAATCTACTTTTGTCCATCACTTGGCTGGGCATACCAGAATTAGGAGCATTGCAATGGGATAGCCATCTCATGGTCTTATGAATGCTTACCTCGTCATTTCTAACTACCCACAATAGAATTCCGCATTTATGTAACACAGCTTTGGCACGTTCTTCTTCAATACTGCCGGTATCTATTATAACTACGTCAAAATTTCTTTCCGCAACCAACAGCGCCAACAAATCTAGCGTATCCTGCGTAGTCATCTGCAGCATTTCTTTTACATTAATAATTGGCCTAAAAGCAGCACTTCGAAGGTGATCATACCTAATCACGTATTGCCCCAAATCAATCGTATCGGCTCCGCCCTTATCCCGGCTGGCTTTGATTTCATAAAGGAGCCGCTCTAGTCCAGGCGTATTTCCTGCAGGGGGTCGTAAAAATAATCCACTGCTGTCCACACTTTCAAGATTCAAATAAAAGACCGAAAGCCCCAATTCACCTAGCTGCTTAGCCATATTCATAGCTACTGTAGTTTTGCCCGTGTTCCCGCTTGAGGAGACGATACCGAGCAGCAGCGTTTCATCTAATACAGAGGAACCTCTAGCTCGTTTCACTTCACATAGTTGAATAAATGCTCCCAGCAGAGAAGGCAGTGCCTGATATTTCGCAATCATGATGCCTCCAGCCAGGCTTTTAGAACCCCTGCTAAGATAAGCTCCCTCCTCACTCAAAACTGCCCAAGGCACCTTAGTTCTTCCCTCCACAAGCCAAGCCTCGATAAAAGTAACGTCACCTACAACAGCATCCGGCATATCCTCTCCCCTCATAAAATCGATAAAAGCATCCAGCCGACTAAAAGCCGTGATTCGCAGCATTTCTCCATACTCACTATGATGAAGATAGTGTAGCAATGGTTCGATATATTGGCTTTCACGCACTGCGAGTACAATCCTTGCCGCCATAAAACCTCTCTCCTTTCGCAAGAAATTCATAAATATTGTCAAAAAAAAGACAGCAAAAAAGCACCGACAATAACCGTGGATACGGTACATTGAACGGTGCTTCCGTTACTATCCCTTTAATTTACAGCTATAGTAGCATATATATAAGAAGGCAGCAATAAGTTTTTTCGCACATCAAGTGGTTTTTAGACTCTCATCGTATCTTCACGCCAATTCTTGATGGCAGACCGGATATCGGCAGGACTAAGCTTTTCCTTCACCGCCCGCTGACATAGTGCCGGAAACTCTTCATCTCCTGCATACCGAAGCGCAATAATCTGAGCTAATTCAAGCTCTGGATTTAATACATCACCTGTCAATCGGAAATACCGGAACTGCTCCTCTACCCTCACTACTCGATCCTGATTTTTTGTGGCATAAATTCGAATTCGAGTAATTGCAAATAATAGGCATAGAGATAAACCGAATAATAGCAAGGGCGCTGTTAGAGCACCATCATCTCGTAACACCTGAACGACATAAATTCCCGACCATACAAATATAATCAGCGCTAGCGGCATAGTTACAAAATGATAAGGCCAATCAAAACGCATAAAACCTTTAGGCTTCCCCTTGTTCATCATTCATCTCCATATTTATATGACTTATATATTGCTTAAAGCTTAGTCTCTCCGGGAATAGCTACGACAAAAGGTTCATTATTCCCCCAGTACAGAGACTGTCCTGAAACTTTAGTAGTTCCATCCGCATTAACCATTCCATAAATAATCTGACTTCCCCAAACACTCGTATAAAAAGAGGCATAGGATGGAGCTAGAATAGGTGCTTTACCATATTCCTTCGCAACTGGGTAACCGAATATCGCGGTAAAATCTTTATTTGTAGCCTCTTTGGACATATCCAGATCAGCTTCCCAAACTACTTTTACAATATTATCCTTGATCTCATAATACTTTACGAAATGTCCATACAATATAAAATAACCATCAGATCTGCCTTCAGGAAAATAATACGTCATAGACAATACTTCATTATCACCCGTCAATTTGGAGGGTTCTCTTTCTTCAACCGGGAATTGCAGAGCAGCTATGCGGGAAACAACTAAGTCATTACTATTATAATTCTGCACAAGTTTAGCATTGGCCCGTTCCTGAACCCAGACTGTATTCGAAGCAGCATCTACTGTTACTCTCGCTCCAAGAGCCTCCGCAATAAACCGCAGGGGTACCGCTACTCTTCCATCCACTATTTTGGCCGATACATCCAGTTGTACAGCCTCCGAGTTCTTCCAAGCCGTCCGTGAGCCAACCGTAAGCTTAATCTTCATAGAATCTCTAGCAATCGTAGCTTGCTTGGTATTGGCATCCCATTGAATAGAAGTATTCTTGAATCTTTCAAAAGCCTTCAGCGGAACCAGCGTCTTCCCCGACACAATTTGCACACCAACATCCACACTTGAATTGTTCACCATAATGCGAAGCTTGGGGGCAGCTGAGGCCGTACCGATCATACTTAAAGATAACAACATGACTATACAAAGCAGAAGCCCTTTCCGTCTCACTATTCGTTCACCCCTAGTGATAATATGAAAAAACTGTACCCATTTATAGTTTCATTATAACATTCTCCCAGATTATGGTTTACAAAAATCTCCGTTTGATCTCTGGGGTAGGGAGCATACACTGCTCATCACGTCCGAACCAACGATAGCGGTTCTTAGCTACATACCGATAAAGGGCATTGCGCAATGGGCGTGGTACTAAGATGAACACGTATGTAACAGGCCAAGGAAATCTCAATTTACGGGCAATTCTTAGCACAGCGGCCGACTCTGTATAATACACTCCGTTCTCTAGTAAAATCACCGTGTTTAATTGTCCAGGCTGAAGTCCGGACTCTTTCATTAGCTTTGCCGCAATCTCATTCTGTAAAGGTGCGAATAGAAATTTAGCGTCGGGGTCACGTGGGATAATGAAACGAACTACCCCCTGGCAAAGATGACACACTCCGTCTATCAACACGATAGACTTATCTTTCATAAGGTTCAGTTCCTCGTTCATGGCTCCCCCTCTGTCTTAAAGGCGTAAATTTCTGCTTTTTTGGGTAAACAAAAACGCGGGATAACCTCCCGCGCCATCAAGTGCCGTTCTTTAATTATTCTGCGATTGCTTTCTCAATCCATTGATCCCCGATCATTTGCCCTTCGAAATCAGCAGTGAATGCCTCCATGCATTTGCAGATGAAATCTTTGCGGCAAATTGGACATGGAGTTTTAAGCAGGCGGCTGATGTTCGTCATTTTCCATTCCGGAAACCGATGATAAAACGCGCGGCACTCCGTTCCATCAGCAAGCTTGATAATGAACTCGTACAATCCTTCCTTATCGTTGCTGCTGGCTTTGGTCACATTCGTAATATTCGGTCTGTAAGACATCTTCATCACCCATTATTTAAATTTTTGGTTGTAAATTGCACACGCAGGCACATTCTCAGATACTTAGACATATTAAAGAATTTTAAGGGTGATGTCAACCAAAGACGCCTAACACGGCAGCTATTTATTACTCTTTTATGATTTACGTCTCTATTTAGCCATTATTTCCATAAAATATATACAGATACATTTAATCGACAATCTTTAATTCAACCTCTATATTACCTCTGGTTGCTTTGGAGTAAGGACAGAATTCGTGAGCCTTCTTCGCCAGTTCCTCTGCTTTGTCGTGTTCAATCCCTGGCAGCTTCACATCCATTCTCACAGCAAGTCTAAAGCCTCCATCGCTGTCATCCTTCCCAATGGACACATTACAAGTGACCTCCACGTCATGGAGTTTCACGCCCTCTTTACGGGCGATATTCGCTAGTGCACTCTCGTAACACGCTCCATAACCAGCCGAGAATAGTTGCTCTGGATTGGTACCGGAACCTCCCGGCCCTCCAAGCCCTTTAGGCATGCTTAAATTATGCTTTAACACGCCATCCGAGGATTCAATGGAGCCTTCACGACCGCCATGGACTGTTGTAGTTGCTGTGTATAATGCTTTCATGAGTCATCTTCTCCTTCAACAAGCTGTATTGGTCATGCTCATACTTTATACTTTAAACAACAGGTATGATTTGAAACGATGATGAGGAATGATTCATAATACTTTCTTATTTGGCTCCAGATCATAAATAGTGTACAATTAAATTGTTAAAAACTTAAATTAGCTATGGAGGTGTCATCCATGAGTATTTATGATTTTGAGGTCAACACTCTTAAGGGTGAAGAGGAATCATTGTCAAAGTACAAGGGTAAAGTACTCCTGGTTGTGAATACTGCCAGCAAATGTGGATTTACTCCCCAGTATAAAGGTCTTCAGGAAGTGTACGAGAAATTCAAGGACCGCGGGTTCGAAGTTTTAGGATTTCCAAGCAATCAATTTGCTGGACAAGAGCCTGGCGAAAGTGATGAAATTGCGGAATACTGCGAGATTAATTATGGGGTAACCTTCCCTATGTTCGAGAAGATTGACGTAAAAGGCGATGAAGCACATCCATTATTCAAATACTTATCCAAAGAAGCCCCTGGTGTCTTAGGCTCAAAAAGCGTGAAATGGAACTTTACGAAGTTTCTGGTTGACCAAGATGGCCGTGTTCTAAAACGGTTTGCTCCTAAAACCACTCCACAGCAGATCGAATCCGATATCTCCAAGCTTTTGAAATAATTCATTAGAAAAAGGATACTCACCACATCAGGAATATTTTATAATATTGTTGAAATATTTTTGCTGGGAGGGACAATCGGTGACTGTTCAACTGCTTGATATACCCGAACTAAATGTTATTGGCTGGGCAAATGTAAACTCATCCGGGGAGCCATACGCGAATCTTTGGGAATATGTTTTTGGCGAGCTGGATATTGATGCAAAATTTGATGCTATACCCACAAAAGTTCAAAGCAGCGGTTGTTATCTCGGTCTATTTCAGAACCGTACATCCGTGCCTAAACTGTGGGAGCATACCGCATGGGATATTGATTTTTTCCTTTGCGTTGAAGTCGAGCAGTTAGATTGTATCCCTGAAGGCCTTGTTCATAAGAAACTTCCTGCGTCTACCTATGCTATATTTACTGCAAACGGATTCCCTCAGTTGGCTTTTCAACATACCTGGAATTATATACATAATGAATGGCTGCCGGATTCCGGTTATAAGTTCAACCCTGATGGAGTCTTTTACATCCAATACACGGAAAAGTCCGGTCCGGATGATGAAGGATTCGAAGCCAATCTATGCGTGCCGCTTGTAAAGAAGTAAGTTGTGTGATTGAGGATTGAACAAAAAAGAAGCCTTGCATCGCAAGGCCTCTTTCTTCATTCTGTATGCGGTAGAGAGGACTCGAACCTCCACGGGTATACACCCACTACCCCCTCAAGATAGCGTGTCTGCCATTCCACCACTACCGCGCGGTGTGTAAAACATAGAACATAAATTTGTTTGAGGTCAACATTCATTATTATAAATGTACTTTTCTCAAAAGTAAAGATGCAGATTTTAAGATTCTTCGTCGACCATTTTCTGTTTACGATATTCAGCAAAAGCTATATATTCCTTGATAAAATTCTTTTCTGCTGGAAGTAATTCATCTACTCGGCTTTCCGATAGCTGAACATCACTCAAATCATAGTCTACGCCGCTCTCTCGTACAGTATCCGGTGTATCTTTGCCGAGAATGAGCCAGTCCAGACTAACATGAAAAAAATCACCGATCTCAATCAGCTTATGTGTTCCTGGAGTAGTCTTCCCCCGCTTCCAATCTCCCATATTACCTGTGCTGATATTTAACTGCTCACAGAATGATTTTTTGGTCAAACCTTTCTGCTTAATCAGGTATTCTATACGTTCGTATATGGTCTGCATCGGTGAATCGCCCTCCATCTAAAAATAAATTACTTATTTACGTAATTACCTATTGCAAAATAACGTAAAAAAGTATATAATTAGTATTGTTATGTATTATCCGATTATATCATATGGCTGGAGTGACGATAAGAGGCGACTCAGGTGACAAGTATCTGTAGAATACCGTCTGGCCCCCTTTGTTAACTTATCATCCTGAATGATCTCTAGGAGGGAGCGGTGACTTTTGTCAAAATGCTTATCATCTTCCATTATCCATTCACTTGAAGCTTTACCGCACAATGCGGTGGTAATCAACAGTCATGGGATTATCCAGTTCACCAACAGCAGGTGGAAGGCCTTTAGTCATGAATATGGTCTTTCTACTAATAAGAAATGGATTGGCGCGTATTACTCAGAGCTCATGCAAGATGTGATTGTCGATCCCGATCAATGGGCCAAGCTTTATGAATCAGTGAAATATATACTCCGCAGAGAGCATCAGGTTTATACTTCCGAATTCTCCATACAAACCGCTAATAAAGGGAAACGAATCTTCCGTTTGGAGATCTACCCATTTCTCTCAGATCCGCACCCAGAAGCCACTTTTATAATTTCACTATATGATGTGGGCCCCTATAAAGAAGAACCTCTTCATCCGGAGATCATAAACCTCCGTTCAACCTTACCATCATCTTTTGAGCTAATCCCAATCTGCGCTTCCTGTAAATGTATTCGTAATCCTAAGGATGAATGGATCACCATTGAACATTTCTTAAAGCATCAGCTTTCTTTGCAATTCACTCATGATATCTGCCCAGACTGCATAAGACAGCTCTATCCCCAGTATGCTGGGGCTTTTAAGAGATGACCTGACGTCACTGAATTTCACTTCTAATCTTATAAAAAAAAGTAAGAAATCCTCTGCGAACAAAGGGTTTCTTACTTTTTATTTGTATGCGGTAGAGAGGACTCGAACCTCCACGGGTATACACCCACTACCCCCTCAAGATAGCGTGTCTGCCATTCCACCACTACCGCATAATATGACCCGTATGGGATTCGAACCCATGTTACCTCCGTGAAAGGGAGGTGTCTTAACCCCTTGACCAACGGGCCATGCTTTACAAGTTATTTCTTGTCACAACAAAAATGAGTATATCAAACCATAAGAATTTTGACAAGCCTTTTTTTAAAAAAAGTTTAAACTAAAAGAAACGCGCACCAATAAAGGTACGCGCCTCTAATCACAACGCTTATGGATTTACTTTTGCCTCAAAGGTTTGTACCCCATCTACAAACTTTAGCACCACAGCTGCTTTTACCGGGTCATGCGTTTCATTCATTGTGATTTTACCCGTGGCCAGTTGTAAATCCTTTGTCCCCGCCAGTGCATCCTTCAGCTTCTCAGGTTCTGTGGAATCCGCACGTGTAATCGCGTCTGCCACTAGTTTCACAGCATCATATCCAAGCGCAGCCATCCCATCTGGAACAAGATCACCGTTAGCAGCCTTGAAGGCATCTACGAACGATTTTACTTCTGGCGAGCTATCTTCAGGTGAATAGTGATTGGACATAAACGTATTGTTTAGGGCATCCGCTCCGGCAATCTCAGCCAGCTGAGGTGAATCCCAGCCATCCCCGCCCATAAACGGAACGGTAATCCCCATTTCGCGAGCTTGCTTTACGATTTTGCCGACCTCCTCATAATAGCCCGGAAGATAAATAACATCGGGATTAGCTTCTTTAATACGTGTTAATACAGCTTTAAAATCAGAATCTTTTTGTTGATAGGATTCTTCGCTTAAGATAGAGCCTCCGTTCTTAGTAAACGTTGCTTTAAAGAAGGTCTGCAGCCCTTTGGAATAATCGCTTGAAGCATCCGTATAAATAACAGCCGTCTTCGCTTTAAGTGTATCCTTAGCAAAGTTAGCCATTACTTCACCTTGGAAAGGATCAATAAAAGAGGCCCGGAATACCCATTCGTTCAAATCTCCAGTACGTTCATCAACTGTTACTTTGGGATTGGTGGCTGAGGAGCTAACCAGCGGGATGCCTTTTTCTTGAGCAACGGGAACAATCCCGAGTGTATTCGTAGATGTAGTTGCACCTATAATAGCTACAACTTTATTGGTAGTAATCAGCTTTTGCGCTGCGCGTGTCGCCTCTTCCGACTTGGAAGCATTATCCGCTTCAATCAGCTCAAGTTTTTTGCCGAGTATTCCACCTGCGTCATTAATTTCTTTTACCGCCAGCTTTGCCCCTTTGAGTGCAGAATCACCGAAGGAAGCCTGGCCGCCTGTAAGCTCAAGGTCTGCTCCAATCTTGATGGTCCCTCCACCAGCATTCCCACCTTCAGCAGTAGTGTTGTCTGTCTTGTTCCCACAGCCTGCCAGCAATCCACCAGCCAGTAACGCAGTCAGCAATATGGCCCCGATTTTCTTCATCCTCTTCCAGCCTCCCAAAATAAATATTTTATAGGTTCTTTCTGTGATGCTGTTGTGAACTAGCCGATGAATTAATGTCCCAGATAAGCCATTCTGATCTCTTCCGAATCTGCCAATTCCTTGGCATCTCCCTCAAGCACCACTCTGCCCGTCTCAAGAACGTAAGCCCGATGAGCAATTTTTAGCGCCTGATGGGCATTTTGTTCTACAAGAAGTACTGTTGTTCCAGAGGCATTTACTTCCTGGATGATCCGAAAAATATCCTGAACGAGCAATGGAGCAAGCCCCATCGAGGGTTCATCTAATAATAAAAGCTTGGGATGCCCCATCATCGCGCGCCCCATAGCAAGCATCTGCTGCTCCCCGCCGGATAATGTGCCGGCAAGCTGTTTTTTTCTTTCTAAAAGACGCGGGAAGGTGGAGTAAACCTTGGCAAAATCAGCAGCTAAGCTGCCTGAATCCTGTAAAAAAGCTCCTAGCTCCAGATTTTCTTCCACAAACATATTAGCAAATACACGCCTGCCTTCCGGACAATGAATAAGCCCCTGTTTTACGATGGACTGAACACTCTGATTCGTAATAGATTTATCCATGAAATCTATACTGCCTGTTTTGGGTTTCAGCAGTCCCGAAAGCGTCTTAAGCAACGTGGACTTGCCTGCTCCATTTGCGCCGATTAGAGTTACAATCTCGCCTTCTTTTACATTCATACTTAAATCCTTCAAGGCATGAATAGCCCCATAATATACATTGATCCCCTGTACGCTAAGCATGGTCCACTACGCCTCCTGTCCCAAATAGGCTTCTATCACTTTGGGATGATTCCGTATTTCAACGGGCGTACCTTCAGCAATCAACATTCCGCGGTCCAGCACATAAATCCGGTCACACACCCCCATAACCAGGGACATATCGTGCTCGATAAGCAGGATCGTCAACTCAAACTCTTCACGGATCCAGGCAATAAGATTCATTAGATCCCGAGTTTCATTCGGGTTCATCCCTGCGGCTGGTTCATCCAATAGCAAAAGCTTAGGTCCTGCTGCAAGCGCGCGAGCAATTTCCAAACGCCTTTGATTTCCATAGCTAAGATTCCCGGCACATTCAGCACATTGATCGGCAAGATTAAATATTTTGAGAATATCCATAGCCTTTTGCGTAATTTCGTTTTCTTCTACAAAATGCTTAGGCAGACGGAGCATGGAAGTGAACATTGAATGTCTGGCATGCTGGTGAAATGCGATCTTAACGTTATCCAGCACCGTCATAGAAGTAAATAGACGGATATTCTGAAATGTCCGCGCTGCCCCTTTTCGGTTAATCCGATAAGGCTTCATCCCGCCTACTGCCTGATTGCTGAGGATAATATCGCCACTGGAAGGCGGGTATACACCTGTCAGCAAGTTAAAAAGGGTTGTTTTTCCCGCGCCATTAGGTCCGATGAGCCCAATCAACTCGCCTTTATTAATATGGAGAGATACCTCGTTAAGCGCCTTAAGCCCGCCAAATGCACGACTTGCTTGTTGAACATCAAGAAGCACTTCCACTGTTGATGCTGTCACTTGGCTTGACCTCCTTTTTAGACCATTTCAAGAAAGAAAAACCCGTGCTGCCAAGCAGCCCTTTAGGCCGAAAAATCATCATCAGAATTAGAATCGCCGAGTAAATAATCATCCGCAGCTCCGGATATTCCTGAAGCACCGTGAAGAGCACCGTCAGTACAATCGCACCCACGATGGCCCCGCTTGTACTTCCTAGCCCACCTAACACTACCATGACTAGAATTTCGAATGATTTCAGAAAATTAAAGCTGCCAGGATTGATGACGTAGAACTTATGAGCAGAGAGACCACCCGCTATTCCCGCAAATAATGCTCCAAGTGAAAAAGCAATGACTTTGTACAAAGTTGTATTAATCCCCATCGCTTCAGCAGCAATTTCATTCTCCCGAATCGCTATACAAGCCCGGCCGTGAGTGGAACGTATAAAGTTATTGATCACAACAATCGTGACCAGTGTGAACAGAAACATAATCGTCCAAGTCGTTTGATTGGGGATGCCGCTAAGACCTGAAGCTCCGCCCACATATTCTGTATTGAGCAGGACAATCCGGATAATCTCACCAAATCCCAGCGTAGCAATCGCCAGATAGTCTCCATTCAGCCGCAAGGTCGGAATCCCGATAAGTACACCGAAAAATGCAGCAACCAGTCCAGAGATCACTAGCGCCAGCACGAATGGCATCTCAAAGTTTAAAGTTAAAATGGAAGAAACATAAGCACCAATAGACATAAATCCAGCATGCCCGATTGAGAATTGCCCCGTTATCCCATTAATCAGATTCAAAGACACCGCCAGCATGACATTTATACAAATTAGAATTAGCGTAGACTCCATGACATCATCAAATATTCCCGTTGTTAGAAGAACTTGAATGACGATATATAGCATGACAGAAAATACAATGCCTATCCAAAATGACTTGTTTATCTTCTTCATAGGCATCTCCCTACACTTTCTCGCGGACATTTTTACCAAATAGCCCGGATGGTTTAAAGATAAGGATTAGGATGAGTACAGCAAATGCCACACCATCACGCCATGAAGAGTATCCCAGAGAAGAAACCTCTGTCTCAACTGTGCCCAGCAGAAGTCCCCCTACCAGAGCACCAGGAATACTGCCAATGCCACCTAGAACGGCAGCCACAAAAGCTTTAAGACCCGGAAGCACCCCCATCATCGGATCCACTGAATTATAAGTCATTCCGAAAATAACGCCTGCTGCTGCCGCAAGTGCAGATCCTATAGCGAAGGTGGCTGAAATGGTCCGATCTACATTAATCCCCATCAACCGTGCTGCTTCCATATCAAAAGAAACGGCCCGCATCGCTTTACCAATCTTTGTTCGGTGCACAATATACTGAAGGATGATCATCAAAATAACCGTCGTCCCCAAGATCATGATTTGATTGGAGTCCACCTGAATCGAGGAACCAAACAAGTTGTATTGCTGCTTATTAAGAATCTCCGGAAATCCTTTAGCCTGAGGACCAAGCACAAACACACCGCTGTATTCCAGCAAAAAAGAAACGCCAATTGCAGTAATCAACACAGCGATTCGTGAAGCTTTTCGTAGAGGTTTGTATGCTAGCCGTTCGATTGACATCCCCAGCAACGCACTGATTGTCATAGAAATCACCAATGAGATAAGTAAGACCAGTATCGGAGGAAGCCCTGCTGAAGCCAAGTACCTGGCACTGAACAATCCAATAAACGACCCAACCATAAACACATCTCCATGGGCGAAATTGATCAATTTAATAATCCCGTAAACCATGGTGTACCCTAGTGCGATCAGAGCATAGATGCTCCCTACAGAAATCCCGTTAATTAACTGTTGAATGAAATACTCCATCGCCGTCCCCCAATCCCCATATTTATTTTTAAAAACACCTTTCTTTAACTTACATTCATTTTCATCGTTTTATGTCACTTATATTAACACAGTACTATACATGCGTCAGTAAAATTTGTGGTTTTTACTATAATATTCAATATTTAATGTTATATTACATAACATTTTGAGTTAAACCTTTGGGATGTATAAAGATAGAAAGTGGGTAAAGAGAAGAAAACAGGAGAATTATGGAGATTTTTAAAGTTTGATTTTCAGAGGGGGAGTCTTTGATTTTACCTACAGATTGCATTTAATGATAAATAATATAACATTTGTCTCTTTGGATATGTGTTTTTCGAGTTTATTATGAGTTACTGGTCAAGTTGTATCTCTATTTTTGCGCAAAAAAAGCTCTGTCCCACACAATAATCGAGTGAGAGAAAGCTAATTAGGGTGGTCAGTTCCATTCTTTGCACTTCCGTCACGAGTCAATTACTCATCATTTTCTTTTTTAATTCTTTAATCTGCATCATATGATGTAGGTCATGCGATATAAAATCCTTTAAATAGGACTCAAAGGAAAACCTTCCGTCCACATATTTGCCTGAGTATTTTCCCTCCTCAAGACTACTTATACAATCTAATATTAAGTTACGATACTTCACAGTCAATTCTATTAATTCGTCTTTGGTTTTTGTTTTACCATATGTAACAGCATCATTATTGAATTGATCGAAATCAATAAGTTGAAGTGTTATCGCTTTATCGTATGCTATCGGTTCGATCGTCGATTCATAGAAGTATTTATCCCATAACAAAATATGACTAACAACATCATGAATGGTCCATTTTCCTTCAGCGATGGGTGTTTTCCAATCTAAATCAATAATTTCTAGAACAAATCCATTCCATTCCTTAAACTGATTTAGCAAATCTGATCTGTTATTCATTGGCACATCTCCTTTTTTGGTAAACATCAAAATTCTAACAAAGTCTCTTTAATTCATTCCTATATAGTTCATAGTTCGCTTCATCGAAACATATAAAAACAATCTTATTTATTTCCGACTTATTATTTATAATATATTTTGAAACTTCATCTATAGCTATGCTACAAGCAAGATCTTTCGGAAAATTATATATTCCTGTACTTATATTAGGTATCGCAATACTTGTTACTTCATTAGATTCATCCGCCTCCACCCATCAAGCTTGTGTTTGCTGCATTGACGATAGCAT
The DNA here is from genome assembly GCF_045040615.1 of Paenibacillus sp. FSL H8-0175. Classification (NCBI taxonomy): domain Bacteria; kingdom Bacillati; phylum Bacillota; class Bacilli; order Caryophanales; family Paenibacillaceae; genus Paenibacillus; species Paenibacillus sp. FSL H8-0175. The sequence continues at coordinate 1,349,009 of NZ_CP150299.1, read as the reverse complement.
CAACATCTAATTTAGTTATATCTCCTTGAATCAACTGAATCATTGAGTTATTTATAATTACATCCATCTGAAATCCCCCCCGAAGTATAATGGTTGCGAACAAGCATCAAGTGCTGATTGACATTCAAGCGGCTTAAATCACCCTAGGAAACAGTAGTTTGCACTAGACTCGTGGGGTTGTCCACCTGGCTAACTCTTCTTCAAACCTTTACCTTCTATCGAACCAACACCTCGTGGTCCACAGCGTGAACGTATTGTTCGCAGATATCTAGTTTTTTCGGAGCTACTAATATGTTCTTCAGCATCCAGCTATTTTTTATATATGTAATCGATAAATCCTTGTCGTATCCATTCGCCTTCAAACTTTCTTTCCAGTACTCGATCTTCTTTGTATAATAACTGCAAATCATCAAACATAGAATCCGCCTCATGATAATCATAATATGAGTGTATTACGAATTCATCGTCTTCCATTTGTTCAAACTGATTATCCCCCAAATCAACTCCATCGCCGACTCTAAAATCCTTTAGGGTTAAAAAATTCACAAATAATAATCCATTAGGTTTTAGAACGCGTTTCATTTCATTTATCGCTTTTTCCACATCTTGTTTTCTCATATGAAAAATAGAGTTATATGAATACACAAAACTCATCGACTCATCACTTAGTGCCAACTGTCTCATGTCGCCTTGTTGTATATTTAGATTCTGTCCTCTTTCAGTTGCGAACTGACTAGCTCTTTTAATTTGTTCGTCATTCATCTCAATACCGTATGTACTGTATCCATAGTTTGCAAACAAACTTAGTGGAGGTGAATCCCCTCCCGCTCCGCAGTCTAATATGTTTTTTTCCATACCACTTTCATTGCATAATGCCAAAAATCTGTACAAGGGGATCTGCTTAAACAGTTCCATGTTGATTCCACTCCTTTGATCATGTAGTTATTGGATTCACTCATAGATCTTTCCCATATAAATTATTTGAGCACATCTCTTCCATGGGTTTTCAGGTTTACTTTATTGAATCCCCGCAGTTCCAAATGTCTCTTTAATAACTTTTTCGTATTCATCCCATTTAAAGCAAAAAGGGCCTATATCAATAGTCTTATTACCGGATTCTAATTTGAAATCTCTCCATATGATAAGATCCTCTTCTTTCTCAATAAATACGGATATAAAGCCACACTCTTCATCGCCACACCAGGGACAGACTAATATTGGGTACCTGTAGTACAAATATTCATGCATTTCGTTTAACAAAAAATAATTAATCATTTTCCTTTGATGCTCTTCACTACCCCACCCGAGGGAAGGAACCCTATCATATTTTTTTAACATTTGGTAAAGAGATCTACCATCAATTATTACGTCGGCAAAAATAGTATTTTTATTCCCCTCTTGATCCGGATCAAAACTATCATATCGGCTTGACGGTTTTGTTTGTATTTGATTTATTGTTTTCATGCTCCCTCCTTTAAACTCTTCACACTTATCAATTAAACATTCGATCCCTCCACACCATTCCCCTTCCAAAATATTGAATACACCGTTTCTCAGAATCGCATATAGCAACCGAAAAATAAATTCACACACAACAAAAAAGAGCTCCCAGAATGGAAGCTCTTCTTATGTAATTCAGAACGGAGAGAGTGGGATTCGAACCCACGCACCGCTTACGCAGTCTAACCCCTTAGCAGAGGGTCCCCTTATAGCCACTTGGGTATCTCTCCATGAAAATGGCTCCCCGAACAGGACTCGAACCTGTGACAACTCGATTAACAGTCGAGTGCTCTACCAACTGAGCTATCAGGGAACATTACAAGTGAACATGAATTAATTTATCATGATTTCAAGGTCTAGTCAAGCGGGCAAAATAATTTTTGTGATCGTTTTCAAATTTATGCTATTATTCGGCCGCTTGCTAGATTTTTTAAAGAGATTTCCATCCCTCTCCGTCTATAGATTACACCATTCTCCATCCTGCGGAAGCTGTACCCGATCCCCCAACGATTCCTTCTCTAAATGAGCTTTTAGCTTATCTCGGGTAACCAAACAATGGTTAATGGCGTCCATGTGCACAGCAATCACTTTAGTAGAAGGAGCATATTCACATAGGTCTACGACATCCTGCTCATTCATTGTAATATGGCATCCGCTTAAAAACTGCGCACCACCAGCATTCACAACGGTCACCTCAGGTTTAAAAGCATCCAATGCCATTTTCACCTTATCACACCAAATCGTATCCCCAGCCACATATAGAACAGGTTCACCTTCCGCCTGAAACACAAACCCGGACACCTTTCCCATAAGTTTACCAGTCACTCCAGTGCCATGCCGTCCATCAGTACGTGTTATAGTTATTCCATTAAACGTCAGTGAATCGCTAATTTCCGTGGTATGCTCAAACCCCTGCTTCGCTAATTTATCTCCATCTCCTTCCTGACATAATAGTGGTAGATCATGCGGCAACAAAGAAATGGCAGCAGCATCCCAATGATCCTGATGTAGATGTGTGACAAGAATTGCATTAGGACTCAGCCATTGTTCTACGGCTCCCGGCAAAGGAACGAGCGGATTGCGGCGATCATTGTCAGTATTAAAAATAGGTGGATTAGCACCCTGTTCACTCAACATAGGATCAATTAAAAATGTACTGCCACCATACTCTAGCCATAGGGTCGCATTGCGGATATGCTGTATTTTCATCGGAAGCCCTTCTTTCTTTCAGATATCTTCTGCTACAATTAATTATAGTTGGACCTTGAAACAGAATACATTGAGATTGGAAAAAGATTGGCCTGTTCTACTTTCACGCAGAAAGGATTTTAGATAATAATGAGTTCTTATTTTATAGATGATGTGGATTTTCGCATCCTGCAGCTTCTAATTGAAGATTCCAGGATCAGTCACAAAGATATTGGGCAGCAAGTGCATATGACCGGTCAGGCTGTGGGCGCACGTATTCGCAAAATGCAGGACACCGGAGTGATTGAAGGCTACACGGTACGCTGGAATCCGGATAAGGTTGGGGAGACTATTCATGCCTTTATTACTGTGTTTTTGGGTTCGAATACGGTTCACCCAGCCTTTCAGACATTCGCAAAGCAGCATGATAGTGTAAAAGAAATACATAGGGTCAGCGGAGAAGGCTGCTACTGGATACGTGTTCGTACCGGAAGCCAAAAGGAGTTGAATAGCTTTCTCGACGAACTGCTGAAGTTCGGAAATTACAGAGTCAATCTATCGATGGGAAAACTGAAATAAGTCTGTATCGGAATCGGATATGAAGCTACTATCGGACCCAGTTGACCTTATACTCAGCATAATCGCATATTTGGCATACTATCGGACCCCATTGCCTCTATTGGCACGAAAAACACCAAATATGAGCCTCTTTCGAACGAATAGCGTCACTTGAGTCCGAAACCCTGCCCAAAAGGCTAAAAACTTGCCAATAGCGTCATTGGGGTCCGTAAGCCTCAGCCAATGATGGCTCTGCGATGTTGGTGCAGGTGTTTATGCAAGTGAATGGGTTACTCAAAGTCAATGAGCTTTCGCTTGCTCATAAGCTTTTATAGCAGGCCAGCCATCGTCAAAAACGCAGAGCAGCGATCCTCCAATAACCGGAGGATCGCTGCTCTGCTGTCTTTTTACTTATGCCATATTGTAGCTTCTACTACGGTAGCTAATTCAATAATTCAGCTGATCTAAGCAACCGTACAAGAATTACGGCGGCTTCTGCACGGCTAGTATCACTGCTAGGTGCAAAGCTGCCTGATGGTTGACCTTTCATAATACCTTTTGCAACCAGGTCAGACACTGCTTCTTTAGCCCATGAGGAAATAGTTGAAGCGTCTGTGAAAACATCTGTAGCATCGTTTGTTCCAGATCCTTCAGCTTCTAGGTTCAGCAGCTTCATTGCTCTGGTCGCCATAACAGCCATTTGCTCCCGTGTAATAGGGGCGTTCGGACGGAAGGTTCCATCCTCATAGCCTTGAACCAGTCCTAAGGCTGCAGCAGCTCTGGCGTCCGCTGCATACCAAGATAAATCGGACACATCACTGAAGGTCTTCGTCGTGTTCGCAGCTACAAGACCTAACGATCGAATCAGCATAGCTGCGAACTCGGCACGACTGACAGATTTCTGAGGTGCAAAGGTATCTGTGGATTGTCCGGTCAAGATCAGTCGGCTGGCAAGTCCCTCAATCTCATTTCTCGCCCAATGTGTAGCAATATCCCCAAAAGTCACAGGGTGCAGCGCAGCGACAAATACACCGCTCGCAATACTGCTCTTAACCGTAACCTTGGTCATCCCATTAACGAGCTCATACAATGCAGGTACATAACGGAAGGAACCCGTCTGTTCATCGTAAATAAGGACTACACCTGTCTTCGCATCCAGCGCCTCCTTAAGCATAAATGTACGATCTACATAAGTGGTACCGAACCCGCTTGCTGCTACAGAGGTTTTTCCATCCGTTACCTTTAGAGTGAAATTAGCCGGTGTTCCTTGCACAGTAAAGCCTTGCTGCTTAGCTTTGGCAAGCAGTTGCTCCAATCCTTTTCCGCTTAGCGAATTTACATTGAACTCCAGTGTGCCTGCCGGCATTTGTGCGGCTTTGAGCACACTCTCCACAAGCTCTAACGGGAAGCGGTAGCTCATCCCCCCACTTTCAATAACAAGCACAGCTTTGGGGCTAAGTGCCGCCGCCTTACGTAAAGCATCTGCACTAAACCGGGCTGTGCCGTCACCGTTAGCTGAAATCTCGATAACAGCCTGCCCTGCAGTCGCCTTAGCTTTTAGCTGCGCATCATGATTAGCTGCTGGCGTAGGTGCTGGTGTAGCCGTCGGTGTGCCGGGTTGAACAGGGTTCACTGACCCTGTAGGGTCTGTTGGACCAGGAGTACTTGTTGGTTCTGGAGTACTCGTCGGACTAGGAGTACTTGTTGGATCCACAGGATCGATCGGGTCTACAGGATCTATCCCGCCAGGTGATAGCACCTCAATTGTATAGACCCTCTTCTCGCTGCCCACAGTTACCGTGAAGTCTGTGATACCCGCTTTAATTCCATTAAGACTGTCGTTGGTAAATGTAGCAATCTCATTGCTCATAATATTTAAAGTAGCTTGTGCGGTAATATCTCTGCCTTCTTTATCTAGTACCTTAAGCGTAGCTGACTTACCCTGCTCTAATACCACAGGCCCGCTCTGTCCATCTGCTAGTTTGATAGAGAACGGTTTAATGGCTGAGGCTATTCCTTGATTTTGTTCTTTAATGCTTAAGTCAGGAGAGGCATTGGTCAGTAGGTTCATCCGTTCACCACGAATAATCATGTTGTCGACCAGCAGACTCCCTTTCAGATTTTTCGTAACTTCTATACCGCTTGTACCTGCGCCATCCAATACATTATTCGTCAGCACAACTCCATCAATGGAAGTGAGAGTATCTCCCTCTAGATCACCTTGAGCAATCAACCCCGAATAAGTGCTGTCCAGTGCCGTATTGTTGCGAATGAGTACTTTTCCTTTCAGATCACTCTCACCAGCATAAAGCCATAACGCACCCAGATTTACGCCGTAACCGGAATCGTAGCTGCCAGTTCTAAGCAAGGTATTTCGCTCCACAACCGTTGTTCCTTGGAAGGGCTCGGCGGTGAAACGGGTAGAGACTGCAATCCCGGCTCCATTAGTCACAGTGTCTTTTACCACGTTGTCCTGGACTTTGTTATCTTTCCCCCCAAAGATTACAATGTTATCCGCTAACCAAGGCAAGGATACCGTATTAAAACGTGCCGTGTTATTATAGCTCGGTGTACGTTCCGTACCATTCACATCCGTCAACTTGCCGTCTGTAAACGACCACATTGCGATTCCATCATCCCCTGGATAGCGGATGTCACTTTGTTCCATCATGCTGTTGCCAGTCCCTACGGCAAAGTTAATTCCGTCTGCCATAAGATTGCGGATCCGCAGACCTGCCATGTACAGACCATTCGTACGCGCCTTTTCACCCATCGGCTGAGTTAACCACAAGCCTGCTTTGGTATGTTCTATCCAAACGTTCTGTATAATCGAACCTTGGCCAAAAGCACCATGGAAAGCGTTGGTGATCGCTTCATCATCCCGTTCGTTAATACCGCCTTCAATCATCAGATCGTAAACACCAACCTTACCGCCGTGACCATAAAACTTAGCTCCATTCAGAACCGTATACCACATGCCGGCACCACGTATTTCAGCGGTATCCAGATCCAGCAGACCCTCACCGACATTAAAGGTACCCGCCGGGAACCACACACCTTTACCTGTCGCATTCGCTTCGGCAAGGGCTGCCTTGAAGGCTGCGGTATCATCTCCCTCATCATTCGCTGCCGCTCCAAAATCCGTTACGGAAATAAATCCGTCCGGGCGAGCCAACTCAGGGGCAACCTGCTCCATATCCACCAGGTCAATGACGTAAGAAGCTGCGTTGTCTCCTGTTCCCTTCTCTAAGCGAATAGTTGCTCCGGCAGGAGCATCGCCGATCAGAGCATGGATTTCGTCAAAGAAGCGGTGTCCACTGCCTTGGCGAGGGTCATTTGACCATGGGTAGCTGCCATATTCCCAAGCATATTTGGATGTCAGCTTAAGCTGCTTCTTAATTCCATCCACATATAGAGTCAAGGTTTCTTCCGCACCAGCCCCATCTGGACTATCAGGAATAGAATATCGAAGAACGATGGAGTTAGCTGATTCTGCAAGCTTGAACTCTAGATAATCTCCCGTATTCTTTAAGGCCACCGCTTGTCGTCCAGAAGCCTCGGAAGCCATGCTGAGATATTTTCGCGACGAGCCAATCAGCGTTCCGTTTGTTGCCGCATCCTCAGCCTCATAGCTGATATATGGAACCGTTGCTCCACGGTATGTTTTGTTAACGCTGTTTTTTACGGTCAGGCTATCAAGGGTTACTTTACTCCAATCCACGTTATCACTGCTTAGAGAAACCGTATTGATGCCTGCACGAAGCTGCAGTTTTACCGCTACAGTCTTCCAAGAGGCAGACTTGCCAAAACTAACCTTGCCCCCTTCGTTTAATCCATTCACCTCTAGTGCCAGATCCGTTGCGGCAGCAGCGGTATTTTTGTATCGAATAACAGCATCGTATTCCCCAGCCTGCTGGGCGTTGACTGCAAACCGTATAACACGTTCCCCTTTGAATGCTTCTCCTCCTGCATAAATTGCATCAGCAGGGATAGGTAAGAAGCTCCAGAGCTCACTATCAGTTCCATTTGCAGCAGAACCAAGCTGAACAGCCGATGTGCTGTGAGAAAGAAGACCTGTTCCGTTCGCACTTAGCAGAAGAGCATAACCTAACTTCTCTTCCAGCTTCCATTGGGATCTTTCTGTATCTCCAGCAGCTAACAAGACCACTTGGCCCGATTCATTGAGCGAAAGATAATGTTGTGTCTGAACATTCATAATCCGTTTGCGTCCGTTTATCTCCTGGACCAGCCACTGGGATTGAGCCGCCATATCGGAAGCATCTGCATATAGGACAGCCCCCTCTTTTTCGGCCAATACTTTACCAGCCATGCCTTTCGGTACAATGGTTATGATGTTGGTATCATCTTGAACTGGAGTTGTTGTATTGTTATTACGCAGTTCTCCAGATGGAGTAGTAAACTCCTGTGGAGCTGCCTCAAGTGTCCATAGTGCCGTACCCTCACTTTCTAGCAAAAGCGCACGTTCAGCATATCCTGTCTTATTGGCAATGTTTATTAATTCATCGTCGTATTCTCCAAAGAGACTACGAATGGTGTAATGTGTATAATCGGAAGCCAAGCTTACTTCCCAGGCAGAGGCTCCGTCTACAGCAGGTTCTGTACTACTGCTCTCCAAATATGAATAATCACCATTCAGCGTTAAAAAATGACCTGTTGCCCGGTTGGTGATCGTCTGTTTACCCTCCTGCATAGTTACATTCCAGTGCGAAAATCCATTGTCTGCTGAAGGCTGCCCATACAGAACAACCCCATGCTCATTTTCGTATAAATACTCTCCGCTGCTTGCATTCTTGAATCTTACAGGGTAATCAGGCAGTGGAGGAGCAATCGCTTCAACCGCTTCAGCAGTAAAATGTGCACTGCTTTTTTCCGCTGTATCTGCAGCTTTACTGATTCGAAGAATTGGGTTGCCGTTATCATCAGGCGCACCATAGATATAGTGACCAGCCCATGAGCTCATAATGGTAGTCACACCGGACGGTTGCATATCAACCTTCCACTTAATGCTGGCCCATACATCGTACACTGTTTGCAAAGTCTGAACGCTAACTTTAGGATCAATCTCATCTACAGCCCCACCTATATGCTCAAGGGAGAGATAACGTCCAGTGCCTTTATTTTTTATCTTCACCGATCCATTGCTGCCGGCTATTTCTTGCAGCTGCCAGACAAAGGAATCGTCATTCAAATCAAGTGGACCATAAGTAGCCTGGCCTACTGTTACATCCTCGTTGGCAGCTGCTAGAGGTGCAAGATTTTGGTTAGAGTGTGCAGAGTCCTGGTCAGCATAGACAGCTTCAGTAACCGTCTTGGATTCTGGCAATTCCTCTATTGCAGCTGGAGAAGTCAGCAAAGGACCGTCCTTAAGATATTGATCCTCTCCATTTACAGCATCTAGCTGAAAACGGAACAAATCTTGTTTTTTCTCGGTGACCGGAACAAATCTCCACTGCGGACTGCCCCAACCTGGATTGATCACTCCGTACTCAGCATATTTAGTGAGGTTTTGAAGTGAAATATACTTCTCTGGGATTTTATTAGGTTCCTTGTCGAGAACGCTACTGATTACGTAGGTGTTGTTCCCAACATTTTTGCCTGTCCAGATGTATTCTCGTTCCACATGATTTCTGTCTGGAAGCTCTGTGACCTGAAGGTGGCCATTTGGCATATTCATCGTGTTCATGTAATGGCCTGTTTTCTTGTTTTTGAACAGCTTGCGGCCGTTATATTTCTCCACGAGCCACTGATCGGAGCCGTCCTTCTGCATATTTCCATATTTTAAAAGACCATCAACACTCTCATACCAATAAAATGACTTCCAGCCATTCTGAATCCGGTAATAGGGCACGGTGCCGTCAGTCGGTGTGTTAGGATCTAAAAGCTGCCACTGAGCGCTCAAAGAAGTCGCATCCCCAATCGCACCCGCATGTTCTCCACCCAATGTAGACAAATAAATGCCTGTGCTTTCGAGATTCTGAAGCGTCTGGTAATCATCATAATCATCGGAATCATTAAAAATCCATTGATCCGACGGCTGACTTCCGCTAATCTGCAAGGCCTTTGCAGTACCTTCACTATAAGAAACATAATGATCGGTTGCCGCATTACGAATACGCTTATTGCCGTCATAATCTTCTATATACCATAGATAGTCAGAGGTGTTAGCGGCATCTGGTGTAATAATTCCATGCTTAAGCTCGCCGTTTGCGGATTCATATAAGAAATCTGTAGCCACTTGTGCATCCGTATAAGTTGCCAGACGTACAGGCTGTAATTCGGAAATAGGCACGATTCTCCACTGCGCGCTTGGATTAGAGGCTGAGCCCGGCCAGCTGTTAGATCGCACATTATTGTCATCGCTGAATTGTGGATTTAGCCATAATGGACTCCCCTCTTCAGTTAAACCACTGTTACGAAGGGTAATGAAGCCCGTCCCATCAGGGCCTGGTGCATGCTCTTGGACCCATTCACTTAGCTTCACGTGATCCATATCGACTTCCTGCGAAAAAACACCAGCCCAGGTCACTTCATTTTGCTTAATATAATGACCTGTCGCACGGTTGCGAATCATTATTGTTCCGTCATCCGTCCCTGATTCAAGATACCACTGGGCCGCTTCATTGCTGACAGGCTGTTTACCGTAAAGAACGTTTCCTTCACTTTCATACATTACCTGACCGGGGCGGAGACGACTCTCTAGCCGTACAGGTGCTGCATTTGGATCTATAAAAGCCCACTGCGGACTCTCAAACGTAACATTGATATCCGAGCTTACTTGCGCATAACCAAGCTGATTCTCCTCGTGGATAACCAATTTCCCCTCTGGCACAGTCGCACTTCGGATGATCATGTATCCATTGCGATTGGAAGTATTGATTAGCCACTGATCCGCAACACTTCCTGAACCTTGGTGTTCTGCCGCCTTAAGTGAATCCTCTTTGCCGTTGTTACCAGCCATTGTAATGTAATGGCCTGTCTTCACATTCTTGATTCGTGACAGTCCGTTCACCGTCTCAACCGTCCAATGCGCTGAAGCATCGGCTGGATTGGTCATGCCATAACGCACGATTCCTGCGGATGTCTCATATAAAAAGTTGTTTTTCCACTTATTCTTGATGAGTACCGTACCTGATGGAATTTGCTCAGCGCCTGTTCCTCCAACCCCTTCTGCTCCCACGGAACCACTACCGGTTCCCATTACAGGCAAGCTTGAAAAAATCAGCAGCAGCGCGAGCAGACCCGCCATTGCGGACCTGATTCGTTTCATACATGTGCCCCCTCTAATTAATATGGACTTCCTTTTCATATTAGTTTGGGAACGCTTACAAAACGATGTGCGATTTTATCCAGAAAAAGGTGTATTTGTACGGATATCCAATCCCTACAACCTTCATGAAGATTGACAAATCGGTTTAACGCGATGATAGTTAGTTTTAGCTACCCGCAAGGAGTAAACAAACGGAGGTACATATGAATTTCAAAATTGATTCGCCAAAAATAGCAGATCCAGACTCTCTTCTTCCTGAGCAAATATATTCGCTGCAAACCAAGGACGAATTCAGCTGTTGCAGCATCAGCGATACGGTTATTGATAATCAAGAGGCTAATAAGGTCAGCTTTGATCGCGTGATTTTTAAAAATGTAACGATTACGGAGTGCTCCCTAACTGGGATCGAGCTTATGGACGTGATATTTGATCGCTGTGATCTATCTAATGTGGATTTTACGAATGGCATTATTCATCGAACTGAATTTAGAAACTGCAAGCTCATTGGCACAGACTTTACAAGAGGCAGATTCCAGAATGTTCGTGTAGTAGATTGTATCGGGGATTTTGCTACGTTTCGATTCGCTAATCTGAAGCAGGTTTCTTTTGAGAACAGCTCATTAATGAGTTCCGACTACTATCAGTCAAATTTCCAAAAAATCAGCTTCAGCGAGTGTAATATGGATCAAGCCACATTGTCAGGATCAAAGCTTAATGGGATCGACCTTAGTGACTGCGAGTTCAGTGGCTTGATCGTGGATATCAAAGATTTAGAAGGATGCATCATTTCGCCTCAGCAAGCTGTTTCTTTTGTCGGATTATTAGGTTTGGTTATAAAATAAATAACTTCAACTTGCCCGAACATTTACCGCAGCGATAACGCTTAGGGTCTACTTTTCGCTTACGCGGATACTCCATGGCACAGGCACTGCATACAAGCTTATATCGATAGGGCAGCGGCTTCCGAGCTTTTGCACCCGGCAGTGTCTGACAGTAGCGGCTTCCGCCGACTTGCGCCAGCAGGCTTTTGAAATCAGCGTCACGATGCATATACCCTCGCTTAGCCAAATGCAAATGATAATGGCAGAGCTCATGCTTTATAATCCGCTCCGTCTCTTCTCTGCCAAACATGGCAAGCTGATGGGGATTAATCTCTATATTATGGCTTTTGGTAAAATATCGGCCACCCGTTGAGGACAACCGGCTGTTAAAGCTCGCCTTATGCCTAAACGGCACGCCAAAGCTGTCCCGTGATACCTGCTCAATCCACAGCTGTAGCTCTTCGTTGCTCATAGTTTCCATAGCGTTCTATCACAAGTCCTTTCCACGGGAAATAAGATCTCTACTTGAATTGTAACTTGTGCATAGGCTAAACTGTCAAGAAGGAAGACAAGTACGGAGGGAGAATGAACAATGCCGAAAATGCGGTATGTAATTTTGCAGCAAAATCAAGAATTACAATTCGTGGAAATGCCTGAGGAATATGCGTACCAACTAAGTGCGCTCAATTTACGCCTGAACAAAGAAATCGACAAGCTGACAGCCGATAATGTTCCGGATCTGCCCTTAGCCATCGCCGAGTGCGATTCGCTGGATCTGTTACGTGAGGATTACTCCCTGGAGTCCGGTCTGGATTATATCAATAGATTGGAACAAGCCTTCGCCTCTGTTCAAGAGCAGAAGAACTACCCACTGATCTCCCTGCTTACTGAGATACGAGCACTACAGGCTCAATTGGAGCAGTGGTACGAAGAGGAAGCAGAAAGCCTACTGTAATCCGCACCTTTAGGCTTATTTCTCCATATTCTAACTTACGTAAGTTGTTAGAGGAGGGATTCGCTTGCCACAGTGGCTCTGCCATCAGCTAATGAAAGCTTATTACAAAAAAGACCGCCGTCAGATCAAGCTGCTGAATGAGTGCTGGTTCTTTTATCGTAATTCTGCGGAATCGAGTAATGAGATGAAGTTATAGCCTCGGATGATTAAGATCTAGGTCATATTTAAAGCAGCGGATACCGTCTTTTAAAAAGACGGTATCCGCTTTTGTTAAGAAAGGGGACTTATAATCATGATCAGTAGAACAAGACATATACAGCTGTCTCCGGAAAGTGAGACTGAGGAAGAGGATAATTATAATCTCTATGTCATAGTCACATTCCCTGACCGCTCCCGCTGGGCATCGGATTTCTACACCTTCAAGAACATCGAAGCGATCCGACAAGACTACATCCAAAGTGGTGCTTGTCTAAATGGGGCCTACTGGAGTGCACCTAATTATCTAACTGTCGTGGATCATATTGATCGCAAGCGAATTGAAGAAATCGACGATTTATATATTTCGGAAGGTACATTCGAATACGCCTTTGAATACATAGGACAGGTCACGGAGCGGGATCTGAAGATTATCGATTATCCAGAAGGCTTTTTCAACCCTTTAGAAAAGCTTGAGCACAGATACGTTATGCGGCAGTTCGCTGCAATTGAGTTTATGCTGGAGAATGCTGCACCAGAAACTATAGCAGTAATAAAAAAGATCATCGCAGAGAAACAATAAGACTCCGCCTTAAGAATCAATCCTTATTAAAACTTAGGAAATACATATTTAACCAAAAAGAACAGAAAACCAAAAAATATAATAATGTAAGCAGCATATTTAATAAAGGTAGATGCGACAACGCTGGAATCCGATTTCCGTTGTACCTCCCTATGCTCCACCTCAACACTTCTATCCTTATAGCCCGGTTCCATCAGCAATCTCTCCTTTCGAATGTTCATCTTTGATAGCCTCCATTAACCCGAGGCTTTCAAGATTGAATCAAAATTCTAGATTGGATTAAAAAAAAGACCGGAATTCTCTTCAGCTTTTCGAGCTGAGAAATTCAGGTCTTCTTTCTACTTACCCTTTAACCGAACCCGCCGCAATTCCCTCAACGATACGGTTACTGAGGAACAGGAATGTAATCAGAATAGGCAAAATACTGATCATAAGCGTTGCCCCGATCGCACCCCAATCCGTCGTATATTGACCAATGAAGTTTTGCACCCCCACGGTCAGCGTCTTGTAAGAATCAGAACTAATAAATGTGTTTACAAAAATAAATTCGTTCCAGTTATAGATCATATTAATAATGGCTGTAGTCGCGATCACCGAGCTTGTCATAGGAAGTATAATTCTAAAAAACATTCTGTTCACGGAACAACCATCAATTACTGCAGCCTCTTCCACTTCGCGTGGCAGTGCGTAATAGAAGCCCAGCAAAATCATAATCGTTATCGGCATGTTAAAAGCGACATAAGACAAAATAAGTGACAAAGGGTGATCCGTTAAGCCAATCTTATTGAATATACTAAATAACGGAATAAGCGTGGAGTGAACAGGAATCATCATCGCTACCATAAACAATCCCAGTACGAACGAGCTTCCCTTCCATTTCATTCTGGTAACTGCATACGTAACCAAGCTCCCGAAGATAACCGTTAACACCGTAGCCACGATGGTAATCCATACGCTGTTGAAGAAATACACGTTGATGTTCCCTACATTCCAGACCTTCGCGTAATTCTCCCAATGAGGATTCATCGGCAACGATAGAGCAGGAAGGTTGAACACTTCCTGATTATTTTTTAATGAGAAAAACAGCAGCCATACAAGCGGAAACAATTGCAGAACAGCAACGGCAATCAACACGATATATAGCAATGAGTAGCCTAATTTACGTGTGATCTCCGCACCTGCGCCGCCTGGCTTTGGCCCGATTTCTAGCCTTCCTGCAGTTCCAGACATCATGAAGCGCCCCTCCTTATGAGTATTGGATCGAATCTTTCGTAGCAGTTAATTTGCGAATGACCCAAGTAATGACGAGACAGATGACGAGCAGGAAGAAACCAATTGCGCTCCCGTAGCCAAAATCATAAGCCCGAAAAGCCTGATGATACATATAAGACGCCATCACTTCACTAGAGCCATTAGGACCTCCATCCGTCATAACAAAGATTAAGTCAAAATACTTCAGAGAACCTACAACGGCCAGAACAATCGTAACTTTAATGACTTCCATTGCGAGTGGAAGCTTTATTTTCCAAGCGATTTGTAAGGCAGAGGCTCCGTCAATCTTTGCTGCCTCTTCCAGAGAGGTCGGGATATTCTTGAGTGCTGCGTAATAGATCAGAATATAGAAACCAGCATATTGCCACAGAATGGGAATAAATAAAGCAAACAAAACTAATGTAGGCTCTGCAAGCCATGCAGGAGGATTAGCAAAACCAATGGATACTAATAAGCTGTTCACAATTCCGTTCGTCGGATGATAAATTCTTAGCCAAAGCTGCGCAATCGCAACGGACGATAGCAGCATCGGAATCAGATATATTTTGCGAAACAAGTTAGCTCCCTTGATCCGGGCGGCTAATACCATAGCAATTGCCAAATAAATAATGAGACTTAGGGTAGAAAACAACGCTAACTGCAGAGAATGCCAAGCACTATTCCAGAAGGTTTGGTCTGTTAGCAAAGCTTTATAGTTATCAAATCCGATAAAAGTCAGAGCACCTATGCCATTCCATTTATTCAGTCCATAATAACCCGTTAGAACAATCGGAATATATACAATAGCCAGAATTAGAAGCAAGGCGGGAAATACATATAACGCGATTATTTTTTTGTTAGACATCACTTTATCCAAAGTGTCCGACTCCTTTCCTTCATAAACCGTTTGAGGAAAGGCTTATCCGGCATCACGCTGCCGGATAAGCTAATTGTCCCCTTCGCCTAGTTGTCGAAGCTTTAGTTGCCTTTGGAGATGGCCGCGTCATGCTCCTCGGAATACTTCTCTGGCGTCACCGCTTTGCCAAAAAGAGCCTGGATCATATTCAGATGCGTTTCTGCTGCATTGGCACGCATTTGAACATCTGCGAATAAAGTGATGCTGCTAGCTTTGTTCATTTCGTTAAACAAATCGATGTAGAGCTGTGGTAGATCCAGTGTGGCGGTGTCCACCTTCGTAGCTGGAATAACGCCTGCTCCAGTTACGGATTGCTCTCCCCATTTGGATACGAAATACTCGACGAATAATTTTGCTTCTTCTTTTACCTCAGAATTCTCAGCAACAAATAATCCTACACCTGGTCCACCTACCCAGCTGTTAATGTCTCCCTTCCCGCCTTCCACTGTCGGGAATTTGAAGAAACCAACACTATTACGGAATTCCAGTGGAATTTCTTCATTCGTTGTGAAGTTTGGCAGATCCCATGATCCCATCATGTACATTGCCGCCTTGCCATTTACGAACTCTGATTTTGCCTCTTCATTTGATAAACCGTTGAATCCCTTAACAAATGCATTGCTGTCTACAAGTGATTGGACCTCTGATGCCGCCTTTACTAATCCTTCATCCATAAATGAGCCTGATCCACTGATCGCACCTGCAAGTGCCTGTTGGCCTGCGATCCGATCAGCCAGATACATATACCAAAGCGATCCTGTCCAGCGATCCTTATTGCCGAGAGCAATCGGTGCAATGCCCCCATCAGATAGTGTTTTTACAACTTGCTTAAACTGATCGTAGGTTTGTGGAACCTCAAGATTATACTTTTCAAAAATAGCTTTATTGTAGTAGATAGGTGCGATGTTAAACTCAAGTGGAAGCGCATACGTTTTATCGTTAATAGCATAAGCTTCTGTAGTTCCTGCGACGAACTTGTCTTTTAATTCACCATTCAACAAGTCATCTACAGGTGCGAACAGATTTCCTTCAACGTAAGGCTGCAAAAAGCCAGCGGCCCAAGTTACCCCAACGTCTGGCAATTCGTTAGAAGCAGATAATACCTTCAACTTATTTTTGTATTGCTCGTTGTCCAGAACCTCTTGCTTGATTACAACATTGGGATGCTCTGTTTGATATTCTTTAATGATTTGATTAACAATTTTATTTTGTCCGGCAGAAACACCTTCTGGCCATAAATGCATGAAGTTAACGGTGACTTTGTCGCTTCCCCCATTTGCACTACCTTTAGATTCACCTGCATTGTTATCTTTTTGACCACAACCAGCTGTGACAAGAACGAGGCACATCGTTAAGAACAATATTGTCCATTTTTTATTGCGCACGCTTACAACCCCTTTTCTATTGTTGTCTAGCGGCCTTGTAACCGCTTAACTAAATTGTAGCTTGGATCCCATGATGTCGTAAGGTCATAAGGATTGGGACTAATACCATTATTATTGGATTCTTTCCTCCGTGGTCATGACGTTCTGGCGGTATTGCCCTGGACTAACATTTTCGAGTGCACGAAATACCTTCACAAAATATTTGGCCGTCTGATAGCCTACTTGTTCCGCGATTTCAGCAATGGACAGCCGGGTGCTCACCAGTAGTTCTTTGGCTCGTTGTACTCTCCTTCTCGTTACATATTCACTGTAAGTCAGTCCCGTCTGCTCTTTGAAAAGGACGCTGAAATAACTGGCATTCATGTGTAATTGATCCGCTATATCACGCATGGATATCGATTCGTGAAGATGTTCGTCTAAGTATCGGAGTGCCTCACGCACTTGAGTGCTATACACTTTCTCCTGCTGTACCGTTTCCATAAGCTTGGGATCGATCAGCTTCTCCATTCGTTCGATTCGATAAATATCATCCTTGCGTTTCAATGCTAATTCCACTGCTCGGACCAGCTTCGTTTTGTCGAGTGGCTTCAGTAAATATTCAACTACACCAAACTGCAAGGCTTTCTGTGCATAGTCAAATTCAGGATGGCCGGAGATCACAATAACCACTGGAGGATGAGGCATTTCGTTCAGCTTTCCAACTAATTCTAGCCCTCCAATCTCAGGCATGCGCACATCGGTAATAAGTAGATTAACTTTGTTATTTTGCAGCCATGCCAGTGCTTCAACACCGCTTGCTGCGGTTTCGATGCGATATTGACCGGATGACCAGGCTTCTAATGTTTTACGAACCCCTTCTCTTGTTCTCGGTTCATCATCTACGATGAGTATAGTTTTCACGTGTTTTTCCCCTCTCCAGGTTCATTCGGTATTTCAAAAGAAATGCTAGTTCCATAACCTTCTTCACTTCGTATTTCAAGCCCGTCCGTATTGTCTACGTAGCTGAGTTTCAGTCTCCGCTCTATATTAGCAATACCAATCCCAGTCCCTTTGGAAGACCTCATGCTCCCCTTCTCCATGGTGTGATAGATAGACGATATCTTTGCTGCATCCATCCCTGGACCATCGTCAGTTACCGTAACCAATGTATATCCCGGACGACTTGAAGGTCTGACAATTAGCATGACTGTCCCCGGTCCAACCCTTTGCTCTACGCCATGAAGAATCGCATTTTCGACAAGAGGCTGGATTAACAGCTTCGGTAGCGGGACACTTCGGCAAGTTTTATCTGACTCAATCCGCCAGGATAACCTGTCGAGCATACGCATCTCCATAATCTTCAAATATCTTTCGGCATGATCGAGCTCATCGCCGATAGTCACCCATTCATCATCATCAGTTCGATTGATGACATAACGAAAAAGCCCCGACATATCAACCACAATTTGGGCTAATTCCTCCTCACCTTTTTCATCTAGGGCCCAGTAGAATGCTTCTAATGTATTAAATAAGAAATGCGGATTGATTTGAGCCTGAAGTGCCTTTAATTCTGTGCGACTCTGGACGATCTCCTTCTGATAGACGACTTCAATTAGTTCATTCAGAGAGTGAACCATCTGGTTGTAAGTATTATTGAGCTCATTGATCTCCATAGTGGTAGAAGTGACTGAAATCGGTTTCAAGGTTCCAAATCGCGAACCACGCATCACTTTAATCAAATTCAGTATGGGCCGTGTAATCATCGTGGATAAAATAAAAGTAAAGATGAGAAACAATAAACTGCCAACAACACCGGATACGATGATCGCTGTACGAAGGACAGATATCCCCTCTGTCGTATAGTCAACTGGAGTGAGGATTACTAGCCTCCAGCCTGTTGCCTTGGACTGCTTCTGAATTACAATGTAGTCTTCTCCGCCAACCTCAACCTTTTCTCCTCCATGATCCAGTATCTTATTTGCATTGACATTTACGGAAAAATCGGAAGAAATTTGCCGTCCCGCTTCATCAAATAATCTCATTAATTCACGCGTTTCCGCCTGTGAGCTGTCCACCTCATCCGTAAGCTGGAAGTAACTTTTCTCAATTTGAACCATAATATAGCCAGCTTTCGTGAATGAATGATCAATCAGCCTAATATTACGAATCGCAATGACGATATCCGAATTCCGCGGGTCAAGTCCAAACCATACGAGACGTCCTTTGCCCTCGTCCACCCGGCTGATCCATTCTTCGGATACTCGATTGTTCAGGCTGGCGTCATCAACCGAAAGTAATTTCTGATAATCACCTGCATACAGCTCAATGGAACGAATCCCTGTCGCATACGCCTCATATTTACGTACTTCCTGCTGGATGGTTTGACGTTCGGCGAAACTGATCGGCTTTCCTTCAGCCTCTTGAGCGAGCAATCGCTGAATGGAGGCGTTGGTTGCCACTTGCGCCGTCAACGTATTAATCTGCCGGATCAGTACATCCAATTTGCCCGTTGCCTGAACTGCAGTCTGTTCAATGTGCTTCTCCGCACTATTGCGTAATAGAACCGAAACTTGCCCGTACATAAAAAAACCAACCGTGGCGAGTACGATCACCATGACAAACATGAAACCCAGGAAAATTTGATTACGCAATGTGTTTAACTGTCCAAACCTCGTCAATCTTTACACTCCCTTCCGCCTGATAGACTTGATTCCTCATCAAAAAAGATGACCCTTGAATCTTCAGGAATCATCTACAGCTCTAGTTATTTGTTAATTCAGCCTTTGGATTATATGATATCAGTGATTAGTTTCTGAGCCCATATCCATATCGCGTTTTAATTTATCCAAATCAACCAAAAAAAACATATATAATATATACTCGTGCCTACCAGAGTTGCACACAAAAAAACCGTACCTCCGCTGACCCGGGTATACCGGAATAGCAGTGTACGGCTTGTATTTTTAAATGTGGAGGTTCTAATTAAAACTACGGTTGGACACCCAAGAACCCTGCAGTTTACGCAGCATAATAATTTGTCCAGTATGGTAAGAATCGTGTAGGATAAGGCTCATTACCTCTTCCCCTGGCGCATGACCCGAACCGCCCCAATCATACGCGCCTTCTTCCAACGCTTCAATGATTTCTCTAAGAGCAGCATGCACGTCCTTCAGGTCTGCAACGGCTTTCGCCCATGCTTCTTCTCCTTCAGCTGTTACAGTAAAGGTATCATCGTTGCTTTCAGCATCGGGTTGTTTGGGCAACCCTTTTAGCTTTCGCAGCAAACGCACCTTATAATAAGTTAGATGGTTAACCGTTTCCCAGATAGAATTGGCCGCCCCACCCTCTGGCTTCCAGAGAGCCTGTTTGCTATCCACACCTTCCAGCGCATCGCTAAGCGGCGGAGCCCAATCCTCGATATCCATGCAATAATCCCAATTTTGGAGCAAGACCTCACTGATTTTATTTTGCATGTTCAACCTCCTAAAAATTTGTGTAAACATAAACTTCATGGTGTAGCTTCAAAAAGAACTACTTCAAAGCGAACTAATATGTAACGACTTAAACCATAATATAGTGGTTACAAAAGAAATGTAGCATATTTCCAGATTGTATTCAAGTAACTAGCTAAACTTATTTTTAACTGTTACAATGATTTGTAATGAGCGTTGAATCGGAAAGGATGAACAGACCGTGTTGTGGGAGGATTTCATTAACAGCTACTGGCGGGATTGGCGAACAGGAGATAAGAATAAAGATCGGGACAGGCTCGATGAAGAAGAATGGGTTTTTAAATGGCTGAAGGAGTATTCTCTTTTAGAAACACAGATGCCGAACACGATAGAAATGGCGCAGCTTAAAAAGCTTCGCTCACTACTATGGAACTGGGTACAGGCTATTGTGCAAGGAAACTCGGTGTATGGAGAAATGCTTGAACAGCTCAATATCTATTTGGACAAGGGTCCTGTTACACGGCGAATTGTATGGAAAAGCGACGAGCAAGCGGAAATAAAGCTGTTGCCACTCCATAGCGGTTGGGAACAGGTGATGGCGGAGATTGCGGCGTCTTTTGCCGAGGCATTGCTTGAAAAAGAACCCACAAGATTCCGCATCTGCGAGAATCCCGATTGCCTCTGGGTCTATTACGATGATACACGCAACCGCTCCAAGCGGTACTGCGATGACAAAGCTTGTGGCAACCTTATGAAGGTGCGGCGCTTCCGGGCGCGGAAGAAGGCTGAGTCTGAGGGGGAATAGGCGGTTGTAGCAACGATACTCCGGTTTGCGGTGGCTTGCTACGGCAGATTATGGGCAAGTGGAAAAAGGCTGGCAGAGCTTAATGAACTCGTAAAATAACTGCATTTCATACACTTATTCCGCATCCAAAGGGGATCATCAGGACTTTAATTGTATTCTGTACACTTAAAAACTATAAAATGTGCCCATAGAGTAATAAATCACAAAAATAGGTGTACGAAATACAGTTATATCCTTTGGCGGGTTATTTGTGGGATTATAGTTGTACAAAATACAGTTAAAAGCTTCTGCACATCGCTCTCCTTGGCTCTTAATCCCCAACAACCCCAATATCCCTCCACCCGATCATGATCTCTTCAACAATCTCATTCCCAATCTTCACTTCTTTTGTCGCAACAGATTGCCCACGCACTTTGTGGTAGAAATGAATCGCGGGATTTCCTGTTACCACCCAAGTCATGAATGAGCTATAATTTTTCTCCAATAAATTCTGTGCTACGCTTCTTATGAGTTGCCTTCCAAGACCCCTTCCTTGCTGTTCCTTAAGCAAATAGAGTGCATATAGCTCCGCATCATAGAGATCAGAGAGATCTGACCCTCTTCGCGCTCCTCCATTTGCAAAACCAATAATCGTCCCAGCCCCATCTTCGGCCACATACATAACCTCGTCTTTATTGGGGTTTTCAAAATTCCGAATCCAGAGCTTTCTTCTTGCTTCCACTGTGATTTTATCGAGAAACTCGTCCGAAATTAGCCCTCTGTACGTGGTTTTCCAACTCGCAGCGTGGACAAAAGCGATCCCGTCTATTTCACTAGCTGTTGCTTCTCTAATCTTCAATTTATTTCCCCCTCAGATTTCCGATAAAAGCTTCAGCTAGTCCAAGATTGACAGTACTTGCTTATGAATAGTAACTATTTAAGGATTCTCTAAAGACATTAATGGGCTCTTTATAATCAATAGGTTTATATATAATAGTGTTCAACCACTTATTCCTCTCAAGCAAGCTGAAATCACTTTGAGCTACCGAATTGTATAGTGTTATTTCATTCATTGTTCCAAGTACACTTTTATTATTTGTACGGGATATAGTGATTTCTCCGGCCTCTAGTAAATACTGATTTATGAGCTGCTTCTTAAAACCCTCCTGCAATAAATACTCCTTAAGTTCTATTCTGAACTTTTCAACCAATTTATCAGCTTGACCGCTTCTTATTCCATCCAATAATATACATAACCGGCTTGCATCATGTACAAATAAAATATGTTTTTTTCTGAGTTGCATAATATTCACATGCCAACTAAAAAAGGAGGAGATGTCTTCTACTTCTACTGGAGCTACTTTCATATCTTTTAATAATTTCTGAGTATATCTTAGTACTAACATCGCTGACACGCTCCTTTGTCTTCACCCTGCCTATTAGTCTCAATAGTCCTTCTACCTCAATTTACCCTTGCAGTGCCTTTCGCACGCTTAATATATATTTCGCCTGATCAAGTGGGTTCACGCCCCGGCGGGTGCGCTCAGCAGATACGTCTGGTGGACATTCTTCATAGCCGGCAAAAAAAGAAGTAAACGTGCTGCGCCCCTTCGTGTAGGAGCTTAAGCTGACAGGATAATCGAGTGACGTTGCCAGCGGCAGACGTCCTTCGATAATCATCCGTTCGCCTTGCAGCACGGGAGGCTCGAACGTGCCGCGCATCTGCACGAGGTCGTTCATCACCCGGCCGCCATTCTCCTCAGGGACCACGATGCGAACCTGCAGAATCGGCTCCAGAAGCTTAGTGCCTACCCGAGCGAGTCCGTCCATAATTCCCATCGGAGTCGCCACAGCAAAATCCAGCGGATGGGTATGCCATACATGATGCTGTCCCTCGGTCAAGGTCACTTTAAGGTCGGTAACCTCCCAGCCATACAAACCCTGCTGCAAGGCTTCCGGTACACGACGTGCGGTTTCGCTCTGGTATTGCGGCAGCAGATCGGAACTCCGCACTATCGAATCATAGACTAAACCACTGCCCGGAGGTCCAGGCTCAATCTGAAAGCGTAGAATCGCCCAGCACGGTTTCGGCATCGTGTAAGCGATAAAACCTTCGCCGGCACGGGCTGGCGTTTCTTTATATATGACAGAAGGCTGACCGAAAGTAACCTTCAGCGCATATCGCTCCTCCAGAACACTGTTCAGAATCTCCAGCTGAATCGGTCCCATTACTTTGATATGCAGCTCCCGCTCATCCTGCAGCCACTGCGCATCCAAAAGCGGATCTTCATCCGCCAGCTCCTGCAGCGCCCCGATAACCTTATGGTCATCCATATCTGGCTCCCAGAATACACGCACCGTTAGCAGCGGTACAGCCAGCTTCGCCTCCTCCGGAATGGCCCCCGGATGGCCGAGCACATCTCCGATGCGCACCCCGGAAAGACCATAGATAACAGCAATATCTCCCGCTTCAAGCGCTCCAACATCCTCGGTCCGACCACCTTCGACCTTGCGGATCTGGGTCACTTTCCCCTGAATATCCTGCGTATAATTCAACAGCGTATCGCGGTTACGGATCGTCCCTTCATAAAGGCGGACAAACGCCATCCGTCCCATACTTTTATCACGTTGAATATTGTATACGATGCCTGACACCGGACCCTCCACATTCCCACCAGCGCGCGGAAAATACTCAACCATCGCATCCAGCAAGGCAGTAATCCCAAGCCCCTTGGCGGCGACGCCATAAACCATCGGAAAAAAGCGACCTGATGAGGAGGCTGTTTTCATATATTTTTTCCATTCAGCCAAATCAATCGGACTACCAGACATATACTTCTCCAACAGCTCTTCGTCCCGTTCAGCTAAAGCCTCTAATAATTCTGTTCGCTTGTTAGCATCAGCTTCGTTCTCCCATAAATCTCTTGCTCCTATGTACTCCTTTTCTTTGCCGATCGGTTGCTGAACTGGAATGATATCACTAGACAAATAATTTCGCGCCTCTGCCAGCACAGCTTCAGGGTCAGCACCTACACGATCCATTTTGTTCACAAAAATAAGTGTGGGGATTCCCAGCTTGCGCAGCGCGTTCCAGATCATCTCGCTTTGGGCCTGCACACCCTCCACGGCTGAAAGAACAAGCACCGCACAATCCATCACCCGCAAAGACCGCTCAACTTCGGACAGAAAATCGACGTGCCCCGGGGTATCGACCAGATTAATCTGCACACCTTTCCAAGCAAAAGAAGCCAATGCCGCCCGTACGGAGATCCCCCGCTGCCGCTCCACATCCATAGAATCCGTCAATGCCGTCCCCGTATCTACGCTGCCAAGCGCTCGAATGCGACCGCTTTCATACAAAATATGCTCCGTTGTTGTTGTCTTCCCGGCGTCCACATGGGCAAATATCCCCACATTAATCCGTTCTGCTCCCTGCTGCTGAATCATCTATAGTTCCCCTATCATGAGCTAGATTTATCTAAATTTATCTGAATTTATATTATTTACATCCTTATGTTCCATAGTAATATATCCATCCACGTTGTTCCACCCTCCAGTTCAAATGGTTAGATTCAGCTATGCCGGGTATGTAATTACTAATATAAGAAATTTAACGCCGAGGAGGAAATTCATCATGACAGATAAACGTTTACAGGATAAAGTTGCAGTGGTTACAGGTGCTGGTTCCGGTATTGGAAAAGCTACAGCGATACGGTTTGCCCAACAGGGAGCTAAGGTATATATGCTTGACCGCACTCCCGAGGATTCCTATGAAACTAAACGTGAGATTGAATCTATTGGCGGTACAGCAACAGTAATTGAATGCGATGTCTCCAATCCAGGTCTGGTCGAAGAAAGTATTCGTAAGGTTGGGGAGGCGGCCGAGAAGATTGATATTGTTTTTGCCAATGCTGGCATTAATGGTACATGGTCTCCCATCGAAACACTAGAAATCGAAGATTGGGACCAGACACTGAATACCAACCTACGCAGCACCTTTGCCACAGTAAAATACGCCATCCCCCACATGAAAGAAAATGGCGGCAGCATCATTATCACCAGCTCCATTAACGGCAACCGAGTATTCTCGAACATTGGCGCTTCCGCTTACTCATCTTCCAAGGCAGGACAAGTTGCTTTTATGAAAATGGCTGCACTAGAGCTGGCGCAATACGGCATCCGTGTAAATGCCATCTGTCCTGGATCAATCGATACACAAATTGGAGATAATACGTATAAAAGCGATGATCTTCAAGAAGTGAAGATTCCTGTGGAGTTTCCGGAAGGTAATCATCCGCTGGAAAATGCACCGGGTAAGCCTGAGCAGGTTGCCAATCTGGTATTATTTCTCGCATCGGATGAATCTTTTCATGTGACGGGAACTGAAATTTATGTAGATGGTGCCGAATCGCTACTGCGTGGATAATATTTTACTTGAACCGTTATAATATTTTAAATTCTATGCAACATTTTGGTCTAATCTACCATCTAAGAGTATGGAGGTGACGCAAATGAAAAAACCATTATTCATAAATAACGCTAAAAAAATGACTATAGCCTGCGGCATTTTGGCAGCGAGTGTGTCTTTTGGGGCATCCGCTTTTGCTTTTTCAGATTTGAAAGGTGATCCTGCGGAAGCAAAAATCAACTCTTTGCATAAAGAGGGGATTATAAACGGAGTAGACAAAGATAAGTTTGCTCCTAAATCTAAAGTAAGCTTTGCGCAAGGGATACAATTCATCGTTGGGGGTCTGAATCTGACTCCGCAACCAGCGGCAGGTAGTAGTTCTTCCAAAGCGAGTGATTATTTTGATAAAGTGAACGACAAGGCCTGGTATGCTTCAGCTTTCCTGACTGCCAAGCAAAATGGCCTTTCACTCGACCGGACAGTGGATCCTAATGGAACTATCACCCGTGCTCAGTTCGCGCACTTATTGACGCAAGCGCTGCAAAGTAAAGGTAACTTCCCTGTTACGCTGATGTATGTAGATATTAAGGATGGCGATAAACTCTCTACTGAGGTTATAAATAGTCTCCAGATTCTGCTGAATACACATATTGCCACACTCGATAAGAACGGTAATTTCCGGCCAAATGATGCTATTACCCGCTCTGAAGCAGCCGCTCTGATCTATGATGCAGCCGCTTTTGCTAAACGTGTAATTGTATCTAATGGCAGTCCCACTACTCCAACCTACGAAACAGAGGTTACGTTGACCAAAGCGGGTGAAGGCGTAAATAAAGCCACCCTTACCGTTAATAATCTACCTAACCCCGGGTATGGGCTGGTGATTGAGCGAATCGAATTTGGTAAAGACAATACGGCTGTAATTTACTTTAACGTGACTGCTCCTGAACCAGGGAAAATGTACGCGCAGGTGATCACAAAAGCATCTGTTGCCACTTATCTGCCAGATGGATACAAAGCTATCGCTCAACCTGTAACTGGCTCCGCCTCTTATTCGTCTAGCGCGGCACAATAATATAAATCGAACTTGAGGGTTTTAGAGTTAAGGGTCAGTCGCAGCTGCGGTGAATATTTGGATTTCCAGCTACCGTTTATGACGGCTGAGATACGGAGAAGCTTATGCTTACGAAGATGGCTTTCCTGTGGAAAGCTATAGGGAGGGCATTATCGCTCTTACAGTTCCAGAGTTCCCCTTCGCCTCTCTTCCTTTCCTCAGGTATCTAAGTTCATTTTTATAAGCAAATAAGGGATGCCTGAAAAGCCATCATATGGCTGCTGAAGCATCCCTTATTTGTTCTTCCTTCTCCCTTTATCCCAACGCCAAACTCTGAATGATAAGGTAACGGATGCAGCCGCTATCGGACTCCATAGTTGCTATTGTCTTAAAAAATATCCAATATGGGCCTATTTCTAACGAATAGCTGCACTGGGCCCGAACTGTGCTCCAATCGCAATAAATTTGCAAATAACGTCGCTGGGTTCGCAAGCTAACTCAGGCTCAGAAATGCTGATTACTTGGTAGTAATGATTATCAAACTACGAGCGATTCGATCATCTTTGTGTGCATAAAGCTACTTGACGGGGATGAACATCAAACTTCGCGAGATTAGATCATATTTGCACGGACGCAGCTGCTATCGGACCCAGATGACCTTATTCGCAGAAAAATGCCAATTTCACGATACTATCGGACTCCACCGTCGCTATTGGCACAAAAAGCACCATAGATATGCCTTTTTCTAATGAATAGCTGCACTGGAGTCCGAAACTATGCCCTAATCGCTAAAAACACGCGAATAGCGTCATCTGGGTCCGTTAGGCTCAGCGTATATCAATGGATATGAAAATCCGCTAAAGCAGATAGCCAAAAACAAAATACAGGTCAGCGATGCTCCAATGTTTGCGGTATGCGAACGTAGCAGATGGGTGTGTAGCAGTTAGGTATGCAGTAACTAGGTGTTCAGTAACTAGGTGTGCAGCAGTTAGGTGTGCAGCAACTAGGTGTGCAGCAGTTAGGTGTGCAACAGATGGATTTGCAGCGGATGGGGTTGCAGTAGCTATCGGACCCAGATGACCTTATTCGCAGTATAATCGCACATTTGGACTACTAAAGGACTCCATCGTCGCTATTGGCACAAAAAGCACCATAAATGTGCCTTTTTGTAATGAATAGCTGCACTGGAGTCCGAAACTGTGCTCTAATCGCTAAAAACACGCGAATAACGTCATTTGGGTCCGTAAGGATCAGCGTATACCAACGGACGTGAATAATAAGTTGAAGCAGGCAAACAGCGTCCATAATAGCGCCATCTGAGTCCGTAAGCTAAGGCGTCCATAATAGTATCATCTGGGTCCGTAAGCTAAGGCGTCCATAATAGCATCATCTGGGTCCGTAAGCTAAGGCGTCCATTGATCATGAATAATGCCGACTAATGCATGGTCTTCTCCGATCTTTTCGAAGACTAGACGCAGGCTGCGCCAATCCATTCCCTCGACAGAAGGATCGATGCCAGCAATATGATATTCAACGAAATCATATTGCTCCTTAGGATACACTTCGTTTAAGTTATTGATCGTCGTCCCTTGCCCAAGCCCCTTGTTCACAGCAATTTCGGCCTTCTGAATGAAGTCCGCATCATAAACAAACCGCTTGTAGTAATCTGCAAATGTCAGCTCGATTAAATCACCGGAGCCAGCAAATGTTCGCCAGACTCTTTTGGTAGAGTCATTCATTAATCCTTCTACTTCCTCCCGGGTGAATACAAGATCATTTTTTGTATCCACGTATGCATATGGAGAGAAACGTAGCCCTTTATCCCGATGTACCCATGCCGCTAATTGCTTCATATCCTTGTTTTTAATTGACCTTATAACCGTCGTCGCTGCTTCCTCAACTGATGGCGGTAATCCCTCTAGATCCTGCGGCTGCCCCGTACTTGATGTCTCAGTCTCCTGTGGTGATTCCGTAGTAGCCGCTGACTGTGCAGTTGATGTCTGCTCTGGCGTCTGCTTTTGTGTCTGCTCTGGTGCCTGCTCGGGTATCGGCTTTTGCGTCTGCACTGGCGTCTGCTCTTGTGAATGCTCTGGCGTCTGCTTCGGCTCCGTCCCTGCTTCTGGCGTTCCGCTACATGCTGTAAGCCATAACATTGCTGCTATCAGCGCCAGCCCACCGATTTTTTTTGCGAAGTACATAATATCCCTCCTTAGCTTCGATCCTTCACTCTTTAGACTGATTTGAACAAATGAAGGTTGCAAGCTTATACTAAAACTATCAATCATACAACTCTTATGAGAGGGCGGGGTTACCATTCATTTAACAGAAAAACTTAAAAGCCTTCCCCTAACTCCCGGCGTTTATCTCATGAAGGATAATCTCGGTCATATTATATATGTTGGCAAGGCAAAACAGTTAAAACGGAGAGTCCAATCTTATTTTCAAAACTCAAAATCTCATTCCCCAAAGGTTAAGCAGCTTGTAAGAAATATTAAAGATCTGGAAATCATCCTTACGGATACCGAATTCGAAGCCTTTATGCTGGAATGCAAATTAATTAAAGAGATCAAACCCATGTACAATAAAAAAATGAAAAATCCGCAGGCTTATACCTATATCGTAATAGGAGCGAATGAAAAAATACGTTCGTTAGAGATTACGTATGATCCTGCGGTCAAAGAAGGCACTCAGGTTTTGGGTCCCTATACAAGCAGAAGCACGGTTGAACGGGCAGTACAAGGCATTAAAGAAAGCTCAAAAATCCTTTGCAGCAACCCTAGCTTTAAAAATTCCCTATGCCTAAACCATTCGCTTGGCCTATGCATTGGGATGTGTGCAGGCGGAGATGCCGCTGTTCAATATAATAAAATTATTGATCGGGTCATTGGCTTACTAAACGGCTCAGATTCCAGCATCCTCGAGGAAATGGAGCAACGGATGGCAGTGGCCGCGGAGCACTATGACTTCGAAACCGCCGCCAAATACAGGGATTATATTGGAGCTGTTAGCTTCCTGATTCACAAAGAAAAGGTCATCGAATTCGCTCAAGAGAATCAGAGTATTGCTGTTCTTGAGGCCATGAATGAACAGACGCTTAAACTCATTCTGCTCAAGGGCAACCGTATCCTGTCCCATACCAAGCTACAATATGATCAACCGGATATCACCCACCTGCAAGCGGCAATAAAGTCAGCGATTATGACCACTTTTCACAGTGAACCCAATCAGACCCCGGCAGCGATCGGCCGCCATGAAATTGACGAAGCACAAATAATATACAGCTATTTAAAAAGCAGCTCCTGCAGCTATATCATCATTCAAGAGGATTGGCTTGCAGCTGAGCAACGTTCCAATATGGAGGCTTCGGTAAATGAGCTGTTGCAGATTTTTTTAAATGCGCTTCCCTCTCATTCCTATAATTAAAAGGTACGGGTTGTAACTGCGGTAAATGTTTGGACTTCCGGCTGATTATAGTAAACGGCGGCCTGCCTTTGCAGGCTGCATTTTTCGGTTTTGCTTCTTCAACAATCTTTTATAGCGTTTCTGAGTGTAAAGCACCTCACCCGCCTCCATTACCGTTTCCTTCGCCTCATTAACAACCAGCTTAGTTTCCTCCACACATTCCTTCATACGATTGATCTCCGATTTGAATCCCTCAGACCTGTCCTTCGCCTGCTCCAACGTGATCTGAATGTTTCCCTTCATCTCATCTATAGGTTCTTTCAACCCCTCTACTGATTGCTTAACTCCGTCAAGGGATTGCTTCAGGCCATTCACACTATTTTTTAATTCTTTCAATGGATTTCCCACATCTATCTCCTCCTAATAATAAGCCATTAGTTCAACTGTTACTCTAAACTTACCCAAAGAGTGCACGTCCTTCACTTCTATAATGACAAAAAGGGTTCCAGCTGAAAATAATCAACAAGAAGCCAGTCCCCAATAATGGAGACTGGCTTCTTGTTGTCGTTCTTTGAGGATCACTGCGATCTGTCTACTTTACGCTTCCCGCCTCAACACGCGGCGGACGCATCGTCAAGCTGACCCGGCCCTTCTTCAGGTCAACCCCCATCACCCAGACGGTAACATTGTCTCCTACGGAGACAACGTCCATCGGGTGCTTCACAAAGCTGCCGCTGAGCTGGGAAATATGCACCAGCCCATCGTTTTTGATGCCGATATCGACGAATGCGCCGAAATCGATAACGTTGCGGACGGTTCCCTGCATTTCCATGCCAGGAACCAGGTCCTCGATCTTCAGCACATCGGTGCGGAAGATCGGCAACGGCAGCTCCTCGCGCGGATCGCGGCCCGGACGCTGCAAGCTCTCCAGGATGTCGCGCAGCGTAGGCACGCCGACATCCAGCTTCACAGCCAGCTCCTCGGCATTTTGCACCTCAAGCTGTGAGGCCACTTCTTTGCTGCCAAGCTTATTCACATCGAGGCTTAGCTCACGGAACAAACGATCCACCACCGGATAGGACTCGGGGTGAATAGGCGTGCGGTCCAAGGTGTTGTCTCCACCCGGAATCCGGAGAAAGCCGATACATTGCTCATAGGACTTGGCACCTAGACGAGGTACCTTTTGCAGCTGCTTCCGAGTCGTGAACTTGCCGTTCTCTTCCCGGAATTTAACGATATTCTTAGCAATTGTTCCATTAACCCCTGCTACATAAGAGAGCAAGGCAGGAGATGCCGTGTTCACATCCACGCCAACATGGTTTACCGCTGATTCCACGACGGCTTTAAGACTCTCCTCCAGATGCTTTTGGGAGACGTCATGCTGGTACTGTCCCACACCAATAGCTTTCGGATCGATTTTCACCAGCTCCGCCAGCGGGTCTTGCACACGACGGGCGATAGAAGCCGCGCTGCGCTCCGCTACATCCAGATCCGGGAATTCCTCCTGCGCCAGCTTGGAAGCCGAATAGACACTCGCTCCCGCTTCATTAACGATCAGGTACGCCAGCTCTGGATTGCCAATCTCGGCAATCACTTCTGCTGTAAACTGCTCCGTTTCACGCGAGCCTGTACCATTGCCGATTACGATGAGCTGAATGCCGTACTTAGCAATCAACTCTTTGAACTTAGCAGCAGCTTCGAGCTTCTTGTTGTTCGGCGGCGTCGGATAGGTCACAGCTACCTCTAGCAGCTTACCTGTATCGTCTACAACAGCCAGCTTACAGCCAGTACGGTATGCAGGGTCAACACCCAGCACACAACGTCCCTTTACTGGCGGTTGCAGCAGCAGGCTACGTAGATTGCCAGAGAAGATCGAAATCGCCTGGTTCTCCCCACGTTCGGTCATCTCTCCACGAACTTCACGCTCTACAGAAGGAGCAATCAAACGTTTGTAGGCATCCTCAGTCACTGCTTCCAGCAGTTCCTTCACCGGGGATGGCCCTTTAATGATCTTCCGTGCGATATAGGCATGAATTTTATCAGTGACGACCTCAATGCCTACCTTTAATATATTTTCACGCTCACCACGGTTAATTGCTAGGATGCGGTGAGGTGGCATTTTGTGTACAGGTTCACGGTAACTATAGTAATTTTCGTATACAGATTCTTGTTCTGCATCCTTTGCTTCAGACACAAGAATACCTTGACTTGCTGTATACTGGCGAACCCAAGAGCGGATCGCAGGATCATCTGCTATGTTCTCGGCAATGATATCCAGTGCGCCTTGCAGCGCTTGGTCTGCGCTCTCTACTCCCTTTTCCACATCAATATATTTCGATGCTTCAGTCTGTGGATCCCCTTGTCTTTGCTGCTCCAAGATCCAGTTAGCAAGCGGCTCAAGTCCTTTTTCCTTCGCAACACTAGCCCGCGTCTTACGCTTTTGCTTGAAGGGACGATACAAGTCCTCTACTTCCTGAAGCTTGACCGCATTGATAATTTGCTCATGAAGCTCTTTGGTCAGCTTGCCCTGCTCTTCAATATTGCGTATAACGTCTTTTTTACGTTCGCCTAGATTGCGAAGATAACCCAGCCGTTCTTCAATATCACGAAGCGCATTTTCGTCCAGCTCACCCGTCATTTCCTTCCGATATCTGGCGATGAACGGAATGGTATTTCCCTCATCCAGCAGTCCTACCGTAGTGCGTACCTGTTTCAGACTAATGTTCAATTCCTTGGCAATCGCTACGGTTATCAATTCCTGCTCCCGCTGTGCGTTTGCCTCATCCGTAATGACTTCCGTATTGCTGTTATCTACCGCCATTAGTATCCCTCTTCCCGTACACAATCTGCTTATACATATCTTGATCTCATAATTAAAATAGTATCACAGATTCGGCTCTGCACCAAAGACCAGCCCGAATAGCGCGCTTTGTACTGAACCGCTGTGCGATAAAGCGAGGCATGGTAGAGTGGTCAGAGCCCGGATTCGGCGATTACGCCCGCTGTCCCATTCCCCGTTTTCCGGAACTCAGTGACAATACAAAACACAAAGCCAGAACGAGCGCGGCTGCCCCATATGGGAAGTTAATACTAAGATCAAACAAATACCCTGCGACGATAGGCCCAGCAATATTTCCGAGACTTGTATAAGCTGAGTTCATTCCCGCTACGAAACCTTGCTGCGATTCTCCGGCCATCTTGGAAAGCTGTGTGCCTACTGCTGGACGCAGAATATCCATTGCAAAGAACACAATAAAGGTAACCGTAATAATCGCCCAAAAGCCGCTTACAAACAAGGTCAGCAGAATAAACAATGATGAGACTATAAGACAAGTGGAGATCACCTTGTTCTCCCCGAATTTATTCAAGATCCAGCCAAACGCGGACACCTGCACCACCGCACCTGCAATAGAACCAAA
This sequence comes from Paenibacillus sp. FSL H8-0175, assembly GCF_045040615.1. Classification (NCBI taxonomy): domain Bacteria; kingdom Bacillati; phylum Bacillota; class Bacilli; order Caryophanales; family Paenibacillaceae; genus Paenibacillus; species Paenibacillus sp. FSL H8-0175. The sequence goes on along the minus strand of NZ_CP150299.1, from coordinate 1,315,871 downwards.
GGTAATTACAAAAGCGATATCCTTAGGCGTAAAGCCAAATTTATGGTCCACGAACAATCCGAACACCGTTTCATAATTAGCCAGCCCAAAAGCCATGACAAATACAATAATTAAGCCGAAAAAATACGGTTCGCGATAAGAACGCATCAGCTGCGTCAAGAAGCTTTCCTGATTATTTTTTGATAACGTCGCTTCCTTACGTTTCTCTTCAGATAGAGACTCAGGCAAAATTAAAACTGTAATTAGAGCTGCAACTCCAGCTGCCCCAGCCGCACAGAAAAAGGGTACCCGCATTCCAAGCTCAGCAAGATAACCGCCAATCCCAGGACCAATAATAAAGCCGGTGGTAATGGCTGCATTAATTAGCCCCATTCCTTTAGCTCTCTCTTCAAAAGAAGTCGTGTCTGCTACATAAGCCATAACTGCCGGCATAATTAAAGCAGCTCCTGCACCACCAAGCAATCTCGAAACGAACAAGAGCCAGGGTACATTGGCCAGACCAAAAATCAGCTCCGATATCGCAAACACGATCAAACCTGCTACAATCACCTTTTTTCTACCGATTCTGTCGGATAATCTGCCGGCAAATGGCGATATTAATAATTGGGCAAGCGAGAAGGAGGCGACCAAGAGCCCGACAGTACTTCCGCTGATCCCAAGCTCATTCATGTAGGTTGGCATTATTGGGACTACTAGCCCAATTCCAGTAAAAGCCAGAAAAATATTAAGCATAACAAGCAGCATAGCGCCTCTGTTTCTAAGTAACAATGACATTGTATTAACCCTCCGTGTGTTTAAAGCCAAAACTTCGAATATTATGCATGTTAAGACCGACCATCCGGTCTAAATAATAGTAAAAAAATAACCCTTCCTATTCCGGTGCCTTTGAGAAGCTTCAGCCTTCATGTTCCTGAATGTAAAGCTTCTTTTCATGCCCCTCGTTATCTTACCCCGTACGGATCCCTTGTAATAATAAATTTACTGCTTCCCGGTAATATTTTTTTATATCCTCCTGGGTCTTCTCATGAATCGAGAATTCAGAAACTCTTCCAATCCCTTCAAGCATGCCACTCACGATGATTACATAGTTCTCTAAGTCGCCCTTTACCAAATATCCCGTTTCAATACCTTCCTTCAAAAGATCACGACAAGCATGTGAGGCTGCTTCATAAAGAAGTGAAAGCCGCTTGCTAATCTCTTCCGGGTGGCATCTGCTTCTGGAGAATTCCTCGAGCGCATGAATCAATGGATTCTGAAAATCATTTGCGTAGTGTTCGGCTAACGCATAAAATCGTTCTTCGATCCCTACAATTTCCTGTTTCTTATCATCCCACGCTTGCAGCCACTCTAACGTATCCACTTCCACTACAAATAGAAAAAGCTCATCCTTGCTCGGAAAATGGTGATACAGACTGCCTTTACTGACATTCGAGGCTACACAAACTTCATTCATAGTTACGGCAGCATAACCCTTCTGTACAAACAGCTGCGTGGCCTTGCGCACAATTCTTTTTTTAGTTTCTTCTCCGTCTGAGCGTCCTTTGATTCTAAGCACCTCCTAAACCGACCGTACGGTCTAATAATATCAGATCATTTTCAAAAAGTGAAGACCTAACGATTCTTTATTTACTATACGCAAAAACGCACATTAAAAGACGCCCGGATTCGTACCCGAGCGCCAATCTCATGAGTTATCTATAACCTAGGGTGATTAAAAATCAATCAGACCAAGGCTGATTTGCAGCGATTCATCCACCTTTTTCATCGTTTCATCATCAAGGTGGGTGATCTTGTCAGTTAAGCGTTGTTTGTCAATCGTCCTAACCTGTTCCAGCAAAATAACAGAATCTCTGTCAAAGCCATGAGCAGCTGCGTCAATTTCCACATGTGTAGGTAACTTAGCCTTCTGGATTTGGGCTGTGATTGCAGCCACAATTACCGTCGGGCTAAAGCGATTGCCAATATCGTTCTGGATGACCAGAACTGGCCTTACTCCGCCTTGTTCAGAACCTACAACCGGCGAAAGATCAGCAAAAAAAACATCGCCACGTTTAACGATCAATGTCTACACCCCGCTTACTAAGCGGCCAAGAGTGCTGTCTGCATCTTCCTCCGCGAGGAAAGCCTCGCATGCCATGGTCAAGTTGATCTTAGCCATTTCCATGTAGCCGCGCTGCATGGACTCCCGGATGGAACGTTTCCTCCGTTCGCTCAAGTACAGCTTCATGGCCTGCCTAATCAATTCACTCCGGTTGGAATTCTCCAATTGAACAATTCCGTCCACTTCCTGCAAGAGATGATCGGGCAAGCTGATCATGATTCTTTTGGTGTTCTGCAAATTAGCCACCTTCTCTTCCACCCCCACAAACCTTCTGCCCTTGTGTTCCAGTGTTACAATATACAAGGAATTTTATACAAGGAATATATGCCGCCAGTATATCAAGTATGCTGCATCCCATTATAAACTAGAAATGGTGGTTCGTATAGGCTTTTAGTCACATCTCCTAATACGATACAATTCCTTCTATTTTCTCCCTTGTATAACATCACTGTCAAGAACTTTCAGTTTGTGAGCAGAGCATTTACTAATTTAGGAAGTGTGCCTTCACTTATATAAACGCGGGGCACCCGATGAGCCAACATGCAGATAACCTCGTAGTGAATTGTTCCAAGCTGGAGAGCCAACTCGTCTGCCGTGATCATCACGTCAGCTTGACGGCCGATGAGAACAACTTCTTCGCCTGCTTTAATTTGTTCCGCTTCTGCAGCGAAAGATTTGAGTGATACCATACACTGATCCATGCAGATTGTTCCGACGACAGGAACGCGGCGTCCACGTATTAGCACCTCCGCTTTGCCAGTTAGCATGCGGGAATATCCATCTGCGTACCCCACAGGTAGCGTTGCAATAATCTCCTCGCTCTCTGTGATGTACCTAGTGCCGTAACTGACGCCCCAATCGGCAGGCAGGCTTTTGACATATACAACCTGCGTCTTCAGCGTCAATACCGGACGTAGTTCTACCAGTTGACGGTTCACCTCTGTGGAGGGATAAAATCCGTACAAGCTGATGCCTACACGCACCATGTTGCTGGATAAATAAGGTGAATCAATGGCCGTAGCGCTATTGCCCGTATGTATGATCGGGATCTGAATGTTCTGCTCCCGCAGCGTTTCCGCCACGCTCATGAACCGTCGATGCTGTTCCAGTGTATAGCTTTTGTCTTGTTCGTCTGCCTTGGCAAAATGGGTAAACATACCCTCCAGCTCCGCCTGCGCAACAGACTGCACTTCAGAGATAAATGCAGGTGCGTCAGCTGGTAAAAGACCCAGTCGTCCCATCCCGCTATCAATCTTGATATGCACCTTCAGCCGATGTTCCGGATCTATAGGAAGCTGTCTTATAGCCTCCAGTACCTCCGGTGTGAACAGTGTTACAGTTACATGGTTCTCCCAGGCAACGGCTATTCCTTCTGGGGAAGTGTAGCCAAGCACCAGTATAGGAATCAGTATTCCCGCCTGACGCAGCTCCAATGCTTCATCCAAAAAAGCCACACTAACATAATCTGCTCCGAGTCTTTCCAGCTCCCGTGTCACTTCCACTGCTCCATGGCCGTACGCATTTCCTTTGACGCATCCCATAAACTTTGTCTCTGCCGGCAAGTAGCGGCGAAAGGCTTCGTAATTGGCACGCAAATCATCCAGATTAATTTCGGCTACTGTCGGTCGATAGCTTGCTTGCACTTCAAGTCACCTTCTTACGTTGTAGTAAAACGTCATTGCTGCATTGCATTAATCATTGTCTTAGTACCAATGGTAATGCTACAGAAGGTGGCTGTCAATGTGTGCTGGAGCCCCGGCAAATAAAGAAAAGCGGATACTACGTTGTAGAGGAAAGAATCCCACAAAACGCAGTATCCGCCTACTTTTTATTATTTACCCGATTGTGCCTCCATAGAAGCGGCAATTTGCATCATTTCATTAGCAGGAAGATTGGCACTTGTAATTCGGTACTCTACTCCCTCAGACATCCAAGTCAATGTCTGCTGCTCATCCCCACTCAGAACTCCCCATGTAAAACCAAGGTCTTTCAGGGTTCCAGGCGCCAGTGCTACCGCACGGTCCAGTGGACGGGATTCCATAATAGTGTACTGATAAATCCCATCATATCGGATGAGAACAGCATGGTCTTTGTTCCCCTCCAATTTATGGGAGTCCTTAAACTCTACACCAGCTGGAATATAATCAGGTTCAATGATCCCAAAGTCTCCAAGCTCTGCAGCCACTGGTTGCTCAGCCGGTTCTTGGCCTTCAGGAGCTGTAATTGGATTACCATTCTCATCAACCTCAGCTACTGTGCTCTCTGCGGACTTACCCGAGGCCATGTTCTTTTCCATATCAAAAGAATCCTTGGTGAAATCCGTATCGAATTTGAAGGTGTCAAACTTCACGTTTACAACTACCTTCGCTTCAGAATCCGAGACTTGAACCTGTTTAGGTTCATAAGTCTTTTTATCAAGCCAAATCTTTTGTCGTACAAGGGCATTGCTTTGATAATTCGCGGCTACCTCGAACACATAGTTATCCCCATCTTCCACAAATTGGCGATTATTATCCGAAACTATGCCACGAACCAACGTCTGATACAGATAGACCTGCCCTTGATCATCCGGCCAATCGCTTTGGAAGCGGAAGCTCTTATTCATACTTGGTGTGAGTACGAATACTCCCTCATCATTACGAAGTACGATCTGCGTAATATCCTTCTGAACATTTGCCAAGCTGATCCGGTAGTAGGAAGGATTCTTGTACCATACCTCTACCTTATACTCCTGCGGCTGTTCCCCGGTATACAGGGTCATTGTGCCAGAACCTTGGTACGTTCCCTGCTTACTTTCCAACTTGTCAGCCACATTGTTCAAATCCTTGACTACGGAAGCGGCATCCTTCTTCCCGCACCCCGTCATCACCAGGGCCACGCTCATAATGATCGCGAGTACCCATGTTATCCGGCGCATGACATCATCCCCTTAACCTGTTTTGAATGCATTGATTAGTACATGTCTATGAGGGACTTGGCCGCAATATGCAGACGGGCATGACAAGCGTGCAGCATTGATTTATTTTATGAGCTCCAACAAGCCAAAAAGCCCGCGCACAGCGCTGGCTCTATACTTCATCAGAAGTTGCAATATCATTATGTAGGGTGTTTTAACCATTCTCTTCAATTCTCGTTATCACTATGTACTGCTTTATTGTACTGATTAATTAATTCATCTAATCTCATGGACTGTCTGATCACATTTGGATGCGAAAGCCCTCCATGTTGCCTCTCCATCAAATAAAGTTTGTTTCTAGCACCCTCTATTCTCTTTTGGATAATTTCCTGATCATTCATTAACACTACCTCCCTAATGAAATATTCTAGAGGTATATGTCAAATTCTTAATTTTACATTGAAGTGCATTACTAGAATTCAAAAAAAGCGATTCCAGATTTAATCAGGGAACTCTCTTGATTGATATCTTCTATGAAACTATCACTACTAAGCACTGTCAATAACAAAGCAATTTTTCTTTTCATTGATTCTAAGCAGATTCTGGTACTCTTTCTGCGTTTCTAAAGATGCAATATGCCGAAGCTGCTCAAACATTCCGACACACTTAATTATACATGATTCGTTATTAATCCTTACAGAATTCTCTAAACTATCCATTATATATTTTATACTAAGCTCATATTTTCCTCTTCTTATATAATACAATGCTATTTCAGCCATAAAAAAAGTGTATCTGTCTTCGATAATTTGTCGATTATAACATTTAAGATTTCGCTGCTGATCTCTAAAATCTGATATTTCTGGCTCAAACCGCTGAAGAATATCATCCACATTAAAATCATAGTGGTTGGCTGCCTGAAGGATTTTGAACAGGCCTGGAAGAAATTCTTCTTTTCTATCTTCAATATAGGTCACATATTCCGGAAGCATTGCTGCATCACCTTTTAAAATTTTCAGCAAAAAAATATTAGCCTGCGCCCAACCCATACATTGATTCATGAGTTGCAAAGCTTCCTCCGTATCCTCACGAATCCAGCTCATGTCCATGTAAAGGTTGATATAATGCAATGCTCTATCATAATCTCCAAGCTCTCTGTAAACTACTGAACGTAACACATAAGAATATAAAATATATGAAAATAAGGGCATTGCAGGTTCCTTTTGTACCCCGTTTTTTCTGGCTCGCTCATTATTATAATTATATTGAATGGATGCTTTTTTGCCCAATTCCTTAGTCATTACCATTACCTTATCCCAATGCCTCAAAGCGCTATATGTATTCGCCAGAACCTTCAGTGCGTCAAGCTGATCAACTTCATCAAGCCGATTTACAAAGCCCTCAAACTGCACCGCTGCCCGCAAATTCACATCCTGATCGCCCCCTAGAGCAATCGTAAACAATCTGTATTGGCAAAAAGCCAGCCGCTCTGAATGCTGATACTTCTCACTCTCCGCCACACTCCGGTATAACAACGCTGCAGCTTCATATTTCCCTTGTGCAAAGAAATCTTCTGCTGTATCAAACAACGGGTGTGTATAAGATAGGCTGTCCATCATGATTCCAATCACCCGGCTTATACATTCCAGCTTATCTAGTTCAGCACAGCGATATAGAAAAGGTCGAAGACGTCTCCAATTGGGATTGGAATGTATAAAACACTCCTCCACATACATATCGTAAAAGCAGCCTTCCTCTAATCCCATACCTTTTGTAATCCGATCTAATTGCTGCATGGCTATAGGACGATTCCCATTCATAATGTTGCTAATCGTGCCTGAATTTACTTTAGATACCTCTGCGAATTGATTAATTGTTATTCCATTCTTCTTGAGGTAGTCCGCCAGTTCTGCACGAATGGTCATCTGCTTCATGATCAAAGCCACCTTTCGCCATCATGATTCATATATAGATCAATAGTATTTAAATAATAATATGTCTAATTATTCCAGTGGTCAAATACTTTTTTTGACTCAATTGATTATACATTTATTCAATTAGTGATGTATAAAATACAAATTAGCCGAATGTAAAAAACCACCAGAACACAAGGTGTATTAGACCTTTTCTGGTGGCTTTTCTAATGCTACTTCTATCCATCGTTATTCAATACATGCATTTAAATTCAACTAAGAACTAGGTTTAATCATCATGTCCAGCTTATATATATAAGGGCCGAGCGCTTCAATTAACTTCTCTTGGTTTTGTATCTCCTCTTTCGAAAGCCGATCCATATGAACACTTCCATCTGCATCAAATACCTTGGCATCATAGCTTTGCAACTCATTTATTAATTGTTCGATCTCCGCAAACTCTTCTTTAGTAAGCCTCTGTTCTGCTTTTTCCAGCAAGCCATCCCAGAAAGTATCACGATCAACGACAGCCGACTTTGCCTTAGGGATTTCCGTTTCATTCATTTTCTCAAAATAAGGTTTAAGCTCAACCTGTAAATCGTTATATGCCTTTTGATCCTTCGCACTTAACTGTTCCAGGTGAAAGACTCCTTCAGCATCGGCCATTTGCAGATTGTAAGCTCCCAATTCCTCTAGTAATGACATCAATTTTGTGAATTCCTCTTCGTTAAAACTTTGCTTCGCGCTCTGCAGCTTGGCTTCAAGCCTGTCATATTGTTGCTGGGTTAATCCAATCGTAGCAGCAGTTGCTTGTGAGCCATACAGGGTATCCGCCAAATAATTATATCCGGCATATGCTCCAGTAGGAATTAATAATGCAGCCGCCAAAATGCTTGCTACAAGCCATTTTTTCATTCGTCTTCCCCCTAACCTAGTCTCGGTCTGATTTAGTATTTGCTCCTTCAGTTCCGGTGGGGCACTTAGATTTCTCGCCTCTTCCTGCAGAACTGTCCGTAACTCTTCATTGAAATTCATGCAGGTCCTCCACCTTTCCCTTAAAAAGAGTATGATTTTCTGGCTTCTGACGAAGCTTATGCAGTGCAGCATGAATACGGGATTTCACCGTACCCAGAGGGATACCCAGTATCGCGGCACTTTCTTCCTGTGAATATTCATTTAAATAGTGCAGAATAATCACCTGCTTCAGCTTAAATGGAAGACGATCAACACTTGCTAGTAGACGGCGGTTAGCTAACCTGTCCACAACATCACTAGTGAAATCAGGTTCCATCCTTAGATCAGTCTGCTCTATTTTTTTGACCATTCGGAGATGCGTCCATCTCTTTCTTCGATAGGCATGAATTTGCCGCATAACCAGCCCCATAAGCCAAGGCCTAAAAGGACGATTGACGTCAAATTGCTCAAGCGACCGGTGCACCTGAATATAAATCTCCTGAACAACATCATCCACATCGGAGGTTTCGCGAACGAGAAAATGAACGGTCTGATACACATCCCGAATCGTTGCTTCATATAGTTCACTGTACGCTTCACGGCTGCCGGCTAGCGTAAGCGCAATGAGCTGAGAATATTCATTTGGATGTTTCATCCCTCTCAATCCCTCCTTCGGTCTTACACTATGTATTGGTAAATAGAGAATAAATCGTTCGATTTATTTTAAAAAAACAACCAGGCAGCGATTTTCCGGTTATTGGAGAATCGCTGCCTGGTGTTTTTACTCTGCAGCGGCTTATTGGAGTAGATGAAGTCGGCGGAGGCTGATCTTCAGCTTTGCTTGAGCAGATTATGCGCAGGTGGAAGCTGGTCTTCAGCTTTGCTTGAGCAGATTATGGGCGGTGGAAGCTGATCTTCAGCTTTGCTTGAGCAAATTATGCGCAGGTGGAAGCTGATCTTCAGCTTTGTACGCCAGCTTTGGCCGGACCCTGCCGAAATCTATGAGATAACTGCATTCTGTACACTTATTCCGTATGTAAAAGGGTTTACTCTGATTTTAAGTGTATTCTATACAATTAAAAAGCAGAGAAGCTTCCTATAGTGGTGTAAATCGTGAAAATAAGTGTACGAAATACAGCTATTTTCATTGGAAAGATATTTCGCAGAAATATCGTTGTACGAAGTACAGCTATATTCTCCCAATCGTTGTTTGCATGTGCCCTCAATAAAGCGAAAAAGGGGAGATCCATATGGATCATCCCCTTACCCGTATATACTCGAATAGTAACCGCCTATCTTTCTAAAAAATCAGTCAGCGGATAGACTCAGCAACTTTGATCAAATCATTCTTGTCCAAGCTAGCTGATGTTACACCGTATAACACTCCATTGGCTTCCCAGTCCAACCCTTTTCCATTAACCAATACAGCATCAACTCCGTTAATCTTCACTTTTTCGATGGTGCCATCCGTCGACATCTCATAAGCCGTTTCGGAATCAGCGTGCCGCTGCTGCATCGAGATGATCTCATCGGTAGCTTCATTAACAAAATATAAATTAATATATTTGCTATTGATCACATCACCATTGCTATCCTTATAAAACTCTGCACGATCAAAGGTATAACCCTCTGGTAAATACGCCGGTAAGCCCACATCAAAAATCGTATATTCGTTTAGCTTGCTAGAATCCCTCTCGATCAGCAATTCCGCTTTCTCTTGATCCCTCTCAGATTGCGTAACCAGTCTGCCGTCTTCAACTCCGACGATTTTTTCCCCATCAGCATTGTAGATATCACCTGCCTTTTGAGCAGCGTCGAGGGTCACAAGCGCATTTCCTTTGCTATCAAAAATCTTCCCCTTTAAGTCATCCGGAATCACGTTGGAATCCGCAGAAAATTCTACTTCATGGGCTACAATATGGCCTAAGTTTATCGTTTGCAATACTTTCATTAACAGCTCCTGCGCAAATGACGGCTGCACAAAAGTTACACTTAATACGCTAACCACTAGCAAAGTTGCCAGCATAACAGCAGGACGTCTTAATCTATGTTTTGTATGCAATCCTTTCTCCTCCTTTTGGCCGGCATACTTTCTCCGTGCCTTGTTCAGAATGGCTGTTTTGTCAGAGCCCTCGCTGAGATCTTTATGGGCCAGAACCCTGCCTAGCTCCAGCAGCTCCTTGTACTCCCCAGCACCCTTTAAATCATTTGCCGCTCCATATATACTTTCATCTAAATCTGCTGAGAACTTCTGCTGTATGTCTTTACTGTTCATAGCTGCTCCACGCTCCCTATTTCAGTCTTCAGCTTTTTCATAGTCCGGTAGAGTATCACACCGATATTGCTCTCCGAAATTCCCGTAACCTGGGCAATCTCTCTATTTCTCAGATTAGCACCAAATTTTAGAGCCACAATATTCCGCTCCTTTGAGCTCAATGTATTCAAGGCTTCGTTAAGCCTTCCACTACGTTCTCCCTGGAGGATCAAGTTTTCCGGATCTTTCCTGCTAGAAACCAGTTCCTTGACGGCATCCAGCGAAAAGAAAATTTTCCTTTTAAAACTCCGGTAATGATCATTGACCACGTTTCTGGCAATGGCGAATAACCATACCTCTAAAGGAGCTTTTTCCTGAGAATAGGTCGATAGTTTCGCCAACGTTTTCTCAAAAACGAGGCTTGTCAGATCCTCAGCCGTATGGAGAGAACTAACCCGGTAAGCGATGTAGTTAAATATTCTTTTATAGTAGGTTTCAAAAATCGTTGTGAACAAAACATCTATGTCAGCATTTTCCTGTATATTCTCTTTTACAAAAGGATGAAGCAATGCGCGCTCATGCATCAATCGAACTCTCCTTTCCCACCACATTTTCACTTAGCTAAGTAAATTCATCAGTTAATACGATACATTTCCAATTTCATTACAAGATATAAAAAAAGAAGAGTTCCAGCGCTAATTTCAGTCTTTCTAACCAAGCTACAGTAACCCAGCAACTTGACAAGCTTATTATAGCTTCTATATATTTTAGTAACTAAAGTAAATTGGAGCGAGGCAATGTTATGAGCACAAAGGAAGAGAAACAAAATGCTATCCATAAGGTCATGGAATCTATGGCAAATGTGCAGCAGAAATCCCAGTTTTTCATTGATATGATCACTAAAAAGGAAACCCTGACTCACAATCAGATCATGCTGCTGTTTCAACTCCGGCTTACCGGAAGCTTGAACATTACTGACATCTCTGAACGCTTCGTGGTTACACCCGGAGCTGCTTCTTCCATGTGCGATAAGCTTGAGGAAGCTGGACTTATTGAACGGGTGCGGACTAAAGAAGACCGCAGAGTTGTCAATATTGTCCTTACAGAACAAGGTGATCAGCGTATCCATACAATATTTGAAACATTTCCTACCCCTGATCTGAATAAAATCTCCGGAACTTTAGAACAAATAAATAAATTGATGGAACAAATGATGCACTAACAGCCTTCATTTTGCTCCTTATCAGCTATACTCTTTTCTATAAACACTGTCTGTCAGGAAACTGACGGCAGTGTTTTTTTAGCTTTAACTCCCAAATTATTATATTGACTATATATTATAATGAATATATATTTTAATCATTAAAATATATTTCGAAGGACGGTACTGTAAATGTCCAATAATAACAATACTTATGAACGTACTGACATGATCGATCCACCATTGAAGGTAAGAGGTTCGCAGTTTGTTCGAGAGAATATTAATGCGGTCACGGTTGATGTGTTTGGCCACTTAAGTACCAAAGGGAGCGTCTCGACTTCTAAACTCAAAGTATCTGGTGACTGTACAATTGGGGGCAATTGTAAGGCCAATCAGGTAAACAATCTAGGGAGTCTGCGCGTTCAAAATATCCAAGCAGATAATCTCCGCTCTTCTGGATACATGTCCGTAGCAGAAAATGCTGCAGCGGGGACTTTTTATGCTGAAGGTGCTGTGAAGATAAACAGACTAACTGCAGATTCATCGATTGAGATCCGTTTAGGCAATAGAAGCACTGTCGAGGTTATGAGAGCTGACGGTAACATTATCGTTAAACCCTCTTCCAAGTTGATTAATGCGCTGATGCACCCTTTTCGAAAACTTACCTGCACAACAATTGAAGGAACTAACATAGCGTTATACCGGACGACAGCTGACCTTGTGTGCGGTGAAGAAATCATCGTCGGACCGGGTTGTACCATTGGGGAAATCCGCTATAGCAAAAGTCTGACGGTGGATCTTAAGTCGCAAGTTGACCGAACTGTATTTTTAAACCCATAAAGGAGAGTTTACATGGAAAAAAGCACTCATTTGTCAGGAGCCACTGTGCTCAAAAACATCGCCAAAGGAGCCATCATCTTATTCTGTGTACCAATCCTTAGTGTCTGGGCCGTGGGGAGTGTTGTCTGTGCAATCATTGCACCTATCGGTGGTGTACTAGGTATTGTTGGCATCCAAGGAATAGGACTAAATGCCTTTCCAGATTATGATTTACCGAACATTCTCAGCCTTCCAATCGGTCTCTGCCTCTCCTTACTTTTGTTCATTTCTTTCTATTACACTCGTCGTTTATTGCGTGGATGCCTGCATTTTATTAAAAACTAGCGAACTGTAACAAGCTTGTATTCTCTTTGTTAATAGAAAGTGACCTACAACGCGCTGTTTTATTCTATACTTAAGGGGACTGGACTTTATCCTGGAGGTAATTATGAATAAAATCATCGCTATCGGAGCTATCACGCTCTTTTTGGCCGGATGCGGAGCATCGGCAACCATAGATATGGATACAACAATGGCTATTAACCAAACACAAGCTACTTCAGCACCACTGAAACTAATCGTCGACGGTGAAGCCGTTCTTCCTACCCTCTCCCCTTTTTTCCTAGATGATAAGGTCTATGTACCTGCAAAAGTATTAATGGAATACTACACCTCAGAACAAAAATGGGATAATAACTTAAAGACCTTAACCATCTCTGACGGAAGCAGCAGTTATGTTCTGACGCCGGACAATGAGTATATGCAAGCTGACGGTTATCAAACCTCACTTGAAGGACCAGCTATTTTACGAAACGGTATTTTATATATTCCAGCCGATTCCTTAAACTCTCTGTCTGGTGCCACTGCGCAGCTGAATGCAGCTGGAACTGAAGTATTAATAACATCAGGGGATGTTAGTACTACCGTCAGAACACCCAGCGAACCTCTTGCTATTGCTACAGAAAATGACCAAGTGAAGCTGTATGCTGCCCTTAAAGATGGCGGTACCTATGAGGGATTTGTTGTAGAGGTGAACGGTAACAAGCATACATTTGATTGGGAAGCACCCAGACTCCTAAGTTACCCTCCTGAGATTCATTATGCCGACGTCGATCAGGATGGGCAGGAAGAAGTCATTGTCATTCTGTGGCTCGGAACAGGTACGGGCATGTCCATGCAAGAGCTTCACGTGATTAAGCCTAACCAGTGGGAAGAAGTCACTGTCCCTTCTGCAGATAAAGCTGCCTCCGCATTGGTTACGTCAAAAATTTCTAATGAAAAAGGGGACGCCCTGATTCAAATTCAAGTTAAAGGTTCAACTACATCCATGGTGACTTTGCGATATCCAGATCGTGCTGAGGATGGCAATCTAGGCGAACAAGCCGGCATTGGTGCTGTTACTCACTACATAGTGGAAGAGGGCAAGCTGAAGGCGGAAACAAATGTTTATATTGGATTTCTCGAGAGTATTGGCACACTAACTTTTGCCTACAAACCGGGAAAAGATGGAATGGAACCCGACTCTATTCGCTTTGAGGTTCATGAGGAATTAGCTTCTTACGTGGAGGGCGAACAGTTATGATTGATGCCCATATACATTTAGAGCAATATGAACCTGAAGTTGCCGAACAAATACTGAGTGAACTGCCTGACATGGGAATTAAAGCCCTTATCGCTGTCTCTATGAACTTGAACTCTTGTATACGCACCCAAAGACTTGCAGCCATAAATCCCGGCGTGGTCCGTCCAGCTTATGGCTTTCATCCAGAGCAACCCTTGCCGCAGGATGCTGAGCTGGCTGCTCTACTGAAATGGATCGAAAGTCAATCTAGTGAGGATTATATTGCTGTGGGGGAAATCGGGCTACCTTACTATTCGCGTGCTGAAGCCTTAGAACGGGGCGAAACCTTTGATATGGCCCCCTATATTGAGCTGCTGGATCAGTTGCTTGGGTTAGCTTCCTGTCTCAATAAACCTGTGGTGCTGCATGCTGTCTATGAAGATGCGCTTATTGCTTGTGATCTCCTGGAGAAACATAACATACAGCATGCCCACTTCCACTGGTTCAAAGGTCCGGAAGAAGCCATTGCCCGCATGATTAAGAACGGCTACTATATCTCCTTCACCCCGGATATCCTGTATGAGCCGGAGATACAGGCGCTTGCCCGCCGTTATCCCCCAGAGCTAGTCATGGCTGAAACCGATGGTCCTTGGCCGTTCGAAGGACCTTTTGCAGGGAAAATCACCCATCCGTCTATGATTCGGGAAGTCGCCGCTGCTTGGGGAGCGCTCCATGGTTACACTCCCGGTGAAGCGGAAGAGTTATTGACTGCGAATACTAAGCGATTTTATAGCTTGTAGATGCTCTATAGCTTGTTGATAGGTCTATTCTAGGAGTAGAGGAAAGTCAGGGCCTTAGCTAGCCTAGCCTAACGCCAGACCAACATTATGAATAAACACAACTTAGCTTGTGAATCCGTATTTTTCATAGTGGAAGTACTGGTCACAAGCCGACCTTACTTAATCCAGATCCCCTTACCAATTTTCGTTTGATTCGGTAATATTTTCGCGTACATATTTTTGCGTATGTATTTACGTGTACGTAGTTTACGTGTACTTATACATGCACGTATTTACACAAGCGTATTTACACGTACTTATACCTGCACGTATTTACACAAACGTATTTACACGTACTTATACCTGTACGCATTTACACAAACGTATTTACACGTACTTATACCTGCACGTATTTCCACAAACGTATTTACACGTACTTATACCTGCACGTATTTATGCGTGCTTATTTACCTGTACATAGTTACGTGTACGTAGTTTACGCGTACTTATTTATCTGTACGTATTTACGTGTATCTATTTATCTGTACGCAATTACACGTGCATATTTACGCGTGTGAAGCCGCTATCGGACACAGCTGACCTTATATGCAGCAATTCCCCATTTTTGGGATGAGAACGGACCCCAGAGTCGCTATTGGTATAAAAAATACCCAATAAGGTGTTCTTTTTAAGGTATAATGACGCTGGAGTCCGAAACCATGCTCCAAAGGCTAACAATCTGCGAATAATGTCATCTGAGTCCGTAAGTCTCAGGTTGATGATACTCGAGGTGCCTGTAGGCAGCCCCCAAAAATCATAACCGCTCCACACCCACTAACGTTCCGCCTGTGAACTCCATTTTATAAATATCCGGCTTTGTGGTTTGAAGTAAAAAATTCAGATCATATTTGGCATCAAAATAGTTCATCATAAGCGTCATGACTGCCCCGTGAGTTCCAATAGCAACCTTTTGACCGCTGTGATTACTCAGAATTTCTGCCAGTACACTAACTGAACGCTTCTGACACGCATGAATGGATTCCCCACCAACTGGGACAAAATCCGGATCTTCAAACATTTTTGCCAGTAATGGATACAGTTCCTGATCAGTCATAATCGTACTTCCGTCCGAGAAATGGGTCTCCCGCAGGTCTTCAACACTTTGAATCTCTGCTCCTAACTCCTGCGCCAATCCAGAAATCGTATGTATAGCCCGAAGGTATGGACTTGAATAGAAGACTTGAATTCCTTCCAGACGTAATTTTTCCGTTATCTTGCGGGCATCTGCCTCCCCTTTCGCGGTTAGTCCGCGAGTCCTTTCAGTTCCTCCGGGCAGTTTGGGCGACTCACCGTGCCTCACCATATAAATAAAAGTAGCCATCCTTTCCATCCTTTCCCTCCTTTACCTCTACAAATTCTAATGTTCTAACCAATCTCCTCTACATACTAAAAAAGCCCTTACGGACGAGAAACTGTCCTATCGGGCTAGGTAATATTGTAACTTATAACGTTTCGTGCAGCAGTTGCTTTAGATCACAAAGTAATAACTTATTGAGAGGTCACTTATTAAGGAGATACTTATTGAGAAGTCACTTATTGAGATATCGCTCACTGAGAAGTCACATATTAAGGCGACTATGACTAAGGAGACTCTTAATTGCACTATATACAACTATTAAGCGGTAAAAGAGGCCTCCTGAGCAAATAAGTGTACTCTGTGCAACTAAAAATCATCTTTCCTAGACTAAAAGGGAGAAAATCAAATAATAACTGCACAAAGTACAACTAAATCCCAGTTCGATCGCTGAAAGGGAATTTAACTGCACATTCTGCAACTAAATGCTAGAAAGTCACGCTAGTTTCTCTCTCCCACTCAAGCTTTCTAGTCCAGCTAGCTAGACTAGCGTGCTACCTCCTAGCCCCCCTCCATCACCTCAACCGTCCTAGATTGCTCCGCAGAGCTATCGCTCTTCTCTTTCTGCGCGGGCCACAGCACGCGCCCGAATGCGATGCCCAGCACACCAATCAGAGCGATTACGATGCCAAAATTCAAAAAGATACGGCTAGGCCCAGCGGCCTGAACCATCATTCCGCCAAGGAGTGGAGCGCCAATCATAACTCCGCTAAGAATGGTACTCTGAATACCGAATACACGCCCTGTCATGTGCGGGGGGGTTTCTTTTTGCAGACAATAATTGAACGTGATAATAAAAATTCCGTTCCCAATACCTAGTAAGAACCCTAATAGCAATACAGAAATACTGGAAGCTCCTGGCTGAAGCAGTCCAAGTCCCCCGACCGATAAACCCATCAGCACATAACCCGTTCCAAGCTTCCAGCCATAACCTGTTCCGCGATTCATTTTGTTCATGACCATAATGATG
The DNA here is from genome assembly GCF_045040615.1 of Paenibacillus sp. FSL H8-0175. Classification (NCBI taxonomy): domain Bacteria; kingdom Bacillati; phylum Bacillota; class Bacilli; order Caryophanales; family Paenibacillaceae; genus Paenibacillus; species Paenibacillus sp. FSL H8-0175. The sequence continues at coordinate 1,299,009 of NZ_CP150299.1, read as the reverse complement.
AATACAGCACCACCTCCGGATGCCGCCACGAGCCAGCCCAGTAAAGATTCATTAGAGGGTGCAAGTACCCTGAATAGACTGGTGAATTGAAAATCAATCATCTGAATAGCCATTGAACAGACTATGCCAAACAGCATGGTATTTAACAGCAACCTACTATGCAGCATAAAGTTCCAGCCTTCCTTCCACATCGTGCGTAGAGCAACACGCTCCTCTTGATCCCCCTTACCTTCTGTGCGAACTTGTTCTACATCACTTTTCTTAACTGTAAGTAGGAGCAAATAGGAACAGCCTCTGAGACAAGCATTGATTAATATACACCACTGTGGCGTAAGAACAGACAACGCGAAGCCGCCCAGTAAAGGTCCCGCGATTTTCGAGCCTTGATTCACAAGCCCATTAAGCGAGGTGGCTTGGAGCAGCTGATCTTCTCTAACCATACTACGGGTCATCGACTGCTGAGCAGGCACGTTTAACGTAGAAATGGCAGCACGCAACATCAGTAATGGGAGCAACCACACCATACTGGGTGCAAATAATACGAATACGGTTAACAGTGCCGTAAGCAGATCACACATTCGCATCAGCTTCAGCTTGTTCAGTCGGTCAGCCACTACCCCTGCGAACGAGCCCAGCAAAATCCCCGGCAAAGCTATGGAGACCGGAATCAAAGCCAGCATTAGCGGGCTGGCCTGCCAGCGGTACCCTACGAGTACCTGAATCGCTAAGGCATCGAACCAATCCCCAAAGGTAGCCGTCGCATATGCGCTGTACACACGCATATACACCTTGTTCTTAAGCAGGCTCGTGCCTGCTTGTGTTGAAGCATTCATTAAACATTCCTCCAAATTACAATTAAGAACTTATTAGCATGACCTTAATGTAATGGAGAATTGTCAGAGAATTATCAGGGGGCAGTCAGGGGGCAGTCACAAGGTTCGTAAGCACGGCATCCAAGGATTGTTCTAACCGATGGAACCCCCGCTCTTCCTTCTCTCGTTCAAATAAATTCACATATTTGCGATACAAAGCTGGCTTGGGTGGAAACTCGTTACAAAAATGAACTATTCGATACAATGCATATATCCGCATCGGCACGAACCCTGACATCTCAAGCACCTGAAGTGCCTCATCCAACAGTTGCTCGGCTTCACGCCAAGACTTACGCCGTAGAAACCACAAGCCCCTTGTAACTTTATAACTACCGATCTCACGCAAATAAGGTTTCTCCAGCAAAAGTGCTTCAATGTCTGTTGCCATCCGTTCTATTACGTGATCTTCTGTTCCCATCCACAAGTGTGTAAGCATTTCTGAGGTCGCCGTTATAGGAATGAAACTCTCATACCCCGGCTCTTTAATCACTTCATATGTTAGCTTTAGTCGTTCCAGTGCTTTTTCCGGTTGCCCTGCCAGCGTGTACAAATCCAGAATATTTAGAATCTCCACTTCGCGATGCTGAGGCGGCAAAAGAATTTTTTTCTCAAGGACTAACTCGCAGAACTCTAATTTTTTCTTAGGATCACCCAATAGAACATAACAGATTAATAAGGAATAAAACCGTTCCTCTATCCCCACCTCAGTTGTGTTCAGCAGCCAATCCAAATCTCCCTGTACAAAATGAATATAGATCGAATAAAACGGATCCATCGCATACCCCAAAACATCCTGTTGGCGCGCGAGGATTAACATCGAGCGACCTTGGCCATATAGGTGATATTTCTTGAATACTTCCCGCATCGTCTTTTGCATCTCTAAGTCATATGTAGTCGGATTGGCCATAGCAGCTGAGGGCTCCTGCATAGTCAGACTATAACCAAATCCCCGAACAGTCTTAATATCTAAGTCTTGAAGCTTGCCTAGCTTTTTACGAAGCCGATAAATATGATCATCTACCGTTCGCTCTACCGGATATTCAAGCGGCCATACTTTATCTAACAGTTGTTCTCGACTGAATGTACGCCCTCTATTTTTGTACAAGAACTGAAAAAGCGTAAATTCTTTTGGGAATAATTCTATCGTTATCCCTTCTGCGGTCACTTTATATTCACTTTCATTTAATTCCAGCTGCATGATAGAACCTCACTTTCCCCGAACCCGCTCATTGGTTACATTATAACAGTCCGTCCAAGGCCTACTCCACCTCAAAAAAGAATATACAAAAAGAGCAACCCACAGATTCCTCTGCACGATTGCTCTCTCCTCTTCTAACCCATACCACTTACCCAGCCATATTGTTAAAAGAATCCTGTTCACTAAATACGGATATATGATCTACTGTACCGGTCGAGCTTGGAATAATAAATTTCAGCTGGTATTGGTCATTGGCTTGATAGGTGTAAATCTTATCCTCTCCGTTCACTTTGGTATCGTCAGGCTTGCCGAGTGTTGCCTCAATTTGCTTCAGCGTCAGCTTTTGCAGCGCGGAATCACTTGAACGAACATCGAAGATTAAACTTCCTTTATTAAATCCAAACACGACATGTTTGTCAGTGTAGGTTGCATAAATACCTTTTCCCGCTGACTCCTGTTGATCAGGTTTGCCCCAATCCGCTTCGACCTCATCAATGAGTCCGGTATGAGCGGCATATTTTACACCAGGCACCTTCCCTTTTTTGGCAAGCTCGAGTAACTCTTTAAGCTGTTTGTCGCTATTTTGTGAATTTGAGCTGGTTGAATCTTTATCAGTCTCCGTAGGGGAGGAAGTCGCTGCCGGTGCAGTTTCTGCTGGGGTGCTTGATGGACTAACTTCAGGCTCAGAGGTTGCTGTTACAGCCGTTTCTGTTGGCGCCGTTGCCTGGGATTCTGAATTCCCCGCCTCATTGTTCGAACTGCATCCAGCAAGCCCAATCATTCCTGTGAGCAGGATAGAGCCTGCTATTAATTTTATCTGTACTGACATGATGTCATCTCCTTAGTGGATTACCTTAAAGTCGACTTGCAAAAAATGAAACTGAACATACAGACGAGGTGAAAATCAAATAGTTGCAGGATAGCGGCAATTCTTCTGGCTAACCCTCTTTTACCCATATCTACAAATATAAATTCATACACACTCTATTTTTCTACATAAAACCCTTTTTTCCGACACCTAACTCAAGTAAGTTTCTCTTTTAAAATCTCCACATAACTCCATCTAACTATAAACTCGTGAACTCATAAACGCATGAACCATATAACCTTAGACGTCATTCCCAGCCCCGAAGGGTTTCATTGCAGAACGTACAATAGAAAGGAGATCATCCTGCTTAAAAAGCAATCCATTGCATTCTGTGCAATAGATTCCAACAGTAAACCCATATCCGGCGTTCCTGCGTCCTTCTGAGTACACGAACTGTAATCGCGACATTTGTTGAAGAATTTTCCATTCAAACGCAACCTTAATCCTCCAAGCCGCATCTTATTAGTAAAGGGAGGGGAGCTGCATCTGAATATTATAGAGAGAATTGTGGCAAAAGATGAGTCAGCTCTCCGCCTGTTAATGGACGAATATGGAGATATGCTGCTGCGAACCGCTTCTTTACTGCTTAAAGATAGACAAAGTGCCGAAGAAGCGGTACAAGATACTTTTATTCAAGCTTATACCAAAATGAGTCAGTTACAGGAGCCGGATCGGCTGAAGGCATGGCTGATACGGATAGTGGTCAATCGCTGCCGCATGAGGCAACGGACTTGGAGCTGGCGTAATATTTTCCCGGCGGGAGGGTCAGAGCTGCAAACCAACGGGGATGCTGACTTCACAGCCGGAGCAGAAGAGCTTTTTATGGTGGAATGGCATAATGTCAGGCTCACCGAGTCCCTGAAAAATCTCGATTATCTATACCGGGAATGTCTGACTTTATATTACTTTCATGAGATGAGCATCCGGGAAATTTCCGAGCAATTAAATACATCTGAAAATACGATCAAATCCAGACTCGCCAGAGGCCGGACGCTCTTAAAAAAGATTTTGGTGAAGGAGGGACATTTCTTATGAATACAGAACGCAATGTGGTCAAAAAGCAGCTGGATGAAGAATTAAAGAACCTCCAGTTCACTGGACACGACCGGGTCATTAAGCAGACTCACCCTCCAACCTTTGGAGCCCGTTTATTGGCGCTGTGGAATAAGGAAATTGAGATCCCTGTCAAACCTATAGGTGCGATCGGTGCCATTATTCTAATCGTTTCGCTGACCCTGCATCAGCCAGAGATTAAACAACAGCCACAACAAAACACCCCGCAGCGTGCGAACCGAGAACTAATCGAAGCTGGAGGAAATACGTATTGGAAGGATATCTACGAGCAGGCGGTGAAAAAACATGAGAATTAAGATAAAAATCAAACATCTGGTGTTATTCGTGTTACTCCCTGCCTCCCTGCTTATTCTTCTGTTTAACTTCTTACCTTCACAGTCGCAGATAGATCAGAGCACAGCTATTCAATCTAACATAGCTAGGACTGATCTTCTGCAAAAGCTGGCTTCCACAACCGGGAGTAAACGTATCGAGCTAATCCGTACAAACATCCTTGATAAGGATCACAGCTATGATCCCTACAGATATGACGTTAATGTTAGCCCTTCGATGAGCCAGTGGAGTAATGATGAAACCCAGCGTTCCGGTCTGTTACCGGAGGACATAGTACCTTTACTTGAGGAATATATCCTTGAGGGGCCTTCGGATAATACACGTATATTTGCGGCTAAGCAGTTAGCTTATGAATATGATGCTCTTGGCCGAAAGGAAGATGGAGATCAAGCGCTAATCACCGCAGCGAAACAGTTAAACAGCAGCTCCTCTGTAGCTAAACAGCTGGAGCTCCTTCGAGCGGAGCGAGCCCTAAATAGTGGCGATATAACAACCGCTGAAACAATTCTTGAACAAACCCCCTTTCCATCCGAGTCTCAGGAAGAGCTAAACGCACAAAAGGCATGGCTTACCGGGCGTTTACTCTTTACAAAAGGCGAAGCGCAGGAAGCACTTGCCGTAGTAAACGATGGCTTGGAGAGCTACAAAAAATTCTGGCAGGATATTCATAAACAAATGAACGCTGCCACCAGCAGTTCGAACGAAGGCTCCAGAGACAATACAGGATCAGCAGCAGCACCAGAAGCTGGGACTTCGGATACTGAAAGACAGCTGGAATCGCTTCGAACCGCAATTCAGTCTGCTATAGATATGGGAAATACTTCAACTGCTGTCGTCTCCGGTACCCTTACAAGAAGCGATGGCACCCCAGTTCCGCGGGCTGGTATTTTTCTCCGCGCTGAAAGCGAAGTTAACCATAGCATCACTTCTGCTGAACCCTACCGAATCGTCACAGATACTGAAGGACGTTTCGAATTTCACGGTGTGATTCCGGGCTTTTATCAGTTACAGCTTGGACTTGGCTATGATCAGATCGACGGCTGGACTTGGCCTGTACAATATGACGATTGGATTGAAGTTAAACCAGATGACAGGTTGAATGAGAGCATAGTTCTACAACCTCTGCTTGAGCTGCAGTCTCCCATTAATCAGGAAACCCTAACAGGCAAGACCATAGATTTCCGCTGGAAAGCTGTTGAAGGAGCAGCTTACTATCGTTTAAGCGGTGGCGGGGAGGGGGCCGTGTTGGGCGTACAAATTCGGGATCGTATTGTAGATAACCATATCTCCATTCCTGTAGAAGAACTTTACGATGGCGGCGGTTTTTCCTATGGCAGCAGTGGAGATGGCTGGGAATCTATTGATCCCCTCTCCCTTCTCGGATTTATGAATCCCGAAGTGCGCTTTTCTTGGAATATTGAAGCCTTAGATGCAGATGGACGCCTGATTACCCGCAGTAATGGCTACAGATTGAACGAAGACACCGTCGGCAATCTGCCGTTCTTTTATCTCAAGGAAAGAGAGCTTACTACGGCTGACCAACTACTACTGGATAAAAAAACGGATCAGGCACTAGAAATGTACCAAAAAAATATTGCCGATGACCCACAGGATGTTCATGCCCTGCACATGCTAGTAAAGTTGATGCTGGCAAAATCATCTCTCACAAAGGATACAACATTAGAAGATAAGGCGATTCCCTTACTCGAAAAGCTAATACAACTACAGCCTTCTACTAATTACGCCTTCACATTATCGCAGTACTATTTTGACCATGCGGACTGGAAGTCGTATAACGAATATTATTCCTACTACAACGAACTAAACGGACCCAATACTAACGGTTATGTACTTTCTATTAACGCCACAGCCCTCATGCAACAAGGGAAGCTTGAAGAAGCTCGTAAACAATTCGCGATCGCCCTAAAGTATGATGATAGCCATCGTTTTATTGGCAGCTTTTTGGCGGCAGAATTATACGCTGGTGAATCACTCTCTTCGGTAATGACACTTGCTGAGCGTTATCCTGAACTCAGCTTTGGTCATAGTGGGTATCGCTGGCCACAAATGATTAAACAACTGTTAGCGGAACGAAAAAATCAACCTAAAGTCTTTGACCAAGAGTTAAAAGAGAAGCTTGGATGGTATGTGAATGGTCAAACTGATGAGTTAAAGCAATGGATCGCAAATGCCAAACCCTCCGCTTTGAAGACCTTTATGCAGGCAGTTTTAGAGGTAAGCTAATTCATTAAAATAAACAAAAATCCGGTCCCGCTCGACAAATTCGAGCATGGACCGGATTTTTAATTACACATAATCTTTTATTTAGATTTAGCTTCCATCATGTAATTCTGGAAATCCGTGATACTTGGGTTAGACATATAGTGGCCACCCTCTACTTCAATCGTTTGGCCTGTGATGAATTTGGATTCATCCGATGCCAGGAACAAAACCGTATTGCCGATATCATCAGCTTCACCGTGATAAGGAAGCGCGTTGAATTTTTGGAAAATATCCAATACCGCTGGCGGCATATTTCTTGCAGCGGCAGGTGTTAGGATCAGCCCTGGTGCCACCCCGTTACAACGGATTTTGTCTTTACCATATTGTGTAGCGATGTAACGAGTAAGGTTCACAACAGCTGCCTTAGAGGAGCCATAAGCAGTACGCAATGAATCCCCTGCGAATGCTGACATCGAAGCTGTGTTAATGATCGAGCCTCCGCCCGCTTTAATCATATGAGGAATAGCAAACCGGCTGCCTAACAGAACACTTTTGGTATTTACGTTCATCAGGCGATCCCACTCTTCCAAATCTATATTGACCACATCAAGGTCTTTTTGCAGATTAGTTAGACCTACATTATTAAACAATATTGTGATGGTGCCATACTGAGCAACTGTGAAGTCAACAGCTTCCTTGATCGAATCCGCTTGGGAGGCATCTAAGAAAAGACCTTCAGCTTCTCCGCCTTCATTTTTAATCTTAGATGCTGCTTCTTTGGCTGCTTCCACATTAAAATCAGCAATAACAACCTTTGCTCCTTCTCTAGCTAATAGAGTGGCAGCTGATAAGCCAATACCTGAAGCGCCTCCAGTTACTAATGCAACTTTACCTTGAACTCTTCCCATGTTCATACCCCTTTATAATGTTATTGTGCTTCTAAGATGACTTGGTTTATGTTTCAGAGCTATCAAAGCTCGTTAACAACTTCTCATAGATTTTCAAGAATTGCTGCAGTTCCTCCTCATTGAGCTTTTGGAACATTTCAGCTCTTAGCTCCTGTCCCTTAAGCTGTGCTTCCTTCAAAACGTCTTTTCCTTTGTCCGTGATAGATAGAAGTACATTCCGTCGATCATCTTCGTTATATTTTCGCTCGGCCATCTCCTGCTTAATTAGTCGATTAGCAATGTTAGTCATTGCTCCCGGCGTATATCCTAGTCTCTTAGCCAAAATAGTCTGCTTCAAGGGGCCTTTTTTATTCAATTCGCCCAAGACTAGAACTGGAGATATCCCAATATTGTGATCAAATGCGTTCATCCATCGGACAATAACTTCATTCGTAAATAATTCAACTGCATGTATTAGCTTAAAAATATCTGGATTTTCCAAGAGGTTCTCCTTTGGCATTCATGATGATCGGCTGCTTATAGAAGTATTTTAACACTAAAATATTTAATAGTAAAATATCTAATATTAAAAAAAAGAATGCTTGGTGAAAAGCATTCTTCAAATTGCGGATTTCTCAACAACATAAGTGCCAGCCAGCAAATCGTGAATCGCACGTTTACGGCGATGTAATCCAACCAACAAGTAATCCACCAGCATGATTGGACCCAGGACTTGAGTGAGGTCAAAAGCCAAATCCGACCATAAGGATAATTTGGCGGAAATAACGGTAAAGTCATAGCTGCTGACCGCAATTACCATTGAAAGAATCATACTAATCATTCGGAAAACATTTCGAATCAGAGCTTCCTTCACTGTAGGGTAATTCCCTTGCTCATTGACAATTTTTATTTTTAAAATCAGCTTCCCTGGAGTTCCGCCAAATCTAACGATCATAAAGATATCAAATGCGATAAACAAAATGTACTCCAGGATAATAGGTATCTCCGAGTGTAATGAAACAGCTAATGAATTAAGTATCAAGTATACGATAACCCCAGGTATTCCAATGACCAAGAAATCAAGAATGGAAGCCAGCACTCTTTTCCAAAAGCCTATAAAATTCTCCTGATCCAAATGCTCGGGTAGAATGTTATCCATGCAAGCACTCCTCTCTCTATCATTTACTTTGTCGCTCAATCCCTATTTAACAATCCCTTCCTCAGATGCTCTTGGATAATGGACTCCAGCTCTTTGTTATTTTTCACAATTACCCGTTTATCAGACAGAGTATCCGTTAACTCTATAATCCTATGTGCGGCCTCATGATCATATCCACGGTTCCATTCAAAAATCATCACATAGAGATTCTTAAATGACTGCTTGTAATTTGCTTGCTCTAAACCCAGTCTTGTTTTTATAAACCTTGTAAACACTCTCAAATCCCTGATCACTTTATTAGGATTCAAAATAACGATTAAGTCAGCAGCTTTAAAACTCTCTTGTCCCCATTTGTAATGTGCGCCTTCCAGAATCCATGAGGGTTTATCAAGGATTTCCTCCAACTGAGCATCCCTTGCTTCAACTGAAAAGCGCAAATTCTCGGCACTTCTGTCCCATACCAAGTTGTCAGTCTCGTAATACTCTACACCGTATTTTCTAGATAACTCCCGGGCGATATAGGATTTGCCGCTGCCGCAAGCTCCAATGATTCTAATCTTCATAAGCTCAGCCTAGCCCTATCGGCAGGATTATTAGTCCTATAGAAATTACGGTGATTATTCTTGTGGTGAGGAGCGTTAGCTTTTTATTTTTCTCTGATTTATACCAGCCCTTAAACTGAAAATGATTCCGGTACAGCATAAAAAATACAAATAAATTCCCGAGTCCCATACTCCAGTTATACACGGGCTGACCAAATATCAATTGATAGATCAATCTTTCTGCCCAACCCAAAACTAACAAAGTCAGCACAAGCAATATACACAAGCGAAGTAATTCCAATATAAAAGAGCCCAATTTCAGCAACTCTGCAACCATCCTCTCAAGGTTTCTTTATCGCTAAAAAAATCCACATTCCTCCAAATTATACACCTTACACCTTACGACTCCTACCTAAAAACACAACCTGCCCAAGATAAATTTATCCTGAGCAAGGTTGTGTTTTTTATCAGCTTAGGAGGATAAGGGTTTCCCCTCGCCCCTTAGTTCCTGTATTTGTCGCTGCAAATTAACGATTTCCGCCACTAGCGCTGCATTCTCCGCCTCAGAATCCACACTGCTACTCTGAATCAGCTGATTCAGACGCAGCTGCAGGAGGGCAAGGTCATCCTCCCGAGCCTGTTCTATACCAGTAAGCAGACGGGTTCTGTCTTTTTCGAAGTATTCAGCATACGTTCCTTGAAAAAACTTTGGTGCCTGAGACGGCTCTAATATCACCAAGCGATTAGCCACTTTAGAGTGAAGATAACGGTCATGCGAGACCATTACTAACCCGCCGGGATACACCATAAGTGCCTCTTCTACTCGTTCCCTAGTATCAATGTCCAGATAATTAGTGGGTTCATCTAAGACCAATAGATTTGCTTTTCCAAAATACAACTTGAGGAAAGCCACACGGCATTTCTCCCCCAGACTCAAATCCCCAATCCGTTTAAATACATCGTCCCGCGTAAATAAAAAGCAACCCAGAATCGTCCGCGCCTCCGTGTGGGTCATTCCCGGCAGTTCAAGCAAGCTATCCAGAATCGTAGAGTTCATTTCTAAGTTATCTAGCTCTTGTGCAAAATAACCGATTGTCGTCCGTGGATGCAGCCGCACTTCACCTTTTGTAGGCTTATTGCTCCCTGCAATCAATTTCAGCAGCGTAGACTTTCCAACACCATTAGGACCCAGAATAGACAGTCGGTCTCCCCGGTTTAGCGACAAACTGAAATCCCTAAGAAAAGGCGCACTCCCCTCATAGGCAAACTCTATCTCACGGAGTGTCAGTAAAGAATCTGCCAGAAACTCTTCGCTTTCCAGCTTCATCTTCAGCTTGCCAGTCTCACGGGGCAATTCTACACGGTTCTTATTTAACCGTTCCAGTGCAGCTTCCTTGGCATGGAAACGAGACACATTTTTCTTGGATTTCGAACGCAGAAAATCATTTTGTCCGGCAGCACGATGCGCTTGCTGGAACCATTCTGCATACCGCCTAATGCTCTCCAGCAGCTTCTCCTTTTCTTGCTCCTGCTTTTTATACTGTCCCTCCAATGTTCTCAGCTCTATAGTCTTCTGCTCCCGGTATTGTGTATATCCACCCGAATAACGCCGGCATCCCTCCGGACTAAGCTCCAGCACAGACGTCGCAGTTCGATCAATAAATGTACGATCATGTGATACATAAAACACGGTTCCAGGGTAGGTGCACACCCAATGCTCCAACCACTCCATCGTTTCTCCATCTATGTGATTGGTCGGTTCATCCAGAATCAATAGCTTGGGCTGCCGGGCTAATAAAGCTGCCAATTGCACCCGTGTCTTTTGCCCTCCACTAAGTGAGGCGTATGGCAAATCCCAGACTGCATGTTCAAGCTTGAGCTGCTTTAGACTTTTTTCCGCTTTGACCTCCCAGCCATATCCATCGAGCTGCAAGTAACGATCGTACACCTCTGTATATTCAGCCAATTCAGTTTCGTTATCAGCATTCTGCTCCTGCAGTCTCTGACTGAGGGCTTCCAGCTGGCGTTTTAATTCAGGCAGCTGTGCTGACCCTGAAAGAACGTAGTCCAATGCGGTTACTTCCCCCGGTACCTCAAGCTGTTGATCGAGCACACCCCATTCTTCAGATGGCAAACCATGATAGATACTTCCCTCTTCAAAAGTAAGCCGACCGATCAGCCCCTTAAGCAGTGTGGTTTTGCCAATCCCGTTTCGTCCGAATAAAAGCACGCGCTCTCCCTCTGCTATCTCAAAGGATACCTCCTTAAATAAAGGGATCCCATTCCATTCCTTACGTAAATTCTTCACTTTAATTACAGTCATCTTTCATTCCTCCGATTTCATTGCAATAAAAAACCGCAGCCAGCGGTCTGCGGTCGAATAGCGTATGAAGGGGGAATGTGCCCAGACATGGATAGACTACGGCCGTGTTCACCTGCTGGATGCAGAGTAAACCAACACAATAGATAGAACTATCCATATAAAAGCATCGTAAGACCCCCGACCGACACACGTATCCCTGACCGTTATCACCCTGCGCGGGTGCTCCGTGACTTGTGCATATGCACTTCACAAACTTTATGGTCTGTTTCAGGAAACGTGTTAGTTATTCATCAGTCGGTGGCCCTCCGTAATTGTCCGTATTTTAGAATAAGTACAGTATATAACAATTTAAATCAGAAATAAAAGGTCAAGAACAATTATAACTTAATCTTTACCACCTGAGTCTGCGCATTCCACTGCACCTGAACAGCAAATAAATCAGGCAGGATACTCAGCGGAATTAGTAATCGGTTATTTTCATTGCGTGACGGTAAAATCGTAATGGATTTCCCATTCACAATAGCCTTATTGGATAATGGCTTATGTGTCACCGTACGATTGCCGATCGTAATTATCAGTGCTCCTGTCCCCGCTTCACTCTGCAAAGTACCACCCAGTAAGGCCACGGATTCTCTCAGCGGAACAAACACACGGGAATTTTCCAATATAAAAGGATCCTTCAGCTTTGTTGTCGTCCCATTGATCTCAAAAGTCCCCGCAAACTTATTACTTCCCACAGAGTACCCGTTTTTAGTTGCAATATTCTCCATAGCCAGTGTGCTCGTTGTAATGATAACTCGAGTATTCTTGGCTACTTTTGGATACAGCCAATGAATATCATCATTATGCATTCGAATACAACCGGCGCTAACATACTTCCCTATCGATGACTCATTATTATTGCCGTGAATCGCATACGTCGTGCCATAGGTACCGTTCACTTCCAGCCCCAGCCAGCGGTCGCCAAGCGGATTGGCCGGATCCCCACCGGGAATTTTCTCTTTGTAGTAGGGTCTGTTTTTTACTTTAACCACCATTTTGAAGCTACCTTCTGGCGTCAGTTCCTTCGACTTTCCTGTGGCAACCGGAAAAGTCTTCACCAGCTTGCCGTCACTGAAATACGCGAGTTTGTTTGTTTTTTTGTTCACGATGATCAGATCTGAGCCAGCAGCTTCCACCCTTCCAACTCCTGTAAAGCAAGCAGCGAACAAAAGTCCAAATACTAGCATCAGTTTAATGTTCCGCTGTAAAAAAGTTTGAAACCGGCCTCCCGAAAAGCATAAATTCATCTTGCTCCACCTCCGTTATATAAAGACGAAATCATTTCAAATATGTTGCGTACCAGCCTGTACCTATTCTTTTCAACTCGTCCACTCCCGCTTGACGCAGAGATTGCAATACTGTAACCAGTGAATGCATGACAAAAAGCAGATCTTTAGATACGCAAAGATCAGCATGCGCATAAACACATAAGTTGCGGACTCCAGGGCCCCTATTTGCAACTATTGCGCTGTTTTGGGATGTTATCGGACTCCAGCGCAGTTATTTGCTCAAAACACCTCGAATTCCTTGCTCTTCACGACCAATAACGTCTCTCGGGTCCGAAACTCGCTCCATAAACCCTAAAACACGCGAATAGCTGCATCTGAGTCCGTTAGCACAGTTATCTACTCCCACACCCCACCACGCTTCTAACGCTCTAACACCAAACTAACTACGTTTTTACCATCGAAGATCAGCTAGCGTATTAGTCGCGGACCCCAGAGACCCTATTTGCATCTATTTCGCTGTTTCGGGATGCTATCGGACTCCAGCGCAGTTATTTGCTCAAATACCCTCGAATTCCTTGCTCTTCGGGACCAATAAGGTCTCTCGGGTCCGAAACTCGCTCCAAAAACCCTAAAACACGCGAATAGCTGCATCTAAGTCCGTTAGCACAGTTACCTACCACATCTCTACCACATCTCCACCACGCTCCTGACGCTCCAGCCCCAAACTAACTGCGCTGCACATTTGCCCGTATCCCATTCTCCCGAAGCTCCACGCACCAGCCCCCAAACTAACTACGGTTTTACACCATCGAAGATTAGCTAGCGCATCAGCGCATAAGTCGCGGCCTCCAGAGACCCTATTTGCAGCAAATTCGCTGTTTTGAGATGCTATCGGACTCCAGCGCAGTTATTTGCTCAAAAACCCTCGAATTCCTTGCTCTTCAGGACCAATAAGGTCTCTCGGGTCCGAAACTCGCTCCAAAAACCCTAAAACACGCGAATAGCTGCATCTAAGTCCGTTAGCACAGTTACCTACCACATCTCTACCACATCTCCACCACGCTCCTGACGCTCCAGCCCCAAACTAACTGCGCTGCACATTTGCCCGTATCCCATTATCCCGAAGCTCAACTCACCAGCCTCCAAACTAACTACGATTTTACCGTCGAAGATTAGCTAGCGCATCAGCGCATAAGTCGCGGACTCCAGAGACCCTATTTGCAGCAAATTCGCTGTTTTGAGCTGCTATCGGACTCCAGCGCAGTTATTTGCTCAAAACACCTTGAATTTCTTGCTTTTCAGGACCAATAAGGTCTCTCGGGTCCGAAACTTGCTCAAAAAGGCCTAAAACACGCGAATAGCTGCATCTGAGTCCTTTAGCACAGTTACCTACCACATCTCTACCACATCTCCACCACGCTCCTGACGCTCCTGACGCTCCAGCCCCAAACTAACTGCGCTGCACATTTGCCCGTATCCCATTCTCCCGAAGCTCAACGCACCAGCCCCCAAACTAACTACGGTTTTACCATCGAAGATCAGCTAGCGTATTAGTTGCGGACTCCAGAGACCCTATTTGCAACAAATCCGCTGTTTTGAGATGCTATCGGACTCCAGCGCAGTTATTTGCTCAAAACACCTCGAATTTCTTGCTTTTCAGGACCAATAAGGTCTCTCGGGTCCGAAACTTGCTCAAAAAGGCCTAAAACACGCGAATAGCTGCATCTGAGTCCTTTGGCAAACCAGTTAGTTTCAGGTTGGTTTTTAGTTGGTTTTTAGTTGGTTTCCAGTACATTTCTGATTAGTTTCTAGTTCGTTTCTTATTAGCTACTACTCGTCCCTACCTCCTCCCTATCTCTTTGTCAGCTCGTTTCTACTCCCTTCCGCTCTTCCGCTCTTCCGTTCTTCCGTTCTCCCCTCCCGCTCTCCCTACATCCCCATTACACGCAAAAAAAAGCCTTGATTCTCTAAATAGAGAATCAAGGCTTTCTAATTCGACCTTACACCCACCACATACCCTGAGGCTGGTCATGAATAAGAATGGATTGCAAATTGGTTACTGCACGTTGGAAGCCTTCGTCAACCGTCATAAGAGGGTCTTCATGCTCGATGCTCACCACGTAATCATAACCGTAAGTGCGCAGCGCGCTCATGATATCTGACCACTCAGATATGCTGTGGCCGCAACCAACGGAGCGGAAGGTCCATGCGCGGGTCTGCACATCGCCATAAGGTTGCATATCGGTCAGACCATACATATTGATGTTGTCCTGATCCAAGTAAGTATCCTTGGCATGGAAATGGTGAATCGCGCCAGCTTTACCGAGAATCTTGATAGCACCTACAGGATCAATACCTTGCCACCACAGATGGCTCGGATCCAGATTAGCTCCGATAGCATCGCAGGTTGCTTCTCTAAGCTTCAAAATCGTATAAGGAGTATGGCACAGGAAGCCGCCATGCAGCTCGATGCCGATCTTAACGTCATGCTCCTCGGCCAGCTTGCCGATTTCCTTCCAGTAAGGGATCAGCTTATGTTCCCACTGCCAGGTTTTGATGTCGCTGTACACGGTAGGCCAAGGTGTGACTGGCCAGTTCGGTGCTTTTGCCTCATCGCTGTCCCCAGCCGTTCCCGAAAAAGTGTTCACGACCTTAACACCCATGAGTGAAGCCAGCTTGATCGATTTACGGAGAATTTCATCCCCGGCGCGGGCTTCTTCTTTATCTGGTGAAATCGGGTTATTATGGCAACTGAAGGCACTGATCATAATGCCACGTTTCGTGAACTTTTCCAAATATTCTTGACGTGCTGACTCGCTCGCAAGCAGCTCATCTGTCGGACAGTGAGCATTGCCGGGATTACCGCCCGAGCCGATTTCTACCGCATTCAAACCTGCGGCGGCGATTTTATCTAACATCTCGTCAAGACTCAAGCTTCCAAATACAGGATCAAATACGCCTAATTTCATTTATACGACCACCTTTTCTTTGATAGGCTCTAAGGCTTCAGAATGTCCGTAAACCGGATAGTCACGTTTCGTTGGTGCACACCAGTTCACGCCATTGATGATAACTTTTTGAATATCCTTGTTGTAATAAGTTGGATAAGATTCATGACCAGGCTGGAAATAAAAGATCTTCCCGCTGCCTCTACGGTAGGTCGATCCGCTTGGGAAGACGTTGCCGCCTTCGAACCAGCCGACAAATACAAGACTCTCTGGTGCTGGCACATCAAAATGCGCACCGTACATTTCCTCTTGCTCCAAGTCGATGTATTCACCAATGCCCTCAGCAATCGGGTGACTTGGGTCCATGACCCACAGGCGCTCCTTCTCCTCAGCTTCACGCCATTTCAGATCGCAGCTGGTGCCCATTAATTTCATAAAGATTTTGGACATATGGCCCGAATGAAGTACTACAAGTCCCATACCTTGCAGCACTCGCGCATGTACACGGTTTACAATCTCATCACTTACTTCATGATGGGCGATATGTCCCCACCAGATCAGTACATCCGTGTTATCCAATACCTCTTGCGTCAGTCCGTGCTCTGGTTCATCCAGCGTAGCTGTCTGAGTGTCCAGTCCTGCCTCTTGCAGAAAACTTGCCAGTTGTCCATGAATACCTTGCGGATAGACCTTAAGAATTCTTTCTTCCTGCCGTTCATGACGGAATTCATTCCATACGGTTACTCTTGTCACTTGAGACACGCTCCTAGTTCATATTTATCTATGACCATCGAATTTGCTTGATTATTCAAAAAACACAGGCATACCAGTTTCAGAGGATTTATAAATAGCCTCCAAGATGCGAGTCACAACCAACGCCTGCTCCGGCTTCACTACAGGCTCGGTGTCATTTACAATGCTGTCAATCCACTGAGCTGCCTCTATCACCGCAGGATCATCTCCTGCACCATCATAAAAGTCGACGCCACCGGCATCCAGACCGATATGCTTTTCAAAGGTTTTACCGTAGGCTTCTCCGTTAATGCGCAGACCCTTCTCCATATCTGCTCCGCCTTCAGTCCCACAAAGTACCGTTTTGGCCTCACCGACATCGAGTGTATTCAGTGCCCAGCTTGCCTCTAAGATGATGGTAGCCCCATTCTCCATAGTGATGAATCCAATGGCGGAATCCTCCACTGTAAACTTCTCAGGATCCCACGGGCCCCAAGCATTCGCAGCATTTTTACGACCGGACAGCTTATGATAAGCGTTGCCCACGACATATTTAGGTTTGTAATTATCCATCATCCACAGGGTCAAATCGAGCGCATGGGTGCCGATATCAATCAACGGACCGCCGCCTTGCGCTTCTTCATCCAAAAACACACCCCAAGTTGGGACCGCGCGACGACGGATAGCCTTAGCTCTGGCGTAATAGATCTCACCAAGCTCATTATTCTCACATACCGCATGCAGATAAGCTGAATCTGGTCTGAAACGGTTCTGATAACCGATGGTCAGCTTTTTCCCAGTTCGCTCTGAGGCCTCGATCATCGCTTGTGCTTCTGCCGTGGTTTTAGCCATCGGCTTCTCACACATTACGTGTTTGCCTGCTTCCATAGCCGCAATGGAAATCTCCGCATGGGAAATGTTCGGCGTACATACATGAATCACATCTATACTTGCATCGTTAAGAAGCTCTTTATAATCTGTGTAAACTACGGACTGCTCATCTCCAAACTCCGCTTTTGCCTTCTCGGCACGTTCAGCGACGATATCACAAAAAGCAACCATTCGCGCACCTTCTACTTTTTTTAACGCGGGCATGTGCTTGCCGTTCGCAATACCTCCGCAGCCGATAATTCCTACTGTTAAAGTCATTCTGGTCTAACCTCCACTTATTCCTGTTTTGATATCTCTATCATACAAAGCTGAAGAAGGGCTTTCTTCCTGTAATCTTGCTGTATTATTCCCGAATATTGTCTTGTGGTATTTCAGCGGGGATATCCCCGTTGCTTCCTTGAAAAAATGATGGAAGGTCTTCACGCTGCCAAACCCGGCTGCTTCCGCCACGGCAGACATCGGCAGATCTTCATTGATCAAGATCCATTTGGCTTTGTTAAGCCGGTATTCGTTTAAGAACGCGATAAAGGTCATGCCCGTGTTTTTCTTGAACAATTTGGTAAAATAATAAGGACTAAAACCCATATAATTAGCTACCTCATTCAGCGTAATAGCCTCCTGGTAATGCTGCTCCACATAGATAAAAATCCGCTCTAGTCTCTCCAGTGTCTCTCTGGATTGATTCAGTGTATCTTCCGAGAACTTAGGCTGTTTCTTGATCGGACTCTTCGGTACCTCCCGTAGAATAACGGTCAGCAGTTCAAACAATCTAGCCTTGATTAGAAAAACATATCCTTCTCTTCGCTGTACATCTTCCTCGTAAATACTCTCAATCAGCCCTTTGACCTTCGCGGCAGTTGCCACGGGCCATCTAGAACTGGAATACTCCATAAGCGTAAAGACCTCACGAAGTGAGTAGTCATTACCGTTCAAAGCGGCTACTTCTTGAAACAAATTCAGGTCAAATTGAATCACTACCCGTTCACTCTCAGGTGAAGAGAGAAAATAATGCACATCCCCACCATTGATAAACTGAACCTCGCCCTGTTCCATGTGAATAGGGGTATCATTAATTCCCAGATTCAGGCTTCCTTTGGTAACATAGATAATTTCAATTTCTTTATGCCAATGCGGATAACACAACGTATCACCATTGCAAAGTAAACTGCGGTAAGGAAAGTGCTTATCCACATCCGGAATCTCGAGATAAATATTCATAAATACAACTCCTTATCCGAGTAAATCATTAAAACCAGGGCTTGCATGCCATATTTAAAAGTTTTACGTAAGCGTTTACTCTCTAAATGTTAGACCTCCAATATTCTTTTGTCAATTCCGATATTTCTAAGTAAATTTTTGGTATATACATTGGTTTCATTCCTATTTAAAGATTACTGCTCTTGCGTAGTTTTGATCATTTTTTTATTTTTTAAGTACAGTTGACAAAAGCGCCTACCAGCATTTATATTCGGGGTAAGCGTTTACGTTCTCTTCTTTCATAACTTACTCTCATCAGCGTAAGCGTTTAATTCAAGGATAACCGTAGTTTAAGGAGCTCATAGGAATGAACCCAACGATTAAAGATGTTGCACAGAAAGCGAACGTTTCCATTGCCACAGTCTCTCGCGTGCTAAACAATTTAAGTGGGTATTCGGACAAAACGAAACAAAAGGTAAATGAGGCGATCAAAGAAATTGGTTATCAACCCAATGCGATTGCCCGGGGTCTAATCAATAAGCGTACACAAACCATTGGTGTTATGTTCCCTAGTGTTTCTGGTGCCTTCTCTTCCGATCTGCTCAAAGGTATTGAAGAATTGGCCAATGACCGG
Organism: Paenibacillus sp. FSL H8-0175; assembly: GCF_045040615.1. Classification (NCBI taxonomy): domain Bacteria; kingdom Bacillati; phylum Bacillota; class Bacilli; order Caryophanales; family Paenibacillaceae; genus Paenibacillus; species Paenibacillus sp. FSL H8-0175. Next base: position 1,279,857 of record NZ_CP150299.1, on the reverse strand, counting down.
AACTACAGTGTGATGGTATGCAATACCGATCAGGACGGTAAAAGAACGTTGAAGTACTTGCAGCTCCTGAGAGAGAAACAGGTTGATGGCATTATTTTTTCTAGTGAAGTCCTTAAGAAAGAATATTACGATGTGCTCGAAACCATGAGGATCCCCGTTGTATTGGTCTCTTCCCAAACAGAATTCGCCAAGGTCCCTTATGTGAAAGTAGATGATTATCGAGCAGCTTTTGACGCTATCCTCTACTTAATTTCAAAAGGTCACCGCAAAATAGCCATGATTAGTGGAAACCCTAGCGATCTTATCGCTGGTGCGCCAAGAGCAGAAGGTTATAAGCATGCGCTTGAAGCAAATGGTATTCCTTTTGACAGCCGCTATCTTGCTTACGGAGATTTTTTGTATGAGAGCGGAAGTATAGCTATGGAGACTCTTTTGGAGCAAGCGCCTGATGTGACTGCCGTTTTTGCTGCTAGTGATGAAATGGCGATTGGTGCCCTCTCCACCGTTATCAAAAATGGTCTAAGCGTGCCCGAGGATATCTCCATTATGGGATATGACGATCTTGGATTAGCCAAAATGGTTATTCCGCCTCTAACAACAGTACGCCAACCGCTGTACGATATTGGAAAGATCGCCGTGGAGAAGCTCATTCAGATGATTGAAACAGGCGAGTCTGTCAACAGCCAGATTGTCGATCACACAATTGTGGAAAGACAAACGGTAAGATCGCTTACCTAAGTCTTTTTATCAATATTACGTAAACGTTTACTGTTCACTTTATTGCATACCCGTCGCTTAGAAGAACACGAACATCATTTAAGTTTGCCGTCAACGTAAACGTTTACTCTTATCAAATTCACCATAATACCAACACATTATTAGGAGGATTTATCATGAAAAAAACAATTAAACCCGTAATGGTTAGTCTACTGGCTATGTCCGTGCTTAGCGCCTGCGGTAGCAATAGTGGTAACAATGCGGCTGACAACACATCTAGCGGCGGGAACTCCTCCGGTGACAAGGTGAAAATCGAGTTTTTCCAAAATAAGACCGAAGCCAAAGCCACCTTCGACAAGCTGGTTGCGAAATTTAATGAAGCCAATCCGAACATCGTAGTCACTCAAGTGAACCCACCGGATGCCGAAACAGTGCTGAAGACTCGTGCAGCTAAAAAAGACATCCCTGACGTGGTCGGTATCGGTGCCACTGACACCTACAAAACATTATCCGGAAGTGGTCTGTTTGAAGACTTCTCAAGTGATCCACTTGCTGAAAATATCCAGCCTGCTTATGTTCAAATGCTGAAAGACCTGACGGGTTCGAGCGAGCTGAATGGTCTTCCATTCTCTTCGAACGCAAGTGGTGTCATTTACAATAAAGCGATGTTCACTGAAGCCGGCGTTGCCGTGCCAACCACTTGGGATGAGTTCATTGCCGTCGCTCAAAAGTTCAAGGACAGCGGTAAAAATGCTTTTTACCTGACCCTTAAGGATTCCTGGACAACCCTTACGCCGTTCAACTCCCTCTCTACAATCATTAAAGGCAATGATTTCTTCAAGCAACGTGCTGAAGGTACTGTGACTTTCGCAGACAGCTTCACCGAAATTGCTGAAAAGCTGCTTAAGCTGACGGAGTTCGGTCAAAAAGATATTTTTGGAAAAGGCTACAATGACGGCAACACAGCTTTCGCTAAAGGTGAATCTGCAATGTATCTGCAAGGGGTATGGGCGATTCCAGAAATCGTGAAGGCTAATCCATCCATTGAGCTTGGTGTATTCCCTTTCCCAGCGACAAATGATGCTGCTAACAATAAGGTCATTTCTGGCGTAGACACATTGTTGACTATCTCTAAGAGCACTAAACATAAAGAAGAAGCTAAAAAATTCGTTGAATTCCTGCTCCAGCCTGAGAATGTCAGCCTCTACATTAACGAGCAAAAAGCATTCCCAGCTGTGCAAGGTGTAACTCAAGATGATCCAACAATGGACGGCTTCAAAGCAGCATTTACCTCAGGTAACTTGGCCGACTTTGCGGACCACTACATCCCAAGTGCAATGAAAGTGGATACCATCAATCAAGCCTTCCTACAAAAGAAAGATGTTGATGCGTACCTGAAACAGCTTGATAAAGAATGGGATAAGGTAGCTGACCGGAAATAACGAGACCTGACAAATAAGAGCCGAGAAAGAGAACGGGACTCCCCCTTCTCTTTCTCTTTTCCAAGGAGGATTACATGATGGCCAAACGCCGAGTCGCCTTTTATCTAATGACTATACCGGCATTGCTTCTTTTCTTTGCCTTTCACACCTTTCCTGCACTGCAGGGTATTTATTATTCGTTCACTAACTGGGACGGCTTCAGTGACAGCTTTGATTACGTAGGATTTAAGAACTTCATTAACATTTTTCAAGATGAAAATGTGCTGAATTCATATGTGTTCACTTTTAAATATGCCATCTTAACGACTATTCTCATCAACATCATCAGTTTGTTGATTGCGCTTGGGCTTAACGCCAAGATTAAAGCCAAAAACTTTTTCCGCGGTGTATATTTCCTGCCAAATATCCTCAGCGTGCTGATTGTCGGCTTTATTTTCAACTATTTGTTCGCAAATGTATTCCCTATCTGGGGCGAGAAGCTTGGCAGCGAATTCCTTTCGCAGAACATTCTCGGCAACTCCGATTGGGCCTGGATCGGTATCGTCATTGTAGCCGTTTGGCAGGGAATTGCTTATAACACGATTCTCTATCTGGCAGGTCTACAGACGATTCCGCAAGATCTTTACGAAGCCTCCAATCTGGACGGCGCTAGCCGCTGGAGAGAATTCTGGAGTATTACTTTTCCAATGCTTGCTTCCTTCTTCACGATCAACATGGTGCTGGCGATGAAGGGCGGCTTAATGGTATTCGACCAAATCGTAGCCTTGACAGGTGGGGGACCTGGACGTTCAACACAATCCATTGCCCACTTAATCTATACAGGCGGCTTCCAAGGCGGAGAATTTGCCTATCAATCGGCGAACGCCGTGATTTATTTTATCGTGATCGTTGTGATCTCCGCCCTTCAGCTTAAATTTCTGCAGAAACGGGAGATGGACTTATGATCAAAAAATCAAGCAACTGGCCTGCAACGATTCTTATCGCGCTAGGCTCACTACTGATCCTTTTTCCGCTGTACATGACTATTGCTATCGCGCTAAAAAATCCCGAGGAAATGGCTCAATCCATCTTTTCACTGCCGACTGGCCTGCATTTTGAGAACTTCGCCAATGCCATTAAGGCAACCAATTTCTTCAACGCCTTAGGAAATAGCGCCACGATCACAATAACATCAGTAGTGTTCATCTTGCTTACCAACTCCATGGTAGCCTACGCGATTGCCCGCAATATGAACCGAAAATTCTTCAAAGCGCTCTACTTTTATTTTATCAGCGCAATGTTTATTCCTTTCCAGATTATTATGCTGCCTGTGGTCAAAGTGACAACGGATCTGCATATGAACAACATTCTGGGTCTTATTATTCTATACATTGTTTATGGCTTGGCTTTTAACGTGTTTGTATACACTGGCTATATCCGCTCTATTCCTTATGAGCTAGAGGAAGCTGCCACAGTAGATGGTGCGACGACATTCGGAACGTTCTGGAAGATTATTTTCCCACTTCTTGCTCCGGTCAGTGCAACAATTGGTATTCTCTCTTGTCTTTCGACCTGGAACGACTTTATGCTGCCGCTGATTCTGCTCGGTGATCAGGATTCATACACACTTCCGCTTGTACAGTATGTCTTCCAAGGTCAATTCAGCACAGATTTCAACTTAGCCTTTGCTTCGTATCTGCTTGCTTTATCCCCGATGCTCGTGGTCTATTTGTTCGCGCAAAAATGGATTATCAGTGGACTAACATCAGGGTCCATTAAATAACTAAGATTTATATAGAGAGATAGGAGAGCTATACATGGATAAGAAATGGTGGAAAGAAAGCGTAGTTTATCAAATCTACCCCCGCAGCTTCAAAGACAGTAACGGGGACGGCATCGGTGATCTGCAGGGCATTATCTCGAAACTCGATTATTTAAATCAGCTTGGCGTCGACGTAGTCTGGTTATGCCCGGTATACGAGTCGCCAAACGACGATAACGGCTATGATATCAGTAACTATCAAAGTATTATGGATGATTTCGGAACACTCTCTGATTGGGAGGAACTGCTAGCTGGACTTCACAGCCGCGGCATGAAGCTGATTATGGATCTCGTGGTCAACCACTCCTCTGATGAGCACGCTTGGTTCGTGGAGTCCCGCAAATCGCAGGATAATCCTTATCGTGATTATTATATCTGGCGGCCAGGCCAGGACGGACAGAAGCCTAACGACTGGGGTTCCTTCTTCAGCGGCTCGGCTTGGGAATTCGATGAGAAGTCGGAGGAATATTACCTCCATCTCTTCTCGAGAAAGCAACCCGATCTGAATTGGGATAATCCTAAGCTGCGCCAGGAAGTCTACGATATGATGACCTGGTGGCTGGACAAGGGCATTGACGGATTCCGCATGGATGTAATCAACTTGATCTCCAAAGTACCGGAATTACCTAGCGTTGCCCCAGAAAATAACGGAGAACAGCCTACGCACCACTTCGGAGGAGACTATTTCGTTAACGGACCACGCGTACATGAGTATATGCAGGAAATGAACCGTGAGGTCCTGTCCAAGTACGATATCATGACAGTAGGCGAAGCCGTTAATGTCACTCCCGAGGAGGCTTCGTTGTACGTTTCCGAGGATCGCAACGAGCTGAACATGGTATTCCATTTCGAGCTTATGGACGTCGATTCTGGACCTGGAGGCAAATGGAATGTGCAGCCTTGGAAGCTGGCGGACATCAAGTCCATCATTTCCAAATGGCAAATCGCGCTGGACGGTAAAGGTTGGAACAGTCTGTATATGAACAACCACGATCAGCCGCGTATGTTATCCCGCTTCGGAGATGATAAGTTATATCCGAAAGAATCTGCCAAGATGCTGGCAACACTGCTGCACACGCTCCAAGGCACACCTTACATCTATCAAGGCGAAGAAATCGGCATGACGAATGTACAGTTTGATTCCATCAACGATTACAAAGATATTGAAATCTTGAATATGTATAAAGAATACTTGGCTGCCGGACATTCGGAAGAAGCTATCATGAACTCCATTTACATTAAAGGCCGGGACAATGGCCGTACGCCGATGCAATGGAACGCCGAGCCGCAGGCAGGCTTCACGACGGGCTCTCCTTGGCTAGCCGTAAATCCTAATTACAAGGAAATTAATGTGGAGCAGGCGCTGGCTGATCCTGATTCTATTTTTTACTATTATAAGAGACTTATTGAGCTGCGCAAGCAGCATGAAATTATCGTATACGGAAATTATACAATTCTGGCTGAGGAGAATGAACAGGTATATGCTTATCTGCGTACTCTTGGTGAAGAACAGCTACTGGTTGTATTGAATTTCTTCGGAGAGCCTGCGACCTTCGAACTTCCTTCTACTGTGAAGTTCCAAGCGAAGGCATTGCTTATTGCCAATTACGAAGTAAATCCAGAAGAAGAACTAAACACAATTCAGCTTCGTCCTTATGAAGCTCGTGTGTATAAGCTTAAATAAACTAGACCCCCTACATGGAAACAATAAAAAGGAGCCTCACGGCTCCTTTTTACTTTCCTCCAACAGCTACCGGATTGACCTGTACCTGTCCCGCGTTCAATTTCTCAATAATCGCCAGTAAGAAGGTTTCGGCTAGGCTGTTCTTTTTAATCGCTCTGGCGGCTTCTTCCAAAGTAAACCATTCAGCATGATCAACCTCAGTACTCACCTGGCTCAAGTCCTCCGAATCTGCAACACCTATAAAATTCAGCATTAGCGTATTGGATGGTGCGAAGTACAAGCTGCGCATATATTCATAAGCGACAATATCAAGTCCTACCTCTTCTTTTACCTCACGTACGAGAGTCGTTTCCGCATCTTCACCTTTGTTCACGTATCCTGCGAGTAATATGTAGTCTGGCCGATTATATTGCTGAATTAATAAAATCTTGTTTTTCTCCCTGTTTAATACTGCTGTACTAATCGCCGTGCTGAAAATAGGGAATCGGAACATTTCACACGCATTACAATAAGGTACCTGCCCTTCCCCTTCACTTTCTTTCATTACTAACTCTGTCCCACATTCCAGGCAATACTTCAAACTGATCGCTTCCTTCTATTCTAAGTTAGCCTAATTCTACTCCAATTGAGGTGGAATCCGGTGATACGTAGCTTGTTCAAACCCGTATGCTAAGGCTATGAGCGTAGGCTCGCTATAAGCTTTTCCGGAAAAAACAACACCAAAAGGTCCCCTGGTCGAATCCCCATCCGCATCAATAATGCCTTGAGATACATATCCCGCCGGAACAGTAACTAATGGATAGCCTAAGCGTGCCGCAATATACATGCCATCTACATCACCAGGCAGCAATAACGCGTCTAAACTATATTGCTCCAACACATAATCTATTCCTTGCTCAAGCGCTAATTCCTTGTATTCTTGTCTCTTCTCTTGATAGGCCTCTTCAGTTAATGTTACTTCTTCTGATCTTGTCAGGGTGTCTTGCCCATATTGCAAAGCAATCTCAGCATGTCTTTCATTATAGGCTATCAATTCTTGCAAAGAGTGAATCGGAACGGAATCATCTACTTGTGCTAAATACTGGTTGAGCCCTTTTTTAAATTCATAACAAATCACATCATTATTCCAATTCTGTTGTTCAACATGTACTGTGACAGGATCTATAAGGGTAGCCCCTTCATTCTTCAAGGTCAAGATAGCTGCTTCCATAATTGCAAGCCTCTCAGCGTCTAAATGCTTATAATAATGCCGTGGAATACCTATTCTTGCTTGTCGTATAAAGCTTTTATCTAAACTTGAAGTATAGTCTGTATAAGCGTATTTTTCGCTTGAAAATGTTGCTGAATCGTTGGCGTCCACTCCGGTTAACGCCCCTAAAATAATTGCCACATCTGTAACCGTTCTAGCTATAGGCCCAGGGGTATCCTGGCTTACTGAAATGGGAATGACTCCAGAACGGCTCACTAATCCCACCGTAGGTTTGATTCCGACAAGAGCATGTTGGCTGGCTGGACCGACAATAGATCCTGCGGTTTCCGTTCCGATCGCTGCTGCTGCCAGATTCGCTGCTACGGCTGCCGCAGGCCCGGAGCTGGAACCACTGACAAATACCGTCCCAGGTCCATACGGATTCAGTACAAGCCCTCCCCGCGAGCTATATCCCGCAGGCATTGTACTAGACATAAAATTAGACCACTCCGACATATTCGCCTTCCCAAGTAAAATAGCCCCCGCCAATCGAAGCTTGGCCGCTACAAATGAATCTTTTGCCGCAATTGATCCAGCTAAAGCTACAGAACCGGCACTCGTATGCATCTTATCCGCGGTGTCTATATTATCCTTCAATACAATAGGAATACCGTGCAGGCTCCCGCGGCTCCCTTTTTCTGCTCGTTCTTTATCGAGTGCTCGCGCGATTTGTATAACCTCTGGATTTATTTCTAAAATAGAGTTTATGTCTATATCGTATTTATGGATCCGCTCCAAATATACTTGAACTATATCCTCTGAGGTAATTAAACCTGCTTCCAGAGCCTCTTGCATTTTAATTATATCCGTCTCAATAATCCATTCCTGAAGTTTATTCTTCATACGAATAACTCCTTCCAAAAAAATAAAATTGCCTCTAGTATAAACCTACCACAAAATTTCACCTCAATAATATGGAGAGTTTAACTATAGTTATATTCAGCTATTTGACTCCCTCGGCTACAGATGATAGGGTATTTTCGAAGTTAAATTTTTCCGGGAGGGAACACCCATGACGGAAGTAAAGCTTAGTATTGGATACGACGAATTCGAAGAAGGTCAAAGAATTGGCGAAGCAATTGAGAAGTTAAGCAGCAGCCCTGAAGGTGCGTCGCTGACCAGCCTAATTATCGGTGATTGGGGGCAAGCCTACGAGAATAGCTCGGAAGAGGTTGTAGAGGCACTGGTTACGCATAGCGCCAGCTTCCCGGCTTTACGCAAGCTTTTTATTGGTGAGATGGGCTATGAGGAATGCGAGATTTCATGGATTACCCAAAGCGATCTATCACCGCTGCTCCCTGCTTTTCCAGAATTACAATCACTCACGATTCAAGGTGGGAATGAGCTGAGCCTCTCAGAGCTAAAGCATGACAAGCTGGAGGAACTGATAATTATTAGCGGCGGCTTAAGTAAAGCCGTACTTGAAAATATTGCAGCCAGCCAATTGCCGAATTTACGCAAGCTGGAACTCTATCTTGGCGTAGATAACTACGGCTTTGACGGAAGCCTCGCAGATATTCTACCTCTTATAGAAGTAGGAAAGTTCCCTAAACTTACCTATCTGGGATTAAAAAATAGCGAAATACAAGATGAAATCGCCGGTGCAGTAGCAAATGCGCCTATCTTAGATCAGCTGGATACGCTAGATCTATCTCTGGGTACCCTCAGCGACGAAGGTGCTGAATTGCTTCTTGCCAGCGAGAGAATCAAGGGACTAAAAGCATTGAATCTAAGCCATCATTTTATGTCCGACGAGATGATCAGCCGGTGGCAGCAGAGTGGATTACCTGTCGATGTCAGCGACAAACAGGAAAGCGATGATGAGGAAGACTGGCGTTATCCTTCCATCACAGAGTGAGCCCCCTATGCGGCCGATGATCGTTATCGGTATTCCTGGGGATAAACGGACTAGCGGCATTCAGCAAGCACGTTCCGATCTCGGAATGCCACCTGCCATCATTTTATCGTACGCTGAATTTCTGCAAGGCCAATCGTTAGGTGATCTGCTGGAAGTGCAGAAGCAGCAGTTATCCAGCCAGCCGGCTGTTTATAACGGAATAGATCTCAGTGCGGCTCCCCCGCTGCTGAGATTGGAATCGCCTGGCAGCAGCTTTGAAGTAGAACGTGCCTTAATCGCTCTTGGCGCACCTGATGCCGTTGATGTTGACGATTCGCTGCATCCCTACGCTGAAAGACCTGATCCGCGCCCACTCCGTGTGAAGGTAGCCCATCAATTGAAGGAGATGCAGGGTGTCCTGCATCATCCTTCGCAATGGTTCCGCGGTTATTGCCGCATGCTGGCTAGACTACAGCGCGAAGCCAAAGAGGTTTGTCCAGGCTCGCTATGGTTAAATGACCCCGCTGACATTGCGGCCATGACCGATAAACGGCGGGCACAACAGATTCTGAGTGAGGCAGGCATCACTATTCCTCGTCCATTAGGCGAGGAACAACAGCCTACCGACTATGCCTCTCTCCGTGAGATGATGATCTCCCGGCGAATGCACCGGGTATTCATTAAGCTAGCCTTCGGCTCTGCCGCTTCCGGGGTGATCGCCTATCAGCTCCATCCCGTTACAGGTGCCGAAGTTGCCTTAACTACAGTGGGGGTCGAGAATTACATCACCCGACCGCCCATTTACTATAATTCCGGTAAACTGCGGCGATACACAGATACCGCCACGATCTCCGGCATTATTAACTGGATTTATCGGCATGGTGGTTATGCCGAGCAATGGATCCCTAAGATCGGCCATAACGGCAAAGCCTTCGATATCCGCCAGCTCGTGGTTCTCCGCGAGGCCTGTCATGCAATTGCTCGTGTAAGTTCCACCCCAATTACGAATCTGCATTTACGCAGCCAGCGGATGTCTCCTTCAGAAGCCGGTTTATCAGAATTCATACAGGAGCAGGTACGAAATACCGCGTTGCAAGCGCTGGCGGCATTTCCCCGTTCTGGAGTTGCCGGGATAGACGTGCTGATATCTGGAGGATCGCAGCAGTGTTTTGTCGCCGATGTTAATCCATTTGGCGATTTGCTGTACGATGTAAAATACCGTGGCTGCAGCACCTACGAATGGGAAATGAAGGTATTGACCGCCAGAGACTATATTACTCATCCCTCAACACCGCTTATAAAGGAAGGATCCTCTTAATGGATATGAACACTATCGTTGGCACCCATGACATTCTAATGATCACACTTGATACCCTTCGATACGATGCAGCTACTATGGAGGAAGCGAACTGCCCGAACCTGTGCGGAACGGGATCCTGGGAGAAAAGACATACTCCCGGCAGCTTTACTTATGCGGCCCATCACGCTTTTTTCGGCGGCTTCTTGCCTACTCCAGCTACAACGGATAAGACTGAGCATATCCGTATGTTCCATTCCCGAAATACCGGAATGAAGACGCATCCTCATACATGGCTGTTCGATACGCCGGATATCGTGTCAGGACTTGCTGCCGAGGGCTATCGCACGGTTTGTATTGGAGGTGTTATTTTTTTCACCAAAAAAAATCCACTCGCTCGTGTGTTGCCAAGCTATTTCCAGCAAAGCTACTGGCGGATGACCTTCGGTGTGACCAATCCGCGTTCCACAGAGCATCAGGTGAACCATGCCTTGAAGCTGCTAAAGGATACTCCTAGCGAGCAAAGATTGTTTATGTTCCTCAACGTCTCTGCCATTCACGGACCAAATCATTATTTTGTACCTGGTGCTAAAAAAGACTCCGTAGACAGCCAGCGCGCCGCTCTTCGTTATGTGGACGGTGAACTGGGCCGGTTGTTCGATGCGTTCCGGGAACGCGGCAATCCTGTCTTCTGCCTGGCTTTTTCAGATCATGGAACCGCTTATGGGGAAGATGGCTATCAGGGGCATCGCCTTGCCCACGAGACGGTATGGAACGTCCCTTATCGGGAGTTTATTTTATAATATTTATAACAAGGAAAGGATGGAGAACTGATATGACGTTATCGTCCTTCTCTTTAGAAGAGCTTCACAAGTGGAAAGACAGCATTACTGCTCACCCTTACCGTTCTTATCTGTATTCCTATCCACACAAAACGGCTTACAGGGATTTGCAGCCTCCGATGCCGCTAGAAACACTCTGGCGTGATGAGCCTGCGGAATCTTTCTTTCTATATATGCATATTCCGTTTTGTGGCGCACGCTGCGGATTCTGCAACCTATTTACCCTGCCTGATAAACGCGCAAATGTTCATGCCACATACGTGGATGCCCTGGAACGCCAAGCAAAGCAATGGGCGGAATTCACCAGACATAAACCTTATGCGCGTTTTGCGATCGGCGGTGGAACTCCCACCCTGCTGGCAGCAGATCAGCTCCGCCGCTTGTTTCACATTGCCGTTGATACGATGGGACTGGACACAAATACAGCCTCCATCTCAGTGGAAACTTCACCGGAGACGATTACCGAAGAGAAGCTGAATATTCTAAAAGAGTATACGGTGGATCGGGTCAGCATGGGCATCCAAAGTTTTGTCGCTGCTGAATCGGCGGCCATCTATCGCCCACAAAATCCGGATGAGGTATATCGGGCACTAGATCTGCTGGGGAAATATGATTTTCCCATACTAAATTTAGATCTGATCTACGGGCTTCCGGGGCAGACGGTCGACTCTTGGCTATATTCGCTCAATCAAGCGATCAGCTTTGAGCCAGAGGAAATTTTCATCTATCCGCTCTACACCCGTGAGCATACGATTGTGAAGCCTGGTGATATCCAGCGTCAGGACGATATTCGCCTAGATTGCTACAAAGCCGCTGGGCAGCTGCTTAGAGCGAGAGGATATCGCCAATACTCCATGCGTCGTTTCGCCAAGGAAGACGCAGGAACAGCTAAACCCATTCTCGATTATAGCTGCCAAGAAGAAGGAATGGTCGGATTGGGCTGCGGAGCAAGATCCTACACCCGCCATGTGCATTACGCTTCCCGTTATGGGGTAAGCCGTAAAGCAACCGAGAGCATTATTGCTGATTACGTGGCGACGGATCGTTACGATACTGCGGATTACGGGATTGTGCTGAGTCTTGAAGAACAGAAACGCCGCTTTATTCTGAAGGCGATTCTACATAGCGAAGGGCTGAAGCTTGAAGATTACAGCCAGCGTTTCGATCAATCGCTCTGGAGCGATTATCCTGAGCTGTCCAACCTGCTTCATTCCGGTCTTGGGCAAGAGGAAGATGGCATCCTGCGCCTTACCACCGAAGGGATGGGTTACTCTGATTCGATTGGGGATTGGTTTATTTCTGGGGAGATCCGAGAGCAGATGGAAAGGTTCGTATTGCCATGAATGCGGTTCTCTACTACCGCGGTTCCCTCACGTCCTGCAACTATGATTGCCCCTATTGTCCTTTTGGCAAAACAAGAGACAGCGCAGCTACGCTCGCCAAGGACCGCCAGGGGCTGGAAGCCTTTGTAGCGTGGGCCTCTGAGCAAGGTGCGGCAGGTCATCGGCTTTCTATATTTTTTAATCCCTATGGCGAAGGGCTGATTCATCGCTGGTACAAAGAAGCAATGATTGCCCTCTCCAATATGGACCATGTAGAGAAGGTAGCGATTCAGACCAACCTATCTGCCAACCTGGATTTCATCTCCCAGCTGAATCGTAAAAAAGTGGCCTTTTGGGCCACCTACCACCCCGGACAAGTGCGGGAGGATAAATTTCTGGCGCAATGTTTGACTTTATATGAGAACGACGTTCCATTTAGTGTGGGAAGCGTTGGAATACGCAGCGCTTTTTCAGCTATAGCTTCACTTCGTTCTGCGTTACCAGAGAACGTGTACTTATGGGTCAATGCTTACAAAGATAAACCTGATTATTATACAGCTGAGGATTTTGTCTTCCTTAGCGAGATTGATCCACATTTTTCTGTGAATGCTATGGATTATGAAAGCCTTGGCCAAGCCTGCAATGCAGGAAAAGATGTTTTTTACGTACAGGGCGCTGGGCTTGTGAAACGCTGCTACAAGGACAGAGGGGTCATAGGCAATCTTTACCGTGATGGGCTAGAGGGTCTCTCTGCGGTTAGAAGCTGCCGAATGAAGGTATGCGATTGTTATATCGGTTATATTCATATGCCCGAGCTGAAGCTGCGGAGCATCTATGAAGCTGGACTTTTGGAACGAATCCCGTATGGCGCTATGAATAACTGATTTAAAATTCCAGACAGGGTTTCTTTACTCTCTGTGGAATATGACAAGTAGCCCCCATCTATAGGGGCATAGCAAACACTAAAGTTGGAGGGACAATAACTTATGAACAACATCATTAATTTTGCGCATCGTGGAGCGTCGGCAGTGTGTCCAGAAAATACTATGGTAGCATTTCGCAAAGGTCTTGAGCTGGGTGCAACCGGAATAGAAACTGATGTACAAATGACCAAGGATGGCGGCCTAGTCCTCATTCATGATGAAACTCTAAACCGCACAACAAGCGGAACCGGCTATGTGAAGGATCATACACTCGCAGAACTACTGGAAGTGGACGCAGGCTCATGGTTCGGACCTGAATTCAAAGATGAGCGCCTTCCATTGCTGGAAGATTTATTAGATCTGCTGCAAGGTAGAGATACCATCCTAAATATCGAGCTTAAAAATGGCACTTTTTTATATCCGGGTATGGAGGAAAAAGTGATCGCGGCCGTACGTGATTTCAAGATGAGCGATCGCGTCATTTTTTCGAGCTTCAACCATTATTCACTAGCTTACTGTCAGTCGCTGGCACCGGAGATCAGAACAGGAATTCTATACGGGGAAGGCTTGTATCGTCCTTGGGACTATGCAGCTACACTTGGAGCGACTGCGTTGCATGCGTATCATTTTGCGGTACTGCCTGAATTCGTCGAAGAAGCGGCGAAGCATGGCGTCGCCTACCATCCTTGGACCGTTAACGATCCCGAGCGGATGAAATATTTAATTGAAGCTGGTGTATCAGGCATTATTACCGATCATCCAGACCTACTCGCTGGACTTCTGGCTGACAAGGGAGTGTGATGGTGTGAAAAAAGTCTGGCTGCTCGGATTCGGCTTTTTCAGCATCAGCATTACATGGAGTCTGTATAACGCATTTGTACCTTTTTTCCTCGAAAAATATGTACATAGTGTAGCCCTAATCAGCTTCATGATGACGATTGATAATTACTTCGCCTTATTCTTGCAGCCTTGGATCGGTAATCGGAGTGACCGCACGACCTCGCGTTTTGGACGCAGAATGCCTTATCTTATGATCGGTATGCCCTTCGCTGCCGTGCTGACTATGCTGATTCCGTTTCATACCGGACTATTTACACTGCTTTTATTTATGATGCTGATGAATTTAGCCATGAGTTTATACCGTTCCCCTACCGTCGCTCTCATGCCCGACATAACACCTGAAGAGCAGCGTACAAAGGCTAACGGATTAATTAATTTCATGGGTGGATTCGGATCAATTCTGGCTTTCGGCGTGGGTTCGATCCTCTATAAATCAAATCCTGCGCTGCCATTTCTCGTTGCTGGACTGATTACCCTGTTATGTCTATTTATCGTATCGCGCTTCATCAAAGAAAAACGGGATGGTGTGAATATAAGCCCTACGCTTCTATCCGATACAGCGGGGAGCCCTTCTGCGACGATAGTTAAGCCTTCCAGAGTCTCCTTTCGCGGCCAGCTGGATCGTACTACAGTCTTTCTACTGGCAGCGATTTTCTTCTGGTTTGTAGCTTATCAAGGGGTCGAAACCTTGTTTACATTGTATGGAAAAAACCATCTGGGCCTCAGTGAACAAGCAGCCTCCTTCTCCCTTACCTTCTTCTCCCTTGCCTTTGTGCTGTTCGCTATTCCGAGCGGTTGGCTGGGTGGGCGATTCGGGAAAAAGAAGATCATTATCGTCGGCGTATGTGGCCTGATGACGGTCTTTGCGCTTGTTGGGTTTGCACAGGACCTGCTGGTGCTTCGAGCTTTACTCCTGACAGGAGGAATCTTCTGGGCTTGTATCAACATCAACTCTTATCCTTATGTTGTTGCAACGGGAACTGAGGAGAGTATCGGTACTCGAACAGGGATGTATTATTTGGTCTCTTCACTGGCAGCGATCAGCTCGCCACCTTTGCTGGGGCTAATGATTGATATTTTTGATTACTCCATCCTGTTCTATGTAGCAGCGATTAGTATGGCGGTTGCCCTGCTCTGCCTCTTCTTGATGAAGGGACGCAAGCAAGTCCCCCACAAGTTTCACACACCGGGAGCCTAAAAAAAAAGCGTCAGCCTTAGACATCTATTTATGTCCAGGGCTGACGCTTATATTTTACACTTAACAAACTAATTTTTATAAACTGAATAACGACCTGTACCCAGCTGTTTGGCGGTGTACATCGCTGTATCTGCTTCGTGCAGCAGCCTGAAATGATCCACCTTGCCATGACTAATGCTGATGCCTATGCTCGCAGATACAAAGAGGTTGTGCTCTCCCAGCTGATAATGTCTGGTCGTCTTCTCCAGAATCTGCACCGCTAACTGCTCCGCTTCCTTCTGATTGCAGCCTTTAGCTACAATCACAAATTCATCGCCGCCTATGCGGAAAATATGGCGTTTTCTTTTGCTGGAGAATTGACTTAACCTTCCTCCCACCTCTTGCAGCAGTAAATCGCCCACATGATGTCCTAAGCTGTCATTGATTGATTTGAACCGGTTCAAATCCATAAACAATACGGCTAGTTGCTCATTTACTTTGCAGCGATCCCAAAAGTGATCCATTCCATTCTTGTTTAAGAGCCCCGTTAAGCCATCCTTATAGGCAAGTTCCTTAAGCTGCTCTCTTTCCGCCAAAACAAGGTTCAGCCGTGTAAGCAAAAACATTAAAACAGCTATCGTAAGCGCGTATATCAATAACGGAGTGAAAATCCCCCCATTGACCTCTATAGTTTCTTCTAAGGTTTTTTTGCCTAGCTGATGCATTGCCCACAATCCAAAGACAATAGTTATAATGGAAAGGCCCGTGTAAACTGCTCTTTGTTTTGGTTCCTTACTAGCAACATCCCGGTAAAATCTCAATACTAAATAACCTACAACCCCTGCGATGATAATGGACATTAACGTTTGTAAATAAATCTGAACCTCTACCACCTTTAATTCGCACATCCTTCTGAACTACAAATAATTAGCTTACTGTACTGCGATACCAATATATAAAAAAGCTCTGAACATTATCTGAACACTTACTCTTTCTCCAAATGCCGCGCACAATTATATAACTCGCAGTTCCAGGAGCCACCCGATTCGGATTTTGTTATTCGCGTAATTGACGTATTGTTCAATAATACTGTGCCGTCCAGTTCTGGAAGTAGTCTTCTAAGGCTACTGCGTAAAATTGCACCATGGCTAACGATCAGAATATGACTGCCTGGATGTCTCGCCGCAATTTCTTCAATCACTTCGCTGCCTCTGAGCTCGCTGGCTTCTGGAGTTTCCAAACCCAAATCTAACGTCTTCCAATCGGTTCCCCATCGTTCAATCCGCTCTTGCTGCGTAGTTCCTTCAATAAGTCCCGCATACATCTCTCGAATGCCCGGCGCTAAACCCGTGATCTCAAGGCCTAATCTTTCTGCAATAACCTCTGCCGTTTGCCGCGCTCTGAGTAAATCACTTGAATATATGTAATCCCATTGTTCTGTGCTAAGACGTTCAGCCAGTAGTTGTGCCTGTTGCAGGCCTTCAGCATCCAATGAATTATCCGTATGCCCTTGCACTCTGCCTTCTTTATTCCACGCGGTACTTCCATGGCGAATTAAACCTATCGTAGTCATAAAAATCTCCTTTTAGCTATTGAGTCTAGTGGCAATTGTGATGCTGGTTATTGTGCTAGTTATAGTGCTACTTATAGTGCTAATCTCAGTGCAATTTCAGTGCTAATATAAATAATATAATCTATATTCTATCAGATTCACCCTATGAATATTTAAAAATAAAGGTTATCCAAGTTTTTGAACATGAGGTATAATAAACCTTGTCGTTTTTTACAACAGCTACAAGATAAGGAGTAATTGTTTATGATGAAAAAGCTAGGGTCCACTCTGTTTCTTACCTTCTTACTGCTCGTTCCGCTTGTCGCCACTTGCCCATCCACTGTTGGTGCAACACCAGTTCCTAAAAACACCGTCTATGTGGACAAGAATAACCATTCATACATACCACTGCGTCTCTTAAATAGCTTCACTGGTATACAGTCTGTATGGAATCCTAACGAAAAACGTATAAGCATTACGAATGCAGACACCACCATAACGCTTACATTAGGTCAAACCGCTGCGCTCGTCAATGAAAAGTCGGTTACGCTAACTGATCTTGCTTTCAGTGATAATGGCACGGTATATATCCCGTTGTCTTTTATCAGCACAACGCTTGGCATTCAATTAACTTGGGATAAGGAAGCCTCTTCATTAACCCTTAAGAGTAATGATATTGCAACCACTGTTCCTGTACAGTCCGGCGCACTAATCAAAGCGGATTCTTCACCAGTTGTCAGCGCTAGTAAAACCTTCAAAGTTGGCGGCAGATCCTTCAAAGCCCAGACGGTTACAGTGTCCCTGCTGCATCCTAAGGTGAAACTTGATGTCGTACTGGCTGGAAATACGGTCGGAAAAGTGGAGGACCTAAGCAGTCTGGCTAAACGTAATAATGCCGTAGTTGCGATTAACGGAACATTTTTTGATGCCTATACAAAAGGAGCATACAAAGCTCCATACGGTTACATTGTCAGCGGCGGAAAAATGCTTAAAAATAGCTCTGGGGATCGCCGGACGATTTTTACCTATGACAGCAACCATCTGGCGTCACTGATTCCTGGGCTGGATTTCACAAGCCGCTTCGCTTCCGGCTCCATGGAAGGAGCTCTTCAAGCCGGCCCGCGTCTTCTTGTGAACGGTAAGGTATCCCTTAATGTCGCGGCAGAAGGCTTCAAGGATCCGAAAATCTTAACCGGCGGCGGAGCCCGCAGCGCGCTCGGATTAACACGTGACCATAAGCTCATTCTGCTGACCACTGGTGGAGCCACCATCCCACAGCTGGCAGAAATGATGAAGCAAGCTGGAGCGTATCAAGCCATGAATCTGGATGGTGGTGCATCCAGCGGGCTCTACTACAACGGCAAATATCTTACGTCCCCTGGGCGTCAGATCAGCAATGCGATTGTAGTCAAATATCAATAAAATCTCTTGGCCAGACGGCTAGTTGCGAGTGCTGAGCTTTGTGATTTGGCTCGGCTCAGCTACTGCTCGGCTTCGGCTACTAAGAATATACGATTCTATTGTACAAAGTGCAATCAGAGGCAGTTTGCAGCGCATAATTGCTATGGCGGTATGATTGCTGTGCGACGTATGAGATTACTGTGCAGCATATGATTGCCGAGCTCAAACCCAAAAATCCCCTTGATGACTTACCCATCAAGGGGATTTTTCATAAAACGTTGCCAGTTTAGATACTGCTGACAGATCCAATGTTAGGGGCAGCCGGTGCAACTTAATCCGTGTGACCTGAATATTCCCACACCTGCAACCAAACTTCTGTAGTAAAGCCCAATTTCTCGTAGAAAGGCTGCATCGAACCTACGTAAACTTTACTAGCTCCGAGTTGTTTTAAACGGTTAAATCCTTCGTGTAGAACCGCCCGTCCCAGTCCCAGCTTTCGATAATTAATGGATGTGCCTACAGGCTCCAGAGCACCAATTCTATTGCTGCTGTCCCAAAAAATATTACAAAAGGAAACCACTTCGCCCGCGTCATTCACAACGCTAAGATCGAGCTGCGGATTATAGCTTGGAGCGTTACTCATATTCCCATAATGTAGCAGCGTGAGCTCTGCCTCCGCCGTTTCTGCATAGTCGAAGGCCATGATATGTCCGAGCGCTTTTGCAGTAACCTCGATCTCATCTCCGCTGCATATTCTAAAGCCAGAGGGGAGCTCCACAGGAAATTCCTTATCCAATCGCAAGGAGTTTACGCTTTCCTTACCACCCGTTTGATGATACCCCCTCTTACGAGCAACCTCCGCCGCAGAGGTCATATTCTCCGGTATTGGCACATACAGCTCTACGTAACCACCGTTCTCTTCCTCAGCTTTTTGTTCAGCAAAAGCAAACATTTCTTCAAGTAATTTTTCCGGAGGATTCATCTCAGCACACTGAAAATAGAACCCATCGTCCCTGCACACTACAGCTGCAAGCTCTCCATTGTCATACTCCCATAAGCCCACTTTTTGTTCCCACTGCTCCAGCGTTCCACTTCTCGTCTCCTGAAAAAAAATAACAAATTCCCAGCGGTCTATAAGCCAGGTATTTGGAGTCTTTAGCTTACTATAACTTTGTATAAGAAAATGACGTACCTTTAGCAGATCTTCAGAACGGTAGCTTCTAAAATTAAAGTTCATTTTCCACGCCCCTCTCTTAAATTTCATATTAAGGGGGAAGCAAAATGAAGCATATATCATAATTAGTTATTATTATTTTATACTACCGAATATGATCCGTACGTTCACAAAACAAACATTTCTCGAGTGGAAATTATGAGCTCCACGCATCCGTTAACTGCATTTAGTGCAACTATTCCTCAGAATGCTCCTTCAAAAGATAGTTAGTTGTATTTCGTGCAGTTAAATTTCTGGTTTTCCTTTAATTGCACCGAATTCACCCTTTTTAGTTGCACAGAGTGCAATTAAATGGATTCTAGGGACTATTTACGGAGAAATAAGTGTACAAAGTGCAATTAGAGAAAGCTTTGGAGTGGGCGATCTTCTTCCGGAGGAAATAGTCACTGATCAAGCTTTTTCAAGCGATAATTATGAGCTCCACGCATCCGTTAACTGCATTTAGTGCAACTATTCCTCAGAATGCTCCTTCAAAAGATAGTTAGTTGTATTTCGTGCAGTTAAATTTCTGGTTTTCCTTTAATTCCACTAGATTCACCCTTTTTAGCTGCACGAAGTGCAACTAAACGGCTTCTAGGGACGATCTACGCAGAAATAAGTGTACAAAATGCAATTAGAGTAAGTTTGTTGAGTGGGCGTTCTTCTTCCGAAGGAAAGAGTCACTGGTCAAGCTTTCTCAAGCGATAATTATGAGCTCCACGCATCCGTTAACTGCATTTAGTGCAACTATTTCCTCAGAATGCTCCTTCAAAAGATAGTTAGTTGTATTTCGTGCAGTTAAATTTCTGGTTTTCCTTTAATTCCACTAGATTCACCCTTTTTAGTTGCACGAAGTGCAATTAAATGGCTTCTAAGGACTATCTACTCAGAAATAAGTGTACAAAGTGCAATTAGAGAAAGCTTTGGAGTGGGCGATCTTCTTCCGGAGGAAATAGTCACTGATCAAGCTTTTTCAAGCGATAATTATGAGCTCCACGCATCCGTTAACTGCATTTAGTGCAACTATTTCCTCAGAATGCTCCTTCAAAAGATAGTTAGTTGTATTTCGTGCAGTTAGATTTCCGGTTTTCCTTTAATTGCACCGAATTCACCCTTTTTAGCTGCACGAAGTGCAACTAAACGGCTTCTAGGGACGATCTACGCAGAAATAAGTGTACAAAGTGCAATTAAGTCTGGATAATCCGCTTGAGCGAAATCTGGATTGCTTAGAGCTAGATCAGCTAAAGCTAGATCAGCTAGAGCTAGACCAGCTACAGCTAGGTCAGCTAGAGCTAGATCAGCTAGGCTTAGATCAGCCAAATTCCCCTTCGGTAAGTCTAGCTAGATTCTTACGTTGACCACGAATAAGAGTACTCTTTTTGCATAATTTTCCTTGTCCATGTTACTGTATAACTGAACAAAGGAGTGAAAATATGGAGACGATTCTAATCATAGAGGACGATGCCAAGCTGGCAAGCTTGCTGAGCACGTACCTATCGAAATATGGGTTCCATACAATTATTGTAGAGGATTTCAACAGAGTGCTGGAGACTTTTAATGAAAGCTCGGCTGACCTTATCTTACTGGACGTCAATCTGCCTAAATACGATGGGTTCTACTGGTGCCGCCAGATTCGTTCCCTCTCACTCTGCCCGATTCTGTTCATTTCTGCACGGGATAGTGGAATGGATCAGGTGATGGCGCTTGAGAATGGCGGGGACGATTATATCACTAAGCCTTTTCACTATGAGGTTGTACTTGCCAAAATCCGCAGCCACATACGTAGAGCATACGGTTCATACTCACAGACTCAAGAAGAGCATAAACTCCAATCTGGAAGTTTAATCCTCTATCCTGAACGATATATGATCCAATACGACGGGCACACGAGTGAGCTAACCCAAAAGGAAGCGGTTCTACTGGAAGCTTTACTGCTTAAGGAAGGACGAGTGGTTAACCGGGAGCGTCTGCTCGATCTCATGTGGAAGGATCAGCATTTCATAGATGACAATACATTAAATGTCTACATAACCCGTGTCCGCAAAAAGCTCAAGGATCTCGGTCTTGGCGACATTGTGGAAACCGTAAGAGGCGCTGGCTATCGGCTTAATGTTTCTAAGGATACGCCATGAGGCTTTTTTGGAGAGACCAGATCTCTCTGATCCTATTCTATCTGCTTCAGATGCTGCTTATCCCTTTGCTGTATTGGCTGTCTGGTGAGAACAGACCGATCTCTATCATGCTTTATGGAATCGCCTTGAGTACCGTAGTTCTATTGCTATATCTAGGCTACCGATACGTTCAGCACCGGAGATTGTATGCAGCATTAAGCGAACCTATGGACATGCTCCAAAAACATCTTGTTTCCTTAGGAGACACTCCTCTTTCAGAAGCTATCCATGAGTTATTGCAGCTGATTGACCGCCAGTATCAGGAGCAAGTGAATGCGCATGCGCGCCAGATGGATCAGCATATCGTATTCATGAATCGCTGGGTTCATCAAATGAAGACCCCGCTCTCTGTAATTCAGCTTACGCTAAAGGATCTTGAAGAGGAGGCTGCCGCAAGTATTCAGGAGGAACTGGAACGTCTGCGCGGAGGGCTGGAGATGGTTATCTACACTTCAAGACTTGACCGATTTGAAAATGATTTTCAAGTTGAACCGTTACTTCTGCGCAAAACCGTTAGTGAGGCGGTAGCCGAAAATCGCAGACTATTCATACGCCGGGGTATAAAAGTAGATGTACAGGCGGATGCCAATCTCGCGGTATATAGCGATGCTAAATGGTTAATGTTTATGCTGGCCCAAATCTTAACCAATGCCGTAAACTATACCTCCGGTACTGGCAAGACCGTTACCCTCTCAGCTCAGCGTGTGGGCACCGACACGATTCTGGATATTACCGATCAAGGGATCGGCATTTCTCCTGAGGATCTGAAGCGGGTCTTTAATCCCTACTTTACGGGTGACCGCGGACGACATTATCATGAATCGACAGGGATGGGGCTGTATCTCGTCCGGGAGATTTGCAACCGGCTCGAACACAAGGTGGATATTCAGTCCCGGCTCGGGGAAGGGACCCGCGTGCGACTTATTTTTAGCAACAGTGATCATCTACAGAAATAATATTGAGGGGACTTCATCGTCATTATTCATGGCTTTGAAGCCTCCTTCTTCTTTATAGGCTACTTATCTCTCAACCCATTCTCCACAAGGAGAAAGGCGAACATAACCTTAACGTCTCTGTAAGGAAACCTTAAGGTAAATCCATAGCAGCTAATCTCTCGATCTTATAAATTATATACATAACCCGTTCCCCGAATAAGGCGGATGAAATCATTTTTGTATTGGAAGGAATGAATGATATGAACGTATTGGAAGTCAAAGGACTTCATAAGGTATACCCCGGCAAAATAGTGACCCAAGCCCTCACCGATATTCATCTTAATATTGAAAAAGGTGAATTTGTCGGAATTATGGGACCGTCTGGTAGCGGTAAAACAACACTGCTCAATATGGTATCCACAATCGACCAGCCGTCCTCTGGCGAAGTGAATATCAATGGCAGCAACCCTTATCTTTTGAATAAAAAAGAGCTCGCCCACTTTCGCCGAAAACAGCTAGGCTTTGTGTTTCAGGACTTCAACCTGCTTGAGACGTTAACCGTCGCCGAAAATATTGTGCTGCCCCTGACTTTGGATAACCGTAAGCTCTCACAGATGGAAATCTTGCTTCAAAGAGTCGCTGAACGCTTAAACATTACCGATATTCTGAGCAAACGCACCTATGAAATTTCAGGGGGACAACGTCAGCGGACCGCAATTGCCCGGGCGATCATCACCTCTCCTTCGATTATATTGGCCGATGAGCCTACGGGTGCGCTTGACTCCAATTCTTCGCGGATGGTGATGGAATCGCTGGAAGATATTAACCACAAAGAAGGCACCACGCTAATGCTCGTAACACATGATCCACTGGCAGCGAGCTACTGCAACCGAATTGTTTTTATAAAAGACGGCAAACTAGCAGCGGAAATTCACCGGGGAGATAACCGTCAGGCCTTCTTCCAAAAGATTATCGATACACTTTCATTCTGGGGAGGGAATAGTCATGAACTTTCCTCAATTCGCGTTTAATAATGTACGCCGTAATTCGCGCGCTTATTTTGCTTTTTTCTTAAGCAGTGCTTTTATGGTCATGATCTTTTTCTCTTATTCAGTCTTTATTTATCACCCTAGTATTACGAACATCGCGCTGGGTGCGAATTCAGCCTCCGGCATGCAAATTGCTTCTTACATTGTGTTTATCTTTGCGTTCTTTTTCGTACTATATTCGATTAGCGCATTTCTGAAAATGCGTAATCTGGAGTTCGGCATACTGATGATTTTAGGCGCACGCCCTGGCCAGATCAACAAGCTGATTCTTATAGAAAACATGCTGATCGGACTGCTCTCTATAGTAACAGGTGTGTCTTTCGGCATGCTTTTATCCAAGTTATTCTTGCTGCTAAGCACGACAATTATGGGCATGGAGCCACTGCCCTTTTATTGGCCAATGAAGGCGTTAATGATTACTTCTATCTCTTTCATTTCATTATTTCTGGTCATTTCGATCTTCACATTATTGTTCATTCGTAAACATCAAGTTCTTGAACTGCTTAAGGGAAATGTTAAACCTAAAAAAGAACCCCGTGTCTCCTTGTTGTTCTCGCTCTTTGGGCTTCTACTGTTGACCGTCGGCGCTCTCGCGATTTGGAAGCAATTGTCCCCGTCCTCACTGTTAGTCGCCGCTGTCACAGGTATCGCTGGAACCTACTTTTTCTACTCTCAGTTATCTGTATTGGGCATTCGCCTACTAAAACTAAGACGCAAACGGTTGTGGCGCGGAACCAATCTGCTGTGGATTTCCGAGATGAGTTATAAGATTAAAGACAATGCAAGAATGCTGTTCCTTGTAACTGTGGTTACCTCGCTTGCCTGTATGGCTTCGGGAATTCTTTTATCGATTAATCAAGCGAACTCAGACCTCTATAAAAAATCCCCATTCGCTGTGAGTTATACGATTTATGATCCGAAGGATGAAGCACCAGATTTAGAGCCCATTCACACTAAATTAAAGAATGCTAAAGTCGAGTATACAGAGAATAAAGTAGATCTAATCTCTGCTTCGATTCAAGGAATCGATAAGGAAATAATACTTGGAATTGATCTGATCTCCCGCTCACAGTTCAATCAACTGGGCTTACAGATGGATGTGTCCGAGGTTGGACCCTTGTCTGAAAAAGAAGCTGTATTGCTGCTGAACCCACATATGGATTCACAGAATTATGCTGCTAATCGAGCGATTCATTTGAAGGTTCAAAAAGATGAGGAACTGATGTTAAAAGAATTACGAACACCAAAGGTACATCCAGTAGATCCAATGGCCACCTCACTTCTAATCGTAGATGACAACTTATATCATAAGATTTCTAATTCAACAGAGAAGTACACGAGACCTTATGTGAAATATCTATACAAAATCCCTGCATGGGACGGTCCTACACCTAATGACAGCTCAGCTGAAGCTGTTGTCACCAGAGACCTTATCCAATGGAATAAAGCCGCTAACAAGGCTAACCATCAATACAGCTCTATACTGGGATCGCGAGCAGACAGCTATCTATCGACCAAACAGGGAGCCGCCATGCTTAGCTTTATAGGGATTTTTATCGCACTGATCTTCTCGCTTTCATCGGCCAGCTTTCTCTTTTTTAAGCTTCATACTGAGCTCAATACAGATAAGCAAATGTATAATGCTTTGTCCAAAATCGGTTTAAGTACTAAAGAAATGTCAGCTTCTGCTACCAAACAGATTTCTGTGCTTTTCTATATTCCGATTATTATTGCCACCATTCAGACCCTTGTCGTGATACGCCCGATACTGAAACAGATTAATATCACAAATGTAACTGTGCCCGTGCTTACTACATCTGCTGTATTTCTGGTTGTGCAAACTATCTATTTCCTTATTGCGAGATCACGGTACATTCATAGTCTCAAGAAAATAATGGTGTAACACCATGTTGAAAAGAATCGTAACCCTGGATGTACTTCGCGGCTTGGAACTTATGGCAGCACCAAAAGGTTCTCTAGCTGATCAATAGGCAATTTGCTATAGTTAGTGAGCTATTACTAATTAATGAGGCAAGGAGGTTCCTGATTTATGTCCAAGGCTGATCACCTGTTATCCATTCTCTGGATGCTCAAGCAACGGGGAAGAACCGCCGGGGAACTAGCAGAAGCGCTAGAGATCAGTGTCCGCTCTGTCTATCGTTACATCGACGCGTTATGCATCAGTGGCGTACCCATTATCGCGGATAGTGGACCTGGTGGTGGCTATAGCCTTCCGGAGCATTTTTCCGAGGTCCCGTTATTCTTTGACTCCGACGAACAACGTTCCCTCCTGCAAGCCGCCTCCTTTGCGCGGGGAACTGGATATCCTTATGTAGAAGCTCTAGATCAAGCAATCGCCAAACTGAAACGGTACAGCAATGCGCAGCAATTAGAACAGATGGAGCGTCATGAGAGCGGGATAGAAACCATCCACTCCCCTGCTGCGCCGCTTCCCCACCTACTGCAAGAGCTTGAATTAGCGACGGCGAACGGACATACCCTCCAGATGGAATATCGGAAGGGAAACGGGGAGACGATTTCTTCCCGCGCTATTGATCCTTATGGACTTGTCCTGTGGAAAGGGCAATGGTACACCGTTGCTTATTGCCATCAGAGGCAAGAAATTCGGTCTTTCCGAGTCGATAGAATAACTGAACTGCACCGCACAGAAGCTCTGTTTGCCCGTCCTGCTGACTTCTCTGCACGTGATTTTTTGTTAAAAAGCTTGCTGCCCACACCAAATACTCCAGAGAAACTCATAGCAGTAGTCATCGCCGCCGATGAAGGAATCCTGAACGATCTATGCAGTCATTGGCTGTTTGGACATGCGCTGGTGCAGCGCATTGACGGACAAGCCCGTTTTCAAGTCGATGAGACCTCCTTACTGACTTATGCGCCTTACTTCTTGTTGCCTTATGGATCAACACTACGAATCCTAGAGCCTTTAGCTCTGAAACAAAAGCTGTCCGCTATAGCTACCGATCTGGCAGCTTATTATAAAACTTAAAATGATTATTTTAGGATCACTGACCGTAGTTGTCAGTGATCCTTTTGTATAGTGTAAATAAGTCTAAGGGAATAAATGATTGTACAAACCAAGGAGGAATAAGGAATGAAAGAACTTCACTATGAATTTTATATTGGCGGAACACCTGAGCAGGTATGGGAGACTTTGATCTCTCCCGAAGGTACTAAACAGATTTACTACGGGAGCGTAATCCAATCCACTTTTAAAGAAGGTGAATTGCTGGAATATGTTGGTCCCGGTGCAGATGGCGATGAAACGATACATGTATATGGGACTCTGCTGGAGTTCACTCCACAAAAAGCGTTTCGTTTCACGCATAAGGTCGGCCCCTCCTATCATAAGGGTACAGAAAGATATGAATCGCGTATATCTTGGCTGCTTGAAGCGGTGGGCGGAACTACTAAGCTTACGCTTATCCACGATGAATGGCATCCTGATGATCCTTCATATGCTGGCAGTATCAACGCCTGGTGGCAGGTTCTGAGTAATATTAAAACCTTGGTCGAGACCGGACGTACACTTGATTTTGGCAGCTGGTCGTAATTTTAATGTTAATTAAGAATTAAGCTCAACCCTGCGGAAAAGAGCGTACAAGCCCTCTTTCGTCAGGGGCTTTTTTTGCTTAATTTTATTTTGCCTAAGGGAAACATTCTTGTTGCAGGGACAAAGTTGTTGCCATATACTAATGTTGTGCCAGACTACAAGAAATGTTCTAATACACAAAATAAAAACCGTAGGCGGTAAAAATATAAATGAAAGAAGGGATCTCATGACTGGAACAACTATTCCTTTATCAGAGGCTGCAAAGGGTAGCACGCTGCGCATCAGCGACATTGAAGTTCAAGGTGTGCTTAGAAGAAGATTACTGGACCTCGGGTTCGTAGTCGGGAATATCGTAGAGGTGTTGCGGCGTAGTCCATTAGGAGATCCTATAGCTTTTCGGGTAAGCAATACGACCATTGCATTGCGTAGAGAAGAAAGTTCTTTAATATTCGGAGAATTAATTGGAGGTGTAGAAGCATGAGTCAGTTCACCGTCGCTTTTGCAGGCAATCCTAACACCGGAAAAAGCACACTATTCAACCTGCTAACCGGCATGCGACAGCATACTGGAAACTGGGCAGGTAAAACCGTCATTACTGCCGAAGGCGAATTCAAACACAATAACCATTCATACCTCGCGGTAGATTTACCAGGAACGTACTCCCTATACTCAAATTCCGCGGATGAAGAAGCGGCTAGAGATTATATTATTTTTGAACAGCCAGACGTGACACTTGTAGTGCTTGACGCTACTTCGCTGGAACGTAATCTCAATCTTGCCTTGCAAGTACTGGAGATTACCGGACGCGCGGTTGTCTGCATCAACCTCATTGATGAAGCACGTAAGCTGGGCATCGACATCAACCTGAAGAGTATCTCCAAACGTCTCGGCGTACCCGTCGTTGCGATATCGGCACGCAATAAAATAGGGATCGATGCCTTATTGGATCAAGTGGAGCGAGTGGCTACAGGCTCATTCACAGCGCAGCCGCTGCGGATTAGTTACAACGAAGAGATCGAACGGGGAATTGCCGAGCTTACACCATTGGTAGAGCAAACCATCGGTACCAAATATCCCGCTCGCTGGATTGCACTGCGCTTATTGGACGGTGATGACAGCCTGCTTACTTCACTTAAAGAGCATATGAAAAGCAAGGATTTACCCGAAGCAAAGGAGGTCATCGGCCATGGAGTCACTGCCTATCACTAAGGGATCTGACGCTCTAGATTCCCTATTGTCCACCGCAAAAAAGCTCGCTGACGGCGGAGCCATTCGGGATGAGATTGTCAGTGGTATATATGGCGTATCCGCAGGCATCTGCGGAGATGCAGTTACTTATCGGGATAAGAAGAAACTGAACAGCACTTATAAGCTGGATAATATCGTGACCTCCAAAATTTGGGGTTTTCCCATCATGCTCGCCATTCTCGGTGTCGTATTCTGGATTACGATTGCCGGGGCTAACTACCCTTCTAGCTGGCTCGCTTCCTTCTTTGGCTTCATCGAAGGATATCTGACAGCGGGATTTGAGGCTCTCCATGCCCCAGCTTGGCTGCACGGCGTGTTTGTGCTTGGCTTGTATCGAGGCACCTCATGGGTAATCAGTGTCATGCTGCCACCGATGATGATCTTTTTCCCCGTATTCGCTCTGCTTGAGAATTTCGGGTATCTGCCACGCGTTGCGTTTAACATGGACCGACTGTTCAAAAAATCAGGTGGTCATGGCAAGCAAGCTTTAACCATGTCCATGGGCTTCGGCTGTAACGCGGCCGCTATCCTCTCCACACGAATCATCGAATCGCCGCGTGAACGAATGCTGGCTATACTGACCAACAATTTTGTCCCTTGCAACGGCCGCTGGCCCACGCTGATTTTATTGTCTTCCTTATTTATGGCAGGAGCCGCTACGACAGGCGCGCTTCGTACATTCACCACTGCCTCCGTCCTAATGGGAATGGTTCTAATCGGCATCATTGTTACCTTAACCGTTTCCTGGGTCATGTCCAAAACTGCGCTGCGTGGGGTTCCCACACATTACACATTGGAGCTTCCTCCCTACCGCCGTCCACAAATCTGGAAGACCATACTTATTTCCTCCAAAGATAAGTCCCTTAACGTACTTACTCGGGCTATCGTCGTTGCTGCCCCTGCCGGGATTATCACTTGGATTCTAGGCAATCTGTTTATTGGCGGCGATTCTGTACTGAATCATATGGCTGCATTCTTTGATCCGTTCGCACATTTGCTTGGCATGGATGGCTTTATCATCATGGCCTTTATTCTTGGACTTCCTGCGAATGAAATCGTATTGCCTATCCTGCTTATGGGCTATATGTCCTCAGGCGCTATGGTTGATATCGACAGCTTAGGCAGTATCAAAGATGTCTTTCTCTCACATGGCTGGACCTGGCTGACCGCACTCAACATGATGCTGTTCTCCCTGCTCCACTATCCTTGTGGTACGACACTCGTGAACATTTACAAGGAAACAAAAAGCATGAAGTGGGCCGTTCTCTCAGCAGTCATTCCGCTGGGTATCGCCATCGGAGTAACCTTTGCTGTCGCTCAGCTTGCCCGGTTATTTGGGTGGGTGTGACGAGGGTGAGGTAGGCTTGCGATCTAAACTCAAGTGACATCACAACTGACTTCAACAGATTTCAACTTACATCGCAAAAATTCATCATTAACTCACTAAATTCACCTTAATCACATCACCCAAATTAACCTTGCTACACGGAATTCACCTTACTTTACCTTACAATCTAAAGTTCAACTTGCTTCCCTTTGCAACACCCTACAATATCTAGAGTTCATCTTGCTTCACTTTGCAACACCAACAATAACTAGAATTTGCTTCACAAAATTCTGCCCTCCTTGAACTGATATTTAAGGAGATTCTCCCTCAAATTCGAACTTTATAGGCGCGCGTTAAACTTTTTGCGGAATTTCTCCCTGATAATCGATCTTTATAAGCACACATTGGACTTTTTGCGGAATTTCTCCCTAATAATTAGCCGATTATAGGCAAAAAGGGCAATTTCCGCAGAATTTTAGGGAGGAATTCCCCAATTATCGCTATTAATGAGTAAAACACGATAAAATCAGGGAGGATTTCCCTAATTATTGATTCTAGATGGTTCCGAGCTACACTTGAGCACCAGCACCAGCACTAGACCTGCATCGCCCTTCCACACATACCAACTCTAGACCTACGCCGCCCTTCAGCACACACCAGCATTAGCATCAGTACCTTTTCGCCCACCAACATACTCCACCACTGGTCCACCAACACAGCCCAACACCAGTTACTCAAGGTCTTCTCAAACAAATAAGCGGTCGCTCGGATGTTTATCCCGAGCGACCGCTTATTTTATCACAACCCCTTATATACTCTTACGTCCTAACTTGATCCCACCATTACATTACATGACGTGACTCTACAGTTAGAGTCATTTTTTGCGCGTTCCATCATTTCTACGACGGTATAGAACAGCCCCAGCTATAGCTGCTAGAACGATAATTATTCCACTAATCCCCACATTAACAAGAGGAAAGGAATCACTGTCCCCAGCAGAATTACCCGTTTGATCAGGCTCATTACTCCCAGCTCCTGACTCCGGTGAATTATTCGGGGTTACCTCCGGAGAAGCGGTAGGCGTCGTTGCCGAAATACCCGGTCCCAGCTCTTTCAGATCCACTGAGTCAGCGGTTAGCCGCTTAGTTCGACTGCATAAACTAGCCTCCAGATTACCAGATTCTCCACCGTCTCTAGCATAAGCATAGACAATGTAACTTTCCCCTTCCACAAACTCAAAGCCGCAGCTTGCAGAAGATAAAGCCGTAGTCAATGTAACTTGGTTTCCCTCGACCCCTTTCCAGCTGGAATCCACCTCAAAGGTTACCTTTACTGGATCAGCAGAAGAAATTATGTTCCCCTGTGACGGCTCCTTCATGTCCACTACTTTCCCGACAAAGACAGCTGTACTTTTCTCAAGAGCTTCCAGTGGCTCCGCAGGCATAACACAGGAACAGGCGTAAGTGACTGAGGGCCGCACCGTCAGCAAAGCCGTAAATATTAATAGGACACCTAGAAATATCATCATTGGACTTCGGAAATTGAACTTTCGGAAATTGAACTTTCGGAAATTGATCTTTCGCAATTTGATAACCCCCTTCTCTACCTTACAGACGGAGCAAACGTAGAAAGTGTTACAGGAATTTCCAAACAAGTGATACAAGTCTATCCGGCAGTAATTAATCTAATCTTCTTCTTTAATTCCTCTAATCCTCTTTAACTCCTCATATCCTCTTCATTAATCCCCCATACCTGCTGTACCACTCACAAACTGTGCGCGATCCCAATCAAACGCTGTATTCCTTCGCGCAGCACCCCTTCGCTTGCAAAGGAATAACTTAGGCGAAGCCTTGACTTCATTTCCCCCAGTGGATCAAATAACTCCCCAGGAACAAAAGCGATCGACTGCGCCATACTTGAAGCAAACAGGCGATCCATCGTAAGATGCTCCGGTAGTTTCACCCATAGATTTAATCCGCCTTGCGGAGTCGTCCATTCCCAGCCAGTCCCCGCCAGCTCCTCTTCTACAATTTCCTTATGCACTTGAAGCGCAATGCGCAGCTTACCGAGATGCTGTTGCAAGCGTGGGGAGGTGTAGTAATGTAGAAATATTTTTTGATTCAGCAGCGGAGTGCCATTGTCTGCGAGTGATTTGGCCGTGATTAGACGCTCCATAAATGGATATCGGCAGGCCACCGCACAGATTCGTAAGCCAGGGGCTACATATTTACTGAAGCTGCTGATATAGATCACCCACCCCTCCGTATCATAAGCAAAAAAGGGCGGCGGCGGCTCCTCATCAAAATACATATCGCGGAACGGGTCATCCTCCACCAGTAAACAGCGATAACGTTCGGCCAGTTCTACCAACAGCTTGCGCTGTTGCACAGGCACCGTGTATCCAGTTGGATTGTGATGCGTTGGATTAATGTAGAACATACGCGGTTTATGCTTTTTCATCAAAGCTTCTACTTCCTCCAGATCATATCCCTCCGGAGTGATCTCTACCGGAACCAACCGTGCCCCCTCCCGGCGAAAAATATCCATAGCAACACTATAAGTAGGCCGCTCCACAAGCACCGTATCCAGAGGACCAAGCACAATCCGGGCAATCAGATTGATCGCCTGCTGCGCACCCGAGGTAATAAGCAGCTCTTCCGAAGTTAACTGCAGCCGATGTTGCTTCCGAAAGTGGTGGCTTAACGTCTCACGCAGCTCGTTATCCCCCTGGACCGAGGCATACGTTCCCATTACCTTGGGATATAGATCGAACACTTTTTTGACATAGTCAGATAGAAAAAGATTCGGCAGCAGCCCCGGATCAATCAGCGCCTGCGAGAACTGATACTTAACTGGCACTCTCTGAATATCAGACAGCGGATTAGTGAGCGCATAAGCCGATACTGCGGCTCCTACTTCAATAGCAGGAAGCGAGATTATGGGTGCCACGTAATATCCTGATTTATCTTTTACATAAACCTTTCCATCCTCCGTCAACCGTCTGTACGCTTTGAATACGGTCAGTCGATGTACCTTAAGCTCCTCCGCCAGCAGCCGTATAGAAGGAAGCTTATCATGTGCGACCCATTCCCCTCGCTCCATGCGGTTTAATAGAAATTCATAGACCTGCCGAAACAAAGGATGATTATGCTCCGCTCCCACAACCTTTTTCATCTGGCTACAACTCCTCTCCGAACAACCTTGTAATCATATTGTACACGATTTCTGAATTAATCTGTTCTACACAAGGCAATCTGTTCTGTCCTCTCCCCTTTATGATTAACAAAATGCCAGCTTATAAATTCTTATATTTTATAAAGCACACAAAAGGGGACTTTTCAAAATGATCTTATTTGCTTATGCACTTGTATGTCTGATCTTCGGCACGACCTTTCTAGCTATCAAAATCGGTGTAGATGCCGGTGCGCCTCCTTTCTTTTCAGCGGGCTTAAGATTTTTTGTCGCGGGCGCTGTTCTATTCCTATGGATGGTCTGGAAACGTAAAGCCAGCTTCTCCTTGCTGTTGCGCAAAGAAATGTTGTTCACCGGGTCTGCTCTAACCTTCGGCACCTTCGCGGGTCTCTACTGGGCTGAACAATATGTTTCTTCAGGGCTTGCAGCTGTACTCTCTGCCACTGGTCCGATCATGATCCTGCTGCTCCAAACCTCTATTCTTCGGCAAAAAGCACCCGCCATCTCCCTATATGGCTGCATCATCGGCTTCACTGGCGTACTGCTGCTGGTTCTCCCCAATCTCGCCGTTGATATTTCACCACTGTGGCTCATCGGTTGCGCCGTAGTCCTAATTGGAGAGTGTTGCTATGCTGTAGGTGCGATTTACTCCAAAAAAGTAATTAACAGTATGCCTGAGGTCTCACCGATTGCGCTGAATGCGGCTCAAATGATGTATGGCGGTGCGCTGTTATTCATTCTTTCTTTTGCCACGGAAAAAGTACATCCTGCATTTCTCTTCTCATTCGAAACAGCAGGTTCACTGCTCTATCTCACAGTTATCGGCTCCATGGTCGGCCATACCTTGTTCTACTGGCTCGTAGCTAAGACCAACCCAGTGTTTCCTTCTACCTGGCTTTATATTTCTCCACCGATTGCGGTGGGTGTAGGCTTTTTCTTTTACAAGGAGTCCGTATCTTGGATTACGATTCTCGGAGTGTTCACCATCATTGCCGGAACAATCCTAGTGAATGCTGATGCTCTAAAGCAATTACTGCAAAAAAAGAAGATCAACACTGTTGCGTTAAAAAAATCAAATATATGACGTACTATATATTGCATTTATGACCACTATTGCGTATTATATAAACAAGTTAAATTAAACACAGCTAAATATGACTCATATATGAAAGGAGGATTCGCTTAACGGCGCTTCTTTTCTAAAGAGGAATGCCTTTTTTATCGGAAGTGGAGGGAATTGTGATCGAACTGACATCACGTCAAATAGAGATTATCGATATCGTTAACAAAAGAGCTCCGATTACCGGCGAACAGATTGCCGAAAGTTTGAATCTTACCCGGCCAACAATTCGCTCGGATCTGTCTGTTTTGGTTATGCTCAAATATATCGACGCCAAGCCGAAGGTCGGGTACTTCCCAGGATTGAAATCATCCAGTCGTCAGGGAAGCGGTTATCTGCTGCAGGAAACGATGGTCAAAGAAATTCAAAGTGTACCTATAGTTATCCGTGAGACCACAACTATTCAAGATGCCGTAGTTACGCTTTTTCTACAGGATGTAGGCACTCTTATTATCTGTGACGAAGAGGGTAAACTCACGGGCGTTGCTTCACGTAAGGATTTCTTAAAGGTAACCTTGGGTAACCCCGGTGCAGTCTCCATGCCCGTAAGCATGGTTATGACGCGCCAGCCCAAAGTGGTCACAACTTCACCGGATGAGCCGGTGCTTGAAGCTGCACATAAGATGATTTTTCACGAGGTAGACAGTTTGCCGGTGGTTGTTCCCAGCGCTGCTGAAGACGGCGGTACAAAACTGGATGTGGTAGGACGTTTAACAAAAACCTCCATCATCAAACTTCTCCTCGAACTTGAAGCCAAAGGATAACAGGAGGAACCCATGAGCATCGAGCAATCTTCCAACTTAATAACGATATGCTCGGATTCTATAGGAGATACGGCAGAGGCTGTCGTGCAGGCCGTTATTCACCAATTTCAGAATCAGCAGGTCACCATTAAAAGATACGGCAATATTAGGCATGAAGACGAGCTACGCAAGCTTATGGAAGAAGCAGCTCAGCATAAAGGTTTTGTCGCCTATACATTAGTGCAGCCAGAATTAAGAGAAATGATCCGCGAGGAAGCGGTACGTCTTGATTTACGGATCGTTGATATCATGGGCCCTATGATGCAGGCCTTCATTGATACCTTCGACGATGCTCCTCAGCAGCGGCCAGGTCTTCTACACCAGCTCGACGAGAATTATTTCCGCCGCATAGAAGCTATAGAATTCACCGTCGCCTGTGATGACGGCCGTGATCTGGGCGCCATGCTCAAAGCCGATATCGTTCTGCTGGGCATGTCCCGTACTTCAAAAACACCGCTTAGCATCTTTTTGGCCCATAGAGGAAAAAAAGTCGTTAACTATCCGATTATCCCGGAGATTGGTCCTCCGCAAGAACTATTAAGCTTGCCGCCGAACCGGCTTATCGGATTAACCATGAAACCCGAGTACATGCTGAAGGTCCGCTCTGAGCGGCTTAAGGTTCTCGGATTACCGACAGGTTCCCAATATGCAAGTCTGGCGCGGATCACCGAAGAGATGGAATACGCCGCTTCATTGTTCAACAAGCTGGGCTGTCCTGTAATTGATATTACTGACAAGGCTATAGAAGAAACCGCTGGTATTATTATGGGTTATATCTAAATTTCAGTTTACAAAATATATAGAATGCACTGGAGGGAATTAGAATGGAGCGCGAACTGGCCCTTGAGATTGTACGGGTAACTGAACTAGGTGCTTTATCCTCGGCTCGTTGGATTGGGCGGGGCGATAAAAATGCGGCAGATGATGCAGCCACGACTGCGATCCGTTCCATGTTCGATTCTGTGTCCATCGACGGAACTGTTGTGATAGGTGAAGGAGAGATGGATGATGCTCCAATGCTCTATATTGGTGAGAAAGTCGGGAACCAAAAAGGTCCCGCTGTCGATGTAGCCGTCGATCCTCTCGAAGGAACTGAGGTTGTTGCCTGCGGCCTGCATAATGCGCAATCTGTTATTGCTATAGCAGATAAAGGCAGCCTGCTGCATGCCCCGGACATTTATATGGAGAAGTTAGCCTGCGGGCCCGAGCTTGCCGGTAAGCTTAGACTCGAGGACCCTGTAGAGATCACTCTGCAAAAAGCCTGCCATTACACTGGCAAATCCCTCTCCGAGTTAACCGTAATGGTGCTGGATCGCAAACGGCATGAGCAGCTGATTAATAGCCTGCGTGAAGCCGGGGTACGAATTAAGCTGCTTGGTCACGGAGATGTCGCTGGCGCTATTGCGGCTGCACTGCCAGACAGCGATGTCGATTTATATATGGGTTCCGGCGGAGCACCCGAAGGTGTTCTTGCTGCCGCTGCACTGAAATGCCTTGGTGGTGAAATGCAGGGCAGATTGCTCCCGGATGGACCAGTAGAGCTACAGCGCTGTGTACGCATGGGAATTGCCAATCCAACGCGAGTGCTATACATGGAAGACATGGTTGGCACGGGCGACGTCCTCTTTGCCGCCACGGGTGTAACGTCAGGTGAATTCCTGAACGGTGTCCGTTTTATCGGCAAAGAACGCGCGGAGACACATTCGGTAATCATGCGGGCACAGAGCCGGACAATCCGCTATATTCGCAGCATTCATTTCCTGCCAGGAAAAGAAATACCGGCTGCGCAGACTGTTAGACAAAATGCTGTCTCTCTATAAAACCGCAAAAAACAGGCTATCTCACTAGCAGTATCCTTTGCTAGTGAGATAGCCTGTTTTGTTTTTTTACACTGAATGCTAATTGCTTCTTATTTATTTCCAATACGTTCACTCGCTAATGGATCTATATTAGCAACTTTCTCAAAGCGTTCTGCGTTCAGGCTGTTATACTTTGCGAAGATTTGTTTCACTTCTTGCTCCTTCTGCTCGCCTTCCACATCCACCATTACTAGAATATGACCTTCATCCACGTAATTATCGTAGCTCTCTGCTTCCTCTTCAGGGATGCCAAGGCCAATAAGTCCGCCGACTAACCCGCCACTGCCTGCGCCTATCGCCGCTCCGGCTAGTGTTGCCGCAAGAGGTCCGGCTGCAATAATAGGTCCAATACCAGGAATAGCCAAAGCGCCAATTCCCATCAGCAGCCCCGTTACTCCACCCAGCAGACCACCAGTAGCTGCACCTGTAGCCATACCCTCCGGGGCCACGGTTCCTGACTCGTCTCTAAGAGTTTCCTCGTCCGCTTTATTTCTCGCGATAATCGAAATATCCTCTGTCCTACAGCCCTGACGCTTCAACTCCTCAATAGCTCGCGAAGCTTCGTATTCGGCAGCAAAGACACCCACTATTCTCTTATTCATCTCCATTACCTCCTATTGATGTAGTTAGCTCATACGTTCAGCTTCATAGCTTACTTAACCAAACTGGACAGGGATAAACTACGATCTTTGAATTGTCTGCAATTCCGAGTTAATATTCCTTCTAAAATATGCTGTATAATAAAAGTAAGCGGGTACAACTACCTTGATTAACTCTATAGAAGAAAGAGAAGGAATCATCCATGGCGATATTTAACTATAATTCTGAGCGTCCCTTCCGAGGCAATCCCGACCTGCATCTCCATTACTGGGGGCGGGAGCAGTGTCTTCCCGGACATTTTTTTGGACCTGGGGTCCGTGACGTATATAAAATACATTTTATCCATGCAGGAACAGGTGAAGTTACTGTGGGTGAACAGACCCATTATCTTAAGCCAGGACAAGCTTTTCTCACCTATCCGCATATCGTAACTGCCTACACAGCAGACATAGCAAATCCATGGGCCTATTCTTGGGTAGCTTTTACCGGGGAGCAGGTTGATTATATTTTGGCCAAAACCGCCTTGTCACCTGAGCACCCGATCTTTCCAATGGATGAACAGCTTATGCCGAATTTATACGAGCTCCTGACACAAGCAGCTGAAGCTTCGGACAGTCTGGATCTACCTCTAAAAGCAATTATGTATGAGTTCTTTTCTCTGTTACTTCGAGCGGTGCCAGCAGTTCCAGATGTACTTCCTTTACCACGTCAAAAGAGTATTTACGTCGAGCAATGCCTGCACTTTTTGCATACACATTATTGTGAAAATATTTCGGTTGAGATGATGTCCTCTTCGCTCAAGCTGGATCGCAAATATTTATCCTCCTTGTTCAAACGGACAATAGGTATGCCACCCCAGCAGTATTTATTAAATTTCCGCATCGCTAAGGCGTGCGAGCTGCTGACAGAGACCCTATGCACGATTGGTGAAATCTCACGTTCTGTGGGCTATCAGGACCCCTTACTCTTTTCGCGGATGTTCAAGAAGGTGAAAGGTTGTTCGCCAAAAGAATACCGTAGCCGTCATCTCGAAAATGACATTGTACTATAAACTTCTTCCTTGCTGACATACGTTTGTCCGCGATCTTTCGCTACAATAAGGACGTAACGTACTAAGTAATAAGTGTTTATAGGAGGAATAAATCATGTATAACGCAAGCGCTACCAGATATGACAATATGAAATATAATCGCACCGGAAAGAGCGGTCTACTCCTGCCAGCGATCTCGCTTGGTCTATGGCATAACTTTGGCGGCAACGACTTATTTGAGAATGGCCGCGCCATGGTAAGAAGAGCTTTTGATCTTGGAATCACTCATTTTGACCTTGCCAATAATTACGGTCCACCCGCAGGCTCCGCCGAAGAAAGTTTTGGCCAAATTCTTAAAAAGGATCTGACCCCTTATCGTGATGAGATGGTTATCTCTACTAAAGCTGGTTATTATATGTGGGCTGGTCCTTATGGTGAATGGGGCTCCAAAAAATATCTCGTCTCCAGCCTAGATCAAAGCTTAAAACGTATGGGACTGGATTATGTTGATATTTTTTATCACCACCGCCCAGATCCAAATACACCACTGGAAGAAACAATGGCTGCGCTGGACCTCGTGGTACGCCAAGGTAAAGCGTTGTATGTCGGGATTTCGAATTACGGACCTGAACAAACACGCGAAGCGGCACAAATTCTGCGTCGACTTGGCACGCCATGCCTGATTCATCAGCCAAACTATTCCATGATGTCCCGCTGGATTGAAGATGGCTTGCAGGATGTATTGTCTGAAGAAGGCATCGGCTCCATTGTGTTCTCCCCGCTACAAGGTGGCATACTAACCGATCGCTATCTAAACGGAATCGCTCCTGATTCCCGTGCCGCTGGCCCAAGTGTATTCCTGTCTGAGAATGCCATTACCGAAGAGGCGATCGGCAAGGTTCGCAAACTGAACGAGGTTGCTGCTGCACGTGGACAAAAAATGTCTCAGCTAGCGTTATCTTGGGTACTCCGTGGAGGCAAAGTAACTTCTGCATTGATCGGCGCAAGTAAGGTAAGCCAGATTGAAGACGCCGTCGCTTCCTTAAATGCCCCAGAGCTTAGCGCTGAGGAGCTAGAGCAAATTGAGGCAATTCTGCGGGGATAAAGCTTAGTTATAACAGCAAAGACCAATGAGGTCAGGCAGCTTAAAGCTGCTCTGGCATTTCATTGGTCTTCTTTTTTATAGATTAGAGTTAATTGCTCACCCAAATATCTGCGTGATGTACACCATGATCAATAATCCAAAAATAAAAGAATACGTCGAAGGCCGCTCATAACCATGGCCATGACTCTCCGGAATCAGCTCCTTGTAGACGATAAAGAGCATAGCTCCGGCTGCAAAAGCGAGACCATAACCCACAACATTATGCAGGTAACTGGCAGTAAAATACCCGATCACCGCAGATACCATCTCCATTAAGCCGGTAAGCGTAACGATTCCTAAGGCTTTTAGCTTGCTAGTTCGCGAATTCATCAGAAAGACCGCAAGAATCAAACCTTCCGGCATATTCTGTGCGCCAATGGCAATCGCCACGGTAGGACCTAAACTGGCCTGTTCGCTGGCATAACTGAAACCTGTACTGAGGCCTTCTGGTATGTTGTGGATGAACAGCGCAATCATAACAAGCAGCGCTTTTGAATCCATATTGGTATAACCGGGCTTATTCTCCACATCGATATGCGGGATGTTATTTTCAATTAAATCAAGCAGCAGCACTCCGGTAATCAAGCCCAAGGTTAAAGCGATGATCCCCGATTCTTTGATCGATTGCGGCATGAGTCCAAACGTGGAGGCGGACACCATAATCCCCGCAGTGAAGGCTACGAGGATATCTTTCCACTTCTCGGATAACCTCTTCACGAACAGGATCGGAAATGCTCCAAGAACGGTAGCCATTGCCGATACAAAGCTGCCAATAAGCGCAGATTCCAAACCTTCAACTCCTTTGGTACAAGTCGGATAGACCAACATATGTTTCAGAAAAAATAATTATTACTTTTTCATACATTTTCGAATGGTCCAATATAGTATGGATCATATCATAAAAGACCTCCCCTAGGTTCGGTTCATACCCTAAGGAGGTCTTTGTCTCACATATCATTATGCAACTCGGTTACACCAGCTTCTTCCGGATCTTGCCGGAAATCAAATCAATAATTGTGATCATCGCAATGATACCTAGCAGTATAATCCCCACGCGGTCCCAATTCCGTGAACTGAGCGCGAAGATTAACGGTGTGCCGATCCCCCCTGCTCCAATCACACCTAGAATCGTAGCCGAACGAACGTTAATTTCGAATCTATATAAGGTATAGGATAAGAATCCCGGCAGCACCTGCGGCAACACCGCAAACCACAATACCTGCATGCGGCTGGCACCAGAAGAAATTAAAGCTTCGAGTGGACCGTTGTCGATATTCTCAATCTCATCCGCGAACAATTTGCCGAGCATGCCCACCGAATGTAGTCCCAGAGCCAGCACACCTGCAAAAGAACCCGGTCCAACAGCTTTGATAAATAACAAAGCCATAATAATCTCAGGGAAGGTTCGTATAAAGCTCAACATCAGCTTGCCGGAACCTGAAATTACCTTTCCCTTGCTCATGTTAACTGCAGCCCAAAATGCAAAAGGAATACATAAAAAGGTCGAGATAAAAGTGCCTAGGATTGAAATAGCTAACGTCTCGAGCAATCCCCGCAGGAGATCCTCCCCATCTGGTAAATAAACGAAGGCCCAGTCAGGTGAGAATATCCCGGCAAAAATTGCTTTAGTAATGATCCCGGCGGTTTCTTTGAATCCATTAAACGGCACTCCCGAAAAAGCCCAAATATATAACGCGGCTAGGGCTACATAAATCAGCCAACGAAAACGATTTTTACGGGGTTTAGGGACAAGGGTATTCCATGATTTACTCATATTAATTTCTCCCGCAGCTTAGTGCTTACATAATCAATAATCAGTACTACTGCTAATGTGAACAAGATGATGGTGCAAGTCTTATCGTATTCCAAAAAGCCTAGGGTGACTTCATAATAGTGGCCGATCCCACCCGCTCCTACCAGACCTAAAACCGCCGCAGCACGAACATTAATCTCGAAGGCATATAGGACATAAGACATAAAATGAGCCTGTACCTGTGGAATGACTCCGAACATAATGCGTTGAATCTTATTAGCCCCCACTGAAGTCATTGCTTCCAAAGGTCCTTGATCAATCGTCTCCATCGTTTCATAGGTAAGCTTAGCGATCAGCCCCAACGAAAATATCGTCAATGCAAATATCCCAGGAAGCGCACCGAGGCCGAAAATAGCCACAAAGATAGAAGCCAACAGCAGATCGGGAATCGTACGGATCAGGTTCAGCAGCATACGAACCGGATAATGAAGCCAACGGCTTTGCGTAATATTGCTTGCACACAACAGCGCAACCGGAACCGCAAGAATGGCACCAAACGTTGTGCCAACCAGCGCCATCCGGATCGTCTCCAGCATCGCATCTATAATGTTGTCAAAATACCCCCAGTTCGGGGGAAACATTTCCTTAAGCAAATCAAGCATATTCGGCAGACCGGAGATCAGCTCCCCGAAGGATGAATCGGTTAAGACAGCACTTCTCCACAGTAATACTACTAATATAATGGCTGTGAAATAATGTTTTATCTTTCTTGGCGGTTTGGGATGTAGCTTCTCTGCATTTACACTCATCTCACACGCCTCCGACTACAGGCTCACCCAACAACTCATCCTGATGAATCGCTCTGCCGTAAATCTCAGCAAACCTCTCATCAGTTGCCTCTGATACAGGACCATCGAAGACAACCTCTCCTGCCCGGAGCCCGATAATCCGGGTAGCGTATTCTCTAGCCAGATCAATAAAATGCAAATTCACAATGGTCGTAATCCCGAGTTCCATATTAATCTTCTTTAGATCATCCATAACCTGCTTGGTTGTGAGCGGATCTAGTGAAGCTACAGGTTCATCTGCGAGGATAATCTGTGCCTCCTGCGCAAGAACACGGGCAATAGCAACACGTTGCTGCTGACCTCCAGATAGCTGATCTGCACGTGTATAGGCCTTCTCGGCGATATTTACCCGATCAAGGGATTCGAAGGCTAAATCGATATCCTTTTGTGGGAATCTGCCAAGTATCGTCCGCAGTGTGGAATGATAGCCCACCCGTCCTGCCAAAACATTACGAAGCACCGTCGTACGTTTCACTAAGTTGAAGCTTTGAAAGATCATTCCGATATTCCTACGGATCATTCGTAGCCGGCTTCCTTTTGCATTCGTGATGGACTGCCCGTTAATAAGAATATTACCTTCGGAAATATCATGAAGCCGGTTAATGGAACGCAGCAAGGTCGACTTCCCTGCTCCCGAAAGACCAACAA
This sequence comes from Paenibacillus sp. FSL H8-0175, assembly GCF_045040615.1. Taxonomy (NCBI): domain Bacteria; kingdom Bacillati; phylum Bacillota; class Bacilli; order Caryophanales; family Paenibacillaceae; genus Paenibacillus; species Paenibacillus sp. FSL H8-0175. The sequence continues at coordinate 1,237,262 of NZ_CP150299.1, read as the reverse complement.
TAGCTACAAATTCTCCGGCTGGAATGGTCAGGTTAATGTTGTTTAATCCTTTGGTTCCGTTTAGATACGTTTTGGATACATTACGAAGCTCTATCATGAAATCATCCCTTTATGTGTTTTCGTATATTCGTATAAAAGAGATAGCCAGATCCGGGGGGGAATCCGGAGCTGGCTATCCTTAATGCCTGTTATACACCAACATCGTTGTATCCTTGAACGGCCTGTTCTACTCTGTTTTTACTTTACTGTTGTATTCGCGAACAATGTCAAAGTTGCTGTCTTGTGATTTCACATAACCTTCATGAGAGTAAATGTCTTTGATAATCTCATGGCCTTCTGTGTCAGCTGCGATATCAATGAATGCCTGCTGGATTTTTTCTATCCATTCTTTATTCATATCTGAACGGACCGAAATCGTATCGTTAGGAATTTTATCAGTAAAGGCGAGAACTTGAGTATCTTCAAATACTTTTGGATAATCCTTAACGACCGTGTTCCGGGCATCTTGGAAAATAGCTGCTGCATCTACGTCACCATTCAGCACAGCAAGCACGCCTTGATCATGACCTTTAACCGTAATGGCTTGTACATCCTTCAACGGATCAAGTCCTGCATCCATTAGTGTTGCAGCCGGCCATACAAAACCTGCTGAGGATGTAACGTTTTGATAGGCAATTTTTTTACCTTTCAAATCGGCAACCGATTTGATCGCAGAATCCTTCTTGACGATAATCATAGATTTATAGAAATCCGCTAATTCATCTGTTGGACCACCGGTTTCATCATTTACACCAAAACGTTGAGCCTGAAGAATAACCTCAGCTGCTCCTTTTTCTTTAGCTAACACGTAAGCAGTTGGAGGAAGGAAACCTACATCCACTTTTTTAGAGGCCATAGCTTCGATAACGGTGTTGTAATCAGTAGAGACACTTACTTCTACAGGAATACCGAGCTTGTCACCCAGTAATTTTTCAAGAGGTTTCGCTTTAGCTTCGAGCGTATCTGCATTTTGAGAAGGAACAAATTGTACAGTAAGCTTCTCTGGAACATAACCCTCTGCTACAGGAGCTGCCGTTTCCTTCGGTGCATTTGCTCCATCCGTCGATCCTTGGTTTGCATTATTTGTAGTGTTGTTAGCGCCACAACCACTAAGCAATGTAATAGACATCATTAGCGGCAATACGAATTTACTGATTTTTCTCAAACGAAAGACCTCCACTGTTTTCTATTTTTATTTTTGAGTACTTCTAAACTATAGATGTGTTTTATTAAATCAATAGCAACCAAGCATCAAATATATGTAAAATTTATTCCAATCTCTTAAAGTTACCAAATTATCTGCTAGAATGAGGTCTGAACTTATTATCAGGAGGGGCTACCTATGAATAAAGAGAATTCAATAACCTGTGAAATCCTCGTAACAAGTGATCTACATGGACATTTTGGGCCCGTCGATTACCGCACGGGGGAGAAACGACCAGCAGGCTTAGCAACAATTGCTACCCTCATTAAACAAGAAAGATCCCATATTCCTGAGCTGATCCTTATAGATAACGGTGATCTTATTCAAGGCACACCGTTAACTTATTATGCAGCTACACATTATAGTAATGAGCTGAATCCGGGCATAGCTGCACTAAATGAATTGAAATATGACGCTGCAATTATTGGCAACCATGAATTCAATTTTGGCAAAACTCTGCTGAATAAAGCCGTTCAGGATTCCTGCTTTCCTTGGTTATCAGCTGGAATTATAGATAACACGACAAATCAACCCGCCTTTGGTAAACCCTATATCATCAAATGGGTAGATAAAATCAAAGTAGCCGTTCTAGGGGTTACGACGCATTACATCCCCCACTGGGAGAACCCTAGCCATATTGAAGGGCTTCAATTTGAGGATTCGCTAGAGACTGTAAAACATTGGTGTGCCATTATACGGGCAGAAGAGCAGCCTGATCTGCTCGTTGTAGCTTACCACGGCGGATTCGAACGCGATCTAAGCAGTGGAGAACCTGTAGAAAGACTAACGGGGGAGAATCAAGCCTACGCCATGTGTACAGAGGTAGAGGGCATAGATGTGCTAATTACCGGACATCAGCACCGCTCCATAGCTGGGGAGTTGAACGGTGTTACAATCATACAACCTGGTTGTAATGGACTTTCCCTCGGTAAAATTTCGGTTATTTTCCAAAAAGAAAATACACACTGGAAGATTCAGCGTAAACATGCCGAGCTCCTTAACGCTAATGAGACAACAGCTGCAGATGAAATAATCCTAGAGCTGAGCAGTACTCTTGAATCAGAAACACAAACTTGGCTGGATGAGAGAATAGGAACGGTTATCGGGGACCTGTCTATTTCCAGTGCTGATGAATGCCGCTTAGCTGACCACCCTTTTATAGAATTTATGAATAAGGTACAAATGGAGGCTACTGGCGTAGATATTTCTACAGCAGCCTTACTCAGTAACGATTGCAAGGGTTTCAGCGAAACCATCACACGCAGAGACATTTTATCGAACTTCATTTATCCCAACACCTTAACCGTCCTAAGACTGACAGGACAAGATATTAGAGAGGCCTTAGAACAAACCGCTAACTATTTCCAACAAGACGAGAACGGAATAATAATCGTTAACCCCGCCTACATCGAGCCTAAACCGCAGCATTACAATTATGATATGTGGGAAGGAATACAATACGAGCTTGATACCGCTAGACCTGCAGGCGAAAGAGTCCTCCATCTGCTGTACCAAGGACAGCCTATAGAGGACTCTAAAGAATATGAGGTTGTTATGAACAATTATAGAGCCAGCGGTGGCGGAGATTATGAGATGTATAAGGGTAAACCGATTGTTCAAGAAATTATGATCGACATATCTGAAATTGTCACGGACTACATTGAAAAGCATGGCCAAATTGAAGCTACCTGTGACCATAATTGGAGAGTTGTTTAGGCTTTAGCGATGAACACCCCAATGTCGCTCTCTATTAGCTTCAATGCACTTCTCCAGAAGTCGATGGAGTGAACATCTAGATCCATTGTTTTTGCTACATCAACAATATTATGTTTGCTGGTATCCCTAAGGAACTGGCGATACTTAGGGGCGAACTCTTCGCCCCTCTTTAAATATTCCGCGTACAGTCCTTTAGAGAATAACAAACCAAAGGAATACGGGAAATTCAAAAATTCATTACTAGCCATAAAATATCCAGCTTTGTTCATCCACATGTACGGATGGATTGTACCCGGGTCAATGCCCTCACCATAGGCTTCCACCATACAGGCAATCATCAATTCATTTAGCTCTTGAACAGACAGCGGGCCTAATGCTCTTCTCTCATATAATTTGATCTCAAATAAATAACGGGCATAAAAGTCTACAAGATAATAACCGGCATCAGAAATACTTCTCTCCAGAATAAGCAGAGCTTCCTTCTCCGTTGAATTTGTAATTATGGCATGGTTCACTATCGTCTCACAAAAAATCGAAGCCGTTTCGGCAATCGGAATCGGGTAATCCGTATTCAGCATCGTTTCATTAGCCAGACAGGAGCTATGATAGGCATGGCCGAGCTCATGGGCAAGGATACTAATATCTATGGCATTTCCGGTGAACTGGGTCATAATTCTGCTCTCGCCAATCGGGAAAATATCAATGCAAAGTCCATACCCCCCTTTGCCTGATCTAGGTTCTGCATCAATCCATTGCTGATCAAAAGCCTTCTGAGCAAAACAAGACAGTTCCTCACTAAAGGTTGCGAAGCTCGAGAAGATTGTATCTTTGGCGTTAGCGTATGTAATTTTCCCGTTTTCTACACCGACTGGTGCAAAAATATCGTAAAAAGGCAGCTTTGCCGGATGTCCCAGCAGCTCGGCTTTCTTTTGATAATAGGTATGAAAGGCTGGCAGGCTCTCCCGAAGAGCAGTGAGCATAGCGGCTAAAGTCTCACTGTCCATTCTCGAAGCGATTAACACTTTTTCCAGAGAAGATTGATAACCCCGCATGCCATAAATCGTCAGCGCCTCACCACTAATGCCATTTAAGCTGGCTGCGCAGACCTCAGCAATACGACTACAGGCTTCTGCCTCCGCTTCATAAGCAGCTTTTCTTAAGCTGGCATTATTCTCATAAGCCATACTTCTTAGCTCCGCAAGTGTCACTTGTCTAGTTTCCCCATCTACCACTAAATCTGCAAGTGCACTTGAAGTCCTCTCCATATACAGTCTGCTCCATGCTTTGGATCCTGTACTCTGCATTTTGGCTATGGCCATTTCAAGTTCTTCGCTTAACTCATAGCGGGATTGTAACAGGAGTTCTCGCAAATAAAATTGATGCTCCATTAGATAAGGTGAGCTAACGATAAGCTCATCCATATGATCACAAGTGCTAAACCAGCGCTTAAAAGCCACAACTACCCCGATGATTTCTGAATTGGCCTCCTCAATATCATCAGCAAGATTCATGGCTTCCTCGGAGCCACGATCTGCGCTGAGTGTTAACTCTGCATAAGCTAACAAGCATACATATATGCTTTTATAATCATTATAAATTCTTAAAAAGCCCTCCACAGGCATGGTTGTAACGTCTTTTACTTTCAAATGGTGCTCAGCCCACCGCTTTAAATCTTGTATATGCTGGCTCAGTAGCTTCCGATCCCTTTTTAACTGCTCCGATTCAAAGGAAGGATATAAACTATCTAAGTTCCATGTCATATTCATCCGCAAATCTCTCCCCCTTCGATTCCTATTCTTCTAAGCATAATCCATCCTGCCAGAAAAGTGCATCGACATAATGTACTTCTTCTCTTCATACACAAAAAAAGGACCCTGCCAACGTCCGGCAGGGTCAAAGTCTATATTATAAGGGTGTTATGTGATTACTATAACCCTCTTAGCTTAAAATAATATGAATAGCAGATAAAGATTGGCTTAATCTCCGAACCCTATTGACTTAAGGTTGATGGATTCACTCTAGCCTTGTTAATCTGAATTCCCACATACACGATAAGGAACAACACCATAAACCCAGCCGAATAACGATACATTATCCCATAATCAGTTGCTGCCGAGATTGCCCCCAGAATAATGGCTCCACTGGCTACACCCAAATCCGTTGAGTTATAGAACATACTGTTGGCCATACCATATTGTGCTGGAGTTGAGGTGCGAAGCATCCAAGCCTGGATCGTTGGCTGAATAGCGCCGAAGCCAAGTCCATATAGCAGTGCAGAAACGATGAGCATTGGCATAGAGGTAGTATAAGAAAGCACAGTTAAGCTTGCAACGACGCAAACCGCCGCCGGGATTAGGACAGAAGCTGGTCCTCTTTTATCAAATAATCTGCCGGAGATAGGTCTTATAATGATGATCGTAACCGCATTAAATAAAAAGAACAAACCCACTTGCTCCAGATGAACTGATTCGCCGAATAAAGCGATAAAGCTTAGCAATCCCCCGTAGGTAATTGCCAACATGACATTTAGAATGGCAGGCAATACTAACTTTGTATTAAACGGAACCTTGAGAGGTTTGGTGGATTCGCTTTGAGTTGGGGTAGGCTTTTTTTTCGGTTGCGCTGGAAGTGAACGAGAAAATAAAAGTACTGGAAAAGCAAGAAGTAAAGTTACCATACCGATCATAGCCAGTGTTCCAAAACCTGATTGTTTCATCACATTCAAGCCAATCATTGGACCGATCGACATCGCCAGGCTGGTGGATAAACCGAAATAACCTATCCCTTCACCCATTCTTTTGCTTGGAATAATCTGTGAAACAATCGTTGGGATAATCGTGCTGGCAATCCCGAATCCAATCCCATAGCCCACACGCATCAGCAGCAGTGATCCGATAGAATCTGCTACAACATAAAGGCCGGTAATAGCGGCGGCAATTGCTAAGCCAATATATAATAATACATTGCGGCTAACCTTCCGCATCAGAAAAGCGGTCATAAAACGTGAGGCGATCGCAGTTAATGCAAAGACGCTGGTAACGAGGCTGACCATGATATCTCCGGCCTGAAATTCGCTTTTTACGTAAGACGGAAATGAAGATAACAACATCTGTAAATTCATAAATAAAAATAAAGCACTAATCGTTAAAGCAATAAAAGATTTGGTCCATAATTTCGTACGTAGTTCTTGTTGTTCTAACATAACTTGCCTTCCTACTCTCCATCTGTTATTTGATCTACATGATTGTTTATTCTTAGCAGCAATTCCATGAGCAACTCATATTCCTTACTAGAAATACAGTTCATAATCTCTTCTGTCACCTTATCTTCAATAGGAACGGTTTCCTTCACCAGAGACCTTCCTTTTTCTGTAATATAGACTTTAAAAGAACGCCGATCGTTCTCACCGGTTCTTTTATAGATCAGTCCCTTTCCTTCCAAATGATCCAGAATTCGCGTTGTAGTTGGCTTATCCTTACCAGAGCGCTTAGCAATGTCCTTCTGAATCAAACCTTCCGTTCTGTCAATATGAAAAAGGACTGACCATTGCTCCGGTGTTATATCATGTTCTTTCAGCCCACTTTGAAATAACATGCTTAATTTACGATAAGTCGTGCCCATCATAAATCCTAACGTAAGCTCGGATTGGTTATGCTTTGTTGTCATGATCGTATCCCTTCTCAATTAACACTGTTTTAATAGTTGCTTAAACAATTATATTCCTAACAACTAATTTTGTAAAGGTGAAGCAAAGCTATAAACTAACTATTATAAAGTTGCTTGACAAAGCACACTATGTGCGGTATTATTATCTCATCTTAAAGATACTTAACTTAAAGACAACCAGAGTTTACTACTCTTGAGATAAATAATTTTTAAAGGTTGTGTACTTCATGGGATTTCTAGACAAACTATTTGGTAGAACAAAAATTGAGGAGGAACAAACAATGTCAAAATTAAACATCGGTATTATTCTCGGAAGTACTCGTCAAGGTCGTTTAAGCCCGCAAGTAGGAGAATGGGTTAAAAAGATTGCGGATGCACGCGGGGATGCTAATTATGAGATCATAGATATTGCAGATTTCAAGCTTCCACTATTGGGTGAGGCTGATGCAACTGAACAAGCAACAGCATGGAACACTAAACTCGCTACACTAGACGGTTTCGTATTTATCGTACAAGAATATAACCACAGTATTTCTGCATCACTGAAAAATGCGCTCGATTATGCCCGTGAAGCTTGGAATAATAAAGCAGCAGGTATCGTAAGTTATGGTTCCGTAGGGGGCGCTCGTGCAGCTGAACATCTACGCGGAATCTTGGGAGAACTATCTGTAGCAGACGTTCGTGTACACCCTGCATTGTCACTGTTCACTGATTTCGAGAACGGAACTGTGTTTAAACCAGCGGATCTGCATCTTACCAATCTTAATGGGATGCTGGATCAAGTCTTGGCTTGGAGTGGCGCATTGAAAACTCTACGTTAAGATAACGCCTTACCCCTCTGTTATGTTATGAAGTACACCCTTTAGAATAGACATTTGATAAACCTTTGGTTTGTCCGGTCGATTCTAGAGGGTGTATTTTTTATGTGTGACGAAATGAGCACCCTGTGTAGAATCTAATCTGGTATAATCGGCGGGGATTTTAATCTACAGCAAGGAGCAATGATTATGTGGTTTATGTTTGCATTATTAACAGCCTTCGCTTGGGGAGGGGCTGACTTATTTTATAAAAAGGGGACCGATAGTCAGGATCGGTATAGCCATATTAAGATTGTCATTATCGTGGGGATAGTCATGGGTATTCACGCAACAGCTTATATGCTCATTCAAGGATTAACCTTTGATCCTATGGACTTAATCCGATATTTCCCTGTGTCTGCACTCTATATCCTGTCGATGGCAGTTGGTTATATTGGACTCAGATATATTGAGTTATCCATTGCCTCCCCCGTACAAAATTCATCTGGCGCTGTAACGACGATATTATTATTTATCTTTTTCACCCATGAGCTAGGGGCGCTTGAAATCGTTGGTGTTGCCGTTATCACCTTGGGCATTATCGGGATCGCCATCTTGGAAAAGAAAGCAGAACACCAAGCGCTTCAAAAGAGCGCCACACAGATTGATAAAAAATATCAGATTGGCGTGATCGCCATCATTTTTCCAATCCTATACTGCCTAATCGATGGACTTGGCACCTTTGCCGATGCTATTTATTTGGATGAACTTAGTCTGATTAGTGAAAAAGCAGCTCTGCTCGCGTATGAATACACCTTCTTTATATGTGCCATCTTGTCTTTTACATACCTGAAATTTTTAAAAAAGGTAAAGTTCAACCTATTTAAAGAACGGGATAAGGGCTTCGCAGCCATTCTGGAAACGACCGGACAATTCTTCTACGTATTTGCTATGTCCAGCAACGCGATTATCGCGGCACCACTTATTGCTTCATACAGCATTTTTTCCGTAATATTATCGCGAATCTTCCTCAAAGAAAAACTAAGCAAGGCACAATATGCCGTTATTATCGTTGTGATTCTAGGGATTGCTTTGTTGGGGGTTGCGGACGAGCTGTAGCTTCGGTACACAAAAAGACCTGCTAAGTAGGCTTCATTGCTTACTAGCAGGTCTATTCTATAGTTGCTTATTCCGGCCTATCTATTGTAAAAATCTCTCCAAGGGTTGCGTAATTATTTCCCGCCAAACGGCTCACAGCGTTTAGAACTCTCGGGTCAATATGCCCTTCCTGATAGATCGATTCATCGATATGGAATTGAACAATTTCGCCAATAAACAAGTCACTCCCAGGTTCTTCGCCCCCTAGAGGAATTGCTTGAACAAGCTTGCACTCCATCCGCACCTTCGCTTCCAAAACGCCAGGCACAGCTACACTTGTACTTTGAATCGGTGTAAGATTCGCCAATTCAATTTCACTTTCAGAAGCAGGTAATGTGGCTGCAGTCTGATTGATCTTCGCAACATTCTCCTCATCTACAATATGCACAACAAACTGTTGATTATCGTAAATATTACGGGCTGTATCTTTTAAACGACCTGCCGGTCTTTGAATAGCCAATGAAACCATTGGAGGATTGGACGAAACGATATTAAAATAGCTAAAAGGTGCACCATTTAAGAGACCCTCTTCTGATTGTGTTGTGACAAAGGCTATTGGCCTAGGAATAATAGTGCCAATTAATAATTTGTAATTTTCCCGTTCACTGTTGTGCTTTGGATCAATTGAAATCAATTTCCTCAGCCCCTTCTTCACTCTTTCACAAAGTCGATCGTACTTCTAACGGTATCAATAGGACGGACTAACTTCTCAATTTGCTCACGTTTAGGTTCCAAGAAAGGTGGCAAAGAAAGCTTCTCGCCAACGGTCTCATATTCCTCATCTCCCATAAATCCTGGCCCGTCAGTGGCAAGCTCAAACAATATTTGTGGTGCAACACGTGTATACAACGACTCGAAGAAGTGACGATCTACATATCCTGAAGTTTGGAATCCAAAGCCTTCAAAACGCTCTGTCCACTCGTCCAGCATCGCACGATCCTCTACACGGAAAGCAGCATGGTGAACAGTCCCTAAACCTTGGCGTGAATTCGGTAAGAACTCATTATGCTCTACAATAATTTGTGCACCGTTTCCGCCTTCGCCAACTTCAAATAAATGATACGTCTCTTCCTGAGCAATTTCTTTAAACAACATCACTTTCTCCAATACTTCTTTGAAGTAGTTGAAATCAGCAATTCGTACAAAGATCGGTCCCAAGCCAGTTATTGCATACTCCAAAGGGATAGGTCCTTTTTGCCACGGTGTACCTGATACGACACCTTTATTCAATTCATCTGAAATAAGTTGATACTGTTGATCATCGAAATCTACGAAGGATAATGTCTTTTTGCCGAATTGCTCTTTAATGCCGGTATGCTTCACTGCAAGCCGATCAAAACGCTTAACCCAGTAGTCTAATGAAGCATCTGTTGGTACCCGGAAGGATGTTTTCGCAATCTCGTTAGTTCCATGAACCCCTTTAGGGATGTTAGGAAAATCAAAGAAGGTCATATCTGTTCCGGCGCTGCCCTTATCATCTGCAAAAAACAAATGATACGTCTGAATATCATCTTGATTAACTGTTTTCTTCACTAGACGCATACCTAACACGTAAGTAAAAAACTCGTAATTTTTCTCTGCGCTGCTTGTGATGGCTGTAACGTGGTGAATCCCTTTTAAGTTTCTCATTGTTATACACTCCTAATGTTTAGTTGATTTTGACTCCTAATATAATTCCCAAGAACAAAAAGGTTTAGTTTAATTATCTTAATGTTAAGATATCACTTAAAAAAAAGATCTTTTTCTACTGTACAAGCTCTTTGGTGGATAGCATCGAGTTTTTTATCTTCACTTTAAATATCTTTAACTTAAGATAAGTTTAGCACTGAATCTGTAGGAAGTCAACGCTTTGAAGCTTTCCATATAAAAAAGGCTCCACACAAGTTCAATGAACTCGTATGAAGCCGGGATATTTTATATCATCTCATTAGGTTAAGTTATGATGCTGAGTGATGACCGCTGCTTGGCTTTGATGATCCATCTTATAACATATCAACGTAATCACACAGGCCAATATCGCCAGGATGGCAGCAGCTACAGGAAGAGAGATTAATCCTCCATGCCCGGCAACCACTCCACCGATCGCGGACCCGCCTGCAATTCCCAGGTTTGAGGCTACTGGATTCAATGAGGCAGCAAGATCCTTCGTTTTTGGTGAGAACTGCTTAGCTAAGTCAATCAAATAGAGCTGCGCAGGGGCGCTCACAATACTCGACATCATGGCTAGAGCCATTAGCACAATCATTCCTAGAATGGAAACAGATGCGGTCATACTAAAGATAACATAGACCACAGCTTGGATAAGGAACACGAATCTCAGCTTACTAACCGCATTCCCGGTCGCAACCTTGCCACCAATCCAGTTGCTGACAATCGTGGCAATTCCGTATACAAACAGCACACCGCTAACCGAGCTTTTAGGAACGTTCATGACTTGCTCCAGAATAGGCGTAATGTAAGTGTACATCACAAATACGGCTCCCACTGCCGTAACCGGAATGAGAAATGCAAGAATAATGCGGCCGTTTGTGAGCAGTCCGATCTGATCCTTGAGTGAGCTAGGCACAGGTTTCGGTAATTGGCGTGGAATATAGATATAATTTAGGACTATGGCAACTCCAGCTAATATCCCATTCAGAACAAACGCTGCTGGCCAATTAAAAAACTGCCCGACGAAAGTACCGATCGGCACACCAAAAACATTCGCAATAGCAAAACCACTCAAAATTGTAGCAATCGCTTTGCCTCTCTTCTCCTGATCAACCGCTTCATTCGCTACCGTAATGGCTACAGAAAGAACAAAGCCACATAGTATGGCAGTAACTATTCTAGTCACCAGCAGCATACTGTAAGTTCCAGTTACAGCACTCCACAAATTTAGCAGTAAAATCAATACAAGTGATACAAGAATCGTAATCCGTTTCGGAACACGGCTGCACAAGGACATCATAATTGGTGTGCCAATGGCATAAGAAATCGCGAAGCCAGATACCAATCCCCCGGCTGTCGCAAGCGTAACTCCGAGGCTTGAGGATATTTCAGAGAGTAAACCAACAATAATATACTCTGTCGTACCCAGAATAAAAGCCATAAAAGTAAACGAGAAAATCAATGCGTTCTGACGTGTTGTTTTCATGGTGCTCTCCATCCTGTTTATCTCTATTTTTATATGAACATACCTTACTCATAATACTCATTTAGACTATATTGAGCAATCCTATTTTTCATAAAAAAGAAGCTTCCCACAAGTTCAAAGAACTCATGAGAAGCTTCTAGTTTAAGCCGGTGGCAAAATAATTAAGGTAATGACTTGTTCCTCGGAATAAGATCTGGCTGTTCCAGGTCCATCCGCATCTGCTTTGAACTTAATGAGATAGGTCCCGGGTGCCGGCATCACTTTATTATGAAGTTCAAAAGCGATATCCGAAACACCTATGTTACTTCCTGTGAAAGTTAACGTATGCCCATTATTGCTAATTTGATCACTCGTCGGATGTGTCCATCCACTAATGGTATAATAGTCGTTTGTGGTAAAGGTAATGCCTTCCATCGTTACCTGAATTTCAGCATTCGTAAAGCTTTCTCCGGAGAAAAAGTCGAAGCGAATGCGCGATTGTGTAGAACCCGTTATCAGTTGTTTTGTTTTTGAACCGCCGCCTCCGTCAAAGCCATATATAGAGCTAGTAACCGTAGGTGTGGTCAGAACACCATTAACAAGCTCAATCGTAACCGCATGTACAGCGTTCTTCGTTGATTCATTATTGGATGAATCCTTAGCGGTAATCACGAAACGATACGTTCCTGCGTTCAGATCCCCAATATTGGCCGCACTCACAGCTCCGTCTGCTGCACTAGTGCCTAATGCGAGGGCTGTTCCTAATTCGTCGGCATCTACTTCACCGTTCTCATTCGCATCCGTCCACAGGTAGGCTTGTACCGCTGCTCCTTGCTCCCCGATGGCTCCCGCTAACCCGCGAAGCTGATCTTGTGTCCCGTTGTAGTTGTCGATCGCTTCGAACTTAGTTGCGTCCACTACTGGTGCACTCGTATCCGGAACTTCGTTTTTGCTTAAGGTCACCGTAACCGCATGGGCAGCGTTCTTCGCTGATTCATTATTGGATGAATCCTTAGCGGTAATCACGAAACGATACGTTCCTGCGTTCAGATCCCCAATATCGGCCGCACTCACAGATCCGTCTGCTGCACTAGTGCCTAATGCGAGGGCTGTTCCTAACTCATCGGCATCTACTTCACCGTTCTCATTCGCATCCGTCCACAGGTAGGCTTGTACCGCTGCTCCTTGCTCGCCAATAGCTCCCGCTAACCCGCGAAGCTGATCTTGTGTCCCGTTGTAGTTGTCGATCGCCTCGAACTTGGCTGCGTCCACTACCGGTGCACTCGTATCCGGAACTTCGTTTTTGCTTAAGGTCACCGTAACGGCATGGGCAGCGTTCTTCGCTGATTCATTATTGGATGAATCCTTAGCGGTAATCACGAAACGATACGTTCCTGCGTTCAGATCCCCAATATCGGCCGCACTCACAGATCCGTCTGCTTCACTGGTGCCTAATGCGATGGCTGTTCCTAACTCATCGGCATCTACTTCACCGTTCTCATTCGCATCCGTCCACAGGTAGGCTTGTACTGCTGCTCCTTGCTCGCCGATGGCTCCCGCTAACCCGCCAAGCTGATCTTGTGTCCCGTTGTAGTTATCGATCGCCTCGAACTTAGTTGCGTCCACTACTGGTGCACTCGTATCCGGAACTTCGTTTTTGCTTAAGGTCACCGTAACCGCATGTGCAGCGTTCTTCGCTGATTCATTATTGGATGAATCCTTAGCGGTAATCACGAAACGATACGTTCCTGCGTTCAGATCCCCAATATTGGCCGCACTCACAGATCCGTCTGCTTCGCTGGTGCCTAATGCGATGGCTGTTCCTAACTCATCGGCATCTACTTCACCGTTCTCATTCGCATCCGTCCACAGGTAGGCTTGTACCGCTGCTCCTTGCTCGCCAATGGCTCCCGCTAACCCGCGAAGCTGATCTTGTGTCCCGTTGTAGTTATCGATCGCCTCGAACTTGGTACTTTCAACCATAGGTGCATTTGTATCTGAATTGCTGCTATGCTCACTTTGCGAAGAGGAAGACCCTCCAACAACAGGAGTAGGCACTGTTACCGGCTCTTTACTCGGTTGAGCAGTTGGGGTGGAGGCGGGCTGCTCAGTGTTTCCGTTCTCCTTAAACTTCAGAAACTTAGAGGCTACTAGAGCTACGGCCTGACGATCTACTTTGGCATCAGGATTAAAAAAATTATTATATCCGGTAATCAATCCATATTCCACAGCAGCAGCTATAAAATCTTTGGAATAATCAGCAATTTGGCTACTATCAGCAAATTGCAAAGTTCCAGCTTTACCCGTAGGATTGACTCCCAATGCTCTCACGAACATGACGACCATATCCTGACGTGATAAATTTTGCCCCGTACCGAAAAGATTACTGCCTGTACCCTTAATCAATCCGGCTTTGACAGCTGCCTCTACATAGCTGTATGCGTAGTTGCTTGTGGGAACGTCCAGAAAGGTTGGCAGTGCAGGAGGGTTTGAAACATCCAGCTTTAATGTCTTTGCTAAAATAATTGCAAAATCCTGCCTTGTAATATTCGACGTAGGATAGAACTTACTCTCTCCGACACCAGTCACTATCCCCTGATCGAATAGCTCAACAATCGCTTTCTTTGCATATGAGCCATCAATATCAATAAAGGAAGCCGCTGCCGATCCTTTGGTCGGCATAATGATAGGGCTTGATAATACAGCAGCAGCCAATATAGAGCTTATCCATTGCTTTTTGTTCACTTGCTTATCCCCCTGTTCTTTGGATGCGTTATGTCGTTTGTCTATAATCGATTCGTTAACACGATTCGACTTTATATTACAAACTTTTCATCTACAGGATTATAACAAGTATCAATAAACAGATTATAAACAAATAGCCATGGATGAACATTCTCATATCATTGATTCTGTGCATCAAACGAAAAAAAATGATACTATGTATGATGGGTATAGGACTTTGCTATCCTTATATCGTTTTTATATATTACAACAAGAGGAGATAATATGAGTAACGAACAAAACTTTTGGCTTGATTTACCGAAGCCGTTTTTTATATTAGCGCCCATGGAAGATGTCACAGATGTTGTATTTCGGCACGTCGTTAGTGAAGCTGCAAAACCCGACGTATTTTTCACAGAATTCACAAATACAGAAAGCTATTGTCACCCTGTAGGAAAAGACAGTGTACGTGGTCGATTAACGTTCACAGAAGATGAGCAACCGATTGTCGCTCATATTTGGGGTGATAAACCCGTATTTTTTGAACAGATGAGCATTGATATGAAAAAACTTGGTTTTCGTGGTATCGATTTAAACATGGGGTGCCCAGCACAAAACGTCGCATCGAATGGAAAAGGTGCTGGATTAATAAAACATCCTGAAGTTGCAGCAGAAATTATTCAAGCAGCAAAAGCAGGTGGATTGCCAGTTAGTGTTAAAACAAGATTAGGATACTCTGATATTGACGAGTGGCGCGATTGGCTAGGACATATATTGAAACAAGATATTGCGAACCTTTCCATTCACCTTCGTACAAAAAAAGAGATGAGTAAAGTAGAGGCACACTGGGAACTAATCCCTGAAATAAAAAAATTACGCGATGAAATTGCTCCAAATACGTTGTTAACTATTAATGGAGATATTCCTGACCGCGCAACAGGATTAAAATTAGTAGAACAATACGGCGTTGATGGAGTCATGATTGGCCGCGGCATTTTCACCAATCCATTTGCTTTTGAAAAAGAACCTAAAGAACACAGCGCGAAGGATTTTCTCAATTTACTTCTTTTACAGTTGGATCTTCACGATAAATATTCAAATGAACTCGAGCCACGTTTATTTAAACCACTTCTTCGCTTTTTCAAAATCTATGTTCGTGGATTTAGAGGCGCAGGCGAACTAAGAAATCAATTAATGGATACAAGATCAACAGATGAAGTACGTCGTTTAGTAAAAACTGTTTTAGAGCAAGAATTAGATTAAATTATACCCACAAAAAAATGAGAGACCTCTCAAAAGTTCAATGAACTTATGAAAGGTCTCTCATTTTTGTACTATGTGGTCAAATGGTGTTTCCTCTCAAGGAAACTCATCATCGAATTGCTTCGATAATGATTTCCTTACATCATGCCGCCCATTCCACCCATGCCGCCCATATCAGGCATGCCGCCGCCTTTTTCAGGCTCAGGCTTGTCAGCGATAACTGCTTCAGTAGTCAAGAACATAGCCGCTACGGATGCAGCATTTTGCAGCGCGGAACGAGTTACTTTAGCAGGGTCAACGATACCCGCTTCGAACATGTTCACCCATTCACCAGTAGCAGCGTTGTAGCCGATACCTACTTCTTCTTTTTTCAAGCGGTCCACAATTACGGAACCTTCTTGACCAGCGTTAGCTGCGATGGTGCGAATTGGCTCTTCCAACGCGCGAAGCACGATGTTAACGCCTGTTTTCTCGTCGCCAGTTACGTCTACAGCAGCAACAGCGTTATATACGTTCACAAGAGCTGTACCCCCACCGGATACGATACCTTCTTCAACCGCTGCGCGAGTTGCGTTCAGGGCATCTTCGATGCGAAGTTTGCGCTCTTTAAGTTCAGTTTCAGTTGCAGCGCCAACTTTGACAACGGCTACGCCGCCAGCCAATTTAGCCAGACGCTCTTGCAATTTCTCTTTGTCGAACTCGGAAGTTGTTTCTTCCAGTTGAGCACGGATTTGGCTTACGCGTGCATTGATGTCCGCTTTGTCGCCGCTTCCGTCTACGATTGTTGTGTTTTCTTTAGTTACGCGTACTTGACGTGCGTTACCCAGTTGTTCAATGGAAGTGCTCTTCAGATCAAGACCGAGCTTCTCAGTGATCACTTGGCCACCAGTCAGGGCAGCGATATCTTGCAGCATAGCTTCACGACGGTCGCCAAAGCCAGGAGCTTTAACAGCAACAGCGTTGAATGTTCCACGCAGTTTGTTCACGATCAGCATAGCTTGTGCTTCGCCTTCGATATCTTCAGCGATAATAACAAGCGGTCTAGCTTGTTGAACGATTTTTTCAAGCAATGGAAGAATTTCTTGAGTGCTGCTGATTTTTTTATCAGTGATCAAGATGTATGGATTCTCCAAAACAGCTTCCATTTTGTCTGTATCAGTAATCATGTATGGGGAAATGTAACCACGGTCGAATTGCATACCTTCTACTACTTCAAGCTCAGTAGCGAATCCACGGGATTCTTCAACAGTGATAACACCGTCTTTACCTACTTTTTCCATAGCTTCAGCGATCAATTGACCTACTTCATCGTCAGCAGCAGAGATAGCAGCCACTTGAGCGATAGCTTGGGAATCTTCGATAGGCTTAGCGATTTTTTGCAATTCTTCAACAGCTGCACGAACCGCTTTGTCGATACCTTTACGGATAACCATTGGGTTAGCACCAGCAGTTACGTTCTTCAGACCTTCGCGGATCATAGCTTGAGCCAGAACCGTTGCAGTTGTAGTACCGTCACCGGCTACATCATTAGTCTTAGTAGCAACTTCTTTAACCAGTTGAGCACCCATGTTCTCGAATGCATCTTCAAGTTCGATTTCTTTAGCGATCGTTACACCATCGTTAGTGATGAGTGGGCTACCAAATTTCTTCTCAAGCACCACGTTGCGGCCTTTTGGTCCAAGTGTAACTTTTACCGCGTTTGCCAGAGCATCTACACCACGAAGCATAGAACGGCGAGCTTCTTCACTGAATTTAATTTCTTTAGCCATTGTGTAATTACCTCCTAGAATTTTTTGTATATCATATTACTTTAAGTAGTTTAGATTTAGCTTATGATCGACTCTTGCTTAGTCAAGAATCGCGTGAATGTCGCTTTCTTTCATAATCAAATATTCTTTACCTTCATATTTGATTTCTGTTCCTGCATATTTTGAGAAAAGAACACGGTCGCCTTCTTTAACTTCAAGTGCTACACGTACTCCATCTTTCAAAGCTCCGCTACCTACTGCAATAATAGTTCCTTCTTGTGGCTTTTCTTTCGAGGAGTCCGGAAGCACAATCCCGAATGAAGTTGTTTCCTCCTGCTCGCTCGGTAGCACCAATACGCGTTCACCTAATGGTTTGATCATGAAAAAATAGCCTCCTTTAAAATTATGTTATTTTGCTTCAAAACATAGTTTAGAACTTACCGGTCAAGCTTAGAATGCTGTGATGTTCTTGAAAAATATCAATGGAACCCTGCTAATCTCCAGCCCATCTCCTATTTTTCAAGAGCGTTAGCACTCAACAGCGTGCAGTGCTAACAACAATTTTTATGATACTCAACTTGAGCCCGGATTTCAAGTCTTTTTACACAAATTCGTATTAGTTTTCGCAAAAAAATACGTTTCAATGCTTGTCCAAGCACACACTCTATTACATTGTATCCACGGGTTTTGAAAATATGCGTAGGATTCCAGCGCTTTCCTCTCACCCCTTATAGATATGAACGTTGCTAGAATGGTTAGACCTTTGCAACTAATGATCCTGATCGATCGATAACAATTACTTACTAAGTGTATTCAATCCAACTAATGAAATCAACTTATAGCAAAAAAGCTGCCACATTCGTAGAAAATCTACTTAGCGGCAGCCTCTCTCCTCACTCCTGCTTCTGAACATACCGTTCATCCCGTGCCGCGTCCGCAGCAAGTTGCTTGCGATAGACAAATGCAGATAAAAATACACTGAACTCATACAAAATGAGCAGTGGAATCGTCACCAGAAAGTCTGAGATAAAATCCGGGGGCGTGATAACTACAGCAATAAAAACAAGCGTGAAATAGGCGTACCGACGCATTTTACGCAAGCGTAGCGGGTTGAGTACTCTTAGTTTGGTCAGAAACATCACCAGCAATGGAAGTTCAAACAGCAATGCCAGCGGCAATACCAGGCTGAACATGAAGTTAAAATACTGTGCAATCCCGTAGGTCTCTTCCAGTCCCATGCTTCTGGTAATTGAGATCGTGAACGAGAGTGCCATTGGAAAAACAATATAATAAGCAAAAGAAAGACCGATAAGGAAAAGAACAAACACATAGGGAACATAACGAAGTGTCGCACTTCGCTCCTCCGGCCGCAGGCCCGGACTGATAAATGCCCACAGCTGGTAGGCAATAAACGGGACAGAAATCACTAGCGAAACGGCCATCGCGATCTTCATGTACATCCCAATGCCATCCCAGAATGAGAATGCATGCAGAACAAAACCTTGCGCCAGGTCCGTGCTAATCAAATAATCGTAAATGGGCTTTGCACAAAATAAACCGCCAATTAATCCAAGGACAAATACGACTAACACATAAATAATCCGTTTGCGCAGCTCGGTGAGATGATCCACCACCGACATTTCTTCCGATTTCAGAGACATCCAGACACCATCCCATGACAAGAGTAAAAAAGATAACACTAACTTTCTTCAAAGCAGTGTCCGTTGCTGCGGAAAGCAAAGAAAAAGGGGCGTCTCCTCAAGTCTAGTAGACTCCTGAGAATGCCCCATTGAAAGATCTTCTATTATTCCGGCAGGCGTTTGTCCTGAGGAATATCTGCAGCGACCGTTTGCGGGGCCGTCGGCACAGGAGCTTCGCTCTTCTTCACCGGTTCATTATCCCCGATGATTTCACGCGCGCCTTCCTTAAATTCACGGAAGGTTCGTCCAACTGCACGGCCTAGCTCTGGCAGTTTATTTGGGCCAAAGAGCAGAAGTGCCAGTATGACCAACAAAATAATACCAGGAGTACCAATTCCACTAAACATTATTATTCCTCCTTGTCCACCTGTCCGTTCATGGTATCGTTTACTTTAATTTAATAATACCATAACTTATGTCACAGTTACATCCACTTTCTTCTATAAATAGATTATCATTGTGACGTGACAAGAAGATGACAAAGGGTTATTGGCGGTATTGGCCAGTTACCATGAGCAGTGCTTCCGGTAATTGATCCATAATAGCTGCCAGATTCTCATGAACACCCTTCGGCGTTCCAGGTAAATTGACAATCAACGTGCGACCGCGAATGCCGCATATCCCACGAAAAAGCATAGCTGCACGGTTTTTTTGCATCACTGTGCTTCGCATAGCTTCTGAGAGCCCAGGCACTTCCCGTTCTACCACTCGCCGAGTAGCATCCGGGGTCACATCACGAATCGCCAGATCTGTGCCTCCGGTGGTCAGTACCAAATCTGCCTGAAAATAGTCCGTCAGTTCAATCAAGGCTGCGATAATCTCATCTTGTTCATCGGGAACGATTCGATATTCAATGATCTCGCCACCTAGTTCCTCTTCCACCAGCTCCCGAATAACCTGGGCGCTCGTGTCTTCCCGTTCGCCCCTGGCCCCTTTATCACTGGCCGTTAGGATTGCTGTCTTCCACGCCATAGGTTTGTCCTTCCTCTCTATATGTATAGTTGGCTGTACAGTTCAGCCTGCTCGCATCAGCGCTTCGAACAAAAGCAGCTGATACTTATTCGAGCGCATAATCTCCGTTCTTGCCCCCGCTCTTAGATACCAGAAGCGTCGGTCCGATAATCATATCCTTCTGAATAGCCTTACACATGTCGTACACCGTTAGTGCTGAGGCAGAAACAGCGGTTAAGGCTTCCATCTCTACTCCGGTTTTTCCTGTAGTACGGACTGTTGCTTCTATATAAAGTTCATCTTCGCTGTTATCGGAGAAGCTGATATCAATACCGGTAAGTGGCAGCGGGTGGCACATCGGAATCCAGTCTGACGTCTTCTTAGCCGCCATAATCCCGGCGATCTGTGCAACAGCAAGGACATCACCTTTGCTGATCTTGCCACTCTTAATGGCGCTCAGCGTTCCAGCAGCCATCTTGATCATACTCCGCGCGACAGCTGTCCGCTTCGTAATCTCCTTCTCACTCACATCCACCATACGAGCTCTTCCCTGCTCGTTGAAATGGGTCAATTCCATGGCTCACTCTCCTTTTCGGCAGTGCACTATACCATTTTCAGTAATCAGCATGTCCATTAAAGCATCATGCTCATCCATCGGCACCCTTGGAACCAACTGCATGCCGTAAGCTAACCCGATCCATATCGGGGGCTGTGCGCTAACGTACCCGGCTTTCTCCCAAGACGCACGTAGCCGGTCATAGTATCCTCGACCGTAGCCAAGCCTGCCGCCTTGAAGATCAAATGCTAGCCCTGGTACGAACACAACAGCAGGTAGCTTAATCTCTTCAATCTCTAATAAATCTCTGCTGGAGACAATAGGTTCATGGATACCATAAGCCCCCGGCTCTAAATCGCTCCATGCATTCACCGCGTGGACACTCATTTCACCGCTTGCTGGAATTACACGCGGCAACAGCACCTTACGCTGATCTTTCCACGCCTGTGTGATAAGTGGGCGGGTATCAAGCTCTGAACGAAAAGACACATAGGCCATTAGTGAAGTTATACCCTTCGTCTCCAGCCACTCCAATGCATAGTGGCAGACTTCAGATGATAGTTTACTTCTCTGGTCCGAAGACAGCTCGTTTCGGGCGATGGTCTTCTCGGTTCGTAATTGTTGCTTTACTTTGGAGATCTCCGACTCCTTGCTGGACATTGTCGGCCTCCCCCTCTTATTCATCCCTAGCTTATCCTTGTTTGTAAATCCAGTTTACCACTCTTCTCCCCGGTTCGCCAAGGTGGATAGAACTGTGTTATCGGACTAGGTCGTTATTCCCTCCTTACATTAGATCGAACCCTCGCTTGGGAAACGCTTTTCATGTAAACTATAGAATAAGTTGTTCATACGGCTGAGGGATAAATACCAAGGCGAAATATGCAAGGGTGGAGGTTTCATCGTTATGCTTCTTCAAGCGACAGGAATTACTAAATCATATGGTATACAGAACGTACTGGATGGCATAAGCCTACAGGTAAATGAAAAGGAACGTGTCGGGCTAGTGGGTGTGAATGGTGCCGGCAAATCAACTTTTCTACAAATTCTGGCCGGTGAGATGTCTTATGACAGCGGTCAAATTCATAAATCAAAAGAAACAACAATCGGATATTTAGCTCAGAATAGCGGACTGCAATCTGACAAAACCATTCATGAAGAAATGATGGCGGTCTTCGCTCCGCTGATCGAAGCCGAAACTGAGCTGAGAGAGTTAGAAGTAAGTATTGCTGATCCTAAGCTCGCGGAAGACCCCAAGCGGTACGAAGAACTGCTTGAACGATATGCGCGGCGCTCGGATTGGTTCAAGGACCACGGCGGCTATGAAATGAATACACGGATTCGCAGTGTCCTACACGGCATGGGCTTCAGTGATTTCCCACCAGATACACCCATTTCTACCCTTAGTGGAGGCCAAAAAACCCGGCTCGCGCTGGCCCGTATTTTGCTTCAGGCTCCAGATCTTCTGATGCTGGATGAGCCTACTAACCATCTGGATATCGAAACGTTAACGTGGCTGGAGGATTACCTCCGCAGCTATGCTGGCGGGATTCTGGTTGTATCCCATGACCGTTATTTCCTAGACCGTCTCGTGACCACTATTGTAGAGATCGAGCGGCACCAGTCCCGGCGTTATACGGGTAACTACAGTCGTTATGTAGATTTGAAGGCTGCCGAATATGAAGCACGGATGAAGCAATATGAGAAGCAACAGGATGAAATTTCTCGAATGGAGGATTTCGTTCAGAAAAATATTGTCCGGGCTTCCACCACAAAACGTGCGCAGAGCAGACGCAAAGCGCTTGAGAAGATGGATCGTCTAGATCGTCCAATGGGCGATCTGAAGAAGGCTAGCTTCTCCTTTGAGCCAGACTTCATGTCTGGAAAAGAGGTGCTTCAAGTGCGCAATGTTGCGGTTGCCTTTAATGAAGGTTCACCTTTATTCAAGGACGCTTCTTTTGAGCTTCGTCGTGGGGAGACTGCTGCCCTGATCGGTCCCAATGGTATCGGTAAATCCACACTGCTGCAGTGTATGACCGGAACCCGTGAGCCTTCTGCTGGAACGGTGAATTGGGGCACTAAAGTAAAAATTGCTTATTATGATCAGGAACAGACCCGCCTTAATCCACAAAATACGGTTATGGAAGAACTGTGGAGTGAATATCCAATGATCGAGGAAGCCAGAATTCGTACGATCCTTGGTAATTTCCTTTTTAGCGGAGAGGATGTTCTTAAGAAGATTTCCGCACTCAGCGGCGGCGAAAAAGCTCGGGTTTCCTTATCTAAACTAATGCTCCGCGGTGCAAATATGCTAATTCTCGATGAACCTACCAACCATTTGGATCTGGTCAGCCGTGAGGTTCTGGAATCTGCTTTAATTGATTTCGAAGGCACCCTGCTGTTCATCTCCCATGACCGTTATTTTTTGAACAAAATGGCGGAACGGGTACTGGAGCTGCATCCCGAAGGGATCGACCAATACCTCGGCAACTACGATGACTATGTCGAGAAGAAACGAGAATTAGAAGAGATTGCAAAAGATGCCGCTGAACTAGCTACTAAAAACGTCAATAAGGACGCTGCTGTACCTGAAAAAAGCGCTGTAACCTCTTTTGAAGCAGACAAGCAGGCTAAGCGTGAAGAGCGTAACCGCAAACGGCGTATCGCAGAGCTTGAGGAGAACATCGCCTCACTTGAAGAATCAATCGTATTTATAGAGCATGAAATGACTAAACCTGAAGTTTATCAGGATTATTTAGCACTTCAAGGTTATGAAGAGGACCTGAAGAACAAAAAATCTCAGCTGACAGATTTCTTTAGCGAATGGGAAATCCTTGCTGACGAATAATGTAAATCCTCCTTATAAATATTTTTTCATCGTTCTAGATTTGTTCATAAATAGTTATCCACAGCTCTATACACAGGTTTCGTGTATAACTCCCTACTTCAAAAGACCCTTCGGGGTCTTTTTTATGCGTTAAATCGGTATTTTCAAGGAAAAGGAATTATTATCCACGGATCTATCCACATTATCCACAATTCTCACAGTGTTTCATTGCCAACAAAATTGTTTATTAGAGCATTTTGAAAAAAGCCGTTATTGCTGATTTTACGCACTTTTTACACAACTCAGGCAGAATATGTGGATAACGTTGTCCACAACTTGACAAAAGACGTAACCCCATTTTACAAGACTGATTTTCTGCTAAAAAAGAACCCGCTATCTCCTAAACTGACAGCGGGCACGTCGTATTTTAGACAATCTGTGTAGAGAGCAGGGCAGCATTACAGGCTGCGATATAAGCGATGCCTGCCGCCATAATTATATCTTGGTGAGTGGCCGTGCCTCTGAATTTAAGGCCCTCCCACTCCACCATCACCGCTGCTTCTGCTTGCGCATTCTCTCCGCTTCCAAGCGAATGAAGCTCGAGTCCTGCAAAGTCTATCTCCTCAGCGATCCCTTGCCCAATAGCGGCGATAATCGCTTCAAGCGGGCCTTCGCCAGTGCTGGTATGTGACGTTTCCCGGCCAGTCTGCAGATGGCGTACCGTAACTGCAGCTACACGGCGCTGGGCACTGCCCGCCAATACCTGAACCTCACCCAGCTCATAGACCTGAGCTTGTTGTCCAGTTGTACTGCTTACCATTTGCAGCAGCTGGTCATCACTGACGACCTTTTGACGGTCAGCGGTCTCTTTAAAGGACTCATAAAGTGCATCCAGCTCCGCAGGCTCCAGCGTTATTCCATACTTCGCAGCCCGATCCTTCAGCGCATGTCTGCCAGAATGTTTGCCCAGAATGATCATGCTGCGGGGGATGCCCAGCCGTTCGGGATCCATAATCTCATAGGTACTACGATCCTTGAGCAGGCCATCCTGATGAATCCCGGACTCATGCTGGAAGGCATTTCTTCCGACGACCGGCTTGTTATAGGCGATTGGGAAATGCATCGCTCCACTAATCAGCCGGGAAGTATCATACAGTTTATCCAGCACGATACCTGTTTCTGCACCGATTGCATCGCCGCGGGTTTCAAGCGCCATAACAAGCTCTTCCAGTGCGCAGTTCCCTGTGCGCTCGCCTACACCGTTCACGGTGACTTCTATCTGAGTCGCCCCTCCATCAATCGCTGCCAGACTGTTAGCTACAGCCAGCCCCAAGTCATTATGACAGTGGGCACTATAGCTGACCTTGCCACCACCTCTTGCTCCCTGCCGCACTCTCCGGAACATCTCGCCATATTCATGTGGCAATGCGTATCCTACTGTATCCGGCAGGTTAATAATGGAGGCCCCTTCCTCTATAACTGCTTCAACCATTTCAAT
This sequence comes from Paenibacillus sp. FSL H8-0175, assembly GCF_045040615.1. Lineage (NCBI taxonomy): Bacteria > Bacillati > Bacillota > Bacilli > Caryophanales > Paenibacillaceae > Paenibacillus > Paenibacillus sp. FSL H8-0175. The sequence goes on along the minus strand of NZ_CP150299.1, from coordinate 1,212,303 downwards.
CAGATCATCAATCCCTGTCCGCGCAGCGTCCATGGCCGTGAATTCAACTACATCACAGAATTGTCGCGCATAAGCCGTCATCTCACGCGCTTTAGCTACGACTTCAGCTCTGCTCATACGCAGTTGATGCTGCAAATGAATATCAGAAGAGGAGATAAACAAGTGAATCCGCCGACGTTCAGCATCTTGAGTGGCCCGGACTGCAGCATCGATGTCCCCTTTTACGGCCCGCGCGAAACCACAAATCTCCACGTTGCGCACCTTGCGCGAAATCGTCTGCACCGCTGCAAAATCTCCAGGACTCGATACCGGGAACCCCGGCTCCATTACATCAACACCCAGATCAGCTAGCTTATAAGCCAGCAATATTTTTTGCTCAGGAGTCAGACTAGCCCCAGGGGCCTGCTCACCGTCACGCAGGGTCGTATCGAAAATTTGAATACGTTTCTTAACTGGAATAATCATCTGAATTCCTCCTAGTTTTGTTTTCATGTAATTGGATGCCTTATCTCTATCCTATGCTTCAGCGCAGAACCACACGTCGACTTGCGGTTCTGCTCATTTCCCACCCACTGCTGCCGGCAGCTGAAACAAATGAATCTCTGCACAATGTGCAGAGTGTTCACTTTTGGCGTCTTATGTAGCGTTGAGTCCATTCCCCGGACTTCTTCTACAAGAACGCAAAAACCCGCCGTCTCTAATAAAGAGACGGCGGGTTACCCCTCCGCGGTACCACTCTTTTTGACGCATCGGCTGTCACTAATAACAAGCCTCAAAGCTGCGTCCAGCTCTTCTTCCCGGTTCAAGCTGGCATGCCAGCTTAAATCCGGAAAGGTCCGATAACGAGGACAGCCGTAGGCAGCGTACTCTTGTTCCGCCGCTCCGCTCCCGGGCGAGCTTCAAGAAATCCGGTGACTGCGTCGCACCAACCCGCAGCTCTCTGTTCACCGTCAAACTCTACTACTCCCGTTCTTAGCGTGTATTATATAAATTACTCACCACTCTAAATCCATACAAAAAAGCCTGCCATCTCATTCAAGAGACGACAGGCTGTTAACCTTCGCGGTACCACTCTTGTTGATGCTCTGTATCGGCTAAGTTCCTGCCGATTCCAATTGAACATCCACTCTACGGTCCAGTATGTTAGGTACTAGACCACCCTATCACGGAGGTTACCCGTAAACGGTGTACAAACGTTCCGGCGACAATTGCCAGTAATGCTTCCACCGCTCCGCTCCCAGACGAGTTCAGGACTCCTTCGACTGCGTTGCACCCACCCGCAGTTCTCTTATCCCAGAGTATCCTTACTACTTCCGCTCATCGCGTTTGCTTGTTTAATTGAACTGATTATACTCGTTAGCTCCAAATGATGTCAATAGGCAGATACAGACCATTGTTCCAGTGAGAATCCAGGGTCAGCTACCATATCCAGCGGTATTCCACCGTCATGCTGCCACTTCACGTATGCAGCCGCTCCAATCATCGCCGCATTATCCGTGCAATACACCGGTGGAGGAATAATAAGTTCAATGCCCTCCGTTTCACAGCGCGAAATTAATGCCGAGCGGAGTCCGCCATTAGCAGCGACCCCCCCACAGAGCAATAACTGTCTGGAGTTAGTGGCCTTAACGGCGCGTACCGCCTTTTCCACCAGCACTTCAACTACGGATTCTTGGAACCCCCGGGCGATGCCTGCGACATTGGGTTCAAGACCTTTCATTTTGCTCTGATTCACCACATTCAGCACCGCCGATTTTAGACCGCTGAAGCTGAAATCATAAGAGTTCGGCTCCAGCCATACCCGCGGCAATGCAACAACTTCCGTCGCTTCGCGTGCCAGGCGATCTACATGGGGTCCGCCGGGATAAGGGAACCCTAGCGCCCGAGCCACTTTATCATATGCTTCACCTACAGCATCATCACGCGTGCGGCCGATAATTCGAAACTCACCCTCACGCTCCATATGAACCAGTTCCGTATGTCCACCTGACACCACTAGTGTCATACATGGATACTGCAACTCTGCAACCAGACGGTTAGCATAGATGTGGCCTGCAATATGATGCGTGCCAATTAACGGCTTGCCCCATGCAAGAGCAAGGCTTTTAGCTGCTACTACCCCGACCAGTAAAGCTCCCACCAAACCCGGGCCTTGAGTCACCGCTACCGCAGTCAATTGTTCGGGTGTAACGCCTGCCTTGGCGAGCGCTTCCTCGATTACGAGCGTAATTACCTCCACATGTTTACGGGAAGCCACTTCTGGCACCACGCCCCCAAAAGCACGATGTGTCTCTATTTGACTCGAGATGATGTTGGATAACACTTCTGATCCGTTTTTGACCACGGCCACCGAGGTTTCATCACAACTGGTCTCTATAGCAAGTATTAGTACAGGTTGAGCTGCGCCCGTTTCTGTCTTCATTTCAAGTCCACGCTTCCTTCCAAATAGCCATGCTCCTTATACTCCGGTAGATCCGCCCACATAATGAGTGCATCCTCGCGATTATCGGAATAATATCCTTTGCGTGTACCGGCAGAACGAAAGCCTTTTTTACGATATAAATTCTGAGCTACCTCGTTGGATACCCGCACCTCAAGCGTAATGGATTTCATGCCTACGTAAGAGGCTGTATTCATTAACTCCTCCAACAGGCGCTCCCCCCATTTACGTCCACGATAAGCTTCGAGTAAGGCAATATTCGTCACATGCGCCTCATCCACGATAGCCCACATTCCAGCATAGCCAATTATATGACCTGCCAGCTCCATAACCATGTATTTAGCAAAATGATTATGCGTCAGCTCATTCCGGAAAGCTTCCTCCGTCCACGGCATGGTAAAGGCTTCGCGCTCAATAATAAGAATGTCCGGAATATCCTCCAGCTTCATCAGACGAAAAACAAGGTCAGCCTCTTGTGCTCTCAATGATTCCACTTCCGTCATCGTTTTAAGCCTCCTTTACTACTTAACCGCAGATTGGCCTCCGCTTCCGAAATCTGAGTATAGTTAGGGATCAAGCTATGAATATCATCATTCTCTACTTGCAGCCGGGCTTCACCAAGGAAGCCTGTCCAGCGGCCCTCCAGCTCATATGGAATAGCTACAGAAGTGCCGAGTTCCGCCAGCGGATGTAGTGATTCTTCGCTGCCATGTACAGCGGTTTCTCCAACAAACCATAGAATAGCTGGTTTAGTTCCTTCAGCTGAAGCCTGTTGTAAACGTTCTGCCAAGTACTCCACCCAGTCGGCCATCAACCGGATGGCATCTGGTTCAAGGCGGCTAAGAGAACTATTCCCATCCGCTGCGAATAATCCTGTGTAGACCTGTCCCCGACGCGCATCCATCAGTGGAATGATCCAGTCTGGACCGTAGCCACTGTTCGCAGTGGCTTGTCCTGACTCTGCTGTCGTCTTATTCTTAAGGGCTGTTTCATACCCACCCCATGCCACAGCATGCAGGCTCGAAATACCAACTACCGGGACATTCCATGCCCAAGCCAGTGTTTTGGCAGCGGTAACCGCGATCCGTGTTCCCGTATAAGATCCCGGGCCCACACCAACCGCAATCCCGCCCAGATTAGCAACGGTTGTTCCCGAAGCTTGTAGCGCCTGCTCTATAATCGGCAGCAAATGCACCGAATGATTCCGTTCACCGGAAGCATTAATTTCATGCAATAATTCTCCATTCTCGGTCACTGCAACCCCCAATACGGCAGTTGATGTATCCAGCGCTAAAAGCCGCTTGCGCGGCTCTGTATTCTCGTTCGTCATTTTTATTAACCCCACTTCTTGATCAGCTCCCGGCAAAGCTCACCATAAGGCTCCCCGATTGCGGTCACCGTAATGATTCTTTCCTCCGGTCCAACTGTTTCCATGTATATATGCATATGCCGCGGCGGCATTAACTCCGTAATAATACTGCTCCATTCTACCAAACAAACACCCTGACCATAGAAATACTCATCCAATCCAAGCTCATCTGCTTCCTGAAGTGAAATCCGATATACATCCATGTGATATAACGGCAGACGACCTTCGTACTCTTTAATAATAGTAAAAGTAGGACTGTTTACGATCCCTTTCACTCCAAGATGGCGAGCGTAACCTTGCGAGAAGGCCGTTTTTCCTGCGCCTAGATCACCGTCCAAACCGATAACCATGCCTGCCGTTGAAGCAGCAGCTATTGCACTTGCCAGTTGCTCCGTATCCTGCAGATTGTAAGAACGGTAAGTGAACACCGTTTCGACTGTTTTGTCCAACTACAACTACCACCTTTTAAAATATACCTGTCGAAAACCATTACATTCAATTATATCGGTATGGTGCATCCACCGCAACAACTGTCCCTGCCCATTGTTTAAGCTGAAGGAGATACAGTCCTCTTCTTCACTTGCGTGGTCAAGCTGGATTTCGATACCGATCGCTGCGAGAAAAGGCTATGTAGTATCATTCCAAGGATAATGACTAAGATTCCTCCCCATGACAATAAAGAAGGTGAAGGCGAAGACAGGATCAACATTTCACTTAATAATGCGAATAATACCTCTAGGGTTTGGGTGGCTTCGACTGCCGCTAATCCGCTCATGCTGCTCCTACCATATCTGTAGCTTGAAAGAATAATACTGTGGCAATAACTCCTGAACACAGCGCAACAATAATGGACTGTCCTGCCTGATCCAATATATTGGTTTAAATCTTACACCGTCAACCTTGACGTCAGTTATGCTCCAAATCAAAAAAGAGACCTTTACGCAAACTTAAGCATAAAAAGTCTCTTTTTTTTAAACTATAATTCAGCTTTAACGTACGCTCTAAGTAGACCTTTGTTAGTGCTCTTGCTCTTCGAGTCGTTCAACACCCACAGTGTGCGTATTGGTTGGTCGAGAGCCAACTTGTACCGTAGCCATTCCGTTCTCTTCATCCACATGTTCAATCCATACAGGCTCCCCATCCAAATGTACACTTACAGTTTCTTTAGAAGCATAAATATCCTGTGCCCGTTTGACGTCCACAACTGTTCTCCTCCTTTATCTTTCCTAAAGTTTACGATTCTAAGGGTGACGTATCTTCGAGGGTTCGTTCCGCATCTAGCTTTTCCGAATCGGAAACCTGACTGGCCTCCGTGGACGCAATAATGCTCTCCCAATCCACAACTGTGGCCGGAATATCCTGCTCGCTCAGCGCATCGCTCCATTCGTTATCTCTTGGTTCCATACCTTAGATTCTCCTCCTCAACTTCACAGGTCCGAGTTTATTTTTTCCCAAGCTTCTCAAAAAATGCACCCGGCTAGAAAAGCCTTTCCTGCCTCATACTAACCCAAAGCAAATCAACTTAGATCAGGAGGTGTTTCTCATGCATACCGTTTGGAAAGGAGCCATCAGCTTCGGGCTTGTGCATGTTCCGGTTAAAATGTTCTCCGCTACGGAAGACAAGGACATTTCTCTGCGTTATATCCATAAGGAGTGTGGCAGCCCGCTGTCGTATGTACGCAAATGCCCGGTGTGTGACAAAGAGGTAGCTTGGGAAGAGATCGGTAAAGGATATGAGTATGAAAAAGGGAAGTTTGTGCTCTTCGACAAAGAGGAATTGGATCAACTATCCGACGAGACCAGTAAAAGCATCTCCATTCTCGACTTTGTAGACCTGACGGAAATCGATCCGATTTATTTTCAAAAAACCTATTATTTATCCCCGGATCAGGCAGGCTCAAATGCTTATCGACTTCTTATGGAGGCCATGAAGCAGACAGGTAAAATTGGTATCGCCAAAATTTCAATCCGCTCAAAAAGCAGTCTGGCAGCGATCCGTGTGCTTGAGGATTGCCTTGCGATTGAGACCATTTTTTATCCTGATGAGGTGCGGCCGATCTCGCAAGTGCCTGGTCTGCCCGAAGCAGGGACAGTGAACGATAAAGAGCTGGAAATGGCTAAGCTGCTGATCTCACAGCTATCCACTCCTTTTGATCCGGCAAAATATACCGATGATTATCGCCAGCGTATGCTTGATCTGATCTCACATAAAATTGCAGGCGAGGAATTTCATATCGCTCCTGCTAAACAGGAAAGCAATGTGATTGATCTAATGGCTGCCTTGCAGGCTAGTATTCAAGCTGTGCAGCATATTCCTTCAGACCCTGGTCCTTCATTAACAGGCAACACAAAAACCAAAACTAAAGCGGCTCCTGCTGCCAAAAGAAAAACAGCCAAGACCAAAACAACCGCCGCGGAACCTGCGGAGCAGCAAAACGAGGTCTCCGGGCCGACTCCAGTCATCACGCCAAAACCGAAACGCCGCAGCACGAAAAGCAAAACAACCGTATCTTAGGAGGCTCTGCGGATGAAGCTTCAGCCCATTATTCCTTTTGAACCTATACTGGCTGGGCAGCTTCCAGCAGGTGACCAGTGGATCGCACAAATTAAATGGGACGGCGTACGGATGTTGTCCTATTACGATGGAAGCACTACTCAGCTTATTAACAGACGTGGCAATTACCGTACCACGCAATATCCAGAACTTATTGATGTATCTGCTTACTGCAAGGCTGACTCCGTGATTCTTGATGGTGAGATTATCGCGCTCAAGGACGGCAAACCCTCATTTCATGAGGTGATGCGGAGGGACAGTTTGAAAAATGGTTCCACGATTTCCGTCGTTAGGCATCAGGTTCCTGTCATTTATATGATATTTGATATTCTGTTTTATAATGGCCAATCGACGATGGATCAACCATTATTCTTGCGGCAGCAGCTGTTAAGTGACATTCTGCTGCCGCATCCCCATGTTCAAGCTGTGCCAAGTTATACCGATCCTACAGAACTGTTCGCCGCCACTCAGAACCAGGGCTTGGAAGGAATCGTCTGCAAGGACATCAACAGCACTTATGCTCCGGGCGGAAAAGATAAACGTTGGCAGAAACGCAAAATCAGTTCTGATATTACAGCTGTAGCCGGGGGTGTGACGTTCCGTGACGGTATCGTCAACGCACTGCTTCTTGGTCTTTATGATGATAAAGGAAATTTGCATTATATCGGACATGCCGGTCCGGGAAAATTGACTGTGCAGGATAAACGCGACTTAACTGCGGAGGCACACCGCCTTAAGCTGGATCGGATGCCCTTTGCAGATGTTCCACAACGAGGTAAGGATGCTTTTTGGATAAAGCCGGAGCTCGTCTTCAAAGTTCATTTTCTGGAATGGAACACCTCGGGCACTCTGCGTCAGCCTGTTACTCAAGCTAAAGTGAATCTTCCCCCGGAGGCATGCACAATGGAGCAAAAAGGATAAAAGAACGTCCTCCCAATCTGAAATGGGAGGACGTTTCTTATTGTGCTGTAAAACTTGTTACAAGGGCCTCAAGCTCTGCCTTTGTCTGCGCAGTATTTTTTGTACTCGTAAGTGTATAATCGACACTTCCATCAGCACTGGACCATACCAGCTGGACTTTAAGATCACCGTGATGAGGCCCAAAAACTGTGTAAATCGCCTCAACCCCGTTGAGGGTCAAGCTCTCATCCTGATCCCCAGGCAGCTGGGCCAAAGTCACCCCTTCCGGTAGCGTGTATGCAGGTGCAGATCTTAAATTCAACCTCTCTCCATTTCGTAGATAGGTGATAGAGGTTTCTGTATTGCTCCACTTCAAGCTTTGCGAAATCACCTTTTTACCACCAGCTTGGGCTTTAGCTTTTAACTGATCCCTAAGGGTTTTATACTCTGAGCTAAAAAACATTGGAATCACCGGATTTAAAACGACATCCTGTAACTTATAATCCTCTGGTAGAGAAGTAGGTATCAGGAGTGACTTCCCGCTTAATGAAAGTAACTTCTGCGCCGCTTCGTTTATAGAACTGAATCTATATGGCATATAGCTTATACTCAAGGTTTCATGTGGATTAGATTTCTTATCATTTACATACAGGATCTTAAGTTCGCCTGCTTGTAAGGGAACTGTATTTTCTTTGGCAATCAAAGCTTCAATCGTTGAAGATATGGGCGTATTCTGCTCAACGGGTGCTGTAGCTTTACTTTTATTATTACTCCCCGCAGGCACTGCGCCTGCTGTTCCACTCACCGCACTTATCAATACTAATAAGCTTAAGGCTGTAATCGCCGCGCTTTTCTTAATCATCATTATAATATCCTCCTTTAGCCCCTTGGTTATTTGATCATGGTTTTAGCTACCGCCAGCATTTCATTTGTCGTCAGCGTACTGGCCCGATTGTCTGAAAGGGTATATTGTATCGTGCCTGAGTTATCCAGCCATACTAGCTTTGTGTTAAAGCTTGCGTCTTTAGCGGAATCAGTTGTAAGTACTACTTTCCTGCCGTTGACCGTTAATTCTTTCTTAGATTCCGAGGCTCTTACAAAAGGTACCGCTCCTTCCGGAAGTTTGGCGGGCGGCGACCCAGTTACAATGCTAAAATTGGCTTTTCCTTTGGCATACAGCTGCATAGACAAATTCGTCTGGTTCCAGCTGATGATTTTACTAAACAACTGTTTATTAGAATTACCAGCAACCGCTGCTGCCTTCAATTCCTGCTCTAGTTGCAAATACAGCTCTGAATCATTAGCTACAGCCGGTGGATAGATGATGGCTCTCGCCAGAGTGAAGCCTTTAGGAAGATTTCCGGGCTGCGGAATAGACGGACCCCTTAGCGCTTTAAACTTCGCAGCAAAGGATTTATAGTCCTTAAAAACAAACCCTTTGCCAGAGAAGCTGATCGCATCCTGTGGATTGGAGACTTTATCCCGTACGTAGTAGGCCAAAAGCGTACCTTCCTTCACTCCAGCTACGAGTGCCTGCAATTCCTTTTGGGTCTTCTGATCGGTTTGTGAGGCAACCTGCGCTCCTGATGCCGCCGCAATTGTAAGAGACAAGCCGGGTACATCCACACCCCCGGCCACTCCTGTTCCCAGCAAGATTGCTGCAGAGAACGCGATAACTGTTTTTTTGAAATCATAATGGAGCTTCAATTTCTAACATCCTCTCCTTCAATAAGGTAAATGTATTTTCACCCCTGTTTTTTAACTACACTTCTATAACAATCCAACATTAGAAAAAGGGACATTTTCTCACAAAAAAGAGGCTGTCCCAAAAGCCATGAAATAGTTGCTTGGGAAAGCCTCTTTTTTGTTCTTAACATTACAAGTGACGCATCAAGTGACGCTCCTAATGATGCAATAAGTGAAGTACTTATAGAACAATTGAGGAATTTCTCCCTAAACCTCAGATATTTCTGTTCATTGGACCTATAATTAGGGAAAACTTCCCTGAAATTCAGCCAATTCGGCAACGAATAAAGCAATTCTCCTGATTATTAGGGAGGAATTCCCTGATTTCGTTCATTTAGAGCAAATAGCGGCTATTTTCAGGGAGTTTTTCCCTAATTAGTTTAAAGCATTCTATACATTGCACAAACACAGAACGTATCGCCCATAGTCCACCGTCACATATACCACTAATTCCACAAATCATCTACTGCAAGCCGCACGAAAATCATACATAGCACATCGCACATCGCCCACCGCCCCAACCATTAACATAGAACTCTACGCGTGGCATATCGTCACATGGCACAGTAAAATCCATTATTCCCCTATTCCATAAAAAAGCTGCCTCCCAAGTAGAATTCACTACTTTTGAGACAGCTTCTCCTAATGTACAGTTAGAACAGTAGCTAGTGAATAAAACTGGTGGCAATCTTTTGCCATTGCTCACGAGTCAGTTTACTCTCCTGCTTGTCGCTTAGAGAAAAAACCATCTGGGTGACTTCATCATACCAATACAATCGATTCTGAGAAGACCAGGCATTCTTCCCTTTTCCAGTACCCGCCGCGATAAATATTGCCTCTTTACCTGTACCTGTCACAGACCATTTTTCAGCAGTCTGGCCTTCCAAGATAGACACTTGCATGTTATAACCCTTAAAAACACTCTGCCTTAAGGATAGTGTAATTCTTTGATCTCCGTTGTGGTAGGTAACCTCAGCATTATCTATGGAATTTGCAGCTATCTTCTCCATAAACAAGTTTTGTCCAGTTTTATCGGTTGTAGCCTTTTTTTGAAATTGTTCAAGGATTTCTTCATATTCTGTGTCTAGCGACTTGTATAGGGGAGCTGCATTAAAAGTTCCTTGCTCGAATTCATAACCATCAGCTAACGAGGAAGGCAACCCTGGCCAGAAATCGCCAACCGTTTTTAATTCTTTTACGAAGTCTTGATATTTCGAATACACCGGCGAAATAAAAGCAAACTGCAATTGATTTCCATAGCCTAACCCTAACTCCAGCTTATTTAATTCAGCATCCTTCACATAATAAGCAGCCATTTCCCCAGTGTTTAAACGAGCAAGCACTTGCTCTTTATAAGTCATAGATAAGCTCTGATACTTTTCTATCGCAGGCGAGGTTGTCGGATCAGGCGTATTATTATGCACCGTCTTCACAACAGCCTTCCCTCCGCTGTTCACTAGTGTAATAATACCACCTTGGGGTTTTGAGATATCAATTGTAACCTGGCTACCTTGTTCCGATAAATCTCCATCAGCAGATAGCTGAAAAGCACCCAACCCGATAATCCCCAGCAATACAGCCGCGGAGACTCCAGTGAGCACTCTTTTTCTAAACCTAGACGGGTGTTGGGGCATCTCTTTTTGCTTCTGCATAATAGGATCTTCCGGTTCTGGAAACGGATTCAGCTCGATAACGATGTTCGTCCTTTCACCGTCAATCCTATTCTGTTGTTCATGAATTGCTCTTACCCGCTTCATAACAGCTGCTTTTACATCCAGCTCTTCGCAGCTCCCTACCGCATCCATTTTCTTGATCATTTTCTCTTCAACAAAGCCTCGTTGCCGCACCATTCCGTTCCCCCTTTCTGAGCATTCAGCATTTTGCCAAGCTTCGTAATCGTTCGCCTGTATTTTTTCTTCACAGCATCAGTATTCTTATCCAGAATCTCCGCAATCTCCGGGAAGCTCTGTTCCTCAAAGATTCTAAGTACTAACAGGTTTCGCTCCTCTGTCTTCAGCTTCTCGAGGGCAAAAGTCAGATGTTCGTTAAATATGTAACGGTCCATCAACTGTTCCGGGCTTTCTGCAGGCGGATCTGGTTGAAAAAGCGCCATAAACTTTATTTGGCTTTGACGTTTGCGGATCAGACTGAGGCAATGATGGTAGGCAATTTTATATAGCCATGAAGAGAAGCTCGCGATAGGGCGGTATGTGCCTATATGCTGATATGCCTTTACCAGAATTTCCTGTACTGCATCCTCCGCTTCAGTACGGCTCCCAAGCAGCCGACAGCAATAGCGGTAAATCGGCTTTTGAAAAGCCTCGACGATCAAGGCATAGGAATCTACCTCGCCTGCCTGTACCCGAACAACAGTGTGCTCGATCCCGTCCAAAATCAGCAAACTCCCCTTTCTCATTAACGTATATCCTTATAAGTCTTATGATCATCCAAAAGGGACACTATGGGAATATTTTTTTCATGAAAAGGAGCAGACTGACACATAATACCTTCATTCCTATCACAGAAAGGAGTTTCCCCGATGCCGGCAGCGATCAAAGGTACAATTACCATAGACGGAGAAGAAATCATCATCACTAACCCAGAGAAGCTGCTGTGGCCCGAATGTGGCATTACCAAACGGATTTATCTGCAAAAGCTCGCTGCACTCTCTCCCTATCTGCTGCGTTATTGCCGAGACCGGCTGCTTACCGTCATTCGTTATCCGCACGGCATCTCTGGAATGTCCTTTTATCAAAAAAATGCACCTGATCCGCTTCCGGCCTTTGTCCAAACCGCTGTGCACGAGAATATTAACTATATCAAGCTGCAAGGTTTACCTGAGCTGATTTGGCTGGGAAATCTCGCCGCTTTGGAATTCCACCCTTCCCTGCATTATGTAGGCAGCGAGCTGCCCTGTGAGTGGATGATTGATCTTGATCCGTCACTTGAAATCGAACCTCGCATCATGGAAGCAACTGCGATCGTTGGAGGGGTCTTAACCTCCCTTGGCCTCTCCTCTGTACCCAAAACCTCCGGTGCTACCGGGGTGCAAATCATCGTCCCTATCGAGACTGGCGTTACTTTTGATGGATTGCGGAAAATCGGGCATTTTGTGGGTCGTTATGTCACCGAAAAGCATCCCAACCTGTTCACCCTGGAACGTCTAAAAAAGAATCGCGGAGATAAAATTTATTTTGACTACCTTCAGCATTATAGCGGCAAAACATTAGCTGCACCTTACACACCACGCGCAAGACCATTTGCTACAGTTTCTACACCCTTGCTCTGGGAGGAGGTTCAGCAAAATGTATCTCCCTCTAATTTTCATCTGCTCAATATCGAGGAACGCCTTCTGCGTATGGGAGATCTTTTAGAGAAAGTGCCCCCACAGCCCGTTGAACAGCTCATTGCTAAGCTCCCATAAAGGAGCAATCCCATAGAAAAAAGACCCTAAAAACAGCAATAAGCCCGCAGCATCAACTACATGCTACGAGCTTATTTGGCGTCCCACTCAAGGACAGAAGGTATACTATATAAGAATACGGCAGGCCGAGCTTTGTTCACCGTATTTATTGCTTTTTTATCCGTAAAAATACCTTCTTTCAGTTAATGATACTTAAGAGCTACGCTAGTGGATGGATTTCTTCTTGAAGCGGCCACCTTTAACATCATGGATGTTACCTATTGCGATGAATGCATCAGAATCCCAATCTTCAACAATGGTTTTAAGCTTAGCTTCTTCCAGACGGGTGATAACTACAAAGATCACTTTCTTGTTCTCACCGGAAAATCCGCCTTCTCCATCTAAATAAGTAACACCACGTCCAAGACGCTCAGTCAGAGCTTCCCCGATATCGCGGAATTTATCACTGATAATCCATACTGATTTCGATTGATCCAGACCCTCAAGGGTGATGTCAATAACCTTAAATGCAATATAATAAGCAATCAGGGAGAACATCGCGTTATTCCAACCGAACACAAATCCAGCTCCGGACAAGATGAACAGGTTGAAGAACATAACTACTTCACCTACAGAGAAGGGAAGCTTCTTGGCTACCAAAATCGCAACAATTTCTGTACCGTCTAGAGATCCCCCGAAACGTACAACCAATCCAACACCTACACCTAGAATGATACCGCCAAACACGGCAGCAAGCATCGGTTCAACTGTAAAGGCCTCTACATGATGCAGCATTGAAGTGCCGATAGACATAAGTAAAATCGCATATAAGGTAGATAAGGCAAATGTCTTACCGATTTGCTTATAACCGATTAACAGGAACGGAAGGTTGAGCAGTGTCAATAATATACCCAGAGGAATGTCAAATAAATGTGATAAAATAATGGAGATACCGGTAATCCCGCCATCAATCATTTGATTAGGTACTAGGAATATCTCAAGTGCAACAGCCATCATGGCGGCCCCTACGGATAACATGATCATACGCTGCGCGAACTTAGCCATTTTATGGGCACCGGTCTTCTGCAGTTTGTTCTGCTCCTCTTTGGTAAACATTTGTGGACTCACATTCATAGAACTCCCCCTACAATTTAACAGTATAGTTTTGAAACATTCGGAAGTATAACTACAATCTATACTTTCTTACATTTCTTCTTATACAATTATTATATCACAAAATATGCTCTAATAATGAATGGAACACGTACTATCCTTCGAAAAATTCAGATTTAGTCCTCTTTCCGGTCATAACAGCGGTGATAACAACTGACATAGCCCTTCACCGAGTTTGACAATTCTCCCTCTCTCCTTAAATTTTACAGGATCAATGAATTCACTGTTCTTTTGATCCTTTTCAAAACCCGCGACTAGCTCTGCTATCGTCTCAGGATGCAGCAAAACCGCTGTCATTTCGAAATTAGAATAGAAGCTGCGCATATCCAGATTCGCACTTCCCACCGTACCCAGCAGATCATCCACAATCATGACTTTAGCATGCATAAATCCTTTGGTGTAGCGATAGAACTTCACGCCTGCATCTTGTAAATTCTCCAGATAAGACAAAGAAGCATGATAAACAAGCTTATTATCAGGCTTTGCCGGAATGATGATTCTAACATCCACTCCACGAAGGACTGCACTCTTCAAAGCACGACAAATCGCAGGGTCCGGAATAAAATACGGTGAAGTAATCCAGATCCGTTCCCTAGCAGAGCAAAAAGCGGCAAAATACATCTCCTGAGAAGCATCAATCGCAGCATCCGGTCCACTTCCTACAATCTGCACGGCCTCTTGCTCCTTGCAAGAGTGCTCAGGGAACAAACGAGGATGACTCATACCTTCACCAGAGGCCAGTCTCCAATCCTTCAGGAAGACATACTGAATATAATAAACAGAATCTCCTTCTAAACGCAGATGGGTATCGCGCCAGTAACCCATCTTGGCGTCCTTTCCTAAGTAATCATCACCGATATTCATTCCCCCCGTAAAACCAATCAATCCGTCCACCACTAGGATCTTCCGATGATTGCGGAAATTAAACCGACGATCCAGTAAAGAACTAATCGGAGGTAAAAAAAAGTGGAACTCCACCCCGGCATTTCTCAGGGTTCGAATAAACCTACGGCTTAATCGATGACTGCCCAGTCCATCACAAAGCAAACGCACCTTTACTCCCTGCCGCGCCTTTCGAATCATAACGTCCTGAAACTGTTCTCCGATCTCATCATCACGATAAATATAAAATTGCATGTGGATATGTTCTTTTGCCTCTTCCATGGCTTCCAGCATAGCGTCGTAAGCTTCTCTTGCAGTTGACAGCACTCTGCTTTTGTTATGGCCTGTAATAGGCCCTTCCGAGAGCTTTGCAAGCAAAACCAATAAACCCTCGTTATTCTCAAACTGAGCGTTTCCAGTATCCGACGCTTGTTTTACTACCTTAATCTTACCAGTGACATACGAACGGATTTCCCGGAAGAGTGAAGTACATCTTTTGTTCAATTTTCTATTCTGTCTGTAGTCACGACCTAGAAAATAATAGAATGCCAGACCGAGCGGTGGACAACAGAAGGAAATAAACAACCATGCTATAGCCCTTTGCGGGCGTCGGTACTCCAGAAATACAATCAATGCAATCTGTATGATAAAAAGAATTAGAATTATCGCGAAAATCTTCAATTCTCTACCCCCTCAATTAATAAAAACAGATGCAATAGACTCTCTGCGATGACTCTAGTACAGGTTTTGCCGTAACTCTCCTTCTTTATTCAAACAAACCGTTGTCATGTTCCTGAAAGATATGGAATACATAGAGTAGTAGGACAATTCGGATGAGCCTAATGGAAGAAAAATCGTTAGCCTCAGGTATCGCAAGCGGCTGCCATAAGCCGCAGAAAGGAGAAGCCATGAAGAGTCAGCCAGATCATAAACGGATTACGCTGCTTGTCGTAAGGGATGCCGGACGTCCAGTCAAACAGCTCCACATCTCCAAACCGCTAGCGTTCGCCTTACCGGCAGCAGCAGCCCTGTCTATCTCCAGTCTGGTCACCTCTATGCATTTCCATGCCTCTCAGTCCATCTCACAGCTAGAAGCCGAGGCAGCCGCACTATCGCTAACCAATCTCCGCATGGAAATGAAGGTCGCCGACAAGGATAAAGATTTAACACAGCTTCGTAGCCAGGTCAGCGAACTTTCGGAAGAGGCAGATAACATTAAAGACAAGCTGAAGAGTGTAAATGCACTGGAACAGGAGCTGCAAGCATTGATTAACAAAAGCAAAGGTGCTGCTGCCGCTACAGACACGAATGAATCTCAACCGGAGAAATCCGCAACAGAAAAATCAAAAGCTGGATCGGCCACTTCAAATTCAACATTAGGTTTATCGAACCGTCTTTCTTCTCCTGTTCCTAAAGAGACTTCCTTTAAGCAGAGTACAGAAGAGAACTCATCTTCCACTTCTCTATCCGCCATAAGTTTCCGCTTTGGGGCCATCACCGCAGCCCTTCCAAAAACACTCACCCCGCAGGTTGGTGGAGAATACATCGCGGTGTATCAGAACGACGCTACGAGCTTGGTGGAAGAAACTAAGGATGACTTTGAGGAGATTCACGGGATGCTTGATGAAATGGTGGAAAGTATCACACAGACGATCACACAGGCAGAGCATGAGAATAACGTACAGGCAAATCTGCAAGCTCAAAAGGCCCGTGCAGAAAAGGCTAAACTTAACGCTGTACCGCTCTGGCCTACCGAGTCCAAAGTCATTTCTTCAAGCTTCGGTTACCGCTCAGATCCATTCAAAGGTTTGTCTGCGTTCCATTCCGGTGTCGATATTGCTGGGAACATCGGTGATCCTGTATATGCTGCCTTAGATGGCGAGGTTATTACTGCGGAACAAATGGGCGCACGCGGAAAATACATCGTGATTAAGCATTCAAATGGATTGGAAACCTGGTACATGCATTTGAACGGAATGATCGTATCTGCGGGAGACAAGGTTAGCAAAGGGCAGAAAATCGGCTTGCTTGGAAGCACTGGCCGAAGCACAGGTCCTCATCTTCATTTTCAGGTTGTGAAGCAGAATAAAACAGTCAACCCTTTGGCGTATGTCAAACCCTAAAGGGTTGCATTTAATTTCAAAATAGGAGGAATTTATAAATGTGGAACAAACGGCAGCAGCGTGTCCCCTTTAAATCTACCGATTCCCTAATTGGGCATGGAGGAACACTGGAGGGTAAGGTGCAATGTGATACAAACCTGCGGATTGAGGGTACCTTTAGCGGTGAGATTATTTGCAGTGGTGTCGTGACTGTAGGAGAAGAAGGAACAGTGCGCTCCAGTATTAAAGCGGAAGAAATCGTGATTGCCGGCAAAGTATACGGGGATGTTACGGCTGATCGCAGACTCATTATGACCGGAACCGGAGAATTGCATGGCAATATTTCAGCAGGAGCACTTAGCATTATGGAAGGCAGCCTCCTGAATGGCTCCATTGCCATGCAAGAACAGCCCACCTCTGAAAAAGCAGGTGAGCCCAAAAGTAATATGAAAAAGGACAAGGCAGCCAAGCGCTCCTCCAAAGCTCAAGGAACACTTGAAGCCGGCTAGACTTATTTCTATGAAGCAACGTCCCTTTTACGGAAGACAATCCAGGAAATGGCCAGGAATAGGATATAGTACACCGCTAATACAGCTATGGAGAAGCCAAGTGTTGAGCCCCCCGGACCCGTATCCGACAATAGGTAACCTCTTAGATCCATATGTGTGAAGATTAAGTATTGGGCCCATTCAAACCGTTCTGGACTAAAAATAACCGTAAAAATACTCTTGGCAAACATAATAAATAAGGATAATCCAATAGCCAGCCCACTTGCGCGGAATACGCTAGATACCATGAAAGCCAGAGCAGCAGTCAGGAAAAGCTCAATGTAACGACATAGGAGATCTAGGAAGGAATATTCCGCTGGACTCCAAGCCGTAATGGATGACATCGTATCTCCCGAAGATGAGGAGAAGATTAACGAAGCACCAAACCCAAAAGCAATCAATACTGCGGTGCTAAGCAAACTGAATAACACCATGGAAATATATTTCGAGAGCAGGATCTTGGAGCGACTCCACGGGCGAATCAGCAGCAGCTTAATGGTTCCCCAGGTAAATTCGCCCGCTACGGAGTCAGAAGCCACTACAACGGTAAAGATTGTATTCAAGAAGAACGCAATACTCACCGTCATCTGAAAGTTGTCCCAAAGCCCCATAAGCGATGAATCGCCTTCGCTTGTGAAATAAATAAGCGCAGGAAGCAGCACGCTCATCACTGCAAGAATAAGCAGCATAATCCATGTGCGGACACGGCTGTATATTTTGATATTCTCATTATGTATGAGAGCTGTAAACTCACCCAATTCCTTCACCTCCTGTAACCTCTAAGAATTGATCCTCCAGCGTACGGGCAAGGGTTCTGATGTTATACACCTTAATCCCACCTGCCACTAGCTTGGCATTTAATTCTGCAATCTCCTCACGCTCTGCCTCAAGCACAAGTCCCCCACTCTTAAATACTCCACGTCCAATGAGGGCTAACGCAGCCTCAGCATTATCAACCTCGAACAAGGTTTCTCCCAGAGGCATTACAGTATTGCCTACCCCTTTCAGCTGCTTCACATCCACCAGTCGTCCATTTTGGATAATCGCAACGCTGTCACACATGAGCTCCATCTCGGAAAGTAAATGACTGGAGACGAATACAGTTGTTCCTTCTTCCTGACATAAACGGCGTAAATAGTCTCGGAGCTCGCGTATCCCTTGTGGGTCCAGCCCGTTGGTTGGCTCATCTAGAATCAGCAGCTTGGGTCTGTGCAGCAGTGCTTGAGCCACTCCCAGCCTCTGACGCATACCTAGCGAATAGGTCTTAACTTTGTCATGAATTCTTTGACCTAGTCCGACTAGCTCGACAACCTCATCTATCCGTTGCTTTGTTACCCCTGGCACCATCCGTGCATATTGGCGCAGATTCTGATAACCGGTGAGGAACTTGTACATCTCTGGATTTTCTACAATGGCCCCTATATTTGCGATAGCCTCTTCAAAATGGTTTTTAATACTACGGCCACAGATCAAGATGTCTCCACGACTAATGGAAATCAATCCTACCATCATCCGTATTGTAGTAGTCTTACCTGCTCCGTTGGGTCCCAAAAAACCGAAGATTTGTCCAGGCGGGATGTCCAGCGTTAAATCGCTCACCAGCGTTTTCGAGCCGATTTTTTTGGTGACTCCCTGCAGGCGGGCAACAGGCTCCATCAATATTTCTGTATTCGACATAGTCTCACTTCCTTTCATCTATAACCTAGTTTACCACATATACCCTTTTTTCCGAAAATCACTAGAGGATAAGAGTCTGCCAGTTAAAAAAGGAACCTGACTTCTCCGGTATTAGGAAGAGTCAGGTCCCCTTATTCATTTAGTTCCTATTTCATTCAAGTACAACAGTTTAACCGCCAACACGGGCAAGCTCGCGCATATTTGCTTCAAATGCAGCCATCAACGCAGCTTCTCCGGTCAATCCGGTTTGTTCTACCTTGCGAATTTGCTCCATCATCCGTTTGTAATCCTTCGGAATGACACGAACGAAGTTCGGCAAGCTATCTGCCCATTGATTCAGTACCCGTGCGCCAGCCGCACTACCTGTAAGCTCGGTATGGCGGATAATCAGCTCACGCAGCTCTTCGATCTCCTCAGACTCTTCCACTCTCTCGAGTAGTACCATTTCGAGATTGCAGCGGCCGATGAAGGTTCTATCTGGGTCGTAGACATAAGCGATGCCGCCTGACATCCCTGCCGCAAAGTTACGGCCAGTTTCACCAAGGACAACCACTCGGCCTCCAGTCATGTATTCACAGCCGTGGTCACCCACGCCTTCTACAACAACCTTCGCTCCGGAGTTACGGACGGCAAAACGTTCACCAGCGATACCGTTAATATAAGCTTCTCCACCTGTTGCACCGTAGAATGCAGTATTTCCGATAATGATATTGTCCTCAGCAGCAAAGGTAGCTTTCGGAGATGGCTTGATAATAATCTTACCACCCGACAATCCTTTACCTACATAGTCATTGGAATCTCCTTCCACCGTAAGCGTGATTCCCTTAGGCACGAATGCACCCAAGCTTTGACCAGCAGAACCGGTGAAATGAAGCCGAATCGTATCATCCGGCAAACCTGCGGCCCCATACTTGCGGGTCAGCTCGCTGCCAAGGATAGTTCCGACGGCACGATTAACGTTCGTGATTGGCAGTGATGCCTCAACAGCCGTACCTGATTCCAGTGCAGGTGCTGCCAGGTCGAGCAGCTGCGAAACATCCAGTGTCTCTTCCAGACCATGATTCTGGTATTTACTGCGGAAGCGTGTGCTTCCTTCCGGTAATTCCGGTGTATGCAGCAGGCTGCTCAAATCTATGCCTTTCTTCTTCCAATGCTTCGACGCCTGAGTTGCGTCTAGACAATCGGTACGGCCTACCATTTCTTCAATTGTACGGAAGCCGAGACTTGCCATAATTTCACGTAGATCCTGTGCCACGAAGGTCATAAAGTTAACTACATGCTGCGGATCACCGGTAAAATTCTTACGAAGATCCGGATTCTGTGTAGCTACACCAACCGGACAAGTATCCATTTGGCAGACACGCATCATTATACAGCCAACAGATACTAGCGGAGCAGTGGCAAAACCATACTCTTCGGCCCCAAGCAATACAGCTACAGCCAAATCGCGGCCGCTTAGCATTTTACCATCTGTTTCCAGAACTACACGGTCACGCAGATTGTTGAGCATCAATGTCTGATGGGTTTCAGCCAAGCCAAGCTCCCACGGAAGACCCGCATGACGAATGGAGTTCATCGGCGATGCCCCTGTACCTCCATCATAGCCACTAACCAAGATAATATCAGCGCGCCCTTTGGCTACACCCGCAGCAATCGTACCCACTCCAACTTCCGATACGAGCTTAACATTAATGTTTGCACGTGGATTTGCATTTTTCAGATCATAGATCAGCTCTGCCAAATCCTCGATAGAGTAAATATCATGATGCGGTGGAGGTGAGATCAGACCCACACCTGCTGTTGAGCCACGTACTTCAGCGACCCAAGGATAAACTTTACGTCCCGGAAGCTGTCCACCTTCCCCTGGTTTAGCGCCCTGAGCCATTTTAATCTGGATCTCATCAGCGTTAACTAGGTAGTTCGAGGTAACACCAAAACGTCCAGAAGCTACTTGTTTAATCGCACTGCGACGTGAATCACCATTGCTATCCGGAATATAGCGGGCTGGATCTTCGCCGCCTTCACCTGTATTACTCTTGCCACCGATCCGGTTCATCGCAATGGCCAATGTCTCATGTGCTTCCTTACTAATGGAACCAAAGGACATTGCACCCGTCTTAAAACGTTTCATAATGGACGATGCAGATTCTACTTCTTCCAGTGGAATCGGTTCATAGGCTGACTTGAATTGCAACAAGGAACGAAGCGTCAATTGCTTCTCGCTTTCTCCTTGAACAAGGGCAGCATATTTCTTGTACATATCATAATTCCCGCTACGCACAGAGTGCTGAAGCAGATGAATCGTCTGTGGATTGAATAGATGCTCTTCCCCATCATTACGCCATTGATAATCGCCACCGGAGTCAAGCACCTTATCATTTCCGTCTTTTTCTGTAAAAGCACGGTTATGATGGATAAGCGCCTCAGTTGCCACTTCCTCCAGGCCAATCCCCCCAATGCGGGAAGGTGTCCAAGTAAAGTAACGATCCACGAACTCAGAGTTCAGACCCACAGCTTCAAAAATCTGCGCACCGCGGTAAGATTGAATCGTCGAAATTCCCATTTTGGAAAGAATCTTAACTACGCTCTTAGTCGCAGCTTTAATATAGTTCTTCACTGCTTTTTCATGCGAGATTCCCCGCAATAAGCCTTGGCCGATCATGTCATCCAAGCTTTCAAAAGCCAGATAAGGGTTTACTGCACTCACACCATAACCGAGCAGCAACGCATAATGATGGACTTCACGTGGTTCACCGGATTCCAGCAAAATACTAACCTTCGTCCGTGTTCCTTGGCGGATCAAATGGTGATGCAGACTCGATACCGCAAGCAGAGCTGGAATCGCAGCATTCTCACTGTCCACACCGCGGTCAGTCAGAATCAGAATGTTATGCCCTTTAGCCATAACACGGTCAGCAGCCTCGTTCATGCGCTCAAGCGCGATGCGTAATCCTTCTGACCCAAGCTCAGCCGGGAAAAGAATTGGAATAGACATCGATTTGAAGCCTGCACGGCGAACATGGCGAATCTTAGCAAAATCTTCGTTCGAAAGAATTGGCGTTTGCAGCGAGATCTGGCGGCAGCTTTCCGGTTCCGGTTTAAGCAAATTACGCTCTGGTCCAATCGTAGTCGTTGTGGATGTAACCAGCTCTTCACGAATGGCATCGATGGGTGGATTCGTTACCTGAGCAAACATTTGTTTGAAATAGTTATAGAGACGTTGCGGGCGGTCCGAAAATACGGCGAGTGGAGCATCATAACCCATGGAACCGACAGCTTCAGCACCAGTAGATGCCATTGGCTCAAGCACCTTGCGCAAGTCTTCAAAAGTATAGCCGAAAGCCTGCTGTAGCTGTTGTACATTGTCATGCTTAGGATTTGGCAGTTCAGGTGCATCCGGAAGCTCATCAAGACTGATCAAATGCTCATCCAGCCACTGGCGATAAGGCTTCTCAGAGGCGATAGCCGATTTAACTTCCTCATCAGAGATAATGCGGCCTTCCTTCGTATCCACGAGCAGCATGCGGCCAGGTTTCAGGCGGTCTTTATATAAGATGTCCTCTGCTGGAATGTCCAGTACACCGGCTTCTGAGGATAAAATAATCATATCGTCTTTCGTTACATAATAACGAGCAGGACGCAGGCCGTTACGGTCCAGAATAGCGCCGATTTGTATCCCATCGGTAAAGCCCATTGCAGCAGGCCCGTCCCATGGCTCCATTAGAGTACTGTGGTATTCATAAAATGCTTTTTTATCAGCATCCATACTATCATGATTGCTCCATGGTTCAGGAACCATCATCATGGCTACCTGTGGCAGGGAGCGTCCGCTCAAATAGAGAAACTCAAAGGTGTTATCGAACATTGCAGTGTCCGATCCATCCGGGTTAATAACAGGCTTGATCTTGTTCAGATCTTCACCAAACACTTCGCTCTTAAACAATGACTGGCGCGCATGCATCCAGTTCACATTACCACGCAAGGTGTTGATCTCACCGTTGTGGATCATAAAGCGGTAGGGATGCGCACGTTCCCAGCTTGGGAAGGTGTTCGTGCTGAAACGGGAGTGAACTAACGCGATCGCTGATTCCAGCTCTTCGTTCTGCAAATCCAGGTAGAATTGTCCGACTTGTTCTGTAGTCAGCATGCCTTTGTATACAATCTTACGGCACGACAAGCTTGGAATATAGAAGGATTCATCCTCTTCTGCACCACCGTAACGAATGGCAAGCTCTGCACGTTTGCGGATTACATAAAGCTTACGTTCAAAAGACAACTCATTCGTGACCGAAGCCGAGCGGCCGATAAATACTTGACGCACAAAAGGCTTAGCAGCTTTCGCTGTCTTGCCAAGCATTTCATCATAGGTAGGCACATCACGATAGCCGAGTACTATTTGACCTTCTTCAGCAATAATATTGCTTAAGAGAGCTTCATGCTGCGCCCGAACTTCTTCGTTATGAGATAAAAAGATCATGCCCACGCCATAATGGCCTTGTTCCGGCAAAGCAAAGCCTAGCTTCTGAGCTTCGCTTGCAAAGAAACGGTGCGGAATTTGAAGCATGATACCTGCTCCGTCACCAGAGTTGGGTTCGCTACCTTGGCCTCCCCGATGCTCCATATTAAAGAGCATTGTCAAAGCATTACTTACGATATTGTGAGACGGTGTGCCTTTAATATGAGCTACAAATCCCATGCCGCAAGCATCTTTTTCGAACTGGGGATCATACAGGCCCTGTTTTACGGGCAGTTCAGTGTGTTTCATCGAACGCAACCTTTCTATTATAAAGTATGCAATGTGTTAGGAAAATTTTTCACATGAAAATCTTAATAATTATTCAATCCAGATTAGTGCTATTATTTTATCACCGAGGTATCATCAGCGCAATTTAAACTTTTTTATGATGCTGATTAACAATTGTTTTTGCATCACAGCTTTAGCGAGTAAAAGTTTAAAAAAACTTCATGTTGCATAATTATACATAAATAACGCATAAGTGCATATGCAATGAAAGCGTTACAAGATTTTTCACTCCTTCTAATATGTTTGCAAGAAAAAGGGTTTTTATGATTTTAAATCAAAAAAAGCGTCTCCCAGAGGAGACGCTTTTTTATACTTTTTTTTCAAAAAATTTATCAGTTTATACAGTCAAAACTTGTTCACTATTCACTCCAACTTCATTCTCACGGCTACGTGTCATGAAGTAAGCGAAGGTAAGAGCAAGGAATCCAAGACCAAAGATTGCCAGGATACCTACATCTCCCCACATTGCACTGAAATCACCTGTAGAAATTACTGCTTTGAGACCACTAACTGTGTAAGTCATTGGAAGCAGTGGATTAAAGAATTTCATCCAGTCAGGGATCAATTCAAGTGGGAATGTTCCGGCACTAGTTGTTAATTGGAAAATCAGAATAACGATAACAACGAAACGTCCCGGTTGATCCATCCAAGTAACAATCGCTTGAACTACCCATGTGTAAACTAAGCTTGTTAAGAATGTAAATACGAAGAATAGCGGTTTACTTTGTACTTCCAGTCCAAGTCCGTACAATACAACCACAGCAGCCAGCATAGACTGGATGAAGCTCATGATTGTGAAGGTAAGCGTACGGCTGATGAAACGGTTCATACGGCTAGCACCAAGGACAGCCGAATCACGCATTGGAATAACAATTGTTGAAATCAAAGCACCTACAAACAATCCAAGGGATAGGAAGTAAGGAGCAAAACCTGTACCATAGTTCGGAACATGATTCACAACTTTATCCTCAACCACAACTGGTTGTGCGAACATTTCCATCATTGCATCTGTTTTGTTCACACTGCCTGTTTTTTCAGCAGCATCGCCAAGCTTAGTTGCCAGTTCTGTTGATCCAGATTTCAGATCATCCATACCATCTTTCAGCTCGCCTGCGCCATCAGCCAGTTTTTTCGAACCATCTGCTACCGCACTGATACCGGAACCTAGTTCGCCTACACCGCTAAGTAGTTTTGAGGTACCATCACCAAGTGCTTTACCGCCTTCAGCCAGCTTGCTGCCTCCAGCTGCAGCTTCTTTAAGCTTCGCACCAAATTGTTGCATTCCTGCATTCAGCTTATCGCCACCAGCTACAAGTGCAGATGCGCCTTGTGCCAGTTTTTGTTGTCCTGTCAACAGCTGTGTGCTACCAGCATTTAATTGCTTAGCTCCATCATGCAACTGAGTTACACCAGCAGCTACCTGCTGTGACCCCGAGTGCAGTTGAGTTGCACCTTGTGCCAGTTGCTCTTGCCCACTGTGGAGTGCAGTAGCACCCTGTGCCAGCTGCTCTTGGCTTTGTTGCAGTTGCTCACTGCCTTGTGCCACGGCTGCACTAGCTGCCAGCAGCTTCTGTACCGCTGGATTTTGTGCCAGCTCAGGACTAGCCTGTGCCAATTGCTCCAATCCTTGAGCTACCGCTTTAGCACCCTCAGTTACCTTCGTGCTGCCTGCGGCGGAAGCTTGCAAACCCGCTTCCAGTTTCGCGCTGCCATCTACGGAAGAAGTTAAGCCCGCTTCCAGCTTCGCGCTGCCATCAACTAAAGATTGTGTTCCTGCTTGTAGTTTAGAAGTACCATCCACAGCAGACTGTGTTCCCGCCTGAAGCTGTGTAGCACCTGTTACAGCTTGTTTCAAGCCGTCACTAAGCTGTTTACTGCCGGCAGAACTTTGGGCAACACCGTCTTGAAGTTGCGTATGTGCAGTAGACAATTGTTGCAATCCGCTTGCCAACGTGGTTGATCCTGTTTTAAGCGCCGTAGCACCTGCATTCAAATCAGTCACGCCTTGTGTAAGGGGTTCTACACCATTTTGAAGTTTACCTGTACCATCTGTCAGTACAAGTAGATTATCTTTCAGCTTCAAGGCTCCGTCATCTAGCTTACCAGCGCCATCAGCGATCTTGGAAGCACCATCTCCGGCTTCGCCCAATCCATCAGATACTTCTGTAATCTGATTGAATACAGACTCCACATAAGCTTCTGTTACTTTAGCAGATACTTTATTTTTAATTTCTGCTACAGCCGTACCACCGATCTGACCAGCCAAGAAGTTATAACCTTCATTTGGCTCATAAATAATTTTTGCCGGCTGTGGTTCATCATCCATAAGAGTAGTAGCTTTGGCAGAAAAGTCTTCCGGAACAATGATCGACATATAATAAGTATTGTCCTTCATTCCTGCTTCCGCTTCTTCAAGGGAAACGAAGTTCCACTGGAAGCCGTCGGTTACCTTCAACTCTTCTATAAGATCATTACCGGCTTGTAGTTGCTTGCCTTCATAATTAGCGCCGACATCCTGGTTGACCACAGCAACCGGAAGTTCATTCATCTTGCCATACGGATCCCAGAATGCCTTCAGGAAGAATCCGCTGTACATCACCGGAATAAATAGGATAGCAATCATTGGAATCAGCACCTTCGGATTTCTAAGGGCTGCGCCAAGATCCTTGGTAAATACGGATAATGATTTCATTCTGGTTCTCTCCTTATGAGCTTATGCTCTCTTTAAAATGCTTTGTTTGCGAAATATTACGTAACACTAAGTGACTGTTTTCCCCATTCGGTCAATTCAGGGTATAAAAAAATGCCTTGCGGCTCTTCTTCAATGCCTAATCATCTTGAGAATTGTTAAGGGAAAGCGAATCGAGTGATGCTGAGAACGCCATCCCTATCCTGAATCAACCCTTACTGTGCCAATCCTTCGGCGAGAAACAAATGAAAATACATCTTGATCTGTTCCTTGTCCAAGGGAGTATGTGTTTTATTCAGTTCAGCAGTCAATACAATATATAATCTGAACATGACTACCGAGACGATTTTGGGATCGCAAGGTTTGATTTCTCCCTGTTGGAGCGCTTGTTGCACCTCCCGTTCTAAATATTCTAAAACTACGTTCTCGATCTTCTCGAGTCCTTCTCCAGCCTGCGGCGTACCGAATTCGCGATTCTCCTGGGAAAGTTTTATGAATAGCTCCTGCTCACTTCGAAACTCAAGCAGAGCATCCAGCACACGATGCAAGTTATCAAAGAAAGGTCTGTCTCGCCTGATCTCCCGTTCAGCTATCGTCTTCATTTCCATCATCATATCGCGCAGGATCTCGTCAAACAATTGCTCTTTGTTTGTAAAAAAGGTGTAGATGGTTCCCTTACCGACATTTGCAATCTTAGCAACCTGATCCATTGTAGTTGCCTTATAGCCAAATAATGAAAAAGATTTCGCTGCGGCCTGAAGCACCTGCTGTCTTCGATCCACCACTGCCACCTGTGCACACTTCCTTTCTCCAGAAAATATCGTTCCCGCTGACTTCTGACCACTTTACTAATCCGGTCAATTGGTCATTCACTACTTTATCATGTTGTTTTCTAGTTTGCAATACTTTGGGCGAACCTTTTATTTTTTTATTTATTGCAGGGTTTTAACTTTCTATTTACGTCTTACTTGTATAATGTGAGTATAGTATAGATTTCCTAGTATAATTAGAAGAAGGAAAGCATTTCTATAGAAAAGGAAAGTAGCAGGTGAACTTATGCGAAAGAAAAGAGTACTGCTGTTTTCGGAAGGCTTCGGTACGGGCCACACAGGAGCAGCCTATGCTCTGGCCGAAGGAATAAAGCTGCTGAATCCGGATGTCCAGTGCCGAGTCATCGAGCTGGGGAAATTTCTTAACCCGACGGTCGCCCCTTGGATTCTTTCCGCTTACCGCAAAACAGTTAGCAGCCAGCCTAAGCTGGTCGGCATGATGTATAAGACACAATATCATAAATCATTGAACCCGTTGACTAAAATGGCGCTTCACCGGATTTTTTATACACATGCTTCACAGGTGATCGAACAGCTAAAGCCTGATTTGATTATCTGCACTCATCCCATTCCGGCTGCGGTCATTTCCAGACTAAAGCGTCGTGGATTAAATGTGCCTCTGTATACATTAATTACAGATTATGATGCACATGGGAGCTGGGTAAATTCCGAGGTCAATCGTTATCTCGTATCTACCCCACGCGTCAAATCCATTCTGACAGGCCGTGGGATCGCTCCAGAGCTAGTAACCGTCACTGGCATCCCAGTGCATCCAAAGTTCTGGGAACGCTCCAACAAGACGCTGCTGCGCAAGGAACTGGGATTGGCTGATATCCCAACCGTACTCATTATGGGTGGAGGCTGGGGGTTAATGTTCGGCAAAGAGATTATGCATTCCCTCACCGCCAGAATGGATGATATTCAGCTCGTGTTCTGTATGGGCAGCAATGAGAAGCTAATCGCCAAAATGAAGTCCAATCCACTGCTTAATCATCCCAATGTTAAAATTCTGGGATATAGCAGTGAAATCAATAAATTGATGGATGCCTCAGACCTGCTGATCACGAAGCCTGGAGGGATGACCTGCACAGAAGGTCAGGCCAAAGGAATTCCGATGCTTTTCTATAAAGCTATTCCAGGTCAGGAAGAGAAAAACTGCCAATATTTCGTAGAGCTTGGGCTGGCAGAGGTGCTCGACTCGGAAGTAGTGAACAAATGGTTCACTATGATGCTTCGTGAATATTCAGTTCTGGAAGAGCAACGCAGACGACGTCTCGCTCCAGATAAACATCAACCGCAAAGCTGTGCGACTACTGTTCTGAAGATGTTAGGTAACCCCGTAAGCGAGGCAACTGAAATCAGAGGCTCTAGAGCGCAAGCACGTAATGAAGAACCTGTATGTATTACACCTTAAAGAATAAGCAGGTAGTCAGGGAATTTCCCCCGGCTACCTGCTTTTTTTAATATAAATCGGGTTGGTTTAAATTTCTACACTCTCACCAGCTTTAAGCGGGAAACCTTCTACTCCCTCTTGGTGCAGGCGATCGCAGAAATCAGCACCATCCTGAGCAATATCCGGAAATGTATTGTAATGTAGCGGGATCACCTTATCCGCCCGCAGCCAGCGTGCGGCCAGCAAGGCGTCATCCGGTCCCATGGTTAGCATATCGCCTATAGGCAGAGCTGCCAGGGCAATCGCATTCCTTTCTCCAATGAGGCGCAGATCGCTGAATAGCGCGGTATCCCCCGCATGGAAAATCGTCTTGCCCTCAATCGTCAACAAAATCCCCGCGGGTTGTCCAGCATAAATCCAAGAGTCGCCCTCCTGAATGGATGAGGAATGAAATGCCTGCGTAAATTTCACAGTCATCCCGGCATAGGTATGACTACCACCTATATTCATGTGCTTTACTTGTGCACCCTTCATCCGGCAATATTCGGCAAGCTCAAACACCGCAAAGATCGGACAATCATTCTGCTTGGCAATTTCGACAGCATCTCCAAAATGGTCAGAGTGGCCGTGAGTAAGCAGAACGGCATCAACTGAAATATTGGCAGGTGAAATACCGGAGTTCGGATTGCCTGACAAAAAAGGGTCAATAATAACCTTCACGTTCTCCGTCTCTACCAGCAGAGCTGAATGTCCATAATAAGTGATTTTCATGGTTATCTTCCACCTCCAGATTCATATAGTTTAGTTTACCCTATATAGCGCTGAGGTTCACAGATCCACCAAATTTATTTATAAAAAGTATGATTGCCAATGGTTTTAACATAAGTCTGTGTATGATGTACGGTCAGATCCTGTGCAAGTTTTAGCGACAAGAAAAAGTAAGTATTATCGGGAACTTCCTTTACTCCGGAGAGTGCAGCATTCACCGCTTTAATACTATCATCGTTAGGCTTCACACGGTTAAGACGCCCGTTAGCTACAGGGCTGAACTGGCTCTTCTGATAAATAACCTTATATATCGTGTCGGGGAAATTGGCTGACCGCAGCCTATTCAGAACAACGTTGGCAACTGCCACCTTGCCCTTGTACGGTTCACCTTCCGCCTCTGCCATTACAATTTTTTGTAGCAGAAGCAGTTCTTCTTCGGATACAGCGTAGCGCCGGGTTGCTTTACTTTGCTGCTCCTGGCTTAATAGCTCTGTCCGAGAGAAGTACAATGTTGTGAGGGGATGTTTCTGAGAAGCCGAGACTGTCTTCGCTGTCGCCTGACTACTCTTTGTTGCTGTTTCCGCCAATTGCGACGCTTTTTGCGCAGCTGGCTTGGATTGTACTACATCAGCCTTCACCCGAATAATGGAAACGTTCGATGTGTTTTTTGTGTTTTTTTGTTTTAATTTTTTTACACTAAGCCATTCCACACCCTTCGCCGGTTTCCAAGCGGAACTTAAAAGACTGAATGTGTTATTAAGCTTATTGGCTTGTGTAACTTCTGTAATGCCCCTCGTAATGCTACTCGTTATACTAGACTTCGATTCATCTTGCAAAAGAGAAAGTACGGATGCACGGCTAGTGGATTGCAACTTATCCATCTGCACCCTGTCCATCTTCCCTTCCGCAACTTGTTCGGGTTGCAATAAGCTTATGGCAGAGAAACACACTAGTATAACGCCAACGAGCAACGCAATATAGCGGTTTTGTTTAAAAATTAACATGATATTCCTCCTATTTCACGGCACATTCCTATTGTATGTAACCGAAAACGGAAGCTTTGAAAACTTTATTATCGATTTTAAACTGTAAACTTTTCAATAATTTCATACATAGGAATGGCATACATTCTGGTAGCATACAACACAAAACTATCAATCGTCCAGTCTCTCTGATAGTTTTTTAGGTTCCAATCATCATCCAATTTCAGTAAATTTTCCAGCAATTTATCATCATATGAATTTTTTCCCCGGTACTTTCGAGCCACGGTAAGATGCGGTTTATAGGCCCTGGATTCGCCTGAAAAACCTAGTGGAAACGTCGCTGAATGCACTCTGGCAGCTAATTGATTTAATGCCTCTATTTCGCCGGAAACCCCTATCCACAGGACTCTTGGGGAAGCTGGAAGACCAAATGTGTCCCATTTGTCCAAAGAGAGATTGAAGGGTCTGCCTTGCCCCGCAGTCTTCCTCAAGGATTTCACTAAATCTGGAATTTTGGCCTTTGGGGTATCTCCTAAAAATTGCAGGGTAATATGATAATCTTGCGGATTTGTCCATTTAGCAAAATCAAAATTTTCAGATAGCTTTGAACATGCCTGCGCCACTATTTCTTGCAGCTCAGAAGGTAATTTCACAGCTAAAAAAAGTCGTTCTGATTCGTTCTCTGATGCTTTAGCATCCATGGTCAATTTCACCTTCTCCAATAGATTTGGTATTCTTAACCTATAACATGATCCATATCCATTAAACCACAAAGTAGGAGGAACACATCATGACTAAGTCTATAGTATGTCTACAACCACTTACATCTCAGCAGCAGGAAAGGATCAAAGCGGCTGCCCCAGGCTATACATTTACACAAGGAGACGCAAAAAATCCGGATTTGCAGCTGCTTGCAGAAGCAGAAATTGTAATTGGCTGGGCAAAAGGTATTTCGGATACACTCCTTCGCCCCGAGTCCTCCCTTCGCTGGGTTCAGTCCTGGTCTGCTGGTATTGAGAAGCTTCCTCTCGATCGTCTTAAGCAACAAGGAATCCTGCTCACCAGTGGGAGCGGGGTTCATGCCGAACCTATTTCTGCGGTAATCTTCGGATTCATACTTCTCTTCACCCGTAATTTGCATACAGCTGTACGCAATCAGCAGAACCGTATTTGGAAATCTGATGGCAGTGAAAGCGAGCTGTTCGGTAAAACAGCCGTAATAGCTGGAACTGGAGCGATCGGCAGTGAAACCGCCAGAATTGCTAAAGCCTTCCGGATGAAGACTATCGGTGTCAGCCGTTCCGGTAAGCCAGTCGCAGACTTTGATCAAATCTATACAACAGATCGTTTATCCGAAGCTGTAAGTCAAGGCGATTTCATCATCAATACCCTTCCTATTACCGATGAGACCAAGCATTTATTTAATGCCACCAGCTTCTCCGCGTTTAAAGAAGGCTCCTATTACATTAACATTGGCCGGGGCGCAACTACCGATACAGAGGCGCTGATCGACGCATTGAATCGCGGACAACTCCGTGGTGCTGGGTTGGATGTTTTTGAGACCGAACCCCTTCCGCAGGATCATCCGCTTTGGTCTATGGAGCAGGTTATTATCACTCCACACTCCGCTGGAATTACAGATCAATACGCTGACCGGATCGTTAATATTTTTACCCAAAATGTGAAGTCTTACTTATCATCAGGCACACCTTCTCTAAATCTTGTTGATTATGACCGGCAATATTAATAATAAGCTTTACAAAACAAGAACATCTGTTCTATAATAAGAAAATCCAAAGTTATCCATAAAGAGAGGGTTAGTGCAATGAAGGTCACGGTCACAGAATTTAACGAACAATGGAGTCTAATGTTCAACGAAGAAGCTCAGAAGATTAAAGATATCTTTGCTGATGCCCTCGTTGATATTCACCACATTGGCAGCACTTCTGTTTCCGGACTCAAAGCGAAACCAATCATAGATATAATGCCAGTAGTACGAAATATCGAAGCTGTAGATGAGTTCAACCAGCAAATGACAGCACTTGGTTATGAATGTATGGGTGAGTTCGGTATCAGTGGCAGAAGATATTTCAGAAAAGGCGGAAATAGCAGAACCCATCATGTTCATGTCTTCCAAATGGATAATAAGATAGATATCGGTCGTCATCTGGCTGTAAGAGACTACCTTCGATCATATCCGGAGGCGGTTAAACAGTACGGAGATTTAAAAGATACTCTTGCCAAACAATTCCCAGAGGATATTGGAGCTTATATAGACGGGAAAGAAGAATTTGTGGTTAAGCTTGAAAAAACTGCATATGAGTGGTATTTAAATCAATAACCCTTATAAAAATAGCCCCTGCTGTTCATTTAGATCATCCTAAATGAACAGCAGGGACTACTTGTCTAAGAGCCTCTAATCCAAATCATAAATCGAGCCGACTTTCAGTCCGTACAGCTCATTATATATTTTCTCTGCAAAAGCATCAGTCATCCCTGCGATATAATCAATCACCATATGCTCCCAAGTCCAAATCGGCTTTGCCTGCTTCTGATCTTTCTCAAAGCGCTGCAGCCAATCCGATGGAATAATGGCTTTAGAGGTCTGTGGATCCAGAAATGCTCCCCATAGTCGGCGCAAAATCCACTCACTACGTTTCTGCAGCCGCT
The DNA here is from genome assembly GCF_045040615.1 of Paenibacillus sp. FSL H8-0175. Classification (NCBI taxonomy): domain Bacteria; kingdom Bacillati; phylum Bacillota; class Bacilli; order Caryophanales; family Paenibacillaceae; genus Paenibacillus; species Paenibacillus sp. FSL H8-0175. Next base: position 1,179,372 of record NZ_CP150299.1, on the reverse strand, counting down.
GCACACGCAAATCACGGATCATAGTGACCCATGCGAAGCTTTTCAACACACTGACGGTCCGCAGCATATCTTCATCTTCTTTTCCTTCCTTTATAAAGGTGACCTTCTTCCAGTCTCCATCTTGGATCACTCCCAAGCTTGCGACAAAGGTACTTACCCAATAAGCCTTAACTTCACGTCGAGTGCGGGAATAGTCGTTTTCACAGGTTGGCATTTTTTCCTTCCAAACCCGAAGAAATGAACTGAGCACTTCCTCGACCTTCGCGCGAATGCCTTCCTCTTCCCAGCCCTTCCAGAAGAAATCCTCGAGCGTGGTGATTTTCTCCACGATTAACCGTTGGATATAAGAATCATGCATAAAGTGTTCATGCACTTCAATCTTTCCGGCTTTAATCCCATCCTCCAGATCATGTGCAGAATAAGCGATATCGTCACAAAGGTCCATAAGCTGAGCCTCCAACGTTTTCTTACCTGCTGGTATTCCCCACTCTTTGCGGATCTCCGAAATATATCCCCATTCGTTCAGGTACATCCCCTTCTTCAGCGAGGTGCCGGGAAAAGGATACTTATTTATGCCTAGCAGCACAGCATCCGACAGATTTAGGCCATCAATATTTTCACGCTTCTCCAGAAACATAATCAGCCGATAATTGTGGGCATTGCCTTCGAAATGCTCATAACGTTGCTTCATCTGCTCATGGATCAGCAGCCGATCCACACCCGTTGCGCCTGATTGCAGCGCAGCTTCGTTAGTTTTCTTTTCAATAAGCTGTTCCAAAATATTATCCAGCACTTCTTCCCCTTTATGTCCAAAGGGAGGATGGCCAAAATCATGAGCGATAGCTGCGCATTCCACTACCTCTGGATCGATAACAAGACCCGGATTCTCCGCCTTAGTGGTTTCCACTTCTGGATACGATCGCAGCAGACTTTTCGCCGCCTCACGGGCAATCTGCGCAACTTCAAGTGAGTGAGTCAGACGCGTACGGTAATAATCACCCGTCCCTGCTCCGAATACTTGTGATTTACCTTGTAGCCTACGGAAAGTAGGCGAATGAATCAGGCGTGAATAATCACGCTCATAAGCAGCTCTCGACGTTTCAAGGCGGGTAATCTCCGGATATTGCCGGTGTTCTCTTTTTTCAATAAGTGTCATATTCCCACCCCTAACCAAATGTCTGTATATAGTACTTCATTATAAGGCATTTTCATAACTATTTTCACATCAAAATACAAAAGCTAATTTAATTATAAACGGGCATGTCGATAACTATGTAATCATCAGAAGCCAAAATGAATCTCATAACCTGTACATGAAGGTATAGTAGAAAGAAGAAAGAGCACGAAAAAAGACTGGTTGTCTTTACAAAACTTAAACTATGAATATACCGACCCCCAAAAGGAGCACTATAAAATAAAAAAAACAGGTGAAATGATGAAAACTCGCAGCAAAATTATGATGATCACCCTTACACTCTTTTTATGCTTCACGAACTCTGCTCTAGGCAGTCCAAGCAAAAACCGCGACTACTACGAAAAAAGAGGAGACATGATTTGGGAAGTACATACTAACCAAAAAGTGATTGCATTGACGTTCGATGACGGTCCTGACCCTACTGAAACCGATCAAATCTTAAAGGTATTGAATCAATACCATGCGAAATGCACCTTTTTTGCGATAGGAAAAAGAATTGCAGCCTATCCAGAGGTAGCGAAACGAGTGATTGCTGAGGGGCATGAATTAGCTAACCATACCTACAATCACGTTTATTTTAAAAGACCTATTAATGAAGCCCAATTTGAGCAGGAGCTAAAATTGACCGAAGAAGAGATTATAAAAGTCTCCGGTAAACATAGTTCACTGTTCAGACCACCAGGCGGCATGTATGACGAGACCTTAGTAGATCTGTCTAACAATATGGGCTTGAAGCCCATATTATGGTCCTGGCATCAAGATACACGTGACTGGAATCGCCCAGGGGTATACAGTATTTCGAACAAGGTCATTCGAAATGCACGTAATGGAGACATCGTTCTGTTTCATGATCATGTGCACGGGCAGTCACAAACTAGAGAAGCGCTTAAAATTATTTTGCCCGAATTAGAAAAGAAAGGCTTTCGATTTGTCACTGTCTCTGAGTTGATCAAATTATCCAGTACACAACAGGCTGGGAAACAACAATAGCCTAATTGCACAGGACTTCAAAATAGGGTAGTCTTGTCCTAATATGAAGTTCTGGAGGCTTTTGTGATGTCCGATAATACATCCTATACGACAGAGGAAATTGCCCGCTTATTAAAAATATCAAAATTAAAAGTATATGATCTAATTAAAAAAGGGGAGCTCCCCTCCTACCGTGTAGGAAAACAAATGCGCGTGGATCAATCCGATTTGGAAGCCTACAAACAAAATACACGGAGTGGGGTGTCTACCGCTAACCCTACTACTATAATGGGCCAGACTCCACCAGCAATCCCCTTGGCCTTTTCCGGTACAAATCCAGCACAATCTCCTCACCTTAAAGCTGTAGGACACAGCTTGGTGATTACAGGTCAGGATATGTCACTGGATATTCTAGCTACCTATTTAGAACGGGCTCTGCCTACTGAACGTCCTCTTCGTTCTTATGCCGGGAGTCTAGACAGCCTGATTGCCATGTATAAAGGGGAATCGGACATTGTCAGCACACATTTACTCGACGGGGATACTGGAGAATACAACCTACCCTATATCCGTAAAATACTCGTCGGATGTTCTTATGTTGTAGTTCGCCTGCTAACCCGAAGTGCTGGTTTATACGTACAAAAAGGGAATCCCAGAGGTATTCAGGAATGGTCTCACTTAGAGCAGGATGGACTCACGCTGATCAATAGAGAACGAGGCTCAGGTGCACGCGTATTATTGGATGAACAGCTTCGATTGCATGGCATTCCAGCAGCCAGCCTATCAGGCTATATGAACGAGGAGAACAGCCATTTGGCAGTTGCCGGTAAAGTGGCCCGGGGAGAAGCTGATGTAGCCATCGGCACCGAGAAAGCCGCCAAGATTGTCGACGGCGTTGATTTTATTCCTATGATTCAGGAGTGCTACGACCTGGTGATGATAAAAAAACCGGAGCATGAGCAATGGATCGCTGCCGTGATTGATATTTTGCGTTCACCAGCCTTCCAGAGTGAGCTTGGATCCATTCACGGATATGATCTCACGGAAACTGGTACGATAATTTATGAGACTTAATGGTCGCAGACAGAAGAAGGAAGCAATCTGCAGAAGCGTTTAACTGCATTTCGTACAACTATATAACTTCGAACAACTAGCAAATTAGATATAACTGTATTTGGTACACCTATTTCTTTTGATTTACTACCTCATAGGTGATTTTTCGCGTTTTAGTTGTATAGAATACAATTAAAGTTAGAACGTTCCCTTATGCAGACCGAATAACTGTATAGAATGCAGTTAACCTCACAGACTCCATCAAAATTTGGCGGCGCTAAAAGCTGACATCAAAGTCGCCGGGTTTCCACTTGCTCAGCATCTGCTCCACCGCCCGCTTCAAACCCAAAACACCAGACAGCAACTCTCCCATAACCGGAGAATCGCTGTCTGGTGTTTTTTTAAGAACGCCGATTCACAAACATCAGCATAGCGGCTGAAATAACAATAATTGAGCATACCCACATCCACGCGAGCGTCATATTGCCTCCATCTACCGCAACATAGATCGCTGTGGGTAAGGTTTGCGTACGGCCCGGAATATTGCCAGCTACCATGATGGTAGCGCCAAACTCCCCAAGACCGCGGGCAAAGCCAAGAACATAACCGGCTGCCAGCGACCGGCCCGCAAGCGGCAGCGTGACATAGCGCAGTACCTGCAGTTCACTTGCCCCTTGTGCCCGCGCTGCATCTTCAAGATCTGCTTCTATCCCTTCGAAACCCGCCTTCACTGTGCGGTATACGAGTGGAAAAGCTACGACTACAGCGGCGATAACAGCCGCCCCCCATGTGAACAGGATCGTCTGCTCCGTCATCTGTTCATACCATCTGCCGATCCAGCTTCGTCGGCCTAAAATAACTAAAAGCACAAATCCTACGACCGTCGGCGGCAAAACGAGCGGAAGCAGCATTATAGTCTCTACCAAGCTGTGGCCGGGAAACTTCCGGCCTGCCATGGCCTTCGCAGCAGCTGTTGCCAAAATGAATACAATAATGCTGGTAATCACAGATATTTTTACGGAAAGCCATACCGGGGCGAAGAAATCAGTCCAGTTTATTTCCAACCTTATTCCACCCGCTTCTACTCTTAATTTCTATTTAAGGAAGCAGGAAGCCATAACTTACAAAGATATCATTAGCTTCCTTGCTCTGAAGGTAACTATACAACTCCTTAGCTGCCTTTTGATTCTTCGAGCTCTTCACGATGCCTGCCGGATAATTAATGGCTTTGTGTACATGTGGACCAACCGTCAAAGCGATTTTAGTTTTCTTTGAAGTAAGCGCATCTGTCTTATAGACAAAACCGGCATCGGCATTTCCTGTTTCTACATAAGAGAGAACCTGACGCACATCCTTGGCGAATACGAGTTTGCTTTGCAGCGGATCCCATACCTTTTTCGCTGTCAGCGATTGCTGCGCATATTGACCCGCCGGCACAGATTCAGGCTGTCCCACTGCGACCTTCTTAAAAGCTTTATCCGTAAGCTGAGTAATCGTAGTTAATTTAACCTTTGAATCTGAGGGTACAACTACAACCAATTGATTCTTAAGCAGAACCTTATGATCGGAGACAAGTCCACCTTCCACCAGTGCATTCATCTGTTTATCACCTGCAGAGAAGAACAGGTCCGCCGGGGCCCCTTGCTCAATCTGCTTTTGCAGAGTGCCGGATGCTGCATAATTAAAAACCAAATCAATATCGGGATGTTTCTTTTCATAAAGGAGAGCAATCTTATCCAGGCTGTCTTGCAAACTAGCCGCTGCGGAAACAATAATTTCGGTCTTCTTGGTGGCTGCTTGCACCTCTACACCTGAACCTGCAGATAAATTCACAACCAGAAGGATTGCCAATATCCCCATCACGGAGAGTGCCCATTTCTTAAACATTTCCATTCCTCCCAATTTCGTATGTATATATTTAGATGCTATTCTAGCATACAGTTTTTCGTTTTTCTATAAGTACAGTTGTGTTTGTATATGTTTAGTTATATATTGTTATAATTAGACAATATACAACGATGATTTTGGCTTTTTGCACACAAAAAAGATGCCTCTGACACCCCTAAATAGGGCTGCAAAGACACCTAACACGAATGATATTAATTCTTCACGTTAAAGCCCAGTACATTCAACATAATGGATAATCCACTCCCCCAGGAACCTCACCCGGATTAATATATTCATTTTTAAGAATCAAATGAATCTTAAGAATACTTTTCTTCTATATAAAATTGAACAAAGGTCAAATTCGAGGATAGAAATAACCCTATAAATTATAATTATGTTATTTAATGTATGATGATATTATAAAAAGACTCACCAAACAAGAGAAATATTCTATAATTTTTGATTTGTAACAATATATGTAAACGAATATTTCATTTGAAGGTGAGAATCCATCTTATTTATATTGTGATATCCATTTCTCCAACTGCTGCCTGAGCACTTCACGATAATATAACGGCTCTATGATTTCAGCATCCTCTTCGAATCTCTTAATCCAGCGGACAAACGCAATATCTTGTTCCAACGCGACTTTAAAATAACAACACCGAGCTTGACGGTCTACTTTATTCGGCTTATAGGGCAGATCCTCTCTCTTTAGCCCTTCCATGATTCGCTCCGAAAATTTCACTTTAAACTCTACCTGCAAACTATCGCGGTCAAGTGACCATTTTTGCTTCATAAAAGCTTGCAAATCAAATGATTCCTTTGAGAAGCAGCGGTTTAGTGGCTTCACGTTTGAAAAATCGTTGATATGATATGTACGAATAACACCCTGATGATGGCAAAATCCAATGAGATGATAACGATTTTCCAGTGGGACTAAACAATAAGGATCAATGGTTATTTCTTTCTCCTCCACCGCATTCTCACAATAATTCGCTTGAATACTCCTCTGCTTTAATAAAGCCTCCAATATAGGTGTTAAAAAAGATTGATGCTCCATCTGTGCACCGCTTCTTTCCAACCAGCTTGTACCTGCTTCTCTTCTTGCACGTTCTATCGTTTCTTCCCGCTCCGCCTTTCGCTTGTATTCAGCTGCAACTACTTTTTCATAAGCGCCTTCAAAATCGATAGGCAGAACGGGTTTAATATCTTCCATAATATAGCGTAGTTGCGAAAACGCAGACGCCTCTTCTTCCGACCAATCCAAAGGATAAAGTGCAAAATTGCCAATAAAAGCATAGCCTTTTCCATGTCCAAGGTGGGTTATAGGAATATGCATGGCGCTAAGCGCGTCCATATCCCGGTATATCGTTCTCTCGCTGTTGCCGCAGCGTTCCGCCAATTCACGGGCTAATATCCCTGGCTTGGCTTGAACAAGTGTAATAATGCGCATCAGTCGGATTAATCGGTCTGTCATATTCAGTTCCCCTTGATTTATGGTTAAATAGACCCATTATTTTATGAAAAAAAGTAATAGTGTGATAGAACTTTTTTACTATGTTACCACATTTTATATTACAATTCTTCTGATTATTTTCCGCCGAACCCGCTGACAAAACAAATTTATGTATAGGTCTTTTTTCGTCAATATGCATCTTCTAGTTGTATGTCCTATATCAATTTCCAGTAGCAGTTTTCCCCCGCTTCTGATACTCGAATCCAATCTGTTTATACAACATTTCGGCCTCTTTAAGTAGTAAAGGATCTCCAGAACGCACGGCTAGTAATAGTAATTTATCTGCGTGACGGCAAAGCTTTTCATGAGCTTGACTATGTTGTCCTTCATTTTGCAACGTGGTTGCCTCCTCAATCGTTTCAGCTGTTTTTAACAATTCCAGATGTTTCTCTACGTGAAAGCAGCAGGTTTCACTCAGAACCTGAGTATGATGCGTGTATTCTAGCTCAAGAACCTTTACTGGAAGCTCTTGAACACGCTCTACGGTTGGCTTTTTATATTTCCACTGTAAGGAAAGAGCTTCATATCTACCTGCAATAGTAGTAGAGATATTGAATTCCAAAGCAATAAACTTTCGTTGCCCCGTTTTTATTTTGCCAAGCTTAAGAAGTAGCGATCTGCCTTCACCGACTTCAAACTCACACCCATACGAACGCTTAAAAGTTACATGGGGTTCAAGCCAAACCCGCAGCTCAATTTCACGCGCAACCACTTTATAACTGCTGGGTCGGCTGTGCTCTGCAGGTATACTCCCTTTCCATTCGACAAGCAAAATAACCTTACGATTGCCGCCTGCAAAAATACGATTTTGACTCCATGTGAATACGGGATGAATACTTTCTATCATTATTTCCACCTCTTTCTTTTTTTGGGTCTTCTATTAATGTACCAATAATGGCGGACAACTCCATGTCATGGAATGTATGTTCGGTTCTATATTATCGACAAAAAAAGAGTCATTCTACATGCTTAGTAGACTGACTCTTGTAAAAACAACTCCTTTTGTCTATTTATGACGAAAATTTTATGTTTTTTTCTCATCGACTCCCTAATTTAGTCTGCATTCGCTCTCGCTTGAAAAATAGTCCCAGTGCCCATTTGGCACACAACAGAGAAAATATAAAAAACAGTGTAGCCCAAAATATAGCGGGTATGGGAGTCATTCTTGCCAGATTGCTGGCATCTCCTGCACGGGACGGTGATACAGCAGCCGCGTATACCAGAAATAAACTTCCCATTACAGACTCCTCCAAGGTTAAAAAGGCCAATAACAAATAATAATATTTGCTGGCCTTCTTCCAAACCACCAGCATTAGAATATTTAGCGCAATAAATCCGCCCAACCACATCATGCCAAAGCTTCCTCGCACGTATAGCAGGAGCATAATCAACGCCACACCCGTAGCTAAGATAAGGCCCCAATCATGGCGTCCCTTACTGTATAAATAGAAGAGCAGAAGTGCAAATAAGGAGGCTAGCAAATAACCCGAGAGGGAAACTAATATTGCCTTGCCCCCTTCTTGAATAGCTGAATAGGTTACACCGCTATGATCTGCGTATAATTCAATCCTCAGCACACTACCCGACAGTAGTAAGGTCATCAGAGCATGACCAAATTCATGAATCATCGTGTCTAAATTCCGAAACAAAGATGAAAATGGGATCAATCTAGTCAAAAAAGCAGATCCGATCAGAAGCAATATTGTTTTAAGCCATTTGTTCAATCGACAGCAGCCCCTTTCGTCCAAAGTATACGATAAATAGTACCTCTTCTCAATCGAGATAATCACGGACTGATCGTGTTTAATAATGAGTAAACGAAAACCTTAAGGAGGTAAAAATTACTTTCATTATAAGCATTACCAGTCCCATGGCGTACGCTGTCAGAAGCTGTCAAGCTGTGTTAAAATAAAAGAACTACAAGCCTAAATTGGGTGGTGATTATATAGATGAAGCAACATAAATCCCGAGCATATCTACAGCTGTTATATTCGCTCCTGTTCTTGCTGACGCTTACTGTATGCCTGCCAGCTCCTGTAGCAAAAGCTAATATATTCAGTGATATCTATAATGGAGTTAAAAATTTCTCCGAGCTGCCAAACGAAGTGAATGAATTAAAGGAAGGTTTTCAGCAAACCGCTGAAGAGCTTCAGCAGGCAAAGGATAAGCTCGCGAATACCACGCAGGAGATAGAAGCTTACCGGATACAGAACGAAAGCCTACAAGAGCAGAATCGCCAACTAACGCAGATGGTTGATGAATTAAAAAATGACCGGACGGCACGCGAAGAATATTATCATAAAATCAAAGTGACTATTTTTACAGGGATTGGACTAATCCTAGGTTATTTTATACTGATCCGTTTTATTCGTTTCAGCATGCTTTACCGTTCGCGAAAAGGCGACCGTCTGCGTTAGTCTTACGTATTCATTGAAGATCACAGTCACAGCATGAGGGAGATGAACTATGAACATCGATATCCAAGATGAAAGCGACAGTGGAAGCGGACAAGCCGTAGCCTTCTCCCTTGAGGAGAAGGAAGAGGTTCATGTACTCCATCCACAACAAATTATCGCTTATCAAGGTCCTTCCTCAGGACGAGCGGACAGATTTATGGATGTGAAGGGCATATACCGCAAGCGAAAGTTGATTCGTTCCGATATGGCAGGTCCTTGCCATTTCGTCGCCGCCCTTCCACCAGGCTATCGCATAAAAATCCTGCAGCTCGATGGCAAAAGCGATCTGCTGTACGACTTTAAGCATCTCTTCTTCTACAGTATAGGTATTTCACTGGAGACCCGAGTGCTAAGCATGAAGAATGTGCTCGTTACACGGGACATTGTAAAAGTGAAATTCTCGGGCAATGGCATGATTGGCATACTGACGGAGGGTACGGTCTGTGAAGCTGTACTGCACCCGACCAACCCCCTTTATGTCGATGCAGGCAGCATTATTGCCTACCCTGAGAATGCCAAGCTGGAGCTCACCGTTTACGGCAACCATTTGGCTAGCCAGCATATGAGCTATCACTGGAAGATGACAGGTCACGGGCCTGTGCTGTTTCAGGCAGGACGTCAGAACCGCCGATTCGAAAGAGATAACAACGATGATGGAATTGTTAAACGATTTCTACGCGAGGTAGTTCCCTTCGGGGGTGTGTTTATTAAATAGTTGTGTTCAGCAGTAAAACAACAAAACAAAGAGCGCCATGCGTATCCTATACGCAGGCGCTCTTTGTGGTTCTATCCTTTATAAGAATGTTGTCTTAGGCGATAAAAGCATTCAACATCCAAGCATGTTTCTCAATGCTGCTTCTAATACCAATCAGCAGATCCGCAGTGGGTTGATCAGCCAGTTCTTCTGCAGTAGCAATCGCAGCCTGCAGTTCTTTAGAAACAGTTGTAAAGTCTCTAACCAGCTCCATTACCATACCCTTGGCATCTTCGCCGCCACGAGCTTCCTGTAAATCGGAAAGCTCCAGATATTGTTTCATAGAGGAGGCAGGTTGTCCACCAATAGCAAGCAGGCGCTCAGCCAAATCATCTGCATAACCAGCAGCTTCATTGTAGAGTTCTTCAAACTTCTCATGCAGCGTGAAGAATTGGGATCCGCTAACATACCAGTGATAATGATGAAGCTTTACCCCAAGCAGGAACCAGTTCGCGGTCTGGCGGTTCAAAGCAGCGTGCAGTTCAGTTTGGCTCTTTAGTTGTGTAGTCATTAATAAAACCTCCTATGGTTAATTTATTATATTGTATTTAGACTCGTTCTAAATCTATATACAATTTAACACATCCTTTTGCTTTTTGCAACCACTCTGAAGATTTGCATGTTGCCGATTCTAGCATAACTTTTGTTATAACGCCTATTATCTCTGTCACACTCTGGATAACGTCCTCTTTCTAGACTTAAATCAAAGATATATTTTCCTCCGCCGTCTTCCCTTTCTGACTCCGGAAAAAAGCCCTCATCTCATCGCGTTTGCTCTTTGGACTTAAGACATATACAGTATCCCCTGGCTCAATGACGGTACTGCCATGGGGGGTGACAATGCTTTTATTCCGGATAATAGCAGTAAATAAGATATCATCTGGCAGTCCGATATCGGAGATTTTCTGCCCGGCAATGGGCATGTAAGGTTCAATTCCTATGTGGTTGAACTCGGAATCCGTCTTGCCAAGGGCGACCAGCTCCATCAGTGATGGCTGTGCTGAATCCTCTTGCCCCACCAGCTTCAACCGGGAAGCCAGCGGTGAAATGCTTGTTCCTTGAATCACTGCTGAGGTCAGCACGACGAAGAATACTACATTAAAGAACAGTCGGCCGTGGGGAAGATTAGCTAGCAGCGGATAGGTTGCCAGCACAATTGGAACGGCTCCGCGCAGGCCGGCCCAAGAAATTAGTGTTTTTTCACGAATAGAGAATCTGGAAAAGAGCAAGCTTATAAACACTCCTATTGGCCTTGCCACAACCATCAGAATGACGGACAGCAATATACCTTGCCAAGCCACCTCTGCCAGCTCCTGTGGAAATACCAGTAGACCCAGCAATATAAACATAAATATTTGCATCATCCAAGCAAAGCCATGACTAAAATTCATAATGGTTCGATGATACATCAGCTCGGAATTGCCAAGGGTAAGACCCATTACATAGACAGCCAGCAAGCCGCTGCTATGAACGAGTGCAGATAAGCCGTAGGTTAGGACAGCAAATCCAATTGCCAATACCGGGTAAAGTCCCGTAGAATCCAGGTTAATTCGATTGATAAGATATACTGCGACTTTACCAAGTACAATCCCTATCACCAAACCAACTGCCATCTCCCATATAAAGGACAGCACAAGTCCCCATATCGCCATATCCGGATGCTGAATCCATTCGATCAGCGATACTGTCAAAAATACCGCCATAGGATCGTTGCTGCCTGATTCCGCTTCGAGTGTCGAGGTCAGTCGTTTGTCAATATTCTTACCGCCTAATACCGAAAAGACCGCAGCCGCATCAGTCGAACCCACGATAGCTCCGAACAGAAAACTTTCTGCCCATGACACCTCAAGAATCAGCTTAGCGAACACCCCAACGATAGCTGTCGTTAACAATACGCCTACCGTGGATAAGGATAATGCCGGCCGAATAATAGGCTTGATATCCTTAATACTGGTCTGCATCCCACCTTCGAACAAGATAACAACCAGCGCAAAAATCCCAGCCATTTGTGTTAAGGAAGCATTGTTAAAAAAGATAAATTGACTCAGTACCATCCCCGCAGCAAGGAAAAGCACTAGAGCTGGCATTCCAAATTTAGTGGAGAATTTGGTGGAAAACACACCTACAAGTAAGAGAGCTGCCAGCAATAATATGATATTATCTGCAAGTTGGGTCACCGTTTATTCACTTCCCTTTCGCTTCTAGCTTAAAATATAAGCTTCCTTATTTATGTACGTTATTACCCTTATCCACCTCCTTTTGAGACATTGAATAATATAAGCAGGATTGAAGATTTCATCCGCTGGGGCTTATACTTAAAATAATTCCTTTCTACCCTACTCGTATTTACATATAAGGAGGCTGACTGTATATGCAATTGAGATTAATTAAACCTGCGGAGCTGGAGCAAGCCGCTCTTCTAGCCCATTCCATCTTTCGTAAAGCTGGAGACACTTCTATGAAAGAGCTGTTTCCGCTGATTTTTAGCCCTGGTTACACTCACTCTTATGCAGCCGTTGCCGAGGACGGTAACATCGCTGCTTTTATGGGATTGGTGCCCTCCACGATCTGCACTGGAGAAGCTTTCCTGAACGTGTTCTCCATCGGCGCGGTTTGCACAGATCCTGCTTATCGCGGCCAGGGACTAGCCGGTCAGCTTCTACAGCTATGCCAGACCCATGCTGCGAATGCCGGCGCATCGCTTATCTTTGTCTCGGGTGACCGCTCGCTGTATACCCGAGCGGGATGCGTACCGTTCGGCGGTACGCAATTTGCCGAGCTGAACGCAAGCTCGGCTCACGCACTTGCTGCCGCAGCAGGGGAAGAATGGACGCTGCGGCCCATGCAGCCGGGCGACTTCTTCGCCGTCAACCGGCTGCTGAATGAACGCGAAGCCGGACAGGTGTACAGTCCGGGTGAGCTGGCGCTGCTGCTGGGTGCCGAGGCTTACGCGGGTGTGCTGGGCTTGTCCCAGCGCACACTCGTAGCCGTGCGGGACGGCAGCATCGAGGGGTTCGCCGCGATGGCTGTGCCCGCGGCGGATGTGCCGGCGCCGAGCCCAGCGACGGCGGTGGAATGGGCCGGCCAGCCGCAAGCGGTAGCGGCGTTGCTGGCCAAGGCGGCTCTGTGCAGCGGCGTTGGCACGCTGCAAGTGCCTGTGCCGTGGCAGGAGCGCAGCCTGCTCGCGCTTCTGCGGGACGCCGGCGCCTCCTTAAGCGCCGGCGCGAACAGCGGGACGGTCTGCATCGCAGACCGGGAAGCGCTTTTGCGGCAGACGGAAGTATGCCGCAAGCGTAGCCTCGACTTGTCGTCCGTGGACGACAAGGAGCTGATCTCGCTGCTGTTTGATCCAGCGAGCCCGCTTCGCACCTCTGATTCCTCAGGGGAATCTGAGGCAATCCCTTTACCTTATATGTCAGGCCTCCATTTTATTTAAAGCACAAAAATAACCTCAGCGGGAGAAGGATCCCGCTGAGGTTATTTAGTATGCTCTATTAACAGTTATATAAATTCAAATAATTGCTTATTCTCTGGAGTACACCTGTAGCTCTTGAATAGACCAATAATTCCCGCCGGCTCCGTTCTGTACAATTTTGACATACCTCGTCTTCACTTTAGAAAAGGATATCTTAGTAAGCTCTTTCGTACCTTTTCCAGACGTGAGTTTTTTCCAGTTTTGAGCATCGTCAGAAATATAGACTACATAGTCTCTTGGATAATCAAACGGTGATAACGTGCTATCCAAATCTATTCTTTCAATTTCATGTGCTTCACCCAGATCAATCTGAAAATACTCTCCGGATACCTGATGTTTTCCCGTATCCCAGCGCGTGCGCCGATCCCCATCGATAGCCAGACTAGGAGCTGATGCTGCCGTATTCACATTTGAGGATACCTTCCATTTAGTACGATCCAGAGGAACCAGTCCGGTGGCTGTAATCTGAACTTTATCGGACAGTAAATTAGAGCCGGATACCCTTACCGCGTAGGTATATAACGTCCCTTCACGTAAATTATGATCCGTATATTCTGTAAGCTTCACATCGGTGGCCACCACCTTCATTTCCCCGCCGCTACCTTCAGCGCGAAGCAGCTCATAGCTTGCTCCTGGTGCCTCCAACCAATTTAATTTTACAGCTAAACCTTTTGTTGCTGCGGCTTTGAATCCTTTAGGTGCCGACGGCTTTACTTCAGAGGAAGGCTGCAAAATATACTGCACAGCCTCTCCTGGAGCAAGGGTCTCCGTAAAGGTTAACGTAGGAGTAGCCTTTTTACCTGTTACATAACTTCTTGCTTTTTCATACGTATCCCCGTTTCCAAAACGTTCCCCTTCATACACCCCGTTTTTCGGCATAGTCACATTTACACTCACAGTTTGTGGAGTTGACTCAAAGTTAACGAAATTAACCAGCACCTTATTTGAGGTCGCTCCGCTTCCCGCAAGAGGCTTCAATGTAGAAGTATCCACGGCCCGAACATATACCAGCTTGTCGGCTAACACATCTTTGTTGGCAATTTGATAAGTTAGCGGAGCTCCATGTGTAGCATAGGCAAGACTGAGCCTTCTCATGATGCTGACACGTGAATCCTCATTTTCTTTTGTATAATAAATCTCTGTGGTCGCCGGATCATGCTCTTCTAAATTAAACCCGTATTTGAATAAACTGAAATCCTTAAAAAAAGCAGCATGCTGCACAAACATATCCGCATAACCAATATGTGCACGCATGATCCGGTCGAATACAGCCGCTGTCCGCTCCGTTGCCCCGTATTGATAGGCATCCACATGACTGTCCGAGGTACCAAATTCAGTGGTCAGCATTTTTTTGCCGAGTCCATTGTCTGCACCAGTGAAGGTCTTCAAATTCTCAGTAAAGCTTCCTCCATTACTAAAAATATAAGAGTCGCCGTAGGAATGTCCATTGGTCAAATCCGTAACCTTCTCCAGCTCCATACGTTGCTCTGGATCACGTTCCCAGCCATCCGGATCTCCACATTCCTTCCCAGTTCCCTTCTGATTACCGCAAGAATCCTCACTGTAGCTCGGCCAATATGCCCAGCCCGGAGCAACAGTTTGTAAATGGGGCGCGATTTGCTTGCCCTTTTTATTCAGCCAGTCCGCAATCGCCAGGTTCACTGCCTTAGAACGATTGAATAATCCCGGCTCATTATCTACCTCATAATATTGAAAATAGGGGCTATATTGCTCAAAATAATCTGTCAGCTTTTTCTCCGCGTCAGCAGGCAACGATCCATCTGCCTTAAGCTTAATATCACCAGTATGCAAATACAAAGCAACCGCCTGCATGTTGTAATCCTGCAATACCTTGTAATATTCCATCATATCCGAGCAGGATCTCCCGACATCACTGGCACAGCTAGTACGCATCACATTCCCGCTATAAGCCATCCCTAGCCATTTGATAACATAAGGCAAGTGCGTAACTGCACCTTCATCGAAATAAAATTGTTTATTATTCACTACTGTTCCCGTCAGTGTATAGCTGCCATGGATAGGCTCAGAAATTGGAGCGTTAAGAGATTCTAAACGGAGATTATCCCAAGTCCACCAGGAATATTCGTCTTCTTTGTCACTGCAATATAAACAGCGAACCGTTTGCAGCTTCAATTCATTCGTTCCTATCTTCAATTGCTCCTTGGGAATATATAATTCATAGGTCTTTTGAAAGTTATATTCGCTTTCTGTGCCAGCAACGCCCGCAATTTGAATGATCCCCGACAATTGATGATTGGAGAACACACTCATTTGCGGCACGGATTTATAAGCATCCAGAATACCTACGCTAAATAAGACCCCATTCTCCGGGATCTTATTTAGCTGATAGGTGATCGTTAATTCCGGCTGGGTCTTTCCATTCAAGCCTGCAGGCAAGCTCTGAAGAGCCGATGATTTGAGCACCGAAGAAGTAACATTAAATTCCTTCTTGCTGCCAGAAGTGCCACTCGCAGCGAATTCAGCTGCTGAGCCATCATGTTGTCCCAGATTCCAGATCACAGTACCATCCGGTATTTCTGCTGCAGCATCAGTTCCTGCAGATAGTCTCGGTATATTGGCACCTACCTTATAATCGTTTGTCCTATTCGTTCCGAAGACAGAGACAGACAACAGAAACAAGACGGTTAATGCGGCGAATTTTAGTAATAACAGTAATGGTTTGTTTGCAGATATCTTATTTTTTCTATTAGATATTCTCCTCGTTATTCCCATCCATAGGTCCTCTCTTTCTTCCGGAATGTCTTACCCTATCATTTCATTAGATTAAGGAAGGAACAATGCCCCTTGTGGAATTACCTGCTGCTTCTGGCTGGAACTCTCCCATAGCAAACGAAGATTGGCATCTCCTTCATTCTCATAATATTCAATTTGGATATCATAAAGCGTTCCGGCTGTGAGTGGGATACTTCCTTTATGAAGGGTTGCACTTTGATTTTTCCAATTGTCGATGATCAGCTTTCCGTAAATCCAGACACGGACTCCATCATCAGAGGATGCCGAAATCGTATATTTTTCACTGAATTTGGGTTTGAGTTTCCCTTTCCAGCGTACAGAAAAGTGATCTTCATTTATCTCTGAGGCAGGAGACCCACCATGCCAATTAAAATCAATCTTACGGTCATTGCGGATAAGTACCGCTTCTCCCTCTAAATCAGTATTGTTATAGTATTCTCCAGTTAAACCCGTTAGGGTTACCGGAGTTACGGGTGCTATCGAAGGATCTCCTGTTGTGAGAACATAGTCCTCTCTTGATACTATAAACGAGTCTTTCATAAAGCTTTTAATTGACTGTAGCGTATTATTTTCTGTCAGTAATTTTCCCCAGGTCATCATATAGACCCATTTATTTTGTTTCTCAGTTAATATATCCGGGTTCGGCAGTTGCCCACTCTCCCCGATTCCGATAGGTTTACCCTCGGCCAATGCGAGCAGATCCTCATAGTAGGACTGTTTATAATCGTTATTGTAGATATCCGCAGCCAGAACATCGAGTTTATCCCCACCGGGATAATATGCAGCATATGGATCTGACCATTCATTCGGCGCATTCGGATTCCACACCCACAGTAGATTATTTAGCTTGTGTGTGTTTACAAAACGATCATAGACAATACTCCACAGCTCTGAAAAATTGTCCTTTTTCCCCCACCAAAACCAACCACCATTCATTTCATGGTAAGGTCGCCATAAGACCGGAACTCCGGCATCACGCAGCTGACCCAAATATCCAGCAACCTCGTCTAGATCTGAGATTAGCCTCTTATACTGAGCTGTCCCAGGTGTAACATAAGCATTAAATTTCTCTTGACTGAGACTTCTGTTTACATTGGACCACTCTGGAGAGGTTCCCGGTAAGCTCTGATGGAAGGTCATCGCTACAATGCCACCCTCTTGATGCCATTCAATTGCACTGTCTATAACAGCTTGCCGCTGTTCTGCGATCGTCTCTTCGGATTGATTATTAATCGCCCCTAATTCATAACCATGTAGAACAGCATTTTGTCCCGAAGTATTCTTCAGCTTATGAACCAGTTCATCTGGACTTTCTAGATAATCATGCTGGCCGGACAAGATCCCTTTGCCACGTAGATTTACCAAATTACTTAGCAGTTGCTTGGCTTCTTCAGAAGCCGAAGGATTACTTGGTATAGCTGGAGGTAGGGAGGAAGAAACACTCATAGCCTTCGGAAGACTTTTAACCTCTCCCCAAGGCAGCAAGGAAAAAATAATAAAGACCGGTAACATAGTAAACAACAATCTGTTTTTCTTATAATATTTACGCAAATAAATCCTCCTTTCGGTAGCTGTACTGCCTCCACAGGTGTTAAAAACATACCTGTTATCGGACAATCGTCTTCTGACCTAATGAGGACTATAGCTTAGTAGCTCTGCAATAACGCAGAGCCACTAAGGATCGACCTTTAATTTTCATCAATCAGGAGACATCCGGAAGAAAAAGTGCACTTGCTGGAACTGTCTCTTTAGCTTGACTAGCACTTTCCCACATCAAGCGGACTCTCGCATCGCCTTCATTCTCGTAATACTCCACCTTGATATCATATAGCTGGCCAGCCTTCAGCGTTATAGTGCCCTTACGCTCAGTACCACTTTGCTTAGTCCAACTATCAATCACGGATTCCCCATTCACCCAGACACGGATACCATCATCTGAGGTAGTGTAAAATGTATATTGCTCATTATATAATGGCTTAATTTTACCGCTCCAACGTATGGAGAACCGATCAATCCCGAGGGCGGCATCCGGGGAGCCTTGCCGCCAATTGAAATCGATTATTGCATCAGTTCTGTTAAGAGCTGCTGCTCCCGACAATTGCATGTTGTTGTAATACTCTCCTGCAAGCCCCTTCGCGAGAGGAATTGCTGCCTCCCCCTCTTCTTCAGAAGGTGCCGGCGCTGGTGCGGCGCTAGGTGTCGGTGCCAGACCAGTATTTAATTTATCTCTGGTCAGGGTATAGTTGCTATTCATAAATGTTTTGATTGTGTCTGCACTGTTATTCTCGTAAAGCATTTTTCCCCAGCTCATCATATACGTCCATTTACTTTGCGATTGCTGAAGCTTCTCCAGATTAGGCATTTCACCATTTTCCCCGATCGCAATCGGTTTGCCTGCGGCTAGACTCAATAAGCTGTCATAGTATTTTTGCTGGTAATCATTTTCGTATATATCTGCTGCCAGAATATCTACTTTATCAGCACCTGGATAAGTTAGCGCATAAGGATCTGACCAAACATTGGGAGCATTCGGACTCCATACCCATAACAAATTATTTAATTTATGAACGTTAACAAAACGGTCATACATAATATTCCATAGTGTAGAAAAGTTATTTTTCTTCCCCCACCAGAACCAGTTCCCGTTCATTTCATGATAGGGTCTCCAAAGCACCGGAACATTGGCATCGCGCAAGCTTTTTAAAGAGACGGCCACCTTATCAAGCTCAGCGATCAGATTGTTATATTGCTTGGTACCCGGTGTAACGTAACTATCGAACTCACTCTGGCTAAGTGTTTTTTTCACATTATCCCAGTCATAAGAGGTGCCCGGCAGGTTAGCATGAAAAGTCATAGCTACGATCCCGCCCGCTTTATTCCAGTTGATGGCGCTATTCACCACATTTTGACGTTGCCAAGCCATCGTTGCTTCGGACTGGCCACTGATCGCACCCATTTCATAACCGTGAAGAGCCGCATATTGTCCGCTGGTTCCCTTCAGCATATTGTTAATTTCATCTGGACTTTCTAAATAGTCATGTTGACCGGCAATAATACCTTTTCCTGAGATCGAGTAAAAATAGTTAAGCAGCTTTACGGCTTCAGGTGAGGCACCTGGGGTAACTGGCGTTCCAGAATTTGAAGCAGCTATGACAACAGACGGCGAAATTCCAACAGCAAGCGGAAGTGCAGTCAGAAACAGGACGAGTGACAGAAATGCACCAAACAATCGATACGTACGGTAAGCTTTCAAAATAATCTCCCTTTCGGTAGCCAGGCTGCCACTCTTTCGAAGGCCCTATAGCTTTGCGTCCCTACCTTTCGATAGGTTTGCCTTTTCAATTTAAGAGAAATAATCTCTCTTACCGTAAGTATCGACGACAATTAATGATATATTTAGTGTTTTTATGACTTTTTTTGATAATTGAGTCAATTTACCTGTTTCAAGAAAATTTGAATTGGTTAAATAGATAGGTTAGACCTATGAAATGAATTGTTGTAGTTCTATATCATTCCAGTCTAAAGTAATACGTATGTTATCTTCTTCTACTAATTCAGACCCCGTCTGTACCTCTATAAACTCAACATCCGTCAAAGCAAGGATCGCGTGCTTCGTTCCTTCCGGTATACGTACCACGTCCCCAGCCTTCACATTATGTTTTTTCTCATTCAGCACAATACTAGCTTCGCCGCTGACGATTGTCCAAATTTCACTACGCTTGCGATGTAATTGATAGCTGATATTATTCCCCTCGGATATAAAAATCCGTTTGGTCAGCACTTCATTGCCTTCATCATATTTCACATAATCAATAACTTTGTAATGACCCCAACGGCGTTCCTCGTACATCGGTCTTTGTTCAAAGGTCTTCAGCACTTCTTTAATCCGTGGGCTCTCAGCTTTATGGGTAACTAGAATTCCATCCGGGCTAGCCGCAATGATCAGATCCTTCGCACCAATTACCGTTATCGGAATGTCCAGCTCATTAATCAAGCAAGTCCCCTCAGAATCCGCCGTCACAAAACCTTTTCCTACATGCTTGCTGCTCATTTCCTCTGTCAGCGTATTCCACGTTCCAAGATCCTTCCAGAATCCATCATACGGCTGCACCACAATATGTTCTTCTTTCTCCACCACTTCATAATCAAAGCTGATGGAAGACAATAGCTTATACTGCTTCTGCAATTCTTCATATCCTAAAGGCAACCCTTTACGCTGCAAAATATCTAACAAGTACCCTAAGCGGAAGGCAAACACTCCGCAATTCCACAAGGCATTTTGTTCGATGAGCTGTTCTGCTTGTATGCGGTCTGGTTTCTCTTGAAAGTGACTCACCTTCATAAAACCATTTTCCCCCGCCTCTTCGGTGGTAGGAATAATATATCCGTATTTCTCTGAGGCATGTTCAGGAACAACACCCATTAGAGCCAGATTTGCTCCACTTTCCAGCATGGTCTCCTCAAGCATAGCTATGGTATCGAAAAAGGATGCTTCTACATAAGGGTCAACAGGCAATATTGCTACCGTCTCCGCTGGAGAAACACCTGCCACTGAATAAAGATAGGTAGCTGTTAAGGCGATAGCCGGAAAAGTATCCCGACGCTCCGGTTCAACGATAATCGGCACATGACTTCCCAGTTGGCTTTGTATCATTTCTACTTGGCCGCGGCCGGTGGCCAGATAAGATGATTCTGCCATCCCTGCTTCCTCCAGCTGTCTCCAGACACGTTGTACCATGGATTCTGGTTCACCTTGAGGGCTTTCAAGTACCTTTAGAAATTGCTTTGAACGTGAGTCGTTGGACAACGGCCATAACCGTTTACCTGAACCGCCTGATAGAAGTACCATTTTCATAGAATGAACCCTCCTTGAATTATGGAAATCGAGCATATTTGAATTGTTATCAAAACGTCAGCTTCCACTTAGCCTTATTTCGAGCGGATGCACTAAAAAAATTTGTTAGGTAGAAACCACTCCAAGGGATTTTGGACTTCCGATCGCTGTTATCCTCAGATTTCCTGATTGAACCGCTTCTCGCGGTAGAAATCCGAGGATAGCATATGCTTTCGAAGCTAGCTTTCCTACGGAAATCTTTCGGGCGAACACTCCGTTTCTACAGTTCCAAATTCCCTTTCCGTTCTTCACCTAACCAACTTCTTCTTAATACTTGATCCGTGCGTACCGGACTGTACCAGCCGGAAGCAAGCACGTTTTTCTAAAGATTTGCTTCTGCTCCGGGGGAGGCAGCTGCAACTGCAAGAACAACTGCAACTACAAGAGCAAGACTAATTGCCACCACAGAGACAGAGACAATGACAACTACAACTACAAATGCTACTGCTACTGCGGTATATAATCAGAGTACCTAACTTTATAAATTGCTTAGAACCTTAAAATAAGGGAACGAAGTGGCGGAGGGGAATTTTGGAACTGTAAGAGCGATAGCGTCCGCCTTTGTCTGCGGATTTCTACCGCTATCAGCGGTTAAAATCAGGAAATCTGCAGACAACAGCGGCTGGAAGTCCAAACATTCACCGCAGTTGCGACTGACACTTAACACAAATCATTAAACTGCTCCAGCCACACTAGCAGAATAACCGCTCAATCCACCCATCTGCGGGCGGCCGACAGAATGATAAACGAGGCCGGTACCCTCGATTTGCTCCTTGGAATACACGTTGCGTCCATCGATCAGCACCCCATTGCGCATGCTTTTCGACAGCTGATGCAGATCAATGTCCTTCAGTAGGCTCCAATCGGTCAAGAGGCATACGGCATCGCTGCCCTCAGCCGCCTCCTCTGGCAGATTGCACCAGCGAAGCTGCGGATGATCGTATTGCTGCCTGAAATTTGTAGCTGCGATTGGATCATATAGCTTGACTGTTGCCCCTTCAGCCACCAGTGCCTCAACAATCTCTCTGGCTGGAGCTTCGCGGACATCATCAGTGTTAGGCTTAAAAGCAAGCCCCCATATCCCAATTGTCGAACCGCGCAGGCTGCCAAGTGATTCATGCAGCTTGGAGATGATCATAAACCGTTGTCCCTTGTTCACTTCGACTACAGATTTCAATAATTTGAATTCGTAATCGACGTTGCCCGCAATTTGAATGAGCGCATTAGTGTCTTTCGGGAAACAGGAGCCTCCATAACCGATACCAGCCTGCAGGAAGGATGACCCGATTCTTTGGTCCATACCCATTCCTTGTGCTACCTCGGTTACATCAGCTCCCACTTTTTCACAAATATTGGCGATCTCATTAATAAAGGAGATCTTCGTGGCCAAAAATGCATTCGAAGCATATTTGATCATTTCAGCACTGCGTATATCTGTTACAAATACATTTTCTGTGAAACCCTTATGAAGCTCGCGCATTGTTGGTTCCAGCTCTGGATTATCAAGGCCAATGATAATTCTATCAGGATGGAGCGTATCGCGAATCGCTGACCCTTCACGTAAAAACTCAGGTGCAGACACGATATCAAAAGAATGTTGGGTATACTTAGAGATCATTTGAGAGATTTTTTCATTTGTTCCTACTGGAACTGTAGATTTAGTCATTATAATTTTGTGCCCTTCCATCGCTTTGGCGATTTCAGCGGCTGCACCCTCAATGTAGGTTAAGTCTGCTTCACCGTTAGGCAATGATGGCGTACCTACAGCAAGAATGATAATATCTGAACGGCGCACCGACGCTTGAAGATCTGCAGAAAAAGATAACCGTTCCTCACGAAGATTCAGTTCAATCAGTTCCTCGATTCCCGGCTCATAGATGGGCGATTCCATCTGTTTCAGCTTCTTAATCTTTTCCTCGTCCTTATCCACACAGATGACATGATGTCCGCCCAGTGCAAAGCACACGCCAGATACAAGACCCACATACCCAGTACCGATTACTGTCAGCTTCATATAATCATCCTCCTTTTAGAAAATTGACGTACGCCTGCTCAACATACTGCTTGAACTTAACCATAAACGCCTGCTCATCGAATTTACGTGCATGCTCCATAATTTGATCGATATCCCAAGCGTAGGACTCTACTTCATAAATAGCCTTAAGTAGATCCTCCACTTCTTGATGCTGAAAGAACACACCATTTACATAAGGAATAATAGTATCTAGTGCCCCACCTGCTTGATAAGCAATTACCGGTCTTCCTGCAGCGTTCGCTTCCAGCGGTGTAATTCCAAAGTCCTCTTCTCCTGGAAAAATAAATGCTCTACACTGTGCCATCATTCCAGTTACTTGTTCATCTTCTAGCCGGCCCAGAAACGATACATTATCCTTAGCCATGCCTTCGAGACGCTTGCGATCCGGTCCATCCCCTACGATATAAAGCTTAAGACCGTTACGATTGAAAGCCTCTACTGCCAGATCAATCCGCTTGTAGGAAACAAGCCGGGAGACAATTAAATAGTAGTCACCAATGGTAGAAGAGCTTGTAAACCGGGCTGTATTAATCGGTGGAAATATGACATCTGCATCCCGGTGATAATAATTCTGAATTCTCGTCTTCACTACTGAAGAATTGGCTACGAACTGATTCACATTTTTGGAAGTCCGTTGGTCCCACGTTTTGAGCTGCTGCATGTATACCTTAAGCATTTTTTTGAACAGCCCGGAATTCGACTGACGTTCCATGTAGGTGTCATAATCCCATGCGAAGCGCATAGGCGTATGGCAGTAACAAAGATGAAACGTATGTTTAGGAACTTGAATACTTTTCATAAAAGCACTGCTGGAACTCAGGACGATATCGAAACCGCGAAAGTCCAAATCACGGATGGCCATTGGATAAAGTGGCAGCACCCCTTTAAAATTGGTCTTTACCCCCGGAATCTTTTGCAGCCAGGAGGCACGGATATCCGCATCTTTGAGATTGTCAGTAAGGCGGCTTCCGTTAAAAACCGTTGTGTAGATTGGAGCCTCGGGATACATGTGATGAAAGACTTCCACCACTCTTTCCGCGCCGCCCATTTGGATTAAGTAATCGTGCGCTATCGCAATTTTCATGTGAATCATCCTCAAAGTTTTATGGAGCATCATCTTCAGAATTACCGCGTCATATCATCATCTGTCAGGTGCCCGCCAACAAACCTTTATAGTAGTCAACGATGTCCTTGACCGTATTCTCGATAACAAAATGCTCTTTCACTCGTTTCATCCCATTGTCCGCCATCCGCCGTCTTTCCTCTGGGTGATCCAGCATCCATTTAATGGAGTCTGCCAGTATCGCCGCGTCACCAGGCTCTATCAGTAG
Source organism: Paenibacillus sp. FSL H8-0175 (assembly GCF_045040615.1). Taxonomy (NCBI): domain Bacteria; kingdom Bacillati; phylum Bacillota; class Bacilli; order Caryophanales; family Paenibacillaceae; genus Paenibacillus; species Paenibacillus sp. FSL H8-0175. The sequence goes on along the minus strand of NZ_CP150299.1, from coordinate 1,155,029 downwards.
CCCTGTCTCACCTTGAACTACAATTTCTACCGGCCCGCCTTCATTGGAGGCGATCACCGGCAATCCCGCTGCCATTCCTTCAACGATAACTTGGCCAAAAGGCTCAGGAGTTACCGAAGTGTGAATCAGTAAATCAGCAGTATTCATAAGGCCTTGAATATCATCCACATGCCCTAGCATGCTTACATTAGTAAGCTCGTCGTTTTTTATCTTTTGCAGCAATTCCTGCTTATAAGCCTCTTCTCCAAACAGAGCGTCTCCGGCCAGCCAGAATTTCACACGAGGTTCGTTCTTAAAGCTTTTTGCGGCTTCCAGCACAATATGCTGACCTTTCCAATGCGCCAATCGACCAACTAGCAGTACGTTAAAATCCTTCTGGTCCCGCATACCGATCCCATTACCAATCGCTTTAGCGAAAGCGGAGTATACGACCAGCGTTTTTTTCGAACGCGGCAGCTCCAAAGCATTCAGCGTAGAATGTGAATTTGCGATGACTCCATTGGGGAGCAGACGCGACAGCAAACGAATTCCTTTGGCAACGATTGGCTTTAAATAAGGAGCTCCAATATGATCCCGGATGTGCCAGATCAATGGAACGCCCGCTATTTTTGCAGCGATGGCTCCGTATAATGCAGATTTCAGGGAATTGGTGTGCACGCAATCTACCTTCTCCGCTTTTAAAAGCGGCGCAAGCTTGCGGCCATAAGCCAACAGCTTGAAGGCTGCAGCAGGTGCTCCCAAGTTGACTGCATTTCTACCACGACTTCTGATGCTCTCATCCAGCGGAATAATACGGACATCCATTCCTTTTTCACGTAGCCGTTCAGCCAGGGCACCATCCTCAGCCAGGATTACCAGGGGATCGATCTGTTCTCCAATATGGGTAAGGATGTTAAACAGGGCAACTTCTCCACCACTCCATTTAGCAGTGTGATCTATATAAGCCACTCTAAGCATTACGTGGTCACCTCCTCTCCTAAAGCTTGTAGGAACACGGATTCTACTTGATCCGTAACATGCTCCCAGGTATATCTCTCCAGTACATGCTCCCTACATTCATCCCGGCTCGGAAGCAGTTTTCGATTGCTAAGCATATGGATCATGCCTTCAGCCATGTGGTCGCTACTTGAACTCTTAAATAGCAGCTCCGGCCGGAAGCCTTGCAAAATTTCCTTATTGCCGCCAATCGGTGTAGCCATCACTGGCAATCCTGAAGATAAGGCTTCAACGGTAATCAAACCAAAGCCCTCCAATGCCTGTGAGGGAACCACGAACATGTCCGCTGCCTGATAATAAGAGGCTAGTTCATGATCAGGAATGTAGCCTAGCAGTCTTACCTTGTTGCTTAAGCCATAGTCGGCGATTTTTTCTTCCAGTTCCCCCCGCAACGGCCCTTTACCACCAATCAGCAGAATTGCATTTGGGAATCGCTCCGCAACTTGCTTCCAGGCTTCAAGCAGCTGGAGTAGTCCCATCCGATTGACCAAACGCCGGACAGTCAGCACGGTTGTTGCTCCCTCAGGTAAATTCAAGGTCCGGCGAATCGCCAATCGATTCGTAGCGGGAATAAAACGTTCCACATTAGCTGCGCCTGGAATCACAATAATTTTGTGTAGTGGCACTCCGTGCAGCTTATGGAGAATATCGCGGAACGTCTCACTAAGCACGATGAACTTATCCGCAAGCTTATAGGCTCTATGTTCAATGGATTTGGCGATGGTTGTTTTGACCCGGTGCTTAATGCCTTGGCCTTCGATTTTCATTTCTTCATTCCATGGGCCATGAAAAGTCATCACTACAGGAATCCCACGTTTCTTTGCTTCCAGGGCTGGACCAATACCATAAGGAGCAAAGTGAGTGTATAAAATATCTATACGGCCACTGCCCTCTCCCATCAGATCGGCCGCCTTACGCTGGAAAGCATCCTTACGTTTCCAGATTCCATCTTTTGGATCTCCGGCATTGTGAATAATCAATTCCTCAGGGGTAGCAGGCGTCTCTTGACTGCAAATCAGCGCATGCACCCGATTACGTGAGGAGAGTTGCTCGCAAACGGATTTGAAATACGTGTTAAGCCCACCCGGCTGTAGCGACGGCCAGCTAAGGCCTGTCGTCATAATGTTCAATCCGTCACTGTACGGCATAGCTTCTCTCTCCTTTATTCTCCTTCTCGGTCTGACTCGTCTTCGCATTGTGCTGAGTCAGCTTTCCCGATCTAATTAATTCGTAATGCTTGAAGCCGACCATGAATTCATACATGACCCAGAATACGGATACTCCGAAACCTGACATTCCCTTCTTGAACAACCCGTGTAAGAAATACTTTTGCAGGAAACGGGCTGGTGGTCTTAACAGCAGATGACTGACCCGAAATCGTTTGCCCTTGGCATACGCACTTTCAGCTTCCAAGTCAGTGTACTTATTGAAACGTGCCACATGATCGTTAATACTGCGGTAACCATAATGCCAGAGGGTTCCTGTCAAACGTATGGTTCGCTCTTCAGAGACCTCGGGCATCTCGTGCACCAAGCTATTTCGAATTCCATACGCTTTGCGGTTGTAAAGGCGCACTAGATATTCGCCACGATCCAGCCATCTGCCCATAAAATCGCCAATCCGGTAGATAGAATAGGCAACCGATTGATCCATAAGCCCCGGTTTCAGTTCAAGAATACTCGCGGCCAACTCGTCGCTGACCACTTCGTCAGTATCAATAAGGAAGACCCAATCATGAACCGCGCGTTCTACTCCGAACTCCCTCTGTTTCGCATATCCGGGCCAAGGGTTGACGTATACACGACAATTCAAGCTTTCAGAAAGCTGTACTGTCCCGTCTTTGCTGCCTCCGTCAATCACAACCACCTCGTCGGCGAATAACCTGCAGGATTGTATGGCCTTAGATATTCGAACTTCGTCATCCTGAGCGATGATGACAGCCGATATTGGATAATTGCCTTGGCCGCCTACCACGCTTTTTACTGAATCCATGAAGGTTTCCTCCTTTATCTTTCGCATTATCCATTCATATCCATAGGTTTCTTGCGAATGTAAGAATTCATCGTCGTCTTCATCCACTGAATGTCCTCCCGGGTAATGAGCAACCGCGGAAGTTTAACTTTTAAGGTGTACTTTATATTGAGAACAATGAAGAAAAATCGCAGGATTGCTGATGACAACATCGCTATCCCTGCTCCGAGTAAGCCAAATTTAGGGATGAGCAGGAACAACATTGGGATAACCAAAAGTAAGCCGAAACCTTGAAGCATCGAAACCACTTTTGGCTTGCCTAACGCCATAAAGGCCTGCGCCAGAATGATCGTCCCTCCGCTAATGGTCACTTCAAGGAGCAATAAGCGAAACACGGTTAATGCCGCATTGAAGTCTTTGCCGTACATCAACGGAATTACTAAAGGGGCTAAGAGCATCAGGAATACTCCGCCAAGCATGGTGAAGGTCGTACTTATTCGGAAGGCTTTGAATGTTAACTCAACTGCCTGTTCTTTGGACAGCTCAGAAGCCTTAGGAAACAACACGATCGTAATTGAGCTTGAGAAAAAATTAACCATTCGTGATAGACTCACAGCCACTACATACAGCCCCAAATCAGCAGGTCTTAACAAACCGGCAATTACGATCTGATCGATATAGGTAGAGAAATTGCCAAGCAAGTCATTGCCGTAGGAACCAAGCCCGTAAGTAAACAATCTTTTTAAATTCTGATAGGCCCCTCTCATCTTCACCTTATAGGTACGAAGCAAGGAAATCGTCATTCCGATAAACAGCGGAGCTCCCGGAAGAAGATAGGCAACTGCAGTTGTAAATGGATTCATCTGATCCAGCGCGATCAATATCCCGATCATCGTCAGTGTAAGCAACGGCACTAGATAGCGAATCCAATTAAACCTCTTGTATTCGCCTCTGAATTGAAAAGCTGCATTGTTAATTTGAGAGATCACTATAATCGGACACAGAATCATAGACCACTGAGCAAAGGTCACGACCTCCGGACTGAAGGATTTCAGCCAATAAGGCAAGACCACGATACCTATAATCATCGCTATGACTCCAAAAATGGTACCGAGCAGCAATGCCATACGATAAAGCACTCCGGCATCCTCCGGATTTTTCTTAGCGTTATAGATGAGAGCTGAAGGAATGCCAAAGCTCATGCTAAACGCCAGAAACTGTGACCAGTTAATCATTGCCGTCTGTTCCCCACGACCTGTCGGTCCAAGATAACGTGCGGTCAGTACACCAGTTAACATGTTAATCAATAGGATCATGACACTGACAAACATAGTTTTTACGGCTGCCGAGCTGTTGTCCTTGCTCTTGGCGAACAGTCTAAAAGATGACCAGATTGTTCTAGCGGGGAGAGATTTTGCATTCAACTGCTGCATACGGTGTTCCCTTCCTTCTACTTTGAGTAATCTCCCTTGCGCTGAGGCCAAGACCGATCAGCATCCAGATTAAGTATCCCTTGAGTCCGGGAAACCCATTATCTGAAACTAGACTGACAATCGCACCGGTCCAAGTAGCTAACGCAAGTCGGGCGTAGGGCTGCAATTGGTCCCTGCTGATTACTCTAGCGAATATCTGTTTGACAACTGCGCCTAAAGCTCCGAAGAAGAAAACAGCACCCAGAACACCAAAGGTAAGCAGTAAAGCGATAACTCCGTTATCCATAATTCCGTACTCTCCAAGCTCGCCGTCATTACCAAGCTTAGTCCCTTGGCCTACACTACCAATTCCCTGACCTACTGGATTGGCGGCAACCATCGGCAGCATGTTTTGCCATAAGCTTAGCCGTTCATTATAAGAGTGATCTTCTTGAACAGAAGAAAGTGTCTCTACCCGAGCAACCAGTCCTTCGGCACCAGGCAACTTCGGCACAACCCAGAACAACGCAGCAGCCACAAAAACTAATTGGATCAAGGTTTTCCACTTTCCCTTAGAAGGAGAGGTTCCAATATACATGAGCAGCATCACCAGGAGTATCAGCCATGCCGCACGTACCAAAGTAGTCAGCAGGCAGATTACAACTAGCAGAACGCCGATCCAGCGCAATGTTCCCCGCCATTTTTTCTCCAGTATCATCGGAACTAAAGCAAACGCTAAGAAGGTTGCAGCCGGTCCGGGCGAATTCAGCGTAGAGAACACTCGGATTTCCAATGGATATGGATTTCCGATGGACATCATATCCGCATGTTTCATCCAGAACACATCCCAAGGTGGCACCGTCAAATACTGAACAATCCCGTAAATGGCAACTAGGACTGCAATATTGGCAAAAGCGGTAAGCAGTCGATCGATATCCTTCGGCTTGAACTTCGTGACGGCAAAGTACGGCAATAACAGCAGTGGCACAATATAATTCGCTAAGTCATAAACTGAGCCCATGCCATTCTTAGCCAAACCGATTAAAGCACCATAACCCAGCGCAACTGCGAACATTAACATGATCCGCGTGGAGGCTTTTTGAATATTATGAATCTCCTTCAGCAGCGGAATGATCAAGGTTACACCGGTTAACAAGGGAGCTAAGCTCAGCAAGGATACAGAGTGATACACTCCTTCTGACCAGTCAGCAATGCGGCGCAGCTCTGGAGCTACGGCCCAGATTAGCAAGGTATAAGCAACCAGCATTTTCGGTCTAAGTATGGCTAACAAGAAAGCTGGGAATAGGATGGCTGAGAGAATGGCTCCCTGCAGACTGTTCGATGAACTCAGCATCGCACTGGAGAAGCCGATGATCAGCGGAAGAGAGACACCTACAGCAGCAGTCCCCCCTATTAATCCAACTGTCTTGATGAACCTAAGTGATGGGGGCGTAAATACACTCATTCCAAGCCTCCTTCCTTCACCTTATCCCGCTTACGCAGTTCCTTAAGTAATAAAAGTAGAAATTGTGCATCGTCCACAAGATATCTTTTCCAGAGCCGGCCTGGCTCCTGGCTAAGCCGCCAGAACCATTCGAACCCTGTTTTTTGCATGAAGCTAGGCGCTCGTTTCACTGAGCCTGACAGAAAATCAAAGGTCGCTCCCACTCCGATCGATATCGGAGCTTGATAAGAGGTATAGTGGCGGTAAATCCACTTTTCCTGCTTAGGTGCTCCTACACCAACAAACACGATATCTGGCTGGCACTCTGTCAGCATTTCTATAATGCGTTCATTCTCCTCCTCATTGTGCTCGAATCCATAGGATGGAGAATAACAGCCAACCACATTTATTCCGGGATGTGCTGTTTTCAAATTCATCGCTGCCCGTTCCGCCACGCCTTCAGCTGAGCCTAAGAAGAACAGCCGGTACTTCCTTTGCTCAAAGGCGTTGCCCAATCGATTAAATAGATCCGCGCCGGATACCTTCTGCTTAAGCGGCTTGCCTAGCATTTTGGATGCCCAGATCAGTGGCATTCCGTCAGCAACAACTGCGCCTGCCTTCGAATATACCGTTTGAAATTCTTTATCCTTACGAAGCTTGATCACATGATCTACATTGCAAGTGAGGATATAAGACTGATTCCTCTCCTGAATGGTTTTATCAATGTAATCAAGCAAATCCATGAAATCATAGTTATCAAAATTGACATCGAACATATTCACTTGACTCATCGTATCACTTCTTTTTGTGGGGAATCGGTTGGCTGTGAAGATCGATACAGGCAGTTCAGGTACCAACAGAACGGAATAATAAATTGGACCGTCGACAGCGTGTTATCGGAGAATGAGTAGATTAAAAACGCTGCAAGAAATAACAGATAATAAGGTTTGATCGGCGGAGCCAATGCTCTGTACACCAGAATAAATACAGCCAATAAAGAGAACATCAACAGAATAGCGCCAATATATCCCCCATCGAAGTAAAAGCGGATATACTCGTTGTGCGGAACTACAAAACCCTTATACAATGTTCCATCATTTGCTACCGTCACTGCTCCAAGCCCTCTACCAGACCAAGGAGAGTCCGCAGCCTTGTTTAAGAAATACTCCCATGCCTCTGACCTTCCTGATAAATCAACAGCCGTATCTGTCTGTCTCTCAAAGGAACGTTTCTCAAAATTATCGAGCTGCCAGAAAACGGCGACCATAATCAGGAAAAATGCACCCATCAACGGAATTAGCAGATAGGTTCTGCCCTTCAAATATTGGCGGAGAATATCATAGAAGTAATAGAGAACGGTAAGTCCAAGTGCCAATATAGGCCCTCTTGTTCCTGTTCCAATCAAGATAAAGAAATTTAGAACTAACATGATATAGAAAAAGCGTGCTTGCTGCGGATTCCGCTTCACCTCTATAAATGGAATCGCTACTCCCATAAAGGCCAGCATCGCTAAATGCGCAGGAATATTAGCCCCCTGAATCCGTACAGCGCCTGTATACTCGATGTTGAGAAAATTATGAACATGCGCAAGCTGCAGCAACAAACCAACCACTACACTAACAAGGGGAAGCATACAGATAATTTTGATTTGCAGCTCGGCTACATTCTTTTTCCAGTTGATTAATAAAAATACGAATGGAATGGATAGACCGATAAAAGCTTTAACTGCAATGGATGAGGTCATTTCCGGCAGCCAGATCGAAGACCCAAAGGTAATCACCAGCAGCGCTACCATTGCCCACAAGGGGTGACTCAGACGAAACCGCAAGCCATTGACCAGAATACAAGGAACAAGCAGCATCACGATAACCAATTTATAAAGGGACAGTATCTCCATTCCGAACATGCTGCCATCATATAAAAAGTTAATCGATATTGCCGTCGTGATTAGAACGAAATAACTGATCAGTTCAGGCCGTGAAATCGAGATTCCCAGCAAAATAATCAGAAGCACGGCAGCTATCGCAATCATCGGCTGGTAGATGACCGCCGTTCCAAAGAACAGGGCCGACATGAGATAGAGCATCCCGTATGGCAAAACATTTAATTTGGAGCCCCACTCAAAATTTGTCATGTTAATCCCTCACCCCGCTGCGGAATGCCTCTCCCGATTGAGAATCATATGAAGCGTTCCACGAATACTCTCCAGCCTGCATTTATTCAAAAGCCTTCTTCCTTTACTTCTTGAGAGGATAGAATCAGCCAGGATATACACGAGCTTAGCGGCTGTCTTTCCCACTAGAAGCAGCTTGCCTTTTAGTCCTTCGCTTTTCATAGCGTTAGAGATGCCTTGGCTATAATAGCGCCTCATAATCCAGTCTTCCGTCAAACGGGCCGCCGGCACGAAATGGTCAACCGCCATTTCCGGATGGTAGAGGATGGAATGCCCTTCTTTTTGAATCTGTCCGAATAACCAGGTCTCTTCACCAGAGAGCAGAGAATCACCCTTTCTTCCGAGATCTAGGGGAAAAAGACTGATGTCGAATACGAGCTTCCGCATCGCCATATTGGCCCCACAAGGATGAAGTTGCTTGGGATATTCCTTAATCCGGCTACCTAAATCAACAATCGTGTACGGAAGCTCAAAGGGTTTAATCAACCAGTCCGGACGTTTACTTTCAAATATCGGAGCGATTTTGCCTCCCATAGCCATGACCTCCGGTTTACTCTCGAAAGTACTGACAATCGTTGTTATCCAACGCTGGCAAGGTATGGCATCATCATCGAGAAAGGCAATCAGCGGCGATTTGGAAGCCAGAATTCCTGTATTTCTAGCCGCTGAAAGCCCCTGCATCGGCTCCATCATGTAGCGGATATCCACATCAGCTCCATGCTTTCCTATAAACTTTTTGACGCAAGCTTCAGTATCATCCTTGGAACAATTATCCACAACAATGATCTCCGCCTGCTCTAAGTGATCCAGCTTTAAAAGTGACTGAAGCGTCTTGATCAATAAAGGTGCTCTGTTGTAGGTACAGATGATAATGGAAAGCTTAGGAACGTCTCCGTATTCACGCATCGGCATTCACCTAATTTCCACATTATTAATAAGCATCTTTTGAACCGAGTAACATCAGTCCGGTTTTAGCAATGATTTTTAGATCCAGCATGGTGCTCCGAATATGGATGTAGGTTAAGTCCAGCTGTACCATTTCGTCGAAGCCGACACTGTTTCGGGCATTTACTTGCCAATATCCGGTACAACCTGGAGTAACCGTCAAACGCTGTTTGTCATAATCCGTATACTGAGCCACCTCTTCTGGCAGCGGAGGACGAGGACCGACCAGACTCATTTGACCTATCAGCACATTCCACAGCTGAGGTAGCTCATCGATGCTCGTCTTGCGCAGGAATCTCCCTATTTGTGTGATCCGCGGATCGTTCTTAATCTTGAACATGGCACCGCTCACTTCGTTATAGGCCATCAGGTTTTCTTTTAACTCCTCAGCGTTACTGACCATGGATCTGAACTTATACATCGGGAATTGCTTTTCATTCTTCCCAACCCGGTTTTGCCGAAAGAACACCTTTCCTTTCGGATCCTCCAGCTTGATCAGAATCGCCACGACAACAAATAATGGCATTAACACGAGAAGACCAAGAGCGGAAAAAAAGATATCGATCATCCGTTTCATTATCAAATAGGACTCTGCTTCTTTCCTTCTCTCATCGGTATGCAGCATGTAAAGTTTCGGCAGGACCGCCTCGTAGTCTTCCGGCAGTTTTTGCATGCTCATCCTCCTCATCTAAAATTTTGCGAACTCAACTTAACTACTCAAGCTGGTTTGTCCCATTTTATTCAGCCATTCCGCCATTGCATCCATCACCGGATAGCGCAAATCTTCGCTTTGCAGTGCAAATTCAAGTGTTGTCAAAATATATCCAAGCCGCTCGCCGACATCATATCTTGTTCCGTCAAAATTATAGGCATATACCCGTTCGCTCTGATTCAGCTTCTGAATGGCATCTGTCAACTGGATCTCTCCGCCAGCGCCTTCTTCCATCAAATCGAGATACTTAAAGATCTTCGGCGTAAACACATACCGGCCCATGATCGCAAGATTGGAAGGTGCCGTACCTAGTGGCGGCTTCTCTACAAAATTGTTAACCCGATACAATTTACCGTCCTGCAAATCCGGTTCAATAATACCGTAACGATTCGTGAATTCATCAGGAATCTCTTGAACTCCGATAACCGAGTTTTGTGTTTCTTCATATTGATCGATCAGCTGCTTAAGGCAAGGTACGGCTCCTGTGACGATATCATCGCCTAACATGACACCAAATGGCTCATCTCCGATAAACCGTCTTGCACACCATACGGCATGCCCCAGACCCTTCGGTTCTTTCTGGCGGATATAGTGAATTTCTACCTTAGCTGAACGTTGAACCTCTTTAAGCAGATCCAGCTTTCCATCTTCCAGAAGCCTAGACTCCAGCTCAAACGCATTGTCAAAATGATCCTCAATGGCTCTTTTACCTTTACCAGTAACAATGATGATATCTTCAATACCGGAAGCAATAGCCTCCTCAACAATGTATTGAATGGTTGGTTTATTGATAATCGGAAGCATTTCTTTAGGCATGGCTTTCGTTGCAGGAAGAAAGCGCGTACCTAGTCCTGCCGCGGGTATGATTACTTTTTTTACCTTTTTCATCGCACTTTACCTCCTAAAAGTTTTGTGAGCATTAGCTTCAATGATTTGACTTCGTACAAAACTCACTTCGAAAGCATAAACTTAAGTTTTGTGAGCATTAGCTTCAATGATTTGACTTCGTACAAAACTCACTTCGAAAGCATAAACTTAAGTTTTGTGAGCATTAGCTTCAATAATTTGACTTCAAGCAAAACTTCCTTCGAAAGCATAAACATTTACTTCGCCTGGTTCATGGCAATTCCGATTAGATTAGAGCCGGTCTGTTCAAGCAGCGTCTTCGCTTTGCGAATCGATTCCCGTTTGGACTTTCCGTATCTGGCCACCAGAATCACGCCGTCCGCTTGAGGTGCCAATATACGAGCATCACTGAAATCGACTGCCGAAGGAGAATCCAGCAGGATCAGATCGTAGTTTTCTTTTAGTTCCTCAAGCAAAGCGGTCATTTTGGGGTTCCCCAGCAAATCCGGCGGACTAACATGAGTTTTTCCTGCCGGGATGACTGAAAGATTGGCTAAGTTTCCGAGGACTGCGATGTTATCTGCTTCCTCTTGCCCACTTAAATAAGCCGCAAGCCCGTCACTCCCCTCTACTTCAAACACGGTATGAAGACCGGGATGTCTCAGATTGCAGTCAACCACCGCTACCTTCTTGCCGTCCTGGACGAAAGAAACCGCGAGATTCGACAAGATTGTCGTCTTGCCTGCCCCAGCTTCTGCTGATGTAAAGAGCAGCACTTTTCCTCCGCCGCCCTGCGCTAGTTCAAGCTGACGTATATATGTGCGCAGTGATCGGAACGATTCGGAGATATGCGAGGATGGATTAACGTCTGTAACCAGACTCTTATTTAGCCGCAACATAAGCACCCTCCTTCACTCTGGTGTCGCCTGCCGCCTTGCCCAAATCACGTTTGCGAATGGTTGCGATCGAAGCAATTACCGGTAGACCAAGGTCATATTCCGCTTCCTTTTCAGACCTTAATGTGCCGTTAAGTGTTTCCATCAGCAAAATAATTCCTAAGGCAGCCATAAGGGATACAACAAAGCTAATGATGAGATTCATCGCAAACCCGCCGTTCGAGGGCCCTGGAACATCAGTCGGATCGGCCGGTGTCAGCAAGGTAACATTGTCTACCCTCATCAGCGACGGCAATTCACGAATGAATGTCTGCGATACCGCATTTACGATCCCGGCAGCTTTGGTGTAGCTTTCATCCTGAACATTGAGGTTGATCACCTGACTCTTCTCTGAAGTTTTAATCTCAAGCTTCTGACTTAGTTCATCGGCCGTGAGACCAAACTCCGGGTGATTTTCTATTACGCTTTTCATGATGGTTGGTGATTTCATAATTTCCTTGTAACTCTCAATTAAATTCAGGCTAAAGCTCAAATCGTTAAGATTGTTGCTCTCGGGAGCTTTGGCAATGTTGTTGACAAGCAGCTGTCCGGAAGCGGAATAGACGGGTTCAACGAAGTTTTTGCTAACATAGTAAGTCGTAGCACAGGAGATCAAAACGAACACCATGATGAGCCAAAACCTTTTTTTAATCAGGTTAATGTAATCCAGAATCGTCTTTTCCACAGTAACCCTCCTTCCGCTAAAATTACATTCTGAAAGCATTCATGAAAGTTTCAGTTGTTGCTTTAATTCTATCAATCCACACCATTCGCCACATGGCTCATACCATCACTTTCCTCTTCACTTTGGAGTAAGACGTTATACCTCTTAAGAGGGGGATTAGGTATACTTTAGTGCCATATATAGGGCTAATTTAAGTTTTAACGCACAAAAAAACACGGACAACCTGTCCGTGTTCATGTACAATGCTTACGAATTATTTCAATTTTCACTCGTATGACATTTCATATTTGGTTAATCCGACAGCATTTGCATAAAGCGCTGCCTGTGTACGATCAGCCACCTGTAATTTTGCTAAAATCTGACTGACATGCTTTTTCACCGTAAATTCGCTAATGAAAAGACGTGAAGCAATTTCTCTGTTGCATGCGCCCTGCCCCAGCTCGATCAGGACTTCCTTTTCTTTGGGTGTCAATTCATCCGTTGGGCTGCTTCCACTCATGCGCATTTTATCTTCCATCAGACCAGGATCGTAATACTTTCTTCCCTTATGCACCAATTGGATAGCAAACAGTAACTCCTCAGGCAACGCCTCTTTCAGTACATATCCATCTACCAGTACTTCTTCAGCCTTCAGGAAATCCTCTCTGCTCGCAGATGACGTCAACAGAATGAACTTACTAACGATACCACGAGCACGTGCTGTCTTAATGACATCCAATCCCGATTCATCTGCTAGCTTAAGATCAATCAATACAAGATCAGGCTGCGTCTCCTCAATCACAAGAAGCGCTTCTTGGCCATTCGTTGCCTCACCTGCAAACTGCACATTCGGCTGCATTGAAATGACAGATGCCAGTCCTCTTCTAACTAAAGGATGATCATCTACAATGACGATTTTCACAGAAACGACCTCCCGCCTAAAGTTTATGCATTCTTTAATTCAGCTACACCGACAGGAATCGAAATCATAATTCTTGTTCCTGTGCTCTCATTACTGGACAACTGAAAGTCGCCGCCGAGCGACTGGGTCAAATATTGCATATTCTTCATGCCAAGTCCGCTTACACTATCTTCAGATTCAATCCATAACAAATCAGTATCAAAACCAACACCATTATCACAAATCAATAATCGAATCCAAGTCGGCTTTAGAGACAGTTCTACATCCACTCGACTGGCAGCACCATGCCTGATGGCATTACCAGTGGCTTCGGAGATAATCCGAAAAAGCGCTTTGTGGTAAGGATAAGGGAGACTGAAATCATCGCCCGTTATTTTTAAATCAATATCAACATCATTTAACCTGGATAAGCTCTTCAAATGTGATCTTACCATGCCCAACCAAGTAGGACCGCCACTCTTCTTGGAGCTAAGACTGTAGATCGTGATCCGCAGTTCTTTAGCAACCTTTGTAGCAGAATCATGAATAAGCTCAATTTGTTCTTCTAGCTCATGATCTGACATTCTCTTCCACGATTCCTTCAGCGAATGCGTCGCATACACAATACCAAAAAGGCTCTGCGATACACTGTCGTGCATTTCATCCGCAATCCGGTTCTGTTCGTTCGTGATGATCAACCGGTTCTCGATCACACCAAGCTCATGTCTTTCAAGAATATTCGCACTTAGCTCAGATAAGAATATCAATTGTTGAATATACCATCTGCGGCCTTCCAGCCCCTCTGTAGACTCCAGCTTGAGTCCAATCATCCCTACAAAACGGGTGCTCATCCGTACAGGCATCAGCAGGAAATCTCCTAATCCCGGCAGATTTCTAAAAATAGGCTCTCGCTGCAATCTCCATTCATGCTCATGTTTTCCCAGTTCTGAGAATAGGAACTGTTCCTCTTCCTGCTGCCAGCCGGTCTGCCTGCTCTGCGGAGCTGGTTCTCCACTTTTCTTGGCGAACCAAAACAAAGCCTTATCCAGCTTCGTTAGCTTAACAACATAATCGGTGATCACTTGACCGATATTCATGAAATCATGTTGGCTTGAGGTTTCCACGATATGGTACAGGGATTTGATATGCTCCATCGTCTCTTTCGTGCGAGCATTCGATTCTTCACGTTGCCGCTTCATCCGATTAACGATCTGCATTATTATAACCGTAAGTACCAGTGTTAGAAACAGATTTCCATTTATAAATACAATTTCCAGAAAATTTCTGTTCGCAGAATTGATAAAAAAATAACAGAGCACCGCAAAAATACTGATGTAGCTTAAGAGCAACGACCATCCAAAATAAATGGACAATGAGCCTGCAGCAATCAATACAGGATTTAGCACATAAAGCCTAAAAGAGCTTTCGTACCCACCCGTAAACAAGGTCAATGCGATAATTCCCACCATCTCTATACTAACAGCCAGGACGAGAGTCTTCGGCCTGCTGCGTAGCCTTCGATAACAAAATGAGAACGTTTGTGCAAACATAACAAGTATAGCAATAATAAGTGATTTATAAATTATGGAAGGTCCCGTCTGATCTAGAAGATACATGAGTGATGTGAGGGACAATGAAAAATACCTGTAATACGCAATCAGTTTGTCTTCTGCAGTTGGTTTGATTTTCATCCCACCACCCTATTCTCCAGTTTTTTGGAAAATGCAAGATTGTACTGTGCTCGATAAAAGCATCATACATGAGAAAAATCACAATAACAAGTTGACATTTCCCATGTTTGCGCTTCCATTTGAAAAATAGTTACAAAAAATTTATTATTTTTTTAGTAGGTTTTATCACTAAAATTTGGAATTTTATCCACTATAGTTAATAAGAACTAACGTATTTATGTAATATTAATCCATAATTTTCAACATATCTTATAAAACGACAACAATTATACAAATTATAACAATTGCTGTTGGGACTCTAGTAGGATGATGTCGATTTAAATGTTATTCCGGCAAAGCTGGGGTGCGATCCCCATATATTTTTTAAATAAACGAGAAAAATAGAACGGATCATTATAATGAAGCATACTAGAAATTTCCTTAATTTGTAATGAGGTGTTGAAAAGCAACTTTTTGGCTTCCGCCATTTTTAGACGGTGAATATATTCATGAAGCGGGTATCCACTGCTGCGCCGAACAAGACGACGAAGTGTAGACATCGAAACATGATGTTTTGCCGCTATTTGTTCTAGGTCCATTTCACCATAAATGCATAAGTTCAGGTCTTCCCGAATCTGACGCATATAATCAGCCTGAGAATTCCAACTTTTTTCTTCTATTATAAAAGAACACTCCAGCAGCATTCTTTCGAGCAATAATGCTGCCCGATCCGCATCTACAGGTTCTCCGCTCTCCATCCGTTCCAGCACTTCTTCAAATAAGGTAGTAAGACCTACTATAGATTGGGCTTGAAAAACATTTCCCCCGGCTATGAGGCCCGATTCCAGCCATTCGGATACACGCGTGCCATTAAAGTTAATATAATACTCATCCCAGCTGCCTCCCGGTGGTGGACCAAAGTTATAACTGTAACCT
The DNA here is from genome assembly GCF_045040615.1 of Paenibacillus sp. FSL H8-0175. Taxonomy (NCBI): domain Bacteria; kingdom Bacillati; phylum Bacillota; class Bacilli; order Caryophanales; family Paenibacillaceae; genus Paenibacillus; species Paenibacillus sp. FSL H8-0175. The sequence goes on along the minus strand of NZ_CP150299.1, from coordinate 1,139,424 downwards.
GGGCGGAAAAAGTATAAGCTGCCTTCACGCACCTGCTGCTCTTTTCCCCCAATCTCCATGTAGGAGCCACTACCTGACACTATGTAAACAATGGCCCAGTGCTCAAAAACTACACCTGAACGGAATAACGTTCTTCCTGGCAGATGTCCTGCCTGTCCCACCCTTATATTCTTGAGCTTCAGCTTGGAGGATTCAACCTTGGGATCAATAATTCTTATTGGATATGGACTGATCATATAATCCATGTGCTTGGACATTATAGGCATTCCTCCCCTTGTTTAGTAGTGATAAGGTTATTGTGAAGATGATCATATTCTACATGAATAAGAGGTGTCCACGCTATGCTTAATCATTCTACACTACTGCTTTTCCCTAATCCGCGTGAAATCACATTGTCACAAGGCTCCTTCCATTTCCCAACAAGCGGAAGCATCGTACTTCCTAATATGGAAGAACAATCTGCCATGCCAGCTGCACGAAAACTACAGGAAGTAATTGCACAAGCATTGAATCTGCAGCTGACTTTATCCATTGGCTTACGTCCAACCGTTGTATCTGTCTGTAACTTTAACTATGTGCCATTATTATCTGCACAGGCCTATGAGATTGTTGTCGAACAGAAGGGTATCGTTGTCTCCTATAGCTCTCCTGTAGGCGCTTTCTACGCAGCAGCAACCCTGAAACAAATCATAGAACAAAGTGGAAAATCTATACCTCAGCTGCATATTCGCGATGAACCTGATTTTGGAGCCAGAGGCCTGCTCATAGATATCAGCCGCAATAAAATCCCGAAGCAAGAAACCTTGTACCGGATCATTGACCTTATGGCTGATTTGAAGATGAATGAACTTCAGCTATATATAGAAGGTGCTCCGTTCGCTTATGAATCCTTCCCTCAAGTCTGGGAGCTTGAAACCCCAATTACCGGAGAGGAAATCCTGCTTCTGGATGCCTATTGCAAAGCACGTTATATAGAGCTTGTTCCCAATCAGAACAGCTTTGGGCATATGGAGGGCTGGCTCTCTCGTCCAGAATTCAACGCTTTAGCTGAAATTCCCGAAGGCTTTATGCTTCCGAAGAATTTGTATGCGCAGGACGTTTATCCAGAAGGCTTATTTATGCACCCTGGTACTTTTGATACCGAAGATCCTGCTGTACTACCTCTGCTAGACAAAATGTTTGACGATCTGCTGCCCTACTTTAGCTCCAATCAGTTTAATGTAGGCTGCGATGAGACCTATGAACTCGGCCTTGGTAAAAACAAAGCTCTGGCTGAAACACAAGGCAAAGGTCAACTCTATTTATCATTCCTGCAAAAAATTTATGAATTGGTTACAAAACGTGGCAAAACGATGCAATTCTGGGGCGATATCATTATCCAGCATCCCGAACTGATTCCTCAGCTTCCTAAGGATATTATTGCTATGGAATGGGGTTATAGCGCGGAGCATCCCTTCGAGTCCGATACGCTCAAATTCCGTGAAGCAGGTATTCCTTTTTATGTCTGCCCAGGCACCAGCTCATGGAACTCCATTACAGGACGCACGGACAATATGTTAGCCAATCTGCGCAGTGCAGCTATTCATGGCAAAAACAACGGCGCTATCGGTTATCTCATTACCGATTGGGGAGATTTTGGACACTGGCAGCATCTGCCGGTCAGCTATGCCGGCTTCGCCTACGGCGCAGCCCTATCCTGGAGTGTAGATCATAATCTGGAAGCAGATACTGCACAGTATTTAAATAGATTTATTTTTGCAGATCGTTCTGAGGGAATTGGCCAGCTGCTCCTGGATCTCGGCAATTACTATCAGCTTGAATCCAGTATCAACCGTTCGAATGATGCAGAAATGTCCCTGCTGCTGCGTACCCATCTGGACAATTTCCTAATCATAGAGAAGCTTACTGAGGAACACTTCAATCATCTCGAAGAATATCTGCTCTCCATTGAGGCGCGGCTATCGGGGCTAGATCTTCAATGCGAGGATGCTGCTCTTGTGCTGAAAGAATTGAGTAATGGCATCCATTTCGTGAAGCATGCTGTGCAGCTTGGCAGAATCAAGCTACAGTTGACATCAGCACCAGATTCGCTTGATCCTGCGCTGATTACGAAGCAAATCAATGATCTTGATATACTCCTTCACCAATATCGTCTCTTGTGGACGGAACGCAACCGGCTCGGCGGATTGGAGCAAAGTATCTCGAAACTTCAACGCCTGCGTAGTCAATATGAAGCATTAAAATCAGAGCTCTCCGCATCCGTAAGTTCCTAATCCCTCTTATTAAGATTCTCTATATAGCTGCTGTTGGGTAATCGAACGTTGAACTAACGTTTTCGGTTCGCCCAGCGCAGCTCTTCATATTGATTCTCAAGCATCTCCCGCTCACGTTGCTCGTGTTGTTCCCTGCCAATTCCCTCCTGCTGGCTTTCCTCATCCTCATAGATTCGCCATAGGTCAGAGAACAGATAGTCTTTGATTTCTACCACTTTTCCCTGCAGGATTCCGTTTATCCAAAAAAGTCCTGTGGAGGTACGCATAACCATGCGGCCATCCGGTGTTTCCGCCTTTTGACCCATTCGAATCGCCATAAGCATTTGGCCGAAAGTATACCATTCCATATTTGCTAATACCTCCTAAATTTTAGTTGTAATGGAATAAAGAGAAAGCTATAATCAGGGCAAAAGAACCATTTTCGTAAAAATTTTATAGGAGGGTTGTTATGGATTGGCTAAATGACTACGAAGATGAACTACGCTTGGTATTCCAAGAAAGCAGACGGATTATTTCCGAATTTCCAGAACCTCTAAATCAACAAGGTATGTCCTATCTTGAGCATTTTAACGTATTTAACGCTGAAAGCCACAAAAACTACATATGTTATCTTTTACCCTTTTGGCTGCAGAAGGGATGCGGAATCTCTACAGAGGTTACTCGCCAGATGTCGATGGGCAACGTCTTTTTTATGTTGTATTTCTTCATACAGGATGACCTGATGGACAGCCAAGAATCCTCCGCATACGAAAAATTGCCCTTGGCAAATTTGCTTTATGTCGAATTTTTAAATATCTACCGGATACTATTTCCGGAGCCATCCGCTTTCTGGATCTTATTTAATCGTTATATCATGGAGTGGGCAGATAGTGTTAGCAACGAAAATACCAGTGACTATTTTCTTAATGATCGGGTCAAAATTGCCTATAAAGCCAGTCCGCTCAAGCTATCCAGCACTGCTGCCCTTCTGATGTCTGGAAAGAGTGATTTAGTGCCGCAAGCTGAAGAGCTTATCCATTCGGTTTTGCTTACACTGCAAATGCTGGATGACTATGAGGACTGGAAAGAAGATTTATCCGCGGGCAACTATAATTGTCTTCTCTCCCTAACTCGCAAACATCTGCCAAACAGCAGTGCAGCTAAACTCACTACGCAAGAGGTCGAATTTTATCTATTCACTGCAAATGGTCTACATACCTATACGCAATTAGCACACGACACACATAACAAAGTTACAGCTTCCGACCTTGATACCCCTCATCTTATCGCGTTCCATTCCATGCTAGTAAGTAACTTACAGCAGATCTCTGATTCCATCGAAGCGGACAAGCAGCTCTTGCTAAACGGAGGATTATATCATTGGTTGTCAAAAAATGTCCATTAATTCTATTATTTTGTAATAAAAAGAATAGTATTAGTAGTTTTGCTATGTTATATTATTAAAGGTAAATATATACAATTTAGGAAGGGTGATTATTATGTCAGAAGCAATTCTTAGAAATCAAGTCATTCAAAAGGCATGGGAAGATCCAAGTTTCAAGAAAAGACTACTCTCAGACCCAAAAGCGGCTCTCCAAGAAGCACTAGGCGTAATTATTCCCGACAGCGTTACCTTGAAAGCCGTTGAAGAAGGCTCCAACGAATTCTATCTTGTAATTCCACCAAGTCCTACTTCCGATGTATTGAAGGCAACCGCAGCACCACGCGGTTCGTGGTAAGACAACAAGATTAACCCCCTAAGGAGTGAGAATCATCCGGAGCTTCTGCCAATGGCAGTATGGTGATGGATTCGGTTCCCACTCCTTTTTTGCTTGTAAATTTCACTTTACCTTGCATAGCTTCGATGATACGGAAAGTGACCATTAATCCAAGACCTGTCCCTTTATTCTTTTTAGTGAAATAAGGCTCTCCCAATCGGTGCAGGACATCCGCGTCCATCCCTTCCCCGTTGTCTTTGATATGAATGATTACGTTCTCCTCTTCCGCATACACCGACATATAGATAAACCCTTCGTCACGGAAAGATTCAATGCTATTTTTGATAATGTTGATGAAGGCTTGCTTAAACTTTGAGGAATTCCCCTTCACCCATAATTCGCCCGATACATCGAGAATCATTTTTCCTCCATTTAAATGACAAAGCGGCTGCATAATACTCTCAATATGCTTAAATTCATTATACAAATTCAGACTGGAAATCGTCTCAAATTCCGGTTTTGCGAAGGTTAAGAAATCCGTAATGATCCCGGAAGCACGATCCAGCTCACTAAGGGCCATCGACATAAATATTTCCTCTTCACCTACGGATTTCTCGCTAAGCAGCTGAAGGAAACCCCTAGTTACCTGGAGTGGATTCCGCACTTCATGAGCAACAGATGCAGCAAGCTCGCTAATAATTTCCATTTTTTCTGAACGCTGCAATTCGTTGTTAAAACGCTCTAATTCTTTAGAATAGTTAACAACCTGTTGATGGCTATAGGCTAGTCTTCGCTCCAGAATTACGATCAAGGAGATTATGAAGGCCACAATGCCCCACTTCCACAAGAATAAATCATAGTTCCCCTTATGAATGTAATACCACAGTAACTCTGACACTACAGTAAATGCAGCCGTTCCAAAGCCAATGGCAAAAATGATAGCGTCCCTATTCCCTTTAAGCGAAAATATAATCACACATACGATCAGCAAGATGAACTGAAGGATGAGGATGAACCCGATAATAGTGGTGGATACAAAATAATAAAACTCAATATAGCTATTATTCGATAGAAAATTGATCAAAAGACATAGCAAACAAAATGAGGAGTAAATGACTTGAAATTGACGAAAACGACGGACGATCGCATATTTTCCACTGCCAAATATTTTTTCAAATAAAAGAGTAAGCGCCGGTAAAAGTGAGAATAAAGCCAAATCAAGAAATACATTACTAATCGCGCCTAAATCGCTGTAAAAGGTATAAATAAAAGGAGAATAGGTTATCGAAAGAATTCCGGTTGAACCTATTACAACGGCTAGTGAAGCCACACTGGAAAAATAGTCCCTATTAATGTATAGAGAGCTTATAAATAGAACGATAGCCACAAGAAAAAAAGCACAGCCCAAAATCACATCGCTGAGTCCATTTTTAATATAATCATTGATTAACAGGTTGTGTTCACCGATCACTACTTCATTTTTAATTCCGATTCTATCCTGCAGCGTTTCAGTCCAAATGTATAATGTTTTCCCACTATCGCTTTGACTCAAAGGCAACAACAAAGAATAGTTATCCTTAATATAATTACGATCTTCCTCGAAGATCAAACGGTCGTTCACATACACCTTCACATGAAGAGCATATAAAGTATCAATGTAGATTGAAGGGGAGATATAACTAAAGTTAGGTATGGAAATACGAGTCCAAGAAGTGGATACGCCTGATGGCAGATGTGGGATTTCCTTCGTAGCATTCACATTTATCCAATACTGCTGGTCATTATTCTGTGGAACCTCTATGCCGCTGTTTTCGGTTCCATCACCCCATCTCATCTGCCAACTGGTAATTTCTTGGGATGGATATGGGGTCGCTGCTGATACAACAATTGAACTATATCCTATCAGAAGGAGAGTAAGGGCTATTGCTATATGTAGGACTTTAATCATCAAGCGCATATATGCACCTCAGAAATAAGTATCAGAAACAATATTCTGTCTGTACTACTTCGCTCAGCCCCTCGCTCTTTCCTTCTAAAAAACGGAATTATCATAAATTACTTCTAAATTCTTCTAAGTTCTGGTATTTTTACTATAATTTCAGTCCCTTCCCCTTTCTCACTGCGAAACTCAGTGCATCCCTCCATCGCCTCAATAATCCGAAAGGTTACCATCAGTCCAAGCCCCGTTCCTTTGGTCTTATTGGAGTAATAAGGTTCCCCTAACCGAGCCAGCTCATTCCGGTTCATCCCTTCCCCATTATCATGAACACTGATTATTATATGTTTTCCAGACTTCCAGGCTGTGACTTTAATCAGCCCATTGTCCTTTAAAGCTTCAATACTATTTTTGAGTATGTTGATAAACGCTTGCTTGAACTTGGCAGATGATCCAGTAACGTAAAGTCCTGGCTGCAGATTAAGTTCAATGACGCCCCCTTGCAGATTCGCTAACGGAGAAAGAATACCCGTCACATGCCTCAACTCTTCAGACACATCAAGCTGCTCTACGGTTTCAAGTCCTGGTTTAGCGAAGGTTAGGAAGTCTGTAATAATGAGCGTAGCTCGATCCAGTTCTGTCACTGCCATTTGCAGATATTCCCGCTCCTTTTGATCTGAACGCTCCCCAAGAATCTGCAGAAACCCCCGGGTAACCTGCAATGGATTCCGTACTTCATGGGCAACCGAAGCTGCCAGCTCACTAATAATCTCCATCTTCTCCGAGCGCTGCAAATCATTATTGAACTTCTCAAGCTGATGGGAATATTCAATAAGCTGTTCATGGTTTCGAGTAAACCTTCTTCCCAGAATGACGATTAAGGCAATTACGAAAATCACCATTCCCCATTTCCACCAATATAATTGATAGGATTGCCCCGATGCATAGAACATGACCAGTTCACTAAGAGACATGAAAGCAAATATTGAGAACCCTGAAGTAAAAATAACAGCATCTACATTGCCACGGTTCGCGTGTATAAACGCTAAGCTGATCAAAAGTATAATCTGTACAATCATAAGGATACCTAGCACACTCGTAGTCATCAATCTATAAAAGTCATCTACCTGATAGGACAAAAGAATATTAATAACCATTAGGGAAAAACAAAATACAGAATAGACAATTTGAAACTTACGGAATCGTGTAACGATTCTCTTTTTCCCTGGACCAAATATTTTCTCAAAATAAAATGTAAAGGATGGCAAAAGCGTATATAAAGCTACATCAAAGAAAACAAGTACGATCTCTCCATAATCGCCGAGGATTGTCGGCAGGAACGATGAATACGTTACCACTAAGACGCCAATGGATAAAATAATCAGCACCAATAGATATCCGCCTGAAAAATAGCCTTTTCTCATGAATAGCGAGCAGATCAGCAGTACAATCGCAATAAAAATAAGCGTCGTTCCAATGATCAGATCCATTAAGCCCTGCTTTACATAAACAGATAACAGCTCATCGTATTGGCCTACTCTTATTTCGCCGTGAATCCCTAAGTCTTTGCTGCCACCATGGGTCCATAAATATAGCTGTTGTCCTCCAACACTTTTGGACAGAGGAATGAAAACCTTACTGCCATTGAAATTAAAATCTTTTCCGGAATCATATATTAATTCGTTATTTAAATAAGCCTTAACATTATTTCCATATACTTTATCTATGAATAACGCAGATTTATCACTAATTTGTGGTAAAGTAAACCGCAGCCAGGCTGAGGTTGCTCCACTTGGAGTCTCTGGGCTTTTCCCATGAGGCATAACACGAGTCCATTCTTCATCAAGAGCTGCCACAGCTTCTTCAATATGATCTATTTCTATACGTTCAAATTTAATCTCCCAATTGGGCAGCGTAGAGTCTGATGATTCAGCACTCACTATCGCCGTACCAAAAGGAACCATAGCGGTCAGCAGTAGAATTAATAAAAAAGCAGCCGCAATATTGAGCTTTGGCAACTTCATCGTAGCACCTCAGTAATTCATTAGTTGTTTAAACGTTCATATATGCTTCTTAATTTCGACAAGCTTCGCACTATCCCTGCCTATTCTTGTAAATTTTCTCGAAAAAGAACGTTTTTCATCGGCTTTTGCTTTCACCCATTTTTTACTAATCCAATATAGACATACCCATTTATTGGATCAGCGATTCGATCATGGTCAAACGGGTAAAGATAAACATAGGAAGTTCAAATTTTATCATAAAAAAGGAGTGAACGGCTATGGATAGTTCACCAAATAAAACTGAAGCTGACTTTGAATATGAACGTTATATACAAGCTGATATGGATGAAGAGGATATTGTTGATGATGACGCAGATCCTGTCTTGGTTGGCGATAAATACTTGGCAGCAGATATTGGTTTAAACTCACCTAAGGATGTAATCGAAAGAGATGAGCTGGTGGAATCCGATGCATATCTAGCCGCTGAAACCGCAGGATTAACCCTAGATGATACGGATTATACTAAGGATGAGGAACTCTTGGAGATGGAAGAAGAAGATCAGCCGCTGGAGGATGTTCCAGATGCAGACGATGTATATCCAAATTCCATTATTGACCCTGCCTCCCCGCCAGTGGATGTTATGCCGGGAACAGACGTTTTGAACGGTTCGCAGGGAGAATAGCAGCTTAATATGAATAAAGCCGCCGGGCTGTGAGCCCGGCGGCTTTATGTTATTTCTAAATAACGACATGCTCATTGAGGTAGCAGTTAGCCCTGCATCGTTGTTGGCTGTTCTGCGGGACGAGCAGCGGCGATTTGTGCTTCCAGCTTGCGGGTCTTAACCAATATCGCTGCTACCAGCAGCATCACTCCATTGATTACAAACACCCAACGAATTGGAATAAACGCGCCCAATAAGCCGCCGATAATCGGTCCAGCCATCGTCGCAAGCTGAGATGCCGCCTGATTCAGGCCAAAGGCCCGTCCACGGAATCCCGGCTCAATTACTTGTACAATCATGGCATTGACTGACGGCAGCACACCTGCATAGAACAAGCCGTATGCAAAGCGAAGGATAGCGAACTCTACATAGCCCGAAACAAAAAACTGTAGAATATTACCGATCCCGCCCCCGATCAGACCAATAAATAAGATCATCCCAAAGCCTTTTCGGCTGCCGAGTCTGCCCCACTGCGGAGCCATCAGCACCGTAGCAATCCCCACAGCAGAGAATACGATTCCCGAGCTTAGCGAGGCACTATTTTTGGAGATCCCCATGTCCAGTAGATAAATTGGGATTAACGGTTCCAGAATCATAACGGAGAAGGTACTGATTCCCGCCAGCGAGAGCAAAGTAATAAAAGCTCGGTTACTTCTCGCTTCCCTGATATCATCACTTACATGTGACCTTGGAGCCGAACGGTCGAAGTTCTCCTCTTTTGCAAAAAAAGTAGCAATGAGCGCTGAGATAAGTACAATACCCGCTGAGAATAAAAAAGCAATCCGGTTGCTGGTATAATAGCTCACTACACCGCCAATTAATGGTCCAATAATACTACCTGTCGCTCCGGCTGTAGACATAATACTTAAAGCGTACCCCGTCTTATGCTCAGGTGTATTGGTGGCTACCATTGCAATAGCTGCTGGAACAAAACCGGCAAGCAGTCCTTGCAGCACACGCACAATCAAAAAAACATAAGGATCATGTACAAAATAATTAATAAGGTATAAAGCTGCCAGACTAAAACCCGAGCGAATAAGCATCGGTTTCCGACCATACTTGTCGGCTAGCGAACCCCAATAGGGAGAGATTAAAGCGCTGGCAAGAAAGGTTATTCCAAAACTAACCCCTGACCAAATCTCCAAATGATTTGAAACCCCAAGTTCGTCGCTCAAAAAAATGGAAAGGAAGGGAATCGAGATCGAATAAGCTGTACTACAAAAGAAAACCCCTACCCAAAGCACGATCAAATTCCGCTTCCACGAAAAGAGCATCCTATGCACATCCTTTCTCGATGTTCTCTTTGGAAACATCCTACCATTGTAAACTTCTTTTTAAGATGTGCCAATCCCAGAAGTCATAACTGACCTTTGCATGTAATAGGACAAAGGAGGTATTATGGGAAGTACCTACGAGATTATTCAATAAAAAGGAGAGATTATTTAGTGAAGTCTACACGAACAAAATCCGCTATTCTTCTGATCATGTTATGCCTGGTCATGGTTATTGCGGCAGGTTGCGGTAACAAGCCAAACAATAACAATGCAAGCAGTAATAATGGAAGCAGCGGATCAGCACCTGGGGAAGGTGCAGCCCCAACTGAAGGCGTCCCTTCAGCTACGGCAAGTCATCCCTTAGTAACCATTGAAATGGAAGACGGGGATATCATCCAAGCTGAGCTATACCCTGAGGTTGCCCCTAACACCGTAAACAATTTCATCTCACTTATTCAAAAAGGATTTTATGATAACACTATATTCCATAGAGTAATTCCTAACTTCATGATTCAAGGCGGCGACCCTGATGGTACAGGTATGGGAGGCCCGGGTTACAGTATCGCCGGAGAATTCTCTGGCAACGGGTTCACCAATAACCTTCTGCATACAGAAGGTGTTCTATCCATGGCAAGATCACAGGCTCCTGACTCTGCCGGTTCCCAGTTCTTTATTATGGATGCAGCTTACCCTAGTCTAGATGGAAGCTACGCCGCTTTTGGTAAAGTAACTGAAGGTATCGAAGCTGTAAAAAGAATTGTGAGCCTGCCTCGTGACGGTTCTGATCGTCCAGATGAGCCACCAGTCATGAAAAAGGTGACGGTCGACACCTTCGGCGTCACTTACCCAGAACCGCAAAAGGTTCAGTAATTAGGAATAAGCAGAAACCACGTTACCGTCCTCGAAAGAGAATAAACGTTTCTTGTAGAAATAAAAGAACATAAAAAACTCGGCAGTCCCTCCGAAGTTGTAATCGGATGGAAATTGCCGAGTTTTTTTTACAGCTTATCCCCGCAGCGATCTTCTGCTAAGTGCATGTTGACCATTACGCAGGAAGGTGCTGCGGCTATTTCTTAATAGCGCTATCCGGTCCTCTGCAAGCTGGTTCGCGGCGGCATAAGTAGGTATTCCGTTCAAACGGGAAATTTCCATTACGCGGGTAATATTGTCGTAAATCTTCGCCACCTGCTTAAAGGCACGTTCCTTATTATAGCCGTTCAGCTCGTCCGCAATATTAATGACGCCACCTGCATTAATCACGTAATCTGGAGCATATACAATCCCCATCTCATGAAGTGCATCACCATGCGAGGAATCCTTCAGCTGATTATTAGCAGCTCCTGCAATCACTTTCGCCTTGATTACCCGTAAGGATTCATCGTTAATTGTCGCTCCAAGAGCGCAAGGAGCATAAATATCACAATCTACACTGATGATATCGCCTGGATCTACAGCCTTGGCGCCATAGGCCTCTACTGCACGTTGAACGGCTGGTTTATGGATGTCCGTTACGATAAGCTGTGCTCCTTCTTCATGAAGATGTTTGCACAGTGTAAAGGCCACGTTCCCCACGCCTTGAACAGCTACTGTCTTCCCTTCAAGCGAATCACTGCCAAAGGCGGCTTTAGCGGCTGCCTTCATTCCTTGGTAAACACCGTAAGCCGTTGCTGGTGACGGATTGCCCGAAGAACCGTACGTAGGTGAGGTGCCAGTAACATAATCTGTCTCTTGATAAATAATGTTCATGTCCTCTTCCGTAGTCCCTACATCTTCAGCAGTTATGTACCGTCCATTTAAACCTTGTATGTATCTTCCGAAAGCACGGAACATGGCTTCATTTTTATCCTTCTTGGGATCTCCAATGATTACTGTTTTCCCACCACCCAAATTCAGGCCGGATACTGCATTTTTATAGGTCATCCCTTTTGCTAATCGAAGCGCATCAACAATAGCTTCCTCTTCCGTAGCATAGGTCCACATCCGTGTTCCACCCAGTGCTGGTCCTAGTGTCGTGTCATGAATCGCGATGATCGCCTTTAATCCCGATGCCTTATCCTGACAAAATAATAATTCCTCGTAGTCGTCCCGTTCCAATGCTGCAAACAATTCCATTTCCAATATCCCCTATCCCTTTGTCATATTCCTCATGCTGGTTCAAAGTTCATGCAATTGGAAGAGGATCAGTTGGATCCCCTCCCAAAATATTGTAGCAGAATACGCCGTAAAACAAAAAGAACTCATGTCACCATCTTAACTACTGATGGGGCATGAGCTCTTTTTATCCAATCTACTCTCATAGACAGGATTTCTATTGTACAAAATACAACGCAACTGTCAAAATGCTTTACAGTTTAGCAATCGTCTCTGTAAGTACCGGTACGATTTGTGATTTACGGGATACTACACCTTTAAGAAGGGCTTTATTGTCATCAAGCTTCACGTTGTACGCCTGTTCTACTGCACCTGCAACACGGCCCAGAGCCAGACCCACCGAATCGTTGTTGAGGATATCTGTAACTACGAACAGGAACAGATCCAATTCTTTTTCAGCAATAATGGAAGTCAGTGCAGTTTCTAGTTCAGCCTGCTTGGAGAGTACATCATTAACGTCGACCGCGTTCACTTGGGCGATTTCTACTTTGTATTCACCCATTTTGAATTCCTTAGCATCCAAGGAGATCAGTTGAGCGATACTCTTGTCGCTAAGGTCAGCACCAGCCTTCAGCATATCAAGGCCGTAGCTTTCTGCATTTACACCAGCGATTTCAGCCAATTCGCGTGCTGCAGCTACATCTTCAGCGGTGCAGGTTGGAGATTTAAACAGCAAGGAATCAGAAATGATTGCAGACAACATCAATCCGGCGATGTCTTTAGGGATAGCTACACCGTTTTCTTTATACATTTTGTTAAGAATAGTAGCAGTACAGCCTACTGGCTCAGCACGGTAGTATAACGGATGTGCAGTCTCAAAATTAGCGATCCGGTGATGGTCGATAACTTCAATTACACGCACTCGATCAATGTCATTCGCACTTTGTTGGCGTTCATTATGGTCAACAAGAATAACCTGATTAGCTTCTCCAGCTACGTTCTCTACCAGACGAGGAGCCTCTACTCCGAAATGATCAAGCGCAAATTGCGTTTCACCACTAACGTCTCCCAGACGAACTGGCTCAGCATCCCAGCCTAATTCTTTTTTGAGTGCTGCATAAGCAATTGCCGAACAAATAGTATCCGTGTCCGGATTTTTGTGTCCAAAGACCAATGTTTTTTCCATTTCCAATCTCCTTACTATGTTTTAGTGAGATTAATATACCATACATTGATAGCGGCTTCCAGATTGTGCGTGCTGAAAAAATGGTTTAGCCTCTCCCACCTACGGTTGTTCACGTCTGGTCTTTGGAAGCGGATCTGGTTTGGACTCACCATGCAGCGGTTCATTATCGGAGAAAAGATCAGGATTCTCTTTTAGCATCAGGCTTAAAATATCCGTCGTTTCTACTGTTCCACACACTCTAACTAGTGCATCCCCGAAGTTCCCCTTACGCATGGCACCGCCTTCCTCAAGCTCGCGTTCCACTTTCCAAAAATGCTCCGACCAAGAGAGACCACAATGTCTGCGAGAAGGCACCATGATTTCATCGCCACCCGGCGTCACCGTATATAATTCCTCATGACTATCCGTCATTCTGCCCGGAATATCCACCCACTCTTCAATACCGTGAATGAACGTATTCCGCCGCAGATCGACGCCTAGCAGTACTATTTCCGCCTTCCGATCAAGCAGCTTGCCCCACACTGAACCACGGGCGCATGGCGTATCCCAACGTTCATCCCCTGCAGTAAACGCCTCAGCATCAACACCCAAAGCCGCTACAGAGTGAGTCGGATGCCAAGAGCGGACAACACCTGGACGTTTTCTGAACAGCTCCGGTAATATCCCTACACAAGATGGGGAATCTTGAACAAAGAAGCGCGGATTATCCGCATTAATATAAGCCCATGTATGCGTTGGCAAAACAAGCAGCCCATCCTTCATATATTCACTGAGTGCATCCAGCACCGTGTTCGCGCCTCCTTCTACTTCGCCAACACTTTTTAACGAGGAATGAACTAGAATGGTCCCCCGTGGATCAATCCCTAACTCCTGTAATTGTTTCATCAAGCTTGTTGTTGTGTGCACTATACTCTCTCCTTATGTATGAATTAAATTTCATGAAACATTAATATCCACTTGCAAAAGTTTCTTATTACTATTAAAATTATAGTAACTTAATAATATTCACCAAAGATTCTATCGATATATTAAAAATAAATTAAAATAATCCACAAACCCAAAGCATTTACACGGAGGTAACTACCATGAGTTCAACGTTAAAAGGACTTCACCATGTCTCAGCTATTACAGGCAAAGCACAGGAGAACTTTAAGTTCTATACAGAGGTACTCGGACTGCGTCTCATTAAAAAAACAGTAAATCAGGATGATATTTCAGTGTACCATTTATTCTATGGAGATGAGAAGGGGAATCCCGGAACCGAATTAACCTTTTTCGAGCTTCCGATGGCAGGCCGCAACCGAGAGGGCAATAACAGCATCTCCGCGCTCTCCCTTCGAGTGCCAAGCGATGCCGCACTTACCTACTGGGAGCAACGCTTCACCGAGCTTAACGTGGAGCATGGGACGATACAGGAACTTGGTGGACGCCAGACTTTATCCTTCCGCGATCACGAGAGCCAACGTTTCATTCTCGTATCCGACGAAAATGATAACGGTGTTGCCGGCGGTACTCCTTGGGCTAAAAGCCCAGTACCTGCCCAATATGGCATTGTAGGCTTAGGACCGGCACATCTCACAGTAGAAAGTGCAGAACATACAGCGGTAGTGCTGGAGCAGTTGCTCGGCTTCCGCCGTATAGGAACCTACCCTTCAACAGTTGCCGGCCAGCCAGATGTGCTCGTATTCGAGACTGGTGAAGGCGGATCAGGTGCTGAGGTTCATCTGGAGGAACGCAATGATCTGGAGCAAGAGCATTTGGGACGTGGCGGGGTACATCACGTCGCATTCCGCGTAGATAATGAAGACGAATTGAAGCAATGGATCGAACACATCCGCCAGGCACAGCTTCCTAATTCCGGTTTCGTCGACCGCTTCTACTTCCGTTCCCTCTATTTCCGCGAGCCTAACGGCATCCTTTTTGAGTTGGCTACAGACGGACCAGGCTTTGCTACAGATGAGCCTATGGAAAGTTTAGGTGAATCCCTTGCGCTGCCGCCATTTCTGGAATCGAAACGCCAGCAAATCGAGGCGTATCTGAAGCCGCTGGATACTCGGCAATAAACCTCTTCAGGTTACTAAATAAAAGGTGTGAGCCGCTTATGCGCTCACACCTTATTTTTTTATTGAAGGTTAGTAGCTTTCCCTACAATATCTAGTAGCTCCGACAGGTTTCGGATTTCGTATTTTGGCTGAACGCCGGACTCATTAATCTTACCTAGCGGGTTAAACCAGCAGGTATCAATCCCATAATTAATTCCGCCTTGAATATCAGAGGTTAAGGAGTCACCCACAATCAATACTTTTTCCTTATCTTCAATCCCCAATTTGGCAAAAGCATAATCAAAAATCCCCGTCTCTGGCTTCTGACATCCTGCCTCCTCTGAGATAATGATCTGCTCAAATGTATCACTCAGCAGCGAGCCTTGGATTCTGGAAGTTTGCACATCCTTGATTCCATTCGTGATAATCGCCAGGCGGCAATCTGCAAGCTCTCCGCATAGCTCGATTGCTCCCTGCATCAGAAAGGTTCCTTCGCCTAAGAAACGTAGATAGGCCTCACTGAATGTTTCAGGATCAAGCTCAAGCGCATGTGCAGCAAACAACCGATTGAACCGCTCTACCCGCAGCGCCGCAGATGAAATCCTTCCTTGTTCTAGATCCCTCCACAATGCGTGGTTAATCTCTTGATAACTGGCAGCATAATCTGCTGCACCTGTGGGCATCCCAAAGTGTAGAAAGGCATTAGACAACGCGTGACTTTCTGCCATTCCATAATCAAACAACGTATCGTCGGCATCAAATAAAATAACATCGTATTTCATAAATATCCCCCAAAGGCTTTTCTCAACAAGGTACTACAGCGTTGCTGGCAAGTCAACTTCACACCCCTCACGACAAAATTTTACTTTTTTAAGGTAGATTTAATCGATCTGTGGTATTTTAAAAAGAAAACGGTGGTGAGCGTCATTTTATACGTTTTATCATTTCTAATGTCATTTCTTATCGTCTACTTTCTAATTCCGCCGCTCGGCAAGCTTGCTTTTCGGCTTGATTTTGTGGACAAGCCTCGGCAGGACGTTGAGCGTAAAATTCATAGAGAGCCCATTCCGCTAACGGCCAGCTACGCCATATTCATCGGATTTTTTATCACTTATCTGGTGTTCGCGCGTGATTTCTCCATGGAGACTGTCGCATTATTTGTAGGTGGCGTACTGTTGCTGACCATAGGCACGGTGGATGATTGGTACAAAACGAAAGGCAAAGATTTCCCAGCTCTGCCCAAGTTAATTGTACAAGTTAGCGCAGCGATCCTGGTTTATGTTTCTGGCAATGCCTTTACCGGATTCTACAATCCATTCTCAGGCGATTATATCGTTTTGCCTGTCATTCTATCGTTTCTGCTGACGATTATCTGGATCTTCGGTGTAACCACAGTTATTAATTTCTCGGATGGCATGGACGGTCTGGCTGGTGCCTTGACGGCCATTTCGGCGATTACGTTATTTGTTGTCGCACTGGCAAAGGGGCAATCCTCATCTGCCATTATGGCTATTTCACTGATTGGCGTTACGCTTGCTTATCTGCGCTACAATAAGCCGCCCGCCAAAATCTTTATGGGCGACGCCGGGGCAACCTTTCTCGGCTTCATCCTAGCGGTAATTGCACTCGACGGAGCGTTCAAGCAAGCCACCGTCCTGTCGCTGTTCATTCCGATTCTGGCGCTGGGCGTACCGATCTTCGACAACATTTTTGTCGTAGTCAAACGTTTCATCCAAGGCAAGTCCATTTATCAAGCCGATGCCACCCAGGCTCATTACCGCCTGCTTCGGGCAGGCCTGAACCAGAAGCAGGTCGTTGCCGTGCTTTGCCTGATTAGTGTTTGCCTATCCTTATCCTCTATCATTCTGCTGCTGATTGAGACCTAATGTATTAGGGACTAAGGGCATGTCTCATATACTGAGACTGCCCTTTGAAGTTATAAAAGGAGCAAGATTCCGATATGGAATCTGGCTCCTTTTGTGTTTGAGGGTAGCGAGAGATAGCTAAGATGCGAGAGTTTGCCAGAGCTTGCGGGATCTGCGGGATCTGCGGGATCTGCGGGATCTGCGGGATCTGCGGGATCTGCGGGATCTGCGGGATCTGCGGGATCTGCGGGATCTGCGGGATCTGCGGGATCTGCGGGATCTGCGGGATCTACGGATTTACGTAGATCCATGGCCAATTCTCCAGCTTTTACTCTTACGGACTCAGGCGCCGTTATTCGTGGATTTTCGGCCATTCAGTGGTGTTTTCGGACTCCAGAGACGCTATCTACTCAAAATGGACTCATAATCAGTCAATTTCCACCCAATAGCTGCATCGGAGTCCGATAGCGCACAAATTAGAGTGATTTGTTACTTTTAGCGACTCCTGTGTCCTTTAGCTACATTTGCAGCGTTACTGCTCAGTCTTTCTAACCTACACTCTGCTGCTAGGGGGAAGAGTTACGATCTACGGGGTCTGCGGGATCTACAGAGATCTACAGAGATCCACAGAGATCTACAGCGAACTCTCCAGCCTTTATCCTTACGGACTCAGGCGCCGTTATTCGTGGATTTTCGGCCATTTAGTCGTGTTTTCGGACTCCAGAGACGCTATCTACTCGAAATTGACTCATAATCAGTCAATTTCCACCCAATAGCTGCATTGGTGTCCGATAGCGCACAAATTAGAGTGACTTGTTACTTTTAGCGACTCCTGTGTCCTTTAGCTCCATTTGCAGCGTTACTGCTCAGTCTTTCTATCCTACATTCTGCCGCTGGTTAAAACAGTTGCAATCTACGGGATCTGCGGGATCTGCGGGATCTGCAGGATCTGCGGGATCTGCGGGATCTGCGGGATCTACAGATATCCACAGAGATCCACAGCGATCCACAGTGATTCATAGCGAACTCTCCAGCCTTTATCCTTACGGACTCAGGCGCCGTTATTTGTGGATTTTCGGCCATTCATTGGTGTTTTCGGACTCCAAAGACACTATCACACCAAATCGGACGCATTTTCAGTCTATTTCCACCCAATAGCTGCATCGGAGTCCGATAGCGCACAAATAAGAGTGAATTGTTACTTTTAGCGACTCCTGTGTCCTTTAGCACCCTAACTCCAAATACATCAATCACCCATCGTTCTCTTGCGTAAACTCGGCTAATCTGCGATAAATCCCAACGATCTCTTCCATCGGCATTCTAACTAATCCGCTAGAAGAGGGTGCAACAAATTCACGAACGCCATCTACCTTTGGAGGCACGTCCCCTTGAAATCCCCAGTTAGCTTTTGTTCTGCGGCTAAACTCTGTATACACACCCTTACCTACAAAACAGGCGACTTGAGGCCGATATTTCTCCAGCTTGGAGCGAAGCATTTCCCGACCCTCCTGGTATTCTTCACGAGTAATATCGTCGATTCCCCGTGTGGGACGGGCAACAATATTTGTAAACCCATAGCCCAGCTTAAGCAAGTCCCCATCCTCAGACGCATCATACAACCGGGGAGTAAGTCCAGACTGATGTAATATTCTCCAGAAATTATTCCGCGGATTCGCGTAATGATGTCCTACCTCGCCAGAACGGATACTAGGATTGAACCCAATAAATACAATCTGTAATCCGTGATCTAAGTGATCTGGAATTTCATCCATGTTATTATGCCTCCTAACCAAACGTCGATCTAGTTCAACTTACGGGGTATACACCTTAAGACAGGACGGCGGTATATGACCTGCCAACCATACCTTATTACCCGCATTATAAAAGGTTACACCCATTTGACCCGCTCTAATCGTATCAACGGTTAACAATATCAATTTCCCTCTGCGACTTCCGGCTAAACTGGCAAAATGAGTCCCCTCAGACAAATGAACATACTGCCGTCCCATCGATTGGAGCCCCTCCTCCAAAATCACAGAAAGCACACCAGAATGAGTTCCGTGAAAAAGTATAGCAGGCGGAGTCCCCGGCTCATAAGTGATTTTTGTGTGGCTATGCCCGTACCGGGCTTTGATCCGGTCATCAACGATTTCCAATCGTTGCTTGTCGCAACCTGCAACCACTTGCCGAATATCTCCCACAGTCACCTCTGACCATCTAGGAGTGCTTACAATAACAAACAGTAAATCATCCAACCTACAGGAACCATCCTCTGGATCCAAAATAAGACCATATTGCTCCGGGGTATGCCGAAGCAGCTTAGTCATAAATTTACTTAACGACACTTCCGCTGTATTGCTTAACATTATATTTACACCTCAATTTTTCCTATTTATATTATTCTACAGTAAAGGATCTCTTCGAAGCAGATTCCAGAGGCATTACAGCAATCACACATCCATGTATTACCTCTTACTATACAAAAAAGACCATGGACTCTATCGTCCATGGTCGGGCTTCACCTAAATACAAAACTCCTTACCAGTTAATACAGCGATGTTATTTTACCGGAAATGAATATACTGGTTCAGAGGCTGACCTGAAAGTTCCATTTCATCCTTATCGTATCTCCAAAAGCATAATCCAACTATCCAGTTTATGTAAACCAGTAGTCTTTTAACTGTAATCTTTTACTTACCTTATTCTAAACTAATTCTTAACTTATTCTTAACTTATTTCAGCAATGCCTTCAATTCAGGCGTCATATCCGATTCTTTTAACATTACGAAATCGCTATAACCCTCTTTGTACATCAACTTCACAATGTAGTTGCCATTCTCAACACCATAATGGAAATGATGGTCCAAAATATCTGTTAATAATGTCTTATCCTTCGTAACAGCCGTACGATTCTTTTCGCGTGCAAGCGCTACTCTTTGTTCAGGACTAGTAGGGTTCTTAGGTGTTTGCTCGTCCATATAATCATCTTTTATAATCTCTGCCGATTGGATATCTTCAGCTGTTATTTGTATTTTATCGGCATAACCTTTTTCATTCATCCACTTTTCAAGCTCATGGAAAGAAGATTTCCATGGATAATTATAACCATAACTTGAAGAAACTTGATTGCTGTCCTCTTTTGCCTTTACCTCTGTTTGGATATTAGCCACATCAGGTATTCCATCCTTATCTATCTGTACTTCGTAGGACATATTCGAAATTTCGCGTTTGATAATCTCCTTTAGCTCTGAAATTTCCCCGGGATCAGAAATGGCTACTTTTTTATTCCTGTTAGTAACCCACATAAAATCCAGGTCTTTGTCTAAGAGAGCTAAATTATACTTTTCATACTTGTAAGCTTCGGTATCCTTAACCGCCTTGAGCTCTGATTCAAACCCCTTATTAGGGATCCAGTATTCCCTCACTAGCTTGTGACCATTCTCCAATTGATAAGCCAGAGTAAAATATTCATAAACGTATTGTTGTGAGGTAAGTTCTGGACGTACCGCAACTACCGCTTGATGGAGTTTACGGACAGCTTCTATATAATCTTTATCATCGGAAAAAGGGTTCTGCCCCATGTAGGCTGTAGTGTACAAATCATCCGTTGGGGCATACAACCGGTAGTTAGCTCCCATATATACACCGCTAATCTTATCACCGGAAGGCACTCTAGCTTCATACCCCGTAACACTTGATACCGGGATATACAGAAGTAACCCTATCATTACCGCATAAACTGCAAACTCAGCTACCATTTTACGCGTCATAATCTGCCATGTTTTCCGAACAATCATTTCTGCGGCAACATAACCAATAATGGCTCCGATGGCATATCCACCAATCACCCAGCCCATTTGCTGTTGCTTCATTTGCGCAAAATAATTACCGGCAATAAGCATGGCACATAACATAACCCCTGCTTTAAACAGTGGGTTGAAATATCCAAAGGCAATAGCCTGACCCGCTTTTTCCGTATTACGTTTACGGTATAACAGGTACGACAACCCGATAAATAGAAGTGCCAATACCCCATAAATCCATAATTCTGTATTGGTGAAGGGTTTGCCGGTAAAATAATACACGATATGAACAAAAGGAGACCATATCTGCGAAATAGAATCACGCAAGTTAGAGTTTGCATTTGCATATCCATAAAGATACATAGCTAAATGGCTGTGGATTAATGAGATCAGTACAGCAGGAAGAATAAGCAAAATATAAATGATAATTCCCTGAAGAATAGATTGGCCCGTACATATTCCCACAAAAACACTAAAGCAAAAGAGGAACAAAGTCAGAATACTAACTGTAATACACCATTGCCAAATATCTGCGCCTTGAAAAATATAAAAATTACCACTCCACGGCTTAACAACGGCAACCACCCCAGCAGTTAACCAAACAGGCAGCAATAGTAAGGTAAGTCCACTCGTCAGATGAGCTGTAAATATATGCTCTCTGCGTAAAGGCAGGCTATGCCAAAGATCTGCGGGTGATTTCGCCTGAAGGTATCGGAATAAGAATAGTCCTGCGGCAACTGGGATCGTAATGATAAACAAGGCTTGCACACTACCAGCTATGCGAAATAAATGATCAACTTCCTGCGGTTTTGCATCCGGATTGCTGCTCATGAAGAGCTGTAATGGAAGTGCAAATAATAAGCCGAGTGCATATATAATCCCTATCCAGCCATGCTGGCGGAAGTTCTGGCGAAAAATACTGCTATTAAAGTAGTAATGGCTGCGCATCATATCCGACATCCCCCATTTCATAAATAAAGATCTCTTCTAACGTTAATGGAAGCAAATCGAATACGTATGGCTCGTACACCTGAAAAGCCGCTTTGATCCGTTCACGATCCCCTTTTACAATATATAGGTTCACACTTCCCCGGCGCTCTTGATGCAGAACTTGTAGCTTGGCAGCTAACGGAATCTCATGCCGTTCATCCCGAAACGCCACTTGAATCTTATGTGTATCCGCCTTAAGATCATCCAGATCCTTCTCAATCAACATCTTCCCACCATGCATAATCCCGACATGATCGCACAGATCTTCAATCTCACGAAGGTTATGGGAAGATATGATTACCGTCAGCTCGCGTTCAGCAACCTCCTGAAATAGCAGGTTTTTGATCTGACGCCGCATCACCGGATCTAATCCGTCAATCGGTTCATCCATAATCAGCACATCCGGCATACAGCTTAAACATAACCAGAATGACGCTTGCCGCTGCATCCCTTTGGAGAAACGACTGAGCTTGCGCTTTTTATCGAGCTGAAATACGGTTCCCAAATCTTCAAAACGCTTCTGATTCCAGCTCGGATAAATCGAGCGATAGAATGCCGCCATTTGCAGCATGGTGGATTGTGGGAAAAAGTAAGGAGCATCCGGCATAAAAATAACCCGTTGCTTAGTCGTCGTGTGTTCGAAAACCGCTTCACCATCCACCCGCACGGTCCCCTTATCTGGAGAGTAGATGCCCGCCAATGTTTTGAGCAGCGTTGTTTTGCCCGCGCCATTAGAGCCGAGCAGCCCATAAATTGTTCCTTTATGTACCGTTAAAGAGATATCGTCGACTGCCTTCTCGCCTTGAAATAACTTGCTGACTCCCCGAATCTCAATCATCACTCTTCCCTCCTTCTCTTTGCTTCTCCACTTGTTGGTACAAAGAACTAATCTCAGCTGCGGTGAACCCAAGGTATACCGCCTCCGCCATCAGCCTCAGCAACTCGTTCCGGACTTCCGCTTTTTTGATCGCATTTTGTTCTTTTTTCATCGGGGCTACAAAACTTCCTTTCCCCTGTAATGAATAGATATACCCCTCACGTTCCAATTCACGGTAAGCCTTCTGAATCGTATTGGGATTCACGGTTAGCTGCTGGGATAACGTCCTTACAGAAGGTAGCTGTTCATCCGTCTGCAAAATACCATGCAGAATCATCTCCTTGACCTTATCGGTCAGCTGCTCATAAATCGGCTTCCGACTACGAACGTCCAGTTCGAACATAACCTTCCTCCTTCCACTATCTTGCATTAAATCCATTATGATGTGTACTAACTGTACTACTATTATTAATACAGTTTTATTTATATGTCAACAAAAACATCCCCAAGATTTTCCTTCGGGATTTATCTATTCCTTGCTATTAATCAAAATTACGTCCGATCGCGCCGAGCCAATCTCGTCCACAGTAGTTTTAGGACCCTGATGACGCTGATTCCTGCTTTTAAGCTCACCTGAGTCCGATTGCGCCGATCCAACCTCACCCCCGTGGCTTTCGGACTCAGATGACGCTATTCGTACATTATCCGCCTTTTGAGCGAAGTTTCGGACTCCAGTGCAGCTATTGCCCAAAAAGACGCTCATTTCGGGCGCTTTTTACACCAATAGCGACTTTGGAGTCCGTTACAACTCCAAAAGCCGCTGATTTCCGCTTATAAGGTCATCTGAGTCCGATCGCGCCGAGCCTCCTCATCCCCCGTAGCTTTCGGACTCAGATGCCACTATTCGCACATTTTTCGCCTATTGAGCGGACTCCACTGCAGCTATAGTCTAGAGAGACGCTCTTTTGGGGCGTTTTTCATGCCAATAGCGACTTTGGGGTCCGTTACCATTCCAAATGTCGCTGATTCCAGCTTTTAAGCTCACCTGAGTCCGATCGCGCCGAGCCCCCTTATCCCCGCTAGCTTTCGGACCCAGATGCCACTATTCGCACATTTTTCGCCTATTGAGCGAAGTTCCGGACTCCACTGCAGCTATAGTCTAGAGAGACGCTCTTTTGGGCGTTTTTCATGCCAATAGCGGCTTTGGGGTCCGTTACAACTCCAAATGACGCTGTTTCCCGCTTTTAAGATCATCTGAGTCCGATCGCGCCAAGCCGACCTTGTCTCACGGGGCTTTCGGACTCAAACGCTGCTGTTTCCTGCTTTTAAGCTCATCTGAGTCCGATCGTGCCGAGCCATCCTCATCCCCCGTAGCTTTCGGACTCAGATACCGCTATTCGTACATTATCCGCCTTTTGGGCGAAGTTTCGGACTCCAGTGCAGCTATTGCCTAGAAAGGCGCTCATTTTGGGCGTTTTTCACACCAATAGCGGCTTTGGGTTCCGTTACCACTCCAAACGCCGCTGTTTCCCGCTTTTAAGGTCATCTGAGTCCGACAGCGCCGTGCCATCCTCATCCCCCGTAGCTTTCGGACCCAGATGACGCTATTCGCACATTTTTCGCCTATTGAGCGAAGTTCCGGACTCCAGTGCGGCTATTGCCTAAAAAGACGCACATTTCCGGGCATCCGCTACAATAAACCTCCTAAATAAACGCAAAAAAAGAGACGCCCCTAAGCCATTTTGGCTTTAGAGACGTCCCTTTGAGTATTAGTGACTGTAATTAAGCATACCAGCCCCATACGAAGATGAAGAGCGTACCGAATATCGTAACTAGACCAACGAATAAGGCATAGGCGATATTGATGTAAAGTTCTTTCTTGGTATCTGCTGATTCACCAATATGCATGAACAGGAAGAGCTGCAAGGAAGCCTGAATGAGGGCTGTAACAAGCAGGATAGCCATGTTCGCAGTGTTGGATAGATCAAGGTAGATTACAGCAAGTGCAGCCACAGAAAGGACAAGAGAGGCTAAGAAACCCATCACATGGCGAATTGGAAACAATTGCTTCATCATGCTACATCAGTCCTTTCAGATAGACGAAGCTGAAAATAAAGATCCAGACAACGTCCAAGAAATGCCAGTACAGCGAGAAGATAAAGGATTTATTGGCCGTAGCCGGATTAATACCTTGACGCTTCAACTGGATTAGAATAGCCGCACCCCACAGGAACCCGAACGATACGTGAGCTCCATGTGTTCCCAGCAGTACAAAGAGACTGGATAGGAAACCACTGGTTTGAAGTGTAGCCCCTTCGTGAACATAAGTGACAAACTCCGTGATTTCAATACCAAGGAAGCCGAGACCCATTAGAAGGGTTAGTCCGAAAAAGACCATCATGGCTTTTTGGTAACCATGCCGCATGGCATGAACTGCAAGACCAATCGTGAACGAACTTGTCAGCAGCAGCAATGTTTCGATCATTACTGGACCAATTTCGAAAAGATCCGGCCCGCTAGGGCCGCTGGCAAAACGGTCTACCATTACAAAATAAACAGTGAACAACGTAGCGAACAGTGCAATCTCCGCTCCTAGAAAAACCCAGAAGCCAAAGATTTTATTACTATTCTCTTCTGTTGAGTATTCAAGCGGCTTAGACGCATCTATTTTCATACTGTCTCACCCCGCAATTTCTTTTCAGTAGCAATAACTTCTTCTGCTGGGATGTAGAATCCGTGATCCCGATCAAAGGACATAGCAGCTAGAACAATGAGGATACCTACTCCAGAGAGGATCGCTGGAATCCAAAGACTGAAGACCAGAGAGAACCCTGCAATGAAGAAGATAACACCCAGAATAAATGGTTTTCCTGTGTTGCTAGGCATATGAATCTTAGTAATCTTATCTTCAAAAAGCGGTACTTTATCTTGTTTAGCAGACCAGTAAGCATCGCGTGTTTTTACATTTGGAACCACTGCGAAGTTGTAAGCTGGAATCGGGCTTTTCGTTGCCCACTCCAAAGTACGTGCATCCCACGGATCTCCATCAGTATCTCTTGGTTCGTAACGAGTACTCCAGTAAATGTTATAAACCAGGATTACAAATCCAATAGCAAGACCGATCGCACCTACGAATGAGACCATACTCAGCGGGCCAAATCCGGTATCCGCAGAATAGGTGTATTGTCGACGGGTCATGCCCTTAAGTCCGAGAATAAACAGCGGGAAGAACGATACGTTAAAGGAAATGATAATCCACCAGAAGGCATGCTTGCCAAGACGTTCATTCAGACGGAAACCGAATACTTTAGGGAACCAGTAATGGAACCCTGCGATAACGGCGAAGACCGCACCCGGAATAAGAACGTAGTGGAAATGGGCAACCAGGAACATCGTATTATGGTACTGGTAATCGGCACTGGCCATAGCCAGCATGACACCTGTTACCCCACCAATCGTAAAGATCGGAATAAAGGCCAGGGTGTATAGCATAGGTGTCGTAAAGGTTATTCGCCCTTTTCGTAAGGTGAATAGCCAGTTAAATATTTTCACACCTGTTGGTACGGCAATGGCCATGGTTGTAATCGAGAAGAAGCTGTTAACCATAGCACCTTGACCCATTGTATAGAAATGGTGAGCCCATACTAGGAAGGACAAGAGGGAAATGATCAACATACTGAATACCATGGATGTATATCCATACAGGTTCTTTTTAGAGAAGGTGGCGATAATTTCACTATAAATACCGAATGCCGGTAAGACAACGATATATACTTCAGGGTGACCCCATACCCAGAACAGGTTGGCCCATAACATATCCATACCGCCATTGGCCATCGTAAAGAATTGAGAGCCGAACAACCGGTCGAACATCATCAACGCGAGTGCAACCGTAAGCACAGGGAATGCGAATACGATAATTACGTTGGTGATCAATACGGACCAAGTAAACATCGGCATTTTCATCAACTTCATGCCTGGTGCACGCATTTTCAGAATCGTTACAATAAAGTTAACGCCTGTGAGGAGCGTACCAATACCTGAAATTTGTAGTGCGAGCGAGTAATAGTTATTACCCACCGTTGGACTGAACTCTAAACTTGCTAGCGGGAAATATGCGGACCAACCAGCATCTGGCGATCCCCCGATAACAAACGAAATGTTAAGCAGCATAGCTCCAAAGAAGAAGAGCCAGAAGCTGACAGCATTCAGACGCGGGAAGGCAACGTCTCTAGCACCGATTTGCAGCGGAACGATAACATTCATCAGACCGATAATAAACGGCATGGCCATAAAAAGGATCATAATCAAGCCGTGTGTTGTAAATACCTCGTTGTAATGCTGTGCGTCAAGAAATTTCATGTCCGGGGCTGCTGTTTGCAGCTTCATCATAATAGCGTCAACGCCGCCGCGGAAAAGCATAAGCAATGCAGCGAGGATATACATAATCCCAATACGTTTGTGGTCAACAGTAGTCAACCATTCGCGCCATAAATATCCCCATTTTTTAAAATAGGTCAGGCCGACGATAATCCCGATTGTAGCCAGAACAATACTTGCCATAGCTCCGTATATCAGGGGTTCGCCGTGGACCTTAAATTTATCCCAATCCATTAGGAATCGCTCCTTTCAAGTTGTTCAATTAACATTGACTAGTGTCCGTCATGTGTTGTGCTCTCTTCTAATGGAGAACTAGGTGTCGGCTCATCCAGTTCTGGATTAGGCTCGGTGTTGAATTCCGTCTCGCTGGATGGTGCTGGAGTCGGGTGAATTTCTTTATTATCCTGATGCTCCATACTTCCGTTATCCGTATCCATTTCAGTGCCACCATTACTCATATGGTCACCATGGCTTCCCGGAGGCGGGCTAAAGGATAAGTGAGTATTCGTATACGTTTTACGTCCGACATGTTCCATTTCCAAAAGACCTTTAAATTCATCTTCCGTCAGTGGACCCGCCGTTTCTTTAACGTCTTTCACCCATTCCTGATAGTCCTTATCTGTCATCGCAAGTGTTTCAAACTCCATGTGGGCAAAACCCTTACCATTAAAGTTCGCATTTCTTCCGACATAAGAACCTACAGTATCAGCTGAAAGATGCAAGGTTGTGATCATGTCGCTCATCGCGTATTTTTGTCCTCCCAATTGTGGGATCCAAAGACTTGAGATCGTACCGAAAGAATACAGTCTGAACTCTACAGCGCGGTGAACTGGAATGTTAACGTAGTTTACTGTTTCGATACCTTCTTCTGGGTAGCTGAAATGCCATTTCCAGTTAGAGGAGGAAGCATAAATTACAAGCGGTTTCTGATCTTTATAATCCGCTGCAACATTTTCTACATCTACTGTTGTTTTGACGGTGACTACGGAGAGGAATGCCACGATAATAATCGGAATGGTAATCCAGATAGCCTCCAGCCATTTGTTTCCTTCCTCGTGAGGAGGAATATAATCTTCGTTGCTTTTTTTAGCACGGTATTTCAAAAGCACAAAGACATATAAGATGTAGACAACTGCCAGAACGCCGAGCATCATAACAATGGAGAGAATGATCGTGTCAGATAAAGTTCTTGCAGCCGGCCCCTTCGGATTCAGAACAGCGATTGAACTGCATCCTGGCAAGAGTAAAATTAGGCTGAGAAATAAAGCGTATAACGGTCCCTTTTTGTTCATGCTTAAGCTCCTTCCTTCAATACTTCTTTTATTAACCCTCAACATTAACCTTAATATATAGTAAGAATTTATGGGGAAGAAAGCAAAAGACTTATTTTTCCATTTAGCCTAAAAAAGACCTTAATAATGGCGAACAAGTTAAATATGTGTGATCAATTTGTTACAAGTTTCTAATAGTATGATAAAGATCACTGTAACGGCGCTGTTTATGGGTTGAAAAATTCCGTTCAAACTTTGTTCAATAGTTTACTAAAGTTGCTAATTTAGACACATCTATTCTGCGCAAAACAGGGTGATTTTAACCATTTTTTGTTGATGCGCCAGTATTTAGCCGGAGTCGCGTGCTTTTTATGATTGTGGTTGAAATCACAGTTAACTTCTAAAAGGTAACAAATTATTCTGCTGGGGGTTACAATCTCTCAAATTTCATTCTATCAATGTATGTTAAGGTAATAGACAAATATACATAGATAGGAGATTTTTGACGATGTCTTTAAAGAAAGTATGGCTATTATTAATCGTATTATTCATTGGTTCCGGATCAATACGAGCGATAGATTCAGTGAATGCAGCAGGTGCAGGCTCCCTTAGGTTAGGTGTGAACGATAAGTTAACAACTATTGAAGCAGTTTCGGTAAAAGATACCTATTACGTTCCTCTACGTGATCTATCACAGGAACTTAAGTTAACGCTAACTGGAGTGAGCGATGGGATAAAAGTTACAGGTCAGAACAGATCAATCAAACTGCTGAATGATCATGCAACAGCTACTCTAGGCGATGGAAAGACCATATCCATGAGTACATTTTTGAAAAACGGAAAAACAATGGTTCCACTGAAATTGACCTCTTATCTTGGTTTTGGAATTTCTTTTAAAGCAGATCAATATTTATTGCGTGTAAAAGATGGCTCGGCTACATTAGATGATGCAACATTTGTAAGTAAGTTTAAAAAGGAATTGAAGCCAAGCGCAACTCCTGGAACTTCTACGCCAACTGTTGGGAAGCAAGGTAAGACCGTATACCTCACCTTTGATGATGGGCCAACGGCTACAACTTCTACATTGCTTGATATTTTGGCAAAATATGATGCGAAGGCAACTTTTTTCATGATCGGACCGAATATGAACCAGCATACTGCGCAAGTGAAACGGATTGCGAATGAAGGGCATGCTCTCGCATTGCATGGAATGACGCACCGGAAAGAGAAGTTTTATGCTTCACCTGCGGCTGCGCTGGGAGAGATGGATAACGATAACGCCATTTTGAAAAAGATTACAGGTCAAAGCACTACACTGATTCGTCCTCCTTATGGAAGCAAGCCTTATTTCACAAAGGCCTTTAGAGATAAAGTGCTGGCTCAAGGTTATCATCTATGGGATTGGAACGTGGACTCAGAGGATTGGAAATACAAGGATGCTAGTACGACGATCTATAATTCGGTAATGAATCAGGTTCATAAGCTGCAGAAATCGCAGACCAATCCAGTGATTCTGATGCATGATCAAAAAGCTACACTTAAAGTACTTCCGCGTATCTTAGAGTCATTGAAAAAAGAAGGCTATACATTCCACGTCATTAGCTCAGATCTGAAACCTCTGAATTTCTGGAAGGATACACGCTGAGTTTTTTTGAAAAAATCAAGAGGGAATCCCAACAGCTGTGAACTAGCTGTTGGGATTCCCTCTTTTTTCAGGTCTTGAACTAAACACTAATTTTTGTTTAATCCGATCACATTCATGCTCCCGAGTTTTTCTATCGGACCCAGATGACCTTAATTGCTGGATTTGCCTCTATTTCGGGTGCTATCGGACCACATAGCCGCTATTGATGCAAAAAACACCCGTTATCAGTATTTTCCACACCAATAGCTGCACTGGTGTCCGAAACTTCGCTCCAATGGCGATAAATGGGCAAATAGCGGCTACTGAGTCCTAAACTTCGCTCCAATGGCGACAAATATGCGAATAGCGGCTACTGTGTAGTCCGAAACTCCACTCCCAAGCCACAAAATGAGCGAAGGGCGCCTGCTGTGTCCGCCAAACCAGTTGGGATGAGTATGAACTCACGCTATCGGACCCAGATGACCTTAATTGCTGGATTTAGCTATATTTCGGATGCTATCGGACCTCATAGCCGCTATTGGTGCAAAAAACACCAGTTATCAGCGTTTTCCACACCAATAGCTGCACTGGTGTCCGAAACTTTGCTCCTATGGCGATAAATGGGCAAATAGCGGCTACTGAGTCCGATAGCATATGGGGATGAGTATGAGCCCACGCTATCGGACTCAGATGACCTTAATTGCTGGATTTAACTATATTTCGGATGCTATCGGACCTCATAGCCGCTATTGGTGCAAAAAACACCAGTTATCAGCGTTTTCCACACCAATAGCTGCACTGGTGTCCGAAACTTCGCTACAAAGGCGATAAATGGGCGAATAGCGGCTACTGAGTCCGATAGCATATGGGGATGGATATGAGCCCACGCATCGGACCCAGATGACCTTAAACTGGGGAATATCAAGTAGACAGTGTGTTTGAAAAACTAGAGATCAGCCGGGAACACTAGGGGTACGAGGTTCAGGGTACGAGCATACCGATCATCTCCAAGGTTTTTATTGTTTCCACGCCTCCGTCTTACCACTAGTGTCGCTGGAGATCACATAGCATATGTTTGCCCGCAACCTGCTGGGACCAGCCTACGTCTATACGCTCCTGAGCTACTGCTACTGAGATCAACTTACATCTCTCCCCCCTTGACCTGCTGAGACCAACTTACATCTCTCCCCCCTGACCTACTGAGACCAGCTTACATCCCTCCCCCTTGACCAACTGAGATCAGTTGGCTCGCACTTGCTCCCAATCTGCTATAACCACAAACAGCAGAGCAGCGATCTCCGTTACTGGAGAACCGCTGCTCTGCTGGTTTTAACAATATTATGAAGTCTATAGTTTGAAGCTGGACAATGTCTTTTGCAGATCTTCTGCGAGCACCGCTAAATACTGAGCTGAAGCCGACATTTCCTCCATTGCGGATAGTTGCTCCTGACTCGCTGCACTTGTGTCCTGAACACCTTCTGCACCTTTACTAGATATAACGTTGACCTGTTCCATAGCTGCTGCGACACCTTGTGATTCCATGGCCACATGAGCAACCGCTTCTCTAATCTCCGCTGTCTGTAAGGTAGCTTCTTTAATGGAAGTCTGAATCTCATGAAAAGCTTGAGATACCAGATGACTTTGAACTACGCCATTGGTGACTAGCTCAGTACCCATAGCCATGGATTCTACTGCGCTTTCGGTTTGCTTTTGAATATGTGTAATAATATCTGTAACCCGTAAAGAACTATTTCTAGTTGCTTCCGCCAGATTACGAATTTCTCCAGCAACTACAGCAAATCCCCGTCCATGCTCACCGGCCCGTGCTGCTTCTATAGAAGCGTTGAGCGCAAGCAGATTCGTCTGTGTAGCAATACCGTTAATCGTTGTAATAATTGTATTAATCTCTTGTGACAATGTCCCCAGATTAGAAACAATCTCCTGACTCTGAGTTACACTGAGGTCAATTTCCTTCATCTGCACAATGATTTGGTCTACAGCCTCTACTCCACGATCCGATGAACCGGAAACTACTCCCATAAGATCCGACATTTCATAGCTGCTGCCCTCTACGGCTGCAATATCATTGGTCATTGCTTTTATAGAACGTGTTGTACTGTTAATGCTCTCTGTCTGCTCATCAAATCCCGCAGCAATCTCTCCAGAAGATACAGCGATCATTTGTGAAGCCAATGAGGTCTGCTCAGCACTAGCGCTCATCTCTTCCGATGAAGCTGACAGCAGTTCTGCACTCTCTGCAATCCCTTGCATCATCTTCCGCAAGCCCTGCAGCATATTGTTAAATGAACTGTTAATTTGGCCGATCTCATCCTTGGCGGTATACGTTGCTACCACGGTCAAATCTCCATCTTCTGCCCGCTTCATTAGTCCTTGCAGTTCTTTAAGCGGTTTTGTTATCAGGCGAATGATTGCAATACTAATCAAGATACAAATCACCCAAGCGAAAGTAATCATTTTGGTATTGTTTACACGCATGCTTTTAGCGGTTGCCATGGAACCTGAATTGTGTTCATCAGCATCTTTAAGCAAAGAATCACTAATTCCTTTAAGCAGGTTGATCATTTTTTCACGGGATTCGTTAAATTCGCCTGAAAATACTTTATAGGCCTCTTGATTATGATTACTATCAGCAATCTTTATAATGTTATCCCGCTGTGCACGATAATCTGGCAAAAAGGACTCATACTCTTTGATTTTACTTACAATAGCAGGATCATTATACTGAATCGCTTTCACCTTGTTCATAAGTTCATTATTATCTTGAACCTTCACTTGGATACTCTCAGAAAGTTCTTTGTTTTTGCTGGCATCAACGCTAATCAAACGCTCCAAAAGATAGGATTCAATAGCCCTATTATTCGTACGCATCTGCCCTACGTAAGAAACAGGCAATAAATTTTCATTATATGTCTCATTTGTCTTTTCGGCCATTTTGTTCATTGTGATGATGCCTATGCCCCCTACAGCATTCACCATAATTACTGCGAATACCAAAAGCAGCCCTATTTTGTATTTCACTTTCAAATTTTTCATCTACACTCCGCCTTCACATTATCTTATGATCTATCTATTTTTATCGGTCGGAAGGGCTAAGAGTTTGATGATTTTTAAAATATTGTGTCGAATAAAAGTATATATTGTCATAAAACGACTTTCCTCAAATAAAAAAAGGCGGGCACCCGATCCGCTATTACTCCGAATCCATGTGTGCCCGCCTAATCAAACTTCCTCTTCCTTATTCTCCAGAGGTATAGTACCAGTACAAAGTATCACCGTTCTGCAAAATATAACTGTCTGCACTGATGCTTGGATCCGCATCCCGGTTCGTTTTATACTTCCATCCGCTGCTTGGGCCTCCATCAAATTCAGCCAACCCGTCAATAGATTTCACGTAGATGCTTCCAGCGTTGCCGGATGATACTACCTTAGTCCCTAATTGACTGACTAGTAAGCTATAAGCCGTTTCGCCCTCTTTTAGAGCTACTGTTGTACTGGCTAGGATGGTTCCTCTCCGGCTATCTCCAATCACTGAGAGGGTAGCGGTAGCTTTTGCTGGAGCAATAACAGACGATCCGACAGTCAGAGACTGAGTATAACGCGCTACGCTCGGTACGCTATCTTTAGCATAACCGGTAACAGTTATTGTATAGCTATTTGCTGGGAGACCCCCATCAACAATAGCCACACCTTGTTCATTCGTGATTACCTTCTTATCACCAATCGAAACCTGCACACCTGCAGCTGGTGAGGTAACCGGATCAGAAGTGAAGCTTTCCTGATCCCACACCCACTTTTTCTGTGAAACCTTTACAGTAAAAGCTTCATTAGCTTTTGGCTGTGATGGGGTAAGCACCACAGCATCTACAACCTGTGTATTTTCTCCTGCATAATAGACAAGCACACGATCGGATTCCTGTAGTTCGAACGCATCCATACCCACACTTGGATATATCCACTCCCCGCCGCGTGATACCACGAAGCTCCACCATCCGTCGTAAGTACCTTGCGAAACTCCATGGATACCTGATACAAAGTTGCCATAAGACGATTTGGTGATATCCACTTTAAAATCATCGGTAGACCCTAGTTGTTGCAACGCTTCAAGGGCATTGGAGGCTTTCAAAGTCCCCTCACTAATCAACCCTTCCGGGCCTTCAACGGTTAGCGAAGCTGTTACATTCTTAGAAATCACTTTTAGAGCTTTTGTATATTTAGCAATCGTTGGGGCTTTGCCTTCACGGTAGCCAGTTACAGTCAGTGTATAGTCACCTGCGGGCATATTTCCTGAGAATACGGCCTCACCTTTAGTATTCGTCGTTACCGTCTGAGCTCCAATTTGGACCTGAACACCCGCAGCTTTTGCAGTTACAGGAGAGGAAGTGTTCGTAGCAGCGTCCCATTTCCACGTCTTACTAGTTACAGTGACGGTAAAGGAATCGCCCTCTTTAAGATTTGCTTTGGAAAGCGTAACGGAATCCACAAGCTTAGTGTCATCTCCGGCATAATAAATCAGTACCTGATCTGAATCTTTAAGTACAAAATCACTCATGCCTACATCGGGATTAATCCATTTTCCGTCACGTGATACAACATACATCCATCCGTCATAACCACCAAAGCTTCCAGCAGCAATACTTCCGATGCCAGTCACATAACTGCCCGAAGGATTTGTGATCGGCAAGTTCGTTTGAAGCGCCAGCTT
The DNA here is from genome assembly GCF_045040615.1 of Paenibacillus sp. FSL H8-0175. NCBI lineage: Bacteria > Bacillati > Bacillota > Bacilli > Caryophanales > Paenibacillaceae > Paenibacillus > Paenibacillus sp. FSL H8-0175. The sequence continues at coordinate 1,104,727 of NZ_CP150299.1, read as the reverse complement.
CTCTAACGCTCCAAGTGCGTTGCCAGCATAGGCGTACCCTTGTGCCAACGTGGCCTGTGGTCCCTCAATCGTTACTGGAGCGTAGATGAGTGAGCTCTGAATGGAGGATTTGGAAAAATCGTATAGCTTACTGTTGCTTCCTTTATATAGCAAATTATAGGCAACCAGCGCCTGAAGCCCTTGCTCTGTCGCCAGAATATTACTGCTTCCACCACGGCTATGGGTGAAGCTACCATCAGCTAGACGATAGCTAAGCAGGTTCTCCATTAGATCCACTTTGTTTTTGGTGTATTCTAATCCACTAGGATCAACTCCGAAGGAGGTGAGTCCAAGGATTGCTTGTGCGCTACTTTCAGCACTGTCACCGTAACCCCCATGGCTATCTTGAGCTGTAGATAACCAAGCTACGGCTTGTAGCCCTGCTAAGTAGGCTTCGGGATTATTTTTATGTGCCGCCAGAGCCGTCAAGGTTATCGCTGTCATATCAGGCTCACTTGCACCTGAGGTTAGTGCAAAGCCCCCATCCGGATTCTGTTTGGAGAGAATCTCCGTAAGGAGCTTATCCGCCGTCCATTTCGCGTCACTTGGGATATTATATTTACCAGAATCCAGCGCAAGTAAAGCATATACCGGATTATTAAGCGTCTGTTCACTGAGCTTGCTATTATTATAGATTTTCTCAATCAGATTATAGCCAGGAGTCGTTCCGTTACCAGCAAAGCTAGTAGGATCTGCACCAATCGCTCTCACTGCGAGCACGATTCGAGCATAATCGGTTACATTGGTGAAATCGCCAGCTGCATCCTTTACTTTTTTCTCAAGCTCTGAAAGGTAACTAGCCGGCAGCTTGTACCCTGCTTGCGCTAATCCAATGGCTTGCCAATCCGATTGCACGCCACCTTTCAAGAGATATTCCGCAGCCGCATAAGTCGCATCCGCAACATTAATCCGCTCCGCGGCAGTTGCCTCCAGACCGGCGCCAGCGCCCGCTTCTGCAAATATTTGTCCCGCCGGAGCAAGAGATGTTCCTAGAATTGAAATGACCATGAATAAGGCCAGCCCAAGTGCTACAAACTTGGAAGACATGATTTTCTTCATTGTTTAACCTCTTTCTGTATAAGAATGGGTACTGCCGGGAATAAGACGCATAACATAAAGACCGCCCCTTTGGAGGGCGGTCAGGGAAGATTACAAATTGAGGCTGCGGCGCTTGCTTCCTGCCAACAGTCCATCTGTATATGTTCCACATTCTTACCCCACGAAGAATAGAAACGCTCACGAAAAAGGCAGGTCTCCTGGCTAATGCTTCATCGCTGTTCTTCACCTTCCCACCCTACCTTCGGGGCAGTGGCTTATAGAAGAAACGCTCCGCACATACAGTGGCGGGACCGCGCCGGACTCTTGCACCGGACTTCCCTTTTAAGCAGACGACTAGATTGATAGAGTCTGCACCTTTTCCAGTATGTAGTATCTTATTTTGACATCCATAATCATATCTATTAATACATAGCATGTCTATAGAAAAGCTTAGTATGGGCAGCAAAAAAATGAACAGCAATACGCCACCTTCCGGTAGTTATTGCTGTTCAGAAAGCTTGTTATTCGACTGTTCCATCCGGACTTGCAGTCGGGGAGGGTTCAGCACTTGAATCAGAAGCTGGTGGAATATTAGGATCGGGATCTACGATCAATGTAAATCTTCCGGCTTTGATCATACTTTTCTCTAGAATTGTCGCTCCAGACTCCAATGTAACCTCAACCTGATAGGAAGGTTGTTCACCTTCAGTCACAGCTGTTGCGGAAGGTAACCCAGTGCTGTTCTCAGTATCAGAGGAAGGCGTAGTGGACGGAGAAGCATCAGCTACAGCGTTAGTAGAGTCTGCACCTTCTGCTGTTCCTCCAGTAGTGCCAGCGGCATCTGACTCGTCAGCAGCGTTTCCCTCATCCGTCCCATCCGTTGACGGCACTGGACAAGTCCCATTTGTAGCAGCGACCTTAAAGCTTTTATCTATCTTTGTAGACGAAGACATTAAACTAACCTCAGTCGGTTTAAACTGCACACAGTCATCTGCACTTGCGAAGGTGAACACCAATATGCTGCTCCCCTTATCTCCTTCGACGCTCTGATCCTTCAAGTATACTGAAGCCGGAGGCAGCATATTGCCTGCACTCTGAACAGGGGTCGGCTCAGGGCTTGTCCCCGGCAGAGCCGTCTTCGTATCATCCGGACGCAGCATACTGAATACGATAATTGCAATAATCACCAGAATACCCGTAATGGAGCCGGAGATTAAGAGTCGAAATCGGCTGCGGCTGATCCAGCGCGCCAGCGGGGAAGCCAGTTGGGAGCGGGCTTCATTGTACACATTTTGCAGAGCAGGCCGAGCTGCCGCGACATAGTTCTTTCGGAATTCCCGATTCTTGAACGCTTCACGATCACTGCTCAGGAAATACTTCAGAATCGCCTTACGGTAACCCGGTTGCAGCTTTTTATTCGAAACCGTAAATAAAGGATTGCCTTGCGACCAAGCAAAAAACCGATAGATGATTTCTTTGTCGGAACCGGCTTTACGCTTTAACAGCTCCAGAAGCGCATCGTAATCCAGCGGACCCCCTTCACGCTGAGTTGTATAGTAAAAGGCTAGCGGAAGCCGTTCAAAGGGTTCCAGGACACGCGCCTCTTTTAGCAAACGACGACCCAGTAGCTGCACATCGTCTAGTTCCTGCGGAGACAATCCTGTAAAAATCTCCTCATTCGGCTTCTCTTCACCAAACCAGCGGTAAGCGGCACGCAGCGCATTCTCTTTCTGCTTGCTAATCCTATCCAGTGGCGGCTGCCAATCGACAACATTACCATACCGTAAAAAAACTACCTCCAGAAGCTCCTCCTGCGTCATATCAGAAAGCGATAAGCGGTTCAGTAAGAATCTATCTGCTGAAGCAGCAAGATCCTGCATTAGGGAGAGTGCCTTAGGAGCAACTCCTGTTCCTTTGCGGCGATCTTTTTCTGCCTTATCTACAATTTCATGAATTTCCGCCACAGAAGCCACCGGATCATGCTCCAGCTGGAGCTTTTCTAGCAAATAATCCTTCACAGCATTTTGAGCAAAAGACTGCTCTAACGCCACTGGCAGGAACCGCCCCCAATGGAGCACAAAGCTCAGAATATCCGCAGATCTGGACGCCGCAGCTAGTCTTGATTCCATATAAGGCTCAAGTAGCTGCTTACGGAAATAAGTTTCAGACATCACGCGCTGGAAGTAAGCTGCACTTAACTCATCATTACTCTCAATGATCCCGTAAGCAGCACTCAAAATATCCTTGCGGCCCGCTTCCACACTATGAAGCATCCCATTGATGAAATAATCCACGATTCTGACCCTGTAATTGTGATCCTTAAGTACAAAATACTCTTTAAAGCATTCCATAATCGCCGGATCTGGCACATTTCTTTGCCGAATCAGATCAAATTCCCGGTCAAACCGTTCTAAGAAAATATCATTCAAGCGGATTCTAGAATGAATTGCACCGTCTGGTTTAAGGTAAGAAAGCAAACCACTTAGCACCGCACTCTTGTTTTCCGTATATAAATGCTCGTTCCCTTGCTCAATCTCATAAAATATAGCCAGCTCATTATAGAAAGAAAGGGATAGCTTGTGCTCAGGACTCTCTCCACGCAGAATCTGATCGGCGAAGCTTACGAAGTCGTTAATATCTCCTGGATTCAGCAGTAATAGCTTCCACACCAAATCAGCATAAGGCTGGCGGGTCTCGCCAAAATCGACATTCCCCATCCGTCCGGAAGCCAAATCAAAGGTATAATCCTTCTCAATACTGCGATCACCGGGACGAAGTGAACCTTTTTCCACAAAGCTAAGATGTATATATTTACGGCTTTGCGGTTCATTCGCATACGTAATCACGCCTAATCTACGGCGGAATTCATACGGCAGCACGCTATACAGAATTTCTGTAAGCTCCACCGCCCGCGCGGACAACTCGGTGATAGGTACGTTTAGAGCCACGTAGATTTTTTTCTTACCTGCTACAGAGAGCATTACGGCTTGCAATAACGCCTTGAATATCCCTTCATCAATCCCTAACAGACGTAAGCCTGCGATTGGATCCGGGCTGCGGTCTGTGCGAACAACTGGAATAGAGGGCAGCTCCGGCAAGGTTCCACCAAGCTCTCCCGTATAACGCTCTGCAAAATCAGCATGCAGCCAGTCTCCATAGCTCTGCACAATTTCTTCGGAACGTGAAGCAGGAACTACATAGTTATGTGCAAAAAAAGCGCTTCGTTGGCCTGTGAAATCGGCCGCTTGATAACGACTAAGCCCAATAACTGTATCCCCGTTCTCAGCATGAAATAGGTGCAGCGCACCAGGATATGCAGCCTCATCCTTCTCTCCACGTGCGGTTAACTCCGCAGGAGCATCGTAGAGGCAGAAGGGATGAAGGATTTTTTTCACAAAATTATTGTCTAGACTATCTGATTTCGCTACCGTATCGAAGCCTTCTGTGGAACGAAACACTCCGCGACGTTCGCGGGTGTACATCTGTTGGGCGATTGTTGACCCTGAGAAAACATTCACGGGCCGTCGCTCCCCTCAATATACTTCAGCTTATGCAGCAGCCAAATAAAAGGCTCGTCTACACGAATCGGGCTTACTACACCCTCAATCTTTTGATTCACAGGATTGCTGCCCAACGCAGATACTGCAAAATAACCCGTATTCGCGAAATAAACATCCATCGTATCTTTAAAGGGTCTGTCCACCTTACCAATAAATCTGCGAATTTCCCCGTCGATATTATGGAACTCGTCCATGTTTAATGTTTTGCGGTGAACATAGTTATTGAACACATTGCTGTTGGACTTGATGTAATCGCCATCCTCATCCTTCAGCGAATGCAGCATATCACTTTTGGCAAGCACAACCGCTGTTGGAATGTCTGTCTTACTCTTTTCCTGATAGGCAATAAAATCACCGAACATCGTCAGCACCACATCGCGCGGCTCGTCATATTGTGAGACCCATTCTCCCGGGCGGTCACCGATGTTAATATGAATCTTTTCACGGATAGAACGGATTTGCAGCGGATCGACCATAAACAAAATACCCGCAGAGTTCTTGATATGCTGACCATGAAGTCCAAGATAATCCTGATCCACCATACCCTCACCTGCTACATCAAAGAATACAAGTGTCAGTGGCGGTTTATTTTCATCCTTAAAGACAAATTGAAAGATAAAAGGCTCCTGCATTTTTTCCTTCTGTGTAGAAGCCAGCAGATCCCCACGCTCAAAAAGCGGTTCTTCATACAATGTACGGAACTTACGGCTAATCTCTGCATTAAGCGGCATACAAGCGGCATCAAAATGACCTGCTGTAGTATGCTGCAATGTGTGGATCAGCGAGGTCATATACACCGATTTCCCGACTTGGGATGCCCCGATAATCGAGATGATGTTACTTGGCACCTTCCCGGCAGTCACCGGCAGCTCATTATGGCAGGACGGGCAAAGCCGTCTGCGCGTAAGCACACCGTAACGATCCGTAAGCCCAGTTAACACATGATCCGTGTAATGATGATATTCTTCCGGAATATCCGCCGGGTTGATAATCGCTTCTATGTCATCTACCGTATCAAGCCCAAAGCGCTCACGGTATTTGTTCAAGGCGTCATCCTCACCCAATGCGTAATTTTCATCGTCCTCCCGGCTGTGCATAGCCCGAAAGACGACATCCTCCGGAGAGAACTTGGTGAAGCAATACGGACACACTATATCGTAAAAAAGCGGCCGCGGCTCCGGCTGATTCTTTTTCATAAAACGGCTAAAAAAAGACATCTACTCATCCTCCCAAAAGTTGTATCTACGTACTTGCTATGAACGCCACTGCTCATCACCCGCTTGTACGTGTAGACCGAGTCTCACTCCGGTACCAATTCGTAATAAAGCCCATATTTCTTGCCATCGGTGAAAAAGATGCGTACAAAATCATCCTTACCGATTTCAATCGGCGGAAGTACATTGCGTCCAGGAGCGAAATCCTGGACGAAGGGAAAGAGAATACCATCCTCTTTCCCTGCAGGATGCCCTCCACGTTTCTTGACATAACAGAGGACATCCCGTGCCACGGGCACTTCTGCCGTAATCGCCATATGTACGGTCTTTTGTTTTCCGAATAAGGCCTTTTTTTGTTGAATGGAATAATAGATCCGGGCTTTGCCTGCACTGACCATCACCCGGTTCACACCATCATTTTGCCTCACCAGGGCAGTCTCACCGTTCTCAGCAAGACGAGCAAATATCGTATAGGATATCAATCCGATCTCATCCAATCGATCACGATAACCATTGTTAGATTTGTATTCCTCACGAGTGTAGAGCTTCATCCCGATCGGCGGATCATCTCCGGTTCCCATGTCAGCCGCTTCTGCGGAGGTTTTGTGGATGTACACCGCCTGCACGCCGTCCGGCCAGCGCCATCTCAGCGTACAGAATCGGTCATCCACTTGGGATGTCACATCCGTTATTCCCGGAGCGGAAGCATTAACCTCGGCGTACCTCATTACTGTAAACCCCTTTCCGCTACACTAGAATCCTTTGCTGTTCCGGCTTCTGCGCCGACCCGGAAAGTTATCCGATGCTGGTGCAGGCGCTGCGTTATTGTTTCTTCTATTTCGATAAATACGTCCTTCTCCTACCGGAATGACGCCTGTAAATAATGCAATAATAGCAGCTAATATAAGAACAGCCAGAAGACGAATAAGACTATCTGTAAAGGAGTCACCGCTAAGTCCAAATTCCAGAATCAGTCCTGCGAACAAGCCTGATATTACGCCGCCAATCCCAAAGCTTTTAGCCAAATGACGGTTATCAAACATAATTCCCAGACCTAATCCAAACGCAGCTCCCATCAACATCAGTGACAAAATACGAACCGCAGCATAATAAGGACTGTCTGCCGTTGAATCACTGCGCTCAGTTAGCAGCGTCCGATCTCCCAGACGGTCATAGATCTGCTGGAATACATCGCCCAGAAGGGCTGAATCCTTGACATCATAATAGTGTCCGCCTGTCACTCTCGCAATATCCTGCAACAGCTGAGTGCCTGCTGGATCATTCAAGCCCAGACCAATGGTATTCACGGCAATACCGCGCTCTACATAAGCCTGCAACTCTCTTGTGGTATCGAAATTACTCACTCCGTCAGACAACAAGATGACCATGGCTCCTTGGTCTTTTTTGCCGTCACTGTCAATCTCCTTGAGTGCCTCCGAGACCGCACCGCTAATATTCGTGCCGCCTTCGGTTGGCTGCAGATTATCGATTGCAGTCAGCACCTTCTCACGATTCTCCGAATTTGAAAGTGGCGTTAAAGGTTGGACAACTACCGCTTCGTTGTTAAAGGTCACCACGGCTACCTTATTGTCAGTGTCCATTTTTGTAATTAACGCTTTTGCTGCGGAATACCGGCTATTATCGGGATCACTCTGTGTCATACTGCCTGAGTCATCGATAGCCATTACTACATTCTTAACTGGTCTGGCTCCGCCAAAATTCAGCTCATAAACAAACTCCGTTAAGGCTCCAACACCAAGTGCAAGAACAATCATCAGAGGCAGCAGCTTCCACGATAACCCCAGATAGCGCTGCTTCCATGAAGCTCCGTTCAGTCGTGGCGAGATCATCTCTGCAAGCAGGCAGCCTACACCGACTCCCAGCGCCACAATGGCAAAATAAATACCCACAAGCAGGATGGAAGGCAGATCGTTATACCAGCTTAGCAGCCATTCGCCAAAAAGAAAGGCGACCCCGCCGCCGATCAGACTGAAGAAGAGCAGCAGCAGATTGATTTTTCTCTGCATCGTTATACTTCCTTTCCGGGTAAAATCTGAATTGTACTCTTATCCTTTAAACATTCCGGGGGTTATGCTGCCTGATAAACGGGCTACCCGGATGTGTTATCATCCCCTAGATTGCACTTTGTGCAATAGAATGGAATAGGAGAAACATCTATTTCTATTCTATTGCATAGTGTGCAGTGGAAATAAGGAGAAATGTCCCTATCCCGGAACTCTAATTAAGCGTTATATCCGATGACTCTATTGCACCAAGGCAATAAAGGGACTCAAAGTGAGGGGACCTATCTATTACGCCATCAGCGCATCTCAGGAAGCTGATCTTCACTCAGCCCATGGAGCTGATAGCCATTCTGAGCATAAGTCTCATAATAGACCTTACCGTTGCGATAATAGAGCAGGTCCTCTAAATGAAAGCCGCCCATCAGGTTTAGCTTCTCCACTCCGCTCCTCCGCTGCTCATGCACGAATCCTAACCGGTAAATCCGGGTTGTCTCATCTACTCCAAAGGCGTAGCGTAGAAACTCTGATGAACTGTCTCCGAAGAAATATTTCTCCTCATGACGATGCTCTTGCGTATATTCGAATAACCGAACATTAATGGCCGCGCCCTCTTCTAAATTATGATACAAGCGCTTGAACAGCTCTTCCCTCGATAGAACCTGACGATTCTCATAGGCTGCCGCAACATTTGCACGCCGCAGAAGCTCTTCCTCAAAAGATAAATTGAAAGGTTCTGCTGTCAGCAGCTCCCGGCGGCAAATATCAATCAAACGCTCAATCACAGCTTCTTTCCCTTGTTCTAAGAGCTTGGAGATACTGCCCATATACTTCTCACTGAAGAATATTCCAGGTCCACGCCGGGTTTCGATATCCTTCATCACTTCTTCTGTGACTACGCGGTAGTATTCCATTACGTTCTGGCCCGTTGTTTCGTTTGTTCGCCCAATGCTGTCCATAACAGTAATACGCAATTCTTCCTCCAAAGTCTCCATAGCTTTCACACGGGCCATACTTTCCATATGAAGCTGCTCAAGTGCAGATTCCAAACGACTGCATAGGGCAAGCTCACTTTCTAGGCCCAATAGTTCATATTTTTTGCCATATACGGCTGAGAATAAATAATGAATGAAGTTACGTACTGTTCTTTTATCAAAAAGCGGCACACGCTGGAACGGCTGGCGCTCCACGCTTTCTGCGTAAAGGTCCTCAAGCTCCTCCTGCATGGAGAGAATCGCGGAACGCAGGCCTGCCATATGCTGACGTAAAAGATGGAGCACACTTCCGGCTTCATCACGATCTGCCGTCCACTCCGCAAGCTGATAAAAGCTTACCGCTGGCGTAGATGTTTCCTGTGCCGCCAGCATAGTGCGCCATTGGCGTAATGGATTCATTCCCTCTACTCTCCGGTTTGACTCTGCCACAAAGTTATTGCGGAAATAAGCTTCGCCCCCGTCACCGAACAACTGCCGTTCAGCTTCACGAAGTGACAGCTGCTTCAGTTCATTATAGGAAGGGCGTCCGTGACTCATTAACCCCGTCATTTCATTCAGGCCGTCTTTCTCCGGAAGTAGCTGTACCGCGTGTTCCCGCAAGCTGTCAGGGTCCAGCCCTAACAAAGCCTGCCGCTCACGTATAGTCCACGAACTGCCCTCACGCATATCGGAGACAAGCCGCCGAAACGCATGATACAGCACCGCCAAAGCAATTTGAACATTAGGTCTTCTTACCCCGGAAAAGCCAGCAGAGGCGTAGCCTTGTCTTCCAGTGCTGCCCCTGATGCCGCTTTTAAAGGTCATATTGTTATATCCGCCATGACCAGTAGCCTGATCAGAAGCCGGGCGGACCCGATTTTTGAGCAGACTAATATGAGAAATAATCTCGTAGTTGTCATCCATACCGTGTGCAGACATCATACCGCGCTCATTCTTATCGGAGAGCAGATACACAAGGTCAAATAATGCGGAAGGACCATGGGCAACTGGAATCGACAGACCGTCTTCCGTCACAAGTAGCGGCGCATTAAACTTATAGTCCGTAGCTTGCATTCTGTCCAATTCACGCAGAAAAGCCAGCCCTACTGAGCTGGAATACCCAAAATTATCCCCTTGCTCCCGCTCATTGATCAGAGCGTAGAGATCTGTCTGTACGGACTTAAAGGACTGGCCAAGTACTGCACGAGCCAGCAGTGTAATTTCCGGCAGCAATACATTAAGCGGATCATCAACCCGCGTAATGATAGAGAGATGGATGACGTCAAAAGATGAATATAGACGTCCATAATCCGCTATACTGTTGCTCAGCCGCCGGATAACTTTATTCATTTCAGCAAGATAACGTGTATCCTCATGAAACTTGCGGTAAAGTTCATGGCGCACAGTGCGTGGATCTGACCCTGCCGTTTCCGGCAAGGCCATGGCCAGCACCCGGTCTTTTCCTCCCGCAACAGATCCACTTATACTTCCGTCTATTCCCTCTTTTGCCGCACCTGACACAGCATGTAATGCCATAACACCGCCGGCGTTATCCCATTTTCGTTCGCAGCTATCCAGCACCGGACCGATGGCCGGAGCAACCTTGTCGCCTACGAACAGAAACAGGGCAGGGTAATGGATGCTGCTGCGTCCATCCCCTTTGCTGCGCTGTGCCTCTTCCTGTACCGCATATTGTTCACCATAAGATAATGCCTGTGTTTTGATCATAGGCCTATTTCAACTTTCTGCGGATACTGCCGAGCTTGCTAGTCATGCTCTTGTAGAATCCGTACATCTCATCGCCGCTCTCATACTCTACCCGTTCGTACTCCAAGCTATCGCGTGCTTCCAGGAATGATACATACAGTCCTTCCAGCTTATAAAGCAGCGGGGTAACGTCTTCAGCGGCAGTCATTTCACCTGCACGACGTGCTGCCTTACGCAGCAGTACGCTGCGGCTCTTCTCATCCAGCTCCCGGAAGTGCCGATACACGGCATACTCTACGTAGCTGCGCTCTTTCATCAAATTAGCAAACGGCTCCCAAGCGTCCTCTTCTTCATCACGGTCATAAACGTAGAGTGCGCCTTTTTTGATAATGCTGTCCGTATACAAAGCTTCAATGAACTGATCCATCCACTTATCTTCGTCCAGATATTGATGAAGCACACCTTCAAGCTCAGCTGCTTTGGCAGTCAGTTCAGCATATTTAGCCAGCTCCACACGAACACGTGAAATCAGCTGCGGTGAACGAATGAGATTCTCCTGCGCCATGTCCTTGTTGATGCTGCCAAAGATATCTTTAATGCCTTCCCGCTCCAAGCCCTTCTCACGCAGGCTCTTCAGCTCATCAACCGCCTTCTTCACTTCACCGAGATTTGGGCGTGTGGATTGCAGCTGCATATCGAAACCGTTCAAAATGGCGTCCAGATCAAAAGGTTTGGTGAACACAACAGAATATCTGTTACTTGTGTTCTCATCTACACCTTTTTCAATAATGACTCCACTTGCCAGCGCTTTTGCAAAGTCTGCACGCACTCTAGCGTTATAATCACGTACACGAGAATTGACGTAAGTGTCGCCCCATGATTTTTCTGGAATCGGAGAAGGCAGGTACGTCCAGTTGTTCTTATCCGTCATCACGAGATGGCGACCGATCCCTTCCTTGTCGAGAATGGTCCGCTCATAGTTCTCTTCAAACACCCGCAGCGGCGTGTATACGAAAAGTGGCACACCATTACGTGTATTAAGCCAGAAAATACGATTTTTCACTTGGCTTTCCTTGATCGTAAATTGCGATTTGCCAAGCGCATTATTCTGATAATTACGAATCCCTTTTAGGATACCCGGCGCTTTAACAGGCACGGAAACGAAACCCCATGATGGGAAATGTAAGCTACCCGAGCTATTGCTAAGGTGGAAGGTAGGCACAGCCTCTTCGTCCAATTTACCGGCAATAATCCGCTCAACGAATTTATCCAGCGGCTCTTCATGGCCGAATTTCATCACAAGGAAATCCTCCATCGAACGGGTAATCAGATCCCCAAACTTATCGCTAAGGAATTCCGAAATTGAGCGAACGATATCAATCTCCTGCTCTTTGACCCAACGTCCGGAATGCTTCAGCATTTCACGGGTGAAGTCACGAATCAGGTCGTCGCCGTCCTTCTGATCCATGATCTTGGAGATAGTCGCCGAAATATCCGGCACGTTCACAATGTTCCAATAATAAGTTTTGTTTCCTTTATAGTCTGCCTGCTCTTCGCCATTGATAAGGATGTCCCCGTTCTTGGCAAAAATCGAGCTAAGCGCACTAAGAATCTCTGTAAACACACCGTAAATCCGGCTGTTCTCATCGTTTAAGAGCTCATATAAGTCCTCGTAAAATTGAATCATTTGCTCAGTGCGTTCTACATCGGCGTGCAGCCAATACTCATTGATTTTAGCCTCAATATAGGCATTTTTCTTCTTCTCTTTGGAGACAAAAGCACTGCGGGCATCGCTCAGCTTCTCATCCGCACTGTCCTGCGCTGTCTCAATATCACGTGGCAAACGCAACAAGCTTTCACGTAAAGCCTCAATATAAGACTGAATCAGCTTCAAAATACAGAAGCCCTTCTCGGTATACAGCAAGCGGGAAACGTAGAACGGCCCTTGCTCTGGATGCAGGAAGATGCGCTCCAGCTCTTCACTGAAACGTCCCACAATTTCGCCAGGCAGCTGCTTTTTCGATTTGATATATTCTTCACGGGCACGAGCCAGGAAGTTCTGCTCCAGCTCTGTATCCATGCTTACCACTTGATTCTTAACAACATTGGCATGGCTCAAGCGTTCGCTGTTCTCGTAGCCTGGCAACGGCTCAGGCACACGGGATTCAAACGTCTTGATCATACTGTCGAGATCAATTCCAAGCTTACGTGCGAATTTCTCTACATCCTCTTGACCTGGCGCCTGCTGGAACATTTTTTCCATTTTATCAAACAAGCGGAAAGCCAGGTAAGTCGTCATTTCCTCAATCGGAAGCACAGCGGACGAGGCACCGATAATGTTGTATTCATAGTTAGCTGGGTAGGTCTTGTTCATCTGCGCAATGTTGGTGCGGATATTACTGATATAGTCATGGATGGCGAATTCTTCACCAGACTGTTTTTCTTCACTCGCCATAAAGTTCGTGATGTTCTCCGCCGTTACGTTCATACAGTAATCGTACGCATTCTCCAGCAGCTTACCCTCGGTATTCGTTGCAGAGATCAAATGACATAGATTAAATGGAGGCAGCGGTGAATTTACCGTCAAAATATTACCGTATTGCTGCTGGAACCGCTCACCACGACTGTCCACATTCATCCAGTAATCCAGCTCTTTTAGCGCTGCATAACCGTTCTTGCGAATATATTCACGCGTGTGCTCGCTTAGACTTTTATTAGACAGGTTCACGTCAGGTGTAAAGAGATAACCCAGTGTGTTCACACGGTCAATACCGGCTGATCCGTAGTCACGTTCAATAATACCGCGTACGATATAGGCAATATCCAAGAAAGCCCCACTGCCTGTACCGCCCGACAGACCTGTCAGCAGAAAGACCATCAGCTTTTTGTTAGTGCCTACGGATAACGTCTTGATCTTCTTATCAATCGCTCCTACAACCTGATTAATCTTGGTGAACAAAAGCAGACGTCCAGCCTGCCGCACACCAGCAGCACCATTCATACCATCTGTAATACTCAGCTCAGGTGACAGCCAATCCGTAATATAGGAATCGAGGATACTGCGGTTCTGCAACAATCCACCGATTTCGGCATTCGCCAACAGTACAAATTCATTTTGCGGGTCCAGCCCAATGCCTTTGTATTTTTTTCCACGATCCTGTTCATTCGTCTCAAAAGCTAGAAATTCCACATTATCCGGCTTGTCCCGTTTCTTCTTGGATATCGGATCCTCCGGCAGCTTAAAGCGGCGGTTAATCTGATATTTAAGACGCAGCAGAGCATCAATGCCCGTGCCGCCTAGTCCAATGATCAGGATCGGATTATCAATCGTATCCACCCTGATCTTATCGCTGACAATCCCGCCGCCTAGTGATACATCCAATTGCTGTATATGCTCTCTTACTACTGGTTTCATATGCTTATCCTCCTAAAAGTTTTGCGGAAGCTGTACTTCAGATATCTTGCAGCAAAACTGTTTCTGCGGCATACATTGCCATTGCCTACTATACTAAATATTCCAGATAAATCGTCTTATCTACCGTCTGTAGAGATACTGAAACGCGGTCCCCACTCTTCAGTTCAAGACCACGCGAAGCATCCGCAGCACGTCCGGATCTCTCCACAGTAACACCTTCTCCGCTGCGTAACAGCAATCGGTCATTCTTGGCCGGTGTGAAAATAACAGTTTCGCTCTCCTTCAGTTCAGGCGCCAATTGCAGCAGCTGATGAAGGGTGAACTTGCCCTTGAAGCCTGCAAGCTTCTTATATTGTGGGTAGGTCTTCTCACCCGTATTGCTGTCTTTAACCTCTACTACCAGCTGTCCAACAAAACCACGTGCCGATTTCTTATTCAGCACATACCATGCTGCACCCGCTGCCAGCACTAAAAGAATGCCCCCTATAATGTAATACAGGGTATTGGATGAGGCTTCCTTCAGGGGTTCTTCGTTGCCAGTCCCTGTAGAAGGTGCTGTTGTTGCTGCTCCGCCTGTCTTCGCGCTGATCTGGACAGGTGCACTTTCCCGATAAAAGCTGCTTTCCTCTGCCCGTACCTTCAACTCGTAGTTATGGCTTTCTTTTACCTCAAAGGTACCCTTGAAGACAGCTCCGGAGTTATCCAGTTCGATTTCTTGCACATCACCTGTATCAATATCTGTAGCAAGCAGTACCGCCTTCATATCTTGATACAAATTACTGAGTGTTACCTGAGTACCGTTGCTGAACAGATGCGAGGTGATGTCGATTTTATCACCCTTTTTATAGGTTGCTGATGGCAGCGCATCGATCTTAAGCTCCAGGTCATAGTTAAAGACTAGATTAATATCAATCTTATCCTTTGGCACACCTTTAACCTGAAGTTTCCAATCTCCTTCCTCCGGTGACAGTAGCTTAATCAAGCTATAAGTAGAAGACTTGGACAGCAGGACATTGTTTGAGGGGATCGCAACTTCTTTCCCTGACGGGTCCGTTAATTTCGCTGTCACAGGCTGTGAAGACATAATTGAGATATTGGCTTCCAAAACACTGCCGTTAGGCACGTTGACGGTCACGTCCTGATAATCGCCATTTGCAGTAATCGACTGCACAGGCACTACCTTCAGCTTCAAATGGCTGGCAAAAATCTCACTCAGGATTTGCGGCAGATCGTCTGCTGAGTCCGTCGAAAATGCTTTACCACCCGTCTCGTTGGACAGGTCGGCGAGGCTTTGTTTATTCAGCTTGCCATCTGCATTAAGTCCAATGGTATAGATGGGATAGCCATTCTTTTTGGCAACCTCTACGGCCGCCTTCAGCTCTTTATCTGATTCACTTTGCGTCCGGCCTGTCGCTTTGTTGAAATCGTTATTGCCGTCAGCGAGCATTACAATGATAGGCTCATGGGAAGGGTCACTTCCATTCTGCAGAACCTTTACAGCTTCCTCTACGCCAATAGCGATATCGGTGTAAGCTCCTCGGTCCAAACCATCAATAAAATCCTTCAAATCCTGCTTATCGCTCTCCGAGCTAATTTGCAGCAGGGCCTTTTCCCGTTGCACCTTGTCGGTATAGGCAACAATACCTACTTTATCACCTTGGGTGGATAACATATCTATGAACATTTTCATCGCTTCGTTGGCGATTTTGTTCTTGTCACTAGTCTTCATGGAGTTGCTGACATCAATAAGAAGCACAGCGTCAATGTGAGATTGCGCCGACGTTGCCGCATAGGCCTTAACAGCTGCAAAAGGCGAGGCAGCTAGACAAAGAGCCAGGAGCAATGCCGGAAAGATACGTAGAAAGAGAGTCTTGGTTGTTCTAATACTTTGATATTTACGAAGCATAAATAGGGCTCCTCTTGTGTTATATTAGGCACATATGACAGGTTCAGCACTATCGCTAAAATCTGTAAATAGCATGCCATTATGATATAATTAAACCTTGTAAACTTCAACTTTAGGACCGCCGGACCCAGTGCATTGATGCATAGAAGATTATCATTCTAAAAGCCATCTGGACTGCAGAGCGTCCATGAGAAAGGATTGTTCCATGATTTCATACGTCATTCTTGGGATTACGTTCCTAATTGCCGTAATTCAGATTTCCATTTATGCCGCACATCAGCGCAAACCACTGACACGTGATGATATTAACGATCGACTGCTAGCCGCTTTGAACGGAGGCGATAAAGGCCGTGAATAAGAAAAGACCCGTTACCTTCCGGCCTTTCAAGGCCCCGCGTTACGCTTATGACAAGCTGCGCATCTGTCGCCAATGCGGGCGGTATACCGCTCTTGGCGAAGACCGCTGTAGCAAATGTGGCAGAGCCTCACTTATTGCTGTAGAGCAGCACGCAGCATCACTAGCCAGACGGAAGATGCATACCCGCCTACTATTCATCTTACTGCTCACACTAGCCTCTGTCTATTTTGGAAATAGCATCCAACAAATGATATTGTGTGGTGCCGGGGGTCTTGTGCTTGCTGGACTATTGTACTATACGCAGCGAAAAGTAAGGCAGAACGAGAATCTTCGTTCTCTCAATGAGCTGCTTGGTCGTGGGATCGGCATCATCAAGGAAGGGCTGGAGGTCAACCGTCAGGAAGCTGTCTCCGTACTCCGTGAGGATGATGTTCTTGCCTATGAGAAGCTGCGGGAGCTCTCCATCCTGCTTCGCGGCGACCGGATCGCGCGGCAGCGAGTGGCTTTGCTGCATGGATTTTTACTCCGCAAGGATATGGATCTAGAACTGGAGCAGCTTCTTCTAAAAGACTTCGAACCACTGCTAGCCGAATATATCGGCGAGATCGCTAAAGTCCGTCCCGATCTCATTAAGGATCGTACACTACGCTACGTGAAGAACTATGAAGTGGAGATTCGCCAGATGGCTAACGGCTTAACCATCCTTACGAGCGTTGCAGGAGCGGCGGTAAGAATGAAGCGTTATGCCCTGCTCTACTCCAATATGATTGGCCGATACGTGCAAGATCTGCCCAAGGACCGTTTCTTGCGGTTGTCCAAACTCATTGCTGCGAATCCCCATGAACCTTGGAACGGCTTAGACCTCAGGGTAGCTGACATTCGTGAAGCCAAATATCGCTGGGACCCGGAGGTCCAATAGACCTGAAAGCTAAGATGAACCAATATAAAGCAAACATCCTTATTGATGACAACCAACCGTTTCTCAAAGAAATATAAGGATGATGTATACCGTAAAACTTATACTTTCTTAGGCTTTCTTATATTTTGAAAAAAGAGGCTACTCTATATGACGTTCAAACAATTAATAACCCTGCGAAACTTTATGATCATTTTGTGTATATGCATGCTTGTGCTGCTTGGACAGAAGGTTTTTCTCATCGCAGATAAAATACAAATCACCAAAGAAGCCGACCGTCTCTACGCTGCCGGGGATCTGATTAATGCAGAGGATCAGTACCGTCAAGCAGCGGCCAACTATTCCATTGATTACCAGGAAGAAAGAGTCGCAAAACGTCTGGATGAATTAGCTCCAATCACAGACATCCGCAAAGTTCTGAATGATTTGGTAGCCTCTACTAAGGAGGAAGCAGCGACTAAGGATTTTGCCGGATTTATGAAAAGCTATCAAGCTCTGCTCAGTTTAAAAGCTACATATATGAAGCCAGGCGGTCCCTATGAATCCTATTATCGCCAGTTATCGTCGGCCTCAGGCATTTCAGACCAGTTCACCTCTTATTTCCGTCAGTTTAAGGAGCAGTTCCTTGCCGATCTTGCCCAGAACCAGAGCGGAGGGGTGAGTAATGAAGAGAACTTCAAATGGAATCTTTTGCAGATTCCCGATGCTTATTATGGAAGTGCAGCTTCCAAAGAGGATTTACTAGCCTCAAAGTTTAAAAGCCATGACACAGCTATATTAAAATCCTTAGCAGGAGCAGGAAACTATACCGGCATGTTGGAAAGCACCCTGTCCCTAGTGAGTGCTTATAGCCAGCATAATTACGAAGCTCCTTGGGTACTTCAACAAGCAGAAAGCAGCGGGAAGATCATCCTGAACAAGGATCTTGAAGGTGACAATATCACAGCTTTTGCTGGGCATGCTGTAGCCTATCGTAATTTTGCAGGATCGGCAGGCATCACGTCATCCAAGGTGCTGACTTTGATCGATACTAGTAAGGCTAAGCTACTAAAAAATGCCAACCGTCTGACTACTAAAGGTCAATATGCTGAAGCGATACAATTATACGGAGATCTTGCCCCGCTAGAAGATACTTCGACAAACATTGCCGCTACTAGGCTGGCTTGGAATATCGCAGAGCCTGTTCGCCTCCTTCCTGGCGGTGAAGAGCAAGACAAATACAACAACGTCATCTCCCGCAAAGGACTATTGGGCACAAAAGTGATCGTTGCCGGGACGGATAATAGTGGCGTGCTCTATTATGCCGCGATGAATAACGACGACAATGTGGTCACATTAACCGGAAACAGCTTGCCACGCTTCGAGAGTCTGCGCAGTCTTACTTTTAATGAACAGTTGGCAACCTCTTCAGGTGTACCTGTAGTTTTAGCCCAATCTGAGGTTGAAGGTGGACGCACCCTTTTCACAGCGTATGAGATGAAATCGAATGGTATTTCGCAGTTATTTTCTTTAGCTGGTGATAGTTATGAACTGCAGCCGGATGACTCTATTCTCGTGCCTAATGCGGATCTTGGAGACGGTGTTGACGGGCAAACGGCACTTTACCGTAAAGTAGACGGCAGCTATCAATTCGCGGAGATTGTTCAGGAGTATGCTGTAATCTCAGCTGCGGATCTTACCACTCATCCTTTTGAAAAGGTCTCTTTTCATTGTGAGATCATCGTAGATAACTTCGGCAATAGTCTTGCTTACTCGGATGGGATTTATATTTTGCTCCAAGGAGAAGTGGGTTCCGTTACAGGTAACGCGTTAGTTAGTGGCCAATATCAGAATGGCTATGAGCTCGTTGGAACAGACATGGGCGAGCAATATGTGCCTGTGTTTATAGTGGAATCCGTAGGTAGCATGAGCTTTGGGCGGTAGGGATTTGGGATACAGGATACGGGATACGGCATACGGGATAACCTTGTCTTTGTGTCGGCTCGACGATCCTGTAAGCTCCACCACTTATAGCAACTAGCGTTGGACAGCGCTTCGATGGTTAATAGGTAGGTAATGCCATGAAGATCACATAGCTCGTTAATCATTCGTAATTATCCTGTAGTCTAAGTCTCGTTAATTTACCTATTGTGGATGTTTTTAACAATCCATTGAACTTTCAAGTAATCTGCTCTAGACGCTTTCACACCATTGGTTACGCATCATCCCTTATGTGATCTACGTTTGATGTAACATCTTCAAGCAAATTTGCCATTGTTAGCAGTACCTGTTGCTAGACAAAAAGACACTAACCGGGGGTTGGTGTCTTTTTTTCCATGTACTAGCAGTCTATGGATAGCTGAAAAAAATCAAAAAGTAACCTGTTACGGGATAATGTCGTATTGCATTAAGCACGGTGACTTTTACTCAGCTACTCAATTGGCACTTTTAATTTCTAAAGCACTTCTATATAGGTCCCACAAACACTCCAAGGAAATAAAATTGTGAACCGTAGTAACAGATATCTTAACCATTTTTTTGATGAAATCAAATTCAAAGGTTTAAATCGGTGTTCTCGTTTACATAGAGCTCGCTGGGTTCAATTCGATGTTGGTGAGTATGCAACAGCTCTGGCAAACGCCCCATCCGCTCAGCCAAACGGGATAGCTTTTGCTCATGAAAATTAGATAATCCCGTATGAATCCGGTCTTGGAAAGGCTCAAGCCATCTTGTTTCCAGGCTGTCAGAACCGAAATAAACCCCGAGCAGAGAGCCTGCTGTTGCTCCAAAGCTATCCGTATCGTTGCCTTGCATCACCTGCTTGCATATCCCGTCACCGACATTGTCTGCAAATCGAAATGTATTAATTAAGGTACCTATTTCCTGATAAACCTGACAGTGACCATAATTTGCATACTTATGGTTAATGCTCTGATAAGCTTCCAGCCAGTTATCTGCATTCGCTACCCTCTGCAGGCAATCCTGAGTAATCTCATAGAATCGGCTCCTTCTAGGTACGAATTGCAGTGCAGTACTTATTATTTTAATAGGATCGCGCAGTACTTGCGCAACTGCAATCGCAGCGGCGATGAACATCGTGGCGTAGATCCCCGTCCGGCGATGTGTAAAACTTGCATCACGCCAAGCTAGCTCAGCGGCAAGAGCGGGTTGACCGGGGCAGGCATAACCGTAAGCATCTGCGCGAATCGCTGCTCCGCATAGTTCTGTATCTTGCACCATGAAGTCGGGCCAAGCCTCTATTTCAGAATGATTGAATAGTTCTCTATCATGCTCCAGATAGCTAATCCCCGATCGAAGCAAGATGGCCCTCTCCGGCCCCCAAGTAGTACTTATCGGAAGATGATTTATCCATAAATCTCTTAAATTTCTTTTCGTAAAACCATCGCCAAATTGTTCTAACGCCATCATTCCCATTAATGTGTAATTGATATCATCATCAGGTGCCACATAACGAATTCGCCCCCGCGTCGTCTCAAACCAAGACCAATGTCGACGATCTAAAGCATGGAGAACTTCATCAGAAATGTAATCATTCAGTGGCCATTCCCCTACAGAAGTTAAAGCTTTACGCAATTCCGACAAGCTGGGGTTTACCTCAATCGGTTTGCCTAGCATTGAACCACAGACTGAAGCGAGGAATCCCGCCTCCACACGCTTGGAGCTATCCTTAAGATTCAAGATGCCGACCTGGCCTAAAGGTCGTGCCGGATCGCATTCCTGCCATATCTCTTGTAAATCGTTTGGTTCATAGTAAGGCCAATCTTCCCTCATTGGGATGGCAACCAAGCTATGAGCGAATTCCAGATAGGCATCATAGCTTGCGGGAAGCTGTTCCAGCTTGGCTAAATAACCCGAGGTTTGATGCCCCTGTGCAAATTTATTGCGTAAAATTCCCTCTAATTGACGATTAAGAAATGTGAGTGATGGCAGCATGCTGTATCTCCTTTGTCCGTTTATTAATCTACGTAAAATAACTTCTACATGAGAATGTAAACGATGATAGATGGAAAAGCAGCCCATCCCATCGCCTTCATTATAAGTTTAAATAAACGAGCATGCGATGATAGAAATAACAGTAAAAGCAATAAGTTTAATAGACTATTAAATAGGGAAAGACACTCTAAAAAACCCTCCAATGGGATGCCAAATGAATCGTCACCCTTATGTCCTTCATTTTTTTGATTACGGGATTACAGGATTACGGATTAAGGAATTACTTGTCGCGTTCAATTAGCTTATTACTTTGCCTAATGAGATCGAATGTAATGGTTTATAGCATACACTGTATCCACCTAGTGAACATTTATAATGGTAGTCAAGCAACTATAGCGACTTGGGTGTACATATACGAAGCAGACAACTTTGAACGACTTGGGTAAACAATCCCTACGGATAGTACGCTCCTTCTGCTGACCATGAGAATGGGAACTCCTGTCTGGTCAGTTTTTTTGTCCAAGAGGTGTGGGTAGCCCGTCTATACTCTTTGTGTTTTTCTCTTGTCTATATTCTCTCAGCCCTGCCTCACCCTTTTGGATAGACCAACGCTGCAACGTATCCCGCTCACCCTCATAACTCATGAATGGGACCGAAAATCCGCAGGAAGTCTGTACTTTATGAACATCTATCAAAATGATCTGTCTAGCTCCAGGCAGAGATGTAAACAATGGGGACAGTGTTTCCCATTCTGCTGATTCAGGCAAAATCACAGCCCCTGTTCCATACAGTCTTAAAATATTAGGCGGCCCCTCAAACGCACAAAACATAACCGTCACTCTTCCATTTTCCAGCAGATGCGCGCTCGTCTCATTACCGCTGCCAGTCATGTCTAGATAAGCCACCTGATTAGGAGACAATATCCGAAAACAATCATGTCCCTTCGGCGAAAGGTTAACATGCCCATCTTCTGAAAGCGGCGCCGACCCTACGAAAAAAAGATGCTGCCGAAGAATAAACTCTTCATGTACAGGTAGTATAGCGGTAAATTGTATTCCCATTTGGCATTCTCCATTTCTGTATATTTGTGTGTTGGCTAATTGGTCATCTCTACTCAACTCTATCGGATCCGCCGACTCAATGAGTTCCATGAACTACATGAACTACATGAACTACATGAACTACATGAACTACATGAACTACATGAACTACAGCAGCTTCACCAATTATCTCAGTTCCATCAACCACATTTGCTTAACTAACTAGCTTTGCCGACTACATTAACTTCTATAGTTACATTAGCTCTATCAACTCCGTTAGTTTCACCAACTGGATCAGTTCCAAAAGTGCATTAACTCCATTAACAATACCCACTCCAATAGCTCCTCCATCAAACTAACTTTGACTAGGTCCAAGCGGCGTTTGCCGCTAATGTAGGGCATTTTTGTCTCTCTTTATTGCTACTTTGGCTCGGGGCGGCTAATGTAGAGCAATTTCGCCTCTCTTTCTTGCTACTTTAGCTCGGGGCGGCTAATGTAGAGCACTTTTGCCTCTCTTTCTTGCTACTTTAGCTCGGGGCGGCTAATGTAAGGCATTTTTGCTCCTATTTCTGACTAATTCGACGCTATGCAGCTGATGTAGAGTATTTTTACCATTCATCGCGCCACTTGAGCCCAATCTAGCAAATCTACGGGATTTTTACCGTTCATTCGCGCCACTTGAGCCCAATCCAGCAAATCTACGGGATTTCCCCGTACATCCCTGCCACTTCTGCCCAATCCAGCAAATCTACGGGATTTTTACCGTACATCCCCGCCACTTTGGCTCAACCCAGCAATTCTACGGGATTTTTACCGTTCATTCTCGCCACTTGAGCCCAATCCAGCAAATCTACGGGATTTTTACCGTACATCCCCGCCACTTCTGCCCAATCCAGCAAATATACGGGATTTTTACCGTATATTTTTCCGCAGACACATTAGTTAAGTATATATACTCTAGGGCTTCTCTTATGTCTCCCCCCGTCTGCCTAAATGCAAGCCTCAGCAAAGATTAACAACACATCCCGATAATTTTAAGCTGTTTATATTCTCTTCCACTGTCAAGTAACCCTTCTCCCCGATACCTAGCCGTCAGCAAAAATAGGGACTGCCTCTCGGCAGCCCCCCTTTCTCTCGCAAGCTGCTTGATACTACTATCAGAAGCAACTCCCTTAAATCCCTTTTTCCCTTTAAAACACATCCCTTTAAACACTTTTCTATAACACTTCCTATAACACTTTTCCCTAAAAAATCTCCCGCTTAAGCACTTAACCCACTAAGCACACAAAACCATCCTTCCCCTATCTATTCAATCGCAATATAAATCTCAACCTGCGTGTCAGCAGGGTCGAAATTCCGTGAATCATAAATCTCAAAATCCCCCGTGTAAGTTCTTACCTCCCCAGACTCCTTAAAGTACGCCCAAATCTCCCCCCACGCTTGCGCGACTACTTCAAATACCGGACCTTTTTTCGTCTTAAAAACCATGTATTTGCTCTCCGGTACAGCCGCATAGGTGAACTGGTTTTCCACTAGTTCGCTTTCCTCTAGCTCGTTTTCCTCTAGCTTGCTTTCCTCTAGCTCGTTTTCCTCTAGCTCGCCTTCCTCTAGCTGCCTTCCCTCTAAATGTCTCTCCTCAGCTACTTCATGCCCGATCACAACGGTATACGCTCCGCTCGCATCACTCTCATAATCCGTATACAAAGCATAGATGTACTCAGGATTTACCGTAGCTTTCTGCCCCGCAATATTACTCTGAAAATAAGTTTCCCACAGCTGCGACAAACCTCCATCAGGTCCCATTTCTGCTTCATTAGTTGTGCGTATGCTAACCCCCGCCAAGGTCATTTTTGCTTTCTCTACAAAATAAGTATTCATCCATTCTCCCTCATTTCCTGTGATTGAACTTAGTATACACAGGCAAAGTGGACATCTGTCTGTCCAGTTCGAATAGATTGATTTCATTCTGGGTTATAAAGACACCATTAGGGTAATTAATAGTATGGAACTACACTCGAAGGGAATGACTACAGCATGCCAAAAATCAAATTAGCTGTCATCTACTACAGTGCCACAGGAACTAACTACCAGCTAGCACAATGGGCCGCGGAAAGCGCAGAAAAAGCAGGAGCTGAGGTAAAACTTCTGAAGGTGCAGGAACTCGTCCCCGAGGACAAAATTCAAGCAAATCCAGCCATGAAAGCCCTAGCTGAGAAAACAAAAGATATCCCAGTTGCCACACCCGACGATATAGTCGAAGCGGATGCGATTATTTTCAGTTCCCCAACCCGTTACGGTAACATTGCTTCCCAGATGAAGCAGTTCATTGATACAACCGGTGGCATTTGGGGCAAAGGACTAACAGTAAACAAAGTCGTCAGCGCCATGAGCTCAGCACAGAACCCGCATGGTGGACAAGAAGCTACGATTTTGGCACTCTATACGTCGATGTATCACTGGGGAGCCATTGTTGCAGCACCCGGTTATACCGATCCAGTCACATTTGGTGCGGGAGGCAACCCTTACGGAACAAGTGTCAGTGTAGATGGAGACGGTAAAATGATCGAAGATCAGGATCGGATCCGTGACGCTGTTTTTCATCAAGCGAAGCGTACCGTTGAAGTGGCCGGCTGGGTTCAGGCAGGCAAAAACGCCAATAATCAGAACTAGCGCAGCTTAGTTAATATAACAACACCCCTCGGAGCTACTTGTGTAGCACTGCACCGAGGGGTGTTTAATTTATATTTTAATTACTCTCCAGGGTATTTAAGCCCCCACTGTGCACGCACTTGATCCAGCAGTTTCAGAATCGCTAACGATTCATCCAATGTCATCACCGGACTCTCTGTAAGCCCCGCCTGAAGACAACGTCCTACTTCCTCCGCTTCAAAACAATATCCAATAGAAGCACGGTCGTCCACAAAGCTCTCTACCTTCTCATCTCCTATATAAAGCGCAGCCGATTTCGGGTTCACTAATGTACCCTCTACAATAATACGGCCTTCTGTGCCAAACACATGCGCTTCCTCCAACATGTTAAGACGAATACCACCGTTCAACGAAGCGGTTTTCCCGTTACCATATGACAACAGCATCGAGAAATGCTCGTCCACTCCAGTCTCACCTATGTGCACTGTGCTGGAAATAGACTCAGGATGAGGTCCAAACAACATGGAGGCAAAAGAAACCGGATAAATCCCCACATCCAGCAGCGCACCCCCGCCCAGCTGCGGATTCAGCAATCTGCCTTCCGGATTCCAGTCGGTACGAAACCCTAGGTCTGCCTTCACCAAACGAACATCACCGATTCTACCCTCAGCAATCCATTCTCTAACCTTCACAATCGCCGGGATGTAGCGACTCCACATTGCCTCCATCAGGAATAGCTTATGTGCTCTAGCATAGGCCACAACTTCTTCCAATTCACCGCTGTTTACGGTAAAAGGTTTCTCACACAGGACAGCTTTGCCTGCACGCAGCGCCATTAAAGCATTTTCTTTGTGAAAAGGATGCGGCGTTCCAATATATACCGCGTCTACATTCGGGTCATTCAGCAATTCCTCATAGGTTGCATAGGCATGCGGAATCCCATGATTTTCAGCAAATTCATCGGCACTTTCCTGAGATCTTGACCCAACGGCATAAGCCACACCATTACTGGCATGCGCCAAATCAGTAACAAATTGATGAGCAATCCAGCCTGTGCTAATAATTCCCCATCTCACCTTGTAAGCGTTGTCCATTTTCATTTGCATGTTCCTCCTAATCCTTCTGCTAAGTCTCTTTAATTCTATCAGACCATTCTAATGAATGTATAGGAACTGATGCCAGCAAACACCACCGTCACCACCAAAATAGCAATATTCCAGATCTTGCTCAAGGCCGCTGAGTGCTCGTTAGAGCTTTGAATAAACGCTTTTTGCAAAAGGAACTGTAAAAGCTTCATGATTATGAATCCCAAACAACCCAGCCCGCTTTGCAAAATAACCTCCAGACTAGCTTTACTTACAAATCGATCAGCCATGTTCCCATCATAATGAATCGGCACGGTATCCGGCATTTTGGAATAAAGGAATAAATAAATAGCTACAGGAATCAAGGCCACCACACTGCTTAAGATCATCGTCAGTTTGGTTTTGAACAACGTTTTACCCTCCTTGTGCGGAAAAATAATCTCCCCGTTATTCTCCTTCCACTTCAATCAGATATATCCCCTTCTTAAATCCACCGCGACGTTTAGCTTTCTCTGCACGTTGCTTCTCCAGCTCCACGCTATTGCTCCCGTGTGTCTCCGCCAGAGCCTGAATCACTTCCATCATATCGGCAAGCTCCTCCAGAGCTTCTTCATCACTTGCTGCCTGAAAATATTCCTTCGACTCTTCTTGCAATTTTTTACGTAGTTCAGTTATGTATTCTTTGGACTCTAATATCCTTGTGTTAAAATCTTTACCTTGAGAAGCTATCAAATCGGGGATGCCGTCACGCACTAGCTTTTCATATACAGGCATTTAAGCTCTTCCTTTCTTCTATATTATATTATATCTCCCTTCAATCCGGCTTTGATTCCATCACTAGACGTTCTACAAAAGGAAGATCTGCCGGAGCAAACATGAACTGATCCAGTTCAGCCGGAAGCACCCACCTATGTTCGTCGTGATCCACCAGATCAATTACACCTCCCTGATACCGCGCTTTCCAAGCAATCAATTGGATCTTTATCTCTCCATAGTTATGCTCGTTCATGCCAAAGCTCTCATAGGGAAGGATTGTGATCCCCATCTCTTCCTGAAGCTCTCTTTGCAGACACTCTGCGATGCTCTCATCCTGCTCTATTTTGCCACCAGGAAATTCCCACAGACCTGCCTGCGATTTACCTTGCCGCCGCCGGGCAATAAGAATCTGCCCTTCTTCATTATGTATAATTGCTGCCGCCACCTTGATCACAAAGAACACCTCCACTATTGCTAGTTATTCGACAGATACTACTATTAAAACATACAATTCATTCCAAACCAAAGAGACTCTCCCAAAAGCCAACACGGCCTGGGAAAATCTCTTCAGTACAGTCTCTCTATAAATTTCACAGCAGCGTTATCCTTACGAAAGAGCTACTATTTTGTCAGCACAAGCTCCAAGCGAACCTCAAGATTATTTTCTGTATCCAGCACAACGGTGTGGGGATTGCTTAGACCAAAGTCAGAAAAGGCCACTGTTGTCGTTCCCGACAGCATCAACTGTCCCCCGCTATACGCCGCTTGCGACTGAAAGGTGACGTCCTTTTCTACTCCTTTTACGGTAAGCGTCCCCTGCATTTCAACAGGCACAGTTGCTCCTTCAGTCCATTCTGCCGGCAGCTCCGAAAATGACTTCACTACAAACGTGGATTGTGGAAATTCCGTAACGGATAGAAAATCCTCTCCTTTTACATGCTCGTCCCGTTGGCTATTGCCAGAATCCAGAGCGCTCATATCCACTGTCCCTTCCCCGGCCATCGAAGTAGAATCCTCTATATTTACCTTCCAGGTACCCTGAACTTTGTTGTCTACGAAGTTTACTGTTTCTTTAGAGGTCGTCACTGACCAATAGACTTTAGAGGTTTCCCCAAGGGTCCAATCCCCGTTTAATTGTTCGGCTGTGACCGCCACCCCTGCTGATGCTCCAGTGTTATTTGTTGTCTCTCCAGCATCTGCTGTGGTTGCTTGATTTGGAATCACGGACTCGATCTCTACATTATTGCCCAGCGATTTATCCAGTAATGTATAACCTGTGACTACTCCTACGATAATAACTCCTGCAGCGATCAAGGCTATTCTTTTTCTCTTCATCCTGTTCCCTCCAATATTCATAATTTCTGTATGCTTTCAAGCTCGTCCCTCATTCTAACAAAGCAATATGTCGGGAAGAAGTCAGAGCAGAACGGGCTATGATGTGTTAAACTTGTCGTAAATTTTATGGACTGGAGGTACTCCAATTTGACGAAATCCATTCTTGTTGTAGAAGATGAAGAAGCCATCTCTAGGGTCCTCAGTGCTTATCTGAAAAAAGCAGGCTTTCAAGTCACCCGTGTAGCTGATGGACGCGCTGCGCTGGAGTCTTTTGCTATATCTCCTCCTTCATTAGTATTACTAGACATCATGCTGCCAAACATGGACGGCTTTGAACTGCTTAAGCTCATCCGTGAAAAAAGCAGCTGCCCTGTGATCATGCTGACGGCAAGAGATGGGATCAATGACCGGCTAGCCGGTCTCGACGGTGGTGCGGATGATTATATGTCTAAACCTTTTATTCCCGAGGAGGTGGTAGCACGCGTGAACGCTGTCTTACGCCGTCCCTCGCAGTGGTCTGATGGCAGCCGTAAACGGCATTATGGCAGTTTGTTTATCGACTTCACAGCACGTGCTGTCTTTTTAAATGGGGCTGAGCTGAGTCTTAGTCCTCGGGATATGTCAGTGCTGTTATTTCTCGCTGAAAGGCCTAATCAGATTTGTACGCGTGAGCAATTAATAGAATTTGTATGGGAAATGGATTATGAAGGAAGCGACCGGGCGGTAGATTTGTCGATCAAAAGACTACGCCAAGCGTTGTCGCACTGGCCTACTAGTGAGGGGGAAATCCGTACCCTAAGGGGGACGGGATATCAATTATGGACAACTTAAAGAGAAACAACCCCAAACGCACCTCTATCCTTTCTTACTGGACGATACGTTATCTGCTCATTATTAGTGTAGGCCTGCTCCTCACAGCTTTAGCTACATTATGGTGGATCCGTCAGGAGGCTATGAGCAATCGTCTGCAGACTGCGGGGCTTTTGGCACAGGAGATTGCAGATCGCAGCTTAAATATGGAAGGCTCCATTGAAATCAGCCAAAATCTCGAAAAACTGATCGAAGACCGGAAGCGGTTTTTCAAGTTAACCATAGAGATGTGCGTGATCATTACTGATCAACAAGGTCAAATGCTATTCTCCCTGCCACCTCTAACTGACAAGGAAATGAGATATAAGCTAAATGATAGCTTGAACGACTCCCGCAGTCCGGAGTTCAAAGCTGCTGTGGCTCCCATAAATTCGGATGACAAAACACTGGGACAGGTTATTGTCCTGCAATCCAAAAAATCGCTGCGGCATATTCCACAGGAGGAGATCATATTTTTCTCCATACTGCTGCTGTTTCTAATCATCTTAAGTTGGCTAACCATTTACCTCTTATCTCGTAAACTGGCAAAACCCATTCAGAAGGTAGTCGAGGCTGCGGCTCAAATCAGCCATGGCCGTTATGATATCGTTCTAGATAAGGATGCTAAAGAGCGGGAAATTCATGAGCTGATGATGTCTTTTGAAGAGATGGCAGGCAAGTTACAGCAATTTGAGCAGTCTCGAGCCGTAATGCTGGCCGGAGTCTCCCATGAGTTGAAAACACCCGTAACTTCTATTAAAGGCTTGGTGCATGCTGTACGCGAAGGGGTCGTTGAAGGTGATGAAGCTGCGGAATTTCTGGATATTGCCCTGCTGGAGGCTGGACGGTTGCAGCGAATGGTAGCCGACCTTCTGGATTACAATGCCCTGACTGCAGGAATGGTTTCTGTTCGTCACGACCGACTGGATGCCGTACCACTACTATCAGAAATCGTATATCAATGGAAACTGACACAGGCGGAAGATGTTGCTGAACCCGTGCTTCATATGCCGATTAATCCCTTATTTTTGCGTGGGGACTCCCTTCGTATCCAGCAGATAATCGTCAATCTACTTAATAACAGTGTACAAGCCAAAGCTCCGGATCGAAAGGTGCAGCTTACAATAGAACTGCTGGATCAGCAAGGTCATGGCTTTGCCGAAATCCGTGTTCAAGATAATGGGCTTGGCATCTCATCCAATCATAGTGAGCATGTCTTCGAAGCCTTCTTCCGGGGCAGCGATAAGCAGAGCACACTGCGTGGTCTAGGACTCGGCCTAACCTTCAGCCGTCTGTTGGCCGAATCTATGAATGGAAGCCTCGTGCTTGAGGCGCACTCAGACAAAGGCTGCACCTTCGTGCTGTCTCTGCCGCTTGATGATTAAAAAATAGTCTGCGATCCATCGACATGGTATAATCATGTGCACAATCACACCGAAAACCGGAGGCTGTATATGCTTACTTTTGAACAAAAATTAGCGATTCTCGACTCTTACCCCCAGCTGGAACGCAAAAATGTATCCCTTGGGCGCGTGAACTATCACTACGAGGAAAGCCAGCATGATAAGAAAACCGTGGCTTTTCACCTGCATCCAAATGGTAATGGCTATGTGTTCGCAGGCTTACTGCGGGGCTACGAGACAGACGATAAGGGCTTCGTGAATATTCGCGACTACTCGGAATCCGAGCTGCGTAGTTTGCTGGATGCCTCCATCACCTCACTGTCTATTTACATTCCTGATGCTCCTGTAGCCAGCAAAAGAAAGAAAAAGGCTGCGGCAACTGCCGATACACTCTGGACTAATGATGAGGGCCAAACCCTAACCCTAAAGCTTGAGGATGATTTATGGTATGTCTATGCCGACCTCAATCTGGAGATGGCGTTTGAAACGCTTGAGGAAGCTAAAGAATATTTAGCGGAAGAGGGATTTACAGCAGCGCAGGAGTAATTGTCAGACTTTAATCTACACACTCACAACAAAAGAGGTGTCTGAGCAGCCATTTATTTTGGCCGTTCGGACACCTCTTTTCTAATAAAACGATCCTTAATATACAGGTTCCGTATATATGTAACTATAAATACCCAAATCGAGCTCAGAAACCACTTCATAATCTAGTTGGAATTCTATAGTCTTATTTGATAGACCTCCTACAAAATAACTGCCCTCCACAACCAACCTATCCTTCCCTCCAACTGGGGCGACCAAGATCAGCTGTTCAGCTTTATTGGCTGGGATCACAAAGTTTTGCAGCCCACCCGTCTGATCTTGAATATATTTACGGACAGACACGAGGTTACTGCCTAATTCCGAGAGGCCGGAATTGTTGTTCCGCCATACATCAAGCGCATCTTGTTGGGATTGGTTGGAACTGACACACGCCTGATTAACTGAAAATTCCGGGATTTTATATATATTCCCGCCAATATTATCGATAACTACTTTATGGGTTACTTCCGTACAATTTTCAATTTTCAGAGTCGGCATGGGGTCCTTTTCCTTTGAGAATGTCTTTATGATTTTTTGATCACCGGACTTAAAATTTATTGAGATGTCTTTATTATCCATGTTAGAAAATTCGAGCAAGCTATACAACTGATTATTTTTAATTCCGTAGTGCTTTACGATTATAACAAACCTGTTTCTCTCATCTGATAACGATTTTGATTGCTCTTGGCTTCCTACTGAAATTGTTCTGTTGACCGGGGCAATAATCTTCTCCTCGGCAACTGGTGAGGTTATGTAAATAGATTTTGTACCTTCATCCCAAGTGACACTACTACCCAACACTCCGCTAATAAATCTTAAAGGAACTAGTGTATTATTTTGAAAATTGATACCCTTTAAGACTTGCTCATGCTCTTTGGCGTTTACAATTACTCTTCCTTCCTTGACCAGATAAAAAATGTTAATATCCCCTTTAATCGCTGAGACCGACTTCGCATGATTATCCCATTTAATAGTTGCGCCTAAAGCTTCAAAGATCGCCCGCATAGGTACGTATGTAACTCCATCTTTCAGTATAGGACTTACATTAAAATGTAATTGCTTACCGTCCAAATAACATTTGAGATCACTGTCTTCCGCAAAGGCTTGACTTGAAGATAAAACAGCAAAACTTATCATCACCACAAAAAAAGTGATAATTTTTGAAGCAAAGTTGTGGTTTTTCATGTTCTTAATTTAGCTCCTAATCTAGAAAAATAAAAAAATTACAATGCAGACCTGAATATATCAAATGGCCAATCAAAATGTAAGTCTAAAAAGAAAACTACCAACGACACCCAAATTATGGTTAGATGAAGGAGAAGCCATATCCTAGAGGGAAAGAAGCGTGAACGCATATGAGTTTTGAAATCGTAGAGGCCACCATACCGGACATCCAAGCCGCATTAGAAGCCGGAGAAATTACGTCAAAACAACTAGTTCTCATGTATTATGAACGCATTGCTGATCACGACAAAAACGGCCTGACGATTAACTCTGTACTGGAGATTAATCCTGATGCGTTGTTTATCGCAGAATCTCTGGATGTGGAACGGGCAATTAATGGCCCACGCGGCCCCCTGCACGGGATACCTGTGTTATTGAAAGATAATATCAATACTGGGGACAAAATGCATACAAGTGCGGGTTCGCTGGCTTTGGCGAATTCTTTTGCCGGGGAAGATGCGTTTATAGTTACCAAGCTGCGTGAAGCCGGCGCCATTATTATGGGTAAAGCCAATATGACCGAATTCGCCAATTTTATGACGAACGGCATGCCCTCCGGTTACAGCTCCCGCGGCGGGCAAGTCCTTAACCCC
The DNA here is from genome assembly GCF_045040615.1 of Paenibacillus sp. FSL H8-0175. Classification (NCBI taxonomy): domain Bacteria; kingdom Bacillati; phylum Bacillota; class Bacilli; order Caryophanales; family Paenibacillaceae; genus Paenibacillus; species Paenibacillus sp. FSL H8-0175. The sequence goes on along the minus strand of NZ_CP150299.1, from coordinate 1,072,127 downwards.
TACAATATTTCTACGCCAACCGGCGGCTCTAGTGCGGGTTCAGCAGTAGCTGTCGCTTGTAATTTCTGTACGGTCTCTGTTGGCACAGAAACTTCGGGATCGATTCTTAATCCCGGTAATTTGGGCTCCATCATCGGCATTAAGCCCACCGTGGGGCTGCTCAGCCGTTCAGGAATCCTGCCGCTCTCCAATACACAAGACACCGCAGGCCCTATGGCTAGAACCGTTCATGATGCCGTGTTACTGCTAAACGCCATGCTGGGCAAGGATCAACGCGATGCAGCTATGGGAACAAATACAGGTAGAATCCACGAGGATTATACTGTATTCCTTGATCCGAATGGTTTGCAGGGCGCTCGAATTGGGATACCACGTGATTATTATTTTGAGGAGCTCACAGATGAGCAGCTTGCTTTGTTCAACGCTTCCGTCGACAGGATGAGAGAGCTTGGAGCGACCATCATTGATCCTGCGGATATTAAGACCGCCCGCAAAATTAGTTACTCTTCGGTGGTATTAAACGAATTCAAAACAGCACTGAATGCTTATTTATCTCATTTGGGCCCCGGAGCACCTATGCGAACCTTGAAGGATATTATTGATTTTAATCATGCACACCCTGTGGAGACTTTGAGATTTGGTCAAGCTACATTAATAGATGCGGAATATACCTCCTCCGGCACACAAAGCGAAGCTCAATATTTACGCCATCGTGCGACTGACCTGAAGCTGTGCAAGGAAGAAGGGATCGATGCCACTATGAAAGAATACAATCTGGATGCCCTGCTGTTCCCTGCCGATTTTGGCGCCAGAATTACTTCCAGAGCAGGATATCCGTCCATCGTCGTTCCTTCTGGATACACGTCGGCCGGCGCTCCCTTTGGTGTAACCTTCTCAGCAAAAGCTTATCAGGAGCCTACGCTTATCAAGCTAGCCTATGCCTATGAGCAGCATTACAAAGTGCGAAAAGCACCTTCGCTAAAAAGCTTCATTGATTAAACCTATTCCTGGAGCGGAACAATACCTAAATGCCTGTTTCCCTCATGGGACAGACTCCATGTACGCACTTCATAGCTACGAATGCCAGACAGCACGTAAGGATCTTTTTCGGCAAGGAGAACGGCTTCTTCGCGTGAGTTCGCTCTTACAATAACCATACCGCCAGGACAATCACTAAAGGGACCACACAGCACTAATTGTCCTTTACGGTCCAGCTCTTGTAAATGCTTAACATGACCACGAATAATCTCCATGTCTCTACGGTCTTGATTCGTCGGGCTAAGCAAAATAACATAACAAATATCTGCTTGATTGACCTCACTCATCCTATTCTCCGCCTCTCGTTCAAATAGAAACTAAAGCCCGTAACGGTGATTTCCCAATGCCGATTCGGGCTTTTTTATTTCGCGATGTCTTCGTTCGTAGCTTTATTCATAATCTCGCTGATTTTCTTCATCGGCAATATTTTGAATCTCATCAGAATGAATAAGAAACAGCTCGTAGTCCCCCTCTGCATGCAGCTTCAGCGCTCGTTCTTTAAAAAACTTCGGGCTGCCTTCCGCCGCATCCTCATCATAAAAGAGCAATATCCCGTCACTTTTGCGGAACAACAAGTCATCTCTGGCCCTGAACTGCCAGCTGCCGTCATAAGGGGCATTACTGACCGCCCTGCAAAAGTCCGCACCCGCAATAATACGTCGGTATTCCTCCTGCTTCTCTTCCTTCCACTTCTCTTCCTGTCCAGTATGCGCCGTAATGATCCCCAATTTCAATTCAGGATATTGAGTCTTGAGTTCACATACCACCTCACAAGCCCAAAGATCGACACCATACTGGCCGGGGGTAATAATCCATTCGACGCCTTCTTCAATTAGCGGCTTTAATCTGTTAGACAGCGCCTTTTTGATATAAGGAATTCCCGGATGCTTATTGTCAAAAATACCGAGCTCATGCGCACGGTAGCCTGTTACGAGTAAATTCTTCATGTACTGCCTCTTTCCTGAACGTTGGTTATGTCTTACAATGACTTATCTTTGTAGAGTTTTATCCCACTTATATGATTATTATATAGCATTTACATGATCTATTTCTTTAGGCAAACTTTCAGCTGATCTTAAGCAACCTTTCAGAACCGTCTGATATATTTCTCCTAATCAATCTAAAACTATTAAGGAGAGAAAATAAATGAAGAAATTAATACCGATTATGATCTCAGGAAGTCTACTCGCTTCTCTACTATTGGCTGGCTGCAGCACCAATTCGGAGTCCGAAGGAACAGCTGTTACTAATAACCAAGCGAACACGGCACCCGCAGATAACACTGAGGCACAGCAATCTCAAGGAAACGGCAATCAACAAAACGGCAGACCCGACATGTCCATGAATTTCGGCAAGATTAAGAGTATTAGCGACAACACAATTACAATCTATACGTCAGAAATGCCTTCCCCGCCCGCACAAGGCACTGGAGATACGGCTGGAGCCGATATGCAGAACGGCCAGGCTGGTACTCCGCCGGAAAGACCCGAAGGTGATCAAGGCTCAGAAAACGGTACACCTCCAGAGGGGGGAATACCGGAAGGTGGAGCCCCTGACGGCGGTGGACAAGGTGGTGGACCACAGGGCGGCGGGATGCAGCAAACCTTCTCCGAGGAAACCACAGATATTACAATTGATGCTGATACCAAAATTGTAACGGTTACCTTCGACAATGGCACGCGTCAGGAGAACACGATCAGCTTAGCTGACCTGAAAGCTGATGACATTATCCAATATACACTTAAATCAGATTCCACTGTGGCGGAGAGCATTACCTTAAGCAGCGGAAACCCCGGCGGATCCGCTCCAGACGGTAGCACGGGCAGCAGCAGCTAATCAGTTTCTTCACAACAAAAAAACTTTCCGGGGACAAGCTATGCCCGGAAAGTTTTTTAAAAATCGTATACTATAAACTATTTTTTATCCGACAAAATCAATACTCCACGACCCGGTACAACTGCTGAACCACTGATTACATTACCTGTCAGTAGATCAGTACGCTCAGCTGCCCCAATATCCGCGCTTAAATCCCCGGCAGTGTGGTTCAGTAAGAACAAGTAAGATACGCCATCCTTCACACGTTGAACAGATTCGATACCTTCCGGTGCAGTTACCAGCGGCTGAATGTTCTTTTCGGCACATAGATTCGCTAGGAATCCTTGTAGGAATCCAGCTTCTGGGCTAGTCGCCACATAATAAGCTTTACCTTCGCCAAATTTATTCACAGTCAACGCAGGCATTCCTTTATAGAAATCAGAACCGTACTCTGCCAAAACTTCTGCCCCTTCGGCATGGATCAGATCGCAGAGCAGATCACATTTATAAGAACCACTCAAGCTACCCCACGTTTTATCCAGCACGAGCTCATTGCTCATACCTGGCAGTAATGCATCGATTTCCTCTGCCCAAATTCCAAGCACTTTACGCAACTCGCCTGGATAACCTCCAACCGTCACGAGGTCGTTCTCATTAACAACACCGCTGAAATAAGTTGTAATGAATGTGCCGCCCGCTTTTACAAAAGCTTCAACCTTCTCTGCAAAACCTGGCTTGACCATGTACATTACGGGTGCGATAACAATTTCATACTTGGACAGGTTCTCTTCGACCCCGATCATGTCGGCTTCGATATTTTGCTGATACAGCGCATCATAATATTTGTGGACTTCATTCACGTAATCCAAGGCAACCGACGGACCGCTTGAGAGATCAAGCGCCCAACGATTTTCCCAATCGTAGATGATCCCTACTTTAGCTGCACTGCGCGCATCCAGTAGTTGATCTCCAAGCTGCTCCAGCTCTTTACCCAGCTCAGCACATTCACGGAATACCCGTGTGTGTTCATGACCCACATGCTCAATTACCGCTCCATGATACTTTTCACAAGCCCCTATCGAACGACGCAGTTGGAAGAACAACACAGTATCTGCACCACGCGCCACAGCCTGATAACTCCATAGACGCATAACGCCTGGACGTTTCAAAGAGTTGTACGGTTGCCAGTTCTGCTGGCTCGGTGTTTGCTCCATCAGCATGAACGGTTGGCCATTTTTTAATCCACGCATAAGATCATGTGTCATTGCTGTAAAGCTGACCGGTGTGTCCAGTGAAGGATAGTTGTCCCAAGAAATTACATCCATATGCTTGGCCCACTCAAAATAATCCAGCTCCGGATAAAAGCCCATCAGGTTCGTTGTAACAGGTACGTTGGTGCTGTGTTCTTTGATCGCTTCGTATTCGATTTTGTAACATTCGAGCAAGCTATAAGACATAAAACGGCGATAGTCCAACGAGATTCCTTGGAAGTTAGTACGGTTACCGTTCCATTCTTCACTCAGCTCATTTGGCACCACAATTTCTTCCCAATCATAAAACGTATGTCCCCAAAAGCGTGTATTCCAAGCCTTGTTCAAAGCATCCAGCGAACCATAACGCTCCTTCAACCAGACACGGAAGGCAGCAGCGGACTGTTCGGAATAATCATAGCCACCATATTCATTAGAAATATGCCAAGCTACCAGTGCCGGATGATCCTTGTAGCGTTCTGCCAGCTTACCAGCCAGCTTCGCTGCATACTTGCGGTAAACTGAACTGTTCGGATTGGAGTTATGACGTCCGCCGAACTTACGTTTTCTGCCCTGCACATCGACACGGGTCACTTCAGGATAACGATGAGCCATCCAAGCTGGATGTGCTCCTGTTCCTGTAGCTAGACATACATAAGTTCCATTTTTATATAGTCTATCCATTAATTCATCCAATGAGGAGAAATCATAAGTATCTTCGGAAGGTTGGATTAAAGCCCAGGAAAACACATTAATTGTGGCAACATCAATTCCCGCCAGCTTGAACATGCGTTCATCCTCAGCCCATACTGGCGCATCCCATTGCTCCGGATTGTAGTCTCCACCGTACCAAATTTTAGGTAATTTATCGTTAATCACACTTCGCACACCCTTTATAGTATAATTATATATCTATTGTAAATGGTTAAGGTTGCCCTTTAAATATAAAATAATATCTCATACATATAAGAATATAGAACTAACAGGAGAGGATAACATTGTCCGAAATCATGCATCGCAGGATCGTATTCGTCCATGAAGGTGGACAGCACTTGCCAATCACTTTAGACAGTATGGGGCACAATCATGATCAGGAAAAAGTATCCCGCCCCGATGGCTATGACACGTATCATTGGCTTCAAACCTCAGAAGGTGAAGGGATCATCCATTTTGACAATAAAACCTTTTCCCTGCCCGAAGGCAGCGGCGTATTACTACTTCCTTATACACCCCATCGTTATGAGGCTTCCACCAAAAACTGGGGTACCTATTATCTAACGTTTGGTGGCGATTCGGCACACTCTATTTTGGAGACGCTTGGGATGAATAGTAATTCTTTTTACCGTTGGGAAAATGAAGCGCCTCTCCCAAATCTGCTGAAGGAAATGCTGGATCGTCATGATGCCTATCAGGATATGTTTGGTCTCGGCGCCTCCACAGATGCTTATCGTTTTTTGCTTACTTTGAGTAAATATGGCCAGCTTCAAAATAATACGGCGATTTCCCGCAATGTAGATAAGCTGCAGCCACTGCTAAAATGGATGGACAGCCATTATGGCGATCCTGATCTTGGACTGAACGATCTAGCCGATGAACTAGGCGTATCTGGGCGCTATCTTAACAACCTATTCGTCCAAACTTTCGGACTCTCGCCTTATGCCTATTTCGTACGGTTACGCATCCGGAAAAGCAAAGAAATGCTCGTAAGCCAACCCGATCTTACGGTAAAAGCTATCTCCCAGCTAGTCGGCTTCCGCGATGTCAGCCATTATGTAGCCACATTTCGCAAGCAATCCGGGACTACGCCGGAGCAATTTAGACGCCTGCATTAAACATGCCCCGCCTGCTGTGGAGAAATTGCTCGCTGGGAATATGCGGCTAGAACGTAGTAAGAGTATGGTATGCGCTACTATTGTGTAGAATTGGGGGGTACGGTGAAGTCGGTGCGGTACGGTACGGTGGCTGGGTGCATTTGGCTGCGAGTGTACGGCACCTGTGAGATGGATCGTGCAGATCTGCACATGGTGGAGTCCTTGTGAAAATCTGCTATGTTGGGGTGCAGCTCTCTTCAGTCAGTATGAGTAAGTCAGACGAAATAATTGCACTTTGTACACTTAAAATAGCCTGCACGGCAGAAATTATCCATATAAGTGTATTCTGTGCAACTATATTCTCGGAATATGGCCTTGCAGCGGGATAAGCCAATTTTCAGCTGCACAAAGTGCAACTAAAACCAATTAAATACTCCAACACTTCAAATAAGTGTACGAAGTGCAACTATTTTCTGTTGTGCTTCTGTTGAAGTTTCTGCATGCCCTACTCCACTCATTTTTTACTCCACACTTCCACTTACTTCACTATTCCTACTCCACACATCCCTCACTCCATCTTCACCAACCTTCACTTCACCCTACTCCACACATCCCTCACTCCATCTTCACCAACCTCACTTCACCCTACTCCACACATCCCCCACTCCATCTTCACCAACCTTCACTTCACCCTACTCCACACATTTCCCACTCCACTTTCCCCTCTCCTGCCACACTCCCAAACCCACTCCAAAATCTCTTTACTCAAAACCACTCAAATCTCCAGCACCTCAACACCATACGGCTCGAGCTGGAGCTCTCCCGATCGAATCTTATTATCCAGCAGGCTGCTGTATTCTCGTGGCAACGGAACGATCACCGACTCGCGGCTCAGATTAAGCAGGAACAAGAAGCTTCCCTGATCTCCAGTCCGCACGGAGGCATGTACTCCGTTTGGCAATCCTTCATAGTATAACAACCCTTTTTCCTTAGCCAGGTTCTCCAATAGAACTGACCAGTATTGCTCTTCCGCATGGGTTCCAAAGTAATAAACCTGACCTTTGCCGAAGGAATTAACAGTAACAGCGGGTGTGCCGCGATAGAAATCATCACCATACCAGGCAATTGGCTGGGCCACTACAGGTCGGAGGATGTCGCACCACTGCGTACATTCATATGGGTTACCCTCCGCATCCACGATGACATGTGTTTCAACGCCAATCGGATCATACTCCAGCACTTCAACGCCGGTACAATAGCTCAGCTGCCCAGGCAGCGGTTGCATGACTGCGATGTTGTTTATATTTTTGACGCCACTACGGTTGGTGATCAGTAAGGTCCCGCCAGCGAGGGCAAAATCCTCCAGATTACGTACGATCTCCTCATCCAGCAAATATAAATTTGGAGCGATTACTACTTTGTATCCATCAAGCGGTTGTCTGAGGTCGATAACATCGCAGCCCATGCCAAGCTTGGTCACCGCCCGGTGAATCTGCTTAATGTTCTCATAATAATCAAAGCCCTCTGCCTGCGGCTGAATATCCAGCGCAGCCTTCTCTTCATGAGAATGGAGGATAGCCACTTCGTTTTTCAGCTTCGTTCCTTGGAGCTTGCCGCTCAGCCCATTAACCTCATGACATAGCTGCGTGAACTCCGCTAATCTGCGTCCGGGAACATTGCTGTGATCAATCAGCCCGTGCCAGAATTGTTCTGCTCCTGAAGTTGCACTTCTCCAGCGAAAATGAACAACAGTATCCGCACCTCTAGCAATCGCCTGCCATGCATAGGCACGAATCAGTCCCGGATAAGGGGTTCGCCACATCGGCATCCAACAACCCGGAGATCCACTCAGCTGCTCCATGATCCAGAAGTTTTGGCGTTTGATGCCACGGGTTACGTCCAATGAAAGTGCTCCGCTATAAGGCGTTGTCTCTTGTTTGGTTGGCGAAGTATTCGGATAATAATCAAACGCAGCCACGTCCAGATCTGCACCCACTGCGTACATATCGAGACGCTGCGGATAGCTGTGAAAGTTATGGGTTATGAAATGCTCTGGACAAATCATACGCAAAATATTGATCTGCGCTGTCTGAAACGCTACCACCGAATCCCACTGAAACCGCTGAAAGTCCAGCAGAAAAGATGGATTCTGATGAGGTGATCCGCCCAACGGCACGGTAAGCTCATTCCAATCGCTGTACTCCCCGCTCCAAACAACGGTTCCCCATTCTGCATTGACCTCAGCCAGTGTTCCGTATTTAGCTTGTACCCATGCTCGAAAAGCAGTATTACAAGCGTCACAATGACAATCCAACATGCCAAATTCATTATCAGTCTGCCAGCCTATGACGGCCGGGTGTTCACTGTAACGTTCGGCAAGACGCAGAATAATACGGCTGCCATACTCACGCAGCGATGTGCTGTTATAGCAGCGGTGTCCACGTACCCCCGGGTGAAAAATCTCTCCATTAGCAAACACCGGAAGCACATCCGGAAATTTCGTCGTTAACCATCTTGGCGGTGTAGCTGTTGGCGTACCCATCACAACCTGCAGATCATATTGATGAAAAAGGTCCAGCGCACGGTCCAGCCACTCAAACTGGTAATTCCCCTCAGTTGGCTCCAGTCGGCTCCATGCGAACTCAGCAACCCGGACTACTTTAACACCTGTTTCTTTCATCAACTTGATATCTGGTTCCCACATGGATTCATCCCAATGCTCCGGGTAATAGTCCACACCCATCTGAACATGATCATATCGTTTCATTGGCGCTTCTCCCCATCCCTTGATAATCAGCCCTGTTTCCCAAAAAAAGCGCTCCCCGTCTCAAATTGATGAGGTATACGGAGAGCGCTTCTGTTAACCACTAATATCCATTAAATCTTCTCTATAATGTGCTTTACTTATTTTTTAAGCTTGTCCCATGCAGCTTGCATACCAGTCATCCAACCGTTAACGTCAACCTTGTCAGCAATGAACTGTTGAATCACGCTGGCAAATTCTTGCGTTACACCATCAGGGAATTTAGAGGATTGCAGGCCATAAACTTTGTTTTCTTTTACGTAGTTCCATACGTCTGCTCCAAGCATACCGATGTCTTCAGGTGTTGCTTCGATTGTGGACAAAGCAGGGATGAATTTCCATTTTTTAACGATGTACTCTTTACCCATATCGGAAGTTACCAACCAGTTCAAGAAAGTTTTGGCTTCTTCTTTAGAACCGGATTCTTTGTTGACTACAAGGTTCGCAGGGATACCAACAGTCATTTTGTCATTCTTCTCAGCATCTTCATTGATTGGCATAGGGAACATACCAATGTTCATATCAGGAGTGATGTTATCAACAAGAGTTTGTGCCCAGTTACCTTCTTGCATCATTGCAGTTTCGCCTTTTGCGAACATTGCCAGGTGAGTGTTAGCATCTGTGGTCAAAGGATTCTTTTGTCCGTATTGTAAAGTCAGTTTGAGATACTTGCTCCACTCTTCAAACGTTTTATTGCCTACAATTGTACCAGTTCCTTCATTCAAACCTTTGATGAATTCATCTACATTATCTTGTTGTGCAAAGGCTACGCTGATCCCTTGGTTACCTAGCAGCCACCATTCCTGATATGCATTACCAAAAGGAGTTACGTCGATAGCTTGCAGCTTTTTAGCTGCTTCTTCAAGCTGTGACAATGTTTTTGGAGTTTCAGTGATTCCCGCTTTAGCGAACAAGTCCTTGTTATACACAATACCGATACCCTCAAGGTTCATTGCCATACCGTATACTTTGCCATCTTTAGTCATAGGCTCTGCAGCCATAGGAATCAGATCTTTTACCCAAGGTTGGTCGGACAGATCTTCCATCTTGTCTCCCCAAAGTTCCATTTCTGCATATCCACCATTGGAGAAAATATCAGGCGCATCGCCGGAAGCGAATTTAGTTTTCAATGCTGCTGCGTAGTCCGCACCACCACCAACTGTTTGGATATCCAGCTTGATGTTAGGGTATTCTTTTTCGAATTCTACCTTAAGCTCATTGAGGCCTTCTACGATTTCAGTTTTGAATTGGAAGATCTTAACGGTCTTCACTTCACCTGAATTTGTGCCAGCGCTTCCATTTTGTGAGTTACTAGAAGCGTTATTATTACCACCACATGCCGTTAGAGCTAAACTCATTGCCATTACTGCTGATAGAGCAACTGCGGAGTGTTTCTTCTTCATTATATATTCCCCCTTAAAATAGTGGACTGCTTAAAAAATATTTGGAACGGAGGGCTCGGTGTTAACCTTTCACCGAGCCAGCCGCTATTCCCTCAACAATGTAACGTTGCATAAACAGGTAGAAAATGATAATTGGTGCGACCCCGATTACGAGAGCCGGAAGTGCCATATCCCATTGTTTGGTGTATTGACCAAAGAAGGAGAAAGTCGCTAGTGGAATGGTCCGAAGCTCTGGTGCCTGAAGAATCAAGGATGGCAACAGATAGTCATTCCATATTCCAAGTGCGTTTAGCACGATTGTTGTCATCACCATTGGCTTCAGCAAAGGAAGCACAATACGGAAGAACACGGTAATAGGATTACATCCATCTACTGTAGCCGCCTCTTCAATTTCAAGAGGAACGGACTTGATAAAGCCATGGAACAGGAAGATCGCCATCGGAACACTGATTCCTAGATTCGTGATAATCAAACCAAGGAAAGAGTTGTTTACTCCAATAACATTTACGACCTTCAGAATAGGAATCATAATCGTTTGGAACGGAACTACCATTGCAGCTACGAAGATAAGCAGCAAGAACTGATTGAATTTCGTATTCGCCCGAACCATACGATAAGATGCCATCGCACTGAACAGAGAGATTAGAATAACACTGATCACTGTGATAATAACCGAGTTTCGGAATGCTTCACCGAAACGGGCTAATTTCCAGGCGGTTGAATAGTTCGACCACATAAATACTTTTGGCCAGCTTGCCGCATCACTCAGAATTTCACCGAAGGATTTCACCGAGTTTGCGAGCAAGAAATAGAATGGAGAGAGAAAGAGCAGGGCCAGAAGGATCATTATTACTTCCGTGCCAATATTCCATCTCTTTTTTTCTGTAGGTTTCATTACGCTTCAACCTCCTTGCTCTTCGTGATACGGACCTGAATCAGAGTAATGATGGCTACAATTACAAAGAACAGCAGCGCTTTTGCAGTACCCAGCCCGTAACGATTGTTCAGGAAGGCTTCATTGTAAATATTCATAGCAACGGATTCCGTAGATTTGAACGGTCCGCCCTTCGTCAAGGACAAGTTAAGGTCAAACATTTTGAATGACCAGGAAATGGCCAAGAATAATCCGATAGTTACAGCAGGCATAATTAGCGGAACTACGATATTGCGTAGCACCTGCCAACGGGAAGCACCATCAATATCAGCCGCTTCTAGTACTTCTTTAGATACGTTACTCAACGAGGCAATGTAGATAACCATTAGATAACCGGAAGACTGCCAAACAAAGACCATTACAATCGCCCAGAATCCTGTTGTGGCATCACCGAGCCAAGGAAGATTAAAGAAGGACCATCCTGTGAGGTCGCCCATAGTGGCGAACCCTTTGATGAAGATAAATTGCCAGATGAAACCAAGCAACAATCCCCCGATAACGTTCGGCATAAAGAAAATAGTCCGAAGCATGTTACGTGTCTTTAAAGGTTTAGTTAACAGATAAGCTAAGAAGAAGCCTACCACGTTAGTCAAAATCACACCTAACACCGTAAATCTTACCGTGAACCAAAAGGAAGACCAGAAGTCAGGGTCATTTGAGAAAATAGTGGAAAAGTTTTGAAATCCGACCCAACTTACATTACCGGATACACCGTTCCAATCTGTGAAAGAGTAATACATCCCCATCAAAAATGGGATAATCGTTATTAAGGTAAAAAACAAAACTGCCGGACCAACGAAAAAAAGCTGTTGACCTAACTGGGACAACTTAGTGCCGCGCATTTATTGCCCCCCCCTTTCTTTTGCTCACTTACTTGTTTATGCTTTATACACATATTATCTGTTTTTTTCAGGGTACCTCACACCTACTAAAGTGATCTTTCAGGTGTAAAATATTGATCGGATGTGACAAATTTCGATGAAATGGAACACGATTCGCACAAAATTGATCGTTTTTATCCTACTGCCAACGTTAATCTGTATTATGGCCACCATGTTTATTAGCTATCACTATAGCACTCAATCCCTAAGAACAAGGGCAGTAGATGAGAATACGAACCTCCTCTTTCAAGGCAATAGAAACATCGAAAGTCTGATTCAGGAGATCAATCGTCTCTCCCTTATCGTCTATTCAGATTCAGATTTCTACAGACTGCTCGAAGCGGGATACGAGGATATGGCAGCAAATACACGAATTTATTCTTCTCTAAATTACATTTCTTCATCCATGCCAGATATATCCCAGGTGTATCTTTACGGTGTAAAGGATAGAAAAGCCACTTTGCTCACCCAAAATACACCCAAACGTTGGCAGGGTATCCCCCCTTATGCCGACTCAGAGATCACTAGCAGTTCTCCTGTGTTTATACAAAGTACACATATAAGTCACAGCTATGGCCTAACTTCACCTATCCCGCAACTCATACCGGAGCCTGTGTTCACATTGCATAGACGAATTGAAAGGATTCCCACTACCACCCCACTCGGCTTCCTGTCGATCGATGTTAAGCTAACGGCTCTTACCGACATCGTCAGCCAGTTATATGATCAGAAGCAGGAGAACATTTGGCTGCTGGATGGCGATGGCAGGATTGTATACGGAAGCAACAGTGAGGAATACGGCAAGCGCCTACACGCTTCTTGGTACAACAAGCAAATCGCCACGAATCAAAGCTCGCAAGGGTATTTTGAAGAGGAAGATGCTGTGTTTATTTACCAAAGAATCGAAACCCAAGGTTTAAATTGGACCCTCGTGAAGCAGATTCCTACGTCCTATCTTTTCCGGGAAGCTAACGAGGCGGCAGCGATCAATATATTCCTCCTTGTTCTACTTTTGATTACAATTGCCACGTTAACGACCCTGATCTCTTTTCGAATCACGGCTCCTATCAAGCAGTTGACTCGTTACATGAATCAGGTGCAGACCGGTAATCTTGATGTTGAAATTCAACCTATGGGCAAAGATGAGATTGGCGTGGTTACCGAGCGATTCCGCAGTATGATGGACACGATCAACAACCTGATTTTAAGAGAGTACAAGCTGGAATTGTCCAATAAGACCAATGAACTGCGGGCACTGCAGGCACAAATCAACCCGCATTTTCTGAATAACACGTTACAGATCATTGGCACGCTGGCCTTAGAGCTTAAAGTGCCCCAAATTTACTCACTTCTTTCAGCTCTAGCCAAAATGATGCGCTACAGCATGTACAATGAGGAGAAGATCGTAACTGTTAAGGATGAGCTGGATCATGTCAAAGCCTACATTGAACTGCAAAAGGAACGTTTTGAAAATAAGTTCAGTTTCCGCTACGATATGGAGGAATCACTTTTAGAGACGTTTATGCCGAAAATGATTTTACAGCCTATTGTAGAAAATTATTTCAAACACGGCTTTAATCTTTCCCGCAGTGACGGATTCATTGAAATCACCGCAGCAAGAGTGGATGACAACCGGATGGAAATCTGTATCCAAAATAACGGAAATGCGATCCCTTCAGCGAAGTTAGATCTTTTAAAGCAGAAGCTACAGCATCCTACTAGAACAGATATAGATTTATTAAGAAATACAGAGCAAACCAAGGAAGCTACAGGATCAGGTATTGGTCTGCCGAACGTTCTGGCTCGACTCAAGTTTGTGTGCGGAGATAGTGCCACTTTAACTGTGGATAACCTTAGAGCAGGCGGAGTAGTAGTGAAATTGGAAATTGAAATTATAGCGGAGCGTGAAAAGATATGAAGGCGTTGATTGTTGATGACGAGGCAAGAGTTAGAAAGGCAGTCAGACTGCTTGTCGACTGGGACGCCCATCAAATAGATGAAATTCTGGAAGCCGGAAATGGAAATGAAGCCATCGAGATCATCCGGCAGGCTAAACCAGCATTAGTCATTATGGATATGATGATGGAATCAGGTAATGGGATAGAGTTAATGACCTGGGTGAACGAATTCGCCGGCAACACTAAGTTTATTGTAGTCAGCGGACATAATGATTTTGAGTTCGTACGGCAGACTGTGCGGCATGGGGGTATTGATTATATCCTGAAACCTATCGAAGCCGAGGCAATCAATGTAGCGGTAGCTAAAGCAGTTGCAGCCTGGCGCTCAGAAGAAGACGACCGAAGCGAACGGCAGAAACAGAGTATTCAGCTTAATGAGTTCAAGCCCATTTATGGGGAAAAGCTATTATCTGCACTAATTGATGATCCGATCAATTCTGATTTATCTTTGCGGAGGTTATGCAGTGATGGTATCATTCCGGAAAACATCCATTCCGCTCGGTTAATATTGGTGCAGACAGATGCGGGTAACAATCCGTTGATTAAACGTTTTGGCGGAGACACCGAGCTAATGAACTACGCTATCGTCAATATTTGTAATGAATTTTTGCACAGTCCGCTTAAGGGTGTTGCTTTTCGTTATTGGGGAGGTCCTCCGGAGATTGCGATTATTCTGTGGGATATTCAACCCTCTGTGGTCGAGCTAATAGGCAGAATCAATCATGGCATCTACTCTACCTTGCAGGTCCGAATGCATTTTGGAATCAGCAGCATCGGCAACTTACCTAAGCAGTTACCTTATCAGCGTGCAGAGGTGGCAGAGGCCTTACAACGCCGAAACTTATTAATTCATGAGGATTACTGCCATTTCTCCTCTTCCTCCGAAGAATTCAGAGATCGTAAAGAGATCGCCAAAGCAGAGGTTCGCGGTAATGTATCAACAACGAACTTTGCTGACGTCAAGGAAGATTGGAAAATGGCAGTCATCAGCGGAAGTCCAGAGATATTATCAACAGCTGCGCAGCACTGGGTAGATGAGCTTAGCCGAGGAGGAGTTGTGACACCAGAAATCCTAAACTCATGGAAAAATGATGCTCTACTATTTCGTTCCCAGCTGGTACGGGAAATGTTAGGCCCTGAAGCTGAAGGCGCACTGGCCGAGCTTGAACAGGCCGACCAGCTTCACCCAGCTCCTTATACGAACGGTTACTCGTTCTCCTTATTCGCTTGGCGTGACTGGTCGTATACCCTAATGCAGGAGCTGGCCGAAGTAATCGCCCTGAAACAAGCTAAAGAACGTAATCCGATGCATGATATCGTCAAATACATCGAGCTTAATTACGCTTCCGACCTGTCCTTACAGGAAGTGGCCGGAAAGTTTTTTGTTAGCCGTGAATATATTTCCCGCCGATTCAAACAGGAATACGGGATTAACTTCTCCGACTTTATTGTTAATATCCGAATAGATAAAGCTAAACTACTATTGCAGAATCCTCGTCTGAAGCTGGCCCAAATCTCCGAAATGGTCGGTTTTCATGATGTTAAATATTTCAGCAAAGTGTTTAAGAAGCAGGTTGGATCTTCACCTAAGGACTACCGGGACACATTTAAGAGTTAATCAATACCAGTTTAAAAAGGCGTCCGCAACCGTCTTACCGGCTATGCCGTTCGGATGCGGGTCGTCTTGTCCACTCATATATTCCGGTCTGATCCGGTGATCGTCTGGTGCAGGCAACGATAATAGGCTTGCTATATCAAACACACGGTCTACTCCAGCGGGTGGGTTAGTCAGGATTTCATGATTCACTCTACGCCAAGTCTCTTCTCTTGCCTCCTGAAAATTAAACGGCGGCACCGTACTTAGAATAATACTAGCATCAGCATTTGCTGTTTTGATCTTAGCAATAATAGTTGTCAGATCACCAAGTAACTCATCTGCAGAGCGGCAGCCAATATCAATATCATTTACGCCGAGGACAATCATCAGTTCATCACTCTGTTTAGCTTTGTGAAGCCAAGGGCCATCCGCAGCCACATCATACGCTCTAGCCCAGCCTGAGCCGAGATTCCATACACCAATCTCTGCACCAAGACCATCCGCAATTCTCGCTGCCCAATATTCGTATCCGTCCTTTAATGTCCGCACACCTTGAGTAATCGAATCTCCCAAAAATACTAGCTTCTTATTCACAGCTTTCTTATATCCGATATAGCTTGGCAGTACCAAAAGCTTGTCAGATTCTGTAAACCCATCGGCTGATTCCTGTGCAGCCAGATTTCCGGGCGCATCATAAGCGGTTGCCAGCATCCCTTCTACGTTGAAAGGAATGGATTTACCCGCAGTAGTTGTCTTAATCGTCCATGTAAACGCTAAGTAATGGCCATCAGGTAGGTTGATGCTTGTCTCATCACTCCAGAAGCATTCACCGGCCGCTACTGACTTGGAGACATTGCCTTCAAAAGTGACAGCATGTTGTGTATGCTCAATAATAGCTCCGTTTGGCTCAGTGCCCCCATCCGCGATAAATGCCGATTCGATCACCCAACTGCCCCCAGGTTCACTGCCCGAAGCTTCAAGCCCTTGGTCCCAGGTGGAATCCACCGCATTGCTATGCCAAAATTTCAGCTGCACCGGGCCGTTTTCCCGTAAACGAATATAAGTCCGGAAGGTATGTGTAAAAGGTTCTTGCCTATTCATAATAAAATTAGCGGCGGTTGAAAGAACCGTAGCAGAGGTATAGTCCGTCTGATTCAAAACTCCACTTCCCTTAATTAAATTAGTATTCATAACGTTTCCCCCGTTATTAGTTAAGATTGTAACACTAAAACCTCTCCTATAAACCAGGGAACGGATCGTTCACCCAGTCTACAAGAGAGGTTATGGCTATATCAATATGCTTTAAGAAATCATCTTATTTCAGTGTAATGGTAAACGATACAGATTTTGCACCTGCGTTTACTTTCACTGTAGTCTCATCCACTTGCTCTGCACCTTCTACGGAAGCGATAGCTCCCAGATCTTTAAGGGAAAGCGAAAATTCTTTACCGCTGCCTTCTGCAGTAACTGTTACGCTGTTGCCTTTGCGGGCAGCCTTCACAGTCAATTCAGGAGCACCTTTAAGATCACGTACGGTTGCAGAAGTAGTAGTACCTTCTTCAAGTGAATACAGGCCAAATTTCACGCCATCCGCAAAGTCATAATCCGGTTTGTTGTCGATGCTGCCGATTGCCAGCAAGGAGTTCTGACGAACGAACAGTGGCAGGCTGAAGAAATCATATTTCTCTTTGCGCCATGATCCGCCTTGTACAGTTTCACCAGATAACAGGTGAGTCCAGCGACCTGCTGGCAGATAGTATTTCACTTCGCCGTTTTCTTGGAAAATAGGCGCTACGAGCAAGGAATCACCCAGCATGTATTGGCGATCGAGCACTTCGCATGTTGGATCTTCCGGGAATTCCATAACCATCGCCCGCATAGAAGCCCAGCCATGCTCTGCAGCCTGCCCAGCCACATCATACAGGTAAGGCATCAAGCTGCATTTAAGCTTCGTGAAGAAGCGGGTAACATCACAAGCTTCATCATCGTACGCCCAAGGCACACGGTACGAAGTGCTGCCGTGCAGACGGCTGTGGCTGGACAACAGTCCAAAAGCTAACCAGCGTTTAAATACATGTGCCGGAGCAGTGTTCTCGAAACCACCGATATCGTGACTCCAGAAACCGAAACCGGACAAGCCCAGAGACAAACCGCCGCGAAGGCTTTCTGCCATGGATTCATAATCTGCGTAGCAATCTCCGCCCCAGTGAACTGGGAATTGTTGGCCGCCAGCAGTTGCAGAACGTGCGAACAATGCTGCCTCATTCTTACCAAGCTTCTCTTCCAATACTTCAAATACAACTTTGTTGTACAGTTGAGTGTAGTAGTTGTGCATTTTCATCGGATCAGATCCGTCGAAATAAACTACATCTGTAGGAATCCGCTCACCGAAGTCTGTCTTGAAGCTGTCTACGCCCATATCTACCAAATCACGCAGGTAGCCGGCATACCATTCACAAGCCGCAGGGTTAGTGAAATCCACCAGTCCCATACCCGCTTGCCACAGGTCACATTGATAAACATCGCCGTTAGGCTTTTTGATCAGGTAGCCGTTTTTCTTGCCTTCTTCAAACAAGCGTGAACGTTGACCAATATAAGAGTTGATCCATACGCAGATCTTCAGACCTTTTTCCTTCAGGCGTTTCAGCATGCCCTCTGGATCTGGGAATACACGTTTATCCCATTCAAAATCAGTCCATTGATACTCACGCATCCAGAAGCAGTCAAAGTGGAATACATGCAGCGGCAGATCACGTTCTGCCATACCTTCTACGAAGGAATTTACAGTCTCTTCATCATAGTTGGTAGTGAACGAAGTTGTCAGCCACAAGCCAAAAGTCCATGCTGGTGGAAGCGCTGGTTTACCAGTAAGAGCAGTATAGTTGCTAATAACGTCTTTAATGGTAGGTCCATCAATCACAAAGTATTCCAAGCTTTCTCCAGCTACGCTGAATTGGGCTTTTTTCACTTTTTCTGAAGCGATTTCATAGGAAACCAATTCCGGATGATTCACGAATACGCCATAACCTTTGCTTGATACGTAGAAAGGAATGTTTTTGTAAGCTTGCTCAGAGCTAGTGCCGCCGTCTTTGTTCCAGATATCAACGGTTTGTCCATTTTTCACGAAAGCGGTAAAACGTTCGCCCAGACCATATACGAATTCGCCTACGCCGAGATCCAGCTCATCACGCATGTACGTGTTACCGTCTTGGTCGGTGATGTAAGCCATGGATTTAAAGCCACTGCCTGTAATACGTTCTTCGCCGCGATAGAAATCCACCGCCCATTGTTCGCCTTTGCGAATCACTACACGAAGTCCGCCGCTGATCAGCACGGTTTCGAGATCCGTTTCTTCAATCTTCACATGATCGCCAGTACCTTTAGTCAGTTCGAAAACCGGACCACGTTCCTGTACACCATCATGATGAATAATTTTAATGCCTACCACGCCTGGAAGCGGAGAATGGAATTTTACAGTAAGCAGGGTTGAATTCAGCGTTGCTGCGCGCCCTGTGATTGGAGTCGTTTGTGTAATTGCTGTTAATCCTTCGGGAGTCTTTTCTACAACATAATTTTGAACTGCGCCGTTAATCGTGATACCTTCACGAACCAGCCAGAGACCATCAGTAAATTTCATTGTGTACTTGCCACCTTTCAATTTGGTGTTTATAGTTGCATTATACCGATAAAAAATGAACAAAACTAATACTATATAGCTCATTTATAACACTATTTTGATGTTTTTCTAAGAAAAGAGGCCTTTATATGGACCGTACAACTCAGAGTTTGCTAAAAGAAAACAGAGTTCATGGAGATAGTATGTTTCCACTCGCAGCTTATTGGATAGAACTTCCATCCGGAACGCATGTACTCGATACACATTGGCATGAAGAAGCGGAGTTCTTTATGCTGCTAGAAGGAGAAATTCTGTTCCAAGTAGACACAGAATATTTTCCACTCCGCGCGGGCGAAGCGGTATTTATCGAATCTGGCGATATACACGCCGCCTATGTGCTGAACGAAGACACCCCCTGCAAATTCTGTGCGCTTGTATTTCTGCCTGATCTTTTGGCTAGCGCCCAGTACGATACGATCCAGCAAAACGCGATTTTGCCACTGCAAGAGAAGCGCCAGAGCTTTCCGAGACATATTACACCCGATGTCCCTTGGCAGCAGGAGCTGCTTCATCATCTGGAGCAAATGATGGAGGCATACGCTAATAAAATGCCCGGATTTGAGACCTTTATGAAAGGAACTTTGCTAATCATGCTTTCCAAGATTACCGCAGAGGGCCGATTTGAGAACCGCAGCCAATCGGATGATGCTGATACCACCAAAATTAACCGCCTTAAAAAGGTGATCCTTTATATCCAAGATAACTATCAGGAACCGATACGTACCCGTGATCTATCAGAGCTTATTCCCATGAGCGAGGGGCAATTCTGCCGCTTCTTCAAAATGATGACTCGTAAAACGCCAGTCGATTACATCAACTCATACCGGATTCGCCAGGCTGCCGATCTGCTGCAACAAAGTGAAAGAAAAATATCCGACATCGCATTCGAGGTCGGATTTGATAATGTAAGCTATTTCATAAAGGTTTTCCGTAAAGCGATGAAATGCTCGCCTTCGGAGTTCAGGAAAGGTGCAGGCTAGTTTCATCTACATCATAAAAAAACGATGGATTCCAAACTGATTTTTAGGAAATACAACCTTTTGGAGGCTCGCGATGAACTCACCGATTCTTAGCTTTATCACACCGCCTATTCCTTATTTCATAGACTGTGGCCGTGCTCACTACAATGCTGGAGACTATCATATCAGTCGTAATTGCATCGGCGTATTTGATCTAATCATTGTTAAAAAGGGGATGTTGCCCATCGCCGAGAACGAGGTGCACTGGGAGCTAAAGGAAGGAGAATTCCTCATCCTTCGTCCAGATGCCCATCACTATGGCTTTGCCCCTTGTCCTATCGAAACAGAAATCATCTGGATTCATTTCCAAACCTTCGGCAGCTGGATCGAGTGTCAGGATATGAACGAATGTCTGGAAAATCAGAGCGAGCTCATCGAAAGCCATAAACAAAAAGCTTATTTAAATCACTGCGATGTATGCTCGATCTTTATTCCGAAGTATACGGAAATATCAGAGAAGGCAATGGAGGTATTAGAGTTCTTTTTCCATCTGGAACAAGAACCCCAGTCGATGCGCAACTGGAAGCGCCAAGCCTCCTTTCAACAGTTCCTGCAATTCTTGGACCGCGATCTGGCCGAGGCATCCGATGCAACCGCCATTCATCTTGCCGAGAAGATTGAATTGTTCATTCGGCAAAATTATACTCGTGATGTCTCTAACTCCTTACTTCAAAAAGAACTTAACTATCATCCCAACTATCTCGCCAAAAACATGCTAAAAATATACGGTGTGACCCCTATGGCCTATCTCCTGTCCTATCGTCTAGAACAATCCAAACGGCTGTTAATTCAAACTTCCTGGTCCATTGCCCGCATCGCTGAAGAGGTTGGCTTCCATCATATTACTTACTACTCTTCCTGCTTCTCCAAGAAAGAAGGCATTTCTCCCTCTAACTTTCGACAAAAATTCACCGGCAAATAGACATAACAAAGCCTGGAATCGAAAATATCTTCCTCTTCCGGGATAGTTTGGACAAAAAAGCTGTTAAGCGTCCATCAAACAACGCTGCGGCTAACAGCTCTCTTTATTAAATATTACTGCTGATTTGCCGATATATTATAGATAGATCTTATCGTCGTAGGAGGATAATGAACCATGCATATAACGAATATGACCTCATCTATGGGA
This sequence comes from Paenibacillus sp. FSL H8-0175, assembly GCF_045040615.1. NCBI lineage: Bacteria > Bacillati > Bacillota > Bacilli > Caryophanales > Paenibacillaceae > Paenibacillus > Paenibacillus sp. FSL H8-0175. The sequence goes on along the minus strand of NZ_CP150299.1, from coordinate 1,050,813 downwards.
ACGAGGTTTAATGTATCTGTTAGTCACCAAACTAATGATAAAACTATGAAATCAAACAGCAATACTAGTGGTAATGGTAATGGAGATAAATTATCAATAAGTAAATCTGCAAAGGCTGCTTTTCAAAATCAATCCAAAATGGACGGAATGGTTAACTCCCTGCTTAAACAAAAACAAAATATCATCGACAGTAAGAACAGTCTGATTGAAAGAACTACCAAAAGTTCACATAATCTCGAATCTATTCAAGATCAACTTAAGGAGTTCGACAAGCAGCTCCAAACGATTGACCAACAAATTGCAAAATACAGCTTCGAAGAGCAACAAAAGAACTTAGAAGATGCTCAAAAAGCTAATCCCAAGGATGAACCTAAAACCGAGCAAGAGATACAGAACGAAAGATTGAATACGATTGTTTCTGTAAGCCAAGATGTTAGCCAAATGGAGGTAGTTTCTTCTACCCACACTAAGATGCGTGGCGAGGCAAAAGTTCTGACCAAGGAAATAGAGCTGGATGAGGCTCGTTCTACTCATTCCGCAACAGCCAAACGGGAACAGTTATCCAAAATCGAAACTAAACTATCGGAAATGAACGAAACGTTAGGCGATGCCATGAAAGACACGGGAGATAAAATTAAAGATCAGATCGATAAAGCAGGTTCAACAGAAATTAAACCTTCTGAAGAGAACACCAATGAGCGGACAGAACAATTAGCTACCTATCAAGAAATTCAACGTTTAGCCGAAGAATCTGATAAGTCGCAGCTAGAAGTACTACTCTAACAAGGGCAAGAATCTCTATATAAAAAAGCAATCGGATCTCCTCCGCATCAGAGGGTCTGCCGATTGCTTTTTTAGATGCAGCTGATGTATTTTTCGGCTATTCCTTCCGAATCACAATAAAGCAGGTGCTGTCCGGCAGCGCCACTTCCTGTCCGCTCTCATCCATGAACCTTACTCTATCACGCAAAGCTTCGGTATAACCTTCTTGCAAGTAATGCCGCAAGACCTCAATCTTTGCCTGCTCTCCTAAAATCTGTTCAATAAATGAAGCAAACTCCGTAGGGGTGAAATAACCAAACTGTTCTTGGACTTCGTGAATATAAGCCTCTTCGCCCCAGGTATAAGTATATAAAAATTCCATGGCATCATTAACGGGCATGAGCACTTCTTGTTCCCCTAATCTCTGAAACTGAATCTGACGTCCAGCAAAATCCTTCGCATAACGCTCCAGCCACACCAGACCATCCTCTTCCAGAAAGCGAACTCTCCGCAGCAATGATGCAGGTTCAGTCATGATCCCATCGCGGATAATGATAACCCCGCCAGCTGACAATACAGCAAAGGCACTTCGCAGAGCTGCGGAGACGGTGTCGTGATTGAACTTATTACCATTTAGCGGCACATAAGAATATAGCTCATGCAAAATCGAAGAGAAAATTACCGTGTCCACCGTTCCGGCCTCCACGAAATCTTTAAGGTTCAACGCATCTCCCTGCAGCACCTCCCAGTGGCGACCTTCCCGCTGCTTGCGTTGCCGCAAGGCTTCCACTACATTGCTTGATATATCAATGCCGATAGGAGTAACCTCGGGCATACGCTCTTCCAGTAAATCCAGCAGCACACCGCCGCCCGGACCGATATCCAACACTTTTTGTCCAGTGACATGATCTAGAATTACAGCTTTATAATCTGCTGTATTATTCATTTGGCTTAAGTAGGTATCTTCATTATGAAAACGGTCAAAAGCATCCCTGCGCAGCTCGAATAGATCGAATAACAGCAATACAGCACGTTCATACAAGGGTGATTTTTCAGCTTCCATACAGAATTCGATCAGCTTCTCTGCCGCTGCCGAGAATTGGAATTGAAAAAATACCGTGTCTGGCAGATGTTCCTTAGAATATTGCCGCAAGAGTAGGTGAGGGTTCTCAGCAGGCAAAGTCCCTTGCTCGATATCCTTCCATGTAAGCTCCGCTAAATATTTTTCGATAATCCGCTTCTTATAAACATTGGTCTTCTTAACACCCTTGTAATCGTAGTAAATGCTGTTCATGACATGCTCGAAGCTGATATGGCTTAAGGATTGATTCTGCGCCCTCTGGGCAGCAAGCACCATCACCTTCAGAAATTGCTCCAGCGAAAAGGTCTGTAGTGCAGATTCCACATACCAGAAGGTAATCTTACTTAATGACTCCAAGCGTTCAGCATGGAAACCTTCCTGCGTCAGCTTAGCCCATTCCGTAGTGAAATCCTCTCCTCTAGAGATCGGACCCAGCCGCATTCTGCGCAGTCGTTCCTTCATCGGCATAGGACTAGCAAGATTGCCTGAAGAAATCAGCTCAATAAGCTGCTTCACTTCATGCTGCACATTCTGCCATAACTCGGGAGACACAGCTCCGATGATGCAATGATTGAGCACGGTCAGCAGGCGTTCCAGTTCCTCCGCGGTCAGCAGTTGATCTTCCACTATATCATGGAGTGGCTTATTGACTTCCGGCGGCACTTCTCCGCGAATTTGCTGTCCTATAAGTCCATGAGTCTCAATAAGCCGCTGAATCATCGCACCTTTCTCGGAGACAGCCCTCCCTAAATATCTCTCATATAACTGTGCGGAACCTAAATTATGTACAAAACAATTGATCCCTTCCTTCTGCCAAACCAGCCGCTCCTTTGCTGTACCTCCCTTAGCCGTTTCTGACCAAATTAACGTTTCTTCCACCAGCTCTTTTATCCAAATAGAACGGGGAAGTTGGTCCAGAATCTGCAAGCTACGTTCCACATAGTCCAGTACGGGATTCCTGCGATCCAGCTCCTCCAGAGATTCCACACGTTCCAAATTTACAATCTGCTCCTCCGCTTGGACAATAAGCTTCAGCCAGAGGTGATCCTCCAAATGATCTTGCACACCTTCACGGTATAAGGCGATGGCTTCCAGTGATTTCAGCATATGCTCCTCCTTCGCTCCAAAGTGGAGACTATAAAGACCTATTATTATATATATACAATCCCGTTAATTAAAAAACAGAACCAGGACTCATGAAATAGCCATGTCCCGGTTCTGTTTGCATTCCAATCATTAGGTTCCGAACCGCTGCCGATACCCACATTTGCGGCACAGCTCCTCCACCGCTTCTCTACGTGAGAAGCCATAGAATAAATTGTTCGCCCGCTCCCCCTCTACAATCTCTGAGAACGGAGTTTCATGGATGTTGCCTAGGTTAATTACTCCTTCACCATCCAGACAGCATGGCACAACCGTGCCATCCACAAGGATTGCCGCTTGGCTCCGCAGGGCATGACAGAACCCTTTTCCGTCATCTTCCGGCTCATTCAGCGCTGGCCAACGGAACTCATGATCCTGATTAAGGTAGATGCGTGGGGCAATCTTGACACCACTGCCAGGCACAACCTTTTCTTCGATCTTGAAATCCAAGTTGTAGGCTTCCTCCAGCAGGGCAAGGGTTTCACGGTTACGGTTTCTCTCCAGATTCGTCAGATTATCCTCCGTCAAATTCCACAAGCGGAAAGAAATAATGACCCCTTGCGCTGAGGCTTCCCGTACAAAAGAAATTATCTCTGAAAGATAGCCTTCACGGTTCTCTGACCCTTCATGCCCATCAAAGCTGTGCAGAGAAAAGTTCATCTGACGCAGTGCGGGCTTACCAAGAATTTTAGGTCCGGCTTTATGAATTAACGTGCCATTGGTTGTAATATTAACCTTGAACCCTTTGGCATGAGCAGCATCCAACAGTTCACCGATCTTGGGATGCAGCAACGGCTCCCCTTTGACGTGAAGATAAATATGATTGCTGTGTGGTTTAATTTCATCCAATATCGTATTAAACGTATCAAGCTTCATGAAATTTTTCGTCCGGGCGGTTTGTGGACAAAAGCTGCAGGCGAGGTTGCAGACGCTTGTTATCTCAATATAAACCTTTTTAAAAGTCTTCAAGTCCTGCTCCCCATTCTATTTATTATAAATCTGAGGCATAGCGGAGACCGATCTGTGCTCTGGCTTCCTCCATAATCTCTGCTGCGGCCATGGAGTTCTCATGAGTATTAATTCTGCTCTCCCGTTCACCATTCTTAATCAAGTTGATGAATTCTTCCACCTCATAATACATAGGTTCAAACACCTGAGGCAACGTAAGCTCCTCAACTGTACCATCACGATAGTAAATTTTCACCTGATAAGGCTCATTGATTTTGTCGATCACCATCGTACCGTTCTCTCCATGAATCTCAGCTGGCAGATAGGAGTCGGAAATCTTGGAGTGCATAACTACCGCATCCATATCGTCATACTTCATAATGAGACTTCCTTCACCATCCACACCTGACGAGAGCATGACACCCACTGCCTGTACTGATTGAGGCTTGCCAAAGAGCACTACCATTGGATACAAACAGTACACTCCAAGATCCATTAACGAGCCATTGGAAAAAGCGGGATTAAACGCATTTAACACAGTCCCCTGCCGGTAGGCATCATATCTGGAGGAGTACTTACAGTAACTTGCAAAATAACGGCGAACTTGGCCGAGTTTATACAAATTATCACGAATCACTCCAAAGTTCGGCATAAAGGTCGATTTCATCGCCTCTACCAGTAGCACATCATTTGTGCGCGCAGCTTCAATCATAGCTTTAAGCTCCGTACTGTTGGATGCAGCCGGTTTCTCGCAGAGCACATGCTTGCCGTGATTTAAGCACATAATCGCTTGTTCTGCATGCATAGAATTTGGGCTGGCAATATATATAGCATCTACATCTTTGCTTTTCACCATATCTTCCAAATTCGTATAAATTGTAGCTCCCGCATATTTAGCAGCAAAGGCCTGACCTTTCTCCATTGTGCGAGAGTACACGGCTGTCAGGATAAACTCCTCATTCTCCAAGCCGGCTTGCACGAAGCGGTCTGTAATAAAGTTTGTTCCAATGACCCCGAAACGAATTGTCATGATGTTATCCCGTCCTTTTTAGTTATTACTAACTCTACATGCTATTTTCTCACTCATAGGTAGTCATGTCTACTTTTTAAGGCAAATTAACGACAATTTCTGATAAATTCAGCAATTCTCTTGTTACTGGCGGAGCACCGCTCATCGTACAACGCAAAAAAAGGCGTATCCCAGCCACCCTTTCATGGCTTTTGAGATACCCTTTTTTTGGAGTTACAATCATTCCCCGAGCTTACAGAACCAGATGAACTCTATATAATTGTCCAGCCGCCATCTACAAACAAGGTCTGACCTGTAGTGTAGCTGGAAGCATCTGAAGCAAAGTAGAGCACGGCGCCGTTTAATTCTCCCGGATTACCAGGGCGCCCCATCGGACACACTGCGTTGTACATTTTTAGCGCTTTTTCTGCAAATAACGTATTCTCAGTCATTTCAGTTTTGAACAAGCTTGGTCCAATCGCATTAACAGTAATACCATGCTTAGCATAAGTTGCCGCCACCCCTCTTGTCAGATGGATCACTCCACCTTTAGCAGCATTGTAAGAATGCGTAGGAACCGAAGCAGAAGCTGTAAGGCCTAGCATTGAGGCTGTATTGACGATTTTGCCGTAATTCCGTTCCTTCATATGCCGGATCACATGTTTTGACATCAGGAAAACACCTTTTAAATCCGTATCCAGTACCCGATCCCAAGCTTCTTCTTCCAGCGCCTCAATCGGAACCGCATCCACCACACCAGCATTATTCAACAGAATATCAATTTTGCCAAAGGCTTCCATAACCTTTTGAACAGCCACAATAATCTGGTCCTCTTTTCTTACATCACACTCGATAGGAATTATTCTGCGTTCAGGGTATTTAGCCCGGATATCCTCGGCTACTGCTACAAGCTTGTCATATCTTCTGGCCAAAATAGCAATGTCTGCTCCTTGCTCAGCAAGCATCTCTGCGAATTGTACCCCGATCCCACTGGATGCTCCTGCGATAATAGCTGTCTTACCCGTCAAATCAAAAAGGTTAGTCATTCTAATTCCTCCTAATGTTTGGTTAGCCGATCCTTCTTCGGTTTCATTTCGTACAAACTCACTTCAAACACGTAGGCTTATACTGAGGAAACAGGTTGCAAATTGTTCTCCCACCAGTCCCAGCGGAGATAGCAGTATGGAAGATACTCCATTGGATTCAGAGGCTCCAGAATTTTACCTTTTTCAAGCACATTTGTACTGACGGTGTAAACCGCGCCCAGCATATTCACAACTTCAAGCTCACTCCAAGGATCATGCGGGGAGTCTTGGAAGGTGATAGAGGCTTCAGCCGCTTTATAGACTTTAACCTCACTTACTAAACGCTGTGTGACCAAGGATGGCATCAGATCGAAGCCGTTTCCGTCAATTGCATTGGCATATTTGATGTTATACAAAGGGATATCTTTGCCGTAATATTCCTCCAGAATCTTCTCGGCCCCATTGTCATTGAAGTGTCCATCCATAGTGGCTTTTACGTTGAAAAAGTCAATGCCATGCCGGCCGATTGCCCCATCAATGCCATCTTCTGAGGTGTTCATACGCACATCGGCCATTTTCTTAGGCAGCCCACATACTTCCCGGCCCATAGCCATCCCGATATCGCTTGTAATAGGCATCGACAGGCAGTAGTTGCCTAATTGTCCGTTATAGTCCGCTAGAACGAACAATCCAGCTTCACGATAAGGTGGACAAAAGTTCGTAGCTGGGTAATTGGCGATAAAAGCATTTACCAGCGGCCGGCTTGTTGGCTTCAGTGGCTTCGGCAACAAACGCTCGATAATCTCTGGTTTGGTCTCCCAATACACCGTCAGCATCTCTGCATCATAAAAGGTGGTTGGCTTGCCTCCGTATTTCTGCATATCTGCGAAACTTTTCACAAAACTCACCATGAATGAACCCTCCTTAGATTAGTAACCCTTTAGTTCAGCACAAAAGCCGTTTCGAATCCAGATTGAATGGCCTGTCCGATTCGGCCTGGCTTGCCTGCATCGCCGATCACCTTCACATTAGGCAGTACCTGCTTCAACTCATCAACAAATGAGCGATCGGGTGTAACACCAATGGATAATACAACAGCATCCGTCTTTTTCAGCGAAGTTTCCCCCGTGGACGTATTCTCAAGCACAATCGCGCCATCCTGCACTTCTACCAGCTTGGTTGATGCTAAGAGCTCCACGCCGTTCTTTTTCAGTCTAGTCACAATGTCGATCAGATTTGGCAGATAGGCATCTGGACCAACCCGCGGCTGCATTTCCACCACCGTGACCTGATTTCCCATATCGGCTAAATATTCAGCCGTTTCCAGCCCTGTCATGCCGGAGCCGATGACCACAGCCTGCTTGTTCTTAATCACAACTGACCCACTAAGTACGTCAACAACGGTGCAGACCGCTGCCTTCTTTACTCCCGGTATAACAGGCACTATAGGCTGTGCCCCAGCAGCAACAAATACCGCATAAGGGTTCAGTTGCTTCAGTTGTTCCAGCGTAGGTTTCGTAGAGAGACGGACATCAACATCCAGATCCTCTAACTGATGCTGCATATTATCAATAAACCAGTTGAGCTTCTCCTTCAATGGTGGCCGGCTTCCCAGCTCCACGCTGCCGCCTAGCACATCTCTGGCTTCGAACAATACAGGTTTAAAATCTCTGAGCGCCAGAATCCGTGCTGCTTCCATACCTGCTGGACCCCCGCCGATCACAGCTACTACTTTGCCATCGCCATCCTTGGTTGGTTCTGCAAATTCAAGCTCCCGGCCCACTCTGGCATTGACAGCACACTTGATTACCTTGCACTCCATCACTTCCTGAATACAGTACAGGCAAGAGATACAGGTTCTTATCTCTGCTTCTTTGCCTGCTGCCGCTTTGTTACCCCACTCCGGATCGGCCAGTTGGGCTCTTCCAAGGGCTACAAAATCCGTATTTCCTTCCTGTAGCAGACTCTCAGCAAATTCAGGCTTACGGATCACATCACAAGCAATCACTGGAATTTGCACCGCTTGCTTAATGGCTGCGGAGAGATGTTTTTTCCAGCCTTGCGGGTAGGATATCGGCTCAATGATTGTATTGGATGATTCATAAGTGCCGGAGCTTACATTTATGCAATCCACTCCGATGCTTTCCAGATGTTTCGCAGTCTGGATAGCCTCATCCAGTGTAATCCCGCCTGAGACAAATTCATCGCCGTCGATTCGCACCGATACAGGGAATCCTGCGCCACAGGTCTTTTTGATGCCAAGCACAATTTCGTTCAGGAATGACATTCTACCTTCCAGTGAACCGCCATATTTATCAGTTCTCAGATTGGTAAGTGGGCTCAGAAACTGTCCTACGAGATAGCCGTGGGCACCATGGATCTCCACACCATCAATACCTGCTGTTTTAGCTATATAAGCTCCGAACACAAATTTACGAACTAACTCTTCTACCTCTTCAGTAGACAGCTCCCGGGGCATTTCCCCAATCGCTGAAGACATCACTGCGCTAGGAGCAACAATTTGTTTGCCTCCAATAAGCCGTCCGTGATTTTGCCGGCCCGGATGCTGGAGCTGAAGGAATATTTTGCTGTCATGACGATGCACAGCTCTTGCCAGTTTCTCCAGACGCGGCACAAACAGCAAGTCACTTGCATTCAGCTGGTTCGGTGTACCTACTCCGGTCTCATTATCCACACGCGTAATTTCCGTAATGATTAGACCACAGCCACCTGCGGCACGTTCCTCATAAAAAGCAATCATTTCATCCGATGCTTCACCACTGGCCGCAGCCAGTGACGTTCCCATAGCCGGCAATACAATTCTATTCTTAAGTTCAAGGCGTCCAATTTTACCTGCTGCAAACAGTTTTTCATATTTCATCTGCTTAGCACCTCCACCTTTAGTTTAAGGCGTCCAATACTTTGTGAATATATTTACAAGCACCAAAAATCACTTCTTTATAGTGCATATTGCACTATTATTGAAACAGGGGGCGATATGAATGGATGTTTCCTTAAATGAGCAAGTATCAGGTAAAATCGAAATGGAGCATTATACCGCATCTTTGTTTACTGCATACATTTCAGGTGCAGGCCTTTCAGCTATCGTACAGACAGCTGCCGAGCTACTGCAGAATCCCGTCATTGTATTTGATTGCAGCTTCAAAATTGTAGCTCACTCTGACCTTTCCGATATCGACGATTACATATGGAGTGATAATATCCGCAAAGGTTATTGCTCTTACGACTTCATTGCGGCTGTGAGCAAAATGAACAGTGTCCAGCGTGGGAAACAAAGCGATGAATCTTATGAGGTAACCTGCGAGGAAACATCAAACTCCAAACTGATCTCCAAAATAAAAGTAGCCGGCAAACAAATCGGCAATGTATTGCTTCTAGGATGCACAAATCCTTTTCGCGCCAGAGATAACGAGCTGCTGTCCATCACCGCTACCATACTTGCCGAAGAGATGGGCAAAAATAGCTACTATCGCAACGCCAAAAATATAAAAGTTGAAGATTTTATCTGCGCATTGCTAGAGGAACAGCTTCAGGACAACCGGATTATTCAGGACAGGATGCGGAGTGCAGGACTAAAGTTCGGGAATCAGCTGCTTGTGCTGCTGTTCGATCTTACCTGGTATGAAGGTTCAGGCCGTTATGATGATTATTTAAGAGAACGTTTGCAACAGCTTTTTCCGGGCAGTCCTTCCACCTATTATGACGGGCAGATTGTAATGATCCATGATGGAAATCTCTCCAAAGAGCTTGTAAATAAGCAGCTGCAGGAATTTCTAGCCCAAACCGGCATCTCGCTTGGCATCAGCAATATGTTCACTAATCTTACGCAATGTAGGAGACACTATCTTCACTCCCGAAACGCTATTCGGATCGGTACCATTCTCAGCCCGCAGCAGCAGCTGACTTACTATTCAGATATCCAGCTCTATGAGATGCTCTCTGCTGATGTTGTGTTTAACGAGGATAATAACTACTACCATCCAGAGCTGCTCAAGCTTCAAGAATACGATACTGTGCACCAGTCCAATCTATATCATACCTTTTACGTTTATCTCAAAAATAACCGGAACATGCAGATTACCTCAGACGAGCTGTACATTCACCGGAATACACTCAGATATAAGCTCGATCTTATCAGCAGACTGCTGGACACCGACTTTACCGATTCTGAAAAAATGCTGTCGTACTATGTCTCTTACAAGGTCGCTGCTTTTTGTGAAAAAGCTAGGGAGCAGACCCGTACGCCGCAACGTTAATGTTAGAAGCTACTATAAACACACAAACAGCCCCCGTTCTTATCCCAAGAACGGGGGCTGTGCTGTGAAGTAGAACAGTATATGATATTACAATCCGTAAAAAGCTTGCAGCTGACGCACGATTTCATCCTTGTCATGATCCACTACGGTTTGATGTTGTGGCATCTCGAACAATGCTTTAATCTGTGCCGGGAATTCCTGCTTAATATCAATCAAAGTAATTGCCTCATCGAACTTAGCTGGATGTGCAGTCGCAAAGGTAATGCCAATCTCATCCGGGCCATTAAAAGCTTCGTAAGCCGCGATTCCACATGCTGTATGTGGATCAAGCAGGTAGCCGTGTTCTTTTTGATACTTAGCGATCGTATTCAAGCATTGATCATTCTTAACACCCAGCGCTGCAAAATCCTTCTGCACCTGCTGAAGCGCCTCGCCTTCAACCGTAATCTTGCCTTCGGTTTGCAGCTTGGACATATACGCGGATAACTTCTCAGAATCCTCGCCTACCAGATAATACAGATACCGTTCGAAATTACTTGCCACTTGGATGTCCATCGAAGGGCTGTAAGTGCTTGTGAAATTACCTGGTTTGTATTCGCCAGTATTCACGAAACGCTCCAAAATATTATTTTCATTCGTAGCAATGATTAGCTTGTTAATAGGAAGCCCCATTTGCTTAGCCAAATAACCCGAGAAAATATTACCGAAGTTACCGGAAGGCACGCTGATATTAATCTTCTTCTCGTTGCTGCCATCGACATGCAGATATGCATAGAAATAATAAACAGTCTGCGCCAGAATCCGCACAAAGTTAATGGAATTAATTGCACGCAGATGATACCGACCTTTAAAGTCCAGATCTGCGAACAGATCCTTAATCACCTTCTGGCAATCATCAAAGTTACCATGAACAGACAGATTCAGTACATTGCTGTCGTCCACCGTAGTCATCTGCAGCTCCTGCACTTTACTTACCTTGCCATGTGGATGGAGAATACAGATCTTGATGCCTTCTTTGCCGCGTACACCTTGAATGGCCGCCGCTCCAGTATCCCCAGAGGTTGCACCGAGGATGTGGATGATTTTGTTTTGTTTTTTGGAAATATATGAATACAACTCACCCATAAACTGCAGCGCTACATCCTTGAAAGCAAAAGTAGGCCCATGGAACAATTCAAGGACATATAAAGAATCATCCACTTGGTGTATAGGCGTTACTTCAGGTGTGCGGAAATTGGCATAACTGGTGTTGACCATTTCCTGCAAATCCTCGTAAGGAATCTCATCATTGGTGTAATAGGCAACAATCTTCAGGAACAACTCCTGATAGCTGAGACTTCTCCACTCTTCCAACGTTGCTGCTGAAACCACTGGAATCTCGGATGGAACCATCAGCCCACCGTCGTCCGCAAGTCCCATCAACACCGTATCAATAAAACCTTTAGGTTCCACATTACCTCTTGTGCTTATAAACTTCATGCTCATCCTCCTGAACCCCTCGTTAATATATGACAAGAATATATGATAAGAAGAAACAACGTTGTCGTCCAATATAGAAGACAACTGTTTCTCGCAGAAATATAAGGCTATTATAGTTGCACCACTTATAAATTCTTATAATTAACTATAAGTTTCACCCTAAACGTTATCCTTAAGCTAGTTAGGGATGATAAAGCTATTTCTGCTTGTTTTCCCTATATACTACCACGTTTACGCGCTAAAGTCCGTTAATTCTTTGTCTTATTTTGCAGCTCTCTCCAGACCGTTTTGTTGCTGTACTGCCGTTCTGTACTAACATCTTTACCGAACCATTCCGGCTCTTTAAAGCTTTCCGCTTCCTCCAGAGATTCAAATTCAACCTCCAATACGGACAATTTCAGCTGGGAATATACGTCGATCTCAACCGTTGTGCCATTCCACACCGCTGTAATTCGCTCTTTGACCAAAGCTACCGCATTTACCGCTTCGATCATCTGATTATATAAACCCTCTGAGATAAAATATTCGATCTCTTCGCGTTTGATCCCTTTGCCATCCTTAAACGTATGCGTGTAGGTTACCTCACCTGAGTCCAGATCCGTAATTTTACGCACACGAAGCTCTTGACCACCATCTATTGCCAGATATGTCTGATCGATATTATGACGGGTAACAATCTTCAATTCTCCCTTTTGAATCAGCTGCTCCGGAAATTCCGGCAGCAGAAACTTGCGTTCGATCTCCAAAGCCATGATGTTTCGCTCCTCTTCGTGTCATATATTTTTATATTAATAATCATCATAGGGGTGTGACAAACCCAAGTCAATGTGGATTATAGGGAAATAGGACATGCTCTAGCTTAAAAAAGGCTACCGTGGTGTTCTTTGTGGGATTTATGGAGGTTGTGGAAAGATAGGGCTCACCATAGATTACTGGAAACTACGGATAATTAGCGAGTCAGCCGGCGATCATTGGAAAGCACCATTCGATGAGTTGCTCCGTGTGCCACTGGTGAGGCTCCCCCATTCGATTAATTGGTTCCGCTCCACTGGTCGCACTCATTCGATTAGTTGGTTACTCGCCACTGGTCGTACTTACCCATTCGATTAGTTGGTCACGCTCCACGGGTCGTACTTACCCATTCGATTAGTTGGTCACGCTCCACGGGTCGTACTCACCCATTCGATTAGTTGGTTACTCGCCACTGGTCGTACTCACCCATTCGATTAGTTGGTCACGCTCCACGGGTCGTACTCACCCATTTACTTACGGACCGTATAGCCACTATTTGCGAAAAAAACGCATATTTGAGATGGTATCGGACTCAGGTGCAGCTATTTACTCCAAAACACCCCATATGGTCGCGATAATTAGCCAATAACGTCGCTGGTGTCCGAAAGTAGCCTCAATTGCCTCTTTTCTAGCAAATAAGGACTTCTGAGTCCGATCCGGAGCAGGGTACCTAGGAACCTAGCAGCAACCAAGGGAACTCTCCATCATATGCAGTCAGCCCCTTCTCATTCTTATCACCGACCAAACCCTAAAGATTAGACCATCGTTAACTGGTGGAACCCCCTCATACTCCCTCATACTTTCTCATACTTTCTCATACTTTCTCATACTCTCTCATACCACCCCTACTCCCTATTTACTTACGGACCGTATAGCCTCTATTCGCGAAAAAAACGCATATTTGAGATGCTATCGGACTCAGGTGCAGCTATTTACTCCAAAACACCCCATATGGTCGCGATAATTAGCCAATAACGTCGCTGGGGTCCGAAAGTAACCTCAATTGCCTCTTTTCTAGCAAATAAGGACTCCTGAGTCCGATCCGAAGCAGGGTACCTAGGAACCTAGCAGCAACCAAGGGAACTCTCCATCATATGTAGTCGGCGCCTTCTCATTCTTATCCCAGACCAGACCATAATGATTGGAGCATCGTTAACTGGTGGAACCCCATCATACTACCTCATACTCCCTCATACTTTCTCATACTTTCTCATACTTTCTCATACTCTCTCATACCACCCCTACTCCCCATTCACTTACGGACCGTATAGCCACTATTTGCGAAAAAAACGCATATTTGAGATGGTATCGGACTCAGGTCCAGCTATTTACTCCAAAACACCCCATATGGTCGCGATAATTAGCCAATAACGTCGCTGGGGTCCGAAAGTAACCTCAATTGCCTCTTTTCTAGCAAATAAGGACTCCTGAGTCCGATCCAAGCAGGGTACCTAGGAACCTAGCAGCAACCAAGGGACTCTCCATTAAATGTAGCCGACGCCTTCTCATTCTTATCCCAGACCAAACCTAAAGATTAGACCATCGTTACTGGTGGCACTCCCCCATATCTTACGGACTAATAAAAAACCGAACGAAAATCAGAGGAAATCCTGAAATCCGGTCGGCTCGACGGCAGCACTTATTTTATTTCTTTCATAAATGCCTGAAAGTCTTTTACGATTTCTTTTGCTTTAGTGCGATATAAATAATGTCCCTCTTCAAACTTCACTATTTTTCCATGCACAGAGTCCTTGATTTGCTTTTCATGCTCTGGTATCCATCTATCCGTTGCTGGTTGATTCGCTTGTATAAAGAAAATAAGAGGAAGATTTTTAGGAAATGTTAAGCTTTCAGCTGATTTAAAATTAGAATACATCATTCCAGCTTCATTTAATTGGGTGGGATTAAATATGTTTTTGCGATTGATCAGTCTCATTTGTTCTTTTGTTTTATCATCAAATGGTAGTTCAGCAATTGGGTCAGCACTAAATTTCATTTGCAATCTGATTAAACCTGATTTTTTGAGCAGATTTATAGCTCTTAATTCCGAAGCTTCGATCTTCCTCTCGCTTATCGATGGAACACTACTATCAAGCCCGACAAATGCACTCACTTCATTTTCATACTTGTTAACATAATCTAGTCCATATATGCCTGAAATAGAGTGGCCCATTAGAATATAACGGTCAATATTAAGAGCCTGTAAAGCTTCATGAATTTCACTTACAATATTCTCTGTGCTGCGCTCCTTTTTGGTCAGATCACTTAATCCATACCCAAAAGGCTCAATCATGACAACTTTGTAAAACGGCGACAGTTCATCTATTAATGCTTTAAAATCAAGAGCTGGCGCTGCTGTGCCATAACCCGGTAGTAGCACGACTGTTTCTTCACCTTTTCCTTGAATATAAACATTCATGTTTTTCCCATCTACGGGTACTAACTGACCATAGGGTTCTATTTTATTTTGTTCCGATTTATTGCTGATCAAATTAACTGTATAGACAATAGCGAGAAAAAGCACGATTGCGATGATTATTGCTCCTACTACTTTAAGTAGTATGTTTAGTATTTTACTTGTTCTCGTGCCCGCCTTCATTTTCATTTTTTCTTTTATTTCCACTCGTATCTTCTCCTGTCATCAGCTGTGTTTTGGACTACCATAACTAACTGCTAAGCTAAGATTAACCAATGAAGATGTACTCTCTATGACCTCAATATGAACGGAATATGAACATGCAAAAAAGCTATAGCGTCATGCACAAGGGTAGCTGCACAGGATGCCATAACAGGAGGAATATATGTGTGGAGGTGGATACGATCAAGGCTGCCTTGCCATCCGCAGCTTCAGCTGATTCAGCTGATTCAAATTCATCTTTGAACAAAAAAAGCAAACCACGAGCTAGGCTCATGGCTTGCTGATGACTTGCAATAAACTCTATTCCTGCACCTTCAATTTATAACATCCGCTAACAAAATCCTGCTGGATATCCGGCAGAGCCAGTCCAGCCTGCATTAACCGATCACCACCGTAAACCTCACCACTTGCCTCCAGAATGTAATCCAGCTGCGGATTTAAACCATTCAGCTTCAGGCTAAGGCGGGGCGGGTGCGGCACAGCCATTACCCGGAAGTAATAAACTAATGCCTCTCGCTGATCATCGGACACGAACATCCATGCTGTCTCATTGCCCTCAAACGGGCTTTGCTGCCGGTACAGATTCCCTTGCTGCACAAGACTGCGGATTTGTTTATAGTTCGCAACCTGCTCCTTCACAAGTTCCTTCTCTTCGTCTGTAAACTTCGTAAGATCCAGCTCATAACCGAAATTACCGGACATAGCTACATCTCCACGAAAAGACAGCGGGGTGATCCGTCCTACCTGATGATTCGGCACGGCAGACACATGCGCGCCTATCGAACTAACCGGATACACCAGACTTGTTCCATACTGAATCTTCAGTCGTTCCACAGCATCTGTATCGTCACTGGTCCAGGTCTGCGGCATGTAATGCAGCATGCCTGGGTCGAAGCGGCCACCACCACTACAGCAGCTCTCGAACAGGATATGCGGAAACTCTGAAGTTATTCGCTCCAATAGCTCATACAGACCAAGCACATAACGATGAGCGGTTTCCCCTTGGCGTTCAGAAGGTAACTCTGCAGAGCCAATCTCCGTTAAACAACGGTTCATATCCCATTTCACATAACTAATGGGCACGGTCGAGAAAATCCGGGACAGTGACTCATAAATGTACTGACGTACATCCTCCCGAGTATAGTCCAGCACCAATTGCCAGCGGGCTTCGCTACGGCGGCGTCCCGGCACATGCAGACACCAGTCGGGATGCTTACGATAGAGCTCGCTGTCTGGCGAGATCATCTCCGGCTCGAACCAGAGGCCAAACTGCAAGCCTAGATTGTTCACACGCTGCGCTACATCAGACAATCCGCCTGGAAGCTTGCGCAGATCCTCTACCCAGTCTCCGAGAGAGGAGTTATCTGCATCTCTTTTGCCAAACCAGCCGTCGTCCAGTACGAATAGCTCTATCCCGAGTTTCGCTCCTTCCGCCGCAATCGACTCCAATTTATCCGCATCGAAGTTGAAATAGGTGGCTTCCCAATTGTTGACCAGAATGGGCCGTTCCTTATCTCTATATAACCCTCTGCATAAACGGGTCCGGTACAGGCGATGATAGGTTCTCGACATTTCCCCGATCCCCTTGGAAGAATACACCATCACTACCTCTGGGGTCTGAAATTGTTCTCCCGGCTCCAGCAGCCAGGAGAAATCAAATGAATTCAGCCCCATCGTAAACCGGGTCATCCCGAAGGAGTCGACCTCTGCCTCAGCTTCAAAGCCTCCACTATATACAAGACTGAAGCCGTAGGCCTCTCCATGATTTTCATCCGTTTCAGGTTTCACCAGCGCTGCAAATGGATTTAACTGGTGGCTGCTCATCCCTCTGCGGCTCCCAATGGTCGTACCCCCTTGCACCAGACGTCTACGGGTCAGATTACCTTCCCTTGACCAAGCTCCTGCCAAATAGATCATATCCATATCGCCAGACGAGAAATCGACACTAGCACTCAGTGCACGCTGCAATCGCAGCTGTGTTTCCCCCGCATTGGTGAACTCCACAGAGCGGGTGATTACGTTGGTATGTTCAAAAACCGTATAGCGCAAATTAACACTCAGCTTGGCGTAATCATCCTTAAGTGTAAGCTCCAACGTCTGTGCTTCTTGCGCAGACTCAACATATACAGATGGCAGACCTGGCAGTGAGGGTTTACCCTCAACTACCCGGTACCCGCTGTATTTCAGCTCTGTAATACGAGTGCCGTCTTCGAGCCGAACTTGATAAGCAGGTGTTCTGAAATCTCCCGTGCCGTATTGGGGATATTCCTGCGGGAGCCGGTCGAGACCCGTATTTCCTCCCAGATTCAACAGCCCTTCCAAATTGCTGCCACTACGCAGCTTCTTGCCCCAATACACATGTGCCGGATAATCATTAACAAGCTGAAGAATATAACTCATCCCTGCGCTCTGTAAATGGAATAATCCCTTATCTTCCTGAACTAAAATCCCCATGTGCCAGTCCTTCTCTCCTTAGGATTTACAGCAAATCTTCGCTCACAAAATCAACCATCGATTGAACCTTTAGCCCTTTAGGTGCGGCAGGAATCCAGTCTCTTCCATCGTTCCCGCGTTGTGAGAACTCTATCGTCTTGGTCTGACCTGGGAGAAGGTCAAAATAATTGTCAGAGAATATTCCTTCCTCTTCCGAAGTCAGGTATACACCTCTAGCCAATACATCACTGGTCACGGTGAAGCTTAATCCACTGCTCTCTGGAGTTTCCAGCACGGTAATTACTGAGCGCTGCAATGGAATTTCTTTTTCCGGAGTAAAATAATGCAGCTTGTGATCTATCACCTGGCCATCCGCCTGCAAGCCAATTCCAAGCAATACATCACCCACCCCTTGACCTTCTAGCAGCTCTGCCACAGGAGACGAGAATACGATAGCAGCAGAATCAGCTCCCAGCTCAACGGGATGTGCCCACTCTCGCAGCACCGAACCGTTAAACTGATACAAAGTAAGCACCAACTCAGCGCTCACTGCTGTTCTTAAATCAGATACGACATGAACGTCTACCTTCTCACGGTCTGTACCGTCGATAGACAACAGAACATCTTGGAAGCTTGAACGCACGGTATATTGCAGGGCTTTCCAGCGCCCGTTATAATCCATGCCCGCCCAAGAAGCCACCGGCCAGCAATCATTCATCTGCCAGTATAAAGTGCCCATACAATAAGGTTTATTTCTTCTATGGCTTTCAATCGCGATTCGGATCGCTTCGGCCTGCAGGATTTGACTCATATATAAAAAAGCTTTGAAGTCCTTTGGCTGCGGCAGATACATATCCATATATTCTTTGATCAGCAGATTACCGCGACCATTCTTCTGATGCGCCAGCATCACCTCTGAGGTAAGCTCCAAATCCTGCTCTTCTGCATAGCTCATTACCGTTTTTAGTTCCGGGAACGACTGGAAGCCATATTCACTCATGAAGCGGCCAACCTTTGTATTATAGTTCTCAAAAGGCTCGATTCCGTGCCACACGCCCCAGTAATGCACATCCCCTTCGCCCACAATCCGTGTCGCATGCTGATTAATATCGCCAGTCAGCTCCCGCAGCGGCGAAGACGGCCAATAGTCCACTCCCGGATGGAACGCGGCTACAGCCTCCGGCAGAATACGGTGGAAGATTTTAATATAATCGGCCCACATTGTCGTTCTTTGCTCAGCGCCGAGTTTTTCTTTCCAGCCCCAGCCCATATTTTCCTCGAACTGTGACCAGGCCGAATCAATCTCGTTGTTGCCACACCATAAGGCGATGCAGGGATGATTGCGCAATCTTTTGACGTTATATTCGGCTTCTTTTTTCACATTTTCTAGGAACGCCTCGTCCCCGGGATACATACTGCAAGCGAACATAAAGTCCTGCCAGACCAGCAATCCGTATTCATCACAGAGCTGAT
This sequence comes from Paenibacillus sp. FSL H8-0175, assembly GCF_045040615.1. Lineage (NCBI taxonomy): Bacteria > Bacillati > Bacillota > Bacilli > Caryophanales > Paenibacillaceae > Paenibacillus > Paenibacillus sp. FSL H8-0175. The sequence goes on along the minus strand of NZ_CP150299.1, from coordinate 1,031,753 downwards.
AAAAAATATCTTCTTCATATATACCGCCGCCCCAAACGCGCAGCATATTCATATTCGATTCTACTGCCGTGGCAATTTCATGCCGATACCGCTCCTCGGTTACTTCTGTGGTGAAGCTGTCATTTGGAATATGATTGGCACCTTTGACGAAGACGGAAACTCCATTCAGTGCAAAAGAAAACGAAGCTCCTTTGGCATCACGCTCCCGAATCAATTCAATACTGCGGAGTCCGGTTTTTACACTTTTGCTAACCTCTACTTCCGCATCTTGTATCAATTCTGCCTGGAATGTATATAAATGAGGCTCTCCGAGCCCTCTGCACCACCAGAGCTGTGGCTCGGATATAACAATATTCATCTCTAATTGCTGCATGCCTTCTTCTAAAGTAACCGCTTGCATCCACTCCAAACCATCGGCACTTATTCGCAGCATTCCCCGCCAAGCAGCAGGAGCATCCACTTCAACAATTGCGGTCAGGCGAGCTTCTTCCTTAGCAATCACATTTTGACGGATATAGAGGTCTGTAATTTGAACGGTGTCACGTCCCACCAGAGCTGCCGCACGCCATATTCCACTGGTCAAGAAACGCGGGCCCCAATCCCAGCCGTAATGATAAGGTGCTTTGCGCGCAAAAATACTAATCCGTTGTTCATCTAATCCCCCAAGCTCGGATTGATCATTCGAGGCAGGCAGCGCGTAACCCAGCTTCGCTAATTTCGGTAAATCTTCCTTAACCACAGAGCGGAACTTCACCCGTATATTATTTTCTCCAGTCTTTAACTGATCTTTGACATCCACTTTCCATGCCAGAAACATATTATCAGCAGCGAGCACATGTACATTATTCACGTACACATCTGCATAAGTATCCAGTCCCTCAAAAACTAGCTCCGTACAAGCAAGCTCCTGCCACTCTTCCCCCAACTGCAACGAGGTTTGATATTCCCAGTCCTTCTTATCGATCCACTGTAGATCATGTTCATTTGTTCCATAAAAGGGGTCTGAAATCTTCCCGTTCTTTAGTAAATCCGTATGGACTGTACCTGGCACAGTCGCCGGAAGCCACTCCTCATCACCACAGCCTCTAAATTCCCACTTCGCAAGATTCATATGCAAATGTTTCATAATACCTCCTAAAAGTTTTGTAAGCATAGACTTCTCTGAATGACTTCGCGCAAAACTCGCTTCGGAAGCAGATGCCTAAAGTTTTGTAAGCATAGACTTCTCAAAAATAGCATAAGACTTCAATTAATTCATTGAACCCTTTTGATATTCTTTGTATTTTGTTATCTGATTGTTAGGTACATGCTAATTATAAACGCAGAAACAAAACAAATAAAGACAATAAATAATAATACAATACATTTATTAACGGCTTCGATAAAGCTATAATGTTCATGTAAACGCTAACAATAAAAACGAAAAGGGGATTAAGCTATGAGAAATAAGTTATTTTCGTTATCCTTTGTTATGATTATGGTCTTATCTTCAACACTTGCTGGCTGTGGTTCGAATAATGACAACACCACGAATAACGGTGCTGCCGCAACTGAAAAGCCCGCAGCAACTAACGCAGAGAATACCGGCGGTGACACGAATGCAACTGCCGAACCTGCAGCAGGAGCTGATATCAGCGGCAAAATCACCTTCCTAACTAACAGAACAGATATGATCGGCAAAGAATATGACGAATATTTAAAGCGCTTTAATGAAAAATACCCGAACATTAAAGTCGAATTCGAAGCTTCCCAAACCGACTATAACCAACAGGCTAAAGTCAGAATGGCCAGCGGCGAGCTTCCAGACGTTATGTTTATTCCTTCCATCCCTAACTCCGACCTGCCAAAATATTTTGCTTCACTGGATGATCTCGGCTTGAACGATCAGATCACCTTTAAAGACTTCAAATCCTTTGATGGTAAGCTTTACGGAATTACTACAGGGAACTCTACTTCCGGTATTGTTTATAACAAAACAGCATTCACTGATGCCGGCATCACCGAAACGCCTAAGACTTGGGATGAATTCCTGGCTGCCTGCGAGAAGCTGAAAGCAAAAGGTGTTATTCCAATGTCCTCTAACTTTAAAGACAAATGGCCACTTGGTACTTGGGCTTATGACACACCACGCTTAATTGAAGGCAATCCTGATTTTCCAAATGCTAAGCTGAGCTCTGAAACACCGTTCACTATAGACAACGGTTATGGCAAAGCTTTCAGCCTACTTAGAGAGCTCAATGAAAAAGGCTATCTGGAAAAAGACATCAACTCCACCAACTGGGAGCAATCGAAAAAGGACATAGCTTCCGGCAAATTCGCCATGTACTATCTTGGCAACTGGGTTATTAACCAAGTCATCGGAGCAGGCGCTTCTTCAGACAATGTTGGCTTCTTCCCATTCCCTTATGACAATTCGGGTAAACCATCCGCTACCCTTAGCCCTGACTTCTTCTATGCCGTTGCCAAAAACAGCAAAAATTTAGAGGCAGCTAAAGCCTTCGTAAAATGGATGATTGAAGATTCAGGTTATGAGGATTTCGCCGGCTTTATCTCTCCATTAAAAGGCAAGGAATCCAATCTGACTCAGCTGAAAGAATTCCAAGCTACCGGAGTAGAACTGGTAGAAGGAACTGTTGACGATGCAAAGGTTACAGAAATCGGCAACAAGGCACAACTGGATCTCCCTGCTGTTGTACAGGAATTTGTACTTGCCAAAGATCCACAAACCGTATTAGACAAGTGGAATAAAGCTTGGGCTAAAGCCAAGAAGGACCTCGGTTATTAATTTGAGCTTTTGATTCGAAGTACACTACGGAGCAAAATGGATTATTGCTTTTACGGATAATCCATTTTGCCTTTCCATACCACGTTTTTATGAAAGAAGGGCTAGCGATGTTCGGAACACTTTCCTATAACAAACAGAAGACGATTATCATTGTATCCTTCCTCACGATTCCTTTGTTGCTGCTCGCAACATTCACGTATTATCCGGCACTCAAGCTGATTTATTACAGCTTTACGAATTGGGATGGCTATAGCCCTGAGAAGCCTTGGGTCGGTCTCGATAATTACCGCGAAGTCTTCTCCAACCCCGATATTTTCAAGGTATTTACCCATAACTTTGCTTATTTCGCGATGGGAATTCTCCAGAATATCGTCGCTATTTATTTTGCGATTGTGCTCAATAGTAAGTTGAAAGGAAAAAATGCATTTCGAATCTTATTGTTCCTCCCTTACATTATGAACGGTGTCGCCGTCGCCTTTATGTTTGGTTATGTCTTTGACACCACCAATGGCTCTCTGAATATGTTCCTGAATAGCATCGGTCTTACCGGACTAGGACAGACCAGTTGGCTTGGAACAGAAGGACTGGTTAACTATTCTCTGGCGTCCACAGGATTTTGGCGTTTCATGGGTTATAACATGGTAATCTACATCGCCTCCTTGCAGGCCATTCCAAACGATATCTATGAGGCCTCAAAGATCGATGGTGCCGGACCTTTTCAAACACTTTGGAGAATTACTTTACCGAATATGAAGCCAGTCATCCAGCTTAACTTATTTCTTACCGTCACAGGGGCACTGGAAGTATTCGATCTCCCCTTCGTGTTGACCAAGGGCGGCCCCGCAGGCGCCAGCGAAACATACGTACAAAAAGTTGTAGATACTGCATTTGCTTACAATAATTACGGCCTCGCTTCTGCCATGAGTATTATTTTGCTTTTCTTTGTCGTCATCGTACTGTTAGTACAGCAACTAGTTCTAAGCCGGGGAGGGGACAAATAGATATGACATACTCCAAATTTCGCTTCACAGATGTTATTAAATACTTCTCGCTGCTTATCGGCGTATTTGTTGTACTCTTTCCTCCGTATGTGGTCATCGTCAATGCCTTTAAATCCACTGACGAATTTAACAGCAGCAGCTCCATGGCACTGCCAAAAAGCTTTTTGAATTTCGATAATTTCACTGCCGTTTTCCAGCGTGGGGGTCTACTTAACGGATTTGGTAATGTGTTAATCATTATAGCTATTACTTTAATTCTGAACATTCTGTTCGGCACTATGGTAGCATTTGTATTGGGACGCTTCTCTTTCAAATTGAAACCCGTAGTCTTTGGTGCATATCTAGTAGCCACCATTATTCCTAGTATCACGACACAAGTAGCGACTTTTGGTATCATCAAAAGCATGGGGCTTTACAATACACTTGGCGCCCCGATCGTGCTTTATATTGGAGCGGATGTAATTCAAATTATTTTATATCTGCAATTTATCCGTAATATTCCCGTGGATCTCGATGAAAGTGCGATGGTAGAAGGTGCCTCTCTGTTCAGAATCTATCGGTCGATTATTTTCCCTTTACTTACGCCAGCTACGGCTACTTTGATTATTCTGAAAACCATTAGCATTTACAATGACATGTACATCCCTTACCTCTACATGCCGAAACAAAGCCTTGGTGTAGTTACGACGATCCTAATGCGTTTTCAAGGGGTCAATTCGGGGGAATGGAATTTAATCTGTGCGGCTATTCTGCTTATCCTGCTGCCAACAGTAATTCTATATTTCTTCCTGCAGCGTTACATCTTTGAAGGCGTAACCAGTGGAGCGGTCAAATAAGGTAGGTAGCTTATTACAGGAAAGGAACAACGCAAATGCTATCATACATCCGGTTAACTTTACGCAAAATGTGGTTGTTCCTTGCCAATCTACCGATGGAGCGCAAGCTGATCGTTATCTTTGTCTTTCTGATCTCTCTGCCGATCACTTATGTAAGTTATCTATCGTCCCGCTCCATGTTCAACTCGGTTCTTGTGAATGCGACTGACGGTGCGGGTCAAATGACATCGAATGCTTCAGATACCATCGACCGATATATTGCCGACCTCAAAAGATATACAGCCCTGCCGCTGTATAACACCGATGTGCAAGTCTACCTGACACAGCAAAATACCGACTGGGAAAAAAATACGGGCATGGCGATGTTCCTTAGCTATTTGAATCATACTAAGGAAGAGATCATTGCCGTGTATTTGGTGGATCAGTACGGTTCTGTCTTTTATGATAAAGACGCTGGAATTAATGAACTGTATCCAGAGGAACGATTAGCCAAATGGAGAACCATGAGTGAAGATGCCGGAGCAGCGCCTGTCATTCAGGGCAGACATACGATCCGCACCAACTCGAATGTCCATAAAGAGGTCTTTAGTGTTCTGCGTACGATTAACTCTGTAAGCACATTACAGAATATAGGAATTCTCGTTTTCGATGTAGACATCAATCTGTTTAAGGGCATTATCGATCCCGTAAATGCAGTTACGCAAGGAAACACGTTCATTGTAGATAACAATGGAGATCTGATTTATGCCAGTGAAGATTCCGCGGTTCCGAATCTGGCTGCCGATACACAAACTCTGAATACAAAGCTGTTGCTGCAGCAAGTAAATCAGCAGCAGGATCATTTTCAAATAGACTTGAATGGCCAGTCTTATCTTGCAGTGTATACCGTCTCGAAACAGACCGGGTGGACCACTATGGTTACGATTCCTTTAACACGTATCCTGTCCCCTGTACAAAAGAATCGTAATACGCTTATCTTGACCACACTGATTATCATTGCTTTTGCACTTTTTGTTGCGACTATAATTTCCCATGCCCTGACCAAACCCCTTAAATCCTTGGTCCGCTTAATGAAACGAGTGCAGCATGGTAATCTGGATGTCTGGCAGCATTCCAAATATAATGATGAGATTGGGATGCTGGGCAGTCATTTTAATCGGATGATCATAAGGATCAAAGATCTGTTACAAGAAGTGTCTATCACGGAGAAACGGAAGCAAAAGGCTGATATGCGGGCGCTTCAAAACCAGATTAATCCCCATTTTATTTATAATACGCTGGAATCCATCCGCATGCTTGCAGAGAGCAATGATGATCCACGTGTGGCGAAGCTAACCTATTTACTTGGGCTTCAAATGCGTTACAGCATTGTCCGAAACGAAGAGGCTGTTACAATTAGACAAGAGCTGGATCATGTGAGAAATTATTATCAGCTGTTGGAAATCCGATTCCCAGACAAGTTCAGACTTAACATCGACGTGCCGGACGAATTCCTTCATCTTCCTGTTATTAAGCTTGTCTTTCAACCGATCGTAGAAAATGCTGTCTTTCACGGTTTGGATCAAAAGGTAGGACCGGGCACCTTGAGCATCACCGCATGGAGCGAGCATGGAGATGCCGTATTCTGTGTAGAAGATGATGGGATCGGTATGGATGAAGCCACCCTTCGTTCCTTAAACAATAGTCTGCAGACTGGAACGGACAATGAAAGGTTCGGGATTGGACTACGAAATGTAAATGAAAGAATTCGCCTGCATTACGGCAGTTCGTTTGGTCTGCTTGTTGAGAGTGAGCTTGGAATCGGCACTCGTGTTACCCTGCGCATTGCGGATATTAACGCTAAATTCAGTGAAGATGAATTTATTTAGGAGAGGGGCTGCTCAGATTGCTGCGTATTGCGATTGTGGATGATGAGATCTTAATCCGCGAAGGACTGGCCCGAATGATCAGTAAAGAAAGCGCCGAATTTCTGGTCATCGGCACCTACTCCGACGGAAAACATCTATTAGATAAGTTAAGCACACTTCAACTTGATGTTGTGATTACAGATATTCGTATGCCGCAAATCAATGGCTTGGAGCTGATTAAACAGTTAAAAGCCACCCATCCGCAGATCTACTCTATTCTAATGAGTGGATTTGTTGAATTTAATTATGCCCGAGAAGCCATCCGCAGCTCAGCTGTAGACTATTTATTAAAACCAATTAATAAAGAGCAGCTGTTCGAGCTGCTTTATCGGCTAGACAAAGAACGGCAGCTCGCGCGCGACAAGGAAGAACGCCACCGTTCCGGGCTTTTATTGACAGTCTTACATATCGAAGAGCCCTCTTCCCCTCTCCTATTATCCAGCCTTACCTTGCCCCAGCCTTATTTCTCGGTCTTTGTCCTCAAAGGGAGCGCCAGAGAAACCGTCTGCTCCTGCGCAGACAGTCTGCGGCAAGAGAAGGCGTTGAGCTTCGACAGCTTGGAGATTCAAAAAGGACTCTACGTCTGGATTGTATATTCTGCTGAGCCGCTGTCAGACAACGATTTAAAAGATATCGGTGACATTATGCGGATATCTGCACACGGAAAGATCCTACATGTAGGTACCAGCGGTTGTTATAATGAGGTATCCAAGCTTAGACAGGCATACCTAGATGCTAAACAAGCCTGCAACATGGGCATATATAATCCGGAGCCTGTACATTACGCGAATATTCAGAACATTCAACAGCCGGAGATGAACCTCCTGGATCACTTTAATACAATTAGAGAACCGCTGATCCATAACCTGCAGATTCTGAATGTGACAGGCGTCTTAGAATGGATTCATGACCTGTTCTCAGTGCTGAAAGCACAACAAGCCGGTCCTGACCAAATTCTCCGGGTCTGTCGCTGGGTTGAAGAAACTGCACAAAAGGAACTGCAAGAATTCGAGGCCCGCAATAAAAGTGTTCCCGACCTCAGGTTGGACGACAGAATCGCGTCCAGTATGAGCTTTTGCGACATTGAGGAGATGTTTACCGCTCATTTCACAAACATTCTGACCGAAATCAGAACCCATCGTCTGGAGATGTCCGGCACAGCCATAGAAACCATAAAACGCTGGATATCCGCTAACTATAATCAGCATGCGGATCTGAACACTTTGGCGAATATGGTTTTTTTGACTCCAAGCTATTTAAGCAAGCTGTTCAAGCAAGAGACCGGACTTACACTGACGGACTACATCACGGAAATTCGGCTGCGCAAAGCCAAACATCTACTCAAGAATGCTCCGGACCTGAAGGTTCACGAGATTGGGGCAGAGGTTGGATATGGCGATCCTGCCTACTTCAACAAGCTTTTTAAACGTGTTGTCGGGGTTACACCCAATGAATATAAACGAATTAGTATTGTATAAGGAGATCGATCACTTGCATTCAGAGCTTCAAAGAAATAGCGAAAATCATGAAATAACCGTCTACGACACAACAGAACTATATGGTGAAAAAGGCTCCTTCCGTGTTATGCAGTTCTCGAATCATGCCACTCAAGGTGCGATGGATCTTAATGACCCGCAACGAATTCTCTTTGAATATCCGCGGGCCATCATTCACTTCATGGAGTTCAACCTCCCTTCTTTTGAGGATGTTTTTCTTATTGGGCATGGAATTGGAACAATTGCCGGACATTTTCCGGACAAAAGATTTAAAGTAGCCGAGCTAGACAAACAAGTAGTCGAATTAAGCCGCCGCTGCTTTGGATATAGTCAAGATAACGTAGTGATCGGTGACGGACGTCAGATCCTTGAAGGCGAAGCCCCGCAGGTATATGATTACATCATTTTGGATGCCTTTACTGCCGCTGGTACACCAAGGCATTTGATCTCCCGTGAATTTTTCAGTATTACCCGTTCGAAGTTGAACACAAGCGGATATATTCTCATGAATCTAATGGGAAAAGGTGAACATGACCCGCTGATCAACGCGATTTATACAACGCTAGCCGAAGAGTACGCCTATATCAGAGCCTTTTCCCTGCCTTCAGAAGGGGCCGCCGATATCCAAAATATCATTATGGTTGGCGGCAGCACCCCTATCCGCTTTCAAGCCCGCCATTTGGCTGGCTTCAAAGAAATACAGCTGGGACAAGGATATCTGATTCAGGATTAAATCAGGATTAACTATAAAAAATGACCTCATCCTCCACTTCACTGTGGATTTCGAGGTCATTTTTGGGTTGTTTTCATACGGCACCATTTAAACCGGATTAGGCACAAAGCTGCCACCACGGCAATATTTCAAGTAATTCAATGCATGCACCTGGCCGGTCATTTCCAGCTCATCACGATACACTGGATCATGCCAGCCTTCGATATCAATCGTACCTTTATAACCCGCTTGGCGCAGGATGGTGATTACATCTACCCAATTGGTATCCCCGAAGCCAGGGGTCCGGTCCCATACATAAGGTTTGGGGCCATGAATACCGTATTCCTTGACGATGTCCCAAGCGATGGTCGCATCCTTGCCATGCACATGGAATACTTTATCCATCCATTTGCGCAGCTGCGGAAGCGGATCAATCAATGCGATCATCTGGTGGCAAGGCTCCCATTCCAATCCCAGATTATCCGCCGGAACGGCATTGAACATCTTCTCCCAGGCCGAAGGATTGTGAGCGATGTTCCACTCTCCGCTCTGCCAGTTTCCGCCCATAGCGCAATTCTCAAAAGCAATCCGCAGGCCACGATCTGCCGCTCTCTTCGCCAGTTCTCCGAACACCTCTGTAAACTTCGGGATGGACTCATCAATGGACAAGCCTGGCAATCGGCCAGTGAAGCCGCCTATAATATCTGTGCCAAATAAATGTGCATGATCAATCAGCCGCTCCCAGCTTGCCAACGTGTCGGCATTGTCGCCGCTGCCTGCGAGCGGATTGCCATAGATGCCCACAGAAGAGATGACAAAATCATGTTCAGCAGCTAACTCCCTCAGTCGTGCAGCCGTTTCTATCAAATCGGTTTCGCCGGTGGTCTGCCAAAAGTTCAGATTAAATGATTCAAATCCATGCCCCACAATTTGTGGAATGACCTTAACGGCTTCTCCACCACGTACAATCGTACCTATTCTCAGTGTATCTTGCATTTCGGTTCCACTCCAATAAAGGTTTATAGTGTGATCTTAACGAGGTTTAATCATCTTGCAGGAACCACGCTTGAGCAATACCGCATCATAGACAATATGCTGATGGTTTGAACGTCCGGAAATGAGATCAAACAGAACACCTACACTGGATAAGGCCATTTCCGTACCCGGCTGGCTGATTGTATCAAGAGAAGGATGATAATATTCAGCCATCTCGATCCCGTCAAAGCCAATGATCGAAATATCATCAGGGATAGATAACCCCGCGGTAAGCACCGCTTTGGCAGCACCGATGGCAATCGTGTCGGAAGCGGCAAATATAGCTGTAATTCCCTTATTCTTGTTGAGCAGTCTCCGCGCAGCATTAAATCCCGAGCTGGGACTGTATTCACAATCCTCAACCAACCCTGAATCATAGGGCAGACCCTGCTCTTCGAGTGCTTTTTTGTAGCCTAAATACCGCCGGTTGCCCGTGGTTTCATCCAATAATGGAGACTTGGCTAAAAAGCCGATATTCGTATGACCTAATGAGATCAAATAATTGGTAGCCTTATAGGCTTCCTTCGTTTCATTGATAATAACGCTGGAAAAAATAAGCGGGTTCACCTCCTGCGTTGAGGTGATCGTTGTCAGCACAAACGGAACCGTCAGCTGTTTGAACTTCTCTTCAGAATGATCATAGGTTCCACCCATGAAGATAATCCCACACAGATTCTTCTCCTTCACCAGTTGAATTGCAGCATTGATTTCATCGGTCCCATCCTCTACTTGCTGGATAAGAAACGGGTAGCCCCGCAGATTGACCTGCCGTTCAATTTCTCTGATCATATTAGAGAAAAAAGGATTGGTAATCCCCTTGACCATAAGTGCAATGTTCTTAGATTGTGTAGTTTTCAAATTCCGCGCGTTGGAATTGGGAATATAATTGTATTCCTTAACCACACTCATCACTTTCTCACGTGTAGACTTGCTCACCGGTCCCTTGTTATTGATTACCCTGGAGACCGTCGAGATGCCCACACCGGAAATCCGCGCGATATCCTTGATATTTACATCCACTTTACTCCCCCATTTATGGGTAAAGGAGCTATATCGAATTATAGCTCCCTTACACCCCTTAACTTTCTTTAGTTGACAGGAACAAACGCAGCCAATTGCTTCTCTACTTCGGCAATGACCTTGTCAACTCCTGCTTTTTTCAGCTGATCGCGGTACTCTGCAACAGCTGCTTTTGGATCTTTGCTTGTTTTACCAAGCATCAATTGAATACCAAGCTGTGAATTCACGTTGGAAATCGAAGCAATTTCAGTTGTAACATTGGTTGGATCAAAGCTGAAGCCATTGTAAGGATCATCGATAGCCACTTTATCCCATTCTGCGAATAAGGAGTTACGGATTGGGTTTTCTGTATCCGTAGGAACTACGAATTTGTCATTACGAAGTGACCAAGCAGCGAAACCTCCGCCGTCCGTTTTATCGTTGAAGCCTGCAGGCTGCTTTTTAACACCATTTTCCATCACATATTGTTTGCCTTCAATACCGTTTTGGATGAGGTTGTAGTAGCTTTCATCGGTCATGAACTTCTCGATCACCATCAGAGCGCGCTCTGGATTAGCTGAGTTCGTGCTGATTACAGTCGAGTTGTCAACGCCCATCTTACGTTTGATCTTCTTATTAGCTTCCGCAAAAGTAAAGAAGTAAGGATCTGATTCCGGTTGCGCCTTCAAATCCGCACCGTATTGGCCGATCCAGTCCTGAGCATGAGTCAAATAACCTGCGGAGTTAGCTGCTCTGAAGTTATCCTTGCTGCCTAGGGTTGCAGACAGCACATCTTTACTCCAGTAACCCTTATCCGCCCATTCACGCATCTTCACAGCCCAATCTTCAAATTCCTGAGTGAAAGCTGGATGGAAGACGGTCTTGTAGTCCTCTGGACTTTTGGTCACAAGATTCAGCTCATTCAAAGATATACCAGGAGCGTTAAGCCACATCCCTGTAGTATCTACGAGCATTCTGAACATATTGGCTGCATCTTCTGCCTTGCCGTTAATTGGTGGGAAGGACTCATTAGCAACCACATTATCCATGTATTTAACCATATCATCAATGGAAGTGATTTTGTCCATTCCATATTTCTTCAGCAAGTCAGAACGATAGGCATAACCGGCAGGTGTGTATTCGCTATAAAGACTTGGTACACCATAAATTTTGCCTTTGTATTTTGTATTCTCCCACACACTTTCCGGGATTTCCGCTTTTAGCTTAGGAGCAACTTTATCCAGCATATCTGTAAGGTCCACTAGAGCGCCTTCACTAGCCAATGTGAAATAAGACACTGGAGCTCCGGGAGATGCATGCGACATATCAAATTCTTCGCCTGAAGCAAATAGCAGCGGGTACTTAGTAGCGATATCCGGCCAGTCAATATACTTCACTTCAATCGTAGCGTTTAGATCAGCCTTGAGCTTCTTGTTAATCTCAGCGAGGATTTCTTTATTTTTAACTCCTTCGCTGCCCCACAGGTAGTACACCAGCTTAGCTTCCTTGGAAGTATCCACTCCGCCTGCATTGGCTGAAGCCTCTGGAGCTTTCGTGGCTGCCGGATCATTACTCGGCTCATTGTTGTTCTTGGATGTGCAGGCTGTCAGTGCTCCAGTAAGCATGAGGACAGCAATTAAAGAAGACGCGATCTTTTTACCTTTCATTTAGGTAAGCCTCCCTTTTCTCTTCTATTTATGAAACTTTCATTTATAATAAACGCTCTTCGAAAAGAAGATTGCGTCCATTAACCCTTTACAGCCCCGATGGTGAGGCCTGTTACGAAATAACGCTGTACAAATGGATACAGGAGAATAATCGGTCCAGTGGCCAGCACAGCTGTAGCCATCTTGATGGATTGCGTCGGAAGATCAGCAGTATTGATGACCGCTCCCGAGTTGATTAGCGCTCCTAAGTTCGTCTGATTGACCATTCGCTGCAAAAAGTATTGGAGCGGATATTTCGTCGGACTGTCAATATACAACATCCCGTTATACCACTCATTCCAAAAGCCTAGTGCTGAGAAAAGTCCAATAGTAGCCAAGGATGGAACCGCCAGCGGAATAAATATCCGCCAATAGATGCGAAAGTCACCAGCACCGTCAATGGTAGCGGATTCATATAAGGAATCCGGAATCGCCTTCATGAAATTACGCATCAGGAAGATGGACCATGCACCAACTACACCCGGAAGAATCATGGCGAATAAGCTGTCCTTCATATGCAGGTGCTTAACCATCAGGATGTATGTCGGAATCAAGCCGCCACTGAATAGTGTTGTAAAGTAAATCAAGAAGGAAAAGAAGTTGCGGTACTTGAAATCCTTACGGTTGAGCACGAATCCGGCCATCGACATCATAAACAGTCCGAGTACCGTACCCACTACGGTGATGAAGATAGTTACCTGATAAGCATTCACCAGCTGAGTAGAGTTGTTGAATAGCATCTCGTAAGCCTTAAAGGAAAATGCCTTCGGCAGCAGCTTGTAGCCTTCACGAACAATTTCCTGCTCGTTCATGAACGATGAGGAGATCATCAACGCGAAGGGAAATAAACAGAATAGCGCAAAGATAGCGATACAGATATAACTGACTGCTTTTATGAGAATGCTTCCGGAATCCTGTTTGATTGTACTCTTTTCCATATTTATCACCCCTGTTTCGTGTCTAGTCTTAGAACAAAGCGCTGTCCGGTTCTACCTTGCGTACAATAAAGTTAACTACAAGCACCAGGATCAGACCGAATAAGGATTGGTAGAAGCCCACTGCGGCACCCATAGAGAAGTTGAATTGTCCCACCAGTGAACGGAAGACATAGGTATCGATGATATCTGTCTGCGGATACAGTACAGAGTTCGTACCGATCAGATTATAGAAAAGGTCAAAGGATCCCTTGAGAATTCCACCCATACCGAACAGTAGAAGCAGAATAAAGGTTGGCTTCAGAATCGGCAAGGTCATATAACGGATTCGCTGCCAGGTAGTCGCTCCATCCATATAAGCAGCCTCGTACAGATCATGATTAATCCCTGTGATCGTTGCCAGATAAACAATCATTCCATATCCGGTACCCGCCCAGATCTTGAAAGCCACAATAATATATTTCCAGATGCCCGGATCGGAATAGAACTCGTAACGGTCTAGCCCCATTCCAGTTAACATCGTATTGATAAACCCGGAATTGAAATTGAATATATTGTAGGCAAACACACCGACGATAACCATGGAGATGAAATTCGGTAACAGGATAACGGATTGTGATATTTTTTTGAACCACTTGCCTGAGATCTCAGACAACATAATGGCAAATACTATTTGAATGATATTACCTAAAGCCAGGAAGACGATATTATAGAGCAGCGTATTCTTGGTAATATTCCATAGATCCCCATTTTGAACCAGAAACTCAAAGTTCTTAAGGCCGATAAAGTTACTTCCAAAAATCCCCTTATTGAGCTTGTAATCTACAAATGCGACGTAAGCTCCAGGCATTACAGCATAGTGAAAGATAACGAAATATACGATTACAGGCAGCAACATTAGAAAAAGAACTTTGTTCTTAATGACTTCCCGAACAATGTTTCCACCCACAAGCTTCAGTCTCGCCAAAGTGCCCACCTCCAATTTGAAAGATGCATTCAGTCACATGCATAAATTACCTTCCTTTCTTGTCCAGCAGCCAGAATAAAAACAGTTTGCCCAACCTTCATAAAAAAGTGTATCGAGCGTTGTAGAAACGTTTCCAGTGTTTCTGTAAAACTCTCTGTGTGAGAAGCATACTCCCAAAATGTATGCGCTGTCAATTCATTTTATTTTTGAATTATAAGTACTAAAGTTACATATTTCACGTAAAAAAATATAAATTAGCTGTTTTTCTAAAGGCGATTGACTTTTTTTGGTGTTCAGACTAATATCGAGGTGTATCGTTTGTGGAAACGTTTTTATTCTTTTCTTTCATAGACATGTCAGTCTCCATATGTAACATCTTAATGATGCAATCCTCTTCTAATTTAATTCATGTCTCATCCTGTATCCGAAGAGAGAAATGCTATGATTTTCACAACAATTGAACCTGATTATAGCTCAGGCCCATTCCGCATCTCGGAGCTGTGTGCCAGGAGAGTTAACGGTTCACTCCCATCCTTATCGCCTATCTAACGTAAGTTTTGCCAATATAATCATGCTTACGCTGCCTGGCGGGGAACTACACATCTATTTAACAAACTAACTTTCAATGCGCTCACGAGGAAGGAGTTAACCATGACTAAAACGTTTATCCAAGATCTTGTGAACGATATGACCCTGGACGAAAAGCTGGCCCAATTAACCCAGCTAGGTCCTCACTATTGGGGTTTGGACGATACCGTGGATTTAACCGGACCATTTAAGGAACTGAACATTAAGCCGCAGGTAATGGAGAGCATCGGAAGTGTTCTGAACGGTATTGGAGCCCGGAATGTAATCGAGCAACAGACCCGACATTTGCAAACCAGCCGACAAAAGATTCCTCTGCTCTTCATGGCGGATGTCATTCACGGCTACCGGACCATCCTCCCGATTCCGCTGGCCATGGGCAGCAGCTTTGACCTTGAAGCCTGTGAAAGGTTTGCTGAAATCGCCGCCAAGGAGAGTGCGGCTGCCGGCATTCACGTCACCTTCTCGCCCATGACTGATCTCGTACGCGACCCGCGCTGGGGACGTGTCATGGAGACATCTGGTGAGGATCCCTATCTGAATGCCCGTGTCACCGAAAGTATGGTGCGGGGTTATCAGGGCAAGGACCTAAAAGAAAAAGGACGCATCGCCGCCTGTGTGAAGCACTTCGCTGGTTATGGTGCTCCCGAAGGCGGACGGGAATACAACACGGTGGATATGTCTTCCGGCGTATTGCGTGAGTTCTACCTGCCAGCCTATAAGGCTGCCGTAGATGCTGGTGTGGCCATGGTGATGGCCGCATTTAATACCATTGACCGTATCCCGGCAAGTGGTAATTCCGAGCTTCTTCGCGGGATTTTACGGGAAGAATGGGGCTTCAACGGCGTTACCATCGCCGATTTCAATTCCGTTAATGAGCTGATTCCCCATGGCGCCGCGATAGATGGCCGTGAGGCAGCCGAGAAAAGTCTGGCTGCTGGGCTGGATATTGAGATGATGTCCACTCACTATCTAAACCACGGCGCTGCTCTGGTCGAGGAAGGAAAGCTTGATATCGCCTTGATCGATGAAGCTGTTATCCGGGTGCTTGAGCTCAAGGACGCGCTTGGCTTGTTCGATAATCCATTTAAGGATGCAGATCCGCTGGTGGATGAGGCTCCGAAACCTATCGCGGAGCATCTGCAGGCCGCACGGGAGCTTGGAGCTAGCTCAGTTGTACTGCTCAAAAACGACAATGATGCTTTGCCCCTTAAACGTGGCATGAAGATTGGTCTGGCTGGTCCTTTCGCCACCTCCATTCATGTGCTGGGCGGTTGGGCCGGGACAGAAAAAGATCCGGCTGTATCACTCTACACCGGCATTTCGCAAAAAACATCTGCCGAAAATATTTTTACGGCCATGACTGGTGAGCTGGGAAGCATGCTTGAGGGTGTTTTTGATGTGAAGGATGAAATTGAAGACGCCTACCAGGCGCTGAAGGATTGTGATGTAATTCTCGCCGCTGTCGGTGAGAACCAGCAGGATACCGGGGAAGGCGGAAGCAAATCCAATCTCCGCCTATCAGCCAATCAGGAGAAGCTGATCTGCCGTCTGAAGGATACCGGAAAAAAGGTCGTCACCATTGTATTCAGCGGCAGACCACTGGAGCTGAAACCCGTTCTTGATGCCAGCGACGCTCTGCTGCAGGCTTGGTTTCTGGGTACAGAGTCAGGAAATTCGCTGGCCGATGTGCTGTTCGGAGATTATAATCCTTCCGGACGTTTATCGATGAGCTTCCCCTACTCGGTTGGGCAAATTCCTGTCTATTACAATGCTTATCAAACGGGACGTCCTTATGATCCTATGTATCCTAATGTGCGTTACGTGACCCGTTATCTGGACTGCCCGAATGACCCGCTGTTCTGTTTTGGTTATGGCCTGAGCTATTCCAAGTTTGCTTACAACAGCTTCAATGTTGAAGCTGCGGATCGGGTGGTTGCCTCCATTGAAGTAGAGAATACTTCGGACATCGCCGGCAAGGAAACCATTCAGCTCTACATCCACGACGTCAGCGCAAGTGTCGTGCGCCCGGTCAAGGAACTGAAAGGCTTCCAGCAGATTACACTCGCACCGCATGAGAAACAGGTGGTTTCCTTCGAAATTACCAGAGAAATGTTAATGTTCTACGGAAAAGACGATCAGTTGGTCTTCGAGCCTGGGGAATATGATATTATGATCGGTAGAAACTCTGGAGATCATTGCACTCAGCGGATCTGGATCGGCTGACCTGCGTATAGCTATGCTTCTAACGACGTCAGCCCTTATTGCCCTCTTGGCGCAATGAGGGGTTGGCGCCTCCACAGCTTGCTATTCAATATTCGATAGTAAGGGAGATTATTCTAATGAGACACAGTTTATCATTTCAGCAAGATGGCACTTTTAAAATCGTACAATTTACCGATCTGCACTGGATGGATGGAAGAGCTGAGGATCAGCTTACCGAGGCACTGATGGAACGCATTCTGGATGCGGAACAACCTGATCTTGTGGTTTTCACGGGAGATCTTATTTACACGGGTCCTGTATCACCGGGAAACAAGGCATGCGAGCACCCCGCACAAGCTTTTCGTGAGGCTGTCGCTGCCGTGGAGAGATCCGGCATCCCTTGGACCTTTGTATTTGGCAACCATGACACAGAAACTCTGATTTCAAAGAGTGAACTGATGCAAATTGCCCTGGAACATCCCCACTGCCTGACCGAAGCCGGTCCAGAAGAGCTGGAAGGCTCGGGCAATTACACTCTTGAAATTAAAGATCAGGAAGACCACTCGGCTGCTATTTTGTATTTTCTGGACTCTGGCGGCTACTCCGAGTATGAGGATATCCCGGGCTACAATTGGATTGGGCGGAATCAGATCAACTGGCTGACGGCTGAATCTGCGCGGCTGAATCCGAAGACTGCTGAGAACAGGCTGCCTGCCTTGGCTTTCTTCCATATTCCAATTCCCGAATATCGGGATGTCTGGTCTACACAAGTCTGTCATGGGCATAAGTTTGAGCGTGTATGCTCACCTGAGGTGAACTCGGGCTTATTCTCAGCTTTGCTGGAAATGGGTGATGTGCTTGGCACCTTCTGCGGACATGACCATATCAACGATTTTAGCGGCAGCCTGTATGGCATACGTCTTTCTTATGGCCGTGCTACCGGCTACAATACTTATGGAAAAGAAGGCTTTATGCGGGGAGCACGCGTCATCGAACTGGTCAAAGGCACTCAAGACTTCAATACCTGGCTTCGTCTTGATGACGGATCCGTTATAAATGAACAGCCGATTCAGGACATTAATCTTTTATAGGATTAAATTTTAATAGTGATTAAATGAACCAGTGCGCAGATGTTACGCTGGTTCATTTTTTTGTGCAAATATTAGCTTGTCTCCATATTCCCCATTACATCACTTTTTTTGTTAAAATAGAGAAGTCGACGTATTAAGCACTACAGCGTCAGTCATGGAAACGGAGGCAAGTACCTGTGGATTATATTATTCTGGACATCGAATTCAACGGCCGTAAGTTTGCCAGCGAGCACCCTATGGAGGTCATTGAGATTGGAGCCGTCCGGTTAGACTCTTCACTGCAGTATAAGGATGAATTTTCTTCCTTGATCAAACCTATATATTTCTCCACCCTGAATTCCTTTATTAAGAAAAAAACGGGTATCCCTCAAGAGGAAATCGATATTGCCGCTCGCTTCCCCAAAGTCATCACTGCTTTTAGAGAGTGGCTTGATCTAAGCACAGACGGAGTTCTGCTGCTTACCTGGGGTGGCGAAGACATGAAGCGAATCATTCAGGATGTGCGCATGCACAAGATGGACGAATCCTACTGGATGTCCGCTACGTATTTCGATTTGCTCAAAGGAGTTCTTCGTGCGCGTGGTCTTAGCAATGATGTCAGCGTGGAAAGCGCGATGGCATTGTTTGAGCTTGAGCCTACTGGATCTGCACACCGGGCGCTGGATGATGCACAGATGACATCAGAGATCTTCCGCGCCGTGTTTAAGGATCTGGATTTTGAGCGTTCACAGCATTACGTAGATACCTTCTCCAATGCCAAAGAACGCAAAACAGTTAAGGTAGCCATAAAGGCTATGACCTCACAAAAAATTGTACCTACCTGGGACCTTGTCGTTGAACACTACTTCTCAGACCAAGCAACCCTTGCGGACCCTCGTAAGCTGGAGGAATTGCACAATTATTTCACAGCACAAATGGGTCATAAATAAATTCAAGCAGCAGCAAAGCTCAACATAGCTCAACATTATAGACTTATTCATAGCAGCGGCAGACTTCCCCATGATCATTCAGAGGGTAGCTGTCGCTGTTTTGGATATGCTAAAAAAACCATTTGACCTTCACGTTACGTAAAGGTGTACATTTGGTTTGTAGGAGGTGATACTACGGAATACACAGTGCAGAAGCTCGCAGAGTTAGCTGGAATCAGCACACGGACCCTGCGCTACTACGATGAGTTTGGCATTCTTAAGCCGGCGAGAATCAACTCTTCGGGGTATCGTATCTATGGCCGTACCGAAGTAGATCTACTACAGCAAATTTTATTTTATCGGGAGCTTGGCTTAAGTCTGGAACGTATCAAGGCTATTATGACAGAGCCCTCATTCGACGGAGCCAAAGCGCTGCGGGAGCATCATGACAAGCTACTGGAAAAAAGACAGCAATTAGATCTATTAATCGCTAACGTCGAAAAGACGCTGGCTCAAAAAGAAGGGAGAATTACCATGAGTGATACTGAAAAATTCGAAGGCTTTAAACAAAAGCTGGTAGATGACAACGAAAAGAAATATGGCCAAGAAATAAGGGAGAAATACGGAGATGACACCATTAATCAATCCAACCAAAAGCTTAAAGGAATGACAGAAGATCAATATGCCGCTATACAACAGCTTGAGGAAGAGATGTTCGAAACACTCTTGCAAGCAATGGAGCATGGAGATCCTGCCAGTGTATTAGCGCAAAAAAGTGCAGACCTACACCGTGAGTGGCTCTCCTTCTACTGGAATTCCTATTCCAAAGAAGCTCATGCTGGTGTTGCACAATTGTATGTTGATGATGAACGTTTTACCGAATACTATGACAAACGCCGCCCTGGACTCGCTGCGTTTCTAAGAGATGCCGTACATGTATATACGGGAAAAAATGCGTAAGCGCACGAACAATATTTTAAAATAGAAAAAGGCATCCGGATACTCCGGATGCCTTTTTTTTGAGGCAATAGCAATCAGCAGAAATCACAGACTGCGGTGCAGCAGCGACAATGTATTCCGAAGCTCAGCGACAGCTACCTGGCCAGGTGCAGAAGGTTTATGTGCAGCTCCGAAGGTAAGCGCTGAACCAAAAACTTCACCTGCCAAACGGCTGATCACCCCGGCTCCCGCCATAGACATCGTTATAATCGGACGGTCTGCATATTTTTCCTTCATGATGTGTGTAGCTTCCAGCAAAGTTAGCACATCGCCTGCATCTTGGGGCATAACGGCAATTTTGGGCAAATCCCCGCCAAGCTCCTGCGCCTTGCATAACCGTGAGATGATCTCCTCTTTAGGAGGTGTACCCTGAAAATCATGATTTGAAATAATGACAGACACGTTATGAGCATGAGCAGCTTCGACCAGTAGCTTTACATCCTGCTCATCATTAAATAGTTCAACATCTATTATATCTACTAGACCGCTCTCGGCAGCAGCTTTATTCAGTGCTGTGTAATATTCCGTGCTGACTTGCTTCTCTCCGCCTTCTTTTGCACTCCGAAAAGTAAAAATCAGCGGCAGATCTGGAATCACAGAACAGATTTCGCTTAGTGCGTTCTTTACAGCTGCAACGTCTTCCACTTCAGCAAAAAAATCCGTCCGCCACTCCACCAAATCAGGTTGCAGTACTTTCAGCGCTTCCGCTTCCTGCTTCAGCTCAGACAAGGTCGCTCCAATTAGCGGAACACATATCTTAGGGATTCCTTCGCCGATGATCACATTTTTAACGGTTACTGTTCTGCTCATTATTTAAGCTCCTTATCCTATCTCATCTAGTATAGATCTTGAATATCCTGTACTGTCTATTCTACAGCGATTTACGTTTTAGAAACTGCTCGACCTCGGACAACTGCGGCAATGAAGGGATCGCCCCTTCTTTCCCTACAGCCAATGCACCTACAGCATTAGCGAAGCTCACGGCTTCCTCCAAGGTCTTCCCTAAGACCAGCTGTTGGGCTAATGCGCCATTAAATGAGTCACCGGCAGCAACTGTATCTACCACCTTTACCGGGAAGCCTGGAACAGCCTTGGCACCTTCAGCATTCACAATCAGGGCACCTTTTGAACCCAAGGTTACAATTACGTTCTGTACTCCTTTTTGCAGCAAAATACGGGCTGCCTGCTCAGCAGTCTCTGCGCTATCCACAGTCATTCCGGACAAAATCCCGGCTTCCGTCTCATTAGGTGTCAGGTAAGATACCTGAGCCAGCATCTCATCCTTTAGCACTCTAGCTGGTGCAGGATTAAGGATGGCCGGAATCCCCTTACGATGGGCAATCGCAATCGCCTGCTCACTCATCGCCAGATCCATTTCAAGCTGCAGCACAATGATCTTAGCCTGGCTAATCACAGCCTCCAATGCCTGAATATCCTCTACCGTAAGCTCAATATTCGCTCCAGGTACCACGATAATCCGATTTTCTCCATCTTCTTCAATAACGATTGAGGCGACTCCTGTTGCCTCATGTTCACTTACAGAAATATGCTCTATATGAATGCCTTCATTCCTGATAATCTCCAGCATTTCGCTACCAAAGGTATCTTTTCCAACTCTTCCGATCATACTAACCTCTGCACCCAGACGTGCTGCGGCAACGGCCTGATTTGCCCCTTTTCCGCCAGGAGATAGAGCAAAGGCTTGTCCAATCAGGGTTTCTCCTGCATTTGGTGACCGGTTTGTACGTACCACCATATCCATATTCAAGCTTCCAATCACAACTATATCCAACTTAGACACCACCATTAATTATTTCTTCAATCTCTTTATCTTAGGGGCTTCTGTCCACTTTATCAATCAATTCCGCTCCATTGGATTCAAAATGGTTGTTTTCACCAAATTGACGTTATGCTTTTATTCATCGAGTGTGCTAGAATAGTGGTGCAATCGCTTCCACAATGATTGCCTGCACTATTTTGAGCAAACGTTTGCACCTAAGATAATGCCCGCAGCTTCACTGCAATTTAATCTAATCCGTGATTAGGAGGCTTATCAAGTGAACGAACAAAAATTACCGTCAGTCGCTTATTTTAGTATGGAGTACGGGCTGCATTCCGATTTCAAAATGTATGCCGGAGGTCTGGGCATTCTTGCCGGAGACTACATCAAGGGTGCAAAAGATATCAACGCCCCTATCATCCCTATTGGGCTGAAGTGGAAACAAGGTTACACGGACCAAAAGATTGATGCCAATGGCAATCCGTACGACTCCTATCACAATTATGTTTATGAGTTTCTTGAAGATACAGGGGTTAAGGTAACTGTTAAAGTCCGAAAAACCGATGTGGTATGCAAAGTATGGAAAACTGATTATTTTGGCAACAGCACATTGTATTTACTGGATACGGATATTCCCGAGAATAATGATGCCTGGATCACAGGCCAATTGTACGGCTGGTTCGGCGAAGAACGGATCGCACAAGAGATCGTGCTTGGGATTGGTGGAGTCAAAGCTATGCGTGCGTTGCAAATCCCTATTGATGTCTATCACTTCAATGAGGGTCATGCGGCTCTAGCGGCTATCGAGCTAATCCGTGAAAAAATGTCCGGAGGCCATACCTTCGAAGAAGCGTGGAAAGCCACTCGCGAAGAAGTCGTATTCACTACCCACACACCAATCAAAGAAGGCAACGAAACCCATCCTCTCGACCGACTTGAGTATATGAGTGCGTTCAACGGCTTAACCCGTGACCAGATGGAGCGGATCGGCGGCGAGCCATTTAATATGACGGTTGCAGGTCTAAGACTATCACGTATTTCCAACGCAGTAGCCCAGCTACACGCCGATACGGCTAATAAAATGTGGAAGGAAGTAGCCGGAAGATCAGAAATTATAGGCATTACTAATGCCATCCATACTCCTACCTGGGTAGATGATAGAATGACGCAAGCCTACGAACAGGATGGAGACTTATGGGCAGTGCATAAAGAGATCAAGGGCGAACTGATCCAGTTCATCAAAGAACGTTCCGGCATTAGCTTAAATGCTGACAATTTACTCATCGGCTTCTCACGCAGAGCAGCTCCATATAAACGAAGCGACCTGATCTTCTCGCAGCCAGAAATTATCGAACCTTATCTGGAGTCTGGAAAGATACAAATTGTATTCTCCGGCAAAGCGCACCCACTCGATGATAACGGTAAAAAAATCGTCAGTAACCTAGTAGCGATGATGAAAAAGTATCCAAAGAGTGTTGTGTTCCTCGAGAATTACGATATGACGATTGGCGCCCAGCTGACGCGCGGTGCTGATATTTGGCTCAACAATCCACGCAGACCATTGGAAGCCAGCGGCACCTCCGGGATGAAAGCAGCTATGAACGGTGTATTGAACTGTTCTATTCTGGATGGCTGGTGGCCGGAAGCCTGCATCGATGGTGAGAATGGCTGGCAGATTGGAGACGGCTTCGAAACTACAGACTTTGAGGTGCTGGATAAGCATGATAGTGATGCACTGTACGACACCTTATTGAAACGTGTGCTCCCAACCTTTTACGAGAATCGTGAACAGTGGGTACAAATGATGAAAAAGAGTATCGAAACCACCCGTACGGAGTTTGCCACCAAAAGAATGTTAGATGAATATTACAACAGAATGTACATTAAAGCCTAAGTACAAGAACCGAATATCTTCTATATCAAAAAATGCAGCGCACCCCTTCAGTGATGGTAGGGATGCGCTGTTTCTTTTTTAATTCTGCTAAGTAATTAATCACTTTGTCTATCATATATATCTGAATGTGCCAACGATGTATTGACGATTACCACATATTGTAATGAGTCAATTATTTAAAAAGTGTTGCAATTTCTCTAAAAAACATTAATATAGAACTTATACTAAATCTAAAATCAAATCTCATGAGGTGATTCTATTAATGAGCTCCAATAATAATAATCTTACAACCAGCTGGGGTGCTCCAGTAGGCGACAATCAGAATTCAATGACAGCCGGTGACCGCGGTCCCACTTTACTGCAAGATGTCCATTTGCTTGAGAAATTAGCCCACTTTAACAGAGAACGTGTTCCTGAACGTGTCGTTCATGCTAAAGGTGCTGGCGCTCACGGGTATTTTGAAGTTACAAAAGATCTAACCCAATACACAAAAGCTAACTTTTTGTCTGAAGTAGGCAAACGTACACCGTTGTTCATTCGTTTTTCTACTGTAGCTGGTGAATTAGGTTCTGCTGATACCGTACGTGACCCTCGTGGATTTGCCGTGAAGTTCTATACTGAAGAAGGAAACTATGATCTCGTAGGTAACAATACGCCTGTATTCTTCGTTCGTGATGCGATTAAATTCCCGGACTTTATTCATACACAGAAACGTGATCCACAGACACATCTGAAGAACCCGAATGCTGTATGGGACTTCTGGTCTTTATCGCCTGAATCTTTGCATCAGGTAACGATTTTGATGTCGGATCGCGGAATTCCAGCTACACTGAGACATATGCATGGGTTCGGTAGCCATACCTTCAAGTGGGTAAATGCCGAGGGCAATGCAGTCTGGGTGAAATACCATTTCAAAACAGAACAAGGCATTAAGAATCTAGATGCAGACCTTGCTGCCAAAATCGCTGGGGAAAACCCGGATTATCATACAGAGGACTTGTTTAATGCTATTGATAAAGGAGATTTCCCTGCTTGGAAGCTCTACGTGCAAATTATGCCAATCGAGGATGCGAAGACTTACCGTTTTGATCCATTTGATGTAACAAAGGTCTGGTCGCAAAAAGATTATCCGTTAATCGAGGTTGGCCGTATGGTATTGGATCGCAATCCGGAGAACTACTTCGCTGAAGTAGAACAAGTTACATTCTCCCCCGGCTCTTTCGTTCCTGGTATTGAAGCTTCGCCGGATAAATTGCTACAAGGCCGTCTGTTCGCTTATGGTGATGCACACCGTCACCGGGTTGGTCCCAACCATAACAGTTTACCTATCAACCGTCCAAAAGTAGAAGTGAAGAACTATCAACGTGATGGTGGTATGGCCTTGGGCAACAATGGCGGTTCCGGTGCCTATTACGAGCCTAACAGCTTAGGAGGACCTAAAGAATCACCGCAGCATAAAACATCGCCGTTCGAAGTCTCTGGTTATGCGGATAGTGTCTCCTACAATAGTGACGATCACTATACACAACCAGGTGACTTGTACCGTCTAATGTCTGAAGAAGAACGTACCCGTCTAGTTCAAAATATCGTTGGCGCTATGACTCCTGTTAAAAGTAACGATATCAAACGTCTCCAGATTGAGCATTTCTTTAAAGCTGATCCAGACTTGGGACAGCGTATCGCATCCGGTTTGGGTTTATCTGTACCAGACGGAATGTAAGATTGTAAATGCACTTATAAACTAAAGAGGACCTTTGCCCGTAGATGGGAAAGGTCCTCTTTTTGCTAATTAGCTGAAAACATAATAAATGATGACAATCACAACGCCCAGCGTGGAGACAATGGATAGACATGAAAAAAACGTGTTCCAGTTATTGCCTTTCATTTGTCTTATACACGACCAGTATAGTGGTTCTTTGGTGCTCTGCCCCATCACGTGATGATTTAACTACCGAACCGTAACAGATATTCACAATCTGTTCCTCCCGTAGTCCTGCCAGGAACTCATTAGCTTTATTCTCTGCATAAGAATTGTCAGCATCTACAAACTCTTTAACTTGAATCATCCTGATCTCCTCCTTTAATAAATTAAGTAGTTATTTTATAGTTCTGGAATCTATATGTGAACTCAACGAAATGTACATGGCGTATCACTCCCCAGGTAACAATTAATGTAAAAATATCTTCAAAATACAGTATAGGCATTTCGCAGTTTTCTACGAAATGCCTATGCATCAGCCTATCATAGCACCCAAGTATGTAATAGTCAAAGGTTTTCATTACAATATTTAGAAGGTTTTAATTCCCCTTTTAAAATGGATTGGATTTACAAATAGAAGCTGGTATACTGATCAGAAGGTCTCCATTGGGGGACCTCTATTTGTATAGGAGGGATTTTAAGATGGCAACACACCATAACAGGTTTACAAGGAATGTGCTACTTAGAGGGGGTGAAATCTACTATGAACCATAGTCTTATCTATGAAGGCTCACGGACACAGCTGCTTCAGCAGCTTATCTATTTTGATGAGGAAAAAATCGCATTTCTAAATCAGTACTTTCCGGTACGGAGCAAAGATAGAAGCAACGCTGAAACGCTGTTATCCCGTTATTGCTCCGAGCTGGAACAATTACTAACTGAGTTCAATGGTGAAGATTTAAATTCACAGGTCTTTATCGGAAGTCAGCTGCAGCTTCGTTACTTGGACGATAATACTACAGATATCTATACCATCGTATTTCCTAACCAAGCAGAACCTAACAATAACAAGATTTCTATGTTGTCACCTATAGGCATGCAGCTGCTGCTGGCTGAGCTCGGCAGTACTTGTCAGCTAGCGATTCCTTCAGGTCAACTAGAGGTGAAGATCGAAAGCATTAAGTTCGTGAATAATGGTGAAGTAGGCGTTCTTATATAAGGACGATCCCTTATATACCCGCTACAGCAGCGTCCCTTTCCAGATATTAAGGAGGAGGACGCTGTTCTATTATTTAAGCCTCAAACCTTCTTCCAGCTTATTAACTGACTTCTGGATCCTTGCTGCTCTGGTTTCCGGTCTTTTCGCCCCTTCGATCCAGCTCACATATTCCTTCCGATAGGAATAAGCCAAGCTGTTATAATACACCTCTGCCTGCTCATTGCTGCTTAGTGCGTCCAGAAAATCTTCTGGAGCTTCTATCTCTCGCAATTGATGATCTTGTTCCATTGTCACCCGTACTATATCTCCAGGTTGAGCATGGGCTAAGTCTCGCAGTTCTTTTTTCACGACCATAAAATGTTTCCCATTACCATGCGGCATGAGTGTTCCTTTATAGGGAATGTCATTCAGGCTTCCTTTAACTTGTATCCTTGATTTAGTTTCATATATTTGTTCAGCGTCAAAAGGAACCGTAAGATATGTCCAACTCCCATTCGTATCTGGTCTGACTAACCTTGCTTCAAATTCAAACATTGGCCCCTCCTCAAATAAAATCTCTAGTTCCTATTGTATCCATACGTGCTTAACTATACAAAAAAACACCCGCCTAATACCGGCAGGTGTTTCTCTTTATAAGCGGGTGATGGGAATCGAACCCACGCTATCAGCTTGGAAGGCTGAAGTTCTACCATTGAACTACACCCGCAAAGGTATAAAATCGGGATGACACGATTTGAACATGCGACCCCCTGGTCCCAAACCAGGTGCTCTACCAAGCTGAGCTACATCCCGTTAACAATACTATAACTGCTTAGTAATAAAAATGGCGCGCCCTGAGAGATTCGAACTCCCGGCCTTTTGATTCGTAGTCAAACGCTCTATCCAGCTGAGCTAAGGGCGCAAAATCTATATGGAGCGGACGACGGGAATCGAACCCGCGACCCTCGCCTTGGCAAGGCGATGCTCTACCGCTGAGCCACGTCCGCAAAAACATGGTGCGCGTGAAGGGACTCGAACCCCCACGTCGTGAAACGCCAGATCCTAAGTCTGGTGCGTCTGCCAATTCCGCCACACGCGCACACTTTAAAGAAAATGGTGAGCCATGAAGGACTCGAACCTTCGACACCCTGATTAAAAGTCAGGTGCTCTACCAACTGAGCTAATGGCTCTCATAAATGGCTGGGGATATAGGATTTGAACCTATGCATGACGGAGTCAAAGTCCGTTGCCTTACCGCTTGGCTAATCCCCAATAATAATTAACTAAATGGCGGAACCGACGGGATTCGAACCCGCGATCTCCTGCGTGACAGGCAGGCATGTTAGGCCAACTACACCACGGTTCCATAGACATAATGCATAAGTGTAAATTGGTTGCGGGGGCAGGATTTGAACCTGCGGCCTTCGGGTTATGAGCCCGACGAGCTACCGGGCTGCTCCACCCCGCGTCATTAATTAGTATATACTATTCAT
This sequence comes from Paenibacillus sp. FSL H8-0175, assembly GCF_045040615.1. Lineage (NCBI taxonomy): Bacteria > Bacillati > Bacillota > Bacilli > Caryophanales > Paenibacillaceae > Paenibacillus > Paenibacillus sp. FSL H8-0175. The sequence goes on along the minus strand of NZ_CP150299.1, from coordinate 1,003,522 downwards.
TTTCACCATACCAGCTTATCCCTAAACATAATGTATAAGAGTAAATTGGTTGCGGGGGCAGGACTTGAACCTGCGACCTTCGGGTTATGAGCCCGACGAGCTACCGGGCTGCTCCACCCCGCGTCAGTGAAAAAAAATGGTGGAGGCTGAGGGGATCGAACCCCCGACCCTCTGCTTGTAAGGCAGATGCTCTCCCAGCTGAGCTAAGCCTCCATGATATGACCCGTATGGGATTCGAACCCATGTTACCTCCGTGAAAGGGAGGTGTCTTAACCCCTTGACCAACGGGCCATGCTAATAATTTTATGGCGGAGAGAGAGGGATTCGAACCCTCGAGACGCTTGTGGCGCCTACACGATTTCCAATCGTGCTCCTTCGGCCAAACTCGGACACCTCTCCATAAATGGCTCCCCGAACAGGACTCGAACCTGTGACAACTCGATTAACAGTCGAGTGCTCTACCAACTGAGCTATCAGGGAATATGGTGGGCCTTAGTGGACTCGAACCACCGACCTCACCCTTATCAGGGGTGCGCTCTAACCAGCTGAGCTAAAGGCCCTTCTAAGACATATTAATATTAAGGGCAAAAAAAATACCACGGGTAATGTGGTTGTCCGCTTGGCGGCGTCCTACTCTCCCAGGACCCTTCGGTCCAAGTACCATCGGCGCTGGAGGGCTTAACGGTCGTGTTCGGGATGGGTACGTGTGGAACCCCTCCGCTATCGCCACCAAACGGGCATTTACAGCGTAAATGCTCAGGCTTAATCGCCTGAAAACTGAATCCGAATTGAATTTGCGTCGCCCGTCATCTCTTCGGGGCCCCCGGAAAGTATTCGGAATTAGCTTCGCAGCCTTTTCTTCACTTTTTGGGGTATTTTTAGGATAAGCCCTCGACCGATTAGTATTGGTCAGCTCCATGCATTGCTGCACTTCCACCTCCAACCTATCTACCTCGTCGTCTTCAAGGGGTCTTACTAATTGGGAAATCTCATCTTGAGGGGGGCTTCACGCTTAGATGCTTTCAGCGCTTATCCCGTCCGTACGTAGCTACCCAGCCATGCTCCTGGCGGAACAACTGGTGCACCAGCGGTACGTCCATCCCGGTCCTCTCGTACTAAGGACAGCTCCTCTCAAATTTCCTGCGCCCACGACAGATAGGGACCGAACTGTCTCACGACGTTCTGAACCCAGCTCGCGTACCGCTTTAATGGGCGAACAGCCCAACCCTTGGGACCTACTTCAGCCCCAGGATGCGATGAGCCGACATCGAGGTGCCAAACCTCCCCGTCGATGTGGACTCTTGGGGGAGATAAGCCTGTTATCCCCAGGGTAGCTTTTATCCGTTGAGCGATGGCCCTTCCATGCGGTACCACCGGATCACTAAGTCCGACTTTCGTCCCTGCTCGACTTGTAGGTCTCGCAGTCAAGCTCCCTTATGCCTTTGCACTCTGCGAATGATTTCCAACCATTCTGAGGGAACCTTGGAACGCCTCCGTTACTCTTTAGGAGGCGACCGCCCCAGTCAAACTGCCCGCCTGACACGGTCCCCGTACCCGGTAAGGGTACTAGGTTAGAACCTAGATACGATCAGGGTGGTATCCCAACGGCGCCTCCACCGAAGCTTGCGCTCCGATTTCTACGGCTCCCACCTATCCTGTACAGATCGTACCCAAATTCAATATCAAGCTGCAGTAAAGCTCCATGGGGTCTTTCCGTCTTGTCGCGGGTAACCTGCATCTTCACAGGTATTAAAATTTCACCGGATCTCTCGTTGAGACAGCGCCCAAGTCGTTACGCCATTCGTGCGGGTCAGAATTTACCTGACAAGGAATTTCGCTACCTTAGGACCGTTATAGTTACGGCCGCCGTTTACTGGGGCTTCGGTTCATAGCTTCGGGTTACCCCTAACCACTCCCCTTAACCTTCCAGCACCGGGCAGGCGTCAGCCCGTATACTTCGCCTTGCGGCTTCGCACAGACCTGTGTTTTTGCTAAACAGTCGCTTGGGCCTTTTCACTGCGGCCCCCTCGTGCTATTCACACTACCGGGGCACCCCTTCTCCCGAAGTTACGGGGTCATTTTGCCGAGTTCCTTAACGAGAGTTCTTCCGCGCGCCTTAGAATTCTCTTCTCGCCTACCTGTGTCGGTTTGCGGTACGGGCACCTTCTCCTGGCTAGAGGCTTTTCTTGGCAGTGTGAGATCATGACCTTCGCTACTATAATTTTCGCTCCCCATCACAGCCCAGCCTTAATGATGTGCGGATTTGCCTACACATCAGCCTCACTGCTTAGACGGACATCCATCAGTCCGCGTCACTACCCTCCTGCGTCACCCCATCGCTCATAGCGGATTACGGTGGTACAGTAATTTCAAACTGTTGTCCTTCGACTACGCCTTTCGGCCTCGCCTTAGGTCCCGACTTACCCTGAGCGGACGAGCCTTCCTCAGGAAACCTTGGGCTTTCGGCGGATCAGATTCTCACTGATCTTTTCGTTACTCATACCGGCATTCTCACTTGTGTAGTGTCCAGCGCTCTTTTCAGTACACCTTCAACCCCTACACAACGCTCCCCTACCCCAGATACATACGTATCTAGCCATAGCTTCGGTGGTGTGTTTAGCCCCGTTACATTTTCGGCGCAGAGTCACTCGACCAGTGAGCTATTACGCACTCTTTCAATGGTGGCTGCTTCTAAGCCAACATCCTGGTTGTCTGTGCAACTCCACATCCTTTCCCACTTAACACACACTTGGGGACCTTAGCTGATGGTCTGGGCTGTTTCCCTTTTGACAATGGATCTTAGCACTCACTGTCTGACTCCCGGCAATAAGTATATGGCATTCGGAGTTTGACTGAGCTTGGTAATCCTTGCGGACCCCGCACCCAATCAGTGCTCTACCTCCACTACTCTTATACCGAGGCTAGCCCTAAAGCTATTTCGGGGAGAACCAGCTATCTCCGAGTTCGATTGGAATTTCTCCGCTACCCCCACCTCATCCCCGCACTTTTCAACGTACGTGGGTTCGGGCCTCCAGTGCGTGTTACCGCACCTTCACCCTGGACAGGGGTAGATCACACGGTTTCGGGTCTACGTCCACATACTCAATCGCCCTATTCAGACTCGCTTTCGCTGCGGCTCCACCTTCTCGGCTTAACCTTGCATGTTAAACGTAACTCGCCGGTTCATTCTACAAAAGGCACGCCATCACCCATAGATCGGGCTCTGACTTTTTGTAAGCACACGGTTTCAGGTTCTATTTCACTCCCCTTCCGGGGTGCTTTTCACCTTTCCCTCACGGTACTGTTTCACTATCGGTCGCCAGGTAGTATTTAGCCTTAGCAGATGGTCCTGCTGGATTCATACGGGGTTTCACGTGCCCCGCACTACTCGGGATCCGTCTCGGAGAGAATACAGTTTAGGTTACAGGGCTTTTACCTCTATCGCGGGCCTTTCCAGACCTCTTCACCTACCATATTCCTTTGTAACTCCATGTGAGACGTCCCACAACCCCTAAGAGCAAGCTCTTAGGTTTAGGCTGTTCCGCGTTCGCTCGCCGCTACTGACGGAATCACTATTGTTTTCTCTTCCTCAGGGTACTTAGATGTTTCAGTTCCCCTGGTCTGCCTCTACATTTCCTATGTATTCAGAAATGAGTAACTGCGAATTACCACAGCTGGGTTTCCCCATTCGGACACCCCCGGATCAAAGCTTGCTTACAGCTCCCCGAGGCAGTTTCGTTGTTCGCCACGTCCTTCGTCGGCTCCTGGCGCCTAGGCATCCTCCGTGTGCTCTTATTAGCTTAACCTTGATTCTTCCGCAGGAAAATATCATACGATGACATTCTCTTTGGAATCATCTCACTAATAACATTTACTTGTTTGCACAAGTTGCTAAAAGATGTTCTAAAACGCAAATTCGTTTCGGTATCCAGTTTTCAAGGATCAAGTCTTACTTGAGAGCTTAAACTCTCAAAACTGAGCAACGAGTGAGTAACAGGCCTAAACCTGAGATTGTGGAAGTTAAACTTCCGATTTGAATGTTCTCATTGCAGAGAACGATTCTCCATAGAAAGGAGGTGATCCAGCCGCACCTTCCGATACGGCTACCTTGTTACGACTTCACCCCAATCATCTACCCCACCTTCGGCGGCTGGCTCCCTTGCGGGTTACCCCACCGACTTCGGGTGTTGTAAACTCTCGTGGTGTGACGGGCGGTGTGTACAAGACCCGGGAACGTATTCACCGCGGCATGCTGATCCGCGATTACTAGCAATTCCGACTTCATGCAGGCGAGTTGCAGCCTGCAATCCGAACTGAGACCGGCTTTGATGGGATTGGCTCCACCTCGCGGCTTCGCTTCCCGTTGTACCGGCCATTGTAGTACGTGTGTAGCCCAGGTCATAAGGGGCATGATGATTTGACGTCATCCCCACCTTCCTCCGGTTTGTCACCGGCAGTCACTCTAGAGTGCCCAACATTACTTGCTGGCAACTAAAGTTAAGGGTTGCGCTCGTTGCGGGACTTAACCCAACATCTCACGACACGAGCTGACGACAACCATGCACCACCTGTCTCCTCTGTCCCGAAGGCCGCTGCTATCTCTAGCAGATTCAGAGGGATGTCAAGACCTGGTAAGGTTCTTCGCGTTGCTTCGAATTAAACCACATACTCCACTGCTTGTGCGGGTCCCCGTCAATTCCTTTGAGTTTCAGTCTTGCGACCGTACTCCCCAGGCGGAGTGCTTACTGTGTTAACTTCGGCACCAAGGGTATCGAAACCCCTAACACCTAGCACTCATCGTTTACGGCGTGGACTACCAGGGTATCTAATCCTGTTTGCTCCCCACGCTTTCGCGCCTCAGCGTCAGTTACAGCCCAGAAAGTCGCCTTCGCCACTGGTGTTCCTCCACATATCTACGCATTTCACCGCTACACGTGGAATTCCACTTTCCTCTTCTGTACTCAAGCCACCCAGTTTCCAGTGCGACCTCAGGTTGAGCCCAAGGTTTAAACACCAGACTTAAATAGCCGCCTGCGCGCGCTTTACGCCCAATAATTCCGGACAACGCTTGCCCCCTACGTATTACCGCGGCTGCTGGCACGTAGTTAGCCGGGGCTTTCTTCTCAGGTACCGTCACTCCGGTAGCAGTTACTCTACCGGACGTTCTTCCCTGGCAACAGAGCTTTACGATCCGAAAACCTTCATCACTCACGCGGCGTTGCTCCGTCAGGCTTTCGCCCATTGCGGAAGATTCCCTACTGCTGCCTCCCGTAGGAGTCTGGGCCGTGTCTCAGTCCCAGTGTGGCCGTTCACCCTCTCAGGTCGGCTACGCATCGTCGCCTTGGTGGGCCGTTACCCCACCAACTAGCTAATGCGCCGCAGGCCCATCCCTCAGTGACAGATTGCTCCGTCTTTCATTCTTCTCTCAGGAGAAAAAAGAAATTATCCGGTATTAGCTACCGTTTCCGGTAGTTATCCCAGTCTGAAGGGCAGGTTGCCTACGTGTTACTCACCCGTCCGCCGCTAAGTTATTTTGAAAGCAAGCTTTCAAAATAACTCCGCTCGACTTGCATGTATTAGGCACGCCGCCAGCGTTCGTCCTGAGCCAGGATCAAACTCTCCAATTAGTATTGAAAAGAGCGATATGCTCATTTTGAAACATCTGACGAGAAAATTAATTCTCTAATTTGGATTTCACTTACGTGATTTCCTACTCACTCGTTGTTCAGTTTTCAAAGATCAAGTTCTCGTTGGCGCCGTTTAATGTCTCAGCAGCAACTCTTATACTATATCATGTTCGGCTATTTAATGTCAAGCTCTTTTTTCAACTTCTTTTTCGAGCTCGGCATGTGTACTTCTTGGCCGGACTTAGAATATATCATGTATAGAGATTCATTGCAAGCTTTATTTTAAAAAAACTAAACACATACTTCTCCGCAATTGTATCGCAACCGTATTCCCCTTTTCCGCGTCTATCTATTTAACATCAGAGCCCCTTCATACATAGGTATCAATTCCATTATTTTTTGGCAAAGAGGTGATTCATATAAAGACCTTGCATGATCTCTAGCTTCCCTCTAAAAGGAGGTTGGAGAATCAATGAGCAGAAGTGTGAAAAAGCAACCCGTGTGCAGCGACCAACAGAAAGATGGTTCATCATGGGATAAAAAACAAGCCAATAAAGCCGTCCGCCGTTACCCTGGCGACATCCCTAAAGGGAAATGGTATCAGAAACTGTATAACAGCTGGAACATTTGCGACTACAGCTTTTACCAAACTAAACAGCAGGCGATTCATGAATGGGAAACAAACAATTGGATCCAGATGAGATTCCCCTCCCGCCAAGAGGCCATTCAAGATTGGCACAAGTCTTATAGAAGAAAGTAAATCAAAAGATGCCCCGGCAGGGAAGCCCCGGGACATCTTTTTACTTAGAAGCTTAATTTCGCACCTACAGTTACAATCTCAGATGGTCCGACCTCTAAGTGGTGAACCGAAGACGTTGCTCCTTGTAAAGCAGGGTTAGGCTGCTCTAAGATATTGCTTTTAAATAAATACTCTTGAGGACTGTTCACTTTCAGTTGCAACTCTGTCTGCTGAGCGGACATATTGTACCAACGCAAAAACAAGTCGCCGGAAGCTCCGTTCATTTTCATGGATGAGAAGGCCATGTTGTCTCCCTCCCAAACCAATGGGGTATATCCAGAGTTCAACTTCCCGCTATGCAGGCCGGTCTGACATACCGTCCAAGGAGTCTGGAATTGATAGGCCTCTGTAAATGCCCGTTGTTCACTTCCCTCACCAGAATGAGGAATCAGCTCCAGTTGTGCTGTGTATTCGCCCAGGCACTGAGCTTCCGGAGTTGGGAACCAGCCCCAATCCCCCAATTCCCCTACGCTGCGTAGCAAGGTGACGGCAATAGTATTGCGTCCATCCCGCAGAACCTCATATTCGTTCAATCCCTGGTTGGCTACCGTAAGTCCTACATTGCCATTGCTGACATCGACAAAGGATTGCTGATGTTGAGTGTTGCTCGGATTTGCCCATTCTGGTGCCGGATTATTGTCCCGTGTAGCCACTTCAAACATAGAATCCACACGATGCACATCGGTAGACAGATCGGTCGGGAACAGCATTCGTATCCGGTGATCCTTGGCTTGGTTATTAATTGTGGATTCAATATGCACACCTTTGCCTTCCCGCTCCAGCGATACGACGGTACGAAGCTTCAAAACCACCGTATTTACACTCCGCTGCGCTTTACGCTCAGGATAATACACAAGTGCACGCTGTTCCGCCTCCAAGGTGTCATCCGCCGAAGCCGGAATCTCCCAATCTATTCGGATCTCAATGGCCGCACGGAAGGGAGAGTCTTCAATCACCTTAATAACTGCAGGCTGGCCTTTGGTCGTCAGCGCTTGTTCACCTTCTGGCTGCTTGTACATGTATTCATTGCCTACGTCTCCGGTATTCTCGTAAATCCCCAACTCACGATAAGTGGTACCGCTATGCTTATCCAATAACGTAAATGAACCATCCTCAGCAACAACTACCTTGAGAGATGCATTCTCCAAGCTGCGCTCTCCTTCTATTAAAGAGCTTCCCTGAGCGGATTCCGTAGTTGATTGTACCCAAGCGTAAGTACAAAGCCCAAGTGCAGGCACATTGCGTGCTTCAAAAGTAAGTCTCACTTTGCGGCACATATACGGCTGACGGAATTGGTCATCAGGCAGATCATAACCAAAGTTTAAACCCAGATCTTCCACTGTAGACGCTAATTCCTCCCCTGTGTGATCGACGAGAATCCTGCCGGACAAATCAACAGCCAGCATTCTGCGGGCGGTCTCATCCAAAGGATAACCCTCGCGCAGATATAACCGTTCAGCATCCAGCTCTATAGTTACCGTTCCCGTACGCTTCCACCCCGTGGTATTCATCACTATAAAAGGAACTGCATCTTCCCCGTATGCGGAAAAGCCAGAAGTCTCCACTTGATCTGCGATAAACTTAGCACTGTCATCTATGATGCTCTCAGCAACATGCCGGCTTTTATCAAAACGAGTTACCAGCTCACGATGCACTTCATCCACACTACAACCACAGATACTGTCATGCGGATGGTTCTGCATCAGCGTCTTCCAGGCATAGGTGAATAGATGGTGCGGGTAGTCCTGTCCGGACAGGCGGGCGATGGAGGCCAGCGGCTCGGCTACTTTTTCCAAAAGAGTCTGGCCCAGCTGGTTCATCTGCTTCAAATAAACCCGGGCTGAGGCTGTGTTCACTAAGGTGCCCCATCCGTCAGTACGCTGGCTGCGCAGTTCCCCTGTAACGGTGGAGAGCTCCCGCTGACCCGAGGATAATTGCTGATCCAAGGCTTGCAGATAGTCCGGGAAATTTGAATGCACGAACTTCACTTCAGGGTATAGCTTTTCGGCGGTGCGGATAGCTTCCGGCAAATCCAATTGCAGAGGCTGGTGGTCGCACCCGTTCATGAACAATAACTCCCCCGTTGAAGCATACTTCTCTGCATCCGCAAGCTTACGGTCCCAGAATTCCCGAGCCGCACCTTCCTCAACAGGAACTTCATTGCCGTTAGAATACCAGTTGGCAAATAGGATACCGAGAATTTTGGATCCATCCGGCCCTTCCCAGATCAGCTCGGAGAAAGAGGACTCATAACCTGCATCCGATACAGTGTTGTTAAATCCCGTAGGCTTCACCCCGCGTCCAAAAAAAGCATTCGTAATCCCTGACTGCAACATCAGCTGCGGAGTCTGTCCGACCAATCCAAACGTATCGGGAAAATAGCCGATTTTGGAAGGCTCGCCGTATTTCTCGGCATCCTGATGGCCGATCTGCATATTCCGCACATTTGCCTCGCCGCTCGTCAGGAACGCATCCTGCAAAATGTACCAAGGTCCAATCAAGATTCGCCCATCCCGGATATACTTCTCCAGCTTCTCTTTGTTCTCTGGCCGAACCTGAAGATAATCCTCCAGAATAATGGTTTGCCCATCGAGGTAAAAACTGCGGAAGGCGGAATCTCCGTCCAGCTTCGCAAGCAGTGCATCCACCAGCTGAACCAGACGGACGTGGTGTTTCTCATAGGGCAAATACCATTCACGGTCCCAGTGAGTATGGGACACGATATGGGCTGTTTTGGTTGTTGTGTGGGTCATCTGTGTGTACACCTCAGTTCTTCAGCATTTATTAAGCGTAATGTTAACCTCTTCAGGTCTGTAGACAGCTACCAGCTTGCCCGCTGAATCAGCTGCAAACAACACCGAACGTTCTTTCTCCAGTAAAAATGAGTAATGAGCTCCAGTTGCAGGATCTTTTATTTCAAGTTCGGCATCCCAGGCGTATTCAGATACGAAGATATACAATGAACCTTCTGCAAAAGCAAGCTTTCGCCCGTACACACCTGGCAGGTCTCCACCGCTGATCCATTCCAGCCCGGTTTCGATACCTGCGGCTTGTGCAGCATATTGGTAGAGCGCGGCGATCGGCTCGTCGCGGTCATTCAGTTCTAAAGGTAGCGGGCACCAGATCAGGCGACCTGTACCAAGCTGGCGTTCGATGAGGTGATCACCCACACCACCTGAGCTAGACGAATCAACATCTGCATTTGCTGGCGTTTCTTTGACTAGCTCCGCGATTCGCTTCTGTCCATAGGACACCGCAAACTTGCGTCCGTTCAATAGAAGCTGCTCCTCACGGCGCATGTTACCAAGTTTACGGGCTCCTACTATTGCGTCCATACGATCCGAAGGCTGCCAATACGCATCAACCCCCAATGCTCCAGTAATGAGCAGAACGGCACCTGTACGCTCCACTATGTCCAGCAATTGCTGAAGGGCGTCATTATCCAGATTGTGCACACTCGGCAGGAGAATCAACTTAGCCGGCTCTGCCTCCAGCGGAGCCAGATCGTATTCCGATACGGCGCGGAAAGGCAAATGAAGCTGATAAGATAAGATCCGCGTCAGGCGGGTAGTCGCATCATAGGCGAGCTTCCGGTTAGAGAAGTCATTAGAGTAAGGGAAAACCACGGCAATCTCTTCCAGCTTCCGCCCGTCAAATAATCCCCCGGCTTCGCCGATGAACCGCCCAAAATCATAAGACACATCCGCTTCCGGCTTCTCAGTCCCATCGGCCCGCAGCGCACCGATCTGTGATTCATTGGCATTATCCATATAAAAGTTCGTGTTCCAGATCCATTGCACAGCCCCGGCACCTCCAGAAGCAAACGCATAGGCATATTTGCGCTCCAGCATGGCCCGCAATTCTTCCTCACTGCGTTTAGCCCGTCCGTCTGGCGTCTCTACGTACATGATGCCGGTCTCCTGAATGAGGTTCGGTTTATGATGGGTTTTGGCAAAAATTCCATCCCAGAGCAGATTGTCATTCAACCACCAGCTGTGAACAGTGGTGTAATCGACATCGCGCTCATAAAAGAACGGCGATGGCCGTTGGGCACCTAAAGCCTCATCCTGCCCTACGGTCACTAAATGATCTGGGCAGAGTTCCTTGATAGTCCCGCTAAGCTCCCTTGCCCATACGTTGTGCATGTCCATGGAGAACAGGCAGTAGTCGAGCCAACGTGTGCCGCGCTTCCCGGAATGAATATCCTGCACACTAAAGTTAATCTCTTCTCGCTCAGGAGGTTGTGCAGCCGCAAAATCCGGCAATTCCAGCGGCGTCATATTCCAGCGCTCTTGCAGCAAAGTTATATCACCATGGCGTTCTTCCAGCCAAGCAGAGAAAGCAGCGTGTTCATATTTATCTCGCGCCGAGCTCGGTCCGTCCGAGAAAATCCGCGGCGGATCGAACATTGACGGTTCATTGATCAAATCCCAATCCACATGGGTTGTCGTGCGATGCCGTGCGATGATGGAGCGGATGAACCGTTTTTGCGCTTCTACACTGCGCGGATCGAGATAAGGATTCGTCCCTTCCCAAGTCTCCGGTGTAAAGGAGAAGAACGTAAAGGTTACCTGCAGCTCATGCCGCTTCGCAGTCAGTAGAAAAGCATCAATCGCTCGCAGCACTTCTTCCGAGGCATGACCGTCTACCTGCATAATATTGCGGTAGGCTGTCCAGATGCCGGTACGAATCCAGTTGATGCCTGCCTTCCGCATCTGTGCCATATCCCGATCCCAGACATCAGCATTTGGCAGGAATAGAAACTTCCGCGCTACGTCAGAGGTCATATAAGTCATGCCGACAACAGGTAAAGGCTGACCGTCTTTGATAAAATAATCTCTTCCAGCCTTAATCGGTTCCCCCTGCGATAACAGGCCCACGTCATATCCCCAAAAGCCTTGACGCAACATCCGCACTTCGCCTTCTTCCGATACAGCATGGCAAGAAAGATGATACAGGCCAGGTTGAATTTCTATAGCAAGCGGTACACGTAGGAAGTTCAGCTCGCGACTGACCTCAAGCTTGCACTCGTGAGTGAAACATGGGATAGACTCCCCGTCTTTGTTCAGAGTGATGTTCAGGGTCCACTGCGCTGATGTCGGTGACGATTGGCTACGGCTTAGCCGCTGACCCTGCAAAAACAGCAGCGGCCGCTCGCCTTCTTCATAAGAAGCATAGTTAGGCTTCAGCCACAGCTCTGTTACTCCCCGAGCGGCAAAAGTTGCCCAGCGGGTTAATGCTTCCGTTCCGCCTTGATTCCAGAAATCAGGCGTAAGCGGTTGGCCGATGAAGATCCAACGGCCACCAGCAAAAGGCCCGCCGATATGCTCCCACAGCACAGCTGGAGCTGAAACTTCCCGCCCGGCGGCGGTAATGCCCTTAAGCAGCGGGTAGATCCGCGTGTCCATGGGTCCACTGGAACCCATCTGCTCCGGCAGGTCACTGCTTTTAGTGACATGCGGCACCAGGTTCCAGGTATCCGACAGGGCCAGCAGCTGCTCATCGCCTACAAAGAGCGGAATGTCTCTAAGCGCGACATGCTGCTGTATGCGATTTGCGCTGCTCACCTGCAGCGCTTCATGGATATGCAGCTGGCGGTGATAGGCAGTCTGCTCAGCTTCGACCCGCCACTCTTCAGCGACTAGGCGGACTGGATGCTTAAACGGGGCACCGCCAATGCTGATCAAGCTGCCGCCTCTGCTCAAATAAGCGACGATGGAAGGCCAAGCTTCCTTTGGGAAGTATGGAGCATGGAAGCTAACGAAGCAGTCCCCGGCCTTGGCGCTGTCCAGCGTTTCGGCCAGCTGTGCTGCATGAACAGGAGGGTCAGTATGATGTATTCCTATAGACTGTGCCTGTTCCGCTGTCAGTCCGCCCGCTGCGGTATACCCGGGAAAAGACGGGTCCGCGAACAGGATGATACGGCCCCCGCTCACAGAATACCTTCCTTCATCGCCCGATAGACAAGCTGCGAGAACAAGCTGTTCGACCATGCAAACCAGCTGCGGGTAAATACACTAGGATCATCCACATGGAAGCCTTCATGCATATATCCGGTTCCGGCATCCGTACTTTCCAGCATCGCAATCAGTTCCAGCTTCTCTTCGGCAGTCTGAGCCGTAATGCCCTGCATAGACAACGCCATATGCCAGATATAGTTCTCCGGAGTGTGCGGGCTGCCGATCCCTTTGGCAGCTGTGCCTTCATAATAGAACGGATTTTCTTTGCTCAATGCGAAACGTCTGGTGTTCTGGTAGATGGGATCATCCGCCGAAGCGTAACCCAGATACGGAATGGAGATCAGTCCGGGCGTTCCCGCATCGTCCATCAGGCAGTAATTGCCGAAGCCGTCGGTCTCATAAGCATAAATCGGACCAAACTCCGGATGGCGATAAATGCCGTAGAGCTTGATGCCATGATCCACTTCAAATTCCAGCTCTTTAAGTTCAGCTAGGAATTCTAGGTCGCGGAAGACCCACTCCGCGAATTCCTGCATCTGGCGCAGCGCGACAACAGCGAACATATTGCCAGGAATGTTGTAGTGGAAATCACAGGCATCATCGCTGGACCGGAAGCCCGACCAGATCATTCCGGTATAGTTCACCGGCATGCCGAGACCGCTATTGCGCAGAGAATCTTCCGGAATGCCGTTATTGCGGCTGAACCGGTACGGAGACTGCTCGAAATGCCGCTGCTCTCTTTTGAACAAATCGAAAATCTGGCGCATGGCCGACTTGAACCCAGCGTCGAAGAAATCAGTCAGGCCCGTCTCTTTCCAGTAGGTATAAGCGAGGCGCACAACAAAACATAACGAATCAATCTCAAATTTACGCTCCCACACCCATGGCGACATCTCGGTCACATCCGTAGTGTTCCAGTGCCAGTCATTGGCCGACTCATTAAATGCATTGGCGTAAGGATCGATATGAATATACTGAATATGGCGTTTGATAAGACCGCCGATAATGCGCTGGAGATCGGGATCGTTTTTGGCCAGAGGCACGTATTGAATTACCTGCTCAACTGAATCACGCAGCCAGGAGGCCGGAATATCGCCGGTAATCACAAAGGTGGTTCCGTCATCCAGCAGTTTAGTCGTCGTCTCCAGCGTATTCGGAAAACAGTTCTTGAACAGCTGCAACAGCTTCGGGCGATGTGCCAGCTTCTCCTCTGCTTCGGCAAGCACTTCTTGTACAGCCTGCGGCAGCGGCAGCTGGGGCATTGCTATTTTGGGTAATCGGAATTGTTCCAAGTGAGTTATGCTCCTTTGCATCTGTGATGTGATTATTTAATTTCTGATGTAGATTGTTTTGATCTCGTAAGGGGCAAAGTGAAGTTCCAATTCACCGTCAGCCGTGTGTTCGATCTGTTCCAGCTGCTCTTCCAGAGCATTGGACAGGTAGACGCTCTGAACTGGATGCTGCCATTTGAGCTGGACCCGCTCGCGGCCTCCCGAGGATTCGTAGAAACGGAGAACAGTCCCCTGCCCGTCCTCGGATGGCTTAATCGTATCCAGCACCACATTCTCACCCGAGAATCCAATAAATGAGCCTGTTGGTGGCAGCTGCCCCTGTGTTGAAGAAGCGGCAAAAGTATACAGCTCATGATTTAGCTCTGCTGCACGACGAACAGTATGAGCCTCCCGCCAATCCCCACGGTGCGGATATAGCGAATAGGTGAAGTCGTGCTCGCCGAGATCCGCAGTAACATCCGGCCATTTCGGCGCGCGCAGGAGCGACAAACGAATGGTACTGCCTTGGATGTCATAGCCGTATTTACAATCATTCAGCAGACTGACGCCATATCCACGTTCGGATACATCGGCAAAACGGTGCCCGCAAACCTCATACTGCGCCTGCTCCCAGCTGGTGTTGCGGTGGGTCGGACGTTCCAGCGCACCAAATGGAATCTCGTAAGTCGCCTTATCCGCGACAACATCAATCGGAAACCCTACCTTAAGCAGCTTATGGGCTTCGTTCCAGCTTACATGCGTCTGGAAATCAATCCGGGGATTATGGTGATGTAGAATCATATCCTGAGTAATCTCGGATTGGCCCAGCTTCCAGCGGAAGCGCAAAATATCCTGCACCGCACCAGTGCGGATCACTCCCTTTTCTATAAGTTCAGCCTCCCCGGCGGGTTGGGCTTCATAACGGTTGTCAATGTCCCAGGCATCCCAAAGCGTCGGACGGTCGTGGAAAAAGTGGAAGCGGTTCGCCGGCTCACCGGATTTTACGATCTCCCGGTTTCCTTTTTTATCAAAAAGACTGGTGATTTCTCCCCGCTCGTTAAAGGTAATACGATAATAGTCCGTCTCCCAACGGTCGCCGAAGGGAACAACTCCTATAGCTGTTTGATTATGTTCAGCAGCGGCAGATTCTGCATTATTTTCAACGGATGTGTTCTGAGACAGATCACGAATCCAGATCGTCTTGTAACCAAAGGCTGGAATCTCCGGAACGAGAACCGAGACACCAGAAACTACTGTCTCCTCCGTCAGGACATCTGCTTCCAGCAGTACGTTATCCTCGCCATACACCGCAAAGTTTCCGCTAGCGACTCCTTCTTCATTGAGGGCAAGTTCGACCACGGCATCCCGCATCCAACCCAAACCATTAAAAACAATGTAAGGTGTACCCTCGCCTGACGTGTTAATGTTCCCGGCCAATGCCGCAAGCCCCGGCTGAAGCGCATCACGGCCAAGCTCAAATACCTCTGCGTATTCCTTCTCCGAGGTCTCGTAAGCTTCGGTAATCGCCGAGCCCGGAATAATATCATGGAACTGGTTCAACAAAATCAGCTTCCAGCCCTGATGCAGCTGCCCGGCAACTACGGCATGTTGCTCCGTGTCCAGCTGCGGCGAAGCTAATGTCTGCCACAGCTCCGCTTCACGGTACAACACTTCCGCCTTGCGGTTGTTCCGCTTGTTGCGGCCGTGCGTGGTGTAGGTGCCGCGGTGCAGCTCCAGATACAGATCGCCCCGCCACTGCGGCAGCTGCGGCTGACTGCGCGTAATGCCCGCGAAGAAATCCGCGGCATTACTGTATTTACTCTCCGGCTGGCCGACCATTAGCTCGGCACGCTGGATATATTCCAGCATCTCGCGGGTGACCCCGCCGCCGCCGTCACCATGCCCATAGAGCAGCATCTGCTCATTATGTTTATCTTTTTCGCGGAAGGACTGATAGTGTTCATGCACATCTTTGGGCAGCGTATTCTCATTGACCCCATGATTCAGGTAAGACAACATCGGCGTGCCGTCAATGCCGACCCAACGGAACAGATCGTAAGGGAAGACATTGGTGTCATTCCAGCCCAACTTGGTGGTCATAAAATATTTGATGCCACCATGCTGCAGAATCTGCGGCAGAGAAGCGCAGTAGCCGAAGGTATCCGGCAGCCACTCAATCTGCGAGGTGCGCCCGAACTCTTCGAGATAAAAGCGTTGACCATATAGCATTTGCCGCATCAACGATTCTCCGCTCGGAATGTTCAGATCCGGTTCGATCCACATCCCACCGACCAGTTCCCAGCGTCCTTCACGGATGCGTGCCTTGACCTTCTCATAGAGTACCGGGTCATTGTCTTTCAAATATTCGAACAGCAGCGGCTGGCTCTGCGCATATTGATAGTCAGGATATTCGTCCATCAGGGCATTCACCGTCGAGAACGTCCGGCTCGTCTTGCGCACGGTCTCGCGCGCAGGCCACAGCCAGGCAATATCGATATGGGACTGGCCCACCATGTGGATTGTTCCTTCGGCATGACCGCCGATCTCCCCGACTCTGCCCCGCAGCTTCTGCTCGATTCGCGTAATCTCACCACCCTCGCGGATCTCCTGCGTGGTAAGGCCAACGAATTCATCCATTGCCACATACAAAGCTTCCAGCATCCGGTTACGGCGCTGGTCCTGCTCAGGCAGCAGAATTGCCGAATCGCGAATCACTACTGCCGTGTACATTAGACTCTGCACAGGTCTATTCACCAGCACCAGCTGGCTGTGGATCATCCGAATCGGCGGCTGGATCACCGCCTGTTGATTTAATGGGTCCACCGGCTCGGGGACCGGATCGAAGAGTTCGATTTCCAGGTCCAACGGACGGCCAGATGGATCACCTGTCAGGGTCACAAAGGTATGATTGCGGTCAAGTCCTTGCCGCGATTCACCGTTCACCCGCAGCAGCCCTTCCCCACCTGAAGCAAAAATCAGCCCGATGTGGCCCGGCAGCCAGTTAGCCGGAATCTCCAAAGTACGGCGGAAGAAATAGGTCGTTCCTTGCACACTCGGGAACAGATCATAATTGCTGCCGTCCTTATAAGGCTGCAGCTTGTCATACTGTCCCGGCAATTGATACACCGAGGACAGAATCTCCCAATCGCGCAATTCCTGCACCTCTAGCCATTGCTGCTCGGAGAGCTCGCGGATGAAGCGTTTAATGCGTTCCATGTCTTTACCCCCTCACCGTCAAATCGGTGCTCAGTGTATCATTTACATGCTTACCCACCAGCACTTTAAACGCTCCTGGCTCTACAACAGGTCTTAAATCCGGTCCGATATATTGCAATTGCTCCGACCCTACCGTGAACAACACGGTTTGCTTCTCACCCGGAGCCAACTTGATTTTGTCAAAAGCCTTCAATTCCCTGGCAGGACGGGTGACCTTACTGGCGACATCGGAAATATACAGTTGCACCACCTCTGCGCCCTCACGGTCTCCTGTATTCTGAACGTCCACGGAAACTGTAGCCGTCTCCCCAGCCGCAATTACTTCCGGCTCCACCTTCAACCCGGAGTACGTAAATTCAGTGTAGCTAAGCCCGAAGCCGAACGGATATTGAGGCTGGGAATCGGCCTCCAGATATCTTTTGCCACGGGAACGTTTACCGTTGTAATAGACCGGGAGCTGGCCCACATGCTTCGGCACGGATACAGTCAGCTTCCCGGACGGGTTCACATCGCCGAACAGGATATCCGCAACAGCGTGCCCGCCTTCTTGGCCTGGATACCAGGCTTCCAGAATGGCATGTACATGCTCGTCAATCCAAGGCTCACTCACCGGACGGCCGTTAATATAAACAACGATCACAGGTTTGCCGAGCTGATGAACCTGCTGGATCAGTTCCAGCTGCACTCCCGACAGGGTCAATGACACCCGGTCAATGCCTTCGCCGCAGTCCATATCATTCCAGGCATTCTCCGTCACCTTGGACGCGCCTGTCTTGAGATCGATACTGCCTTCCCCGAAATCGCGTGCACTGGAGCCGCCGACGACCATAACAACGGTATCAGCCTGCTCTGCACAAGCGAGCGCGGCTTCAAAACCTTCGCGCGAATCGCCTTTGATCCGGCAGCCCGGTGCATAGAGCACCCGCTCCGGCTCTGCAGCCAGCTTGCTGCGGATGCCGCTGAGCACGGTCGCTACCTTAGCCGGAGGCTGCGGTGAGGTATAATCGCCGAGCTGGTTATACCCGGCATCGGCGTTAGGGCCAATGACGGCGATCGTGCCGGCGGTCTTGGACAATGGCAGCACACCTGCTTCATTTTTCAGCAGGATGATGCTCTCGCCCGCCACTTGCCGGGCCAGCTCTTGATGCGCTTTGCTGCCGATGACGCGTTCAGCCGCATCGGGATCAGCGAATGGTTGCTCGAACAGGCCCAGCCTGAACTTGAGCGTCAGCACACGGCGGACCGCCCGATCCAGCAGTGCCGGGTCCAGCTTGCCTTCACGAACGGCATCCACCAGGTATTTGCCGTACATCTCTCCGGACATCTCCATGTCGATGCCGGCTTCCAGTGACTGCACTGCTGCATCCATGCCATCTTCAGCCACATCATGGCCAGAGGCCAGCATCTCTATAGCTCCGCAGTCGGTAATGATTAGACCCTCAAATCCCCAAGCTTCGCGGAGTATATCCTCTAGTAGCTCTGTATTTGTCGTGCAAGGCACGCCGTCTATTTCGTTATAAGCAGGCATAATGGAGACTGCACCCGCTTCGACCGCTTTTTTGAAGGGCAGCAGATCCACTTCCAGCAGTTCACGCCAGCCCATGTGCACAGGTCCGGCATTCCGGCCGCCTTCTGAGCTGCCGTATCCCACAAAATGCTTCAGCGTAGCCCCCACGCTGCCGCCGCTCTGCAAGGATTCCCCCTGCAGACCTTCAACAGCCGCAACCGCCATCTCGCTGATCAGGTAAGCGTCCTCGCCGAAGCACTCCTCGGTGCGGCCCCAGCGGGGATCGCGCACCACATCCAGCACCGGCGAATACGTAACCGCGCCGCCCTGACTGCGTGTCTCCAGCGCTACGGCGCGGCAGACCTCACGATACAGCTCTACATTCCAGGAGCTGCCGAGCGACAGGGGCACCGGGAATACGGTGGCCCCGATCGCCATGTGGCCATGCGAGCATTCCTCGCCGATCAATACCGGAATGCCCAGCCGCGAATGCTCCAGCACATACCGCTGGAGCGTATTCACCGCTTCCGCACCTTCACGCGGAGACAGGCCAGTAGCCAGCGTCACACCGGTCCACGGGTCAGCGCGCAACATCCCGTAAAGCGAACCAACGCCGCCCCCGGCAACCTTCTCCTTGAAGCTTTCTGTCAAGGTCATCTTACCGTCTCTATGTTCATAGGCCTGCCAGCCAAAAGGCTGAATCAGCTGACCGGCCTTCTCTTCCAAAGTCATCAGTCCGAGCAGATGCTCCGCCCGTTCTTCAGCAGGTAAATTCGGGTTTGTATAACTCATTCCTTAACAGCCCCTACGGTAAGACCTTGAATGAAATAACGCTGGAAGAACGGATAGGCAAAAATAATCGGTCCTGTCGCCAGCACGACCATCGCCATCCGCGATGTATCCTGCGGCATGGAGCGAAGAGCTTCCAGACTGAGCGAACTGTTCTGGGAGTTCTGCAAAATAAACTGCATACTGGTCTCGATCCGCATCAGCATCGATTGCAGCGGGACTAAATTCGGGTTGTCGATGTACAGCAGCGCATTGAACCAGTCATTCCAATAGCCGAGGGTGCTGAACAAAGCAATCGTAGCCAGACCGGGCAGTGATAAAGGCAACACCAATTTCAGGAAGATACGGAACTCGCCCGCCCCGTCGATTTTGCCGGATTCGATAATGGCATCAGGCACACTCGTGCTGTAGAAGGTGCGCAGAATCATAATGTAAAAAGCATTCACCGCCAGCGGCAAAATCAGCGCCCAGATCGTATCCTTCAGGCTTAGAAACTGCGTAACGATAATATAAGTCGGCACAAGTCCACCGTTGAACAGCATGGTAAAAAACGCGAAGAACGAGAAAAAATTGCGGTAACGGAAGCTTTTCCGGGAAATGGCATACGCATAAAAAGCGATAAACAAAAGGCTGATAATCGTCCCTATCACCGTTACAAAAATCGTCACACCATAAGAACGCAGCAGCATATCTCCGGATTCAAACACATAACGGTATGCGCCGAGACTCCATTTTGCCGGAATCAGCTTATAGCCATCCCGCGCCAGCGCCACCTCATCGGTGAAGGAGATGATCACGACGAACAGAAACGGAAACACGCACAGAAACGCAAAGATGCCGGCTATCAGATTAAAAGTGATATTCCAGGGCGTCGAGAGATGGTGGAAATCACGTTCTTTTTTAGTCTTAGTAATGGAAGACATATGGCCCACTCCTTTCATGAGGTTCTAGAACAAAGCGCTATCCTTGTTGTATTTGCGGACAATATAGTTAGAGGTCATCACTAGCGTAAAGCCGACAACCGATTGATACAGACCTGCGGCAGTGCTCATACCAATCTCACCCGTTGTTTTGAGGCCTTGATAGACATAGGTATCAATAACATTCGTGACACTGTAGAGCGTACCGGAATTACGAGGCACCTGGTAAAAGAGACCGAAGTCGGCGTAGAAGATTTTACCGATGGCCAGCAGGGTCATGATCGTGATAATTGGACTCAGCAACGGCAGTGTAATATTGCGAATCTGTTGGAACTTACTAGCTCCGTCGATCATCGCCGCTTCATACAGCGACTTGTCGATCCCCATAATAGCTGCGAGATAAACTACGCTGTTGTAACCAACTGCTTTCCACAGATAGACTAGGATCAGGATGAACGGCCAGTAGGCTTTTTCCGAGTACCACTGAATTGACTCTGCGCCAAAAAAGCCCATGATCTGGTTCAGCATCCCGCGTTCGGAGCTCAGGAAACTAAATGCAAAATAGCCGACAACGACCCATGACAGGAAGTAGGGCAGGAACATGCCGGTCTGATACACTTTGGCCAGCTTCTTGTTCACAATCTCGGACAGCACAATCGCCATCAGAACCGACAAGATCAAGCCAAGCAGGATAAACGCTCCATTGTAGAGCAAGGTGTTGCGGGTAATGATGTACGCGTCATTGGTGGTAAACAAAAACTTGAAGTTGTCTAGCCCCACCCATTTGCTGTTGATAATACTCGCCCAGAAGCCGTCGCGGCTAAAGCGGTATTCCTTGAAAGCAATAATCGTCCCTATCATCGGCAGGTAAGAGAAAAAGAGAAACCAAAGCGCACCTGGTAAAACCATGAGCAGCATAATCTTGTTATTCATAATATTTTTTATAAATCCGCTGATTGTCTTCACACTTAGATCCCTCCTGTATGTCCTTATATTTCAAAAAAAGACCGGGTCAGAGGCCACGCCCCTGCCCCGATCTTCTCTTACGTTGATGTTTTACTTGTTGTTGGACGCTTTCCAGGCATCAATTTGCGATTGCGCTTCAGCGATAATTTTGTCCAAACCAGCTGCCTTGAATTTCTCAATAGCTTTCGGTAGATACTCGTCAGGATCAACGGTTCCAGTCATCAGTGGTGACCAGTATTCTTCTTTTACGTTCTGAACCGCAGCGATTTCAGTAGTCACCTTGGAAGTGTCGAAGTTAAAACCAAGCAGCGGTGCATTTACACCGGATTCATTAAACTTTTTGAACTCTTCCCATTTGTTCTCAGGGTCACCCTCGTTCAAATAGTTGATCATGATATTGCCCAGCGAGAAGGTTGGCATGTCATAGTTCTTGGATTCATCCAGGTTCTTCATGGAATTCTCACCGGTCTTCTCGTAGTGCACGCCTTCGATTCCGGAGTCAATCATATTGCGCAGCACCGGATCGGTGTTGAGCAGGTTCAGGAACTCCATCGCTTTCTCCGGATATGCGGAGTTAGCCGAGATGGCTTGCATCGAACCCATAACGGACCAGTTGTAGATGTAAGGTTTGCCAGCTGGCGTGGAAACTACAGGATAGCCGTAGCTTGCCGACCACAGATTGTCCGCCATCGGCTGGGTAGCTGCACGATCCATGAACCAGTTGGAAGATTTGTAGAGATCATCCACCGAAGTTGTAGTTGCTACTTCCGGCGAGATATAACCTGCCTTGTAATATTTGCGAACGGTTTCAAGAGTGCTTTTGAGTTCTGGTGTTTCCAGAATGTTCACGATCTTGTAATCCTTCGTGTCCATATAAACAGCCATTGGCATCTTTTCAATGATGTAATCGAACGGCAGTACTGGCATGAAATCCTTCACCATAGCGTAAGGCGTGATGCCCGGTTCATTCTCTTTGATCGTCTTCAGCAGTGGTTCAATGCTTTCCATTGTGTTCACCCCGGAAATGTCGAGGTTATATTTGTCGAGCAGCTCTTTATTAAAGCGCCAAACTTCTTGCGCCGGAAGCTCTTTGTTGGCAGGTACGGCATAATTATGTCCATCTACCTTGGAGCCTTCCAGGAACGCCGGATCAATGGTGTCTACGATGCCTTTTCCATATTCATTAAGCAGGCTGTCCAATTCCATAAAAGCGCCTTTGCGGGCATTTTGCACATAATCGAACGCCCAGGAACACGTAAAGAGAATGTCCATGGGTTCGCCAGCGGCTACTTTGACCTGCATTTTTTGTGTATAATCGCCAAAATCAATCATATTCATCTTCAGGGTGACATTTATCTTCTCTTTAGTGTACTTATTGACTTCTTCCACGACACGGTCCAGATCCTTCTGCGGTCCGCCGATCGTGTACCAGATCAGTTCGACCGGTTTCTCGGATGATGCACCGTCGCCGCCCGCTCCTGAACTGTTAGTTGCGGCGTTGTTTGAATCGCCGCCACATGCGCTGAGCGCAAGCGAGAATGCCATAAGTGATGTCAGTAACAGGGAAAACCTTTTTCTTTTGTTGTTGCCCATTCCTGTATAACCTCCCCTTTGTTTACCTCAAGATCGCTGGCCTAATCCGGAATTAAACCAGCAGCTTTCTCCTTCAAGGACTATCTTTACTGTAATTTATGAAAGCATTTTCAAACAGAAGCTAAACTAAATAAATCATGTAGAAAATAAAGAAAAAGCTTGCAGCGGGGGTCCGCTAGACAAGCCCTTTGTACTCCGTAGGAGATATCCCGACATGCTTCTTAAATTGTTTGTAAAAATAGCCGGTCTCCCAATAGCCTACTTTGAGAGCGATTTCATGAACTTTAAGTGAGGTATTCCGCAGCAGCTCCTTTGCCTTCTCAATCCGGTATTTATTGATATATTCGGTGAACGACTCATTCACCTCTTTATGGAACAGCTGTCCCAAATACACCGGGTGAATATGGTATTGGGCACCGAGGGTCTTCAGTGACACATCTTCATTGTAGGACTCATGGATATAATTCAGCACCTGCTGCACGACTGGACTCTTTACGTCCCGAACTAAGGCGTCTACCGTAATGGTAGCGGCTTCCTGAATAATCTGAGTCAGTTCATTTATGGAAACTGTAGAGCGAATGAGGCCAAAACCGTCTGCGAAAAGCTCCGGTTCTTCCACATGACGAATCTCCTGCAGCTGCATCTTGAAGCGGATCAACCATTCCATGGCAATGCCTTGCAGCAGCACGGGTGTAATCCCCTCCATCCGCCGCAGCTGCTCAAAATGATCCTGGATCCGCACCAGCAGCGCTTCCTTATCCTTCGCCATAATCAGCTTGAGATCATCTTCCCAATTCAGCGGCATGCCTTGGACGGCAACCTCATGCCTGTCCTGAACTTCCTCATAATGCAGCAAATTCCGCTCTGGAAACAGCATGAAATATTCCTGAGTCATCTTTGCATGGGCATAACTCTGAGCCGCCGCCTCCTCCATCTCCTCCACCGTTCCTACGGACAGACGCATTGGCGGACCGCCAGTTAGGGATAACAGCAGCTGCGCATGAAGCCTTTCCACCGCTTCTTTACCCTGCTGATACTCACTAAGCAGATGCAGCAGCACGGTATCTCCATCCATATCCCGGAATGCAATCAAAGACGGGTTACCGCCTACAACCTCTTCCACCGCCTGAAATAGCTCGGCAGCGTCCTGTTCAGGGCGAAGCAGGGCTACCTGCACCAGCGGCTTATCTAGTCTAAGTCCCAGAAAATCAGTCCGTTCACAGAATTCCTTCGGCCCAATCTGGCACCGCAGCCAGCGGTACATCACATTATCGCGCAGAATGGAAATACTATGCGCATTGAATTGACTCTCTTGACGGGAGACACCCAGCTTCTCGGCGGCAGTCACTAATGTTGCCCGGAACTCTTGCAAATTAATAGGCTTGAGCAGATAATTTTCAATGCCGAGCGCCATTCCTTCCTTAAGATAACCGAACTCATCATAGCCGCTGAGGATAACAACTTTGATCTCCGGCTGAATCTCCCGTACGGCCCGGATCAGATCCAGCCCGTTCATCAGCGGCATGGAAATATCCGTAATCAGAATATCCGCTGGAACAAACCGCAACGACTCCAGCGCTTCCTGTCCGTTCTCGGCGTGGCCGACAATCTCCATCCCCAGTGCTGCCCAATCCACAATGTCATATAATCCTTCGATAATAAAAGGCTCGTCGTCCACAATGAAAATTTTATACATGGTTTGGATCATCCTCTCCCAGATCGGGAAAATACACAGTCACGGTTGTGCCGGTACCCGCTTCGCTTTGTAATTCAATGCCATACTCACTGCCATAAAGCAGCTTCAAACGTTCATGAATACTGCGCAGGCCGAATGATTCCGATTGTTCATCTGGCTGCAAAAGACCTTCTTTGAGCTGGACCAATCTGTCCGGGGCAATCCCCCGCCCATTGTCTGTAACTACCGCACGCAAATATTGGCCATCCTTGACCACAGCCACACTGATGTGATTATCATTCTTGTCCACGCGCATCCCATGTAGAATGTAGTTTTCAATGATAGGCTGCAGCGACATTTTGAGTACAACTCTTCCTGTAAGCTCTTTCCCGCATTCCATTGTATAAGAGAATTTATCCTTATAACGGATGCGGAACAGCTCCAGATATAAACGGCAGGCCTCTAGTTCATCCTTCATCGTATGCTTGGGTTTCTGATGAACATAGCTTTTGAACAACACCGACAAGCTGTAGATCATCTCCCCGACATCTGAAGCTCCTTGAGAGATTGCTCTCATTCGGATCACCTCCAAGGTATTGTAGAGAAAATGTGGGTTTACCCTGGCTTCAAGCGCGGCGATTTCGGTATGTTTTTGCTTGATTTCAGCCTTGAACACACGGTCTATATGAAGATTCAGCTCATCCAGCATGTCGTTGAAGCTCTTGGAGATCTGCCCCAGCTCGTCTTCTCTGACATCGGTAATCCGGGCATCCAGGTCACCGTTTTTCACTTTGCGGGTGAACTTGATAATTTTATGAGTCCGTCTGGCAAAATTATTGATAAATAAAGTGGGTGTAATAATCGCAAACAACAGGCAGATCAAGCAGATAATGAAGATCATGTTCCGCAATCCCCTATAAGTGGCGGCTAATTCCTGCTTAGGTACAGCACTCAACACAGTAAATCCGCCTTGGGTGTGAGTCTGCTTAGTAATGATCATCCCGCCGACTTCTTCACCATCTGTATAGGCAGAATTCATCTGCTCGGGATAAGGATAGCGCTTTCCATAATAGGTGCCCGAGGTATCAAATAACACATCCCCATCCGCTGCCAGCACCAGAATCTTTCCCTTGAAGTCATCCTTATAATTGCCCATACTCCCCCAGACCTCACTGGCATCAAAATAGACTAGAAGCTGACCAATGTTGCGCAGTGATATCTTGTTATTGACTGGGGTACGGACCGTAAACATTGGCCCCTCCGGAGATGAGATCGCCTGACTGACCCAAGTGTTTGGAGCAGTGACACTCCCTTCCTCCTCCAGATACAGCGCATCCGGTACGAAAGAGTGGGCTGCATTAGTGGAAATAATCTGAAATTTGCCTTGGTCATTATAGACATACAGCTGCTGTTCAGCTGCACTGTAGAGCATTAAACTGCGGATATCAGGATCATCTTCAACTTGATTGCGAAAAAACTGCACGGTATCCGTCGTAGCATTACTTTCGTTGAAATAGCGGTCCAGCCGGTACCTCACGTAATCTTCATACGGATGCTCCAGCAAATACGACGTATTAGCAGTCAGCTCCGTGTCCCGGTACACGTCCCGCATCATAGACTGTACAGAGTCATATTTCTGCTCAATATAGCTGTTGATGCTCTCCACGGTACGTTTCTGAATCTCCATCTGCCGCTGCACTACAGCCTGAGACATGAGCAAGAACATCAGGTAGGAGAAGGTGATAATGGTGACCACGGCAATGACTGAGAAGAGCAGGATGATTTTCATAAACAGATTATTCTTCAGATACTTTCTGTACAATTTCCCCGGAAACATCAGCAACCTCCTACAGCAGGGGGAAGACTAAGCTTCGCTGCTTGTCATTATGAATAAAGTATAGCATGAGGTGCTTCCTGCCTGTGGCTGGTAAAAGCTTGCAATCCTCCGCCAAGCAAAGACAGTCTGCCCATGGAGCAAAGGGCTCCTTGGGCAGACCGTGGTGAGGCAATATAATCTACCGGATGTAATTCAAGATGAACTGCGCAGCCTCGGCACGGGTCGCCAAGCCACCGGGAACAAACTTCCCGTCCGTGCGGCCATTCACCAGACCCAGTGATGAAGCAGCATTCACGCTGTCTGCCGCCCAGGCTGCTACCTCACCGGAATCGGTGAATGTTGCCGGGGCTGATGACTGAAGCGCTCCATGCTCCAGTACATAGGCACGCATTAGCATAGTGACAATCTCCTGGCGGCTGATGTTCGCACTCGGATCGAAGTGCTCAGCAGTGCGTCCACCTACAATACCTGCCCGGACCAGACGCGCCAGGTCCTGCTCATACCAGACACCAGAAGGCACATCACTAAATTTCAATTCCGCCTGATCTTGCAGTCCCAGCACGCCAGCCAGCAGCTTCACAAATTCCGCTCTTGTAATCCTGCGGGCGGGTTCAAATCCATTTTCGGAAGTGCCTTGTACCAGATGTTTAGCCGCCAGCTGGCGGATAGTGTCCGCAGCCCAGTGAGTAGACGGAACATCAGCGAAGGATTTATTGTACTCCAGCACAGCCAGCCTGCCTGTTCCGCTAAACTCCCCTTGCAGGAAGCCATTCGCGTACACTCCGCCGAGATAGGTAAGCGAACCTCCTTCAGCAATAGCATATAAACCAAGCAAATTAGTATTATAATCCGTATTTGTTGCATTCCATTGTAAGGTTACTGGTTTGCTGAAGCTTGGAAGACGGCTAGATGTGCCATTCCCCGCGATGATGCTCAGATCAAACGTCATACCTGTACCCCGCAAGACCACCCCACGCTCTACTTTCAGTGTGCTCATGTTCAAAGTCTCCGGGCTGAGCTTCACCAGAATCTTGCCGCCTGAAGCTTGGGCTTCATTAAGCAGAGCCTTCAATTGCACCAGCAATTCCGGCGCAATACCAAGTGTGGTTCCCGAGGCAGCCAATTCAAGTTGATGGATCCCGAGCAATTCACCTGCATTCACAGGCAGCTCGATAGCTGTAACGCCTGCCGGCACATTTACCGTCACTTTGCCGTTCTCAGTAGATGTACTGAGTGCACTTGCTGGAACTGTCAAAGTTGTGCTAGTAGGACTTGGAAGCGGCGTTGCTGTCGCTGCCGGAGTCGTCCCACCAGTTCCCGTACCTGTCCCTGGAGCCGATGTCGGCTGCGGTGTAGATACAGGAGTATTGTGGACCTTGAAATTAATAATTCCGCTCTTTTGAACAGCCGTATAAGGGTGACCATTCAGTATTTTGGTGTTGGTGACTACGGCCGTGTACTCGCCGCTGTCTGTTTCTTTTGCAGAAGGAATCGTATAATTACGCTCCACAGCACCTTCAATGGCCTGCCCGTCTTTCAACCATTGGTAGCTTAACTCGCCATAAACTGCAGAAGCTACTACGGCAAAAGACACCTTATCACCTACAACTGCCGGATTCTTATCTACACTATTAGAGGTGATAATTGGCGCATCGGGTGCCGGATGTACTGTCACCGTAAGTTCATTACCGGTTCTTGTGGAAGGCTCCGTTCCCTCTTTTCCAGTCAGAACCACACGGAACTGCGTACCGCTGTCTGTTTCAGAAGCAGTAAATGCGTATACCGCCGAAGTCACGCTCTCCGCCACAGTCCATTCCTCTGCGGTTGCTGCCTTCGTCTCCCAGCGAACCGATTCCACATCCCCGCGGATCTGTACGAACAGCTTCACTTCTTCACCAGTAATGACATCAAGTGCAGACGGAAGATCGGTTATGAAATCAGGCGCTTCCCATGGTGCTTCAGCCGGAGTTAAGTTAATTGTGTACTCTGCTTCACTGCTGTCACCAGATTCATTGGTGACGATGACCTTGTACTTATTGCCATCCATCCCGGTAGTCAAAGCAGGGATAGTATAGGAGGCGGACACTCCCAACGCATCTCCATAACCGCTGCCTGTGTCCGCATACCAGGCATAAGTCAGCTGCCCTGCGCCAGTGGCAACTGCCGTTAGTGTCGCGGACGTATTTTCACGGAAGGAGCCTTCCCCTACGATCTGCACCTTTGGAGCTTGCAAGGCCCACTTCGCCTGCAAGTTCAGTTCACCGGTTATTAGATCTTCGGTAAAATTCCATCTTCGCGCACCTTCTCCTTCTCCAACATACCAGCCTTCCAGGTCATAACCCTCTCTGGCAATGCCTGTAGGCTCCATCAGCAAAGTGCCATACACAGCCTCGGCCACAGTATTTGCTGGCTCACCCCCATTAGCATCAAAGAGAACGGGATAGCTTCCTTTCAGATAGACAGGTTTGGAGCGGTTGCCTGCATAATCCTCCATCACCACATGCACAACTTTTGCCGACGAGGTGAAGCTTAAGCTCGCCTTAGTTGTCCGTCCACGGATAATCATCGGCTTATTGCCAGAGCTATACGTTGTGGCAAAAGATTTTGCATTCCCATCCTCATACACATACATATACCGCCAGTCTCTAGTATTCGGCATCGGCAGATTCAGCTTACCGTCCGTCCAGGACCATTCTTCCGCGTAAGGTTCCGCAACCGTGTCGATGAACTGGCCGCTGACCGAGACTGGATCGGTGTTGCCTGCGGTAACGGTGACAATGTAATCATCGCCGTTTACCGGCATCCCCGTGAACAGCGCAGTGCTTGCACCTGCCGGGACAACCACTTGCTGTGACACCGGTTCGGATGTCGTAATCCAATTCAAAGACTGCACTCGAACGGTAATGTCACCGGAAGCTTGGGCGGAGTTCGTCCAGTTCACAGTCAACTCCCCGTCCGCGCTTGAATCCACCTTCACTCCGGAAACCGCCGCATCCAGATCAAAAGCCAGCGTTGCCGCTTCACCCTCCACTCCATCCGCACCCACTGCAACCACTTTAAGGGTTCCGGATTTCACCGGGAGATGCTTCAGGTAGAACACCTCATCGTATTTGCCGCCCATAAATACATCATTCACGTACACATTATATTGCTTGATCTTAGTGTAATCGGGATCTAGCTTCCACTTCACAACCATCTCACCTGTATCTGTAAAAGCTTCCGCAACTGCTAATTCCGCAGGAGCTGCGGGCTTTACGGCAGACCCGTCATAAACGCGCAGCTGTCCGACGTTCATCTGGTAGGTGGACGCTGTTCCTTGCCCGGGATCGAAGACCAGTCCAAGGGCTGCAATATTATGACCCGCGTATGCACTGAGGTCCAGCTCCTTTGTCAACCAACCGTCCGAGTGCTGACCACTGTTTGGAACAGCGACCTCTACGACGGTATTCGGATCATCAGCCAGGATGAGTCCTACTGCCATCGCCGAAGCATCTGTGGCAGATGGCTTGTTGAAGCTGATCGACAGCTTGGAGTTGCCATTGACCTCCAGCTCTGTTTTGTACAGACGCAAGAAGTTCTTCGCATTCAGATTGCCGTTTACCACCAGTGAACTGCCACCGTTATACGCACCGATCTGCTCATAGTTGTAACGGTTTGTACTCGCAAGGTTGTACTCCGGTCCATAATCAAAATCTACAGTAAGCTTATTGCCAGCAGTATCCTGCCACCACTGCCAAGTCACTGGGATATCCTGCAAGCTCATATTAGACCACTCATCCGGGTTCGATACTTCACCGTTCACGGAATAGGACAAGCCTTGTCCAGTGTTAAAATTGGTGTAAAAGTTCTTGTCCTTAATTACCGAACGCTCCGCAATGACGGAGGAGATTCCCGGCCAGTAACGGTTGTCGGCATAAACATCGGAAACGGTATTGGTTGCCGATTTGACCGTATTCTTAGGGTCCACGTTCGGGCCTGACCACCATAGCTGCTCACGCAGTTTTGTCATCCATTGGTAGTCATTTTCAGATCTGTGCGAGACCGGGTAAGACAGGTTCATGTCCTCATCCAGACCGGCATGAACAAAGTCCGCACCGAGTGTAGCCAAGCTGAGCCGCGGCAAGCCATTGCTGTCCAGCTTGTTCATCAACGCTGTTCCGTTAACGGACTTGAACCGGTCGCGGCCTGCTTCCAGCCCTGCAAAACCAACTTCAAACAAGTTGTAGCTTGTTCCCAGACTGGCATTCAGATTGCTTAAGTAATTAGCCGCGTTAGTAATCTGTGTATTGCCAGCCCCGTAGTCGAAGAAAAACGAATTGGAGACGGGTTCCTTGGTGCTTTTATCCACTAAAAAGGAGATATTGGTATCATTAATCGTCCGGGCGAACGTATTAGCACCGGTATTGGTGTTCAGCGAGTCGTACCACTGTACATACAGGCCGCCCTCTTGCAGCACCTTCATAAAAGCGATGTAATCGGGGATATCCTGGGTCGCTACATTCGGATTCATCTCTTCCTGATTTACAAAATAACCGTCAAACCCGAAATACCCGGCCATCTCGATCAGTTTATCCGCCACCGGAAAATTACCATTCTCGTCTTTAACTATCATTTGTTTGTACGTCTGCTGTCCACGGTCATTATTGGAAAAAAAGATTCCCGCCAATGACAACACGCCG
Organism: Paenibacillus sp. FSL H8-0175; assembly: GCF_045040615.1. Taxonomy (NCBI): domain Bacteria; kingdom Bacillati; phylum Bacillota; class Bacilli; order Caryophanales; family Paenibacillaceae; genus Paenibacillus; species Paenibacillus sp. FSL H8-0175. The sequence continues at coordinate 972,683 of NZ_CP150299.1, read as the reverse complement.
TTCTTATGCGCTGCATCGGTGTAGGTAGGGTTCGGGATGTTCAGCATGCCGAATTCGAACCATTTTTGCTGCCAGTCCTTCTGGGCCAATTCATCATAATATTCCGGCGGGGTGTACGCAGTCGCTGTACCGTGCCAATAGGAGTAGTAATCGATATATTGCCAAAAGTTAAAGTGATACTGCGCAAACTTGTTCGTATACGGCGCGTTCTCAATAAAAGCATTCCCGTAGTCGCCAGCAACGTTGATCATCTGTGTATCTGCGCTAAGTGCTGGGTTAGCTTGGGTTGCAGCAAATGGGGCATTCCGCTTCTGCAGCGGCACCCGCGATCTCAACAGCTCTGCATCCGGATCGGTTGCCGGACTCCAGTTCGCAATATGGCTGCTCGTATATCCATGTACATTAGGCTGATTGGCACCCGGCGCACTGTCTCCTGTAAAAGGCCACGTATCGCCGGCGTAAGCCGTTAGGGGAAGTCCTGAAACTAGCAAAGCTGCCGCCAGAACAGCTGATGTCAGCTTACGACGCGCCTTTTTACCGGTGTGAAGGTTCATTTTCCACTCTCCTCGTCCTGTAGTTGTTTCGGTTACTCTCATCCATGAAGCGTAATGTGTCTCACTATGTCGCCGAACAGCAAGTAGATTACTTCTGTTGTCCCGTCCCTCTGCTGCTCCTACCCTCTTCTACTTCTTCTTCTTCTTCTTCTACTCTCTTCTGCCTACAGATTCTGTATCCAACCACATTCGTGCAGGCACATTCTGTATTCAACCCCGATCGTGCAAGCGCATTCAATTTTGTTGGCAACCCTCCTGCCTTACTTTGATTAGTCCACCCTAATCTAACCCAGATCTTTCCTTACAAATAGCCGCAAAATTAAAGATATGCTGGATAAATTAAAGATTATCGTGCTATCAAGGCTCGATATCCTGTCAATGAGTGGGTCGTTAAACATATGTTGGTTGAAAATATAAAGAGGATGAAGGAGCGTGGTCTCTTTTGCCTCTTATCTCCGCCACTCCACCGCATTCGCTCATTTCTGAGGCACTTTTGCCTCTCATATCCGCCAATCGCCGCATTCGCTCATTTCAAAGGCATTTTTGCCTCTCTTTCACGCCCATCCGCCGTATTCGCTCAAATCAAAGGCACTTTTGCCTCTCTTTCACGCCCATCCGCCGTATTCACTCCAATCAGAGGCATTTTTGCCTCTCTTTCACGCCCATCCGCCGTATTCACTCCAATCAGAGGCACTTTTGCCTCTCTTTCACGCCAATCCACCGCATTCGCTCAAATCCGAGGCACTTTTGCCTCTCTTTTACGCCGCACCACCGTATCGCCGCCTCCCTCACACTACCCAGCTACGAAAAAAAGATTGCCTCTCCGTCATCAACGTGAACTGCACCCCGTCAAGTAGACAGCACAAAAAATAAAAGTAGTTTAAGCGGCCTTAGTCCTAAATTCAATGGGACTGAGGCCGTTTAGTTTTGCCTGTAACCGTTCGTTATTGTAAAAATGAATGTAGGTATCAATATCTGTTTGGAGTTCTTCAAAGGTCTGGTAGGAATGTAAGTAGTACTTCTCACATTTCAATGTTCCCCAGAAGGATTCCATCGGCGAATTGTCAATGCAGCAGCCTACTCGGGACATGCTTTGCTTCAGTTCTGCATCGTCCAGCATCTTTTTAAAATGCAGAGAGGTATACTGAAAACCACGGTCGCTATGGAGTAAGGTTCGGCTCTCCGGTGCTGCCTTCAAAGCTAATTCCAGTGTGTTAAAAACTAGCGAATTATTATTGGAATGACCCAGAACGTAAGCAACAATCGACTTGTCATACAGATCTTTTATTGCACTTAAATACGCCTTCTTGCCGTTTCCGTATTTGAATTCCGTTACATCCGTTACCCATTTTTGGTTTGGAGCTTCAGCCTCAAAATTACGGTTCAGCACATTCTCTGCAACCTGCTGCGGCGTGGAGCCTACATACTTCTTTTTCTTTCTGCGGATGACTGACTGGATGCCTTGGCATCTCATCAGCCGGTACACTCGCTTTGCGTTAATAGATTTATCCATTTGTCTGCGCAAATGCAGGGTCAATTGGCGATACCCAAAGGTTCGTTCCACCTTCTCATACAAGAGGAGCATAGCCTCTGTCAGTTTCTCGTTGTCTGCCTCTCGAGAACTGGGTTTGCGATTCAACCATTTGTAATAACTTGACCGTGAAATCCCTGCGATGTCACACAAAAGCCGAATGGAGCAAGACTGTTCCTGCTGAACGGCCTGAATGGCCAGGTAGATGTTCACCTGGCGAATGGTCCTTAACGTCTCCTCCTTTCGAGTTCCTCTAACTTTTTTAGAAAAGCATTCTCCGCACGCAGGCGTGCATTCTCGTATTCCAGCTTTTGCATCGCGAGTTTGTGGCGATCTGCTTCCGTAAGTTCTTCAGGCGCTTTAGTGCGTCCTCTACCGTCTCGTAACGCCTCTTCACCACCAGCTTCGTACTTCTTTACCCAGCTATATACTTGTTGGTAAGACACGTGAAAATGGCTTGCCGTCTTCGCATAGTCTTCTCTGTTCGAAAGGCAGTACAGCACGATATTTATCCGTTCCTGCCAAGTGGTTACGCGTCCTTTGGTCATAGCTTTAGTTCCTCCTGAATGAGCTGTTAAGCTGTTGCTATGACCATTATACTTCCTAATCCAGTTGGCGAGTTGGGTTGAACTTGCAATCTTATACTTGCAGATGATTTGGTTTTGCGACAATCCTCCCTCGAGATAGTCCTTAACGGCATGGAGTTTAAGTTCTGCAGAATATGTACGATTGTAGCTTCGGACTTCCAGCCCTTCGTATCCATACAATTGATAACGTTGCCGCCACTTCACTAATGAGTTTTTGGATATTCCATACTTCCGGGCCGCAGTTTTCAAACCAATGTCGCCCCGTTCAATTTCTTGGAGAATCGTTAACTTTTCCAGTGCTGTAAACTTCTTTTGTTCCATAAAAATGCTCCCCATACAGCGACAGGTTTTTATTATTTCACCTGTCTACTATATGGGGAGCATATCAACGATGACCTTGAGGCAATCTTTTTTCAAACCATCCGATTTAGTTACTTTCCTTGCTTCTCCAGCAGGTTCAGAATGATTGTTACTGCTTCGGCCCGGGACGCTACCTGGTTAGGTGCGAAACGATTTTGTCCTATGCCATTCACAATGCCCGCTTCTGCTGCTGCTGCAATATATGGCACTGCCCATGCGGGTACATCCTTAGCATCATTGAAGGTTAAGGTCGCTTTTGGATCTACTGTAATACCCAGAGCCCTAACAACCATAACTGCTAATTCAGTGCGAGTAAGCTCCTGCGTAGGACGGAAGGTACCATCATCATAGCCGCTGATAATTTGCAAAGCTACTGCCTGAGCTACAAAGGACTTGGCCCATGCCGGAATCTTCGCTGAATCCTTAAAGCTTGAAGTGCTACCACTGTCCGGCAATTGCAGGGCACGAGCCAGCATAGTGATAAATTCAACCCGATTTACTTTCTGATTAGGACGGAAAGTATTATCCGGATAACCACTAACGAAGCCCCCTGCTACTGCTTTCTCAATAGCCGCTGCTGCCCAATGGCTGCCAGTATCCGTCAATGATGGTTTGACTACTGGTGTTGCGGTTGGTGTAGGCACCGTTATTGGTGCTGGTGTAGCTGTTGGTGCTACTGTTGGCGTTGGTGTTGCTGTTGGTTTTGTTGTTGTCACTGGTCCTGTTGATGATCCTGTTGTTGGTTCCGTTGTTGGTGCCGTTGTTGGCGCCGTTGTAGGTTCCGTTGTAGGTTCCGTTGTTGGTGCTGTCGTTGGCGCTGTTGTCGGCGTTGTTGTAGGTTCTGGTGTTGGGTTTACTTCAGGATCTGCTTCCTTAATAATACCGAACTCTTCCAGAACATATGGTTTAGCATCATTAATATTCTGATCGATCTCATAAGATACAGCTGTTAATTTGCCAGCATCTACAGTAATACCTACAAAGGTCTGAACTTGACCGCGTTTTGGACGCGTAGCATCACTTGGGTCCGGCCCGTATTTAGCAGCTGTATTCTCATTTGCTACTTCAAAGAGATTATAATACGCATCTCCCAATTCTGGTTTCATGTTCTTGTAGTAAACCTTCGCTCCCGCTGTAGCTGGGATCAGATAGATCGTTCCATCTGGATTTACTGTGTACTCTACAGTTTGACCCTTGAAGCTTTCCTTGATCTTCACTGTGTCTGCCGCAGTTCCATCAGCTTTAATTGGCTTGGTCCGGGCATAAATATGGTCGTGGCCTTGAAGAACCAAGTCAATGCCCAGTTCAGCCATCATTGGAGCAACCTTCGCTCTTTCTCCATTTGTACCCATAATGTCTTTGTCAGTAGCGTGGTTAGAGGTTGTGTACGGACCTTTATGCATAGCTACGATAATCCATTTCGCTCCAGCAGCTTTCGCTGCTTTTACGTCAGCCTTCATCCAATCCAACTGTGCTTGGCTGAAGTTAGCAAATTCATCGGAATTCTCATTTGTATTCAGGACTACAAAGTGAGCATTGCTGTAATCATAGGAATAATAAGCTCCTGTTTCTGTTGCAGAGCCCGGTGCTTCCTTAATATTGTAGTGCTCATAAAAGGCATTTGCCTTATCCTCATGATTCCCTGCCACTGGCACGATGGTCGTGTTAAGCAGGGTATCTTGCGAATGACCAAGCAGCCAATTCCATTGGGATTCATTAGTTCCGGTATCCACGATATCTCCGTTAATCGCCACAAACTCAGCATTCGGGAACGTCGTAAGTGCTTTTGCCATCGTTTCACCGGAAAGAATCGCTTCATCTTCGGTCTTAGCCTGTGTATCAGCCAAATCGATGAAAGTAAATGCTCCTGTCTTAGCGGCAGTTTCAAAAGTTCCCACTGCACTCCACAGACCTAGTGCTTTATCACCTACACGGAAGTAGTATTTTGTATCAGCTTTCAGGCCCGAAGCTTCCGCTTTATGAACTAATTCGTCCTTTGAATTTCTGGAAACCGCCGAACGTCCTGTAAACTCAGAAGCCTTAGCAAAGTCTGGAGTAACGCCCGTATTTTCTACAACCTGCAGATCGTTTCCAGTAGACTTCAACGCTGTGTACCAAGTGAAGCCTTTTGCACTCACTGGGTCGCCATTAAAGGTAACTGTAACTTTTTTAATCGAATCCGTTGAAGCGATAGCAGCTTCTGAATTTGTTCTTTCACTTACAGCTTTGATAACAAATTGATAGGTTTGGTTTGGATTAGTATTTTCTACAGTGTAAGTATAAGAAGTTTTACCTTCTTCATTAGGAACACTGGCCGTCCAATTTGCGGATACCAGATCATTTTGCTCATAAATACGATATCCAGACACTGGTGCACCGGAAGCTGGCGCATCCCAAGTCAACGTTATTTTAGCACCATCTGCTGCAGTAGCCTTGGCATTTTGCACAGGTTTAACTGCTACTTCCGATTTATGAATGCTGTAGTTATCATACAAGTCTGTAGAACCACCAGTTGTTGTGGTGTAGGCTTCGTAAGAAAGCTCATCATTCGTTACCGTCATCCCCGTGAACATTTCCTTACCAGGCTGTCCGTATTTAGCTGCAAAAGGGAATGTTCCTGAAGCTACGTTGTATTTCTTATTGCCCGCTGCATTTGTAATCAGATATAAAGTACCTTTAGGATCAGTTACTACTCCGTTTGAATCCGGAACAATATCCGTCAATGGCTTGTTATTGTACATCTGATAACTTCTAGCAAAGGTGTGGTCATGCCCGCCAATTACCATGTCGATACCAAGCTCATCAAACACCTTCGTTAATTGCGCTCTGTAAAAGAGTACATCTGTATCATTGGTGTGATTGGCAACGGAATAAGGAGATTTATGCAGAAGCACAACCTTCCATTTCTGATTGCTTTTTGCCGCTTCGCTACGAAGCCACTCCACTTGTTTATTGTAAATTTCGTTATTCTCAAGATTCGAGCTTGCACCATAATATTCTGTATTAATTACCATAAAGTGTGCTGAACCGTAGTCAAAAGAATATACAGAACCATCAGGTTTCGCACCTGTATTCGATACGTTCGGCAAATTAAAATGAGAGCTATAATTGCTATAATTTTTACTTTCATGGTTGCCTACCAAAGGAACCAACGGAATATTCGCTAAAATATCCTTAGGCTTATTGAAAAACCATCCCCATTGCTCCTCAATATCACCGTTATCCACCAAATCACCAGAATTCAGGATAAACTCACTTTCCGGGAATTTAGCTAATCCTTCTTGAAGGGTATGATTCCAGATATCAAAATCTTCTTCAGTTGTTCCTTGGGAATCCGTTGTATATAAGAATTTATAAGCCTGATTACTGGAGCCTTCTGTCTTAAAAGTTCCTACGTCGCTCCAGTTCTCAGCTTGTCCATCCCCAGCACGGTAAGCATATTCCGTTCCCGGCTGCAGATGATCCGCTATTACCTTATGGCTGGTTAGCACAACTGGTTTTTTAGCTGATTTATCCGCTTTTGTCATATACACACTAGTTGTAACGGATGTCCCTTCATAAGATTGAGCGCCTGCCGCAGGAAACTGGCCATTCTCCAATTTAGAAACTTCTACTACTTCCAGTTTGGTGCCAGTCACACTTTCAGGTGCATACCAGTTGAATCCCATACTAGTCTGCGGGTTGCCATTAAAAGTAATTGCGATAGAATCAGGCTTCCCAACTCCAGGTTCTACTGTCTCCACTACAGGATAAGCAATCAGGCTCATATCCCAATAAAGGTCAGAGCTAGTGTCGCCCGTCTGGTGAACTTCAGCTGAAAGCTCATTACTTCCATCCTTCAGATTGGCTTTTACGATTTCCGTTAGGTCAACCTTTGTATACTCATTTGGATCACTGCCATTAGTTGTACTAAGTGTCTGATAGTCGATTTCACCAGCTGGCATAGCCTCGCGGTAGATTTCTGCACCATTCAGATACAGCACTACTCCGTCATCAAATGCAAAATTACCTAATACTTTATCCGATTTCGTAATTTCTTCCTTATTCACAGTTACATTTGTCCGGAAATAGGAAGTACGATATTTCTTCTTTTTATCCGTGCCGTAGCTTATGTTTGTATTCAGAGCACCAAATTGCTTGCTGCTGACTCCGGCCCCAGAATCTTTATAACCAAGCGGCGCTTGGCCTGATGCCCATGTAGAATCATCGTAAACAGACCGCCATACCGAACCTTGATCCGTTCCGTTATCTAGATATTTCCATGTAGAATTGCCCGCCAGTAGTGTAATTGGCTCTAGCGTTTGTAATTGCAGTAATCCAGCATCCTCATTGCTTTCTTCTGCAAAAGCTGGCATTCCTGTAAATGTAAGTCCCAGTACCATAACAAAGGCTAGTGTCATGGATACTGCTTGTTTTAATAACCTGTTCATAATCAGTCTCCCTTACTGTTATTATGAAATGCTTGCATCCATTCATAGTAACTACTAAATATTTTCACAATGTACGGATTGATCCACTAGTTTGTAAAAACGGCTTGTGTATTTAATCAGGCAAAAGTGGTTACAGTAACGGCAAGGTTATGATCAAGGAGGACAAACATGGACGATACTCAAGCTTTTGTAGACAAAGTACACGACACCCAGAAGAAAGCAGAAAAGAACAAACAGAATCACGGTAAAGGAACACCAAGCCAAAAGCTGCCTAATAAACAGCACAGTAAATAGAACACGCAGACACGAAAACAAAAAAAAGCAGCAAGCCCTCCCGGATCGGAGTGACTTGCTGCTTTACTTTTTGTATATTGAGCTTTGCTTTTAAAGGAGTTATTTACTCCATTTCACCACATTCACGGCTACCTTCTCTAATTGTGCCTTGCTCAAAGCCTTGTCTGGAGAACTAATCGTCACAAAACGATCATCCAGTTTATAGGTCAAAAACAATGAATCGCTGGTAGGGCTGTACCACTTAGCTTCTGTACCATTGGAAAGCTTTACGGTATCGCCTTTGTAATCATAGGAGTAGTCACGTGGAGAAACGTTCACCCTCATATGGTCGAACAAAAAGTACACTCCATCTTCAGAGCTAGCTGCTTTTTGAAAAGCGTCACCACTCACCATTTGTGCTGGTGCATAAACCGTTTTAAACCCATCGAAATTTGCAAAAGCTTTAGAAATTTGTTCTTTTTGAGCGTTGCTGTACTGTACTGGTGTTAATGTATCTTTATCCGGCACCACAGTTCCAGTACCCAGAATGACCTGATTCGCTGCCGCATCAAAAGTCACTGGCACCTTCAACACATCAGCCAAGGCACGTACAGGAAGATAGGTTGTATTGTTATAAGTAATCGGAGCTAATGCGTTACCTTTATTATCAACAGGCGTATAAGCTGCACCATTCACTTTAAATCCAATGCTGTGATTGAGGTATGCGGTGATTTTTTGCAGCTTAGTTCCTGCGTACACACCAGCCGAACCTGTAATTGCCATCCCAAATACCATCGTTGCTATAATGAACTTTTTACTTTTCATATGTTATGCCTCCTTAGAAGTTCAATCTCGGTTTTTACTTTAGCTCAAGTTTTAAAGGAATATGTCTCTAAGTTGTATTTAACTTGTACCCAATTTGTAAAGAAACTATTCATCTGAAGCTCTGGTTTGTATAAGAAAAACAGCAACCCGCTTATCCCATAAGGATTTAACGGATTGCTGAGGGCTTTAACCTTGATACGGAGTTGTAACCTTATACACTTCTGAATATAAAATTTCTCTATAAAGTTGGAATTCTTCTTCATCAACAGGGTTAGGGTAAGTCATAATTAAGAGTGGTAAATCTTCATTTCCTTCACGCAAAGGAGGCTGCACATAATCGTAAGGGTTCAAATGAAAGCCCAGCCGCTCATAAAAGCCGATTCTCCGCTGCTCCATTTCACCCAGTGGCCGCTCAACTTCCAAAAGGACAGGCTTGTTAGATAGACTGATGTATTCAGTCATCAGCTTTTTGCCAATTCCTCCGCCTCTAATGCTTGGGTCGACTGCTATATGTTCTACAAAACGAAAGCCGGGAAACTCCCAGCAGGCCATAAAAGCAACAATTTTACCCTCAGAATTCATCTCGGTAATGAGACGATAATCTGGAACGTCCAATAACTCCTGTTGTCCCTCAAAGGTTCTGATCTCAGAAGTAGGAAATGAGGCTTCCATAATAGCGAATATTTCATCAAAAGTTGTGTGATTCATAACATAAGTTCTCACTTTCTGGATTTGTGGTCTATTATAAGTTTACCTTACACATATTATCTTAACCCGAAATTCATTAAGAACTCAAGGTACTAGTACCTGGTACTAGGATAACGTGATATACTAAATAGAACAGTTATACACATCTTGTTTGATATAGGAGAGGTTCATATTGGATAATCAGCAATGGATCGCACCTGAGTTCTACAATCTCACTTCGGAAATGGAAAGCCATGCTCCTGAGAAGATTGCGCTTAAGTGGTTAAATGAGCAAGGAGATTATGAGGAAATTACTTACGGTGAATTACGCAAACAAGCTAACCGGCTGGCCGGAGGACTTGCGAAGCTTGGGCTGCAACAAGGGGATCGTGTTCTTGTTATGGTTCCACGCCGCATCATCGCTTATGTCATCTATTTAGCTTGTCTGAAACAAGGACTTGCCATCATTCCATCCTCAGAAATGCTGCGTGCCAAAGATTTATCCTACCGCCTGCGCCATTCTGAAGCCAGAGCCGTTATTGCTTGGTCCGAAGTAACCGGGGAAGTTAATAAAATCTCAGAGGATCTTCCTGCTCTCGATTACCGTCTTTCCGTATCTGGCAGCTCAGACGAACTCGGTGAAGGCTGGCTGGATCTAGAAAGTCTGATGGTTGGACAACCAGATACCTTCACAGCAGTCGCAAGCCGCCGGGATGATATGGCTATTCTCGCCTACACCTCAGGTACTACCGGCAACCCTAAAGCGGTCGTTCATAGTCATGGCTGGGGTTATGCTCACTTGCGGATCACCTCACCTCAATGGCTGGATATTCAAGGATCTGACACCGTCTGGGCAACAGCAGCTCCCGGCTGGCAAAAGTGGATCTGGAGTCCCTTCTTAACCGTTCTTGGCAACGGAGCTACAGGTTTTGTATATAGTGGATCCTTTCATCCCAAAAAATATTTGCAGCTATTGCAGGATCACAAAATTCAAGTATTATGCTGCACCCCAACGGAATATCGTCTAATGGCTAAAACAGAAGACTTAGGTCGTTACGACTTGTCTACCCTGCGCTGTGCAGTATCTGCCGGAGAGCCATTAAACCAAGAGGTCATTAACACCTTTCAGCGTGAGTTCGATATCACAATCCGTGATGGGTACGGCCAGACGGAAAGCACCCTAATTATCGGAACACTCAAAGATACTCCAATACGCATTGGTTCTATGGGTAAATCAATCGCTCCCGGCTTAGTCGAGGTTGTGGACGAAGACGGCAAGCCACTGCCTGCTGGAGTGGTTGGTGATATTGCCGTACATTTGAGTATGCCAGCCCTGTTCCACACTTATTACAAAGATCCCGGTAGAAAAGAAAGCTCCACACACGGCGAATTCTTCATAACCGGCGACCGGGCAAAGAAGGATGAAGATGGTTATTTCTGGTTCGAGGGTCGTGGGGATGACATCATCATTAGCTCAGGTTATACTATCGGTCCTTTCGAGGTAGAAGAAGCATTGATGAAGCATACCTGCGTTAAGGAATGTGCGGTCGTTGCCAGTCCAGACGAAATCCGTGGGCACATTGTTAAAGCATTTATCGTGCTTAAGGATGAGATTGTTGGTTCACCAGAGCTTGTAAAAGAGCTGCAATCCCATGTTAAAGAGTGGACAGCCCCTTATAAATATCCGCGCAAAATCGAGTTTATTCAGGATCTTCCGAAGACGACCTCCGGTAAAATACGGCGAGTAGAGCTTCGTGAACAGGAGAACCAAGCTGCGCAGGAATAAACATAGCCATATAAAATTCACCTTATTAAAAAATAAACAAGAGCAGCAATCCATAATGGACTGCTGCTCTTGTTTATTTGGCATCAGGCCGTTACTCGGACCAATATTTCGCATCCGGGTTCAGCGCCGCACCAACTTCGCCTTCTAATACTAAATCGCAATCGAGGTAGCCCTCTTCATCCAGGAAATAAACCTCCTGCTTGTAGAACTCGCATAAGGTCTCCAGGAATTTATCAGGCGAATCATACATCACAATTAAATCGCCGAAATCATGGAGCAGGTCACATACCTGTTCCACACCCTCAGCAGACTTATAATAACAAATGAAATCACTGCCATAGTTCGTTAAGATAGGCAAGATAACTCCATCAGGATGTTGACCTTTTTCCTCCAATATCCCAGCTAATACCTTCATCTCCTCTTCATATTCATCCATATGAATCAGGCGGTACCCTGGAATAAATTCGATAAGGCTTGGTTCCTCTTCCTCACTGCTTGTCCCTGAGACAGTGCTATAAATAGCTTTCAGCAGTTCAGGAGTCTCCGGCAAAACAGCCGTAATCTTTGCTTCGTTACCACCCTTGCCCAAGCTGGCAATATAATCAGGGCGTAATTCTGCGGACAGCTTAAGGTATTCTTGAAATTGTTCTGTCAATTTATTGGTGTGCATATTGTCATCCTTTACTTATTTGCGGAAGTCCACATCTTCATCAGCCACGTATCGAAGTCAGCGCCTTTTTCACCTTCATAAGCGTCGTACACGTCAACTCTCATCTTCTTCAGCTTCTCTTTGAAGTCCTCGTAAGAATGATCTCTTGGCAGGCTCTTTTTAATTCTCAGCAGGATCTTGGATACGCCTTTAACTAGTTCAGGCTTGTTCTTCGATGGCACCTTAACGTCTTCACCAAAAGCCTTCAGCTTAAGGTAAGCAGCTTCTTGAACTGTATATACAGGATCGCTCTCCATTAAACGCGTCAGGATATCGATAATTTGTTTGTGGTTGGTCTGTCCCAGCTCTTCAACTGCTTCTAGACGCGCTCTCCAATCCGCAGAGCGGTTGGCAGCTTTCTTTAATTCCTCATAATTCTCCGGTAGTTCATTGTTCAGTTCTTCGATCATTCCGTTCAATCCCCTTCTATTAAAAACTATCTATCTTACAGTAACAGTATAACCAACCATTGCGCAAGCTAAGAGAGGAAGATCTTTGCATGAATTCATGTGAATATCATATTTCCGCAAAAATATGGGTAAAGTATCCGGAGTAAGTACCCAGCGCAACATTCTATCGACTATATACGTTAGTAACTAGAGAAATTCAGACAATACATCAAGGAGAGTGACCTAAGTTGAAAAAGCATACCTTCATGCTAGCGTTAACCATTGTACTAAGTGTGGTGCTTGGCGCCTGTTCCAGCAACAACAGTAACAATGGAGCTGCCATTGAAACGAATCTAACTGCAAAAGAAATGGTCGATCAAATGCTGAGCAAAGTAGAGCAGCCATCATTAATGGAGCTTGATGCGGCTACAGTCGAACAGCTATATCATCTCAACCCAGAATTGCTTGAAGATTATAGCATTAGAATGCCTATGATGAATGTGAAAACTAACGAAATCGCCGTTCTGAAAGTTAAAGATGTAAAAGATATGACTACTGTTGAGGATGCCATCAAAGCGCGTGCAACAGATGTTCAAAAACAATTCGAAACCTATCTGCCTGATCAATACGAAAATGCCAAGAACTATAAACTTATTAAAAAGGGTAACTATTTCCTGTTCGTTATTGCTGATCCTGCGGATCAAGATAAACTCGTAGCAGACTTCGATACTTACTTCACAGAAAAATAAATAACCATGGTATTCAGCAGCCTACTTTTCCTATTCCTATTCCTGCCGGCTGTCCTAGCGCTCTATTATGTTTCGCCCTGGCGAATCAAAAACCTCATATTGTTTTTAAGCAGCCTGGTTTTTTATGCTTGGGGCGAACCTGTCTACATTGTAATCATGTTGCTGTCCACCATTACAGATTACAGCTTTGGTCTACTGCTCAGCAGACCAAAGCTGACTGCGGTGCAGCGCAAGTGGATTGTGGTTAGTTCCGTCATTATTAATCTAGGCTTATTGTCGTATTTTAAATACGCAGATTTTCTCATCCAAAATATAAATGGACTCCTCGGTACACATATTCCTTTAACGGATTTACCTTTACCTATTGGGATTTCATTTTATACTTTTCAATCCATGTCCTACATTATTGACGTCTATAGAGGAACTACGAAAGCACAACGCAATTGGATTGATTTCGGTACATTTGTAGCCCTGTTTCCACAGTTAGTAGCAGGTCCGATTGTTCAATATAACACCATTGCCGGGCAACTACGTGAACGTTCGGTCGATATCCCCATGTTCGCAGAAGGTGTACGGAGATTCATAATCGGATTAGCCAAAAAAGTACTGCTCGCCAACAACATCGGTCTGCTCTGGCACACCATATCCAGCTCCAATCTAGATTCCCTGCCTGCTTTTACCGCTTGGCTTGGGATTATTGCGTTTGCTTTTCAGATCTATTTTGACTTCAGCGGGTATTCGGATATGGCTATTGGTCTCGGTCTCATGTTCGGCTTCCGCTTTAACGAGAACTTCAACAAACCTTATATCTCTCAGAGTATTACTGACTTTTGGCGGAGATGGCATATTTCCCTTAGCAGTTGGTTTCGTGACTATGTCTACATCCCGCTTGGAGGCAACCGCCGGGGGTTAAGCGTTCAAGTGCGCAACATTCTCATCGTGTGGCTGCTCACGGGAATCTGGCACGGGGCAAGCTGGAATTTTCTGCTCTGGGGATTATACTTCGGGGTCATTCTTATCTTTGAAAAATGGTGGGGATTAAAGCTATTAAGCCGCCTCCCCCGTTGGACAAGACATTTATATGCTGTAGTACTTATACTCATCGGATGGGTCTTATTCGCTTTTGAAGAACTTCCTCTGGTCATTGGCTACTTACAAGCGATGCTTGGCTTTAATGGACAGCCGTTATGGAATAACACCACTTTATACTTCACTTACACGAACGCGATTCTACTCGTGGTGTTAACCTTTGCCTCTACACCTGTGAAGCTCTCCAAGCGGATAGATTCTAGATCGGTTCCTGCTCTTGTTTGGTATGGTGTGTTATTTTTCCTATCTGTTGCCTACTTAGTAGATGCAACCTTTAATCCATTTTTATATTTCCGGTTCTAACCATTAGGGGGTGATTGTTTATGAAGCAGAAGACGGATCGAATCCTGGCTGGGGGATTTGTTGCAACGTTATTTCTGGTCGCTATCCTCTTTTTCTTACTGCCTGTTCAGCGTTTCTCTGAGCTTGAGAACCGGTATTTGCAAAAGGCCCCACATCTGACATGGGACAATTTATTATCCCACACCTATGCGGAAGAGGCCGAAAGCTTTGTAACTGATCATTTTCCATTTCGGGCCAAATGGGTATGGGTGAAATCGGCGGTGGAACAGATGAGGCTGCAGCAAGAGAATAACGGAATCTATAAAGGAAAAGACGGCTATCTTTTCGAAAAATTCGCAGCACCTGATTACACTAAAGTTCAGCAATATGCAGCAGCTGTGAAACGCTTTGCCGATAACAATCCCGATGCAAACACCACTTTCTTATTGGCACCTACATCGGTTGGCTTGTACAAGGAACGTCTACCCTGGTTAGCTCCTGTCTACTCGCAAGCTGAGGTGAATCAAACAATAGCTAAGGATGTAGGAGATAGCCTTACTTTTATAAATGGATTTGATGTTCTTAGCCCACATGCCGCAGAGCCCATTTACTATCGGACCGACCATCACTGGACAACCTACGGTGCCTACTTAGCTTATGTAGCCTATGCTCAAAGCATGGGCTGGCAGCCTCTGTCCCAGAGCGAATACCAGATTCAGACTGTGAGTAATTCATTTCTCGGAAGCTATCATACCCGGGGGCAATTTATCGGGGTCACACCTGATTCCATTCAAATGTACAAACCTAATCATGAGGTATCCACCCAAATGTACATTCAAGATACCGGTGAGACTTTAAAAAGTATGTATGACCTAAGTTATCTGGTGAAAAAGGATAAGTACTCTTATTTCCTAGGGGGCGTACATGCGCTCATGAAAATCACCAGTCAGCTTGATCCAACAACGGTCAAACAGAAAAAGCTGCTCGTCATCAAGGACTCTTATGCACATAGCGTTATTCCTTTCCTGACTCAGCATGTGCCTGAAATCCATGTGATCGATATCCGTTATTATAATGGAAACATCAGTGATTATATGGCTCAAAATGATATCAAGGATGTCTTGCTGCTTTTTAATACGGCTACTTTTATTGATAATGCGGCGCTATTGAAGTTAAATTAATGATATTGCGATGGATGCGGTGAAAAGATCTTTAATAGGTGTTGTGCGTAACTGCGGGAATGTTGGACTTTCGGTCGCTGTTGTCTCCAGATGTTTTTGATTTTACCGCTATCAGCGGATAACCTCCGGAGACAGCTTATGCTTCCGATGCGAGCTTTCCTTCGGAAAGCTTTCAGGCGAACGCTAACGCTCCTACAGTTCCAAAATTCCCTCCGTTACTTCAAACCAAATACTAAAACTAATATATGAGTCCTCTAATTTGGACTCGTATTTCAGATCATTTTTGCCAAGAATCTCCGCGACGATGGACAGACCAAGTCCAGTACCGGAGATTTCTTTATTTCGAGACTCTTCAATTACATAGAATGGGTCCCAGATATACGCTAAATGCTCCGTTTTCAGGCGAGTGGTTTTATTGGAGATCGTAAATTTTAATGTACGAGTAGTGTCACTCCCTAGTTTTATTTCAAAAAAATCCTCTTCACCATATTTAATGGCATTACTAATTAAGTTGTTGAATACTATCTCGATTTGGCTGATATCTTCTTCAACGATTGAGGATTCAAGCGAATGAAAGTCGCTCATTAAGGTTATGTTTTTATTTTTTAACGTAATATTATATTGTGAGATCACTTTTAGCAGAAGCTCTTTAAGATCAAAAGGCTCTTTATGCACTTCTGACTTCTGGATCTTGGACAATTTAATTAAATAATCCACCATATCCGACGTATACTTCACTTGCTCCAAAATGATATCCGTATACGTGCCATCATCCAGACCGTCCTGAATGCCAATCGTATAGGCTTGGATTAAGGATAATGGTGTTTTCACTTCATGCGAAATGCTTGAGATAAGGGTATTTAAACTTTGATTTTTCTCCTCTAATTTGGCATGGGTGCTCTTTAGACGCTGACTCATCTGATTGATGCTTTTCGAGAGCTCTTCGATTTCATCCCCCGTTTGAATCGTCACTTGTTTAAAATCGAGATTGGATATATCCTTCGCGACATCCTGTAATTGTTCTAACGGTGTAATGATCTTTTTTGAAAAATAAGCCACTAACAGCAAACTGATAATAATCCCCAGTAGAATGGAGTAAAAGCTGAATTGATTTACGAGGGTCAAGGCATCTGTATTGTGCACAACCACAGTTCCTATGAGGATTAGACTGCTATCCTGCTCGTATATTTTCGTTAACAGACTCGATTTCAATTTGCCCTGATTAAATAAAAGATTAACCGTGTTGCCTTGTTTTACTTTTTGTAATACCTCATCTGTGATCCAAAATTTATTAAGTGCCACCTTATCTTTAAACAACGCAAATTGAATATTTTCGTTAATTTCTGCTGTACTTCCACTGTTTTCAACCCTAACAATGGTTACGTTATTATTGTTCTCGATCCTGCTTTCATTTTCCATGAGTTGATCCAAACGGAGATCCTTTACTTCGTCATAAATGGTGTTGATCTTGGTTTTCATTTTGTATAGGTAATAATCTGCTGAGAAATAGTTGTGCAGGAAATAAGACGTACCAAAAACAATCAGCAAAATAATGCTCACCATGATCAATAACTTCGTACTTATTTTATGAATTTTTATCATGGAAGCTGTACCCCATTCCCCTATGCGTGATCACGTGGTCAGCCCCAATTTTATCGCGCAGCCTCTTAATATGCGTATCTACCGTTCTTTCTTCGCCCAGATAATCCATTCCCCAAACCGCAGACAATAAGGCATCTCTGGATAAAATACGTCCTTTATGCTCATACAGGAAGGTTAGCAATTCAAATTCTTTTTTATATAACGCCAGTTCGGCCCCATTCTTGTAAACTTTCTTCCGCTCAAAATCGATTTCTAAATCCCTAATCGCAGCCACTTTTTCAGTGCCTAGCATTTTTTTAATTCTAAGCATCAAAATCCTTGGGTCGAATGGTTTTCTTATATATTCATCTGCTCCTATATCCAAGGCACTGAATTCATCATCATGGGAAGACCTTGCGGTCAGCATTACAACTTTAGCCAAACTAACCTTCTTGATTTCATTACAAACCTCAAGCCCGTTTCGCTTAGGCATCATCCAATCCAGCACCACCAGATCGATCCTATTCGAAAAAAAGAGCTCAAGCGCCTCTTCACCATCCGCTGCTGTCCAAACGTTATAGCCTTCTTTTTCAAAATAAGTCTTCAATATAGTGGTCATATGTTTCTCATCATCCGCAATTAAAATATTCAAAGCAGATTCTCCTTCCTATAATTATCAGAAGAAAAAGGCGAAATCCTTTACAGGTTTCACCTTTTCATATATTTTCATGCTACGTTATTGCAACTTCTCTACACCTAATCCCTTCGTCAGTACGTTCCATATCGGGTTATCGACCGTCTTTCGATCAGGCTGTTCACCCTTCTCTATCGCTTCCCAATACTCCCAGGTTGGTGGCTCAGTGCCAAGTTCATAATCCATGCCATCCCAAGTATCCTCCCGGAACGCATAAAACGCCCAGTGCCAGCCGTAATCATCAAAAATCGAGATTAAATCAGCCAAGTATTGATCTGCACCTTTTACAAGCCGGTTCGTGCCAAATTCTTCAGCGACAATACGATTAGCAGGGATGTTATTTTTTTCTGCCCACTGTGCGATAGGTTCTAGAAAATCCTTTAAGGCTTTCTTATTGAATGCTTTTTCCGTCTTCTCCTCACCTACTTTAACTGTTCCAGGATATTCATAGGTTAAGCCTTTTTTCTTATTTTGGCTGGTGAGTTCGTAGGGTTCGTACATATGAAAAGCATATAATACATTCGCATCATCGATGGGTTTCAAATATTTAAAGGCCCATGGTGTAGCATACAGACCAGAATTGACGATAATAGGGGTTTCCGTATCTACGGTTCGAATCGCTGTCACAATAGTCTCATATAAAAGATTCAAATCCGCCTGAGTATTCTCCACTGAGCTATACCATTCGTTGTAATCCTCTGTCCAGAAATCATTAAATCCAGTAGCTTGTTCAGGATGTGGCTCATTAATCAGATTATAGCCGACCACCGCAGGATGATCCTTTAATCTTTCCGCAAGATCCTTCCAAAACGTTGCCGCTTGTTCATGATAACTGAAATCCTTCCAGATTCGATCATCATTTGTATAATCATTAAACTGCCGCCACCGATCTCCGGGCAGACTAAGGACTGTCAGCACTACTTTTGAACCCCGCGCCTCGGCTGCATCCAAGTCTGCTTTTAACGCTGTAAAATCATCCTCAACAAGCCCCTCGTATTTATCTGCATTCCCTATTAAAAAGTCTTTATCTGGATTAGCATCCGGTTGATCGTTAAACAGGAAATCACTATCTTTTGCCCATTTATCTGGCGCAAGTCGAATGAACTCTATATTATTTTCTTTCGCTGCATCATAATTTTCGGGTATAGATTTGGAATTCATGAAATTTGTTCCTTTACGCTGTTGATCCCAGAAAGCGATCTTCTCATTGACCTCTTTCTTTACCTCCTTCTCCGGTTCAAGATTTGCTTGTGGTGTTGCTGCACTGCATCCTACGACTGCCAACAAAATCAATACGATAAATCCTTTAAACTTCTTCATTCTCTCACCTCGTAACCTATCGTAGCCAATCTCTGTTACAAGAGTGTCACAAGAGATACCTAAAAAGACTGCCCTAAGGATGTCGGCAGACATTCTAGGACAGCCCGATCATATTCATAGAATATAAAATAAATGCTTACTGATTAGTACTTCGACGGGAATGTGACTCCGCATAGGCATCATGACGAAAGTTCAGAATAGGATCTTCAGAGCATTCAATGCCGGCAGGTACAACTGTCGGATCAAAGACGTACTCTTGAGCCTTCTCGTCTGCCACGCCGGTGATCGACAAATGGCCGACAACAATCCGTTCCCGGTCTTCAGGCCAAGCAGACGCCGGGTCATCCGTAGGATCTCCCTCCTGTCCGAGGATTACTGTCAATTGAAACGCCACAGGACCTTTGGACAGTCTCTCGATTAGTTCATCCTCCAAATAATCGGGAGATCGATTCTCCACCTCTTCCTGGGCCAGAAAGTGCAGACCCGCTTCCGGTTCCCACTCATATTTAATAGCCCGCCGCTCGCCAGCAGCATTGGTGAAGTAATAGGCATGAATGGAATGATAAAGGTTGGTTGCAAAACTGAGTGGCGGTTGCAGCATTTTCACGGCTTGAAGCCCAGCCCGGCTTTCCGAATACTTCTCCATGACGGCTTTGAATTTGTCTGCAATGGTCGCTCCCTCAAACGAATTTTCTTTAATTGTACGTAAGATATTAATAAAGGATTGCGGTGTTTTGGCAAAAAAGATCGGCAATGTAATTGTCACCAAACTTGTCACGCCCCCATCAGGCAATACAAACTGAACCGCCATTCCTTTTGCAGGCGAAAAAACATCAGGGATGGACGGATTAGTCGAGCTATTGGAGAAGCGTACGAGAGCTTGCACCTCTTGATTTTGCAAATGTGCAGCTGTTGTTAAAGGACCCGCTTGGCCGTTAGGGGTGAACACCGCCTGGTAGACAACACCTTTGGCGTGCGCGCGTCGATAACCCGGATATTTGCCTGCTACCTCCTCAATGGAGTTTACCGCTTCTTCTGCGAGTTCAGACGACACTGATTTATTATTGTTCATTTTCGTTCACCTCTTTGTAATTTATCAGGAAGGAAAAGGGGACAAGGCCCCCTTTTCTAGTTATTTAGCTTTGTGATGCGTCAAGCAAGTCGTTCCAGGCCTTCGTAATTCGCTGTCCGCGCCAAATATCTCTGACCGTGGCATCGGGATAAGCACTGTACCAGCCGGATGCAGTGATCTGATGGTTAGCGATGAAATCTTTCGCTTCCGAAGATTCAATTCCCGGAAAATCCTTCACTTCATTAAACATGTTATTCAACAACTCTGGAATTTCAGTTCCAAAATCATCGATATAGCTATCCCAGTCGCCATCATAAGCCGTCGCGAACAACAGCCGGGTGTCGTTATCAAAGATTACGAAGCGCATGTCGTGAACGGTCGCGATCTTCGCCATCGTTTCGGCTTGTCTTGATGCGCTTTTTTTCAGCTTCTCACGGAGACGATCCGCCCCACCTTCTTTAAGCGGCGCAATGATGGTAAGCTCAGATATTTCACCTTCCCGCAGGCCGGCACGTCCAGCGCTTGTAATTGGATTAGTCTGATCTTGTGCTTCTAACATGTTTATTCCTCCTTAGATGTATGTTGATCCAACTCTGCCATCCACCGCAATGCAGTCATGCTGGGAACAAAGAAATACTCCCCGCCTTTGGTGATTGAAAAACTTGGAATTTCTTTCATCCGGTGGCGAATAGGTTTGTCCGGAATGGTAAACATCCCTTCCCCCTCATTCTTACCGGTAATAGGGTCTTTCTCGGTTGACATGCCCGCGAAATTGCCTCCATTTAACCAATCGCTCTTGATAAACTCGAATTGGCGGGACAATGAGCTGCATATACCTGCAAAAATAAGGCCTCTATCCTGACCATCATCCTCCATTACACCTTTTGGCAGTATAGGGCCATACATCGTTGACCGCCGGAGCAACCGGTGAATGTTCACATTAACAACCGAATCCTGCAAGCTGTCTCGGGGAAATGCACGACGGATATGCGAGCTTACCGGACATTTCAACCCTTTATGATCATCCCCATACGTAAATGCGTTCCGTCGGCTGACATCTTCGCCCAGTGCCGGATCATCTGCTTCAGGAGCCAGACTTAAAGGGGCTCCGCTCGGCCATCTTCCTACCATTTTAGCGGCCAAAAGTTCTTCCTCTTCCCGGTTATCCGCATGCTCCCGCAAATAACGACGGAAAGTCGCGACCCTCATATGCAATTTACGGAAACTGAGGTAACTTCCATTGTGGCCAAGTTCTGCCGGCTGTGGTCCCTGTGTTATAGTGCCGGATTCATTTAAATGCCCGAACAGGAATTCACCGGCTTTAATCTCCGCTTCCTGCCCCACCGCATTGGGTATATGGTTTCCTTCGATTCTCGGATTGCTGATTCCATCCATGAAGCCCAGATGAGTACGTCCGTCAGGATTCATTCCGACATCCAGCTGGTAAACGACGGATACACCATTCAGTTCGCAGTGGATTCGACGGGCTGCTTCTTCTGCTTGAAGCAGCGCTTCTTTGGTGGGCGCGAACAGAGCAAGCGCCACATCGACTTTGTCAGTACCCAGCGGGTCTTCCCAGTGCTCCGGGCTGCTTTCGTTTACATCCCCTAGCTTAGCTGCCCGGACAGCCATGCCCTCCCGGAACTCCAGGTCGAAGCTGTTGAGTGACTCCTTGGGAATCCCCAGCTTCTGGAGTCCTTGATAGGTAAAACCAACGTTGACCCAAGCACCTTCGTGAGGATTATTCCACTGTCCGGCCGACGTCACTTCGTCGAGAAGCCGCTTCAGCATCACTTTCCCGTCCTGTTGATGATCGATAGACAGCAATACATAGGTTCCTACGTAGGGGGTAGGCCGTTCTTGTAAGACGATTCCTTGAATGTCATCATAATTCAGTTCTTCCGTTTCTGTACCTATGACGCTCACTCCTCCCTCGTCTTAAAGTTGTTTTCATAATATTAAAAACGGGTATTCTCTCATCCGTCTCTCGATCTAATTAAACTTAGCCCTAAATGGTTAATCAGGTTAACAGTCCTCCCCAACTAGACAATAACGGTACATTGTCTAAAAAATAGACACATCGTTAGATTTGTCTAAAATCGAGACAAAAAAGAGATATTCTAAAACCGGACCGGCTTTAGAACATCTCTTATCTTCGACTAACCTCACAAATCATATTCATAGTTATCAAACTTGCCATCTGATGCGAAGACATATTCGCAGATGTTCTCACCCCATCTAGCTATAACACTAAAGACGCGACCCGAAGTGGGAATATCACTGGTGGATGCTGGAGGGTTCACAAATTCATATTTCCCTTCGACGAGTGTTACAGGAACTTCTACAATTGGAAGCTGCGATTCATCAAAGCTCTCAGTTAGATAGGCCATCTTTACTGTGACTTCACTCGGTGCGTAATCTCCAAAGTCGACCTGCAGTTTCTCCCCTGGTTTCAAACGATGCAGCCCCGTTAGAAGCGCAGGTTCACTATGCCAAGCCGTATAGTAAAAGGAAGCCCGATCATAGTCCGCTCCATTCCAGCTCGTCTTTAGAATGACATAATTCTCTATAGCATCTGTACTATTCTCATGTGTAATGATAAGGGGCGACGGTTCAGCAGGACTTTTGAAAGAGCTCTCGGATTTACTCATTATTCCTCCGCGTTCCCCAAGCACCACCGCACCAATGATAACTACTGCCAACAGCATCAATGAAATCAATAATATCCTTTTAGACTTATTCCTATATTTGATAATAGCTCCCGCCTTTCCTTAAACTTCTAACCCTTCTTTCATTTAACACTTGATCATCAAGCCATGCAAGTAGGTAGCTGATGAATTATATAGAAAATCCAAGAGTTAACTCTCCTTCTATCATATTCTATTTCTAGGAGGTGAATATAAGATGACCATTCAGTTTGTAGATTTAAGACTATCCAACCAAGCTGCTTCTGATGCTACACCAGCAGTTATTCCACTAGCAGCGACTCCCCTTGTTTTTGGAGATATTGGTATTCAGACCGCAGGCGTGTCGGCTGAGAATCAAGGCAATGTCCGCGTACTTTTGACCGGATTTCTAAAAGTAGAAAACAATCCTCTTTTCAATACCAATACCGTTAATGTTCGCAGAAACGGAACGATCATTTTCACCACGACATTTGGGGTTGCGATCAGCAGAGAAAATGAAGCTTTCGGTTTTACAGCAGTAGATATTCCACCACCAGCGGCTGTCGCAACAGGGCAAATTCAGTACACAGCAGAGATCTTCACAAATGCAGCTGCAACAGATCCCTTTAATAATGTCCAAGCCAGAAACTTTAGTGGCGTTGCAGCTGCGGGTAACTCCTAACATGAACATGTAGTGGGTGAGGGAGCGAATTGCCCCTTTAAAAACAGAAGCTCAACCAAAGGTACTGGTTGAGCTTCTGTTTATTCCCCAAATAATAGATTCAGAATCCGTTCATCCGCCTTTCGGTTCTTCCCTTTATAAGGATAACAATGAATATGAATCGCTGGATTAAAGTTAATCTCAATAACGCTATAGTTCGTATCATTGGCTTCTTCCTTGATGTCATCAATCATCATATCCACTCCACAAAAAGTGGCGCCCGCAGCTTTAGCCGCTTGAATCGCCCGAGCCTTATAACTATCTGGGATCTCATCCGTAAAATCCAGGCTGTCACCACCCGTGCTAATATTAGAGTTCTCCCGAAGATAGATGACTTCGTTTAATGGAGGAATATCACTCCAAGCCTGAGCGTGGTTGTTCAAGAACATCGCTTCTGCTTCACCGATCTGAATTTTCTCAAGTGGTGTCTTATACCCACGGCCTCTTAACGGATCCTTATTTTTCTCGTGCACTAGTTGTTCAATCGTATGTACACCATCTCCAATCACATTTGCAGGAACCCGGTGCAATACTCCGACTACTTCATCACCCATGACAAGAAAACGATATTCTTTACCCGTCATGAATTCCTCTAGTAGCACTGTTCGATCAAACTCGAAGGCGATTTCGAAGGCTTTTTGATAATCTTCTTTAGAGAAGTCGTCTGTAAAAATAGTAATGCCGAGTCCAAAATTGGTTGATTTGGGCTTAATCACAATAGCCTTGTTACGGTAAGTGCCATGCGCATTCATTGCCTCTTCCAGATTTCGAAAAGCTTCTCCTGCGGGAACACGAATGCCTTGCTGTTTAAGAACTTCTTTCGTAACGATCTTATTCTCCATGATTAATACCGTACTATAAGAATCAAGGGAGGTCTTCGTAGCTTGCTTAATATATTCTTTATGATCACCTTGCGTAAGAACTACAAAGTTCTCTTCCCGATCGATCAATTGAAACTTAATGCCACGTTTAACCGCTGCCTTCAAAAGAAGCTGTGTAGATAGCTCCAGATCCTCATATCCCACAAAACGGTATCCATTCGCAAGACTTTCCTTAGCATATTGTTTAGCTTTATTCAGATGGTATTGTACAAAAGAGGATTGTTGAACTTCCGACTTCACAATAGCTGCAAAACTCCGGTCTGGCTCTACAATTTTATTCTTAGCTCCATGCAATACGTTCAAAAACACTTCATTCTCCGGGTTCAACAGTTGGATCATATTCTGCATCTCATGAATACAAGTTAATGCCTGCTGCTCCATCGTTGTACATGAATCCCCGTAATCATGCAAACATCCCTTTATTCCTTCCATGATTAGTTGATCATGATTAAGATTCGCCATCTTCTGATCCTCTACTCCGAACGGTTCGTCCTCCTTCAGCAGCATATACAGGATAAAAAGATGAATGAAAATCATCGTTTCTTTGCCGATTCCTATTTTGTAGAGTGGATTCAGATCAATAAACCGAAGCTCCAAATAAGCTATCCCATCTTGCATCAGTTCCTCTAAAGGGTGTTTGCCTCTTGCTGTCTTCACTCTAACCGGACTATAAAACTCTTTTACACTTAATAATTCTTCCGATTCGATCAAAGCTTGTAAATCATGAACATAATCCCTTAACGAAGCAAAAGATACATAAAGAGGTTTTTCATTTCGATACCCACATTCGCTATTCCGCAGTGAATTCATATTCTGATAATAAAAGCTTTTGTCGTCATCTGTTTCCCCGCGAGCTACACATTGTTCCATATAAGTCTTATCAAAAACAGGGCTGGCGCCTGTTAAATAGATAAGAAGCCAACGGTACCGCAATAGGTTACGGGCTATTTTTAAGTAGGTAGCGTCTTTGAATTCTTTAAAGCTCACCTGTGGATCTGTTATGTCATGAAGCTGTCTCAGAAATTGTTCATCAAAAGAGAAATTGTAATGGATTCCGCTCAGCAATTGTCTTTTGCGACCGTATTTGTCTGCTAGCTGATGTCTGTATTCATCCTCAATCGGATTACCCATCTTGGCAATGGGGATGTCCTGATCATTCGGTAGCCTTGGAGGATTACTACTCGGCCACAGATATTCTTCCTTGAGCTCAAGCGACACAATATCCTGCAGCGCCTCCAGAAAGTTATAAGTCTCATCAATAGAATCAAAAGAAGGGGTGACCATTTCAATTTGACTCTCTGAGAAATCGGTTTGAATATACGGGTTCTCCATTTTGTTGCCAAAAGCCTTAGGATGTGGTGTCAGCGCAAGCCTTCCCTCTGGATCCACTCTGACATTTTCTTTTTCCAGTCCAAATTCGCCGTGAAAAAGCTCCTTATTCAAATGGTTATCCCTCAGAAGCTGTATGAGTTTACGATTTAATAAAGCCATTTCAACGATCATCCTTTGCTTAGTAGTTTATCTGCTGTTTGTTCATTTTGAATAAAGATCTTCTAAACCAGAACACAAGAATAACCCCTTTAAACACACTGCTTAGAGCAATCGACATCCACACCCCATTCAGGCCAAAAGGTTCGGATAAAATCAAGGCTAGTGGAATTCGCAGTGCAGTAAATGTAATACTGAAGATCGGCGGGATATGAGTTTGGCCAATGCCGTTAAACGCACCTACTGTCATTAATTCCATACACATAAATAATTGAGAGTAGCCAATGATGCGCATATAATCAGTGCCTAATTCCAGGCTTGTCTGATCTGATAAAAACAAGGAAAATAGCTGCTGCGGGAACGCAATAAATATAAGCGATATGATCACGCCAAAGATGGAGGTTAAGATCACAGCCTTACGATATCCCTGCCCTATACGGTCCAATCGGCGTGCTCCATAATTTTGTCCAAAAAAGGCAGCAATAGCTCCCTGTAGTCCTCCAATAGTCATATAAGAAATAGATTCAATTTGAATCCCTACTTTTTGCACCGCAATCGCATCCGCCCCAAAACGTACTATGATCTTAGCAATGACGATCGATATGAGCGTAAAGGTGACCCGTAGGATTGTGATCGGAAGTCCCATACGAATTACTTCTTTCATTTGACGAATGTCCCATGCTGATGTGTTCGAAATGATTTCTGACTTTCTTGTCTTTATGATAAAAAGAGCCGTAACTAAGATGTTCGCTGTCAATGTTGCCGTGGCTGCCCCCGCTACTCCCCAACCTTCAAAACTGCCCCAGCCAAAAATTAAAAATGGATCAAGGACGATATTAACCATAAGACCAACAGAGAAGATCTGAAACGGTTGTTTACTATTTCCCATCGAGTTTAAGAGTGTGGCAAACAAAGTATTTACGATGGAAAATACCGTCCCGAAGATCGAAATCATTAAAAATTGTCGTGCCATCCGTTCAACTTCATCACTTCCAAGATCAAAAAAACCAATCAACTGATTGTTGGTCAACAGAACTAAACTCATATAGAGAAGTCCTAATAAAATAGACATCGTAAACCCGTTTTTCATATAAGATTTAGCCTTCTCTATCTGACCAGATCCCATACAAAACGCAACCTTAATCCCTGTACCGATCGTAATCATAGTCGACAATGCAATCGCTAGATTAATGAAAAAACTCGCCGTGCCAATCGCGGCAACAGGACCACTTCCCAATCTTCCAACCCAAATCATATCGACGAGGCCATAGGTTGTGGAGATGAAATTCGTCGCAATAATGGGAAGCGTTAATTTCATTAAGGTAGGCATAATAGGACCCTGAGTCAAATCATTCATGCCCTGCAATTCCTTCAAATCTAAAAACACCTTCTTCATCTGATTTTCAGATTTATTATATAACCAAACACTTATATAATCAATTGATTATATTTGAGTAATCTACTCAGAACTCCTAAAAAGTATATGAATTGTGTAGACATCAAAAGGCAGTTCCTAGTGCACAAAATGTGCCCAACGGAACTGTCTTTTTTTCGTAATTAAAATTTCTTTTGTTTTTCAGTCGAAAAGCTATTGAAAATGGAATATTGTTCGTTTACAATAAAACCAATAAAAAGTTCTATAATTATAGAACTAATTAATGTTTCAGTAACTTAATTAAAGGATGGAGAAGCTCATGGAATATAAAGTAGAAGTCGATTTTGCCCCCATGTATGAATGTGTGAACAGTATGACTGCTTTTCTAAGCAAGCAGAACCATACTGCTATGGATTCCGGTAAGCTCTGGGTACGTGAAGTCCAAGCAAGATTTGCCCCGATGTTGCTTCGTAAAATGCAAGAGGTCGTTAAGAAACTTGATGATTTCAGTTTGGCTCCCTACATTTGGTGCTGTCCAGTAGAACGTTCGGTTAGCAGCTTTCTGGATTGGTTTGATGGGTTAACTTCGGGTGAACTGTATGAAATATCTGGACGTTTCGGCCAATCGGTCCCCTCTAATCTTTCCGAGCTAAGGGACACTGCCTCTGACATCCTGCGCGAATGGAACGCGGGTTACTTCAATGGAATCGAACCTAATATCCTCAAAGGGCTTGATCAGGAAGCTGAGTCAAGACGAACGACACTGAATGGGAACAATGATATGGAAGTCTTTGAAGCAGCAACCGACGGAATGCGCCTCTATCCAACCGAACGTCTGAAGCAGGTCATTATCATTCCGCAATATCATGCCCGCCCACTGGTCACCACCTCTATGTTTGATGAATTCGTGTTCACTAGCTACTCTTGTGATGTTCTCCCTCCGGAAGCTGGCCGGCCTGCTCCAGCACTACTTCGCCTTACCCGGGCACTCTCGGATGAGACGCGGCTGTATATCCTTCGTTTGCTTACAGGCAAGCAGTTGAATTTCACGGAAATCGTGCGGGAAGTCGGACTTTCTAAAAGTACAATCCACTACCATCTGATCGCGCTGCGCGCAGCAGGGCTGGTCATTGTCCATACCAACGTTAAAAGCACATCGTATAGCCTGCGATTGGAAGCCTTAAATGGGCTACCGCAACAGATTGGGTCATATCTAGAGAGTCAAGCATAAACGCCTTAAGCGTCCTTATAAGGACGGTAAGCGTATATGCGAGAAATATAAGAAAGGAGCGAACAGGCTATGATAAAACGCAGCTATTATGGTTTACTCTCAACCATAACTTTAAGTGCTTTTGGGGATGCTTTTGGCTTGTTGGCTATGGAATGGCTCGTCTATGAGCTGACGGGTTCCAAACTAGCGATGGGAGCACTCGCACTCAGCTCCGGCATACCTGAGCTGCTGCTGCGCTTGCTGGGCTCGCCGCTGTCCGACCGACTCCACCGGGTACGCTTTATGGCCTGCTTGGCAGCCATTCGCCTGCTGGCTATAGCATTGCCACTTGGCATGGGTCTGGCTGGCCAACTGCAGCTGTGGCATCTGTTTGTCGCCGCTGGTCTCAGCGGGGCCTGCGCCGCCCTGTTCATGCCAACAGCCATGGCTGTTATTCCCGGCGTTGCCGATAGCCGGAAGCTGGTGCGGGCTTTTGCTATCATCGATGGCAGCAAAAGTGCAGCAGTCTTGCTGGGCCCCGCCCTGGCTGGGGCGTTGACCGCTGCCAGTGGCGCGCTGCCAGCCCTTAGCATCAACATGTTATGTTACGTTGCGGCCATCACTACCTTGCTGTGCCTGCAGAAGCTACCCAAGCCCTCTCCAGCTCCAGGCCGTTTCTCCATTGCCATCTACGTTCGCGAAATAGCTGAGGGCTTTACCTTCTATAAACAATTCCCCGCCATGCTTACGATAATGATGATGGCCTCTATTAGTAATCTAAGCTCCATTGCCGTCTGGACCATGATGGTTCCTTTTGTACGCGAAGTGCTCCACCGTGATGCGGCGACGATGGGCACACTTAGTACAGTTTTCGCACTTGGAACCTTAGTCGGGCTAAGCGTCATTTCCATGATAGGGGAAATTAAAAAGAGGCGGTTTGTCATGCTCGGAAGTCTGGGGACCATCGGTTTAGTTACAACATTATGGGGGTTATTTCCTAGTTTTTCTTTTGCTCTCGCCGCCGTATTCGCCACCGGAACGATAGGCCCCTTCTTCGGCTCCTTAAGCTCTTCACTCCATGGACGTCTGGTTCCGAGCAATCTGCAAGGAAGAGTCAACTCCATCCGTTTTTTAATCGGTGGCGGCTTGCAGCCTTTTGGTGCTTTTACCGGGGGCGCGATTGCTGAACTCTATGGTGTGCCTACGCTTTTTGTCATCGCCGGCTTGCTTCCAATGCTCTGTGCCAGCGCAGCCTTGCTGCTCCCCGGACTCAAAACACTGGACGGTGACCTCTCCACACTTGAAGCCACTCATCGGCGCCCCGTGGTGCAAAGTTCATCGCAAAGTGTTGTAACTGAGCGATAGATGGTAATAGGTTTAAAAAATTCATTTTAATTATTTATGATGAAATGAATAAAAAAAAGAGATGCTTATAAGCATCTCTTTTTTTGACTATACAGTTAACCTTTGTCTCGGATAACTCGCCGTCACGCACGATTATTTTATGTATAAATAATAACATATATTCTAAAATTAATAAAGAAAAAATCATTTAATACCTAGTTTAAACCAATCTGAATGCTTTCCCCGCCCCATTCTTTCGAACATCTTTACCATTAAGCTTTTTTCACGTTTTGAATTACAACGTCTAAAATAAAAATCTTTAAATAGCTTTTCTATATCTTTTAGACTTTCAAACTGGGAAAGTACTAATAAAGTGTCATATAGTCTTATTTCATAATAAGTTGAAATTCCTGCAGTATTAATTTTGGTTCTTAAACCTAAATCATTTATCAAACCCGAATCAACCCTTAAACGATTCGATGTCCGAAATCTATTAACTAATTGAAAATGTGCACAAGTATTTCTTAATTCAATAAAAATTCGTACTGAGTTGATAAACTTTTGTTTATCAATGTACTTCATCCCCATATCTTCAATGACCTTTTCAAAAACATCTCTTTCAAATCCTAATAATAAACTAAAGAGAGAACCAAACTCAAGGACTTTAATAGTCACCCAGAACGGCGGGTGATCATAAGTAGATATATAAGGATATTTAGCTCTGCAATGCTCAATGAAATTACTATACGTAGCCCCATTGAAATAAATATTTGCCTGAAATATTTTATGTCCTGAAATATTCTTAGCTAAATCTTTAGGTAAACTCAAATGATTTGAACGTGGATTCGTATACTTATTAATATCAATGTAACATGCAGAATCAGAAGCATTTAAATAATGTTTTTCACAAAACCGATATGCCATAGAAGATTTCAAACGAATTTCAAATTTATCTAAAATTTTCAAAATCTCTAAATTCAATTTTTTATCAAAATCATACAACAATAAAAAGTCTTCAAAAAAAAGACCATTGTATTCTTTATTAGTAGCTTTTGAATCAGTTAATAATAATGTTTCAAATCCATTTATCAAGTCAAAATAATTCTTTTCTAATAAATGTCGTTTAGCTTTTTCTTCATCTCTAATAATTAGTTTTCTTTCTTTTAATAAATCAATTTGTTGGTCTAAAGACTTGAATGTTTTGGTAACATGTGTGCTCAAATAAATCTCCCCATTATTTTTAATCTATTTATTTAAAGGTTCTATAATTTTCTAAATGAGCGAGCTACCTAGTTTACTTCCATTTTTCGTAAGAAAATGTTAAAAACCACTCTGAATTATACATTAAATAAAAAAATAGGGATATGAACTTCTAGGACGTTTGGCATAATGAATGAGATACTCCACAGAATCGACAAAAACAGGCGATACCGGATACCGGAACATCGCCTGTTTTTATAAGTCTTCACCTAAGAGCATCGCTACTAGGTATATTCTCTTTTCAGTGGTTTGTCACAGTGGCTTGATTCGTAGCCACTAGTTCCCCTCCCCCTTCCGGTAAAAACCGAAGCGGGAGGCGTTGAGCCTTTAGTTTGTATTTGTGTTTGTGTGTTGGTGTTTTGGAATTCGCGCTGATAGCAGCGGAGAGAACGGACTGATTGTGGAAAAGCGGAGCGTCCGCCAGCGTAAAAAGCCCACAGCGCACAACGTCCAAAAGCTAACACCAAGAACCTAAGGCTCAATCAACCCATATTTCGTTTTTATCCGATCCAACTTCTCAATCATAGGATTAGCAATAAAAAACAAAAACACCACCGTCGAGATCGCATGCACCATATCAAACCAAAAACCTGAAATATAAGTGGTCATTAAAGCCGGCCATGAGAACTCTGAAGTGAACATCATCAGCGAGCCTATATTGATAATGCCTCCGTATACGAAAAACGTCGCTAAGCCTCCGAATATACACAGCGACAGCTTATTCTTTTTAAGCAGACCCTTCTTGAAGAAAATGCCCGCCAGGAAGCCAATGATGCCAAAACAAAACATTTGCCAAGGCGTCCAAGGCCCCTGCCCAAAGAAGAAATTCGAGACAAAGCCTGCAACAGCGCCAACCAGAAACCCTGCCTCCGCACCCAAGCTTACCCCTGCGATGATGACAATAGCAACCACTGGCTTAAACTGCGGCAACATAAAAAAGGCTGCGCGTCCCGCCACGGCAATGGCTGCTAACACCGCTATAACGATCAGCTCCCTCGCCTGCGGCTTCCGGTTCTCGAATACCATCGCAAAAGGAATCATCGTATAGATAACAATTAATAGACTGATAAAATAATACTTCCGATCATTTAGCACAAAGATGCCTAATAAAATCGTAGCTGGAATGACTATGAGGATTAGTAGTGCCGCTAATAAAGTTCGACGACTCAAACGACGATCCGTTATCTGCTTCTTTGACATAAATCAATCACACCCTCTATCGTTACTCCCTCATTCCATACATGACGCGCCATACGGTTGGCGGCCGTTGTATAGAAGCTGTTTCCCGCAAAAAACTTCTGTGCTTCATTCGTAGTGATGATACTTCCATCAAAAAACATGGCGCAGACCTCAGCGTATTTGGCACAAAATTCAACATCATGCGAGACCATTACAATAGTAACGCCTTCGGCATTGAGCTTTTGCAGGAATACGGCTAGCTTCTCTTTGAAGGGTCCATCCAGTCCTTTGGTCGGTTCATCCAACAGCAGAATCTTTGGTTCTAACAAAAGCACCTTCGCCAACGCTGCACGCTGTTGTTCTCCCCCGCTGAGATCATACGGATGCATGGAGAGGAGATGTTCCAGTTCTGCGAACTTTACCACAGCTTCAACTCTGGCGGTTTTTTCTTCCTTCGTCAAAGAGAGCTGGGATAACATTTCATATAAATCTAGCTCGACTGTTTTTTTCACAAATAAGGTTTGCGGATTTTGCGGGAGGATGCCCAGATTGTTAGTAAACAACGCTTTGGCATTCATCTTCGCAGGGTTGTTCCCACCGATTAGAACTTTCCCTCTGTATGGCTGAAGGATCCCGCTCATCAGCGACAGCGTCGATGTCTTCCCTGTTCCATTCCCGCCAACAATACAATAAAATTGCCCTTGCTTCACTTCAAACGACAAATCTTTAATGATATCCGGTCCATTTTTATCATATTTAAACCATACGTCCTTAAACTTTATGACTACAGGGCCGGCCTCTTTCGTGCTAGGCTGAGTTTCTGCCATCGTTGCAGGAGTCTTACCCTTTAGAAAAGCATCCAACCATTGGCGCCCTTCCTTCACAGTCACAGGCCACGCTAAGTCATGATCTACTCCTGCAACAATCTGCATCGGTGAGGGCATGGACAGAAACATCGGATGGTTCAGCTTACTTAAAGCCTCGCCCACCTTTTGCGGGGTATCATCGGCGATCACAACTCCCTCATTCAGCACAATCAACCGATCTGTAAGCGGAAGAACATCCTCTAGACGATGCTCGGTCATGATCACGGTTGTTCCCAGCTCACGATTTATTTTTTTGACCGTCTCCAGAAAATCGGAAGCCGCAATAGGATCTAGCTGGGAGGTAGGCTCATCGAGGATTAGAACCGAGGGATGCATAGCCATTATGGAGGCTAAGTTAAGCAGCTGCTTCTGGCCGCCTGATAACTCAGTCACACTTTTATGAAACCAGGTCTGGATCCCAAAAAAACTGGCCATTTCCGCCACACGCAGACGAATAGTAGAATGATCATACCCCAAACTCTCCAGCCCAAAGGCAAGCTCATGCCATACTTTATCTGTCACTATTTGATTGTCCGGACTTTGGAGTACATAACCAATTTCCGCTGCCTGCGTTCTTTGATCGATCTCCTCTACAGGTTGACCCTTATAATAAATTGCCCCTTGGCGATTGCCATGTGGGGTTAGAATTGTTTTCAGTTGTCTAAGCAGAGTGCTTTTGCCACAGCCTGACTTTCCACAAATAGTAATGAAGTCTCCACTTTCAATCGTTAGATTAATATTCGAAAGAGCCACTTGCTCTTGTTCAGGAAAAGTAAAGCTTAGTTCTTCGATTCGATAGATTTCCATTTCATTGCCTCCACCATATTGATGAGCACTGGGATCATACATAACGCAAAATAAGCGATATATATAAGAATACTAAAAGGCGTAATTGCGCTCGCTTTAATCGACGGATAGAATCTCATGGTGTTCTCACCCATCACTGCCCCTACGGCTACCAGCGCAATTAAGCCTGTCATGATCAAGAGGGCTACTTTGTCTCGGGCATCTAACCGAAAGATAGAAAAGCTTGTACGGCCCGGCAATCCATACCCTCTCGATCTCATGGAATCCGCTGTCTCAATCGCATTTTCCAAAGCCCAGGTGGTCATAATGGAGAGGATCGTAATGCCATTCCGCGCACGCGCGAGGAGATTTCCCTGTGAGACATCCCGGCCTATACATTTTTGAGCATTAGAAATCACCTTGATTTGCGCTAAATATCTAGGAACAAAACGAAGCACCATCGAAAAAATCAACGACAGTGCCGGCAGTATTTTTCCGAATATATAAATAAACTTATCCGAGGTCATCACGACGTTATAACAGGAGAACCAAATAATTACCGTCACAAACATAGACGCCGCTGCCACGCCATAAAGAATCGATTCCTTCGTAATAGGGTTCCCGTTGTTTAAATAGAACAAGATCGTTACCCCTTGGTGATTAAAAACAGGATTCATCACTGCCATAAATAGCAAAAAAGGAATCATGTAAAGCAGATTAAATCGGATGCCCTTTTTTCCTTTTAACATAATTGAGTAGGCTACAGCACTAATAAGGGCAATCACTTGAAATATAGGATGCATGAACACCATGCTAAACAGTAATACAACAACAAAATATAGAAAATTCACAAACGGATGAAAGGTAGAAAAGCTATCCTTCATTATTTCTGAGCTCCTCCTGTGGCTACATAACCACCCACATCTCGACCTAGATCACAAGTGTATACCCAATCAATGACATCGCCATCTTTGAGAACATAGCGGCTACTGCCGTAGTTAGGGAACCAGCCATTTACTTTGTACATCCATCCACTGAGCTCTCCAGCATCGAATTCATACAGATTATTTATACCTTCAATATAATTACTGTTATAGATCGG
Organism: Paenibacillus sp. FSL H8-0175; assembly: GCF_045040615.1. NCBI lineage: Bacteria > Bacillati > Bacillota > Bacilli > Caryophanales > Paenibacillaceae > Paenibacillus > Paenibacillus sp. FSL H8-0175. The sequence goes on along the minus strand of NZ_CP150299.1, from coordinate 937,706 downwards.
CGTCATACTGAATTCCATATGGATTTTATTCTTTTTCATTTCTCTTAGTAAAACATCAAACACAGACTCACCTTCATAAAAAGTTACCTTCTGCGCTTTATAAATGATACCATCTGCCGGCAATACTTCAAGCTTATCCTGATTAAAAATATCCATGTTATCTAAAATTGTTGCCGCTGAGACGGACAAGGTAGCCGTTAATTGCTTCTTCTTATCTACCGTTGCATCTTGCCATTCCACTGGTTTAGGTTTCCCGCTTGGCACTGGATCGGTAAGAAATTTATCCTTTTTCGGTTCCTGCTTGGTTTCTGTTGTCGCTACTTTTGAATCAGGTTTTGTTACGGGTTTTGCCGTCGCTTTCGTTTCCGGCACGGACGTTTTAGCCGCTTTCGGCGTTGCGGTCGGTTGCTTCGTTGCAGCAGGTTTTGTTGTTGCGACCGGTGTTACAACTTCTGTTGGTGCTGCAGTTCCTGTTGGTGTTACAGCTTCCGTTGGTGTTGCCGATTCATTTGGTTTTAGGGTTTCAATGGGCTTAGCTGTTTCACTTGGCGTAGCTGACGGTGTTATCTCTGTTGTCTCGGTAGCGATTGCCTCAGTGGGTTCAACATCATCATTTGTTGCGGAAGCAGTGTTCTCTGGCTCTATAACCTGTGTCTCAACGCTACTATTTGCGACCTTGTTTGGGCTCTTCTGGTAATCCCCGCCCCAAAAGAAGGCGATAGCCAATACACCTATGATTAGTATCGCGGTTAACCATTTCTTCTTGTTCATTTCTCTAGTCCCACCTTAAATAATAAGCAAGGGTATACACGCTACCCTTGCTTATCTCTCTAAATAAAATTCTATTTGACGTCAGTCATATCATAAAGACGTGTCTGGCCATTAACGAGCCGATCATAGGAAACCAGTGCATACATCGCCTGATCCGTAGCCATAAGATCTACTTCTCCTGGTTGCGCGCCTCCATTGCCTACTCCACCCTGCTTCACGTGATAAAAGCCACCTTCAGGTGCAGCAAAACTAAGCAATGCGTCTACTGCGGAATGTCCATTTTTAATAAATCTGGAATCCTTATGCGGGTCAATACCAAGGCCAGTTAAAGCTACAATCACCTGAGCGATGCTTTCGGAATTTGTAGATTCCCAGCTTGCAAAACCACCGTCTGCAGTCTGTGTTTTGGATAACCAAGCAATCCCCCGGTCCACAGCAGCTGTTACTTTGGCGTTGGTTTTGTAATAAGGCGTTAAGCCTTGAATGACCATCCCCGTGATATCTGGATCAGCCGCTGTAGCATTACTGCCTAGTGCCCATCCACCGCCGCTGATCTCTCTGCCCAAAATATAATCAATGAGCAGCTCTCTAGTCGTCTGCGTCTTTACACCCTTAACCACTGGAATGTCGTAATGATTACTGTCCAGTGCAATGAGAGCAAACACAGGTCCATTAATACCTTGCTTAATTACAGTATCAAAATCCGCGAGCGGTTCCAGTAGGTTATAACCCGCCACTTTATCAATATTTTTGTTGATTGAAGTTAATGCCAAAATAACTCTATCATATTCCGTATATTTTACGCTATGCAGCTTCCCAGCTTTTTCTTTAAGAGTTGCTTCTACATTCGCGTAGTACTTAGTGTAATAACTATCTGGAACCTTCACGCCTGAACGTGCCAGCCCGAACACTGTCCAGTCCCCGCCAACCGAGGAGATAACCGGGTTTGTTACTGTTTTTTGCAAAAAGGCAGCTGTGTTCTGAATATAAGAACTAACTGCTTTATTCTGAATAGTCGGACTAACCACTTTGTTCCCACTCTTATAATCATGGGTTCTAGTAGCTACAACAGCCGCCATTTCTCTAGTTACAAGCTCTTTAGGTTTAAATTGATTATCATCACCTAACATCAAACCAGTCGCAACAACGGTCTCTACATCTGCTTTGGCCCATGCCGATACGGTGTTGATATCTTTAATCGCTGTTCCTGGCTTCGTCGCCGGGATGGCCAATGCTCTGACGATAATTGCTGCCATCTGCTCACGAGTAATCTTGTCATTTGGCTTAAATTCATTATTAAAGCCTGTGATTAGACCTGCCTTATGCGCAGCATTCACATATGGATAGAACCAATCGCCTAGAGCGACATCCTTATAGGTAATACCTTTATCACTCTTAATATCAAGTTCTAATGCAGAAACCAGAATCTTAGTGAACTCCGCTCTTGTGATATAAGCTTTCGGATTCACCTGACCATTATTACCTTGGATATATCCTTTTACTGTAGCTGTTTCAATCGCTGAATAAGCCCAGGAAGAGATCTTATCAGCATCTGTATACAGTTGTTTAATATCATTTGTCTGGTTAGGATCCTTAGGAGTCACTGTTGGAGATGGACTCACATTTGGATCAACGCCGGCTTCCGGATTAGCTCCCCCACCAGGAGCAGGAGTAGCACCAGGCTTAGGCGTTGGGGTTGGAGTAGGGCTTGTAGTTGGTATCGGTGCATTTAGATCCACACCCAAATTCGTAGTATAACGCCACTGAATTCTTTCCCCGGCACTTAGTTTATATGAAGATGCACCATAATCAGGATAGACTCCATTCACATTATACATCCATCCACTGCCGCTGCCATGGTCAAATTCTCCATCGCCTGCGATCGATTCTACATACACACTTCCATATTTACCGCTCCAAGAATCTCGATATTCGATACCGCGGCTATCTAATGTTCTTTTTAGTACAGACCACACCGTGTCACCAGATTGGAGCTCTACCTGTACAGATGGAACAACATATCCCTTATTAATTGTAAGCTTATCCACGGACAGGGTTACATATGGTTTCGATGGAGTGGTTTCGCCACCATTGTTGCCACCATTGTTGCCGCCATTTCCTTCACCATTTCCGCTACCACCGTCGCCATTACCATTACCACCGTCGCCGCCAGGTGTTTGTACTGCACTGGAAGCATACGCAATGTAGTCAGTGAAGTGATTGGTTTTTACAATTAAGTCATTTCCACTATCATAGGCATACTCAGACTTACCGCTTGCAAAACCTAAGTCATCACTTGCAAATTTTTGAATGGCATGAGGGGTGCCATTTTGAATATAAGCAGCTTCTTTTCCTTTAAGGTCCTTAAAGGTTAACGTAATAAATTGACTGAATTCTACTCTTGCACTACCACCCATGGAAAATGCTTGAAGAATGTTATCAAGCTTCTTGTCCCCAGGAATAATCTGATTCACACTATCTTTTAGTGCAGATTCTGCACCGGTTAAAGCTGAAATCAGTTCAATCGCAGAGGCATCCCCACTTGTAACTTTTGCACCCTTAGGAATGACTACAGATACGTTACCTTTTATGGCCTCTATCTGAGGAAGGTCGCTGTTACTTGGTAAATTGACACTAACCTTCGATTGATTTTCTTCCGAAATAGCTACTGTGATTTCTTTGTTGCTATCTCCAGTGCTGATCGGAACGATATAATCATTAGCGTCATTTGGGATTTCAACTTTCGGGTTCTCCCCAGAAGGTAACGGAAGTTCTTTCGGACCCTCTGGTTGCCCAGGCCCCGGTTCTTCTGGTTGTTCCAGTTTCACATCATTCATATCAAAGAGACGGTTGCTATGATTGATCAGACGATCATAGGACACAAGTGCATACGTACCTTGGTCCGTTGCCATATTGTCTACTTTGCCTGTGAGGATATGCTTAAATCCACCCTCAGGTGCAGCAAAGCTAAGTAATGCATCAATAAGCGAATTTCCACTTTTAACAAATCTAGCGTCAGTGTGCGGATCTACACCTACACCAGTTAAGGCTACAATTACCTGCGAGATACTCTCGCTGCTAGTGCTTCCCCAGCTTGTAAATCCGCCTTGATTGTTTTGGTTATCGGACAGCCATTGGATGGCCCGATCCACGGCAGCTTTTACATCATCACGGGTTGCATAATAAGGTGCAAGAGCTTGCATCGCCATCGCAGTCATATCGACATCGGCTTTGGTTACGCCTAATGCCCAGCCACCAGCTTCTGCTGTACCTTTTTTAACCTCTTTATCTAAAATGTACTGAACTAGTTTTTCTCTTGTGGTCTGTTCTGTAACTCCATCAACTACAGGGATCTCATAGTTATGGCTATCTAACGCGATCAGAGCAAAAATCGGACCATTATTGCCTTGCTTTTGGATATATTGATAATCAGCGAGTGCTTTTCTCAGATCATATCCCGCAACATTTGTGATATCTTTTCCGATAGAGGTAAGTCCTAGAATCGCTCTGGAATTCTCTGTGCTTTTATTGGCGTCGAGTTTTCCATCCTCTTTAATGATTGATGCTATTTTCGTAGCTACATTATTGTAATAGAGATCATAATAACCGTTAGGTACTGTATAGTTCGCCCGTGCCAGAGAAAGGATCGACCATTCTCCGCTGCCTGTTCCAAACGACGGGGTCTTTACAGTGTTTAGAATATAGGCAAGGCTTTTATTTAATTGTTGTTTGGCTACAACAGCAGTAGGTTGTTCTAATTGCACATCATTCATATCAAAGAGACGGTTGCTATGATTGAGCAGACGATCATAGGACACAAGAGCATACGTACCTTGGTCCGTTGCCATATTGTCTACTTTGCCTGTGAGGATATGCTTAAATCCACCCTCAGGTGCAGCAAAGCTAAGTAATGCATCAATAAGCGAATTTCCACTTTTAACAAATCTAGCGTCAGTGTGCGGATCTACGCCTACACCAGTTAAGGCTACAATTACCTGCGAGATACTCTCGCTGCTAGTGCTTCCCCAGCTTGTAAATCCGCCTTGATTGTTTTGGTTATCGGACAGCCATTGGATGGCCCGATCCACGGCAGCTTTTACATCATCACGGGTTGCATAATAAGGTGCAAGAGCTTGCATCGCCATCGCAGTCATATCGACATCGGCTTTGGTTACGCCTAATGCCCAGCCACCAGCTTCTGCTGTACCTTTTTTAACCTCTTTATCTAAAATATACTGAACTAGTTTTTCTCTTGTGGTCTGTTCTGTAACTCCATCAACTACAGGAATCTCATAGTTATGGCTATCTAGCGCAATCAGAGCAAAAATCGGACCATTATTGCCTTGCTTTTGGATATATTGATAATCAGCGAGTGCTTTTCTCAGATCATATCCCGCAACATTTGTGATATCTTTTCCGATAGAGGTAAGTCCTAGAATCGCTCTGGAATTCTCTGTGCTTTTATTGGCGTCGAGTTTTCCATCCTCTTTAATGATTGATGCTATTTTCGTAGCTACATTATTGTAATAGAGATCATAATAACCGTTAGGTACTGTATAGTTCGCCCGTGCCAGAGAAAGGATCGACCATTCTCCGCTGCCTGTTCCAAACGTTGGATTCTTTACAGTATTTAAAATATAAGCAAGGTTTTTATCTAACTGTTGTTTGACGGCAACTGTAGTTTCCAGTTTGTAAGTAACCTGATAAGTTACATTTGTTTTGTTTCCAGCTCCGTCAAGAGCCGTTACAGCAATTGCATTAATGCCTGAATTCAGAGTAGCTTTGTACTCCCCATTTGCGGGTGATAAAGTAACTCCATTCAGCTTCACTTCTGGAGTAATGTCACTATATACATTGTCTGTGACAGCTACTTTGAAGCTTATTTCTTTATTGGATACTTCCTGTTTATCTTGTATGCCACTTACTGTAATAACAGGGGGTTCAATGTCTAATGCATTATTAAGACCGACAAGCGCATGATCTACACTTATTTGAGAGCTTGCCATGTTTTCGAGCACGGAATAGGCTTCATAAACTGCCGATTGCACTACTGGTCTGTCCAAAATAGTTTCTTTATTAGGGGCACTATTAATCTCGGCGATTTCCGCAGTTAAAGCATCCTTATTGGCAAGTTGAACTGGGATTTCCCCCCAGCCGCCAAGATCAGAACCATAGCCATAAGTGGTGAACTGAGTTCGAATGATGTCACCGTCTTGAGGCTTATAATCGGTCATCCCAAACGGAGGAAACACATTATTTACTGCATACATCCAACCCGACATGGAGGTGTAGTCAAACTGACTTAACCAATCTGGGTCTGCTTTAGTGCCGACTGTATTCCCATCGGCTGAAATCATATCTAAAATATATTGTGGAATATTGACTTCGCTTCTGCCACTATCTTTAACTTCTGATAAATAAAAACCACTATCTATATTTCCTAAATATCTATAATTCCCATCACCTAGCGCACGTGTTATTAAAGATGCGCCATTATCGCCTTCATAAATCGGAACTTTAATAGGTTCCTTAATATACCCTTGGCCTAAGGTGAATTTCTCTACGGATACAGATACATACCCTTTAAGGGTAGAGCTTGCTCCATCTGCTTGAGCCGGGATTACACTTGTAGAGAATGTCGTAATAAATACAGCTACAATAAGTAACCACGCTAAAAACTTATTTTTCTTCATTTTTCCATAACCCTTCCCTTCATACCTATGATAAAAAACAGAATAAACTTTCTCATAACCACAAAAAAACCACTCAACATAAACGTCAAGAGGTTAAGATAGTGAACCACAATAATAGCTGGCAAACACTATTCAAGCACCTCTCTATCGATCGTAGAGTTTGATGGTGTAACAGAAAAAGGCAGATATTCTGGCTCAAGTATCATCACCCTTGCTGCCTTCCCAGTTTCCCAGTGGCATTTTGCAAGGACTCCTCTTTCACAGCGGCGGGACCGCGCGGGATTCACACCCGCTTTCCATTTAACCAATCTATGATTGTACTTCCGCAACATTCATAGTTGGCACCTATTTCTAATTTTAAATTTTCATGCTTCATCATAACTAATATATATGCTTTTGTCATGTTATATTTCTTTTTTGTATAACGGGCAGCTAGAGATAATCCTATTGAATAACCAATTTCTACGAGTAGGGTTATTCAAATAATTTCTTTATCCAACTGTGGGGCAAATTAATTTAAATCACTAATTCTTATATGAATTTACCACAAATTAGTAAGGTACTCGCTAAGTGTATTCTATGTTAGGGTATATTCAGAAAGCGTTTACAAAATAAAACTGGAGGTGTTTGCGTTCATTTAACCACCAAGTACAGCGTCAAAGCCAGGTCCAAGCATCCTAAATTTATCTCACAAAGGAGAATTCAATGACTACGCGAATCCAGAAATCCTTCTTATCATTGACACTTGTCACCGCTCTTCTGCTCTCTCTGTTCTCATCCATGGCCGCAGCTGCAACTAAGGACGAGCAACAAGCTAAGGCAGCGCCAAAGAGTAAGATCCAATCCTATGTAGACGAAATGCAGCCCGGATGGAACCTTGGCAATACTTTAGATGCTACAGGTGAGGATGAAACCTCCTGGGGCAATCCACGTGTGACCCAAGATCTTATTAAAAAGATCGCCGCTCAAGGCTATAAAAGCATTCGGATTCCTGTGACCTGGGATACTCACATGGGTGCGGCACCAGACTATACCCTAGAAAAGGCCTACCTCGACCGTGTGGAAGAAGTTGTCGGCTGGGCACTGGACGCCAAGCTTTATGTCATGATTAATGTCCACCATGATTCCTGGCTATGGGTAAGCCATATGGAAGAAAAACACGATGAAACGCTGGCACGTTATAATGCAGCCTGGACTCAAATTGCCGATCGCTTCAAGGACAAATCCGATAAGCTGATGTTCGAGAGCATAAATGAACCTCGATTCACCGATGGTGGAAGCACAGACGAAGCAAAAATGGAGCAAATGCTTACTGAACTTAATAACTCTTTCTATCAAATCGTGCGGAAATCCGGTGGGAAAAACGACCTCCGCCCACTTGTATTACCTTCATTAGAGTCTTCACCTACGCAAACAAGAATGGATCATCTCTATAAGACGATTACGGCTCTGAACGATCCAAATATTATTGCGACCGTTCACTTCTATGGCTTCTGGCCGTTTAGTGTGAACATTGCCGGCTACACCACATTTGAAAAAGATACAAAAAATGATATCACTCAAACTTTTGATAACGTTTACAATACATTTGTAGCTAAAGGCATCCCTGTCATCGTCGGCGAATTTGGTTTATTAGGTTTCGATAAAGACACGGGTGTGATTGAACAGGGCGAGAAGCTTAAATTCTTCGAGTATCTGACTTATTATTTGAAAGAAAAGAAAATGACTTCCATGCTCTGGGATAACGGGCAGCATTTCAACCGTAAAACTTATAAGTGGTCTGACCCTGAACTCCACAATGTATTAATGTCTGGTCTGAAGGAGCGTTCCTCCAGCACCGAAAGCGATTTGGTCTACCTAAAAAAAGGTGCACAAATCAAAGATACCAAGGTTAAGCTGAACCTGAACGGAAATAAGCTAACCACCATTAGTGCCAACGGAAAGTATCTGACCAAAGGTAAAGATTACACCTTAAATGGTGAGGAGCTCATCCTCAAAGCCAGCCAACTTAAAAAGCTCACAGCTTCCCAAAAATACGGTGAAAATGCCGTGCTGACTCTGAAATTCAACAAGGGTGTTGCGTGGAGACTTAAGGTGATTGTGTATGACACAGCTAAATTAAGCGATGCAAAAGGCACGACTGAATCCTTTGCCATTCCGACCACCTTTAATGGTAACCAGCTTGCCACAATGGAAGCTGTATATACCGCTGGTGGCAATGCAGGTCCGCAGGACTGGACTCCATTTAAGGAATTCGGCAATACCTTCTCACCTTCTTATAACACTAAAGAAATCAAGCTGCTTCCCGCGTTCTTTAAAGATGTTAAAGACGGCGAGGTAATCCTGAAGTTCCACTTCTGGAATGGTGATATCATCACCTACAAGATCACGAAGAGCGGAACAAACGTTGTAGGAAAGTCCTCTTAACCCCCCGTCCTGTTAACAACACAAATAGGGGTGTCCTTCGCAGGAACATCCCTATTTGTATTGCACCGATCACATATAAACCTCGTCATACGAAATTATCATCAACCGATAAATTAAATAAACGCCAAGATAGACTCCGGTAATAAGAAACATTGGATTTAAAAATATCGCATGGATCGAGGTCATAAATACAGCATGATCTCTTAATATTTCGTAAATTGCCAAGGCAGAAATATTTCCAAAGATAATCGTACTTAAGACCGAAACAACATTGAAAACCATACGCCACTTTATCGATTTCCCCTGTAACATCAGCATAACAATGGGAACAAGAATACTACCAAGTACGATTAGAAATTTCATCCAGCTCACCTCGGTAATTTTTTAATCGTCCAGTTCCACACTTTCGATTTGTCCGTCTGCATTTACCGTCCACTCGATTTCAACGCCATTGTTCAATCCGAGCTTGTCTTCATCTTCAATGACTATATGATCAGGAATCGTTAAGGTTTGCTCTTTACCGCCCTCCACTTGAACAGTAACCTGCTTACCCTTAACCGCAGTGATCCTTCCGTCATATTCAATCTGCTGCAAAACAATCTTTTGATTCGGATCTGTGATGGTGACCCGCTTGCCTCCGTCAGTTAGCAGCTCAACCTTTTTATGATAGTTATCTTTTAACGAAACATCCTTGATAACTCTCTGAATGCTAACCCCCTCTGGAAGTTTCCCAGTATTTGAGCCGGGTGACGCAGATGTTAGGGGTTGATCTGTTGCGTTATTTGTAGGTACAGGTGTAGTTGCTTCTGCAGAAGGTGCTGCAGTTTCTACTTGAGCTGTTGGAGTAGGCACTTGAGTCTCATCCGCTGCTTTAGTGCAACCACTTAGCAATACCGTACATGCACAAATACAACAAAGAATTGTAGCCCTGGTAAAACGTTGTGTTGTTCCTTTATTCGATATCATCTTTTACCCCCGCATTTTAATGTATTTTTTTCTCTATAGTGGACATAGTTTTACCTCTTATCTTCCTTTTATTCACCAGAATATGGCCATCTGAAAGCAACAGTTAGATAACAATTCATGAATATGTCAAAAAACCGCCCTGATTTAGATCAGTGGCGGTCTCCATGAAATGATGAGATAAATTAGATCCTATTAATTTACAATATGTGTGCCAGCCTGTTGGCTCATCGCAGCTTTCATATTTTCCGGATTGGTAATGATAACTCTACGTCCCTCTTTTTTCAAAAAGCCAAGACTTGCTTCAATTTTAGGCTGCATACTGCCAGCAGGAAAATGACCCTGCTCCGCATATACCAACATTTCTGCCGCTGTAACTTCTTCAAGAGCCTTCTGCTCAGGCGTACCGAAATTCACACATACCTGAGGAACTCCTGTTGTAATGATAAGAGATTCTGCATCGATCTGTTCGGCCAGCAGACTTGTAGCAAAGTCTTTGTCAATGACCGCATCGATACCTTCGTAGGTATTATTTTCGGTTTTGATCACAGGAATCCCGCCTCCGCCAACAGCGATTACCACATAACCCGTCTCAATGAGTGATTTAATGACGTCTTTTTCAACGATATCAATCGGCTTAGGCGATGGAACAACACGGCGGTAACCTCGACCTGAATCCTCAATGATGACCCAATCTGGCTTGGCACGCTTCATCTCCTCTGCTTGCTCAAGCGTGAAGAAGGAGCCCACTGGTTTCGAGGGAGACTGAAAATTCGGATCATTTTTGCTAACCTCGACCTGAGTAATGACTGTGGCAACCTTTTTGTCTAATCTGCGATGAATGAATTCATTTGTTAAGGCCTGCTGAATTAAATAGCCTATGCCCCCTTGCGTGCCCGCCACGCAATTGACCAGCGGAGTAACATCCATTCCAGTGACTTCCGAAGCCACCTCGCTTCGTCTCAGCTCGAATCCAACCTGTGGACCGTTGCCGTGAGTAACCACCACATCGTTGCCTGCTTGCACCAGATCAGCGATATTGACAGCAATTTCACGTACTGCCTCAGACTGATCCTCTATAGAATCGCGGCCATTGTCTTTCACCAATGAATTACCGCCAATGGCTACAACTATAAATTTACTCATTCCATTCCTCCTGACGGATCAGTTGATCCTCATTTATTAGCGTTTAAGGGCCAGCTGAAATTGTTCCTTCGCGAAGTGAAAATCCGGATTGGCAGGATTATAGCTGATAGCAATATCTATTTCTTGAATGGCCATTTCATGATCACCAAGTAAACCAAGTGACTGTGCCTTATGATGATGATATAAAGGATTGCTCGGATCGTTAGCAATTGCGTTCTCAATCGCCTCAACTGCCTCTTGATGCCGGCCAAGTGATCTCAAGCTGTTCGCCTTATGAAACGAGAAATCATACCGTTCAGGCTGCTGTTCCAGAAGCTGATCCATAACTTTAACCGCTTCCTCATGCCTGCCCAACTCTCTTAAATAATTGGATTTATGATAGCGGAAGAAGCTTTCGCCAGGATCGCGTTCTATCGCTTTATCATACTCTGCTAACGCTTGCTCGGATCGCTTCATCATTCGGTAGGCATTTGCGGTATAGAAATAGAAATCAAGGTCATCCGGTTCGATAGTAAGTGCCTGTTGATAGGCTGCCAAAGCTTCCCCATATCTCCCGAGTTCCCCTAAGAAGTATCCTTTATAGTAATAGAAGTCTGAATTATTACTGTCCTCTTGCATTGCATGTTCCATAACCAAACTTGCTTTCCGGAAATCCTCTGCCCGAGCTAGCTCTTGAGCGCTTTGAATACTTGGATGAATCGTTAGCTTTTCTTTTTTGAGAATACGGATGACCCTCTCCTGTGCCAGCTCTTCTGCATGCTGCAACGATGATTTGCCGTCACGATCCGGCAATTGAACATCCGCTCCAGCATCCACCAACAACTGAATAATATCAGAGTATAAACGGCCACCATTCCCGAGAATTACTGCCTCCAACAAGGCAGACCATCCCAGATTGTTCATATGGTTAACTGCAACACCTGCTTCCAGGCATTTCTGAACAGTTCTTAGATACCCCTTCTCGCTGGAGGGGAGCAGTGTAGTTCCCCCAAAACGATTTACACTGGTTGTATCCGCACCTGCGGCAAGAGTTAAAGACAGAATCTCATGAAATCCATTGGCACCGGCACACAGGTAGGGTGATAACATAGTGATATCTCTTGCATTCACGTCACTGCCTGCTTCAATCAGCTTTTGAGCGAGAGGAATATGATTTTTTTGCGTTGCCGCCATCAGCGCAGTACGACCACTGGCATCCTTATGATGAACATCGGCACCACGAGCTAAAAGCTGTTCTACGGCAGCTAAATCCCCGCGATCCGCTGCTTGAATTAAATCTTCTGACAGAGTTTGATTAGTCATGGCTTTAGCTCTCCTATTTCTTTTTATCAATTATTTATTCGGATTGCAGCTTGTTCGCTGGGTCACGAAGGTCTGAAAAATGCTTATAAACAAATAATCCTGCAACCATCAAATAGGCGTATACGAACGGCATAAGTGAAGCTTGAGCAAATCCAACAGTCGGCGCGTGAATGATCCCAAATAAAGATAGACCAGACGCGATTACAGCAAAGACAGCAGCCCGCAGTGGTTTATTCAGGATAGAGAAAATAGTGATGGAACCCCAAATCAAGCTGCTAAGCGGTGCACCATTTCCTAAATGCATCAGGCCGTTGTAATAAACCCCTTTACTTAATAAGAGATCAATCCCCACCTTAGAAGCCGAAGTTTCAGCCGCATTAAAAATGTTGTTCGCAAGCGTTAAAGCCCAGTTAGCAATCCATGGGAACAAGGTGATAAAGATAACGGGCACTTCATTTTTAGGTGTCTCTCAAACCACCTGATTCGCCGTAACGACCCCGACATAGACCAGAATCGGAACAATCGCCACAACAGGTATGATAGACAACAGCAGTGCCCCTATGCCAAAGAGACAAATAATTAACATGGAGAAACCAGAAGCTATGGTATAACCAAGTCCAGCCCCAATAGATTTCCAGCCTGCATGACCAATGTACACAGTTACCGGGAACGGATTACCTGTAAAAGCACCAATACTTGAAGCAACCCCGTTCGTTAGCATGACGTTACGAGTGTTATAAGGATCTCCCGCAGCATGTGCGCTCTCAATATTTTCAAGGTCAAAAATATAATTCGCCAGTCCCAATGGAATTGCAGAAGCCAGGTATGGCAAGGCATGCGGAATCCCTTGAATTAAGCTGGTAATATGCACCTCAGGTGGATTAAACCCCAGTGTTGAAAGAGCCGTTGTGATCGCTTCTGGATTCTGCAAGCCGAATATCCAAGCCAGCGCGGTTCCAGCAATCAGCAGCAGGAATCCTGTAGGAATTTTTTTGAATATCGGCGATTTGCCAAACCAGTTAATAAAGATGATCACAAGTACAACAAAAGCAACCACTGGTGTTTCGAAGGATTGCAGCATCGGGTTCATAGCCAGCAATAACAATCCAAGTCCAGATAAACAAGATAAAAGTACAGTTCTTGGAATAACCTTACGCAGCACATCTCCCAGAAATGAGCCGACAATAAGGATCAAAGCTTCGAACAGGCACCATACGAGACCAATTTGCAGCGCAAATGATGCATCATTGGTTTCTCTAAATACGGGAATTAACACTAGAAAAGTTACCGTAAAAATCGATGGAGCACTAGGTCCTGAAGGTAATGCGGTTATATCCGTTCGGCCTGTTTTTTTGGCTAGCTGATATCCAAACCAGCCATAAGCAATACTTGCGATAAAAATCGCGAGTCCAAACGCAGGAACGACTCTGCCGTAAACCATACCTTCCGGAAACCCTACTACAAAAATTAACAATGAAATCATCGTAAGCAGATTGGTTAAATTGTTAGCAAGCAGCCCGAAAAACGCGGCCCAATCTCCCTTTTTCCAGAACATCTTCATAAATACTTGATCCATAATAAATCTCCCCCTAGATCGTTAGCGCTTACATACCAATGGCTTATGAAGCCCTCAGGCCCTTGAATAGGCCTGAAGGGCGGGTGGTTCTATGAATGCATGCTCTGGCTAAAAGCGAGAATGGCTTGCTCGAAACACTCGATTGGAGGATGAGTGATTCCGGCTCCAATCATTCCGATGCCTGGATCCTTATGGGCAATAGCCGTGTTGATCACTGGCATAATGCTGGTTTGACCCACTTTACGAATATCGATTCCAGTAGGAATTCCGCGGAAGTTCAACAAAGGAATCGTCACATTTGGATTCTCCGTCGTAGTAATTTCCTTCATTTTCACAGAATAGTTCATGGCATCATCTACGGTTCCCCCAACTAATGCTACAATCGCCGGCGCGGTTGCCATGGCGAAGCCACCTATACCATACGTTTCGGTAATCGCACTGTCACCGATATCGAGTCCCGAATCTTCCGGCTTATACCCTGCAAACATCGGTCCGACAACCTTTTGCGCAGGGCCGGTAAACCAGGTATTGCCTGGCATTCCACTGACACGAATACCGAATTCCACGCCATTGCGGGCCATCGTTGTTACGATGGTGCTATGCTCGATGCCATGGGCAGCATCAAGCGCACATTTACAAAGAGCCATCCAGGTTGGTCCGGAGAAATAATCACTCATTGCCACAAAATCGAACACTTCGATTTTCTGCTCATTAGTAAAATCCGTTCTCAGGATAAGCGGCGTTAATGCCTGAATCAAAAGAGTCGTTCCAGCGTTGTTGCGGTTATGGCATTCATCTCCCATATGGAGCGCCTGTGATAACATGAGCCGTAGATCAATGCCGTTCTCAGAGAACTTCATCGCCTCACGCAGCATCGGTCCAAGCACATCTCTCATCCAGATCAAACGGGCAACGACCGTTTCATCGTTTGCACCCATCCGCAAGATTTTCGACAGTTGCTCACTAAGGTTCGTATAAGCGATGTTGCCATACGTTTTATTCTCTACAATGTGCATGAACATAGAGGCTGAGGTTACCCCTGCCATGGAACCCACACAATTATGCTCGTGACAAGGGGAGAACGTAATCTCACCTGATGCCGCTAGTTCGGCAGCTTCATCCAGATCCTTCGCCAAGCCCTCAAAGACCAAAGCGCCGGTAACTGCACCTTTCATGGGACCACTCATCTTATCCCAGGTAATCGGAGGCCCTGCATGTAATATCGTAGTCTTAGTCATCCCTGGTACGACATTGATCGCTTGATCAAAACCAACCAATACCGGTTGTGAATTCACGATTCGCTCTACAGCCAGCTTGTTGGCAGCCTCAATCTTTGCAGCAATCCCCTCTTGCTCTAACGCATCCAGTGCGGCAATTAATTCGGGCTTACCTCCACCAGGTGGCTTCCATTCCAGATGGGTTACGTTGCCTTTTTGCTTCAGGATATCATCCTTGAACATTTCTAGGCCGACATTGATAACGTGAAGTTCACTCTTAAATAACTCATTGATTCTGCTCATGTTATACTCCCTTCTCTACAAAACCTCTGGCAAGAAGTCCTGCATTCGTATTACTGCTTGCATAGGTAACGCCCGCGGATACCAGCTTATCAAGCTGTTCTTGGACGGAAGGTGTATCCAGATCGGTTCCAAGTACATAGCCGACAATCTCCAAATGTCTGCCTTCTTGTTCCGCTGCTTGCTTAGCCTCAATAATTGCAGGCACCATAACACCTACTGGATCCTCATGCGATCCATAGCCTAATACAAAATCCATAATGATCACGCCCACCGCCGGGTCCTTTGCTTCCTGCTTGAATCTGGCAATCCGTGAAGAAGGATCAATCATCGGATGTGGTTTGCCGTTAGTGAACCCATCATCCCCAAAGTCAATAAACGTATGCGCTTGGCTGATATGGATATCACCCAGCTGATATTCCGGATCTTTTGGAATGTTGCTATAGACATCGTCGTATTTCTCCATCGCTAGATACATTGCTTCATCACATAAAGTACCGCCGCAGAATAACCCGCGAATATACTTCTGTTCTGGCTTCAGCTTGACCTTAATCTCCTCAATCAGCGGAAGGTTTAGCGGATGCTTGTCAATTTGACTCTCATCAATGCCGGATAGAATTACCGCCTTTAGCGCGGCCTCTTTGGTTGTTTTGGCAAAATGTCCACCTGCTTCCAGAACAGCTTCCTCCGTTCCTCCGATAAAGCAGACCACGACAGGCTTATGCATATTTTTGATTTCATTCAGCACTTTTTGTTCCACACTTTTGGCGGGTGGCTTGGAAATCAACACAATGACCTTAGTGGCTTCGTCTTCGTTAAGCGCTTTCATAGCATCAAGCATCATTACTCCGCCGACACGTTCACTTAGGTCTCTGCCGCCTGTGCCAATCAACTGTGAGATGCCTCCGCCAAAATCGTGAATCCGCACGCTGATTTCCTGACTTCCTGTGCCGGATGCACCCACGATGCCGATATTGCCTTTACGAACCTTATTGGCAAAACATAAGGCCATATTTCCAATGATCGCGGTTCCGCAATCCGGCCCCATCATCAGCAATCCACGCTCATGTGCTATTTTTTTTAATTCAATTTCGTCTTCTACGCTTACGTTGTCACTGAACATCATGACATGGAGATTATTCTCCAGCGCTTTTCTTGCTTCTCTGGCTGCATACGCTCCGTTGACTGAAATCACTGCAAGATTAGCTGCTGTCATATTCTTCACTGCCGACTCAATTGTTGGATATTTAAGCGCTGTACCGCCAACTGCACTGTCTTTTTTAATAAACAGCTCTTCGATTGCTTCAAAGGCAACTTCAGCCAGCTCAGGGGATGCTGCTTTGATTACGATCATCAGGTCACTATTCTTAGCTTCCTCTAGCTCAGGGGTTATCAGCCCTACATTCGCTAATACCTCTTTATTCATTTGAGTAGCCATTGCGATAAAAGCTTGTTCGACACCCTCTATTTGATTCGCTTTGGTCGACAACGACATGAGCGAGACGGAATCAAAGTATGTGTTTCTTTTAATTACTATTTTAGTCGACATATCTTACCTCCAACGTTGTTCTAGATTAAGATTCAAACCGCTAATGATCCCCAAGGCAATATCTGTTCCGGAAGAAGAACCTATATCCAGCACTGCCGATAAGCCAAGAAGCATATTTTCCTTACTCTCATACATGAGCGAATGCAGCATCTGACCCATTAACTCTCTCACCTGACCCCAAGCCGCTTTTTTCAGAGCCATATAGCTTATTTCATTCGTTAATTCAGCTGCTTCGTTCACAACTTCCCTGCACCACGGCTGATATTTACTAATAGGACTCTGAGGCAGATGGATCGCAGCAAACAATCCAACTAAAAAATCATCTCCCGACGGAGTCAGCCCTGAGCCTAACCCCATTAGTCGAATTGCATAATGAGTAGCCTCTTCCATGCTGTCATTCGCCAAGGCATTGAGAAGACCTGAAGATCGCTCTTCCAGCAGCCGCATCGTTTCTCTCTCAAAGCTGCTAGAACCCGCAAACTGCTTCATACCGCCTGGTTTTCCATAGCTATTGATATAAGCCCTTGCCGCAGCCAAATTATCTCTTAGCGTCTTTACTTCTATTGGAAAAATAGATAAAGAGCTCTGCCAAACTGTCAGTTCCTTGATCGATATTGAAAGCTTAGTGCCAATATATAATTGATCATTCTCCGCAAAAACTTCATCTCCCACAACCAGTCCAAGATCCGAAAAACTACTAACCTCTGTGATCAAAGTATTAGGCGCATTATCTATCCTACTGCTCGCAATGGTATATAATTCATCAGTTGCCTTGCACCTTACATTTATCGTCCGCTCAAATATGCTGTGTACATTTCCGAAAAATCTTGATTCTCGAATCCGATGAAAGAACGCGCTATCACTGGATATCCCAGCTTTTAAATAAGAGGTACACTTGCTCTGAGAATGCTCCGTTTGATCGCCCCCTTGAGAAGGAAGTAGATAATGGTTTGGTCACTTACTGTCAGGTTATCCTATATAGAAAGCGTTCTCATAAAAAAACCGTAACGGTTGATGATGAATGATAGAAGATGTTACACTCAGTTCATAAAATTCCAAGAATGATGAAGATTGAGCTGCTTTCTGTGTGAAAAAGGATATTTTTGTGAAATATATCACAGTTTAACGGATAAACGTTACCTGACACCCTTATTGTAGTCCTCCGTACACTGGGGGTCATCATACAAGAACACTAAAAACAACAAGTAATCACTATGCACATTGCACAATGGGCGAAGATGAGAGGTGTGAATTGATGCTAACGATAAAAGATATCTTACAAATCAAATCCATCGAAGGCATAAAGATCGTTGCGGGGCATTCTGGCCTAAACAATCAAATCTCCGTAGTTAATATCATCGAGAATCCGGACGTATTTGACTGGCTGACCTCGAACGAGCTGCTTTTATCCACCGGATATATCTTCAAAGACAGCACGGAGCTGCAAAATAAATTCATTCATGAGCTGGTGGAGAATAACTGTGCAGGACTCTGCATCAAAATGAAGCGATATTTCGATGCTATCCCGCAGAATATGATCGAGCTTGCTGATAAGCATGGACTCCCGCTACTGGAGCTCCCTTTTGAATACACTTTGTCCAGAGTCATTGCGATCATTAACGAAAAGACCAACGCGGATTACGATGCAGTGAACCGACGCTCGCTCGACCTTCATAATGCGCTGTTCAAAATCGCACTCGAAGGAGGCGGTATTGAGCAAATATCGGCGGAATTGTCCGACACGATCCATAACCCTGTTCTTATATTAGATAGAGACTGGAACCTACTCTGCTATACAGATCATAAGGATAACCCATCTCCACTTCAGGAATTCCTGCCACTGGTGAAGAACAGGCCTGTTTTTCCACCAGAGTTCACGGTAGCTTTCCCAAAGTATATTACTGAAATCAAAAAATCTATCAAACGCACCTACTATTCTCAGGGACAGCCGTACAAGTGCTGCATTATGCCGGTTTCTGTATCCAGTAACGCTTACGCGTATATCGTCGTTCTGCAAACGGTACGCAAGCTGGTTGAATTTGACTACACCGCGTTAGAGCATGTATCCACGATGCTTGCACTGGACCGGATCAAAGCCAAGGAAATCGAAGAGGTAAAGCATAAAATCAGGCAGGACTTCTTCGACGACTTATTAGCTGGCAATATTACTTCAACAGAAACACTGCATTCCCTATCTGCTATGCATGGGCTTAAAGTTAACTATGCGTATTACTGTACAGTTATCCATATTGAAGCTACACAGCTGGAAAACTACACGGACATGGTTTATAGAAAATACGAAATGGAGCATATGGTCAAAAAATGTGTCAATTTGATCTATGGCTTGACCAGTAATGCAGGTGGAGAGCTAATCTGTTACTATCGCAATCAGCAAATCATCATCTTGATCGGAAAAAATGAAAATAAACCGCCAATTTCCGTAAGCGATACGAAAGCCTTTGCTCAAGAGGTGCTGCAGTTGCTGGCTCAGGAAATGACTAAAAATCATTTTCTCATCGGCATTGGCAGTCAGTATAAGACACTTGCTTCGCTCCATCGAAGCTTCTTCGAGGCCCAGGAAGCTATGCGGCTCATGCAGCGGTTTAATAAAGACAGCCGGAGCATTGCTCACTTCGAGGATTATTCTGTCTATCATTTTTTGGATTCCAATATTAAGCCTACGGAAATGGAGACATTCTTTAACAAAGTTCTGGGAGGCATCCATGAACATGACCAGACGATGAACACGAGATTCATGTCTACCTTGGAGTACTATTTTATGTACAATCAGAATGTAACCGAAGCCGCCAAAGCGATGTTTATTCACCGCAACACCTTTATTTACCGGATTGATAAAATCAAAGATTTGCTAAATATAGATCTGAAAAACTCAGATGAGTTATTCGAGATTCAACTGGCACTTAACCTCTATCGATTGCTGCAAAGAGGTTAAAATAACGAAGGGTATTCCCGGCAACCATTACTCTAGTTGCACTGGAATACCCTTTTTTTCATAACGTCATAGCCCGTCCATATCTTGCTAAATATTCTTCCTTCTCCTTATAATCCGGCATTAGGCTTCCAACCCGTCGCCAAAAGGAGCGATCATGGTTCATATGCAGCAAATGACATAACTCATGAATGATCACATAATCGATAACCTCCACGGGAGCCATGGCCAGACGATAGTTAAAGGTTAGCTTTTTATCGGAGCTGCAGCTTCCCCATTTGGTCCTGGACTCTACAATCTCGATACTCTTAGGTTTTACTCTAAGCTGCGTCTGGTACCTAGTGATCCGCTCTCCTATAAGCTTCTTGCAGCTAGAGAAATAGAACTTTTTCAGCTTTAACTGAAGTTGTTCTTCACTTAGCTCCGCTGTCTCTATAAGCTCATGCAGAGAATAATATTTGCCTAGATACAGGAACTTCCCTTCATCTTCGTAGGCTCTGATCATCTTTGGCGTTTCACGAGCCGCTTCGAGACTTTGCAGCTTCTCCACAATCATTTTGCCATTACGCTCAACCACACTTTTAATCGTCTCTTCAGATGTTTTCTTAGGAACCTTGAGTGTTATGCGCCCTGACGAATCTATATGAATGGAGATTTTTTTTCCGTTTCCATATTGAACATTAAACTCGATCACCTGATTGTCGTAATCAATCTTCATACCCACCATCGTTTCTATAAGATTATTCGCAATAAAAAAGAAGAACGCACCTAGGCGTTCTCCTATTTTAACACGATTCCTCAGTACACCGGATATCCCGCTACAAACATTGCCAAGTACAGTATACTACCCACAACAGATATAACAGTGAGTGCAACATCCTTCGGCTTTTCATTAGTGAGCGCAACGGCTGCAAAAGCTAGCGGAAAGGCAACAAGCAAATAACGCGGGGCTGACAGCAGCCAGGTAGCTCCCACTACGAAAGCAAAATACACGATAAAATAAGCAGTGTAGGATGGCCGTAGTTTTCTTGCTCCCATAAACATGATAATTAGTGCTGAGAATATAGCGATTAAATTAGGCAGCCACATGCCGAGAAAAGAACGGCTATCTCCACTTTTAAAGGTGCCCACCGCATATTCCATCTGATATCTTACGGTATCGAAAAAGAGATAGAACTTCTGTGACCAATGCTCCCTCTGGTAAATACTGAACTGAAAAGCATTTCCCGTAACATAGTAGTTGATATAAAGATAAGCCAGCAAACCCATCGATATGATAGCAAGACAGCCAATGGCGGTGGTCAGTTTATGTATAAACGCTTTTTTATCTAGTAATTTATAATTCCCGATAAGTTCCCGTGCAAATTCAATCGCAACCGGTACAATCAACAGCACCCCTGGAGAACGCGTATACGCTGCAAGTGCACCGCATAAACATCCGATTAGCCATTCTTTTTTTCTCACAAAATATAAACACAACAGCGATAAGGCCAGAAATAGAGATTCGGTCATAGGAATAAAGAAAAAGAACGCAGCCGGAAATATAAAAATATACTTTACTACTCGCATAGCACTCTTTCGATGCATGTCTAGTGCGGCAAGCTCATAGGCGACCAAGGCAGCAACAAGCGAGCAAATATTAGAAACGATAAATCCAGCGACGAGATAATTCCCTACGAATACCTGAACTACTTTAATTAGATTTGGAAAAAAAGGGAAAAACACAATATGGTATTTCGGATCTCCCTCCGTCACATACCAATTCTCCGCGATGCCCAAATAATGTGAAGCATCGATCCCCGATATATGCCAGGTCTCAACTATTTTGTTAAACAAACCACCGGAATAGCCATTCTGTATGATCAAAAATATATAACCGATAAACATAAGCAAGACCCGACTAGCCACTATCCAGCCGATAATATATAGCCAAGCCTGCTTTCTGTCCCGTGTTTTATTTTCCAGAGTTACTTCAGGTGCTGGATTTGTCAGAACAAAATCTGTTAAAACAGGTATAGTGCGGAGTCCCAATAATACAAAAAGTACGAAACAGGCCACGGAAGCAAGGGTACCCATCATAGACCAACTAGTGGTCGAGTTTACCCAGAAAATAGCCGTCACCATCATAATGAACATGAAGATGAAGGAAATGATTTTGTCGTGCTTTTTCATTTGAACCTCCAAAGATAAATTCTTACAATAATCTAGTTAAAAAAGGAAAATATTACGCATAGAAATATAATAGTCTCTGGAAATTTTT
This sequence comes from Paenibacillus sp. FSL H8-0175, assembly GCF_045040615.1. Lineage (NCBI taxonomy): Bacteria > Bacillati > Bacillota > Bacilli > Caryophanales > Paenibacillaceae > Paenibacillus > Paenibacillus sp. FSL H8-0175. The sequence continues at coordinate 915,552 of NZ_CP150299.1, read as the reverse complement.
TTGTAAATCATTTCTTAGATCATCATAGATTCTAAAAAAAGCCTATGCACTGAAATGCATAGACTGTATGTATAGCCCTATTTTAACAACTCTAACACGCCTTGAGGCTGTTGATTAGCTTGAGCCAACATCGCTTGCGATGCTTGAGATAAGACATTGTATTTGGTAAGCTTCATCATTTCCTTTGCCATATCCGCATCTCTTATTCGTGATTCAGCTGCTGTTAAGTTTACTTCGTAATTGGTTAGGTTATTATGGATATGTTCTAATGCATTTTGATACGCGCCGTACATTGAACGCCTGGATGAAACGGTATTTATAGCTTTGTCTATTTTCGAAATCGCTAATTCGGCACCTTGTCTAGTTGAAAGATCTATATCCGCAATTCCCAGAGCATTAGTTCTAGCATCTGTTAATTTAACAGCGAAGTTATTCCCAGAGTTTGCTCCCACCTGAAGATTTACTGTTTTGTAATCATATGTGGTACCAGGGTTTGATCCGTAAGATACATTGAAATTGGTTATCCCAGTTGTAGTTGAAAAAGTGTAACTTCCGTCATCATTACTAATAATGTTATTTAGTCTATCCGTAGAGCCCCCACCATTTAGATTAACATTAGCCAATTCATTACCCTGTGGATCAAAGATGGAAAGACGATAATTATTATCTACTATTCCTCCAACGATGTAATTCCCATCTTTCATTTCTGTAATGCTAGTAAGTTGACTGGAGTTGGAAGTTTCATTTGAGATATTCTTCTCCCACAATACGTTTCCACTACTGTCTAGTTTATAGATTAATCCACTAGTTTTAGTAGAGTCGTTATAAGAACCAACAATTATGGCCCCTCCATCACTGGTTGCGATGGCCTGGTAACCTTCATCATCCCCAGCAGCACCGACTCGTGTGTCCCATAACGGATTTAAGTTACTATCATATTTCACAACCCAGCTTGACTTATCGGTATAAGAACCGTTTAGTTTGAGACTTGATGAACCAATAGCCAAATAACCGCCGTCAGCAGTTTCAATAATAGAATTAAATTCTTCGCTTCCATAGCCAACAGGATTGGATTGTGAAGAACCCACTATCGAGGTGGATTGTTGCACACCACTACTATTAAATTTAGCCATAAGGCCATCCCAATTTTGAATACCGGAACCCGTCCCTGCCACAATAAAGGAACCGTCACTAGTCTCAATTACTTCATTCCCCATAATGGAGTAGACACCAGATACCCCTGTACTCCACTGCTCATTCAAATTCGCATCCCATTTAATTATATTTATCCTTTGATCGGAAATTGCCCCTGCTGAGAAATCATTTCCTAATAAAATATAACCACCATCACTAGATTCCTTAATACTATACACATCCATATTAGGAATTGCTTGTGACCAAACCAGATTACCCATACTATCTAATTTGAAGGGATTATTACCGGGAATTCTTATTCCGACGTAACCTCCATCTGAAGTCTTAGATAAATCTCTGGCAGGTATGTTAGCGGTCCAGTTCGTACTTATATTGCCCTGTACTGGGGTAATATTCGTGTTTACTTCGAGGTCATTATTCAATAAATGAATTCCATTAAATTGAGTGTTATTAGCAATATCATTTATCCCAAGCTTTATCTGCTCAACTTCTTTTTGAATCAATGTTCGATCAAAATTTGTTAAGGTATCATTTGAAGCCTGTATTGCAAGCTCCCGTAGTCTTAGCAGATTAGGATCTTGTATAGTTCCAAGTCCACTCTCAGCAGTCTGAATTAGTGAAATACCATCCTGTGTATTCCTTGCTGCCTGAGACAATCCACGAATCTGTGCTCTCATTTTCTCAGAAATTGCTAATCCTGCAGCATCATCTGCCGCTATATTTATCCGAAGTCCAGAAGATAACCTCTCTAGTGAACTTGTAATAGATTTATTATTTTTATTTAATCTGTTCAAACTATTTAAAGACGTGATGTTGTGACCGATTCGCATTTAATCACCTTTCAATTGTTAGTATCTTCTATATCGGATAGTCCTTAGTAATTTTTTAGGTCAAATTACCCGTGTCTTAAGGCCTCGCCTTAAATTCCCACCGTCCCCCGCTGAAAAGTTGAATATTCACATACAAAAACGGCGATCTATCACCGGTTAAGCACCGACAACAGATCACCGCTAAAATTCTGACTAGATCATTATCATTCAAACGGATAAATCCAGAAATGTTCTGTTCCAAAACGAGCTTGGATCTCTTTATCATTTAAAGGTTTGCTGCCCAACAGCTCAGCAGCTTGGAATTGGGAACGATGCGCCTGAATGGACGCCATCTTGTGCTTGAGGAAATCTCTCACATCATTGATAACCTTTGGCTCCCCAATCTCTACAATATTATTAGCAAAAGCTATACAGTGAACAGGAGGTCTTTCTTCCTTTGGAAGTCTTGCAACGGTTCGGATCACTGCGGCTCCAGTAGCATCGTGATCAGGATGTACGCTGTACCCTGGATAGAAAGTGATGATCAACGAAGGTTTAAGCTCTTTCAAGAGCGCATCAATCTGCCCATCGAGCAAGACTTGATCTTCGAATTCTATCGTCTTGTCGTGAAAACCAAGCATTCTTAAATCCTGTATGCCAATAGCCTCGCAGGATTCCTCCAGCTCCTTCTTACGTATTTCTGGGAGGGTTACCCGATTTGCGAAGGGCGGGATGCCCATATTGCGGCCCATTTCTCCAAGCGTTAGGCATGCGTAGGTAACTTGGGTCCCATTTTGTATATGTTTGGCAAGGGTACCTGATATACCGAAGGCCTCATCATCCGGATGTGGCAAAATAACAAGAATATGTTTTTCCACAGAACTCTTCATCTCCTCTTCCATTAGAACGGCTCTCGGCTTAATTGTAACGATACGATCAGTTTGCCTTGAGCATCATGTCCAGCCATAATCAATCTGCCTGTCTCACTCTCTTCATAGTGAGTTAGCCCTTCCGAGTAAACCCAGCCCTGCGACATTTTTAAGCCGACCCGATAAGGACCGTTGCCGGAAATCGAACCATGGGAATATCGAATAACAGCATTGGTAATAAAAGTAGCGGCTGGATGCTTCGAACTATCTAAATGGGCAGCGTAGGCTCCCGTTGTCATCTCAAGATGGATATATAGATCCTGATCTTTAAGCAGGTCGATCCTATCTTGTACTTCCGATTGATTGATTAGCTGCAATGTTGCGCCTCCGTCTCTGACTGAATATATACATACAAAAAATAAGATCCATACCTTATAGAAGGACGGATCTGTTATATGATAAGCGGGTCCGTATTTCTCATCAAAGTATAACGTGCAATGCTATGTAATTCAATGGATAGAGCGATCCCCTCCAAGTGTAACAGTAATGGACTGGCTTTTTACTGTTCACCTGAAGGGGATAATATCACTGAGTGGTTATGCTGTTTATATTAGATCACAAACTGATCTAACATCTTTACGATGACTTCACGCTTTACAGGCTTGCTGATATACTCGTCCATCCCGGCAGCTAGACAGTTTTCACGGTCACCCTTCAAAGCATTAGCCGTGACCGCGATGATGGGCGGACATTTCTCTTGATGCTCATCTCTTAACATCTTCATAGCCTCTATACCGTTCATAAGGGGCATGTGAAGATCCAATAAAATAAGATCAAAGGGTTCTTTCCGTGCTGCTTCAACCGCATCTATGCCGTTTGTGACGGCGATAACGCTGTGACCCATTTTTTCGAGTATTTTGGTCAGCACTAGCGCATTGATAGAGTTGTCTTCAGCAAGTAAAATTCTTGCCTCACGTGCGGTATGAAGCTTATTAATGTTAGCCTCTTGGCTAGGGATTACCACTGATTTCTTGGGCCTGATTGTGAAGGTAACCGACGTACCGCTCTTGCCGTCACTCTCCGCATAGATCTCACCACCCATCATTTCGACAATTCTGCGGCTGATGGCAAGGCCAAGACCCGTGCCTTCATGTCTCCGCATCATAAAGCTATCCACCTGCTCAAACGGTTCAAAAATATCAGTAAGTCGATCAGGATCAATTCCAATGCCAGTATCGGTTACCGTAAAAGCCAGCAGGAAGGGATCTTCCTTTACAAGCCTCACTTTTACCGATATGCTGCCCGCGGGTGTGAATTTCACAGCATTCCCTAGCAGGTTCAAGAACACCTGCTTCAAGCGTTCCTCGTCACCGTAAATAAAGTCAGGAACGTCATGATTTATGATGCTGGTGAGCTCCAGATTTTTTTGTTCAGCTTTTATTGCGATAACAGAAAAGCTGTCCTTGAGGCAAGTTCGCAGATCGAATGTATCCTCTTGTAGCTCGCTTCGGCCTGCCTCAATTTTTGAAAGATCAAGGATATCATTAATTATATTGAGCAGGATTCCTCCGCTTTTGCGAATGATTTCTACATATTCACGTTGTTCTTCATTAAGCTCTGTTTCAAGCAAAATATCAGTCATGCCGATCACCCCATTCATGGGAGTGCGAATTTCATGACTCATCATAGCCAGGAACTCACTTTTAGCTCTATTCGTGGACTCTGCGGCTTCCTTAGCTAGCGACAATTGCCTTTGCTCGGAAATGTCCTTGCATATAAGATAAAATCCGATATTATGATTGTTCACATAAATAGGTGCAATACTGGTGAGCACTTCAACGACTTCGCTGTCCTTAGTGACAAGCTTATTGATATACTGCTCAACTGTATTATCGTAAAGGGCTCTTTCCAGAATGCGCTGGACATTCTCTTCTCCAATCAGACTCGCAAGCTTCATCCCGATCAACTCGGACTCGATGGCATAGCCCGTTATCTTTTCCGCCATACTATTGGTGTTAATGATTCGACCGTCAAGGTCAAAGGAAATGACGGCGTCATGGTTATATTTTTTAAGCGACGTATACCGTTCAACAGACTCCTGAAGGCGTTGCTCGGATTCCTTTTGCTTTGTAATGTTAACGATTTGGCAAATGAAGTATGCTGGCTGGTTCGACTCGTCGCTGAATAGGTGGAGCGTGAGCTGTCCCCAAATATAATCTCCATTTTTTGTGATAAACTGCTTTTCCATCTGCACTTCTGTTTCCTCACCCAAAACTGCTTTTAAATCATGAAGGTTGCCGAAATCCTCGGGGTGAGAAAGGTCTTCTAACCGCATACCCTCAAACTCTTCAGTGGAATAACCAAAAGTCTGCTCAAAGGCCGGGTTTACGGTCAGAATCAAACCATTTGGCGATAAAAGGGCGATCCCAAAGGAGGCGTGATTAATCACCTGTTGGTTGAATTGTTCCTGGTTTAGATTTACGCGATGCATAGCGACCTCCATGGATGATGTGATTTTTGCGTGAAAAAATAGACCTTCTATTTAGAAGGTCCTATTTATAGCTTATAGTCTAATTTACCCACTTTGTTATTAATTGAATCCGTTAATTTAACGGGATCGAATAGAACACTCTGGATCCTTTATTGTTCGTATACCAAATGATTTTGTCTCCACTAATAATAGGACTGCACTCTGATAAGGCAAAATGCTTGATCGTTTGGATTTCGCTAGTAGCTTTTCCCGCTCCATCTATAAGAACATATTTCAGATCACCCGGATGATTCTCTTTATCAAACTCCTGCCACAGCACCATCATTTTGTCGTCTGTGATTTTTACTAGCTTAGGGATGGACGCGATCAGGTTCGTGCCTACATATTTAGCCAAGGTAATGTGATTCACCGAAGTACTGCTCAGGTTGGACTTGGGCAACACACTAAGCATGACATCCCTTTGGTCCGTTTCTAAACCCACCATCTCATAAGATGTATACTCTTTGACCAGTGAATGATCTACCGAATTCATAGCGACTATATAGTTCGCCGGGGACATCTCAAATCCGCCTATAGAAACACCCGTCGCGTTCGCTCCGATTTTGCCGGGAATATTAAATAAGTCCACTTCGTTATAACTGGCTCCGTCTCCTTTATTCAGAACAATCGAACGGGGATAAGCGTCGCCATGATCGACTAAAACATGCGCTGCACCATCAAACAATACATATTGGTCAAAAGAGTGACTGACATGATTCTTCTGGAATCTTCCCAGATCATTGGTCACGGTCATGGATTTAGTATTTACGATAATGGTAAGCTGGGATTGATGATTTAATTTATCTTCTGTCGTGTATCTTGTACGTGAGGTGTGAAATACAAGCGTATCTCCAGCCTCAGCCATACTACCGGAGCCTGAATCAAACGGGCTAACGGTATAGCTCTCCCCACCCTTTATGGAGACACTGTCTACTCTATTGAAACTTTTATCATAACGGACAATACGAATGACTTCTTTGTTATCATTCTCTTCGCGGTTCTCTTGGCCAAAAGCAATATAGTTATACTTCTCCCCACTAAAGAAGCCACCAAACACCGGAAGCTCAAAAGGAATGCTCTTATTGCCTGTTAGTTCGTACTTCTCATTGTACGTTTCAATCGTAAACTCTTTGTTCGCCTCAATAACACTTACAGTCCCATCCTTATTATTCACAAGATAAGAAGAGGCCGTACTTTTCCATCTAGGAAAATAAGAAGATTCCGCATTACTCTCAGCTACAGCCGCCGTCTTTACCCGGTAAGCATGATCTGGGATTGTGGAGAATAACGATATGCGATCAGACTGAACGTCAAATTCAATATCGAACGGAATTTTACCCGCCAAATCTCTCAACTGAAAATAATTGTTATCATCAATATTGTACGCCGTAATAGACTGCAACTGTCCATTGACCAGCACCTTAGAATTTGAAAGCGTAGCTGCATAATTTCTATTGCGGCTATAATAGTTACTTGTTGTTTTCTTTTCGGGCGTATAAGCTTGTCCAGTTATGATCTCAATCGCATTGTTCGCTTTATTCCAAGTGATATCAAACTGGCTACTCGTTCCCGAGAAATACTCTGCCAAATCGCGTAGTCTGAAATAATTGTTATTCGATATGTTGAACCCATTCAGGTTCCGCTGTTCTCCATCAAAATATGTACTGCTCTCGGTTACCTTAGCCTTCACCGTACTGCTCGCAAAGGTAGTAGTGCCGAGTGCTGGTGTAACCAGTAATACAATTAGCAAAACACTAAAAATCCTCTTCATCCGTCTTTCCTCCATTTAAACATAATTACAATGGCATGCTTTTGGTAATCACAGTATCCATCTATTAATCTTATCGGTAATCGCGTTAAACTTAATTATGAAAACGGGGTATGGTATATAATGGACATAAATTCAAAATACTGGAGGCGTATATGAGTAGAACAAATTATGGTTACTTACTGATCATTCTAGCCTTAATCCTACTGTTGACAGCTTGTGGACCAGGTCCAAAGTCTGGCAATCGATACGAAAAAGATATTCTGAACACACTCTCCCCAAGATACAACCTACAATTCAAAGTAGTAGAACGGACGGGCGTAACCAACAAAGACGGTTATGAGAAACTAATCTTATCTCCCATTAATGATCCGAACATTAAATTTTTTGCCAGTTCCATTTATGCGAAATCATACTATTCAATTTTTCGTTCGGAACAACATCAGGAAAGTTATCTAGACGGTCTTTTCTTTGCTTATGCCCCTTCATTGTACGCCAGACATTTAAATTTCAAGTTCCCTTCTGACTATTTCAGTGAAACGCTGAAGTATGGGGAGATTTACAAATCTACATACGAGAGGGATGGAACCGCACCATATATCATCGATGGAGTTACCGAAAAAGATTTCATTCCGTTATCCAAGGACTTTTATGAGATTATAAAGGGATTCTATCCGCACAGACCACCTTCTCCGAATTTAGTCAATCAGCTCGGTTCCACCATAGCACTTCCATACAGATTTGAAGGCAGTACAAAGCTGCAATTGATCCGCCACAATTTCGCTTCTGCTGAACCATACGACTCTTATGAAATCTATAGGCAATTTGTTAGCAGTTATGAACAGATGAAAGAAGGGAATGAGTGATGAGAGGCTCTTATAAAATCTCCATTCTGATGATCATTTGCTGTATTCTGTTGACAGGGTGCTTCTCGGGGAGTCACAAGTCAGGAGATAAATATGTGAAGAATGCTCTAGCATATATGAAGGCATACTATTTTATTGATTTTGAATATTCAAGAGTCATAGGAAAAAATGACGATGGATCCGACATTTTGGAGCTCTACCCTAAGCTCAATCCAGACATCAAATTTAACTACCAACAGTACATTATCCAGTATCCTCTTCACAAAACTGATAAATATAACGTTTCTAAGAATTACGAGGAAGTCCTCTGGATTAAAAAATATGCAGATGTCTATCAAAGGATTCTGGGTAAACCCGTGAATACCGATGCTATTTGGGAAGCTTATCAGAAAACAGATTTCACCCAAACTAGCTTTCTCGAGTTCCTGAGAACCACCGATTATGTGATTTCAATTCCACCAAATTCAATCCCAGAGTTCTCCCAAAAGATTTATGCAATGTCTCAAGCGATTGCTGAATTCCCAGAGATCAGCCGCGTGGGAGGAAGGCGCATTGATGAACTGCCTTACCAGTTTGAAAATCAAAAGGATCTCTCACGCGCTTACTTTTTATCGAATGATTTCAGTTTTAATGAAGAAACGACCCTTCAGCAGCTCACTCAGCATTATCAATATATGAAGGACACCGGGGAATTGAAATAATTTATATTCCTCAGATAGCACTCTCAAAAAAAGCCGGCCAAACTCAGGACAATACACCTGAAATTTAGTCGGCTGAATATTAAACTTAGTTTGTTTTAGAAGCAGGAAGCTTTTTTAATGTAATCTTTCATCAAACATGAGTTGGATTTGAATACCAAAGGGATCTTCAATGATACCGTAGGCTTTGCTAAACACATTGCTAGATAAAGGAGCAATAATTTTCACGCGCTCGTCTGTGATTAAGCTTTTATAAAAACCTTCAATCCCCTCTAAGTCAGCACTTTGAATACATAATGAAGTGTTATTGCCCACTGTATATTCCTCATTCGTATTCATTGTATCTTCTGCTATCATTATTTTTGTTTTTCCGATTAACAGGACAGAGTGAGTAATATAATCCTTATTTTCATCCGTAAGCTGTATGGAGCTGTCACGCTCTGCTAGTTGTTGATAGGTGACACGTAGCAATTCCTCTGCGTTAAAATGTTCTTTGTAAAATTCTATAGCTTCCTTAGCTCTTCCATTCATCGATAAAAAAATAGCTACTTCTAGTGTTGTACTCATAGTATAAATCTCTCCTTTTATATATTTGATATCTGGCCTTAAACTTATTATCCTATATAAAGGTATCAAAACATGACACCTTTATAAGGAGTTTTATATATGAAAAAATCAGAACGATTAAATGACATGATGAGGTACTTAAACAGTCGAGAATTCTTTAATTTAAGTGATCTCATGGATAAATACGCTATTTCAAAAAGCACAGCTCTACGCGATATTAGTTCATTAGAACAATTAGGTATGCCTATTTTCGCAGAACATGGAAGACACGGACGTTATGGTATTCTAAAAAACAGATTGTTATCCCCTATTATTTTCACGATAGATGAAGTCTATGCGCTGTATTTTGCCATGCTGACGTTAGAATCTTATCAATCTACACCCTTTCATCTGAGTGTTAACAAGCTAAACGAAAAGTTCGAGCACTGTCTTTCGAGTACACAAATCAACCAAATTCACAAAATGAAAAAGGTCCTGCAATTCGAAATGTATCAGCATAAGCATGTCAGCCGTTTTTTAGATAAAATCCTAGCAAGTATTCTAAATGAGAGTGCCTGTAACATTGCATATACAAAAGAAAACCAAACAAAAAGCTACCCTGTTCAATTCTTTAGGATTTCCGCTAGGTTTGGTCAATGGTATGCCACTGGAATAGAGCTTACGACGAATACATATAGAGTTTTTAGATGTGATCGAATAACCTTCATTGAAGAAGAGGAAAGCAAGGCTCGTTATTCTATAGAAGAACTTCTTAGTCGTTCATTAGAAATCTATCAGTCTGCGAAAAGTATTGACTTTGAAGTTGAGATTGCGGAACAAGCAAAGGATATTTTTTATAAAGAACATTATCCTTCTATGGAAATAGAGGTGGGTCCGAAAACAGTCATTAAGGGATTCTATAATCCAGGTGAAGAAGATTTCTTGGCTAATTATTTTATGCGATATGGTCATGCTGTTACATCCGTGAAACCTGAAGCCTTAAAACAAATAATCAAAGATAAATTAGAGCAACTCGTAAATCATTATCAAAAAATATAAAACTAAGCAAAAGGGGTAAAAAACACAGCTTGGAGAACTGCCTTAGCCTTTTTGAGGTTACGCGTATCAAGTTGGTTAAGCATGTCTACGATTTGACTCATTTCATCGTTTTCCACTGGCTCAAGAGATTCTCCGGCAGTTAATAATTCTTTTTCAGCAACCGATTCCGAATGAACCCATGACGCTTCCAAAGTATCCTCGAAGGCTTGGATTATAAATAACAATTCATCTGGGTTATATCTCTGTAGAAACCGGTTTATCCCTTTATTCATCTGCTTATGTAGGGCTAAATGCAAATCGAATATTTCTTTCCCTAGAGGTGTTGTAAGAAAAAGCACTTCTTTTTTATTATCGGGGAGAAACTCCGTGCGAATAATTTCTTGTTGCACTAATTTTCTAGTGATTTTGGACACGCTGCCTTTCGGAATTCCGAATTGCTTCGAAATGGTAGTGCCATTCACCGGCTCAAGCTGTCCAATCGCATCTATTACATGCAGCATCATGACTGTGGAGTCTTGGAGGAAATCAATGATAAGGGGATTACTGCAGTTCTGAATCAACCATTCCTTCTCTTCATCATCCTCCGATTGAAATCGCTTTTGTAGTTGGGGAATCATCTCTATCAGTTTTTTTATCAAAATATCCTTATTAGGTAAGTTCTCGAAAGAATGCGTCACTGTTAAGTCTCCTCGTAAATTCATCTTATGCTCATTTTAACAAGACACAGATCATAAATAAAGTTTCCTAGAAATAATATTGACAACAAGGAAACTTAAAACGTATTATTGTTTCCATAGTTAATATTTAATTTCAAGGAAACAATAATACGAAAAGAAGGTATTTATATGAATGTCTTAATTATTTTTGATCATCCATACGGAGCAACAGCGTCCGAGAATGTCCCCCATCAGCGAAGCTATTCCGCAGCCTTATTAGCCTCCGTAATGCGAGGTCTCACCACCAAAGGCCATACAATTGATCTTATCGATCTGCATGCCGATGGATTTGATCCCGTCATGTCGCACAAAGAACTCACTGCTTGGCGGCAAAAGAGAACCCCCGACCCGCTAGTCGCCAATTATCAGCAGCGTCTTATAGCAGCGGATCATATTGTCTTCATTTTCCCTATATGGTGGGAAGCCATGCCCGCTCTTACCAAAGGTTTTCTTGATAAGGTATTCGCAAAAGGCATTGTCTACGAAGAAACTAAACCTGGGCGGCCCTTCAAATGCTTGCTCCCGAATATTAAAGGAGTGTCCCTGCTGACCGTAATGAACACGCCCGACTTCTTTTATCGCTGGATTTTTGGCAACCCCATCACCAAAATTCTATTCAGAGGCACCTTTCGCAAAATGGGAATACGTAAGAATCTTCGTTGGTATAATTATGCCGGGATGTCAGATCGCAGCTTAGAAGAGCGGGTGAAACATCTTGATAAAACAGAACAACGGTTTGCACGACTGGACTAAACTAGACTAGATCAAATTACTCAAGCGCTGACTGATTCTGAGAACTGAATCTCTGGTTTCTTCATCTCCCTAAGCACCAGCAATCCAATGAATAAGGATACAACGCCGATAATAATCAGCAGCGCCCCCAGCTCCTGACTGTAGGCTGTTAGCGCCCCATCCCGAAAAGCCATTCCGCGTATGAGGCGATTAAGCCAGTTCATAGGTAATACCCATGCGGAAATTTGAAAGAACTCTGGAAAGGCAAGTGGACTCAGCTGGATTCCAGTAGCAAGAAACGACGGATACAACACGAAATTGGTTCGTAAATTAACTTTGGATACGTCTTTGGCAGTATAACCAATCAACAGGCCCATAAGCGACAAGGCAAAGGCATATACAAACAGCGGAATAATAAACAGATAAGGCTCCGCTTCAAAGCGCATTCCCCCCACCTGCTTTAATAAGCCGTAACATAGGAGCAGCGAAATAGTGGTCAAAACAGCGTAAGGTACACTGCGAACCCAAATCTGCCAAGGAGACTTCCCGTTTGCAAAGAGTTTCCCCTCCTGTCGCAACCGAGGGACAATTGAACCCGCTGCGCTTGTTGTAATCATCAGCACCACAATATTCACAAATCCAACGACCATAAAACCCACATAACTTGTGGTCGGGTTAAATAACATCCGCTGCTGGAGAGATAACGGAGAAGCAAGCCCTTTAGAGGTTTCGGCATCCATCCCCTTTTGGAGGAGCCGGGTCATAGAAAGAGTCACATTTTCCGTCTGGATCACTTCCTGAATCGCAGTCCGGATGCTGGTTAACCCTGATGGCATTGTATTATCCATTAAGATGCCAATATTTGTTGATATCCCCTGCTGCTGATGTTGCCCCAACTCTTTGGGAAGCATGATGACCGCTACAGCCTGCTCATTTGCCAGTAACGTCTCTGGGTTCAGGCGGCTGGAGTACACATTTGTTACGTTCATATATGGAGAGGCATTTATCTTTGAGATCAGCTGTCGTGAATACGAACTGTGATCCTCATCAATGACAATAACATGCGATTCGCTGATTTGGTTCTTCGAGAACATTAAGCCAAAAAACAGGGCCGCAATAAGCGGACCTATAAAAATCAGGCGTAAATACTTACTGCCCACCACGTACTTCCATTCGTCAATCAGTGACTTCATCGAGCTTCACCTCCGCTGTCATCCCCGGAAGCAAATCAGCATTCCCATCCATAGTTACACGGACAAGAAACATGCTTAAATCGGCTTGCCCTTTTTCACGTGACATACGTAAGCTCGCAAATTGAGGCGCGGCTGCGATAGATGTAATTACACCTGTCACCTCCGTTGGGTGCTCCAAATATGGAAAATGAACTCCAATACTTTGATTCACCTCTAGCTTTTGGATTTCACTTTCTTGTATGTAGAGATCTGTATAAAAGCTGTTTTTTTGCAAAACCGCCATTGGCATTCCTAGCTGGACTAGATCCCCCGGCTTTACAATAATCTTGTTGACTGATCCGTCCTCCGGCGCAACTACATCCGTTTCTCCTTCAGCAGATTTAACCTTAAACAGCACCTCTCCCTGTTTTATAGAATCACCTGCAGCCACACCGACCTCGACAATTGACCCTGGACTATTCTGATAAAATATTGTCTTTTGCTCCGCATCCAGAATCCCTTGTTTCCTGCTCTCAGCCTGACTGACTGCATCCTTTCCTTTTACAGCAAGAAGCGCCCCTCCAACAATCAGCACAATCGCAATTCCTATATATAGCCCTGCTTTTATCTTCATTTTCCACTCTCTTTCATCACCATTTTTTTAACTGCATTTTCAGCAGCCTCCATAATTACTTCTCCCAATGTGGGATGAGGGTGAATGGTCATCGCCAAGTCCTCCACAGTGGCTCCCATCTCAATAGCAAGAGCAAGCTCCGACACGAGTGTGGATGCCTCTACTCCAACGATTTGTGCACCCACTACGACTCCTGAATTTAGGTCCGCTACAAGCTTGACGAAACCTTCCGTCTCCCTCAAGGCCAAGGCTCTCCCGTTAATCCCAAAGGAGGATTTGCCAATAACCAGCGAAATGCCTTTTGCCTTTGCTTCTGTTTCACTTAAGCCGACACTGGCCAGCTCTGGGTGCGAAAAAACAACGAGCGGGATGGCTCGATAATCAACTTCGGAGGAGAGACCTGCAATGGCCTCTGCCGCAATCTTTGCTTCGTACGATGCCTTATGAGCGAGAGTCGGGCCTGCCGTAATATCTCCAATTGCAAAAATATGCGGGATAGCTGTTCTGCACTGTTCGTCCGTCGCAATCAATCCCCTACTCGTCACTGGCAAGCCTATGCGATCTAGTCCTAAATTGCCGTCTGTATTTGGTTTTCTGCCCACAGTAACTAACACATATTCCGCTGTAACATGCTGCTGTTCCTGATTTTTTAAATAATGCAGTGTAATGGTATCTGCACTCTCCACTACGTTCACAGCTGTCGCTCCGGTAATAATTTTCATGCCATCGGCTTTCAGCTGCGTTCCAACAGGGCTCACAAGCTCCGCCTCAAATCCAGGCAGCACTTGTTCTCCCCCTTCCAGAATCGTTACCTTTGTTCCGAATTTGGCATACATCTGCCCCAGCTCGACACCAATATAGCCCCCACCTATAACTACTAGGCTAGTTGGAATCTCAGGGAGCGACAGCGCTTCTGTGGAAGACAAAATACGTCCGCCAACAGGAAAGGCTGGCAGCTCAATCGGACGAGATCCTGTAGCCAGGATAGCGTTTTTAAAGGATAAGGTTTGCTCCTGTCCAGACTGACTGATGATAGCTGTATGTTCATCCACCAAGCTAGCCTCTCCTTCGAAAATGCTCACCCCAGCAGTCTTTAATAAATAACTGACTCCACCTGCCTGCTTATTCACAACTCCTTGTTTAAAATCCTGAGCATTTTTAAAAGATGCTGACGCATCTGCAAAATTGAACGGTCTGAGCAAATTATAGCGATGTGATTCAGCAATTAATGCTTTGGATGGGATACATCCAACATGCGTGCAGACTCCGCCAAGCTGGTTGCGTTCAACAATCGCTGTTTTCATCCCAAGCTGTGCAGATCGCAGCGCCGCCACATAACCTCCCGGACCTGATCCAATGACCAATGTTTCTACGGCTTCAAGCTTACTCATCTCCTGATACCTCCTGTTGAACTTTTTTAAAATATGATGATCGTAATATATTATTACCATCATATTTTAAAACAGTCAATAACCTTGCCTCGCCTTTCACAAGCTAACTTTCTCAGAATCGCTAAATTGACAGGCTTTATTATGACGCCTATAATATTTTAAAAGTAGAACTATGAAGCTGTGGAGTGATTACAATGCCGTACCCCAAAGGTCATAAAATAAAAGTGCGAAATAAAATCGTTGAAAGTGCTGCTCAGGCTTTTCGCACCAACGGTATTCACGATGTAAGCGTTCCGTTCATTATGAAGGGGGCCGGATTAACTCATGGCGGGTTTTATTCCCATTTTGACAACAAAGAACAGCTTGTCGCGGAAGCCTGCCGGTATGCCATCAGCGATACCATCGCCCTTCTGCAGAAGGTCGCTGACCAGGAAGAGCAGAACCCCAAAATCAATGCTGTCATTGATTATTATTTAAGTCCGTATCACCGCGACAAAATGGAGATGGGCTGCATTATCCCTGCCCTTTCTAGCGAAATATCCCGTTCCTCAGAAGAAGTTCGGCAGGTATTCACGCAGGAACTGGAGCGGATGATTGCTTTTATCTCTAATCTGGCGGGAATTGACGCGTCCAAAGGTAGTGCACTGTTCAGTACTATGGTTGGCTCCCTTGTTCTTGCACGGACGGTTAAAGATCCTGAACTGAGCGACAACCTACTCTCGTCTGGCAAACAGTATGCCAAAGCGCTAGTAAGAGCCTAATATAAAAAACACGCCAATAAATGGCGTGTTGTAGTTAAATTTATTAAAATTCTTCATACGATGCGGGATCTTGATCAGCTATGCGACCTGTTGGCGAGGTTAATGCGGAAATAACGGTCATTTCCGCTTCCGATAATTCAAAATCAAAAATATTCAGATTATCACGCTGATGCTCTAGAGAAGAAGCCTTTGGAATGGGAATAGCCCCAAGCTGTATATGCCAACGTAAGATAACCTGCGATATCGATTTATTATGAACCTTGCCTATTTCCGCTATTTCCTCATTTTCCAGTACACTGCTAGCCCGTCCCAATGGACTCCACGATTCAATCACTACCCCATGCTCTTTGTTCCATGCACGTTGCTCTTCCTGATTAAAATGAGGATGCAGCTCAATCTGATTCATACTCGGCGCTATACCAGTTTCTTGTATCAAACGTTCAATATGCTCCGGCAAAAAGTTACATACACCGATGGAGCGAATCAAACCTTGCTTACGTGCCTCGATCATCGCCTGCCAGGCCTCAACATATAAATTCACTCTAGGGTTAGGCCAGTGGATGAGATAGAAATCATAGTAATCCAATCCGGCTCTGAATAAAGACTCCTGTATAGTAGACAACGCTTCTTTATAAGAGTGATGGCGTCCTGGCAGTTTGGAAGTAATGAGTAGCTCTTCCCTAGGCACAGAACTTTGCCGAACAGCCTGGCCTACAGCACCTTCGTTCTCATAATTAAACGCAGTATCGATCAGACGATAGCCAACATCAATCGCCTTAGTGATGTTTTGTGCTCCCTCAGTTCCGTTTAACGCGTAGGTACCAAAACCAATCGCAGGCACCTTCACTCCATCGTTCAATACGATTTCAGGTATTCTCTCAGTCATCGTCGCTCTTCTCCTTTGTTGTCATTTAAACCCCTGTCGATCCATCTTATAATTATTATAACATCCTCATAGTAAACTCAATCATTGGGTCACCTGAACAACCTCTAGCCTATTAGTAAGCCGCTTTCGTGGGCATCCGATTTATTTTTTATAGTAAAATGAATCTACAACACAGGATTTTCGTAATGTTATGAATTAAAAGTAGAGATAAGAGGTGTATCCAATGAAGGAGCAATATCCAGCTAGGCTTGAATTGTTCACAGACAACGCTCAGAGGATCAAAAAAGCTTTCCCATGGCAAAATGCAATGGTTAATCGGTTAGCGGCACTATTGTATGCTGTAGAAGACAAAGTTGCAGATGACGAAGCCATCCGTGCCAGCTATGAGCTAATTAAGGAGAGTACCGGGATTTTCTCTCAATTTAGAGGGGCTTCGGTGATCAGCATTGCCGCCCTGCTCTCTCTTTCTGACGAGAAGGAAACTCTGCTTGCAAACACACTTGCCGTGTATGATTTAATGAAGGAAGCCAAATTCAGAGCCTCTGATTATCTCGTCGTTGCTGCCTATCAAATCGCTGCTAATGCAACATCGGATCAATATCAGCATACGGTAGAACGGGCAAAGCTATTTTACGATAGTATGAAGGCAAAACATCGTTTCCTTACCGGACAGGACGATTATATCTTCTCCGCGATGCTTGGTCTTTCCGATATCGATGTTGAGAGTGGCGTGGACCGCATGGAGCAGCTCTATGTAACGCTTAAGCCCGAGTTTATGTCAGGCAACAGTGTGCAAGCCCTGACCCAGGTATTGGTTCTTGGGGAAGAAGCCCCTCAAGCAGCGGACCGTGTATTGGCATTAAGAGATGCATTTCGTGCACAGGGTATCCGGCTAGACAAAGAATATACCCTCTCCTCACTGGGCGTGTTATCCCTGCTCCCTTGCAACAAGGAGGACATCGTTACTGATGTCTCGGAGACTTACGAATTTTTGCGTACAAAAAAGGGCTTCGGGAACTGGTCTATTGGCAAGCAGGAATTACTGCTCTTGTCTTCTGCACTGGTAGCCTTCAGATCTGTGGAGGATGTGCAAAACGGCGTATTAACTTCGATGCTTTCTACCAACATTACCAATATTGTAATTGCGCAACAGGCTGCTCTTGCCGGGGCAGCGGCTGCATCAGCTGCGGCTGCAGCTTCTTCTTCGAATTAGATTGAATCGTGAGGGAAAGATATGGACTCAATAAAAATCTTCACAACTAGAAATGAAGAATTGTTAAACCGTCTACTGAACATTTGGGAATCATCCGTGCGGCATACTCATCTTTTTCTATCCGAGCAGGATATTGATGCTTTGCGGCCGCTGGTCACGCAGGCGCTTGAGGGCATAAGCGATTTGTTTGCTTTTACAGATGATGAGGAACAGTTGCTTGGCTTCATAGGGGTTCAGAATAAAAAGATTGAAATGCTGTTCGTAGAACCTGCTGCAATGGGAAAAGGGGTTGGAAAAGCGCTAGTAGCTTATGTCATGCAGAAACTCGCCGTACACCTCGTGGATGTGAATGAGCAAAATCCCCAAGCTTTAGGTTTCTATGAGCATATGGGATTTCAGGTTTTTGAGCGTTCAGCACTCGACGAACAAGGTAATCCTTTTCCTATCCTGCACATGTCGCTTAAGTAGCTTTTTCCTATGCAGGAGACAGTTCGAAGCATTTTAATATTGTAAAAAGACAACAGAGCAGCGATTCTCTCGTTTGAGAACGCTGCTCTGTTGTCTAGTTGTCTGCAGTTTAGGTTGGCGAAGCTAGGAGCGGATAGGAGGAGTTATAAGAAGAGGCGGAGATAGGCGAAGCGGCTCCGAGTATTCGGCTCAGCTGTATCTACTTCTGCATCTACATCTACATCTGCATCTACTTCTACTTCTTCATCTACATTTACTTCTACTGCTACAGCTACTTCTACTTCTACTGCTACCTTTACATCTGCTTCTGCTTCTACCTTTACATCTACTTCTGCTTCTACCTTTACATCTACTTCTGCTTCTACCTTTACATCTACTTCTACTTCTACTTCTGCAACTACTTCTAAATCTACGCATATACCCTCGTGCACATCGCCAAATCAATGCTCTCTGTTGCTTCCGGACTCAGATGACGCTATTTGCTCATTTATCACCTTTGAGGCATAGTTTCGGACTCCAGTGTCGCTATTCTATAGAAAGAGCCTCATTTCTGGCGTTTTTTATGCCAATAGCTGCTATGGAGTCCGATACCATGGCAAATGGCGGATAATCTGGCGTTTAAGGTCATCTGGGTCCGATGGAATCCGCTAGCGTCAGTTCCTAACCATCCCCAGTTACTTCCGGACCCAGGGGGCGCTATTTGCTCATTTATCACCTTTGAGGCATAGTTTCGGACTCCAGTGTCGCTATTCTATAGAAAGAGCATCATTTCTGGCGTTTTTTATGCCAATAGCTGCTATGGAGTCCGATAACATCTCAAATGGCGGATAATCCGGCGTTTAAGGTCATCTGGGTCCGTTAGCGTCCGATAGCGTCAGTTCCTAACCATCCCAACTTGCTTCCGGACCCAGAGGACGCTATTTGCTCATTTACCGCCTTTGAGGCATAGTTTCGGCCTCCAGTGTCGCTATTCTATAGAAAGAGCCTCATTTCTGGCGTTTTTTATGCCAATAGCTGCTATGGAGTCCGATAACATTCCAAATGGCGGATAATCCGTCGTTTAAGGTCATCTGGGTCCGATAGCGTCGGGCATAGATTCAGATAACAAACAATATCGTCAGAAATCATCGGATGGCAGCGATAACGAACGATAGCGTCGGGTCCTAACTATCCCCTGTTCCTTACGGACCCAGAGGACGCTATTTGCTCATTTATCGCCTTTGAGGCATAGTTTCGGACTCCAGTGAAGCTATTTCATAGAAAGAGCCGCAGCTATGGCGTTTTTAGATGCTATTCCACCGACTTCAAAGCCTCTATCATATGGATTCGTTTGAGCTTAATATGCATGAACGCCATGACTATACCGGAGAACAAGAGGGTTAGGAGCGCCGCATAAATATAACTTGGCCACTTGATGATCGGAGCGAACATCGTCGCATCCAGCTCGGCCGTCTTCAGGACGAAGCTATGCAGCACTATGCCGAGACCCGATCCAGCCACAATACCGAGTAGGCTAAGCAGCATATTCTCGCGGTAAATATACATGGTTACTTCCTTGTCGTAGAAGCCCAGTACCTTAATGGTTGACAGCTCCCGGATCCGCTCGGACACATTGATATTGGTCAAATTGTAGAGGACGACAAAAGCCAACGCCGCCGCTGAAACAATGAGCACCAAAGTTACAACGTCCATACTCTTCATAGTCTCATCGAAGGCGGAACCTACACTGCTGGAAAAGCTGATGGCAGCGACGCCCTCATTAGCCGTCAGCTTCTCACCAAATTTGTCTTCCCATGTTTTATCATGTGCGGTGTAGTTCAGAAGTTCTGTGTTGAATACTGGTTTTTCTCCGAACACAGAAGCATAATACGCCGGTGTCATATAAACATAGTGCATTACATAATTCTCTGTAATCGCCGCGACCTCAATCTCGAATGTTTCATTATCTTTGTCCACCACGGTCAATTTATCACCAGACTCCAGCCCATACAGCTTAGCCAGCTTCTCTGAGATAATAACCCCATCATCCGTAAGCATCCGTCCTTCTCCACTTTTTCGATCACGCAACTCCACGAAATCGGATAAAGAGTTAACAGAGGTAGGAACGAACAGATGAACCTCTTGGTCATTTACACCACTAGCATGTGCGGTCATCCGTTCTTGCGCCACACTCAGCGTCCCAGTTACTGCAGATTCACCAGTGATTAGTTGGTCGTAGGCTTTTAGCACATCGGCAGACACATCTTCATGCAGTGCCACAAGTGCATCATATTTCATAATCGTGCCGAATTGCGACCCGGCGATGCTGCCAATTGAATCCTTGAGACCAAATCCCGTCAGGATCAGCGCTGTACAGCCAGCCACGCCGAATACAGTCATGAACATCCGCTGCTTATAGCGGAATAGATTCCGTGCGGTAACCTTTTGGACAAAGCTCAATCGCTTCCATATAAAAGTGATCCGCTCCAGTAAAATACGCTGGCCACTCTTTGGTGCCTTCGGACGCATCAATACGGAAGCATTGCTGCGTAGTTCTACCCGTGAGGCAATCCACGCCGTCAACGTAGTACATATTAACGCTACGATAACGGATATGATCGAATAGGAAAGATAGAAGTTCTTCGTGATATCCGGTAAATTATAGATTGCACTATACGCATCGTAGATAATACCCGGAAACAGGGTAAAACCAACCGCAAGACCCGCAATTGAAGCCGCCAGACTGGCAAGTGTACCATAGACCAGGAATTTCGCCATAATGTCGCGATTGCCATAACCGAGTGCTTTCAGTGTCCCAATCTGCAGGCGATGCTCCTCAACCATCCGTGTCATGGTCGTCAAGCTGACCAGCGCAGCAATCAGGAAAAAGAACACAGGAAACGCACTGGCAATCGCCGACAACCGATCAGCGTTATCTTTATATTCGGCATATCCCGGATTAGCGCTTCGGTCAGTAACGTAGACCTTAAGCTGCTCCAGCTCTGCAAGCTTTTGCTCCCCTGCCGCCAATTCCTCTTTGGCAGAAGCAAGTCCGGCAGCAATTGCCTTTATACTTGCAGCCTGTTCCTGCTGCACTTCCTCCGGCTGGCGCTGCAAATCCGCAAGCTGCTGCTCGGCGGCGGCCACCTTTGCGCGGCCACCAGAAAGCTCTTTCTCGCCTTCCGCACGCAGTTCAGCAAGCCGTGCTTCCGGCACGCCGGACATCGCCTGCTCTACAGCATGGGTATGCTGTTCGATCAGATCTTCATACTCCGGCGAATAAGCCTTCACTCCGGCTGTATCCTTAAAGGACAGATAGGCTTCCGTATACACCGGAAGCTTGAAATCTGACTCCGGGATCGCGGCGAACGCATCCGCCGTACCTTTGCCGATCCCACTGGTGCCCCGGGTACTTTGCTCAATAAACTGTGGACTTCTAACAAAGCCAACTACAGTATACTCCAGTCTTTCGAAGCTGTTCGACAGCTCCGCATCCGTACCGTTTCCACTAAAAGATACCTTGTCACCCAACGCATATTCTTCCGCTAGCTTATCGTCCAGCACGATTTCACCGGAATGCTCCGGTAGATGGCCTTCAATAATACGGTATTGATTAAGTGGTTTATCCGTGTTGTAAGAATTGACTTTAAGTATTAAGGCATTATCACCTATGAATACATCTGCACTATAGCTCGGCTGAATCTCATCGATCCCCTGTACATTTCTGAGTAACCCGATGTTGTCTTCGGTCAGGCCGTAGTTAGTCTGCACCTTCAGATCCATCAAGCGCTGCTCTTTGTAAAAGGTTCCAGCTGTATTCAACATATCTGGCCCAGTAGCCTTGATTCCGGCAAAAAAGCTGACGCCTAACATAATAATTGCAAAAATCGAAATAAACCGGGCTTTGGTATGCCCAATTTCACGAAAAATATCTTTCCACAATGCTCGCTTTTTCATAGATGCCTTCTCCTTACCATTCAATATCGTCAACGGATACCGGCGAAGGATTGATCACCATCTTCCGTACCTTAGCGTTGTTAATCTCTATAACCCTGTCAGCCATCGGAGCGATCGCCAGATTATGTGTAATTACGATGACCGTTGTCCCGGTGTTACGACAAGTATCCTGCAGCAGCTTCAGCACCTGCTTGCCGGTGTTATAATCAAGCGCCCCTGTCGGCTCGTCGCAGAGCAGCAGCTTCGGCTGTTTAGCCAACGCTCTGGCGATAGCGACACGTTGTTGCTCACCACCGGACAACTGAGCCGGGAAATTATCTAACCGCGCGCCCAGACCCACATCCTCCAGCACCTTACGTGCATCTAGTGCACGCGGGGAAATCTGCGAAGCAAGCTCAACATTTTCCAGTGTGGTCAGATTAGGTACTAGATTATAGAACTGAAATACAAAACCTACGTCATTTCGGCGGTAGCCTGTCAGCTCCTTGGCACTAAACTTGGCGATATCAATGCCATCCACAATGACCTGACCTTCATCGGCGGAATCCATGCCACCCAGAATATTAAGCACCGTAGATTTACCCGCACCACTTGGGCCGACGATCACGGCAAATTCACCTTTTTTTATCTCAAAATCAATCCCGTCATTCGCGACAATTACATTCTCGCCCATCTTGTAACGCTTGTACTCCCCTTTTACAGCAACAAAACTCATTCCTCTTCCTCCTGTCCCTATCCGAACTAAGTCTAATTACTCTACATTGTCTCAGTTTATCATAATTAGAACGCCCAAGCCCGAATGGCAAACCCTCATTACACAAGGTGAAATTCACATCATTAATAAGTTCATTTTTTTGTAACAATAATGTAACAAGGAAATTTTACCGTAAACGATACTTAGTCATTTGATAATGTTATAATCACTTTGTTTTATTTACTCTTTTCAGGCAAGAGTGAAAGAACAAGAACAATCAGAAACAGGTGATCAGATGTTCGAACTGAAATGGCTATGGCAGAACCTAGAGGGAAACCGGACGCGATATATTCTGGCACTCTGCCTTTCGGTGGTGGGCTCAAGTCTTACAATCGTGAATCCGTACATCAGTCAGCGCATTGTCGATACGTTTATAGCCGGTGACAACGCCCTGCAGAATCTTACACAAGAACGGCAATTATTGATTATGCTCTGTCTGGGCATGATCGGATTTTCTCTACTGCGCACAGGTCTCGCATATTTCACGACCATGCAGTACGAGATATCCTCGCAAAATATGATGTACAATGTCCGCATTTATTTGTACAACAAAATTCAGGGACAGGACAGAAAATACTACGATCATAATCGCACCGGCGATCTCATGACCAAGATGACAGGCGATCTGGACATGGTCCGTCACTCTATGGCCTGGATTTTTAAGACGATCATTGAATCGCTAACGATCTTCCTTGCCGCCGTTATCTATTTTTTCACCATAGATGCGGAACTGACGCTGTGGATGCTTATCCTGTCACCGCCCATTTTTATCGTGGCTTACATATTCGCTAAACGCGTCCGTCCTATGTATATTGACCTGCGTGAACGGCTGTCCCAGCTTAACACGACTACACAGGAGAATATCTCAGGCAACCGTGTGGTCAAGGCTTTTGCCCGTGAGGAATTCGAGGTCGAAAAATTCACAGAGAAGAATGTCAACTATTCTACAGCGAACAAAAAGGCCGCCCTTGTATGGCTTGATTATTTTCCTTATCTGGAATCCTTCGCTCAGGGCTTCAACGTAATCCTTATGTTGGTTGGTGGTTTGTTCCTTATGAACAGCCGGATCACCTTCGGTGAGTTTATGGCCTTCTCTTCGCTTATTTGGGCTATATCCAACCCTATGCGCAACATCGGTATCATTATCAACGACATTCAGCGCTTTTTTGCGAGCTTGTCCAAAATCGTAGATATCTATTATGCCCGGCCAAATATTGTTAATGAGCATACTGTCACTGACAAACGCCGTTATGAAGGCCGTATTGAATTCGATCATGTCCGCTTCAAATATGATAGCGCTATCGTACTGGACGATATTAGCTTTACCGTTGAACCCGGTGAAACTGTAGCAATCATGGGCGCGACAGGATCAGGCAAAACAACAATCATCAACCTCATCCCTCGCTTCTACGATGTAGCTGAAGGGCGCGTACTCGTAGACGGTGTTGATGTTCGGCAGCTGGAGCTTGATGAACTTCGTGGAAATATCGGCATGGCGACCCAAGATGTACTCTTGTTCTCTGATACCATTGATGGAAACATCGCCTATGGCGATCCTGATCTTCCGGAAGAAGATGCAATGGGTTATGCAGAGCTCGCAGCCGCACACGACTTCATTACCAAAATGCCTGAAGGTTATGATACCGTTGTCGGGGAACGCGGAGTCGGACTATCGGGGGGGCAAAAGCAGCGTATTGCCTTAGCGCGTGCTTTGGCGGTACACCGTCCTATCCTGATTCTCGATGATACGACCTCTGCGGTCGACCTTGAGACGGAGGAGCATATCCAAAAAAGTCTACGTGAACTGGACTATCCTTGTACGAAAATTATTATTGCGCAGCGTGTATCTACTACCTCGCAAGCCGACCGTATTCTTATTCTGGATGGCGGGAAGCTAGTTGAGGAAGGGACTCACACTGAACTGCTAGCGAAACGTGGTTACTATTACGAAGTGTTTAAACTGCAGAACGAGGGTATTGGAAGGCAGGTGACCGCAAGTGGCAAGGAATAAATTTGACGTCGATGAAAATCTTGAATCGCCGTTTAATATAAAACACTTCCGGCGTGCGATGGTATATATTAAACGAAAGAAAACGCCAATGATTGTTGCGTTCGTGCTCAGTGCACTTTCAGCAGCCATTTCACTGTCGGCTCCGCTGATCATGCAACATGTCATCGACGTGACCATTCCGGCAAAAGAGAAGCTTGCACTGCTGGGTTGGGCTGCACTGATGCTTGTGACCATCGTGGTCAGCGTTTATCTGGCTACGATACGCTCGCGCATCATGACGAGTGTTGGGCAGGATATTATTTTTGACATCCGAACGGATTTGTTTAAGCATCTGCAAGAATTGCCTTTCAAATATTATGACGACCGTCCACAGGGCAAGATCCTTATCCGGGTCGTAAACTACGTCAACGCCGTTTCAGATGTGCTGTCCAACGGGATTATCAACTTTATTCTAGAAATCGTGAATTTGCTCTTTATCGCAGCCTTCATGTTCGCTGTCGATGTACGACTCTCATTTGTCATCCTTGCCGGACTGCCAGTCTTCCTTGGCATCATGCTGCTGATCAAAACCCGGCAACGCCGGGCATGGCAAGCAGTGTCCAACAAAAGCTCCAACCTGAACGCCTATCTGCAAGAGAGCATCAGCGGTATTGGTGTGACACAAATGTTCTCCCGGGAACAACGTAACGAAGGAATCTTCACACGTCTCGCGGGTAATTTCCGTAAAGAATGGATGAAGGCTCAACGTTACAACTTACTTATTCCGTTCTCTGTAGACAACTTGTCTACGATCGTTACATCATTAATTTTCCTTGTAGGCCTACTAACACTGAGTCCTCAAGACATGACCCTCGGTGTCATTCTGGCGATGAGCAGCTACGCTGCCCGCTTCTGGCAGCCGATTCTGAATCTTTCGAACCTGTACAATAACTTCATCAACGCCGTTGCCTATCTTGAGCGTATCTTCGAAACGCTGGATGAACCGGTTACCGTCAGTGATATCCCGGATGCAAAAACACTGCCATCTGTACAGGGCCATGTCACCTTCGACGATGTAACTTTCGCCTATGACCCGGGGCTTAATATTCTGGAGAATATCTCCTTCAAGGTCAAAGCGGGAGAAAGCATCGCGCTGGTAGGACCCACAGGTGCGGGCAAAACAACCGTCGTCAATCTGATCTCACGCTTTTATAACATTTCCAGTGGTCAGATTCTGATCGACGGCCAGGATATCTCGCAGGTGACGTTAAAATCTCTTCGCAGCCAGATGGGGATTATGTTACAGGATAGCTTCATCTTCTCCGGTACCATTCTGGACAATATTCGGTACGGCCGACTGGATGCGACCGAAGAAGAAGTAATCGCCGCTGCAAAGGCCGTTTGCGCCGACGAATTCATCCGTGAATTCGATCAAGGCTACATGACAGAGGTCAATGAACGTGGCTCCAAGCTGTCTCAAGGACAGCGGCAGCTCATTTCGTTCGCAAGAACACTTTTGGCAGATCCGCGCATTCTCATCTTGGATGAAGCCACTTCTTCCATTGATGCGAAGACTGAGCGCTTATTGCAAAAAGGGCTGAATGAACTGCTTAAGGGACGCACCTCGTTCATTATCGCGCATCGCCTCTCCACCGTAAAAAACTGCGATCGTATTATGTACGTATCTAACAAAGGCATCGCGGAAAGCGGCTCACATGATGAGCTTATCGCACAGCGGGGCCTTTACTACCACCTCTACACAGCACAGAAGATGGAAGCTTAATCGAATAAACATCAAAAGAGCTCAGGCCGATTTGCAGCCTGAGCTTTTTGATGTTTTATTATTTTCAAAAAATATCAAAAACTAATCTATCGCTGTCCAAATATTTAGCGCAAGCGAGCGAACCGCAAGGTTCGTGTGATTTCTGTACAACCGCAGACGCTCTGCAGGCTCTGGACTCCATAATAGAGCACTTCCGGCAACTTCAAGCAACGAAAGTCCAATATACTGAGATTCATATTGGCTCTCAGACCCTAGAACATCTACAATTTCCAATAAAGTTTCCGGACTCCAGTATCCCGTGCTCTCTTCTAAATTATACGCGACCTGCTTATAAACATCGCTTAATAGCTGGGGTTGATTTGAAATAGTGGTAACCATCCGATTCAGATAATTGGCGGATTCCTTCACATTATTCCAATCTATTGCTGCTATATACAATTTCATCACAGCTTGCTGTAAGGTCTCATCAGATGCCAGACAGTCAATCAGATCCGTATACAAAGGGATAAGGTGCATCCGGGTGATTTTTGGCAAAGCTATCAGCTGGTTGACTAATTTCAGTAGACGTTGCCGATGAGGCAAATCTCTTTTGGCAGTGGCGTTCCATTCATCACTTATCGCTGCACTAACCAGTCTCTGACATACACCAACTACAACCTCATTGATCTTACCATCGCGACAGGTTTCTACCAGCGTGTTCATAGCAGTTTCCCATCTAGTGCTGTCTTCCAAATCCGTAATAGACCGAGCGGTGGCAGCTGCAACAATCCCTTCATTTCCATTTGTCCACCGCATCATAGAAATGAAAGCATATCTGCCAATATACGCATCTTGGTGCCTTGCAATTTCAAGGATTAATCCTAGATAACGTGGTCTAAAGTCTAGCGGAAGAGCATTAGGCTGTTGAGATAATAAACTTCCTGCGATGTCACTTTCTGATGAAGAAGCCATTGTACTTAACATATCCCAAGCGCGTTCATCATCTAAAAGCTGTTTGGCAGCATGCCCTATGGCTATGATTACATCCTTGTGTGCATTGGGTTTCTCGAACTCATTCATCAATAGCGGAAGGCTGTCATCGCTTCTATAAGCGCCCAGTAAGCGGATGGCTTCTTTTCTGACAGTGATCTTCAGCTTATCCCGATTCAGAAGCTCTTTCAGCATGGTAACCAGTAACACCGGATTCACCCTGCGGATGCATCTGGGTATCGAGTACATGGCTACACGGGCCCGGTCCCCATCCAGATTCTCCAGCAGAACGGGAAGTGCCTTCTCCGGTTCTTCCATAAGCGAAAAGGCATGAAGTGCAGCTTCTACTACAGTTACTTCCTTATCCTGCATAAGCCCAAGTAACCTATCCGAACCGAGATCAGGCATGCTTGCCATGATCTTAATAACGCTTGCACGCTCCCAAAGATTACGTTTGAAATCGTATGCAATTTTTTCTAATAAGGCACTTAAAGCTTGTTGCTGACGTGGCAGCCATCTGTGGAATCCATCCGCGGCCGGCACAAGATAGATAGTTTTGCCTGATAGGAACTTGCCCTTAATGATAGCTCCTGAAATAAAAGGATCGAGCCATTCCTGACGCTTCAGATGCAGATGCTGGAACACTTCATGGATCGTAATATACGATTTATCTAAAGCTAATAATTCCTTAACTCTGGCATCACGCGTTGTACGAGGCGCAAGCCAGTATCTGGCCGCTTGTATGG
Organism: Paenibacillus sp. FSL H8-0175; assembly: GCF_045040615.1. Classification (NCBI taxonomy): domain Bacteria; kingdom Bacillati; phylum Bacillota; class Bacilli; order Caryophanales; family Paenibacillaceae; genus Paenibacillus; species Paenibacillus sp. FSL H8-0175. Next base: position 887,101 of record NZ_CP150299.1, on the reverse strand, counting down.
CTGTAGAATCCGCCTTTGCCCTCGTTGCTTCCTTTAACAGATTCTGAAGTTTTATGATGCCGTAACCTCTTTTACCGAAAGAGCTAGCTAGGCTTAACACCAGATTGTAATCTTCTCTTTTGTTGGCCTGTACAGCTAATGTATAAATTTCGTCGAAGATAATCTCTTCTACTCCCCAGGGTAAATTCTTCTCCAAGGATGGAAGGGAAAGCTGCCCATTCTGCTTGGCCAATTTCTGAATCGTTTTTAAAGAAAACTTAAACAGCTCACCATGAGGATGTAATGCGTTATGCCGGAGAATAGCAAACGCCAGTTGTTGAACGGAAAATTTTGTACCATATGAAGTATCTCTGGCCTCTATAACACTATCAACAAGCAAAGTAAGCTCTTGTACATGGGCATCCGTGAACACAGACGCAGGACTTTCCGATAGCTCTTTAAACACAGCGCCCCGGACAGGATCCTGATCATTTTTAATCCGGCCCAGGTACACCAAAGTTTCATTCATGCCCTGTCTCGACAGAACGGTACTTCTGATCAGCTGCATAAGCGCCGTGGCACGTTCGTCTGCACTGGATACCTGTGTTGCTTGTTCAAGTCCCGCTCTTGAATGAAGAATAGAACGGCAAGCTGTAAATCTGATTGTTCTCTCCCTGTCATCATTAATTTCACGAAGGCCAAGCATCCGGGTGGCTTCCTTGTCACGCAAGGCATGTGGTAATACATACAGTAATCTTTCCGGAAAAATACGTTCATTACGTTTATCTTCTTCATACACAGCATCGAAAATGACTTTGCGGTTAGAAGGTGCCATATTATGAAGCAGCTTTGCTATGTGCATAGGGTGATCTGCGAGTAGTTTCGCTATCTCCATCCATTGATCCATGGATAAATATTTTTTCCTTTTAAGAACAGCTTCAGGAATACCATAAGAAATCAGATCGCTCCGCGACTCCGTTCGTGTTAACAGTTGATATACCTTATTAGGATTTTGGCGTACAAGCGTGCCAAGCTGTTCTTTTAACGCAGGATGTATGATGCCCATAGGTCCATGATTCAGCGCACACTCCAGCACCAAGTCTGCCTTCAGATTGCATAGGATCTCCAGAGCTGATGAGAATCTCCACCAGACATAGCCTTTTTCCCTGAGTGGTGTGCTTTCCAGTGTTGTTGCAAAGTATTCTGCTACTACGTTAAGATGCCGGCTGGATAATTTCTTCCAGTCTTTTATGGCATACCCGATATCAGCAAGCCATTTACTTACCGTAGCCGAATAACAGGCCTGCAATATAATCGCGGCTTCCTCCGCTCCCCATCGGGCATACACTACAGGCAATAAGCGTTCTGCTAATTCCTGACGGTTAATCTGTGAAATACTGTGCAGAAGCTTGCGGCGGCAATCATGGGATAAATGGGGGAGCTCACGTTCAATATCAGCATCCGAAGCCACCTTTGCCAAAAGACCCGCAGCCGTATTTCTGATACTTGCCTTGGGATGCCGCAGTGCTGATAGAATAATAGCATCATCTTGTGTTGCAATGGCGCCGATTAAGGCAAGTCGTGCTTCATAAACACCATCCTCCAGCAAAGAGGCTAGTAATTGGGAGTACTGGACAGATCCGAGATGATCACGGCCTAGGATTGCTACTTTCTTGATTCTGTCGGAATAACCTAGCGAATCCAATTCTTTAAGTAAGCTCTGTTTATCCAATGGATCTCTTTTGAAAATCATAAGTCCTCCTCGTTAACCTGTTCTTATTCCACCCGAACTTTATTCTCTATACCCTAATCTATCCCCTTTAAAAAAACTAGAATTCAGCATCTGGTTTCGTTGATCAAAAAATAAAGGTAACCCTGAAGCTGGTTATTCAACCCCCTTCAGAATTACCCATCATGTACTGCTTGCTCTAGTCATTCTTTTTCTGAATAAACACATACGTACTCTCATCCGACAGCTCATCAACAAAGCTGAAATCAAATCCGTCGAAGCCTTTGATATCCTCCACACAGCTGATTTGCCGCTCAGCCATGAAGCGTACCATTTCACCTCTGGCCATCTTGACCAGGGTCGCTCTCTCTACTACCCTACCGCCGATCTCCTGCCCGAATACACAACTAACCATGCGAACATTCCCGCCAATGTAAGGGGAGATGCACTTGCTGTATTCCTTAGAGGCCAGATTCAGAATGATGTCAGTCTCCGAAAACAGCTGATCTGCCAGCTTCCTGTTCCAGAACTCGTAGATAGACTTGAAACCAGGTCCGCTAAGCTTTGCCTGCATCTCCAGCCTGTACGGCACAACGCCGTCAAATGGCCGGACGATTCCATAGAATCCGGATAATATCCGTAAATGCTGCTGAAGATATTCCAGCTCCTCCATTTGAAGTACCCCTGGTGCCATGTACTGGTACTGGATACCCTCATAAGAAAAGATAGCCGGTGTAAGATCCCGTGTTACATCCATATCCCGAATCCGCTCCACATTCAGCGTGGCGATGGCATCATTGCATTTCCATAACGATTTGGCTTCTTCATAATTCAACTTTTGTAATAAGGCCAGAAGAGTCTGCGACTCGCTTATGAATTGCGGCATCTGGCGGCAATCCAAGAAATCCGTATCCATCTTCATCTTCTTGGCAGGCGATATAATGATTCTCATGGTGCTCCCTTTTCTTACCCCCGCGGGGAATTTAAATGTAACCTTATCCTATCACACTTAATCTTCGTAGGCTTGGGGCAAGTTCATGAAATTTGTTCACTGCCGCCCACCTTGTGCGCCACCGCCATCTGTACCTGGGTTGCCGTTTCTCCTTGTCCCACCATTCATGTTGGGAGATCCGCCCCCATCTTTCCCCCGCCCGCCGGTGAAGCCCTGTCCCCCGTTCGCTCTTGACCCGGAGTCAGTACTCGTTATCTTCTGTGCGGTAATAGCATCGCAGGAGACGAGCACCATGGAACAACTTAGCACTGCTATGAGCAAAGCGAAATACCGCTTGGTCCGCATCTTTGAATCCCCTCTTTCCGAGCGAACATAGTTAACGTGGAAAACATCTTTTTAACATATAATCGTATACGTCCTTAAAACCCATGTAGGATAATACGATCAGCAGCGGATACACCGGGTAAATATACCGGGACTTGATCTCCCATAAAAGATAGAATCCGATAAAGCCCAGCACCACAAGAATCAAAGAGGTCTCTTCAAATCTTTTGGCTCTTATTCCACCCATTAAGCGAACGAGTATAAATACATACATCAGAAAATTCAGAACATACAGCATCCATAACATTCCACTTCTATAATTGGAGTCTGCCTTAAACAAATCCGTAGCAGCATTAGTGTAGCTATAACGGTCCATGACAAAGCCCATTCTTCCCCCGTTACTGGATGATCCGTCATTTCCGAGCCCATATCGTTCCATCTGGTAGGTTCCTTCCGTCCAGGTCCAAACGATTTTTTTATAATACATCTTCACTAAGTCACTTAGGCCCGCCTCGGAGAGTTTATTACTGATTTCTTCTTTAAATAACTCCGTACTTTCTACCTTATTATAATTTGCATCCTGCTGATAGATAGCGTAGCTCTCCCGGTTGTCCCAGAACCCAAACGTCTCCAGATTGATCCCCATATTCAGCCACATGTAGACAGGTGCGGAATTTTCGTTCATCGGTTCATCTACAACATTCGTCGCCTGCAGCACAGCATTTTGCGTCCAGCCGGGAACATTAAACAATATGGCCGTGATAAACAAAGCGCTAAAAACCTTTTTCACCCCGATAGAACGTATGTTAAATAAAAGACCCGCCACCACGGTAATCAGAAAAATAACACCGATACTGCGGAAATAGTTGCCTATTGCCAGTAAGAGAGCTGCGAAGAGAATATCCTTAATGGACCTTCTTTTAATAAATCTTATGGCAAAATATAAAGCACTTGTCAGAAAGGCGGTAGCGATCACATCGTTATAGATAAAATTACTCATAAACAATGAAGGGATATAGGTTGCAGCAAACACGAGGATGCCATAATCCTTATCCTTGGACTTATAATTGAGCTCTTTATACAGCATGTAAATCATTAATGAGGTTAAGAGTGTAAACAGAATATTAAATATTTTGATTACCAGATAATTATCCGGAAAGATCAACAACAACGTCTTTAAATATAAAACGATCGAAAAATTAAACGGAAACATATGCAGATAGCCGTTCGTGTCAAACGACGAATAATCATTCCTGTACAGCATGTCGAGTGCCAATGAAAGCACTGTCTGCGAATCATCCGTCGGCAAGCGTGGAAACAGAAAGATAATCACCATCTGGATTGCAAAAGAAAACAGCAGTATGGCTGGAATGACTATTTTCCAACTGTACTTATTAAGCTTCAGGCACATTTTATACAAAATAACGCTTAATGCCAGCACCACTGCGATCACTAGAATAAAAAGACCCAGCTGTTGTCTCTCCAAAATTGGCGTGTCCCCATATACGAAATAATTATATTTCGCCCTAATAAAAAAGGAGGATGCGATAAAAAGACCGATAAAGAATGCAAGTATGAGATACAATGTTTTTTGAATTCCTCTTATCATGGAAAACCTCCTTTGCGCAATCGAAAGCCCTTTACAATCCGCTGCCCCGATTCATAAAAAGCATTATAAACACCCAAACTGAAAATCCAATGAAAATCGGAAGTTTGGGAATTCGCAAAGAAGAGATTTAGAAAGAGAGGTACGTCCTACAATTGGGAATCAAAAAATCGCAAATGTGATACGGAAGTTTCAAAATGGAGAGAGTTGCGGAGACAAAGAGAGGAAATGGAAAACTACTCCAATCCTAGGGAGTATTATGACAAGAGTCTTAATTCTCTTTCAAACGATTATGCTATACTGGTGGAGCAAATAGAATAGGCTTAAAGGGTCGGTCGGCTACCTCTCACCGAAGGGAGGGATGCCTTGTGACAGTGTTTGAAGCAATGATGCTTATGCTAACCTTTGGTTCGCTTATCGTAGCGCTGCTGTCCAATAAACGCAAATAGACCGCCCACTCACAAAGGCATGCGGTCTATCTGTCGTGTCCTATTTGCTGAAGCCTACCGCCCTTAAAAGCGGCTATTGCCTTGGGAGTCGTGTTACAGCACGGCTCTCTTTGCATTTTACGTCTTTTCTACCTTTAATATACCACAAATAATTTAATAACGTAATAATGTACGGTGTTACATTACATTTCCAATCTCCCAGAAAATCCATCCATCCTTGCGTACATCAGAACAATTTACTATCCATCTTTTTTAAAAACCGATTATTAGCGATTAAGCCTTTCACTCTCTTCGTTGTATTAGGCCCTTTCGGTGTGCTACCTCTTCTATTCAGCAAAATCCACCGTAGACATGCCCAAGCTTCAAAGATCTCAAGTTCTTCCTGATCCATATCATTTTCCAATAGATAAGCAGTTCGGAACACATCAGCATAACGCTCAGAGATATATATTTTCAGCAGAATAAGTGACCAGGCAAAATCATATCTAGAGTCTCCCAACTGGCCGTTCGTCCAATCGATTATGGTATATCGCTCTTTATCCTCCACTATATTTCCGATATGAAAATCCCCATGAATGATACAGTCTTGCTTCATTGGAGTTTGCTCAACAAGAGCAGTCAACACATTATAAATATCAGATTGTTCTTTGGCTTCAGGGAAAAAGTAGCCGATGAAATCGTATTTTGGCAGTTGTATATTTCCAATCTCTTCAACGCGAATCTTATGTATTTTTGCTAATAGGCTTGCGAGTTCCTTCATTTTCCTGGTATTCATTTTATGAATAGGGGTTCCGTCAAAACTTGTTAACAACACCTTATGTCCCTCCGGATTGATTCCCCAGCCCACTGGTTTAGAGACGGCTACTCCTCGTTCGGATAGAACATCCAATAAACGATATTGAAACTGGACATCCGGTCTGGATTCCTTATTCCATGTTTTCAGTACATAGCTCTCTTGATCAGAATTAATCCTCATGACCTCAGCTTCAAATCCTTGATCCATTGTATGCGCAGTTAAGCTGTCTTCCTGATTTAATAAGTCGTTTATGATTTCGTTGTGCTCTAGCCAATTTATGATAGATATAGGAGTTTTCAAAAATGGGTCTTCCTTTCGGATGATTGTATAGACTCTATGATTCTTCTGGAATGCCCGCTACGATCTCAAGCAAATTTCCTTCTGGGTCAGCTACAACAGATTCACGCAACCCATAGGGCTGCGAAATAGGTTCTTTTACAGGAGTCGCTCCTGCCTTTACCAGACGCTCAAATTCCTTGTCAACGTCCTCAGGTGAGGGAACGCCAAATGAAATTTCCATAGTCCCGTTTATCCCTCTGGGATAGGTTAGCTGTGACATATTCAGTGCATCCCGCTGACACAAATTAAAGAATACACCACTCTTCAGTTGAACCCCGGTAAATACGCCACCATCCCATTCTATAGCTATTTTCATGACGTCACGATAAAAGGTAACCATCTTTTCCATGTCTTTCACAAAAAAAGTGATCGCGCCGATTTCCATAAAATACACCTACTATTCTAAAATATTCCTTTTACGGTTATAGAAATAGTAACATAGGCTTTAAAATTATGAAATGAACTATAAAATAATAAAAAGCCCTGTAGAAACTCTACAGAGCTTAGTTACTGGGCAAAAGTATTTTTACAAATAACATAAAATAGATTGTTCTATCCAGTACATAAATACAGTATCCGGGCTTTCCTTTTCAAACTTTTTCATTTTTAAATACATATCCATTCCATCAGAAACATCATGCCATAAATCCGTAAATACAAAATCATATTTTTCCTTAGACATATGTTGTTCTGCATATTCGAAAGCATCTGCTTGGATAAGCCTGATCTTGTGAGCATTACTGAATTGTGGCAGTACATATTTATTAAATAAATCAATGACATCTTGATTTTTTTCAACAACCGTTATGCTTTCAACATTAACTTTTTCAGAAACCATATAAGCATAATAGCCAAGTCCAAGCCCAAATGTAAGAACATTCCCAAACGCTTTATGAACAGCTTCTTTCATTGTTTCTATTTCATTTGGTGTGATCGTCATCCAGATTCTTTCATTCTCCAAGACAGCCGGGAACATGAATTCAGTTTGAAAAAAACCAACCTGAGGAATTTGTCTTCCCTCTTCTGTCCGGATGATATCATTGCAAACAAAACCTTCAAAAGGTTTATATTTTTCATATTTTAATTCACTATTATTAATCTTTATAGTTGGTATCTTGATATTTTTATAATATGGATTGTCATAATATTCATTTGCATCAAGCTTATGAAGCATATTGCTAAAATATTGGTTGAACAATTCCTTATCATCAACATTATCAACCGTATCCATCCCAAAAGCAGCAGCCAGCATTAAACCAAAAGCGTATTCATAAGATACACCACAGTTTACGATTTCTTCAATTTCTTCTTTGTTAATAAAGTCGGGGGTATTATTCAAATAGCGGCTTAGTAAAGCAAACACTTTATAGTTATCTTCTTTTACTTTTTCTTTTATTACGTTATTAAATTCCATATTCTCACCTATTAATTAGAATTTGTTCCTATGTCTCATGTTAGTCTTTCCGGATTGACTAGTAGGCAATACTCTCATTTTACCATTTAAAAATCCAGAAGAACAAAAACCGCTTTACTAATCCGTGACAGTTACCACTTCTACAGTGAGAAAATCTCACGCCAAATCTTCTAGTTATATGGTTTATGGTCCATTTTCCGCCTAATCCGCTCAATATTTCGTTACCCTATGTTAGAATAGACGACTTGTATAATTTGTGAAAACTTTCACTAATAATCATGATTGATGGTATACTTAATAAGAAGATGAACTAAAGAGAATAACGATGGAAACTGTGGACGTAACCGTAGAAGATTTGAAGTTTGGAGAACAACAGCGACGCGCGCGCTTCTCCACTTCCAACTCCCTCTGATACTTCCTTTCTTTTTTGTCGGGTTCTTTTGGTACATCTTAATAGAGAAATATAAAAGTGGAGGGTTAACAATGAAAAAGAAAGCAGCTGGTGCTCTGAGTCTCGTCCTCTCTGTCATGCTCGTTACCGCAGGTTGCGGTAATGGAAACGACAAGGTGAACGAGAGCAAGAGTAATAACAACGAGAAAAAAGAAGTTGAAGCCGTCTCCGGGGCATCTGAAGCAAGCTACACACCATTCGATCAATTAAAAGATAAATATGATATCATCATTGTCGGTGCGGGTGGTGCGGGAATGTCCGCGGCGCTTGAGGCCAAAGAGAAAGGCATGAACCCTGTTATTTTGGAAAAAATGCCGGTTGCCGGCGGGAACACAACCAAATCCTCTTCGGGGATGAACGCTTCTGAAACGAAATTCCAAAAAGAACAAAACATTGAAGACAGCAATGATTTATTTTATGAAGAGTCATTAAAAGGTGGCCATGACACTAACGACAAAGAAATGCTTCGTTTCTTCGTTGATAATTCCGCGAGTGCGATCGATTGGCTGGATTCCATCGGAATCCGCTTGAACAATATCACCATTACAGGCGGCATGAACGAAAAACGTACACACCGTCCTGAAGATGGCTCTGCTGTGGGTCAATACCTTGTCAAAGGTTTAGTAAAAAACGTACAAGAGAAAGAAATCCCACTTTTCGTGAATGCTGATGTCAAAGAAATCACTGAAAAAGATGGCAAAGTAAATGGCGTCAAGGTCCTCTTTAACCAAACAGAGGAAAAAACAATTACGGCAGATGCTGTCGTTGTAACCACTGGCGGATTCGGTGCCAATATGGATTTGATCTCCGAAGTAAGACCTGACTTGGAAGGCTACGTTACTACTAACCAAATCGGCAGTACCGGGGACGGCATCAAGATGATTGAGAAACTCGGCGGCACAACCGTCGATATGGATCAAATCCAAGTTCACCCGACTGTGCAGCAAGAAAAATCCTACCTCATCGGCGAAGCTGTTCGTGGGGAAGGCGCTATCCTTGTTTCCAGTGAAGGTACACGGTTCACCAATGAATTGGATACCCGTGATAAAGTAACAGCTTCCATCAATACACTGCCTGAAAAAGCAGCTACGCTGGTCTTTGATTCCGGTGTTAAATCCCGTGTGAAGGCTGTTGAACAATATGACAAAATGGGCTTCGTGATTCAGGCGGATTCCATCGAAGCTTTGGCCAAAGAAATCGGTGTTCCAGAGGATAAGCTGGCAACAACGCTTGATACTTGGAACAGCGCCGTTAAGAATAAAAAGGATGCCGAATTTGGCAGAACTACAGGAATGGACAATGACCTGTCCACTGGTCCTTTCTACGCTATTAAAATTGCTCCTGGGATTCACTACACCATGGGTGGCGTGAAGATCAATACGAACACAGAGGTTCTAAATAAAGATGGTGAAGCTATCCCTGGTCTGTTTGCGGCAGGCGAAGTTACAGGCGGCTTACACGGACAAAACCGGATTGGCGGCAACTCTGTTGCAGAAATCATTATTTTTGGTCGTCAAGCTGGGATCAAATCTGCTGAATTCATAAAAGCAAAATAAGTAGATAACAGATACTATAGGCCTCACAGCAAAAAGCTCAAGCATCGGCAAGTTAGCCGCTGGCTTGAGCTTTTTTAATGGGATTAATCGCCAATAGTTCGGATAATAGTATCAAACGGATCTAATTCCAGGGTTTGTTGTCCATATTCCGTATCGATCGTAGTTTTTTGAAGCTGGTCGCTATTGTTAATCACGACGAGTATTTTACTTTCTGGATAATAAGCACACTCTGTATATAAATTATCCGTAATATACTTTGTTTCCTTTAACTCATTGCCGGCAAAACGGATCACATTTAACAGCAATCTTGTATTTTCAAAGCTTAAGGTGAAAGAAGGCAGGTAGATCCCCGTTCCTTTACCAAAGGCATGGGTGGACAATGTTATCATCCCACTCTTTTCACACAATACCGCTGCTGAGCCATCCGTAAGATAGATGTTATTTTTAGGTGTTATGCTGGCTCCTTCAGGCACTAAACCTTGCTCATCTCTAGCCTCAAATGTCCATCTTCCATGAGCTACCTTGGAGCCTGTATCCTCATCCAGACCAAGCACATGTGCCATTCTGAAAAAGCTGTCATAACCATCAAGCGCCGAAGGCTGATTGATACCTATAAAAGTACCGCCCTCATAAACCCATTCTGTCAGTAAGTCCACGCACTTATGGTCACTCCAATATTCTCCACCACTCCATGCTGAACCTGCCGAGCCGGCATTGATCACTACATCACACTCTTGTAATACTCCCTTACGGATATCTTCAAAATCAATAAACTGGACTTCAATCGGCAATCCGGACAAAGCCTCATTGATATGAATCAGATCATGCATATACGTTTCATGGAAATGCCCGGACAAGGTCCACGATCTCAATTTGCCCCAAGCGTGCAAAATGGCTACCTTCGTCTTAATGTGATACGGTTTGCCTTTATGATGCAGCTCTTTAATTTCTCTGAATTCATCCGCGATCTTTTCGATATAATCACAAAAATCCGGATAAGGCTCTACAAGATGCAAATATCCGCCCAGTCCAATCCGATCTATAGGTTCTCTGAGCAAGGCGCGCCGGATATTAATCCAATACTTTTTGGCATCGAGCGTAGGGTTACCTCCCTCCATAAACGTAGGAAGCCCTCCCAATCCAACCGGAAATAAATAGGGATGCAGCCGAATCTCATGGGTATCTACTTTTACACCAGAGCAAAGCCTTGCCTCATACCCTGAGAACACACATTTAATCATCCCGTCAAAACCAAACTCCTCAAAACGGTCATTGTAAGGCTCCATGCCAACCCAACTATCATCATAGAAGACATACGCCAGCTTATCGTGCTTATGCACAATATCAATTAATTGCTTACCAAATTCGATGACAAAATCATTGATAAATGCCATATAGTCCAGCTTCCGCTGCTGCGCCGGGATATGACTGACCCGATATTTCCCACCATTCACAAAATCCTCAGCCGTGAGCGAATACCCATATTTTTTGGCAAACAGATCAAGCGCCCTTGAGCTTACCGTAAAATCATATGAACCCCAGTCCGAGAACAAATGGCGATTGCGCTCATCACTGCCCCAGATCCAGGCGAAATTATAAAAGAGGGAGGTGAACCGAACCACTGTTGTTTCCTTATGCTTATGACACCAATCTTCTATCCAATGGAGTAAATATTTTTGCGTTTCTACATAGATGGGATCAATCTGCATCAGATGCTCTTTTTCCCAGTGATTCGTGGTGTGATTGTACATGGAGATCTCTTCCCAAATCCGGTAGACCATGAAGCTGACTGTGTATTTATGCCAAGGCGTTATTCCGGTAATGACTACATTTCCCGATTCCCGCTCATAATTCCACAGTTCTCTTGGAACCTCTTCGCCCGTCGTTCGGTCAAAAACCTGCCAGTACTTAAACGCCTCTTTGGAATCATTCACTCGGAATTGTTCAGCAAAAAAATCCTCCATCAGATAGATGGATAAATAATCCTGTACCGCTACCTTCGGATTAGTTATTAAAAAACTCTGCTGCAGTTTATCTGAATTCTGGGACGCCCATTCGTTATGATCTCTGATGATGCAGATTGTAGAATAAATGCCGTATCCTGCGTTGATAATCTCATCGGACAACTGTGTGCCGTCACTGTCACGGATGACATCGGCACCCCAACGTTCAGCTAATTCCAGGGTCAATGCCTCATAACCGGATTCTCCCGGCAGTGTAAAGGCCCCCGTTGTTTGTTTGGACAACTTGGATCCCTCCTATTTAAGCATATCGGATAGAAAAGCTAATGCTAAGCCTTGCCCCCAGCCTTGAATCCAGTCTTTTGGAATATTGCGGTATCCTTCCCGATCCTTCATAACCGCTGTTCCGCCAGAGACACCCAGTACCCGTCCATCTTCACTGATATTGTTCAAAATACCTTTCAGGGCTTTTTGCACATATTTGGTATGCAGCGGATTGCCGTTATTGATCATAGCAGCCGCAATACCGCAAGACGCGGATACTTCTTCATAAGACTCCTCGTCATCGAGTACTGTCCGCCACAGGCCGTTCTCCGTTTGCACCAGCTTGAGTGCGGCCAGCTGATCGCGCAGCGAACACTCCACGTCCATACACTGCGGATACAGATACCATTCTTTCAAAAGCTTTTTAACTTGCGACATGGTGTATGCGCCCCAAGCATTCGCTCTGCCCCAGAATAGTCCAGACATGTGATCCTGCTTCACATTATTGTAGCCATGGTACCAAAACCCGCTGCTAGGATCTTGCAGGTATTTGATATGCCAATAATATTGATTCAAGGCATCTTGAATCATTTCCTGATCCTTTAATTTGCTTCCTACACGGAGCAGGAAAAATGCCGCCATAAACAAGGTATCCGCCCATGCCTGTTCTGGAAAATCATTAGAAATAGAGACGGTATGCTGCAACACATGATCTCCGAATCTAAGCGCATTGTTCTGCAGATAATCTACTTTACTCATCACAATATCCCAATATTTCTGATTGCCTGTTTCCTCATACAAAGTGATCAGCATATGGCCCATGGCACAGGTATTTACCGTCCAATCCGGCAGACCCAGCTCGATATATTCATCTGCCCACTGGACAAGCATATCCAAATACTCTTTATTTCCAGTAGTTTCATAAGCTCTGGTTACCCCATAATAAGCCACACCACAAGGCCAGTCCCATGTTAAATCCATCGCCATTGTTTTTCTGACCACTTTGTCGATGACCCTTAAAATCTCTTCTCTGTCATAAGTTAATTGAAGCATCTTGTTTCTCCTCTCTTTCGCACACGCCCCCAAAGGCGCTTGAGAGCTGTCCGTCCATATTGTAAACGCTTTACTAACTCTATTGTAAGTAGTAAAATGGTCTGATTCTAAGCATATTCATAACTAAACTGTGCAATTTCAACCATTAACTTTTGTTCGCTATATCTTGGAATTAGCCGTGACTACAGAGAATATTTGGACTTCCGGCCGCTGTTGTCGTAAGAATTTCTTGATTTTATACCGCTCTTCGCGGTGGAAATCTGCAGACAAAGGCGGACGCTAACGCTCCTACAGTTCCAAACTTCTCCTCCGCCACTTTTTTCCCAAATTGTATAATATCAAGTTCTCTTTATATAGTTGAATTTGATATAACGTTAACCTATAATCTACTCAACCTACGTAATAAGAATGGGAGTATTGAGAATATGCCCAGAAAAAAGAAGCCCGTCATTGAATACCGCCACTACAGCTTACCGATAAACTTTCCTATCTTGCTGTTAAGTGGTGAACGTTGGAAGATTTCTGATATTAAAAGTGAACATCTGCATTTCCATAATCATTTGGAGATTGGCATTTGCCATTCGGATAGCGGCATCATGGAGATCAAAGGAGAATCTGTGCCTTTTAAAGCCGGAGATGTGACCTTCATCCCTAGGTATCTCCCTCATACAACTTATAGTTCGCCGAATGAAGCCAGTCTGTGGTCTTATATCTTTTTTTCGCCTGAGGAGCTTTTTCAGCAATCCTTCAAAAGCGCTTACAGCAACTTTGAGCCGAATCTGTGGGCAATTAAGGGAATAAACTGTATTTTGAATAAAGAGGAACATCCCAAGGTATATACCCTTGCGACATCGGTCGTAGAGGAATTGAAACAAAAAAATCCTTACTATCAAGAAAGTGCTTACGGCTTATTATTATCGCTTTATATAGAGCTTCTTAGAATTCATTCCCGGAATGAACCCTTGGTTAATCAAGACACAGAGCATAGCCTGAAGGGCGATTTTGTCATCTCACCCGTTCTGGAATACATCACTAAAAACTACATGATGCCGATTACCATCGATTTTTTAGCTGATCTGTGCCACCTAAGTACTACTCATTTCCGCAGGAAATTCCATGAGATTATGGGGTCCGCACCTCTCGACTTCCTAAACAGTACCCGTATTGAAGAGGCCTGCAAGCAGTTAAAAAGTACGGATGATTCCATTCTCTCCATCTCTGAGCAAGTCGGTTTTCAGTCCATATCCAGCTTCAACCGATGTTTCTCCAAGCTTATGGGTGAGTCACCTAAACAATGGCGTAAAGGCGCACAATCCGAAGCACAATCCGCTAAAGCGTCTATATTGGAGTTTACGGGGTGGGTATGATCCATTGATCCATTGATCTATTCTAGATCATCTTTCTCCCGATTGTTTTATATAACATGGTTCTTATCTTCTTTAACTGCGCAAAGTTTTCTTCAAATGAAATGCTGTGGGTCAGTGCCAGCCCTTTTGAGAAATCTTTTTTATATAGAAAAATTGATTCCAAATACAAACCTATGACATGAATCTGGTTCCAAGTAGGATAACTTGAATGATGATAGAAGACAGTCAGCGTTTCTAATGCATAAAAATTATGACACCATCTCGCTTCCTCCATTATGTACTTCATTGCCGGTCCATTATTGTTAATCATTATGTCTCGGAATTCATCTAAATGATTAGGCTGAACATCGACATATTCAATTGCATAAAATGGCTTTACATGCCGTTTTCGCGCGCCTTCCCCTGGTGTAGGGTACGTGCTGTTTGGTGTGGTTACAAGTAACTCTATACGGATTGTTTCGAGCACGAAAGGTATATTCACATTTTTTAAGTTAGGTAAAATGATTTCGGCATCTTCTTTTTCCTTGATCTGCATTAGGATAAGATAATCCCATATAATGAATTCTCCATGTTTTTCGGCTGTTTTGTTATGACTGTAAACTGAAATATCCTCCACAGCATTATTTTGAGTCATGGATCCTAGAACGTCTGTGAGTTGGCTCTTTATTTCTTTTTTCATATGCTTTTTATACTTCTTATCGACTCCGATACTCCAAGCAATATAATAAGTATCATTTTGTGGTGTCAGTTTTAGATTCTCTACGCTTATTTTCTTATCCATTTCTGTTTCCCTTTCTGTACAAGTCCCCAGCCATCGATGTATAATTCGTCTAAGATTTCTAATAGCTCGGAAGGGGTCTGAAGCAAGGCTGCTTATGGTTAATCGTAACGCTGCTTCCCAATAAACGCAAATAAGCCCCCTCTATGAACTGCCCCATCAGGCACAACAAAAAGGCATGCGTCCGGTACACTACCGAATTCATACCTAACAAGTCGCCTAATAAAATAAGCTGTTATGTGGTAAGGCTAGCCTTTACTTGACCTCACAAAATCTATTTAACAAGGAAATGATTTGTTCCTTGCTCATAGGGGCGTCGTGCCCCGGGATATACGTAGTAAATGAAAGAGTCGATAAAAGCTCAATATATTCTTTCATTTTTATCGGATCAATTTTACCTTCTCCATGATAATAATCCCCGCTATGTGCATCGCCTGCGAATAATACTCCCGCTTCTTTTACATATACAACACAAGAATCGTCTTCATGTGGCCCTCCTACCTTTATAATCTGGCAAGTGGTGCCCCCTAAATCCAGCGTTAAAGCATTCTCGAACATAATATTTCCTGTGCTAACCTTAATCTTATCAAACGTATCATATTCTTTTTTCATACAGTTATAGGCGAATGCTATTTCTTCTTTGGTCTCTAAGCGTTTTACCACAGATTCTTCATCCCATTCCCATTCTTTCAGGCGCTTTAGTGCCTCATTCGTTGCTGAAGAGACTATAGTTTCCCCGTCAAAAGCATGCATACCAAAGGTATGATCCCAATGCCAGTGCGTGATCAAAGCATATTTGGGACGTGGCAGATTGTTATCATCCAAACACTTTATAAAGGCATCTAAATGCGATTCTGAATTGCCACAATCAATCATAATTGAAAAGCTGTCACCTACAACATATCCCAAAACAGGTCTGTCTGTTTCTCGGACACTTTCCAAATAATAAATAGAGTCATTTATTTTTTTGAGTTCCATCCTATTTTCTCTCCTTTATGGATACAGGTAAAGATACGCTCTATGGGGGAGATGATTACCTATTTATAATGGATGAAGCAGGTCCCATTGAGCAAGGGAGAGTTTAGTTATATTCACAATGTACTACGCCGTAGTTCATAAAAATATTGCACAATCGGATGCTTTAACTGCATCTTCTCGCTCATGTTTAAAATCCGCTTTTTCCCAACCCGTCTATCCACTAAAGCCAGAATATTCAATAAGATATCATCGCTCTCTATGCTTTCCTCTATAGAAGTAGATAAAAACTTATTAGCTATAACGATAAAATTCGATTTACTTAATGACGTCTGTGCTGACAAAAGCTCCTTTGCAACTTCTGATATCTTTCTGCTTCTTGCAATGACTATTAGACGATCCTCCGGGATGTTCCCTTTACTATCTTTTCTAACCGCTTCAATGTCTTCAGGGTGGATTGGAATTTGGAGTTCTGAATCATTCTTAATCTCCTGCTCCGTCTGATACCATCTGATTGAGTTAGTTCTATCATTCATATTGAGTACGTTCTTTTTATCTACCGAAATATAACAGCTCCCTGATTTATCAGGTAAATAACGGTAGCTGCTTGCGCGATATTCAACCTTGCCGGATAACGCAGGACAGAGAAAACTCTCCAGTTGTTGCTTTAATTTGCTCCAGGACATGTATCCTCCAACAAGACGATCTCTTCTCCTCGTCTTTGTCTTATTTTTATATTTTCTTTTCCCCAAGAACACATAACATCCACGATCTTATTGGCTGTAACGCCATATTCCGTGAGGCTGTATTCAACTTTTGGCGGCATCTGCTGGTACACGAATCTTTTGACAAGCCCATCCCTCTCAAGTTCACGAAGCTGCTGGATCAGAACCTTTTGTGAGATGCCCTGAATATTACGCTGTAATTCACTTGTTCTTTTGGCACCGGACATCAAAAAGCAAATGATCAAAGCTTTCCACTTTCCGCCGATGATTTCTAGTGTTGCCTCTATCCCTAAATGATATTGTTTCATAGAATAACACCTCGTTCATGCTGATCAAATTAAGCTTACTCAAAACTTCATTGTTGCATATATTTTTTTCGGAGTCCAGTACACACCTCGAAGTAACCATCTTACTTTATTGTGTGCATTTTCTTTTTTTACAACCTGCAAGATAATAATAATATTCATAAATAATATAGGCCTGAGAATGGAGATTCATCATGAAAACACTAGTGATTTTGGCGCATCCGAACCTTGAGAATTCGAGGGTCAACCAGCGCTGGAAAGAAGAACTGCTGTTATATCCCAACGATATTACCCTTCATGAGATTTATAAAGAGTATCCTGACTGGAATATTGATGTTTCTAGAGAGCAGAATCAAATGGAAGCTTATGACCATGTGATCTTTCAATTCCCGTTGTATTGGTACAGTTATCCGCCGCTATTAAAAAAATGGTTTGATGATGTGTTGGCTTACGGATGGGCTTATGGATCAAACGGGAACAAGCTTAACGGGAAAAAGTTAGGGCTGGCCCTGTCCATCGGTGATAAAAAAGAAAATTATCAGCCAGCGGGCTCTGTTTCTTTTACCGTAGACGAAGTGATCGCACCCTTTAAAGCCAGTGCCAAACATGTAGGCGCAGAAGCCCTACCGTACTTTGCTGTTTTTGGAGCTTCATTCCAAGCTAGCGATGAAGAAATTAATACTAGCGCAAAAGAATATATCGAATATATCTTTAATCACCGTATTTGACACAAAACAAATTGGGCTATCCTTAGTCTTGTTCAAAGACTTTAAGGATAGCCCATAGCATTGTTGAAGCAGTCTAAAGATTCTCTGTAGTAAGGGTGAAGCCTTCGATCACGGCATCTTCGTCAACCTCAATCAAAATGCAGCGTCTCCCATGGTAATTCACTTGCTTCACATATTTTAAATCCTGCGGGCTGACCGAAATCGTAGCTACCTTTGTATCGATCTTAATCGATTTGGTAGTGAATTTCGGCATTACGCTGCTCGCCTTCATCTCATAATGCTTATCGTCAACGATCGTTTCAAACGCCCGTTCCACTTTTTCCATTGTCACGTTCTCTACGCCACTTACCGTGAGTACACGTTCCAGATCTCTATAATCGAGCTTTGGAGGTTCTTCCTTATCGTCGTTGGTTTCGATGACCTGATGGATCTCCTCGTACACCTGTGCGAGAGTGGTTGCATCAAGCTGTTCGCCCGCCACTTCCTTCACGATGTCTTCGAATATAGCTCTCTCTTCCAGTGCCGTCATGGATCTTTCGGCATTCAAGACCTCTCCGACAAAATGCGGATCTGGAAAGTTCGATTTCCCCGTACAATATAGAATACGGTTCACATCGGAATAATTGTCCGTCACACTTGGGTAAAAGAAACCTTGCTCCGGTGTGCTTAACTTGACGATCGGATCTACAATGACATTGTACTTGAACTCCCGCTCCACGTAATCAAACAAGAGAGCCTTCCGTTGTTTCTCCGTGGAATTCACGCTGCATAGGATAAAAGGATGCGCGAATAATTCGTTTTTCTCACTTTCCTCGGCTTCATCGTTTCTATCTTTAGTCGGGCGGAAATACTGTCCTCGAACGAAAGTGATCACCGTATCCCGTTCATAATGAGTATCCGCCATCATTCTGTCCACCAACAGCAGCATCAGGTCCTGCCATTCATCCGGATCTCCTGTCACCAAAGCTTGATGAAGCATCACCTGCGCCGGCTCCTCCGCTTCCGCTTGAAACTTCAACTCGAACAATTTCTGATCCAGTTCACCGGTCAGGAGTTTTTTGAAATTGCCCATATACAGCTCCTGCTTCTCTCTGTCCACCATTCCAAACGGCTGGCGCTCCCAATGATAGATCTCGTTGCTTTCCTTCATAATATACACGTTGAGAATATCGTAAATACTCATTAAATCGTGATCCAGCTTAAATTGCTTGCGTATATGCGCGACTTCTTTCTTTATCATGATTCGTTAGACAACTCCTAGGAAGATTAATTGGTCTTTTCAGTATAAAGGATAAAAAAAACCTTCGCTAGAAGGGGTTTTTAACGTTACTTCTTTTCAGTTTTGTTCCAAAGCAATAATACAACGACTTTACGTGATAATACTAGGCGGCTTAATCAGTTGAGACTCACGAATCGCTTGTGGGCGCGATAGTCTTCACTCTCTACTTTTGCAACAATGCTCTCTTGGGTCCAAAAATTATAAAACTGATCGCGGCCAACACCCAGACACCAATACCGCCATAGAGCATCACCAAACCAAAGCCGTGTACAAGCGAGGCATGGACGATAGCTCCGGATGCATCCAGTGAAGATAGTTCTGGAAAACCCTGATTGAGAGACGAAGTGTTTCCGGCAGCTGTTTTTTCGGCCAAAGATCGCAATTGTAAAACATCGACAGTCTCAGGAAAAGCTTTCTTCAAATAAGAAAAGATGCCTTCCTGTAAAATGAAGCCCATTACGGCAATGTTGATGGCTAGACTGATTAATCTGGCACTCATGTCTATGCCGGAAGCCATACCTGCACGAGTACTAGGTACCGAGCCGGTAGTCGTGTTGGTGACAGGCGTGTTGGTTAATCCCAGCCCAATACCAGCCAACAGAGAGCCGGGGAGCATAGTCAACCAGCTGGCGTGATCACCGCTGCTGCCATACTTCATCAAAATGAAGCCCAAGCCGATAACGAATAGACCCAATGGGATAACTATGCGCGGTTGGTAGCGGAGCGAAAATCGCTCTGCCAGAGGCGGAATTACCAGGGTGGGCAGTGCATAAGCCAGAACAGACAACCCGGCACTTACGATGTCGTAATCAAGCCCGCTCTGGAAATAAATTGGAAGATAGATCATGAATGGCCAAAAACTGAAATTCATCCCGACGGAGCCAAGGAGAGCACCAGAAAAATTACGTATCTTGAATACGGAAAAGTCGAACATTGGATGAGCACTGTGCTTCTCCGCAAATAGAAATACTATGAAACTTATTGCCACTGCAACAAGGATGCTGAGGGATGCTGTACCTCTAAAACCAAGTTCCGACCCTTGTGTGATAAAATAGACCAGGCCAAAAACCGTCAACGAAAGCGTGACGATGCCGATAATGTCCAGCTTTTTTGCCTGTGGATCGCTGGACTCCTCCACGCCGCTGAAGACAAGGATCAAAGTAAAAAGGGTCAGCGGGACATGGACCAGAAAAACCCAATGCCAGTTCAATACAGCCACGATCATACCGCCAATGATAGGTCCAAAACCGAGACCGATACCAAACACGATCCCCCATGTGCTAAAAGCTTTGCTGCGTTCTTCTCCTTTCTGAAACCGATGTGAAAGAATGGCTATCTGGCAAATCTGCATCGCGCCAGCACCCACGCCTTGAAGGAACCGGCTGGCGATCAGAACCGATGTGCTTTGCGCCAAGCCACAAATCAAAGATGTAATACCGAACAAGATAAGGCTGATAATAAAAATACGCCTCCTTCCATACCGGTCAGCCAGCGTTCCAACAGCCATCAGAACTGTCGCACAGGCAATGGTGTAGGCGTTCATAATCCATTGCATATCCTTGAGGCTACCGTGCAGTACCTTTTCCAGGGTAGGCAGTATCACAGGCACACTGGAAATTTCGAGGCCAAACATCAATGCGGACAAACATATAGCAGCTAATGTGATTATATTTTTGCGGGAGTGGGAGAGTCTCATTGGGAGTTTCCTCCAGACTCATCAATACGTGCCTGTAAATCTTCTGTACCTACTTTATTTAAATCAAATTTTCTCAATGGTAGCCATCCTCTCTAACTTTCCAAGTGTAGATCATCATTTTGGTGAGAGTCATATTATATAATGTAAATTATTCATTTTACATATTATAATCAATCAATTATGATGATTTAACAAAGTAATTAAAGGAGTTTTAATGAATTACCTTAAATATAAAGGAGGCCATCCAAAGTGGATCATGTAGACAAACAAATTCTCTTCTATCTTCAAAATCAAGCGAGGATTTCAATGACAGAACTGGGGAAATCCGTAGGTCTGTCTCAACCTGCGGTTACGGAACGAGTTAGAAGAATGGAAGAGAAAGGAATCATTGAGGAATATCGCACCATCATCTCCCCTGAAAAAATCGGGAAAAATACGGCAGCCTATATGTTGTTTCGGACTAGAGACTGCCTGGCATTTCTTGACTTTGTCCATGCCTCTCCCCAAGTTGCCGAGTGCCACCGTATAAGTGGAGAACACAGCTATTTATTAAAAGTAGTGACCGAATCTACACATGCTCTTGAAGAGTTTGGCAATCAATGTGATAAGTATGGAACCTATACGATCCTGATTGTTATGTCTTCACCGATAGATCATAGATTTCTCATTCATTCTCTCGAAGAGGCATCTAAAGTAGACTAATGCCAAGCAGAAGGACAACGAGTTTACAGAGAAGTAGCTTTATTAAGAGCGTCTTACAATAAGCAGGAATAAATGTTTAGTTAAAAAAAACGACATCTCTGTCGTTTTAAGGAATACGTATGGTGGCACTTTAGCGGATCGAATCGCTGACCTCCTTTTTTACTACTCATTTATCGCATGCTCTAATGCATAGTCTTCAAGCTGAATATCTACCTGTTGATTCATGGCCAGCTTGGCTAGCTGCTCACCAAGAAAGGGCCCCATCGTTAATCCGGATGACCCTAGTCCATTAGCAACAATTAGTTTATTCCATCCTTGAACCCTGCCCAACACGGGAAGAAAATCTGCTGTAAATGGACGGAACCCTACTCTTATCTCATTTAGGCTACAATCCGCAAGACCGGAAGCCGTTTGAAGACCTTTATTTAGAATTTCTTGCATTCCTCCTGCGGTTACAGCAGTATCATAACCTACGACATCATTTTCGTGAGTAGCACCTACCACGATATTTTGATCTGCAAATGCGAGTATATATTGATCTGTAGGCGGCATTACCACAGGCCATTGCTCTGTACTCGCTTGTTGAGCAAGCTTCAAATGCATAATTTGAGCTTTTTGATAACGCACCTGAAGCATGATCCCAAGCGGATGAAGCAAAGCGTTAGACCAAGCCCCTGCGCACACAATCACTTCATCCGCTGTGAATGTCTGTTCTCCTACACTAACCCCTTTAATTTCATGTTCATCATGTTCTAAAATAGCATCGCCCTCAATCATTTGCGCACCATTACGCTGAGCAGCCCTTAGCAAAGCATCACGTAATTCACGTCCGTTCACTCTTGCTGCACCGGATACATGAAGCGCATGATAACCTTCCGACAATAAGGGAAACTTCTCTTGCGCTTCAAGATCCGTCAGCATCGTAAGTTCCCCTATTTCAGGGGCGTCCTCTCTGCGCAGCTCCGCTCTTTCTTTCATCGCGAGTAACTTTTTCAAATCCTCATGGATACATATCGCTCCAACTTTTGCGTATCCAGTCTCGGTTTCTCCAGCCTCTTCCAACTCTTGAATAAGTGCCGGATAAAAGCTTGCTCCCGCTTTAGCAAGACGATACCATGCTTTGTTTCTGCGTTGAGACAACCATGGACAAATAATCCCTGCTGCTGCATCCGTTGCTTGTCCAACATCCTTACGATCTATAATGATGACCTCAGCACCTAACTTACTTAGCTGATAAGCTGCTGAAGCCCCTAATATGCCTGCACCAATTACAATAACCTTGTTCATGTTCGAAGTCCCTTCAGTTATTCATTTTTTTTAATCATTCACTACTTACCCATTGTATCTTAAATTTGACATTTCTAATGAATTATCGTACTATAAATTTCACTCAGTTAAAAGTACTTTAATTGAAGTACTAAAATAAAAGTGTTATTCAGAAGAAAGAAGGAATACAGTTGAAGTTTTCACAGTTTTTGAAGTCCAAAGGGGCCATTGGTTCTATTTTTATGGGTGTGTTCTATGCCATTGCGATGCTTGGTATTTTCTTACCAGGGTATACAGCACTTCCAGGGAACATGGATGATTTAAAAATTGCTATTGTCAATGATGATGCAGGTCAATATGGGGCTCAGATTTCGAGTCAGTTCTCGGAGAGTTTACCATTCAAAACGATAAAAACGGATGTATCGAATAAAAAAGCGATGGATGAATTAGAACATAATAAGTTAGCTCTAGTTGTCCATATTCCAGAAGAATTTTCAGCCAACGTTCAAAGCGGTAAGGTATCCGCAAGTATTGATTTCACAGTCAACGAAGCTTCTGCCACCATGGTATCTTCAGCCATGTCTTCCGTTGTAGGAGAAATTAACAAACAATTAAGCGCGAACTTCTCAGAGCAAACCGCAAAAGGTGTGTTAATGAACTTTAACGTACCAGAAGAACAAGCCACCGCAATGGCTACACAAATTGAAAATAGCTATGTCGGGAATTATGTTGTCATCAATGATGTTCCGGACGGCATGCACAACAACATGTTACCTATGTTCTTAACTATGGCTGGTTATGTTGGGGCAATGATTGCCTCCATGCAATTAGTTGCTTCTTTTAAAGCGAACCGCGGGAAAGCAAGCAAGACAAAACTGTTTATGTTCGTTCAATTCACAGCTTTATTAATCGCTGTATTATCAACAGTCGTTGCTTTAACCATTGCCTTCTCTGTTGCAGATGTAGACCTATCCTTACTGTTACCAGTTGCTGCTCAACAAATTCTAATGTATATGGCTGCATTCAACGTGTGTGCGATTATGGTCTTCCTAGTTGGCGAAGGCGGTATGGTCTTAAATATTCCAATCCTGCTCATGCAAACCATCGCCAATGGTGCTACCATGCCTCGTGATATGATGTATACACCATACGATTGGTTCGGCCGCATCACCCCGATGTATTATTCTGTGCAAGCTTATTTGGCACAAATGTTTGGTTCCATTAGTCCAGCCCCCTTCTTATGGGGATTAGCAGGCGTATTTGCCGGGGCTATGATGATTAACATTGTAATCGTCCGGTTTGTTCATAAACCTGTACCTGTGACTAAAGAAACTATACTGCCCGTTGAAGTTAAAAATACAGCTGAAATAACCGCCTAGGTTTGGTAAGATAGAGTTTAGCCAACAATTAGGAGTGGGTTCTGTGATGTCAATTCAAATTTATATCTTAAGTAAGTTAATGGATGAAAATAATTATCCTTATAAATTAAAAAAAGAACTATCCACCCCTATTCCTTTTGATAAATTGCTCAATCTATCTGAAAGCAAACTGTATTATCACTTTGAATCTCTTACGAAACAGGGCTTAGTTGAACAGGTAGAGATTATCAAAGAAGAACATCGTCCAGACAAACAGGTGTTTTCCATTACCGATAAAGGGCGCAAGCAGCTCCCGCTAA
Organism: Paenibacillus sp. FSL H8-0175; assembly: GCF_045040615.1. Lineage (NCBI taxonomy): Bacteria > Bacillati > Bacillota > Bacilli > Caryophanales > Paenibacillaceae > Paenibacillus > Paenibacillus sp. FSL H8-0175. The sequence continues at coordinate 862,729 of NZ_CP150299.1, read as the reverse complement.
AAATTTATAAGGTAATAGAAGATGCAGAATCCATTTCAGATATGATTGTCGCTCTTGTGAATCTTCGTTTTGTAGAGACTGATAAAGTGATCCCGATTATCGAGAAGAAAATTGAACAGTCACTTATAAAAAAAGATCAATTAAATCAAATCTACCAGCAAATAGATGTAGATAGCTCCACTCGTGAAAGTGTAGATTTCATGGAAAGCTACTACGCTTCTCAACTTGAGCAATCTATACACTGGTGGAAAGTTCTTTTAGAAAAGCTGAAAACGAAAACTATATAAAAAAGAATGCCTTGGATTATTGCATAATCAAGGCATTCTTTTTTTATTTCCAGCATCAATCACACAATAGCTTTTTTCAGTTATTCACTTTTAATTAATAAATATAAAAAGTATGGAGCACCGATTAAAGCCACGATTACTCCTGCTGGTATTTCAGTATTGGCTACTACCATTTTACCAAGCGCATCTGCAATAACAACTAATCCGCCACCGATTAATAAACACGCGGGAATCATTATTTTATGGCCACGAAAGAGTCGTCTAACTAAATGTGGAACTACTAGTCCTACAAATCCAATGCTCCCACTGACAGCAACCGCTGGTGCCGCCAATAAGACACTACACACTAAAAACCAAACACGATACTTATTTAGAGATACCCCTAAACTAATGACTACAGGATCGTTAAGCCTTAGTACATCCAATATAAGATGATTCCGAATTAATAAAGGCACAATAAGAAGTAACCAAGGCAGCATAGCATACACGTGACTCCAATTACTATTCCCTATGTTCCCTGCCAGCCACACCTTAATCATCTGATACTGCGAAGGATCTAGTACGAAGGTTAACACAATCATAAATGCACTAATCGCAGCCGCAACAGCAATACCAGTATAAATTAATCGAATGGGAATAATGCCTTGATTGCGATCATAGGAAAGCATAAATAATAGAGCGACAACGATAAATCCGCCCAATAAAGCATACAGTGGCTGAACATAAGTATGTAAGCCGGTTGAGCTATTTTGTAAGAGTAAAAATAACATCATGGATAATCCAGCACCAGCATTTATCCCCAGTATGCCCGGGTCGGCCAAAGCATTTCGGCTTATAGCTTGCAGCAGCATTCCTGCTATTGCCAACGCGCCACCTACTAGAAAACCCAAGATCATACGTGGAATACGGAACTGAAAAAGTACAAGCTCCTGCCTCGGTGTTCCATTTCCCAATACGGTTTGCCATAACTCTTGTAAGCTTAAGCTGCTTTGACCAGTAGATACACTATATATAAAGCCTAGCAGTAAAATGATTGCTATAATTATAAATTTCCATCTTAGCTTCACTATAGCTCCCGCCTTTCTTTACGCGCCAAATATAGAAAGAACGGAACACCAATAACCGCAATCACAGCACCTACAGGGATTTCATAAGGGGCATTTACGATACGTGCCACTAAATCAGCAAGCACAACAAGGATGGCTCCCAGAATTGCGGATAATGGAATAATATAACGATAATCCACACCCACTATGTAACGTACCAAATGCGGAGCAATTAAGCCCACAAAGCTTACAGATCCGGCTAAAGCACATGAAATCCCAGCTAACATAAATGCGGCTAAAAGCGAAAGATTTTTGATAAGTTTTATATTAACGCCTAACCCTTCCGCTGTCTCATCCCCTACAGAAAGTATAGTAATCGACTTTGAAATTACGATGGCAAGTAATAGCGCAAGAAGCATCCACGGCAACATTTGCTGTAGATGGGCCATGCTAATGCCACTTAAACCTCCTCCATACCAAAAAGCCACCTGCTGAGCCACTGAAAAAAAGATACTTATTCCTTCACTTAGGGCAGTTAGCATAGCAGAGATGGCAGCACCCGCCAATACAAGCCGAATAGGCGTCATGCCTCGTTTACTTAATAAACCAACACTAAAGACTAAACCCGCTCCCAATCCCGCACCTAGAATACAGAGCCAAAGTGTACCTGTGAATGAAATCGTCGGCAGGAAAACCATAGCAATAACTAGCGTGACCCCCGCCCCAGCATTTAATCCAAGAATCCCCGAATCCGCTAAAGGATTGCGACTAATCCCTTGAATAATCGCTCCACTTACTGCAAATCCAGCGCCTGTTGCCATAGCGGCAAGTACCCGGGGTAAACGAATCGACTGGATCACCTGATGGGTAGACGCCTTATCATCAAAAGCAAAAATAGACATGAATACATCTGCGAAGGGCATTTTTTTCGCGCCAAGGGCCATAGCAAGCACTAATACGCCTATTAATAGGAGGAGCATGAGGATTAGCAATAATAAAAAGGAGAACTTTTTTTCTCCTGCTAGTGATGATTTCTGAACATTTGCGGCCAATGTTTCCAACCCTTTCCCTTCACTTTACAAAAAGAGCCAGCCAAGGGCCAGCTCAGATGCAAACGAATATGATTTCTATCTAACTTAAGTCAGAGGATGTGGTAAGCAAAAATTTGACGGCCCGACTAATCGCACCCGAGATTACGCTCACATGCTCCTCTTGCTCAAGCAATGCCCAGCTTACTTCGAAGCTTGGAAGGTGTAAGGCTATCATGCTGTTACATAAATCCAAGCTATCCTTGACCATATAATCCAGCTCTTCTCCACCGGCAATCATAAGCGTTTTAGGTAACTGACTTAGCATATTGCTGTGTAAATCAGCTTTAAAACTCTCATATTCCTTTAAAAGTGCGTAATCATTCCACCAGATGGAAGCACTACTTGCAATATAATGTGAGAACAAGGTGGGTTGTGTAAACAACGCATGCAGAACAAATAATCCGCCAAAGGAATGGCCAAACAATGCTTGCTTCTGCTTATTGATAACGAACCGCTGGGCAATGGCTGGCATTAACTCTTTTTCAAAAAAAGCTAGCAGCTCATCTGCCCCGCCAAATTCAGGCCAAGGCTCCCCATTGGGACGTTTCGGTAAATTCGCGAGCTCGGCTGGCATGGTTAAATCATAGGTTCGACGCACGGTATCAAACGCCTCACCTCCAGGATAACCAATGCCAACAACAATCGCGGGTGGATAGCCTTTAGGCTTACGCGTCAGCAATCGGGTGATTTCAGCAGCGGTTTCAAAAAGCCCATTGCCGTCAAGAACATAAATGACGCCGTAGCCATCTTTTGCAGACTCATCCAACGGTTTTGCAATAAAGATTTCATAGTCCTTATGATTAGCTTTACTCGTGATCAACATCGTTTCATAGTTTGGTTTTACGTACGGTTTGATAATCATGGCAGCAGGAACGCTACAATATCGTCCATCGTTTTTTGATAAGCAATTAATCCACTGGATCTCCAGTGATCGCCATCCACCTCGAACACTTTACCTGCTTGAACTGCAGGCAGCGCCTTCCATAAAGGACTAGCTTTAATGTCTGCCAGGAAAGCATCTCCCAGACCATCATTATCGTTAATAAAGATATAATCAGCGTCTAAATCAGACAACATTTCCAGCGAAATATCAGCGGACATTTCTCCTTCTACAAGAGCACTTTGAGCAAAGCCTAGCTCACTCAGCACATAACCCCCGTAATGGAAGTTACCCACTAAAAAGATCGCACGGGCATTCGCATTAATATAAATTGCTTTTTTACCGGCAGAAACGCTGGCTAACTTTGCTTTAGTTGCTTCTAGCTTTGTATTGTAAGCAGCAATAGCTTCTGTTGCTTTATCCTCTAAACCTAGCAATTTCGCAATCGTTTCTGTGGCCTCCACTACATTGCCGAGTGCATTCTTAAACACGTAAGTTGGAGCAATTTGCGAGTAGTTTTCATAAACACCATTTTGTGCATAAAAAGCAGTGGGGAATATAATTAATTCCGGCTCCAAATCTACTACAGATTCTGGAGAGGGAACACCATTAGCGAAGCTGATTTCTTTTACACCACTTAACGTATCCTGTAGATACTGCTGCGGTCTTTCACCCGTGGACCATTGGGCTACTGGGGTTACACCAAGGGTAACTAAGTAATCCTCTAAACCAGGGGCATACACCTTTTGTACAGTCCCCGGAATGTTTACTGTATTGCCTACTTGGTCAGTTACTACAAACGCTTCTCTAGCCGCTACTTCCGTTTCATGTACAGCTGGTTCATCCGTTGCAGTTGCGCTCGCTTCACTGGTTGTTACTGGAGTATCTGTTGCTTGCTGATTCGCTGTATTATTACTGCCGCAAGCTGTTAGTAGAATGGATAATAAACCAACCATTACAATATAACTTATTATCTTTGTATTAAACCCCTTCATGATTGACCTTCCCTCTTTCCTATTTTCTCAATAATAATCATTCTCAGTATTGAGTGTATAAGAGATGGGGCTCATTGACCATGTAACATCTTATGATTGCTCATGTACATTTTCAAGGTATCATCATCACTGCAACTTCTTCTAGCATCCGCTTTAAAGCCACTGGGGAATATTCGAACCAAGGATCAGAATGAATGACATAGATTTGTTGCTGTTTAATAGCCTCTAACTGTTTGAATCCAGCGTCTCTCTGCAAATGATGCCATGTTGCCCGTGACTCATCATCGGGGCAAATAATCGTAAACAGCTTATCTACCTTCAATTTACCTAATTCATCAAAAGTAATCTCAGTATTATATAGACCCGGCTGCTCATAACTAGATTCCGCTCCCAAATCCTGAAATAAAAGATGCTGAATGCCTGTATTACAATAAGCAAAGATTTGCTGCTGATAGATACGTATAACTAGAACTTTAGGTGGTGTAGAGGTCCAGTCTAATCCGCGACGAACGTCTTCCAATCTTGCCCTATACTGTGTGATCCACTGTTTCGCTTCTTCTTGTTTATTTAGTCGGGCAGCAAGTTCAGTTAAGGCTACTAAACAATCTTGCTTATCATCCAGCCAATAGATTGGAAAATGATCCTCTATCCGTTTTACCAGCTCTGACGACAAATCTTTGGGAGAAATCAGAAGATCAATTGGCAAATGCAATAGCTCATTGGGGCTGCAATAATTTTTGTTTTGCGTCAAGGTTACCTTATGCTCGATTTCTTGCGCCCACAAATTATAGTAGTACGGTGTCCATTTTGCACTTAAGGGTGCAGCAAACGGAATGACTCCTGCCGCATGTAAATACCCCATCATGTTCCCAGTTACAACACCGATATGAGATTTTTGCTGGCTGGAATACATCGTTGGCGAGATCCCTTCAACCTTTTTGAACACTCGGCTAAAATAAAACTCATCACTATATCCAACAGCCTCTGCTATAAACTTTAAGCGAACATCTTCCTTTTGCAATAATTGTTTTGCCTTTTGAATCCGCAACTGGGTAACGAACTCCATTGGACTTTGTATATATTCCTGTTTGAACGCTGAGGAAAAATAACTGGAGCTAAGGCCAGAAAGATTAGCTAAATGTGCTAAAGACAAGTGCTTCGTGAAATTCTCTTCTATATATTTTCTAACCTCAGTTAAATCTGTCTTCTGCGATTGTTTTTGCATTCTGTCACCTCTTTACTGCTTATATATTAATACAGCTTGATTAATTCGATGATTGATAATTATTCTCAATTATACTTTTGTTTTTGGGGGGTGGCAATGGTTGGGGAACGTTCTATAAAAGTGTGCTCAAAAAAGAAGACGCTCAGGGGACTAATCCCCTCGCGTCTTCTGTGTGTAACTATAGGCTGCTGCTGCCCAGAGTAAGTCTTTTATTCCGAATCTACAGCCGGAGCCGGAGCTGCAACCGCTGCTCCATTCTTTTGCAAGTTCTCCTTCAATTGACCTTGCTCTAAAGGCTGAACAGGCGCACCAATCTTAAAGCTATCAATGATTTTCCCTAGTGTAGCTTGGTCAAAGTCTACTTGGGAATACAACTCTACTGTATAGCCATCCTCTTCCCAAATCACAATTCCATTTGCATAATAAACCTTAGTCCCGTTAATTACTTCTGTCTTCACTTCTTCCGTAGTGCTGATCCCATTGTCCCCGCCCTTGGAGATTAGAAAATTCACAGCATTCTCACCGGAATTATACTGCACTTCAACCATGCTGGTCCCCTGAAGAACACAATTCACAAACTCATAGTCTCCCATCCAATCGGGTGCCGGGAAGTTCATGCCAAGTGCTGCACGTGCTTCATCTAGGCTCAACTTAGCTGCAACCGGCAATTCAATGACCGCATTCTCCCCACCTTGGGCATCTTCAGATGGAGTCATTGACTGTGCAGCCGATGGGATTTCCTTATCGTATTGTGTGATTTCGAGATTTCCCACTTCAAACTTTGCCATGATCGACTGGAACATATCCTGTGCATAGGAGGTTGCAGAGAATGCTCCACCCAGACAAATTACTGCACTGCCAATCACTATTGCATTTCTCCAGCTGCTTTTTTTCATCGTTATCCCGTCCTTTATCTCTGATTGGGGGTTAAGTGCCCCATGGTCCAATTTGTATATCAAGCGGTTATAGATTCTTTCTTTGGCGGTAGTGCTGCCCTGTTCGGCATTCTCAAGCAGTTCTATGGTTTTGCTGAATTTGGTGAGATCATCTTTCTTATTCATTTTTGAACCCTCCTGCCTTTAAGGAAATATGCAGTTTTTTCAAGCTTCTATATACTACGACACCGATATTGGACTCACTAACTCCCATGATCTGTGCAATTTCGGAATTTTTCAGCCCAGCCCCATATTTCATTGCAATGATATTTCGTTCCTTCTCACGCAGCTTGGAGAGCGCCTTGAACAGTGCTTGATTATTATCCTCACGGATCGCCAGCTCCTCAGGAGACGGCTTGGGAAATATAAGCTCCAGCAACGAATCCAGTGAGGTATAGCTTCTTTTCTTCTGCGCCCGAAAGTAATCCGTCACAGCATTTCTTACAATGGCAAACAGCCACACCTCAAAATTCGATTTTTCTTGTGAAAAACTATAATACTTACACATCACAGTCTCAAACACCTGACTGCATATGTCCTCTGCTGCATGGTGGTTATTAATCCGATAACAGATATATTTGTAAACACGTTGGTAGTACGTATCATACATCCGGGTAAATTCCTCTTTGGACATGATAGCTTCACGTGATCTTTCGTTATTCATGTAACGCTCCACTTTACCCTGGATAACCTCCATCTCCACCCTCCTTCCACCTCACCTTCATCGAAAAGCTAAACAAATTGCGCAATTTGTTGTGAAGAAACTTACATATGTTAATACGGAGAAACGCCCAAACCATTAACAAATGTTTTGATGTAATCGTGGGATGGCAAGAAACCATCATACAACTTATAGTTCACCAAATGGAGACTAGGGACCTTTTTCAACGTTGGTTCATGAGATTAACAATCACAACACAAAAAACGCAACCCCGAAAGGCTGCGTTAACGTTAACCCCTAACTTCCTGTTCTCCCTAGTCTAATTAGTTATTTTTGCAGGTGCAAGCTTTAGTAATTCCACGGTTAGCCGCTGCTCCGCTTCCTCATCAATACGATACCCATCAGCTTCTAAACGTTCAATTTGCCGATCCAAGAAATAAACCGTATTTAAAATCTCAGTAGCACCCAGTACAGATAAGACGGGTTTTAATGCATATTCAATCGCTAGAAGATGGCCTAACGAACCCCCAATAGCAATAGGTACAATTCGCTTACCAACCAGCGCTTTTTGCGGAAGGAGATCTAAATAGGTCTTCAAGATTCCCGTATAGGAGGCTTTATAGATAGGCGTTAATACGGCGACAATATCCGCTTCTTCCACTAGCGCATTGGCCCGCAGAATCGCCTCACTGGCGAAATTGGCCGTAAGCAAATCGTCCGCTGGTAACTCATGTACATAGATCGAATTATGCCAAATCCCCTCTTGCGTTAGAAATCTTTCAACCTGCTGATGAATAGCTGTTAATCGAGATTTTCTAGTATTTCCTCCATTAATAATGACTGCTTTGCTCATTACACATTCCCTCCTGTACTCGCACTTGTTAGTGCTTTTTCAAGTGTTGTTACAACAGGTACAGATAGCCCTAAATTTCCTCGAAGCGTATAACTCTCATATTCAGTACGGAATAAGCCTCTACGCTGTAATTCAGGAATCACTAATTCAACAATATCGTTAAAGCCCTCCGGGAAATGGGGAGGCATCACATTAAATCCATCTGCACCATCGTTTAAGAACCATTCTTCTAATTGATCTACGATTTGTTCAGGGGTTCCAACGATTTCCCGGTGTCCGCGTGCTCCAGCGATACGCTCATAGATTGCACGAATAGATTGCAGATTCTCACGTTTGGCGATATCACGAATAATGTTGTAGCGGATCCGCGGATTGGTGTCATCTTCAATTGAACTGAATTCCGGAAGTGGTTCTTCGACATCATACCCTGACAGATCAATGTTAGTGAAAGACGACAAATACGATAGTCCTACTTCAGGTAAAATATAGCTGTTTAATTGCTGCTGCTTCAGCAAAGCTTCTTCCTCTGTTTTCGCTACAGTAATAAACACACCCGGCATAATCTTCAAGTCCTCCGGTTTACGTCCATATTTAGCCAACCGCCCTTTCACATCACGATAAAAGGTTTGCGCTTCTTCAAGCGTCTGCCATGCTGTAAAAATAACCTCTGCGGTCTTCGCGGCTAACTCTTTTCCAGATTCAGACGATCCGGCCTGAACAATCACGGGATGCCCTTGTGGTGTGGTTGATGAATCCAGTGAACCCTGTACCTTAAACCAAGCTCCCTGATGATCAACAGGATGTACCTTTTCTACATCTAAATACCGACCTTGCTCCTTGTCGATAACAAGCGCCTCAGACTCAATAGACAACCAGAGCTGTTTGACAACCTCCACAAATTCCTCAGCACGTTCATAGCGGGACGCATGCTGCAAATGTTTATCTTTACCAAACAGGAGAGCTTCACCCTCATTGGCTGATGTTACTACATTCCAGGCGGCACGCCCCTTGGACAAATGATCAATCGCTGCGAATTTACGCGCTACATGGTATGGATCGTTATAGGTAGTAGTCAACGTGGCCGTTAGCCCGATATTCTTAGTCACTGCTGCAAGTGCTGAGATAATAATAACGGGATCTAGCTTTAATGATGATTGTGCATTTCCGGACAGCTTTTGACCTAATACATCTGCAAAAAATATCATATCGAACTTGCCGCGCTCAGCCGTTTGTGCAATCTCCGTTAAATACTCCAAATCAAATGCCCGACTTGCCCCTGAAGCAGGATGACGCCAGCTTGCTACATGATGACCAGGTAGATTAATGAATGCCCCTAATTTCATTTGTTTTTTTGTCATGTTAACCACTCCCTATTGTTTGATTTTCTATTAAGGAAATCCGTACACAAAGGCGGATGCTCACGCTCCTACAGTTCCAAACTTCCCCTCTGCCACTCTCCCTTTTTAGATTGTTTTAGATTCAACTCATATATAAAATTATTTAACAAAAGGATTAAATTCGTTCGTATATAACTCTTCCGGTTTCACTTGGCCTTCCTTTAGCTCCCCATTTGCCACAAGCCAATCAATCCAGACATCGTATTCCGAGGGTGTGATCACACCGCCTTTTTCAGAGATGCCCGTACTCTTCCAAAACTTAAGATTATCTGTGGTTTCCTTGCGTTCACGCTTATTAATAATTTCCTCGAATCGTTTAATTACTTCCTCCCTAGGTGTCGTTCGGGCCCATTCAATCGCCTTAGCCACTCCATCTACAAATTGCCTGACGGTATTCGGATTATCCTTGATATACTGATCTGTAAAGAAATAATCACCCGCAGTAAACTCTGTGCCAAACACATCAATATCCTTAAAAATTTCTGCGACCCCACCTGTTGTTAAAGCCCGATCCCGGGCAATCCCGCTTAACATAACCACATCGATCTGATGATTTCGCAGAATCTGTTCTGCACTAGAACTTGGAACTGTCACTAAGGTTACTTGTTCAATTTCCTTTTCGGTCAAGTTACCTTGGCGTAAATAATCTTTAATGACGAATTCCGAATGGGCACCAAGAATATTCACCCCTACTTTTTTACCAATAAAATCTTTAGCCGACTTTATAGCTCCCTCCTCAAGGGCATATGCACCTACATACGTATTTTTATCACTGCCGTAGGAGCCAATGACCGACTTTATTTTTACATTCTTGGCGTAGGATTTAATAATGGCTCCATTGAATGCTGCACCAAAGTCAATTTGTTTCGTCGCGGTTAACTGAATACTTTCCGGACCACCCACGCTGTCACCTATAGACTCTAGCTTCAAATCTCCTAGGTAACCTAAATCGGCGGCCAGCTCTGGGAAAGAGACACTTCCAGGTGCAGACTGATATTGCAGGATCTGATCTTCTCCACTTTTGGCGGAGGACTTCCCCTCTGAGCAGCCAGATAAAATACCACTAACCAAGCCTACAAGTATAAGCAGTGCTACTGTTTTGTTCATCTCGCTTCTCCTTTTCCAAATGAATTGTATTTTTCTGAGCTACAGTTCCAAACTTCCCTCCGCCACTCTTCCTTTTTAGATTGTTTTAAGTGTAATTAATTCAATTTGTTTAGTTGGTATTATTCCGAAAAAATATCATTCAAAATCATCCTTCTATTCATTCACCGGTTGCTTCCATTTAGAAAATTTACGCTCGAGCATGGTCAAGCCTTGGTTGATTAGCAAACCCAACAAAGCAATGGTTAATATACCGGCGTACATTTGAGGGATCTGAAAGTTATATTGAGAATAAGTGATTAAATAGCCTAAGCCTTCTTTTGCCCCTACCATTTCTGCAGCAATCAATACTAATATCGCCCCTGTTCCTGCCATTCGAATCCCTGTAAAAATAGTTGGCACGGATGCCGGCAAAATCACCTTTAGAAATAACTTGAACGACTTAATATTCATGGATTTAGCCGCTTTAATAAGTAAGGGATCGACGTTACCTACAGCAGCAATCGTGTTTAGAAGAATAGGCCATGTGCAAGCAAATAAGACGATTGTAATCTTAGAGGTTTCACCAATCCCTAACAGCAGCATAAATACCGGAAGTAAAGCGAGCGCAGCTGTATTTCGGAACAATTCCAACACTGGATTTAACAGCTCTCGGGCCAATGGATACCAGCCAATCAGTAATCCTAACGGGATTGCAATCACTAACGCTAATGCAAATCCACTGAACGAGCGAATGATACTCGCTAAGAAATGAGTGAATAGCTCACCTGAAGCTATCAAATTCCATAAGGCGGTGATTACCTCAGAAATAGGCGGGAAAAATGCTGCGTCAACTAAGCCGGTCCGTGGTGCGACTTCCCATAGTAAGAACAATAAGACTAAGACAATGGACTGTTTGAACACCTTAAGCACGCCGGAAAAAGAAATAGGATTTCGTTTCTTTAGCTGTAACGTTGAATGAACAGACTTAACGGATTCGATGGGAATCCCCCCCTTTATAGATTAAATATATGCACCTTTGTATTCAGGTTCATGCAAATAACCCCATACCTCATGTCGAGCCTTCACAAAATCAGGATGTGAGCGAATATCCGCATCTTCCAATCGTGATTGAAGCGGAATATCTACAATCTTCCTCACCGTCCCGGGCCCTGGTGTCAGGACGACTACCCGCTCCCCAAGATAAACGGCCTCATCAATGCCATGCGTAATAAATATGATGGTTTTTTGGGTCTTCTGCCAAATCCGTAAAAGCTCACTTTGCAGGGATTCACGTGTTTGGGCGTCCAGTGCGGCAAAAGGCTCATCCATTAACAAGACGTCCGGGTTAAAGGCAAGACTTCTGGCAATGGCTACACGCTGCTTCATCCCTCCGGAAAGCTCATGTGGATAACGGTCTCCGAAATCACTAAGCCCAACTAACGAAAGAAAATGCCCAACCTGCTCGCTACGTTCATGCTTCGGAATCCCCTTTGCCTCTAACCCAAATTCAATATTGCCACGCGCCGTCTTCCAAGGAAATAAAGCATACTGCTGAAACACAATACCTCGATCAAGCCCTGGACCTGTTATTGGGTGACCATCTATTAAAATGCGACCCTGTGTGGGGGATGATAAACCACTAATCAAATCAAGCAAAGTTGACTTACCGCACCCGCTTGGCCCCACTATCGTTATGAATTCACCTTTTCTTACGGAAAAGTCCAACTCTTTTACCGCCGTGAATTGCTGCGTTCCCTCCTTTTGCTTAGAATCTCGGACACTGAACGTTTTGGTGACACTCTCAAATCTGATTTTTTCAGCAGCAGCCATTGACTTCACCTCTTTTAGTTATTATTACGGGAAAGTGATTGTTCACCAAAAAGGCTCAGATGACAACGACTAGCGTTTGTCCCCTGAGCCTCTGGTGGAACCAGTCAGCATATTCCGTTTCGTACTCACAATCACTAAAATTTAAACATCAATAATTTGCATTAATCTGATGGGATTACTATATTTTAATCCGCTGGGGTTGTCAACAATAAATTCATAATTATGGAATTAACTAAACAAACCTTACTTCATGTTCACTAACCTTAAATATTCCGAACTTCAACAACCTTTCCCAAGTCCACATACTGCTCATGATCCAACTTCACCTTCACTCTGCCCCTTCGGCGTTTCTCACGCCATTCACGAAGATCTCCCTCCGTTTCTAAGCGAAGCTCCGCGATTTCCAAGGCACGATCCAGAATATATTTACTCGTATAGAGCACCGTTTGTATTCTTTGACCACCTAGCATGATAGGAGACGTAATTGCTTTCCATTCCTCGACCGTAAATCGTACATACAGATCTTCTTCAGTACCCGGGCGACAAGGAACCTCTTTAATCTCATTACGCCGCAGCACCTTCCAATCCGCTACTTTCCCTACCCAGTGAATCCCCGTTTTTGCAGGATCAATGAACTTTTTGCGGGATTGGCACATCGCTACGTATTCAATTTGCGTTAGGATCTTCTGATTTGCAAGATTCCTTAACGGCATATGATAAAAAGCTTTCCCCAGCGCCACCTCCACTTGTTCGGGTCCCCGGACAGAACCAACAAGCACATTTTTACCCGCGAGTTGGTTGGCATAGTATTCTTTCGTGCCGCGTGGACGAGTCGAGCGTTCATAAGCTTTTTCCGGACTATCCTGAATAATCTCATCCAAGAATCGCTCCACTAGGCTTGTAGAATTCGGTAGGAATGGCAAAGCGCCAATATTCAATAGCTCGATGCTTTTGTAGAATCGGTGGGTCTTATACCGCTCCTCATCCGGGTAGGGGAATAAAACATAGGCGCCAAACATGCTTCGCTCATATTCTTCCGATCCCTTCTCCTGATACACAATGGCATCCCGATAACGGTGCATGGTGTTGATGTCATCCTCTTCAGGACCAGGCTGCCTATAAGTGCGGTGATAGGAAGTCCCTTCATAAGCCGGATTTAATCGGTATTTCGCATCAAAAACATACTTATACTCTTTGATTTTGCCAGCATCCTTCTTCTTCAGTGTCAGCACATTATCCGGACGCTGATTGAGCGTCGGTGCCTTATCCGAGCTAGGAATCGCATTATAATACAGGATGAACTGCTCTCCGTTAACTGGATTCTCGTACACCATCTTAGCGCTCTGCGAGCGGTCAAGTGTAACAAAAATACCATTCCGATTCACCTTAATAATATCCTGCTTCACCAGCTTATACTTCTGACCCAGAAGCTGATTCAACTTGAGGAAGCACCAGTATTCATAGAGCTGCGCGACATCCTTCATAGACAGGCGCAGCAGATCACCTTGGATCGACAAGCCTTTGAGCAGCAATAGATAACAGCGATAGACCTCGCGGTATCCAGGGGCCATCTGCAGCACCAGTGTAACGGACATCTGCCTCAGTACTCCAGCCTCACGCAAAAAATCCATCTTGAGCACCCGCTCTAGTTGAGTGAGCATGTTGTCTAACCTTTTTATAAGTAATGGATCTGGGGTTCGGTTTTTAATCTTCCAGCGACCCTTGAGCTCTTTCAGCTTTCCATGAATGCGTTCCAGCATCCAGCGGATGAACCTATTCTCATTAGTATCATAGGCGAGGCGTCTTCGTGTCTCCATTAAATGTGTGGCTGTGTAATTTCGGCTGCCGATGGTCAAGAATCCATGGTTCATGTCTTCTCTTAATCGTTCGGGATGCTTCGCGAGCTCGCGGATGTTCTCTCTTCCTGCCTTTTTGACCCGATTAGCATCCATTAGTCGGCGGTCCTGAAGCAGAGCGTAATTGGGATTCTTGTTAATCCGCTCAACGGCATCCAAGAGCTGTCTAAACACATGCTGAAGTATGGTGAAAAACTCCGTCAGGCTCTGATGCTGCGTCTCCCGCAAGCCTGTTAGTTGGTAGGTTTTGCGCAAAAAATCAAAAGCCAAGTTATAAATCTGCTCATTCACTTCATTTAAAATATTCTGGTAATCCAGCTTGTAATCCATTTTAGAGGGGAAGATCTCCATCTCTACCCGCAGCAAAGCCTGTCCCGAACTGCGGATCTCCCATTCCGTCAAACCGACCTCATTCCCAAAGTTCAGCACACCCGCAAGAATAGACTCACCTAGGGGCTTAATTGCCTGCCGAAGCAGCACATTTTCATGATAAAAAGAGAGGTTAGCAGCGGTCTTCCTCTGGATCACCAGCTCATACGACTGTGTCTCATAAAAACAAGGAAAAACAGACTCCCCCGGCTGCCAGCCCACCATCCCGTGAGCTTCAGGAGAAAACACTTTAATCTGAACATTACCAAGCCGTTCGGAGCATGTAATCCCAAACTGAGCATTTACCCACTCCTGACTAGAAGAACGATGAAGCTGCAAGGTCTCCACAGTAGGATGATATGGCCTTCCTTGAAGAAAAAGCGTAAAAAGCTCCGTTTCTACACGGAGCAATTCTATCGCCTGATTAAGAGAGCCAGTATGAGGTGAATCCATCTTCCTCCAGCCTCCTAAGCATAAAAGCCAATTTACGCGCACTTTGTGGATGTTTGGCTGTAGGGGGAGTTTGTCCAGCAGCCCATCTCATATACAGTGGAATAGCATCATCCATGAAAGCTGGGAAGTCTACTGTAACACCAGATCTGGTACCCAGAGCCTCTTTCATCAAGTTCAATAATACCCGGCGAACCGATGAATGGCTCCCTTGAATGCGCGGCAGTATCTTTTGCAGCAGTTGCCAGTCAAAAGCTTCTTCCTCATTCATCAGCTTGTACCGTTCGTTATAGATCATATAGAAGCAAATCGCATCGCGTACCCGGAAACCTACATGAGCATGGACATCCTCAAGCAGAGCATTGATCTTAACCAATCTCTCTGTCGTCCGGACAACTAGCTCTTTATTGGCATCATAGGCATCCACTAGCTGCAAATAATCGGAGCGCAGAAAAAGATGATTCAGTTCGGCAAGATCAGCGGGGTCCGTCTCTTCCTGCTCACTCATGTCCGGGTACTGCTGCAGATTGATGTAATTGAACTCCAGTGTGTTAGCTCGGTCCAGTACCTTTTTGCTAAAAGGATGTGTCGTTTCGTCCATGTTCACAGTCCCGATCAAGAACACATTCTCCGGGACACCTAGGCTGCCAAACTTCACTTGATCCTCAGACGTATCCAGCATGGTAGAAGATATGAGATCCTGTGTCTGGATCTTCCCCTCCTGCCAGTCCTGTGTTTCCAGCACACTTAACAGGTCACTGAAGTAATGCTCTACCCGCGCCAGATTCATCTCATCCATGCAGATAAAATATGGCTTATGCTGATTCTCCGGCTTCCGCGCCTCTACTAATACTTCCGTAAGCGGACCTGGTTTGAACCTGCCCGAAAGATCCTTGTACCCCAGCAGATCCGCAGGATCACTCCAATCCGGCCGCACTGGGATCAAGGTAAACTGTCCGTTATTCCCCGTTGCACCAAGAGCCTCTGCAAACAGCTTCACCAATCGAGTCTTCCCTGTACCCGATATCCCCGCCAGGATGACAAAAGGCTTAGTCTTTAGCGAGAGGTAAAAGTTTTCAATAAGGTGCTCAGGGAAGAAGAAACCTTTGCGACGGATGTGGGATTGGATTTGGTGGAGGATCCCTGTTACTTGTTCGTCCTTCAGCAGATCAGCTTCTTGTGTCACTACTTCCACTTCCTCATTATCAGCTACATTACCTGTAGAAGTCACAGTGTCCACATATAGACGGTAATCTTCCATCACATTCTCGAGATCTTGAATTAGTTGCTCGTCATTCGGAACGGCTCCTCTTTGATACTTGATGTAAGCGACAGTAGACACCTGATAATCTTGACCTAGACCGCTGTCTACCAGGTGAATATTATCATCCTTATTCATATGGTTCAGTGAAAGGAGCCCTTGTATTTCTTGTGTTCGAGTTCGCAGATAGGCATAGCCATCTCTACGCCCCTTCTCTTGAATAGGCGCCGTCACTCCTTGGTTAAAAGTAAGATAGACAGCACTCATATCCTCAGCAAACAGATACACAACATACTCCCCACGCTGAGTCGTTTCCGTGATCCGCTTATCCAGTATTGCAAGCCAAGGAACTGTTGCCCAATTCCCTTGACCAACAGAACCTTGAATTTTATATTGATCATCTAAGAATGGTAACGCTTTGAGCTCAGAAGGAAGTGTCTGACGAAATAACGTACCTAGTGCATGACTTGCAAAGGTTTCTTTTTTGGCAGAAGTGTACTCCGCCATGATCTTCTCCAGATAACCTTGCAAAGAGAAATGCTGCAAAGCGCCGTTATAAGAACCCAGTTCGTTATAGGCCAGACTTTCCAATTGCAAAAGCCCCTCTTCCCCTAGCTGGCTTCGAAGCTGGCTATGAAATCCTATGGTGTTATCTTCCGAGTTCACAAACAAAATATGCGAGAGCGCATTAACTGGACTGTTAATAATATCTTTAAGCTGGCTTTTAGGTGCATCCTTCCATAGCTCCCGTCCTGGTGGCTGATCCACCCGATTTCCTCTTTCCTGTTCAGCTATAAAGTATTCAAGAAACCGATCCTTAACGTGATCGAACGAAACGCGCTCCAGATTGGTTGCTCTCAGCTCTTTAATTAAGGATAGGATGAGGACCATTTTGTATGATTTTTGCTTACGCTTGAAAATCTGCGTGACTGATTCCGGTAATGGCATGTTGACCTCCAAGACTAGTTAACGATTCTAGTAGTCATATTTTTTTACATGAAGTTTGCGAATCTTTGGTCGGACAACAATATATAATTAGCTTTCTCTCACTTATACAATTGTTTGAGATATGATTCACTGGGTTTACATAGCCTTTGTCTTACGACAGCTTGGATAATTACTACAGCCCCAGAAAGTTGTGCCCTCCTTACTTTTACGCTGAACCATTTGTGCCCCGCATGCGCAGGTTGCGGCTTTGACTTTGCTACTACTAGCTTTTTTAGGCTTTAATTTGCCTTTTGTAGGCTGCCATTTTCCCCAGGCTCGAAGCTTGTTCTCGATTAGAGCTCCATGCCAGTAATCGACTTTAAATTGCTCTGCCTCCCGTTTTGCATCCACCGTAAGATCAGAAGTGGTGATAAGCAGAGACAAGATGCAGTCATGGTTTCTTTTAGCACCTACCAATTCACGAACCGTCATAACCTGCACTTTGTTGTGTTCAGCATAACACTTGGCTTGCACCGCGGTTTTCTCTCCGCGCTTATCGATAATAACCAAGTCTACACCCCCATCTTTGCCACCTACTCCTACTTCTTTGACGATATAGCCTTGATCCCGAAAATATAAAGACAGCAATCTTTCAAACTCAGCACCGTTAATTTGATCTAGAGGCGCTTTTAAGAGCAATTCATCAGGTCTACACGTTGTCGAGGAACGGTTAAAGGCAGTGGCAGTACTTTTCTTTACAGGTGTTTTCCGTTTGACTGAACTACGTTTTTTTCTCTTATTTCCTTGTATTAGTCCGGACAAGATGGATAAAACGATGATAGCTACTATAAATCCAATAATTGATGGCATTAAATACTCCTCTGATTCATTAGTATAATTACGTTGGCTATGCCATTACTCGCTTGAGTTGACCTTCCAGGTACTCTCAATTTTAGGCTTTTCTTTCCCGGCACTGAGCCGCATCCCCATTTGATAAATGCATTCTCAATTTCCACTGTTGGCTGGTTGCTATCAACTTTCTCCTGGAAAGCTAGTGCACAGCTGCTGCAAATGATCATGTATGCTCCCTATAAATCAGTATATTTTTCTTTCTTCCCAAACGCCTTTTCAATTGGATACTTGGCTTCATTCTTCTTCAGCTTAGCGAGTATTATATCTTCAAGGTCTAGCTCTAATGACTGTGCTAAGTACACTGCGTACACTAGTACATCTGCAATTTCATCGGCGATCTGTTCCTTTTTGGACTGAACTGCTTCCTCGGAAGACTTCCACTGAAAGATTTCTAGCAATTCAGACGCTTCAATACTCAACGAAATCGCCAAATCCTTCGGATTGTGGAACTGTTCCCAGTTCCTATTGTCTCGAAAGGCCAAGATTTGTTTTAAAAGCTCTTCTCTCATCTGTGTGCTCCTGTCATGATAAATAAGTAAAGAACGCAAAAAGAGGCAGTTCTCCCTTTACCTAGGATTCGCCTCTGAATGGTCACTCATGGCCACGCTTTGGCCTTGTTATATGCTTCTTAATTAAGAATATTATGGAGACCAGGAATAGTCAAACTAAATAAGGTAGACAACTCTATTAAACCTTCCGCATATTATATAGATTCACTAGATAACAAAATCTTCTGTACTTCAACTGCGTGGTATTATCCTGTACTGATTTGATTTCACTTATATCATCAGTTAAGTTGTTCAAATGCTCGTCCACGTTCAATCCATAACAAATTGCAGTTTTCATAATCACAACCAACCCATCAAGCAATCCCTTTGGATAGGTATGAAGAAAGCGAACATACTCATCCAAGAGTTCTATTTTTCCAGATAAAATCTCTACAGCATATAAATTCACTTTTGCCAAATGTCGAAATTTACAAGCAATTTCTTGCCCCTCCGTTCCTAAGTCCTCTAACCACCCAAGTTCTACATATCTATAAATACTATCCCTGGCCTGCTCGTAATCCCCCAGATGCTGATATGCAACTCCCCGCATCTGTTGACTGAAACCAAAATAATAAACAAGAGGGCGTTGCATCTTAACTAAGGGGATCGTTGTCCCCATCGCTTTACAGTACAACCGCTCTTCATAAATACGCTGGGCATAGCTATGCAAAATATCTGCAGTGTATAGCAACTTGTTCCACTGTTCGAAATAGTGCGCAGTTTCCAGCATTTCGACAAGAAAATCTGGGTTGAAGGACTTAAGAATTGAGAGGTGCATAAGTATAACCTCCTTATAAAGGGTTTTTCCAGAAAAAGCTTCTTTCTCGATTCATATGCAAGTAGTAGAATAAATAAAATATACTACTCATAAGTAGTTTTTTCAATAAATTTTACCGCCTATGAATCCCTGCTATTTATACCTTTACTCTCCTACCCTTTAGGAGAGGTGAATAATAATGACAAAGTTACGCAACTTGGTTGGAGATAGAGTAAGGGATATTCGGAAATCAAAGGGCTTAACCCAACAAAAACTTGCGGAGTTATCAAATCTGGATGATGCTTATATAGGGTCAGTAGAACGAGGAGAACGAAACTTTTCCATAGATTCACTTGAGAAAATTGTGATAGCCTTAAAGGTTC
Organism: Paenibacillus sp. FSL H8-0175; assembly: GCF_045040615.1. NCBI lineage: Bacteria > Bacillati > Bacillota > Bacilli > Caryophanales > Paenibacillaceae > Paenibacillus > Paenibacillus sp. FSL H8-0175. The sequence continues at coordinate 842,980 of NZ_CP150299.1, read as the reverse complement.
AGCCAAGTGAGTTTTTTCAGAATTACGATAAACAAAATGAGGTTGAAGCTGCTCAACAAGCGGCAGTTGATGAGTATATGGTTGCTGTGAGCGGCTTAAGTATTAAGCAAATTGAGGCTATGATGAGGATTGTAAAAGAGGTAAGCGGGGTCCTAAAATAGTGCACTAGCTCTTTTAGGTTATCTTTGTTATTTTCCCTTCATACATAAACGTTTTTTTCTGTAAAAGTCTAAAAATGGCTTTAGTATTTTGGAGTTGATTGCAAATATTGGAACATCGAAGCTTTGTATTCAATCTCTATGAAAATCCAATCATGCAGGAGACTAAAATGGCGAGAGAACTTGTTTTTGAGAAAATAGGCTTTAATAAATGGGATTCTGATCACATCCAAGCAGATTATTTAATCAACCATCCAGTCATCTATATTCTTTATAATCAAAAGTTGTCCCAAGCTTATATTGGACAAACTGTTCACGTGAAGAGACGACTAAATGAGCACCTTAAAAATCCACAACGCAAAATGCATAATCAAACAATAATTATTGGGGACGAGAGGTTTCATCAATCTGCTACTTATAACATCGAGACCAATCTAATTAATTATTTTATTGCTGAAAATCAATTCAAACTCCAAAATGTAAGCCAAACAGTAAAAACCCAGATGCACAATTATTACCAAAAGGAATATTACAACCAAGAAATATTCATGCAAATATGGGAAAGGTTGAAGCAAGAACATATTGTAGAGCAGACACTTGAGAACTTAAGAAATAAGGATACGTATAAGCTTTCTCCGTATAGAGAGCTCTCGGAACAGCAACTAGAAGTAAAAAATTCGGTTATCGAGTTTTGCAAAAAGCACGCTAAAAAAACTACTCCTCACGTACTATTAATTGAAGGCAACGCAGGCACAGGCAAAAGTGTATTATTAAGTTCTCTATTTAACACTATTCAAGATTATGCTAACGATGATAGCTCCAATTTGAATGGTACAAATAATTACTTATTGGTAAATCATAGCGAAATGTTAAAAACCTATCAAAGTATAGCTAAGAGTCTCCCTAATTTGAAAAAGAAAAACTTTTTGAAACCAACATCTTTCATAAACAAAACAGTTGATCCAAATACCAAACCAGCTAATATTGTATTAGTAGATGAAGCACACTTACTCTTAACTAAAGAAGACTCTTATAACAACTTCCGGTATGCGAATCAATTGGAGGAGATCATTAAAAGAAGTGCTGTAACTATTGTAATCTTTGATCCGAGGCAGGTTCTCAAGATTAAAAGTTATTGGAATAAACAAATGCTAAATGAAATAACAGAAAAATATCACACCAAAAAATTCCTGTTAACCGACCAATTTCGAATGGATGCAGGTCCAGAAATCATAAATTGGATCGACAGTTTTCTTTCTAAGAAGCTTGTCAAGTTTCCTACAGTAAGCAGTAATGCATATGATCTACAAATCTTCAGTGACATACATAAATTAAAGAAAGCGATTGAAGACAAGAATCAGGAATTCGGTTTATCCAGAATGGTATCTACCTTTGATTATGAACATAAAAAGGATGGGGAGATATACTACGTAGAAGCTGATGGGCTGAAAATGCCGTGGAATATAACGAGAAACAATACTACTTGGGCCGAAGAAGTTCATACTATTCAAGAAGTAGGTTCTATTTATACGATCCAGGGTTTTGACTTGAATTATGTTGGTGTAATCCTTGGCCCATCCATTAGATACGATGAGGAAACAGATCAAATTCTAATTGACGTCACTAAGTACAAGGACGTAGGTGCCTTTACCTCACGAACTGATTTCGCCAATGAGAAAATAAAACAGATTAAAGAAGAGATCATATTGAATTCGCTCAATGTTTTAATGAAACGTGGCATCCATGGACTCTATATTTATGCTACCGACCCAAAGCTAAGAGCAAGATTATTATCATGCCGTCCCGATGCAGACTCTTAGGAGTCTGCAATAACCTTCTCTCTCACTTCACTTCTCTAACTACATCTTTTATTGGCTATTTCATCGATCATTAATCCACCTCATTCAAATTGCACGCCATTGTCCTTCTAATTATCAGAAAACCATGGTTCAATTTTTTCACTAAAAACTTATCATTCAGAACATTCTCTATTAGAATTAACGCCTCAGGTGAAACAATGCTGAATGGTTCTGTCGAGGGTCGCTCACCGTTAACCAATTGGTATAACCTTTACTTCATGACTCTTTTCAGTTCAAATTGTGTTGCCTCTAATATCAAGATAAGTCTGTCATTATTCAGATCCAAAAAACTTAGGGGTATAGCAAGTCCTGTAGAAGAGTCGGAGATACTTAATACTTTTACTCCATCATTCATGCTTAAACTCGGCATATCCATTTTATAAACTCTATAAGAAGAGTCATTATTTTAGTGTACTTCTGTAATGTTATAGAGTGGAGCTTCTAGCTGATATTGATAAACAGGATAGTGTTCAAACCCTTTTGATAAAAAGGAATCTTTTTTGATTATAATTTCATCACCAATAACGTTTTGCCCTGTTGGATATTCCGAAGCATCATTGTAAGAATTTGCAAATCCTAAAAGGTTTTCAACTTTCCAAGTTCCATAGAAGAACTTCTCAGTTTCACTATCCCAATCCTTACTTCCTACAAAAGGTTCAGATGTATTACTTGGAATAAGATCATCTCCATTGATGGTTCAATCGTAGGGATATTCTTTGCAATTCCATCATTTTGATCTTTAAATACTGCTCCATTACTACATCCAACCAAACAGGCAGACAATATAGTCACGATAAGAAATATTTTAACCCTCATGATTCATATCCTCCAAACACCCGTTCATTTTTATCTCGTTCTCAAATGCAGAAACCGGTAGTCTCGCTCGTTTTACGGTTTTCCTTCTCTAAATTCATACAAAAACCGAGAAAAGTCACTTCATTTATAAGTGTCTATTTCTCGGTTATCGTGTATTCATTCGTTATTTTAATTAGTTAGGTTGCTCTTCCATCGCTCTAATAGATTCATCCACCTTCACCATCATGGAACATTCGACTCTTTTGCGGAAGACGTCACAGCTGAAATCATAGGTTCCGACCAGGGAACCCGTCGCGTGCAGTGCATTGGCTGGACAACCACCGCTGCAGTAGAGTTTAGCCCAGCAGTCCTTGCATTCCGGCTTCGAGTAGCAGTTGCTCTCTTTGAATTGACATTGCAGCTCTGGCTTTGTGATGCCATCCCAGAGGTTTCCCATGCTGTACTCTTCATCCCCTACGAACTGGTGACAAGGAAAAAGCTCTCCCCAAGGGGTGACGGCAAGATATTCGGTTCCTGACCCACAGCCAGTGATTCTCTTCTGGATGCAAGGTCCTTCCGAGAGGTCTAGCATGTAGTGATAAAAGGTAAAACCCTTGCCTTGTTCACCGCGACCGATCATTTCCTTCGCGAGAATTTCGTACTGGTTGTATATCTCCGGCAGGTCCTCCTCGGTAAGTGCATAGGGCTCCTTTGGATCACAGATGACCGGTTCCATCGAAATTTTGTCAAAACCAAGGTCTGCGATATGAAATATATCGTTGGTGAAATCGACATTGTTACGAGTGTAAGTTCCTCGTACATAGTACTCTTGGTCTCCGCGCTTACGAACGAATTCCTGGAACTTCGGAAGAATATGATCATAGCTGCCTTTTCCGTTAACCGTTTGGCGAAGCCGGTCATGAACCTCTTTTCTTCCATCCAGGCTTAATACGACATTGTACATTTCCTGATTTAAAAACTCGGTGACCTCATCGTTCAGCAGCATCCCGTTCGTCGTGAAGGTGAAGCGGAACTTCTTTTTGTATTCTTGTTCTTTGCTTCTTGCATAAGCTACGATCTGTTTAACCACTTTCCAGGCTAAAAGTGGTTCCCCGCCGAAAAAGTCAATGTCCAGGTTTCGATGATGACCTGAGTTTTCAAGCAGATAATCGATAGCTTTTTGTCCAACCTCATAGCTCATGATTGCTCGATCTCCGTTGTATTTCCCCTGACTAGCGAAGCAATAGTCGCATGACAAATTACAGGTATGCGCAACATTGAGGCAGAGTGCCTTGACATAAGTTTTTCGTTTTTTTAAATCGAGCGAGAGGTTCTCATACTCATCTTTTGTAAAAAGCTGTCCATCATTTATAAGCTCCTCGATATCCACGATGGTTTCTCGAATGTCGCTCTCGGAAATGCTGGAATCATCTTTATATTTATCCAACATTGTTGTCACGATTTGATCGACAGAAGTTTTCTCATAATCCGCTATAATTTCATATGCTAGGTCATCAACAACATGCACCGAGCCACTATAGGTATCGAGCACGATATTGTATCCGTTTAGTTTATATTGATGAATCATACTTACTAATCAAGCTCCTTTTGCACACAAGTAGAAACGGCTTTGCCTTCCTTTAGAGGTAGCATCCATTTCTTAAAAATAGCCGCCCATCAGCAGAGCAATGGGCGGTAAAATTCCGAATCCTATCTGTTCATTGCATTTTCACACTTCTGGTTTGCAACGCCGCAGGAAGTTTTACAAGCGGACTGGCAAGAGGTCTGGCATGCGCCGCATCCGCCGTGTTTTGCGGTATCCATCAGTTTGCGGGTGCTCAGTGTTACGATTCTTTTCACGATAAATAACTCCTTCTGTAATTTCTTGTGATCACTTTCACTTAATTTCCATGGAACATCGTAGCAACATCACGCAAGTACGTCTATGATGCCCGTCACCTAACAGAGTAGAGAGGGCTTAAACATAAGTATCAACGTTAATTTTCGTGCAATCGTTCATGCTTGTGATCGTAGGATGCGGTAGCCGGAACCAGAGTCAGGGCAATACTAAAAAAGTGAAACAAAAAAGAGACGGCAATGATGCCATCTCTTTAACAACATTTTTTCTCATACTTGTCCGTAAAGTCCAATAAATATAAGGATCTCATAGCACTGTATCCTTCCTTACCAGTAGAGCGACACTCTCCACATGCGTGGGTAGACAGTGTGAACAAACTTATATGAGGAGCCTAAGACACTTCCGGACAGTTTATCTGCTCTTGACGCCTTAGTTCATAAAAATATTTCACTATTGGATGCTTTAACTTCATCTTCTCGCTCATGTTTAAAACCCAACCGTTTTGATAGAAGGCAACTCCGAGCATAACATCTATGGCGTGCTGCAGAGGGACGAGAATAACCCTCCTATCCATAACCGAACGGATGCTTTTTGTACTCTAAGGGGCTTGAGCCGACTCTATTTTTGAACACACGACTAAAATAGTACTGGCTCTTATACCCTACCTTCACGGCCAGATCCCCGATTTTGATATTCGGCATTACGTCATCCAGAATCTCCTTCGCCTTCGATATCCGAAGCTCGGTGACATAGTCAAGGAATGAAGCACCGATTTCTTGCTTCATACGCTTACTAAGATAGGTTTGGTTGATATGAAATAGTGCTGCTACTCGAGTAATAGACAGCTCCGGATCCTGATAATGACTGTCAATATACTCGGTCACTTTTTGGATAAGCACTGTTCCATCCCCTGTATACCCGGGAAGCTCCCGCTCCTTATCCACCCTGTCTTCATGTGAATGCAAAGGATATTTTACCTGAAGATGCTCATCGATCCGATGAAGCAGCTTGTTCAGATCACTCTTCGGCACAGGTTTCAATACATAATCGAATGCTTGCAGTTGCACGGCTTGACGCGCATATTCAAAGTTATCGTACCCGCTGATGATGACAACCAGAACCGACGGGCAGCGTTCGCGCAATATATTCATCAGATCGAGCCCATTCATATTCGGCATGTTGATGTCCACAAGACATACATGTGGTGGGGCTTCCTCCACCATATTCAATGCTTCGTTTGCACTTTTCGCTTCTCCTGCAACCTCAAAAAGATACGGACTCTCCTCAATGTATTGTCGCAAGCCTTTGCGAATGATCGTTTCATCATCGACGATGACAATCTTCCACATCTTCATTCCACTCCCCGTCCAAAGGTATTCGAATGACCATAACGGTAATGCCATCTTCGCTCTTCACTGCAAGGCCATATGGCACTCCGTAAGCTAGTCGAATGCGATGGTTTACACTGTATAGCCCAAAGCCTGTGGCAGAACGATCATATGTATCATCAAGAAGGGCTTGATTTATCTGCTCAAGCTTCTCTTCCGGAATCATAACCCCATTATTTTCAACCTTAATGACCAAATAATCGGCCTGTTTATATGCTGTAATCGAAATTTTGCACTTTTGATCCCCAAGTGGCTTAATCCCGTGATAAATCGCATTTTCCACCAAAGGCTGCAGCATGAAGCGAACGACTTGGCACTGATCAAGCTTTTCATCATATCGAAGCTCGTAGTCCAGAATCTCCTCATATCGCACACCTTGAATATGAAGATAACTCTCGACATGGTACAACTCCTGATCAAGCAGAATGTATGGACTGCCTGTGCCAAGCCCTAATCGGAAATACGCGCTAAGCGCTTCCACCATCTCCACCACATTGTCTGCTCCATGTTCCGTTGCCATCCACTGGATCGTATCCAATGTGTTGTATAAAAAGTGCGGCTTGATCTGCTCATGAATCAGTCTGAGTTCCATCTCCTTTCGGTCCTGCTCCACAGCGTATAATTGAACAAGCATGTCATTGAAGCTTCGTCCAAGATCGCCGATCTCATCCGAGCGCGTAACATCTGCTCGTATGGTTTGGTTGCCGTTCTGCACATTTTCCATTACCTGGCGAAGCGACTGAATTGGACGAATAATGGAAGAAGCAAGCAGCACCAGAAAGACGATAAACGCACTACCGATAAGAACGCCTACCAGCAATGCAGTCCGCTGGGTTTTGATCACCGCTAACGATAGACTTGAATTCGGTACTTTGAGTACTAACTTCCAGCCTTCCACATTTTGAATTGGAGCCTCAAATACACTCATGTTCTTCTTATCTGCTGTATCCTCCGCTCCATCTTCTTCACCCAGCTCTCTGCAATCGACGATAAGCTGGCCTGACTGGTCATATAGCATTACATCTTGAGCAATCTCCCTCATCTTCTTGACGGAGACGGCTGCGGCAATATAAGCTACCTCATCATTCACCGATGGATTCACGCGATAAAGAATGACGACGATTTCGGCTGCATTCGCTTTGGATACGATCGGATTGCTTACCACATAATTGGAATCTGAATTCAGCAGTTTTCGATAGTAGGGTCGGTTTAGTATCGAAAAAGGCTTGTCCCTTGCTGACCAGGAATTTCCGTGAATATCCACCACGCGTATGGATTCGTACTCTACTTTCTTCTTCGCCTCGAACTTATCGAACTCTTGCAGCAATTCATCTCGTGTCCACTGATGGTCCGAAGCTAGAGAAGCAAGCATGTCTATCTCTCCAATGCGCTGATTAAACCAATAATCAATCTGGTCGCTGCGTGCAGTAACCACTTGCTGCGTTAAGTTCTTATTCAAAGGGACAACCGTATGGTTCATCTCCAAATATATTGTTACAAGCAATGCAACGAACAGCAGCAAGAAGCAGCCTCCTGCGATTAACGTAATTTTTAAGTGAATTGATTTCATTGTAATCATAGCCCTTCACAATATCCGTTTCTTACATGCCCGAAAAAGACAAAAAAACACTAATCTGTGCAAATACATAATGCTGTACTAAATCTATAATAGGTCTTGTGCATATTTTCACATGAAATAACATTCATGTCTAGGCTAGAGATAAAGGATTTGCCTAGCAAATCTTCCTCTCCCTAGTGTATGTAACCAATCCACAACAGAATGAAGGAGATATTATGCGAACTCACACGAAAAAGCTGTTATCTATTCTACTAGTCCTCAGTCTTATGTTCACGCTTGCTGCTTGCGGCAGTAAAGATGCAGAGCCCGCTGCAGATGCAAACGGAGTTCAAGTCTTTGAAGGAGTTGGGCAAGGTAAACATGGCGATATTAAAGTACAAGTCTCCTTATTAGATAACAAGATCACTGACATTAAAGTGACAGAGCATAAGGAAAATGAAGTACTTGCAGAACCTGTTTATACGCAGCTCAAGCAAGAGGTCATGGCAACTAACAGCGCAAAAGTTGATGCCATTAGCGGATCTACAGTTACAAGCAAAGGATATCTCGAAGCCATTCAAGATGCAATTACGAAGTCTGGACTTACCCTTGTCGCTGGCGCTGAAGTCAGTGGAAGCAAAGACAAAGAAGAAGTCGAGCAAACCTATGATGTTGTCGTCATCGGTGCCGGGGGTGCTGGCTTTAGTGCGGCTATCGAAGCGAAGAGCGCTGGAGCTAATGTAGTTCTGCTCGAGAAAATGCCAGCTGTTGGCGGCAACACATTGATTTCCGGTGGTGAGATGAATGCGCCTGACAACTGGGTTGAACGTGCTCTTGGCATCACAGATGACACGGCTGACTTGTTCTATAATGATACGATGAAAGGCGGAGACAACCTCGGGGATCCAAAGATGGTTCGTATTCTTGCCGACAATGCTCTAGCATCTGCCGAATGGCTGCGCGATGATATCAAGGTAGAGTTCTTACCTGATCATCTGTTCCAATTTGGTGGCCATTCCAGAAAACGTGCGTTGATTCCTGTAGGTCATACAGGTGTTGAATTGATTACTAAGTTAAAAGCCAAAACAGACGCTGATCAAATCACGATCAAAACGAATATGAAAGCCGAAACCTTGCTGAAGGACGAAAGCGGCAAAGTAACAGGTGTAACTGCGACTTCGGGTACTGGCGACAAGATCACATTCCATGCGAACAAAGGCGTCATCATCGCTACCGGTGGTTTTGGATCCAATGTAGAGATGCGTAAGAAGTATAACCCTACAATGGATGAAAAATATATGACTACCGATACACCAGGATCTACAGGTGACGGTATCGTTATGGCAGAAACGATTGGCGCCAAACTGACAAACATGGAGAGTATTCAAACGTATCCAATCTGTAATCCTGAGACAGGTGTTATTTCCCTGGTTGCAGACTCCCGCTTCGATGGTGCGATCCTGATTAACCAAGAAGGCAAGCGCTTCGTTGAGGAATTAGAACGTCGTGACGTTATTTCTAAAGCAATTCTTGCCCAAACGGGTGGATATACGTATCAATTATGGAATCAAGGCATTGAGGATATTGGTAAAACGATCGAAGTTCATCAAGACGAATACGATCAACTCGTTAAACAAGGCTTGCTCTTTAAAGCCGATACGATTGAAGAGGCGGCTGATTTCTTTAAAATTGACGTGAACACTTTGAAAGAAACGATTAATAAAGTAAATGATTATGCGAAAACAGGTAAAGACCTTGATTTCAAACATCGCGGTGGATTGAAATCTCTTGAAAAAGGCCCTTACTACATCGAAAAAGCTGTACCCTCCGTTCACCATACAATGGGCGGCTTGGTGATCGACGAGAAGACTCGCGTTTTGAATGAAAAAGGCGAAGTCATCCCTGGGTTGTTCGCTGCAGGTGAAGTAACAGGGGTCATTCATGGTACAAACCGTCTTGGCGGTAATGCCATCGCTGATATCTTCACATTCGGCCGGATTGCAGGCAAACAAGTTGTAGCAGAGTAATCTTATTTTTTGTGTAACTGCTCTATTAATAAGTTAGCCTTAAAAACGTGCAAGATAGTTCGTAATGTGCAGGTTGACTCTAACTTTCAAGCTGCCCTCTATGACATAGCAAACCGCCCTGTCAGCAACATTGCGAACAGGGCGGTTTATTTATGTATTCGTGTCATCGGCATGAAAAAAATAAGCACTGTGACCAAAAGTGTGACCACGATGATCTTCACGATTTTTTTATGGTGGAGCCTAGGGGCTACGCTCGTCTAACTCGCTGCTCTTTTATCGTTCCGAAAAAGGAATATTATTCCACTCTCTTTTTACTTTCATTGCATTTCTCTCCTTTAACTGAATGTGAAAAAGCGCAGGAACTTGTCCCTGCGCCATGCTTCCGCAATATGCGGAAACAAAAAAAGCCCCATATGGTACCCTCGAAGGTTCCATATGGGGCTGACTTTTTGCAGGATCATTAATAAATGAGAAAGAGCCCTCACGGATAATAGGCATAGACCTACTTCGTAAGAGCTTTATTATGCAGATATGTGGTTGGCGAACGCTTCTAATTAATGGCCAGATATAATGGAAAAGCATATAGCCAACCAATGAATCCAATATATAATCGGATATTAATATTCAGGGAAATCCCTGATAAAATTTAATTCCCCGTGCTCGTCCACAAAAAATAGACGTTTTATGTTACTCGCCAAAATTTTTACAAATATATTTTATGATATTATCCTCTGCTCGGCGTTTCGTAATACTTCAGTGTCCGAAGTTTCCGGGCGAATATGACTGGTCATTGCATACTCTTGCTGCAGCTGCGCTCTCGACTTCGCCTTGTTTTCATTTACATTCTTCTGTTACATCCCTGACCAACAAAGCCACCGACTCCACATGCACCGTATGCGGGAACATATAGCACCAGGATGTGAGCTGTTGCAATCCGCGGAAACCTTGATATGACGGGTTTTTCGCCAATTCACTTCCGTTTAGTATGGGCTCATTCCGATCGTTTCTGTTGATGTTTTACATCAATTTCACATCAATTATTGAATTACTGAGCTCGTCTGATAACAAAAGTAAAATATGGATTCCTGTGATTTAAAATAATCATAGGTTTAAGAGGTGAACCATCCGCCACTTAAACCTACGATTTGGAAGAGTGGCTGCCTGGATCTACGTCACGGTTTAGAAAGAAACTCCGAGACATCCCCCAGCCGGTATCTGCGATGAACTTCGCGATATGTCGGATTTTAATTATATATGCGATTTCGAGATTTTTCGCAGATGACAGAATAAATCCGTGCAAGATTGAAACTTTCTTTGTAACGGGATATGCTTGGCGAGGCCTGGAATGGACGGGATCGGGTGAAACGGTATTTCATGTTCTGTCATCCCAACGGATCACCATTCCATTATGAGCACCCGTATCTATGGTTCCCTCAATCTATCCGGAGGAACAACATGCGATATATCCGCTTCCACGATCTGCGCCTTACCTACGCAACGCCTCTCTATCAACTATCACAATACATTTGCATTGTTTTGTGTAAACTCGAACTGAAACAAAGCAAAAAATATACCTTATAGAATTGAATAATAATTAATAAGTAAAACTTAAAAAATATCAAGCAAACTAATTTGTTGTATTATAATTATCAACAACATCATCAATACAATCTGTTAAAATTTCTAAAAGCCTTATTTTCATTGCATCCATTGAAACAACATCTTTTAGCATATTATATATTCCTATGCCTCTACGCATTTTCACGCCACTACCATTATCAGAATACATATTTCCCCACTTCTTATTTTGACTATTCACCATTGTCTCCATGAGAAACCTCGAGAAGTTCTTACTTAAACTTTGTTTTAGTTCATCTTTTAAAAACTCCATATTCAAATCATCATCAGCAACATCATTTTCTTTTTCAATTGTCAAGAACTCGTTATTCGATGAATCAAGAAATTCTGATATATAAGCTTGTAAGATAGCTTTTAACTCTTCAATGGGTCTTAAAGTAATAGAACTGCCATAATGAATAGGGTCGCCCATATATGCATTGTAACATAAAGCTTTTGTAGTATTATAGGCAGGGGTGTTATAGCAATAAATGTTTTCTTCCTTTTTTAAATATTCTGCTGCTACCTTATTGTAAATATCATCACTATAATTCATAATAAATTTATTTTCTCTGTGATGAGATGTTATTGAAAATCTGTTTCCTTTTCTAATCTGTAAATCTTCATATAAAAAAATAATTTTATCTATAAGTTCAGCTAAACAACCCTCAGAATCTTCAAAACTGGCATTTAATATTTCCGCTTTTTTATCATCCATATGCATTTCTATATTTGAAGAAGCTGGGCTGCGTCTAGACTTTTTCTTCGATTCATCATGATTCATTGTATTAACTCTTGGCACAAGCCCTTTCAAATAAATAATATTCTGTTTATTGTTTTCAGTTAAATGTTCATAGTACAGCTTTGCTTTTTTGGATTTTATTTCATTATCTTTTGGTGGATACAAAGATTCTAAAGCTCTTTCTAAATATGTATCCAATTGTAACTCTCTATCATCATCAGTTCCCATATCTGCTTTTATGAACTGATTGTAGTAAGTATAACTCAACAATAACTTACTTTTTAATCCTAGGCTCTCTAATGTGTACAACTGATTTTTTATACCTTGTTGCATTGTTTCATTGGCTTTATCTATTAAAACTACTACATCACTTTCATTTAAAATACCTGAATTACTAAAAATATCCACATCTATATTCTTTTCATCCATGTTTTTATACTCAGGATTATGTCCACAACCAACTGTATCTGCAAACACAAATGAATGATATTTTAATTTACCATCACTATATAAATTTTCAGGATTCACAGCTTCTTCTAGAGCGTTGTGAAAATTATCCATATGCAAATCTGTTTCAAGATATATTTCTTTAACGCAAATTCTTAAGCTACCACCTTTTATAGAATTATCAGTAAAAGGCTTATAACAATTATCTATAATATTTCCAATTTCCTCCGGTGTTAACTCAAAAGAAATATTAGATTTATCTGAGTCTTTGTTGTCAACCTTTACTTCTTGAACATACTCTTTTATACTTTCGATTGCACTCTCAACAGATTTTTTAAAATATTCATCAAAGCTTTCTTTTATAATTTCATTTTGATTAAAATCAATATCATCTTCAATGTCATCAATAGGATATTTACTAAACTCATCTAAAATAGTTTTATAAAAGCCTTTTGTTATTGACTCTTCATTTACAGCACCAAACAATCCATCTAAGTTGCAATTGGAGTTTTTTATAAATTCCAATATTATCCTCTGTCCATCTAAAATGGATTTTTTATATTTCTCAAAGGCAAGTTGCAAATTAGGAATGATTATCTTCTGATAAATATGCATATTACTGTGCAAAGTAATACTATTTTTAAAATGGTACTTATCAACATGTATTTTTTCATATTCATCATTATCCGTGATATGTTCAATCTCACCATCATTGTTTACAATTAAGCCCTTTACTATTGTATTGTAAATAGTTGTTCGTCCATTATCGACCAACAAAAAACGATATAAATCATCAAAGCCTAATAACTTTTTTATAGTAGTTGTTTTCCCAAAACCAAAACCACCTATAAATGAAACAATAATATCTTTATCGGTTAATTTATATTGATCTCGAATGCTATCTATGTCATTTTCTGTATGTTTGTTTAATAAAACAGGCATTATGATACCTTCAAGGGTAGCCTTTATTTTTGAGTATTGATATTCATTTAACCTTGAGCGCATTTCTCCTTGGATTCTTTCAATTAGTCCACCAATCCCCATTGATTGATAGAACGCTAAATAGTCGTTTAAATTATGTAACATTTCCTGTAAAATCATTTCAGTTGATTTCATGGCCTTTTTAGACAATTTAATGTTAAATGAACGCTTTACCCTATAATCTTTACCCGTCGAACTAACTTCAGAAAATAGTTTTTTATCTTGAAGTTCGGAATTTGATATAAAAATATTAACCGTTGTTCCCAGGTTGGTTTTGACACAATTAACTTTCATAATTTGCACTCCTTTATTTCATAATTCATTTTCCAAAGAAAAATATTAAATACAAATCACTGCATTTGAATTATTAGCCTCTTTAATGTAATTGAACTATAACTCTTTCTTTCTTATTTTTCAACACTTGTTTTGCATTTCATTTTAGAATAATGCATTTAACCTCGAAAAACCCTGTTCAAAATACAGATAGTTTGTATTCTTCATATATCTTTGTGCAAGTATTGCATTCCAGGGTAACACTGTTTAATTCCGTGTGCACATAGTGAAACATCACTCTTTTCTTGGTTAATATTTTTGCTGTGTTTTTGTCTTATTTTTGTTGAAAAAGGAATGAAGCCAAACCCTCAAAACTTATAATTATAGGGCTTTTACGATTTGTCTTTATTATACTGTATGGGCATACCTCGGCCACGCTGCACATTAATCAAGGCGTTCATGCCAAGATCATTTTGCGGCTAGGTCACGGGAATATCAACACAACGATGAATATTTACGGTCATGTGCTCCAGTCTGCTGACCAGTCTGCTGCTACTGATAAGTTGGGCTCCCTGTTCTCCAACAAGATAAAAGCGCAAAATAAAGACGCTGCGGGGAGTAATTCCCGAGCGTCATCTTGCGTTCTTTTATGTCAAATTATATTTATTTACTGGCAATTATTTAGCTTTTTCACATCAAATTTATATCTATGAATGATTTCTCCCGCTGTATCATTAACTTTCACCGTCTTGTATCAGCAACCGAACCCTTGTTACATAATGAAGTATTGCCCTGTACTACTTTAGCTCCAACAAACTTAAGTTACACCAGATTATTCCTGTCGGTAGAGATCATCTAGTGCTTGGAATAGTTGAATGCGTCCAAATAGATGAAGCAATCTATGCAGGAAACTATAAAATAGCTATTGATAAATGAAAGCCGCTTGCTAGTTTGGCAGGAGACTTTGCCGGACTAACGCCTTCATTTACATATCGATTGAAAGGTACTTAAATCACTTGCTAGCAGAGATTGATCTATTTTATGTTACTAAAACTTATAAGGAGAGCCTAAGCGCTGACCGCACTTAGGCTATAATATCTTTAATAAAAGGTTAATGAGCTCATTTTCAATTACTTCCTTACCAACACCGCCACCGACTCCACATGTGTTGAGTAAGCAGAGTCAACACATACAATAAGGATGCCTAAACCCGATTAATGCCAAAAGGTAGGGCATATTTACTTGATATAGCAAAGAGCACTACCAGTAAAAATCAATATGCGTGTATAAACCTCTGAACTTGTTCAGGCTCTCAGAGGTTTAGTCATCTTTTTGATTGTTAACAATCAGTCTAAGAGTAGGCTCGATTTCCTTAAGTTTAAGTGATCCTTTTTCCATGGTACAAAGCATTTCGATAAACTCTCGCGGTACGCCACTCTCATTGATAATTTGCAATTCATTCTTAAAATTATCCTGGAGCAACATCTTTATTCCTTTATTTAAAAGAATAGGCTTAGGAACCGGAATCACATCATCTAATGGTTCTTTCGATCTCATCTTGTGGATGGACATTTGCTTCAATAAAGAAGTATATCTGCTCTGATCAATTATCCCTAACTCTTGAGCTCGATACAACATAGCTGCGATTGATACTTTCCAATATTTTTTCAACTCTATAAAGTGAATCAACTTTGTAGAAGTAACTGTCTTTGCAAATGCCTCTGCTGGTAATAATAATGCTGATGCGAAGCGATTGGCCTGATTCTCAATGATCTTGAATTCCTCTCTTGAGAGGATATCCTGATTGTGAATATGATTGTGCATCAAGCGATGGCCAATTTCATGCGCCGCATCAAATTGTCTTCTTGCAGCAGACTCCTTATCATTCCCTAAGAAAATATAAGGGCGCCCTTTTCTGGATTGACAGAACGCGTCTACTTTCAAGCTATCCATATCAATAGAAAAAACAACAATACCGTTTCGTTCCATAAGATTAACTATATTGTTGATAGGATTTTCTCCAAGTCCCCAAAACTGTCTGACATTCTCCGCGAGAATCTCAATAGAATCATCATCCCAATCAGCTTGATCGAATGAAGATAGATCAGGTAAGTTCAACTCGGGGAATTCAATGTATTTTTGCAGATAATCATATATATATCCTGCAAGTTTTGATTTATTATATTGAATTTCCTTGTTTTTTTTCGTTGCTGCTGCAGATGCCCTAAAGAAAGTATTACCTATGATATGTTCTTCATAAGTCTTATAGAAAAAACTCTTAGGGAAGTCCAACTCCCGTATAATCCCCATCATCGTAGTGGGTTTTGGTTCGTTTTCTCCCAGCTCGTATTGAGATATGGCTTGTTTAGAAAGGCCTACTCTCGACGCGAGTTCATTAATACTTAGGCCTCTTACCAAACGAGCCTCTTTAAGTCTAGCCGGAATGATTCTCTGATCTTCTTTGAACATATTACTTTCCTACTTTCATACTGACGGATCAGATTTCAGCTTTAGAGGGATATCCTCGTCAGTTTGATGCGCTGTCTCCTTAAACGGTATCTTGATATCGTCACTGTTCTCATAAACGTTAATTGGCGTCACATTGTCTAAACTATTACTTAATACCATACTCGTAGTATCCTCTAAAAATATCCAGTCCGAATGATCAGGCAATAATGCGCCTTCTCTGATTGAACCATTATGTGGATCATATACAACAATTAGACCAAAGGGATAATTCTCCGTACCCAGCGGATGCATTGCCCGCTGGTATTGAATGTCGATATCTGGGGAGTCCTCAGATAATCCTTCCTCAATTAACCTTGGGATGTTTGAGACAGAAAAGTTCATTCTGTAAGTACTCGCACTGTCAAACATGTCTTTTTTAGTTGCTAATGGTAATACAAGAACAGATATATTTCTTAGCTTTTCTCTTAATACTATGTAGGGATGAAATCCCGACTTTTTCATCTCAAATTCAATCTGCAGGTGCGGATGTTTCTCAATAGAATTAATTACTTCTGTGTTAACAAGGTCATAACGGTTTTTGGGATTCGAAGTATCTGTTACTATATCAGAAAATAGTTCTAGGTAAAGCTGATGTCTTTTAAATCCTGCTTTAATCCCTTCACATATAACAGTTCTCTGCTCTAAAAGAAGCATACATTTTTGATATATATCCATACTCATAAATTGTTCCCCCCTTTGTTGATGTCCTTAACACTAAGATATACCAAAATCATTTTTTTGTCTAGTTGTAATCATATTTATTTAATTTTGTAAAGTTATATCTCTTTTTATAGTTGATTGTCCACCCAATAAACAAGTTCCACTTCCTAGCATTCTAATAAAAATAGAGTTGGATAAAATTCGCAAAGGAGATTTATCCAACTCTTGAATATGTCGCTATGTTGTTTGAATCGTCTTAACTATCACAAAAAATCTGTAGGCCGGCTTGGTATCTCAGAAATAAAAAATCTCATTCTTTATTGTGTAGATACTGTTGTTTTAGACACAAATGCAGTTCATTCATCTTTACCTTGCATCATCTTGTTAACCCAATTGGTAAGTCTACCTGATTTATTTTCGGCAGCATACCACTTACCGTTAACAGTAACAACCGCACACTGATCAGTCAACAAATAAAATGTATTTTTTTCAAAAGTAATCAGTCTCTTCTCAGAAAGACTCTTAACAAGGTCTTCTAGTCTCGCACCTTTTTGATCCAACCATTTTTGGAAGCCCTGTTCCTCTGTGTTAAGCTCTTGATGTAAGCAAAGCCAATTGATTATGAACCACTCTACCTCGTCAAGTTCCGCGGGCCTCCACTCCCAAAATAAAGGCTCATGATCTAGTCCTTCTTTTGGGATATAAATATAATTTGTCTCCCAGCCTATTTTATCATCGCTTCTTTTAGCCTTAGTCCGCAGAAAAGGATGGAAAGCTTCAAAATCAAGATCTTCGCCAAAGATATCATCGCTAAGGTTGTATCTATAGCTCAGCTTTGTCCAAATAAACTCTAGAAGTATTAAAAACGGATTATGTGTTGTTGAGCCATAGAAATTCCAGTTACCTTCCCTATCTAGAGGACTTACATAAGGCATAGCATCCAACTTCGCTATAACACTATTATTACATATAATAAGGTCGGGAAAGATAGTTGGACTAAATCCCCTAATACCTGAGTTCTTTTCTATATATTTGTTAAACGCTTCTCTTAGGGCAAATTCAGATGAATATCCATAATAACCAAATACTATTCTCACCGGCATCATTTCTTCTATTAACAAACTGTGATAAATCATTTGCTCATGTAAAGGCAGTTCTGTCACTTCTTCATAGTCAGGAAGTTCTTTCTGTACTATATGTCTAAACGCATCTCTAAACGCTTTCATATTTAACAACTCATTATTAGGTTCAGTAATTGAATATATTTTGCGCATTTTATCATAGGCATCTATCAGGTCATCTTGATACAAATTTTTTTTAACTTCTAGAACGGCAATTACTTGAGAGAGATCATATATAAATTTGCCTGTATACGGAATGGCTTCACCGTCTCCCTCAACTATCATACAATCTATTTCATTACTAAATTCACCCAATTCGTTCCGTATTTTTCCGGACACAATTCGTATATCTAACCCTTCAAATATTGCTTTATTCAGGAGACTCACTGTAAGTCCTTCATACATGTCGCCAATTGTAGGACCATGTTTAATTATGCTGTATTTTTTCAATAATTCTTTTTCTTTGATCATAAGAGAATTCAATAGATCGGCCACTGTTGTAATCAATTTAATTCACCTCTTACCTGTATTATACTTCCAATTTACTACAGCCTTTTACCTCTCTGCTATTTTCAACTACTTTATTTTCAGATAAAACTTTCTGCCCCCCTTCTTCTAAGCTCCCACCTAATCGTACTCTCACTGATTCCGTATTATCGACAACGCATGTCTGTGTTCGCAACATCTAACCACATTATCCATTTGGGACTTTTTATACTTCAGTGGCCTCTCCTTTATATAATCCGCTTTTTGTCTCGTTATTGCTTAACCGCCTGGGTTCTCTCAAGAATCTTAGCTCTTTCAAATTCTGCAACTGCAAATAATTAGTCAAGACGCCTGACGAAGTATGCTATGTCCGGCAGTTCCTGCTTCCCTGAAATCCCTCTGCCAGACTGAGGCGTATGCTCGATGCGTAAATATATTGTTATCTGAAGGACACTTCAAACTATTTACTTGTAAATTCGAATTTCGCTGCTATATATTTTGCTGTATTTTCAATATAGGGAAAAACTGTGCTGTCATTAATATTCAATACATCAAGTTCACCTAAAATCTTTTTTTTGTTTCTAATAGTCATCCTCTGTACTGAGATGTCCTCGGTCCCCTTTTCATCCATAACTGCTTCATGACCAAAAAGCAAAAATGCTCCTGACTGTGAATGTATCCTACTATTTGTTCTTTTGCTTTTAATACATATAATATCTTGTAAATCCGATGGTACTATTCTTGGTTGGAAAAATGGCTTTTCTACCATAATATAATGAAGCAATCTTCCGACGACTTGTTGTTTATTAAATTTCCCTATGTCGCTAGCAAACACAATATTCTCTTTGTCTCGTTTTGATAACTTCGCTAGATTTGAGATGCAACTTGCTTTATCAGAATCGAAGTACTTAATATGACTCTTATTTACTTTTAAAATTATAACTTCTCCATCAATATTCATTTTATCAATTGACGAACATGAAAAATACAAAGCAATAAGTGGGTTGGATGTTATATCTAATAGGCGAGTGGGTAACGAATAATGTTGCATTCTTACTAATTTATCTAAAGTATTCGTATCCGTTGAGAAATCAGAAGAGTTTGATAAGATCATTTCATTAAACATCACATTTTCATTATCAAGAAATTTATAGTTCCCTGATTTATCTTTCCTAAAAAGAGATGGTACAAGTTTATATTCTATTTTGTCTGAATGTCCTCTATAAAAAATATTATTATCTTCATCATTACCTAAATTAAAAATTGCTTCAATATATGACTTTACTGATGTTACCTCTAAAATATTACTTTCTGATGGTCTAGGTAATTCAACTTTCTCATTATTTACTTCAAAATTTATAAGATTCACATCACTCAACCTTATTAATAGGTCTTCATCTTTAATTGCCCAGTGCGTTCTATTAATCTCCCAACCCCTAATATCTAGTAATAGTGAAATTTTTTCTAATTCTGCAGATGGTATTGGTGGTATTTTGTCATCAAATGAATATTCAATTAAGTACGTTTTTCCTCTATCAGAAATCTTATTTAAATAACCAACTTTTGAAATGCCTTTAAAACCTTCATAAGTGAATAAACAAGGAAATTCTTTAAGTACATCAAATTGCTCTTGTTTAGCATTCTTAAATACATCACTGATGTCCATATTTGTATACTCTAGAAATCTACTTTTTTCGATGCTATAGTGAAGTTTTTCCCAACCTTCATCCTCACCAGTAATAAAAAGATTATACATTCTATCACTCCTAGTTTTTTTGAAGCCTCTTTCAGATAACGTTGTTGTATTCACAACGCCCCCACCACCCTAAAGGAACGAAGTGACTGGCCGCGAAGCGGTTGGGTGGTGCGGATGTGTGCGGCTGTTTCCGCTTCACTGCTGCTGAAATGCCTCTCCGAATCAACTTCTAACTCCTGCCGGACCGAGGGACGAGTCCCGATGCGTGAATATGGTATTATCCAATGCCGTCTAATTAGAGAAGACTTACAAAACAAACTTCAACCTATTCCCAGAACTTAAATAAAAAGTCACTATATTCTTTGAAATTTGAAAAGTAGTATCTATCATTTACTTCTCTCTTATCAATAATATCAGTATCTTCAGCCGTACAAAGCGGACATATGATTTTCAACTTTTCATTAATAAAGAAATCTGCACTTACTTCATTTATTAGAAATTCTTTCGAGCACTTTTTACAATTAATTTCATAGGCGTAAAATTTCTTGTTTTCATTTTCTTTAAGGTTAGGAATATCATTATAAAAAATAATCTCCATTAAGGTACTAATTGCTTCTCTAATTGCTGATATATTCATTTCCATTGTTATGTTGATGTCATTAAAATCAAACCATCCATTTGGATTTATGCTAACTGAATTACCAGGAAACAATTCATTTGGGGCCAGTGAAAACTTCGCTGTTAATGGACGTCTATGTACAATTTCATTTCTTAATTTAATTACCCTATCAACCTCATTACATTTATAAAGATCAAATAAGTGTTGAATACTATCCTTCTTCGAATATTTTTTCTTTACTGTTTTTAGAAGTTCATTACTCTTGTTTTTAATTGAAATATTAAATAATTTGTATCTTTTCTTCAGTTCTGACTCTGCAACTTTTCTAATCTCCTCATTTAATGGTTTCGCAACAATCTTATAGCCCTTCCCGCTAGGAATAAATTGAATATCATGACATCCAGTTTCTACTATTTTTTCACGAATGTCCCTTCCAACAACTAACTCTGTTTGTAAAACCTCATTCACAATAATAAACAAGTACTCCCATATTGAGGCAGTTCTTAATAAAGCATTCTCAAGAAAGAATGATTTAACACGATGGTCAGCTGAATTAGTTTCTGCAAGGACTACAAATTGGGCAATTGACATACAAAGATCATTATTATAATAAAACTTTAACTCTTCTATTAGAGGGATTATATAGAGTGACATCCCTAAGTCAGAGGCAATTTTCTCTTGTTTCAAATTAACTTCAAAATCACTTCGATATTGCATTACTTTATCATTCAATCTAGTAAGAATAGACTGATTCATTTGAAAACTTTCAACTGAATAATATTTGTGTGTGTCTACTTGGTTTCTTGTTTTCTTTCTAAAATTAAACAAAAGGATCGCTTCTTTCTTTATTTTTTTGATTTGGGTTTTACGGTTTCGGATAACGTTTTGTATCTACGAACCCGGGAAGCTTAAGGGAGCAACGCGACCGGGTCCATCGGACTTAGCCTCGCAGGGTTGTGAGCCGAATTGCCTACTCTGCTTACCTCCTCTTGCGAACCAAGGGCCGTAAGGCCCGCAGCGTAAATACTTTGTTAGGCGATGTTCATCTCTCCCAGAGTTCACGATCATAAAAATCTAAGCAGAGAGACCATCCAACAGGCTTATAATCTTTAGTGTGTATTCTTCTTTCATAATAATCTATATGTTCATGAGCATGATAACCTGGATGGCGTATATATAAATCTCTTCCTTCATCCCTCACTTCACTACCATCAATAGAAATATTTACGAAGACCTCTCTACTTCCAATCAAAAAAAGAGTCTCATACTGTTCCTTGATATCTAGATAATCTTTATGATCCCGATACCAGTACTTGCTTAAATTACGTGACTCTTTCTGATCCTTAGCTACAATGATTTCCTCTGTATTCGCATTTTTAGATTTTCTAATTAAGTTTCTAATTGCCTTCCAGTCATTCGTTTTGAACTGGATCGTATGATGTAAAATTACAATGTCATTCCCACTATCCTTATTTGACCATCGATTAAGTAAATATTCGGTTAATTCATTCTTTCTTGAAGGTATAAAGATAATACTATCTTTATTAGTAGCTGCAACTATTAATATATTTTCTAGCTTTTCCAAGCCACATTCGTTACCTAAAATAACGGCTCCTTTAGCATCTGTACTAACTACGTACAAACCTTCTACATCCGGTGCTGGAATTAACACCTTAAATGTCCTGCTCCCAAGATTTACTTCGTGTTTTCGAAATGTCATTTTCATTTTCATTTTTCCCTTAGATGAATTTCGCCTAACGTTCTTGTATTCACGACGCCCCACCACCTTAAGGGACGAAGTCCCGGCCGCGATGCGGTTAGGTGGTGCGGGTGTGTCCGGCTGAATATACTTCCCTGCTACTGAAATTCCTCTTAGAATCAACTTCTAGCTTCTACCGGACCGAGGACCGAATCGCCCGAAGCGTGAATATTGTGTTATTAGAAGGTCAGTTCATCCTTGAATTACTTCTAAAATGAATTGTTTTATTTATTTTAATTTTGTAACCTCATTGTTTAATAGGGTAAATACATCAATACAACTATTCAATAAATTAGTTATCGTAGCATTTATATCAATATCTGATAGCCCATGAAAGCCTCTGTGTACTACTTTATTTCTTAAATAAGAAATGGCTTCCCATTCATTTAGAAATCTATTGAATCCAGCAACGTAAAGTAATTCTTTTAATTTCATTCCACTTAGTTTGTTAAATAATGCAATTCTTTTTTGTCTACCTTGAAACGAATCCATTAATGCTTCTGCAGCCTGATTTGAATTCACATATTGGCTAACTAATCTATTCAAAGTTTCTTCCAATAGCATTTCAAGTAAAGTACTTACGAAAACAATTGCAACTTTTCTTTCTTTGTAATCATCTAAATTCTGCTTCTCAACTATGTCGATAAGAATTAAGACATCTATTGCTGGCCAATGTTCTCTAGACTCATTAGTAGCTCCACAGCATGGAGCGGGGTTACTAAGATTTGTTGTAAAATTCACTTTGTCATTGAAAATCATTTCACAAGATGGGCATCTCTTGTACCCTGTCAATTTCATATTCTCATCCCCTAAGACTTCAACTGACTTTCTGATAACGTTTTATTTACGAACTTCGTAAATAACTCCATATGTAGAGTATTCGCGAAATTATTGAGCTATCCTTTAATCACTTCACCGTGTATTCTGAACTTATAGCAATAATGAAAACTAGTCGAATAAGTCCGTTATTCGACTGACGCAATAAGTTAATGTTATATCTATTCACGACATTCTCCATTCGTTTTGATAACATTTGGGTAGTGATTTTTTCTTTGCTCTTTAGTATTCTGTTTCCTTGGTTATCCAAGTCTACATGCAAGGTTTGAGGAAAAAGTTTCATTACACTTCCCATCATAAGTCAATTTCCTCTACTATAAACGCATAGAGCACCCTAGCCTCTAAACGCTGGGTGCTCTATTTAAATTATTATAGGATATATAAGCTTAAAGTTATCGTAAATACGCCAAAGCGCTACCGTTTTGTACAACGTTAGAATGCGTGGAGGCACAGCACTGGAGATTCGATGATTCTAAAGCGTATCAATATTTTCAAGAAATTCGTATGCTATTACCAGCGTTAATATACGGTCTACGATAATTATATGTCACTGAATATAGGCAGGAATTATTTACCGCTTGTTTTGATTGTTAATCTTACTGTACTGTTAAAAGTATAAAAACCACCACAATCTAATTCATCCGTACCGGAGGGATAGTTTGTGGTGGTTTTTTTTGTGATTAATTATGTAGTAATTGAGCTAATTAACTTAGAACCGTTATTCAGGATAAGGGGTGTTAGTGTGAATCCATGAATTGATTGAGTCTCTGTAAAATAAAATTCTTCTTCGTACTCTTACAAAGGGAATTTGATTTTCACGTACCATTGTATAAATACAGTCTGTTGAAACACCAAGATAATCAGACAACTCCGATACAGAAAATACAGCTTTCATATGGAGTTCATCTTGTTGCAAAGTTACATTTTCGTTACTGCTATCAACAGTTGTGTTAGATTGAATCTTTTCTTTCCCCACACTGACTAGCAGCTGTTCTTCCATTTGTACTAATATTTTTAATAATTCAATTCTTAGCAAGTCATATTCTCGCATAACGTTCACCCTTATTCATAAATGTAATTATATAAAAAAAATCTGTTTTTGATGAGATTTTCAAATTTCGAACTGTACTTGAAAGGTTAATTTCTAACTAAATTCTATGAATGTTTTTTCAGAATCACAAACTACATATTTTTAGAGAAGTGTGGTGAGAACCCTTGACCCTTCAAATGGCCCTGAATACATTAATCTCCCACTCTTGGTTGTTTAGTCGATTACTCACATATATGAGTATCTCGGTATTCGTTTCTCACCATGGTTATGATAGATGTGGTGAATATTAATGAATATAAAAGATGAATTTTGGGATCAGCCAGTACGCAAAGCGCAGGAAATGTTGAATACAACAGATAATAAAAGTAGAGCGGAATGTCGCAGCTATATACTTGATGCGAACTATCGTTTACTTTTCCGTATTCAAATCTATAAATCACTCTGGGAGCAGTTAATTCTGTATCCAGATATCTTCTTTCGAAGACAACTCTATGCAAAATCGTTTGGTTTAAGCCAACAAATGATTAAGGAAGGAATAGGAGTTTCAACGGGAACTGCTCACAACCTGCTAAATGCGACTCAGGAACCACCTCTCAGTGTCATTCATTCCTATGCAGTCATGTGCAACGTTCCTTGGCAAACGATTGTTGAGGAAAATCCTGATCAGAAGTATTTTTCTATTCCAATAGAATATTGGTTTAACGGAGCTTCCGTTGAAAAACGAATCGATGAACTAAATGAAGAGCGAAGTCAGGTTCGGAGCATACGTGGTTACTGGATCAGTGACCCCCTTCCACTTTTTGAAGGGGAGAATAGTCCCATTACAGCAAGATGGGTGAGAAGCTATCCAGAAATAGAGTATCTCGAATTCCATCTAAATCACGAACCCTCACTCTATCCTCAAAAAAGAACCAACATTAAGAAAATGTTTCCGTTTGCAACACATCTTGTGACAACCTATACGCCTTTGCAACCACTTCATAAACGGTCCTTCTGGATAGTAGGACCAAAACCAAAAAAACAGACTGCATTTGAAGAGTTGTTAAAAGTCATCGAAAAGCGACAGTACACCGACGTTACCTCTCTTTAGAAACTGCTTGCATTACCCTCCATTATGTTGGCTTTCTCATGTTGATGAGTGATTAACTGCAAATCATCAACATGGTTAGGCTAGTGCTAACAAACCTAATGGAGGCTACGCTTATGGAGAAACAATCTTCCGATACATCCCCTCATTTAGAAAATCAAAACAACCTCGAAACCCAAGAATCTTTTCGGCAGAATTTTTCTTTTGCCGAAAAGATTCTTGATGTTGAGGGTATGTTTCCCACTCACAGTGACGATCATGATATTAGAAAAGTCACGCGTGAGAAGGTGGAAAATATGCTGTATGCCAAACAACTGATACCTGAAATTCAACATATCGAAGCCAATACGTATCTAGGTGCAAAAGGTATTAATCAGTGGATATGGGAAAACAAAGTGCAGCCGGAAATTCCTCAAAGCTTATTACGAGAATATTTAAGTCGCAGTATGCGCAATACTCCTCATAACTTTTTTAGGAAATTTCGACTCACTCGTAATCTGCTACTTCATATTGCGAAGGTTTATGAGATCGAACCTTCTCAGATTCAAGAAAGACACTTGCTTGATCCGAAGTCTCTTCATCAGGGTTTCGAACATTTAGCGAAGGATGGATACAAGTCAACTCTATTCCACTTCCTAATGCGAAAATCCATTCAAAACGGAATGCTAGATAAAGAGATCCCGTTCTTTAAAGCAGCAAACAAGCAGCCAACCCTGCATCCGAGAATCCTCGGCTTCCAAATGTATATGGAACAAAAAGGATTCTCTCGTAAACATATTCGGGATACAGCTACCCACGTAAACCAGCTCTTTGTTTGGCTTTGTGGAAATGTCCAGATGTTTAGTAGAACTACCTCTGATACGATCTCCGTTTTTCAAATTCAAAATGAACATTTGCTGAAATACCGTACCTACAAACTGAGGCAATTGAGGGACGGAGAGTACAGCCAAATCTCATTTACACACAGTATATATGCCATTCGCTCTTTCTATCGTTTTTTGCATGAAAGATTTGGCTATGAGCCACCCCTACAGCGCTTCCGTTCCATTAAGTCACCACGATACAGCCCTCGTGAACTTCCAACGGAAAAACAAATCGAAGCATTCTTTCATGTGGTGGAGCAGTACGCAAGAAATCCTGTTCTTGAACAGCTCGGGTACCGATTGATGTTCCATCTGGGGCTAAGATTATCTGAGGTAGCGCAAATTAAATGGAGTGATATTAATTTAGGAACACGAACGATTGTGATCCATAGTAAAGGCAAGAAGAGTCACGTTTTGCCTTTCGTTGGAAGTCTTAATTCCCTTTTACAAGAACTTCAAAAACAGCCGAGGACAACCTACCTCATGGGGCAAAAGATCTCTACGATTAAACACGAATTATATGAATACTTCATTCTCTATGCGATGATCACGGGTTGGCCGTTTCCAGGCGGCGTTCATATCTTCCGTCATATGTTTATTACGCGTCTTGCATATAAAGGAGTTCTTCCGCAAGCGATAAAAGAATTAGCCCGTGTAAGTATGCTGGATACTGTAGGGCTATATATTCATATGGCGCACCGAGACCAACATATGAATAGTCAAATTGATCTACTCAAATACGAGTAAGGAGGAGTTAGGGTATGCCTATATTTGATGATACGATAGCCAATGATGTTGCTTTTGAAGAAACCCTAATCCAGCTAGCGGATCAATATGGACCAGATGCCTTTAAACGCATGTTGCAGCGCCTATCTCCACAAAACAATGCAGAAGCGATAAAAATGAAGGGAACGGTTCTGCTAGATGATGCGGTTCTCCATTATTACGAGAGTGATGCGTTTCAAAGTTTAGCAAAAACCTCACAACAAGCATATCGCTATGAAATGAATTTGTTCTTACGATATTGCGAACGCTTAAAAGGAACCCACCCAAACATCAAGGAGATTTCTTCTACAGCCTTTTTAGACGAATATTTAGCCACCGTTCAAAAACTTAATACACGCAGCAAAAAAGCTGCTTTTTTAAGAAGTTTTCTAGGAGAGGCTTTTGCTCATTTCTTCAACCAGGATATCCGAAAACTCAAACGAACCCTTTCCATTGAAATAGATCAGAATCGTGAGCCTCGTGCGTTTACCAAAGAACAGTTGGATGAGCTACTTTGCCTGGTTAGACTCGGCCGCGAAGCCCACCGAAATTTCACCATTTTATGGACCTTTTTAGGCTCGGGTATTCGGCTGAGCGAATTGTTACATCTACAGATTGGAGATATTGTTTCATCCCGGCAAGAGATTCTTGTACGCGGAAAAGGAAAAAAGGGATATAAACAGCCTAGTAAAATAACCAAATCATCCCTTGAAATCCTCAGTACCTACGTGAGCTTTCGGTACCATGGCGTGAAAGACTCGCAAGATTATCTAGAACGATATATTTTCTCGGATGACAAAGGAAAATCTCCTCTACACGAAAGCACAGTTCAGAAAATGTTTGCTGCCTTGATTGATCAAGCAACATCTATACGCGAATCGGACAAGAAACCCTATCAGCTTTCCGTACACTCTTTACGCCATTCCTTTGCTCTCTATTTGCTTGAATCCGGCGTAAATCTATACACGATTAAGGAGCTCATGAGGCATTCGTGGCTAAGTTCCACGGAGGTTTATTTAAAATTGTTTGATAGTATGCTGGTTAAAGCAATCGACCAACATCCCCTCGCTCAGCTTAAAGCAAGCGATCTCTTTTGAATCAGGAGGCGATTCGTATGGCTTTTTTACTTCAGTCCGCCTACTTCCAGTTCTGGAGCAACCAATTCACATTAAGCAATTCATCTAAGTACAAATATATAAGCGTACTCAAGAAATTCGAAGCTTTCTTACTTCACAGTGGTTTTGAAGGCGAACTTGATTTTGATCGATTTCATGCCAGTCGTGAGCACCCCGGTAGATTTCTCCCCATTCAACGACAGGTCTTCGACCGTTTTTTTATTGACTTAAAACGACATGAACAGATTACAAATATGAATTTAGCAGCGACCATTACCGTGCTAAGATGTTTTTTTGAATTCCTGTACGAAGCGGATCTGATTCAACATAACCCACTACTCGGATATCCTAGACCAAAATTTGAGTCACCCATTCAAAACACTGCCTTGTCGAAAGCAGAGTGTCTCACCCTTCTTCAAGCTGCACTTCATAGAAGCCCTTTTTACCGGCAGGAATTTGTGTTTCTCTGGTTCATGCTGATCACGGGTCTTCGACTTTCAGAAGTCCGTTTCCTAAGGCGGAAACGGGTACACTTGGATACACGGATCGTTCACATTTTTGATGCACAAAAAACCGAGAAACGACCTGTCGCCCTCCCTAAGGATCTCACTGCAGAACTTGAACGGTACTTACATCATCCTGAATATCTTAAATATGCGAATCAGGGGGATGAATACCTATTCCATCAACAAGGAAAAATCATGACCGTTGACAAGATTAAACGGATACTATCTGAATTAGCTCAAGATGCAGGCCTTGGCAGACATATTCGGCCACATGATCTTAGACGAACAGCGGGATATCTGATGCAGACAGGTGGCATGAGCATCGTCGATATTCAACATCAGCTGCGCCATAAAAATGTAGGAACCACGTTGCGTTACGTACCCCCTTTGAATGATTTGACTAAGATTCTCGAGGATACCTAAGATGATATCAATCTATATTAATCCATTAAGTTAAGGTCTCACTTCTTCAAGAATGGACATAATGACTAGTATAAAAAATCCATTGTAGAAGGTGTTTTGAGTTGGCTAATATCCAAAAACGTGGTGATAATTCATGGTTCTTAACGGTTAATGCTGGTAAAGACGCTAGAGGAAAATACGTCCGTTTCACGAAAACCGTTCATTGCCGAACAAAACGAGAAGTGGAAAGCGAATATGCTAAATTTCGGATGGAAGTTGAGGCAGATCAATATGTGTCGCCTCAGAAAATAACCTTCGGTGCGTTTGTAGAAGAATGGAGAGATAAATATGCCGTAAAGCATCTGGGATACAAGACGTTATACACTTATGACTCTAATCTTAAGACCCGAATTCTTCCTTACTTCCAGCATCTAAGGCTTGAGGAAATCAAACCACTTCACATTTTGAACTTTCTGAATCAACTCGAGAAGGAAGGTAGCCGTGGAGATAAAAAAACAGGAGGCTTAGCCTCTGGTACGATCGAAATTCAGCACCGTATCTTAAAAAACATACTCAAACGTGCAGTGGAATGGAGAATTATTAAGCGAAATCCAGTTATCGATGTGCAAAAACCAAAAGTAACTTCAAAAGAGAACGTCCCTTACAATGAAGCAGAGGTAGAACAAATGCTTCGAGCGTTGCAATGTGAGCCCTATCACTGGAGAATCATGATTACCTTGGCTCTTACAACCGGACTACGGCGGGGCGAATTACTTGGGCTGGAATGGAAGCATCTTGATTTCAACAACGGGATGTTAGATGTTTCACAATCTATGATTCATGCTCTTAAAGGTGAGATTATCGTCAAATCTCCTAAAACAAAAAAATCCATTCGAAAAGTAGCACTACCCAGTTCCATGTTAAAGGAGCTAAGAGAATATTACGCTTATAGAATGCAAGAACGAAATGACCTTGGCGATGCATGGTATAGCGGAGATTGGTTTTTTATGTTCTCACATCCCGATGGGCAACCTTTCCATCATGAGCGTCCCTACCTTTGGTTTCGACAGTTCATAAAGAAAAATAACTTTCGGTACATTCGGTTTCATGATCTCCGGCATACCTCAGCCACGATTCTGATTAACCAAGGCGTTCATGCTAAGATTATTTCAGAACGACTTGGACATGGGAGCATCGCCACAACTATGAATATTTATGGTCACGCTCTCCGTACTGCTGACCAAGCTGCAGCTGATAAATTCGAATCGTTTTTTACATCTGGTGCTGCACAAGGACAATAAATAAGACGTACAGGAATTTCCTGGCGTCTTCTTTTCTTTCAGGATTTATGAAAGTATAACTTATTTTCCGAACACTGCAGCTTTGACTAAACCAACCATGTTAGCCAGTTCCTTATCCACCCATATAAAATATCAGCTGTTTTGGAGGGTCCAATATCCCTGCTAATTTCCAGGAACCATCCACAGTAATACTCCATGATGACTTTATCTCTTTTTACAAAAAGCTCTGCATTCGTATTCTGCTGATGTTGATTTCCGACCAGAATAAAATCGCTCTTTATAAGCGATTCATTAAACATATTGAACTAACGTTTCCTGTTGGCAATAGGTTCACTGTACATCTATAGATAGCTTTGACTGGTGTTTGAAACTTGAAAAGATTTTCTAAACCCAGCACCCCTTTGTTGAGCCTGTCACGCAGCGAACGGTGGGATGCAGGGGACGGAAGGGGATCACTTAAAGTCGACCGTTAATATCCATCAAGTGGCGTGAAATGAATAATTCTATCATTTTTATCTGCAAAATAGGAGAAATTGGACAATTTGGCCTGTAAAAGTAGCTTTTTTAGCATATTCATGGGCTTTGTATAAGTTTCTCAGAAAATTAAGAACAATCTATCCATTAACCTTTGGACTGGATAGATTGGTAATAACAATAAGTAGCTGACGACAACAAAGCCACAGCTGCTGCTGTGGCTCTCAATTCAATTTTATTTGGTCAAACAAAGAGGTGCCGTTCTAGCGATATTAGTTAAATGTAAACACTCCTACTCCTAAGAAACACATTGTTTTTGAAACTAAAGGGCTGCTCTATTTCAATTCCCGTTTACTATTCAAACAAAATATAAAAGTGTATCAGTCAAAACACTAAATTTTACACAGAAATTATAAGGTAACAAGGGTCTTCTATTTTTTCCCTAAAAATTTGTTGTTTATAATTCTATATAATTCTTTCAATTCGCTTTGTAGTTTATTATAGAATTCTGTCTGTTCTTCACCAACTAAAGGGTTACTCAAACTTGTAACTAAGTAATCCTCCAATGATTGACATTTTGTTTTTAATTTTTTATAGAAGATATTGTCATTATAGAAATAATATAGCGAATCCTGTCTAATATTATTTAATTCATCTCTAATTTTATCTGTATCTTTAAGCATTCCACTCGTATCAATATATATGTATTTCCTTGCATTTGGTAAACGTTTTATTAAATACTCCTTATAGATTTCATTAAAATACACAGATTCTAAATTGGTCTGGTTTAGTTTATGATCTGTCCTACGTTGAATAAATGCTACTGCTAGTGCTATGACTGCTGCCGCTATAGATACAATTAATGCCGCTAAATCCAATCTAAATTCCCCCAGTACACTCTACAATAAATTTCGTATTATTAAGTTTTTTAAATCAGGGATCGAAGAGATAATAGAAACTTTATCTTCGATTCCACTAATTCCAATATTCTTTACAATATCCTCAAAAAAACCTTGTATAAAAGAGGATGCTATTGTATCGATTCTATCTGGGAATATTATTGTAATATTATTTTCGTAATTTACTTTTCCCAAGAGCTGCTCTTTAAACACTTGTTTACCTAATGGATTACCAGCCAGCTTAGTGACCATTTTATTATCAAATTTCAATTCAAAATAATTGTGCATTAGTATATCACTCCTCTTTCTTCATAACAAAATTCAAATTATATGCTGTGCCTGGCATGTTAATATTGCTACCACTTAATAATTTTGTTTCGGGAATTTGGGTTAGAAAATCCTTGCTTTCGTTAAACCCAATCCAACCTTCATCATTATATGATAAATAGTCACGCTCAAAAAAAACAGCCCTATTTCCAGTTATCACATAACAGAGATAAGCCTCTGAATAGCCTTCAAGCCTGCTTATTAATTTAGTTAAACCTGTTCCACCCGTGCTTTCATTACTCAACCTACCTGAGATTTTATGTTGGAATGAAGCAATATTAAAAAAATCCTCTTCACCATATTGTGAACTAAAATTTTGTTTATGCATAGTATATGCATCTAACAATTTTAAATGCCTGTCATTCAAAATGTCTTTTTGTTTAATTTTTTCCGATAGTGAATATCCTAATAATTTAGGCGAGAAATTTATTATTGTAATGTTTATACCGTAAAAAATCCCCTCTGTTTCTTTTTTATTGTAAGGCGTCGTAACATCTAAATCTATAAGGCAATCCGTATCAGTATGTTCTAATGCATTTCCGGCTAATTCTATAATTACTTCTGTTATTGCATCTCTGTATTGTTTGGCAACAGAGAACATTTTCAAAAAACTATCTATATCAGACATAATCCTAGACAATAGATATGGATCATCATTTTCTTTAGTTTCTATAACTCTTCTATAATGTGATTTATATATCTCTTTGTTAAACTTCTGTAGAAACTTAGAAAATCTCTCTTTTTGGTTCGTTCCTAATAATAGCAACGGTGATGACTTTATCCCCTCTGTGTTAATTTTCTCTTGTGCTTTAACCGTAACAAAAACTTTTCTTTTACATGTTTTAAGCAAATAGTTGCAAACACACTCAAACATAATATACGTTAATTTATCCCTAATTTGTATATTCCCCAAATCAAAATGAATGGGCAACTTCATCATATGGTACTTTTCTTCGACTGCATTTACAAAACCAATTATATCTTTAATTACAGTTCCATCGAAATTTGATTTATTTAATTTATATACTATAAAATTATTATTTAAATTAAATTTTTTAATCCGTTTCTTTCCATTTTTTTGTAATAAAAACTGATCATTTTTCACTTAAATAATCACCCCGGACTAATCTATTAAATATAACTTATAATTAGTTATTACCAATATCTACAACACAAACTATTTCTGCTTTAATAAATTTCATTTACTTGCGATATAACTATAAATTAATTTCAATTACAAAGTCGTGGTTCTTTAAGTCAGAGGCAATGGATATTGTTGGGTTGAGTTCAGGAATTAATGCCCAATCATTTCACAAAATCCTCTCAGCTAATTTCAGAATTGATTACTTCGGATTAATTATAACAGTAGTTTGAGGTTCTATGCAGGATTCAAAAAAAAAATTTGCCCTATTGGCGATACAGCTCCAATTAATTAATCTTCAACTATCCTCCCTGTTAGTAAGAACGGCCTCTCCTTGAGAGGGCAATGACCCGTTGAGACACGGGAGTAAGAACCCCAATGGGCAGTGTGGAGAATGCGTGCAGAATATAGAAGAATAGAGGGTTTGCAACCTCCCGTCTGTTTCCTCACGCCTTCATGTTTTCCTGGTCTTAAAGTAGTTTTCCCTATCTTTACTTCTGTATTTCTGGCAAGGGTGAAATCCTGTAAATAAGTGAGAATTCGTGAGAATACTAAACTGTACTGATGGAACTTAATAGGACGTTACCAGTCTAATGCTTTAATTTCTCCCACAGCTTCGCAGCGCTACCTATCGCCTTTTCCCAGCGTGACGATCGCTGAATCCCCGTTTTTGTAAAAATGATATAGATTTTTAACACAGGACAGATAAAAATAAAGAGACAATAGGATTGTATTACTCTGAGTCTGAAAGGTGATTAAATGCTTTATCAAATTAAGGGAACAACCGTCATTTCCAATTTCATTGTCAGTGAAACGATAGAGGCTCCAGATCCCAGAGCTGCCCTTAGTAAAGTTTTAAAATTATACGGTAGACTAAGACGGGGATACGAAGTTTACACAGAATCATTTTTAAATTCTATCGATTATCCTGAAGCCGAACGTACTGCTCTCATTGAGCCCTTGCTTTGTGATCATTGTGTTTTCAAGATTGGCCATGCCATTAGAAACGGGACGGTTACTCAAGATGAATACAAGTTATTCTGTCGGTATTTTCACCCGATGATTAGCAATGCAGTGAATATGTTTTGGAAGGATGTTTTCGAGATTCCGGCTTCAGACATTGAAACTGAAATGATTGAGCGAATCGCGTGTGAATTTTTACCTAAAGTAGATGACCGAGGCCATCTACGCCCATTTATTAAACGTAATATTCAGAGCCGGTTAATTAAAAAGTGGAATCGTAAAAAGTATGTAAATGAAAACAAAGCGAAGTCGAGAGCGCAGCTGCAGCAAGAGTATGCATTGACCAGTCATATTCGACCGGAAACTCCGGACACTGAAGTATCACGAAACGCTATGATTCGCATTGCACTCCATTTGCGGGAAACGGGACAAGAGCTTACACGTAAGCAGAAGAAAGAATACTACCAATTAATTATTAACTTAGACATGCATAAAGAGTGCCTAAAAAGTGAATATCAAATTCAAGCTTTAGAAAACTGCTACGGGTGGGATGCCATAACGGAAAAGGAGTTTAGTACCGAGCGCGGAAGATCACAGTCTACGATTCATATTACGAAACGACGAGCAGAGGATAATATCATAAAATATATTTGTAAAAATTTTGGTGAGTAACATAAAACGTCTATTTTTTGTGGACGAGTACGGGGAATTAAATTTTATCAGGGATTCCCCTGAATTTTAATATCCAATTATATACTGAATTCATTAACTGGCTATATGCTTTTTCCTTATATCTGGCCATTAATTAGAAACGTTCGCCAACCACATATCTGTATAATAAAGCTCTTACGAAGTAGGTCTTGCCTATTATCCGTGAGGGCTTTTTCTCATTTATTAATTATCCTGCAAAAAAAGTGAGCCCCATATGGAACCTTTGAGGTTACCATATGGGTTTTTTTTGTTCCCTAATGATTCTTCCCGTTACCATAATCACGAGATTCGATTGCAGTCATTACGGCTGCACGTGGATACCTTTTGACTACTCTGCCGTTTAAAATACCGCTTCTCACAATCACTTTAGCATTTGAGCCCAAGTTGCAGCTTTATCGGCTGCGACTTGGGCTTTTTTTGTTTCCGCAAATTGCGGAGGCATCGCGCAGGGACAAGTTCCTGCGCTTTTTCACATTCAGCTAAAGGAGAGAAGTGAAATGAAAGCAAAAACAGAGTGGAAGGATGTTCCCTTTTCGGAATATCCGGTAGTAAAGAGATTAGGACTTGAACCAACCAACAGGCGGTGGAAGAAGGAAAGAATATATACGGATGGTGACAAGTTTTATCACAAGGATTCCCTGCATGGGGAGGTTGAAATGTACAACAGTCGTAAAAAGCATATAGGCGTTCTTACGGCCAAAGGCGATATACATCCGAAAAAAGGAAAGGTCAAGGGCCGGGTATTATAAGATAAATAGTTGGCACAAAGTTCCCAACAATAATAACCCGCTGGACAGCGAAGACACTGTCATCCAGCGGGCTTATTTATTTTTGCTTAGGGACGGGGGGTAAGAATAAAGTAAGTAAGCATTTGTATTTTACTGCATTGGATCTCAAGTCAATACTTTTATTAGCTGCTTTTACAACTCTGCACGTTTCCAAGCGAAACTAAACAACCTGAGTCCCTATAATTACCGAACTCAGACGAATAAATATTGATTTTTATTTGGTGTCTACTTGACGGGGGCACTTCAAATTGCCAAGTTTCTTCTTTTCATCAGGCTCAATTCCGTTAGATTTTTACATCAATTTTACATCAAGTCTGTTCTCCACCATCTGTACCACCAATATTTTAAATCTGTACTATATTGGAAAACCCCAGTAAATAAAAGGATCTCATTTCACTGTACCATCCCTCACCAACAACGCGACAGACTCCACATGCACCGTATGCGGGAACATGTCCACCGGAGTTACCTCCACTGTCTTGTATCCGCCATCTTCGAGCACCCGCAAGTCTCTTGCCAGTGTCGATGGATTACACGACACATACACCACACGCTCCGGCTTCATAGCCAGAATCGTCTCTAACAACCGCGGATCGCAACCCTTACGCGGTGGATCGACAACGATAACATCCGCCGTAATCCCTTGCTCTTTCCAATTCGGAATGACATCTTCAGAGGCACCAACCTCGAACACTACATTCTTCATCTCATTTAACTTCGCATTCGCCCGGGCATCCTCAATAGCTTCGGGTACAATCTCGACACCGTATACCTTAGCCGCATGCTGTGCCAGGAAGAGGGAGATCGTACCGATGCCGCAATAGGCATCGATAACCGTTTCGTTGCCAGTTAGTCCGGCATATTCAACGGTTTTACCGTACAGCACTTCGGTCTGTGCCGGGTTCACTTGATAGAACGAACGCGCTGAGATAGCGAACTGTACATCGCCGATGTAGTCATAGATGACGTCCCTGCCCCACAGGACGCGGGTTTCGCCACCGAAGATGACATTCGTACGCTGAGTGTTGACGTTCTGGCAGATGCTGACTACATCTGGCAGCTGTTCGCGGATGCTGCCGAGCCAGGCGTCCAGGTGTGGGATGTCGCGGCCGTTGGTTACGAGGACAACCATCATTTCACCGGTACGGAAAGCTTTCTTCACGACGACATGGCGCAGCAGGCCACGACCGGTTTCTTCACTATAAGCAGAGATGCCAAGTTCTCTGCCGATATCTTTCACCTTGCGCACAACGTCATCATTATCTTCATGCTGAATCAAGCAGGTTTCCATATCGATGATACGGTGACTTCCGCGTGCGTAGAAGCCGCCCACAAGACCGCCTTCTGTAACCCCAATTGGCACCTGTGCCTTATTGCGGTAACGCCAAGGCTCGTCCATGCCGAGTGTAGGGCGAACAAGAATGCCATCTGTATGAGCTACTCCAGCGCCATCAGTCGTACCATCTGCAATGCCGCCATAGTTGGCACTGTCCGTCTGACTCTCAACAGCTTCATTCTCTTTGCTCTTTCCGCTATCCCCGCCAACACTCACCCGAAGCTTCCCAATCCGCTCCAGGTTGTCCACCACCAGCTGCCGTTTCCACGCCAGCTGAGCAGTGTAGTCCATATGCTGCAGCTGGCAGCCGCCGCATTGGTCATAGATCTCGCAAGGCGCCGCGATGCGGGCGCTGCTCGCTTCTACTATATTCAGCAGCTTGGCGTAGCCATACTGCTTTTTGGTCTTGAGCACCCTTGCCCGGACTTTCTCTCCGGGAAGAGCTCCCTGCACAAAAAGGGTAAAGCCTTCTACGCGGCCTACCCCTTCGCCTTCATGGGTCATGCCGATAATATCGAGCATAACCTCATCATTTTTATTCACAGGCAGTCCGGCGACAGGCGCCTTGCCGGCTGGGCGGCTGGTGCTGCGTCCACTGCGGTGTTTACTCATTATTTATAGTTCACTTCTTTCATTATCATCGCTGTATAATCCCACACTCTTGCTTTCAATCAACCTAATTATTCTGAGCAAAAATCCGCAGATGCTGCGGCAAAATCCGAAAACGACCCGGCAGCTCTCCGCCAAGTTCTCCATCCAAGTTCAATTGTACATGCCCTGGAGAGATTACATCCATTGCATCCGTACGGAAATACACAACCTTTTTATCCTGCAAATGCTCGCCACGAAGGGCCAATCTAACCAAACGGACAAACTCTGCCAAGTTGCATTTTTTAACCGCAATAACATCTAACAGACCGTCATCGATTCGAGCGCCGGGAGCAAGCTTTTCAAAGCCGCCAACAGAATTCGTATTTGCAATCAGGAACAGCATAAACTCATCATGAATAACCTCCTGCCCATTGGCACGAATGATTAGTTCCTGAGGAGATAGGCTGACCATTTTTTCAATACCTTTTAAATAGTACGCAAGCTGCCCTATCATGGTCTTCAGCTTACTTGGAACTTCATAGGTCAGTTCGGTTAGACTGCCACCGCCTGCTATATTAATGAAATAACGATCATTGGCTTTACCGATATCAATCGGACGCGACTCTTGACGAAGGATTAAATCAACGGAATCTTCCCAATTCTTCGGGATCCCCATCGCACGTGCAAAATCATTGGTAGTCCCAAGTGGCAATACGCCAAGCGGGGGGAGATTAGGTTTCTCCGCCATACCATTGATAACCTCATTTAAAGTGCCATCCCCACCGGCTGCTATGATTAGATCATAACCGCGCTCTACTGCATCCGCAGCAGCTAACATAGCATCGCCTTCTCCGGTCGTTGCATGGCAGGAGGCTTCAATGCCACCCGTATCCAGCCGGTCCAAAATGTCGGCGAGCCGCTTCTTCATTTCTTCCCGTCCAGAAGTGGGATTATAAATCAATCTCGCAGTTTTCATTACCGGAACGCCACCTGTTTTTTATAATAGAATAACCTAATTGATTATACCTAATTCGGACCACTACAATCAATGTCAGAGGACATTTATCGTAAATATTCCATTATACAACAATTCACGACACCTTATTAGGCAAAAACAACTATATATATGTCTATGCAGCAAATCCCGTATTATCCACGGAAATGGGCACTATTTTTCATGATTAAGTGGGCTAAAAAGGAAGCTTTTTAACTCTTTTTTCGAATCTGTTCGAGGAGTGTCTCTACCTGTCTCTCAATCCAATGCGGAAGAAGCGGGTGCGGCAAAAGCGTCTGGCCAGAATACTTATAGGTTAACCCTTTAAGTCTGTTCGGAACCACATGTTTAGTGAAATAACCTTCACTCAAAAAAAGCGGCGCCACCAAAACCTCGTGACCCTGCTCCTGCCAATACTCCACTTTGCTTCTTACACTGTCCGGATTCAGCAGACCGTAATCGGCAGCTGCTACGCCGCTCACCTCACGTACACGTCCTGCCAGTGAAGAGATGCCCTGCTGCCAACGCTGGCGGAAGCCATCATAAATGCTGCCGTGACCTACCAACAGAATCGTCTCACGTTCAGGTTCCGTAGACAGCTTACGGAGCTTGTCCCAGATCATCACAGCGATGTCCGGGTCATCGTCGACAGGATAACCATAGTGAACCTTAGCCTTCACGTGGAACGGCTCTAAATCGGTCTCACGTTCAGGTGCAGGTTTAGCCCCTAGTGCATATTCTATTTCATCGACATGTGTGCTTCCCGAGGAAACGAACAATGGGATCACAATTATATCTGTGACCCCTGCATGTTCCAGTTCATTTATTCCATCTTGAATCAGACGGCCCTCTACCAGCTCTAAAAAAGAGACCACCACTGGCATCTCTTCATCTAGCGATAATTCGCTTACGGCCTCTTCCACGATCGACACCCAAACCTCGTCGCGGGAGCCGTGACTGATAATAAGTACGCCCGGTACCATAAATTAGCGTCCCAAACGTTCCAGCGTTAATTTATAACCATCATTTCCGTAGTTCAGGCAACGTTTTACACGGGAAATAGTAGCTGTACTTGCTCCTGTCTCTGCTTCGATCTGATTGTAGGTCGAACCTTTGCCAAGCATACGCGCTACTTCCAGTCGTTGCGACAGCGATTGAATCTCGTTCACGGTGCACAAATCATCAAAGAAAACATAACATTCTTCCATATTCTTTAATGTTAAAATGGCTTCAAATAATTGGTCTATACTTTTATCATTTAACTTCTTAAGTTGCATCAATTTTTCATCCCCTAAAAGTTCTATCAGCATTAGTTTCTCTGATTAAGCTCCGTACAAAACTAGCTCCGGAAACATCAACCTAATGTCACTATCCTGCCTTTACTATATTGCACTGGAGCGCATTTTTCAAGCATTAACGATTTCACGCTGTAAAGAACGAAAATGATGGACAAACGTCCACCCCACGCGCACACCATTTATGTACCCCAATACAAGTATTTTTCTCTACATAAGAATTATCGCCTACACTATAGTACTACAAAAGCGCCGAAAATCAAGCTCGTACACGGTTTCTTCACTACTTTAACCTGTTTATAGGCATACGCCCTTTTCCGCTCCTATCCCTATTACCCGGGCATTCGTCTATACCGTATGTTCGCCCATGACATACAGTATAGCAGACCACTAACAAAGGAATGTGATATTATGCCTGATCATTACTATAATCATTCCCGCCGGAATCAGCGTTCACTGAGCGATTCGTATAATGCCTCTGCCTACCCCGGCCTCAGTTCATATGCGCCCTCAGCTCTCCCAGGTGAGACCGGAATCCTTCCTGCTTTAGGAGCAGAAGCTGCCACCGAAACTGCACTAGCGCTCCCTGCAGCTGAAGCTGCAACAAAGGCAAGCGGCGGGCTTGCCGGACTGCTCAGCGGCTTAGGCGGCGGTGGCGGAATTGGTGGGAATATGGAGCAAATCAAAGGTATCATCGATCGTATGGGCGGCATTGACGGGATCGTAAACTCTATGGGTAAAGTACAAAAGGTGATGTCCGGCTTCCAGCAGATGGCTCCAATGGTTAAGCTGTTCATGGGTAGCTTCGGTAAAAACAAAGGCGCAGCAGGCGCACTAGCCGCCGAAGAGGATGCTGCCCTGTACAGTCCTAATCGCCGCAAAAAAAAGCGCTCCACCTCACCCCGTCGCAAATCTACTACAACTACTCGCCGACGCTCTACTTCTTCCACCGGAAAACGTCGCCGCAAATAGCGGTGACGTTTTCTAGCTATGTATCAGAAAAACAGCAATTCTCGCAGGAAAGAGATTTGCTGTTAGCGCTTCTGCTCTATTTTTACTTAAACCAGCCACTCCGTCGAAACCATCGGAACATCCCAAAACCAACCACCAGCATAAACAACAACACGGCAAAATAACCATACTTCCACTCTAGTTCAGGCATCTTCACAAAGTTCATTCCGTAGATCCCGGCGATAAGCGTCAGCGGCATGAATACCGTCGTGATTACCGTTAGTGTTTTCATAATCGAATTCATCCGGTTGGAATTGAGTGAAATGTAGCTGTCACGCAAATCCGCTGTCATTTCCCGATCAGCCTCAATCATATCGGAGAGCTTTAGCAGATGGTCATAAATATCGCCAAAATAAATCCGTTCCTCGCCATTGCTCTGGACATGCTGTGAATTCACGATCCGGTACATCAAATCGCGCATCGGCACAATCGTCCGCCGCATTTTGAGGAGTCTTCCGCGCACGCCAAACACCTGGCTCATCAATTCCTCCACCGACTCACTGCTGCCGCTGCTCTCCAGATCCGCAAGCTCGTCCTCTAAACTGTAGAGACATGGAAAATACTTGTCCACCAGCTTGTCCATCACCGTATATGCAGCTGCCATCGGCCCACCCGACCAGCCTTTTCGACTATGTATTTCGCTCTTCACCTGTTCCCACGCTTCATTCATCTCTGCTTTTTCCTGATGGTGATAGGAGACAAGAAAGTTCGCGCTTAAAAATAGGTCAACCTCCTCAGCATCCAACGTCCGCTCATTCAGCGCATGCAGCACAAAAAACTGCACATTCTCATAATGATCCAGCTTCGGCCGCTGCAACACATGCATACAGTCCTCTATCGCTAAGGGGTGAAAATGAAAATATTGATCCAGCAAAAGCGTTTCTTCTGGCGTAGGCGTAGCAAAATCTGCCCATATCCAAGCATAATCCTCCAGCCGGATATTTTGCAGAGGGATCTCTGTCAGCACCTCACCTTTATGTGTGACAACAAGTGTACGTATCATAAATGTTCCTCCGCTTCATCTTCTTCCACGCCTCTATTGTACAGCAAGAAGACAACTCTTCCAAAAAGCAAAAAACATAGCCAGCAGCACCGCTCAAGCTAGACTAAGAAACATTTGGTGCTTCGTCGTTCGTTAATGCTCGATTCATTTGTGTAAGGTTGGTTGCGCTGGGGGCGAGCTGTCCTTATTCTCTGCTGTCGGTATCGGGTTTATGAGTGAGATGAATTCATAGCTGTGAATTACTATCGCTATTTTTACTAATTAGTTGGTGAAAAGGTGCTCATAAGGGATAGTAAACAACCCTTCGATCGTAAGCAGACTGACCTTGATTTCGCAAAAGGTTGAGTCCATCGCCTCGCGTTCATTTAACGTAAGTAACATATGGTTTACTTTGGGGCTGATAGTGATTTGTGGGATTGGGATGCAATCCTTGCCTGTAAAGTTGAGTGCGGGAGGGATAATGGAAATAAGGCGATATTCTTCGACGGCAGAAAAGCAGGGAGAAAGGTAAGGGTTGGGTTGGGTTGGGTTGGGTTGGGTTGGGTTGGGTTGGGTTGGGTTGGGTTGGGTTGGGTTGGGTTGGGTTGGGTTGGGTTGGGTTGGGTTGGGTTGGGTTGGGTTGGGTGCACTGGATTCCGTTGAAATGTATTACGTTAGGCTGTTGAGTTAATTTGTGTTAGGTTACTTTGTGCAGGGCTGGACTTCGATGTGCTCGATTCTGCTGAAATGAGGTAAGTTAGACTATGCTGAGTTAATTTGGGCTAGGTTACGTTACGATGGACTGGATTAAGGGTGCACTGGATTCCATTAAAATATGGTAAATTGGGCTAGGTTACTTTGTGCAGGGCTGGACTTCGGTGCGCTGGATTCTGCTGAAATGAGACAAGTTGGACAGTGCTGATTTAATTTGGGCTAGGTTACGTTACGATGGACTGGATTTAGGTGCGCTGGGTTCCCTTGAAATGTGTTAAGTTGGGCTGGTCCAACCTCATACAAGTCAGGTTCCGTCATTCTAAGGCATTTATGCCTTTCTTTTTGCTTCTTCGACGCTATTCCACTAATTCTAAGGCATTTATGCCTTTCTTTCTGCTTCTTCGACGCTAGTTCACCCATTCTAAGGCATTTATGCCTTTATTTCTGCTTCTTCGACGAAGTGTCTCCAATTCTAGGGCAATTATGCTCTTCTTTTTGTCACCATCCTCGAATTTCGTAAATTCTACGGGATATATACCGTACATTCCCCCTCCGACGCCAAACTTCGTCACTTCTACGGGATTTATACCGTACATTCCCCATCCATCGCCAAACTTCGTCACTTCTACGGGATTTATACCGTACATTCCCCCTCCAACGCCAAACTCCGTCATTTCTACGGGATTTATACCGTACATTCCCCATCCATCGCCAAACTTCGTCACTTCTACGGGATTTATACCGTACATTCCCCCTCCAGCGCCAAACTTCGTCACTTCTACGGGATTTATACCGTACATTCCCCCTCCAGCGCCAAACTTCGTCATTTCTACGGGATTTATACCGTACATTTTCCCTCCATCGCCAAACTTCGTCATTTCTACGGGATTTATACCGTACTTTCTCCCTCCGACGCCAAACTCCGCCACTTCTACGGGATTTATACCGTACATTCTTCACCCATCCTCATGTCCACACAACAAAAAAAGATGTCCGCAGCCCAATGGCTAACTGACATCTTTATTAAAGGGTGTTTAAAAAATGATTTTGAAAATCAGACCTGCTAATACCGCACTGATTGGAATCGTGATGAACCAAGTGACCACAATACGTCCGGCTACTCCCCATTTCACTGCAGAGAAACGTTTGGCAGAGCCTACCCCAAGGATCGCTGAT
The DNA here is from genome assembly GCF_045040615.1 of Paenibacillus sp. FSL H8-0175. Taxonomy (NCBI): domain Bacteria; kingdom Bacillati; phylum Bacillota; class Bacilli; order Caryophanales; family Paenibacillaceae; genus Paenibacillus; species Paenibacillus sp. FSL H8-0175. The sequence continues at coordinate 799,099 of NZ_CP150299.1, read as the reverse complement.
GTGATCGCATGCGTTGAGCTTACTGGCAAATGCAGCAGCGTTGCTGAGAAAATAACAGATGCCGCGGAAATATCAGCCGCGAAACCGTTAATAGGTTCGATTTTGAAAATCTTCGTACCCATAGTCTTAATAATCTTCCAACCACCGATGGAGGTACCGAGCGCCATAGCCGTAGCTGCAGCTATCTTAACCCACAAAGGGATAACATCCATAGTTTCTTGACGTCCTGAGGTAACGAGTGCAAAAGTAATGATCCCCATCGCTTTTTGCGCATCATTCGTACCATGTGTGAACGACTGTAACGCTGCCGTAAGGACCTGCATAGAGCGGAAGCCCTTGTTGACCGTATGTGGACTACGCTTAGCAAAGATCCATTTCAGGATGGTCATGATAATATAACCAATAACAAACGCAATGATTGGGGAGAAAATCAGTCCTTCGACAATTTCCACAAACCCGCCCCAATTGATGTGTGCTGAGCCTGCCCCCACGTATACTGCACCCGCTAAAGCGCCGATCAGTGCATGAGACGATGAGGATGGAATCCCGAGCCACCAAGTGATCAAATTCCAAATAATCGAAGCAATCAGCGTGGCTATTATGATATCCAACCCATTTTCAAGCAAGGTCGGGTCGGTGATACTTCCGCCGATTTTTTTGGCCACACCTGTAAACATCAAGGCCCCAACAAAGTTCATCAGTGCTGCCATAATAATTGCTGTTCGCGGTTTTAAGGCACGTGTTGAGACAGAGGTAGCAATTGCGTTGGCCGTATCATGGAATCCATTGATAAAGTCAAACGCAAGCGCGAGAAATATAACAATTCCAAGAATCCATATAGATGTTTCCATATTCTAGTACCCCTTATGAGTTGCGCATGATGATCGATTCCAACATGTTGGCTACATCTTCACATTTGTCTGTAGTGGTTTCGAGCCGCTCATACAGTTCCTTGCGTTTAATCAGCTCAATCGGGTCTTTTACAGTTTCGAACAGGACCTTAGTACAAATACGAAGCACTTCGTCCCCTTGATTCTCAAGGTCATTCAGACGGATTGTATATTCACGGATCGCCAACAATTTCTTCTGGGAGAGCAAATGAACCGCTTTTTGGATTTCATAAGCACACTGGCGAAGAATTTCGGCGAATTGCACAATGTATTCATCCGGGTCAAGAAGGTTGTACATATAGAAACGTGAGGCGGATGCCTCCAGACCATCGATGACATCATCCATGCTTGTGATCAAGTCCATAATGTCGTCACGTTCAAGCGGCGTAATAAACGTCTTGTTCAATTCTTTGATAACGGTGTGCGTGTAAGTATCACATTGGGATTCGTACTTTTTCATCTCTGCAGCGAAATTATCGACATTATTCCGGAGATCAGTGATATTCTGAGCAAAATAATCTGCAGCTTGGACAATAGTATCGGCCATATTTTCCAGCGTCTCAAAGAATATGTCCTTTTTTCTCAACTTCATTGTTTTAAACCCCTTTACATAAAATTACCGTGAATACAGAGCCATTCATATGTAAAAAGCATGAAAATGAATGACAACCCTTGTTATCTTATCATATCCGTACAAGGTATAGAAGCTATAGAAATGAACTTTTTTACACTCTATTAACACATACCCATTATTCCGAACACAAATCTGTATAACACTGGATATTCCGACTTTCTTATGTTGTACCATCCGCCCCGCCATATACCACATGACTGCTAAATGAAGGCGCATTAGGGACCACCAAAATATGGGTAATTCCTGGATACATCAGCTCTTCTTTTCCATCCCTCACAAAGCGGATCACATCCCCTGGTTCACGAGACCATCTGCCTTTGGTGACCTGTCCCCGCTGAAAAAGCAACGCTTCCCCGCCAAGCTCCACATCAATCTGAAGTCTTCCGACATCATCAAGCACTTTGTGATCAGCTCCTATAACCATCACATTGGCCGCTTCCACCGGATTATCGTTATTTAGATCCACATGAGGTTTGTCATTCACATAACGCTGATAGGTCTGACGTTTAGGATCATATTTATAGTCAACTTTATAACTTTTGAGCAGATAGTTTATGCTAAATTCAGCGGCTTTCTCTCCGTCCGCCGGTATGTAATCTGGATTGTTAAAAAGATACCCGGGTACCTTCACACTTTGCGCAAACCCAAGCTTCTCGGCACCTTCCCGCAGTTTGGCTGCGTTGCTATACAGGTTATGAGGTGCTTTTCGCGCTTTATCCCGCCAAAAATAAGCTCCGGCACGGCCGATCTCGTCCATATCTTCTTTTTTCTCTTTTTGCAAAATGGCATAAGCCGCCGGACTCCCTCCGGCATGCACCGTCACACCACCGTAGCTCTCGCCAATATCCAGCAGATAGGGGCGGATGCTGCGAATCGGTCCGATTTTCACCACACCTGTATGGCTCTGAAAAATACCAATCAAACGTGTGATGCCACCTTCGGCAAGAATCTCATACAAAATATCTGCTTCACTAACCCCCGATTGCGGCCGGGCGGCAGGAGCATTATTTATCATTACGGCCAAGGGACGTGGAAGACTGTCTTCAGAAACTGGAAGACCTGTTAATCCGGATACGAGCTCAGCAGCGGGATCAATGGTAGGTGAGGGTTGAATCGTTTCGATAGGCGTGGGCTCTGCGGTAGGCTGCTGTGTCGGGGTGATCTCATTATTTGCACTCTGTGTTCCGCAAGCGGAGAGCAATAGGGTGGTCAATACAATGGCAGATAACAGACGGGAAGAAGAGCAATTTACTTTCATAAGCTTGTAGTTCCTCCTAAACGTTTTATGAAACTCACTGATTCCTTCCATTTAATCACAGTCAGTCCCATTTGTCTTGATCACCTTCTCCCTTTTTTCATAGCAAGCATAAGGAAATTTTATAGCATGGAATAGATAAATTCTTATATTAAAAAAAGGGTACAGCCATTGCGGCTGCACCCTGCGGGTCTCTTATTCATTCAGTTAGTCTAGCTTCCAGCAATTAAGACTTAATGTCCCATACTGATAAGCCTGAAAAATCCGCTCTGCCTTCCTGCTGCCATCCGCTGTTCCCATCGCGTAAAAGAGAGGTGCAAAATGCTCTCTTCCATAAGAAGGAACCGCATCGCGTACATGTGGAGCTTTTTTCTCATACGCAAAAAGTGAAGGCAAATCCCAGGCTTCTAGTCCCTTGGCAATCCATGCATCGAATTCAAGTGCCCAATCCTCAGGCTGCTCACTTTCACTTAGCATCCGCAAGTTGTGAACAAGTCCACCGCTTCCAATCAGCAGTATGCCTTCGTCACGAAGCGGTGCTAACATCCGCCCGATATTGTACTGCTCCTTGGGAGAGCGCAGGGAATCGACGGATAAAGCAACTACCGGAATGTCGGCGTTCGGGAACATTTTTTTCAGTATCACCCAGACTCCATGATCGAGTCCTCGCCCCAGAACGGGCTGATGTGATAGATTGTTATCCTTGAAGAGCTCAGAAATCCGTCTTGTTAGGGCCGGATCGCCCGGGGCCGGATAGGTCAGCGTGTAAACTTCTTCAGGGAATCCGTAGAAGTCATGCTGTGTCTCGTGCAGTTCATCAACGGTAAGTAGCTGTTCAGGGCTATCCCAATGCGCTGAGAAAACTACTATACCGCGTGGCGCTTCAAGTTCTTGACCAAGCCGCTCCAGAAAACGGGTATACTCGTTATCCTCCAGTGCGAGGAGCGGAGAACCGTGCGCAATAAAAAATGACGGTAATTTCATAGGATGCCAACCTCCATAACCCAGTATATGGTGTGCATCTTTATTTTACCGCTTATTGCAAGTTAATGCGAATAAAAACCTTCTCCTAAATCATCCAATTCTGCCACTCTGTCTGCAGATGCTCTTGTTCGTTCATCCATTCTATAGTCCGCTTAAGCAGCTGCTGCTGCGCCGGTCCAGAAGAAAAGGTGTGATCCCCTTGAAAAATGATCTCTTTGTCGCAACGTCCTTCGGGACGTGTCCAGAACAGCTTCTGGTAAAGAAAAGCGTAATCCACCGGAATGACATCATCAGAGGTGCCATGAATGACGAGTACATCGCCGCTAAATTTGCTCGCTTCTTGGAAGGGCTGAAAAGCCGCCAAAGAATTAAAATATACCGGTGTAAACGAATAGCCCACATAATCCGCTGACCCATTCTTCACAGCACGATCATACGCCTCCCGCCCTACAATTTTCACAATATCATTGAAAGGATAACCAACAGAGGCCCATAACACGAGATTCTTCACGCGGCGATCGCGAATACTTGTCAGCAGCGCCACCGCGCCACCGAGGCTATGGCCAATCAGCGTCACGCGCTGTGGGTCCACATCAGCAGAGCTAATTCCGTAATCAAGCACCGCTCTAGTCTGAGCGATCATCGATTCCATATCTTCGCCGCCATAATTCCCGCTGCTCTCGCCGCAGCCCACATAATCAAAACGAATAACCATATATCCCTCTTGTGCCAGCTCACGAGCCGCCTTCACAAAAATCCGGTCTACGCCAATCCGATTCCCCACAAATCCGTGGCAGATCACGGCTAATGGCAGTCTATCCTTGCAACGCGAAGAGGTTCCCTTCTCTTTGTTCGGGTAATGTATGCTCGCCGTCAATTCTTCTCCGTTATGCCGGATTACAATATTCCGTTCCATTGCCGCATCCTCCTATAATTATATTTATAATTTAATTTATTTTAATTTATTAGAATTCCGATTAACTTAGTATGAATTATAATCTAATTATAAAGATTTCGTTCACATTGTCAACAGCAAGGGGACAATTCTTAATAAACGCACGGAGTATTTGGGCATTAGAGTCTGCACGACAAACAGGGTGTCCCGTAAGATATGAACATGACTCTGGGGCTCCCACGTCGAGTGGATTGAAACCGCCAATCCGGGATTCAGCAGCTCTATCGGATTCAGTAGCTCCAGCAGACTCGGCTGCTCTATCGGACTCAGCAGTTCCTTCGGACTCAGAAACTACATCGGACTCAGTAGCTTCAGCGGACTCAGTAGCTCCAGCGGACTCAGAAGACCCTATTCGCAGATTTAGCACACTTTTTGAATTCTATCGGACCCCATAGTCGCTATCACCCTGTAAAACAGCAAATAAGAGCTACTTTTCGAGCAATAGCGTCACTGGGGTCCGAAAATGTGCTGAAAAGGCGATAATTTGGCTAATAACGTCATCAGAGTCCGAAAGATGGTGGATGCTACGACAACCGGGGGTCTGGGAGCTCTGGAGTTCCCGGGGTTCCGGGGTTCCGGGGTTCCCGGGGTTTCAGAACCCCACCAAAAAACAACAGAGCAGCGATCCCAGTATCGGAGGATCGCTGCTCTGTTGTTTTTTCGAGATGAATGACCAGGGTTGTTAATCAATCGTAGCTGTCGTTAAACATCTCATGGGTTTCATGGCTGCCTTCCCAATCCTTAAGCAAGCCCTCGGGAGCATCTTCTGCGGAATCCCACATGCTGAATCCATCGGAGCCGCCCCAATCCCCCATTGAATTATTGGGCGTAGGCTCGAAACCGTTGCCCATGGATCTTCCCTGTTCTTTCTTATTCTCATGTTCCATAAAGCTCCCAACCTTTCCCAATGCTATATTGATCAAGCAACAACATTATCAGTGTTCACTCTTCTAAAAGGATTATGCATATCGCCATAGAAATGGTTGTCCTTGCGTAGACCTGTCATGCAAACGTATACTCTAGGTTAAAGACTATACCGATTAACAACACTGGAGGTTTACATCCAAATTATGAAAGTGAAAGATATGATTAAGGAAAATAACGCCCTACGTGAGCAGTTGACGCCCTTCAATCGCTCCTATTTAGAAGATATGATTCTTGCGGTGCGGGCCAGTCGAATTGAACCCCTGCGCGGAGAAGAACTTTTGCTGGATGCGGCCAAGCTGCTGTTGAAGGAACAACGTAAAGGGAAAAATGCCAAGCAAGTATTCGGCGAGAATCCGCACGATTATTTTAAAGAAATCATAGACAGTGTTCCCGGGCGCCCGGTGCGCAGTAAATGGAACTATTACTTGATGATTCCCTGCGCAGCTCTGACCTGTCTTTTTGGGATATTGGCAATCGGTGGACTCTTCTTCCAATGGACTGACGATTCACCTGGAATGTTCGGACAGATCAGCCTTTTCACCCTGCTCGCTGTGGGAGTAGGCTCCATTATCTTAATTGAACTCATTATGAAATGGATGTCTTCCTTGTCGGAAAGCGATGCACCCAGTGCCAAACCTTTTGATATAAAAAGCCTTGGCATCTATATCGGCATTGCAGTAGCTGCTGTATTTATCGGTATGTTCCTCGATCGGTTATTTCCGGTCATTACAATATCCCCGTGGGTAAGCTTAATTCTGTGCATCATTGGGGGGTTGGGACTGAAGTTTATATTTTTCAAAAAATAAAGTTCTAGGCTGAAAATTTTATTCCATCCGATAGATAGGGGGAAACTTCCATGATTAAGAAGCATTATATTCTCTACTCCGTTCTAGCTATAGCCTTAGGGCTAGGCATAGTGCCCAGTGCTATTCACGCCGAAGGTGCTACCAGCCCTCCTGGGGAAGGCGCTAAGGCAATAACCCAAGCAGCTAGCAATAATCATGCAGAGGCTGTCTATAAAGCTGCGTTACCGCTCTTATCTACCTCTGACAAGTTACCCGAAGCCATAAAATATTTGAACTCCAATATGTATGCGGTAGGTTCGTATCGTGCAACAATGATGACGCTGAAGCTTGAGAATCTGCATAAAGCTGCGCTGCAAGCCTGGGAGAGTAAATTCAGTACCAGCACTGTCCAGCGGAAGCTCACCGCCATTTATAAAGCAGGCGCCAGCATGTCTTCTCTTGCTGCTATTACTGATGATCTCCAGCTGCGTACACTGCTGAAAAGTGCCAGCGAAAGCGGATATAAGCTGGAGACAGCAGAGGGTACTTTTTTCCCGGTGATCGATTATGGGGCTTACCGCAAGTACAAGCTATACGTTACCAATGATATCAGCGCTTATATTACCATTATGGCCACCGAATCGGACCTGCCCTCTTCCAAGGACAACGGGCTAGTTATCGCCTGGACTGAGGTAGCAGCCAGAGCTTTATCTCAAGAGCAATTCATTCAAAATCATCCGAAATCAAACCGAATTTCTGCTGTAAAAGCCTTGTATACTATGTATGTGAATAATACGTTTTACGGCCAGAATAACACTCCTCTCTTCCATTATGACAATCTGGAAATGGATTTGGAGGCGCAAAAGGCTTACTCCAGTATTCTGACCAAAAATAATGATAACAGCCCATTTCTACAAAAGCTGGATAGCTTCATGAAATTAATGAAAGACAATAGCTATAAATTGACCGATGAGGTCGAGCAATATCGTAAGACTTCGTTACCTCTCTAATAAAGAAATCACAAAAGCCCGTCCCTGAAATGAATAGGGACGGGCTTGTTTATGTTCATTAACGTGATTATGAAGTGGATGCGAGCCTTAAATAAGGATGTTAAAGAGATTAGAATCCTTATTGATCTCTACATAATCGACGCCCTTCTGCTGCATCCGTTCGATGAGAGGTTCGTAGGCATCCGTTGACAATAATTCAATGCCAACAAGCGCGGGACCATTTTCTTTATCATGCTTCTTGATATACTCGAAACGGGTAATATCATCGTGAGGTCCAAGGATTTCGCCCAAGAACTCACGCAGCGCACCTGCACGTTGCGGGAAGTTCACCATGAAATAGTGTTTTAAGCCTTCGTAAATCAATGAACGCTCTTTGATCTCCTGCATCCGGTCAATATCGTTGTTGCCGCCGCTTATGATACAGACAACTGTTTTGCCGCGGATTTGATCACGATATTGATCAAGCGCTGCGATAGGCAGCGAACCTGCTGGCTCAACCACTATGGCATTCTCGTTATATAGTTCTAGAATCGTGGTACAAGCTTTACCTTCAGGCACCATCACGATGTCATCCAGATGACGGGAACAAATATCGTACGTCAATCCGCCAACACGTTTTACAGCCGCTCCGTCCACGAACTTATTAATTTCCTTTAGAGTCACCACTTCTCCAAGCTTAATCGCTTCCGTCATAGAAGCTGCTCCGAGTGGCTCCACACCAATCAACTTGGTAGAAGGACTAACTGTCTTCACATAGGTGGCTATACCCGCTGCCAGACCGCCTCCACCAATGGTTACGAACATAAAGTCTGCAGGGTTGTCCAGACTCTCCATCACTTCCATTGCAATGGTGCCGTTGCCCGCAATGATTCGTGGCTCATCAAAGGGATGGATCAACGTCATCCCATGATCTATACAAGCTTGCAGTGCTTCATCATAAGCGTCATCAAAGGTATCTCCCTTCAGAATGACCTCAACAAACTCACCGCCAAACCGCCGCACCTGCTTAACCTTCTGGTTAGGCGTAGTGCTTGGCATGTAGACCTTGCCTTTAATTCCAAGCGCCTTACAGGAATAGGCTACGCCTTGTGCATGGTTGCCCGCACTCGCACAGACAATCCCTTTTGCTCTATCTTCTGCTGACAAACTACGAATCATATTATAAGCTCCGCGGATTTTGAAAGAACGTACAATCTGCAAATCCTCGCGCTTCAAATACACATCACAATCATACTTGGCTGACAGCACAGCATCACGTTGTAGGGGTGTCCGGATTATGACTTCACGCAGTACGTGATGAGCCCGCACAATATCTTCCATTCCTACGATTCGGTCTTCCTCTTCTCTCATAACCCTCTCGCCTCACTATCTATCTGTTATTCTACTTCTTGTAACATACTCTCCCGAGGACATTTTTTCAAGCATCCTAATCAGTGATAAAGAAAAAGAGACTAAAGGAACCCTATAGTCTCTTACTAATATTTGCTATCCCTATGCTATGAAACCTACTAGTCCTGTTGCTTCAGCATCCACTTCACCAGGTCTGGTAAGCTTGTCCACAAACGTGAATGTACAATAACATATTCGATAGCCTCGTTAGCGTCACCCACGCCTACAAAATCAGGCAGGTTATGCGGCAATCTTTTGATACCTAACAGATAATCTGGCACATGCTTGTTCACATTCTTCGCCACGCGGTATAGCATTTTGAGCTGGGAAGTAATCCCGTTCTTCTTATATTCTAAAACCATACGGTCATATGCTACTGTTGCTGCTGCATCCTTGCCGAACTTCTCCAGTACCTTCTCGGTCTTCTTAAGCTTATTAGTGTAAAGGTACGTTGCCGTTAGAAGGTAACGTGCACCTGTGTTATCTTCTGGGTTCAATTCTAGAATGTGCTCCAGCGTCTTTTGTGCTTCTTCTGCATTTCCGCTAAACCAGCAGGAGTCAGCGTAGCTTTTGCAGATTCGAATGTACGAACGTGTCTCGTAAAGACCCCAGAAATGTCCTTTGTTCTCAGTGAAAAAGGCTTCTCCAAGCTCACGCGCACCCGCTTCCATCCCTGCTTTCAGATAAGCACGGGCATCTGCTTCATTCTCGGCTTCCTCAGCCAAAATGAGATAGGCGTCCGGACTGTCCGGATAAACTTCCAATGCCGCTTCTGCTAGCTGGATCCGACGATTGGATGCTTTAGTTTCCATTGCTTTTTGCAGCAAAGCCTGTTCCTGATCCTTCGGAGTACCTGAAACGTTGAGCAAAAGTAATTCTTCCTCTGCCCCGCCCATGCCGTACTGTTCGATATAATTAAGCATCTCTTTAACTTTTCTGGAGATGGTAGGTGCAGTAACCTCATGTTTGATCGCTAGATCAGCTTGAGTTTGAAGGAATCCATATTCCTCAGACAAGATAAACTCGATAGCTGCACAGAAGGAGCCCATTTTCTTCACTGCAGGCTTGATGTGACGGGAATAACCATTCCATAGAACCAGACCTTCCCAGATTAGCTCCCGGTCATAGCTGTCTCTCATGGTCTCAATAAGATGCAGAGCCAATTGTTCATGCGCCGGATGCTCCCATTTCAGATCACGTGACACCTTTTTTTTGAGAGTAGTTAGGGTAAGCTTAGCTTCAGGAATGGCTGCCGCTTCTGGTTTCTCGGCCACAGCCACAGTAGCAGCGGATTCTTCCGTTGTTACCAGTCGCATGATGGATTCCACTGCAGAAGTTTCTTTCCCTAGGCAGCATTTCTTATATTTTTTCCCGCTTCCGCAAGGACACATATCATTTCTTCCAATCTTACTCAAAACGAATTCCCCCTTAAATCTGTGAGTAGCCATTCGCCATAAGCGTATCGCTAGTATGCACTATAAGTATCAACATTTTCAGGCACGAGGCATCCTTTATAAGGTTACTGCACAAAGTCTGAAGGACTCCGATTTAAAAGGGCCTTCCCATGATCGGAAAGGCCCTTATCTGTATATATCCGCACATTTTCCCCCGTACGTGTAGTATTATAGCACTTCTTCTATCACTTGTCAGTCCTTTTTTAGGACTTAAAGCGCAAAAAATTGCTAGATACAGTGCTTTATCCTTATACCAGAGCCTTCATAGCGATGTCGCTGCGATTCTGTTTCCCGGAAAAAGAGATTCCTTCAGCCCTAGCATAGGCTGCTGAACGAGCTTCGGCAATCGTAGCACCCAGGCCTACCACGCCTAAGACCCGTCCGCCGTTCGTTACCCAGCTGCCATCTGCCCCCCGTGCTGTACCGGCATGGAAGATCAGCCCTCCTTGGCTGTCCTCAAGCCCTTCGATCGGCACTCCCTTAGGATAAGAGCCTGGATATCCTCCAGAAGCGAGAACCACGCACACCGCTGCTTCGTCGCTCCATTCAATGTCGATATCCGCAAGTCTACCCTCGGTTACTGCCAAAAAGATTTCTAACAAGTCGCTCTTCAATCTAGGCAGCACGACCTGTGTCTCCGGATCCCCAAACCGGGCATTAAATTCGATGGTCTTTGGTTTACCTTCTGGAGAAATCATCAGCCCTGCGAACAAAACGCCGCTGAAAGAACGGCCTTCAGCTACCATAGCCTTGGCTGTTGGCTTAATGATGGTCTCAATCGCTTCTTGGATAATCGCCTCGTCGATATGCGGCAGAGGCGAATAGGTACCCATTCCACCGGTATTAGGGCCTTTATCTCCATCGTAAGCGGGCTTATGATCCTGAGCGGCAGCCATCGGACGAACTGTCTCTCCATCAACAAAAGCCAAAATCGACATTTCCTGACCCGCTAGGAACTCTTCAATGACAACCTGAGCGCCAGCCTCACCAAACACTTTGGTTACCATAATATCAGCTAGTGCCTGCTCTGCCTCTTCCCGTGAATAGGCAACGGTCACGCCTTTTCCTGCGGCAAGCCCATCTGCCTTGATTACGATCGGCAGCGGTTGCTCGCGTAAGTAAGCCAGTGCAGCTTCATAGCCATCAAATTTTTCATAGGCTGCTGTCGGAATATTATATTTGTGCAAAAGATCCTTCATAAAGGTTTTGCTGCCTTCGATCTCAGCTGCATTCTTACGTGGACCAAACACAGGAATAGCCTGTGCTTCAAAAGCATCCACAATGCCCCCTGCTAACGGATCATCCGGTCCGATTACGACAAGGCCAACTTCCTTCTCTTTGGCAAAAGCCGTCAGACGATCGAACTCGAACACACCGATAGGCACAGATTCTGCTAGCTGCGCGATCCCGGCATTGCCGGGTGCGCAATAGATTTTACCAACCTTGGGGCTTTGGGACAGGCTCCAAATAATAGCATGCTCCCGGCCGCCGCCGCCAACCACTAAAATATCCATTAGAATAAAATCCTCCCAGCGTTCTAGTGTTTGAAATGACGGACGCCTGTGAAGACCATAGCAATTCCATACTCATTCGCGACCTTGATCGATTCTTCGTCTTTAATGGAGCCGCCTGGCTGAATAACTGCGGTAATGCCTGCTTTAGCTGCCATTTCAAGTGTATCTCCCATTGGGAAGAAGGCGTCAGAGGCAAGGACTGATCCTTTGGACTTCTCGCCAGCTTGTTCAATCGCAATTTTTGCCGCGCCAACGCGGTTCATTTGCCCTGCACCTACGCCAACTGTCATATCATCCGCCGCTAATACAATCGCATTAGATTTCACATGCTTAACTACCTTCCAGCCGAACAACAGCTGTTTCAATTCTTCTTCGGTTGGCTTACGGTCCGTAACAACTTGCAGATCATCCGGGTTCACAGAATGCACATCGCTCTCCTGTACAACCATTCCTCCATCAATAGAGGTAACTACGAAGCTGCTCTTACGCGCGTTAGCCGTGCTGAGATTGCCGATTTTGAGCAGACGCAGGTTCTTTTTCTTCGTAAGGATTTCCAGTGCTTCTTCCGTAAAGCCTGGCGCCAATACGATTTCGAGGAAAATCTCTTTTAGCAGAGTAGCAGTGTCCGCGTCGATAATCCGGTTAGCGGCTACAATTCCGCCAAAGATAGAGGTTGGGTCTGCGTTGTAAGCTTTTTGATAAGCTTCGTATACACTTTCACCGACACCTACACCACAAGGATTCATATGTTTAATGGCTACGACAGCAGGTTCTTCAAATTCTTTCACGATTTGCAGCGCTGCGTTAGCATCGTTGATATTGTTGTAGGATAATTCTTTGCCATGCAATTGCTCAGCTGCTGTAAGAGTATCCCCCGCAGCCAAAGGCTTGCGATAGAAAGCCGCTTTTTGATGCGGATTCTCGCCATAGCGCAGATCCTGAATTTTCTCATAAGTCACGGTGTAGCGCTCAGGAAGCGGTTCTCCAGTAACATTAGCCAAATAATCGGAAATTAAGGCATCGTAAGCCGCCGTATGACGGAACACTTTTGCCGCAAGACGTTTGCGTGTTTCCAGCGTTGTATCTCCACCTGCGCGAACCTCTTCAAGCACTGTAGCATAGTCGTTAGCATCTACCACTACACTTACAAAAGCATGGTTCTTCGCCGCAGAACGCAGCATCGTCGGTCCGCCGATATCGATATTCTCGATGGCTTCCTCATACGATACATCCGGTTTAGCAATGGTTTCCGCGAACGGATACAGATTTACTACTACCAGATCAATGTAGTCCAGACCAAGCTCTTTCATTTGACGCGTGTGTTCCTCATTGTCACGAACCGCTAGCAATCCGCTGTGTACAGCCGGGTGCAAGGTTTTGACACGTCCATCCATGATTTCCGGGAATCCTGTAACATCGGAAATACCGATGACTGGAACACCTTCCTTAGCCAAAAGCGTGCTTGTTCCACCTGTGGAAATAATCTCTACGCCTAATGCAGACAACTCGCGGCAAAAATCCACGATACCTTGTTTATCCGATACGCTAACTAGCGCTCTTTTGATACTCACTTTGAATAGTCCTCCTTCGGGTTGTACGTGCGATTTAATGTGATGACATCTAAAAGCTTGGGAATTTACTATAAGAAAGAATCTGACTCTATTACCTACTACACGACACATAATGCCGCTTATGCAATATTTCCCGAGAAATACCCTGAAATCTCTCCGCCTGTCACCAAATGTCGATCCAAAACTTCGAATGGCTACAGTGTGGCTTACTTTTCGCGGATAATCGTCTTTCTTCCACTCAGTTCCACTTTCCCGCTGGCAAAAGCGCCAACCACTTCAGGATACAACTCATACTCAACCTTATGAATCCGTTCCGCCAATGAATCTGCCGTGTCGTTATCCAACACAACTACGCTACGCTGAGCAATAACCGGCCCGGTATCCATACCTCCATCGACAAAATGCACAGTGACTCCCGTCAGCTTCACGCCATAATCCAGCGCTTGTCCGATCGCATCCTTTCCAGCAAAAGCAGGCAGCAGCGATGGGTGAATGTTAATAATCCGACCCGCATACGGCGTTAAAAGCACTGGTGTAATGAGGCGCATATACCCTGCCAGCACAACCAGCCCGATTTCCCGCCGCTGAAGCTCTGCTACAATCTCTGCTTCGTAGAGTTCACGGCTGGCGAAGTCTTTTGGCCGCAGCAAGAGGGCGGGAATTCCCGCATCCTCCGCACGTTGTGCTACAGGCGCTTCCGGCTTGTCCGAGACAAGCAATTCAATCCTGCCGTCTCCAAGCAAGCCTGCTTTCTGTGCCTCGATCAGTGCTGCAAAATTGCTGCCCTGCCCCGAAGCAAAAACAGCGATTCGACTTGATTGCATCACACTTCAGCTCCAGTAAAGGTTACTTTGCGTTCCCCTTCTGTTACTTTACCAATGATATACGCCTCTTCTCCGCTAGCTTTAAGCAGTTCAAGAGCGCGTTCTCCATCAGCAGCGCTAACTACCAGAACAAGACCAATTCCCATATTAAAAGTAGTGAACATATCACGGTTGCTTACGTTACCTTTGTTCTGCATCAACCCGAAGATTGGCAGAATCGGCCACGATCCGTAATTGATTTCCACATCTACATTATCAGGCAATACGCGTGGGATATTCTCGATGAATCCGCCACCCGTAATGTGAGCCATACCTTTTACCGGAAGCTGCTCCAGCAGTGCCAGCAAAGGCTTCACATAAATCTTAGTTGGTGCAAGGAGTACATCCGCCAGCGGAGCGCCAAGCTCAGGAAGCACGTCATTCAGGCCATAACCCTCTTGCTCAAGCAAAAGCTTACGCACCAGCGAGAAGCCATTGCTGTGCACACCACTGGAAGCCAGACCAATCACTGTGTCGCCAGCAGCGATGTTAGCGCCTGTTACCAGCTTCGCTTTGTCAGCTACGCCCACTGTGAATCCAGCGATATCATATTCACCTGCTGAATACATACCCGGCATCTCAGCCGTTTCGCCGCCAATCAGTGCACAACCCGCTTGGTGACAGCCTTCAGCGATTCCAGCTACGATAGCTTCGATTTTCTCCGGCACCACTTTGTCGCAAGCCAGATAGTCGAGGAAAAAGAGTGGCTCTGCACCTTGCACTACAATGTCGTTCACGCACATAGCTACAGCGTCGATGCCAATCGTGTCATGGCGATCCGCCGCGAACGCGATTTTGAGCTTTGTGCCTACACCATCGGTTCCCGATACAAGCACTGGCTCTTCATATTTATCTTTATTGAGGCCAAACAGCGCTCCGAACCCACCAAGATCCGTCATTACTTCTGGACGGTAAGTACGTTTTACGTGCTTTTTCATGCGTTCTACCGCTTCATTACCAGCCGCAATATCCACTCCGGCGTTTTTATAAGCTTCCGACACTATTGGACACCTCATCTTTTAATAGTTTAGAGCGCGTTTGGGCGCATTCGGCTTTTGGGTGGTTGCAGGGGAGTTATTGCGAGGAATGTTTGGACTTCCGATCGCTGTTATGGTTGGATTTCCTGATTCGAACCGCTCTTCGCGGTAGAAATCCAACCATAAAGGCGAACGCTACGCTTCTACAGTTCCAAACTTCCTCTCCATAACTCCCTCCAACCACCGGTTTGTCCCTACTGCAAGCCGCAGTGCGCGCCTTGCACACGGACCTCAAGACCTCGGTGCATGAGCTGCGCCATGCACCTCCTTAAGCGAGACAAGCGGCCCTCGTATTTGCGAAGCAAACAGAGGGAAGCTTGGCGAGCCAGTCCCGGCGGCGGATGCAGCCGGGGGGCGGAGCGCCGTAAAGCGTGTCCCGTCCGTGCGCAGCACACAGGGACAAAGCGAGCACTCGTACCCAAGTCTTCTTAGCAAGTTATAACCTAACTCCTACCGCCGAGCTTTCGGGTGGCCGGAGGGCAGAGCCCTTCGGAATCCCCCTTTGAAAGGGGGACTTAGGGGGATGTCAACACGAGCAGCCATCTTTCTCTGCCCCGCCAAAATCCACCTGCGTCGGGTAATCATTATCAAAGCAAGAAAGGCAAAGTCCGCCTTTATAGTCATCTTTGTTGTGTCCACCAATGGAAGAGATTAAGCCTTCCGGCGACAAAAATGCCAAGGAATCGGCGTTGATCTCTTCGCACATTTCCTCAATGGTCTTGTAGGACGCGATGAGGTCGCGGCGGTCTGGTGTATCAATGCCGTAGAAGCAAGGATTCTTGAACGGCGGCGAAGTAATCCGCACATGCACTTCAACAGCTCCCGCTTCCCGAAGCAGATTGACGATTCGGCGTGAGGTCGTGCCACGAACGATAGAATCATCGATCATAACGACACGTTTGCCATCAACTACGCTGCGCACGGCGCTCAGCTTCATCTTCACACCTTGCTCACGCAGTTCTTGACTCGGCTGGATGAAGGTCCGTCCAGTGTACTTATTCTTAATGAGCCCAAGCTCATAAGGAATTCCCGTTTGCTCGGCATACCCGATGGCTGCTGAAATACTGGAATCCGGCACACCGGTTACGAGATCAGCATCGACAAAAGCTTCCAGTGCCATGCGGCTACCCATCCGCTTACGGGCGGAGTGCAGGTTAGAGCCGTTCATATCACTGTCTGGGCGTGAGAAGTAAATATACTCCATCGCGCACAGCGCTTTACGTTTGGGTTCGGTAAAACGGTCCTCCAAGAGACCGTTTTTGTCGAGGACTAGCAGTTCGCCCGGCTCAATATCACGAACCAGCTGTGCCCCAATGACCTCTAATGCGCAGGACTCGGAAGCAAAAATATACGCTTCACCAATCCGTCCCATCACTAGCGGACGCAAGCCATGGGAATCTGAAGCGACAATTAACTTATCATTTGTCATAAGCAGAAAAGCAAACCCGCCAACGAGCTGCTGCAGCGCATCTTTTGCCGCCTCAACAAAATCCTTTGGCGAACGGGCAATCAGATGCGCCAGCACTTCTGTATCACTCGTAGTTTGAAAGATCGATCCGCTTTGCTCCAGCTGTTTGCGGATCAACGGTTCATTTACTATGTTGCCGTTCGTAGCAATCGCCAAATCGCCGTCACGATATTTAAATACCAGTGGCTGCGCATTGGTTAAGCGACTGTCTCCACTAGTGGAATAACGTACATGCCCAATGGACATGTCTCCAACCAATGAGGCAATTTTGTCCTTGTCGAATACTTCTTTTACTAACCCCATCCCGCGGTGATAGTTGAAATCACGACCGTCTGCTACGCAGATTCCCGCACTTTCTTCTCCACGGTGTTGTAAGGCGTGTAAGCCGTAATAAGACATGGACGCCGCTTCCGGGTGTCCGAAGACCCCGAAAACGCCGCATTCTTCTTTTAATGTGTCAAAAATATCTCCCGAGCCCGTTCCTTCATTGTAAAAGTCACCAGTCCACAGGATAGGAGTCTCCTGCTCTTTCCCGGTCTTTATTTCATAAGACATGGAATAGCATCCTCCCAAACGAATTTCAATTCTGCTACAGCTTCATCTAGTGCGGACACACCGTCCAGATTTACGCGCAGTCTGTCTCCACCTACAGTTCCGATGATCTCCACGGGAACACCGCTGGCTGCAATCGCTGCTTTCAGCTCTTCCGCACGTTCAGGAGCGGCTGTCAGCACAATGCGTGATTGGCTTTCGCTGAACAATGCTACATCAGATCTAAGACCGTTAGCTGAAAGTTCAACGTTCGCTCCGATTCCGCCGCTGATACAGCTCTCTGCAAGCGCTACGGCAAGTCCACCTTCGGACAAGTCATGTGCGGAACGCACCAGACCGCCACGAATTGAGGTAAGGACTGCGTTCAGTAGTTTTTTCTCAGTAGCCAAATCCAAAGCCGGAGGACGACCTTCGGTCACACCATGAACAGCATATTGGAATTCACTGCCGCCCAGCTCAGCCTTGGTCACTCCCAGCAGAAGAATAGAATCTCCTTCTTGCTTGAACCCTTGAGTCGTAATATGATCCGTGTCCGCTACTAAACCAACCATGCCGACAACCGGCGTTGGATAGATGGACCCCGTAGTATTTTCGTTATAAAGACTGACATTACCACCGATAACCGGAGTATCCAGCACACGACATGCTTCAGCCATACCATCAACCGCACGCTCCATTTGCCAGAACACATCAGGCTTCTCAGGATTTCCAAAGTTCAGATTATCCGTAATAGCCAGCGGTTCAGCACCGGAACAAACGATGTTACGTGCCGCTTCGCTGACTGCAATACGTCCACCCACTTCAGGATCAAGATGAACATAACGGCCATTACAGTCTGTAGTCATCGCAAGTCCTTTACGAGTACCATGAATGGTAACTACAGCCGCGTCAGATCCAGGACGTACAGCTGTGCTCGTCCGCACCATGTAATCGTATTGATTGTATACCCATGCTTTACTTGCTACGGTTGGTGATCCAAGTACTGTATGCAATGCACCGCCCAGATCCGTAACTTCCTCGTAACGAAGGGTATCTACCTTTTCATTCGCAATATAATAAGCAGGAACCTCAGAAGGTTTGTTATATACTGGGCACTCATCCACGAGCGCCGTTACTGGCATGTCACCAACAACCTCGCCGTGATGATACAATTTCAAGCGGCCATCATCCGTAACTTTACCGACTTTACAGCAGATAACACCCCAGCGGTCAAAAATCTCTTGTGCCTGGGCCTCATCCTTCGGCTCAACGACGAACAACATCCGTTCTTGTGATTCTGAAAGCATCATTTCGTAAGGCGTCATGCCCTCTTCACGTTGTGGCACCTGATCAAGATACAGCTCCAGACCATTGCCTGCTTTACTTGCCATCTCCGCACTAGAGCATGTAAGGCCAGCTGCACCCATATCCTGAATCCCGATAACGATGCCGCTGTCGATCAGTTCTAGACAAGATTCCATTACGAGCTTTTCCATAAATGGATCGCCGACCTGTACAGCGGTACGTTTAGCTTCTGATTCCTCACTAAGCTCTACCGATGCAAAAGTAGCACCATGAATTCCATCACGTCCTGTAGGAGGGCCTACATAGAAGACAGGGTTGCCTACACCCTTAGCTACACCACGTTGGATTTTGTCATGATCGATCAGACCCACACACATTGCGTTAACTAGCGGATTGCCGTCATAGCTATCATCAAACATGATTTCGCCGCCAACCGTTGGAATCCCGATACAGTTACCATAACCAGCAATACCAGACACTACATGTTCGAACAAATACTTCACTCGATCACTTTCCAGCTTCCCGAAACGTAGTGAATTGAGGATTGCGATAGGTCTGGAGCCCATGGAGAAAATATCACGAATAATCCCGCCGACACCCGTTGCCGCACCTTGGAAAGGTTCTACCGCTGAAGGGTGGTTATGACTTTCGATTTTGAAAACAACCGCTTGGTTGTCACCGATATCTACAATCCCTGCGCCCTCGCCAGGTCCCATCAGGACACGTGGTCCGGAAATTGGGAAACGTTTCAGGAGGGGTTTGGAGTTCTTATAGGCACAGTGCTCGGACCACATTACGCTGAATACGCCGATTTCAGTGTAGTTCGGCAAACGTCCCATAAAAGACTTGATCAGCTCATATTCGCTGTCCGACACACCGAACTGGCTGTAAATTTTCTGCTCCGCAATCTGTTCTGCGGTCGGTTCCTTAACGGATACTTGCTGCGTCATGACGATCCCTCCAAGTCTTCAGTATGGATGTAAACATTCTTTTGCCATCTTCTGAACCAAGTAAACTATTAGCCGCGCGCTCAGGGTGAGGCATCATGCCAACCACATTCCCTTGTACGTTACTAACACCCGCAATATCGGCTACGGAGCCGTTAGGGTTATCGCTATAGGTAAACACGATCTGATTGTTAGCTTTCAGCTCTGCTAAAGTCTCGTCATCACAGTAGTAGTTGCCTTCACCGTGTGCGATTGGGATGATGATTTCTTCATCTTTAGCATAGTCAATAGTAAATGGGGTTTCATTATTAACAACCTTAAGCACTGTATCGTGACAGCGGAACTTCATCGACATGTTGCGGCGAAGCGCACCTGGCAGCAAACCAGCCTCAGTAAGAATTTGGAACCCATTGCAAATGCCTAGCACGTATTTCCCTTGCTCTGCTGCTTTAGCAACTTCCGCCATAACAGGAGCAAATCTCGAAATCGCGCCACAGCGCAGGTAATCACCATATGAGAATCCGCCTGGAACCAAAATGCAATCATACGCCGACAAATCCGTCGCTGTATGCCACACATAGTCGACTGGTTCGCCGAGACTGTCCTCTACCGCCTTGTAGCAATCAATATCACAGTTGGAGCCTGGGAAGACAAGTACAGCAAATTTCATGTCGTTTAGTCCTCCAATTCGTAGCGGTAATCCTCGATCACCGTGTTGGCAAGTAGCTTTTCGCACATTTCCTTGAGACGAACTTCCGCTTCAGCACGGTTATCCGTATCCAAAGTCAGCTCCATATATTTCCCGATACGCAAGCTTTCAACTTCTTGGAAGCCTACCGAATGAAGTGCTCCTTGTACTGCTACCCCTTGTGGATCAAGAACGCTTTTCTTTATGGTGACATATACCGTCGCTTTTAACATATGCTTGTAGTTCCTCCTAAATTTTAATGAGCATACCCTCTGAAACTGAAATTCTACAATGAGTACATTTAGCTTCAAAAATATATACTGAATTTATTCCCATGAGTGCACACACTATGTTGAACTATAAAGACTTGCCAGTAAGACGATGATAAATGTCCAGATAACGCCGTGTAGTTTCTTCTACTACTTCCAGTGGGAGCGGATCAGGTTTACTATTCTTGTCCCAGGCAGATGCAGATAGATACGTACGAACAGGCTCTTTATCCATACTATCAATTTCAATATCAAGCGCGTATTTATCCTTAGCCCAGAAGCGGGAAGCATCCGGTGTAAAAATCTCATCGATCAGAATCACCTTACCGTCCAACAAGCCGAATTCGAATTTGCAGTCCGCAAGAATGATCCCACGCTCAGCACAATACTCTCTAGCAAAAGCGAACAGCTTTAAGCTCTTTTCCTGCAGCTCAAGCGCCAGATCAGCTCCGATTAATTCCTGCATTTTCTCAAACGGAATATCCTCATCGTGACCTACATCATTTTTAGCCGCAGGAGTAAAAATCGGTTCTGCCAGCAGCGCGTTTTTGCGGAGGTTAGCAGGAAGTTCAATACCATTTACCTTGCCGGTTTCTTGATACTGTCTCCAGCCGCCGCCAGTGATGCATCCACGCACTACGCATTCGATATCAATACGCTCAGCTTTGCGTACCACCATGACACGGTTTCTGAGAGCCTCTTTGTCCTTAACTACGTCGCCGAGCAGATCCACATCGATATGAACGACATGATTCTCCATCAGCTCTTTAGTCTGTCCGAACCAGAACGCGCTCAGACGGTTAAGCACATTGCCCTTTTCAGGGACTGCCGGGTCCAGCACATAGTCAAAAGCAGATATCCGATCTGTAACTACGATCAGTACATTTTCCCCTAAATCGTATAGCTCACGAACCTTCCCTTTGTAGAGCAGCGGCGCATTGATGAGTTCCACGGCTGTGGATACGGCCGATGATGTCATGACCTTTCCTCCCTTGAACTAATGATCTCCCTAATAACTATCTGGTCTCAAAGGCGTAACTCCGAGGAATGTTTGGACTTCCGATCGCTGTTATCCTCAGATTTCCTGATTGAACCGCTGCTGCGGTAGAAATCCGAGGATAAAGGCGAACGCTAACGCTTCTACAGTTCCAAACTTCCTCTCCATTACTCCTTCGACCGATTTCTTTTATTCCTAGTTCCTTAGTTCACCACTAACTTATCTTTTTTAGAGTCTCAAAGGCGTAACTCCGAGGAATGTTTGGACTTCCGATCGCTGTTATCCTCAGATTTCCTGATTTGAACCACTGCACGTGGTAGAAATCCGAGGATAAAGGCGAACGCTAACGCTTCTACAGTTCCAAAATTTCTCTCCGTTCCTTATCGACCAGTTGCATTTCAATTCTGCACAACCTTAACCGCTCGTACTATTCCTAGCTCCTTAGTTCACCACTAACTTATCTTTTCTTAGATAAGTTCTAGCTTGCGGAAGATGGTATCCACATGCTTAAGGTGCCAAGAAGGGTTAAATGCATCTTCAATCTCTTCTGGGGTGAGGACATTAGTGATTTCAGGTGTAGCTTCCACGATATCACGGAACTGCTTTTGCTCTTCCCAAGCTTGCATCGCACGTGGTTGGACGGTATCGTACGCTTGCTCGCGGCTAAAGCCTTTATCAATCAGCTTGGTTAAGATCCGGCCAGAGAAAGGAACGCCGAAGGTACGGTTCATGTTACGCTTCATATTCTCTGGGAATACAGTCAGGTTCTTCACGATGTTTCCGAAACGGTTCAGCATGTAGTTCAGCAGCATCGTTGCATCCGGAAGGATGATACGCTCCACTGAAGAGTGCGAGATATCTCGTTCATGCCAGAGCGGCACGTTCTCGTAAGCTGTAACCATATGTCCGCGAATCACGCGGGACAGACCGGAAATATTCTCGCAGCCAATAGGATTCCGTTTATGCGGCATAGCAGATGAACCCTTTTGACCTTTGGCAAAAGCTTCTTCTACTTCGCGAATCTCACTCTTTTGCAGAGCGCGGATTTCGGTAGCGAATTTGTCTAGCGAGGTTGCTACCAGAGCAAGAGCTGCCATATATTCAGCGTGACGGTCGCGCTGTAGAGTTTGTGTCGAGATCGGTGCAGGGCTTGTACCCAGCTTACGGCAGACAAATTCTTCTACGAATGGATCGATGTTGGCATACGTACCCACGGCTCCGGAGATTTTGCCAAATTGCACACCATTCGCAGCATGGCGGAAACGCTCCAGGTTACGTTTCATTTCTTCGTACCACAATGCCATTTTCAGACCAAAAGTAGTTGGCTCAGCATGAACCCCATGTGTACGGCCCATCATCGGTGTATCTTTATAAGCAATAGCTTTATCTTTAAGGATCTCAATGAAGTTAATAATATCCTTCTCTAGAATCTCATTCGCTTGACGCAGCAAGTAACCCAGTGCTGTATCCACCACATCTGTGGAAGTAAGGCCGTAGTGTACCCATTTGCGTTCTGCGCCAAGGCTTTCGGAAACCGCACGAGTAAAGGCGATTACGTCATGACGTGTTTCCTGTTCGATTTCATCAATACGTGCGATGTCGAATTTAGCATCCTTACGCAGCTTAGCAGCGTCTTCATGTGGGATGACTCCCAGCTCCGCCCATGCTTCACAAGCGCATATTTCCACTTCCAGCCACGCTTTGAATTTATTCTCCTCAGTCCAAATGGCCCGCATCTCGGGTCTGCTGTAACGTTCGATCATATTCTTTAGTTCCTCCAAAGTTTAGATTGCTCCACCCAGGATAGGCCGTCTCCGGTATCCTTGCACAGCAGATTGATATGACCCATCTTACGACCAGTCTTACTCTCAGTCTTGCCATATATATGAAGCTTAGGTACAATACCCAGCTTATTATCTTTTTCCTCATGTGTACAGGTCGCTTTAATCGCACCATCCAAATGCTGACCTAATACATTTACCATAACTACAGGTGTCAAAAGCGTTGTATCGCCCAGCGGCAGATTACAAATCGCCCGGACATGCTGCTCGAACTGTGAGGTCACGCAAGCATCCATGGTGTAATGGCCGGAATTATGCGGTCTTGGTGCCAGCTCATTGACGAACAATTCACCGTCCACTGTGACGAACATTTCCACGGCAAGCAGTCCAACCGCATTCAGGCCTGCGATTAAAGTCTCAGCCAGCTCGCAAGCTCTGCGCTGAATGTCCGCTGACACTCTTGCAGGCACAATGGACAGATGCAAAATATTGTTTACATGAATGTTCTCAGAAGGCGGGAAGCTTTTGACCTCCCCAGATGCACTACGTGCAGCAACAACGGATATTTCGCATTGAAAAGCTACAAACTTCTCAAGCACCAGCTCCGGAATCACCTCACCGGGTGCAACCTGCCGGAAGGCTTCTTCCAGCTCTTCTTCCTGACGAATCACAGCTTGACCCTTGCCGTCATAACCGCCTGTGGCTGTCTTGAGCACGCAAGGTAGTCCAAGTTCAGCCGCCGCCTCTTTTAGCTCCGCAAGGCTGTCCACCTTCCGGTACGGGGCGACCGGAACGCCCGCCGCCTCGATGGCGGATTTTTCGCGCAGCCGATGCTGCGTGGTATACAGCAGCGCGCTGCCCTGCGGCACGTACGATTCTTCCGCCAGCAGCGCTGCTACGCCCGCGTCGACGTTCTCGAACTCGTACGTGATGACGTCCGAGCGGCGGGCCAGCTCCCGCGCCGCGTCCCGGTCGTTATACGCCGCCGTAATCTGCGGCGTAACTTGACCGCTAGGCGCATCCGGCGCAGGATCCAGCGCCACGAAGCGGTACCCCATGGCGCTGCCGGCCAGCGCCATCATGCGCCCGAGCTGCCCGCCGCCGAGCACGCCGACGGTCGCGCCGGGCAGCAGCGTCCGGACGGTGTCCGCACCGGACGCTTGTGCGGCTGGCGAAGCTGCGCCGCCAGCCTCCTGCAGCTTCAGCTCCTCCGGCCTCATAAGCTGTCGCTGCTTTCCAATACTTCATCGCGGATCGCATCCCGACGCAGCTGCACACGCTGCTGCACTTCGGGGTCGAACGCTCCGATGATCTGTGCGGCCAGCAGGCCTGCATTTACAGCGCCTGCCTTACCAATAGCTACCGTTGCTACCGGTATGCCTCCAGGCATCTGCACGATGGAGAGCAGCGAATCCAGCCCATTAAGTGCTTTCGACTGCACGGGCACACCAATCACTGGCAGGATCGTCTTTGCAGCCACCATACCCGGCAAATGCGCGGCGCCGCCTGCTCCTGCAATAATCACGCGAATGCCGCGGCCAGCGGCTTCCTCCGCATAGCGGAACATCAAGTCCGGTGTACGGTGCGCGGATACTACCTTCTTCTCATAAGACAAACCCAGCTCTTCCAGCACCCCACAAGCGTGCTCCATCGTATCCCAATCCGACTTACTACCCATGATGACAGCTACCTGCACAGACATGATTCGACCTACCTTCCAATCACTAGTATGAGATATCTTTATCTTGTAAATCCGAACAAGCAGAGACTACATTCTCGTCCTTCAGGGATGACTATCGTTTTCCTTAATAATATAAGGTTGATGTATTATGTGTAACTTATTCCTTATATTAAAAAAGCCCGATGTCCAGACGCATTTTGCTGCGGGAGGATCGGACTAGTAAAGGAATTAGGAAAAAACACTCCCGCTTGCCTCTCACCAAACTGGCATTAAGCGCGGAAAGCTGCACAATGCATCACTCCATTATCTGGACTGCATTATCGCATTCTAGCATCCTATTTCCTCGTAGTCCGGTAATTTACGGTTCCCGGGTAGAAACTTCCGGGCCATATTCCCGGTTTTATACGAGCTCTTCATGACATCAGTTTAACAATCCCCTACACATGATGTCAACTCAAACACGAACATTGGTAAAATCACCATAATAAATGTTCGCTTTTGGGCGAATTTAAATTCTCAATAACCTTATATTTTGTGAAGAAGTACTTCTTTCCGTACGCTCCTACCTCTAGCGCTCTATGGTGTTTAAGCTCCAGATTAAGACCTGTACAGCCTTAAATTGAAAAAAAGGAACGCTATCAGCGTCCCTTTGAACTCTATATTATTTTACAACCAGCACTGGAATACGAGCGCTTTGTACTACATTATGGCTGACACTGCCCAGAACAAATTCACGTATACCGCCAAGCCCGCGGCTGCCGATAACTATGATGTCTATAGCATTTTCCTTAGCATATTTCAAAATCACTTCCGCAGGAGATCCTTGTAAAAGCTCAACCTCAGCATTCAGGCCTTCAGCCTCAAGGCGTCCCTTCACTTCCTCGGTTGTCTGCACTGCCAAATCATAATATTCTTTATTTACTGAAGCTGGTAGTGGTGCAAGAGCTTCTCCGATAAAAAATCTTGGGAATTCAAATGCGTGTACGACATGCAATATAGAACCTGGTGTGACTTTAGCGAGTTCAATTGCGCGCTCCAATGCTTGATTAGAAGCCTTTGAACCGTCATAGGCTAGCAAAATTTTAGAGAATAACATGTACGCCACCTCTTTTTCTAGTTTGTAATCCTAAAGACTATTATCTTAAAAAATAGCTGTACAAAAAGATATTCAGCAGCAGCAGAAGCGGAATTCCGATCCTGAAGGATGTATGACGCGTCTTGTGGCGCTTACGGTACATGGCAATCAGCACACCTAGTGCGCCGCCCATGGCTGCCAGCAGAAAAAGTGTTTTCTCAGGTACACGTTCCCGCCTTTTGCGGGCTTTGTTCTTGTCCTCGGACATCACTACATACCCGATTATATTAATTACCACAAACCACAACATTACAACCTTGACCATTCTCCCGGGCTCCTCCTCCTTGCTTCCTATCTCTATTATATTCCTCTTTTGCACAAAAAACCAATCATCCTTACACGCTCTGCCAAGTCTGTTAAGTTGCTTTTAGCTGCTTCTGCTTCGTATCCTTCATCCATACCCAGGATAAAATTGTAGCCAACGCCGCCGCAATCCCACCTAACCAGAATCCTCCGGTCAAGCCATATACAGAGCTCATCCAACCTGCTACGAATGGCCCTGCTGACATCCCTATCGCATAAACGGCCTGATAGAAACCCATAGCTGTAGCCCGTTTAAAAGGATCTATTTCTGATACGGATTTACTCAACAGCAGCG
Organism: Paenibacillus sp. FSL H8-0175; assembly: GCF_045040615.1. Taxonomy (NCBI): domain Bacteria; kingdom Bacillati; phylum Bacillota; class Bacilli; order Caryophanales; family Paenibacillaceae; genus Paenibacillus; species Paenibacillus sp. FSL H8-0175. The sequence continues at coordinate 772,431 of NZ_CP150299.1, read as the reverse complement.
GAAAAATAAGTCCCTGCATAAAACCATTCCCCACCTGAGTCAGACAAAGCGCCGCTAACGTCGGCATAGAAGGAATGAGCAGCGTAAACAGTGCGCTTCCCGCAAAGCCTAGCATAAGCTTCCCTCTATCACCCAGCAGCCCTCCAAACAGACGTGAGCCGTAGAGCGTTGCGATGGCATGCGGAATCATAAAAGCGAGTGTTAGCCAGCCCAAGCTTTCTTTGCTTGCTCCGATATTCAGCGCCTGGTTCGGAGTATATCCGAACATTGTTATAAATAGCACACAGTGTGCCAGCACAGACAACAGTGATACTTTTACCAGCAAAGGTTCCTTTACGACACCAGCCAGTTCCTTGATCTGTATGGCATTTTGCCGTTTTTCCTGCTTTTGTTCCGGTAACCGAAGCGCAAGTATTAGTGCCGCAATAGCTACAATTCCACCAATCAGGAAGGGGGCATTCCAGCCCCAATGCTCTACCATATAGCCGCTGATCATCATGCTGGTCAATTGGGCGATTACTGTAGTGAATTGCAGCATGCCCATCGCTTTTCCAGCTTCCTCTTTTGGAAAATAACCTGCAAACATCACAGAGTACACAACCCATGCCGATGCTGCTATCCCGGATACCGCACGTGCTGCCAACGCCCAACCCGGCTGTGCTCCCCACATAAAAAGAAAACAGCTGACTCCACTCGCAATCAATCCCAGATAGATAAACGGCCGCCGCCTATTTAAATAATCTGAACCGATGCCAATGGGTATACGGAATAGGATCTGCATTAACCCATATATCCCAAGCACCATGCCCACCATAAAATACGATGCTCCCAAATGCTCAACATATGGTGAAAGCACCGGCACATAAATATAAGAAGAGAACCAAAACATAAATACAATAACCAAAAAGAAAAACCTGCTGCTTCCTTGCCCCTGTGGGCGATCTGCCGCTTTCAACGGATTCGCCTGCTGCTCAGCTGCCACCTAATCACCTGCTCCACTCATTTGCTTACCATTCTAATTCAAAGCCTATCCGTAGACCACATAAACTTACTAGGATAGAAAAAAGACTGCTGAGCACACTCAGCAGCCTTCATTATTCTAATCATTCGTTTTAATTGAAGCTAACCATCCGATGATTCCTACTACTTATCCTTCTTTTGTCCTTCAAGCGCTGCTTTCAGCAGTTCCCCAAGGTTAGAACCAATGCTTTCCTGCTTGCTGTATTGCTGCACCAGCTTTTGCTGTTCACGTTTATTAACATGCTTGTGATCCTTATCTAAGGTCTCTGTGATTCCACAGCCTAGACATTGTACGAACATGCCTGCTTTACCCTCTTTAAGCTCCATTTTCTTATGGCACTGTGGGCAGCGGCGATTCGATAGTCTTTTCTCACCTGCACGGGTGTAACCACAGTTATCTGCAGGACACACCAGCAGCTTCCCTCGTTTGCTCTTCTTCTCGAGCAGTCTTGTACCGCATTCCGGACAATGACTGTTAGAGACATTATGCGGCTTATATTCTGCTCCGCTAGTTTTCACACCTGTTACCAATTCCTGTGCCATACCGCGGATACCTTGTAAAAAGAGCTCCGGTTTGCCTTGACCACGCGCTATTTTCTCCAGCTCAGCTTCCCAACGTGCGGTTAGATCCGGGGTTCGTAGCTGAGTGGATACCAGCTCGATTAACTGCTTACCTTTTCCTGTCGGATGCAGGAGATTACCTTGCCGCTCAATTGTATCGGAGCTTACCAGCTTCTCAATAATATCCGCGCGTGTAGCCGGGGTTCCGAGGCCGTGCTTCTCCATTTGCGTCAACAGCGAAGCTTCATTATAACGCTTCGGTGGCTGTGTTCGGCCAGCACGCACCATACAGCGGCCAATCGTGACAGCAGCCCCTTCGCGCAGCTCAGGCAGCTTTACACTGCCCGCTGCCGGCTCGTCCGCAGATTCCTCCTCGTCATCACTACTCATATCTCCGCCGTATACTTCGCGCCAGCCGGCATCTTTTACTGTCGTCCCTTTGACATGGAAGCTTTCGCCTTCCACATTGACGGTTACAGCTACCGCATCATAACGAGCTGGCGGATAGAACAAGCTTATAAAACGCCGCACAATCAGATCATACAACTTACGTTCTTCAGTACTCAGACCATTTAACAATACGGTCTGTTCTGTAGGAATAATAGCGTGGTGATCACTGACTTTACTATCATCCACGATTCGCTTCGTAATCCGCAGCTGCTTGCGCAGCAATGGACGTGCTAACGCTGCATATGGACCGACCGCAACACTATCCAGTCTTTCCTTGAGTGTGCCCGTCATATCTGAAGTTAAGTAACGACTGTCCGTACGCGGGTATGTGACAAGTTTATGCTGCTCATATAACCGCTGCAGCACACTGGAGGTCTGCTTCGCGGAGAAGCCGAACTTCCGGTTCGCATCACGCTGCAGTTCAGTCAGATCATAAGCCAGTGGATGAGGTTCACTTTTCTCACTCTTCTGTACCTTAATAATACGGCCGCTGCGTCCTGTAAGCTTATCCTTTAAGCTGGCTGTCTTATCCTTTTCGAATATTCGACCATCACCGTTACTGGCCCGCCATGCCGCTTGGAAATCCCCAAAATCAGCAGTCAGCGTCTCAAAATCGACGGAACGGAAACCCGTAATCTCCTGTTCACGATCCATGATCATCCCTAATGTCGGCGTTTGTACCCGTCCTGCTGAGAGCGGCGAACCGAACTTACAGGTCAAAGCTCTTGTGACATTCAGTCCAATCATCCAATCCGCCTCTGCGCGGCAACGTGCAGATTCATACAACCGATCAAATTCCCGGCCCGGACGGAGTTTTGCAAATCCCTCTTTAATTGCCTTATCAGTCTGCGAGGATATCCATAACCGCCGGAATGGCTTTTTCCACCCTGCCATATTCATAATCCAACGAGCCAGCAGCTCCCCTTCACGGGCAGCATCTGTAGCAACAATAAGCTCCTCAATGTCCTGACGCTTCATTAGGTGCTGGACAGCTTTATATTGCTGGTTGGTCTCCCGCAGCACCTTCAGCTTGGTCTTCTCCGGCAAAATCGGCAGATCCTCCAAGGCCCAAGTTGCAAACTTTTTATTATAATCCTCTGGCTCTGCCAGGCCGACCAAATGACCCAGCGCCCAGGTAACCACATATTTTGGACCTTCAATATAACTCTTCTGTTTATTATTGCATCCCATGACCCGTGCAATCTCGCGTGCAACAGACGGCTTCTCCGCCAATACTAGTGTCTTCATAATGCTCCCCTTTCCACATCAAATTTCATTATAGCATTAAATGAATGTTAGCAAATATCGTCAGGCTTTACCGTATGCCTCTGTTATACACTAGATCATATCTGATACCCGAAAGGAGTCATAGTCAATGAATGAACAAGAAAGCTATAATATATTATCTATAGGATCGGTTAGAGGTACAGCACATAATTTGCGGCTTGAAATCAACCCGGAATTCAGACCAGCGCTTAAAGGTTTATCTCAGTTTAGTCATTGCCAAGTACTTTGGTGGCTGCATGAGTTTGCAGAGGATCATTTCCGGCAGACTACACAGATTCAGCCTCCTTATGATGCGACCTTAACTGGAGTATTCGCTTCCCGTTCCCCTATTCGCCCTAATCCGATTGGGCTAAGTGTAGCAGCAATCCTCTCTGTCGATGTAGACTCTGGAATAGTGGAGGTGGCCGGGCTTGATGCCTATCCGGGTACACCTGTTCTCGACATCAAAGCCTATTTTCCTAGTGCAGATCGCGTAATGGAAGTGACAGTTCCCGATTGGGCTGCTGTTTGGGGCGACTGGACAGCAAATCATTGAAGTAATCGTGCTAGACACCATTTCTATTAACTGTTATGGGAGGACATCTCTTGAACAATCGCCAACTAATCATTCAAGCCTTAGATCTCATTGAGGATCGCTTAACCACGTTTCTTCCTGTAGCTGTCCTCTCCAAAGAAATGGGATACTCCCTTTATCATTTCACCCGTCTATTTCAAGCAGTCACTGGGATAGCACCCGGCGACTATATAGCCAGACGCAAAATCACTGAAGCAGCCTTAGACATTCATCGAATGCCAGAACGTTCACTCCAGGACATTTCATTAGACTATAACTTTAGTAACTATGAGACCTTTACCCGTGCCTTCAAAAGAATGCTGCACACGACTCCCTCTCTTGTTCGAAAAAGACTTACTGAAACGAAACTCCCTTTGCTCCCTAGACTATATGAACAGGATCTACTTCAAGTCCTTTCTGATAGTGATCTCTCCCCCCAGCTCGTTGATTTCGGAGAAATTATACTTCAAGGACCCGTAGTTAAAGTAGACCTAGATTTCTCCGTCATTTCTGATACTTGGCCTTTGCTTTTCAATAAGGTAGCCACTATATCGGATAGAATACAGCCTGAAAAATATTATCAGCTTGGCTTCTGGCCAGATGACTATGAGAGTAATGGGTTTTCGATCATGTGTGCCTGCGAGCTTAGTCCTATAAAAGCAGACCACAATCAGACTTTCCCCCTTCAGATCTTACCACCCATACGTTATCTGAAATTCATCCATAAAGGCCGCTCTTGTGATATCCCTTCTACCTATAAATATATCTACGGAATCTGGCTGCCGAAAACAGAATACAGGATGTCCATTCCATTTGAATTGGAATATTATGGTGAATTGTACCTTGGACCAGATAACGAAAACTCGGTGAGTGAAATCTACATTCCATTAGAATTTTTACAAGAAGAGACTACGTTGTCGTCTTTTATAGATGACAACCGTTACTCTTAGAAATATAAAGATATTATAGTTTTGCAGCTTATAAATTCTCATTTTTTAACAAAAAGCCCGTATCTGCTATGCAGACACGGGCTTTTTTTGCTTATGGGATTAATAGTTACTTTTGCTCCACCTGAATCGTTTGTTCAAGCTCCGGATAATAATGTTTAACTTGTTTTCCTTCTTCATCCCTTAATGCTTTATGATTTTCATCAATGGAGTAAGTAAACGGCTTAACTGTAATTGTCTTTGGTGTTTGCGCGAACGGTATGAAATCTTTGTCTACCAAAGGATAGACTATAGCTGGCAAGTTAAATGAACCACCCGATGAGAACGCATTACCTAGTTCATCAACGATTTCATAGAACATTTCAGAGGTTGTGTATCCATCCTTTTCTTTCACAGTTGGCGCTTTACCTTCTTCGCTGAGCTGTAATCTGCTTGTGGCTGGAGTTAATTCCAGCTTGGTAATCGTATAACTGAATTCTTCTGCCTCTTTTGTTTGGTTCAGATCAAGCTTGATAATTCCTTCCGTTACTTTTTTCACCGGCACCTTGATTACAAAAGGCTCTGCAATTTGTGTAACCGGCACACTGATGCTTAATTCAAATTCATCCCCCAAAGCCTCTATATTATTTAGATTTCTGTAATCGTATAAAATAGCATTCTTTTTTCCCTCAACATCACCAAAAGATGACATTTGGCTCTCCAGTTTTTTCCCATTCGGCAATTTCACTTCTGCTGAACCCAACAACCCTTTTTCGGACTGGTTCATTGTCACTTTCGCATGTTGTTCTGTTAGCGATGGATCGAACTCAATCGGTTCAATAATCATCTCAGCCATCATCTTATCATTATCAATGCCTTCCCGTTCAATCGCAAAAGCCAACCGCGAGCCGTCATAATAGGCATCGGTAACCTTTAAGGTCACTCCATCATGGGTAACGCTTTGGTTAGGGGCAGTAGATAATCCTTTTTCCTCAGCAGCATTTAGACCTTTATCGTCAATCCCCTTAAAAATACTTCCTACAACAGGAATCTGCTTCAATGTTTCAGCCATGACCGGGGATACAAATCCGCTACCGATTATCCCCGCACCCAACACTGCTGCTGCCGAGGCAGCCACCAATGATTTTTTCAGAAACTTATTTCCATTCTTTCTTGACGCTCGTTTTTCCATTCCCTCGTCTCCTATCCGCTTCATAATTGAATCGCTGAAACTGTCTACCGGCATTTCATGATTTTGGAATGTTTGACGAATGTGCTCCATCTTCTGACTTTCAGTTCGATCTTGCCATTTCTCCATGAGGGCTGCCTCCTTCATTCATTCTTTGCCGGACTAACTTTTTGCGTAGACGTTCAAATTTCTTGCGTAAAGTAGCTGAATTACAATCCATAATCTGACCCATTTCTTCAAAGCTGTACTGCTCAACCACCTTAAGAATCAGGAGATTGCTCTCTTCGGCTGTCAGGTCATCCATAAATAACTTCTGCAATGGCTCCTCATCGTTAGGATTATAATAGGCTTTGGGCTGCTGCTCTTTATATAGCGACAACAGACGGTTTCTTCGCTTGCGTTTGCGAACCTGATCCAGACAATGATGATAGGCCACTTTATACAGCCATGCACTAAAAGAGACTCGTTTCTCATAACGTCTGAGTTCCTGATACACTTTTACAAATATATCTTGCACAGCATCCTCTGCTTCTTCATGACTTCTCAAAATATAATAGCAATACGTATAAATCTTTCTTTCATAGGCTTGTATTATAGTTCTATAGGCTTCGCGGTTACCCGCAAGAACCTGATCGATAGCCTCTTCAATTATTGTTTGATTCACTTGGACCCCGGGGCTGCGACGTTCCAAAGAATCACCTCCTTGTTATTGACTACAACTATATAACGAATGTGATCCCTTTAATTGTGACAGGCTCAAAAAAAATTTCCAAATATGTTAGAAACATCATCCGTTTTCAATAAAAAAAGCGATTGCCCCGATTGATGTTCGGAGAAATCGCTTTTATAATAATATTCCATATTTATAAATTACTTACTTATTCGTACTATTGGACACTTTTTAACGCTATACATGCTTCAAAATATACAGTATCACTATTCTGACCGCGTACATATATACCATCATCCGTTACAGCTGAACGTAAAATAGTCAGTTCATCCCCAAACTTAGCTTCTTGTAGATAAGTAATCCGGAAGCGTGTGAACTCTGCATTATCCCATTCCGCTAAAGTGAGCGCATCACAACATAAATCCCCGTATCGGGCATTATTCAAATGTCCGTTGCTGTCAAGCCCACTATATCTTACCTGATACCGATAAGCTTCTTCCATAGTAATATCAGAAGGGATCGTTACCTTAACAGGCATATCGCCTACTGAATCGCCATTATAGTGCTTAACCTGAACTGGAAGGGCATTCGGTCTAAGTATCTTTCTCTTCTCAATATCTACTAAAGCCCATATGGATCGTGCTGTGGCGATTTCTATATGATCTCCATCGAAAATACGATAATCCCGTTGCCACAGTGCCCCTTTAGTGCCTTTACTCCAGGTATGTACGCTAAGCACATCATTCGGGCGGGGAATACGCTTAAAATCAAGATCTAACGTGATCATCATCCAGCCCATTCCTGCATTCAGAATTTCTTCCACACTTATCCCCAAATTACCCACTGCGAAGTCTGCCGCACATTGCATGATATCCAGAATAAAGGATAACTTACCCTGCGAACGATAATCCGTGTCGCTCGCATGTACAGAAAAATCTTCTATCCACACAAGATTGCTACTGTTGTCCATTGTTTATCCTCCTGCCATGCAAAATATCCTTGCATTTACTTGAAGTATCCACATATACCACTGCTCTATCCACATAAATTGGGGACTACTTTCATTTTTGAATATATTTTATTATTTCATCCACATGTTAGTAACTTTTATAATTTCGTTAATTCCCCATAACTTATCCACATTTTTAAAATTAAGTGGTAAAGGGAACAAAAAAGCCATTGTTGATAAATCAACAATGGCTTCGTGTGCTTGGCAACGTCCTACTCTCCCAGGACCCTTCGGTCCAAGTACCATCGGCGCTGGAGGACTTAACGGTCGTGTTCGGGATGGGTACGTGTGGAACCCCTCCGCTATCGCCACCAAACATGCGTCTGTGAAACAGACGCTGCCGCGTGAAATTCGGTTCATCACCAGAAGTGACAATGAATTTCTAAGCGTATTTCAGGCTTGATGCCTGAAAACTGAATCCGAAACGAATCTGCATTCTACGTATAGGATAAGCCCTCGACCGATTAGTATTGGTCAGCTCCATGCATTGCTGCACTTCCACCTCCAACCTATCTACCTCGTCGTCTTCAAGGGGTCTTACTAATTGGGAAATCTCATCTTGAGGGGGGCTTCACGCTTAGATGCTTTCAGCGCTTATCCCGTCCGTACGTAGCTACCCAGCCATGCTCCTGGCGGAACAACTGGTGCACCAGCGGTACGTCCATCCCGGTCCTCTCGTACTAAGGACAGCTCCTCTCAAATTTCCTGCGCCCACGACAGATAGGGACCGAACTGTCTCACGACGTTCTGAACCCAGCTCGCGTACCGCTTTAATGGGCGAACAGCCCAACCCTTGGGACCTACTTCAGCCCCAGGATGCGATGAGCCGACATCGAGGTGCCAAACCTCCCCGTCGATGTGGACTCTTGGGGGAGATAAGCCTGTTATCCCCAGGGTAGCTTTTATCCGTTGAGCGATGGCCCTTCCATGCGGTACCACCGGATCACTAAGTCCGACTTTCGTCCCTGCTCGACTTGTAGGTCTCGCAGTCAAGCTCCCTTATGCCTTTGCACTCTGCGAATGATTTCCAACCATTCTGAGGGAACCTTGGAACGCCTCCGTTACTCTTTAGGAGGCGACCGCCCCAGTCAAACTGCCCGCCTGACACGGTCCCCGTACCCGGTAAGGGCACTAGGTTAGAACCTAGATACGATCAGGGTGGTATCCCAACGGCGCCTCCACCGAAGCTTGCGCTCCGATTTCTACGGCTCCCACCTATCCTGTACAGATCGTACCCAAATTCAATATCAAGCTGCAGTAAAGCTCCATGGGGTCTTTCCGTCTTGTCGCGGGTAACCTGCATCTTCACAGGTATTAAAATTTCACCGGATCTCTCGTTGAGACAGCGCCCAAGTCGTTACGCCATTCGTGCGGGTCAGAATTTACCTGACAAGGAATTTCGCTACCTTAGGACCGTTATAGTTACGGCCGCCGTTTACTGGGGCTTCGGTTCATAGCTTCGGGTTACCCCTAACCACTCCCCTTAACCTTCCAGCACCGGGCAGGCGTCAGCCCGTATACTTCGCCTTGCGGCTTCGCACAGACCTGTGTTTTTGCTAAACAGTCGCTTGGGCCTTTTCACTGCGGCCCCCTCGTGCTATTCACACTACCGGGGCACCCCTTCTCCCGAAGTTACGGGGTCATTTTGCCGAGTTCCTTAACGAGAGTTCTTCCGCGCGCCTTAGAATTCTCTTCTCGCCTACCTGTGTCGGTTTGCGGTACGGGCACCTTCTCCTGGCTAGAGGCTTTTCTTGGCAGTGTGAGATCATGACCTTCGCTACTATAATTTTCGCTCCCCATCACAGCCCAGCCTTAATGATGTGCGGATTTGCCTACACATCAGCCTCACTGCTTAGACGGACATCCATCAGTCCGCGTCACTACCCTCCTGCGTCACCCCATCGCTCATAGCGGATTACGGTGGTACAGTAATTTCAAACTGTTGTCCTTCGACTACGCCTTTCGGCCTCGCCTTAGGTCCCGACTTACCCTGAGCGGACGAGCCTTCCTCAGGAAACCTTGGGCTTTCGGCGGATCAGATTCTCACTGATCTTTTCGTTACTCATACCGGCATTCTCACTTGTGTAGTGTCCAGCGCTCTTTTCAGTACACCTTCAACCCCTACACAACGCTCCCCTACCCCAGATACATACGTATCTAGCCATAGCTTCGGTGGTGTGTTTAGCCCCGTTACATTTTCGGCGCAGAGTCACTCGACCAGTGAGCTATTACGCACTCTTTCAATGGTGGCTGCTTCTAAGCCAACATCCTGGTTGTCTGTGCAACTCCACATCCTTTCCCACTTAACACACACTTGGGGACCTTAGCTGATGGTCTGGGCTGTTTCCCTTTTGACAATGGATCTTAGCACTCACTGTCTGACTCCCGGCAATAAGTATATGGCATTCGGAGTTTGACTGAGCTTGGTAATCCTTGCGGACCCCGCACCCAATCAGTGCTCTACCTCCACTACTCTTATACCGAGGCTAGCCCTAAAGCTATTTCGGGGAGAACCAGCTATCTCCGAGTTCGATTGGAATTTCTCCGCTACCCCCACCTCATCCCCGCACTTTTCAACGTACGTGGGTTCGGGCCTCCAGTGCGTGTTACCGCACCTTCACCCTGGACAGGGGTAGATCACACGGTTTCGGGTCTACGTCCACATACTAAATCGCCCTATTCAGACTCGCTTTCGCTGCGGCTCCACCTTCTCGGCTTAACCTTGCATGTTAAACGTAACTCGCCGGTTCATTCTACAAAAGGCACGCCATCACCCATTAATAGGGCTCTGACTTTTTGTAAGCACACGGTTTCAGGTTCTATTTCACTCCCCTTCCGGGGTGCTTTTCACCTTTCCCTCACGGTACTGTTTCACTATCGGTCGCCAGGTAGTATTTAGCCTTAGCAGATGGTCCTGCTGGATTCATACGGGGTTTCACGTGCCCCGCACTACTCGGGATCCGTCTCGGAGAGAATACAGTTTAGGTTACAGGGCTTTTACCTCTATCGCGGGCCTTTCCAGACCTCTTCACCTACCATATTCCTTTGTAACTCCATGTGAGACGTCCCACAACCCCTAAGAGCAAGCTCTTAGGTTTAGGCTGTTCCGCGTTCGCTCGCCGCTACTGACGGAATCACTATTGTTTTCTCTTCCTCAGGGTACTTAGATGTTTCAGTTCCCCTGGTCTGCCTCTACATTTCCTATGTATTCAGAAATGAGTAACTGCGAATTACCACAGCTGGGTTTCCCCATTCGGACACCCCCGGATCAAAGCTTGCTTACAGCTCCCCGAGGCAGTTTCGTTGTTCGCCACGTCCTTCGTCGGCTCCTGGCGCCTAGGCATCCTCCGTGTGCTCTTATTAGCTTAACCTTGATTCTTCCGCAGGAAAATATCATACGATGACATTCTCTTTGGAATCATCTCACTAATAACATTTACTTGTTTACACAAGTTGCTAAAAGATGTTCTAAAACGCAAATTCGTTTCGGTATCCAGTTTTCAAGGATCAAGTCTTACTTGAGAGCTTAAACTCTCAAAACTGAGCAACGAGTGAGTAACAGGCCTAAACCTGAGTTTTGGAAGCTTAGCTTCCGATTTGAATGTTCTCATTGCAGAGAACGATTCTCCATAGAAAGGAGGTGATCCAGCCGCACCTTCCGATACGGCTACCTTGTTACGACTTCACCCCAATCATCTACCCCACCTTCGGCGGCTGGCTCCCTTGCGGGTTACCCCACCGACTTCGGGTGTTGTAAACTCTCGTGGTGTGACGGGCGGTGTGTACAAGACCCGGGAACGTATTCACCGCGGCATGCTGATCCGCGATTACTAGCAATTCCGACTTCATGCAGGCGAGTTGCAGCCTGCAATCCGAACTGAGACCGGCTTTGATGGGATTGGCTCCACCTCGCGGCTTCGCTTCCCGTTGTACCGGCCATTGTAGTACGTGTGTAGCCCAGGTCATAAGGGGCATGATGATTTGACGTCATCCCCACCTTCCTCCGGTTTGTCACCGGCAGTCACTCTAGAGTGCCCAACATTACTTGCTGGCAACTAAAGTTAAGGGTTGCGCTCGTTGCGGGACTTAACCCAACATCTCACGACACGAGCTGACGACAACCATGCACCACCTGTCTCCTCTGTCCCGAAGGCCGCTGCTATCTCTAGCAGATTCAGAGGGATGTCAAGACCTGGTAAGGTTCTTCGCGTTGCTTCGAATTAAACCACATACTCCACTGCTTGTGCGGGTCCCCGTCAATTCCTTTGAGTTTCAGTCTTGCGACCGTACTCCCCAGGCGGAGTGCTTACTGTGTTAACTTCGGCACCAAGGGTATCGAAACCCCTAACACCTAGCACTCATCGTTTACGGCGTGGACTACCAGGGTATCTAATCCTGTTTGCTCCCCACGCTTTCGCGCCTCAGCGTCAGTTACAGCCCAGAAAGTCGCCTTCGCCACTGGTGTTCCTCCACATATCTACGCATTTCACCGCTACACGTGGAATTCCACTTTCCTCTTCTGTACTCAAGCCACCCAGTTTCCAGTGCGACCTCAGGTTGAGCCCAAGGTTTAAACACCAGACTTAAATAGCCGCCTGCGCGCGCTTTACGCCCAATAATTCCGGACAACGCTTGCCCCCTACGTATTACCGCGGCTGCTGGCACGTAGTTAGCCGGGGCTTTCTTCTCAGGTACCGTCACTCCGGTAGCAGTTACTCTACCGGACGTTCTTCCCTGGCAACAGAGCTTTACGATCCGAAAACCTTCATCACTCACGCGGCGTTGCTCCGTCAGGCTTTCGCCCATTGCGGAAGATTCCCTACTGCTGCCTCCCGTAGGAGTCTGGGCCGTGTCTCAGTCCCAGTGTGGCCGTTCACCCTCTCAGGTCGGCTACGCATCGTCGCCTTGGTGGGCCGTTACCCCACCAACTAGCTAATGCGCCGCAGGCCCATCCCTCAGTGACAGATTGCTCCGTCTTTCATTCTTCTCTCAGGAGAAAAAAGAAATTATCCGGTATTAGCTACCGTTTCCGGTAGTTATCCCAGTCTGAAGGGCAGGTTGCCTACGTGTTACTCACCCGTCCGCCGCTAAGTTATTTTGAAAGCAAGCTTTCAAAATAACTCCGCTCGACTTGCATGTATTAGGCACGCCGCCAGCGTTCGTCCTGAGCCAGGATCAAACTCTCCAATTAGTATTGAAAAGAGCGATATGCTCATTTTGAAACATCTGACGAGAAAATTAATTCTCTAATTTTGGATTTCACTTGCGTGATTTCCTACTCACTCGTTGTTCAGTTTTCAAAGATCAAGTTCTCGTTGGCGCCGTTTAATGTCTCAGCAGCAACTCTTATAATATATCATGTTGTTTTCAGAAATGCAAGCTTTATTTTTCGAAGCTTTTTATCAGCCTCGTCTATATCGCCTGTACGCTGTCTAACAACGCTTACCTATAATACCCCAACTATTAATAGAAAAGCAACCCCTAATATAAAAATAAACAACTGGCTTAATAATTAAGCCAGTTGTTTATTTAATAGAGTTATGTTTCTAGGGACGAACTTAATAGTATTTTGCCGCAGTATATTTGCTTGAGGCTTTAATTAAATCGGTTTTCTTATCACTCTTTGCAAGTCCTGCATCCACTGTAGTATCAATGGTAACCCACTTCCCATTAAGCAACACTTCGTTCCATGCATGATATTGCGTAACGTAGCTTGTATTCCCCATTACCAACTTAGCAGGAACATCTACACTCCGCAGCATTGCGGCAAAAAGAGAAGCGTAATCATAGCAAATCCCTTTTTTAGTAGTCAATGTCTTATCGATGCTTGGAATATAATCAGTAGTTACACTATTAGCAAGAGAGTAATCATATTGTACATTCGCAACTACATAGTTATAGATCGCTTTAACTTTCTCTTCGTCTGTTGTTTTGCCTTGTACTAATTGTTTAGCTTTGACAATCGCTTTATCAGAAGAACTCCATTTCACATTCTGTACGGAGCCCAAATATACGGAATTCGAGTCACTCATGGTTACGTCTACTACTTCGGAATATAATGCTTTGTATTTATTGCCGGTTGTGTTCTCCAGAACAGAAACCTTATACGTCCCATTTCCTTGTTGCAAAGGGAAGTCCTCAGCTTGTCCAGAAGCATACAAGTTATATGTATAGCTGCTGTTATCTTTGGTGATCATGAGTTTGATTCTTTTATCTTTCGGAATATCATAGTTAATACCAATAACACCTTGAGCCACTTTGGATGTAATCAACCAGCTGGCATCTGCACTTGCAGCTTGAGCTGTACTTACCGGAACTGAAGTCATTAGGACGAACAACGCCACCAGCATAAAATAAACCTTTTTCACGGATAAAACTCCTTTCGGTAGCTGGCTGCCATCCTTTCGGGAAGGCCCTTTAGCTTTGCGTCCCTACCTTTCGATAGGTTTGCCGTTATCGTATAAGCTCTATCTGTTCTAGCTTTACTAGATATAATTGATAGAATCCATTTGAAACAAACAAAAAAAGCCTCTTCATTCGGTAGCTGGCTGCCATCCTTTCGGGAAAAGGCCCTTTAGCTTTGCGTCCCTACCTTTCGGAAGGTTTGCCGTTATCGTGTTTAGCTTTCATAGTATAATACTATCATATTTATAGTTGTGAACAAGACCTAATTTACTAGATTACCCATTATTTTATAAATATCTCCCGGTATTTGTGTTTTCTTGTCATTCACTATTCTCCTTTTGTTAATTTGGCATGAACAATCAGCCGATGCGTTGGATTCACTAGCGGATCACATGTAATCAGAGTAAGAATCTTATCCTTGTCATTCCCGTCAAGAACGGAGACATCACTCGGATCTACAACAGAAATATCGTATACCTCATAGTTAAACACCTGATCACTAGTCTTTACCGTGATAACATCCCCCACAACAACCTCATTCAATCTGTTAAACAAACGCCCCGTAGTTCTAGCCCGATGCGCCGCGATTGCAGCATTCCCGATCTCTCCAAGGGGTGCCGTTTCTTTCATATGGGCTGCAGCATGTTTCATATTAGCTTTTGTAGCCCCTTCTAATACAGGCAGCTTCAAATCAATCTTATCGATTTCAATTAGTGCGATTACTTTGCCACCGACTTCAATCTCCGGTTCAGGCTTTTCTGTCTCTTGGGGTTGGGGCTGTGCCTGGGCATCCAGAACCGATTCCTCTGCTAACAGCTGAGTAACTTCAGCATACCTGCTCTTTAGATCTGGCTGGGGAGTACTATCGGCAGTGCTTAGTTCAGCCGTTTCTAATAACTTCTCCTGCTGCCTGTCGTTGTACCACTCGTTAGCTGTCGGATATAACATGATAAGTATCCCAGCCAGTATGAGTAGATAGGAGAATTTACGCAATGTTATTCACCTCCGTATATTGTTTCTATGGTTATATACAAATCAAGCAGAAACAGCTACTTGCCTTTAAGCATAGCAACTCCTTCTGCCTGAAATTAATGTTTAAAATACCCATTTACGACTTCCAAAGAAATTGATGATCACCGTGATAAAGGTAACCAGCACCTTGGAGATCAAGACTTGAATACCTAGTTTGTCTGTCAACAGATGCATTAACAACAGTGATATTCCGAGCACTACCAGATTCAGCACGATAAACTTGACCAGCTGTACGCGGTCGAAGCCTTCTTTATTCCCCCGGTTGCGATCACGAAAGGTAACTTTTTTATTCAAAATAAAGCTATTCGCCGTGCCTGCACTATAGGAGATCACCTGCGCCAATGCGTATACCATCCCTAGTGAATTCAACAATGTGAAAATCACAAAATCAATAAGCGTATTGAGCAAACCTACGGCATTAAATTTGAGGAACTGTATGAATGCAGCGCGCAAGTTCTTATCTGACATCATTGTGGTCCTTCCGGCGGTCCAGTTGTTCTTCGTTCTGGTAGCCTTTAGTCTCACTAACAATATATAGCGGTCTATCTTTAGACTCGTCATAAATCCGTCCGATATACTCCCCAATCACACCCAACAGCATCAGAACAATACCGTTAAAGAGCAGATTGACACCTACAATGGAAGCCCAGCCCGGAACCGTCCAGGAGGTGAAAAATATCCTTTGGAACAAGACGAAAAATAAATAGAGAAAGCTAGAAAATGAAAGAAAGAATCCAATATACGTAGCAATCTTAAGCGGCTTATGTGAAAAAGAGGTGATGCCATCTAACGCAAAACGAATCATTTTCTTCAGCGGATATTTGGTTTCTCCGGCAAAACGTTCTTCCCGTTCATATTCCACCATAGTCTGCTTGAAGCCAACCCAGCTCACCAAACCTCTGACATAGCGGTTCTTTTCTTTAAGTCCCCGCAGGACATCACATACCTTACGGTCAATAAGACGGAAATCGCCTGTATCCGTAGGAATATCTACACTTGTCATACTGCTGAGCAGGCGGTAAAAAAGCTTCGCGGTGACCTTTTTGAACATCGTTTCTCCGTGGCGCTTCAGACGTTTCGCATATACAACGTCGTAGCCCTCTTTCCACTTCTCGATCATTTGCAGAATGACCTCCGGAGGATCCTGAAGATCAGCGTCAATAACAACAACCGCTTGACCTTCGGCATAGTCCATGCCAGCTGTAATCGCTACCTGATGTCCGAAATTACGCGAGAAGTCAATCAGCTTGACATGCTCGTCTCGTTCACAGATCTCCCGAATCATCTGGGCGGAACGATCACGACTGCCGTCATTGACAAAGACCAGCTCATAAGTATCGCCGCACTCGTCCATTACTTTTTTCAAACGTTCATAAGTATGGCTAATTACTTGCTCCTCATTGAACATGGGTACAATCACACTATATCTGGCTTTCACCTTTATTCCTCCTACAAGCTTTTTGGAGCGTTACATCCATCTACACTTCATAATAACGCTGCATGCATAAACTTATTTTATAGATTTTTATTAAATCCTAGAAAACCCAAGTTGGGAACCAACGCAGCATATCTTTCACGTAATCTCCACTGACCTGCATCCCTGACAGTACCGGGTAGAAAGCAATAAAGAGCAGCAAAGCAACAGCTACATAGACATACTGTACGTAACGGGCCTCAGGGAATTTACTATCCAGCAACTTCATTATATATACAATACCAAGAATCATAAATGGCACCATAGCAAAATAATGGTAAATAAATGTTTCTCTTGGGACAAGCATCCACGGAACATATTGCGAGAAGAAGGCGATCCAGATCATGTAGAGGTTCTTATCTTTACGTTTCAGCGTAATCCACAGCGTTGCCAACATCGCAAAAATACCCGTCCACCAGATAAGCGGATTCCCCATAGTCACTATACTGCTGACCTGACCTTCCGGCAAACCTTCACCGCCGCTAAAGAACCAGACCGGTCTCTTCATAAACGGCCATTGCCACCATGAGGAAGCAAAAGGATGTGTAGCTACAAGCTGGCTGTGGTAGTTGTACATATTCTTTTGGGAATCAATCAAACCTTTTATAGTGAAGCCCTCTGCTGATGCAGATAACCCCGGCACAAAAGATAAGCTATAAATAATTACTGGAATAATTACAAAGAACCCGATACAACTAGCCAACGTAATAATAGTCTTTTTCCAAAAAGAATCTACTGCTTCACGACAGGTGCCCAGCAATTCCTTGTCTTTAATCTTCCCCTCTGCCAGCAGGCGTCCGGAGGCTTGGTATTCTCTGTAGCGTTCAAAAAGGGAGATAGCCAGCATAATGGCCAGCCCTGCTCCTCCATAGAGCACAATCCATTTCGAAGCTACGCCGATTCCGAAGAATAAGCCAGACCAGAATAACGGAATTAATGTTTTTCTTAAAGGCTGCTTGTAGAAATTCATTGTGTAATACCGCTGCATAAAATAGAACATCAACATAATGAAGAATACTCCGTATACGTCAATCGTGGAGATTCTTGTCTGTGTGAAATGCATGAAATCCAGCGCAAACAATCCTGCCGCGAGGGCGGCGTATTTGCTTTTCTTAAACAAACGCAGCGCCATTACATATATAAGAGGTAACATGGCAACTCCGAACAAGGTTCCGATAATACGCCAGCCGAATGGATTGACTCCGAACAGCTCCATACCTATGGCAATCAAAAGCTTGCCAAGCGGTGGATGCGTATTCTCGTAAGGCACTATCCCGTGTGTATATTCATAAGCTGTTCGCGCATGATAGATCTCGTCAAAATAAGTGCTATTCATAAAGTTAGAATATTCCGGAATGAGCGCCTGCTCGTCAAAAAGATTGGCCGCTGCTCCTCTTTTAGGTACTGCGTTAGCATCCGGTGTCACACCGGCAATAGGAAGGGGGATTCTTTCTCCCCCCTGCTCATAAAAGGCCATTTCGTTCAAAGTGAACCCTGGAGAGGTAACTGTTAACTTCACATATCTCGCTGTAACGTTCAGGGGTTGGCTTTTCCAGATGAAGACATTCCCGACATCCTCACTGACATCCATCGGACTGCTCCAGACCTCAGGATTGTCGCTGAATTCCAGCTTGAACTTACCCGTTCCCACGCCACCAAAGATATTGACCCGTTCCAATGGTTTACTCTGCCCCAAATCTACATAGAAGCTTTCACCACTGGCAGCAGGCTCCCATAAGGTCTCTGGAGATTTAGTAGAGCCAAGATTATATAAAGCAAGCGCTGCGTAAACGGCCGTGATAGCTATTATGCATATCCAATCTATACGCTTAAACTTCATCGTTAAATCGCCCTCCCTTCTGATGCGGTTTAATTTGCCCGACAACTCTCAAATCTTCTTCATACTGTTCTTCCGGTGTAATTGGCGCTGGAAGAGGTTTTATTCCCTTGCGGACATACACATCGTATCCGATATTCAGCATATAAAGCAGCAATGCTAGATTAGCTATAGCAGTCACTAATACGATTCCGTCTGCACCCGGGCTAACATCTGCATTCAGGTGGGATAAGGTGTACGCCACATTGATGTATTGCGTTAAGCTGAATCCGAGAAATAGCGATAAAAAGCGGCGGTCCCGACTTTCTATATAAGTAAACAAACAAAGAATAAGAGCAGGGAACATATAACGTTCATGCATTTTGGTGCCAAGCACAAAGACCACTACTATAAGCACCATCCCGATAAAATAGGATTTGGTCAGATCCAAGCGATCCTTTTTAAAGGAATAAAATGCCGCAACAGCTACAGCCACTAAAATAAATATGAAGCCCCATACACGGTATGGAATGCCAAGCCAGGTTAGATCAAGGGATGACCACATCGGATCAGTCAGTGCATACAGATTAAATGCATTCACTGAAGAATACGGATAGGAAGATAACGTACTCTTGTAAAGATCAATAATCCCTACCAGACCTCCGTTATTCCAGAAAAACGGTGCCGCAAGCAATCCGAAGATCCCTAATCCATACAAAGCTCCGAATCCAAGCTGCTTCCAAGCGCGGTGATGATAAAAAGCAAACAACAATACCGGCGTGAATATCAACGCTTGCGGTTTAATTAGCGTCGCTAAGGCAAACAAAATTGCGGAGCGGACAAACTTTTTGTTCGCAGCGCCATGGATACTGAGCAGCAGGAAGATCAAAAAGAATGAATCTGCTTGTCCCCAAGCCGCTGAATTAATAAGTACCGCTGGATTAAACAGAAACAACAACATTAAGCCGAAAGCTATTCCTGTGCCGAGTTTTTTGCGTGACATTTGATAAATGAAGTAGCCGAGTACCAAATCAGAAAGGATCGCAGGGAGCTTGAAGAGCAAATTCTCTCCACCTGAGCCCTGAGTGAATCCTAAAACGCCACGAATGGCGCTAAGCACGTACAATATGTACAAATAGCCAGGAGGATAATCGGCAAAATAACCTTCTTCATAAAATTTGCCTGGGCCTAAATCCACCATACGCTGTCCCCAAGAAATAAAGGTATTCATATCATTCTGATATCCTTGCGCGGTAAGACCAATCCACACTCTCAGGATAAAAGCAATTCCGATGGCAATGCTCAGCCATTTGGAATAAATATTCTCAGGCTGCTTCATAAGCTTCTCACTACGGAATGCCTTAGTATAAAGCACTGCAAAAAACACGCTAAACAGCGCTGAAATCAGCAACATCTTAGTTGGAGATACTTTATGTGGAGTGTCTGCCTTTTTGTCGCCGGCATCTGGACTAACCGCTGAACTATCCAGCGAAATGACGTTAGCCCCTTCAGGAGCCGCGTCTAATTTTTCTACAGCAAAATCATCAAAATAAGCCTTACCTTGAATCAAGCTAGAGTAGCCGCCCAGACTTGCGCCTATGCCAAATGACTTCTGCTCCGGTCCTGTCTGGCCGATATATTCAAGATACTGCCATTCACCTGCCGTATCAGTTACGCTGGGATACCCCCCGCCTACTCCAACGGCAAGAATGTTGGCGCCCATTCCCTCCCCTGCTGTACTTACTACTTTGATCCATCCAGAGATTTTATAATAACTATTCGGCGTAGCCTCAATCGTCTGCACCCATTTCGAATGATTGGGCTCGATATTCTCAATGACTGCCGCCTTGCTGCCGGAATGAACTTCCTCCGATTGGATTGAAAGTAGGCCTGAATTATCTCCTGAAATCCACATATCCTTAGTCCAGTTAGAAGGCGCATCATCTCCCCCCTCCTCAAAGCCAGGGTTCTGCAATAGATTCCCCTCTGCATAAATGCTTGTTACAGGAAGCACAAACAATAACAGCATCAATACAGTCATTACGGCCGCACGTGTACTCTTGATCATCGTCCCAACCTCACCTCGTCCTATATTCATCTTAGTCCAGCCAAAAGCATATCCCTTCTGAAAAACAACTCCCGAATTAGTGTATTTCACCGTTGCTAAGAAATCATTTGGATTGATTTTCTCATAAAAGAGCATATAAATATAGGGTATGTTAACCTTATCTGGATCGCAGACCCTTCCATCCACAATATTCCATTCCATAGGATCGCTCTAAGCTTCAAGGCTCTTATATAGACTCTTATATAGAATAGAAGAATCGCAGTGGCTAAAGCAAATACCGGAGCAAAAAAACAGGCCATTCTATCAGCATAAAGCGAGAGAACTAACAAAATGGTAAGACCATAGGACCACCTAGGGGTTTGAAGTATTTTCAGTACAAAATCAACAGAGATCAGGATCAAGGAGGGAACAAATTGGACTCTAACGCCAAGGCTGCCTCGTCCTGAACATCACCTCTTCAACAATATAATCTAAATCATAGATGATGAAAAGCTAGAAACATAGACTAGCCTGAATGGTTAAGTGCCAACAAAAATATAAAAAAAGGGCCCCCTCAGTTATGAAGGAGCCGTTGAATGCACATCTGTATGCTATATATGAGTTAGCCCGCACTACCAAGAAATACATAACGGAGAATAATCAGAATAGCAAGTACCCACATCATCCAGTGAATATCGTATTTTTTCTTGCCAGCAAGGTTAGCTACACAAGCAAGGATTACATAAGTTACGATACCAAAGGAAATACCATTAGCAATATTATAAGTGAAAGGCATGATTACTAGAGTAAGGAACGCTGGAATCGCAACAACCATATCTTGAAAATCAATTTCGCGAATCGATTGTGCCATGAGCACACCTACGACAATCAATGCTGCGGCTGTAGCAGATCCAGGGATCAGAGCCACTATTGGTGCAAGGAATAACGCAAGCAAGAAGCACACACCCGTTGTTACAGCTGTAAGACCTGTACGTCCACCTTCAGCAACACCTGCCGCGCTTTCTACAAAAGCAGTAGTAGTGGAAGTACCCAATGCCGCACCACCAGCTACAGCGATGGCATCGACAAACATTGCATTACCTACACGTTTGTTACCTTCTTCAGGGTTGTCCATAATACCAGCGCGTTGAGCAGTACCTACAAGTGTACCAAATGTATCGAACAATTCTACAAAAGTGAATGTTGCGATTGCTGAAACAATACCGGTGTGCAGGATTCCATCCCAGTCAAATTCGAAAAAGTTCAATTGCGTCAGGTCAGGCACCCAAGGGGTTGTCGGACTGGACAAAGAGCCAAAATCAACTACACCCATCAGTATACCCGCGAGGGTTGTACCCAAGATACCGAATAAAATCGCACCTTTAACTTGCAGTACCATCAGGATGGAAATAAGAAGCAATCCGATAATTACCAATTGTACATCAGTGTTCTCTAGGCTACCCATATGAATAATTGTTTCAAAGGATAGGACATCTGTGAATGTATTGGCGGAAATATCTTTACCAGCTTCGACACCAATCGTCATCAAACCACTGTTCTTAAGCCCAAGGATTGTAATGAACATCCCGATACCTACGGTAATGGCATGCTTCAAGCTGTCAGGAATGGCTGTCAGTAAGATCTGCCGCACTCGGGTAACCGTAAGCAGGATGAAGATCAAACCGGAAATAAATACTGCGGTCAGACCCATTTGCCAAGTGAATGGATGTTCTGAGGTTGCAGAAGACAAAATTACGGAAGCAAAGTATGCATTAAGTCCCATACCTGGTGCCAATGCTACTGGAAAGTTTATAAACACGCCCATTGCAATGGTGAAAATACCTGCTGCCAGCGCAGTCGCTAGAAATACAGAGTACCAGCCCATATCGATGCGGCCAAATGCTGTTAATGTGCTCGGATTAACCGACAGGATGTAAGCCATAGCCATGAACGTAGTCAAGCCGGCCATTATCTCTGTACGTACTGTAGTGCCGTTCTCTTTCAACTTGAAAAACCGATTCAAATTGTTCTCCCCCTAAGGTATGTTGTGGCTGACAGCAACAAAAAGCCGGTATCTGATCGACACCGGCTCGAAAAAAAGAGTAGCACCCATGACTATAGCCCTAGATTCAGGACAATACGGGTTGCTCAGCTCTTCTTAATCGTAGCCAGGTCATTACGGTGACCTCGTAGAAACTTCCAGGCCTATTCCCGGAAATATACGAAAGAATTATGTTGTTGTGCTTTATCATTTTAGGTGGACATCACATAAGTTGTCAATGAAAAAAGCGAACATTTTCGACTTTATTTTTTCTATTGTTCGTAATTCATACAATTTTATCTTTAACTTCAACCCCAAAATCCTTTAAATCATGCAGCTTATTAACTATCAAAAGCCTTATCAAATGGGTATTTTTCCCTATAAAACAATTTCGATGTTCCCTGGCTTATTGCCCTTTGGAATACTGATAGCTATGCCAAGAATTAGCAAAATGCCCTATAGCTAAACAAATCACTGCAATACCCAACCAGAAAGATCTGCCCCATATAGCCGCAAATCCAAATGCACAAACAGGGAGAACTGCCATGGGAATCGGAAGAAACAATAATGGAGCCCATAATAATCTGAATTGCTGTCCCTTAACCATATAACGAATCCATAAACCGTAATAAATCGTGATAAACACAAAGATAAGTGCAGCCCAGATCCCGAATTCTACATTTTCAAAGTTATCCTTTGAAATCGCAAGAATGGCTATACACCCCAACTGCCCTACTCTCTCCAAAAGGGTGTAGACGATGCCGGCATCTTTTAAACCGCTGGGAACATGATCGGGCGGAAACTTAATCATCAGTAAACTTGGGGCAAGAATAACCATAGCTATTAGTGTTCCAATAAGTGAGAATCCCATTCTAATGGCTCCTGTAAGTATATTTTTCCCAGTTTATCACATTCTCTAAAGTTGCTATATAGGGTCCGTCACAAGCTTCACGGTTAATAAAAAAACCTGCAGTCCCTTAATAAATAAGGAGCTGCAGGTTTCTTATTGTTATATGCTATTCCCACTCAATGGTTGCAGGTGGTTTCGAAGTAATGTCATACACTACGCGGTTTACATTCTCAACTTCGTTGACAATACGTACAGAGATTTTCTCAAGAACATCCCATGGGATACGTGCCCAGTCAGCGGTCATGCCATCGATGGAAGTTACTGCACGAACACCTACTGTGTAGGAATACGTACGAGCATCACCCATAACTCCGACACTCTTCATGTTAGGCAGGGCAGTGAAGTATTGCCAAATTTCACGGTCTAATCCCGCTTTAGCAATTTCTTCTTGCAGAATGTAGTCAGAATCACGAACGATGGTAAGCTTGTCCTCTGTTACTTCACCCAAGACACGAATAGCAAGACCTGGACCTGGGAAAGGCTGACGCCATACGATCGCACGTGGCATGCCAAGCTCTTCACCGAGTTTACGAACTTCGTCCTTAAACAAGGTGTTTAGCGGCTCGATCAAGCTGAATTTCATATCTTCTGGCAGGCCGCCCACATTGTGGTGGGATTTAATGGTTTGCGCTGTAGCTGTTCCACTCTCAACGATATCCGTATAAAGCGTACCTTGTGCAAGGAATGAAAAATCTCCGAGCTTAGCTGACTCTTCGTCGAAGCAGTAGATAAACTCGTTACCAATGATTTTACGTTTTTGCTCAGGGTCTTCAACACCTGCAAGTTTGCTCATGAAGCGATCGCGTGCATCGATTTTCACTACATGAATATCGAATTTGCCTACGAAAGTCTCCATAACGCTTTCTGCTTCACCTTTACGCAGAAGGCCGTGGTCAATAAACATACAGGTCAATTGATCTCCGATTGCACGGTGGATAAGCATAGCCACAACGGAAGAATCCACTCCGCCACTAAGAGCGCAGAGTACTTTTTTATCTCCGACTTGATTGCGAATATCTTGAACGGCTTCATCGATAAACGATTCCATTGTCCATTTGCCGTCGCAACCACAAACTTGGTATAAGAAGTTCGAGATCATCTCGTTACCTTGAACGGAGTGACGTACTTCTGGGTGGAATTGCACAGCGAACAGTTTGCGCTCCGCGTTGCTCATTGCTGCAATTGGAGCACTTTCTGTACCTGCATCCAGCTTGAAGCCTGTTGGAAGCTCAACTACATGGTCACCGTGGCTCATCCATACAGTCTGGCGGTTCTCCAATCCTGCAACTAAAGCAGTTCCTTCTGCAAAGTCAACATCAGCTTTACCATATTCCCGTTTAGCCGAACGTTCTACTTTACCATCAAGCTGATGAGCCATCAGCTGCATCCCATAACAAATACCGAAGATCGGCACTCCTAGATCATAAATAGCCGGATCTACGTGTGGTGCATCTTCAGCGTATACACTGCTAGGTCCGCCGGAGAAGACAATTCCTTTAGGCGAAAGTGCTTTAATCTTGTCAACTGGCGTATTGTACGGCAAAAGTTCGCTGTATACTCCCAGGTCCCGAATTCTGCGCGCGATAAGTTGGTTGTATTGTCCCCCAAAATCGAGAACGACGATAATTTCATTTGGCTTGTTCATTACGTGCCTCCCTTGATTATTGGATTCATTATACTCATGGTTAATTCTCATCGTCAAGGAAAGGAGGACACGCCTCTCATAATCAGAGAGTGATAAAACTTCATGCAGAACCTTCCTTGCTATGGCATAAATTAGATAGCGGATCTAAGCGTTCTTAGCCGTTTATGTTAAACGGAAGGTAATGAGCAGACATTCGCGAATAAACGCGGCCGCATCAGAAGCCGCAGGTTCGCCGCCAAGGGCGGGAGCGGAGTCTACGGGATTGTCGCGGGCAGAGATCACGGCTGTGGAGGCCGAAGCTGGCGCGTACGCCAGGGTCTCCCACTGGCGGACAAACTGCCGGACGGCTACATCTAGTCCGGCATCGTAAATCCGCAGGGAGTCCACATACTCCCTGCCAGTAACGCCGGGCGGCGGCGGTCCAAACCGCTCCGCCAGCCCGTGCCAAGCCAGAGAGGCCGCGCGCAGCTGCCTCTCACGGCTCAAGCTGCTGCCGCGACGCGCGGCCAGCAGCAGAGCCAGGCTGCGCCGCCAGCGCCAAGCGGCGGCGGGAAGCAGCGCCGCGGCAGCGAGCGGCGCTGAAAAGGGCCCGCCCGCCAGCGGCAGGGCGGGCAGTTCCGCGCTGCGCGTTGCTTGCGGTGCGACTGCTGCGGCAGCAGGCCGTGCCGGCGCAGGGAAGCCAGCCGCAAGCGCAGGACCCGGCGTCGGATCGAAAGGAACCCAACCTGCGCCGGCAAAATAAACCTCTACCCAAGCATGCGCATCCCCTTGGGTGACTAAATACTTCGCCGGCATGGCTTCCTCCTGCTGGGTTCCAGGTCCGTAGCCTTGAACATACCGCGCTGGAATACCTGTGCTTCGCAGCAATACGGTCATCGCTGTGGCAAAATGCACACAGTAACCCTGTTTGGTCTCAAACAGGAAATGATCCACAAAATCAGCCCCAGCTGGCGGAACCATGGTATCCAGCGTGTAAGAATACCCGTTTTGCAAATAATCCCGAATGGCGGTTGCGGAGTCATATCGGTTGCCCGAGGAAGCTGTGAGCTTCTCTGCCAGAGCTTTCACTCGCTCAGGTAATAAATCAGGCAGTTGCAAGTATTTATTCTTTATTTCTTGTGGATCAGCGTCACCCAAACCGCGCAGCAGTACTGGATTACTCTCGGGAAGTATAGAATCAACTATATACTCAGTGATCCGAGTTGACCCCACCGAATCTGGCAGACGAAAGGTATCCCTGTCCTTATTCGCCAGAACATAACCAAGCTGGCTGCCATTGGATAGTTGAACTGTCTCAACATCTGTTAGGGTGCCCGCATTGAATACAGGAATTCCGCCGGAAGAGGGGCTGGCAAATTGTATCCGCTGTTGCAAAGTCCGCCCCCCATTAGTAGTGGTTACCGTCGCCGGAATCTGAGGCAGGCTGGACAAGTTAAGCGGAGTAAATTCCTCACCCCCTCTGATCCAACGGCGACCGTCATAATAGGCAATGCTCTCCCCGCGCCAATAGGTACGCTGGCTGGTCAATGCTGTGAAGACTGGCTCGGTATTGCGTGATAATGGAGCACCCAGTTCTCCATCATTTGTACTATACCCTGTTGTTCCTGCAGGTATAGCCTCATTATCTTCCGGCATATGGCCCGAAGCCCATTCCTGCAGCTTTTCAAAGGTTGACTGGAGTGTAGTTTGGTTAGGCGGTCGTACTTCATATACCTGCCCACCAAACCATGCTGTCATCATGACGAATATAGCAGTTGCTAATGCCAAAACTCCCCATCGGGCATACGGCAGGTGAATGCTGCCCACCCGTTCCCGCAGACGGAGCAAACCACTCATTGCTTGCATCCATACAATAAGCCCGACTGATATTACAACATCCGTTGTCGTATTAACGCCAAAGCCAATATCCAGAACTAATAGATAAATGAGGGTCACCGCTGTAAACAGCAGCGTACTACCTCTGAAAAGTGCAAGCTGCTGCACCGAAGATACCAGCAGCCCCCAGCCAACAATCAAAATCAAAAGTCTGCTGATCTCGCTTAGCTGAGAAACATGCCCGGAAAAGAGCAAAATCAGATCATTTGGAATTTCTACTGCATAAATGCCCAGCCATCCTGTCCCTACGCTCTCGCTGCATAGATATAGCCAAGCTGTGCCGATCATCAAACATTGGATACTTAGCAATAGCCACCCGGGAATCTGAAGGATTCCCCACATCAACAGCACGGCAGCAGAAATCATCAGAATCTGCAGCAATCTAGCAGTATCTTCCAATGAAGTCGTTCTATATAAAGGGAGCAGCCATTCTAAAAACAGCCCCAAAATAGCCAAAGAGAACAGCATGCGATAATACAGAGGTATCTTTCTCTGTTTACCGGCATGACTGTTCTCCAGTTTTTCCAAATGGAGCTGCTTTGGTTCCTTCCCACTGTGCTCATTCATAGAGAAGCTTGTGTCACCCGGTATCCGCTTACCGTAGCGTTGGTTTTCCGGATGATTCATGGTACTCTACCTCCCTGAGCCTGTAAGCTGGCAATGCATCATCCAGACAAAACATCCGTGCTCCCAGACGACCCAGACTATCCCCGACCGTTCCCCGCACAGGCTGGCGGATCTCCTGCAGCATTACCTCAGCAGGCAGCGGAGCTGGCTGATCCCAAGCATAATAGAGCTCAACTTTTACACCTTGCACTAAGAATTTAGCGATAACCTTAGCGGATTGTTCCTCTAATCTTCCGGTCACTATAGCAACGGTCATTCCCGGAATCCAGCCTCTAGAAGCATCCTCCAACAGCTCGGACAGGGTTCTTGTTCCATTCGGAGAAATATCAGTTAGAATATCCAGCACTCTCCCTGGGATTTTACCCAGTCCTTCATGCCTAGCCATTCCTTCCGGCCAGCCTCCGCTAAATAACTGGACATAAGCACCTGACTGCTCAGCAAAGAGCATCAGCCCCATCGCCGTTGACACTGCCTTCTCAAATACCGGAGGCTGCTCCTCCCGACTGCCACGAGGTGTAAGTGCATTGGCTGGAATCTCATAGCTTTTGGGATCATTAGCCAACACGATACAGCTCATTCTTGCCTTTTCACGCTCTGGAACTTTGCTCTGCAGATTTCCTAGCCGGGCGCTGTTCTTCCAATGAATTCGGCTAAGCGGATCACCGGGCTCATATTCCCGCGATTCCATGGTCTCATCATTGCTGCTTCTTCCCCTTCTGGAATAGAGCGAATTACCGCTAATAAAGCCGCTGTCCGGGACTGCTCCGCCATAATATAGGGGGGCTGGCAGCACTTTAACGCTATGCTCTTCAGCAGGCTCAGATCGGCCTGTGAACCAGCCGGGCAAATCTCCCCAGGTTACTCTACAGCCCTGCAAATGATGATGTCCCCGCGGCATATTCTCAAGAAGGTAGGTGTATTCAAAAGAGCGTCTGAATCCCGGAAACAGTAGCTTGTGATGTCCTCTGTCCCCCCAAAAATCAGCGATAGTCAGCCATGGCAGTGGAAGCCGGGCAGAGAAATTCACCCGCACCTTCACAAGCAATGTACTTCCAGCTATCGGTCTTACTGGAGTGATTGTCCGTTCAATCTTTATCGCCCGTGGACCTGAAAGTTGAACAATCAGTCCGCCAACCATGATAACGCCTACAGCGATCAGCAGAAATAAGAGTGATGCGCCTCCGCGCCATGCATATAAAACACCTATAATTCCAGCCACAGCCAGCATCCGCAACCATTCAGCCAACGCACTACGGCTACGCGGATAGCTTCTAACTCTTTCAGTCTTGTTATTTAATTTGTGTTCTACTTTTTTTGAAGAGGACAATGGAACGAACACCCTTCCTTTGGGTCTAGACTTGTTCCCAGCTGAGGAACTTATTACTATCTATTCTTCCCATGAAAAAGGGTGCCCAGACATTGTTTTTTTCTTTTAAAAAAACTGCCTGAGCGCTAAATCTCAGAAGGCTATTACCCGGCGCTCACCTTCCGTCACGCTTATATTTAAAGGAGGATGATCGGCTGTCTCCAGCAGCTCACGCAGCGATACCCAGATAGAACCGCCAATCATCTCCACACTGGCACCGTTTATCTTTTGAATATGATCAGGAAGATTTAACAGGAGTTCCTTGTTCGCCACATCCGCGATGATATCTTTGCCGTTCCAGGCAATCTTCCCACTGCGACTGCCCGCATCCCAACTAATCTGCCCTCCCAGCCGTTCGATCACAGCGCGAAGTGGCACCATATATTTCCCTTTTTGCAGAGCATATTCACCTGGCGCCAGCTTCGTCTCCAGCTTTCCAACCTCCAGCACCAAAGGTTTGCCGGGCGCAAACAGCTCTGCATTCGGTATGATATTCGAGGTGATCCAAGCTTCCGAAGGTTTCACTCTGCCCAAGCTATTTGCTTTTGAGGAGACTCTGAATTGTACAGGCTCCACCGTCTCATCTAAAAGGCCAAAGCTGTACCCAGCAGCCTTATAACGCGCAATAATATCAGGCAGTGCTTTAACACTCTCCTGATGGCCGCCGCCATCATGCAGCAGCAGAATAACCCGAGAGGACTTCAGATCTGCGGTTGACTCTTTTAAGATTTCTGACGCCGGTACCCCTTTGCGTTTAGAATCCCCGCTGTCCACCGTCCAATCCGTAACGATATAACCGGCTTGCTTCAACAAATTGAAGTAGGTATTATCAAAGTGATCAAAGGTTCCGCCCGGGGCGCGGATAAGTTGTGGGCGAACCCCTGTAATGCCCCGAACAATTTCTTCGGTCTTTTTAATCTGGCTCCAAAATTCAGTGAATCCACTATATAAATCATGGTAATTATGATTATAGGTATGATTGCCAATAGCATGTCCTTGTTCCCATATGGCATTAATTAGCTCTGGATGGCTTTTCGCTTGATTACCAAGGACAAAAAAGGTCGCCTTCACACCTTGCTGCTGTAAAATTTTTAGAACGTTGAAGGTATTGTCACTCGGTCCGTCGTCAAATGTAATATAGACCGTTTTTGAAGCTTTCTTTGCGGCCGCAATTGCTGAATATGTTGTCGACACCTTGGATACTTGTGCCGTACTGGAATTCAATTTAACTTCTGGAGAAGCAGTCACAATGGACTCTGCTTTAGGAGGCAATTCTTGCATCGCCACTAACGGGAGATTATTCTTAACAGAGACAGACTCCGCGCTTGCGGAATGTAATGAACGATTCATCCAAGAATCTACACTCTCCCCTGCGTTCCATCCCAGCATTACGATGACGATTACAACCATAACAAGCAATCCGCTTATCAAGTTTCGGCGGCCGTGAGTGTTTTTGTTACCTTTCATCTTCTCTACCTCCAGCATTCTATTGGCTCAAAAGCCATTTGGTAGATTGTATGAAGACAAGCTTCAAAATAGAATAAGGCAACTGCCCCTTGGAGAGTGAGAATCTTATGGAAATGCTGAACTTTATACAAGAATTATTCAGCAAATATGGATATAGCGTATTATTTTTTGGATTGCTGCTCGAATTTGTTGCCTTGCCGTTTCCCGGAGAAACTACCATGGCTTTTGCAGGTTTTCTTTCCTATACGGGAAGACTTGATTTCATAACGTTGATTCTAGTGGCGTTTGCTGGGACCACAGCGGGGATGACCCTCACCTATTTTGTCGGCTTAAAAGCCGGAATGCCCTTCATCCAGCGATACGGAAAGTGGTTGCTGTTCTCCCCTGCCAAGCTGGATAAAACGCAAAAATGGTTCGAGAAATACGGCAGTATCCTTATTTCCATCGGATATTTTATTCCAGGCGTTCGTCACTTTACCGGCTATTTTGCTGGTATAGTTGCGCTGCCCTTCCGTAAATTCGCCCTCTACGCTTATAGTGGAGCATTATTCTGGGTAGTGCTGTTTCTTGGCATAGGACGGGTATTTGGTCCGCAGTGGATGGGTATTTTCCATTTATTCGAGTTATATGCACTATGGATTATCTCTGGCGGTGTAGCTATAGCTGCCCTTGTAATCCTGTATCGCTACCGCAAAAAGATAAGCATCCGCCTGTTCCCGCGCAAAGCTGCCATTAAGCTACAGACTCAGGTTAAAAAAACTTCCAAGGGACGGTGAAGCCACCGCCCTTTTTAAGTACGTTTTTTCTTGCTGCGTACCCCCGCGTATCCTGCGAGTAAAAGCGCAACTATGGCAAATCCCGCTCCCCCAGCAAACCCTACCATTCTTGGTTCCACCCCTTCTAATAGCCACCCGGCGAACAGCATAGATAATCCCAGCAGCGTATTTCCTACTGCAGACAGGAGACCAAACACAAAGGGCTGCATAGCAGATGGGGTTTCCTGCATAACGAGCGTATCCAGACAGGCATTCCCCGTCCCCCCGGCAAATGACAGCAGGATGTATAACATAAATGCTGCCGCAAAATGATTGCTGACACTGATGCCCATCAATAATACACCTTCTAGTAAAAGCCCTCCGATGGCTACAATCAGCAGCCCCTTTTTTAAATAACGTGAGGTAAAAAAACTAAGGCTAAGACCGATGCCAAGCGCCGCATAAAATGCCCCCACTCCAATATCCCCCGCGTGAAATACCTGTATCGCATAGACACTGATCAGTACATTATCCAGACCATTTAGCAACGGCACCAACAGCTCATAACCGAAAATGACCTGCAACGTTAAGCTTCCGCCAATTACCATTCCCAGAGCACGCAGCCGACCGTATTGTGCTTCTTTATCGGATTTTTCTAAGTCCCCCTCAGGAAAATATGTAGCCTTCTTAGCCACCGTCACCATTTCCGAATGTTGTGGAAAATCGATACCGTAAATTAACATCGCTGCGATTAAAAAAGACACTGCATTCATAATGAATGCTGCCTCCGGACCAAACCACATCGACACCACCCCTCCACTGAACGCTCCAAGGATCAGCACGCAGCCGCTCATTAACTGCTCTAGTCCGTTGACGGTCAGCAGAGAATCTTTGGTGACGAGCAAGGGGATAGTGGACTTACGAACAGGGCTGTAAATGGCTTCGCCCGCTGCCAGTAAAAAACTTGCCATATATAACAACCACAGCTTCTCCTCCCCATCCACCCATAAAAAGGCTAAGGCTACTGGGACCCTCAGCATATCTGTAGCTATCATGATATATTTGCGTGGAATTTTGCTGCTAAGTATGCCTCCAAGCGGGGCCAGAAATAAATAAGGAAACAGTCTCACACCTAACGAAATCCCTACCGCCATGCCTGATCCCGTCAACTGCAGAACCAGCGCTAGTACTGCAACGCTAGTAAAACGATCACCAATTCCATTGATCAAGCCGGCTGTGAACAATCGTGAATATCCCTTATGACTCCTAAACATCGCAACAGCTGAGTGATTATTCATAAAATAAACCTCATCTCATCTATTTATACATATATCTAATTAGATATTAATCGAATCATTAATTTATGACAATGCTTTATTTTCAAGGATTTGCTAAGATGAAATACAGCATTACTTCACGGAAATCTCCGGGAAAGAAGGAATTGTCTTTTGAAAATAGATCGATTGCTCTCTATCGTTATCCTGCTAATGAACCGCCGCCTAATTCAGGCGAAGGAGCTAGCCGATATGTTCGAGGTATCTGTGCGCACGATTTATCGTGATATTGAAAGCATTAATGGAGCCGGAATTCCTATCGTCACCTATCAGGGAGCGAACGGTGGGATCGGGCTTATGGAAGGATACCGGCTGGACCGCAATGTTTTGACGGATCGTGAGCTGGCGGATATTTTCACGGCTCTGCAGAGCGTCTCGTCTTATGGAGGAAATGAACATACTCTGCTCATGGAAAAAATCAGCAGCGTAATCCCGCCCTCCCAATCCGCCGCCTTCCGCAGCAAAACAACTCAGCTCATCATCGACTTCTCCCCATGGGGTCTTCAACGTATTCTGGAAGAAAAGCTTGCCACTCTAAAAGAAGCACTTGAGGAAAGCGTGACCGTAAACTTTGATTATGTGGATGCTGCGGGTCAGACAAGCCAGCGTTCGGTAGAGCCCTATACTTTAGTGCTAAAGGGGCAAGCATGGTACTTATATGGATTTTGTCTCAATCGTCAGGATTTCCGTCTATTTAAGCTGTTGCGCATGAAAGAGCTCGTTAAGAATACCCAAGTTTTTATTGCAAAAGATGTGGATGCAAGCGAGCTGCCTTGGAGCAACGAGTATCAGAGATCAACCGTAACAACAGCAACACCCATCGTTTTGCAGTTTAAGGCTGAAAGCAAACATCTAGCGGAAGAGCGGTTTGATTCTACCGAGCTACTGCCCGACGGTAATGGAGGTTACAAGGTTACCATCAACTATCCTGAGGATGGATGGCTGTATGGTTTCCTGCTAAGCTTCGGGATGCATGTAGAAATCTTAGAGCCACCGCATATTCGGCAAAAGCTGGGGCAGCTTGCAGCAGGCATAGCAGCAAAATATACAACCTAACAATAAACCTGACGGAATGTCGTCAGGTTTATTGTTCTATACTGAACTTAAAGCGGGCGCTCGAGAGCTTGCATACCTTTAAAGGAGTGTTAAATATGGGACATGAACATGTAGAGCAAGGAGATCTTAAAATTTGTCAAAGCTGTGGAATGCCAATGCCTACGGCGGAATTGCTTGGAACGGACCAGAATGGCAACAAGATCGAAGATTACTGCGTGTACTGC
Organism: Paenibacillus sp. FSL H8-0175; assembly: GCF_045040615.1. NCBI lineage: Bacteria > Bacillati > Bacillota > Bacilli > Caryophanales > Paenibacillaceae > Paenibacillus > Paenibacillus sp. FSL H8-0175. Next base: position 738,692 of record NZ_CP150299.1, on the reverse strand, counting down.
TATGAGAATGGCGCATTCAAACAGCCTAACATCACGTTGCAAGAAATGGCTGACATTTGTACAGGCTATATGGTCGAAGAAGGAATGGATGAGAATGTTGCCCGTAAACTTCTCGCGGAGCAGCTGCCACATCTGAAACGTTGGAGCGATCCTGCAGCTGTGTCTCCAGCTAACTAATAGCATCACAACAAAAGAAGCGCCCTACGGAACCATAACAGTTCGTAGGACGCTCCTTTTTCCATTCTTTGTTAACCCAGTTTTTTATTGATTGTCCTGCTGTGGCTGCACTTCTTCCGTCTTCAGGAAGTCTGGCTGCGGTGAAGTCTTTTTAATAAAGAAAGCCAATACCAAAGCAACTACAGTGATCCAGGTAGCAATGTTAAAGGCATGCGTAACCCCGCTAATTGTAGCCTCTTGCGTAAGCTTAAGCATCGCTGCTTTATCGTTTAACGAAACCGTTCCGCTCATAAGCGTATCAGTGATTGTGCTCTTCGTCTTATTGGTCATTAGACTGACGAACAACGCCATTCCCAGCGCGCCTCCGACCGTCCGCAACGTATTCGACATTGCTGTACCATGCGAGCTTAAACGCTGTGGAAGCTGGTTAAGTCCAGCCGTTACAATCGGCATCGATAACATCGACATGCCTAACATCCGAACCGTGTAAGTAATAATCATATGCGTATACGTCGTACTGTCTGTAAGCTGGCTGAATTGCCAGGTCGTAATTACCGTAATAATCAGGCCTACCACAGACAGCCATCTTGCCCCGATTTTATCAAATATAATCCCCGTGATTGGAGACATAATTCCCATTAGAATGGCTCCCGGCAACAGCATAAGACCAGACTCCATTGGCGTAAAGCCACGGATCGTCTGCAAATAAATCGGCAGCAAAATCATACCCGAATATAAAGCCATCGTAATGATGATATTGATTAATGTCGTGAGTGAATACATATTGTATCTGAAAATCCGGAACTCAAGCAGTGGTGTCTCAGCCTTAAGCTCTCTCCATACGAATAAAGCCAGTGCAATCACACCCACAATGAGGCAGGTAATGACTGTTGCACTTCCCCAACCATCGGTTCCAGCATCACTGAAGCCGTACAACAATCCCCCAAAACCAATGGTAGACAGGATAACACCCGTTTTATCCAGCTTCGGAGAGGTTGTTTGCCCTACATTTTGCATTGTTTTCATACCTAGCAAGGTAGAAAGAATAGCCAGCGGAAGAACGATAAAGAACAATACACGCCAAGAATAGTTCTGAACTACCCACCCTGACAACGTTGGACCTACAGCTGGAGCAAAAATCATGGCTACCGCCATTAGCCCCATCGCTTTCCCCCGCTCTTCAATTGGGAAGATGCGAAGAAACACAATATTCATTAACGGCATCAAAATCCCTGCGCCAACCGCCTGAATGACTCTGCCGACCATGATCATTTCAAAGCCTGTTCCGATTCCACAGACAAGTGTACCTAACGAAAAAAGTGACATCGCGGTGATGAATAGCTGGCGGGTCGTAAACTTTTCCACCAGAAACGCACTAATCGGTATCAGCACACCGTTCACGAGCATAAATCCCGTTGTTAGCCACTGTGCCGTATTCGTTGCGATTTTTAGATCGTCCATTATGCTCGGCAATGCCACATTAAGAAGTGTTTGGTTCAAAAGTGCGACAAATGCACCTATTAAGAGCGCTGCAATAATCGGTCCTCTACGTATTCCCTTAGTTGCCGCTGCAGCGTTACCTGTAATTGTACTCATAAATTCTGTTTGTCTCTCCCCTGCTCTAAGATCTGAATGATTTCGGTATGAATCCTAAGTAATTCGCCTGCATCCTCGGCAGGTATATTGGATAGTGGAAGTAAGTGTCTTCTGAGCGATTGCTTACTTCTTTCCCTGATCTCTCTGCCCTTTTCAGTAATCGCCAAGTTGTATATACGCCGATCTACCTCAGAGCGCTGTCTTGTGATCAAATCGGCTTTCACCATCCGGTCCACTACTCCGCTCGCTGCACTGTTCCCCAAATGTAATAGCTCGGCAAGATCTGTAATGCCAATATCGGGATTTGCAGATATTTTGCGGAGAACCATCAACTGTGTTGGTGTGATGTCCAGCTCTTCAGCATCCTTCCACAGCAACTGCTGAAATGCATGGCTAATCCGGCGAAAAGAGGAGAATATATCATCTAATTGCTGCTCCTTATCTTCCAAATCTTCACCTCCAAAGAATTAATTAGTTAGACCATCTAATAGTTCGCATGCGTACTATTTTACACCTTAACTAAATTTCGGTCAATATTTTGCTGTAACTTTCTGAAAGTTAATTTTATATTGCAGGAAAAACATGAAAATCATACATAAGTGCACAAAGCATAAAAAAAGCGAACCAAGGTAGATCCTTGGCCCGCTTTTTCGTCTGAACAATGCTCAGGTTAAGCTGTATGAACTTTCAGGTAAAGTCTGCTGCTGAGGCTTATCCTGCAGTTTTAAATTAGATGGCTTAGTCTCTTCCTGGCTGCTGGCAATTGACATCATCAGCTTAATCCGATTCGCTTGGTTGACTACGCTAACTCCAGCATCATAGTCAATCGCCACGATATTTGCACCCGGATATAATTCCTTAAGACCTTTAATCATCCCACGCCCGGTGATATGGTTGGGCAGGCACGCGAACGGTTGAATACAGGCGATGTTGTTCACACCATTATCCAACAAATCCATCATTTCTGCGGTTAAAAACCAGCCCTCACCCATCTGATTCCCTACGGACACCAGTCGGCTGGCCTTCTCGGCAAGACCATAAATATTCTCCCGTCCTTTAGCCAGCCCCGCATCCTCAAGGGCAACCTTAATCGGCTTACGGTAAATTTCCAGATAAGAGATCAGCATGGGATTGATATAGCCGAGCCGTTTGCTTTTGCCGAATTGCTCAGCTTTGTAGATCGGATTATATACACAATAGAAAATGAAATCCAGGAAATCCGGCATTACCGCTTCCCCGCCCTCTGCCTCGATCATCTCTATAATGCGGTTATTAGCATCCGGATGAAATTTGATCAGGATCTCACCGACAATGCCTACTCTTGGTTTAGTAACACCTGTAACGGGCAGCTTGCAGAACTCTGCAACAATCTCACGAATCAGGCGTTTGTATTCTCGGAATGAAAAGTTGGATAAGCTTGCCTTGCAACGCTCCATCCCTTTGCGGAATAGAATTTCAGCACTTCCTGGAACAACCTCATGCGGCCTAAAGTGATTTAACATCCGCATCATAAGATCACCGTAACAAGCGGCAGCTATCAACCGATTCGCCAGCTTAAGACTGATACGGAAACCCGGCTGATTTTCCATCCCTGAAGCATTGAGTGAAATCACCGGAATTTGTTCAAGGTCTGAATCCTTTAAGGCTTTGCGCAGCAAAGAAATATAATTCGTAGCCCGGCAGCCGCCACCCGTCTGTGACATAATCACAGCAGTACGATCCGGATCGTATTCCCCACTTTTCAGCGCCGACAGAATCTGGCCAATCGTCACAATTGCCGGATAACACGCATCATTATTAACGTATCTCAGACCTTCTTCTGTCTCTTCGGGTCCGGTCGTCTCAAGTATCTTCAGGCGGTATCCGGCATCGCGAAACACCTGCTCAAACAATTCAAAATGAATAGGCGACATCTGTGGCGCAAGAATGGTATAGGTCTCTTTCATTTCCTTTGTAAATAACACATTAGCCTGCACTTTTGGCGGCTTTTGCGGCACTACCTTACCTTTTTCACGCTCACGCATTGCCGCCAGCAATGAACGAAGCCGAATGCGCGCTGCACCAAGATTGCTGATCTCATCGATTTTGATCAATGTATATACCTTGTTATGTCTTTCCATAATATCCTGTACGGCATCACAAGTGATCGCATCGATCCCACAGCCGAAGGAAGTCAATTGAACAAGCTCCAGATCCGAGCGGACTGCAGCAAGGCGGGCTGCACGGTACATCCGGGCATGGTAGGTCCACTGATTAACAACAGCCACATCCCCTTCGCTGTGGTCCAGATGGCAGACAGAATCTTCTGTCAGCACGGCGAGTCCCATCCCGGTTATCATATCCGCTATCCCGTGATTAATCTCAGGATCGGCATGATAAGGGTGCCCACAGAGCAGGATTCCTTTGGTTCCAGTATCAGCTAGGTACACAAGGGTCTCTTCCCCTTTGGTACGCACATCACCTTTGGCGTTATCAGCCTCTGTAAGTCCCGCTTGCACCGCGGACGCAATCTCTTCTCGCGGAATGCTGGTAAATGTCTTCACCAGCCCTTTGGTCAGCGCAGAAATATCATCGAAGGTCAGGAATGGACTGACAAGCTTGATTCCATTGTCCTTTAACCCATCCATATTGTTGCGAATGACTTCGGGATAAGAGGCGACTACTGGACAATTGAAGTGGTTATCCGCAGCTTCATCTTCTTTTTTCTCATACACCACCGCTGGATAAAAAATAAAATCGACACCTTTACCGATCAGGCTTTGCACATGTCCATGGGCCATTTTCGCAGGATAACATATCGATTCTGAAGGAATCGTATCCATGCCGCTTTCGAAGAGCTTCTTGCTTGATTTAGGGGAGAGAATCACCCGATAGCCCAGTTTGGTGAAAAAAGTGTGCCAGAACGGGTAATTCTCAAACATATTCATGGTACGCGGAATCCCGACGGTCCCCCGCCATGCCCCTGTTTCCGGTAAACTCTCGTACTCAAAAAACCGTTCATATTTATACTGCATCAGATTCGGCAGGACATTTTTCTCTTTTTTGACTCCTGCGCCGCGTTCGCAGCGATTGCCGGTCACATAAAAGCTCTTATCCGGAAAACGACTGATCGTCAGCGCACAGTTATTCCCACAGCGGCCACAGCGGCCTGAGGAGACCTCATATTTAAAGCTGGCAAGCTCCTCTGCTCCAAGCAGCGTACTGGATCCGTTAACCCCTGCTTGCTCACGCGCAATCAGTGCACAGCCGTAAGCTCCCATTACGCCAGCTATATCCGGTCTAACCACCGTCCGCCCCGTCAAGGACTCAAAGGCGCGCAATACAGCTTCATTATAGAAGGTACCGCCCTGAACGATGATATTTCGCCCTAAGTCCTCCGGATTGCGGATTTTAATTACCTTTTGCAGAGCATTCTTGATCACAGAGTAGGCAAGACCCGCCGATAAATCCGCTAATGATGCGCCCTCCTTCTGAACCTGCTTGACCTTAGAGTTCATGAACACCGTGCAGCGCGAGCCCAAATTAACAGGCTGAGTCGCTTCGAGTGCAGTTTTGGCAAATTCCTCGATCCCAAGTCCGAGGGCAGAGGCAAAGCTCTCCAGAAAAGAGCCACAACCGGCTGAACAAGCTTCATTGAGCATAAGGCTGTCGATAGCACCGCCATGGATTTTGATGCACTTCATGTCCTGCCCACCGATATCCAGTATGAAATCTACTTCTGGCATGAACTTGGAAGCTGCCTTATAGTGTGCAACAGTCTCTACTTCTCCGCCATCTGTCCGCAGAGCGGCCTTGATTAACCCCTCACCGTACCCTGTCACATATGATCCTGCGATATGGCAGCCTTCAGGCAGAACCCGGTAGATCTCCTTCAGTGCATCGCTGACCGAATGCAGCGGGTTGCCTTTGTTGCTGCCATAAAAGGTATAGAGAATTTCGTCAGCCGAACCGGTTAACACGAGTTTAGTTGTGGTTGAGCCGGCATCAATTCCTAGATAACAAGGTCCACGATATAAGGCTAAATCTGATCTCGCTGCAGAGGCTTTGCCGTGACGAAGCCGAAATTCTGCAATCTCAGCGGCATTCTCAAAAAGCGGAGGCAATTCAGCATCCGCAGCTCGATCCGCAGTAAAATCAACCGCCGCAATTCGCGTGATCCAGCTTGAAAGTGGCAATACGACTGGATCAGCTTCGGAGAGCGCAGCTCCAATCGCCACGAAATACTGTGAGCGTTCCGGGAACAGGATATCCTCCTCCGCCAGCTCCAGCGTTTCCGCAAAACGCTGCCGCAAGGCAGGCAGGAAGGTCAGCGGGCCGCCAAGAAAAGCCACCCGTCCTCGAATCGGACGTCCACAAGCAAGACCGCTAATCGTCTGATTAACGATACTCTGAAAGATCGAAGCCGCCACATCCTCCCGGCGTGCTCCTTCATTAAGCAGCGGCTGTACATCGCTTTTGGCAAATACACCACAGCGTGAAGCTATGGGATAGATTCGCTCATGCTTCTCCGCCAAAACATTTAAGCCTGCCGGATCGGTCTGCAGCAGCGCTGCCATCTGATCGATGAACGCTCCCGTTCCGCCCGCGCAGGCTGTATTCATACGCTGCTCAATGCCGCCCCGAAGATATATTATCTTAGCGTCCTCTCCACCCAGTTCAATCGCCGTGTCACATTCCGGAATCAGCGCACTGATCGCCTTCGTGCAGGCTATCACCTCCTGAATAAAGGGAACTCCACCTAATTTGGATAAAGACAACCCCGAGGAACCGCTTACAGTAAGCCTAGCTCCCCTCTCTGGGAATCTGTCGCGTACATCAGACAGAAGAGAGAGGGCCGCTTTTTTAATATCGCTATAATGTCTTACATAGTCTTGATAAACAATGATGTCCCGCTCTATGACAACTAATTTAGCAGTAGTTGATCCGATATCAAGCCCAATATGCAGCATTATCACTCCACCACCTCTTCTTGCTCCAAATTTGAAGCAATTATGAGGAAACTATATCATGACAACACCTTATATAAGCTGTTAAAAATGTAATAGACATCTATAAAAAGTAATTAGTAAAATTTATGATTCGCTTATCCCTGCTATCGTGTTTGCGACATGCCCTTTTACCCGTACCTTCCGCCATTCTTCCACTAATATCCCCTGCTCATCAATCAGAAAAGTAGATCGCACAATTCCCATAAATTCTTTGCCGTAAAGTTTCTTGAGCTGCCATACGCCGAACATTTCACTTACCCTATGATCCTCATCAGACAGCAGTGGAAAGGGCAAACTATGCTTCTCTGTAAATTTAGCGTGTGATGCCAAAGAGTCCGGACTAATGCCCAGAACAACCGCACCCACCGCCGTGATTTGATCAAAAGCATCACGAAATTCGCAGGCCTCCTGCGTGCAGGCTGGTGTCATATTTTTAGGGTAAAAATATAAGATGACCTTTCGGCCCAAGAAATCACTCAAACTAACCTCATGCCCATTGGAAGAGGGAAGGGTGAAATTGGGTACTTTTTGTCCAATAGCTACTTCGATCAAGATATATCCACTCCTTCTTAAGATTGGGGAATTATTCCTAAATTGCACGTATCCCCAAAAGAAATTATAATGTAGTCAACGTGAATGCGAAAGGAAGAACGAGAAATGCCACCTAGAAAGAAAAGGCACGCAAAGACTGGTAAGTCAAAAAAGAAACCGCTGCTTTGGACGCTGGCCATTATACTCCTCCTTATTATCGGTGGGGCCATTTTCTACATTACAACCATTTACAATGAGCTTGGTAGCATGTCGAATACTGAAGATTCACCTTTTCAAAATGCAGAGACCGTTGATGTCGATACCCCTGAGCCTCCTAAGTGGGAGGGTACAGAGCCTGTTAATATCCTATTAATGGGTGTAGATGCCCGAGGTGTGAAGAAAGGGGAAATCCCCCGTTCAGATACAATGCTCGTCGCTTCTCTTAACCCTGTGAAGAAGAAAATCAGTGTATTTTCAATACTGAGAGATACGTACGTTCCGATTCCAGATCATGGCGAGAAACGTATTAATACAGCGATTATTTATGGACCTAATACTGCGATGCAGACCGTCAGCGATCTGCTCGGTATCCCAATTCAATATTATGTCTACACGGACTTCCAAGGATTCATCAAGCTGGTTGATGCCGTTGGGGGTGTGGATTATGAAGTCGAAAAAGATATGGTCTACAAAACCGTTGCAGACGGTCCGGAATATGATATTGATCTAAAAAAAGGATATCAGCATCTTGACGGCAACATGGCGCTACAATATGTTCGCTTTCGGCATGACGCTACCTCCGATTTCACTCGAACCGAGCGCCAACGCGGTTTTCTCAAGGCTGTGGCTGATAAGTTGATCAGCACCACCTCCATTGTCAAGCTGCCAAATATCCTGTCGCAGGTTACGCCTTATATTGAAACCAATATGTCAGTTAATGATATGTGGAAGCTGGCAAGCGTAGGGTATAATAGCAGTATGGGTGGCAGTGAGCAAATTCCGCCAATGGATCTGCTCACTGAGGAGACTACAAGTGACGGATCACAGGTTATCGGAATTCGTAGCGAAAAGAAGCTAAAAGAATTTATACAGGATACCATAAATGGTCCTGAGCCAACACCAACCCCTACACCGGAGAACACCTCCAATAGCAGTTCTGCCGGGACCAATTAAGGGCCTGACAAGCAAAGTTCACATGTACACAAAGCTGTGACTTGGTATAATACGGGCGGACAACGGAAAACACCGTTGTTCGCCCGTTCCCTTGAGCACCAACAATCGAAAGGATGATCACATTATGAATCGTTCCACATCTGAACAACTTTATCACGAAGCCCTCCAGCATATCGTTGGAGGTGTAAATAGCCCTTCCCGCTCCTTCAAAGCCGTTGGCGGCGGAGCACCTGTATTTATGAAACGCGCCAGTGGATCTCACTTCTGGGATGAAGACGGCAATGAATATATCGATTATCTCCAAGCCTATGGACCGATCATTACCGGCCATGCCCACCCTCATATTACCAAAGCAATTACTACAGCAGCAGAAAATGGTGTTCTTTACGGAACCCCAACCCAGCTCGAAATTAAACTTGCTAAAATGCTAAAAGAAGCCATTCCATCTATGGATAAAGTACGTTTCGTCAATTCCGGAACCGAAGCGGTTATGACAACGATTCGTGTAGCCCGTGCCTATACAAAACGCAGCAAAATCGTAAAATTCGCTGGCTGTTACCACGGCCACTCTGATCTGGTGCTTGTAGCAGCAGGATCCGGACCTTCTACACTTGGCATTCCAGATAGTGCCGGTGTTCCAAGCAGTATCGCCCAGGAGGTAATCACCGTTCCCTTTAATGATCTGGACAGCCTGAAAGAGGCGCTGGAGAAATGGGGCGAAGATGTCGCAGCTGTTATGGTTGAACCGATTGTGGGGAATTTCGGCATGGTGATGCCTAAGCCTAGTTTCCTCGAAGGACTTTGCAAGCTGGCTCACGATAATGGCTCCCTTGTTATTTATGACGAAGTCATTACTGCCTTCCGCTTCCATTATGGTTCTACACAAACCTATGCGGGGCTGGATAATCATGAGGACATTACTCCTGACCTTACTGCACTTGGCAAAATCATCGGTGGCGGCCTGCCTATCGGCGCTTACGGCGGCCGCAAGCATGTTATGGAACAGGTAGCTCCACTTGGACCGGCATATCAAGCCGGCACAATGGCGGGCAATCCTGCGTCTATCTCTGCAGGGATTGCTTGTTTAGAGGTTCTGAGTGCAGAGGGTGTATACGAAGAAATGGATCGGCTTGCAATCCGCCTCGCCGATGGACTTCAAGCATCTGCAGACCGTCATGGCATTCCACTGACAATCAACCGCATCCGTGGTTCGTTCTCCACTCATTTCTGTAATCATCCGGTTACGAATTATGACGAGGCTCAGGATACAGACGGCGAATTGTTCGCCAGCTTCTTCCGGCATATGCTGAACCGTGGCATTAACCTTGCCCCTTCGAAATACGAAGCTTGGTTCCTGACCACAGCACATACTGATGCAGATATTGATGCTACACTTATCGCAGCTGAAGAATCCTTCCGCGCTATGGCGGCTGAGAAATAAGATTGTTTTGAAACGGCAGTGCTTCATAAGCTAAAAAAAGCTGAATAGATTAAGGAGCTGTCCCAGTCCCATAAACCGCAAATGTTAAAAGAGCAGCGATTCTCCTATATTGGAGGATCGCTGCTCTGCATTTTTACTCATCCACGGCCTGCATCTGTAGCTTGTGGCAAGCTTAAGCCAGCCGATCTCAAGCGTCAATTTCTATATGCTGCGTAACAGGTATCGCCAGACCTTCCCGGAGTTTAGTACAAGGGTTAGGGAGCTTGAATAGATAATTAGGGAAACCCTCCCTATAATTTAGCTGATTTAGCGGAAAACAAAGAACTTACCCCATTTTTTAGGGAGGAAATCCCTAATTCTGTTCATTTACAGAGAATATAGGTTATTTTCAGGGAGTTTTCCCTAATAACTCTGTAGCTCACACCGCAAAAAGCAGAAACACACCGTATATAGTCTAGGGGTTAAACAAAGAAGCGTTTTGTAAGAGTGTGAGCGATAGTGACCACCTTTATCTACGGATTTCATCCGCTAACAGCGTTTGGAAGTCCAAATATTCTACTGCTCTCATGTAAAATCCACCTGCTTGTCCAACGTAATCTCAGTCATTAACGGTCTTAACATTTGCTCGCTCCCAGGTACTAGTGAAAACTCTACACCCTCCAGATGCTCCGGCAGCGTTGGGGCGACCAAGAATTGCATTTGTGTATGCGCTCCACCTCCATGACCACCATGCGGCTGCACTTCATATTCATTCTCACCCACCACTTCAAGCGTTAAAGCCGTTCGAAGATGGATATGTCCTACAGCTTCTTTTAAATATTTGATTTCCACAGTAACTATGCTGAAGGCTTCATACTGCATAGCATGCGTAAGTATATATTCACATTCTTCAACGACCGTCCGCTTCACAATCGGAAGCACTCCCAGCAATAAACCAGGCTCCTCCCAATATTGTCTTCTGGGTACAGTTTCATTCATAAGATGCAAATGCTGCACAATCTGAGTAGTGTTCATCTCAAATCTAGTTACCCATTCCTCAAGTAGCTTACTATCAGGGGATAATCGTTTCTTGCCTGTTATAGCTTTACGTTCCTGAATCAGACTCAAAATCTGCTCATCAATCTTTTTAACCTCATCATTGTATTCGTTGGCGAATCCTCTAATTGGCATTCTGCTCCAGTTCATTTAACGCCTCCTCTTATTACTAATTTAAATCCATTAATTGTAAGGGTACATCCTTTCGATTGATTTGTAAAATATTTGAAATATCATAATCTTGCCGATAGGTAAAAAAAAGCGACCATTAGCTTTACGCTGTAAGGTCGCCCGCTTTTTAATTCAGAGTTACTCTCCTACTCATATAAGTTCCGGATCTCCACGCCCTGAGGCAGCTTAAACGGGTTCTCCTTGTTAATTCGGTCATAGAACATAATCCCATCGAGATGGTCTATTTCATGCTGGATGATGATAGCTTGGTAGCCCTTAAATTTAAGGACAACCTCCTTGCCCTCCAGATCATAACCCTTCACCTTCACGGTTTCATACCGAGGTACAAAGCCATGCACGGGACGATCAACGGACAGACAGCCCTCGCTTTCTGGTAAGTACACCATAGACAAGGAGTGGCTTATGATCTTAGGGTTAACCCAAGCATGCTCTACAGCCCGCCCTCTCTCGTCTGTAAGATACATCGCGAACATACGCTTCTCCAGTCCGATTTGATTCGCCGACAGACCTACGCCAGAGCGCAGCTTATATTCTTCGGAAATCTCCGGGTCCTGACTGTTCTTCAGAAATTGAAGCATACATTGCAAAGCCTCACGATCTTCCGCCTGTAATGGAAGCTCCACTGGTTGTGCTACGGTACGAAGTACGGGATGACCCTCCCGCACTATATCATCCATGGTGATGATATATTCAGCATTATATTTTGAACTAGACAATATTCCATCCACCTTTTCCTTACGGGCTTAATTTAATTTCTTATGATGTATAGTATGCAGCTTTATGGATTTATGAAAGCAGTTCGCAGTTGGCTGCTGTAATTAACATCGAATCCAAGTCCTGTCGCCAAAGCGGCAAGGGGTAAGTAGGTTTTGTCCTCCTTGCCTACCTTTTGCAGAAAAGCTGGAGTATCAATAGCCACGTTCTCTCCATTCACCTTAATAAATTTCGAGCCAATGGTGATCACAACGGTTCTTCCACCATACACGATGGTAGCGCTGGAGGTTTTGTTATCCCACTTCCCGCTTGCGCCCACGGCATTTAGAATATCTTTTAGCGCCAAAAAGTTCTGGCCATTTTTAAGGATAGGCTTATTGGGTGTATTCAACTCCACGCCCTTCACTACAATCGACATCGGTACCGATGCAGTAGCCATTGTAGCTACAGTAGGAACGCGATACTCTCCCCATTGTAACTCCGCAAAGACCTTAGCAATAGTCTCGTATCCAAGCTGCGTCGGGTGAAAATCAGTTTGCCCTGCTCCAATAATATGAGTCAGCGAGCCTTCTACCCCGGCAAACTTAGCCGCAACATGAGCTACAAGCACCTTCGCTCCCTCTTGGTTCACGCTTGCAGCTACACTATCCGCTGCTTCCGTAAATTTGCCCGCTGCCGTCATTAATCTGTTGTACATTTGACCAAGCGCAACCTTAGGGGCAGGCTGATATTGATCAGCCAGTATAATCGTCGTTTGCGGACTTACCGCACGAATATTCTCCAGCACTGCCTTCACATTTGTTTGATAATCCGCTAGCCGCTGGTCCAGCTGTGTTTGGAAATCCGCATCCGTCAGCTCCTTGAACTGCAAGAACAGACTGCTTACATCATTCCCACCAATCGTAATGGTAATCAGATCAGCTTCCTTAAGCTCTGCTGCGATCTGCGGAGTTAGCTTCACGAACTGCTCTATTCGTGGATCTGGGAGACCTGCCTGAACTCCTTCAGCAGTAATCACTGAACCATCCTTGATCGCTCCTGTGTAATTACGTAATCCGGCTGTAGTCAGCCCTAGAATACCATAATTAGTAAGTGCACTTCTGCCATGATACCAGCCCTGCTCAAGCAATCTCTCCGCATAGCCGTATGGCTTAGTATTCACGTCCGTCATTCCTGGCTCGTAGCCAGCAGTAATGGAATCACCTAGAGCTACGATGCGAAAGACATCTTGCCCAGAGTCTTGTATCGCAGTCGTGTCAGCCGCATTTGCCGTGCCTGCTCCTACGCTAATCAGCGCAGATAACAAAAGCAGGCTGCTTATGCCAGCTGCCCAAATTTTTTTCCAATTGCCTAGCATCGTATCCCTCCCAAATTGTTCTAATTCCATTCTACCATCCAGGATAGCAACGCAAAAGAGCGGCCTCCTATATTCAGGAAACCGCCCCTCGCAAATCACTGGCTATTATTGTCTGAATCTTCATCTGACTCTAACTTCTGCCCTGCACGCTCCAGATATTTATCATAACGGTCATCCAGCTCATATCCAATCTTACGATAACGTAATGTTTCTTCCACAATAGGATCGAGCGTAGTCTGAATACGAATTTCATATTTAGGTGAGATTTCCCGGATTTCCTTAGCCGTACGATCGCCTTGTTCCATCTCACCATCTACCAACATTTCGCTCAGCTTGCGTTCCAAATCATCCTTCTCACTCATGCTGTATCGTCCTCCCTAAAGCTTATATCCTGTTGCTTCAGCATTCTTCAGTGACGAAACCAAATATTCGTGAATGTGGCCATTACTTGCTACTACATGGCGTGTACCAATATCATATGAACGTCCTAGGGTATCCGTAATCTTGCCTCCTGATTCAAGTACAAGCAGTACTCCTGCTGCACAGTCCCAAGGGCTTAAGCCCACTTCCCAATAGCCATCTACACGGCCTGCCGCCACATAAGCTAAATGTAGAGCAGCCGCGCCTCCGGCACGAATACCACGAATCTGCGGAAGAATACTTTGCAGTCCGGCCATATTCACAGGTTGTGCAAACTCACGATCCGGCGGAAAGCCCATAGCAATCAGGCTGTCCCCAAAATCAGTCTCCGTAGAGACCGAGGTAGGAACACCGTGCATGTAAGCTCCCTTTCCTTTTTCAGCGACGAACATTTCATCACGAGTCGGATCATAAATAACGCCTACAGTTAGTTCACCGCGAATCACCAATGCTATGGAGACACAGTAAAAAGGAAATCCGTGTACGAAATTAGTCGTACCATCTACAGGATCTACAATCCACAAATATTCATGCTCACGAGCTTCTTCCAATGCAGCGGTAGCCGCTGCTGCTCCCGGCGAAACCCCCTCTTCCCCGAGAATGGCATGGTCGGGAAAATGTGTCAGGATCAGCCTGCGAATCATTTGCTCAACGCCTTTATCAACTTCCGTAACCAGATCTTGTGCTGAAGTTTTTGTATTCAGCTCCTTCACGAGACCCTGTCTGCTCTTTATCCATTCTCCTGCTTTGGCAGCCGCATTAATGGCCACCGCCGTATGTCCCTTGCTTGTTACTACATAGGGTTCACGTTCATTCTTACCCTCTGGATTTAAAGGACTCATATCTTCACTCCACTTTCTTGAACATAATCGCCAATGGCTTTAATTCTAAAGCAATCCTATTCACAATACCGTGCAATACGTCAAAACGTTCCCCAAGTTCCCAAAGTTCCGCCAAAAGAGGACCCAATTCTCACCTGCGAGCATAAATGCCCTAGGTCCATATAAAGACGATAAGCGATTAAAGTTTCATTCAACGTACCCTATTTCAAGTTACATATCAAGTCATGATAGGACCCGTATTCGGGACCTATCTCCTTATTTTCATTGTTTAAGGTTCAATATTCACGCTTGCCCCATTTAATAAGGAAATTCCGTTACCAGCTTCAGCCAGCTCCTTCATAGCCTCCATCAATCCAAATAACGCGCCATCTTTTAGTTTCGCCTCAATCATAACATCGACAGCAGGCGTATCTGCGGCAATACGTTTCAGAAAAGCCAGCAAAGGCGCAGGTTCCACGCCATCCGCATGGCTGCGCGGATCAGACGGGCTGCGCGGACTGGATACATGAATCTTAGGCGGCAAAAGCTCTCCAGAAGGAACGTCCTTCTGTGCTAGCTCACTTCGCCATGTCTGCAAAATGTCAGGCCACAGCTCCCAAGGGAGCTCTCCTTCATTATTCACCCATTGGTGGTGAATATCCAGCACCATCGGTAATCCTACGCTCTGACTGACTGCCAGTGTCTCCGGAGCTGTAAATGTCTTATCGTCATTCTCCAGCGTTATACGCTCCTGCAGCGCTGCCGGCAGCGCGCGGAAATGCTCCTCGAATCGCTTCGCCGCTACAGGCTTGTCCCCATAAGCTCCGCCAATATGGATATTGTTCTTCGCCATGGCAGGAAGCCCCATAGCAACCAGCATGTCCACATGGTACTGCAAATCCCGTACGGAGTTTATCAGCACCTCCGGACGGGGTGTACTAAGTACTGTAAAGTGATCTGGATGAAAAGAAACGCGCAGCCCGTGCTTTTTCACATATTGGCCCACTTCCGCAAATTCCTCGGCGAGCGCCGCAAACGGATTCCAGTCCTGCAAATCCGGATGCGTCGCCAGAGGAATGATTTTGGAAGTGAGGCGGTACACCATGATGTCCGAAGCCACATTATGCTTCATCAACCGCAGCGTATTATGCAGATTCATTCTAGCGATGTTCTCCAAACGCCGAAGTGCCGCTTCACGGTCATCCAGCTTCTTAAAAGAGGCCATCGTCATTGTCTTAGATGGGGAGCAGTCTTTGATAACGGTGGACATCGCTACATATCCGAAGCGGACAATCATCCCTGTGCTCCAAAAAACATTTCCTCAGCCAAAGCCGTCTGCACTCTGGACTCTTCTTCTTTCAGCTTACGCACAAGCTCCATCTCGACCGCGGTAACCTCATGCCCTTGAAAATTAATCTCTGCAATCGAGGCTGAAATTTTGACAATGGCTACAGCTACGTTCTCAGGGGTGTAAGCAATAACCTTTTGGCCCGTTGGATACACACGAAAGCCTTGCTTCACCATTTTGGTGCGCCCATATTCCAGCAGCTCGTACAGCTCTTGTTCACTCTTGAATTTGCAGACGGAGTTGAATTCTGTTTGAAAACCCATGTTTCTTCTCTCCTTCCAGTCGGGATATTCCCGCTATAGCTTCTATTACTCGTTGTCGTACTTAAGGCCTTGTTTAAAATTATAGCGCTCCAAGGCTAACTCAATCATTCGGTCTAACAGAGCTCTATAAGATACACCCGTCTCACGCCACAATAGCGGATACATGCTGTAAGGAGTGAAACCAGGCATCGTGTTCACTTCGTTAATTAGAATTTTACCATCCGATTTTCGCAAGAAGAAGTCTGCCCGGGTAATTCCACTGCCCTCAATCGCTCGAAAAGCAACTATCGCGGACTCCCGCAAACGATCGGCCACTTCAGAATCCACTGGTGCAGGAATCATCATTTGCGATTTGCCGTCCGTATATTTGGCTGCGTAATCATAATATTCACCAGAAGAAACGATTTCACCCGGAACAGAGGCTTCTGGTTCATCATTTCCAAGCACGCCAACCTCTACCTCACGCGCATCCACAAACTCCTCAATAATAACTTTGGTATCATAGCGGAAAGCAAAATCAATGGCTTTTACAAGACTATCCTTATCGGCAGCCTTAGAAATACCTACACTTGAGCCTAGATTGGCAGGCTTCACGAATACCGGATATCCCAGTTTATCCTCTACACCAACAATCAACTCATGACGTTTTCTTTTCCAAGCGCTGATGTTGAAATAACAAAACTCGCATTGATCCAGACCGGCATCAGCGAACAGCTTCTTCATGACCACCTTATCCATACCTGCCGAAGAGGCAAGAACACCAGCACCGATGTAAGGAATATTCGCCATTTCGAACAACCCTTGAATCGTTCCGTCCTCACCATACGTGCCGTGCAACAGCGGGAACATTACGTCCACTGTTTGGTCAGCACCCGATAATCCACTAAATACCACGTTCAGGGCTGTGCCCATATCTTCGGTCGCTTCTGCAAGCTTGAGCTGCTCCACTTGGCTGTAAGGCGCTGATAACTTCTCTCCAACCTTCCACAATCCCTGTTTTGAAATGTAAAAAGGTATAATCTCATATTTATCATAATCAAATGAGTTCATCACGGCAAAAGCCGTCTGTAGCGATACCTCATGTTCTCCTGATTTGCCCCCGTACACCAGCCCTACGGTTAGTTTTGCGTTCCCCATTCCCTTAACCTCTTTCTGTACTATAAGTAGTCGTCAATATGAAAAAAACGGTATTTCGTTTGATCAGTCCATGCGTAGGAATCACGATAATCCCAATACCGATGACGGCTGCTAACGGTACGTGCATTCACAAGCGGCATGCCTCCTGCATCAAAGGCTGTGACGATTGTGCTGTGCTGATACTGCCCGTTGCCATCCCAGTCATATTGAATGATATCGCCCAGCATCAATTGCTCCGGCCGCTCCATGACTTCCGCACGCAAGCCACTGCTCCGACTTCCGCTCAAATAGCGTTGCAGACTGTCTGATACAGCCCAGCTATAGCTCCACCATTCTTGTTTGCCTTGGTAACCTTTGTACCACCAGCCCGTTTCTCTTTTACCAGTATAGTTGATAGGTGCTCCCCCTGCAAAGAGACATTGGGAGACATAATTTGTGCAATCCACCTCGAAGGTTTCGAACTCCGGATTGCCGTCTTTCCACCAGCGGTCGGCATACGCCACAGCTTCTTCACGGTTATAACGAACCTCTCTTGAACCTGCAATTTCTCCGAGGACATTCCGGTTTAGCAGGGGCTGTGATGGCAGCGGTGCCGGCAAAGCCTCTCCCCATTTGGATAGTCTGCCCGATAGCTCTACCTCTGCCCGATGAACCGTATTTCTTTCAGGGACACTTCGTTCCACACCAGCAATCTCCCAGCCCCCACCGTCCCGTACAAAGGTCAGCCGCTCCAGCTCGATAATATCCTCGCGGTGGTTAACGCCGCCTTTTTCATAATAAAGCGCACTATGCAGTGTAACCTCTGCTACTACCTCGGTCGGAGTCTGCCGGACGGTCCGCAAAGTCTTAACCCCTGTCTCTCCGCGCAAAGGAGTTATCCCACGTTCTTTATACCACTCCGCAAGACGTCTTGAACGCTCCCCTTGTTCTACCAGAAAACGCGGATCTTTAACGGATACGGAAACGGTATGCGATGATGACTTAGGCTCCACCCTGGCCTTATTCACTTGATCAACATATACATAAAGACTTTGCTTCCACTGTTGTTCCATTATACTCGCGCCCCTTCTTTCCCTTTTAACTGCTGTTCTATGTATATGAAAGGAAACAGGCCGCTATACAGATCGGTTGAATAGTTAAGGATGTTTCAGGCAAAAACTCTAACCCCAAGTCCGACATCTCAATCCAACATCGACAACGAGGACCCTATCACCTAATAACTGAGGAAGAGAAATTCAGTGTGTATTTCGCCTAATAATTAAGTAAAACCAAGGATTCCGGTGAATTCTTTCGTATTATCTCCTTTAAATGGCTCTTTTTGAGGTAAAAAGAATATCCCGAAACGATACAATGTAACAATGGAAGGGTAGCTTGGCAATTTCTCAGGCATAATTCGGGCTTTAGATGTAGGAAAAAAAACTTTACTCCCCACTTTGTAACCGTTATAATTAAGCTAGAAGCAATTTGAAATTGGGTTTCATTAGACGAAACAAGGAGGCGCATATATGCCAAGCAAGGATCATTTTTCATTGGCTCGGACCCTGGAATCAGGCGGCAAATCTTATCGCTATTATGATCTGAAGTCCCTTGAGGAACAAGGATTGGGCTCTATTTCTTCCCTGCCTTTTTCGATCAAAGTCCTACTAGAGGCTGCTGTACGTCAGTTTGACGGACGGGCAATTACTGAAGAACATGTGAAACAACTGGCCGATTGGTCAGGTGACATTGACCGTAATAAAGAAATTCCATTTATCCCTGCTCGTATCGTGCTTCAGGATTTCACCGGAGTTCCGGTAGTCGTGGATCTCGCAGCTATGCGTGATACTGTAAAAAAAGCCGGAGGAGATCCTAAACAGATCAATCCGCTTGTCCCGGTTGACCTTGTAATTGACCACTCTGTCATGGTTGATGCTTTCGGTACAGCAGACGCCTTGGAATACAATATGAACGTTGAGTTCGAACGCAACGAGGAGCGTTACCGTTTCCTTCGTTGGGCACAGACAGCTTTTAACAACTTCCGTGCAGTTCCACCAGCAACAGGTATCGTGCACCAGGTAAATCTAGAGTATTTAGCTTCCGTTGCCACTACTAAAACTATCGATGGTGAAACTGTCGTTTATCCAGATTCCCTTGTAGGAACGGATTCCCATACCACGATGATCAATGGTCTGGGTGTTGTGGGCTGGGGTGTAGGCGGTATTGAGGCTGAAGCAGGAATGCTTGGACAACCGCTCTATTTTGTTACACCTGATGTAGTGGGATTCAAGCTTACAGGCAGCCTTATCGAAGGAGCTACAGCAACGGATTTGGCACTGACAGTAACTGAAATGTTGCGTAAAAAGGGTGTAGTCGGCAAATTCGTCGAATTCTACGGACCTGGCCTTGCTAACATCAGTCTGGCTGACCGGGCAACTGTTGCCAACATGGCGCCAGAATACGGAGCAACTATCGGTTTCTTCCCTGTAGATGACGAGACACTCGCTTATCTTCGCAGCACGGGCCGTCCGGATGATCTGGTGGCGTTGGTTGAATCTTATTACAAAGCACAAGGGATGTTCCGTACCTCCGATACGCCAGACCCTGAGTTCAGCGATGTGATTGAGCTTGACTTAGCTTCTGTCGTTCCTAGCTTGGCTGGACCAAAACGTCCACAAGACCGGATCGAACTTACGCATATGAAGGAAAATTTCGAAGGTATTATCCGTACACCTGTAGACAAAGGCGGTTATGGTCTCAGCGATGAGAAAATCGCTCAAGTCGTAGAAGTACAGCATAAAAATGATACTACCAGCAAGCTCAGCACAGGCGCAGTCGTAATCGCAGCTATTACTAGCTGTACGAATACTTCCAACCCTAGCGTTATGCTTGGAGCAGGTCTTTTGGCGAAAAAAGCTGTGGAACGTGGTCTGACCAAACCAGCTTACGTTAAGAGCAGCTTGACTCCAGGATCCTTGGTGGTTACTGAATACCTGCAAAAAGCAGACTTGCTGAAACCACTCGAAGCATTGGGCTTCTACTTGGCTGGTTATGGCTGTGCCACTTGTATCGGTAACTCCGGTCCATTGCCTGAAGAAGTTAGTCAAGCCATTACTGACAATGACATGACCGTAGCCGCAGTCATCTCCGGTAACCGGAACTTTGAAGGCCGCGTACATGCTCAGGTAAAAGCAAACTACTTGGCTTCACCGCCGCTCGTAGTTGCTTACGCACTGGCTGGTACAGTAAATATCGATTTGCAAACTGAGCCACTTGGATTTGATCCGCAAGGTGAGCCAGTATTCCTGAAAGATATCTGGCCAACCACTGCTGAAATTCGCGAAGCCATTGGTCTCTCCCTTAGTCCGGAGATGTTCCGTAGCAAATACGAAAATGTATTCACCGCTAACGAACGTTGGAATTCGATTCCTGTTCCGCAAGGCGAGCTGTATGAGTGGGATGATAATTCCACGTACATCCAGAATCCGCCATTCTTTGAACATCTGGCAGACGGTCTGGGAGACATTAAGGATATCAAAGATGCACGCGTTCTAGCGCTGCTTGCTGATTCCGTAACAACCGACCATATCTCACCAGCGGGTAATATCTCTACCTCTGGTCCTGCTGGCGAATATTTGCGCGATCATGGTGTAGAACGTGCAGACTTCAACTCCTACGGCTCACGCCGCGGAAATCACGAAGTCATGATGCGCGGTACGTTCGCTAACATTCGGATTCGTAACGCAGTAGCTCCTGGTACAGAAGGCGGCGTTACTACCTTCTTGCCAAGCGACGAGGTTATGTCCATCTATGATGCTTCCATGCTCTATCAGGATGCTGGACAAAATCTGATCGTCATCGCTGGTAAGGAGTACGGTACAGGAAGCTCACGTGACTGGGCGGCTAAGGGTACGCTTCTACTTGGCGTTAAAGCAGTTATCGCTGAGAGCTTTGAGCGGATTCACCGCAGCAATCTGGTCGGTATGGGTGTACTCCCACTTCAATTCCAAGAAGGCCACGGCTGGAGCAGCTTGGGACTGACCGGACGCGAGACCTTCAACATTACTGGTCTCGATAACAACGTGGCACCAAGTCAAGAGCTAACTGTCACGGCTACCCGTGAAGACGGCACACAATTCGATTTCCCTGTCATTGCAAGACTCGACAGCACAGTCGATATTGATTACTATCGCAACGGCGGTATCCTGCAGACTGTTCTTCGCCAGATGCTGGCAGATGCTACAGACTCTTCCGCGGTGTCGGTAGAATAGATTTAAAGTAACTTAAAAAGGGACTGTTTCACGGCCATGAGTGGCTGTGAGCAGTCCCTTTTTTATGGGGTGGTTTCAGTAGCCAATTTGCGGCGGGTAGGGTGCCTCTGTCTGTTGTCTTTGGGATCTTCACCATTGCTGCGTGAGGCTCAGGGGACATTTAGGATTCCGCGCGCCTCAGGGGACGCCTAGGATTCCATGCTATCGGACTCAGATGACTCTATTCGCTCGATTATCCGACTTTTGGCGCGCGATCGGACTCAGATGACTCTAAATGAACAAATTTACGAATTTTGGCGTGCGATCGGACTCCATAGTCGCTATTGGCATAAAAAACACGCTGAATGAGCCCATTTCTGCCGAATAGCTGCACTGGGGTCCGAAACTATGCCAAACTGGCTGTCAATTCGCAAATAGCGTCCCCTGAGTCCGAAAGCCTCAGGGGACGCTTAGAATTCGGCGCTATCGAACCCAGATGACCCTATACGCTCGATTATCCGACTTTTGGCGTGCGATCGGACTCCATAGACCCTATTGGCATGAAAAACACGCTACAGGAGCCCATTTTTGCCGAATAGCCACTGGGGTCTGAGTCCGTCTTCTGAGTCCGGAAGCCTCAGGGAACGCCTAGGATTCCATGCTATCGGACTCAGATGACTCTATTCGCTCGATTATCCGACTTTTGGCGCGCGATCGGACTCCATAGTCGGCATGAAAAACACGCTTTTTTGTCGAATAGCTGCACTGGGGTCCGAAACTACGCCAAACTGGCTGTCAATTCGCAAATAGCGTCCCCTGAGTCCGCACGTCTCAGGGGACGCTTAGAATTCGGCGCTATCGAACCCAGATGACCCTATACGCTCGATTATCCGACTTTTGGCTATTGGCATGAAAAACACGCTACAGGAGCCCATTTTTGCCGAATAGCTGCACTGGGGTCCGATCGGACCCAGATGACCCTATACGCTCGATTATCCGACTTTTGGCGTGCGATGACGCTCGATTATCTTTTGGCCGATCGGAGAGACCCTATTGGCATGAAAAACACGCTACAGGAGCCCATTTTTGCCGAATAGCTGCACTGGGGTCCGAAACTACGCCAAACTGGCTGTCAATTCGCAAATAGCGTCCCCTGAGTCCGCACGCCCCAGGGGACGCTTAGGATTCCGCGCTATCGGACTCAGATGACTCTATACGCTCGATTATCCGACTTTTAGCGTGCGATCGGACTCCATAGACCCTATTGGCATGAAAAACACGCTACAGGAGCCCATTTTTGCCGAATAGCTGCACTGGGGTCCGAAACTCTGCCAAAAAGGCTTTAAATGGGCAAATAGCGTCTTCTGAGTCCGGAAGCCTCAGGGAATATCTAAATAACAACCCGAGATTACTTGTGTACGAGTTATGAGATACGTGGGTTCGTGGGTTCGTGGGTTCGTGGGTTCGTGGGTTCGTGGGTTCGTGGGTTCGCGGGTTCGCGGGTTCGCGGGTTCGCGGGTTCATGGATTTGTGAGTTCATTGGCTCGTGGGTTCGTTGGCTCGTGGGTTCGTTGGCTCGTAAGTTCGTTGGCTCGTAGGTTCGTGAGTTCACTGGCTCGTGAGTTCATTGGCTCGTGGGTTCGTGGGTTCGTGGGTTCGTGGGTTCGTGGGTTCGCGGGTTCGCGGGTTCGCGGATTTGTGAGTTCATTGGTTCGTAAGTTCATTAGTTCGTAGGTTCGTAGGTTCGTAGGTTCGTAGGTTCGTAGGTTCGTTGGCTCGTAGGTTCGTTGGCTCGTGGGTTCGTTGGCTTGTTGGCTCGTAGGTTCGTGGGTTCGTGGGTTCGTGGGTTCGTGGGTTCGTAGGTTCGTGGGTTCGTTGGCTCGTAGGATCGTTGGCTCGTAGGTTCATGGTGGGTTCTCTACCTTCCCGTCCTTCCATCCTCCCGCCCCTCCGTCCCTCCGCCTATCTAGACCCGGGGTTCAAACGCTCGAGCCTCAGCATTACGAGTTACTGAGGATTCCAAAGAAACGTATATTCACTGAAGCTCACCAAACCAACGCAAGGTAGGGGAGCCGTTAGCCATTAGCTAGCCGTCAGTTAGCTGTTGATTACCCATCAGTCAGCCGTCAGTTACCCATCATTCACTCATCAGCCACTCGTCAGTCACTCATCATTCACTCATCATTCACTCGTCAGTCATTCATCAGGCCATCAATTACTCTCAATTACTCATCAGTTACCCGTCAGTCCCCCATCATTCACCCATCAGCCATCAGTTTTCAGCCACTTACCCACAATCGACTAAGCCCTCCCCAAAACAGCAAAGCAGCGATCCTCCAGTAACGGAGAGATCGCTGCTTTGCTGTTTAACAAGGTATGTCTCAGCCAGCGAATTAAGGAATCATCATGCCCATTTCACTAGCCGCTTCCTTCAGTACCGCGGCATATTCCACTAGCGTATCTCGGGATAGGCGACTAACTGGGCCGGACAGTGATAACGCCGCGATCACATTTCCACCGCGGCCCGTAACAGGCACCGCCACCGCGGCCGCGCCGGGCTCGCGTTCCTCAAAACTGGTGGCATATCCGAGCCGGATAATGTCATTAAGCTGCTCTTGATAGACATCCTTCTCAACGTAGTCCGGCCATCCCGAACTCTCCAGCAATTCTTTCAGCACCTCTGGAGGAGCATAGGCTGCCAGCACTTTACTTGATGCGCCCACAGATAAAGGCAATCTCGCACCGATCTGCGCCACTCGCCGGATGGCCTGCTGACTCTGAACCGCCTGAATCCGCACACGTTCTATGCCGTCGCGTAAGTATAAACTAACAGTCTCCCCTAGCCGATCCCGCAGCCGTTCCATTGACGGCAATAATACCGCGGCTGACTCATCAAAAGCAGGCAAATGCGTAGACAATTCCCAAATTCGTATACCCAAACTGTATTTCTCAGTGGCCGGATTACGAATGAGGAAGCCCTTTTCCTCCAAGGTTGCCAGCAGCCGATGGACGGTACTTTTATGTAAATCAATCTTTGAAGCGATCTCCGTCAACCCTAAATCTCTGTCCTGCGTAAAACAAAGCAATATATCAAGCGCACGTTCTACCGCACGCACTGTAAGCTTTCGGTCCTCCATGACAATCTCCCCCTCGTGTTTCACCAAATGAAACTCGGTTACATTATAACTAACTCTATCTTAGTGCAAAACTCTATGGAAAGTCCAGTATATTCACTCCGCCGGAGTTGTGCCAAAAATGTGCCGGAAAAGGTTGGGCCGCACTTTACAGTTACATTACAAAAGCATCTAATTCATTGACTTTGTAAGGGCTTTTTCATACGATTAACATATTAAATTATCTACTGATGCTTTAGAATCATTTTTACAAATTCTTCTAGGCACTAGTACTCACATCATTCTTAGGAGGGGACCATATGGATCTGGCAACTCGCCAAACCGGCACAACCGTCTCCCGTCGACCTAAACTACCTAAACAAGGCAGTTCATCCCGGCTATCGCTGCGGATGATTCGTGTGAAGCATATTATCGTTGCACTGCTATTATCTATTTTTTTCTTTTTAGCCTTCTGCTTTGTCTCACTTCATGGCTATATCGCCTGGGTATTATCTAATCCAACGGTCGCACCTCTGTATTCCAATCCCATGCAGGCCAAAGGTCTCGCATACGAGGATGTGACGTTTCCAGCTAAAGATGGAAGTCGGATGATGAGCGGCTGGTATATTCCCTCCGAAGGGGCTACCAAAACTATCGTGTTCAGCCATGGCTATGGCGCCAACCGGGAAGAATCTTGGGTACCTATGTACGATCTCGCTCACTATGCACACAGTCTGAATTTCAATGTCGTGATGTTTGATTACGGCTTTGCTGCCCAAGGCAACAAGGATATTGCAACCGGAGGTAAAAAAGAATCCCAGCAGCTTCTAGGAGCTATTGATTTTGCTAAAGAACGTGGAGCTGAGGAGTTAGTGGTATGGGGCTTCTCCATGGGAGCAGGCACAGCACTGCAAACAGGATTAGTATCAGAGGACATTGACGCGATGATTCTGGACAGCACCTTTTTGTTAGAGCCAGATACGCTGTATCATAATATTAAGCAAAATATTGATCTGCCCCGCCAGCCTTCCCTGGCGATTATGGAAATGCTGTTCCCAGTTCTAAACGGTACGGGGCTGAATCAAATTCCTTATGCGAAGGTCAAATCCGAAGATTATCCTTTCCCTATTCTACTCATGCATGGAACCGAAGATGATAAAGCTCCTTATCCTATTGCCGAAAAGCTGGCCGCGAACCAAAGCAATCCGTTCTCAGATTCCTGGGTCGTAGAGGGCAGCCATCATGAATTGCTATTCCGTGAGCACCCGCGTGAGTATTTGCGGCGAGTCTCTGCTTTCTTAGGAAATGTTCAACTAGCCAAAACCTACAATGGCAACCAGCCGGCGATGGCAAGTAACTAGTTAAGCACTACAATCCGCCTCTGTCCCCTGATGGGTCAGCTGCTTCAACCATTTACCACGGCGAAAACGCACGTAACCTATAACCAATCGAACAGCCTCTTCCAGGGACAGAAAGAAGTATACCCAGGGAAGAGGCTGTTTCCATCCCCATGACAACAGTAGCCCTAGAGGCACCCCAAGCAACCAAGTTGTGGAGGCTTCCATAATAAAGACGAATTTACTATCGCCACCACTCTGCAGGATCCCTCCCGCAATCATCATATTGCCCACCTTTATCCATAAAAAAAGAGCAAAAAAGCAGATAACGGAAGTGACCATTCGGCGCTCTTCCACTGTTAAGTTAAAGGCTGAGACGTAGAGCGGGGCAAGAACAGCAATAAGAACACCAAGCAGCAATGAAATCCCTACTCCTATTCGAACAAAAAAACGAGCATACTGAAAAGCACCTGCATTATTATTCTCTCCCAGCTTATGTCCGACCATAATGCCAGCTGCACCAGAAAGCCCTGCCAGAAGCCCAATCGTCAACCCCTGCAGCGGAAAGGTCACTGTCATAGCGGTCATCTCCGCTGTGCCCATACGGCTATATATTACGGAATAACAAGCCTCCCCTAAGACCCAAACCAATTCCGTTAAAACAATAGGCGCTATCGTTCTTAAAAAAGGTATGCACAGCGCTTTCGAAAACGAACTGAGTTCCTTAATACCTCCGGCACCCGGCAGCTTTCCACGATATACGGCTCCGACAATCAAGGCACTTTCGACTATACGTGAGATTAACGTTGCATATGCCGCACCTGCAAGTCCAAGCTCTGGAAATTCCCAATGCCCAAAAATAAGCGCATAGTTTAAAATAATATTCATTCCTACAGCAGCTATGCTAACAATCATTGGATACTTTACATGTCCTGAACTTCGTAGAACCGCCGAATAGAGCATCGTCAACATCGTTGGAATATAACTGAGGGCAACGATTTTCAGAAAAATGTACCCATTCTCCAACACTTCTTTATCCGTTGTAAAAATAGACAGACATAGCCGAGGGTTGAAAAAAACAAATATCGTAAATGAACCCGACAAGATCAGGCCAATTCCAAGACTTAATCCCAGTAGTGGTGTGATGCTCTTTCGGTCTTTACTCCCCCAATATTGAGCCGCGTATATAGCAAGACCCGTAGCAAGACCCGCCAGTACCACTGAAATCACGCTATAGATTTTACTAGCCATCCCAACCGAAGCGATCGCTACACCCCCAAGCTGCCCTACCATCAATTGATCTACTAAATACAGCACCGCCATGACTAGACTTTGGAGGGATATCGGTACCGCTAATTTTAACAGCTGATTATAAAATTGCTTCTTCTCAAGCTTGTTCATACCCTCATCTCATTTCTCAAAGTTTTTCTACTACCCCATAGGATTTCATTAATCGGTCCACACGACAAAAAAAGGTACACCCTCCTTTTCGCGAGGTTGTACCTTTCGGTATCATTGCCTTTATTTTCCTGTATTATTTCACCATATCAAACGGTTGTCAACGATATTATTATCGCGTTCTTATGCTCTTCATAAGCTATCATGAGCACACATATAATGGACTGATGAAGACATATCACGGGAGGTTTTCTTGGAATGTTATATGTATACGGGCCGATGCTGCCAGTACGTATTTTAGAAGAAATCGTATTCTGGAAAACACAAGAGAAAGAGCATACCGAGGTTATCAAAGCAATCGTACCTAACCTGGAGGAACCCTATGTTAAACTGCTGGATGAATGGGCAGTGGTCTTCGGTGCCACAGAGATGGCCGCTCAGCAGTTATTGAATTCTGCCCTCTCTGCTTCTCCACCAAGTCAGGCTGAACTCACTGCGGAAACAGAAAAGCTGCTGCATATCTCCTGTACCCAATCCCAAGAATTTGTTCGGCAGCTTTTTGCCATTATGGAAAGTAGCGCAGCCGTCAAAGCCGTCCCCCTTGCAACCACTGTGATCCTGCATATTATTCGCGAATCAGAGTATTTCCTTGCCGTACTGCACACTCTGAGCTCGCCCGGACAGCTCACGCAAATTATGAGAGATTATACAGCAGCCGACTATGTCGTAAGAACAGAAGAGGACAATGTCACGCGGAATGAGGGACTTATTCCTTCTACAGATACTATCCTTGATATTCGTGAAATGAGTGCTGTGCCAATTGGCGGGCATACGCTGCCTCCATTGCCTTATGCTTATAATGCGCTGGAACCATACATCGATGAGAAAACCATGCGGATTCATCACGATAAACACCATCAAAGTTATGTAGATGGACTAAATAAAGCGGAGAACAAGCTAGCTGAGGCTCGCAAGAAAGGAGATTTCGATCTCGTTAAGCATTGGGAGCGGGAGCTAGCCTTTAATGGGGCAGGCCACTATCTCCATACAATCTTCTGGAACGTAATGTCTCCACAAGGTGGCGGGCGTCCAACTGGAGCCTTACTGGAAGCCATTGAACAAAGCTTCGGCAGCTATGACAGCTTCAAGAAACAGTTCACAGAAGCTGCGAATAAGGTTGAAGGTGGCGGCTGGGCTATTCTCGTCTGGAGTCCACGCAGTCATAGACTGGAGATTTTGACTGCGGAGAAACATCAGAACCTGTCACAATGGGACGTGGTTCCGTTACTGGCTCTGGATGTATGGGAGCATGCCTATTACCTTAAACATCAGAATAATCGGGCCGATTATATTGAGGATTGGTGGAAGGTCGTTAACTGGCCTTACGTCTCAGAACGTTATGCTGCTGCCAGTAAACTGGCCTGGAAGCCTTTTTGATATTATTTCAATTCACAGTGAACATCACTCTTATTCCCACACCCTGACCAAAAAGGACCCATCATTCACATTACGTGAACGATGGGTCCTTCCAATTTCGAGGTATGCACCCCGATATTTATTCCTTAATCAAGCTTAGAAACTCCGCACGAGCGGCGGCATCCTCACGGAAGACCCCTCTAGTAGCCATAGTTACCGTTTTGCTGCCTGGCTTCTTCACTCCGCGTGCACACATACACAGATGTTCTCCCTCCACAACAACCATAACACCGTGGGGGCCTAGCACCTCCGTCATAATATCAGCAATTTGCGCCGTAATGCGTTCTTGAACCTGTAGACGCCGGCTTACTGCTTCAACAAGCCGAGCTAATTTGCTGAGTCCAGCAATACGTCCGCTCGGAATGTATCCTATATGCACTTTACCAAAGAAAGGAGCCATGTGGTGTTCACATTGGCTGTAATAGACGATATCCTTAACGATCACTAGCTCTTCATGAGACTCATCAAAAGTAACGCCGAGCGCCTCGCGGGGATCTATCGAATAACCGCCGAATATCTCCTCGTACATCCGCGTAACACGTGCCGGTGTTTCCAGCAGTCCCTCGCGGCCGGTATCTTCACCGATTAATTCTAATATTTTCTCAACGTGATACTCGATTTGCTCACGGTTCTCTGCAACTTTACCGTTCACATATTCCTTGATGTTCCCCATGATGTCTCCCCCTTCCGCACCCGTATACATGTTATCCGGACCCGGTTACTTACTTCTACGTTTATTCCCTTTAGCTGCTCCTGGGCGCGCACCTGGCTGTCCCTGAGTCTTCATCATTTGCTGGGCACGCTGCATTTGCTTCCCGTTCAGGTTATAACCCATTTGCTTTGCAACCTTTTGCAGCATTTCAGGATCATTCTGCATGTTTGTCATTTGTTTGCGCAGATAATATACACCGATGAAAAAACCACCGATGAGACCTACGACCAATGTAATAATAGGTAATGCGATACTCATCTAAAGCCCACCTCTACACTCTATTGTCTGCATCGCCATATGGCACGCGAATCTATCATAGCATTTCGGGAACTGGACAGCAATTGGCAATATGCAACCTGTCTATGAACTTTTTCCTCCATTAATATCGCTGTCCTCCCGTGCCTTCTTCCCAGTAAGGAGCACATCCTGCGCCCGGCTTAGCATTTCCCTCACCGTGCTATCCTCCTCGCGCTCTAAACCCGCTTCTACAGCCGCTAGAGCCTCATCACCGCCAATACGTCCAAGCGCCCAAGCAGCAGTGCCCCGCATCTCTGGCCGCGGCTCTTTCAGAACAATCTCTGATAGCTTTGGCACAGCCCCGGCTTCCTTAAAATTGCCTAGGGCAATGATCGCATTTCGCTGCATCGGCTTTTTGCCTCTCCAGGCTGCTGAGCTATTGCCGAATTTCTCTTTGAACTCACGATTGCTAAGATCAAGGATCGGCAGCAGCAGCGGCTTCACAATTTCAGGATCAGGTTGCATCTGAGGGCGATGATTCCAGTTCTTACCTCTATTCTTGGGACATACAATCTGGCAAGTATCACAGCCGTATAGACGATTGCCGATCTTGGTCATATACTCCTCGCTGAGGAACCCTTTAGTCTGCGTCAAAAAAGAAATACAAGCCTGTGCGTTAAGCTGACCCGGACCCACCAGCGCTCCGGTCGGACAAGCATCAATACACTTGGTACAGTCCCCGCAGCCTTCTTCAACAGGTTCATCCGGAGCAAAAGGAATGTTCGTAACCATTTCCCCAAGATAAATCCAAGATCCCCATTTGGGCGAGATGATAGAACAGTTTTTGCCGCTGAAGCCTATTCCCGCTCTTTCCGCTACCGCTCTATCTACTAGAACACCAGTGTCCACCATACTTTCCAGCACAGCCTCTGGTACACGCTCGTGAATAAATTCCTCTAGCTTACTTAAGGCTTCCCTCAGCACATGGTGATAATCCCTGCCCCAAGATGCCCGGGCGAGGATGCCTCTACGTGCACCCGGCTCAGATTTAGGAGGGTTCTCCATTTTAGAAGGGTAAGCCACTGCAATCGAAATAATAGATAACGGTTTGTCTCCAGAAGACAATGCTGGAACTGTCCTTTTATCCAGATCGGGTTCCTCGAAGCCAGATTCATATCCTTTGTCCCGGTGGTCTTGCAGTATATTTTTTAAATATAAAAAAGGTTCTGCTGTTGTAAACCCGATATCATCAATACCGAGTGATGTCGCAGCCTCCTGAATCTCTGCTTTAAGCTGTGCCCACTTGGAAGGCGGGGGAGCATACGATGACTGAAATGTATTGGTCATTTCCGCCTTCTCCTTTCATATCTTCGCTGACTTTCTTATAATCTATTCAGTTTTGACAGAGGCCACCATATATAATCAGCCCTGCCGACAATCATATCCTGTGAAATAGAGCCGAAGTAACGGCTGTCCTTGCTGGCTGAAGCATGACGGTTATCGCCCATTACAAAATAATTGCCACTTTCCACGGTTAACGCTGCAAAATCCGGATCTTCAATCTCAGTATCGATATAGGGCTCATTCACTATTTTTCCATTCACGTATAACTGATGATTCCGTACCTCTATGATATCTCCAGGTATGCCAATCACTCGCTTCACTAAATACTCCTTATGACTAGGTCCAGTACTTGGATCATGAAGAATGACAACATCACCATGTTTTGGATTTACGAAGAGCAATGAAATTTTATTAATGAAGAGCCTCTCACCCTCCCAGAGCGTTGGCTGCATAGACTGACCTTTAACCGTTGATATATTGAACACAAAAACATTAAGAACAGACATCACAGCAAAAACAATCACAGCTGTAAGCAGCCAATCCTTCATTTCCGAGACCAAACGACCGCCCAGGGTAGTCTTGGATCTGGAGGATCTATGTCTTTGTTTCCTATTTCTCGTGTAATCTACTTGGGGCTCCTGATTCAATATGTCACCTCTGTTCTCAATAATTGAAGTCTATACTTGCAGATATTATAACAATAAAAAAGCATATCTCCCAGCCATTAGCAATGGACTTCTGGAAAATACGCTCGAGTATGAATGAAACAGACTATATCGTCAGCTATAGTTCTTTTTTCTAGAAAATGTTTCCGCTTTCGCAGCTGAGTGATCAAAATTACCCAACAATGCTCAGCTTCCGGACAGATTTGAAGATTTGATTCTCGCTATATCCCATAGCTTCATACAATGGCAAAGCAAAAGAATTATGCTCATCGACGGCTACATAGATACCACTGACTTTACGAGCTTGAAACCTGGATTCCATAGCTGATACCAGACTTCTACCGACTCCTCTGCGGCGATAATCAGGATGTACAGCAATCCGGAAATAACAACCGTGGTTTTTCTCAATTGTACCAATCAGTGCTCCAACAATTTCTTCTTCATCTTCCGCAACTACAATGAGATCTGAATCCCAAGAAAGCTGCCTGGAGAAAGGCTCGATAGTGTTCTCGAAACACTCTTCCGATAATGCGGTTTGCAGCAAATCAGTCACAGGGCTAACGTCGCTTAATTGAAAGGAACGAACGTGCATTCTTTAAAATCTCCCTTGTCTATGGCTTATGAATTTAACAAAAAGAAGGGGTTCCCTTAACATAGAGAAAATAAAAAAAAGCATCAAATATCGAGGAATACCTGCTTTTAAATCTATTAAAGCACACTTTTCTCGTGATATCATCATTTTTCTTTTGAAAGCGCTTAATATCAAGCGTTTACATTTCGGATGGGGTTCATTTCTTCATTAAAAGGGTATTAATAAGGATATATGTCTATAGGTTAGGGACTATTTATTTTAACATTCTAAATACAATTGTAAAACCCTTTCCCTCTCCAATTATACTTTATAAACATTTATGTTTGTTTAGTGTTGCATTATTGGTCTAGATACGGTTTAATTAAAGTATCCTATTGGGCGAAACCCTATAGTACATATTTACAATAAAGGATTTTGACGTTAGTTCGCCAGAATTCTTTATCTATAACAAAATTCTAATATAACTCAGGAGGGATTTTTCCATGGCATTTCAATTACCGGCACTTCCTTATCCGAACAACGCACTCGAACCACACATCGACGCATTGACGATGGAAATTCACCATGACAGACACCATAACACATATGTAACTAATCTGAATGCAGCTTTGGAAAAAGCACCTGAATTGCAAAGCAAAAGCATTGAAGAGCTTCTTACAGATCTGAACGCTGTACCTGAAGCTATCCGTACTGCTGTTCGCAACAATGGTGGCGGACACGCTAACCACACTTTGTTCTGGGAAGTTATCGGACCAAACGGCGGCGGCGCACCAACTGGCGCATTGGCTGAAGCTATCGATAAAGAACTGGGCGGATTCGAAAAATTCAAAGAAGATTTCGCAGCAGCAGCAACTACTCGTTTCGGCAGCGGCTGGGCTTGGCTAGTTGTTAAAGATGGCAAACTGGCAGTAACAAGCACACCTAACCAAGACAACCCAATCAGCGAAGGCGCTACTCCAATCCTCGGACTGGATGTATGGGAGCACGCTTACTACCTGAACTACCAAAACAAACGCCCTGATTACATCAAAGCGTTCTGGAACGTAGTAAACTGGGAAGAAGTTGGCAAACGTTACGAAAGCGCAAAATAAGAAATTCCATTTGGCTTATGCCATTTAACTAAAAAAGAAGGTATCTCAGAGCCGAATAGGCTAAGGGATACCTTCTTTGTTTAGGTTGGAGATATAGAGGGATAAAGATAAAGACAGAGATTGACTGACTGATTGATTGATTGAGATCCTCCCAGACACCGCATTTCACGCCGCTTGCGTCGCTTAAATGGATGCGCTGGATCGGTATAGATCAGAATAGATCGGTATAGATGAGAATAAATCGGAATAAATCGCAATAAATCTATACTCGGCTTACGAGAATCTGCGTTTGGAGTAGCTGAGCAATAGATTAGGGAATAACTCCCTAAAATTCTGCGATATACTCCATAAACACGAGTAATTAGGGAAATACTCCCTAAAAATCATCCGTTTTGGGCATAAAACTGATATTTCCCCAATTATTAGGGAGGTTTTCCCTAAAATGATCAATTACAAGCCAATTCGACCTATTTTCATGGAAGAATTCCCTAATTAAATTTCATTCACTCTCGTAGCCATAGAACACCAGAAGAATTTAGTTGGAACAAGACTGAACTAATCTGAACCAAATAAACAAATATTTGCTACGAAGAGACTGAAGCATACGACCCTACTTGGGCGCATACGACCCTACTTAGGCGCATACGACCCTACTTAGGCGCATACGACCATACCTAGGTGCATACGACCCTACTTAGGCGCGTACGACCATGCTTTGGTGCATACGACCATGCTTTGGTGCATACGACCATGCTTTGGTGCATACGACCATGCTTTGGTGCATACATCATACTCAGGTTTTGTACATTTAGCACTTTAGCAACGCAACACGGCGAATCTTCTACTTCTCTAGCTTCGCCCGCTCTTCCTGCTCATCAAAATAAAGGTTCAGTAGCTTCAGAAAAACGTTAGGGAACGCATAGTTAGCCATGTCTTCGCGGCTGATCCAGCGCACTGCTCCGCCATCCTCTGGACTAGCGGTCCCGTCCTCAAATCTCTCGATAGGCATGCTGCTGTCGATCCCCGAGAATAAGTCCGCATCCGCGTTGTACACCGCCCGTCCTTCTGCCGCTATCGGCAGCGGAAGGGCGTCCTCTTCGCTGCAGCGGTACACCT
The DNA here is from genome assembly GCF_045040615.1 of Paenibacillus sp. FSL H8-0175. NCBI lineage: Bacteria > Bacillati > Bacillota > Bacilli > Caryophanales > Paenibacillaceae > Paenibacillus > Paenibacillus sp. FSL H8-0175. The sequence continues at coordinate 704,192 of NZ_CP150299.1, read as the reverse complement.
GCAGCGTCCACACGATATGGCTGAAGATATGCTCAGCAGCCATCCAGTGCTTCTCAGGCCGGGCAGAGATCCCGGCCTCCCGCAGTGACCGGCGCAGCCGGTCCAGCGCCGCCGCTTCCGGTAGCCGCGCGCCTTTGGCGCCGCCTTCCACAGGCGGCGCCGGCCAGTGCGGCAGCTCCCACATGCGGGCTAACAGCCCGCTTTGTGGCCGCTGCCGGATGAGCACTTGGCCCGCGTGGGCACCGCGGCCCTCAATCAAAGCCGCCAGCCGCTCCTCAGGGCGCGGCGGCTTGGCCTTGGTCTTGACGGGCAGCGAGGTCTCGCAGCCCGCCAGGCGCGCGGCGCAATGCTCCATCACCGGGCAGGTTAAACAGCGCGGTGATTTAGGAGTGCATACGAGCGCCCCAAGCTCCATCAGCGCCTGATTAAAAGATGCCGCTTCCCCCTCCGGGATCAGTTCAGCTGCCAGGCGCTCCATTTTTACGCGGGTGGGTCCCTTGGCGATATCATCCTCTATCAGGAAGTATCGGGACAACACCCGCATCACATTGCCGTCGACCGCTGGCTCCGGCCGATTGAACGCAATGCTAAGGATAGCCCCTGCCGTATAAGGTCCCACTCCCTTTAAACTGAACACAGCCTCACGATCATTCGGCACCTGCCCGCCATACAGCTCTTTGACCTGTTTGGCCGCATGCTGTATATTGCGAGCACGAGAATAATAACCTAAGCCTTCCCAGCACTTAAGAACGTCCTCTTCTGGTGCATCGGCGAGCGACTCCACGGTAGGAAACCTTTCGATAAACCGATTGAAATACGGGATTACCGTATCCACCCTTGTCTGCTGCAGCATTATTTCAGAAATCCAAATATAATAAGGATTGCGGTGCCGACGCCAAGGCAAATCCCGTTTCTGCCCTTGATACCACTCCAGCAAATGATAGCTGAAATATTGCTTAGCCTCCCGCAGCTCCTGTTCGTCTTGAACTTGTAGATCTTGTTGTGTCATTATAACGCTCCTTGCCCTTCTATAATCAGGGTTCAATTTATGAACCTGGCCCTTCCACGACGGCAAAAGCCGAAGCCAAATCACGGCCATGTGTTATCGTAAGATGAATGGTGTACCTCTGTCCATTTGGCAGATCTAGTCTGCTCCAAGCTTCACACGATAAAGTTACCTCTGGTTTTCCTTTAACATCAGGCAATATCTCAATATCGTGAAACCCAACTACATTGCCGATGCCACAGCCTAAAGCCTTCACAACTGCTTCCTTGGCAGCAAAACGTCCGGCTACGAACTCAGCCAACCTCCCGCTTCGCTCTTCAGCAAGTTGATATTCTTGCTCTGTTAAGACCCGCTGGTTAAATTTCTTACCCAGTCCTCTATTTATTACCTCTGAGATTCGTTCAATTTCTAACACATCATGTCCGATTCCGTAAATCAACACTTCACGCTCCTTATGGACGTGTATCCCATTTTGCTTCAATAATGGTATGATCAATCATATGAAGTATTATTAAAAGTAATAGTCCTGCAAGATTCTTTCTGCTATCTTAAAAGAAAATGCGCTCTAAGTCTAATAAGACTATCCAGCGACTTCACGATAGACTAGCTGATTTACTTCATTTTTATATATGGAGAGGGGATTACCCTATGAATCATCGTAATTTTGAAATACCTGCCGGAGACGGAGCTGTTCTCCGCTGCTCACACTTCCCAGCCCAAGGCAAAGCCAAAAGCGTTATAGTTATAGCCCATGGCTACAAAGGTTTTAAAGATTGGGGAATGTTTCCTTACATAGCCACAACTCTCAGCCAAGAGCATGAAGTAATTACTTTTAACTTCTCTCATGCTGGCATCGGGGAAGATCTGCTGCATTTCACTGAACTTGAGAAGTTCGCCCGCAACACCTATCGCCGCAGCTTGAAGGACATGGAAATCCTGTTGTCCTATCTTAGTCAACACCCGAAATTCGGCAGCCTGCCGTTATTCCTTCTCGGCCACAGTCTCGGAGGGGGAATTTGTTTGGTCTACACGCTTGATCATCCCAATGAGATCAGCGGAGTAATCTCCTGGAACGGGGTTACGAAACTCGATTTGCTGACGGAAGAACAAAAGCAGCAGATGAAGGAAACAGGAAGAACCTATGTCCTTAATGGACGTACTGGCCAACAAATGCCGCTGGATGCTGTAATTTTAGAAGATATGGAGAACAACAAAGAACGCTATAACATCCTTGAACGCATACAGAAAGCGTCCTTCCCAGTTGTCCTTATTCAAGGCAGTCAAGATGGAGTACATCTCCGCCAAGGATCTGAGCATCTCATCAAACTTCGGCCAGATATTAGCTGGGTGCAGGTTCCTGAGGGTAATCATACGTTCAACACTGTGCATCCTTTTGCTGGCACGACTCATCAATTAGAGTTCGCGATTGCTGCGACAACTAATTTTATCGATCAGACACTTACGCTTACAGAATAATTATTCTTCTTAGTCTATCCAGCTATCCAACTCACAAAAACCGCCACGAGCTCTGCTGCTACGCAGACCCGTGGCGATTTCTAGTTCAACCTATTCTAAATCCCCGGAATAACATTACGCTTATGTGCCGTTCTCCGGTAATAATTCTCAAGCTTCTCAGCTACTTCAGGGTTAACCTGTTTACCTTCAAGATAGTCGCTGTTATCGTCATAAGTAATGCCCAACTCGGTTTCATCCGTCTGACCCCGCCATAAGCCCGCCGTAGGTGCTTTTGTGACAATATCCGCAGGCACACCGATATGTGCAGCCAATTGACGTACCTGACGTTTATTAAGTGTGGATAGTGGTGTAATATCTACAGCGCCATCGCCCCACTTCGTGTAGAAGCCGGTAATCGCTTCAGAAGCATGATCCGTTCCTACTACAATCAGATTGTTCTCAAAAGCGAGTGCATATTGCATAACCATACGTGTTCTGGCTTTAACATTTCCTTTGCCTTGATGCGTCATATGGCGGTGTTGGCCTATTGATTTCAGACCATGCTCAACTTCAAGGGCAATTTCATTTACAGCTTCCTCAATGTTGGTCTCCACAGTATGAGTCAGATTAAAAGCTTTGGCAACATCATAGCTGTGCTGAATATCTTCCTGAACCCCATAAGGCTGGAATACTCCAAGCGTCATATACTCTGTTCCTTTTTCTGCCGACAGCTCGTCCGTAGCCTGTTTACAAAGACCCGCGGCTACCGCACTGTCCACTCCACCACTAATGGCGATCAATAATCCTTTAGCCCCTGCGTTTAGCACGTACGACTTTAAGAAGTCAACCCGTTTTCGTGCCTCAACCTCTACATCAATCGTTGGCTTCACGCCAAGATCCGCAATAATTTCTTTCTGTAAACTCACCAAACACACCTCGTTCCATCAGAAATGGTTCCATATCCATCAAAATATCCACCCAAACGAAGCTCATGCTTCTAAGCATATTCTATCCCATTATTGCTCTTATATTTTGAAAAATCCCGCATGCAGCCGATTTGCCGGCTGATGCGAGATTATATGGAATAACTGTTTTTACTGGCACAAACGATTGAAGACTTCTTTCAATTCAGCAGCAATTTCAGCAGCCGAACGATCTTCTACACCATGACGTTCAATAAAGTGAACGAGTTCTCCATCCTTCATCAGTGCGATGGAAGGTGAGGATGGCGGATAAGGAGCAAAATATTCACGTGCTTTAGCAGTAGCTTCTTTCTCTTGACCTGCAAACACTGTGAACAAGTGATCCGGAGTGATTTCATTTTGCAAAGCCTGAGCTACACCTGGACGACATTGTCCAGCAGCACAACCACAGACCGAATTTACGACTACAAGCGATGTTCCTTTTGCGGTTGGAAGAGTTGCTTCCACCTCTTCTGGAGTCATAAGCTCCTGAAACCCGATACTTGTCAGGTCATCACGCATAGGCTGAATTGAATCTCTCATATATTGATTAAAAGACATGGACATTTCTCTGCACTCTCCTTCACATTTCAACTGTTTGTCAGATAATATTACAGCAGTACTTACTAACTTTATTATACATTCATACTCTGTGAAAGCAAGAGATGCTGTAGAGGGTGATTCAATCTAAGAGCGAACCCCGCTGGGTTCCTCCTTATTCAATGGGAAGGAGATCGTAAATACCGTGCCCTCTCCTTCTACAGACTCTACATTTATTTTACCGTTATGCCGCTCCACAATACTAAGACACAAGGATAAGCCTAGACCTGTTCCCTGAATTTTCGTCGTAAAAAAGGGTAAAAACAGCTTCTCGCGTTGACTTTCTGACATACCAACACCGCTATCGGTGACAATCAACTCCACTTTATCATGAGTACTGCGAGTCTCCAGCGTCAGCACCCCCTTGGGTCCCATAGCCTCCATACCATTACGTCCTAAATTGAGAATAAGCTGCTTGATTTCCCGGACATTTAGCTCCAATTCATGCAGTGATGGGCTCAGCTTCAGTTCAACACTTTGACCGCGAAGATTAGCATCAGCCCACAGCAATGGACTAACTTCTTCTATAATATGGTGCAGCAGCACCTTCTCTTTATCAGAAACCCGGCTCTGTGCCAAGGATAAAAAATCATTAATAATACTATTAGCGCGGTCCAGCTCTTCCATCACAATCTGATAATAAGAATCCAATTCTTGAGCACTCTTTTCTCTCATCAGCTGCAAAAACCCCCGAACTACCGCCATAGGATTACGAATCTCATGGGTAATTCCAGCAGCCATCTGCCCGACCAAGCTCAAACGTTCCACATGATCCAGCTCTACACGTAGTTTTTCCTCATTGGTCATATCCTGCACAATAATTACAGCACCACTTGTTACCCCTGAGCTCTTATGCATTAACGGCGCTGAATAAATCTGATAGATGCGCGACTCATGAATCATTTTTTCACTGGAACGCCGTTTAGAGCGGATATTATCACTTACCCGCATATATGCCTGTGTATCCACTGAGCTGTGAAAAAACTTTTTTACCGGTTCGTCAATAATATCCTCTTTTCGCAAATTGGGATAATGAGTCCTCATCATTCCTAACATACAATCATTAAGATCAGTTACAACTCCGTGTTCATCCAGAGACATAATACTCAGAGGGACTACATTGGTAATCTGCTGCAGCTTCTCGGACTCCCACTGGAAACTTTCACTGATACTCTCCATTTGTACTTTATCCCGCAATCTACTTCTAACCATCTCAACAAAATATACAAAAACACCACCTAAAGCGATGGTGAAAAACAGATATACCGTAATCAGAAATGCTTGCACGGAATTTGATTCATATATATTTTCCCCGCCTATAATCGGGACTAACGCAATAAATAGCATGCTTGGACAAAGAATCATCCATAACATACCGATCTTCTCAACTACTGTACCTTTCTTAAAAGGTTTGGCCAGTCCAAACAGCAGCGGATATAATAAAACCCCTGAATTCAATATCACGTTACTGATTCCTGTAGGCTCCGCAATGATTACATTGCAGATAAGCAAGAAAATGGACAGCAAAATGCCCGAACGGGTAGTTCCATATAAAATACCAATATACGCAGGGATTAATCCTAAATTCAAATAGGCTACACCAAACAGAGTTGTCGAAAGAAGAGAGCACAGGATAAGACTAAACGTACACGCCAAAATTAAAAAGGTCTGATCATTTGGGAGCTTCCCCTTTTTCCGAGTCACAAATCTACGGTCCACCCACCATTGAAAAAGAAAAAGAAAGGAGCATGCTGCCGATATTTGCAATAAGATATCCTTAACCGCACCAATAATTACAATCACACCCCAAAATGGACAAATTACCCTACATGCTTAGATTAAAGCACAGGATTACTCTCCTGACAACGATAATCACCTAATGATTGGACAAGACTGGTTACATGTGAATCAGAATGGTATGATTCCGTTAGGAATACCCGCGGAAATCGCTTCCGTGTCTTAACATGTAAAGGAGTAAAATTTCATGAGCAATTACGATGTGATCGTCATTGGAGGCGGCCCTTCGGGTCTAATGGCAAGCGTGGCCGCCGCAGAACACGGGGCATCCGTTCTGCTAATCGACAAGGGAGCAAAACTAGGCCGAAAGCTCGGAATATCCGGTGGCGGACGCTGCAATGTTACCAACGTCAAGGAAAGAGACGAGCTAATCGCCCATATTCCAGGAAACGGGCGTTTTTTGTATAGTGCCTTCGACCATTTTAATAACCAGGATATCATCGCCTTTTTTGAAGGTTTAGGCATTGCATTAAAAGAAGAAGATAACGGGCGGATGTTTCCCGTTTCCGATAAGGCCTCTAGTGTCGTCTCTGCCCTAATCAGCAAAGTACGGAGTCTAGGCGTGCAGATTATGACCGACAGTCCCGTCTCAAGAATAATCTATGACGAAGGGGCTGTTAAGGGAGTCCAGCTGAGCTCAGGCAAGACGATCGCCTGCACTGCTGTTATCATCGCCACCGGAGGCAAGTCTGTACCACAGACCGGCTCCACTGGAGATGGCTACCCTTGGGCAGAAGCCGCAGGGCACACGATCACCGAGCTGTTTCCGACAGAGGTGCCGATTCTTTCACGGGAAGAATGGATTAAGTCCGGCGAGCTGCAAGGCCTGTCGCTACGTGATGTAGCCCTCACTGTGTGGAATCATAAAGGGAAGAAGGTCATCTCTCATCGAGGAGATATGATATTCACCCATTTTGGATTATCAGGGCCCATTGCACTGCGGTGCAGCCAATTTCTGAGACAAGTCCAACGTAAATCCGGCACAGATACGGTGGAGATGTCCATTGATCTCTTCCCTGATCTGAACACACAGGAAGTAGAATCTATGTTGCAGGATAAGCTGGATCAGGAACCTAAGAAAGCGATCCGCAATTCGCTGAAAGGACTGTTGCCAGAACGTCTCATCCCCCTCTTGCTGACTAAAGCTGACTTAGATGGGGATACAACTGGCCATCACGTCTCCAAGAATGGGTTGCTTCTATTAGCTGGGATTTTGAAACGCATGCCGGTTTATGTGCATGGCACCCGTTCCCTATCCGAGGCCTTTGTTACCGGGGGCGGGGTAAACCTGAAGGAGATCGATCCCAAAAGAATGGAATCGAAGCTTATGCCGGGGTTATTCTTCTGCGGCGAGGTACTCGATATCCATGGCTATACAGGAGGCTACAATATAACAGCGGCCTTCTCAACAGGATATACAGCAGGCAAGCACGCTGCTGACATTCGACTGGAATAATCTCTAATGCAACGTGAATATCCTCCAAGCAGCTTACTACTTTGAAAATGGCGGTCTGCGCGATTCTCTCATTAATTGGAGAATCGCTCCTCTGTTTTGGGTTCCTCAGCTGCTATGTGGAGCGTCTGTCCTAATCAGCTACTGCGGCTTCGGACCCAGATGACGTTATTTGCGAATTTATCACCTTATGGACAGTGTTTCGGACTCCAACGACGCTATTCATTATAGCGAGGCTCATATAGGGTGTTTTTCATGGAAATAGCAACTATGGAGTCCGTTAGCATCCCAAAAGTGGAAAAATAGTATGTTTAGGGGCAGCTGTGTCCGATAGGCTAGCTAGGTACCTCGTACGTACGTGCGTGCAATAGACCGAATCAAGACAAAAAAAGAAGAGTGCCCCAGCAGCCTTTTCACGGCTTATGAGGCACTCTTCCGTTCTATTTATATCTTTATTTCGCTAAGCGAAATGTTCCAAATATTCTAGAGCTAAACAGTGCAACGATATAACCTAGCGGGATGAACAGGATAATCCCAAACCATCCATATAAGGAAATACAGATCAGCGCAGAACAAATGATTGAAAAAGGAAGCAGTAAGATAGGGATCGCACGCAGCCCCGCTTCGGCTTTTTGTTCCTTTGAAAACGGCAGAATTCCGATGTAATCATCTCCCACGAATAACGACCAGAACGACAACAGCCAATTGGTCATGAGAGAAACTAAAACTATAAATCCTAGCCATTTGAACCCTGATGGAATGATAAATATCGCTAGAAGGGACACAGCAGTAAACGATAAGTAGAGCTTTAAATGAGCCGGATTCCGTACAAGTGCCTTAATCGCTGCCGCAGAGAAACGACTCTCGGCAGTTTTTGATTTTAGCAAAGGCTGTGATTTCCGGAAAATCCACGGCTTATGGCGGGTCGGACGTGGCTTATCCAGTACACCGCGGAGTAATAGGGCCGCTATTTTCATCCGCTGCTTATAATCTTCACGCACATCGTTCATGAATGTCCCACGCATCACTATACGCCGCTGAAGAGCGATTACCGCTACGACTGCAAAGAGTGCTGCGATCAGCAGCATAAAAACTGGACTGTTGTTCCAAAACGCAGCTGCACGGAAATAGATCCCACAAGGAACGGAGATGGCCAGAATCAGCCACAGCCAGCGCCGCCAGCCTTGCTTTTGTACTTTTACAATATGCCCCAGTAATTTAATGCACCAGCTACATGCCAGAGTCAGAGCGAACAGCGCCCATACCTCTGATGACAGCATTCCATATCCCCGAACCAGAAAAGGTAATAACAGCACAAAAGCTGCACAGAACTTCAACGATGTTACGATCAGGCTGTACAGCAACCCGCGAAACATAATCGTATTTATCCATCGCTGCCGTTGTCTTAGAAATAATAGATCGCCTTCCTGCAATAATAGCACCAGTCCCCCTCTACAGAGCAGGAGCACAAATAATGAAGGAATGAGCATAAACGGCAAATCTCCACTCCAAGCTGGCAATGCCTCGTTCCAGAACCCGTAATATAACCGTCCTCCCAGAAATCCCCCGGGAATCAGTATATATAACAGCACAGTCCAATCGGCAGCCGTACGGATAATAGCAGATTGCTCACGCCAATGAGAAAATAATCGCCGCCAGAATAGCTTTTTGGAGGTAGGAAAAGCAAACCCTCGCTGCTTCTGCTTACTCATGTCAGTTCGTCGAAGCAATCAAACAACGACGCCTCCGGCAGCCCAGCATAATCACGTATATCTTCGAGCGTTCCTGCAGCGGCAACCCTGCCACCCGAGATCAGCACAAAATCATCGCAAATTTTCTCAGCAGTATCCAATACATGCGTAGACATTAATACACCAGCTCCGCGCTGCCGCTCCGCTTCCAGCAGTCGCAGGAAATCTTTAGTGGCCCGAGGATCCAAGCCGATAAAAGGCTCGTCCACAATATAAACATCCGGCTGTACCAAAAAGCCAAGCATCAGCATCATTTTCTGTTTCATACCCTTAGAGAAACCAGCTGGAAGATCATCACGGACATGATTCATGCCGAACTGCTTCAGTAACCTCTCCGCCGTTTCTTGAAACTGCTCATATTTTAGTCCATAAGCAGCAGCAGCCAAATCTAAGTGCTCCCATAAGGTCAGGTCCTCATAAAACACCGGCTGCTCCGGTACATAAGCATAGGATTTATTAACTCCATTAAAGGAGACCTTAGCTTTGGTATTCTTAAGCAAACCGAGCAGTGTTTTGATTGTAGTACTTTTTCCCGCACCGTTTGGTCCGATCAGTCCGAGCAGCTGTCCACGCCGCACCTGAAATGAAATATCGAATATGCACGGGGCACCTGCTTCATAGCCTGCTTCATCGATCTCAACATCGAGTACAATCTCTTCGTCGCTCTCGGTATCCCCTGTTATTTCTACATTCTCCATATTCGCCAACTCCTAAATATTTCTAATGAATATTATTATCGAAATTCCAATCCAGAAAGATAGCTTCTCTAATCGTACTATATATACTTTCTCCAAGGAAGCAAACTGATTTTTTCACAGCTCAGAGAACTACTCTCCTATTTAAAAAAGAAACCTCCCATTAAAGAGAGGTCTGTCCCAGAAGCTCTAGGTTATTTGTTGCTGAAATTTCTTCTTCACGTTTAATTGCCGCTTCATCTCTACGCTCGATTTTACCACGCAGCATTAACAGTAACACTCCGAGCAGGGCTGTAAGCAAACCAGAGAGAATGAAAGCCGGGACAGGTCCTGACGCTGTAACTAAAGCCCCACCGGCTACAGGTCCCAAGATAACAGCCGCACTTGTTAGACTGCCTATAGTTCCAAATACACGGCCCGTGTATTCCGCAGGGGTCCGCTGTTGCAGCATAGAATTGAAGGGAATGAACGCAAGGCCTGCTCCCACACCAGCAAACATAAAAGAACCAAATAAAGCGATGTTCATCCATAATCCGGCCTGACCGTGGGCAGTTACAATTCCTGCACTTGAGAAAACAACCCCCATAATTACAGCTCCCAATCCCATAAAGACGAGCGTATGTTTACCACTGCCTATACGGCTTACAAGCAGGGCTGACAGTAAGGTGCCAAGGCCACTGGCTGCCACACACCAACCCAGCAGATCACCGTTCACACCCGGAATTTCCCGGAATAACGTTACAATCTGCGAATCACCAATTTGCAGCATTAGCAGCACTAGCACCAGCATAGCAATCCCGCAAAGTACTACAGGCATTCCCACGATCACCTGCAGACCCGCCGACATTTCTTGGCGAAAAGACTTCCGAGCACCATTCTCCCCTGTGCTATCCTCTGCTGCATCTTTCTTCAGTGCAGCCGCACGCGGCAGTCCTATTAAGATGACCGCCGATAAAATGAAGGTAGCCGAGTCAATCACATAACAAGCGGCAATACCAAATGCGGCAACCAGAAGTCCACCTAGAGCAGGACCTACAATTTTGGTTATTTGTTCGATAGATGAGCTAAGCGCCATGGCTTTATCCATCTGGGCCGCAGGGACAAGCTCCTTGAGCTTTCCGCTTTTGGCTGGTGAAAAGAGTACATCCATGATCCCTTTAGCCACCAGCAGGACATATACCTGCCAGAGAGAACCTGCAAATACCAAACAAACAACGATTCCGGCACGAGCTAGATCCGAACCAATCATCAGCGCCTTGCGGTTAAAACGATCACTTAAATAACCTGCGAACGGTCCTCCTAAGAGCAACGGCACAGCCATACATAAAGATATAGCCGTAATTTCCCACGGTGTCGCATTCCATTTAAAACCTACCATTGTCAGTAGCGCTAGGATATGCAACCAGTCTCCCACATTCGATACAAGCTGTGCGGCAATAAGCAGCATAAAGGGCTTATTCGCCGTTAGCTTTCCTTCTTTTGAATCATGAGCCAGTTGTTCCTCCATCTTACTTCACTCCCCGTTACTATTTCTCGATGAAGTAATAGTAAAATATTGGAGAACATCAATCATCCGTCTGGAGGCGTAAATAGCGCTTGAACCTAAGACTGAAATTCTTATCCTTTCAAAGACTGAAATCAAAAAAACCTTCGTTTTTATCGTATTCAAAAAATTGTTTGATTTTTAATAATTAAAAGTGTGCTCATTGTGACAAATCACATGTTCTTCATTCGCTCTTTCACGTATTCTAAGGTTATCTCAAGGTTCGTTGCACAGGTAACCCGTGCACTAATGACTATTGATTGCAAACTGTGCGATGAGTTCACACATGATTAACGATAGAGGGTGGAGAAGCATGATACAATCTTACGAACGTGATACGCAATTAACACTACATTTGTACCGGGTATTTGCCAAGTCTTTTAAGAGCATTAATGAACATGCTGTTACCGGCAGCAAAATTGAAGGTTTTAATCCGACTGCCTTTGCCGTTATGGAAGTGTTGTACTATAAGGGACCACAACCCATTCAACAAATTGGCGCCAAGCTGCTGCTGCAAAGCGGCAACGTTACTTACGTAATCGATAAGCTTGAGGAACGCGGCTATTTGCAGCGTAAGCCTTGTCCGAGCGACCGCCGTGTGATTTTTGCGGAGCTGACTACGGAAGGTGAACGTCTCATGAATGAGATGTATCCGAAATATTCAGAACGCCTGCATCTTGCTTTCAGCGGTCTGAATGATGATGAGAAGGAACAAATGATTGTTCTGCTCAAAAAGATGGGTCTACAAGCTGAGAAGCTATCCCCTCTTCCTCGTAAGTAAGAGTCGCTTATTTATGTGTTTTAGACAAGCTGTTATTGATTTCTGTTAATGGTAAAAAGAAAACCAATAGGCGATTCTCCGATTTATTTGAGAATCGCCCATTGGTTTTCTTTGTTCTGCGGCAGCTTACTTGAGCAGATGATATAAGTCCTTATGACCCCTCTGAGCAAAATTTGAGTGCCTTTTTACAGCCTCCGTTAGCCGAACATTAGTTGAGAACTGATCAGTTAGGGCAGTAAGTCGATGCCGAAGACGGACCTTGAGATCCGCTTTTGGCAAACCTCGGATCATAGTCATCCTTATTCGGCAGGACTAGCGAGCACACTTCCGACTGGATTTGGCGTAGCACACCTCCGATTGGACTTGGCGTGCACGCTTCCGATTGGACTTGTCGTGCACGCTTCCGATTGGACTTGTCGTGCACGCTTCCGATTGGACTTGGCGAACACACTTCCGATTGGACGTCCCTTCTAGCTGACCGTAACTACCACTCTCAGTAAAATCCACTTTTGATATAACCCGCTATATTTTCAGCGCCCGATCTTGATGGGAACCTGAGCAGTAGCTAAAGGAATAACTGCATTCTATACAGCTATTTCGTATGCAAATCGGATTATTCTAACTTTAAGTGTATTCTGTACAATTAAAAACCAGAAAAAGTACCCCTAGGCGAGTAAATCAAGAAAATAGATGTACTAAATACAGCTATATCCATTGAAGAGTTAACGGCAGGATTATAGTTGTACAAAATACAACTAAATTTGCCTAACGATTGCTTCCACTGCTTCCACCGACGCTCTACTCTAAAGTTCAAGTCAATCTCGTGTGTTATTACGCTCGCCACTCCGTGCGTGATTCCATGTGTCACTCCATACGTCATTCCATGTGCTACTCTCCGTTAGTCCATGCGTCTTTCCGTGCGTGATTCCATGCGTCTTTCCGTGTGTCATTCCATGTGTCACTCCGTCCGTCATTCCATGTGCTACTCCGTCCGTTAGTCCATGTATCACTCCATGCGCTATTCCGTGCGTCATTCCATGCGCCACTCCGTCCGCTATTCCATGTGTCAGTCCCTGCGTCATTCCATGCGCCACTCCAGGGAGTAAATTCGTATGGTTCAACCACTCTAACACGCTATCTACCTATTAAGTTATGCCTTTTTCAAGGACGATGAAGCATCCTCTACTGAAGGCACACCCTTGCGCAAACCCCAGGAAATTATCAGCGACAAAACAGCGAAAACTGCCATTACGATAAATAATGAATGAAGACCACCTTCAAGGGCATCACGCAGACTGTTTGATACTTCCCCAGACAGGTTGGTTCCTGCATGTGATCCAAGCAGCTTATTAATATCATCTCCTGAGATGTTCGAATCCGGTTGTTTTCTTAACAGCTTATCAATATTCAAGTTCAGCCAGGAACCAAAAATAGCCACCCCAACAGTCTGTCCTAAAGAACGCGTGAACGCATTAAGCGCTGTAGATGCTCCCCGTTGCTCATACGCAACAGAGGACTGCGCGATAATCGTAAAGACTGTAGAAGAATACCCAAAGCCAACTCCACAGACCAGCATCAAGCATAAGAGCAGCAGCTGTGAAGACTCCCCTGTTAAGAAAGCCAGGCCAATAGCCCCGGCAGCGATCATAATCAACCCAAGCATTGCGGTTCGACGCGAACCCGCTTTTAGAATCATCCGCCCTCCGGCGATCGAACCAAACATCCAGCCTACCGACATCGGCGCCAGTAGCAAACCTGAGATGGCGGCGCTTTTTCCGGATACACCCTGCACCCATAATGGCACATACGTAGAAAGCCCAATAATTAATGTGCTTACCAGCAGGTTAGCGCCTGTAGATACTGCGATATTGCGGTTCGAGAATAGACCCAGCGGTAACATAGGTTCAGGAGCACGACGCTCCACAAAGAAAAATAAGACTAGCAGGATAACAGCCACACTTAGAGTTGCAATTAGCAGTGGGGATGTCCACTCCAGATTCTGTCCTCCTGTGGAGAGACCGAAGAGTAATGCGCCCATACCAGCAGCGAATAGCAGCACCCCTGCCACATCAATTTGTGCTTTCCGGCGTACCTTCTCTTCCTTCAAATAACGGGCAATAAATACCATTGCTAGTAAACCAAATGGCAGATTAAAGACAAATACCCAGCGCCAGCTTAGGTAATCTACAACATATCCTCCAAGAAGAGGGCCTACCAAAGAGGAAATCCCCCATACAGAGCTAAGTAATCCTTGTGTCTTCGCTCTCTCCTCAATACTGTAAATATCCCCGATAATGGTAAAGGTCATTGGAATGAGCGCACCCGCGCCAATCCCCTGTATTGCCCGGAACAGGATCAGCTGTTCCATACTTTGCGAAATACCACATAATAATGAGCCTAATAAAAAAACAGCTGCCCCCCACATGAACACCGGCTTGCGTCCAAAGAGGTCACTGATTTTGCCGAAAATAGGAGTAGTAATAGCCATTGCCAGCAAATAAGAAGTGAATATCCAGCTAAGCCACTGCATTCCCTGAAATTCACCTACGATAGCTGGACCCGCTGGTCCTGTTACCGTTCCTTCAATCGCAGCCAAAAAGGTAGCTAGCAGCACCCCTATCAGTATTAATTTACGTTCTAAATCCCCTGTTGACTTCAATGTTCCAAACCCTCTCTTTATGTAATAAAATCATTGCCATTCCCCACGCAGAAGCGCATGTAGAGTCACATCCTGAAAGCCGGAAGGTGTCTGACGATATTGACGTAATATACCTTCCTTCTGAAAGCCGAGCGTTTGAACCAGCCTCTCCGCACGATTATTATCAGGATGACACAGCGCTTCTATCCGATTCAGCCCCATCCTATTAAAGCCGAAGTCGAGCACTAAACCAAGCGCTTCTTTCATATATCCAAGCCCCCAAAAGGCAGGCGCCAGATCGCAGCCAATTTCCCCGCGGTAAGCTCCCTGTAACTGCCAATAGTTATACCCGCAGCTCCCTATAACTTCACCTCCGGGTCCTACAATACTCCAGCGTAAGCTGTCCTCTTCCTGAGCCATCTGTGATAAAAATGCAATCAGTTGCTTAGTCTCTTCGATAGAGGATAATGCTGGAGCCCCCAGCCAGCGGGTGACCTCTGGATGAGACCAGACCTGATATAATGCTGAAGCATGTTCAGTAGTCATAGCACACAGCTTCACTCTACTGCCGACCAGTGTGGGTATCACTCCATTGCAGATATACAAGTCTCTGCCCCCCTTCAACTTATCAATTATACATCATTCAAGAGTATATCCTTAAGATAAAAGTTCTAAATTCTTTAACATTGAAAAGAACAAATTCTACGCGTTAACGTAAAAAGACGTCTGCAGCAGGGAGCAAACACTCCCTAAATGCAGACGTCTTTTTATTAAACTTAACTACAATGATTTCATTCCGCTTCATGAATAACTTCACTGCATAACACCTGAAGTTTGGCTCGAATATCCTTGAACTCTTCAATTCCAGTCCCCGTAATACTGTACCCTTCGGTATGGGCAGTCAGAAAGTTGTCCAGTGTCAGCTTTTCCAATTCCTGTTTCACTTCGCGTTCTCCTACACGATACCCCAGATCTTCAAGTCCGAGCAGCATCTCTGAGATCGTCACATCTTTATCCCGTGCACAATAAAGCATATGAATTCCTATGAACAAGTTCTGTACATCAGCGCGCATATTCCACCTCTTCCGGCTATATAGCCTTCGGTATTTATACTAGCATTACCCTCTGACCGATCCCCGGAAACATTATTGTGGCTGTTCCGCATTTCATGGACTTCATGGAAGATTCCATATTGTTACAGATTGGTATTGTCGCTTGACGTATCATGTCTAGCTGTACTATGTTGATAATTACAGTTATGAGTTGATATTTGAATTTAAAGTACAGGAAGGTGATGCTTCATGTTTCAAGCTATGCCTTACGATGGAACACGCAACGAGCAGTTTGAAGCGGTTCTAATCCAACTAGAAGCATTAGTAAAGGACGAACCAAGTGCAACGGCCAACCTGGCCAATGCTTCGGCACTGCTTAAACACGCTATGCCGGATACGAATTGGGCCGGTTTTTATTTATTTGATGGCAAGGAGCTTGTGCTCGGGCCTTTCCAAGGTCTTCCTGCCTGCATCCGTATCCCGTTATCTCGTGGAGTCTGCGGAACGGCTGCTGCGGAACGACGCACGTTAGTAGTAGGAGATGTGCATGCATTCCCGGGACATATCGCCTGTGACGCCGCTTCAAACAGCGAAATTGTCGTCCCGCTGATCAAGGATGATCGTTTGCTTGGCGTACTCGATATCGACAGTCCGCTGAAAGATCGTTTTGATGATGAGGAACGCCGGTTCCTGGAGCGGTTCGCAGCCCTGGTATCGGAAGTTATCTAAAGCAGCTCTATAGAGCATAAGAAATAGGCTGTCTCATTTGTAGGAATCTCCTACTTATAAGACAGCCTATTCTTGTTGAGCCTATAGCCGTACCGGACTGATATTCCAAATCTCCGCCGCGTAGCGGCTAATCGTGTTATCACTTGAGAATTTACCGGAATGACCAATATTTATAATAGACTTTTTCAGCCACTCCTGACGGTTGCGGTATGCCCGGTCAATCTCGACATGAGTCTCGACATAACTTGCGAAATCCTTAAGCACAAAGAATTCATCGTTATTATCCAAAAGAGAATGGAAAATAGTCTCAAACTCCGCACCATGACAGCATATAGGTCCCGGATTAACCAACTGATCCAATACTTCCTTCACACGGCTATCCCCATTGTAGATATCACGTGCGTGATAGCCGCCATGCTGATAATAATCCATTACCTGCTCAGCACGAAGACCGAACAGGAACATATTGTTGTCCCCTACCATCTCATGCATTTCCACGTTAGCGCCGTCCATCGTACCTACGGTTAATGCACCGTTCATCATAAACTTCATATTCCCCGTACCGGAAGCCTCTTTACTCGCTGTAGAAATCTGTTCACTAATATCCGCAGCAGGAATGATCTTCTCGGCCAAGGATACCGAATAATTCTCAAGGAAAAAGATACGAATCTTGCCTTTAACATCCGGATCTTTGTTGACAGCCTCCGCCACAGTATTGATCAGCTTGATAATTCGTTTCGCCAAATGATAGCTTGGCGCCGCCTTTGCTCCGAATATAAACGTGCGCGGTACCATATCCATCGAAGGATTATCTTTGATTTGGTTGTACATATGCAGAATATGCAAAATATTTAGCAGCTGCCGCTTATAAGCATGCAGGCGCTTCACCTGAACATCAAAAATAGAGTCGGGGTCTACATGTACCGAATGCTTGCTGTAGATGTATTCAGCCAACTTGAGCTTATTCCGCCGTTTAATGCTGGCCACTTGTTCCTGGAAGGATGCATCCTCACAATATTTAATCAAGCCAATCATCTCTTGCGGATGGCTCATCCAGCGGGTTCCTATCGATTGATTGATAAGGTTAGCCAGATCCGGATTGGCATGCATCAGCCAGCGCCGGTGAGTAATCCCATTCGTCTTATTATTGAAGCGGTGCGGGTACATTTCATTAAAGAGCCGCATTTCGCGTTTCATCAATATTTCTGTATGCAACGCCGCTACCCCATTGACACTATGGCTCGCCACAATCGCCAGATGGGCCATGCGAACCTGATCGTCATGAATAATCGCCATCTGTGAAATCCGGTCCTGATCGCCGGGATAACGACTCATCAGCTCGCCGCAGAAGCGGGCATTAATCTCTTCAATGATAAGAAAAATACGTGGAAGCAAGTCCCTGACCATTTGAATAGGCCATTTCTCCAGGGCTTCGCTCAAAATCGTATGATTTGTATAGGACACCATACGAGTTGTAATACTCCACGCCTCATCCCATCCTAATCCATGTACATCCATCAGAATCCGCAGCAATTCAGGAATTACAAGCGTCGGATGTGTATCATTGATATGAAGTGCAACCTTGTCGGGCAGCGATTGTATAGGGAGTCCAAGCTTTCCAAAGGTTCGCAGAATACTTTGCAGGCCAGCGCTGCAGAGGAAGTATTGCTGCTTCAACCGCAACAGCTTGCCTTCGTATTGAGAGTCATCCGGATACAGGAACTCCGAGATGGATTCTACGGAACGCTTATATTCCAGGAATTTATGATAGTCTGATCCGGCAAAAGAGCCAAAGGTTCTGGTAGGCTGGGTGATGGACTCCGCGCTCCAGTTGCGCAGTGTATTCACATGCCGCCGATCTGCACCAATGATAGGCACATCATACGGAACTGCACGAACGGCCTCATATTGACTATGCTCAAAGACAAGCCGCCCGTTCTCCTCGCGAGTCTCAATCACGCCCCAGAACCTTACTTCTACCTGCTTGTCTTCACGACGCACTTCCCATACATTATCATTTTGCAGCCAGTAATCGGGCAGTTCCACCTGATACCCGTCAACGATTTTCTGCTCAAACAGGCCGTATTTATAACGTATACCGCAACCATGCCCCGCATATTGCAGGGAGGCCAGTGAATCCAAGAAACAAGCAGCTAGACGTCCAAGTCCTCCATTGCCAAGCCCAGCGTCGGCTTCTACCTCCTCAATATCCTGCAGCGAGAAACCAAGATCGGCCAATCCCTCACGCACGACCTCCAGCACGCCCATATTCAGCAGATTGTTCCCCAGAAGTCTTCCGATCAGAAACTCCATAGAAAAATAGTATACCTGCTTATCCTTATCCGTCTTGTACTTTTGATTGGTATCCGCCCAATTTTTCCCGGCATTCTCGCGAATCATGTTGCCTAATATTTTATAGACATCAGCATTCGAGGCTTCCTCCAAAGGTTTGCCCAATTTACTGATGAGCGTCTCGCGAAACACCTGTTTGAAAGTTTCTTTATCGTTAAACAACAGCAGGTTCCTCCTGACAAAAGCTTTTTTTAGGGATGCATTAGACTATGCCTGTAGATCAGATAGGTTATACTGTTTCGTTTCATCTAATCCAGTTGGTTTATATTTTGCTGCTCTTGGCGATGACAAATGGACGTTTACTATCCCCGACGAGAATTCGATTCTTACTTAAATGTACGTCCTTATCCATGATCACATTCTCAATAACAGCATCTTCCTCTATAATGCACTTCTGCATAATTACAGAGTTGATGATCTTCGCTCCTTTACGTACCTGAACCCCACGAAAGATCACGCTGTTCTCCACCGTTCCAGCTATAATGCAGCCGTTAGCCACCAGTGAATTGCTGACATTTGCGCTCTCTAAATATCGGGTAGGAGCCTCATATTTAATCTTCGTCTGCACTGGACTTTCTTTGAACAGACTAAAGTAATTCTCCTGCTGAAGCAGCTCCAGACTATTCTTATAATAGCTTTCCAATGAATTAATTACGGCATGATAGCCATGATACTCATAAGCAGCGATTTTGAATTTATGGCGGTTTTTCTGAATGACATCACGGAAAAAGTAACTCTCCCCATGTGCAATGCAATGTTCCACCTGCTCCAGGAACAGTTTTTTCTCCATAATGAAGATATCGAGATATAAATTGGGATGATCCTTCTCATGATGGATATTGGTCACATTATTCTCTTCGTCCACTTCAATACGCTGGCATAACTCATGCTCTGGCTGCAATTGCTCTATTTTTTTGTATACTACTGTAACATCGGCACCCTTCTCCAAATGGTAGCTGTACAAGTCCTGGAGATCGATAGTATTAATATGCTGGCTGCCGGAAAACACAATATATTTAGCAGATCCCCGTTTAAAAAGATCCAGATTATTATGATAATGCTGAAGGTCGCCAAGAGAAGTATCGGTGGGATCATTCCAGTCCGGAGGCAAAATAAATAGTCCCCCATGCTTGCGATTCATATCCCAAGATTTCCCGTCACCCAAATGGTCCATTAAAGAACGGTATTTACGGCGAACAAACAGGCCCACGCTCTCCAGATCCGCACGCATCATATTGGAAAGCACGAAATCTATCAACCGATAACGACTGGCAAAAGGTACGGCTGCGCCACAGCGGAAATAAGTGAGTTCATTTAGTTTATCGAGTTCATGATCCAGATTAATTACACCCATGAGTTGCTTCATCGGAATCCACCGTCCTCTTATAATTTATAAGAAAGTATAAGTTTCACTATATACTTTATCCTTATAAATCTCGCATAAACGCTTACCGTCCCTAGAAGGACGCCGAAGGCGTTTTAGCTTGATTATATGGTTTTGGCCACAGCTGATTTACGTTTCTTGCTTTTATTGTCGATCAGCAAAATTTCGTTCTCGTTCTCCCGCTCGATGCCTATTTCCATATAATCGTCGATTACCGTATTCTCACTAATAATCGCTTTATGAATGCGTACGTTCTTACCAATCTTAACCTTAGGCATAATTACGGAGTCCGTAATCACACTGCCTTCACCTACCTCTACGCCATAAAAAAGAACCGAGTGCTTCACTTCACCATGCACAATGCAGCCTTCATTAATAATGCATCCTGACACTTTCGCCCCAGGTGCGACATATTGGGCAGGTTGATTCGGATTACGTGTAAATATGCGCCAGCTGGGATCATTTAGATTAAGCGGTGGATTATCGCTCAGTAAATCCATATTCGCTTCCCACAGGCTTGCTACCGTACCAACGTCTCTCCAATACCCTTCAAAAGGGTACGCAAATAAAGAGTTCCCGTCTTCCAGCATCAAAGGGATGATATCCTTACCAAAATCGTGAGATGACCCTATATTCTCTCCGTCCTCCAGCAAATGCTTGCGGAGAATTTCCCATTTAAAGATGTACACACCCATAGAAGCTAGCGTGCTTTTTGGCTGTGCAGGCTTCTCTTCAAATTCGTAAATTTTCAGATCGTCCTCCGTATTTAAGATTCCAAATCGACTTGCTTCCTCCAGCGGAACGTCAATCACAGAAATCGTGCAATCTGCGTTTCTCTCCTTGTGGTATTGCAGCATAGCATGATAATCCATTTTATAAATGTGATCACCGGATAGAATAAGAACATGCTCGGGGTCGAACTGATCTACAAATTTAAGATTTCGATAAATCGCATCGGCTGTTCCCCGATACCAGCTGCTTCCATTCTCACGTTCATGCGGTGGCAATACGAATACTCCACCATTCTTACGGTTCAAATCCCAATCACTGCCTACTCCGATGTAAGAATGTAGTATAAGTGGCTCATACTGTGTCAATACACCAACAGTATCAATACCCGAGTTGGAGCAGTTACTTAAAGGAAAGTCGATGATCCGATAAGTGCCCCCAAAATAGACAGCGGGCTTGGCAAGCGATTTGGTTAAACCTTTCAATCTTTTGCCTTGGCCTCCAGCCAATAGCATGGCTACCATTTCTTTTTTCTTCATGGAAAAGCCTCCCTTGACTTATGGGTAATATAAAGTTCAGCAAACCTAGGATGAATGAACAGAATTCCAAAAAGAAGTGAATTAGAAAAGAAATACACCAGAAAGAAATGAGCCTTGATAGGAAGATGACAAAGTTGAAAAAACGAGGAAGGAAATTTTACACGTTCGGATGATCTAACCTAAAATAGGGAGAGCATTCTCCAAAATCAGGAGCCTGAATCAGGAGATTATCCTTATTGTAAAGTGTTCTATATTCTTCGTCAAAACCCTTTATCGCAATTCCGAAAATCCGGAATTTTTAACCCTGTTTGTCATTAAACACCTTAATATTCCTTATAACTAGATTAACCAATTTAAAGCCATGTGAAAGAAATTCACTCATTTATTCTAGAAAAAGAATCATTCGGTCTTCAGCAAACATTCAACCGGATATGGCATAATGAAGCTATCTATCACCGATTTGGAGGAACCTATGATGAAAGCAGTACAAGGAGTTCGACTTCTGCTCGTAGATGATGAGCCTCATATATTACAGTTCCTGGAGCTGGGTCTCCTTAACGAAGGTTTTGAAGTACGAACCGCGTCGGACGGGCTAAGCGCCATTTCGATTGCAGCTGAATTCAAGCCCCATGTAGCTATCCTGGATGTGATGATGCCGGGTATGGATGGATTCGAGGTATGTCACTATCTGCGCTCAGAAGAGACAGAGGTAGCTGTCATCATGCTTACTGCAAAAGACGAAGTGGATGATCGCGTAAAAGGACTATCTATTGGTGCTGACGACTATATGGTCAAGCCCTTCAGCTTTGATGAATTACTAGCGCGGATCCAAGCGCGGCTGCGGAATCAGTTTCCGGGGC
Organism: Paenibacillus sp. FSL H8-0175; assembly: GCF_045040615.1. Taxonomy (NCBI): domain Bacteria; kingdom Bacillati; phylum Bacillota; class Bacilli; order Caryophanales; family Paenibacillaceae; genus Paenibacillus; species Paenibacillus sp. FSL H8-0175. The sequence continues at coordinate 681,866 of NZ_CP150299.1, read as the reverse complement.
TGCTAGGTGAGGTCCGCTGCGGTCCTTTCCGAATTGACAGTCGGCGAAAGGAAATTCGCTTCAGGGAGGAAGTACTTGAACTCTCCCCTACGGAATACGAGTTATTACAGTATCTCGTTATCAATCACGGCCTTGTACTCAGCAAGCCTATGATTCTTGATAAAGTGTGGGGCTATGATTTTGGCGGTGAGGAAAATATTGTTGAGGTCTATATCCGTTCGCTTCGTGAGAAGCTCGGAGATAAGGAGCACCGTATTATCCGTACCCTGCGGGGCGCAGGCTACCGGGTGGATCTATGAGCACTCCCATCTTCAGATGGCTTCGCAGACTGCCTGCACCACGTTCCTTGCGTAAACAGCTGCTTGCCACATCGCTGCTTATTCTATCAGGATTGCTGTTGCTAATTGGAGTCTTACAATATATCCTTATGCGAGATTTTATATACAGCAATAGAGCCGAGTCTATGGAAGCGCAAATACGTTCTGTCCCCCGTGAGATGTTTTTTAACTTTTTCAATTCCTATGACGAGGATAGCACAGGCATAAATGACACGAACAACGAGTTTAACAGCAATTTCCCGTTGGAAAGAGAAGACATGAATAAAATGCCAAGTGGGCTGCGAACTGGCGAGAACCGGCGCCCGCTTCTGCTTGATGCCCATACAACTCTCGCCATGTACAGCTCGGATGGCACCTTCAGGGATTTACAGCAATTAACCCTCTCAGATATAGCTGCACCCAGGCTGACCAATGAGCAATACGATGCGCTGCTGATTCACACCACGGATAGGGCAACAGGAAATTACAAGCTCATCCAAGCTGAAGACGGCACTGAACATCTAGCCATATTCATGAATCTTTATAGGCCTGGAAATACTAGATTGCTGCTGCAAATGAGTGTGAGCACGGGGCCATTGACGGATGTGATAATGCAGCAGCTGCTGATCTACGCAGGTTTGTCAGTGATTGCTTTATTGACTGGATTATTCCTATACTTACCGGCCCTGCGAAAGACGTTAGTTCCTCTATCTAATATGGGAGAATCGGCTGAGATCATTAATGCCGGTAATTTGGACATTCGGTTTCCAGTTGACCAAGGACAAGCCGAGATCGACAAGCTTGCTCATTCATTCAATGGTATGCTCGAACGTCTCGAAATATCCTTTCATAATGAACGGGAGGCCAAAGAGCAGATGCGCAGGTTCGCTGCCGATGCTTCCCACGAGCTTAGAACTCCGCTTACCTCAATACACGGTTTTCTTGAGGTCTTGCTGCGGGGCGCCGCCGATAATAAAGAACAGTTATATAACTCGTTGCGAAGCATGCATGGTGAATCGAAACGGATCAACAAGCTGGTCGAGGATCTGCTACTGCTCGCTCGAATGGATGGAGCTCCACAGCTGCAGATGACTGATCTGATTCTCAGCGAGGTAATTCACGAAATGAAGCCGCATCTGCTTTTGCTCGCGGATCAACGTAAAGTTACATTTGATATCTCCTATGGCATCCGTGGTAAATATGATCCCTATAAGCTCAAGCAGGTGATTCTGAATCTGTTCCACAATGCAGTTCAGCATACCAATGCCACGACAGGGAGCATTCATCTCTCTTTGCAAGCGGAAGGAAATCAAGCTCTATTAAGCGTGCGGGATAATGGCTACGGAATTCCCGGAGAGCACATCCCACATATCTTTGATCGATTCTACCGCAGTGACTCCTCTCGCACACGTAAATACGGCGGATCAGGGTTGGGTCTCTCCATCACAAAATCTATTGTCGAGGCACATCACGGCAAGATTAGTGTAAATAGCACCGTTGGCGAGGGGACAACGTTTACGGTTAGCCTGCCTTGCGAGGAAGGATTAGCCAAGGAAGAGTAACAACCGTTATAATTAAGAGGAACTGGAGCATCGCTCCACAAAACTTAAGCGTATGCTTTCGTTGCCAGTTTTGCTATGTAGTCCATTCTAAGGAGCATCGCTCCACAAAACTTTTAGGAGGTAAATACATGTACGAAATCGCCGTAATTGGCGCCGGTCCTGCCGGTGCAAGCGCAGCCCTGTTCGCCGCCAAGGCGGGCAAAAAAACGCTGCTGATCGACAACGATAAGGGCATGACCCGCAGAGGTTGGTTTGAGAACTTTTATGGAATTTCCGAAGTAGGTGGTCCTGAGCTGGTAGAAACCGGGCATAAGCAAGCCGTTAAATTTGGCGCTGAGCTGGTTTCCGAACAGGCTATCAACCTCACCTCCAGCGGCAATGGTTTTGTCATTGAAACTGAAGATGGAATTATCTATGAAGCAAAACATGTCATTCTTGCCACAGGCGCCCTTACAGATCTAGCTGTCAAAGCTGGTGTGGAGATTAAGGATGGTACAGAGCCAAGAATCAAAACTGTAGTAGCCGTTGATGCTGAAGGCAAAACGAATATCGCAGGCATTTGGGCAGCTGGTACTGTTGCTGGAGTAAGTGTACATGCCATTATTACCGCAGGCGATGGTGCGAAGGTAGCTATTAATGTAATTAGCGAGTTAAATGGTGCGCGTTACGTTGATCATGATGTGCTGAAAGCTTAATCTATACTCAAAACATAAATCCGGAGGATGATTCTTAGGAATCGGTCTTTCGGATTTTTTCGTCACCCAGGAGAAACAAGTTACGAAATTTAAAAATAACTGCACTTGATGCAGCTATTTCATACAATAACACCCACACGGCTGTTTTAAGTGTATTTTATGCAACTAAAAACAGGCTAACTGAGCATTCTAGCTAAAATGTAAAGATATAGATGTATCAAGTACAACTAAATCGATTTGCAGCTGTCCCCCCATACTTTTAATTGTATAAAGTACACTTATTTGCTCGTCCCTCACCGTCCTTTGAACACCACACGCAAAAAAACTGCTTCAAAACCTCATCCCACCGCCGAAGCCGATGTTATGATCGTTTGAAACAGTTCCTCTCCCTCAACTGTGTATACTCCAATGCAAGGAATCCACTTCTTCTTCTCTTCCCTTAAGACTAGCAGCCAGCTCCTGCAAATACGGAACCAATAATGGGCGCAAATCCTCCCGCATCAAACCTACCTCCAGCGTGGCTTTAATGTAACCAAATTTATCACCAATATCATAACGTTTGCCGATTAAATCCAGCGCCAGCAATCCTTCTTGCCGGCATACCTCGTGCAAAGCATCCGTCAGTTGATATTCACCGCCCGCTCCACGTTTGAGGTTAGCCAGCACTGAGAATATCGAAGGCTCCAAAATGTATCGCCCCATAATGGCGTATTCTGAAGGTGCTGTTTCAGGCGAGGGCTTCTCTACCAATCCTTTTACTTCATGAACTCCATTTAGTGAGCCGCTGGAGGCTATAATCCCATATTTGTTAACCTCCTGCCGTGGCACCTGCTGCACACCGACGATAGTCTGCTCCTCTTGCTCATACAATCTCATCATCTGCAGCAGCGCCGGGTCCTCCGAAACCATAATATCGTCACCAAGCAAAACAGCAAAAGGTTCATCACCGATAAATTGTTCCGCACAAAGGATGGCATGGCCTAGTCCCAGCGGCTCTTTTTGCCTAATGTAATGGATGCTCGCTAGCTCACTGATTAGCTCGACTTCACGAAGTAGATCCTCTTTCCCTTTTTCCAAAAGCGTCTGCTCCAGCTCCACCGATTTATCAAAATGATCTTCAATCGACTTCTTATTGCGGCCGGTCACGATGATAATACTTTCAATACCAGAGCGGACGGCTTCTTCTACGATATATTGAATCGCTGGTTTATCCACAATGGGCAGCATTTCTTTTGGCTGAGCCTTAGTGGCAGGCAGGAAACGAGTGCCTAAGCCCGCGGCGGGAATGACAGCTTTTCTAATCTTCATCATGAATCCCTCCCTTGCAGTTTATTTACGGAGATGGGTCACAGGGTGCTCACGAATGTTCTTTTGCTGCCCCTTACCTTCATAGAACTCTTGGACAATATAAAGCGGACGTCCCTTAGTTTCGTCATAAATCCGGCCGACATACTCACCTAGTATTCCTAGTATAATGAGTACAAATCCGTTGAAGGTCAGCGTAATTCCAATCATCGAAGCCCAACCCTTAACAACTGAGTCTGTAAAAATCACCAGGTACAAAACATACATAAGGTACAGAAAACCAGAAGCCGACAGCAGTGCGCCCAAATATCCTGCCAGCTTCAGCGGCTTATAGGAAAAGGAGGTGATTCCGTCTAAAGAGAGCTTGATCATACGTTTTAGTGGATATTTAGTTTCCCCCGCCAGACGTTCATCCCGTTCATATTCAATCGCCTTCTGACGGAAACCAACCCAACTGACCAGTCCGCGCACGAAACGGTTTTTCTCCGGTAGACGTTTGAGCTCTTCGCAGACCCTACGATCTATAAGCCGAAAATCACCCGTATCCACAGGGATAGAAATATCGGTTGAATAACGCAGAATTCTATAAAAGAGGCTGGCCGTCCACTTTTTGAATAGGGATTCACCGTTTCGCTTCACCCGCTTAGCATATACAACTTCATACCCCTTCTTCCATTCCGCAATCATGTCCAAGATCAGCTCAGGCGGGTCTTGCAAATCAGCATCAATAATGACAACTGCATCCCCAAGGGCATAGTCCATTCCGGCAGTAATAGCGATCTGATGTCCAAAGTTACGTGACAAATCGATCAGCTTCACACTCTCATCCCAGTAGCTATATTCCTCGATCATCTGGGCACAGTTGTCGGTGCTGCCGTCATTCACGAAGATCAGCTCATACACTTCCTCCGTCATTGCCATCACTTTTTTAATACGACGATACGTTTCCTGAATGACTGCCTCTTCATTAAACATCGGTATAATAATGGAATAGCGCACGTTGATACTCATGAGCAGCTCCTCCTTTTATTTAAATGCTGAAGCGTGCCTGTAAATGTATTAGCACGCTTCGTATCCTCAAACACTGAACTGAACTAGTTAACTGTAACTTTGTATAACGTTCCGCTGTTGCCAGCGTCATTTCCTGCCCAATCCGCTGCTGGAACCTCTGTACCATTGTCGGTAATCCAGGTAGAGAGCGTAGAGTTCCCTCCACGTCCCCCCCCCATACCGCCGCTGCTCAGCAGGAAGTATTTCACCTTTCCACTCTTTACTAACGCCTCTAGGGTATCTGTGGTATATACTGTGTCCGAATTGGAAAAACCGTTCAGAATAACAACCGATGCCCCCTTATCGACGATATAAGGAGCTGCTGTGCCATAATCCAATACGGCAAACAGATAAGGCTCCCCAGTATTATTTTCCTCCAGATAGGACAACAGACTCTCGTTCGCACTTGTGGCGCTATTACGTCCAAAGTTGCTAGAATTGCCGCCCATTCCTCCTCTGCCCTCACTGCTACCTGGTCCTGCTTCAGGGGTTTGACTGTTCAGGCCATAAGTAATTGGGGTAGCTGCCCAGTAGAGCGGGCCAATTAACAATACTAGTACAGCAACAATACTTGCCGAGAAAACAAATGGCTTCTGTTTGCCTTTAAGAACGACCAGCACCAGAGAAACAACTATACCGGCAGCCAGAATACCAATCGACCAGCCACTGCCAATCGTATCGTCATAAGGATGAATAATGTACCACTGAAAAGCTGCTGTAACCAGCGTTGCAACTGGCAATAGCCATGACAGCCAACCAGAGTGCTCGCGATACAGACTCCAGAGCTTTGACCAGCCTGCACCGACCAGCGCGGCTATCGGCGGAGCCATCATCACCAGATAATATTGATGGAAGAATCCCGCAATACTGAAGAATCCCATCACCGGCACCAGCCATGCTAACCAGAATAGAGCTTCTTTATGCCCTTGCGTAAAGTTCCTTCTCCGCAGATTAGCGAATAATCCAATACAACCAAACAATACAAAAGGCAGCAGCCAGCTTGCCTGACCTGACAGCTCTGATTGGAACAGGCGCAGTGGACCTGCGGTTCCAGTATTGAACATTCCTCCACCGCCGCCATTCATGCCGCCGCGTTGTCCTTGGCCCCCACCTTCACCACCAAATTGCCGGTTTTGATTATCTGTTCCACCGCCGGGTGGTTGCCCTGGAGAACCTCCATCATCGGTGCCATTTTGACTGTCTGAGGTTGAATTTATGCCTTGCCGACCCGAAAATGCTCCACGTCCGCTATCCGTACCATTTTCAGCATCTGCCCCGTTCATAGCGGGTCTTTCACCGTTCATAGCTGGCATCTCGCCATTCATGTTCGGCATCTCACCACCATTCATTGAAGGCATTCCACCTCCGCCACCACCTGTCCCCCGATCACCCGTCAATCGCGCGACACCATTATAACCAAAGGCAAGATTGAGCACGGAGTTAGTACCGCTGCTGCCGATATAAGGTCGTTTACTAGCGGGAATCGAATCCACTATCACTGCCCAGGATAACGAGACCACGAGTAATATAGCTGTCGAGGCCGCTAATACTCCAGTTTTTCGCTTCCAGTTCACTTTCGCAGCCAAGACATAAAAGAGATAAAAAGCCGGCAATACCATATAAGCCTGCAACATCTTTTCATTAAACCCAACACCGATTAAAGCGAATGCGGCAAGGAGACTGCCCAGCTTATTACTCTTCGTTCCTTTAAATAAAAACCAAACCGCCAACAGTAACGTGAATACTAACAAAGCATCAATGTTATTCGTCCGGCTAACAGCCGCCGCTACTGGAGTTGTTGCCATGGCCAGCGCTGCTAAACGAGCTGCTGCTTTACCAAAGGTAGGTTTTACCAGAAGGTATACGAGCAACACGGAGCCCACGCCCCCAAGCGCCTGAGGTAAAATTACACTCCAGCCATGCAGCCCGAAAATGAGTGCGCTAAGAGTCTGAATCCAAAAGGTGACCGGTGGTTTATCCACCGTGACTGAACCTGCAGAGTCGAGTGAAGCGAAGAAGAAATTATGAAAGTTTTGCAGCATACTTCCCACGGCAGTGGTGTAGTATGTATTCACATAGTGGTCATTCCAAACTCCATAACCGTACAAAAAAGCAGCGAGTATTAAAATGAGCCACAGTATAAGATCCGAGCTTATTTTTCTAGCAAAACTCATCTCCATTTCACTCCTATCCCTTGATCATTCTATATGCCGGCAGTTCTGTAACTCCGGCCCAAGCTTTCCGTAGGTGTATTATTTCATCCATACCTTAACTCTCAATGAGTGCAAGCTGAATGTTTGCTGAATAAATGAGGCTGCCGGAACGCAAAAAAGACCCCACAATGTGGAGCCTTTCGGTACCCTGTTCAATCCAAACTATGTTATTCCATCTTGCCTATGGCAACAAGCTTATTCACCGTGTTCCAGTTGCGTGCGGTAATGGGCATCCCGAGTATTTTGTCAAAAGGGACTTTAAAAAGCGATGATTGGCTCACACTGACCTCATATAATATATACATCTCTCTGCCGACAAAACGCACTTTATCCGGTCCATTCTCATAAGTGCACAGTTTATCCAATGCTTCCCCTGAAGGCTCGGCTGGTAAAAAAGTAACATACCATCTTTTGAATTCCTCTGGCTCGGACAGCTGAAAGGGATCGTTAGCGATCACATTCTCCATTTCTGCTAAAGTACGGATAATAACAGAGACCTCGAATCCAAAAACCTCACGAATCTGACGTTCAATGACTCCTCTAAGCAGGCTTACCGAACCTTCATCACTCTCAAAAACGACATTTCCACTCTGAATATACGTTCGTACATTTGCAAATCCAAGAGACTGAAACATCGCCTTCAGGTCCAACATTTTAATAATTTTGTTCCCGCCGACGTTAATTCCACGCAGCAGCGCTATATAGGTAGTCATAGAATACGCCTCCGTTTTTGTGCCATGATCAGCTTACCTCTGCGGCTAAGGTGTGTAGACGTTTACGAACTTCTTTTACCAGCAGCTCCTTCTCTGGAGGCGAAAGCCCCTCCACCAGACGTGCGGCAGCGATCGGCAAAATCCAGCGGTCTACGTCCTCATAAGTGTGTCCTGATAATCTGAGATACTCTTGAATGTATCCCTTAGTTAATCTTTTTCTTATAAAACCTAACATTAATTTGGAGAAGGCCGAAGCTCCCGGAGGCATAGCTCCCAAACTGAACATCACTACGGAACGCGCAGCATCTCCAGCAGGTTCTCCCACTACACCCGTCATCCAGTCGATCACCCAGAGCTGTTCATCCATAAGCACATTGTCGGGATGAAAATCCCCATGACATAAACGAGTGCCTTCCGGCAGCTTCTCCAGATACTTCAAAATGACGGATTTTTCCTCTTCGCTCAGCATAGGGGCAACCATGATCTGACTTTTCAGCATATCCTTTTGCTGGCCGATTTCCTCTGTAGTTTCAAGCTTATGTAAATCACAATGAAGCCCCGCCATCAGCCTGGCATATTGGGTAACTTTCCAAGGCTTCTCACCCATCACCTTTAGTAAAGAGGGACCCTGAATTTGTTGAAAAACGATACCTTGTCGATTCTGTTCAGAAATAAGCTCAAAAGGCTGGGGGGTCCGAACACCCCGCGCATGTACAAACTGGCTGATTTTATATTCCCGGCTGACGTGTTGCTCTGCTATATCCTCCCGATACAATTTAAGAATCCTCTGATCGTCATGCTGCCAGATCTCCGCTGTTCTGCCTTCCCCAACAAGCTTGGCCTTCATTCGGTATCCTCCATTTAGTCCAGATTAATGCGGGTAAAATGCTCAACTACCGGAAATGGGTCGTAGTAATGGTGAAGGAGTGCTTTCCATTCCTGATATTGGCTGGATTCTCTAAAACCAACAGTGTGGTCTTCAAGCGTTCTCCACTTCACCAGCAACAGATACTTATGATCATCCTCCAAGCAATGTTGTAATTCATGGCCCATATAACCTTCTATCGAGGAGATTAAGCTTGATGCCTCCTTGAAGCTTTGCTCAAATTCAGTAGTCAAACCAGGCTTCACTTGCAGCATCGCAGCTTCCAAAATCACACTCATCATCTCCTAAAGTTATTAATTTAAAGCATCCCGGAAAAATTCATGATAGAAATTAATGATGACCAGCAGTATTGCTAGTGACTCGTTGACACTGCCTACCTCCAGCGAATGATTGGCATCATCGATTCTATACACCTTCAAATGATTCAGCCCACTAATTTCACCCGAATGCTCTTCACCAAATAAGGGGTCACTGCCACCATAAATTACAGTCCCCCGACTCCGCTGAATCAGCGGCACCGCCTCAGGCAACGGGGTGATATATAGATGAGACGTCTTCTTCTGTATTTCTAGCTCTTCAGCTATTCTACCTGCAATAACAGCTCCCATGCTTTTACTTATAAAAAGAAACCTCTTATAATCCGGCAGAGAAGCAATCACGGCTTTACATTCCTCAATGATAATACTCATTTCTTCACGCTTGAAATCCACCCTAGCACTCTGGTAACCATATTCTAAAAGCAGAACATCACAATTATGCTCCCGGGCAGCTTTAGCCGCATAATCCAGCAGAGAGCGATCAGCTGAATAATTTTTACCCGGAAAAATAACAGCCAGCGCTTTGGAACCTTGGGTGATATATTTATGTTTAACCTCTCTACCCCAATAAGAGGACATAATGATATTGCTAACGTTCATACATGTTTCCCCTCTTCTACTCCTTAAACGGATTTAAAATGTTTAAAGAAATCTATCGTTTCTTGCAAATCTGCCTCATCTTTATAGATACTCATTACTCGCCCAATTTCAAGCGCAAAATCTACATATCCATTCGGCTTAGCGGTAATGATTGTTCCATCGACAACGACGTTAGATACGCCGGATTCATTGTCCACATAAACCTTACCATCCAGTACTCCGGCTGCCTTAAGAATGGATACCCCACCGCAAATGCCCGCGATGACTTTGCCTGCTCGATTCAGGCTTCTGATTAAATCTAATAGAGCCTCCTGCCCTATTAAATTATCTGTTTCCCCACCAGGGATAATCAATAAATCTATGGTGCTAACGTCCACATTTTCAACCAATACGGATGGATTAACAGAAAAACCCTCGCAGGAGATTAACGCCTTATCTTCCAAACCTAAGGTATAAACCTCACCCTTTGTTTTCATAAAATAAGCTGCCAATGTAACCTCAAACTGCACAAAGCTATCATATATAAGAATATATGTATTCAATGATGGATCAGCTCCCCTGTTCTCAAAAAAAGTAACCTCTATTCTATGTATCTATCATTATAGCATCATCGCCCTCTCCTGAAACTTACGGACTCAGAGGACGCTAATCAATAACAACTATGCGCTCCGCTAAGATTCCGAATGTGGGATTTCACCTAATTACTCGTAACAAAAAGGACACAAGCATCCCAACAGCCACCTTTTATGGCTCACGAGACACCTGTATCCTCCTATTTAGAGCTATTGCTGCGACTGCGGCGTTATCTGTTTATTTTTACCTCGGCTCACAACAATTTCAGCGCAAATCCATAATATCAACGGAATAATCACCTGGAAAGGAAAGGCGTATATTTTATAAATATGGTAAGAGAAATAGTACATTTCCATAATATCCTTGTACACAAAATCCGCAAAATAGATCATGAGTAGTCCCATCTGAAGCACAACGGAGCGGTAACTCTTGAGCTTGAATACTTTAGCTACTCCAATGCAAGATACGTAAAGGCATAAACTTCCTTTTATAAATGTTGTGATTACAAAAGCCACTGCCGATGACGCTTCAATTCGGGTCAAAAAATCTCCTACATTAATACGCCCTGCAGACACATAAGCCGGAAAATATAAACTAGACAAGACCTCAGGACCCAGCATCAATAGGTTCCGTAGTGTAGCCATAATAATAATTGCCCCAGCAATCGCTACGCCACCAAATAATACCTTCTTCGCTGAGCTCTTCTTCGATAAATTACCGAATACCCCCAGAAAGACTACAACCTCTGCAAATGGAAAAGAAAATGTGCCCAGCGTATCGTTAAATAATGGCTTCCAGCCTTTATCCAACAGCGGAAGTAGGTGATGATATTCCATTTTGGAAAAAGCTAAGGTGACAATGACTAGATTAACAAATATTGCGAACAGTAATAGAAGCTTAGAACTTCTCCCCAGCACTTCAATCCCAGCCTTAACTATCCATATACACAACAGTCCAAGACATGCCATAGGTGCTATCATTGGTGTTTCGGTTAAAGTAACGGATCTACTGAATTCTCCAAAAACCCTAAGAATTAGTGTCCCTAGATGAAAGGTATACCAAATATAGAGACAAGAAATGATTCGACCCAAGACGCCTCCAAACACGGTAATCAACATATCAAATAGATCCTTGCCTGGTAATAAGATGTGTAGTCTGGCATATATCAGCAGCAGTGGGACCACCAGTACCATGGCTAATAATACGGCGATCCAGTTACTGTTACCGGATTCTCCCGGCACACCCATAAATATTGAAGTCCCCATAATAAACAAGACAGCAATACTAATAGCATGCCCTGTTGATACGATCTCTTTGTTCATACTCTATTCTCCCTTTAGGCTTGTCACCTAAAATAGCATCTTAATCCAGTGTTCTAGGTATGGTGAAGGACTAGGGAGTGACCATCTCATTGCCAATGCAAAAGCAATACAGAATGATACCAGACATAGTGCGGAAGAAACATAAAAATCCCGCTTCATCCCCTGTTTCCATAGACCATAAAGATCACTCAAAACAATTACCGCATAGATAAATATGACCACAACAACCAATTTTATCACCTATTTTTGATGAATCTTGATAGACCTTGACGTTTGTGCACTGCTCTCGATAATCACCTTGGAATTCACTACTATCTCTACGTTGGAAAATTCCTTCCCCCAGTTTTTCTCGATTTTCTCCCAGGTCCGTGGCATTTTCTCATGAAGAAGCTCTCCAAATCCAAAAATATCTGCATGGTAATCCTTCTGAACCTTATGAATAACGGAGAGAATCTGCTCCTCCAGTTCTTTTTCAGCCCACCTTTCTATAGTCTTCTTGCTGTCCAGATTATTGAATTCCCCCGAAGATTTAACCTCGTCCAGTCCTGCGTGTGTCAGTGTATTAAGCTTTATTTGGAGCTTACCGTTTATCCATACAGGTTTTATTTTTGTACGATTGGATAAAATTTCGAGGGAAAAGGCAGGTTCTCCACTTTCATCCTTTACGATTAACACACCTCCCTCGATTTGATTGTTGGCAAACAACATGTATTTCGTTTCTTCGCCACTGATCATACCGATCATTTTATCCATCCTGAAAATAGCTGTTCCGCTAACTCGTGCATTCTTCGTCTTATTTTGTTCATGAACATAAATTAATGGAGCGATGGCATATTCACCAGAAGCCTCGAGCTTATCTATGAAGTCCCAAATTTCCACAACCGGCGCTGTACTTACATTTTTCTCAGTCCTCATCTGCTGTGCAAGTGCATAGGACATAATACTCTCAGTCGAACTGCTGAGACTTATGATTTCTTGAGCCGACTTCTCTTTAGCGACAAAAATATACACATCCGATCGGGTTTCCGTATCCCTGTTGTACCAATCTATTACTTTGGTGACTCCCTCCCTTGCAATCTCCTCACTAAGGATAATCGCCTTAGAATGGCTCCAAAATAACTTTTTTCCAGTGATCGAGATCATTCCCCTCACAATATCAAACATGGTCTCGCCCGCGAGCGTGATCATTTTGAAGCCAGCCTGACTTGATTTCATTCCTTCCTTCGTATCTACAATCTCTGTTGTCACCAATAACTGACCGTCTTTTTTCCCCTTATCAATCGCGACCCCGGCAACAATCGACATATCGTCAATTTCAAAGTAGTTCCAGCAGCCTGTATTGCAGATCAGAAGCATCATGGATGTAACAATCAGAAGTATCCTTTTCAGCTTGCTCATGGTCTTCTCCTTATTTTATTGGAACCTTTTCTCCTCATATTTCGTGCCCCAATTAACGCCGGACGCAGATACATATGCCACCACGGCGCCCTGATCGCTGTATCTTTAATGTCCTGAGGACGGATTGAGCCTACTCCAAGCATGTATGGAACCCCAAAACTACGCAGACTCATCAAATGAACTACTAAACCAAGCATTCCAAGAAAATAACCGTATATCCCTAGAAAAAAACTCGCACCCAGCAGCAATGTTCTTACGATAATTAAAGGACCGGTCAACCTAGGGTTAAGTAGCGTCATGATTCCTGTTAAACCGACTACAATAATCATTGGAGCACTAACTATTCTAGCCTCCACTGCTGCTTGTCCTAACACGAGAGCGCCTACGATACTGATAGCCTGTCCTATATAGGTAGGTATCCGCTCACCCGCCTCTCTTAATATTTCAAATATAGTTAACATGAATAACGCTTCTACTATTGTAGGAAAAGGGACTGCTACTCTTGCTGTAGAAATACTGAGCAACAACATGGTTGGGATCATTTCCTGGCTATAGGTAACTAAAGCTACGTAAAGAGCAGGTATACTGATCGACAAAAAAGCTCCAAAAACTCTCAACATTCGATTGAAGGAACCAAAATAAAAGTTAATGTAATAATCCGAGCTGGCTTGAAAATTCTCTACAAATACATAGGGGACAGTCATTGCAAACGGGCTGCCTTCAATGAGCACGGCAACTCTGCCCTCCATCATGTTACTGACTACAGCATCCGGGCGCTCTGTACTTCCTGTCATTTCAAAGGGCGAATAGGGCTCGTCTCTAATTAATTCCGCCAGAGATGCCGTATCTAGAATAAGATCTATGTCAATCTGTTCCATTCGATTCTGTAATTCTTTGAGAATAGCCGGTGATGCTAACCCCTCCATGTAACAGATACATATCGGTGTTTTGGACCGTGTTCCCAGTGAACTAAAAACAAATTTCAACTCGGAATCTTGTACCCTGCGCCGAATAAGAGTGAGATTTACTAACAGTGATTCCGTAAATCCCTCCCTTGGACCTTTGACACTTTTTTCGGTCACCGGTTCCGCAAGAGCTTTTGTCTCCCAACCCTGTGCACCAATGTTCAGAACACCGGCATAACCGTCCATCAACAGTAAGGTCTTGCCAGCTATAATCGCATAGATCATTTCATCAAAATTCTCAGAGGCAACCACATCGCTAATACTAATGACCTGCGTCCGGATGTTCTCCATCAGCTCGGCTTTATTGCCACAATCCTTTTCGGTAAAATCAAATGCCATGACGGGCTTGATAATCCCCTCTTGGATCATATGTTTGTCAACCATTCCGTCAACATAGACTAATCCAAAGCGAAGACTATCACTAAACATGTTGCTAAACACTCTGATTCTAAGCGTTCCATCGTTCTTGAATATGTCTCTAAACAAAGTCATCATTTCATCCAGTGACGTACTCAGAGTCTGCTCAGATTTTGTGTTTTTTTGAGACGTATTGCTGTTCCCACCTGCTGGCCGTTCCTCCACAGTAGTCACTCCTGTCAGAATTAGGTTTCCTAGAAATTATCCCCCGTCTCTCCAAATCCTATCCGCCAAAATTATACTGAAAAGGGATCAACAAGAAAGAAAATGAGACTGCTCCATAGGCTGGGTTCCGCAGGTAAGTCACTAAATCAGCCCTTGGGGTCATGCCAATAGCGACTCACTGCATACATCCTCAGACACTTTCGGCTCAGGCACGCAACACCGCATACATCCTCAGACACTTATGGACTCAGAGGGCGTTATTTGCTCAATTACCGCCTTTTGGGCACAGTTTCGGACTCCAGTGCAGCTATTTCATTCAAAGTGGCTCTGTTCGGGCGATTTTTATGCCAATAGCGACTATGGAGTCCGATAGCACGCCAAAAGTCGATAAATGCAACGTTTAGGGACTACTGGGTCCGTTGCCGCCGAGTCACACTCATCCTTTGGGCTTACGCACCTAGCACGATAACACGAATACACTCTCAAGTACTTACAGATCTAGGTACGATAACACCGAGTGCATCCTCAGACGCTTACGGACTCAGGAGGCGTTATTGGCTCAATTACCGCCTTTTGGGCACATTTTCGGACTCCAGTGCAGCTATCTCATCAAAAGTGGCTCTAATCGGGCGATTTTCATGCCAATAGCGACTATTGGGTCCGATAGCACACCAAAAGTCGATAAATGCAACGTTTAGGGGCTACTGGGTCCGTTAGCGATCTCTTGCGTGCAAATTACATACCATGAAGCAAAGTTTGTTTTAAGAGCGTGGTGGATACGAGCATGAGATTAGGCGTTTGGGGTTGGCAGCAAAAAAACACAGGTGCCCAGCAGTCATGATCATGACTACGGGACACCTGCGTCTTTTTTATATCTTGTATTGCTGCACGATTATTGAAGCTGCTCAAACAGGCGGAAGATCACGGTCGCTGCTTGCGCTCTTGTAGCCTTGCCGTTTGGTCCAAATTGGTTGGATGTCATACCGTTAATAATTCCACTAATACGCATCGCTTCTACAGCTTTGGCTGCATCCGCAGACAACTGGTTCACATCAGAGAATGCTTCACCAGAAGCCTTTGTTCCGTCGGTCAATGGGATATTAATCGTCTGAGCCAAACGATAAATCATGACCGCCATTTCCTGACGAGTAATCTCCTCGCTTGCACCAAAGTTGCCATCCGCTTTGCCTTTAACAATACCGAGCTTTTGAGCGCTCGCAATCGGACTGGCATACCATGCCCCATCCTTAACGTCTGTAAATGTGCTTACAGCCGTCTCATCTAGTAAATCAAAAGCGTTCATCAATATTTTGATGAATTCTGCACGGGTCACATTTCCACTTGGATTAAAGTGTTCAGCATCCATCCCTTGGATTGCGCCTCGTGCTGCGAGTGCTTCAATACTGTTTACCGCCCAATTAGCTGTAGCGGTATCTTTGAATGAAACATTCGAGTGAACCACTACATAACTGCCAAGCTGTTGCAAATTTAACTCAAGCATCTGTGTTCCTGTATTAAATCTTCCGTTCTTAACGATCTCTAGTTGCTGATTACTGTTCAAGTAATAAACCACTACTTTATGTGCTTTCTCACCAGACTTCAGCGTATAAGGAAGTGCCAGCTTGATCCCCGATGTCTTCAGTACATCGCCTGGAATAATCACACCATCTACGCTAAGACTGATGTCTTTAATTGTACCTGCATTCAACTGACTGCTTACCGAAAGTGGCAATCCGGATATATCTCCAGTGCCCACAATAAGCTTAAGTTTGCTGTTCTTAGCATCTTTGTAAGTCTTAAGGAAATTTTCCGGCAGCATTATGCTTGCTGTTCCTGTATCAATCTTGAGGGATTTAACATTCCCCGCTGCTGCCAGTGACTGCAGTGGCAGCTCAACTACAATTTGTTTCGCGTTTCCGGTAGGATTCACGACAATGGACAGAATACCATCCTTTGCATCCTTTGCTGCCTTTTCAACATCTGTGGCAGCCAGTTCAGCCAATGCTTTTCCATCTGCTCCGATAACCATCTGGACAATGATTTTACCATTGCTTACAGCAGGGGCAGCTGTCGCAGACGCGCTAGGCGAAGGTTTTGCCGTGGCTACAGGCACATAAGTACCCGGTGCCTCTGTTGGTTTCGGCGTTGCCGTTGGCGTTGGTGTCGTTGTCGGTGCAGGTGTTGGCGTAGGTGTTGGCGTAGCTTCTGAAAGCAACTTCAGGCCCGCAACCGCCGCAGTAAGCTGACTTAATGCCTCATCAATGTCTGCCTGAGTAGCAGTTCCACTCTCCAGCAACATCACTGCACGTGCTACCTCTTTCTCAAGAGTATTCCAGCTCTCCTCTACATAAAGGCTCTTATCCAGAGCCTCTATTGCTCTAAGCTTCTCCTCCAAGGCTGCCGTTATGAGAGGTGGATTTACAGAAACTAATGTTAAGGTATACGTTCTGGTCGTTGTTTTATCCAGTGCCGTCACAATGACCTTGTAACCCGTTTGAATTTCTCCCGCAATAGTAATGCTATCGGGTTCATACACAGCGAAGGTAACCCCTACCGGCACAGTAAGTCCTTCCTTCAGCTCATCAAGTGTAGTCGTATCCGGTAAAATAATTTCTTTGGCTACCTGA
This sequence comes from Paenibacillus sp. FSL H8-0175, assembly GCF_045040615.1. Lineage (NCBI taxonomy): Bacteria > Bacillati > Bacillota > Bacilli > Caryophanales > Paenibacillaceae > Paenibacillus > Paenibacillus sp. FSL H8-0175. Next base: position 664,741 of record NZ_CP150299.1, on the reverse strand, counting down.
TCAATAGATCCGCCCGGAATTGTGATTCCGCTGATCGTTGCATCATGAGCTTCGACAGGCTGTAAGGCTTCAAAGGCATTTTTCAAATTGGAATATGCCACATTAATATCACCATCGGTAGCACCGTCATTTGCATAAGTGGCTTTAGCAGCCTCTAGTGCAATGCGTAGTGCCTCCCATTGCTCAGGCGTTCCGGTATAATTCTCTTCATTTACCGAAGGATCTTCCGCTGTATCAATGGCTGCTTTAAGTTTAGATTTATCGTACCTCACACTGATGCGGCAGCTGGCAGCAATATCGGTGCCCGCCACTTTACCAAATATAGTGAAGTCTGTAGCAATGGTGAGTTTGTTAAGGGGAATTTCCTCCCATACCACACTTGCCAAGCCTGTCGTTTTATCGGCGTAAGTTACCGTAACCTTAGCTGGAAGATTAGGCACGACGTTAACTGTCGTACTCACCGCAATCTGTTCAATGCTTACAATCGCACCATGGTCGCCGGGAGCAGGAACTTCTCCTTCTGGCTTAGACGAAATTGCCCGCCATTCCTTAACGCCTGTCCAAATACTAGTGGACTGCTTATTAAGAATCAAACGGAGTTTATCCGTCTTCACCTCGTCAAAGGTTACCTCGTTAAATGCATTTCTTGCTTTGCCTTTCTCGCTCAAGCCCGTTACCGGCACATATTTTCCGGCATCCTTATCCCAATATTCGAAGCTATAATCTCCCGGTACCTGTACACCGCCTTCATCATCATAGAAGTACACGGAGCTGCCTGACAAAGTCACGGGCTCTTTCCAGGTCAGTTGTAGCCAGTGGCTTTCACCGGGACCGCCCCAGTTCCCATACTGAGTTTCTGCTTCGCTATTGTAAATACTTGCTGAAGTATAAGGGATATAACCATCATTAACGCCATACACAGACTCCCATGCCGAAGTGTAAGAGGCACTAGGCGTAGCCAAAAGGGCAGCATTTCTGTATCTAAGGTTATCCACCGCCATCCGCATTTGATCCGTTGCCACTTTGATCTCTTCCAGTGTATATTCTCCCTGAGCCAGCAATGCCTTGGCAGCAGTCAGTGCAGCTTGCAGCTCTTGCCATGTTGCCGCAGTAAAATCATCCTTGTTCCGGACAAGTCTGCCGGAATCCCGATCCGCAAACTTCGCGATCATCTCTGTCAGTTCTGCAGTAGCTACAAATACGGTGACTGGAACCTTCACGACAGTTTCAAGTTCCCCATCGCTAACAGTCAGGCGGTATTCATATTCACCAGTCGCCTTAAAGGTTGCTTGCAGCATGGCCTTATCAAGCCCTGTCTCCTCTACTTCTCCTTCACCTGAAATCTTCTCCCAGGTATAAGTCAGCTTGCCACTTGGCAATCCATCATCAACGATTTGCGGCATAATCGTCAGAGGCACATTTTGCTCAACCTTCAATGGTGTTTCTAGATAAACCTTTGGTGCCTGATTGGCAGCCGCCTTAACCTCCAGATTATTGTTGTAGATCTGAATCTCCTTGATGGCGGTCGCAAGTTCCAGCGAATGCGTCACATGAATGCGAATCGCTGCAGTGTTAACCTTTTGGAACTCTACATTGTTATAGTTGGAAGCAATATACTCCGGATAGCGGAATTGCCCCTCCACTGGTTTCCAACTTCCATCAGCATCCTGATATTCGACACCGAATGTCTGTGGTGTACCATAACCGTTCAGAAGCCGGTCATTATAGAAATAGACTTTTACATTGTCCACAGCCTGGACTCCATCAAATTTGAACGTAACCGTATCGACGGAATTCGGCGAACCTCCGAATAAAGCTGTGTTTGACGTATGATTAATCGATGCGATTGTCGAATTGTCCGCCAGGTTGCGGATGTTCGAACCGCTCTTGATATAAGTCGATTCAACAGTAGTGCCTGAAGCAACAGCCAGATTCGTACCGTCATTAACAATATCTACGCCTGCTTTATTAAACATATCGACAGTCTTCTCATTGCTAGCTAGGGATGTTTGATCTGCCGCAGCAAGTGTCGTAGCACTGCCTTTTTCATATAACACCTGTGTCTTCGAGTTATCGCCAACAGCCCCAGTTACATCACCTGAAGGTTTTTCCACCTTACCAGTAGCTGTATCATAAATCAGATGGGACATTTCGTTAGTTGTCATTACGAGTTCATCATTAATGAAGAGCGAATAACCTGCTGGAATACCTTGATAATGAGGATTGTCGCTGTATTTAGCAGGATCCTGCCATACGATAGATAAGTTAGCATCATGATAACGCACGTTATCTACAGCAAAATAGTCATAATCAACATTAATCGGCCATAGCTCGATCTTGTCATCTGTCCGTGGCTGAATACCCGCCATATCTTCAACCACAGTGTAATTCATCATGCCAAGCGTATCGTGGTGAATCCATGCCCGTACCATATCTCCACTAGGGTTAGGAGGATTGTCTTTTGTCCATGGCGTGCCGAAGAAGTAATCCTCCAGCCAGAAAAATTCATTAGAGTCCAGGTGGTCCGTATTGCCCGGCTCCACTGTATGCAACCAAGCGCCCCAATCAAACAGTGTTTTGTAAACGTCACTATTGATGTTATCTATAGGATAATAGCGCAGAGAGGCACGAACGGTATTAATATAGTTGCCGAAGTTACACCATGCGAACTGGTCTGTACCGAAGGCATCCGTCTTGCCATTCTTGAAATCTTCCACCCGCTTCATAATGCTGTTCTGATCCGCTGTAAAGAAAGGAAAGATCGGATAATAATTCGGATCTGCGTAATCAGACAACTGGGATAAATATTTCGCCTCATATCCTTCTTCACCTTCAGTTGGTACTACACCAAAGTTAAAGACAAACATGTTATTATCCCGCCAAGGGTTGAATACATCGGTACCACCCACAACTTTTTTGTGCAAAAAGCTGCCTGTACCATTCGTATCTGCCACACCGTCACCATCAAAGTCAGCCTTGTCGTACCACATCTCATTCAGAATTGAATTCTTAATATTCTGCGCCACAGTGTTCATTTTAGCTGCACCCGCAGTATCCCCAAGCTGCTCGTACATCTTCGCTGTTGCCACTGCATTGGCGTAGGTAGTAGAAGAACCATCCAGCCTAGCATAGTTACCACTGCCATTCCAGTGCATGGATACGGTATCTCCGTCATTACCTGTAATCGGACCATGGTTATAATAAACAAGATTTGGATTAGTGCCTTTAAAATGTTCAAGTGTGCCGGTAACATCAGTGGCGGAAAAATCAGCGAACTTCTTCAATATTTCCTGACCACCACCGTAAATCTTGTAAGCATCCCAGCCTACTTGCGACGTGTTCTGCATCATATCCCAAGTCCAGATGTTAGGACGTCCGGGATTATTTTTATAGTTCTTATTCTCGGAATATTCCCCTTGAGCCAGCCAGGTTCCATACAAGTAGGAAGGATCACGCAGCCATTTCAGATCCTGCATCGCCCAAGGTACACTGACCGTAATCCCGTTGTTGTAGCCAAGAACGCCCTCCATGTTCATCGGGAACTGCCAGTCATTGCCCGGAATGTTGGCATCCAGCAAATTAAAGCGGTTACACCACCAACGATAATAAAGTACCTTCTTCACATTCTCATCGGGAACATCGATATATGGAATGTTCTCTGCCCACCACTCGTTGTACTCCCGCACCTGTGCGGAGAAGGCTGTATCATTGCTGTCAGCAGCCTTAAAGCTCTCATAATGCAGCTTTGAGCCTGGTATTTCATCCGCGAGCCAACCCATGACTACCTTTTGGTCAACGGAGCCACCGGCGGGCACTGTAATCTCTTTAACCAGTTCATTTCCGGAAGGACTCATGCCGTTTCCGCTCAGGTGAACATCCACGTAGGACATTGCTTCAACTACCTTTTGCCCAGCTTTGCCTATCATTAGCGGAGCAGCCACTCTGTAACCCACCAGCTCATCACCCTCAGCCGCTGAGACAAAAGGTGATTTAACCTTTATCGTCAACGTTATATCGCTGGCTGTAGGATTCTTCAATTGAAGCAGCGTTACAGCACTGTTATAGCTGGAAATAAATTTCCGCTGGTTAATCTCCAGGCCTCCGCTTGTGTAGGTCTGATTCTCATGACTCGGGTAGTTCTTCCGCACATTTTTCTGTTCCGCCAAGTCTCCTGTAGAAAGGGTGATGTTATACATCGTGTCCTTGTTCAAAGTATCCGCGTAATGCACTGTTCCCACAAAACCCAGCTTGGTATTATCCTGAGTCTTCATGTACAAAGCGCTTCCCCGGCTGAACAATGTATTGGCGCTAACTTCGTCGTTGACATCATCCGGAATGACACCTTCGTTAACTAGCAAGGCGTCAAGCCAAGGCAAATCGGAATTATCTTTTGCAAAAGCCTCAAAATCAAAAGCTTCAATCGCTTGCATCATTTCTCCGACGGTGACATCGCTGAAATTAACGCCTTCCTTAACAATAGAATTATCCTTCCACTTCGCCTGCCCGTAATCGGTGCCTACACCTTCATGATAGAAATCAGTCGTGTAGTTAGCCGATACGGGAACAATCCCTGCATTTAATACCACAGCCGCGCATAATGCCGCTACAGAAGCTCTTCTGGGCCATTTATGACTTGTCATTTGGATGAATTCCTCCTTTTTATCCCTTGATTCCTGTTAATGTAATGCCCTCAACAAAATATTTGTTGCCGATCAAGAAAAATACTAGACAAGGAGCTGTAACGACGAGCGCCAGTGCCATGACCTGTTCATAGTTCGGAATGCGCATCCCGTTCACAATATACAAGCCCATAGGCAGCGTATAATCTGCTTCAGTCTTTAAATAAATCATGGTGTAGAAAAATTCATTCCAACAGTTGATAAAGCTGAACAACGCCACAACAATCATTGCGGGACGTATAAGCGGCAGCATGATGCGGGAGTAGATACGGAAGTAACCCGCACCGTCAATCTTGGCAGCTTCACTGAGTTCTAGCGGAATCGTCATAAAAAATTGCCGGAGCAAAAAGACAAAATACGCGTTGCCGCCTGCACAGAAAAAGGCCGGAATAATAAGAGCAGGTTTGCCAGCTAGTCCCAAAGAAGTGTACAGAGAATATTGTGGCAGCAGGGTTACGGCACTAGGCAGCATCATCGTACTGATGACCAGCACGAACCACATCCCGCGCAGCGGAAAGTTCAGCTTAGCAAAGGCATACCCAGCAAAGCTTGTCGTCAGCACCGTCCCGATCACATAAGGAACTACAATCGAAACTGAATTCCAGAGCTGCCGCAGGAACTGAATACGTTCCAACCCAAGCCGAAAATTATCGACATTTAGTGACTCAGGGAAAAACACAGGCGGCCGCGCCAGTATTTCTGTATGGCTCACGAAGGCACCTCGCAGCAGCCAATAAAGCGGAAAAGCAAACACCACTGCGAGCAGACAGGAGAGCAGAATCAGCCCGGTATTGATGGCTTTAGCTCTTTTCTTTTTTTTCTGGATACTTGTATAATTCATAATTGCGGTAGCCGCCATTATCTCGCCTTCTTTCTTTTGCCCATCGAATCGTCCCTTTTAAATGCGCCCTGGAAGTAGAACAGCACACCAGTAATGGCCATAGTGATTAGGAAGACGACCCATGCCTCAGCAGACGCCAAACCGCGCATCCCTACCTGAACAAATGAATGGTCATAGATCATAACGTTGATAAAATAAGTCATCCGATCGGGTGCACCATTTCTGGACAACACCACACTTTGCGTATAAATCTGGATAGAGGTCATCATGCACATAATCAATTGGAAAAAGAGGACAGGCTTGATCGTCGGATAGGTTACTTTGAGGAACTTGTGCCAAGCATTTCCCCCGTCCATCTCGATAGCTTCCAGCAATTCTCCCGGAACATCCTGCAGCGTAGCGATGAACACAACAATCGTCCCACCACAGGTCCACAAGCTCATGATAAACAATGTCTCAAAAATACGGATGGGATCTGTCAGGAAATCAACAGGGGCAATTCCTATCTGCAATAAAATCCAGTTAAGCAATCCACCCTTGGCTTGGTTCTGTAGAAGCATCTGCCACACAATTGTTGTCGCCAGCATCGGAACTACAGACGGCAGAAAGAATATAGCCCGCATCAAGTTTCTGCCGATAAATTTACGGTTCAATAAGAGTGCAACAATCAGACAAAAGGTGATTACAAGCGCCACGTTAATGAAGGCATAAATCAAGGTTACCGTTATGGATTTCTTGAATTCGGAGCTGGTATTGGTGAATATGTACCGGAAATTATCCAGTCCAATCCACTCCATAACTTGGCTTCCGCTCATAATCGTTATTTTATGAAAGCTGTAAAACAAACTGGCCAACATCGGATAAAGCGTCAATACCAAAAATCCAATAATGGCCGGTGCTGCAAACAAATATCCAGCCACCGCCTCTTTGGTGACACCTCTGGCATGCTTTTTAACATAGACCGCAGCCGTTTCGGTTTTGCTCTCTGGGTTCATAAGCAATAGCCCTCTTTTCAAATATAAGCTCTAATTAGGAAACCTTGCCGCTCTCGAACAACTGCTTGATCGCTGGCATGATCGCGTCATAGACTTCTTTAACACTTTTCTTACCTGCCAACGCCTGATCAATAGATTTCTCATATTCAGTATTCATCTTGAGGTAGGCAGGAACGTAATATGCAGGCCATTGTGCGATAGAGTCTTTCGTTGTGGAATAACTAAGGATAGTTTCTTTTGCGCTTTCAGGAAGATCGGAGGTCCACTTTTCAACCAAGGTAGGATCGGTATACCAATCTGCCTGGTTCGGCAACCACGCACCACTCTTCAGCAGCTCCAGACTGTTCTCAGGGTTGACCATGTAAGCATAGAATTTCTTGGCTTCCTCAATGTGCTTCGATGTATTGTACACAACAAGCGGAGCACCACAGTTCATCGTTACTGCCTTTTCCATCTTAGGCAGAACGCCAACGCCGATATCTTCATTACCTTTGATATTAGCTAGATCCCAAGAGCCGCTGATTGCCATGGCATAACCACCACTCAAAGCGTCTACCGCAGAACCAATTCCAGAATTCCAAGTGTAATTGAAAGCGGATGCAACCTTGTCTTTGTTAACGAGATCAGCTAGCTTCTGGATGGCATCAACTGTTTTGGGAGAATCCCATTGAAACTCCCTTCCATCCGGGGAAACAATCCCGCCACCGTTGGCATAAGCTGCCCAGAAGTGGTGGAACTCCCGTCCCGCTGTCATACCAAGCCCGTAGTTCTCGGTCAGAGCAGCATCAAAGCCTTCATCTGCCGCTGTTTTTCCTTTAGTATCTGTCGTTAGCTTTTTCGCGTTTGTCACGAATGTATCCCAATCCCACGCATTTTCAACTTTGGAGGGTGGATATTCAAGACCTGCTGCATCAAATTTGGACTTGCTATAGTAAAGCAGCTCCAACTGGTTGGATAGGCCGACTCCAATCACTTTTTGCTCAGGTGAATGGATTGTAATCGCTGATAGTTTTTCAGGAATGCTTCCGTCCGCTAATAAATCGCTGATATCTTCGATAATTCCCATTTCATTGTACTTTTGGATATCGCCTTCACCCATATAACTGATATCTGGAAGTTCACCGGATTCGAGCCGAGTCTGAATAAATGTATCAAAGGAGCCATCTGCTGGAAGTACTTGTGCATTGATTTTCACTCCGGTGTCGGCTGTATATTTTTCTGCTGCCGCTTCTACCAGCTTTTTCTGTACATCATCACCCCAATACAATAATTCCAAGGTTACATCTTTATCAGGCGTAGTTTCTTTGTTGGCTGCTCCAGACCCTTCAGATGCCTTTGGAGCCGCGTTGTTGGAATCGCCCGAACAGCCTGCCAGTGCGGAAAAAACCATCATTGATGCTAAAGATAGAACTAGAGTACGTTTTCCAAACTTCATGTTTGTTGCCTCCCTTTTTTTCATATCTATTTATTTCAAGCCAAGCATTTAAAGCTTTAGCCTAAAATCATCATGGTTTGTCATTCTTAGCGATTACAGACAAGGGCTGAATATTCCTCCGCCTGCCAGTCTTACGCGAGGCTCTAGTATCCCCTCAGTTGTGCGATATTCGAGCTTATCCTCAAGCAGCACATATCTTGACGGATATGCAGCGTAACTTGTTACGATCCAGCCCTCCGAGTCTTCTTCAATATAACCGTTAATACAGCGCATCTTTCCGCGTGGATCCCTGTACAAATATGTGGTTGTCCCGAAGCCCATTAGATAGGCCACTAGCTCCTCCCCCATATCCCAATCATCTCCTGTCACACCCGAGAACAGCGAAGCAAACAAGGAATCACTTGCCCCCACAAATACGGATTGCCCAAAACGGTTTCGCGACAATTCTGGCATGTTCAGGTTAGGAGCTGCCACACTATATGTAGAGGCTGCCTCTCCAGGCAACAAACGGCGTGGAGTAGAGCGTACATTCCAATCGTAACAATTGAATACTGCCATCGTAGAACGGTAAGCGGCTTCCAAATATTCAGGGTCTCCAAGGAATTCATAGGCAACCCGGGATGCACCTGCTACCAATCCACCCCAAAGGGAATGAATCATATACGACAAAGCTTCCCACCAGCGATCCGGATTCTGCACTCTGTAATCATTACTGAATCCGATATTTGCCAGAATTAGTTGCCCATAACGCTGAGCCTCCTCTTTATTTCCAAGGTGACACAATGTTTCACAGGTAGGACCAAATCCTGCATTATCGTAAAAATGCTCCGTTATAGCTCCCTCATACTGCTGTATCCCTGTCTCCAGATTTCTGCCAAATTGCTCCCATAAGGTAAGTAGACGTTTATACTCTTCTGAAAGACCGCTCTGCTTCAGTGCCTCTAATAAATCAAGAATATAGAGCACAAATATACCATTTAGACGGCTCTCATCCTGTTCACGCTGCCCACTATGCCGATCAGGGTCTAGGCGAAGGCACATGATTTCGGCAGCCCATTGTAGATATTCTCTAGGAGAATGAATTTTAAGTAACGAACCATCCATTCGTGACAATAGATAAAAGACATGCCCAATATAATCCAGATCATAAATGCGGTAGAATTCTCCATACAAGGGACGCGGATGATTGAAATCTCCGCCTTCAAACCAATGCTCCTTCACATCCAATACTGCGGCAATCTCGGCCTTAGCTACTTGTTCGGGGACAGCCTTGGCCATGCTATTCTTCATCAGAAGAAAAGCAACCTTACCCAGCGATTCTCCCTGATTCGATAGCGGACGGAAGGCATATGGCCTCTCAGCCTCACCTGTCCCTCCAAAGTTGTTATTTACCAACCACTCGGCTCTCTTTTCCAGAATCAGGTCAATCGACTCCAGTACATTCCAGACCAGGATATCGGTCCGTCCATCTTCTAGCCCCAGCTCCAGCTTATGTTCTCCCGGCTCCAAACGCTGTAAAGATATAGTGTAGCTGCTGCCTGACTCCAACCGTACAGCTTCGTTCGTAATATTCTCCTGGCGGATCAGCTCCGTTGCCGTTGAAGTGCTATACAAACGCAGCTCACGTAGAGCCTGGCCCTGCGGCAGATCAACAACAGCTTCGAACCTTCCTCCCCGGGTTAATACAGGCGTATAGCTCCAGCGCGGATGTCCATAGGCCATACCCTGCCTATAGAAATCATCTCGATTCTGACAGGGATGGAATATGTATTCCCAGCTGGAGGTCTCTCCAGCGTCAAGATCCAGCGGACTGTAAGCGCCACCATATATCCAGTCGGCAGCTGCAGATTCGGTCATAGATGATCCGTCCTCCACCAACGATAACCGATGATACAGCAGACCATCCAAAGAAGGGGAAACCTGCTCAAGAAAACGATTCTTATAACTACAATAAGTACCTACGGTTACTGTTCTGCCCTGAACACCATAAACACCCAGATGTGGTGCTTCGTTGCTCCGTCGAATGGCAGCAATTTTAGCGAAATCTCCACCAAGATGGGGGAATACTGCACAGGACTGACTCATATTGCGCTGCACATTTTCATCTCTGTACATGACATAAGCGAGCGAAAACCACACATGAAGTCCATTAATTCTTACAGACTGTGTTGAGCGGTTCATAGCTTCAATAGTCCATCTTAGTCGCTCATCTTCCAAAGAATATGTAAGTCTGATTGCAATCGGCGCGCCTTCAAAATCCACAATTACACGGTGTTTTCCTTCTAGCGTGATATTGGGCAACAGATCAGTGCTTTTTATGATATTCCCGTCTAGCTCTATTGTCCATTCTCCGAATAGCTTATCTGTATCCGCATAACCTGCCTCTTCCAAATAAGACGGATCAACTACCCAGTTCATTTCACTAGGGTCGCCCTGTAATATCAGAGACTGAAGTGCTCCGCGGTCGCTTAACTCCATCCTGAAATTTTCGTTGCCTAGAATCGTCATTGCCTAGCACCTCTTCAATATTTTAAGTTAAACGTTTAGATTTATGAGGAAAAAGGAGCTGTGAAACTTATTTTTGTCTCACAGCATTTTTTAACGTAGCCACAGAATCACGTTCGATCAACCGGCACTCCGGCATGGTCAGTGAATCCATCTTCGTCCCCTTGATTAAATTGAACAACACCTCAATAGCTTGATAGCCCATCTCATGTAGCGGAAGTCCCATTGTTGTTATACGCGGGCGTAAGTAATCACTGAATTCACGATTATCAAAACCGACAACCGACAGATCATCCGGTATTTTAAACCCTTTTTCCTCTGCCGCCTGCAAAATACCTACAACCATTACATCATTCATGGAAAGAATCGCGGTTGGAGGCTCCGGCAAAGCGAGCAACTCGGAGGTAAGACGATACCCTGATTCCCTCTCCCAGTCTCCCATCTTAATTAACAGTGGATCGAACGGTAATTGATATTCAGTAACGGCCTTGTAATAACCGTTCAGTCTTAATCTGGAAGGGATTGAATCCATCAAACCACTGATTACAGCAATTCTGCTATGTCCTTGGTTAACCAAGTAGGACATGGCTTGGTAAGCAGCTTGCTCATCATTATACTGGATAGAGATATCGTCCTGTGTGTAAGAGTAGGTATACACAATAGGCTTACCTTCCGTATCGATTAAACCCGTTAAATCACGGGGATGAACACCGATATAAATAATCCCATCCACTTGATTACTGAGCAGTTCGGCAACCGCATTAGCGGCATACTTTCGATAGTCTTCCGTATTCGAGAAGTTACGGCCGATACGCTTGTCCAAACGAAGATTCACCAGTAAAATATGCAAATCATTACGATCTCCAAAATCATTAATTCCATCGATAATATCGGGGGTGTTAAATACCGTCACATCTTCTGCAATAACACCTATTGTATTCGTACGGTTGAGTTTGAGACTCTTCGCAATAGCATTCGGCTTATAATTCAACTCCTCAATGGCTGCAACAACTCGTTCCCTTGTATCGGAACGTACATTGCGGGTACCATTAAGCACATAGGAGACTGTAGCAATCGAAACATTAGCCTTTGCGGCTATGTCTTTAATGCTGGTTTTCCTCATTACACCTTCTCCTATCTTATTATGGAACTCTTTCAATCACGTTGTTAAACGTTTAGATTATTTTTACAGTTAAAATATACCACGCGTATTTATTGCTTTGCAACCCCTTTTTTGCTATTCTCAAAAAATCCTCCTGTTCGTCCCCCGTTTCGTTTAGAATTGATTTATCTGTTGAGCATTGGATAAAAATAAGATATAGGAGCTTGAGCTTGCTATGACACCATTTACTGAGAGAGTTATTCATATCATACAGTCTATACCAGAAGGTAAAGTGATGACCTACGGAGGAGTTGCCCGCGCGGCAGGCAGCCCAAGAGGAGCGAGGCAGGTCGTTCGCATCCTTCACTCCATGAGCAAAAAATATAAGCTGCCCTGGCATCGGGTCATTAATGCTAAGGGAATGATCGCACTAACTGAGGATGAGTCTAACTCCCTCCAGAGGCTCTATCTACAGGGAGAGGGAGTTAGTTTTAATGAAAAAGGTGTGGTAGATCTGAAGCAATTCCAGTTTGAGCCGGAGTGTGCCGATTAGTACCCTCTGGTAACTCTTCGTCTTTCTCCGGTGCCAAGAGCATTGAGTAGACAATACATCGTCGCGTAAATGACCAGCAGGACAAAGGCAATGAACAAGCTGAAAAATACGGACTGGAGATTCAGGCTATCCAGAACAAGTTGATACAACTGATGCCTGTCCGTCAGGACGTCCCAGCTATTGAGTCTGTAGACTCGGCCAAGCAGTACACCATATCCCCCGAGCATACATGCCGCAAGCACGAATACCCATGACCACAGCAGGTTGCTTTTGCGATAAATGACCGTCTGGAACTGATACAATGAGAAAAAACCGGTCAACCATCCACTCCAGGTGAACAATAAAAGAGTGACCAAGTCATACCAGTAGCGATTCTGAATGGCCCCCTCCACGATATATCTACTTTTTCTTACCGTTAAATGCACCAGGTCAGTCATGAGATAAGGCGCGTTGGGAAAGAACAGCAACCACGCGACACCCAAAGGAAGAAGTAATAAACCGCCTATCTTCCTTTTGTCTAGCTCATAAGCAGCCATGGAGAATAAAAACGGAATCCAAGCTAAGAACAAATTCCAAATTAAAAAACCGTAAAACGAATCCGTCTGAAGTGACACTACACGATATACCGCCAATGTAGCGACAGACAATCCCGCCAAGAGCATAAACACCTTCGGATAATTCAATTCCTTCATGAGCTTATATTCTCCTTATCGATATTAATTACATTAAACTTATACCCAATTGTACAAATTCAGAATTCCGAAGTCCAATTTTAATACAAAAGCCCAGACGCAAGAATAGCGCCCAGGCCGACTTTATTTATTAAGCTCAAGTACCGCTGATTAGTTCAGAGGCAATGCTGGCTTCTTGCGTCCTGTCAGACCTCGTAGTCCACCTGCATCCTCCTGACAGGATAATGCCGTACACTCCCTAAACGCCGCATGACTGCATCCGATACATTTATTGTGATTAATACTGCTAAGAGCTTCATTGATCGCTTCACCGGTATGATGATAGAACTGTGCCTCTCCTATTTTGTCATATAGCCCGGTTCTCTTAAGAAGCTCAAGCGGCTGCGGCTGAACACCGGAGATCATCAGTTTCCCTCCAACAGCATGGAGATGCCGCACCAGCTCCGCCAGATTGGATTCACCCGTAGTATCCATGAATGGCACTTTTCCCATCCGCATTAATATAATTTTCGGCTGATCGGAGCCATAACCCGGCATGGTGTCATCAAATCTATACGCAGCGCCAAAAAACAGCGGCCCTTCCACGGTATAAATCCCAATCTGCGGACAATCATGACTCTCCGTTACCATATGTGCTCCTACCTTGACGGAATTAGGATCAGGCAATACTTTGGATACCAGATGAACCTCTCCCATCCGTTTCACAAACAAAATCACCGCAAGAATCAATCCCACCTCTACGGCCAGCGTTAAATCTGCAAATATCGTCAACAAGAAAGTGATGAATAATACCAAAGAATCGCCTGTTTTGATTTTAAGCAATTGAAGAAATTGTTTACGCTCACTCATATTCCAAGCTACTACCATCAAGATAGGAGCCATCGCTGCCAACGGAATACTAGAAGCATAGGGTGCAAACAACAGAAGAATTAGGAATACCACTACCCCATGAACGATCCCTGAGATCGGAGAAACTGCGCCGCTTTTGATATTTGTGGCGGTTCTGGCAATGGCACCTGTGGCTGGAATTCCTCCAAACAATGGAGCTGCAATATTGGCGATTCCCTGACCAATCAGTTCACGGTTGCTGTTATGGCGGCTGCCTGTCATCCCATCAGCTACGACAGCTGACAATAAGGATTCAATAGCACCCAACATCGCGATGATAAAGGCCGGACGAATCAGCAGTGTAATCCGCTCCCAGGTAATGGTCGGAAAACGGAAGCTTGGCAGTGTATTAGGGATATTCCCATAGGCCAAACCAATCGTAGTCACCTTACCGCTAAAAAATAACGCTGCTATGACAGTCGCACAAAGAAGACCGACCAATGAACCCGGCACCTTCGGAGCGAAGCGAATCGCTAGGATAACAACGGCCAGACAAATCGCGGCGGTCAGGATACTATATCCATTGATCGTCGATAGATGAAGTCCAATTTCTTTCATGTTATCTACAAAGCTCTCGTGCCGTTCAATATCCCTTAACCCAAGGAAGTTAGCAATCTGTCCGGTGAAGATAATAACCGCTATGCCTGCTGTGAAACCAATCGTGACCGGCTTCGGAATAAATTTAATCAGTACACCCAGCCTTAACAATCCCATGAGGACTAAAATAACCCCCGCCATCATCCCCGCTAACAGCAGGTTCTCATAACCATACTGCATCCCAATGGCAAACAAGATAGGAATAAATGCACCTGTCGGTCCACCAATCTGAAATTTCGATCCCCCGAACAATGAAATACATATGCCGGCAACGATTGTCGTATAAATGCCATATTCCGGCTTTACACCAGAAGCAATAGCAAATGCCATCCCTAAAGGAATGGCAATAACCCCGACGATTGTCCCTGATATCAAATCCTTGCGAAAAGCGTTCATGTTGTAGCCTTTATAACGACCCCGCCCTGTCATGTTCAAACCTTCTTTTCTTTAAATATCTGATTATTTGAATATAAGAAGAACATTACTCTAGGACGCGACTGTTGTCAACGCCAAAATAACGTTAATCTATTCCATTTTCACTCGCCGCGCATGCCTTCCAGCAATGAAATGGTATTCACGAGATGGTTATCAAATATTTGTTTGGCCACAACCAGAAGGTCCTTGATCAGAGGATCACGTAAGGCATAAATGACTGTGGTGCCTTCTTTCACACTGGTTACTACATTTTTGGCGCGTAAAACAGCTAGCTGCTGGGATACAGCAGAACCTTCCGAGCCGAGAATAGCCTGCAGTTCATTCACATTCTTCTCACCTTCGCTAAGCAGCTCCAGAATACGAATACGCATCGGATGAGCCAGCGCCTTGAAGAATTCGGTCTTAAATTGCTGAATTTCGGTGTTCATAGCTTTCTACTCCTCATGCTTAACTTTCTGAATCTAATGTTATCTTTGTATGTTATCTTAGTCCCTAAGAAGCGTCAAATACTGAAGGGATAGATTCGCACATCACGGACCTGCAATTCTACGAACACACCCAGTGCCATAGGTTCACCGAGACACTCGAACATCACTAACCCTTCACCTATTCGTAAAAATCCTGTGCCATCTTCTTCAATATTCTCCAACACGCCCGTAAAAATAACCCTATCCTGTTCGAGCCTGATGTTGAACTCACCTGCAGGCACAGGATGGATATCCACCCACCTCATAAGCAGCTCCGAAAGCTCGAATTCCACATCCATTTCTGCCCCTGGATTCACAGGAGCACCACACCAGATTCCCCGGCCCTCCCCAAATTCTGTGAGAAAAAATACCTCGTCCTTTTTCAAACCACTTTTTGTAATTTTGATTTGCATAGCCCATACTCCACCCTAATGATTTATAACGATCATTATATCATGAGAATTAGCCCAATTTATCAAGTATAATTCTGGGTTGCCTTATTCAGATAAGTACTAGGGTGTAACCAAGGATGCTTAAAGAACTCACTTTTACTGGTAATCTTCCGCGAAACACTCAGGTCATAATCGATCATAGACTTTATCTGCTCTGCAAAGGCCTCCCCTTTTACCAGCATTCCCAGCTCAAAATCGTGGCAGGCACTTCTTTCGTTGATATTATATGAACCATGAAAAACGGCTTGTGATCTATGATCATAGGTAATTTTCCAATGGGAAAATCGACCGGTGGCACTGTAGTCATAGAAGGAAACACCGTTAATAAACGGCATATACATATTGCCTCTTACCGCCGCGCGATTTGTAGGATGATCATTAACCTCCAGCGGGTTACAAATGTTCAAATTACACGAGCATTCCGGACCAAGCAGCCCAAGCCGATCCCAAAAATCCTGATCAATCAAATAAGGATTCACGATGATAGTCTCTTCAGCCGCGTAAGTAATTAAATCCAGATAATATTGTTGAATCAGGTTAACCGGGTTACCTGGAAAGCTTGCTAACAGCGTACATTCTTCCTCACCAAAATGATAATCCACATCCGGATAATAAAAGACATCATTCACATCAAAATGATCTCCGCCTAGAAGCAGCCAGCGAGAATAGAACATCGCATTCAAAGGCTGCGCTGCTGCGCCGCGAATCCGGAAGCAGCCATCATGCCAC
This sequence comes from Paenibacillus sp. FSL H8-0175, assembly GCF_045040615.1. Lineage (NCBI taxonomy): Bacteria > Bacillati > Bacillota > Bacilli > Caryophanales > Paenibacillaceae > Paenibacillus > Paenibacillus sp. FSL H8-0175. Next base: position 648,371 of record NZ_CP150299.1, on the reverse strand, counting down.
TCAGCCTCTTTACTAGGAATCCCCTGTGGATGTCCATCTATACTCATTGCAGAGGATGCCTGCACTGGGGTCTCATACGTATATTGGTCACCAATATTTACACTGCCTATAATCGTGGTTACCCCATCTATGACCATAAACTTCCGATGATCGATGACATTCAGTCCTGTGACCTCAACATCCTCTTGCACTTTATCCTGCAGAAACAGGATACTTTCCGGCACTCCTTCTTGCTCCAGCGCCTTTCGTTTCACCCGCCATTCAATGGCTGTATAATACGAATTGAAGGTATTCAGCAGCTTGGCGCCTGCATTCTCAAGCTGATCAGCAATCTTGGAGAACTGGCCGTACTCCAGATTATTTCCGTACCCCAAAGCCGTCAATGTGTAATTGACCATAACCCTTACCTTAACGCCACGCTTAAGAGCATAAAACAGTTCATCTGCAACCAGATTGCCCGAGCGATCATTAAAAAAAAGCATGACAGACAGGTGGATATAATGCTGCGCTTTTCTGATCTCCTCTAATATCATTCCTAGACACTCTGGACCATTCACGTAAGGTGTTACTTGATTATTCCACGTAGTCTGCGGAGCCAGAACCTTTAGCTTGCCTGAGTCTAGTCTGCCCAATACTTCAGTAAGTTGTTCCAGGAAGCTTGGGCTAAATCCAGGAAGCTGGAATAGCTGCTCACTTGTCGTAATGACTCCGCCAAGCGTCTGACGATAGGCTCTGGCAGCCTCTAGGTCTATCCCCTCAAGCTTACGCTCCACCTCTTCTCCTGCTACACCCATAATACGGGCAAGCGATCCGCCGGATAGATAATAATTCAAGAAATCAATCATATTTCTCTGTGTCTTCATATGTAAAGTCCCCCATCGTTTATATTGCATGCCTTTGAATCAAGGTAAGGATAGATACCCTAGATCTCCTTTTTATAAACGGGGTGAAATGCAAAACAGGGATGCCCCACAGCCTTTATGGCTATGGATCATCCCTGTTTAGGTTTAAATAGAATTCGCTAAGAATGGAGACAGCTTATTTTACCTGTTCTGCGCTAAATACTTTAACATCTAGAGGAGCAGCCAAGAATTCGCCAGCTTTAGCTGAGAAAGCAGTGAAATGAGCGCTCGTATTGTGGCTGGATACTGCTTCAGCATCACGCCATTGCTCAATCATAATAAATGAGTTGGCTTCTCCAGCATTCTCATATAGCTCATAAGAAAGGTTACCCTCTTCAGCATGAGTAGCAGCCAGTAATGCTTTAGACTCCGTCAAAAACTGTTCGCGACGCTCTGGATTAACTTTAAGTACAGCATGAATAATGATCATTGTATATTCCTCCTAAGATTAGTGTTTATGGTAGCGTGTTGGCTTACTAACTTTAATAATTATTTCCACTCAGCAACTTTATCGATAGGCAGACGAACAGAGGGGTAACCTGCATCAACAGCTTTACCAATGGAGAGCAGCATTACAGGAACATAACGATCTTTTTCCATACCAAACGCTTCAGCGATTTGGTCTTTTTCAAATCCACCAATTGGGTTTGTATCGTAACCATGTGCACGAGCAACCAGCATCAGCTGCATAGCAACAAGTGCGCCATCGATAAGCACGGTGTCTCTATTAATTTCCCGTGGCAGGTTAGCGAAATGAGCGGATAATCTGGTTAATTGATTTTCTTTTACTTCAGCAGGCATAAGTCCACGTTCAACAGCCGTACCGTAAATTTCTTCAGCGTAATCGAAGTTGTTCAAATCACCAAAGATGGCAATCATAGCCGCAGAAGTCTCTACTTGTACGTTATTAAAACGAGCGAGAGGCGCTAAAGTAGCTTTAGCTTCGTCACTTTCAATGACCAGAAAACGCCAAGGCTGCATGTTCACTGAAGATGGAGCAAGTGTAGCTTCGGTAAGGATCTGTGTCATTTCTTCTTTGCTGATTTTAACGGATGGATCATATTTGCGGATAGAGCGGCGTCCTGTAATAATTTCTTGAAAATCATTTGTTTGTGTAGCGTTCATATGATTAATTCTCCTTTGAGTGTGTTTTGTAAGTTACAACAGAATGATATTAGATTGCAGACGATTGAGCATATCAATGAGCACTGCTCGCTCCTGATCGTTAAAACCTGTTAGCAGAGTAGCGATAAACCGCCTTTTCTCTTCGCTATATTTAACCATTCTTTCCCGACCTTGATCGGTTAATGAGACCAATGTGACCCTGTTATCGGCTGGGTTATTGCGGCGAGCGATCATGCCACTCTCTTCCAATCCCTTCAGATGACGTGTGACGGCTGCCGCATCAATATCCATTTCCTTTTGCAGACTGATTTGGCTGACTTCATCTACCCGAAACAGTTCATGCAGGAGGCGAAGCCGTGTGGGACTGATCCCTGCACAACGTTCGAATTTTGGAGAGATTCCTTTGTTTAAGGCCTGCAGCAGTTCAAATATATGTTCTTCCTCAGGACAGTACTCCGTCAAAATATACCTCCTTTCTATATTTAATTGCATGCAATTGTTTTGTATGAAATTATACTAACGCATAATCATTGACCCGTCAACTAATATATCAAATCATTTTTAAAAAATCAACATTGCTTATCCTCATCCGGTGCTATACGCTTGAACAAAAGAGGAGGATACCTATGAGAATATCCCTGATTCAGCTGGATATAGCATTTGGCAATCCCGCTATGAATTATGCTGCCGTAGCCCAAAAAATAAGTGAAGCTGCTTCCGCAGCCCCTGATTGTCTGATTCTCCCTGAGCTATGGACCACTGGTTATGATCTAAATCGCTTAGAAGATATTGGCGATCCGGAAGGAGAAATTACCAAGGAATTCATCTCCAGCTTAGCTAAACAATATAGCATCAATATCATCGCTGGTTCTGTCGCTAGCCGAAATGATACTGGTGTAACTAATCGTATGTATGTATTTAATCGATCAGGTGAGCTCGTCGGACAATACAGCAAGCTGCATTTGTTCCAGCTGATGGATGAACATTTGTATCTACAACCGGGAGAAGCCAAAGGACTATTTACATTAGACGAAACGTTATGTGCAGGGCTAATCTGTTATGATATTCGTTTTCCGGAGTGGGTTCGCGCCCATACTGCACAAGGGGCGGAAATCCTGTTCGTCTGTGCTGAATGGCCACTGTCCAGAGTGTCCCACTGGCGGGCGCTGTTGATCAGCCGGGCCATCGAGAACCAATGTTTTGTTGTAGCCTGCAACCGTGCAGGCAGCGATCCTGCCAATATCTTTGCTGGGCATTCAATGATTATTGATCCTTGGGGAGATATTGTGTGTGAGGCTTCTGAAGAGGAAGAAATTCTAACCGGAGAGATCGATTTACATCAGGTGCGTGAGATTAGGAAACAAATTTCGATTTTTTCGGACAGACGTCCTGAGTTGTATAATTAAAAGAGCGTCATTGTTGAATATTAAAAAAGACGTTACGTAGGCTGGCATTATCCAGCTTTCCGTTACGTCCTTTTTTAACAGACTCCAACCCATGCTCAGCCCTTAGGAATACCGCTCGCGCAGCACCCGCGTTGCATCGAGCACACGTGGATCATCATAGTCCAAGCTGTATCCTGTCTCTTGCTGCAAAATGCGGGATGCTCTAAGAGAGACCCCACGACGAATTAAAGCCTGAATAATTCCCTCCACAAACACTGTTGCCACTTCAGGTCCACCTAGTTCACCAAGTCCAGCAATCGTCTCTGGACGAACCCGTGGATAAGCTAATGAGGAGTCTCCTCCGGAGGCTTGCGCATAGAAATTCCGAATTTGTTCACCGCGTTCTTGTCCCGAGCCAGAAACTACAACAAATGCATGTACAAAATAAGCATTGTTCTGCCTACGCTGAGCAATACCACAAAACTTCCGGCCACCAATGGCCAGATCGAAATCACCAGGGCAGTAAGAACCAACAATCTCACCAGCCTCAATTTGCGCCGCAGCCTGTGGATGACTTATAGCAACCGCTTCCGTGATCAAAGCAGCCAAGAGCCTAAAGTCATCATGAAAGTCCAGCTTTCCACGTCCTTTGGGCAGAACTAGAGAAACATTAATGATCCCTGCATCCAGAGGCACCGCAGCCCCGCCGGAATGCCTAACCGCCGTTCTAATCCCTTGCGCCTCAAGCGTAAGCATCGCCTGAGCTGCACACGGTAGCTTACTGTCCCGAAGTCCAAGTGCCACACCACCAGAATGACTCCACAGATGTAAGCTAGGAGGTATAAGTCCCGCTCCAACATCCCGGCATAAGGTTTCCTCAAAAGCGAACGGGACCAGCATATCCTCTAAGCTCCCTGCTTCTGTACCTTTGCTCTCATCCCTTGCACTCAGATGTTGAAAGAGCCCCATTTCTGAAGGAAGTTTACTAAATATTGAATCATACTCACGAGTATCCACCAAAGCCCCTCTTTCCCGAATATGAGCCACGAGACCTGCTATTCTCTACCAGCTAAAGATCCAAGCCTATCCGTATAAATAATGATAGTAATATTGTAACCGATCTGTCTCCATGCTGTGAGCAGAGAATTGAAATGAGGTTATGATAACGCTATTCTTATAGTAAATGGACTTACCCCAGAGCATAATAGGGGAAGCCCTAAATTCATGCTATCCCAAACGTTAAGGAGTGATGCTGCATGACAGGAGACAAGCTGACCAAAGAACGACAGCTAACCAAAACAAAGCAATGGGAACAAGCCCTTAACCACCTTTATATCAACTTTTGGGATTACAGCCATGACGCATTAAATAAATTCGCGGATGAAGATATCCACCAGGCAAGAGTGAACTGCCGTAAGCTGCTAAGTCTATTATCCATTCTTGATCCGCGGCACACTTCAGGCCTGTACCCTATTTTCAAAAAAGCGCAAAAGAGATTAGGTAAAGTGAGAGATGCAGATGTTCTAATAGAATCTTTCAAGAACAAGCGCAAGCAAGCGAAGGAGAACGGAGATTCCAAAACTGCAGACCTGTTAAAGGCAGTGATTGCTTACCAAAAGGACAAGCGCAAAACTTACCGCAAGAAGCTCGCTAAGGAGCTGCCTGAACTAATCAATGAAGACCTCGAGGAAAAGTGGAAGACCTTCCTAAGCGAGCAGCTTGAAGCCCTAGCCGCCAAAAAGAATGTTAACGTTGTTATGCGTGAGCTTGAGATCGCTTATGAGCAGAAGAAAAAAACCTGTAAAGCTATTTTCCATGAAGACAATGCCGAATCTAAAGAAGCCTTCGACGCTTTGCACCAGCTAAGAATCGCTGCTAAGGAACTTCGTTATACCGCGAGTGCGGCCGATTTTGCGTTAAATCAGAAATTTCATGCGCATGAGGAGATCTATAAGGAGATTCAAGATCAACTTGGGCTGATTAACGACAAACGTCTATGGCTGGAAACACTGAATGCTATTGGACGTGAAGAGCTGGACATCGGTAAAAAAGCATGGAATGCCTTCACGTCGCAATTAAAGGATGAAGTGCTCGATGCACTGCATCATAATGATGTCATTCCTATCCAGACACAAACGAAGTAAATTGCAAATGGTCCTTTCTATTCAGCCGATGTATCTGATGCACCATACTCTTCAATATTTAGTTTCACTTCATAGGTAATCGGAATCTCACTAAAGGTTTCATCCCAGTTATTCTCTACGCTCCGCCATACGGCTGGATGTTGAATACGCAAAGCGTTGCCGAAACCTGCAACCTCTGTATGCAGCTCCTTCTGCATTTTTTTCACAGTGACCTGAAGCATGTCTAAGACATGCTTCTCTAGCACTGCTTTATCCTCCTTTACAATGCCGTCATGTAACTTCTTTGCACTCTTGGCAAAAGCCTCACCATATCTCCCCGTAGATTCTATTTTCACATGAAAAGAGATCTTCCCATCCTTCACATTAGCTTTATACTTACTACCCAGAGATTTGATTTCATAGGTAATGAGCTTATTGTTAGACGGGTCGTATGCTTTGAGAGCACCCCCCTCTCCCTTTCCAGTCAGCCAAACCATACCTTCCAGCTCCGATGCATCTAAAAAACCAACGAGCTTTCCCGTTTTCCCTTTAATTACGCCTGCTCCATCCAGCTTTGTCTCCTTCTCTTTTTCTAAAGAAATTACATTCTGCAACATGAAACTTCTTTTACCATGCAAAGGACCCGCCACTTTAGCTATTGAAACCGGCTCCCATATCCTCGTGCTCCGACTTCTATTCACAAAAATCCCCTCTAATACAAATGACGGGGTTTGGCCCGGCAGCGCATTTTCCAATACATCTCTGGCTTTTCCCTTGCTGACATATAGTAGAACACTGGGACGGATATCGTTATCCCTGCTAAAGAAATCAATTAACTCAGAAAACTTGGTAGAGCGTGCAAGCTTCTCACCGATCACAATGACCTTAAGGTGATGTCCGATCGGAGTACGTCTAGTACGCAGTGAAAGTGCCCGTAATGCTTCAAACATCGAATCACTTACTTCACTCATGTTATAGTAATTTCTGGTTGAGGATGGGGAAGCCCCAGACTTCATACCTGACCCTCCTGAGCCTTGAGGAATCGTAAACTGGTAGGTACTCATTATTTGGGCAGGCATAGGATTTCCCCCGCCTCCTTGCTGGGTTGCCTCCTCATCCCCTGTCTCCTCCGCACTGTCCAGGGCAACACCAATCTCCATACTTAACTCCTCAACAGGTGTGCTGCTCCAGCAACCGGTCAACAGAATACATACTATAAGAAATGTAATCGACACTCTCCATTTTTTCATGAAGCCGCCCTCCGGAAATGTGCGATGATCAACAGCGGCAATGGAATTAATCCAAATAAAACGATCATCCAATTACCTACGACTGTTCCTAATGCAAATAGAGCATTCACATTTGGTGGCATTCTGGAAACTACATAGGCTACTGGAAGTATAGCCAATAAGCAGCTATTAAATCGTTTATGAAATATTTGAGAAACTCCCAAAGCAGCAGCATAAATAGTGATGCAGAAGGTGCAGAAAATTTGCATAATCCAAATTACCAGTAGCAGCGATTCAAACCTCTCAAAAATAAGATAATTCACCTCAAAGCTTCTCACTAGATCAAGAAATGGCCAAGTTCTTGTGACCACTCCATCTATAGAAAACGCACCAATAGTCATTACAACAGCTAAAAGATAAAAGAACGTTGATATACATGATCCAGCAATAATTACCTTTACTGCTTTTTGTGGCTTATCCATAAAAGCAACAACGAACAGCATCGCTTCACCAGCAGTAAAAGTCAGAATGGTTGGCCTGATGCCCTTCCATACCGGTCCTAAACCATCTCCAAGGAAAGGCCGCAAATTATCGATATCGAAAACTTCAATACTAAGCAAGCATACTCCAACAAAAACTGTCCAAGTAATCGGAACAATCAACCTACACATGCTAGTGATAGCATTAAGTCCTCCTCTGCATAAATAGAAGGCTATCCAAATAAACACAGCAACAATAGCCCAAGGAGGGGTTCCCTCCAACAGAAAAAAAGAGGTCACTTCCTGTACGGAACGTGCTTCAAAACTGGCTATACACAGAAAATAAACAATCACTAATATAGAGAGCATCACTCCAAGTGGCTTGCCAATGATTTTCCCGCTAAATTGAAAAATAGTTTGACCTGGAAACCGTTGGCTAAGTTTCACTATAATTAAACCTGTTAAAAAGGTAATTACTCCCCCTAAAAAAACGGAGATCCACACGTCTGGAGTTTCACTAGCCTCTACAATCGTCCGAGGAAGTGTAAGTATCCCTGCCGCAATAGTATAATTGGCTAGTATGATCGTCGCTTGAACAGCAGTAATTCGGTCCTTCACCTCGGTACTCATATTCGCTTCCTCCTTTACTTCGATCTCTCACCCTTTGCGTCGGGGGTCCTTCGGCTTCAACAGCGTAGGGCGGCCTGTTAGAAATTGCAGTGGCATACGGAATATAAAATCTTTCCAATCCTTAATCTTATACGGTATAAACATGCCAAGATAAGGCATGCCGAAGCTTTTTAGCTTGATTAAATGGGCACTCAGGAAAAGGAAAAATAACACAACTCCATATAATCCAAAGACTGCTGCAGAAAACATCGCTATAAAACGGAGCATACGCAGCGTCATTCCCGCACTATACATAGGGATGGTGAAGGAGGAGATTGCTGTAACTGAAACAACGATGACTAGAATTGGACTCACAATTCCCGCTTCTACCGCGGCTTGGCCGATGATTAGACCGCCAACAATCCCCATCGCGGGACCGATAGGTTTAGGCAGCCGGAGTCCAGCCTCCCGTAATATTTCGATTGAGGTCTCCATGATCAAAGCTTCGATTAATACCGAAAAAGGTACACCTTGGCGGGAGCTGATGATTGAAATGGCCAACTTTGTCGGAATCAATCCCGGCTGAAAGGAGAGGAAGGAAATATATAGTGCCGGTGCAAACATTGATATCAATGCGGCGAGAAAACGCAGTAAGCGCACCAACGACCCCACCATCCACCGATCGTAATAATCCTCTGGGGATTGCAACAGCATCCCGAAGGACACGGGCATGATCAAGGCAAAGGGTGTGCCATCCAGCAGGATAGCTACTCTCCCTTCCAATAACGCTGCCATTACGCGGTCAGGTCTTTCCGTATTCTGAATCTGCTGGAATGGCGTGAAGCTATTATCTTCGATTAATTGCTCCACATAACCAGATTCTTGCACATCATCTATATCAATCGTCCTAATTCTTCGTTTGACTTCTTCGACAAGTTCATCGTTCGCGATATCTTTGATATAAGTTAGAACCAGATCCTTCTTCATCCTCTTTCCTACAGTAAAAGAAATCATGGCTAGCTCTGTGCTCTGCCCATGTCGGCGCAGTAATGCCGTGTTATCACTTAACGTCTCATTAAATCCGCTTCGAGATCCCCGCAAGACAGCTTCTGATTCAGGCTCCTCTATCCCTCTTGTGTTCCCCTTCGGGGTGCTGAGCACAATAGCCTCCTGTATCCCTTCTACTAACAGCACTACAGAGCCGAACAATACCTTTTGAAGGGAGAGCTTCACTTTATCCGTAAACTCAACTTCCGAAATAAGCACGATCTCATGAATGAGAATATCTTTTAGATCCTTGGCTTCCGGTATCGTATGGGGATCTTTAAAAACCTTATAGGCATCCATTAAAGGCTTCAGAATATTCCGATCCATTTTATCTTTATCTGTCAGTCCATCTACAAATATAAGGGCCGCTTGCAGCTTTATACCTCCGATACGCAACTCCCGAAAACTCACATCATGCATATCTGTGCTCATCTCTTTAAATCTTTGCAAATCCTCCCGAAATTGACCGCTATAGCTTGCTTCTGTAGGAGATTCTTCACTGATTCCAACGGAATCGTCCGCCTTAGTAACCTTTTTCGTATTGCTAGAACCTAGAGATGCTTCTCCGTAAGGAACCCCACCACCTATGCTGCCGGCAGCTTTTTTTGCTCTAGTACTTATCGTATCTTCCTTTACATTAGCCCAACTCATCATCCGGATTAGAATAAACGGAACGAAAAAGATCATAATAGCTTGGAAAATCACACTCCATTTAGGAATTATCTCTAGAATAATATTCCACACCTTCATCACCTCCTTTATAACTGTGTTCGTATTTTTTACCGAAGATGGGTAAATCATGCACGCAAAAAAGACCCCACAATATGGAGTCTCCCTAATTTCATCTTTTAAATTATCGCCTTATGCTTGAAGAACCTTGTTCAGTATGCCTTGGTAGGCTGCTTTCGGACGCAGACCGATCAGCTTTTCCACGGGCTGCCCCTCTTTATATACAATGACTGTAGGCATCCCCATAACACCCGCTTCTCCAGCCAAATCCGGCAGTTCATCACAATTCACCTTAACAATAGAAACATCGTCTCCATATTCCTGGTGAAGATCTTCCAGAACAGGCAGCAGCACCTTACAAGGGGGGCACCATGGCGCACCATAATCCACCAGTACCGTTCCTCCACCACGTATTTCTGACCGCACCCAATCCGCACTATCGGCATTTATAATAGACATTTGCCATTCCTCCTCATATTTTTCAACACCAGCAGTACTATTCCAAGTTCTCCAGTGGACACGTTCCCAACTTGCTCTCATCCTGCTCCTGCAGAATAGATGCCATTCGTTCTTCCAAATTTCTCTTGATCTGATTCAGCTCTACAAGCTGACGTTCAATATCTTCCAATTTACTGCGGTATAGTGGCATCACTTCTGCGCAGAAAGCTTCTTTGTTCTTCAAGACACAATGTAGAAAGCCCGCGATCTGCTCTGTCGACAGACCCAGGTTCAAATATAGTTTAATCGTTTCTACCGTCTCTACAGCAAGTGAAGAATACTCCCGATATCCGTTGGCCTGACGGATCGGCGAGATTAATCCTTGACTCTCATAGTAACGAAGTGAACGGACGCTTACGCCCGTCAGTTTAGCAAGCTCACCTATTTTCATAGCATTCTCCCCGGGGTTCATGAGAATTGTTCTACACCAGTATAAACCCTGACACCAATGTTAGAGTCAACAAAAAAAATCCAACCGCGGCTAACCCGCAGTTGGACTCGTGTTTTATTTTACAACAGGTATATCCGCTTATATCCTATAATAATCCTGCCGCCCAAAGTCCACCTCTAAGAATCATCTGGCGAAAGGGCTCTACGGAAAATGACGGCAAATGATGACCAGGCATTAAATAAACAACCCGGCCTAGACCAAATTCATGGCACCAAGCTGCCTGTCTCATTGCCCCATCATGAGGATATTCCATAAGCACAGTTGTTTCGAAATAGGGATGCTGCTCAAAATAATAAGGCTCATCATCGATCACAAATTCTTCGATCCCCTGCATAATGGGATGCTCCCGTGCCGGTATGGACATCTGGAGCGAAGTGAATTCTGGATGATGAGTGAAATGCGCTCCCAGCATAGCGCCTAGCTCCTGATTACGCTGTAAGGAGATTCCGTTATGTACCACTAGTAATCCGCCACCGTTAGCCACATAGGAGAGCAATGCGCTGCTTTGTTCCGCCGGTATTTTATAATCGGAGAATTCGGTATAAGAGATCACCAGCTTGTAGTCAGATAATGTTTCTTTATTAAGCAGCCCATAATCCTCCGAGGAGAATACCTGCAGATCATTGGCAAGGATCTGCTCAATCTCCCGGTCTACTCCCGCAAATGGGTGATATTTAACCTCCGAATAACTTCCGAGTGCCAGTGCTTTTAGTGTAGACATCCTATCATCGCCTTTCTTCGTGTAGTTTTTTTGATTACGGGAAGCCCATCTACCAAGGCCATGTATTTCCATCCACGTCAAGATAGGCCGGCTCATCCCCTAGATGCTTTTTATACTCCATAACCTGACTTATAATCTGGTCTGCAGACACATCGGGTGAAATATCCGCTTGCTCATTTTTTTCGCCATGCATATAAGTCTTCATCCAGCCGGGGTGAAACACCATCACTTGACCCCCAAGCGTCTTTAGATGATTGTGCATCAGGGAGGATTGCATATTGAGAGCCGCCTTAGACATGCAGTAGCCGTACATATTAATACGTTTATTTCTGCCAATGCTGCCCGCTTCCGAAGAAATATTAACAATCAATTTATCCTTACTTTGCAATAAAAGTCCCATAAGTGCATTGCTGACTCTCAACGCGCCTAGTGTATTCACATTATAAATCTCCGCCATGCCCTCATCATCCATATCCACCAGCATCGTAGCATCATCTGCGGAATGAATAATTCCGGCATTATTAATAAGAATATCAACATGCCCAGTTCTGCTGGCGATAGCCCTTGCTGCCTGCTTTACACTGTCCTTACTACCAATATCGAGTGGAATAAGTTCCAGCTGTTCCGGATACTCCTCTTTAAGCGCTTTCAATTCATCTGTATCTCTCATGTATTGTCCAGCAAATACTGAGAACTGTTTCTCTAAAAGAGAGTGCACAAGAGACAATCCGAGACCCCGATCAGCTCCAGTCACACATGCAACTCTGTTCATTCTTATCAACACTCCTACCTAGTAAGGATTATTGAAGCAAGTTGTCTTCCTTTCACCTTAGCATGCCGTCCTCTTTTTTTCAACGCACTAAAATGAGGGTTTAGTCATCCTTGGATTAGCTGCTCCAGAATCCTTTTTGTTTTAAATTTAATATATGTTACAATCATGATTACAGGTTGTTAACAACACAATGGTTAGTAAAATAACGATCCCAGGAGGGTGATATCTATGTCTATTCAACAACTTCATACATTGGAAGATCTTGAGCAGTATGTGGCTAAACCTGGCAAGAAGCTGCTGTTCAAACACAGCACTACCTGCCCGATTAGCGCCAAAGCTAATGAAGAATTCCAGGCTTATCTAAAGGATGCGGATACTGCAGCAGCAGTAGTTCTAGTCATCGAGGATCGTCCAGTTTCCAATCAAATTGCCGAGGATTTCGGGATTAAGCATGAATCTCCACAGCTCTTCCTGCTTGAGGATAATGAGGTCCGCTGGAACACTTCCCACTGGAAGATCACAAGAGATGCTATCAAAGAGGCTGTGAACCAATGAGCCAGCAAGTGATTGTTTATTCAACAGCAGGCTGCAGCGACTGTAATCTGGTCAAACAATATCTTACGGAGCAAGGTATCCCTTTTGAAGTAAGAGATGTTATGACTAGCACCGTCTATCAAGAGGAAGTCGAAAAGCTTGGTTTCATGGGTGTTCCTGTTACTGTAGCAGGGGATCACGCCACCAAAGGATTCAATCTTCCCGAGCTGAAAGCACTTCTCGAAGCTGCTCAGTAATTCATTCGTTTAATTATTTAGCACTTGATATATGCTTACAAAAAAGGGGATTCCAGCAGCCACTCGGCAAGGAATCCCTTTTTTTCATTGTTCTAAAGCTTAGGGTTCCTCACGCATAAGATTTGCCACGACCAGTACATCTACATTTCTGGCCGAACGCAAAATCTGTTTAGTGACATCCCCGCGTAGCCATTTGCGCACCCATGAGCGTTGGGACTGGCCGATAATAATCTGTGTGCTCTGTAAGGCTTGAGACCTTTCAAGCAGCAAGGAAGACACTCGTGCCGGGAGCACGTTAGGAATCATCTTAAACGTTCCACCCAGTCGTTCCGTCAATTCTTTCAAATCATTAATTCGTTTATCGTAAGAAGGCCCGCTCTGCTTATATTCCTGTACGTACGTAACATACCAGCAAGCTTTTAGACGATAGGCAATCCTAAAACCGCGCCGAATCAGACGTTCCGCATGATCTCCTAAGGTGATGCACACATAGATCACTTCCTGCCGCCGCCAAGGTCCCCGCAGCGACCCGACACGTTCCCAGGCCTCCAGACGTTCATCCACATCATCAGCAATTTCCCGCAGCGCCAGTTCACGGAGGGCGATTAGATTGCCGATTTTGAAAAAAGCCCCCAGCGCCTGATCCACTTTGGTCATCGCATATATTTTTCCATCCTTCATCCGCTCTTGCAGTGTTTTGGGGGATACATCGATAAGTTCAACTTCGTCGGCCCGTTGCAGAATGCTGTCCGGGAAAGTCTCTCTAACTCTAACTCCGGTAATTTGTTCTACTGCATCATTCAAGCTTTCTAAATGCTGAACATTCACAGTGGAGATTACAGAGATCCCCGCATCCAATAACTCCATAACATCCATATACCGCTTCTTATGCTTGCTGCCCGGCATATTGGTATGTGCCAGTTCATCTACCAGTACGACCTCCGGATTACGCTTAATAATAGCTGCCGTATCCATTTCCTCAAGGACAGCCCCCCGATAGTCAATGCTCAGTCGCGGAAGGATCTCCAGCTCACCGATCTGTTCAAGCGTTTCTTTACGTCCATGCGTTTCTAGTAGTCCAATAACAACATCGATCCCTCTCTTTAAGAGATCATTTCCTTCTCGCAGCATCTTATAAGTCTTGCCCACCCCGGGAGCAGCACCAATGTACACTTTAAATGTGCCCCCACGAATCGCATCGATTTTATCCTTTACTTCCTGAGTGCTTAATCTGTGATAGGCATCAGCTTTCCGCTCATTTCGGCTCTGCCGGGTAGGAAGAACACGTTCTCCCTCACGCTCAGCACGATCAGCCACGAAAAACACATCTACTCCACGGATTTGCTTTAACAATGAGTTAGCAATCGAACCCTTCCACAGCTCCTGCCACGCCGTTTGCTTAGAGTGACCCATAACGATACGGGTAATATTATGCTGGATGGCGTATTTCACTAGAAGTCCCGGAATCTCCCTCTTCGAGCGAAAAGAAATCTCCTCCATCGAGGCCCCAATCTTCTCAGTCAGCTTCCATAGGGATCGCTTGAAGGTTGCTGCTTCCTTAGAGGGCGTCAGGCCCTGCTTCCAGAAGGATACCACCGCCAGATCTCCGTTTAACCGTTTAGCGATTTGCTGCCCACGGCGGATATGAATCGAGCCATTCCAATAATACTGTGCGGACACCAACACTTTTTCGGCAATCCCCGAAGCCCCCAGCAATCCTTGCTCCTCCCGATGCTTCTCCAGCGAACCATTAACATCCTCCGCAACCATTCTCAGCGCCAGCTCCCGCAGCTTGCTTAGATTCCCTTTGTTAAAAAGCGAAGTCCGCTGCTTCTTGCCCAAATGTCCTTCGGACAAACGTTGAAGTATCTTTTCCGGAGTCACATCAATTAGAACGATATCATCTGCAAGGGTGAGCACTTCCGCAGGCAAGGAATATTCCACCTCAATCCCCGTCCACTTCCGCGCAAGATCTGCTGCGCCCTCCAGCTCGTATACGTTTACAGTTGTGATGACACTAATTCCACAGCCCAATAAATATTTGATATCCTCCAGCCTAGTTGATCTCTCCGCACCCTCGCGATTATGATGAGCCAATCCATCGGTCAGTACAACCTCTGGATTACGCGCCACAATGGCCTCCACGTCCAGATCCTTCTTCTCGATCTCCTTCTGAAACCAATGAATACTTGGAATCCGTTCCAAGTCACCCAGCTGATCCCTTGTTTCTGGACTTTGGTTGGTTGAAACCGCACAGATTACAACATCGATGCCCTGTGCTTTCAGCGCCTGACCCTCACGCAGCATCTGATAGGTCTTGCCTGATCCACTGACCGGACCTATATAGATCTTCAGGCGTCCACGATGCAGCTCATAAATAGAGAGCAGCAGTTCCTCCGGCGTCTTCCTCCGATATGTTCCCATCAAGACCACTCCTTAATAACCCGTTCATCCATTCACTCTTCTATGCCAGAAAGCAAGATATCCCTGACCCAGTTTGAACAATCGGGCAGGGATATTAGCTATATTTATTTGTTCGTTAATTTCTGCAGCTCCATGTTCAGCTTCAGAACATTTACCCGCTTTTCACCAAACAGCCCTAGATCGCGACCTTCGGTCTGCTTATTCACTAGCTCTTCCAGCTGCGCGGCTGGAATCCCAGTCAAATTACTGATCCGGGGAATCTGCACAATTGCCGACGCAGGAGTGATATGCGGATCAAGACCTGAACCCGAGTTGGTTACTAAATCAACCGGCAGCTTGTTTACAGGCACATCCGGATTATCAAGCTGCCACTGTGTGATGGAATCCTTCGTCCGCTGCAGCATATCCGGGTTGGATGGGCCGTAGTTATTGGAACCTGAGGCTTCCGCTTTATAATCAATGCTGGATACACGGCCATGGAATAATGCCGGGTCCGTAAAGCTTTGCCCGATGAGTTCTGAGCCCACAACTACTCCAGCGTCATTCTTCAGCTGACTGCCGTTCGCTTGCGATGGCATCAGAACTTGAGCAATCGCTGTAGTAGTCAGAGGATAAATCACTCCGCAAAGAACAATAAACACTAGACATAGCCGTAATATAATAAAGAAATTAGCACCCTTCGATGATGACAACTGTTCTTCAGCGTCCGCAATCGATTTTCTGTTATTCACGATGCTCTCACCCTTTCAATGATTAGTCAATCCGTTGTTAAATCCATACACTTACGAGCAAATCAATAAGCTTGATGCCCGCAAAAGGAACGACTACTCCACCTAAACCATAGATAAAAATATTACGTCCCAGCAGCTTCGTAGAACTCATCGCTTTATACGAGACACCTTTCATAGCCAATGGGATCAGCAGCGGAATAATAATCGCATTAAATATTAATGCAGATATAATTGCCGAGCTAGGTGAACCCAATCCCATGACATTCAGGGCTTCCATTTCAGGAATGGCGAGCATGAACATTGCCGGAATAATTGCGAAGTATTTAGCGATATCATTCGCAATACTGAACGTTGTCAACGCGCCCCGCGTCATCAGTAGCTGTTTACCAATAGCTACAACCTCAATGATCTTCGAGGGATCGGAGTCCAGATCAACCATGTTTGCTGCTTCCTTAGCGGCTGTAGTCCCACTGTTCATCGCTAAGCCCACATCAGCTTGGGCAAGGGCAGGTGCGTCATTCGTACCATCACCAGTCATTGCCACCAGCTTGCCTTCGTTCTGCTCACGGCGGATAACCGCTATTTTATCCTCAGGTGTACTCTCTGCAATAAAATCATCTACCCCTGCTTCACGGGCAATAGTAGCTGCGGTCAGCGGATTGTCCCCTGTACACATGATAGTCTTGATTCCCATTTTTCGCAGCTCATCAAACCGCTCTTTCATGCCTGGCTTAACCGTATCCTTTAAGTAAATAAGTCCATAAATCCGGTTGTCTACCGCAACAGCAAGCGGGGTCCCCCCCATCCGAGCGATAGCATCGGAATTACTGTCGAGGTTCGCGGGAATGACTCCGCCCTTCGACTGTACCCATTTCTTCACGGAATCGACTGCCCCTTTACGAACAGATCGTCCATCAAGTAGATCTATACCACTCATCCGGGTCTCAGCCTTAAACTCTACGAACTCTCCGCCTTCAGCAAGTTTGCTGTCATAGCTGCGCTCCAGCTTCTTAGCCAGCTCAATAACCGAACGTCCTTCCGGAGTCTCATCCTTTAGCGAACTAATAGCTGCCCAAGCCGTAAGCTCAGCTTCCGTTTCATCTCCAACAGGCACAAAATCACTCGCCATCCGGTTTCCGAAAGTAATCGTACCTGTCTTATCTAGAATCATTGTATTAATGTCGCCGGCAGCTTCAACGGCCTTCCCTGACATAGCAAGGACATTAAACTGTGTGACGCGGTCCATCCCTGCTATCCCGATAGCGGAGAGCAGTCCCCCGATTGTGGTCGGGATCAGACAGACCAGCAAGGCGATCATAACAGGAATATCTAGATCAACGCCCAGATAAGTCGCAATTGGCCGCAAGGTCACTACTACAATCAGGAAAATCAACGTCAGACTGATCAAGAGTGTATTTAGTGCAATTTCATTGGGTGTCTTTTGACGTTTCGCCCCTTCAACGAGGGAGATCATCCGATCCAGGAATGACTCACCGGGATCACTGGTAATTTTGACTTTAATCTCATCACTGACTACCCGGGTGCCGCCTGTGACTGAGCCAAAATCTCCGCCGGCTTCCTTAATAACAGGTGCAGATTCACCTGTAATTGCAGATTCATCTACGGAGGCCAGCCCTTCAATTACTTCACCATCGCCAGGGATAAGTTCTCCCTGACTGACGATGACAATATCTCCTTTACGAAGCTCGGAAGAAGAAACGGTCTTCACAGACCCTCCAACGAGTTTGTTAGCTGTGATATCCTGTTTCGTTTTCTTGAGTGAATCCGCCTGGGCTTTCCCGCGGCCTTCAGCCAGCGCTTCAGCGAAGTTGGCAAACAGCACTGTGAATAGCAGAATGAACAACACTGTGATATTGAAGCCTACCGATTTCTCTGCATTAAAATATCCGGGGGCCAGTACCATAAGCAATACAATAATCGTACCGATTTCGACTACGAACATGACCGGATTTTTAATTAACGTCACCGGGTTAAGCTTAATAAAGCTATCCTTTACAGCGCTTAGGAGTATGGGTCCCGTCAGCAGCTTTTTTCTTTTTACAGTACTCATCTTGTTCTCCCTCTTCCTACCGTAAGGTCAAATATTCTGCAATCGGGCCGAGCACAATGACTGGCAGAAACGTCAGAGCCCCGATAATTACAACGGTACCAATCAGAATTCCGGTGAACAGACCATTGTCTGTGCGGAATGTGCCAATCGTCTCAGGAACTGGCTTCTTCTGGATCAGTGAGCCTGCAACTGCCAGCATCGCGATTATAGAGACATAACGGCCAAGCAGCATTACGATCCCGGTTAAAACATTCCAAAAGGTGGTGTTGTCCGCAAGCCCTTCAAATCCTGAACCATTGTTCGCGGCAGAAGAGACATATTCATATAACACTTGGCTAAGTCCATGGAATCCGGGATTCGTGATGGAACCGTTGCCCAAGTCCGTTAAGAACGCACCTGCTGTTGGTACAAGGATAATGAATGGATGCACTAGGATAGCAATCGCAATTAGCTTCATCTCCTTGGCTTCTATCTTTCGCCCGAGAAACTCTGGTGTTCTGCCAACCATTAGTCCACATAAGAAGACACCCATGATGGCATACATCAGCATATTGATTAGTCCGACACCTTTTCCCCCGAAGACGTTGTTGAGCATCATTAGGGCCAGAGGGGTAATGCCACCCAGCGGTGTCAGCGTATCATGCATATTGTTAACACTACCTGTCGTAGCTGCCGTTGTTACCGAAGTGAACAGCGAAGATTGCGGGATACCAAAACGTACCTCTTTACCTTCCATGCTGCCTTGCGAAGACTCGATCCCCAGCGCATTGATAGCTGGATTGCCTTTGGTTTCCGCATAATAATTCAATCCCAGCAGTAATACGAACAAGGTCATCATTGCTGTGAAAATCACCCAGCCCTGACGTTTGTTCTTAGCGAACAATCCGTACATATATGGCAAAGAGGCTGGCAGCATCCACATAGAGAGAATCTCCAGAACGTTCGTAAGTGGATTAGGGTTCTCAAAAGGATGTGCTGAATTGGCTCCGAAGAAGCCGCCACCATTCGTACCTAAGTGTTTAATTGATTCCAAAGAAGCGACTGGACCGATAGCGATTTGTTGCGTCTGCCCTTCAAGTGTAGTGACCTCAAGCGATGGCTTGAGCGTTTGTGGCACATGCAATCCTACCAGCACCAATGAAACTAGCAGAGCTAATGGAATGAATACACGAATATGTGCTTTTACGAAGTCCTCGAAAAAGTTCCCGACTGATTTCTGTCCTGTAATCCCTCTGACAAAAGCAACCGCAACAGAAAATCCGCTCGCTGCAGACGTGAACATCATCATCGTGATGACTGCCATTTGTGAAAAATACGATAGTCCCGTCTCCCCGCTATAATGCTGCAGGTTCGTATTGGTCATAAAGCTGATCACCGTATTGAATGAAAGCGTCTGTTCCATATCGGCAATTCCATTCGGGTTCAGCGGCAATCCCCGCTGTAATCTCAGAAAAATATAACTGAAAGCAACCAGTACGATATTAGTTAAAACAAAGCTGAGTGCATACTTCTTCCAGGACATTCCGTCCCGTTTTTTCAGGCCGATCAGCTTATAAATACCTTTCTCTGTGCCTGCAAACCAGCGATCCGTACGATTCGGTTCGTTAGAAAATACATGATATAAATACGTTCCCATCGGCTTGACCAGCAAGATGAGAATTACAATTACGACGACTATTTGCAAAATGCCCATGAATGCCCCTCCTTAAAATTTCTCAGGATGAATCAACGCGTAAACCAGATATATAAACAACAGTAGGGTAACAGCGATTACTAGAATCACAGCTTATCCCTCCCCGTATCCTCAACTACACCTGCGCACCAGCGCATAAAACCATAAAATAACCCGTAAATTACAGCTAACGAAGCCACCATATACAGATCCATCATATCTTCCGCACTCCTTCCATTATCCTTGATGAGGTGATCTATCAATTAGAAAATCAGCATCACCACTATGGGAATAGATTACATAGCTCGCACCAAGTCTTTTATAGACCAATCTAGGATTTATTGAACTTGTAATCACAAAAATCGGCTGTGTCGTCCAGGTACGGCACATCTGAATATAGCGGCAGCAAAGCGGAAAGCTGCTCTCAAACAGATATACCCTGCCTACCGGGAACGATGGGCGAAACCAAGTGCTCTGATGGCGGGTATCCACTAGAATAACCTGCTCAATCCCGAGCTCCTCAAGTAAAGCTTTCTCAGCCACATTGTTGGTTAATCCCGCCATCTTAATACCCCTGAACTTCAGAAGTTTAATGAAATGTTCTCCCGCCTTTGTAGGCGCACATACAAGCACATATTCATTCTGATCCGTCATCTTTTTTCTCCTCCTGCTCATTTACAACAAGGAGGCAACGAAAATCTCCGAAAGGATGTTGACCTATCGTCATTTTCGGGCACAACCTAAAGCTCGGTTGTGTCACGTCATTAGACGCTGCCTTACAAATACCGCTAATGATGAATTTAGCGACCTCTTAGGGGAGGCCTCCATAAATGCTTTGCTTCTAAGAGCACAGCAAAAAGCCACAAAGGATCTCCTCTGTGGCTCGCTAGCGGTCACATTGCACTCATCCTCTCTCCATACGCTTACGAGGTTAGCTGTCGGATTCGGGCGGTGAGAGTCGCCCTACCTGTATAGATGCGAGCTCACTCACACCCTCTACAGGATTCACCCCATAACCGGCTTCCGACTCTCACATCGGCTGCCGATTGTTGGTTCCCCCGCTTTCCTTACCGGAAATTAAGCGGATCAAATATTCGATTGTCGTTGAAACAGGAGTAATCATACTCTTATGCACGAAGACTTGTAAAACCTGAATGATGCCAAAATAATGCAAATTAAAAACTATTTTCCCATTAGATAGCGCTTACTTGATATCTAATCTCTCTATATCTCTTGTTTACTCGAGTTTGGAGCGTTTAATCGCTATCTATAATACATGTGATTTTATTCACCTTTTTAGAGCGAAAATACTGCAAATTCCCATTATAGGTAGAAACGCAAGAAGCTGAGGCTGAGCGAGAAAGAGGCGCGATAACACGCCATAAATACCTATTTACCTCGTTTTTCAGTCGTAGTCGGCAGGATATGGTTAAAATTGCTCTAAAAGAACATTTTCCGTTTTTTACAGAAAATCTTGAAAAGAGTATGATTCGGGTTGAATCTAATTCATGAAAAACAATCAACGCTGAGTTCCTGCATTCGCAGGGAACGGGGGAACCATCAGGCCATCTGGCCTACTTGGGGTGAATCCAAAGGAGACTGCATAAGTCTCAATAGGTAGGGCGACTCTCACCGTCCGAATCCGACAGCTAACCTCGTAAGCGTAAAGAGAGAGACCCTTGATCCGCCACGCTTTGGCCCAGGTATATCTGCCTGTAATCCAAAACCGCAGCAGAGGTCCTCCTCTTGCTGCGGTTTTTGCGTTACCTAAGCTTATTAGGTGATAGCACGCTGGATGGGGTGAATGTTTTGAAGCACTATTATTTAGGGATACATCAAGGGCTGCTTGAGCCGATAAGTCTAAATTACGTTTGTTTCGGGGCCTTGTGGTTCGAAGAACATAATCACAGGTACATTGTAGGCTATGCATTTGGCCAGAACCAGATCCAAGCCCTTCGCCAGTTCAGCACACCTTCTTCTTGTAAAGACTGTTTAGACTCTAAGATTGTATATGAGATATATAAAAAAATTCGAGAACAACAGCAGCAGCAGGATTGGTCATCACACCAAAAGCTCCCGTGGTTTACAGCCTTCAAGGAGCCTTGGAAAGATGTAAGCGCCGGTTGGTATGTCTTGAGATCCCGCAGCACCTTTCCCTTACATCTATCTGTTATACGAAAAGAGAAGTTCCGACTATGGCTAGAGCATACCGCAGTCTGTGAGAATAAAATGGAGATGCTCGCTTGTGTAGAAAAGGCTAGTGTCACTCATCATGTTGACTTAAAGCTTTTGGAAATCTAAGGAGGAACCCTACTATGGACCAGCGCAGACTATCCCGCATTGAAGTATTTGTATTGGATGAACCCGAGCCTATTCACTATGGAATGGAAGGGGCTGAAGGCTGCCGTTATGGTATTCTGAAGCTCACCTGTAAGGGAGGCTGCAGTTGGGGGGCTTGTCTGATCTCTGCCAACACCAAAAATTTCGATCTTATTAAATGGAGTTCTTTTTTACGGGCCATCTGTCATTGCCGTCTTGAAGAAGCGCTGGATAAGGTCCGCCGCGAAGGTTCAGATTGGGAGCAGGTTAAGCTTGAGCTAGTTCAGGGTGCTTTGCAGGATTTAAAGGCCAAGCTCCAGGGTAAATCCTTGGCAGGGCATATTCAGCAAGGGCGTCTGTACAGTGTTGCAGCAGGGGGGAGCAATTCCAGAAGTGAACGGCTCTACTACAAACCTTCCAAAGCTTTATCCACTGCCTCCCAGCAGAAACACAGTTGCCCGGAACCAGACACCGCCGATCTCATCAATAAATCCATCTCTTACTTTTCTATATTATAGATTCAAGCAAATCTCTCAATCTGAAAGGATCGTGTTCACCATGCCTGACCCCTTACCTCCCGAGTCCACCTACAGTACTAAATTTGCAGAGTGTGTTCAAAAGTATACTAATGAAGTCTACGTACTTAGTTCCATGTTGTTAGAACAATCTAATGAGGCAGACAAGATTACTATCCGCACCTTCACAGAGCTTCATAAAATATATCGTCAGGATGATTTTGATCCTCAGTTATTCTCTATCCACGCTTACCGCACTTGTATTCACCAGTGTGCTGATTCTTTTGCCCGGCGCTCGCTTCTATCGGCTAAGGCATTACCTTGGGAGGAACAGCTTGTGAAGGTCATGTGGTACGGCCTAAAGCTGCCTCTTTCTCAAATAAGCATTATTCTGCAAAAAAGTGTTCCCGCACTGAAAACACAGCTTAGAGCTCTACGGGAGCAGATGACCACCCAAACGGATATACTAACGAGCGCAAATCTTTCTATAATTTAGTCACTGACTAGAATTCAGACAATCTTTAAGCGCATGAAGCATCTAACGGACTCAGGAGCCTTTAATTGAAGCTTTTCCACAAATATGGCCGGCGTTCGGACTCCAGTAGAAATCCCGAGCGATGAATTTCTCGGATCGTCTTAAAGCAAGCCCTAATCATCTTCCACCAAGGCTTACGGACCCAGATGACGTTATTTGCACGTTTATCGCCTTTTGAGCATAGTATCGGACTCCAATGCAACTATTTGGTTAAAAGAGCTACTAATTCACCCTTTTTCATGCCAATAGCGACTATAGTGTCCGATATCTTGCCAAATCTCGATGATTGTTGCATTTAAGTGCTGCTGGGTCCGTTAGCTATATCAGCTCGTATACAAAGAGATTGCCAACTCAAAAACGGGGATATCCCAGCAACCATAAACGGCTGTTAGGATACCCCCGAAAACTCAGTGCCTACTATTACACTTTACTCTTACGCGCCTTACCGTACATCCACAATCCTGCCAACATCCCCACTATAGCAACACCAGTCAATACGCCTTGAACGAAATCCATAAAAGTGGAGCCATCCGGAAGCATTCTACTAACCGTAGCCAGCGATACAGAACTCATTAAAAGCATAATGGTATATTGTTCGCTTGTAGACATCATTAGCACTCCTTAAAAGTTATTATGAGGTCTTCTTAGATCTTGTAAGCTTTCATTGCTTTTCTAATTTCTTTAATACTTGGGCGTTTGCCGTACATCAGTACGCCGGTACGATAGATCTTGGCTGCCAGCCATCCGAAGATGAAGGTAGTCACAAGCAGGATCAGCAGCGATACAATGACTTGCCAGATCGCCACCTCGCCGACACCAATTCGGAGCAGCATCGTCAATGGTGAGGTGAAAGGCACATAACTCGCTATCTTAACCACTAGAGTATCTGCATTGGAGATACTGAACAGTGGAACATAGAACGCTACGAAGCCTAACATCATGATTGGCATTACCGCCTGACCGAGATCCTCCGTACGGCTGACAATCGAACCTACAGCCGCATACATCAAGGCATAGAGGAAGTAACCTAATACGTACAAGACAAATCCATAGAGCAGCAAGTTAATATTGAGCTGGCCTAAATCGAGATCAAAATCAGCCAATACAGTCGCATTATGCGGGAGCGTCAAATTGACGACGATCGCTGCGACAAAGATCCCAATTTGCAATATTCCTACTAGGAAAACACCGATAACTTTACCGAACATTTGCGCTAAAGGTGAGGCACTTGTAATCAGAATCTCCATAATCCGCGAGCTTTTCTCAGAAGTTATCTCAGCAGCAATCATGTTGCCTGTCATCATAATGGACATAAAGAACAACATAAGCATGGCATATACGATAATGTAGTTAATGGCTGGAGTGTCCTCCTGAGAGCTTTCACTGCCACCGCCTGCGTTAAGCTGTTGTGTAGTAATCTGCACAGGCGTTGACATTGCAGCAATCTGTTCAGAGGTCAGCTTGTCGCCAACGATGAATTGTGTGTTTGCTTGCTGAAGTGCATTTTGGAGATAAACTTGCACATCTCCGTTTAGTTCCCCATCATTACTATGATAAGTAACGGGTGGAAGCCCTTCACCAGTAGGTTCCGCAAAAGTAACATAACCTTCTACGGTCTCTTCATCTAATGCTTTCTTTAACTCGGCATCCTCCGCAGAAGCATATTGTACTATCTTAGCCTGTGGCATGCCCTCTGGCGCAGTATAAGCCTTCAACAATTCTGCAACCTGATTTCCCTCTTCAGCAATCACAGCAATTTGAGTAACTTCACTTTTGGCCGAATCACCCTTAAACTGATCGATGATATAGGGAAGATTCATCCCTATGCTGAGCAATAATACTAGAATCAAAGTAGTAATCATAAATGATTTCGTTCTAACTTTATTTTTAAAGGTAAAGCCGATAATTGTCCCCATCTTATTCATTAGATTCACCCACCGCTCTGATAAAGATTTGGTTTAACGTAGGTTCCTTGATTTCAAAATGCTCCACTTCACCCTGTGCTATCGCCTGCTGTAAAATACGCTGTGCTGCACCGATCTCACTGATCGATAACAGATACCCACGCTCCAGCCGTTTAACTGCTGTAACACCTGCGATGGACTCCAAACCTTTTACCTCATTAGCTGTACGCAGCAATACTTCTTCCCGCGGGTAGCCATTCTTGATCGTGCGGATATCCCCTTGAACGACCGTATTGGATCGATCGAGAATCGTAATGTTACGGCATAGCTCTTCCACATGCTCCATCCGGTGCGTAGAGAAGAGGATACTTGTTCCCGAATCACGTAATTCTTTGACCGTATCTTTCAGCAGCTCCACGTTTACTGGATCCAGCCCGCTGAAAGCTTCATCTAGAATCAGAATCTGCGGCTTATGAACGACAGCGGCGATAAAGCCCATTTTTTGCTGATTTCCTTTGGAAAGCTCTTCTATTTTTTTATTGTAATAATCCGGAACCTCGAATCGATCCAGCCAATAGCGCAAGCTCTTATCTGCATCACTAGCTGACATCCCACGCAGGCGGGCCAAGTAAACGATTTGATCGCTGATCTTCACCTTAGGATATAGTCCACGTTCTTCGGGCAGATAACCCATAAGTTGCTGCAGTTCACTGTTGAAAGGTTTTCCATTATACAAAATCTTGCCCTCATCAGGGTAGATTAGGCCGAGCACCATACGCATCGTGGTTGTTTTCCCCGCGCCGTTCGCCCCCAGTAATCCGTAAATTTCCCCTTTACCTACGGTTAGGTTAATTCCGTTTACTGCGGTTTTTTCTCCATATTGCTTAACTACACTTTCCAGCTTTAAGGCTTCCATTTCTCTAG
Source organism: Paenibacillus sp. FSL H8-0175 (assembly GCF_045040615.1). Taxonomy (NCBI): domain Bacteria; kingdom Bacillati; phylum Bacillota; class Bacilli; order Caryophanales; family Paenibacillaceae; genus Paenibacillus; species Paenibacillus sp. FSL H8-0175. The sequence continues at coordinate 622,415 of NZ_CP150299.1, read as the reverse complement.
TCCCCTCTCTTGTGGTCAATTAGAATAGGACGATGACCCTGTGTCCATAAACTTAATATTTCGTCCAGTTCCAAACTGCGGCTCTTGATAACCTTTACGCCCAAGTCATGAATGCGTTTCTCGTTTTCAGAAAATTGTTCTATGATAAAAGAAGCTACACCCGGTGTATCCATGGTAAAGTGCAAGCCTCCTGGCAACTCAGCCGATAACTCCGCAAGCTCCTCTTCATCCGCAGCATTCACCCAAACCTCGGTCCAAGCACCGAACAGACTGTCTTTTTCAGCCATACCCAGCAGTTCTCCCCGATGCATAAGGACGATATAATCCGCCAGCCTTCGCACCTCATCCACAATGTGTGTGGAGATGATAATCGTTGCGTTGTGCTCATCCATATATTTACGAAGTGTCTCGATCATAATCTTCCAGGCAAAAGGATCAAGACCCGATGAAGGTTCATCCAATAGCAGCAGACTTGGCCGTGCCGCAAGTGCTGCAGCAATTTCGAATTTCCGGCGCTCCCCTTTAGACATCTTCGAAAGTCTCATATGATACGGAACCTCAAAGCGATCCATCAGCTCGTGAAAATACTGATCGTCCCAATTTGGATACCAATACTTCCGAAATCGTGCTGCCTCCTCTGCATTCCAGTGGTTCTCCTCAGTAATTGACGTTTCAGGAACATAGGCAATGGTCTGGCGAAGCTCCAGAGACAACCCGCTATCATACCTGTTCTCGAACCAATATATCTCACCTTCCTCTGGATTAGTCAGCTGCATCAGCAGATTCAGCAGCGTGCTTTTGCCGGATCCATTCTGACCTACCAAAGCTGTAATATATCCTTTAGGCAGATTCAGGGTCAGTGGCCCTATCGTCTTGTTTCGCCGCCGTTTAAGTACATTCCGCAATTCTATAGCCATCTGTACCATATGAGTAAGCGCCCCCTCTCAATCCTTTTCTCTATACTTGCGTTCTACAATCTCCATAAAAATCTGTTCAAGTTCATCCTTGCTGCAATGTACCGATCGGGCGATATCCACTGCACTTTCAAGTGCTTTGCCAACCGTTTCACGTTTATATTCTTCCATGGCTCCGTCACCTACATGGGATACAAAGGTACCTGTTCCTTGTCGCGTTCGCAGCAAACCTTCGTTCTCCAGATCCTGATATACCCGCCGCACGGTAATTACACTGCATTTCAGATCTCCTGCGAACTCACGAATCGAGGGCAGCAGCGTACCTTCTGTAATGACTCCGCTAATGATTAATGATCTAAGCTGAGTCTCTATTTGATGATAGAGGGGCTCTGCACTATTTTCGTTGATTTGTACCGGTATCCACATTATTTACACCTCGCCTTCCACTCTAGCGTGCTAGAGCGCAGTCCTTGCCATTTCCGATTTTTTATATGAGATTGCGACTTTTCAGCCGATGTATAGTCCATTTAGAGAATAACTGCACAGATATTGTTCCCAGCAGAAGTGACCCCCACATGATCGGAGATAACAGCCCCCACTCCTTCGAATAGGAGATACTGTATAAGAACAAACTGCCTCCGCCCAGTGTAACTAAGAACGATGTTGCCCACGATAAAACTACGATAAGCAATGTTAGCCATAGATAAGCTTTGCCGCTAAAAAGATATTCAATAAAAATATATAGACCTGAGACCATGAATCCGAAGCCGAGCCAAGTAATCGCAAAAGCTATGTACGAAGGAACCGCCAGCTCTGCCCGGAAATTCTCTCCTAACAAGTAAATAATAACGAAGAATAACGTACCATTTAGAGTAAAGGAGCCCACACCCTGAAGTTTCCTCCGCGATAATATTACTGCAGCTGGGATCGGTAAAGTTCGTAAGTAAACCAACATTTTTGTGTAAGAGTCTTCACTCCAATATTTCATGGAGCGGCGAGAGAATGTTAATCCCAATAAGGGGATAAAGGAGAGAAATAAGAAATCCGCTAGCATCGTCCGATCCTGCTCACCTAGTACATCATTTGCTATCAGGCTAGTCAGTCCACCAAGATAACTCATAAAAACAACTGTTATCACGAGGGTCCCTAATATTTTTAATTTGTCTCCGCGAAAATCAGAGCGCAACATAAACCATGAATCTTTTAATGTTCTCATTAATGCTAACCTCGCTTTACAATGTCTTCAGCGTCTAGCAGAAGCAGGTGTTCATATCCCTGTGCTTACTGTATATATCTATATACACAGTATATGACCTTAATTTTTCATTGTCAATCCTGTAACTGGAAATTATTCAAAAGAAATAGGAGGTTTGGGCAACCTCATACTTCAAGCTTATGAAGACACTCTCAAACGTTAGGTAACGCTTATTAATTGAGATTAAATACAATGAAGGGGAATTGAGGCAGAATGCTGCTACGGGGGCGAATGTAGCTGGGATAATGGAGTTTATTAGATAATTCATTCTGGAAATGAAGTAGTAAGAGCTCACTCTTGCTTCTATGCAACGTGTTGGTGTGATGTGTGTTGAGGGAGGCGGGTATGGCGGATGGTGCGGTATCGGGGGCGGGGTGCTGATTCGGCTGCTAGTGCAGTTTCAGGTTTCGGGTGTGAGATACCGTTTCGGCTGCTAGTGCAGTTTCAGGTATGGGATATGGGCGACTGCCGGGCGGATTAACATTAGGGAAAAACTCCCTAAAATCTGCCCAACCGAGCTTAGATTATTAGTTTTTAGGGAAATCCTCCCAAAAATTTCAGCTATTACTCCGTTATTGAGCTAAATCCATTCACTTTCAGGGAGGATTTCCCTAATTATGGCCTTTTTTAGCTAATTTCGTGCATTATCAGGGAGGTTTTCCCTAATTGCGTCTTTTTCGAGCTAACTTCGTTCAATTTCAGGACAGATCCCGAAGCTCTACAAACCAAAATAAGCCCATCACCCGCAATCCCTACTCAGGAACATGCAGATATATAGGCTTATTTCATAACTATTTACGGTTCTGCTACTCTAGTGCTGTTCATTCGCTCAACGCACTAAACTCTGTGCTCTATTCAAGCACTTATTTTACGCACCCAAAATAACTTCCCACACCGGCTTGGTGTGTCCACCTGGATACAAAACATACAACAGCACGTACACCATAACGCCTGTAATCGCTGTGATAAACCAAATTATCGATGTCACTCTGCCCCACTTACGGTGCTTGGAATACTTCGCCTTGAAACCAAGTGTTAACGTAGTAAGTCCGAATACCGCAGCTACGGTTGCCAGAACGATATGGAAGATCAAAAACACTTGATAAATTGTCTTCAGTTCATCCGGTCCACCCCATGAGGTATTTCCCACAAACAACGTTCTCGATACGTAAACAATAAAAAACAGCAGCGCAGCGATAGCGGCAGCAATCATCGTTTTCTTATGCGCCTCGCGTTTGCCCTTGATAATGAGCCACCAACCTATAGCCACCAGCACCGCGCTGATCACGATGAATGACGTACTAATAGTCGGAAACACTGTGAAAATATCCATGATTCTCCCCCTCGGCAGTCTACCAGTTATGCACGGTTCAAGTTGCTCTCCTGAAGTGTTGAGGATGGCGTCGACAATTCACCGTCGTCTTGTCCGTTCTCTTTTTTATACCAATGATAGAACACATAAGCAAGCATAGAGGCAAAAATAAATTCCTGAATGAACTTCATCGCGATGCCTCCTACCTGTTGATCCACCTTCGGCGACATCACTTCAAAGAATGCAGGACCTCCAAAATTCTGAAGTAAAACAGAGGGGTCACCCGAGATACAATAGCCCATAGCACGCGCCCAAGTCTCTGGATCACTGTAAGTGGCGTAGAGCGGATGATCGGCAAATATAATCAGCCCGCAAGCTGGCGTCAGCAATACCATGTTCAGAAAAATAAACCCAATCTTCCCAAGCCCACTCGCCATACGATGTTCCGGCAGCGGATTAATCAGTGTCCACCACATTAAAGCAGAGGTCAGGAACAAAACAATGTAATAAATACGATGAACAGTAAAATGCAGCATCACATAATCATGAATAACAGGAATATGGTACAAGGAAAAAAGTCCGTTAAACAATAGAGCAGCTACTACCGGATGAGCTAAAAAAGATAACCGCCGAAGCGGATTCACCTTTAGTATCCTGCGCCAGATAAAATCTGGAATTCCAAGCATAATCAGCGGCACCGCTACCAGATAAGACAAGGCCATACTGACCATGTGGAAGGAAAACATCATATGCCCTAAAAGGCTAATGGGTCCTCCTTGTGCCAGGTAAAGGGCAAGCATCCCACAGACAAATAACGCTCTACGCCAAAATGGCACCGGTAATGAATCGGCATAACGCCCAGCAATCGGACCAATCCACACAAAATAACCTGCTGTCAGCAGCAGCATTACCGCTAGAAAAAGCGGACTCCATAGTTCAGCAAAGTTAAAGTATTCTAATCCCAGCATAATCCCAACCTCCTAGCGCAGGAATTCATATATCTAAACATCAAAAAGAGGGGGCATCGCAGCCCACCTCTTTCATTATCGTCCGTTAATTCCACCAAACCCAATACAGCGACATAACAATACAGGTCCCAGCGATAAAGAAGCCGCCCAGCATGAAGAGAATCGGCAGAAGATGCCCTTTATCTTTTAGATGCATCCAGAAGCCCATCTGCACAATAACCTGAAGAACAGCCATTACCAGCAGCAAAATAATCGCAAAGGTTGCATTTACGCCCCCAGCCGCAACAGCAGCGAAAGCAATCAATGTTAAGACAATGGAGAAAATAAAGACAACAATATGTTTCTGTGGTCCTTCATGCCGATGACGTTGCTTATACCCGCCGCTATCTGGCATATGCTGATCCGTCGTCATAGTGCCTAGCCCACCTTTCCGAGTAGGTATACAACCGTAAAGATGAAGACCCATACTACATCGATAAAATGCCAGTACATGGCTGACACATACACTTTTGGTGCAGTAACAACCGTTAACCCCTTGCGGGCGAGCTGCCCGATCAAGATGGAGATCCAAGCGATCCCGAAGGCTACGTGCGCACCATGAAATCCTACCAGTGTGTAGAATGCCGAGCTGAATGCACTTGTGGTCATTCCGAATTCTTCGTGTCTTACATATTGAGTAAACTCATAGATCTCCAAAACCAGGAAACCTAAACCTAAACCTACAGTAACTAAAAGCCAATTCCGTAGCAGTGCCGGCCGATTTCTGTGCATTGCTTGAATAGCGAATACACTCGTCAGACTGCTTACCAGCAGGATGAATGTTGCAGCGGCTACAAGCGGCAGGTGAAACAGTTCATTCGCCGAAGGCCCCTCATTCGTCTGATTACGCAGTGCGAGGAAAGTAGCGAACAACGTGCCGAACAATACCGCTTCGCCGCCTAGAAACAACCAAAAGGCAAGAACCTTGTTGCGTCCTTCGAGCGTAGCTTTTTCCGGCTCGTGCGGAAAGGTATCCTTAGAAGCTTCTGCATGTGCCGTTGTCATGTCCGCTCACTTCCTTCCAGCTCTTCAGGTTCAATATGCCATCCGTGATCATCATACAGCGAACGCATCAGCATGGATCCAAATGTAATAATAAGACCGATGGCTGTAACGATATAATTATTAAACAGGAAGCTCATAAAAGCATTGCCGAATTCATCACGGCTAAACATAAAGCCAAGCCCAGCGATAAAAATTCCGATAGACATCGTAAACGGTAAAATCGTTGCTGACGGCATATGAATTGAGCCCACCGGCTCTGCTGGTGTCATGCCTTTATTCCCTGCTACTTTTTCTTTCCAGAAGGCATCAATCCCCCGAATAAGAGGTGTTTGCTTGAAGTTATATTCTGGCGGCGGTGAAGGAATGGTCCATTCCAATGTACGTCCATCCTCCCACGGATCATTGCCTGCATCCGCTGGTTTTCTGGAAGTCAGGAAGATGTTCACCAAGAAAATAATCATACCAACACCCATAAGTCCTGCACCAATGGTACTGACTAGATTTAGCAAATCAAATTGCTGATTTGGTAAATAAGTAAATACGCGGCGCTGCATCCCCATAAGCCCAAGGAAATGCTGTACAAAAAAGGTCAGATGGAATCCGATGATAAACGTCCAGAAAGTCCACTTGCCCAGCGTCTCACTCAGCATCCTTCCGAACATTTTTGGCCACCAGTAGTGCAGACCTGCGAACAGGCCAAGCACCAAACCACCTACAATAACATAGTGGAAATGCGCTACAACAAAATACGTATCATGGAACTGAAAGTCAGCAGGTGCGGACGCCAGCATCACTCCAGTTACTCCCCCCATAGTAAATGTAGGAATAAATCCTACAGCGAACAGGTTAGGGGTTGTGAAACGTACTTGCCCGCCCCACATCGTGAACAACCAGTTAAAAATTTTAATCCCGGTCGGAACCGCAATTAACATCGTTGATACGGAGAACAACGCGTTAGCTACAGGTCCAAGTCCAGTTGTGAACATGTGGTGAGCCCAAACCATAAAACCTAAGAAGGCGATCAAGATGGTTGCAAACACCATGGAGCTATATCCGAACAGTCTTTTACGCGAAAAGGTTGGGATGACCTCGGAAATAATCCCGAAGGCAGGCAGAATGAGAATATACACTTCCGGGTGACCAAATATCCAGAAGATATGCTGCCATAGCACTGGACTTCCTCCGGCTCCAACTTCGAAGAAATTGGCTCCTAGAATCCGGTCGAATGTCAGCAGTACTAAACCTACTGTTATTGCTGGAAAAGCAAACAAAATAATGGCGGAAGTAATAAATGTGGTCCAGGCGAACATCGGCATCCGCATATAGGTCATTCCCGGCGCACGCATCGTAATGATCGTGGCTAGAAAGTTAATCCCCCCGATGAGGGTCCCTAATCCGGCAATTTGCAAGCCGATCGTATAGAAGTCTACACCGTGTGTAGTGCTGTATGTACTCGTAGATAGTGGGGTGTAGGCGGTCCACCCGGCATCAGGAGCACCACCCATAACCCAGCTAAGATTCAGTAGAATCCCGCCGAACAGGAAGGTCCAGAAACCAAGTGCATTTAGAAAAGGAAAGGCTACGTCACGTGCACCGATCTGTAGCGGAATGACGGCATTCATGAGTGCGAAGATGACTGGCATGACGCCGAGGAAGATCATCGTCGTACCATGCATGGTTATGAGTTCATTAAACGTTTGTGCATCCAAAAAGTTATTCATCGGCTTGATGAGCTGCCAACGAATCAGAAGCGCTTCAATTCCCCCGATGCCAAAAAATAATCCTCCGGCCCATAGGTACAAAATCGCGATTTTTTTGTGATCGACGGTTGTTAGCCAATCCATAAGTCCTGTATGGCGCTTCACACTGTGACCGTGCCCCAGAGGCTTGGATGAATTCAAGGTATGCGCTGCTTGAGCCAAAGTTCGTCCCCCCTTTTCGAAAGTTCCGCCCGCCTTTAGGCTAAGGCATTAGTCCAGCTTATAGTTGGCCAGATACTCTGCAATGCCATCAATCTCAGCATCACTCAGGCCCAGATCTTTGGGGTTAGGCATCAGATTGCCTGGTTTTACGGATTGCGGGTCGTGCAGCCAGGTTTTGAGATTCTCTTCAATCGGCGCACCATCTTCCCTCGTGTCGTCGTTGAGAAGAATTCCAGCAATCGATTCCCGAGAACCAATTCCGGTCAAGTTCGGCGCATTATTAATCCCTTGATCACCTACAGCGTGGCAAGTCAGACATGCCGCTTTGAACTTCTCAGCTAAAGCAGGATCCTCTGGCAGCACAGCTACAGGTGCTTTCATCGAATCAATCCACTTTTGAAACTCTTGTTCACTAACTGATTTCACCTTAAATTCCATCAATCCATGAGAAGGACCACATAGCTCCGCACATTTCCCACGGTAAACGCCTTCATTAGGCGCACTAAAGCTAAAGCGGTTAATCGTTCCAGCTGGGTTAGTATCGATTTTACCGGAAAGAGAAGGGACCCAGAAGGAGTGCAGCACATCTTTAGTTTCCAGTTCAAAGGCGATATCTTTGCCCACCGGAATAATCAGGTCCTGCGCTGTAGTTACCTTATAGTCGGTATACTCAAACTCCCACCAGTATTGGTGGCCGGTTACTTTAACCTTGATCGCATTCTTGTCATTGGAATGATCATCTCCAGCGGCAAACACAGCTTTAACCGTTGGCACGGCCAGTACTACAACAAGGATGAGCGGAATGACTGTCCAGAGAATCTCAAGTTTCATACTGCCCTCAACCTGCTCAGGGATTTCATTCTGACCCGGTCTTCTGCGGAAGCGGATCAGTACATAAGCTGCAATCGTAAAGACAATCAGCAACACCACGATCATAATGCTGATCGACAGCTCCATTAATCCGTAAGATCTGTCTGCTGCAGGTCCCTGTGGTCTGAGTACTGACAAGTCCTCACGACCGCACCCGGCAAGAAAGAGTCCAAACATAGCGGTCATGGGAAGGAGTCGCTTTACAGCCTGCCACGTTTTCATCATTGATCTACCCCGCTTTTCCCGATTTCGTAGATTCCTGTTTTTTTCTGTCAATTATAACAATCACTATTAATATAAGTTTAAGGGAAAGTTTTGTCAATCGTTCACAACTAGTTCACATTGTAATTTTCGACACAATAACCCCTTGTCCCATCTGGATTTTATAGCATTTTATGAAAACGCAAACAAATAAAAAATAATAAAGAAAGCGCATTCAATTTAAAATGTGTCTATTAATTCATTTGACTATTCTATGAGGAAGACTTTTCCTTATTCGTAAATGGACATACAAAAAAAACCGATTCCAGCAACAAAAGTCGCTCGGGCACGGTTTATAAGAATCCTCGTGGATGTTATTACTCAAAATGATGTCTAAAGTTAAGCAAGTGACAAACGTATCTGTTAGCTAGGAGACGGATGAATTCATCCGTACCAACTCGTGTTCCACGACCATGGTCAGTTCTTCTTCATAGCCTCCTGTAATCCGATACTTTCGGACGTACTCCTTTACGAATTTCTTGGGATCTTTGGGCCGGAAAATGCGTGTCATTTCCCGTAGACTTTCCTTGACTTCGTTATGACCTTTACTTGCCATGATCAGTTCCCTCCCAAAACATTGAAAATGAATGCTCCGTTGTAGAGAATGCATGATGAAAAGTACGCCGTAACCTCGAATGCAAGTGAAGTATCCATTACACATACGTGGCTTGCACTATCCGTCAACACGTGGAATCTAAAGCTAAATCTAGCCTTTGAAACACCGCCTTGCCGGTGAAGCAGGTTCGTCGTGATTTGGGCTGAGAGTAAGGACGCCTGATGAACGATAGCTCCTTGACACTTTTATTACCCGAAGAGCCACTTACTGAATCACTCCTTTCGGGCCTTATCGTTATATTGTATCATATTCCGGATTAACTTCCACCTTTCCTTGTAAAATGTACTATTTGGAAAATATTATTTTTTACAGCTGCCTTCGTAAGTCAGATGTCTCCAAACTGGTTAAAATAAAATAACCTAAACAGCAAGGGAAACTGCATTTATCAACAAATGAGAAGGAGATCGTTATGGCTCAGCCTGTAATTCCCCTAATGACTACCGCAGCGCCAGAAGACACCGATACACGCCTGGAGTGTCTTGAACAAGCCCATCAAGCTATCCTAAAAGAATACCCCAAGATGCATAGCATGCTTATTGTGCGTCACGGAAAACTTATCTTCGAACGTTATTATAACGACCATCATGCTGGAGCATTAAATGATCTCCGTTCTGCCACCAAAAGTTTTGTCAGCGTCCTTACGGGAATCGCTATCGGCCGTGGAGAGATGCCTGATCTCCATATTTCTGTGTCCGAGGTTCTTCGCAAGCATATTCCATACCTTCACTCCCCACATCTCTCAAAGATCACACTCCGTCATCTTCTTACCATGACTTCCGGTTTTAGCTGGATCACAGGGAAGAAACTTGGTGAACCGCTCGTTCGGAACCTCCATCGCAGCCGCCGCTGGGGTTCCTTTGGCCTTAGCTTGAACATTATTCCAGAACAAATCGGCCAGTTCCAATATCGAAGCATCGACTCACATCTAATCTCGATAATGATTAGTGAATCTACAGGTCTTGATGCATTTCCCTATGCAGCACAGCATTTATTCACTCCACTCCGAATGGCTAATACCGCTTGGTTACCTAGCCCCGAAGGACATAGCATGGGTCATATCGGTTTGCACCTAACGTCTCGGGATATGGCTAAATTCGGAATCTGCCTGCTGAATAATGGAGTGTTTACAGAGCAGCAAATCATCCCAGAACATTGGTTGCAGGATGCACTTACCGCTCAAGCTAAGGGATATCCAGCGTTTGGTGATTACGGATATCAGTTTTGGATCGGTACGATGAGCGGGCAGCCCTACAAGCTCGCCCACGGGCATGGCGGGCAGCAGATTCTGCTCTTTCCCAATCTGGATGCTGTAGTGGTCTTTACAGCAGAGAGCAAGACAAACAACTGGAAGAACCCTCGCAGGCTGCTTGAAAAGTATGTTCTCCCTTCAATGAGCTAAACATACTTTTTCCTGACAAGTCATAGGCTTGTAAGGAAGAAGGATTCGAACAATCAAGCCCCTTCTTCTCCAAGCAGAAGGAGAGTGAGCCCATTGTCCCCTTTTAAATCATCCACCGGATTGCCCGATAATATAGCGGGCGCGTTATGTTACTTTTTCCCTTTTCTCGGCGGCGTCGTCTTTCTCGCATTGGAGAAACGCAGCCGCTTTGTGCTGTTCCATTCGCTGCAATCACTGATTACCTTCGGGGTGCTGATGATCCTCCACGTTCTAACCGGATTGGTCCCATTCCTCGGCCCCTTGATGAGTGCCCTCGTCTCTCTTTGCAGCTTTGGGGTGTGGCTGTTAATGATCTACCATGCCTTAAGTGGCAGGTGGTATAAACTTCCTTGGGCAGGTGATATCGCAGAAAGTCAGATTCGCCATCTGTAATCCCCCAAAAAGCAGCCCCTCTGATCGCTGAAAAGTATTCCCTTTTGCCCATCCACTCCTTACAATGTAGAAAGGGCATCAATGGAATTCTACAGGCTGGAGGAAATCATATGTATCTATTTATCATAAACCCGCGTTCCGGCGGGGGAGCAGGCGGCCGGACCTGGCATACTGTAGAGGCGCTCATGAAGGAGCGTTCGCTGCCTTTCATGTCCTTGTTTACGCACAGCGTAGAGGGTGCAGAAGCCCTTGTTTTAAATACACTAAAGCATCGCGAGGATTGGAAAGCCGTGATTGTAATCGGCGGTGACGGCACGCTCCATAGCATTTTGGGTGCACTTTGCGGCAAAGATATCCCCATGGGCGTAATTCCTGCCGGCTCCGGCAACGACACCGCCCGGGGGTTCGGCATTCCACTTTCCATAGAAGCCGCGCTGGAGGCCGCCCTTAGCGAGCGGTATATCGAAGCAGACCTGCTTTCAGGAGCAAACGGACTGACCGTAACAGCCGTTGCCAATGGCTTTGATGCTCAAGTGGCCGAGAATGTGAATGCCAGCCGATACAAAAGGCTGTGCAATGCCATTGGAGCAGGCCAGCTCGCGTATATCATCGGCATATTGCATACGCTGATGACATTCAAGCCCTGCCGGGTAAGCGTAGTCTGCGACGGTACGGAGCACGCCTTCGAGAAGGCATGGCTGGTCTCGATCTGCAACCTGCCCAGCTACGGCGGCGGGCTTTTGATCTGCCCGCAGGCAAAGGCCGATGACGGCCAGCTTGACGTCTGCGTCGTGCATGGGTGCAGCCGCGGGCAGCTGCTGCGGTTGTTCCCCACGGTACTGAAGGGCAAGCATGTGGCGTTGCCCTTCGTGTCTATGCTGCGCGGACGTAGCGTAGCTGTAGGCTTTGCCGAGGCCCGGCCTGCGATCGGCGACGGCGAGAGCCTCGGCAAAGGGCCGCTGGCCGTTCGCTGCGAGCCGGGGGCGCTGCGGGTGCTATCGCCGCTGGCGGCGGACAGCGTACAGCTGCCCGCCGACACTGCAGCGGCATGCGGCAGCAACGGGTAACCTGACCCGTGCATACCATACACACAAAAAACAGCAAGCGACTGGTTCATTACCAGTTCGCTTGCTGTTTTGTATATCCTATAGCTTTTGTTTGAGAATGCATTCCAAAATCCTCAAACAAGAGGCTCTTCCTCGTCTTCCACGAAAGTGACTCTTCCGTCCTCCAGTGAAGCAATACGCACAAGTGACTCTACGCGATATCCCGCTTCCTGCAGCAGCCGATTTCCTGGCTGGAACGCTTTTTCGATCACAATACCAATTCCAACCACACTTCCCCCCGCCTGCTCAACAATACGGGCAAGTCCGAAGGCGGCTTCACCATTCGCCAAGAAATCATCAACAATCAGCACCCGTTCTCCGGGAGCAATGAATTTCTTCGAAACGGTAATTTCATTCGTTTCTTTCTTCGTGAAGGAGTAGACCTTCTCCACGTAAATGTCTTCTGTCAGCGTCAGCGATTTCTGCTTACGGGCAAAAATCAGCGGAACCTCCAGCTCTAATGCTGTCATAATCCCCGGAGCAATCCCCGAGGATTCTATAGTCAGCACCTTCGTAATTTCTTCGCCAGCGAACCGGCGGATAAACTCACGGCCAACCTCACGCATCAGGAAGGGGTCCATCTGATGATTCAGAAAAGAATCCACCTTGAGCACTCCTTGCCCGAGTACAATACCTTCTTTCAACACTTTTTGTCTCAACAGCTCCATAGTGCTCCTCCTTCTCCCATCATTGAATCCATTCTCCCCACATTACAGACCTGTCGGCTTCTGAGGCAATAAATTTCCAACGATCGATTTTAAATTATGATCATCCTTGCTCTTTTCCTGACCGTTATCATAACCCGTAATTCGAATCTCCAAGAAATCTCCCGGATTTACCGGTTTAAAAATCAATTTTTCGCGGTCTTCCAGTCTCACGTTAAAATTCATATCCTTAAACATTTCGACTAATTCTGCTTCTCCAGGAGATGCTCCCTTATCCAGAAACAACAGTCCACGCAATTTTTTAGGACCATCATTGTGCACCACTTCAAAATGAACGATACATTCCATGCTTCTCACCTCCCTATGATAATAACTACTGCGCCTGTTCTTCCCCATCATCGCCTTGATCATACATAACATATTTGCTATGAATTTTGCTGTAACGTTCTCCATAACGCTCTACTAATTCTGCGCCCATATCCTGCTCCAGCTCGAACAAGACCATTTCCTGTGTGAAATGATTCAACAGCAGCTCCACTAACACCGGGTGCTCTGTTACCACTGCTTGCGCCGATCCATCATCATAACGCATCCCCAGCATACACCAGCTCCGGTCAATCACAAATGAGAACTTCCGTCCATCCGCCCGCTGCGAATCTTTTCCGAATGACGGCCATACCGGGTAAGAGGCAGCAGCAGCATTTCCACCGTCAAAAGCCCATAAAAGCCTAACGCCACGCAGTTCGGCCTGTTCAAGTTCGCTCCGCAGAAGCGACGCTTCCTCGCGCCACATATCCACTACAATTTCCTGCTCTGCCATGTTAAGCTGGCGAATCAGCGCCCCCATTACATTGCGGTCGCCCTCTACATTATAAAAAGAAGGACTAACAGGCCCTCCGCGAGGCATCTCACTTTCCATATAAGCCAGCGAAGCTTGAACTCTTCCCGAGATCATCGTCGCCAGCTCCTCTGGATTGAGAACACTATACCGCGCAGGCTCTCCTTCACCACATCGTACATATCCCTGCTGTGTTAGGCGCTGAAGCGCCGCATACACATTTGATCTTGAAACTCCGAGCTGTTTGGCAACCTCATAGCCAGAAGCCTGACCTTTAGTCGCAAGCTCGACCATGATTTTGGACTCCATCTCCGTGAAGCCCAGATTGCGCAGATGCAGCAGCAGCTGTTCCATCTTGTTGTCCCCCTAAGCCCTAAGCTGACTGATATCTGTACTATATTTGCTCCGATCCACAACGCGGGCACCATAAGGAGCCCTTGGGCAATTCATTCCGACAGATTTGACACTTAATCATATCACGAACACCACTGTCCTGGGTGACTGCGGACTCCTCCTGATGTTCATTCGCGTTCCAATCGCGGATGCGACGATCCAGCTCAAGCTGTCTTTGTCTTTCCCGTTCCAGCTGATCAGCATGTCTGCGATCCCGTTCAATGTCATGTTCGTTCGCCGCATATTCCTCCAATGGCAGCTCATCATCCTCTGAAGGCAGGATCTCAGAATACACCACACTTTGCGGATGGAGCTTCATTGCAATCTCCTTCTCTTCATCCGTTAGCTCATCCGCACCATAGTATTGATCCTCATCCTCTTCGTCCTCATCCACAGTTTTGACGAATACCGGCGGTGACGGAATCTTTCTTGATGTGGTTAGCTCCTCCAGCTTACTTCCACACTTTGGACAAAAATTTGCATCGAGCGCCACAACATTGCCACAAGAACATAACCGTTCATTTTTCAGTTCAGCAATTCTTGCGCGTTGGACTTCAATTTTTTCCTGAAGCTTGGAACAGGTCCGTGCCAGTTCTACCATTTTGCCTTCAGCTACAGACATATCCTTAGAGCGATACCCTTCATAAAAAAGCCTGCCCATTTTCGTGAATTCCACTTCCATCTCACGTTCAATATCGGAAATAAGCCCGTTCAGCTTGCCGATCTCAACAGAGCTTTGTGCTTTTTCGGTAACCCGGCTCGCACTATCTTTGATTCGTTTCATAAAACTCATTACAGTTCCTCCCTCTCCAGCGATACGTGTTTCTATCATACCAAATGTATCGAACAGATTCATTAATGTGCTTTAATACGCGATTTAGCGGAGAATGTTCCTATAAATTCTTATTTTCCCTGATTTCAGACGTTATTTTGCGTCAGGGGTTCTACATCGGTTAAAATAGAATTAATCACAAATAACGAAATTGGGAGAGTTTCAGTGGAAGAACATGACAGCACACAGCTTACGCTAAAACAGATGCAGGTACACGTTAAGGATCTGCAACATTGGCAGGATAACGAGGATTTCACAAATCTTATCAATGAGTTCAAGTCTCTGCCAGCACTCTATCGCCATGCACTAAACGATCTTGAGAATAAAATCGATGTGATCAAAACGGAATGGCAGGTCCGTGACGGCTTCAGTCCCATCGAGCATGTTAAATGCCGAATTAAAGAACCCAAGAGTATCCTTCAAAAGATGGAGCGCAAAGGTTTCGAGTTCAACTTGGAAAATATGGAGCAGCACATTCACGATATTGCAGGTATGCGGATTGTATGTGCTTTTGTTAAAGATATTTACCGCCTGGTTGATCACCTCAGCACACGCGAAGACATTCGCGTATTGGAGATCAAAGATTATATAGCCCATCCCAAGCCGAATGGGTATCAAAGCCTGCATCTTATCGTCGCAATTCCGCTCGTCCTGCTGGAAGGAACACGCTGGGTCAAAGCCGAAATACAGCTGCGAACCCTAGCCATGGACTTCTGGGCAAGTATGGAACATATTCTGTATTATAAATTCGATAAGCAGCTTCCTTCGCATGTTGCGGAGGAATTGAAGGATGCCGCACGCGCCGCCGATGAACTGGATCAAAAAATGCTGCGCCTACGCCGCGAGATTCTGGAACTTGCAGAAGGGGAATCCCCTGCCGGCGGGCAGGTTTAAGCTTTCATATTTCTACATTTCTCAAAAATTAAGGGGATGTCTCATAAGCCATGACAATGGCTGCTGGGACACCCCCTTCTTTTTAATCGATTAGGCCGTTTGATCGTTACCCTTCGCCGCCGAAGCAAGGTGCTATCGGACACAGCCGATCTTATTCGCAAAATAATCCTCCATTTTGCATACTAACGGACCCCAAAGTCGCTAACGACATAAAAACGCCGGATCTGCGCCCTCCTATATGAAATAGCTGCACTGGAGTCCGAAAACATACTGGATAGGCGATAAATGTGTGAATAACGCCTCCTGAGTCCCTAAACCTCAACCAACGGCTAATCATGACCCGGCGTTCCGCTGTATTCAGCCTCAAGGCTTACTAACCAAAGGCTTCCATGTAACGCCGCCATCTGTAGTGGTCTTTAGAAATCCTGGACCCGCCAACCAGCCGTTTTTCGGCGTAACGAACTGAATGTTTTCTGCCTTCGCGAATAGCTGTGATGTCGCAATCAACCTCCAGCTTACACCCCCGTTGACAGTCGCCACCAGTTTGCCGCCCTCCTGCAAAGCCCAACCTTCACGAGCGTTCAGCCATGTTGTTCTCGCTGCCTCAGTACCGAGCAATTGAGGGCCAAGCTTCCATGTCCTGCCTCCGTTATCACTTGTGTAAAACACCATACTTCGAATCCCATCGTCAACGATCTCCAGCGGCAGGATGCCTTTCATATTGTCTTTGCCTGAGAATTTAGGCGGATAACTATTACTGTAAGTAAAGGCTGCCAGAGCAGCTGGCTTCTTTAATTGCTCCGGCTTCCAGCTCTTCCCGCCATCCGTAGTTCTGAATGTTAAAATGTATTCTTGCCCATGGTTGCTGGAGGTGATCCAGCCATTCTGGGAATCCTGAAAGGTTATCCCTGTTGGATAGGCTTTAATACTCCCCGTTAGATTTCCGATTCGCTTCCAGCTGTTCCCGCCATCAGCCGTGCGATACAAGGATTTCTCCATCATCCCGAGACCAGGTTCTGAATCCAGCAGCACATACCCGTTATTCACATCGATAAAATGAATAAAACCGCCACTGTATCCTTGCTCCCAATCCTCCGTGACGGGAAGTTTTGTCTCCTTCCAGGTCTGGCCCTGATCAGAGGTATGATAGATCATGACAGGTTGCCCTATACCATGACTACTTATAATCCAGCCATTTGTGGCATTCAGGAAAAAGCTTGCTGCGGCAAAGATGCCTGTTTCTTGTGGAATAGGAACAATATTGCTGTCCGGATGGTACCAACTACTTCCTCCATCGTTCGTAGTCCATAATCCAGTCTCGTCTATTCCCCATCCATGCTTTATGTCATTCATGCTAAATTTAGCAGGATACCCCTGCAAAGAATTCATATTCGTCTTCAGCTCAGCGGTATTTATCCCCATACTCGAATCTAAACCAAGATTATCATTTACCATGTAGGATTGCAGAAATAACCCAGCAATGATTATCGGGGCAAAAACGGCATATAGTCTCAAATGAAACCCTCCTTTTTCCATTTCCTTCTATTCTATAATCATAGACAGAGTTTAATAGTAAAAGGTTACAGAAGCTTTACACAAAGAAGAAGCCGCCTCCTCAGATAGGAAGCGGCTTCTCTAAACTCCACTGCTGTTTGACTACGCCTTACTTGCACGACGGGCAGCAGCTTCTGCTACTCGATTCATAATCAAAGTTAGGCCTTCTAGAGCCTTAGGTGTCTGAGGCAGCAAAGCTCCCCAGTCTTCCGTTACCGCTGCTACTACCGGCGATGAGGGAAATGGCCTAGCCGTAATCTCATGGAACTGCGGTCCCGGCTGGTGAAGCGAACCTTCAGCAGCCGCTTCTGCAAGCCATTCCCCAGAAGAAATTGCGGGGCCCTTGCGCTCTAGCCGTGCTAATTCTGTTGCAAGCTCACTAGCTGGGGCTGCCTCTGTCTCAGAATCATCGGCAGCTATATCACTTTCAGCCCAAAGGGCAAATATTCCATCCAGGAGTTCTCCCTTAGTAAATCCTCTCAGAGAAAGCGCCAGCAGCGGCTCTTCAGCAAGTCGTTCTTTTATAAGCTGCAGAGTCTCCGCCTGGTTCTCTAACCCTTCCCCCTCAAAGAGGGCTTGCTCCAGCTCTGTATCTGTAGGCAGAAGCTCCAGTTCCGCCAGCCCACCCGTCAATCTCCCTTGCAGCAAAGCAAATACCTCATCCGGACTTAGCGCCAGACGCCGCAATATTTCTTTTCTACGGGCAGCATGCCATACTGGAACCTTCAGAGAGAGAGGTTGCTCCGTTCTTTGTCCCTGAGGAACAGCAGAAGTACCGACATTCCATTCACCTTTTGCCCGCGACCCTCCCGTCACTTTCCCGGGCGAAGCCGTCCATGCTGCTTTTACTAATCCAGGCACAACTTCCAGCCGCATCTCTAACAGTTCACTCATTGTTCGATCCCTCCGTATTGCTCATGTCTTTCTTTACATCCAATCCTGATCCTGCAGTTCAATAAGCTCCTTCAGTTCATGATTAGACATCTCGGTCAACCATGTTTCACCAGAACCAACAACCTGCTCCGAAAGGCTTTTCTTCCGCTCAATTAATTCGTCAATACGTTCCTCCAGCGTTCCTTGGCAAATCAGCTTATGAACTTGTACGTTCTTATCCTGCCCAATTCGGAAAGCCCGGTCTGTCGCCTGATTCTCCACTGCCGGATTCCACCAGCGATCGTAATGAATAACATGATTGGCCCGGGTTAGGTTCAAACCTACTCCGCCCGCTTTAAGAGATAACACGAAGAAGGCTGGCCCCTTGCCCTCTTGAAAATCATGCACCATCTCGTCCCGCTCCCGTTTTGGAATCCCCCCATGAAGGAACAGCGGCGATGTACCATAACGCTTAGTAAGCTTGCTCACCAGCAGCTCACCCATCGCTACGTATTGCGTAAAGATCAACACAGATTCGCCAACTTCAGCGACACTGTCCAGCACCTCGAACATAACCTCCATTTTACCGGAATGTTCATTGCGTGGACTCCGTCCTTCTTCTTTCCGGAATAGCTGAGGATGATCGCAAATCTGCTTCAGCTTCGTCAGAGAGGATAACACCAGTCCACGGCGAGCCATACCACTGCTCTCCCCGATCACACCGAGCATTTCATCCACGACACCCTGATACAGGGCAGCTTGGGTCTCGGTCAGCGGGCAATAAGACTTCAGCTCCAGCTTCTCCGGTAAATCCTTAGAAATATCCGGGTCACTCTTCAGACGCCGCAACAGGAATGGGGATACCAAGCGATGTAGCTCCCGCAGGCGTTCCCCACCTTCACCAGACACATAACGCTGCCGGAAGGAATGATAGGTTCCTAAATAGCCCGGGTTTAAAAAGTGGAAAATAGACCATAACTCGCCAAGTCTGTTCTCTACCGGAGTACCTGTCATAGCTATGCGATGCGGTGCCGATAATTTCATCACACTCTGTGCCTGCTTCGTCCGGTGATTTTTAATATATTGAGCTTCATCCAGCACTACTGTTGACCACTGGACATTGGCTAAATCCTCGCTGTCACGCCCTGCCAAGTGATAGGTCGTCAGTACGATATCATGACTGGTTGCCAGTTCTAAGAAGCTATCTCCCCGAACACGGCGTCCACCATGATGTATGTGTACATTAAGCGAAGGAGCAAAGCGCTGCAGCTCCCGCTGCCAGTTGCCAAGAAGCGAAGTTGGGCAGAGAATCAGCACCGGCTCCTGCTTCTCTTCACGGGGAGCACTTAACGCCCGGTCCAGCAGGCAGGTGATAACCTGCACCGTTTTACCTAGACCCATATCATCGGCGAGACATACCCCAAAACCCAGACCACTGAGCTCGGCCAGCCATTGATAACCCCGCTCCTGATAAGGTCTTAAAGTTCCATGCAGACCTTCAGGTACGGGACGCACCGGAAGATTACGTAATACATCTCCGCGCATAAGTGATGCCAACAGCCCGGATGTCTCCATCCCAGTGACGGACATTCCTTTCCAGAGCCGATCCTCACCATCCTCGGCTTCTAGGCGCATCCAATCCGCGGCAGTCATTTCTCCGTTTTCATGGCGTTTCATATATCTAAGAACCTGGCGGATTTCTTTAGGATCTATCTCGATCCATTCCCCGCGGAAACGTACAAAAGGTACACCGGCCTCTACTAATGCATTTAATTCTTCCTCACTAATCGTACTATCTCCAAGCGAGGCCTCAATACGGAACGAGATCAGCTCTTCCATACCCAGAGCTGCGGGCGCCGGACTATCGCCCCCGTTCACGCCCGGCTGCATTTTCATCTTCATGCCAATGCGGCGGCGTCCCTCACGGCTCCAGCGCGAAGGCATCTGCACCGTTATTCCCCGATCGCGCAGCTGCTGCACCGTCTCCTTCAAAAAGAAATAAAGACGCTCCGGTTCCAAATCCGCCCCCGTAGGCGCAGGCTTAGCAAGAGCGCGCTGAATATCCGGCGATATCTTCGCAGCCCGGCCCAGCGCTATAAGCAGCTGCTGCTGGATATTGCGATAGCGTTTACCCCATAACGTAAACTCTCGTTCCTTACTGCTCCAGATCGATTTGGCGGGAAACCAGAATTCCCCTTCTTCCTTGTTCTCCGCCCAGAAGGTTAACCGCCACACTTCATTATTGTCTTCTGGCGGCTCCAGCCGTAACCCAAGACCCAGCTGCCCGCTCCGTGCTTCCTCTGGTTCTGAATGTGGCACATCGCTGCCAGCGGTCTCGTTCACAGTGACCAAAAGGTCTGTCACCTCTGCTGGAGTTCCTTGCACGGGTATATCTCGGCTTCCCGTGAGAAGGCTATTCCACCACAGTTCAGTTAAAGGGGAATAACCCCGGCGATAATTCGCTTTATAAGGGGTTAACTCACTTTCAATGCCCGCAATTACTTTTTTTATCTCAGCAGTCATTACAGCCTGCATAAAGGAGTAAAGCACATATGCTCCAGCCTCATCACGAGAGGATAAATCCCCTGCCTCTGCGATATGCGTTCCTAGTGCAAGAACAGGCATGGATGCTGCCAGCTGCAGAAAGATCTCTTTGTCCTCCTGCTTTCGGAAAGCTGGCGACCAGCAGACCGTCGCCGCCTGTTCGCCGCCACGGCGACGTGAGCCCACAGGGCGTGGTGGCAAGGCACCCGGCGTAATCCCGCCAGTACCCATCAGCTCCAGCGCAAAACGTGCCGCTGCTGCCCAGTAACGCAGTTCGCCGCCTGGCTCCACTCCCTGTTCTCGGCATAACGTCTCATCCCATGCCAGAAGCAGTTGAAATGCATCGCTAGGAACCAAGGCGAGCCCTTCGAACGTTCGTCCGGGCAATCCGCGCCGGGCTGGCTTCCCCTCTACAGGGGGAGCCGGATATTTCACTTCTGCCAGACGCAGAGCAGCAGTTGCAAAAGGACGCACTCCTCCCTGTAGCTCCATCCGCTTCACTACGCGAGTCCAAGCGTCAACCTTCGGCTCCGAAGTTTCGCCAGAGAAGCAAAATAAAACGTCCCCTAACCATATTGCATACAGATGCTTAGTCATCGGTGATCTCCTGTCTTTTAAGCAAGCAAAAAAAGAACCAGCCCCATACCATCAGGAAGGGTAACTGCAACCTTTTCCGCGAGAAATAAATTTTGAAGCTATACAAGTAGAAGTCGCTTCTTCCTCTTTTAGAGAGGGAATGCGGTCCTGCGGTAAATATAAGGATAAAGAACTAGGACAAAACTTATATTTTCTTGAATCTTCATCTCTTCATCTTATACGAAAAAGCGCTGATTTAAAAACATTTCTGCATATTTTCTGTAGATTTTTATGAAATAAAGTTGAAGGATATAGAAACACCCAGTAATTTGATTCATTTAAAATACCCCGCACTACTGCCCTGCTATCCAAGAATGTTATGACTCACTAGTCACTTCTTTTCTTTTTATAGTCTTAATTAGGCCAAAAAGGGGTATATTCTAAATAAGCAACACCCTATTAAAAAAGCTAGGGAGTGAATTATTTGAGACGTTATAATCCTTATAAATGGTGGAACCTCGTATTCTTTGTGGGTGTAATTATCGTAAATGTGCTGGCGGTAACCTTGCCTTTGGGCGGAAACAGTACAGGAGAAATCTCTGACAAATATAAGACTTACATGACTCCTGCTGGCTACGCATTCTCCATTTGGTCGCTGATCTACCTCTTGTTAGCCGGTTTCGTTATTTATCAATTCCGCTCCTATACAAGTTCTAGGGATTCTGTACGAGCTATTTCGTTCTGGTTTATCCTGAGCTGTGTTTTTAATATGAGCTGGCTTTTCCTCTGGCAGTATTTATATATCGAGCTTTCTTTGATTGCCATGGTGTTAATGTTAATTTCCATCATTGTTATCTATCGCCGAACGCGCCAGATCGCAAATCCTACTTCAGGTGAGAAATGGCTGATCAAGCTACCCTTTAGTATATACCTTGGCTGGATCTCTGTGGCGACTATCGTGAATGTTAGCGTTGTTCTGGAGAAAAATCATTGGGATGGGTTTGGACTTAGCGGGATAACCTGGGCCGTGATCATGCTCTGCGTGGGGACACTGCTTGCGGTGTTAGTCAGCTATCCTAACCGAGACAGCATCTATCCTCTGGTCTTCGTATGGGCTTTCATCGCGATCGCCTTGGAACATAGAGAAGCTAATGCAGTCTTTGTAACGGGCACAGTAACGGCAGGTCTTCTGCTGCTCTACAGCATTTGGCTATTGCTCACACCACGCCGCAGAAGATACAGCAGATACTGATTGTCCTCTTGATAATATAAAAAGGCAGGCTAAGAAGGTGATCCTCCTTAACCCGCCTTTTTTTTGTAGAATAATCTAGAAGTGCGAAATCATATTTATTTCTTACGTGCTACCGCTTCGATCTCAACAAGTCCGTCTTTGGGAAGTCGAGCAACCTCAATGGCACTGCGGGCAGGATAAGGTTCTTTAAAGAAAGTGCTGTAAACCTCGTTAACTGCTGCAAAATCATTCATATCTTTTAGGAATACGGTGGTCTTCACTACATGATCCAGTGATGCACCAGCTTCCTCAAGAATAGCTTGTACATTGCTAAGTGCTTGACGAGCTTGTTCCTGAACGCCCTCAGCCAAATTCCCTGTCTCGGGATTAAGGCCCAGTTGTCCTGAAGTGTATACCCAACTACCGGTGGTAATGGCTTGACTATAAGGACCAATGGCTCCTGGTGCTTTTGTAGTAGCTACTTGTTTTTTACTCATCTTGTTACCCCTCTCCATTAAACGCTGATCATTTATTGTCCATTGTAAGTCCTGTTCTCACCGTAATGCAAATTTATTAGCAGCCCGAAAAACTTAACGTTTTCCAATCACATGTATTACTTCATTCGTGTAGATATGCAAACCATGCGTGTCAGCAGAGGCAATGTTAACCATAGCTCTCGCCACAGTTACACCAGGTATGGCACGATATTTAGCCGCTTTGCCAACCATCACAAACTCCAGTGCTTTCATCAATCTAGCCGCGACGCGTTCTCCCAGTCTGAATTCCTCACGATGACCCAGCAGCAAGGATGGCCGAAACAAATGCAGCCCTTGAAAACCGATTTTGCTTAACGCTTCCTCTGCTCTCCCCTTAGTCCGACTGTAGAAATTGCGCGATTTGGCATCTGCCCCCATGGATGAAACAACCAAGAACTGTTTAACACCGTGATCTCTCGCAATAGCAGCAGCTGCAAGCGGATAATCCAGATCGACACGTTCGAACTGCTCTTGTGAACCTGCCTTCTTGATCGTAGTCCCGAGGCAACAGAAGATGGAATGAACGCCTTCGAACGAATCGCTATACTCCGCCAGGCTCTCCCAATCCACAACGATTTGCTTAAGCTTAGGATGTTCTAAAGCTAATGGAGTCCGTACAAGCACTCTCACCTCACCCCATCCTTCACGATTCAGCAATTCCTCCGTAACCGCTTTCCCTACTAATCCAGTAGCCCCTAATACCAACGCAATCCTTAACATGGAATAGTCCCCTTTACTTCTATTCGTCCTTTAGAATACGACGGCCCAGCAGGAAGGCAAGAGCGATCATAAGCGTTCCCACTACCAACTGCATACCGTATACTTGGGTCCATTGCGGCCAGTGGGCAATTTTTTCATACAGCTGTCCCCCAATAAGCGGACCAAAAAAGGATGATAAACCCGTAAGCGCCGCATAGGTCGCCATATACATAGGCCGTTCTTTTTTCGGCGTGTCTCCAATAATAAAATTAAAGGCCAGCTGGTTGAAACCGCCTACACCTACACCAAAAACAATATGAGCGGCAAACAACACCAACAGCATCGGCAACACAGACAAGAGTCCCCACATCAACGAGGACAAGGCAATAATCGGCAACGTAAAGAACAACAGACGTTTATTGCTATATTTTGCATTTAGATTACCCCAAACGTAGAAACTAGCCATCATAAAAAGAGTCTGGGACACATTAAGCAGTGATAACGTTTCATAATTTATATGAAGTAACTGCAACATGACATACGAGTATAGCGGAACAGTTAAATTCTGCAGCAGCAACCAGGCGGCCAGAAACAAAGTAGACTTCATAAATAAAGTATCTTTAAGCGGTTTCTTAAACATCGGTAAAAATTTATGTTCTTCCGATTTCTCGAAAGGCACGTCGGGATAAAAAAAGAATACAACGACGTTAGAGATCGCGAAGATCCACACGACAATATAAAGAATCAGAAAGCCATGGCTCCCGGGATAACGATCCAAAACGATACCCCCACCATACATCACCAGACTACCGAGTGCATTCAGGAACGTATTACGAATCCCAAAATAACGTCCACGCACACGTGCCGGAACAAGATCGCTGATCACAGAGCTCCACAGCACACCACCCGCCGTATTGGCAATAAAAGCAGTAGTATATAAGGCTATAAAAGCCATGACCCAATACTCTTTAGGAAAAATAAACGGAATTAGCCCCGTAGAACTCCAAAGTATCCTATGCAGGCCGATAAAAGTAACCATAGCCCATTTGCGGCTTGGCAGCTTCTGAATCAAAAAAGCTACCCCGATCTGCATCACGTTAACCAAAGTGGTAAGCGCTAGCACAAATCCAATTTGACTTGAAGTGGCTCCTAAATATAGCAGGAATCCTGTTAGAAACTGCCCTTGCAGCAGGACCTGAAAAATGGTCGATGGCACACCTTCCCAGGTAGCAATGCGCAAATTCCTGCGATGTACTGAGGTTTTACGGACACGCTTTGAACTAGTAACTGTGTGCTTAGTTTCCATGTTGTTCATAGAAAGGGGTAACACTCCTTTGATGCGGCATTTGCTTCATTCTACTCCGCATCAATCTACTGTCAATACGCCAAATTAACAAATAATATTGGAGCTTACTCTTCTATGAATTCGAGGGGTAAATAAAGCGAAAAACGACTCCCTTTACCCTCCTCACTTTCTAAAGTAATGAACCCTCCGAGCAGTCTGGCCAAATCATTACTAATAGAAAGTCCTAATCCTGTTCCGCCATATTTTCGACTAATTGTTCTATCCGCCTGTTGGAAGGCTTCAAAGATCATGGCATGCTTCTCTGGTGCAATACCTATCCCACTATCTTCTACCTCAAATACAATCCAATGCTTCACAATAGCTCTTTCCCCACGTTCCTCTTGGCGAATACGGAGTGCGACATGGCCAGACTTTGTAAATTTAAAAGCATTAGAGAGCAAATTACGCAGGATCTGCTGAATCCGCTGTGGATCAGAATGAATCATTTGCGGGATATTTTCTTCCATAGCAATAGTAAATTCCAATTCCTTTTGTTTAGCCGTGACAGCGAATTGCATAGCCAGGATCTCTGGGATCTCAATAACACTTAAATCTTCATTTATAATATCCAATCGACCTGCTTCCACTTTGGAGAGATCTAATATATCGCCAATTATCATCAATAATTCTTCACCAGAACGGCGGATAATGGCTGCATACTCACTCATTTCTGCTTCCGTAAGAGAATTATCATTGTCTTCAATTAATTGCGATAAATTAATGATGCTATTCAGTGGTGTTCGAAGCTCATGAGACATATTGGCCAGAAATTCGGATTTAAATTGCGAAGCCATCATTAACTGATCGGCACGTTCTTCAAGCGCTATCTTATTCTTATGCAGCTCCTCCGTCTGGGCGGACAGTTGTTCATTAGCACGCTGAATCTGCACATTCCGTAAGAGTCCTAATTGAAAGTCACGAATAATTAAGGAGAATAGAACACTTAGAATCAACCCTGCAGGGAAAGTAATCGGCATAATCTCTCTTATGTACTCTGGGGCGGGAATCACACCAAACACCATAATGTTGATTGCATTCATTACATTTACGACTAGAATCACGATCAAACCTTTGTTCACTATGCATAAGCTAGATCGTCTGACCCAGTAGCTAAGCGCAGCACAAACAAATCCTAGAATGGACAAATTAATTGTACCAGCCATTGCTGCCTCATTTACTCCAAAAGTTAACCGTGTAAGACCTGTTCCTATACCAATCAAAACAAGAATGAAAGGATGCGGATAAGCCAGCGTTGAAATAATAAGTGGCACAAAACGTAAATCAAAAATCACATGCTCATCCAGCCTATATCCAAAAAGAGTACTAATCCACCCGGCAAAGATGGCTAGTAATACCCAGCTTACTTTCTTTATTCTTACACTTGCATTTGAAATGGTGCTTTTATATATAAGATTAGCCAAATAGGCTACAGCTATTAGCATCGCGGTGTTTCCAAAAAATATTTTAAGATAACCCATAGATTCACTCCCACCTTGGCAAAATAAATTACAACTTTCATCTCATAATACTACCATACTAAAGCCCTATTCGATAACTAACCGCCCACGGACGCAGAAGAAGAGCGCAAATCAGATGCGATTTGCGCTCTTCTTCTGGAATTTTATTATAGACGTCATTAGTAACGAATTAATCGCGGTAGGATCGTCCCCAAGTTTGGTACTCTTTTTCCGCGTCTTCTTTCGTGTGTCCATAACGTTCTTGTAGTTTACCTACTAATTTATCCTTTTCACCATCAATTACGTCAAGATCATCATCTGTAAGCTTGCCCCATTGCTTCTTGGCCTCGCCTTTGAGCTGTTTCCATTTCCCTTTAAATACATTGTTGTCCATTATAAGCTCATCTCCTTAGCTGAATTAATTAGGGTAGGATCGTTATCCCGTGTTACCTTTACTTACCCTTCCCCATTCGCTATGAATCTTTCCGCCATTCATGGCATTAGCAAATTAAGTCGTATTCTGTCACATATATTTTTTAATTTATGTATTCAAATCTTTTAAAATTTGATATAATCCAGATATAAATTAAATATTTAATTTTTTAAGTGATTTATTTCACAAATGTTTTCCTAGTCCATGTGCTAGAATGCCATCGGAGATAAAACAACATCATTAAATTTTTTCCTAATGTATGCCGATATAAGTCATGATACTGTTACAAACGGGTAATAAGGTATGAGATTAAAGTGACAAATATCATTTATAAAGTGATTTTTATCACTTCGCTCGACTATTAAAATGTTTTACATTTTAATATATATATTTTAAACTATATTTTTGGAGGTCATTTGAAATGAAAAAAGCTTCTGTTATCTTGTCGAGCGCACTTATCCTTGGATTGCTCGCAGGTTGTGGTAACAACACAGACAACGCCGCAGCCCCTACTAACGCACCAGCTGAAACAACTGCTCCTGCAACAAATTCCGGTAACGCTGGAACTGAAGCTGGACAGTACAAAGACGGAGTTTACTACGGTACTGCTGACGTTGATGCTAAAACTGGCTGGCAATATTTCGCACTCTTAACTGTAGAAGGTGGAAAGATCACTAAAGCTGACTGGGATGCCTTTAACGTTAACACTGCAGGCGACCTGAAGAAAAAGGTTTCTGAAGATGGTAAATATGGCATGAAAGCTGGCGGTGCTTCTTCTGAATGGCACGAGCAAGCAGCTAAAGCTGAAGAATTCCTGATCGAAAAACAAGATCCAGCAGCTATAACTTTTGATGCTGAGGGGAAAACTGATGCCATCTCTGGTGTATCCGTACACGTATCTGACTTTGTAAAAGCTGCTCAAGCTGCTCTTGCTGCTGGTCCAGTAGAAGCTGGTCAATATAAAGACGGAGGCTACCATGCTGAAGGCGAAATGGACGCTGAATCCGGTTGGAAATCCACTGTTGACCTGACTGTTGCTAACGGTAATGTTGTAGCTGTTAAATTCAGTGGTTTGAATGCTGCTGGCGATGACAAGAAGCAATTCTCCGTTGATGGTAAATATGGTATGAAAGCTGGCGGCGCTTCTGCTGAATGGCATGAAGAAATCGCTTTGGCTGAAAAATACTTCCTTGAAAACAAAGGTACTGCTCCAACGCTTGATGCTGAAGGCAAAACTGATGCAATTTCCGGCGTGAGTATTCATGTTGGTGAATATTTTACACTTGCAGAAAAAGCACTCGAAGGCGCGAAATAATTTCGCAGGACCTTCTGCAGCTAATCAGACGAATGAGGTGAATTTCTCTTGAAGAAAATAGTCATTTTGGGCGGCGGCTACGGCGGCGTACTCACGGCTAAGAAACTGGCAAAGAAATTTAAGAAAAACAAAGATGTTGAAATTACACTGATCGACCGGAATCCATATCACACTCTATTGACTGAGCTGCATGAGGTTGCCGCGAACCGTGCTCCAGAGGATTCAATCAAGATCGATCTTAAGAAAATTTTTGCGGGCCTTAAAGTAGATGTTGTTCTTGATGAGATCAGCAATATCGATTTCAAAAGCAGAAAACTTAAGTCCGATAAAGCTACCTACGCTTACGATTACCTTGTAATCGGCACAGGTAGCAAACCAACCTTCTTCGGCATTCCAGGCGCAGAAGAAAACACCTTCTCCTTCTGGTCTTACGATGATGCGGTAGCATTGAAACGCCAAATCCGCGATATGTATACCAAAGCGGCTATGGAGAAAAATCCAGCTGTACGCCGTGCTATGCTGACCTTCGTTATTATCGGTGCCGGCTTTACTGGTGTCGAGCTGGTTGGTGAAATGGCTGAACAACGCGAGGAATTATGCAAGGAGTTCTTTATCGACCCATCCGAAGTAAGACTGATTGTGGCTGATATGGCTCCGAAGATTCTGCCTATCCTTCCAGATAAGCTGATTCAAAAAGCTGAAGCTCGCCTTCGTAAGCTGAACGTGGAAATCGTTACTGGCGCTAAAATCACCGAAGTAGGCAATGGTAGTGTTGCCCTTGGTGAGAAAAACGTCGTTGATTCCCAAACAATTGTTTGGACTGCTGGTGTTGAAGGCTCCGAAATCGTTGGTGGACTTGAAGTTCAACAACAAGGCCGCAAACGGATTGTTACGAATGAGAACCTGGAAAGTGTAGATCATAAGAACGTCTACGTAGTAGGGGACAACATTTTCTACATTCCTGAAGGTGAAACTCGTCCTGTACCACAAATGGTTGAGAACGCTGAACAAGCCGCTCCGATTGTTGCTGGCAACATTGCCGCCGACATTCAGAATACTGCTAAAAAAGCTTACAAACCAGGTTTCCACGGTACAATGGTCTCGATTGGTAGCCGCTACGGCGTAGCTAACGTTGGTCTGCCAGGTAAGTTCTTTATGCTTACTGGATTCATGGCAATGCTATCCAAACACTTTATTAATATGTTCTACCTGTCTCAGGTTGTCGGATTCAATAAAGTATGGACATATATGATGCATGAATTCTTCCATGTTGAGAACCGCAAGAGCTTCTTGGGTGGTCACTTCTCCAAACGTTCACCTAATTTCTGGCTCGTTCCACTTCGTGTTCTACTTGGGGGTATGTGGTTATACGAAGGTATTGAGAAGATCCAAAAGATTTGGAAAGATCCAGATAAGATTTTCTTGATTCCAGCTGCTCCTTTTGCAACGGATGCTTCATCAGCAGCCAGTGTTGCAGTAGATGCAGTTAAAGACACCGTAGATGCACAATCTGCAGCTTCAGCAGTATCCACTGCAAAAGAAGCAGTTGAAGCGTTGCCTGTACCTAACTTCGTATACAACATTACAAACTGGTTCATGGATTTGATGTTCTACAACAACGACGGAAGTTATACTTTCCTCGCGAAATGGTTCCAAATCGGTATGGTATGTGCAGAAATCGTCTTCGGTATTATGCTCATCGTTGGTCTCTTCACAGCACTTGCTTCTATAGCGACCGTAGGCATGTCGGTCATGATTTGGTCAACCAAAATGGCCTCGACAGAAATGTTATGGTACGTTGCTGCTGGTATTGCCTGCATCGGCGGATCGGGAAGCACACTTGGTCTAGACTACTATGTACTTCCTTGGCTTAAGAAACAGTGGAAGAGAATTCCGCTCGTCAGACGATGGTATCTATACACCGACTGATAATAAAACCCTGAATTTGTGTAATTTATCATATAGAACATATGTGCAAATTGTATTTTATTAGGGTTAAATATGGATATACTTCAGAGTAATGTGTCCCTAGGACACATTACTCTCCTTATTTACAAGAAGAAAATAACCTTCCTAATCCTAGGAAATGGTGGTTTTTTCTTGAATGAATGGTTTTGTAGGGATGATCGGGGTATGGTTTCTTCCGGCAAAACCGACAAGAAGGAGAGAATCTTGTGAACAAACAACTCATAGAAGATACCCTCCGGTTGTTGCATACTGAAATGTCACCTATTGCCGGAATTGAGCTTCAGCCCTCTCCGGCTGCATGTGAACAGCTAATCTCGGTACTGGAACGCCATGATCTGGAATACAGCCGCAAAGTCAATTTGCTGGGTATTTACACTATTCTCACTTTGGCAGCAGAGCGCCATATGGAATGTATCCCACATCATCCCGACCTTACACGCAACATTTTGGATGGAGATTATTTGTATAGCTTTTACCTGCAGTTTGCGGTGAAATGCCGTGAGCTCGACTTAGTTGCTTATCTAGCTCCTTCGATCAAAAAAATGCAGATTAGACGGTCAAATGGAGACTTCGCGGAACATGATCCAGCTACTGGAATCGAAGAGTTCTTGATTCAAGAGTGCAGACAGCGTAGTCGCACAAGCAAAGCCATTTGACAGGTGGGATCCATAAATGAAGCTGCATGAGGCCTTAAATATAGACATAAATGAAATCAACCGCGAAATCGTAAACCTTGTGACGCGTGATAAAGATGTACCTAAGAAATCTCAGCTCGCGCAAAGTGTTCTAGAGCTTATAAATTCCGGTGGTAAACGCCTTCGTCCCCTCATGGTCATTGTTGGCAGTCGGTTTGGCCGTAAGGATACCGGTCGCAGAGCGCTTCAATTAGCTGCTGCTGCTGAATTTATTCATGCCGCCTCATTAATTCATGATGATATCATTGACCGTTCTGAGTTACGGCGGGGCGTACCCGCCTTACATATTAAGACGGGGACATTGTCAGCAGTACATGTTGGTAATTACATGTCCGCTCGGGTCATCGAGCTGCTGAGCAAATATACAGGAGATAAAAACAGATACGTTCATGACTTATCCTCTGTAGCCACCGCTCAGCTGTGTCTGGGTGAATATCAGCAAATGGAACATGCTTTTGATTATGAAATTACAATGGATCAGTATTTGGAGAAATCCTTAAACAAAACCGCTCTTCTTATGGCAACCTGCTTACGGGTTGGTGCACTGTCCACTGAAAGCACCGAAGAAGTTGCCAATCTCCTTTATAATTTTGGAGAAGCCTTAGGGATGTCCTTTCAGATACAAGATGACCTGCTAGATTTCACACAGTCCGCCGATGTCCTAGGCAAACCTGCCGGTAGCGACCTGCGACATGGTCAGGTCACCCTGCCAGTGCTGTACGCCTTGCAGGACCCTAAGCTCTCGCCTGTGATCCGTGCAATCGGCCCGGATTCTTCCGACGCTGAAGTAGCACATGTGCTCACCCTAATTAACAATAGCGATGCCCTCGCTCGCGCTGAACGGGTCAGCCAGAACTATCTGGATAAAGCTGCAGCTATTGTGCAGCAGCTCTCCTCCTACCCTGCGCATGCTGATCTGGAAACGTTGCTGCAATATTTTGCGGACCGTGATCGCTAAAGCGTACGATCTAATACAAATAAAAACGGATACCTCCCATTCACTTGGGGGTATCCGTTTTTTTGATTTAGACACATCATTTTATTGATCTTGTCGCAATTCAACTGCTATTTTTCCGCTTCAACAGGACAAGCTAAACACGCAAACGCAGCGTAGCGCACATGAGCTAATTCAGTCATTCTACTCCATCGGATATAATTAGGGAAAACCTCCCTAAAATTAGCTAATAATCGTTCGAAAAGCACGATATTAGGGAATTGCTCCCTAATAAAGTCCACTTTAGCATGCTTTTAAGAGTAACCAGCTATATTTCAGGGAGAAATTCCCTAAAACAGAGTCAAAGGATAAAAAACTCAATAAGATTAGGGAGGTTTTCCCTAATCTTTGCATTCAACTCGTAGCTTCCCCCTTGCAGAGCGGGGAACCGAGTCAACACAAAAAAGGAAAGCTAGCGTAGCCAGCTTTCCAATTCCCTTGCCTACCCAAAAGGGGTAGGCTATTGTCTTTTGTTGTTAGTTTGAGGGCAATGTGCCAAATGCTCAGCCGGCTCACCAAAGCCAGCTCCCTAACTAACATAGAAAAAATCAATCAACGTACACAATAATATCACTATGCTGATTACCTGATTTAGATTATAAGAAGCCACCTTCATCAGCTTACGATTCGAAGGTTTTATAATCTTATGCTCGGTCATCAGGAGCAATGTAGCGATACCAATCCCAACTAAATACATCCATCCGAGATCCTGCCATACGCATAGAAATAATAGCAGCATAATCATAATGAAGTGTAGACCTTTGGCGATACGCAGCGCATTCTCTAATCCAAAGAAGCTCGGAATAGACCATAACCCATGCCGCCGGTCAAATTCAATGTCCTGAGTGCCGTAGATAATATCAAATCCGGCAATCCAGAGCATAACTACCGTCCCGATCACAAACGGGGTAAATGCGATATTTCCGGTTACGGCAAACCATGCACCAATCGGTGCGGAAGCAATAACAAAGCCTAAATATAAATGGCTTAGAAAGGTAAAACGTTTTGTATAAGAATAAGTCGATATTAACACGATTGCTACCGGCGATAAGAGCAGGCAGAGCAAGTTCAGCATGCCTGAAGCCACAATAAAGATGGCATAATTGACAATAACAAAGACAACCACTTCTTTTTCTGCCAATAACCGTTGTGGCAAATGCCGATGTGCCGTACGAGGATTCTGTTCATCAAACGTACGGTCTGCCAGCCGATTGAATGCATTAGCGCCATTACGGGCACCGATCAATGCAATCAGACCCCAGATCATCACATGCCCTGATGGCCAGCCCCCAGCAGCCCACACCATCGAGATAATGGCAAACGGCAGCGAAAAAAGCGTATGAGAGAACATCACCAGTTCACTGAACATTTTAAGCTTTAGGCCTGCAGTTTTAAAAATGTTTAGAATAGCCATTCGTTTTCCTCTTTCTTCGCTACTTGAAATTCATTATATTAGTCATTAAGCTCCGCAAGGACTTCCTTCAGGTTGTTAAGCAGCCCATCGATATCCTCTTCCGTAATAATCATCGGCGGTTGAAAGGCTAGTACGTTGCGTCCTATGCCATTTTTGCCGATCAGGTATCCTCTATCTTTCATCGCTTCCAGTACTTGATCTGTAAGCGCCGCAGAGCCTTCTGCATCCTCACCAGCAAGCTCCGCTCCCAACATAAGCCCAATTCCCCGTACATCCACAATAAGCGAAGGATAACGGTCTTGAAGGGTCTTTAGCCCTGCTTTCAATCGTTCTCCGAGCAGCACTGAGCGTTCAGGAAGCCGTTCATCGCGAATATAATCAAGCACAGCCAGCGCCGTTGCAGCAGATACCGGATTGCCTCCAAAGGTTGAAGCCGACGGACGGTTCAGCGCGAGTGCAATCTCATCCGTTGTCGCAAAGGCTGCCACCGGAATTCCATTCCCCAGTGCCTTGGCCATACTAATAATATCGGGCACTACGTCAAAATGCTCCATAGCAAATATTTTGCCTGTACGACCAAATCCAGTTTGAATTTCATCAGCGATCAGAAGTACGCCGTATCTCTCCAGCAACATTTTGACCTCACTGAAATAGGTTGGCGTTGGCATAATCATACCACCATTGCCTTGGATTGGCTCTACGATCATTGCGGCGATAGTATTCCCCTTCTCCTCAAGCACTCGCTCCAGAGATTCCAGGGATAGTGCAGCGGCTTCCTCCAGAGATAGTTCTGGATGATATGGGCGAGGAATAAACTCAACGTCATGATCCAAGTATTTATCGGTACGCCACATCGGCAGACCTGTCACGCTCATAGTTAGATTGGTACGGCCGTGTAGACCACTTTCCAGTGCAATGAACCCCTTGCGTCCTGTATACATCCGAGCGAGCAGCAGTGCGCCTTCATTAGCCTCTGAGCCGCTGTTCACGAAAAAGGTTCGGCGTAGACCGCCTGGCATAACCTCTTCCAGACGTTCAGCCAAATCCACATTTGGCTGAGTTAAATAGATCGTAGACGTATGCTGCAGCTGCTGCAGTTGCTCAATCGTACGTTCAGTTATGGCTGGATTGCAGTGCCCACAGGCAACTACAGATACACCTGCGAAGAAATCTGTATATTGTTTGCCATTTTCATCATACACAAACTGCATCGAACCTCGCACAAGCTGAGGCGCATCGCGGTAAAAATGCTGTGTACACGGATAGAAATATTGCTTACGCTTTGCCGCTACGGCTTCTCTTCCGATGAATTCTTGTTGTTCCATGATTGATTCCCTCTCTTCTTGTGAAAATAGTAACTTATTCATAGAGTACTGTGCATTCTTCTTACTAGCAGACGGTATTTTGCCCCAAAAAATAGAATTAGTTAAATTGCAGCGAACCTAGAGTATAACCCGCATAAATGGGCTCAAGACCACCTAGCATATCATCTTTTACTTCAGTACGATTCATAGCTTGTTGATAAGAAATTATAATTTCACGCAACTGCTGAGCGCTATATGTCGCTCCTTCAATACGGAAACTAGATATGCCTAGATCAATCATCTCACCAAGCAACGGTAAATAGCAGAGCTCTTTCGCGAACAAAAGATGGCAACGGCCGTGCTGATCACGATATACCGGATTTTCACCTTTGTCTGTTTTTAGAACCAATACATTATTGTGCACATATTGATTATCCTCTTCAGCGATAGGCTCCATTACTTCAGTATTCTCATAAAGGTCATGTTCCATATACATTAGTGCAGGTGTACCATGTACAACAACTTCCAAAGGCGTGTCACAACGCGAGGCAAAGGTAGCAAAGTGCTCCAGCGTCATTTCCGGTGAAACCGAAAGCTGAGTTAAACCTAATTTTGCATATAATTGGGCTGAAAGATGATTGTAGACATTTAAACTACCATCTCCAATTAACGGATAACCTGTAGAACTGTATCTGCGAATCGCTCCCAAATTAGTAACGATTATACCGTCGATCGGCAAGCGTTCTCCACCAAGCAATTGATCATATTGATCAAAATGCAGCTCGGTCATCATGCGTGGCAACCCTAAATAGATTTTGCTATCGCCTTTTAGCTCACCAAGTTCCTTAATATCACGTTTTGTAAAAGGTCTGTCCGGTTCAAATACATCCCCCGGCAAGTATAAACTATCCACACCCAGCTCCAATACTACGCGCGCCTGTTCCATATTATTCACACGTACAGCCAACTTAGCTTTTGTTTCCATTGGTTTCTTTTCTTGCGCCAAACGTTCCCGCAATTCCTCTACACGTTTTTCAGATAGCGCACGTTCTGCGGTTGGTGTGCTAAATACTTTTCCAGTGCTATAGAATTTGCCCGTACCTTCATAACGACGGTTAATGTTAGCTAACCCTGGTTTACCAAAAGCATAAGCTGTCGAAAAGTCACGCTTGCGGTTGTTGTACAGCTCTTTAGTATCAACCGTACGATCAAAGCCAATCGGATCATCGATATATCGGTCAATGGCTTCGCCGTAGCTATTCGCCAGCATCACCATAAAATCCTTATCACGCATACGGCCTTCTATTTTGAAGGAAGTAATGCCTGATTCAATCAATTCCGGAAGATGCTCATACATAAACATATCTTTGACAGCCAGTGGATATTCAGCAGGATATACATATCCGTCTTTTTTAACCCGATAATCCCAGCGGCATGGCTTCATACATTTTCCCCGGTTGCTGCTCATGCCAAAAACATGGGAACTGAAGTAACAATTTGCACCATGCACAGAGCACATATCCCCGTGAATAAAATATTCCAGCTCCATACCACTCCGCTGACCAAGCAGCTTAGCTGTCTGCAGGTCCATTTCCCGCGAGGTAACTACACGAGTTACACCCAGATCACGCAGCGCATAGATCATCTCCAGGTTGTGAACATTCATCATTACGGAAGAGTGAATAGGAAGGTTAAGCTCCATCTCCCGAATAAGCTCCAACACTGCCATATCCTGAACAATCAAAGCATCTGGCCGAGCACCATCAAGGAAACGCAAGTATTCTCTAGCTTCCTCCACATCTTCCTCACTAAAAAGATTATTCACAGTGATATACACTTTTTTGTCTAGACGATGTGCGATATCAAGTGCCTCTACGATCTCTTCATGAGTAAGGTTATAACCTTTACGCATCATTCTCATATTCAATACAGGTCCACCAAAATAAACTGCATCACACCGTGATTGGATCACTTCCTTGAAAATCTCAAACGTTCCTGCGGGTGCGAGTAATTCGACTTCTCTACCGTTAAAATAACGTGCCATTCAAGTTCCCTCCCAAGTTGATACTACTAATAGGGAATGAGTATTATAACAAAGCTACTGCAATTCCCATGACCACAAACATCCCAATAAAAACAGTATCGAATTTGCCCCACCTTAGGCGGTGATACCGACTGCGGGGAGCATCCATGCGAAAACCGCGGGCCTCCATGGAATACACCAGATCCTGAGCACGCCTAAAAGCACTGGCGATAATCGGGACCAGCAGGGAGACTAACATCCGTCCCTTTTCCTTCAAAGGCAGCTCTTTCAGATCGGCTCCCCTTGAGGCCTGCGCTTTCATTATGATCTGCGATTCATCTAGAATCGTAGGAATGAAACGAAGTGAAATGCTGATCATCAGCGTGATACGGTCAGGGGATAAGCCAAGCTTTTTGAAGGGTATCAAGATCCCCTCCAGCCCTTGATTCAGCTTCCCCGGCGTTGTTGTGAAGGTCAGAAGCGCTGTAAAGGTGATAAGAAAGAACATGCGGATGACCGAAAATGCCCCTAATCTTAGCCCTCCCTCATAGATAGACCAGGAACCAAGAGTCAGCATTACCTCCCCTGTCTTTACAGACACCACCTGCACAATAAAGATAAACAACATTAAATAACGTAAAGGCTTAGCTGCTTTCAGGAAGTATTTAAGCGGAATCTTCGTTGAAGCCATAACGGCTATCGAAAAAATAGCCAGCACAGCCATGGCCATCCACGAACGTGAGAGCAGGATAACAGCTACGTATAATAGCATGCCAGTGATTTTGGCACGAGCATCCAGCTTGTGCACCCACGAACCGGTCTCAATACTCCGACCTAAGATCAGTTTCTCATTCATGGTCATCCCTCTTTCCATCGGGCTTACCAGTGCTTATTGATTCCGCTGGCAGCGAAGCTATAAGCTCTGCCAGACTCTCAGCCGTCAAGCGGGGGGCTTCATCCACAAGACCTAAATGATCAGCAACTGCACGCCAGTAACGAAGGGACTGCGGAACCGTCAAACCACACTGTTCCAGAATCGAAGGATCATCTGCAAGCGCCTTTACACTGCCCTGAAACGCCGTGCTGCCCTCTTTAAGTACAACCCAGCTGTCCGCATAGGGCAATAACTCATCCATCCGATGCGTAACGATAATGATCGTTCTGCCCTGCTCACGACATAATCTCTCCAGCAAGCTGATTAGCTCTGCACGGCTAATGGGATCAAGCGTTGCCGTGGGCTCATCCAGAACGATGACCTCAGGGTCCATAGCTAGCACGGAAGCGATAGCCGCCTTACGCATTTGTCCACCGCTCAATTGGAAAGGATTCCGCTCTAGCAGTGCGAGATCCAGCCCCATATCTGACATGGCCTGACGTGCACGTGACTTTGCCTCTTCGAGACTCATGCCGAAATTAAGGGGACCGAAAATGAGATCCTTTTCGACCGTATCTTCGAACATCTGCTGCTCCGGAAATTGAAATACCAATCCGACTCGGCGGCGCAGTGGCATTAGCTTAGGTGACTTCTCACCAGCCTGAATGGTTACATCAAGCACTTTTACCGTACCCTCGGTTGGTTTCAGTATCCCGTTAAACAATTGCAGCAGCGTCGATTTACCTGAGCCCGTCGCCCCCGCAATACCAACCATCGAGCCAATGGGTACACTGAGGTTAATGTCCCGGAGCGCCGTCAGCTTCCAGAGGCTTCGGTCAGCGTAGGTGTAACTTACTTGCTGTAATTCTATGGCCATAACGTGTCTATAAGCTCCTTTTCACTGGTCGGAACATCCACATGAATACCCTGGTTCTGCAGCTCGCGTGCAAGGCGCCAAGGATAAGGTTCACGCAGATGGCATTTTTCCAGAAGCTCCTCGTTCCGGAACAACTCCGCCGGTGTAACATCTGCAGCCAAACCACCTCCATGCAGCGCAAGCACCCGATCCGATGCCAAAATCTCATCTGCATCATGCGTAATCATGAGGATCGTGTACTTCCCTTCTGCCCGCATATCCTGCAGAATACCGAGAAGGTCATTTCTGCTTCCTTCATCCAACATAGAAGAGGCCTCGTCAAAAATGACGATGCCTGGTTCCATAGCAAGAATGGAAGCGATAGCAACACGCTGCTTTTGACCTCCCGACAGCTCACCCGGATGCTTGGACAACAGATGATTTATTCCTAGTCTCGTCGTATAGGAGTGCAAACGTTCAGCCATCTCTTCGTACGGCAAACAAAGCCCTTCCAGGCCGAATAGGATATCTTCCTCTACAGTGGCTCCAATAAACTGATTATCCGGATTTTGGAACACCATTCCGATACATTGCCGAATGCTTCCGATCGTTTCCTCACTAAGCAGCATGCCACTAACCACAATCTCACCAGCCCCCTTAGGCAGCAGAGCATTGAGCAGCTTGACCAACGTAGACTTCCCGCAGCCATTAGGACCAACCAAGCTAACCCATTGTCCTTGAGAGATAGATAACGTTATATTGTGAAGAATCGGATGCTCGGGATCATAGCCAAACGATACCCCATCCAGAGAGATGACTGCTTGTCCTTCTCCCTCTAAGTCTTGACCTTCGTATGATTCATTCATGTTAGTCATCCTTCCGCTGATGTGACTAATCAGTCCAAAAATTCTTCAAACAGCGATATTTTTGACAATGACGCCACCAAATAACGGACTGCATAGCCCACGGCAATTCCTGTTACTACCCCAGTGATCAGCAGCATGGGAAGATAATAAAAAATACTAAGTGATGCAAATACCATAGAAGCTGCCAGCAGCTGACCGATATTATGCGCAATCCCACCGGCTATACTAATTCCGATCAAGCTTATACTCTTACCTTTGCCACTAATCAGCATCAGCACAAACATAACAACAAAGCTAAAAAGTGAACCAAATAAACTAAACAGCAAGCTTGAGAAGGTACCTAGCAGAAATGCAGTAAGCAGTGTTTTGAGGATGACAAGCAGCAAAGCATCCCGTCCACGTAAAAAGTAAATACAAGTCAAAATCATAATGTTGGCCAGTCCGAGCTTAGCACCCGGCACCAGTCCCATCCCGGATAACGGAATCTGTGCCTCTATTAAACTTAACACTACTGCCACTGCGGCGAAAATCGCAATAATCACTGTTCTTTTTAAAGCTGTTGCAGATTCACTACTGGACATAGGCATCTATATCATCCTCCCCCGACGCACTGGTGATTTCGACTAATACTCTATGCGGTAGACAGACAATCGTCTGTTTGGGCAGGGTAATAAAACCAAAACCTAGGCAAACTTTATCAGCGCAATCGGCATCGTACATTTCAATCCCGTAATCATGCACCTTCAAAATGTTATAGCCGCGTTCCGTGCGGACCTCAATGGTTTGTTCTTCTTTTGTAAGCTTTACCGTTTTAAATAACTCACCGTCCACCGTTACATTGGCTATGAGATTTTTACCGGCCCCACCTTTGTCATCATTGTCCGAAAACCATCTCGGTACGAGAAAAGCGAGCGCAGCAATCAATACGATGGAAATCAGCCACACATCTGCGCGTTTCATAAAAATCTCCCTTATTTTTTAATTAAAATCCAGACTTATTAATTATAACGGTCTACCCTCAATCCTTCAATCAATGTTGGAGTTTATTGTCAGTTTTAGAGAGCTGTTCACAAAATAGGCACGCAAAATAACCCCAGCAGACACAACCCATTCGTCTCTGGCATTTTCAGTTGAAGTTTGTAGCGTTTGCAAAAATATCCAACTTACATTTTAGCCCATTTGCACCGAGATCGCCCATCTCCTCTGGTTTACTAGCTTTTCCGGAATAATTCACAATTAACCCAATTTAAGTTACTTTCAAAATCTAAGCGCCCCTTATCGAGGTTTGTTCCTCTCTAGAATCAAATAAACCTTATCTTGGAATTCATTATTATATTTGCCTTTTAAACAATAGTGTGTTATATTTATATGGTATTTGTTTTTCGATATATTGAATATCCCCACCAAGAAGATGTCAGGCCGACTATTATACACATCGGCATTTTGGACAAAGAGGCTTTATGTTTTCTTGCAGTACTCTTCCTTTTTATGAGATTAAATTCGAAATATAGCATTCCGATTCACACTGGCGCGGTCAATGGAGCCGCAAGGGCAAAAGAGAGGTAGGGCTTTTGTCGTATTGGAAGGATTATTCTCGCCACACGGCTGCTGGAAATAACAAGGAATCAAGACACCCGTTACTCACGAACGGCGGGGGATGAATATAACGAGAAAGCATGACGGTACGTTCCTTATTCAAGGACTACGTCATGTGTGGAAAAATATAGGCGCCCGATAACCGCTACCTAGCGGATATCGGGCGCTGTCTACGTTCAGGACTTATTTTACATATCGACTTACAAAAGCTGTTACTACATCTATATACCCCGCCTTATCCGTATCATAAGACAATCCATGCCCCGCTTGCGGCACTATGAGTCTCTCTTTTGGACTCTGGCATGCCTCATACAATTCATTCATCATAGCAAAAGGTACAAAGTTATCCGCATCCCCATGAATAAAAAGAATCGGGACCTTCGCTTTCCGCACTTGTTTTAATGCAGAGGCTTCACCAAAACCATACCCCGCCTTCAAGCGGGTGATTAGACTTGCACTTTGAACGAAAGGGAAACTTGGCAAGCGATACATGCGTCGTAGTTGGTAAGATAATTGTGCTTTTACTGAGGTATAAGCGCAGTCCGCAACAATAGCTTTTACCTGCGGCGGAAGATCTTCCCCTGAGGTCATTAGCACTGTAGCACCGCCCATAGAGACGCCGTGAAGCACAATTTGAGCACTGGGCCCAGTCTTTTTAATCATGTATTCAATCCATTGCAAATAATCTTTTCGTTCCGGCCAACCAAAACCAATGTAATCCCCTGCGCTATCTCCATGCCCTCTTGCATCGGGAATTAGGATGTTAAAGCCTAAGTTCTCGTAGTAGATTTTGGCGTACGCCCCCATATCCTTTGCTTTACCTGAATAACCGTGGGCTAGAATGGCTGTGCGTCCCGCAGCACGATTAGATTGGAGTAAGTAACCCCTTAGTTTAAGTCCATCTGCAGATACGATCTCAATATTCTCGAAGCTCTGGCGAGAGACCCAATCCTTCCCCTCCCCCCAAGAAGCTCCGGCAACCGGAGGATCAGCCTTCAGATTAGGATTATTACTTAGAAATACCTTTGGCGCTCGTTTAATAGCAATACCATAGAAGAAAAATCCCACATAGATTAGAATCCCTATGATGATTACAGCGCTAATAATGAACCATATCAATTCGCCTTCGCCATCCCCTCTACATTTCTTTTCCAACAAGAGTATACCATCTACTTAGAATGCACCAAACTATCGCAATCATGACATACAAATAGAGCCGCCATCGGAACACTCCCGAAAGCGACTCTATGTTGATCTACCCTTTATTATTTATTCTTTTTGGAGAACTTGGTTCTCATTAATAATCCGATAAGTGCAAAACCTAAACCTGCTACATAGTAAGGTACAGGACTTGATTCACCCGTTTTTGGCAATTCCTTCACAGGTGGCTTACCTAATGGGATCGTATCGTCCACTACGATGATTTCATCAGGTGTTGGTGTTGGCGTTGGTGTCACTGCCGGTACCGGACCTAATGGGATCTCATCATCATCAACAAGTACTTCTGTGCTATTCGACGGTGTTGGTACTGGCGCTGGTGTCGGCGAAGCTACAGGCCCAAGCGGCACAGGATCTTCTGCAAGAACTATAGTGCCAATTACGGATGATGGCGTTGGTGTCGGGAACACCGAAGTCTCTGGTGTCGGCGTTGGTGTCGGCGTCACTGTCGGTGTTGGTGTCGGTGTCGGTGTTGGCGTCACTGTCGGCGTTGGTGTCACTGTTGGCGTTGGCGTCGGTGTCACTGTCGGCGTTGGCGTCGGCGTTGGCGTCGGTGTTGGTGTCACTGTCGGCGTTGGCGTCGGTGTCACTGTCGGCGTTGGTGTCGGTGTTGGCGTCACTGTCGGCGTTGGTGTCGGTGTTGGTGTCACTGTCGGCGTTGGTGTCACTGTCGGCGTCGGCGTTGGTGTCACTGTCGGCGTCGGCGTTGGTGTCACTGTCGGCGTCGGCGTTGGTGTCACTGTCGGCGTCGGCGTTGGCGTCACTGTCGGCGTTGGTGTCACTGTCGGCGTTGGTGTCGGTGTTGGCGTCACTGTCGGCGTTGGTGTCACTGTTGGCGTTGGCGTCGGCGTTGGCGTCGGTGTCACTGTCGGCGTTGGTGTTGGTGTCACTGTTGGTGTCGGCGTCACTGTCGGCGTTGGCGTCACTGTCGGCGTTGGTGTCGGCGTCGGCGTTGGTGTCACTGTCGGCGTTGGCGTTGGTGTTGGTGTTGGTGTTGGTGTTGGTGTTGGTGTTGGTGTTGGTGTTGGTGTTGGTGTTGGTGTTGGCGTCACTGTCGGCGTTGGTGTCGGTGTTGGCGTCACTGTCGGCGTTGGTGTCACTGTTGGCGTTGGCGTCGGTGTCACTGTCGGCGTTGGCGTCACTGTCGGCGTTGGTGTCGGCGTCGGCGTTGGTGTCACTGTCGGCGTCGGACATGGTGTTGGCGTCGGTGTCGGCGTTGGTGTCACTGTCGGCGTCGGCGTTGGTGTCACTGTAGGCGTTGGCGTCGGTGTCGGTGTCGGCGTTGGCGTTGGTGTTGGTGTCGGTGTCGGTGTCACTATCGGCGTTGGCGTTGGCGTTGGTGTCACTGTTGGTGTCAGCGTCACTGTCGGCGTTGGCGTTGGTGTCACTGTTGGTGTCGGCGTCACTGTCGGCGTTGGTGTCGGCGTTGGTCCAGGTTCATCACCATCGTATGGATAGTGGTGAAATTCACCACCACCAGTACCTTTGAGTGAAGCCGCCACTAAAGTACCGTTAATCTGACCATTAATAAAATCAACATGAGCATAGGGGGCAAGTATGCTTCCCATTACACCTATGCCTGCCATATCAAGATACGCAGCTTGGCTAAAGTTAAGCAAAATTTTCTTGCTGTTCAACACGTTATTAGGTAGAAATCCGAAGTTTTTCATTTTTACGTTAGAACCATCAATATTAATAATTGCAGTAGATCCTGAAGGAACATTTATTGTAATTCCGTAGGTATTAGAGACGTTATCTCCTGAAACATTAAAAACATTGACCGCAGGATCTGTACCTGTCAGGGTAAGGCTGCCATATTGGTACACTGTTGTTCCATTCGCCGGCAATGCTGCAAGTTCTGCTGATTTGTCCTTCAAAGACTGACCTACGGCTGAAAAGTCAATCGTACTCCCCTGTCTTTTTGTACCACCCTTGAGGAGCGTTACATTCCCTGAAAAATCTCCCCCGTACACGATATTCCCATAAACAGTACCTCCGTTGAAAGTAAGATTCCCTCCAACAACAAGTGTGTCAGTCAGGGAAACCTCTGCTGCGGTCAACCTATCTCCAACACTATAGTTGGTTAAGTTAACGTTACCTCCAGCAGCAAACCTTCCTTCCGTATCCGAAACTGTCGTTATATCCCCTAGAATAAACACGTTGTAGACCGCTGCAATTCCCAATGTAGAAGAACTACTAGCTCCAGCAACTCCAGCTCCCAATGAGGAAAGCCCACTACCTACCGTCAAAATCCCAGCTAATACAAGCGAGAGTAACGGTTTTATTCTTCTTTTCAAATGGCACACCTCCTAAAACTATGATTTATATTAATCAGAATAATTACCAGAAACTCTAAAGGACCTAACAACAAAAAAGACCGCCAAAAAGAAGTGAAATTCCCTTCTCATGGCAGTCGGACGGTCATTGTGCCTTTAAGACACTTTAGACTCCTGGACTTTGCGTCCCGCCCTTTCAGACGGTTTGCTATTATCATGACTATATATATGTATTACACTGCAAGTCCAGAACTGGTAGCTGAAGCATTCTATCCAATAACAGTCTATGACTTTTAATACTTTTGAATTAATAACAGTTTAGCTC
This sequence comes from Paenibacillus sp. FSL H8-0175, assembly GCF_045040615.1. Lineage (NCBI taxonomy): Bacteria > Bacillati > Bacillota > Bacilli > Caryophanales > Paenibacillaceae > Paenibacillus > Paenibacillus sp. FSL H8-0175. The sequence continues at coordinate 577,722 of NZ_CP150299.1, read as the reverse complement.
CCGACACCCACAATTGTCAATCAATTCCTTTCGATAATTCCCCGCATTAGTACCACACAAAAAAAGCGCCTAAAGGCGCTTCGCATAAGGTTTTTCATTAAATTTTAAAGTAACTGTATATAGCCCAATATGGATATCCATAAGGGAACACTCAAAATTAAACCAAAAAACAATCCACGCTGGAGGCTGCCCTCTTTTTCCATCATAATTCTCCTTTATTTGCGTTCGATACATTAATTTTTATTATTACAATTTTTAATATAATTTATTCTTCGTTATTAAGTTGTGAATTTAATCACATTGGATAAGCTGTTTAGAAATACCATTGATTATTTTTGGAATATCGGGGTAGAATACGAATATACGTTCCTATTAGAGGTGATGAGATTCATGCATAGAGCAGAAAGCAGGGACAACATGCTGGTGAAATCTTATTTATTGCTTCCGATGATTTTATCAGCTTTCGAACGGGACTCCGCCATTTTATCTACACACTTACGAACACCCGCCCCTTATCTGGAGGTGCTTGGAACAGCTGCTGCAGTAGCTACAACAGATCTAAGGGATGTTCGTGCAGAAATGAGAAGACGGGGAATCAAGGTGTATGAGCAAAACAGACTTAATACTGGAATTGAAGCCAAGTATATATGTCGTGGCTATCATGAACGAATGCTGCTGTTGAATGACATTGTTGCGGCTCAAGCTGCCATCCATATGCGCAGATACCTAGGGCTGGATATTTCATCTTTTAAGAGTTACGAAGAACAGTACCAGATTAAGTAAAGCTGTATAGAAGCCGCTGCGCTCTCTCCCCCCGATCAATTAGTGAACAAAAAAATAGGCCTTACCATGGGAGTTGGCAAGACCTGAGAGAGATATACCACAAAACACTGGGGGGTGTTTGGTGTCTCTAATATATACCTCGAACCTGAAAAATAGCTGATAGGCACATAAAAATTACATTAAAAATATTGTTCGCCGTTCAGAAGTGATTAGAGTGCTCCCACAAGCTTAGCCGACCTTTAGCTGGAATTGGATGGCTTAATGGATGAACCCCTTCAAGCTTCCAGGCAAACCGTCCTTCACTATAGTCGCCAAAATCATATTCGTTCCCATTGATCCATTCCCTTAAATCCACCTCTGGAGTAACCACATAACATCCCGCGAGCTGACCTGTAGCAATAATAGCTCCTGTCGGCAAATTATTCGCTGTATAGCCATGTTTCGCCAATACTGATTTGTACGGTTCCTGTTCACAAATCTTTTTGTCAATCCTCATTCCGGCATGGATGCCTAACTCGCCGCGGTAGGCTGTTCTCCATGAACGAGTTTCAAACTCTTTTTCACCAAGAGCAATTAAGGTCGCCCAAGGCTGCCGTATTGTTATACACCGCATGATATTTATCCCCTTTGTTTATGTTGGACGTTTGTCACGGATGCCACGGATCTCGATCTCGCGTTGTGTAATCTTGCTCACCTTGACCTGATAAATAATCCCAACCGTTTGGTCGATACTCATTTCCATCATTGATCGCCTCTAAAATAAGAACATTTATTTTTATTATATACAAACAAAAGTTCTTATGAAAATATCAATACTACAGGCATTCACCTGTAACTCCCCAGAATCAATAAAGGTCGTCATAATGGAAAGGCTGCTGTTTATTCTTATATTGGTAATGTACTAAATGCTATGCCTGTGCAACCGATTTTAAACTAATGTCGTAACCACTGGAGGGGAAGGTCCATGATTCAAAAACCACGTACTACTATTAAATGGACTCTTATTTTTGTTTTTTTATTATTCGTCACCGCCTGTAGTAAGAATAATGAAGTTTTGAAAGGAATTGTACACACAATAGATGTAGAAAATAAAAGAATTTTAGTAATTTCTGAATTAAAAGAAGAAGACTTGAACAAGGAATACAAGGAAATTCTCGAATCTAATGAGTACTCTCAAGCCATTTGGGTAAATAAAGTTGCACCTTCTAAATATAAAAAAGGCGATGAGATTAAAGTGTTTTTTGAAGTAAGTGATGATTCATTCCCTGCACAAGTTACCGCCAAAAAGATCACCAAAATCAAGAATTGAGCAAAAAGAATAGAATCTACTATAAAGAAGCGGCGTCTCCAAAGGGACGGCGCTTCTTTGTGTAGATTTAAGGAGAAATCAGAGTATATAATATGGAACATTATATACTCTCAACATCTCTGTTACGGGAATTCCTGAAGCAGAAATACCCTTCCGAACATATACTATGAATAATCTCTTCCGGACGAAACATTTACATAATCTGAATATAATAATTCTGGAACATTCTGTAAACAAAAAAAAGCTCACCTACCGAAGCCAGTGGGCATAATCCCAAGCATTTGGGAATTTACTCTTTGTTGGAATTACTGAAACCTTACCATGTAACAACTATAGGAGCTTATAAAGTCCCTACAGTTGTTGGCAATGTACCTAATAACACGAAGGATCTACTTGAAGATACAGGATCAGCACAAACCCGCGAGACATGCATCGGCGGGTTTCGTATTTTTAAAATTCATCACAATTAATTAGTCCTAGGTCATCTACACCAATAAAACTCTCTTATTATAATATTCGACGTTTATTTATAAAAACTTACAAAACATCTCATTTTTCAAATCGATCTTATAGCTCATATACATCATTAACCATTAAATTTACTATTATCCATGTAAGTAAACACTTCATATGTGAGGATTATCAAAGTATGAAAAAACTAATCGTAGTTTTATCAATCGCTTTATTGACTACCGCAATTGCTCCTTTCGCATCAGCAAATCAATCAAATTCAAGTGTACTATCTCCACAACAAGTAAGCCTTCAACAAGATGCAACAGACAACTATACTCATAATGGTTTCCCAATTAATTCTCCCTGTTCAAAAAGCATCTCAATCTGGTGAAATACTAATAACATTCAGTAGATTGGAGGTTTACCATGACAGAAATTGATGAGAGAAAATGGGGGCAGCAGGATCCTATCAAAGAACCACAAGATCGTTATGAACAGTTTTTAAAAGTTGTATCACTAACCTTTGTGAGTGTCACATTCACTATTATTTTCACTGAGATAAAAATGGGCAACTTTCCCCTTAAGCTCATTTTCTTTGTTATTGGACAATTCCTCATTTATGGATATGTGATGAAGAATCTGTCCAAGACCTCAGAAAAATTCAAAAATTCCTGCAAGAAATTAAAAATAAAGCTACCCATTCTCTACATTTTATATTTCTTGTTTCTCTTCTATATTGGGCAACCATATTTATAAAATTACTCTGTGCAAAAAAGTGACCCCACCAACTTCCGGCAGGGTCTAGATCTATATTATAAGGGGGTTATGTAATTACTATAATCCTCTTAGCTTAAATAAGTATGAAGCCCGTCTAAAGATTTGCTGAATTTTTATTATTTTTATCGAAACCGATCAAACAAGGTAACGTATCAATCTTAATTTCCAAATTACTATATATACAAAATGAAGGTGTGTATAAAGATGAAAATATTCAGTCTATTGCTTGTAGCATTGTCTTCCATTGGAGTAGTTGCCACATTCGGATTTTCAACATTCAGCTTAATCACAGGAATTATAGGAGGGCTTATTGCAGCATTTGCAATTTCAGGCTACTTGCAGTCTGTCAGACGTGATTACCCAAATGAGAGCTATGAGAACAAACATGTTAAGTATCAGTCGAACTATAATACTTGGTAAGCAAAATCCCCACCTTAAACTGGTGGGGATTTTCATATTCCCAAACACTTGTATAATCACTTTGTGATATTAATGGTAGAAGAAACAAACGAGGGATAATGGCTAGCTGTAGAAGTGCTTACACCGAAAATTCATTCCTTAGTTCATAGACTACTTGAGCTTTGTCTTGTTTGGTGATTTCCCCTTGTTTTAACCTCTAGTTAAATCTGTGCAGGATATGATGTATAGCCTTTTTAAAAGCTTCTTTCCCATGATGTTCATATTGACTAATCCAATTACTGTATGACAATTAAATAGAAGAGAGCTGCTAAAACAAACCGGTATAGAGCAAACCACTCCAATCGAAGTCTCTTAATCAGTTTGATGAACGTCACTACTGCAATCATTGCCACAAGAAAGGATGTCGCAAAGCCAATTAACATTAGAAGCAAATCGTCAGAACTCAGCAAATCACGACTATCGTACAAATCCAACAAGCTTGCACCAAACATAACAGGCACAGAAATAAGGAATGTAAAATCTGCAGCGGCTTTTTGGCTAGTGCCAAGCAACAGGCCACCTGAAATCGTCGAACCTGATCTCGAAAATCCCGGCCATAACGCCAAGCATTGAAACAGACCAATTCCGAAAGCCTGTTTATAATTAATCCCATCGATAGTATCAGCGGTTTCAGTCCGCCTATTCCGCGCTGCAATGATCATCAACACGCCACCAACAACTAGACCTATCAAAACAGGGGTTGGGCCAAATAATTGGCTTTTTATTGTGTCCTTGAAGAGAAGATATAGGGTTAATGCTGGTAACATAGCCAAAATCATATGAATGACATTTAATCCTTTGCTTTTGGAAAAATCCATTCTAATCATATTAACCCCAATCTCCAAATACCTTCTCCAATAAAGAATTAAAACTGCCATCACTGCACCCAACTGAATAACAATTTTAAAAGTTATTGCAGCATCTCCCTCAAAGCTAAGCAAATCGCCTGCTAGAATAAGATGTCCAGTAGATGATACTGGTAAAAATTCAGTTAAGCCCTCTATTATGCCAAGTATTATTGCTTTAATTACATCAGTCATCAGTGCATTGTCCCCTTTCGGAAATAAAATCATTTAATTTCCAGTATAAGGGAGACAAGTAAACTTCCCCATCGATTAACCTAACAATATTCAATTCAGAATGACATAATTGTCACATTGCTCATTATTCCAGTCTTAAGTAACTCCTTTATTAAACTATCCTTTCCCGTTAGCATAACAACAGTATCAAACATTAAATTCAACCTGTATCAATAAAAAATCCGTTAACCTTCTGAACTTGCTGCCCGTTATTTGGATAATCAATTTCAGAGCATGCAGCAGATATGAACACCGAAACGTAACTTCCATTTGATCATTCTGCAGCCGCGTGCGTGGAGCCTCAATGACCATCATGATTCCAAAGCGCTGAGAAACCACACAGAACCGCCACCCCGACCAAGAATTGGGGGTCCTTTTTTTGGCAAAACACAAAATATTAAGTATAATGTTATTGTCGAAACGCTAAGGCGTCTGTACAGGATGGCTACCTGGCACTGATGATGGCAGGCCAAGCGCTTTATAAAGTTTTCTTTATGTGTATTTATACTTTAGGAGCGTGGTTATCTATGAAAATTAATATTACCGCACATTTTAACATTGATATTACTTTATCTCTTCATCTGTTAGCCGTAGCCAGTCTTGCTTATGAACTCAGTTCACTGACGAGCTCGTGAAATTCGAGCGAAAAGTATCTGTACTAAGACACCTTGTGGTGTCTTTTTTATTTTTATAGTAATTACCATCTAACCGATCTGCCCCCGCAAGAGAAAAGCAGCTTATGCTGCACCTCCGCCACATCCTTCATTCTGATTGCTGTCAGCTTGCGACACGCCTTCCATCTGCTCGACAGTGACCACTAGTCATACCGTTTTCATTACCGATTTCGCGCCATGTCTTATCTTCCTTGATACGTTTCTCCAGAAGAACAGGGAACAGCAGGGGCTGTCCATCATATTCGACTTCAGGAAAGATTAGGCCATTCATCAATAAATATCACTCTGGATACTTATTCACATGTTCTCCCCAATCTGCAGGAAGCGGTGCCCCGATGTATCGGAGATTCTATTCTAGGAACCCGAAAAGAAGTGGAGAAAATTGACGAGACACCCACTTTAATCGACTAAAGGTTAGAAGAATGTTAGAAGTTGATGCTTGTACAAAAAAAAGGCGCAGTTCCAAAAACCCGGGAACACGCGCCACTATCGACTTTGTAAGGATGCTGGTGAAGGGAATTGAACCCCCGGCCTACGCATTACGAGTGCGTTGCTCTACCCCTGAGCTACACCAGCTTAACGCTGTTTTTCTGTCAAACAAAAAATATTATACAACTTTCAGCCAGAAACGCAAGCCTATTTCTCCCTGTTTTCCGCCCTCCTAAACTGCTAATCCACCTGTAGCTTACGCTCCACAGACTCTAACTTTCCACGGCTAGTAGAGGGTTTATCGCGGCGGTCGTCTATTTTAAGTGAAGTAGAGACACGTTCTGCACCTGCGGCAAAAGGAGACTCATGCAAAGCTTCTACCGCGGCAAAAATGCGTTGCAGAGGCCCTTCGATGATCGTACCCATAGACGTAAGTTCATAAGTAATCCCTTCTACTGTCTTCAGCACCCGCTGCATATCCGCAACATAGCTGCTAAGACTGGTACTGCCTGTTCCAATTGGAATAACTGTAACTTCAGCGATAGGCATGAGAATACCTCCTCGAAATTTTATAGTAGCTGTCTCCTTCCATTGTAACAATTCCACCGCTCTGTCACAAACTAAGCAAGATTATCCTCCCTTATCTCTTCTATTTCTTCTGATTACTCCAAAATATGACTTTGGGCTAAGAGTATTTTCTCATGAGCAAATTCTAGGGTCATCTGCACTATATTTATGGACTCTTTGTGGCATCTTTTCGGACAATTTATGAATCATTTCGCATCTCCCTGTGGATCAATTGTGGATTACTTATAGACAGCCTGTGGATCATTTGTGGAGTACTTTTGAAGAACCCGCTCCCCGCGCGGGTTTTCTAAAAAACTGTTTACAAACACAACATCTTGGGTTATTTTTATCTAACGACAACAAAATATAGTGGAGACAGGCGCTTTGATCCTTAACCGGATTTAGAGCTTAATAGGGAAGCGCGGTGAGAATCCGCTGCGGTCCCGCCACTGTAACCGGATGGCCTTCTTAAGCTTCTGGGAAGCTTGAGAATCCACATCTCCCGGCAAATGCCACTGAGGGTTAGGAACACCCTTGGGAAGGCGCCGAGAGATCCCACGGAAGCCAGGAGACCTACCTGTTTCGACGACACCAACTATTGATGCCTGCGAGGAACAGGGATGGTGTCCGCATGCGGTCATCTACGTAGAGACCTCTGCAAATATCCGTGTGGATATTTACATAACGCATCGGGCATTTTCTGCCATCCTCGGGTAGGGGATGCTTTTTTTATGTAATCTGAACAAATATACGACTGCTTATAGCAGTCCAACTTCTTATGGATATATGGATTTGATGATAGATGTTTTTCTTTTATACTGAGAGGAGAGCTGTACAATGACGTTGTTGGAGAGACAATTTAATGGAGTAGAAAATGCACGGGAAGTTCTTTTAGAAGAGCTCATTGATTTAGGCCGGGATATTATCGACAGTCGGGATATGGACCTATTGCGCGAGAATGCCAATTTGAATGGAGAGAGTTTCTCCGGTAAAATGAGCAAGTTCGGCAGTGAATATTCAAAATGGTACGCCCGCAATTTTACGATGCCGCCACAGCTAGTGCAGGCTATTGATGACAATGTCGTCTATGTGCATGATCTGGATCAATACGCGATTGGAACGACGAACTGTATTTTCATCCCGTTTGATAAACTTCTCCGTGAAGGTTTCAATACCGGCAACGGCAGCGTTCGTCCTCCGAACTCAATAATGACAGCTATGTCTCTGGTAGCGATTATTTTCCAATCCCAGCAAAATGCTCAATATGGTGGTGTATCCGCCAATAAACTCGACTATGATCTGGCACCTTATGTAACCAAATCCTTCGCCAAGCTGTTCCGCAAGGGTCTGGATTATTTTGAAGAAGGACAAGCTGATGAATCTTTGGGCGAGATTACGATGAGCCGGACCGATCTGGCGGAGTTATATCCAAGGGCGTTCCGTTTTGCACTAAAGGAAACCGAAATCGAAACTCTGCAAGCGGCTGAAAGTATGGTACATAATCTGAATACCATGTCCAGCCGATCCGGTGGACAAATACCGTTTACCAGCATCAACTACGGTACTTGTACTTCACCAGAAGGTCAGCTTGTGATCAGTTCTCTGCTAACCGCAACTATGAACGGACTTGGCAGCGGAGAAACACCAGTGTTCCCGATTCAAATCTTCAAATGCAAGCAAGGAATCAATCAACAGCAAGGCGATCCTAACTATGAACTGTTCCTAAAAGCAGCTGAATGTTCTGCGCGCAGACTATATCCAAACTTCGCTAATCTGGACGCTCCGCTCAACTTGCAGTATTATGATTCAAGTGATCCTGATACGGAGTTCGCTACAATGGGCTGCCGAACCCGAGTGCTCGGTGACCGTTTTGGGCGTAATCATTGCTCTGGGAAGGGCAACCTTTCCTTTAATACACTAAATCTGGTTCGGCTAGGTCTGGCACACGGCACAGTAACAGGCAGACGTACCGTCGCAGACGAAGCTGGCTTCTATGAAGATCTAAATCATTATATGGATATTGCGCTGGAAGGACTTCTCCATCGCTTCCACATCCAAACCGCACAAAAAGCTAAAGCTTCCGATTTCATGATGCGAGAAGGCGTTTGGGAAGGCGGCGAACATCTTGCACCCGATGACACTGTAGGCGATCTGCTGAAGCATGGCAGTCTGTCTCTTGGCTTCATCGGTATGGCGGAATGTATGAAAGCTATGTACGGCAAACACCATGGCGAGGATATGGAAGTTCATGCCAAGGCGCTGGCTATCGTGCGTCATATGCGGGACTATTGCGATCGGAAAAGTGAGGAACTGGATCTTAACATCACCCTGTTCGCTACTCCAGCAGAAGGTTTGTCCGGTAAATTCACCAAAGTTGACCGCAAGGTACTGGGTTCCATTCCGGGCGTAACCGACCGTGAATATTATACGAACTCTTTTCACATCCCTGTATACTTCGATCTGGGTGCTGCTCAGAAGATCAGCTTGGAAGCTCCTTTCCATGAATACTGCAATGCCGGGGCTATTTCTTATGTCGAATTAAACGGCAATGCCCGCAACAACCCATCGGCTTTTATCAAAATCATTAAATATGCGCTCGAACAACAGGTCAGTTATTTCAGCATTAACCATCCGATTGACCGCTGCTCCAGCTGTGGATACGAAGGCGTAATTGGGACAAACTGTCCTTCCTGCAACGCAAATGAGAATGACGTGCACATCCGCCGTTTGCGCAGAGTTACAGGTTATTTAACCGGCGACTATCAGACCCGCTTTAATGCCGCCAAACAAGCTGAAGTTCGGGATCGCGTTAAGCATCTATGAATATTTGCGGTTACTATCCGGAGTCGATTAACGAGGGAGAGGGCATGCGGGCCGTCCTCTTTCTCAGCGGCTGCCGCCATCGTTGCCCGGGATGTTTTAATCCCGAGACATGGAACTTTAAATATGGAGAAGTCTTCACCTTAGAACGACAACATGAAATCATCGCAGAAATCGCCGCTAACCCTTTGCTGGATGGTCTGACACTGGCAGGCGGCGATCCTTTTTTCTCAGCAGAAGAGTTGCTGGGGTTCATTCATGAGCTTCGCACTGTACTGCCAGGGTTCTCAATCTGGATTTACAGTGGTTATACGTACGAAGAACTTACAGCCCTTCCCGGTACGCCGGAGTGGAATCTACTTAAACAGTGTCAGGTGTTAATAGATGGAAGATTTGTAGAAGAACTGAAAGATACTACGCTTCTCTACCGGGGAAGCTCCAACCAACGCATTATCGACATTCCGGCCAGCATGAACGGCTCGGAGGTCTTTCTGTGGCAGCCTGCTGCGCTATAATATATCAATTTTTGATATTGAAAATTAATTTGAAATAAGAAGGGATGAACTAACCATGCCGCAATTCGTAGTAAAACCGGATAATCGCCAACTGGCTTTTGATGAGAACCGTCTTTCCGTCTACGCTGACCGTATTCTGGAAGGTCTCGATCAACTAAATAAAGAAACTTTGCTGCGTGGAGTGAATTCCAAACTGCGTCGTGACTCGGTAAGCGGAGAAGAAATCAGCAACGCCTTCACCATGAGCGCTCTAGAGCTTGTAACAAAAGAAGAGCCTAACTGGAAGTTCGCAGCTGCCCGCGCCCTTCTGACTACCCTTTATAAAAAAGCTGCCGTCCATCGCCGCTACAAAGCTTATCCAGAAGAGCCTTACGGTGAATTGTATCCACTAATTACGGATCTCGTGAAAAAAGGAATCTATCGCGAAGAACTTCTAAGTCATTACACCAAAGAACAAATTATCGAACTAGGCGGGTGTATCGATTATACACGCGACCTTTTGTTTGACTATATCGGTCTGCTTACGCTATCCGACCGTTATTTGGCGCATGATTTTGACGGCCGTGTAATGGAGCTTCCACAAGAACGTTATATGATTATTGCTATGTACCTGATGCACCGTGAGCCAGCTGAGAAACGTCTTGAGCTTGTAAAAGAAGCTTATTGGGCTATGAGCAACATCTATATGACTGCTGCTACACCTACAATGTCCAATGCCGGCAAAAAGGTCGCTGGACAACTATCCAGCTGCTTTATTGATACTGTAGACGATTCCCTAGAGGGTATCTTTGACTCCAATACAGACGTAGCACGTCTAAGCAAAATGGGTGGCGGCATCGGCGTTTACCTCGGAAAAGTACGAGCACGTGGTTCGGATATCCGTGGCCACAAGAACACAAGCTCCGGCGTAATCCCTTGGATTCGCCAGTTGAACAATACAGCAGTCAGTGTAGACCAGTTGGGCACACGTAAAGGTGCTGTAGCTGTTTATCTTGATGTATTCCATAAAGATATTCTCGCTTTCCTCGATCTTAAGCTGAACAACGGTGACGAGCGCATGCGTGCACATGACGTGTTCCATGGCGTCTCCCTACCTGACCTGTTCATGGAAGCTGTAGAATCGCGCAGCCATTGGAACCTCTTCTGCCCTCATGAGGTGAAAAAGGTCATGGGCTGGACAGATAAAAATGGCCGTCCACTAGGATTGGAAGATTTCTACGATGAAGAGCTTGGCAAAGGTACTTTCCGTGAAAAATATGCTGAGGCTACAGCGAACCTGGAATTATCCCGGATCACTGTTCCTGCGATCGACATCATGAAACGGATTATGAAATCACAGCTAGAGACGGGTACACCGTACATGTTCTACCGCGATACCGTGAACCGGACCAACCCAAACCGTCATCAAGGTATGGTTTTCTCCTCCAACCTGTGTACAGAAATTATGCAGAATCAGTCTGCAACAGTTATTGAGCAAGAAGAATTAGTAACTAAAGATGGCCAGACCCGGATCGTTATTTCCAAAATCCCTGGCGACTTCGTAGTCTGCAATCTGAATTCGATTCACTTAGCACGGGCGATTCCAGCTGGCGTATTAGAAAGACTTGTTCCGATCCAAGTTCGTATGCTTGATAACGTAATCGACATTAATAATATTGAAGTTCTGCAGGCACAATACACGAACAGCCAGTACCGCGCAGTAGGTCTCGGCACATTCGGCCTGCATCACCTATTGGCACTCAAGGGCATTCGTTGGGAATCCGATGAAGCCGTAGAATATAACAATCATTTATATGAACATATCAACTACCTGTTGGTTCGTTCGAGCATGGAGCTTGCCCGTGAAAAAGGCCGTTATCCGAAATTTGCTGGATCCGATTGGGAGACTGGCGCATACTTCACTTCCCGCGGTTATGTTAGCGGTGAGCAAGAAGGTAAATATGTAACGACTGAGCAATGGCGCGAGCTGCAAGAAGAAGTAGCTAAGGACGGCGTACGTAACGCTTGGATGTTCGCCATTGCGCCGAATGGATCTACATCGATTATTGCCGGCTCCACCGCCAGCATTGATCCACTGTATGAACTGCTTTCCTATGAAGAAAAAACAACTTATAAGATTGCTAACCCAGCACCGGATCTGTCCGACAAAACGATCTGGTACTATAAGACAGCATTTACGATTGACCAAAACTGGTCGATCCGCATGGCTTCTGCTCGCCAGCGTCACGTCGATCAAGGCCAAAGCTTCAACCTGTATGTCCGTCCTGACATCAAGGCTACCGAGTTCCTGGAACTGCATCTGAATGCCTGGAAGGGCGGCTTGAAATCAACTTATTATGTGCGTAGCCGTGCTTTGACTATAGAAGAGTGTGAATCTTGCGCTAGCTAATTATCTTAGTGCCCTAAATAGAAAAACGATGATGAATTTCGTAACTGCGAGGAATGTTTGGGCTTCCGGCCGCTGTTGTCATCAGAGGTCTTGATCTTTACCGCTATTAGCGGATGACATCCGATGACAGCATATGCTTTCGATGCGAGCTTTCCTACGGAAAGCTTTCGGGCGAACGCTGACGCTCCTAAAGCTCCAAACTTCCTCTCCGTTACTCCATCACCGTCTTTCTATGAACAAGACACCAAGAAAGATTACCAGCGCAAAAAATGGAGGGATAAGAAATGCAATTACAAAAGATTTTTAATACTGAAGCACCTAACCAATCCACACGCATTATCGACGGTGAATGCTCAGGTATTCTGAACTGGAACGATATTCGCATGCCTCATATGTACAAGCTGTATAAGGTGCTGCTGCTTAATCACTGGATCGCGGATGAAATTCCAATGTCCAAGGATGCGCAACAATTCCCGATGCTGGATGCCGAGGAACAACGCGTATTTAAGATTAATATCTCCCTACTCGCTGTGCTGGATTCGATGCAGACGATGTTCGTGAGCGACGTGAAGCGTTATTTCACCGATTCCTCTTTGGAAGCTATCTCCGCTATTATCGGGCAGCAAGAAGTGGTGCATAACCAATCCTATTCCTATGTTCTATCCTCTATCGTGTCGGAGAGTGAGCAGAAGGAAATTTTTGAATATTGGAAAAAAGACCCTGTCCTGCTGGAACGCAATCAGTTTATCTCTGATATTTATCAAGAGTTCCGTGATAACCCTACGAGACAGACCTTTTTCCATGCGCTGGTAGCAGATCTCATCTTGGAAGGAATTTTCTTCTACAGCACTTTCGCCTTCTTCTACAATCTGGCCCGTGACCAGAAGATGATGGCAACCAGCCAAATGATCTCTTATATTCAACGTGACGAGAATCAGCACTGCTACTTCTTCGCAGAAGTATTTAAGCAGCTGCTTGTAGACTTCCCTGAGCTGAACACCAAAGAAAACATGGATTACGTATACCGTACCATCGACCGCGCGGTAGAGCTCGAAACCAACTGGGCTTATTACACACTTACTAACGTGCGTGGTATTGATCTTAACGAGCTTAGCGACTACATTAAATATACAGCGAACAAACGTCTGACTTTGATGGGTATGGAAAAAGCTTATCAAGGTGTTGACGTTAACTGTATGCCTTGGATCAAACCTTTCTCCGATGATGCGCTTAATGCTACCAAAACTGACTTCTTCGAAGCTAAGTCCCGCAACTATGGTAAGGTTGGCGACGATAACGGATTCGACGATTTGTAAGACCGGATATATAATAACCCCTATATAAAAAAGAGGCCATTCTCTACTTTCTTAGTGAGATGGCCTTTTTGCTATAGCTTATATAATGCAAAAAGCGCCCCTCTCCCCTGGTATCAGGGATGAAAGAGACGCTTATACGTTTGTTATTAGCACTAAGCACAGAAGGCTTGCTACTTAGTCTTATGCCTTGCGTTCCACACGATGTGTAGTTTCTTCTGCAAGCTCATCTAATGCATCGTTCAGGCGCAGCTTCAGCTCCTCAGCAAGCTCTACCACTCCCTGATCATTACGAACCACTTGAGAATCCACGGCATAGACGCCGCCAAGAATGTAACGCGCGCCCAGTACAGACAACACAGGTTTCAATGCGTAATCAATTGTGAGCAGATGTGCAAGACTGCCGCCCATGAACAGCGGGAGTACAACTTTTCCGGCCAATCCCTTTTGTGGAACCAGATCTAAAAAGGTCTTCAACACGCCTGTATAAGAAGCTTTATAAACCGGGCTAACCACAATTACCGCATCAGCTTCCGCTACAAGGCCATTGGCTTTGACGATAGACTCACTTTCAAACTTAGTGTGAATCAAATCCTCCGCTGGTAGTTCTGCTACGTTAATACGCTCAACCTCGAAGCCCTGATTGGTTAAGCTGGCCTCCGCATATTCTATAGCTGCATTGATACGCGATACCAGGGAAGGCGTTCCGTTAATCACAACAATTTTAGCCACTTTTCCACCTCTTCCATCCCACTTAAGCAGCTCACACTGCTTTATTTATTATCCCGACAAAATTACTTTAAATTAATACTAATCCTAACGTAGAATTGATATTTTTGTCAAACCATAACCACTTGCGCTCCTCCCACTCTTACGTTATACTAAGCAACAATATTAAATCCAACAATCAGGCCAATGATCGGCATCCAACCGTGAGGCGTCTGCGACCGGAGTCTACAACAACTCCCTAAGTTCACCGGGTTTCGCCCGTTATCGCGAAGACCAAAGAGGGTCGGATTGTTCCTGCAGTTAAGGAGATTCGATCAACCTGGGTGGCACCGCGAGCTGACGCTCCTCGTCCCATGGATGAGGGCGTTTTTTGCGTTTTTTTAACCAAAAAGGAGCGAAACGGTATGCTGGATATGAACTGGATCAAAGACAATCAGGAACTTGTAAGAAACATTACGGCTTGGAAAAGAGTCGACTTCCCACTGGATGAACTGCTGGAATGGGATGAGAAACGGCGCGAATTGCGCCAAGATACGGAACAGTTGAGAGCCCAGCGTAACGGGCTGACCAAAGAGGTTGAACGACTTTTACGACAGGGTGACAGCGTGGCAGGAGAAGCAGTTAAAGAACAAGTAAGAGAACTGAACAACCGCCTGAATCTCTATGAGGCAGAACTAACTGAGGCAGACCGCCGCTGTGGAGAACTCATGCTGCTCGCACCAAACCCTGTATCGCAGGATACACCGATTGGCCATGATGATAAAGATAATGTAGAACTGCGACGAACCGGAACGTTGCCGGAATTCGGCTTTAAACCGCGTGATCATGTAGAACTAGGCGAGCTCCACAATATCATCGATATCCCCCGTGGCGTCAAAGCAGGCGGCCCACGCAGCTATGTGCTGAAGGATGCAGGGTTGTTGTTACATCTCGCTGTACAGCGGCTGGCCATTGATGTACTAACTGCCCGCGGGTTCACGGTGATGGATGTTCCCGTGATTGTCCGTCCGGAAGCGCTGGAACGTACGGGCTTCTTCCCCGGCGGGATGGATCAGACCTATGAGCTAAACGGAGACAATCGTTGGCTGGTAGGCACATCGGAGGTGTCGCTTGTCTCGCTGTATAGCGATGAGATTGTCGAACTGGATTCGCCAATGCGACTCGCCGGAATGTCGGCCTGCTTCCGCCGTGAGGTAGGATCGGCGGGACGAGACGTGCGTGGTCTGTACCGTGTTCATCAATTCTCAAAAATTGAACAAGTTATCTTATGTCGGAATGATGAGGGCGTATCAGAGGGCATGCTGCAGGAGATTCTTGCGAATGCAGAGCATATTCTACAGCTCTTGGAACTTCCCTATCGGATCATGTCTGTCTGCACAGGAGATATGTCCCTGAAGACACATAAGCAGTATGACATCGAGACTTGGATGCCAAGCAGAGAGGCATACGGAGAGACACACTCGGCTTCCAACCTGCTCGATTTCCAAGCTCGTCGTTCGGGCATTCGTTACCGGGATGCCGACGGTAAGCTGCAATACTGCCACACCCTAAACAACACCGCAGTGGCTACACCAAGGATCCTAATTCCGCTGCTGGAGAATCATCAACTGGAGGATGGATCCATTTACATTCCGCAGGCACTGCGTAAATATATGGATGGAATTGAACGGCTTGAGCTTCCGTACCAGCAGTGATGTGTTGTCCAAGTAGATTTAAAATTAATAATGCCCTTCCACTTCTCGATAAGAAGCTGGAGGGGCATTATTTTTGTTCCGATACATTCTATATAATTCTAATCTCAATTGTTTTCCCTATGTAAAAATTAATAAAACTCTAGAATAAATTTGTCGTAATCCATAATAAATTCAACAATATATATAACATAAAATTAAAATATCGGTGATCTATTAACCATAAAAATACTAAATTTATAATTAATATTGTATTTATGCACTGTTTTTATACTAAAATCACAACATTTCAATTTTTAGATTTAATTGATGCAAACTTTAATTTATATTCATGAAAGACAACCTTTCATTTTACATTTGAATGCTAAGATTTAATAGGTTGTAAATAAAAGATTCGAGGGGAGAATGACTTATCCAAATGATTATTTCTTCAAGAGTAAGGAAATGGTTCGCTACTGGACTGGCAATGTTAATGGTTGCCGGCAGTGTGTTACCAGCTGTCCAGACCGCCGAGGCAGCACCGGATAATAGCAATATTGTTATCTCGCAGGTCTATGGTGGTGGTGGAAACGGCGGAGCGGAATTTAAAAATGATTTTATTGAATTATACAATCCTACAAATCATCCAGTAGATTTGACTGGATGGAAAGTTCGCTATACCTCAGCTGCCGGAACCTTTAGTAGCGGAACAGACTTAAATGGAACCATCCCGGCAAATGGATACTTCCTTATTGAGGAGGCCGCTGGAACGGGAGGAACTACCGACTTGCCTACTCCTGATGTTAGCAAGGGAATCCTTGCTATGAGTGGTACAAACGGCAAAGTCGACCTCGTTGATAAATCAGGTACAACAATTGATTTAGTTGGCTACGGAACAGCTACAAATGTCGAGGGAAGTGCGACCGCTGCTCTCTCCAATACGACAGCCGCTATCCGTAAAGCTGCGGCTGGTGCACCGGCTGATAGCCGCGGTCTAGATACGGATAACAACTCTACGGATTTTGTTGTCCAAGCACCAAGTCCACGGAACAGCACCTACGGTACGTTACCTGAATTACCGGAAACTGCTAGTTCCGCAGTAGCTTTACCAGCCCCTAATGCCTGGCCGGCTGGTACAGAAATATCTTTGAATTCTCCAACGGTTGGAGCATCCGTCTATGCAGCTGTTTATGGATCAGGTGGTTCAACTAATTTCCAACCTTACACAGGGCCTATTACCTTAACTGAGGACACTACGATTAAAGCGTATGCTTCAGAACCAAATATGCCAGACAGCCCTATATCGACTTTTGATTACACCATTCTGGCCAAAACAGATGTTGCAACAGCACGCCTTGCTAGTAAAGGTCAGAATATTTTAACAGAAGGTATCGTAACTCACATTAATGCAGCAAAAATGTATATTCAGGATGAATCCGGCGGGATCGTACTTTATGGTTTCCCAGAGTTCGCAAACGTTGGAGATCGTGTTGAAGTAAGCGGCACAATGGATATCTACAGCAACCTGCAAGAAATCAAATTCCAAAGTGGACTTCAATACAATGTAGCTGCACAAAATGTTGGGGTGCCTGCACCAAAATTGATTACAGCAACCGACTTGTCTGCCGCGAACGGCGAAAGCCACGAAGCTCAGCTGGTAACTATGAATAATGTGACCATAGACAATGTAAATGGCAGCACGGTGACTGCTAGCCAAGGTGGACAACAATTCACAATTTTTTCAACCCTGCCTAAACTAGTTAAGGGTAAAACCTTTGACAATATCACTGGGGTTATCGAGCAATATAGTACGACTTATCAATTCATTCCACTTAATGAAAATGCTTTGGTGGAAGAAACTTTTTCCGTTATGGCCAGCCCTGGCGCAGGTCGCATCATCAAAGGAAGTTCTGTGACCCTATCCAGCCCTACTCTTGGAGCACAGATTTACTACACGACCAACGGAACTGAACCAACAACAGCAAGTAAGCTTTATTCAGATCCGATTACAGTTAATCAAGATCTTACCATCCATGCAATTGTCGTAGCAGATGGCAAGACAAGTAAGGTTTATACCTTTGCATATAAAGCATCTGAACTCCCTCGTATACATGATATTCAAGGAGAATCTCATACTTCTGAGTATGCAGGTCAGAACGTTTCCGATGTAGAAGGCATCGTTACCCAATATGGGTACACCTTCGCCACTGGCGCTTATAGAGGTTTCTTTATGCAAGACCCTCAGCCAGACGATAATGTAAACACTTCGGAAGGTATTTTTGTATACAGCACTAATTCATCCCTTAAGCCTCAAATTGGAGATTTAGTCCAAGTTAGTGGAGCTGTTTCCGAATACAACGAAGGTAACGCAAGTAATTTAACCTCTACTCAAATTACTATGACTTCAATAAAAGTAGACTCCTCTTCAAGTTATACTGTGCCAGAGCCTGTCGTACTTGGTAAAGGCGGGAGAGCCATTCCGTCTTCCATAATTGACAATGACGGCATGGCTAATTTTGAGCCTAATGAAGATGCAATTGATTTCTACGAATCGTTAGAAGGTATGCTCGTCAAGCTCCCTACCCCTACGATTATCAGTCCTTACTGGACAAGTGGTAGCGGAAATTCCATGCTGTATAACATCCCTACAAGAGTAGAAAATGAAACACCTGATGTCATCACACCAGCTGGTGGATTAGTTCTCAAAGAATACAACCAATACAATCCTCAGCGCCTCATCATTGCTTACGGAAATCCGGGTCAAGAAGTCATCACCGGAGATAAGTTCGCGGGAGATGTAACTGGCGTCATCGGATACAACAACGGTAACTTCAAAGTGATTCCGGAAAACGGTAAGCTTCCAGCCATCACTCCAAGTACCTTTAAGCAAGAAACAACTAATCTTGAAGTCAATGATAGTAAGTTGTTGATCGCATCGTACAACATTGAAAACTTCTACCCGGGTGTCGGAGCAACAAAAATCCAGAAACTAGCCGACTCCATCACAAACAATATGAAAAAACCTGACATTATCGGCGTTGTCGAAATGCAGGACAGCAATGGTGAAGCCAATAATGGTATCACTGAAGCAAGTGCAGCCGAACTGATTAAAGCCATTAAAACCGCTGGCGGTCCTGTATATAAATACACAGACATCGCTCCGGAGAACAATATGGATGGCGGTGCCCCAGGCGGAAACATTCGCGTAGGATTCCTGTACAATCCAGCAAGAGTACAGCTTGCAGACAGTGTGAGCGGACAAAAAGGTACAGCTACACAATCCGTTGGATATAACGCAGCGGCAGATCAATTGACCTACAATCCAGGACGAATTGATCCAACAAACTCTGCCTTTGCAAGTTCACGTAAACCCCTTGCTGCACAGTTCGTATTCGGTGGCGAAACAGTAATTGTGATCGCTAACCATTTCAATTCAAAAGGCGGCGATACCGGTCCTTTCGGAAATGTTCAGCCCCCTGTATTGTCCAGTGAAACACAACGCCATAAAATCGCGGCGGTCGTAAACGGATTTGTCAAAGAGGTTCTGACTGCAAATCCTAAAGCCAACATCGTAGCTCTTGGCGATTTGAATGATTTCCAATTTACTAAAACTGCAACCCTCTTAAAAGGTACAGAACTAGATAATTTGATCGATACATTGCCTTTAAATGAGCAGTATACGTACACCTATGACGGAAACTCTCAAGTGCTAGATCATATTCTTGTCAGTAAAAATCTAACGGCTTCTTCTAAAGTAGATGTCGTTCATCTAAATGCCGACTTCTCACCATCGAACGGTCGGGTATCCGATCATGATGCGGTTTTGGCACAGATTGATTTTAATACTGCTGAAGACTTCCCACTAACCATTCTGCACACCAATGATACACATGCAGGATTAGATACTGTCAGCTCACCAAACAACATCTTGCGCCGTGTAACAGCAATCAAAGATGCCAAGGCGACTACAGAGAATCCTATTCTTGTAGACGCAGGTGATGTGTTCTCCGGAACGCTTTACTTCAATAAGTATCTGGGTCAAGCAGATCTGGCCTTTATGAATCTGGTTAAATATGATGCTATGACTTTCGGTAATCATGAGTTTGATAAAGATTCAGATGTACTGTCCAAATTCATCGGCAACGCAAAGTTCCCATTTGTCTCCTCCAATGTGAACTTCTCAGCGGATGATATTCTTAGTAAAATGTTCACCAATGAAATCGGCCGGTCAGGTAATGCTGGAACCATCTACCCTGCGCTGATCAAAGAAGTAGACGGCCAACAGGTCGGTATCATGGGTCTGACGACAGAAGATACGGCGAACATTGCTTCACCAGGTAAAGTGACCTTTGAGAATGCCTTCGCTAAAGCGGAAGCAACGGTCGCTATGCTTGAAAAAGAGAAAGTTAACAAGATCATTGTTCTCTCTCACCTTGGCTATGAAGAAGATCTCAAGCTAGCCAAAGCCGTTAACGGCATTGATATTATCGTTGGGGGTCACAGCCACACGCAACTGAATCAAGCCGTTGTTGATAACACCGATCCAAAAGCACCGAAGCTAATTGTACAAACTGGTGAAAAAGGTCTTTTCCTTGGCCAACTTGAAGTTAAATTTAACAAAGATGGCGTACTGACCGATTGGAAAGACCAATTAATCTCCATCGATGCTAAAAACGGTACTAACTACGTTATCGCAGAGGATCCTGAAGCTAAAAAGATCCTGGATACCGAGTATAAGCCGGGTATTCAAGAACTAACCAATGAGGTAGTAGGAAATTCAGAGGTTGTTCTAAACGGAGTTCGTGATAATGTGCGCACAAAGGAAACTAATCTTGGTAACCTGATTGCCGATGGCATGCTTTATGCAGCTCAAAAAGCGGGCACTAATGCCGTAATCGCCTTGCAAAACGGCGGCGGTATTCGCGAATCCATCAACGAAGGACCGATCACACAAGGCGAAGTACTCGGTGTACTTCCATTCAACAACGATCTGGTTACGATCACTTTGACTGGACAAGAAATTAAGGATGCTATGGAGAACGGGGTTTCCAAAACGCCGGCAGCAGACGGACGTTTCCCACACGTTGCAGGGTTGAAATTCTATTACGACTCTACGAAACCTGTGAACGAACGTGTATTGCGTATTGAAGTGAAAAACGGGGATAAATACGTTCCTCTAGATCTAAAAGCATCTTATGAAGTAGCTACTAATGCTTTCACAGCTAAGGGTGGAGATTTCTATACTTCACTTGAAAAGGCCTATAAAGAAGGCCGCGTGAATCTGCTGTACCTACCGGACTTTGATGTATTTACGAAGTATCTGCAGAAGGTTGGAACGGTCACTGCGAACACTTCCGCCGTTGAAGGCCGGATTGTTGATCTAAAAGGTGCACCACTGCCGGAGACAAATCCAACTCCGACACCAGACCCAACACCAGTACCAACACCAGATCCAACTTCAGTACCAACTTCAGTACCAACATCAGTACCAACATCGGCTCCAACAGTACCAACAGCTACACCATCACCAACTGTTGCTCCAACTGTGGCTCCAATTGCTTCAGCACAAGTAACAACAATTGATGCTGCTGATCTAACCAAACAACTTGCTGAACTGCCAACGGGTAGCCAAGAGCTGGTTATTCCGGTTAAAGCCACTACAGGCGGCGCTCAAGTAGTGCTTCCAGGCAGTGTGCTTGTAAAACAAGCAGCAGCACAACCTAACACAGTTCTTACCTTTACTACGGATGGTGCTTCTTATTCCTTGCCACTCCGTGTTGTAAACAGCGCAGCACTTGCCGCTCAATTAGGCACCAGCGACTTTACAATTACGGTATCCATTCTAGTAGCGAATTCGGGAACACTAAGCAGCACAAACCAAGCTATAGCCTCACAGCTAGGTAATGCTACTTTAGCTGCTCCAGTAATCGAATTCAGCGTTTCAGCACAAGCCGGAACTAAGAGTGTGCAGTTGAACAATTTCGGCAGCACTTACGTGAAGCGCACGATCAATGTACCTGCCGTCTTAAATTCAAATAACGCAACGGCAGTGGTCTTCGATCCTGCTTCAGGTAAGATCTCCTTCGTGCCTGCTATCTTTGTTCCTAAAGCAGATGGAACAACGGACGTTACGATTAAACGGAACAGCAACAGCTACTACACCGTTGTTAAGTCTTCCAAAACGTTCGCAGATACTAACGGACACTGGGCTAAATCATCCATTGATCTCTTAGCTACCAAACTAATCGTCAGCGGAACAAGCAACGATACGTTCTCTCCTTCACAGTCGATCACACGTGCTGAGTTCGCGGCAATAATTACGCGTTCTCTGGGACTTGCGATAGCTAATGGTGAGACCACATTTAAAGATGTAAACCCAAGTGCTTGGTATGCTGATGCTATTCGCACCGCAGCAGAAGCCGGATTGATTTCCGGTTATACCGATGGTAGCTTTAAGCCGGGTAGCCCAATCACTCGTCAGGAAATGGCCTCGGTATTAGCGAAAGCTATTAAGTACACAGGGAAAACCTTAAATGCCGACCCTGCAGCACTGGCTAAATTCAGTGACGCAGCAAGCATTCCAGCTTGGTCCCAAGCAGCAGTAGCAGAAATCGCTGCTGAGGGAATTATCCAAGGAGCAACAGATGGATCCTTTGCTCCACAGAAGCTGGCAACTCGTGCCGAAGCGGTTACGATGCTGGAGAAGACATTGAAATCTCTCCAGTTTATCAACTAGCAAAAGCTGATCTCCAGCTCTGAAGTCAAAAAGGCGGTTCTTCGAGTGCGTAATGCACCCGAGGAACCGCCTTTTTTTATAAACCCAATCTGATCTGTAGGAAGTGTTATGATTCCATCCCAGCTTCACTCTCTTCGTAATGGCTCGTATCCCCATGCAGCAGGATTTCCGGCACACCATCCGTAAAATCAACCCTGCATAAGCAGGTCGGATAAATGTAAGGCAGATCCCAGAGCTTAGGCAACGCTCTGCCCTCAAAATAGGCCATTAACAGCTTAATCACTACTGTATGTGTGACGATAAGAATGGTCTCACCCTGATGGGCAATGAGAATTTCCTGAAGCTTGCCCAGCGCCCGTGCCTGCACCTCTGCAAAGGTCTCACTACCCTCCACTTTAAACTGCTCAGGGTCTTGCCAGAAATTGCGATGCTGCTCCGAATACTCGCTCTCCAGCTCAGTAGAATCACGGCCTTCCCATACCCCCATGCCAATCTCTTTGAACGCCTCAGAGGTCTTAAGCGGAGTACTCCGCTCTCCTCGAATAATTTCAGCTGTGCGCAGCGCCCTTGGGCTGGGGCTTGCATAGATGACATCCAGCTGTTCAGTGCGCATTCCCCGGCTCAGCCATTCTGCCTGTTGCACACCAAGAGCCGTCAGTTCAGAATCCATATGTCCCTGCATCCGATGCTGCACGTTCCATTCCGTTTGACCATGCCGGGTTAAAAATATCGTTGTTGTACTCATGCCAGCTTCTCCTTCCGTTTCCCCTATCCAATGAGGTTTTACTTCCTGTTCTGTTCCATCCAGTTCACTGCATAATCTACGATTTCCCGTTGCGGAATCAATTGAGCGGTTGCGGAAGCAACCTGTCCATATGTAATAAGTCCCGTCTCTTGTCCAAACTGATCTGCCAGCTGAACGAAATCGTCAGAATCCCAATCCAGCTCCTTAAATTCCACCCACTGCCTAACTCCATCCACCATAATGGGCGCCCCGCCAAGGGTTTCCTTCTTGCCAGCATAAGATGCGCGGCATTCGGCAAGATGCAGAGAAGTATTATTAAGATTGCCAACACCCAGCAACAGTACATGTCCGCCCAAATCGTAAATCCGAGCCAGCGGAGAATCTTCCCCCAGACCCATTTCAAGCGAATGACCATACATAATTTCGTCTCTATGCTTGCCCCAAGCGGCAAACGAATGAATCGGATGGTCACTGCGTTTTACTCCTTTTTGTTTACGGAAGCAGTCCGGAATAACCCCCATTCCTCTAAGCTGGGTCAGGTCTGGATCATAAGCCGGCATCTGCTCGCGGATACTCTGCCACCACGCCTCCGGCACCGGTGGGTTGCTCCAGCCTGCGGGATCAGTCAGGTCACTGGAATGAGTGGGCATTACCAGCGTGCCAGATTCTCCGAGGACCTCCTCCAATGCCAAAATAACAGCGACCGGGCCCCCGGCTACCCATTGGCCTAACGATTTAAAAGAAGAATGCAATAAAATCGTCATGCCCGCCTTAACGCCCAGTCGACGAAAATCCGCTGCTAATGTCTGAACCGTAATCAAATTGCCTTGTATTTCTTCCACCCTTCATTCCTCCAATAAATCTTCTCAAATCCATTATATAGGAGGGCCGCTTCTAAATGCATCTTCAATATCCTCCACACTCTTCGGATACTATTTTCGCTCTATAATCACCTGGGGAAATCCCCTCCAGCTCTTTAAAAACACGGGCAAATTGTTTACTGTTCTCGAAGCCTACTTCTTCTGAGACTGTTGCGAGCTTACTGCAGCCTTTTGCCAATAGCTCTTTAGCATGACGGATGCGGACCTTTTTTAAATAGATAACAAAATTCTCACCGGTATATGCCTTAAAGGCTTCGCTAAAATAAGAATAATTCAAGGATACATGATTGCTGACCATAGCCATATTCAGTGGACGGGCATAGTTGGCTTCAATATAGCTCAGTGCCTCTTCCATATCCGCATGCTCGGTATGCGCAGACCTTACGCCTACAATGTATTCATTCACACTCAAGAGTAAGTTCTCCAGCGCACGATAATATTCGTGGAAATGACGATAGTTGTACATATTGCCTACCGTACGATACAGCTTCAATACCTCTACCGAGGCTTCGCCATGTACCCGAAACACTTCATCCAACACCAGTTCGTTTACATTCTGTCCCACGGACTCCAGATAAGCTAGGTCCAGTTCCTTCAAATGCTCAATTTGAAAAATCACAGATAGAAGATGCTTCATCTCCTTCTCGCGTTCTGTTCCCAGCATATTGAGCAGCTTGCGAAGCTCTTCCTTAGGTAACGGAAAGTTAGACCGTCCCTGTCCAACATCCCCATAATCCAACAAACTCACTTGCGGATATAAAAAAGTATATTGCAGTGCCCGGCATGCTTCCTTATAACAGGAACGGAGGTCCTCAAGACTTCCTCCTTCGCTGCTAATCCCAATCGATAATCCCTTTATTTCCTTAGCTTCAGCTTGTCTGAACAGCTCTATAAAATCCTGTTTTCTGCTCCCGATCAAGACTAATTTGCCATCCCAATCCGTTGTGATTTCCGAGAAAAACTTTTCAAGCGGTCCGATCAATCGTTCCGCCAGTCCTTGAACATCCCCCGACTTCATTCTTGTTCCGTCATTGTAATAGTAATTCAACACACCAACTGTAAAAGGTGCTTGTAGATCACTTAGCCACTCTTGCTGCTCACGCTCCAGCGGAACCTCCTGCTGCATTAGCAGTCCCCGCAAACGACTGGACCGCAGTTCCCTGCGGAAGTGTTCCGTTTCCTGTTCCAGCTGCCTTGCGCTGAGATCCTGTTCTTCCTGTTCCTTATCGATATTCTTCAAAATTTCGAACAACTCATCTCGGCGAATCGGCTTCAGCAAGTAATCCTTCACGCGATAACGAATCGCGCTTTTGGCATATTCGAAATCATCATAACCGCTTAAGATGAGCACTGCTGGGCTTTTCTCACCACTTGTTACCTTAGATATCTGCTCCAACAGTGTAATTCCATCCATCACTGGCATACGTATATCTGTAATAATAATATCTGCACCTTCGGTCTTAAATATCTCGAAACCCTCTGCGCCATTACTCGCCATTGTGATGGTATACACGGACGGAAATTCTCTTTCTATCATAGTCTTGAGACCGTAACGGATATTCTTTTCATCATCAATGATCAGTAGCTTCTTCATAGTTGTTTTTCTCCTGTCAAAAGAACTTTCGGCAAGGTCAGACGTACCATCGTCCAACTCCCTGCTTCACTCTGTACTACAAGCCCATATTCATCACCATAAAAGATTTGCAGTCGCTGATGTACATTTCTCAGTCCAATACCACCTGTTCGGCGGTCAACATCCCTCTGTTCTGAAGCACTCTCACAGCGCTCATCTTTCGCATAAATCGCCTCGTTCAAAGCAACCAAACGCTCTGGAGTTAAGCCGATGCCATTATCACGAAGCTCTATGCAAATATCACCTTCCGTTTCCGAAATATGAATATGAATGTTCGGGTCCAGTAAATTCTCTTTCTCGTCGCACCAAGCATGCTTAACACTGTTCTCTACAATAGGCTGCAGTGACATTTTCAGCACCTCCAGCTCCAAATATCGAGGTTCAATATGAAGCACTAACTTAACCGGATATTCAAAACGAATATTCATCACTTCAATGTAATTTTCAATGTGGCGGACTTCATCCCGCAGCTTCACATACTCTCCGGACCATTTAAAATTATAGCGCATCATCCCACCCAGCGAGGTCAGTGCGTCCGAGATCGTTCGCTGGTTCTCAATTTCAGCCAGCATTTTTATATTTTCCAGCGTATTATACAAAAAATGTGCGTCAATCTGGTTATGCAGCGTACGCAGCTCAGCCTCTTTAGACAACGCCTGCTTGCTCACTGCCTGAGCCACCAACGTATTGATGGTGTTCATCAGCTTGGAGAAATGATGGGCAAGCTCCCCGACTTCCCCTCCACCACGAATCATTATTCCAGTGTACGCTTCACCTCTACGCACTTTTTTCATCGTTTCGGTCAATCTACGCAGATTTTTTAGAATAAAGGCATTTGTCACATAAGCGATCAGCGTTAGTAAAGTAATAAAACCAACATTGGCTCCAATGATTAAGTTGCGCGTGCGGGAGATATCCTTCATCACTCCTTCCATTGACACTACATTTAACAAATAAGCATCAATTCGTTCTAGCGGAGTGTTAATTAACAAAAACGATTTACCATTCTCCGAGTAATTACTGTCCCATTCGCCAGTTTCCCGGAACTGCTTATACCGTTCTGCAATCATATCAGCCATCTCTAGATTATCCTGCAAAAAAGAATTGTCCGGCCTGGTGAAAAGCTGCAGCTCACTATCCACAAGAAACATCTGGGTCTGATTATCCCGTACATCTGTATACGTCTTGGGTGTAAATCGACTAAGCAGCATATCCACCTGCACCATGCCGATATGATTGTCTGCTGGCCGACTCTTCTCACGCAGCAAAGAAACCTTTGGCAGACTCTCCGTCGGTGCTCCCAAGTATCTCTGCATCAAATCCGGATCATTTTTCTGAAAAGACCAGTATTCCTGCCCCTTCAATTGAAGCGCTTTCTGAAACCATGGGGTGGAAGAAACCCGCTCTTCGCGAAAGATAATCGGCCAAATTTCATGCACCTTATTACTTCTCGAATACAGTCTTAAATGCTCAATATTCGGATTATTAAATTGAATACGAGTCATATTCACATAAGCATTTGTATTAAAATCAACCAAATCTACTAGCTGCGGTTCGGTTTCATTCGCTAAGAATTTTTCTACTTCGGCATCAGAATAAGCCATTTGCGCCGCCCGTTCCATCGCTTCGATCTGATTATGAATATGCAGCTTCTCCATTTGCGACAAATAATCATTTTTCTCGACGGCATCGCGGAGATAGGTATTATTAATGGCTTTATAGGAGTAGACAGAAACCAGCATACACGGACCTAAAACAATAAAAACATAAGCTGCAATTAAACGGCTCTGAAGTGATCTTCGCCCCCACCAATAACTAAAAGAATGCCATAATGCTCTGGTTCGATCTCGCCTATTCACTTTATACACTTCTGTCCTGTCCACCTCGCTAAAATAGTGAATATTCAAATACTTAATATCTATTCCTTATTATAATTCGAAAATAACCCAAAAGCCCGCAGTTAGCGGGCATTTTGGGTCATACTTTTTATTTTATGGACAGCTTCACTTTATTCTCTTCATATTTCTTTTGTTGGTAGGCATCAAATACATCTTCGCCTTCCTTCTTTCTCTTCTCTAAATACTCATTCCAAATCTTATCGAATTCCGCATCGGAGGAAGCCATGAGCAATTTCGGCATAGTTTTACCGCGCAGCTGTTTCAGCTTCGAAGCGATGATGCCTTCAGGAGAGTTTCCTGTTGGTTCGATTTGTTGGAACTCGGAGGAGCCTATGGATTTACCTCTAGTCCAATCTTCCAATTGCTTAAATGGTTCTACCGATTTAGGAGCCCATTGGTCTGTGATATTCGTATTTTGCAGCATCCAGAATGTAAAGGAAGATCCGATTTGCTTATCAAACGTCGAACGGTCTTTATTCATCAAATCAAACACTTCTGGTTTAAATTGATCTTTTCCATCAATCGTATCGTAGCTGACACCTTTTTCACCTAAGAACAAGTCTTTGTTGCCTTCTTCACTGTTCAAGTAGCTGAGGAAGCGGATAGCACGTGCTTTATCCTTAACATCTTTGGAGATCAGTGTTACCGTCCAACCGGAGATACCAGGGCCATCAAGGGTTGGTTTATCCAAGTTCGTATTGGAAGGTCCGTCAACAGCGATATACGTTTTGGTTGGATCCTGTTGGTAAATCGTTCCTAGTTGTGCTGCAAAGTCTGTACGTTGATACAGCATTGCGAAATAACGGCCTTGGGCAATTTTTTCTTCCATTTGTGGGCGTTTGTCGATAAAGATATCTTTAGCCAGCAGACCGTCTTGATTCGCTTGACGAAGTGCCTTCATCCAGCGGATATATTCAGGATCGGTTTCACGAGCATATACCTTGCCATCTTTTTCTCTTGGGATTGCCAAGAAGTTCTGCAGGTAACCTTCCAAAGAATCGTTACCGTTCTCGGTAAATTCATGCAAACCAAGTGGAATAAGCGGCTGTCCATTTACGTCAGGGAATTTCTCTTTCGCTAATTTAAGCGCATTCAAGAAACCTTCTGGTGTGCGCATATCTGGACTTCCAATAGCTTCATACATATCCTTGCGGACAGCGAATACTTGGTTGGATACGTAATTTTCTCCATATTTCTCATAGTCGGCAGGAGAGGAAGAAGAGTTAGGATAGCCATACACATTGCCGTCTTCTTGTGTATACCAGCCCAGCTTATCAGCATCGGATACTTTAAAGAAGTACGGATCATATTCATCAGCAAGTTTGTTCAATGGAAGAACAAGTTCACCTTCGACCATTTTCTTAATCGCATCTTCCCAGAAGCCCAAAGTGATGAAATCAGGCAATTTACCGGATGCAATCAGCGTGTTAAGCTTCTCATTCTCGTTACCAGCCGGAACGATGAAATTAATATCAACTCCGGTCTTCTTAGTTACATATTGGGAGGTTGGGTCCACGCCCCATTTATTAGGGAACCATGAGAAGTTCAGGTACCAGTCAAATGTAATGGGTGAAGTATCAATCTTCCATCCCGGTTCATCTGCTGATAATGCAGCAGCAGTCGGTTCAGCACTTGCCTCCGTATTAGTAGCTTTAGCGCTGTTAGCATTACCTTCGGCATTCTTGCCAGCATTATTCCCGCTGGAGCAGCCTGCGGCTGACAATGACATCATTATTGCGAGAAGCAGAACTCCCATTGCTTTTGGCTTACGTTTCATGCCCATGCTTGTTTACCCCTTTTCTATGAATGTTAATTATAAGCTCAACCCCAGTGCCTACAGCTGTAGGCAACCGGAGGAGTTATCACTGCTAGACATCAGCCCTTAATGGAGCCGATCATCATCCCTTTAACGAAATAACGCTGCAGGAACGGATACACGAATACTATCGGCAGTGTGGTCACTACCATCGTCGCCAGCTTAATGGACTGTGACGTTACGCTTCTCGTAACGCTGCTGCCTTGTACAGCGACCATCATTTGACTAGAGCTCGATTGTGCGACGACCCGGAACAAATACGTCTGAATCGGCTGTAGATCAGTATTATTGATATAGATCATACCCGTGAAGTAATCATTCCACTGATACACGCCATGGAACAGCGCAATGGTAGCAATTACAGGCATGGATACTGGAAGTACGATTCTTAGAAAGATGGACCAATCATTAGCACCGTCAATCCGTGCCGCTTCTTCCAGCCCATCGGGAATCTCCCGGAAGAAGGTCATGAAGATAATAAGATCAAAGAAGCTAAACATAACCGGAATAATATAGACTAGGAAATTCTCCAATAGGTGAAGGTCCTTCATCAGCAGGAAGGTAGGAATGAGTCCCCCGCCAAAAAAGAGAGTCACTGTACCCATCAGCATGTAGAACTTACCGCCAATGAGGTTTTTTCTGGAGAATGCATAAGCTACCATCGCTGTGAAAAATACATGCAGTACAGTACCCAAAAGTGTTTTGGCGACAGTAACCCACATCGCCTGCATGATGCCGGGGCTGGCAAACACGGCCTCGAAATTCTCAAAGCTGAACATCCGCGGCCACCAGTAGATTCCTCCCCGCATGGCGTCATTACCGTTATTGAAGGCGTTAACCAATACGTACCAGATCGGGTAAAGCGTTATGAAGCAGATACATAACATGATGAGGTTATTGATGATATCGAACAGGGCCTCGCCCTTGGTTTTACGCTTAAGTGCAAACATATATGGTCCTCCTTATCCTAGAACAACGATGTATCGTTGATTTTTTTAGATACTTGGTTGGCAATCAGCAGCAATATTAGAGCGATAACCGATTTTAACAATCCAACTGCAGTTGAGTAAGAGAAGCGGCCTGAGAGAATCCCTGTATAGTACACATAGTAATCAATTACATTACTTGCACTATCATTCAGTGAGTTGCGCAGGACCAGAATCTGATCAAAGTTGGAGTTCAGCACTCCGCTGACCGCGAGAATGAAGAGAATGCTGATTGTCGATTTAATCGCCGGCAAGGTAACATACCACATCTTCTGAAATCTGCCCGCGCCGTCGATTGTCGCCGCCTCGTACATTTCAGGAGATACACCGGAAATTGCTGCTAAATAGATAATCGCTGACCATCCAAGTTCTTTCCAGATATCAGAGGAGATAATAATTGTCCAGAAGTAACCAGGCTCAGCCAAGTATGTAATTGGCTGATCAATCAGATGAAGCGCTAGCAAAATGTTATTGATAATTCCTACATCAGCAAGCCATGTAGCCAAAATCCCTCCGAGTACCACCCATGAGAGAAAGTGGGGCAAATACGAAATCGTCTGTATGGTCTTCTTGAATTTCATTGAACGAACTTCATTCAGAAATAGAGCAAATATTATTGGCAATGGAAATCCGATAATTAGCTTAAACAAGCTGATGCCGAGCGTATTTTTAATTACATTCGAGAGATTGTCATCATCCATGAACTCTTTGAAATGTGTAAGTCCCACCCATGGGGCTTCTGCAATCGTTTTAACGATGTTGTAATCTTTAAAAGCAATGATAATTCCATACATGGGAATGTAGTTAAAGATTATCATCCACGCAATGCCGAGTAGAGCCATTGTCTGCAAATGACGCTGGGCAATGAACCTCTTCCAAAGCGGGCTCCGATTTACTTTACCGGTTTCGAAATTGCCAGGAATTAACGGCTTCATCGTTGAGCTTACTTCCATGCTTTTTTTGTTCTCCATCCTTTGGACCTCCAGGCTCTATATCTGTATTTAATCTAAAGCGCTTACAATGTTTATGTATCCATTGTATTTGCTTTTGCCTGTCTCCGTAAGGCTTTGAATTTCGGATTATAGGTACCATTTTTCGGATTGAGTGAAAATTTAAGGGCGAGCCGCAGCTCGCCCCTCTATTTTTATGCTAATACTGCTTGAATTTGCACGATTTCTCCACGCCGCAGAGCCTCTGCCTCTGCACCGCGCACGAACGCTCCAGATATTTTAGTCACAGTTCCATTGCGGTATACAAGCATCAAAGATTGAATGCTAACCTTCTTCTCGCCAAAGGTATTTTCACGTTTTGGGTTAGAATAGATTACCTCCGTATTCCCTAGGAAAGTGAAAGACAGTTTGCCCTCTTCATCAAACAGCCATCCTGGCAATACCGGATCGAGAGACAGCGTAAGCGCTCCATCCTCCATTCTGAAAACATGGCTTCCAGCCATCATTGTTCTCCACATGCTTAAGAATTCCGCGGTCGATCCACTAAGTCTCGCTACGAACCCTCTACCATGGTTATTTGGATCAGGATTGCCTCCAGTTGCGATAAATGATGAATTCTCCAGTGTACTGCGTCCATAAACAGCAGGATCAAGGAATGGCACCAGCGACGTCTTCAGCTCGCCGTAGAATTCCTCATACAGCCCGCCCTTCAGCAGCTCAAGCAAATACTTATAGGACATGTGCAGGAAGTTAGACTCCCGTTCTAGCCAGCCTGGTGTGAAGGCTCTCATCCGTCCGATTTCATGCGATTCACCTTCTAGACTAACAGAGGTCTGATACATAGATGTTGCCTGATCATACAGCTCTGTTTGCTTAATCAGATTATAGATTTTTTTTGCCTGCACCGGGTTCTTCATCGTCTTCAACCAGCGGGTAGGTCCTTCAAGGAAATAAGGCAAGGCATAAGCCTTAAACTCCTCTACCACAGCCTTTGGCAATCCGTATCCGCTAATGACTGGCTGACCCTCAGCATCTGTTACCTGATGGAATTTCTCCGCTTCAAAACGGAAATAGGTTGGGGTAAGTCCATTGCCCATTTCTACCGCCTTGTTGATCCCCTCATCAATTTTAACCAGGAACTTGGAAAGGGCTTCGCGGATGTGTTCCAAGGTTACTTCAGTTTCAGCACCAGTAATTCCAAACCAGATACTTGCTCTATAAGCTTCACGGGCTGAAGCTACTGTATCCCAATAGTTAAATTGTTCCACTTCTCCTGCTAGGACAGCAGTTACCGCGTGATATACCGCTTCAAGCAGCTCCGCGATTTCTTCTGGCAGCTTTACAGCTCCCTGTACATTCTCAGCACCGTTCAGCACATCTAGCAAAAAGACTACAGTACGCTTCAGCTCAAAAGTCTCACTCATTCCGGAGCCAAACAATCCCGGCAGACCGTTCATAGCATCGTTCCAGCCCGGTTTGTTGCCTTCCATCTCCACACCCATGCCGTAAGGGTCAAGCGTAGCAAATTTATTCAAAGCAAGAGACAACATCTTCACGAACAGATTGGTGTGGTAAATAGCACCTTGCCCACCTTTGGTACGCAGCCAATGGGTATCTCCAGCTTTCCATTTCAGCTTATGCAGCTTCTCCTCATCCTCAAGGAGGGCGCCATATTGCCGGGCTTTTCCGTCACTAATTACATACTTCTCACTACGGGGCAGCACATATGCTGGGCTGTCATAGAACGCATAAGTACTATCCCCAAATAAAAGCTCCTGCTTCTTGTCAGGGAAAATGTCCAAATAACCTACTACGAGATCCAAATTATATGTCCAGTGATCAGACCAGAAGCCTTCGCCAAAAGCAGCCTCAATGTTTTGCTGTGAAAGAGCCAGCAGACCCGACAGAAACTCCTGCTCACTAACCTTCAGCGTAACGTTTTGATCCGCAATGTAATTGATCAGGCTGCCTGGGGTGAACCGGCTGTTGCATAGCTTAACAAGCTCAGCTTGATGATCCGCAGCCGCTTCTCCGATCCATTCCGCAGCCTTCGCTTTGCTGTCTGGCTTCACTTCAAAGGTTGTTCCTTGAACACTTAGTGGATTGTAGCCATCTGCTTGAATCAAGCTATAGAACATTTTGATGTTGAAGCTGCCCACCTTCGGATTAAAAAACACATCATTCCGGCGGTTCTGATTCATGTCGCGGAAGTTACCGTTCCCCTGTGAATAGTATTCTGGGGCAAGTGAGAAGAAGTTATAGTCGCGCTCCAAATCGCCATGCTTGCGGGAATATAAATGAACTACAAAGCCATCTCCGCCATTGTCAAAAATAAAAGGATAGCCTCCGCGCAGGAAGTTATCGAGATAGGACTGACGGCAATAAGCATCAAATACAGCCGATGAAGTGTGCGTGGCAATGTCTTCTGTTAATTCCTCTGTCAGACCTGCGGCTTCCTTGGATTTGGACAGGATATATTCATCCCGGCATAACTGCTCCGCCTTTTTATTGATTTTGTCGATGTCATTTACATGCCCAACCAAAGTATTCAGGGTCAAGCTGCTGCCGGGTGCCAAACGTCTAGCCACACCACTGAAGCCGCAAGGAACCTTATTGACTGGATATTGTGGAAGCTCACTCAGCTCCGAAAGCGTTAATCCCGCAAAGCGGTCTGGGTAAGTAAGAGAGGTATTGCCGCCGAAAATAAGTTCGAAATCAACGATTGGCGCGACTTTTTCTCCATCTCCAGTAAACGACAGATAGAAATGTCCATTTGTGATTTCGCTAACCTGTGCACTATCATTGGTGCTGGAACGCAGCTTATAGAACGGAATACCGTTCTCCAGATTGTATACGTCCATCCAGCTGCGCAGCAGGTTACCAATCTCCTTGTAGCCGCTGTTTTCTACTCCGTAAGGCAAAATCTCAGGCAGACCATCCATCAGCTCCAGCTCAATCTCTTTGCCACCGATATTCTCAATCTCCACCCGACGTACCAACGCGGCATAATCATCATTAGGCAGATTGAAATAGTGTACAGTCGTCTTCAGCCCATGCCCGGCATGGCTTTCTTCAAGGGTCAGTCCGTTAGGCAAAATGGTCATGATCCGCTTGGCGGCAGAATCTGGACGTGCCGATTGAAATGGCTCATAAATCTCTTGCTCGCCTTTTATTTTAATAAAGGTTCGGAATCCGGTGGTTCCTACGTCTTTATAAGAGATATTTGCTGGAGAGAATTCCATGATTGGCGAGTTCTTGTCGCGTACCCCAAAGCTGCAAATCGCTTGCCCCCGGTTTACATAAAAAGTCCACATTGGAATTCCCTTAAGACCTGCAAGACCTGGCAGGAAACTAGAGAAAGGCTTTCCTGTATCAAACTGCTCCATTACAAAGTTACCTGATTGGAAATAATAATTACTCACGTTAATGTCCTCCTAAACTGTTACTTATTTATGAAATCAGATGCGTTACGATAGAATGAGGGGATAGCTCGCAGTTGGCAATCTCATCGCCAAGCCCCAGGGTTACTGTGCGAACTTCTTCGCTCTCATTCATCAATATGACAGCAATGCTGCCGTCCGGATTACGGAATGCTGTGGATAGGATTCCTTCCGCTTCAGAAGTAAAGCCAATCCGTACCGCACCTGGCGCGATAAATTTACTGAAATGCCCGATATAATAATAAGAGCTGTTATAGTGCAATTCGTCTGTTGTTGTATCTGCAATAATTGGGGCATCACAGAGATTCCCTACATGATTGGGCCCGCCGGTCTCATCCAGTACCAGGTTCCAGTCCAGGTACCCTTCTGTCCATGCATTGAGATCCCCAATCATATTTCTGCCGTAACGTTCACCTGTAAACCATTCGCCAAGCTTGACGCCGCCCTCTTGACAGCCCTCAGTGAACAATAGATGTTTGTCAGGAAATAGATCATGTACCTTCTCTACCTTGTCGAACTCCTCACCACCATACCAGTGGATGCCTGTACCCCACACATATTGTGCAGCTTCAGGATCAGACAACACGACCGAAGCACGTTCGACCATAATATCGCGGTTATGATCCCAGATGACAATGTTCACATCGGAATGGCCTGCCTGCTGCATCACTGGACCGAGATGATTTTTAACAAAATCGCGTTCCTCTTCCGCACTATAAATACAAGAATCCCAGACTTGAACAGCAGCCGGCTCATTTTGCACAGAAACCGCCCAAATAGGTACGCCTTCCTTCCCATAAGCTTCGATAAATTTGGTATAATAGCGTGCCCAAACTTCAGCGTATTCTGGCTTGAGTGATCCTCCATTATTCATTTCACCATTTGTTTTCATCCATGCCGGAGGGCTCCAAGGAGACGCCAACATCGTGAACGGCCCGCCTTTTACCTGCATTGCATCCTTAATCAGCGGAAGCACCCACTTATGATCATGAGAGATATCAAAGGTAGCCAGCTCCGTATCATGATCAGCGACATAAGTATAATTTCCAAGAGCAAAGTCACAGCTATGGATATGAACACGACCCATGTTATAGCCTAATCCCTCTACCGGATGAAAATAGCGGTGAATAACCTCTGCCCGTTTCTCAGGACTGAGCCGTGACAACGTATAGGCCGCAGCTTCTGTGAAAGCGCCGCCAAATCCGATCATCTTTTGGAACTCCTGCTCTGGCCTAAGCTCTACATCGGCAGATCCAGAATCTACTCTTGTGCTAAAAACAATTGCCTCTTTCGGAGTTAAGCGTTCCCCTGTAACTTTTGCAGTTACTACAGTTTGAACTTTTGCCATTTCATCCATCTCCTCTAATTGTTTTGTTACTAACAACAAGCACTGTCTTTACTGGATCACCATCCGATGTTAGGGTTCGGAGCGATGGGCCACTGAAACGTTTGAGAAAATTCAAGGAAACCCTCGGTAAACTTTGATTTCATTCTCAATTCGAAACCTATAATCGAAACCGGTTTCGATTATACCGAAAAAAAATGATCTAACGAGAGCAGGAAAAAAGCGGCATAACAATATGCCCATTATAGCCCTATTCCTCTGAATACGCTGTAGCAAATACCACATAGGAACAATTCAAGCTATGATGTCCTCTACTTTATCAGGACTCTTTTCTCTACGTCAAGATTTATCCTGTGGATAGCAGCCCGCTCTCTGTAGTTATGGAATTTGATACAGCTCTAATTCCTTCTAGCCGGAGGCGCACAGGATTCCCGTTCGATCACTTCTACCGGAACTAAAACCGCTTCCTTATCCAACTGTTTCCCTTCAATCGATGCTAAAAGAATGTCCGCTGCCCGGCTTCCTAAAAGTGCCGTATCCTGACGAATGGTTGTCAATGCAGGTGTAACATACTCAGCTAGATCAATATCATCGTAACCCACAACTGAAAGGTCCCGCGGTACGGAAAGTCCACTATCTTTTGCCGCCATAATAGCCCCTAAAGCTAACATGTCACCCGAAGCAAAAACAGCGGTTGGCCGATCAGGTAGCTTAAGAAGCTCCAGCATCGCGTTATAACCACTTTCACGAGAATAAAAAGCTCCATTCACAACATAGGACGCCGGCACTTCAAGCCCCTGCTGCTTCATAGCGTTCTTATACCCTAACTCCCGAGTTTTACCGGGAAAAGTGTTCATCCCCCCGGAAATATGAGCAATCTTGCGATGACCCAAAGAAATTAAATACTCTATCGCAAGCTGAGCTCCAGCCGTATTATCCGAACATACCGTATGCGACTGGTTAGTCTCAAAATCCAGAATCACAGTAGGAATATCACTCTCTAGCAGCTCACGGAAATAGGGGTCCTCGTAATCAGACAAGAAAACGACAACACCATCTACACCACGGATTCGGCAATTCTCCAAATACCCGCTTTGTTTACCCCCAACATCCTTGGAAATAAACATGAGGGCATACCCCTTATCCACAGCAACCTTCTTAAAGCTCTCAATCACAGCGCTAAAAAAGGGATGGCGAATACCAAATCCCGTATTCTCTACAAATAATACACCGATGGTCCATGATTTCTTAGTAGTCAGTGTACGGGCATGGGAATTCGGCAAATATCCCATTTCTTGGGCAACCCGGAAAATTTCCTGGCGAGTCTTCTCCCGTACATCGGAATAATTATTAAACGCCTTGGATACCGTTGTAGGAGAGTAACCGGTTCTTTTGGCAATATCGTATATAGTTGTCAATCCGGTTCACTCCTTGCCCAGACTAATGAAATACCTTCTGTTCACTGCAATTTTAACGTCTTTCGGTACCGCCGTCCAGCAAAAAGTAACTTTGTACGGAAGGAAGCAGCGTAACAGCTTGGATCAAAAGCCCTAGACTCATATAGACCAGATGTATGATTACCACACTGTCGAGCATATACGTCTGTACCATAATCCAAATAATTAGACCAAAGCCGATATATAGGGACAATGCCCAGAAGCTATATAATTTCTTAAAGGGATTCAAAGTATTCACCCAATGCCATTCTGGTCTCTTGATCAACCCATATAACACGAGCATGGGCAGGATACCAAATACGATGAATAGCAAAATACCCGGAATTAAAAAATCTGAAAATGGCGATCTTTCCAGCATAGATGTGGGTATGTGTATCAGATCACCACTAGGATCTATGACCATTGACCCGCCTCCTGCTAACGCTCCAACCCCCAAAAATATATGAAAAATATAAAGCAATGTTACCGTAAACGGCCTTCTTTTGGTTGGCTTCATTTCAGTACCCCTTCCCATGTTTAAAAAGTAGAGCATTCCTTACAGCTCTTTTCGATTTTACATGTTTTTCCTGAATGTCACCAAGACAGATATCACACAAAAAGCCGTATTTAAGCTTTTTTTGAGTGCGATGTGAACGATTGTATTTTACGCTATACTAAGATTAGAACGAAATGTTAACCCTGCCGACTGAATCTAATAAATAAAATACATTGGATCCTAAAAAACAAGGAGACAGGACGGGCGCTAAGTTGCGCTGAACCTAACATATCTATGAACGATACCCATCTTTTATCCACCAAACAATGTACCTATTGCCAGCAACAGAAGCCGCTCTCTGAATTTCGTAAACGTACCGGCAAACGTTCCAAAGGTCAGTCTCGCCGTGGCGCTTGTCGGGAGTGCCGCAATCAACGACAAAACATAGATCTCACTCTTGCAGCAGGTCCCATTCCAGTACAAACTGATACCATTCAATCCCCTTCTTTGGCTGTCAAGGAACGCTCCAAACAAGGAAAGC
Organism: Paenibacillus sp. FSL H8-0175; assembly: GCF_045040615.1. Lineage (NCBI taxonomy): Bacteria > Bacillati > Bacillota > Bacilli > Caryophanales > Paenibacillaceae > Paenibacillus > Paenibacillus sp. FSL H8-0175. The sequence continues at coordinate 538,853 of NZ_CP150299.1, read as the reverse complement.
CTACGGTTGCTTCTTCACCGCAATCCAACCCAAATCAGCGCATACGGGGCTTGGAACAACGAAGGAAACATTCTCATTCTCAAGGCGCGAAACTGAGTCCCGAAGATCCAACGCAATTGATTCCCTCTGCCAAAGGGAAAATTCTAATGCGTGGCCACAGTGATAAAGGACGGCGCTGGCATCAGGAAATTGACTACGAGCTTGCAGTTACTCTAGTCAGAGAACATGCCGCTATCGTAGTGAATCGCCGAACCATCCGCCGGATTTACAGCAATAAGGATTTCCGTGCTTATATATTGACCAGAGACAACTATACTTGCTACTTCTGTGGCTCCTATGGAGACACTATAGATCACTTGCTCCCCCGTGCTAAAGGTGGCCATACTACTCCGGATAATTGCGTTTGCGCTTGTACGTTATGTAATCAGACCAAAGCCGATCAGTCCGTTGAGGATTTTATGAGCAGATAAAAAAGAAAAGCGCCCCAATCTCTGTTGATTAGGGGCGCTTTTTTATAAAAATCAAAGGTAAAGTTTATTGTTGTTAGTTAGCAACAATATTCTTAACTCGTCCTACCTGTCCACTGGTTAAACGCACCTTGATGCCATGCGGATGTCGAGGTGAGTTCGTGAGAATATCCTTTACCGTTCCATGTGTTAGCTTACCCGTCGGCTGATCCTGCTTAAGCACAATATCCACTTCAAGCCCAGGACGAATATCGGCTCTTACCTGTCCGTTCATGATGTAATCCCCTTTCAATGGGTTATAATGTTGTCAACTATACTACATAAGGAGGAGACGTAATGGCCTTTGGCATCAACAGAGAAGAATTAACCCGCTGGAAAAAGGCTGTCTCCGCAGGAGAGATCGCTTTCTTAACCCATTACTGGCTAGACCCGCGTTTTCCCGGCATGACTACTGTCACCAAGGTCGGCTGTAGTGACCTAACCAGACTAACATATTGGTGTGAGGAAAATGGACTGCCGGCTAAATATATTCATAATCGTTCGCCATTCCCCCACTTTGACCTTTTGGGACCCAAACAAGCAGAAATCCTTCGGAAGGAAGGATTATGGGAACAGTTGGAACGTTTCAAAATGCTCTAAAATCACTTCTTTTTACGTAAATCCTGCATGATCTTGCGGCCGGTAGGTGTCTGTGCTAATCCGCCACCTGCGGTCTCGCGGTGTTTTTCTGGCATAGCTGAGCCTACCTCAAGCATGACCTTGATTACTTCATCTGAAGGAATCACGCTACGTACGCCAGCTAGTGCCATATCGGCGGCGGCGAGCGCGGTCACTGCACCGAATCCGTTTCTAACGATACAAGGAATCTCTACAAGTCCTCCCACCGGATCACAAATCAGTCCTAATGTGTTCTTAAGCGCCAGTCCAACAGCATGCACTGCTTGTGCAGGCGTTCCTCCACGCAGTTCGGTTAAAGCTCCTGCCGCCATCCCGATGGCCGACCCGACCTCCGCCTGACAGCCACCCTCTGCACCAGATACAAACGAATTGTTGGCAATGACATAACCGATCGCTCCTGCAGCGAACAAACCGGTAACCATATAGTCATCATCCCAGCCAAACCGTTCCTGGCAGCTGAGAAATACACCCGGAATAATTCCGCATGAACCTGCGGTAGGTGTAGCAATTATGCGGCCCATTGAGGCATTAACCTCGGACACAGCCAAGGCATAGGCCATTGCTTGACCAGCGGGTCCACCTAGGCATGGTTCATCTGCTGCGTTATAGGCTCCTACACGCTGGGCATCCATTCCCGTAAGACCGCTGCGCGAAGTGGTATCTTCATGCATCCCACGATGAACAGCCTCTTTCATCACCCCATAATATTCACGCATAGTGGCAAATTCCTGTTCACTGGAACGTCCCGATTCCGCGCTTTGCTCTTCAAGCATAAGGGCTCCAATGGTGAGGCCACGTTCCTCACATAATACAGCCAGTTGGCTAAGTGTTTGAAAATTCATGTTAAGCTTTCCTTCCCCTTCTCATCTTGCTTACCCTCGTTTAAATTAACCAATTTCACCGATTTCACCGCAGTGAGCGCTTTAAGCGCTTCAATAAGCTCTGGAGTAGCAGCTTCATCCAGCTCCAGTACCGTTAAGGCTGCACCGCTGCGATTCTTCCGATCCAGAGACATATGCCCTATATTAAATTGTCCGTTACGCATCACTTCTGTAACACTCGCCAGAACACCTAAATAATCCATATGATGAATCAATACCGTCGGATACATTCCCGTAAGCTTTACTCCAAAACCATCCACATCGACGATCTCAATGTTTCCACCACCGATGGATGTCCCCGTTAAAGTCAGCTCACTTCCTGTCTCTTGTCCGATAAGATGCAGTTTAACTGTGTTAGGATGAGGAAACAATCCCGTTCCTTGCTCAAAAGATACTTCCATCCCAGCTTCAGCCGCTAACTCCAGAGAGTCGGGTAACCGATGATCATCGGTAGCGTAATCCAAAAGTCCTCCGACAATAGCCCTGTCTGTGCCATGGCCCTGATAAGTAGCTGCAAAAGAACCAAAAAACGTCACTTCTGCCACACGCGGCACTTCACCCAGCACCTGCCTTGCAGCCCTTCCGATCCGTGCCGCACCGGCTGTATGCGAGCTTGAAGGCCCGACCATGGCCGGACCAATAATTGAAAACACATCTTTGAAACGCATAAAAGACCTCCTGCCTGCAAAATAGGCAATTATCAAACTCATATATAGTATACTGCACTGGCAGTCGGAGTTCACCGTTACATTTGCTGTGATATATCCACTTCTAATCTAATGATATTTTACTTAGATAGTATTTTCATTTCGCATCTTATGTATCACAAGATATCCTGGGAGTATAACATAATTCCACCTCTATACTGCCAGCCTATCCCTTCCCAGAATCCTCTTCCTTGTTCATTGGTTCCAATCACCATCAGATGACATTTTGCGATACCAGCTGCATGTAAATTACCGAGGCAACGCTTTACAAGCTCACGCCCGATGCCCATGCCTCGGCAGTCATTACTAACTGCAACATGATACATATAACCTCTTCGCCCATCATGTCCACACAATGCAGTTCCTACAATCCGGCCGTCTTCATTCTCGCAGATCTGGCTGAAGCCAGCATTACGCTCCAGATAACGCGTAATCTCCAGTCTCGAATCCGCTTCACTAAGTCCCATTCCCTCTGTATTTTCCCATAGCTGGTGGGCAGCTTCATAATCATCCGCAATCATCTCTCGATAATTCATGTCTATCCCCTCGCTTGTATAGAATGACAAAAAGCATAAAGAGCACTCCGCGGAAGCTTTTCCAGCATCAGCAGCGCTTCATAAGGGTCACCTTCCAAGCCCAGCACTTGCGCGAAGGCAGGTTCGGTCTTCCACCCGTTTGTTTTCATTGTAATGATCTGCTGGCGAAAATCATTATCCAGCTGAGCTAGAATTTCCGCTTCAATGATCATATGTAAGTAACCATTCTGCAGAGCTGTGGGTCGCGGCTGCCCAAACAGTTCTATAGGCCAGCCACCGGCCATAAAGTTAATTTTCGTTCGTGGGACCCCATCAACCACACGCGATACACTAGTAAACTCATCCATGGTTCCGAAATATCGACTAACAATGTCCGTAAACTTTACGGAATCATGCACCTCACAAATAATATCCAGATCGCTGCCCTTCACCTGAATTCCAAGCGGCACTGTGCCAACCAGCACCGGGTTATAGTCGGCCAGCAAACTCATAATATTTAATTTTCTTAACAGGGTATAGACCTCTTTTTGGACTGGAGTTCCACGATTCAGATAATCTATGTTTTGCCAATCATTCATCTCTGACAAACGCTCCCTCGACTAGGTATTAACACAGGCAGGACCGGATAACAGCGCACGCTTTTCTAGGCGCATGCATAGAAATATACGGAAGATAGAAGGCAAGGAGGAGTGTATGTAAAAATGAACCCCACCTACCCCTATTATGGGGAACAAACGATATGTATGGAACAGCCTATTGCGTTTCCCCCACAGCACCAAGACCGTCAGCCTGGTCTGGAGAGTCTAATGAATCCTCGCCCCATCAGTGAAAATCCGGAGATCACCGGCAGTGGAAAGCTAAAAGGAAAAATTGCGCTCATCACCGGAGGCGACAGCGGAATTGGTAAAGCGGCGGCCATTGCTTTTGCAAAGGAAGGCGCAGATGTCGCTATAGCTTATTTATACGAAGCTTCAGATGCAGAGGTCACTCAGCGGCGAATTGAAGAATTAGGGCAACGTTGTTTGCGGATCGAAGTTGATTTACGCCATAAGGAAAACTGCTTCAAGGCTGTGGATCATACCCTTCGCACTTTTGGCAAGCTGGACATCCTCGTCAACAATCATGGTGTCCAGTATCCGCAAAAAAGTATTCTGGATATCACGGAAGCACAGCTCTACCAAACGTTTCAGACGAATATATTTCCATTCTTTTACCTGACACAAGCCGCACTTCCACATCTAAAAAAAGGCGCAGCCATCATCAACACTGCTTCCATTACTGCCTATCAAGGAAATAAAGAGCTTATAGATTATTCCTCAACTAAAGGTGCGATCGTCTCCTTTACCCGCTCTTTAGCCTTATCACTCGTAGACTCTGGCATTCGTGTCAATAGCGTAGCTCCCGGACCTGTATGGACACCACTAATTCCCTCCAGCTACTCTGCAGATGAGGTTAGTGTATTTGGGACGGATACACCCTTTAAACGTGCCGCACAGCCATATGAGTTAGCAGGAGCCTATCTTTATTTAGCGGGACCGGATTCTTCGTATGTTACCGGGACATGTATTCATGTCAATGGTGGAGACATGGTCACCAGCTGATGCATTACACCACGAGAGGAATGTATATCAAATGAATAAGATAAATGATTATGATATCTCTTCTGTCCGCCTAAGCAGTGGCATGTACGCATTAACCAAATTAGCCTGCGCAGGGCTAACTTACGTCCTTATTACCTTACTTATGCTTGGATTTCCACAATCCGATGGAATTCCTGAAGGCTGGCCACTATCGATTCCTTATGCCATTTATGCTTATGGATTGCCTGCGGCGTTAGTAGCAGATGTACTGCTGCGTATTCTGCGCTCCAAATCCCCTATCCTGCCCCTTGCTGTATATGTCGTCACAGGTTTTGGTGCAGGTCTATGGCTGGCAGCGGAACAAGGTGCAGAGTATCTGCTATGGGGTCTGGGTGGAGTCCTTGGACTACTCCTTCTCAGAGTGACCCAGCTTGGTGTAGAAAGGTTTCCTCTGTTGCTGCCAGTATTCGCCCTATTTCTGCCACTGCTCTGCTTACTGCTGTCATAAGCCTTATTAGGGATACTCAAAGCGCTTCAATGATATCTCCGGCAATAATAGCCGCCGGATTATTCCGCTGACGGGCTGCTCCCTCTCCTGCTAATCCGTGCAGGTATACCCCAAAAGCTGCTGCCTGCGTAGCATGAAGTCCCTGAGCCAGCAGGCTGGAAATCATGCCCGTTAGCACATCACCAGCTCCACCAGTGCCCATGCCGGGATGGCCTGTGGTATTTACATAAGCTTGCCCTTCAGGAGTTGCTATCACGGTATGTGCTCCTTTTAACACAAGTGTAACCCCATGCTCCTTGGCATAGTCCATAGCCAGACCGATTCGGTCACGTTGGACCTCAGCCGTAGTTAGGTTAGCCAGGCGAGCCATTTCGCCTGGGTGAGGTGTCAGAATTACAGAATGACGGCGCCGCGCCCAACTCTTATAATCGGAGTCAGCCAGAATATTTAAAGCATCCGCATCGATAACCAGCGGGCAATCACTGCCTTCCCAAAGACTGCGAAGCCAATCTGTATCACCCGGGAACCGTCCAAGACCTGGTCCCACAGCGATTACATCTCGCTCTTCGCTTAACTTCAGTAGCTCGGACGCGGTCTCAGCCTTCCAGTTTCCCTCTTCACTGCCACCTACATCAGCCAGCATGAGTTCAGGAACAACACCGATGACGGAAGGTAACAGCTTCTTAGGAAGCGCCCACGTCACCAGTCCGCAGCCCGTGCGCAGCGCAGCACGGGCTGCAAGTAGTCCGGCGCCGCTCATCCGTAAGGTGCCGGCAGCAAGGAGTACATGCCCATAAGTCCCCTTATGGCCTTCAGGCGATCGCCGCCGGGCCAGATCGACACCCAGATGGGCATGCAGCACTTCCGGTGTCAGCAGGTGAACCTGCACACCGCTGTTAAGAGTCAGAGCAGTCGGAATGCCGATGGCCCGTACCTTGACATGCCCCGCTGCGCCTGCACCGGGGTATTGCAGGAGGCCTCGCTTGAGAAACGCGAGGCATACCGTCACTGACGCATGAATGCAAGGCTCATGCGTCTCTCCTGTGTCCGCGTTCAGACCACTGGGGATGTCCGCGGACACAATGACCTTGCCGCTGCTGTTCGCTGCGGCAATCAGCTCCGCATAGGCGCCGCGCGGGGCTCCCGCGCCGCCGGTGCCGAGCAGCGCATCCAGGATGCCGCTGCACTCGGCAAGGTCCAGCCGATGCCTGCCGTATACTACGGCAGGCAGGCCCATGACTGCAGCCGCATCGCGCTGCAGGGCGGCCTCGCCGGAGAGCGACTCCGGCGGCACCGCATAGACGAGCGTGACGGCGATGCCGGTCTCGCGAAGGTACCGTGCGGCGGCGAGGCCATCGCCGCCGTTGTTGCCTTTGCCGACGAGGATGAACCATCGCTCGGCTGCGGCAGAGGCAAGCGTCAGCGCATGATCTGCGCTGACCTTAAATGCCTTGCCTGGGTCACCCAGCGCGGCCTCCTTTAGCCCGGCATCGTTCCCTTCGGCTGCATTCCTGCAGCCTGCCCCGCCTCTCTCCCGGCAAAGCGCGATGATCTCCTCTGCGATAACTCTTCCCGCATTCTCCATCAGCGCAATCGCTGGAATCCCCAGCTGCTGGATCGTTTCGCTGTCCAGCTGCCTCATTTGCTCAGCAGTTACCAGATACATGATTTAGCCCCTTTCCGCTATCTACCGTTCCAAAGCTTCACAGGCAATTCCAAATACAAGTCCGAGCGCAAGTCCGGCGCAAGTCTGATATCAGTAAGCGACAGTAAATCTGGCCCGACTAAAATTCCCTTCCTCCAGCTCGTCCACCATAGCTACAGCGAAATCCTCCACACTAATCTTGCTTTCACCATTCTCATCTAGAATAAGACGGTCCAATCCGATGCGGAAATGACCTGTACGACGACCTGGATGAACTACCGCAGCAGGACTGAGATACGTATAATTCAATTCTGTATTTTTGTAAATCTCATAAGCCTGCGCATGCGCCTCTGCAACTGGTTTAAACTCTTCAGGAAAATCCGGTGTATTCATCAGCAGCTCTCCAGTTTCAGTCTTTAAGCTACCTGCACCTCCAACAACCAACAGCCGATTTAACCCTGCCGTCTGCATACCCTCCACCAACGCTTTTGCCGCCGTAATCAGATCCTGCTCGTGGCCCGCTCCTGGTCCATAAGCACTGATTACCTCTTCATGACCACGGACCGCAGCCGCTACTGAAGCCGGATCAAGAATATCCACCGTTGTTACATGTAAACGCTCGTGTTCGAGAGTTACTGACTCTGGATTGCGTACCGCAGCTGTTACTTCGTGTTTTCTTTTTAATGCCTCCTGTACAATTGCCTTTCCAATCGTTCCTGAAGCGCCCAATATTACAACATCCATCTTGTTGTTCCTCACATTCTACGAGCAAGACCATTATCGTGCAGCCTTCTGCTCAATTATTTTTCTGATGCTCATCTGAATAGCTTTTCCCTTACAGCCTTTAAACATTATTTATCCCCTGAGATCCAATCGAAACCAGATCGCACCTACTACTCCACTTCCAGACCAAAAACCCCTTAACCAATACAAGGGGCACTCTCTACTAAAAAAGCAGCATGAATTCGCCTTAGCTTAGCGACGCAAAAACATTCCCTGAGAACGTGGCATAACCGATTCAAATCCATATTGTGCATAGAGCTTCAAGGCTTCTCCATCTGCAATCAGACTTACATAAGCCTTGTCCGGTACAGTATTAAGGAACTCTCTAATTTCCCGCATGATCAGCTTTCCCAAACCTCGTCCTTGATGTGAAGGCTTGACCGCGATATCCGTGACCTGAAAAAAGCATCCCCCATCGCCAATCACCCGTCCCATCCCGATTAAGTTATTCTCCTCATACAAAGTTACCGCAAAAATAGAACAAGGCAAACCGATCGCTGCACCTTCCACACTCATTTCACTCAGCCCAGCTTCTTTTCTCAGCGCCAAATACTGTTCCACTGAAGGCTGTTCATGGCGTATATCAAGCTTACTTGTTGTTTCCATCCGCACTCCTCCGTTCAGCATTGCTGTTCCCACTATATACGACTGCATGGTTCACAGGCAAGGCTCACTGCTAGGGATGTTTTTGAAACTGAGGGATAAGCATTATATTCTTGAATTCCTTTACTGACTGTGTGGAATAGTATCTGTAACAATATTTATAAAAGGGTGGGTGAAGCATTATGTCTCCTGTAGCCAAGCTGTTCAAATGGGGAACATGCCTTTATGAAGCTTTTCTGGCTCTGCCGTTGATTGGCGGACTCTTTATCATTGCTAATGGTTGGGTCCCTTTGGCCATTGCCTTTTTGCTTCATGCTGTAGCCGTTGTTGTGCTGCAAAGAGAGCATAAACCATTCATGGGTAACGTTCTGGGCATTATCACCTCGATTTTAGCTTTTGTTCCGATCGTTGGTTGGATTATGCACGCCATTACTGCGTTCATCCTGTTGATGGAGGGCGTATCCGCCTCACGCCAAGCCCCTCGTTATTAACAAACGTACTGCGTCATCAAAATATGTAGCTATCCCACGGGCCGAATCATTTGTAAAAGTCGTAAAAAGACAGATCATCCTCTGCGACCTACGAACCCGGATGACATCTTGCTGTGTTCTTATTGGTAGGCAGTCTGCTTCAATAGTCATCATTCCCTGCGACCTACGGACCCAGATGACATATTGCCGTGTTCTTACTCATGGGCGGTTTGCTTCAACACTCATCATTCCTGCGACCTACGGACCCAGATGACATATTGCTGTGTTCTTACTCATGAGCGGTCTGCTTCAACACTCATCATTTCCGGCGACCTACGAACCCGGATGACATCTTGCTGTGTTCTTACTGGTAGGCGGTCTGCTTCAACACTCATCATTCCCGGCGACCTGCGGACCCAGATGACATATTGCTGTGTTCTTACTCATGAGCGGTCTGCTTCAACAATCATCATTCCTGCGACCTACGGACCCAGATGACATATTGCTGTGTTTTTACTCATGAGCGGTCTGCTTCAACAATCATCATTCCTGCGATCTACGGACCCAGATGACGTTATTTGCGCCTTTTCAGCTTTTGGAGCGTGGTTTCGGACTCCAGGGACGTTATTGCTTAGAATCAGGTCCATATGTGGTGTTTTTTATGCCAATAGCAGCTATGCGGTCCGTTAGCGGGGCAAATGTGGCATAATACTGCGTTTAGTGTCAACTGAGTCCGATGGGGTGCGACATATGGTGCGTCATACGTGCCAAATATCAAGCATACGAAGAAAAAGGAGTTGCCCCAGCAGCCATTTTGTGGCTTATGTGACAACTCCATAATCTTTTATCCAAAAAGATGATATATACCTTTATAATTGCCCAGAGATTGAATCAACGTCCCGCCGATTGAGAATCGGCCCGCCGGCTGCCGCTTTCACCAATATAACGTCCATTTGCGTTGCCACTGCTATTCTCAAACCGTTTGCGTTCCGTACGCTCCATCTGAACAATCTGACCTTCATGAACCACAATATGCAATGAGCCAAATTCCATATCATCCAGAAGTCCTGCAATCCGCGTAAGCCATAAATCGTCCACTTTCAGCGGTTTAGCCATTCTCTAGCCTCCCTTTCTCACCAAAGGATTATATCCGCCTAAATTCCTTTTTTCCTCAATTCCGTTATTACCAACCAGTATACTATGAATTAACTTAGCATGGAACTAAAAGTCATGTCAATGGGCATTTTTTCGCGACAACCAGCTTTTAATAATCATCGTTACCAAAGCCAATAACAGGAGCAAAGAAGCTACTGCAAAAGATGCTGAAAATTGATATTCGTTGTACAAAATCTCAACATGCAGCGGCAGCGTATTCGTCTCCCCACGGATATGCCCGGACACCACAGAAACCGCACCAAACTCACCCATGGCCCGCGCATTACACAAAATAATGCCGTATAGTAACCCCCATTTAATATTAGGCAGCGTGACTCTGAAAAAGATTTGCCACCCATGTGCGCCGAGTGTAATTGCCGCTTCTTCCTCCTGTGTACCCTGATCCTCCATCAGCGGGATTAACTCACGCGCTACAAAAGGAAACGTCACAAACAACGTGGCTAGCACGATACCCGGAAGCGCAAATACGATCTTAATATCATGGGCGCTCAGCCAAGGGCCAAACCATCCGTTTGCTCCGAAGACGAGTACAAAGATTAGGCCGCCGATGACTGGCGAGACTGCAAAAGGGAGATCAATCAAGGTGATCAGAAACCCTTTGCCGCGGAAACGGAACTTGGTTACAGCCCACGCCGCTGTTACACCAAAAAAGGTATTCAGAGGCACAGTTATCGCCGCAACAAGCAGCGTCAATCGCAGCGCTGAGCGGGCATCCGGATCAGTCAGGGCAGCAATATATACGTCCCAGCCCTTCTTAAGTGCCTCGGTTAACACAACAACTAATGGCAGAGCAATCAGCCAAAAAAGGACTAGCCCAGCCGCTCCGATCAACACCCATTTTACAATTGGGGTTTCCGTTGTCGCGGACGAGGACGCATTCTTTTGTAGCCGGGGGGTATGGAGAGGGACGGTACCGGCCAAAATTATTCCTCCTTTAAAGGGTTTTACGAAGACAAGATAGCTTGGAAAATTCAGTATCGACGGCAGATATCGAGTGTCTCCGAGTAAGTTTGAACATGTTCGGACGTCTGCTGTCATGGCAATTACCTCAACGAGAAGTCTTACGAACCCAGCGCTGAAGTGTGTTAATAACAAGTAACATTAAGAAAGAGATGAGGAGCAATAGCAGGGCTACGGCGGTAGCTCCGGCATAATCATATTGCTCCAGTTTAGACATAATAAGCAGCGGAGCAATCTCCGTCCTCATCGGCATGTTACCGGAGATGAACACGACGGAGCCGAATTCACCGATGCCCCGAGCAAAAGCTAGAGCAAAACCTGTTAGCAGTGGCGGAAACAGCTCAGGCAGAACTACTGAACGAAAGGTTCTCCAGCGGCCTGCGCCAAGGGTTGCCGAAGCCTCCTCCATATCTCTGTCCAAATCCTCCAGCACCGGCTGCACCGTCCGGACAACGAACGGTATGCCGATGAACATCAAAGCCAAGGTAATCCCGAGCGGAGTGAATGCCACCTTTAATCCCAGCGGCTCAAGCCAAGACCCAATCCAGCCATTGCCTGCATAGAGCGCCGTCAAGGAGACACCAGCTACAGCTGTCGGCAAGGCAAACGGGAGATCGATCAGCGCATCAAATATTCTTTTGCCCGGAAATTCATAACGTACCAGTACCCACGCCAGCAAAAGACCTAGAATTGCATCTACAAAAGCAGCCGCAGCAGCTGTCGACAGGCTCACACGATACGAAGCTAATACCCGCGGGTCCGTAGCTACATCCCAGAATTTCGCCCAGCTCAGACCTGTAGAATTGAACAGTAGCGCCGAAAGTGGCAGTAGAACCACTAGACTCAGGTATAAAACACTGTAGCCCATCGTCAGCCCGAAGCCGGGCAGTATTTTGCGCCGCGTTGCTGCTGGTGCAGCCGTAGTGGTGACATTCATCCCCTATTCATCCTTTCTCGCCTTCGGCCTTTTAGCCGATCAGCCCCTACCGGGACAAATCTCAATGATCATATCCTGCATTTCATTCATCTGTTATTTGGCACCCGGCACATAAATCTTGTCAAAGATCCCGCCATCATTAAAATGCTTCTCTTGCGTTTCTTTCCAGGTTCCGAATTTGTCAGCCAATGTAAACAGCTTGATTTCCGGGAACTTATCTTTGTATTCTTCTTTCACACTATCTAATGTAGGACGGTAATAGTTCTCAGCCGCGATTTTTTGTCCCTCTTCACTATAGAGATACTTCAGGTACGCCTCGGATACCTCACGCGTGTCTCTTTTGTCCACAACCTTCTCTACTATAGCTACTGGCGGTTCAGCCAGAATGCTCTCCGAAGGATTCACGATATCAAATTTGTCTGGTCCCAGCTCTTCCACGGATAAATAGGCTTCATTCTCCCATGCGATCAGCACATCACCAATTCCACGTTCCACAAACGTTGTCGTAGATCCACGCGCGCCGGTATCCAGCACTGGCACATGCTTGAACAGTTCTTTTACAAATTCCTCAGCCTTAGCCTCATCGTTATTGTTCTGGTCTAGTGCATAACCCCAAGCCGCCAAGTAGTTCCAGCGTGCTCCACCTGATGTTTTCGGGTTTGGTGTAATAACCTCTACGCCCTCTTTGAGCAGATCTGGCCAATCCTTGATTCCTTTCGGATTCCCTTTGCGTACAAGGAACACGATAGTCGAGGTGTAAGGCGAGCTGTTATGATCGAATTTACTTTGCCAGCCCTCGTTGATCAGTCCCTTTTCCTGCAAGGCATCAATATCATAACCAAGTGCTAATGTCACAACATCCGCTTCCAGGCCATCAAGCACAGCACGGCTTTGTTTCCCCGATCCACCGTGGGATTGTTTAATGGTGACCTTCTGTCCTGTTTCTTTCTCCCAATAGGCAGCAAAAGCTTTATTATAATTCTCGTACAATTCGCGAGTAGGGTCATAAGATACGTTCAGTAGTTCTACTGGATCTTTAGATGGAGTTTTGGTGGCTTCAGCCGCATTTGTGGCCTCCGCTGAATTGGTTGTTTCTGGTGCGTCTGTTGCCGGACTAGCACTATTGCCGTTATTGTTATTGCTGCCGCAAGCAGCAGTAAGCCCTGCCGTCAGCAACAAGCTAAACCCTACAAGAAGCCCTTTATTCATCTTTTTCTTCATCTTTTCCACTCCCCCATGTTTTTTCGTACCAGACAAACCCTTGGGTAACACAAAAAGAACGGAGGAAAGCCTACGTATGGCAGGTCAAACCGGTCCTAAGACCGTGTCTGCGAGCCTAATGCAGGCGTTCCTCCGTTCGTACGGTAAGAACTTTCTTCAATTATTCCTATCTACTTAGTTGGTTTATATGGATATAATACTGAAACCCTTTAACTGTGTCAAACCTTTTTTTCCAGCCTATGTCAAAGAAAACTCACACACACCACACCATACAAGCTATGGGGTCGGTTCCTGTAAGATCCACTTGTTATTGATGCTATAAAGTAATATTATTGCTACAGCTTATGGGTTAAGAGAAATTACCGCTTTATGTCAGGGGAGAGAGTCATGGGTATGGATTTAGAGTACGTCCCTGCGCCGTTGAAACCGCGGCTCCACAGACGTATGGCTCAAGAAATTGGACGAAGAATTAGGGGAACCTACCGTTACGATACAGCAGTTTGGAGAACAGCTATAGCCGGTCTGTGGATAGTATGCTTTTTAGCCTTTAGTACTGCCGTGTTAGGCATTCCTACTGGATTAGGTAAACCTACCGATATCGCTCTTGCTGCAGGTGCAGGCACTGTCCTGCTGGCGATTTCCGGCAATATCTTGGCTGTTCTGCTAGCGTTGACCGGACTGCGTATCCCAAGATTATTCGCAGGCTGTGTATTGAGTGATTTTGGAGCTATTCTACTAATCTTATATTATGCAGATTTTGAAATTGAGGCTGCGGTTGTCATTGCGGTCGTGCTTGCACTGCTAGGAGCACTAGGCGGATTAGCCATTGGCCTGCTCCGCAGCAAAAGAATAACATTAGGACTTCTGCTAACAGTGGCAGTGACTTTTTCCCCACTTGCGCTGGCAAGCGGAGTGCAAGAACTGCCTATTTCAGAGTCGGTCGACATCAACGATACGGAAGTTGTTCCAATTACAGCCTCCGATCCTGGAAAACCAGGTAATCTAGCTTATCAGACCTTCACCTATGCCAGTGGTACCGATCTACATCGTGCCGAATACGGTAAGGATACAAGCTTGATATCCTCTACGGCCGATGCTTCTGCTTATATTAAGGATTGGTCAAAGCTGCGCACTTTATTCTGGGGTTTCGATTATAAGGCACTTCCCTTGAATGGTCGCGTATGGATGCCAGAAGGCGAAGGTCCATATCCAGTAGTACTGATGGTGCACGGCAATCATATGATGGAAGATTACTCTGATGGCGGGTACGCTTATCTCGGCGAACTATTGGCAAGCCGGGGATTTATCGCGATCTCGCTCGATGAGAATTTCCTGAATTATTCTGCTTGGTCCGGTATTCCGGACAATGATTTTAAAGTACGGACTTGGATCCTACTGAAACATTTAGAGCAGCTAGCAGATTTTTCAGATGATCCGGGCAGTCCTTTTTATCAGAAAATAGATTTCACAAAAACCGCCCTGCTCGGCCATAGCCGCGGAGGACAAGCCGTAGCTATGGCCGCGGATGCCACTCGTTGGTTCAAGGATGATCCGGTGATGGCGGCAGTTAATCGCTTTAATATAACCTCTGTAATCGCGCTTGCACCAACGGACAAAACGATAGATGACCAGCAAGCCCGTCTCAAAGACATCAATTATTTGACCCTCCAGGGAGCCCGCGATGGAGATGTACATGATTTCTATGGTGATCGGCAATATATACGTACCTCCTATTCCCAAGGATCATCTGCTTTCAAAAGCTCGCTGTATATTGCGGACGCCAATCACAGTCAATTCAACAGCGATTGGGGCGGGTATGATCAGACCTTGCCAGCTGGACTCTTTTTAAATCGGGCACAAATCATAGATGCAGACAAACAACGGCAAATCGCTAAGGTCTATGTATCAGCTTTCTTGGAGACCACCTTGCATGAAAAAGAGGAATACCAAAGCTTGTTCCGGGATTATCGCAGCGGGCTGAAGTGGTTACCAGATACCGCCTACTACAATCGATTCCAAAGCGGGGGATATCGTCCTGTAGCCACATTCGACGATGACCGCAACAAAAACACAGTAGAACTGGGAACAGCAGAAGCATCGGGTGTTTCTTGGTCAGAAGAGCTGGCTAAAGACCGGGAGTCAAAAAGCAAAGCCACCTATGGTGTTGTCCTTGAACGCACAGCCAGCAAAAACGAAGAAGCTTATTACAACATTAAGCTTAACGACAGTGTCCGTACTGAAACTGCTCTTTTAGGGGCAGATGGCCTTACGTTCTCTATGGCAAATCTGAATGGTGACATTAGTGAAGAAATGGATGTTCCACTACCTCCAAAGGTTGAGGTGGAGTTAACTGACCATAATGATACCTCAGCCCGCTTGGCGCTGGATGAAGTAATGGACATACTGCCGCTTCCACAAACTCAGTTCACGTTATTCCCATGGCTTGAAGAGCGGATAAACGATGGCAAATACGGTGACCTTTCCGAAGCTGTATTTCAAACCTACGAGATGCCGTTCGAACAATTTCAAGAGGAAGAACCAGAGCTGGATCCTGACAACCTGACGGAAATCACCTTCTATCTTGATGAAGAAGGCGACCGGATCATGCTGGATGACATCGGTTTTTACGATTTAGGTATCCGAAATACATTTTAAAAAATCACTTGCTATTATCCTTAGGTCTTCATTTGCAAAATAGGGCTATTCCCAACCTCCACTCACGAAAAAATGAATGGATACGGGAATAGCCCTTATTTTTACGACATACAATAACCTAGTCTCAGCCTACAACGCTTGCACACAAACAGGTGACTTCATTTCCAATTCATTTCCTGTAGGGATTAATCTGCCACTCTCACTATCGATGGAGAACGAGGTAATATTATCACTATTCTGATTAGCAGCAAGCAGCTTATCCCCAATAATTGCAAAGTTACGCGGAGTACGCCCGCCGGTACCCTGCCAATCCACTGCTTCAAGCAGACCCGTTAATTCATCGATATGGAACAGGGCGATACTGTCTTGTCCCCGATTGGAGACATACAGGAATCTGCCACAAGGGGAGACATGAATATCGGAAGCTGTATCGTCACTACCGGCAGTATAATTATCAGGAAGCGTGCTAAGATGCTGTAAAACATTTAGATTTGCATCCTGTTCATCATTAGCAAATGCCGTTACTGTACAATTCAGTTCATTCGCCAGGTAGATCCATTGTCCAGAGGGATGCACCGCCAGATGACGTGGACCTGAACCAGGTGGCAGATTAAGCTCACGATGTTTTACCAGTTTGCCCTCTTCAGGGCGATAGATCACAATTTGATCTAGTCCCAAATCGCACACCAGCACATGTCTACCACTTGCGTCCGGAATGACAGAGTGCGGATGCGGAGCCTCCTGACGGTCTTCACGAATGCCTGAACCCACATGTTTTACTTGGTCGGACATCTCTTGAAGCGAACCATCTTCATTTACAGGAAAAGCATTAACATTGCCTCCCGAGTAATTGGAGACGAATATGTAATCTTCCTTAGGACTAATGGAGACATAACAAGGAGCGCCACCTTCCGTAGGACGACTTCCAAGTGATTGCAACGCTTTAGTTGCAGGATCAATTGCATATGCGTAAACCTCACCTTGATCCTTCTCACTAACTGCATACAACACGCTGCCTGCTTTATTCACAGCTAAAAACGATGGATTCTCAATTCCCTCGGTACCCTCAAGAATTCTCATTTCCCCCGACAAAAGACTAAGCGCACATAACTGAATCGCCTTCTCGTTCTCAGAGTTATACGTTCCTACATAAAACAATGCCTCATTAGCCCGTTCCATAATAGTGGCTCCTTTATCTTTTATGTATTGTATTACTTCTTACTTACCCTTTACTAATAGGGGTTTACTCATAATTTTATAATATTTTTTCACTATAGCATGTTTATAGTTGTAATACATTATCGAAACTGCATTTAGAGCCTACTTCCTAACCATTCCGGAAGAAGTAAGTTTTTCCATGTGGTTTAAAGATGGTCACAAAGGTTAATAGTAGACATCGCAAACAACAAAACGAAGGAGTTGAAGTAACATGAGTTTTCTATGGATGTTAATCGTTGGTGGGGTTATTGGTTGGTTGGCTGGTCTGATTATGGGCAGAGATATTCCTGGTGGTGTTATCGGTAATATCATCGCTGGTATTATCGGTTCATGGCTGGGTGGCGTGCTTCTGGGAAGCTGGGGACCTAAAGTAAGTGATTTCTACTTCTTCCCTTCTTTGATCGGTGCCGTTGTGCTGATCTTTATCGTGAGCCTTATTCTTCGCTCGACAAGTGGACGCAGCCGTTCGTAAGTCTGAGATGAGATAATAATATTCACATCAATAAATCCTCGTCAGAGTATGCTCTGGCGGGGATTTTTGTATGTATCGTTCCTTTAAGAACAAATTCCTCTGCTGGAATTGTTGCGGGGATGGAGCCAATACACTTCAATGTTTTGCCATCGTTTTTCTGTTATAATGAAGATACAAGTGACTGAAATCATAGAGAGGTCGTGTATCATGGGTAACATAAACCCCTCGCTTCTACATATTGGCTCCACATTAGGGGCTTTGTTCATGGCGCTGATGGTTATTTTCATTCGTCTAAAAGCAAGCGCACGTCCGGTTACTATTCGAAAAATATGGATTCCACCTCTCGGTATGTCGACGGGTTTTGCCATGTTTGTGGCACCTGCGGTCAGATTCCCATTATGGTGGGCGGCAGTCGCCTTTTTGATTGGCTGGTTCATCTTCGCGTATCCTCTTATACGCAGCACCCACTTTGAACAACGTGATGGACAAATTTACGCTCAACGCTCCAAGAGCTTTGCGTTTATCCTGCTCGGACTTCTTCTAGTCCGCACTTTACTCCATGAATTTATTAACCGTTATGTGTCTATTCCACAGTCCGGTGGTTTGTTCTTTATTTTAGCCTTCGGCATGATTGTTCATTGGAGATTTTTTATGTTCAAGCGTTATAAGGCTATGACCTCCTCGGTGAGTCTGCTGCCGCAGCCATGATTATCAATAATAATCCTAAGAAGCCATCTCAGGGTTCTTACCCGATATCCTTGAGATGACTTCTTACCTCTTGTAACTCAAGCTTATGTTCTCCTCTGCTTTTTTCTACTTTTCACCCTTTTCTGACATCAATTAGCCATCCTCTTATTACATCCTCTTTAAGCACTTTACATACACTATAGGGATAGATCTCCTGAAATAACTAACTCATCATGTCACCTATCCAGCATTAAACAGAAAAAATATAATCTTTGCAAGTCCGATGTCAGGTAACTTGCGAAGGGATACGTTAAACTATAAGCATACCTAACGATAAGCTTCCAAAAGACCTTAATGCTGAAATAAATATCATTTGGAAGCCTATACTGCGTATAACTTTTAGAGAGTGAGGACAAGGCAATTGAAAAGTAAATCGAGAAAAGTAGCCATCGTCGGGGCCGGAATGGTGGGTTCAAGCTGTGCTTACTCCATGGTTAATCAGGCCATTTGCGACGAAATTATGATGATCGACCGCACCTATGATCGGGCTATGGCACAAGCACTTGATCTCTCGCACTGTATGGATTTCACAAGCACACGCACAAAGGTGTATGCCGGAACCTATAGCGATTGTGCAAAAATGGATGTCGTTATCTTAACCGCTGGTGCTAATCCAACAGCCGGGCAGACCCGACTTGACGTATTGGAAGCCTCTGCGGTTATTACTCGAGAAATCATTACCAACATCATGGCTGGGGGATTTGATGGAATATTCGTAGTCGCCGCTAATCCGGTCGATATTGTCACTTATATGGTCTGGAAAATATCAGGTCTGCCTCGCCACAGAATTATTGGTACCGGGACCTCCATTGACTCGTCGCGCCTAAAAACCCTGCTCTCCGATGTGTTCTCCATTGACCCGCGCAGTGTTAATGGCTACGCCTTAGGTGAACATGGCGAATCCCAATTTGTAGCTTGGTCCCATGTAACAATTGGCGGCAAGCCTATTCTGCAAATTTTAGATCAGCATCGCGAGCGGTTCCCGCATTTGGATCTGGAGGATATCTCCCGCAAGACAAAAGATGCCGGCTGGGAAATTTTCACCCGTAAAGGCTCCACACATTTCGGGATTGGCAGCGCACTTGCCTACATTACCCGTTCGATCCTGAATGATGAGCACAAAATTATCGCCGTATCGGCCATTCTGGATGGAGAGTACGGACATAGTGGTGTATGCACGGGCGTGCCCGCCATCATAGGCAACACTGGGATTCAAGAGCTGCTGGAGCTTAATTTAAATACAGAGGAAACCCAGAAATTGAACCACTCCTGCAACATTGTACGTGCAGGCATCGAGAGCCTACAGCTGGAAGACAGCGTTTAATTCATAAAAAAAATCGCTACTTTGGGAATTGGTGAGATCACCCGCCAGCTCCCAGAGAGCGATTTTTTGTATTATTAGGAGATGAATCTCAGTTTATCTCCTACTTTTTAAACTTTTCGATTTCTTCTTTCAGCACAGACATCACTTCATTAAGTGATTCCGCTGAGGACACGACATCCTTCATAATCTCTGTCTGCTCCGCTGAAGCTAAGGACACCGCCTGAGCATTCTCAGCAGATTCTTTAGCTATTCCGAGCATATCGGATATAGAAGCCGTTATTTCTTCCGTGCCGGCTGACATCTCTTCATTAATTGCTGACACATCCTGTATTTGCGACGATACTTCACGGATCGAAGAACGGATATGATCAAAGGAAACACCGACGTTTTGCATTTTCCCCATTCCATCGCCAATTTCCTCAATACTCTTCTTCATGGAATCCGCTGCACTTGTTGTTGAAGACTGAATGCCGCCGATTAGCTCCACTATACTAATGATGGAACTGTTCGTCCGCTCTGCTAACTTCTTCACCTCATTCGCAACTACACCGAAGCCACGACCATGTTCTCCAGCTCTGGCAGCCTCAATAGAAGCATTCAAAGATAATAAGCTTGTCTGATTGGATATCTCAGAAATTACATCCACAATTTGTCCGATTTGTTCCGATTGCTCACTTAATTTCCCAATCATCTCGGCAGTCTGATTAGCTGTGGAACTGATAACAGCCATCTGTTGCAGTGTAGATTGAATTTCCAAATAACCACTCTCTACTTCTGAGTTGACTGTCTCAGCCTGATCTGATACCGCTGCAGAGGACTCAGCAATACGTTGCAAACCTACGGCCATCTCTTCCGTTGCTCTTGCGGATTGCTCGGACCCTCTAAATTGCTCTTCCATTCCTTGAGCTACTTCTTGGATAACTGTGGCAACCTCTGCTGAAGTATAGGACGAACGTTGAGCCGATTTCAGCATTCCTTCTGAGGAATAAGTAACCTCCACTACTGTTGTATCAATCTTGTTGACAATACCGGAGAGTGTCTCAATCATATCATTGATATTTTGACTCATCTCGCCGATCTCATCTCCGGACTGCACTTTAACCCTCTCATTCAGATGACCCTCTGCCACCTTTTTCATAGTCGAGGAAATAGCTTTAATGGGTCTAACGATAAGACGAGTAAGGTACAGTGAAACAAAAATTATGACAAGTATAACTGCCAGTAAGATGAACATTGCTGTTCTTTGTGCAGAGGTCACTTTAGCAAAAACCTCTTTCTCCGGCACTGTTACAAGAAGCTTCAGATCAGTATCTGGAATTGTCTTAAAGTATGTAATGACTTTCTTACCATCTTCGCCCTTATAAGTTTCGGACCCCTCTTTGTTGCTCAAAATCTTGTCAACGACCTTCTGAAGAGCCGGCTCTTTAGCGTAATCGGTAATTTTTTTGCCCATACGACTGACGTCTGGATAAGTATAATACATGCCATCATTTGAGATTACATATCCAAATCCGGTATCCGCCATAGTAATTTCATTACTCATTTGGGCAAGAACTTCAGGAGTAATTGAGAAGACAATACCTCCCATAAATTGCTTATCCTTATCCATGACAGGAACTACGATTGGAATGATATATTTATCAAGCTGCTCCAGATAGGACATTTCCCCCAACACAGGCGCATGTGTTTCTTTCGCTTTCAAGAAATAGCTCGCATCTGCTACATTTGCGGTCATGTTCATCATATTGGTTAACTGGCCGTCTTTACTAATGACACTGTAACCTTCTGTCTCACTGTCACTTTCCTCCAGCACTTCTATCACAGGGAAGATACTTGCCGGATTTGTAAAATCGAACTCAGGATGCTGGGACACCAGATCCTTTACGGACGAGGTTTTGTTGGATAGCCACTCATCCATCCGGAATGTGTTCGTATTAATGGTGTCCTGCGCCATTTGCTCACTGTCTGTGCGTGTGACATTGCCGAAATAATCAAGTAAAAATATGGTCGCCACCATGAGCGGCACGATTGCAATAGCTAATATAACAGATGACCACTTAAGTTGAATTGACGTCGCTTTTCTCTTCGTTACATTTTTTCTCATTTTTTTCATCTTGTTTCCTTTCATTTCATTTTCATTCACGATGAAATAGCCTCCTCACTCCATTTGTTATAATATCTCCTGATGTGGATATATCTTCTATATCGGCAAAAATAGACAAATTCTTTGCTGGAGAATAAAAAAAATAAGCCCTAAGACCCCTAAAACCGGAATCCTAAAGCTTACTTTTGTTGAAATCATTTATTTAAACACCAAAGATTCTTAACCCTCGTCTTGCACTTTTAAAGCTCGGATACTGTTCAGTACGGCAAGTACGGTTACCCCTACATCTGAGAATACTGCCTCCCACATCGTGGCAATCCCAAATGCACCGAGCAGAAGGAATATAGCTTTTACACCTAAAGCAAAAATAATATTTTGCCATACGATGGCTCGAGTACGCTTGGCAATTCCGATAGCTACAGCAATCTTCGAAGGCTCATCGGTCATAATTACAATATCTGCTGCTTCAATGGCAGCGTCGGAACCAAGTCCTCCCATAGCGATGCCGACATCGGCTCTAGCCAGTACAGGAGTATCATTAATTCCGTCTCCGACAAAAATAATCTTCTCGCGTGGAGACTTATCACGATCCAGCTTCTCGATGGCCTCTACCTTATGCTGTGGTAAAAGCTCTGCGTGTACCTCATCTACCCCTAACTGCTTCCCTACATCTTCAGCTACGGCGGAAGCATCACCTGTCAGCATCACCGTCTTGCGTATACCCAGCTTTTTGAGGCGCTGAATGGCCTGCAGTGAGTCCTCCTTCACTTCATCAGCGATCACCAGATAACCTTCATATTGATGATCTACTGCAATGTGAACAACGGTACCGCTCTGCTCTGGGACCTCATAAGCAATTCCCTCACGCTCCATCAGACGTGCGTTACCTGCAAATACGGTCTTGCCTTCGATAGTTACTTCGATACCATGACCAGAGATTTCATTGTAATTGGAGATAGCTTCCTTAGAAATCTGTTCACCATAAGCCGTCCGAATCGACTCAGCGATCGGGTGATTGGAATGGCTCTCCGCATAAGCGGCTGTCCGCAGTAATTCATCCTTAGATTTGCCACCCGACGGATAAATCCCCGTAACCTTAAACTGTCCCTTGGTCAACGTTCCTGTTTTATCAAAGACAACTACCTTCACATCATTTAGGGCTTCCAGGTAGTTGCTTCCCTTAATCAGAATACCGCTGCGTGAAGCTGCACCAATCCCTCCGAAGAATCCCAGTGGAATCGAGACCACAAGCGCACAAGGACAAGAGATTACGAGGAATACAAGTGCACGGTAAATCCAATCCGAAAAAGTCGCACCACTGATCAGCAGTGGAGGAACGATGGCCAGCAGAACTGCTGTGATCACTACTACAGGCGTGTAGGCACGTGCAAATTTAGTAATAAAGTTCTCGGTTTTAGCTTTGTTGCTTGATGCATTCTGCACTAGCTCCAGTATTTTGGATACGGCCGATTCTCCAAAGGTCTGAGTAACTTGCACAGTAATTACGCCGTTCCGGTTAATAAAACCACTTAACACCGCACTTCCTGGACCAGCTGATCGTGGTACCGACTCTCCAGTAAGTGCAGATGTGTCCATCATGGCGTTACCTTCAAGTATTGTTCCGTCAAGGGGTACCTTCTCACCGGGTTTAACAACAATCAAATCTCCGATGGCTACTTCCTCAGGTGAGACCTTCTTCAGATCATTTCCAAGCTTGAGATAGGCAAACTCGGGGCGAATATCCATAAGTGCCGTAATAGATCGGCGTGAACGATTCACAGCCAGACCTTGGAACAGTTCTCCAATCTGGTAAAACAGCATTACTGCCACGCCCTCTGGATACTCACCAATCGCAAATGCACCGATAGTTGCCAGAGCCATCAGAAAATTCTCATCAAACACCTGGCCACGGATGATGTTCTTAACCGCCTGCCAGACAACTTCACCACCCACGATAAGATAGGCTGCCAAAAAGATCAGCAATTCAACTACTCCATTCACGGGCAGGAATATCCCAGCTAGAGCCAGAATTCCACCAGCGCCTAACCGCAGCAATATTTTGCGTGTATCACCTTCCCCGTGCTCGTGAGTATGACCATGACCTTCAGCATCCTCATGACCATGATGATGTCCAGCAGCTTGATGGCCGTGCTCATGACCATGCTCGTGATCATGCGTATGTTCATGAGCGCCACTATTGCGCGCCTTGTGATTGCCCCCAACCTTCTCTTTCACATTTACGTGGGGCTCAAGTGCCTTCACCGTCTTCTTCGCTTCTACAATCGCTGACTCCTCATACCCTGCGGCAGTTTCCAACGTCATTGTTTTTGTTACAAAATTAACGGAACAAGACGATACACCTTCAATCTTCTTCACCTTATCTTCAATTTTCATCGCGCAATTGGCGCAATCCAAGCCTTCTAATTCCCACTGACGTTTTAATTTTCCTTGCATTGTATCCATACGGCACATCTCCTCAAATAAAAACCATATATGAGCACTTGTTCATATGTTATCTTAGCCCTATTATATTCCCTTTATATTTCAAGGTCAATACGCGATATACACCATTTTTCTACATTATCTTAAAAATTAAATCAATTGACCTTTACGTGAAAATATGTAAAATCATGTATGACCCAAATTAAGTTTCTTACATACGAATGACCCCATTATCAATGAAGCTCGATGGGCAAATGATTTACACAGAAGGGATGAATTTAGAACATGTCAAAGCTAGCCAAAACGTCTTCTTTTTCACAGAAACACCCTATTTGGAGCGTAGTTATTATCGAGGTGTTATTACTTGTAGCCGTAACTGCCGCCGGGGCTTACGCAACAATTAAGGAACTTGCGTACACCGCCCCTGTACTTATCTCCTTCATCCCAATCGCGCTTGTACTCATCATCTACTTTACAGTTAAGCGCAAATGGAGCACGCTTGGCTTCCGACCTCTAAACACCATATCCTCGGGCAACTGGATCTATTATGCCCCGCTAGTAGTGGTCCTGATTACCATATCCTTTAAGGGATTTCGTGAGATCAGTGCATCTGAGGTACTGTTCTTTATCTTCTTCACCCTGCTGGTCGCTTTTGTGGAGGAAAGTATCTATCGCGGTTTGATTTTTAAGACCTTGCTTCCTAAAGGGGCTAAAACAGCAGTGATCACTTCAAGTATTCTTTTCTCTATTACCCACTTACTTAATGCATTATCCAGCACTGATATCACACAAATTCTTCTACAACTCGTATATGCGCTTCTGATCGGTTTTGCGCTAGCCTTGTTGATGCTAAAAAATAATAATATTCTTCCGCTGATATCCTTTCACTTTATACATAATTTAATTCAGTTTGTGGGCAACGATAATACGAGTGAATACATGGGAATCGATCTATTTATCCTGCTAGTGCTTGCTGTGCAATGTGTCTGGCTAGTGTTGTCCTTTAGAAAACCAAACCTAACGAAGAACCTAAATCAAGCCAGCTAATAAGCTAAATCCTTACTTCGAAATACAAGGCTTCAGTGGATTTAAACGCATTGGTTAACCCCGACGCAGCCTGGTTTAATTGGGATGCTACTTAGTTTAGTTGAGATGTTACTTAGTTAAGCTGAGATGCCACTTAGTTAAGCTGAGATGCCACTTAGCTTCATTAGAGCAATATTTGTCGCAAACCACACAGCTAACGGACCCAATTGACACTAAAAGCAGTATTATCCCCGGTTTAGCATATTATCGGACCCCATAGGCGCTATTGGCATGAAAAAGAGCAAAATAAGACCTCTTTCTAAAGAATAACTGCACTGAGGTCCGCAACTCTGCTCAAAAAGCGATTATTGTGCAAATAACGTCAGCTGGGTCCGTAAGCCGTAGTGGATGGTTGGGACTCGTCGGCATAATAAAAAGAGGGACTCCCAAAAGCCATTCAATGGCTGCTGGAGTCCCTCTTTTTTTGCAACTAGCTATTCGTGTCGGACATGCTCGTGGGTCTGCAAAAAGATCTGCTCCACATGCGCATCGTTCAGCGAATAGAATACCGTTTTCCCCTCTTTACGCCGCTTCACGATCCGTAGATTCCGTAAATAACGGAGCTGATGGGATATCGCAGATTGGCCCATATCAAGGATCACGGACAAATCATGTACACATAATTCTTGCTGTGACAAAGCGTAAATGAGCCGCACTCGTGTTGGATCACCCAACGCTTTGAACATTTCTGCCATTTTATCAGTAATCCCACGGTCTGGCAGGATCAATGCAATGGATTCCGGTTCAAGCTCTGAACCCTTGCATGTATTGTCGCAGTCCTCTAATGCCGTTGGCTCCATGCTCTCGCCCTCCTCCATCTTAGCTAATTATATTCTTTAATTATAAGAAAAACAGCACGGGATGTCCATTGAGGAGGAGTTTATAGCCTCTGATTGTGAATTAGACTGCTTTACGATAAAAGGAGATTAGTCCTGCGGCAAAAAAGACAATCAAGCTTCCTCCCACTATCATCATCAGTGTCTCTAAAGGCAGATTAAAGGCACCAAATCCGTCATCACCATAATGACTCATGGCCAACAACGGCTGTACCCAAGGATAATAGGGGCCGTAGGTTGAAGAATTAGCGATCAGTATATTGGGAATGGTCAGACTCACATTCAGCGCCAGCGGTGCGCCAAAACTGCTCCAGCTTTGCGAGATCGCCAGCTGCAATGCGGCGAGAGGTAGACAGGCTACAAAGCCGCCAAATACTGATTTTAGCAGTTGCGCCCAAGGGATTGGATCTGGAGCCCCTTGGAACAAGCCCATTCCCAGCACCATAACGAGGAACGTTATTTGCACAGCTGCCAGCAATCCGATGATCATCACATATTTTGAGAGATACACCGACAACCGGGTTACAGGCAGAGACAACAATAGCTTCCAACCACCGTCATGATGCTCATAACGACAGATCAGGGCCGCAAAAATGCCTGAAAGCACAGGCAGAAACAGCAAAGCATGCATCATTGACATCACACTTAACAGCAGCTCCCAAGACATCTTCTCACCTTGATTATCCGATAACAATCCGGGAACCAGTGATAAAACCGGACTTCCTATGACTAAAAGCCAAACATATGATTTAGACATTTTTAATCGCTCTGAGGACAATACTCTCCAAAATGACATCATCTTAATCCACATCCTTTCGAGCGAAATGCACTGCACCCGGCAAAAACACCAGCATTCCCAGCAGCAGACCCGCACCGCTGAACAAAAGGCGATTAGAAGAGTCCCACGCCAAATATGGCCATGTTAAAGGCACCCACTCCGAAAGGAACATGGAGAAAAATGACGTCAAAGATAATGTGATCCCCAGGGCAACTGGCAGTGTCTGATTACGATTAGCCAGAGAAAGCCACAGCTGTAGCGCGATGACCGGCAGAGCCGCAATATAGGACATAAAGCCAATCCGCACTACATCCACATAAGGAATAAGATCCGCTTTGAAGCCCAAAATAAGCCCTAAAACAACTATCCCCACTGAGAGCAACAAGCAGGAAACTGCCACTAGCAGCAGACAGAGCATTAACTTAGCCATAAACACTGAGGTACGAGAGATAGGCAGTGCCAAGAGCTGCTTCCATGAACTCATCTGATGTTCGACATTTGCAATCAACGAGCATACTAAAGTGCCTCCCAGAAAAAGAGCTGTGGGCACAAACCCGGACACATTATCCAGAAGTCCTCCCCATAAATCCGCGCTATACTGCTGACGCAGATAATCATAACGAAGGCCAAAGTTAAGGCCCTGCATGGCTACTAGACCAATCGGTCCTAGAAACACTAGAAACCAAATTCCTTTGCCGCGGATTTTAAGCCAATCCGCTGACAACGCCCGCCACATCATGATTCCCCGCCTCCCACAACCTGTAGGAAGAAGTCCTCAAGCGATTGTCTCCGCTCCTCTACACGATAGACAGCGTGCCCATTCTCTACCAAAGCCTTGACTAGCAGCGCTACTCTTGCATCGTTCATTCTTGAAAAAATCAGTTTTTGCTCTTGTAGTGTCCCTTCATACCCCCGGCCTCCAGCGAGACGTAACGCAGACTCTGGTTCCGAAACCGCAAGGCGTATCTCGCCAGCAGCCTGTTGTTGCAGATTAGCTATTGTATCTTGGTATACCATTTGCCCTTGGCGAATAATACCCACGGTATCTGCCATTTGTTCAATTTCACTAAGCAGGTGACTGGATACTACAACCGTAATTCCTTGTTCCTGTGGCAAACGTTTGATAAGCCCACGAATTTCCTGAATCCCTGACGGGTCGAGTCCGTTCGTTGGCTCGTCCAGAATAAGCAGCTCTGGATTCCCTAGCAAGGCAGCTGCGATACCGAGTCTCTGCTTCATCCCGAGGGAGAACCCTTTGACCGGACGTCTCTCTTCCCCGGTTAGAGAAACAATATCTAGCACTTCAGCGATTCGTGACTTCGGAACATCCAGAATGCGGCGGATCGCTTCGAGATTGTCCACAGCACTCAGATGCCCATAATACGAGGGGGATTCGACAAGCGACCCTACCTTCCGTAAAATTTGCAGCTTATTCTTCCGAAGATCCTGGCCGAACACTTCAATTTTTCCAGATGTCGGTGTAATTAGGCCAAGCAGCATACGGATTGTTGTAGTTTTCCCAGCTCCGTTAGGACCCAGAAAACCATAAATCTCTCCCTTACGGATATTTAAATTCAAATTTTCTACCGCAGCCCGGCCACGATATTTTTTCAATAAATCCTTAGTTTTAATCACTGTTTCTTCCATGTTCTTCACCTCGGTATACAGCATAACGTCCCAAGGTTAAGAACAAGGAAGTGCCAAGTTTAAGTTTTGTTTAAATTTCACGACGCGGATCAAAGATTACAATAGAAGTGCCTTTGCCTGTGCTCTCCACAACCCATTCCAGCTCCATATGCTTCATCAAAAGATCGACGATAGACAATCCCAAACCTGCCCCCTTGTAATCGGATGGACTCTGAATGCCTCGACCATGATCCGCAATAATTATGGCACGTTGTTCATTACGTTGCTCCGTTGAGATCCCGACATAATGCCCGCTGCTGGCATGTCGTACAATGTTTTGATACAAATTATCGAGAATACGGCGGAACCAGACCTCATCCACCCTCCAGAATAGCGGTTCGGCTTCCAGGTTAATATCAATATCGAAGCCCTCTTTTTCCCATACGGGGTACCAAGCAGCCGCACTTTCCCGTAACAAGCGTAAAACATCTTTACGTTCCAGCTTTAAGGTTACCCGTCCACTATTGAGCAGATTGTAAGATAAAAGATTCTCGATCAGGACGCTAAGATCCGCAATACGCTCATCCATAAGCTGTAAGGACTGCTTACCTTTTGAGGTCAGATCCTCTTTGGTCATAACATGGATATGGCTGCGAATGACGGTTAGGGGTGTGCGTAAATCGTGAGATAAATTCGAGACTAGACGCTTACGCAACTCTTCCTCTTCTATTTCCCTGCGTCGGCTTTCATCCAGTTTAGTTACCATCGTATTAAAAGCTTCCTCCAAGCGACCGATCTCGTCCAGTTTTCCTGTCACTATAGACTTAGGCATTCTATCCGGGCCTGTGATCGTCATCGCGGTTTGCAGTTGCAGCAGCCGTTTGCGAATTTTTCTAAAGAACATCCATGAAACCAGAGCGAACCCTCCAAAAAGGGTAAATAACACAAAGTTATACCAAGCCCAAGCCCCTAATCCCCCATAAGCCCCTTTGTTCAGCAGCTTGCTTGGAATTTGCATCACCATAAATCCCTTGTCTGCCTCCACTTTGTCCCCCACGAAAGCAACGATGGCTAAAGGATCACGATTCGTACTTTCTTTCATAAATGAAATAGCCTCAGCCGCAGTCCACTGATCAGGAACTTCAGGGTAAATCTTATCCTTATCCCCTTCTTCAGGCGTGAGAATCAACTGGGTTTTTCCCTGCCCGTCTACCCAAAACATAGTAGCCTCAGTGTATTTTCGACTCAATTCATGCAGCCGCTGATTTATGGCTTCCGAAGAGGCACTTTCTAAGTGAAGTGCCTCTTTATGCCACATAGTCTCCAGCGGTGCAATATTCGAATACAGGGATGTATCTACAGGCGAGGCACCTTTGGTCACTTCGTTAAGGATATTGTAGCCAACAAAAGACAACGGAAGGACCACAGGGATAAATAGCAGTGCAGATACGATAATTAGCAAATACCCTGATAACAAAGAGGAATTACGTTTCTTGCGAATGCGCTCTAATCTTCTCATGCTCTTACCCGGTAGCCGATCCCACGGACAGTTTCGATAATTTCCGGATTACCCGGATCAAGCTCCAGCTTTTCACGCAAATAACGAATATGTACCATTAGAGTTTTATCTCCTTCGATATAAGCCTCACCCCACACGGCCTCGTAGATCTGCTCCTTCGTCATAATTTGGTTAAGATGACGCAGCAAATAGGAAAAAATCTGAAATTGCTTACCTGTAAGCATGATTTCTTCCTGAGTCTGAGCATTCATCACGCGGTTATCCCCTTCATATACGACTAGATGTTTAAGTGTGAGTGAATCCTGAACCGATGCCCCATTCCTTCGGAGCAGCACCTCGATTCGAGCGGCCAATTCATCCGGATGAAAGGGCTTGGTCAAATAATCATCTGCGAACTCCAAACCTTGCAGCTTATCATCAATCGAGGTCCGGGCGGAGAGCATCAAAATGGGCAGCTTAGGGTAAGAACGTTTCAAACGTTGCCCGATCGTAAACCCGTCCAGACCTGGTAGCATAACATCGAGAATAGCCAGTTGGCAGGCGCCGGCTTCTTCCATCGCTCCTTCGCCGCTCCGTAACCAGCGGACACTATATCCTCTTTCGCTTAAATCAGCAGACACTACACTGCCAATTTCACGATCATCTTCAATATATAACAGAGTAACGCTCATGTAGCTTTAGCTCCTCCCCGATATGAATACCTAAAAAGTTGAAGTCATTATAACACATCAAACAGCCCTCCTACCCCATATGGGATAGGAGGGCTGTTTGATCAATTCAACGCTAAAGCTTACGGCTGCCATACTCCATGCTCTTTATTGCTGCCTACATACTCAATACGTGTTGGAGTAAGCTCCAGAATTACATAATTAGGATCATCAGGTCCTGTAAACCATGGCTCCAGCTCTTTATTCCATACCTTGGAGCGCAAGCCTTCATCCTTAGAGACGGTAGCAGTTGCTTCAATCTCCAGCACATCTTTGCTTCCGCCTGCCTCATAGCCAAGCAGTACAAAAGCATTCGGATTATCGGATAACTCCTCCACTTTATGAGTTTTGCGATTTGTAGCCAAATAAATCTTCAAACCCTCATGGAAAATGGCCATATAACGTACTTTCGGCTTATTTCCTTCTTCGATCGTACCAAAGGAACCGAACTTGTTGTCATCCAATGCTTTAATAATGAGTTGCTCCAGTTGTTTGTTATCCATTACGTAAATCTCTCCCTTCAAGCATGTAAACAAAAGTTTATATATCCAAGCTCACCGTTTGGATTTATCATAACAATGGTGCTTATTATAATGTACCCTTCAGGTTCACATTGAATCCGACCTTACTTCATAAACTACTTCAAGATAAGGAGCTTACTTCGTGAAAAAACTGATTTGGATCGGCTGTCTTTCCTACTTCGTTATCGGTCTGGCACATGTTGTGCTGGGATCTATTCTGCCCGTTCTACTGCAACATTATGATCAAAATTATAGTGCTGGCGGTGAATTAATCTTTAGTCAATTCGCTGGTTTTTTAGCAGGCGTGTTGGTCTCTCCCCTGCTTAATCGCCGCTTCGGAAAACGTGGAGGCATCCTCATTGCCACCAGTCTTCTACTAGTTGCAGAAATTGCCTACGCCTTTCTACCGCCTTGGGGCTGGATGTATGTTATCGCTGTTGCCGCAGGTTTTGGTTTCGGGATGATCGAAGCGGTTATCGGCACCATTATTATTGGTGCTGTAACCGAAGGAACTGCTATTGCAATGAGCCGGCTTGAAGTGCTATTCGGGATAGGCGCACTCGTGATGCCGCTTATCGCCAGTCCACTCATTGCTGCCGGAGCGTGGAGATTGGCCTTTCTAATCGTCGCTGCCTTCTCCTTAATTTCTCTTATCCTCTGGACAAGAGGGCACTTCGGTAATCTACAACGAATGCTGGATGAACGTGCCTCTGTCCAAGGAGCAGACAATTCGCAATCCTCAAGCTCACGTTCTAACAAAAAATTTCCGTATAAAGGTAAGCAATGGATTCTGTTAGGGATCTTCATCGTTTTCTTTTTTCTTTATGTAGGCACAGAGATGAGTTTAGTCAACTTTATGCCGGCTATCTTTATTGCCAAGCTAGGGATGACGGAGTCTGCCGCAGCACTGACAGTCACTTTCTTTTGGCTGGCGATGTCTACAGGAAGATTGTTTGCGGGTGTAATTGCCGAAAAAATATCTTACCGCGTGTACATTCTCAGCAGCTGTTTACTTACCTTGTTACTGCTGACACTCTTTCCGTTCACTGACAATCGAATGGCTGCTTTCATTGTAATTCTGCTGCTGGGGCTGTTTATGTCCGGTATTTTCTCCATTGCTTTAGTCTTCTCCAGCAAAATGCTGCCTGGCACCGAAGAGTCAACACCCAGCATTATGATTGCTTCCGGAGGTGTTGGCGGTGCTTTGCTACCTCTGTTTATGGGCTGGTCTATGGACCATTTAGAAGTGGCACAAACAGCCGGATTACTCGCCGCTTTTGCCGCCTTCTTGTTTCTGCTAAGCATTGCCGCATGGAGGTTCCAGTCCATGCAAGCGGTGAAAGGAAAGAGTTCCCGTATTTAGAACAGTATCAACGTTATCCTTTTAGGGTAATGTGATCTATAAGCATATTCTGAGCACAAGGATGGACGATGAATGAATGAGTCTTCAACTGAGCCTTTGTTACATACTGCGCTCATGCAGTTTATATTTCCCTTTTCTATAAAAAAGGGCGATTCTAAGCAGCTTATCCAGCAATTACAGAACGACGGCTTCACACGTTTTTTTCTGGATAATAAAGAGCTTGAAGCTGCCTATTACGGAGATGGCTACTGTGTTTCCCATGAACGAATGGAGCGCACCTATTTACCGTTTGCTGCACATGTCCTTTTTCCACGCAGGAAGGATGCCGACTCGTTTCGCCGTTTTTCCAGAGTAAATAATCTCGACTGCATTCTGGAGATTCCGCAGCAATCTATATTTTTCAAAATTCTCTCGACGGATATATTCATATGTCCTTTTCAGCTTGGATTCGTGACGATACGTGTCCAGCTGGAGGGGGATTCAATTCCCTTTAGTATTGCCCTAGAATTCGCGGATCGTTTCCGTGCGCTAGAGAATACCTTCATACAGGATGATTACACTTACATTCATTGCGGGGAACAGACCTATGAGATGGTAGAGGATTTTGTCTTCCGAAATTTGGTGGATGGACTGGAGCCATATCTGGATCAATCGGATATCAATGGGGCTTATTTCGAGACCCTTCCTTTTTTCGTAGATGAAAGAATGCAGGTGCAAGCTTTTTATGGCTTTCAGAATGAAGAAAGCTCTGATGAGATTAGTGTAAATCTGCGCTATCGTGCCTCACAGCTTGATGGAATTGATCTGAACGGAAAGCCCTATGCCAGTGCCAGCGATCCAGCATATATTGCGAACTATTGTCATGAACACTCTTATAATCGCTGGGGTCCAGACACGTATTATATGATGAATGAGCAGACCTTTTGCTGCATGACCCGCGCTGAACAGGAGATTGCTGTTAGTCTAGCCAACCAGATGTACGGGCAATATTATTACGGATTTTTACTCAATATTTTCCACAAAATCGTTCTGCTAAAGCTCGCCAATATGCACTCCCGACTTCGGATTAATCATGATTATGAGGAAATAGACAATCTAATCTACTCCATCAATAAGTTCTCGGCAAAGTTCTACTTCTTGGAGTTGATTTCCCAGTCGCAGGGCCGGGAGATATTTCTTCAGCTGCGTAAAGTATACGGAAACGATGCTTTGTTCGAGGAAGTGAAAGAAACCTTAAATGACCTGTTTCAGTATCAGGATAAGTTTCAGTCCAAGCGACGGGATAATCTGCTGATGATTCTCACTGTATTTACGGTAGTAAGCGGGATTTACGGCATGAATCAGGTCATTGACGATCTGGATGGAAAGATTCAATGGAGTAAAATGATTGGTTATTCTCCCTTTGAATTTCTTGCCCTCTTCGTGATCATGAGCGGGATTCTGATCAGCGTTGTCCTCACGCTAGGGGCGCTGGTTAGTGAGCTTAAACGGCGTCACCGCAAGAAATATAAAGATCTAGACTAGCAAAAAAGAAACTACTGGATTGGAAAAATTCAGGAGTGCACTACTAGACATTCCGAGTACAGCCGTCTATAATACACCGTATGCGAGAAATATAAGATATAAAGTATGGGTACAAAACTTATGCTTACTTATATTGCACATAGAAATACCCGTTAACTTCATAGAACCAGGGGTGCTGGAATTGGCCGGCTGAGATTGTATCCCACAAGATACTGACCCTTATACCTGATCTGGATAATGCCAGCGTAGGAATCGCCAATTGGTTCTGGTCCCTGTGACCTTAACTAACCTTGCGCCAAGCCAGCGTCCCGATCACTCGGGGCGCTTTTTTTGTAAGATCACTAAAAGATGTAGAAAAACGTACATACTACACTTTACGGTTCATGTTGTGAAGACGGGATTCTTGTAACCTTAAAGGAGAGAAGAAGACATGCACCTTAAAAAAGCACTTACGTTGTGCCTCACCTGTGTACTCATTCTTGCCATTGCCGGATGCGGCAGCAACAATGGGAATACAGCCGGAAACAAAGCAAATGCTACTGATCCAACTGCTGCGGCTGGGACGGATGCTCCAAAAGAGCTCACCAAAGTTAAAGTCGCACTCGACTGGACACCGAACACGAATCATACCGGTCTATACGTAGCTAAGGATCTTGGTTACTACGCTGAAGAAGGTCTGGACGTCGAGATCGTTCAGCCAGGCGCAGCGGGTTCTGATACTATGGTTACTTCTGGCGAAGCCGCATTTGGCATCAGCGCCCAAGAAGGATTAACACTAGCCCGTCTACAAGGCGTGCCCCTTGTCTCGATAGCAGCTATTATTCAGCATAATACGTCGGGATTCGCTGCTCCAGTAGATCGCAATATTAAATCACCAAAGGATTTCGAAGGTAAAACCTACGGAGGCTGGGGCTCACCGGCCGAAGAAGCAGCCATGAAAGCTATCATGGATCCTGAAGGTGGCGATGTGAAAAAGGTGAAGCTGATCAGTATCGGTGAAGCTGATTATTTTACCGCCGTCAAACGTGACATTGATTTCGCCTGGAT
This sequence comes from Paenibacillus sp. FSL H8-0175, assembly GCF_045040615.1. Taxonomy (NCBI): domain Bacteria; kingdom Bacillati; phylum Bacillota; class Bacilli; order Caryophanales; family Paenibacillaceae; genus Paenibacillus; species Paenibacillus sp. FSL H8-0175. The sequence goes on along the minus strand of NZ_CP150299.1, from coordinate 503,732 downwards.
TTTCTACGCTTGGACTGGTGTTGAGGCTGAGTTGCGTGGCGAGCCATTGGATATGCTGTACTTAAAGGATTATGCGCCGCAGCTCGATTATTACACGCCTGTGCTGACGACGAGTGAGAAGCAAATTGCAGATCATCCTGATCTGGTGAAGGCCTTCATGAAAGCCACATCAAAAGGTTATCAATATGCCATAGATCATCCGGAAGAGGCTGCCGGTATGTTATCGAAGGCCGTTCCTGACCTGGACGCCGACCTTGTCCTAGCTAGCCAAAAATGGCTTAGCCCAAAATACAAGGACGATGCTGCCCGCTGGGGCGAGCAAAAAACCGAGGTCTGGCAAAATTACGGCGATTGGATGTATGATCTGAAGTTGCTGGATAAACCGCTGGATGCTGCTAGTGCATTCAGTAATGATTTTTTACCGGCGGAGTAAACAACAATTGTAATGAATTACTTCGTTATCAAAGTTGGCTTTTTGAACTTACCTTATAAAATGAGAGGATTGATTATTGTGGCTAACACCCTACTAAGCATTCAAGTAATTCCAAAAACTCCGAACAATGAGGATTCCATCCCATACGTAGATAAAGCGATTGAGGTCATTCAGAAATCCGGCGTTAAACATCAAGTGAATCCACTGGAAACCACAATGGAAGGTGAGCTTAGCGAGCTGCTGGAGGTTGTGCGTCAGATGCAGGAGGCGTTGATCGAAGCAGGCAGTCCAAGCGTAATTTCGCAGATCAAAATCGCTCATAATCCTAACGGAATCAGCATGGATAAATTGACGGAGAAATATCGGCCGTGAGATCGACCTGGAAGCTAATATGGCCGCCCCTTGTGGCGGTCGTCTTCTTTTTAACCGTATGGCAGCTATCTGTATCTGTATTTCATATTGAATCCTGGATTCTGCCGAGTCCTGCTGATATTGCTCGTGAATCCACCAGTAACGCTTCTGGTCTTTGGGCACATACGATGGCTACGCTGCGGCTCACTTTAATTGGTTTTCCCATTGGTACGGGGGTAGGCCTGATCGTTGCTTTGCTTTTGCATCTTTTGCCTTGGGCTAGACGGGCTTTTTATCCACTTATTATTCTGAGTCAAAATGTTCCCTCCATCGCGCTCGGACCCCTGCTCATTATCTGGTTCGGCTTTGGTCTTTTGCCCAAAATCGTGCTGATTACACTAGTATGTTTCTTCCCGGTAGCTGTCGCTGCGATGGGCGGTCTGGCCCAAAGTGATCAGGTCATGCTGAATTATATGAAAATGGCTGGCGCAAGCAAGTGGCAAATCTTCACCAAGCTGGAGCTGCCCTCTTCTATCCCGGCACTATTTTCCGGCGTAAAAATATCTGCTACTTATGCGGTTATGGGCGCCGTGGTCGCTGAATGGATTGGCGCGGATAAAGGTATTGGCTATTATATGCTTCTGCAGAAATCCGCATATCGTACGGATCGGATGTTTGTTGCTATTGTTATTATTGTACTTTTAAGTCTTGTACTCTTTGCTATTATTGCATTGCTGGAAAAATGGCTGGTTCGCTGGAAGCCGCGCCGTAACTCATAGAAAGGAAGATGCCTGTATGTCTCAAGCGACGCAAATGCAACACAGAACAACAGAAGTCATAAGCTCTCCTGAAGCTCATACCGTGGCACCCGCCCTTGAAGTGAGCGGCATCTCCAAATCTTTTTCCCATCGTCGCCGTGAGACGAACGTTCTGAATAATGTCTCTCTCAAGGTAGAGCAACAAGAGTTCGTTTCGATCGTTGGTCCTTCCGGCTGCGGAAAAAGCACCTTATTCCATATGATTGGCGGCCTTGTGAAACCCGATGCAGGCACGATCCGCATGAACGGTAAGGTCGTTACAGGTCAACGCGGTGAAATTAGTTATATGCCGCAGCAGCCTGCGCTTTTTCCTTGGCGTACGATTGAGGATAATGTGCTGCTTGCTGGGGAGATCAAGGGCGCACTGCGGGATGGAGCCCGCGAGGAAGCGCGCCAGTGGCTTGCCAAGGTTGGGTTAAGCGGTTTCGAACATGCTTATCCGCATATGTTGTCTGGCGGGATGCAGCAGCGTGCAGCTTTTCTCAGAGCATTGCTCGCTCCCCAGGAGCTAATGTTGCTGGATGAACCTTTCAGCGCACTCGATGCACTAACTCGCAGTGAAATGCAGCGCTGGCTGCTTGAGCTGTGGGAAGAGAATCGCCGCTCTGTGCTGTTCATTACTCACAACATCGAAGAAGCGTTGCTGCTCTCTAATCGTATCTATGTATTTTCCGGCCGCCCCGGCTCCATTCTGCATACAGTCGATGTGCCGTTTCCGCGGCCACGCCGTGATGAGATTACGGACTCTCCCGAGTTCATTAAGCTCAAACGCCAGTTGTCACAGTGGATGCGAGAGGAACAAGCTAAAAATAGGCAGCCGCTAGCTTAATCGCTAAGCTCTGTAAACTGATATCGCTGGTATAGCGGTGTCAGTTTTTTATTTTGCAGCGATAAACTCCTACCCTATTTATAATTGACGCGGATGTATCTGCTCAATTAAACAAATTTCACTCATCATAGTAGGGATCACATTAAATGTGTGGCGAAAACCGACTCCCTGTTGGTAATGGATAGTAACCGGGCGGGCTGGGGACATTCTACGGGATTTATACCGTTGATTTGTTTCGTTGGACCGGATTTGGCTCAGTCTACGGGATTTATACCGTTGATTTGCTGCTTCAGGCCGGACTCGGCTCAGTCTACGGGATTTATACCGTTGATTTGCTGCTTCAGGCCGGATTTGGCTCATTCTGCGGGATTTATACCGTTGATTCACTTCGTCGGGCCGGTTTCGGCTCAGTCTACGGGAATTATACCGTTGATTTGTTTCGTCGGGCCGGACTCGGCTCAGTCTACGGGATTTATACCGTTGATTCACTTCGTCGGGCCGGATTTGGCTCATTCTGCGGGATTTATACCGTTGATTTGCTTCGTCGGGCCGGGTTGGGGACATTCTACGGGATTTATACCGTTGATTCACTTCGTCGGGCCGGTTTCGGCTCATTCTACGGGATTTATACCGCTGATTTGCTGCTTCGGGCCGGACTCGGCTCAGTCTACGGGATTTATACCGTTGATTTGCTTCGTCGGGCTGTATTGCACCCGATCTAGGGCATTTTTGCCCTTGTTTTGCCACTTCGGGCTGAAATGCAACGATTCAAGGGCATTTTTGCCTTTCTTTTGCCTCTTCGGGCTGTATTGCACCGATTCTAGGGCATTTTTGCCTTTCTTTTGCCACTTCGGGTTGAATTGCACCCGATCTAGGGCATTTTTGCCTTTCTTTTGCCCCTTAGGGCTGTATTGCGCCCGATCCAGGGCATTTTTGCCTTTCTTTTGCCACTTCGGGTTGTATTGCACCCGATCTAGGGCATTTTTGCCCTTATTGTTCCTCTTTAGCTTTTAGTTTGAATAAATACGAGGCTATGGCATCAACCAGAATCGGTGTTGTTTATTATTATTAATTTGTTTAAAGGTCACAGCTATAGTCGCACTTACATTCTACTCACTACTCTTACACATACTCCCACTACTCACTTTTACTCCTACTCCTTCCTCAATTCCACTACTGACTACTCACTCTTGCTCATACTCCTCACCTTACTCCCACTAATCTCTCTTACTCTTCCCCCTACTCCTTACTCCCAACTCTCACACCTGCCCCCTCCTCCTCTCCCACCAATCGAACCTAAAAAAGGCCCCATAAACGAGGCCTTTTCTTCATTTCCTAATCATAGCTCGGAACACGAATTTGGGCAGCACTGCCTGTCTGCGCCATCGCGACTTTTGTCCCTTCGCAACGGGAGCGAACAAAAGTCGATGCAACCACTCCAGATTGAGTTTTTTCCATAGCGCTGGTGCAGGAGTAACTTTTCCCGCTATTACATCTAAGCTGCCCCCCACGCCAAAAACAACTTTTACCTGCGTAAGCTCCTGTTTGTGCTTATATACCCATTTGTCAGAGTATGGCGCACCCATCGCAACGATCAGGAAATCTGGCTGTGCGCGCTGTATTTCTGCTACAATGGCAGGCTCCTCTTCCTTGGTAAGAAAACCATTATGTCTTCCTGCAATCTTCACATTCGGATATAACTCCGTGATCTTTTCGACCGCTTTACAGCTGGTAAGCTCATCTGTTCCCAAGAAATAAAAACTCCATCCCAAGCTATTTCCTTGCTCCAAAAGCTCAAGAAGCAGCTCATATCCAGTTACCCTCTCAGCAATAGGATCGCCTTTTCTTTTTGATGCCATCACAATGCCAATCCCGTCAGGAGTGATTAGATCCGCTTCTTGAAGTATGGTTCGTAGCAGCTCGTCCGATTGACTTGTTATCGTAATTTCCGGGTTAGCCGTGATCAAATGGAAAAGTTTCGATTCCCCAGATTGAATATGTTTTGTTAGATGAAGTGTTGTCTCATGTAGTGTTAGTTTTGAAAAGGGAACTCCTAATATTGAAACTGTCCCGTCCATATAATCACCTCTCACTAAAATTCCACTTCAATATACCTTACCATAATCAAGAGGAGGAAGGGGAGTCATTTAAGTTACTTAATCACCCCAGCTACTACGCTACCCAAACACTTCAGCCATTCCACCGCTTCAACCATTTCAGCCCACTACAGCCATCCCCAGCACCCCCGCCACCACAGCTACTCTACTCACCCAAACACCCTATAGCTCCACTCACTCCTCCATAAACTTCCACCACTCTACTAACCAAGATTCATCGATCCCCCGCATGCGGAATTCCTCTACAAGTATCTTCCGGAATCGTTTTTCCATTTTGACAAAGTTATTATCCTCTTGGTACATAGGGGCAAAGGATTCATCATCTCTAATAAAACTCCAAAAATCGCCCGCACACTCCATAATCTTTCGGCCGACAGTCGTTTGTTTGGCTACAGGTACCAGCCATTTGTCATAGGGGTAGGGGTGACCTTCAATAGTAATGGCACAGCGTAATGCTTCTTTATAAAGAGAAACCGCTAAAAATAAAATAGGAAAGGCGTCGCCACGCACTACCGGATTATCTAAGCTTTTGGCATAACTTCTTAACTGTATGTATGAATTCTTACGAAATCTCATTAGGACTTCAGGTTGGAGGGGCACATAGGCATCAAAAAGCGACTTTACATCCAATCGGTCATAGTAGATATAAGAAATAGAAGCATTCCACAGCCATTCCATATTTCCGCTCATTAACGCCGCTTTGATTTCTGATATTTTATGCAGTGTGTAATGTCCGGACTTGCCGCTGGGAAGTCGTAAATCCATAAAAAAACTACTTTGCTCCGGGATCAGCCCCGCTTGCTCGAACCGATGATTAATGCTGCTATAATACTCGTCCTGACAAATAATGATTACATCCACATCCGACTGCTCATCCACCACACCAAGTGCGGTCGATCCATCAAGGAGAATACTTACCCGCTGACTCTCCTCTTTCATTAACGGATGATTTAGAATTTCTTGTGTGATATACTGCCCAATTTCCTCTAATAATTCGCTATGAACCTGCGTCTTATCAGGTGTTAATAAAATATCCGACAACACTGATTTCACCATCTCAACCCCAACCTCCAATCAATCTCAATTTCTCAAAAAAATAAAACGCTTACACCTAACCTAATATTTGGATAATGGAGTACCATTCTACACTCCTAATATATATCTTGCAAGGATAAATGAAGTACCCTTTTGCCTAAGCCTAAATATAATGAAGTATCTATTTACTTGGAAAGGGGTAAAAGCATGGCGCAGCCAAAAGTGATTGCTACAGTCCGCTCTGCCGGACCGATCGGAGATATAAAAGTAAATGTCGTCACGAATCGAGTATACTTTGTAAACCCAGACACCGAGGCTGGAACTATCGGGGTATTGGAGGGCAGAACTAATCGCATTATCGCTCGGATCCCTGTAGGAAGACTGCCGTCTCAGCTCGGAATCAACCCCCAAACCAACCGGATTTATGTACCTAACTTCCGTGACGAAAACGTATCTGTCATAAACGGGCGGACAAACCAGGTAATCAAAACTGTCAAAGTAGGCCGATTCCCAGACAATATCGGAGTAAATGTTCGAACCAATCTGATTTATGTAACTAGCGCATTCGGAACCCTATTCGTCATAGACGGGAAAACAAATCAGGTCCGTAAAAAGATTGAAATCGGTGGACGCCCCTCCAGAATTGTTATCAATGAGCTTACCAACCGTGTCTATGTGACCAATACAGTAAATGATAGCGTCACCGTCATTGACGGAACTACACAGGCGATCATTGCGACAATAAAAGTCGGAAGTAACCCCGTGATAGCGCCAGCACTTAATAAAATTACCAATCGTATTTATGTCGCTAATAACTTGAGCCGGTTTCTTTCTGTGATCAATGGCCGAACCAATAAATTGTTGCGTAATGTACAGCTGGGACGTTTGCAAAGTGAGGTCGTTATAAATCCGCTGACGAATCGTATTTATGTCTCAAGTGCACAAGTGGAGGGTAAGGGCAGGCTGTTTGTCATAGATGGGCGCAACAACAAAATTATAACCACAAAGGTGTTGCCTACCTCCTCCAACACGATTATCAACCCGAATACAAATCATTTATTTGTTGGTAATTTTGATAAGAATCATATGTCCGTTTATAACGCCACCACGTTTAAACGGCTCGCAAGATTCTCCTCCGTATCAGGCAGCACTGTGCTAAACCCGCTCACAAATAGAATTTATGTAGGTGGAAACGACTCCATAACGGTCATTCAGGATGGACCAAGACTCACTCAGAGTTCTATTTTTAATTAAGACAAAAAGACGCCCACCATAGGTGAGCGTCTTTCTACATATCAAATTACATCGATCTAGCGGATGAAACTTGTTTAACAGCCACTTTTTCCTCGATTGTTTCTGTATCCTTAGGCTGTATCCCTCTTTTTATGAAGAAAGCTAGGATAAAGGCAATGATGGCTACGCCTACTGACACTAAGAATGCATCGTTAATTCCTTCGATCGTTGCTTTTGCGATGACTTGGTTTTGAATGCCAAGCAATTGCTCTGCAGAAGGCTTAGCCGTTAATTTACTCACAGCTTCAGCTACCATATCTTTGACATGTGATGTGGTACTGTTAGACATAATCGTTACAAGCAGCGCCCCGCCAATCGCCCCGGAGACTTGCTGAATCGTACTGTTCATGGCTGTACCATGCGGTGTATATTTAGCCGGAATGGAGTTCAGACCATTGGTCATCACAGGCATCATAACCATTGAAATCCCGAACATTCTCACAGAATACAAAATCATAAGTGTCGAATATTTCGTTGTCTCAGTTAGATCACTAAAGAAATACGTACTGATCACTACGATAGCCAGACCGATTAACGCTAAGACTTTGCCGCCGAATTTATCGAACAATTTACCTGTGATTGGAGACATAACCCCCATAATCAACGCACCAGGCAACATTAGCAGTCCCGAATCCAAAGGTGAAATGCCTCTAATATTTTGCAGATAAATCGGCATTAACATCATGGCTGAGAACATCGCCATATTCAGTGTAATCGAAATCGCTGAGGATAAAGCGAACATCGGATATTTGTACACTCTGAAGTTAAGCATAGGCTCCTTCATCTTCATCTGGCGCATAATGAATATCACTAAACCAATAACCCCGATAATAAGGGTGGAGTAGACCATTGGATCATCCCATCCTTTATTCCCAGCGGAACTGAAGCCGTATAGAAGACCCCCGAACCCAATCGCTGATAGAACTACGGATAGAATATCAATTTTAATAGCCACATCTTTTTTAGGATCATGCAGTTTGAAGAAGGCAAGAATGAACACCAATACGGCGATCGGTGCAATCATAAAGAACAGCACAGGCCATTCATAATGCTGAATAATCCATCCTGAGAGTGTAGGACCAATGGCTGGTGCAAAAATCATAACCAAACCAAACATCCCCATGGCCGAGCCACGTTTTTCAGGTGGAAATGTGGTGAACAATACATTCATTAATAATGGCATCATAATCGCGGCCCCTGAGGCTTGGACCATTCTCGCAATCAATAATACAGGGAAACTTGGAGCAAAGCCTCCAATGAAGGTCCCTATTGCAAATAATCCAATGGCGATTAGGAATAATCGTCTGGCTGTATACTTTTGAATTAAAAAGGCCGTTGAAGGAATCATGATCCCGTTCACTAACATATAACCCGTCGATAACCACTGTACCGTTGAGGCACTGACATCAAAATCCTTCATAATCGATGGTAAAGCTATATTGAGCAAGGTATTACTCAGTAAAGCAACAAATGCACCAATCATAAGGATTGCCAAAATCCCATAGGACGCTTTACTTTCTTTCGTTTTCATTTTGGAATCCTCCATTCTATAATCATACCGTCGGTTCAATTTTGAACTTATGTTACAATGTAGAATATATTACTCTTATATTTACTGCTTGGCAAGTCAGAATTCATTTAAAAACTAAATTGTATTAAGTGGAAATATAAGCTAGTCTATTCTACGTGAAGTGTTTTTTTTGCACAAAAGAGTCCAGCTTAAAGGGGCACCTAAGATGATAAATAAACGGAAAGAGCAAGTGATTCAAAAAGCACATGAATTATTTATTGAAAAAGGCTACCACGCCACATCCATACAGGACATTCTGAATCACAGCCGGATCTCCAAAGGATCTTTTTATAATTATTTCCCTTCCAAGGGGGATCTCTTTAAAGCTGTATTCACCTCTATTCATGACCAGCTGGAAGAAGGCAGAAATGGCCTGCTTATTGGCCAGGACCCCTCTGACATTGATATATTCGCTAAACAGGTTCAACTGGTTATGAAAATCAATAAGAAAAATAAATTGTTGCAGCTGGTTGAAGATGCCCTGGTCTCCAATGATCCGGATTTAATTACGTTCATCAAAAAAACTAAATTCACCTTATTAACCTGGGTGCATGAACGTTTCCTGCATATATTTTCTGAAGATAAAAAACCCTATCTACTGGATGGAGCCATCATTTTCACAGGCATCTTGCAAGATATGCTGCAAATTAACAGTGCCATGAATGAAGTCATTACCTCTCAACAAATCATTAATTATTGCACTACTCTTATCCAGACGATTGTTGAGGACTTAAGTGAAAAAGGAATGCAGCTTATCTCCCCCGATCATGTAGGGAAACTATTGCCTGTTGCTGAATACACTGATTTTTTTAATAATGATTTATCGTTTGCGACCGTAAGCTTAAAAAAAATTATTGATAAATCATTCGCCGCCGATGATCCTAGCCTGTCCAATGCACTGAAGCTGTTATATTTTATCCAAGAAGAGATCATGAACAACAAGGAACCAAGAGAGTTCTTAATCGAAAGCGCCCTGCTCTCCTTGAAAATGTGCCCTCAGTTTAATGAAACGAAGGAATTTGCGCATTATCAGACAGTGTTATCTGCAATGCTCTAAGCACAATCAAAGTATGGCTTCAATCATTTAAGCGTATTCTAAACGCAAGGCACGAAACTAAAAGTGTGGTGACCGATTTGTTCAAGCTTTTATTAATCGAAGATGATACAACGCTGTTTAATGAGATCAAAGAACGGCTTACGCAGTGGTCTTATGATGTATATGGCATTCAAGATTTCAACAATGTTACGCAGGAATTCACGGAAATCAAACCTGATTTAGTGATAATTGATATCCAATTACCCAAATTCGATGGGTTTCATTGGTGCAGAATGATTCGCTCTCACTCTAATCTGCCGATTATCTTCTTATCCTCTCGGGATCATCCGACAGATATGGTGATGTCCATGCAGCTGGGAGCCGATGATTATATCCAAAAGCCCTTCCATTTCGATGTACTCATTGCCAAGGTGCAAGCCATTCTCCGGCGTGTGTTCAATTACAATACGGATAACATTGAACTCAAAACGTGGTGCGGAGCTACCGTCGATTATGAGCGGAATTCAGTGACCAACGACACGGGAACGATTGAGCTTACCAAAAATGAGATTTTCATATTGAAATTGCTCATTGAGAAAAAGAATAAAATTGTCACCCGCGAGGAATTAATTAATAGCTTATGGGACGATAAGCGCTTTATTAGCGATAACACCCTTACCGTCAACGTAAATCGGCTGCGCAAAAAGCTCGACGAGCTTGAATTAGGGGCGTTTATTGAGACGAAGGTTGGACAAGGGTACGTAGCCATTGAAGAGGATTCTCTATGATTAAAAAGTACCTGCTCGAAAGACTCGGTTGGATTTTGCTTTTTCTCTTTGTACATCTATTTATGCTCTTTATCACCTTTATGGACCCGACCATCCCCCTGTCTTCAGTGCTCTATCTGGTCTCTTTATCGATGATTTTTTTCGTAATTTTTCTAGTCATTCGCTATCCTAAGGAAACCAGATTTTATAAAAGCTTAAATGAGCGGGACGATGATCTCGATCTGACAAGCATCGCTCTTGCCGAAAGTCCTTTTGAGAAAATCATCGAAGAGAGCATCACCAACCAAGTGAAATTGTTAAAGCGGACTGCTTCAGACAATTTAATGAATTTGGAGCAAGAGAAGGATGAGTTGTTATCCTGGATTCATGAAGTAAAGACTCCACTGACCGCAATGCATCTAATGATTGAGCGTATAGAAGATGATGTTATGAAGGGGCACTTGACCTATGAGTGGCTTCGTATTCACCTGCTGCTGGATCAGCAGCTCCATCAAAGACGGATACCATTTATTGAAAACGACCTGTACATGGAGCAAATCGATATAGAAACGCTTATTTTTAGTGAGATTAAGACATTACAATCTTGGTGTATTCAGAAGGGAATCGGCTTTGAGTTGAACTTAGAAGCTGCTGAAGTGCTTAGTGATGCTAAATGGCTGGCTTTTATCCTCAGACAACTCCTAACCAACGCCGTAAAATATAGTGAATCTTCTGATATTACAGTGAATAGCTACCAGCAAGCTGAACATATCGTTCTTGAGGTGAAGGATTGCGGGCGCGGGATAGATCCGAAGGACCTGCCGCGCATCTTCGACAGAGGGTTTACTTCCACTACTGTACATCGCGACAATGCCGCCACAGGCATGGGCTTATATTTAGCTCAGAAAGCAGCTCAATCCTTACTCATCATCATCGGGGTTCAATCCAAGCTCGGAGCGGGATCAACATTTACGCTAACCTTCCCACTCAAAAATGAATTCGTTAAAATCTCAAGCATGTGACAACAATGTCACATGCTTTTATATTTTGTTCGGGCAATCGCAGGATAAGAACAATAAACTTTTTTATAATAAAGCTATACAAGAAGAAACGAAGGAGTGAATCATTATGGCAATTCTAGAAGCTACTAAAATTCATAAAAGCTATGGCAATAAATTAAACAAACAATCCGTGTTAAGCGGACTCGATATTCGTATAGAAGAAGGCGAATTCGTTGGCATCATGGGGCCTTCCGGTTCAGGTAAAACCACCCTACTCAACGTACTCTCGTCGATCGACAAAATCAGTAACGGATCTATTACCATCGAGGGCAATGAAATCTCCAATATGAAAGAGAAGCAGCTTGCTGAATTTCGCAAGAATCATTTAGGTTTTATATTTCAAGAATATAATCTCTTGGACACGCTGACGGTAAAGGAAAACATCCTGCTGCCACTATCCATTACCAATACACCCAAGAAAGCCGCCAATCAGAAATTCGAAAGTCTCGCAAAGGAATTGGGGATTTTGGAATTAAAAAATAAGTACCCCAATGAAATCTCTGGCGGTCAAAAACAACGTACCTCAGCAGCTCGTGCCTTCATTCATGATCCAAGTATTATTTTTGCTGATGAGCCTACCGGGGCGCTGGATTCTAAATCCGCTTCTGATTTATTAAATAAGCTAAGTGAACTCAATCAAAAACGAAGAGCAACCATCGTTATGGTTACACATGATCCAGTGGCTGCCAGTTATTGTAGTAGAGTTATTTTTATAAAAGATGGAAAAATCTATACGCAACTAAATAAAGGAGAACAATCAAGACAAGTTTTCTTCAACGACATTATAAAAACACAGGGTGTATTAGGCGGTGTGCAGAATGAGCATTAATGTATTAATGATTCGAAATCTGCGAAAAAACATCCGAAATTACTACCTATACGTATTTGCGCTAGTTTTTAGTGTGGCCTTATATTTCGCCTTTGTCACCTTGCAATACGATCCCTCGATGGATGAGCTGGAAAGCTCTATCAAAGGGGGCGCAGCCATCACGGCTGCCTCGGTTTTACTAGTCGTAATTGTCTCTATTTTCCTGTTATATGCTAATACGATCTTCATCAAACGACGCGGCAAAGAAATTGGCTTATTTCAGTTAATTGGAATGACCAAAAATAAAATCTTCCGCATTCTTTCGGCAGAGAACTTTATCCTATATTTCGGTTCCTTGGTCCTGGGGATATTAGTAGGCTTTTCTATCTCAAAATTGATCCTCATGATCTTATTTAAAATAATGGGGGTCGATGCTATAGCCTCCCTTCATTTCTCTATCGAAGCTTTGATTCAGACGTTGATCGTATTTTGTGTGATTTATCTTTTGATCATGCTGATGAATTATGGATTTATTAAAAGACAAAGTATCTTATCCTTGTTCCGGGTAACCTCAACAACAGAAGGTACAGTGAAAAAGTTATCCTTCTTTGAAATGATCATAGGGATTGTCGGAATTGGCCTAATCCTACTGGGCTATGTGCTCTCCTCTAAATTACTTACCGAAGACGTAACCTCAATGAATCAATTGGCTATATCCATGATTACTATTTTGGGATCCGTCATTATTGGGACCTATCTATTTTATAAAGGCTCGGTAAGTTTTATTTTTCATATCATTCGTAAGCGGAAAAACGGCTATCTGAACATTAGAGAGGTTCTATCTCTTTCCTCCATTATGTTTCGCATGAAATCCAATGCCGTATTATTAACCATCATTACAACGGTATCGGCACTAGCCCTGGGTTTATTATCCCTTAGCTACATTTCCTTTTACTCTGCTGAGAAAACTTCCAAGCAATATGTCCCAACGGATTTTGTATTCACGAATGCCCAAGAGGCTGAACAATTTACAAAGATCCTAACGGCAAATGATTTAGTATTTACAGAAAGAAGGACCCAAGTCCTTCAGGTCGATGTAGATGTTGAAGAGATTCTTGTTAAAAAACCGGACGGAGACAATATGTTTTCAAATATTATGACCCTGGCGGTCATAAGTGAAAATGCACTTGAAGACGTTGATCTAACTCCAGATAAAGCTTATTTTACGAAATCAAGCAGTGCACTGGATAATTTTGTTACTATGAAAGATAAAGGTGCGATTGAACTCAAAGGGTTACATGAGGTTTTTCCACAGGATTATAAAAGATTAGATATCGAAAGTCCCATTTCAGGGTATTACACAGGAGGTGGCTTACCGGTTGCGGTTGTAGACGAATCGATCTTTAAGCGCTTAAAGAAGGATTTAGATCCTGCCCTTCAAAGAGGATCCTCCCTTAATATCGGGATTGATATGAAAGTCCGGGCCAGCGTTGAACAGGCAAATGAACTTTTTAAGACCTTGAAATTTGATGAGAAAAACAAACAAGACTCTCAATTAGAGTCGATAAAAGGTCAAAAACAAAATATGGGACTCATTATGTTTATCGTTGCTTTTCTGGGGTTAACCTTCTTGATTACCTCCGGATGTATTCTATACTTTAAACAAATGGATGAAAGTGAAAATGAAAAACCTAACTACACCATTCTGAGAAAGCTAGGGTTCACGCAAGGTGATCTGCTCAGAGGTATACAGATGAAACAATTGTTCAACTTCGGTATTCCATTAGTCATAGGTCTGCTTCACAGCTACTTCGCCGTTAAATCCGGCTGGTTCTTATTCGGCACAGAGCTTTGGACACCGATGATTCTGGTGATGCTGTTATACACTGCTTTGTATTCGATCTTTGCAATATTGTCCGTCTTCTATTACAAAAAGGTAATTAAAGAGGCGCTTTAAAATAACAAAGGTGTTCCAAAAGCCATCATGGCTTAGGGACACCTTTGTTTGATTTGATATCATTTACAGGTAGGAGGCACCGGCATCTATCGGACACAGATGAACCTCTTTCTAAGTAATAGCGTCACTGGAGTCCGAAACCCTGCTCTATAGGCTAAAAATTCGCAAATAACGCCAACGGGGTCCGTAACGCTCAGAGGATCTGTCGAATCCCTCAGCTATTCACAATCCCCAATACAAATCCATCATAACCTTTGCTTCCCACCGTCTGAATGGCAGTAGCCGAAATTCTAGGCTCTTCAGCCAACAGATCATAAAATTCCCGTACGCCTACTACACGAGCGTCTTCGCTATTCTCATTAATGACCTCACCTTCACGAATCACATTATCTCCAAGGATCACCGTTCCGGGCTGGGAGAATTGCAGCGCCCACTTTAAATAGTTAGGATTATTCGGTTTATCGGCATCTATAAAAATAAAGTCGAAGGGTTCAACGCCCTCTTGTTTCATCTGAGACAGTTGCTCTAATGCATCCCCTACACGAAGCTCTACCAGATGATCCACCTCGGCAAGCGAAAGATTAGCTTTAGCTACCTGCGCATGAATGGGATCCAGCTCCAAGGTAACTATCTGTCCGTCAGACGGCAGGGCTCTTGCCATCCAAATCGTACTGTACCCGCCCAAGGTGCCAATCTCCAAAATCCGGCGTGCACCTTTCATTTGCACCAGTAGATTGAGGAATTTCCCCTGACTAGGCGAAACATCAAAGGGCGGCAGCCCTGCCTGTTGATTGGTGACCAACACTTCTTCCAACACAGCGTCCTGTGGAATCAGGCGCTCTGTAATATACTGATCGACTTTATCCCAAGTAGTCGTTTGATTCATATTTATCACTTCTCCTTTAGTATTGATTTTGGTTTAGATGAACTTATAAATTCCACATTTAGGGATCGTTCGTAACTACGAGGAGTGTTTGGACTTCCGGTCGCTGTTGTCTCCAGATTTCTTCAATTTAAACACTGTTCATGGTTGAAATCCGGAGACAAAGGCGATCGCTACGCTCCTACAGTTCCAAACCTCCTCTCCATTATTCCTTTCCCTAATCTCATCTTTCCAAGTTCATCTTTATATCTGTATTGTAAATCAGTTATAATCATAAATATAATATATCTTTATATTTAATTTATATATTTAATATATGAATCGAAGAATGGGAGTTTAACCATGAACCTACATGCCTTACGCTTATTCCATGTAATCGCATCGGCAGGCAGTGTGACACGCGCTTCAGAAATTTTAAATATAAGTCAGCCTGCCATCACTGCGCAGATTAAGAAGTTCGAAAAGGAACTGTCCTTTGCCCTATTTAAACCTCAAGGCAGAGGAATTGCTTTAACGGATGCAGGGGAAGAGCTTACTCTACTCGCCAAGCGACTGTTCGCCGTAGAACAACAAATTGAGCAATTCGCTCAAGATTATGTTAACGGCAGTAACGGAAGTATCCGTCTAGCCGCAACGTATTTGCCTGCTCACTTTCTCATTCCTACCTGGATTGCAAAGTTTAAGCAGCAATATGAACAAGTGGAGATGATGATCACCACTACCAACTCAAGTGATGCCCTCAAGCAGCTGTTAAATGTAGATGTGGATATAGCTATTTATGGAGGAATCGCCGAGGCTTATCCAGATACAATCCAGACAGAGGAGTTATTTCAGGACGAGTTATGGTTTGTAGTCGCACCCGATCATCGTTATGCCAATCAGCAAGTTTCTCTATCCGAAATGATGAAGGAACCCTTCGTTATGCGTGAAGAAGGGAGTTCAACGCGGGAGCGATTATTATCTTTATGCCGCACATACAACACACCCGCTCCTATCATCTCTTTGCAATTTAATGGACTACATGAAGCCATCAAAGCCGTTATCGCCGGATATGGTGCAAACTTCGTTTCTTCATTAGTCGTACGCAAATATGTAGAGCGTGGAGAATTGTGCCGAGTATATGTAGAAGGCGTCCATCTGAAAAATACCATTGCGATCTGTACACGTAAAAATGAGCCCTTATCAGCAGCCGCAGTGAATTTAATTGAGATGATTCGACACAATCCTTATACGATATAGCGGAATGATTGCTCATTCCCAACAAAAGAGGCCTTCCCTTTCGGGAAAGCCTCAAAGCTTCTTTTTTTACACCGTCCGATCCAATTTAACTTCAAACGCACCTCCAGTTACATAATCCATGTACCTAGTATTTCCGTCGAAATCCAAATAAGCTTGATAGCGGGTACGAATAGCCGCTGCAGAAATCAGATCCAGCACCTTCTCCTTGGCTACCCACATCACTTCAGATGTTTCCTCCGAAGTACTTAATTCTCCACCCACGGGCTTGCAGATAAAGTCTAACATGACCTTGGTAGGAACATCCGTCTCACCGTCATACCATTTATGCATACCTGTATTCGAATACACGCCAATCAATTGAGAAACAACGACATCTATTCCACTTTCCTCTTTAATCTCGCGAATTAGTGCATCCATTAGGTTTTCTCCAACTTCCACTTGTCCTCCAGGAAATACCCAGCCACCATGATGTGTTTTTACTAAAAGAATATCTCCCTCTTCATTTATTGCAATTCCACCCACCGCTACAATATGTGTTGGCCAAGCCATAGATAGCACCTCTTTTTTTAGAAGAGTCTAGCAATTTATCGATAATCTGTAAACGATATTTTTCTATTCCATAACGCTTTAAAAGCTTCACACTGTTCTATTAAATCATCAAACTTCCCTTCCCCAACAATTGACCCTTGATCCACTACCAGTATCTTATCAACGTCTTTTATAAAATTAAGCCTGTGGGCCACAATGATGATAGTTTTGTCCTTAAATTCATTTAAAATCGTCTCCATAAGACTTTGCTCAGTGATATTATCAAGCGCTGACACAGGCTCATCCAGAATTAGAATATTTCTTTTTTGGGCAATGATTCTGGCAAAGGCTAATCGCTGTCTTTCGCCTCCTGATAATTTGAGACCTTTTTCGCCCACCAAAGTATCTAAGCGATCCGGCAAATGGCTTACTTTTTCCTGCAAATGAACTTTTTCTAGAATCTCATATAGCTCTTCATCCGACAGAGTATCCTCATCAAATACAATATTATCCCTTATCGTAGCATCAAAAATCGGCGTATCTTGGGATAGATAGGAAATATGATCATAGTAGCTATTCAAACGAATCTCATCGATATCCTTACCGTCCAGTAAGAGTTCACCTTCGCCCTTTTTTAATAACCCCACAATCAATTTAATCAGCGTAGATTTCCCGCCTCCACTTAATCCGACAATAGCAACGGAAGCTCCTCGCGTAAGCGAAAATGACAGGTTATTCAGAATCTGCACATTCCCATAAGTAAAGGACACCTCCCTAAACTCAATATTGCCTTGGAGCTCAGTGATGGCTTCTCCGGATTCCAAGTTCTTATCTTCTGGGGCAGCAATAAATTCCTCGAATCTTCTGTAGGTCACTTTATTCAGTCTGTAATCTACAAATAAAACATTAAAGATGGCAATTGGGGTATAAATTTTATCGATGAACATAAACAATGCGACCACAATACCTAGTGAGGTCTCGCCTGCGACAATGCTTTTCACACCATAAATCAGGACAACAACTTTAATGATCGTGACAAATAACTCGAATATAGCAAAAAAAGCTTCATGGATCATTTTTAGCTGAGCATTTTTATGAATGATAGTGCGTGCAGTCTGGCTTAATTTACCGATCTCTTTCTCATATCTCTTGTTGGTTCTAAAGACGACCAATTCCATAAACCCGCGGATAGAGAATCTGGACATCTTTTCTTGCTCTTGGAGAATGGCAGCCTTCATGGCATACAGAAATTTCAACAACAGATTTGTTATCAGAAAGACAACCACGTAGCCAGCTGCAATCACTAACATGATCCTTAGATCATAGAAGCTGATAAAGACTAGACTGAATAGAAGAGTAGGAAACAACTCATGTAGTGTTTTGAGAAAAAAAGAAAAAATAATGCTGTTTCCAGCCGCTGCCCCGTTCTCGATCACCTTAATCATCTGCCCTGTTCCCATATCCTGATACGCTTGATAATCCATTTTTGATATTTTGGACAGTGCAAGAATCTTTAACTGCTCCGTGATGCTGTTCGATAAAAACACACTCGGGTATTCGTCTATATAATTCAGGATCGCCACCCCAGCTAGCAGAAACCCATACACCATAATTAATGTGGATATTTCACCAAAACTGTTGATTACCGTGGCCTTATCTAATATTTTTTGAAAGACAACAACCCCTAAACTACTTAACAGCTGAATGGCAAAACCCAATAAAATATAACCACATACCCACCACTTTAGATGAGCTAGACTCTTTTTTAACATATCATTTATCCCCTCTTTTAATTGAATGCAAAAAAGCCAGGCGCCCCTATCCCACTGTAAAAAACCATCCACAAATAAACGGTTCTCTAAGTTAAATAGGTTAAGTGCCTGGCTCTACAAAAATAGCTGCCTATGGCACCGTTCAAAGCTCTAGTTAGTTGTAATCAAAAGGGTAGACTCCCCCCTTGATAGCTGGTACGCGTTTCACCCAGCCCGATAACTAGTTCCTTGTAACGGTACGGAAAGACATCCATTTCACCTCAATTAAAAGAATTGACCCTATTATAATTCTGTAAGCCTTTTTATTCAAGAATTACGTTTAACGATACGTAGTCCGGCCACTTGGCCAACCTTATGTCCTTCATGAGAAGCAAACTTGATCGTAACTGCTGATTTGCCGCTCGTGATCGGCTGCGGGAGTTCATAGCGAATCGTCTCCAGCTTATTCATCTCCTCAGACTCAAGAGTGCCTACACCAAGTTGCTCCCCATCCGCCAAAATATCAAATGCCAGCGAAGTATCGTTCGACTTCAGATACGTGACCACCAAATCCACTTGCTTATCCGGCAAAACTTCCATCGTGAAGGAGAACCAGCCATTGATCCAGCTGTCCCGATACTTGCGATTGTGGATTTTACCTAAGCCTACAAATTCACCTGTGAAATTATGATCGCGTTCAGGCTGCATTTCAGCAGGTTGTACCGAATCGACAGTTAACTGCTCAAGCAGCAAGTTATTCTCCACAGCTTCGCGATATTCAGCCTCTGCCAGCTTCCACTCTTCCGGTGTAAATAAATCCCAATACACGGAATAACGATGATCATGCATAGGGTAGAACGGACGAAGCTCATGATCCCCTGTATACCCTAAACCTTTCATCCGGAACACATTTTTGCTCACATTAGATTGGATGAGGTTGTCCGTCAGTGTGTCCCGATCTCCGATTAATACGGAAGCAAGGGCGCGATCGCTATTGGTCTCTGCATTTATAGGCCCAAAATCACCTGCGAGCACAAGTGGCCCGTAAAGGAATGCAACTCGGTTCGGATTATCCGGCATCGTCTCGATTCTCACCGACATCGGAATATCGTATTCGACAACGTCTCCATCCTGCCATTCTCTATCCAAAGTAAAGTAGTTAGATTTGCCTACATTTACTTGAACATCTTCACCATTTACGCTAACACTCATCCCTTGCTCAGCCCAGTAAGGATATCTTAGCTTTAATGTGAATTTCGTTGACTGTGCTGCACTGATCCGCAGTACACCTTGTCCCTCTGCCGGGAACTTGGTCTCTTGCTGCAAGCTAATGCCTTGCTCTTTCCAAGCCACTGTAGAAGGTACGTACTGATTGACATAAAGCTCATCTGCACTATGGAAGTATATCGCCGAGCCATACATAGAATGGCTTTCCATTCCCGAACCTACACAACACGTAAAGCTTTCGAACTGCGAATTAAACGATTTATGTCCACCCATCTCGAGAGATACGAAGTAACATACCCGGCCATCTACCGGCTCCTGAGAGGCTAAGATGTGATTATACATCGCACGTTCGTAGTAATCCGCATACGCTGCATACGCATCCCATTGGAACATATGCTTAGTCAGCTTCAGCATGTTGTACGTGTTGCATGTCTCACAGGAACCTTCACCCAATCGATCATTTAACTTATCCGGTTCACCAAAATGCTCATTATAGCTGTTGCCGCCGATCACATAAGAATGATGATTCACGACCCGATCCCAGAAGAAGCGGGAAATACCTGCATAATGCTCCTGCCCAGTTACCTCATATTGTCTAGCAGCTCCGATGATTTTTGGAATCTGTGTATTAGCATGTCTTCCAGCTAGGGTATCTTTTTCTACGGCCAGATCATTAAGCACTTCCCCATGATAAAAGCTTTCCGCTAACGCGAGGAAACGATCTTCTCCGGAATCCTCTGCCAAATCCGTCAGCGCTTCATTCATGCCGCCAAACTCACAACGCAGCACCTCTTGGATCTGATCTTTACTCAGCCCTGCAAAAATATCCTCAAGCCACAGCCCCAGCTTCGTTTCAATAACGAGCGCCTTCTGATTGCCGGCCAATCGATAAGCATCGCGAAGACCTGCAAACAGCTTATGCATCGTGTAAAGCGGCACCCAACCTCCGTTGAGGTCAAAGCCCTGTGAGCGAATGTCGCCTGCCTTCACTTCCTCAAATAACTCCTTGCCACGAGGAATGCCGGAAATAAAGCCATTGCCATGCGCATCCTGACATTGCTCTAATTCATCTACTACATAATTCACGCGTTGTAGCAGCTCTTCATTTCCCGTAGAGGCATACATTAACGCACATCCAGAAATAAAATGGCCTAACGTATGGCCGCTAATACCCTGAGATTCCCAGCCCTCGTAGTGAGCAGCCTTAGGCTCTAAGCCAGCATATTCGCGAAAACGCGACAGAAGCCGATCTGCCTCAAGCTTAAGTAAATAATCAGTATTTAACTCCATCGCATGGAGAAGTGGACCTGAATCAATTCGTACGTTCTGTAGATCAAAAGCTTGCGTCTTCAATGAAATCGCTCCCTCGCAATCTTGTCAGGGTTAGATGACAAGTGTATATTTGTATCCATAAGATAACACCGGAACGTTGATTTGTCGGTAGATCAGTCGTACAAATAGTGGACAAACCCGACTTATTGATTGCTAGGAGGACCGCATGACCTACTTAAAAATAAATGCAGATGTACCTGTTCATTTTACAGCGGCAGGTGAATTTATCTCAGAAACACCATGGAAGCATGTGGAGCGTGTTATGGGGAACTACGAACTAATCATTGGCGTGAACGAAACGGTATATTTGAGTGAGGAGAACAAACAATTTGAAGTAGGTCCTGACGAAGCTTTTCTGCTCATGCCTAATCGCACACATGTCGGCTATAGAGAGTCACGACCCGGGGTTAAGTTTTATTGGTTTCATTTCGAACTGACAACCGAGGGGTTATTACTGAGTGAGGAGGAAATGAAGCCTGAGGCAGAAGAAATCTTTTCGCGCACACAGCGCTTATGGTCCGTACATGATCTATATCTGCCCCAAATCATAAAAATCGAACATAGTGACCGGATTCATATTCTGGCGAATCAAATCCTTCATGTGGCCAACTCGGGGTATTTAACCTATTCCAGCGTTAATTATTTGCTGACCTCGCTTTTAATTGAGCTGTCTGAGCATGCACTTCAGCCGTTCGCCAGTAAGCTGATCCGCGCACAGCAAGATGTCACCTTCGTCAAAATAGCTGAGTGGACAAGGATACATGCAAGCGAACCGCTTACCGTGGCCATCATCGCGGATAAATTCAATTACAACAAGGACTATCTAGCTCGGCTATTTAAACAGCATACCTCCATGGGGCCATTAGAATATATCCATTCAGTACGTGTGACTAAAGCGAAGGAGCTACTAACCAGAACCGCATTAAGCGTGAGGGACATCGCGACAGAGACGGGGTTCACCGACGATAAATATTTCATGCGCCTCTTCCGAAAATACGAAAACATGACGCCCACCCAATATCGTAACGCTTATCATAAGACGTTTATGAATAATGACTGAAGTAAAGCCACCCCTAAATATGGAGTGGCTTCTTGTTTGGGTATTGTCTATTGGATAGAATGAACTTCACACCAATTACGTAGGAATTGCAGATTAGTATTGAAGTAATGATCGTTTTGCCACCCGCAACTCCAAACCTGTGCGTTCCCTGTGTGCAGACCCATCAACCATATCTCCCGGATAGCAACAAATATAGGGATTGCCTTTAAATCGTTCTCAGATAATACTTTATGCTTTTGGTATGAGTTCAGGAAAACAGTCCATTGTTCATTGTCAAAATGCTCTCGTTCTTTCCCTCTAACCCTTGACCACAGAAACACGGAAACATCATAGGCCCTCCAGCCAAAACCTCCGCAATCAAAGTCGAAATGAGTCAGGGTATCCTCGTAGAAATGTACGTTCGCTCCATGAAGATCACCATGACATGCCCCCCAATCCAGCGCTGATGAGATTTCAGCTATGCTATTTGCCAATACTTCCGACAAAGATTCTAGATAATCGATATCCTCTTGCCTGTGGGATAAAGGCTTGCGAATCGATTGAAGCGGTTCTTGAAGCAGATGATCCAGATTAAGCGTAAATCTTTGCTGCCCACATTCGAAATCATCCATAGCCAGATGCATCTTAGCCACTTGTTCACCGTATAATTCACAGCTAGCTTTTTCATCGGAATAATTGCCTTTTGCAAAAGTAAACAGAACTGCGTAACGTGTTCCTTCAGGAGCCTCCAGCTCAATTAGGTAACCACCATCCCTGCTGATTACCGGAGCCGATACCGGGATATTCTTCTTATTTAAGTGATTCAATAACTCCACTTCAAAATCAATCTCATGTTTATTTCGCCAATGAGCTTTATAGATCCTAAGAATGTATTTATCAATAGAGGTCTTTAGTAAATAGGTATCATTAAGTCCGTTCTCATAAAAACTACACTCCAAAACATCCCCGATTTCATAAAGATCATTAATTACGGGTACTATGGCATGGGAAGAAATTACGGAATGATACACCGGCAGTTTCAGCATATAAATCACCCTTCAACGTTAATTACTACTCACTATTTATTTTCACGTTTGGCCCGTATAAAGGCGAGGGATTTATTAAATATAGCTAAACTTTCCGCATCGTTAATTTAATTGCTCTATAATGCTCTGCTTCGATATTGATCGTCTAACAAACTGAACCATACCAGTCTGGACAAGTAAAATAACCAAGAAATACAGGAAAATAGCACTCCAAGGGAATTAGTATTGAATGTAGGAAAGCCCCCCCATATTCCCTGCACTCTTACTTATCATGTATCCCATTAGATTGCCCGTAAAAAGAGCCATCGTAAAGCTTCCAACCACTAAAAATCCTGTTTCATAGGTTAACATAGCCATTAATTGTTTTCGGCTCATTCCTATGGCTTGCATAAGGCCTAGCTCCCCTTTTCTTGCAGAAATAGTGGTGATTATGGTGTTCAAGAGATTGATCATACTGAATACTGCTATAAAAACCATAAAACTATACACTGAAATAGTGATAGTTCTAAAAGCAATTCTATTGGATTCCACAACTTCGGAAAAAGACAATAATTTGAGTGTATCCTCATTGAGAATCACACCCTCTAACTCACTCTTTATTGACTCTTCATTCGATTTATCCATAGTAATAACTTCGTAGCTCTTATTGCTATTAAAAGGGGCTACAGTTTGCATTACTTTGGGTGGAAGATAAAATGAAGTTCCTGAATTCTTATCCGTAATATCTCCAATGATCTCAAAATCATGTTTGGCCTTCTCCTGATCATTAGCAATTATGAATGAAATATGATCACCGACAGCGTAATGAGCCCCGTAATAATCTAAGTCACTACTGGCGCTGTTAAGGAGTATGTAGGATGCATCCGACGAATCAACATCTGGGATCTTCCCCTCAGCCAAATGACTACTCCATCTTTCGTTGTTTAACGTAGGGATATTCTCAATACTGACTATCGCGGCCCCGTCATCCGTTTTTATTCCTTCGATAGCAGCTTCAATATACTGATGTTCGATTACGTCCTCAACTTCATTTATAGCTAGGATTTTATTTTTTAAAGAAGTAGATAGTTGCCCTTCCGTCTGAAGATCACTTAATGAGGTTGTTTCAGAATACAACTCATTATTAATTTGAATATCAAACCGACCATGATTCGGAAAATATTTCTCTGCTTTTGAGATTGGATCGACCGAGTTTAATAATGTCCCCAAGGAAACAAATAGCGTTCCGCTTAAAAAAAGAGACAGCAAAGTTAACACCGTCTTTTTCCTGCTTCTTGATAAGTTCAATGCAGCTAAAGAAAATGGTGTGAGTCTTTTCGAGTTTCTTTTCTCCTTTTTTGTATTAACATCGGCATCTACATGTCTAATCGCCGTTATAGGAGAGATTCTTGATGCGAATTTAGATGGTGCGTTTAATGAAGCTCTAACTGTTACTTTGGTGAGCAAACCGGCTAAAAAGGCAAGTGAAAAACTTGGAACTGCATTCCAGTGAAAGCCACTTAAAATCCAGCTCATTAAACATCCTAAGATAACTCCAATAGGGATATATTTTCTTGAAAGATTTTTCCCTTCATATAGAACTAGCTGTTTTATCTGCTTTTTTGTTGCACCGATTGCTCTAAGTTGTCCGTATTGTTTAATTCGCTTAGTAATTGAAATATAAAAGATATTGTAGATAACTAGCCAACAAGCCAGTGCGATGATCAGCATGATAGACAAGATGGATATCACAGTGCTTCCTGACAGATTATTACTGTCCACATTCACATTATTGATCTGAATATTTCTCTCAGAGATACCCATTCGCTGCCCTATTTCTTTGATTTTTGACTTCAGTTCCTCGTTGGAATAACTGCTGCTGTTGTTGATGCTAATTGCCGCGGAGTAATCCTCTTTGGAAAGAAACGGATCTGCCTCAACGAACGCGCTTGATACCAGAGCATTGTAGCCGATTCGATTCTCGTTACCTGATGCGGTTGTTTGCAGAATTCCAGAAATCACAAATTGGCTGGTTTGAAATTCTTTGCTGGCATTGTTTCTAAATTGCAAAGAAATAGAATCGCCAAGCCCCAGGCTTCGATCATCGGATAACTGAAAGTCTTTTTCTATTGCAATTTCATTTTCTTTTGTAGGGAACTTCCCCAGAACGATATTGGCATTTGATAAATCCATCATGGCTTGATCCGTGTAGAGAATGGACAATAAGCGTTCTTCTTTTTTCTCTCTGCCTATTTCCTTATAGAGTCCGATTTTATTAATTCCCTCTATTTCTTTCAATCGTGAGATTTCATTGTTATTGAGATTATAGAATAAAGCCTGGAAATTCGACTCATGTTGTAGGTTAGTAAAAGAATTATAACCAAAGGTCATTACAACAGTTAATAAAAACGCAGCTAAAGCTATCACACTGCCTACAAAGTAATTTTTGGTTTTTTCCGCTTTTAAATTTGCTTTTGCAATTCTTATCATTGCTGTTTTATTCTGTATGGACATTGATACATCATCCTCCTATCGTATAACGAATATTCCTCCCTTTGCATCATCAAGTGAATACTTTCACTATTTATTCTATAGATAATATTCTCCAACAAAGATCAATCACCCTTTAAATAGATGATATATACTATATTTACTATTCATATAATATATGGATACAACAAAAAAGACTTCCCCCTCTGGAGCGTTTGAGTATCTCCAAATTAGCGGAAGTCTTTTTATGCTCAATATGCCTTGTGTAGCAAACATTTAGATTAATAAATTACGCCTCGGCACTTCTCTCCTGAAGCGCACCGACCAACGGATTCCACCGCCAGCGCGGAGTCAATCCTTGCAGATGTACACCTCCAAACCACTCATCGCTGCCATTCTTCTGCACCCAGTCTTCGTTTCCAGCTATTACACTCTTACCTAGCTCTGTTAATACAAGCTCACAGTCTTTAAATTGCATTACTGAATCGTTATAAACAGGGAACTCATTGCATCCATGGGTTTGTAGCAAAGGGTACGTGCCTTGTACCATCTTTCTTAGGATATGCCAATATTGCAAGTCGCCCATTCCCAAGATATGAAGCTTATCACCCACATTTTTGAACAGCTCATAGGGTGATTTTATTCCCTCATGGATCATCTCCAGCGTGATTTGTTCTACGATGCCAAGTCCGTTTGTAGTAGAAGGAAAGCGCGATAAATGCGCCCGGAAGGCGTCATGTGCAAAGGGTAAAGCCGATGTATCTGTAGTTAATCGTTGTTGCAGCAATTCTGGATTCGGTGATACATAGGCTTCCCAGAGTGCTTGACCTGCTTCTAATTCTTTGGCTCCGATTAGCTTCCATGTGCCTGATAATGTTTCCATCTGCTCTATAGAAAGTTGTCCAAGTCCTCGAAATAACTTTATTCCCGGATACTCTCCAATGCATAGTAAGCTTAGCTTGGTGGTTAACATTTTCTGCTTCGAGAACCAATGGAGTAAATAACTGAGCATCGTCTGATCGAAAAGGTCATGCTCGAACCATAACACCACTTCTTCATATTTATGGAAATCAGCTAAAATCTTCTCTTGCCTCTCACTATTGGCGATAAATTCCCTCTGCGGAATCCCCATCGTTTGTTCCAAATATTGCGCTCGAACAGCGCGGTTATCTCCATCGGCAGGATCCAAAAATACCGGCCCATGCGAATATACCTCTCTCCACACTAGTACATCACCTTTCACGATTCCTTGCCGCAGCTTCTCTCCCACTACATCTCCATTTACAATGTGAAGCACAGCTTTTCCCCCTTCGTACAAATGGTTGAATACGGAAAGAACATCTGCCACAGGCAATGCACCTTTCAGCTTGCGGCGGGCATCAAAAAGTCGCTTCTTCAATACCGAAACCGAAGTCCCCAGAAAGTCAGCAATCTCTTGTAGTGAGTAGCCTTGAAAATAATATAATTGAACGGCAATCCGCATATTGGACGTTAATGCAGCTATAGACTCGTGAACCAGCCGTTGGGTTTCCTTTTTCTCAATAATATCTGCTATAGAAAATGAAGATTCTGTCGCTTGCGCAGCTTCATCGTAGGGTAATGCAGGATGCTGCTTTCTTCGCAAGATGCGATAACATTGCCGCACCACAATAGCTTTAAACCAGCCCGGGAATGCCTCTACTGCTCGTAATTTATTCAAATGCAAAAAGGCTTCTGTGAAAGCTTCCTGCACAGCATCTTCCGCTAATTGATAGTCACGCAGCTTTTCGAACGCAACTGCATTGGCCATCGGTGTAAAGTGCTTAACAATCTGTTCAAAAGCTTGTCGGTCTCCTTGTTTAGCCTCTTCGATATACTGAAGCATCTGTCCTCCGCTCCCTTCTTCCGTATTATATACAAGTGCCAATGAAGTTCCTAAAGGTTACGGATGGGATTGAAAAGTCAGACGTTATTTATTTTTTCCTATTACATCCTTTGCAACCTCTAGAGCTGAAGAGGCTCGCGGCCAACCTACATAAAAAGAAAGGTGGGTGATGGCCTCCACGATTTCTTCAAGTTGTAAGCCGTTCTCTAAAGCCAAGTGCAGATGATAGGGGAGTTGTTCCGTCATGCCCCCCATCACCAAGGCAGAAATCGTAATCATGCTACGATCCCGAAGTGATAATTGCTCACGTCTCCATAAGTCCCCAAATAACACATTTTCCGAGTAGTCGACGAATGCCGGAGCGAACTCCCCTAACGATTCCCGTACATTTGTGACGATTTTCTGATGCGCCATATTACACCTCCCTAACCGGAGGTTGTAGCATTTGAGCAACACCGTTACCAAACGACCAATCTTCGAATTCCGTATCGACGAGCACAATGAATATATCTTCTTTTCTGATGTTTAGCGTCATCGATAATTCCTCGGCTAGCCTCGCGTAAAAGCTTTTCTTCTGTTCCGTTGATCTTCCGGATTTTAGCATAACTTGGATATATATCAGTCCGTCGCTTCGTTCAATATTTAAATAATCTTTACTATAAAAAAATTCCCCCGCTTTATGCGCATGAAAAACCTGAAACATATCATCCTCCGGTACATGGAAATGCTGAATTAACGCGCTCATAATCGCTCTGCATATTCCTTCTAGCTGATGAATGTCGTATTGTTGCTCCAGATAACTGACTCTAATGAATGGCATTTTAATTCACTCCTTCTTTGGAATTCTTTTATTGTACTCTCAGTATTTTGATTTATATAATTGAATAAGATAATAATCTTAATCAATTATACCGATAGAGGTGACAATCGATGGATCTAAAAGAACTGATGGCTTTTAAGACCATTCTTCAAGAAGGCACTTTCTCACGCGCTGCAGAGAAGTTGAATTATGCACAGTCTACTATTACCAACCAAATTCAACGACTTGAAAAAGAACTGGGCATACAACTCTTTCACAGAGGCTGGGAAGTAGAACTGACAAGTGCTGGGCAAGTTTTTGCAGGGGAA
Organism: Paenibacillus sp. FSL H8-0175; assembly: GCF_045040615.1. Taxonomy (NCBI): domain Bacteria; kingdom Bacillati; phylum Bacillota; class Bacilli; order Caryophanales; family Paenibacillaceae; genus Paenibacillus; species Paenibacillus sp. FSL H8-0175. Next base: position 475,151 of record NZ_CP150299.1, on the reverse strand, counting down.
ATCGATAACCTTATTCAACATTGGAACTATGTAACAGAACTCACCAAAGCTTTACAGCATGACGAAATTGGTACACTTCATATCGGAAGCATTGAATCCATGATGGAATCCGTCCTACCGAACGCCTTGCGAAAGTTTCAGGAGCAAAAAACAAAGATGGCATGTAACTTCATTCAGGGTAACACTGATTCCCTCTCACAACTTGTTCTACAAAGAGAACTGGATTTCGCCATCTGCGGTGAGCCGTCCGACCTGTCTTTCTTTTATTTCGAACCGCTTTATCACGAGAAAATCGCTTTTATAGTAGATGAAAATCATCCTTTAAACGGACGAGACGAGATTTCATTTCGAGAAATTCTTGAATATCCAATTATAGCTGGAGGACGCACTTGCTTATATTACCTTCGGTTAGCTAAGCAATTTTCGAGATTCGAATCAAAGCCCACTTTATCCACCATAAGCCAAATTTCTGCTATTCCTCATTTTGTAAGAAAGAACCCTGGGGTGGGGGTAGTGCTTGATTCGACAGCTTTAATGACAGATATCGTAAAAATAGATGTTGAACTAAGCGAGCCGTTCATTCAAGTGGGTATATTACAGCAGCGCAACCGAGAATATCTAGCAACATCATCTAAAAAACTAATCCTACAAATCATAAAAAAAGAAATTGAGAGGATTAGTAACGCTAATCCTACGCTCCACATTTGAACCTCAAGCTAGTTCCATATATGATAGCTTTATCATCGTTATCAGGGGAGGATTCATAGCAGTGGCAGTATTAATCAATGAACAAATCAGAGCATCCGAAGTAGTCCTTACAGGACTTAGGGGTGAGAAGCTGGGGATCGTCTCCCGGGAAGAAGCGCTGGCCATGGCCAGATCAGCAGGTGCTGATCTGGTATGCACCTCGCTAATGAGCAGCCCACCGCCCTGCAGCCTAACTGCAAAGGGCAAAGCAAAAGCGGCCGCGCAGAAGGAGGCAGCCTCAGCACGCAAGGCCAGTGGGGGCTCAGCTGCAAAGGGCGGCAGCAAGGAGAAGGTCAAAGAGCTCCGCTTCACTGCTCATATTGAAGAGCATGACTACGATACTAAGCTCCGTCAGGCTGAGAAGCATCTCCGCTCCGGCAAGCCGGTGCAATTAGTTGTCAAAGCTTCCGGTGCGAAGGAAGCTGCTGCCGCAAAGACGGTACTAGAACGCCTCGTAGCTGACCTCAAGGAAGTCGGAGTCAAAGATACCGGCATCCAGACAGGCGGCAAAGGTTCACAGGTGAAATTAAATCCACGGTGAGAGTGGATTTAATTTCAGATAATTTAGGCTCAAAACCAAAATTAGTGGACCATTTCATGAAAATGCTGCTGCTATCTGCAAATGTAGCTTTATTGCGAGCAGAATTCAGAATTGCGTTCGGACACCACAGCCCTTATTCGTAACTATTTCGCTGTTCTGGGATGCTAACGGACTTCAGAGACTTTATATCACTAAAATAGCACGATATTCCCTCCATTTATGGAAAATAAGATCTCTCGAGTCCGCAACTTCCTCCAAAAGGCTTAAAATGTACAAATAGCTGCATCTAAGTCCGTTAGCACAATAGCAAGTGGAAATCAGGAACTGGGCAAGGGGCATGATTCTTATATGCAAGCAAAAGCGCCTTCGGTGTCCCTAAAGAACGGTAAGCGCTTATGCGAGAAATAGAAGGATAATGTATCGTGCCAAACTTATACTTTCTTGTATTATTAAAAAAGGCCATCCTCTACAGGATGGCCTTTCACTTCATAGACAATGTCCTTGCTCGCTCTTAATCAGTCACCTTAAACATGATTACCCATTAATCCCCTTGGGCGAAAGTTCATACCCCCAGCATAGAGGTGGGAGACATCTCCCAATCCAATACATCTGGGAACTGCATAGTGCTCGCTGCGCTCTTCAAACAAGATCGTCGTTACCGAGCTTGGAGCAAGCCAAAATACGGACCAAGCCAAGGCTAAAGGAATCTGCAATAAATGGGCTAGCCATGCAAGGCCAAAGCCACCATGACACACAACTCCAATCTTCTTGGTAGAAGGCTCGAGGATACGATATAGGCCATCCTCTCTTTTATAGTGGTGGCGAAGCAAGAATTGATCTGAAGCCGCTTGTAGTTCGCTAAACCGCAATTTGTATTCCTCTTGTTTTAACCAATGATCTGTTTGATCAGACCATTCTCTTTTTCCACTCGATAGTTCACTAATATGTTCTCCGGGGCTATCCCATATAGGTGCCAGTTGTCCATCCAACATAATCCCTGTCCAATCCAATTCACAAGTCCAAGGTTCTGTCTGAATTACAAGTCCCGTCTCTTTGGCCACATAACTTGCTGTTGTCTGTGCTCTACCCAATGGTGAAGCATATAATTCATCCAGTCCGATAGATCCCATGCGTTTTCCCAATGCCGCTGCTTCCTGATGCCCGAATTCCGTTAGATCATCTATAGAATAGTCCGGATCACCATGACGAATCAGAAATATTTGCATAACAATGCCCTCCTCCCCTCAAATCCAGCCTTTTTCTTCCGCCAGCCGTACCGCCTCAATCCGGCTTTTCACTTCCAGCTTATTGAGTATTTCAGAGATGTAATTGCGGACAGTGCCATAAGATAGATGCAGCGAAAAGGCTATCTCGCTCGCGGTTTGCCCTTCTCCAGCCAGTTTTAAAATCTCGCGCTCCCGTGCTGTTAATGGATTCTCCTCCCGCAGACTGCCGAAGACTAACTCAGGAGATACCTCCCGATGTCCAGCCATGACACGACGAATAGATTCAGCTAGCTTATCTACAGGCTCGTCCTTCAACAAATACCCTTGAATACCAGCCTTTACTCCACGCTCAAAATACCCTGGACGGGCAAAGGTAGTCAAAATAATAATTCGGGTCGGACAACCCTTACTCCGCAATATTTCTGCAACCTCCAGCCCGCTCTTGAACGGCATTTCAATGTCCATGAGACAGACATCCGGCTGAAGCTTGTCGATTAAAGCTAACGCCTCCGCCCCATCACAAGCTTCTCCGACTACTTCGATATCGTCTTCAAGATCCAGCAAAGAAGCCATCGCTCCCCGAAGCAGGCGTTGATCCTCCGCTATAACAATGCTTATCATGCAGTCTCACCCCCTTGTGCATCTTTTACGATTAGCGGGATGGTAACGATCAGCGTAGCTCCCTGACCCTCAGCTGAGCTTAGCGACAGGGAGCCATCAATCAGGGATAGACGCTCTGCCATTCCCTTCATGCCATTTCCATCGCTAAGCCCACCATTCCCTCTCTCCCCATGCTGTAGACCAATGCCGTTATCCTTAACGGTAATTCGCACTTCTCCAGCCAGCTTTGCCACTCCTATGAAGCATTTGTCCGCTCTACTATGCTTTACGATATTAGTCACTGCTTCTTTGATACAGAGGCTAAGGATATTTTGCGTCAGGTCGGATACCCCCTCCAGAGAGATATCCCCTTCCACTTCTAAGGCGATCTCTGCCGTTCGCAGCATCTCTCCAGCCTCAGCCAGTTCCTCTGCTACTGAGACCGCTCGCATTTCCGACACTAGCTCACGCACTTGACGGAGCGCAGCCCGTGAAGTGCGCTGAATTTCTCGTGCTTCCTCTTGAGCTCGCTCCGTATTTTTCGTCACCAGCTTCTCTACGAGTTGGCTCTTTAACGTAATCAGGGACAAGGTATGGCCAAGGGTATCATGCAGGTCACGGGCGATTCGCATTCGTTCCTCACGCTTCACCAGCTCTTTAATCACCTCATTCGCTTGATCCAGCTCTTTCTCCAGCTTCTGATTCCGATTCATGGACCTCACTCCGAACGGACTAATCAACATAATAATAATAAACGGAGCTAAAAACATCACGCTTCCCCACTCCATCTCACGACCCACTAAGACCAGCACCGAAAGGATCATGATCACAAAAGAAGCAAATGCAATTTTGAACCCTTTATTCTCCGTATAATATGCGATAAAATTTGCGGTGAAAAAGCCCATGTACAGATTATAGGGGGTATAGAACAAACTAAGCACCACGATGATTAACATTTGAATAAATAACCAAACATTAAACACTCCACCCCGCACCCAATACAGCTGGCGATAGCTGAGGGCAAACACCGCTATCATAATCCCGCCCAGGATGAGCTTCATTCCAGTCTCCCCGCGCAAATTCAGGATGGGCAAAACCAGATAAACAGCCCATACAAAAGGGAAAAAACCCTGTTTTTGTGGAAATAACCGGAACTTCGCACGCTCAGCCATTCATTCACACCGCTTCCTGTTTTTTTCGAATATAGACCGATAGTAACATAAAAACTACCAAATATCCGAGTAAAATCAAGACATTACTCCACGTCGGAGCTGATCCACGAACGATCTCCCAGGCTCCATTCCCATAGTTATAGGAAGGCAACCAATGACCAATCCGCTGCATTAATCGTGGCAGTATCTCAATCGGCATCCACATGCCTCCTGCTACAGCAAGAGCCATATAAATCACGTTGCTGACTCCACTGGCTGTATCCACCCGTTTCATAGCACCTACAAGCGTACCAATCGCTAAAAATGGTAGAGAACCGATCAGGATCCACAGCCCGCTAAGCACCCATTGACCTGCGGATAAAGAGACGCCATTGATTAAATAGCCTGCGATAAAAATACAAATGACCGAAAACAGATGCATCATCGTCTGTCCGAACATTTTTCCGAAAAAATAGATCGATCCCGGCAGCGGTGTAATCCGAATAAAGGTGGTCCAGCCTTGTGTTCGTTCTTGCACCAACCGGATGCCAAGCGTCATAATGGCTGAGCCCATTACACTGAAGGTCGCCATAGACATTAAATAATGAGCACGCCACGTTAGGTCATCGCTACCTGTATTGACCACCCGGGTGAAGATGAAATAGAACATGATGGGCATGAGCAAAGACCAGAACACATAATAGGGATTACGGATGATCCGCAGCATTTCCGCTTTACACTGTACAGTAATTAGTCTCATGGTTAGACAGCCTCCTCTTGGTTCATGGTCAATTGTTCAAAAGCCTCATCCAAACGTCCCTGATCAATTCGAACATCCTTCACAGGAAGTCCAGCCACAAAAATCGCTTTAAGCGCCTCATCTGTATCCTCTGTGGTCACGTGAATGCGGCCATCTTTTTCATAACAATCCTCTATAGCAGCTAGGTCTAGCAGGTTTCTGCGCAATTGCGAGCGATCACCCACAGGCAGGAAGGACACGGAACGCTTCACAATCCGCGATTTAATCTCATCTGGACTTCCGTCCGCAACTAAGTGTCCTTTACTGAATAATAGAATACGATCCGCGATATCTTCTGCTTCCTGCAAATAATGGGTCGTGAACACAATCGTTTTTCCTTGCTCCGCAAGTCCACGAACCGTTTCCCAGAACCGCCGCCGGGAAGTAATATCAAGTCCGACTGTAGGTTCATCGAAAAAGATCAGCTCCGGATTACCCGCGAGGGCTAGCGCAAAGCCCAAACTACGCTTTTGACCGCCCGAGAGCTTCTCGGCGTATCTATTCAAATCGGCTGGCGCAAGTCCAGTAGCCTTAATTAGAAACTCCATATCCATAGGCTTTGGATAATAGCTGCGGATCAGATCAATGATCTCCCGCACCTTTAGCCGATCCATTACACTTACCTCCTGCAGCATCGCTCCAGTCTTTTCACGTACTGCTTTATCCTTCGGATGATGACCGAACAACTCCACTGTACCCTCGGTAGGCTCTATTAGCCCCAGCAGCATGCCTAATGCCGTTGTTTTACCCGCTCCGTTCGGTCCCAGAATAGCTGTAATCGAACCTTTAGCAATGTTAAAGCTGATATTATCTACGGCCTTTTTATCCTTATATATTTTGCTGACCCCGTGCATTTCTATAATATTATCCATAACGTAATCCCTCCGCTTCCGAATGCGTTTGATCTATTTCAATCATATGGAAAAAGAAGACATGACATTAGTATGGACTGTCATTTCTTTAAGATGACAACTGTCACCTTCCTGGCTTCGAATAAAAAAAAGAGGCTGCCCTATCAGTAGAATGAACTACTAATAAGGCAGCCTCTTTAGGTGAAGAGAGTTTAGTTATCTCCGGAGGAATCCTTTTTCCAGCAGGAACTCCTTCATATGCAGCCGTGCTGGCTGTGCCAATCGCTCCGCCATAATGGCCGACCAAGGGGTGTCTTTGGCGCCGTGGGTCCGCTCACGCATATAGTCTGAGGAGACTTTATCGTAAGTTTTGACCTGCTCCACAGTGGTTTCCGCATTGTAGCGATTACGATGCAGAACAGCCTCTAGTGGAAGCCGCGGACGCAGGCCCGAAGCTCCGTCAGGATAACCTACACACATCCCGAATATCGGATAGACCAATTCAGGCAGTCCCAGCAATTCCGATACCTCCGCGATCCGGTTACGGATTCCACCGATATATACAATTCCAAGTCCTAGTGATTCCGCAGCCACTGCAGCATTCTGTGCAGCAAGCGCAACATCAACGGTAGCTACAATCAGGTTCTCAGCAGAATCTTCATAAGAAGTCTCTCCCTGCAAATGAGGTTTCGTCACCTCGCGCAGCCGATACAGATCAGCGCACCAGACCAAAAACACTGGGCATTGTTCTATATAAGCCTGATTGCCCGCTAGTCCCGCAAGCTCCGTCTTTAGTGCCGGGTCAGTAACTGCAATAACACTATAAGCCTGAACATTGCTTGAGGTTGAAGCCATCTGAGCTGCTCCAATAATAGCGCTAAGCTGATCTTCACTTACTGGCTTATCCTGAAACTTGCGGACAGATGCATGTTTCATTAACAGAGAAATTGTATCGTTATTTACTTGCACTGTGGCCACTCCCTAAATAGTGATAGTGATATTACAGCTTTACCCGCTGTAGCCGAAGTGCATTCAAGACAACAGACACGGAGCTAAATGCCATCGCAGCTCCTGCCAGCCATGGGGCTAGAAACCCAAGTGCAGCAATCGGTATTCCTATTGTATTGTAAGCAAGCGCCCAGAACAAATTTTGTTTAATATTTCTCATCGTTTTGCGGCTCATCATGATCGCATCAGGAATACTCTTCAGATCCCCGCGCATCAGCGTAATATCAGCTGCTTCCATAGCTATATCCGTTCCTGTCCCAATCGCCATACCCGTATCGGCAGTAGCCAGTGCCGGAGCATCGTTGATCCCATCCCCAACCATGGCAACCTTAGTCCCATTCTGTTGGAGCTTGCGAACCTCTTCGGCTTTGCCCTCTGGCAGAACCTCTGCTAACACTTTTTCGATCCCTGCCTGCTTCGCAATAGCCTCAGCTGTAATTTTATTGTCACCAGTGATCATTACGACTTCAATACCCATATCATGGAGCGCGGCTACAGCCGCTTTTGAGGTCGGTTTAATCGTATCAGCAACGGCCACAATCCCAGCGATTTCACTCTCTACCGCTACTAGCATAGCTGTCTTTCCCGACTCCTCCAGCTTCTTCATAATTGGAGTCCATTCTGTGATATCAAGCTGATGATCTTCCATCATCCGCCGCGTGCCTACCATAACCTGCTGATCGGAGACAACGGCCATAATTCCACGTCCGGGCACATTATCAAACTGCTCAGCAGTAGGCAAAGCCAAGCCTCTATCAGCAGCGCCAGCAACAATAGCTTCCGCAAGTGGATGCTCAGATAGCTTTTCAGCAGCTGCAGTTAAAGCTAACAAACGGTTTTCCGCGTTTTCTTTTCCATAAGCTGCAATTCCAGTAGTAGTCACAACATCGGTAAGCACGGGTTTACCATTCGTCACTGTACCTGTTTTATCTAGCACAACGGTCTGAATCCCTTGCGCTCCCTCTAAATGCTCCCCGCCCTTGAAGAGGATTCCAAGCTCTGCTGCCCGGCCCGATCCTGCCATAATGGAGGTTGGCGTTGCCAGACCTAGCGCACATGGACAAGCGATTACGAGCACTGCAATGGCTTTTTCGAGGGCATCAGCGAACTGGCCAGGGGCTGCCCAGAAATACCAGATCAGAAAAGTTATTACGGCAATACCCACAACAATCGGCACAAAAATTCCTGAGATTACATCGGCAATCCGCTGAATCGGAGCTTTGGAGCCTTGAGCTTCCTCCACTACTCGGATAATTTGAGCCAGCGCAGTGTCGCGACCCACTTTATTGGCTTTGATTCTCAAGATACCATTCTTATTCATAGTGGCACCGATCACGGTATCCCCTGGTTTTTTCTCCACAGGAATACTCTCTCCGGTCAACATAGACTCATCCACAGAAGAAGATCCCTCGACTACCTCACCATCCACAGGTACCTTTGTTCCGGGTTTCACCAGTACAATATCGCCAGGAATGACTTCATCTGTCGGGATATTCATTTCTTGCCCATCCCGAATTACGAGGGCGGTTTTTGCCTGAAGCCCCATTAAGCTTTTGATTGCGTCAGAGGAACGGCCTTTCGCCAGCGCCTCAAACCATTTACCGACAAGGATAAGTGTAATGAGTACAGCACTCGTCTCATAATACATTTCTACAGTATGATTCATTCCCTTCATGCTTAAGGAATCAATAGTCAGATAAAGACTGTAGAAATAAGCTGCCGACGTCCCTAATACGACTAACACATCCATATTGGCACTCCGGTTACGAAGGGCTTTATAAGCACCGACGTAGAACTGCCAACCGATGATAAATTGCACAGGGGTAGCCAGCACAAGCTGGAACCAAGGATTCATAAATATATCCGGTGTTGGAATCCAGCCGGTGAAGGAGAAATGACCCGCCATCGCCCATAACAATGGGAACGAAAGAATTGCAGAAATGATCCATTTCCACTTTTTATGCTGAATTTCTTTTCCACGACGATCCACATGATCCTTGCGGTCTTCTTTAAGAGAAGCTTTATAGCCGATACTGCTTACCTTCTCCATGATCTCCCTTGGACTGATATTACCGGGTGTATATTCTACATGTGCTGTTTCCAGCGCCAAATTCACATTAACTGCTGCTATGCCCGGTGTACGGCTCAACACTTTTTCAATCCGTGAGGAACAAGCAGCACAGGTCATCCCCGATATATCAAAATCCGCAGATTCTTTAATAGTGTCATAACCAAGAGAACGGATTTTATCTTCAATTTGTGGCAACCCTGATACTGTCGGATCAAATCCAACAGTAGCCTGTTCCAAGGCTAGATTCACATTCGCACGAGATACGCCGTCCATCCGGGACAAACCCTTCTCAATTCGGGTTGCACAAGCGGAACAGGTCATACCTGTAATCTGTACAGTTGCCTGCTGTTCGTTTGGTGAAGCTGTTGTTTTGGTTTTATCCATGATTTCCACGCCTCCACATACCCCTATAGGGTATGATAATTTCTAAAAGAAAAGGCATTGGAGCTTTGGGCAGCTTCCCCATATCACTCCAAGCCTTATTACTGTGCTTCAAATTAAACTACGTCATACCCTTGATCTACAATTGCTTCTTTAATCGCACCAAGGCTTACTTTGTTCTCATCATACTCGACGGAAACTTTCTTAGCAGCAAGATCAACTTTAGCTGTGGCTCCAAGATTGCCTACGGCTTTCTCTACAGAGTTAACACAGTGACCACAAGACATTCCTTCAACGTTTAATGTAGCGTTTGACATTAATATAACCTCCAATAAATGTTGTGAAGCTATGCTCTAGAAGCATTAGCTTATTATTTCATTAATTTGTTAACCGTAATTAGGAGCTCGTCGATAACCTCATGTTCGCCAGCTTCGATTCGCTCAACAATGCAACTTTTCATATGTCCTTCTAACAGCATCTTACCGACACCATTTAACGCCGCCTGTACCGCCGCGAGCTGGTTGAGTACATCATCACAATAGGTATCCCGCTCAATCATACCCTTTACCCCGCGGATCTGGCCTTCAATCCGGTTGAGGCGCGTATTCAAGTTATTCTTGAATTCTGCCGAATGATGACTTTTTCGTTCTCCTGATGATGAAGAATGACAATTTATGTCGCAGGATTCTGCAGCTTGCTCTTTCTTGGCAGTAGACATAAGAATCAGCCTCCTTGGTTATAATATAATATACCCCCGTAGGGTATGTCAAGAGGCATTCCTAATTCATCCACAGATGATCTCCACGGGTAGTTTGTCCCTATATTACCGCCGTATTCTTCTACGGTTGGCTATACATCTCTATTTTTTCAAAAAAACTATTGCCTCCCTATTCAAATTTGAATATAATAAATTTTGCTTCTAATTATGAACATTTTTCGAACAGAACTATCACTATCACTATCACTATTAAGAAAAAGGAGCTGCGAAGCATGCATACTAAAGAAAGTAATCTTAAACTCGTAGTGGTTGGCCTGCTGCTTGGGATTCTTATGTCCGCAATGGACAATACCATTGTAGCTTCAGCTATGGGAACGATAGTCTCAGATCTTGGCGGTCTGGATAAAATCGTATGGGTCACCTCCGCTTACATGGTAATGGTAATGGCCGGAACCCCTATCTTCGGCAAGCTCTCTGATATGTATGGACGTAAACGTTTCTTCATTTTCGGATTGATTGTATTCCTGATTGGCTCGGCTCTGTGCGGTACTGCCACCAGTATCACACAGCTCAGTATTTACCGTGCCATTCAAGGGATCGGCGGCGGTGCACTAATGCCAATCGCCTTCACCATCGTTTTCGACATTTACCCGCCTGAAAAAAGAGGGAAATTGACCGGTCTCTTTGGAGCCGTCTTCGGAATCTCCAGTGTACTTGGACCTTTACTCGGTGCCTATATTACCGACTATGTTGGTTGGCAGTGGGTATTCTACATTAACCTGCCGCTAGGAATTATTGCACTGTTCCTGATTGCAACTTCTTATAAGGAGTCGATCTCCCACGCTAAACAGCGCATTGACTGGGGCGGAGCCTTCACTCTGGTTGGTGCGATTATCTGCCTAATGTTCGCTCTGGAACTTGGTGGTAATCAATATGCTTGGGATTCCAGTGCCATCCTTGGCTTATTCGTAGGTTTTGCTGTTCTCTTGCTGGCGTTTATCCTTATTGAGAGAGTAGCTGCTGAACCTGTGATCTCGTTCGCTATGTTCCGCAAACGGTTGTTTGCAACAAGCAGCGTGACCAGCCTATTTTATGGCTCTGCTTTTATCGTAGCTACTATTTACATTCCTATCTTTGTGCAGGGTGTATTTGGCGGCTCAGCTACGAACTCAGGGCTGATCCTTATGCCGATGATGATCGGTACGGTCGTTGGCAGTCAGACCGGGGGGCTGCTTACAACAAAAACCAGCTTCCGCAACATTATGATCCTATCCGCAGTCTGCTTTGTCGCAGGGGTCTACAGCCTAAGCACTTTATCACCAGATACCTCCCGTCTCATGCTTAATGTATTTATGGCTCTGACTGGGTTCGGCGTAGGCTTTTCCTTCTCCGTGCTGAGTATGGCAGCTATCCATAATTTCGATATGCGCCAACGGGGGTCGGCAACATCGACCAGTACCTTCATGCGCTCCCTTGGAATGACGCTGGGAATTACGATCTTCGGGATTATTCAGCGGAATAGCTTTACTAACAGTCTAAGCGATGCTTTTGGCGGTAGTGAACAGTCAGCAGCTTTCGGAGATCCACGCGCTGCGTTAACACCTGAAGCAAGAGCGAAGATCCCTGCTGAAATATTAGAAAAAATATCAAGTGCGTTATCCACCTCTATTGCCCAAACCTTTATGTGGGCCTTGATTCCTGCAGTGCTCGGTCTAGTCTTTGTACTGCTCATGCCAAAAGACCGTCTTACCATTCCTGCTAAAGCTGTTCAGGCGTCTGAGGGCAAAAGGTAACCATTATGTCCATGAAATTAGCCATTTTAGGTTTACTGCTGGAGCGGAACATGCATCCCTATGAAATCACATTAGTGATGAAGGAACGTTCCATGGACCGGATCACCAAGCTGCAGATGGGATCACTCTATTATGCTGTGGATAAGCTTGCACAAGATGGTTATATAGAAGCTTTAGAGATCATCCGCAGCAGTGATCGGCCGGACAAAACAATCTATGCCATAACGGAGCAAGGTAAAGCTTTATTCGAACAGCTTATCCTGCAACAAATTAAGAAAAACGAACCCTTCTATCATCCGATGTATATGGCCCTGGCTATGTCCCGTCATATCGATCAGAGCAAGGTTGAGAAGCTGCTCGAGGAACGCCTCCGGGAAACAGAACATCAGGTTAATCTGGCTTATCAGGTATACGAGGAGCATATCTCCATCGTGCCTCGTTCTGCCCTGCATCTAATGTACGGTACATATGAGCACACCCTGACTGAGCTGAAATGGCTGCAGCGCCTATACGATGATGTTGTAGCACGCAAGCTAAAAGACGTAGGGACACCGTTGAATTTAGAGGCCTAATGGCCTCTTTTTTCTGTTTAAGGGAGTCAAAATACGTTTATTAACGAGCACAATATCCATTAAATCTCAAAGGAAGGCGAGGCGGTAAAAATGACCCGAGAAAAACATCAGCTGAATAGTGGCAAACGGGATCACCCGGAACAATATCCAACAGAGAAAGAAAGTCTATTTGATCTTCATGAAAGTGAGCAGAATGTAGACCCGATTCCGATGGAAGATTTAACGCTGGAAAAGCAAGAGGAAAAGAACAAAGAGGAGACCAAACACCGCTCTTCCAGCGACAAAAAATACCATACGGGCTTCTGAGAGTGTACAATATCTACAAGTACGCAATCATAATTTCCAAGGAGGAATCACATTGTTGAAAGCGTTACCTTTAAACAAGCGCGGGATTCCCGCAAGCCGCATTGCTTTAGGCTGCATGGGGCTAGGCGGTGACTGGGACCATGAGCCGATTACTGCGGAGAATGTTAAACAGGGACATGAAGCGGTTGATGCCGCCCTTTCCATCGGCATCAACATGTTTGATCATGCAGATATCTATACTCGTGGGAAGGCGGAGAAGGTATTCGGTCAGATTTTTAAGGATCGTCCAAGACTACGTGAAGAAATCATAATTCAATCTAAATGTGGAATTAAGCTAATGGAACCTGGAGACAGCACTAATACGTTTGATTTCTCTGGCCAACATATTCTGAACAGTGTAGATGGAATATTGTCACGACTTGGGACCGAATACATTGATATTCTTCTACTGCATAGACCTGATCCCTTAATGGATCCCGAGGAAGTAGCCTCCGCATTACATCAACTGAAGGCCGCTGGTAAGGTTCGTCATTTCGGGGTTTCCAATATGAGCGCCGCTCAGATCAAGCTGCTGCAGACTTATTGCGATGAACCTTTTATCGTAAACCAGCTGCATATGAGCTTGGCTAAGATCAGCTGGGTGGATGCTGGAATCAGTGTAAATCGTGAACCCTGGAAGGATATTATCTTCCCTGAGGGAACCCTTGAACATTGTCGGATGGAGAACATTCAGCTTCAAGCCTGGGGGCCACTCGCCCAAGGTCTATTTAGCGGGCGTTCATTAGAGGATCAACCGGAGAATATCGTCCAAACAGCAGCTATGGTCCAACAGCTCGCAGATGAAAAAGGAACAACACCCGAAGCCATTGTACTGGCTTGGCTAATGACACATCCAGCTGCCATTCAGCCTGTTATTGGAACTGTGAATCCGAAGCGTATTACTGCCTGTGCCGATGCGGACAAGCTGGAGCTTAGCCGTAAAGAATGGTATGACCTGTATGTTAGTTCACGCGGTTCAAAACTTCCGTAACATATACATTTATATTCTCAACTTCATTACTCCGCTTATGCCCGGCTCGCGTTACTACTGCGAGCCGGGTATTTTTTTGCGAATCACCCTAACTTATCGTTCTTTATTGCGAATATATTTAGTAATCGAGCGATAAATGGAGTTATTCAGAGATAAATTATCATTTTTGTTCTTTATAGAGTACAAATGCGCGTTATTGGCAGTTTTCTTTTTGATTTATTCCATGTATGATTCATTACAGAAGTTGTTCTTAATAAAGAACGATAATAACGAACCAAAGAAACAGACATTGAGGGGAGGTATTCCTCTGAGACCCAGATCAGCAAGGAGAAGACCTAGAAGAAACAGGAAAATCGGATTACGTATACTGCAATCAGGAATGGCTGTCTCCGTCTTATTTCTATATACCTCGCAGCAAGTTGGTGGTACCTATGGAGGCTTTGGAGCCGCTACGCAAACCACTAGCACGATTAGCTTTTGCGAAGTATTTCCGAATTCGATCAAGGCACTGCTTACAGAGTTCAAAGAGCATGTTAATCGAGCGCTCACTTTAAAAGAATCACTACAGCCCTTTTCCACATCAGCTAACTACTCGGACGTTTCGGGAATAGAAGGGATGTCGCTGGAAGAGCTTGATGTCGCTGCAGAAGAGATTTCTTCGCAAATAGCGGCGCTTCAATCCCAAATAGATAGCGTTAACGAGCAACTGGCGGCTAACAGCCAAATTTGGAACCAAATCCACAATGAGCTAAGTGCAGCAGCAGCCTTACTCTTCCAGATAGGAGGATATATGACTTCTCTAGATTCCAACTGTCTAGAAATCAAGGATGAGCAATTTTTCAGAGATTTACAAAGCAGCCTGAATCAAAGCGGTGTGATCTCGGAATCCTTGAATGCTTCCTTAAATGGAGTTATTAGTTACCTAACCTCCATACACGATGTCGGTCTTCCATTCGCATCGGTAGTTACCAGTGATGTTTATGGACAACTTGAATTACGCGAAGGAGAGTTCCCACAGCCACTGCCATTCCTGATTACCTTCACTCAACCAGACGGCGTGATCTCTAGCGACCTCACCTCATCTTATGAAGCTCTAAATACCGAATTGACTAACCATAAAGAATCGGCAACCTCAGGTATCACTACCCTTCAAGATAAACTCCAATTGATCAGTCAGACTCGCGAGCAAAAACTAGAAGAGCTTGAAAAAGCTCGGCTAGAAGAAGAGCAAGCAAAGAAAGAAGAAGAAGCGAAAAAAGAAGAAGAACGTTTGGCTGAGGAGAAAAAGCAACAAGAAGCCGAGGATAAAGCGAAAGCTGAGGCACCCCCTCCAACATCAGGCGAAGCTGCTCCGGAAGCCCCAAATAAAGAACAACCTGAAGCCCCAGCCACTGATCCGGTTAAGCCGGAAATTGACGAAGAGCTCACAATTCCAAAAGATGTCCCTCAGCAAGAGGCTCCACAAGAGACGCCAAAGGCGGAAGACAGTACGACTACCCCGCCGGTAGCAACCCAAGCTCCTTCGGACCCTCAACCTGAGAAAGGTGGAGAATAAGATGCGAATTAAAAAAATTATCAATAATACCCTATCGAGCTTAATGCTTGTGATCTTTATTCTGCTGGTGGCAGCCGTAGTGTTATCCAAGGCCTCCGGCGGTGAACCTGCTTTCTTCGGATATGAGATCAAAACCGTACTCTCAGGATCGATGGAACCAGGAATTCAGACAGGCTCAATTGTCGCATTAAAACCCGGAGGGGATATGAATCGTTTCAAACCAGGCGATGTCATCACCTTTAGGAATGAAGATAATCTGCTCATTACTCACCGGATTGTAGAAGCGACCGTCAATAACGCTACTGGTGAAGCTGTTTATCGCACTAAAGGCGATAACAACGACGCGCCCGACATGAACCCTACCAGTTCTGTGAATGTTGTAGCTCAGTATACCGGGGTCACTGTACCCTATGTCGGTTACGCTATGAATTTCGCGGTTTCCAAAGCTGGAAGTGTAGTCCTCATGATCGTGCCTGGCTTGATGCTTCTGCTCTATGCTCTGTATACCTCTTGGAAGGCTGTAGCTGCATTAGAAAAGAAAAATGCTGCCCTACTGCCAGCCTCACCGCCCCCAACAGAAACACAGCCCTAAGTTGATTGTCCACTTCCGCTTACGAACCGGAAGATACAATATATAAATTTTATAAAAAATTCAAACACAAATTTGAGGAGGAATTTTATTATGGGTATCAAGAAAACATTGGGTCTTGGCGTAGCATCTGCAGCACTGGGTTTATCATTAATCGGCGGAGGAACCTTCGCATACTTTAGCGACACTGCGCAAAGCACAGCTACATTCGCAGCGGGCACGCTCGATCTGAACTCCGACCCTTCTGTCATCGTTAATATTCCTAACCTGAAACCAGGTGATACGGTAACTAAATCCTTCAAATTGAAAAACGATGGTTCGCTCGATATCGGATCTATTATTCTGAATACATCGACTCAAATCACGGATGCTAAAGGAGATAACTACCTGGATTTAGCCGAGTTCATTAAAGTTAAATTCCTTAGAAATAATGATAAAGGAGTACCTATCGTCTCTCCTGAAAATGTAGTTTATGAGACTACACTTGCTGCTTTAAAAAGTCAGCATCCGGATCTCGTAAAAAATACAGGTTGGGATCAACTCTTTACCGAAGCATCCGGTATTAAAGCCGGTACCAACGACAGCTTCTCCGTCCAATTCGAATTTGTGGAAAATAACCAAGATCAAAATATTTTCCAAGGCGATAGCTTAACACTGACTTGGGATTTCGTAGCTAAACAAGGTGCGAAAAAAGACTACTAAGATCAATAAAGTAATTTAATAAAATACTCGATGAGCAGCAGATCCTGAATCCGGCCACGGATAAGCAGATTGCTGCTCTTCTCTTTACAATAAACTTTGTCCGATTTATTGATATTTGCTATACTAATAACAAAAATTACGGAGGGGCGTCAGCATAGTGCCACAGAATATGGGCCAACGTATCCAGCAGCTCCGCCTAGACAAGGGTTTCTCCCTATCTGAGCTTGCGGACAGAGCAGATGTGGCTAAGTCGTATCTTAGCAACGTGGAGAGAAACATCCAATCCAATCCATCCATCCAGTTTATCGAAAAAATCGCTGACGCGCTTCAGGTATCCATTCATGCCCTACTCTATGGAGAACCCAATGATGCAGAGGAATCACATTTAGATTCGGAATGGTTCCGATTGGTGCAGGAAGCTATGGACTCAGGCATTAGCAAACGCGAATTCAAAGAATTTCTGGACTATCAGAAATGGAAGCTCGATCAAAAGGATTAATACTTCCTACTAATCTGGTACGATCCTCTCTTCTACTAAATCATATCGAAAAAGGGCACAGCGAAGAACCGCTGTGCCCTTTTTCGATATGTAACCCCTCTAATGTATTACTGCACGATCTGCACAGTTTTCTCATGAAAGAACTGGCGGATTTCATCTGCCTTAATGCCAGCCTTCTTAGCTGCTAATAATAAATGTACCCACTCTTGATCCAGATCAATAAACTGCTGTTCTCTGTTGCTACCCTGGTTGGACTTTTCCAAAAAATCTCCCCCTAAGATTTTACGTCCCCAGGCAATCCGGCTGTCATAGTATCTCTACCTTAGACCCGCGACTTTGTGCCCCTGCCTTTCGGCAAGTTTACCTTTTACTGGACCCTTTTCACGAAAGGATCTGCTTAAAAAACTATAAAATTACTATCTGCAATAACATTATACAAAAAGAAAGCGGAAAAGTGTGTCGATTCCTGGTTACTTTCTATTTTAAAAACGAAAAATAAAAGATTTTTTTTCAAAGATCTTGTCCGATTATCACGATACTCGTCCGTTACATAAAATAAATTGTACTAGCAAAATAAATATTTACTGACCTAATAGTTAAAAATAAGGATAATAGAATCATTTTAATAGGCCTTTAGAATGGGTAATGAGAAGAAATACCCTTCTTTTCATTAGAACAAGCTAACCCATACCATTTTGCGAACGTATTGGACGAAAGAATGAATTGATTACAGTGGCCGAAAGTAGCACAATAAGATGAGAAATGAAACCGCAATCATCACAGCTCCAGTAAGCGTTGACACAAAATGTCACGTATGGAGTTCATCCGTTAAGGAGGATGTATTCATGGCAGCCAAAGAGCCCTATAACGAATCCATTTGGAGTAAGTATTACGGACCCAATTTAGGCTACATTCAAGAAAGATATGAACAGTTTGTGAAAGATCCCTCCACCGTAGAAAATAATTATCGCGAGCTTTTTACAAATTCGGGACCTCCTCCCCTAACTCCGGATAGCGAACCGGCTCCTCAGCCGCGCATCTCGGGAGACACCGAATGGCTTAGAAAAGCAGTAAGAGCTTCCAAGCTAATCGCCAATATTCGTATATATGGCCATATGGCCGCTGAAATTGATCCGCTGGTACGCGATCAGAATCCCATGGCAAAATATCTTGAGCTTGAAACCTATGGGCTGACCCGCGAAGACCTGATCGCACTGCCTGCCACGCTTATATGGGAAAATGCGCCGAATGATGTGCATACCGGATGGGATGCCGTGCAACGTATGCGTCAGGCATACACCAAGACTATCGCCTATGAATTCGGGCATGTGCATGAAGAAAAAGAACTGCAATGGCTAAATAGACAGGCAGAATCCACCAGCTCACCAGCACCCCTAAATAATACAGAACGCAAAGAGCTCCTGAACCGCCTGATTCAGGTAGAGCAATTTGAAACCTTCCTCCACAAGACTTTTGTAGGTCAGAAGCGTTTCAGTCTTGAAGGCAATGATGCTCTTGTGCCGATGTTAGATGAAATCGTACGTGCTGCTGCACATGACGGTGCGGAGCATATTTTGATGGGCATGGCGCATCGCGGCCGCCTCAACGTTCTTGCACATATTTTGGGCAAACCTTATGATATCATATTTTCAGAGTTTCATCATTCTCCGAACAAGGAGCTTTTCCCTTCCGAAGGCTCCACAGGCATTAACTATGGTTGGACAGGTGATGTGAAATACCATCTCGGTGCAGACCGTGCTGTCCGTGAAGGAGAAACCGTACGCACAAGAATAACACTAGCGAATAACCCAAGTCACTTGGAATTCGTCAATCCTGTCGTGGAAGGTTTCACTCGTGCCGCACAAGAAGATCGGAGCACTGCAGGACTGCCGAAGATTGATACCAGTAAAGCTATGGCGGTGCTGATGCATGGCGATGCTGCTTTTCCAGGTGAAGGAATTGTTGCAGAAACGCTTAATATCGGCAAACTTCAAGGTTATCAAAATGGTGGGACGATCCATATCATTGTTAATAACCGAATTGGTTTTACGACTGAAAGTGAAGATTCCCGTTCTACGCATTATGCGAGTGACATCGCCAAAGGGTATGAAATCCCAATAGTCCATGTCAACGCTGATGACCCAGAGGCCTGCGTAGCAGCTGTACGTTTAGCTAGCGCATACCGCCATCAATTCAAAAAAGATTTCGTAATTGATCTCATCGGCTACCGCCGTCATGGTCACAACGAAATGGATGATCCTGAAACCACACAACCTATTGTCTACGGCAAGGTTCGCAATCATCCAACCGTCTACAAGGTTTATGCAGAGAGACTGAAAAACGAAAAGGTTCTTACCGCCGAAGACGTACAAAAGATGAATGCTGAAGCAGAAAGCGTATTGCAGCGTGCGTACGATACTATGAAGGAAGGCAATCATAAGAAAAAAGAACCCAAAGCCTTCATTCCTCTACAAACGGACCGCGCAGCGGCAAACACTACAGCGGTATCCATCTCCAGCCTGCAGGAGATCAATCGTGAACTGTTGACGGTTCCTGCTGGATTCCAGGTTTATCCGAAGCTGGAGCGCATTTTACAACGTCGTAAAGATGCACTGAATGAGGGTGAAAAGGTCGACTGGGCACTAGCTGAAACATTAGCCTTCGCTACCATTCTGAAAAATGGAACGCCCATCCGACTGAGCGGTCAAGATGCCCAGCGCGGAACCTTCGCACATCGCCATCTGGTGCTGCACGACAGTAAAACAGGAGATTTATTCTCTCCGCTGCATCAGCTAAGCGATTCCCGTGCCTCCTTTGGCGTATACAACAGTCCATTGTCAGAGGCATCAGTATTAGGCTTTGAATATGGTTATAATGTGTTTGCACCGGAAACCTTCGTAATCTGGGAAGCACAGTATGGTGATTTCGCCAATGCGGGTCAGGTTATTTTTGACCAGTTCATTGCCGCTGGACGCGCCAAATGGACACAGCGCAGCAATCTCGTCATCATGCTGCCGCATGGCTACGAAGGACAGGGACCTGAGCACTCCAGCGGTAGGCTGGAACGGTTCTTGCAGCTATCCGCTGAGGAGAACTGGACGGTCGCTAACCTGACTACCGCTTCGCAATATTTCCATCTGCTGCGGCGCCAAGCAGCGTTATGCGGGCAGGAAGATGCTAGACCGCTAGTCATTATGACGCCGAAAAGTCTCATTCGGAATACGCGCAGCACTTCTGCCGGAACCGAGCTGGCTTCAGGACAATTCAAGCCTGTATTAGCTGAATCTTTGCTTGGCCAGAAACCAAGTGAAGTTAAACGGCTCGTAGTCTGCAGCGGTAAAGTCGCTATCGACATCCAAACAGAACTGGAAGCAGCACCGGATAAGGATTGGTCATGGCTGCATGTTCTTCGCCTAGAGCAGCTTTATCCGTTCCCGGAACAGGAGCTAAGCGAACATTTAAACTCCTTCAGCTCCCTTCAGGAAATTGTCTGGGTGCAAGAAGAGCCGAAAAATATGGGCGGCTGGAGCTATAGTGAGCCTCGGTTACGCGCCATCGCACCGAAAAATGCCGGCGTAAGATATATCGGCCGTCCGGAACGTTCCAGCCCGGCCAGTGGTTATGCAGATGTGCATAGCTTCGAACAACGTAGAATTGTAACAGAAGCCCTAAAATCAAATTCGAACGTACAAGCGGCTGTACCGTCCTCTTAAGAGGACGGTATCACAATAGCGTAAACCATTATGTTTGGGGAGGAAACGGCCTGTGTCAGAAATCTTAGTACCCGATCTGGGAGAATCCATATCCGAAGGAACCATCTACAAATGGCTGGTTAAAGAAGGCGACACGGTAGGTCAAGGCGATGTGCTTGCTGAGCTGGAAACGGATAAAGTCAATCTGGAAATTAGTGCAGAGGTGGAGGGTGTCATCTCCACCATCCTGCGTCAAGCGGGCGAGAACGTAGCCGTTGGCGAAGCCATCGGCATCATTGGAGCCGCAAGCGGCAGTACGCCGCGGGGTGCTGAAAGCGAAGCCGAAGCGCCTAAAGCGGCTCCGGCAGGCGGCAACGCAGTAGCAGCCGCCGCGCCTGTAGCTGCGCCCGAAGTGCCTGCAGCAGGTGGCGACAGCCATGCTGCATTGGCATCGCCGGGCGCACGCAAGCTGGCACGGGAGCGCGGCATCGACCTCGGCGAGGTTAGCGCCCGTGATCCTATCGGCCGGATTGGTCAGGCCGATGTGTCCGGTCATGGTGCAGCAGCGCCGCAGGCCGCTGCACCGGTAGCTCCGGCGCCGCAAGGCAAGCCGGAACCAGCGAAGCCGGCAGCGGGCAAAGCCACGCCGGACGAGGGCAAAAACGTGGAGCGCAAGCGCATGTCGCGCAGACGGCTCACGATTGCCAGCCGCTTGGTCGAAGCGCAGCAGACCGCGGCCATGCTTACCACCTTCAACGAGGTGGACATGACAGCGATCCTCGACATCCGCAAGCGCCGCAAGGATGCATTTAAAGAAAAACATGAAGTTGGACTAGGCTTCATGTCCTTCTTCACCAAAGCCGTGATCGGTGCGCTTAAAACCTATCCACTGCTGAACGCCGAAATCGACGGTGAAGATCTGGTCGTTAAGAAATTCTACGACATCGGTATTGCTGTTGCAGCGAAAGAAGGACTTGTAGTTCCCGTAGTCCGTGATGCGGATCGGCTCAGCTTCCCGGAAATCGAGCGCCAGATTGGCGAGCTCGCTTCCAAAGCACGTGCCAATACGCTCAGCCTCTCCGAGCTGCAAGGCGGAACATTCACCATCACCAACGGTGGCGTATTCGGCTCCTTGTTATCGACACCGATTCTGAATACACCACAGGTGGGTATTCTAGGGATGCATAAGATCCAATTGCGTCCGATCGCGCTGGACGAAGAAAGAACCGTAAACCGTCCAATGATGTACATCGCCCTTTCCTATGATCACCGGATCGTTGACGGCTCTGAAGCGGTAAGCTTTCTTGTCAAAGTGAAGGAATTGCTGGAAGATCCGGAAGCACTACTGCTAGAAGGCTAACGCTCTTCGAATTTTCGAAGATATAAGAATATTAAGAAGGTATCCCTACGCTCTCGCTTTGGGGATACCTTCTTTTATATCTGGATCCAATTGCTGCCTTCCCTGCATACGATTTAACTGTATTTTATACACTTATTTATTTCTGATCCGCTCATAGCCTCTTCTCTAATTGCATTCTCTACAACTAAAATCCGTAAAAACGTCTATTTCCACTAATCTAACCAGTAATAGCTGCATCAAGTACAACTAAAGGGCCTATATACAGCTATTGGTGAACTTTAATTGCACATAATACAACTAACTTAGCGCATGCACCTTCAAACTACACACTACATACTACGCACTACGCACTACGCACTACTAACTACTAACTACTAACTACGAACTACGAACTACGAACTACGAACTACGAACTACGAACTACTAACTTCAAACTTCAAACTTCAAACTTCAAACTTCAAAACTCTACTTCAATAGCTCCTCAGCCAGCTGTAAAAATTGCTCCTGGGTCAAAATCGTATCTCCATAGCTGGTGAGTGTATAATACGCATCCTGCTTCTCGTTATACCAGTTCAGATAATCATAGCTGACCTCTTCCCTTACTACCTTGTTATAGATAACTTCTGTCCCTGCAACTGTGAGCTTATTAGCTTGATTCTCAGGCGTTTGTTCCACGAAAACCTTGCCGCCATGCATGAGCGTTGCTGAGATCCCTATAAAAGCATTGTTCTTCGAATATGTTACACTTAGCCCCCCTGGCTCGGACCACGGTATAGCCTTCATAAACAAATTGCGGGTCCCCTTGTCCTTATTTGCCTGAGCGGTAAGATCATTTAATGTTTCCTTATACAAAGTACCTAGCTTAGCTGTATCCGTAGTCGGAGAATTAGGATGGATTACACCATATTTAAAAGCGTACCCCGCTGCCGTTTCGGGAAGCATTGGCGCCCCTGTTCTTTTGATTTCTTTTAAAAAATCAGAATACGCATCTATCCGCTGCTCTTTATACTTAAACTGCAATTCTGTCGCCAAGCCTGCTGCACCTGCTTTATTTTTCACAAGATAAGCGATCAATTCACCCGGTTTAGCGAACTCTTCTGCTTGCTGCGCATATTTATCATAAGAAGCCCTTTCTGCAGATTCAGTCGGCGCAACATGTTGGACCTTCACTACTCCTTCACTATTGCGGATTTGGATATATTCAGACGCAGCATACGCAGTCACAGAAATCAGCAGAAACAGCGTTAACATACTGGCCACTGCCGTTGTTTTATTCATCACCCTCAGCGAGAACGATCGCTTTCGACCTGTTATGCCAGTAATACGCCCCATGACCTTATCTTCTACATCTACCTCATCCAAAAGTTCATTGCCCACCGAGGCATAAATTATATCTTGGTATTCATTGCTGATTTTGTTTCTTTCCATGTGATCTCCTCCTCTGACTTCATAGCTTCCTGAACCTTTAGCTTGATCCGATTCATTCTTTTAGTTAGCGCATTGGGACTGACCCCTAGAATCTCACTTATCTCTGCATAAGTTTGTTCTTCAAACACCCGCAGAATAAGCATGTTTCTCTCCTCAAGCGACAATCCCGCTAAAGCCGCAGACAATGAAGGACTATACAACCGAGCATCCAGCTCCTGTTCAGGACTTGCAGACAGTACTTCCGGACGAAAAATACGCATGACTTGCTTATGCAGACGACGCCTGCGCAGCAGATTTAAGCAATGATGATATGCGATACGATAGAGCCATGCCGAGAAATGCATTTGCGATTTGTATTGCCGGATAGATTGATAACCCTTTACCAAAATATCCTGAACCGCGTCCTCCGCATCCTGCTTGTTTTCTAACAAACGATAGCAATATCGATAGATCGGCTTTTGGAATGACCTGACAATTAAAGCATACTGCTCGGAATCTCCCTTTTGAATCCTAACGATTAGCTCTTCCAACTCTGTCGAGTCTAGCGAATCCTGTGGCGATGTAAGCACCTCCTTAACCCTTATATCTCTATAACACTTGACCACCGAAAAAAGTGCCTATGTAAACCAAACTAAAGGAAATTTTATAAAAGCTGACAGTCACGGCTTCGGAGAATGTTTGAATCACTGACGGCTGGTGTCCCCGGATTTCTTACTTATACCATTATGCACGGTTAAAATCTGGTGAGTCTATGCTTAGCAGATGCATAACAAAACCTCCCATTAGACCTGATAACTCCAGGTTTGCTTCTAATGGAAGGTTTTTTAATAAGGCTTATTATTCTAAGACTGAGGTGTAATGTCAACGTCTGCTAAATTGTAAATTGTTGCAAAGGTTACTCTCTTATCATGGAAGGAGATAGAGTGATCGTAATCGTCTTATCGAACGGAGTCATAAAATTGACCAACACCGCCTTGCAGTTATCCTGTAGCTTCGCCTCACGCACCGTAGCCGCCAGATGTCCAAGCTCGCCCCCTGACAGTTCAATCCAGTCCTCTTCACAACTATAGCGGAGGTTACCGCCGTTCCAGAGATAATGGTCCTCTCCGACAGCCTGCAATTCACCCGATGTGAAACATCCTTCCCGTCCAAAAATAAAAGACAGCTGAGTCATAACCTCTGTAGGTTCCTCAGCATGCAACCGGAGGGTCCACCCTCTGTCCGTGCGTTGAACCTCCGTCTCCACGCGGAATGTCTGTTCATGCGTAAGTGCGCGGCTCTGATGCGGTAGCAGATACCAAGGGCTTACTGGCTCCCCAGATGTTTGCGGAAGCAGTTCACCTTCTACAGGACCGTAATAACCCTTCTTTTGTTCTCCTGACAGGTGGTATCCGTCAGGTAGTTTGATCATTTTCTGCATCGGGACATAGCCCGGATTAAAGTAAGAAGCCAGCTGCACTGCAAGCAGCCTGACGGCACCGTGACGGAGTGCAAAAAAAGACGGCGTCTCCGTGATTAAGGTCACGCTAGTGTTCCCGTCCCTGTAGCGCGCAACCGGTGCTCCGAAATCAGTATGCAGCCGGCTGTGGTAAATTCGCCCTTGATGGCCGGACTTCTCCATATCCTGCAGATAGCCGTGTCGCGGAAAATCGCCGTTCAGTATTTTCTCATATTTTACAGGCAGAGCTGCCGAATCTTCAAAAGGTTGCTGAAGCTCCGGCTCCAGCAGCATACGTACAAGTACGTTGACAGAGCAGACCCCCGGATTTTCCAGTGCTCTGCCTGCCCATTCGGCCATCCCCGCAAACAATGGCTCCTTATCGGAACGGGCCAGAATAGCGTACGGTAAATAATATGGAGACAGGTCGTGAAAGCTCCCCAGATCCTGGCGCCCAGAATAATCGGTCACAACTTCGCCCTTAGGATGCACCAAATAGACCATCATGTGTAAATTCAGACGAACTGGCTCCAGCAACTGCGGCCGATCCAGCAGACGAGCGGCATGAATCAGCATGATGTCGCTGACCGCACTATAAATACCGTTGCTGCGCTCCGTCCATTCTCCATCAGGTGTAATATCCATCCCTTCCGCCAACCACTGTTCCGCCCGTTGGACAGCCTCCTCCAGTCCGAACAGTTCATGCAGAAATCCCAGTGCTGCACACAATACCCAACGATGATTCGGCGTGTGACAGCCCCCTGTAAGCATGACGGGAATAGTTCGCTTAAGAAACAAGAGCATATTATCAAGCACCTGTTGCAGTGGCGCCCAATCCTGCGACGCCAACAGTTGGTATAGCTGAGCATAGCCGACGATGACAAAGGCTGTATCCGGGGGAGAATGATAGTTCGTCCAGCCCGGAGAGATCGAGCCATCCTCATGTTGTGCACGCAGCACGAACTCCGTCGCCAGCAGCAGGCGGGCCAGCAGCAGCTCATCACGGTAGAATGCGGAATCCGGGTTAACCAGAGCCGCTCCCCAATAACACATATCGGTTGGTGTGCCGGTCGTATGATTAACCCAGGCAACGCCAGTACCCGGATCTATTGTCCCTCCATAATAGCGGCTCGTCGGATCAAGCACCTGCCGGGATAATCCCTCCACTGCCGCTCTATCATTACTGGCTACCAGTTGCTTGTACATTATACTTCCCTCCATGTTAACAATCTGCTCAATGTCTGGGTGGTAACAGGAGCTGAAGCCGCGCCAGCTCTTGTCGGATACGTTCAGGAATTTCCGTGAACAGTTGATTCCAAGAAACGAACAATTCCTCCCGGTCCGCATATTCCCAGCACGAATAGGACAGGGAAGGCGTGAACCGGCAGGTTTGCAGATAACGGTGGACAAGACGGTCAGTTTCTCCATCGGACGCCAGAATGCCGTGAAAAAAGTCGCCATAAATCAGACCCTCCGCACCTGCTCCATCCTGTGTACTGGATGCGAATCCCGGTAACAGCTCAAAGACTTCAGGGAACGGGGCAAGA
Source organism: Paenibacillus sp. FSL H8-0175 (assembly GCF_045040615.1). Lineage (NCBI taxonomy): Bacteria > Bacillati > Bacillota > Bacilli > Caryophanales > Paenibacillaceae > Paenibacillus > Paenibacillus sp. FSL H8-0175. The sequence goes on along the minus strand of NZ_CP150299.1, from coordinate 448,547 downwards.
GCATGCTTGCCGGGTTGGACATATAGATCTACCCGTGTCCCGCTTAGATTGCTGCCCCCGCGCAGCAGCGCTTTAAGGAATTTCCCGTGAAAGCTCGCTTCGGCATCCACCACTTCCCCGTCTCTACCGATATAAACCCACACATGCTCCAGATCATATAAATGCTGAATATCATAATCGTAATAAATCGCGTATTCTACAACGGCCAACACATCCGGATGGTTCACAGCTAGACGGCGCCGGAAGGAAGGAGACTCTTCCTCCTGCCGCAACACCGTTATACCGAGACCTACCGGAAAAAATGGCTCGTTCTGATCGAATAATAAGCGCGGAGCATACTTCATAGCTAACCTACGGTCTTCATCGTTCAACATCAGACCTGCCCTCTACGCGCCAACTTGGCCATAAGCAGCCGATGACTTTCAGCAATTTCTTCCGGCTGGCAAGCTGCCTTCAGCTCATACACCTTGACCCGCGCCCGTTCAATCATCGGCAGATAAGCATCATAGAATTCCATATTCCCGCTGTTTACATAAGGGCACCAGTGATCAGACAGACCGATGGTCTCATGAATGTGAACACCTACAATATCATCCATCAGACCTTCCATTTCCCCCACACTGTCGTACAAACCCAAACGGTCCATCATAATGGCATGCCCGGTGTCATACCATATGCCCACAGGCGCTCCTTTTAGCGCCTTAATAATCGTTTTGGCTTCCGCAAGCGTCGGAATCTGCTGCGGTTTGGAACGTGTTTCGATACCAAAGCGTACGTTTAGCCCCTCAGAAACTGCCCGGTTACATACTTCATCTAGGCTTTCAATAATTTTCTGCACATAGCCGGCGCTATAGGCTTCCCGCCGCTCCATCAGTTCCGCCCATTTGCTGCGATAAGCGTTAGAATCTCTACCCTCTCCGTTATAAATCTGCTCCAGCTCTTTGCTGATATCATTTGGAAAGGGTACCTCACCGGGATGCACAACAACAGCCTCTCCTCCGTAACGCTGAGCGTACTTAGCCGAGCCAATCAGCAGCTCAATCGCCCGCTGCCGCTTCTCCTCATCCTCAAAACCTAGCAGCACGGAATCTGTGCCATAATCGGAGTCCTGCACATGCGGGAAGGTGTTGTGGACACTGGAGATCCCCATCTCCCCCCGCTCAAGCATCGGCTCGATCGTTTCCAGCATTTCCTTAGTCACATTATAGTTCAGCTCCACTCGCTGAAAGCCCAGATCGCGGATTTCCCGCAGCATTTCACTGCCGATGGAATGACGCTTAATGTTCCAGCAAGTTGAGAACGAAAATATGCCTTTGTCCTCCATAATTATGTTCTCCTCCCTTGTTACAGCTTACGGTTCAACCTTTTACGGCACCAAGCATTACACCGCTGACAAAATATTTCTGCAGCCATGGATATACGGCAAGGATCGGTACTGTTGCAAAGATAACGGTGGCCGCTTTTAGGCTCTCTGGTGTCAGTGGGGTCCGGTTGGCACCTTCCATTTGTGTCAGTTCGGATACCATGTTGTTCTGCACCATCTGGAACAGCTTGAGCTGGAGCGGATACAAATCCGGATTATTGATATACATCAAAGAATCCTGAAAGCCGTTCCACCTTCCCACTGCGTAGAAAAGCGCCAATGTGGCCATAACCGGCATGGATAGCGGCAATATAATACTCATCAGGGTACGAAGATGGGAACTGCCATCGATTTCGGCCGATTCCTCCAGGCTGGCAGGGATGTTATTGAAAAAGGAGATCAGGATAATCAGGTTAAAGGGGCTGACCAGACCTGGCAGGATAAGCGACCAGACCGAATTAATCAAATGCAAATCACGGATCAACAAATATTCAGGAATAATACCGCCGCTGAAAAACATAGTGATAACGATCAGATACATAAAAAATTTACGGCCCTTCAATTTTCTTTTGGTCAGCGGATAAGCTGCTGCGACAGTGAAAAGCATACACAGCACCGTTGTGGCAAACGTCAGAATAACCGTAAAGACAAGAGAGCGGATCATCGCATTATTGGAAAAAACATTAATGTATGCATTCCAGTTCAATTCAATGGGGAAAATCGTTACTTCTCCAGAAGTAATTGCCCGGTTGGAACTAAGCGACACGGCAATCACATGCAAAAACGGAGCCAAGCAGAACAAAACGAACAAGGCAACAAACGTTATATTGACGATATCGAATATCCGGTTTGAGGTACGTTCACTCATAGCACTCCGCCTCCTTCTTTCTTTATCATAAAATACCGTCTCCGGTCACTTTTTTCGAAATATAGTTGGAGCCAAAAATAAACACCAGTCCCACCACGGCCTGGAACAATCCGACTACAGTAGCCAACGTATATTGTCCGGATTCTAGACCCACCCGGTACACAAAGGTACTGAGCACATCAGAATACTCACGCACAGCAGTGTTACCGATAATGTAAGGGCGGTCAAAGCCGATGCTGACCATCTTTCCCAGATTGAGGATAAGCAGCGTCACGATGGTTGGTTTTATGCTAGGAAGCGTAATGTAGCGGATTTTCTTCAGCCTTGTCGCTCCATCCACTTCAGCAGCTTCAAACAGCTCTCGGTTGACACCGGTTAACGCCGCCAGATAAAGGATAGTCCCCCAACCGGCACTTTGCCAGACGCCTGTGAATAAATAAGTGATCAGCCACGGATTTTTTTCAGTCAGAAACGGGATGGGAGTAAGGCCTAAGCTCTCCAGCACACCGTTCACCATACCGGACTGGTTGCCGAACAATTGATATACGATCCCCCCGATGATCACCCAGGAAATAAAGTGGGGGATATACAAAATCGTCTGCGATATTTTCTTGAACCACACCGAACGAATTTCGAACAGCATAATCGCCAGGATAATCGGAGCCGGAAAAGAGACAAGTAAATCCAGAAAATTCAGCATAAAGGTATTGCGCAAGGTGGTGTAGAACTCTCTCATTCCAAAAACCTCGCGGAACGCATCAAAGCCAATCCACTCGCTGCCTCCAATCCCCTGAAACAAATTGAAATCCTTAAAAGCAATCTGCACACCATACATCGGACCATAGCGGAAGATCAGGAAATAAATAATAGGCAGCGAAAGCAGCGCGTACAATTGCCAATACCGTCTAAAGTATGTCGCTTTGCTCAAGTCGTTTTCCTCCTAAGGAGAAAAACCGGGTGGAGCGCAGCACCATCTCCCCCCGGTTTTCACTATATATTTGTTTATTGAGCCGAAAGTTCCTTAAACGACTTCTCCAGTTCCTCTTTCAGCTTGGTTCCGCCCAAAGTCATGTAATCTTTCATTTCCTGCTCGTAAACCGCTTCAAACTGCTCTGGTTTGGCCATTGCCGTCTTTACAATAATTACGTTGAGCTTATCTTTGAGCGTTGTGCCATATTGCGATTCCGCTTCTATCGGCTTGCCGAAGACGAGCGGCCCCACCGTGTCAGCGTTGGCGATAGCGATAGATTGAGTCAGCATCTCCCGGTTACGTTCCGGAAAGCCCAGCGCCCATGCTTTTTCATTAGTGGCCTGATCACCGATGTTTTTGCCGTTGGAGATAATGGCCATGTCGCCAGCATTAAATAGACGATCGGCGAACTCCTGGGAAACATCTGTTTTGGCCACTGGAATACCGTCTACCAGGTCGTAGTTTTCACCTTCAACGCCATTTTGGATATCAATCAGATTATTATCCGAAGCCATCCAATCAAGATACTTAACGGCTTCCACGGCGCGTTTACTACTCTTCGGAATCATGATGTACATGCCGTTGGAGGCATACCGGGATTTAATGTGCTTGTTATCAACGTTGGCGTTGGTTAAGACGTCTACCGGCAGCACCTTGCTTCCCTCTACATTTTTGTAGAGATTATCCAGGGTACCATCGGCATAGAATAAGACATCCACATCCTCCGACCAGTAGCCTACATTGCCGTTCTGGATATCCTTGGCCAACTGTGTTTTATCCTCGTCCAGACTGAAGTCCTTACTGATCATCCCTTCATTGTAGAGCTTATTAAGAAATTGCAGGGCATCCTTAAAGCCCTCATGCAGCGGCAGCTCATAACGTTGGCTGTAGGTCAGATCGCCGCTGATCGGCTTCATGAAAGAGAAAATCAACGTCTCGAATTGGGCTGGTGCCAGTGCCATGCCCATCGGGATGTTTTTGCTGCCGAGATTGCCCGGATCCTTTTCTTTAAACGCTTTCAAAGTAGTGTACAGCTCATCGGTCGTCGTTGGCACAGGCAATCCTAATTTATCTAACCAATCCTGACGGATGTAGGAGCTATAACGGCCTGTGATCGCCCGTTTACCAGGGATCGCATACTGCTGGCCTTCAAGCTGGCCGAACGCCAGCGTATCCTCGCCAATAAACTTTTTCAGATTCGGGCCATATTCGTCGAGAATTTCTCCGACATCAGTCAAGCCACCTTGCTGGGCATACCGATAAAACACACTGGAATCATACGTAAATACGATATCGGGCACATCCGTATTGCTCGCCATCAAAACATTCAGCTTGGTAACTTCCTCAGAACGCTGGATAGGTACAAATTCTACATCAATGTTATTCGGATCTCCGAACTTTTCCTGCACTAGTTTAGTTAAGTAGTTATTGGTAATGGTATGAGGGGCTGGGCTGTTGCCGCGGTCAAACACTTCCACCTTTAATGTAACGCGCTTGGCACTTTCGCCGGCTGGGGCACCCTCGGATGCTGTGTTGTTTTTAGAATCATTGGAACAGCCTGCTAGCAGAGAAACGCCCATTATTGCGGTTAATCCGATCCCGATTGCTTTCTTCAGAACTCCTTGATGTACGTTCACTGTCATTTTTCCATCCCCTTCGCCCTTGCAGGCTTTAATGGTGTATTTATGATCCCCTAGCCTTAACTCTATCCATCCCCAGCGGAATCCATATCACGTGATGCTTTTTACTGCCGTGCTACTGGGTCGCTTGTTGTTCTGGATGCCCACAGTATTTCATGAATTCCGGCAGTCTGACAATAAACCTCTTTCGGATGCTCATATCCCAGCAAAATCGGACTTCCGGTTTATCCATACAACCATTTTCGTAGAATAAACCGCTTTCAAAAGTGTGAAAATAAAGACCGCATCGGTGTTCGCGCCCTCATCATAGAGGTTGGCGTGCACAGATGCGGTTATAAAAACTATTGTTCACGTGCTATTGGATTAATAAAGTCGGCAGCTATAGTCTGGAGGTCCCGCGCCCGCGCTTTAAAGAACGGTAGTCACCCGGCGTGATTCCTAATACTCGTTTGAATACCCTGCCGAATGTAATTGCATTCGCATACCCCACCTGAAGTGCGATATCCTGCAGCGAACATTCCGTTTCCACTAAAAGCTTTTCGGCTTCCTTCATGCGTAGCTCTGTAAGAAAATCAACAAATTTCATTTTAAATTCTGTTTTAAATAGATAGCTGGCATATTTGCCGGATACCTGAAACCGGTCGCTCAAATGCTTTAGGGAAAGATCGGGATTTGTAAAATTCTCTTCAATATAATTCTTCATCTCGGTTACCATCGCCCGGTAGCTTTTAGTTTCACTGACAGAAACATAAGTGCGGAATAAATCAGTCAAATACTCAAACAAAATCCCCTTCATTTCATCTATGGATTCTGCCTCTTCCAGCCGCTTCAGCTGCTTCTCCGCATTTTCTGCTGACAGCTCATCCTGCAGCTGCTCAGACATGACAGCCACTTCCCGGCTCAGCATCTGTAACATGGCCTGAATTAGAGAGCGAATATCATCATCTTGTAAATAATCCTGTTTAAAACCATCAAAAACACCTTCCAGCAGTTCCCGCCATTGGCCGCTCGACATCCGGAACTGCTTAACAAACTCGGCAATCATTTGTAGATACTTGAATGTCTCAAGAAGCGGCTGGCGCGTTTCTCCAAATTCCGTTAAAGCGATGTCTTCGTGCATTAAAAGCTTGTGCTGCATCACATTCTCCGCTGCCGCATAGGAATCCCGGATCTCCCCTGGCCCAGCCGCCACTGGCCCGATAGCGAAGCTTAAGGAGAGGCGTAAGTTCTGCTCCACCCAGGTGCGGCAGTCCTCAGCGAACACACGGATTTTCTCTGCCATCTCTTCATCACTTCCTGTGGTCAGGAAGAGAATTGCCGCCCGGTCAGTCCCAATCCACTCCGCCCAAGCTTGCAATTCCGCACTCCGCGCCAATTCTTGAAAGACATTCATCAGGGCAAATTTAAGCGTGTTCTGATCGCCCCTTGTATAACGATCTTGAAAAACCTTGTCGTAGCGGTTGATTTCGCTTAGCACAACCATAAAGCGGGATGTGGAATGAGCTCCGGAGAGCGGCGACAGCTCTTCCATCCGCTGGACGACATTGTCCAACCGCTCGCTTTGCAAGAGATCGTTGAAAAGCTTGCTGCGCTGTAACAGCAAATTCTCTCTGCTTTTCTTATCATAATCCGTCATATGGTTGATTAGATCTTCCAGCACCCCGTCAATAAGCATCATTTCGTCCGGTCTGTCGTTGGATTGGTCCAGCTTGCGAATTTGATGACCTTCAATCCGGTTCATAATCACCTGAATTGGCTTATAGTTCCGCCGCGTAACATAGATCAGGTAAAAAATCGCGCACACAACCGTACCTAAGGCAATAGCTACCCAAAGGTAAGAAATCACTGACACCCAGCTGAATAGACTACCCGTTTTGATCCCGCTGGTAAACGTCCAGCCAAGCCTTTCCATATATAAAGTGTTCAACTGCTTCCCATTCTTGGCACCTTCACTGTCCGAATGCGCCTGATAGACCACCTGTCCATCTGCGCCAAATATGGTCAGAAAGGACAACTGTTCGTTGACCATACCGTCGACGATCTGTTCCATTCCGCTCATTTTGAGATTGATTACGAGCACTCCCTCCGAGCCGAAGGGCAGCGGCATACCTTTATTTATGGTAAGCACACGTATAGACGTACGCTGAAATTCATCTTTGTATTCCCTAACAGGCTGCCAGCCTTCCGATAAAGAGCCGGAGGTGATGCGGCCAATCCAATCCTCGTCTACAAATCCTGAAAGGTCCTTTAATCCAGTTTCTGTTAAAACGCTTTCATTTCTCTTGTCATAAAGATAGATGGACTGAATATAGGGCGATTCACGCGTCAGGTTGCGTAGATTCTGGGCAACAGCGTAGACGGTCGCCATATCAATCTGGCCTTGATTGTTAAAATAACGTTTATAAGCATCGCTGCGTTCAGCAGCCTCCAGCACTGACAGTTCAGCTTCCTTGATCGTTCGGTCCACATTATCCATAAGATAACTGGCGGTGATACGGTCCGCTTTTTTAGTTTCCATTCGTGAAATATCATTAATAAATACAAAAGAGGCAAAAATCAGTATCGTCACAGTAAGCAAAAAAATAGGAAAGTAGGACAGCAGCAATCGGCGATACCAGGAACGGAACAATAGATAACCCCCTCTGTACAACCGTTAGGATACCCGGCCACGGTTCAGCCGTTAATGCACGAGTAGTTCATAGATATTTGGCTGCACCATCATGGAAATGGAAACTCTTCCGCCTAATTTGCTGCCATTATAACACATACAACATGAACCCGACCAACGAAGCCATTCGTATTTTATACCTGCTCATTAAAAAGGCGAGGTGCGCACAGCCATAGCCGTGAACCCCCGCATATAAATCTGTCCGAGCAGCCGCCAAGCACCAAGTGGTAGCCCTCCTCGGCCTATAAACCACTCAGATCTCTGATATAACGGCGCGCCTTGATCGCATATTCCAGAGGATCGGCAAGTGCCGGATCCTGCTCCGCTTCCACTACAAACCATCCCGTATAAGAGTAACTTGCCAATTCGCTGAAAATCTCCGCAAAGGATATACATCCATCGCCAGGTACGGTGAATGCGCCCGTTTTTACAGCCTGGAGAAAACTGAGCTGATCCCGCAGCACACGCTGAACAACCTCCGGACGTATATCCTTCAAATGGACATGTTTAATCCGAGGTAAATGGATGCGCAGTACCTCTAAGGGATTCTCACCCGCAAAGGCTAGATGCCCGGTATCGAACAGCAGAGACACCTCTTCCGGTTCCGTGAGCTCCATTAGCTTAGCAATTTCGGCCCCAGTCTGCACCCCTGTCCCCATATGATGATGGTATACAAGCGCCATACCTTTTTCAGCAGCCAGCCGGCCAAGCCCACCCAGTCCATCGGCAAGTGCGGCCCACTCCGCTTCTGTGAATACAGGTTTATTAGCAAACAGCGGCGTATCCATTTGTCCCTGAATACTCCGTCCTTGCTCTGAGACGACAATCACCTTCGCACCCATCTCATATAAAAAATCACGATGCGCGCAAAAAGCCTCCACTGTCTCCTCATATGGCCGCATAGTCAGATACGCGCTGAACCAAGCGCTGGCAATCTCAAGTCCACGAAGCTCAAGTGCCCGGCGCAGCCGTTCCGGAGAGCGTGGATACTTGTTGCCCACCTCGCTTCCCTGAAACCCGGCAAGCGCCATTTCGCTAATGCACTGTTCAAAGGTATTGTCTTTTCCCAGTTCAGGCATATCATCATTAGTCCAAGCGATAGGAGCAATCGCCAGCTTGACCGCATGTTCTTTGAACATCCTCGATTCTACCCCTTCCGTTTCACAGTATTACTAATACTAATAACTGCGGGCCTTTCCAAGCTGTTCAAGCTTCTGCTCGTAGGCAGCCCGAACGGCTTCACTGCCGGACACTTCTGGAACACCAACATTCCACCAGGCTCCGTAACCATGTGTCATTGTCTTGGGCAGCACCTTAATGTCAATTAGGGTGGAACGATCCTGCAGCAGAGCCTCCCTCAAAGCGTCACGCAGCTGCTCAGCCGTTGACGCACGGAAGGTCTTCACTCCATATCCCGCGGCACTTGCTGCATAATCTATGCTTATCAGTTCGCCGCTCAGCTGACCTTCCGGGCCCCGGTAGCGGAATTCAGTCGCCATGCTATCCAGTCCTTGCTCCATCTGCAGGTTGTTGATGCAGCCGAACCCCATGTTATCCAGCAGAATGACGTTGATCTTCTTGTTCTCCTGAAGGCTCGTCACTAGTTCCGAATGCAGCATTTGATAGCTGCCATCGCCCACCAATGCATATACCTCCCGGTCCGGCTCCGCCAATTTCACACCGAGTGCACCGGAGATTTCATACCCCATACACGAAAAGCCATATTCCATATGGTAAGTATCCGGCACAGTGGAATTCCACATCCGCTGCATGTCGCCCGGTAAGCTGCCTGCGGCCCCTATCACAATGGCGTCTTTCGGAAGATATTCATTGAGGATCCCGAGTACCTGTGTTTGCGCCAGCGAAGTGTTCAACTTCGTCGCATATTCAGATAGCTTCTCGTCAAGATGTCCGGCAACTTCCGGCACGAAGGAAACTGAAGAACGATCTGGACGATCTGCCTCCTGATTCACCGTATACTCCACGTCAGATAGACGCTTTCTTTCCACTTCCCATGCCTTTTTTGCCACTACAATTTCATCTGTATAAGCGGTGCGGTAACCGCGCTCCTCCAACGTAGCAGACAGCGCAATAAGACCTTCGGCAGCATCACAGACCACAGCCAGTGCATCCAGCTTGGAGGCATGGTAAAGGGAAGCGTTAATTGTCAGGAACTCCACCTCGGGATGGGCGAACAAACTCTTCGAACCTGTCGTGAAGTCCGTAAACCGGGTACCCACACCGATCACCAGATCCGCTTCTGCGGCCAACGTATTAGCACAGCCATTCCCGGTAACTCCTATGCCACCGAGATTGTAGGCACAGTCGCTTGCCACGGCACTTTTTCCGGCTTGTGTCTCACCGAATGGGATGGCGAACTTCTCCGCAAACGCACGTAATTCCGTCCCTGCATCCGCATATCGGACTCCACCCCCACAGACCAGCAGAGGTCGCTGTTTGCTAGCAATAAGATCAGCTGCTGCAGCAAGCTCATCCGGATGCGGAGTACGGGAAACGATCCGATGGATGCGCTTGCGGAAGAACTCAAGTGGATAGTCCCAGGCCTCCCCTTGCACATCCTGCGGCAGCGCAATCGTGACTGCCCCGGTATCTGCCTGATCAGTCAGCACACGCATCGCGTTCAGCAATGCTGTCATCAGCTGCTCTGGCCGATAAATCCGGTCCCAATATTTGCTCACCGCTTTGAAGGCATCGTTGACCGTTATCGACAGATTGTAGGTATGCTCCATTTGCTGAAGTACCGGATCCGGTTGACGGGTGGCAAAGGTATCGCCGGGGAGCAGCAGCACGGGAATCTGATTCGCCGTCGCAGTGGCAGCGGCTGTCAGCATATTAGCTGAACCCGGTCCTACCGAAGCGGTGCAGGCCATGATTCGCCGTCTGCGGCTCTGCTTGGTAAAGGCAGTCGCCGCATGCACCATTCCTTGCTCATTCCTCCCCTGATAGACCGTCATCTCACCCGGCGCTTCCTGAAGTGCCTGCCCCAGTCCAAGTACATTGCCATGGCCGAAAACGGTGAATATACCGTGTACAAAACGCTCCGGTCCATTGCCAAAGTTCACATATTGCTGGTTCAGAAATTTCACCAGCGCCTGCGCCGTCGTTAATCTAATCGTATCCACGTGAAACCTCCCTTTCGCCGTTTTTGTTACTGCCAGCGGGCAGTGACGACTTTTTTGCGTGTATAAAATTCAACCCCGTCGCTTCCATTCGCATGCAGATCGCCATAGAAGGAATCCTTCCAGCCGGAGAAAGGGAAAAAGGCCATCGGGGCTGGCACTCCGACATTGACACCCAACATGCCTGACTCGATATTTTCCCGGAAATAGCGCACTTTCCCGCCGTCATTCGTAAAAATACAAGCCCCGTTGGCAAAACGAGAGGTATTGGCAATTTCAATCGCCTCTTCTACATCCTTGACACGGATCACTGCCAGGACAGGCGCGAAAATTTCCTCCTGCCAGATTTTCATTTCCCGGGTCACTCTATCAAACAACGTTGGGCCGATAAAATAACCCTGTCCCTGCACCGCAGCATCCGCCCGGCCGTCTCTTAGCAACTTAGCGCCCTCGGCCATGCCTTGTTCAATATAAGCGACCGTTTTGTCTTTATGACTTTGGCGGATAACCGGCCCAAGAAACGTGTCGTCGTCCAAACCATTGCCGATGGTCATCTGCTCACATTCACGCAGGAGGATGGAGATCAGCTCATCAGCAACCTCTTCCTGCACCGTTACCACGGAGCAAGCCATACAGCGCTCTCCCGCAGAGCCGAAGGCTGCGTTGACAATCTGTGTTGCTGAAGCCTCAAGGTTCGCGTCTGCCAACACAATAGAATGATTTTTCGCCCCTGCCAACGCCTGAACCCGCTTCAAACACGCCGTTCCCTTCTTGTAGACATATTCGGCCACCGGCTGTGAGCCAACGAAGGAAATCGCCTTCACATCAGGATGCTCCAGCAGGCCGTTTACCACCTCATGTGCACCGTTAACCAGATTGAGCACACCTTTCGGAAGCCCGGCTTCCTCTAGCAATTCGACCAAACGCGCTGCCAGCAGCGGTGTGCGTTCGGAGGGCTTCAGCACAAAGGTATTCCCACAGGCGATGGCCAACGGGAACATCCAGCAAGGCACCATCATCGGAAAATTAAACGGTGTAATCCCGCCGACTACACCGATGGGATAGCGATACATTCCAGACTCGATGCCTGTCGCGATGTCGGGCAGCTGCCGGCCCATCATCAGCGTCGGCGCACCTGCCGCAAATTCCACACACTCAATGCCGCGCTGTACCTCTCCGTAGGCCTCTTTGAAGCTTTTTCCATTCTCCAGCGTGATCGTCTTCGCCAGTTCATCCCAATGGTCCACCAGCAGCTGCTGATATTTGAACAAGATCCGCGCTCTGCGCGGCACCGGTGTCTTGGACCAGCTTGCAAAAGCCGCCTTTGCCGCCGCCACTGCCCGATCAACATCGACTCTGCTGGACAGCGGAACCCTTGCCATCTCCTCACCAGACGCTGGATTGTATACCGTTTCTGTCTTCTCCGCAGCCGCCTCAACCCACTGCCCGTCAATATAGTTGTTCAGCACTTGCACGGTTTGCTGTGCCATTCTACTCACTCCTTCATCTCTATTAATGCGATCCCGCGGATGTAATCTAATCTAATCTAATCTTGCATAGCTATTCGATCTGGGGTTGTTTGAGTTGTGTCCTCTCCAACCTCTGCCTACTTACTCTGCACCTGAAGTGATTTCCTCGTTAGACAATAAAAACGCTTCCAATTCGTCCAAGGTTGGCATGGCATCCGAACAGCTGTGGCGGGAGATGACAATGGATGCCGACGCGCTGCCGCGGCGCATGGCCTCACCGACGCTTTCTCCCCGCATTAGACTGTGAATGAAGGCTGAGGCGTAAGAATCTCCGGCTCCAAATGTCTTCAATACTTTAGCGGGAAAAATACCGCTCCGATGCTTCTGCCCATCCGCCGTGTAGGAGATTGAACCACTCCCGCCATGCTTGATAACGACCAGCTTTGCTTGGTGCGAGAACCAGCGGTTAACTGTTGCTTCGTCATCTGCATCTGTCACATTGTACAGGCTCTCCATCATATTAAATTCCTCACGGGTACCGATGATACAATCGCATTTCTCAGCTGCCAGATTATAATAGACCGCTGTTTCTGCGGCTGACTTCCAAGTATAGGGGCGATAATCCAGATCAAAAAATACAGTGACATTGTGCTTGCGGGCGAACTCCAAAGCGACAAACACAGCCTCACGGGACGGACTTTGTGCCAGTGCAGTACCTGAGATCAGCAGTGCCTTGGACTTCCGAATATACTCTTCCGAGATCTCCTCCGTACTCAGCAGCAAATCAGCCACATGATCCCGGTACATCAGAATGCTGCACTCCTGAGGACTCTTTATTTCAGTAAAAGCAAGCCCAGTCACTGCACCGGTCTGGTCAACGCGCACCTGGCTATCGTCAATGCCATTCCTTTGCAGATAAGTTCGGATAAAACGGCCCATCTGATCATCGGAAATCTTACCGATAAAGCCAGTGCGCATCCCTAGCCGTGCTGCTCCAATTACGATATTGGCGGGAGAGCCGCCGACATATTTGGTAAACGTCAGTGTCTCTTCCATTGGTCTTCCGGTTTCATTAGCGTTTAAGTCAATACAGAGCCGACCGACAGCAATTAAATCCAGCGGTCGTGCAGGATCGAACTGTAAACCGTTCATTATGACGCCTCCTTGAGAAAACTTCAGTAAAATGGATTAATGAGATACAACAATCATCGGGGGATGGGTTAAGCGCTTAACCTAATTTCCATTAGTATAGTTTAGAAATTGGAGTTTGGCAATCCTGAACTTAAACGAAGTTGGGAACTGAACCCATGTACCAGAAAAAAACAAAGAAAAGACCTGTCCCTCGCCGCTAAGCGAGGTACAGGTCTTCAGATAGGAGTCGGCGTTCTTACTCCGTTTGTAGAGTTTGTGTCTTCCTAATGCGGTGCCGGTCCGGTGGAATGGCGGACTATCAGTTCCGGCATCAGCATGATCTTGCGCTTAGGACTATCGGGATTGTCGATAGATTCGTTCAGCAGAATCATCGCCTGTTCCGTCATCTCACGCAGAGGCTGAGCAATGCTGGTCAAGGTGGGATGGCAAATTTCAGCCAGCATTGTATTGTCAAAACCCACCACGGACAGATCACGGGGTATTGACAAGCCTGCGCTGCGCGCCTCCTTCAATATCCCAATCGCGAGCAGATCGTTGCAGGCGAATATGGCGGTCGGCCGGTCTTCCTGCGCCTGAGCCAGCATCGCGGCAGCCGCTTTGCGGCCGTTCTCCAGCGTGGCTGAAGTATGCGTGAGATTAGCGGGATTGTCAAAGCCAACACCCGCTGCCTTGAGCGCATCCATAAAGCCTTCCACGCGCAGCTTACTCCCCGGTAAATTGTCAGAGATAATGCCGAGCCTGCGATGGCCCAGGGACAACAGATATTCTGTCGCCTGATAGCCTCCCTTATAGTCATCCACCGTGACGCTGTTGCTCTCCATCCTCCGGATATCAGCCGAAAATAACACAAGCGGTACGTGATCAGCCAGCAGGCGGCGGACCATATCTGGATTCCCTGTATGAGAAGCAATGATTATACCGTCCACCCGTTTACGCAGGAGCAGTGAGATATACCGGGCCGCCTTCTCATCATCCCGGTCAGTACTGCATACAATCAAGTCGCTTCCCTGCTCCTGGGCATAATCCTCAATACCTCGGGCCGCCTCAGCAAAAAAAGGGTTGGAAATATCGGGAATCATCAGCCCGATCGTTCCCGTTCGGCGACTCGTCAGCGCAGAGGCCACCAGACTCGGCTGGTAATTCAGCTCCTCCATGATCCGATGAACCTTCTCCCGTGTCTTATCGCTAATTCTCCCGTTCTTGTTCAACACCTTGGACACCGTAGCGATGGAGACTCCCGCTTCCCGTGCCACATCATATATCGTAGGTTTCATCGTTAGTGAGCCCGCCTTTACGTTCGTACAATCCTATACCTAGATTATAAGGAACTCTTCTGACAGTGTCTATTCAGCGGTGCAAGAGACTCTGTTACTGTGGCGATCATTTGGTCAATACATCGACACAAAGAAGGAGCCTCCGCCTTGCGGAAGCCCCCTTTTCGTGCGTGCTGCTACACTATTTCTTCTTATCCTTCTGGTGTTGCTGCATCTCGAACAGCCATTCATGTTCCGGATCATTATGAAAAACCCATGTGCGGACCGGACCTGCCATCACATTGAGATAATAAGAATCATAACCCGGCGGAGCCGATACAGGATGATAGCCCTCCGGAACCAATACAATACTGCGGTCAGACACGGCCATCGTCTCATCAAGGCTGCGATCGTCATTATACACCCGCTGCACTACAAAACCATGAGCCGGGTTAACCCGGTGGTAGTATGTCTCTTCCAGGTAAGACTCAGCAGGTAGATTGTCACAGTCATGCTTGTGCGGAGGATAGCTGGACCAATTGCCGCCACCCGTACGTACTTCCACGACCAGCAGGCTCTCGGCTTCACTCTGCTCAGGCAAAATGTTGACCACTCGCCGTGACATACTGCCAGAACCGCGGGCTTCGGCCACAGTATCGCACGAAGCGATCAAACGCGGCGCATATTTACCCGTTCCTGGTGCAAGGCAAACCGCAAGTTCCAGCTCCGTCAAGGCCGTAACTTCATAATGCCCTCCCGCCGGAATATACACCGCATACGGCGGCAAATCCTCAAATACAGACATACGTTCACCGATCCCGGCGAACAACTGGGCGCCTGCTCTCACATCCGCCTTGCCCGCCAGCAGCACCAGACAGATTTCATTCCCTTCCGCGCTGCGGCTCAGCGTATCCCCAACCTGCAGCTGGTACACTTCAAAACCTACATACTCCCATCCAGCGCTCTCCTTGCTAACTGCCGCTACAAGTCCATCTTTGCCGGGTGCTCCGGCTTTTATGATTAGATTGGACATCTTCACAGACCTCCCCCATCTTCCTTCAGCATCTGCATCCGCTTACAAAGCTTGTGTTGCCGATATTCCCTCTCCGGCACAAGAAGACAACTTGACCGGAAGCCCGGTAAGATAGGATTCCTTAGCGGCTTCGGCAATCCGTTCCGCCTGTTGCCCGTCAAGCCCGCTGCAAATGATAGGCTCCTGCAGGCGGATTGCCCGGGCAAACGCGGCAACCTCTTCTACGAAAGCCTGGTTATACCGCTCGAGAAAGAAATGAAGCGGCTGATCGCGTGTGACCGAAGCAGCGGTTGAAACCTCTACAGTTGTTGGACGGCAGTTGTCGGCGGTGGCTGAGCCGCAGGAACCGAACACCTCCACGCGTTGATCATAACCATATACAGCCTTACGGCTGTTATCAATGACGCAGATTGCGCCACTGGCAAAGGTCAGCGTGATGACAGCTGTATCCACATCATCGCAGCGCCCAAACATCGGATCAACGAGATTGGCACCTCGGGTATAAACTTCTGTTACTTCCTCACCCATCAGATAACGGGCCATATCAAAATCGTGAATCGTCATATCCATAAACATCCCGCCGGAAGACCGCACATAAGCCTCACCCGGAGGCTGCGGATCACGTGATGTGATCTTCACAATATGTGGACTGCCTAGCTCTCCTGATTGAACCAGTTGCTTAAGTTTGCGGAAGCTAGGGTCCATTCGCCGGTTGAAGCCGACCTGTAGCAATACACCCTCATCCTCCACTATCTTCAGTGCCTGGTGGGTAAACTCTGACGACAGGCTGATCGGCTTTTCACAGAAAATATGTTTTCCAGCCCGGGCTGCTAGCTCAATCCAAGAGGCGTGGGTATCCGTAGGTGTGCAGATAAACACAGCCTCGATTTCAGGGTCATTCAGAATGTCTTGCCCATTCACAAATGCAGAGCCAAGATTCCGGCTCTCTGCCCAGACCAGCAATTCCTCACTTACCACAGCCTCCGCAATGGATTTCAACTTAAACGACGGCATCACACGCAGATTATCTGCATGAAGCCGGCCAATTCTGCCTGCCCCAATAATGCCAACTACGATCGGATTTACCATGTTTGCTTATCCTCCTTTGAGGTAAGCGCTTAACCATCCCGAAAATAGTATACTCCAAGCACAAGTGAAGTTACAAGCAAATATTTCTCCAGCTTTTTTAACTCTCTCCTTAGCTATCTACTCCTCCTCAACAGTAATGTAACGCTTCACCTAGTGCGACTAAAACCATGGCCTGTCCGTAGGCCATAGGGGCAATAATGATTTCCTTATAATCTTCTTTTGCAGCACCAATCGGAGTGCCGCCGGATACACCAAGCACCGTGCCTTCATCGTCAATTCTGTCCAGCACCGCCCGGATCGCTTTCAGGGCATGATTTGCATACGATTCCGGCAACAACCCCCTGCGTACGCTATGCAAAATACCCGCTGCGATAGCTGCTGAGCCTGACGTTTCAGTATAACTGCTAGAGTCGTCCAGCAGCGTATGCCATAATCCGTCTCCGCTCTGGCAGGCTAATAAAGCTGTTGCCTGTGCGTTCAGGATCTGTTGAAGATATTCAAACACTCCACTGTCCAGATACGGCCCCATCAACTCCAGGTATTCTGGCAGACCGAGTGTAAACCAGCTATTGCCCCGGCACCAGAAGGCTCCACTGAAATTATGCCGGCCGCCAAAATGCCAGCCATGAAAAAACAGCCCCGTCTTTTTATCATACAGGTATTTGATATGCAGCAACAGTTGGTAAAGCGACGCTTGCCGCCATGCGGAATTATCGTATTTCACACCCATTTTTGCCGTGAACAAAATAGCCATAAATAACGTATCAATCCAGATTTCATTATCATTGAGCGTAACTTCATCCTTGCTCGCTCCTGTTGTGACATGCTGATAACCAGACTCCTCCGTCCGCGGCAGGTCATGCATCAACCACTGCACCCATTCCAGGCTTAATTCCTCCGCTTCCTTCAGTTCCATTAATGACAGCAACGGCGCTGTTGTATTGATATTCCGGCTCGGCAGTCCCTTGCCCAGTTGCTTGCTCATCCAAAGCTTGGCATATTCTTGATAACGCTCATCCTTGAAATGCTGCTCAAGCTTTTGAAGTCCGTAAAGCCCCACTCCCTGCGGCCAATCCCATTCCTCCATGCCAAAATCACGAGCAAAATACCCCCGTCGTCCCGCATTCTCCCCTAAATTTTGCAGTTCGGCTTCGTTTTCCGGCCGCTCCAGCTTCAGCAGCTTATCCGTCACGCGGTTCAGCTTTTCAATGATCTCAACTTTACTAATCCGGCTGTTGTTCATCTGTTTCCCGCCCCTTCGCCTGCTATTTTGGGTCTTCCCTCATGTTGGGTAGTTCCATTCACCCGTAATATATCAAACCATTCCATACAAAAACTACTTTATATTTGCTGTAATAACCCTCATATATTGCAAATCTTGCTTTTCTGAACCTATAATAAGTGCATATTACAGAATAAGGCGGTGAGAGCATTTGCTTGAAAGCGACTTACTGTACGAACAAGGGTATAGCGTACGTATCAACACGCCCGTTGACCCCCTTTTTTATTATTTTGATTATGACCAGCGTTCTCATGATATCAATATGGAG
This sequence comes from Paenibacillus sp. FSL H8-0175, assembly GCF_045040615.1. Classification (NCBI taxonomy): domain Bacteria; kingdom Bacillati; phylum Bacillota; class Bacilli; order Caryophanales; family Paenibacillaceae; genus Paenibacillus; species Paenibacillus sp. FSL H8-0175. The sequence goes on along the minus strand of NZ_CP150299.1, from coordinate 430,352 downwards.
TTTCAGCATTTTCATGATTTTTACGAGATTCATATCTTAATGGATTCCCGAGCCACTCATATTATCGATGGTAATGTCTGCGCCCTCCAGCAGTATGACATCGTGCTTCTGCGTCCTTATCGGTTGCATAAGACACAATATCCGGAAGGGCCGCCGTTTAAGCGGCTGATCATAAACTTCGCCATGCCCAAGGATATACCCGGTTTAGAGAACGCTTACAAAAGTATGTTTCTCTCATTTTGGGAAGAAATACCGATCTACCGTTTGCCAAAAGAGTTGCGCAAAGCCGTATTTGATCCTCTTAACGCTATCTTCACCTTATCACACAGCACTTCACCGTTAAATCCAGTACTGATTCACAGCCTTTTCCAACAGTTCCTCTGTGCTTTATACCAGCGTAGAGACCAGAACAGCTATGTCCCAGAGGAGATCGGAAATGCCATTATGCAAAAAATCTACTCGATCACCGCATACATCCATAGCCATTACAACAGCGAGTTGTCCCTTGATTTCCTCGCTAAAGAGTTCTTTATCAGCTCCTATTACTTATCACACCAATTTAAGTTAATTACCGGCTCCACGCTGACAGAATATATTCAGATGACCCGGGTCCGTAATGCCCAGCAATTGCTGATCTACACCCGCCTGAAGATTTCCGAGATCGCCGGGCAATGCGGATTCAACAGCTTCTCCCAGTTCAACCGCATATTCAATAAACTTAGCGGGATGTCCCCATCCGAGTTCCGCAAGAATCAGGTCATATCCAACACTGCTTCGACCACATTTTCCTATTGATGTACTTGCTTACCTAGTTACAAAAAATCCGCTGTACGTCCGACAAATCTATCTACCCTCTAAGTAACTATATTGAGCAGTAACAGAGGCAATGTTTAGACGCAAAAGAGAGCCGAAGGGAAAGGGATAGCAAAAGCGATGGTGCAGGCACACACATGTTGGTATAGATGCAGGTACTGGTGTAGGTGCTCGTAGTGATGTAGGTGCTGGTGATGTAGGTACTGATGTTGGTGCTGGTGCTGGTGCTGGTGCTGGTGCTGGTGCTGGTGCTGGTGCTGGTGCTGGGGCTGGGGTAGTCACGTTTAACTGTATTTAATACAACTATTTTTTCACGCATCACGCCACCATTAGATATAGCTGTATTTGGTGCAACTATTTCCTTGGTTTTTTCGCCTCTAAGCAACATCTCGAGTTTTTAGTTGTACAGAATACAGCTAAAATCCGAAGATTCACTATTTCATACGGAATAGTTGCACAGAATGCAGTTACTTCTCAGATCCCATCAAAACTCCTTCTCCCAATTGAAGATAATCCGCCCAAACAAGTCACAGCTCAGCAAGCCACCACAAATCAAAAAAACCAGGCAGCGATTCTCCACTAACGGGAGAATCGCTGCCTGGTTCTAGCTTCAATTACATCTTAAGCCGTACGTTCCGTTGCTTTGAGACGCAGCGCTTTTTTCTCTTTCGACTTCGCCACTGGCGGTTTCAGAGAAATCGCGATGATGCAGGCCAGCAGGCACAAGAGGCCAAAGATAACAAAGGTTGGTTTAAATCCGCCTAGGAAGACGGCGATAAACGAACCGGAAAGGGCACCAATACCAAAACCTTGGTAAACAATTCCGTAGTTCTTACTGTGATTTTTCAGTCCGAAGAAGTCGCTGACAATGGCGGGGAACACCGTGATATTCCCGCCAAAGCAGAACGCAATGGCTGCTACACAAGTGAAGAAAAGTCCGAAATTCAGGGTCGCGTAGCTGAGGGTCAGCATAGCCGCCGCAGTTACAGCAAGCGATGCGCCTACCAGCTTCAAGCGACTCATTTTGTCAGATAAAGCACCCAGAATTAAACGTCCCGCTGTATTAAAGATCGCAATCATAGCCACCGCACTAGCTGCTGTCTGTACATCAAGTCCAGCCAGCTGCACGCCGATATCTTTTACAATACCGATCAAATACAGACCACACATACAAGCGGTGAAAAAGATGATAAATAGCAGATAAGCTTCTTTTGTCCGCAGCATTTCTTTGACCGTATAGTCTTTCGGTGAACTCATTACTGTAGCTGTCGTTGAACCCGCTGGTGCTGGGGCCGCTTGAACCGGAGCTTCTCTTACGAGCAAGGAACCGATTACAATCATGCCCATAACAATCAAACCCCAATACATAAATGTATTAGACACACCCACTGAGTCAATCAACCCGCCGTTAATATATTTAAAGATCAAACTCCCCGTTCCATAAGCACCAACGGACACGCCGGAGATTAAACCTTTATTATTCGGAAACCATTTAATTAAATTAGATAATGAAGTGATATAAGCTGTCCCATCCGCAAAACCAACGATCACCCCAACCAATAAATAGAACATGAAGAGTGAATTGGCTTGAGAGCTAAGAATCAATCCTAGTCCGAGCACAATCCCAGCAGTAGCAGTCAAACGGCGAAGCCCGAAACGATCCTGCAGCTTCCCTGCGAACAAAGTCGCGAAAGCGAGTGCAAAGCTCGTTATAGAAAAAGTAATCGAAACGGAGTTAAGCTCCCAGCCAAATTTTGTTACCAGATGCGCATTAAATAAACTCCATGTATAGATGGTACCTAGGCCCATTTGCATAATTACTGTACCTAATACGATTAGCCACCGTTTGGTGCTTTTGCTGTCCATTGTCGTAGTCATGGTCTTTTCCTTCTTTCTCTCTCGTTGTCTGCTACAAGAGCTTCTATCGCCTCTTTATTGTAGCTAAACCAGCCGATGTTGAGAGAAATCCGGCATGAGATGACGGAAATGAAGAATGAATTGCATTTATAAGCGCATAATCTGCCTGAATTCTTTTACCTTACTACGACTTACCGGCACTTCAAAATCTAAATCATGCAGGCGCAGCAAATACGTGTTGTTGAACCACGGGATGATTTCCTTGATCTTGGACAGGTTAACAATATAGGAACGATGGCAGCGAAAAAAACGATCCTGCGGCAGCCGCTGAAAGAAATCGCTAATACTAAGTGCCATGCTGTATTCCTCACCTTTAGTCATCACACTTGTACTTTTTTCCTGCGCGGAGGCGTAATAAATATCGTCGGCATTCACTACGATAATCTTTTCATTTTTCCACAGATTAACCTTGTCACTGACCGGATTACGCTCTTCTTCCCCCTGTCGTCCACGGCTGGCAAATGCATTTTCCAGCTTGTGCAGCATGGCTTTGATGCGTACCTCGCTATAAGGCTTAAGAATATAGTCAAAAGCTTCAATCTCAAACGCCTCAGCGGCATGCTCCTTATACGCAGTGATGAACACTATGTAGGGTTTTACCGAGAATCTACTGATATTTTGTGCCAACAGCACCCCATCGATGGAAGGAATATTAATATCCAGAAAAATCACATCTACCGTATCACTCTGCAAAAATTTAAGCGCGTCCAGCCCATCTTCAAACTGTGCCGTTATATCGATCCCGCTGTGCGTCTCTATTAAATAAGCCAGCTCCTGTCTTGCCAGCTCTTCATCCTCTACAATGATCGCTCTCATTGGTCCTCCTTTTTAACATCAAAAAAGATGTTCGTCCCTTTATCCAATCTCTGAATGGTAAGTCCAGTCCCATAGATCAGCTTTACCCGTTGGTGTACATTAAACAGCCCGATTTTATTCTCCGGCATATCGCCAGTATAGACCTTCTCTATCGTTTCCTCGCTGATGCCAGCTCCGGTATCGCGAATGCCCACCCGTACGGTATCCCCGTGGTCTTTTACAGAAATCGTTACTGTTCCTGTCCCTCTTACCTTCAGTATGCCATGTATAATCGCATTTTCTACAAGCGGCTGAATGATCAGACTCGGAATTCGAACCTGAACCTCATCAATATCATAAAGCACGTTAAGCCGGCTTCCAAAACGCGCCTTTTCGATCTCTACGTATTGCTGGACCTGCTGTAGCTCTCGTTTGATATCAATGAATTCATCGGTAAGCTCCAGATTGTATCTCATATAACCGGACAGATTCACAATCAGCTCGCGTGCCTTATCCGGATTAATTCGAATCGAGGACGCAATCGCATTCAGTGCATTGAACAAAAAATGCGGGTTAATGCTGGTCTGCAGTGCCTTCAGCTCCGCTTTGTTCGCCATTTCCTTAATGCCTTCCACCCGCGACACTTCCATCAAGGTAGAGATCATTTGTGACAGACCCACGGCCATAGCTTGAAGCGAATAGGTAATCTTGTGGGCTTTGGTGTAATAGATTTTGAGCGCTCCCGTCACCTCACCCTTTTCCTTCAAAGGAATAATGATCAGCGACTTGATCTGCGGATTCACGTAATCACTATCATCGTTACGGATGGTAATTTCACCACTGGACAACGTTACTTTAGTTTCCTCACTGATAATATCGTTAGTTGTCTCATAATCCTCCTCACCCACGCCAACATAGGCACGAATAAACCGAGTATCTGTAATCGCTACAGCGTCTGCACCGATATCCTCTTTGATGATCTGGCAGATGGTGTGCAGCGACTCCTGATTAATATTGCGAAAATACGGCAAGGTCTTATTGGCAATATCAAGCGCCAGCTTGGACTGCTTAGCCGCGATCCGTTCCTTCTCACCTTCCACGCTCTGCACTAGCACAACAATCAGGCCGACACTAATCTGGCTCATAATCATCGGAAAAGCGATCTTGGACACGATATCCACACCCAGCGACATCGGCTGAGCCATCGCTAGAATGAGCAGCATCGTCAGTGCCTCACAGGCCATTCCCGCCAAAATCCCTGCTATCCAGCGACGTTCACCAGAGGTGCGGCGATAGATTATCCCAGACACTATGCCTGCGGTGATACTCGTAATCAGACAAGGAAGAGAGGTTACCCCTCCAATATCAATCAGAAAACGGTGAACCCCTGAGATGATGCCTGTTATAAGTCCAACCCATGGTCCGAACAAAATCCCGCCAGATACGATGGCGATAATTCGCACATTCACAAGCGAACCTTCCACATTAATCCCGCTATAAGTGCCGAAAATGGCAAATAAGCTGAAGATCATCGTCGCAATAGCAAGCTCTTGCGGAGCGTAACTCCCTTTTTGAAAAACCTCTTTAAACCGCGGCAGACGAGTCAATACAAACAGACACATCAGCAATAACGCAGCTCTTTCCAACAATTGCAGTAATATAGTAAACGTATATTGCACGGTCACCGCCTCCAAAGGTCTCGATGTCGATTCATTATAAAGATAGTTCATGCCTCTGTCCATTCAGCCTGTCCCTTTATACCTCTATTGAAACTCTTGTTGTATGATATTAACAGATTGGAAGCATGAATATTCGGAGGTGGCAGTTTGCACAAGATAGAACACGAGGCAGATATCATTCAGCTTGTACATAATGATCCCTGGATGATGGATATTTTAGAAAATGCCAGATCGCTACAGTTACTTGACTGGTGGGTTTGTGCTGGGTTTGTACGTTCAAAAATCTGGGATTCCTTACATGGCTTTGAAGAGCGGACCCCTTTGCCAGATATTGATGTTATTTATTATGACGGCAGCAATCTTCATGAGGAAGTGGAAAAGCAATGGGAGGCAAAACTAAGAAATTTAAATCCCCATGTGCCATGGTCCGTTAAGAATGAAGCAAGAATGCATACCATTAACAACCTTGCGCCCTATACGTCATCTGTAGATGCCATCTCCAAGTTTCCGGAAACAGCTACAGCGCTTGGGCTTTCCTTAGATGAATACGGTAAGGTTATCCTAACCGCTCCGCATGGGATTGCAGATGTTATTAATGTAGTGTTACGGGCTACCCCTCATTTCAACAATAATCCGAACTTACTCCCTATTTATGAAAAACGAATTGCAAAAAAAAACTGGCAGGCAACGTGGAAGCAATTGCAGGTCAGCGCTACCTAAAGCTAAGTTGTGTTAGCATCGGAATAAAAAAGACAGCAAGCCTCTGCTACAGAAGGGCTTGCTGCTGTTGTTTTATTACACCGCTAAATCAATACCAACCACGCCTACTACATCTCCCTGACGATTCCGGATTGCTCTAGATAATGTAATACAAGAACGTTTCGTAATCGCGGATACATAAGGTTTAGAGACATATTCACCTTCATTCATGGCCCCATTCCACCAATCACGCCGCTTAGCATTCAACAGGCCAGCCGCTGGCTCGGAGTAGATAAAGGTTCCATCCGTCCGATTGGACCAAATGGCTTGTACATCTGGAATTTTCTTAATGTAAGCGTTCAAAACACCTTGATGAACTTCAGTATCTGGAGCGTAAAGTTCTTCCTTGGCGGAAATTGTCTCCAAGAGACTCTGCATTTCCTGAAGCCGGGCTGCATATTGGCTCATCTCAATTTCCGCTCTGCCCGCAATGCTAGTAACCGATTGCTGTAAGGATTGCGACTCCGCTAACAGATTGGCGCTGACTTCGTTCAGCTGCCCAATTTGATCCCGCTGCCGTGTCACCTGCTCCAGCGTAAGGTCTACATTGGCAATCGTCTCATTCACGATAGCCACCGCACCGCTCAGCTCCGTTGTCACTTCTACAATCAGCTTGCCCTGCTTCGCGGCAGCATCGATTGTTTCCGTCACGGCGCTGCCTACTTCATCTACTCTCGACGCGATATCATCGAGTCGAAGCTTAACCGTGCCGACCTCGTTCACCCCACGCTCCACTGAGACTTGCTCTTTCGTAACGGATTCCAGCACCTTCTGTACTCCATTATTAATGTCAAGCAAGATGCCTGAGGAGCGGTCTACCGAGCTCTTACTTTGATCAGCCAGCTGCCGAATCCGGCTGGCCACTACTGCAAATCCGCGGCCCTGTTCACCGGCCCGGGCCGCTTCAATAGAAGCATTCAGCGCGAGCAACGAGGTCTCATTCACAATGGAGTTAATCAATGTATTGATCTCCTCTACCATCGCAATATGATTACTCAGGGTAGTAAACTTAGCTAACATGTCCCCACTCTGTGTTTGCAGATCCTTCATCACCACATCTGCAATGCTCAGGGAATCTACCATTGCTGTCATTCCTTGCCGAGCATATTGCATATTCGAGCCTAGTTTTTCCGTCAATTCTTCGATATGTGCTGTAACTGAGGCTACACCGCCCATCGTCTGATAGGCCCCTTCAATATTGGCTTTAGCTTCATTGCTGCGAATCCTTAAATCCGTTTCATACGCGTGTGAATAATCTGCTGTCTGCTGCAGCTGCTCTGTATGGCGGCTGATTTCTTCAAGCGCACCATGCAGCCGATCCGAGGTAACTACAATCTCATTGCCAAGAAGCTCCACTTTGTTCTGTGACTCCTTCAGCAGCGCTTCTTTGCGATAACCGTAGCGGGATGTATTCAGCGAGAACCATCCTAGAGAACCCATAAGCAGAATAATCACCAGCTTATGCATCCAGAGCATATCAATCAATAAGCTGTACACACTGACAAGAAGCAACAGGACGACTACGAAAATCTGGTTTCGACGGATCTGCATCTTTACTTCCACTCCACTCGATTGATGTTATGTATTCTAACATTATATCAGCAGAGTTAATTAAAGGAAATACTTTCTATAGTATTCCTTTTCGATCAATCATTCCCCGGGCCAGGCAATCTCCCCTTATAAAGATGCTTGTTGATCTCCCGCTTCCAAGAAAGCCATCAAGAGGAAACCTGAGCTTATTGTCGAATATATAAGCATATTGCCACTGGAAAAGAGGATCACATTATGCGCGCCACACCTCAAACTCCTCGTCAGACCTATTGGAATCGTGTGCTTCTCAATTCATTCTGGATCATCCTGATTGTGTATTTAAGTATTCAGTTCATTGTTTCTCTATCCTTATGGAGCCAGCGTCCGGAAACCCCAACCAGGAACGATTATATTGAGCACTCGTTGATTTCTGATTCCATCATAGTGAGTTTGATCATTATTCTAGAAGTAATCTATAGATGGAGGCCTCTGTGGGCCCAACTCGCCATTACGGTTGCAAGCCATCTATTTGCGGTTTTGATTATCGTCAATCTCAGCGATGAGTTGCATGTTAAATCATTAATTATGCTGTTCCCGCTACTAGTCTCGATGATCTATCTGAAGAGCAGTTATATGATAGCCACTTCTGCTATTTCTCTACTGTACACGATCATTTTATTCACCAAGACATCCATTCACGAGTACTTCCCAATCACCCAAACAATCATTATCGCTCTTATTTTTGCAGGCACTGCTTTGGCAGGTTTTGCAGTAATCGTTCGTGGACGTGATTTGATGCAATCCCTGCAGAACTCCGTCAAGTCAGAACAGGAATTACGCATTCAGAATATAATCATGGATCGTCTATCTAAGATAGATCCCCTGACTGATCTGTATAATCACAAGACTTTTCACGAATATTTGGGTTGGCTAATCGAGCATCAGCAGAGTAATCCATTCTCCATGCAGCTTGCCGTTATGGATATCGATAATTTCAAAAAAGTAAATGATTGCTATGGACACTCTGTTGGAGATATCGTATTACAAAAAGTCGCAGCGATCCTGCTCGAGTATATCGGTCCTGATGATTTCGCCGCGCGGTACGGGGGCGAGGAATTCATTGTCATTCTGACAACCAAAACCTTTGAACAATCCTATGAAATCATGCAACAAATTCTAGCCAAAGTCGCCGATACCCCTTTTGCCGAAATGGAAGGGAAAAGCATAACCGTCAGTATCGGGATGCATGATTACACAGGTGCAGACTCCAAAAATTCTACTTTTCAGCAGGCTGATGATGCACTTTACGAAGCTAAAAACACCGGGAAGAACAAAATTGTCATCAGCTAGTGACAAGCTCCACAGACACTGTTTATCTGTCGGAGCTTGTTTTCTTTTGCAAAGCCTTAATTTCAGAAGCATTTCATACCAAAAACCCCCACCTTGTGATGAGGGCTGTGTATCCACTGCTATATTCCGTAACGCTTCTGCGGTTCCAAAAGCTCCACCACTTCCTGCTTCGGAACAGGTCTGCTAACCAGATATCCCTGTACCTTATCGCAGCCCGATTTTCTGAGGAAATCCAGCTGGCTGATCTCTTCCACTCCCTCCGCAACGACCTCCAGCCCCATATTGTGGCCCAGCTGTATAATGGTCTGCACAAAAGACTGGCTGTAAGCTTTTTCCGAAAGCGAATCGATAAAGGTTTTATCCATTTTAAGCGTAGAAATCGGCAATTGCTGCAAATAACTAAGAGATGAGTATCCCGTTCCGAAATCATCCAGCGCAATACGAATGCCTTGGGATTTGAGGAATTGAAGCTTATTCACGATACTCTCAAACGATTCCATAAAAATAGACTCGGTGATTTCCAGTTCAAGACAACTAGGCTTTAGCCCACTTTCAGCCAGACTTTCCTGCACCATCTCGACGAAATCATCCTGCAATAGTTGAATAATGGAAATGTTAACTGATATCTTGTAAGGAATGCCCATACGATCTTGAATGCCCTTCATAAAGATGCACGATTCCCTAAGCACCCATTCTCCAATATAAATAATCAGCCTGGAATCCTCGGCGATTTTGATAAAGGAAAGTGGAGATACAAAGCCCAGCGTTGGACTATTCCAGCGTATTAAAGCCTCAAAACCAGAGATTAATCCAGACTGGATATCCACCTGCGGTTGATAATATAACTCAAACTCATTATTATTCATGGCACTGCGCAAATGTTTCTCTATATTCATCCGTTCATTAAACGCAGTATGCATAGATTTGTCATATACTACATAAGTCCCCTTACCATCCTCTTTTGCCCGGTACATAGCGACATCCGCATTTTTTAAGATTTGCTCGGTGGTCTCACCATCTTCCGGATAAAAGGAAATTCCAATGCTTACGGAAACGTACAAATAACTCTCTCCGATTAAAAAGGACTGCCTGAACGCTCTCATGATCCGCTCCGCCAGGTCTAGCACATCCTCGTGGTTTTCTATATCCTTAATAAAAATCACGAATTCATCCCCGCCGAGCCGAGAGAGCATATCTCCTTCCCGCACCACCGACTGCAGCCTTTTGCTAGCCTTCTGAATAAGAACATCACCGGATTTATGCCCTAAGGTATCATTGATGTATTTAAAATTATCGGTATCTACGAACAACAGCGCCGCCTTGCCTCCTGAACATTGCAGATATTTCTCCATAGATTCCAGTAGACATACACGGTTGGGTAGATTACTAAGCTCATCCACATAAGCTAGACGATGCATGTGTTTTTGATTCTCCACCAGCATATCGTATTGCTCTACAAGCTCCTGCTGTGTGGCTGTAAGCTGTTCATAGGTTGCCTCAAGCTCCTGATAACTGTTGCTCAGCTTTAGCTCTACCTGCTTCCGCTTACTAATATCAATCAGCGAACCGATAAATAACACAACTTCATTCTTTGGATCAACGATAGCTTTACCACTTACCTCAAACCAGACGAACTGATTATCTTTGGTCCGCATGCGGTATTCCGTCTCGTAGATAGGTGTTAAACCTGCCAGATGATCATGTCTTGCCTTTTGGGATGATGGCTGGTCATCGGGATGAATAATACTAAGCACCCCATCTTCGAAAGAATTGATTTCATCCTCCGTATAGCCCATGAGCTTGTACCAGCGATCCGATAGATTATACAGTCCTGTCTCCCAATCAAGCTCCCACATGTATGCACCAGAACCCTCTGTCGCGAGACTGAACCGTCGTTCACCTACTTGCAGCTTAGCAAATTGCTCCTGTAGCTCGACCTCTGTTGCTGACAGCTCTTCGTAAGTAGCTTCCAGTTCCTCATAACTTTGCTGAAGCCTTAGCTCATTTTGTTTGCGTTCATCGATATCCACTCCTACAAGCACAAAAATATCAGCTGCCTGCTTATCCAATCCTTTCAACAAGGTGGTCCGAAATGAAAAATACTGCGCTGCTGGCGAATTGTCCGGAAGTTTATGCTCGATATTATCAACATAGTCAAGCTGTACGGCCCTTTCCAGCAGATTCCGAATAGCCGCCGTACTGCCTGTCAGCCCCTCTATATCCTCAATGTTTTTGCCCACTACTTCATTCTCGCATAGGCCCGTCATTCGCTCAGCGTAATTGTTAAACCGAACTACCTTTTTATCCGCCTGCACAGCCCAAACCACCATACCGCTATGCTCTATTACATCCTCAAAAAATTGCTGTTCCGAATAAACCGCCCGCCGTAAGTGATTAATATACATTTTTAGCAAAACCGCACTAATGATCAGAAGGCCAAGCAGAATAATGGCTCCCACAATAAATCTATTGCGCATCATAACTTTATAATAATCCGAATGAACGAAAAAATAGTGCTGATACAGCTCTTCAAAAGCACCTGAACGATGCAGGCGATCCAATCTCTCGTTAACATAAGTCACTAGCTCCGGAGAGGATTTACTTATTGCAAAAGCGACATCCCTAGGGTAGAGATTGCTCATTTTTTTGATAATACTCCCCTTCAATTTCTGCTCTGCAATCAGATAATCAATCACTTCCTGATTCTCAAATAGAAGGTCGATTTCCCCATTTTCTAAAGCCTTCAAAGCTTCAGGAGTCGTTGCATATTCTATGTAATTTGTAATCCCCACCTTGCTGTTCAGCACGGTTGCAGAATACTGTCCATTCCCTAACCCAATCTTATAACTTCCCAACGTCTTTAAATCGATCTCATCCTCAAGCTCTCGCCTTGCATAGATGGAAATATAATTCTTAATAACTGGATCTGAAAATAACACCTCTTGGTTACGCGACTCCGTAATTGCCATAAGACCTGCTATCTCAATATCTCCTTGAATCAGCCGACTGTATACTTCATCCCATTGCCCAGTACTGTAGTGAATAAGGTAATCCTGCTTCTCAAAAATCATCGTGCTCAAATTAATATCAAACCCGGTCAAATACCCGTTTTCTACATATTTATAAGGTGGATATTCCAGTTCTACTTGGTACCTTATATCCTCTCTTTCGGCGTGAGCGGCTGTAGGAGGTACGAGCAAAAGCAGAAAAATAATCAGAAGCAACATTGTGCACCGCTTCATTGCCCAATTCCCCTTTTTGCTAAAATTTAGAATTTAAAGCATTATTCTAAAAAGTATTCGACAAAATATGGTAAGATTCCTGCTAATTCTTTCCTAAAACCACACATTATACGCAAATCCCCATCTTTCGATGGACTCTTTTATTTGTAAATGATAAAAGTTACGAAGTCTTGATTTTTATATTGCTTTTTACATAGAAAATGTGGATAATAGCAATAACGATAAACGTTGATAATGATTATCATTATTATAAGCGTTAATAATTTCAATTTACTATATTTAAGTTAAAAGGAGACTGATCACCCATGAACGTTACCTCTACCCGAACAACATTACAGGTTGACGATTATCTGGATCTGCTCAATCTTGCCGTTAAAGTTGGAGATTTGAAATGGCAAAAAGAAATTAAATCCAGATTGCAATACATTCTCTGTCTGCCGACAAGATAATACTTCCGAGTATACGCCGTGTTCCCTTATTTTTTGGGGGCATGGCTTTTTTTGTTGGTATGCAGACATAACTATATAATAATTGGAGTATCTCCAGGTCACCTGATGGTTAATGATATAGTATAATTATCAGCATAATATATTGAATAAAAAGTCCTTCAGATCGGAGCGTGTCAGCTTGAAAAAGTATATAGCTTTATTCTTAATGCTCAGCCTGTTATGGGTACCTGGTGCATACGCCGCTGGAATTCCTGCACAGCAGGGATTTGTTACCGATAACGCTGAAATGTTCAGTTCCGCAGAAGCCGCGTCTATTTCTGCTACCGCTACTGGAGAACTCATGACCATCCATGTACTCACTGTAGATTCCACAGACGGTACTCCAGCTGATAAGTATGCAGACAAGGTTTACGACTCGTGGAAACTGTCCACGCGGGATCTTCTACTGCTGATCTCCGCTGGTGACCAGTCCATTGAGCTAAATTTCTTAAATCCAGACTTTCAAAGCTCGTTAAATACTTGGTCTAAGAATCAGGGAGGGTCCTCGGGAAGTTCAGCCATCCAAAAACTGCTCGACACCTATTTCATTCCTTATGCCAAAAAAGGGGACTTCGCTGGCGGGACAAAGGCTTTGATTAATGCCATCCATTCCATCGGAGATCGTGCCGGCAATACTGGAGGAACCGCAGGAAGCGGGAGCGCAGCCGGGGTCGGGAATGATGTAAACCGCTCCAGCAGCTCCATGTTTATGATTGCAGCGATTCTTATCGGAGCCCTTCTAATCCTCCTTCTACTCTTTGTAATGGTTACAGGTCTGCGTCGACGCAAGCAACTTAGCGAGCAACAGAAACAGTTATCTAATTTAATGGTCCAGGCAAATCGGGCACTGGAATCGCTAAACCCTTTTCAAGGGATCGTTCAAGGGAAGACGGGAGAACTAGTCGAAGGTATTTCCAAGCGGCTGTCCGCCAAGCTCGTTGAAATCTCCGCACTACAAAGCGAAGGTCAAGGCGTTCAGCCAGCATTTTATCGCTTGGCTGCCCTCAAGACAGCCGTGAAACAATTGCAGCAGACCGAAGCTGCCTTCCGCACAGCGCTTGAAGAGGAAGAGAAACACATAGCTGTCATTAGCGAAGCTGACCGCAATGTCAAACAGCGTATTACAGAGCTGAAAGAGGATACGCCAGAGCTTGAAGAACAGCTGCAAGGTGCAGTTAAAGAAACCGGGTATGAGCTTCAAGAAATTGTAGAGGAACTTAAAGAGCTTGCGGAGGAAACTGCTAAGGCAGACCAATTGGAGCTTTTTGATCCCATTGCTGCACAAGAGGTTACCGAGGATGCACAGGAACGTCAGGAAAAAATCGAACAGGATCTGAAGGATGTTGATCTCTATGATGATAAGCTAAACAAATTTCCTACGGTATTAGCTGCGGCACGTGCCAAAATCACCGGGATCATTGAACAGAATTCACTGCACAATATGAAGGTTAAGCCATATGACCACCTAGAGCAAGCCCGCGTAGAATCGTTGACTCTTGAAGCGCCGCTGCGTATAGGAGATATGGATGAGGTGCGCAGAATCGGCGCCAGTCTAGATCTGCTTCTGGATGAAGCTGTTGCTATGACAGAGCAGCAAGCACTGCTGCGGCAGAATAACCGCAGAGATCTAGAGACATTCCGCACCACATGGAGCCACTTGAAGCAGCGGCGAGACGAGCTGCAGGCCCGAATTACAGAAGCACGTGTACATTTCGAAGAACAGCATATAGTTAGCGTAGAGAACATTCTGACGGAGTGGAGCACACGTCTTCGGGAAGGCGCAGGTGAAGTGGCGCAAATTGAGAACTGGACCAGTGATGAACGGGGCGAATATGACAAGGCCCACGATGCGCTGGAGCGCTTGCTGTCCTTGCAGGATGAAGCTGGCCGGCAATATGACGGCGTCTCTGAAAGTCTAAATGCATTAAATGAAAGACTGGATAAAGTACAACGTCTCTTCTCCGAAGGACAAAGCCGGGTAGAGACGACCCAGCGAATGCTGCACAGCAGAGGCTTGTCTTCCAGAATCCGCTTTGAGTTATCCTTACTGCCGGAATATAGCCAGTTGGAGCAACGGTTGTCATCCCGGCCTTACAACCTGGAGGAACTAGAATCGATTGGCCACGCTTATGGCGCTCAGATCACTTCCTTTGTGAATGAAGCGAACCGAATCGTTCGCCAAAAAGAAGAGGAAGAACGGCTTGCCCAGCTAGCCATGATGAGAGAGCAACAGCGGCGTGCGCAAGCCCGTAAACGGATGTCCTCTGGTCCTCCTTCTTCAGGCGGATTCGGTGGGGGACGTTCCTCCGGCGGCTCTTCCTGGGGTGGTGGCGGCAGTGGCGGCAAATCCTCCGGTGGTTCTTCCTGGGGCGGTGGCGGCGGCAAATCCGGTGGAAATTCATCGGGTGGCTCTAAGTGGTAATTCCTCACCATTAGATGCAAATGGATATACAAAAAGACTCTTTCGCTTATATGGGCGGAAGAGTCTTTTTAATTATGAATTATTGCTGTTTCATTTGTGGTATGAATGTGCCATCGGAAGATAAATTGTAACGGCCGTGCCTACTCCCTCTTCACTAGCTATTGCCACATATCCTCTGTGGGCAGTCACGATTTTTTTGACAATCATGAAGCCAAGTCCATTCCCATCGCCTCTAGTCGTGTGAAAAGGCTCTCCTAATTTCTCCAGAACTTCCTTGTTCATACCCTCTCCATTATCGGTGAAGGTAATCACCTGAAATTCATCCTTCACATCAAGAGTCACTGTAATGCTCCCGCCAAAAGGCAAAGCTTCCATTGAATTTCTTAGGATATTGAGGAAAATCTGCTTAATCTGATTGCGGTCACATTCGATCTCAGCATCATAATGGATCTTTGTATTTAACGCTATATTATTCATCTCCACCTGAATCGCGAAGATATTCAATACTTCCAGCAGGATCGTACTACATTGTTCAGTCATATAATGCGCAGCCTGCGGTTTACCCAGAATAAGAAACTCGCTCACAATAAGATTCATTCTTTCCACTTCTGACATAATGAGATCATAATGCAGCAGTCGTGAATCTTTATTAGCCAGTTGAAGCATCCCTTTCACCGTAGTCAGGGGATTGCGGATCTCATGTGCAATGCTCATAGCCAGTTGTCCTGCGACCACTAGCTTTTCTGTATTGCGCAGCACTTCTTCCGTTCTTTTCATCTCCGTGATGTTGCGTAAACTTCCAATCACACGCGCTAAGTAACCATTCGCATCGTAAACGGGTAGTACATCTAACATATAATGCTCGAACAACCCGTTTTTCTCCTGAATCACTTCTAACCCGGCACATGCGACATGATGTATGATGACATGTTGAAAGTATGCGCCCACATTCCTAATTTCAAAGACACTAGTTCCAACAACAGACTCTTGATGCTCACCACCCAAATGAAGCATAGCTAAACCGTTCTCATTTATATTCACGACTGTTCCGAATTGATCTGTTATGATTACCCCTAAGTAATTGGTCTCTAGCAAAATCCGATTTAATAATTGCAGCTGAGAATTCCCTCTCCGCAACAAAATCTCACGTTCAATCGAGTCAGCCATCGTACAGAGCAGAGGCAGCAAATGGGGATGGGCTACATCTATATCTGCCATAAATGAAATTGTACCTAAAATTTCTTGTCCATTTTCTTTATAAAATGGAGCTGTACAGCATACTAAATGATGCAAAATATGATGGAAATGGTCTCGTCCTGTCAGCTGGAATGGCCTCTGATATTCAAGGGTTAAAGCGATTGAATTGGTACCCACCTCTTTATTCATCTGCACGCCTTCTTTGATGCCTACCTGTCCTACGAGATCAATAATCGTCGCATCTCCTTGGAACGCCAATAGATAACCTGCATCATCCGAAATCGTAACTAGGATCGGGTTCCCTTTGACTGAGGAAAGAAATTTTTTGACAAAAAATTCGATAACCTCAATCACTTCACTATATGCGCTAAGCTGTGCCCCCAATTCATCAGTAGAATATCCCTTTGCAAAGACAGGCGGTTGCTCAGGATCAATTCCTTGGTCAATACAATGCTGATTGGAAGCCTTAATAATGGTCTCATCCGTCAGTATCCCTGTTGTCTCATCCAAAGCCCTTACCCCATTCTGTATGAATCTTCAATTTTGCATTGCATAATTATGTATTCTACCTCTCTCCCTCTAATCCTTTTCAATCCTTAAAAATCAAATAATCCCAATGTTAAAAAATAACTTTCTGCACAAAAAAACTCCACCCCTATACAAGAGCGAAGTTTTGGAGGATTATTATTTTCTATTTTTCTGTTAATGCTTAGTATCATCCAAAAAAGGTTTATTCACATAATAATACATTACCCCCATCAGTACGCCACCGCCAATTAAATTGCCGATCGTAACGGGGACAAGGTTATGCACCACGCCATACCACGATACCGTTCCGGGATGATCAAGTACTAGCGCAATCGCAAAGGTACACATATTGGCAATACTATGTTCATAGCCGGAGATGAAAAAACAGAATACGAATAAGACCATTGCGAACATTTTGGCCCCATCGCCTTTCATATTCATCGGTATAAAAAAAGCCATACAAACGAGCCAGTTACAAAGAATAGCCCGAAAGAAAAGCTGACCTGCCGGGGCTTCCATCTTATGCTCCACTACATATAGCAAAAAACCGTTTACATCTGAGCTATAGAACAGTCCTGTCAAAAAAATCAGCAAGGCAAAAACGGCAGCCCCAAGAATATTACCGATATAACTCATGATCCACATGCGGACAACCTCAGACCATTTCATTTTCCGTCTTAGTGCCGTGTATGTGTAATAAAAAGTATCTCCGGTGAATAAATCGCCACCACCAAAAGAAATTAGAATAATAGCCGCTCCGAAAGTAATCGCAGCCATTGGATATGCAAAGGGGGATTGCTCCATAAAGAAATAGTTGCCTGTCTTAAATGCTACAATTACACCGAATCCGATAAACATACTGGCCAGCATGGCTCTGGCAATATAGCGCATTACGCTTTGCCGGAATATCTTCTGTTTCTTAAGTGCTAATTGTTCAACCTGAAGCAGTGCCTCGTTCTCCATGTGACCTCCTTAGGGATTTTGGTATTTCCAGCTGATTATGGGCTAATCGACAGCCTTGCGTTATTATACCCAATAACCCGCTGGAAATTACTTGAACCAACTCGCGGCAAAAAATCCCTGAATACTTACGGGGAAGCGAAGCTACCTCTTGCTAATTGTCTTCATTCATTTTAGCAATGGCTTCTGCTTTTTCACTGCTGGCGACGATGATAAGCACGAGTATCAAACAGCCTAAAACCATAGCCTATCCCCACTTCCTCCACATGTAGTCTTGTGACAACTTATGTATTTGAATAGGGCTTTATGTTTGGCTACAGTAAACTTCATTTGATTAGATCACGTTTACGCCTATGTAGTTGAAGTAAGCTACTTCATATCCAAAAAAAAGCAGAGCAGCGAACCCCCAGAAATGAAGACTCACTGCTCTGCTATATTTTTATGAACTTTTTTTAAAAACAATTAGTTCAAGAAGCTGCTCAGTTGGCTCTCTGCTTCACCTTGTTTCAGCGCCTCAGGCTTGTCCGCTTCATTGAGTCCTAGACGATTGCCCAGTTGGGTATTGATCGTCGTCATTTTGGATGTATAATCCTGGCAGCTTTCGATAATACGACGGTTTGACTGTTCCGAAGTATCCAATGCGCTAAGCAGATCGCCGATCGCTTGATTCACGGCTTCCATAGACATGGAAGGTTTGGATAGAAGCTCGGTCGTTTTTTCTGTAGTCGTACGCAGCAAGCGTGCATTTTCTTTAAACTGATCTTCAATCGTCTTATTTGTTGCTTCTACAGCGTTGATAACATTCTCCTGATCGGCCAGCGACATCGCAATCATTGCCGACACTGTAATCAGATTAGAAGTTTTATCAATCGCATTATTTACGGAATCGATCAGTTTATCATTATTGTCATTGATGATATCTGTAGCAGCAATCGCTTGATTGTAGAGCAGAATCATCTCTGTCATGGACTGAATACGAACCATCACTTTACGCAGACCACGCTCCAGATAAGCTTTACGGAACTCATTCTCAGGCTTCGCAATCTCCACCTCGAACAGCTCTTTTAGCTTATTGCCGAAGGCAATTTTGGTTTGAAGGTTATAGATCTCCTCCATAGAGGTACGTTTCAGCTGGCGCATATTTACAATACTCTCTTCGAGGGTATCTCTGCCGTCGCGTAGACCAGTAACAATCGCATCAATATTTGTGCGGACAGACTGATATTTGTACACATAGTTCTTCATCGGACTCTTCCGCAGCATTTTGCCGAAAAAGCTAACATTCTTACTCTGTTGCAGATTTTCACACTCATTCCGCAGCTTCATAATCATGTTAGGCACTTCAACACGCTTACCGGACATCAGGTCATTTACCGGACGATCCAGCAGCTTGAGCGTTTGGCCTGCTTTTTCCTGCGTCTTCACCCCAAGCTTCCCGATATCATCCATTAAAGAATCCAACGTGACTGTATCTGTCTGGGATACCTTCTCGATCAATTGTGCGGCTTCTTCGACTACCTTTTGTTCATCTTCTTTTTTTAATTGGATCAACTGCGTGGACATGGGTTTCCCTCCTATAATTCGGAACTGCTATACCGCTGATGAATCAGTTCCGCCTTCGTCTGAAGTTCCATCAGGTCTTTATGTTCGATCGTCGAAGCAATATCCGATATTTTGGAATCAACATCTCTTAGACCGTTCAGCAGCGTTCTCCGATTCTTCGTCTTCGCTTCACCACTTAGGCGCAAAAATGGGTTAATCACACCATTTAAATCCTTCAGAATCAATCTGCGGACCGTATGATTAATATCGCCATTATTGAGCTCCTGCAGCAGCGGAATTACACGTTGAAGTCTCGCAAAAAGCGCCAGTGATTTCTCGACAATTTCATTGTCCAGTGTATCCTTCTGCCCCTCGGAGATAATCATATCTTCCAGAATGCTAAGGTACTCAACTACCGGAGCAAATTCCGGTCCAATCTTCGTTGGTTCGGCCTCAGTTCTACCACTATTACCCGGATTACCTGGTGCAGCATTATTTGCCGCACTAGGTAATTGCGGAGCATTTGCAGAGGGAGCTGGGGCAATAGGTACCGTCTCTGGACCTGCTGGCAGCACCTCAGCCGGAAGGTTGGTTCTTGGACTTCTCGTTGCAAGAACCCCTACCGCTGCACCCGCTACAGGCAACAGCAAGGAGAGTAACTCAGGCAAAAAAGAACTCGTTAATACAGCGACAACATAGCCAATACCGGCATACAGCAACACTTTCGATTTAAATTTAATTTTTCTCACCTCTTGTGAGCGAGATTGCGAACGCTCAATTCACGGGATCCGGAATTACGGATTCGCCGTTTATTTTCATAATTAGCGGCTGCTCTACATGGCTGGCAAGCACATTATCGCCGAACTCCGCAGGCTGGACCTCTCCGCCGAGTGCACTTTTGACAGCCAGGTATGGAAAGTTAATTCCAGACAGACAAGAAATATGAAGACCTCCAGACATCCGGGGGTTAATCTCCAGCAGTTTAGGAATTCCACCACTATACTTCATTTGAATATTGAAATTGAAAGGTATTTTATATACTTCTGCTACCCGGGAAGCGATCTCCTCCAGCTCCGGAATATGCTCCATCAGCCGCAGACGACCGCCAGCTTTACGACGGGGTACAGCCGCTAACAGCCTGCCATTCTCATCTGACAAGCAATCTATACTGTATTCATAACCTTCCAGCAGTTCCATCACCATAAGTTCAGGGAATGTAGATTCACTTCCCAGAATACGATAGGCCTCTTCGAAGGATATCAGCGGAGTTACATGACCAAACAGCTCCTGTAAAGGACTACGTGTGTTATCAATGATACGGAAGCCAAGGCCTCCCTCTGTCTCCGTGGGTTTAAAGCATACGCGATGTCCTTTGGCTACAAGATCATGATAAGCCTCTTTGAACTGCTCTGCTGTACTCACCACATGATAATCAGGAATTGTCATAATCCCTGTTTCCTTAACACTTTCGTAGAACTTCCCCTTATCCATGATGGTCTCCAATAAGTCTAAATCTCTACAGACCAGAACCTTGGTGCCAATCGCATCAAACATAGCAGCATGCAAAGCTATATCCAGCATATGTAACCGTGGAATGAAGATATCGATCTCATTACGGCGACAGAAATCCACGCAGAATTGAACATATTCTATTCCAGTCAGTGCTGGTTCAGTCCCAGCAACATCAGCACCTTGAAGGGACATATGGTGAATATCAGGATGCGTGGCGAAGATTTGTACAGGAACGCCATCCTCATTATTGCGGATGAGATTCATATAATGGTAAGCGACGGAAAACCAGCGATTGAAATAAATGTTTACCTTTTTCATAGTGGCCCAACTCCCAATACGGTTAAGTTATTATAGATCATGTTTACATACTGTAGAATTTCATCACCAGCAAAAACACCCGCTTGCTTCGTAAAGGGATACCTTGATTTTACAAGACCACTCTGCTGCTCTGCAAATATTTCTCCATGACAAGGAGCAATCGCATAGTCCGCACTTTCTAGTAAACTCTTATCCAACAAGGAATCTCCCGATGCTACCATCGGTTCTGAACGAACCGTCCGGCGCACATGAACAATCGCATCACTTTTATTCACAGCGGCAGGGACGACATATAGCTTGCGTCCTTGTAAGGATACCCGCCAGCCCAAATCGTATAATCGCTCTGCCAGATTCGTGATCTCATCCATAGGTAATAAATCACGCACTACCACAAAAGTATAAAATAAATCATCACAATACCGCTCACTAATGATCCATTCCTCGTGCACTACAGACCTAACGTGCATTCTAACTTCTTCTGCCGCAGCCGATTCATTTTGAACAAGCCTGCCCACCGAAGCTCTCCAGCTCTTATCTACTTCGCCACCAATCAGAATATTCCCGCCATTACTAGTAATCGCGTAGTCTGGAATAATCGTGTCTTGAAACAGATTAATACGCTTATACTGCGCTATTGTACGTGTTGTAACGGGCATAAAGATAATACGGGAAGTAAGCTCCATCAGATCAGCCAATGCTTTTTGCGAAATGTATGAAACCGTCTTGCCATCCACAACCTCCGCAGGAACCAGGCCCGGAGTATTCTCCGGAACACCGATTGCATTTAAGGAATAGATTAACGTTCGGTCCAAATCACTGGCATAGATCATTCCGTCTCACCTCTCAGCGGCTTAATAATCCCGCAACAGGAGTAGGTGAGTCCAGGGAATACTTCTACTGGAACCCCTCTATCCTCTGCTAAGAGAATAATATGACGAAGATTTGGATTATCCATAGTATCGACAAGAATCTTCCATGGTACTCTGCGCAGCAGCACTCGGGTTGTTTCTCCGACTCCGGGCTTGACCAAATTGATGTTATCTATGCCGAACACTTCTTGAATACTCTGAATATCACGCAGGCCCTGCCATGTAATTTCTGGCGGGGATTGCTGCATCTGTTCAGCAATCGCTTGTGCTTCTTCCGCAACGGAGGAGAAATACGGGCAGATCGCCGCAATGAATACATTGGATACATCCGTATCGAGCCATTCCTTGTAGAATTTAGCCCCATGGAATTCTTCCGGACCAATTAAATCATCGCGCAGCACTGTCCGGCTCATCAATCCTGACACCGTAGAATTGAGGCATGCACTAGGAATAAGATAATCCTCTCTAGTCCCGAACGTGCCTGAACAGTTCCCGGGATCAGCCAATACGGCCAGGTCATCATTTAGCCGAATGCCATATTTCTCATATAGGCTGTTGCACGCCTCAATCAATACCTGGCGAATAGCCCCTTTCCCCGTCCATCCGTCGACAAACTGCAAATCAGCGTCAAGCCCATGCTTTTGCAGAATATAGAGGATTGCGTTCTCATCAATCCCCTTGCCCCGAATGATAGAGATACTATAATGCGGCAGATCAGCATCATATCGCTCTTGGATATAACGCTTAATCAGTACACCAATTGGTGTTCCCGCTCTTGCCAAAGAGACTAACACCGTATCAAGTCCCCGTTGAGCGACAATCATCTCAGAGACTACCGCTACTGCTAGAGCGACCTTCTCCGCAGATTGCTCCAGCGTCTCGTGAAATAACTCAATATACTGCTCAGTAGGCTGATATTCCACGGGCAGCATCTCAGAGTAGTGTACACCTGATTGAATGGCGGCCTCTCTTTCGTCAGTCGCCCGCTCCAGTGAAACATCGCTCAGATCCTTAAGCAAAAATATAACATCTGACGGAGAATAGCTGCCTAGCAGAACCGGTTCGGCTATACTTCTGTTTAGAATTTCTTCAGTTACTGTTCCCTTCATAGGTAGGGCCTCCACTTCTTCTTTCCGAGGTCAGTACAATAAGATGCACTTTATGGCGGGCCAGTTTCTTCAGTATATCAAGCATAGGTTTCATACGCTCATGCGGTACATCACGCTCAATCAGCACAAATATATCATCGTATTGACCAGGAGCTATATTATAAATAAAGTTTGTGATTTCCGGATCACCAGCTGAAGGATACGCAGCAGCACTATGTACCCCATAATCCGGCCGACGCTCAGGGTGGATTGGACTTCTAGTGGAAGACTGGTAAGCAATCCCTTCCCCCATTTCCGCCGCCACTCTCATCGGAAGATACATAAATTCTCCTACACCCATTACCAAGGCTTTCGGTCCTCTACGCAATTGCCGCAGCTGCTCAGCTATTCGTTTCACACCCTGATCAAGCTCCAGATTATCCTGTGACTCCATTCCGAACCGTCCACTATATTTCATATACGGCGCTGTGTTGATCTCACCATAGGAATCGATAGAGGATACCTCCAGTCGTTCCATTCCATCTTGAGCATAAGTAGTTACAACCTCACACTCAAAAATGGCCTCTCTATCCAGCTGCTCAGTATCCTTATTAAACACCGGTGAACCTATCACTTCAATATTCCCTTGCAGCAGACATAACGACCTAATGCGAATCCCCAGCTCCTGCTCAAGCTCACTATAGTGTTGAAGATTGCTGCCGCTTCTCCAGTCCAGAAGAGAGACTACCACATATTCCTCCCGCGGGAATTTTGACTGAATATCTCGAATTGTATTGATCGCGGTTTTCCCGGTCGTAATCTCGTCATCTACCAATATAATGGGCTCTGTCCCAGATAAGAGTTCGGTATCCAAGGCATAACATAGATGATCAACTGCATGGGAATGCTCTTCTACAAAACTTACAACAGACTCCAAATCAGGAATATGCTCACGCGTAGTATGAATATAGGATGCCTGCTCAGCAAAGATGTTGTACACACTGTGACCCAGTGCAGTTGCCGTTTCTGCGAATCCAATAAAAACCACAGGCTTGGGCAAAACCAGCCGGGCCGCTAGTAAATGTTGATAGGCTTCCTTAGCAAATTCAGGATGAATCAGCCCATGAACCGCCATATCCAATAGCTTTGTCATACGATCACTATCCACGGAATCGCCGTTCATCTCCTGATATAACAGCAGCGCCAACGCTGCTCCGCTTAGAAGTGAAGTATACGGATCGACGGGGATATGCTTGCCAAGCACCTTACTGACAAACAGAAAAGTTCGTTTTTTATTAATTCGCGCCGCCATAGAAAATAAAGAATCCAGAGGCATATGAAAGGGGTTAAAGGTTTCGGTTACATTCACTTGCAGGTTCTCGACTATGTTATACGTGCGTAAATTCGTTTTCGGGTAATAATCCGACAAAATGCTGTTGTTCATGTAACACCCCGTATATTTGAGATCGTAGTAAAATTCGTCTTGCCCAATTCAGATGGGGCTTAATTTCGTTCATTTTATTAAAATATTGACTCTTAAACACGCCCAGACTGCCATCATTACTTTCTACAATGCTTAAAGCGTCGACGTATTCCTCATGCATCACCGTATACATCGCCTGAACAGGTCTGAGGTGAGAAGGATGAATAATCGTCTTACCCACAATTCCATTCTCTTTATCCAAAATAACCTCACGAATTAGCCCGTCTACACTGCTCGAGATATAGCTATTCCGCATATCACGGCCGTTTTTGCCGTAAGTATCCTCAAATGGCGTCTGCCGCAGCTGCGGCCGGAGAACTCGATGACCTTTATTCGCAAAATACTCCCAGACAGGTCCTGAGATCACATATCCCTCTTCAACCCGCCCAAACACATTGATAATGTCCGAGATACAGTCACGGATAGGAGTAAGATCATAAATACTAACATCAGGACTGCGACGCAGTCCGAACAGGCTGGAGAAATCCGTTGCCCCAATTCTGACGTTTAGGACAAGTTCACGGTAATTACGGAGTAAATCACGGATAGATAGCAGACTGTCCACTCGACTTTCCCGATAAATAATAGGTGCAGTTTCCAAGATTGGCATCCCGTAAAGCACAGGATCATTATAACCACGCGTATTGTTGTACTCAGCTAACGTTTCAAAATATTGAATTCCATTGTCCACAGAGAACTTAGGAAATACAAACCCTGTTAACATCGTTACCAAGGATCCCAAGCGGAAAATCATTTGCCGGAGTTGGTCCGGGTTACGTACTCGTATAAAAAGAAGCGGGAGGCTGTTCGATGAATCCAGCTCATTTTCTGCGTAAGCAGCTAGGTAAATAAGATGCTGGATAATAGACTCCTCTGCATTGTCAACCTGGTCATCTCCGATTGCGTCCTCCAGATCTATAATAACCGTCACTAGACCTGCATTCTTGAGCTTAATGATGTCTTCTGCAACACTTGCACGGGTAGCCGGCATATAGAGGGCAGCGCCGACAGCGTAGGCTAGCAGTTCCTTGTTCGTGGTATGATCAAATGAGATAGGCGGAGTGTAAAACAAAGAGATTTCTTGTTCTTTCGTCAGGTAATCGAAGTATCTCAAATCGGTTCCCCCTTATAGTTTTGCGAAGCCAAGCAAAACAAGCGTAGACCTCTCCTCATAGAGAGTGTCAGAACCGGCAATACTCTCCCTTGGGGATGGCATCTTGGCTCTCTCAAATATAAGTGAAGGCCTACGCTATAACATATACGATTACCTGAAAGAAGCAGGCGTTTCTATTCTTGCATGATCGGCTCCGACTTCTCTATGGTGCAATTACTTTTTTAATCATGCACTTTTATGGGCATCTTTTTTCTTACGTCTAGCACTATAGAGGATCGTACCCACGAATACCGCTATAAGGATTGTAAAGAATACGACATGCGGCAATTCAAAACCAAAAGCACCCGCTAGCATCTTACCCGCAATAATGGCGATAAGCAGGAACGCTGCCTGTTCCAATTCAGGGAATTTATCAATAAGCTTCAAGAATACCTGCGCCACTCCGCGCATCATCAGAACCCCTAAGATACCACCCATAAAGAGAACCCAAACCTGATCGCTAAGTCCAAATGCTGCAATAACACTGTCAATACTGAAAGCAATATCCATTAATTCAACAAGGAGAACCGTCTTCCAAAAAGAAGTGCCTTTATTCTCCGTATGCTCTTCGCCACTGCCCTTAAATAAACCTTTATATGCGATATAAAAGAGATACAGTGCACCAAGAACCTTAACCAAAGTAAACTTAATAAGAAATGTCCCTAGTCCAATGGCCAGGAATCTGAACAAATAAGCCCCTAAGATACCGTAGAAAAGCGCCTTTTTCTGCTGCTCCTTAGGTAGATGCTTAACCATAACGGCAAGCACAAGCGCATTATCTGCAGAGAGCAAACCTTCTAGTAGAATTAAGCTCCCGATAATCCCCCAGCTCACAGGATCAGAGAGCGTGCCTACTACATCACTCCATGAGAAAAAATGCCCGTAATTCTCACTAATATTTCTAAAAAAATCTGCGAACCAATCCATTACACTTTGCGCCTCCGGTAAAATCGATTATTTGCTGCCCGCAACCCAGCGCAGCCCCCAGCCATAGGCTTCATCCATCTCACGATGACCACTGTAATATTGCACCAGCCGTTCAACACTAAATGTTTCATTGCTTACATTCCGGAATAACGCAATGGCACACATCCCTTTTCGGTTGTTATGCTCGTCCAAATTTACAATGATATCAGGTCCTCCGCCTTGTTTGATGGTGACAACCCCATCGGCCTCCGACCAGTTGGTTACCCCTTTATAAATAAAGGAAAACACTAGAATGCGTTCAATCTCGGAAATTTTGATACCATTTATACGCAAATTCTCACCAGTAGTTACGGAGCCTGTCCGATCATCCCCATCAAGCATGACATAAGGAGGTTGATTCAATGAGCCAAAGGCATTGCCCAACGCTTGTACCACTCCTTTACTGCCATTCTTCAGTTCATACAGACAAGCAAGATCTAGATCTACGCCATTTTTACGACTAAAGAGTCCGCCCTGCTTCTGGTTCCAGTTGAGATTAATCAACACTTCCCCTAAATCACCACTGGCTGATTTTTTCAAATTGATGGAATCGCCTTTTTTCTTCAGCTCGATTTTCTTCAAGTTGAGATTCATTGGCGAAGGCGGGGGTGTGGCTGGAGAGCTCTCTTCACGTTTCACTGGCTGCGCAGGCGGCGTTGCGAAGATTTGTGGTGGAATCTGCGGCTTAACCTCCGGCTGTGGAGCAGCAGGAGCAGGCTCCTCATTCGCTTCAATACCGAAGTTGCTGCATATCTCTTTCAAACCTCCGGCAAACCCCGCTGCAATGGCACTGAACTTCCATTCACTGTTATATCTATATAATTCCCCTACCACAATGGCCGTTTCCACGGAGAAAAGATTGTCGAGATCACATCGGAGCAGTTCCGCACCTGTCACTTGATTGAGAATCCGAAAATAAGCCTGACTAACTTGCCCAAAACTTTGACCCCTTTTCTCCCCATCATAAATGGTAAGTGTAAAGGCAATCTTCATCACATCGGAAGGAATCTTATCCAATTGAACTTCGAATTGCTTGCGGTCATTGAATCCTGGCACATCCTTATACCTAATATAAGATGTGGCTGGATTATTATAAAATATTAAATCCTCGTCTTTACTTACTTTACCCTCTGATCCAAGCAGGAAAGCAGAGCTATCAATCTCCAGAGCAGCCGGAGCATGCCAGCCGATCTCTACGATTATAGAATGAAGTCCAGCATTGCCTTTGGTCAGATCAGCTTTTTGCCCTTTGACTACGTTAACACTCATTCTTACGCCACCTTTATAAATGGAGTAAACCAACTAATAATTTTGTAAAAAAGAACCCCACAAAGTGGAGTCTGTACTGCTCTAAATATTTATAAAAAGGGCAGGATCGGTAATGACCCCGCCCACTTGGATGTTATTGCGCGTCCAGTCCATAGTTTCTGCATAAAGCGCTTAGACCGCCGGCAAAGCCACTTCCAATCGCCTGGAACTTCCAATCCGCACCATTGCGGTAGAACTCACAGAATACAACAGCTGTTTCAGTTGAAAAGTCTTCACCTAAATCGAAGCGAAGCACTTCACGATCATTAGAAGCATCTACTACACGTACAAAAGCATTGGAAACCTGTCCAAAGTTTTGTGCCCGAGTTTCATAATCATAGATCGTTACCGTTATTCCGATGCGCTGAATATGAGCAGGGATTTTGCTGAAATCAACAACAATCTGCTCGTCATCTCCGTCACCCTCACCTGTACGGTTATCCCCCGTATGAGTCAAGGAACCTGCGCCACCCGAAGGATTGTTGTAGAATACAAAATCATCGGAGCCCTTGGCCTTACCATCTTCATGCAGTAAAAAGGCTGAGGCATCAAGGTCAAAATCTTGGCCGCCGCTATACTTATTAGTATCCCAGCCCAATCCTACTACTACCTTCGTCAAACCCGGATTAGTCTTGGTAAGATCAATCCGTTGTCCTTTAGAGAGACTGATCGTCACTGACAAAACCTTCTTTCATTTATGAATTCAATTCATCTTTAGCATGCAGAATGAAATTTATTGCAGGCCGTAGTCGCGAGTCAAACCGCTCAAGCCGTCTTTGTAGCCACTGCCGATAGCATTGAACTTCCATTCTGCACCGTTACGATACAATTCGCCTACAACAACACCAGTTTCAATAGAGAAATCCTCACCTAGGTCGAAACGAATCAATTCTTCATTGTTCAGATCGTTTACGATACGTACGTAGGAACGGGAGACTTGTCCAAAGTTTTGGCTTCTTGCTTCAGCATCATAAATTGTAATAGTAAAAGCTACTTTGTCTACATCAGCAGGGATGTTCTGAAGATCCACTTGAACCTGCTCATCATCACCATCGCCTTCACCTGTACGGTTATCTCCGGTATGAACAACAGAAGCATTCTCATTTTGCTTGTTATTGAAGAAAATGAAGTTGGTTTCTTTATCAACTTTACCACTAGCATTGGTCAAAAAGACGGATACATCCAAATCGAAATCTTTTCCGCCGTCATATTTATTAGTGTCCCAACCAAGACCTACTGTGATTTTGGATAGACCTGGGTTTGTTTTCGTTAAATCGATTTTTTGACCTTTGGATAGATTAATTGCCATGATTACATACCTCTTTTCTTATATTTGGATTATACGTAGCGTTCTGCAAGTTGATTGATATGAGCGGCGTGGCTGCCTTCACCAATTGCAGCGAACTTCCATTCTCCACCTTGGCGGTAAAGCTCTCCACAAATAAGTGCCGTAAAACCTGTGTAGTTGTCAGACAAGTTGAATTTAATCAACTCACTATTCCCGGCAGCATTTATTACCCGAATATACGCTGATTTGATCATTCCAAAATCCTGTTTGCGATTCACCGCATCGTAAATGTTAACGACAACCAGAACCTTGTGAACATCGGCAGGAATGGCTTTCAAATTAACCATGATTTGCTCGTCATCTCCGTCGCCTTCACCCGTCAGATTATCTCCGGAATGAATGACCGAGTTGCAAGGACTTTGCTTGTTGTGGAAGCAGATCAGGTTACCCTTCTTAGTTAGCTTACCATCCTCATTTAACAGCAGTGCTGAGGCATCACAGTCGACATTCGCCTGTTTCTTGACTCCAAAGAATCCCCGCGAGGCTTCAATTGGATCCCAGCCTAAGCCCACAATTACATTGGACAAGCCCGCATTACCTTTAGTCAAATCAATCTTTTGACCTTTTACCAGATTAATTCCAGCCAAATCAACGTACCTCCGTTTCCGATAAAAATCATTATCTGTTAGTCTAGCTTTTAGGTGTTATATCAGTGATACGATAAAGAATAAATTACGTTTCAACGAACTTTTATCTATGACTTCACCTAATTTATAAACTGAATTCGCTAGGGTTTAATCCTAAGACGCCACAAATATTCCGCACAACTGCTTTTTCGTAATCATCAAAATCACCATCAGCTGATCCAATTGCCGAGCATACACCCACGATCAGACGGCCCGCTTCTGGTTTGCCGCTAAACTTAGCGATCGCTTTCAAAGCTTCTTGTTTTCCTATTTCTGGTGAAAATTCGAAGTTACTTACGTAATAGTTGAATTGAGCAATGACATCTCTCATGTCAAATACCTTCAATTCATTACTCATATTCATATAGCCGGCCATTTTGTTTTTCTCTGCTTCTTCTATTTTACCGTCCGCCGCAGCGACCAAAGCGCAGCCTGCAACTACCGCATTCATGAAATCTTTATTTTTGAATTTCTTCACTTGATCTGTAAGTCCGCTTTTGGCTGTATTCAACCAGTTTTTAAATGTGCTCATCGTATTCTCCCTCTATCACTGCTAGATTATGATAACAAAAGATATCCCAAGAGCCTCCTCTCCACGTTCCGACAGATTTTGCATATAAATCCCTGAAATAACCGTTACTCTTCTAATATACCTGATAAAATAACAAGATTCTACTTTCCACTAAATTACAGCACCTTTGATAGAAAGGATCGTGTCCGTTCTTGCATAGGATTTCCGAACAGCTGCTCCGGACTTCCTTCTTCCACAATCTCACCTTGTTCCATGAACAGCACCCGATCCCCCACCTCACGCGCAAAGCCCATTTCATGTGTCACCACGACCATCGTCATCCCCTCACGGGCCAGTTCCTTCATCACCGCCAGCACTTCCCCCACCATCTCCGGGTCAAGCGCTGAGGTTGGTTCGTCAAAGAGCATAATTTGGGGCTCCATAGCCAGCGCCCTTGCAATCGCTACCCGCTGAGCCTGACCCCCAGACAATGAGGCTGGATACATCTCTGCTTTTTCACTTAGACCTACTTTTTGCAGCAGCTCAAGCGCTTTTTGCCGCGCTTTATCCGGAGACCATTTACGCACCTGAACCGGTGCCAGCATAATGTTTTCTATAACCTTCATATGAGGAAATAGATTAAACTGCTGAAACACCATCCCAAGCTCTGTACGGATATCGTTAATCTTCGTACTCGCCGCCATCAAAGAAGTGCCTTCAATTACAATCTCGCCGGCCTGCGGCTGCTCCAGTAAATTAAGGCAACGCAAAAAGGTGGATTTACCCGATCCGGACGGCCCAATAACCACCACTACCTCCTGACTGAAAATATCGATACTTATGTCGGCCAGCACCGTATTTGTTCCAAATGATTTATGTAAGTTCCGTACTGAAATCATAGGCTCCATCCTATTTCAGCCTCCGTTCAACGTAATTCAGCAGCTTGCTAAGAGAATAGGTAAGAATGAAATAAATAAGTGCCGCTGTCAAATAAGGCTCCCATATCCGCAAATATTGCCCTTTCATCGTGTTAGTCCAATACATTATTTCCGGTGCAGCCACCAAAGCCAGAAGAGAGGAGTCTTTCACAAGCACAATAAACTCGTTACCAAAAGCCGGAACCATCCGTTTGATCGCTTGCGGTAAAATAATAAATCTCATCGCTTGCCGACTAGTCATCCCCAATGAAATAGCCGCTTCCCGTTGCCCACGATCAACCGACTGAATGCCTGCCCGAAAAATCTCAGCCGAATAAGCAGCCGAATTAAGCGACAGAGCAACAAACGCAGTAATTAGAGCATTGGTTTTGCCGTAAAGCGGGGGAATCACTCCAAAGTGAACAATCAGAATCTGCACATACAGTGGTGTTCCTCGAAAAAAATTGATATATGAATGAAAAGGCCAGCGCAAATACCATTTTGGGGCCATTTTGCCAAATCCGATCCCCAGTCCCAAAATAGAGCCAAATAAAATAGAAACTACAGAAATACCGATAGTCAGCAGTGTCCCTTTTAAAAGGACGGGCAAATAATGAATGATAATGTCCATTCTAAAATCCATAGGACTCTCCCCTTCTCTTCTTTATGTCATCTCTCTTTAAAAAAATAAGCATGCGCAATAGCTATCATTACGCATGCTTATTAGGTTTTTTCCTTATTTTGCGTTCAATAAGCTATCCAGGTTAGGTTCTTCGCCGAACCAAGTTTTGTAGATTTCCGCGTACTTTCCGTTTTCCAATACCTTCTTAATAGCCGGATCCAGTTTCGCTTTTAACTCACTGCCCTTAGGGTAAAGAATGCCGTAATATTCCGCTCCGAAATTCTCCGTGTCTACAATCCCCACCAGCTTCTGCTTAGGATTGTTTTTCATGTACTCACGTACAATGGCAATATCCGCTACAACCGCATCGGCTCCGCCGCCATTCAGTTCCATCAATGCCACCGCATTGCTGTCAAAACGTTTCAAGTTAGGGTTGTCGACACCCATTATTCCGCTCATCAGGTCATCTGCAGTTGTGGCCCCTTGTATTGCAACTACTTTATCTTTAAGATCAAGTGCGTTTTTGATGTCGCTGCCTTCTTTAACCATAATCATATTGGTAGATTCGAAATAAGGGATGGAATAGTCATAGGTTTCTTTACGTTCATCCGTAATCGATACTGAAGATAGCCCTGCTTGATACTCCGTTCCCTGCTTCACACTTTGCAGCATCGTTTCCCAGCCTGTGTTCGTTACGTCATAGTCTATTCCCGCTTCTTCCATAACTGCCTTAATGAAATCGATGTCGAATCCTTTGATTTTATCCGTGTCCATATACTCCATAGGAGCGTAGCTGGCATCACTGGCAAACTTAATTTTCTCCGCTGAGGATTCGTTACCAGCTTTACTGTTATTTGCTCCACAACCTACCAATGCAACCACCACAAATGATATAAAAACTGACATTAAAACACGACCTTTTATTTTCATATCCCCATTCCCCCTATTTTCGGAAATAACTTAAAGAGATTTTAACAGATTAAAGGATTCATGACAATTAACTTTTCTAAATAATGTAAGGTTATATAACACAATATTATTATTTTATACATTTTATGCGTACATCACTCTCAAAAAAAATACCATCAAACAGAAAAAGGCACTGCCAGAGATTCTATTCTCTCTAGCAATGCCTTTAGCATATTTAACTTTAAACCTATTAAAGTGTGATATCTCCATCATAAGAACCGATCAATTTATACAGATCCGGCCGGCGGTCACGGAAGATTCCCCACTCGATCCGGCCAACTTCCAAAGCATCCAGATCGAATTCGCTTACCAGCACGGTTTGCTCCTCACGTCCAGCCTCAACGATTTTATTGCCCTGAGGACCTGCAATGAACGATGAACCGTAGAAATTAATGCTCGAATCCTCATCAATTTCCTCACCAATACGGTTGGAAGCCACGACTGGAATAAGATTCGCAGCTGCATGTCCAAGCATACAGGTCTGCCAATGATCCTTGGAATCGATCGATCCATCCTGCGGTTCAGACCCAATAGCCGTTGGATAGAACAGAATTTCTGCTCCCATCAGGCTCATTACTCTAGCCGCTTCTGGATACCATTGATCCCAGCAGATGCCTACACCAATCTTGGCATAACGAGTGTTCCATACCTTAAAGCCAGTATCTCCCGGATTAAAGTAGAACTTCTCTTCATAACCTGGGCCATCTGGAATATGACTCTTGCGGTATTTGCCCAGCACCGTTCCATCAGCATCAATTACAGCAAGTGAGTTGTAACGCGCGTAATTCTTTTTCTCATAAAAACTAATCGGCAGTACCACTTGCAGCTCCTTGGCTACTGCTTTGAAATGATTAATCGCCTTGTTATGCTCAAGCTCTGTTGCGTATGCGTAATAATCAGCTTTCTCTTTTTGACAGAAATACGGAGTCTCAAACAGCTCCTGCAGCAAAATAATTTGCGCACCCTGTGCTGCCGCTTCTCTGACCAATGTCTCGGCTTTGCTGATATTCTCCTCAATATTGCTGGAACAACTCATTTGTGTCGCAGCTACTTTTACATTTCTCAAGTATCTGTCCTCCTTGTATATAAATGTCCCTTTGGACGTTTAGTTTTCCTTCAAATTATTGCTGTGCAGGCATTTGCTGCGTAGTGCAGTGGACATTTCCGCCTTCGGTGATAACGGCCATTCCGTTAACTGTACGAATCTTGCGATCCGGGAACAAACCAGCCAGCACTTTCTCAGCAAGTGTATCCGTTTCTGTCGCGGTGCCGCCAAACACAGGCAATATAATTCCGCCGTTCACGAAATAAAAGTTCAAATAACTGAGCGTCAGACGACTGCCGTCATGATCGACCCGTGGTGGCTGCTGAATCTTGATAATCTCCAGCTTACGCCCTTTGGCATCTGTAGCGTTCTCCAGAATACGCAGATTCTCTTGCGTAATCTCATAGTTCTCATCCTGCGGGTCCTCAGAGACCTGGATAATAACTTTGCCTGGTGCAGCAAAACAAGCAATATTATCAACATGACCATCGGTTTCATCGCCACTAAGGCCACGTCTCAGCCAGATAATAGCTTCTGTACCTGTATAGTTCCGCACGTACTCTTCGATCTCTTCGCGCTTCAGCTCCGGGTTGCGGTTTAGGTTAAGCAGACACTCTTCTGTAGTAAGCAAAGTGCCTTCTCCATCCGTATGAATCGAGCCACCCTCCATCACAAGCGGTGCATCAAAACGGGTGATCTGCGCATGCTCCAGAATCTGCGGAGCCACTTCGTCATCCAAATCCCAAGGTGAATATTTACCGCCCCAAGCATTAAACTTCCAGTTCACGCCTGCCATTTGTCCTTCTTTATTAACAATAAAGGTAGGTCCGTTATCACGCAGCCAAGCATCGCTATGCGCAATAGGCAGCAGCGTTACATTCGGTCCGCCGACCAAATGTTCTACCCGCTCCACATCCTCCGGGTTCACAATAACCGTGATCGGTTCAAACTCGGCGATGGCTGTGATAATGTCAGCATAACCTTGGCACACTGACTCGTGGTTGTCCGGGAAACACATAGATTCCTGCACCGGCCAGGAGATAAAAGTACGTTCATGCTTGCCCCATTCCGGTGGCATTGTATAGTTCAAATCTTTAGGATTCATGTGTTAACTACCTTTACTAATATATTTGGAGCCAGTTCTACCCCTAAAACTCCTTCCTCATCATACAATAATATGTTCTAGTGCTCAATTCCCTGGGACATTAATAATGTTGGAAGGAATTTTTTTTGTGCGCAGCCCCCATTTTGCAGTTAAAAAATTTAAGTTTCATCCGTTACAACGAAGCTAAATTTAATTATTTTAATATAAATCAGGATATCATTTAATAATTTTACTTATTTTAGTGATTCTATTTTCATTTCTAATGGATTTTATATAATTAGCTTAAAGGAGTGGGTTGCAATGGATGACATCGATCTTCAAATCTTGGAATTACTGAAAAGCAACGGCCGCATGACCAGTTCCGAAATTAGTAAAATCGTTCATTTATCCGTGCCTTCCATCACTGAAAGAATTCGTAAACTGGAGAATAACGGAGTGATTGATCAATTCACGGTCAAGTTAAACCGTAAGGCAATAGGACAAACCCTATTGGTATATATTTTCGTGCAGCTGCACGGCTCAGTTGAAACCCAACACTTCCGCACAACCATTATTCAATCGCCGCTAGTACTGGAATGTCATCATATCTCGGGGGAATACGACTATCTCTTGAAGGTGGGTCTACCGGATTTATCCGAATTGGAGGGTTTTATAACGCATACACTCAAGGCCAATCATGACATTGTAAGATCAAATACCGTATTTATTTTGTCCACGTTAAAAGAAGAATAGATAAAAGGAGTGAAGCCTTATGCCTTGGGAGTGGATGGCAAAAGGAATGCTGCTGGGGCTTTCTATTGCGGCTCCTTTAGGTCCTATCAGCATCTTATGCATCAAGAAAACCTTAAGCTCAGGTTTCAAAACTGGCCTATGCTGCGGCTTGGGAGCGGCCACAGCTGACGCAGTTTATGGTAGTATCGCCGGATTCGGCTTATCCGCCCTCACCGCTTTTTTGGTTGATTATAAAACGGTACTGCAAGCCTTGGGCGGGTTGTTTATTTGTTATCTTGGCATGAAGTCGCTGTTAGAACCCCCAGACACAGACAGCACAGCACCCAATTCCCCAAAAAGCTCACTGAATTCATACATAGTAACGCTGTTGCTGACGCTGTCCAATCCCATGACGATTATTTTTTTCCTTGGCATATTCAGCGCATCTGGCGTCCTTCTGTCTCATAGCAGCTCCAATATGCCGTTTCTAGTTAGTGGCGTCTTTCTGGGTTCCGCATTATGGTGGATGGGTTTGACAGGGAGCACTGCTTTGTTCAGAACCAACATAATGTTAGGACGGTCGAAACAGCTCATGTTCAACAAACTGTCCGGATTGGTAATGTCGTCCTTTGGCATTGTCTCCCTTATTCAATCTCTCAATCTTCAGGAGTTCCTTTAAACGATCCCTCTCACTATACGGTAATCTTTTTTACCACATTGCCTTCAAAATCCTTAACGATAAATTCCCCGCCCTCTAGAACAGCATAGGAATTCGGATTATTCTCTTTAGGCAGCGATATGGAGCCGGGATTCAGCACATACACTCCCTCTTTTACATCGGCAACTGGTATATGGGTATGTCCCTGAATAAAAATATCCTTCTCGGAAAGCGCCGGCAAATGCTCAATGCTAAAGCCATGACCATGTGTAGCGTAAATCCGTCTGCCTTCGTGCAAAAGCATTATATAATCGCCCATCATCGGGAATTCCAGCAGCATTTGGTCTACCTCGGCGTCACAGTTTCCACGTACTGCGGTTATCGGCTTGTTTTTGTTATATGCATTAAGCTTATTAGCAACCTCTTGTGGGTTATATTCCTTCGGCAGCGGATTTCTTGGACCATGATATAAAAAGTCTCCTAGAATAATAAGACTGTCCGGCTGCTCTTCTTCTACCTTTTCCAAAGCCCGTTCCAGCCAAAATAAAGATCCGTGAATGTCGGAAATAAAAATTAACTTCATCATGTATTCTCCTTTTCAACTTAACTTAAGTAAATATGCGCTTAGACAATAATCTTAACCTTGAACATACCACAACGCAAAGCGGACGTTCCCAAAGGAACGCCCTGCCCGCTATATCTTAACACTCACGGCAAATTCGAGGATCCCATCAAAAAGCGGTCTACTTCGCGCGCAGTCTGGCGCCCTTCGTCAATAGCCCAGACTACAAGGCTTTGCCCGCGCCGCATATCGCCTGCTGTGAACACACCTTCTACATTGGTTACTTGTGCTCCGAACTCTGCTTTGGCGTTCCCCCGCTCATCGCGTTCCACCCCAAGCTCGCCCAGTATAGTTTCTTCGGGTCCTGTGAATCCCAAAGCCAGTAATACCAGCTGCGCTTGCAGGGTCTCCTCACTGCCCGGCACTTCGACCGGTACCATTCGTCCCTGTTCATTATGAGTCCATTCAATGCGCACTGTACGCAGCTCCTGCACTTGCCCGCCCTCATCGCCGACAAACCGTTTCGTCGAAACCAGATAACGGCGCGGATCTTCTTGATACAGTGAAGCGGCCTCCTGCTGACCATAGTCCACTTTAAGCACCTTTGGCCATTCCGGCCAAGGATTGTTAGACTGACGTGTCAGCGGCGCCTGTGGCATAATCTCAAGCTGAGTCACACTGCGGCAGCCGTGACGGATCGAAGTGGCTACACAGTCTGTTCCAGTATCCCCACCGCCGATTACAACTACATCCTTACCTGCTGCTGATAAATATTCCCCATCGGCAAGCCCTGAATCCAGTAGGCTCTTTGTATTCAGCGTTAAAAACTCCATAGCTTGATGAATCCCACGCAGATCGCGTCCTTCTATCGGCAGATCACGTGCCTGTGTAGATCCACCACACAGTACTACAGCATCATGCTCTGCCTTGAGCTGTGATGCTGGGAGATCTCGGCCGATCTCTGTTCGAGTTACGAAGGTAATGCCCTCAGCTGCAAGCAGATCCACCCGGCGCTGTACAGTCTTTTTATCCAGCTTCATGTTGGGAATACCATAGGTAAGCAGACCGCCAATCCGGTCCGCCCGTTCATACACAGTCACCGTATGTCCTGCCTTATTAAGCTGTGCCGCACAGGCAAGCCCCGCCGGACCTGAACCCACTACAGCTACCTTTTTACCCGTGCGATGAAGCGGCGGCTCAGGCACAATCCAGCCTTCTGCAAAACCTCTATCTACAATCGACTTCTCAATAGATTTAATGGTGACAGGTTTGCCATTCATCCCTACCGTACAAGAGCCTTCGCAAGGAGCTGGACAGACACGGCCTGTAAATTCAGGAAAGTTGTTAGTCTTATGCAGACGTTTCAGCGCTATCTCCCAATTTCCACGATAGACCATATCGTTCCATTCAGGAATCAAGTTGTGCAAAGGGCAGCCGGAAGCCATACCAGACAACAGGCGTCCTACATGACAAAATGGCGTACCGCAATCCATACAACGCGCCCCTTGCTCGCGCAGCTTTTCTTCATCCATAGGTATCGAGAATTCATTCCAATTCTTAATTCGCTCCAATGCCTCACACTCGGAGGGTGTCTGTCGTTC
Source organism: Paenibacillus sp. FSL H8-0175 (assembly GCF_045040615.1). Lineage (NCBI taxonomy): Bacteria > Bacillati > Bacillota > Bacilli > Caryophanales > Paenibacillaceae > Paenibacillus > Paenibacillus sp. FSL H8-0175. Next base: position 391,758 of record NZ_CP150299.1, on the reverse strand, counting down.
AAACTCTAAAAATCCGGTTGCTTTCCCCATCTCTTTCATCCTCTCTACCAAAGAAAAGTACTCTCTGTCACTTTCTGCTGTTATGCCACTCTAAAGCGCCAAAGTAAATGCCTTAATATTAGCACCCCATATCTTTAACGAAAATGAGTAATGTCACCTTTTTATGTAAAATAAGAGCATCCATTCAAAAGAAAGTTCCACGCAAAAAAAGCACACAGCGCACTGTACTCATTGAGCACAATACTCCGCATGCTTTTGAAGAATTATCTGTAAAAAAACATCTAGTCCGCCGTCAGCACTACCATTCCAATCCCGCTTACAGTTAGCTTATTACCCGTCAGATTCTGCACAAGATCGGCTCCAAAAATTGTTTTCCATGCACCAAGCTGTGGCAGAACCAAAGCCGTCTGTTCTACATTAGCATTAAAAAGCACATAGATATGCTTCGCCGCATCGCCTCCAGCATGGCCACGCAATGTATACGCTACCGAACTTACCGGTGCTTTTTCAAATACTAGATGATTCCGAATGTCATCTGCCGTTCGCATACGGAAAGCCGGATGTGCTTTACGCAAGGCAATTAGCTGCTTCAGATAAACCACATCATCTTGATGAGCAGCGCACAGTTCCCAATCCAATTGGTTGATCTTCACCGAGGATTTATAGCTGTTCTCTACCCCGTTTTTCGTGCGCATAAATTCCTGACCCGCATGGACAAAGGGGATTCCCTGACTCATGAACACTATCGCAGAAGCTAACCTATGCATAGATTGGCGCTGTTTGTCCGTCTTCCCTTGTGTGGACAGTAATATTTTATCCCATAACGTATGATTATCATGACATTCCACATAATTGACGGTTTGCTGAGGCTCCACGGCAAATTGTCCAATGCCTGGGGCATAAGCAATGCCTCCCGCGACCCCTGCCTTTATCGCAAGCTCCAATCCCATCATTCCGCTGATGAAGCCCGGTTGATCATGCAGAAAAATATTCCCTTTAATGGCATCCCGGAAATCATCATTAAAATGTCCGATTCCCGGCAGAAGCGCAGCATTCTTCTGATGAGCGAGCCGCTCCATCGGCAACTCTGTCCCCATCATCCAACCTTCACCAATCGTCATGATGGACGGGTCAATCCCATCCAGACGACGCCGGATTTCCTCCATCGTGTCGAGGTCAATCAAGCCCATCAGGTCAAAACGAAAACCATCGATATGGTATTCTTTGGCCCAATAAACTACGGATTCCACGATGAAGCTGGACATCATCAAGCGTTCTGAAGCCACGTCATTCCCGCAGCCAGAGCCATCCGACAGGCTTCCGTCTTGCTTGTAACGCAAATAATAGCCGGGAACCAGCTTGGTGAAATTCACGCGATAGCCATCGTACACATGGTTGTAAACCACATCCATAATGACGCGGAGACCGCGATCATGAAGTGCTTGAATCATTGTTTTTAGTTCCCGGATACGCAGTCCAGGCACATATGGATCTGTAGCATAGGAGCCTTCTGGCACATTATAATTCTTCGGATCATAACCCCAGTTATAATGCGGTTCATCCAGCCTCGTCTCATCTACACTCTCTGTAGAATAATCATAGACAGGCAATAGCTGCACATGGGTTACACCGAGGTTCGCGATATGATCGAGTCCAGTGAGAATACCCTCCGGTCCGCGGGTTCCTTCTTCCGCCAAAGCAAGATATTGTCCTTTATGGGTCATACCGCTTGCTGGATGAATGGATAAGTCTCGCAAATGAAGCTCATAAATGATGGCATCCACAGGATCATCCAAGGGTGGCTTATCTTCCGTCCACCGTTCCGGATCTGTTTTGCGTAAATCTAAAATAGCTCCCCTATCACCGTTCACTCCTACAGCACGTGCATAAGGATCAACCGCCTCATTCCACTGTTCTCCAAGACGTACTCGGTAGGTATAGAACTTGCCATCTAAATCACCGTCAACTGTAATTCTCCACGTTCCCCGGACATCACGGATCATAGAATACTTACACTCTGCTGCTCCCTGCCATGAATTATAGAGTACCAGCTCCGCTTCTTGAGCGGTGGGCGCCCATAAACAAAAAGCTGAACTCCCCGGTGAGTACGTTAGGCCAAGATCGTCCCCATCATAGCTGAATAACTGATCAAACTCCTGAGCAAACACGGAAATCCCTCTAGTAGCCGCAGGATCCCCATAATAAATGGGTTCCTTCATTTCCCTTTGTACGGACAAAGCACCTATCCCCTTTTCCAGTTATTAACTGGATTATAGTATGATCGTCTAAGTAGTGCAAACGTTTGGACTCAAATTTTTCAAGCTATTTTGTCAGGACAATCCCTCTACCTCGATGCAGCTGCAATATCTAGCCCGACCATCGTAATAATGTCTTTATTCGCAAAATACGGAATACGCCGTTCTTTCCCTAGAGTGACTCTACCGTCCTTGTACCGCACACCATTATCGTGGACAATCAGGGTAGCACGCTCTCCGTCCTCAAATCCCTCATATCCTATACCTAGTACCCAATGGTAATCGTAAGTAAACTCACCTCTCCACCGCAGACGAAACCACTTATCTAATTTAACAGCCACAGGCCGGCCGGCATCAATTTCTGTTTTATATACTTCAAAATCATTAAACGTAGTAATAAGTAACTTTTGCTGATCCTTAGGTAAAATCACTGAATGGATATAGTTCTTCAGTCCTTTGGTAAAACGGCGCACACTCATCCCCCAAGGTCTTCCACCGTGATGGCTGTATATGTAATTAATATGAGCGGCTTTGGAAGGAAAATGACCTTTGCCCCGAATAAAGTCCGCTCCTAAATGGGTGTTCCAATACTCCGCTAACGCTGCCATCGTAGCTGGGCCACATGCAGAGGACGGGGATTCGACCCCAACCTCCCACTGTGTATATGGCTCCGCAGGCAGTTTCTTGCTAATCCGAGGCTGTCCATGCTTCATTCGGATAGATCCCCTCTTAAAGGGCTAGACTTAGGAGTACAATGTGGAGTTGCCTCCGGAAGTAGAATTACATTTGCACCGGCATCCAATTCTCCTTCTGCAGCTGCTGCCCCTTCCATTGTTGTCTCCCGTTCTTCTGTTTGCACTGTATCTTCCACATTTATCTCAGATTTACTACTATCAGGATTAATCTGCAGCGTGAAATAGAAATTAGAGCCCTCTCCTTCACTGCTCTCTACAGCGATAGCTCCGCCCATCAGCTCAACGAGCTTTTTACAAATCGCCAGCCCCAATCCGGTCCCGCCATATTTGCGATTAAACGAGGAATGCAGCTGATAAAAGGACTGAAACAGCCGATGCTGCTTCTCTAGAGGAATGCCAATCCCCGTATCCCTAACATTAAATTTCAAAGTTAATTTCTTTTGATCTGCGGACAGCTTCTGCTCTACGTAAATACTGATACTGCCCCGATCTGTAAACTTGATTGCATTGCTGACCAGATTGACCAATATCTGACGCAACCGCCCGGCATCGCCCATAATCAGTGGCGGGACTCCAGGTGCCATGCTGCATGATAACTGAATATTTTTCTCCGAAGCCTTAGCTGTAAATAGATCGATTACGCTGTCCAATACGGCTTGAAGCTGCACGGGCTCATTTACAATCATCATTTTTCCGGCTTCAATTTTGCTGTAATCCAGTATTTCATTCAAAATAGATAGGAGCGAGCTGCTGCTCTCCTTAATAATGTCAGTATATCCAAGCTGTTCTTCATCAAGCTCCGTCTCCGCCAGGAGATCCGTCATCCCTACAATTCCGTTCATCGGCGTACGGATTTCATGGCTCATAATAGCTAAGAACTCAGACTTAGCCTGGTCTGCTTTTTCTGCGGATTCCTTCGCCCGAATGATTTCCTTCTCATCCGTGATGTCCCGGAACACTACAACAACACCCTTCGGCTCCCCTTTATCAAATAGAGGGGTTACCTGGTACTCCGCAAGAAAGCTAGAACCGTCCTTACGCCACAAGACCGCATCTTTACTCTGATAAGATACACCTGACTTAATAGCCTTCATCAGTGGAGATTCCTGCGGCCGATAATGGCTCCCATCAAGCGCTATTTGCTGAATATGATCCAAATAAGGATGGCCCATAATTTCATCATGTTCATAGTCCAGCATTTGCAAACCTGCAGGGTTAATGAACGTCACCTTCTCCTCCATATCGAGTCCAAAGATGCCTTCTGAAACCGCATTTAAAATAAGGGTATACTCATTGCTAAGCTTCTCAATTTGTTCTGTATAACGGATGCGCTCTGTAATATCACGGGAAATCCCATACACACCCACTACTTGGTCATCTACAATGATCGGAATATTGGTAGTATTAATTTCTACAAAGTGTCCGTCTTTATGAATAAGCGTTAGATCATAGCTTTGAGGATAACCCTGAGCGGCTAAGTTAAAATGATACAACGTCTTCTCTATGTCCTTCTCATGCACAATGGGGCCAAAGTACATTCCGATCAGTTCCTCCAGCGAATACCCGGTCAACTTCTCCAAATTCGCATTGGCAGTCAAATAGTCTCCATGCAAATTCATAGAGTACACAGCAGATGGATTGTATTCAAATAATGATTTATACCGTTGCTCGCTCTCCTTAAGCTTGAACTCGAACTGCTTGCGCTCCGTAATTTCCCGCCCAATCGCTATAATCTCCAAGACATTTCCCTCATCATCATAGGTATAACGACTGCTCGACTCGAACCAGACATAGGTGCCATTCTTATGGCGGTAGCGGTAAGCTACAGCCGGAATAACGCCAGAGCTGCGGCTCTGCTCCATTAAACCTTGCATCATAACTAGATCATCGGGGTGAAGATAATTATAGGCGCTTGTCCCAACCATCTCTTCAGGTTCATAACCAAGCAGGGTACGGCTAGCCGAAGAACAATATAAGAAAACACTGTCTTTGACCGCATGACGCGAGATTAAATCCAGCGAATTCTCAGACATCAATCTATAATTGCGTTCACTTTGACGAATTTGTTCTTCCATTTGCTGCTGCTGATCCCGATGATCCACCGTTTCCTGAGCTGCGATCTTTAGTTCCGTAATATCCTCGGCGTATACTATAATATACGAAGGGGCTTGTCCTTCTTCTGCTCCTAATCCAGAGAACATGAGAGACAGGCAAACGGGTTGACCTTCTTTGTTTAAAAAACAATGTTCCTTCTTCCAGCTGCCCGCTGGCGATTTCAGAAGCTCGTCCATTACTAATCTATAGGAGAGCTCTTTTGAATGTGCCTCTCTATTTTCCGATTCTGTAAAAAGAGCCCCGGCAAGAAACTCGGCCTCCGTAAAGCCAAGTAGATTGCAAAAAGCCGGATTGACTTTTATCCAGTTGAAATCGCCGTTATTCGAAAACAGTACGGCCATTCCTTCTGGAGACCTCATAAATGCATGATCCAGAATTGCGTTAAATTCTACCGAGCTGCCCATTTAAGCCAGACCTCCTTTGTTGCTAGTGCTAAAGCTCTCATACCTTCTTATGTCAGTATACGATAAGAGAACTGGGGAAAGAAATGTCTAGCGCATTATTTTAAATTGGAAATATTTAAATTTAAATTATTGACGCTAGCAAATAAACAACTTATATTTAAGAATAAATATATCGTTCGTGACCTATTACGATGGAAGCACCCGTAATAAAGGCTTTTGCCTTTGCTACGGGTGCTTTTTTGTTGTCTTCAGGGATACGGACAAAAGGAGGAGCGAATTAATGAACGCACTAAAGTCATTCCCCTTACTACTACTGGTGATCCTGCTATCGTTAAGCACATCAACGGAAGCTTTTGCTGCAGCAACGACTGAATTAACACCCTCTATTCAAGCGGCTTTTGATCTAACAGCTGCGACTTCCGACGGTCCTACAAGGATAAAGATGACTAATCTGTACAATGATTTATCTACTTTAAAGATGCAATACTATAATCGTGAGGAGCAGATCCGAACCCTTCACTATAATAATGAGCAAACACTGATTGCAGTACGTAAGCAAATTAAAGAGATTGATTTAGAAACCGTAGCTCAACTGGAGGCTACCGTTAAGAGCTGCAAACAGCACTATCAGCCCTTATTCGACCAGTACAATGCGCTTAATAAGCGTATCAAGATCGCCAAGGGTCTTAAAAACAAGACGTTGAATACCGTATTACAAGCCCAAGGTGATGCTATGAAGATCCTGGTTCAGTTGGCACGCAAAGAAATTAGCGACAGACAGAATCAGTTGAATGCAGCGAAACAGACACGTACCCGAAAGATAACCTATGCCCGCAAAACCTTGTCTGGCATTGATAGTCCACAGGTCTCAATTAAATCAAACAAAAGCGTAGTCACCTCATTGAATAAACGGATTTCCGCGGATTGGAGTGACTTCAAAGCAGCGATTCGCAAGCAAAACCTTACATTAACCACTCAGTCTCTGTCCTCACTCGTCTCCGGTTACCGCCAAATCGCAACACACAAGCAAAAAATCATAGAATTAGAACAAAAGATTTCTGCTGTCATTGCAAATACGAGGAAACAGATCATTTAACGGACTTTTTCTTCTCATTCGCTCTGCGGTAAGCCATTACTTTGCGGTACATGCTTTTATCAGAAAGATGTTTAAAAATATACGGGTCCGGACTAGTATTCACTTCAATAATCCAAGGCGTCATGGATCTATCCAATCCTACATCGACACCAATCTGTCTAAACCCAGGATATTTCTTATGGTAGAAACGTCCGGTATCTTCTCCTAGCTTTCTCAGGATCTTAAGCATTTGCGCTTGCTGAGCTTCGTTCAGATAAGGAGACAGCAGCTTTTCCATAGCAGTTAGTTTGCCGCCGCTATGATAGTTGGTAACAATCTTACCTTTCTCAGCTACCCGACCGATCAGACCGGTAGTTTCCCATTTGCCCTGCGGGCTGAGCTGGACCATCACACGGATATCAAAGCGGTGTTTCCCGTGCTTTAGCAAAACTATTCCTCTCTGGATCAGGTAACTACGTCCACGCGTTGCTTTCTTTAAAGATAAATGGAAGGCGTCGAAGGTTCTAAAGGTTTTGAGTCTTGTTCCACTTTGGTACTTATATTCTGTTCCATGAGCCTCTCTACTCTGCTCAACCTTCATCACACCATTGCCATAGGTACCGTATTCCGGTTTAACATAAACCATTCCATATTTCAGCAGCATAGCTTTCAGATTGACTTTACTGAATTTTATCGTTTCGGGAATCAACGGTGAAATTTCAGCGCTTCGCATGAGCACCTTGGTTTTAATCCATTTGCTGGTCAATGCAGACTTTAACTTCTTTCCCAACTGTCCTCTCCCCTGTCCCTCAAAAAATAATCACGGCCTTAGTAAGCCTTAGTATTTTATGCTGCAACTGTACAAATGGCATGAGTGAAACGCCCTCTCCGCTTTCGGATGTATCTACTGTTTACTGTGTTGCATATGGTGGAAGAGGATATCCATTAGCGGATAAAAGGAGGCGTGAACCATGCACATTTGTATCATTGCACCGGAGCAGTTCCCAGTTCCGGGAGACGGTTCTGTAGAAATCTGCATTTGGGCCATTGCCAGAAGACTGGCGGAGAGACATAAGGTAACCATTGTTAGTCGGAAGGTACCTGGACTACCTGCTGCCATTATATTGGAGCAGGTCAGAATTATCCGATTGCCTGCAAGCACCCCAGCCCATTATCTTACTTCGGTATTAGAATACATTCAGAAAGAATCCTTTGACATCATTCAGGTTGATAATCGCCCCCATCTTATGTCTGCTGTAAAGAAGCAGCTTCCTCATATCCCGGTATTTCTGTTCCTGCACTCGCTTACCTTCACACCGGGTACAGATAAAGTGGCCAATGCCTTGGCAAAAGCGGATCTGATCATTGCCAACAGCCACTCCTTACAGCGAAGATTGGATCGCCGCTTCCCGCAACTGACCACAGGGATTCATATTGTCTTATTGGGAGCTGATCTTGACCGGTTTACCCCTGTGCAGTTATCTGAAAAACAACAGCTTCGTAGTTTCTACAAACTCCCGCAGACCTTCACAGTTTTGTTCGTGGGTCGGGTTATACCCCGCAAAGGAGTGCCTATATTAATCCGTGCTATGTCGCATTTAAACAAACACCTCCCCGCTCATCTGGTCATCGCCGGCAAAGGCAAACCGTCGTACATACGGCAGTTGAAGCTCCTTGCACGGCGGCTGAGAGTGTCTGTTACTTTTCTAGGAAATGTGGCTCATGAGAATATTCACACCCTTTATCAGGCGGCAGACTGCTTTGTATGCCCTTCCCAGAACCATGAATCCTTCGGTCTTGTTAATGTAGAAGCTATGGCCTCCGGTCTACCTGTTATCGCTTCGAATAATGGGGGCATCCGAGAGATAGTCGCCTCTGGCCATAACGGTTATCTGGTAGAACGATATCGCGAGGCTTTACCCTTTGCCCGGTATTTGCTGCGGATAGCCCGCCATCCACAATTGGCAGTTACCATCGGATCACAAGGGAGAGCCGACGCGCTTGAGGCCTTCAATTGGCAGCGTACAGCAAACCATTTAGAACAGCTGTATCAAGCTTCTGCAACACCACAGCAAGGGTACAGAACTCTTGCAGATGGAATGCAATTGTAGACTCACCAAAAGTAGGGGCCTCCTAAGCTATTAACTGGCTGCTGGGTCCCTTTCTTTTTGGAGCTTGCTTGAGCTAAGCACCAATCTCCGAATGAATTAGGTAACATATGCGCATACAAGGTAGCTATCGGACACAGCTGACCCCAAACGCAGCTTTATCCCTCATTTGCAATGCTAAAGAACCCTATAACCACTATTGGCATGAAAAATGTCCCATATGAACGTCATCCATAGGAATAACGCCAGTGGAGTCCGCAAACATGTTCCAAGGGTCAAAAACTAACAAACAACGTCATATGGGTCCTTAAGCCTCAGAGGAGGATTATTACTCCACGATGCAGACAGGCCATGAGCAACAACAAAAAGCAGCGATCCTCCCTCACGGGAGAATCGCTGCTCTGCTTTGTTTCCGGATTTTACAATAAATAGGTAAGTTTCATTCAAATCAATTGAATAACTGTAAGCACAAGCCCTACGACAAACCCGCATAAAGCTCCGTTCACACGAATCCATTGCAGATCTTTACCCACTTTATCTTCCAGCATATTCACTAGACTAGCGTCATCCATGCTGTCCAGATTCTCTTTTACCAAAAGACCTATTCTGTAGTGGTTAGCCTCTACAAAGGCAATTAGCGAAGCGCGAATCCGCTCTTCCCAGCTACTGATCCATTCTAGTTCCTTGCCAATACGACGTACAAGCAGGGTATATAACGTGAACAGCTTGCGTCCGCCAGCCGCCCGATCTTCCTCCAACAGGGAAATTGCTTTGCTGCGAATGTTCTCCAATTGCGCATGCAGGAATTCGGTTGCTGCTTCGCCTTCAAGCTCATTCAGTGCCCATTCTTTTAATGAAGCCAGTCTAGCCTCGTCATTAACAATCTGGAACAGGGCCACTCGAATCTCGCGGATAATCTCTTCACGGTATGGGCTATCCTCTTCCCGAAAATCGCGGATACCGGACTGCAACATACCTTGCAGCATTTCACCAAGCATATCTGCATCCATAAACCCGACAAAAGCCTGAAAAGCCATACCTTTAAGTCCGCCAAGCTTCACTTCAGCCAATTTCTCGCTGGCAATCTTGCCCAGCATAGCCTTCGTTTCAGGACGTCCGCTCCAAGTAGACACCCCTTCCAGCGCATAGTCTAGAGCAGCTACATCTTTACCGTCATTCATTAACTTAGTAACTATTTTATCAGCCGCAACGCCAAGCTCAGCTTCACGAACATATTCGGAGGCTGCCTTTTGCAGAAACGGTACTGCCTTCTCTACCGGAAGACGAGACACGAATTCGCCAAGCTGCTCCAATATTTGTACTCTTGCCTTCTTTTTACTAAAGAACTTTGTCAGTAGCTTGGAGCCCATTGATATAAAGCCAAACTTACGCAGCTTGTTCTCAATGCTTTCCTTGTTAAGAAGCTCAGTCTCCATCGCGGTGATTAGTGATTGGATGATCTTATCGCGATTCTTGAGCAGTAGTGAGGTGTGTGGAATACGTAGCCCCATCGGATGGCGGAACAGCGCCGTTACCGCGAACCAGTCGGCAATCCCCCCTACCAAACCGGCTTCGAAACCACCTCTCAGTAGAATCACGGCTAGGTTTTCAGGTAGAAACAGTGTAAGCAGAAACCCACATGCCATAAAGGCGAGTGACATGGTGGCTAAGTTTTTGGATCTCATAAATAGTCCCCTTTACATAAGCAGCTGCCGATGTCCTTACACAGGAAAAATACCGTCGGTCACGTTCCACGAACATAAGCTGACGATAGATTCGGCTAGTCGGTTAGTTTGATAACTATTGTACCACGACTGAACTATTATCTAAAAATATACTGTAAAAACCTCTTATCTCTTGTTGGACGTTCATTATTGTACAGTTGCATGAAAATGGTTTTTGGTTTTCAGAATATTAATGATAAGATACAAGTAACGTTTCAATACCCCTTAAAAAGTACCACTTTACCTGGAAAAGGAGCTCATACAATATGCTGATTGCTTTAGATATGGATGGAACATTACTGAACGAAGAAGGAAACATCAGTCCAAAAAACCGCGAAGCTATTATAAAAGCTCAGAAACTAGGTCACATTGTTATCATTGCCACAGGCCGCTCTTTTATGGATGCAGAACGTCAGCTTCGGCTAGCGGATCTGGAATGTCCTGTAGTCAGTCTAAATGGCGCAGTCGTCACATTATCTGATCGCACCCTCGCGGCAAGCACGCCGCTGAATAAAGCAGACATCATTCCCGCTCTGCGCTGGATGAACGAAATTCCGGACTTGTATTACGAGGTATACACTGAGGATAACGTTTATGTAGAGCTGAACAAACGTGTACGGTTAGAGAAATTATCTGCACTAAGCGATGAAGAAGTTCCTGAAGAAGTCAGCTGGCTGCTGAAAGCAATGATCGATCAACAGTTTCAACAAGCAGCGGTTACCTATGTGGAGAGTATGGAAGAGGTGTGGAGCAAGGAGGAAAATGTTATTTATAAAACATTGGCTTTTTCTCTAAACCGAGAGCTGCTCAAGGAAGCTTCCACCCGCTTCGCAGCTATTCCGGGCTTAATTATTACCGCCTCCCATGTAAATAATATCGAGATTAACCATGAAGAGGCCAACAAAGGCTCCGGTGTAACCATGCTTGCTGACCATTATGGTATCCCGCTAGCGGATGTAGCTGTCATGGGCGACAGTTATAACGATCAGCCGATGTTCGAGAAGGCCGGCTACCGGATTGCTATGGCTAACGCAGCGCCAATTCTTAAGGAAATGGCGGAATTCATCACCACCAGTAATGAGGAAGACGGAGTCGCGGCAGGAATTGAGCATCTTTTGAAAAGAAATTCTAAAGAATAATTTCTGTATAAAACAGTGAATGCACAAATAGCACCGTGGGCAGTTCTGCTCACGGTGCTATTTGTGGGTTTATTTTTGCTAGGTAGGGGGCTTCCATCACACTTTAGGTTTAGATTTAGCTTGTGGTTTAGCTTGTGGCTTACCTATAGCTTACTTATCGCTTTCCTGTAGCTTACTGTGGCTTGCCTATTGCATCCCCCGTCCCTCTCAAGAATTAGTTGTACTTCGTACAGTTAAATGCCCTCTTTTAGGCGCTAATTCGGATTTAATTGCACTCTGTACACTTATATTCAGCAAATCTATTCAAAACGTAAAAATTCGCGATTTTTAACTGTACAAACTACATCTAAATCGCAAGGGATTCGCTACTCCACGAAATAGTTGCACTGAATACATCTATTTCACTTCAGCCGGTCAATCTCCCCATGTCTACAACTGCCTCCGGGTTAAAGCGAACTACCTTTCCATTCATCCCAAATCATCAAGGAAGCTCCCCTCCCCCTCCCATTCAGCAGACACTCGTACGTAGTCATCCACCTCAGGAAATTCCAACAGTTCAATAATAATCAATTCGAGCGCTGTAATGGCCCGCAGTCCATGCTTCGTACCAGCAGGTACCGTGACCGTGTCCCCGGCGGCAACCGCATGAAGATGGCCATTCATCCGGTATTCTCCATTTCCAGAAAGAAAAGACCAAACTTCCTTAGTATGCCGATGAAAATGGTAGCTGGTGTGCTCGCCTGCCAAAATAGTTATTTTAGAGGTCGTAACCTCAATACCTGCCGCCGTACGAGAGAAGTCCAAAATGCGTGAGGTGCCCCAGCGTTTTTCTTCAATCATCGGCTTCGCTGCAGGGCCCGCCAGCTTCTGCTTAATTCGTTTTGCCTGCTCTATCCCAGCAACCAAAATACCATCTGGCCCCGACGCCACGATTAAACCAGGAGCGCCGATGATATGCACAGGACAAGAGAGTTCGTTGATCAAATGGGTACCTTTTGAATCCTCAGAAATACTCCCACTGCCAATTACTCTTCCTTGCAAATGGGGAACAAGTGCATCCCAGCTGCCAATATCCGCCCACACCCCAATATAGGGGATGACAACCGCTCGCCGCGTGTGTTCTAGCACCTCATAGTCAAAGCTTCGTTCTGGCAATTGATCATAATGCTCCATAAACTCCAAGTAATCTACTGGAAGATCCCGTTCCACCATACTTGAGAGCAGGTACCCTAATGAGCAGGAAAACACGCCGCAATTCCACAGTCCTCCCTGAGAAATAAACTCGGCGGCTGTCGATTCGTTCGGTTTCTCCGCAAACTGCTTAACATTTAAAAAAGACGTCCCCCCTACCCCAGACCCTTCACCCGGCAGAATATAACCGAACTGTGTAGAAGGAAATTCAGGTAAAACACCAATTAAAGCAATGTCCGCTTGTGATTCGGCAAGCACACTTGGAAATTGATGAAGCTGTTTAAAAAAAGAAGTCTCCACATACGAATCCACCGGAATGACCACTACGATCTCTTTTGAGTCCATACCCTTCACAGAATGCAGATAACTTGCCGCCAGAGCTACTGCAGTAAAAGTCCCCCGTTTCTGCGGCTCCGCTAATAAAGGGACTTGAGCACCAACGGATTTGCGAGTAATCTCCACCTGACTGCGATGAGTCACTATGCAACTTGAATCCAACAAACCTACCTCTTCCAGCCCTCTGCATACCCGCTCGATCATCGACTCCATACCGCCAGCTTCTGTTGGAAGCAGCCTTAAAAAAGCTTTTGACCTGATCTCATTTGATAGCGGCCACAACCGCTTCCCCGATCCCCCTGAAAGGAGTACGATCTGCAACCCTATCGCCCCCCTGCGCTAGATTTAGCCCCCGGTGTTCTCACATACCCCTTTCGTTTATGAAAAGACAATGATCTATACTTCTCAGCCAGCTGATTCACTTTCTGCTTGGATAGCTGTCCTGCATTCATATGGAGACCTTTATTACGCGCTTTTTGAATCTTCATTCCCTCGCGATTCTTCGAATACAGGTAATTGGCATAGGTTTCGAATTCGGAAAAGGCAAATTGCTTGGAGCGGTTCATACTGTGTAAAATAGCTCGATACCAGGGCATTTGGTGTTTTGCTTCTATCTCTCTTTTCATTTGAGCCAATTGACTGCGTTCAAACAGCATATAATGGGTCACAAATGACGATTTTGCGGTCACCTTGCGGCCCATGAGTTTCTTATAGGTTACAAAATACTGTGGTTGGCTCCAGTTCCGGCTGTAAAAGAGTGTCTTGCCATTTGCCCGAAAATGGTGGGGGGTGATCAGAACGGTATCCGCATCAATGACCAAAAAATAATCCGCCGTGCAGAGCTTGTCGCCATTCAGCTTCAGCAGCTGTTGGAATAGCCAGCCGGAACGTTCCCAGGTGCGTGAGCGGTAATGAATGTCTTTTTTCGTAATCGGCAGCACCGTATTCTCGTCAATAAAGGTACAGCCTTTTGTGCGGCAGAACTCAATCATCCGTTTCTTTTTGGGAGCAACAATTAATATCCGGCCGATGGGATGCTTAACCTGCTTTCTAACAGCGTCAATCACATGGGGAAGGGTCTGTAAATCTTTTTCAATCGCGGGAATCAGTACATCTATAGTAACGGCATGTCTGATGCGGGCCTTACTGGGCGAGGGCATAGGGTCATCTCCATATCATGTTTTTGCTTTAGGATATGAGCATGATAGGAAAAGGGAATGGGCATCACAGAATTGTTCAGGAGAGTGGCAAATGTGCGCTGGACAAGCCTGCGATGCGCGGGCAGAAATTTTTATATTATAAAAATAGAAGCAGACCTGCACCCGGCGCCCTTTACTGGGGCAAATATGCCTCTCTTTCCGCTTATGGAGGCGGATTTGCCCTTATTTAGGGCATTTTTGCCTCTCTTCCACGTCGCTGCTCCTCTTCTGCTCATTTCTAGGGCATATATGCCTCTCTTTTCGCTTACGGAGGCGGATTTGCCCTTATTTAGGGCATTTTTGCCTCTCTTCCACGTCGCTGCTCCTCTTCTGCTCATTTCTAGGGCATATATGCCTCTCTTTTTGCTTATGGAGGCGGATTTGCCCTTATTTAGGGCATTTTTGCCTCTCTTCCATGTCCCAGCTCCTCTTCTGCTTCTTTCTAGGGCATATATGCCTCTCTTTTCGCTTACGGTGGCGGATTTGCCCTTTTCTAGGGCGTTTTTGCCCCTCATTCCGCCCACGCAGCCACGATCCATCCAATCTACGGGATTTATACCGTACATTCCGCCCACGCAGCCACATTCCAGCTAATCTACGGGATTTATACCGTACATTCAGTCCACGTAGCCACTTTCCAGCTAATCTACGGGATTTATACCGTACATTCAGTCCACGCAGCCACTTTCCATCCAATCTACGGGATTTATACCGTACATTCCGCCCACGCAGCCACATTCCAGCTAATCTACGGGATTTATACCGTACATTCCGTCCACGTAGCCACATTCCAGCCTATCTACGGGATTTTTACCGTACATTCCGCCCACGCAGCCACATTCCAGCTAATCTACGGGATTTTTACCGCACATTCCGCTCACGCAGCCACAATCCAGCTAATCTGCGGGATTTATACCGTACATTCCGCCCACGCAGCCACAATCCATCCAATCTACGGGATTTATACCGTACATTCCGCCAACCCAGCCACATTCCAGCTAATCTACGGGATTTTTACCGTACATTCCGTCCACGCAGCCACTTTCCAGCTAATCTACGGGATTTTTACCGTACATTCCGCCCACGCAGTCACATTCCAGCCTATCTACGGGATTTATACCACCGTTGTGTCCCACTCCCACACCAATCCCCAGATTTTTACTGGCTCAATATCCAACACTTTTCCTGTGCAGTAAAAAGCCTGGGATGGTATATTGTAGATTGGCTAAATTTTCGGCACATTTTAAGATGAACTCAAACATCATAGAACTAGATTTGTTGAGATCACTCTATACAGAAATAATGAAGGTGAATCTATTGAATAAGCTTTTATTTCATAATATCCCACTGGGAGCTACTGGTGAGCGGATCCCGCAAGCGGCTGTGGCCTCAGCGCAGACAAGCCAAGAGCTGGTGAAGCGGGAGGATGAGGACTCCGCTTTTTTTCGCAGGCTGGAAGAAGGCGGCATCTTACTCAATCGTCCGCAGATTTCTGCGGTACGGCATCATAAAGGGCCGCTTCTAACACTGGCCGGCGCAGGCTCCGGCAAAACCTCGGTTCTGATCTGCCGAACCGGTTATTTGTTGTCCGTGCGCGGTGTCTCGCCAAGTCAGCTGCTATTGCTGACTTTTTCGAGTAAAGCTGCGGCGGAAATGCGCGAACGGATCGCCCTATTACCGGGAGTAGGCCCAGCGGACGTCGCGCGGCTGCAGGCCCGCACGTTTCATTCCTTTTTCTTATTTTTCTTGCGCAGACAAGGATTGCAGCAAGAGATTTTCAGTGAGACGCGGCGCCAGCACATCCTGTTGAAACAAATCATGCGTGAGCTAGGGCTACCTAAAGATGCCTATCCACCGGAAACGCTACTCTCCCTGCTCTCTTCCTGCAAGATGAACATGGGTACCGTAGAAGGCTTGCCTGAAGGAACCACCGCTGAAAAAGAAATGAAATCCATTCTGGAAATCTACGAACAATGGAAACTAGACAATTTTAAAATCGACTTCGACGATGTCCTCTTAATCGCCTATCGGATGCTAAAGGAGCGTCCTACGCTTTTACAGGAATTGCAGATGAGATATCTATACGTGATGGTGGATGAGTTTCAGGATACCAATGCCCTGCAATACGAATTAGTCAAAATGATTGCTCACCCACAGCATAATCTGATGGTCGTTGGCGACGATGACCAGACGATTTATTCCTTCAACGGGGCACGCAGTGAATTCATTCTGGAATTCGAGAAGCTGTACCCGGGAGCAAGGGTTATTACACTTGATATTAATTACCGTTCTGGTCCAGCTATAGTCGGACTCGGCAACGGTATTATCCGGCACAATACGCGCCGGCGTTCCAAAACCCTGCAAGCTGCCAAAGGCAGCGGGAGTCAGCCCCGGTATATGCGTCCCCAGACAGCAGACGAGGAAGCCGAGCAGATGGTTGAGCATATTTTAAACGAGGTTTCGAGCGGCAAAAGAGAATATAGCGACTTCGCCATGTTATATAGAGCGTCCAGCAGCAACCGGGCCGTTCTGGAATTACTTCTTTTACGCGATATTCCCTATATTGATTATGGAGAAGGGCAATTACTGTACGAACACTGGCTAATTTCCCCGGTCGTGGATCATATGCGTCTCTCCGTGAATCGGCGGAATTTTGCGGCTATGGAGAACATCCTGCCTACTCTTTATATGAACCGTGAAAAAGGTATGAATCACATCCGGCAGATGGAAGCCAGACAACCAAAGCAAGGCCCACTAATCCATCTGTTGTCCATGCCCGGCATGGAGGATTTCAAGGGCACTAAGCTTAGAGAGCGGCTGGATCTAATTCGCAATATGCGCGAGTTAACCCCAGTCCAAGCGATTCGCCAGATCCGCACGCAATTCTATGATTATTTCATCGAAGCGAATGAGCGGCATCAAGCAACCTTGCATCGCGAAACGTTAAAAGAAATGCTAGATGAACTAGAATCGTCTGCAGAGCGATTTGATAGTATTCCTGCCTTTCTGGATTTCATAGATAATGTTACGGAACGTAATGAACATAATCGTCAGCCAAGCACCAAAGAACAAGGGAATCGGATCGCGCTTATGACCATTCACAAATCCAAAGGATTAGAGTTTCCTGTGGTCTTTTTGATTGGAGCCTCTGAAGGAATTCTCCCGCATAGCTCCGCCCTGGAGGGCGACCGGCTCAAGGACCGCAAGCTGGCCGCTGCAAATAGTGGAAGTTCAAGCTTGGCTGCCCTGGAAGAGGAGCGAAGACTCGCTTACGTAGCTGTTACTAGAGCGCGGGAAGAGCTATTTATCAGTTCACCTGCGAGGCATCGGGGCAAAAAAGCAGAGGTCTCCCGCTTCATGTTATCAGCCTTCCGCTCTTCCGTTTCTTCCACAGCAACGACTACGGTGAGCAGAACAGTGACAACAAGATCCTTACCTACCAGCCGGACAACTGCGACAAGAACCCATGTCGTTGCGGTATGGAATTGTACCAGCAGTACCTGTCCTGGCTGGACACGCATGAAAGCGGGCGGAGCTGAGGATCATTTAACCTCAAAGCCCTGCCCGTTATGTAGTTCCCCTATGGCAAAGGACCAACGAGAAGTTCCTGTATGATTCAACGCAAAAAAAGCAAGTTTCCTCTTCCCTGGAAACTTGCCTTTTTTATAAAAATATAGGTTTAAGCTGGAGTTACTACCGCTTCTTCTTCCTCTTCTTCATGCACGGTCTTGATCTGGATCATTACGGTTGACGGTTCGGTCAACACTTCAATACCGTCCTTGAAGATCAGATCAGAGACGAGCAACTGGTCGCCAATATCCAGTCCGCTGATATCCACTTCCATGGAGGTAGGAAGATCTTCAGGCATACAGCGAACTTCCACTTCATAAATTTCAACCTGAAGCGTACCGCCTGCTTTAATCCCTACGGCTTCACCTGCAAAATGAATAGTCACCTTGCTGTCCATGCTCTTTTTCATATTTACATGTTGGAAATCAATATGCAGAATTTTGCCGGACAGGGTATCCTTCTGAATGTTCTGAACCACGACCGGAACCTCTAGCTCTTCCGATACCTTACCTTGCAGAATTGCGCGCGGATTCTTTTTGAGAATGTCCAGAAGTTCTTTTTCATTCACTTCCAACGTCAGAGTCTCTTTACCAATACCATATAATACAGCCGGAATACGTCCTTGCTTACGCGCCTGATTGATGTTGGACTTGGTGTCAGTCTTACGTGTGTTGAATTGAATAAACTTATTCATTGGGTTTCCCGCTCTCTTTGACCATAAATTCTTGTCACACTAAGTGTAACATGACCATATAATCTAGTCAAACCAACTGGAAGAATGCTAGGATTCGTATTCGTCAAAAGGGTCCGCGATCTCAATCTCATATGCTTCAGCATCACTCACCCCTACAGATAATACCGCCCGGCCTCCTCCAAGACGTTTCAAGCCACCGCTAAAGATGACATCCTCCAGTTCTTTGCGCTTGCCCGGGCCCGCCGGAAAATCACTGCGGACTGCAATTATTTTGACCGGAGTTGCTTTATAAGTCTCAGGATTCAGCGAAAAAGCCATGGCATAATAGTGTTTGTTTCCGGCGCTATCGAAGCAGGCAATGTGGCCCAATACGCCCACCATTCCACCCCGCAGCAGATGAGCTTCATTGGCTCCCCCCCACTCTTCGGGCACGAATTGATCCTGAAGCACCTCGGCATCAATAAAGGTCTGCTCATTCAGTTCGTCCAGCGAAGGAATCACTGTGAACCCAATCTGTCCTCGCCCACCCCGTTCGCCCTGTGGCCGGGTAAATACGCCTACACTGCCATTATCAAGCTCGATAAGCCGGATATCCTTCATCGTGCCGGGACCTGAAGAAAAGTGGGTTAAAGAATCGATGTGATACCCCCTGTAGAATTGGGTCACCCAGGAGGTAATCCGGTGCGGATCATCCGCTGCCGTAATCACTTCCACCCCGCCCACAATAAGTTCCCCCCTGATCCGGGTCCAGCACGGGTCCTGTAAATTGTACGTATGCGTATGCGCACGAGGCCTCCAGACTCCATCATGGCATGTAAAAAAGAAGACTTGAGAGAACTCACTGTCCCGTTCCTCAACTCTTCCCATTAGTACTTCCTCCCCGTTATACATAAACGGGGCGGTTATATTATAGACATCCCGGTGCCCGACACCGGTGAACGTCAGTTTGTTTACTATGGTTGTACCGCGTCCGGCATGATATGTATCCAGAAGCTGCTTACAGGTGGCTGTCCGTGCCGGGTTCCTTGTCATCATCGTCCTCCTCATAATCATTTGAACGATCGATTACCCAATCGTTGTCTTCCGCATCCATGGCGATCAGCTCGCCGGGCTGGACATTAAAGTATACACATAATTTTAGCAGCAGATCCCTTGGATACTGCACCATCTCATTCTTGTACATTCGGCGTACTGAATCAAAGTGGTAATTGATCTCTTTGGCAAGCTTACGGATCGATAATTTCGGATCATGCCTCAGCATGACCTCGCTCAGTTTACTGCGTATGACTGGCATTCATCCACCTCCTCCCATAATATATCCGCACTCACCCAAGGAGTCAATTAAATTGACAAGATTAAATGGTCATGTTACAGTGGGATTAGGAAATAATTTGCAACATTTCTAATTTCAGAAAAAACAAATACCTTTCCCTATTCAGAAAATAAAGTCTTCTTTATTTTCTTTTTTTGTATCCAGACCAATCGCAAGACCATTAGGGAGGCTCTTTGAATGAAAAATACAGTCCGTAATCACAACATCGTGTTCCTGGGAACCAGTCTGCCGCGAGAGTGCGGTATCGCCACGTTCACACAGGATCTGCTAGATGAACTTATCCACCTTCCCGGCTTCAACCCGCCCCGGATTATTGCCATAAACAACAATGAAACCTACGCTTACGATCAGCAGGTAATACGGCAGATCGACCAGCATAATTACGCAGATTATATAGATACGGCCGATTTCCTCAACAATTCTGATGCCGATTTGTTGGTCATCCAACATGAATTTGGCATCTACGGCGGAGAAAGCGGTGAATACCTGCTGCCCTTTGTCGAACGTTTGAACATTCCGTATGTTGTTGTTTTTCACACAGTGTTGACCAAGCCCTCCCCTAAGCAGCATCAGATCATCCGATGTCTGGCCGAGCGTAGCGTGCAGGTCGTGACGATGGCGGAATCAACCCTTACTGATTTATCTACTATTTATGAGATCCCAGTTTCCAAAATCACATTCATCCATCACGGTGTCCCTCAAGTGAGCACAGCTTCACGCTCCAGCCTCAAAGCACAATACGGTTATCCAGACCGCAAAATCCTCTCCACCTTCGGCTTCCTCAGTCCCGGCAAAGGGATTGAATACAGCATCGAAGCCATGCGCGGCGTGGTCAAGCGACATCCCGAAGCACTTTACATTGTCTGGGGCAAGACCCATCCGGTCGTCAAGCTGGAATCCGGCGAAGTTTACCGCCAGAAACTGACGGACCTCGTAGAAATGTTTGACCTGCAGAACAATGTCCAATTCGTCGATAAGTTGTTGACCCAAGAAGAAGTAATAGAGTCCTTGGTCATGTCAGATATCTATGTGACTCCTTATCTGGGTAAGGATCAGGCCGTCAGCGGCACCCTGGCCTACGGAGTCGGTTATGGCCGGGTCATCGTGTCGACCCCTTACCGCTACGCCCAGGAAATGTTGGCAGAAGGCCGCGGTCTACTGGCTGATTTTCATGATTCTGCTTCCTTGGAAGCCTGCATTTTGCGCTTGCTGAATAGCCCCGCCCTGGTGCAAACGATGGAAGACCGTACGTTGAAGCTCGGGCTCACTATGCGCTGGAACGAAATCGCCAAAATCTATGCCGCCTTGTTCCACAGCCATATCCAGAGCTCGGCGTCAGCTGATCGGAGCGTGATTTAATGGAAACCTCCACCACAGTACAGGCTAAACCAGGCTATCTCCGCAGAATCACGGACGATACAGGAATCTTTCAGCATACCAAGTTTGGGGTTCCGGACCGTTCCAAGGGCTACACTACCGATGATAACGCCCGCGCCCTGATTGCTGCGGTCTTAATGTACGAGAATTCCCGGGATGCCGTGGCACTCGATCTCATTCATACGTATATCTCTTTTATCTATCATTCCCAGACAGCGGACGGCAATTTTCGCAATTTCATGGATTATAACCGCTCCTTTATAGAGGATAAAGGTTCTGAAGATTGCCAGGGACGTACCTTGTGGGCACTCGGGTTCGCCCTGTCGCATGCTGCTTCCCTGCCCGATAACCTGATGAATACCTGCCGGTATTTGATCAATCAGGCACTGCCGCATCTGGAAGCCTTGGGCTCACCTCGGGCTGGAGCCTATGCCATCATCGGCCTAAGTTATCTTACCGAAGCACCGGGCTCATTAGGTTATGCTTTTCCATACCCGCATACTGAAAAAACGACCGAAGAAGCCGCCTTTCTGCCAAGGGCAACCATTGAGAGTCTGATCGAAAATATTGCGGTTCGGCTGCATAATCAATATACCCGCTATAAGGGGCACGGCTGGAATTGGTTCGAGAACAGCATCACTTATGGCAATTCCATGCTGCCCTGGGCTCTGCTTCGGGCCTTCCTGATCTCCGGGAATAAAGACCTGCGGGAGACCGCCAAGGAAAGCCTGGATTTCCTAGCTTCCACCACCTTCTCCAGCAAAGGTTACTATAAACCGATCGGCAGCCATGGCTGGCTGCTGCGTGATGGGCTGGCTGCACCCTATGATGAACAGCCCATTGAAGCCTGCGAGATGCTGCTGGCCTGCCGGGAAGCAGCTGTTGTTCTTGAGGACCCCGCCTATCTTACGCAAGCAGAATTATGCTACAACTGGTATCTAGGGCATAATTCCTTGGGAATCCCTCTGATCGATCCGCAGACTGGTGCTTGTTATGACGGCATCCATGCCGCGGGGCTCAACCTGAACCAAGGCTCGGAGAGCATTATATCCTTCACAATTGCCCGGTTGGTGATGCATCATGAATAAATATGCTACGATCCTAGCCGGCGGGGGCGGAACACGGTTTTGGCCCCTGTCCAGACAAGAAATCCCAAAGCAGCTGCTGAATATTAGTGGCAACGACATTATGCTAAACGATACGATTGAACGCTTCAAAGGGATTATTCCTCAGGAGAATACAGTTATCGTTACTAATCGTACCCAAGCAGTATTGTTGGAGAGTATTATGCACAGCAGCGTTCTCAAAGCTAATATTCTAATTGAACCTGTGGCGCGAAATACAGCCGCTAGCATTCTTTTTGCAGCATTATCTATAGAGAAATCTCATGGCAATTCTTTGATGGTCGTCCTGCCTTCCGATCACTATATAACGGATGAGGAACAATTCCGTCTTACACTAGACGAAGCCTGTACTGTTGCCATGGAGTCAGACAAAATAGTAACCATCGGAATCAAGCCTACTTTCCCATCTACTGGCTACGGCTATATTGCCTTTGATAAGACGCCGATTGCGACAAGCCCAGTGGCTGTATATGATGTAGATGAATTTGTAGAGAAACCAAACTTTCAGAATGCACAGAGTTATCTGGCATCCGGTAATTATCTATGGAATAGTGGGATTTTTATTTGGCAGACCTCTGTCATTATTGATAATTTCAAACGTTATCTACCTCGACTCTACAAAACCATGCTGCCCATCAGTGATTATTTGGGTACAGATCAGGAAGAGGAAGTTATTAACGCCATCTATCCAACGCTTCAGAATATTTCGATTGATTACGGCATTTTAGAACGCTCTGATGAAGTTGTCGTGCTTTCCGGGCAGTTTGGCTGGAATGATATCGGCAGCTGGGATGCACTGGGTTCAATCTTCCCTCCGGATGATGCAGGCAACATTATAAAAGCAAATCATGTGGGGATAGATACCCATAATTCAATCATCTATGGAAATGGCAGACTGATCACGACCATTGGTGTAGACGGGTTCATCATTGCGGATACTGGGGATGCACTATTAATCTGTCCCAAGGATAAAGCGCAGTCAGTCAAAGATATCGTGGAGCTTCTAAAGGAACAGGGAATGACAGAATATATCTAACAAAAAGGAATGCAAAAAGACGGGCCATTGCAATACATGCATGGTCCGTTTTTTATCTCATTATATAAGTTGAACAGTTTATAAATTTTTTTAAGCGCCAAACCTAGGTCCAAGCCCACAAGAACCCGTCTCGATCCCAAGCAATTCTCCCGCCATGGAGTTTCCGGAAAGCTTTCTTCACTTCTTTGGAGAGTGAGGCATTGCCGTTCTCATTCACAAATACAAATTGTTCTCCAAAATTCTCTTTCACATATTCAATCGCCGCCGTCTGATGCAAGGTACCCGTAAAACGAATCTCCTTCACCATCCATTCTGCTACTTCTTGTGCGGTTATTTCCATATGGATGCGCCTCCTCTCTGTGCTTACTGCTAAAATGTGCCCTCATTATAACATGAATACAGCCCAACCGGACAAACGTCCGAATTGGGCTGTATTGAAGTCATTTTACATCATTGTGGATAGATATGGTTCGACGGATAACGGGACTTCTGTCCTCCACTCACCATCAACAGAATCCCAGTAATTAAGTGCAAGAACCAGCCCACAAAAGGAATCCATGCCAATAAAGAAGTTATAATTCCTAGCACTGAACCGTAGATAGACTCACGGTCTCTTGAAGATAAAATCAATGTAATCACATGTAGGATAAACATCAACCCCAGAACGGAATACCCCGTGCCAATAACAATAGCAGCACCCAGAATTGGAATTGCCAAAATAATTTCACAGGAACCCGTAATCCATTTCATAGCTTTAGAAGCGCTCAATAGACAACCTCCTAATTGGGTAAAATATATGATTTTTCTCGTGCTAATTATTTTATTTCATACCAACGGCAAAGGTTCTTCCACTTTGTCATGAGATTGCTTCTGCACAAGTGGAGGCAAGCCCTCCTTACTCATTGCTGCTGAAGGGGCCAGCCCCAAACAGTGGCACATTAAAGGAGCCATTCGCAGCTGTGGCAGCATTTCTTCCTCTTTTTCTGAAGATAATACATCTACCCCAAACGTATATAATGGCACATTTCGCTCGGAAGGGGTTATCCCGCCGTGGTACCCATTTGCGTTCATTCCGTGATCTGCCGTAATCATAATCTTATAGCCCTGTTCCATCCAAATAGGCAAAACAGTGGCCAGCAGACCGTCGGCATTACGCACTGAAAGCTCATATTCTTTACTCTCGCCGCCATAACGATGCCCGGCGTCATCTATATTCATGGAGTGAATGTATAGGAAATGCGGATCATAGGCACTCCGTAAATACACAGCGTCGGCAAACACATGACTGTCGGGATAGTGATCCTCGAAATAAAAGCTGCCATGCTGAATGGGCTTCATCACATTGTGCTGATGGCGATCAGCCAGCGGATCAAAAGGGGCCGAATTATAAAGCTCACTGACCCAATGATAGGCGACAGCAGCTGTGCGCAAATTAGCGGCCACTGCCAGATGGAATACACTCTCTTCATGGCTTGGTCTCACAATATGGTTAGCCGTAATTCCATTTTTGGTCACAGGTGTCCCCGTCAAAAGCACTTCATAAAGCGGGCGTGACAGACTAGGCAATTCCGACTTCACTCGGTGACATGATATTTTCCCCTGCTCCACCAAATGCTCCATATACCCCATATATTCACGTGCGGCCTCATATCTAAGTCCGTCCAACACTACCACAATAAGTTTATTGTTCATTTCAGTCATCTTATTACGCTCCCTCTCGTTCCAGATGCAGCAGCTCAGAAGGGTTCAGAGCCAAGGTGACGTTAGCCCCTTCCACCAGCCTCAGCCAGCGTCCGTCATTTAAAAGATCAACCGTTAAGCAAATGTCTTCCACCTCTACCGTACACCTAATAATATTGCCCAACACGGAGACAGATTTAATGATGCCATCCACCAGTTGCACTCCGGCAGCAACCTCGTGAAGTCCCGCGCCCTCATGCAGCAGCGTAACCGCCTCAGGCCGAATAGCAAAGCGGTCCTGCGTGCTATCTATCCCCCGAAACAACGTCATCACTTCTGATCGGGTCAATACATTGTAACTGCCCATAAACCGGGCAACGAACTCTGTTCGTGGTGCGGAGTACAACCCCTCAGGTGTGCCATCCTGCACAATCCGGCCACCGTTCATAATACAGATGCGGTCAGAAAGAATCAGCGCTTCCTCCTGATCATGTGTCACGAATAGTGTCGTCATGTTAAACCTTTTTTGGATATCACGAATTTCTGCACGTAAATTCTTGCGTATCTTAGCATCTAGTGCGCTTAAGGGTTCATCCAGCAGCAATACTTTGGGCTGCACCGCTAGAGAACGAGCCAGCGCTACCCGCTGCTGCTGTCCACCGGAGAGGGACTGCGGATATACATCCCGTTTATCCTCCAGATCGACCAATGCCAGCAATTCCGCGCAGCGATGATGGCGGGCTGATTTCGATAATCCCCGCATTTTCATTCCATACTCGATATTTTGGCTCACCGTCAGATTGGGGAACAAGGCATAAGACTGAAACACCATTCCTACCTCGCGCTTACGGGGCGGCAAACTTCCCAGATCTTTATTTTCCAAAAGAATTCTGCCGCCATCCAGCTCTGAAAGACCGGCTATGCAGCGTAGCAATGTGCTTTTTCCACAACCGGAGGGGCCTAGCAGTGTCACAAGTTCACCTTCACGGATCTCCAAATCAACATTGTCTAACACACAGGTATTCCCAAACATTTTGCGTACACCCTGCAGCTTTAGATAATCATTCATCCCTTAACGCCCCCTCCCATCTTTTTACCGAGCTTCATGAGTACCATCGAAAGAATTAGAATAAACAGAAAATAAGAGATCGCAATCGCGCTGGCTAAATGTCCACTTTCACCAACCCTTTGATATAGATATACCTGAATCGTCTGAATATGTCCGCCAACTAACATGTTCGTAAGGACAAATTCGCCGAATAGAACTGAAAATGATAACAGTGTAGAGACGATAACCCCAGGCCATATATTAGGCAAAATCACATTCACGAAGGCCGTTCTTCGGCGGGCACCAAGCAGCTCCGCAGCATGCAGCAGTTCAACGGCATTAACCGTTAACAGACTATTGCGAATACCCTGATACATATAGGGAAGGCTGACCACAAAATATGCCCCCACTAATAAATACGCTGTTCCAGCGATATCAAAAGGACCAGAGGAATAGGTACGAATAAGACCTACCGCAGCCACAACACCAGGCACCGCATAAGGCAAAACAACAATACCTTTCATAAAGCTCTCCCAACGCGGAAAATAGAGGGTGATGACAAAAACAGCTGGCAGCATCACGGCCAGACTCAGCACCACGCTGATCAGGCATAAATAAAGCGAGGTCCAAAGCGCCTCCAGAAAGCGAATATCCTCGAACATTTCCCCAAACCAATTCAGCGTCCAAGCTCGGGGCAGCAAGGTATTCTGCCAATCTTGTGCAAAAGCATAAATGCCCGTTGCCAAAAGAGGAAGCAGCAAATACACCATGAGCAGCAGCATGAAGGTGCGTGGAGCAAAGCCTGCTTTACGTATATTCATTGCCCTGCCTCCTCACGAGCTGTCCATAAACGCCGGGAAGCTTTGATTTTCACATCCGGTTTACTGAGTGCTTTCGTTCCGAACCTCTCCGCACGCCGCACCATTAAATGGTTCAGATAAACCGCCAAAATCGTAGTCAGACCAAGCAGAACAGCAAGCGTACTCCCCATTTGTGGCTGTGTAACCACATCTCCGGCAATCAGTGAACCGATACGTACCGCCAACAGATTGTAATTTCCGCCAACCAATGCGTAAGCCGTGGCATAAGCCCCCATTGCATTAGCAAAAAGAATTCCAAGTGTGCCGAAGATCGCCGGAGTTAGAATAGGCAGGCCAATCGTCTTCCAGAACTGCCAAGGCCCAGCCCCCAGTAAGGACGCTGCCTCTCTCCACTGCTCACGAATTCCGTAAAAGGACGGGTACAAAAGCAGGAAGGCTAACGGAACCTGAAAGTATACATACACCAGTATTAGACCTGACCAGCTATATAGATCAAAATCGGCAAAAACACTCCAGCCCCACTGTTTAAATAAGAGTGTAAACACCCCATTATTTCCGAGTAAAATGATATAAGCAAAAGCCAGCGGAACACCTGCGAAGTTAGAGGTCATATTCGACAGCATCAGAAGTCTATCGCGTACTCTCGGGGTAAACCGGGTAATGCAATAAGCACAAAAAAGTCCGACAATGATCCCTATCAGACTTGAGGTTATGGAGATTAGCAGACTGTTCTTAATCGCCTGCATGTAATAGGCACTTTGCAACGCATGCAGATAATTGCCTAACGTAAATCCCGTTCCGTCCGCTGTGCGAAAGCTTCCCGTCAGCATGGATAGTATAGGTACCAGTTGAAAGGCTAACACCATTAGTGCAAATGGAATAAGTGCCAGGATCACACCGCGGCTTCTTTGTTTCATCTTACTCGCTCCTTGTCGCGGGAATAGAACAAAGGCGCCTTACGGCATCATGACGAAGGCGCCCTGCTTCTTTTTTGGGGAGAAATGAATACTAATTCAAATGTACAAGCACACGTTCCTGCCACAATTGAGGAATGGTTTTTGCCGTCTCTTCCCATACCTTGTAATCACCAACAGGCTTAGCGTTGACATATTCTTCTTTTGGCAGCAGCTTAGCTGCAACATCATCCGGCAACGTTACACTGTCACGGATCGGACGAGCGTAACCTTTGGCAAGATTAATCTGTCCTTCATCGCTAAGAATGTATTGGCGGGTAAGCTTCGCCGCATTAGGATGCGGCGCATATTTGTTGATGATCGTTGCATACCCGCTCACGACACTGCCTTCCTTCGGAATGGCTACCGCGAAGCCATCTTTGTTGATCTGGTCTCTATAGTTCAAAGCGTTGAAATCCCACAGCAGGGTAACTTCTACTTCCCCTTTTTCGATGTTGGCAAGGGAAGCTTCTGCATTGGAGAGACGTCCTTTTTTAGCTAAATCCTCGAAAAAAGCAATCCCCGGTTCAATGTTCGACTCGTCGCCACCAAAGGCAATTGCTGCGGCCAATACAGCCATCTGTGCTTGAGCAGCCTTGGTTACATCACCAACGATGATTTTGTAGTTACCGTTCTTCAGATCTTCCCAGCTCTTCGGTGGATTCGCCACGAGCTTAGTGTTAGTCAGAAAAGAAATGGTGCCTTGATAGCCGACGATCCAATTCCCGTCCTTATCCTTAGCCCAATCGGGGATTTCATCCCAGTAGGATGTTTTATAAGGCTGGGTTACCCCTTTATCCACGGCAACCGATCCAAACGCAATCCCCACATCTCCGATGTCGGCCGTTGGTTTGTCTTTTTCCGCATCAAACTTGGCAATTTCCTCCGCGCTCGACATATCGGTATCCGAATGTGTAAGACCATACTTACTGTTCATATCACTCCATGTATCTTTCCAGTTCGCCCAGGAATCCGGCATTCCTACACTGATGATACTGCCCTCTTCTTTAGCTTTACTCTCGATCTCAGTCAGACTTAATTCTTTGGTGCCAGCCTTTCCATTCGTTGTTTCTTCAGCCTTGGCCGAATTTCCACAAGCAGCAAGCAACAGGACGAGCAAGGATAACATTAGACCCATCGATAATTGATTGTTGATCCCTTTTTTCATGATTTCCCCTTCACTCCTATTTCTTATTTGCGGGCTCTTTATGCTCCAACTGTTAGGCACCCAATTGCAGTATAGGCGTGTACTATTTTCGCGGCATTAAGGAGAATAGGAATATTTGTAAATAAAAAGAAACGACCTGTCGTCTTTTTTAGATGACCGCCGTTTCCCTTAGAAATGTTTTTATGAAAATAATTACATTAATTACACTAAAATAGAACTTTACTGATGTATAGTAGTATTTATTCATAATAAGAAATGACCCTCAGAGGAGCTTGAAAAATGCTGTTTACAAAAATTCAGATGGTAACAGGTTTATTTCTATGTACTTTGCTTATCTCAGCTTGCAACAATGCAGCTACTCCTCCTAAAAATAACACGCCAGATACAAGTAATAAAATCATTCAAATAAACAGTGATCTTTACACCCTCCCATTACGTGATCAGAATACAGAACAATACAACTACGCTGTCAAAACCTCTGCCGGTATCGTATGGTTGCCAGCCCCAAAAATGAACATTGCCCCTGGAACAGAAGCAAATCCATTTTATTTTCCAACAGAGCCATTCACTTTCTATTTAAGTTCTCCTAATGAAAAATCACTAGCTGTAGAAAAGTCCAAGAAGCTATTGACGTTACCTTTAAATGATGGCGATGCTGTTCTGGTGGTTAGCGGCGTTTTTGGATTAGATGATTATATCCTCTATCATACCTTTTCCATTTTCACTGATGGAGCTCAGCCGATACGAGAACAAGCTTGGGTGATGAAGGTAGACGATCCAACATCTAATAAAGAAATTGCTCAATTCCATTCATCTGGAGGTAAATTTTATAGTTATGCAGTTGATGAAAAAGAAAAACTTTATCTATCGGTTTCCATACTTCCTGGAAATGCAGATGGTAGCTATAGTTACGAAGTTTATATTTATAATCTTCTGACTGGCAACAAAGAAAAAATAAATGATTATTCTCTTAATCCCTCATCACTGGATTCCATCCAATTTAATTACAATGACAAAAAATATTCGTATAAACTTCAGTCCAAGTAAAAAACTGCCCGACATTTCCAGGCAGTTTTACATGTATGAATATAACTACCGTCTACGCGCTGCCACACTGACAACACCGTATCTGTAAAGCACCTTCTTACCGAACCAGCCAAAAAGACGATCCGTAAAGAAGCCCATAAAGCCAAGGCAGAACAACCCGACAAAGATCCAATCCGTACGGAAAAACAACCGGGAATTCCAGATCAGATAACCTACACCTTCGTTCGAAGCAATCATTTCCGCGCCGATAATCGCCATATATGAGGTGCCCATCGCTAACCGGATACCCGTAAAAATATAAGGGATCGTCGCCGGAACAACCACATGAATCAGAATTTGCCACTCACTGGCGCCCATACTGCGGGCTGAGCGGATTTTGTCCTCTTCCACGGACATCACACCGGTTAAAGTATTCAGCACCACGATAAAAAAGGTGGCGTACATAATTAACGCAATCTTCGACTGCTCCCCAATACCAAACCATACTAAGAACAATGTAATGAATGCAATCGGCGGGATAAAACGGATAAAGTTCAGGAAAGGCTCCGCAAAAATACGGATCAAGTTCACCTTCCCAATGATTAGCCCTACGGGAATCGCCAGTAAACTACCGAGTACCCAACCAATGAGCACCCGGTAAAAGCTAATCCCGATATATTGCAGCAAGGTTCCGTCTTCCAGCAGCTCCCGTCCGCCCTTAAGTGTACTCCATGGTCCGGGGATCACATCGGGGCCATAGATTACAGCTCCAAGCTGCCAGACGCAGAACGTGGTAATCCATAGAAGGGTTACGGAAACCCACTTCTTCTCCACCCATTTTCTCATCTGTCTCACCCTATCCTATTCTTCGAAATGACCTTGAATTTGATTGTATAACGAGTAGAATTCCGGTGAGGTTACGTCCCGCGGATACGGCAGTGTATTATCATAAATATCCGTAATATTAGAAGACGGTCCTACGGACATAATGCCAATTCGTTCCCCCAGCAATAACGCCTCCTGAATATCATGAGTTACAAAAATCACCGTCTTATGTGTCTGGCGCCAAATATTGACCAATTCCTTCTGCATCGTTCGGCGCGTCATCGCATCCAGTGCACCAAATGGCTCATCCATCAGCAGAATCGCTGGATCATTCGCCAGCACCCGAGCCAGCTGAACACGCTGCTTCATACCCCCAGACAGCTCCTTCGGGAACTTCTCCTCATGCCCGTTCAGCCCAACAAGCCCGATGAACCTATCCGATATTGTATGCCGTTCCACCTTTGCGATTTTCTTCATCCGCAATCCGAACTCCACATTCTGACGAACGGTTAACCAAGGGAATAATGAGGAATCAGCCTGCTGGAACACAACCGCCCGATCTCTGCCGGGCTTATTCACCTCTACATTATCCACCCGTAGATGCCCACCGGATTTGGAGACAAAGCCGGCGATCATATTCAGCAGTGTTGATTTCCCGCAACCACTCGGCCCGAGCAGAACGAAGAATTCGCCACCTTTAATTACGAGATCTACATCTTTTATAATGTAGTGAACGTCCCCAGCAGTCGGTTCACTGTAGCTTTTACGGAGCTGCTCAATATGAATGGTATGCTGCTTAGCAGATAATGACATGCTGAACTCCCCCTATTTCTTGTACGTAACCTCTTCTGGCAATGCCTTCGCCAGCGGCTCGAGATTCAGTTTGCTATCCAGATCAAAATCCTTCTCAATGATTCCGTTGTCGACCATATATTTCTTTTGCTTGGTCAAACTGTCATACGCTGCTTGAGTAAATCCTAGTGCCCACGGATTATTCGGCAGATCTTTTATCGTTGATTCCTTAGGCTGCTTCACTTCCTTATACATCAGATCAGCAACCTCATCTGGGTGAGCCTGAGCATAGGCTCCGGCTTCATTCACCGCTGCTAGGAAATTCGCTATACCTTGCGGATTCTTAGTCGCAAAATCATTTCCCGTTACAATCCCCATCCCCAATCGAACCGTGGTTTTAGACATATCTGTCAGTTCATGAACACCTTTAAGCGCGTAGAGCTTATCATTCAGAACCGAACCATAAAACCATGCTCCATCCACAGCACCTTGCTTCAAAGCGATATAAGCTTCATCAAAGGCACCCTGTCCTATCAACTCCACATCACTGAGAGCAGCATTATGCTCTTTCAAATATTCATCCCAAAGGTACGGAATGAAAGTACCGCGTATGAAACTCAGCTTCTTCCCCTTCAAGTCTTCAGCCTTCTGAATATCGTCCTGTACGAACAATTTCCATTCAGTGGACGCTTCATCAGTCGCTAATCCCGCCGAGGCGATAATAGCATAATCGCCCTTCGCCACTGCGTTCAGCAAGGGGAAGTCTGCCCCAAAAGCCACATCCACCTGTTTAATAAAAAGGGCATTTACACCTTCCGCAGGGGAACCAAAGTTGACCAGTTCAGCGTCAATCCCGTGTTTGGCAAAGATGCCTTTATCTAGTGCCACCCGAAAAGTGGGATTCGTATTGATGTCAGCAATTTTTATCTTTAATGTCTCTGCTTTGCTGTTCGCCGCTCCCTCTTTAGCGGCATTAGAGGCAGCCGCGTCGCCCTTGGAGCTGCAGCCCGATAAAAGGATAACCACTGATAAAGATAAGAGCAGAAAGCTTGAGCTGATCCATGATTTTTTCAACCGACACATCTCCTCAAATTTGTTAATTTACCTTGCGGCTGCTGCCTTCATCCGTCGTCGCCACACAAGCAGCTCCTTCAACAAAGGGCAGGGTTGTCGCCACACTTACCACAGAATCCGATCCTTTAGGTGCAGACCCCGGGACTCTGAACTGCGTTACGTCTATTGGCTCAATCGCTTGTTCAACTGGCGTTTCCAGCTGTGGTACCCATGCATAAGGCACACGGTAGGAACGATAGACCATGTTGGTATTTCTGGAGTCCGTAAATGGCGAAATATATTCCCATACCAGTTCATGTTCTGGCGTAACCTCAAAGAGTCTGCCGTTAGAACCTTCTGTAATTAAGGTGTTGCCATTCAAAAGCCGTTGAGCTGAGCTGATATATGGACTGTAGAATTTATAAGAATCGGTTGGGACAGAGAAACCTGCTTCTGCCGCTGTATATTGCCACTCAATCTCAAGGGTTACGGGATTAATCTCCAGAATTCGCGAGTGGTCGCGGAGTGCATTTTTTTGCCCAAAAGGAGAAGATGGATTTGGAAGACCATAACCGCCCCAGCCCCCGTTATCGAATACAAGTAAGTTGCCTTCTCCCGGCAAACCTTTCGGAATGATGTGCGCATGATGCTGGCCAATGATCCAGTCGATATGCTTCACTTCTGGCAGCGAGTAATCCGGACCGATTCTCCAAACGATGGCTCCGGTACGCTTATCCGTGATCGCAATAATATTTGCTTCACGCGCATCCCAGATCACGTTATCCGGATGGAAACGCTCATCCCCTGCATCGTAAAACTTATTGGGTCCTACATAAGAAGCCGAATTGATATGCAGCCAGTCTCCAACACCACCACCTAGATTTCCGAAAGAGCGTGAGTTAGGATCACGAAATAGTACATTTTTGGCCGCTTCATCAAAGCCTAGCTCATCAAAATGTTCATTTGGAGCCCACTCCCAGACGATATTCCCCTCCCAGTCCACCTCAAGGATCGTGTCATCAAGCAATTGTTTGTCGGAGATTTGAGGATTGTAGATGTTTTTATGAGCAAGAATTAGCGTTTTTCCACTGTCTACCTTGGGTTCAAGCCCCGGTGCAAAATATCCGACCGGATTGCCTTCGCGCTGATAGTCATGATGTTGGCGGGCATACCAGAGGGGTTCATAACCCGGATCTTCTATATGTTCATAGCTGTTATATTTCCACACGATGTTCCCATCCCAGTCCACCTGTACCAGATCTACATTATCCTGTATTCCGAATTTAGGATCTCTTCTTCCTGTGCTGCCCAGCACATAACCACCCGGGAAGATTTTAGCCGGAAATCCAAGCAGCCCCTTCCACAAATGCACCTCTTTACCGTTCATATCAATCAGTACAACACCTTCTTCACCAGCTTGAAATACGGTATAGCCACTCCAGGCTTTGTTAGGGTTATATACGGTTGCTCCAGTTGGATAAATGGTTGAATGTCCCATCGTTCATCTCTCCTACGTTCAATTTTTAGTAGCTAAGATAATTACTTTTTTTGGTGGTTGTTCGTGGCTTCTGTTCAAGGGTTGGAGAGGTCTCTGCATTCTCCTTGGCGAGCTTCAGCAGGATATCCGAGAATCCTTCCAAATTGCTAATGATCCGCTGATAAAAGTCATTTTGCTGCGCCAATTCCTCCTCCGTAAACCCCTCAAACAAAAGCGAAATACATCGTTCTCCGATGTTGCTGTTCTGCTCCGCCAGCTTGCGGCCTTTATCCGTAATATCCAGCATTACCGTTCTACGGTCGCCTTCTTTACGTCTGCGCACGGTATATCCACCCGCCTCAAGCTTATCGCTCAATGCGGTAATCGCACCTGAGGTGAAGTCTAGTTCATCCGCTAAGTCTCCTAGCCTTTGTTCACCATCACGAATGATTTTGTGCAGAATCAGCATGCCTGGTAAGGAGATGCCTGCTACGGCGACCTTATCCCGCTCTTTCACGAATCTGCGAACCGCCTTGCGAAATGCCCAATCTGTCTCCTCCAGCTGTCTCCAATATTGTTCGCTCATGGCTTACTTACCTCTGCTTTCTCCCAATCAGCCCATAAAAAAAGACTCCCAGCACCTACCCCTGACAAGGGAAAAGTACGGGAGCCTTTGGTGGTCCAATCAGCTCAGTTGAATTATTTCACTGTTCATTTAATTACTGTTTAAGTATTGGTGATATCATATACCCCTTTATTCCTACCTGTCAAGTAAGTATTTTATATATTCAAAAAAAGAGCACCCTCAAAGGTGCCCTCCAACTTGGAAGCTTATAGACCACTTTCCAGCACAATTGCGTGACTGTCCTCATCGTATACCTGCATAAAAGATGAAATGGTGGGCAGATAATCGGCTGCCACGTATAAAGTACCTTTTAGGATCTGTACCTTCTGACTTGCGTCAGGCTTAAGGGAAAGTGTCCAATCCCCCTTGCTAATCACGGTTTCCTTGTTGACCGCGTTCCAGCTAATGTCCGCTCCCCATGAGCTAAATAACGCTCTAACTGGTAAATATATTTTACCCGACTCCTGAAGTGGCAGATTAGAGGTATTTAATTTCACTTGCACTCCGTCCAACCATACTTGCATGTTTTTACCTGCTGGCAGCAGCGGAACGGCATCAAGCAGATCAGCTTCACTACGCAGTGGCTTAAGGGCCTGTACATCGAGATCTAATACCTTCAATTTGTTATTTAACGTGTCCGTCACATACAGCTTCCCGGACACAAGAGCGATACCGGAAGGTTGATTAAACATTACATCGTCCAAAGCCCCGACCCGATCTCCCGCGGTACTTTGTCCTGCGACTGTAATGACCTTGCCGTCCTTCTGAATAGCCCGAACCCGATGATTCAGACTATCAGCAATCAGCAGTACTCCATCAGCATAAGCCAGTCCCCGTGGACGATTGAATAGAGCAGACAGTCGGTCTCCATTCTGGAATCCTCCAGCCATATAGCCAGTCACAGGGTCAACTGTGGTTGATTTGCCTGCAAAGGTCTCAACCTTACTGCCTTTAATCAACCGTATCATCTGGTTTCCGCTGTCAGCTACATAGAGATTACCGGACTCATCAAACGTAAGACCCACTGGCTCATTGAATTTTGCCGAAGCTACCGCTCCATCCAGATAAGCACCATCATTCCCCTGCTGACCCGCAAATGTAGTAACGACCCCATCTGGAGTAACTTTACGAATCACATGATTAAGTGTGTCCGCTACATATAAGTTATTATTGCTGTCTATGGCTAGGCCACCCGGAGAGCTGAACTGCGCCGCGTTTGGTTGTCCATCCTTGTACCCGGCGACTCCCGTTCCTGCAAGGGTGTAGACTGTGCCTCCCTCTATTTTGCGAATCACATGGTTGTCGGTATCACTGATATAGATATTACCTTTACTGTCAGCGGCGGTGTACGTCGGATGATTAAACAAGGCCTCTGCCGACTGCCCATCACTATACCCAGTGTTACCTTTTCCCGCTATCGTCTGTAGGGTTCCGTTACTCCACTTGCTAATTGTGCCGCTTGCTGACTGCACAATAATGAGGTCATTGCTGCCAGGCACTGTTGCTACTCCCAATGGCTGCTTAAGAGAGAGTCCAACATTAGACGAAACATTCTGGACTATACTCCCTTGAATGTCACCACTTATGGGCTGCAATACCTCTGCGGCTACGATATTAGGTAGGGCTGCGCTTATAAGCATAATTCCGCAAGCGATGGAGATGAGTTCTTTTTTCATAACGTTATTTTCTCCTCCCGAAGGTTATTGCGCCTTTAAAATAACAAAGATAAGCTGATCTTAAGCGTGTCTACTATTACCTGTACAGGGCCGTCTTCAGTATCTTCAATCCTCACCAGAGGAATGATAACGTTATAAGGTTCGGGAGTTAGTCTATTCAAAAATTCTGGAGTAAGTTTAAGCACAAAGGTATTCTCATCATTCCGATCCAGTACATAATCCGTATCTTCTAGTGGTAATGGATCTCCAAGATCATATTCATAACGATATCTAATCTCCCCTACATCATAACCTAGCGAATGGATGATAAATTCCGGCGCTTCATCTTCACCTATAGGACCCGTATGATTAAAATAACTCGGAGTGATCTCTCCTTCAAAGTAAAACCCGCCGTCTGCTATCTGTTGATCCTCTTCCTGTACCTGCCCCCCGGTAAGGGCATTCTTTAACAAACCACCGTTAACCTTGATTTGAACGAATGACTTATAAGGAAGTGATTCCCGCAGTTGAATGATAAGCTCATTCTCTCGAATGTATACCTCTCCTAAATCGAGCTTGTCCGCACTCTGATTCAAAGTAACACTCACCCCATCCCTCGCAGCATTAGGATTAGAGTCATCTGCGATATTAAAGGCTAAAGGTGCCGTAAACGGCAAAGCAATCTCATTATTACGGACGAGATAGTCATAGATATGTTCTCTAAATTCCTGCTGGTTCAGCTCAGGCGCGTCAAGCGGATTGGGCGTCGGCGTTGCTGTCGGCTCCGGCGTCGGCGTTGCTGTCGGTTCCGGCGTTGGTGTTGCTGTTGATTCCGGTGTTGGCGTTGCTGTTGGTTCCGGTGTTGGCGTCGGTTTCGGCGTTGGTTCCGGTGTTGGCGTCGGTTTCGGCGTTGGCGTCGGCATCGGTGGTGTTGGTTTCGTTATATCTAAGGGAGCCCGACTAGATAGATCATAGTTAATCTTAGGTGGAATTGATGGTATAGGTGGGTGGACAGGCATAGTAGCTTTTATTTGCTCAAATAGTCGATCGAACTGATCTTTTATTGCTTCGGTTAATTTCCCTTCTTCGTTCAGATATTCCAAATGCTGCTCTAACGCAAATTGCGGCAATACATTCAGGGACAACTGCCCCTGTATCCATTGTTGATTCTCTATAATAAGCTGTTGGGAGGCTCCTATTAATTGAGAAAGAGTAGCATCTACAGGCGAAACTACATGAACTGTTCCTTCCAGAACTCCCAAATAATCGCCGTTAATTCCTGCCCCACCATTAAGGACTACATTTCCTTGGCTATTAACGCTAACAAAAAACTCTGTGCCCATAACGCCCATAATAGCCGTCGGGGTCTCAATCTCAAACCGGGAGTCACCCTCCAGCTTCTTTTTCACCTTGATCAGGACCTGCCCATTTTGAAGCTTCAGACTTGTCTTACCGCCCAGCGCTTTGGCACTTTCGACTAGTTGGCTGATGGTAAGCGTAGTGTTTGCTCCGATCGTAACTTCTTTGTTGGCATCAAGGTCGAGGCTGATTTGTCCGTCCGAGCCTGTTATAATCGTATCGCCTTGCGTAATCGCCATCCCTTTGAAAGCATTAAATTTCTTGGTTCCTCCGCTTTTCTTCACCTCTGACTTGCCTGAGACCGCAGTTATTTTCCCCACTTTGACGCTATCCTTCGCCTCTGTGACAACCGCTGGCCAAAGAATACTGAACAAAAGAATAAATGCCAGTGTAAGCTTTAACGACTTCATCTCAATCCCTCCAATTCATAGACACTGATTCCCTGCTCCTTGCCCTTTACCTTGATCTCTCCTAATGAAACAGCTGATACTCTATCTTTTACAAAAGCGTAGGTAGCTTCACTAATGAGGATTTGTCCAGGCTTCGCATTGCTTTCCAGACGGGCCGCCGTGTTGACGGTGTCTCCAATCGCTGTATAATCCATCCGTGTCTTTGAGCCAATATTCCCGAATACAGCTGGGCCAGTGTGCACCCCAATGCCGAATTTCACGACTAAGCCAAAACGCTCGAACAGCTTTTGTTCCACTGCAGCCGAGCCTTCCTTCATCGCCCACGCCGCCTTCACCGCTTGCATCGGATGATCCTCCAGCAGCAATGGAGCATTAAAAATCGCCATCGTGGCATCCCCGATAAACTTGTCCAATGTGCCATCATACTTAAAAATACAACCTGCGGTGAGATCCAGATACTCATTCAAAATCTCCACAATCTCCTCAGGTTCAGCAGCCTCCGACAACGGAGTAAACCCGCGAATATCCACGAACAACAAGGTTAGCTCTCTGCGGCTCCCCCCCAGCTTCAATCCTTCTTGACCCTTCTTAAGAATTTGATCCACAACTTGCGGGGCAACATATCGGCCAAAGATATCCGTAATCCTACGTTTCTCCATCAGTTCTTCTAAATATTGAAACCCTATCACGACAATGCAGCTAATAATTAGAAACGGAATCACATAACCTAGTGAAATCACCATTCCCTGATCATAGAAATAACGACCTGCAAAAATAAGGAGTGCAATAATGACCGCAATGACAGCGTAGGAATATAGCATCTTCACTTTACGGAATAGTAGATATGCCAGGAGTGCAGCTAGTAACAAAACTACTTCGTTCCACTTCCAATCCAGCACGCGTTTATAATTATTGTCCAGCAGCGATTGAATAATATTCGCATGTATTTCCACGCCATATAAAGTGTTTTTACCGCTGATCGGGGTTAGAAAGTCATCCTTAAACCCTGTAGCATACGGCCCGATAAGCACAATTCTATTCTCAAAATAGGATGGAGAAACCTCCCCGTTAAGCACCGCCGTATAGGGAATCTCTTCAAAATCACCCTTGCCGCCTGAATAGGGGATATAGAAGCGCCCAAACTTATCTAAAGGTAGCTTCTGCGGATCCGCAGTCCCCCCCATCGCCTCTCGATATTTCTGATAGAGTGTCCATGACAAGCTGTTAATAGGTTTACCTTCATAGTCAAAAGAAAAAAGAGCTTTACGCACCACATGGTCCATGTCGGTAATGGTATTGATATGGGCGGTCGCAGCCGCTGCCTCTCTTAAAGCCTCAAACGGCTGGGATAACTCCAACGCTTCGATCTTCCCCTGCTCAGTATTTGGGGCAAACGTGCCATATACAGGCAGGACTACATTCCCCGCTCGTGCGACAGCCGCAGCGAATTCGGCATCTGCCTCCGGATCCTCCGAGCCCACTGGGAATGTGAGGTCAAAGCCGATCACTGCAGGATGGCCCTCGGAGAGTGTATCCAAGAGCTGGGCATGAACATTTCTGCTCCATGGCCAGCTACCGAAGTCCTCCAAGCTCTGATCGTCAATCCCGATGATAGCAATCGTAGTATCCACATCTCTCTCGTGCTGCATCACACGATCTTGTAACTGCTGATCGATAGAATCAAGGCTTCCCCGATACAGAAGGAACGCAAAAACCGCAGTAAGCAAAAGGAGGATATGTGCTAACTTCATTCTCAAAGTCGGTATCTCCAATCTATGTATTATGGAATGAGTCCAAGCCAGCGGTCAGTATGTTGGATATTGATACGTAAAGAAGAAGGGGTCGGTGAATAACAGGATGAGGAGTACAAGCACCCATAAATGAATGCCAAGCCCTGCGCCAAGCGGAAGAAGTGCCGTAAAGAGCTGAATAACTGCTAACAAAAACGGTACTAGAGAAGAGACAATGCCAGCTTCCCTTGCAATTTATCTTTTATTTTGAAAGATTCTGAAAATTAAAAATTAATTCAAAAATATTATATATGAAAAATCATATGAATAGTGGAAATTTCCTTTTTACATAGAAGAAAAAGGAGACTACACGCAAAAAAGACAAAAAGCAGGCCAGAGTCACCTCTGCCTGCCTTTGCCAACCTATCTTATAATTTGATTATTCCATATAACAGTTTTGCGATTTCAGCACGGGTCACTTTGCCACGAGGATCAAAGTTATTGTCGCCCTTGCCGTCAAGGATTCCCTTTGCTTGCAAATCAATTACCGCTTGCTTCGCCCACTCAGATACACTATTCATATCCTTAAAGCTTGCAGCAGCAGCAACGGAAGCTTGCAATCCTGCTTTATACTGCATCAGTTTCTGCAGGACAACTGCCGCCTCCTCACGAGTAATCGCATCTTTAGGTCGGAACTTGCCATCACTGCCTTGGATCAATCCAAGCTGGACAGCTTTGTCTATCGACTGTGCATAATAAGCATCTTTAGATACATCTGCAAAAGCACTCTGTACGATAGCCCCATTTGCTTCATCCAATCCGAGAGAACGAACGGCCAGTGTAACAAAATCTGCACGGGTTACATTCGCCTGTGGTCCATAATGCGTATCGTCGATCCCTTTAATCACATGCTTAGCCGTCAGCTTGGAAATATACGACTCTGCCCAGTGACCAGCAGTATCCCTAAATTGCTTATGGTATTCCAGTACCGCAAAGGAGGAAAAGTGATTTGTTGTGAAGGTAACGGTATTATCCTTAAACACTCCACCCAAATATTCCAACGTGCTGCCATTTACATAATAGACACCCGCAAAATCTGTATCAAGCTTAGCAAGCTGTTCCTTAGTCAGCGTCAAGGTAATCGTAACAGCACCTTTAAGCTGGTGGATAGCCGTTTCTTTGCCTCCTGCAGATGTACTGAGGTTCAGCGTAACGTTAGCTCTGAATGGACTCATTCCAGCGTCATTGGCCTGTACAGATATCATACTCGTATCAATGCTTAGTAGCAGCATATCACTGCCTGCCGGAATGGCTGGTAAGGAACTTGTTGGTACG
Organism: Paenibacillus sp. FSL H8-0175; assembly: GCF_045040615.1. Lineage (NCBI taxonomy): Bacteria > Bacillati > Bacillota > Bacilli > Caryophanales > Paenibacillaceae > Paenibacillus > Paenibacillus sp. FSL H8-0175. Next base: position 350,426 of record NZ_CP150299.1, on the reverse strand, counting down.
CTCAAGGTAACGTTAGATGAAACAATATTCAAATTCAACTTCTTATCGACAGCCTGTTGAACAGCGGCTGCATCAAGAGCAATTCTAATCTGATCTTGAGCCGAGGTTGCTCCGCCTGCGCTAATCTTTAGGCTTCCCCCTGTAGCAGCTTCCTCTATCAGTTTCTTCAAGGCTGACGGATCAGCTGTATACGTCCCATTACTTCCTAATGCCAGTTCAATGTTTCCCTTTCCCGCTCCAGGTGTGGCTGTAGGCGTCGGAGTCACTGTTGGCACTGGTAAAACTACCGGAGGTGCCGTTGTCACCTCTGGTGCTGGTGTCGGCGTCACTTCTGGCGATGGCGATACCTCTGGTGTCGGCGTTACCTCTGGTGTCGGTGTTGGTGTTGGTGTCACCTCTGGTGTCGGCATCACATCCTCTTTTCCAGTGTAAAAGCCCCAGATATCTGAAAGCACACTACCGGAGTGATCATCCTCAACCTTTGTATACCATTGGTAGTAGCTATCCGGATTCAGCTTACTCCAAGTGACCTGAGTCTCCGCGCCACTCTCTACTTGTGGATTGGCCGCAATTTCCTGGTCGCTGTAAACCTTGACTCCGATATAGTCGGTAGCCACACGTTTAGTCACAGGCTGTAAATCCAGATCCAGAACGAACTCATCTTTGCCTGGATATTCGTCTTCATCATAGTAGTTATAATCATCCAAATAAGGCGAATAAGTCTTCACGCGAAGTTTGTTATTAGCAACATCGAACTGAAGCAGACGGATATAGCCGAGTCCCCCTTCTTCAGCGCCTTGGTAATCTGCCAGCATTTGATAGACACTGCGGTCTGGAATACCGTCACCGTTATCATCCAGCTCGTCTACCTTAAGCTCAGCATCATGATAATGGCCGGACAGTGCTGCGATTACGTTTTTGTTAGGTTTCACAACCATCTCAAAAATCTTATCCGCAATAGGTGCACGGTTATTAGAAACCAGCAAGTATTCATGGAGACAAAGAATCGCTTTACGCTCTGGATAACGGGCAACGATCTCATTCATCCATTCGATTTCTTCCTCAGCCAATCCCCAGCCCATGTATACAATAACAAAATCATTTCCGTTCGCAGACACTAAATCGTAATGGCCCCTGTTGTTGTCATAAGAGCCACCGAAGGTCGGCATATTCTTGAATCTCCACTCTCCAAAATACTCCCAGAATTTCGTGTAATCCCCGGTTTGATGGCCTACGTCATGATTACCCGCAAGAACACCATAAGGAATGTTAGCTTCCTCCAGAACCTTCATGTCCCGGTCAGCTTCCTTCCACTCATACTCCTGATAGGATTTATCCACGATATCTCCTGTATGAATAACATACTTCAGGTTCAAGCTCTCTTTGTTGTCAGCTATCCATTCTACATTTTTACGGTAAATGTAAGGGTAGCTCTGTGAATAATATTGTGTATCAGACATCCATACAAAAGAAAAGTCATACGTATCTTGTGTTACTGTTGGTGCTGTCTTAGCCACCGAAGCAATTTCGTCCTGAACCATTACTGCAATGCTATTTCCATTAGCATATTCTCCAGCTGTAACCGTGGATTTCAGCTCAAAATCCTCTGTTCCAGCGATTAAATGATCCAGCTGTACCCATTTTTGTTGAGTTGGACTCCATGCGTAGAGACTTACTTTACGTCCCGGCAACGAATTCCCTTTCCATTCAATATCTACACGATCTGACGCCTTAACCGACTCATCCAGCTTAATTTCATAACGCTGATAAGGGAATTGATCGACAGCATCATTAATTAAATATTGTCCGTCCACCGCACTTATTTTACTGTAGTCATCACTGCTAAGCGCTTGTTCGCCCGCAGGTACGGATTGTTTCGGCGGCTCTGTATCGGATGCATTTATAAACCCAGCAAAGCCTTGCTCCGGATGGTTAGCATCGTACTTAAATCCTCTAAAGAAGGTAACGTTTATCTTATCCTGATTAGGATCTTCAACCTTAACCTTTAAAGTCGGATTAGTACCTACAGCGGTCTCCCAGTTTGTAGGAGAAATAAGCAGTGGCGCAAATGGATTCTCATTCGGTACATGGAATGTAATGACCTTTTCTGCCTGATTGCCAATCCTATCTAAGGCTGTGATAGAAAGCGTATGATCCCCAGCCGACAACTTCCCGGATGAAGTAGCATAGGGCAGTTCAATAACATTACCATCCAGCTTCACGCTGACCTTATCTACACCCGCATAAGTATCCTTAACTTCAGCAGCAATTTCAAAATTGCCACGGTAAGTTTGTCCCTCTTCTATTGATGCTTTGATGGATGGTGGCGTGTTGTCGACAATTACGTTTGATGATACTTTCGCTTCACCTTCGGTAAGCGTTACTTTATGTTCTCCGTCAGTTGCTTCCTTAGTATTCCAGTTGTACGCCTTTGAACGGAACAAATCCGCTTTTAGATCAAACTGGAAGCCGAGGGATTCATGCTTACCTGCGCTGTCCCCCATCTTGATTTCCTTATCACGTTCTGCATAAGCCGGATCCCAAATTTCGGTACCATCTGCCAGCAGGAGACGAACATTTTTCACTTCAAAATCATCCTTATTCTCCTCAGGACGAGGATCAAATGGAGATGATTTAGAGCCCGCCCGAATGTAAATCACATTATCCGTACCCTTTTTTAAAGCGGCAGAAGAAATAGGAAAAGTCAATGTAGTATACGTAGTAATCGGGTCCATAAAGGTATACAGAATACTGGCATCTCCTAGTTCTTCCGGTCCCATCGTGATCGCATTTTTAAAATAATAGTCCACATTTTTAGCTTCAAATACAAAGTAGGCATCATTCTCCAGTGCATTATATGCCTCGTTATTGCCCAGTAACTTACTGTCAATGCTCAAGCCTAAGACATCAGCCTTAGCGGTGGCAGAGGTTCCCTTTACGGTCACGGAGCCATTGATCAACTGCCCTTCCTTCACATTCAAACGAAGGGGTGATTGATCCTGTCCTCCTGTAACTTTTACTTTCATTACTGGAGATTGTGTTTCATTCGTTCCATCAGAAACAACAAAGTAATACTGGATCTCATTTCTGCCAATCAAATCCGCAGAGGTCAAATTAAAGTGATACAAGCTGTCGTTGAAGTCTTGGGATAGATTGTGGCTAACAGCTTCCGGCTGCTTGTCCGAAGACACTCTAACTTCCACAGAAGTAACAGCTTTATTGTCATCAGCAAAAGCCTTCAAATCGAGACCCAGCGACTGATCAATCTCCGTTACGCCGGTCAGATCTTCTACTGTTGGTTTCTCTGTATCCGGCTCCACATGGATCGGTGTGTTTGGAAGTTGTGTTACATCCGTCTGGCCTGGTGACGGAACGGCTGACCCCGTACTGATCTTGAGCATTTTGCTCAGCCCATTCACAGGATACTTATATAGAAGGGCTTTATTCTCTTTGGTGTCATCACCTTTAGCTCCACCATCGTAGGTGAGGTCAGCATCATAATACGCAGAGGAAATCTCCTTCTCCGTATTGCTCTTGATTACGACTGCCCGGCGGCCAGAGTTCGCCATACCATCGCTTTTGATCAAAAAGAGATTGGTGCCTTCAATTAAGTTTGTGTTGAATTCTGTATTGAAATCATTAGCAGTGTAAGTACTATTGGCACTATTAATAACCCAGAACACCACGGACTGCTGTGCAGGAATCAGAAAGTTCTCTGGCGTCGAAGGCCACTTCACATCGGAAGCGTTACCTTTATCAGGATAACGATAATAGACCTTGTAGTCCTTGAAATTAACAGGTGCATCAGTATTGTTATAGATCTCAATGAATTCAAAAGCGTCGCTGCTCGTTCCTTTTACATTCGTCGAATTCGGCAGCAGCTCTGTGATTAACAACGGCGGCACATTATTCGAATCGAACGCCGGCAGGTTCACATGAACAGAATAACTCTCTGTCACATTATTAACGCGGATGCTGTAATGCAGCTCCGGCTCTTCCAGCGCAGCTGCAGGAATCATTGCCGCATATTCATCCCCACCTTTTGAAGTCATGGTGATTACCGTATCTTTCGCCTGAGAAGGAGAGCCATACTGTAGCTTCACTACAGGCAGTGATCCATCTGCCCCGCTTTCCAGATTAGTAATCTTCGCACTGATAGGGAGATCGGCTGGATCGACACTACTCTGTGCAATATGTTCAATCACTGGCTGCTTGTTCCCAGGAACTAGCTCAGGCACTTGTTCTGCCTCTACGGTTCCAGGCGTAGCCACAACCGTTCCCGAATTCACCATGAGGTTCATAACGGAGCTATCTGCTTGCAAGTATTGATAGAAGATCCCGTTATTCTCCTTCACCTGTTCTTTTCCATAGGAAGCAGAAACAATTAGCGTATCTCCTGCTTTGCTTTTAATTTGTAAATTACGCGCAGAAGTGTTAGCCATCCCCCCGCCACCGTTGATCCGGAACAGATTCACTCCTTCCTGCAAAGCTGCAGAAGGATTAAAGTTTTTGATGAAATCCTCCGTAGGAACATTCAGATTATTGCCATTCATAATCCAGAAAACAATATTTCCATGCGCCGGTATTACAGCATCACCATTAGGTGCCCATGTATCTTTGTCATTATAAAAGAAATAATAATCCTTAAAATTAACCGGCTTGTCCGTATTATTGTAGACTTCAACAAACTCGTAACCATCTACAGAGGTTCCATCTGTCCCTTTTACATTTTTAGTATCCGGAACAACTTCTGTAATCAGTAGCGCTCCTGGATTATGAGGTACCGCGTACACCTCTGCCATTACAGTCGGTTGACTTAAAAGCGTGTCGAGCTCAACCTGTTCATCAAAATGCGCCTCTAATTCGGAAGATGTCTGCTCCGTCTCCAGCTGCTGCTCTTCGGCATATCCTGCTGGAGCCATGATTCCCAACATCAAACTGCTGGCAATTATGCTGGAAAATAAACGTTTAGCTTTTGCTGTTATTCTCAAAACTCCGAACACTCCCCATTTGTTTGATTGTGATTCAATGCATAAATATGCAATGAAGCTCATCTGGAAAGTATACCTGCGGTGTATTATCGCTATATCATAGCCGTGTTAAATCTTTAGGTTATTTTTAATATTGCTTAAGCTTCAGTTCAGCTTCGCGGGTTACAATATAACTAGTTAGAACCCATTTTAAACGATACTTTAGACGGATGCTTAAGCAAGATAAGTTATTGCAGAACAAGAAAAGAGGACTCTAATGGATATAAAAAGAGTGATCATAGTCGGAACGGTAGTTGTAGTGATGTCTTTCGGAAATGCTTGGACTAGTCTTACCGCTAATGCAAGTTCGCCTGTAAAATGGTCCACGGCAGAGGTCGCGGATCAAGACGAATTATTGGAGGTACTTAACCAGCCAACGGACGAGGATCTATACGAGGCCATATATGACGGTAAGTCACTTCAAGATATTGCATCAGAACAAGGCCAAGATATTGAAGCTGTAATCGATCTACAGGTTGCCCAGCTAACGGATCAATTGGATTCACGGTTAGCCGCTGGAAGCATAACAACCGAGCAGTATGCGGCATATAAAGCGGAGCTGAGGGACATCGTTTCAGATAGTGTCCATACTTCCTTCGGTTAAGGGAATACATACAGCGACGCTGTAACATACACAAAAAACCCGGCTAAATGGATCTTCCATTTAGCCGGGTTTTGTATATTTAATACTTATTTTATAACAGAATCCCTAAGTCCCTATCTTGTTCTCTCTGTTAATCTCCAGAATATCAAGGAAGAATACAAAGATCGGAATCCCCAGAATCAGACCCCAAACCCCGAGATAATGCTCAGAGAATAACAACACGATAAACGTATAGAACATAGGCAAATTCATTTTGGATGACATCAGTTTAGGATTTAGGAAGTAGCCTTCTACAAAATGAAGCACGGCAATCATTGCCAGTACATAGATAGTCATGACTAGGCCACCAATATTGTAACCAATAATACAAAGTGGGATTAGCGAGATAACAAAACCTACAACCGGAATTAAACTAAGCAAGAAGATCATAATGGATAATGCGAAAAGGTAAGGAAAACCTAAAATCCAGAGTCCGATCACCGTAAAGCATGTATTAAACAACGCGATCAGAATTTGTGCTTCGATCACTTTTCCGAAAGAGGAGATAAATTTTCTGCCAAAATACTCAAGCTCTACATAGAACCAAGAGATTTTGCTCTCTTTAAGGCGGGAAGTGAAACTAACGATCCTGTTCTTCTCAAGTATAAATACAAAGCTCAAAATGGTTGATAAAACAAAGCTGGTGCCCCAATTGCTTATTTTCAAGACATATTCAATACCGTCTTTCATATACGACTGATAGTTCAAATCCTTAAGCTGGGCGAATATATACTGCACAATATCATTCTGCGGGATGTTCTCAGGGGTCAAATTGGTCAAAAAATTCGTTAACTGTTTAATCTGAATGAAAACCTTAGGCAGATAATTAACGAGGGTTATGACAATTACAGCGATTAAGGCAAGGTATAGAATAACAATAATCACTTTGCTGTTAACTGCTACATATTTGTTAATGCGCTTCGTGAGCAGCACTTGAAAGCTATTCATTACATACGCAATCAAAAACGTCAACAGTACCAAATTAAGCATATCTCTAATACTGAATAGCAGTAGAGCAACCAATCCTAAAATCAAAAAACGCCGGACCGTTAAATTTGCGTAATAACGCTTAAACAATTCCATCAGTTCTCTCCATTCGCTTACCAATTAGTACTCTGTTTATAGTCTACAGTAAGGAATTCACTTATAGCAACTAGTGATTCGCCTAAAATGACGAATTTACTCACTTTTTGTAATCTCATCATCAATAAAAGTGACACTTTTCATGCTCCTGCATCCATATGAGTCAATTCAACGATTCGGCGTTTCGGATCATATTTCATATCTATATGCAGATCTTTGCATAATTGATGAAATGGAACCATCAAGGTTCCCTTCCTCATTTCAGGAGAATTTCTTACCATATTCACCTTTTGGTTGTTCAAGGTCAATTCCATAGGCAAATCGATATGCTTCATCTGATCAAGCGTCAACGCAGCGGTAAGTGTCTCACTTCCCCCGTTAATTCGTGCGGCATTCCGATCCGCTCTGGTGTTAATCCCATCCTCAATTTTGAAGGTCAGTGAAATCCCCAGCGAATCACAAACAGCCAGCAATCTGTCATTGTAGGACCCATAAGGAAAAGCAATCGCCGAATCCGTATTGCCCAATTCTTTCTTCAGCCTTTGCTCCGCCTTAGCCAGATCACGTGTAACTCTGCTGTAGTATTCGACATTCATCTCATTCCTGTTCTCATCATCAACATATAACAAGGCACTTGCAGCTGGCCGCTGCCCGCCCTCGGCATCGACAATCCCATAATGGTGCAAATCATAGGTATGACTATAAAATCCCATCCCAGCATGCTTCATTTCCCGCATTTGCTCCCAAGTGAGCTTCGGTACGCTATTCGGATCTGGGTGATCTATTGTAGATACGATAACAAAATTAACGGCTGTATATCCGTATTTTTGCAAAACGGGGAACGCCAATTTATAGAAACTCTCATATCCATCATCAAAGGTCAGCAGCACTGCATTGTCCGGAACTGCGCCGTTATTCAGCATAAATTCACGGTATTCCGCCATGTTGATCACATGAAAACCTTCCTGCTTCAGCAGATTCATTTGATCATCAAACCGATCAACCGATAACACCCAAGGAAACTGTGGCATGGGCTTCTCAGAAAGATGATGATACATCAGCACAGCCACCTGATCTCTGTAGTAAATACCTTTTGGAAGAGGTCCGGATTTCTGCCAGCCGATTTGTGTATTTAGTGCCTGTTCAGCTACCGCCTTCGGGATCATAAGATCATCAGGCGAGGCAGGGTTGGCAGCTATCGTCTTTATCATTTGACCATTTACGTTAATAATAATTGTTGAAGGTTCACGTTGTGTATTCAAAATAGCAGCAAAGCTCAGCAGTAGAACTATGACAACAAGCAGCATATATTTTTTTGTTTTCAATCTCAGAATCTCCTTAACAACATTTCTTGTCCCTATGTAACTATATATTTTATGGAAGTTCCACCTGCTATTGGTTACATTTTCTTCTTATTTTTGTTTCTTTATCATAAAAAAGAGGGCGAACCTCAAGCCTGAACCGGCTTAAGGAACACCCCGCAAAAATGGAGATCTATATACAATTATGTACATCTATATGTGATTGTAGACGGTCTAGGACCTTCTCTTATCTGCGAAGTAATTCTCTTCCCCAAGCTCGTCCACGAACTGCTGCAGCCAATGATAATATTGAACGGCATGCTCCAGCTTCTCCAGATCCTTCAGGCAGAATTGCCGCTCCTCCTCAGACGTATCCACGGCTTGAACCAATCCCTCCAGCTCAGGAATGACAACGTCTAAAGCGTGCTTCATGACATCAATCTCCCGCTGTAGCTTCATCCCAAAAAAGTTCTTAAAGGTCTGAAAGAAATCTGTTTCCACTGCATACAGATCCTTTCGGTCCCGCTTCTCCTCCAGCTTAGTGACCATCTTGGAGGCCATCAAAGAACGGACTCCATAGCTCATATTACTCTTGCTCATATTCATCACATTCTTCATCTCTTCAAGCGTCATCGGACGGTCTTCAAAGAACATAATTCCATACAGCTGCCCAAATGAATAATTCGCACCATATAGGTCCATCGTCTGAGCAATCGCATCGATCATCGGACGCAGCAGCTGCTCGCGTGGAGATAAGTCTTTATTCTCTTCACCAAAGGCTACCTGTTTCATAGCTGCACCTTCATTCCACTTAGAATCTACCCTTCTATTTTACACAAAATAGCAACTACCTGCGCTAATCTCTTAATTTTTTACATAATCTCGCATCGATCTTTACGTCCACTTGACCACGCAGCCGCTCGATGAGTGTACAATTTTTTTTGAACGGAAGAGCTTTCCTCAGAATTATACCGCAAAAAACAGAAGATGGAATGGGGTATCGACAGAATAATGAAACGTTCGAGATTTATAGGGGAGTTGAAACCGGTGCTCTTCACCTTGCCGGCAATGATTCCATTCGTTGTATTTTGGCTAGCGCCATTACTTTATGTATTTTATCTCAGCTTTACCGAATGGGACTTCATGAGCCCTGAGAAAACCTTTGTCGGACTAACCAACTATCTGGATCTGTTCAGCAATCCTGCCTTCTATAAAGCACTTAGAGTGACTCTGTTATTCTGTGCCGGAAGTGTGCTGCCCGTTATTCTGATCGAACTTGGACTAGCACTCCTGATGAACGGGAAGCTGAAAGGGTCCACCCTCTATCAGGTATTGCTGTTCTCCCCTTGGGTCACGCCGACCGTGGCTGTATCCATTGTCTGGTCCTGGATCTATGAACCCGAAATCGGCCTTGCCAATACTGTACTTGACCTCTTAGGTCTAGAAAAAATCGGTTGGCTTCAAGACCCTAAATGGGCGCTGCTTGGCGTTCTGCTCGTGACAATATGGAAATCGGTAGGCTGGGCGATGATTTTTTACTTGGTGGCACTACGCAATGTCCCTACGGATCTGCTGGAAGCAGCTCAACTGGATGGAGCAAATGCTGTTCAAAAATTCAGCCGTATTACTTTACCGCTAATCTCGCCAACGACACTGTTTCTGTTCATCGTACAGATCATCGGGGCGTTACAGGCTTACGACCAGATTAACGTACTTACACAAGGTGGACCCTCAGGATCAACACGCACCTTGCTCTATATGTATTATCAGTCTGCCTTTGAAGCCTTTCAGATTGGAGAAGCCTCTAGTGTCGCAATGGTTCTGGTATTTATATGTATGCTGCTATCCGTAGTCTCGCTAGAGGTTAGTAAACGGACAACCCATTATCAATAACAACTGCTGTAAAGGAGAACGACTGATGAATGCAACGATCGTACGCGTGGGCAAGCTGACCCGCCATCTATTTTTTACAGCTATTGCACTGATCATGGCCTTCCCCTTCTATTGGATGGTCACCAGCGCCTTAAAAACCAATGATGAAATCTGGCAGTCTCCGCCCACAATCTGGCCTAAGGATGCGCTGTGGAGTAATTTTTCAGCCGCCTGGCACGAAGCCCCTTTCTTCAGATATATGGGCAATAGCATATTTGTCGCTGTGTCGATTGTTATTCTGCAGGTCATAAATTCCGGGATGATGGCCTATGCGCTTACGCATATGAAATTCCGCTTCAGAGGGCTGTTCTCAGGCGTTATTCTTTTCGGCTATATGGTTCCAGCCACCGCTGTTTATCTTCCCGGATATTTGGTATTGTCCCAGCTCCATCTACTGGATTCATATGCCGGATTAATTCTATCCAACTGTGTAAGTGTCTTCTCCATCTTTCTAATTCGCCAAGCCTTCCTTCAGGTTCCCCATGAGCTGGTGGAGGCTGGAGAAGTGGACGGTTCCTCACATATGCGGATTCTGTGGACCATTCTTGTCCCCATTACACGTTCTTCCTTTGCTGTGCTAGCCCTGATCACCTTCATTGATCAGTACAATAACTATTTCTGGCCGATGCTGATCACCAAAGACCCGAATCTACAGCTAGTCTCGGCGGGTCTGCGTAGTTTCTTTACTCAAGGAGGTGCCTACGGATTAAAATGGCCGCTGATCATGGCCGCTAGCGCATTCACCATCGCCCCGTTGCTGCTAGTATTTCTACTAGCTCAGAAAACGATCATGCAAAGTGTCAATATGACCGCTGGTTCCAGCAAAGGATAAGCTAACAATTCTATTTTAATAAGAGGAGAATGATGATGAACGTATTGAAGAGACTGTCCACCCTGTCTTTGGTTGCCGGATTTACAATGTTAACAGCTTGCGGAGGAAATGCGAATACAGGCAATATTACAGCGGCGAATGGAGCTTCTTCCTCCCCCTCCACAGAGGCTGCACCCACACAAAATGCACCGGTAACGATTGAATTCTGGTATGGTCTCGGCGGCAAGCTTGGTGAGAATATGGAGGCCCTGATTCAGAAATTTAATACCTCTCAGCAAGAGGTCATCGTCAAAGGTATCGCGCAGGCAGACTACACGGAAACCGAACAGAAGCTGCAAGCAGCTATCGCTACAGGAAAAGTACCTGCGGCTGCTCTCTCCTCCAATGTAGATTGGGCCCGTAAAGGATATTTCGCTCCGATAGACGAGCTTATGGCACTGCAGCCAGATTTTAATAAAGAGGATTTTGTCCAAACCTTTCTAAATCAGGGCCAGGTTGATGGTAAGCAATACTTCCTGCCGATGTATGGAACAACGCAGGTCATGTACTACCACAAAGATGTTTTTGAGAAGAATGGAATTGATGCGAGCACATTAAAGACTTGGGAAGATCTGGCTGCCGCAGCTGCGAAAATGACAGTGAAGGACGGCGGCAAAACCACCTTTTATGGTTGGGAGCCTATGTGGGGTTCAGGGAACATGATTGATGCCGTACTCAGCAAAGGAGGCACTATCCTTAGTGAGGATGGAAAACAAGTTATGGTCGACTCTAAAGAGTGGATTGAAACCTGGGATTTGTTCCGCAAGTGGATTCACGAGGATAAGATCATGCGGATTCATTCCGGCGGTCAAGGCTGGGAGTATTGGTACAAGACGATTGACGATGTAATGAAGGGTCAAGCCGCAGGCTACACTGGCTCCAGCGGCGATCAGGGCGACTTGGACTTCAGCATTGTTTCGGCTATGGAGCAGCCAGGCTGGGCAGGGATCGGTGAGGGCAAACCCGTAGCCCAAGCCCTTATGGCCGGCATTCTATCCAAAGCCAGCGACAGTGAAAAGGAAGCAGCTATGAAATGGCTAACCTACTTCACGAATGCTGAGAATACTGCGTCCTGGTCCATTAATACGGGATATATTTCGGTGCGCCAATCCGCATTGCAAGACCCGGCGTTTGTGTCATTCAGCGAAAGCAATCCACAGATTAAGGTTCCATTGATGCAAGCTTCTCATGGTTCTGCACCTTTCCAAGACCCAACTGGCGGCAAAATTAACGATGCGTTGACAATCGCCGCAGATAAGGTGCAGATTGAGAATATCCCAGCAGCACAAGCACTTAAGGAAGCACAAGAAACGGCACAAGCAGCGCTTGATAAATTAAAATAAAGGGCGGTGGACTTCATGTCTGAGCTCATCACTCCACAAGGCAGATATGCTGTAGCAGCTATTCTATTCGATAAGGATGGTACGCTGCTCCAGTTCGTATCCCTCTGGGGCAGCTGGGGCGAATGTTTTTTAGAGAGATTCACGAAGTATATGAAGGAAAAAGGACTACAGATTGCAGAAGAGCAGCTCCCTGCATTAATGGGAACTGTACACAATGCCCAGGGGAGCATTACCGATTATGATCGCAACGGACCGCTGGCTATGGGGACTATGAGTGATCTTTATGCCATTCTGTCATGGCAGGGTTATCTGCAAGGTTTATCTTGGGCGGAGTCCATGGAGCTTGTCCATCAATGCCGTCTCGAAGCGGATGTTAGGTTAGAAGAGAAACGCCCCGTTCACTCCCTTCCGGGACTTCATCGTTTTCTTGATGAGTGTGTGAGTGCAGGCATTCCTCTCGCCGTGGTGACCGCAGATGAAACAGAGGCCGCAGACAAACATCTCCAATGGCTGGGCATACGGCATTATTTCTCCGAGGTAATTGGAACAGATCTTGTGGATCAGGGTAAACCTTTCCCCGACATGGTGCAGCTTGCCTGCAAAAGGTTAGCCGTGGAACCCGCGTACACAGCGGTTATCGGCGATACTAACGGGGATATGCGAATGGCTAAAGCAGCGGGTGTACAGGTAGCTATCGGCCTAGCAGAAAGCGACGGTACTAGTGCTTCAACACATATTCTCCCGGATGCAGATCTCATTGTACAATCTTATGCTGAGCTCAGAATTGAGGTTACTCCCCTGTGAGAATAGAAGGAATATGGGCATGGATGTTTCTGGCGCTGGCTATTGTGTTCGAACTCTCAGGGACCCTCTCAATGAAAATATCTCAAGGGTTCACCCAGCTCTGGCCTTCCGTGCTTATGTTCCTGTTCTATGGAGCCAGCTTCACCTCCCTGAATTATGCTCTCACCTCTATTAAGGTAGGCGTAGCTTATGCGATATGGTCAGGAGCGGGAATCATCCTGATTTCCTTCATAGGAACCCTGTTCTTTGAAGAAAAGCTAACCCTATCCTCACTACTTTGGATAGCCGTCATCATTGTCGGGATCATAGGACTGAATATTAGCGGCAAGACGCATTAGCGAACAGCAACAGTATTGGATAGGTTCATAGATGAAGGAGGATGCCCAAACATGAGTACGAACACATCACCTGAAGATAAACCAGTTATCACCTTTCAGATCATTACGGATACCCATGTCACTGCTGACCGCAATCATGAGTACAATCTTAACTTCGAGCTGGCTCTCCGTGATATAGCAGCGCATGGGGAAGGCAGCAGCGGGATTATGCATATCGGTGATGTCACAGACCACGGCTTCCCTGCTGAATACGAAGAAATGCTTCGTATCCTCAAACAATACAAAACCGAACTGCCCGGGATTACCTTTACCTTAGGCAATCATGATGTGGGCCTCGGAAATTGGGAATCACGTTTAGGAATGTATACGTCACAGACCGGAATGTCCGGACCCTATCATGATCACTGGGTCAATGGCTATCATTTTATTATGCTAGGGACAGAACAAGGATTGCCCAAATTCTGCGATCTTTCTTCTGAACAGCTTGATTGGCTGGAGCATAAGCTTGGAGAACAAGCTTCACCAGATCAGCCTATCTTTCTCTTCCTGCATCAACCGCTTAAAGACACCGTAGCCGGATCGCTGGAATCGCAAGATTGGTATGGTGTCACACAAGATAAGGAATTAAAAGAAATCCTGTCGAGATACCCTCAGACCTTGTTATTCACTGGACATACCCATTGGGAGCTGGAGGTAGACAACACTATGTTCCCTGGCGATGGAGAGATCGCAACGATGTTTAATGCTGCTTCTGTCGCCTATCTTTGGACTAATGAAGATAAACATAAAGAGGGCAGCCAAGGCTTCTATGTAGAAGTGTATAGCGATAAAGTGCTTGTCCGGGGCAGAGATTTTAAGACAGGAAGCTGGATTGAGGCTGCACAATATGAGGTAGCTTACCCAGCGGTAAACGTATATTAACGATAAGCATTTAAGCGAGAATTATAACAAAAAAACGATTGTGCACAGGGAGTCCTTCCCCGCAACAATCGTTTTTTACTGTAGCTATTCAGCTTAACGTCCAATCGGTGCAATCCGGTAGACAGCTGTATCTCCAACCGCTGCCTTCGTATCGCTCTCGATCTGCCAACCGAAGGATAACACAGAAGCCAAACGTTCCTTCTCGGCCAAGGTTAAAGCCACCTCAGCGGCTTCCTTACCTTCCTCAAGCTCCAGAGCCGCTTCTTTGCCCAGAGCTACCCATATCCAGCTGCGAATCCCACGAATCGTGTTGTATTTAATCTGATAGCCTGTCTTCACCGCTTGCCCGAACAACTCGGGCTGCTCTGACTGCAACGTAGTCAGCTGCTTATAATCAAATTGGTATTCGCTCTTGTCAACGGGCAAATCGCCCTCTGCCACTTTACGAAGAATATCCTCATCAGACCACCCCAAGGAGCGGAGTGATTCCACCAATAACGCATCCCACTGGGATAACTTTACCCGGTTTAAGTTCTCTGACATTCTGATCCCTCCCAATCTATATATAGAGTCTAATCATACCTTAAAATCATAAGCAACATAATGGCCCGTACTTACTTCCTGTAGTGTGGAAGTCTCAGCTCTGCCATACTCTTGCGAATATCCGTCTAAAATAATTCTCTGATTGGCCCGCCGGGGATCCGTCTCCAAGATGGAAGACAGCAGCGCTTTTGTATAAGGATGAATAGGATTCTCGTACAGCTCATCACTTTCGGCTACCTCTACTAGACGACCGCCATACATCACGCCGATCCGGTCAGAAATATGCCGTACCATCGACAGATCATGTGCGACAAAGAGATAGGTCAAGCCGAATTCGGACTGCAAATCCTCCAGCATGTTCACTACCTGAGCCTGGACAGACACGTCCAGCGCTGAGATCGGTTCATCACACACGACAAACTCAGGTCTTACGGACAATGCTCTGGCAATCGAAATCCGCTGGCGTTGGCCACCGCTGAATTCATGCGGGAAACGGTAGAGATGTTCTCTTTTTAAACCTACCTTTTCCAGCAATGCCGCAACAGCTTCTTTGCGTTCTTCACCTTCGTGGATGCCGTGGATTTTCATCGGCTCACTGATCAGATCAAGCACACTTAAGCTTGGATTAAGTGATGAATAGGGATCTTGGAAGATCGACTGAATGCGTCTGCGAAAAGGTTTTAGCTGCTTCTCTCCAAGCTTGCTCAGCGGCTGCCCGTCAAAAGACACTTCACCGTCTGTGTAGTCATATAAGCGCAGCAAGCAGCGTCCAACCGTGGACTTGCCGCTTCCCGACTCTCCAACCAGCCCAAAGGTCTCTCCCTGACGAATCTGAAAGCTTACGCCATCTACTGCCTTAAGCACCGATGTATCGCGTCCCCACATATCCTTGCCTTTGGAGAAATGTTTTTTGAGATTATTTACGTCCACTAGAATCTTATTGTCACTCAACCGAACCGCTCCCTTCAACGCCAGCTACAGCTGGAGTCTCCTGCACACCATCTGCTAACCAGCACATCGAACGGTGACCGGGCGATAATTCGATTACCGGAGGACGTTCGCTGCAACGGGTAAAAGCATTAGGGCAACGTTCCATAAAGGGACAGCCAGAAGGAGGATTCAACAAATCCGGAGGTGTGCCTTCGATTGGAATTAGACGTTCACGCGATTTGCCGTCACGTTTCGGAATGGAGCGAAGCAGACCTTTCGTGTAAGGATGCTGTGGGCGATAAAAAATATCCTCCACCGTACCTTCCTCCATCACTAGTCCACCATACATTACGATAACCCGTGTACATACCTGAGCCACCACACCCAAATCATGAGTGATCAGTGCTATAGCTGTACTGGTATTATTTTTTAGCTCTTTAAAAAGATCAAGAATTTGGGCCTGTATTGTTACATCAAGCGCAGTTGTCGGCTCATCCGCAATCAATAGCTCTGGCTGGCAGGAAAGCGCCATGGCGATCATAACCCGCTGCCGCATCCCGCCGCTGAATTCATGCGGATACTGCTGCAGCCGCTGCTCAGGATTATTAATGCCCACCTGCCGCAGGATACTTGCTGCCTCTTTAAACGCTGCTTCCTTATTTAAGCCGCGATGCCGCCGGATGACCTCCGTAAGCTGCTGGCCGATTTTTTTCACAGGATTAAGAGAAGTCATGGGGTCCTGAAACACCATCGCTATGCGGTTACCGCGCAGTTTTCTCCACTCTTTTTCCGAAAGGTTAGATAAATTGTCACCACGAAAATTAATATTTCCAGCGATAATTTTACCCGGAGGTGTAATCAACGACATAATCGCCTTCGCAGTTACACTTTTCCCACTTCCGGATTCACCAACAATCCCTACCGTTTCTCCAGCATCTATATGAAAGCTAACGCCACGAACTGCCTGATTCTCTCCATCCCGAGTTTGGAAGGAAACCTTCAAATTCTCAACAGACAATAGCCGTTCCGTCATGATGTCTTCACACTCCTATCTTCGGATCAGCTTCGGTTCAAAGCCAACCCGCAAAATATCGCCCAGAACATTAAAGCTCAGAACCGTTAATAGTATCAATAACCCCGGGAACAATGCCAAATAAGGTGCCTGAGCGATATATCCCTGCGCATTGTTAAGCATACTGCCCCAAGTGGCATTCGGAGGTTGTACCCCGAACCCAAGAAAGCTTAGGGACGACTCCATCATAATCGCGGAAGCGATATTATTCGTCGCACCTACAATCACAACAGGTACTAGCCCCGGAAGAATATGACGCCAAATAATTCCGAAGTTGCTCTGGCCGGAAGCTTTTGCATACAGTACATATTCCCGTTCTTTAATCGTCATCGTCTCCGCACGAATCACACGGGCAATGTTCATCCACATTAATAGAGCAATGATTAAAATGATGTTTCCTACACTCGGCTTCAAAAATACGCTGAGCAGCAGCAGCACAAGGAAAGATGGAATGGACATCACTACATCAAGCATCCGCATCAATAGATTATCAATCCATCCGCCAAAATATCCACTGATTACGCCCACCGTCACACCTATACCCGTGGCAATGATCATTGAAGCAAAACCAACTAGCAAAGATACCCGGCCACCATACAAAGCTCGGGCAAAATAATCCCGGCCGTAATCATCCGTACCAAACCAATGATCCGCCCCGGGTGCCTTCAAACGTGCCAAAACATCCATTGCATTCGGATCATGTCCGGATAAAAAAGCAAATATAGAGCCTAGTGTGAAGACGATTAAAGTAATGAGGGCTGCGACACCCAATTTATTCGTAAATAGCTCATCTCCAACACTTTTCCATTTACTGCGATTCATGAGGTCACCTCGTTAATTTAATTCGTGGGTCCACGAAGCTATATAGAATATCCGCGACCAGATTGCCGATGATCAGCATTAAAGAAGAGAACAAAGTTATTCCCATAATTACGGGATAATCCATCCCTTTAACCGCAGTCATCCCTAAAGAGCCAATACCCGGCCATGAAAATACCGTCTCCGTTACAATTGCACCCGCCACCAGATCACCCATCGACATCCCGAGCAATGTAATTACTGGCAACAGTACATGCTTTAGCACGTGACGGAACAGAATCGTTGTCTTGCTGGATCCAAAAGCATATTGAATCTGCACATATTCTTCTTTTAGCTGTCCAATCGTACTAGAGCGGATGTATCGTACGTAACCGGCCAGAAATCCAAACGCCAATACGGCGCAAGGCAAAATACCATGCTTCAATACATCAACCGCTGATTCCACACCAATGGTTCGCATCCCCATTATAGGCAGCAGGTGCAGCTTAATTGCGAATAAGTACATAAGTAAGATGGCCAGCCAAAATAAAGGCACTGAAATTCCGATATAGGATAAAAAATTAATTACTTTATCCACCCAGCGGTTCCGGTTAGCTCCAGCAAGCAGACCCATCGGGATCGCCAACAGAACGGCTAAGCCGATTGCACTGCCCATCAAACCTGCTGTTGCAGGTAAACGTTCTAGAATTTGCTCCAATACAGGCTGATGATTCACAAGGGAATAACCGAAGTTGCCCTGCAGTACTTCTTTGATCCATATAAAATATTGAATGTAGGCTGGCTTATCCAGCCCAAGGTTATGCCGGATGCGCTCAATATCATCCGCGTGCATATTCGGCGTAACGAAGGATAGTACCGGATCCCCCGGAGCCAGCTTAATCATCGCAAAGCACACAACCGAGACAAAAAACAGCATCGGCAGGGTTTGCAGTAATCTTCGGACGATAAGTTGTCTCATACGTATATTCTCCCAGTTCTATATCGGTAAAAAAATAAGCTGGATTGACCAGCTTATTTTTTCCCGTTCTTATTTAAGGTAGATTTTCGATAAATCTTCAAAAATAACGACAGGCTTCAAGACTGCTTCTTCTAGACCGCCGTAGTTCTTGGAGACAGCTACAATAGTCTTAGTATTAGCAATTGGATAAATCGGTGCATCGTCAGCAATGATCTCTTGGATCTTCTTATAGATCTCACCACGTTTAGTTGCATCTGCTTCTCCTGCACCATCATTGAACAACTTATCGACTTCAGCATTATTATAATGCGAGTAGTTAGAGTCTGCAGTAGAAGTATACAAAATTCTGTAAGCATCAGGATCGTAACCCATAATATAACCTGCAATCGCAAGTTCAAAATCTGTTGAATTCATATCACTGAACTTCTGGCCATATGCCGAGGCATCCATATTTTGCAGTTCAACTTCAGCGTCAATGGCCTTTAGCTTTTGCTGCACGTATAGTGAAATGGCTTCCTGAGCTTTATTACCGCTCGATACAATCAATCTCAATTTCAGATCGCTAACCCCTGCCGATTGCAGAAGCTCTTTGGCTTTTTCTACATCATTATCAAAAGAAGGTACGTCATTAGTATAGAACAATGCATCCGGAGTCAAAAAGGACTTCGCCGGGTCTGCATACTCGTTAGAAGTATAAGCAGCCTGAATGATTTCATCACGATTTAGGGCTAAAGACAAGGCTTGACGAACTTCTTTTTTAGCAAGAGCACCTCTATCACTGTTTGCATTGAACAACAGGTAGGACAATCGGCCTTCACTATAAGGCAGGATTTCGAAATTGTTCGAAGCCTCAATCGTTCCAACATCCTGTGGATCTAGATACTTAATGTTGATCTCACCATTCTGAAGTGCGAGATTCGCAGCATTCGTATCTTTAGCAATCCGGTACGTTATAGAATCAAGATGTGGTTTGCCGCCAAAGTAGTTATCAAATCTCTCGAGTGTAACATATTCGCCTGCTTTGTATTCTTTAAATTTAAATGGGCCAGATCCAACCGGAGCAGCATTCTTGGTGCTTTTCTCTAGATCCGTCTCATTCTCAAAAATATGCTTTGGAATCGGAAATACTTGCACTAGTGTAGCTTCAAAAGCTGGGCTGACCTGCGGAAGCTTGAACTCTACAGTCAGATCATCCACCTTAACTGCCTTAACGGGTTTATCACCGATGAATAAGTTCGCTCTCAGCATGCTGTTTTGCTTCTCATCGAGGATGCTATCAATCGTGAACACGACATCGTCAGCTGTAAGCTTTTCTCCGTCATGCCAAGTTAGTCCACTTTTCAGTTTCAATGTATAAGTCAGGTTATCTTCGGAAAGTGTCAGGCTGTCTGCCAAGTAGAAGGTCTTCTCTCCGTTATTCACTTGGAACAATGGCGCGTAGAGCGCTTGGTCAATCGTCAGACTGACACGATCACCTGCATAGTTCGGATTTAGAATGACAGGATCTGCAGCGACCCCAATAATTAAGTTGCCGCCATCTTTTGGTTCAGTGCTTGCTGTCGATCCTTCAGTAGCCGTAGGCGTCTGATTTGTATTTGTGGAAGCGGCGTTATTTCCCCCGGAGCACGCGCTAATCAAAAATGTTAACAAAACCAAAGTAATAACTCCAGATAATCCTCTACGCATAAGTTTCTCCCCCGTGTCTATATTGTCTTTGTTTGTTTTTATATTGTATATCGGGATACTAGGAATTACAATGGATAGCATTTCACATTAATGTAATATTGAGGGAACTGATAGTTTCGACCTTTTTCATGACATCCCCACGCCTTAAAGTATCCACAGGGTCCATACCTGAAATGACTCTTCCGAATACAGTATGCCAAGGGTCGCAATAATCAAACTCTGTTCAGCCACCAATATGAGCTTCAGTCTTCGCTTTCTCTTCCGGTGCAATCAATTTCCTCAGCATCCTCATTCAGCAGAGGTCGGTATTCACCCTTTCCATCATCCCAGAACACATCCGCACGAGGATTCATGGCCAGTAACAGATTGATTAACTACTGAACTTTTAGTGGTGATTTATCCATAGTCTCATTCCTGTGCTCATCTGGCTGCATTCTTATCTAATTATCCGGTAATTGTACAGCAGATTCATCAAAATTAATATATCTAAAAAGTTCAATTTATCCAACTCTCATTTCTCATTTACTATAAGAACTTTGCGAAATAAGGATTATTACTCTCTCACTGTAAATATATTGAGAACATACCTATACCTCTCGGAAGAAAGGGAGAGTCCCCCAAGGAGGCCGCAATGAATAAGACACGCGTATTAATCGGCAGCCCGATCCATCAAAAGCCCAATGTATTACGGGAATTTCTGAATTCCCTGCTGCGCTTGAATATCGAGCAAATCGAACTGGATTTCCATCTGATTGATGACAATGATGATGAGGAATCCAGCCGGCTGCTCCAGGAATTTAAAAGCAAGGGCGAGCATATTTTTATTCAAAGCTCCGGCTTTAACGATGCGTACATTCGCAATGATACGACTCACTATTGGAATTCTGATTTAGTCTGGAAAGTCGCCAACTTCAAAAACCTCATGATAAACCGAGCGCAAACCCTGAACTACGACTACCTGTTCCTGATCGACTCAGACCTCATCCTCCACCCCGATACGCTAAGTCATCTAATAGGGACGAACAAAGATATTATTTCAGAGGTATTTTGGACACAGTGGCAGCCAGATACCATGTTTCAGCCGCAGGTCTGGATGCATGACGAATATAATCAGTGGGAGATACTTCCCGGCGAAAAACTGCAACCCGAGGAGATCAACCGCAGATTTCATGAATTCATAGCCAAACTCCGCAATCCTGGAATCTATGAAGTGGGGGGTCTCGGCGCTTGTACATTGATTAGCCAGCATGCGATAAAAGCCGGGGTGAGCTACAATCAGATCCGGAACATATCATACTGGGGCGAGGATCGCCATTTCTGTATTCGTGCCGCGGCCCTTGGCATTCCGCTATTTGTTGACACCCATTATCCTGCCCTTCATTTGTACAGAGATAGTGATTTGAACAAGGTTGAAGATTTTATCAGAGAAACAAAAGGGGTAAAAGCTGAATCGGCACCCACACCCATCGAGGAAAATTCCAATGAGGTTGCAGCTGCTCCTATAACCAAAAAGCGTCCCAAGCTAACCCTTACCATGGTTGTAAAAAATGAAAGCGGGCGCTTCCTGCGACAGGTTCTGGAGGAACACCGCAAATATATCGATGAGGCTGTCATTATTGATGACGGCAGCACCGACAATACAGCAGCTGTCTGTCTGGAAGCACTTGAAGGCATTCCCGTTCGTCTCGTGCATAATACCGAATCCAAGTTCAGCAATGAAATTGAGCTGCGAAAACAGCAGTGGGAGGAAGTCCTAAAGACAAATCCCGAGTGGATTCTGAGTCTGGACGCGGATGAGATCTTTGAAGCCAGCTTTGCAGAAAATATAGATTCCTTGCTGTATGCAGATGGGGTCGATCTGTTCTGCTTCCGCCTTTACGATTTATGGAACGCGAACCATTACAGGGAGGATACCTACTGGCGCTCTCATCTGAACTACCGCCCTTTTTTGCTTCGCTATAAAGAAGACTTCAACTATGTATGGAATGAATCCCCACAGCACTGTGGGCGGTTCCCGGAAAATATTTTCGAGCTGTCTCATCAGCTAAGCAATCTGCGGCTCAAGCATCTCGGTTGGTCCAAAGCCGAGTTCCGGCTGGAAAAATATCTGCGTTATATGCTCCTCGACCCCGACGGCAAATACGGCTGGAAAGAGCAGTACATGTCCATTTTGGATGAACAGCCTCATCTAATCCCTTGGGTGGAATGAGGCTTACAATAAAAAGGGCGTTCACAAAACCATTAGGGTTTTGTGAACGCCCTTTTTTTATTCAGAACTCAATTCAGAACTCTCTGGTCCATCGACTTCTGGCTTCAGAATGGTTACTGTCAGCTCGTTGCCGGATTCATCCACCTGAATAACTGATCCCTCTGCGGCTTCACCAGCAATAATCGCACGCGCCACACGTGTCTCCAAGCTGCGCTGGATAAATCTTTTCAACGGTCTTGCCCCATACACAGGATCAAAACCTTCCTTAGCGATAAAACGCACCGCCGATTCAGTTAATGCCAGTCCGATCTCCCGTTCTGCCAGACGTAGACGCAATCCATCCACCAGTTTGTCCACAATTTTCTCGATCTCACCCAGTGTCAGCGGCTTGAACATTACAATGTCATCCACCCGGTTCAGGAACTCTGGACGGAAATGACCACTCAGTTCCTTCATCACTCTATCCTTGGCAGCTTCCGTGAGCTGACCGTTTTCATCGGTGCCTTGAATCAGATGGGGTGAACCGATATTGGAAGTCATAATGATGATTGTATTCTTGAAGTCAACCAATCGGCCCTGTGAATCAGTCAGCCGTCCATCATCAAGCAGCTGCAACAGAATGTTAAACACATCGGGATGCGCCTTCTCCACTTCATCGAGCAGCACTACAGTATAAGGCTGACGCCGCACAGCTTCCGTAAGCTGCCCGCCTTCCTCATATCCAACATATCCTGGAGGTGCACCGACTAGGCGGGAGACACTATGCTTTTCCATATACTCCGACATATCTATACGGATCATGCCATCTTCGCGGTCAAAAAGAGATACCGCAAGCGACTTAGCGAGCTCAGTCTTCCCTACACCCGTCGGGCCAAGGAACAGGAATGAGCCAATCGGGCGATTCGGATCTTTGATTCCCGCTCTTGCCCGAAGCACTGCATCGGCCACCAAGCTGACAGCTTCGTCTTGGCCCACTACCCGTTCATGCAGCGTATCCTCCAGACGCAGGAGCTTATCCCGCTCACCTTCTACCAGTCGGCTAACCGGAACGCCGGTCCAGCGGGAGACAATATCTGCAATTTCCTCTTCAGTAACAGCCTCCCGTAGCAATCTTGTATCCTGGTCTTGCTGTGCCGCTTCTTCCGCTGTTTTCAGCTGACGCTCCAGATCAGGAATAATGCCGTAGCTCAGTTCGGCTGACTTATTAAGATCATATTCCTCCTGTGCATCGACCAGATCCTTACGTGCTTGCTCCAGCCGTTTTTTGAGGTCGCGAATCCCTTGGATGGCCGACTTCTCTTTCTCCCAGCGCGCCGTCATTCCTAGCTGCTTCTCCTTCAGGTCAGCGAGCTCGCGCTGCAATATTTCGAGACGGCGTTTGCTGGCGTCATCGGTTTCTTTTTTTAGCGCTGCTTCTTCAATCTCCATCTGCATCAGGCGGCGGGTCACTTCATCCATCTCACCCGGCATGGAGTCTATCTCTGTGCGGATCATGGCGCAAGCCTCGTCCACTAGGTCAATCGCCTTATCCGGTAAAAATCGATCCGTAATATAACGATTGGACAATACCCCTGCGGCTACCAGTGCGCTGTCATGGATTTTGACCCCGTGGTGAACTTCAAACCGCTCCTTCAGACCACGCAAAATGGAGATCGTATCCTCTACATCGGGTTCGCTCACGAGCACCTGTTGGAAACGGCGCTCCAGCGCAGGGTCCTTCTCTATATATTTGCGATATTCATCGAGCGTTGTGGCACCGATACAGTGCAGCTCACCCCGGGCCAACATCGGCTTCAGCATATTGCCCGCATCCATCGAGCCTTCGGTTTTACCTGCGCCCACAATCGTATGCAGCTCATCAATAAAAAGAATAATGCGGCCGTTACTTTCGCGAACCTCCCTCAATACCGCCTGCAGGCGTTCTTCGAATTCACCACGGAACTTCGCGCCTGCCACAAGTGAACTCATATCCAGTGAAAAAATCGTCTTATCCTTCAGCCCCTCTGGTACGTCTTTGCGCACGATCCGGTGGGCCAAGCCTTCCACAATGGCTGTTTTCCCTACACCTGGTTCACCGATCAGCACAGGGTTATTTTTCGTTTTACGGGACAAAATCCGGATTACCCGGCGGATCTCGCCATCACGACCAATGACTGGATCAATCTTGCCCGCGCGAACCTCTGCTACAAGATCACGGCCGTATTTCTCCAGCACCTCATAAGTAGCTTCTGGCTCCCGGCTGGTTACCCGCTGATGTCCACGAATCTCAGCAAGCACCGACATCAGCTTTTCACGAGTCAGCCCACGGCGGACAAAGAGATCCCTTAGCTCACGATTCTCCCCGCTCGAATCTGACACCATGGCCAGCACCGCATGCTCCACAGAAACAAACTCATCCTGCATCTTCGCCGCTTCCTTCTCCGCCTGCTCCAGCAGATGAATCAGCGATTGTGAGGCGTAACGCCTTACCGTGCTTGCTCCTGACCCGCTGATGCTCGGCTTGCGTTGAAGCAGTTCATCTGTGCTGCGCATCAGCTCAGCCACAGGGATATTCATCTTTTGCAGCAATCTTGGCAGCAATCCTTCTTGCTGCTGGAGCAACGCTTTTAACAGATGGAGATTATCGATCTCCTGATGACCGCTGTCTGATGCCAGCGACTGCGCCGCAGCTACTGCTTCCTGCAGCTTTTGAGTTAATTTATTGAAATCCATAGCTCTCTCACCTTTCTATTTAGGAGTGATTATATTAAATCGGCCTTTTGGGCCGGGGATAGGTTAACTTAGCGGGATTTATCCCGCTTATTTCGAGTAACTGGCTGGTTTGCGCTCATTCTGCGGGATTTTTACCGTTCTTTTCGAGTAACTAGCTGGTTTGCACTCATTCTGCGGGATTTTTGCCGCTCTTTTCGAGTAACTAGCTGATTTGCACTCATTCTGCGGGATTTTTACCGTTCTTTTCGAGTAACTAGTTGGCTTGCGCTCATTCTACGGGATTTTTACCGTTCTTTTCGACCTACGAGCCCCATTCGGCACTTTCGAAGACACTTTTGCTTCTCTTTTCGACCAACGATCTCCATCCGGCACTTTCTAAGGCATTTTTGCTTCTTTTTTCGCACATCGAGCCAATTTCGGCGCTTTCTAAGGCACTTTTGCTTCTCTTTTCGCAGATCGAGCCTATTTCAGCGCTTTCTAAGGCACTTTTGCTTCTCTTTTCGCACATCGAGCCTCATTCAGCGCATTCTACGGGATTTTTGCCGCTCTTTTCGACCACTGAGCCCTCTCCAGCACTCTCTAAGGCATTTTTGCTTCTTTTTTCGCACATCGAGCCTAATTCGGCACTTTCGAAGGCACTTTTGCCTTTCTTTTCGACCAACGAGCTTAATTCAGCGCTTTCTAAGGCATTTTTGCCTTTCTTTTCGACCATCGATCCCAGTTTGGCACTTTCGAAAGCACTTTTGACTCTCTTTTGACTCTCTTTTCCCACCATAGTGCCGACTTTCACCGTTTGAGCGAAACGTTCATTTATAGTTAGTGGCTAAATAAGTTACTGTTCTGCAACTAGCATTCAAATCACCTTATTCACCAACCAGAGTTGATCACAAACGAGTGTAATTACCTCACCTCTACCTCTTCTACCTATCTATTAATTACCCACTTTCGCCTTCTGCCGCTGGGTGCCAGTGCTTTGACGTTTAGCTCTGGCTTCGAAAGGGCTGGAGTCTGCCAGCTTTCGGTAGAGATTTTTCTCCGCTTCGCTGATAGGTTCAGGGATAACAATCTCAATTCCAAATAAAATATCGCCGTTCGCACCATTCTCACGTTTTAAGCCCTTGCCGGGGATACGTAGCGTTTTGCCGCTCTGAATTCCTGCTGGAATCTTCAATTTCACGGCTCCGCCCCCCGGTAATGGAACCTTCACTTCTCCACCCAATACCGCTTGCCAAGGAGCGATTTCAACCATGCCATATAAGTCGCCATCGCGAATCTCATAAATATCATGAGGAAGAATATGAAGTGCCAGCAGCACGTCGCCACCCGGAGTGTTTCCCGCGATTTTAATAATTGTACCCTCATAGGATCTAGGCGGAATGTTCACATCCACCGTTTTGTCACTGACCTGTACTCTTACAGTGGCACCTTTATAAGCCTGCTCCAAGGTAATATCCAGCTGCGCCTGCATGGTACTACGGGCCTCGCCCCACGGATTGCCATTCGCACGCCCCATTCCACTTCCCGAGAAAAAATCAAAGCCAGCCCGATCCGCCGAGCCCCGATTCCCAAAAAACATCCCGAATAAATCTTCCTCCGAAATACCAGAACCTCCTGTTGAATAAGTTCCACCGTTCCAGCTTCCACTTCCACCAAAGTTTGAATCCCAAGAGGAGGCTCCACTCGCCGCCCCTCCACTAGCTCTGCCACGTTGAGCTCCATAAAGCAGCTCTTCATCATAGAGTTTCCGTTTATCCTCATTACCAAGCACTTCATAGGCTTCAGCTGCTTCTTTGAATTTCGCCTCTGCCTCAGGGGCTTTGTTAACATCGGGATGCCACTTCTTGGCAAGCTTCTGATAAGCCTTTTTAATTTCCTGTTTAGTAGCTTTTTTGCTCACACCCAAAGCATCATAATAGCTTTTACTAGCCACTCGCGCTTCCTCCTTTCCATCCCTATTCTCATATTGACCACCATTGCACTCCGAGAAAAGACGCACCATAGCCGGAATCCTCCACTACAATGCGCCTTCTATTCATAACACTATATTAAAAGCCCGTTGCCATCTCTAAAAGA
Source organism: Paenibacillus sp. FSL H8-0175 (assembly GCF_045040615.1). Lineage (NCBI taxonomy): Bacteria > Bacillati > Bacillota > Bacilli > Caryophanales > Paenibacillaceae > Paenibacillus > Paenibacillus sp. FSL H8-0175. The sequence continues at coordinate 323,158 of NZ_CP150299.1, read as the reverse complement.
CTGAGCGGAAGTTCATTCCGCTTAATTTATGCTTATTCAGACTGCGAACCCGTAGAATTAGAATCTCCGTCTTGAATCTCGATGCGTTTACCTTGCATTTTTTGCCGTTTGGGAACTTCCAGCTTCAGCACTCCATCTTTCAAAGACGCGCGAATTTCTTCCTCGGCAATATCTTGAACATAGAATCTGCGCACATATTCACCATATCGACGTTCTCTGCGTACAATCTGATGTTCACTGTTCTCCTCGGCATTTTCTTCCGTACGTACCGCTTTAATCGTCAAATAAGGACTGGCATAATCAATGTCGATTTCTTCTTTTTTCAAACCAGGAAGTTCAGCTTCAATCAGGTAAGCCTGCTCACTCTCACGAATATCTGTTCTGAAGGACATCGTGGAGCTCTTAATCGGTGCAAAAAAATCATCATTAAAAACATCATTCAAGGACTTAGCCAGCACACCAAAAGCATCATCTCTACGTTTACCAAAAGGAACCATATCAAACATTATCCATTCTCCTCTCATTGACTTTGACTTTATTTGACCTATAACCTTATTATAGTCCCCTACCCGAGGAATAACAAAACCGATTTAAGCCGATTATCGCTCAAATTCAGGCGAATTAGCTGATTTTCCACAACAAAATTAGTTCTTTTTATTTATTTGACCAATTTTGACCTTTGTTTGATCTTTCGTAAATGACACCTATATAATCATGATCCAACTTGCAGTACGATTATTATATGTTCAGACCTTCCATTCAATACAAGCCATTAGCTTCTAATCATCTTCACGCCAGCTTTTAAACAGAGTTTTCTTACGATCTATCAAAATTTAACGATTTAAAGATGAAGCCAGCAGAAGTGATATAATGAAGACAACTAAAGACCATTTTCGTTACAGGAGACCAATTGTATGCAACCAACCTATCCTATGGATGATACGCAGTGGAGTAAGCTCATCCAAAATGTCGCCTATTATTTCGATGATCTTACCCTCAAGCGGGGGTTCCAATATTATAAACAAAATCGAGTGCAGCCGTTTACCATGACGGAGCCTCGTAAGATTAACGCTCTAGTTGAAGGTAGAGAGGATTACCGCGTCACCATTGATCTCGACGGCTTCACCAATTGTCATTGTAATTGTCCAGTATCAGGTCATTGCAAGCATATGGCTGCCGTGCTGTTGAATTATGCCGAACAGCAGAATAGATCTGTACAGGTTTTGGCTAACGCTAAAGCTGCATCCTTTTTGCCTAAAATATCAAGTACAGCAACAAGTACTTCTATTGGAGCCGATGCAACTCGTCAGCAGCAAATGAAAGAGATGGCCAACCGCATCGCTAGCGGAAAAATAATGGAGTGGCGGGAGTATTTTGAATTCTGTATCTCCCCTCTAGCCCATACTACCCGAAATCCTGAATATGTGAGTCGGGCCTTGTCTGCAATTAATAAATTCAAACCAAAAATGCTTCCGGAAACGGAGAAGCTGTTCACTCTGCATGCTCATCTTTATCTGTTGGAAAAGCTCGCTAAGCCTTCCACGCAATCCGTCGGTCAGGCCGCTTACGCCCCTTCTCTTGGTTATTACACACAGGTAGCAGTCTCAGAGCTACAGGAAGTAATCACAGGTCTTTTAAAAAAGACACTTCCGCTGTCCCCCGAGCAAGAGCAGGATCTATGGCCATACGTCATCGATACTCTATCTTATCTGCGGCGCGAGATGTTGACGGAGTCACGGGATCGCTCACGGGATCAACCCTCTTTTTCTCTTAGTTATGATCTGCTGTGGAGAAATTGGATTTATCCGAATACAGGTGGAACTAAGCTTTACCTGAATGAAATCGAACAGCTGCAGCAAGCAGAAGGTGAATTAGGCGCTTCCCTGTCACAACATGCTTGGCTGTTAGCTCAGAGCCGCATGTATTACTATCTGATGGATGACCAGAAGGCTTGGGACTTACTAAATAAGGTTGCCGAGCGCCCGGGTCTCCATCCCGATGAGCTCATGAGCTTCACCTCTCCGCTGCTGGATGCAGGGAACTGGTCCCGGTTGGTGGGTTGGCTTGTTCAGATCGGTCCACTGCTGAGCAGCAGACTCTATAATCTCAATAGCTATTCAACCAGTTGGGAAGAAGCTATTCGCCACCTGCCTGAAGCTGAGCCACAAATGTGGGATACACTAGCCACCATGTTACCTATCTCTGGCGAAGTCTATGAAGAGAAGCTAATCACCTATGAGAAATGGCAGACCTGGATGGATTATCAGCTGTCCATCGGTAAACAGCCCTCCGAATTTCGTGTCAAAGACCTCCAACCGGTGGAAAAGAATGCACCTGAGGTTCTGCTGCCCTTTTACCATCAGGCCGCCGAAAGATTCGTGCTGGATAAGAACAGACATAGCTACAAAGCGGCTGTGAAATTATTGAAACGATTATCCAAGCTGTATAAAAAGCTGAAACAAGAAGAACGCTGGGAAGAGTTCCTCACTGCCTTCGCCATTAGGCATAGCAGGCTCCGTGCGCTGCAAGAGGAGCTTCGGAAAGGAAAGCTAATACCATGAACATGCATTTACGCACGCTAACCATCCGGCTTGCATTAAGCCAGTATGGCGATGCTTTAATATTTGGAATGAATGAGCGCGAAGATCTCGTGCCGGGCTTGCAGCTTAAGCAGCGGCTTTTCGCCTGGCATGAGGCGTCTTTTTATGGTACGGAGTTAACCGTGCAGCCAGCTGGCGAAGGCGTGGAGCTAGTGATTCTTCCTGCTGAGCAGGTCATCCCCTTCTTTGCCGAGCAGAAGCTTTTGGCGCATATCGAATGGAGCTGGGAGGGCGATGCCGCCCACCTCACAGAACTGGCGCCACTTCTGGCTATATGTCTGGAGCACAAACAGTATATTCCCGACATCTCCGCCTACCGCGCCGGGAGGCTGCAATGGACTTGGGACGAGGGGGCTCTTGCGCAGGTGGCAGTGGACAGTGACACTGCTAAGGGAGCCCTTGAGGCGCTAAATGGCGGCAGCGAATTTAGCCGTGGATTACGTGCGGCGTTCTCTGCCGCCGTATCGCAGCGCTATTACAGCACGGAGGCCGAGGCCGGCGACCTCCGCAGCGAATTCCCGCTTCTCTTCGATAGAAGCGGAGCACTTGCAGCGGGCATGGATACCGCTGCGTGGCTTATCGCCATTGGCTGGAAGGCGGACACCGCGCCTTTCCGGCCCGCTCTACAGCTGCTGGAGCCCGATGAGGATGAATCCTATTGGCGGCTGCAGCTGATCCTTCAGGACAAGCGCGATGAATCCGCGCTTGTTCCCATCAGGCTCGCCGATAACGGCGAGCCGTACGGCTTGTGGCCGACCGCGTGGTCGGCTCACGTGCATGAACGGGCCGCGGGATGGCTGGAGCGCCTCCGCGGCAGTCTGCCGCCCGAGCGCTTCGCGGCGGGCGGCGATGTGCTGGCCGAACCGCTGAGCGATGCCATCGCCTGGCGGTTCTTGACGGCCGAGAGCCAGCGGCTACTGGAAGCTGGCTGGCAAGTGCTGTTGCCGGCGTGGTGGGAAGCCGCCAGCCGGAAAAAGCCGCGCCTGCGCGCAAAAATCAGCTCCGGCGAAGACAAACGCAGCGGTGGCGAGTCGCTGTTTGGTCTCGATTCGATCATCGATTTCGATTGGCGAATCTCCATCGGCGATGCGGATCTCACTGAAGCCGAATTTGCCGAGCTGGTCGCAAGAGGGGAACGGCTCGTCCGCTTCAAGGGCAAATGGGTCTCACTCGATCCGGCTCTGCTGGCGCAAATCCAAAGAGCCATGGCGGGAATGGACAAGTCGCAAGGCTTGTCCTTCCAAGACGTGCTTCAGCTCCACTTACTAGGAGCTGGTGAAGAGGCAGACGCTGAAGCTACGGAAGAGCAGCTGCAAGAAGATGCCGCGCGTCTGCGTCTGGAGGTAGAGCTGAACGAGCATTTGATCAGCCTTATCGATCAGCTGGGCCAGCGCTCAGAATGGCCTAAGCCGCCCGTACCCGCAGGCCTTAAAGCGGAGCTGCGCACCTATCAGCATGAAGGATTCGCCTGGCTGACCTTTCTGCGCCGCTTTGGGCTGGGGGCCTGTCTAGCCGATGATATGGGACTAGGCAAAACAGTACAGCTCATCGCCTATCTGCTACACATCCAAGAGAACACGGATGCAAGCTCAGCCCGGCGGCAGACCGACCCACCAGGCTGGCCTTCATTGATCATCTGCCCGACCTCTGTGTTAGGCAATTGGCAGAAGGAGCTGCAACGCTTCGCGCCTTCGTTGAATGTTATGCTTCATTACGGAAGCCGCCGTCTGGACGCGGGATTCTTCTATGGCGCAGCTTCGCAAGCCGATGTGGTACTGACCTCTTATGCAACTGCTGCGCTTGACCAAGAGCTGCTGAAGGAATTCACTTGGGCGACGATCTGCCTGGATGAAGCTCAAAATATCAAAAATGCCCAAACCAAACAATCCGCAGCTGTACGTAGTTTTCCAGCTCTACACCGGGTCGCCTTAACAGGGACGCCGATAGAGAACAGATTATCCGAGCTGTGGTCCATTTATGATTTTATAACCCCAGGTTATCTGGGCAGCGCCAAGTCTTTTAATGACCGATTCACGAATGCTATTGAGAAGGAACGCGACGCGAAACGTACAGCGGACCTACAAAATCTAGTGAAACCTTTCATGCTGCGCCGCAAGAAAAAAGACCCTAATATACAGCTCGATCTACCTGATAAAAATGAAATGAAAACCTATGTTCATCTGACAGCCGAACAAGCGGCGCTTTACGATCAAACCGTAAACGGACTGTTGGAACGGATGAAGAAGCTGGAAGGCATTGAGCGCAAAGGGGCAATTCTCGGGGCTCTGACCGGGCTTAAGCAGCTATGCGATCACCCGATGCTTGTGACAAAAGAAGCTATCCCTGAGCTTGATACGGACAATAAACTGGATACCAGCTTTCTTATTAACCGTTCCTCCAAACTCGAAAGACTGCTGGACATGGTTAAGGAGCTGCGCGCGGAAGACGAGCGCTGCCTGATTTTCACTCAATATGTGGGTATGGGAAAAATGCTTCAGGCGGTTCTCCAGCAGGAGCTGGGCGAACCCGTCCTTTATTTGAACGGAAGCACCTCCAAACAGGCGCGCGACCGCATGATCGAGCGGTTTCAGACACCAGCCCCTTCGGCGGAAGATGGGTCTACACGCCCAGACACACCGCCGTCTGATCAGCCGAATGTATTCATCCTTTCACTCAAGGCTGGGGGAGTTGGCCTGAACTTAACTGCAGCCAATCACGTATTCCACTTCGACCGCTGGTGGAATCCAGCGGTCGAGAATCAAGCAACTGACCGCGCTTACCGCATGGGCCAGACTCGTGATGTGCAGGTGCATAAATTCATCGCCCTGGGCACACTCGAAGAACGGATTGATGAGATGCTGGAGAATAAACAGCAGCTCAGCGATAATGTGATCTCCAGCTCGGAAGGCTGGATTACCGAGCTGTCCACTGAGGCTCTGAAAGATCTCTTTACCTTGCGTAGAGACTTAAATGACTAGCAAAAAGGAACATTCGCGTAAATGCGAATGTTCCTTTTTCTCAAGAATAATTACCATTGCTCGGACATTTTAAAGGTGACTGCGAGATCGTCCCCGCCCGAGAGGGAGTTTACCACCAATGTGACCGGTTCATCATGGAACTCGTATGAGAGTCGCTCATTAAGCAAATTAACCGCCAGATTCGCATACGCACCAGAAATCCCTGATCCTGTACCTTGCATAATAACTTTTCCACCCGTGACCGTAGTGCAGGTGTAGTTCACCAGCAGTGCCGTGTCCGTGACAGGAATAGCCGTAGTCGGTGTAGGATAATTCTCGAAGGTCCCATCAAGGGTCCCGCCTGCAACGACCATATAACGCACAGGTCTTTTGGACATAACATCTAAAGCTGCCGGTCGAATCTCAGCCGCAAGACCTTGTGGAATAGCAAAGCCAGGACGTCTCATAAAGCTGATCGCTGCGAAGTCAGTCGATGTAACGGTCACGTTATCACGTATTTCCGAGGTTATTCGGCTCACTTGAAACACTTCAAGATCAACGGCCGTCCATACACCGTCCACATCAACAAGGAAAACCTGAATCTTCATCTGCTCCTGCGAATATACAAAATTAAATTGGAATAAATCCTCTACCATGACATAGGTCTTGCTTAAGGTCTCCTGATATTGCAGCTCAAATAACTCTTCAACAAAAATGGCCTGGGGACTGACACTATTGGATAAGCCCGTAATATAACAAAACGCGCCAGCCGATCCATTGTTGACAACTTTGATCACTACTTGATCTATTGGCCGAGTACCGTCGACTGGTAAATTAATAATGGTGTTTGTGGACAGAACAGGCAATGTCATCACACCTCCTATATATCAATTCATATATGATATGTAAACATTGTTTAGAATTATTGGGTGTAATTAAAATCCAAGAGATGTTCCAGAGCATAAATAGAGATTTGCCACTAAATAACGAATGTGGTAAACTCGATTTAACTTTTTATGAACGGAGGGTTACGTGTGATAGACTTTATCCGAGTTAGAACTTTGCGCGGCTAATTGAATAGCGCTAAAGCTCTGCCCATGTGCAGAGGACTCAGGATTGGTCTACCCATTTTTAAAGGTAACCCGATAATTTAACAACAGCGTGTAGGGGGGATTCTCTTCACCTCCATTCCTTTAAGAATTGAACATCCATAGAAGCCGATTAGCCAACTGCTGCTCGCAAGGGATCAAAGTGTCTCTTCCCTGCGACTGGACTGTTGTTTAATTCATTCTACCTATGGAAGGCCCTAACTCTGACGTCCTCTAACGAACCGTAAGCACAGGCAGATTGCCTGTGTTTTTTTGCGTTTATTATTTACTATTGGAGGATGAATAAATATATGGAACAAATACGAGAAAAAGCAATTATAGTCGGTGTCCAGCTTCAGAACGAAACGAATTTCGCCTATTCGATGGAAGAGCTGAGCAATCTGGCAGCTGCCTGTGACCTTGAAGTCGTAGGAGAGCTTAGTCAAAAGGCAAGTCGAATTAACCCCTCCCATTATATCGGGACAGGTAAAATCGAGGAATTATCGGCACTTTTAGAAGCACACGATGCTCCTATTGTTATTTTTAACGACGAACTGTCACCTTCACAGATCCGCAATTTGGAGTCCGCACTGGACCGTCAGGTCATTGACCGGACCATTCTGATCTTGAATATTTTTGCGGAAAGAGCGAAGACCAAGGAAGCACAGCTGCAAGTTGAAGTAGCCAAGCTGCAATATATGCTGCCGCGCCTCACAGGTCTTCGTGAGTCGCTGGGCAGACAAGGTGGCGGAGCTGGACTTAAAAACAGAGGTGCTGGTGAAACCAAGCTAGAGCTGGACCGCAGAAGAATTGAAGAGCGGATCACTGCTTTACAGGTTGAACTGCAACAACAAGTAGCAAGACGCCAAATCCAGCGGAAACAACGGCATAAAAATGAAGTTCCCGTCGTCTGCCTTGTAGGCTATACGAACACCGGAAAATCCAGCTTAATGAATGTCATGGTAGAGACTTACCATCCAGGTTCCCATAAACAAGTATTCGCCAAGGATATGCTGTTCGCTACACTAGAGACATCGGTTCGCAGCATTGAGCTGCCTGATCACAAAACCTTTTTATTAACAGATACTGTCGGATTCGTCAGCCAGCTTCCCCATCATCTGGTCAAAGCGTTCCGCTCCACTCTTGAAGAGGTTACCGAAGCGGACTTATTGATTCACGTAGTCGATATTTCCGATCCGCAGCATCAACAGCATATGGCGGTTACAGATGAGACGCTCAAAGCACTTGGCGCTGACCAGCTTCCAACGATTTATGCCTATAATAAAGCTGATCTGACTGATTTGCCTTACCCGCAAATTGAAGGTGACAACGTCTACCTTTCCGCCAAGCAAAATAGCGGAATGGCTGAACTTACCGCTCTGATCCGCAGCCATGTTTTTACGGACTATGTCCAGTGTGAGATTCTGGTTCCATTTGATCGGGGTAATGTAGTCTCTTATTTCAATGAACATGCCCATGTTCAATCTACTAGCTATGAAGAAACAGGCACACGCCTTGAGCTGGAATGCAGAAAATCTGATTTTGAGAAATTCCGCAACGATTTTATTGAGCTATAACAAATTAGAAACGACGTGGTAATCCTTAATTAAAAAAGAGGGATAGAGTTTTCAGAGTTATCTGAAGCTCTATCCCTTTCCTTTGTGAATAAAAAAATGAACAATACAAAAGAGCCCCCTCTTTGCATTGCTCAGTAAGTATAAAATAGGCAGACGCTAGATCTTATAAATATAGTTTCTAGAGCCTATCCTTGAACATACAGTGTATCGGAAGCTTCTATTGTTGGCTGCCGGTAAAACCGTTCCTGCAGATAACCGCTGTAAGTAATTAAAGTCTGGATGCACCGATTCATCCGTTAAATAGGCCGAGATATCACTCCCATATACTCTTTCCTGATTCAGAGAGTCTATGATGATCTCTCCAGTAGTAATCCCTATGCCATGGCCGTAGAACAGATCATTTTCGAGTTTAATTGCATTCTCGCCCTGCCATTCTGGCTTGCTCGGAGCATGATCGGGATTCTTGAAATATACAACGTCTCCCCGCTGCGTTAGTTCCTTGTTGTAGTTTGTAATTAAGCGTAGATTCTCATCGTAATTCCAGTCCCATAAGAACAAATCCTTGAAATACTGATTAAACGCTTCCTCACCTATAGCTTCAATCGTCGCCCGATACATAACAATGACCATGGCTGTCGCGCATTCAAAGGCATATAAATGACCATTCCGAAAAATATCTTTAATCCCCACTGTGGGTTCCACGCCAGCGTTCAGTTGAAGCCCACCAATCTCTGTACGTGTCCAAAACTGCGGATTGCAGCGGGAATCATCAAATGTTGCAAAATCCACTCCACTTTCATTTAAAGCTTCAGCCGATTCCACGATGCTTTCTCTCATTTTGCGCTCAAAGTCAAGGGCATCGGGTGAACGAACTTCCTTCACCATGCTTAGTCCCTCCAATGTTATAGGTTCTAAATATAGGTTATTGTACGTGTTCGTCACCGGGTTGGTGCTTAATTCTCATGATTCCCTGGCATCCACGAACCACTGGTTAAGCTGCCGTGTCTCTTCCGTCAAAATATCCAGGAAAATAGAAGTGCGATAACCCGTATCCTTCAAGCTTTTGCCCGTAATCTCTGCAATTCGGTTTAATCTATAAAGCAATGTATTAGTGTGTATATGTAAAAAAGCCGCGGATTCCTTTAAATTGCCGCTTAATGATAAATAGACAGCGATGGTTTTGAGAAAATCACTTTTATGCTCGCGATCATGTTCTTTTAGCGGATATAGCAACGGGCTTTTACGAATTCGACTGCGCTTTTGCTCCATAATAGCCGGTATATATGCCCAAAATCCAATCTCCTCGTACAATAGCAACTCCCGCCCATGAAAAGGCAGCAGCTTTTTGATCTCCACAATGGACACCGCTTCCCAATAGGCAATAGCCGCGGACATATATTCAGTGTAATCGAGACTACAGCCAGCAGCCAGTGTGCAGCCTTCACTCTTATACATATCCTCCATTGTTTTATGCAGGAATGAAGATAATCCACCCGCCCCCTCGATCACAAAGCTGAAGGAAAACAAAATAATCAGCCGATTATGCTCAGCCGTCAGAAATAGTAATTGCAGTCCGGAATAAGATGCCATAACCTGCCGAAACCGGAGTATTAAATGATCATCGATTACCTTGTCACTTTCAAACACGCTAATATAATATTTTTCCGGCAAAAGAATGGACCAAAATTCCGCATCCTTTTTAATATTTGCTTCGTTGTCGTAGTGGGAGGTAATCAGCTTCCAGAAAAAGTCCTCATGCGTTTTGTCCTGCTTCGTTTTCCAGCCTCGCTGCTTAAGTAAATAACGGCCTACGATACCTGCCGCCTTCTCAACGATATTTTCGGCATGCCCTTCTACCAGGTTGCCTGTATCTACTACCCAAATGTACCCGAGAATTTCCTTCTGATGTTTGATACAAATGGCCAGCCGGGGACCAAGTCCCACCTCCAGCACTGCAGGAATTCGAATGGGATGTGCCGCGCTCTCCAGCTGCTGCATAATCCCTTTTTTGCGCAAGCCAATAATCACAGTGTTAGGTACACGCTTCCCGATAATCGTTGAAATCCGCGCGGAGTCACTCTCAAATTCATGCGAGCTGTAGCCAATCACATGATGATTGCTGTCCTCAATGGTAACTTGAGACTGGAGCGATTCACTTATCGCATCTGCCAATGATTCCATACTGTCGAAGAAACGATCAAATAATGGATCCTTATCTGTCACTAGCTTCACTCCCACCTGAAGAATAACCAAATCCTGTACTCTAGAGTGATTTCATTATAGTATGCATCCCCCTAGCTGACTATAAGATAAATAGCTGGTGTAGGTGAGGGACGAGATCGGCTAGGTGAGGAAGGTGTTTGGGACGGGGATGTTTGGTGGGGGTTTTGTTGAGAGTTTTGTGGGGAGTTTTGTCGGGGTATTTGGGAAGGTTTAATAGTTGTTGGTGATTACCAAATGTTATAAGTGGTTTTTAGGGAATAACCCCCGGAAATCTCCATCAAAGCTTTCACCCGATCCATCCAACTTCACTACGTAATCTATCCACCATCACACCACACGAGCAAACAACTACTGTATCTAATTACTCTGAAACACAATCTATTTACTTTAACATCGTACTGACCAACTTCCACCCGGTCTCCACCGCAAGAAACGCCAAACAGCAAGCTCCCCGCAGAGAGCTTGCTGTTTGGCTCATTCCATTATGGAACGTGTCTATTTTAGATCAATGTGAATGTCTGCTCCATGGCTTGCTCAACCGAATAAGGTGTCTCACCCAACGCTTCGGCAACAGCTTGGCAGGTGATTCTGCCATTGGCTACATTCACGCCGCTTCTTAAGCCGTCATTATCCTGAATCGCCTTGATCACACCTTTATTGGCAATTTGCAGGGCATATGGAACTGTAACATTTGTTAAGGCAATAGTTGAGGTCTTAGGAACAGCGCCTGGCATATTAGCCACGGAATAATGCAGCACGCCGTGTTTCACAAACACGGGATTATCATGTGTCGTCACTCTGTCGATGGTTTCTACAATACCACCTTGGTCAATGGCCACGTCAACGATCACTGATCCCGGCTTCATGGTCTTGACCATTTCTTCAGTAACCAGCTTCGGTGCTTTAGCACCCGGAATTAACACGGCACCTACCAGCAGATCCGCTTCAGCCACTGCTTTGGCAATATTATAAGGGTTAGAGATCAACGTATTAATCTGTGCTCCAAAAATATCATCTAATTGACGTAGTCTCTCCGCACTGAGGTCAACTATCGTAACATCTGCGCCTAAACCAATAGCCATCTTAGCTGCATTAGTACCTACTACACCGCCGCCAATGATACTCACTTTACCTCGACTAACGCCAGGAACTCCGGAAAGAAGAATACCTTGTCCGCCGTAGTTCTTTTGCAGGAACTGCGCGCCCAATTGGACGGACATCCGGCCAGCTACTTCGCTCATCGGTGTTAACAGCGGCAAGGTGCGTCCATGAACAACCGTCTCATATCCGATCGCAAAGACGCCTTTGTCTTTTAGCGCAGCAGCCAAGGCAGGCTCTGGAGCAAGATGAAGATACGTAAATAGAATAAGGCCTGGACGGAAATAGGGGTACTCAGTTGCTAATGGTTCTTTTACCTTCATCACCATTTCAGCAGAGCTCCAGACCTTTGCTGCATCCTCAATCAATTGTGCTCCGGCAGAGACATACTCTTCGTTAGGAAATCCGCTGCCCACACCGGCTCCAGCTTCTACGAGCACTTGATGACCTTCAGTAATTAAACTAACTACACCCGCAGGGGTTATGGCAACACGATTTTCATTGTTTTTAATTTCTTTAGGTACTCCGATAATCATCATTCATCTCTCCCATCTAATGTAGATCCCTTATGTAAAGAATGATAACATATGATTAGCATTCCCATTTTGTTAAAAAATTAAAATATTATCTACCATGATTGTGTTTTTACACAAAGGATCAGACTTAACTGCCCATTAATCTTTAACCATTTTGGTACTCAACACAACCATCTTTATTATCTCATAAAAAAAGACACCCTATAGAGTGCCTTTTTGACGATTTTGTATGAAATTAAAGCGACTACCTTATCGCATTATGTTATATTAAGTGACATTACCTATCTTGATAATAACAACATCACTGTTTCTAACACTACATTTACCCCTTTTTCGCAGTCTTCATAAGAGGTTAGTTCCTCTTCACAATGGCTTTTACCCTTCACGCTAGGCACGAACACCATTGCGGATGGCAGAAAGCTGGCTACGAATTGTGCGTCATGCCCTGCACCACTTGCGATCTTTCGACTGGAATAACCCAAGGTTTGAGCCGCTTGCTCCACCAAATCACACACATTCTGATCAAACCACACCGTATCTCGGCCCCAAAGCTTAGTCTTGCTTACTTCACAATCCAGCAGTTGCTCTGGCAAACCGTTGATAATGGCTTCCACTTCACGCACAATCTCCATCTCTTTATGTCTGGCTTCAATGGTGAAAATCACTTTATTGGGAATGACGGTATGGATATTAGGAAGCACATTCATTCTGCCCATGGTATACACAAGCTCGGAATCGAGCGCCCCCAGCTTGCTCCGCAGCTCAATAATCATATCTGTGGCAGCAAACAAAGCATCTTTGCGCATCGCCATAGGGGTTGTGCCCGCATGATCGGATTCTCCCGTCACCTCAATCTCGTAACAGGCCATACCAACTACACAGTCAACCAGCCCAATCGTCAGCTCCTCTTTTTCAAGAACAGGCCCTTGCTCGATATGAAGCTCCAAATAAGCGGTGGCTTCGGTGATACGATTGCTCATTTCTCCCTTATATCCACTCTTCTCCAGCGCTTCACCAAAGGTGATGCCTGCTGGATCTTTTTTGTTCAACATAACACTTTTATCAAACTTTCCGGACAACACACCAGAGGCCATCATCGATGGCTCAAAACGTGCCCCCTCTTCATTCGTAAAATTCATAATCGTCACCGGAACCTTCGGCTTAATCCCGTAATCTACAAGCGTCCGCACCACCTCTAGACCCGCGATAACCCCCAGGACGCCATCGAATCTGCCCCCTTTTTTCACAGTATCCATATGCGAGCCAATCACAATCGGAGGCCCGGAAGTTTCGCCTGCCAGTGTGGCATACATCGTCCCCATATCATCCATCTTCACAGACATTCCGAGCTCTTCACAACAGGCACGAAAATAATCCCGAACTTTAAGATCCTCTTCCGTCAGCGATAATCGGGTCACGCCATTTTTATCTGTACGCCCATAATCGGCAAATGCCTCGATTGTATTCTTCAGTCTCTCACCGTTCACGAATATTTTTTGCAGCTGCATCCCAGATCCCTCCGCTTCGAGCATTTTGTTGGCTTTCTATCTATGTTAAACCAAACCATAATATTTTCATTTTACATATTGTAATAACTATTATTCACATGATGCTACAACGAGTAGAGCCAGCAATAAGTAAACTAAAGTAGTATATACAATCTTTTCATACGAGGGGTAAGCTTAAGATAGCTTATCATCCAGTTTTCCACAGGAAAGGAGCGAACCCATGAATCTAAGCCTTGTGATCCCGGTATACAATATAGAGCAGTATATAACCCCTATGTTTAATTCACTGCTTGACCAAAGCGATCCGCATTTCGAAGTCATCATCGTAGATGATGGTTCTACGGATAACACTTACAACGTTATAGAAAAGATTCTTTCGCGTAATCCCGCCCTTTTCTGTAAAGTCATTCGAACGGAGAATCATGGAGTAAGCGCGGCTAGAAATAGGGGTTTAGCTGAAGCCACAGGTAATTATGTTCTTTTTGTCGATGGAGATGATTATGTCTCCGCAGACTTGGTCTCAACCATTCATTCTTATACTCAAGATGAACAACCCGAGATTATTTGCTGGGGTTATAATCATGTCTCAGAAGGCAGAGAAACTCTATTAAGCTGTACCTCTGATTTCAGCGACGTGACGGGAAGTGAAGCACTGGCGCGGATTTTCGTGAACAAAAGCTTGCGAATATGGACAGGGAGTATCGCTTATAAGCGAGAATTCTTACTTCTCCACGGGTTAGGTTATACAGAACGCTGTGTGAATGGAGAGGATCAAGAGTTCATCTACAAAGCCTTGTCCAGAGCGGCCAGAGTCATCTCAATCCCGGATATACTATCATTTTATTTACAGAGAAACTCCTCCATCTCCAACAGCTATAACGTGAATAAATTCGATGTAGTGGATGCTTTCAAAAGGGTGGATGAATATTTCAAAACCTATCCCTTTGCTGAACTAGACACGATCTCCCCTTTGTTAATGAACCGTGAGCTGATTGAGAACTACTTTTTCAACCTCAAAACCTGTCTAAATGGTACGGAAGGGGTAAGCATTCAGGAATTACTTCGTGACATCAACCATACCTATCCCAAGCTCAATCAAGAAATGGATGAACTCATAAGACGTTATAGAGGAGATAATCGCAGATTAACCCTTTATATCAGAACATTTTTAATCTCCCCGCTTCTATATCACAGATTCATCTCTGTGGAGAGAGGCTTATCCCGGTTCAAGCGCAACCTACTTAAAGGGAACGGAACCCGAAAGGAATCTAGAATATGAAAAAGATGCTGATATACGCCTATACCGAATTTAATCTGGGCGATGATCTATTCATTAAGGTGCTGTGCGAAAGATATCCGGATACCAAATTCAGAATTTGCGCACCACGCCTCTATAAACAATGTTTCAAAGAGCTCCCTAACCTCAAAGTGTATCCTTCCGATTCCCTTCTTCTAAGAGGCATTGGCTATATTTGCAGGAAGCTAAAGATACATAATGTGGCTCACAAATATCTGGCAGATCACTCAGATGGCGTCGTTCATATCGGCGGCTCAATTTTCATGGAAGCAGACCACTGGGCAGAGCATTTCAAGAATGCAGAAGTCATTCGTAATCAAAATAAGCCTTACTATCTGTTAGGATCTAATTTTGGCCCTTTTACAAATCAAGAATACTATGATGAGCACAAGCGGATTTTCAAGGATTATACAGATATATGTTTCAGAGAACAGTACTCTTATGATTTATTTAAGGATCTGGATAATGTCCGCTTAGCCCCAGATATTATTTTTCAGCTAGACCCGCCAGATATTCCAAACGAACCGGAGGATTACATCGTCTTATCCGTTATTAAACCTTCTGCGAAAGGTCTGAACGGTTTTGACAACCTCTATTATGAAAAAATGAAAGAACTCGCAATTTATTTCATTGAAAAAGGTTACGCGGTTCATTTCATGTCATTTTGCGAACACGAAGGCGATCAACTGGCGATTGAAGAGATTCAGCGCCTTATCGGTCCCTCCTACAAGGATGCTATTCAAGTGCATTTATATAAAACGAACATGGAAGAAGTGTTGTCCGTGTTAGCTAATGCCAGTTCTATTGTGGCTTCAAGATTCCATGCAATGATTCTGGGCTGGGTATTTAATAAACCGGTATTCCCTGTAGCCTACAGCAAAAAAATGGTCAATGTAATGGAAGATGTTGGATTCACAGGTCTGTATGCCGATTTCAACACGCTGGAACAGGTCCAGCCTGCACAGATTTTTGAAAGTATGATCACCTGCTCTATGGATGTCACACTGCAAGCAAAACAAGCCGAAAGACATTTCGAGCATCTAGATACGTATTTACCGCTTTACGAAAGGGGGATTCGTTATGAAAGCCAAGCGGAGCATTCTTAACTTATCCTTTGGACTGGGAAGTCAACTCATCACGATTATCCTCGGTTTTTTTATACCCAGACTGATAATGGTCAACTATGGCTCTGAGGCCAATGGGTTGATCGCTTCGATTGTGCAGATTATTAGTTATTTGGCGCTGCTGGAAGCAGGTGTTGGGGCGGCCTCGATCCAAGCACTTTACAAGCCGGTAGCTTCGGATAATAAAAACAATATCAACTCTATTCTGGCTGCCACCTCCAGCTATTATAAAAAAACAGGTATTTACTATTTCTTCGCCGTACTGCTACTCGCCATCGTGTACCCGCTAGTGATCTCGTCTGAGATCGATAAATTATCGATTATGGTCATTATTTTGCTTACGGGGATGGGCGGAGCAATCAATTATTATTTTCAGGGGAAATTCAAGGTCCTGCTCGCTGCGGAGGGAAAAAGCTATGTAGAGACTTCCATTGTCACTGTGGCTAATATTATGAACAGCCTGATCCGGATTCTGTTATTACTGCAAGGTGTGGACATTATTGCGGTTCAAGCTTCCTATTTTATCTTAACTTTACTTCAAATCATCGCTTTCTATATTTATATGAATAAGAATTACAAGTGGATCAACCTGAATCTTAAACCAGACTATGAAGCCATTGGTCAAAAGAATTCCGTATTAGTCCATGAAATCTCCTATTTGGTGTTTAGAAATACTGACGTACTTATATTAACCATCTTTACGAATCTAAAAATCGTCAGTATCTATGTTATGTACAATATGATTTTTACGATCGTGGATAATATCGTCCAGACCATAAACGGAAGTGTGAAGGCTGCCCTCGGGCAAAGCTACCATGAGAGTAAAGAAGCATTTATTAAATTTTATGATGCTTACGAAGTGTATTTTATGGGGCTTATCTTCTCGATTTTAACGGTGGCTTACATTTTGATTTTACCCTTTATGAAATTGTATACCGCTGGGGTAAACGACGTGAATTACATTGATATGTGGCTGCCGGTCTTGTTCGTAGTCATCAAATTATTAACCAATGCCAGAACGTCTTCCAATAATGTGATTACCATCGCTGGACATTTCAAAAAAACACAAAACCGTTCCATTCTGGAATCCGCCATTAATCTGGTGGCTTCTGTTGTCTTCGTAATCTTCATGGGAATTTACGGTGTACTGATGGGAACGATAGTTGCCCTCCTATACCGCTCCATAGATATTGTGATCTATGCCAGCAAACATTTGCTGGACCGCAGTCCATGGGTCACTTTTAGAAGATGGCTTACGAATGCAGTAGTTTTTGTAGGCATTATTCTCATCACAACTGCCATCGACATCCCGATCCATTCCTATCTGGGGCTTATGATCTGGGGTGTACTTCTAGGACTAGTGATCTTGCCTGTATATTTTGTAATCGGCTCTTTAATGGAACGGGAAGTCTTCCTCTATACATGGGAACATCTCAAAAAGTATCGATACAAACTCAAAAATAAAATTAACGCTCAGCCTGAGGTAAGTGGTTTATCCAAATAACACAACAGGAGGACTGGAAATGGATCATAGCGAGGTTTTGCAGCAAGCCTGTTACGTCTTTCTAAACGACCTAAATGATGAAATAAACCATTCACCCACCATCCAAATAGAGGATACAGAACTATTGCAAAGATGCCGCCAGATCATAGATCAAGAACAAAATGTACAAATCAAACCTTATCTGGAAACCTTATCTGAGGTTATTCATGCCTTTCTCACGGGGAGGGCTTCAGAGGATACTTTGAAATTCTATCTGTCTGAACAATTCAACATTGTTGCCAGTGATATCGCAGGTTTAATTCAGGGGTTGGTTAAAATGGAAAGCCGCATTTCGGATACGGAAATTTCCTACCCAACAGTCCAATCCTTATCCGATTCTCCCAAGATCAGTGTCATTATCACCACCTATAATAGAAAAGAATTCCTATATCAAGCGATCCAAAGTATCTTAATGCAGGACTATCCCAATAAAGAGATTACAGTGATTGATGATTGTTCTACAGATGGCACGAAAGAGTTAATGCAGCAACACTTTGGGGCGGAGCCACGGGTCATTTACATGCGCAATGCTACCAATAGCGGACCTGGAAATAATCGTCGAAAAGCTTTTGCTGCACATGGTGATGGGGAATATGTTCTTTTTCTCGATGATGATGATTATCTGATCGACATGAATTATTTCAGTAAAGCTGTCCGCTTCCATCTCCTTCATCCCGAAATTTCATTTGTAGCTGCGAATGTGTTCCTGGAGTATTCCAAAGCCAAACAACTAAAAATCTCCAATCTGCAGCTTAGCAGCATTATTAAGAAACGCGATTATTTCATGAATTTCGAGAAAAAAGGATATCCAAAACCCGCCTCTACTTTAACTACTGTCTTTAAACGAGAGGCCTTAATGGCTATGGATATCCTAGATATGAATATGGTCAACGATGCTTCCATCTATTTGCGTTCCCTGCTGGTAGGTGATGCGGGCTTCATTGATGTGATTGCTGGCGTGTACAGAATACACGGGAACAATATCACCTTTAATCTGAGCCAAGGATTCTTAATTGAGAATCTGGAAGAAAAGAAACTCATTAAGAATATGGCCGTGCAGAAATATGGATATAACGCACAGGAAATGACGGAATGGTTCAACCACAATGCTTACGATACGATCTCATACTATTTATTAAATTCTGCAAAAGACGCTACAGACTTTAAATTCATGTACCATTGGGCGCTTAACCATTGCCCGCTGATCTACAATCAATTAAAAAATGAGTTTCGCATGAAGCTTATTAAAAAACAACTATTACGAATCTCCTTACTCCGCACGCTACTCGGCAGATGATTCGCTCATTAGCTTATCGAGCAGCAGAAAAAACTCTTTAAGCTTTTCTTTTGGGATGTCGGCATACTTGTCTCCAATGCTGATCTCACAATAAGAAGCATGTTCCCCGGTAGCTCTTATACCCGCGCTTAAACCGATTCCTGTCGCCTCATACACCGCTGACAGAATCGGTTCAATTTGTTCCTTAGACATTTGAAAATGCATGTGAAACATATTGGAGACAGGTTGAGCGGGCAGAGTGGTTACGTCGTGACATTGATTAACCCAAGCAGCAAGCTCCTTTGCACCTTCATAATACTGCTGCATGTTGCCTTCTCTTTGCTGGTAATAATAATCAGAAGAAATGATGTACGGATATAAGCTGATTAAGTCTCCACCATGCCGCCGTTTCCATATCTTTGATTGCTTCGTAAAATCTTCACTGCCTGCAAGAATTGCCCCAGCGATTCCTCCAATTCCTTTATAAAAGGATATATACACACTATCAAAGAGTGCAGAGATTTCAGCTGCTGACTTCCCGTAATACGGGAGGATCTCAAATAATCTTGCCCCATCCAAATGCAATTTAATGCCGCGTGCACGGCAATGAGCAGAAATAGCTTCAAGCTCCGTGTATTCTGGCAGCTGACCACCAATCTCGCGCTGGGGTAATTCCAGCAACAGACAGGCGATATCCTCCTTTAGGTTCGCCACATCCTCCAAAGTGATTAATCGGTTCTTGTCCGCAAGCAAGATAGGCTCAATATGATGTAATTCCTTCAGGCCATCCTGCTCATGGATCTCCAAGTGACATAAGGGATGATAGGCTACCTTTTTCACCTCTTTTTCATCGCACCAAATTCTTAAAGCGATTTGCTGCGCCATCGTTCCGCTCGGAAAGAAAACCGCGGTTTCTTTGCCCAGGATATTCGCCATTTTCGTCTGGAAATCTTCAATCACTTCGCCCGTTCCATAAATATCAGATGCCGTACTGTTCTCTACGGCTGCCAAGGCTTCCTTCAACACTTGCACATCTCTATTCCCATTCCCTGCGATTCGATAGGCCGTTTCATTAAAAGCCTCTTGTACGGTTTTTTTTCCGTTCATTCGTTGGATAACCCCTTCCGGATTTGCCTTGTCCCTAATATAGACGAATTTCCAAAAATCCCATCTTAATTTTACCCGATCTAAGGTGAAAAAACATGAGCGCTGTGCTACAATATTGGAATTGCAACGGCAATCTTAGGGAGGGTTATTGAATCACATGCTCATTATTGGTATCGCCGGCGGCACCGGCTCGGGAAAAACAACCGTAGCCCGCTCCGTCATTGACCGTCTTGGAACGGGAAAGGTAACTTTCATATCTCAAGATAACTACTATAAGGATCACTCACATCTCAGCTTTGCTGAACGTGAATCCATTAATTACGATCATCCTTTCGCTTTCGATAACGAGCTGCTCATTGAGCATCTTAAATCTCTGCGCGAAGAACAGACCGCATTCGCTCCCGTGTATGACTTTACAGTCCATGCCCGCTCCACTACAGAGACGGTAGAACTGAAGCCAAACAATATTGTAATCATCGAGGGACTCCACGTCCTTTCTGACGAGAATCTCCGTGAAATGCTCGACATCAAGGTATTCGTGGATGCCGATCCTGATGTACGCATTCTCCGCCGGGTCCTTAGAGATATTGAAGAACGTGGACGGAGCATCCAGTCGATCCATCATCAATATTTGAGTACAGTTAAACCCATGCATGAAGCTTTTATCGAGCCATCCAAAAAATACGCTGACCTGATCATCCCTGAAGGTGGCCATAATGAGGTTGGTATTCAGTTGTTGTCCATCCTAACGGAGAAGCATCTATATAACGATTGGACGTCTTAAAGTCTTAATTAAGCGCTTCTAGCTAGCTGCAGAGAATCTCTCTGCGGCTTTTTTGATATGCGTTGACCCATCCATGGTTCAGAATAATCCCACCTCATTATGGTAATAGCTATATTTACAGCACCAGCGGAAGAGGGATAACAACTATGGGATTTCTGAACAGAACAATAACAAAAGTTTTTAAGAACCCTTCATTAGGGCACCCTAACCCCACTAAAGAATTACCCAAGGAACCCATTAAAGAAAAACTTCAAGATAATATTCAATATATAAAAACAACACTCGGCAATAGTACAGATCTCGTGATTAGAGAATTCTTTATTGGTTCCAAACACCAGATCAAAGCAGCTATTTTCTATACAGATGGATTGGCGGATAGTAAAGCTATTCAGGATTTCATTCTGGAATCACTAATCTTAGAACTTCCAGATCCAAGTCTTGATACACAAACAGCCAACTATCAATTATTAAAAGATCACATGCTCACTGTAGGGGATATTAAAGATGCGACGGAGTTCAATTCTTTATTCACCTCTCTATTATCCGGAGATGTGATCCTCTTACTCAATGGATATACCAAAGGGTTCACCATAGGCATGCGTGACTGGAAAGACCGTGGCGTAACGGAAAGTGCCACTGAAACGGTGATTCGTGGACCTAAGGAAGCCTTCACAGAAAGCTTACGCACGAATACCGCATTAATCCGGCGGAAAATAAAAGACCCCAATCTTTGGTTAGAAACACAGCAAATTGGACGTGTAACACAGACAGACGTAGCCCTCATGTATATCAATGGCATTGTTAGTGATGAGATTCTGCAAGAAGTCCACTCACGTTTAGATCGGATCGACATTGACGGGATCCTGGAAAGTGGCTATATCGAAGAATTAATCGAGGATGAAACCTATACCCCATTTCCAACGATCCATCATACGGAACGCCCTGACGTTATAGCAGCTGCTCTTATGGAAGGAAAAGTAGCCATATTAGTAGATGGGACACCTATAGTAATGACGGTGCCTACCTTATTTGTTTCCTTCATGCAGACGGCGGAAGATTATTATCAACGTGCCGATGTTAGCACCTTAGTACGAATGCTTCGATACTTCAGTATTTTCATTTCACTACTTGCCCCATCTTTGTATGTAGCTATTACTACCTTTCATCAGGAGATGCTGCCCACAACCCTGCTGATCAGTCTAGCCGCACAACGGGAGGGCGTGCCGCTTCCAGCATTTATTGAAGCACTCTTAATGGAGCTTGCCTTTGAGATTATACGAGAAGCGAGTGTACGAATGCCTCAAACCATAGCCCAATCTGTATCCATTGTAGGCACCCTAGTGATTGGGACTGCGGCAGTTGATGCCGGCATTGTTTCTGCTGCCATGCTTATTGTCGTCGCTATTACTGCTATCTCCAGCTTTGTGCTGCCATCCTTCGATCTTGCCCTGACCATCAGAATGCTCCGTTTCCCAATGATGTTCCTTGCTGCATCCTTTGGATTGTTTGGGATCATTATCGGCGTTATTGCGATAGTTCTTCACATGTGCAGCTTACGTTCCTTTGGAATTCCTTATTTGAGCCCGTTTGCTCCCTATAATCTCGCCGATCAAAAGGACACCTTTTTCCGAATGCCGCATTGGGCTATGTTTACCCGCCCTAGACTTATCAATAAAAAAAATATCGTTCGGGAAAAGAGTACACCACCGGAGAAACCGGGAGATCTCACGGAGGAATAGCCCCTGAAACCTTGACCTATGAAGTGATAAATTGGAGTGAAGAAAGCCATGCTCGAAAAAGGTAAAATAAGTACTCGCCAGCTTACCATACTGGTTATGTTCCTTACGATCGGGGATTCCATTCTCGTAATCCCTCCCTCCACTTCACACTACGCCAGACAAAATGCCTGGATTTCCGCATTAATTGGTATGATCGTAGGTTTATTAGCCATCTATATGTACAGCAAGTTCGTAAAGTTGTACCCCAAACTAACGCTTATTGAGGCGATTCAAAAGGCTTTTGGAAAATGGATTGGGACTATTCTATCACTCTTGACCTTAATGTATTTTCTTATCGTCACCGTTGGAAGTATGCGAGAACTCAGTGAGTTCGTTACATCCGAAATATTACCGAGAACCCCTATTCCGGCTGTTTTAATCTTATTCATGGTGATCGTGATTATGGCTACACGACTAGGTATTGAAGTCATAGGACGAGCTGGAGAGATCTTTACACCTATGATTATTACCCTATTTCTGATTCTGACGGTCGCAATTATTCCTCAGATGGAGATTGTCAGATTACTGCCCATATTGGAGGATGGCATAAAACCAGTGTTGAGAGGGTCTATTTCCATTACGGCTTACACCTTTATAGAACCGGTTGTTTTTCTAATGTTTCTCCCTTATGTAAACCAACAACAAAAGATAACCAAAGGCTTACTACAAGGCTGTTTCTTAGGCGGTATTATTATCTTCCTGACGGTTACTATTTCCATATTAGTGCTAGGTCCAGATCTGACAACCAGGGATATCTATCCCAGTTATAACATTGCAAGGCGCATATCCGTTGGTGGTTTCTTCGAGCGGGTGGAAGCCATGATAGCACTACTTTGGATGTTAACCTTGTTTATAGAAGTTACCTTATACTTCTATGCTTTCGTTCTGGGGTTGTCTCAATTATTCAAACTAAAAGAGTACCGGGTGCTAACTCTACCCACAGGATTAATTTTGGTTACACTAGCACCTCTTATTGCGCCAAATTACACCTATTACAACAAAGTATTCGATAATTATTGGGTGTACTATGTTATAACCTTCGGGTTATTTCTACCTTTGGTGTTGTTAGGTGTGGGAATGTTTCGAAGGGCACTGGACAAAGGCTTAAAATCTCGAAGCTAAAGATGGGCTGGGAGACATGAATACCGAAAGATCTAACGGAGGATTAAACCATGAAACGAAGATCGCTTCTGATTTGTGTTCTTATTCTCATGCAAATATTTGTAACAGGTTGCTGGAGCCGCCGAGAATTAAATGATCTTGCGATTGCTGTAGGAATAGGGATCGATAAAATTGGAGATCAATATCAAGTTTCTGCACAAGTGGTCTTACCCAGTCAAATCGCTGGCTCCAAGGGAGGCTCTCCTCAAGCACCCGTCAACCTTTATAAAGCGACAGGAAATACTGTATATGAAGCCCTTAGAAAAATCACAACCGTTAGCCCACGTAAAATTTATATCTCTCATTTACGGATCCTAGTCCTTGGCGAGGATTTGGCTAAAGAGGGAATCAACGATGTTCTTGATTTCATGTCAAGAGACACTGATACGCGAAATGATTATTTTATAGTGGTAGCAAAGGATGCAAAGGCAGAAGATGCGTTGAAAATATTAACCAGTCTTGAAAAGATTCCTGCCGTGCGATTGTTTTCCAGTCTGGAAAGCTCGGAGAAAAATTGGGCACCTACATCTACTGTGACATTAGGAACCCTAATTACAGAACTTGTCAGTAAGGGTAAGAATCCAGTCTTAACAGGTGTTGTCATCGAGGGGAGTGTAGATGTAGGAGAAACTCCGAATAATGTTGAAACGGTAGACTCTCCAACAGAATTGAAATACTCCGGATTGGCCATATTCAAGGAAGACAAATTGATTGGTTGGCTAAATCCTGAGGAATCAAAAGTGTATAACTATTTAACCAATAAAGTAGAGAGTACTGTTTTCTATATCCAATGTCCCGAAGGTAAAAAGGTTTCGCTTGATGTATTTGAAGCCCGTTCCAAAATGAAAGGCAGCATCCATAATGACAAACCAGAAATCAGTATTGAGCAACATATAGAATCAGATATAGGAGAGGTTCAGTGTAGAAATCTTGAACTGACAGACACAAAAACTATCACCGAATTAGAACAAATCGCCAATAAAAAAGTCTTGAATTTATTCAAAACTACTATTAAAAAGGTACAGAATGAATACAAAAGCGATATTTTTGGATTCGGTGAAATCATCCATCGTTCTAACCCGCAGGCGTGGAAGAAACTGCGAAACAATTGGGATGAGACCTTTGTTAACCTTCCAATAAGCGTAAAGATGGATATTAAGATTCGCCTGTTAGGGAAAGTGACTAACTCTTTCCTAGAAGAGACGAAGTGATAAATTGGAGTCACAAAACCATGTATAACATCGCAAGGTGCCCAACTATTAAAATTGAAAGAGTATCGAGTGTTAACCAAATTACACTTATTACAGCGAAATTGCAGTAATGTTCAGAAGAGCACTGAGCAAAGACTTAATATCTCGAAACTAGATGGTTTGGGAGGTTGTGAATATTGGGTATAGTAGTGATTCTCATAGTTGTAGCCGTTATAGCAGCCATTGAAGTTCCCCTGATGTGGAGGAAAAAATTAATCAAGGAGATGTGGGTTTTCTCATTTCTTCTGTTGCTGGGAACCTTCTTCAGTCTTATTAATGCGTTACATATTTCGGTCTCTAACCCATTGGGATGGATGATATTTATCTATAAACCCATCTCCGATATGGTAAATGCCTGGTTATCCTAAAATGGGACTGAACCATTCGCTTGAGATGGCTTAGTCCCCATGATTAAACGACGTTGCCAAATCAGCAAGCGCCCTAAAGTTTGTTGCTAGCCGTTCACGCGCCAGCCAGTAATAGACTTCCTGGCCTCTCTTTTTATGGTCAACAATGCGGGCATCCCGTAGGATTTTGAGATGATGTGAAATCGCTGGCCTGCTTATTTCGAATTCACCTGCAATTTCCCCAACATTCAGCCGACCTTTATTCCCTAATAACGTAACAATCCGAATCCGAGTAGGATCACCAAATGCGGTGAGAAACCGTGTGATGCTGTTGATATCGTTAGGTTTAATCTCTTGCGGTTCTATCTCCCCACCCCGATTCGTAAATAAACTTAAACATACTCACTTGTTGAAACTACAATAAAGACCTTGTAGATTCTCTAACTATTAATTCTGCCGGGAAAATCTGATGCGCATGCTTAACCTTCTTATTGATGAGATCAAAAAGAATCTTAATCGTAGCTTCCGCAATCTCCACTACCGGCTGTTTGATGGTAGTAATAGAAGGATTATAATAGAAGGAAATATCCAATCCGTCATAACCAGCCACAGAGTAATCTTCCGGGACTTGCTTGCCCGCTTCAAATATTGCCTTACAGGCGCCGATAGCCATACTATCTGATAAGGTAAAAATAGCGGTGAACTCTTCACCTAACTCTAGCAATTCTTTTGTAACCGCATACCCATTTTCCATACTGTAACTGTCGATATCCTCTTTCATCCGCCGCACTAGCCGCTCATTATAAGCGATTCCATGATCAGCTAAAGCCCTTTTATAACCTTCATATCTTAACTTACCGATACTTACATCTTCTTCTGGTGCAGTAATGACCGCAATTTTCTCATGCCCCAGATTACATAAATAGTCGACAATCTTATAGCTCTCATTAAAGTCATCTACAGATACAGAAGAATAGTCGCTCAAATCAAACTCTTCCGTCATTCCGATCGTACTAAGGACAAATGGAACCGTTAATTGCTGTAATTTCTCTTGAGAGTGTGAGAATAAACCTCCTAAAAAGACAATTCCCTTCAACCGTTTTTCTTTCTCCAGCTCAATCGCCACTTCGATTTCATCTTGATTCTCATCAACTCGTTGTAGGATGAAGGAGTATTTCTTGCGTTGGATCTCTTTTTCGAACACTTTGATCATCGGGCTAAAAAATGGATTGGATATCCCTTTAATCAATACTGCAATCGTTTTCGAATCAGAACGTTTTAAATTTCTTGCACTGTTGTTCGGGACATAATGATTTTCTTTGATAACCCTCATAACCATCGCTTTTGTTTCTTCATTAATATCCGGATGATTGTTAATAGCCCTTGATACAGTAGTCACGCCAACACCGCATAATTTGGCGATGTCTATAATAGTCAGTCTCTCCATTTCTATCTATCCTTTACTTGTTAGTATCTATCAAACTCCTTAATCCTTATTCAACTTCATAGTCAAAATAAGAAAGCAGGGGATTCCTGATGGTCACCCATCAAGAAAAACACCCTACTCGCTTCTTACATGAATATTAATTTATTTAACGAGGTAGATCAAGCTTAACCCTTAACCGCACCTGCAACGACACCTTCGATGATGTACTTTTGACAAGTCAGGTAGAAAATGATGATTGGCACAATAGCTAAGACCAGCATCGCCATCATAGCTCCCATGTCAATCGATCCGTATCCACCTTTTAGGTACTGGATCGCAATAGGAATCGTTTTATATTCTGTACCAATCAGCAGGTCTGGCAATAGGAAGTCGTTCCATACCCACATTACATTAAGGATAGCTACAGTTACAGCAATAGGTTTCAGGATAGGCAATACCACTTTAAAGAAGGCCTGAGGTGGATTACAGCCATCAATCATTACCGCTTCTTCAACTTCAAGCGGGATAGACTTCACAAATCCGCTAAACATAAACACAGACAGCCCTGATCCAAACCCTAAATAGATTAAGATAATCCCTATCGGATTGTCGAGATGCAGCACGTTTGCGGTCTTAGTCATTGTGAACATAACCATTTGGAAAGGCACGATCATCGAGAATACAAACGCATAATACATCATGCCTGTAAATTTGGACTTCACCCGGGTAATGTACCATGCAGTCATGGAAGTAAATAACACGATCACAGCCACTGAGCATACCGTGATAAACAAGGACATTCCGAAGGCACTGAAGAAATCAATCTTTGTTACACCACTAGTATAGTTCTTTAAACCAACAAATGTAGTCTCATTAGGGAATAAGAACGGCGTATCACTAATATAGAACTTACCCTTGAAGGAGTTCATCAGAACAATAAAAATAGGAGATAAGAACGCAATGGCCAAGACCAACAAAATGGTGAATATAGAGTAGTCTTTTGCTCTAGTCTTTTGCATTAGTTCTCAACCTCCTTTCTTCTAGTAATGACAAGTTGTATTAAGGCGATTAAGGCTACTAAAGCAAAGAATACGACGGCTTTCGCTTGACCGACACCTTCCCATCCTGATTTTCCGTAGAATGTATTGTAGATGTCCAGTGCTAACATGGAGGTCTGCTTAGACGGAGCACCAGCGGTTAACGCTAAGTTCTGGTCAAACAATTTAAATGAATTGGATAAGGTTAAGAATAAACAAATAGTAATGGACGGCATTACGAGTGGAATAGTCACATTACGCAAAATCTTAGAACGTGAAGCTCCATCAATTCTTGCGGCTTCTACTATATCTTTAGGAACATTCTGAATACCTGCAACATAGATAATCATCATGTACCCTATCAATTGCCAATTCATAAGAACGATTAGTCCCCAAAATCCATACGTTGCATCAGAGGTCAAAGTGACACCAAATTTGTACAAAATCCCATTAAAAATCAACTGCCAGATGTATCCTAGTACGATACCGCCTATCAAGTTAGGCATAAAGAAGATCGTTCTAAATACGTTGGTACCTTTTAGCTTTCTAGTTAACAACATCGCCAAGATGAAGGCGAACACATTAATAGTAAGAACAGATAAAACTGTGAATTTAACGGTGAAACCTAGTGCATTTAGAAACTCTTGATTCGAAAAAGCTTTAGCGTAATTGCCAAACCCTATCCATGTTGCATCATTGACTGTAGTAAACTCTGTAAAAGACAAATATATACCCAAAAGAAAAGGGATCACAAAGGCAATTCCAAAGGCTATTATGGTCGGTAATGCAAAAAGAGCAAAATATTTTTTTATCGATTTTTCCATGGAGTCTTCTCCTATCTCAGTATGGAAAATGATGAAACAGATGTAGCAAGATCCACTCCAATTGTTGCTTAGTGCCACTGAATCCCGAGGGAGCCCAGTGGCACTAAGCTTTTATCTGTATGACAACTGAGAGTTATTCAAGCATCTTTTCATGCATTTATTATTTTGCTTTTTCAGCCTTCCAAGTGTCCTTGAAGATGGTTACAACTTCATCCCAAGTTTTGTTTCCTTGAGCGTATTGCAAGAGCGCATCACCAAAGACGTTTTTGAATTCTTCACTTGGGAATGCTGCGAATGTCCAAGCTACAGAAGTAAGATCTTTTTCCATCCAAGCAGATACTTCTTTAGCAAGTGGATCTGCTGGTTTTTCGCTGTCTTCAAAGGTGTTGAATGGAGCGATGAAACCTAGATCGTTAGTCACATAAGCTTTACCTTTTTCACTGGAGAACAACCATTCCAAGAAAGCGATAGAAGCTTGTTGGTTCTCAGCAGATACTTTGCTGTTGATTGCGAAATAGTTTTCTGTACCTACAGCCAGACCTTGTTTTTCTTCGCCTTCCATACCTGTGTAAATAGGCAAGAATTTAATTTCTTCAGCTTTAACTACGTTACCGTCAACATCGTTGATTTGTGACCAAGCCCAGTTACCATTTTGAACCATAGCTGCGTTACCAAGTGCAAATTCAGCCATGGAGTCAGCTACGGATTTACTACCCAGCAAGGATTCTTTAGTTACAGAGTTCTTGATGTACAGATCGAAGATGTTTTTAAATTTATCGTTGTATTTGAATTCAACTTCTTTAGAAGCTAGACCCGCAAGAACGGTGTTGTCAAACTCAGTATTGTCTTTGAATTCATAGTACAGCGGCAAGTTTGCAAGGTGAGTCTGCCATCTCCATTGCTCACCAGCAGCGAGGGAAGTGGAGGCGAATACACCTTTAATGCCCAGTTGGTCTTTTTTAGCCGTCATATCTTCTACTACTGCTTTCAAAGTGTCGAAGTTATTGATCTCAGTTGTGGAGGAGATCGATACCGCTTTATCAGCCAAAGCGAAGTATTTTTTCATAATTGCGTCGTTGTAGATGATGCCGTATCCTTCAACTACGTAAGGGATACCATACACGCCTTCACCTTCAGTTACAGCCAAGCTTTTGTCAGACAGATAGCTGTAAAGCTTAGTATCTTTCAAATCCAAGGTGTAATCTTTCCAGGATTGAAAACCAACAGGTCCGTTAATTTGGAAAATAGTTGGCGCTTCAGACTTGGAGATTTCGGATTTCAATTTAGTTTCGTAAGTACCCGCAGCAGCCGTTACGACTTTTACCTTAACTCCTGTTTCTGCTTCGTAATCCTTAGCGATCTTTTCATATATTTCTGCAATCTCAGGTTTGAAGTTCAAGAAATAAACTGACCCTTTTTTACCAGATGTAGCGTTTCCATCATTGGTTGCAGAATTATTTTCTTTATTCCCACATCCTGCCGCTAAGACAACAACCATAGACATTACTAACATGAGCCCTAAATATTTTTTGATATTCTTCATTCTTCTTCCCCCTCGTACTTTTTATTAGATTACTTCGCATGAAGACGTTCCGATGCTGTTAGCGAAAATCATGTCAGCGTTTTCATTTGCTTAAGTAATCCCCAGCTTCTTTTTTGGTATCCTTCTCGGTATCCTTATCGGTAACGTTTTCAATTGAAATATTAGCACACCATTTTGAACTTTTCAATAGCCAATCTTTTAGAATCATTTTATGGAAAAACTGCCCACGGCAAACCTTGCAAGCGTTATAATAGATTCATCCTTATTCATGAATGGTGAATGCTTAGGACATACTAATGGTTAACGACCCATTAAATAACTATGAATAGGTGATTGCATATTTTATCTCTGATCGAACAGTATGAGCTACAATTCTCCAATAATAATTATTTTGGCGATATCGGGGTAGATCCCTCTTACTCCATTGTAGAAGGCTCCCTTCCTGTACTAGTCTCAGCTCCACATGCCATTAATCATTTTCGAGAACATGCTGTAAAACCAGCTGACATGTATACAGGCTCCCTTGCCCTCTTGTTACAAAAGCTCACTAATTGCTACTGTATTTATTCAAATAGCTTCTCCAAAGAAGACCCAAATTACATCTTAGGTGGAGAATATAAGGCTGCGCTACGAGCGCTTGTCAAAGAACATCGCATTCAGTTTGTGATCGATCTGCACGGAGCTTCCAAACTTCGAGAGTTTGATATTGACCTAGGGACACTGTACGGAACCTCTATACGAGAGAATAATTTAAATGACGTCATAGGCATCTTTAACAATAATGGTATTACCAATGTTCGACAAAATCATACATTTTCTGCATCCCATCCTGGAACGATTACTTCATATTGCGCTAAGGAATTGTTAGTTCAAAGTATTCAAATTGAAATTAATCGAAATTATCGTAACCCGAATGCGTTTGATTTATTCCAAAAAACCATTCATTCCCTTGAACAAATCATTAAACTATTGGGCGGTGTCTGACATTATTATCGAGCAAACCTTTACTATTCTAGACAAACAAAGCCTTCAACCTCGTGAAGAAATCACAATGAACTCCGAAGAGTTAAAGGAATTAGGTTTAGTCCAGCATATCTTCGTTGATCTTACAGCAGAGAATGGTGTCAAAGCCAGCTGTTTAATTTTATCGGCAGATGAGGTGCCAAGAGGTACAATCCAATTATCCAAGCGGGCAAAGGACAAGCTCGGGGACTGCCTGACTACAGGATTAACAATAACGAAGCCAGAATACGACACAGTTCTTCGGGGAATTCCTAAAGTGGACGAGATTGCCAAACCCTATGTAAAAGCCTGTCCAGCACTCGTCCGTAAATATACGAATCAAGTAGAACTTATCAATCCCAAAAATGGCTTCCGGGTAAACCTAACTTTACGAGAAGATAGCACAGCCAAACCGAATACCCTTTACTTCAACAGATACATTATGTTATTGCTTGAAACCCATTCCGAGGGGCATGACCCATTAATCATTACTCGCGCTAGGACGCGTTCTCAACCCAAGCCAGGCATACATAAACTTATAAATCAACTGATCCAACGGCCCTTAAGTGCATTAGGGAACTTTTTTATTGGCAAAAGAGAGCTCACCCTCAGAGTGGGTCATCCTTACCCTTTTGATGAGCACCAGAATTTATGCAGAATTCATCCGAATGTTAGAAAACTGCTAGGCATGGAAGAAACAGATCAGATCGTGATCTCCTATAATTCTAAACAAATCACCATCCCCATCTTAGACATCGATACGGAGCATATTGCCCAGTCAGTCAAGCTTCATGCGGATAATGAGCAGCTTAAATTTATCGACGGCCACTTATTTATCGGGATCACCGCCTTATCGCGTAACGAGTTAGAAATCCCAAGCATCGGCACATCAGTTACCGTAAAAAGAAGTATGTACTCCTTATTCCTAAAGCACTTAAATAAACTAGTCTTACCTGTTATCGCTTTGTTGTTCACCATAGTACAGCTATATAAGGATTTGAACTGGAGCATCGCTCTGACCGTCATCATTTCTCTTGTGTTACTTCCGATTATCATCTACACAACACTATCTGAGGAACGCGCCAAAATTAATTAAATGGAGGGATTTCCGTGGAATTCACTTCACAATCCCAAGTAGAAGATATGATCTACAGCTCTTACCTAAGGGCCATTAACAACATTACAGAAACTTTGGATGAAGAAGTTAGAAAACCGGAGTTAACCAGAGTATTACTGGATGCAGTCGGAAGTCCGGATCGCAATCAAAAATACATACTGGTCACAGGCAGTAAAGGTAAGGGCTCCACCTCTAGATTTATTTCCTCTCTGTTAAGTCACTTGGGATATAAAGTGGGGTTATTCACCTCCCCTCACCTGGTAGATTTCAACGAAAGAATCCGGATCAATGGGCAGGCAATAGCCACAGAAGATTTTGTGCGATTAGGTAATGTAATTCGCGGGGGCTTCCACCAGATCGAAGAGCAGCTTGCTGCTGATGAATATCAAGGTCCGGTTGGGGTTGCTTTGGCTATTGCGGCTTTGTACTTTAAGGAGAAGGGTACAGATATCAATGTGATTGAATGCGGTAGAGGAGGAAGGTTTGATGACACCAATGTCCTGAGCAATGACTGGGCTGTCATTACCCCGATTATGGAAGAGCATGTGGCCCATTTGGGACCTGATCTGAACAGCATTACACTGCACAAGCTGGGGATTGTCAAAAACAACACAACAAACGTCTATGTTAGCAAACAGAAATCCGACGTTCTTGCGATCATGAAGGACAACCTCTCCTCCAACCCTGTGCAATATTATGAAGAACAGTTTTTAGCTGAATCTATCACAACCACTTCTGTCGGAACTACTTTTGATGTCCGGACGAAGCCAGCCGTTTATCCAGCCTTGACCCTTCCGCTATTGGGACAGTTTCAAGCGGTCAATGCTGCCAGCGCAGTCGCACTTTGTGAAGAGATTACAGGGGGACCCCTTGATCAGGAGATCGTACATCACTGTTTTGAACAATTACAATGGCCGGGACGTTGTGAAGTTATCTGTCATGACCCACTGACGATTATTGACGGAGCTATTCATAGAGATTCTGCAAGCTATCTGGCTGAACTTATTCAATTAGTGAATCCTGAGCGCAGCCGTACCGTCACATCCATCATCGGTGTCCCTAAGGATAAAGATTACACAGGGGTCATCGAAGTCATGAGTACAGTCTCGGATCAACTAATCGTAACCAAACCCGATATAAGCCATCTAATTTTCCCTACGGATGCTCCGCTTATCGCTAAAAGTTTTCTCGAAAAAAGTTCCGAATTCCCTTATTTAGAGGACGCTCTCACGTATGTTAAAGAACAATCACCTTCCGAGATTATTGTAATCGTGGGTACGCAAACTCTAATCGGAAATGCCAAAAGATTATTCGGGCAATCGCTGCTGAATATCGGCTTATAACTGATTCATACGCTGAAGAATAACTTCCCTGTAAAGGTCTGAGAGGCCAGGTACTTCACTTGGATTTTGCTTGCAATATTCATCTAACATTACCTTATGATTGACTTCGATCACCAACAAGCCTTGATTTGTCTCTAAGATATCTACTGAGCAGAAATCAAGGCCCAGCGCTTTAGAGGTCCGGGAGGCAAGCTCCGCCAGCGCCTCTTGTTTGACCTGATCTTTCACCTCAATCGTAACAGCTCCGTTAATCAAATTGTGCTTCCACGAACGAACTCTTTTTTTGCCAAGGAATACACGCGCCTGATGATTAAAAGTTACAATTCTATACTCAATCTCCGCTTCATAATAAGGACCTATTGCCCCATTAAGCTGTAAAGAAAATAATAAATCCAGCTTTTCATGCAGATCGGCTATCTCATTGATTTTGTACACATGATTGCCCTGCGCCCCGTTATCCTGCTTCATAACTACCTCCCCATTGTACGCTTGGAAATAACGCTCAGCCAATGGATAAGGATTCAAATTGCTAAATTTGGAGTCTGGATGCGGCAAATAAATATGTTCTACGGCTGGGATATTCGCCTTATGCAAAACATCATAAGTTAGAGATTTACTCATGGCAATGATCGTAGAAGCACTGTTGTTTAGTCCGATCTCAGCGTCTACCATCACAAATGATTTCACTCCATCTGTCGCTCTATATACGAAATTCGGTGTAATTTCCTCAAAGCTAATCCCTGAGGCTGTAACAGAATGCTGGATCATTTTTAAGTAAGGTCTAGTCGTCATTCAGTTTCCTCATTTCTAACAAAATATGACCAAACCTAATCATAGCATGAGGAATATTAATAAAAAATAATAAAATTGCGTTATAATAGTTAACACAATAAACTCCCGAATCTTATTTCAGCTCCCTTTTTCACAAAAATGACAGACTGTATGTTACGTTTAATGACTGACAGCGCTTTTATAGTTAAAATAAGTGTTGATTATTTAGTGATCATCCTCTATGATAAGCTTATTAAAGCGAATCAAAAAGTTAAAGCGGTTAAACTTTAATCTCTAGGTACCTAGTATTATTGCTAATTAATAGTGTTAGTATGATCAAAAGTTAAAGCGCTTATACTTTTAAAACGAGAGGTTGGTGTGTCATGATCAATCGCGAGAACAGGCGGCAGACGTTCTACATGTATCTGTTCATTTCTCCTTGGATTATCGGCTTCCTAGTATTCGCCCTTTATCCTATCTTATCATCGCTTTACTTCAGCTTTACTGATTATGACATCATACACCCACCTAAATTTATCGGGCTCGCTAACTACACAGAGATGTTTCACAATGACCTGTTCTGGAAATCAGTGGTTGTCACGCTGAGATATACCTTCATCGGTGTACCTATCCAGCTTGCACTCGGTCTTGGCTTTGCGCTATTGCTCCACCAGACCATTCCTTTGCGCGGCTTTTTCAGAACAGCAATGTATTTTCCAAGCATGGTATCCGGCGTGGCCATGTCCCTGCTGTGGTACTGGATCTTTAACCCGCAGATCGGGCTCTTCAATTACATCCTTTCCTGGTTCGGCATTCATGGACCGGCTTGGCTGATGAACCCAGACACTGCACTATATGCCTTGATCATCATGACTTTCTGGACAGCAGGCTCAGGAATGATTTTATTCCTCGCAGGTCTGCAAGGCGTACCGGCTAGCTTGATCGAAGCCGCTAACCTTGACGGTGCCGGGCGCTTCAGAATCTTCCTGAACATTACCTTACCGATGATCTCTCCCGTGCTGCTCTTCCAACTGATTATGGGACTGATTGATTCCTTCCAAGTCTTTACCCAAGCTTTTGTCATGACTCAAGGGGGGCCGAATTACTCTACCTGGTTCTATGTCTATAATCTCTACACCAGCGCTTTCAAAGAATATCGTGCCGGTTATTCCTCAGCCTTGGCATGGGTGCTCCTTATCGTAGTTATGCTCTGCACCGCACTAATTATGAAATTGTCTAACCGTTATGTTCACTATGAAGGAGGCGGACGCAAATGAGTACAGTCAGAGCGCTAAGCCCCCGGACTAAAGGAACAAAACGCCGCCGGAAAGCGGAGCCTGTTAAGATTTTCAGCTTTATTACTCTAGTAGTTACAACATTTCTGATGCTGCTTCCTTTGTTCTTCATGGTCTCCACTTCACTTAAGTCCAAACGCGAGATGCTGAAGTTCCCACCCACCTTTCTTCCGGAGAGCTGGCAGTGGAGCAATTACACAGAAATATTTGATACCCTGCAGTTCGGTACTCTTTATAAAAACAGTCTGATTATCGCCGGCTTTAGTGTTGTGGGAACCTTGATTTCTTCGGCGCTGGTTGCCTATGGATTCGCCAGATTCAGAGGTACAGGTAATCAGGTGTGGTTCATCCTGCTGCTGAGCACCATGATGTTACCCTATCCGGCCATTATGATTCCGCAATTTGTACTCTTTTCGCAAATGAACTGGATAGATACCTTTTTACCCCTGATCGTGCCTGCTTTCTTCGGCTCAGCCTATAATATTTTTCTGCTGCGCCAATTCTTCTCCACATTGCCTGAAGAGCTGTTTGATGCCGGACGCATTGATGGCTGTGGTGAAATACGGATGTGGGCTACCATAGCAATCCCACTCTCCAAACCTGCACTTGCAACCGTAGCTATCTTTGCTTTTATCTACAACTGGAATGATCTGCTTACGCCAGTGCTTTACTTAAGCTCATCAGATAAGTTCACGCTACCCGTCGGGATGGCTTCTCTTACCTCATCGAGGTTCCGCATTCCACCTTGGCATCTGCTAATGGTTGCTTCGGTTCTAGCTATGGTCCCAATCGTTACGCTGTTTGCTGTAGCCCAGAAACAGTTCGTCGAAGGGATTGTACTTACAGGGATTAAGTAATAATCCGCCATCCGGCGGCCAAATATACTTGAAATCATGGAGGGTTTAGCTAATGAACAAGAACAGGAAAAGTATTGCGCTTTTACTTGCAGCTACCATGCTCGTTGTTCTAGCCTTATCAGGCTGTAGCGGCGGCAAATCGGCGGGTAACGCCCTATCTGAAGGAAACGGTGGCTCTACTAATTCTGGAGGCAAAGCAGAAACGGTAACGATTACCCATTACACAATAGATTCAGAAGACCGCACATTTGTCGAAAAATTAATCCCTGATTTCGAGAAGCAGCATCCGAATATTAAAGTGAAAGTGGAAAAAGCGCCATATGAGCAGTTCGACAGCAAGCTGCAAACGCTAATTGCCGGCGGCAAATCGCCCGACGTGACAAGTCACTGGGGGTATGGAGGTTTCGCAGAATACTACAATAAGGGTATGTTGTTCGATATGACCGACCTTATGAAAGAGGATGGTTTCAAGGCAGAGGATTATAGTATCCCAGAGAATCTAATGGGTATCTACAAGGTTAAAGATCACACTTACGGCATCCCGGTCAATATGTATGTCACCTTAATGCTCTATAACAAAGACATGTTTGATGCTGCCAAACTGACTTATCCAACAAGCGATTATGAAGATAAGAGCTGGACGTTTGAAAAAATGGTCGACGAAGCTAAACAAATGACGCTTGTATCCGATGATATCGCCAAAACTCAATATGGCGTAGACTTCACTTGGTCCGAACGCGATATGCGGCCGTTATATTTTGGAGCGGAGCCTTACTCAGAAGATACATGGACTAATGGCGGCGTGCCTTCAGAGACTTATTTTGACTCCCCTGAAGTGATCGCTGCCTACAACAAGCTTTTTGATCTTGTCTTTAAGGATAAAGTCTCTCCTTCTTCCGAATGGAGCAAAAGTGTAGCTGGACAGAACGGCGATCCCTTTGTTGCTGGTAAAATCGGCATGTCTATCGGAGGCTCATGGAACCTTGCAGGTGCAAATGACTTCCCCTTCAAAATTGGCGTAGCCGCTGTACCATGGGGAGGAAACGAAAAGGTACGCAGCACCCTTTATGTCGATCCGCTGCTGATCTTGAAGGACTCCAAACATCCGAAGGAAGCTTTTGAATGGATCAAATACCTGATCACAAGCGAAGTGCAAGAGAAATCCATTGAGCTTAGTGGCGGTAACCCACCAGTCAACACCGAAGCTGCAGAAGCTTACTATAAACATTTTGAAGGTATCGATCCACAGGATATCAAAAATGTCTACGAGGGTGCTGTTAACTACGGCTTCGAATCCTATAACCACTTAATCACCAACTACTCGCAAATTAATGACATGTTCATTAATGAATTGCAGCCAGTAGAAACTGGACATAAGACGGTTGAAGAGGTGATGGCGACGATTCAGAAGAAGGTTACAGAGATCATTCAGCGATAACTGTTTGTCAGGTATACCGCCCCCTTTAGGGACGGTATACCTGCGTGAAATCATACGTTTAGCGGACAGTCTGCCAACCCTGTATACTGAAAGTAGAAAACAGGATCGGAAAATCTGCCGTGAGGAGAATTAAAGATGAAAGTTAGTATTTTTGATGTAGCCAAAAAATCCGGATTATCCGTTGTAACCGTATCCCGGGTGTTAAATGGGGCCGAATCGGTACGCGAGAATAATCGCCAAAAGGTGCTGGAGGCAATTAAAGAGCTGGATTACCGCCCTAATGCTGCGGCACGCAGTCTGGCAAGCGGTAAGACGGGAATTATCGGCATTATTGTCACTACCCTGCAAGATTCCTTTTTTGACGCAGTGGTCAAAGAGCTGAATGAAATATTAGCGATGCATGGTTATTTTTTAGCCATATCCATCTCAACAGGCATCGAATCGGATGATAGCCATTATTTAATTCAGGAGGATCGTGTAGACGGTTTAATTCTGCTCTCTCCGATGGAAGAGGACAATTATATTGTGGAGTTAAAACGGCGGGGTATTCCTTATGTGCTGATAGATAATCAGAAGCCCGAAAATGATACCTACTCCATCACGATCGACAACTTCAAGGGGGGATACGCAGCTACGCGTCATCTGCTGGAGCTGGGACACACTTCAATCGCTCATCTCTGCGGTCAGGAAATGTTCCGGAGTACGCGGGAGCGGCGCAGTGGATTTCTACAGGCGCTTCAGGAACAAGGACTGGCCCCCTTTGAGATCGTGCCTGGTGATTTCGATATTGGGATGGGATACGATACCTGCAAACGTTGGCTGAAGGAAGGAAAGCTGCCCACCGCCGTATTTGCCGGGGATGACAATATCGCGCTTGGAGTCATCAATGCCCTGATGGAAGCGGGCATTCAGGTACCCGAAGAGGTGGCAGTGGTCGGCTATGACGATCATTATATTGCTTCACAGCTTCATCCACATCTGACAACAATACGTCAGCCTGCAGACAAAATCGGGCTGGCAGCCGCGGATATGCTGCTCAAACGCATCTCCGGAAAGATGAAACGTGGAGCCGGGATGCGGATTGATCCTGAACTTATCGTACGTGAATCTACCGGAGCTGAGTAGATTAAATTTATACACTAGGAGTGACGACCATTGACTTACTACTTGGGGATCGATGGGGGAGGCACGAAAACCTATGCTCTGCTAAGCGATGAACATGGCAATGTTCTTGGCAAAGGCAAGAGTGGTAACGGCAACCACCAGACAGGCGCCCTTGAGGCCGCCAACAGTATTCAAGAGGCCACATTCGGGGCGCTGGCTGAAGCCGGACTCCGGTTGGAAGACATCCAGCATACCTATCTCGGACTTGCCGGTGCTGATCGCGAGGCCGACTATGCTATTCTCCATCCGATGATACGCCAGATAGGATTCACCAAATACACCATTAACTGTGACACTATGATCGGTCTACGCGCCGGAACGAATCGCCCATATGGTGTCGCGCTCATCTGCGGCACCGGCACCAATTCAGCAGGCAGAAACCTGCAGGGAGAGCATTATCAATGCGGCGGCTTTGACTATATGTACGGTGATTTTGGCGGGGGTGGCGCACTCAATATTGAGGTGTTTCGTTCCGTTATCCGAGCTTGGGACGGCCGGGAACAGCCCACCCTATTAACAGGCTTACTGCTAAAAATGTTAGGTTATGAGGAAGTTGGGCATATGTTTCACGATTTCCTTGATCATTGGAAAAAAGTCCCCGTAAATGTTGCCCGCCTGCTCTTTGAAGCAGCAGCTGAAGGAGATGCCGTAGCATTGGAGATTTTACATCGGCAAGGGGTTGAACTAGGTAAGTCTGCGGCAGCTATCATTCACAAGCTAGGCATGGAGCAGGAGACCTTCGATGTGGTGCTGGCAGGAAGTCTGCTAACCCGGGGGGATCGCGGTTGGATTCGCCAGCCTATCGAGAAAGCTGTACGCGCTGCAGCCCCTCAGGCAACAGTGGTTACCCTTGCCACAGAGCCTGTAGTCGGTGCAGTATGGTCAGCTATGGATCAAGATGGGTTGACCATTAGTAGTGAAGTGTATGAGAAAATGCGGAAATTTCAGGATTATGAATCGATCAAACAAACTACAAGACAGGAGTGATTAATCTTGGCAGCTAACCAAGGATTAAAGATTGCAGTTATCGGTGGAGGTTCTTCGTATACCCCAGAATTAGTAGAGGGATTCATTCTTCACTATAAACAACTTCCCGTGCGCGAATTATGGCTTGTAGATATTGAGCCTGGTCTTCGCAAGCTGAATATTGTAGGTAACTTGGCAAAACGTATGGTGGAGAAATCCGGCCTTCCGATTGAGGTTCATCTGACAACAGACCGCCGTAAAGCGATCGAAGGCGCCGACTTCGTCAGCACTCAGATGCGTGTCGGCATGCTTGATGCCCGTGCTCGTGATGAGTCGATTCCGCTCAAATATGGCGTTATTGGCCAAGAAACAACAGGTCCTGGGGGAATGATGAAAGCACTGCGCACCATCCCTGTTATTCTGGATGTATGCCGTGATATCGAGGAACTGGCTCCCAACGCATGGCTGCTCAATTTCACTAACCCTGCTGGGATGGTCACCGAAGCCGTTCTGAAATATTCTAAGGTAAAAAGTATTGGCCTGTGCAACGCACCTATCGGCCTGATCAAGCAAGTCTCTGCCAAATATAATGTAGCAGCAGACCGTGTATATGCCGAATTTGTGGGCCTCAACCACTTGCACTGGATTACTCGTATCGATGTTGAAGGTGAAGACAAGCTGGACGACATGCTTGCAGATACAACCAGCTACAGCGCTAAGAACGTACCAGCAAGAGAATGGAACCCGGAATTCCTGCAATCCCTTCATGCACTGCCCTCATACTATTTAAAATATTTCTATATGACCGATGCCATGCTCGAAGAGCAGATAGAATCCCATAAACAAGGCATTAACCGTGCTGAAGTCGTTAAACGTGTAGAAGAAGAGCTCTTCGAGCTTTATGGCAATCTAGAGCTAAGCGAGAAGCCGAAGCAGCTGGAACAGCGCGGCGGTGCTTTTTACTCAGAAGCAGCTGTTAATCTCATGAGATCGCTCCATAACGGATCAAACGACATTCAGACCCTAAATGTCGC
Source organism: Paenibacillus sp. FSL H8-0175 (assembly GCF_045040615.1). Classification (NCBI taxonomy): domain Bacteria; kingdom Bacillati; phylum Bacillota; class Bacilli; order Caryophanales; family Paenibacillaceae; genus Paenibacillus; species Paenibacillus sp. FSL H8-0175. The sequence goes on along the minus strand of NZ_CP150299.1, from coordinate 282,087 downwards.
AAACCATGGCATATTGGACTTCCTGCCAGATGACGCCAGCATTGAAGTGAACTGCGTGGTCACTAAAAACGGCCCGCTACCACTGCCACTGACCAAAATTCCAACCATGGCTAAAGGACTCATTCATGCTGTCAAAACCTATGAACAGCTGGCGATTGACGCCGCTGTAACCGGAGACCGCGCCCTTGCCCTTCAGGCGCTCGCACATCACCCGCTTGTTCCGTCCGTGGACGTAGCGATTCGGATGCTGGACGAAATGCTGGAAGCTAATAAAGAATTCCTGCCGAACTTTTTTGCGAATTAATTCATACCTCCTATCGAGAAATAACTAAAAGAGACCGAACCCGGTCTCTTTTTTTGCGCTTGTTGCTGATACTCGCTACCGAAGCAAAAATGAATAAAGCATCTTGGTAATTTGCACTTAGCGAATTCGCTATCGGACACAGCTGACCTTAAAAGCGGCTTTTTCACATTTTTAGAGTGCTAGCGGACCCCATAGCCGTTATTAGCATGAAAACCACCCAATATAACCCCTTTCTAATTGAATAGCGGCGCTGGTGTCCGAAAACCTGCTTCAAAGGCTAAAAACTAGCAAATAACGTTATCTGGGTCCGCATGACTCGGCCGAAGATTGCACAGAAAATGTGTTCGGATATTTATAGAAGAACCAGAGATTACTGCGAGTTGTACCGATAATGAGATCTGCTGTCCATCAGTTCACTGCTGCCAGATTTGCCAACGACCCACAACGCAAAAAAACGATCCCTGTTACTGGAGGAACGCTTTTTTGTTTCTACTCCAATGGGCTCCCAGCATTTCCACCATTATCATCCACTCATTTATTGCTGCGCTCTCAGCGTATTTCTTGCATTACCTGTTCAATGCCAAAGCGAATATCCGGCTCTTTTACACTGGATACATTGAGCTTTAGAATCTTCTCTTTATTAAAAGAGGGCAGATACCCGCTGTCCGCCATTTCGATGCGAATGAACTTTTTTTGCAGACGTTTGATCATCTGTTCTGTCTTTATGCTGTCACTAAGCTTCAGATACGTATGCACACCAAGCTGGCCGGTTGGATGGTAGGAATAATGCTGTGCTGTCGCTGTATCTAACTCTCTCATAATCGATTCATGGAGCAGCGTGGATCTTTTTTCGTAGCAGGAACGCATCTTTTTTCGGTGGCGCTCGAACATTCCGCTTTTCAGATACAACTCCAGGGCAGCCTGAGACAGCATAGAGCTATCTATATCCATCAGTCTTTTGAATCGGTTAAAAGAGTCACACAGGACCGCTGGCAGTACAGCGACACCGACACGTAGACCCGGAAATATAATTTTGGAAAAGCTTTTCAAATAGATCACATGGGAAGCATCGTCATAAGCGTAGATCGGATCCTCTTTTGCATCCTGCTCCAAGTCCGCCATGTAGTCATCCTCAACGATGTATACATCGTATTTAGCTGCTAGCTGAGCAATCGCCTTCTTCTGGGGACGGGTATAGGAGACGCCAAGCGGATTATGAAATCGCGGGACGGTATAAAAGAACTTGAACTGGCCTGTCTTAAATAACTGTTCTAATTCTTTCAAGTCCACCCCAGCATCCGAACGCTTTATTCCCTCTGTCTCAATGCCATACGTCTTCAGATATTCCATAAAAAGCGGATAACCCGGCTGCTCAATCAGCACTCGCTGCCTGCCATTCGGAAAAGGAATTCGGGTCAATACGCCAAGCGCCTGCTGCACACCTGAGGTAATAAAAATCTGTTCCGGATTGGCAAATACCTGATAAGAAGCCAGATGCCGCTGCATTTCACGAATAAGAGAAGGAAGCCCCTGCGGCGTTCCATAGATGAACAAGTCATTGCGGTACATATCAATCGCTTTATTAATACAATGTTGGAAATCCAGATACGGAAAAATATCCGGGTCGGGTGCAGACACCGTAAAATCGATCCAATGTGCACCTTCGTCTTTTCGCTGTCCGCTTCGTTTCATGACATAATAACCACTTTTTGAGGCGGCATAGATTAAATGTTTGTCCTGAAGATCCTGCAACGCGCGAATAACCGTACTTTTACTACATCCATAACGTAAGGACAACTCCCGGATAGACGGTAATTTATCTCCCTCACGATACGCATCCTCGGCAATTTGCGCTTCCAGCTCGTTGATTAACTCCGAATACTTATACATCCCTTTCACCTTCCTCCAAGCTTATTCTGTACCGGTACAGATGAATAATAATTACATTGTAGCACAGCTACTCTAGCCTTAGAATAAAGAGCAGAACAGGACCGGTACCTAAATGCGCGCAACACTTTGGAGGTCTTTACTAATGAATACATCTTCTACTCAAAAAGCGATAGCAGCAGCTGTCATGAATGCTATTATCGTCGGGTTTTCCTTTATATTTGTAAAAATGGCCCTAACCGTCTCGGATCCTTTTGATACGCTAGCTCATCGCTTCACGTTATCTTTCCTTGCCGCTTCTTTATTTACTTTTCCAGGGTGGGGGCGGGTGAAGTTTGGAATATCCAAGGCCGCAGTGATAATCCCACTGGCTTCAATGTATCCAGCGTTATATTTCAACCTTCAGGCGTATGGACTTTTGTATACAACTTCCGCTGTAGCGGGTATTATTCAGGCGACAATGCCCATCTTCACCATCCTTTTGGCGGCGATGTTCTTGAAGGAAACCACGAGCAGCTTCCAAAAGATCTCTACATTAATCTCAGTTGCAGGCATTATTCTTATCTTTGCCATTCCAGGTTTGAGTATCTCTTCTTCTAGTCTTTGGGGCGTCTTGCTCATCCTAATCTCAGCTTTATCCCTTGCCGGTTATAATGTTGCGGCTCGAAAGCTGACACGTACCTGGAGTCCCAAAGAACTTACCTATATGATTACTTTGTTCGGATTTATATTTTTTAATGGACTGTCGATCATTAAGCATGGTTCGGCAGGAACCTTGGGTCAGTATTTCACACCTTTTCAAGAGCCAAAATTTATATTCTCCATGCTCTATCTCGGCGTACTCTCTTCCCTCGTAACCTCCTTCCTCTCCAACTATGCTTTATCACGGATGGAAGCTTCACGCGTGAGCATTTTCGGCAGTCTTTCAACAGTTGTCTCTATTCTCGGTGGTGTACTTCTGCTGAATGAGCAACTGGAATGGTACCATTGGACCGGTACAGTGATGATCATCGCCGGGGTGATCGGTGTGAACTGGCGGAAGCAAGTAAGGGCCAAAGGCAAAGCGTGAAGATTGATATGCATACAAAAAAGACACCCCGCGAGGTGTCTTTTATCTTTACCCTTTTCAGTATCTCTATTCTGTAGCAAGCCTCGCTAATCGCCGTTATTTGGCTGTTTCAAGCTCCTTGATCTTCTCTTTATATTGATCCAACAGATTAGCTAAAGCTTCCTTGATAACAGTCGCATCTTTGGATTTAGCGGCACTATTCAGATCATCTTGGGCTTTGAAAAAAGCTTTATCCGCGTCGCTAAGATCTGGAATGGAAATAGCAATTGAAGTCGCGTCTACAGCTTTAATTGAAGTAGTGATATTGCTATCTACCTGCATATCATCGACTACAGGTATTACTTCAAGGTTACGACCAGCTTCAATATATCCTGCAGGTAGAGCTTCGGTGGATAGTATTTCTTTAGATAATTGAACTCCCTCCACCAGTTCCGCAGGCACAAGCTCGGCAAGTGCGGTTACACTAAATCCAGCAACCTTATAATACTGATCCAAGGTGTTCTTCCAATCTTCTTGGGTATTAGGTGCGTAGGTCTTAGCCAACTCTAGGGGATCTACCCAATCAATAGTGGTTACTTTAGTGGCAATTGTTCCTTTAGAGGCAGCAGTAACCACGGCTGCAGCCGTTGTTTTCGTGTTTCCGTCTTGCGCTCCACTTGCTGCGTTCGTTGCAGACGGTGCAGCAACGGCGGACACTAGCAGGGCGGACAGCGCTAACTTTTTAAATAACATCTGTTGATTCATAAATACAACACTCCTCGTCGATTCGAATGATCTTACAAGACCAAGCTTACATAATGGGTGTGGCAGAACATTGGTTAATTTGTGGAAAAACGATGGCAGCCGCCCCTACCCACCTCTGGATTGATATACTTGTAGGAGAATAATCTGGAGGTAACCCGAAATGAATAATCCATATCTCATTGCCGTAGTCGACGATGATGAACATATACGCAATCTTGTTGAAGCTTATTTACAAAAAGAAAACTACCACACCATCGGCCTTGGCAGCGCTGAGGAAGCATGGACCTTGTGGCAGACTAGCCCCCCGGATATGTGGGTACTCGACGTTATGCTCCCCGGCATGGATGGTTATGAGTTCTGTAAAAGGATTCGTAACGAAGCCGAAGTACCGATCATTATGATCTCCGCAAGAGATAATGAAGTGGATAAAATATTAGGATTGGAGCTTGGCAGTGACGATTATCTAGTCAAGCCGTTCAGCCCTCGTGAATTAGTCGCCCGGATCAAACGGCAGCTTCAACGCTGGTACAAAATGAGTAATCAGGCCGAAAAATTGAATAGTCAGACCACTTCCACCCGTCTTGAAATCGACCAGCTTCTACTATTGCCGGAAGAAAGACGTGTATTCTGGTGTGGTGAAGAGGTAGACTTGACCAGCAAGGAATTCACCATGCTAAAAGTATTCGCTGATGCCCCTAACCGGGCATTTACAAGAGATGAGCTGCTGAGCTATGTGTGGGGAGACGACTATTTTGGAAGTGATCGCGCCGTGGATCATCTCATTAAACGGATGCGCAAAAAACTGGAGCATTTGCCCATTGAGGCTGTATGGGGACACGGATACCGCATGAGAACAGATGGGGGTGAGCATACGAATGAAACTAGCACATCAGATTAATTTAGCCTTTAGTATTGCATTGGTATTGCTACTATCTATTACTGCAGTCGTGATCCATTTTGTACTACTCAACCATTTTGTCGGAACACAAAAAGAGGATTTAAGAACCATTGGTGCGGCGATGTCAGTTACATTGACTGAAGAAAGTAAATACATCGGGGAGATTGGCACTCAGCTGGAAGCTCTGCCGGTGACCTTACCTTCTCTAAGCACTGCAGGCGTCGAAGCCATTCTTAGCGATGAGACAGGAAAAGTCTTGTCCACATCATCAGAGATGAGTTCAATTGCAATAAACTATGATGCCAAGAGTGTCACAGGCCAAGCCACTGAGCTCCAGAACATTTGGAATGGAACAGATACACGGTATATTACTGAAGTGAAGGCTACACCTATAGGCACGCTAACTCTACTAACCCCTATGAGCGCAGTCACTGCTATTGAACAAGCTTTGCTCAAAAGACTGCTGATCGTTTTCAGCGCAGCGGGAGCATTTATGTTCCTATTTGGCCTATTTATCACCAAGAAGCTGATTCAACCTCTAATGAGGCTGCAACAAGAACTCCGCAAAGTCAAAGAACGGCACTTCTCAGATGTTAAATTAATTAAAGCTGGTGGAGAGCTTGGATCTGTCGCTCAATCGGTATATGACATGGCAGATGAATTAAATCGTTTCAACCATGTGCAGAAACAATTTTTCCAGAATGCGTCTCATGAATTAAAAACTCCCTTAATGTCCATTTCCGGCTACGCTGAAGGGATTAAGGATGGTGTTTTTGAAGGTGAGAATGTAGTAAAAGGGCTAGACATTATCATGAGCGAAAGCAGCCGCTTGAAGAAGCTCGTGTCCGAAATGACTTTACTTGCGAAGCTAGACAGCGAGGAAGATATATTCAAGCCTACGGTTATTTGTTTAAAAGATCTACTGACAGAAACCATCGAACGAATGAACCCTCTATTAATGAAAAAAGAATTAACCCTCCATATCTCCCACGATCATCAAGATTCTCTTACGATCCGTGCGGATAGGGATAAGCTGCTACAGGCGCTTCTTAATGTAGTTTCCAATGCAGCACGTTATGCTAATCAACATATCTATATCCATGTTTCAGTCAAGGAGGGCCGGGCTCTGTTATCCGTAAGTGACGATGGCCCTGGAATTTCGGACGATCTGCTTCCTTATCTCTTCCATCGTTTTGTAAAAGGAAAAGACGGAGAATCCGGACTTGGACTGGCTATTTCCCGCGCAATCATCGAGCGTTGTGGAGGTCAGATCAGCGCAGGCAACCGAAGAAATGGCGGTGCGGTAATCTCGATGGGGTTTCCTTTATAAATATCCATAAGAGGCTGTCTCAAAAGTAGTGAACTCTACTTGGGGCAGCTTCTTTTTTATGGAATAGAAAAGTAATGGATTTTACTGTGCCATATGACTATATACCACGCGTAGTGTTCTCTGATATTGGGTTGGGCGGTGGGCGACTTGCTAGGTGAGTTTTTCATACCGCTTGCGGTAGGGTTTAAACTAATTAGGGAAAAACTCCCTGAAAATAGCCGATATTCACTCTAAATGCACGAAATCAGGGAATTCCTCCCTAATAATTAGGGGGATTTCTTAATTAGTTACTAAATCGGCCGAAAATCAGGTAAGTTTTCCCTAATTATAAGTCTGATGAACAGAAATCTCTGAATTTCAGGGAGAAATTCCCTAATTACTCTATAAATACTTCACTTATTGCATCACTTGCAGCATCACTTGGTGCGACACATGAATCATCAATTGCTCATCACTTGGTGCGCCGCTTAATTCAATCGCTCAACATGTACATAAGAGCTGGAACAGACCTCATCAGATGCTGTATTATTCATCATCACCCTCTATATTCATCTTGGTAAATGATGCCGTTTCTACTTCATGGTAAATATAGCTACTATTTTGGGTAATATATAGTCGAAGTAACAATTACACCTTACCTCTGATAAGAGTTAGATACTACATTTTTTCACAAAAAGGAGATACCAACATGAGCAGACTTGCAGGAAAAGTAGCTATTATTACTGGTGGAGCAGGCGGTATTGGTAAAGGGATGGCCCTGGCTTTTGTTAAAGAAGGCGCTAAGGTAGCTATTATTGACCTCAATGAAGAAACCGGCAAAGAAACAATTAAAGAATTACAAGAATATCAACCTGAATCTATCTTTATTCAAGCGAACCTCAAGGAACACGATAAAATAGCTCACCTTGTTAAACAAGTAGCTGATAAATTTGGAAAAATAGATATTTTAGTAAACAATGCCCACGCATCCAGAATGAAATCTATTGAAGAAACTACACAGGCTGATTTCGATTTATCTTTTGATACAGGCTTCTATCCAACCTTCTATTTCATGCAAGCAGCACTACCGTATTTAAAAGAAACACAAGGTAAAATTATTAATTTTGCATCGGGCGCTGGCCTTAACGGGGATACCAATCAAGGAACATATGCTGCTGCAAAAGAAGCCATCCGTGGAATTACCCGGGTAGCCGCTAATGAATTTGGTCCATTTGGTATCAACGTAAACATCATTGCTCCAATTGCTAATTCCCCTGGCATGATTGAATGGGCAGAAGCAAACCCTGAGTATTACCAAAACATGATTTCAAAAATACCTTTGAGAAGATTGGGTGAACTGGAAAGTGATATTGGTCGTGTTGCGGTATTCCTAGCGAGTGAAGATTCCGATTATATTACGGGCCAGACTATCATGGTAGATGGCGGGTCTATTAAGCTTCGTTAATTTCAAGCAGATACTCGACTTAAAATGAATAAATTTGATGCTAAATAAATAAGCCGGAAGTGAACATCGTAAAATGTTCGCTTCCGGCTTTACTACTTTCTATTTAATCGTGATTTCGTCCACATATACGGTAGCACTACCTACTGGATCAGTTGCTGTGGTCATGACTTGAACGCCAATCGCTTGGGTCAAATTACGATCCGCTACCTTGCTGATATCCAGTGTTATTGTAGTAAATCCATTGGCATCTACTGGTGTAGCCGTAGAAGCAGTCCATGTTCCCCAGCTTGAGCCACTTTGGGTAAACAGCTGAGCCATTACACCGCTAACATCGCTTGTATCAATAGGTACAACCTTGATTTTAAGCGTAATTGTTGATGCATTCGCTAAGTTGGTAACCACCACACGACGCAGCTGGAATTGCCCTCCATTCAATGTTAAGTCCGCTTGCATCGAATGAGTTCCCTCAGCATACACAGCATTGCTCACCGATAGATTCTGAGCCAGCGCTGTATTATATTTATTATTTTCATCCACATTGATGCTGAAGCCTTGCAGTGTATTGTCCTCGAAGCCATAGACGACAGCTTCAGGTGCGGTACCATTCTTCAGGGTCCGAACATCATCCAGATACAGCGTAGAAGTTCCCGTACCACTGAATCCCTCGAGCTTGATACCTATGGCTTTTACACTATTAAGATCTGCAATACCTGCCAAGTTGAGCGAAACCGTAGTAAATCCGCTCGAATCTACTTTCACAGCTCCACTGTCAGCCCAAGACCAGGTTGATCCCGTCTTAATATACAAACGTGCATCCGCTGTTCCGTTCGACAGTTTAATTTGTGCGCTTAATTTATCAACCGCGCTCAGATCCAGACTGCCATTTTTGCTGAGCTCAAAAGCTCCATCTGAATCGAGTGAGAACAAGGTGCTTAACGAATGAGTTCCCTCAGCAGCCTCATCAGTCGAGATTACCGCCGCGCTTGCACTCGCATTATTTTGCTCTACTGTCCAGTCCTGAGTATCTTTTTCGAAACCATACAACAGCTTCGCCTGTTCTGGCGTGCTGCCAGGGCCTTCGCCCCCATTAGGAACGCCACCCGTTCCATCATTAAACGCTGCAATATCGTCGAAGTACAGCGTACCAGACGTACTTGCTACTATGTCCTTTTTATTTACGTAGATAGACACTGCCCGAATGTCCTTAAGGTTCTCTTTAGTGATTACTTTACCGGCATTTCCTGTATCCCATGGCGCTGGAGCGAACTGGCTGAATGGAATTTCCACCAAGCCAGGTGTCGTACCTGCCAGTGAAGGATAAGCTTCAAAAGAAATGCCGCTTGCATTGACCTGAATAACAAGCTTGTGGTCGCTGCCATCAGGTGCAATCCAGAGCTTCAATTTGTTGGCGTCCGACCAGTCGGCATTATTCATGTTTTTGGTACGACCTGTATAACCTTGGCCATCCACATTATAATCGAATCTCAGGCCATACTTGCCATCATTTTTATGGTCCGCATCAAGTGAGATCGTATTTAGATCACCCGCAGGACTTAATGCCGCACGAAGTAATTCATCATTCCCTTTGTAATTCTCAAAAGTATCTACAATCAATGGGTCCCCATTGCCCTCTACGTCACTTACAAAGATTTGGATCGTTTGTGAAAGTACAGAACCATCCTTTGCATAGGACTTAACAGTAAGCATCACGCCAGTTTCGTCGAAGGCTACACCTGGTGTCCAATCTGCCAAGTAATAGAAACCTTCTGCGTCAGCTGCCATGCTGTACTCTGTTGTGTCATCCCCAATCAGGTAGGTTACTTTATCCACGTCCTGATTCAACACACGAACACGAAGGGTCGATGCTTTTGTCGTGGGCACTGTTTGGTTTGCCGTTGGTGAGGCAATGTGTAAAAAAGGTTGCTCGGTTTCTGTAGTTACCTGTTTCGAATACGCATCCGCAATAGCCACTTCATGGCTGAAGCTTGTATACGGATCATTATAATAGTCTACAAAATCAGGGAGCAGTTCATGATCCCCTAGCCCGTTTGGAGCATTTCTATAAGGGACAAAGATAGAATCTGTATTGAAATTTGCCCAAGTCTGCATGTACGCCATCCGTTTAGCATCCGGATCAGACTGCAGTGCAGCGATTAGCTTGGTAAAGAATTTCAGGTCCTTCGTTCCAGTTGGCTTCACACCCGAATAACCGAACTCAGTAAATGCTGCGATTTTCCCCTTACCATCCGCCAGCTTCGAGATCAGCTTAGCATCCTTCACGACTGAATCAAACCAACCCTCAGTGGTTCCGTCATAATAATTATCGAAGCCAAGGATATCGACATAGTCATCTCCCGGATACGTCTCAAGGAATGTCGCATCTGTGCCGTTAAATGGACTTCCCGGTGAGAACGCATATAAGAAGTTATGCACATCTTTTTTGTCCCTTAAGTATTCAACGGTATAACGATAAATTTCAGCATACTGCTCCTTCGTACGGTAAGGCGCACCCCACCAGAACCAGCCACCATTTTGCTCGTGGAATGGACGGAAAATGACTGGAATAGCTTTACCATCATCATCTTTTAAGTTATTTGCAAAGTCCGCAATCATATCCAGGAATGCATTAAACTCTGCATGTTTGTCACCGCCGGGTAATATATGCGTAAGCACATTCCCTTTGGTGTCATAAAAGTCCTTTCCTGTGACGAAGTTCGGCATATGCGAGCTTAATGTAAGCACGCCGCCTTTTTCATAAGCAGATTTCATCACGCCGATTAATTTATCACGATTCTCCAGCTGGGTTGCGCCTAGATCGCCTGGTTTCTCAAAACCTTCAAGACTAAGCGTATCCCAGCCGAACAGCCCCGGAAGGTCACCTACTGCATTCTCGACCTCAGACTGCGTTCCGTCCTTTTCAGTAATAGAAAGTCCTTCTGTAGTAGCATGCTGATGTCCAAACAAGATCTCACTGCCGCGGATATCCTGTAAATAGGCGAATAGCGATCTAGTCTCACTACTTGCATCAACATCCGCTAAATTCTCGATACGTCCCACAGGACCCGTCGGGTCTGTCGGTGTCGGTGTTGGTGTTGCTGTCGGTGTCGCTGTTGGTGTCGGTGTTTCCGTTGGTATTGGTGTCGCTGTAGGTGCCGCGGTTGGATTAGTCGGACCTACCGGCGTTGTTGATGAGCCTGATGCCGAGGTAGGCGCTGGGGTAGTCGTTGCTACAGGACCTTGATTGCCTTTGATAATGACAATTGTGCCAGGAGCAATGGGCTTACCGTTCAACGTTACTCCTGTTGCTTTAACGTCCGCTTTTGCAATGTCGCCCTGACCGGAAAGAGTGGTTCCAGTCGCTTTGACAGCTACGTTTAGATTAGCAATCGATGCGCCTTCACCTAGGATCAGCCCCACAGTGCTATTTAGAATTCCCGTGGTGATCATCGTCCCAGTTCCAAACTCCAGTCTTGCTAGACTATCTACCGTTAGCTGAGAAATTTGGGTTGTACCACTCGTGAGGACACGAACCTCACCCTCTTTACGATTTATATTTACTTTGCCTAATGAGCTATTCTTAATAAGAATGGAGTTTATCCCGCCACCTGCAATAAATGTGGTGCCCGTAACCTTAATACCCTCAAGGGTCACTTCGCCGTTACCGATCCCAGCAGTTAGATACAGGTTTCCGTTTATCGTTGCATTTTTTAACACAACACCATCCTGATTAACGACTACATTCCCAAAAACTATTCCTCCTTCAAAGCTTCCAGATTGCGAGTAATAACTCTTCACTATTTTATTAATTAACGTTATAACTTCGGCACGGGTGATCCTTCCAAGCGGCTTAAAGGTTCCATCCTCATACCCTGTAATCAAACCTGAGAGCGCATGAACTGCATCCTTAGCATAAGCCTGAATCTGAGCGGAATCACTAAATCCGCTCATCGATGAAGCGCTTTCAATGTCTTGAAGAGTAAATATCCGAGCCAACATCGTCACCGCATCCTGACGCGTTATATAATCAGTAGCTTGTGCTTTATTCTCTGAGTATCCTTCATAATACCCAGCATATCGTGCCAACGAAAGCTGATCTGCATACCAATCGGTCGCTTTTACATCGGAAAAAGATTGATCTGACTTCATATAGAAACCAAATACCTTATTCAAGATCGTAGCAAACTCAGCTCTTGTAATTCCTTCATTGGGATGAAAAGAACCATCCTGATACCCGTTTAATACGCCATTTTCTACCCACTTCGCAATATTTTGTTGTGCCCAGTGACCCTGTGTATCACCGAATCCCACAGTCGATGGCGCTGCTGCTGCAGAAATTACAGAGGGGAAAGGAGACATTATCATTGCACAGGCAAGTATACTCCCCAGCCACTTTTTCGCTTTTTTCATTCCTAATTCTCCTTCGAAAATGAATGGATTTGATAATAAGAATAGCCAACCAGCTGTTATGAACCCAATAACTATCTGTCCTTATAGAAGACAATTACAGACCTACTCGCTAACTATTCACCTCCACATACTCAGCTTCGTTATTAATAACAAACACTAACAAAATATTTTAATTTCGTTAGATATTTCGGTATATGCAAGATTATAGCGGTTACATTGGCATAAAACAATCTAAATATTCCCTTTTGTTATAATTATTTTATTGTTTACGTTAGTATTAATGTTAGTAATTCCGAAAATAAATAACAAAATTCAATTTAATATAACAAAAACAGACACCCCGCAGGAGTGCCTCCCAATAATCATATAGATGAGATCCGATTCATTTATCATGTTTTATTGGTGGCACGGAAACACAGTTGTACCCTCCCGCACCTCTTTCGTCAGATCGTCCATAGTGACAAGATTACGTGTAGTTCCGAGAACGATAATGACATAATACGATTGCCCACTTGAATCCTCGAGCACTACCTGATAACCCGACCCTCCAAATAAGGGTTTGCAAATCGTTGCAACTCTCAGCGACGCACTTTCCGTGTACTCTTTGCGCACATAATCCATTCCAAGGCTTCCTGCTGCCTGCTTGTTCTGACGCTCCGAATTCCCGTGAATTACTGCTATTATTACCGCTCCAATAATTATGATAATAAGGACTAGATAACCTAAATGTTTTTTTCTCATCTTTCCTCCTTATTACATAGAGTGATATTGGCACAGCAACGGGGCGATTAGCAATAATCTCGTTTCCGTAGGCACCCTATCCCGTGATTAAGTATGCCGAAGCCGATACCTATAAGCATAATTTTACCCCTACTCTACTTCAACAGCTTAACCTATATAAAAACAAAAGGCACCCCCAAGGGCGCCTTCATTATCACTACATATTAGTTGTGCTAGTTATTTATAAGACTCTGCCAGCGAGTTCGCCACCACTATCGCATTGTACACATCTTCCGGAGTAACCGGGAACGGCATATTGCCCATTGTGTCTCCTTCTGCACAAGCAGCTTCAGCAACTTGGCGCCATTCGGATTCGATAAATTCCGTGCACCCCAGATCGGCGAGGGTTAGCGGAAGATCTACATCCTTGATAAGCTTAATGACAGTTTCCAGCTCCTCATTTGAGGCATTTTCCAGTACTAGCTGGGCTAAAAGACCAAACGTAACCTTTTCACCATGCTGAGCTTTGTGTAGTGAAGGAACGGCTGTCATCCCATTATGAATAGCATGCGCGGCAGCCAGACCACCAGATTCAGCACCCACACCACTTAGATAAATTGTCGCTTCAATGGTCTCCTCCACCGCGCGTGTATAGAGCTTCTGATCAACCGCACGTTTTGCTTTTACCGCATTCTTAAGTAGAGCTTCATAACAAAGTCTTGATATACCTAGACCCGTTGTAGAAGGTTTCATAAGTACGAGATTGTCGCCATTAGAGGCATAACAAGCACGGGCTTCAAAATAAGTAGCCAGTGCGTCGCCAATTCCAGCTGCGAAAAAACGGGAAGGTGCTGAAGCTAAAATCGCTGTATCCGCCAAGACCACATCCGGATTACTTGGGAGGAATAAGTATTGATCAAATGAACCATCTTTATTATAAATGACAGCCAGCGCTGTACATGGTGCATCAGTAGATGCAATCGTCGGAAAAATAACTACAGGCAGCTTCTCATAATACGCAGTAGCTTTGGCAGTGTCCAGTGTTTTACCTCCCCCGATACCGACGATGATATTCGCCCCAGCTTTACGGGCAAGTTCCCGATTACGATTAATCTCTTCCTGAGTACATTCATAATTGAATTTTTCAAAAGTAGCCTTATTCCCCGCACCTTCGATGGAACTCCCCGCCTCTTTCTTAGCACGTTCCAAAATGAACTCATCACAGATCACATAGGCATGATCGCCAAACGCCTTAATATACTCATTCAGATCTGACAGTAAGTTATGGCCGGAGATAAATTTCTTTGGTGAAGTAACGGATCTAACGAAATGTGACATTGTGCAAGACTCCTTGTTGTGTGTTTTAGTAAGCATAAAGACGCAATTCCTACATATTATTACCCCGCTACCCAAGAAATACTCAAGCTGCATTCTCCAAAGGCACTCATCAGAGCATGCAAAAAAAGACACCCCTCAGGGCGTCCTTTGATTTTTTTATATCTATTATATAACACGATGCTGAACCCATTTCTTGCCCATAAATCGCCGCAGGAAAATCAAACCTCTGATCCCCCACTCACAATTCATCGCCAGCCAAACGCCGAGTATACCAAAGTTCAGAACAATACCTAAGATGTATCCGAGCACTACACGGAACAGCCACATCGTAAGCATCGAAACCATGGAGGTGAATTTGGAATCCCCTGCCGCTCTAAGCGCCGAAGGCGTAATAAAGCTTATAGACCATAACGGAATTTGCGCAATCGTATTGATGAGCACAATCAGGAAGATATCACCCAAAATCTCAGCAGGAGGATGGAACATAGACACTAATGGATTGAAAAAAGGCATAATCAGCAACCCCATCACCACCAGGGAAAGAGAAGAGGCGACAAGGAATGATTTAATAAATTTTCGAGCATCCTTAACATTATTGCTTCCCATACATTGTCCCACCACTGTAATAATCGTCAAGGACAACGCATTCCCCGGGATTTGCATAATCCCTGCAAAGGAGGAGGCAATCGCATTAGTCGCAAGTGCATACGTACCCAGACTAACGATGAAGATCTGAGTCAGAATTTTACCACCATTAAAGAACATCTGCTCTGCCGCAAACGGCATCCCGATGAACATTATTTTTTTCAGCATAGACAGCTTAACCGCTACAAGATCGCGAATACGGATATGCAGATCGTTGTCCAATCGGAATAGATAATAAAGTGCGCAGAACGCCCCCAGGTATCTAGCTATATTTATAGAAATGGTCATCCCCAGAACACCCATATGCAACAGGTTAATAAAGACGAGATTCAATAAGACATAAGTTAAATTCATAATTAGCGAAAGTACAAGCGAGGCCCTCGTTCTACCAATTCCACGAAGAGCACCACATACCGCTTCCACAACAGCTATACCAAGATAAGAGATACAGCTCCCGATTAAATATATTCGGGCGTTCTCCATAACCTCCGGTGAGGCCGCTCCAAATAGTAAATTCAACAGCGGATTGTGAAAAAGAATTCCGAACATCCCAATAGCAAATGCCATCAGCGAAACAGATGACGTAGCACCTGCCGTAGCTTTTGACACCATGAGGTCATTGCCGCTCCCTTTATACTGCGCAACAACAACCGTCCCACCTGTTGAGACGGCAATAAACACACTAATGAGAAAAATATTAAGAGAATCTATCATATTGACCGCACTGATAGCTGCCACACCAGACGAGCTTATCATAGCTGTATTCACTAGATTAAGACCCACCACAAAGGCCTGATCCACTAGGATAGGGATGAATAAAGCAATCATCTGACGATAATCTATCGATTCACCAGAGAAATACTTTTCTAGAAACCGCACACTTTGCTTCGTATTTACACCTACATTAGGCTCCATCTTTGCTTCACTTCTTTTACATAGAGTTTGTCAAATTGAATTATGCGTATAAATAGAAAAAGGCTCTTCAGGTTGAAGAGCGATTCAAAAGTATTGCCTGTTTATATGCACTTAGGTATGCGGTCGAGAGGACTCGAACCTCCACGGGGGTTAGCCCACACGGACCTGAACCGTGCGCGTCTGCCAATTCCGCCACGACCGCACAAGATATAAAAAAATACAGTGCAGAATATAAGTTAACATGATTTCACAGAAAGAGCAACAACAAATTTAACAAGTAAAAGCGTCTTCGGTGCCCTTGTAAGGGCAGTAAGCGTTTAAGGGAAGACTATAAGAGTATTGGTGTCACTTATACTTTCTTATATTTAAAAAAAGTGTATCGGTGCCCTCAAGAGGATCATCGATACACTTTTAGTTAGAACAATAGAATTATGATGCTTGTCCAAGCATGCGATAGATGATAACCGCTGCTTGAGCGCGATTAGCTATACCCTTAGGTGCAAATTTCCCACCATCAACACCGTTGACGATTCCCAATTGAGTTAGCTGTGCGATAGCCTCTTGTGCATAAGGAGCAATACTGGATTTGTCTGCAAACTTACCCAATGCTGCATTTTTATCAATCGGCTGTAGTTTGTCTTTCAGTGCGTTAGCAACCATAATGGCCATCTCTTCACGAGTCACTTCACGACCCGGTTCAAATTTGCCATTTCCAGAGCCTTGTACAAGTCCAGCCTTCACCGCAAGGGCGATAGAATCCGTGTACCAAACTCCTTGTTTAACATCATTGAACGAACTAGTTGTTGCTGAACCCGTAAGATTCAGTGCGCGTACCAGCATCGTAACGAACTCTGCTCTAGTCACTGTTTTGGTTGGCGCAAAAGTATTTGCATCCAGACCTTTCAGAATGCCCTTAGCAGCCAATGCTTCAATAGCTTCTTGCGCCCAAGCTACCTTGCCCAGATCCTTGAAGTTTGCTGCTGGCGCAGTAGTTGGTGCAGGTGTTGCCGTTGGTGCTGTTGATGGTGCTGGTGTTGCTGTTGGTTTCGCGGTTGGAGTAGGCGTTGGAGTTACACCGGTAGAACCGCCTCCACTGCCACTGCCTGATCCCGAATCAGCCTTTAATTTATTAATAATACGACCTTCAATGGCTGCTTTAATCTCTTTGCCATTAAACGTTTTTACAATGTAGTCGTAGAACACGTCCAAATCAATAGGTCCAGCCAATGAATCACTAGCTTGAGTCAGAACCTTGTAGTTATCTCCACCCGCAGCCATAAAGTTATTTACTACTGCTGTATATTTCTGCGTAGGATTAATTGGTGTTCCATCAGTTAGTGTGAGGATCGCAATACGATCGGCTACTGGCAGATACATATTCGCTGTATATTTCAGTCCGGAAATTTGCAGCGTTTTGATATCTGGTGTTCCATCAGCTTTTACATTCCATTGCTGTTGCAGCAATGTTTTGATTTGCGCTCCGGTTAGTGTCAGCTTCACAAGCGTGTTGCCGAATGGCTGAATTTTAGCCAGATCGCCGAAGGTAACAGGACCTTTCGGAAGGTCCGCACGGATACCGCCTGGATTCATAAAGGCGAAATCGGCAGCTTTTGCACCATCGCCGAAGTCAGCATTACGCATAGAATCAGCAATCAGATTACCAAGTGCAGCCTCATTATTGTAAGCATCGGTACGAGTGATAGTTCCGTCCGTTGTACCCACTGGTTGAGTGAGCTCAGGATGCTTCTCAAGGTAAGCATTAACCAGTGCCACACTTTCCGGATCTGGTGTTACCCCATCATGGAAGGTGGAAGTTACCACAGCAGACTTGTCCTTCACGTCACCTGTTTTAGGATCAATGATCAACTTGATATCCTCAAATGCTGTACCGTAAGAATAAGCTTGTACAATCAGCTTGCCGTTTACTGTTCCATTTGCAAGTGCATGGTTATCACCAGCAACGATAACATCAACAGGGGATTCCGCAGGAAGCGCATTGGCTAGATCAGCCGCTTCACCTGTAGTCACACCATCTTTGGTTGTTGCAGGATCATGTGCAAGCACGATAATGGTCTCAACACCTTTAGATTGAAGCTCCTTAGCGTATTTCTCAACAGCCGCCACTTCCTCTTCAGGCGTGAGGAAATGCACGCCAGCCGTACCGGAAGGTGCCACCTTACTTGGTGTGGATTTCGTTACAAGACCAATAAAGCCGATCTTCACACCGCCTACTTCTTTGATTACATAAGGATTAATAATTGGCTCGCCAGTTTTGGCATCCACTGCATTCGCATTAACATAATCAAAGTTTGTACCCTTGTGGGTAACGTTGCTATCCTTAGGGTCCACTCCGCCGTTCAATTGTGTCATCAGTGCATCGACACCTTGGTCAAATTCATGGTTTCCTAGGGAGCCCACATCAAATCTCATCAAGTTCATCCACTCAATCGTCGGCTCATCGCGCTCAAGTGAAGATACTGGAGCAGATGCACCTACGGAATCTCCGTTATGGAAGAGTAGAGAATTATCGTATTTAGCCTGTGCTTCTTTCAGATAAGTCGCAAGAATAGCGGCTGTTCCCACGTTCTTATTGTTTACGACAGACACCGTATCCAGTTGACCGTGGAAATCATTAATTCCAAGAAGGTGAACTTCTACGTCCTTAGCTGGTAGAGCCAATTCATAAATACTAAATCCCTTAATATCTTTTTCACCAGTGTCCTTAATGTTGGCCGGCATAACTTTCGCCGCTTCTGGTGACGAAGTAAACGTGAGATTTACGTCATCCGAAAGTGGAGCCAAAGACCAGTTGCCATCCGCAGAAGGATCTATTGTACCTACTTCTTTGATGTAGTCCATAAGGATCTGGCGATTCTCATCTTGGGAATCGACTAGAATCTCCGAACCCTTCACACCTGGGAAATTCCCTCCGCCACTTGCACGGTAGTTGTTAGTTACAACAATAAAGTCTTGGTTAGGATCCAACGTTTTTCCTTTATACGTAATTTGCTTCACACGACTCGATGAAGCATCGTTAATCACACCGGTAGGACTATATTTTGCAGGTTTGGTTACATCAATTGTGTACTTAATGCCATCAATAACATCGAAGTTATAAACAGCAAACTCCCCATTCAGCAAGCTTTGTGGAGCTGTGATGTCTTCTTTGATGGTATTAAAAGCACCCGCACTCATTTCAACCCATTCCTTAACAACAGAACCTTTAACTTTAATAGCTTTCAGCGTGTTGTCATACAAATACAAGTCACTTGCACTACGAATAGTCAGTGGACCTTTCTCAATACTCGTGTACTCTGAAGGACCGTTACGCCCAGCCTTGAAAGGAGCACCTACACTGAGAATCGGAAGATTTTTATACTGTGGAAGATTGGTATCAATATACTTCTCCACATACCATTTCTGGGCATTGGTAACAATCTGCACGGTAGGGTCGTCCTGAACCATTGCAAAATAGCTGTTCATCGGAGCGGTAGTAACACCTAGCTCTTGACCTGTATAGTCAATAGTAGCTTGGTGATCTGCTGCAACAGCAGCATCAACAGCAGCATCCGGTATAGCATTGGCTATGGAGCGGGTTGAGGCAATGGATTTATCTTTATCCACTTCCCATTTTCCGCCTACTTCCACCAATTTGAGATCAATCAGGCCCAAGTAACCCCCACCATAACCCGCTTGCACGGCTGGAGTCCCGTTAATGTGGCCGTAAACATTATCAACAACAGATTGAGCGTTATTATACGCCTGCCCTGTTAATGGATCCTTGAAAGAATTGTCAAGGGATTTATTATCAACTGTTGGGAACACCTTGTGAGTGTGTGAGAAAGTAATCGCATCAATGCCGTCAACCTTACTTAAAAGATTGATAGCATTCTCTGCACCAGTACCTGCAACTGCAGTTGCATCGAAGCCGGTATGTGCCATTGCTACGATTACATCGACACCCTCACTCTTCATGATAGGAACATATTTTTCTGCTGTTTCAGCAATGTCCTTAGCAATGACTTTGCCTTCCAGATTAACCTTGTCCCATTCCATAATCTGCGGGGTCACAAGACCAAGCACACCGACTTTAATATCCCGGAGCTGGTTATCGCTGTCCACTATTTTTTTATCAAGAATGACATAAGGTTCAAAAGCATTTACGTCATTATCTGGATTACCATCTTTATCATCAATATATATATTGGCATTTACATAGGGGAAGTCCGCACCACTCAATGGGTTATTAGCACTGCCCTTAATAGTCCGATTTAAGAATTCCAGCCCATAATTGAATTCATGATTACCAAAAGTCGCAACATCATATTCCATAATATTCATAGCCGCAATCATAGGGTGTAGCTTAGTCTCTGATTCTACTAAATTACTTTCATTCGCGATGTAAGTACCCAATGGCGTACCTTGAATCAAGTCCCCATTGTCGAGCAGAAGATTATTATCAGGATATTCGCTCCTAGCATAAGTAACCAACGTAGCTGTCCGATCGAGTCCTACAGTTGTAGAAGCCGCATTCTTAAAATAGTCCCAGCCGTAGACATTGGTGTGCACGTCCGTCGTGCTCATCAGCCGGAGTTTGGCTGTGGCTGCGGATGCTGCTTCAGCTTTATCTGTACCCCAAGCTGCACCCAAACCAATACCTCCAAACACCTGCAAAGAAAGCACTGCAGTTGCTAATACAGAAGCAATCGGCTTATTCCATCGTGTCTTCCATCCCATAATAATATTAGTCCTCCCTATCATTTTCACATAATTTCTGTGATATTATATCACACAAACATAACCAATTATCATATAATTGTAAAAATAATATAAAACAATGTTAAATATAATAACATAAGAAGAAAGACCTAGACTTATGAATCCGTTTTTATAGGTCAAGAGTCAATAGATGCAAAAAGAACACATCTTCACCAGATGTGTCCTAAAAACAATCCTATATAAAGTCTAGAAAAGTCGAATCTATGTCCGGCACTACTTTTTACCCATTCATAGCAGTAATCCCAAAACAGATTGCAGTTATTAAAGATAAGGGTGTCATCACAAGTTTTTCTTTCATGCTCCTCGACAATAAGTTCATTATAGTATTAAGCATTAAATAGACGGCAAAAAAATAACATACCCTTCTATCAAAAGGTAATCCAATAGAGATCACATTCCCTGCCTGCAATAAGTACAGGATGGCAACTAGCTGTATCACTACTGAAACTCCACACGCGACTCTCATTTGTGAAGGCATAATTCTATGTCTTCCTCCCATTGCAAATTCCCCATAAGGCAATCCCAGAGACAGCAGTATATAAAGAATCACTGCTCCCAAAAAAGTAATACTCCCAATCCATGCTGATATCAAGTTTTCACTCCTCCATAATTTATTTATCGCACATTAAACTATATGAGTGTAATGAATTATTATGGGCATCAACACAAGTGGTAGCTCTTTCACCCAAATATTTTTTTATGATGAACTAGCACAAGCAACACAAAAATATCTGAGTAATATAGAAGTAAATAGACCAATGAGGTGATCCACAAATGGCAAATACAACGAAGATTCGCAAACGTGCTGAACAGCTGAAAGGTAGACCCGTGTGCATTACGTTACATGATGGACGTACGTATATAGGATGGATAACCGGCCTCGATAAGAATGGACTGACCCTTTCCAAACCACGTAAAAACAAACACAGAAAATCAAAAAAACACTCTTCTTCCCGCTCCCGGAAAGCAAACGTATCAGGATTAATGCCCTTATTCGGCTCACTTTTCGGAATGGGTGGAGGCGCTCTAGGCTCCGCAGGAGCAGGGGCTGCCAGTTCTGGAGGCGGTGGTTTTGGCGGATTTGGCGGGTTCGGGGGAATCGGCAACTTTATTGGAATGGTACAAAAAACTATGCCGGTTATGAAGATGGGTTACAATATGATTAAATCTATTTCCCCCTTCCTTAACGGGCTAAAAGGATTAATGGGATAATCAAAAGACACCCCTCAAGGTGTCTTTTATTTTTGCTCATAATCTTATCAGGTTCTTTAACAATCTGCCTGCAGATCTTAACCGTGGACGTTTTAGATGCTCCTGTACATAACGATAATTCGTCAATTCAACCTTAGCATCACTGAGGGCATAGGTAAAATCATCATCAAAGGGCAACTTATACTCCCAAACTCGCTTACTCCAGTGCGGAATATTTGCTTGCATCCATGGATCGTCTATCCCGGGATGAATATAGGTCTCACTAACGCCATCCGGCAACGAATACAGCTTAGCAATAATAGATCTTTTAAACCTTTCATACGTCTCGCCTTCCTCTACACCAAAAGGATGCGATAGCAAATAGTCGGGAATCGGCACCCCAAACGTATCCGCCAGCCCTGCTCCAAGGGCAACTGGTCGTTCAATATTTTTCAGCGATGCCAAAAGCGGATCCTCAGCATGGATGTATCTGAAGAATCGTGAGGGCAATCCCCAGCGGGAAATTTTCCACAACGTCTGCGGAAGCAAGCTGCGTCCTGTTTCCATTCCGTATAAACTACCCATGTGGTTGTCTACATGGCTAATCACTATTCCCGACTGTTTCACTCGCTCGTACTGCGCATCTATCTCCTTTAGTACGGCTTTTGTCTGCGCCCCCTGTTCGAACTCTTTTACCGTCCTATATTGATGTCCGCTCTCGTCGTGAAGAGAAGCCTCCCCCGTCAGGCTCGCCCAGCGCAAAGCCTCAAATTCACTAGTCATCGTCAAGTGAAGTCCCACATTCCGTTGTTGCCTGCGACTACACCATGTAGCCGCCTCCTCAAAGCCAGGGGCCACCGCCATAATCGTTGCTGAGGATACCTTTTCCTCTTCCAGCAGATGTTTTATCGCCTGATTCATGGGGGGACTTTGCCCAAAATCATCACAATTGATGATTAATTTTTTGTTCATAGTCAGCCTCACCTCTCAAAGAGTCCATAAATGTAAATTTCATTGTGAAGGATATGACAACAGCTATGGCCAAAAGACATAATGGCACCACACTTATTAAATACCTAAATGTCGCTTCAGGATTGGACCCTGGGTCATCGCCGCCTTGATAGCCAAAGATCATACCTACAATGAAAAAAGCTAACGCAGAGATTAACCCGCTTGAACGAGTGATGAATCCGCTTACAGCCGTGTAGATTCCTTCTCTTCTCAGACCTGTTTTTTCCGCATCCTCATCAATAATCTTGCCACCTACTATTGCTGGGGTCACTAGAAATCCGGCTAATCCGAAACCGACAACTACGCCAGCAGCCACGCCACTTAAGAGGTCATAACCAAACCATAACGGAATTACCGATAACGCATATAAGATCAGTGATAACCGCCACGCCTTAACCCCGTCCATCTTACGAATCATCCAGTACCACACGAATACTAATGGAATGACCGAAACAAAAACAGCTGCGAGTAAAATCGATACCTGAGCCTCTGAGATATGAAGTACATATTTTGCATAAAAAGGAATCATCGAGCTTACAAGTCCATTCACCGTTTGGGCAAAAGAGTTCGAAATATTAAACACCCAAAACTTTTTATTCCGAATGGTCTCCCGAAAAGCCGGAATCAACTTCAAGGGTTCCTGCTCTGTGGGCTCCTTCTTTTCTTGGACATTCATCATACATAAAAACATAAACACTCCAAAGAGACAGGCATACACTATAGCCATATTAGAGAAACCAATAGCTGCAAAAATAATTGGGGTTAAGGCAGTACCGATTAACAAAGCTACAACTTGATAGCCTTGCTGAATCGCAGAGGCTTTTGCCCGAATACGGTCTCCACGGAAGAGCTCCGGGAGTAACGCTCCATAATTCACCCATAACACAGTGGCGACAGCCTCATAGAAAATAAGTGTGACTAGAAACCAAGTGAACAATCCATTTTCAGATAATCCGCCGGGAGGGGAGAAAACCAGTACAAATGCCAGCATGAATAACGGAATTGAGCCAAACACCCATGGTCTGCGTCGACCCAAACGAGTATCTGTGCGATCTGACCAATAGCCGAATAACGGATTGTTTACCGCATCCCAGATCAGAAAGATGGTTCTGGCTAATGTAGCAAGTCCAATGCCCAATCCTAATTTTTCAACATAAAAGTAACTGTAAAATGAACTAAATGCCTGACTGGGAACCATCATCGCAAACATCCCTAAAGCAAAGGTGTACGGCGAATTGATCCATTTATGCTTCACTCACATACCTCCCCTATGGTAAAGATCCGGTTGTAATATATTACCATACCGAAGAGAGAACGCCATCAAATTTTTCCTTAGCAGAAACTACGGATAAAAAAAGAGGCCCCGCAGGCCATCAACAAATGGCTGCGGAGCTTTTTCATAACTAGACTATAAAACATCCTTCAGCTTGCTTCGGCTCTGAACATCCAGGGCTAGATAATCACGGATTTCGCATCTTTTTCCATTGATATCCGTAAGAATGATTCGTTTATGACTTGGATACTGCATATGCTCGTGCAGGTTCCGCATAACGATCCGGGTCTGGCCCAGATTCGTTTGCAGCTCCCAAATCCACATATCCGCTTTTTGCTTAATAGAATCAATGCGGGTTACAACCGGAAGAAAATACCGCAGCCGGAGCTCTGTGTCCACTTCCACCCGACTTTCTTCATCGAGCTGATCAATGTCACGAATGACTCCGATCTCCTCACTCTTGGAGTTACGAACTGAAATATACTCCGTGGTATATTGGAATGGAAATATACGAAAAAGAATTAATTCCTCATAGACTTGACCCTCCACTACTCCTTGAAACACGCCACCTTGACTGCGGCTAAAAGAGATTGCACCCGGTTCAAGAATGTTAATCTCATAGGGATCTTTAGGATTCAATTCCCCGTTAACAAGATTCGAATCACTCATGCATCTCAACCCCCTTAATCTGCGACATTTCCTTCTGTGCCTCAACTAGCTTGAAGTAAGCACCTTCTGCAGCAAGCAATTCCTCATGTGTACCCACTTCAATGATCTTCCCGCGTTCAAGCACTACAAGACGGTTCGCATTTCTTAGCGTGGATAATCGATGGGCAATCGCGAATGTCGTTCTGCCTTTTACCAGTCGCGAGATCGCTTCTTGAATTTGTCGCTCGGTCACTGTATCTACAGAAGCTGTTGCTTCATCTAGGATTAGAATTCGCGGATCGTGAATTATTGCTCGGGCAATAGACACTCGCTGCTTCTCTCCACCGGACAATTTATGGCCACGTTCCCCAACTCTTGTATCATAGCCATCCGGCAATTGAACGATAAAATCATGGGCGTTGGCAATTTTTGCAGCGCGCATGATTTCTAATTCCGTAGCGTCCGGTTTAGAATAGGCAATATTCTCAGCAATCGTTCCGTCGAATAGAAACGTCTCCTGCAGCACTACACCGATCTGACTACGCAGATCTGACTGGCTGATATTTCGGATGTCCACACCATCGATGGTAATGGTTCCCTCATCTGTGTCATAGAAGCGACAGATCATATTAATGAAAGTCGACTTACCGGCACCTGAATGTCCGACCAGACCAATCATCTCGCCCGCACCCACTTTTAAATCCACGTTCTTGAGCACAGGATGATGTTTTTCGTATCCATAAGTAACCCGCTTAAACTCAACCTCACCGTTTACGCGGCCGATGGCTGCTGGATTCACAGTATCAGGCACATCTGACGGAGTATCCATAATTTCAAAGACCCGATCTGCTGCTGAAATCGCATGGCTGGCCCAGTTGATCATTTGGCTCACCCACTGCAAAGGTCCAAGAAGCATCCCAAGGTAGGTCACCAAAGCGATTAGCGTACCGATGGATAATTGGCCCTGTAGCACCGTTTTCCCGCCATAAAACCAAATTAATAACGTACCCACACCAGCAACCAACGCAAAAGCAGGAAACATCCCCTGCCATAAGCCTTCGATCCGAATATTATGCCGAACCAGCTCCTTATTGGCGACTGTATAACGTGACATCTCTGTTGTTTCCTGACCGAATGCTTTGACTACACGAATCCCCTGCAAAGAATCGCCAACCAAAGCGTTTAATCTAAAAATAGATCTCCACTGCTGGTACCAACGTCTGCCAATCATCGGCCATAACACGGTCGACAGCACCACCATAAGCGGCATAGGCAGCATAGCAAGCAGCGTTAGCTTCCAATCCATACTGAACATAATAGTGAAAATAGCGATTACCCGCAGCAATTCACCCGAGACCCAGATTACACCGTCAGTCATAAATTGCCGCATCGCCTCTGAATCATTATTCACCCGTCCAATAAATTGCGAAGATTGTCTTCGGTCGAAAAAAGATAAAGATAATTTCATCAAGGAATGATACACATCATGACGAAGATCACCCATGATTTTGGAACCAATCCATACCCCTATAAGTCCACGTACAGTCTGCATTAAAGTAATTACTAAGGACGTGGCTGCTAGCCCGATCACAATCCATAGAAGCGTTGAGCCCATATCCTTTTCTGTCAACACATTATCAACGATCATCTTCGTCAAAAATGGTGGAACAA
Organism: Paenibacillus sp. FSL H8-0175; assembly: GCF_045040615.1. NCBI lineage: Bacteria > Bacillati > Bacillota > Bacilli > Caryophanales > Paenibacillaceae > Paenibacillus > Paenibacillus sp. FSL H8-0175. The sequence continues at coordinate 255,813 of NZ_CP150299.1, read as the reverse complement.
GCTCTACCAATGTAGTAAAAATCAACATAATCGCCGCAGCGATCATTTGGATCTTATAAGGCTTGGCATAGCTCAGCATCCGAAATAGAACCTTGCCGTTACTCTTGCACACCGGACAAGCTTGCGAATCTTCCGGCAGTGGATTGCGGCATTTTGGACAATTTCTTGGAAACTCTTTTTCAGAAGCGGTTGGCCGTTCCTCGCCTTTAGCTACAGCGCCAATTAATTTAGAAGCAAAACCAAATATAGAGGTAAGTGATGCTGTATAACGTATAAGTATAATAGGCCCCTCTTGGGTATCCACAAGCAACGATCCGCCGCCTACCCCGCCTACTACCCGGGCATCAGTAATATTCGAGACTAGAAGCTTTGAGACCAGTTTCCCGTCCGTTCCCCAAACGGAAATCTCCTTCTCAGTCAATACAAGCCACTGCTCACCGAATTGCCCATCTTTCATTAAATCGGATACAGAGTGAAATAAAGGTTGTTCTGTAAGCTGTATTTCTATAGACTTGGGAAGTTTATCAATAGATGTCATACATTTCTCCCCTTTCTTTACCCAACTATTTACTCACATATATTTACAGTGGTAAAGATGAAAAAATGATTATAATTGTTTTGTATGGTTATTTAAACAAATAAAAAGACACCTCTAAAGGTGTCTTTTTGTATTACTTCCTATGGTACTGGCTATACGCTTATTTCAAAGCTTTCCATACCCAGTTCTCTACTTCTGGCAAATCAATACCCTCTTCACGAATGAATTGGTGATGTTTCTTAACGATAGCATCCATTTCATCTGCGATCGCTTTATAGTCGTTAGCATTAGGCAAGCTCAGAACAGCTTCCTTCGCCAAGTCAAAGCGGTCCATTTGATTCAATACGCGCATATCGAATGGTGTTGTGATATCGCCATTCTCGCGGTATCCGTGTACGTGCAGGTTATGGTTATGGCGATCAAAGAACAAGTCTTTAATCAGACCTTCATATCCATGGAAAGCGAAGATAACTGGTTTATCTTTTGTGAAAAATTGATCAAACTCTTCGTCAGATAAGCCACGCGGATCTAATTTTTGACTTCTCAGTTTCAACAAGTCTACCACGTTGAGATATCTAATTTTAAGGTTCGGCAGTTTTTCATGCAGGATAGAGATGGCAGCCAAGCTTTCGATAGTTGGTTCTGTACCTGCAGAAGCAAAGACAACATCAGGCTCTCCACCTTGATCGGTGCTTGCCCAGTCAATAATCTTCAGTCCTTTATCCACCAGCTCTTGTGCTTCATCCGCACTGAACCATTGTGGACGAGGATGTTTGGAAGAAACAATCAAGTTAATTTTTTGACGGTCATTTAAGACGGTGTCAAAGACAGCCAGCAGGGAGTTGGCATCAGCCGGCAAATACTCACGGATAAATTCTGGTTTTTTATCAGCCAAGTGACCTAGCAAACCTGGATCTTGGTGAGTATAACCATTGTGGTCTTGCTGGAATACAGTTGAAGTTGCTACCACATTCAATGATGGAATATCCGCACGCCAGCTTTGATCTGTTGCTTTACGCAGCCATTTGAAATGCTGAGTAATCATCGAATCCACGACACGCAAGAAAGCTTCATAGCTTGCAAAGAAACCATGGCGACCTGTCAATACGTAACCTTCAAGCAAACCTTCTGCCTGATGTTCAGACAATTGGGAATCGATAACACGGCCATAAGAAGCTAGGAATTCGTCATTCGGCTCAATCACTTGATCCAACCATTGACGTTTCGTCACTTCAAAGACAGGTCCCAGACGATTGGACATTGTTTCATCCGGTCCGAAAATTCTGAAATTGCGGTTCTCTTCGTTCAGAGAGATAACATCTTTCATGTATTTACCCAGAACGGCCATATCTTGTGCTATTACTTCACCTGGTTTGGAATTATCAAGTGCGAACTTACGGAAATTCGGTAAGTTTAGATCTTTAATTTGGTTGCCAGCATTAGTAACTGGGTTCATTCCCATACGTCTGTCGCCAGTTGGCAGAATCTCAGCAAGTTCAGCGTTCAGACGACCATTGTCATCAAATAATTCTTCTGGTCTATAGCTGTTCATCCATTCCAATAACGCTGGAGCATGCTTCATATTTTTTTGATCCACTGGAATCGGCACCTGATGGGCACGGAAAGAGTTCTCATTCGGAACACCATCCCATTGCTTTGGACCCGTCCAGCCCTTAGGAGAACGGAAGACCAACATTGGCCAAACCGGACGCGTCAGGTCATTGTTGTCACGTGCATTCTTTTGAATCGCTTCAATTCTTTCAACGATGGTATCAAGCACCTTAGCCATTTCCGGATGCATTAGATCAGGATTTTCGCCTTCAACGAAGAACGGTTCCCAACCCATACCTTTAAAGTATGCAGTAATTTCTTCTTTGGATTGACGAGACAGAATCGTTGGGTTACTGATTTTGAAACCATTTAAGTGCAAGATCGGCAGAACTGCACCATCAGTAACTGGATTGATGAACCGGTTGGAGAACCATGAAGCCGCTAATGGGCCAGTTTCAGCCTCTCCATCACCAATAACAACCGCGGAGATCAAATCTGGATTATCCAGAATTGCACCTACACCATGGGATAGAGAATAACCTAATTCGCCACCTTCGTGGATCGATCCAGGTGTTTCAGGGGCAGCATGGGAAGCAACTCCACCTGGGAAAGAGAATTGTTTGAACAATTTCTTCAGGCCTGGGATATCTTGTGTGATTTCCGGATAAATTTCAGTATAGCTACCATCGAGATAGGAGTTCGAAACCATAACCTGACCGCCATGACCAGGGCCCTCGATGTAGAACATATTCAAATCATATTTAGTAATGACCCGATTCAAATGGGCATAAATAAAGTTCTGGCCTGGAATAGTTCCCCAGTGTCCAATGGGCTTAATCTTTACGTCTGCTTCTTTCAGCGGTTCTCTTAACAACGGATTATCTTTCAAATACAGTTGACCTACAGAGATGTAGTTAGTTGCGCGCCAGTATGCATCAAGCTTCTCTAAATAAGTTTTTGATGAGTAATCAACATCCATGGATAATACCATTTCTTCCACTCCCCAAAATTTTTTCTGTGTCTACATTGCCGTAATTTCTTCCACAAGTACATCATACCGCCGCGAAAAATTAATTCAACCTTTTCAACAAATGATACGGTCCAATTTTGTGAAAATATGAACATAGTATGAAATACAGTGTCAATTGTCTGTAAAAATACGTCAATATTAATATATATGTAAAAATATGGACTGAAGTTTGCGGGGGTATTTGCTCCTTATCCTTCATCTATTTTGCGCAAAACAAAAAAAATAAGACCGAGAAAAATTCCCCAGTCTTACTTTTAATGAACGGACACAAAGGTATTAAATTTTAAGTATTTATAGTGGAAGCGCATATGGGAGAATTCAAATGGCGTGCCATTATCTAAAAAGAAAATCCCTTCCATAATGCTTACTGGCTCATTTGCCTGCAAATGCAGCAGCTCTTGATCCGTAGCCTCAGAGGGTTCTGCGGATATCGATAAAAAGGATTTGGTTACCGCCAGATTTCGTGAATCCTCCAAATAATTAAAGATAGATCCTTCAATAATGGTCTGATTTAAATTCTGCACGATTTTGATTGGGATATAACCCGTTTCAATCATAAAGGGTTCATCATCAAAAAGACGTAAGCGAATGATTTTGTAAACAAAATCATGAGGGCCTAAAAACAGATCCCGTTGTAGTTCTTCCGTTGGTGGAATGACCTCAAATTTCAAAACTTTAATCTTTGGCTTCTTCCCATTCATTTGAAAATTGTCGGTGACACCTAAATTAGAGCCTTCGTAGTTAAAAATAGATTCATTTTTTATGTATAAAGGATTTATAAATGTCCCTGAGCCACGCTTTTTAAAAATAATGCCGGCATTTGCCATTTTAGTCAGAGCACTTTTAATAGAACTACGACTCACTTGATAAGTTTCACTAAGCGTTCGTTCATCCGGTAATTTCATATCGGGAAACTGCCCAGCAAAAATTTTCATTTTTAAGTCATCAATAATTTGTTTGTAGACAAACTGTGTCATGAAGTACTCCTTTTCAGGTCGATACAAGTTTTATTTCAATCTTTACTATAACATAATAACCAGACGTTTATAATCTATCCGGCCAGCTTATTTACGTCGGCGATTTGTCATGCGATTGTACATCACTAAACCGGCAATGACCATGCCCAGCGTCCCCATACTACTTGCTGATTCAGCCTGCATACCAAACAAAATGCATAGGTTAGTGACCAAGCTTTTTGTAAGTACAGCAACAATAATTAACATCAACGGGCGCCAAATGTTGTATCTTCTCATCCAGGCAACACTCCTAATCCAATTTTCTCAAACTATTGATCGATTTCATCTATTATATCACAAGATAGTAACCGCATTCATTTCCTATAACCGTAAAGAAATCGAAGCCGATCAGCATTTTTTACTTCCCTCTATCTTTTTCTGTATTCTAGCCTAGCGAACGTGACGTCTATGTGTCATATTCGCTTTCAATTCCTCAGCTCCTCCTATCCGTCAATTACGCCTTTATTCGACTTTTGGTCTGGACTTATCCTTTTTCACGGATTATAATAACGAATGCACACCAAAAGACGAACATTAAGGCGGAAATTATGAGAAATTATATGCAAATATTCCTAGGCACTTCATTTTCTAGCCTATCCCCAAAAGAAATACAAATTTTAAAGGATCATCTCTTCTGTATCAATTCGGATGGGATGATAGAAATGATCGTTGCACCGGATCACCCCGACTATCAACCCTTGCTTGATGCTTATCAAGGTCAGGACAATTTTCATGTATTAGCCGAGGGCCAGTATTTTTTGCCCGGCTTTATCGATCTGCATGTCCACGCGCCACAATGGGCTCAATCTGGAACTGCATTAGATATCCCGCTCTATGATTGGCTAAATACTTATACCTTCCCACTGGAGTCTAAATTCTCGGACCTGGCTTTTGCAAAAAAAGTCTACGATGACGTGGTTGGTACTTTGCTCGCAAACGGAACCACTACAGCACTTTATTTTGCAACGGTGCATAAAGAGGCCAGTCTATTATTGGCTAAAATATGTGCGGAAAAAGGGCAACGTGGACTCGTTGGAAAAGTGGTTATGGACGATACGCAGGGAAATCCTGAGAATTACCGTGACTCCGACACCCACACCGCACTAGTGGATACGGAAGAATTTATACTAGCTGTACAAGAACTCGCTAAATCTACTAAACAAGGCGTTTATCCAGTAGTGACACCAAGGTTCATTCCAAGCTGCACTAATGAGGCTTTACAAGGCTTGGGAGAACTAGCCGCTAAATATGATACGTATGTGCAATCGCACTGTAGTGAAAGTGATTGGGCACATGGTTATGTGCAAGAACGGTTCCAGAAGAACGATGCTTTTGCCTTGCATGATTTTGGTCTGCTCAGTGATAAATCTGTCATGGCACATTGTAATTTTTTAGATGAAGATGATGTGAATTTGTTTGCAGAGACAGGAACAGCTATTGCGCATTGTCCGATATCCAATGCGTATTTTGCCAATAGTGTCATTCCGATCGCTGACTTCCATGCCAAAGGCGTTGAGATTGGTTTAGGCTCTGATATTTCCGGAGGTTTTTCACCTAGTCTCTTCGATAACATTAGACAAGCCGTAATGTCTTCAAGAATGCTGGAGGATGGTGTGAATCCCTCACTTTCTGCACAAAACCGCGGAGTACCGGGATCACGAATTACGATCCATGAATCCTTTTATCTTGCTACCGCTGGCGGCGGAGAAAGCTTAAGCTTACCTATCGGCCGGTTACTAGAAGGTTATGCATGGGATGTTCAAATAATCGATACGAAAGTACCCTCGGCGAAATTGCCCGTCTTTGATGAGAGTGAAGATTTGCAAGATATTTTTCAAAAGATAATGTACCTGGCTAGACCTGAAAATATCCGTGAAGTCTGGGTACAGGGTGAAAAAGTTCATTCGCGTTAAAGATTAATTAAACTAGAAAACTTAAGGTGGGCATCGGAGTGAAAACACAAGCAAACGTACAAGAGCAAGCACATTTAGAATCACAGCTACTAACTGTTCTACCCGATGAAAAAGTTTCATTTAGTAAATCCGTCATTCTCGGCTTTCAACATGTATTGGCTATGGATGTCTATGTAGTGCCATTCCTGATTGCGATGTTAATCGGCTTACAGCCCAATCAGTCCAGCGCGTTAATCCAATCCACCTTTATTGCCGCAGGACTTGCAACGATTGTGCAAACCTATTTCTGTATGAAGCTGCCTATCGCTCAAGGTCCTTCTTATGTTCCGCTGGGTGCGATCGTCAGTATTTATGCAGCTAGTGGTGGCGGAGAGCTCGGTTGGAGCTCCGTGTTAGGTGCCAGCTTAATCGGGGCCATCCTGGTTATTATTTTGGGTTATGCGGGGATTTTTAATAAAATCGTTAAAAACTTTATTCCGCCTATCGTAGGTGGCACAATCATTTTCATTGTAGGTCTATCTTTATTGCCTGTTGCGATCAGAGATAATATCTACGGAGCCTCCGGGGCTTCAATTAATCAAAATGTATTATTAGCCCTTATTTCAGGTGCTACACTGCTTATTTTTGTGGTTCTCGGTACTTTGTTCCGTAATAAAGGATCTGTCTTCCGAATTCTTTCCGTAATGATGGCGTTAGTAGTCGGATGTATTTCCGCTAATATTATGGGCGTTTTAGATTTCTCAGCGATAAGTAGTGCCAAGTGGTTTAGCATGCCGCGAATCGCTTTTGTTGATTTCGGCTTTTCCTTCAATTTTTCAGCTATTATCACCATGGTTATTATTTATATCGTGCTGCTGGCTGAAACAACAGGCACCTGGTTTGCGGTCAGCAATGTAATCAATAAACCTTTGACAGACAAAAATATTAACCGCGGCGTAATTGGAGAAGGAATTGGCTGTCTTATTGCTTCTGTGCTCGGTTCGACTCCTGTTACAGGTTATTCAACTAATGCAGGGATCATCTCCATTACAGGTGTTGCCAGCCGCCGGGTTTTTCTCGCTGTAGGAGGATGGTTTGTCCTCTTTGGTTGTTCCGGTAAACTCGCCGCTTTGATCTCTTCCATTCCATCCGCTGTAATCGGCGGCGTCTTCGCCATCATCTGCGGCATCATCGCAATTAATGGTGTGCAAGTAATGAAGAATGTAACCATCGGCGAAAAAGAAATGTACATTATTGCCTTACCTATGATCATCACCTTGGCGTTGGTACTCATTCCTGGTGACTACTTGAACTCTTTACCTACATTCGTACAGTATTTATTAGGCTCACCTATCCTAGCTGCTTCATTGGCAGCAATATTATTGAATAAATTATTACCTAGTGGAAAATAGAACATAAAAAGAAGCAGCCTCTTATTGATCCTTTTTTATCCCCGCGAATAAGCCGAGCTTTGTATGCTACCTTCTGGAATTCCTTAAACAAAAGACACCCATCGAGGTGTCTTTTGTTTAAGGACATGATTATTTTTTACTTGAGTTCATCCATAAAACCGCCTTACCATATGACCTCACAATTTTAATACAAATATCCATATGTCCCTTGATTATATTTAATAAACTAGGATTCCTCCAAAATAACGGAGACTATCAACGCATTGAATTATTCCCTGAAATATATTATGATACGTTTAAACAATTAAACATTATAACGGAGGGAGTTATGAACGAGTCTAGTAGTAATCAGAAGGCGATTCATATTTTCGAGAATTTAAGCCCCTATTTCCAAGGCTTGGGGGATCCTATTCGTCAGCAAATCATTGCATTGCTGATCGACAAAGAGAGTATGAATGTGAGCCAAATTGCAGAGCATATCCCCATGTCCCGGCCTACAGTCTCTCATCATCTGAAAATATTACGGCAAGCAGGGCTGCTTAAGGTTCAGAAGAAGGGCACGGAAATGTTCTACAGACTTGAGTTTGACGAAGCGATAGCGCTTATGAAACAACTTGTCCATTTCGTTGAAAAGGAATGCCAGTGCTAATGCCATTAACCTGAATAGCACTTGTCATTCCTATTTTTTTAAGCAATATGTTAAATAACTTAAACATATAAACATTTAAACGGAGGTTGCAGATATGCATAGGAAAAAGGTACTTATTGTAGGAGGATACGGTGCCGTCGGCAGACAAATTGCTCAAATATTACACGATCGACATCCCGATCTCGAGATTATATTGGGAGGAAGGTCACCGCAAAAAGCAGCACCTTTTGAGTCCACACGGGTACAAACAGTCGTAGTTGATAATAATGCGGATGATCCACTGCTTTATGCAGGCGATAATGTATCGCTAATCATCAATTCCGTCAACGATCTGCAGGATCGGCTACTTATGTCTGCAGTTAGAAGAAAAATCCCACTGATCGATCTTACTCGCTGGACAGAGATATTCCAACAATCAATCACAAAGTTAGAAAAAGCAGACCTCTATGCTCCTATCGTGTTTTCTTCGGGATGGATGGCGGGAACTGCTTCGCTGTTCGCCATGCTGCACTCGGCCACGCTTCAAAACGTCGCCGTTGATATTCACGCGTTGTACTCTCTACGTGACAAAGCAGGACCCGACTCCGCGGCGTACATGGATCGTATGACCATTCCATTCCATATTACAGAACGGGGGGGAAAACGTCTTGTATTTCCAATGACTGACCCCATCAAAGTCCAATTTCCAGATGGATATACAGCAAAATGCTATCGGCTTGACACCCCAGATCATGTCACCTTGCCAACAGCTGAGCATATCGACTCCGCCAGCTTCCGCATCTCCTTCGACAGCAAAGCCTCCACCTCCATCCTTGTCGGACTAGTTAACAGCGGAATATGGAAGATGATCAGCGGGGACCGATTCCGTTCGCTTAGACGAAGACTGCTCTACAATCCTGGTACTGGCAGCGCACATCATATCCTTATTCATCTAAAGGGCCTGGATCATAATGGGCACTGGGTTGAACGGACAATAGCGATTTCTGACCCGCTTGGTCAGACTCATCTTACCGCTTTGGGAGCTGCTGTCCAAGCAGAAAAGCTATTGCGGATATCAAAGGAAGAACCATTGGTCCCAGGCATTTATTATCCAGAAGATCTACCTGATGAACGGATGGACATCTCTGAAATCACCAACTTTTTTAAACAATATGGGGTTCTTATATCTCACTAATAGCACTTCACATATACCGAGCATTCTGTCTACTACAATTAAGCGCACAGACAGTAAAGAACCCGCTAATATAGCGGGTTCTTTACAATAGAGATGAGACGGAGCTAGGTAAGTTCACAAAAAGATAAAATCTTTGATTCGTGCTAAACCCTGTCCCCTGCCTATTTCCACCCTTAAAGGCGTTTGACTAGACCAGGCTAAAGTCCCTGAATATATTGTTATTATTTATCCTATTCAAGGACTTTTATTAAATGGTGGGGGTGATCATTCTGGCTATCCGTTACAGCATCATAATTCCAACCTATAACCGACTTCAGCAGCTGCTACTTACACTCACTTCATTCGAGACACAGACCTATCCGAAGGATCGGTTCGAGGTAATCGTCGCAGATGACGGTTCTACAGATGGTACTAAGGAAATGGTCGAAAGCTTTCAAACTTCTTATCCGCTTCTTTATGTGGCTCAGCAGGAACAACGCGGCCGTTCTGCCGTAAGAAATTTGGGGCTGAGTCAGGCAAAAGGGAAATACGTCATCTTCTGCGATGCTGATTTTCTGGTATTCCCTGAATTCATTAGGATCGTAAACCAGTATCACCGTAAATATCCTAAGTCGATAATTTCAGGTATTCCACACTCATGGGATGACGCTTATACCCACTACTACCCAGACTTTTCTCCTGAAGAAAAAGAACATTGCCGCAATACACTTTCGCCTTCTAACTTATGGAATCCTAACTTCGAATCAGCGACTGAAATTATCCCAATAATCACACCCAATGATATCCTTCAGCAGACGGAGACGTTATCAAAAGTCACCTTTGCCTCAAGAGTTCCTCCAAATACTAAAAAGCAATTTGCCAGCACAGATGTAGCCCCTTGGATGTTACTCGTCACACGTTGTGTGTCCATAAGACGCAGCCAATTAACTCGGGCTGGAGGTTTTAATGAACAGTTTATCCTCTATGGACTCGAAGATTGGGATCTTGGGTATCGACTGCATCGATTAAAAATCCCTTTTCACAGCATCAAAGAAGTTGTCGGCGTTCACCAAGAACATCCAACCCACTTCAGAGGAAATCTCATAAATATTGAGAATCTAAAAATCATGTTCAAAAGCTACGGGTTCAATGACTCTTCCCTAAATCTGTTCGCCCTTGTTCCTCCAAACGAAGACCTGGAGAAATACAAACATACTATACGGGTCTTGCGCAGAGGATACCGAACGAAGTCAACACGTTCATCAGCAATATTAATGAGAAGGACGTTACGGATTGCCGCCAAACAGCTCTATGAACCCAATGATACCGCCGTATACCAAGAGTCGTTAAGACGGATAAGTGTAAAAGTAAAGAGGAGAAAAAGCCGGGTTGCCCGTGTTTTGCGAGAGATTTTGGTGAAGGCTGAAAAGCTGGGAGAATAATACCTAAAAATACATTAAACCGGGCATCAAATGATGTCCGGTTTTTACTTATTTTCTCAATTTATTAGGTAGCGGAATATGCCTAATCGACTCAATGGGGTGATAGAGCAGCATCCACGGACCAGAAAAACGCATAACCCCTTTAATTCTTTGGCGATAATCCGGTTTGTAACAATGAACAGGACATTTGGCACAAGCTGTTTTCTCTTCACCAAACTTACAATAGGCTAACCTCTTCAGCGCATACTCGTTTAATTCCTGACATTCCTCACAAAAGCCTTTATGATGATGTTTTTTCTTACAATATATACGAATCATTTTGGTAACAAGCTCTTGTTCTTTTAGAATTTTAGGACCCTCATTTAACTGCCGGTTTACCTTTGTTATCATATATGAACCCCCTTGTAACTTGTACAATAAGATCTCATGTAATTATAAAGGGTAAACCAACTGTGAAACCAGCCTTAACGCTAAACCTCCTTAATTCCCTCACATACCGGGGTTGAAAGCGATTATTTTATAAATCAAATTTATTTTTAAAAAACTTGTAACGTTTATAGCTTTTTACGGATATATAACTTGAGGAGGTGAATGGATGCAGGACAACGAGCAATTATACAGGGAATATTCAACCCAAGTATATAAATTCGTATTTAGCTTTTGTCATAATCACTTGCTGGCAGAAGAAATTACCCAAGAAACTTTTTATAGAGCTATAAAATCGATAGATAAATACGATGGGACCTGCAAAGTATACGTTTGGCTTTGTCAAATTGCTAAACATGTGTGGTATCAGGAGCTGGACAAGCAGCGCAAGCGGAAGTCTGAGGAATTAGAAGACGCTCCTTTGGCTAACGCAAATTCAACAGAATCCCAGTTCATTTTTGCTCAGGACAAAATGGATTTATTTAAACAACTTCATTTACTTGATCCAAATACCAAAGAAGTATTATATCTGCGTTTGACCGGAGAATTCAGTTTTCGGGAAATTGGCGAAATTCTTGGCAGAGATGAGACCTGGGCAAGAGTTACCTTTTACCGTGGAAAACAAAAATTAATGAAAGGAAGATCTTCATGAAATGCGAGATCATTCAGGATTTATTACCTTCCTATATTGAAAAGCTAACCTCTGTACATAGTAACGAAGAAATCGAAAAACACCTGCAATCCTGTGAAAGCTGCCTTCAATCCTATAATGAAATGACCGCCACAGCAAATCTAAGTGTGCCTATTATTGATAAAGAGGAAGTTAACAAACTCAATTATTTTAAAAAAGTGAAAAAAAAGAATATAAAAACTCTCATTTTTTCCGTCTTATCGGTACTCATACTGGCTACAGCCCTTATTGGACTTTTTGTTATCGGTTTCCCTGTATCCTCTAAAGATGTAGTCATAGATTATCAGAAGACAAAGGATCGTTTGGAAGTTCATCTAACTTTGGAAAATGGCAAGGACCTCGTGTTCTCAGGAAAAACCAAATTTATCCGCGATGAGAATAATAATGTAATCGGTTCTGAAACTAGGTATACGCCTAGAGGTTTACTTCATAATCCCTTTGATGATGTAGGCAAAAAAGTTATGTTGGGGACGGAGATTCATACTGATCTAGATTTTCCAAACAAGTTTATTCTTGAATTCAAAGATAAAACTATGACGTTTGTTAATGGTGTTTTAGTGGAGTAGACATTGCCGCTAAAATAAATAAAGACACCTTTTAAGGTGTCTTTCGCTTTACACCCTACTAAAAAAGTTAGCATTTTTGTTCGTTTTTTCGCTAAAATATAGGGTTATCGATTTACTAAAAGTATCTTATAATAAAATTACACATGGATATTTCACCTCTTTGTGAACGCGCGTTTATAGATCGGCCCATTAACCACTTAATAGGAGGAATGGTCATGCAATATGGTTATTTTGATGGAAAAAACAAGGAATACCTCATTACCAAGCCGAATACGCCTGCCCCTTGGGCGAATTACCTCGGCTCGCCGGAATACGGTGCAATCATCTCAGGTAACGCAGGCGGCTATAGCTTTGTAAAGTCTGGCGCAAATGGGCGGCATATCCGCTACCACTTCAACTCTAAGGACGAGCCCGGACGCTATATTTACGTGAGAGATTTGGAGAACGGGGATTATTGGTCCGGCTCTTGGCAGCCAGTGGGTAAAGATCTGGAGCAATATAAGTCGGTATGCCATCATGGAACCGGATACACGAACATTGTCTCGGACTACGATAACATCCATACAGAATCATTATATTATGTACCACTGAACAAAACCTATGAGGTGTGGCGCATGAAGGTGCGCAATGATGGCTCCAAAGCACGCAAGCTGGCTCTCTTCGGATTTGTTGAATTAACCAACAATAACAACTATGAGCAGGATACCGTCAACCTTCAGTACACTCTGTTTATTTCACGGACCTACTATAAAAATAATATGATCCTTCAAGTCATCAATGAAAACACCCCCGAAGAACAAACCTGGAGATTCTTCGGCGCTGCAGGTGCAGAAGTTACCGCTTATGACGGTGACCGGGATACGTTCCTAGGCGATTACCGCAGTTATGGCAATCCGGCCTCTGTTGAGAACGGCCAATGCTCCAATTCATTAAACTACAATACTAACTCCTGCGGGGCCCTGCAGATTAACGTAGATTTACAGCCGGGAGAAGAGAAAGAAATCGTATTTCTACTGGGACAGTATGATGAGAAAGGCGCTTCCGAAATTCTCAGCCATTATAAGGACTTGTCCGTGGTAGATAAAGAACTCGAAGAGTTAAAAGCATTCTGGCACAGCAAACTTAACCGCTTCCAAGTCCAGACACCAAGCGATAACCTGAACAACATGATCAACACTTGGAATGCATATCAATGCTTTATCACTTTCATCTGGTCACGTGCAGCCTCCTTCCAATACTCCGGTCTTCGTAATGGACTCGGATATCGGGATACCGTGCAGGATATTCAAGGCATCATTCATCTGGATCATGAGATGGCCCTTGAACGTCTAAGACTGATGATATCCGCCCAGGTTTCCAACGGTGGTGGACTTCCGTTGGTGAAATTTGATCACAATCCTGGGCATGAGGGCACACCGGATGATCCAGAATACGTGCGGGAAACCGGTCACCCCCATTATCGGGCCGATGACGCTTTATGGCTGTTCCCAACCGTCATTAAATACTTGAATGAAAGTGGCAACTGGGATTTCACAGATGAAATAATCCCTTATTCGGATAAAGGCGAGGGCACAGTGTACGAGCATTTGCGCCAGGCACTTCAGTTCAGTCTGGATCGTATGGGCGCACACGGCATGCCGGTTGGGCTTCATGCCGACTGGAACGATTGCCTACGGCTTGGAGCCAAGGGTGAGTCGTTGTTCGTCGCATTCCAGCTGTATATGGCATTCAAGGTATTCATGGAAATCGCACAAAATAAGAACAAGCCTGAAGATATTCAATGGGCGCAGGGCCTGCTTGATGAGCTGGACGATAACATTCAAAAACACGCTTGGGAGAACGATCAATTCGTCCGCGGATTTACCGAAGACAACTATACCATCGGCTCCTGGGAAAATGATGAAGCCAAGATCTGGCTCAATCCGCAAAGCTGGGCCGTATTAAGCGGTGCAGCCCGCCCGGATCAGGCGAAGCTCGCCATGGACAAAGTGTATGAGAATCTGCGGACCGATTACGGCACTATGTTATTCTACCCTCCGTTCCGTGAATACGGTTTGCCAGTAGCGTTGATGGCTCTTTTCAACGCCTCAACTAAGGAAAACGGCGGCATCTTCAGCCAGCCGCAGGGATGGCTCATTCTGGCGGAAACCATGATCGGCAACGGTGGGCGCGCGTTCGAATACTTCCTGAATTGCAGTCCGGCCAGCATGAACGATAAGGCTGAAATCCGTAAACTCGAGCCTTATGTACATGGCCAGTTTGTCGAGTCCAAGGACAGCCCATATCAAGGCCGGGCGCATGTCCACTGGCTGACCGGCACCGCTTCAACCGTGATGGTCTCCTTGGTGGAAGGCATTATGGGGGTTCAACCGCAATTTGATGGCCTTCGCCTCAACCCGTGTGTTCCTTCCGACTGGACAGACTTTTCCATGGTCCGGGAATTCCGTGGGAAGAAGCTGAACATCCAGGTGGAGAACAAGAAGGGTGTACAAAAAGGGGTTACCCATATCGTTATTAACGGTGAAGAAATTCAAGGCAACCTGATCCCAGTGGCCAAAATGGCGCCAGAAAACAACGTGCTCGTTATTATGGGTTAAGGCGTATTTATGAGGAATAGATAGGAGGACGGACCCGATAAGGTGCGTCCTCCTGTTTTTACAATTAGAACGAGGCTTGTACACTTGCCTTCCGGCTCTATGACCGCGATTGAGCTGGATACAATTGACGAAAAAAAGACTGCCGGGACCTTCCCGACAGCCTGAACTCATTCTCATAATTGGCAAACCAAGTTTCTTCGCCTGTAACAATCCTCTACAACCTCGGGTCGATCTCTTTCTCTTTCGTTACCTCGAATAACAGGTTTGCTGCAATTTGCTTGTAGTCCTCGTTGTCAGACGAGATCTCATCCAGCTTCACTTCTAGCATTTGTCTGCCCAGCCGGTGTTCGATTAAGGACGTCCGAAGCTTAGGAGCGATATTCTTCTGTTTCATCAGCTTGGCATACTTATGTGGAAACTTGTAGTCGTACCCGTAGATGATCGACAGGTAGCCCGGATTGCGGACCTTCATGTATGGGACTACCCCCTGCTGTTCTTGCTCCGGTTTGATTACAATTCCCTCCATATGTTTCTCTACCGTTATCTTTGCGAAATACTCCTCTGCTCTGATGTAGGCATCAGGCTCTTTCAAGTCCAAAACCAGAGATTCATCATCATTTAAGAACCTGTATAATTCGGAGGTTTTACCGTCAGGTACCCGTTCAGCACCATTCTCCAGTACTTCCTTCAGGATTGCAAAAGGTTTGTACGCTAATTCTGCATCACCCGCATACAACTCCAGTTGCTGCTTGTATACTCTGTAAGCTTCCTCACGCTGGTCAAGATCTACATACGATTCTCTTATGTCACGGACATACTTAAAAGTCTGATAAACATGAGACCCATAGTTGTTGTTAAGCGCCTCTTTCGACATATGGTGCTGGTCTTGTTCAAACCCGCTTGCTTCAAAATCCTGTATCAGTTTACCCAGTGACTCCTCAAATCCATATTGTCTTAAGAAATCCAGTTCTGTCTCCAGCGCCTTGCTAATCGGCCGGAACTGACGCTCAATTAACCCATCCCCCAGCGCTTTCCAAGGCAGCAGCTCGCCATCCAGTAAAAGCACACGGATCCCCTGCTCAGCCATATAGGTTCCGAATCTATGCAGCAGTTGTTCGTAGATAGGCGTCAGATCGACCGCCTTAACCTTGTAGCCGTTCCGGCTAATTGCGTAACACTGCTCTATATCCCGGTAAAGGTACACACTACAGCGTGATCCCATATATTTAGGCTGCAGGACGACTTCAGATATACGACGCTCGGCAAAATAATCCAACCCTTTTCGCAGAGACTCAAGCTCACCGGCAGCCATATCCTTATCCGCAGGTGACATCGTCCCGGAGATGAAGTTGACCCGGTTCTGCGAGGAATACTGCAGTCTGCGCACAGACTCGTAATCAAGCTCTAACAAGGATACGGTTTGCTGTTCCCGGAACAGGATAGGTAGCTCTTCGTGCACCGTAGTCACATGCGATTTTTGACTTTTATAGAAAGGTTTAAACGACATGCGAACAGAAGTTAGTTCATTACCCTGCGCACTCCCTGTGTCGAGGTGGAGTTTGTTTTTGATCCGAAAAGTCTGCTTGGCTGCAATATGTCCGAAGAGATGAAAGGGGTGATTACTCACAGCCTCTTGCTTTAGGAAATCAAGCTGTTCCTCAAAGGAAACCTCACGATCCAGCCGAAAGTTACGCTGATGGCGTAGTGAATTCGTATCCAGCTTACCAATGTACTTATTACGGCAAGGAGCATGAGTAACATAAAAAGAAGGACCTTGCATACCTATATAGCGGTAAAAGGGCTGAGATTGCTCCACTAAAGCCGAAAATTTACTAAAAAGCGCGGTATCCTCCTTAAGCACTTGGGTGGAATCAAAGTACGTTCTTAGCAGTTCCGGATCGGTTCCTTGAATCTCACCCTTTACGTACTTGTATACAAAGTTCTCGTGATTGCCCATAACAAATAGGAAATGCTCGCGGTTATCAAATAAGAACTCAATCGTCTCCCGTGTCTTTTTGCCCTTATCAATCCAGTCACCAGCAAGAATGACTCGTGTGTTACTGAGCTTATCTGTTGCACTTAACTTACCTTCGTGCACCCTGTAGCCGTAATTACGTAATAGTCCCTGAAGCTCTTCGACGCACTCATGAACATCCCCAACCACAATATACTCTTGTGCTTGTAGAAGTACCGTAGATGTGTAAGTATCCCAATCCTGTATAATCACCCGGTAGTCCGGGTTAGGTATCCCTTCACCCTCGAGAATAAAATCTTTAGCACGCACTTTATGAATCTTGTTGTAACCTTCCCGTGACAGAACAGGCAGGACTTCTTTTCTCAGCCGGTTTAAATGATTGGAGATCAGCTTCTTCGAGCGCTCCGAGACGTAGTAATCCTCCCGTTTACGGTAATCAAACAGAATAACCTCCAGATTATAATTATTTTGCCCGGCGATCTCACGGACTTTACTACGGTAATCTTCGGATAGCCCAATGGTATCCATCACCACAAACTCCGCATTAATCGGAAAAGAAGTGACTAACTTCAATCTCTCAAACAATAATTGAAAGGTATGCGAACTCGCCTCCAGCATAACCTGATCATACTTATCATAGTCGTAGCCCAATATCTCCTGACGGATACTATCCGAGGATAAATACTGCACATTCGTACGTAACCCTTTAGAAGCATCCTCTAGTTTTAACTGCGGGATCAGAACTTCTTTAGCAAAAGTTGATTTCCCGCATTCCGTTGCTCCTACAAGCAGAAATATGGTATGTACACGCGTTTGAATTTCCACTGTCTACTCCTCCTTTCTTCGCACAATAGCGCATTGCGTCGTACGGATCTCGCCAACCCGGTCACCAACCATCAAATATTCAACCTCGACTGCTAAACCTTGAACCGTATCCAAAACCCATTGCCCGAACGCTTCCTGTCCCATTTCCCACTTGTGATCTTCATGCCGGAATCCTTCCAGCTCATAGTAACGATTGAAATCAGCATTCGGTGTCGTCACAATAAGCTGTTGAAAATTCACATTACCGATTATTTGCTGAATAAGCTCTGCCGCTTCACCCTCACTCATGTGCTCTACAACTTCTGTTAGAATCACATCAACCTGCTCCCCATTGTACGACTCCAGAAAATGGTCCAGTGAGCCAAAGGTTGCAATGTTATCAATGTCCTTAGCTTTCGCTTTCCGATTCACAACCTCCAGCAACGCCTCGGCTATATCTACCGCATAATAGGTGCTCTCTATTTTTCCGGCAAACGGAATTGCATAGAAACCTTCTCCGCAGCCGATGTCCAGAATCGGCTTATTGAATGGAAGCACACTCGAAATAAAAGTACGCCGCTGCATCGCAGTACCGCCATACTCCAGCCCAATAGAATACTGGTCTGTTTGTTCGATGGAGGCTTTATATCGCTTGAACCGTTCCTTAGAGGTAAGGAAATTCCTTGCAAATAGACTTCTTATATAAAAAGGTGCATCAATGACGTTAAGGCTGCGGATATATTTATCCAAAATAGCATCCGAAATATCTATGTACTCATCCCCAAATATGGATAAGAACAAGGACAGCACACCAACAACATGTAAGAGGTGATACAAGCTTTTATGTGTGGTAATCGTCAGGGAATAGCTCTTATGTGCCTGATGCTGCAAGGAGAAGGTATATCCCTTTAAATGCTTTTGGAAAAATTCAATATAGTGTATCCGCTCAACCTGAACCATATTGATGAAAAAAGAATGCTCATATCCTTCCGCATCCCGTTCATCCTGGGCTTTGAAGGGTGTAGAGAAAAACTCATTGACCGTATTAAGCGGAAATAGAGGTGTGTTAAAACGGGAGACATTTAGATACTCAAAGCTCTCGCTTCCATTCTGCTTGTAGGATATATCGTTATCTGCGTCCTTAAAATAAACGTTATAAGTTGCCTCATCAGAATACCATCCATAAGCCAATCCCTGACGAACCGGACGAAGCTGCATACCTGTCACTGGATTTTTTTTAATTAAAAAAGTGAATTTTGGATTCGTAGATTTCAGTTGTACAATAGCCACTACCATCTTCCTCCTATCAATCTTTCTATAGGGCCCGTCCCCATACTTCCTGTAAAGCTTCTCGAAATAGAGCATCCAGCTGATGATCTTTGTTGTTCTCCTTAGCATTCAAGGACGCCGCCACCTTATCCAACACTTGGAACTGTTCTTCTAAATAATCGTTAATCGCGGTTAGCTGCGGCTCGTAGTCTAGTTCCTCACCGGATTTTTTTCGTGCCAGCAATTGCTGAATCACCTGCCACAGCTCTTCATCCTGCGGAATAAGCCGCTCTACCAGTACATCGAACTCCATCGGCGGCATCTCTCCATATCGGTGAGTCCATTCACAGGCTAGAACGGGACGAAGTACATAAAAGTACTTTTTGATCTTGACCTGTTCGCCTTGCAAATAATCACGGTAGTTCCCTCTTGCCATGTTTAAGTAATGGTACATACAAGACTTCGGCGAAAATGTGTACGGGGAGATGCTTCTAAGCTTCTCTGCTGTACTGTACTTTTCTGCATATTGAATGGGTGATTGCAGCCACTCCAGCAGCGGTGGATTAGACTTCCGAAATAAATTCAGTGCTTTCCGCAAATCCCAGCCATTGATATCAAGCATATTGTTAATAGGACGCTCGATCACATCCCGCTTATCAAAAATAGATAGATACCATTCCGGTTTATGCAGATAAATAAATCTCACATCATAATCGCTGTCCTGCGATGGGAATCCCCACGCCCGGCTGCCTGATTCGCAGGCATACAATATTGTAACTTGCTCCTCCTGTTCAATCTGTTCCAGCTGCTCACGGATAAGCTTGTTTATAGGATCCATCTTCATCCCTCCAGATCGGTTACTTCCCTATTCTCTACCCTTGTTACTATTCGAACGCCTCATCAGAATTGCTTTGGCTTCATGGATCTATCTTCGCTCATCTTCCCTGTAACGAACAGGGCGGAAGTATGGCGGCGGCCAAAAACACTTCCATTTTATTCAACTCTGGTGCTTAATATAATGAGTACTACTATTTCTTATGGATTCGCTACAGGCTGGAGGGATACAAATGGCCCGGGAAAGTTTTGACAAGGAGATTCAATTTCTTCGCATGCTCTCTTTAGCGGGGGGAGCTTACAGCAGACAACAATTCGCCGATCGTCTCGGCATTTCTGTACATACCTATGACAAAACGCTGCGCAACCTGAAGGGCATGGTGACCGTCTTACAACAGGATCTGCCTACAGAACAAGGAACAGAACTCTCTGAGTGGCTCCGCTATAACTACTATGAATCTGCCGACCCGCTGCTCCTGTTCTTGTTCCGGGCGAAGTCGCTTAAGGAAACGGAGAGCATCCGGCTTACTCTACTATTAACTGCGCTCCAGACTCAGGAGCTAACGGCTAAAGATCTACAGGATGTGTGCAGTGAGCAAATGCCAACCGATTATCCAATGCCCGATGAGAAAACCATCCGTGGAGATCTGAAATACCTTGAGGAAGTTGGCGTTATTCTTCGTGTAAACGAAGGTCGGCCTTATCGATACAAGGCTGCTAACGATCTGATTGATCAATTATCCGGCGATCAGCTCTTGGATCTTTACGACTATGTTGATGTCATCGCCAACACGCAGACTCCGTCTGTGCAAGGTTACCTGCTGCGCGACACCTTAAAAAAGGTCCTGCGGAAGCGGGGTTATACCCTCGAAGCTACGGAAACCCATAGATACAAATATAATTATCATTCACGTATTCTTGATGAGGCACACCTATATACGATATTTGCAGCCATTCAGCAGCGAAAAAAAATCAAGTTTCTATATCTATCCCCTAAAAAGGGCAAAAACTACGCCTCTCAGAATACCAATCCTCTCTTTGAGCGGGAAACAAGGGGCGTCACAGAAACTGTTCTTCCGCTCCGCGTCATCTATGACCATCAATATGGGCGCTGGTATTTAATCGGACATAATTCACGTATGGGCATCATGAAATTCCGAATGGAGGGCCTCACTCAAATTGAGGAGGGCGACACTGTGGAAGAAGCAGAGTTTGCTCAGAAACTCAGCAATCTGGAAGAACAGATGACAACCAGCTGGGTTATAGATACCACCCGTGCAATTAAAGTGGTGGCGAGATTTTATAACCCCAATCGCCCAGGTGTTAATTTTATTCGGGAGCGGGTTGAAGCGCAGGGACAGTGGGGAGAAATTACGGAAGAGTCCGATTCTACATTCCTTTATGAGATCATAGTGAATGGTATTTATGAAATTAAGCCGTGGTTACGAAGCTTTGGCTCGAGCTGCGAGGTATTAGAACCCCCTTGGCTGCGTAAGCAATTTATCGCGGAGTGGAAGGAGATTCACAGCTATTATGAATCCATTTGAGAAAATATTTAACTTCCAAATCATTTCACGCCTCGACGAAGTGGGTTCATTAGCGCTGACCTCCCAGGAACGTTCCTGGCTGAAAACCATGTTAATGCACCCGGCCTCAGAAGCAGCTTTTACACTGGATACCTTAAGTAAATTGAACGCCATATTGGAGGCAGAAGCGTCCACAGAAGTGCGGCAAATTATTATGGAGAAAGCTAAAAGCAAAGAGCGGCAGGTCTATCATCCAATGCTTCGTACACTCCGCCGTATAATCATGCAGAATCAAGCGATCCTTATTACTTTCCATATTAAGCATGGAGGCCAACGAACTGACCAAGCCGGGTTCCCTCACAAGCTGGAATACAACATGTATAAGCGGGAGTGGTATCTGCAATGGTACAGCACCCGGCAACGTTCTCTTATGTCCACTAAACTAAAAAACATTATTTCTGTTGAAGTAGCTCCCTTCCCTGCCAAACGGATTAATGATTTAAAAGCAAGGATAATGCGATTATTAGAGGATCAGAAGGAATGTGCATGTATTCAAGTCATCCCCACCTTTAATGCTGAGCTGTCACGAATTCTGTACGCCTTTTCCTGTTTTGATAAATCCGTGTCCTTTGATGAAAATTCGGGTATCTATCGAATCAAAGTCATCTACATGAGAGACGATAGCGAATTCCTATTGTCCAAAATCCGTTTTCTTGGCCTCCGCGTAAAAATCGTCGAGGGTGAGCATCTTAAGCGGCGCATGCTGAAATCCGCAGCTATGGCGATTGACCGGTATGGGGAATAACCGAGAATTAGTATAAGCTGGTCAACTATCCTGAAGTGCTGAAACGTGCTTATATAGTAAAGTAAAAGACACGGTTAAGATGTCTTTTACTTTACTTACAGCAGCTTTCTTAAAAACTGAGAGTTAGTGAGGGGATTAGAAGTGGGAAAGAGAGTTATAGTGAAAAATTCAGAATTGACCAAAAAACATAAGATTTCCCTACGAGAATTATCCAGAATATCCGATGTCCGACATGCCGCATTAAGTGAGTTAGCTAATGGAAAAAGGGAGAATATTAACTTTAGTCATATAGGCAAAATTGCAGAAGCTTTAAATATTGAGGATATTCGTGAGATTATTGATTTGGTTGATGATAAAGATTAATCAAATCAACACAAAATTAATAGTTTTTGAATCGACAATAACTCAAGTAATAAGATCATAAGAAAAAGCAAAGAAAAGCGCCCCCTACAGGTCGCTTTTCTGCTTTTCTGATACTCCATATTAAAGTAGAGGCAGCCATTCCCCTATTCCAGCTTCATATAGTATAGATTCGCCGTACTATCTTTTGTAATGGTATGTGCACCTGCGGCTAGAGAGACAGTGGCAATGCCATTGGTTATAGGATAACTTGTTCCATCCACTTTGATTTTCGTTCCCTCTGTGTTGAACACTAGGGTTAGCGTTGAAGCTTTAGCAGCAGTGAATTGAATGCTAGTTGCACTCTCGATTTTTAGACATTGGGTTAGGGTTAAACCCTGATAGGCCACAGTTCCCTTACTTGTTGAGAGATTGCCTTGGATATTGAAGAAGCTGCTTGTTGTTCCATCCACAGTAAAGTTGTGAACGGTTGCTCCCGCTGTCGGCACTGGCGTTGTTGTCGGTGCTGGAGTCGCCGTTGGTACAGGAGTTGCTGTTGGAGCTGGGGTCGCTGTTGGCACAGGAGTTACTGTTGGCGTAGGTGTTACTGATGGAGTCGGAGTCGGATTCGTTGGGTTTGAATTCCCCCCTACAGAGACAAGTCCCGTTGTGTAGCTTCTGATTGCAGACATCAGCGCTGTATTCAACGCATACGAAACGTCATCCACTGAATCATTAAATTCCCATGTGAAGTCTCCGCCATTCAGACGTCCGGCTTTTGCCATAACAATCTGTTCAACATTGCTTACGTTATCAATATTAGATACGTTCACTCCTGTATTTACGCTCGTGTCGAAGTTGTTATAGGCTGTTCCGCCTTTTAATGCTTTGTATGAGCTTGGGACGGTTTCATCTCTTGACGAAGCTAAGTAAGCATCAAATGAGGTAACATTAGCAGGAGCTGTCCCTGTGTTTGAATTCGCATAGATGAGACTTGAAGCCTCTACAATAAGATTGTTATAGGCTTTAATCACACCTCCATTTTCGCCTGAGAATGTGCCCTCCCCTAAAGCATCTGTACCTTGTAAGGAGATCATCATTGGAAACTTAGCATGTCTAAAATAATTAGATTCTACAAAAGCTGAAGCACCTGTAGTAACACCCACACCGTATTTGGAGATACCATCGAAAAAGTTGTTATAGATATGGACGGATGCCACTCTAATCCGCGGATGACGGGAGTCCGAATGGTCAAACCAGTTGTGGTGGAAGGTAACAAAAAATTCAGCCGGCTCACTCAAACCAACTAGCGAAGATTTTCCGGAATCCCAGTAATGGTTGTAAGAGATTGTAATATAGTTGGATCCATTTTTAAGGTCTGTGGAACCGTCGCCCTTGGCTTGGTCTGCATCGCCTCCAGCAGCTCCATAAAAAATATCATTATTATGCACCCAGACATTCATATTGCCAGAATCCATTGAAATGCCATCGTCGGGGAATAACATTACACCCAGGTTTCTTACTTCCACATTACCTACATATCTTAGAAGCATTCCCCAACCGTATGCGTAAGCATCATTTCCGATACCTTCAATAGTAATATTCATTTCCGAATAATTGTTTTTACCTTTGACTTCAAGATACCCACTGCTGTTAAGCTGTCCACTCAGATCAGCAGCTGTAACTTTCCCGATAATTCGGATCGCAAGTGGAGTGGTATCATAGCCTTTTTGTCTCAGTGCCAAAATACCGCCCAGGCCAACCCCTGTTTGTACAGCGCCGGAGCTGTTGATTTTTACACCAAGGGTTACGGTTTGCGCATTCTGAGATGTTATATACAGCACTTGAGCACCATTCTTGAGGGTTCCATTCTCATTATAAGCCCCTGATCCTGTACCATATTGCGAACTAGTCGAAAAAGCAAACCCAGAACGGTCATATGACGTTACGGATAGCGGATTTGAAACCGCACTTACCGTCCCACCCCCTGACAAAGTAGCTTCAACTTTCATCACATAATTTCCGGCTGCAAGCCCTACAGCATCCGCTCTCCAGTAGGAAGGATATTTGCGGATTAACTCATTATTAATTTGTTGATACCCAGAATCCGCTGCACTTGCCAATTTAACATAAACGTTATACCCTGTCGCATTGCTTACAGGTGACCATTCCACATATGCCGTTTCATTCCAGCCTCCACTGCCTGTTACCGCAAGACCAGCAGCATGCACCACCGTATTTGTCCATCCACCTACTATTAAAGAAAGAGCAAGAGAAAACAACACAACAATACTGGTTACCTTTGCAACTCTTTTTTTCATTTTATTTCCTCCCGATTTTAAATTTGTTGCAGATATCCTTGTAACCGCTTGCAAAAAAATGAAGTTTCTCTTTTCACCTCCTAAATATTTAGAAAGAGATCCTACATCTAGCCCCTGTATCCCTTCGAAAATAATACAAATTCTGGAACCATAACACGTTCAACATATCAAAACTAAAAAAGGTTCCGAAACAATCATTTACTCATATCTCCCCTATCTAACCGTGTTCTGAGCTAATGATTATAGGACAGCGAATGGATTGTGATCATACAACACGAATAACCACACAGTAGCCAGCACATAATAAAATTCACAACCATTAGGTAAACAAGGAGGAATTTTCAATTGAGCGCAAATAAACCAGACAAGAATCTGATCAACACTGTAAAAGATTTGGAAGCCACGCCCGTAAACAGCCTGGAAGCCCAACAGCAGCAACAAGCCCGTAATGATCGCCGCAAGCAATCCCAGCATGATAGCGACGGCAAATTCACGGAAAATGAAACTGGGAACTTTCATTAAAGTCAGGGATAATATTGGCATCTTTTTTTCAAGCCGCAATAACGCAAAAAGACACCCTTCAAGGTGTCTTTTCTTTTACTACCTATGGAGCCGTATCAAAATCATTTAATCCTTAGTGCCTGGCTACAACGTGTGCAGTAACGTGTACCCGGCGGAGACATTGACCCGCAGCCTTTACAATAAAGCTCCTGCGTCATAGGCTTCACTTGTTCGTCATGTCGGATCGCCTCATACATAGTTGGATTTAACATATTCAAGGCATGGAACTCCTCTCTTCTGCCCCTACGAATGAGTAAGAACAATAAAAAGAGACCCATAATCCCGACTACGGCCATAACACCGGCCTTCATCAGCCCCGATTCAAAGTGATAATTCCATAATGCATGCATCACAATAACTACTAAAAACATTTCAATTGCGCGTCGCCATCTTGTCCATGGCTTGACGTCCCCCAAGCTCGAATTCTTATGCATGCTACTTGCATACCATATCCCCACAGTGGCAATCGCAGTCCATGTTCCATGACCGAAGGGCGATAATAATGCTCTCATCCATAGGACAGTAAGCATCCCTATTGACGATGCCTCGTCTAGATGAACCCATCCATAAATAATACTTTCCACTGCTGCGAATCCCATGCCTGCTGCCGCACCAAACACCACTGCATCCATTAGAAATTGGATTTTCCGCGTTCGAACGAGCATCACACAAATTAATAATTTCGCAGTTTCTTCTATTAGGGCTACAGACAAAGGTACGTAAAGCTGTGAAAAATCAAAAGAATTTGCTTTTACTTCAAAAAGCCATATCCGCTCTAAATACCAAGCCAGAGGAATAGCCACAACCGCGGTAGACACAAAAACTATAACAAGTCTCCGCTGACGGAAGCCTATTAACTGCTGACTTCTCACAAAAGCTACGAAGGCTGCGGGACCCACCACTCCTCCAACAATCAAGGTGGCGATCTTCCACCATTGGCTATGAAGGAATAGTGCCAAGAAGGAGACTACAAGAAATCCACCTACCAGCCACAACAGCTGGTCAATCCACTTGTCTTTGGTTTTAGGTAGCGATTCCTTATCCTCGGCAATAGACTCCTCGCCGATGGCAATTGTAACTTTCTCCAGCAGATGGGGTGTTCGTATGTTTAGAACCTTAATGAGTTGTTGACGAACCGGAGCGTAATAGTCGAGTATAGTTAAGAACTCTAACTTGCCCATGATAAGTAATTCACTATCTTCTACCGCGATCAACGTGTGCGAGGCAGCCGTGTCTGTTAGTAACTCTGTCTCTCCATAAAAATCTCCTTCTCGAAGAACAGTCTTACGCCGCTTTTGGCCACGAAGCTCGATACTCCCGCTGTTAATCATGAAAAAATGATCAATTACCGCACCTTCCACGATAATCTCTTCACCCTTCGTGACTTTCTTGATCGTTGTAATCTCTGCAAGACCCCGAAGCTCAGCATCAGGTATGACCGACCAGATTGTAGCTTTACGAAGCATACTATGGATCATTCGGATCCGTATGTTCACAAGCACACTCTCGTAAAATAATGGACTTAGGTTCGCCAAATATTCGAAGGATGGACGGTCTAGACGCAACGCCTTTACTGGCCCGATTGCCGTAACACTAGCTGATCTTTGTTCGTTCCGAATAAGACCCATCTCTCCCACTAACTCTCCCGGTCCAAGTTCAGCTAAGAGCAGTGTTTTCCCAACTAAGTTAACTGAGGTTACTTGCACCTTCCCTTGCCATAAAATGAAACAGTCCTTAGAGGTGGACGCTTCCATAAGAAGTCGTTGTCCATCCTCTAAAGACACAAGTGTTATAGCGTTAATTACATTTTGTAGCTCATCATCAGGAATACCTCGTAATAACGGATGATCACGTAGAAAATCAACTGCAGCTTTGGATATCATAGTTTTAACTCATCACCGCATATTCCCTATAATACTACTTCTGGAATCTTGCATTTTTTTAATAAAATTCGTCATTACATCGAAGGCTTCGTTACGTTTATTCGTTAAACTTTGCAGGCGCAGCATGTCCATTTGCTGGCTATTACTTGCACTATCAATCTGTGACTTGATTTGCCCCAACAGCTTCTCAAGTTCCCCTTTGGTTTGCGGTATAGCCATGCCCATAGCAGTAAACATAGCACCCTTGTCATCTACCAGATCCACAGCAGAGCCGGCCTCAGCACCAGAAGGAAGCTTCCCTAGCTCTTCATTAATAACTCCCAACAATTGATTCAGTTTTGCGATTGTTTCATTCTGGGCTTGTACAGCTGTGATTTGATCTTTTAACTGGCTCTCTAACATATTAGTACGATTCTCCTGCACAGCCATCATTGCGGTTTCAAGATCCATGCCCTGAATGTTAACCTGTGTCATCCCCTCCAAATTAACGCTACCTACCGAGTTTTGCGTGGCATTTCCATTCAGGGCATCCTTAACAGAGTTATAAACCGAATTGTTATATAACAAGGCCCCTCCTACAATGATCCCCAGTAAAAAAGTACCTGACATAGATAAAACCAATTTTTTTACACTCATTTCATTTCCCCTTTTCATTTATGGATGATCATTGTGTCATCACGATTAATAAAGCAAAATGTACGCGTTCTTTGTTAATATTGTTATATCATTTAGGGTGATTTATGGTCTGTAACCCCAATTACAAATTCAAACATTTGAACTCACTCAGATTACGTCAAGTATATTTCTAAGTCTACCTATGTTACACACAAGTATTTTCCTCTGATCAATACGTATCAACTGCTCATCCTGTAATCCAAGCAATGATTTTGTCACGGTCTCACGCGCCGTTCCTGTCATATCCGCCAGGTGTTGATGCGTTAATTTCAAATCGATTAGAACACCTTCATTAGAGGGCACTCCGTGCTGTTCTGTTAGACGCAACAACACGCGAGCAATACGCGTACGTACGTCGATAACGGTTAAGTCTGTTATTAATTTATTGGCATCCCGCAGACGATCTAATGCTGTTTCCAAAATGCCGATTAGTATTTCCGGATTACTTTTTAGTAAAGGAATGAAATCACGTTTTTTCAAAATACATAAGGTAGACTTCTCAATGGTCCTTGCAGAAGCAGAGCGCGCTCTTTCGTTTTGCAACAAAGCCATCTCTCCAAAGAAATCACCTTCTCTAAAAATAGAAAGAATTACATCCCTAGAGTGGTTATCTTGATAGATTTGAACAACTCCAGAGAGAACCAGATAAAGCTCCTCTCCCTCTTCACCCTCAAAAAAAATGGACTCTCCTTTTATATAAGTACGCTCGTTACATACCTTAGCAATTTCAGCTAAATATTCATCATCAAGATGTTCAAAGAACGGAAAATCCCGTAACAGTTGTGGGTTCATCTTCTAGAGGTTCCTCCAGTATAAGCAATAAATTTTTTAGGATTGAATCGCGAAACCTATCCTATATTGTAATGCTTTTAATTTAAGATAAATAGTGACAGCAGTCATTAAATTATGATGTGACATTTTTACATTTTATGGGTTTGTTGTTGAGTATATTTCACAAATTTTCCAAATTAACCATCGTAAAATGGAAGGTTTTGGTTGTTTAGGACAAGAATAAAGTTAAGATTCTAAATTTCGAGAAGTGAGTTGATGAACATGAGTGATAAGATGGTGACTGTTTTTAGAAGACAGTTTGATCCAACCGTAGAAATGTTGAAGAATCTTATCGAAGTATGTCCTGATCATTTTTGGAAGGATGCCAAGCATAAATACTGGAAGCATATATTCCATGCTACAACCAGCATGAAATTTTGGTTTAGGCAGCAGAAGGATGAAGAATTCACGATACCTGACTTCGGTAAAGATATAACAGAAGACTTAGATAAGGAGTGCTCTGACTACCCTACTAAGGAGGAAATGACGGAGTACGTAGAGGAGATAATGAGTGTGGCTCGTAATTTTTTTGCTGAACTTACTGACGGCAGATTATTGGAACCATGTGTACTATACGAAGAAATAACTAAAACTGATGTTATCCTCATGCAGATAAGGCATGTTCAACATCATATAGGTTATTGCAACAGCATATTGAATTCGAATCACCTACAAACAGCAAAGTGGCTATGATAAAATGAGTGACCGAAATCAGCTTCTTTACCACGAGAAGTGTTATTTATATGGTTTATGAATTTGATAGTGAGATAAAGCTGCTGGAAGGTAAAATGAAATGGAAAGTAGTCTATTTCCCCTATTCAGTAAGGGAGATATTCAATACTAATGGTAAAGTACCTATTCAAATCTCTGTTGACGGGTACGAATTTGACCATACTTTATTGCCGTCAAAGAATGGGCATTATTTTGTTTATAACGAATTTATTCGAAGAGCAGTACAAAAAGAGCTCGGTGATACATTACATATAATACTTAAGAAATGCGAGGAAAATCGTAAACTGATTGTGCCTGATTACATTACTACAAACCTTGAAGAGTACCACATGCTGAATACATTTCTAAACCAGCCTGATTACATTAAACGAGAGCAGATTAATTATATTGAGCTTGCTAAAAAGGAAGATACAAAAAATAGACGAATACTAGCTCTAATTGATAAACTTAAGGATTAATAAAGGGACGACAATAAAGTTGAGGTAAAATGAAGACATCAGAGTTAAGCAACGAATAAAATGAGCACAAAACTTTAAAAAATCACAAAAAAGCGATGAGAAACAATCCTCATCGCTTTCACATTACTAAAACCAGACTTGTTACAGCAAACCTCTGCCATAGTAATAGATGATCGTTTAAGAGTCAGCAACCCTCTGCCCCCTTACGTGGTGCTGGCACGTCGATTAGCAAGCGCCATAGCAGCGGCGTAGCCGGAGCTCCAAGCCCATTGCAGGTTATAGCCGCCGCAATCTCCATCCACATCCATCACTTCACCTGCCAAATACAGCCCAGGGACTAACTTAGATTCTAACGTTCCTTCGATTAGCTCCGTCGTATCGATGCCACCGGCTGTTGTTTGTGCATTCGTGAAGCTATTGGTATCGGTCACTTTAAATTCCCAATGCTTCAAGATTCGATAAAATATTTTCTTGGTTTTCCATGATAAATCCATACAAAGCAAGTGCGGCTGTTGATCAATTCCAGCCTCCTTCAGCAGAACTGGAATCAGTTTCTTGCTGACGATGCCCACAAAAGAATCGGCAACCGTCCGGTGTCCGAAGATCCCCCAGTGGATCTCCAGAAAATCAATTAACTCTTCCTCCGTGCGCTCCGGCATTAAATCAACCGACAATGTCACCGATTCTCCTATTCCGAGATTATACGCAGCCTTTCTGCTGAGCTGAAGTATGGGCGGGCCCGAGATACCATAGTCCGTAAAAAGAATCTCACCAGACTCAGTGCGGATGACTTCATTGTTTACGATAACATGGGCCTCTCCCTCAAATTTGATGCCCGATAGTTCCTTCAAATACGGATAATCCAGCTTCAATTGTACAATGCCTGGCACCGGGTTGATCAGGGTGTGCCCCAGGCGTTGGACAAGCGTATAACCGGAGCCGTCCGTTCCCGTTTTGGGAGCGGTAAGGCCGCCTGCACATAGAAAAAGATAGTCGCTGGTATACACAACCTGTTCCTCTGTCTCCGTCTGGCAGGTTATCGCGAACCGCGGATGTCCCGCCGAAACGGTAACATCCAACACTTTATGTTTATAATATACGGGAACATTCCGATCCTCCAGCGCCAGCTTAAATACACCCGGCACCGAAGCCGCCTGCAGCGACATCGGATACATCCGGCCATTCTCCAAGCTTACAAAAGGAAGCCCGAGTGAGGAGAAAAATTCGATCGTTTGGCGGACACCGAATTGCCGCAATACATGTATTGGGAATCCTTCCTGATTACTGTGATACTTGCGTGATAAAGCGGCCGCTTCATCCGTACCGGTGGCGGTGGATTGGTTCGTAATGTTGCAACGCCCGTTACCCGTCGTTATTATTTTCTTCCCAAGCCGGTCATTGCTTTCAATAATTGCTGTATCAATACCTTGATCCCTCGCTGTAACTGCAGCCATTAGACCTGCAGCACCCCCACCGATAATGAACAGCTCGTGGTGCTTAGAAGTCTGATCCTTATACATGTTAATTGATGCATCCCTTTTCCTAATAAATTTATTGAATTGACTTAGCTAGCGCCATGGCGGCCACATATCCGGAACTCCAGGCCCATTGCAGGTTATAGCCGCCGAAATCTCCGTCGACATCCATCACTTCGCCAGCCAAATACAGCCCAGGCACCAGCTTGGATTCCAGCGTTCCTTCGATGAGTTCCGACGTATCAATGCCGCCGGCTGTCACTTGCGCATTCGTAAAGCCATTGGTATCCGTCACTTTAAATTCCCAACGCTTCAAGATTTGATAAAATTTCCCCTTAGTTTTCAACGACAGAGCCTGGCAAAGCAGCTGTGGTTGCTGATCTAAGCCGGTCTCCTTGAGTAGGACCGTAACAAGCTTCTTGTTAAAGATGCCAACGAGAGAATCCGCAACCGTCCGGTGTCCAAAGGTCTCCCAGAGCCTTTCTAAAAACTCAACTAACTCTTTCTCCGTGCGGCCCGGCATCAGATCAACCGACAATGTTACCTGTTCTCCTCTTGCAAGATGATACGCAGCCTTCCTGCTTAGCTGAAGAATTGGCGGGCCGGTAATACCATAATCCGTGAAGGCAATTTCACCCTGTTCACTGCAGATGACTTTACCGTTCACAATGATATGGGCTTGTCCCTGAGATTTGATAGTGGACAGTGCCCTCATATTCGGATATTGCAGCTTCAATTGCACAATGGCCGGCAAAGGCTCAATCAGGGTGTGCCCCAGACGTTCGGCAAGTGTATACCCAGGAGGTTCTTTTCCCGCATTTGGACCGGCAAGGCCACCCGCAGATAGAAGTAGATAGTCGCTAGTATAAACAACCTCCTCCTCTGTCTCCGTTTGGCATTTTATCTTGAAGCGCGGATGATTCTTCGAAACAGTAACATCCAACACTTTGTTATTGAGGTATACCGGAACATTCCGATCCTCCAGCGCAAGCTGGAAAATATCCAGCACCGCTGCTGCCTGCAGCGACATTGGATACATCAAGCCCTCCTTCAATCTTGTAAGTGGAAGCCCGAGAAAGGAGAAAAAATCTATAGTCTGACGGATGCCAAATTGCTGCAATACCGCAAGTGGAAATCCGGCCTGATTACTGTGATACTTGTGCGATAAAGCAATTGCTTCATCCGTACCCGTCGCAGTGGATTCATTCGTAATGTTACAGCGGCCATCACCTGTCATTAATATCTTCTTTCCAATCCGGTCGTTACCCTCCAGAATGGCAGTATCGATACCCATATCACGCGCAGTAACGGCGGCCATTAGTCCGGCAGCACCTGCGCCGATAATAAACAGCTTGTGGTGCATAGAAGTCTGATTCTCATACATGGTTGGTCAATGCATCCTTTATCCAATTTTTCTAAAACACAGAGTCACTTTATTAAATTATAGCATAAGTATACTGGTTTTCATTTATATCTCCCTATTAACTCTTCCTATCCTAGGTTTGCCTTTTTTATCCCTATATAGAACCTTAAATTTTCCTTCACACCTTCTTCACTGCAATCTTTAATTCCACATACGAAAGATACTGGATCTAGCAAGATACTCATTTTTTTGAACCGCCACGCATAGTCCAGATCATATTCTGAAAATATGAAAAAAGACACCTTTCATGGTGTCTTCAATAGTACTCCATATGGAGCTGAGCCATGGCTGTACAAATCCACAATTCGCCGCCGTGTGATGATTCGGATGTTCGGCGAGGTAGCATAGTTTAAGATCATTCCTTGGTCAGCGTATCGATGCGCGTGTGGCATTGCCCAGCGGATCAAATACGCCATTCTTCTTCCCATTGATAATACTAGCTTCTGCTTCATCTTTAATTAGATTCACTGCATAAGAGCTTGCGGTAGACATATCCGTAACTTTGCCTTTGGAAGCATCTTTATTACACTGATTTAGCCATTCAAGGAAAACAAACTCTCCTATAAAGAAAGGCGATCCTTGAGTAGCATAAAAAAGAGTTGCAACGACAACAAGACCTAGACGAAGCGTTCGAAGCGGTTAATTACAAACTTCGCAAGTACGATCAAATCTAGAAGGGGCAAATAACGGCTGAGCAGGAGTTTGTAATGGGTGATCACGAGGTAATGCATGACGAGTTCCTCTAAATATACACAAAAAAGAACCTTCAACCACTTAGCTTGTGGTTGAAGGTTCTTGCTGTTACGAACTCAGTTTGGCCGCTTCGAGCAAGCGTTGTAAAATGACGGTAGCTTCGGCACGTGTAATGACATTGTTCGGCGTAAGCTGTCCTTGATTGCCTATGATAATTCCGTATTTAACGTTAAGTGCAGCTGCCGCTCTTGCAGACAAGTCGAGCAAATGATGGTCTTTGAATGTGCTAAGCTGTTGAGCGGCTTCGCTATCGGAAATCGCTGTATCCATCCCAGCAAGCTTCATGGCTTTCCCCAGCAACACCATTGCTTCTTCTCGGCTTAGCTTCTCGTTGGGAGTGTACTGGCTATTGTTACTTGCCGTAACTAACCCGTAGCCTTCCGCAATGGAGACCGTTTCGTAATACCATTGCCCGCTGTTGACGTCAGTAAAGCTAGTAGGCTGATCAACCGTGTGTAATCCGAGAGCCCGGACCAACATCGCCGTGAACTCAGCTCGGGTAATTTGCTTGTTCGGTTGAAAGCTCGATTCAGTGACACCTTGGACGATCAGCTTGGACGCTACTTGTTCGATATCATACTTCGCCCAATGATTCTGAATATCCGCAAAGGTTTTGTCATTCTCTATAACGGCATAGACGCTATTTGTCAGGCTATAAATGACAGCAAAGGTCTTGCCGTTCTCCCTCATCATTCGGGTAGGTACCGGCACGATGTTTCCATCCTTCGTCATCGTAATCCCCGTTATATTTTTATTGTGATCATCTGCTGAATTGGGAATGACAATCGTCCGCTCGACATAGCTAAGAAACTTGTTGAGCTCAATCGTCTTACCGCCATGTGCTGCTGTGATGTTGAAATCAATCGGCGGCGACAAGAGTCTTGCCTTCCCTATACTATTAGCAAGTTGCACGATATCGCTTTCTGGTACATTGGTAATCTCGACTTGAATCACCATGTTTCGCAGTGCATCCTCCGAACCGAAACGCTTCGTGACAAGACTCCAATCGATCCGGTTGGCAGCTAGAAGATAGGAACCAAGCTCCGTTTGAATTAGAATAACTGCGTTTCGGTCATTCAGTGTTGTGATAAGCTGACCGTTTAAGAGCAGAAGAACACGATCTGAATCATTATGGACCGGTATGTTAATGACTGGCTTATCGGG
The DNA here is from genome assembly GCF_045040615.1 of Paenibacillus sp. FSL H8-0175. Classification (NCBI taxonomy): domain Bacteria; kingdom Bacillati; phylum Bacillota; class Bacilli; order Caryophanales; family Paenibacillaceae; genus Paenibacillus; species Paenibacillus sp. FSL H8-0175. Next base: position 221,022 of record NZ_CP150299.1, on the reverse strand, counting down.
TAAGGAATCGAGGTAACGCGATAATTTCTTCTCGTCGATGGTTACCGTTGTCACTTTCTTTCCGTTCATAACAGCAGTTGTTTCTTTGGCTAAATCCTTCTGTTTAACTCCATTGATCTCGATCTCTAGCCCTAAGCTTGGAATTGGGCTTGTACTTGAGCTTGTACTTGGGTCTGAGCTTGAACCTGAACCGGATTCAGGAGTCGAGATGTTCAGCGTAAACGTGGCAATCGTCTGATTTCCTGCTTCATCGATGACGACTAGCGTGTAGTTGCCAGAAGATATAACTCTCGTTCCGGTTGTGAAGGGCTGACCGTTTAATGTAGCGGTACCTTCATTAAATCCAATCGTCAACGGACTGGTGTAGTTGCTTATTCCTACAGTTAGACCGGTTATAATCGGGTTTGTTCGATCAATTGTGAAAGAAATCATTGTGACGTTACCCGCCTCATCCGTCACCACAAGCGTATAGTCACCTTCGGCAAAAACCGTTGCGCCACTTGCGAATGGATCTCCGTTCAAGGTCGCCGTACCTTCATTGAACGTAATCGATTGATTCGTGTTATAGATAGAGCCGTCGGTCACACCGCTAATGATCGGGACCGTTTTATCGATCGTGAATGCAATGGTTGTAACGTTGCCCATCGCGTCCGTTACGATGAGTGTGTAGTCGCCCTCGGCACTGACTTCAGATCCGCTAGCAAAGGGATCTCCGTTCAATGTTGCGATTCCCGTGTTAAACGTGATCATTCTGTCGGTATTATAACTCGATCCGTAAACAACCCCAGTAACGGTTGGGCCGGTTTTGTGGATCGTAAAGCTGACTGTCGTAACGTTGCCCACCGCATCGGTCACAATGAGTGTATAGTCGCCTTCGGCGGAAACGGTCTCGCCACTTGCGAATGGATCTCCGTTCAACGTTGCCGTACCTTCGTTAAAAGTGATCGTTCTGTCGGTGTTGTAGCTCACCCCGTAAACAACGCCGGTGACGGTTGGAGCGGTTCTGTCAATGGTGAAGTTGGCCGTCGTAACGTTACCCGCCTCATCCGTCACCACAAGCGTATAGTCACCTTCGGCGAAAATGGTTGCGCCACTTGCAAATGGATCTCCGTTCAAGGTCGCCGTACCTTCATTGAACGTAATCGATTGATTCGTGTTATAGATAGAGCCGTCGGTCACACCGCTAATGATCGGGACCGTTTTATCGATCGTGAATGCAATGGTTGTGACGTTGCCCATCGCGTCCGTTACGATGAGTGTGTAGTCGCCCTCGGCACTGACTTCAGATCCGCTAGCAAAGGAATCGCCGTTCAACGTTGCGATTCCCGTGTTAAACGTGATCATTCTGTCGGTATTATAACTCGATCCGTAAACAACCCCAGTAACGGTTGGGCCGGTTTTGTGGATCGTAAAGCTGACTGTCGTAACGTTGCCCACCGCATCGGTCACAATGAGTGTATAGTCGCCTTCAGCGGAAACGGTCTCGCCACTTGCGAATGGATCTCCGTTCAACGTTGCCGTACCTTCGTTAAAAGTGATCGTTCTGTCGGTGTTGTAGCTCACCCCGTAAACAACGCCGGTGACGGTTGGAGCGGTTCTGTCAATGGTGAAGTTGGCCGTCGTAACGTTACCCGCCTCATCCGTCACCACAAGCGTATAGTCACCTTCGGCGAAAATGGTTGCGCCACTTGCAAATGGATCTCCGTTCAAGGTCGCCGTACCTTCATTGAACGTAATCGATTGATTCGTGTTATAGATAGAGCCGTCGGTCACACCGCTAATGATCGGGACTGTTTTATCGATCGTGAATGCAATGGTTGTGACGTTGCCCATCGCGTCCGTTACGATGAGTGTGTAGTCGCCCTCGGCACTGACTTCAGATCCGCTAGCAAAGGAATCGCCGTTCAACGTTGCGATTCCCGTGTTAAACGTGATCATTCTGTCGGTATTATAACTCGATCCGTAAACAACCCCAGTAACGGTTGGGCCGGTTTTGTGGATCGTAAAGCTGACTGTCGTAACGTTGCCCACCGCATCGGTCACAATGAGTGTATAGTCGCCTTCAGCGGAAACGGTCTCGCCACTTGCGAATGGATCTCCGTTCAACGTTGCCGTACCTTCGTTAAAAGTGATCGTTCTGTCGGTGTTGTAGCTCACCCCGTAAACAACGCCGGTGACGGTTGGAGCGGTTCTGTCAATGATGAATTTCACCATCGTGACGTTGCCTGCTGCATCGGTTACAACCAGCGTATACACACCATCCTGATCAATCTTTGTACCGCTTGTATAAGCAGTTCCATTCAATTGCGCTGTCCCTTCATTAAAACTAGGAACTACCGATATATAAATTCCGCCCTCCATTACTCCCGTGACAATTGGCGCCACATTTTCGATCTCAAAGTTAACCGTTGTTACATTACCTACTGTATCGGTTACAACCAGCGTATACACACCATCCTGATCAATCCTTGTACCGCTCATATAAGCAGTTCCATTCAGCTGCGCTGTTCCTTCATTAAAACTGGGAGTTACCGACTTATAAACCCCGCCCTCGCTTACCCCTTTAATTTTAGGTGCTGTTGTGTCTATCTCAAAGTTAATCGTTGTTACATTGCCTGCTGTATCCGTTACAATCAGGGTATACACACCATCTTGTGAAACCTGTGCACCACTAACAAAAGCAGCTCCGTTTAAAGTCGCGGTTCCTTTGTTAAAGGTAATCGTTTTGATTGTGTTGTATATTACACCATTCGCTATTCCCGTTACGGTAGGTGCTATCGTATCAACCTTGAAAACCACCGTCGCACTATTGCCTGCTTGATCGGTGACGATCAGTGTATACGTTCCATCCTGGGTGATGTCTGTACCACTGGTATAGGGACTCCCATTAAGCAATCCGCTGCCTTCATAAAATAGAGGATTAACTTTGCTATTATATACTATGTTATTCACTACATTTGTAATAACAGGAGCTATTGTATCTACTGTAATTGTACTACTAATAGTTGAGTTGCTCGAATTACCAACTCTATCTTTATATTGTACATATACGTTTTTGACTCCCTGTCCAGCCGGAAGGACCCATGACCTCCCGTTCAGATCAGCGATACTGAACCAGCTGGTCTGCCAAGTCCCATTAACATTGGAGAGACGCACCTGCTCAACTCCTGAGCCGCTTCCATCCGTATAGGTTCCTTTTAAAGTGACCATCTCTGATTTCGTCCATGCAGCACCATCATTAATAATCAGTGCACCTGTTGGTGCTGTCTGATCCAATAGAATGATCTGAGAAGAACTGGCAGATATCGCATTGTTGGAATCTCTCACCTGCATATAGATGTTCTTCGCCCCATCCCCTCCACTTAGACTGAATGTTGCTGTATTGCTGAAAGGCAACCAAGATGCCGCCGATAAATTAGCAACGCTATTCGCAAATCTCATATGGGTAACACTATCACCTGCATCAGGATCTGAACCTGTTACGGATAGATTGACTGTGCTGGCGCTTGTCGCTGTTCCCTCCGCAATTTTGAAAGAGCCCGTAGGCGGGGTATTCGTCGGTCCGGTCTCATAAGTAACGACTAGCTTCGGGCGAAATGCAGCATTCGAAGCTTCTAAGGAATACAATAAAAATCTCCCGCTGTCTGCATCTGCTTCATTGCCGTTAAGTGTAAAAGTTACTGTGCGATCAGAACCACCCGTAAAGGCATCGACAGCACTCTTAACATTGAAAGTAATCGATTGATCCTGAAGATAAGTGCCCATCGGCACTTCCGCAGTGCTTTTCGCCGTAAATTTATCTGAAAAAGGGCTATTCACATCTACGAAGGGGAAGGTACCATTAAAATTATGGTCCAAACTATTCGCAGCAGAGCCCCTTGCCTCCATGTACAGCGTGTGATTCGGGACTCTTAATACAGTAGCAACCGTCACAACCAGCTCTGCTGATACAATGGTCCCTTCTGGAGCACCTAAATTGAAAGATGCGGCCATTCTATTGCGCACATTGACGAAGCCGTCATTATTGCTCATGCCGACATATAGATAACCATCTCCGTCATTATCATAGATTCCGTTATATTCCGCTTGACCATTTAATTGCATCGTATCAGCAGTTGCTGTATAGGTCTTTGTAACTGTGCCTCCTGCTGCTTCAGCACTCGGTACCAACCCGGGTGTGATTGTCGTGAATAGAATAGCAATCGTCATGAATAGAGTTAGAATTCTTTCTCTCAATGTTTCTCCCCATTTCATATAAATATCAATATAATACTTTATGTAATATAATTACATTATAAATAAATAATACAAAATAAAAATTTATAGACAATAGCCTTACGAAGCCTATCTTGTCTATGTAATCTATCCATTATATAATTCCAGCATTTGAGAGAATAGTTACTGCTGTCATCACTATTGTCACATGACAAATTTGTAAATTTAACCAGTTATTATTCATCCTATTTAGGTATACTTTAGAGAACGAAAAAACTGGCCTCATGTGTGTTCAATCAGTTGAGAACAGTTACGTATCCCTTCTCGTTCAGCTACCTCCTTATAGCTCGATGAACCCTCTTAATACGCTCTGACCGCCTTTAATTTGAATTCCTCTGTATACTTCTGAAATGTTTGACCTTTTTTAGCCATAAAAAATATCCCCTCCAAGTGGCACTCAAGCCTACATGATAACATGAAGGTTTTTTTGAGTGTCTACTTGAAGGGGATAATATCAATCAGCGGGTCTTTCAAATGGAGCCGAGGGGAGTCGAACCCCTGTTCGAAGATAATGACACATAATCTTCTACGAGTCTACTTACAGTTTTGATGTCATCCTAGAAGCATTCTAACCAATATTTGATAAGTCATTCTGATTAAGGAGACTGGTCATAGGAATAACTCCTTAGTATAGTGATCCATTTATATAAGTTAATCCTGAATATATCGGTTTTTCACAGTGCTTCTTCAATACGCAGAAAGTACCTTTGGCGCTACAGATGATGGCTGGATCCTTTTAATTTTTAGAAGTTGCTAATTCCCTGCAGAATCAAGATACGCTTCAGCTTCTTCTATCGATTCGTACAAGTTTGCAATATCTTTAAACATACGATTCATTTGCGTTTTGTAGAACGCCGTAGGCGCAACATACACCCATTTGTGTTTTGTGGACATTCCAGCTTTCACAGCATCTTCACCAGTTGGAGCAAGAATTGCCATCACCTCTTGCTTAAATACCAGACCACCAGTGATTACAGTCATACCTGTAAACCCTCGCTTAGTTTTCTTCAGTATCTTCGGAAATTGTTCTGCGTACGCAAAGGCATCCTCAACTTCCATACCGTCCGATGTTACAATAATTCTGTTTTTATTTTTAACATAATCAATAGTGAAACTCATAATAGTAATTCCCCCGAATATTTTTGCTTTTGAGTGCTTAATGCCATAATCTAATCTTATATCAGTTCGAGCTCTTATAGATGTAGTTTCGGAAAATGTGCCACTAAATATTAACTTCAAAGTGAATGATCTAATTTTAGATGTAGACAACATGTCTACAAGAATAAATACTTTTAGTTCCCCATAATTCCTTGTCTGCATTCGGTCTACAATTCAATCACTAAACAGCAAAAAAACCGCTATCTCAGCGGGTTCCTCTTATGGAGCCGAGGGAAGTCAAACCCCTGTCCGAAGATAACGGCACATAAGCTTCTACGAGTGTAGTCAGAGCTTTGATGTCACAAAATTCATGACTCCCGCCAGAAAATTGTTTTACGGTGTAGTTGTAATTCTAAACTCAAAACTGTGCTATAGCGAAAAATCGGTAACACCCTTTTTATAGGAAAATTTAAGACTATATGTTTCTTCTTTTCCATAGGGCATTGTAGCAATTTTTATACGAGTATAATCAAGCCTGCTATCTCTTAAAACTCTCTTTACCAAGGCTATACTACGTTCTTCTTCCGTAATGATACAAAATATATTAAGAGCATATTTTTTTGGGTCGGAAATGCATTTGCCCATATCAAAGCCATCAACACAACCTAAGTTAGCATCTATTAGAGATATGTCCAGGTATTCCATTACTTTATCTCTTAACCAGTTATCACGTTGGCTTCCTTTTTCACTTTTTAGAGGATACTGTACTACTAACCAAAATTTTTCACTCATTCATAATCACCAGCCAATGAAGAGATTATTATAATAATTATAACAAAGAAACTTTGCAAAAGGGTATCGTTAACAATAGTATGGGAACCATCCTCATGCGGACGGTATTCGTGGTGGAAGAGAAATCTTTTTGCAGTTTAAAATGCATATCAAACATTCCGAAGACCTCATAGTAGACATGATAAACCACAAGTACACATTTGAGGAATTGGCTGAAATCATTAAAAAGCATTGCCTAACTTTAATTATGAGGATACAAAAAAGCGACCCCTAAAGGTCGCTTTTTCTAAAACTCCATATGGAGCCGAGCCGTGGCTTGGTAAATCCACAATTCGCCGCCGCGTGATGCTTAGGATGTTTGGCGAGGTGACACAAATTATGTTAGCCAATAGATCAAATTTAGTTGTAACAACACCAGTAGTAATTTAGAAGATCGGCAAATAAAACTTAATTAACGAATGGATTAATTCGTATCCGATTCTGCAGTATGCAGTTGTTTCGTCATTCGTTCCATGGAAGTTAGAATTTCTAATAGCGTAGGCGCATAATAAAGCATTCTCAGAAACTGCTTCATTATTATTATTATGAAGTGCATCCTTTAATTTCAGAGAAACATTATTACTATTTCGCAGTTCAAGATTCGCTGATTTAAGTGAATCTAAATATTCACGGCAATATCCACTATTGATGAACGCAATGACATCGCGTTTTTTGGAAAATTGGACAATGGAAGCCTTATCACCATTGGCGGTTGTTGTTACCTCGTACAAAGCATTAAACGCACTCCATATATACCTAAATCTATTGATAATGTCATGCGAGGTATAGGTCCTCTTATCTTGGTTTACTGTGTTTGATAAATGCATAAAGAATAATACATCATCAATTTTATCTTTAGTGGAGAGCCTATTTAACATATTAATGGAGTCGATGAATTCGTTTTGAGGTAATACCACCGCTTTCTTAACTAATTCGGCCTTGCCATATAACTTTTCCATTATATAATTGGATACCCCAGAAGCTATAAGAGCAGTTCGATTGGTAAGTTCAATATGAGGATCCATTAGATAATAATTGTCAATACCTTTATGGATTGAGAGTACCTTCCCAATAATCTCCGGAATGTGGTAATCAATATACATGTATCCTGCTGCCGCGTGATCAGAAGTAGAAATCGTTTTCCCTTCAACGATTGTGTCATCACCTGTGCTCTTAAAGATTAACTCTACAACACGGTGTGAATTCCGTTTGAAGGTATCCAATAAGGTCTGATCCATAATCGTTAAATTAAGAGCTATCCGTTGAATTTTCATTGAAAACGAGAAATTGAAAATGTGACTCATAGTAACTCCTTATCTTGATCATTGATTTTTAAGAATTCCTCGTGATGAACCCCTGTCCATCATTAACCGTTGTGGTTTTGTATGGACAAGGGTTTATTTTTCCGAACCATGGTTGTGCAAAACCACAATTCGCCGCAACGTGATGATCAAACTTTCTGATCCCCCTACTTCGACGTAAAACTAGGGGACGCTTTAGCGAACATTTCAGTGCGTGTAAATCTAGAAATGTCGAATTGATAAACACTGCAATTGCAGTCTCAAAGGTCTCGACGTTCGCGTTCGAATAATAATTCAAGGCCCTAACCGACAAGTAATTCGCGACACTGAGCCCTATACTAAACAAACTATAAGGGTCGATACAGCCTCCGGCTACATCCACCAAACATTGTCCACGAACTCCCCCGCTCTTGGCAAGAAAAAATCTCCTTCCCCTACAGGAGAATTGAGCGGCTACACTATTCATTTAATTTCACATAGTATTCATAACAATTGTTAATAACTTCTCGATTTATAAAGTCTATTTCACTGTCAGGGTAATCTATAAATGCAAAATCTATTTTCTTGTCTAAATAGAATATTCCAACTAGTATGTTTGGTGTTAATGGGAAGTAAGTGTACTGAGGTTCAGTCTCTTCGTTAATGATAGTAAACACTGGATTATCAGATGTAATAAATTTTTCACTACCTCTTGCAAATATAAACACTAATTGCTTTGTTGAGATTTCATGTAATTGATATCCCATAATATTATTACGAATACCATTTTGATAATCGATAATAGTTTTCTTAAACAGAAATGATGTGAACTCTTCTTTTAAGCTTGCATCAACTTCTTTGCAGAATACAATTTCTCCGTCCTTTGACCAGTAGTTATCTATATATATTTTGCAGCGGTTAAATGCATGTGGATTTCTAAAACTAGATGAAACTATATAATCATATAAATCAGAAATAGTTTCACCATTTAGTTCATATTCCGTATCGTAGTATAACTTTTCCAACTCACTTTTTATTGTGTGGAATTTCCCTTCAACTTTGTGCCAACCTATCTCAATATCTATCAGTCGGTTCTCGTATAGTCTTTGCTTTATATAATTGTGTTCTACACATACTCCATCTTTCATGATAATCCAATTATCGAACCATTGAATACAAGTTCTAAAATCATCCGAAGTCTCTAATCTTTTATCATAATGGTAGACTTCAAAATCTTCGAGGAATTTAAATACTTTATCAACATTTTCATCAGAAATTAAAAGCGGTTCGTTATGTCTTATTGAATAAAAATCATTTGCACCAAACGCTTTAGTTACATTATTGCTAAAATTTTTATTGGTTTTCTTATTTACAATCTTAATTTGCCCGTTTTCAGCCCATTGTTCTAAATAAGCACGTTGAACATAATGTTGAAACTTATAGTCAGCCATATTATCCTCCTCACTTTTACTGTTATATGTGAGAAAGTGAATTCCAGCGGGGTAAAACCAGTCCCTGCCCGCCGATTATATTCTCAAACGATATTAAATCAATATTCGACTAAATCTTCCACATACCTCCACATACAAATAAAAAAGCACCCAATCAACGTCACATTGACGCAAGTCGGGTACTTCTATTAGTGACAAGCAATGCTGAACCCCTATCCAGTATTATTAGTTGTGGTTTTGCAAGGACAAGGGTTCACAAAAGCGAGCCGTGGCGTGGTAAATCCACAATTCGTCGTCGTTTGATGTTGAGGATGTTCGGAGAGCTGGCATGATTACTCAATGCCGAACGACGTCCCACCTATAGAATTCATTATTCTTTCATACAATTTCCCCTTATATATTTCATTGTAAATATTTGCAAAACTACCTAGCACAAGTGCATATTCTAATGTAAATAATATTACTTTCTTACTAAAGGCATTTTTATACTTCTTTCTAACTTTTTCATCTATTAAATAATCATTAATTTTCTCAATAACTCCATCTAGATTCATAATGGTATCTTCAATTTCAGATATAGTAATCTCTTTTGGTTTACCTCCTATAGGAGGGTTTGCAATAGCAAACATCAAATGAGAGTCTTTAAATTTTTCTGGAATATCATCTGCGACAATTTTGCAAAATTCATTCTCAAATGACAAACCTACCTTTAGCACCGATGTTCAGAAACTAGCGCTTATTAATAGAGATGGCGTGCGGTTAATTTGTTCCGTCAATTCATTGGTGATTATGACCGAGAAGCGTTTTGTATTCTTTGCCTCAATACAAAAAACGAGCCAACAGCGATACATCAGGTATCCTGCGGTTCACTGAGCGCCTCAATTGTTCATCCTAGGGAGACGTTTAAGCTTGCTATCCTGGCCAACTCAGCTTCCATCATAGCCTGCCATAATCATCCGTCAGGCCAGCCAGATCCAAGTCCTGAGGACGTGGAGATTACAGAGCGACTACGAGACAGTGGCTGCCTACTTGGGATAGATCTACTGGACCACGTCATCCTAGGCGACAATTCTTTCGTCAGCATGAAGGAACGCGGATTAATGTAATCATCCACAAAATGATCATCGTACTCTTTGCGTCAGAAACTCAAAAAATTAAATCGCTAACAACAAGGAGGATTTCGATCATGCTATACTTCACCATCATTTCTCGAAAAAAACTCAAGCAATCCTGCACTGAACCCGATTCAAGTTCCATGCAGTCTGCTGAACAGGTAATGGAGACACCTGAACAATATTATCAGCCTGCAGTTGAACTACTGAATACTATTCTCCAAAAAATATCATAAACAAATATCATCTACATCATTCTAACAGCGGCTCCTCTGGTTAGGGGCCGATCCTTTAATAATCATGTAAATCAGAGAGGGGAATTCTCATGACTTTTAGAGCAGCTTTTTACGGTAGATTTTCCAGCGATAACCAAAGAGACGAATCAATTGATGCACAAAAACGTGCAGCCGAACATTTCTGTAGGTCAAACGACTATAGAATTGTGGCAGAGTATGAAGATCGTGCAAAAACAGCAACATCTGACAAGCGGCCTGGCTTTCTTCAAATGATAGAAGACAGCGGAAAAGGGATGTTTGATGTAGTTATCATTCACAAACTGGACCGCTTCAGTCGCGACAAATACGATAGTGCCAAATATAAGCGAATATTAAAAATGAACGGCATACGCTTGATTAGCGTAACGGAGAATCTGGATGACTCTCCAGAGAGTATCATTTTGGAATCCTTGCTCGAAGGCATGGCCGAATATTACTCCAAGAACCTTGCTCGGGAAGTGATGAAGGGCATGAAAGAAACCGCCTACCAGTGTAAGCATACAGGGGGATTGCCTCCAATTGGCTACTCGGTTGACCCCATCACCAGGAAATACATCATTAACGAGGAAGAACGCCGAATCGTAGATACAGTTTTCTCGATGTTTATCGCAGGCTACGGTTACAACCAAATCATTCGGGAATTGGCCGACAATGACTACAAATCACGATATGGCAAGCCCATCAGCAAGGGAACTTTAGGTACAATACTTCGTAACGAGAAGTACACAGGAACCTACATCTATAATCTGACGGACGGGAAAGATGTACACGGCAAGCGGAACGGCAACCGTAAAAAAGACAATGAGGATGTCATTCGAGTAGAAGGGGGCATGCCAGCAATCATCTCTAAGGAAGTTTTCCAGCAGGTTCAAGAAAAGATGGACAGTAACAAACGCCAGCCTGGAGCATATAAGGCTAAAGAAGTTTACCTGCTAAGCGGTCTCATCGTCTGTGGTGAATGCCTAAAAAACGTTGGTACTCCGTATTCAATGATGGGCAATACAAAATTCAGCGGAAGAAACAAGCTCAAATACGTCACCTACCGCTGTGGTAATCGTGATCGAACGAAAGAATGTAATAATCCCGAGCTACGCCGAGAATATATTGAAAACTACGTCATCTCTCAATTGCAAGAGAAGATATTTAATGAGGAGGCCATTCCGCTGCTTGCCAAGCAACTAAACGACTATCATAACTCCAAGCAATCAAACGTAAAAGGTGAACGCGAACGCTTAGCTAAGAGCCTGGAGGGTATTGAACGTCAGATTACAAATATAGTTAATGCCATCGCTAGTGGCACTTTCAACATTGCTTTGTCTAGTAAGCTTGAGGAATTAGAGCAGCATAAACTACAGCTTGGCCAGAAGTTGCTCGAAACTAAGGCTGTAACAGAAAAAGCAGCCATCACAGAGGATACTCTGCGACAACTGCTTTCTAAGTTTGGAGTCCACGTTACAAACCACGATCTTCCCGAAATCAAAAAGTTCATTGGTAGTTATGTGGATAAGGTGCTCGTCTACAAAGTGCATGTAGAGATAATCTTTAAACTCCAAATTGTGGATTTAACATATGGAGCCGAGGGGAGTCGAACCCCTGTCCGAAGATAACGGCACATAAGCTTCTACGAGTGTAGTTACAGTTTTGATGTCACCCGAGTATCGCCCCGTAACTGGCTATACGTTGGGTCAGCCTGATTGTCTTCTTCAGCTCACCGCAGGCGGAGATGAGACAGCGATCCCACTATTTGTTAGCCCCTATCCCTGTCACATGGGCGATGCAGAGTAGAAGCACGCACACAGTTTCTGAATAAATACTTTATGCTAATACATGAAAAGAAAAAGGGTTAAAGCTTAGTCTTTCTACATCAGGCACAACCCTATAGAGCAAACCATCGAATCTCAGTGATCCAATTTCCTTTAAATTATCCAAAACATCCCTAATCGAGGCATGCTCATCTATAATTATTTCATTGTTTTCTTTAATAAATATTTGTGTTATTTGTTGTTCGGAAAATTCCTTCATTTCATACACTAAATCAACAAAATTTTCTTTATTACGATCAAATCTTTTGCACATTTAAATCGCCTCCCAATTCATTAAAAAATTTATTGATTTCTTCCGCAAGACCTTTTCCTATTTTCTCCTTTACTTCACGTAACTCATCCTTAGAAAGACTCCGTCCAGCAGTATACATATATATAAAGTATGGCGGAAAAACACCTTTATTACTCTTTAAATCAACTTCAATACGAGAATTGTCTTGAATTGATTTAATACCATGTTCATCATAAATTATAGCCTCATTGCTAAGACCTGTAGAAAGTTTTGTCTTTTTAACAATAATATCTACAATATTGTATTCTGCCTTAACTGCATTCGCTACATTGTTTAGCATTGATAAAATTTCATGGTCTTTCCCTAAATTGCTAAACAGTTCCGTTATCGCAATAATAAACAACCCGTGCATCGGAACTCTGGATGCCCAAGAACGCCCTTGTTCTATCTCATTTCTATATTCTGTTTTATAATAGGAAATAATTTGTACTAACGCTTTAGCATTCTGCTTTTCTTGAACGCCTACCAAACACCCCTCATCAAAATGTTCAAGTAAAGCTAGGTCTAGAGGAAGTAATCCATCGTAACGTTTATACAATGAAAAATAATGCTTTTTATTTGAGAGCAGCTCTTCAAGCTGAATAGTTGTAGCATCGTTTATTTGATTATGTTTTCTCTTAAAATATTCTCTGCGAAGACACGACAGGAGCCATGAATCGTCCCATTGTATAAAATGATTTATATAATCAATATGAGTTAAATTAAATGATTTCCCTACAGTTTTCCATAATCCAGATATATCATTCGGAATAGTAAAGTCGTAATCTTCTTCTACCTCCTTCGGTTCCTTTTCTAATAAGTATTCTTCTGCAAGAGACCTGATGGTTTGATTAAGTAGCAGATCTGTTTTAACAACACGATGGTGGAGTATAACATGCTTATACATCCTCCATCTTCTATTTAGAAAATCCTCAATAGTGTTCATTACACTACTTGAAAAACAAAACTTAAAAGAGGCTCCGTTCTGAGCTAGTTTCATAGTTTTAATAATACGTCCATATTCAATTTGTCCATCATTAAATCCAGAAGCTAGTGGATCACGAGAAACGTAATCTAATCTATCGCAATCAATAACCCCATCAACTACTCGATGAATCTCTTTAAAATCTTCCGAAAAGTCATTTAATATTGCAAGCGTTACAAATTTAACGTGAAGGTAGAATATTATTTTTTCTTTATTTTCAATAGCATTTAGAGTAGAAGAAAAAACATGCGTAACTAAGTGTTTACTTAATTTCTCGTGTAGTTTATCTCCAGATATTTTATATTCCTTAATTGTATTATAATAATCAGTTTCTCTTCCATTCAATCTATCACCACGATCAATTTTCGACTGAATACTGGCATAAATTGAATCCAATGCATCCTCAGTAATATGGCTAAATGGCGGATGACCTAAATCATGCAACAATGCCGAAAGGCGGAGACTTTGATAAACAACAATATAAGAGTATAGCTGTTCTTGTGATATTAGAAAAGGTGAATTTGCTTTATAGAAGGAATCATCGAATTCTCTCCTCTTTAAATCAGTGAACATTCTCTTATACTCAGTCATAGAATTAAACGAAATGCCAACTTCTCTCCGGAAATCTTCATTATTGTCAGACAAAGTATTCAGAAACGTTTCGATAACTCTCAATAGATTTTCAATAGCAATATTTTCTCCATTTGTCACTGCGTAACGGAACATCTCACCTCCAAGGTGCATAACACCGATAGAATGTGCAAATCTACTAGTTTTATTTGTTGGAAAAGTAAGATACGCAGTTGAGTTCTGAAGAACATGATGTAATCGATTAAAAACCTGAGTAGAGATAATCGTTTTCTCAAGTTCACTTATTTGAATTGATCCGTGCAAACTATCCGATATTTGATTTATCTTCTTTGTAAACACAAGTCCATCTCCCCAATCAAGTTCCATACTTTATTATATGTCCCTTGTATTACTAGTTCAACACTAAGAAATCGAGCTCTATATTTCTTCCTATTTTAGTCTAGACTCTTCAATGCATTTATCCTATCAACACAATTAGGACAAACACCACAATGAACTTCACTGTTTGCTTGGCATGAATAAGTTAATGCTATTGGAACTCCCAATTCAATTCCTAACTCAGCAACTTCCTTCTTAGACATATCACGGAAAGGCATTTGAATATTAACAGTTCCGTATTCTCCAAGTAAGCCTCCCAATTTATCAAAGAATTCTTTGGAACAATCAATTTCTTTTGCATGATTAGAATTAATAAAGGCCGAGTACACTTCAGATACGTTTTCAGATTGAGCGACCGATGAAGCAATTGATAGAAACAAGAGGTTACGGTATGGTAAGTATAAATCATCTGCCGTAACATCATCTTCCCACAGGTTAGGCTCCCGTATCATTCGAGATTCTGAATTCACGTATATATCTCCTATCCTGACGACTCGAACAGAATCCTTATACTCCTGAGGAAGTACTTTGAGTAGTGTTTCATATTCCACTTTTTTAAAATGTTGTCCATAGTCAATAAACAGGATTTGCACCCGCATACCTTGCTTTTTCAGCCAATAAGCCATGACCGTCGAGTCAAGACCACCAGATGCCATAAGAATTGCATCATAGCTTGCTTTATCATTTCCCAACTTCTTCTTCTCCTTTTGTACTAAGCTGGTACACCGCATCTACAACTTCTCCTAAGGTATAACATATCTTGGTTACAGTCTTTATTAAAAAGAGGTTATATGATCTACGATAAGGATCAAACAAGATTGTTGGTTTTCCGAATTTGGCCATCCAACCAATTTCCACATATGTACCAGGATCATCATTTAGCAATACTGCAACTAATATAGAGCATTCATTTAATAATTTTATGTCTTTATCATAAGCTTGTAACTGTTGTGACTCAGGCTCATTCCCTCTAATAATGCCGTTTTCTCTGACTGGTCTATGCGGTATAAAATTATGATATGTCAACGCATTGCATACATAGTCAATCCAAGTAGTATCCACGTCTGGAAAATCTGGAGCAGCAATATATATATGCTTCATACTTCTTTCATCCCAGGGTAGTTCTATGCCATTAAGTAATAACAACTCTTCTTCATCAGGTAAAAAATTCATTATTTCCTTAAATTCATCATGCATCCATGTGCTTGCATATAATGATGCTGAATACGATGCTTGCTTAAGGGCAAATCGAATATTATCCTGCATGTATTTTGTACTTAGGAAAACCGAATTATAGCAGTCTCCCACACCTACTGAATGCTGAGTAACGACTGGAAACGAAGGGGCCGTAATCCACTGCTTCTCACTATGAATATATAGTCTGGAGCCTCCTCTATTTTCCTTTAATAATATTGTTTTGGCGTACTTGCTCTCAATTTTCTCAACAAGAAGTGAGGATTGTCTGTTACATTCCTCTTTAAAATATCCAGCTGAAGTAGATAAAATAAACGTTTCAAGAATTATTCCATTTGCTCTGAGCATTTCCAACTCTACTAATCCATACTGAAAATCAATATGGATGCGGCATTTAGTCTTTCCAAGACTTTGATAGATGGATGATAGAGGATATTTCCCTGGATATAGAACAATATCTGTTGGTTTAAACTTATCCAAAGCCTTTTCTAGTTCGGATATATTTATTGAAGCTGTTGATTGTTCTCTTAAAATATCGTTGTAGCCTTGGTCTCCTGCTTCGACAGAATCGGATATCAGCATCACATTTGGGCAGTTATTTATCTCTCCAATATAAAAACATTCAACCGCCGAAAGTTCATTAGCATATTTACTGACACTTTCATTTATATAGCTTGGTGATATTGTAGCTAAAGCATAAACTTGATTAAATGCATCAAGTGATCGAGCACTATGAAACACCCCACCTAACCTTAAAATACTCTTCCCATCCGATTTTGCGTGCAGATGAACGTCAGTATATACTTCTCCGATAACCAAAAATCTAGAATTAGACTGCATCTATGTTTACCATTACTTTAGGAATAGGGGTATTAACACTGTGCACAACAGTACCTATGTATTGATGCCCTTTCTTCATACAACCTAGCAAGTAGCTATATGAACTAGGCAATAAACCTATTATTTCATCTGTAGATGTGCTGACTACAACAATCCTTCCATTAACTATACTGTTATGAATATGAACTGGATGCATTATTGAGGGAACTCCACCTTGAGTTTTAAAGAAATCACATCTTGCTACTTCTTCAAGCCAGTCATCCTTTATACTTCTTAAACACATTTGACTTTCGCTTGACCCTTTCAAATCACCAAAAGATCCGGTTCCAGAACTCCCCATTTCTTTTCCTCCTTTTTCCTTCTCGACATTTTATGTAACTATTAGACATTAATATGCAAATCCCTTCTTTCCCCAATAAAAAAAGCCCTCCAATTTATAGAGGGCCTATTACTATGCCTGCAATGATATATCGCAGACTTCTAACTCATTTTTATTATATATTAGCTTACCAGTAATGATGCCTTCGTAGTCAACAATGTAAGGAAGAATATAGGTCATACTATCAGGCACATTTCTACTATTATAAATAGTATCTAAATCAATCCAGTCAATTAATCCTTCATCAGAAGAAGTTAGTTCTCCTTCAAAGTCACTTGATTCAAACAGCATTAGGACTTCTGTTCCCAACTTGCGTATAGCATTAGAAACAGTCATGATTCCTCTAAATTTCAGATCATTGAGGTGCAAACCAGTTTCTTCATACACTTCTCTCAGGCAAGCTTCAGTGGGAGACTCTCGAAGCTCCACTTTTCCACCTGGAGCGTTCCAAAATCCCTTGAACGGGTGTTTCTCCCTTTTTTGTACTAATATCTTCTCGTTGTCTCTAACTATACAGAGCGTGAATATATTACTACTCATAGTCATTTCACCTCCAAAACTAGTTAAGACTCCTTATAAAACTATCAGAAATCCTATCATTCTTAAAGAGAACATATGCTTCTTTTCAATTAAGAACTCCTTTTAGGTCAAAACTTAATTATTTCTAAGCAAGTTAAGATTGCTAAACCTAGAATGATTTATTAAGTTTTTGCTCATATGACCTCTATAACTATTATCTACGACTAAGCTTAGGTAAGGATTTGTCTAACCACGTTCCTTTGAGCTGAGTTCCAGAACAATGGATATCGTATCCAAGCAATTCAAAGTTCATTGGAACTTCAGAATAAAATTCATTTGGGATTCGATGAGTTGTATTCCGTAATGTGTTTATTGTGTACCCTACACCTTTATTTAGTAATTCAATTAAATGGTCTAACGTTACGACATGAGCAAAAGCGTCGCAATGCTCTCCCGTGCCTATACTTTCATTTATAGCGACACAATATTCTTGATCTCTAGGCTGCACTCCTTTATAGGATGCACCGAAGTATTCGAAAAGTATGGTATCGATATGTTGAGCTACATATTCATGGGCTTTTTGTAATTGCTCTAAACCCTTCTTTACCTGATTATCAACATTGTACATTTCACCTGTATTAGATGGAGAAGCTGTCCATTTCAGTTCAACTACTAACAATTCCTTAGTATTTACATCTAAAAATAAAATGTCCATACCTGGCCTAACCTCTTGAGCTTTAGTTTTCTTCTCTGCTATGAGAATCTCTTCATCCTTTAAAGATTGTTTTATCAAACTTATTTGTTGTCCTTCACAATCGTTAGTTAATTGATGGAACGCATTCTCTGGCATTTTAGGTATTAGGGCCACTAAATTCCTTTCCGGTCTAATAAACACACCTGCAAAACATGCAGATAGGGCTAATTCATTTTCATTAAGAGGCACAAAATATTGATATGCTGGATCAGTATCTTTTATATTGCTGTAAGTTAAATCCGATATAATATCCTTAACAGTATTTTGGGATAATCCAGATATATTTGATATCTGTTGAAACCACCAATTTTCATGATGAATTTTCACTAACTCTGATGAATTATATTTACCAATTACTATTTTGGGATTTTTAGTCCCGTGATTTTTTATCCATATTGAAAGCAATTCATCAAGACTTACACTAAATTGCTTATACTCATTCAATGTGTATTTGCCTAGATCCCATGTATCTGGCATAGTAAATTCGCTTGACTGCACTTCCTTTATAGCTGCTATTCCTGTTGACTGAATGTTATTAATCTGTATGCGTTCTCTGTAAGCTTGTCTCCAAGAATTGTATGCTAAGAAAGCGTGATTAATATTCTCAGGAATAAACTCGAGTCTATTATTTGTTAATTTAATAGAATATCCACCTTTTGAAGCAGAAAACAGCACATCACGAAAGAAATCATATTTATAAGCAAATATCAGCATCTCAATTACTTCTTTTCTCGAAGGTTTAATTGATTTGCTTTCCCCTTTATCATTACAAAAATCGAAGACCCATTTAATTGCCCATTTCAGTGATTCTTGAATTAATCTCTCACTCTGTCTTTCATCAAGTTCAGGATTTAGATCAGGTATTCTCCGATACCCACCTTTAAGATGTATAAATGAAAGTTCAGAGTGTACTGTTAGTAATTCTAATAGAGCTTTCCTTCTGGAAAGATGAACTATAGGGAGACTCGCAGGATAGTCGCCAATTTTTTTCAAAAACAAATGTAAATCCTCTTGAGTACCTAATGATTCTTGATGTAATTTATATTTTGTCCCTTGTTTTTCGCCCATTGATTGCACCTCTAAATTTAATTTCATTCTTTAAAAAGGAAGGTCATCATCAATAATAATTTTTATACTAGCTAACCGAGTATGTATATTGTCTAAAACTATTTTCTGCTTGTAAGGCTCTAATCTTAATAAAAAATGATAAAAGTCCTTTACGTGGTTTACGCTTATATCACATTTTTTATTGAAAGAGTATCCTCCCTTAATGAAACATCTAATTAACTGAGCATTGTCTTGTACAAATATCTCAAGCGAACTGTTGCGAATTAGGGTACCTAACTTATTGAGTGTTATTTCAATATCGTTTATTGGGTCGTACTTATCATAATAGTTAGATATATGACTGACTAAGGCATCCGCAAAATGTTTATATGTCTCCTTTTCCTTATTCGAGAAATTTATTTCACTCATTACTCCAGCTGATATGACTTGAGATATTTCATTGAAAGAGCCATAACGATCACTTGGATCAATTTTGATCATCTTATTAACAATATAATCAAATTTAAAATTTTCTTTTTTACTTTTTTCCCTAAGAATACTTTGAAATAGTTTTCCAATGAAATAGATTTCAGTCTGATGATTATATACACCTTCTAGTTGTGTTTCATTAGGTAGCTGTGTAACAGGCCAATTAAGAAATACACTTCTCCCCTCTTTTTCCTCAATCTGTAGTTTTTTTCCGAAGCCAAAATCAATGATCTTTACATTTTCGTCTTTATCTATCATTATATTAGACGGTCTAATATCTCTATGTAATATTTGATTTTCTTCTAGATATTCAAAAGCATATATAACCTCTTTAAATATGTCAGTCCAAGTCTTTCCAAAGCTTGGTTCAAATTTGTGAATAGCTACTCCGTCTACATATTCCATTTGCAAATAACCTGATTTAGCTTCAGGGTATAAATAATAATTAAAGATTCTAACTACATTATGATGAGACAACTTGAATAAAATTTTTATCTCATCAACAAAACGTCTAAATGTATCATCAGTATCATTAGAACCTTTCGGCGAATACTTTTTAAAAGCAAAGAGCATATCGGTCGTTTCATCCTTAAATAGATGAGCATCTCCAGTACCTCCGGCTCCTAATGGCGAGAGATGTCTAAAATTTTTCATACTATTAAATTTCACTATTTCACCTGGTTGCAACATAATAATTCATCCCATCCCTGCCTTATTTTTCGTTTCTTTCTTTTGACCATTTCATCTGCGGAATAGCAGCATTTAACACACAAGCTAATCACAATAATTCACTAACATCCAAAACAACTTGAGCAAGCGGCATCTCTCCTTCATACTCCCGTATTCGTGCAACAGCCGTTTCTAAATAAGTTTGGCTAAGCCTCTCAGGAACGCTCTTCGCCTGCATAAGCGTATGAGCAATGATTTGATCAAGAATTCGGCTATATTCAGCCTCTGCTTCCTTAATGGTGAGTTGATACTCCTTCCAGCCGATATCAAGACCAGAAATCCAAAGAATATCACCTTCACGTTTTGCTACCCACTGTTCGCCATGTTCATTCTCGTAGTATGAGAAGTAAGAGTCATTTTGCTTACCCATAGTCCAAGCAGGGGGATTCAAACCTTGAATGTTTATACGAAATTCAGCCGACAACTCTATCAACTCCTTCAAGATATTGGAATGTTATATGGCAATATTCTCATACCGTGAATTTACTGTCAAAAGAATTGTCGACCGTTTCATACAGAGAGCTTTATTACATTTCGGCTACAATGTTCTTCTCATACAAAACATCATCCGCATTCACAAATTGCACCTTCACATAAACATTCTTCGTCTCCCTCTGCACAACCACCTTCGATACAAACTTACTCACGATCTGATGCAACATCTGCGGATTCTGAACCTCTGCATCCAGCAGACCAATTAATGTCTGAATATCATATTTCACAGACGCGATGTATTCCTCTGGGACATCGACCTCTCGCAGCCCTGCCGACAATGCTGCATGCTCTGCCTTCTTCTCCATCAACTCCGTCTTCATCTCATCCAGCATCTCCTGATGAAATGACTTTTCTTTCCCTGCATTCATATCACCTACAACCGCATCTACACGTTTCTCCAAAAATATGATCTCGGCCGCAAGGCTCGATACTTGAGCAATGACATGCTTGTTCTTCTCGTTATGGCATGCGAATCTCTTCCTCCAACTGATTATCCATCGACAATCGCAACAGCGTTGTTCTGAGCTTATTCGTCACGACCTCTTCCACACGCTCCTTTCTCCAGCCGACATAAGAGCAGAATTCCTTTCCTTTCCTCAGATATCCGCCACAAGTGTAGTATCGCTGTCCACCACTCTTACTGCGTGTGGATGCAGAGTTGCCAACCATTCACGAGCCGCATTTGTCGCAGACCATGATGCCACGCAGCCAGAAGGGCGATGCGATCCTGTTGCCGAAGGGCTTGTGAGTTTCACCTCCACCATTGTTGCGTCGCTTAGCAGCAGCCTGGCACTGTTCAAACAGTTCCTTCGTAATCAACGCTGGGTGAGCGTTCTCAGTGATGATCCATTCAGAGCGATCTCTCCACTTTTTACCTTTGGTTTGATAGTCTTGCTTATTCCACACTTTGCTTCCGATATACGATTCATTAAAAATGATTGCACGAATGGTACTGGCTGACCATGTTCCACCTTTTTGCGTAGGCACTTGCTGTTGATTTAATTCAGATGCGATTTTATGGTAGCCTTTGTTTTCAAAAGCGTACTGATTAAATATCCACCGGATAATATCAATCTCTTCACGTGGCCCCGGCACCCACACCGACTTCGTATTCTGGTGTCCCAAAGCGATGTGTTCCGTCCGATAGCCGTATGGCGGCGTTCCACCATTGTTGTAACCCAGTTTGGCATTCTGAGTCATTCCTTTCCGCACCTCTACAGCAAGATTGGCATTGAAGAATTCAGAGATGATTTCAAGCATTCCCTCCAGCAGCATATCCTGCGGTGTCTCCCCTTCCGTTTTCTCCGTAATCGAAATGACCTTATCCCCACATTGATTAAGCAACGCCTTGTAAATAACATGGTCGTCACGTTTACGGGAAAACCTGTCGAACTTGTGGACGATCACCGCGTCAAAAGGGCGATTGGAGCGTTTGGCTAAAGCGATCATCTTCTGAAATTCCGGACGATCATCCGTTTTGGCGGACTTGCCTTTTTCAATAAACTCGCCGACGATACTCCAATTTTTCTCCATGCAGTATTGTTGTATGGCTTTTATCTGTGCTGGAATGGATAACTCTTTCTCTGCTTGACGCTCAGATAACACACGGACATAATAGACTACTTTCATAAATACACATTCCTCTCGTATATTGATTTTTGGGCATAAAAAAAGCAGATACACCCATGTGGGCATACCTGCTGATAAATGAAGCCAATATTACTTGGACTGTCTGCGACTCATTAAGGAAGCCTGAGCGGCATTCCACAGTTCCATGTCGATAATCGAAGGATGAGCATCTTCGGTCACGATTAAATCATTTCAGCACGATAACGTAAAAAAGACACCCCTAAAGGTGTCTTTTACTTTACTCCATATGGAGCCGAGGGGAGTCGAACCCCTGTCCGAAGATAACGGCACATAAGCTTCTACGAGTGTAGTCACAGTTTTGATGTCACCCGAGTATCGCCCCGTAACCGGCTATACGTTGGGTCAGCCTGATTGTCTTCTTCAGCTCACCGCAGGCGGAGATGAGACAGCGTATCCCACTATTTGTTAGCCCCTATCCCTGTCACATGGGCGATGCAGAGTAGAAGCACGCACACAGTTTCTTAGGCTGCGAAAGCGTAGTTGTTTTGTTGTTTGCCGTTTAATAGGCTTTAGCGTTGATGAAGCGGACGCGTCCCCACTACTCGCTACTCATGCTCGAACTACCCCCGTCGAATCCAAGAACGGCCCCTCATTAAAAAGGGCGCTTCGGATCAAGCGGATCTTCCAAGCAAGAGAGATCCAATCTACAGCTTCTTGTTCAAGAAAACTGTAACGAAGCAATAACTAACTTACTTACTTACTCAGTATAGCACATTTATCAACACTTTAACACGTGGGTTAAAGGAATTGAAGGTTGAAACTGGAACTCATTTGAATCGTCTAGTTCTCCCAGATTATCTGGCGATCTTTTGCTTATCACGCAGTACACGCTGGATATCACGTTGAGCATCTCGCTTGGCAGCCGAGTCACGTTTGTCATACTCTTTTTTACCTTTACCAAGACCAATCAGCAGCTTCGCATAGCCATTCCGCACATAAATCTTAAGTGGCACAATCGTAAACCCATCTCGCTTGGACAAGCCCAGCAGTTTATGAATTTGCTCCTTATGCATTAACAATTTACGTGTGCGTGTGGGATCAGTAGGATTGGCACGGTTACCTTGTTCAAAAGGGCTGATATGCATGTTGTGAATCTGAATCTCACCATTGCGGATCGTAGCAAAAGCATCTCCAATATTAGCGCGGCCATTACGCAGCGACTTGATCTCTGTACCCGTCAGCACCAAGCCAGCTTCATAAGTATCCTCGATAAAATAATCATGGGAAGCTTTCTTGTTCTGGGCGAGTACTTTCCCGTCTGCTTTTTTACCCATGAGAATCACTCCTTGAATCATATTCATAAGTTAAAGTAACCATGTCTGTCTAATCTTAAACGACACAGCCATCGAACGTCTGATCTATATTGTAACAAATGGAATCAAGTGAGCGCAAGGAACCTTCAACCAAATATACCTCACCTAATTTGTCATATAGTTGTCAGTAACATTACCCAATATCTAGCATTTGTTACAAAAAAACATTAAGCTGAGTTGATCTGGAGTTTTTAGAAAATAGCGAGGTTAGCCTTTTGCTTGTGCGCCTTAATTAACAGATAGTTATCCACTAATCTCTTACATATCTATATCCATCTACCCTATTTACTTATTACCTATTGTTCTCAATTATCCGCTTCCCCCTACTTGGATATACATCTATTCGACGCCTATTCAAATAGTGCCGCTTTTACCTATACTGTGCCTATCCTATACTGCACCTATCCTCTACCTATCCACTTTGCTATCACCTACGTTTTTCTATATAAATGTATTTCGTGCAACTATTTAAGCCTTATCACCGCCAAAAAACTAATTAGTTGCACTTTCTGCAGCTAAAAAAGCGAAATCAAACCAATTAGAGGTAACTCATCAGATTTAGATGTACAAAATGCAACTAACTGCCACTTTTACTACATAACCCAAATTTAACTGCACATAATGCAATTAACCAAGCCTGTTATGTGTTAAAAAGCACCGCCCCCAAGAGGGACGGTGCTTAGTATCGTTATAGAGTTATGCAACGCATAACCGTCATTTATTTCTTTTTACGCTTACGTGGTGCTCCTTCTGGAGCGCCGCCATTATTGTCACCCCGTTTAGAAGTAACTTGCTCAGACGTCTCTACGTTGCCTGGTGTCACGGACTGGCCGATGAACACGCCGCCTTTGGTTTTCTTTTTGCGGCGGCCTTTGCCTGTAGGAGCGCCGTTACGGCCTTCTCCACCGCCAAAGTTACCCCCGCGATCCTCGCGGCTGCGGAACTTCGTGCTGCCATCCACGCCCCGCGCTTCGCCGCCGGAGGCGTCGGACGCAGGAGCGCCGTATCCGCCTTTGCCTGAGCCAAAGCCGAAGCTGATGCCGCGTCCACCACCGGCACCGCCGGTGTCTCCGCCGCGGCCTCGCCCGCCGCTTCGCTCACGCGGCGCGCCTGCGTTGCCGCCGGCTTCGCCTCCGCGCTCTGCGCCCGGCGCAGCAACTACCCGGCTCGCATCCTCGCCGGCCTCGCGCCCGCGCTTCCGCTTACCGCGTCCGCCCGCTGCGCCAACACCGGCCGCTTCGCGCGGCCCTTCACCGGCGCGCACAGCTGCGCCCGGCTTGCCCTTGCCCGCGCCTGCAGCAGCGCCGCCGGGCTTGCCTTTACCGCCGCGTCCCTTGCCCGCGGCGCCTTTGCCCCCGGCCGGCTTAATGAAGCCGCCGCCCGAACGGCCGCCCTTGCCTCCGCGGCCGCCTGCAAAACCACCGCCGCGGTGCTCGCCTGGCGCGCGTGGCTTCATGTCGACCAACTCGAAATCGATCGTGTGGTCATCCATATTTACTTTGGCGACTCGGATCTTCACCTCGTCACCAATGCGGAACACACGCGATGTGCGCTCGCCAATAAGCGCCATATGACCTTCGTCGAAGTGATAATAATCGTCGCTCATTGCACTGAGACGAATAAGACCTTCGACGGTATTATCCAGCTCGATGAACATTCCGAAGCTGGTCACACTGCTGACCATAGCCTCGAATTCCTCGCCTACTTTATCCTGCATGTATTCTGCTTTCTTCAGTTGCTCCGTATCGCGTTCAGCTTCTACCGCCACACGCTCGCGTTCCGAGGACTGCTGAGCAATGTCAGGCATCCGGCTAGACAAATAATCATGCCGTTTCTGGGTCAGTGCCCCTCCATTCTCAATCACTTCACGCATTACGCGGTGAATGACCAGATCGGGGTACCGGCGAATCGGAGAAGTGAAGTGAGAATAGTATTCCGCAGCCAGTCCGAAATGGCCCGTGCTCTCCGCATCATACTTTGCCTGCTTCATAGAACGCAACATCATCGTACTGATGACCGTCTGCTCCTTTGTGCCTTGGATTTGCTCCAACAAATCCTGCAAAGCACGTGGATGAACCGAATTGCCACGACCCTTGACGTGATATCCGAAATTGGCCGCAAAAGCCATGAAATTCTGCAGCTTCTCTGGGTCTGGATCTTCGTGAATCCGGTAAAGGAACGGAACCTTCAACCAGTGGAAATGTTCAGCTACTGTTTCATTTGCCGCCAGCATGAACTCCTCGATAATCTGTTCAGCTACAGAACGTTCACGCTTCACGATATCTACAGCCTTGCCGTTCTCATCCACGATGATTTTGCTCTCTTCAAAATCAAAATCAACCGCACCCCGGCGCATCCGCGCATCGCGCAGCTTCATCGCCAATTCTTTCATGAGGCGGAAATCGTCAATTAGTGGACTATAACGTTCCAGCAGCTCTGGATCTTCGTCTTCGAGAATTTTACGAACATTGGAGTAAGTCATTCTCTCTTTGGTGCGAATCACGCTCGTAAAGACATCGTGCTTCACAACCTTCATTTGCTCGTTAAATTCCATTTCACAGGACATTGTTAACCGGTCTACCTGTGGATTCAAGCTGCAAATCCCGTTCGATAGACGGTGCGGCAGCATCGGAATAACCCGGTCTACCAAATACACACTACAACCGCGGTCATAGGCTTCTTTATCCAGCTCAGAGCCTTCACGCACATAATAACCTACGTCTGCTATATGGACGCCCAGCTTGTAATGTCCATTCTCCAAGCGCTGTACGTTTACCGCATCATCCAAATCCTTAGCATCTTCGCCATCAATCGTAACAATGTTCAGTCCGCGCAGGTCGCGTCTTCCTTGCTCCGCAATCTCCTCTTCTGTAATTGAATCAGGAGCACTATCGGCTTCATCCATCACTTCAGCTGGAAATGCTTCAGGCAATTGATGTTTGCGGATAATGGAAAGAATATCAACACCCGGATCATCCTTATGTCCGAGAATTTCAATAATTTCACCCTCTGCCGCTGCTCGGCCTTCCGGATAACTCACAATACGCACAACGACCTTTTGACCATCTACAGCACCTTTAAAGGATTGCTTCGGAATAAAAATATCACGATTAATCCGCTTATCATCAGGCAGCACAAAACCATAGGTCTCCAGGTTCTGAAAAACACCTACCGTCTGCAACACGCCACGTTTTACAATACGTACTACTTCGCCTTCCATACGTCCGCCGGACGGACTTTTAGAGGTAATACGAATCAGAACGATATCGCCATTCATAGCTCCCTTAAGATCATTTGCATGGATATATACGTCAGGATGATCACGATCATCCGGGATTAAAAAAGCAAAACCCTTCGCATGTGCTTGTAAACGTCCACGCAGTAAATCCATCCGTTCTGGCACGCCATAACGTGCAGTACGGGTCAATACAATTCTTCCATCCTGCTCTAATTCAATCAGCAGCTCCTCGAACTTTTTAAACCCTTCACTATCCTCTAGAGCAAAATGACTCACCAGCTCTTCATAAGTCATTGGTTTATATGCAGTTTCCCGCATGAAATCGAGTAATATTTCTTGTGTTATCATGTTCGTCACCCCAGCCCTCCGCGGCTTCAAGCCGCTGGCAAATATGTATATCTTGTCCTGCCCTGCAGTAATGCCAAGTAAATTTTACCTTTACTACTTCATACCCTAGTATACACGAAATCAATCCTGCGCATCCCTGTTACTGTCATCCAAAGGTTAACGCAGTACAAAATTTCCTTTAACTGCTGAAATACATCCATGCCAATTTCAGATTTACTTCTTATCGATCCAGCCTTTTTCTTTGCGAATATGAAAAGAAAAGCACCCTTAGGTGCTTTTTAACTCCTTTTAATATAACAAAAAAGCCTCCGCTCTATTCCATTTAGAACAGAGCGAGGGCTTACGGTAGATCTTTTAGTCGATTAGAATAGCAGCTAGAATCGCCATGATGAAGAAACCAGCAGCAAGTCCAACAGTTACACGTTGTAGTACAAGCTCCATACCACGAGCTTTTGTTTTACCAAAGAGATGCTCAGCACCGCCAGAGATGGCACCGGAAAGACCCGCGCTTTTCCCCTTTTGCAGAAGAACGACCGCAATAAGACCGACGGAAAAAATCAGGAGCACAACTTTCAAAAAGATATCCATTCACTTCCACCTCCTACGCCTAAGCATCACTATCTATGGTAATTTAGGTTATCACGATACATAAACAGTATTCTTATTTTATCATAGCGCTGTCGGTAATACAACAGCTTAGACTGTTAAGTCGTAGCTTTTCTTGCAAGATAAGGATAAACCTATTAAAGTCTATCTTCTTCAAATCATAAAAAAGACCCGCCATAACGGCGGGTCTTCGAAGTCTGCTATAAAAGCAGATTATCTTTTAAGGTTGTAGAAGGATTTCAGGCCGTTGTATTGAGCCAATTCACCCAACTCATCTTCGATGCGAAGCAATTGGTTGTATTTAGCAACACGGTCTGTACGGGAAGGAGCACCTGTTTTGATTTGACCAGCATTAGTCGCAACGGCGATATCAGCGATTGTGCTATCTTCGGATTCACCGGAACGGTGGGAGATAACTGCTGTGTAACCAGCACGTTTAGCCATTTCAATAGCATCAAAAGTTTCAGTCAATGTACCAATTTGGTTAACCTTAACCAAGATGGAGTTACCGATACCTTTTTCGATACCTGTTGCAAGACGCTCAGTGTTAGTTACGAACAAGTCGTCACCAACCAATTGGACTTTGTCGCCCAATTTTTCAGTAAGCAATTTCCAGCCATCCCAGTCGTCTTCGGACATACCGTCTTCGATTGTGATGATAGGATATTTTTCAACCCATGAAGCAAGAAGGTCAACATACTCAGCGGAAGTGTAAGATTTACCTTCGCCAGCAAGGGTGTATTTACCGTCTTTGTAGAACTCAGTGGAAGCAACGTCCATACCCAAGAATACGTCAACACCTGGTTTGTAACCAGCTTTTTCAATAGCTTCGATGATTGTAGTGATTGCTTCTTCATTCGAACCAAGGTTCGGTGCGAAACCACCTTCGTCACCTACAGCTGTGTTCAGGCCTTTGGATTGAAGTACGGATTTCAAGTTGTGGAAGATTTCAGCACCTGTGCGAAGAGCTTCTTTGAAGCTTGGAGCTCCTACAGGAAGAACCATGAACTCTTGAACGTCGATGTTGTTGTCCGCATGCTCACCACCATTGATGATGTTCATCATTGGTACTGGTAGAGTTTTAGCGTTGAATCCGCCCAGGTATACGTACAAAGGAATATCCAAAGCTGCTGCAGCTGCACGAGCTACTGCCATGGATACAGCTAGGATTGCGTTAGCGCCCAATTTACCTTTGTTAGGAGTTCCGTCCAAAGTAATCATCAATTTGTCGATGCCCACTTGGTCAAGAGCGTCCATACCGATAACTTCTGGAGCGATGATTTCATTTACGTTCTCAACAGCTTTCAGAACGCCTTTACCCATGTAACGGGATTTGTCGCCATCACGAAGTTCTACAGCTTCGTGAGCACCAGTGGAAGCGCCGGAAGGAACGATAGCGCGGCCTTTAGCACCGGATTCCAGATAAACGTCAACCTCTACAGTAGGGTTACCACGGGAGTCAAGGACTTCGCGAGCATATACATCAGAAATAATAGTCATGTAAGTTAATCTCCTTTTAACATTGTTTTGGTCTTACTTGTATAGCTTAAAATCAAAGGCGTTATACCTTACCTTACTTACGGCTAGCAATCATGGATTGTCCGGTCATTTCCGCAGGTTGCGGAAGTCCCATCAAATCTAGGATTGTTGGTGCTACGTCTGCAAGAATACCGGATTCACGCAATACAACATTCTCAGTAGTCACGATGAACGGAACAGGATTGGTTGTATGAGCTGTGAACGGGCGACCGTTCTCGTCAAATACCATATCTGCATTACCATGGTCAGCGATAATAATGGCAACGCCACCTTTGGCAACAACCGCATCCACTACTTTACCTACACACTCATCCGTCACTTCTACAGCCTTGATTGTTGGTTCCAGCATGCCGGAGTGTCCAACCATATCAGGATTGGCAAAGTTAAGAATGATAGCATCCTGTCTTTCCGCTTCGATTTCCGCTACGCAGGCTGCAGCCACTTCGTATGCGCTCATCTCAGGTTGAAGATCATAGGTTGCCACTTTAGGAGAGTTGATTAAGATCCGAGTTTCACCAGGAAGCTCCTCGTCACGTCCACCGCTGAAGAAGAAGGTTACATGCGGATATTTCTCAGTTTCCGCGATGCGCAGTTGCTTCTTGTTTTGTTGAACAAGCACTTCACCCAATGTGTTATCCAGGTTCTTCGGTGAATAGGCTACATAACCTTGTACCGTTTCGCTGAAAGTAGTTAGGCATACGAAGTGCAGGTTTTGCGGGAACAAAGGACCACGATCGAAACCGCGGAAATCTTGATTCGTGAACACTTGTGACAATTGAATAGCACGGTCAGGACGGAAGTTGAGGAATACGACGGAATCGCCGCTCTCTACTGCCGTTACAGGTTTGCCTTCACTGTTTACAATTACACTAGGTTCAACGAATTCATCAAATACCGAGTTTTCATAAGATGAAGTGATGGCTTGCACAGCATCCGTGTATTTAGGGCCTTCACCATAAACCATAGCACGGTAGGCTTTCTCTACACGTTCCCAACGTTTATCACGATCCATTGCGTAATAACGTCCGGACACCGTTGCAATTGTACCCACGCCAACCTCTTCGATTTTAGCTACTAGATCTTGGACAAACTTCTTCCCACTATCAGGAGCTACGTCACGACCGTCCATAAAAGCATGGATATACACTTCATGCATATCTTCTTTTTTAGCCAGGTCAAGCATAGCAAACAGGTGGTTAATATGGCTATGTACCCCTCCGTCGGATACAAGCGCATA
Organism: Paenibacillus sp. FSL H8-0175; assembly: GCF_045040615.1. NCBI lineage: Bacteria > Bacillati > Bacillota > Bacilli > Caryophanales > Paenibacillaceae > Paenibacillus > Paenibacillus sp. FSL H8-0175. Next base: position 190,275 of record NZ_CP150299.1, on the reverse strand, counting down.
AAGGTGAAGCTTTTTGCCAGTGTTCTTAGCATTTCTAACTGCGCTAACCAGGGTTTCGTTATCGAAGAACTCACCCTCGCGAATCGATTTATCGATACGAGTCAAATCCTGATAAACGATCCGGCCTGCACCAATATTCAAATGCCCTACTTCGGAGTTGCCCATTTGCCCTGCCGGAAGGCCTACAGCTTCACCGCAAGCAGTGAGTGTAGTGTTAGGATATTGTTTCAGGTAACGGTCATAGTTAGGTTTGTTGGCTTGAGCAACGGCATTACCTTCTGTCGTTCCACGCAAACCAAAACCATCCATGATGATCAAAGCTACGGGTTTTGGAGCTGACATCTTACTTCGCCCCCTCAACCAATTGAACGAAGGAATCCGGTTGTAAGCTGGCACCGCCAACAAGCGCACCATCGATGTCGCTTTGGCCCATGTACTCAGTTACATTCTCAGGCTTCACGCTGCCGCCGTATTGAATACGAACAGCTTCAGCTGTTGCTGCATCATACAGATCTTTTACAAGACTGCGGATGTAAGCAATAACTTCGTTAGCATCTTGGGAAGTGGAAGATTTACCTGTGCCAATAGCCCAGATAGGTTCGTATGCAATAACAACTTTTGCTGCTTGCTCGGCACTAAGACCTTGGAATGCAGCTTCAGTTTGTACTTTACATACTGCTTTAGTTTGATCAGCTTCACGCTCTTCGAGCTTTTCGCCAACACATACGATAGGAGTAATTCCGTGACGAAATGCAGCATGCATTTTCTTATTCACGATTTCATCCGTTTCGCCAAAATAAGCACGACGCTCAGAGTGGCCAATGATAACATAGTCCACACCAAGATCACTTAGCATTACACCACTGATCTCGCCTGTGTAAGCACCGTTATCTTCAAAGTGTAGGTTTTGTGCACCAATCTTGATGTCAGTACCTTTTGCAGCTGCTACAAGTGCAGGCAGGTTAGTAAATGGAGCGCAGATTACAGTCTCAACGCCTTCTACTTCTGCTTTGCCTTTAATTTCAGCAATAAAGCTTTCTGCTTCAGGAACTGTTTTGAACATTTTCCAGTTACCTGCAATAATAGGTGTTCTCATGACTTATGTTGCCTCCTTCTTAGGTCTTACTTATCGTTCAGTGCTTCTACGCCAGGAAGCGCCTTGCCTTCCATGAACTCAAGGGATGCACCGCCACCAGTGGAGATATGATCCATTTGATCAGCCAGGTGGAATTTCTCTGCTGCTGCTGCGGAATCTCCGCCACCAATAACAGTGTAACCTTCAGTAGTTGCACAAGCTTTTGCTACTGCAAGTGTACCTTCAGCGAATTTATCGATTTCGAATACGCCCATAGGTCCATTCCAGACAACCAGCTTGGAGTTCTTGATAATATCGGCATAAAGTTCACGAGTCTTAGGTCCGATATCAAGTCCTTCCCAACCTTCTGGGATTTCATTGTAATCAACGATCTTAGTGTTAGCGTCAGCACCAAATTTATCAGCAACAACAACATCAACAGGAAGCATGAAGTTTTTACCAAGTGCTTTTGCTTTTTCGATGAATCCAAGAGCAACGTCCAGTTTGTCGTTGTCTACTAGTGATTTACCGATTTCAAAGCCTTGTGCTTTAGTGAATGTATAAGACAATCCACCGCCGATCAGGACGTTATCAGCCAAAGACAACAAGTTATCAATAACATCAATCTTGTCTTTAACTTTCGAACCACCGATGATCGCAGTGAAAGGACGTTCTGGGTTAGAAAGAGCTTTACCAAGAACGGACAATTCTTTCTCCATCAAAAGACCGGATACAGCTGGTAAGAAATGAGCGATACCTTCTGTCGATGCATGTGCACGGTGAGCCGCACCAAACGCATCATTAACAAACAAATCAGCCAATTCAGCGAATTGTTTAGCCAGTTCAGGATCGTTTTTCTCTTCACCTGGGTAGAAGCGAACATTCTCAAGTACAAGTACGTCGCCTTCGCCTAGCTCAGCGATTTTTGCTTTTACAGCTTCGCCAATTGCCTCGTCAGCTTTAGCTACTGGTTTGCCAAGGAGCTCGGACAGACGTTCAGCAGCAGTAGTCAAACGCATGGAATCTACGAATTCGCCTTTAGGACGACCCATATGACTCGCAAGAATGATCTTTGCACCGTTCTCGATCAAATATTTAATGGTTGGAAGTGTTTCGCGAATACGAGTATCATCAGTAATTTTACCGTCTTCTACAGGTACGTTGAAATCCACGCGTACAAATACGCGCTTACCCTTTACTTCTACATCACGGACGCTTTTTTTGTTCATGATTAATTCCTCCACACCCAAAATTGTTTCTAGCAGGAAACAAGAAATACATTTAGAAAGAGCGGAAACAAGGAATTTCTGTTTCCGCTCTATAGATGTTGCTTATATCAAGTCAATTACTTAGCGATTTTAGCGAATTTCTCCAAAGTACGAACCAATTGTGCAGTGTAGGACATTTCATTGTCATACCAAGCAACAGTTTTAACCAGTTGTTTGTCGCCAACAGTCAATACTTTAGTTTGTGTAGCATCGAACAGGGATCCGAAAGTCATACCTTTGATGTCGGAAGATACGATTTCATCTTCAGTGTAACCATAAGTGTCTGGATCGGAAGCTGCTTTCATTGCTGCGTTGATTTCTTCAACAGTAACGCTCTTATCAAGAACAGTTACAAGCTCAGTCAGGGAACCAGTTGCAACTGGAACACGTTGAGCTGCACCATCCAATTTACCTTTAAGTTCTGGAATAACCAGACCGATTGCTTTAGCAGCACCAGTAGTGTTAGGAATGATGTTCTCAGCTGCTGCACGAGCGCGTCTGAAGTCACCTTTAGCATGTGGAGCATCCAAAGTGTTTTGGTCGCCAGTGTAAGCATGAATTGTAGTCATCAAGCCTTCAACGATACCGAACTTGTCGTTCAGTACTTTTGCCATTGGAGCTAGGCAGTTAGTTGTGCAAGATGCGCCGGAAATAACAGTCTCAGTACCATCAAGAATGTCATCGTTAACGTTGTAAACGACAGTTTTCATGTCGCCAGTAGCTGGAGCGGAGATAACTACTTTCTTAGCTCCACCTTTCAAGTGTTTTTCAGCTGCTTCTTTAGTTGTGAAGAAACCTGTGCACTCAAGTACGATATCAACGCCTAGGTCGCCCCATGGCAATTCTTCAGGGTTGCGGTTAGCAAGAACCTTAACTTCTTTACCATTGACTTTGAAGAAGCCATCATGCACTTCAACATCACCTTGGAATTTACCTTGAGTTGTATCATATTTAAGCAAATGAGCAAGCATCTTAGCGTCAGTCAAGTCGTTGATTGCTACCACTTCGATACCTTCTACATTTTGAATACGGCGGAAAGCAAGGCGTCCAATACGTCCAAAACCGTTAATTCCAACTTTTACACTCATTGAATAGTTCCTCCTAGAATTCGTTTTATTTATTCAAAACAGACGGTGAGGTCTGTCATGACAACAATGTTAAGTATGATGCAAGAAGTATGTTATTGCCTGCAATCTAAAAACTACGAAGATAGCTGTAGTTGATTGTCAATTTCCTTGCCTATTTCTACTGCAGCAGCCTCGTCCGTGACGAGAATATTCTCCTGCCCGAAACGCAGCATGGCATGAATGGCTTTGGCCTTGGGTTTGCCTCCTGCAATACCGATGACTTTCTCTGTCCGGATAATATCTTCTAGACGTAGACCCATCGTAAGCATGGTATGGACAACCTGACCCTCTTCATTGAAATAATAGCCAAAAGATTCGGCCACTGCCCCTTCACCCTGGATTTCCGAGACTGTAGCCTCGTCCAGTTTGCGGCGGCGGGTCATTTCAATGGCATCCCCAATCCCATGTACAATAATACGCGAACTACGGATGGTTTGTACAATCTCTCCAATATTAGAGTCAAGTGCCAGCGATTGGTATGCATCCCCGCTAAGCAAATCAGGGACATGCAACAACCGGTAGTTGGCTCCAACCCGCTTTGCCATTGTTGAGGCAATCGTGTTGGCTTGAATCTCCATACTCTCTCCTAATCCTCCACGCGCCGGAACAAACCAAGCGTTCTTATAGGAAAGGGACAACGGCGGTGCCAGTTGATCAGCCATATCGGCAAGCGTCGATCCACCTGTGACGGCAACTGTATCATCTGCGCGAAGTATACTCAGCAGCGCTTTCGCACCCGCTCGGCCAAGCTCTCGTTTGGTGAACGGCGATGACTCACAATCACCCGGTACTACAATAACTTTATCCAGACCATACGTTGCTCGAATTTTCTCTTCCAGCTCATCCAGACCAAATAGGCTCTTAACAACCGGCTCTAGCAAATCAAGCAGTCTACGTCCAGCAGCGCTAATGCGCATGCCAACACTCTCGATCTCAATAAGCCCTTGCGATTTCAGAAGATCCGTCTCGGCACGCAGTACCCGCTCAGTCATATCTAGCGAAGCGGCTAGCGTTCTGCGCCCAATAATATCGGACAGCATGATCTGATGAAGAATCGTGTACCGTCTCTTAAGGGTTTCCATGAGATCAGGCAGAAGCTGCTTTTGGATATCTAATAAATTACGCATACTTTCACTCCTGCAACTTCGTCTTCCTCTATTCCCTTGTTCATGGTCTCAAAACGTCCCGGGTAAACTTTTTAAGTCCCACCCATATTCTAACCAAATATTGCTCGAAGCGCAAGTCTTCCGAGAGTAGAATTCTCAAGCGCTTGTCTTCTTATACATTAATAAGGTCAGAAAAAGATATAGCGCCCGATGCCTGTCCCTAGAGCGCTTGTCCAGTATTAATATTACATTGCAATTGTGTAAAAATTGTATTATAATCATTTTTGTTGCGCCCGTGGTCCAATGGATATGACGTAGGCCTCCGAAGCCTGAGATCCAAGTTCGATTCTTGGCGGGCGCGCCATTAATTTCATTTTTGCACATAATTTAGTAGTGCCTATACTACTACTTAACCAAAGAGCCGCTTGTCGGCTCTTTTTTTTGAATATAAGTTTGACTTTCTTTGACTTTTTGTTTGAATTTGTTTATCATGTGGGTAATACGGCAAGAGTAAAAATGAATACATTTGAAGAACCAATATCAAGGAGGTTTTCCACGTGAGTTATATTCCTATGGTAGTAGAACAGAGCAACCGCGGCGAGCGCGCTTATGACATCTATTCCCGCCTGCTGAAGGACCGCATCATTTTCCTTGGAACGGAGGTTAATGACGTGGTAGCCAATTCTATCATCGCACAAATGCTGTTCTTGGCTGCCGAAGATCCTGACAAGGACATTCACCTTTACGTGAATAGCCCAGGCGGTTCCATTACTGCAGGTATGGCTATTTTTGATACAATGCAGTACATTAAACCAGATGTTTCCACCATCTGTGTGGGTATGGCAGCTTCCATGGGAGCTTTCCTGCTAAACGCTGGCGCCAAAGGCAAACGCTTCGCACTGCCTAACAGCGAGATCATGATCCACCAGCCTCTGGGTGGTGCTCAAGGTCAAGCAACGGACATTGAAATCCGTGCCCGCCGCATCCTCAAATTGCGCGATAAGCTGAACCGTATTCTAGCAGAACGTACGGGTCAACCTCTAGAACGTATTGAGAAGGATACAGATCGCGACTACTTCATGACTGCTGCAGACGCGGCTGAATACGGTATCGTAGATAAAGTAATCGAGAAGACATTGCCTAGCGGTGTGTAAGCTATAAAGTAAAAATATAAAGAGGCTGTGCTCTATCCGTTATGGTTAGAGCACAGCCTCTTTATATTTTATAGAAGACCTAAATCCAATCACGCCAGCCCGCCATAACCTAGCGCATCCAGCTTCTCGGCAATCACGCGATAACCCCGGCCATTCGGATGCAGATGATCAATGGATAACAGCCCTCTCTCATTTCCTGCGAACTCACTATAAATCGAAGCAAATCCACATACTCGGCTGCTGTACTGTGCTGCGTATTGATTAAACTGTCTGACCCACTCTGTCGCACCAACCACCTGAGGATAGGGATTATATAATCCCACAATTCTAATGATAAAAGGTCTACAAGTCCTCGCCTTCAATTGTATAAGGATATTCATAATTGCAGAGAAATTTTGTTTGCATTCCTGAAGCGATCTCCGCAGTTCTGCGGATAAGTTTCCTTGCTGTCTTGCTGCTGATTTGGCCGCGTGAATCAAATCATTACCACCGATAGACACAGTGATGATATCGGCTACTCGAACGGCCTCACGCATCATGGAATTTCCGCGCAGCCGCTGCTCCAGCTCTGAAGTAGTCATTCCGTTCACGCCTAAATTCGTAGAGGCTACAGTAGTCCGCAGTCTCCCTTCTGCCATTCTACGGTACACCGGTACAAAACCGTTACCTGGCAGAGCACCAAATCCAGTCGTCAAGGAATCGCCAATTGCAGTATATTGGTAGCCCATAGCTCTCCCCCGTTCATAAACTAGTTACTCCCTTTAGCATATGAACAAGAGACAACTCTGGTAAGGGGGAGATGTCTTGTGCCGACATTAGCGGAGACGAAACATTGCCATTTATTTCATGCCAGCAAACGGGCTACTGCCATCCGGCAAAAGCTCTTTGAAACTAAAAGTATACTCAGGGAAGCCTGCAGCATACGCTGTGTACTCATATAATTGGAAGAACAGAACAACCTTGTCGTCCTTCAGATAGAAATATTTCTCCGTATTCAATCCGTTGAATCCTCCCAAATAACTATCCTCTGCCTTCAGCAGCTTGCTCAGCTTTGCATTCAGCTGTTTTTTGTAGTTTGGATTAGCTCCAAACAGGTCGCCCAACAGTAGACGTTTACCATCCTTAAGCGAGAAGGTGAAGGCTTCACGGTTAGTCATTCCATGGGCCCCGCCCGTATCACTATACTGATGCATCACTATGCTGATCACACCATTCTGATTGTAGGTCACTACATAACCTGAATCATAGGTGTATTTGGGCTCTGCTCCATCTCGATCGGAGATATCCTGTTCTGCACCCGCCGCGAATTTCATAACACTTTCCTTCAAAGTATTATTAATAGCTTGTTGCGCACTGGAGTTGCCCAATCCACTGATCTTCGGATAATCAAGCTGAATAAAAGCTTCTGCCCGATCTTTAGCATAAGTTTCCGTGGTTACCGTCAGCGCGTTCTGCGGTCTGTTCACCACATTCAGCCTACTGGCGGCCCGACTCCAATCTACCTTATAACCCATATAATCATTTAACAATCCTGATGGAACATAGAGGCGATTATTAATTAACTTCCCTTCATACTCTCGAATGAAATAGTTGTTCACCCACACAGAAGTACCGTAGCTGGATAACATCAACTTGGCCTTGGCCGATCCTTTTCCAATCATGTACGCATTTTCCTTCTTATCATACACAAGCGGTAATCCCAACACATCTCGCATAAAAGTTATGGGAATCCAGGCCTGTCCTTCCTTCAAAATACCTTCCTGCAACGAATTTATCCCGTTTGCCTTTAAAACGATACGCGAATCAATAGCTTTATTCTCCGTTTTACTAGCTGCTGCATAACCCGTTTCGCTGGGCAGCAGACCTCCACCAAACAATAAACCTGCTGACATCAGACCTATGCCCCATTTGCGTGCTGATTCTTTTGAAATAATATTCATCATCTTATTTTTCCTCTCCTTTCCAATTTATTAAACAGAATCGTAGAGAACTTACACAAAAAAAGAGGCGCCCCCCCACTATTACTAGTGGAAGACACCTCTCCTCTCTGCATTCACCTTGTTCTGATACTATTTCAATTCATACATTACGCTCAGCTGAGTTGTAACTTTAACTACTCCGGGTTGCACAGATGTGCTTGCACCAGCATCTGCTGCAGCCATATTCATTTTTAGATTCTGTTCAAAATAAACCGGAGTGATATCGCCATCATTTTGGCTGACCGTGATCACTTGACCCAAGCTGCGTTTAGCTGCCTTAGCAATAGCCCCTGCTTTAACATCTGCATTCGCCATCGCTTTTTCAATCACCTGAGCTTCAAATGCAGAAGTATCTTCCACAGAAAAACGTGCATTTCCGATATTATTCGCCCCTGCCGCAGATGCAGCGTCCAGCAATTCACCAACCTTGGTCAGATCTCTATAAGACACTAACAGCGTATGATTGGCGTTGTACCCCTTCACTTGCTGTCCTTCTTTTTCGCTGTAACTATAATTGGGTTGCACATAAAACTGCGTGCTTTGAATATCTTTATCTGCAATTTTCCAAGTATTCTTCAGTAAAGTCATAATCTTCTGAATTTTAGCGGCATTGGTCTTCTGCGCTTCTTGCGCAGTTGTGGCTGTAGTATCCACACCGATGGACAAGTATACGATATCCGGCTTGAGGGACAATTCGCCTTTACCTACTACACTAACGACATTTTTCTGCACTTCATCTGCGTAAGCCTTTGCAGGACCTTGGAAAACACCACTCATGCTGATCCCTCCAATTAACAAACTCCCTACGATCATCACTGAACCAATTTTCTTCAATAAACCTTTCATATTTGCCAGCCCCTTTCATTTCTTGTGATTTGTTATTATCCTCTAGACGAGTCATTTTGGTAAATGTTGCACGTTCTCCATCTATTTTTTGGTATTAAAAAAAGCCCCGAAGGGCTTTTGGTCATGCGATAAATAAAGTCTTCCTAGCAGAAACGATGTTGTCTTCCTATTATTGGTTCTCAAGCTCTTCTTTGCTGACCAGACTTGTCAAAGCGTTTACAGCTTGATCGGCATCCGCACCGTCCGCGCTAATGTAAATCTCCGTGCCGGAACTGATAGCGAGGCTCATAATCCCCATAATACTTTTAGCATTTACTTTTTTATCATCTTTTTCCACGAAAATCTCCGACGAAAACTTGTTAGCTTCTTGCACAAACAATGCTGCCGGTCGGGCATGAAGCCCTGTCTTCAACCGAACAACTACCGGGTGCTTTGTCATGAAACGCTTACCCCCTAATTGAGTTCTCCCCAAAAGTTTCACATTAATTTTATATTATTATATCATTATAACGTAAACCACACTAGAAAAAAAGTAATTAGCCGCCTCGAACCTTGTCCGCCAGCTCATCAATCTTACGAAGCCGATGATTTACTCCCGACTTACTGACTGTACCTTTGAGCATTTCACCAACCTCCTTGAGGTTGATATCTGGATGCGCCATTCGAATTTCTGCTACTTCACGCAGTTTATCCGGCAAATTCTCCAGTCCCATTTCTCGCTGCAACAGCTTGATATTTTCAATCTGCCGCACCGCAGCACTTATTGTTTTGTTGAGATTTGCGGTCTCGCAGTTCACGATCCGATTCACGGAATTACGCATATCGCGCATAATTCTTACATCCTCAAATTTGAACAGCGCCTGATGCGCTCCAATCAAACTTAAGAATTCAATAATCTTCTCGCCTTCTTTAATGTAAAGAATGAACCCTTTTTTACGTTCGATGCAGCGTGCGTTTAGGTGGAATTCCCCAGCCAGATCCACTAATGCTTTACAATGTTCCTCATACATCGAGGAAATCTCCAAATGGTAGGAGGAGCCTTCCGGATTATTAACCGATCCGCCAGCCAGAAAGGCACCGCGCAAATAAGCACGCTTGCAGCAGTTATTCCCAACAATCTCATCATCAATACCATCGGTAAAAATAAATCCTTCCGACACAATTCTAAGATCCTTTAGGATCTCTTGTACACGGTTTGGGATTCTGACGATATAGACGTTATTTTTCTTCAAACGCATTTTTTTACGCACGAGTAGCTCAATATGGACCTGGTAATATTTCTTAAGTAAAGAATATACCCGCCTTGCAATCGCGGCGTTCTCCGTCGAAATGTCGAGAATAACCTTTTTGCTTGAAAGCTGCACAGATCCATTCATACGGATAAGCGCTGACATTTCCGCCTTCTCGCAGCAGGGTTCACTCTCCACCATCGTCAGCTCTTTTTTGGTAAGGGCCGCAAAAGACAAGGGTCTCACCTCTTTCTTGATAAGTACTTCGTTCTCATCTATAAGTTATACCCTAGGGTTTCTGTTTATCCAATCCTGCACAAGCTGATAAATGTGATGGCTAAGCTTATCGGTATCATGTCTCAAATAAGTTCGGAATAAAACCAGTTTATCGGCTATAACCTTGTATCCATTGCCATCCAGCGCTTCTTTATCAAGCTGCACCGGGCGCGCGCCCTTCTCGGCGTATTTCGTCTGGACCTGTTCCGGAATCTCACCGTCATTAACAATAACATAATCGAATAAATCGATCCCGATATGATCATATACAGCTTGAAGATGATCGCTGACGGTATAGTTATCCGTTTCACCCGGCTGAGTCATTACGTTGCAGACGAAAATTTTGATAGCATTCGAAGATACAACCGCTTCTGCCAGTTTCGGAACAAGCAGGTTGGGAAGAATGCTCGTATACAGACTGCCAGGACCCAGCAGGATCGCATCTGCATTCCGAATCGCCTCAAGCGCTTCGGGCAACGGTTCTACATCTGGCGGCTCCAAGGACACTCGTCTGATGATCCCGCCAGCTTCAGGGATTTTGGACTCCCCCGTGATAATCGTGCCGTCCGACATTTCTGCATGCAGGATTACAGCTTCACCGGCCGCAGGCAATACCCGGCCGCGAACAGCGAATAATCGACTAAGCTCCCGTACAGCCGTAACGAAATCGCCGGATATATCCGTGAGCGCAGCAAGAATCAAGTTGCCGAGACTATGACCAGCTAGTCCCTCACCCGTGTTGAAACGGTATCTCATAATCTCTGCCATGAGCGGCTCCACATCAGCCATAGCTGTCAATACGTTGCGGATGTCCCCAGGAGGAGGCATTTGCAGTTCACTGCGCAAAATACCTGAGCTTCCCCCATCATCGGCAACGGTAACAATAGCAGTAATATCTAATGGCTTCTCTTTTAAACCACGAAGCATGACAGATAACCCCGTGCCACCGCCCATAACGACGATACGTGGACGCTGTCTTTGTTCTTCAGCCACTATGACCCCTTCTCTCTAGTGCCGATCACGCTCGGAATCCCGATGACTAACGGTTACGGATTCCGTCTCGCTAACGCCCAGCATTTTACCCAAATACTCGGAAATGGCTACGGAACGGTGTTTACCTCCCGTACAGCCAATGCCAATGATAATCTGGGACTTACCTTCCTTACGATATTGCGGAATTAGAAAATGAAGCATATCGAGCAGTTTGGTCAGGAACACCTGTGTTTCAGGCCACTTCATTACATAATCGTAGACTTCACTGTCCTGGCCGGTTTTAGGCCGCAGATGGTCCACATAATGTGGGTTAGGCAAGAAGCGGACATCGAAGACAAGATCTGCATCAATAGGAATACCGTACTTAAATCCGAAGGATGTAATATTGACGGAAAGCGTACTTTTTCCTAGATGCGAAAACCGTGAAACGATCTTCTCCTTAAGCTGCACGGGCTTCATACTGCTGGTATCTAAACATAACGTAGCTGAATTTTTCAATTCTTCAAGCATTTTACGTTCTAGCTTGATACCATCAAGCGGCAGCCCCTTAGGTGCTAATGGATGATGACGTCGACTTTCCTTGTAACGCTGAACAAGTACTGAATCTGTAGCATCCAAAAACAAGATCTCACAGCCAATGGTTGACTCATCCTTGATATAGGCAAGAGACTCAGACAAAGCAGTGAAGAATTCTCGACCACGCAGGTCAATTACAAGGGCTACCTTGGCAATCTTACCCTTTGACTGTTCAATTAGCTCTGCGAACTTGGGAATCAGCACCGGTGGTAAATTATCGACACAGAAGAACCCTAGGTCTTCCAGACTTTGTACAGCAATTGTCTTCCCCGCACCTGACATTCCCGTAATAATAATCAGGGTGGCTCCAGCCGTTGGGGTATTGTCCAATTCGGTCATAAAAGCGTCCCCTCCCTAGATTTAGTATATGAATACTTCCCGTCTTTTAAGAACGCAGCAAAAGGCCGGCAGCCCCAACAATACCTGCGTCATTGCCAAGCTCAGCTGGAATAATCGAAACACCAGTTTGAAGCGGAGCCGGTGTCAATTTCGCAAACACTCGACGAACCTCATCAAATAGAATATCTCCAGCCTTAGACACACCGCCGCCAACGATAAATACTTCAGGGTTAAGCACAGCCGCAACAGAAGCCATGGATTTACCCAGATAGTACGCTGCACGATTTACTATACGGATAGCTACTTCATCGCCAGCCTTAGCCGCATCAAAGACTTCTTTCGCAGCAATCTTCTCTACCATAGAGAGAGAAGTACGATCGCCACGAGCTACTGCATCATTAGCCATGCGGATAATACCTGTAGCGGAGGAAACGGTTTCCAGACAGCCCATGTTGCCACAGCCGCATTGAATAGCTTCCAGATCCGGCACTACTGTGATATGACCAAGCTCACCAGCTAATCCCGCAAAGCCTTGATAAATCTTTCCATTAATAATGATTCCGCCACCGACACCTGTTCCAAGCGTATAGCAGACACAGTTATCAACGCCACGTCCCGCACCACTCCAAGCTTCGCCCAGTGCAGCCACATTCGCATCATTGTCTATTTTGACAGGCTTGTTCCAACGATCTTCCAAAATGGAACGGATCGGCACATCTCTAAATCCTATGTTAGGCGCAAGGATGATGATTCCTTCACGAATATTTGTGAACCCGGCTACACCCGCTCCTACACCTGCAAGCTGATCCCAAGAGTACGGGGAATCCTCCACAATTTGGCGTACATACTTCTCGATATTATCGATAACAGTATCGACACCCTCTGCAGTTCCTGTAGGTCCCTCATAAGTATGTAGCAGGGTACCTTCAGCATTACAGATTCCAACCTTAATTGCAGTTCCACCCAAATCCACGCCAACGTAGATATTCTCAGACATGTAACAAGCCACCTTTTTTTATACTAAAATAGTTAATCCTAAGTACCAACTATAATAGAAGCCCTCTCTGTGGTCAAGGAAAGACAACACACCCGGGAATTCCTTATTTTAAGAGTATACTCTATTATATTCTAAAAAGACCCCCTTACGCCTAAGTAAGAGAGTCTTGTACTTATATTATTATCTGGAAAATAACCCAACGCACCGATTTATTCTGATAAAATGCGCTTTTGGCCCTCTAATGCTCGGATTGGAGCGATATTCTGTGTGAACTCTAGCGTGCCCATATATTGGCCTGACTCGTCTCGTACAGCGAAGTAACGGATGTAGATAAACTTATCCTTGATATTGATCCAGAAGTCTTCAGCATCCTTACGGCCTGCCTTAAAGTCTTCCAAAAGCTTCTCTACCACATGAACACTTTGCGGGGGATGACAGTTCTGTACTGTACGGCCGATAACCGCTTTAGTTCGGGCAAAGATACGCTCCTTCCCATGTGAAAAATATCGGACAACATCATTCTCATCAATGAAGGTTAGATCTACAGGAAGATGGTTGAGTACGGTCTCCAGCTGATGCAGTGACAACAACCCTGTCTCAAAACGGATGAACCCGCCTTGCGGCGTAGCTCCTTCTGTTTCTTCCAGCACTGCGCCGTCCGGCTCAGCGGCCCGCTCAGGGATCCACTCCTGCTCCGGTGCGGTTAGGCAGAACCCGATCTCATCGCTCTCCCGGGCGATTTTGACCCATTCATCTTCCGTCAGTTTGTCCAGGGCCATAGGCAATAGAATATTTTCTTCCTTAAAGATCATTTCATTAACTTCCTTGATGATCTCCTCAAGCTGAACGCCTATTTCTGCTGCGTTTCCGCTATAAGTGCTGAGCGCTGCTTTTGCCTCTTTAATCATACGGCGGATATTATCATCCACTCCCCACATTACCTTGGTTGGGCCATAAATGCCGTATTTTTCGAGGTATGGGAACAGCAGATTTTCTTTTCGGCTATAGTGTTTATCAAGATCCAGCAGCAAGCTAAGATCCTCCAACAATTTGAAGATCAGTTCCTCACTATCATTCTTTTGAAACTTTGTTGCGTGCAGATCCATGCGGAAGTTAACAAGTCTTTCGATCTCACGATTCTCCAATTTGAAGGTGTGTACTGGATGGCCTGGCTGCTCCTCGGGCTGGGACGAGCGGTGAATCTGCTCAATAGAGCCTTTAAAAATGGCTGTATGTACCGAACAAAGACGTTGGACCTCGGATACCGGAATTCCTTCTTCGGTCATTAATGAATGCTCCATCGCGGAAATCTCCGCTACGGTAACATCACCCACAGCTTCGGCGAATCGCGCCTTAACCTCTTCTACACTTTTCCCTGCATGCAGCTCTTTAATAATCTCCTTAAGCATAGCCTGGCGACGAGTCTGTTCCGGCACATCAACTTCACGGTTGTTAATCAGTTCGCTCATATTAACACTCCTTTATTAAATAATCTCGAAACCATGACGTTCAAAAGTTAGCTTCACGTGCTCGAGTTCCATTTTCTTCAGCTTAATTCCTTTGGATAAGGTCATGAAACGGCCAGCGGTCTGCAGCATGCCAGGCTTGGCAATATCCTTAAAGCCCAGCTCTACCATAATCTCGATGACCTCCGGATGCCGTGATACCATCTCGAATATAGATTCATCCAAACTCAGCACTTTTTCCATTTCACTCTTCTCCTTCATGTGAGAACTATTCTCAATAAAAGATTAGCACAGGCCGTACAGGACCATTGTGATTGCAATCACTAATTCAAAAGAATGCAATTATCGTTCTTTTTAAGACGGATTATGTCTGCTGTGAACCTAAAAAAACTGCCCCCTACGCTTAAAAAGCATAAGAGACAGCCTGATTTGTCATTAATTAATGATTTATTATAGCGTTACTCCTGTTTTGAATATGGAGATCTCACGGAAATTATTCTTTTCATTATTAACCCATTCACCGCTGGCCACCGCAATAATATAGTTTATGAAGCTGCGCAGGACCTCATCTGGAGAACCATCTTCCACCAACACACCTGCATTAAAATCGATCCAATGACGTTTGCCTTCATACAATGGGGTATTGGTAGATACCTTCATCGTAGGCACGAATGTACCAAATGGTGTTCCCCGCCCGGTCGTAAAGATCACCAATTGGCAGCCAGCAGCAGCCAGTGCAGAGGAAGCCACAAGATCATTGCCAGGTGCGTTAAGGAGATTTAAGCCTTTATTAGTGATAAGCTCCCCGTACTTGAGGACATCCATAACTGTAGCGTTCCCGGATTTTTGAGTACAACCCAATGATTTATCCTCAAGCGTAGTAATTCCTCCGGCTTTATTCCCTGGAGAAGGATTTTCATATACCGGCTGTTTATAGTCCATAAAATACTGCTTAAAGTCATTAATGAGATCAACAATTTTGTTGAAAATATTTTCGTCCGCAGCACGTTCCATTAGAATTTTTTCGGCACCAAACATTTCAGGTACTTCTGTCAGTACAGTGGTCCCGCCTTGAGCAGCCATATAATCAGACAGACGTCCAAGGAGCGGATTCGCAGTAATACCGGATAACCCGTCGGAGCCTCCACATTTCAGACCGATTTTCAGCTCAGAGAGTGATACCTCTTCCCGTTGATCGCCTTGGACATTATTATAGATTTCCTTCAGCAGCTTCACGCCTTCTTCAATCTCATTCCCAACCTCTTGGGAGACAAGGAAACGCACACGATCCTCATCATAGCTGCCCAGCATGTCTTTAAAAATATGCAAATTGTTATTCTCACAGCCCAATCCGAGCACAAGCACGCCGCCCGCATTCGGGTGTTTAACCGCGTTAGCCAGAATCGTACGTGTATTGTCATGATCATCGCCCAGCTGGGAGCAACCGTAGTTATGCTTAAGCACGAGCACGTTATCGAAAGGTGCGATATCTCCAACCTCTGCTTTGAAAATATTGATGATCTGCTCCGCCACTCCATTCACACAACCAACAGTAGGGACGATCCACAGCTCATTGCGGATACCTACAGATCCATCAAAGCGGCGATACCCCTTAAAGGTCAAATTCTCCGCTGCAAAAGGATTCGGCGTCAGCTTCTGCTCAAAGGTATATTCCTCTACCCCTGTTAGGTTTGTCTTAGTGTTATGGGTATGCACCCACTGCCCCGGCGCGATAGACGCTATAGCATGACCAATGGGGTAACCATATTTCAATACGTTTTCACCTTCGCTAATGCTGGATAGTGCAATTTTATGGCCTCTAGCGATATCTTCAGTAATTTTAATCTCTTTTGAACCAATCACAATGGTGTCGCCTGCTTTATAGTCTTTTAGTGCAACAGCGACATTATCAGCCTCATTAATCTGCAATACTTCTTTCATCGTCTTGATCATATCATTGTCACCTCCAGGGTATTAGTTGTGTGCCGGTCTCTTCACGAACGCTTTTAAGGCTTGCTTCATGCCATTTTTCTCAATCGCAATCAGTCCTTCTGTCACCTTGTCAGTAAGTCCAGACACTTCATTCAGGTCACAGCCCCAGCGATTGGTTGCGGCAAGTACTTCGACGGCCAGTGCGCGCAGCCCGGTGTCTGTGCCATCCCATCCTCCCCATAAGGAGGCGAACCATTCCAAAATATCCGCATCATCAGCCAGTTGAATGTTTTCTTCCCCTCTGCGTCCTCTATAGAAGGCAATTAATGCGCTCAATGAGAAGACAAGCTTTTCAGGCAATTGTCCTTTGGCCTCTACATATTGCAGTAAAGAAGGCAGATCTCTTGTCTTAAACTTCGATATAGAATTAAGGGAAATGCTCATCAAGTAATGCTGCACATAAGGGTTCAGGAATCTTTCTAATACCGCGTCTGCAAAAGAATTCAATTCCTCTGCCGGCAGATCCAGCGTTGGAATAATCTCATCATAGATTAAGGACTTCACGTACGCCCCAACCTCTTCGTGCTCAATGGCTTCAGCAACCGTATCAATACCGTACAAATACGCTACTGGTGTCATAGCTGTATGAGCTCCGTTTAAAATCCTCACTTTACGAGTCCGATAAGGGGCCATATCATCCACCACCAGCACATTAAGACCTGCTAGTTCAGCCGGAAACTCCTTTTTAATCCACTGTGGTCCTTCAATCACCCAAAGATGGAATTGCTCGCCGACAACGACCAGCTTATCCTCATAACCCAGCTCTTCTGTAATCTCGGCAATGCTGTCTCTTGGATAACCGGGAACAATGCGGTCCACCAGACTGCAGCAGAAGGTATTAGCTTCATTCAACCAGTTCACAAAACCTTCTCCAAGATTCCACAGCTCAGCATATTTCAAAATAACCTTTTTGAGTTCATCACCATTCCGGTCAATCAGCTCGCATGGAATGATGATAAAACCTTTAGAAGCCTCCCCATTAAAAATTTGATAACGTTTGTACAATAAGGCCGTCAGCTTGCCTGGGAAACTACTCTGCGGCGTATCGGTTAACTTGTCGCCAGCTTCAAAAGCAATTCCCGCTTCAGTAGTATTAGACACGATAAAGCGCAGCTCAGGGTTCTCAGCCAGCTTCATATACTCCTCATGCTGTGAATAGGGATTAAGCGTCCGCGTAATACAATTAATTACCTCGTGTTCTTTTACAGCCGCTCCGTCTTTAATGCCTTGCAGATAAAGGGTATACAGCCCATCCTGATCATTCAGCATTTCTGCCAGTCCGTTAGCCAATGGCTGTACAACAACCACTCCACCATTGAAATCCGTTTTTTGATTCATGGTATGAATCTGCCAATCTACAAAGGCGCGCATGAAATTGCCTTCGCCAAATTGTAGAACCTTCTCAGGATACTGCTTGTAAGCTGTCCAATTATCACTATTTAATCTTTTCATATTAACGCCTCCTAATAGTAAATGCACACGATAAACTTATTAAATAAACTATATAAAATCATATTTATATTACTAATTCATTAAATATATGCACACGTGAAAATTTTAGATAGCAATCCTTTACGAAGGTAAAGGATCAGGCTGCTATGCGCAGCCTCTACTTCTGCAACTTCCTGACTGATTCTCTGGCAATAAGCTCTGTCTCGATCGAGATCCGCCCGTCTTTTTCTGAGGGTTCCTTGACCAAGCTTAACAGCTGGCGAGCGCCTTGCTCACTAATCTTCTCAATAGGACGTTTGACCGTGGTGAGTGAAGGATTGGCAAAAAGTGAAAACCCAATGTCGTCAAAACCAACAACAGAGATATCATTTGGCACCTGCAGCCCTCGCTCAAACACGCCTTTCATAGCCCCGATCGCCATATCATCATTGGAGCAAAATACAGCAGTCGGTGGCTTCTCGAGATCCAGCAGCTTGCCCATCGCCTCATATCCACTTTGCATATCATAACTACCGCTTATCATGTAGTCATTACGAACAGGGATATTATGGTCAATCAAAGCTTTTATAAAGCCATCTCTGCGTTCCTGTGTGGATTTAAAGCCCTCGACACCTTCAATAATTGCAATGTCTTGATGCCCGTTTTCGATCAGGTATTTGCCTGCATTATAAGCACCTTCCCGGTCGTTCGAGATGATGTTGATAATGGAACGGTCATCAATTTCCCGGTTCAGCACAACGATTGGAATGCCTTGCTGGACAACATGGTAAATGAATTTATTATCTGCTTCACTCTGGCTCATTAGAATAATTCCATCAAAACGTTTGCGATGAATAGAGGAGTAATCCGCATAATCGTCGATCCCACGGATGAACAGATTGTACTCTACATCTATGACCCTATTTACACCACGAATCGTATCAGAGAAGAAACCAGAAGTTGTGCCGTTGGCAATACTCGTGAAGAACAGACCAATGGTATAGGATCGCTGCATCACAAGGCTTTTGGCATTGTAATTAGGGACGTAACCCACTTGCGCAGCGATCTCGGCAATTTTTTTACGTGTGACCTCTTTAATTAGTGGACTATTGTTAAGTGCTCTCGATACAGTTGTATGCGATACATTCGCCAATTTGGCGATATCCTTGATTGTAGGTGCCATGGGTCAACCTTCCTTATTAAACGGGTTTGGCTCTTCCATGTAAGGATATCATAACGATTACCTAGTCACCAATGCCTGTTTCGAGAAATTAAAATAATGATCAGCGTTATTGTAACAGATGTTCTCAATCATACTGCCCAGTAACTCCATATCATCCGGGGCTTCTCCAGCTTCTACCCAAGAGCCTACTAGATCACACAAGATTCTTCTAAAGTACTCATGTCTGGTATACGATAAAAAGCTTCTGGAGTCTGTTAACATCCCAACAAATTGGCTAAGTACGCCTAGATTAGCAAGTGTCTTCATCTGTTCCAGCATGCCGTCTTTATTATCGTTGTACCACCATGCGGTTCCGAATTGAATCTTCCCTGGAATACCGCCGCCCTGGAAGCTACCCATTAGACTGGCAATAACATGATTATCATTAGGGTTCAATGAGTACAAAATGGTCTTAGGCAACGCATTCTCACGATCCAGCGCATCGAGCAGACCCGCCAAAGGCTTAGCAATCACGCCGTCATTGATAGAATCATAACCCGTGTCAGGTCCGAGACGTCCGAACATTACGCTGTTGTTATTCCGTAGCGCATGAATATGGAATTGCATCGCCCAATCCAGCTCGTTATACAATTTGCCGAGGAATACTAGCGTGAATCCTTTATATTTCTTTTCTTCACTCTCACTTACAGTGCCTTCATAAAGTGCTTTAGCGAATATAGCTGTAGCTTCCTCCAAGGTAGTAGGCTCAAACATTACCGCATCCAAAGCATGGTCAGATACACGGCCGGCTCTGGCGTGGAAGAATCTCACTCTGCTCTCCAATGCTGCAAGAAACTGTCCGTAATTCTTAACAGCCATTCCCGAAACTTCGCTTAGCTGAGCTACCCAAGGCTGGAAGGTAGGACGGTTGATTTCAAGCGCTTTATCTGGCCGGAATCCCGGCACAACGCTAGCATTGAATCCACTCAGATTACTGATTTTCTCATGATATTCCAGATTATCTACAGGATCATCGGTAGTACAAACCGTAGTCACCTTCGATTTAATGATCAAATCTCTTGCTCCGTATCCTTCACCCTGTAACTGTCTATTCACTTCATCCCAAATTTTTGGTGCGTTAGCTTCATTCAGCAACTCATATACACCGAAGAAACGTTGCAGCTCCAGATGCGTCCAATGGTATAGCGGATTCCCGATAATCATCGGAACCGTTCTAGCCCAGGCTAAAAATTTATCATAATCACTGGCATCGCCAGTAATGAATTTCTCTTCTATACCGTTAGCGCGCATCACTCTCCATTTATAATGGTCGCCATACAGCCAAGCTTCGGTGATATTGTTGAACGTTTTGTTCTCATAAATTTCTTTTGGGCTGAGGTGGCAATGATAATCGATAATGGGCATGTCTTTCGCATGATGATGAAACAGCTTAATTGCGGTCTCGCTCGACAATAGGAAGTTCTCATCCATGAATTTTTTACTCATGAGGTTTGCTGCTCTCCTTTAAGTTCGAATGGGAGTTACACAAAGTTTAACGTGAACATTTATTCAATCGGTCGATTTCTTAATAAATATTTTAAACTTAAAATTATTGCTTATAATAGTGTTTGTGTAAATTGTTCACGTTAACATTATATCTTCATTGTAAACGTATTTTTAAAATGCGCAAGTCTTTTTATAAAGACATTGTTACAGTTATTTTAACTTCCGAGCGGTAATAAATAAACAACATATTTAATATCTGGACACGGCCCCGCCAATATTGAAAAAAGCAGGCAACCCTTTAGAAAAAGGATTACCTGCTTATATGTCATCGGACTAAGATTTCTCGCAAAATTAACTATCCAGTGTTTCGCTCCAGTCATGCACCATCGTACCCTCTAGGTACTTCTCAGCATCCATTGCTGCCATACAGCCGGATCCCGCTGCAGAAATTGCCTGACGATAACGGGTATCCTGCACGTCGCCACAAGCGAATACGCCCGGGATGTTCGTTTCTGTCGTTCCAGGGTTGACCACAATGTAGCCGTTGGTATCGGTCGTAATTTGCCCCCCTAAAAATCCGGTGTTCGGCGTGTGCCCGATCGCGATAAACACTCCGTCCGCTTCGATGAGTTCATCAATTCCCGTCTCATTGTTGCGAACCGTCAGCCCCTTAACGCCAGACTCGTCGGTTGTAACCTTAAGCGGTGTACGGTTAAGAGCCCACGATACCTTACTGTTATCCCGTGCGCGAGCCTGCATAATCTTCGAAGCTCTAAGCTCATCACGACGGTGAACCAATGTTACATTGGAAGCGAATCGGGTTAAAAAGCTGGCTTCCTCCATCGCTGAATCTCCACCACCGACGACAATAATCTTTTTGCCACGGAAAAAGAATCCGTCACAAGTAGCACAAGTGCTGACCCCACGGCCCACATTCTCCTGCTCCCCGGGGATTCCTAAATATCTGGCAGATGCGCCGGTTGAGATGATCACTGACTCCGCCTCTAATACTCCCAATCCATCTACAGTCACTTTAAATGGACGCTGTGAAAAATCAACTGAATCCACCCAACCATTCTTAAATTCAGCCCCAAAACGTTCAGCCTGCTTGCGCATGTTGTCCATTAAATCCGGGCCTAGAATTCCTTCAGGAAAGCCTGGGAAGTTCTCGACTTCTGTTGTCGTTGTCAGTTGTCCACCTGGTTGCATACCTTCAATCACAAGTGGGTTTAGGTTGGCACGTGCCAAATAAATTGCAGCAGTAAGCCCGGCTGGGCCTGTTCCGATTACAATCGTTTTGTACATAACAGTGGCCTCCTCACAATAGGGTTTATTTAGAAGAAACGGGCCCTTTTTTGGCGAGCATAGACGCCTTCGGTGTCCCTATAAGGAACATTAGCGTTACGCAAGACATATAAAAAGGGCTCCGTTTCTACGAAATACTACATGATCGATTTAGATATTCTCGGTAAATGGCGGAAGGCTGTCGCTCACACTTCCCTCGAAACTACATTCCGTATCTATGCGCCGAGCATAACGACTGACCATAGATACGGAAACATTGTAACGCTGAGCTACTTCACGGTAGGTGACCGGCAGGTTATGCGTTTTAGCAATTAGATATTCTAAGGCAGCACACCAGCCATTCGCATGACGGATAAACGGAACATCCGGATAAAGGCTGCTCAGAAATTGCTTCCACAGTAATTCAGCATCTTTTTTGTGGATTGCATCATATCTTCGATCCATCATACTAAGGGTCTGGTCGATAACTTTCTGCCAATCCTCTCTCCATTCCGGCAGTCCCTTCAGACGCGGGGAAGAGGTTTCTTTGACTTCCTGAAGCACATTCTCTTCAGGAACACTTCCAATCAGCCGCTGCAGACTAAGAAGTGCCGCTTCTTGCAGCTTTTCTTCCTGCAAGGGCTGCTGCTTCAGAAGTCCTTGCAGAATTTCGGACATCTCTTCATCTTCGATCCACCGCAGAGCTTCTGTAACCTGAAGCTTCGTATTGGCATCCCCGTAGCGGAGCGCCCAGAAGAAGGAAGAGCGAAGCAGCGGATTGTTCCGTACCTCTTCGGTAAAGCTGCCCTTGTTGTCCTTCCACAGCTTCAGCTGCTCCTGAAAAGGAAGCTGATAGTTGTAGCTGACCAGCGACAGCGTTTTACCTTCCCCCTGCGCCTGCTGCAGCTGAGCCAGAAAAAATCTCGGCACAGCCGATTCCGGATCGAGCTTAGCCGCCTTCTGCCAGCAGCGTTGTGCTTCTGTATACAGGCCACTATTGCTGGCAGCTGCCGCACAGTAATGATAGAGACTGGCGTCGCCACCGACCTCTTCATCCTTCAACAGACGTCTAAAATGGCCATAGGCGGTTCTATGGCGTCCCAGAATCCCCATGGTGGTGGCCATTTTGAACAGATGCTCCTGATGAAACGGAATGGTGGTCTCCAGAAGGCGTAACAATCCATCCAGTTGCCCGCGGTCACCTTCATACTGAAGGAAGATCGCTAAGTTACAGAGTGCATGCAAATTCCCGGAGTCCTGCTCCAGCACCCGCATAATACATTCCTTAGCTTTGGTAAAACGACCCATGTAAAAATACGCTAGGGCTAGGTTGTTATGTGCCGCCAGGAAGTCAGGCGTATTGCTCACAATCTCTTCAAGCAAAGTGACGGCTTGTGTAAACTTGCCCTCCTCCAACAGTGCTCGGGCTCGCTCATGCTCTATTACACCTTCCCGGCTTCTAATCCGGATAAGTGGAGCAGGACGGTCCAGCTCATATTGCAGCAGCTCCATCAATTCTTCCGATTCGGCCAGAAATTCACCGTTCACATCTTCTTCGAGATAAGTGACGAGTGAGCGTTCTGCCTCCTCATAGCTTTCCATATTGGCGAAGTTGTTAGCCATATAGAAATAACATTCCGTCATTGCCGGATCAATATTCTCCAGTACATGGGTTAAAATGTCGTTGGACGCTTCATAATTACCCATTTCTGATAATACGCCAGCCACGTTGCAATGATTGACCGGATTCTCCGGCTCGTACTCTACAGCTTTGCGAAAATTCTTTAATGCCTTATCATATTGAAAGCGATCCAAGGACCGAACGGCTCTTTCAAAGAAAAAATTGGCATTCAGAGTTACAGGAATCACATTATCATTCCCCAGTTCATACTCTGAAGTTCTCTCAATCATGGAAGCAAGGCACCTCCCTTATAAGAAGCTTCCTTATACTAACGAAAAATAGGAGGGCGGCGCCCTATGGGGTATGCCGGAGCTCCATCCTTAATCGCTATTCCGTTCCCTTATTGGGCGCGGGTATCTCCACACAGTATACCACATGTGACAGCGAGAATCTCAAGTTGAGAAAGACTCTACCACTCTGCTTACAACATCTTTTTTGACAAAAAATAAAAAAGACGGGGAATTAAATTCCCGCGTCTCTAAATAGCTTATCGATTGAACCACCCTCAAGGATGATGTGCGTAGCCTGGGCAAGCATCGGTGCAACAGATAATACCGTAAACCGACTTGAATGGTCATCAGGCAGTGCAATAGAATCTGTCGTAACCACTTCCTGAATAGAAGGATGGTCAAGCCGCTGTAGCGCGGGCCCTGAGAATAATCCGTGCGTCGCGCAGACAATACTGTCCTTCGCACCTCTCTCCTTCAGGCCTTCTACCACATTCACAATGGTCGTCCCAGTATCGATCAGATCCTCAATAATGATAGGTGTCCGTCCCTCGACATCACCAATGACATGAGTGATTACCGATTCATTATGGGCTGGGCGCTTCTTGATCATAATGGCAAAAGGTGAATCCAGCTTATTCGCCAGCTTCTCAGCCATAGACGCACGCCCTGCATCCGGGGAAACAATGACCAGATCAGACATTGCCTTGGCTTTCAAATGGCTGCTGATCAAATCGAGTGCAGTCAGATGATCGACCGGAATGTTGAAAAAGCCTTGAATCGCCGCTGCGTGCAAATCGATGGTGATTACGCGGGTTGCTCCAGCGGTCGTCAGCACATCAGCCACCATCTTAGCCGAGATCGGCTCACGGGGTGCGGACTTCCGCTCCTGCCGAGCGTACCCATAATACGGCACAATAATGTTCACTGTACGAGCTGAAGCCCGTTTGGCAGCATCTATCATCACCAGCAGCTCCACGAACATCTCATTAATGGGATGCGAAAGGGATTGCACCAAAAATACGTCGCAGTTCCGGATGCTTTCTTCGTAATGCACGTAAATCTCGCCGCTCATGAAGCGGGTCAGCTTTATCTGCCCCAATTCAACACCAAGTCGCTCCGCAATATCAGCCGCTAACTTTGGATTCGACGAACCGGAAAAAATACGTAATTGTTGATGATGCATAATACCCTCCTGCGGATTATATATTATAGTTTGAACTGAACAGTGGTACGGCGGCGTCCCTCAAATACAGCCAGCTCACGAAAACCAGTCTGCCAAAGCATACTACGCGCCTCTTGCAGCCCGTCCCCCAGCTTGGCAGGATCATGTGCATCGGAGCCTAATGTCAGCGGTATGCCGAGCTTTAGGGCCTCCTGTAGCAGATGCTCGGCCGGGAACATCTCAGCGCAAGGCTTCGTAAGTCCGGATGCATTCAGCTCCATGGCGATTCCTCTATCCGCTATAACCTTTAAGGTCTCTAGCTCCAGCGCCCTTACCTCAGCCGTGCCCTCCGGTGTTTGTGGGCCATAACCGAACCGTTTAATAACATCCATATGTCCTATAATATCATATAATCCCGATAACGCCGACTTCTTTACCGCATCGTAATAAAGACGATATACCTGTAGCGCATCTTTGCCTTCCCAACCATGAACCTGGCGGTGATCCGTAATATCCCACTCCCCAAGAAAATGCACAGAACCTATAAGATAATCCCATGGATACGGCGACAAAATCTCGCGAATTTGCTCTTCATAGCCTTCGATATAATCGGCTTCCAGCCCCACCCGCAGATCTATGACTCCACGGTAACGCTCCTTTAGGGTTAGACATTCCTCCACATAACGAGGCAGTTCAGCCATTGGCATAGCCATTTCAGGATAATAGCTGGCGGGATCTACGTGGATGAGCGGCAAGTGGTCGGATAATCCCAGCTGCTGAAGTCCAAGCTCTATCCCGCGCTGTACATACTCCTCAAGCTTACCCACGGCATGGCCACAGCGTTCATGATGCGTGTGGTAATCAATGTGCATCACTCAGTCCTCCCTTAGTACTGATCCCGGCGTGGGCGTTCGTGACGGGTACTCAACTCTTCCATAATCTCATCCAGTGGAAGCTTGCGCTCTTGCAGCAATACCAACAGATGATAGATCAGATCACTGACCTCAAGACGCAGCTCGGCGTTATCTTTATTTTTGGCGGCAATTATGGTCTCGGAAGCTTCCTCGCCTACCTTTTTGAGGATCTTATCCACGCCTTTATCAAACAGATAAGTGGTATACGCGCCTTCCGGGCGTTCCACTTCCCGCTCAGCAATCACACGCTCCAGCTCACCAAGAACAGCAAAACGCTCACCATCTGTCAAACTAGACACTGGTTTCGAAGCATCTGTTATTGGGTTATTCAAAGGAATCTCACGGAAAAAGCATGACGTAGCTCCAGTATGGCAAGCTGGTCCTTCAGGCACAACCTTCACGAGTAGTGTGTCGCTATCACAATCATAGGATATGGAGGTAATAGCTTGTGTGTTGCCTGAGGTTCCGCCTTTATGCCAAAGTTCGCTGCGCGAGCGGCTCCAAAACCAAGTCTGGCCACTCTCCAGTGAGAGCTGTAACGATTCGGAGTTCATATAAGCAACCATCAGTACCTCTAAACTGCTAGCATCCTGAACAACGGCAGGCACCAGACCCGCTTCATTCCAGCGAATGCCTGCCAGAGCTTCTTTTTGGCTTAATGTGGTATTGTTTTGTGTTTCGCTCATCGGATTTCTACCCCTTTTTGCTTCAAATCTGCCTTTAAATCATTAATTGCAATCTCTTTATAGTGAAAAATGGTCGCCGCAAGTCCCGCATCGGCTTTCCCTTCCGTAAATACATCGTAAAAATGCTCCTTCTTCCCAGCGCCGCCAGAAGCAATCACAGGAATACTGAGCAAATCGCATACTGCCGAGGTTAGCTTCAGGTCGAAGCCGTCTTTTGTGCCATCTGCATCCATGCTAGTGAGCAAAATCTCACCTGCGCCCAGCTTCTCAGCTTCTTTAGCCCAAGCCAGAGCACGGATGCCGGTGGGCTTACGCCCGCCATGAGTGTACACTTCCCATTCACCAAAAGCCTCATTATATTTAGCATCTATCGCTACTACAATACACTGGGAGCCAAATCGGCGAGCACCGTCCAAAATTAACTGAGGATTAGTGATGGCTGCCGTATTAATGCCGATTTTGTCTGCGCCTGCACGAAGAATTCTTTTCATATCATCAGTTGTAGAGATCCCTCCACCCACTGTAAAAGGAATGGCAATCTCACCAGCGGTCTGCCGCACAACCTCGATCATCGTTGCTCTACCTTCTACGGAAGCCGATATATCGAGAAACACAAGCTCGTCTGCGCCCTCACGGTCATACAGCGCCGCTAGCTCTACCGGATCTCCAGCATCACGCAGATTCACAAAGTTAACGCCTTTGACTACCCGTCCATCCTTAACGTCAAGACAGGGGATGATACGTTTTGCTAACATTATGAAATCCCCCTTTCTTTAAAAAGCCTTTCAAGCACCTAAAGTGTGTCCGTCCCCCTAAAGCCCTCTTAGTCCAGGGGGAGCCCAAGGGCCCCTGCCCTTTGGAAACCTCGATTGTTGGCATGGCGGATCATAGCCCATCCGGCTGAACCATAGCCCACACGGCTGAACATGTGCTATGATCGCTAACCCCTTCGTAGCCGCTTCCTTGACCCATAACACCTTCATGTTCCGCGGTTTTGGCCCTTATGTCGTCGGAAGGGCTCGCGCCACCTGCAAGCCCACGAGTATTTAGTTGCACAACGTGCAGTT
Source organism: Paenibacillus sp. FSL H8-0175 (assembly GCF_045040615.1). Classification (NCBI taxonomy): domain Bacteria; kingdom Bacillati; phylum Bacillota; class Bacilli; order Caryophanales; family Paenibacillaceae; genus Paenibacillus; species Paenibacillus sp. FSL H8-0175. The sequence goes on along the minus strand of NZ_CP150299.1, from coordinate 162,729 downwards.
ATTTTATCAACCTTTTTGCAAGCTACTCTTTTAACTGCATTTCGTACAACTAAATCTGGGGATGAGCTTATAAATCAACTCATCTCTGAGTTATAGCTGCACGAAATACAACTAAATTAGCTAATCAGCTCTAAATGTGAAAAATAGCTGTATAAAGTACACTTAAATCATCATCCGAGGAAAAACACCCTTCCCGCCGCCTCATTACGCCTATTGTAGCAGATTGTGAAGCGGGTTTTAGCTAGCGGGTAACCTCCATCTTCACAGGTATTAAAATTTCACCGGATCCCTCGCTGAAACAGCGCCCAAGTCGTTACGCCATTCGTAATGAGATGAGATTTTTGCAAAGTGAAAACACATTAGCTAGTTGGATTTGTTGCTTTATTGGCCAGCTGGTTTGTTTTAGCTCTTTTGTTGGTTTGTTGCTTTGTTATTAAGCCCTTTTGCTGGTTTGCTGGTTTAACTTTTGCTAGTTTGCTTCTCTGGGCGTTCATTTAATTATCATTAGTTACTCATTTACTGTTACGTCTATTTCTTTAACCCACTGCTCATTTACTAGTTCATCTATTGTCTTTTTGTTCATTCGCTCGTTTATTAATTAGTTTGGTGATTTAGTGATTTGTGTTCACTACGTTACTGTTAAGTCTATTTCTTTAACCCACTGTTGGTTCTTTCTGTTTCATTAATCCACTATTCCTTGGCTAGCTCATGTCGTCTTTTTGTTCATCCGCTCATCAATTAGCGCGCTCGCCCAACGCTATTTCTGCCCAAGCGCTCGCAAAGCTCCAGAAAGATCAATATTGCCCGTATATAACGCCTTGCCAACAATAGCTCCGCCTACACCGCTGCCGCTGTGCACGTTCAGACGCAACAGATCATCAAGACTGGTGACTCCGCCGGACGCGATCACAGTTTTACCGCTGGCCTGCGCCATGGACAGGATACCGTCCACGTTCGGTCCCTGCATCATCCCGTCGCGGGAGATGTCGGTGTAAATGAATGTCTCGGCTCCTTTTGCCGCCAATTCCTTGGCAAGAGCTTCAGCACGTACTTCAGAGGTGTTCAGCCAGCCGTGTGTCGCAACATAACCGTTACGTGCATCAATGCCGATCGCGACTTTATCGCCGTATTTTGCCAGTACCTCTTCGGTAAAAGCATGATCATTAATCGCAGCAGTACCGATAATAACGCGGCTAACGCCAAGTCCGAGCAATTTCTCTACGTCCGCAAGATTGCGAAGACCGCCACCCACCTGCACAGGAACGTTAGCATTAGCAGCAATAGCACCGATAATCGCATCGTTCACAGGATGACCCGCTTTCGCACCATCTAAGTCCACCAAATGAATGAACTTTCCACCTTGCTCTTCCCATGATTTTGCCACCTTTAGTGGACTATCATTGTATATCGTTTCCTGATTGTAATCCCCCTGCTGCAGCCTGACGCATTTTCCATCCCGGATATCAATCGCCGGATATACAATAAAAGAAGACATTTGGCGCTCCCCACTTTCGTTCCATTATATTTATAGCGTGACTTACGCCCGCTCTCTCTTAATCTTCAAAAAATTACCCAACAGCTTGATTCCCAGCTCTCCGCTTTTTTCCGGATGGAACTGCATACCGAACACATTATCTTGCCCGACAATAGCTGTAACTGGGTAACCATAATCTGTGACGGCCAGCAGATCACTCTCTTTTGCTACAAGCGCGTGATAAGAGTGGACAAAATACACATGCCCCTCCTCAAGGCCAACAAAAAGCGGATTCTCCGGCTGTCTAAAGCTAAGCTTGTTCCACCCCATATGCGGCACCTTATAGCCATCTCTAGGAGCGAACCGCACCACTGAACCCGAGAGAATATCTAACCCCTCATGGCTGCCATGCTCTTCACCGGTGCTAAACAACAGCTGCATACCAAGACAGATCCCAAGCAGAGGCTGCTCTCCAGCGGCTACCTGTTTGACGACAAGATCCAAACCATTCTCCCGCAGATGCCCCATCGCATCGCCAAATGCACCGACACCTGGCAGAATGACACTATCAGCAGCGAGAATTTGCTCGGCATCACCCGTCACTACACACTCATAACCGAGACGTTCTACCGCCTTACTCACACTGTGCAGGTTGCCCATGCCATAATCGACGATTGCAACAGTCATCCTACAGCACTCCCTTCGTAGAAGGCACACCCTTCACACGGGGATCAATCAATGTTGCCTCATCCAGCGCCCGTCCAAGCGCTTTGAATACAGCCTCAATCATGTGGTGTGTGTTAGAACCGTAGTGTACGATAACATGTAACGTAATCCGTGCTTCGAGCGCGAACTTCCACAGGAACTCCTGAACAAGCTCCGTCGAAAAGCTGCCCACCTGCTGTGAAGGATAGGTTGCACGATATTCAAAGTGCGGGCGATTGCTGATATCGATCACAACCTGCGCCAACGCCTCATCCATCGGTACAAAAACACTCGCATAACGTTTGATTCCTTTTTTATCACCCAGTGCTTCGTGCAGTGCCTGCCCTAGGCAGATCCCAATGTCTTCAACCGTGTGGTGGTCATCAATCTCGATGTCTCCACGCGCCTGTACAGACAGGTCAAATTGTCCGTGCTTCGTGAACAGATCCAACATATGATTCAGAAAAGGAACATCCGTCTCCAGCTCTGAAACTCCACTTCCATCTACGTTAAGAGACAACTTTATATCCGTCTCGTTTGTTTTACGGCTTAATCCAGCTTGGCGCAGGGCCTGTTCGTTATTGTTCTCCATATCCGTCTCCACCTTTTCCTTCGTTCTTGAGTCGAATCTCAATGGCTCGTGCGTGGCCTTCTAAGCCTTCGCGACGTGCCAACTCTATAATGGTCTTCCCATCACGCAAGAGTGCTTCCTTACTGTAATAGATCAGACTTGATTTTTTAATAAAATCATCCACATCCACTGGTGACGAGAAACGTGCGGTCCCATTGGTTGGGATAATATGATTTGGCCCGGCAAAATAATCACCCACGGGCTCGGAGCTATACGCTCCCAGGAAGATGGCTCCAGCATTCTCAATGCTGCCTACGAGGCCCATAGGATCTTCGACAACAATCTCCAGATGCTCTGGTGCCAGTCTATTCACTACGGAGATCCCTTCCTCCATAGATTCCACAACAATGATCGCGCCGTAATTCTCTACCGAAGAACGGGCGATCGCCTGACGCGGCAGCTCTTGCAGCTGACGCTCCACTTCGGCCGCCACGTTATCCGCCAGGCTCTGCGATGGCGTGACCAGAATCGCCGAGGCCATCTCGTCATGCTCGGCCTGCGAGAGCAGATCCGCTGCGACATAAGCCGGCTCAGCGGTCTCATCTGCCAGCACGACAATTTCGCTTGGACCCGCGATACTGTCGATATCCACGGCGCCATATACCTCGCGTTTAGCCAGCGCAACGTATATGTTGCCAGGCCCACATATTTTATCTACCGGCGCTATGCTCTCCGTACCAAAAGCCAAAGCAGCTACCGCCTGTGCTCCGCCCACACGGTAGATTTCATTCACACCTGCTTCTGCGGCAGCAACCAGGATATAAGGGTCAATCCCTTCCTTGCCGCCGGTGGATGGCGGAGTCACCATGACGATCTCCGGCACACCCGCGATCTGTGCTGGGATCACGTTCATCAGCACCGAGGAGGGATAAGCTGCTTTGCCACCAGGTACATATACCCCTACCCGCTTCAGCGGACGAATAATCTGCCCCAGAATCGTGCCATCCGGCTGCAAATCCATCCATGAATTCCGTTTCTGTCTGGCATGGAACGCCCGGATATTGGCTGCAGCTGCTTGAATGGCAGATACGAAAGATTGCTCTACTCGGCCATACGCTGCCTGAAGCTCTTCCGGCGTTACCCGCAGTTGATTCGGCGTAAGTGCAACCCGGTCAAATTGCTCCGTATAGCGAAGAAGCGCTGTGTCTCCTTCTTTTTTAATGGCGGCCACAATTTCCTTTACCGCCTGATTTTGCTCTGGCGTACCATACTCCACTTCCCGCTCTAGCTTAAAGTCCTTGCTCGACACAACCTTCATCGCTGGTTCCTCCCTTTACCCCTAACATCTGTTGCCGCCTACCGCAAATTAGGTTGCCCTATAACTGCCTGTAGTCGGTCACACAGTTGCTGTATCTCTTCATTTTTCATCCGATAGCTCACACGATTCGCCACCAGGCGGCTTGTAATTTCGAATATACTCTTCATTTCGATTAATCCGTTGTCCCGCAGCGTTTGCCCGGTCTCTACCATATCCACAATACGATCGGCCAGACCAATCAGTGGTGCAAGCTCGATGGATCCATTTAGCTTCACTACCTCGACCTGTTGGCCCTGCTCCCTAAAATACCTTGAAGCTACATTCGGATATTTCGTCGCTACACGCTGCTGAATTCCCGGCTGCCAGTTCGGCAATCCGATGATCGACATCCGGCAGCGGGCAATGCCAAGATCAAGCAGCTCGTATACATCACGATCTTCCTCCAGCAAAACATCCTTGCCCACGATCCCAATATCCGCCACGCCATATTCTACATATGTAGGTACATCTACTGGTTTCGCCAATATAAACTCCATCCCTGCCTCAGGCAGCGGAATAACAAGCTTGCGTGATGCCTCACCGTCCGGTGGAATCGGAAGACCTGCCTGGCGGAACAGCTCAGCAGCCTTTTCGTAAATCCGGCCTTTTGGCATAGCCACCTTCAATATCTGTGCCATTGTTAAGTTGCCTCCTTTTCCATCTCCATGCAAAATTTATGTTATTCGCTTTTTGTACTAGCGATATCCTCAGCCATGCTCACTTACAAAAGATACGAATGTATAGATCTCACCGTACCGTACACCCTCTGCTTCAACCGTGTCCGTATCCAAACGCTTCACCGTTTCAAGCTCTTCTGGACCTGCAGCAAGTCTAGTAACGACTGCATGACCCTCTGACCGCAGGCGTGTTGCCTCTTCCAAGCCTTCTTTTCTGCGAATCGCATCATATTGGATCAAAATAGGCAGCTCTTGCTCTTCGACCACTCCAGTTACACCATCCAAGATGCGATTCGTTTTTAAGGAAAATCCTGTGGATGGGATCGGACGCCCAAACTGTTGCAGCAGATTGTCATATCTACCACCACTGCATACCGGAAATCCTAACTCCGCTGCATAACCTTCAAAAGTCATGCCTGTATAATAGGAAAAGTCCCCGATCATCGTCAGATCAATCAGTACATGCTGTGATACGCCGTAAGAGACCAGCACCTCCCACACCTTGCACAAATGATCAATCGAATGACGCGCGAGCGGATGATTGCTCAGCTCTAGCGCCTGTCCACAAATCTCCTTGCCTCCGCGCAGACGCAGCAGCCCATCCAGTTCGTTCTTCTGCGCTTCTGTAAGATCCAGCCGCCGTAAAGTCTCCCGGAAAGAAACATAGTCACGGCCCAGCAAATGACTTTTCAGCTCCTCTTGAGCCTCAGGCAGTTCAGGAAGTGCCTCTTGAAATAACCCATTCAGAAAGCCTACATGCCCCATAGCGATCTTAAAAGACTTCACACCCGCGGCTTGCAGCGAAGAAATAGCAAGCGCAACTACCTCCGCATCGGCTTCAGGTGAATCATCACCTACCAGCTCTACACCTGTCTGGAAGAACTCCGCTTCCCGCCCCGCTTCTTCCTCAATGGCACGGAATACATTCGCGTGATATGACAGACGCAATGGCAGTGGCTCATCCTTCAATAGAGAGGCAACAACACGGGCAACCGGGGCAGTCATTTCTGATCGAAGCACCAAAGCCTGACCACGATTGTTAAGTAATTTATAGAGCTTCTGGTCCGACGTAGAGCTAGCCACGCCAACTGTATCGTAATATTCCAACGTTGGAGTCATCATTTGCTGATATCCCCAGCGACTCATGCAATGCAGTACATCGTTCTCAATTTTGCGCAATTTCGTTACGGCCCGGGGCAGATAGTCCCGAACGCCAGACGGCTTCTCAAATCCCTTTGGTTTGGACATCTTCATTGTTCACCTCGTCAGTTATCATTAGATACTGTTTATGTTTACTTTACTATGGTAAAGTGGTAGCAAATTAAAGTATTTTCAATATCGTATCATGTTCACTGCTTTTTCGTCAATCAAACCCTTAGTCGAGCGTTTGGCATTTTCTTTATTTTTGCCTCCCCGCTTATCGAATACTATAATGAGCTAATACGATTGTACTTCATAATTTTGTAATTGGTGTTCTAAAAATATACTTTCAACTAGAAAGAAGGGCTAACGCTTGACTAAATCCTATATGATTGGCGTTGATATTGGTACTACAAGTACAAAGGCAGTTCTCTTCGAGGAGAATGGAGCCATAGTTGCACAAGCGAATATGGGTTATCCCTTGCATCAACCCTCCCCTTCTATAGCGGAGCAGGACCCAGAGCAAATCCTACGTGCAGTCTTTCATACCCTCTCTAATGTCATGCGGCAAAGCGCCGTAACTCCAGATAAGATCCTATTCGTCTCCTTCAGTTCAGCCATGCACAGTGTCATTGCAATTGATCAGCTGGGTAAACCACTTACTGCCTGCATCACTTGGGCTGACAACCGTAGTGCCGGATCTGCACTTCGCCTGAAGAACGAGTTCAACGGACATGAGTTGTATTTGCGCACAGGAACGCCTATTCATCCTATGTCACCGATTACCAAGCTAATGTGGCTTCGGGAAGAGCAGCCTCAGTTGTTTCAACAAACCTATAAATTCATTTCTATAAAAGAATACATATTCGCTCGGCTGTTCGGCGAATACATCATCGATCATTCCATTGCCTCTTCTACAGGCATGCTCAACCTTGAACTTTTGGAGTGGGATCAAGAGGCCCTGGAGATAGCCCATATTTCACCAGATCAACTCTCACGGCTTGTTCCCACCACAGAGATCATGCAAGGCCTGCTTCCCGGTCTAGCAGAGGAGCTATTACTGCTCCCGACGACACCTTTTGTCGTAGGAGCCAGTGATGGCGTCTTGTCCAACCTTGGCGTAGGCGCGATTAAACCCGGTGTAGTGGCCGCAACGATTGGAACAAGCGGAGCGATTCGCACCGTAGTGGATCACCCGCTTACCGACCCTAAAGGACGGACCTTCTGTTATAACTTAACCCCAAAACATTGGGTGATCGGAGGGCCCGTTAATAACGGTGGTATGCTGTTCCGCTGGGTACGGGATGAGTTCGCTGCTTCTGAAGTCGAAACCGCCAAACGTCTTGGCATTGACCCTTACGAGGTTCTAACGCGCATCGCGGAACAAGTTCCGGCAGGTAGCGGTGGTCTTCTATTCCATCCTTACTTAACTGGTGAACGGGCACCGCTGTGGAATCCTGATGCTCGTGGCTCCTTCTTCGGCCTTTCTATGAATCACCATAAGGAGCATATGATTCGCTCGGTACTAGAAGGCGTAATCTTCAATATGTATATGGTTCTGCTGGCTATGGAAGAGCAAATCGGGCGTCCTAGCAAAATTCTGGCTACAGGCGGCTTCGCCCGTTCCTCAGTCTGGCGGCAGATGATGTCTGATATTTTTGATCAAGAGGTCATCATTCCGGAGAGTATTGAAAGCTCCTGCCTCGGAGCAGTAGTGCTTGGTCTTTACGCAACGGGCCGCGTGGACTCCTTCGATGTTGTATTCGACATGATCGGTTCAACTTACCAGCATGATCCGATTGATGAACATACCAAAGTGTACAAGCAGCTGCTGCCGATTTATATTTCCGTCTACCGTAGTCTGGAAAGCCAGTATCAAGCTATTGCGGAGTTTCAGCGGGAACAAGCTGGAGAATAGACAAAAAATAAAAGCGCCGGTCAACCCGCATATACGGGAGACCGGCGCTTTTATATTACCTAGCAGTAGACTATGCGCTTATGGAGCCTGTTTTTGCTTTCTTTTGTGCGCCTGATCCGAAAATAATCCAAGACGCAGGCACATACCGGAAGACGAGAGCCACTGCCAGCCATGAAACCAGCAGCGCAACAAGCCATCCTCCTACAATCGCTGCGATGTACGCAAGAGAACCCCCGTGAAACGGTAATTTTCTATAGAAATACAGCAGCATAGGGTGCAATAGATAAATTCCGAAGGAGCATGCTCCCACGGATACCAAAAGTCTTGTCAGCAAGCTACGACCCGCCCCATAGAGCAAGAAGGAGATTTGCAACAGCACCACACAAGAGAGCAGCGCATGTAAATTAGAGAAACCCTCATACCATAAGCTGTTGATGACAGTTTTTTTCGTGTAATTGTTAAACCATAGCTCAACATGAACAACCCCTGCTACAATCCATAACAACCACAAAGTAATCCAAACCGGACCTTTACCGGCGCGCCAGCCTTCACGTGAAGGCACTAACCATTTTTTCAAAGAAGAGTAATACACTGCAATCCCAGCACCCAGCAGGAAATACGAGAAGTAAGTGATCGCCAGACTCCCCTTGGATAACTGCCAATACCCGTGATTGGTCATGTATTTATTCAGCAACACAAAACCCCACTGTAGTAATAACCCGATCAGTGGCGCCCAAGCCGCCAGATGACGAACCTTTTGCAAACACCACAAAATGAGCGGAAATAACACGTAAAACTGAATAATGATAATAATATAATACAGATGCGTATATGCCGTTCCTGTCCATAAATACTTCCATAGCTTAGAAGCCATCTCCCCCGGAGGTAAGCCCCAAGTATTCCCGGCATTCATTTTTAACGCAAAATACAGCAGTGAAAATACTACATAAGGCACAATAATATAAAGCAGCCTTCTAGTGTAGAACTTTCCTAGCGTTTTGCCACCCAGCGGACGGTCAATATAGTTATAGAAGAGCACGAACCCACTCAAAAATATGAATGAAGGTACGGCGAACTGGCTGAATTTATTAATAAATAAGAACGGATGAAACATGTTTGTACCTAGTGTCTCCGCCAACGTTCGTGAAGTAGCATGAATAGCCAGCACTGCAAAAATAGCAATCGCCCGAAAAATATCCAGCTGCGGAATTCTTTCTTTTTGTCTCATAATCTTTCCTCCTGTTAAGCTCCGCATCGAAGTGATGCCTTTTTAATCAAATATTATGAAGGCTACTTCCCCACGTTTAAGCGTGTGCGTGTATCAGACCTTCTTCTAACGCTATTTCTCCTGCTGCACGAACCCCTTTGCCCGTTCCTCAGGGATATAACCTGACTTTTCCTGCGGACTGGATTCCAAAGAGCGAGGCACGCTTCCAAAAATAATCCATGAACCCGGGACTCGCCGGAAAGCAAACTGCACAATAAGCCAGCTCCCTCCCAGTGCGACCACAAGCCCTCCGTAGATGAACAAAACATATGTTAGCGACTCTAGGGGAATCTGATATCGGAACCTGCGATATACCGCCAGCAATAGCGGATGAATCAAATATATCGCAAATGAGAGTTCACCCAAACGTGTTAAAAAAGCAACAATCCCGCGAGAGGCCTTACGATAGATCAGGAATGTAGCATACAACAGAACCAATGCTGATAACATCGTATGGACATTCCATAGTAGCTCGTACCACAGCGAATCCGTCCACACCCCAAAATGGCGGGCCACATACCATAGCTGCACATGGATAAAGGCTGCAATTAACCACCCGCTCACTAACAGGGCAGTCCATCCTTTTTGCCTGGCAGTTAGCTCTCTCCATGGCTTCATCAGCCAAGTCTTCACCTTCTCAAAGTGAATTGCGATATAAGCACCCATCATATAATAAGCCAGATAAGAGATCGCGAGGCTCCCTTTTTCAACAATGTGCAGTTCGTATTTATTCCAGAAAATAAACCCCCACTGAAGTGCCAATCCGAGCGGAACCGCCCATTTAATTAAAAAGCGGGAACTCTGGAGTAGCTTAAGCAGTACTGGAAAAAGCAAATAAAACTGAATGCTGATAAATACAAAATACAAATGCGCATATGCGGAACCTGAGAATAACGCTCTAATAAAGCTGTACAGGTTGCCACCGAGGTTCTGGGTCAATCGTCCGTTCACATATAAGGTTAGTGCGTAATAGCCCATAGAGGCTAGCAGATAAGGTAATAAAATATACTTTAATCGACGACGGTAGAAATTAATAATCAAGCTGCGTGTCACAGGACGCCCATAATAATTATAAAACAATACAAAGCTGCTCAGAAAAATAAATGAGGGCGTACCGAATTTAAAGAAAATGTTGATCCAGTTCAGCCAGTAATAATAAGGGGAATGCAGTGCCTGCTCTCCAGCGGCAAAAGATGAGGAATGCACATGCAATACGCCTAAGATCGCTAATGCTCTGAAAATATCCAGCTGGGGCAGCCTTTCCTGTCTCGCAGTGTTCATATTATATTCCTCTTCTCTACTATGATGGTTGTTCATAGAGACGCTAAGCGGAATGTGGAAACTGAAAATACCAGGAAGCCTGCACCTGCTGATTTTACATTCTGATATTTGAAGCTGAATGCCTAGCGTGGGATTCGCCTTATCACTAACGCTAATTATATCGAATGTATCTGTTCTAAAAACTTAAGAAGAACTTAAAGTTTCCTTAATAATCTTCTCTAAGACGCAAGAAACCCTGCAGAACCTGCGCTAAAAAAACGCAATATGTAACTGCAGGGTTAAAAAAGCATCGTTTACACTTGTTCCGAATGTTCTTCCGTTGAAGAGGGGCGCAGCTCTCGCAGAGGATTGCCTCCGACAAAAGAGCCAGCCGCCACATTTTTGTGCACCACGGAGCCAGCAGCTATAACTGCCCAATCTCCAATGGTTACACCGGGAAGAATCGTTGTATTCGCGCCGATCAATACATTTTCACCGATCACCACTTCGCCCAGACGATATTCCTTGATCAGATACTCATGCGCCAGAATCGTCGTGTTATAACCAATAATAGAATTCTCACCTACCGTTATTTTCTCCGGAAAAAACACATCCACCATTGCCATAAGACCAAAAGCCGTGTGTTTACCAACCTTCATCCCCAGCATCCGTCGATAGATCCAATTCTTTAACGGTAGAATCGGACAATAGCGGGCAATCTGAATAAAAATAAAGTTGCGGACACCCTTCCAAGGGCTGACCGTACGGTAAATATACCAAAGTGAGTTATGACCTTCTACTGGATAACGGGTTACGTTTCTCACGATTCATTCGTTCCTCGCTCCATAATTTCTATAATATCCTTCATGTTATGGATGATAAAGTCCGGATCATACTTGCGGAGCGTATCCTCGCCCTTCAAAGACCAAGATACTCCAGCAGCGTATACACCGGCAGCTTTGGCTGATTGAATATCAACTGCACTGTCACCTATCATTAAGGTTTTGCGAGGATCAACACCAAGGTTGTGGACCGCTGTCAGTACGGGCTCCGGATGTGGCTTTGGTTCAGTAACATCGTTCACAGTCACAATCGTATCCATGTACTTAAGCAAATCGAACCTTTCCAGGGTCTTGATCGTTGTTGGACGGATCTTAGTAGTTACAATCCCAAGTTTGATCCCACGACGCGAGAGCTCCTCTATGGTCTCCTTTACAAGCGGAAAGGAACGCACTAACTCATCATGATGCTCATTATTATAAGAACGATAGGACTTTTCTAACGTACCATTTACATCCTCTAGTCCAGAGAATACTCTCATCTGTTGCTGAAGGGTTGTTCCCATATGCGGAATTATCTCTTCTCTGGTCAGTGGAGCCAGACCATTGTCCTTCAGCGCGTACATAAATGAGCTAATGATTAGCTCATTCGTATCGACAATCGTTCCATCCAGATCAAAAAGAACGCATTCTATCATAAGTTTTACTGCTCCTTCTTATCTCCATCCGCTGGCTGTCCTTGCTCAGGTTGTGTTCCTTGACGAGTTTTCTGCGGTGTATTTACTGCGCTTTCTGGCACTACAGTATCTGCTTGGATCGGTTTAGTACATACGATAGGGTCAGAATAATGTGCTTTAGGCTCTCCGGTTACTCTGCGAATAACGATCAGCAATATAGCTGCCACAATAATAAGTAGAGAAAGCAGCTGAGAAATACGAATATTACCATAGGCAGGATCCAGATATCCTTGTTCAAAACCTAACCATTCCATCGGACTCCATAAGCCGTTTATAAACGAAGCCAGTCCTGCACTTCCGTTAAAAGCTAAACTGTCAGTACGCACAGCCTCGATGAAGAACCGACCGATGGAATACCATATAAAGTAAGACATAAAGATTTCTCCAGCACGTACAAACTTCTGACGACGGAGAACCATCAATAACGCAATCCCTAGTAAGCTCCAAAGAGATTCATACAGGAAGGTCGGATGATGAAAAGCATCTCCTATGTACATTTGATTAACGATGAAGTCAGGTAAATGCAGTTTATCCCGTAAAAAAGATTCCTCAACTACGCTGCCGTATGCCTCTTGGTTGACAAAGTTTCCCCAGCGGCCAATCATTTGACCCGCCAGTAGTCCAGGTGCACAAATATCAACAATACGCCAGAAAGGGTAACCCTTATAACGGAAATAAATAATTCCGCAAATAATCGCTCCTATTAATGCGCCGTAAATGGCGATGCCGCCATTCCAGATCTTAAAGACGTCTATCAGATTATGCTTATAATCGTCCCATTTAAAAGCTACAAAATAAATCCGTGCCCCTATAATTGCCGAGGGTACACCCAGTAGCAGCATATCCATAAAGAATTCTTGCGGGATTCCGAACCGTTTGCCCTCGCGGATCGCAAGAAATAATCCCGCGAGTGCACCGACCCCTAGTATTAACCCGTACCAGTGTACAGGTAGTGATCCAATTGAGAATACAATAGGATCTATTGCTAATGGGAACATTGTCTCACACTCCTAATCGAGATCGTCCATATCCTCAGATATGGTCGCAGTTAACTTATTCGTAAACTGCAGGGCTGCATTAAAGCCCATTTGCTTCAGGCGATAGTTCATCGCAGCAACCTCAATAATAACGGCAAGGTTACGTCCTGGACGTACAGGAATGGTTACAAGTGGAACATCGGTATCAATAATCCGCGTTGTTTCCTCATCAAGTCCAAGCCGGTCATACTGCTTGTCTTGCTGCCAAGCCTCTAATCTAACGACAAGTGTAATCCGTTTATGATTACGGATAGCACCCGCACCAAAAAGTGTCATTACGTTAATGATACCTACTCCGCGAATTTCCAACAAGTGACGGATCAACTCAGGGGCTGTACCATGCAGCTGGTTATCTGAAGTCTGGCGGATTTCCACGGCATCATCAGCGATCAGTCTATGTCCACGTTTTACAAGTTCAAGGGCTGTCTCACTCTTACCAATACCACTACTACCAGTAATCAGCATACCTACACCATATACATCACAGAGTACACCATGAATCGTTGCTGTAGGGGCTAATCTCCCTTCTAAGAAGCTCGTCAAACGGCTGGAGAAAATAGTCGTAGCCATCGAGCTACGAAGCACAGGAAGTCCCTTTTCATTACTTATATCAATTAACTCCTGTGGCACATCCAAACTACGGGTAATTACGATACAAGGGGTATTGTCATTACAGATTCCACGAAGCCTACTTTTACGTTCAGCTTCAGGCAGCATGGAGAAGAATGCGAGTTCTGTCTTACCTAATAGTTGAACACGTTCTTCCGGATAATATTCGAAATAACCAGCAATCTCTAGTCCAGGGCGATTCAGGTCATCGACCGTAATAGGTCGTTTTAGACCTTCCTGGCCGGAAATAACCTCTAATTGAAAATGTTGTACCAATTCAGATACTTTTACTTTCTTAGCCATGTAAATTCGTCCTTTCGTCACCTGCGGTATATGTCCGCTTACTGCGTCCGGTTGACAGCGATCTCATTACAATTCCGGAGGTAATTCTCCTGCTATCTTAATTGATAACGCTTGTGAATGCAATCTTAACGCCTATCCATTACGACCCTAATTAAACAATAAAGCCACCCTTTCGGGTGGCTTTATCAAGAGAGAAAAGATCCTGCGATCTTATCCCAACAGAATGTTAACTTCGGATTCTTTATCGAAGAAGTGAACTTTGTTCATATCGATAGCCAATTTTGGCTTGCTGCCTTCGCGAGTAGTGGAACGTCCATCTACACGAGCGATTACAGTAGATTTACCAAGGCCGCTCAAGTAAAGGAGCATTTCGTGACCAAGGTTTTCAGTTACATCAACCAATGAAGTAAAGATTGTGTTCGGGGAAGCTTCCAAGAATACTGGCTCTTCATGGATATCTTCTGGACGAACGCCCATAATTACTTCTTTGCCAATGTAGCCTTTGCTGCGGATGATTTGAGCTTTTCCGCCTGGTACTTCAACATCAAGGTTCTCAGCGCGGAAACGGATAGAACCGTTTGCTTCGGACAAAGTACCATTGATAAAGTTCATTGTAGGGGATCCGATAAATCCAGCTACGAACAGGTTAGTTGGTTCATTGTACAACTCTTCAGGGGAAGCAGCTTGTTGAATGATACCATCATACATAACTACGATACGGTCACCCATTGTCATAGCTTCTGTTTGGTCATGCGTTACGTAGATACAAGTGGTTTCAAGGCGTTTAACCAGTTTAGTGATTTCAGCGCGCATTTGACCACGAAGTTTAGCATCCAAGTTGGAAAGAGGCTCATCCATCAAGAAGACTTGTGGATCACGTACGATAGCGCGTCCCAAAGCGACACGTTGGCGTTGACCACCGGAAAGTGCTTTTGGTTTACGATCTAGCAAATGCTCGATATCGAGAATTCTAGCAGCTTCACGTACTTTCTTGTCGATTTCATCTTTCTTCACTTTACGAAGTTTCAAACCGAAAGCCATGTTTTGGTATACGCTCATATGCGGATACAGGGCGTAGGATTGGAATACCATCGCGATATCGCGGTCTTTAGGTGCAACGTCGTTGACTACACGATCGCCAATGTACATTTTACCTTCGGAGATTTCTTCCAGACCAGCGATCATACGCAAAGTTGTGGATTTACCGCAACCGGATGGTCCAACCAATACTAGAAATTCCTTATCTTTAATATCAAGATTGATATCCATTACTGTTGCTTTATCTGAACCCGGGTATTTTTTGAAAATATGCTCTAAACGTACGCCTGCCATTGTATTTCCCCCTCGAGTTAATTATTGATTAATTGAAAAATTCTTTTTTCCTTGTACATTTATATTACCCTAGACGGGACACGGTGGCTATTTGTAACGTTCACAAAAAACCTATTTCCTTTTCGTCACTTTATACAAAAGCATAGTAAGCTTCACAATAGCAGCGTCCCCAAAGCTACGCACATCGGCACCCGTCTCCTGTTTTATCTTGTCCAGACGGTATAAAAGCGTGTTGCGATGAATATATAACTTCTTGGCTGTTTCACTTACATTACAATCCATCTCAAAAAACGTCTCCAGGGTCATCAGCATCTCTTTATCCGATAATACGGAAGAATAGTCGCCAATCTGTCCAAGTAACTGTTTACGCCGTGCATCAGGAATGCTGTTAACCAAACGTTCCAAATGCAGCTCCCAAGGTAAATGAATATATTCACCCACTTGGAAAATACGTCCGAGTACAATGGTCTCCCTCAGCAAGGCCACGGATCCCGTCAATCCCTTAACAGGGACTATAGCCGGAGCTACAGCCAAATGGAATACACCTACCCATTCGCTGGCTATCAGTTCGTGTAAGCCCATACTGGTCTGAGCCAGAATTTCATCTACACTCTCTTCTTCCTCATCCTTATCATCTCCGCCCGTGAGTAGTTCCTTCCGGGCCAATATTAACCATTCTTTTTCTTGAAGAGGTATAAGCAGAATTTCATTCTCAAAATAGCTGCGCAGCAGCTTCATTAAGGAACGATAAGTGATCTGCGGGCTATGTGCATTCTCACTGCTAAGTAGGAATGGAACCATATCTCCGAATAAACGTCCCTTTAGAGCCATCTCATCGGGTATCTCAGAGTCATTTTTCTCTTGCTCCAGTTCGGTGTTCAACCAGGTACCCAGCTGCCGAGCCTCCGCTTCCCCTTCTTCTCTAACCCCAGTAGCTTTTAGTGCAATTGCAAAGTTTCGAACTGCATAATTCACTAATTGTATTTCCAAAGAGTTAAGTCCATCCAATTCCACCCAGACAGCGGTTACACGTCCATCAGTCTCATATAATGGTGCCCAAAGATGACCTTCATGGATTACCGGCTGTTCTTGTGCTTCCAATCCCAGGCTAAAAAGAGAAGCTGAATGTTGCCTCCCTAACTGCTTGATTCCGGTTTTCTTTCCGGTGAGCTGCTCTAACTTTTTTCGCAATGTTTCGCTATCCATAGTCACCATACTCCACCACTTTTGCTCTTTTCGCCTATTTTAGCATATTCTCTAATATTATGTTAATCACTGCAGCAGCGCGCTACTATAATACGACATAAAAACACAAAAAAAGCCACCACCCTAAGGTGATGACTTTCTGTTTGGGATGAGCCATGAAGGACTCGAACCTTCGACACCCTGATTAAAAGTCAGGTGCTCTACCAACTGAGCTAATGGCTCATAAATGGTGGGGGATGATGGATTCGAACCACCGAACACGTACGTGAGCAGATTTACAGTCTGATGCGTTTGGCCACTTCGCTAATCCCCCAAAAAAGGTGGCTCGGGACGGAATCGAACCGCCGACACGAGGATTTTCAGTCCTCTGCTCTACCGACTGAGCTACCGAGCCATAAGATTACATGACAATTAAGCGGAAAAGTCTTACACTTCCCACTCATTTTGTGGAAAAAATGGCGGAACCGACGGGATTCGAACCCGCGGTCTCCTGCGTGACAGGCAGGCATGTTAGGCCAACTACACCACGGTTCCGCATTAATTAAAAATGGTGCCGGCGAGAGGACTTGAACCCCCAACCTACTGATTACAAGTCAGTTGCTCTACCAGTTGAGCTACACCGGCACGGTGTAAAAGCAATTCTAAAAAGATGAAAATGGTGGAGGCTGAGGGGATCGAACCCCCGACCCTCTGCTTGTAAGGCAGATGCTCTCCCAGCTGAGCTAAGCCTCCAGGTATTATGGTAGCGGCGAAGGGGATCGAACCCCCGACCTCACGGGTATGAACCGTACGCTCTAGCCAGCTGAGCTACACCGCCACAATAATTAGTATTGCTATGGATTGAAAATGGCGGAGAGAGTGGGATTCGAACCCACGCACCGCTTACGCAGTCTAACCCCTTAGCAGAGGGTCCCCTTATAGCCACTTGGGTATCTCTCCAAACGATATCAGTACCACAGCAATCCAAACAGGAATTTGACTCCCTGAAAACTGAATCCGAAACGAATCTGCATTCTAACTATAGGATAAGCCCTCGACCGATTAGTATTGGTCAGCTCCATGCATTGCTGCACTTCCACCTCCAACCTATCTACCTCGTCGTCTTCAAGGGGTCTTACTAATTGGGAAATCTCATCTTGAGGGGGGCTTCACGCTTAGATGCTTTCAGCGCTTATCCCGTCCGTACGTAGCTACCCAGCCATGCTCCTGGCGGAACAACTGGTGCACCAGCGGTACGTCCATCCCGGTCCTCTCGTACTAAGGACAGCTCCTCTCAAATTTCCTGCGCCCACGACAGATAGGGACCGAACTGTCTCACGACGTTCTGAACCCAGCTCGCGTACCGCTTTAATGGGCGAACAGCCCAACCCTTGGGACCTACTTCAGCCCCAGGATGCGATGAGCCGACATCGAGGTGCCAAACCTCCCCGTCGATGTGGACTCTTGGGGGAGATAAGCCTGTTATCCCCAGGGTAGCTTTTATCCGTTGAGCGATGGCCCTTCCATGCGGTACCACCGGATCACTAAGTCCGACTTTCGTCCCTGCTCGACTTGTAGGTCTCGCAGTCAAGCTCCCTTATGCCTTTGCACTCTGCGAATGATTTCCAACCATTCTGAGGGAACCTTGGAACGCCTCCGTTACTCTTTAGGAGGCGACCGCCCCAGTCAAACTGCCCGCCTGACACGGTCCCCGTACCCGGTAAGGGCACTAGGTTAGAACCTAGATACGATCAGGGTGGTATCCCAACGGCGCCTCCACCGAAGCTTGCGCTCCGATTTCTACGGCTCCCACCTATCCTGTACAGATCGTACCCAAATTCAATATCAAGCTGCAGTAAAGCTCCATGGGGTCTTTCCGTCTTGTCGCGGGTAACCTGCATCTTCACAGGTATTAAAATTTCACCGGATCTCTCGTTGAGACAGCGCCCAAGTCGTTACGCCATTCGTGCGGGTCAGAATTTACCTGACAAGGAATTTCGCTACCTTAGGACCGTTATAGTTACGGCCGCCGTTTACTGGGGCTTCGGTTCATAGCTTCGGGTTACCCCTAACCACTCCCCTTAACCTTCCAGCACCGGGCAGGCGTCAGCCCGTATACTTCGCCTTGCGGCTTCGCACAGACCTGTGTTTTTGCTAAACAGTCGCTTGGGCCTTTTCACTGCGGCCCCCTCGTGCTATTCACACTACCGGGGCACCCCTTCTCCCGAAGTTACGGGGTCATTTTGCCGAGTTCCTTAACGAGAGTTCTTCCGCGCGCCTTAGAATTCTCTTCTCGCCTACCTGTGTCGGTTTGCGGTACGGGCACCTTCTCCTGGCTAGAGGCTTTTCTTGGCAGTGTGAGATCATGACCTTCGCTACTATAATTTTCGCTCCCCATCACAGCCCAGCCTTAATGATGTGCGGATTTGCCTACACATCAGCCTCACTGCTTAGACGGACATCCATCAGTCCGCGTCACTACCCTCCTGCGTCACCCCATCGCTCATAGCGGATTACGGTGGTACAGTAATTTCAAACTGTTGTCCTTCGACTACGCCTTTCGGCCTCGCCTTAGGTCCCGACTTACCCTGAGCGGACGAGCCTTCCTCAGGAAACCTTGGGCTTTCGGCGGATCAGATTCTCACTGATCTTTTCGTTACTCATACCGGCATTCTCACTTGTGTAGTGTCCAGCGCTCTTTTCAGTACACCTTCAACCCCTACACAACGCTCCCCTACCCCAGATACATACGTATCTAGCCATAGCTTCGGTGGTGTGTTTAGCCCCGTTACATTTTCGGCGCAGAGTCACTCGACCAGTGAGCTATTACGCACTCTTTCAATGGTGGCTGCTTCTAAGCCAACATCCTGGTTGTCTGTGCAACTCCACATCCTTTCCCACTTAACACACACTTGGGGACCTTAGCTGATGGTCTGGGCTGTTTCCCTTTTGACAATGGATCTTAGCACTCACTGTCTGACTCCCGGCAATAAGTATATGGCATTCGGAGTTTGACTGAGCTTGGTAATCCTTGCGGACCCCGCACCCAATCAGTGCTCTACCTCCACTACTCTTATACCGAGGCTAGCCCTAAAGCTATTTCGGGGAGAACCAGCTATCTCCGAGTTCGATTGGAATTTCTCCGCTACCCCCACCTCATCCCCGCACTTTTCAACGTACGTGGGTTCGGGCCTCCAGTGCGTGTTACCGCACCTTCACCCTGGACAGGGGTAGATCACACGGTTTCGGGTCTACGTCCACATACTAATTCGCCCTATTCAGACTCGCTTTCGCTGCGGCTCCACCTTCTCGGCTTAACCTTGCATGTTAAACGTAACTCGCCGGTTCATTCTACAAAAGGCACGCCATCACCCATAGATCGGGCTCTGACTTTTTGTAAGCACACGGTTTCAGGTTCTATTTCACTCCCCTTCCGGGGTGCTTTTCACCTTTCCCTCACGGTACTGTTTCACTATCGGTCGCCAGGTAGTATTTAGCCTTAGCAGATGGTCCTGCTGGATTCATACGGGGTTTCACGTGCCCCGCACTACTCGGGATCCGTCTCGGAGAGAACACAGTTTAGGTTACAGGGCTTTTACCTCTATCGCGGGCCTTTCCAGACCTCTTCACCTACCATATTCCTTTGTAACTCCATGTGAGACGTCCCACAACCCCTAAGAGCAAGCTCTTAGGTTTAGGCTGTTCCGCGTTCGCTCGCCGCTACTGACGGAATCACTATTGTTTTCTCTTCCTCAGGGTACTTAGATGTTTCAGTTCCCCTGGTCTGCCTCTACATTTCCTATGTATTCAGAAATGAGTAACTGCGAATTACCACAGCTGGGTTTCCCCATTCGGACACCCCCGGATCAAAGCTTGCTTACAGCTCCCCGAGGCAGTTTCGTTGTTCGCCACGTCCTTCGTCGGCTCCTGGCGCCTAGGCATCCTCCGTGTGCTCTTATTAGCTTAACCTTGATTCTTCCGCAGGAAAATATCATACGATGACATTCTCTTTGGAATCATCTCACTAATAACATTTACTTGTTTGCACAAGTTGCTAAAAGATGTTCTAAAACGCAAATTCGTTTCGGTATCCAGTTTTCAAGGATCAAGTTGAAAAAGTTATTCATTTAAAAATTTATGGTGGAGCCAAGCGGGATCGAACCGCTGACCTCCTGCTTGCAAGGCAGGCGCTCTCCCAGCTGAGCTATGGCCCCATAAAATTACTCTATAGTGTTATATGGTGGGCCTTGGTGGACTCGAACCACCGACCTCACCCTTATCAGAGGTGCGCTCTAACCAACTGAGCTAAAAGCCCATATAACATATATAACATTGTGAATCAACCAATGAATTGGTTGTCCGCTTGGCAACGTCCTACTCTCCCAGGACCCTTCGGTCCAAGTACCATCGGCGCTGGAGGGCTTAACGGTCGTGTTCGGGATGGGTACGTGTGGAACCCCTCCGCTATCGCCACCAAACGCATACGAAAGAGACTTGCTCTTTCAAAACTGAACACGAGTGAGTGTTCGAACCCGAGGGTTCTATCGTGGAAGCTAAGCTTCCGATTTGAATGTTCTCATTGCAGAGAACGATTCTCCATAGAAAGGAGGTGATCCAGCCGCACCTTCCGATACGGCTACCTTGTTACGACTTCACCCCAATCATCTACCCCACCTTCGGCGGCTGGCTCCCTTGCGGGTTACCCCACCGACTTCGGGTGTTGTAAACTCTCGTGGTGTGACGGGCGGTGTGTACAAGACCCGGGAACGTATTCACCGCGGCATGCTGATCCGCGATTACTAGCAATTCCGACTTCATGCAGGCGAGTTGCAGCCTGCAATCCGAACTGAGACCGGCTTTGATGGGATTGGCTCCACCTCGCGGCTTCGCTTCCCGTTGTACCGGCCATTGTAGTACGTGTGTAGCCCAGGTCATAAGGGGCATGATGATTTGACGTCATCCCCACCTTCCTCCGGTTTGTCACCGGCAGTCACTCTAGAGTGCCCAACATTACTTGCTGGCAACTAAAGTTAAGGGTTGCGCTCGTTGCGGGACTTAACCCAACATCTCACGACACGAGCTGACGACAACCATGCACCACCTGTCTCCTCTGTCCCGAAGGCCGCTGCTATCTCTAGCAGATTCAGAGGGATGTCAAGACCTGGTAAGGTTCTTCGCGTTGCTTCGAATTAAACCACATACTCCACTGCTTGTGCGGGTCCCCGTCAATTCCTTTGAGTTTCAGTCTTGCGACCGTACTCCCCAGGCGGAGTGCTTACTGTGTTAACTTCGGCACCAAGGGTATCGAAACCCCTAACACCTAGCACTCATCGTTTACGGCGTGGACTACCAGGGTATCTAATCCTGTTTGCTCCCCACGCTTTCGCGCCTCAGCGTCAGTTACAGCCCAGAAAGTCGCCTTCGCCACTGGTGTTCCTCCACATATCTACGCATTTCACCGCTACACGTGGAATTCCACTTTCCTCTTCTGTACTCAAGCCACCCAGTTTCCAGTGCGACCTCAGGTTGAGCCCAAGGTTTAAACACCAGACTTAAATAGCCGCCTGCGCGCGCTTTACGCCCAATAATTCCGGACAACGCTTGCCCCCTACGTATTACCGCGGCTGCTGGCACGTAGTTAGCCGGGGCTTTCTTCTCAGGTACCGTCACTCCGGTAGCAGTTACTCTACCGGACGTTCTTCCCTGGCAACAGAGCTTTACGATCCGAAAACCTTCATCACTCACGCGGCGTTGCTCCGTCAGGCTTTCGCCCATTGCGGAAGATTCCCTACTGCTGCCTCCCGTAGGAGTCTGGGCCGTGTCTCAGTCCCAGTGTGGCCGTTCACCCTCTCAGGTCGGCTACGCATCGTCGCCTTGGTGGGCCGTTACCCCACCAACTAGCTAATGCGCCGCAGGCCCATCCCTCAGTGACAGATTGCTCCGTCTTTCATTCTTCTCTCAGGAGAAAAAAGAAATTATCCGGTATTAGCTACCGTTTCCGGTAGTTATCCCAGTCTGAAGGGCAGGTTGCCTACGTGTTACTCACCCGTCCGCCGCTAAGTTATTTTGAAAGCAAGCTTTCAAAATAACTCCGCTCGACTTGCATGTATTAGGCACGCCGCCAGCGTTCGTCCTGAGCCAGGATCAAACTCTCCAATTAGTATTGAAAAGAGCGATATGCTCATTTTGAAACATCTGACGAGAAAATTAATTCTCTAATTTGGATTTCACTTACGTGATTTCCCACTCACTCGTTGTTCAGTTTTCAAAGATCAATGTCTCATCTTTCGTCGTCGTTGCTTGTCAGCAGCGACCTTTATAATATATCACAGCGCCTTTGTTTTCGTCAAGCATTTTTTTAATTTCTTTTTTTGCTTGACCATTTCAGCAAGTTGTTAATCAACAGCTTGTCCAAACGGGCGAGACTTAATGTATCATATTTTTCAAAGCCACGTCAAGCATTAAAACAAAATTATTCTTAATCCGAGTAACATCACCACGCCAGGAAGCCCAAGAACCGTTACTGCGCCTATAGTTGCAGGGTTCAAAGGGATATACACCTGCGTGAGCAAACCTGAGAAGTTCACTACATATATCCCGAGTGCAGCCAATACCAAATGAACCCCAAATAAACTTAGCCACCCAAAACCCAGCTTTTTTCTAAATACAACTAAAATTAATAAGATAACGGATAATATCAATACGCCCATAGCTATCATTCTAAGCATGTAGATCCCCCTTATACATTTATTTATAAGCCCTTATATTTGACTGCTGTTCAACCCCAAGCTTTTTGCATGTTTGAGATGTATCTGATATTTACGTTCTGCGGCCTCCAAAATATATATTGCGTAATCTATCTGATCCTGTCCCAACGCCTCGTCGAACATCAGGTACGCCCTCTCCCACTCTGAATGCGCCTTACGGACCTCTAAGAGGGTTTCCCATCCCTCACTTTCCTTTTCGCCTTGTTCCTTATCCACTCCCCACCACAGCTCTCTCCACCATCCCATTTCAATTCCTCCTCAGAATAATTTTGATGCAAAATACACATCTCGTTATTCTCATTCATATCGGGATAGGGACAAACTTAGAACAAAAAAAAGGAAACCCGAGGGCTTCCTTTTTGAAAAATACCACTATAGAGCTGCTAGAATAGCTCGCGACGGCCTTCCAACGCTTTGGACAAAGTAACTTCATCAGCGTATTCAAGATCGCCACCTACAGGCAAGCCATGAGCTATCCTGGTGATTTTAATCTCAAACGGCCGAACAAGACGAGAAATGTACATCGCCGTTGCTTCTCCCTCAATGTTGGGGTTAGTCGCCATTATAAGCTCGCTTACTCTCTCATCACTCAGACGGGTCAATAATTCTTTCAGGCGAATATCATCAGGGCCGATACCCTCCATAGGTGAAATAGCACCCTGAAGAACATGGTAATATCCATTAAACTCCTTGGTTCGTTCTATAGCCACCAAATCCTTAGAGTCTTGAATCACACATATCACTGAAGGATCTCTAGTTTTGTCCTGACATATCTTACATGGGTCCGTATCCGTAATATTACAGCAGACCGAGCAATAGTGAAGATTGCGTTTGACGCTTACTAGCGCTTTTGCAAAATCAATGACTTCATCCTCTTTCATGTTAAGCACATGAAAAGCTAACCGGGCGGCTGTCTTCGGTCCAATCCCGGGCAAACGCGTAAAAGCATCGATCAGCTTAGCTAGCGGTTCGGGATAATACAAATTAATAATTCTCCTTTAGACTGAAGTGGAGTGGGCTATTAGAACAAGCCTGGGATCTTCATTCCACCAGTGAATTTACCCATGTCATTGTTAGCAAGCTCTTCAGCTTGAGTCAATGCATCATTTACAGCAGTGATTACAAGATCTTGCAGCATTTCAACATCTTCCGGATCAACGGCTTCCGGTTTAATTTGAATAGACAGCAATTTTTTGTGGCCGTTTACTTGAACAGTAACTACGCCGCCACCTGATGAACCCTCAATAACCTTGCCTCCGAGTTCCTCTTGAGCTTTAAGCATTTGCTCCTGCATTTTCTTAACTTGCTTCATCATTTGGTTCATATTATTCATACATCGTCTCTCCTTTGGAATGCGCAATTAGCGCTAGTATGTTTATATTACTCTTTTATGACAACAAGGTCTTCTCCAAAAAGCTGGATAGCCTCATCAATCCAAGGTTCAGGTTTAGCTTCTGCAGTATCGTGTTCATGCTCCAATTGCAGTTCTTCTTTGCCAGTCTGTCCCACAGACTTCTGGGCAGCTTCATTCCAGTCACGAAGCATCATGGTTACAAGTCTATAAGGTTTTCCTAGACGCGCTGCAAGCACACTCTCAATAACCTGTCTGTTTGCCGGCTTCTCAGTAGTATCGCGGTGAATCGTGTTCTTGAATGCAACAAGTACCGCATCCTCCATAATCGATACTGGCTCACCGTCTACAAACCATGCATGAACCGTTACCTTTTCCTCTTTTACTCCCTGCAGGACAAGGCTCCACTGTTTATAGACAGCTGCAAAATCGGGACTATCCTTACCAGCAATAAACCTATCTACGTTAGGAGGCATTTTCGAGGCTGAAGAAACCCGCGGTGTTGGAACCGCGTGCGATTTCGGTGCAGGAGCACCATCACGCCCTCCTCCGGAAATACCACCGGATTGCATTGCCTGTTCCAGCTTCTTCTCCAGTGCTGCGATCTGTCTTTTGAGAAGATCCAGTTCACCAGAGTCAACGCTCGAATGATTCGCGCTTACTCCGGCATTTGTTTCACCTAACGGAGCAAATGCGGCGCTCTGACTTACCTCTTGCTGCAAGCTGCAAAGCTTCATCAGCGCCACTTCAAACAGTGTCTGAGGATGTGTTGCGTATTTCATTTCACCTAGGTATTTATTGATTGTATCTACAATCTGAAATAGACGCTCCCGAGAAAATGCGGTGGCCATATCTTTAAATTCAGCAGGATTCAGCACCCTCTCTGTTAATTGATCGGCCTCGGGTACCATCTTAATCATCAATAAATCACGGAAATAATACATGAGATTCTCTAGGCATTTATCTGCACTTTTACCTTCATGCATAAGCTGCTCAACGAGCTCCAGAAGAAGACCCATATCACCTTCTAATATGGCAGTGGCAAGACGTGCAAATTGCTCGGAGGGAATTCCCCCTGTCATTCCTAACACTTGCTCGTACGTAACATTACCATCTGTAAAGGATGAAATCTGATCCAGCAAGCTCAATGCATCACGCATACCACCATCAGATAGACGGGCAATATACTGCAATGCGTTGTTATCCGCTGTAATCCCTTCCTTCTCACAAATAGCAGTCAGATGGGCGGTCTGTTCTTCTAACGCCACTCTACGGAAGTCAAAACGCTGACAACGGGAAATTATTGTCGCCGGCAATTTGTGAGGTTCCGTTGTCGCAAGAATAAACATCGCATGTGACGGCGGTTCCTCCAAAGTCTTTAATAGAGCATTAAAAGCTTCTGTCGTCAGCATATGCACTTCATCAATGATATACACTTTACGGCGCACCTCGGTAGGTGCATACTTCACCTTCTCACGCAGATCACGGATCTCCTCTACGCCCCGGTTTGATGCCGCATCTATTTCCTGCACATCCATTACATTACCCGCAGCGATTCGCAGGCAGGATGGACATTCGTTACAAGGTTCCGGACCTGGCCCACGTTCACAGTTAACCGCTTTAGCTAAGACTTTAGCAGCACTTGTCTTACCAGTTCCCCGCGGACCGCTGAACAGATAGGCATGCGAAACCCGCTGTTCACGAATTGCGTTCTGCAGCGTTTGGATAATGTGCTGTTGTCCAACCATGTCTTGAAACGACTGCGGCCGCCAAGCACGGTACAGCGCGATATGTTCCACTATGCATTACCCTCTCTTAAGCTGCCGCTTTCCCGGCATTTGTCGCAAATTTATTATACTATATTCATCGGCTATTGACCAAAAACAAAAAGCATCTTTGCTTGTGGCAAAGATGCTATGATAAACAGAATTATAAACCGTGCACCTGTTATTGATGGCTACGATCCAAGCGGCACCCCTACATGACTGCTCGAGTTAGGCCACCCTCCGGCACAAGAGTAATCTTACTTATGGCTGCTTCCTTCCGGACCTGACCAGGTTCATAAGCACTCATTGCGGAGGACCCAACTGTCAACACAGCCCGTAGGAACCAAGGCCTCACATCGATAGCACCTCTAACAGGAATTCAACCTCGCTACAGCGGATTGCGAGTTACAGGGCACCGCTACCTCCCCGTCTAGCACGGCGAAGATAAGTATAGCTCACGCTCGGACAAAAATCAACTCCAAGACATAAAATGAGCCCCTCAGCTATACAACTGGGGGCTCAATCTAACCGTTAAGCCGCAAAGCGACTGTTCAAATTAGATACCATATTTCTTCTTAAATTTATCAACGCGACCGCCGGCATCCAAGAACTTCTGCTTGCCAGTGAAGAACGGATGGCAGTTGGAGCAAATTTCGACACGAAGCTCTTGTTTAACAGAGCCAGCTTCGAAAGTGTTGCCACATGCGCAGGTTACCTTAGTTACATTATACTTTGGTTGAATTGCTTCTTGCATTTTGAATTTCACCTCTCATGCCCTAAGCCTCATGCGGACCCAGAGTTATATGATTACACTGTGGTATTTTAGCACGAAATATCAAATTGGGCAATATGTTTCATATTTACATTTTAGCTGCTTAAATATTGATTCCCCGCCGCTTAGCCCGCGCCATATCTGCTGGTGGCACATGTGTATAAGAGCCTATAACTACATCCGGCAGTTCATCGCGGAAAATATCAAGCATCGTCTTCATCCCAAGGATTTCACCCTGGGCAGGAGGAATCAACTCTAAATAACTCTCCGGGTCAATGTTTAGATTGCGCATCTGAATAAGCTTAAGATCAGTACGTCTTACAAACTCCAGCATCGCTTCAATCTCTTCTTCGCGATCAGTCACTCCAGGGAAGATCAGATAATTGATCGATGTGTAAACCCCCTGCGAAGCAGCGTATTTCAAAGATTTTTCTACATTGGCCAATGTATAACCGCGTGGTTTGTAATAAGCATTATAATGGTCATCAAGGGCACTGATTGTGCTGACACGCATCAAATCGAGCCCAGCATCAACGATTCCTCGCATATGATCGCTTAATCCCGCATTGGTGTTGATATTGATATAGCCCATATCAGTAATCGAGCGCACTTCACGAATAGCTTCTATAATAAGTTTTGCCTGCGTGGAAGGTTCCCCTTCACAGCCTTGTCCAAAGCTGATAATCGATTCAGGCGTCTTTAAATGTTCCAACATAACTTGTGAAATTTCGTTGACCGTAGGCCGGAAATTCATCCGAGTCTGCGGAGATACAAAGCCGCTATCATCAGGTTGCTCAGAAATACAGCCAAAACATCCAGCATTACATGAATAAGAGACGGGTACACCGCCCTCCCAACGCCCTAAAAAGGTATTGGAGGAAGTCAGGCATTCATAGCCAAGCGCACAGTTAGAAAGATGCTCATAGAGGCGGTTATCAGGATATTTGGCTGTCATCTCACCAACACTGACTTCAAGATCTTCTTTGTCACAATTAAGTGGATTCCATTTCTCTGGATTATCGGTAGGGTCTGCCGCAACATAGAACCCGCCATCCTTCCACACTACAGCCGAATACCCAAACAGAGGAAGCTTATAAGACTTATCTGTCTTCACATAACCAGGAAGACATAGACGAGTGTAGCCTTGCGGCAGCAGCGCTCCGACAGCCTGCGAACCTTCCGGCAAAGACATCATTTCACCCGTCTCAGGATTCATACCCACAGCACGTGTACTAGGCAAGCCCACGAGCGTAGCACCTTCTGGTAATGGAATTAATTCTTCCTCCAGCATTTCAACAATCATATCCCCACTACGGGCTAGCCCGTACAGTTCAGGATGATCATATACGTTTCCTTGCCCGTCGGCATATACCAAATACATGTTAGTCTCCTCTTATTATCAATTCTCAAGTTGTAGGTACTGAAGGTGTCTTCGCCCGTGTGGTACGACGAGCAGCTGTACCGCTGTTGGAGGTGCCTCCGTTACTTGCAGTCCCGTTTGGTGTTGTTTTTGCCCCAGCAACGTCAAAGGATGCCAAGAACTCAGCATTAGTCTTCGTATCACGCAGCTTTTTGATGAATCCCTCCACAAAATCGTAGGACTCGTTCATATTTTTGCGAATCGCCCAAATCGTATCCAGTTCTTCTTTGCTCAAGAGCACTTCTTCGCGACGTGTACCTGAACGACGAATATCGATAGCTGGGAATATCCGGCGTTCCGCCAATTTGCGGTCCAAATGAAGCTCCATATTACCGGTACCCTTAAATTCTTCATATATAATATCATCCATACGCGAGCCAGTATCTATTAATGCTGTTGCCAAAATAGTTAATGAGCCGCCTTCTTCCACATTCCGTGCAGAACCAAAAAACCGCTTCGGCCGGTGAAAAGCCGCCGGGTCAATCCCCCCGCTAAGTGTACGTCCAGATGGTGGAACCACCAGATTATAAGCACGCGCCAGACGCGTAATGCTATCCAAAAGAATAACTACATCCTTCTTGTGCTCAACTAAACGAAGTGCCCTTTGCAACACAAGCTCAGCCACTTTAATATGATTCTCTGGAAGCTCATCAAACGTCGATGCAACCACTTCGCCTTTTACAGAACGCTGCATATCGGTTACTTCTTCAGGACGTTCATCAATCAGCAATACAAAGAGCTCAATCTCAGGATTATTAGTGGAAATACTATTGGCAATTTCTTTTAAGAGGAGCGTTTTTCCTGCTTTTGGAGGTGCTACAATCAAACCCCGCTGCCCCAAACCTACAGGAGCGAGCAAATCCATTATTCGGGTAGACAAATGAGTAGGGGATGTTTCAAGCGGTAGCTTGTCTTGCGGATAAAGTGGTGTTAATGCTGGAAAATGAAGACGCTCCGCTGCACTAGCAGGGTTCTCGCCATTAACGGCATTGACTTGAAGCAGGCCAAAATATCGTTCATTTTCTTTTGGTGTCCGACATTTACCAGACACAAGATCTCCGCTTCTGAGATCAAACTTACGAATTTGTGAAGCTGAGATGTAAATATCTTCAGCACTGGGCAAATAGTTAATCGGCCTAAGAAACCCATAGCCCTCAGGCAAAATTTCTAGTACGCCTTCCATAAACATGAGACCGCTCTGCTCTGCCTGTGCCCGAAGGATCGCAAAGATCAGTTCCCGTTTCTTCAGCTGTCCGTAATAAGGGATCTGGTATTTCTTGGCCAGCTTATATAACTCGGTCAGCTTCATTTCTTCCAGATCGGAAATTTGAAGATCCATGTAATAACCACCTATTCAATTTTTAAATGAGTTCTTCCTAGTCTATCTACTAGGCAAAAATATGATTCTATTAAAATGCTCATTAGGTTAGTATTACCCCAAATGGAAGGAAATATGCGGTTTGGCCGCAAATTAATACTCCTTCCAAGCGGGATATCCTAATATTATTCATTCTCACGCCAAACATGAGCACCAAGTTGCCGAAGGTTGCTCACTAAATTATCATAACCACGATCAATATACTCTACGCCGGTCACTTCAGTAATACCATCTTCTACTGTTAACCCGGCAATGACAAGGGCTGCACCCGCACGCAGATCAGCTGCCTTTACTTTAGCAGCATTAAGTTTACTGCCCTCAATAATTGCAGATCGGCCTTCAACACGAATCTTTGCGCCCATTCTTACCAACTCTGGCACATGCTTGAAGCGGTTGCTGTAGACGAAATCGCTAAGCACACTAACCCCTTCTGCCTGTGTCAGCATACTTGTCATAGGAGATTGTAAATCTGTAGGAAATCCAGGATAGGTCAGTGCTTTAACATCTGCATGTTCATAATTAGCTCTACCTATAACTCGGATACTTTCATCAAGCTCTTCAATATCCACGCCCATCTCTAAAAGCTTGGCTGTTAAGGCTTCCAAGTGCTTAGGAATAACGTTATCTATCAACACATTACCGCGCGTAGCCGCAGCGGCAATCATATAAGTTCCTGCTTGAATCCGATCGGGAATAATGGAATGACGGCAACCGTGCATTTCCGAGACCCCTTCGATCCGGATGGTTTCTGTACCAGCGCCTTTAATAACAGCGCCCATAGAGTTCAATAGGGTAGCTACATCTATAATCTCAGGCTCTTTAGCCGCATTTTCAATAATTGTAGAGCCTTTGGCTCGTGAAGCCGCCAGCATGATGTTTATAGTGGCACCTACGCTTGATACGTCCAGATAAATCTTCGCACCGCGTAGCTCTTTTGCATATAAGTGGATAGAACCATGTTCGTTGGTAACTGTGGCTCCCAAAGCCTCGAATCCCTTGATATGTTGATCAATTGGACGAGGTTCAAAATTACAGCCACCAGGAAGACCTATTGTCGCTTCTTTGAATCTTCCAAGCAGAGCTCCCATCATATAATACGAAGCTCTAAGTTTCTTAACCGGCCCATTGGGCATTGGAATAGATACAATACGTGAAGGGTCAATTCTCATCTGATTGCCTGACCAGGATACATTAGCGCCAAGCTCTTGCAAGATTTCGGAGTAAACGGCTACATCACTAAGGGACGGTAAATTATCCAGAACAACTTCAGATTCGGCCAAAATTGCCGCAGGAATAAGCGCGATGGCACTATTCTTTGCTCCACTGATGGTTACAACGCCCTCTAGCGGACGTCCACCGCCAATCATTAATTTTTCCATAGATTTATCAATTTCCCCCTACGTGTATTGCAGCTGGGTGGGCAATACGTGCTGTGGACTTTTAGTGATGAAAATGGAAAGACACCGGCTAAGCGGTGTGCTTTCCTCATCAAACTATTCAACTGGACAGAGTAATAGCCCTATCCTTTAACAAATTGCTTGTCCACCTGAGGCGGAAGCTACAATGATTAGGCTTTGTTGTTGGATCCAAATTCGCGAATTTTACCAATAACGGTTTCTTTGATTGCATCGCGACCTGGTGCGATGAATGTACGTGGATCGTAAGCATCAGGTTTAGCAGCTAGAACTTCGCGAACCACTTTTGCGAACACGATTTGGTTCTCAGTGTTCACGTTGATTTTGGAAGTACCCAGGGAGATGGCTTTCTTGATGTCATGTTCAGGAATACCTGTACCACCATGAAGAACCATTGGGATGTTAGTAGCGTCACGGATTTCTTCCATTTCTTTGAATCCGAGGTTAGGCTCGCCATGGTAAGGTCCATGAACGGAACCAAGTGCAGGAGCCAGGGTGTCGATACCTGTTTCTTTCACAATACGTACGCACTCATCAAGCTTAGCATACATGATGCCGCCGATAACGTCGTCTTCTTGTCCACCAACAGTACCTACTTCAGCTTCTACAGAAACGCCTTTAGCGTGAGCATATTCAACGACTTTTTTAGTCATATCGATGTTCTCATCGATTGGGTGATGGGAACCGTCGATCATTACGGATGTAAATCCAGCATCAATTGCTGCTTTACATTTATCAAAGCTAGATCCATGGTCAAGGTGGATAGCTACAGGAACAGTGATATTCATGTCAATAATTAGACCTTCAACCATTTTAACAACAGTAGTGAAGCCGCCCATGTGGCGTGCTGCGCCTTCAGATACACCAAGGATTACTGGTGATTTTTCTTGTTCAGCGGCACCAAGAATAGCTTGAGTCCACTCCAAGTTGTTAATGTTGTACTGACCTACTGCATATTTTCCTTCAAGTGCTTTGTTCAACATGTCTGTCATAGATACTAATGGCATGGTTTCATCCTCCTAAGAATGTTGGTTGGCTATGTTTTTAAACCGACATCACATACAGGCTTATTATAGCACATCCTGTGTCAAATACTAAATAGGGTAAACAAAAAAATGTCCCGGTGGGACGATTTTTATCCAGCCCATATAACAATTACACTCATCCTCTTCGGAGTCACCACGCGAAATAGGACCGATACAGAAATCACCGTTCTAACTGCATTGATCCACAGACTTGTTATGAAGATGCATGTTTACCGCTACGCGCATTTCGTCTATGTCGAACGGCTTTGTAAAATGCATTAACGCCCCTAGCTTGGTCGCCTCCTTAATCATGTCCAGTTCACCATATGCCGTCATCATAATGACCTTAATGGACGGATTGATCTCCTTTAGATGCTTCAGAATCTCGAGTCCATCCATTCCCGGTATTTTCATATCGAGTAAGACCAAATCGGGTGACTCGCTGCGAACAATGTCTAATGCCAATTTTCCGTTAGCCGCTTGAAATGTTGTATATCCCTCACTATTGAACACTTCCATAAGAAGAATCCGGATCCCATTCTGATCATCGACAATTAATACTTTCTTCTTTTCCATACGATACCCTCCCAGAAATTAAGGCAGATTGACTATACCGCGCTCTCCACAGCGACCGGCCCCTTTAGAAACTACTCCATACGAAACCTATTATTCGTGCTTTACTGTCCAAATCCTGCTAATTGGATAAAATGGGTAAATAAAGAGTCTAAAATGAAATAAATGTCAGTTACAATATTTCTATTAAAGGGTAATACAAAAAGAGAGCCTTCGGATGAAGGCTCTCTTCGACTATTTAAGAACCGAGGGTTCTTTCTGTCTGTGTATAAATTATTGCTGCTCGGAATGCGTCAAAGAGGCTTTGACAAATTCACGGAATAGCGGTTGCGGGCGGTTCGGACGCGAAGTGAATTCCGGGTGGAATTGAACCGAGAGAAACCACGGATGCTCTGGAAGCTCTACGATCTCAACTAGACGGCCATCCGGAGAAGTTCCGGAGATAACCAGTCCTGCTTTTTCAATTTCGTCACGGTAAGCATTGTTGAACTCATACCGGTGACGGTGACGCTCATATACCAGTTCATCATCATAGCAAGACATTGCCAGAGAGTCCGGAATAATCTTACAAGGATACAACCCAAGACGCATAGTGCCGCCCATATCTTCAATATCTTTTTGCTCAGGAAGCAAATCAATCAATGGATATTGTGTATTTGGATCGATTTCGGAGCTGTTTGCACCTTGTAGTCCAAGAACAGAACGGCCATATTCAATTACAGAAACCTGCATTCCAAGGCAAATGCCAAAGAAAGGTATCAATTGCTCACGGGCATAACGAATAGCGGAGATTTTACCTTCGATTCCCCGATCACCGAAACCACCAGGAACAAGAATACCGCCAATACCACGCAGCATTTCGTCCACGTTCTCATCCGTAATTTCCTCTGCATTCACCCAGCGGATCTTAACCTCTGCATTCGCAGCAAAACCTGCGTGTGAAAGTGATTCAACAACGCTCAAATAAGCGTCATGCAGTGCTACGTACTTACCTACAATTGCGATTTCTACTGTCTTCTCTAATTTCTGAATCCGGCTAAGCATACTTTCCCATTCGCGCATATCTGGCGCAGGTGTTGTAAGCTTCAAATGATTAACAACAATCTCGTCCAATCCTTCATCACGAAGGTTCAATGGAACTTCATATAACGTCGAAGCATCGCGGCATTCCACAACAGCATTAGCATCAATATCGCAAAAGAGTGCGATTTTGGCTTTCATGTCCGCGGAAAGCTCATATTCCGTCCGGCACACGATGACATTCGGTTGAATACCGATACTGCGCAGCTCTTTAACGCTATGCTGTGTCGGCTTCGTCTTCACTTCTCCAGCAGCCTTGATATAAGGAATCAAGGTTACGTGGATATACATCACATTTTCCCGGCCAATATCACTCTTGATTTGACGAATCGCTTCCAGGAACGGAAGACTTTCAATATCCCCTACAGTACCGCCGATCTCTGTGATAACTACATCAGAGTTGGTCTCGCGGCCCGCGCGGAACACGCGTTCTTTGATCTCATTCGTAATATGCGGGATAACTTGTACAGTTCCACCCAAGTACTCTCCACGACGTTCCTTGCTGATTACGGATGAATAGATCTTACCTGTCGTCACATTGCTGTTCTTCGACAGATTGATATCAATAAACCGTTCATAGTGCCCAAGGTCAAGGTCAGTCTCTGCACCGTCATCCGTTACGAAGACTTCTCCGTGCTGGTAAGGGCTCATTGTTCCAGGGTCTACGTTAAGATACGGATCAAATTTCTGAATCGTTACCTTTAGACCTCTGTTCTTGAGCAGCCTGCCCAGCGAAGCGGCGGTAATGCCTTTACCCAGGGAAGACACAACGCCACCCGTTACAAAAATATACTTTGTCACTGTAAAACCCTCCTAAATAAAGTCCAAACATAAAAGCGGCACATGGTGTTTATCGTAACCCGTTTTACTATCATCAAAACAGGGGAAATCAAAAGTTTAATTCACCGGGGAAAACATAAACCGTCATCCCTCAAATTCCATTAATCTACAGCTACTTTGCATCTAAAAAAACAAAAAAGTGACACCCGTAGAACCGGGGCACTTTTTATTTTAGAAAACACGTTTATTAACTTACATGATAAGCCCATGCAATAGTTTACTCTGACGATCCCCCACTGTCAAGGGAGGAATTATGCCACAGACAAGACTCTTCTGATTATTGATCTTACTTGTCATCCTCGGAATCTTCATCGTCGCCATCTTCTGCATCGTCTTCGTCCGTATCGTCTTCGTCTATGTCATCTTCATCGATCACGACATCTTCGTCGACTTCTTCTTCGCTGTCGTCGTCAGAATAGAGGTCGTCGCGATCTTCATCGATAGCGTCGAAATCCTCTTCTTCAGCTGTGTAGTTTTCTTCTTCATCAGCAAAATCGTCATCTTCCAAATCATCGTCTTCATCGTTGATGATGCGCACCCGTTTAGTGTTACCAACCGGATCATCGGAGCGCTCAAGAGGATACCAGCGTTTCAGTCCCCAAAGGTTGGTTCCGACACAGGCAAAACGCCCGTCAATGTTAATCTCGGTATATAACTGGGCAATAGTATCTTGGCTTTCTTGATCGGTCATGCCGCGTAACTTGGCTACCTCGACCATCAGATCACGGTAATAATACGGTGTATTGGCTGCTTTAAGCACCAGAAAGGCAAGATCCACCATTGGCATTTCTTTAACTTTCTCAGGGTCTAGCTTTAAATTGAGTGGCGTACTCACTAAAGGACACTTCCTCTCACGCATTGTTCACATTACGGTTTATTTCAATAATATCCATTAACAAAACT
The DNA here is from genome assembly GCF_045040615.1 of Paenibacillus sp. FSL H8-0175. Lineage (NCBI taxonomy): Bacteria > Bacillati > Bacillota > Bacilli > Caryophanales > Paenibacillaceae > Paenibacillus > Paenibacillus sp. FSL H8-0175. The sequence goes on along the minus strand of NZ_CP150299.1, from coordinate 127,088 downwards.
AAGTAAAACCTATTTAACAACAAAATGCAAGTCAAATGCAAGAACCGCCCAACAGAAAAAGCCTCCTGCTTATTATCCATACAGGAAACCTGTCTTCATCAAGAAGAGTTGATATGTAATTGTAGCAAGGGTCGCCGCACCCAAAGTTTTTAGAAATGGGATTTAAAAAGGCGGAGGAAGACCTCCGCGCATGACTGTATCCACGCCAAGGATCGGCTCCTTACGGGATGTTACAAAGAGAGTTTTAATCTCTTCTGTTTATTTTATGTAAAGCGCCGTCTTTTGACACGCTGGGCAGCCCATTTCCTTAAAAAAGGGCAAGTTCCCATTCGGACCCCTCCCTCCGCTCATACAATATGGCAGCAGGGCACCGAGGAGGGACAGCGAAACCTATGGACTATTACAAATTTTGGAACATGCTTCTTGAAGAAATATCGGTTGCCCCCAAAAATGGTGAGCGGCGTATTCTTACCTTCAACGATCCCCGCCAGTATGCCGGAGCTTTCTCACAATGGAAGGCTCTAAAAGCAAAGCAGCCCGAGCTGCGGCAAGTACAGGTATCTCCGCTGATTCGGGCCTTCTTCGTGCCCGCTGCCGCCGGAAAGCTGATGAACCGATTTGCAGACCTTCTAAATGTCGAGGACGATCTGCAAATCCAAATCCATTCCATAGCTAACGAAAAAAGCGGAATCGCAGCGCTCCCATGGGGGGTGAAAGCGATTCATGCTCCTCAGGCATGGTCTAAATCAACCGGAGTTCACGTCAAAATCGGCGTCATTGACACCGGCGCGGATTACCGTCATCCCGATCTGAAGCATTCATTAGCCACTGGAGTCAACCTACTACACCGCGGAATGCTGCCGCTGGATGATAATGGGCACGGAACTCATATCGCCGGAACCTTAGCGGCAGCAGGGGGGAATCGCGGAATGATGGGAGTGGCGCCGCGAGCGCTGCTATATCCAGTCAAGGCTTTTGATCATAGTGGATCAGCCTATGTATCCGATATTGTGCTAGGTATTGATTGGTGTGTCCAGAACCGAATCGACGTCATTAATATGAGCTTTGGAATGAAGACTAGAAGCAAGGCGCTCCACAATGTGGTTATAAAAGCGTATCGGGCCGGAATCGCCGTCATTGCCTCCTCTGGGAATGACGGCAAACGTGGCGGGGACTATCCCGCCCGTTATCCCGAGACGATAGCCGTGGGCGCCATCGATAAAAGACACCGGGTTGCCGGCTTCAGCAATCGCGGTTCATATATCGATGTATACGCGCCCGGCGAAGGCGTGCCCTCCTGCTGGCTGAAGGAGGGCTACAAAGAAATGAGCGGCACCTCCATGGCGACCTCGCATGTCACGGGAGCCGCCGCACTGCTGCTCGCACTGCGACCGGGCCTCACGCCAAGGGAGCTGAAGCTGCTCTTGCGCCGCACCGCGTCCCCGGTGCGGCTGCGTAAGGGGCAGCGCCGCGCATCCCTAGGCGGCGGCTCTGCCGATGCCCTACGCCTGCTGAGAGCAGGAGTAAGGGCGAAGCGTTCGGTCTCCGCGAACGTGTAGACCCCGCCCGGGCACCGGGTGGGTCACTCTGACGTTAGCGCAGCTGATGCCGGTGCGAAGAACGGCAGCAAAGAAAAATCCGCCCCCCAGGAAACCGGAAGGCGGATTTTTTGTCGTTTGCTGTTGATTTACATGCGATCCGGTGCAGAAACTCCGACAAGACGCAGTACATTGGCAATAGTAGTACGTGTTGCGCCCAGCAGAGCAAGACGCGCCACGGTTTGAGCAGCATCCTCAGTAATTACACGTTCAGCTTTGTAATAACTGTGGAACATCGCAGCCAGCTCATATACATAACGAATGAGGCGATGTGGAGCATAACCTTCAGCCGCAACAGCGATTTCTGCCGGGAGCTCACCAATTTTGCGCAGCAGGTCATATTCATGCACTGCTGTCAGCTTGGAGAAGTCAATTTCAGCGTAATCAGGGATAGAAATCCCTTGCTCCTCTGCCTGACGGAAAATACTGCAAATACGCGCATGCGCATATTGAACATAGAATACAGGATTTTCATTAGAAGTAGAGATCGCCAAATCCATATCGAAATCAAGATGAGAATCCATGCTGCGCATGGTGAAGAAATAACGAATCGCATCGATCCCTACTTCCTCCATCAAATCTTCCATCGTAACCGCTTTGCCGGTACGTTTGGACATTTTGACCTTTTCACCATTCTGGAACAGGCTGACCATCTGAGCAATCAGAACCACTAGCTTCTCAGGATCATTGCCAAGGGCTGACATTGCCGCCTTCATCCGCGGAATATAACCATGGTGATCAGCGCCCCAAATGTTAATCATTTTATCGTAACCGCGGCCATACTTATCGCTGTGATAAGCAATATCCGGGGTAAGGTAGGTATATGTGCCATCATTTTTGATCAAGACACGGTCTTTATCATCCCCGTATTTTGTCGTTTGCAGCCAGGTTGCCCCATCTTGCTCATACACTTCTCCACGATCACGGAGCTCGTCCAGCGAGCGCAGTACTTCTCCGTTCTCATACAGCGAGGTTTCACTGAACCAGATATCGAAGTTTACACGGAAAAGACCTAGATCACGTTTGATTTTATCCAACTCTTTATTAAGTCCATAGGTCCGGAAAAAAGCAGCGCGCTCACTAGGGCTCATCTCGAGCAAGGTATCGCCCTTTTCTGCCACAAGCTCCTTCGCAAAACCCTTAATATCCTCACCATGGTAACCATCTTCCGGCATTTCTGCCTCTTGTCCCAGCTCCTGAAGGTATCTGGTTTCAATGGATTTACACAGATTAGCCACTTGGTTACCGGCATCATTAATATAATATTCCCGGGTCACTTCATAACCTGCATAATCAAGCACATTACACAGCGCATCACCGACAGCAGCACCACGGGCATGCCCTAAATGTAGGCTACCCGTTGGATTGGCACTGACGAACTCCATTTCAACCTTCTGACCTTGACCCAGATTAATACGGCCATAGTCATCCCCCTGCTCAGCAACAAGGCTGATGATTGGGTACAAGTAATTCTTAGACAGGGTAAAGTTAATAAAGCCTGGTCCTGCAATCTCCGCTTTCTCAATAGAAGCTCGGCTCGTATCCAAATGCTCAATAATAGCTTCAGCAATCTGGCGTGGATTACGTTTAGCAATTTTGGTCAGCTGCATAGCAGCGTTCGTAGCCAAATCACCATGCGCCTTATCTCTTGGTACTTCAAGTACAATATCCGGAACCTCTTCCGGTGCAACCAGCCCAGCATTCACAATCGCATCGGCGATGGCTTCTTTTACCCGTTCATTTACAAGCTCTAACGGATTCTTACTATGTGTCATAATTTCGGTTCCTCCTGTATATGCAAACTAATAGCGAACTTTCCTGTCAATTCCTCGTAAACGTACAAATCATATTCCCAGGCAACCGTTAAAGAACGCCCTTCGCGCACAACTTCCAGCTTGTTCGTTTCCGTAGAAAGATTGAACTGCGTATATGGCGAGCGGTAGAATCCTGGCAGACGCCGTCCAGCTTCAAAGCTCTGCTCCGACTGAATCCCGCCATGGCGGATTAGCTTCAGTTGATTGCCTGCAATCTTTATCGTTGTACGAACAGAAACTTCCTCTCCGCGAGGACCCTGCTCTAATTCTTCATATTGAATATATAGATGCGGTCCCTTGGATGTTACTTCTCCATTCGCTTCCATAACATTTCGCTGACCATCTTGAAGGCTCACGAGCGTAATAGAGACATCATATTTGTCAGACTGTATTTCAGGCATCACACGTTCCTCCATTCTGCAAGCCTCTGCATTCTGCATAAGAAAAACGTCTAATGGCAAAGCTTAAACATTTTTATATTAATCAAAGGCCTATTTCGCTTTCCCATTGTACACTATAATCCAGTTCAAAGAAGCATTTCAATACAGAATCAAGCATATCTTCATAAGCACATAAAATATTACCATATTGATGATTAAAAGCACACTTTGAACGTCCATTCTCTATGTATATCATTTACTTCGATTATATTTGCACCTACCAAGCACCTATCGGACATAGATGACCTTAAACGCAGTATGATTCCATATTCGGTGTGATAACGGACCCCTTAGTCGCTATTGGCATAAAAAGCAACCCATTTGAACCTCTTTCTAGGCAATAGTGTTACTGGAGTCCGAAACCCTATCCCAAAGGCCGAAAATTTGCAAATAACGTCAACTGGGTCCGTACCCCTCCGAGGATGAGGGATCTGATAAGGCCACTGATAAGGGTACTATTCAAGCAAGCAACCAAGGATAAAAAATACAGAGCAGCGATTCTCCAAGTATCCGGAGAATCGCTGCTCTGCTGTTTATTTGCGATTTTTACAATACTTCGGACCCTTATATTTTTTTATTGAAGAGAATTATTGGGTCATCACTTTTAAAGAAAACCTGCTTTCCCATGAAGCTCCGCCGTCTTTGGTCACATACAAGGAAGAGTAATCAAGCTCACGGATGGCGAGCCAGCCCTCTTTATTACTAGTGAAGGAGATTACCCCGTCATAACCAGCGAGCTCCGGAAGATTAGTCCATTGCTTACCGCCGTTATAAGAGCGTCCAACTGCCACTTTCTCTGCTGCTGGAGAAAATCCCACTAAAAAAGATGTGCTGTTTCCCACAAGCTGCAGGTTCCCGGGTTTGCCAGCGGCTGGCCCTTTATTGAATTCAGCCTTGCCACTGCCTGGTGCAGGTCCGCCGCCGGCAGTTTCCTGAGCGATCACACGATTCCAACTTTTCCCCCTGTTCGCACTTTCATACAGCGAGTAGGAGGTCTGACTCATCCCCGTACCGCCATAGAGCACTACAGCGACCTGATCTCCCTTAGCGGAGATTTGTCCAAACTCGGGCTCGGCAAAAGCCGCCTTCAGTGAAAGGCTCCAAGTTCCCCCTCCATCTGTGGTCTTCATTACCCGATATCCGCTTCCCGGCACGATTACAACCGCCCAGCCGGTATTCCGGTCACTAAAATAAGCGCCTCGTGTATTGGGTGGGGTGGAAATTTTACTCCAGCTCAGCCCCCCGTCTTTGGTGTAAAACGTGGCGGCTCTCTCATAAGCAAAACCTTTCTTACTATCGATAAAATTTATTCTTTCAAAGCTGACGGCATTGTTCGAAAGTCTCTTCCACTCCGAGCCACCGTTAGAGGTACCAATTAAATATTGAGCCTGCCCCTCCTCTACAGAAGCAAGAGCAAAGCCATGTACATTATCGGGAAAATCGAATTGTTTGAAGCTCCATTGGCCTTGATAGATCTCTTGAAAATGGCAACCTCCGTCAGAGGTACCAATCATAAATCCGTTACCTGCTGCCCGTCCGGTATTCCCATTCAAAAACTGAACATCAGAAAAGCTAAGCGGTGTGGATACATCGCCTGAATGCTTGTTTTGCAGGGCCTGTAGCAAGCCGTGATCTCCCGTGCCGCAAGTCGCTGGTGCTGGTGCAGCATGTACAGAAGTTACAGGTGCACTCCAGCCTGAAACCATAATAAGCGTCGCCGAGAGGGCGGTTATTGTCGTCTTATGAATCCTTTTCGTCCATTTCATGATGACACCTCCTAATATGTATATACCCTTACTCACAATCCCTACTCTGTTATACCGCCAGAGAGGATACCCTATCTACCTTAAACAATCACAAAATAGAAACAATTTGTTACCCTCCATATCCCTAATGAATATCCTTCCAGATCCTTCCCCATAATATGAAAGAAAGGAGTCTGGTGCCATGACACGCGAATCAACGAATCCACCGAAACGAAAAAGCCGCTTCCGGCGTTTATTTCGGCTGCTGGCAGCCTTGATCATATTATTTGTATTAACCACCGGAGCTCTGCTCGGTTATCTATATCAAAAAGATCTTCCACCGATTAGCGATGATGTGCGCTCCAAGCTGTTTGACTCCCGGGGCAATGTTCTTGCCACCTTTACCTCAGACGGCCGCAGCCGTGAACCCGTCAAATTAAGTCAAATTTCTCCCCTGCTCATTGAAGCTACACTAGCAGTCGAGGATCGTAAATTTTATGAGCATTCCGGATTTGATCTGAAAGGGATGGCACGAGCTGTTCTTGTCAATCTGGAAGAGGGGAACCGGTCGCAGGGTGCTAGTACGCTAACTCAACAGCTCGCACGTAACCTCTACCTATCCCATGAAAAAACGTGGACGCGCAAGGCTAAAGAAGCTGTCTATACGATGCAGCTGGAGATGAAATACAGCAAAGATGAAATCCTGAACATGTATTTAAATAATATCTATTATGGCCACGGTGCTTACGGCATTGAAGCAGCCTCACGGATGTATTTTGGTAAATCTGCAGCTGATTTAGACCTGGCAGAGAGTACCATGCTGGCTGGAATTCCAAAGGGACCTACCTATTATTCACCATACAACCACATGGACAATGCTAAAAACCGCCAGAGAATCATCCTGACCGTCATGGCGAATTTAGGTAATATCACTCAGGAAGAAGCCGGACAAGCTGTCCAAGAGAACTTAAACTTCAAGCCGCAAGGGCAAAAGGATACGCTTGTAGCTGCGCCTTATTTCCGGGATTATATCCGCAATTTGGCTATAGAATCGCTCCACATCAGTAATGATGAGCTGGAGCAAGGCGGACTAAATGTCTATACCACCCTTGACCCTGACATGCAGCATGCCGCAGAAAATGCTGTTGACACAGAGATGGATCAAACTAGTGATCTGGAGACTGCGCTTGTATCCATCGATCCTCGCACCGGTTACATCAAAGCAATGGTCGGCGGAAAAAATTATCGTACCAACCAGTACAATCATGCTTTGGCCACCACACGCCAGCCGGGTTCTTCCTTTAAGCCGATTATGTATTTGGCCGCACTCTCTTCCAAAGAGATGACAGGACTTTCGGTCTTCAATAGTCAGCCAACGATGTTTCATTATGATAACAACCGCAAAACGTATCAGCCCCGAAACTTTGGGGATAAGTATCTGGGTGAAATTAATATGCGGCAAGCTATCGCAGCATCGGACAATATCTATGCTGTTAATACAATTATGAAGATCGGCGCGGATAAAGTGAGCGAAATGGCTGCGAAGATGGGCATTGACAGTCCACTTCAAAGCGTACCTTCGCTGGCACTAGGCACTTCACCGATCAGTCCGCTTGAAATGGCTGCGGCTTTTGCTGTAATTGGAAACAGCGGTCAGAAAATGCCGACCACAGCCATTCTAAAAATAACCGATTCAAATGGCATGGTCCTGTATGAAGCACCTCAACCCAAAGGAGTAACCGTCGTAGAACCTTCAGCTGCCTATGTCCTGACTCGTTTAATGGAGGGGGTATTCGAGACTGGGGGGACGGGCAATCGGGTGGCTTCCATAATCAAACGTCCGGTAGCCGGCAAGACCGGCACTACGGATACAGATGGCTGGATGGTAGGATTCACCCCGGAGCTATCCACGGCAGTCTGGGTTGGATACGACAAGGGGCGCGACATCGCAACTACCGACGGACGGCGTGCGGCTCCTATTTTCGCCCAATTTACTGAAAAAGCGCTGGAAAATGTCCCTCCAAAAATTTTCCCCATTCCAGATGGAGTGGTCAGCGTATACGTCAATCCGCAATCCGGTAAACTTGCTACAGCAGCATGTCCCGACAAAGAACTGGAAACCTTTATTAGTGGAACTGAGCCCACCGAATACTGCGAATTGCATGGGACAGGCTCCGCTCCTGCTGTCGATGACATACAAAGCAAGGTTGATCCTGCTGAAGAGAACCGTTCCCTATGGAAGAACATTAAACGCTGGTGGTTGAATTAGCCTCTTCATTTATATTGAAGGGGTTTTTCTTTTTTATAAGTTATATATTGTAGTAACAACAGAATTTCCAAATTGAAATATCACTTATCACATAAGGGATGTAACCGTTTTATTTATTATGCTTACCCCATTCTCTTAACTCTCAATTACTGCTATAATAGTTATTAGAAACCAAAATAAATTGATGTAAATGAGGGACATGGGATGAAGGATACAGGCATGATCCGGAGTTTAGACAGTCTTGGGAGAATTGTGGTTCCCGCAGAAATCCGTATGACGCGTAATATCGACATTGGTGATCCTATCGAATTTTTTGTTTTAGACGAAAAAATCATCGTCCTTAGGAAGTACACCTCGACAGAGTGTACATTTTGCAGAAGCCACGACCATGTCACCTACTATAAAGAGCAGTTTATTTGTAGCAGCTGTCTAAAAGAAATTGTCGATCCTGAACGCATGTCTCAATTGCCAGAGTCACGTGAGGATTTTGTTGTTGAGGCACCAGAGCACAACACCAGCATCCGAAAGTCGAAGACAGAGGAAATGTGCCAACGTCTGGAACAAGCTATTGAAGATCATCCCTATGCCAACCAAAAAGAACTTGCAGAAATCCTCGGGATTAGCCAAGCCAGAGTGAGTCAGCTCAAACGCAAGCTTAGCAGTACAAGCAAATCATAAATTAAAAAAGCTTCGACGCTCCTATTTCCGGAGGTCGAAGCTTTTTTTATATCGGATAACCCTTCTGGAGGCTCCTATACTATTCAGTCAGTGCAGCTTTAAGCTCATCTGAGGATGCATTCCACCATGCTTCATTATGAGAGATCAGAAGGGATTTGAGCGCCGACTTCTCAATGGCTCCAAGCCCTGCCACATCGATCTTGCGTTTAAGAGCTGCATCCAGCTTATTGACATGCTCGGCAAGAATTTTCCATCCGCGGCGCGCTTCTGTATCAATCCACATTTCACAGGCTGTGATTCCACCATAAAATTGAGCTTCCAATGTACGGTCTACCGCTACCCATACCACCCAAACCTGTCTTCCATTCGGTACATCTTCACGATTCATGGAAAATTTAATTCCTTTTTCCACCTTGCTCTTGGCATGCATGGCACCGATATCAATAACCGCCACATCACCATCAATAATGACAGGTGAAACGTTGTTGAGATCTATAGAGCCTGCTCCAAAGCCTTTATGTTTACTTTTAGCGTTCACAATATTTAAGGCAATCTGTTTCTTGCCCTCCGGTTGTATGTTGTCCACGAGTGCACACCCTTCCTCTTACGAATAATTTAATTTTAGCTAATAATGCGGCGATTGCAAACATATACATCCCGTAGATGCTTGTCACGGGAGGAATCACACTATGAAGTCACTGTCATTAAAGTACATCATCTTTGCGACCCTGGCCATCCTCGCGCTGCTGGGAGGAGGAATATGGACCTTTTCAGGGGATAGCTCAACAGCTTCTGTTACTAGCTTTGCTTCAAAAGAGGCCAAGTCCTCTAGCGGCACAGCGCCTGCAGCCGTACCACAGCAGGTATTGCCTGAGAGCGCACCCGTCCCGGCAGAGGAGGCTTTAAGCCAGCGGGTAGTCGAGTATCACATTGATGTCCAGCTTGTTCCTGACACAGAAACCTTAAAAGCTTCTGAGACAGTAACCTGGACACACCCCGGAGTAAAGCCAGTAAGTGATTTATATTTTCACATGTATCCAAATGCATTTGCCTCATCAGATACCACCTTTATGAAGGAATCCGGGGGGACGCTCAGAGGCGACAGCATGCCTGAGAACGGCTTCGGAAATATGACGCTGACCGATCTGCGCACGACAGAGGGAACTTCGCTAATGCAAAGAGTGCAATATGTTCAACCTGATGACGGCAATATCAACGATAAGACGCTTCTAAAGGTACATCTTCCTCAGCCTGTTAATGGTGGGGAAAGTGTAACACTTAAGCTTCAGTATGAAGTCCAGCTGCCCAAAATCTTTGCTCGCATGGGTGCTTCAGGTAACTTCGTTATGGCTGGGCAATGGTTCCCTAAGCTTAGTGTATACGAGCCTAAGGGCACACGCGGAGTTAAAGAAGAAGGCTGGGACCTGCATCAGTATCACGGGACCTCTGAGTTTTACAGTGATTTTGGCATCTTTAATGTAACGATTGCCGTTCCTTCCAACTATACGGTGGCTGCGACCGGATTTCCTGTAAAAAATGCCAAGCTCAAACAAGATCAAAAAATATATCAGTTCTACGCCGATGATGTCCACGACTTCGCTTGGGCTGCATCCCCTGATTTTACAGTAGCAGAGGAAGCTTTCTCTACGCCGGAAGTGCCTGGAGTACGAATTAAGGTGTATCTCGACCCACTGCACAAAGACTTACAAGAGCGTTACCTTCAAGCTGCCAAGGCTGCCCTGACCTACTTCAGCAAATGGTATGGCCCTTATCCCTACTCTACGCTGTCTATTATCGTCCCACCTAAGGAGGGAAACGGCGCGGGAGGAATGGAATATCCTACCCTTATTACAGCCTTTGGGGCCGCGGATTCTTCTCCAGATACCTCACTTGAAAGAACCGTCATTCATGAGATCGGCCATCAATACTTCTACGGTATGGTAGCCAGCAATGAATTCGAGGAGGCCTGGCTGGATGAAAGCTTTACTTCCTATGCCGAAGACAGACTTATGGAACAAGAATACGGTATCAAGTCTAATTTGCCTTTACAGGCCAGCCTGGTAACTATACCTGAGCCGTTAAATCTGGAAACGTGGAAATATGCAGGGGCGGATTCCTATAGCCGAAATGTTTATATCCGCGGCAAGCTTGTACTTAAAGATATCGAACGCCAGGTAGGTACCAAAGCAATGAACAGCATCATGTCCTCCTACGCTCGTAAGTTCCGTTTCCAGCATCCCGCTACGTCAGATTTTCAGAAAGTCGTTGAGAAGGTAACCAAAAAATCATGGCAGGCCTATTTCGATGACTATATTTATGGTGATGGTGCGCCTGACTTCTCAGTAGATACGATTACTTTTAAAAAAAATAACAGCGGCGATGCTCAAAGCTACGAATCATTAGTGAAGATTTCAAACAAAGGGAGCCATTACGTTGATGTTCCCGTGAAATTCACATTCGCCGACAGCTCTTCGGTGCAGCGGGTCTGGAACGGTGATGGAGCAGAGACTACGTTTCAATTGTTAAGCGATAAGCCTCTTCTCTCTGCTGAGATTGACCCTGAGCATTCCATCTTATTGGAGAGCAAACATTTAAACAACTTTAGGCTGGCGGAAATAGAGCCCAAGACGCTCTCTCGCTGGACGTTAAGTGTAACTAAACTACTTGAAACCGTGCTCGGAACTCTTGTCTGGTGAGGTGAATGATTGTGAGAACATCGATAACCCGCGGCTGGCAAAGCATGAAGGAGCAATTTTATATTTTAATTCTGCTCTTCATCTACCGACTGCTCTGGGGCTACTTTATGTATGGTTTCATCCGATCTGCTATTATTCCAATTCTACTGCGCTATCCAGATAAAGACGCCGGCGGCAGCGGTATGGGCAGACTGTTGTATTATATCGAGGGACAGTTCAGCTTGAATACTGACCCTGCGATACGCACTTGGTTATGGATGCTTCTAGGACTTGTTGTCTTGCGACTTCTGCTTTCTCCTTTCATAAGGGCAGGATTGCTGCATGAGCTGCACCAGGAGCGAAAGGGCGAGCGCGGGCTGTTCTTTTTCCCCGGCATGAAGATCTATGGACTACCTGTCTTAGTCTTTAGCCTAATCGAATGGGTGCTGACCCTGCTGCCGCTTTACTGGCTTGCTCCAAAAATGTACGGGCTGTTCTTATCCTCTTTGTTTAACTACACTTTGTTACTTCATTTAGTACCATACGTATTGGCATGGCTTATATATATTTTTATCGTGCGCCTGTTTCTTCTATATATGCAGTTTGGTTACACCGGCGGTACAGGAATGTTCTCCTCACTGTTCATCTGCTTGCGGTCACTGATTCCTGCTATAGGTGTTTCCATTGTACTTGGTGCGGGAGGCTTGCTCTTACTGCTAGTGTGCGGACTGACGGGTCTGTTCTGTCCCGGCCTGCCGGCACTTATAATACGGCAAATCTCACCACTACCTTCTACGCTCTTAAAAATGTGGGGAATCTCTGCACAATATCATCTATGGTGTAGCAAAGCATTTCCACAATAAATTAACCTTATTTGACATAATAAAAAGGTCCCAATTCCTGTATTCAGGAGCTGGGACTTTTTCTCATTACGGATAACTTAAGAGTATTTGCAAAATCATAAAAGCTCTGTTACAATAAGTCCTGTGCTATTAGTAACAATTTTGTAATCAATTGAAACGATTCCTACATAACTAAATGTATTTATCGTAAGTGTAACTGTCGAAACGTCATTCTCTTGGTGCTTAACACGCCTAATTCCTTTGCACCGGGAAGTGGGGGAACCATATTTTGGGTGAATTGATCTCGCTTTACAGGGATCATAGGGAATCTTCTACCGAACCCTTAAGCTAACCTCGCAGGCCTTGGAAGGAGTACATCTTTTGAAAAGACATAATTTAAGAAAAAAATGCGTCGCTGCGGCGCTAGGACTTGTAATGGCATTATCTATTGGTGGAGGAAGCGCCTTTGCCGACTCTAAGATGGACACTGTAATCTCAAAGACTATTGGAGTTGCCTATAAAACCGGAGGTACAAGCACTGCCGGATTTGATTGCTCTGGATTTACAAAATATGTATTCAAGAATGTGGGTCTTACTTTACCTCGTACATCAAAAGCTCAATATAGCGTTGGAACTGCTGTATCCAAAAGCAATCTGCGTTCTGGTGATCTAGTGTTCTTTAACACACTTGGCAATGGAGTATCCCATGTCGGCATTTATGTTGGAAACGGAAAATTCGCACAATCGTCCTCTTCGCGTGGAGTGACCATCACTTCACTCAGTCAGGCCTACTGGGCCAATCGTTATGTTGGCGCTAAAAGAGTAATGAGTACTTCAGCTTATCAAGCTGTAGCCTTCGATTGAAACCTTCCTCACAACTATAACCTCATAATTACAACTATATGAACCTGAATCTGATTATTCCCGTAATCAAATTCGGGTTTTTCTTTTTTCCATAATATATTTTTACACTAATAGAGCCCAATTGAAACACGTTTATTTGATAAAAATTGCAATTATATTAAAAATTAGGTCATTATTAACGCTTACATATGCCTTTCTACCGTAAAAATGCCAATTTTTCTGCATTAATATGTTAAAAACGATTGCCAAGCGGCTTTCTGTTTGTTACAATTAGCGCAGTGAGATTTTAGTAACATTTTTGTAATCATTAAGTTGTTATTTACAAAGGTTTTGTCATGTATTGATTACAAGCTAATCCTAATCAACAGTATGAGCCGAGTTTCCTAACTATTAGGAAAACGGGGGAACCAACTTTGGGTGAATTGACCTCCATTATATAGAGGGGTCATAGGGGACCTTCAACCGAACCCTTAAGCTAACCTCGTAGGCATTTGGAAGGGGTATACACTTTTGAAGAAGAAGTTAGCAGCAGCAGTACTAAGCTTTTCCATCATCCTCACCATCGGAGCAGGAAGCGCTTTCGCAGATTCCAAAATGGATAAAGTGATTGACAAGGCCATCGGTACTAAATACGTATCCGGCGGTATATCCACTAACGGATTTGATTGCTCCGGATTTACAATGTATGTGTTTGATAAGATTGGCATTAACCTTCCACACCAATCAGGTTCCCAATATCAAATGGGCACAGCAATCTCCCGTGATGATATAAGAGCCGGAGATCTTGTATTCTTCAATACAAGTGGCAAAGGTGTCTCCCATGTCGGCATTTATGTCGGTGAAGGTAAGTTCGCACACGCTTCTACCTCACGCGGTGTTACGATTAGCTCTCTGAGTGATAGCTACTACGTGAAACGCTACGTTGGTGCTAAGCGCATTATGAGCACAGACGCTTACCAATCGGTTGCTGCTGAATCGGAAGACAATGATGATGTCCAATAAGTAACGTACATAGGCTCTTTTCCAAGGTAACTCTTGGAGGAGAGCTTGTTTTTTTGTCTTATTACTTATTTACCCCTCTCATAATTTGTAAAACATTCCTCTCATATAAAGTTTCTGAGTCGAACCTCCCCCATTTTGTATATAATTAGTAATATAGCAATGTCCTCGTGAAAGGAGATCGTTGACCTTATGATAAATCCCTCGGTAACTTTTCATGTTGTTCCTATGGAGGCAATTCACGGAGAAGCTATTTGTAAGTGGAGCTATACGCCCCCATATAATATTTATGGCTGGATGCCGTGGGAGCAGATGCAGGCTCTTGGCATCGAGTTTGGCGATCCGCAGCTCCGGGAGGAACAATATATCTCCATATTAAATGAACAAGAGATTTTGTGCGGATTCGCACAGTTGTTCCCGATGGAAGGAGTCGTTCGTTTAGGAGTTGGGATGCGCCCCGATCTATGCGGCCATGGTTTAGGCAAACTATTCGTAGATGCCATCGTCCAGACAGCCTTGAATCGTTATCCTGATCGTGAGATAGATCTAGAAGTCCTGACCTGGAACCAACGCGCCATTCGAACTTATCAAAAATGTGGATTTACGATTACAGATACGTATGAACGCCGCACACCTACAGGAGACAAACCTTTTTATTGCATGGTCTATGACAAATGATATTAAATACCATATATTTCATGAGAATGATTGTATTCTCGTTCATTTTTTTGTCACAAACCCTATGATAACGCTTCACCATAAGCTATAATGTAGGGAGCAGCTTACATAGAAGGGACGAATTGGGATGCAGAAATGGATCATGAGCGGTTTGTTTTTTGCCGCCTGTGCCTTTGCGGTAGTACTCATGTTTACACTTCCGGGTAAAGAAGAGGTAGCGGAAGAAAATAAGCCCACGATGCCGGTAGTTCAACTGGACGCAGCAAAGGCAGAAGCAACCGTGAAAGCCAGCTGTATCACCTGTCACGGCGATCAGCTTCAAGGTGGAGTTGGACCAAGTCTTCAGAATGAAGGTGGCCAGCATGACGCTGAGGAAATCTATAGCATCGTCACTAAAGGACGTGGCCAAATGCCTTCCTTTAAGGAGAAACTAGCGCCTGAAGAGATCGCCAACGTCGCACTCTGGCTCTCAGAGAAAAAGTAACCCACCCAAGCAACTAAAAACGCCCGTGTATGAGATAGGTGACTATCTCTGCACGGGCGTTTATTTTATGATTTCGGCTAAACTAGTGATTTTTTTCAAAGGCTTCATTAAATTGATGCGCCTCTCGAAGATCTAGAGCCGTAATCCCATCTTCTTCATTAGA
The DNA here is from genome assembly GCF_045040615.1 of Paenibacillus sp. FSL H8-0175. Classification (NCBI taxonomy): domain Bacteria; kingdom Bacillati; phylum Bacillota; class Bacilli; order Caryophanales; family Paenibacillaceae; genus Paenibacillus; species Paenibacillus sp. FSL H8-0175. The sequence continues at coordinate 111,839 of NZ_CP150299.1, read as the reverse complement.
TTCAAGTCGCAGTGTAACTGTTTTATAATCAATCGTAATATGTGGATGATGATCGAAGGCTTCTGAAATCGTGGCTACTTCATCAACAAACGCAATGCCCTTCATATATTGGCTGAACATATATTTTCGTACCATAACGTTATCTTCCAGCTTCCAGCCCTCTAGCTTGGTGATCTCCTCACGCAGTTCCTCTTCCGTAAATAACAATTCGTTTCCTCCCTTACAAAAAATTGCAGTAAAGTGCGCAGTTCCCTTTACTTGTCTTAGGCTTTAAACAAAACATCCCTTAGCTTCTGAGGTCCAAGGGATGTGCCAGGATAAAGGCGATATTTTCGATTTAATGTATTCACAAATCCCAGCGATTATAACTCGGCTTTATCAATTTTAACACGGGCTACTGACTACGGGCAAATTACGTACAGACTTCTCCTCCGCCTAAATTAAAACCACTGAAGCCAAATCCTCTTCGCCAACTAAAATATTAATGCGGTGCGTGTCCTTATCGTAAATAATTACGCCGCTCCCCACCTCAATCATAGGTTCATTACCCAGCGCGAAGAAAAGATCCTCAGCCAATGCTTCCCATACCTCCAGCTTTGATTCTTGGGGTAGTTCCTGCCACTCGTCCGGATCCATCTCAAAAAATAAATATCCATCGGAAATTCGTCCGACGGCTTCGGTCAAATCTGTTAGAATTTCACCGTAATCTCTACCATGCTTTACACCCACGTATATCACTCCGTTTTCTTCACAGATGAATAATTACTTACCTTATCCATTATAGCCGAAAAAATGACTTCACAAAAAACCGAATGATGTCGATAAATAAGAATATACGTTAATTCGGTTTCGCACAGAGTGCCCTGCCGCTGTTTCAAGGATGATATACGCGGCATTGTCGGAACACATCTTAAATCTCACGGACGAGGTGCAAAATGGAAATTTCAACAATAATTGGTTTAATTTTTGGTTTGGTTGCTGTAATCTGGGGCATGATCCTCAAGCACGCTCCACTTCATGCTTTGGCCACACCTGCTGCTTACGTTATTATCTTGGTGGGTACGGCAGCGTCTATTTTCATGGCCTTTCCTTTCAACGAGGTCAAAAAGATTCCAAGTCTGTTCAAAATGATCTTTATCAAAAAGAAATTAATCAGTAAACCCGAATTAATCACTATGTTTATGGAATGGGCTTCTATCACACGGCGTGAAGGTCTGTTGGCTCTAGAATCAAAGGTCGATGAAATAGAAGATAACTTCCTCAGGAATGGCATGCGGATGATCATTGATGGAAATGATCAGGATTTTGTCCGCGATGTCCTCATGGAGGATATCCACGCCACAGAGGATAGACATAAAGCAGGAGCGCTCATTTTCTCACAGGCAGGTATGTATGCTCCTACCCTTGGGGTGCTCGGGGCGGTTATCGGCCTCATCGCCGCTCTGGCTGATATGAGTGATATGAACAAATTGGCTGCGGCAATCGGGGCTGCCTTCATCGCCACTTTGCTTGGTATCTTTACAGGTTACGTATTATGGCATCCTATTGCTAATAAACTGAAACGTCTCTCCAAACAAGAAATCGAAGTTCGAATGATGATGGTCGAAGGTCTTTTGTCCATACAGTCCGGTGTATCTACTATTGCCATCAATCAGAAGCTTGCTGTATTCCTAACACCTTCGCAACGCGTTAAGTTAAATGAGAAGGACGGTGGATCAGGTGAGCAAAAAGACTAGACACGAAGAGCATGAAGAACATGCCGATGAATCGTGGCTGTTACCTTATTCCGACCTCATGACTCTTCTGGTGGCTCTGTTCATCGTTATGTATTCTATGAGCGCAACGGATGCCAAGAAATTTGAAGAGATGAGTCAAGCCTTCAGTTCCGCACTTAATGGCGGTACAGGTATTCTTGAAGAGCGGGCAGCAATGCCTAGTAAAACTCAAGAAGATCTAGGGAAAAATGATAAGATGGGTAGCTCTACTTCCAAGAAAGCTGAAGAAGCAGAAATGGCAAAGCTACGACAAAAGGAACAAGAGGATTTAGAGAAGCTTAAGAAACAATTCGATCAATATATTAAGAGCAACGGTCTAACTGATCTGCTCAGTACGAAGCTTAATCAATCTCAGCTAATGATTACGATCAGTGATAACGCATTGTTCGCCTCTGGCCAAGCCATTGTTAAGGATGATTCGCGGCAATTAGCTAAATCCATCTCAACGATGCTGCAGCAATTCCCGGATTATGATGTAGTAGTGCAAGGGCACACCGACGATATTCCGATTTCCAATAGCAACTATTCATCCAACTGGGATCTGAGTGCGGATCGGGCACTTCAGTTCATGAAGATTTTGCTGCAGAACACGAATCTAAATCCGCGCAAATTTAGTGCGATTGGATACGGCGAGTATCATCCTATTTCGGATAATGACACAGCTACCGGCCGAAGCAAGAATCGCCGGGTAGAGGTTTCCATTATTCGCAAATATCAAGAATCCAAAGAGTTTACAGGGATTGTTCCCTCTGCTGAATAAGTGATGTCGTAAGGTAATAAAAAGAGCTGTCCAAAGGTCTTAGACCCCGGACAGCTCTTTTTTGTTGCGAGTACTACATTCTATATGGACCTGTAACATTGTAATAACATTCCTACAGTAACTCGTAGTTCAGCGTAGCTCCAAGCTCTTTCTTCTCATCAGCAGACAGCTCCCGCCATTCTCCCGTTTGCAATGCCCCCAGGCGAATATTCATAATCCGAATGCGTTGCAGCTTTCGAACCTCATAGCCAAAAGCGCTGCACATACGACGAATCTGGCGATTTTTGCCCTCTGTCAAAATAATACGGAAGACACGCTCCGTAATACGCGTGACCTCACAGGGCAGCGTCTTCTCACCTAATATTTTCACACCGCTCGACATGCCGGTAATAAATGAAGGCGTAATGGGTCTGTCCACGGTAACCACATATTCTTTTTCATGCCGGCCTTCCGCCCGCAAAATTTTATTAACGATATCACCATCATTAGTAAGCAAGATTAATCCTTCCGAATCCTTATCGAGACGACCAATCGGGAATATACGCTCATGATGACCTACAAAATCGACAATATTCCCCTTGATATGCTGTTCTGTGGTTGATGTAATCCCTACCGGCTTGTTTAGAGCAATGTAGACCGTCTGGCTTGAGGTTTCAAGCGCTATACCATCTATTCGCACATCATCGCCCGGAACAGCCTGACTGCCCAGCACAGCAGGCTCTCCGTTGATCGTAACTCTGCCGGCATCCACAAGCTTGTCTGCTTCTCGGCGTGAACAGTACCCTGTCTCACTGATGAATTTATTAATTCTCACGTTGTTCTTCACTCCGTTCATCCTTAATGTTGAGCCAAGGTGTAACCCCTCCAGCTGCAGGCAGCTTAATCATAACGGTTGTCCCCCGGCCAACTTCACTTTGTATTTCCAAATGACCCTTATGAGCCTGAATAATACGCTGGCTAATCATTAACCCAAGACCAGTCCCCGATTCCTTATTCGTGAAGAACGGTTCACCCAGCTTAGGCAGCACGTCCTCTGGAATCCCTTCACCCTGATCTTTAATTACAATAAAGACGCAATCCACAGAGTTCCACAGTTCCATCGAAATGACGCCACCCTCGGGCATAGCCTCAATTGCATTTTTAACAATATTAATAAATACCTGCTTCAGCTGGTTCTCTTCACAATGTACAGTAGCAGGTTGTTCAGAGAATTTCGTACTAAATTGAATATCATGTAGATGAGCCAGACTATCCAATAGAGAAACTACATCACCTAATATGTAGCGAAGATCTTTCTCCTGAAAATGAACGGCTTGTGGCTTAGCCAGAATTAAAAATTCACTGACGATAAGATTAATCCGCTCCAGCTCGGATAACATCAGCTCTATATGAAGCGGAACCAAGAGCTCCTTCTCCTGTTGAAGCTGTAGAAATCCTTTTAATGTGGTAAGAGGATTACGAATCTCATGAGCTACTCCTGCGGCCAATTGGCCGACTGTAGTTAGTTTCTCAGAGCGTCTAAGCAGCTCCTCCATTCGATTGCGTTCCGTCATATCACGAGAAACGTGAATAAAGGAATGGGGATAACCCTCTTCATCTCGAATTATCGAGGTACTAACGCTAACTTCAACTAATGATCCGTCCCGTTTAAGTCTCACTGTCTCGATCGGCGGCAGAACTGCACCATTTCTTAACGCGTCAAGCCGCTCTTCCTCTTGCTTAAGCGCTGTCGCGGGTACAAGATATGGCATATTGCCTATCACTTCTGTTGCACTCCATCCGTACAGCTCCTCAAAGGCTCTGTTAGTGCTAGTGATTCGTCCCTCCATATCCAACGTATGAATCGCATCCGACGTACCGTTAATTACGGATTCCAAATGCTCCTTAACCGCCCGGTTCTCTTCCAGCGTCTGCTTAAGACGATTGGTGCGTTGCATAAGATGAGAAGTCATAGCGTTAATCCGCAAGGCTAATTGACCTAACTCATCACGAGAGGTTACCTTTAATGGAGGTTCGAACTTACCTCGCGCTACGTCATTGACTTTGGCAAGTATAGCCTGAATTGGACGAGTAATAAAACCTGAAAGTATGTAACTACATAGCAAAAATAATGCTAGCAATAACAGAGACGTAGTCAAATAATTGGCTAATTGTTCATGAACTACGGATGAAATCACAGAATAATCCAAAACTACACCGATTACGTAAGGCTCCATTTTAGGATTCTGAATAGGAATGAAGCTTTTGAGCACTCTTTTCCCATGTACCTTCGTCTCCAGTGTAACTGGCTTCTGCTTCTGCTGAGCTAATAGAATAGCTGCTTTATCTTGCTCCACATTACCATAAGTATAGGTACCGAACTTAATTGGGCGGTTGCCAAGTTTCTTTTTAAATGCATCGCTTCCATCACCCGCCATACTTGCTAAACCAAATGTTGTTGGATTAAATCCTGTAAGCTCTAAAATCCCTGGATTAACTTCTTTGGTTCGCTCTACAATTTGATCGGGGTTGGTGATTTCGATATATTCACTTGCCGCAGTATTGAGAATAACAGGATTAATGATGTAGTTGCTTGCTTCATCATGATAATAACCCCACTTCTCAATGAAATCGGGATTGTAGGTTGAATATTCAAATGGGCCTGACCAAAAATGATCCAATGACTGACCTTGCCCCACAGTGACTTCCTGATTATCAAATAACTCCAAAAGGGCAAGGTACCAGTACCCCCAACCTTGAGTGGACATTCCAATATCAATCGGATTTGATGCCCTTGTCACCACGATATCATTATCAGTCTTTACCAGAATTGAAATATTAGACACGCCCAACTTGGAAGTTAGGGCCTTAAGTTGAGCGTTGGTTATATTCTTATAATCCGGACCCAATTCCTTAGAGGCAAAGATGGCAGCCATTCTTAAGTTATGCGCGATTTGATATTCTACATAGTTAGAGCTATAGTTACTTTGTTCTACAGAAACAGCCATTTGCATAGCGGTGATCTGCATATTATTTACGTTTTCATTTCTTAGATTATTCTGAGCGGCATAAAGGTTAAATGTCAGATTCAATGCTAAAATTAGCAGTACCGCTCCAAAAATAATAGCAGATAGTTTTGTCTTTATGGACAAACTGTTATTCACCTCTTATCCACTGGTAAATCCTTGCGGAGCCTATAATAAACATCATACCTTTTGCCCCCTCATTTGAAAAGGACATTTAAAACAAGCCTATTAATTCACCAAATATTGAAATTCAAAAGGTGTTTCTCTACAATATATAAGAAACCATCCACATCTTATGCACATATAAACAAATTATTAAAGTCCGGTGTGTACAAAAATGTGTATAAGTAGGCTGTTATCCACAGAGTTATGCACATTTTGTTAAGAACGAATATTTGTTCGTTGTACAATGGTTACAGAAGAAGGGAAGATGATCTTGAATATTAAAGCCAATGAATCGCCAGAAGATATACAAGCGGTTCATGAATATTGGATGAGGCAGGCGATCGCAGAAGCACGTAAAGCTGAGGCATTAGGTGAGGTTCCTATTGGCGCTGTCATTGTTCGACATGGTGAAATTATAGGACGTGGATACAATTTACGAGAAACGACAATGGATTCGACAGCCCATGCAGAGATGGTAGCCATTCGCGAGGCCAGCAATGTCATGAATTCTTGGCGTCTGCTGGATTGCCAGCTGTACGTCACCCTAGAACCTTGTCCGATGTGTGCAGGAGCAATAGTGCAGTCCAGAGTGCCTCTCACGGTATATGGAACGCCTGACCCTAAAGCTGGATGTGCCGGGACCCTCATGAACTTGCTTGAAGAGCCGCGATTTAATCATAGAACTGAGGTAATACAGGATGTTTTACAAGAAGAATGTGCAGATCTACTCACCTCCTTCTTTCGCCGTTTACGTAAAAAGCCAATTAAACAAAAGGAGGACTCCTAAATGACCCTTACTCTATATCATACCTCTCAAGGGATCTATATTTCTCCACTTGAGCTTAAGGATGCACAGAGCCTGCTGGAGCTTCGTTTAAATAACCGGGTAACCCACGAACCGTTTGAGCCAAAACGTGATGAGCACTTCTTTACCCTGGAGAGTCAGCAACAGATCATCAATCAGCGTATTGAGGACGCCCTACAGGACAGAGCTTATATGTTCGGCATTTATCTGCTGGATGGACAGCTAATCGGTCAGATCACATTGTCCAACGTCTCACGAGGTGTAGCACAATATGCTGATTTAGGATATTTAATGGATCATCGGATGCAAGGACAAGGTTATATGACAGCAGCGGTCGGATTAGTCCTTGGCTATGCTTTCCGAGCCTTAGGTCTACATAGAGTTCAGGCAGCTATTTTATTGCATAATGAAGCTTCCCGAAGAGTCCTGGAGAAGAGTGGGTTTAAACCTGAAGGGGTTGCCCGTCAGTATCTTAAAATAAATGGACAGTGGCAGGATCACCAAACCTACGCAATCTTAACTGAAGATGTGCTGACAGAGGAACAGAAATAGGATTCTGCATTGTCGCAGGAATCAGCGCTACTTTTTTTCCTAAAAAAAGACCCGCATGGGCGTATAATATACGCCTCATGCGGGTCTTTATCTTGCGAACTGGGATTAATAAGTTCCCAAACCACCGAATTCTTCTCCAAGTTGATCCATTGTAATTACATCATCACCTTGAGGGATACCAATCTTGAATACCGGCTTTTCGTTGATCTTGCTGTATTGGCCCGTTCCATTTACTGAGAAGGCCACTTTTGTGCCATCTTCCGGATCATTTACTTTAACATCCATCAATAAATCCTGATACACAGCGTATCCGTCCTTATTGATCGCAGTATTATAGTGGAACTGGTTGATGGTAAGGTACTTATCAAGATCAGCTAAGCCCTTATCCAATTCAGTTCTAGCTTCACCTGATGTCAGTTCTTCTTTAGCCTTAGCTAGATCTGCATCTTTAATCTGCAGCATATCCTTGTATTCTTCCTTGCTTACGATATCAATGATTTTTGGCAGGGCATTATTCACCAAGATAGTGATTGCTTCTTTAACATTATCGTTAGTCACTTGGAACTGAACGACTTGTTTAGCTTCCACACCTTCTGGTAAATTAGCATCTTTGGGATCAATCTCGTTAAAATATTTTTCTTCGTCATATTCAGCTAGGACAGTGTCCACCACTTCATTAGACAGCTTCTGCATTTTTTGAGTATCCATCGTACTTGGGTTAAATTCTGCACCCTCCTGCTCTGCCAACGCCTTCAGATCAACCTCTACAAACTTATTGAGGATTGTCTCAGGAATCGGTACGAAAGGAATAGATGGAATCTTAACATACAACTTCTCGGCAGTCATTACCATAGGAACATTAAAGCTCATGCTCATATCGCCTTTCAGATTCAGAACCATAGTTAGTTCTGTCTGCATTGGCTCTGCTTGATATACCCCATCAATGGTAATATCAGCATTCTTAAGCATACTAAGTACCTGTGTAGTCATTGCAGCAGATTCAGCGTCAGAAGTCTCGATCGTAAGATCGTTGATCGTGAATTTACTCTTCATCTCATAAGATGACATTGTAGTCGCTTTAGTAGCGGCTGATTTTAAGGCCTCTTTTGGCGCCTCCTGTTTACTTGCACATCCCGGCAGAATTACTGCTGCTGTAAGCAGCAATGCAGCGGCCGACAAACCCCACTTTTTGTTCATTATTGTTCTCCTCTCCCATTGTAAAAGAAATCTCTCCCCCTCCTATGATAAACCATTTGTAAAAATCAAGAAACACTTCTTTAAAATTCTTAACGTTTTTATTTGTTAACCTTGTGGATTATGGTGGTCAACATGGTTCGCTTGTTTCACCTTTTTAGAACCTGAAAGCGGTTCTGGGCCTGATGGAGTATGGTCTTTTCTCCGCTCACCACTTGTTGGCTCTGCCCCAGGAACAGGGATACTTTTTGGTTTCGACATTTTCATTCCTCCTAAGGATTGGTCAAGTTCTGAAGAGCCTGAGCACATTCATGAATTTGCCGTGAGTATTGCTGTGCCAGCTGCTGTACGGCATCACTACGCTCATCAATATGGAGACCGCTCTGTTCCACATCCAGCAGATCCACTGCCACTTCTCTGCTATCTACATACTTGCAGCGAAAATCCAGCGAATAGCCTTGATGACCTGCCGCATTAAAATGAATCAGCAAGCTATTCGGATCCCCATTATCCGCCAGCACACTGAAACTATCCCCATCATCCATCAACGCCGGCAAGCGCTCCTGCCAGGCTGAGACAAGCTTATGCTGATCAACTTCTAATGATCTATCCATGATTATGATCATCCTCCTTCTCTAATACATTGCGGAGAAATGAAGCTTTTTATTCTCAATAGAACTGGGTCTACCAAACAAAACAAAAAACCGTCCCCCAGAGGGAACGGTTTCTATCTAATTATTCTTTAAGTTCATAAAGGAATGGCGGAGAGGATGGGATTCGAACCCATGTGGGCTTGCACCCTAACGGTTTTCAAGACCGCCCCGTTATGACCGCTTCGGTACCTCTCCAAATGCATTTAAATTTCACATGCATTAGGATTGTACCATACAATGCAAAGAAAAAGCAACTATATCTTTAAATAGTTTTTGGTTGTATAGATTTTACATTGCGCATATAAGGTTGTAGGCATTCTGGAATCAGAACACTGCCATCCTCTTGCTGATAATTCTCAAGAATTGCAGCAACCGTACGTCCAACAGCCAAAGCAGAGCCGTTCAGCGTATGAACAAATTCAGGCTTCGATTTTGGATCCTTACGGAAACGAATATTTGCCCGGCGTGCTTGGAAGTCTTCTGTATTTGAGCAAGAGGAGATCTCACGGTACATCCCACTCTCAGGCAACCACACTTCCAAATCGTACGTCTTAGCCGATGTAAAGCCCATATCAGCCGTACATAACCCAAGTACACGATAAGGCAGTCCCAACAGCTGCAGCACACTTTCAGCGTCTGCTGTCATTTTTTCTAATTCCTCATAAGAGGATTCAGGGGTGGTGAGCTTCACCAACTCTACCTTGTTGAATTGATGCTGGCGAATCAAACCGCGAGTATCACGGCCCGCCGAGCCCGCCTCAGAACGGAAACAAGAGCTGTAAGCTACATGGTATTTAGGCAGGTCAGCTGCCGTCAAAATCTCTTCGCGATAGTAGTTCGTTACCGGTACTTCAGCTGTAGGAATCAAATAGTATTCGGTATCCCGCAGCTTGAACAGATCCTCTTCGAATTTAGGCAGTTGTCCTGTACCATACAAGCTGTCTTTGTTTACAATGTAAGGCGGCAGCATTTCCTCATAGTTATGCTCACCACTGTGAAGATCCATCATAAAGTTAATCAGCGCCCGTTCTAGACGTGCTCCAAGTCCTTTATAGAAAACAAACCGGGATCCTGTAACCTTTGCTGCAGCTTCAAAATCAATAATATCAAGCTGCTGCGCAAGCTCCCAATGTGATTTCGGAGTGAATCCGAACTCTTTGGGCTCCGACCAGCGGCGTAATTCAACGTTATCATCCTCAGACTTCCCTACTGGAACTGAATCATGAGGAATATTAGGGATATTCATAGTAAGATCAGCAATCTGAGCTTCCAGTTCACGTACTTCATCATCAAGCTCTTTAATTCGGTCAGATACTGTACGCATTTCTGTAATTAGATCATCTGCTGGTTCGCCGTTCTTTTTCTTTTTCGCTACTTCACCTGAAACTGTATTACGACGGTTCTTAAGACCTTCGGTTTCTTGCAGTAATTCACGTCGACGCAAATCAAGTTGTGGAAAATCAGCAATTAAGTCCAGTGATTTGCCCCGTTTTTCTAAAGCCTCTTCCACTCTTGCGTAATCACTACGTAGTATTTTCACATCTAACACAAAGTTTCCCTCCTGAAAACAGCCTAAACTCTTTCAAAATGCTGATTACAGCTTTGAAAGAGTCAGGATGTTCTTTATATGCGATTTTGTTGTTGGACTTCCCTATTCGCCTCTACCATATCGGCAAAATATTGGTGCAGTCTGAAATCATCGGTCAGTTCTGGATGAAAAGAAGACACCAGCAAGTTGCCTTCGCGCGCGGTTACAATCTCATCATTATAGACTGTAAGCACATCAACTCCCGGTCCTACCTCGTTGATAAGCGGTGCACGTATAAACACAGCACGAACCGGCTCATCAATGCCTTTAACCTCCAGATCACATTCAAAGCTTTCCCGTTGGCGGCCGAATGCATTCCGGGCTACGGTAATATCCATCAGCTCCAAATGCCCCGGTTCACCACCGGCAATTTTTTTGGCCAGCACGATCATACCCGCACATGTGCCAAAAATAGGCTTACCCTGATCAGAAAAATCACGGATGGCTTCTATGAAGCCATATTTCCGCATTAGCTTTCCAATCGTTGTACTTTCTCCGCCGGGGATAATCAGGCCTTCAACCTCTTCTAGCTGCTCCACACGCTTGATAGGCACGCCTTCTGCACCGGTCTTCTCTATACTAACAATATGCTCCGTAACAGCGCCTTGCAGCGCCAATACTCCTATCTTCATCCTACAACCTTCTCTCTATTAACGGCCACGCTCCGACATACGTTCAGCCGGGGTGAGAGTTGCAATATCAATCCCCTTCATTGGTGCACCAAGGTTCTTGGATACTTCAGCAATCAGTTTGTAATCAGTATAGTGTGTAGTGGCTTCAACAATCGCACGCGCAAATTTCTCAGGATTGTCCGATTTAAAAATACCCGAGCCTACGAATACACCATCAGCACCCAAATGCATCATAAGAGCAGCATCTGCAGGAGTAGCTACACCCCCAGCGGCAAAGTTAACAACCGGCAGTTTGCCAAGCTCATGTACTTCGAGCAACAGCTCGTAGGAAACTCCCAGGTTCTTTGCTTCATTATATAGCTCGTCCTTGGACAAATTCGTTACTTTACGGATTTGACTGTTGATAAAGCGCATGTGACGCACGGCCTCAACAATGTTGCCTGTTCCTGGTTCACCTTTTGTACGGATCATGGAGGCACCTTCGTTAATACGTCTCAGTGCTTCTCCCAGATCCTTCGCTCCACATACAAAAGGAACGGTGAACTCATGTTTATCAATATGGAATACTTCATCAGCAGGAGTAAGAACTTCACTCTCATCCAAGTAATCAACACCCAAAGATTCTAGAACTTTCGCTTCTACATAATGGCCGATACGAGCCTTAGCCATAACAGGGATACTTACCACCTTGAGAACCTCTTCTACAATTGTAGGATCGGCCATCCGTGCTACACCGCCAGCTGCACGAATGTCAGAAGGTACGCGTTCCAGAGCCATAACAGCAACTGCACCAGCAGCCTCAGCAATTTTTGCTTGCTCTGCATTCATGACGTCCATAATGACGCCGCCTTTTTGCATTTCTGCCATGCCTCTTTTAACTCGCGATGTACCTGTTTCCATGTCCTAACCCCCCGAATGATCTATCTTAATCTAACTTGTAATTTTACCCCAATGAAGGGAAATCTACAACCCATTTACTCGGATTTACTGCTGATTTCGACACCAAACTGCATTAGAACAAGTTCTTGATCCCTGAAAATAAATCACCGAAGAAATCACCAATCGCTCTAAGGAACAACTTGAACCAGCCAGCCTTCTCAGCTTCCTCTACTGTGATCAGATTAACTGTTTTCTCCTGTGCTGCTTGCATGCCTTCAGCCTTGTAGGAATAGGTAACTTTACCTACTTTAGAGGATTGAGCTATAGGAGCAACCAAAGTTGCAGGGTCATTTGTTACAACAGTTGTAGTAACTTCAGGAGAAACCGTTCCCTTAGGAACAATGAAAGAAACTCCTTCATCAGTAACTATAGAAACATCTTTATTCTTTCCTTTCAGTACCGGAACTGTTTCCGTGCCAGCAATAACAGCCTTCGGAGCTACAACCTGTTTGATTTCAAAGTTGTTAAATCCGTAGTCGAGCACTTTTTTTGTTTCTGTGAATCGATGTGCCTCTGAATTAGCACCCATAACAACACTGATTAGACGCATTCCATCACGCACAGCAGTACCTGTAAAGCAGTTACCTGCATTTGTGGTATGGCCAGTCTTCAGTCCATCTAGACCTGGATAAGCATATGCCTTAAAGTTGGGAATACTTTTGTTAGCTTCCAGCATCCAGTTGTAGTTAATGATCGGCGCTGTATCCCGATCACGGAATTTATAAGACTGAATCGTTGTAAATTCAGTGAAGTCCGGGTGGTCAGTAACTATAAATTTAGCAAGAGTAGCTGCATCTCTAGCTGACATTACAGTCTCTTTATCAAGATCAGGACGGAATTTCTTCGGCATGTCTGCCCGATCAAGTCCAGTTGAGTTAATAAAATAGGTATTTTTCATGCCCATCTTCTGTGCAGTCTGATTCATTAGTTCTACGAATTGTTCTTCTGAACCCGATACCAATTCTGCCAAAGCAACTGTGGCATCATTCGCCGATCCTACGGCCATCGCTATGTATAGCTCTTTAACCGTATGTTCATCTCCAGCTGCCAGAAAAATTCGTGATCCGACCTGTTTGGAAGCATTCTCTTGAATGATAACTTTCTGATCCCAAGAGATGTCTCCTTTTTTCACGGCATCAGATACAAGATATTCAGTCATCATCTTGGTCATACTCGCAGGTGGGAGTGGTGTATCTGGATTTAGAGCCATAAGTACTTGGCCTGTAGTTGGTTCTATTAGAATAGCAGAACTCAATTCCAAGTTAAGAGATTCCACAGAAGGGATCTTAACTGCGTTGGTCTTGGGTGCAGTTTCAGTAGTAGTTGCGGCACCCTCGGTTGTAGCCGGAGTTTTGCCCGCTTCAGCCAATGCTGGAATTACAGGGTTCATTAACATATTTAAAAGCAGACCTACAGTCGCTGTCTTAATTACAATTTGCTTACCATTAAATTTTCGTTTGTGCTTCAATGATTACGACTCTCCTTTAAATCTCATATCAATAGCTTGTTCTATTCTAACACAGGGGTACCCGCAAAAAAAGACAGACAGGACGAAATAGTCCTGTCTGTCCAAAAAATAATACGGTTAGTCCATTATACGGAATAGTTTGGTGCTTCTTTTGTAATTTGCACATCATGCGGGTGGCTTTCACGAAGTCCAGCACTTGTGATGCGAATGAAAGAAGTATCGTTACGCAGTTCTTCCAATGACTTCGTACCGCAATAGCCCATACCTGAGCGCAATCCGCCGATCAATTGATGAACAGTGTCCGAAAGAGGCCCTTTAAAAGCAATACGTCCCTCAATTCCTTCAGGAACGAGCTTTTTATCATCATCTTGGAAATAACGGTCTTTACTGCCTTGTTTCATGGCACTCATGCTACCCATACCACGATATACTTTAAATTTACGGCCTTGATAAAGCTCAGATTCCCCTGGGCTTTCTTCTGTACCCGCAAACATACTTCCCATCATTACAGCATGAGCACCAGCTGCGATAGCCTTAGTGATCTCCCCAGAATACTTAATACCGCCATCAGCGATAATAGGAATTCCGTACTCACGAGCAACTGTGGCACAATCATAAATGGCTGTAACCTGTGGTACGCCGATACCAGCGATAACGCGTGTTGTACAGATCGATCCTGGTCCAATACCTACTTTAACTACAGATGCACCAGCTTCAATAAGTTCACGGGTTGCTTCGCCTGTAGCTACGTTACCAGCAACAATCGTAAGATCAGGATACAGCTCACGAATTTGGCGAACCGCTTCAATTATATTAATGTGGTGACCATGTGCAGAATCGACGACGATCAAGTCCACACCAGCTTTTACTAATGCTGCAGTACGTTCGAAGGTGTCTTTAGAGATACCAACAGCTGCTCCAACAAGTAGACGGCCATGTGCATCTTTGGCTCCGTTAGGGAATTGAATAGCTTTTTCAATATCCTTAATGGTGATGAGGCCCTTAAGAATATTATTCTCGTCCACAAGGGGAAGCTTCTCGATCTTATGACGTTGCAGGATACCTTCTGCTTCCTGAAGGGTTGTACCCACAGCAGCTGTTACAAGATTCTCATGTGTCATAACTTCTTTAATTTGAATATTGAAATCATGAATAAAGCGTAAGTCTCTATTAGTCAGAATACCGACAAGTTTATTGTCACTGTCTACAATCGGCACTCCGGAAATGCGATATTTACCCATTAAAAGCTCTGCATCAGATACCATGTGTTCTGCCGTAAGTGAGAATGGATTCGTAATAACTCCGCTCTCGGAACGCTTCACACGATCTACTTCTTCCGCTTGCTGCTCTACAGGCATATTCTTGTGTATAATCCCGATGCCACCCTCACGAGCAATTGCAATGGCCATGGCTGCTTCTGTGACTGTGTCCATACCTGCACTCATAAGTGGAATATTCAACTTCACATTCTTACTTAGAACTGTGGTCAAATCCACTTCTTTAGGCAGTACCTCAGATTTACGCGGAACCAGCAGCACATCATCAAAAGTTAGACCTTCTTTACCAAACTTATCTTTCCACACCTGGGTCATTCCTCCTCGGTTGTTTTAAATTATACCCGCCTACAAACTTTATGAAAGAAGAACCTTTGACTCCAGTCCATTCACGACAGACAATTCTGTACATCTGGGGGCTGAACAAGTGTAGATCTTCAATTAAGGTTTGAGATGCTTATCCAAAAATATATTATTGCCATCTTAGCAAAGGGCATTTGGACTGTCAAGAACATTACATCATCAGAGTAGGTATTCAAAAAACGGCCGCCGAGTAAGCGAATTATTGGACGTTAGTCCGTGCTGAGAGGACAATTTAGTGTGTTAAAAATTTACAGTTCGCCTCTGTTCACCTTTTAAACCACGCTTATCTCCATCTTAGTATCTCAAAATATAGCCCAATGAATTCTCTATTTACATAACAAAAAGACCACTGTCGATTACTCAACAGTGGTCTTGCGTGCTTGGCAACGTCCTACTCTCCCAGGACCCTTCGGTCCAAGTACCATCGGCGCTGGAGGGCTTAACGGTCGTGTTCGGGATGGGTACGCGTGGAACCCCTCCGCTATCGCCACCAAACATGCGTCTGTGAAACAGACGCTGCCGCGTGAAATTCGGTTCTTCACCAGAAGTGAGAATAAATTTCTAAGCGTGTTACAGGCTTGATGCCTGAAAACTGAATCCGAAACAAATCTGCATTCTAACTATAGGATAAGCCCTCGACCGATTAGTATTGGTCAGCTCCATGCATTACTGCACTTCCACCTCCAACCTATCTACCTCGTCGTCTTCAAGGGGTCTTACTAATTGGGAAATCTCATCTTGAGGGGGGCTTCACGCTTAGATGCTTTCAGCGCTTATCCCGTCCGTACGTAGCTACCCAGCCATGCTCCTGGCGGAACAACTGGTGCACCAGCGGTACGTCCATCCCGGTCCTCTCGTACTAAGGACAGCTCCTCTCAAATTTCCTGCGCCCACGACAGATAGGGACCGAACTGTCTCACGACGTTCTGAACCCAGCTCGCGTACCGCTTTAATGGGCGAACAGCCCAACCCTTGGGACCTACTTCAGCCCCAGGATGCGATGAGCCGACATCGAGGTGCCAAACCTCCCCGTCGATGTGGACTCTTGGGGGAGATAAGCCTGTTATCCCCAGGGTAGCTTTTATCCGTTGAGCGATGGCCCTTCCATGCGGTACCACCGGATCACTAAGTCCGACTTTCGTCCCTGCTCGACTTGTAGGTCTCGCAGTCAAGCTCCCTTATGCCTTTGCACTCTGCGAATGATTTCCAACCATTCTGAGGGAACCTTGGAACGCCTCCGTTACTCTTTAGGAGGCGACCGCCCCAGTCAAACTGCCCGCCTGACACGGTCCCCGTACCCGATAAGGGTACTAGGTTAGAACCTAGATACGATCAGGGTGGTATCCCAACGGCGCCTCCACCGAAGCTTGCGCTCCGATTTCTACGGCTCCCACCTATCCTGTACAGATCGTACCCAAATTCAATATCAAGCTGCAGTAAAGCTCCATGGGGTCTTTCCGTCTTGTCGCGGGTAACCTGCATCTTCACAGGTATTAAAATTTCACCGGATCTCTCGTTGAGACAGCGCCCAAGTCGTTACGCCATTCGTGCGGGTCAGAATTTACCTGACAAGGAATTTCGCTACCTTAGGACCGTTATAGTTACGGCCGCCGTTTACTGGGGCTTCGGTTCATAGCTTCGGGTTACCCCTAACCACTCCCCTTAACCTTCCAGCACCGGGCAGGCGTCAGCCCGTATACTTCGCCTTGCGGCTTCGCACAGACCTGTGTTTTTGCTAAACAGTCGCTTGGGCCTTTTCACTGCGGCCCCCTCGTGCTATTCACACTACCGGGGCACCCCTTCTCCCGAAGTTACGGGGTCATTTTGCCGAGTTCCTTAACGAGAGTTCTTCCGCGCGCCTTAGAATTCTCTTCTCGCCTACCTGTGTCGGTTTGCGGTACGGGCACCTTCTCCTGGCTAGAGGCTTTTCTTGGCAGTGTGAGATCATGACCTTCGCTACTATAATTTTCGCTCCCCATCACAGCCCAGCCTTAATGATGTGCGGATTTGCCTACACATCAGCCTCACTGCTTAGACGGACATCCATCAGTCCGCGTCACTACCCTCCTGCGTCACCCCATCGCTCATAGCGGATTACGGTGGTACAGTAATTTCAAACTGTTGTCCTTCGACTACGCCTTTCGGCCTCGCCTTAGGTCCCGACTTACCCTGAGCGGACGAGCCTTCCTCAGGAAACCTTGGGCTTTCGGCGGATCAGATTCTCACTGATCTTTTCGTTACTCATACCGGCATTCTCACTTGTGTAGTGTCCAGCGCTCTTTTCAGTACACCTTCAACCCCTACACAACGCTCCCCTACCCCAGATACATACGTATCTAGCCATAGCTTCGGTGGTGTGTTTAGCCCCGTTACATTTTCGGCGCAGAGTCACTCGACCAGTGAGCTATTACGCACTCTTTCAATGGTGGCTGCTTCTAAGCCAACATCCTGGTTGTCTGTGCAACTCCACATCCTTTCCCACTTAACACACACTTGGGGACCTTAGCTGATGGTCTGGGCTGTTTCCCTTTTGACAATGGATCTTAGCACTCACTGTCTGACTCCCGGCAATAAGTATATGGCATTCGGAGTTTGACTGAGCTTGGTAATCCTTGCGGACCCCGCACCCAATCAGTGCTCTACCTCCACTACTCTTATACCGAGGCTAGCCCTAAAGCTATTTCGGGGAGAACCAGCTATCTCCGAGTTCGATTGGAATTTCTCCGCTACCCCCACCTCATCCCCGCACTTTTCAACGTACGTGGGTTCGGGCCTCCAGTGCGTGTTACCGCACCTTCACCCTGGACAGGGGTAGATCACACGGTTTCGGGTCTACGTCCACATACTAATTCGCCCTATTCAGACTCGCTTTCGCTGCGGCTCCACCTTCTCGGCTTAACCTTGCATGTTAAACGTAACTCGCCGGTTCATTCTACAAAAGGCACGCCATCACCCATTAATAGGGCTCTGACTTTTTGTAAGCACACGGTTTCAGGTTCTATTTCACTCCCCTTCCGGGGTGCTTTTCACCTTTCCCTCACGGTACTGTTTCACTATCGGTCGCCAGGTAGTATTTAGCCTTAGCAGATGGTCCTGCTGGATTCATACGGGGTTTCACGTGCCCCGCACTACTCGGGATCCGTCTCGGAGAGAATACAGTTTAGGTTACAGGGCTTTTACCTCTATCGCGGGCCTTTCCAGACCTCTTCGCCTACCATATTCCTTTGTAACTCCATGTGAGACGTCCCACAACCCCTAAGAGCAAGCTCTTAGGTTTAGGCTGTTCCGCGTTCGCTCGCCGCTACTGACGGAATCACTATTGTTTTCTCTTCCTCAGGGTACTTAGATGTTTCAGTTCCCCTGGTCTGCCTCTACATTTCCTATGTATTCAGAAATGAGTAACTGCGAATTACCACAGCTGGGTTTCCCCATTCGGACACCCCCGGATCAAAGCTTGCTTACAGCTCCCCGAGGCAGTTTCGTTGTTCGCCACGTCCTTCGTCGGCTCCTGGCGCCTAGGCATCCTCCGTGTGCTCTTATTAGCTTAACCTTGATTTTTCCGCAGGAAAATATCATACGATGACATTCTCTTTGGAATCATCTCACTAATAACATTTACTTGTTTACACAAGTTGCTAAAAGATGTTCTAAAACGCAAATTCGTTTCGGTATCCAGTTTTCAAGGATCAAGTCTTACTTGAGAGCTTAAACTCTCAAAACTGAGCAACGAGTGAGTAACAGGCCTAAACCTGAGTTTTGGAAGCTTAGCTTCCGATTTGAATGTTCTCATTGCAGAGAACGATTCTCCATAGAAAGGAGGTGATCCAGCCGCACCTTCCGATACGGCTACCTTGTTACGACTTCACCCCAATCATCTACCCCACCTTCGGCGGCTGGCTCCCTTGCGGGTTACCCCACCGACTTCGGGTGTTGTAAACTCTCGTGGTGTGACGGGCGGTGTGTACAAGACCCGGGAACGTATTCACCGCGGCATGCTGATCCGCGATTACTAGCAATTCCGACTTCATGCAGGCGAGTTGCAGCCTGCAATCCGAACTGAGACCGGCTTTGATGGGATTGGCTCCACCTCGCGGCTTCGCTTCCCGTTGTACCGGCCATTGTAGTACGTGTGTAGCCCAGGTCATAAGGGGCATGATGATTTGACGTCATCCCCACCTTCCTCCGGTTTGTCACCGGCAGTCACTCTAGAGTGCCCAACATTACTTGCTGGCAACTAAAGTTAAGGGTTGCGCTCGTTGCGGGACTTAACCCAACATCTCACGACACGAGCTGACGACAACCATGCACCACCTGTCTCCTCTGTCCCGAAGGCCGCTGCTATCTCTAGCAGATTCAGAGGGATGTCAAGACCTGGTAAGGTTCTTCGCGTTGCTTCGAATTAAACCACATACTCCACTGCTTGTGCGGGTCCCCGTCAATTCCTTTGAGTTTCAGTCTTGCGACCGTACTCCCCAGGCGGAGTGCTTACTGTGTTAACTTCGGCACCAAGGGTATCGAAACCCCTAACACCTAGCACTCATCGTTTACGGCGTGGACTACCAGGGTATCTAATCCTGTTTGCTCCCCACGCTTTCGCGCCTCAGCGTCAGTTACAGCCCAGAAAGTCGCCTTCGCCACTGGTGTTCCTCCACATATCTACGCATTTCACCGCTACACGTGGAATTCCACTTTCCTCTTCTGTACTCAAGCCACCCAGTTTCCAGTGCGACCTCAGGTTGAGCCCAAGGTTTAAACACCAGACTTAAATAGCCGCCTGCGCGCGCTTTACGCCCAATAATTCCGGACAACGCTTGCCCCCTACGTATTACCGCGGCTGCTGGCACGTAGTTAGCCGGGGCTTTCTTCTCAGGTACCGTCACTCCGGTAGCAGTTACTCTACCGGACGTTCTTCCCTGGCAACAGAGCTTTACGATCCGAAAACCTTCATCACTCACGCGGCGTTGCTCCGTCAGGCTTTCGCCCATTGCGGAAGATTCCCTACTGCTGCCTCCCGTAGGAGTCTGGGCCGTGTCTCAGTCCCAGTGTGGCCGTTCACCCTCTCAGGTCGGCTACGCATCGTCGCCTTGGTGGGCCGTTACCCCACCAACTAGCTAATGCGCCGCAGGCCCATCCCTCAGTGACAGATTGCTCCGTCTTTCATTCTTCTCTCAGGAGAAAAAAGAAATTATCCGGTATTAGCTACCGTTTCCGGTAGTTATCCCAGTCTGAAGGGCAGGTTGCCTACGTGTTACTCACCCGTCCGCCGCTAAGTTATTTTGAAAGCAAGCTTTCAAAATAACTCCGCTCGACTTGCATGTATTAGGCACGCCGCCAGCGTTCGTCCTGAGCCAGGATCAAACTCTCCAATTAGTATTGAAAAGAGCGATATGCTCATTTTGAAACATCTGACGAGAAAATTAATTCTCTAATTTTGGATTTCACTTACGTGATTTCCTACTCACTCGTTGTTCAGTTTTCAAAGATCAAGTTCTCGTTGGCGCCATTTAATGTCTCAGCAGCAACTCTTATACTATATCATGTTCGGCTATTTAATGTCAATCTCTTTTTTTAACTTCTTTTCGAGCTCGGCATGTGTACTTCTTGGCCGGACTTAGAATATATCATGTATGGAGTTGCATTGCAAGAGTTTTTTTGAAACTAATATTAAATCTCTACATTCTATAGGAGCAATGAAGTGAAAGCACCACTTCTAATCAACAGTAGCTGAGAGAACTGCCCTTAGACAGCTCCCTTAAGCCCTGTGTTCTATAGATACTATTCAGTACGGTTACGCATATGTGGAAACAGCAATACATCGCGAATCGATGCAGAATTGGTAAGCAGCATGATCAAACGGTCTACGCCGATTCCCAGTCCGCCAGTAGGTGGCATACCATATTCCAGGGCGCGGATGAAATCATCATCCATCTCATGAGCTTCGTCATTACCTTGCTCTTTCTCCTGGATCTGTGCCTCAAAGCGTTGACGTTGGTCAATCGGATCATTCAATTCACTAAATGCATTAGCGTGCTCACGACCCACAATAAACAGCTCAAAACGATCGGTAAAGCGTGGATCCTCATCGTTTTTCTTCGCAAGTGGTGAAATCTCAACAGGGTGTCCCATTACAAAGGTTGGCTGAATTAGAGTTTCCTCTACAAATTGCTCGAAGAAAGCGTTAAGGATATGACCGAACGTCATATGTTTCTCAACAGGCACACGATGTTCTTTTGCCAAAGCTTGTGCTTCGTCATCTGTCATGTGAACGCTGAAATCAACACCGGTTACTTCTTTAACAGCATCAACCATAGTTACACGACGCCATCCTGGAGACAGATTTACCTCTTTGCCTTGGTAATCCAGCAGTTGTGTACCTAATACCTCTTGGGCAATATGTGCAATCATATTCTCCGTGAGATTCATGATGTCCTTGTAGTCGGCATATGCTTCGTACAACTCAATCATAGTGAACTCTGGATTATGACGAGTCGACATTCCCTCGTTACGGTAGACACGACCGATTTCGTACACTTTTTCCAAACCGCCAACGATAAGGCGTTTCAAGTGAAGCTCGATAGCAATCCGCATATACAGCTGCATTTCAAGTGTGTTGTGGTAAGTAATAAATGGACGCGCAGCTGCTCCACCGGCGATCGTATGAAGTGTAGGTGTTTCAACTTCAAGATAACCAAGTGAATCCAAATAACGACGCATCGATTGAATAATTCTTGAACGGGCAATAAAGGTCTGTTGAACTTCCGGATTAATAATCAAATCAACATAGCGCTGGCGATAACGCAGTTCTACATCTTTAAGACCATGATATTTTTCAGGAAGTGGCAGCAGGGATTTGGACAAGACTTCGAGATTATGCACTTTGATGGAGGTCTCGCCTGTTTTGGTTTTGAATACTGTTCCACGAACGCCGATAATATCTCCCAGATCGAGAACATTAAACGCCGCGTATTGAGTTTCAGGAATGCTGTCTTGACGAACATAAAGCTGAATTCTTCCGCTAAGGTCCTGGATATGCGCAAAGCTGGCTTTACCCATAACGCGTTTTGCCATAATACGCCCAGCAATGCTCACTTCAACAGAAAGCTCGTCCAATTCCTCTTTGGAAAGTCCATCATACTTAGCTACGATATCGCCAGCGTTAGCTGTGCGCTCGTATTTTTTGCCAAAAGGATCAATACCAAGTCCTCTTAGCTCGTCCAGTTTGGCACGGCGGATCTGCAAAAGCTCACTAAGTTCGTTCTCTGCATTGTCCACATTGTTCATTTCCTCGGTCATGCGATTCATCCCCTTATAACTCAGTAATATCATATACACAAGAAGAAACGGCTCCGTCTCCATAGTTAGAGGACAGTCCCGTTCCAGCTCAAAATATAAGCAGTTTGTTTTACCTATCGTTTCTGGATGATTTGAAAAAAGCTTCCCTAAGGAAGCTTTCCCAAACATGTTCCCTTATCTACCTATGTACAGTGAAGTGACTAATACATATGGCAGCACATCTATTTACAGACATTAAGGTCTGTATATTACTTCATTCTGATATCGAGAATTTTATATTGAATAACTCCTGCAGGTGTGGAAACATCAACTACCGTACCTATTTTTTTTCCGATAATAGCTTTGCCTACCGGACTTTCGTTGGAAATCTTGTTATTCAGTGGATCAGATTCTGCTGTACCTACGATCGTATACTCCATAGTGTCCCCATATTCCAAATCCTCGACACTTACAGTAACACCAATACTTACTACGTCAGTAACGATCTCGTCGCTATTGATGATACGCGCGTTGCGAAGCATCTTCTCCAAAGTGAGAACGCGTCCTTCGATAAAAGCTTGCTCATTCTTCGCGTCTTCATACTCCGAGTTCTCACTGATATCTCCGTAGCCAATCGCTACCTTAATCCGTTCAGCAACCTCACGGCGTTTTACGGATTTGAGGGTCTCCAGCTCATCTTCCAGACGTTTTAGCCCGTCCGGCGTAAGGATGACTTCTTTATCGCTCATCTCAACCGATTCTCCTGTCGTATACAATTATTGAAAACACCATACTATATGCTAATCTAGAAGGATAAGAACCCTCCCTGCTGCATTGCTCTTACTGTAACGGCGATTTTATACTGTGAAATTATATTGGAACCGCTACAAAATGTCAATGACACCACATATAAAGTCAGATGTGTTCAAATATCAGCAGAAAAAAGGCAATTATACAGCAGAAGAAGACATTTCAATGCCCTTGCTCTCTTCTTCATGCTTTAATTGAACGACAAAATCATTCAATATCCTCACCATTCCATCGCGTTTTGTTTCTGTCATAAGAACATCCTTCACTCTAGCGGCAGCCTTCAAGCCTTTTAAATACCAAGCCATATGCTTACGCATCTCACGGACAGCTACAGCTTCTCCCTTAAGAGCTACCAGACGATCCATATGAAGAATAGCAACCTTAATCTTCTCATCCAAACCAGGTTCAGGCATAAGCTCGCCGGTGCTCAAATATTGAATCGTACGATACAACATCCAAGGATTACCTAGTGCTCCACGCCCGATCATTACACCATCGCAGCCAGTCTGATCCAACATAGCCCGAGCATCTTCAGGTGTATTAACATCCCCGTTGCCAATAACGGGAATGGAAACTGCTTCTTTTGCCATCTTGATGTAGTTCCAGTCCGCATGGCCTGTGTAAAGCTGCTCGCGGGTACGACCGTGTACGCTGACAGCCTTACCCCCGGCACGTTCAACCGCACGCGCATTATCTTCGACAAAAATATGCTCGCTATCCCAGCCAATCCGCATTTTCACGGTTACCGGTTTATCGACAACATCGACAACCGCAGAGACCATTTCATAGATTTTGTCGGGATTCAAAAGCCAGCGGGCTCCCGCATCACATTTAGTCACTTTTGGCACTGGGCATCCCATATTGATATCGATAATATCAGCATTGGTTTCTTTATCAACGACTTTAGCTGCTTGCACCAGTGATGCTCTATCCCCGCCAAAAATCTGCAAACTAAGCGGTTTCTCCCGTTCATCTACAAACAACATTTCGCGAGTACGTGTATTTCCGTGAATAATGGCCTTATCGCTTACCATTTCCGCACAGACCAGACCTGTACCAAATTCCTTAGCGATCAGACGAAAAGCCGGATTGCACACGCCAGCCATAGGTGCCAGAACAACCTGATTTTTCATCTCAATATCGCCAATCTTCAGCATTCGTATCACTTCCTGCCTTTTAATTCTTGGAAATTATGAGTTGGGATCCACAAGCTCTTCTGTTGTAACCCCTAGAACATTCGCAATTTTATCTAAAATTTGATCTTCTAATCGTCTGTTACCCCTCTCGACTGCACCAAGCACAGCCAAGGAAATTCCGGCAAGATCCGCAAGATCCTGTTGAGTATACCCTTTTAGCTTACGGAATGCCCTGACCCTCCGTCCCAAACGCTTGTTGTCCACAACCGAATTCCTTCCTTCCCGTCTATGTCTTGAAGCGCTGCTGTAATCAGCTTGCGAAGTCCGGAAGATTGTTCATTCTGTGGAACGATGTCACTGAGCGGAAACAATACAAAAGCACGCTCTAACATGCGTGGATGCGGTAACGTTAAATGTGGTGTATCGAGCACCTGACCCTCAACCCACAACAAATCCAAATCTACCGTTCTCGGTCCATAGCGGATATCCCGGATACGACCCAACTGCGTTTCAATCCCCAACATCACTTCCAGCAAGGACTCGGGCGCAAGTGTCGTTCGCAAAGCTGCTGCCATATTGAGAAACTGCGGCTGATCTAAATAACCTACTGGCTCTGTCTCGTAAACTTTGGAGCAGCGGACCACCGATATTTCATCATGAGCGTCCAGTCTGTTCAAAGCCTCTGACAGTGTGCCCTCGCGGTCACCCAAATTAGCCCCTAAAGCAATATAAGCCTCTGATTCTTCAGAGGTGGAATGTATATTCATGGACCTTGTTCTCACTTTCTAGTTCTGCGCAGCTCTACAGTCACTCCCTGAAAATGAATGTCGAAAGGCGGATGAGGTTTAGTTACCTTAACCGTTACTGCATTGATAACAGTATAAGTGTCCAGTACGGAGGATGCAATATATTCTGCCAAAGCTTCGATCAACTTAAAAGACTTTATTTCGACAATGTTTTTGACTAATTCATGAACTTCAGCATAATTCACAGTTTGACTCAAATCATCATTCAAGCCCGCACCCTGCAAATCAAGCTCTAGCTCTAAATCAATGTAAAAACGTTGTCCCAGCTTACGCTCTTCCTCAAATACACCGTGGTATCCGTAATATTCCATGCGATGCATTGTCATTTTATCCATGATTAATCCGCCCTTTTTCGTAAAATATAGCTATTCACGCACCACTGGAGGTGCAGCATACAACATCGCATCACACATCTTAACCGTTCGTTTAATTAGAGATACATCATGTACACGTACGATCTGGCAACCCTGAGCAATACCAAAAGCTACTGTAGCTGCGGTGCCTTCCACAACATCATCAGACGGCAAATCAAGTACCGTGCGGATGAATTTTTTGCGGGATGTCGCCAGTAACAACGGATAGCCTAACTCAGTCAACCCGTCTAAAAGCATCATTGCCTGCAGGTTTTCATTATAATCCTTAGCAAAGCCGATACCTGGATCCAATATGATATTGGCCGGCTTAACACCTGCGGCTAACGCAAGATCAATACTTTCCTTAAGATCAGCCGACATATCCGCACTCAGATTCGTATAATTACGGTCCTGCCGGTTATGCATCAAAATAATAGTACAGTCAGCAGCAGCGGCCACTGCCGCCATTTCCGGATCTTCCTTACAACCCCATATGTCATTAATGATATGAGCACCCGCAGCTAAAGCTTGGCGGGCTACCTCAGCTTTATAGGTATCGATGGATAACGGAAGATGAGGTGCCGCCTTATGAATACTCTCGATCACAGGCAATACACGGGCTAACTCCTCTTCAAGTCCCACCGGTTGATGACCAGGACGAGTAGATTCACCGCCGATATCAATAATATCAGCACCCTCTGCAGCCATACGCAGCGCATGCTCAACGGCTTTGTCCGGATGATCCCAAAGTCCTCCATCTGAAAAAGAATCAGGGGTAACATTAAGGATGCCCATAATCAATGTTCGATTTCCTAACTCCAAGTCTGTATTTCCACAACGGTATGTCCGCTTAAAGAGGACTGGTCTCATTTCGCAATCGCCGTCCTATCTCTATATAATGAAATCAAGCCAGCAGTAATTGTTCCACACTGGCCAGTACCTATAGTAAATCTTGCATCTCCGTGCCACACCCCGGTAACAGGAACAATTTCTTGTACGGAATTGGTAAGAAACACTTCATCAGCAGCTTTCAACTGCTCCCAGTGATATGTTCCTTCTTCAACACTAAGGCCTGCACTAAGAGCCAGCTCCAGCACCATTTCCCGGGTAATTCCCGGAAGAATGCCTGTGGTGAGATCTGGGGTATAGAGCCTGTTGTTTTTAATAAAAAAGATGTTGCTGACAATGCCCTCCGCAATAAATTCTTCTGCCGTCAGCATTAGTCCTTCAGCACCATTTGCGGCAGAAGCATACCCTCTAAGCTCACGCTTAGCCAGAATGTTATTCATATAATGCAGCGACTTGAATCGCACTGTTCCCTCAGGAGTATTACGCCGCAAGGACAACAGCTGCAGCTCTTTGCCTTCACTGTTAAGCTTATCTGGTACTTTCGGCAGCGCTTTGATGTACAACAAATGATTGGGCTTTTGATAATCACCAGCAGGTAATCCGAGAATATCCTCACCGGCTGTTACGGTATAGCGTATATAAGCTTCTTTTAATTCATTTTTGTCCATGACGCGCTTAATCCAGTCAAGTAGATGTGCCGCTTCTGCCTCAAATGGAATGCCCAGTTCCTTGCACCCCTCTGCCATACGCTTCAAATGACGCTCCAGCAAAAAGGGAACTCCCCCATAGGTCCGAAAGGTTTCGAACAAGCCAATGCCGTACAAAAAGCCGTGATCCAAGGCAGAAACCACGGCTTCTCGGGCGTCAATGACACCATTGTTGAATCCTATATATTTCATGCCGTTTCTCCGGCTCTCCGTTTCAAGAAATTACGCAGCATCGTATGACCATGATCCGTAATAATAGATTCCGGGTGGAACTGCACACCTTCAATAGGATATTCTTTATGGCGCAATGCCATAATCTCCCCCTCTTCAGTCTCAGCCGTAATCTCCAAGCAATCTGGGAGACTCTCCCGCTCTACAATCAGTGAATGATATCGGGTAGCTGTAAATGGAGACTCCAGACCTTCAAAAACTGAGGTCCCGTTATGGTAAATAGGCGATGTCTTCCCATGCATCAAACGCTCAGCACGGATGACATTGCCACCAAATGCTTGTCCAATCGCTTGATGTCCAAGGCATACGCCGAAGATCGGAATGATCCCCTTGAAATGATGCAACAATTCCAGACTAATTCCCGCTTCATTTGGTGTACATGGGCCTGGTGAAATCAGAATATGGTCAGGTGCCAGTTTTTCAATCTCTTCGATGGTAATTTCATCATTGCGGTGCACTTTAACCTCTTCCCCAAGCTCACCTAAATACTGTACGAGGTTATACGTAAAGGAATCATAATTATCGATGACCAAGATCACAGTGCTACTCCCCCTTCGGCTCCGCTGGTAGCTGGCAATTCCTGCTGCAGTTCACTACAGAGTACTGCCTTCACTACCGCTTTGGCTTTATTATGGCATTCACGGTATTCACGGTAGGGATCGGAATCGATCACTATGCCGGCACCTGTCTGAATATATCCGACCCCGTCTTTTACAGCCAGCGTTCTTATAATAATATTTAATTCCATATTGCCGTTATAGTCAATAAAACCCATCGAACCTGTATAGGGTCCACGTCGAACCGGCTCCAGTTCTTCGATAATCTCCATTGTCCTTACCTTGGGAGCCCCTGTGATGGTTCCCCCCGGGAATAAAGCTGCGATAACCGCATAAGCGTCTTTATCCGGCGCAATCTGGCCCTCTACCTGCGAAACGAGATGCATCACATGAGAGTAGCGCTCCACCGTCATCAGCTCCGGCACGCTGACGGAACCGTATGCAGCGACACGTCCGATGTCGTTGCGTTCCAGATCGACAAGCATAATATGCTCGGCGATCTCTTTTTCGCTCCCGCGAAGCTCCGCCTCCATGGCGGCATCCTCCGCGGGAGTGAGTCCCCGGCGCCGGGTACCGGCGATGGGCCGGGCGCTCACTTTGTCACCGTGCAGCTTGACGAGCAGCTCCGGTGAAGCGCTAGACAGCGCGAAGCCGGGCGACCGCAAGAGCCCCATGTACGGGGACGGGTTGAGCTTGCGCAGCCACTCGTAAACATCCTCCGGCGAGGACTTCAGTTGCGCCTCCTGGCGCAGCGAGAGGTTCACTTGGAAGACATCGCCTTGGCGGATGTATTCCTGAACGTCCACCACTGCCTGCTGAAACTTCTCAGGCGAAAAAGCCGAGGCCATGCCCGGCCACTCTCCTGATGAAACTGTAAGGGCCTCAATGCTGCCCACAGCCTCATCATCCAATCCTGCAGCTGAAGATATCAGCTGCCACTGCTCTACCATTTGTCCAGCCTGTTCTATACTGCCAAGATAGAGATTTTGCAGATCCTCCAGCCCACAGTCTGCTGGAACTGGAACGTGGACAGCACAATACAGCACATGCTCTTCGTGATCATAAATCCATATCTCGTCAAACCTCATAAAAAGATAATCAGGAAAACCAGGATCATCTTGGGCAAAAGAAGGCAACCGTTCCAAAGAACGAACCACATCATAACCAAGGAATCCAATACATCCACCAGAGAAAGGAGGAACATCTTCATCCTTTAACTTAGGCGACGTAAAATCCGACATCCATTGCTGCAGTAGCTCCAGCGGTTGTCCATGCAGTGTTGTTGCCTCAGGTGTCCTCTCCTCGTTCACTGATGCTGATTCCAAAGATTCAGTAGGGAAGCTAAATACTTCCGCGTTATCCTCCTTGCCCTTCAATATCGAAACAGGATTTAAGCCCAAGTACGTATAACGGCCACCCTTACCACTTTCTAAAACTACAGAATACTGGGAAGCTAACTCCCAGGCTTTCTCCCAGGACGCGGGTAATTCGTTGGTGCACCGGGGGGATTTTATAATCAAGGGAAACATGCTCCAGTCTTCAGCAGCCCATTGTTCCCACTCGTTCCAGGTTGTTATGATTTCCAAAGCCATCCTCCTAAAAGTTTTATGAAGCCATTACTTCGTAGACATCACTTCGCAATAAAACTCGCTTCGTAAGCATTTGCTTAGTTTTGTCCAATCGTCAGTAGTATATTGCCTGTCAGTATACTGTACTTAAGGCATTATTGAAAAGCCCTCAGCGATAGGAAATTATTATGATTTTTTCGTTTTCTGCAAAAACCAGAGCTTTTTTCAACAATAATAAAATTACCACGTCTAGCCTGCCATATATGCAAAGTACCAAATGCCTTTTAAATCAACGAAAAGAGTCTCCATCACCACCAAAAAAGTGGTATGAAGACTCTTATAGATTTACGTTATTGCAAATAATTACGCTTCGAAATTGTAAAGTGGTGTGCTCAGGTAACGTTCGCCGTTACTTGGGATAATGACTACTACTTTTTTGCCAGGGCCTAAATCTTTAGCTACTTTAAGAGCGGCAAATACAGCAGCACCTGAAGAAATACCAGACAAGACGCCTTCTTCTTTAGCTACACGACGTGCAGTTTCGAAAGCTTCATCATTCTCAACGTGGATGATTTCATCATAAATATCTTGGTTCAGAATCTCAGGGATGAAGTTAGCTCCGATACCCTGGATTTTGTGAGGACCTGGTTTGCCTCCAGCCAAGATTGGGGAAGCAGCAGGCTCTACAGCATAGATCTTAATATCAGGATATTGGCTTTTCAGCACTTCACCCGCACCAGTGATCGTTCCGCCTGTTCCGATACCTGCAATAAAAGCATCCAAAGGACCGCCGATGGATTCAATAGCGTCAATAATTTCAGGTCCAGTAGTCTCACGGTGAATCTTCACGTTCGCTTTATTCTTGAATTGCTCGGATGGGAAATAGCTTGGGTTCTCTTTCAGAATTTCGTCTGCTTTCTTAACCGCACCATTCATACCTTCCGATCCTGGGGTCAGCACCAATTCCGCTCCATATGCGCGAAGGAGATTACGGCGCTCCAAGCTCATTGTTTCCGGCATTACGATAACTGCTTTATAACCTTTAGCAGCAGCTACAAGTGCCAGGCCGATACCAGTGTTACCACTAGTAGCTTCTACAATCGTACCTCCCGGTTTCAGTAGACCTTCACGCTCAGCTTCTTCCACGATGCTGATTGCAATCCGGTCTTTTACGCTTGATCCCGGGTTCTGATATTCCAATTTCAAATAAATATCTGCGGAGCCTTCCTGTGCCAGACGATTCAAACGAACGAGCGGAGTACCTCCGATCAATTCTGTTACGTTGTTAACGACTTTAGCCATGAGCAAAAACCTCCTTAGAATGATAAATGCGATATAAGAACGTAAATTATGACTTTATGCTTCTGTGTATGGAGTTTAAATTGTTGACCACCGTCAGTTATTTCCGACTAAAACGGTAGGGTTTACGTTAATATCATATTATCAATCTTGCAGGCTGTTGTCAATATTTATTGATACCTCATATTTATTGCGTAAATCGCTTTCCACCTGCTGCAAGGGAGGGGCTTGCTCCAAAGCCAGCTCTTGACGTACAAGCGCCCGAATTTCTTTCTGATCCGGCATTTCTGGAGAGTGAATACTCTCCAAGCGGATAATGGCGAAGTCTTCCCCTGTCTCGATTGGACCGGCTATATCACCCACATCCAATCCAGCGGCAGTCTTTAACATTCCCTCTGGCCAAAAAGGGTCATCTTCCTCTACTTTGCCTAAACTGCCTCCGTGCTGCCGACTCTCATCATCAATAGACACTTCCCTAGCCAAATCAGCGAAATCCTCACCCTGTTCCAAGCGATCCATTACCTGCTGGCCTTTCTCATAGGATGAGACCTTGATCATAGAAAGCTGCATTTCCTTTTTTGGAATGAAGCGCTCGGCATTTTGCTCTAAATAAGCATCTATATCGGCATCACTGATTGTAATGCCCACCGTGGCTATCGCTTGTAAGGACAGACGATAAGCTGTCTCTGCGAACACTTCCTGACGAGATAATCCGAGCTGAGATTGCATTTGAGCATAATATTGCGCTTCTGATTCGTACCCAACTATAGTGCGTGCCAGTTCCTGCTTAACCTCATCGTCTGTCACGGTAATTCCTAATGCCTTAGCTTCCATGTTCACGACAATATGGTTAAGCATACTGATTAACACTTCTTCTCCATGCTTTTTTTTGAGCTCATCCATCCACTGCTGATCCGTTATCGGTTGTCCGCCTGCAGTCGCTACATCCGGTGATTCATTGTCTGTTGTATCTCCTTTAAGAAGGGCCATGGCGCGCAAACTCCAGAATAATAGACCCCCGAGCATTAAAGTTGCAACAGCTAGAATAATAACCGTATTGCGAAGTGCACGTTCCTGTCTCGTCATCATCCCAATACCCTACGAATTCGCTTGTTCTAAAATGACCTGTAAATCGTCCTTATTGAAAACATAAGCCTCATTGCAAAAATGGCATACGACTTCAGCCTGTTCATCTTCTGCAATTAATCTCTCCAGTTCATCCCGTCCTAAGCTAACCAATGTCTGCTCTACCCGCTCACGCGAACACTGACAAGCAAAGTTAATATCCAGTTCATCCATAACCACTGCATCCGGCAACAGGTAGCGCAGCATTTCTTCTGGCTCCAGCCCCTGATCGAGAAGCGCTGTTACAGAAGGCATCGCCCCTACAGCTTTTTCAATCTCTGTGATCTCCGCATCAGTCAGACCAGGAAGAAGCTGAACAATAAATCCTCCAGCCACAATTACTGACTCATCGGTATCTACCAGTACACCTAGGCCGACCGCAGCTGGAGTTTGCTCAGAAACCGCAAAATAATAGGTAAAATCATCGCCAAGCTCCCCGGAGATAATAGGAATACTACCTCTGTACGGCTCTTTCATACCTAAATCTTTTATAACATCAATGAACCCTTCAGTTCCCACCGCTCCAGCTACATCCAGCTTCCCCATGCTATTGCTCGGTAAATGAATGTGAGGATTATGCACATAACCACGCACTTCTCCCAATGCATTGGATTCTGCAACGATTTGTCCGATCGGTCCATTCCCTTTAACCATAATACTCAGCTTCTCACTACCCTTGAGCATAGCGCCCATCATGGCTGCAGCGGTAACTGTACGTCCCATTGCGGCTGTAGCCGTTGGATACGTATCGTGTCTGCGTCTCAGTTCTTCAACCAATTCAGTTGTGCGGACAGCAAACGCTCTCACTTTACCATTAAGAGCCGTGCCGCGGATTAGTCGATCCTTCTTTTTTTCCATTGGGTGCATAGCCCTCCTATCTCTTCGCCTTTTAGGCTTCTTTATCTTTATTGGTTACGATCGTAAATAATTCTTAATCCTTCTAGCGTTAACATAGGATTTACTTCATCGATACAGTCCGTTTCACCCGCAATTAGCGAGGCAAGGCCTCCGGTCGAAATAACCTTCAGTTCGGGAGCGTTCATCTCGACTTTAATTCGTTTAACAATGCCCTCAACCTGACCCGCATAGCCAAAAATAATCCCGGCCTGCATCGCGTGCACCGTATTACGCCCGATGACCTTTTTAGGCTTCTCCAATTCAATTCGCGGCAGCTTAGATGCCCGCTGGTATAATGCCTCCGTTGAAATGCCTAGACCGGGGACAATCGCGCCACCAAGATAATTAGCACCTGCATCAATGCAATCAAAAGTCGTAGCCGTACCAAAATCAACAACGACAAGTGGACATTTGTATTGTTCAATCGCAGCAACTGCATTAACAATCCGGTCTGCGCCAATTTCACGCGGATTCTCATAACGTAAGTTAAGCCCCGTCTTAATCCCTGGTCCAACAATCAATGGGTCTTTCCCTATATATTTAATACACATATCCTCAATAGTCTTAACTAGTGGCGGAACAACCGAAGATATAATTACACCTTCAACGTCTTTGACAGATATACCTGACATGTGAAAAAGATTGTGTATCATTACTCCATATTCATCCACGGTCGATTGACGCGCAGTACTTAGCCGAAAATGATGCAGCAATTCGCGTTTTCTATATACACCGAGAACAATATTGGTATTACCGATATCGACAGCAAGCATCATGACAAAGGCCCTTCCTTCTTGGCATTAAGGTCTAGACTGATATCCAGACTGGAGAAGGAGTACGTAAGGCGCCCGACAGAAATCACATCCACACCCGTTTCAGCAATCCCGCGTAAGGTTTCTAACGATACATTGCCAGAAGCCTCTGTCTTAACATGCGGAGCTTTCGATTTAATCCTAGCCACGGCTTGCTTCATCATATCGTTAGACATGTTATCGAGCATTATAATATCAGTACCTGCTGCCAGCGCCTCTTCGACTTGCTCTAAATTCTCGGTCTCCACTTCGATGCTCATCGTATGCGGGATGTTCTTCCGGGCACGACCTACAGCCTGCCGAATACCACCCGCGCCTTTGATATGATTATCCTTGATCATAACTGCATCATATAAGCCAAAACGGTGATTATAGCCTCCACCAATACGAACAGCATATTTCTCTAGCATCCGGTGACCTGGTGTAGTCTTACGTGTGTCCACTAGACGAGTCGGTAATCCCTCCAGCACCTGCACGAAAGAAGCTGTACGTGATGCCACACCCGAAAGACGCTGCATCAAGTTAAGCGCAAGCCGCTCACCTGTTAGAATCGCATGTGTGCTGCCCTCAACCTCAATAATTACAGTCCCTTTGGTTACAGCTTGACCTTCCTCGACAAGGGCTGTAAAACTAAGCGTCGGATCCACAATTTCAAAAACCAACTCTGCAATTGGGATGCCACAAATTATCCCGTCTTCCTTGGCATGAATAATCCCTTTGGACTCATGGCCCACTGGAATCGTCATCTGCGTGGTTACATCTCCGGAACCAACATCTTCCCGCAACCAGGCCTTGATGGATTGTACTAGCTCTTCATTGTAACCATTAAACATCATCGCTTAATTCCTCCACTATTCCCAGTTCGCGAATTTGAAGCAGGTGCTTACGCCACTGATCATCATCCCGCTGCGGATAATCCTCACGGTAATGCGCCCCGCGGCTCTCTTCCCGTGCCAGAGCAGACTCTGTCACAAGCAAACAGCAGGTCAGCATATTAGCAAATTCATATTCCTCACGTTTGGACAAAGCTGATCCAAAGATTGGCAGCTGTCGTTTTAATTCATCTAGTCCTTTAAGTAACATCTCTTCGTTACGACGTAGTCCGGCATATCGAACCATTACCTTCTGTAGCTTCAAACGACGTTCCACAATAGCTTGAGTTGGCGAATCTACACGTCCCTCGTTACTGTTAACCGATAAAACATCACGGTCCAGCGGGGAAAGCTCATGAATCCGATCAATAATACGCTGTCCGAATACAATGGCCTCAGATAATGAATTACTAGCTAAACGGTTAGCGCCATGCAGGCCTGTGGAGGAAACCTCTCCGCAAGCAAACAGACGTGGGATAGTGCTCTCTCCATTCAGATCGGTCTTAATCCCCCCCATCATATAATGCGCAGCGGGAGCCACTGGAATCCAATCACTTGTAATATCCAGTCCATAGCCCATACATGTCTCATATATTGTGGGAAACCGATGCTTCACCATCTCTGGAGATTCATGTGTAATATCCAAATAAACGAACGTTGATTTAGTATGTTCCATTTCACTTACAATAGCTCGTGCTACAATATCCCGCGGAGCCAGCTCAAGCAGGTCATGATAACGTTCCATGAACCGTTCTCCATTAATATTGCGCAAGACTGCTCCTTCCCCGCGCACAGCTTCGGAGATTAAAAATCTAGGAGCTCCCGGGTAACTAAGTGCTGTAGGATGAAATTGAATAAATTCCATATCTCGTATATGAGCGCCAGCGCGATAGGCGATCGCTACTCCATCTCCTGTAGCTACTTCTGGGTTGGTAGTGTATCGATATAATTGTCCTGCTCCACCAGAGCACAGAATGGTCGCATCCCCTTGCAGGAACAACCTTCCACCACCGGGCCGTTGCAATAATGCGCCTACACATTCTCCACCTTCAGTGATGAGATCGATAACATAATGATCATCCCAGACCTCAATATTCTCATGTTCGGCTACCTGTTCCGCCAATGCACGAACAATCTCATAACCTGTAGCATCCCCATTAGCATGTAAAATACGGCGGTGGCTGTGTGCACCTTCCTGAGTCAAAGCCAGTACCCCATCTTCCTTATCAAACAGAGTTCCTAAGCGAATTAACTCATGAACGCCTTCCGGCCCTTCATTAACAAGTGCATCGACAGCTGTTGAGGAGCAAAGACCTGCTCCGGCCATTAAGGTATCCTGCCGGTGGTAAGCAGGGGAATCATCCTCAGCTATAACAGCTGCGATCCCCCCCTGTGCATAGCGAGTATTACTTTCCATTACTGATTTCTTTGTGATCATTATGACACGCCGATCTTCACTGGCTTTAATAGCTGTGAATAACCCGGCAATCCCTGAACCAATAACAATACAATCTGTCTTTACCGTAGGAATATCCCGAAGATCAAAATCAACCAAATATTGTGGAATCATGACCGCTTTTCACCTGTTTCAACGAAAGAGTAGCGCATGCTACCGGACTTGTAGCATGCGCTCTAGGGATGTTCTGGCTTTGTCGGCGACAGCAGGCGGTACATAGATTTGTGGCTTCATCGTCTCCAGGCATTTCACCAGTTTTTTTAGATTATTAACTTTCATATTAGGACAAACAAGAAATTTGGTAGCAAAATGGAATTCTTTATCTGGACTATCCTTACGAAGCTGATATCCGGTACCATCTTCCGTTCCAACGATAAATTGCTTACGATCCGATTTCCGGCAATACTCCAGAATTGATGTAGTGCTGCCTACATAGTCACCCATGGCGACTACTTCAGGACGACACTCTGGATGAACTACAAATTCCGCATCTGGATATTTTGCTCTCATTTCTACTACATCTTTGACGGTCAACATGTCGTGAGTGTTGCAATAGCCTTCCCAAATAATCAGCTTCTTGCCCGTCTGATCTTGTACATATTGACCAAGATTCTTATCTGGGACCCAAATAATCTCTTCGGCGTCAAGGGATTCGATTACTTTCACAGCATTAGCAGAGGTACAACAAATATCGGTTTCTGCTTTAATCTCGGCGGACGAGTTGATATAAGTGACTACTTTAGCATTTGGATGTTGAGCTTTTAGCTTACGCAAACCGTCTACATTGACCATATCTGCCATTGGACAGCCTGCACGTTCATCAGGAATAAGGACGGTTTTGTTCGGGGCTAGAATTTTTGCACTTTCCCCCATGAAATGAACACCGCAGAATACAATAACTTCTGCATCTGTCTCTGCAGCCTTCTGAGCGAGTAAAAAAGAGTCGCCCCGGAAATCGGCAACCTCCTGAATTTCATCACGTTGATAATAATGAGCTAAAATGATTGCGTTTCGTTCCTTTTTAAGCTGTTCAAGACGTATACGAAGTTCTCGATTCTGTTCCTGCTTGCGCTCAAGCGCCAGAGCTTCCACCGATTGTTCTCCCCCTTAAATCCTCGCGGCTTTTCGCCGACATGATGTTATCAAATGGCATGCGCCATCATGGTGAAAAAATGAACATGCTGATATAAATAGTAAGTAATATTAATCACTAATGTACACAACGTTCCAGCCTCTGTCAATGTAACTGGACAGGCTTTAAGGCATAGAATCCCTTAAAAATTAAAATAAAAAATCCGGAGAACAGTTACGTTCTCCGGATAAATTTACATCATATGAATGGTGGACCCAATTAGGTAAGGCTAGTGCCCCCACCTTTGTTGTCATCACCGGAACCGTCATTACCCTCAGAATCAGGGTTATTCGGGATATCCTTCGACAGGTCAGGAAGTGTGGACTGTTCATCCTCAGGCTTGCCTTGAATGCGAACTCGCACATCACCGATATTGTCGATGACAGGCTCGCCAACTTCATGGGCAACACCTTCGCCACCCTCTGGTTTACCATCCTCGGAAAGGAATCCTTGTTCAATCAGTTGTGTGATCTGATCAAGCTCAAGTGTTTCTTTCTCAAGTAATGTATTGGCAATCAAGTGCATTTCTTTGGAGTGTTTGATCAACAGATCTTTACAACGTTCGTAACTCGAAGTAATAAAGTTCTGCATTTCCTGATCAATCTCATAAGCAATGGAGTCACTGTAATTCTGTTCATGCCCAATATCACGACCCAAGAATACTTGACCTTGAGAAGATCCGAACTGCATAGGTCCAAGCTTATCGCTCATACCGTACTCCATAATCATGGCACGCACGATGCGCGTAGCCTGTTGGAAGTCACTGTATGCACCCGTACCGATCTCACCAATAAACAATTCTTCAGCAACACGTCCACCAAGTAATCCAGTAACCTTATCCAAAAGCTCCTGTTTGGTAACGATCATCCGATCTTCCTTCGGAAGCATAATAACATATCCGCCTGCACGTCCGCGTGGGATAATAGTAACTTTATGCACCATATCGGCGTGCTCAAGGAAGTAACCTGCAATAGTATGGCCTGCTTCATGATAAGCTACAATACGTTTCTCGCGGTCACTGATCACACGGCTGCGTTTCTCAGTACCTACGATAACACGGTCAATAGCTTCATCCACTTCAATCATGGAAATATCTTTACGGTTACGACGTGCAGCTAGCAAAGCTGCCTCATTCAGCAGATTCTCCAGATCAGCACCTGTGAATCCGGTTGTGCGTTTAGCAACAACATCCAGTCTTACATCTTTCGTAAGCGGTTTGTTACGAGCGTGAACCTTAAGTACAGCTTCACGGCCTTTCACATCAGGACGGTCAACCGTAATTTGACGGTCAAAACGTCCTGGACGAAGCAATGCCGGATCAAGTATATCAGCGCGGTTAGTCGCCGCTACAATAATAATGCCTTCGTTACCACCGAATCCATCCATCTCAACCAGCAATTGGTTAAGCGTCTGTTCACGCTCGTCATGTCCGCCACCAAGACCGGCGCCACGCTGACGACCCACAGCATCAATTTCATCAATGAAGATAATACATGGAGCATTCTTCTTAGCATTCTCGAACAAATCACGTACCCGAGAAGCACCGACACCCACGAACATTTCCACAAAGTCAGAACCGGAAATACTAAAGAAAGGAACGCCAGCTTCACCTGCTACCGCACGGGCAAGCAATGTTTTACCTGTTCCCGGAGGACCTACAAGCAATACGCCCTTAGGAATACGTGCGCCGACAGCTGCAAATTTGCGTGGATCTTTTAGGAACTCAACGACTTCGACAAGCTCTTGCTTCTCTTCGTCCGCCCCTGCTACATCCTCAAAGCTGATTTTCTTCTTCTCTTCATTATATAACCGAGCCTTGCTCTTGCCGAAATTCATGACTTTACCGCCGCCACCTTGCGCCTGGTTAAACAGGAAGAAGAACAAGATGAACATAATTACCAGTGGGATAATTGAAGAAAGGAATGTCAGCCAAATGCTGGTACCTTCCATTTTCTTCTGAGTTAATTCAATCCCATTAACATCACTGGCTTGAATCAGTTCATTGATAGCGGCATCTGTAGGAGGAATATATGTGGAGAAGCTTTTCGATTTAGTATCGGCAGGCAGCTCTCTATACTCACCTGTGACCAGAAAGGCATTACCCTCAAACTGAACCGTCAAATCCTTCACATTGTTGTTCTTGATCTCCTGCCGTAACTCGTCGTATCTAGGGAAATCGGCGGCTTCATTTCCATTGCTCACAAACTGGACAATACCCACCACGACTAAAAATAAAATCAAATAAAAACCAGAATTCCGGATGAACCGATTCATCCCCTACCTCCTCTCACAACACTCAAGTTATTGTACCATAGCCTCTTGGGACACCTCAAATAAAGGAAGTTGTGGGTATCCGATCCGTATGATCGAGGCAGTCCTTAGTTCAATTGGAATAAATCTCAGGTTTCAGTACTCCAACATATGGGAGGTTCCGATACCGCTCGGCATAATCCAATCCGTAGCCTACTACAAATTCGTCAGGTAACACGAAGCCTGTGTAGCTGGCTTCAAGATTAACAGTGCGGCCTGATGGTTTATCAAACAAGGTAACCACAGAGATAGTAGCAGCATTCCGGTTGCGGAGCAACTCAATTAAATAGCTGAGTGTAAGACCACTGTCAATAATATCTTCAACGATCAAGATATCGCGGCCTTCTACCGATACATCCAAATCCTTAATAATTTTGACTACTCCAGAGGACTTGGTGGATGCTCCATAGCTGGACACTGCCATGAAATCCATCTCAACAGGTACTGTAATGGCTTTAACCAAATCTGCCATAAATATAAACGCACCTTTTAGTACACAAATTACTAAAGGGGTACGACCTGCGTATTCTTCGCTCAGTGTTCGACCGAGCTCCTTAATTTTCTGCTGAAGTTCCTCTTCGGTGATCAATACTTCTTGAATATCGTTTTGCAACTTGCGAAACCTCCTAAGTTATACTATGAAAGACTTACTTCGACCATTACGTGACTTCGTGGTCATCCAGCTCTGCCAGAGACAATAGAAGTACGGAGGTCGTGTGCCGCCCTACTGCGGCATGCATCGAGCGTCTTACGCCCGGAATCCAGACGATATTGCCCAAACCATCACAAACGAGGGGAATCAATGACCGTTCGGAAGCAGGTATTTTATCATCAATATAAATATCTTTTACCTTTTTGCTTCCGTTTAATCCCATGATCCTTATGGTATCTCCAGGCAATCGGGATCGTATCGTCAGTGGAAAGACCAGTTCATCACGGTCAAACCAAGCCGACATCTTCCCATAATCCTCCCCCTGTACAAAAAAGTTTTCTCTCTCCAGTACCGCCATCGACATCACCTTACCTATTTCCTCCAATTTAAGCTCAGAGTCCGGTAAAAACAGACGATATGTATAGCTTGCCTGTGGCGTCGTGGGCTTGGACGAGAACAAGATACTATCATATTGCCGCACACAAGTCAGGCCTCCACCCAAATCCAAGCTCCAGGTGGTGGGATAGCTCTGCAGCGTTCCCCGACGTACAGCTTCAATCTTGGGGAAATCAAGGGCAGATAAATCCGCCGACAGATAATTTAATATTAGTTTAATCAAACGCCGTTGTAAAGCGGAGGGTATGGCAGCAAATGAAGCTCTGTTAAAGGTGTATTTCCCATCCCCTTCCGAAACTAGCTCTTCAAAGCATTTTGCCGCAGACGCTTCCATATACTCATCTTCAGCTCCCGCAATTTCCGCAAGCTGTACGAGGGATTGCCTCACTCTGCCATTATACTTTTCCAGAAAAGGAAGAACTTCCAAACGAATGGCATTCCGCTTATATTTCGTCAGCAGATTGGTGGCATCCTCAGCATAAGTGAAACCTTCATTTTGGCATAACCCTAAAAGTGCTGTTTTGTTAATACGTAGGAATGGGCGAATGAGTTCCACCTTTTTTTCTGTTCTTTTCCACTTGATACCCGACAGTCCAGATAAGCCACTTCCGCGTAATAGACGCATAATTACAGTTTCTGCCTGATCATCAGCATGATGAGCCAGAGCAACAGAACGCGCCCCATATCGGTGCGCCGTATCAATCAGAAATTCGTACCGCTTCTCACGTGCAGTACCCTCAGGACCAAGTCCACTCTCTTTAGCCAAGGAGGGAATATCGAATTCCGCAAACTCAAAGGGCAGTCCCAATTCTTCAGCCATACCACGTACGAGCTCTGCCTCTTCCTTCGACTCCGGCCTAAATCCATGATTCACATGAGCACATATTAAGGTAAGCGGTATAAATTTTAAAGATATTTCATGTAAAACATGCAAAAGAGCCACAGAATCCGGGCCGCCGGAAACTGCGACTACAATGGTGTCATGGGGCGCCCACAGCTCATGCTCGGCTGCTGACTCCAATACAGACTCCACCAGTCCATTCATTTGCTCCATATGCGCCCCCCTCTCTCTCCAACTATATGTATGAGTTCAAAAACGGAATACCCAATAAATCGTAAAGGCGAGCAAAAACAAAGACAATGCGAATGCATTTTTTAACCACCGAGGGGTGTCCATACTATCCGGGCGCTTTCTGCGCGAGTTATAAATATGGTTTCGCCAGACCTCAGTAGCATCCGCAGAGCCTGAGAACCCCCCTTTTAACGCCATACAAATCCAGGAGGATAGTTTCTTATTGGGTAAATTTCTAGCCAGCTTAAATAATTCGTCCACACTTCTCGTCTGCGGCAGCTGTAAGGCTGCCTTTTTGAGCCCTTCTTCATTGAGCAAACGAAGACACAGCACAGCAAATGCGAAAAGATCGTAACCCTCATCGCTGATTCGACTGCCCGCATTCCAGAAACCACGATCATGCCATTCGGTAAACTGCTTCACGCTACGACCAATAGGGCTTGTGCCCCCAAAGTCGATCAGTTCCACTTCACCGTATTTAGATACCATGACGTTCTCGGGCTTCAAATCACCGAACACAAATCCACATTCATGAAGTGTGCGCAGCTTTTCAAGCAGACCAAGACCTACCAGGCCTAACCAATCGGGACCGTTTTTCGATAAAAAATGATGCAGCGGTTTGCCTTCAACATACCTCATCACATAGAAGGGGATATTATCCCCATTCGCAAAATCATCCGCTTCCAAAAAATAAGAAGACAATGGATTCTCACGACGAGCCCGATGTTCATTCCGCTTTCGTCGCGATTGCAGCGAGGTCAGTACATTGATCTCCGATTGAAGTTCAAGTGTATCGTATCCGATTTTTAGCGCGTACCTTTCCCGTCTGCCTTCTCTTTGCACAAGATATACGGTTCCGTTCGCGCCCCTTCCCAGCATCCGCTCAACGACATAACGGTTACCCCGCCATTTGCCGTTAATTAAGGTACCAGTAGGATAGGACGGATTAGACGACATACCCACCAATCATCCCTTCTCTTTCGTCGTGGTCATCGCTTAGTCGGCGTCCACGATGTTCATCCAGTGTATCATAACGATAATGTTCAAGCACCTTGAAAATAGCTGGGCCAGTCGGTGTTGCGCCTCTCATGTGTAATTTAGAGAATAGCGTACGAATACCTGACATGTCATGCGTCCAATCTAGATCAAGCTTGGCATCTTCACTGCTGTTATTTCCGGGAAAATGAAACACAGCAATCTCACTCTTGCCTTCCCGGGCTTCTAAACTGAGCGCCAAATCGCGAATTGCATCTTCGACAGCACCCAGTTTAGGCTTCATACTGGCACTGGCATCGATAAGAAGTGCAATGCGCAGCGGCGTTGTTTCTGTGAGTTCATCTACAACTGTAACAACCTGTGAACGTTGAACAGGAGGCAGCTGATCCAGTGAGCCATCGCCTAGTATCTTTTTTACCTCTTTATTAACCGCCTGCTGGATCGTCTGAACCACGGTCTTGCGTGTCATCATCTGAATCGTCTGCGCCAGTTGTGGTGTTCCGACTATTCGGCTAAGGCCTCCCCCGGCCTTGGCAATGTCGGCAATCTCCCGGCTGCCGATTTCACCGATCGTACCATAATCAACTACACCGACCACATTTACGGTGATTCCCTCCTGCAGGGCATGCGCCGCTGCCAACACCGGACTTTCTCCTACATTCGAACAACCGTCAGTAATGAGCATAATTTGCTTCATAACCCTCAACTCCCCCTTTGTTTGAACCTCTGTTTCTAGCATATCCAGAAATGAGAGATTTCAAACGGTCGATATTAAGTGTGGGAATTTCGATCAAATAGGGGGGGGTAGTGAATAGGGGAACTGCGAGAAATGTTTGGGCTTTCGATCGCTGTTGTCCTCAGATTCCTTGATTAGAACCGCCTCTCGCGGTTGGAATCCGAGGACAAAGGCG
This sequence comes from Paenibacillus sp. FSL H8-0175, assembly GCF_045040615.1. Classification (NCBI taxonomy): domain Bacteria; kingdom Bacillati; phylum Bacillota; class Bacilli; order Caryophanales; family Paenibacillaceae; genus Paenibacillus; species Paenibacillus sp. FSL H8-0175. The sequence continues at coordinate 68,447 of NZ_CP150299.1, read as the reverse complement.
AACGCTCCGCTTCTACAGCTCCAAACTTTCTCTCCGTTCCATACCTTCACTAGTAAACAGTTTAGATCTACAGATTCCGTCCCAAGTCAGCCGACATTGAAACGAGAATAGTAGAGGCCGGCGAGTTACACATCACGTACTCGCCTCGAATACCTCCATCAGCACGACGCCTTACGCGTGCTACAAACTCACAAGCAACACGACGCTTCGCGCGTGCCCAACATTAAAACCTACTAAACCTAAACCTAAAATAACTAACTTACCGTACGAGGGCGCTCCATACGGCCGATGCCCGGCATATGCAGGCTGGACCATTCCGGATGGAAATGATCAAGACGGCTGACGACAATAGTCATGTCATCAAGGATCTCATTGCCCTGATAACGGATCACTTTCTCCAACAGGCTGTCCGCTAAATCCTGAGGATCATCACCCTCAAGCTCTTGGATCATCCGTTTCATCCATATCTCCTTATTAACGGCATATCCAGGCGCATCATAAATACCATCGGTCATCATAATTAAAATATCGCCGGGGCGAAGCTGCATACTGATTAAATCCACATCAATATCTTTAATGATTCCTATCGGCAGATTGCTAGAGGTTATTGGAATGACCTCACTCCCCCTCCGGATGAAGCTTGGTGCTGAAGCAATCTTCATAAACGTTGTCTGCGCAGAATATTGATCGATTAAAGCCATGTCCACAGTAGCATAGAATTCATCAGGGGAGCGTAATAAAAGAATTGAGTTGACCGACTTTACAGCCAGCTTTTCATCCATACCGGATTGCAGCAGCTTTTCTAACATGCCGAGTGCGGCACTGCTCTCCATCCTTGCCCGTTCACCATTCCCCATACCATCACTAATGGATACTGCAAAAGTGCCATTTCCAAGCTCTACGGTACTGAAGCTATCGCCAGACAGCATATCCCCACCTTTAGAAACAACTGCCACACCCGTGTTTACCTCAAAGGCTTTGGCTGAACCAAAGGTAACCATGGAGAGTCCTTCCCGGGGATGAACCGCCGTCTCACTCATGACAGCAATATTCTCATCCAGAATGTCGGAGAGGAGTGGGGCAATCATTTTACGGCATTCATCAAAACCGCGATTATAAGCGTGCACTACTTCTATTTCTACGCGTCCTGGGTCCAGACTTAAAATTTCAATGCCATGAATAGACAGTCCCAATTTCTCAAGAGCCTCGCGGATTTGCGCTTCCTGCCGATACATGGCCTGTCCCTCACGCTTAATTTCCTTGGCCAAGTCTTCCATAACCTGTGACACGCCTGACAGCTGCTCGGCAACAAATTGGCGACTATCGTATATTTGTCTTTTCCACCGCATATCATGTTGGTAGAGATCATATTGTCCCTTCATGACCTCAAGCACTTCTCCGGTTTTGCCACAAATACGGCTCCATTCCGGTGGCAGCTGAGCAGCCGTAATATCAGGGCATTCCTCAACAGTTGTCATCATATCTGTCATGTATCTATATGTCTGATAGAATTTTGCATCCCAGCAGTGGGTACGGCGAATGCATCCAGCGCAGGCGCCTTCTGTGACCGTATTCATAAAATCTTCCATTTCACGATCCGATTTGCCCACTTCTCCGGCACGTGGAATCTGACCAAAGCTACTGGAGAGCTGTTGGAATACCTGTGAGAATTGAGTGACCCGTTCTGCAGTCAGATCCCTGACCCTGCGGGCATATTCATGTTGAGATCGGCTATGATCTGACGTGCCCGGTACATATTTTGCAATCGCCGATATCATCGCCTTAGGCGTTATTAGAAACAGCACTATTGCTGCGCAGGTCTCCCATGTTGAGGCCATCATATCACCCGGACCCGTAAAATAGACGGAAAGGATCGTTGATCCTAGCAACATGCCAATAGATACCGCACCCTTTCGCCCACCCTGCATCATTCCCGCTAGCATTCCGGAAAAAGCAAGCAGACTCATCTGATAGATAGCACTGATATCGGCCAGGCTGAGGATCAACCCCGTCACCACCCCAACAGCTGCACCGAGGGGAGCGCCCCCCGCCATGGCAAAGAGCAGAATTAAATAACGAGACAATATATGCTCTAATGACCAACCATTAAGGGTCCAGCCCACAAGGCCTGTCATTACGGAGGCTAACAGAATAATAAGGCATAAAACCTCCTCGTTCCTCAGCGATCTGCTTTTTTGTTTGTAAGTTAGTAGAGGAAGTGCCTGAATGAACACAAGGGTAAGAACAAACCCAAGTAAAGCATCCAGAGTTGTCATCATAAAGGGGTACCAGGAAAGAGACGGTCCGAGAACAATCTTGAACAGGCCAACCATAAACGAGGATACGAATACCATAAGGGGTGCATAAGACAAATCTATTCGTTCGAAACTTTCAAGCCCTCTATAAACAAGAAAAAATATAATTAGTTCAGCCGTAGTAACCAAGGCACCCGGAAACGGAGTGAAGAGACTTCCAGCTATAATAGCACCTGCTACAGGTAACATAGAGTCTCGACGCATAAACACAATGACGGCAAAATATGCGACAGCAAAAGGGGACAGCTCGTCCAGAATCATAGCTCTTCCTAGCAGAAACCCCATAAAGCTTAACAGAAGCATCCACTTCTTCGCTGTTATAAGCTGAATATAACGCTGCTTCTGACCCCAAGCTATAATACGCGTGCCTAAGGCTTGTCTCTGCTTCTTATCTTCGCTTCCCACTCTTGTCCACTCTGGCAAATTCACCACATTGCTTTTACTCATTTCCCTACACCACCCGTTTAAGAATTTATGGTTCTCATTATATAGCGGGTCATTTGAGAAAGTTTGTCAGAAATGGAGGGACAGTCATAAGAAATTTCCGACAAAAAAGCCTTTGTTCATTATTCCTAAAAAAATAGATCGATCCCTTGCGGCGCAGTAGGTTGCTTCTCCTTAAGCTTGTTTCCAGTGCAGTTTTAGGCGCAAGCCTGGCGGTCATTCGCCAGCGATTGCCCTAGAGTTATGTGAGAATGACATGGATGCTGTCGGCAAGTTTATATGACACGACAAAAAAACCGCAAGGGCGAAATGCCCTTGCGGTTATTTATGATGTACAGGTATTGGATTATACGCGTTTGGCTCCACGGCCTCCGCGCTTTCCTTCTGTGTTCTTCTTAATCGAAGATATCCGTTCTTCGCTGTCTTTCAGGAATCGCGACATTTTATCCTCGAATGAAGGTTTACCGGCTGCAGGCTTAAATGGACGCCCACCCCGTTCACGATTGAATCCACCGCCGCCTCCACCACTGCCGCCACCGCCGCCGAAACGGTCTCCGCCGCTAGGACGTTCTGGTCTTGGAGCTCTAGGCGGACGTACTTCCGATGCTGGCTTGTCAACAGCCTGCTTAATGGAAAGTCCGATCTTGCCGTCCTTATCGACGTTGATCACCTTGACGGTTACTACATCACTAATCTTCAGATGATCGTTAACATCCTTGACGTAATTATCGGCGATTTCCGAGATGTGAACGAGACCTGTGACACCTCCTGACAGATCCACAAATGCTCCGAAATGCGTGATGCCTGTCACTTTGCCTTCTAACTTGGTGCCCACTTCAATTGCCATAGAATAAAATGATCCTCCCTTAAAAATATACAGACGAATATTAAGGTCATCCTGTCTGCGGTGATTTGATTATACAGTAAAGAGCAAAGCAAGGCAACAGAGTAAAAGCCTCTTTTAGCCGGTATTATTGCTCTGATTGCTCTGTTCGAATAGGAGTTTCCCCTTGAGGATAGATATTGTACCATTTACGCGCTAATTGGCCAATATACTCATCATCATTAAGTCTGGACACTTCATATTTCAGTTGATTCAAAGATGCTGTGACGCTCTCACTAGTCTTTTGTTTCTTGGCGAGTTGCTCGCCCTTGTCCGTAATTGCCGCACTTTGATTGAAGTAAGTATAACCCGCCCAGCCAAAAAATACTGCCACAAAGAGAATCCACATGACTCTTCTTCTCTTCGCGCCTGCGGCCGAATTTTTGCTGGGATTACTTTTCTCTTCCGCAGTGAATCTGTTCATGCAGCGTACCCCCTAATTCAAAGGTCAGCGTTTCCGCCATTTGGTAATCCATCCAGTAATCTTCACGATCCAGGCGCTATGCTTAAGCCGAGATAACCATGGAGAAATCCACCTTACTGGTAATACCCAAATTGGCTTCGTTAGACGCAGCAGAAGCTTAAAGATGAATAATAGAATACGACCTAGCAGCACTAGCAACCCTATAATAAGGCGCCAAAGCCAGCGAAGAGGTTTACCTATTAGAATCTCCACAAGTCTCCATAGCAATCTGCACATATACTGAACCGATTGAATTAACATTAACACAAAACGCCGCACCGTAACACTGAAGATCAAAAAATAGATCCATATTCCTAGAAATAAACCTAAAAAGACATAAAATCGCAATTGCCCCTGATTTCCGGCATAGAGCATTCTAAAAACAAACAAAGCAGCACAAAGCCAATACAGCAGGTCAAGCATGGCATTCAGCCATTTGGGAAAATTGAACTTGAGCGACAGCACCCGGTAGCTGTCATAGGCCAGTCCCATTGTCACCCCGGCCAATATCATGTAGAACAGCGTCAGCCACTGAACTGCAGGATTCATTTAAATAGCTTACCGAGTAGACCTTTATTTTTGCCCTGCGATCCGGGATCTAGATAAATCAGGGAATGTACATTGCCCTCCAAGGACAACAGTCCATTCTCCAGACTTAAATTTTTGATATGTAAATGATTCCCGCGAATGGTGAGATGGCCGAGTTCTGTACGAAGCAAAAATTCCTCGCTATCAAAGCTCTCCACATTTTGCACGCCCGTCAACTCTAGCTGTTTACGACTGCGCATGTGCAGATCATGCTGTTTATTTACCTTTCCTGGCTCGATCATAGCATGTACCCCTCCTTCTTACCTCTAATCTATGGCAGTAGAAGAAGTTATAGAACATTCCAATCCACTAAAATAAGAGAGATAAAAAAAGAAAAAAGAAGGCACAACTCTACAATATGTAAAGTTGTGCCTTCTTATTTACTATTAACTATGTTACTCCTACCAGTCCAAGCCGGTGCTTTTGGCAACAGGCTCTTCCCGAAGTAGAGTATACATACCAGCGGCTTCGTCCTTGCGTGTCGTTTCGACTAGCTTTTCGACTTTGACCGTTACAAGCTTTTGTCCAAATTGCACAGTAATCTCGTCACCGATCTTAACTGCACTACTTGGCTTAGATTCCCGCCCGTTAATCAGCACCCGGCCTTGTTCGGACACATCCTTGGCCACTGTACGGCGCTTGATTAATCGGGACACTTTCAGGAATTTGTCAAGACGCATTAGTTAACGGCTTCTTTAAGCTTGTTACCAGCTTTGAATGCCGGTACAGTTGATTCTGGAATTTCAATCGTTGTGCCCGTTTGCGGGTTGCGACCAGTACGTCCTGCACGTTTACGAGTTTCGAATGTACCGAAACCGATCAGTTGAACTTTATCGCCTTTTGCCAAAGCTTCTGTGATCTCACCCAAGAATCCGTTCAATACTGCTTCTACATCTTTTTTTGCCAATCCGTTTTTCTCGGAAATGTTGTTTACCAAATCTGTCTTGTTCATAATTTAAAGTTCCTCCTAGGATACGAAAAAATAAATGAAACGAGATTCACCGCCATATTATGGGGCAAGCCGTCATTTCGTCTTTATGATATTCTTGATGTCATCTTAAAATCCTGCCACGAATCGTCGTTTTTTAAAAAAAGAAACAGTTATTTCTCAGAAATCGTCGCAGAATCTATTCTATAGCACTATTAAACTACTCGCCATAATCTAAATCAGAGATGAATGCTACTTTCACAGCATTGCCTCATCTTAAGGTCCGTATACCGTACATAGTCTGAGAAAATCACTATAATTTTCGTTCCTCAGTCTTTGCCTCCTGCCACAACTCTTCCATCTCTTCCAAGCTGCTATCCTCTACACTCATACCCTTGGCTCGCAGACTCTGCTCGATATACTGAAACCGACGCACAAATTTGCGGTTGGTCCGGGTTAAAGCTTCTTCCGGATCTGCGCCAATAAATCGGGCAACATTGGTAACAGCAAATAATAGATCGCCCAGCTCCAGGATTTGATCCTCGGCGGCTGCATCAGTATCGATAGCTTCTTGCAGCTCTTCTATTTCTTCACGAACCTTAGCTAAGCAATCCGTAGCGTTGTCCCAATCAAAGCCCACCTTGGATGCTTTTTTCTGAAGCTTGTACGCCTTCATAAGAGCGGGCAAATCACGCGGAACCCCACTGAGGGCGGATAATTCCTCTGGCTTCACGCCTTTACGCCGCTTCTCCTCTGCCTTCATGCCCTCCCAATTGATCAGAGCTTCTTCAGCATCATTCGCATTCTTGTCACCAAATACATGGGGATGGCGGAAGATAAGCTTATCATTCAGTCCTTCTATGACGTCAAATACGTTAAACGTGCCCAGCTCCTCTTCCATTTGGGAGTGCAGCATGATCTGCAGCAAAAGATCGCCCAGCTCCTCTTTCATATGGTCTGGGTCATCCTCATCAATCGTCTCAAGCACTTCGTAGGTTTCTTCGATTAGATTTTTACGCAAAGATTCATGAGTCTGCTCCCGATCCCACGGACAACCGTCCGGACTGCGCAAAATATCGACAATCTCATGCAAGCGAGCGAAAGTACGATTTCTTAGCTTCTCCTCACGATTCGCAGGTACATAGACCAGAGACAAATTGCCATAACCCTCAAGCCGGTCCAATTCGTATAGAGGAACAGTCACAATGTTTTCTTCGTTCTCCACGCCAAGGGCATGACCCACCACCACTTCATATTCGGGCGGATACAGCTCCATCAGACATAACTTTGTCTCCGAAGCTGTAAAGCTGTCATAAACCTGGCCAATCAGAGTATGCAATTCAGGTTGAAGCTGAGCGCTGCGAATGCCTGAAGCATCTAATAACTGGAAGCCTTCAATAGGGTCGAACCCCAGTCGCACAAACGCCTCGTCCAGAAAACTCTCCCCGCCTAATATTTGCAGTTCTATTCCTTCTTCCGGGCAACGCTGACGCAGCTGTGAAACAGCTGACTCTGCAACCATGGGATGCCCCGGAACCGCATAGACAATATCTGTACCGTCTGCGGCGGAGCGAGCCTCTTCAATCAATTTTGAAGTAATTGCAGCATAGACCTCAGGAAACGAAGCTAATGTTTCATACAGTCCATCAAAGGATTGCGTGGCGATTTCAAGCTCGTTGAGAGCAGCCATAACTGGATGCTCTTGGGTACGAACGTAGACAACGGATGCTGCCTTCAGTTTTTTTATAATTCCTAGTGTCAGCCGATCGGGATTACCTGACCCGAGACCAACAACTGTTAATGTTGCACTCATATCTGTTCCTCCTTTTAAGCGGGTTAATTATGGAAATAAACGCAGCTTTTTGAACTTGTCCGCCAGAGACGGGCCGATGCCCGGAAGCTGGCGAAGCTCGCTTTCGCTGAGCAGCCGCAGCACCACCGCGCCTACGGCAAAGACAACGCAGCCTGCGAGTACCCCGAGCAGGCTCTGCGCCAAGCTGGCGGTGCGTCCGCCGCCGATGCCAGCGGCCGTAGCCGCGGCGCCAGTGCCCCAGCTGGCAGCTGCGGCGGCAAGAGCCAGGCCCGCTGTGAGCAGCGCGGGCCGTGCCAGGGCATCTGCGAGGCGAAGCCGCAGATGGCCCTGGCGGTACAGCAGCAGCACGTTAAGCGCTGCTGCGAACGAATGCGCGGCCACGCCAGCGATGGCCGCACCGGTAATGCCCTGCTGCGGAACCAGCAGCAGGTTCAGGGCCGCCTTGAGCAGCGCGGCGGCCAAAAGGTGCAGGGCCGGGGCGCGCACGTAGCCGAGGCCCTGCAGGAGCGCAGCAGAGATGATGCTGACTGTACCGCCAACAGCGGTAAAAGCCAGCCAAGTCATTGTGCTGCTGCCAGCGGTATCGCCGTAAAGAGCCATATTAATCGGCTCAGCAAGCACTGCAAGGCCCGCTGAGGCCGCTAGACCTAACAGCCAGAACCAACGCAGCGACAAGCTGCAGCGGGTCTCAATCAGCTTCATATCTCCCTTGTACTTCGCTTCCGCCAAAGCTGGAATGAACACAACAGACAGTGAGGTGGCAATCATCGTTATAATCTGCACAAGTGGCAAACCCCGATTGTACACACCAAACTGGGCCATCGCAGCTACTTCACTTCCGTCAGACGACAGCAGTCGAGGCACAGTGAATACATCTACAAGACCGATAAGAGGCATAGCCAGTGCACCTAGCATTACGGGAATTCCATAAGCCAGCAGTGTACCTGCTTTAATGCCCATAAACCCTTGCTTGGAACCTAGCCCATGTCCTGCATCCAGCGCTCTTACACGCTGACTTTCGACAGCACCAGCTACTTCAGCAGCAGCTTCCTGTTTTACCCTCCGGCGGTGACGTCTCAAGTACAGCAGCATAATTACAAGCCCTGCGGCTCCCCCTCCGGCAGAACCAAGCAGCGCGCCAGCAGCGATACTCTCGGCTCCTGCTCCCTGCGAAGTGAGATATAACAGAAGAATAATCATCACTGTAACCCGTACAGACTGCTCTACAATCTGTGACACGGCAGTAGGAACCATATTATGCAGCCCCTGAAAGTACCCGCGTATGGCCGACATGACAGGGACAACAGCCAGACCCCAGGCGCTTGTCCGCAAGGCAGGCATTACATGTGAGTTACCTACCCATTCGGCAATGATGGGTGCACCTGCATAGGTGATGGCGCCGATAATCAAGCCGCTGATGCCTGTAATTAGCGCGGATAATAGTAGAATCCGGCGGCCTTCTTCATCGCGTCTCCCAGCCGAAGCTTCGGCGACAAATTTGGAGATCGCCGCAGGCAGACCTAGCATAGCTACCGTTAACAGCATTGTATACAAGGGATACACTGTGTTGTATATACCAAATACAGCATCTCCGCCTAGATTTTGCAGCGGAATTTTTTGAAGTGTGCCAATAAGCTTTGAGATAATGGCCGCGGCACTAAGGATAAATGCGCCTTGCAGCAATCGTGATGTTTGTGTATTAGATTTCATATAATACCTGCTTCTACAACTTTGATGGGATGAATTTCTATATTATAACGTATGTATGCCCACAAGTAGAAACGGTTTTGTGTAAACGACAAAACCCCGTTTGCCCTTTGTATATCTTACCAAAAGGAAAGCGGGGTCTAAATTAAGATTACTGCTCCATTTGTTTGCCCAGGAAAGCGGCAGCCGTTTCGGCCATTTTTATTTCCATTTGCGCCATCTTCGCCGAATCATCCTTGCTCACCATCACTACACAACCAATAGGATCTCCACCGGAAATGATCGGTGAGGCTACATATGAGGACACCAAATCCGGATGATCTTTAGCAATTTCATAACTGCCTTCATTGGTTTCTAACACAGTCTTACGGCTGTCCATGACTTTCTCCAGCAGCACTCCTACCTGTTTCTCCAAATAATCTTTTTTGGAGCCGCCTGCAAGGGCAATGAAGGTGTCACGATCAGCAATCATCGTAATGTGTCCAGTACCTTCGAACAATGACTCCGCGTACTCTTTTGCAAAGTCACCCAACTCACCAATCGGAGAATATTTCTTGAGAATGACTTCACCGTCCCGATCGACGAATATTTCCAGTGGGTCTCCTTCTCTAATACGAAGAGTACGTCTAATTTCTTTGGGAATAACCACGCGTCCGAGGTCATCAATACGGCGAACAATTCCAGTAGCTTTCATTTCACATGTGCCCCGCTTTCTTAAGAAGTATGGTCTTACTACTGTCCATTATGGGAAAGGATAATCCCAGTGATTTATCGTAATATCTGACCATAGTATTCATCTCTTCCCAGATCCTTATACATAAGCTGACATGTATTAATATCTGCATCAAGATAAAGGTAGTTCTACAACCGTTTCTGCGAAATAAAAAGCCATCTTCACTTTAAGTGAAGATGGCTTTTCTAAGGTAAGCTTGTCCATATTTACCGATGTTTATTCAGCGGCATCTGTAGCACTTGGAGAAGCACTTGGGGATGCGCTTGGAGCTGTAGTGGCTTCTGTTCCACTATTTGTCCCGGTTTCATCTGCGGCAGCAGAGCTTTTTGGCAGATTGATGTTCTCAATAATGGCTTCCAGATCCTTTTCCATGAACGTTTCTAGGTTCTTGGATACAATTGAGCTCTTAATGCCTTCTTTTTGCTCATCCGTTAACTGGTCAAAAGTCTTGTCTGTACGGGACTCCACCTTGATGATGTGGTAACCGTAAGAAGTTTCTACAGGATCACTGATGGTATTTAGAGGCAAGGTCTGAGCAGCCTTCTTAAACTCCTCCACATAAGTGCCTACAGCTTTATCTTTATATTCTCCGCCTGCCTCTTTAGAGCCAGTATCGTCAGAATATTCCTTAGCGATGGCTGCGAAATCAGCACCGCCATCCAGCTTCGCCTTAACTTCTTTCGCTATTTTAAGCGCTTCTTCGCTGGTACGCTCTTTGTTGTCTGCATCTGTCAGACCAATTAGCACATGACGTAGTGTGGCAACCGTAAAGTCGCCTTTAGTCGCTTCGAATTCTTTGACAACTTGATCATCAGTCACTTTAAGCAGCATATCCTGATAAACTGTCAGCACACGCTCCATATAAGTACGAATATCTTTCTCTGTAACGTCAGCATCTTTCAATGTCTTCTTATAGGTATCGCCCAATTGTTCCTTAATGCTTGCAATTTGAGTATCGGCTTCTTTCTCCGCTTGCTTTTTCGCTTCATCCGTTGCTTGGGAAGCCAAATATTCAAAGCCCACTTCTTGCTTCAGAATGGACTCCTTAAACGCATCAATCTCTAAGTATTGCGCTTGTTGTGGAGAGAGGAATTTCATGATTTTTTGATCCATTGCAAATTCCTTTTGTGTAATCGTTCCACCTTTATAAGTGGCTACAGCTTGATTATCATCCGCACTATTTCCACATGCTGCTAGCATAGAAAAGGAAACTGCCGCTGCCAATGAAACGAGCAGCACTTTCCATGATTTTGTTTTATTTAACGACATTGTGTAGTTCTCCCTTCGATTTAAAAGACTGTTTAGCTTCCTTAAGAAACTGTTCAAGCAAGTCAAGCAGCTGTTTATCACTTAAATCTTTCGATTTGACCCGGATACTGGCTTTCGCATCCCTATCAAATTGTACACGTCTTTCGAAGCTATTTCCAACTTTGGCGAGTTTCGCTGTGTCTAAAGCGCCGAGACTTCCCTCATAGAAATTCAAGGTAACATCATCTCCGCGTCTAATCATGGAATCAATGCCATACATTTTTCCATACACTTTCAAACGAGCGACCGATAGTAGATTCACCACGGCTTCAGGTAACTCACCGAACCGATCCAAGAGCTCATCTTCAAGCTCGGAAGCATCATCGAAGGAGGTTACTGCCGCCACTTTTTTATAAATTTCAATTTTTTGGATACTGTCGTAAATATACTCTGACGGCAGATACGCGTCAATCGACAAATCAATGACTGTATTGCCTTCTTTCAGGGATGTATCTTCCTCCCCAAGCACAGTAACCTTACGCTTACGAATTTCCTCCGCCAGCATTTGTGAGTACAGATCAAACCCCACGGATGCGATAAAGCCATGCTGCTCTGCACCCAGCAAGTTACCTGCACCGCGAATAGACAGATCTCGCATCGCTATTTTGAAACCAGAGCCCAGCTCCGTAAATTCCTTAATAGACTGCAGACGTTTCTCTGCAACCTCTGTCAGAACCTTGTCCCGTTGATACGTGAAATAAGCGTAAGCGATCCGATTGGACCGGCCTACACGTCCACGCAGCTGATAGAGCTGAGACAAGCCCATTTTATCCGCATCATGCACAATAAGTGTATTAACGTTCGGAATATCTACGCCCGTCTCAATAATACTTGTGCTGACGAGCACATCGTATTCTCCGTCAAGGAAATCGAGAATAGTCTTCTCCAGCTCAGATTCCGACATTTGACCATGTCCGATGCCAACTCTAGCCTCAGGAACAAGCATAGAGATTTGAGCAGCCATTTCTTGAATGCCCTGCACACGATTATAGAGATAATAGACTTGACCACCACGAGCTAATTCCCGCTCTACAGCTTCCCGCGTAAGGGTCTGGCTATGCTCCACTACATACGTTTGCACAGGGAATCTGTTCTCTGGCGGGGTCTCAATGACAGACAAATCCCGCACTCCGAGCATCGACATATGTAGCGTACGAGGAATTGGAGTTGCAGTCAGCGTAAGAACGTCTACATTCGTTTTCAGTTTTTTCAGCTTTTCTTTATGAGTCACACCGAAACGCTGTTCTTCATCCACAATTAATAACCCCAGATCCTTGAATACAAGGTCCTGAGATAACAGACGATGTGTACCGATAACTACATCGACAGTTCCTGCCCTAACGCCTTTAATCGTCTCGTTCTGCTCTTTACGGCTGCGGAAACGACTTAAGACCTGAATATTAAGCGGGTAATTAGCGAAACGTTCCCGGAAGGTCTCATAATGCTGCTGAGCCAAAATCGTTGTCGGGACTAGCACCGCCACCTGTTTACCTTCAATCGCTGATTTAAAAGCCGCCCGAATAGCCACTTCAGTCTTACCATACCCAACATCACCGCAAAGCAATCGGTCCATTGGCCGGTTTTGTTCCATATCCTTCTTAATCTCTTCGATAGCCCGAAGCTGATCTCGGGTCTCCTCGTAAGGGAACATTTCTTCAAATTCATGCTGTTCCTGTGTATCCTTTTCAAAACCATATCCTGCGGCACTTTGGCGCTCAGCATATAGCTTTATCAAATCATCAGCAATATTCTGAACGGAGGAACGAACCTTATTGGTCACTCGTGTCCATTCATTGCCGCCTAGCTTATATACTTTCGGCTCTTTATCTTCGGAACCGACATATTTCTGAATCAGGTCAATCTGCTCAATCGGAACTGAGAGCTTATCGCCGCCAGCATACAAAATATGCATGTAATCACGGTGAATACCGCTGACCTCAAGCGTGCCGATTCCCATATATTTTCCGATACCATGGTTCTGATGGACGACATAATCACCGATTTTCAGCTCTGTGTAACTCTTGATCCGTTCTGCATTATCTATTCCTTTGGAGATCTTCCGTGCCTTCCGCTGCTTCTGAGAGAACATTTCTCCCTCAGTTATAACAGCTAGATGAATAGAGGGCAGCTCAAAACCAGAACCCAGATTTCCTTGTACAATCATCGGCTCGTTAATGCCGTAATCATAAAGAACTCTGCGCACTCGTTCAATCCGTTCCTCACTGCTCGCAAGCATCATTACCTTAACACCGGACTTCTGCCAACGCTCCATTTCCGATTTCAGCACATTCATCTGGCCATGGAAATCCTGCATTCCACGACTGATAAACCCAAGAATGTTCTGAGGCTGAATATGCGGAACCTGACGTAAAAAGATTGACATAAACAGGCTTTGGAACGGGCGCTGATACATAACAACATCCGTATCGACAGAGAGATCTAGATCCGGCAATGATTTGCCGTTTTGCAGCAAATGCAGATTCCATTCCGATTCATCCCGTTCAAGCTGTCTCGCCGTTTCGAGCAGTCTTGTCGGCTCATCTAGAATAAGAATGGTATCCTGGGCCATGTAATCAAATAAATGAGAGCGTTCAGGATATAAAAGACTGATATATTTATAGATCTCCGGGAAATAAGTACCTTCCCGCAGCATTTCCAGCTCACGGCCAATTTCTTCCCGCAGCCTGAGCTTCGCCTGGCGATCCGCCATCTTCTCCAACTGTCGCTCCATCATAGCTGAGGCTTCAGCAGAAGCAGATTCCTGGCGCAATCTACTAGCTATAATCTCTTTAGCCGGTGTAATCTTCACACTACGTACCTTATCAATAGAACGCTGATCCACTGGATCAAAAGTTCTTATGGAATCAACCTCATCGTCAAATAACTCAACCCGATAAGCAAAAGGAGATGTCATTGGATAAAAATCAATTATTCCACCCCGTACGCTCAGTTCACCACGATTTTCAACCCGCTCTACTCTTTCATAGCCCATTTCAATCATGGACATCAAAAATTCATCCAGAGCAAGCGTTCCATCTTGGGAAACGGTGACTTGTGCCTCTGCCATAACCTCTGGGGCTGGCAGCAATCTACGCACTCCTGAGTAAGGAACTACAACAATACCACGGAAGCCCTGAGCGCATTTGGTCAGCACATCTATACGCTGAGCCAGTGTCTCTGGGCTTGATACAGCCGCTTCTGCAGCCACTAGTTCATTGGCGGGATAGAGCAGAACCCGGTCAGGGGAAAGCGCTTCCTGCAAATCATCGGCCATCTTCTGGGCCGAAAACATATTATGAGTCACTACAAGTAAGGGACGAGTTGTCTCTTCATGTAATGCTGCAAGCATAATCTGTCTAGCAGAACCTGTAAGCCCCGAAATGAGCTGCTCTTTCATACCTGCAGCAACACCATGGGTGATAGACTGGAAATCGGGATCCTTGGAAAAAGCTTCTATAAGACCTTGTAACAACAGGCGCACCTCTCTTACTAAACAGGCTAACGGTGGCATAGCCACCGTCACCTATTATGATTGGAATCGAAAAGAAGCCTCAGCTGTAACGCCAAGGCTTGCGGATGACGATAGAGACAGGCGCTTCCACCTTACTGAAGCGGACTTGTCAGCAGGCTAAGCTCCGGATTGTTCTCTAAAGCCTCCTTGCAATAGTCGCAAGTAACCTTTACCGTGATTTCACCTTCTGAATTATACGCTATTATATCTCTGCGCTCCGCAGGGGTCAAGGAATGAAGGCCCAACTGCATTTCTGTAACATCACTTCTATTAATACTGCCTAGAGATGTCTTACAGTGCCTACAAACATAGTTTATTGCCATCTATATGCCTCCTGAAGGTACTATATACCTTCAGTATGTCCGGGCAGCTTCATCTTTAGCCTTAAAAACAACAGGGTTTACAGATTAACCATTGAACTTAGCCATTGTCTGCTCGAATGAATGCTGTAAGCTGTATTCCAGTGCATCACAAGTATTAAGGATCATTTGCTTAAGCGGATCGCTTTCCTTCTTAGGAAAAGTAGAAAGAACATAATCGACAATAGCAAAACCTGGCTCAGGACGAGAAATACCCATTCGTACCCGATTGAAATTCTGTGTTCCTACATGCTGTATGATGGATTTAATTCCATTATGTCCACCAGCGCTTCCTTGATAACGCAAGCGGACTTTTCCGATTTCTGTATCCAAATCATCATAAACGACGATCATATCTTCAAGTTGAACTTTGTAATAATCCATATAAGCGCGAACGGCCTCACCGGATAAGTTCATAAAGGTCATGGGCTTAATCAATACGGTTTTGACGCCACCAATGACCCCTTCACCGATGACGGATTTACATTTGCTCTGGTTGAAGGCAATTCCGTTCTGGGCAGCAAGCTCATCCAAAGCCATAAAGCCAACATTATGCCTTGTTTTCGCGTACTGTGTTCCGGGATTTCCCAATCCGACAATCCATTTCATTATCGAACCTTTCCTTTCCGTTCGGGCTCTCCGGCAAGAGGAGTCCGTTTTTGGTACAATAGATCTAATCTACATATCTCTGTGCAACCAGAGCGAAATTATACTCCGAAGACAGGTGATAACCCATGCCGCACAAAGGCGAATTATTGACACATCAACGCCATTTTCAGTACCACATCCAATATGCTGTGCCCGTGGAAATATACAAGGGCGACGTGCATATTGATATCGGTGTATTAACAGCGGTAGACGAAGCTTTCGTGGAGCTACAAGGGACACTATATAACCGCAGTTTATTCACCTTTGTCTCCCGTCCCGGATATTAAATCCAGTAGTTCTACCTGTAGCACGCCGATAAGGGTTACATCTCCGAGAACGGAGGTGTAACCCTTTTGTACTATTCATTCGTTATATTTATTCAATCTCGAACAATTTACTAATCGACAACTCTTCATGAACGCGGATAATTGCCTCACCCATAAGTGGAGCCACGGACAACACCTTGAGCTTAGAGGTTGGATTCGCGCTGCGAATTGGAATGGTATCCGTCACGATAATTTCTTTGATTGGAGAATTCTCCAGACGCTCGTGTGCAGGACCAGACAATACTGGGTGTGTACAGCATGCGTATACTTCCTTCACGCCGCCTTCCATCAAAGCATTAGCACCAAGTACGATCGTTCCAGCGGTATCGATGATATCATCGATCAGGATGGCTGTTTTGCCTTCGATATTACCGATGATGTTCATAACTTCGCTGACGTTAGGTTCTGGACGACGCTTGTCTATAATAGCCAGTGGAGCGTTCAGGAAATCAGCAAGCTTTCTTGCACGTACTACACCGCCATGGTCCGGCGATACGACAACTGGGTTCTCGATTTGCTTGGAACGGAAATACTGAGCCAGAATCGGTACACCAAGCAAGTGATCCACTGGAATATCGAAGAATCCTTGAATCTGCATGGCATGAAGATCCATCGTGATTACACGGTGAGCGCCAGCCTTTTCAATTAGATTCGCTACCAGCTTAGCGGTAATGGGGTCACGGGAACGGGCTTTACGATCTTGACGGGCATATCCGTAGTAAGGGATAACCACGTTGATGCTTTTTGCGGAGGCACGTTTAAGCGCATCTACCATAACCAAAAGCTCCATCAGGTTATCATTTACAGGGCCACAAGTGGATTGAACAATATAAACATGGCATCCCCGAACGCTTTCTGACAGCTTGACCTGAATTTCTCCATCGCTGAAACTTGTGGTGTGTGATTCACCCATCGGAATCCCGATGTAATCAGCAATTTGACTAGCTAGCTTAGGATTGGAGTTACAGGTGAAAATCTTTAACTTGGAATCACAATAAGTCATAAAATATAAACCCTCCGTGACGGAATTTAGCTTTCCAAAGGCGCCGGCGCGGAAATATAAGTCCGTCCGGCGCTTCTTAGCAACGCTTTACGATGGACTCGAGTGGTCTTTCTTCGCTTTTGCACGGGAACGGATCTTCTCTGCATATCCCGGTTTGTTCTCTTGTCTTACTCTAGCTACAGCCAGATCGTTCTCGGAAACGGAACGTGTAATTGTCGAACCTGCTACAACAAAAGCCCCTTTGCCCACAGTAACTGGAGCAATAAGGTTAACATTACTGCCAATAAAGGCATCGTCTGCGATTGTTGTCTTGAATTTATTATACCCGTCGTAGTTAACGGTAATCGCACCGCACCCGACGTTTACATTCTTACCTACAGATGCGTCGCCGACATAACTAAGATGTGACACTTTTGAACCGTCACCAATAGTAGCATTCTTGATCTCGACGAAATCTCCAACCTTAACTTCTTCTCCAAGCACAGAGCCTGGACGCAAATAGGCAAAAGGCCCAACGGTTGTCCGTGCGCCGACTTGAGCTTGATTCAATACGGACTGCTTAATCGTTGCATCATCCATAATCTGACAGTCTTCGATTTCACTAGCCGGTCCGATCACACAATTGTCCCCGATTACAGTCTTCCCTTTCAGGATGGTTCCTGGATAAAGCGTAGTATCTGATCCGATAACTACATCTGCTCCGATATAAGTGGAGGCTGGATCAATGATGGTCACACCGCCCAGCATGTGTTTACGATTAATACGTTGACGCATAAAGGCTTCCGCTTCGGACAAAGCTAAACGATCATTAACGCCGATAGACTCAGCTGCGTCATGGGTCTGATATCCTAGTACGGTATCCCCTTGTGAACGAAGAATCCCAATCACATCAGTCAAATAATACTCCTGCTGGTTATTACTGTTCGTTACCTTCTCGAGTGCAGCAAATAATTTAGCATTATCAAAACAATAAGTGCCTGTATTGATTTCTTGAACGGCATCTTCTTCAGTAGTGCAATCCTTCTGCTCTACAATCTTCAGAACGCCGCCATCTTCACCACGAATAATTCTTCCGTAGCCTGTAGGCTTTTCCATAACAGCTGTCAATACGGTTGCAGCCGCATTACGCTGTTCATGAAGCGCCATGAGTCCTTCCAGGGTCTCCGTGGTTACGAGTGGTGTGTCTCCACAAATAACTATAGTTGTTCCTTCTTCGCCAGCAAGTAAATCCTTTGCTTGTTTGACAGCATGGCCAGTGCCGAGCTGAGTTTCCTGCAGAACGTATTCCGCTCCTTCACCTACATAGGCCTTAACTTTCTCTGCGCCATGCCCAACAACAACAACGGTGCGCTGGCATCCGGTCGCTTTTACTGTATCAAGCACGTGCCCTACCATCGGCTTACCGCAAACGGGGTGCAGCACCTTATATAATTTAGATTTCATTCGCTTGCCTTGACCTGCGGCAAGTACTACAGCCATTCTTTTCAAGAATGCCAACCTCCTACTCTTGAACTCACTACTGAATATATCTCATTCCGGGCAAAAAGAAAAGAGAACCATGAAGTCATGGTTCTCTTTTCTATAAACCCCAAGTTAGAAAAGCATTTATCGCTGCCTTTCGAAGATGTCGTCAAATCCTTCACCAGCAATAGCTTTTCTTGCAAGATCAGGCTGCTAATTCATGAAGTGTATGTCGGTGTGATCTTATCAAAAACGGCGGATCCTACGCCACCCAAAAGGTAGCCGTCTTCCGAGGAAGCCTAAGCTCCCTCTTCAATAACTTCTTCTTCTTCCGTAGCGGCGCGATCGTACTCGGCCAGAACCGCGGATTGAATCTTCTCGCGTGTTCCCGAAGAGATCGGGTGCGCGATATCGCGGAATTCGCCGTCCGGTGTACGCTTGCTGGGCATTGCAACAAACATCCCATTATTGCCATCGATGACGCGAATGTCATGAACAACAAACTCGTTATCGATGGTAATGGATGCGATTGCTTTCATTCTCCCCTCAGAGTTAACGCGGCGGAGTCTGACATCCGTAATTTGCATGTGTGTGTTCACCACCTTTTTCCATCAGAGACTTGGTGTATAATTCCACACAGCAAAGCGAATTCCTTCTTTTTGATTCCATAAAATACCTAAAAAAGAAATATATTTTTTGGGATATGTTGTTTTCGACATACATCGAGTAGTTTTCTTAATATTCCTTACGTTTTCGACAATTTCCACGCTTTTTGAAAATGTAAGAGAATGGCTAATCAAGAGGAAAAGTAGTTGCCCGGATGCGCCGAAATTCTCCGCTCTTTCGAGTCTACTTCACTTAGTTTTACCAAGGACACGTAATCGTGCAACAGACGCTCTTCCGTCTCTACAGCGCCTGATTCCACTAAAACGCCTACCCCAGCAACCTCGGCATTAAATTCACCGAGCAGATCGACCATACCACGTACAGTCCCTCCCGCCTTCATGAAGTCATCTACGATAAGTACTCGCGATTTCTCCTTGAGTGCACGTCTGGAGAGAGACATTGTGTGTATGCTTTTATGAGATCCTGATACGTAGTTAATACTTACTGCTGATCCCTCTGTAACCTGATGGTCACGTCGCACAAGCACTACCGGCAAGCCTAGCTGTGCTGCTGTTGCATAGGCTAGTGGAATGCCTTTCGTTTCAACGGTCATCACCACATCGATTTCCGATCCGTAAAAGGCCGTTGCGATGATCTTACCCGCCTGTTCCATCAAAGACGGCAACCCAAGTAGATCCGACATATACAAATAACCGCCAGGCAATATCCGGTCAGTCTGCTCTAGCTGCACACATAAGCGCTGCACAAAGGTAAGCGCCATATCTTTAGGCATAACCGGGATATAACGTACTCCACCCGCTGCACCAGCTAAAGTCTGCAGCTCTCCGATGCCTTCACCTTCAAATACTTCTTTTATGATTGCCAAATCTTCACTAATGGAGGACTTAGCCGCTCCATAGCGATCGGCAAATATAGACAGCGGCAGTAGTTCATGCGGCCGCTCAAGTAAAAACTGAGTCATGTCTACCAAACGTTGGCTTCTTTTTAATTTCTTCACGGAATGCTCCTCGCCAAAACCGAATATTTTAGAAAAATATATCACTTTTGTACGGGTTTACACAAGAGAAGCAGACTAATTCAGTGATCTCACTGCGTAGACTTCCTTGCAGAACCCTCGCAGTCCGTTGTAAATCCTTGCTACTTTAGACTGCTTGGACACTAACCCGAATACGGTAGGTCCGCTGCCTGACATCAGTACGCCATCTGCTCCAAGCTTTATCATCGCTTCCTTAAGCTGCTGAACCTCTGGATGCAGCTTTAGGGTAACATCTTCAAGCACGTTGCCTAGATGGTTGCACACGCCCCCAAAGTCTCCAGCTTCTATCGCTTGCTGCATCTTTCGAGCAGAAGGATGAACCGCTATATTATTGCTCCGAACGCGTCCATACACTTCTGCAGTCGATACATTGATCGGTGGTTTCGCCAACACAACCCAGCATTGTGGCGGGTTATTGATTGGTGTCAGCTTTTCGCCTCGTCCTGTAGCCAAGGCTGTGCCGCCTGTGACGCAGAAAGGTACATCAGAACCCAGCTCAGCGCCAAGCTCCTGTAGCTCCTGCGCAGGAATACCCAGACGCCACAGACGGTTTAGACCGCGTAGCGTAGCTGCGGCATCACTGCTGCCGCCAGCCAGGCCAGCCGCAACCGGAATTCTTTTATCCAGATGGATATGTACCCCATTCTTCACGTTATAACGGTCTTTAATAAGCCTTGCCGCCTGGAAAGCTAAATTTTTCTCGTCCAGGGGAATATAACCAGCCTGACTTGATATTATAATAGTATCCCTTGGCAGCTCAGACAGCTCTAAGCGGTCTGCTAAATCTACCATGGTCATAATCATTTCCACCTCATGAAAACCGTCAGCACGTTTGTGCAGCACATCCAGCATCAAATTAATTTTAGCTGGTGCCTTTTCATACATTTTCAAGGCGTTCACCCACCTTCAGCTTTTCCCGTAAAAACAACTTAACATATTATATGAGAAACTTCTAATGAAGTCCAATAATAAAAGGGTGTCGCCATTTAGACGCACCCTTTTTCAGTAATATTCACTTTATAGCCTAAAATTTAAGATTTCCGCGCAGCCTGTTCAGCAAGCTGTATCGCTTTTTTCACCATGTTGCCAGCGTCTTGAGTTGTAATTCCACCCCAGCCCTCACGTTCCACGGTTTCATAAAAACCCAGCTCCTTGGCTAACTCTGTCTTCAATTCCTCCGACATCATGCCTCGTTTTCTGCGGCTCATTACGGAATTCCTCCCTTATGAAAATAAATGATTAACCCGTTGCCCAATTAGTATGCTTGCTTAGCACACGGATCATGCACCAAATATTTGTCCCAAAAAACGCAAACAAAAAACAGCCTCCAAGGGAGACTGTTCGTGAAACATTAAGCTTTAATATACATAATCCGCATCTGCCCATCGTCTTCACAAACTGTGATTTCCACAGATTCAGTAAGTATATCGGCATAGCTATAGGAGACTCGCTTAAAAGTTTGCTGCTCCTGATCCAGTTTGACAATAAATACAGAAGGGTACGTTTCTTCCAGGACACCTGTGCGTTCAACGGTTTTACGACGACCTCCGTTTGCACGCAATGTGATCTTATGACCGACGTGAGCTTCAAGACTGCGTTTGATTTCCAACAGCGCGTTATTAGCCATTACCTGACGACCACCTCTTTTCTTGTCCATTATACAACTTTTTCAGGACAATGTCAAAGCAAATAAATAATTAATTATAGTTGATGCATATTTCGTTGTCAACGGAATTTTTTTGCGAGAAATCAGCGCCGGACTAATATCCTTGTTATCTGTAATATAGGCATTACAAAGAAAAAAAGAAAGGGTTAAGCTCAGCGCTCACCCTTTCTTTCGGATATTCTATTCAGCCCATTCAAATTACCTATATTCCTGACACCATAGACCTATCTCTGCCGCTTAGATGGCTGATGGTGTCACTTTTAGCGCCGACAGATTCTGCAGTCGCGGCATTCCGATGCGGAAGCTGCCACGGGTCTCAACACCACCAATACCCTGATTGCCGCTGATGGTATTATTCAGAACATCGCTAAGATTTACAGTATCCCTGATGGAAGTAAAGGATGATTTTGCTGCTACATACACGGGATCCAGAGCATGGATCAAAATTCGACCAGGTGAACTGGCAAAATTAGCTCCAGCTCCAAGTAATGCCTCGAAATGAGATTGACAAGCACCGGCAACAATAGTCAACGCATCAAAATTCCGCTCATACTCCCTAGCTACCCTAATAGCAGCTATAAAGTTTTGCGAATTTTTATAGCTATTCAGACTATACAGATCGTAAGTATGCTGTTGCTTCAGTACCCCATCATGACCAGTGATCACTACAATATCTGGGCGTACACGGGGCAACAGCCGGTATAACGTATCAGCCATTGCAGATTCATGAACATGATGCCCTTCAGCGGGAATCCGCAGCTGCTCGTATAAGCTAAGGCTCTTATTCAAATATGCCGGATCGCCATCCAGATGCAGTACTTTACCTGGCACTTCAAAATAAGGAGCTTCCTTGGACGGTGGAGCCCATGTCCCCTCTGTTAGGGTTCCCCCGCTCCGCTGACTTTGCTCCTGACGGTCCTTCCGCAGCTGTGTCAGTGATTCCTTCGCTTTGATCTGTGCTTGCTGTCCCCGTTCCGTTATTCGGGTAGGAGGCACTTGAACCAGGTCATCCAGAGGAGAATCCGCCAACAGGCGGAAATCTGTGCCTTTAATGACGGCTCTATCCTGCACAATATTATCTACACGAAATGTTAAATCACCGCCATAAGATTTGCGAACGACCAAGTCTCCTAAATTCATTACAACCACCACCTCTACCCCATCGTATGGGCAAAGGCCTCAGTTGGTTCATAACTCAACATATTTTTAAAATATAAGAATGTATAATGCTCCACCAGAATAACATCCTTATATTTCTACGAGAAACGGTTGTCGTCCTTAAGACAACAACCGTTTCCTATTGCTTATTCAATTCCAGCGGCTAGCAAAACACCGCTTAAGCGGGCGTATTCTTCAAGACTGAGTGTTTCTCCGCGACGGGTCGGTTCAATACCCGCTTCTGCGAGTAATGCCTCCAGCTGCTCACGTCCTTGTTCAGGGAAGTAACGAGCCTTCAGATTGTTAGCAATCGTCTTGCGGCGCTGTGTGAAAGAAGCGTGAACCACTTCAAAGAAATGCTTCTCACTCTCCACCTTTACCGGAGGATGCTCTCTAACCTTCAGACGGATAACAGCAGACTCCACATTAGGTTGAGGGATGAATACCGTACGTGGCACGATACAGACGAGCTCAGGCTCGCTGTAGTACTGCACGGCAATGCTAAGACTTCCGTATTCCTTTCCACCTGGAGATGCAGCCATACGCTCCGCAACCTCCTTCTGAATCATTACAACGATGTTATCAAGGGGAAGCTTCTCTTCGAGCAGCTTCATCAGAATCGGAGTAGTCACATAATAAGGCAGGTTAGCAACCACACTGACCTTGTTCACAGTGGTGAAATCTTCCTTGAACATTTCCTGCAAGTTCACATTGAGGACATCATCGTTACGAACCTTAACATGGGGATAGGGGGAAAGTACGTCTTTTAATATTGGAATCAGTCTACGGTCAATCTCTACGGCAGTTACAGCACCCGCTGTTAGTGCCAGACGCTCCGTCAGCGCTCCAATTCCCGGCCCGATCTCCAGCGCCCCAGAATCGCTATCTAGTCCAGCAGCGTCTACAATCTTGTCCAAAATATTTTGATCAATCAAAAAATTCTGTCCCAGGCTTTTCTTGAACTTGAATCCATAACGTTGAATAATCTCTTTGGTCCGTTTTGGAGTCGAAATTTCCTCTCTACCACTCATGAAGTAATGCCTCCCTGATCAATTTGGGCGAGAGCCCCGGCAAATTCCTCCCGCGTAATCCCAAACATCGCCAGCCGCTTGTACAGCTGTTTGCCGTTACAATATCCGATTCCAAGCAAATTACCAAGCGCCATACGTCTTTCAGCAGCCCGAGGGTGTACAAGCATTCCAGCGGCCATAAGATCATCAATACCAATCAAAGCAGGTGCTCCTTCAAAAGAGGTATGTACATTACGCAGCGCATGACGAATCGCCTCTGGCGATGCATTCTCTACACCGATATCCCCTTTTCGAGTTGCGTCCTTCTCTGGAATAAAAGCATGCTTGCAGCCCGGCACCTTCGCTGAAACGATTTTACGAATTCGCTCCCCAGCATGGTCCGGGTCCGTAAGAATAATAACCCCTCTACGTTCCATAGCAAGCGCGATCTTAGCAATTACAGTCCGGTTTATAGCAGATCCGCCTGTCTCAATGGTATCCGCTTCTACAGCACGCTTAATGGCTACGGTATCGCTTTTGCCTTCAACGACGATTAATTCCTTAATCATATTTCTTGACTCCTTCCAAAAAAAGCAAAAAGAAGAGGATTCGCTCCTCTTCTTTTGGTTAAAGAATGTATAAGTGATGAGCGGTTGCTCTGCGATCAACGAAATGATCATCCAGCGTTCCTTAACGGTTATCATCACTATAGCTTATCAAAGGATTTTTTGCAAAAGCTTCAGTTCTAGTTAAGCTCTGGTTTCACAGGTCCAATCACATAAACGGTACGTGATTTACGGCCGAAATTACGAGCATGGCTCAGGGAATCATAATAGACATCCACTTTATTGCCTTTAATGGCACCGCCAGTATCCTCTGCACGGCGGAATCCAAGCCCATCGATATAAACCCACCAGCCAATAGGAATTACATTCGGATCTACTGCAATTGTACGACCTTCCGTTACGCGTGTTCCGGAGGCAGTTTTAGTACCTATCCCTGGCTCTTCTGACGAATAAGCTGTCATGGAGACGTTCTTAATCATCTTCTTGTACTCAAAGTCTACGCCAGCCTTGCTTGTGACGTTCTTAGTCTTAGCGCTAACTTTAGTCGTTTTGGAGGTAGTGCTTGATTTGGAAGTTGTTGTAGCTTTAGCAACTACAGTAGGCTTAGGAAGTGCTTTAGTACCAACGGCAATGATCTTATCTTTTGTTACCGTTTGTACTTCCTTGCCGATCATGCGCATAGAGGCCAGTTCTCCGTCTTGATAGATCTTTTCAATATGCTGAACCATGACGCCTGGTTTGCCTGCCTGTGCCACTCTAACTGTTCCCACAGTAAGGGAGGGATCTGCTGTCTTAATAACACGGAAAGGTAAGTTAGTTGTTCGCTGTACCGTTTGCTTGTTGATACGAACGATCTTAATCTCCATGTCAGCAGAGATGGTGGTGTCTAACGAAGGAAAAATCTTGTCATAGCCTTCTAGGTTGATACCCAGTTTGTCAATCGCTTGACCGATAGTGTCTTCGGTCGTATATAACGTTTTTGTTGCTCCGTCCGCAGTAAGGCTAAATTTCTGCGCACGATTGATAACGACACGGTCACCGTCTTTTATTTCATCACTCAGACCTAAAGATAATTCATCATGCGGCTGCAGCGAAATTTGCTCTTTCTCCAACACATCACCAAGAAGTGCTTCTCGCGTTTCAAGTGTCTGTGTTTGCCCGTCTATTACTAAAACTAATTGTTTATTACTTTGACCGTGTACGTACAGCAGAATTAACAGCGCGATTGCGATTGAAATCACACCTGCAAGTAAAAGTACGCGAGTATTTACTTGCTCCCACCGTAATGCGAAAGACCTGCTGGATGACTGCGAATCATGGGATACCTCTGGTTGGAATAAGCCCATTCTCTCCATCCTCCTTACATAGCCTCGTCGTCAATTTGTATATCATGAGGACTGAATTTCTTTGACGAAACTATTTGAGATTGTCACAGGATACGCACGTATTAACTTAGCGTCTCCTGCTCATGGATCGCCTGCTCGGCACAGCTACTCCCACACCTGTTATATAACAGTATGCGGGCAACATTCAGTTTATTCAAAAATAAAGAAGCCTAAAAAGAGTTCTCTTGAGGACTCTTTCGTGGCTTCTCCGATGTCAGAATACGCGGGAATGTTTGTGCACGAGGTTGCCTCTCTTACTTGCGCTTACGGGGTTAGCTGTCGGGTTCGGACGAAAGAGAGACGCCCTATTTCAGGTCACCCGCTCACGGCGGTTGCCCTTAAATTCACCCCAAAGACCACGTGAAGAAATCAAATATTGTTCTGCGGCAATTCCTAGTCGTATTCAAGATACAGGCATGCGGCAGTTCAATATTGGTTCCCCCGTTCTCCATACGGAGACTCAGCGAGACGATCCATGAATCAATGGCTGTCACAATAACAACAGCTCACATCACTGAAAAGATGATATCCTGTTTTGATGCATGTTGTAAAGGACGATTCAACCACGTTTACGCAAATATATGGTTAAAATATTGTAATAATCAGCCGTTTTTATATTAAAAAAGTTTAATATATCGGCCATTCTCTATTTTTCACCCGTTTTACTCCTGTTTTCAGACAATCCCAAATCGTTCCAGTGCGTTCGCATACGTAATTTTAGCCAATTCTTCCCATGTTAACCCTTTAATTTCAGCCGCAGCCTCTGCTACTAACTTCACATGAGCACTCTCATTTCGCTTGCCTCGGAAGGGGTGTGGAGTCAAATATGGAGCGTCTGTTTCGATCAATAATCGGTCCAATGGCGTCTGTGCAAGCACCTCTTTAGGCACTCTGGCATTTTTGAACGTGATCGGTCCTCCAAATGACAAATGAAATCCTAGATCTAGACACATTTTTGCGGTTTCCCAGCTGCCTGAGAAAGAATGCATTACGCCACCAATTTCATTTGCTTTTTCCTCCCGTAAAATCCGTACGACATCTTCATGGGCATCACGGTCATGTATGCAGATTGGCATTTTTAGTTCACGGGCTAGTCCAATTTGTTTGCGGAAGACCTCCTGCTGCACATCCTTGGGAGAGGTATCCCAATAATAATCCAACCCAATCTCTCCGATGGCCACCACTTTCTCATGGCTGCAAAGAGAGGCGATCCAATCGAGGTCCCCCTCTTTCATATCAATCGCATCCTGTGGATGCCAGCCCACCGCTGCATAAATATAATCATAAGATTCAGCCAGCTTCATCGTTGAAGGGATCGTTTCCCGATTAAATCCTATATTGATCATCTTGCTAACTCCGGCCTCTACTGCACGAGCTATAACTTCCTCGCGATCCTCGTCGAATTGAGGCGCATCTAAATGTGTATGAGTGTCGAACAGATACATTTTAAAGCTCACTCCTTGTTGTTTTTATCAATAGTTCCATAAATATTTGTATTATTTTGCAAAAATCTCTGCTACAGAAGAGGGCAACCGTGTAAGGGCTTTTTTCAGCTTATCCTGTGGGAAATATAGGTGATATCTGCCACGATGAATCCCGCTTATTGAGCGCACAATATCCGATACCTCTGAAATTTCCCGCAATTGCTCATTCCGATCAAGCAGTAAAATTTGATTATTGTCGAAGGCTGCTCCTGGACGGAACACATCATAAGGCAAATCTGTCGGATAATCAATCTCTAAGTCATATTCTGGGTTAAGTCCCGCTCCCGCAAAACTGCTGCGGATTTCCGTAATCATATCTGTATCCAAATTCTCGATCTCTACATATTTATACAGTTTACGATGAATAAAACGGGTACACAAGTCGCTTAATAACTCATCTTCTTCAAGGGTCCATTGCATAAAAGCAGTCTGTACCAGTGCCTCATCAAGCATTAAATATTGCTTCACTGTTACTTCTCCTCGAAAGAGATCTTCCAGCGGAGCGATCATAAAGCGAAATTTGTACCCCTCTTGGAACAACTCTTTAGCTCTACGGAAGATTTGACGCAAAATAATTTCAGAGCTGCGCGTCACCGGATGAAAATATACCTGCCAGTACATTTGATAACGCGACATTAAATAATCTTCAATGGCATGCATACCTGATTCTTTTACTACAATCCGCCCATTATAAGGACGAAGCATTCTCAAAATCCGATCAATGTCGATGGTTCCATAGTTTACACCTGTATAGTACGCATCACGCAGTAAATAATCCATACGATCAGCATCCAGTGGACTGGAAACCAAATTGACAACAATTTCATGCTCATAAGTCTTAGAGATAACTGAAGCTACTTTACGAGGAAAATCTTCCTCCACATCACGCAATATTTCGGTAATCTCCGTGTCCTCCAAAATAATCCGGCAGGTCCAATCCTCATGGTTCATTTCAAAAGCTTCTTCTATAGAATGTGAAAATGGGCCATGCCCTAAATCATGCAGCAAAGCCGCACACAAAGTAAGCAAACTTTCTTCTGGAATCCAATCCTTATACCCGCTGCGCTCAAATTGCGAAATGATTCTGCGTGTAATTTCATATACTCCTAAAGAATGAGAAAAACGACTATGCTCTGCACCATGAAAAGTGAGATATGAGGTACCTAATTGGCGAATCCGGCGTAAACGCTGAAATTCTTTTGTATTAATTAGTCGCCAAATAATCGTATCCTGTACGTGAATATAATTATGAACGGGATCCTTGAAAACTTTTTCTTCCGTGAGCGGCTGCTTCATGAGATCAACTCCTTCTAATAATTTAATATGATTTTAACTAATATCAGTATATAATAAGTAATTATGTCGTACTTTGTCGAAAAGTATCATTTTTGGTCTTGGTAAATCGACAAAATGCTTTCAGGGTAATTCTTAATTTTTATAGGGACATTCAAAGTTCTTATGGAAATTTTCTTATTCAGCCTATGAAAAAAGGTTGACTGATTTGGGAATCGTTGGTATTATAAGTATCATAAAACAGTGAACAATGTCGAATAATGACGTTTTTGGAACATTGAGAGGAGTAACGATTGTTATGATGAAATCAACAGGAATTGTAAGAAAAGTAGACGAACTTGGACGGGTTGTTATTCCTATTGAATTACGCCGTACACTTGGCATTGGCGAAAAGGACGCACTGGAAATTTACGTTGATGGCGAACGGATTATGCTTAAAAAGTATGAGCCTGCCTGCATTTTCTGTGGCAACGCTGAGAACGTAACTTACTTTAAAGGAAAAATAGTTTGTCATGAATGCATATCTTCCATCCCTACCCCTGTGACAAACTAAATTAAATAGTATATAATAGAACTAATCAAATTGTTAATTCTAACCTTTTCATATCTCCTTGACCTCCCGTGACCGCGGGAGGTATTTTTTATGTCTGGGTTTGCCCTCCTGGTTATCCCCTCCCTAAGGGCAATGTGCTTCAAGACGGAACTAGTAATACTTAGTTGTATTTCTTACAGTTATTTTAAATGCTTTTTACCATTAAACGAATTAATTGTATTTTGTACACTTATATTTCCTATATCTCCGTGAAATCAATCCTTTCCACCTTTATAACTGTATGAAGTACAACTAAACGAACAAATACATAAAAAAATTCAAAAATAACTGTACAAATTACATTTAACCCACAGATAAATCACTCAAGCTCGAAACGGCTCCGAAAATCCTTAGTTATTCTAAGAATTCGTCTACAACACTTACTCTTCTGCTCTATCAAGCAACGCATTATAAATATCCCGTTTGGCTACACCCCGGTCTGATGCCGCTTTTTTCATAGCCTCTTTCCGTGGTACATCCTGTGCTTCGTAATGAGCTACATGATCTTCAATGCTTAACTGACGCCACCACGCCGATTCTGCGATTTCTGCATCTTCCTTGCTCTCCCCTTCTACGACAATAACATATTCGCCTAGCGGAGGATGTTCAGCCAGCCATAGTGTACATTCCTCAATCGAACCGCGTAGAAACTCCTCATATCTTTTCGTTAATTCACGTGCCAACACAATCTGGCGATTACCGAATGCTTCTTGAAGATGAGCAAGTGTCTTAACTACGCGATGGGGAGATTCGTAGAACAACAAAGTGCCTTGGGCCGAGCGAAGTGGACTTAATACTGCTCGGATGTCCTTACGCTCTCGGGGAAGAAAGCCGATAAAGGTGAACGTATTCGTAGATAGACCAGAAGCGATCAAAGCTGACAACGCTGCGTTAGCTCCAGGGATAGGAATCACCGGAATTCCATGACTTATAGCAAGGGCTACAAGATCCGCTCCAGGGTCAGAAATCGCTGGTAAACCGGCATCGCTGACGAGTGCCAAATTTTTTCCTTCTATTATATAGCGTACAAGCTCAGGTCCACTGGCGGCCTTATTATGCTCATGATAACTAAACAACATCGAAGGTGAAATCTCAAAGTGGCTGAGTAATTTTCGGGTCTGTCTCGTATCTTCCGCGGCAATAATATCACATTCCTGTAATGTGCGGACTGCACGATAGGTCATATCCTCCAGATTACCGATAGGTGTAGCCACCAGAAAAAGCAACCCTGTTGTCTCCTGAGTACTGGTATTAGTCTTGTTTTGAAAACTGCTTTGGCATGATATAGTCATGATTTACCCTCTTTAGCACCATAGTAGATGTCCATAATCTCTGGACAGTATTGATTGTCCTCATTATATACGATGAGCGGTGGTTGTAAACGAACCTCAGGCTTTCCATCACGTGCGGCTTCGATTAATACCATATTTGCCTCCAGATGGGCACGTGGATGTACAAACCGAATAATCTTTGGCTCGAGTCTATATTGTCTCATAAGACTGATAATATCAACCAACCGTTGTGGTTTATGAACCATACTTACCTTTCCGCCCGTCCGAACCAATCGCACACAAGCCTGAATGACCTCCTCCAGTGTACAGCCTATCTCATGACGAGCCATAGCTTGATGGTTGTTCAGCTTCAGATCACTGCCATTAAGCGGCATATAAGGAGGGTTCACCGTTATTGCATCATACACACCATATCCTGCGGTAGTATATAACTCGCGCAAATCACCTTCATGAATTACAACCTGATCCTGAAGGCCATTTAGAGCCACGCTACGACGAGCCATATCAGCTAAACGAGGTTGTATTTCAATACCTTCTATAGAAGCTTTTGTCCGGGTAGTCATTAAAATCGGTATTACACCATTTCCCGTACAAAGATCTAGAACTCTTCCACGTGGCGGAACACTGGCGAAACGAGCAAGCAATACAGCATCCATAGAAAAGCTAAATACTTCATCACTTTGAATAATGCGCAGGTCATGTGTTAGTAAATCATCCACCCGCTCCGTCGGTAACAAGGGGACAGATATATCATTAAAAGAATTCGTCATGTAATAATCTCCTAAAGGTTTTGATGAGAAAAACTTGCTTCAAATGCATATGCCTATTGGCTAAAATTCAAAAAAAACCGTAGGATTAATCTCCTACGGCTGGATATCCTCATTTATTAAGAAAAGAAAGACAGAACAGACAGTCACCTTCCGTGCGTAAATGTCCAAAATAAACATTACAGATGTGAAAGCCTTCGTGGTAAAGCCGAGCCAAGTTGTCATAACCTTCCCCGACAACCTCTTCTGTTCCCTCTCCGGTAGCTAAAAGAGCTTCCGCCTCCGCAGAATCTACGGTAGGATCCAAAGGTGCATCCCGCTTTAAAATTTTGCGAAGCTGTTCATTCTCCAGAGTTAACCTCTGGTTAGCTTCCATCAGTTCTTTTACCGTCTGTTTCCATTCTCCAAGATTGGCGCGCATCGTTTCCATCTGCGCTTCCATATCCTGCATGTGTGCAAATATATTTTTCTTCTCCAAGTTTCCACCCCGAAAGTAACCTTATATGGTTTACTTGACGACAACATCATCCATTGGAAGTTCCTTAACTTTGCCCACTTCAAACAACTGTACATGAACCGTACGGTTTCCGGCATTGATCCCTACTACTTTGCCATCCCCCAATGAGGTCACGACAATCTTGCCGACCGCTGGCATTTCTTCCTTTACACTCTCATAATTGTCATGCTCAAATTTCAAACAACACATCAGACGTCCACAAAGTCCGGAAATCTTGGTCGGATTAAGTGAAAGGTTCTGATCCTTGGCCATTTTTATGGATACGGGTTCAAAATCCCCTAACCAAGAGGAGCAGCAAAGCACTCGTCCACAAGGTCCAAGTCCACCTAGCATCTTAGCTTCATCACGTACCCCAATTTGCCGCAGCTCAATGCGGGTCCGAAAAATACTTGCCAGATCCTTAACCAATTCTCTAAAGTCAACGCGTCCTTCAGCCGTAAAGTAAAATATAATCTTATTACGGTCAAAAGTAAACTCTACATCTACGAGCTTCATTTTGAGACCGTGGTCGCGTATTTTATTTAAACAGGTGGTAAAAGCCTCCTTAGCGGCGCTTTTGTTCTCCTCAACAACGCGTGCGTCGGTTTCTCCGGCAATACGCATCACTTTTTTGAGGGGTAGTACAACATCGGACTCCTCCACCTCTTTTTTGCCTACGACAACCTTACCGTATTCCACCCCACGTGCTGTCTCAACAATAACACATTGATCTCGTTCAATCGGAAAATCAAGTGGATCAAAATAATATATTTTACCCGCTTTTTTAAAACGGACACCTACTACGCTGTACAAAAATTAACCCCCTTGTTTGCCGGTAAAAGGAACCTATGGGCATGTCCGCTCCCTGATGATCCATGCTTGTCCTTCCTCGTCTGTTAAAACGATACTTCCAGGTAAAGCGACATCCGGAGGATATATCATTGCTAATCCTTTAACTTTCCAGTCGGATTAAGAACTGCTCCAGACACAACTGGGCATTGGCATTGGAACGCAGCTTCTTAGTACTCTCTGCAGCATATCCCATATAAGCCACCCATTGTTCCGCACTGCGCCCACGGGCATGCCTGGAAATAAAGTCTAACTGATCTATAAAAACGATACTTTCGTGCTTGCGGTACAGGAAGTAGAGCATATCTTTAAACCATAGATGGAACATGCTGAAAAGGATATCCAAATGTTCAGCGAGCCCAGTCTTGAACAGCTTCTGCCCGGCAGTTGCTACCGTGGAGCTGCCCTTGCTTAAGGACTCCTTAGCTAATTGTAACACTAGATTTCTCATTTCTGCAAACCAATTCTGTTCCAAAAGTTCCCTGCAACCATCAAGTCCCGAACTAAGTGATACTGCACATCGAGCTAAGGGGATCGGCACACCCTCACTTGCTAGCGCTTGAAGCATAATATCCGGATTTAACGGACTAAATGGGATCCTCTGAGTCCGTGACTGAATCGTCGGCAATAAAGAACGACTATTATCAGATATTAGAATTCCTACTGCCGGAGCTGGCGGTTCTTCCAGAAACTTCAACAAACTATTGGCAGCTTGTACCGTCATTTTGTCTGCCCCATCTATAATATAAACCTTTGGATTCACACCCTCAGATCGATAGGAAAAGACACGCTGCAGCTCACGGATCTGATCTATTTTTATGCTTGCACCGTCGGGCTGCAGCAATGACAAATCAGGATGGTTTCCATGCTCAACCTTTCGGCACTCTAGACATTCGCCACAGGCGTCATCCTTGCTTTCCGTGCAAAAAATTGCTTGGGCAAACATCAGCGCCGTCTTCATTTGTCCACTGCCTGCTGGTCCTGTAAATAAATAAGCATGGCTCACAGCATCCTTGCGCAAGGCATTTTGGAGTAGCCGTTTAGCATGCTCCTGGCCTACTATATCATGAAAAGGCATAATTTCCTCCCAAAACTTTAAAAAGAAAGGTTGATTAACAACCCGCGAATTTCTCCAACACGTCCCAACAGATCTATTCGGCCCTGCTCACTATTCAGCAGATCATCTGCCATAGATAGCAAAGCCGCATCAATTTCCTCAAGCAGCTTGTAACGCTTACCCCGCCCACGTCTATCCCATCCACGTGTCTCTTTCAGTATAACGCCTCTACGAGCGGTTTCTTCCAGAAACCTTTTGATCATCATCCGGTAAATGGTGAGTTCACGAATGGTCATAGACTTAGATAAACGGTCGCCTTGTGACTGTATTTCTTTGATCTGGCGGTTTAGTTCATCTTTGGTTTTCTGTTCACCTTGCTGCTGAAAAACGTCAGAGAACGATTTCTGCTGAACAGGCTTATTAGCCCCTTCTGCATTTGGAAGCTCACTCTTTAAGGGCCTATATCCCGGATTGATCTTCAAAGGTTATCTACCGCCCCTTTTTTGTAAATGACTTGCTCATTTATATTATACTTAATAATGTTCGAAACGATCTACAGGAAGCACGAATACAGTAGCGCCACCGACCTGTACTTCAACAGGGAGCGGTAAATAGGAATCCGTCGTGCCACTCATCGGAGTTACTGGAGTGACTAGTTGTTCACGCACTTTACAGCTGT
The DNA here is from genome assembly GCF_045040615.1 of Paenibacillus sp. FSL H8-0175. Taxonomy (NCBI): domain Bacteria; kingdom Bacillati; phylum Bacillota; class Bacilli; order Caryophanales; family Paenibacillaceae; genus Paenibacillus; species Paenibacillus sp. FSL H8-0175. Next base: position 34,000 of record NZ_CP150299.1, on the reverse strand, counting down.
TACGGATAACGTTCAATACAGCTTCGATCTGACTGTCTTCCACCCCAATCATAAATGTCGTATTTCCCGCCCGCAGAAATCCACCTGTACTTGCGAGTTTGGTAGCACGGAAATTGGCTTTTACTAGCTCACTGGATAACCGGTTACTGTCTTTATCCTGGATAATTGCAATGATCAACTTCATCTTCGCATTCCCTCCCAAAAAAGTTTTATGGAGTATTACTACTTAATGTGTTCTTAGTAGTAACCTCACTTCATAAGCAAACGCTTAGTTATATGCCACTTCTCTTATTATATTAGACAAAACACCCTAAAAACCCTTTAATACTCTCTCTTCAAGAGTTCTCACGATATCTTGTTCTACCAGATGAATAGGGCGGTTTGCATCAAGAACTACTATTCTCTCCGGATTCGCCTTAATTAATAAATGATAACCTTCACGAACCTTCTGATGAAATGCAAGACTCTCCATATCCAGACGATTGACTTCGCGATCTTGATTGGCCGCAATCCGTGATAATCCAATCTCAGGGTCTACATCCAGATAAAAGGTTAGATCGGGCATGCGATTTCCAATAGCAAAACGGTTAATACTCCACACCTCTTCCATACCTAATCCTCTTGCATGTCCTTGATAAACGAGACTGCTGTCTACAAAGCGGTCACAGAGGACTGTAAGCCCTTCTCTAAGAGCTGGCTCTACTACTTCAGCGAGATGTTGGCTTCTTGATGCAGCGTACAGCAATGCCTCTGTACGTGCATCCATTGCAGTATGGGCAGGATCCAGAATAATAGAGCGAATTTTTTCGGCGATTTCTATGCCTCCAGGTTCACGTGTAATTCGATAGGGCATGGACCGATTCTGCAAATATGCTGCTACTCTACCCAGTACCGTTGTTTTTCCGGAGCCTTCGCCCCCTTCTAATGTTATGAAGAAACCTTCTTTGCCCACTTATACTTCTCCGCCCTTCTGAATGTTGTATACCTTAATACGCTGTAAGACCGGATCAGCACAAGCCTGGAACTTCGCGCCTCCATAAGCTAAACCAGTCAGTCTTTGCTGTATCTGATCTGTGATGACCTCACCCGGATATAATAATGGAATGCCTGGTGGATAGGGAATTACCATTTCTGCAGCTACTCTCCCCACGCTGTGTTCAAGATTAATACTTTCTACCTCATTGGCTGACACCGGCTTCAAAGAGAAGGGAACGGGTACCGAGATTTGTAAAACATTCAAATTGTTCCACGTGGAAATATTTTGAGATTCTAAAATGCCAGCGGTGTGCGGTGATTCGGATGTATCCTCCGACTCTATTTCCCGCAGCGCCTGCAATAACCTTGCTGCATCTTCAGCCTTCGAACCGAGGCTGAACAGCAGCACTACGTGCCGGTCGTCACTCATCTCCGGCACACAGCCCTTAGCCTCGAGCCTGCGCTGCAGCTCGAAACCGCCTAGGACCCCGGTGGCGTCATAAATGACGACTTTGAAGGGGTCCTGCGTCTCGTACGCCGCCTTATGCAGCGGCGTGCCGTCGTGCAGCGGCTCTGCCGGCTGCACCAATCCATAGCGCGGCAGCTCGGCAAGGCCGCGCCGCAGGACATCCACGGCGGCCAGCCCCGCCGTGAATGCATCGCTGCCCCGGCTGTGCAGCAGCCGCCGGGCAAGATCAAGCGACGCCATCATAGGATATGATGGGCTGGAGCTCTGCACCATGGCGAGCCGCTGCGAGAGCAGGGCACGGTCGAGCCGCTGCCCTTGAACATGCAGCATAGCGCCCATGGTCATCGCAGTGAGCATCTTGTGCGTGGACTGCACTACGCCGTCCGCGCCACAAGCAAGCGCCCCGGCAGGCAGTGCCGGGTGCTGCCCGTAATGCGCCCCATGCGCTTCATCGACAAGCAGCGGTACACCGCTGTCGTGGCAAATACGCGCGAGGGGCGCAAGGTCACTGCCCATGCCGTAGTAATTGGGCATGGTGACAAATACAGCGGCGGCTTCCGGATAGGCTGCAAGTGCAGCCTCAACAGCTTCTGCCGCCGGCGCTACTGCCAAGCCGCTGAGTGGATCAATTAGCGGCTCGACGAAAACAGCCCTCACTCCAGCTAACATAAGACCATGAATCACTGATTTATGCACATTTCGTTGAAGAATCAGAATCATTCCTGGCTCGGGGCAAGCCGTTAGAATCAGCGCCAGGTTACCCGCCGTACTTCCGCCAACTAGAAAAAAACTCTCCTCTGCTCCAAAGCAATCCGCAGCCAACTCCTGTGCTTCCTTAATGACTCCCTCAGGATGATGAAGATCATCCGTACCGGTAATCTCCGTAACATCGTACTTCATGACCTCATCTAGAAACCCAGCGCCTTCTACGCCGTCATATGCCGCTCCATTTTTATGTCCCGGCACATGATAAGATATATTACCCACAATTCTATATTGCTCCAGCATTTCGTATACAGGTGCCCTACATCGTTGTAATTTATTCATATTAAATTCCTTCCCATAGGGTTCCTTCTATTTTAACGTAAATATTCAGAAACTCCTATGTTTCCTCATAAAAGCATCTGACTGAACAGCAAAACGGCTCCCCCCGCTTAAACAACGAGGAAGCCGTATATGAATATCTCTAATGCAGCCCTTATATCTTTCATCCAGACTGCTCTCTTATCCGCATCAATTAACAGAGTTACTCTACTTAAGCGTTCTTTTGCAATCCGATCTTCTTCATCTGGCCAATAAAAAAACGGTACTTAGCATCTTCTGCCTCGGTACGGATCATTTCTGCCTCACAATCCTCACAAATAAAATGCGAGACAATCACAATACCTTCTTCTTTTTCCTGCCCACAAATGATACAAGCTTGCCCGGTTTGCTGTTCCATAACCATCCCACCTTGACTCTTTTAAGAACAGTATGATACACCTTCTATCATTTTAAACCTTTTCATAGTTTTTTCATATCCTTCGTTTCGTGTATTATATATATTCCGCTGCCCCTATATCGGTGAATATTCGCCCATAGTTTAATAAAATGCTTTCATTCGCCGATATTAAGAACATATGAATCTGTGAGGAGGTTAGTCTATTTTATATGGAACCCAACACCAAAGGCGCTGCTACATTCTATCAATATAAATTAATCAAAAAAATTAATCTAACGGCACCTCTGCTGCGTGTTTATATTTTGCTCCCTCTTTTGGTCCTTGTGCTCGAGACAGTCTTTCTTTCTTGGTGGAGTATTCTCTACTTAATTATAGCTGCTCCGGTTATGTTCTGGGTTCAATATGTTATTTCACGCTCAGTACTTCTAATCTCCGGGCATCCTATTTCAAAAAGATGGTCCATCTCATTTAAAATCCCGTGGCTTGGCTTCATGCCAGATCAACACATTAGTTACCGCATTTTCCGTAAAGTACAGTTACATAATTTTTATATTGGTCTTTGTATTGCAGCTCTCTTTATTTTTTGGTCTCCACCGGCATTTACAGTATCCCTGATTATTTGCCACTTGTGGCTTTTATTGCCCCGTCTCTATACACTGTTCAAAATAAATCAACGCAACAAGGAAGGCATGCTGAAGTTTAATCCATCCGATGCCTCCTATTACTCTCAATAGAGTACAGTTAACCTGTGTTCGCATATAAATAAATAATCGCCATCCATAAAGGACGGCGATTATTTATTTTGTCTTAAGACCTTTAATTAAGGCCTTCTTTTCTTTAGGAATCATAACTATAAAATAATCATCATGCACTGTTAAATGAACCGTTACTCCATCCTTCTGAAAAACACCAGATGAATCGGTATTCTCCTCTTCCTGTTCAACCCATCCCCAGGCCTTAATAGTATCCATATACTCCTCTGGGATGCCGTTCTTCTCCTTTAATCCAGGTAAAGAATAACGCACATAATCCATAGCAACGTTTGTCGTAGTCTGGTCTGGTGAGTACGCCTCTTGGGGCACAGGGAAATTTTTCTCGTTTAGCGCACCCTCAAAAGCATCCCAGCTGGGCGCTTTCGTACCGCAGCCTGCCAGTATTAAAGCTACTATACACGAAAAAATTAATATCTTAATAATTCTTGTTTGTTTCATGCCTTAAATCCTCCTTACCTCCACAATGCATCTAAAGACACAAGAAAATTCAAAGTTAGAATTTATGAGTAGTTCCTTCGTATTAGAGATGTTGCTTATTATTTGCACTTATCTATTATACTTGTATCGACCTCAGCGTCGGTAACAAAAATGTCACTCAATTACAGCCCCTTCAGATGTTGTACTCCCCTTCAAATAACACTCTTGTCCAAAAAAAAACAAAAAAGCCACTGCTGATAAATCAACAATGGCTTAATGTGCTTGGCAACGTCCTACTCTCCCAGGACCCTTCGGTCCAAGTACCATCGGCGCTGGAGGGCTTAACGGTCGTGTTCGGGATGGGTACGCGTGGAACCCCTCCGCTATCGCCACCAAACATGCGTCTGTGAAACAGACGCTGCCGCGTGAAATTCGGTTCTTCACCAGAAGTGAGAATGAATTTCTAAGCGTGTTACAGGCTTGATCGCCTGAAAACTGAATCCGAAACAAATCTGCATTCTACGTATAGGATAAGCCCTCGACCGATTAGTATTGGTCAGCTCCATGCATTACTGCACTTCCACCTCCAACCTATCTACCTCGTCGTCTTCAAGGGGTCTTACTAATTGGGAAATCTCATCTTGAGGGGGGCTTCACGCTTAGATGCTTTCAGCGCTTATCCCGTCCGTACGTAGCTACCCAGCCATGCTCCTGGCGGAACAACTGGTGCACCAGCGGTACGTCCATCCCGGTCCTCTCGTACTAAGGACAGCTCCTCTCAAATTTCCTGCGCCCACGACAGATAGGGACCGAACTGTCTCACGACGTTCTGAACCCAGCTCGCGTACCGCTTTAATGGGCGAACAGCCCAACCCTTGGGACCTACTTCAGCCCCAGGATGCGATGAGCCGACATCGAGGTGCCAAACCTCCCCGTCGATGTGGACTCTTGGGGGAGATAAGCCTGTTATCCCCAGGGTAGCTTTTATCCGTTGAGCGATGGCCCTTCCATGCGGTACCACCGGATCACTAAGTCCGACTTTCGTCCCTGCTCGACTTGTAGGTCTCGCAGTCAAGCTCCCTTATGCCTTTGCACTCTGCGAATGATTTCCAACCATTCTGAGGGAACCTTGGAACGCCTCCGTTACTCTTTAGGAGGCGACCGCCCCAGTCAAACTGCCCGCCTGACACGGTCCCCGTACCCGGTAAGGGTACTAGGTTAGAACCTAGATACGATCAGGGTGGTATCCCAACGGCGCCTCCACCGAAGCTTGCGCTCCGATTTCTACGGCTCCCACCTATCCTGTACAGATCGTACCCAAATTCAATATCAAGCTGCAGTAAAGCTCCATGGGGTCTTTCCGTCTTGTCGCGGGTAACCTGCATCTTCACAGGTATTAAAATTTCACCGGATCTCTCGTTGAGACAGCGCCCAAGTCGTTACGCCATTCGTGCGGGTCAGAATTTACCTGACAAGGAATTTCGCTACCTTAGGACCGTTATAGTTACGGCCGCCGTTTACTGGGGCTTCGGTTCATAGCTTCGGGTTACCCCTAACCACTCCCCTTAACCTTCCAGCACCGGGCAGGCGTCAGCCCGTATACTTCGCCTTGCGGCTTCGCACAGACCTGTGTTTTTGCTAAACAGTCGCTTGGGCCTTTTCACTGCGGCCCCCTCGTGCTATTCACACTACCGGGGCACCCCTTCTCCCGAAGTTACGGGGTCATTTTGCCGAGTTCCTTAACGAGAGTTCTTCCGCGCGCCTTAGAATTCTCTTCTCGCCTACCTGTGTCGGTTTGCGGTACGGGCACCTTCTCCTGGCTAGAGGCTTTTCTTGGCAGTGTGAGATCATGACCTTCGCTACTATAATTTTCGCTCCCCATCACAGCCCAGCCTTAATGATGTGCGGATTTGCCTACACATCAGCCTCACTGCTTAGACGGACATCCATCAGTCCGCGTCACTACCCTCCTGCGTCACCCCATCGCTCATAGCGGATTACGGTGGTACAGTAATTTCAAACTGTTGTCCTTCGACTACGCCTTTCGGCCTCGCCTTAGGTCCCGACTTACCCTGAGCGGACGAGCCTTCCTCAGGAAACCTTGGGCTTTCGGCGGATCAGATTCTCACTGATCTTTTCGTTACTCATACCGGCATTCTCACTTGTGTAGTGTCCAGCGCTCTTTTCAGTACACCTTCAACCCCTACACAACGCTCCCCTACCCCAGATACATACGTATCTAGCCATAGCTTCGGTGGTGTGTTTAGCCCCGTTACATTTTCGGCGCAGAGTCACTCGACCAGTGAGCTATTACGCACTCTTTCAATGGTGGCTGCTTCTAAGCCAACATCCTGGTTGTCTGTGCAACTCCACATCCTTTCCCACTTAACACACACTTGGGGACCTTAGCTGATGGTCTGGGCTGTTTCCCTTTTGACAATGGATCTTAGCACTCACTGTCTGACTCCCGGCAATAAGTATATGGCATTCGGAGTTTGACTGAGCTTGGTAATCCTTGCGGACCCCGCACCCAATCAGTGCTCTACCTCCACTACTCTTATACCGAGGCTAGCCCTAAAGCTATTTCGGGGAGAACCAGCTATCTCCGAGTTCGATTGGAATTTCTCCGCTACCCCCACCTCATCCCCGCACTTTTCAACGTACGTGGGTTCGGGCCTCCAGTGCGTGTTACCGCACCTTCACCCTGGACAGGGGTAGATCACACGGTTTCGGGTCTACGTCCACATACTAAATCGCCCTATTCAGACTCGCTTTCGCTGCGGCTCCACCTTCTCGGCTTAACCTTGCATGTTAAACGTAACTCGCCGGTTCATTCTACAAAAGGCACGCCATCACCCATTAATAGGGCTCTGACTTTTTGTAAGCACACGGTTTCAGGTTCTATTTCACTCCCCTTCCGGGGTGCTTTTCACCTTTCCCTCACGGTACTGTTTCACTATCGGTCGCCAGGTAGTATTTAGCCTTAGCAGATGGTCCTGCTGGATTCATACGGGGTTTCACGTGCCCCGCACTACTCGGGATCCGTCTCGGAGAGAATACAGTTTAGGTTACAGGGCTTTTACCTCTATCGCGGGCCTTTCCAGACCTCTTCGCCTACCATATTCCTTTGTAACTCCATGTGAGACGTCCCACAACCCCTAAGAGCAAGCTCTTAGGTTTAGGCTGTTCCGCGTTCGCTCGCCGCTACTGACGGAATCACTATTGTTTTCTCTTCCTCAGGGTACTTAGATGTTTCAGTTCCCCTGGTCTGCCTCTACATTTCCTATGTATTCAGAAATGAGTAACTGCGAATTACCACAGCTGGGTTTCCCCATTCGGACACCCCCGGATCAAAGCTTGCTTACAGCTCCCCGAGGCAGTTTCGTTGTTCGCCACGTCCTTCGTCGGCTCCTGGCGCCTAGGCATCCTCCGTGTGCTCTTATTAGCTTAACCTTGATTCTTCCGAAGAAAAATCTCACTAATAACATTTACTTGTTTACACAAGTTGCTAAAAGATGTTCTAAAACGCAAATTCGTTTCGGTATCCAGTTTTCAAGGATCAAGTCTTACTTGAGAGCTTAAACTCTCAAAACTGAGCAACGAGTGAGTAACAGGCCTAAACCTGAGTTTTGGAAGCTTAGCTTCCGATTTGAATGTTCTCATTGCAGAGAACGATTCTCCATAGAAAGGAGGTGATCCAGCCGCACCTTCCGATACGGCTACCTTGTTACGACTTCACCCCAATCATCTACCCCACCTTCGGCGGCTGGCTCCCTTGCGGGTTACCCCACCGACTTCGGGTGTTGTAAACTCTCGTGGTGTGACGGGCGGTGTGTACAAGACCCGGGAACGTATTCACCGCGGCATGCTGATCCGCGATTACTAGCAATTCCGACTTCATGCAGGCGAGTTGCAGCCTGCAATCCGAACTGAGACCGGCTTTGATGGGATTGGCTCCACCTCGCGGCTTCGCTTCCCGTTGTACCGGCCATTGTAGTACGTGTGTAGCCCAGGTCATAAGGGGCATGATGATTTGACGTCATCCCCACCTTCCTCCGGTTTGTCACCGGCAGTCACTCTAGAGTGCCCAACATTACTTGCTGGCAACTAAAGTTAAGGGTTGCGCTCGTTGCGGGACTTAACCCAACATCTCACGACACGAGCTGACGACAACCATGCACCACCTGTCTCCTCTGTCCCGAAGGCCGCTGCTATCTCTAGCAGATTCAGAGGGATGTCAAGACCTGGTAAGGTTCTTCGCGTTGCTTCGAATTAAACCACATACTCCACTGCTTGTGCGGGTCCCCGTCAATTCCTTTGAGTTTCAGTCTTGCGACCGTACTCCCCAGGCGGAGTGCTTACTGTGTTAACTTCGGCACCAAGGGTATCGAAACCCCTAACACCTAGCACTCATCGTTTACGGCGTGGACTACCAGGGTATCTAATCCTGTTTGCTCCCCACGCTTTCGCGCCTCAGCGTCAGTTACAGCCCAGAAAGTCGCCTTCGCCACTGGTGTTCCTCCACATATCTACGCATTTCACCGCTACACGTGGAATTCCACTTTCCTCTTCTGTACTCAAGCCACCCAGTTTCCAGTGCGACCTCAGGTTGAGCCCAAGGTTTAAACACCAGACTTAAATAGCCGCCTGCGCGCGCTTTACGCCCAATAATTCCGGACAACGCTTGCCCCCTACGTATTACCGCGGCTGCTGGCACGTAGTTAGCCGGGGCTTTCTTCTCAGGTACCGTCACTCCGGTAGCAGTTACTCTACCGGACGTTCTTCCCTGGCAACAGAGCTTTACGATCCGAAAACCTTCATCACTCACGCGGCGTTGCTCCGTCAGGCTTTCGCCCATTGCGGAAGATTCCCTACTGCTGCCTCCCGTAGGAGTCTGGGCCGTGTCTCAGTCCCAGTGTGGCCGTTCACCCTCTCAGGTCGGCTACGCATCGTCGCCTTGGTGGGCCGTTACCCCACCAACTAGCTAATGCGCCGCAGGCCCATCCCTCAGTGACAGATTGCTCCGTCTTTCATTCTTCTCTCAGGAGAAAAAAGAAATTATCCGGTATTAGCTACCGTTTCCGGTAGTTATCCCAGTCTGAAGGGCAGGTTGCCTACGTGTTACTCACCCGTCCGCCGCTAAGTTATTTTGAAAGCAAGCTTTCAAAATAACTCCGCTCGACTTGCATGTATTAGGCACGCCGCCAGCGTTCGTCCTGAGCCAGGATCAAACTCTCCAATTAGTATTGAAAAGAGCGATATGCTCATTTTGAAACATCTGACGAGAAAATTAATTCTCTAATTTGGATTTCACTTACGTGATTTCCTACTCACTCGTTGTTCAGTTTTCAAAGATCAAGTTCTCGTTGGCGCCGTTTAATGTCTCAGCAGCAACTCTTATACTATATCATGTTCGGCTATTTAATGTCAAGCTCTTTTTTTAACTTCTTTTTCGAGCTCGGCATGTGTACTTCTTGGCCGGACTTAGAATATATCATGTATGGAGATGCATTGCAAGAGTTTTTTTATATATAATCAAAAGCATAAAACATCATCTATGTATTATCGTATTATAATAACTACCTCCCCTTATCATCTAATTATCTAGAAAGTAAAAAAACAACTGCAGAAGATAACAGTTGTTTTTTAGAAGAAGCTTAGACGATTCTAGATTAATTCCGCTTCCTTCGCTCCAGTAATTACGGCAATGATATTGCTTCGAAGTGCCTCCGCATTGTGCGCTTCATATGGATCCACTTTGAAAACAACAGCATCTGCAATAAAACCTTCTGCAATTTGTCCCAGCTCGTTACCGCTCCCCAGAATATCTGCAGCACTTTTAGTCGCAGCCTGCCACGCTTCTCTCCGAGTTAAGCCATAATCAATCAATGTATCCAGTTCTTGAAGGTTATAGCCATGTAGTGCAGGTGTGGCATAATCTGTACCGAATCCAATACGAACGCCTTCTCTTTTTGCATAATGAATGGCCTTGGAATGACATTCGGCAGCGCGGGCAGCTCGGTCGCAAATGATCGGGTTCAACGCTAGAACGCCTTTTGGGTCTGCAGCAATACGATAAATTGATGTGGTGGGTACAAACGCTACCCTCGAGTTAGCAAGTCTTCCTGCCTGATCCTCAGTTAGAAACATCCCATGCTCTATTGATTCCACGCCGGCCTGGATGGACCAGTCTATCGTCACTCCGCCCCAGGTATGAACCAGTACCTTCTTATCATGGGCATGTGCATTACGAACAATGAACGAGAACTCTTCTTCGGAAAAGATCGGGTCAACAACTTTCTCGGTAGGTGCTCCAAGCCCGCCTGTGGCCATGATTTTTATCCAACCCGCTCCTGTAGCAAAGATTTCCGCCATGCGTTGTTCTAAATGCTTGAGACCACGGGCATCTGCTGCTCCAATCATATCGCTACTGGTCTGCACTCTTAATGGATGCTGATATTGCTGAACAAGATGCTGCACTGTGCTCGGCAGAATCCCACCTGCATCACGGGCAGTCGTTACACCCGTTCTAAGAGTAGCTTCAAAAGCTTGTGCCTGCATAATTTCGATCTGGTTGGCATCGCGCTTCAATTGATCAGAGTGATCAAAATCTGTCCAAGCTAAATGCGTATGTAGATCAATAATACCCGGACTTAGCCACAGATCTGTTCCTGCAAGATTTGACTCTACTTGATGCGGCTCCGCTTCAGTAATGGATGAAAAACGACCATCCTTTATCACGACATCAAAACGTCTGCCTTCGATGCCTGCTATAAAAATATCATTGAACGTCTGCAGCTCTGGATGCTTATGAATCATCTTCATTCCCCCCATGCCAGCCGAACAGCTGCTAATGCCTGAACAGGGTCTTGTTTCAACAGTTCGGCAAGCGTGGATATAGCCTTCTCCACACTTTGCCGCTCAGCATTCGTTCCAAAATGGTTGATCCGTAGAAGATGGCCAAATAATTCTCCGTCTCCGGGAGCCACAATGCCTATAGGCTGCTCAATCCGCAACTCTTGCTTTCCAGAAATCCGCACCGTTGTAGTCAGCGTAGAATAATGTCTGCTGTCCTTTTGCCAAGGCTCAAGCCCCAAGGATTTAATACCAGCTACAGCAGCTGCTGCGGCTCGCTCATGGCGTTTGATTACTTGATCCAATCCTTCTTCTTCAATTCGTGTCAAAGCTTGAGTCAAGGCTCTAGCCTCCAGCGTAGGAATGTTTGGGGCAACCCGCAATGGCGCGGCGTCTCCAAGTGATGGTTTCAGATCCAGCAAGGATAAGATAGAATTGCGTGGAGCATTTTCATTCGACTCAAGAAATTCCCAGCCACGTGGAGAAATACTTACGGCACTAACACCGTTGGGTCCAGCTAAGGCTTTTTGCGCACCTATAACTGCAAAATCAACGGACCATTCATCCACCAGCAGGGCCTCCCCCCCAACCGCAGATACGGAGTCCGACACAGTAATTAGATTGAATTCTTTTGCAATTTCAAATATTTCTTTAGCAGGATTAGAGCCTCCAGTAACCACTTCAGCTTGAACAAAAGAAAGGGCACAAGGTTTAAACTCCTTAATCGCAGAAGCAACTTGGTCGCTAGTGACCACTTCATCAAAAGGAACCTTTACTTCAACAACCGTTGCTCCACCCCGCTCAAGCCATTTTCCAAATAAACTTCCATAAGGACCTGTTACTATATTTACAATGGTTCGACCGGGTGCAGCTATTCCGGCGGCTACCGCCTCGATTCCAAGGATTGCCTCAGCCGGAATAATAACTGGAGGGTGCTCAGTAAACAAGACTTTGGAAATTAAATGTGTTAGCTTATTGTACTCAGCCAGTGAAAGTGGCACGTATCCTTTATGTTCTCGGTTCATAAAAAAACCTCCTGATGTACTTTATTTTGGCATTTTCGGAACCGCCGACAACAGCTCATAACTGTATTCATGTTTAGGACGGATGAAGAATTGGTCCCGCGGACTCTGCTCCACGAGCCTTCCTTGCCGCATAACTGCTACCGTATCGCTAATTGCATTGATTACTCCTAGATCATGAGAAATAAAAAGCATGGTGAGATTAAGCTCAGCCTTCAGCGTATTGAACAGTTCGAGCACACTAAGCTGCACAGATACATCCAACGCACTTGTAGGTTCATCCGCGATCAGGATGTTTGGCTCAACACTTAATGCACGAGCGATCGCTATCCGTTGACGCTGGCCGCCGGAAAATTCATGCGGGAATTTGTCTAACGCCTTTTGTTCTAAATGAACTTGATTCAAAAGCTCTTTGCATCTTTGTTCAACATCTGTACGCCCCACTATTTTATGAAACAATAAGGGCTCGGAAAGAATTTGCCTAATCGAATGTTTAGGATTTAGCGAAGCATCTGGATTTTGGAAAATCATCTGGATTGTTTTGTGCTGCTCACGGCTTCTTTTCTTTTTTAATTCTTGGGTTCCCAACAGAATCTGTCCCTCATTTGGGGCAATCAGTCCAGCAATTACTCGCGCCAGCGTAGATTTCCCTGATCCAGATTCTCCAACAAGCCCAAGGGTGGTGTGCTGCTCAAGATTCAGATTGATATGATCCAGTGCAGTAAAGCCGCCATAATGAACAGTTAAATCTTTTATTTGTAAGGCTAATTCCATGAGTCTCTACTCCCTTCAAGCTCTGGCAAAGGAAGCACCGAATCAATCAGCATCTGTGTGTAAGGGTCTTTCGGATTTCGTAAAATATCAAGGGTATTGCCCTGCTCAACAATCTGTCCCTGTTTCATTACACATAGCCGTGAACACAAGTTTGCTGCAATCGCTAGGTTATGCGTAACAAATACCATGGCAAAACTGAGCTCATGCTGGAGGCTCGTGATCGTCTCAATAATTTGCCGTTGAACCGTGACGTCCAGTGCCGTTGTCGGCTCATCACAGAGAAGTATGCCTGGCTTGCACGCCAGTGCCAGAGCGATGACTACCCGTTGACACTGACCGCCTGACAGCTGACTCGGATACCGGTCCTTTTTCTTCAATGAATCGGGGAGACCAAGCCTTTCGAGCAGTTCCAGTGCAATTACCCGCGAAGTCTTACGGCTTACTTTCTGTCTGTAATACACAACTTCAGCCAGTTGTTTGACAACCGTACAGAGCGGATCAAGCGCACCTCTTGGATCTTGAAATACCATCGCACTGCTTACGTCACTTTTAATGGTGCCACCAGTCTGTTCAACACCATTTGGAAGCAAGCCTAAAATTGCACGCAGCGTAAGCGATTTTCCTGATCCCGATTCACCTACTAATCCCAGACTCTCCCCTCTACCCAGCGAAAAACTAACATTATTGACCAATCTCTCATTTGACTTAGCTGCCAGCGATAGCGCCTCTATTTCTAAAATGGGTTGTATAGACATTATTTTTTCCTCCATATGTCTGCCAAACCATCACCTAGGAGCGACAAAGCTATCCCCGTATACACCACTGCAAATCCCGGAACGGCCGAGAGCCACCAAGCTGTAGTGATGAAGGGCTGTCCATCTGAAATCATTGTCCCCCAGTCAGGAGTTGGCGGTGTAATGCCGATACCAAGATACCCGAGTGTAACAATGGCAACAAGCAATCCAATCATATCTGTCATAAGGACGACCACGGCTTGCGGAAGTACATTCGGCAGGAGATGACGCAAAATAATTTTCACTCCTGGTAGCCCTAAGGTTTGAGCGGACGCCACCCATTCCTGATTACGAAAAGAAGCACTAAGACCTCTGACGACACGGGCAAAGACAATCCATCCTACAAAGATAAAAGTAATATAAATGCCTCGTTCTCCTGCTCCACTTGCAAAAGCCACGATAATAACGATCAGATAAAAAGGAAAGGCGATGAATGTATCTGACAACAGCGTAATAACTGTATCGATCCATTTGCCGTAATATCCTGCCAGCATTCCTAGAAATACACCTGTGCAAAAGGGAATGATTTCTGCCAAGACCATGATTTTCAAATCAGTCCTCGCTGCATAAACCAGTCTGGTAAACAGATCACGCCCTAATTGATCAGTTCCCAACCAATGTTCGGCTGACGGAGGCTGTAAAAAGGCACTCAAATTTTGCTCAGAGGGGTCATAAGGACTTATATAAGGTATAAACACAGTCAAGAGAATAAGAGCTGCAAACATAATAATTCCCACTAGAAGTGATGGGGTATTCCATATTCGCTTTAAGCCGCTTGTTATCTTACCGTCTTCATACAATCGCGAGTCTAGTCTTATAGTTTTCATTGTTTTCCTTTCGTTCTGGGATCAAGCCACCAGGAAATGATTTCAATCAAGAGACTGATGATCACAACAGATAGCGCACAGTAAAGTGCTATTCCTTGAATAACCGGAAAGTCCCGTTTCGAAATTGAGGTGAACAATAAGCTGCCAATTCCCTTAATTCCAAATACCTGCTCAACGACCAAGGTGCCTCCGATTAAATAAGAAATATTCACACCCAGCAGCATTAACGTAGGAAGAGCAGAGTTGCGCAGCACATGTTTAAATAAAATAACCCTGTTTGGTATGCCCGCAGCCTTAAGGGTGACTACAAAATCCGATTCTAACACTTCAAGCATCTGCGCTCTTAATGAACGAACAAGCGTAGGAACCTGTGAAAAAGCAACAGTGACTGCTGGAAGTGCAAGACTATGCAAGGTTCCGACCCACCCTTCACTTACTCCCCCAACAGGGAACCAGCCAAGCCGGACACTAAAGAGCAAAATTAAAAGTAAGCCAACCCAGAAGATTGGCATACCTAGAGTAATTGTAGGAAAAATACGTATCAAATGGTCCAGCAGTTTATCCTTATGCGTAGCGGCTACCGTAGCGAGCAGAAGGGATACAAAAATCGCCAACACACAAGCCATCACGATGAGCAGCAAAGTAACAGGGGCCCGTTGTGTAATCAACTCTCTTGTTGATGTCCCCATAATAATGGAGTTTCCAGTATCTCCTTGAGTAAACAGCGTCTTCACAAATCGGATGAATTGCTCCCATAAAGGGAGGTCCAGCCCAAGAGTATGATGCATACTCTTGAGCGCCTCAGGGGTGCTGTATTCTCCCAAAATCATTTTTGCTGGATCTCCCGGCACGATTCGTATGATGAAAAAGACTGCTATCATTACGCAGAAGATCACTGCCAATGCTTTTATAAGAGATATCACAAGCCAGTTGTAAGAACCCTTGCTTCCTTTCGGTTGATTTAACACCTGCTTAAGATTCATCATTGGCTGATGCGGACATCTTCGAAACGGGCACTGCCGTTCGGTAGAACAACGAGACCGTCAACTGAAGAACGAATACCTTTTAAAACATCTGGATAGTAAAGAGGAATATAAGGAACTTCATCAGCAAGGGTCTGCAGCAGCTTAGTATAGATTTGTGCACGTTCATCGCCATCCGCAGTTTTTTGTCCCTCATATAGAAGCTTCGTTACTTCATCATTTGTATAATGCGTCCAATATGATTTGCTGAAGCCTTCCGGATCGGTCTGGAAAGCAATAATTGAGTTCGCTTCAGGGGAATCCGCTTGGCCACTGTTCAGCATTGCCGCAAAATCATATGCGAAGAAACGTTCACGGAAAGTGGCAAGTTCAATCGATTCAATCTCAATCTTAATCCCGATCGTTTGGCCCGCTGCCTGAATAATTTGTGCCTCTTGAGCTCTTGTGCTATTACCGGATGCTACAAGTAATTTGGTAGTGAAGCCATTAGGGAAGGAAGATTTTGCAAGCTCCTCCTTGGCTGCTTCGATATTAAAGTTCAGTGCTTTGATTGTATCATTTGCGTTATAAGGAATCGTTGTTGGCAGCAATGAGTTTGCTGTTTGTGCATAACCAAAGGTTAGCGCCTTGGTCAAGCCCTCACGATCAAGCGCCAGCGCCAGAGCGCGACGGACATGCACATCAGAAAAATGTTCATCCAACGTATTAAAGAACAATTGCTCTGTCACCCAACTACCGTTAGTAACTACTTTAGTGTCAGCCCCGTCTTTAATCTCATTGGCATTTTGCAGAGCCAAAGATTCAATAGCATTAACTTCTCCAGCCTTCAGCTGGTTAATCGCTTGGCTGTCATCTTCAATCAGCTTATAAACGAGCTTATCAATATAGGGTTTACCTTCTTGCCAGTAGAATGTATTCTTAGTGAAGGTCAGATCACCAGCAGTGTCCCATGTTTCAACAACAAAAGGTCCCGTACCGATTGGTTTCTTGAAGAATTCCTCTTCGGATACTCCCCCGAAATTGTTAGGAAGGATACCATTTGAGAAATTAGATAGCTCCGAGATAAATGGTGTATAAGGCTCTTTAAGTGTAATAACAAGCGTTTTGTTATCTTGCGCTTTGATTGTGTCGACCTTTGCGGATATTGCAAGCGGGCCGCCTACCTTCAAGTGCCGCTCAAGAGAGAATACAGCATCTTCTGCGGTCACATCCGTACCATTGGAAAACTTCAACCCATCACGAAGCTCGAATGTATACGTCAGACCATCTTCACTGATATTATGTGACTTAGCAAGCCAATCTACAATTTCACCTTTGCTGTCAAAAGCGACTAATGATTCAAAGACTTTGTCGATTGCAAAAGCATTGTTGGACGTAATCTGATTATGCAAATCCAGCGAAGTTACAGAAGCAGGTCGTCCATAGACGAAAGTCCCTCCCGTTGCAGGTTCTGCAGTTTGAGGACTTTGAGTTGCCGGACTCGCACTTTCCTGTGCCTCTTTATTTGAATCAGCCTTATTATTAGACCCCGAGCACCCTGCAATTAACATCAATAGCAAAACTGCTATTGCCCCCAACAGAATTGGTTTCTTAATAGATACACTAAAGTACGACATAATTCGCTCCCCCTATAATTCTTATATGTTTAGTATGAATTGTATTATGGGTTAAACACTCTAGTCTGTCAAACATAATTTAATTTGCAACAATCCTTAAGTAAATATACATAACAAAAAGACCACTGTCGATTACTCAACAGTGGTCTTGCGTGCTTGGCAACGTCCTACTCTCCCAGGACCCTTCGGTCCAAGTACCATCGGCGCTGGAGGGCTTAACGGTCGTGTTCGGGATGGGTACGCGTGGAACCCCTCCGCTATCGCCACCAAACATGCGTCTGTGAAACAGACGCTGCCGCGTGAAATTCAGTTCATCACAGAAGTGACAATGAATTTCTAAGCGTGTTACAGGCTTGATGCCTGAAAACTGAATCCGAAACGAATCTGCATTCTACGTATAGGATAAGCCCTCGACCGATTAGTATTGGTCAGCTCCATGCATTGCTGCACTTCCACCTCCAACCTATCTACCTCGTCGTCTTCAAGGGGTCTTACTAATTGGGAAATCTCATCTTGAGGGGGGCTTCACGCTTAGATGCTTTCAGCGCTTATCCCGTCCGTACGTAGCTACCCAGCCATGCTCCTGGCGGAACAACTGGTGCACCAGCGGTACGTCCATCCCGGTCCTCTCGTACTAAGGACAGCTCCTCTCAAATTTCCTGCGCCCACGACAGATAGGGACCGAACTGTCTCACGACGTTCTGAACCCAGCTCGCGTACCGCTTTAATGGGCGAACAGCCCAACCCTTGGGACCTACTTCAGCCCCAGGATGCGATGAGCCGACATCGAGGTGCCAAACCTCCCCGTCGATGTGGACTCTTGGGGGAGATAAGCCTGTTATCCCCAGGGTAGCTTTTATCCGTTGAGCGATGGCCCTTCCATGCGGTACCACCGGATCACTAAGTCCGACTTTCGTCCCTGCTCGACTTGTAGGTCTCGCAGTCAAGCTCCCTTATGCCTTTGCACTCTGCGAATGATTTCCAACCATTCTGAGGGAACCTTGGAACGCCTCCGTTACTCTTTAGGAGGCGACCGCCCCAGTCAAACTGCCCGCCTGACACGGTCCCCGTACCCGGTAAGGGTACTAGGTTAGAACCTAGATACGATCAGGGTGGTATCCCAACGGCGCCTCCACCGAAGCTTGCGCTCCGATTTCTACGGCTCCCACCTATCCTGTACAGATCGTACCCAAATTCAATATCAAGCTGCAGTAAAGCTCCATGGGGTCTTTCCGTCTTGTCGCGGGTAACCTGCATCTTCACAGGTATTAAAATTTCACCGGATCTCTCGTTGAGACAGCGCCCAAGTCGTTACGCCATTCGTGCGGGTCAGAATTTACCTGACAAGGAATTTCGCTACCTTAGGACCGTTATAGTTACGGCCGCCGTTTACTGGGGCTTCGGTTCATAGCTTCGGGTTACCCCTAACCACTCCCCTTAACCTTCCAGCACCGGGCAGGCGTCAGCCCGTATACTTCGCCTTGCGGCTTCGCACAGACCTGTGTTTTTGCTAAACAGTCGCTTGGGCCTTTTCACTGCGGCCCCCTCGTGCTATTCACACTACCGGGGCACCCCTTCTCCCGAAGTTACGGGGTCATTTTGCCGAGTTCCTTAACGAGAGTTCTTCCGCGCGCCTTAGAATTCTCTTCTCGCCTACCTGTGTCGGTTTGCGGTACGGGCACCTTCTCCTGGCTAGAGGCTTTTCTTGGCAGTGTGAGATCATGACCTTCGCTACTATAATTTTCGCTCCCCATCACAGCCCAGCCTTAATGATGTGCGGATTTGCCTACACATCAGCCTCACTGCTTAGACGGACATCCATCAGTCCGCGTCACTACCCTCCTGCGTCACCCCATCGCTCATAGCGGATTACGGTGGTACAGTAATTTCAAACTGTTGTCCTTCGACTACGCCTTTCGGCCTCGCCTTAGGTCCCGACTTACCCTGAGCGGACGAGCCTTCCTCAGGAAACCTTGGGCTTTCGGCGGATCAGATTCTCACTGATCTTTTCGTTACTCATACCGGCATTCTCACTTGTGTAGTGTCCAGCGCTCTTTTCAGTACACCTTCAACCCCTACACAACGCTCCCCTACCCCAGATACATACGTATCTAGCCATAGCTTCGGTGGTGTGTTTAGCCCCGTTACATTTTCGGCGCAGAGTCACTCGACCAGTGAGCTATTACGCACTCTTTCAATGGTGGCTGCTTCTAAGCCAACATCCTGGTTGTCTGTGCAACTCCACATCCTTTCCCACTTAACACACACTTGGGGACCTTAGCTGATGGTCTGGGCTGTTTCCCTTTTGACAATGGATCTTAGCACTCACTGTCTGACTCCCGGCAATAAGTATATGGCATTCGGAGTTTGACTGAGCTTGGTAATCCTTGCGGACCCCGCACCCAATCAGTGCTCTACCTCCACTACTCTTATACCGAGGCTAGCCCTAAAGCTATTTCGGGGAGAACCAGCTATCTCCGAGTTCGATTGGAATTTCTCCGCTACCCCCACCTCATCCCCGCACTTTTCAACGTACGTGGGTTCGGGCCTCCAGTGCGTGTTACCGCACCTTCACCCTGGACAGGGGTAGATCACACGGTTTCGGGTCTACGTCCACATACTAAATCGCCCTATTCAGACTCGCTTTCGCTGCGGCTCCACCTTCTCGGCTTAACCTTGCATGTTAAACGTAACTCGCCGGTTCATTCTACAAAAGGCACGCCATCACCCATTAATAGGGCTCTGACTTTTTGTAAGCACACGGTTTCAGGTTCTATTTCACTCCCCTTCCGGGGTGCTTTTCACCTTTCCCTCACGGTACTGTTTCACTATCGGTCGCCAGGTAGTATTTAGCCTTAGCAGATGGTCCTGCTGGATTCATACGGGGTTTCACGTGCCCCGCACTACTCGGGATCCGTCTCGGAGAGAATACAGTTTAGGTTACAGGGCTTTTACCTCTATCGCGGGCCTTTCCAGACCTCTTCGCCTACCATATTCCTTTGTAACTCCATGTGAGACGTCCCACAACCCCTAAGAGCAAGCTCTTAGGTTTAGGCTGTTCCGCGTTCGCTCGCCGCTACTGACGGAATCACTATTGTTTTCTCTTCCTCAGGGTACTTAGATGTTTCAGTTCCCCTGGTCTGCCTCTACATTTCCTATGTATTCAGAAATGAGTAACTGCGAATTACCACAGCTGGGTTTCCCCATTCGGACACCCCCGGATCAAAGCTTGCTTACAGCTCCCCGAGGCAGTTTCGTTGTTCGCCACGTCCTTCGTCGGCTCCTGGCGCCTAGGCATCCTCCGTGTGCTCTTATTAGCTTAACCTTGATTCTTCCGAAGAAAAATCTCACTAATAACATTTACTTGTTTACACAAGTTGCTAAAAGATGTTCTAAAACGCAAATTCGTTTCGGTATCCAGTTTTCAAGGATCAAGTCTTACTTGAGAGCTTAAACTCTCAAAACTGAGCAACGAGTGAGTAACAGGCCTAAACCTGAGTTTTGGAAGCTTAGCTTCCGATTTGAATGTTCTCATTGCAGAGAACGATTCTCCATAGAAAGGAGGTGATCCAGCCGCACCTTCCGATACGGCTACCTTGTTACGACTTCACCCCAATCATCTACCCCACCTTCGGCGGCTGGCTCCCTTGCGGGTTACCCCACCGACTTCGGGTGTTGTAAACTCTCGTGGTGTGACGGGCGGTGTGTACAAGACCCGGGAACGTATTCACCGCGGCATGCTGATCCGCGATTACTAGCAATTCCGACTTCATGCAGGCGAGTTGCAGCCTGCAATCCGAACTGAGACCGGCTTTGATGGGATTGGCTCCACCTCGCGGCTTCGCTTCCCGTTGTACCGGCCATTGTAGTACGTGTGTAGCCCAGGTCATAAGGGGCATGATGATTTGACGTCATCCCCACCTTCCTCCGGTTTGTCACCGGCAGTCACTCTAGAGTGCCCAACATTACTTGCTGGCAACTAAAGTTAAGGGTTGCGCTCGTTGCGGGACTTAACCCAACATCTCACGACACGAGCTGACGACAACCATGCACCACCTGTCTCCTCTGTCCCGAAGGCCGCTGCTATCTCTAGCAGATTCAGAGGGATGTCAAGACCTGGTAAGGTTCTTCGCGTTGCTTCGAATTAAACCACATACTCCACTGCTTGTGCGGGTCCCCGTCAATTCCTTTGAGTTTCAGTCTTGCGACCGTACTCCCCAGGCGGAGTGCTTACTGTGTTAACTTCGGCACCAAGGGTATCGAAACCCCTAACACCTAGCACTCATCGTTTACGGCGTGGACTACCAGGGTATCTAATCCTGTTTGCTCCCCACGCTTTCGCGCCTCAGCGTCAGTTACAGCCCAGAAAGTCGCCTTCGCCACTGGTGTTCCTCCACATATCTACGCATTTCACCGCTACACGTGGAATTCCACTTTCCTCTTCTGTACTCAAGCCACCCAGTTTCCAGTGCGACCTCAGGTTGAGCCCAAGGTTTAAACACCAGACTTAAATAGCCGCCTGCGCGCGCTTTACGCCCAATAATTCCGGACAACGCTTGCCCCCTACGTATTACCGCGGCTGCTGGCACGTAGTTAGCCGGGGCTTTCTTCTCAGGTACCGTCACTCCGGTAGCAGTTACTCTACCGGACGTTCTTCCCTGGCAACAGAGCTTTACGATCCGAAAACCTTCATCACTCACGCGGCGTTGCTCCGTCAGGCTTTCGCCCATTGCGGAAGATTCCCTACTGCTGCCTCCCGTAGGAGTCTGGGCCGTGTCTCAGTCCCAGTGTGGCCGTTCACCCTCTCAGGTCGGCTACGCATCGTCGCCTTGGTGGGCCGTTACCCCACCAACTAGCTAATGCGCCGCAGGCCCATCCCTCAGTGACAGATTGCTCCGTCTTTCATTCTTCTCTCAGGAGAAAAAAGAAATTATCCGGTATTAGCTACCGTTTCCGGTAGTTATCCCAGTCTGAAGGGCAGGTTGCCTACGTGTTACTCACCCGTCCGCCGCTAAGTTATTTTGAAAGCAAGCTTTCAAAATAACTCCGCTCGACTTGCATGTATTAGGCACGCCGCCAGCGTTCGTCCTGAGCCAGGATCAAACTCTCCAATTAGTATTGAAAAGAGCGATATGCTCATTTTGAAACATCTGACGAGAAAATTAATTCTCTAATTTGGATTTCACTTACGTGATTTCCTACTCACTCGTTGTTCAGTTTTCAAAGATCAAGTTCTCGTTGGCGCCGTTTAATGTCTCAGCAGCAACTCTTATACTATATCATGTTCGGCTATTTAATGTCAAGCTCTTTTTTTAACTTCTTTTTCGAGCTCGGCATGTGTACTTCTTGGCCGGACTTAGAATATATCATGTATGGAGATGCATTGCAAGTCTTTTTTTGAAATATAATAGATAAATGAGAGACTGTGCTGCCATAAGCCTCAATACTGCGATATATAATGGCTAGCACAGCCTTATTCCCTTGTACCTACGCCCTAAGCAATGATCTCTTGAATATACAATTCACGTTCCAACATCAAGTTAACTATTGTTTCCTCTATTTTAACCATCGGACGTGTAGGGTTTGCGCGATCAGTGAAGATAATCTCCCCATGACGGCCATCACTTAATTTGATTCTAGTGCCATTAAAGAGATCAGTACTCTTCTGTATAAACGTCTGCACAATCACTGGGTCAAGCTTACCGAAGCTTTCTGTCAGAATCTGCTCTAGTACCAAATAAGGAGACTGTGCTCTTCTGTAGGCTCTTTCTAAGGTCATAGCATGGAATATATCTGCTACTGCGACTACTTTAGCGTAGAAATGAATCTGACTGCCGTCCAGCTTCAATGGATAACCAGAGCCATCAATCTTCTCATGATGCTGCAAGGCGGCAAGTCTTACCCCTTCATTAATCGCTGTAACATTGCGTAATAATTGATAACCATATGTAGTGTGTCGGCGAACCTCTTCTATTTCACTATTGTTAAGTGACTCCGGTTTCTGTAAAAGTGAGCTGTCTACTTTTGCATTGCCGATATCATGTAATAATCCTGCAAAAGCAATCTGCATCCAATCCTTTTGTGGGTACCCACACCACTGAGCAATTTTATAGGAGGTCAACGCGGACAACACAGCATTGTGATAGTTGTAATCCTCATATTTTAAAGTGCGCGGTGTAAACTTCAAGACATGATAATCCTTCAAATAACCTATTAATGTCTCTAACTGACTGCGAAGCTCAAAAATAGGAAGTGAAGCTGCCGTTACCGATCGATAGCTGTTCTTAATAAGAGTGAGCATTTTATCGTATTCATCATGTAGAGGAGAATTAGTCTTGGCCAACATCGATTCGTTGATAATGGCTCCAGCTTTAGGGGAAGCTTGCTTAGCTGTTGTTTTGGCTCCATCCGAACTCGCCTCACCTTGGTCACCTTCGATTTCCACTTGCCCAATCAAAAAAGCCTGTAAAATATCTAGATCACGAGGGAGCAATATTTTTCCCTTAGTGAATAAAGTCCCCCCTAAAGGTGTAATTACATCCTTTATTATCTTTGAGCCTGCTTTAACTTCTCCAACCAATATATTTGGCATATACTCAGCCCCTTAATTTCTATAAGCCGTACACCCAGCATTACCTCACATTGATAAGACAGATAATTTCTGAGAAATTAGTACTTTATAGGATTCTATTGGCTAATTATAGTACGGATAAATGGAAGACACTAGTGCAGTGAAAACTATTCTTTCAAAATATTTATTTTATTTTTATAAGCATCGGTCATTCAAATAGCAACAAAAAGAGCAAGAACTTCTGTAAAAGAAGCCCTTGCTCTTTTTTGAATTCAACCTATTCTAAGTCAGTGTCTTCGTCCTCAGTCAGGATCTCAGGCTGATCAATATTGCCAGATTCCTCGACTGTATCTTGCCCATCCAGGCCTTCTTGCCCTTCCAAGCCTTCCAGACCTTCCACTTCCTCAGATTCATCCTCTTCGTTCTTGTCAGCTCTACACAGGGTAGCTACTGCGTCATCCTCACGGATGTTAATCAGCTTAACCCCTTGAGCATAACGGCCCATAGTAGAAATTCCATCCATGCTGGTACGAATCAGCGTACCGCTAGTCGTAATAATCATTAAGTCTTCATCCTTCTTAACGACCTTAAGACCCACTACAGGACCATTCTTATCGGTGAGATTAATGGTCTTGATCCCTTTACCGCCACGAGTCTGGGAACGATAATCACCGGCTGGTGTCCGTTTACCATAGCCCTTGGTAGTAACAATCAGAACCTCAAGCTCCTTATCGACACAGTCCATACCAATGACATGGTCGTTTCCGTCAAGCGTAATGCCCTTAACGCCAGTCGCGCTACGTCCCATAGAACGCACATCATTCTCTGAGAACGTGATCGACATTCCGCGAGCTGTACCGATAATGAGATTTTGCTGTCCATCAGTCAGCTTAACCTCGATTAGGGAATCTTCTTCACGAAGATTAATAGCAATAAGACCGCCTTTACGGATGTTGTTATAATCCCCAAGAGGCGTCTTCTTCACGATACCCTCGCGGGTAGCAAAGAATAAATATTTGTCGCTATCGCCATCTTCCACTTGGATTACCGCACTAATCTTCTCACCTTGTTCGATTTGAATCAGGTTGATGATTGGCGTCCCCCGGGCTGTACGGCCCAATTCTGGGATCTCATAAGCTTTAATCCGGTAAACTTTACCCTTATCGGTAAAGAACATCAGATAGTTATGAGAGTTACTCACGAAGAGATGCTCCACGAAATCCTGGTCCTTGGTGTCCATCCCCATGACTCCGCGACCTCCGCGCTTCTGACTGCGGTAGGTGCTGACAGGTAGACGTTTGATATATCCTGTATGTGTAATAGTGATAACAACCTCTTCACGTGGAATAAGGTCTTCATCCAGGATACTTTCTTCACCAACCGTAATCTCTGTCCGGCGTTCATCAGAATATCTATCGCGGATATCCTGCAGCTCGTTGCTGATGATTTCCAGTACAAGATGCTCGTTAGCCAGAATTTCACGGTACTCTGCAATTTTAACGATCAATTCGTTATATTCATTCTCGATCTTTTCCCGTTCCAGACCGGTCAGACGTTGCATCCGCATATCGAGGATAGCCTGAGCCTGCTCTAAACTGAGGCTAAAGGTGCTCATTAATCCTTCGCGGGCTATATCAGTTGTCCGTGAAGCACGGATTAACGCAATCACTTCATCCAGATGATCAAGCGCAATGCGCAGACCTTCTAAAATATGAGCGCGTGCTTCAGCTTTTTTAAGATCAAATATAGTACGACGACGAATAACTTCAATCTGGTGCTGCAAATAATGATAAAGTACATCACGCAGATTAAGAATTTTCGGCTCGTTATTTACGATGGCAAGCATGTTGATCCCAAATGTGGATTGCATAGAAGTATGTTTATATAGATTGTTTAATACTACATTTGGATTAACATCGCGTCTCATCTCAACAACTACACGCATACCGTTACGGTCAGACTCATCTCGAAGATCCGTTATACCTTCGATCCGTTTCTCACGTACTAATTCTGCGATTTTTTCAACCAATCTTGCTTTGTTAACCTGGTATGGAAGCTCATGCACAATGATGCGAGCCTTGCCGTTGTTCTCTTCGATCGTTGCCTTCGCACGCATGGTTACTGAACCACGCCCCGTACGATAAGCCTGACGAATGCCCTCACGACCCAAAATATATCCAGCCGTAGGGAAATCCGGACCTTGGATAAACTCCATCAATTCCATTGGCGTGATATCAGGATTCTTAATCATCGCCTGCACACCATCGATAACTTCACCAAGGTTATGCGGTGGAATATTAGTAGCCATACCTACAGCAATACCAGATACCCCATTTACGAGCAGATTCGGATAACGGGCTGGCAATACAACCGGCTCATTCTCTTCACCATCATAGTTGGGTGCGAAGTCAACTGTCTCTTTGTTCAAATCACGAAGCATTTCGCCTGCAATCTTGGAGAGACGGGCTTCTGTGTACCGCATCGCCGCGGCCATATCACCATCAATCGAACCAAAGTTCCCGTGACCGTCTACAAGCATATAGCGCATCGAGAAATCCTGAGCCATCCGTACCATTGTTTCATAGACAGCTGAGTCACCGTGAGGGTGGTACTTACCGATAACCTCACCGACGATTCTTGCAGATTTCTTATGAGGCTTATCCGCAGACATTCCAAGCTCCGACATCGCAAACAAAATGCGTCGGTGAACCGGCTTGAGTCCGTCCCGCACATCTGGCAAAGCTCGGCTAACAATGATGCTCATTGCGTAATCCATAAAGGATTCACGCATTTCCACGCCAATGTCCCGATCTTTGACTTGTGGGTTATTTTGTTCAGCCATGAGTTGCTGGACCTCCTTCAGTTAAAAAACCGCTACCCTTAATTATATTACTTTCACAAAAGTAGCACAATTAAACATGATAGCCTTTTATCTTCTAATATTGATTTCTTTTTGCGCTTATCAGGGTATTTGCCCTTTCCGCAAATATCTTTACTACATAGACTGTAAAGACAAGAAACACGGTTTTATTATCCTAATATCGTTCGATAAGGCATAACCCCATATCCTTATATTATACCATTGTTTAGGTAGCTTGTCCTGATTTTCAGCTGTCAAAGATTATGCTGCCACTGCATTTTTTACAACAAGGAACCCAAAGGACCTATTCCTGCACAAAACTCATAAGGAGGAAGATAATGAAGATTCAACGCGTCCCAAGCAAATGGGCTAAAACGAAAGTCATCCTTCAAAATCACTCTCTATTGCAATATGTGCCTGATACCCGTAAATTCGATGTCAATGCTCTTAAGGAGATGCTTGCGTTATATACAATGGTCTATATTAAGCCAGATCGAGGGAGTTATGGTATCGGTGTAATGAGAGCTGAGCAGCGTACTGTAACTCTTAGCACTAGCAAACAGAAAGCTGAACACGGTGCCGACCTCGATAATGTTAATAAAGAAGAGCCCGAAGAACAGATCTTGTATATTTTAAGATATGGGAAGACTGCGGAAGTGTTTTTCTCACCAGAAGAGCTGTATGAGAACTTACAGAAACGAATTCAGAATCGAACCTATTTGATTCAAAAAGGGATTGACCTTCTGCGTCATCAAGACCGCCCTTTTGATCTTCGGGTTCTTACCCAAAAGACTCCATCAGGAGTATGGGAAACAACAGGAATGCTTGGAAGAGTAGCTGCCCCTCAAAAAATCGTCACCAATTATCACAGTGGAGGCAGTATCCTTTCCGTAAGTACTCTGCTAAAAAATTATATGCCGCCCTCTGAAGTCCTAGTTACGATCAATCACTTAAAAGCTTTGGGTATACAAATCGCGACACAGCTTCAATCTGCCTATCCAGGAATCAAAGAGATTGGTCTGGATATTGCCATGGATCAACATCTGGATATGTGGCTGCTGGAAGTCAACACTCTTCCGTCCATTGCTGTATTCAAATTATTTCCTGATAAATCAATCTATCGTAAAATACATCGCTATGCCGTAGCCTATGGACGTGTAAAAGCAAGAAAATCCCCTTATTCGACCCGCAATAAACAATCCACAAGAGCCTAAAAAAAAGCTTGAAATCAAAGAACCTCCAGAGTTCTCATTCCGTTAGGAATAGAAGCCGGAGGTTGTATTAAATATTGTTCTTACACATCAAGGTATCTAACGTTCTTGGCATGCTCATGGATAAAGTCACGTCTTGGTTCAACATTGTCACCCATAAGTGTATCAAAAATACTATCTGCCAGCATCGCATCTTCAATCGTAACCTGGAGCATCATACGGGTCTCAGGGTCCATCGTTGTGTCCCAAAGTTGGGTTGCATTCATCTCTCCCAAACCTTTGTAACGTTGGACGTTAACCTTAGCATTTTCTCCAAAAGAAGCGATAATATCATCGCGTTCCTTCTCGCTGCCTGCGTAGCGGATAACCTTATTGCGCTCAATCTTAAAGAGAGGAGGCTGTGCAATATAGATATAACCCGCGTCTACTAGCTTCCGCATGTAACGATAGAAGAACGTTAATAATAGCGTTCTAATATGGGCTCCATCGACGTCGGCATCGGTCATAATAACGACTTTATGATAGCGAGCCTTCGATAAGTCAAAGTCATCGCTGATCCCTGTGCCCAAAGCCGTAATGATGGCGCGGATCTCGGCGTTAGATAAAATACGGTCAAGGCGAGCTTTCTCAACGTTTAGGATCTTACCACGCAACGGTAGAATCGCTTGGAAATGGCGATCCCGGCCTTGCTTAGCCGATCCACCCGCTGAGTCACCTTCGACGATGTATAGTTCGCTGATCGAGGCATCCTTGGATGAACAGTCGGCGAGTTTACCAGGCAGAGCACTGACTTCAAGCGCACTCTTCCGACGGGTTAACTCACGTGCCTTACGGGCAGCTTCTCGCGCGCGTGAAGCGGAGAGTGATTTCTCAAGAACGCGACGTGACACTGCTGGGTTTTCTTCCAGGAACTCTTGTAATTTCTCTCCGAACAGTGATTCTACGATACCCCGAACTTCACTATTTCCGAGCTTAGTTTTCGTTTGACCTTCGAATTGTGGATCTGGAATTTTGACAGAAATAATGGCTGTCAATCCTTCACGCACGTCATCACCAGTCAGATTCGAATTGCTATCCTTCAGTACTCCCGCTTTACGAGCATAATCGTTGATGATACGGGTCAGCGCACTTTTAAAGCCGGATTCATGCGTTCCGCCCTCATGCGTATTAATATTATTCGCAAAAGAGTAGATGTTCTCAGTATACGAATCGTTATATTGGAGAGCCACTTCAACTTGGATCATATCGCGTGAGCCTTCCACGTAGATCGGATCCTCATGTAGTGCTTCTTTTTTCTCATTCAAATATTTCACATATTCAACGATACCACCCTCGTATTTGAACACGTTGGTGACATCCGTCCGCTCATCATGAAGTGAAAGCTCGATTCCTTTGTTAAGAAAAGCCAGCTCCCGAATACGAGTAAGCAGTGTCGAATATTCAAAAACTGTGGTTTCCGTAAATATTTCAGGATCCGGATGAAAGGTTGTAGTCGTTCCTGTCTCATCTGAATCGCCAACGATTTTGATATCATACTGCGGTGCACCACGTCTATATTCCTGTTGGTAGATATGACCGTCACGTTTGACCTTAACAAGGACCTTTTCAGACAAGGCATTCACTACAGAGATACCCACACCATGCAAACCACCGGAAACTTTATATCCGCCACCGCCGAATTTACCGCCTGCATGCAGCACGGTCATTACGACTTCAAGCGTCGACTTCTTAAGCTTTACATTCTCACCTACAGGTATGCCACGTCCATTATCGATAACAGTGATCGCGTTATCCTCATGTATAATCACTTGAATCCGGTCACAATAACCTGCGAGTGCCTCATCGATACTATTATCGACGACCTCCCATACCAAGTGATGGAGACCTTTAGAACTAGTCGAACCAATATACATGCCCGGACGTTTCCGAACCGCTTCCAGCCCTTCCAGTACCTGAATCTGGCTCTCATCATATGTCGGTTGATTCATTGACATGCCTTCACCTACTTCTTTCTGATTATCTCTTTGTTACCCAATGCAAGTTATATTTCGAGCAAAATTTTGGCTCTTTTTTTAAGAGTGGAGGAGGAAATGGGGGAGTAATACACGATATTTTTAGTTACGACAATAGATTTTGCTTCCTCTTCGCCAATCCGCTCAAGCTTCTTATCCTGCTCAGAGTGAATAACGAATTGCTTAGATACCTTGGAAGATTTCTCAATCGAAATATCAAATATAGCAATTAACTCCGAAGACCTAATGATCTTCTCCCCGCCCAAATGAATATACATGATCGTCCTCCGCTCTTTTATAACTCAACTTTTCCATCATGAACATGAAATAGGCTGGCGCCCTTTAATTTATCGGCATTCAGACCCTCAATTCCGGTAGCGGTAATGAATGTCTGTACCTTGCTTTGAAAGGTTTCAATAAGCTGGGTCTGGCGGTAAGGATCAAGCTCGGATAAAACATCATCAAGAAGCAGCACAGGATATTCTCCGATTTCCTCATGGATCAGCTCGATTTCCGCCAGCTTAAGCGATAAAGCCGTGGTACGCTGCTGTCCTTGAGAACCGTAGACCTGAGCTTCCCTTCCGTTGATAAAAAAGGACAGGTCATCCCGATGGGGACCCGTCAGCGTCATGCCGCGCCTGATTTCTTGTTCTCTCGTTTGTGATAACTTTAACATAAAATTGTCTAATAAGACAGCTTCATCTTCCTCATCCCGATCGCCGAAAGAGGGGACATAGAGCAATTTCAGTTCTTCTCCGCCGTTCGTAATCCCCCGGTGAATGCTTTCAGCCCATATTTGCAGCTTCTTTATGAATTGTTTCCTTTTTTTGACGATTTTAACACCATGCTCTACAAGTTGAGCATCCCAGATTTCCAGAAGCTCTTTCCCTGCAGCCTCTTTTCCCCATAATTGCTTTAAGAGATTACCTCTTTGCAAGAGAATTTTTTGATACTGCTGTAGGTGAAATAGATAACTAGGCTGGACTTGGCCGATCTCCATATCAAGAAAACGCCGTCTGATACCAGGGGTCCCTTTTACAATCTCTAAATCTTCCGGTGCAAACATGACCACATTCAGAGATCCAACAAACTCACTAAGGCGCCGCTGCTCCAAACCATTGATCTTGGCTTTTTTACCTTTGGCAGATAGGGTGAGCTCCAGCTTGAGATCGCCATACTTGCGTTCCACCTCGGCAACGATCTGAGCTGCATCTCCGGGGGCATCGAAGGAGATAAGTTCGCGGTCCTTAGAGGTGCGGTGGCTTTTGGTCATCGCCAGGACGAACAATGCCTCCATGAGGTTTGTTTTGCCTTGGGCGTTCTGACCCAGAATCAGATTCACATCGCCCAGGCTCTCCAGACGCAGCAGCCCGTAATTCCGATAATGCTGCAGACCGATATTTTTAACAAACACGAAATGGTTCCTCCCCTAGCGTACTACTCTTTTACTCCTCCGCCTTCAACCTCAAAGGTACCGTTATCCTGCACTTCGATTTTGTCACCCGGATAAAGTTTTCTGCCGCGCCGTTCCTCTACCTCTCCGTTGACCAGTACGTGACCTTCCTGCAATAAAGCTTTGGCCATTCCACCTGTGGATACACAATCTGCGAGTTTCAGAAATTGGTCCAGCTTAATGTATCCACTGTGGATAAGTATTTTTTTCATGGTTTTTATCCTTTCAGCCACTTATCCACATGTTCATGAATGTTGGCATTAATTTGTTGTACGGTAAGGCAAAATGATATACAAGCTATTGGTTTGGTCAAGTGGTTTCAAAATGATCGGACTCATCATCCCTGTAAATGCAATAACGAGCTGTTCACTCTCTATGACCTTTAATACATCAAGCATATATTTCGAGTTAAAAGATATTTTGAGAGGTTCACCTTTGAAATCAATGACTTCAAGTTCCTCGCGAACCTTACCCAGCTCTGATGAGCTTGAAGAAATTTCAATACCGCCTTGATCAAGTGTCTGCATACGAACAATATTTGTTTTTTCTTCCCGGGACAGCAAATAAGCACGATCAATCGATTCGCTTAATTTTTTTGTATCTAAAGTTAGTTCTGTTTTGTAGGTTGTTGGAATAATTCTAGAAGTATCAGGATAAATCCCATCTAGGATCCGTGAATAAAACAGTACTTTGTCGATTTTGAAGAGAACTTGATTATCCGCAACGACAATATCAACCAGCATATTTTGGTCAGGGATAATTTTGCTGAGCTCATTAAGGGTTTTACCGGCAATAACAATATTTCCGAAATTGACATTTTCCGTGCCTTCAAGTTTAGCAGCTCTTGTTGCCAAGCGGTGACGGTCAGTCGCTGTAAACTTAAACTCATTGTCGCTCAGATTCCATAGTATACCCGTTAATATCGGAGTTGTCTCTTGGGTAGAAATAGAAAAGGCTGTTTGTTTAATCATATTTTTCAGCAAATCACCTGGTAGAGAGATCGTGTCATTCTCTTCAATGCTCGGTAACACTGGGAATTCTTCAGGGTCTAAACCTACCATCTGAATCTCAGTGGATCCGGAAGAAATGTACGTTTGGAATCCTTCTTTTACTTCCATGTGGATTTCTTTGGAGGGCAGCTTCTTAATAATCTCGACGAAAAATTTAGCGGGAAGGACAACACTTCCTGGCTGATCTATCTTCACGATGGTGTGGCTGTCATTCTCTGCTGGAATAAACGATTGAATAGAAATATCGGTATCACTTGCAGTTAATGTGACGCCTTGATGGCTAACTTCCAGTTTAATACCGGTCAAAATAGGGATTGTTGTTCTGCTGGATATAGCTTTGGATACGTGTTGAATGGATTCGTTGAGCTCATTTTTAAGAATGCTTATTTTCATGATTTCACTCCTAGCTGAAAAATTGGGAATTTCGATGGATTTGAGTCTGTTAATTACGCGTCTTTACATGATGAATTATTATAGTTATTTAATAGTATTAGTAGTAGGGGCGACGAATATGTGGATAACCCCACCAAACAGCATAAAATTAAGCCTACCCACATGTGTATAGATTGTGTATAGGCTCTTTGTTCCTCTTAGGAAGGATTTTTAATTTTCTCCGCAAGATTATTTACCACTTTGTACAACTCCTGATCGACCTTTAATGCCTGTGTAATTTTATCGTGCGCATGAATTACGGTCGTATGGTCACGTCCTCCGAAAGCCTCACCAATCTTAGGCAGCGAATAATCCGTTAGTTCACGGGATAGATACATTGCGATTTGACGTGGAAACGCTACGGCTTTGGTTCTTTTGCGTGCTTTGAAGTCTTCAAGGCGCAAATTGTAGTATTCTCCGACTTTTTGCTGAATATCAGCGATGGTGATCATCTTGGGACGACTGGAAGGAATAATATCCTTGAGCGCTTCAGCTGCCAAATGAGTGGTTACATCCTGGTTGGTAAGCGAAGAATAAGCAACTACCCGGATTAATGCACCCTCAAGCTCACGAATATTGGTGTCAATCTGGTTGGCAATATACATCATGGCCTCATTAGGGATATCAAGGTTCTCTGCCTTAGCCTTTTTGCGTAAAATCGCAATCCGGGTCTCCAGATCTGGTGGTTGAATATCCGTAATCAAGCCCCATTCGAACCGGGAACGCAGCCGTTCTTCCAGTGTGGGAATTTCCTTTGGTGGTCGGTCGCTGGAGATGATAATTTGCTTGCGTTCTTCGTGGAGCGCATTGAAAGTATGGAAAAACTCCTCCTGTGTAGACTCTTTTCCAGCGAGGAATTGAATGTCGTCGATAAGCAAAATGTCAACATTACGATACTTGTTACGGAAGCTTTCACCGCGGTTATCACGGATCGAATTGATAAATTCATTCGTGAATTTCTCAGACGAGATGTAAATTACCTTGTTATTTGGGTTATGTTCCAGGACATAGTGCCCAATTGCGTGCATCAAATGGGTTTTGCCCAGACCTACACCACCGTATAAAAACAAGGGATTGTATGCTTTGGCTGGTGCTTCGGCTACTGCCAGTGAGGCTGCATGCGCAAAGCGGTTCCCAGAGCCGATTACAAAGGTGTCAAAAGTGTACTTTGGATTGAGCAGATGCGTTTGTGCTTCTTCTCTTGATACTACGGGAGTCGGAGCGGATTGTTGAACCACAAGCTCAGGCGGCTTGCTTTCTTCAATCACGAATTTTACATCCACTTGTTTCCCTGTGACTTCGTAGACGGTTGCTCCTACCAGTTTGGTGTAACGACTTTCCAGCCATTCTACTGCAAACGTTGTAGGTGCCGAGATAATGAGAACCTGGGAGTTGAAGGTTATCGCTTTAGTAGCCTTAAACCAGGTATCAAAGCTCGGCTTGCTTAATTTGGTTTGAATAATCGATAAAATTTGCTGCCATAATTCGGAAGTATGGCTGTCCAC